>NZ_KV440950.1:0-2500 GCF_001636405.1 Peribacillus frigoritolerans
ATTTAACGTTGGCGCTTTGTTTTGTTCAGTTTTCAAAGAGCAATTTCCACAATCGTTCTTTCGAACGGCTGTTTATTCATCATAACATCTTATTGATTAGTTGTCAACTTCTACGAAGTTTTTAACTTATTTTAAATCGCTGTGTTTTTCAGCGACCATTTCATCTTATCACTTTCATAGTAAGAAGTCAATAGTTATTATTTCTTTCAGCAATCAGCCAAAAGCGATGATGTTTTTGCGTTTGTCTTAGTTGGTGCTTATTTATATTAATCCTTTCCCACCATAAAGTCAACACATTTCACAATAAATAATTCTTTTTCTTAAAGTTAGGTGAAGAATGCTTCAAGATCCTTTTTACTAGTTGGACAGATCTGAAGGTATCCCTGCAAAACCTTAATGATTTTTATTTTTTGCGCTGTTTTCGTAAAGATCGTTGTTTTGAACAAAGGGATAGTAGGGGATATAGTGAGATGAAATAGTAAGCAATCTTTTTAAGGAGTGACTAAATGGCATATGCTTATAGTCCATTTGTTATTACTGTAATATGCTTTGTTTGTTATCGGCTGATTAAAAAGAAATCAGCACCTTCAAATAGATACACACCTTATGATGACATCACAAAGGAAAATAAAGATGACATATAAAACCGTTACAGGATACTACAAATCATCACATTCAATATGAAGAGAAATCAAATAACGACAAGACCATTTAAACAGCCTTTAATTATGTGTGCAAGAAAGCGACACTGTATGCGAAAAAAGATGCTATTTCCATGACCTTATGAATACAAAAAAAGACCAGCCGGATGGCTGATCTTTTTAAATGGCTTGGCGGCGTCCTACTCTCACAGGGGGAATCCCCCAACTACCATCGGCGCTGAAGAGCTTAACTGCCGTGTTCGGAATGGGAACGGGTGTGACCTCTTCGCTATCGCCACCAAACATAAAAGGAACGTTGTTCCTTCAAAACTAGATAATAAGAAGGTATTTCATTTTTTAAAAAGCGTTGGTTAAGTCCTCGATCTATTAGTATCAGTCAGCTCCACATGTCACCATGCTTCCACCTCTGACCTATCAACCTGATCATCTTTCAGGGATCTTACTAGCTTGCGCCATGGGAAATCTCATCTTGAGGGGGGCTTCATGCTTAGATGCTTTCAGCACTTATCCCGTCCGCACGTAGCTACCCAGCTATGCCTTTGGCAAGACAACTGGTACACCAGCGGTGCGTCCATCCCGGTCCTCTCGTACTAAGGACAGCTCCTCTCAAATTTCCTGCGCCCGCGACGGATAGGGACCGAACTGTCTCACGACGTTCTGAACCCAGCTCGCGTACCGCTTTAATGGGCGAACAGCCCAACCCTTGGGACCGACTACAGCCCCAGGATGCGATGAGCCGACATCGAGGTGCCAAACCTCCCCGTCGATGTGGACTCTTGGGGGAGATAAGCCTGTTATCCCCGGGGTAGCTTTTATCCGTTGAGCGATGGCCCTTCCATGCGGAACCACCGGATCACTAAGCCCGACTTTCGTCCCTGCTCGACTTGTAGGTCTCGCAGTCAAGCTCCCTTGTGCCTTTACACTCTACGAATGATTTCCAACCATTCTGAGGGAACCTTTGGGCGCCTCCGTTACTCTTTAGGAGGCGACCGCCCCAGTCAAACTGCCCACCTGACACTGTCTCCCACCCCGATAAGGGGCGCGGGTTAGAATTTCAATACAGCCAGGGTAGTATCCCACCAACGCCTCCACCGAAGCTGGCGCTCCGGCTTCTCAGGCTCCTACCTATCCTGTACAAGCTGTACCAAAATTCAATATCAGGCTGCAGTAAAGCTCCACGGGGTCTTTCCGTCCTGTCGCGGGTAACCTGCATCTTCACAGGTACTATAATTTCACCGAGTCTCTCGTTGAGACAGTGCCCAGATCGTTACACCTTTCGTGCGGGTCGGAACTTACCCGACAAGGAATTTCGCTACCTTAGGACCGTTATAGTTACGGCCGCCGTTTACTGGGGCTTCGGTTCAAAGCTTCGCTTGCGCTAACCTCTCCCCTTAACCTTCCAGCACCGGGCAGGTGTCAGCCCCTATACTTCGCCTTGCGGCTTCGCAGAGACCTGTGTTTTTGCTAAACAGTCGCCTGGGCCTATTCACTGCGGCTTTTCTGGGCTATTCACCCTAAAAAGCACCCCTTCTCCCGAAGTTACGGGGTCATTTTGCCGAGTTCCTTAACGAGAGTTCTCTCGCACACCTTAGGATTCTCTCCTCGCCTACCTGTGTCGGTTTGCGGTACGGGCACCTTACATCTCACTAGAGGCTTTTCTTGGCAGCGTGGAATCAGGAACTTCGGTACTATATTTCCCTCGCCATCACAGCTCCGCCTTAATGGAAACGGGATTTGCCTCGTTTCCGGCCTAACTGCTTGGACGCGCATATCCAACAGCGCGCTTACCCTATCCTTCTGCGTCCCCCCATCGTTCAAACGATGTATAGGTGGTACAG
>NZ_KV440950.1:5000-237500 GCF_001636405.1 Peribacillus frigoritolerans
TCTGCACTCAAGTTCCCCAGTTTCCAATGACCCTCCACGGTTGAGCCGTGGGCTTTCACATCAGACTTAAGGAACCACCTGCGCGCGCTTTACGCCCAATAATTCCGGACAACGCTTGCCACCTACGTATTACCGCGGCTGCTGGCACGTAGTTAGCCGTGGCTTTCTGGTTAGGTACCGTCAAGGTACCAGCAGTTACTCTGGTACTTGTTCTTCCCTAACAACAGAACTTTACGACCCGAAGGCCTTCTTCGTTCACGCGGCGTTGCTCCGTCAGACTTTCGTCCATTGCGGAAGATTCCCTACTGCTGCCTCCCGTAGGAGTCTGGGCCGTGTCTCAGTCCCAGTGTGGCCGATCACCCTCTCAGGTCGGCTACGCATCGTCGCCTTGGTGAGCCATTACCTCACCAACTAGCTAATGCGCCGCGGGCCCATCTATAAGTGACAGCGTAAACCGTCTTTCCATCTTCTCTCATGCGAGAAAAGAACGTATCCGGTATTAGCTCCGGTTTCCCGAAGTTATCCCAGTCTTATAGGCAGGTTGCCCACGTGTTACTCACCCGTCCGCCGCTAATCTCAGGGAGCAAGCTCCCGTCGATTCGCTCGACTTGCATGTATTAGGCACGCCGCCAGCGTTCGTCCTGAGCCAGGATCAAACTCTCCGAAGAAATGTTTGACTTGCTCATTTGCTTTTTTGATAGTGTGTGCTCACTTAAAATTTAACGTTGGCGCTTTGTTTTGTTCAGTTTTCAAAGAGCAATTTCCACAATCGTTCTTTCGAACGGCTGTTTATTCATCATAACATCTTATTGATTAGTTGTCAACTTCTACGAAGTTTTTAACTTATTTTAAATCGCTGTGTTTTTCAGCGACCATTTCATCTTATCACTTTCATAGTAAGAAGTCAATAGTTATTATTTCTTTCAGCACCTGCCAAAAGCGATGAAGTTTTTTGCATGTCTTAGTTGGTGCTTATTTATATTAATCCCATTTCACTTTAAAGTCAATGCTTTTTCACCATTTCTTATATTTATATATTACCGGTGATTAGCATCTTCAGTTTATCAACAATTCATAAGACAGCACTTATATAATAGAAAGACGAAAATGACCTGATAATTACCTTTATATCCTTTTGATGCTTCTTAATAATAGTGAAGTTTTGGAACATAACCAAGTTGACTTCATAATTTTCATTATGCTATTATATAACCAAGTAAAATAATCGGAATAGTTAATTTTATTAAAACCTTCTATTAACAAAACTTAGCTAAATCAAAGGAGATGGGAATATGACAGCAGCAATGGTAATACCAGGTGCGGAATCTTTTTTCTTACCCGGCAATTCTATCGGCATCCTTATTTGCCATGGTTTTAACGGAACGCCACAAAGCGTAAGGTATTTAGGTGAAAGATTTGCCGCCAAAGGCTTTACTGTCTTCGCTCCTCGACTGGCAGGCCACGGAACGGATGAATATGAAATGGAAACAAGTCATTATCAGGAATGGATACAAGATGTTGAAATGGCTTATGCAAAATTAAAGCGAACCTGCACCCATGTTTTCGCCATCGGACAATCAATGGGAGGCGCCCTTGTTCTCGATTTAGCGACAAAATTGGCTTGTGATGGAATTCTCACCATCAACGCCGCTCTCCAAGTTCCTGAATATGAAAGATATCGTAACCAATCGGTTCCACGCTTCATTCCCGAAGGCAAGCCTGACATAAAAGACGATATACCTAAAGAAATCACATATGACCAAGTTCCGTCAAAAGCGATTAATCAATTGCTTGATATAATGGAACATACCAGTCAAAAACTAATAGACGTTTCGTGCCCGATTCTTATCTTCCATTCACCAGAAGACCACGTTGTACCGGACTCGTGTTCCTATCAGATTTACGATACTGTCATGTCCGGTGATAAAGAGATGGTGCGCCTTGAAAATTCATATCATGTGGCGTCGTTGGACCATGACAAAGATCATATCATTGAACATTCCTATCAGTTCATTCAAAGGTTAAGTAAAAGGGAAATAATCGCTTCTTAAAACTCCTTTCTCCATAAATCAGGTTTACCCATACACTTCATGGGTAAATACAGTATATAAAGAAAAAGGAGGTAACATAATGAGCGGTTTATCAGACAAAGTAAAGAGTGCTGTAAATAAAGTTAAAGGTGAAACGAAAGACCAAGTCGGAAACGCGAAAAATGATCCTCACTTACAAGCAGAAGGTAAAGCCGATAAATTAAAAGGCAATCTCCAAGATGGCATTAGTAAATTGAAAAATGACCGTTAATTGCAAATAGCCAAATACAGGATTCACTCTCTTAACAAACATTCTCATTTCATATAAAAGTGACCCCCCTTTTATAGAGAAGAGGCGGCAGATGATCTGCCGCCTCTTCCTTCTTCAATTCGCTTGAATAACCACAACACACATATCATCAGGCTGATCTTGCTGCATTTCAGGTGACATCAAAAAATCGATAGGGGGAGATTCTTTACAATCAAACCATCTTGTCGAGACCGCTTCTTTTATTTGGTCGAGCCCTTCCGTCCCTTCTCGATCTATTGCTTCCATGACTCCATCCGTAAAAAGCATAAGCTGAATCTTTTCTTCATAATGAATGACTGATTTCTCTATTTTCATCTCGGTGAAGAAACCAACAGGACATGTCCCTTTTGAAAGGGAGACCACTTTTCCATCGTCCATTAAAGCAAATCCAGGAGGATGTCCGGCATTTACATATTCCACTGTCTTTTGCTCTGTATCAATGATCATATAAATAGCGGTAAAATAATAATGCACTTGATTATCATCTTTATTAAGTGTACTCATCCAGCGATTCATTTCATTTATTACTGACACTGGGTCCGAATGGGTCCTGATGGCATCCCTCAATACGGAGGAAATGAACATACACACAAGTGAGGCGGATATGCCATGCCCCATCATATCCAACAGGATGATCCCATACCGATTTTCATCAATGCGGTGCCAATAGTACATATCCCCTGCTAATTTATTCGCAGGTAAGTATGATGCCCTTATAGTTAAGTGGTCATTTATAATGGGTTCACTTAATAAGCTGCTTTGAACCTGCATGGAAAGATCCAATTCATTGCGGATTTTTTCATCCTGCATTTTATGCCAATCTTTTTCATATTTAAGTCTTAACCCCACGCGAATCCTCGCAAGTAAATCTATTTTATTGATGGGCTTCATTATATAATCAATTCCGCCAACATCAAGTGCCTCGGCCACCTTGTTTGAATCTTCAAGGGCGGTCACAAAAATGACGGGAATATCTCTAAGGTGAGGAATACTTTGAAGTCTCCTGCACGCCTCTATCCCATCGATCTCCGGCATCATGATATCAAGCAAAATGATATCAACTGAAGTCTCTTTAGGTTGCGGACTATCCACCTGTAAATATTCAAACATCTCAACAGCTGAAGTTAATGATAGAAAATCCGTATAGCCAGCTCGTTTTAGAATTTTCTCTATAACGAAAAGGTTAACCTGGTTATCATCTACGATTAAAATCGTCATTCTTTCATTCCCCTTTTGGCTTATATCGAGCGGCAACATTTATCTTTTTTATATGGAACAGTACTTATATAAAGCTCCCTTAACAGGGATTTTTCCATTATATTATAACGAAGTTCAGTCTCTTTTAATAATAATAAACTGCAGTCGAGATTCTGCATGGAGACCAACTCATTATATATACCCCTTCTTCGGATGCCTTAAACATAGTGAAGCAAAAAAAATGAAAAATAATTTAATCAAAAAAAGAAAGAGTCCGCATAAATGCGAACTCTTTCTTTTTTACAGTTTCCGATAAATCCGTTCCTTTGAATCAAAGTCCTCATAATCCTCCGAAAAGGATGATGTATGAAGAGTTTCCTTGCTGCCGACCGCAAGGAAGCCATCTTTACAAAGGCTGTCATAAAACAACTGATTAACATAGGTCTGTAATTCACCGGTAAAATAAATCATCACATTCCGGCACATGATGATATGGAACTCATTGAACGAACCATCAGTAACTAAATTATGCTGGAAAAACACAATGTTTTTAAGGAGACCCGAATCAAGATAAGCATTTTGATAATCGGTTGTATAATACTCCGAAAATTCCTGGTTACCTCCAGCTTGCAGATAGTTTTTCGTATAAGACTGCATTCTATTTAAAGGTAATATCCCTTTTTCCGCATGACGGAGGACTTCATCATTCATATCAGTGGCATAAATCCTCGCCTTATCATAAAGTCCCTCCTCCTTGAGGATGATCGCCATGGAAAAGGCTTCTTCACCGGTTGAACATCCCGCATGCCAAATTCTGATTTCAGGAAGTTTTTTCAGGAGCGGTACAATATTTAAACGAAAGGCTTTAAAGAAATCCGGATCGCGAAACATTTCAGTGACATTAATTGAAAAATCTCTCAATAGCTTCTCGACATACCCTTTTTCATATAAAACCATTTCAATCATTCCGCTGATCCTGCGAACATGGTCCAGCCTCATTCTATTTTCAACTCTTCTTTTTATTGAAGAACGCATATACTTACGAAAGTCAAAGCCAGAAACGGAATAAATGGCCTCTAGCAATAATTCGATTTCTAAATCTTCTCTTTCTTCAATCGTTAAAGTATCCTTCATGAAAATCCTTCCTCACCCATACTATCAATCAATTAGTCAGCCATACTCTTAGGACTGATAGCAGCTGATCCAATTTTAATGGTTTGCTGACATAATCGGAAGCGCCGGCCTTCAGGCATTTTTCCCTATCGCCTTTCATCGCTTTCGCAGTTAACGCGATGATTGGAAGATTCTCGAATTTACTTTGCTCGCGAATTCTGGTCATCGTTTCGTAACCGTCCATACCCGGCATCATGATATCCATCAATATAACATCTATATTGTTACCTTTTTCAAGGAGTTCCAAACATTCAAAGCCGTTTTCAGCTGTAAGGATTTCCATTCCCTCATGCTTCAGCGCATTTTTCAGGGCAAATATATTGCGGTGATCATCATCGACGACCAGTACTGTTTTATTGCAGAAAGGTTTGGCCTTATCCCGGTCTTCTTCATCCATCATACCTGCATCCGGTCCTCCCTGCTCGCCAAAAGGCGCTGCAGAATCATCGTGGTTAGCTGCTGCCACTTCCGGAGAAGCAGCTATTGCTTCGTCGACATTTTTGAAGCCCTCCGGCATGCTTGGAATAAAGAAAGTAAAGGTACTGCCTTGCCCTTCTTCACTATCTACAATGACCCAGCCTCCCAGAAGTTTGGCAAACTCCCGGCAAATCGATAGCCCAAGTCCTGTACCGCCATATTTTCTCATTGTAGCTCCGTCACCTTGCTGGAATGCTTCAAAGATAAGTTTTTGCTTCTCTTTTGATATTCCGATGCCAGTATCCGTCACCTTAATTTCAACCCAATTGCTCGCTCCTTTTGTCTGTATCCATTGTGCTACATTTTCTTCATCAGCTTTTTTGATTTGGACAGACACAGAACCTTTTTCCGTGAATTTAAATGCATTGGATAGCAGGTTTTTCAAAATTTGCTGGAAGCGCTGTTCATCCGTAAAGAAAATATCCGGAACGTTTTTACTTTTTTCGATTATAAAGTCAATGTTCTTTTTCTTCGCTACATGATCGAAGTTACGGTGCAATAACTCAGGAAGCTCACTCAGATTCATTTCATCAAAGACCACTTCAAGCTTTCCGACTTCAACTTTTGATAAATCCAAAATGTCATTGATCAACGTTAATAAGTCTTGACCTGATGAATTAATGACACGAGCGAATTCCTGTTGCTCTTCATTTAATTTACTATCATTAGGATCTGAAAGCATTTCCGATAAAATCAGGATACTATTAAGCGGTGTCCGCAATTCATGGGACATATTTGCCATGAATTCCGATTTATATTTTGAACTTAACTTCAATTCTTCCGCTTGTTTTTCAAGATTCAGTTTAGCGACTTGAAGCTCTTTCGATTTTTCTTCCGTTTCACGATTTCTCTCTTCCAATTGTTCATTGATCATTCGCAACTCTTCAGCCTGTGTTTGCAGTTCCTCCGATTGGGCTTGCATTTCCTCTGACTGTGATTGCAATTCTTCCGATTGAGCCTGTAACTCTTCAGTCTGTGCCTGTGATTCTTTCAATAAACGCTCTATTTCCATCCGGCCCTCTACATTATTGATCGTGATGCCCAGAGTATCAAGAACCTGGTTCAGGAACGTTTTTTGCAGCTTCGTAAAGGCCTCCAAACTCGCCAGTTCAACCATCGCCACCACTTCATCCTCAAAAACGACTGGCGCAATGACAATGCTTTTCGGGTTGATTTCCCCCAATCCTGTCGTAACCAATTGGAAATCCTCAGGGATATCTTCGATGACTTTGGTTTTCTTTTCAAGGGCGCATTGACCGATCAAACCTTCGCCAAGACGAAATTCACGCCTGCCCGAATCTTCACCATCTCCAGCAAAGCTGGCAAGCTTCACAAAGCGCATATCCACACCCTCACCCCGTTTGACGTAAAAAGCTCCAATTGAAGCTCCCATCATCGGTGCAAGTCTTGTAATGAACCGGTCAGCAAGGACTTCCACATCAACAATGCGCTGATACATGGTAGCTATATCTGCAACACGGGTCTGAATCCAGTTCTGTTCACTGATCTTTTCAGTGAAATCTTTTTCTTTTTGGTTATAGATTTCAAGCGATTCCGCCATATCATTGAACGATTTCGCTATATCCCCAATTTCATCAGTGGTCCGAACCGGAATTCTTGGTATGACCGACAAATTTTTAAAATCGATATCTTCGATGACCTTCGTAATCGATTGCAGATCTTTCGATGTGCTCCGAATCATCCAAACAACCGTTACGGAAATGACCAAAATGCTGAGAATAACCGCAAAAATCACAAAACCGATCATATCTTCATAGGTTTGTCTCGAATTACTTAAGGTATCTTTCATGACACCTTCTTGGTAATCCTTAAATTCATCCATCGTACTGATGACTTTCGTTCGTTTTTCCCTTTGGTCATCCATCAGGCTTGAAAGATTATCAGAAGAGTTTCCCGATTTTATCTTTTGGATGATCTCAGCCTCCGTTATGGAGTAAGAAGCATATTGGGTCTCGAACTCTTTCAATAGCTGCTTCGCTTTCGACTTATTTAACGAACCTGATAACCCGGCAATTTTTGATTCAATCAAACTATGATTTTCATTGATGATTTCGAGGCTCTCTGCTCTTTCTTCTTTATTTGCATCATTAGCTGCAAACAAAATCTCACGGTCCGATCTAGAAAAAAGCTGACGGATTTCCATCGAAGCTTGAACCTTATCATAGCGATTTTCAACTATTTCAGTCATGCTGCTCTTTAAATTGTTTAGCGTAAACATCATGAATGAAAGTAAAATAGCCAAGAAAAGCAAGATTAAACCAAATCCCAACATTTGCTTTTTCTTAAAACCCATTTTTTCCCGCCCACCTTCAATACTTATTTATACCAGCCCGAAATAACGGCATTGCAAAATACTAGAACTCACCTTATATTCTTTGAAATGATATATAGATAGTTTCATTGTTCAAAATCAATTTTAACATTTTCCAAGCTAAAATGGTTACCCACACTATCATTTTACATGAATTCCTTTTCCAATTAAGTAACAGTCTGCCTTACCATTTTCATAAATGGTCCGTACATAACAAAAGCCGAAAGTTTTCACTTTCAGCTTTTGGTGTGATCCTGTTTATTTAATCTTCTTCACTTCAACATATAAAACATGGTGGCCGTCCATTTCCTTTACAGTAAATTCATATCCGGCGTATTCAATTCTATCTCCGACAGCAATTTCAAATCTGCCTGTCAGGAACCATCCACCCAATGTATCGATATCTTCCTCCGGCAAATCGATCGCAAGGGTATCATTGACATCTTCAACCAATGTTTTAGCATCGAATACATAATGCCCTTCATCAATTTTTTGAATGAGCGGACGTTCATCCTGATCAAATTCATCACGGATTTCCCCGACGATTTCTTCAAGGATGTCTTCAACCGTTACAAGACCAGCTGTTCCGCCATATTCATCGGTCAAAACTGCCATATGAATCCTTTCCTTCTGCATTTTTAGCAGCAGATCATGAATGGCGATCGTTTCAAGAACACGGATGATGGGTGTTATAAAGGAATCCACCGTTAAAGCCGTTACATTATCTTCAGTAATCGTCGCTGTATAAAGGCGTTTGATATTGACCATTCCCACGACATTGTCTTTATCACCTTCTATGACAGGATACCTTGTGTATTGTTCTTCCTGTATCAGTTCAACAACTTCCAATAATGGCATGCCTTTTTCGATAACGGTCATTTCCGTACGCGGAACCATGATTTCGTTGGCAATACGCTCATCAAATTCAAATATCTGATTGACATATTTGTATTCCGATTGGTTGATCTCACCGCTTTTATAGCTTTCCGATAAAATGATGCGCAGCTCTTCTTCGGAATGAGCTATTTCGGACTCGGAAGCAGGCTTTAATCCGAACATGCCCGTCAGGAGACGTGCAGAACCATTCAGTAACCAAATGAATGGGTACAAAATGCGGTAAAAGAGAATTAATGGCTTTGCAAATAGCAAGGTTACCTCTTCTGCCCTTTGAATCGCAACTGTTTTCGGTGCGAGTTCGCCGACTACAACATGAAGGAATGTCACGGAACCGAACGCGATCAGGAACGAGATGATGTGACTTACAGATTCCTCTAATCCCCATTTAGTGAACAATGGTTTTAAGATCGCCTCGACCGTCGGTTCACCCAACACCCCTAAACCTAAGGCGGTTACTGTAATCCCCAATTGACAGGCAGATAAGTACTCATCGATATGCGATGTCACTTTCTTGGCTGCGAGGGCATTTCTATGCCCTTCTTCAATTAATTGATTGATACGGGAACTTCTGACTTTCACGATTGCAAATTCCGATGCAACGAAAAATGCGGTTAATGCTATTAATGCAGCTACTGCCAATAATTTTATAAAAATCTCCAATATGTGCGGGTTCTCCATATAGTTCCAATCCTACTGACCTTCGGATTAGACATATATGGCTTAATCCCAAGCACCTCCTGTATAAATGGTTATTTTCGTTTAATAAGCATTTTTGCCTTATAACATGAACCAAAACCATTTAGCCTATATTGTTACTATGCACCTTTGTGCATAAAACTATAGAGATAAATTTTAATCATACGAGCAACACTAGTAATGATTGGATCAAGGCCATGCTTTCACGGGATATCTGTTTTTTTAGAATAAGCTCACTTTTTCCGTCCTTTTCAATCAAGCTGATGAATTCCTGAAGTTCTTCGTTCAGGCCATCCATTTTATTCTTGAGCTGAAGACCTTTTGTCTCAATTGCTGATGCGGCTTCCTTATCCTTTTTAAGTATTTCTTTAATATCTTCCAATGAAAGGTTTTCTCTTTTGTATCCTTCGATACGGCGGAGCCTTTCAAGTTCACCGACTGAATAATAACGGTAATTAGAGGCGGAACGTTCTGCTTTAAGCAAGCCAAGATTCGTATAATAATCTACGGTTCGTTTCGTAACATTCGCCATTTCCGCTAACTCGCCAATTTTTAAAGTCTCGTTCCCAACATAGCCCCTCCTAACCGTCACGTTATGGTTTAGACAAATCTTCATGACGTTTTATTCTATTCCATAATCGTACATTATTTTAATTGAAATGAAAAATATTTATTATGCTCTTTACCCCTTATTGGAAAAATAAAAACCGATTAATTGAATAATCGGTTCACTTTTTGAGAGTGTATAAAATATGAACGCTGATTGGAACGTAAGGCACTCGTTTTCCACGGTCGGTCCGGGAGCCTCGAACAACCGCTCCAATCAACTATGTTTAAAAATTAAGATGGAACCCTTTCTATATACAAACTCAAACCGATTAATGGTTTAGTTTATGATCTGTTCCAGTGGAGTTTATTTTTTCGTTTTAACTGAGAATTGATTGCTCAGTATCTTAGGACCGCACTGGCATAGGGAAGAATGCTTTAGCTTTTTTATTGGTGTTCCACATGTTTCACAAACTTTTGCTACCATTTATACTGTCCTCCTAACTTTTGTTTCATGATAAATATATTATACTACTTTTATAATAATAATAATCAATACTAAATTAAAATAATTATAAATAAGGGCACCTTTTATTTTATTAACCTTTCTCTTCACAAGTGATTAAAATAAGGATAAAATATAATAAAACACATAAGGAAGGTTGGTATTATATGACGAGTGAAATTCGTTCCATTCCCCGTCCCTTAGTACGTACGAATCAATGGGTCATTTTGTTAAGCGCAGCCACCGCCTTATTGACGGGACAAATATGGATATTAGCCATTCCTTTAACAGCGGGGCTTTTGGGTCTTCTCTTTAATATCAATCCAGTGATGCGTCTGGCAAAGCTCTTTCTTAAAAAGAAACCGTCCGATTATATTCCTGAAGATCATTCACAGCAACAATTCAACCAGGCAATAGCAGTCGTTTGCTTAGGACTTGGATTCATTTCTTTTTTGCTTGGTTGGAATGTTACCGGTTATATATTTACCTTGATGGTCGGAATGGCTTCACTCATAGCCATTCTTGGATTCTGCATCGGCTGCTTCATCCTTTATCAATGGAAGCAATATACCTATCGCCGATCACTACGCTAATAGCACACATAAATGGGACTGACATGCGTCAGTCCCATTTATTATTCGGCTGCACGTAAGGAATTACTCTTTTTGACCCAAATAGCGGCCAATGCAATCAGCAATAATAATACAGCTTGCGGCACCAGCGTTTCCATTGTTGGATAAAGACCTATCGTTTCTTCAAATGGGAAGGAGCTGATCGTATTTGTCTGTATCACTTGAGAAACCTGAAGTGAGTGGATGGAGACTCCAAGAATCTTGAAAGCCAATGCATATATGAGTATCGTTGCCACTTTAAAGAATAGGGTCATCGGTAATTTCACACTGTACCGCAGCATGATGAAACCAATAACCACTAAAATGAGGAAGGCAAGGAAAATTCCGCTCAGCAGCTGCTTTAATTCCATATAAGGAGCCATTCCCGCATAAAAGATAATCGTCTCGGCACCTTCACGGAAGATGGATAGAAAACTGATTAAAGCGAAAGAGATGATGCTCCCCGTCGCAATGGCTTGGTTCATTTGCTTGCTGATATATCGGTTCCATGCATGGACGTTCGATTTACTATGAAGCCAAAGACCAATTGTCAACATCATCAATACGGCTATTATCCCAGTGATTCCCTCGATATATTCCCGGCTTGAAGCAGCCGTGATCTGAGAGAAAACGATATTGATTATGACCGCCAATATGGAACTGGCAACTAACCCCGCACCAACTCCTGTCCAAATCCATTTTTGTTTGTCCGCTTGCCCGATTTTCTTTAGGAAAGACAGCAATGTAGCTACAATCAAGAGTGCTTCCAATCCTTCCCGTAAAAGGATCAGAGCTGCATCCCATGTTGTATAACCCGTATCCTCAATTAAAGGGAGTAACCTTGTGTTTAAATCGGTTACGATTCCCTTTGCTTCATCCGCCTTTACATTTTTCGATTGCAATAGGCTGATTGCGGTCGGGACCTTCGTTTCCATATCGCTGTAAAGTTTGCTGTCCCTTGTGGAAACCTCCCCTTCTACATTAGGCCAAATTGTTAAGATTTCATTTAGCTTATCAACGGCAGAATCGATTTCATCCTTTTCAATATCCGATGCACTTCCTTGTAAAAGTTGTGTTACATCCCCAAGTGAAGAGGTGTTCTTCTGGCTTCCTACTTCAACTTTACCAGCAAGGAAATCCTCGATTAAACCCTTCAATTCAGTTAGATTTTTTTGAGCTTTTTCCGGATCAGGTGGGTCTTGGGTAATCGCTATCCGCACAAAGGCCATTTTCGTTTCAAACTCACCATATGTAGCAACACTTTTCTCCCTGACAATGACCTCTGCATCGGTCCATTGATTCAGGAGATTGGTATATTGAACTTTAGCTTGATCAAAGTCACCTTCAGTTATCAAAGCCTCCAACTTATCTATTAATGGAAGTATCGCTTGTAACCGTTCTTTATAGTCAGTCTTGTCAACAGGGTTTTCGTTTGTATCATAAATAACAAGCGTACTTGATAATGCCGATAATCGCTTTTTGATTTCATCTGTGGAGGCTTGGTCACTCACAGCACGTTTTACTGCGGATAGCTTCTCGTCGACTTTCCTCGCACTTTCGCTGTCCGTTTTTATCGTTTTCCAATCTTGCTCGAATCGCTCGATATTTTTCGATACTTCCTCAAGATCGCCTGATTTCACCTTCATTAAACTATCGCCAATATAAACAAAGAGCTTATCATGGTTTTCACCCGCCGAAACCATCTTAATATCAGTCGAAAGAAATAAAAGACTGACGACTAAAACAAATATTCCACTCTTCCATCTAGAAACGGTCATAGTGGTCCCTCCTTATTCATGAACTAAAATCGCCAACTGGATAATATCCATGCTGGCGATTTTCACATCCTCATTTGAAATGATATTTATCCAAAAAGGGAATCCCCGATATAGCCACCCTTTTTCACACCTGGTAAACAAGCGAACAGGGCACTGCCCCTGTGAACGATATATTCGTTGAGCTTATCATTTTTTGCCAGTCGCTCTTGTATCGGTATGAATTGTTTACTTGGGTTTCTCTGAAAACAAATGAATAGCAAGCCTGCATTGAAGCTCCCTGTTTTGGGATCCATTCCATCTGCATATGAATATGGACGCCGCAATATCTTTGCTTTTCCGTCCCCTCTGGAGAGACTTACATGTGAATCTTCTGGAATGATCCGATTTCCATTTGGGTCTTTAGCTTCGAGATCCACGGTATCGAACTCATTTTTCATTCCTAGTGGAGCTCCACTGTCGCGATGACGGCCAAACGTATTTTCTTGTTCTTTCAAAATCGTCCGGTCCCAAACTTCAATGTACATCTGGATTCGCCGCACCACCATATAACTGCCTCCAACAAGCCAGTCAGGACCGTCCTCGCCCTTCACCCAAACATGTTCATTCATTTCATTATTATCATTCGTATCCGGATTGACGGTCCCATCCTTAAACCCGAAAAGGTTACGCGGTGTCGTTTTTTGTGAATCGGCTTGCTTAGTCCGTTGAAAACCTGTTTGTGCCCAATGAATGATCGCTTTCCCTCTGCCGATCCTCACTAAGTTCCGAACGGCATGGAAAGCCACTTGGAGATCATCTGCACATGCTTGAATACAAATATCCCCACCGCTCCATTCTTCTTCTAAAGCATCTAAAGGGAATTGGGGCAGGTCCTTTAATTCAGCAGGTCTTTTTGATTTCAAACCAAATCGATCTTTGCCATCCTTCGAAAACAGGGTCGGACCCACTCCAAAAGTGATCGTTAAATTGGAAGGTGATAATTCTTTCGCTTCCCCCGTATCCTTTGGGGGCATATTCGTATTAAGTGATGTATCACCAATCAAATTCCCCGCTGTCATCTGAGCCGCAGCCTCTGTCCAATCCTTGAATAACTGGATTAAGTCTGATCTTTTATCCGTGGTTACTTCCAATGACGCGAAATAAAGGTTATCTTGCGCTTCAGTGGTGATACCAGCTTGATGCGCTCCATAAAAAGGTACAATATCCTTAGTTTGTCCCTTCGCCTTTTGTTCAGAAAGTGTCAGCAGCCCGCCAAATCCGGATGCTCCTATCACGACTCCGATTCCACCCACTCCTGCCGTTTTCAGCATGTTACGACGACTCACCTTTTTTGTAAAAAGTCCGGTTTCATCTTTCGGCGTATGTTCTTTCAATTAAGATTCCTCCGTTACAATCCCTATTTGCGAAAGTGGTTCAGCCAATGCATCAATTGCTTGACTTAACTCCTTGACTTCAGATTCCTTTAAATCCGTATATGAGATGTATCCATCCCCTTCTTTATGCTTTTCAAGCAAGCCGTATACATCGTCAAAACGTTGTTGGATTTCCGCAGCAAGCTTCGCATCCTTTTCTTTTAGAGCAGGAGTAAGCAGTTCATAGATCTTCTCTGCACCTTCAACATTAGCCACGAAATCATATAAATCGGTATGGGAGTATCGGTCCTCTTCTCCTGTCACTTTACTTGTTGAAACTTCATTCAATAAATCCACTGCACCCGTGATCAACAAATCGGGCGTTACCTCAACCGTTTCAACTTTGGCACGAAGCAAATTGACATCACTCATTAATTGATCTGCAAACTTTTCGTATCCTTTCGTTGTATTTTCTTGCCATAACCCCATTTCAATCCTATGGTAACCGCCCCATTCTTCATCTTTGACATCCCCTTCACGCGCATCGATTTTGGGGTCAAGATCCCCAAATACTTCAGCGATGGGTTCCGCTCTCTCATAATGCATGCGGGCTGGTGCGTATAATTCCTTCGCCTTTTCTATATCGCCGGCAGATACGGCCGTGGTGAATTCTTCCGTTGCGTTTACGAACTCTTCTATTTCACCAATGGCATATTCCCGGTACTCACTAGATACATCATCAAGCTTACTCGCACTCACTTCTTTGGCATTATCATCTGCCTGTTCAGTTCCTTCCTTTTCCTGCGTACAGCCAAATAATAGGCTGGTTGATAGTAAGACTGCTAATGACGCATTTGCTTTCTTCATTTTGTATTCTCCCTTTGAAATGATTTGTAGATTTATATTAGCAGATAATGAGAATCATTATCAATATATATTTTTAATGGAAACGTGACATTATTCATTCTCTTTGAAAAGAATCCACGCTATCCCTTTTGCTTACGCAGGATAAGTAGATCCCAGCTGGCTAAAAATAAAAAAGGCAGCCTACATATCAGCTACCTTTCACGCTCACTCATTAACTTGTCATTTTCTTTATCCATAATTTTTGTGATTTCCTCAACAAATTGATTGATCAATATTAGCTCTTGTTCATTATAAGCTGAGCATAATTCTTTTGTGGCCATGGAGAGCGATTGATAGTGCGATTTAATCTGTTCCTGCCTTTCCGGTATCGGCATAATCATGACCTTTCTTCCGTCCAATTGATCTCGTTCCCTTTTAACATAACCCGACTTCTCCAGGCGATTGATCAGTGCCGTAACCGAACCCGTGCTCAATCCTGTAATTTTGGATAATTCACCAGCGGTAATCGGTCCTGTTTCATTCAATATTTCAGCACTCTTTAAGTCCGTATGGGACACCCCTATTTTCTGGGCCATATTTTGTTGAAATAAAACGGATCTCATTCCATACCGCTGCAATCTGTGTGTTAAACTCTCTAACAGAGCTGAATTCAACCTATTATCGCTTGACATAAAATGCCACCCCTTTTACACTTGAATTTATCTTGATTATCAAGATAAATGTTTTGTTTCATCTTAACGTTTACCCTTCAACCATGTAAAGGAAAATTCATGAGCTGGTTGATATGAAGGAGGAAAATAAATGAACGTTCAAAAAAAACAAAAATTCATTGTTGCCGGTTTACTACTGGGTATCCTGATGTCAGCAATGGATAATACGATTGTTGCGACTGCGATGGGAACGATCGTTTCTGATTTAGGCGGATTTGATAAGTTTGTATGGGTGACATCCGCCTATATGGTCGCAACGATGGCAAGTATGCCGATATTCGGTAAGCTTTCGGACATGTATGGAAGAAAGCGGTTTTTTATTTTCGGACTTATAGTCTTTTTGATTGGTTCCGCATTATGCGGCATGGCTCAGAGCATAGTGCAGTTAAGTATCTTCCGTGCAATCCAAGGGATCGGCGGAGGCGCCTTGATGCCTATAGCCTTTACGATTATTTTTGATATTTTCCCACCTGAAAAACGGGGGAAATTAACTGGCCTTTTCGGTGCTGTATTTGGAGCATCAAGCGTATTGGGACCACTTTTAGGTGCTTATATTACCGAATACTCCAGCTGGCACTGGATTTTCTACGTCAATGTTCCGATTGGGATCATTTCTTTACTTTTCATCTGGAATTATTACAAGGAGTCACCCAACACCCAGGAGCAAAAAATTGATTGGGGTGGAGCAGCAACTCTCGTCATAGCCGTTATCAGCTTAATGTTCGCTCTTGAACTAGGCGGGGAGTATGGTTGGAGTTCCTCTCCCATCATAGGCCTGTTTGCCAGTTTTGTGGTTTTCTTCGTTTCATTTTTCTTTTTCGAAAAAAGAGCAAGTGATCCAATCATTTCATTATGGCTGTTTAAAAGGCGATTATTTGCCACTTCTCAAATTTTAGCCATTCTTTATGGCGGTACATTCATTATTTTAACCGTCTATATCCCGATTTTCGTGCAGGCAGTTTACGGTGGTTCAGCAACAAATGCCGGACTGATCCTAACTCCCATGATGCTTGGTTCTGTATTCGGCAGTGCAATTGGCGGGATATTCAATACAAAGACAAGCTTTCGTAACTTAATGACGGTTTCCGTCATCTGTTATTTTGCAGGAATGCTTTTATTAGGGACCATCACCCCTGATACCAGCAGGACTTTATTAACTTTGTACATGATTTTGACTGGATTTGGCATGGGCTTTTCCTTCTCCCTTTTGCCTATAGCATCCATCCACAACTTGGAACCTAGATTCCGGGGGTCGGCCAACTCAACAAACTCCTTTCTCCGTTCTTTTGGGATGACACTCGGTGTAACGATTTATGGAGCGATTCAGAACAATGTATTCACAAGTAAAATGACGGATGCGTTTAAAGGAATGCAAGGAAGTCCGGATACAGCCGGATTGATGGAGGACCCACGCCAGCTCTTCCAATCGGAAACACGTGCGGAGATTCCGGATTTTATCCTGGATAAAATCGTTCATGCGATGTCCGATTCGATTTCATTCATCTTCACCTTGGCCCTCATTCCGATCGGTCTTGCAGCCATCACTGTGTTCTTCATGGGAAAAACAAGGGTGGAAACACCTTCAAAAAAGGAATCATTGCAATAAACAA
This sequence comes from Peribacillus frigoritolerans, assembly GCF_001636405.1. GTDB lineage: Bacteria > Bacillota > Bacilli > Bacillales > DSM-1321 > Peribacillus > Peribacillus frigoritolerans. The sequence goes on from NZ_KV440950.1 coordinate 22,092, forward strand.
AAAGCGCTGCACTCCCAGCGCTTTTTGTATTTTCATCTCCCTTCTATAAAGGAGGTGAAGATTGCCGAAATATCATTCCGCTACTAAAATATAAGTAACACATTCACATACCGAGGTGAGAAGTTTGAAGATCGTATGTTTTGGAGACAGTTTAACCAGAGGCATTTCTTATGTTAGGGGGCGCCTTCGCATCATTAAAGAAAATTATCCAAACTCTTTAGCTAAGCTAACAGAATCTTTGCCATTCGTCGAAGTTTTGAATAAAGGGGTTTTCAATGATAACTCCGACCTGTTGGTTAGCCGGATCGAGAAAGACGTTATGTCGGAAAATCCCGATATCGTATTAATAGAGGTCGGTGGAAATGACTGTAACTTCCATTGGGACGAAGTAGCCAAGAATCCAGAAGGTGACCATGAACCCATCGTTCCAATCGAACGCTACCTGGAAAATGTCACACAACTTGTCAAGCAGGTTCAGGACAAGCATATAACCCCTTTCCTTTTAACTCTTCCGCCACTGGATCCTGCCAGATATTACAGATCCATCGCCGATAAGTTCGGTCATTCAATCGGGTATTTCGTTTCCCATGTCGGCGGTATTGAACATTGGCATGGGATGTACAATCGCCAATTGAAAAGCCTTGCAGAGGAACTAAAGGTGCCTTTGATCGACGTCCGTTCCCATATTAAATCCTCCGGTGACTTGGGTCCCTTGATTAGCGATGATGGCATCCACCTCACTTCAGAAGGATACCAGCAAATGAGCCTGGCCATTTTCAGTGATTTGCTGAAGCATATGGAAGAAGATATGTTTCCTAAAGCCATAAAACGGTAAAAAGGCAAAGCATGGCGCTTTGCCTTTTTGGGTTTTACAGACTTTTCACTTCCACGTTTTCCGGAAGCTTGAAAGGGTTTTCGGTATTGATCCGGTCATAAAACATCATCCCGTTCAAATGATCTAGCTCATGTTGAAACACGATTGCAGCAAAGCCCTTCAGCCGCATCTCTATTTCCTCACCATTACCGTCAAAAGCTTTGATTTTAACCCGTTCATAACGCGGTACATATCCTTTAATATCACGGTCGACAGAAAGGCAGCCTTCACTTTGCGGTAAATAGATCATTGTGGCGGAATGGCTGATGATTTTCGGATTCACAAGGGCATATTCAAACAGCTTCCCCTTTTCGTCGGGGAAATACATGACGAACATGCGTTTATTCAAGCCTATCTGATTGGCAGACAACCCAACTCCTTCACGCAAGTTGAACTTCTTTTGGAGTTTTGGATCCTGACTGTTTTTCAAGTATTGCATCATGCATTCCAGCGTTTCACGATCTTCATCCGAAATCGGCAGGCTAACTTCATCCGTTACCTGACGCAGAATGGGATCCCCTTCTCTAACGATATCCTTCATCGTAATCATATAGTCTTTTATAAATTTACTCATAGAACTTCACACTCTTCTACCATTTTATTTTTTCATGACTTAGACCATTTCACTTTAGCATTTCGCATTTAAAAAGTCTAATATCCCGGATAGATTAAATATTTCTAAATTCCGGACTCTTTAAACTCCCATACATAAGTGTTATTTCTTTCCTTTAACATTATTTACCTTTAATTTAGGGTACAAAGACCTATAGATTACATGTTTAAAAATTTTATACTGAATATATATACTTAAAGGAGATGAAAAATTGAACTCGAACTCTAAATTAGTTTCGAAATTGCTGCCGTTCCTTACGGCTCTCATTGTGATAATTGCTGGAATCAGTTGGTATGCTGTTACTCAGTCAAAGGATATGGTCATTCCTTTTTCATCGGTGGAAAAAACGATTAAAGCCCAAAATGGAGCTCTTGTCACCATTGAAGAAAAAAGAAATGGCACTCTTCACATCTCCACACCAGATGGAGAATACGTTTCAAGTATTCCTCCCAACAGTCAAATGATCAATAAACTTGTCGAAACTTATAACGTTCAATATTCTTTTTCATCAACTAATAAATCAGCATTATGGATTTTAGGCGGGTTAATGGCGGCCCTCGTCACAACCGGTGTCATTATACAGAAAAAATCAAAGGGCGGATTGCGGATCGGCAGCAAAAAACAAAGCCTTTCCACCCCAAAACCCCTGCCAGAGATAACTTTGGATGATGTAGGCGGTTTGCAATCCGAAATCAAACAGGAGATCCTTCAGACACTTACTACACTAAAGGAACCTGAACGTTCAGCTAAAATTGGAATTAAGCCGCCTCAAGGCATTTTATTATACGGCCCTCCTGGAACGGGGAAAACGCTGCTTGCTCAGGCAATTGCAAAAGAGCTTGGTGCCAACTTCTTCTCAACGAGCGGTTCAGCCTTCAACGAAATGTTTGTTGGAGTCGGTGCAGCCCGTGTCCGCAGCCTTTTCCAAAATGCACGTAAACAATCGCCAGCTGTCATTTTCATCGATGAAGTGGATGCATTGGCTGGTAAAAGGAAACCCCACGGCGGGGAAGAAGGCGAAAAAACGTTAACCGAACTGCTTGTCCAATTGGATGGGGGCCATCCAAATGAAGGCATTTTATTCATTGCAGCGACCAACCGGAAAGATATGCTCGATGAGGCATTTCTACGTCCGGGCAGGATCGATTTCTCTTTCCAAGTCCCACTTCCGGATACACAAGGAAGAAAGGAAATCATCGATATCCATACGAAGGGAAAGCGTCTAGCGACAGATGTCCTGGCTTCCCTGGATGAGTTGGCTGAAAGTACATCCGGTTTCTCCGGCGCTGACTTAAGCTCCCTGTTCGATACTGCCTCACGTCATGCCCTGAGGAATGAACAGGATATGATTCGTAAACAGGATCTTGATTACGCGATTGACCGTACGATACTTGGAGCGACATCACGTACTTTGAATGATGCGGATACGAAGCGGCGTGTGGCCATTCATGAAAGTGGACATGCCCTGATTGCGGCTTTGACAAAGCCTGGCTCCGTTAGAAAGGCGACCATCATTCCGCGTGGGGAAGCCCTTGGATATGTAGCGCCGATACCGAAAGAGCTCCATCTGGCAACAGCCAGTGAATTGCTCGATCAAGTCAAAATGATCTTGGCAGGCGGCGTGGCGGAAAGAATGTATTTAGGGGAACATAGCATAGGTGTAGGCGGAGATGTACAGCAGGCGAAACATCTGCTGGAACAAATGGTCGATACCGGAATGCTTCAAGATGGATTCACCCTCACTTTCAATAAAGGTGAGAAGGAGCAAAAGATGCAGGAATTATTCACGAAAGCGATTCAGGAAACGGAAATGTTGATTAACTCGAATCGCCTACAGTATGAAGAGCTCGTTGAAGAGTTATTGAAAAAAGAGACACTTGAGGGATCTGAAGTTCAGCGTATCGTTGACGCTTTGGAAATAACCAACATATGCTCGAATGCATAACGTGTTTAAAAGATTAGAGCCTGTTCGAATCGAACAGGCTCTTTTTTTATACGGCAGTGAGCCGCAAAGCCAACCTTTAATTAATATCATGTAGGCAGTGCAGTCCCTTTACAGCTAGAAAAATGAAAGTGAGGTCACTGGCAAAATCACAGTTATCCGCTGCTCACCTGCTTTACATCAAGGGATTTAGCCATATGCTGTTTCGGTATCTTGGCCTTAAAATCATCCTTTTTCAAACGCATCGCAAATAATAGGGCTATGACGAGCAAAGCCACAGAACCTAGGAGAGCAAATTGATAGGATATTAAATTAACATCGTGCTCCCCATTCGTTCCTATCGAGCTAGTGCCCACTTCCCCCAGAATGCTGGCTAGGATGGCTACACCAATGGCAGAGCCAATCCGGTTTTGGACATTGAACAATGTGGCCGCCATTCCCATCGAAGCAAAGTTGATATTGGTGAAAGTGGAAAACTGTACGGCCACAACAGTATGTCCCAAACAGATACCGACGCTAAATAATAAGGCACGAAGGAACCAGGGGTTGGCTGTCGGCCCGACAATGCTAATCAATGTATAAATGATGATTGTACCAATCAGCCCTATCCGGATCACCTGATGTATGCCCAGTTTCTTCGTAGTCCAAGGCATCATCCGGGAGGCCACCATCAAACCTATAGCTTCCGGGAAAGTGGTCAGCCCGCTTTCTAAAGCTGAAGCATGAAGCGAACTTTGATACATTAACGGGAACACGAAGAGCATCCCCAATAAGCCCGCCATTGAAAATAATGAAATGATGCCCAATGTCCGAAACAATCGATCGGATAATAAACGCAAATCAAGCATCGGTTCATTCACACGCAGCTCCAATAGAATAAATGAGAGAACAAGAACTGCACCGATAATTCCTGTATATATGATAACGGGGGAGTCCCATCCTTTAGATGGTCCTAAGCTCATTGCATACATCAGCATGGAAAAGCCTGCAGCTGACAATAAGAATCCTGGAAGGTCCAATCTGCCAGCAGTTGGTTCTTTATTTTCTTTTAAAAACCATACACCGAATAACAGGACCATAATTCCGAAAGGGACATTTATATAAAATGCCCAACGCCAAGACAGCTGCTCCGCAAGGAATCCGCCTACAATCGGACCAACAGCTGGTGCGAATGCTATGGGAAGCACAAGGGAACGGGACACCTTTGGGCGTTCTTCAACAGAGAACGTTCTAAATAATATGGCCATTCCAACTGGTGTAAGGATCCCGCCTCCTGCCCCCTGCAAAACCCTGAACAAATTCAAAGTTTGAAGATTATTAGCGAATCCGCATAAAAAGGAGGCTGCCGTAAAGACACCCAATGCCATCAAGAAGATTTTCTTGGTTCCAAAACGATCCCCAAGCCACCCAGCTACCGGAAGGAATACAGCCAGGCTTACTAAATATCCAACATTAATGCCACTGGCTGAAGAGGGATCAAGGTTAAATTCACTACTGATCGTTGGCAGGATCACATTGACAATCGTCCCGTCCATCGAAACCATGAACATCGCTATGACATAAACGATGCTAACTACTATTTTAGGGTCCATTTGCATCCTTACTTTCATTTTATTCCATCAATGCTAGCAACTAGTTTTATGTATTTCCAGCAGTCCTCTCGATATATCAATGACCAGCCTTCTGGAATAACCAAAAAGACGGGCAAAAGGGAATTTCGACCTTCTTCAATTATAAATTCATTGTAGATCCCATTTTCATTCACGAAACGGTTGGTCATCAGTCATTGTCCTCCTTCATAATTTTTTCAAATTCTCGATAGTGAATGTTTGTTAGCAATCTCCCAGTCAATCAATAATGATAATCATTATCAATCATAATCTACAGGTAATGATATATATTTATAACTTACAGGTCAAGTGCCTTCCGTGGATTTACTGAGAAAGTCCTATTTCTTACCAGGCACATTTCTCTTCAAAGCAAAACGCAATGCCCTGTTAATCAAAGGAAAAACTGAAAGATGCCCTTCCCCTTCAAACTCGTTGAATTGAACATTCACTCTGCTATCCTTCAAGGATAATCGTTTTGATAATTCCAAAGCATTTTCATTCGTGCCGCTTTTATGGGTGCCTTCCAGCTCCCCCACGCCAAGCAAAAAGGAAATATCACCATTTCCTTGATTCAATCGGGAAAGAAACTTCTCCTCCTCCTCACGGAACCACTTTTTGTTCCAATGGAAAGATGGGCTTCCAGCCATTTCGAAACCGGCAAATCGCCAATCCATCCGGTGGTCAAAGACAAAAGGTTCGGCTGGCAATGGCTTTAGCACAGAAAACGGAGATTTTATTATTGGATGAGCCAACCACCTACCTTGATATGGCTCATCAACTAAAGGTTTTGCAAATAGTTGAAAAGCTTAATAAAGAACAAAAAATAACGACTGTCATGGTATTGCATGATATTAACCATGCGTCCCGGTTTTCACATGAAATCATAACGATGAAGGAAGGGGAAATCGTTAAAATCGGTACCCTGGGGGAAATCATCACACCTGCCGTTTTAGTGGAAGTCTTTCGTATTCATGCAAGGGTTATGATAGATCAGGCCAATGGGGTACCCGTTTGTTTTGGTTATGACAATTTATCACAGCAAGAAGTATATAAAGAAACCGTTTTATCCAATTGAAAGGTGTGGTTCGTAAAACGTATAATTCATCAAATGATATTCCCGAATCAACTGATTCAAACCAACACCAAACTCCTCAGGTATGGTTTCCATCTGAATTTTATAACATAGTTGATTGGGGCGGGTGTTCGAGACTCCTGCTTAGAAAAGCGCGTCTAGGAAGACCCCCTAGGTACAAGCCGGGGAGGCTCCCCGACCGCTCGCGGAAAGCGAGTGCCTGGATTGTGGATTGGAAATCAACATCCAAATTGTACAAGCCCAAAACTGCAGGCAAACCACTTTTCCTTGAGTTTGTCTACAGTCTAAAGTTAAAAGGGATGTCGACAAGTCGACACCCCTTTTTTAACCGCTTTATAGTTTTTCCAACTGGATGATATCTGGTGTATTTTGTTTCTGGATCCCTGACTTTTGCAACTTCACTGCCGTTCCTTCAGGTAAGTTAGTGAATATAATAGGAGTGACCGTTGATGGTGCATTCCGTTTAATGAAATCTAAATCAATTTCCAAAAGAGGTGTTCCTTTTGTTATTCTTTGGCCTTCTTGAACAAGAGCTGTGAACCCTTCTCCATTTAATTTAACTGTATCCAAACCAACATGGATCAGAATTTCCAGACCATTATCCATTTTCAATCCCAGTGCATGATTTGTCGGGAAGATACTTAGCACTTCCCCATCGATTGGGGATACTAGTTTTCCGTTGACTGGCTCGATAGCGAAGCCATCCCCCATCATTTTCATGGCAAACACTTGATCGGGAACTTGTTCTATCGGTAAAATGGTTCCTTCAATCGGAAGGACAAAGTCATTTGCATCCAAAGCTTGATTTTCCTCTACTATATCCTCTGCCACTTGTACTTGTGCAGATGGACCTGCTTTCACTTGGCTTGGATAGACGCCATCCTTGACAAGTTGTTTCATTGCATTTGCAACGAATTCAACATTCGTTCCAACAATGACCTGCACACTCGATTTATTCAACTTCATGACACCGCGCGCACCATGCCGTTTTAAGGCTGCTTCATTCACATTTCCTGAATCAGCCACTTGTAAACGCAAGCGTGTTGCACAGTTATCAATTAGCTTTATATTCTCTTTACCGCCAAGATCTTGAATGAAAAGCGATCCCATATCGGTATATTTATCCCCTGTTTTCACAATGGTTTCTTCTTCCACTTCTTCCTCATCGTCTTCACGGCCAGGTGTTTTTAAATCCATGATCTTGATGACAAAATAGAAAATCACGAAGTAAACTGCCGCGTATACCAATCCAATCGGGATTAACCATAGCGGTTTTTGCGCAATACCAAAGTTCAAGAAATAATCAATGGCTCCTGCAGAGAATCCAAACCCATGATGGATATCCAATATAACAGCAAGTGCCAGAGAGACCCCGGTTAAAAGGGCATGTATTACATATAACACCGGTGCGATGAACATGAAAAGAAATTCAATCGGTTCAGTGATTCCTGTAAGGAAAGAAGTGAAAGCCAATCCAACAAGCATCCCCGTCACCAATTTACGTTTCTCTTTCTTAGCAGCTGCAATCATCGCTAATGCTGCAGCTGGAAGACCGAACATCATGATCGGGAAAAAGCCGGTCATGAAGGGCCCAGCAGTCGGGTCCCCTGCGAAGAAACGATTTATATCACCCGTCGCTCCATTGTACTCACCAAAGACGAACCAAACCATACTATTCAAGACATGATGCAATCCTACTGGAAGCAATAAGCGATTCAATACTCCGAATACGCCAGCACCAAATGCCCCTGCACCTGTAATCCAGTCACCGACACTATTTATTACATCTTGAATCGGCGGCCACACAAAACCGAATATTCCCGCAAGTATGATCATCGCAAGCGAAGTGATGATCGGGACGAATCGTTTCCCTGAAAAGAATCCAAGCCATTCAGGGAGTCTTATGTCGGAGTATCTATTATATAGAAGAGCGGCAACTATCCCCGATATAATACCGCCTAAAACAGCCATGTTGATTTCTTTATCAATCGCTTGTGTACCATTCGTTAATACAAAGTATCCAACAAGGCCTGATAATGCCGCAGCGCCACTTCCATCTTTGGATAATCCAATCGCTATTCCCAAGGCGAACAATATCGCAAGGTTATCGAATATCGCCTTTCCAGCTGCGGCAATAAAGGCAATATCAAGTAAATCCGGTTGCCCTAAACGAAGCAATAACGCGGCTGCTGGTAAAACGGCAATCGGTAGCATTAAAGCTTTCCCAATCTTTTGTAAAAAATTTAACATCGAACTCATCTCCCTTGTACCTAACTTCTTTGATCAACAACAAGATGTATTAAGCGTTTTCATTTTATCAATATAATAACTTTTCTTTGGGATTATACTAGCACAGAAAATATATAGATGTCTATACCAATTTACTTGTAAATATACTATATTCTTTGAAAACAAAGTAAAAATATCATTTTTGTTCTTGATACTCTCTAACTGGTCTAGACAACTTTTAATAAAAACGATAAAATGAGGGCAAAATATATGAGACCATTTCATGACTCATTCATTAAGTTTTACTTTCATAAAGGAGATTATGTATGAAAACATTCATTATTAATAATCTGATGGTTCACAGCGAAAAGGAAACATACAAAAATGGGTACATTAAAGTCGTGGATGGAAAAATTGCCGAAGTTGGTCCAGCCAGCCAATACAAACAGGACGATGATGCCAAGGTGATTACTCTTTCACCGGATTATCAGGTAATTCCCGGTGCCATCGACATTCATATTCACGGAGCATCCAATTCCGATGCAATGGATGCCACACATGACGCATTATCCATAATGGCAAAGACCCTTCCTAAAGAAGGAACCACCAGCTTTCTGGCCACTACAATGACCCAATCCAACCAAGCCATTGAATCAGCACTTCTTAATGCTGGTAAATATATCGAAAATCAAACTCAGGAAAATGCTGAAATAGTTGGAATTCATTTAGAAGGTCCTTTCATTTCACCGGCCCGTAAAGGAGCACAACCTGAGGATTATATCGTTGATCCTGATGTCACTCTATTTAAAAGATGGCAGAAAATGGCGGAAAATCAAATCAAGCTTGTAACGCTTGCTCCTGAACAACCGAACGGATTAGATCTTGCCACCCACTTAAGGGGAACTGGCGTCGTCGCCTCCATCGGCCATTCAGATGCAACATATGACCAAATAGATGAAGCAATCCAGGCAGGGACTACCCACGTTACACATCTTTATAATGGGATGCGTGGACTCCATCACCGCGAACCTGGCGTTTTGGGAGCTGCTTATCTTCGAGACGAGCTATATGTTGAACTTATTGCTGACGGCATTCACTGCAGGCCGGAAATGATCAAGCTCGCATATAACCAAATTACCAGCGAACGAATGATACTGATAACGGACTCACTTCGTGCCAAATGGCTTGAAAAGGGAACTTATGATTTAGGTGGTCAGCCTGTTAATGTTGACGAAACGAAAGCAACGCTTTCAGACGGCACACTAGCCGGCAGTATATTGAAAATGAACGATGCCATCAAGAACACAATGGAATATACCGGTTGTTCCATGACTGACATTATAAAAATGACGGCTGAAAACCCTGCCAAACAACTTCGGATTTTTGACAGAAAAGGAAGCATCCAAGTCGGCAAAGACGCAGATCTTGTAATATTGAATGACCGCCTGGACGTTGAAATGACTTTCTGCAGAGGAAATTTAGCTTTTAAAAAGGAGAATGCATAATGAATATCATACAAGTGCAGGACTACACGGAAATGAGCCGGACAGCCGCAGAAATAGTGATCGGAAAAGTCAAAGGAAATCCGAATATCAAATTGGGCCTTGCAACAGGCGGCACCCCTAAAGGAATGTACGATAATTTGATTGAAGATCACTTGACTAATCATACTTCATATGAACATGTAACGTCTTTTAACCTTGACGAGTATATCGGCTTAAAACCAAATGATCCAAACAGTTACCATTTTTATATGGATGATTCCTTATTCACACACATCAATATAAATAAAGAGCGTACTCACCTGCCTAATGGCACAGCCGATGACACGAATGGAGAATGTCAACGGTATGACGAAATGATTGATTCCGTGGGCGGGATCGATCTTCAGATACTTGGCATTGGCCAAAATGGCCATATTGGTTTTAATGAACCTGGAACTTCCTTCACATCCGGTACACATGTCGTGACACTTGAAGATTCGACGCGCCAAGCGAATGCACGTTATTTCGACTCCATAGACGAAGTTCCGACACATGCCGTTACGATGGGCATTTCAACAATCATGAAAAGCAAAGAAATACTGCTGCTGATTTCTGGTGAAGAAAAAGCCGAAACACTGAAGAAATTGATACACGGTGACATTTCCGAGGAATTTCCTGCATCTATCCTAAAAAAACATAATAGTGTTACAATTATCGCAGACCAAAAAGCGTTATCCGGAGTGATAATACCCTAAAGGAGCGAAAGTCGATGATTGATAAAAACTCACCTCTTCCGATTTATTTTCAAATCGAAGAACAAATAAAAAGAAAAATAGAAAACGGTGAGTTCCAAGCGCACGATGCCCTTCCATCTGAACGTGAATATGCCGAGCAATTCGAAATTAGCCGGATGACCGTCCGCCAAGCCATAAATAATTTGGTGAATGACGGATACTTATACCGTCAGAAAGGAAGGGGAACCTTTGTCGCCGATAAGAAATTGGAGCAGCAGCTCAATGGGCTGACCAGTTTTACCGAGGACATGAAGGCCAGGGGATTAAACTGCTGAGCTTTGAAATCATTCCGGCTGATAAGAAGATTGCCAGTGAATTGCACATTTCCCTTTATGCTCCCATTTATGAAATAAAACGCATTCGGTTGGCTGATGATGTTCCAATGGCGCTCGAGACCGTGTACATGTCTGCCAATTTAATTAAAGGATTAACGGAAGAAATCATTAACCTTTCCCTTTACCAATATGTGGAGAACTACATTAAACTAAAGATAGACTATGCTTCACAAACGTTGGAATCATCGATTGCTTCTGAATTGGAAGTGACCCATTTAGCAATTCCAAAGCACTCACCCATATTATTCATTCAAAGGAATACGTTCTTAATAGACGGAACTCCCCTTGAATATGTTAAATCGGCTTATCGTGCGGACAGGTATAAGTTCACTATCAACATAAGCAGATAAAATTGAATATTTTCATCACTATAGTCTTTTAATTGCCAAAGGTAATCGGAGGGTGTCACATATATGAACTCATACTTTGAAGAAGTGCAGGCTTTACTCACAATTGTGGGAGAACAGGAAAAGCAATCAATTAAGGAATCTGTGAAACATATCTCAAAAGCAGTCATGTCGGATGGGATCATCCATTTATTCGGAAGCGGACACTCCCACATTTTGACCGAAGAGGTATTCTACCGGGCAGGTGGGTTAGCCGCAATTCGTCCAATTTTCGTTGAAGATCTAATGCTTTTTAAAGGAGCTTCAAGGTCATCCCAACTTGAACGCCAAAATGACCTATCAGAGAAATTCATGCATGATGAAGATATCCGTCCTGGTGATGTTTGTATTGTCATTTCGTCATCCGGCGTAAATCCCGTTCCGATAGATGTAGCCACTATCGCAAAAGAAAAAGGGGCATTCGTTATTGGACTAACATCACCGGAGTATGCAAAAAGTTGTTCTTCACGGCATAAACAGAAGCATTATCTCCACGATGTCGTTGATTTGGTCATAGACAATCATATTGCCAAAGGTGACACATTACTGAAATCAAATAATATACCTTTTGGTTCCGGATCGACCGTGGTCGGGGCCGTTCTCCTCAATATGGTTTTCACTCAAGTCATCCAAACGATCATTGAATCAGGGGAAACCCCTCCCGTATTCCTAAGCAGTAATATCGAAGGGGCAGATGAACACAATCAAAAGATCATCGCGAAATATAAAACAAGAATCCCCCAATTATGAAATGGAATACATATTTTTTGTTTCGGTTGTTTATTTCTTATTGTAGTCAAACTCCATCGAGTTGGTCTACAGTTTTTTGAGAGTTTGGAAGTTGAGCGTTGAATTCCACTGCAGGCACTCGCTTTCCGCGGGCGGTCCGTGGTCCGGGAGACTCCTCGGCGTTTGCGCCTGCCTGCGGTGTCTCCCCTGCACTCGTATTCCCGCAGGAGTCTCGCACCTTCCGTTCCAGTCAACAGAGTTTTAGTAATTAGACAGAACTCCATGGGCCAACAGTCTTTCTGCAACTTTTATTGAAACGCTTTTCCATCCCCTCTTAACTAAAAGTTTCATTTAACGAATGAGTGCAGGGCATGTATTTGTTGATTCCACACATTCGTTTCATGCACCAGCAGACGTAACAGATTTGTGTTGTAGACGAGAGTAACACCGATTGAGAAAGTTGGAAAACCTGAAGCTGTTGAAGATGCAGCTTACAAAACCAGTACGCCTGATTATGTGTATGATGGGACTTATGATTGTAATTCTTCCTCCACCGGGCGAGCTTTTAAATCCATTCCCATTTTATAATCATTCAAAAGGGTTTCGGAATAGGAGCATTCCGAAACCCTTTTGTCTACAGTCTGGAGGCATCCGAATGGAGGCCTTCTTTATTTTATATTCCCTTTTATTCCTTATTTTTTAAAAACGGCCACCAATTCGCGTTTCCAAACGTTGCAACCATAACCGGTATAAACAATGGCAAGATGACAAACGCATATAAAGCAAGCCCCACCAATATTAAAGTGGCTATCTCCAAGAGCGATAAAACTCCTGCTGGCATCATGGCAGCAAAGGTTCCGCCCAGAATGACAGCCGCCGAGATGATCACCGTTCCCATTTTTCTCATGGACAGTAACATCGCTTCCTTGACCGGCTTATCTTTCCACTCGTTAAAGCGATCCATCAAGAAAATGCTATAGTCAATGCCAAGAGCAATCAAGATGACGAAGGCAAAGAAAGGAACTGCCCAGCCAATGCCGGCATAACCGAGAATATTAACAAAAATCAACTCTGTAATGGCTGCCGCTGTATAATAAGTCAAAACGAGCGACACTATCAAATAGACAGGCATGATCAAGGATCGCAGCATGAAAAAGAGAATGATTGCAATACCCGACAGCATCAAAACGACCGTCCTTGAGAAATCCTCCCCAGACATCATGCCCAAGTCATGATGTGTACTTGTGATTCCCCCTATCGCCACCTGCGCGTTTTCAAGCTTTGTATCTTTCGTTACTCTTTCAACGGTTGCTTCAATCGAATCGATTTGCTCGATTGCTTCATTGGAATAAGGATTCGCCTTGAATACCACATCCATGGTCATGATTTTACCATCTTCAGATAAATACGCATTCAATGCTTCCCCGAATTCTTCGCTTTCCACTACTTCTTTGGGAATGTACATGCCTGTTACCGTTTTATCCGTTTTTGCCAGCCCTGATAAATAACCCTGTGCGGACGATAGTCCATCATGGACTTCATTCAGACCATCCGCACTTTCATTTAAGCCCTCAGTCAGATCAGTAAGCTGTCCCCCGAGGCTTGAAAAACCATTTAGGAGTTCTTGCTGCCCATTACTTAAGCTAGTAAGGCCTCCTTTAAATCCTGACAGATTATTTATGACTTCCCCCTGACCATTAGCCATGGTGCTTAGACCCTTTTGTAAAGTGTCAACACCTGAAATCAATTGGTTCAGGCCCTCCCCAAGAGAATTTTGCCCCTTTACGATTTCTTCCATATTTTCATTCGCCGTATTCAAACCGCCGGACACTGAGCCAAGATTCCTATTGAGCTCTGAAAGGCCTGCTGCCATGGGCTCCAAGCCACCCTGTGCCCCTTGCACTGTTTGCTTGATCGTTTGATAGGACTGATCAGCCTGTAATTCTGGATGAGTGGCTTCCATTTGCTCAAAGGAAGGATTTAAACCGGCAAGGCTTTGTGATACACCCGTAAGGTTAGTTTGAATTTCTTTATATCGACCCGTGAGCTCACTTAACCCATTAGCTGATTGTTTATAGCCTTCGAGAAGCTGTCCGCTTCCGGTAGCGAGCTTATCCAAGTTTAACTTGACCTCATTCAATCCGTTTTTTATGTCCCCGGTTCCTGAAGACCCATCGCGGATGCCTGCTTCAATGCTTGTTAATGCCTTCTCCACCTGACCTACGCCGCTCTTTAATTCATTGGTCCCGGATATGAGCCCCCCTATTCCGTCCGTCGCTTGCTTCAATCGCGGTCCTGAATCGGAAAGCTCACTGCCTGCCGTTTTCAATCCATCGCTGATTTGTTTAATGCCTTCATTTCCTTCCCCGATTCCCTTTTCCAAGGTTTCGGCTTGATTGGAGACAAATAAGTCCTTAATGGGTTCACCTGTCGGGCGCGTCATGGATCGAACTATTTCAACTTCATCGACCTTGACGATTTCCTGGCTGATTTTTTCAGCAAGTGCGACATAATCTTCCGAATCCATACGTTCGTCATTTTTTATGACAATCTGTGTTGGCATCGATTGTCCCGGGCCGAATTCATCGGAAATGATATTAAATGCCATGATGGAAGGAACATCATCACCCGCTTCTTCAAGGGAGTTATAAGAAATCTTCCCATCATACATAAACAAAAAGGGAACACAGACGATTGCGACGATCATAAGCGCCAATAATGGGCGGTTCAAGGAGAAGTTGCCTAGAATTCCCCATAGTTTACTTTCACTATGCGCAAGTTTCCCTTTCGCCGGCCAGAATAGCTTCTTTCCAAGAACCGCCATGAAAAATGGAACGATCGTATAAAGGGCGATCATTAAAATGAAGACCCCTATGGCAACGGCCGCCGCAGATTGATAGAGCTTAAAAGTAGAAAAACCAATTGCCGCAAAGCCAATCATTACGGTCAGCCCGCTGAAGAAGACAGTCTTACCGGCGGTTCGGTATGTCTCCACGATAGCTTCAGGCAAGGACTCCCGAGACGATAGCTCCTCCTTGAAACGACTAAGCAGCAGGATGCAATAATCAGTTCCGATTCCAAATAAAATGCCAACCAGGAATATTTGGGTGTAAGACGAAATCGGAAAGTCCCATTTATCCACCAGGAATGAGACGATGGATTGGGAACATAAATAAGTGAAACCGACTGTCACTAACGGAATGATCGGTGTCACCACTGAACGGAAGACTATCAGCAATACAGCCAGAATGAAGACCACCGTGATGCCTTCAGTTTTCTTCAGCCCCTCTTGGGAATTGGCATTAAGATCTTCATCAATCATCCAGCTGCTTGTATAATAATGCTCGACATCCACTTGTTCCAACTCTTTATAAAGGGCATCGATCACTTCCTTAGCTTCCCGGTCCCCCTTGACCATCGTGATGGATGTCAAAACCGTTGATTCATTCTCCGAGACCAACTGACCTTTTAGCGAGGGCTCTTTAAAATGAGTCATGACCTCTTTAATGCCAAGCTCCGCTTTATTCTTTTCAAGCTTTTGGATCGCTACTTCGATCTCTTTCAATTCCGGGGAAGACAGCTTCTTATCACCATGAAATACGAGAGCCACTTGTGACTCATCCTTATCCTGGATCTCTTTCATTAGCTCATTGGCCATCCCGGAGGAATACTCTGCCGGCACATCCAGCTGGCCCTTATTCCGGACAAGCTCCGCCATATTCGGTGCCGCAAACAATAAACCTGCCGTAATGGCAACCCATACGATAATGACCAGCCATCTTCCCTTTATGATCCCCCTCATTTATATTCCTCCCGTTCCTCATTCTTCATTTGAATGAAAATTTGTGAAAGCTTCTCATATGTATCAAGGAATTTAACAATCTCTTCATAATCGAATTTCGTCATGATGCTCTCTACCAATTTATGAATCTTATTTTCCGTTTCCTGTAACAACGCTTCCCCCTCTTTGGAAAGCTTCAAATGAAAGACCCTTCGGTCAACCTGGTCCTGTTCCCGTTCTATCAATCCTTTGCCTTCCAGCCTGTTGATGTTGGACGTGACGGCACTCTTATTAATATAAAAGGCATCACTGATTTCCGTCGATGTACACAACCGCTGTTGTTGAATGAACCGTAAAGTATAGTATTGTTCGTTCGTCAGCACATCACAAATCTGATCTTTTATTAAAAGCTCCCCCATCTTATTGACATAGAAAGAAACCTGCATATATCGATCAATCAATCCAGAAACTTTTTCATTAGTCATCGGTGCACCTCCCAAAAAGTAGTTCAGTCATTTAACTATATGTAGAGTACTATTGTTTTATTTATCATGTCAATCCCATGATAGTTTATTATTTCCAGTTTAACTTATGGTAAATAAGGGAAAACCCAAAATAAGCAAACAATCTACTATTCTAAAGGAGGAAATATAAATGACTCAAACAACTATCGAAACTCAAACGAATAGCAAACTTTTAAAAGGGATTCTAATCGGGGGGCTTGTCGGCGGTGCATTGACCTTGCTCGACTCCAACACAAGAAATAAAGTAAAGCGATCTGCCATCCTTTTAAAAGACAACTCCATGAATATGATTGAACAGGTCAAGGAAAATCCCGGCGAAATGAAGGAACAGATGGTATCAGGAGTCAAAGGGGCAACTGATACGATTAAAGAGGCAATCAATGACGTTGAAACACTATATGAAACCGTGAATGAAGACGTGGTGGGTAAAGTATCCGAAGTAAAGGATATCTCCACTGATGCCCTTGGTACAGCGAAGGACGCAACAAGTGAATTAAAAGACATCAGTTCAAAAGTGGTCATTGCCGGCAAGCAGCTGAAAGAAACGCCAGCACAATCATTGAAATCCAATAATGATAAAGGTGAAAAAGAGAGTGATGAAATGGTTAAAAAATCAGGATTATCCAATCAAAAATCCATCTCATCCAACTTCTAATATATAAAAAAGCTGAGGCATTATGCCTCAGCTTTTTTTGTAGTGAAAATGGGCCCGGAAAATGCGCGTTTCATCAAATGAAGTTCCCGAACAACCAAAACAACACCTTCAACTAAATAGGGATGGTTTTATCTAAATTTAAAAACAGAGTTGATTGGAGTGAAAGGTACGAGACTCCTGCTTAGAAAAGCGCGTCTAGGGGAGACACCGCAGGCGCAAGCCGAGGAGGCTCCACGACCGCCCGCGGAAAGCGAGTGCCTGAAGCGGAAAACAACATCCAAATACAAGCCATAATAAAAGCTGAGGCATTTTGCCTCAGCTTCTTTGTTTCGTTATATCCTTCACTTGATACCTTAGTTAGAGCCCTCCAATTTATTCGTTATATCATGGTCTTTTTTCACTTCGGCTAACCAAACTGGATATTCCTCTTGTAATCTTTCAGAAAGAAGCGTTTCTTTAATTACTTCTTTACTGTCTTCTAAATTAGCTTTTTTTGCTTCCTTCTTACCGGTTACTTTTATGATATGGTACCCATATTCGGTTTTGACTGGATCACTGACTTTATTTATATCAAGGTCAAATGCAACATCTTCAAACTCTCCCACCATATCGCCTTTTCCAAAATACCCTAGGCTTCCACCGTTATCCGCCGTTTCAGTATCAGTGGAATATTCAGCTGCCAACTTAGCGAAATCACCGCCTGCTGCAAGTTCTTTCGCAACCTTTTTAGCCGTTTTTTCGTCTTCGACTAAAATATGACTAGCTTCCACTTGTTCCGCTTGAGCAAATGTATCTTTATTATCTTCAAAATACGTACTGATTTCATCGTCCGTTACGGTAATTCTCGGTTCGACCAGTTTTTTCGTTTGCAGGTAAACCACGATGTCCTTTTTTAAAGCATCCATTGAAGAACCGCTTGCTTCCAATTGCTCTTTTAACGACTTTTCATCACCATAGGACTCCACCATAACATCGATTTCTTTCTGGATTTCTTCATCCTTAATTTTGATTCCTGCTTTTTCCGCTTCCATTTCCACCAATTTATTTGTAATTAGCAGGTCTAAAGTATCTGCTCCGTATCCCGCAACAAGCGCGTCATACAGCTCATCCTCATTGATTTTCTCGCCATCGATACTCGCAATTGTCCTATCCATTGCCGAAATCATCGCAAATGCCATGATCCCGGCAATGATTAAAATGCTTCCTGCCCAAATATATGCCTTCGTGCTTTTTAATAGTTTCATGAATAATCTCCCTTAAGTTTTCTATTATGATAGCTTATAAATATTAATTAATCCTTAAGACTTTAACTTAACCTTCAATATGTATGAACTCTATCATTATACTAACATACTTATATCTCTGCAGATATTTTAGAGCATTTCATTCTGCTATGGATTTACATTAAATTTTGGATGATTATAACAAAAAACGGTATTATACCGTTATATCAACTCTTGATATATAGGTAACAGAGTATAATTCGGCTTTCACTCGTGAATTTCGAGCAAACGAAAAAGCATGGTGTACGGAGGGAATTCCTACACCATGCTTTTTTATTTTGTTATTTACGATGCATCTTGAATTCAAGGAAGAGTTCATTGTAACGGGCCAAGTTTTTCTTCCCAAGGTTTTCGTACACTTCCAGTTTCTTCGTCAGTTCAGGTGATGGATAGAAACGTTCATCCTTAACCACTTCTTCAGGCATATATTTAAGTGCTTCTTTATTAGGTGTCGAGTAACTTACATATTCAGCATTTTGAGCTGCAACTTTCGGGTCCAGCATGAAGTTGATGAACTGGTGGGCCGCATCGACATTTTTCGTTGTTTTCGGTATGACCATATTATCAAACCATAAATTGGACCCCTCTTTTGGAACAACGTATTCGAGATCTTCATTTTCAGCCATGATTTCAGAAGCAACTCCCGACCAAACAAGGCCAATAGCCGCTTCCTGGGCTTCCAATAGCATGCGGCTTTCATCTCCCACTATCGCTTTAATATTCGGGGTGAGGGCATCAAGTTTGGTTTTTGCCTCTTGAAGGTGTTCTTCATCTGTATCATTCAATGAATAATTCAAAGAGTTCAGACCCATGCCCATCACTTCTCTAGCGCCATCCGTCAAAAGGATTTCATTTTTTAAATCTTTATCCCATAAATCCGCCCAGGCCGTTATTTCTTTGCCACCGAGCATCTTGGAATTGTAAACAATTCCAACCGTTCCCCAGAAGTACGGGACGGAATATTTATTCTCCGGATCGAATGGCAGATCGATGAATCGCTCATCGATATTTTTCAAATTCGGAAGCTTGGAATGATCCAATGGAACCAGCAAGTCTTCTTGCCTCATCTTATCGATCATATACTCAGACGGTATGGCAATATCATAAGTGGTACCGCCCTGTTCGATTTTAGTCATCATGGCCTCATTCGAATCGAACGTCTCATAAATGACCTTTATACCTGTTTCTTCTTCAAAACGTTCGATTAGATCCGTATCGATGTAATCGCCCCAATTATAGATGGTAAGCGTATTGCTGCTCGTAAATCCCTGCGCTGAATTCAATCTTGAAATCGCATATAGCAGCAAAGCGGATACGAGGGAAATGAGCAAAAACATTTGGAGAAGCCTTTTCATCGTTTCCCCCCCATTCCCGTTTGCCTAACACGTTGAGTTATAAAGTAATAGACGACAACCAACAGCAGTGTCACGACGAACAACAGTGTCGATAGTGCATTGATATTCAATGAAATTCCACGGCGGGCCAATGAATAGATTTCCACGGAAAGAGTGGAGAAACCATTACCGGTCACAAAGAACGTTACCGCAAAATCATCAAGTGAATAAGTCAATGCCATAAAAAAACCAGCAAAGATACCTGGCAAGATGTATGGAAGGATGACTTTCGTCAATACATCCCACCGGCTTGCCCCTAAATCCCGGGCCGCATCAATTAAAGTAGGGCTCATTTCCTGAAGTTTTGGAAGGACCAGCAGCACAACGATTGGGATACTGAAGGCGATATGTGACAACAGTACCGAGTAGAATCCAAGCTTGATCCCGGCCATTGTGAATAAAATCAGGAAGGAAGCACCGATAATCACATCGGGACTGACAATCAATACATTATTCAGTGACAATACCGTATTCTTTGCTTTACTGCTCGTAAAGGAGCGAATTCCAATTGCCCCTATCACCCCGATGATCGTTGCGATCAGTGCAGATAATAAAGCTATCACAAGTGTATTCAATACAATGATCAACAGCCTCGTATCTTGGAACAGCTCTTTGTACCACTCCATCGTGAACCCTTTAAAGTCATACATCGTTCCACCGCTGTTAAAAGAGTAAAAGACTAAAAAGAAAATCGGTGCATAGAGAATGAGAAAAATCAAAACGAGAAACGCTTTTGATATTGGTGATAATTTATTGCCCATTTTACACACCCTGCTTTCGGTTACCCGTTACAAACATAATCAGGAACATTATAATAATCAAAAATACCGCGATCGTGGAACCCATTCCCCAATCCTGTGTTACAAGGAAGTGCTGCTCGATAGCCGTACCAAGCGTAATGACTCGGTTACCGGCAATCAATCTAGTAAGCATGAACAATGAAAGTGCCGGGATGAAGACTACTTGGCATCCCGTCTTTACCCCATCTAACGTCAATGGAAAAATGACACGGCGGAATGTCATCCATCGGGACGCTCCCAAGTCATTGGCCGCATCCAAAAGGGTTGGATTCATTTCATCAAGCGCATTGAATATCGGTAAAATCATAAACGGGATGAAAATATAAACCGAGACGAATATGAAGCTGAAATCCGTAAAGAGAATCTGCTGCTTTCCGATTCCTACCGCCTCCAGGAAACCATTCGCCACACCATACGTGCCAAAAATTCCAATGAAGGCATATGCCTTCAAAAGTAAATTGATCCAGGAAGGCACGATAATCAGTAAAAGCCACAACTGCTTATGCTTGGTTTTCGTTAACAAATAGGCTGTCGGGTAAGCGACTAAAAGGGATATTCCCGTAATCAGGAAAGCATACCAAAATGAGCTCAATGTCATTTTTAAATATACTGGCGTAAAGAACTTTTGATAGTTAATCAATGATAAATTGCCTTCAATGTCAAAGAAGGAATAGTAAAGGATTAACAAAATGGGTGCGATCACGAATAAAGAAATCCATAAGACATAGGGTATGAAGTAAATATTACGGGATATTCTATTCTTCATGACTTTCCCCATCATGATACGCTTCCAGACGCTTATCGAATTCTTCTTCAGTTTCACCCAATCGCATGACATGGATCGATTCCGGTTCGAAATAAAGACCTATTTCATCTCCGACTGCCACTTTTTTCGTTGATTGGACAAGCCATTCATTTCCATCATGGTCATAACAGCTGATTTCATAATGAACACCGCGAAATAGCTGGGAGTCCACCCGAACTTGCAGTTTTCCGCGATCGACGGAAGTAATCTCTAAATCTTCCGGGCGGATGACAATATCGACAGCTTCATTACTGTTCAATCCTTGGTCAACACATTCGAACTGTCTGCCGACGAATTCCACGAGGTAATCTTCAATCATTTTTCCTTTTACAATATTGGACTCACCGATGAAATCGGCAACGAATCGATTCAGCGGTTCATCATAAATATCCGTAGGGGTCCCGCTTTGCTGAATTTTCCCTTTGTTAAGGACAAAAATCTCATCTGACATCGCTAATGCTTCCTCTTGGTCATGAGTGACGAAGATAAACGTGATTCCCAGCCTCTGTTGCAGTTCCCGCAATTCATATTGCATTTCTGTACGCAATTTCAGATCGAGGGCAGATAACGGTTCATCCAGGAGGATGACTTCAGGTTCATTAACAATAGCCCTCGCAATCGCTACCCGTTGCCGCTGACCGCCGGACATTTCCCTGATCTCCCGTTTTTCATACCCCTCCAAATTAACAAAGCTGAGGGCTTCCTTCACCTTGATTTCCACTTCCGAATTCTTCATTTTTTTGATTCGAAGACCAAATGCTACATTTTCAAAAACATTTAAATGCGGAAAAAGTGCATAATCTTGAAATACCGTATTCACTTGCCTTTTATTGGCTGGAACATCATTGATCTTTTTTCCTTCAAAGTAAATATCACCTTTGGAAGCTTCCGTAAATCCGGCAATCAAACGAAGGATCGTGGTCTTCCCACAACCGGAAGGACCCAATAGCGTATAGAACTTCCCTCTCTCGATTTCAAAACTAACATTATCGAGAACTACCGTTTCATCATCAAATTGCTTCGTAACCTGATCGAAGCGTATTATATTCCCATTTGCCATAGCTTCTTCCCTCTCTCCATACCCTTACTCATCAATCTTCAACGATTGCTTTATTTTATTTCTATAAATATGATTCCGTCACCACGAGTAATAATTCGGACGGACCTTCAAAATCATTGATGATTTGATGTTCATCTGAAGCATGAAAATAAATCGATTCCCCTGCCTTGACGAAATACGTGTGTGTACCTAGCTTTACAATGACTCTTCCGCTTAATACATAACCGAATGTTTCCGACAAGGATGGTTCAAATTGTTTGAACTCCCCTTTTTCCTGGAGAGTCAGGCGAATAGGTTCCATTTCCTTTTCATTCGATTCAGGCACGAGCCACTGAATTTGGTATCCCCGTTCTTCATCGATGAAAAATGTTTGTGCTTCTTCTTCATACACTACTTTTTGGACTTGATCCTCATCATCGAAGAACTGCTTCGGCTTGCAGCCGAGTACTTCTAAAATATTGAAAAGAGTTTCAATCGAAGGGGAACTAAGATCCCTTTCCAACTGTGAAATATAACCTTTGCTTAAATCCGTTCTTTCGCCCAATTCTTCCTGGGTCAATCCTTTTTTCAAGCGAAGGTTCTTTATTTTTTTTCCAATTTGCATTCCATAACCCTCAATCGGTTTACTTATAGTAAACACACAGTAGATAAAGTTTTATATAAGTAAACTTTCAGTTTAATTTTACGAATATCATTATACAGGAAATGCCGGAAACTTCAAACGGAATTTCCGGCATTCATTAAAAAAAGGACTGCCGCCTGGCAGTCCCCCTTTTACAACTTCAGACATATCTCTTCCGCTTTCTTTTCCCCATCAGCAATACAATCCGGGATTCCGACTCCATTGTATGAACAACCCGCAAGTAAAACATTCGGATAATTCTCGGAGATTTTCGCCTCCAGTGATTGAACGATTTGAGGATGTTTAATATGGTAGTTCGGCATATTTTCATGCCATTTCGTCACTTCACTCGTAATTGGATTCCCAGAAATGCTTAGACTTTTCATAATGTCGTGTAAAGCCACAGAGATCAATTCCTGTTTTGTAAGGGACTGTAATCGTTCATAGTCCGGACTAGAGCTTTTATAAAAAAGCCTTACCAAAAGCTGACTGTTTTCAGAAGTATGCTTCCATTTCCGGCTTGTCCAGGTGCATGCATTACAAATCAAATCACTATTATCGCCTGCAATGAAACCTGTCCCGTCTTTAGGAAGCATGCTGTCCGGGATATCGAATCCAAGATAAACGCTAATCATCGAACTATTGATCAAGCCGTTGAAATCCTCATCCAACTCCCGATCCCCCAATAATTTCTGTGCAATTGTATCCGGTGTACTCAATACGATAAAGTCCGTTTCCAGCGTTTCACCGTTTGCCAATGTAATGATGTACGCCTCATCATTTCTTCCGATTTTATCTACACTGACCCCTTTTAATATCTCGACCATATTGAGGCTTTCCTCTATTCTTTCCACCAGTGTTGATAAGCCATTTTTAAACGAAAGGAACTTCTTATTTCCCTTGCTTTTGTATTTCTGCTTATTTTCCGATAGACCTCGTATTATACTGCCATATTCATTTTTATAATCCAGCATCTCTGGCAGTGTTTTGGCAATGGTCAATTCATTTAATTTTCCTGAGTAAACACCTGATAGGACAGGCGATATCTGCTTTTGCACCAATTCCTTGCCTAAGAAACTTTCAAGAAATAAACCGATGGAGTCATTCTTCGTAAATGTCTCATTTTTTGTGTAGAAATCCTTTAAGGCGTCGACCTTACCTTGGGCGGAAACCAGATCACTTTTGGCCAGTGACTCCAGGCTCATTGGTATTCCGAATAGGGCATCTTCGGGGATTCCCTTCAGCATCCCATCTGTATGAATGAATGATTTTCCCGTCGCATTATAGACGACTTGGTCCTCCAGGTTCAATTCTTTAAGAAATGGCTGTATATTCTGTTTCCTGGCGACGATCGAATCGGCACCCGCTTCAATTTTAAAAGGACCATCGTGCACAGTCCTTATTTTACCGCCTAGTTCCTCATTTCCTTCTATTAATATTAATCGTACGGAGAGACTCCTCGCTTTAACTGTCTTTTGTAAATAATACATGGTTGATAAACCGGTAATGCCTCCACCTACGACTACGACTGTTTTCATTAGGACTACACCTCGATTAAGATTTTGCAATAAGTAAAGTGTACCATAAGGCAGCGGCATTATTAAAAGCAGCCCTTCTAAAATCTTCGGTTACATAACGAAACCTGTAACAAATTGGACAAAAAAGACTTCCCCTTTTGGAAAAGTCCATTAGCCAATTTTATTTGTTATTCCTCCCTTATTCGATATCCTTGTTCCCCATATCCAATCTATATTCCATTATCTCCATCAACCCGCTTCTGCCTTCCTTCTGAATGCCTGTATCCTGAAACCCCGATTTCGCATAAAGCGTTTTTGCATTCACGTTCATGACGTCCACAGCCAGAATAATCGAATCCTTGTTTGGAAAAATCCCTTTTGCGAATTCCGGAAGGATTTGCAAGGCTTTCTTTCCAATCCCTTTTCCCTGATGTTTTTGATCAACAAGGAATCCCCGGAGTAAAATCGCTTTTCTATCGCTGGTGAAAGGGTCGGTGTTTTCGCCAATGTGTAAAACGAAAAAGCCAACCGGGATACCATCGGCCAATATTACGAAAGGGTGCCTGTCGCAATCTTCCCGGCAATATTTCAGTGACTCTTCCGGCAGAGCTGAAAAAGGAGTTTGTGTATTCGGTAAATAAAACTGGGAAAGCTGGTGAAGGTGTTCCGGTATATAAGGCGTTAAAGTTATGGTCTCGATTTCCTTTTCCATTAAGCACACTCTCTTTCATCAATTATTGAATACAATAATGATTCGATGCCCTGTCCGATATTCCCTTCACAAACCGGAAGGAGCACTGTCGAATATATCGACAGTGCTCCTTGTGTATAATCAATGTGTATTTTCATTGATAGTGAGTGCTTCCCGTAAATTGATTTGCTGGCGGAGTATGTTGGCAACATCACGGGAGATTTGTCGTTTTTCAAACATATCCTGCACTTCGTCCCGTTCTGCCTGGATCGCTTTATAGAACAGCTCCCTTTCATACTCAACCATTTTACTCGGGGTACTGCCTCTGTTCTCACGTTTGCATTTTAAAATCAACACTTTATACTCGTCTATGATCATCGAGGATGTCTTATGATTATCGGCTGTAATTCCGGCCTGTATCTCTTGGATGGCGGCTTTATACATCCTGATTTTAAGATCCCTGACCTTTTCCAATCTCTTAAGGTTGATTTTTCTTATTTCACTTTTATTAGGGAAAAATAATTTTAAAACCCTCAGCATACTTCTCCTGAACAGCGTTACTGACCTAAAAAAACGGAACTTCAGTCGATTTGTTACGGCACCTTCCATACGCTGGATATATTCCTTGCATATATACGCCGTCTCCCGGTCCACTTTTTCATCCTTAATGAGTTTATCAAGGAATCTTTGCTCTGCTTCAAGGGCCTTGAAGCGAAGATCCTTCTCTTCTTCCCTTAATGCAGCCGGTTCTTTCTCCTGTTCTACATAGGACAGTTCATTGATCTTGGTACAATACCTGGAAATGATCGACAAAGCCGCTTCCCGGTTTTCATCTGTCATTTGGGACTCAATCACCCGTATAGCGGCTTGATGTGAGTGGATGGCAGCAGCCTTCGTTTTGTCAGCCTGCTTATCCACCACTTCCTCTTCTTCCGACCGTGCCACGATTGGCAGAAATACACTCGCAATAATCAGTGTCAGCAATATGACACCTGCTGCAATGAAAATGATTAATGAACGCTCAGGAAAAGGACTTCCATCTTCCAACACATATGGAATCGAGAACGAACCCGCTAACGTTACAGCTCCGCGAACTCCGGAAATGGTAATGATCCCGGCCGCTTTGAAGTCCGGTTTTTGTGCTCCCGCTTTTTTCGTCATCCAGCCAATCGACCAGGCAGCCGTAAGCCAAATGAATCGTAAAGCGAAAAGGAAAAGTGTAATGATCACGATATAAAGGATCACTTGTCCATTATTGAAGGCTGGATCTTGAAATATCGTTTTCGCAACGCTTGGGATTTGCAAGCCAAGCAAAACGAATACAAGACCATTCAATACATATAAAATGACGGACCATGTACTCTTTGAAACGACTTGAAGTTCCACTGTTGGTGAAATTTCCCGATCTCGTTCAATGGCATGGACAATTCCCCCAGCCACGACTGCCAAAATCCCAGAAAGGTGGAAATGTTCCACAGCGAGGAAAATAATAAAAGGAGTCAGGATTTGGATAAGCATATGCATCGTGACATCTTCCATCCCTAAACGGCGAAGAAATACGCGAAGCCTGATAATGATGAAAGCTAGTATAGCTCCACCTACAAACCCACCAATTGCAATCCATATGAAACTGAAGGTTGCGTCGACTAAGGAGAAAACACCAGTGACTGTAGCTGCAACAGCAAACTTAAAGGCAACTAAACCTGAGGCATCATTCATCAGCCCTTCGCCTTCGAGAAGATGCATGATGCTCTTCGGCAATTTGACCCGACTCGCCAAAGCGCTTACTGCCACTACATCCGTAGGTGACAAAATGGCCGCCAAAGCGAATGCTGCCGGCAATGGTATCGAAGGGATCATCCAATTAATTAAATACCCGCCTGCCCAAACCGTTATGAATACAAGGCCCAGTGCAAGCATCAGAATGGGTGCTCTCAACTTCCATAGTGCTGTTCGGGGTACATTTTTGCCATCATTGAACAATAGGGGTGCGATGAATAATAGCAAAAATAATTCCGTCTCCATCTCAACATGCATACCCAAGGGTAAAAGTGCCAATATGACACCGAGTGCTATTTGTATTAATGGTACAGGTATAAAGGGTATAAAATGGTTAATTACATTAGACACTCCTATCAATATAAGAAGGGCTAATATAACAAGAAAAAACTCCATACGAACATCAAACTTCCTCTCTCATCTATAATCATAAATATTAGCGTAACATATTTATACCCAGTCAATCATGCATTAACTATTCTAACCTGGAATCCTTCTGAATAATGATACCTTTTATAAAAGCGAAGGAGCTTACGTTGTGTACGATGAACATCCGCAAAGAAAAAAGCTGATTGGCTAAACCATGATCAGCTTTTCCCACATGTTAAAAGAAATGGGAACTAAACGACTCATTTAGTTCCCGGGACGAATAGACGAAGATGTTTATGCAGTACATCTGCCTGGAAAGGAAGAAGAGTGCCTTCATCGCCATCGATATTGACTGCAAGTTCCTCTGACGTGTTTAAATGGAGCTTGGATGTTTTAATATATTCGACTTCGTCATTCCCCATGATCTCCCCCCTGATCAAGCTGGGAATGATCTTGACGATGAGAGGAAGAGATAAATCCTTAATGATGAATGTGTGCAGCTTTCCATCATTCACTTCCGCCTCTGGTGCAAGTTGTTCAAAACCGCCGACAGAGTTAGTCATGGTTGCAATTAGTAAATGAGCCTCCCCCATCCACTTCCCGTGATCATGTTCAACCGTTAAAGGAAACGGAGTCTTTTTAATGATCGCTTTTGCTCCTTCAATGAAATAGGCAAAAGACCCAAGACGGGTTTTTTGTTCAACGGAAACATTATAGGTGGCCTCCGCGATTGCCCCTACCGCCAACACATTCATGAAGTAACGGTCATTGATCTTCCCTATGTCCGATTCCTTAATATGCATATCCTTCAATATCTCGATGGCTGAATTGGGATTCAGTGGTATACCCAAAGAC
This sequence comes from Peribacillus frigoritolerans, assembly GCF_001636405.1. Lineage (GTDB taxonomy): Bacteria > Bacillota > Bacilli > Bacillales > DSM-1321 > Peribacillus > Peribacillus frigoritolerans. The sequence goes on from NZ_KV440950.1 coordinate 50,316, forward strand.
CTGGCGAAATCATTGATGGTTCCTAGTGGAATGATCCCGAAGATAGGCCGATGCTGCTGCTCGCCCAAGCCATTCACTATCTCGTTCACCGTTCCATCACCACCCATGGAAATGACAGCATCGAATCTTTCTGCACAGGCCTCCTTTGCAAACCCCGTCGCATCCCCCTCTCCTTCCGTTTTACGAACGCATACCTCATCAAAAATTTCGCCAAGTGCCTTTTCCGCTTTCGGCAAAATCTTCCCTGCCTTTTCCTTGCCTGAAGATGGATTGACGATAATCATCGCTTTCGACATATGCTACCTCCCATTATTGTACTTCTACTAGCAAGTTACCTCTTTACTGAAGTATTAAAACCATACAGACAGGAACTTACATATAAATCTCTGCCGTTTGGATATTGCTGACATTTTAGAACAAGCACTTTTATGTTACATAGACTGTGAAACAGGCATTCAATGTTCACCCAACCTCCTGTTTCCCATCTGTTATATTAATGCCCCACTCAACACATTGAAAATTGTTTGTCCGTTTCACTCCCTGATTGTTTTTTCGTTTTATAAAAAGCATTATTTCTTTCATTTTCTACTTGCCGTGAAGAAAAATAAAAAAATATACAGATGATAAATCCCTTGCCAATAGGGTTTTCACACTATGGGTGAAAAAAATTTCAAATTTTCTGTAAAATACCTATACATTTTCCAGATTCGGGTATATACTGTATTATAACAACAAGCAAACAACAAAAACTGTACTATAAATAGGGGGGAGCGAGACATGCAAGCAAATCAATCAGATTTACTCATAATCGATTCATTTAAACATTGCCCGGAATGTGGTGAAACACATGTGGACCATTCAAATTCCTATCTGATGGAATGCGATCGCTGCCTTTCCAAACGTGAAGAATAAAGCGGCCGGAAAATATATCTAACATTAAAAGGAGGAAATCATCATGCAAATGAAAAAATCCATTGAGTTTTTTAACAATATCCCTGCTAAACATTGCCCTGAGTGCGGTGACCATATTATCGAGCATGCTGAATCCTACTTAATGGAATGTGACCGCTGCCTTTCCAGACGCGAAGACTGATTAAACCAAATCAAAAAGGAGGAACCATCATGCAAACTATAAATCCACTGGAATTCTTCAGGACACTGCCGCCTAAACAATGTACGGAGTGCGGAACCCATATCACTGAACAAGCTGAATCTTACTTGATGGAATGTGACCACTGCCTTTCCAAACGCGAAGACTGAAACCAAATCATAAGGAGGAATCATCATGCAAACCAAAAACCCACTGGAATTCTTCAGGACACTGCCGCCTAAACAATGTTCGGAATGCGGGACCCATATCATTGAACAAGCTGAATCCTATCTCTTGGAATGTGACCGCTGCCTCTCCAAACACGAAGACTGATCAAACCAAATCATAAGGAGGAATCACCATGCAAACCAAAAACCCATTGGAATTCTTCAGGACACTGCCGCCTAAACAATGTTCGGAATGCGGGACCCATATCATTGAACAAGCTGAATCCTACCTCTTGGAATGTGACCGCTGCCTTTCCAAAAAAGATGAATATTAATAAAAGATGCTGACATCAAGGAGCTATATAGGCCATTTTGATGTCAGCATTAACCTTGTTATCTGCCTCCCTTTCCTTGCATTCAAAAAAGGATGTCCCCTGGACACCCTTCAGTCTTACTATCTTTTCATCTCCCAATATATTTATCTACATACTTCCCGCTGATCTTCCTGCTGCTGTATTGTAAGAAGTCCAATGCAAAAATCATGAATTCAAGGCCCAGACGCTTATCGGAACGCATAAAATCAGAACCTAGCAGTTTCTCCAATTTTTCAAGCCTATGATATAACGTTTGCCGGACAATGAATAATTGTTTTGATGTTTCCTGTTTAGAACCGTTACAGGCAAGGTATGTCTTCAGGGTAGGCATTAGCTCTCCATTGTTTTGCTTGTCGTATTCAATGACAGGACCTAAATATTCATATACCGTTTCCTCCAGATTGCCATGTTTATTTATGAGTGAAATCATGCGATGCATATGTAAGTCCTGATAAAAGAAGCTCCTGTCATCCTCTGGTAATGTATCCTGAAGCAGCAACGTCTCACGGGCCGTTTCATAGCTTTTATAAATCTCACTTAACCTTTGAACATGCTTACCAAAACCAATGGAAAGCAGCCCCATACGATTACGCCCGCTTACATCCATTTTCATGATTCGATCCACCGCGCTTGTAACCCTTGATTTCCAATCTTCGGATGAACGATTATCACCTAAAATAAAAACAAGATGCTGATGTATTTCCATGGAAAATATCTGAAAGCCGTACTGTTCAAAAACAGTTCTAAACATTATCTTAAAATAGGTTCCATCTAATTTTGCGGAATTTTTATTATACTTTGGGTGTTGTTTGCAAATGCAAACAATTCCGCCATCCAACTGCATTTTCGGATCAATATAGGAAAGCCTTTCCCGGATTGCTTCGTCACTATATTCACCTTCAATCCAATTTGTAAGCCATATACTTTCTTCCGACATTTTCTTTTCTTCTATATATAACTCCCTTAATAGATGCTGTGCCAATGCGGTAGCCGTTCGATCCAAGATCAATGAATCAAAATCAGTCAACTCCCTGCCGTTGCTGCTGATGAGCAGTTCCGCATAATTTTCGCCAAGCACTTGTATCGGCTGTCCAAGAACGGTTTTATCCAATTTCCGCTTCTCTTCATATATATCCGCTACCATTTGATAGGTTGTTTTTTTCTTTATTTTTGGAATGCTGGCTATATCATTTTCATTAAAGATAAGAATAACCTGTACATTTAAATAGCTGTGGAGAAATTTTAGAATTGGTTCATAATGGTCAATTTCGAGGAGATTTTTATTTAACTGCTGTGAGTAGTTTTCTAAGTTGGAGATCATCTGATATTGTTTATTGATGATAAGGGAATGTATATCCTGCGTGATTTCCACGAAAGGGACTTCTTCATGAAATAGGATGATAGGGAATTGCCGTTCATTAGCGAGATCGATGGCACATTGCGGCACTGCCATGGTGTTGGCGCCAATCTCTATACAGAGTCCAGCTGCATCGCACTCTATTAACTGTCTTAAGCAGGATAGAAATGTGTCATCGCAGTCTTTCCACCCTAAACCGGTAGTCAGTATCAGTTCGTTTCCATTTAACAAATGGCTGATTTGCGTGACTTCCATGCAGTGGACCCACTTCACTTGACGCTTTATCCCACTGCTGCCTGCAATTATATCCGTCAGATTAAAATGCTTGCGTGTTAGAATTTCCTCGATTGTAATCGATGTATTCATCCAGCCACATCCTTTTATAAAACTGCTTTAAAATCTATTATAAACGGACACCCCTTAAATCTCCAGACACTTGTCAGAAAATCTAACGTCAAAATTCTACAAAAAACTCAAACAAAAAGGACCCATTCGTGAGGAATAGGCCCGGTCCGTAACTTACTCAATTCAACTTTTTTTTGAAAAGCAATGTAGAGAAGTATTTCCTACCTTCCGGGGTTTTGATGTTCAACTGCTTCCATTCCTGCTTCGTTCCTTCAATCAGTTCAAAATCGAGAAAAGCTCCACTTAAACTTTCGGAAACCCGGGTGATTCGATATCCTCTTTCAAGCAAAAAATCGATTTGTTCCCTTTCTAAGCGATACTCTTGATATTCGGACATTTCCATTCCCCCTTTTTCAAACGTTCTTCTTGCCGGTCGAAGCCGTAAAAACCACCTCTACCTCAAGTTCTGGACCTTTTTCAATTATCCAATCCCTTCCAACTGAAATACCTAAATATTTCTCATCGCTTGGATCGATGATTTCAGCTTGTTCATATCGCTTGAACCACCAATACTTAGCTAATATAAAATAACAAGCACCGCCGAGTAGAAAACCGATAATAAACGAATAATTTGAAAAAATCGTGGCACCGATTCCTCCAATCACCCAAGAAATGATTCCTGCCCAATTCACTCCATTCAAGTACTTATACTGGCCTTCACTCTCATAGAGTTCTTGTACATTCACTCTCCGTTTACGAAGGAAATAGTAATCCGCTACCAGGATGCCGACAATGGATGCCAGGATTCCACCTATTATTAATAAAACTTCTATGATGATGCCGAACAGGCTCCATGGCTGAACTACTATCCCAATAACCCCCGCTACAACGACTCCCGCCCAAAATGGCATTTTAGGACCCATGACATTGGAGAAAATGGTAGCTGCGGGAATGACATTGGCCGTAGTATTCGTCGACCATTGAGCAAATACGATCATGATCAAAAGGACGCCGAGGGCAATTCCACTTGCTGATCCCTGTATGGCAACTACAGGGTCATAATTGGAAACAGCCATATAAGAAACCGCTCCGATAATCACCATGAACGTCTGGGTGATGGGATAGGTGATAATATTCCCAATTATTTGCCCCTTATTGCGCTTGAACCAATTTTTTTCATTTTTTGGTGCCTTTATATAGCGGGAAAGCGTCGGCATATCTGCAGTCAATGTGCCCCAAAATCCCATATTTGCCATAATGACGACCATGAAAGCCGTCGCGGCGGCCCCGCCAGTGACCGGACTTTCAATCCAGGACCATACCTCCCTTCCTTGGGCCACAGCCTGATCGGATAGGGTGAAATACATCCATCCAGAAATTAGAATGATGACGGGCGCCGCCAAGTCGGCGAATCGTTCAATCGACTTTATTCCCATTGCCGTGTTGACTAATTGTAAAACGGCAAAAATGAGGAAGCAGATAAACCAATTATCAAAGTCAAAAAGAGTTGTAAAGATAGCATTCATTGCAGTGGCTCCAAAGTAAGTATTGAGGCCGAACCAGCATGACGCTACAAAACCGCGCACAACCGAAGGGATGTGGGTGCCAATCGTACCGAACGGCGCCCTCATATAGACTGGAAATGATATTCCATGTTCAACACCGATATCCCCTGTCATTGTCATCAAAAAGCCGAGAACCACACAGGCAATGACCGTTGCAAGAACGACCCAGCCTAAGGATAAACTTTGAACACCGTTCCCACCGATCGCGAAGGCAGCCAATACTACAGCCATGCCCACCCAAATGAAACCAAATCCGGCTGCACTTATGTTTTTCTCACTATGAGGTATAGGCAGCAAATCGGGAGACTTTAAATAATCTTTCTTCTCACTCATAAAAATCCCCCTAATTTAATTTGCAAGATTCCTTACCGAAGTTAGACTGTAAGCTTTTTCCCGGTATCCGGCTTCAACGCCGAATTATATTTTGCCCGTTTCAAGAATTGTCCTTTTCCAGCTTCGCCCACAAATTGTTTGTCTTTAATGACGAATTGACCTCTCGATAAAACGGAAACCGGCTCACCCGTAATTTCCATACCCTCAAACGCATTATAATCCACCGCCATGTGATGAGTATCTGCAGAAATGGCCCTTTCAATCCTCGGGTCAAAAATGACAATATCAGCATCCGAGCCTACGGCAATCGTCCCTTTCTTAGGGAATAATCCAAATAGTTTGGCAGCACGTGTAGAGGTCATGTCGACGAATTGATTCAAAGTAATGCGCTCTTTCATGACCCCTTCAGAAAAGAGGATACTCATGCGGTCCTCTATCGTTGGGCCGCCGTTCGGTATTTTCGTGAAATCTTCACGTCCAAGTTCCTTCTGTCCCTTAAAGTCAAAAGAGCATTGATCGGAGCCGATCGTTTGCAGCTGCCCCATTTTCAGAGCATTCCATAGCACTTCCTGGTTTTTCTTCTCCCTTAACGGCGGGGACCATACATACTTAGATCCTTCAAAATGGGGCTTTTCAAGATAAGACTGGTCAAGAACCAAATATTGCGGACAAGTCTCACCCCAAATATCCACCCCTTTATTCCTTGCCTCAGTGATCTTTTCAACCGCATCTTCACAGGTGACATGAACGACATAGAGCTGGCCATTTGCCATTTCCGTCAGTTTAGCTGCACGTCCAGTTGCTTCCCCTTCAAGCTCCGGAGGCCTTGTTAATGCATGGTAAATTGGATCGGTGTTCCCTTCGGCAAGCGCCTGCTTTGTAAGATAATCGATGACATCACCATTTTCAGCATGAACCATGACAAGTGCGCCAAGTTCCTTTGCTTGCAACAAAGTGCGGTATAGCGTGGCATCATCAGCTTGAAAAACATTCTTGTAAGCCATGAATACTTTAAAGGACGAAATCCCTTCATTATCGATGATACTTGGCAACTCAGCCAATACTTCATCATTAATCTCACTGATCATTAAATGAAAACCATAGTCTATGGCCGCTTTTTCATTGGCCTTTTCATGCCATGTTTCAATTGCTTTCTTTAAAGGCACCCCTTTTTCGGTCAGGCAAAAATCGATGATCGTTGTCGTGCCTCCATATGCAGCAGCGATTGTACCTGTTTCATAATCATCCTTTGTCGTTGTCCCGCCAAACGGCATATCGAGATGGGTATGCGGATCTATGCCCCCCGGAAAAATATATGCGCCTTTTGCATCAATGATTTCAGCCCCCTCAGCCGACAGGTCCTTTCCAATCATTGCAATCTTCTCATTTTCAATCAATATATCCGCTTGATACGTATCTGCAGCCGTTGCAATCGTTCCATTTTTAATGATTTTCTTCATATTCGACCCCTCCATCATTTTACGAAATCAACACTTTCACTGCTTATGCCCCCAAGGAACGATTGGCGTTCATTCCACGTCATTGGCGGCAATTCATTTGTCAATTCGATCATATCGATCGCCCCATCGGCCGGACAGACGATCGAGCAAAGATTACAGCCTACGCAATCCTCTTCGCGCACTCTCAAGAATGAGCTGCCTGACGTGTCCTTTAACATATCTATACATTGATGCGATGTATCTTCACACGCAATATGGCATTTATTGCAGTTAATGCACACATCATTATTAATGCGCGCAACGACCTTATAATTAAGATCTAAGTTCCCCCAGTCGGAATAGCGAGGTACGGACTTACCGACAATATCCATCACGGAGGATATCCCTTTTTCATCAAGATAATTGGACAGGCCATCGATCAAGTCTTCAACGATTCTAAAACCGTGATGCATGGCAGCCGTGCAAATTTGCACTCCAGTCGAACCCATCAGCAAAAATTCCACCGTATCCTGCCAATTTGAAATGCCGCCAATTCCCGAAATGGGAACATTGATCATTTTATTCCTTGCACACTCTGCCACCATATTCAAAGCAATCGGCTTCACAGCTGGACCGCAATACCCTCCGTGAGCACCCTTGCCGCCTACATGGGGAATCGTATTCCATGAATGGATATCCACTCCTGCCAAGCTGTTGATCGTATTGATCATGCTTATTGCATCCGCACCGCCGCGCACCGCCGCTTCAGCCGTAACCGTAATGTCGGTTATATTGGGTGTAAGCTTGACGATGACGGGCTTGGATGCAGCTTCCTTCGCCCAGTATGTTTGCTTTTCAACCAGTTCTGGAACCTGTCCCGAAGCAGCTCCCATCCCACGCTCTGCCATACCGTGCGGGCAGCCAAAGTTCAACTCGTAACCATCGACCCCTACATCTTCTATGCGCTTGATGATCTCATGCCACTTTTCCTGTTGTGGCTCCACCATCACCGATGCAATGATTGCGTGATCAGGGAACCTCTTCTTCGTTTCATATATTTCCTTCAGATTCACTTCCAGCGGACGGTCCGTTATCAATTCTATATTGTTGAACCCGGCAACTCTTTGTCCATTAAAACTGACCGCTGCAAAACGTGATGAGACATTCAGGATGGGGTCACCCAATGTCTTCCAAACGGCTCCTCCCCAGCCAGCTTCAAATGCACGCTGAACTTGATAACCCGAATTAGTAGGTGGTGCTGAAGCAAGCCAAAAAGGATTGGGAGATTTAATACCTGCAAGATCAATTGATAAATCAGCCATGATAAGCCTCCTATTTTTCATAGTTATTTAAGCAATATCCACCGCTCCGCCCATCAAAATCGAATCAATTTCATAGGCTGTCTTTTTCCCTTGCTGGGCAGCTGAAACAACCATTGCCTCACCTTGGCCTTTTCCGAAGATCACGTCACCGCACGCAAAGATCTTTTCATTCGATGTCCTGTAGGAATCACCCTCCAATGTCACGACGCCATCATCATGTTGAATGCCGAACTGTTCAATCAATCCTACATACCTGGATTGGCCTATGGCACGAATGACGCCATCGACCGGAATGACGAACTCTGATCCGGAAATTTGGACTGGACGGCGCCGGCCATCTTCACCTGCCTCGCTAAGCACCATTTTTACGCACTCGATACCCGTTACCTGACCGCTTTCATCCGATAGTATCCTGGAGGGGGCAGTCAGCCAGTGAAAACCGACACCTTCTTGTTTGGCAAACTCATACTCAAAATCATAGGCAGTCATTTCCTTTTGGGTACGACGATAAATAATGCTCACCTGTTCGGCGCCTAGGCGAATAGAACAGGTAGCTGCATCGATCGCCGTGTTTCCAGCCCCAATCACCGCCATCTTCTTCCCAATGAATTTATCAGTGATTGTCCCTGTTTTCGTGGCCTTTACGAAATCGATTGCATCATAAACTTCAGCTAAATTCTCCCCTTCGATCCCAAGCTTAGGAACATCGGACATGCCTATCGCTAAAATGACCGCATCATGGTCCGCAGTCAGCTGATTTGCGGAAATATCCACCCCGACCCGTGTATTCGTTTTAATATCAACATCCAAACTCTTTACTTGTTCGACTTCCCAATAAGAAATGCTCTGAGGTAAACGGAACGATACAATTCCGTAAGTATTTAATCCGCCTGGATTCTTTTCAGCTTCGAAAATGGTTACACTGTAGCCAAGCAAGGCTAACTCCCTTGCTGCAGACAAACCCGCCGGACCGCTTCCTACAATGGCAACTTTTTTGCCATTCTTCTTCCCGGCCTTGAATAGGGCTTGTTTATTTTGGATGGCCCAATCTGTGGAATAACGCTGGAGATTGCCGATCATGATCGGCTTTGTAGAATGGTTCAGGACACATGCCCCCTCACATAACTCTTCAGTCGGACATACCCGCGCACAGCTGGCACCGACAGGATTGGCCGTCATGATTGTCTTGGCCGACCCTTTAAAATTACCTGATGCTATCTTCTTGATAAAACCGGGAATATCTATTCCGGTCGGACAGGCTTGGATACATGGGGCATCATAGCAGTATAAACATCGATTCGATTCTTCCAAAGCTTCCCTTGGGGATAATCCCCTCTCCGCTTCCTGAAAGTTAATCTCTAGACCACCTTTTAACGGGCTCGTCATACTCATCCACTATTTCTCCTTCCAAACATTTATTTTGAAAAATAAAAAGGGAGGAATTGCGTGCATTCTCTCTACTGTCCTCATATTTAAACGATTGAAAGCATTGCCAACATGGTTTCCATCAATTTAATCACCTAACAAGTCATGGCGATTTCCCAGCCAAGAATCTCTTATTTTTTTATTATTTTCTCTCTCATTCTCTCACTGGCCACGCCCCGGTCCCTGTTTCCTTCAAACACAAAAAGCCCCCCCTACTAATCTTAAAAACTCAAATCCTGATTATAAATCAGGGAATTGAGTATTCTTTATTCTATAATGTTGAAAAGCAAGTTACATTATACAAAGTGTAAAGTATTTCCAGTCACTAAATTTGCAATATGTAATATTCATGTTATATTTCCTAACAATAAGTGATAAGCCTCGTCATTTTTCTACATCCAAACTTACTTTTCATCATACTTACTGATATTTTTGGCTGATTTGTTCCGATTACCCGCTTATCAACACTTTGTCCACATAAAAAAAAGCCCAGAAACGAAAATTCTTGGTTTTCTGGGTCTTTTCACTTTTATCCACAACTTATTCACATATTATATGGTGTTATTCTCTTTGTTTTTGCAGAACAGAGGCACTTCACCAAAAGTTATCCACATTAACGAATCGACTTTTCCACTTATCAACAACCCATTAAAAATTTATCAACAAGCAGGTTCATTCCGGATGTATAACGTATCGTTTATATTTCTCATAATCCGTTTTCTTGCACTCAAGCTTTATTCGATAACCGATTGCCTCATATTCTGTTTCCGTTATGTGACCATTTTCATTGAAATAAGAAACCAGCTGCCCTTGATCAAATGGAATCAGCATTTCACAGTGGGTATAGTCGACAAAAATATGCTTGCGAATTTGATTTATCAATTCCTCGATGCCAACTTTGTTTTTTGCTGACATATATACAGAGCCACGATTCACCTGAGGGATATCCAAATCGGTAAGGTCCGCTTTATTATACGCAAAGATCGTCGGAATCCCTTTAATGCCTATATCGTTTAAAGTCTTTTCCGTTATCTCTATTTGCTGCTCATGATTAGGATTGGAAAAATCGACAACATGGACCAACAGATCCGCTTCTACCACTTCTTCCAATGTGGATCGGAATGCCTTCACTAGATGATGCGGCAATTTAGACACAAATCCCACCGTATCCGTCAATAAGAATTCCTTTTTATCCGGCAGCGGAATGTTTCGGACGGACGTCTCAAGCGTAGCGAACAGCATATCCTTCTCCAACACCTGCTTCTCGGCAGTTGGATGGAACATCTCAATCAGTGCATTCATGATCGAAGATTTACCTGCATTGGTATAACCGACTAAGGATACGACAGGGATGGCATTCTTTTTCCGTTGTTTCCTCTGCGTTTGCCTGTGTGCAACAAGGTCTTCCAGTTCTTTATTCAAAACACTTATATTTTCCTCGATCCTCCTGCGGTCAAGCTCTAACTGCTTTTCACCTGCACCTTTGTTTGTACCGACCCCGCCGCTCTGACGCCCTAATGACTCCCTTAAACCAACGAGACGCGGGAGCATATACTGCAGCTTTGCCACTTCTACCTGAAGCTGTGCTTCCTTCGTTTTCGCCCGATGCGCGAAAATATCCAGAATCAGGATTGTCCGGTCAATCACCTTGCAATCCATGTCCCTCTCCAGATTACGAAGTTGCGAAGGTGAGAGCTGGTCATTAAAAATGACGACATTAGCTTCTTTATGCTCAACTAGATTTTTCACTTCCTCGATCTTCCCGGTACCGATAAAATGTGATGAGTTCACCCGATGCAAATTTTGTGTGATGGTCCCTGCAACCTCTACCTCACATGCTTCCGTTAAATTGGCCAATTCCTCCATCGAATACTCAAAATCCTTTGAACCGTTGAGATTGACTCCAACCAAAATTGCCCTCTGCTGTAATTCCATCATTTCAAATCCCTTCCGTTCTTACTCCCTATATTATATTTAAACAAACTGTCATGCTGCCTAAAAGCGAGCACATTGTAGCATACCAGGCTTCGCTTGCATAACGGTTTCTGCCCTTAGCAAAGTGTTTTTATTGGACTTCCTTTTACTTTCAACAAAAAATATGACGACCGACTATTTTTTTCAAAGTTTCACATGAAACAATTGGAAAGCTCAAAATAAAAGCTCCCTGGTGCACCTTAAGATGCACCAGGGAGCCCATATTATTCTATTCTTTTATTCTCAATAACCTAAGACTGTTCAATGTAACTAATAGCGTCGCACCCATGTCGGCAAAAATCGCCATCCAAAGTGTTAACCAGCCCGGCGCTATCAATAATAAGGCCAGGACTTTAATCACCAATGAAAACGAGATGTTCTGCTTAATGATTTTTAATGTTTTGCGGCTTAAGCGGATTGTATAAGGCAGCTTCGATAAGTCATCACCCATTAAGGCAATATCAGCTGTTTCAAGGGCTGTATCCGTGCCCGCCCCTCCCATTGCGATTCCTACCGTCGAAGCTGCCAAGGCCGGAGCATCATTGACACCATCGCCTACCATGGCCACTCGATCGTATTTTTGTTTCCATCGTTTAATGATGGTCAATTTATCCTGCGGCAATAGCTCCGCCTCAATTTCATGAACGCCAGCTGCCGCTCCAATCGCTTTTGCCGTTCCGATATTATCGCCAGTCAGCATGATCGTTTTTTCAATGCCCAAAGCATGCAATTTCCGAATGGCTTCCTTACTGCTTTCCCTTATTTCATCAGACACCGCGATGATTGCAAGGAGCTTCACTTGATCGCCAAGCACCATCACCGTTTTCCCTGTATTTTGATAGCCGCTGATTAATTTAAGCACATCATCAGAGAAAACGAAACCTGCCTCTTCCACAAAAAGGTGGGGTTTACCAATGTAATAGATTTCTTGATTGATTTTCCCTTTTATCCCTTTACCCGTGATTGCAGTAAAATCCTCTACCAATAAAGAATGATAGTCCACATCGTTGGTTTCCGCCTTTTGAAGAATTGCCGTGGCAAGGGGATGCTGTGATCTGCTTTCTAAAGCAGCGGCGATAGCCAGCACGTCCTGTTCATTCAACACATCAGATAACATTTTGAAATCGGTCACCTCAGGTACGCCCTTTGTTAAAGTACCCGTTTTATCAAACGCGATTGCCTTTAAGGCTCCCGCTTCCTCCAAATGGACCCCGCCTTTAATCAGCACACCATGTTTCGCAGCATTTCCGATTGCTGTCACGATGGCGATGGGCGTAGAAATGACCAAAGCACAAGGACAGCCGACAACCAGTACAGCCAATCCCCGATAAATCCATTCACTCCAATCCCCGTTCACAACGATCGGGGGTAATACCGCAATGGCCAGGGCAATGAGCATGATGGCCGGCGTATAAAATTTTGCGAATTTATCCACGAAGGCTTGGGAAGGAGCCTTTTCGGCCTGTGCTTCTTCAACAAGGTGGATGATTTTTGCAATCGTCGTATCCTCGACCCGCTTCGTGACCTCCACTTCGAGCAGCCCTTCACCATTTAGGGTTCCGGCAAATACTTCACCCTCAACCGTTTTAAAAACCGGCTCGGATTCACCAGTAATGGCTGCTTGATTAAGTGTCGAGGCGCCCTTCATGATCCGGCCATCCATTGCAAGTTTTTGACCAGGTTTAACGATCATGATGTCGCCCACTTCAATCTCATCAACAGCAACCATCATTTCATGATGCCCTCTGCGGATCAAAGCTTCTTTAGGTGCGATGTTCATTAATGATTCGATGGAATTACGCGCCTTATCCATTGAATATTTTTCCAATGCTTCACTTATCGCAAATAGAATGACGACGGTCGCGCCCTCGCCCCATTCACCAAGCACGGCCGCCCCGATGATGGCAACCGTCATAAGGGTGTGCATATCAAAGCGAAGCCTTACAAGGTTTTTCAAACCATTGACAAATAATGAATATCCTCCAACTATGATTGCAGCCGCATAACCGATTACCGGCATGATGCTTCCATCAGCATATCGATTATCCAATATCCAGCTGATCAGCAATAAGATAACCGAAAACACCACTTTAATATTTTCTTTTTGCTTCCAAAATGGTTCTTTTTGAGTTACCTGTTCCTGTTCACCGCGGATCTTCAGGTTATCGAAAGCTCCCGCCTTTTCAATCTGTTCAATGGTCGCGCTGCCCTGTACCGATATCTTCGAGGCGCCAAAGTTGATTTTGGCATCCTTCACACCCTCTAGTTCACGGACATTGTTCTCGAATTTAGCCGCACAATTCGTGCAGGATAGACCCTGGATACGATATGTTTTCATTGGGGACTCAGCCATCAGCCCTTACCTCCTGCTGATGTTCTAATGCAATGAGAATCAATTGCTTAATATGGTGATCATCCAAAGAATAAAAAGCCAACTTACCTTCTTTTCGATATTTTACGATTGCATGTTTATAAAGGGTACGAAGATGATGTGACGTCGTCGCCATCGAAGCACCAATGATATTGGCCAGATCGCACACACACAATTCCTCGTCCGTACAGAGCGCATAAGCTATCTTCGCCCTATTTTCATCGCCTATAACCTTAAACAGCTTCGACATGCTGGATATATCCACCTGGCCCATTTCCTCTTGAATGCGATTGACCTTCACTTCATCATGCAGGTGAACATCACATATATCTTTCAGTTCCGTCATCTTCTCACACCTCTCATTCAAATCTTCGTTTGATTATAATATAACATAATTCCCTGAATATTCAAATCCATATTTGAATGTATAAGAATCTTTTCCACTTCCCAAAGAAATTAATGAAAGTGCCCATATGTTATGTGGGCCATCGTTTTTTTGTTTCCCTTTTTGCTAACAAAAAGGTCATGCCGCCCTCTTCCCTGATCTTCAGGCGAAAAAAAGAAGGGACATAAATTGCTTTACGCCCCTTCAATCAATGATTTCAGTAATTACCTATCGTTACCTTGATACGTATAATATATTTAATTTAGTATTTTTTTGAAAAACTATGATATACTTAGTCAAACCTTTTTAAGCGTTTTACTTTACTTGTACCATTTACCCTGCTTATCGTTTAGCAGGGTTTTTTGTTATGTATTTTCACAAAACAAAAAAAAGACGGACCCTTTAAAAAGGATCCGTCTTTTTTTGTTATCGAAATTATGCTTTTTGAACGTTAGAAGCTTGAGGTCCGCGTTGACCTTGTTCTACTTCAAAAGTAACTTCTTGGCCTTCGTCTAAAGATTTGAAACCTTCGCTTTGGATAGCTGAGAAATGTACGAATACGTCGTCTCCGTTTTCGCGTTCGATGAATCCAAAACCTTTTTCTGCGTTAAACCATTTTACTTTACCTTGTTCCATTGTTGTTGCCTCCTAGTGCATCTAAGCACAATGTATTACTATCCTTGCTCTAAGTCATCATCGAAAACGAAAAGTAGTACTTTTAGTATCCTTAGTACCGAACAAAAATAATTAAGACTAAGCATAACATTAAATGGTAGCGATTGCAAATAGTTTGGGGAAACTTTTTTCCAGCAATTTTTAATACTCTCTAAATTCTATAAAAAAAGCAGTAATGAAAGTGACTCTATCTATTACACATGAACTCTTACATCATCCAAACAAAAACCTCTCGTTTACTAATTTAAAGAGGTTTCATAGTATAGATAAACTCGATATTTTCTACATTTTTTTTGAGGGAGTGTAAAACGGAACGTTGATTTCCCCTCCGGGCGGTCCTCCCTCGGCGCACTTTCCCGCAGGAGTCTCGTACCTTCCGTACCAATCAACTATGTTTAAAAACTCAGATAGAACCCATTTTGTCTCCAAAAACCTCCCGTAAACAAAATTAAGAAAGGTCTTTGTAGATGTATACATCAAATATTTATTTTTCCGTAATGAACTTTTCCACCATTTCTTCTAAAATCGCCGATTCTTTTGCTAAATCTTCATTTTGTTCCTTCAATCCAGCCATTATGGTACTTTGTTGAATGGCAGCTGCCGAGATTTGCTCCGTTGTTGCGACTCCTTCTTCGGAAATCGCTGCAATTTCCTGTATGGATGCCAGGCTTTCATCCGAAGACTCATTGATTTTTTTCGAATGGGCGGCCAATTGTTCTGTGCCTTTCAGCAATTTCTCTACGGATTCGAATATCTTATTGAAAATCTCGCCATTGTTTTCCACTAAGGAAACACCATTTAGTATATCCTGAAAACTCTCATCATTATTTTGGATGACTTTGGCTGTTTGATCATTAATCCGCATGATCGATTCTGAAATGATATCGATGGATTCATCGGTTTGCACAGCCAATTTTTGCACCTCTTGAGCGACTACGGCAAAACCTCTGCCAGCATCACCCGCCCGTGCCGCTTCTATGGACGCATTCAGGGACAGCAGGTTCGTTTGGGAAGCAATCACCCTTATTAGGCCAATCACTTCATTTATCTTCACTACATCCTCTTCCAGGCTCAACAAATTGGCTTTATTCGCTTGGCCGTTTTCCATGATTTTATCCATCTGGCTCGTTACACCTTGCACTTGTTTACTCCCTTGCTCAGCAAGTGTATTTGCATGCATCGTAAATTCATTCATTTCATTCGTTTGCTCGTTCATTAAACGGATCGTATCCGTTAAGTCACTGATCATATTGGAAATCCGGTCAATATGATGGGCACGTTCTTCCGAAGCCCTTGCTTCTTCCGTTGTCCCCGTCACTATCTGGCCATAGGATTCCACCATCTCCTCAAAGGATTGCTGAATGGAAACTGTCGTTTGATTCATCGTTTGGGCGTGTTCACGGACATTCTGGATAATATGGGACAAACTTAATCTCATATCTTCGAATCCATTTGACAGATCGCCAATCTCATCCTCTCTGCCAACGGGAATCGATTTACTTAAGTCCCCTTTTGCCATTTCATTCGTGTAACCAACAAGTTCATTGACGGGTCCCGAAATCTTCTTCCCGATGACAACGGCGCATAGCACACCCAATATAACGGCACTTGCAAGAAATAAGATATTATAGAATATCATTGTGCTTTTCAATTCATCAATGAAGCTTGCATCCATATCGATTCCGACAATCGCGTCCGTTCCTTCGATTGGCGTAAAGTACGACTTGTGCGTTCCCCACTTATCTTTATATATTTCACTCAAGACGTCTTCGCTTCCATTTATCGATTTTGCCTGTTCCGGTGTGAAGGGGGATTCCACCATATAGTCATCGCTGCCGCTCAAGGCTACAATCATGTCGGCATCATTCTCCCGCTTCAAAACATAAACATATTCAATTCCCTTTTTATCTTCAACAAAGGCATCCAGTTTCCGCTTAATCTCTTCGCCCCGTTCGGAAGCCTTGTTTATCAAAGTGGGATTGAGGCTCGCTGCTAAACTGTGGGCATTTTCAGAAAGGCGATTATCGAATTGCGGAAGGACATTCTCATTGATCATTTTATTCGTAATATAGGAAAAGCAAAGGCCCATGGCCCCTGCGAAAATCACGAAAGGAATAATATAAAACAAGAATAGTTTTGCCAATAGAGATTTTTTAGGATTCAGCTTTGAAAATCTCATTTCCATGCCCCCCCTTAGTTGAATACCAGGTTTTTTATAGTCAAATATGGTATTAAATCCAAATGAAGCAATTGGAGATTTTCATTCAAATCCTCACTTCTATAAAAGATGATGGCCATGCTCCGGTCATTTTGAAAAGGAAGCTGCCTATATTCCAAAACTTGTTCGAATTCATGACGGAGTCCATCATGATCAATACGTGCAACACCTTCCTGATTTATTTCAAGCGGAACCTCTGCAAAGAAAAAGCTATATATTCGATCGTCCATCTCTTCCAATATCCGGTTCCAATCGGGTTTCGTTCCTGAAAAATAGTGTTCATACATATTCATTCCATAGGCATGGTAACCTAGATCCGTTGTACCCGCCCCAGCAAAACGCAGGGGATTGATTTCGATGGGTATCACCCGGTTTTCCTTTTTGCGGATTTCAAAGTGTACAGGATAATTCCTAAGCGGAAGGACCGTTTGGATATTCTTCATGAACTTCAGTGCATCATGATAGATTTCATCAATGGCCAACTTCGAAGTATAATAAATTCGATCGGAAGTATCGTAATCATCCTTGAATAATCGTTTGAAGACATTCAAAATGACCGGTTCACCATCTTGATTGTAATAACCATCAATGGCATACTCTTCACCCTGAATCCACTCTTCTATCAAAACGGTCTGGGATCCGACCACTTCTGAATCATATAATCCACCCGAATGAAGTAAATCCACTTTAAGCTGGTTCACGGCTATATCCCAATCCTGTTCATTCTTGACTTTGTGCACACCTACACTGGAATAGCCAATATTGGGTTTGATAACTACCGGAAACGGTATTTGATTTATATCCAGCTCACTTATCATGGATAAATCGATATCTTGGAAATAGAAATCAGGATATAAAGATTTCGTCAAATTTCGCACTGGCTCTTATCCTTCAATAACTTTGACCAAATGTATTCATTGCTATCCGGTTGAAAATGCCCTAATAGTGTTATGCCATTTTCAGAGTTTGTAAGAATTCTTTTGTCCTTTTCCATGGACTTGAAAAATTCTGTATCCTTTTGAATGTTTAGCTTTTCTGATGTTAATGTGTCTCCCCATTGACCTTGTTCCAATACTGGGATTTGCTGTTCCTCTAACACCTTTAGAAGAATTGGAGACACAATCGACTCATTCAAAATAATCATTTTTTCCACCTAACTTATACTGTTTTTTGTATCTCCATATTTAATCGGTTAAAACCGGTAAGTTTTTAGCTTATATAGGTATTTATTATTAAAAATCAAGATATCACTATATCTTTTTACCTATCAGTCATAAACTTGAGATCCTTACACATATTCCTTACCGTTAACCATCGAATATTTAATTTCCTTGTATCTTCATGAAAAAAAGCCGACACTATTTTAAGTGTCTGCCATATTTTTGCAAATTTATCATTCTGAAAAGGTTCACCAAAATTTTCGTGGAATAACTAAGACTCGTTCATATTCAATTCATAACTTCTTTATATACTTTTCTGTAATGAAAATCGAGAAAGGATGTATTTACATATGTCAGAAGCAAAAAAACAAAAAGGATGGCGCCAGTTCATTCGATTGGTTCAACAAACGAAGCCTTCCAAACTAATGATAGGGATTGCATTAGCATTAAGCCTAGGCACAACAGGTGTAGCTTTATTAGTCCCATTATTCACAAAAAATCTAATCAATGATTTTTCAGTCAGTTCACTAAACGCTGAAAGAATCACACTTCTCGTTGTTGCCATCATTGTTCAAGCATTGGCCAGTGGATTTTCCATCTATTTATTAAATCGGATCGGTCAATCCGTAGTGGCAGGTATCCGCGATCAACTATGGAAAAAATTACTCGTATTACCCGTGAGTTATTTTGATGATCATCCATCGGGGGAAACAGTCAGCCGAATGACAAATGATACAACTGTAGTGAAGGGATTAATCTCTGAACATCTCTCTAATTTCGTTACAGGAATCATTTCCATCGTAGGTTCCATGATCGTGTTATTCGTACTGGATTGGAAAATGACATTATTGATGTTCACTGCAATTCCGCTCTCTGTTTTGATATTGATGCCGCTAGGGAAAAAAATGCACAAAATATCAAAAGGGATGCAGGACGAGACAGCAAGCTTCACCGCAGTCCTTCAGCAGGTTCTAACGGAAATACGTCTTGTTAAGGCGTCTAATGCAGAAGCTTTGGAATATCAAAATGGACAAAAAGGAATCCAGAAATTATTTCAATTCGGATTGAAAGAGGCAAAAATCCAAGCGTTGATTGCGCCGCTAATGAGTTTGGTCATGATGGCATTACTCGTCCTGATTTTAGGTTATGGGGGAATGCGTGTTTCTTCAGGAGCACTGACTGCTGGGGCTCTAGTTGCATTCATCATGTATCTTTTCCAAATAATCATGCCAATGGCTCAATTGGCCAGTTTCTTTACACAATTCCAAAAAGCAACGGGTGCAACAGAGCGCATCATTTCCATTCTGGATTCTGTGGAGGAAGAAGATGCGAAGCAGCCCGTTCAAAATATGAGCCAATCCATCAGCGTGGATCACCTGAACTATAGTTACAATAATGGAGAACAGGTACTTAAAGATATAAGCTTTAACGTTGAGGCCGGTAAGGTCACTGCAATAGTCGGCCCAAGCGGCAGCGGAAAAACGACCCTTTTTTCATTATTCGAGCGTTTCTACAAACCACAGGAAGGATCCATATCCATAGGCGGGACATCCAT
The DNA here is from genome assembly GCF_001636405.1 of Peribacillus frigoritolerans. GTDB lineage: Bacteria > Bacillota > Bacilli > Bacillales > DSM-1321 > Peribacillus > Peribacillus frigoritolerans. The sequence goes on from NZ_KV440950.1 coordinate 70,071, forward strand.
AAATGATTTCACACTGCTTTCATGGAGAAGCCAGATTGGATATGTTTCACAAGAAAGCCCGATTGTATCCGGTACAATTCGAGATAATATTTGTTATGGCATCGATCGGGATATAACAGATGAAGAATTAAATCAAGTGGCTAAAATGGCGTATGCAGATCAATTCATTTCTGAGCTTCCGAACGGATATGATACAGAGGTCGGTGAAAGGGGCATGAAATTATCAGGCGGTCAAAGACAAAGAATCGCAATCGCCCGTGCATTTTTAAGAAACCCGAAAATATTAATGCTGGATGAGGCAACCTCCAGCCTGGACAGCAAATCAGAAAAAGTGGTTCAACAGGCATTAAATCATTTAATGAAAGGAAGAACAACAATAGTCATCGCCCACCGCCTATCGACCGTTATCGGTTCGGATCAAATCATCTTCCTTGAAAAAGGGAAAATAACAGGCAGCGGAACACATAAAGAGCTATATAATACGCACTCATTATATCACGAATTTGCTGAACAGCAGTTGCACAAGCTTGAACTGGCCTAATTCGCCGAAAGGAAAGAAGAAGGATGACAAAAATATTGATAGTCGATGATGATGCACATATTCGCGAACTTATAAACCTGTTGTTAAGAAAAGAAGGCTTTGATCTATATGAAGCGTCAGATGGAATGCAAGCATTGAAAGTAATGGAAAAAGTGAAAATCGATTTGGCAGTCATCGATATTATGATGCCTAACATGGATGGATGGCAATTATGCAAAGAGTTACGGGAATTTAGTGATATCCCCATTTTAATGCTGACTGCAAAAGGGGAAACAACACAAAAAGTAAAAGGATTCGGGCTTGGGGCAGATGATTATCTTGTAAAGCCATTTGAACCGATCGAATTGGTTCTTAGAATAAAGGCATTATTAAAACGGTATAAAATCACTATTTCACAAACATTAAATATCGGCGAATTAAAGATGAATCGTAACACGCATGAAATGTCATTCAAAGAACAGGAATATACGATTCCATTAAAAGAATTCGAATTGCTGTTTAAATTAGCAAGCTATCCTGGAAAAACTTTTTCCAGGGAAGATCTTATCGAAGACATTTGGGGCTATGATTATGAAGGTGATGAACGAACTGTCGATGTTCATATAAAAAGGGTGAGGGAACGGTTTCCTGAATCGGAATTCCCCTTCCGGATTAAAACGATCTGGGGATTGGGCTACCGTTTGGAGATAACGAGATGAGAGGCAATCGATTTTTCAAACAAATGCTTGGCATGCTGTTTTTTGTAACGTTTATTTCAATTTCCTTTTCCGCAGGGTACTATATCATTGAGCTTTTGCCCTTAAGGTTAACCGATTATGTTCGGTATCTGGCTACAATCGTGACAAGCATCGCAATCATGATAGTAATTGGTCACCTTATCCATGCTGTCCATCATAATAAACGGGTAAATATTTACCTCGAGATCATAGATGCCTTAAGGAAAATAGCAAATGGCGATTATAATGTACAACTGGATTTTAATATGGACAAGAGAAACGAAATGACCGATATCATTAACCACTTCAATCACATGGCCAAACAATTGAAGCAAATGGAAGAAATGCGGCAGGAGTTCATCTCTAACGTCTCACATGAAATACAGTCGCCCCTTACCTCCATTGTAGGATTTGCCCAAGCACTTCAATTTAATAAGCTGACAATCGAAGAACGAAATCATTATCTTCATATAATAGAGACAGAGAGCAGGAGATTATCCAAATTAAGTGATAACCTTCTAAAGCTTACATCCCTTGAATCCGAGCACCATCCTTTTGAAAGGACAGATTTCCGGCTGGATCAGCAAATACGGACCATTATTTTGGCTTGTGAACCCGCTTGGTCGGACAAAGAACTCGAATTGGATATAACCTTGGAAAAGATTCCAATAGTGGCAGACCAGGATTTGATGAGCCAAGTATGGACAAATATAATGCACAATAGCATCAAATTCACCCGCCATCGCGGAAAGATCACGATTCGATTACAACAGATTGATGACCTGGCATCCATAACGATATCCGACAATGGAATCGGCATTTCCGAAACCGACCAATTCCATATATTCGAGCGATTCTATAAAGCCGACCTGGCAAGGGAACGCTCAAAAAGCGGCAGCGGTTTAGGACTATCCATCGTGAAAAAGATTATAGAGATGCATGAAGGGACCATATCCGTGAAAAGCGAACCCGAAAAGGGAACGACCTTCACCATTCTGCTTCCTATTTCGTGAGGGTTTTGTAATTTTAAAAATTCATTTTAAATCATAGGTAATAAAAAACAGCTGCAATGGCAGCTGTTTTTTATTGGTTTTCACCCTTAATAATCATTTTTTTATTTCCGCCAAAAAGTTGAACAGTCTGCCTTATCAAAAATATTATACTCTATCATTTTCTCAAGTAATGAGTAATCAACCGGACTGTCCCACTTGATACGTACCAACTGCTTGGTATGATCATAGCCAGCCTGCACGATTTCATCAGAGAAATGATCGATCCCTGCCTTTTCAGGGGCAACAGCCAAATGATGTTTGGCTACGCTAAAGCCAATAATATATGTGTCATGATCGGTAAACATAGGCTGATTCCACGCAATCTTCGGCTTTAGATGTGGAAATTTCTTAGTTACCCAAGCCAGGACTTCTTCCGTTCGTTCCCTATGTTGCGGGTTATCAATATTCGTTAAAAACTCTGCAAAGACTTCCATGCTATTCTCTCCTAAATTTAAAAATTTTATGAAGACATCATTTTCAACAATGCACACCATAGGAAGGTCATTAACATTGCTCTAATCGTTGCCATGACTACCTACTGATGGATTTGATAGATTATATTACACTGCACACCGATTCATATTACCTCGGTCTTCTAATCCACTTGTCAACTTGAGAGGTTCTCGTTGTTTTAAACATAAAAAATACCCCTTTGGCTAATCATAGCCAAAGGGGTAAAGCTTCGCAACTTTTTATAATCTACATTGCATTCATTCCAACTTACTCAACCGTTACACTTTTCGCGAGATTACGCGGTTTATCCACGTCACATTCGCGGTGCAAGGCTGCGTAGTAGGCAATGAGCTGCAGCGGGATAACAGAGATAAGGGGTGTTAATAGTTCATTCACTTCCGGGATGACGAAACGGTCATCCTCTTCTTCCAGACCCTTCATGGAAATGATGCAAGGGTTGGCGCCACGGGCAACCACTTCCTTCACATTACCACGGATGCTTAAGTTGACGCCTGCTTGAGTAGCAAGGGCTATGACAGGTGTACCTTCTTCAATCAAGGCAATCGTTCCATGTTTAAGCTCTCCGCCAGCAAAGCCTTCCGCCTGGATGTAAGAAATCTCCTTCAGCTTAAGTGCCCCTTCAAGTACAACATAGTAGTCAAGGGAACGGCCGATGAAGAAGCAGTTTCTCGTAACGGACAAATATTCTCGGGCGATGTCTTCCATCTCTTCTTTCGAATCACATAGTGCTTCCATAGCCGTCGCAACGATTCCAAGCTCTTTCACAAGGTCGAAACCGTACTCCATGTTACGGAATTGGCCAGTTACATTCGCCAAGATGGATAAGACTGCCACTTGGGCTGTGTAGGCCTTTGTAGAGGCTACGGCAATTTCAGGACCAGCATGCAGCAAGAGCGTATAATCCGCTTCACGTGACAATGTAGAGCCAGGTACGTTCGTGATGGTCAGGGCTTTATGACCAAGCGCTTTGATGGACACTAACACGGCACGGCTATCTGCAGTTTCACCACTTTGTGAAATGAAGATGAATAGCGGTTTTTTCGATAATAACGGCATATTGTAAGTGAATTCCGATGCCACATGGACCTCAACCGGAATTTCAGTCATTTTTTCGATGAATTGCTTACCAATCAACCCTGCATGATAGCTGGTTCCGCAAGCGATGATATAAATACGGTCAGCCTCACTTACGGCTTCAGTAATGTTATAGTCGATTGCAAGTTTACCTTCTTCATTTTGGTATGCTTGAATGATTTTACGTATTACAGCTGGCTGCTCGTCGACTTCCTTGAGCATATAGTGAGGATACGTACCTTTTTCAATATCACTTGCATCCAGTTCAGCCGTGTAAGGAGCACGCATAACTTCTTCGTTGGAAAGGTTCTTGATCGTTACCTTTTCATTTGTCACGATAACCATTTCCTTATCCATCAGTTCAAGGAATTGATCTGTGACTTGCAGCATCGCCATTGCATCCGAAGCGACAACGTTAAAGTCTTTTCCGACACCGATCAGCAGCGGGCTTTTATTTTTGGCGACTAAGATGGTTTCATCATTTTCAGCATCCAATAGGGCAATGGCATATGAACCCTCTAATAGAGTGAGTGTTTGACGGAACGCCTCTTCCACTTCCATGCCCTCGTTCACGAACTTCTCTATGAGTTGAACGATAACTTCCGTATCCGTTTCACTTTTAAAGGCAACATCCTTCAAATATTCACGTTTTAGAATCGCATAGTTTTCAATGACACCATTATGAACTAAAGTCAATCGACCTGAATTACTTTGGTGAGGATGGGCATTTTCACGGCTTGGCACACCATGTGTAGCCCAGCGCGTATGTCCTATTCCGGTATGCGCCATAGTATTTTCATCCACGGCTGCTCGTAAGTCCGCTATTCTTCCCTTTTCCTTAAAGATTGTCACTCCTGCTTCATTTCTCACAGCAATCCCTGAAGAGTCATAACCGCGGTATTCAAGTTTTTCAAGACCTTTTAATAAAATTTCCTTTGCATCGTTAAGTCCAATATATCCAACAATTCCACACATAATTTCTGTTCCTCCAACCGATTCGAGGGAACAGGAATGCACGGGGGCATCCCTGCCCCCTCATCTCTGATATATATTTTTATAAAGGAAATGCCCTAAAGCACTTTTTCCCATTGTGCATTTCCGACCCTTTGTGCAGTAAGTTGCCCTACTGTTTTAAGATTGGAATTACTGCGGCTGTGCACTTCAGCCGGGAGGTATCCGCCGATCATTCGATAAACCTCCTCCTCGTCAACTAAGTCATTTCTCGTCCAGACTTAGTTCAGGCGCTTTTGTGAATCCATTCTCTCCTTGCCTACCCTCCTTTTTAAAACAACCATTTTTAGAAAATGAGTTGTAAATCAGGATAATCATACCTTAAACAAGGGACATAGGTCAATTCTTAATTACCTTTACCAACAAAAAAGACTTCTTTATAAAAATATGCATAAAAGGAAATTTCGTTCCTTTTATGCATAGAATTAGTTATTCGTTCATTCCCATTTCCGCTCTTACAACTGCGACGATGCGATCTACATAATTAGTGCATTCCTCAGCTGTCGGTGCTTCAGCCATAACACGGACCAGAGGTTCAGTACCGGATGGTCTCACCAAAATGCGGCCGTTTCCGTTCATTTCCCCTTCGACTGCCTTGATGACTTCCTGTACCTTTTCATTATCTGTTACAGCGTGTTTATCGGTAACTCTGACATTGATCAACGTTTGTGGATATTTCTTCATCTCGCCAGCGAGCTCGGATAAGGTTTTTTGGGTGTCGCTCATGATGTTCACAAGCTGCAAGCCCGTCAATAAGCCATCTCCTGTCGTGTTATAGTCCAGGAAGATGATATGTCCGGATTGCTCTCCGCCAAGGTTATAGCCGCCTTTACGCATCTCCTCGACCACATAGCGATCCCCCACTGCCGTCTGGGCGCTTTGTATACCATGCTCTTCAAGACCTTTATAAAAACCAAGGTTACTCATGATCGTAGAAACCACTGTTCCCTGTTTCAGACGGTTATTATCCTTCAAGTATTTCGCACAGATATACATGATTTGGTCGCCGTCCACTATATTTCCTTTTTCATCTATTGCAATGACGCGGTCTCCGTCGCCATCAAACGCAAGCCCGACATCCGCACCTTTTTCTTTTAAGAATTCAGCAAGTGCCTCTGGGTGGGTGGAACCTACCTTATCATTAATGTTCAAGCCATTGGGCGATGCCCCCATTGTAGAGATGTCTGCATCAAGATCTGCAAACAAATGCATGGCCAAGGCAGATGTAGCCCCATGTGCACAATCAAGAGCAACATGAATGCCTGTAAAATCTTCATCCACTGATTGTTTCAAATACTGGAGATACTTTTGCCCTCCTTCGAAATAATCGTTCAAATGGCCTAAATCTCCGCCAACCGGGCGTGGAAGCTCATCCTTTTCCTTATCTAATAGTGCTTCAATTTCCGCTTCTTGATCATCGGATAACTTAAACCCATCCGGTCCAAAGAATTTAATGCCATTATCCGCTACCGGATTATGCGAAGCGGAAATCATGACACCTGCTTCAGCACTTAAGGCCTTTGTTAAATAGGCTACTCCCGGTGTCGAAATGACACCCAGGCGCATCACCTCAGCCCCTATGGATAAAAGACCTGCAACAAGCGCACCTTCCAGCATTTCACCTGAAATACGAGTATCGCGCCCTATAAGCACTTTGGGTTTTTCTGTATTTCTAGTAAGAACGTAGCCACCAAAACGGCCTAGTTTAAATGCCAACTCCGGTGTTAACTCGCTATTCGCTATACCCCTTACTCCGTCTGTTCCAAAATATTTACCCATCTTTATCGCTCCTTCTTCGAATCGTTACTGAATTTAATGATGATGTTAAAGGAAGGTCATGTCTCTTCTTCTTTTTGTGTGATGGTGACCGAAACCGTTTTAGAATCCAGTTCCCATTCCACTCCCTCAGGCACTGTTACCGCCAGATCCACATCATGCGTACCTTCATCTAAATTACTCACATCTACTGTAAGATTAATGTCGTCTTTAGTTATTTTCTTCAAATCATCCGCCTCACCAAGCAAAGTGATGCTGGTTACATCGGATTCCAATTCGGCATCTTGGTCATCCCGTATGCCCACAGGAACTATTTGTATATTGTTGAAAGTTTTGGACTCAATGGCAGCCGGTTCATCTTCTTCTTCTGGTTCTGGTTTTTCTTCGACTACTTGTTCTTCTTGTTTTTGTTCGGTTTCTGGTTCTTCCTCTTCCACGACTGGCTCTGCATTCTCTTCATCTACATCAACTTTTTCTGTACGAATCTTGACCTGCGCCTTACCCAAGGACATTTTTTGTACACTATCCGGTTTATTAAGATCGAGTTCCAGTTCTGTATCACCATCAATTTTCGAGATATTTACAGGAAGATTTATTTCATCTATTTTCTCCAGGCTCGTTTCCGAACCAAATAAGGTGACCTCTTTTGGATCGACACTTATACTCGTGATCCTGATTCCATCCTTTGCCTTGCCGGTTTGCTTCGGTGCTATCGACACCGTCTTAGAAGGAATGCTCACTTTTAAGGAAACGGCAACAGAAGATGGCTCGATCGTCACATCCAGCTTATTCAAATCTCTGTCCAAGGCTTTAACGGTTGCCTTGCTGTTCACCGTTTCGTTAAGTCCCTTACTTATTTCAAGGTTTGCCTTTACATAGGAAATTTGTTCAATTGCATCTTTAGCACCCGTTATTTTAACAGTTTGCGGGCTGACTGTTGGCTGACCGGCTGTATACCCCTCTTCAAGTAAAGAGCTGTTATACTCGGCCTCAACGGAGAATTCCTTCGTCACCCGTTCCTGAACGTTGACTTCCGCATATTCCGGATCGATCGTCGCCACTAACTTTTCATTCAAATCACTTATTTTAAATGTGACAGTTCTGTCCCCCATTGAGATTGCAGGATCAGAAAGGTCTACATACACTTTAAAATCCCTTTGGTTTTTCGCATTAATCAATAGGCTTTTTGCTCCCTTTAGAGTAACATCAACTGTTTCAGGCACCCCGCTCACCACTAGATTCTCACGGTCATAGTACACTTCAACCGGTACATTTTCGATGGTCTCCGTACTGATTTCAGGGGCAGTCGATAAACCAAGGGATTTTTTATCCGACTCCATCTCAAAGTTAATGGAAATGAACAAAAGTGCTGCCAAGGCAAAAGCTACGATTCTCATAAACCAAGCGCTATTGGTGAATTTATCCATTCTTTTTCCCCCTCCAGTTAAAGATGCTTGAGGAAGTTGATTTGATATTTTCCACTACCAGTTCACTTGTAAGCATGGCCCTAAATGATTCTTGATTCAAATCCCGGTAAAGTTCCCCGTTTTTAGTGACGGATATTCCTCCCGTTTCTTCTGATACGACAATCGTCAGACTATCCGTAACTTCACTCATGCCTATGGCTGCCCTATGCCGTGTGCCAAGTTCCTTTGATATGAATGGACTCTCTGATAATGGCAAATAGCAAGCGGCAGCTGCCACCTGGTTATTTTGTAAAATAACTGCACCATCATGGAGCGGCGTATTAGGGATGAAGATATTAATGAGCAGTTCTGAAGAAATATAGGATTTCAGGGGTATCCCCGTTTCAACATAATCCCCCAGCTCCGTACCTTTTTCTATCGTAATCAAGGCACCAATCCGCCTTTTTGCCATATAGGTGGACGCCTTTAGGATTTCCTCGACTAAACGCTCTTGCTGATTCTCTTCTGGAACGGTGCCCCTTGCAAAGAGCTTCCCGCGTCCTAATTGTTCAAGTGCCCTTCTCAGTTCAGGTTGAAAAATGACGAGAATGGCCAATACTCCCCAATTCATGACTTGTGCCATTAACCATCCGAGTGTATTGAAACCAAACAGGTTGCTTAAGCTTTTTACAATGACAATTACAAAAATTCCTTTTAGCAGCTGAATAGCCTTCGTGCCTCGAATAATAGTTAACAATTTATATATCACAAACCATACAAGGAGAATATCAATGAAATTTACTACATAGTCCCAAACAGTCAAATTGGTTAAAGACATGTTGTTTCCTCCAGTCAGTATTACTCCAAATACCAATACAATCTTTATTTACAATAACCTTAATAGTATACCATTTTTTAAATGATTCATCTAAAAACTAGTGTGAGAAATTTACACAGAAAAAAAGAACCATTAAAAATGGTTCCCCTTCGTTTAAAAAATAAAGCTGGGCGAAGTCATCGTAAATCAAAAACGATGCCCCTGCCCAGCTTCTTTTCCTTATTCCTTTTTCTCCTCTTTGGCAGGAACCAACGAGGCTGCAGTGTCCTTCACTTTATACCACATCCACTCAAAAGCTTGGTCAATAACATGGATGCTTCCGGTCACATTACCTGCTTTAGACATATACTTATGCCCATTTATGACTGTCACATCTCCCTCTACTTCACCATCTATTTGAATATTACCATTTTGAACTACCACATTTCCCTTGATTGTCTCACCCTCAGGCACAATAACCGTTTCACCTTCGACCACTAAGTTAGGCTGCTTTGAAACTGAAAAATGTTCGTCCTGATTATAAGTGGAAAAAACAGATCCTGTCATCAATATGATGAACATCGCTGCCGCTGTCATGAAAGGATGGCTTTTGAACCAACGTTTGGCACCTGTTGTTTTCGTTTCCTTTGGCAATTGAGCCATAACCTTCGCTGTAAAATCATCCGGGGCCTTTATATGGGAAGTGCTTTGTACAAGAGCGACCGCCTTTTTCATTTCATGAAAGTAATCCCGGCATTCAGCACAGTCATGCAAGTGCTCCCGTAAAATTTCTTTATGCTCCGGTTTGATGTCCTCATCTAAATAATCATGCATATATTCAATGATTTCCTCATGGCAGTTCATTTTTCTCACCTTCTTTTTATAAATGGCGTAGTTGTTTACGCAAGGCTTCGCGACCGCGATGTATCCTCGTCTTAACCGTACCGACCGGCAAATCGAGTATCTCACTGATTTCCTTTAGAGATAATTCTTCAATATACTTCAATACGATTACCGATCGGTATTTCTCGGGCAATTTCATTATTTCCACTTGAATGGTTTCCTGCAGTTCTAATGATTCAACCTCTTCCTCGGGTTTCGCCATATCCGATGCAATTTGGGAATACATATTCAATCCCTCTGTTCCTGCCACCTCTGCATCCAGATAGTAGTCTGGTTTTTTCTTGCGAAGCCGGTCAATACAAAGATTGGTCGCAATCCGATATAACCATGTAGAAAATTTCATTGTTATATTGAAACTTCGAATGTTCACGTAGGCCCTTACAAAGGCCTCTTGAGCCAAATCTTCTGCTTCTTGCCTGTTTCCGAGCATCCTGAAACATATTTGGAAAACTTTGTCCTTGTAAATTTCGACAATTTCCCCAAAGGCATTATGGTCTCCTTTTAATACTTGATTAATTCTCTCTTTAATGAGTGCATCCATTTTCCGGTATTACCCCCGCTCATGCGGCTATACGATTACTACGAATCGTAAGCTGAAAGGTTTCAAAAATTTAATACATTAATTTTAACAAAGTTTTACATTTTATGTTTAAGAAAAAAAAAACAGGGCTATATAGTAAGAAATTGTAAAATCCAAAGGAGTGATTCTCTATATGAGTACTGAACAAATTTTAGACCATATTGAACAATGCAGACAGAAAATGATGTTCTTGGCTTCCCGTTCTTCCATGGTGGATAATGAAGTTATTGAAGTTAGCAGCAAACTGGATTCTTTAATCATTCAATACATCCATTTAACTAAAAACGGAGATCTCATGGACAGACGTGCTCTCAAGTGAATATGGATAGGAAATTGCAACCATTTATCTATAGATATGTTTCTGTTACATACACCCTGGTAAATAAACCTACGTCTTCTAGCATATAAAAAACAGTAACCCATTACAAGCCGGTTACTGTTTCTTTTAATTATTAGTTATAATAACTTTTCTCCAAATAGCGAACCCATTAAGGCCACGGCAACGATTGCCGTTTTATTTCGCTCATCTAAAATGGGATTCACTTCAACGAATTCAGCAGATGTAATCAAGTTGGATTCCGCAAGCATTTCCATGGCCAAATGACTTTCCCGATAACTTATACCACCAATCACCGGGGTCCCGACTCCGGGTGCATCTGCTGGGTCCACTCCATCCAAATCCAGTGAAAGGTGGACGCCATCCGTTCTTTCCCTTAAATAATCAATGCATTCTTCCATGACCCGTGTCATTCCCAACCGGTCGATCTCATGCATCGTGAATATTTTAATCCCTTTCTCACGGATAAGTTCCTTTTCCCCTTCATCCAATGACCTCGCTCCAATGATTACGATGTTTTCCGGTTTCACTTTTGGAGCAAAACCATGTATATTGATCAGGTCCGGATGGCCAATCCCAATACTGACAGCCAAGGGCATCCCGTGTATATTTCCTGATGGTGAAGTATCTTCCGTATTTAAATCGCCATGTGCATCGTACCAAATCACACCTAGATTCTCATAGTGCTTTGCGACTCCTGCCAGTGTGCCTATCGCTATTGAATGGTCCCCTCCCAATACAAGCGGAAAGGAACCTTCTTCTATTATTTCATCAACTCTTGTAGCTAACTGGGTGTTACCTTTTGCTACAAGGTGTAAGTTTTTTAAATTTGTCCCGGGCTCATCTGCATTTTCAGGACGCCCTACAATTATATCCCCTAAATCCTCTACTTCTATATTCAACTTTTCAAGACGCTCGACAATCTCTGCGCAGCGGATGGCACTAGGTCCCATATCCACCCCTCGCCTTGCTTGACCAAGGTCCATAGGCAATCCGATGACGGAAATTTTCTGAATAGACATATAATTCCCCCTTTCCACCATTTTATATCGTATATGCCAATTGGTTCAACTCGCCATTTCCATGTATAAAGATGCACGTTTTCCGATAACATATGTTTTTTGTGAAAAAATATCTTTCTGGGGATTAGTTTACCCAACTATGCCATAAACAAAAAAAGTCTTAAACCATTTTTGGCTTAAGACGTAAGTTTTGGTGTATGTAGTTGATGGTGGAGCCTAGCGGGATCGAACCGCTGACCTCCTGCGTGCAAGGCAGGCGCTCTCCCAGCTGAGCTAAGGCCCCTAAGGAATTTAAAATATATTAAGCGGAAGACGGGATTCGAACCCGCGACCCCAACCTTGGCAAGGTTGTATTCTACCACTGAACTACTTCCGCAAATGGCTGGGCTAGAAGGGATCGAACCTTCGCATGACGGAATCAAAATCCGTTGCCTTACCGCTTGGCTATAGCCCAATATATGATATGCAATGATTAATGTACAACAAAATAAAAAGGTGGTAATCATATATTTCCCCAATACAGAGAATATATAACTGATCCACAGGATTTTATTTAAATGGTGGAGGGGGGCAGATTCGAACTGCCGAACCCGAAGGAGCGGATTTACAGTCCGCCGCGTTTAGCCACTTCGCTACCCCTCCGCAATATATGGTTGTAAATGGTGCCGGCAAGAGGACTTGAACCCCCAACCTACTGATTACAAGTCAGTTGCTCTACCAGTTGAGCTACACCGGCAAGTAAAGAATAAAATGGTGGAGGATGACGGGATCGAACCGCCGACCCTCTGCTTGTAAGGCAGATGCTCTCCCAGCTGAGCTAATCCTCCGGATTAATGATTTAAAATGGTGACCCGTACGGGATTCGAACCCGTGTTACCGCCGTGAAAGGGCGGTGTCTTAACCGCTTGACCAACGGGCCGAACTGTTTTTTTGTTCATAGATAGATTGGGAAGCTCCCAAGCGGATTCGAACCGCTGACCTCTTCCTTACCATGGAAGTGCTCTACCTACTGAGCTATGGAAGCATATGGCTCCGCAGGTAGGACTCGAACCTACGACCGTTCGGTTAACAGCCGAATGCTCTACCACTGAGCTACTGCGGAATAATATAATGTTTCCTAAAACCCATTAAAGATTTAAATGAACAGCTTGGCGGCGTCCTACTCTCACAGGGGGAAACCCCCAACTACCATCGGCGCTGAAGAGCTTAACTGCCGTGTTCGGAATGGGAACGGGTGTGACCTCTTCGCTATCGCCACCAAACATAAAAGGAACGTTGTTCCTTCAAAACTAGATAATAAGAAGGTATTTCATTTTTTTAAAAGCGTTGGTTAAGTCCTCGATCTATTAGTATCAGTCAGCTCCACATGTCACCATGCTTCCACCTCTGACCTATCAACCTGATCATCTTTCAGGGATCTTACTAGCTTGCGCCATGGGAAATCTCATCTTGAGGGGGGCTTCATGCTTAGATGCTTTCAGCACTTATCCCGTCCGCACGTAGCTACCCAGCTATGCCTTTGGCAAGACAACTGGTACACCAGCGGTGCGTCCATCCCGGTCCTCTCGTACTAAGGACAGCTCCTCTCAAATTTCCTGCGCCCGCGACGGATAGGGACCGAACTGTCTCACGACGTTCTGAACCCAGCTCGCGTACCGCTTTAATGGGCGAACAGCCCAACCCTTGGGACCGACTACAGCCCCAGGATGCGATGAGCCGACATCGAGGTGCCAAACCTCCCCGTCGATGTGGACTCTTGGGGGAGATAAGCCTGTTATCCCCGGGGTAGCTTTTATCCGTTGAGCGATGGCCCTTCCATGCGGAACCACCGGATCACTAAGCCCGACTTTCGTCCCTGCTCGACTTGTAGGTCTCGCAGTCAAGCTCCCTTGTGCCTTTACACTCTACGAATGATTTCCAACCATTCTGAGGGAACCTTTGGGCGCCTCCGTTACTCTTTAGGAGGCGACCGCCCCAGTCAAACTGCCCACCTGACACTGTCTCCCACCCCGATAAGGGGCGCGGGTTAGAATTTCAATACAGCCAGGGTAGTATCCCACCAACGCCTCCACCGAAGCTGGCGCTCCGGCTTCTCAGGCTCCTACCTATCCTGTACAAGCTGTACCAAAATTCAATATCAGGCTGCAGTAAAGCTCCACGGGGTCTTTCCGTCCTGTCGCGGGTAACCTGCATCTTCACAGGTACTATAATTTCACCGAGTCTCTCGTTGAGACAGTGCCCAGATCGTTACACCTTTCGTGCGGGTCGGAACTTACCCGACAAGGAATTTCGCTACCTTAGGACCGTTATAGTTACGGCCGCCGTTTACTGGGGCTTCGGTTCAAAGCTTCGCTTGCGCTAACCTCTCCCCTTAACCTTCCAGCACCGGGCAGGTGTCAGCCCCTATACTTCGCCTTGCGGCTTCGCAGAGACCTGTGTTTTTGCTAAACAGTCGCCTGGGCCTATTCACTGCGGCTTTTCTGGGCTATTCACCCTAAAAAGCACCCCTTCTCCCGAAGTTACGGGGTCATTTTGCCGAGTTCCTTAACGAGAGTTCTCTCGCACACCTTAGGATTCTCTCCTCGCCTACCTGTGTCGGTTTGCGGTACGGGCACCTTACATCTCACTAGAGGCTTTTCTTGGCAGCGTGGAATCAGGAACTTCGGTACTATATTTCCCTCGCCATCACAGCTCCGCCTTAATGGAAACGGGATTTGCCTCGTTTCCGGCCTAACTGCTTGGACGCGCATATCCAACAGCGCGCTTACCCTATCCTTCTGCGTCCCCCCATCGTTCAAACGATGTATAGGTGGTACAGGAATATCAACCTGTTGTCCATCGCCTACGCCTTTCGGCCTCGGCTTAGGTCCCGACTAACCCTGAGCGGACGAGCCTTCCTCAGGAAACCTTAGGCATTCGGTGGAAGGGATTCTCACCCTTCTTTCGCTACTCATACCGGCATTCTCACTTCTAAGCGCTCCACCAGTCCTTCCGGTCTGACTTCAACGCCCTTAGAACGCTCTCCTACCATCGACACCATACGGTGTCAATCCACAGCTTCGGTGATACGTTTAGCCCCGGTACATTTTCGGCGCGGAGTCACTCGACCAGTGAGCTATTACGCACTCTTTAAATGGTGGCTGCTTCTAAGCCAACATCCTGGTTGTCTAAGCAACTCCACATCCTTTTCCACTTAACGTATACTTTGGGACCTTAGCTGGTGGTCTGGGCTGTTTCCCTTTCGACTACGGATCTTATCACTCGCAGTCTGACTCCCAAGAATAAGTATTTGGCATTCGGAGTTTGACTGAATTCGGTAACCCGTTGGGGGCCCCTAGTCCAATCAGTGCTCTACCTCCAATACTCTCATCTTGAGGCTAGCCCTAAAGCTATTTCGGAGAGAACCAGCTATCTCCAGGTTCGATTGGAATTTCTCCGCTACCCACACCTCATCCCCGCACTTTTCAACGTGCGTGGGTTCGGGCCTCCATTCAGTGTTACCTGAACTTCACCCTGGACATGGGTAGATCACCTGGTTTCGGGTCTACGACCTCATACTCATTCGCCCTATTCAGACTCGCTTTCGCTGCGGCTCCGTCTCATCAACTTAACCTCGCATGAAATCGTAACTCGCCGGTTCATTCTACAAAAGGCACGCCATTACCCATTAACGGGCTTTGACTACTTGTAGGCACACGGTTTCAGGATCTATTTCACTCCCCTTCCGGGGTGCTTTTCACCTTTCCCTCACGGTACTGGTTCACTATCGGTCACTAGGGAGTATTTAGCCTTGGGAGATGGTCCTCCCTGCTTCCGACGGGATTTCTCGTGTCCCGCCGTACTCAGGATCCACTCAGGAGGGAACGAAGTTTCAACTACAGGGTTTTTACCTTCTTCGACGGACCTTTCCAGGTCGCTTCATTTACCCCGTTCCTTTGTAACTCCATGTTGAGTGTCCTACAACCCCAAGAGGCAAGCCTCTTGGTTTGGGCTAATTCCGTTTCGCTCGCCGCTACTCAGGAAATCGCGTTTGCTTTCTCTTCCTCCGGGTACTTAGATGTTTCAGTTCCCCGGGTCTGCCTTCAGTACCCTATGTATTCAGGTAAAGATACTGTTCCATTACGAACAGTGGGTTTCCCCATTCGGAAATCTCCGGATCAAAGCTTACTTACAGCTCCCCGAAGCATATCGGTGTTAGTCCCGTCCTTCATCGGCTCCTAGTGCCAAGGCATCCACCGTGCGCCCTTTCTAACTTAACCGTTAAAAAAGATCTTACAGATGCTTTGAAAAAAATTAATTGCCTTCTATCTATTATCTAGTTTTCAAGGAACAAAGCAGAAAGAATCCATCACATCGTGATGTTCGTCTTTCCTATTTGAATGAATTACTCATTCAAAACTGAACAAAACAAAAGCGCTCTCGTAATTATCCTTAGAAAGGAGGTGATCCAGCCGCACCTTCCGATACGGCTACCTTGTTACGACTTCACCCCAATCATCTGTCCCACCTTAGGCGGCTGGCTCCATGAAGGTTACCTCACCGACTTCGGGTGTTACAAACTCTCGTGGTGTGACGGGCGGTGTGTACAAGGCCCGGGAACGTATTCACCGCGGCATGCTGATCCGCGATTACTAGCGATTCCGGCTTCATGCAGGCGAGTTGCAGCCTGCAATCCGAACTGAGAATGGCTTTATGGGATTCGCTTACCTTCGCAGGTTTGCAGCCCTTTGTACCATCCATTGTAGCACGTGTGTAGCCCAGGTCATAAGGGGCATGATGATTTGACGTCATCCCCACCTTCCTCCGGTTTGTCACCGGCAGTCACCTTAGAGTGCCCAACTGAATGCTGGCAACTAAGATCAAGGGTTGCGCTCGTTGCGGGACTTAACCCAACATCTCACGACACGAGCTGACGACAACCATGCACCACCTGTCACTCTGTCCCCCGAAGGGGAAAGCCCTATCTCTAGGGTTGTCAGAGGATGTCAAGACCTGGTAAGGTTCTTCGCGTTGCTTCGAATTAAACCACATGCTCCACCGCTTGTGCGGGCCCCCGTCAATTCCTTTGAGTTTCAGCCTTGCGGCCGTACTCCCCAGGCGGAGTGCTTAATGCGTTAGCTGCAGCACTAAAGGGCGGAAACCCTCTAACACTTAGCACTCATCGTTTACGGCGTGGACTACCAGGGTATCTAATCCTGTTTGCTCCCCACGCTTTCGCGCCTCAGTGTCAGTTACAGACCAGAAAGTCGCCTTCGCCACTGGTGTTCCTCCAAATCTCTACGCATTTCACCGCTACACTTGGAATTCCACTTTCCTCTTCTGCACTCAAGTTCCCCAGTTTCCAATGACCCTCCACGGTTGAGCCGTGGGCTTTCACATCAGACTTAAGGAACCACCTGCGCGCGCTTTACGCCCAATAATTCCGGACAACGCTTGCCACCTACGTATTACCGCGGCTGCTGGCACGTAGTTAGCCGTGGCTTTCTGGTTAGGTACCGTCAAGGTACCAGCAGTTACTCTGGTACTTGTTCTTCCCTAACAACAGAACTTTACGACCCGAAGGCCTTCTTCGTTCACGCGGCGTTGCTCCGTCAGACTTTCGTCCATTGCGGAAGATTCCCTACTGCTGCCTCCCGTAGGAGTCTGGGCCGTGTCTCAGTCCCAGTGTGGCCGATCACCCTCTCAGGTCGGCTACGCATCGTCGCCTTGGTGAGCCATTACCTCACCAACTAGCTAATGCGCCGCGGGCCCATCTATAAGTGACAGCGTAAACCGTCTTTCCATCTTCTCTCATGCGAGAAAAGAACGTATCCGGTATTAGCTCCGGTTTCCCGAAGTTATCCCAGTCTTATAGGCAGGTTGCCCACGTGTTACTCACCCGTCCGCCGCTAATCTCAGGGAGCAAGCTCCCGTCGATTCGCTCGACTTGCATGTATTAGGCACGCCGCCAGCGTTCGTCCTGAGCCAGGATCAAACTCTCCGAAGAAATGTTTGACTTGCTCATTTGCTTTTTTGATAGTGTGTGCTCACTTAAAATTTAACGTTGGCGCTTTGTTTTGTTCAGTTTTCAAAGAGCAATTTGTTCGCCATTTCTCTTAGCGACTTTAATATCTTAACATCTTATTACCACTTCGTCAATAACTTTTTTTAAAAAAGTTTTTATCAATCTTTTTCAAATGCTTTGACGTTGCAGCAACTTTTATAATATACCAGCGTATAAATCAATAGTCAATAGGTTTTTTGAATTTAATTCACTTTTAAATTTCATGACTGATTCCACTTGGATAAATTCGATTTCCCCTTCATATACATTAGGATTTCCTCCTCGGTGCTCACTCTTTTAAACAGCCTGAAAAGGATGTTATATTTCTCGTTTATTGCCCTTTTGACTAAGTGATCGATTCTGTCATCCTGTAAATCGAATAGTATTTCATCCATCTCTCTTTTTAAAAGGTACTCCAATTCCATTTTTTCTTTGTCATTGATCAATAAACCGAGCATGGTTCACACCTCCATCAGACATCTTTCCCCATTCCTATCAATTTTATGAATTTTCAACCCATTTTTTTGCATAACAATAATCCTCGCGCATAAATTTGAAGACAAGAGTACTTTGGACAAGGGGATGGATTAATGAAATTTTTCATGGTGCTTCAAGCCAAGAACATCAAGTATTATTCGTTAATTTTGCTTACCGCACTTTTTACCGCTTGGTTTCTTTTTGTACAAAACATTCTTCATGCCCCCGTTTTTTCAACGGAAGATGGGCCGAAAGCGGTTTATAAAGGGGAAAAGAATGTTGCGATCACGTTCAATATTGGCTGGGGTGATGAGAAAGCCGCTCCGATAATAGAGACATTAAAAAGAGAAAAGATTAAATCGGCCACTTTTTTCCTTTCGGGATCTTGGGCAGAACGTCACCCTGACATAGTAGCTGAAATTGTGAAAGAAGGGTATGAAATCGGCATGCTTGGTTACGATTATAAGGATTATACCGAAATGGAAGATCAAGAAATCATCCGGGATATTTCTAAAGCCCAGGAAGCATTTAAAAAACTTAATGTAAAGAATATAGAACTTTTACGCGCTCCCACCGGCCACTTTGATAAACGACTCTTGAAGATCAGCGAGAAATTTGGATATACCGTTGTCCATTGGAGCATCGATTCGAAGGATTGGACCAATCCAGGTGTGGATCGGATCATACAGAACATCACCAAGGCCCAAAAAGGTGATATCATTTTATTACATGCTTCAGACTCAGCAAAACAAACGAATAAAGCATTACCGGAGTTATTAAGTGAACTTCGATCAAAAAATTTAAACTTCGTTAACGTTTCAGAGATGATTTCCAATTCCTCGGCAAGCAGTGAGGAAGTCCGCTGACTTAAAAAACTGCGTACTAATGGTCTCCTTGAACCTTTAGTACGCAGTTTTTCTGTTTTGACTTCTTTATGTAAGGTCCAGCCTACATATTGGTTAGCTGCCTTTACCTAATTGACCGGCTTTCATCTTTCCCTTTGCTGGAGTTTGCTTACGCTCTCTTCTATCGGCCAATTCCTTTTGTGAAATTTCAATCAATTTGCCAAGGATCAGTAATTGATAAGCATTGCAGACTAGCAATGGAAGCAGCATGAAGTAAAGCCAGCCTTCATCATTGGTTTTCAGGACAGGTACCCACTCCAATACCGTTACCACGACCATGAAAAACAAGGCCGGTATGAAAGACTGTTTATTCGTTTGTTTCATTTTGAAATAAGCTGTAATAAGCCCTGCGGCCAATACAACCAATGCTAACACGATATACGAACTGATTCCCTCGCCTGAACCAAAGCTAAGATATCGCAGGTAAACAAGATCGAATACAACAAAAAGAATGAGTACAAGTTGAACGGCATTCCATAAGGAAGCGCTTTTAAATATCCCCAGACCAAAACGATGTATTGTTAAATAGGCAAAAAAGCCGGCTTGGCTTATGACACTGAAAATTAATCCAACACCGAATAACCAAATAAAAGTTGATAGGATGGCACTGACTTCAAAAGAAGAAAAATAAGGCTTAAACTCACTCCATCGAGCCAAGAACCCTACAACTCCACCAGTTACGCCACCTATAAGCAATGTTGTTAAAAACAATTTAACTAAATTACGGCTGTTCATTGTTTTCCTCCATACATTTCTATTCATTTCCTTAATTGTACCAACCAAATTTGGAAAAATCCACTTATTCCACCAAGGAATAATATCGCCGATTGGAACCATATTAACAGTAAGAAGGATGAAAGGGGCCCTGCGTATGAGAGTGGGAGTTGCTTTGCTTTTCACGTCATTCTTACTCGTTTGTTCCGGTTGTGCTCAAAATGGAGCAGGCGCAGAAAAAATGGAGTACGAAGAGACAAAGAAAATGGTCGTCGATATCTTGAAGACAGATGATGGAAAAAAAGCCATCCAGGATATCATTACTGATGATAAAACGAAAGCTGAACTCATTATGGATTCGGATGCCATTAAGAAATCCATTGAAGATATGGTCACTTCAGATAAAGGGAAGGAATTTTGGAAAAAGACATTTAGTGATCCTGAATTTGCTTCCGCTTATGCTAAAGCATTAGAAGACGAACATAAAAAGGTATTGAAGGACTTAACTGCTGATCCTCAGTATCGTGGAATGCTCATGGAAATAATGAAAGAACCGGATATGGAAAAAGAAATGAATAAATTATTAAAAACCAAGGAAATGCGATCGGTTTATAAAGAACTGATCATCGAGACCATGGAGAGTCCTCTCGTCCAAGCGAAAATGCAAGAGAAATTGGATAAAGCAGCCACAAAAGCGGCCGAGAAGGAGAAAAAGTAAAAAGAATGTAAGAAGGCTGATTCCCAATCGGAATCAGCCTTCTTTTTATTGCAGTTTTTCAATGACCTTTTTAGCAATATCTTCGTAAATCCTGCCAAGCCTATGGTCCGCTGCGTAAATGGATGGAGCAAAGTCCTCTTCGTTCCAATCTGGCTGTTGCAGGGGAAGTTGACCTAAAACTTCTGTACGAAGCTCTTCTGCAAGCTTCTCTCCGCCGCCTTTTCCGAATACATATTCCTTTTCACCGGTCGTTTTACTTTCGAAAAATGACATATTCTCTATGACACCAATGACTTCGTGTTCTGTCTTGATGGCCATGGCACCAGCTCTTGCAGCAACGAAGGCTGCAGTCGGATGCGGTGTCGTAACAATGATTTCTTTACATGAAGGGAGCATCGTATGCACGTCCAATGCAACATCGCCTGTACCCGGCGGTAAGTCAAGGACCAAATAGTCCAAATCTCCCCATTCCACTTCATTAAAGAAACTGTTAAGCATTTTACCCAGCATTGGCCCTCTCCAGATGATCGGCGCGTTATCCTCTACAAAAAAGCCCATTGAGATAACTTGAACGCCAAACCGTTCTACAGGGATGATTTTTTCCCCGCGAACAACCGGTCGTTTTGTTATCCCCATCATATCAGGTACGCTGAATCCGTAAATATCGGCATCAACCAGTCCGACCTTTTTGCCTAGACGAGCAAGTGAAGTGGCAAAATTCACTGAGATCGTAGATTTTCCCACTCCGCCTTTACCACTGGCGATCGCGATGAATTCTGTCTTACTGTTAGGTCCAAGCAAACCTTGGTCCGCCTCACCCTGGGGAATGCTTTCACGATGCTTGGCTAATTCCTCTTCTGAAAGTTCCGTGAAACGGATGCCTACCGATTCCGCTCCGTTCGCTTTCAGCAAGTCCACAACTTCGGATTGCATTTGCATTTGCTCGGCAGTCCCCGTTTTCGCAATCGCAAGTTTAACGCTTACATGATTCTTTTCAGGTTTTATTTTGATTTCTATAATTCCATTTGTCTCTTCAAGGTTTTTATGTAGAAAAGGGTCTTTAAGATCCTTTAATAAATTCAGTACTTTCTCTTCTGTTAACAAGTCGAGCACCCCTTTGAATTTTATTTTCCCATTTTTCAGTATAACATATTACCGAAAGAAAACTTATTATCTGCCTTGTATGCTGGGCCAGATTATTTCCCCATGATAAAAAGGCCTTGTACCTTACAAGACCCCGACATCACTCGTCATCCGATAGTTTTTCTTCTGTGAAGTACCGTAAAATCCCCATATAAATTGAACTGGCAATCTTTTCCTGATATTTATCGCTGATAAGGCGTTCCCTTTCCTCAGAATTGGAAAGAAAGCCAATTTCCACAAGCGCTCCTGGTTTCTTAGCATAATTCATCAAATACACATGATTGATCGTTCTTGCATCACGCTTTGTATTTTCCAGGTTTCTGATGATTTCAGTCTGAATGAATTTAGCCACCTGTTCATTTTCCTCAAACCTGCTTGTATAAAAGGTTTGGGCACCTTTCGATGACGCCGATGGAAAAGAGTTCAGATGAATGCTTAAGAATAAGTCCGCTTCCGAATCATTGATCATTTTAACCCGATTCCTTAAGTCCTCCTGTTTTCGCTGGCGGATCCCCTTTGTATTACCCTGTGCCAGATCCTCATCCTTCTCACGGGTCATGATGACAAGTGCACCTTGTTCCTGCAAATAGTCCCTGACCTTTAATGAAACGGAAAGGGCAATTTCCTTTTCCATTATCTCTTGTACATTTGCCCCGCCGTCCATTCCCCCGTGACCTGCATCAAGAATGATGACCTTCCCGGCCAACGGAAGGTTCCAGGAGTCCCAAGAATCATCTTCTACGAATTTAAAAGTCACAATTAAAAAAAGGACAAACAATCCCATAGCGATTCCTGTATATTTCAGCTTTCTGCGCATGACCGTTCCCCTTCCATGATCTCTCTACTAAAAAGTATGGGACAAACCATGGAATTAGAACAAGGAATGGGATTTTGCCTTCTTAATGCAATTTCATTTTATATCGTTTCTCTCCAGTCTTAAAACCGTCCAGCCACCAATCCCCCACAAATCCTTCACAACAATAAAACAATCCTTCATCGAAGGCGTTATTCGCTGTAACTTCCCGCCAATACAAAATAAAGTTAAAAAGAGTATCGACCAGAAACTTCTCTTCCTTCCAGCACCTGGACCTTACATCATCTTCCGACTCCCCATAATAGCCAAACTTACTATAGTTCGCTCCTAATAAATAAGCTTCGATGGCAACATCGAAGTAGCCTTCCTCCAAAACATCCATCAAATCCTGTCCGAAGTAACGCTGAATCCTCCCCTTCATATCCTCGATAGAAAGTTCCCTGAGCAACCTGCGTTCGAACTTCAATTGCCTTTCCCTTTGCATCTCCTGTAAACCTAATATCACAGCCATAATTCACCTCCGGGGCAATTCCCCATTTCCCAAAATTATTTCCCAAGACATAATTTAGTTTTAGCGTTCTATTTTGAACCATTCATTTATTCCATTGGCAAAAAATAATGAGGATAGGTTCAACAGGTAATTGAAATGCCTTTCATATTCTATCTTCCATAAGAAGCTTAAAAGGACAGCCCAAACATTTCGGATGATATTTACTCGCACCCGTAACCCGTTAATTTAGGATGCTACCCGAGGCGGACCTTGCGACTTGGGTAGCTCACTGCGCATGCCTTACATTGATCACACCTGATTATTCATGTCGTGTTCTTACTTAAATTCAAGCAAGCTTTGTGATCTATCGATAAAAAGGACATCCGTGGTAAACGGATGTCCTTATCTCACATGATATTACATTTTATAATAGCGAATTTATTTAAATACATACCTACTTAGCAGGATGAACTGCCAGAGGTTCATAAAGCACAGTATATCCAGTCGCTGGTACTACACAAAGTTTGAATG
The DNA here is from genome assembly GCF_001636405.1 of Peribacillus frigoritolerans. Classification (GTDB taxonomy): domain Bacteria; phylum Bacillota; class Bacilli; order Bacillales; family DSM-1321; genus Peribacillus; species Peribacillus frigoritolerans. The sequence goes on from NZ_KV440950.1 coordinate 93,615, forward strand.
GCTTCCTATATTCGTTTCACTTTATATCTGTCCAGCCCTTTTCTTTAATCGGCCAGCTAGAGGCACGACGATTATTCCGGCTATTACGACCTGCATTACGTTTCCGGGGATGGAGCCAAATGGCTGTATCCAGTTACCGTAAAGGATAACTTCAGTAAAATAATAGCCCACGATTTTTATGATCAATGCAACGGCAACGGCCAAAGTGTATACAAGTTCTCTTTTGCCCGGTACCTTTTCGGATATTAGGCCTGCTAGATAGCCCATTGCTCCGACGATGACGAATGTAAACGGTGCCCATGCTGCCCAACCGGAGAATAGATCGAAGAAGGCCATACCGAAGGCGCCTGCTATCGCCCCTGTTTTTTTGCCATATACCAAGGCTGCTATAAAAAGGGGAACGTTGCCCAAATGGACCAGGCCGCCGTTACCCATTATTGGGAGCTTGATGTTGATGAACATGGTCGCTACAAGGGTTAACGCGATGAATAGTGCATTGATGACCAAGGCTTTTGTTTTAGTTGTTTCAATCGGTGAGTATGTTGAATTCATATGAAGTCCTCTTTCTTTTTTTAAGTATCATCATACTCCTAAACAGAGACTTAATAAATATCGATTTTACAAATAATTCAGTATTCCACAAATAAACTCATGTGTAAACAAATGGTACCTACCAGCCCCAACATCCGAAGCACCCTCCCCACGGGGTAAAATCGCATTGTGGCTGGAGACTGGCAGGGATTTATATAATGACGCAGAAGGGTGCATGGAGCATGTTGTGGGTCATATTATATCCGGTCATTAAAAAGAATTAATGAAATTCAAATTCATTCTAACGGATTAAGAATCATTGCACTCTGTACATTAAATAAATTTGATTGGCAATATAATCCGAACTAAAATGAAGCCCCTTTCTTAACCACCATATTATAATGCCTGCCAATGAGGCCGTTTTAATGTCAATATCAACATAATCAGCAGGTAAATCCTCTTTGGTATTCTTCCTTCTTATTTCTACTAATTGCTTTAATAATGAAAACAATTGTTCTTCAAACTGATTCGTTTTAAATAAAATAAGTAAATAATTTCGATGAATATATAAATAATCAAGCAATTTTGTTAGCTGTTGTTTTTCCGATAAGTCTTTTGCATGTATTAAAGCAAAAACTTTCTCAGATAGCTCATTTAGAATCTCATCGGTGATTTGCGTTAATAAATCTTGAATATCCTGATAATGCAGGTAAAATGTTGTCCGATTCAGCCCTGCTTTGGCTGCGATTTCCCGGACCGTTAAATTCGAAATAATGGGGTCCTCGCATAAGAGAGCAATGACAGCGTCTTTAAACATTTCCCTCGAGCGAATTGTACGAGGATCTTCTTTTTTAGGTATAGACATTTTAATCTCCTTTATAGATTTTCTTTAACTTTCTCAACAGCATATATTTCTATGTCGATTAGTGAACATTTTCAAGAAAACTGTTCATGGTAGGTAACATATATTTTTGTTACCATCGATTTTATCGACACGGTGTTGAGAATGCAAGTCAAAAACGAAGGGGTTTACGATGGACATTACCGAAAGAAATAAAAAAGTTTTATTAATCGTACTGATTGCCGGTTGCTTTTTATCAACATTAAATCAGACTTTATTAAATGTTGCATTGAGTGGATTAATGGAAGTATTTGATGTAACGGCTGCAACTGTACAATGGTTATCTACAGGGTTTATGCTAGTGAACGGTGTTTTTGTGCCAATCACTGCCTTTTTAATGCAACGGTTTACAACAAGGCAGCTTTTTATTAGCTCGATGTTCTTTTGTTCATCGGCTCTGTACTTTGCGCATGTGCAGGGAATTTTGGCGTGCTGTTAACGGGCAGAATGATTCAAACAATCGGTGCCGGGATTATTATACCTCTAATGATGACGGTTATTTTATATTTATATCCTAGCGAAAAGCGCGGAAGCATCATGGGGACAATCGGCTTTGCGATAATTTTTGCCCCGGCCATTGCCCCTACCTTATCTGGTTTTATCATTGAATATGTTTCATGGAGATGGCTATTCATTGGGTTAATCCCATTCTTACTAATCGTCATCGTTCTAGCGTTCAAATATTTAATGAATGTTACAGAGACAACAAAAGCAAAATTGGATATTACAAGTGTCATTTTATCAACGATTGGTTTCGGCTGTATATTATTTGGATTTAGTAGCGCAGGAAGCAAGGGATGGGATGATCCCGTTGTCATCACTGCAATAATCGTCGGAATGATCGTGTCGGCTCTATTCTGTTTACGTCAAATGAAATCGAGCGATCCACTATTAAATTTAACTGTATTCAAGTATAAAACTTTCAAGCTTACATCCTTCATCAATGTACTAATTACGATGATCATGTATGCGGATTTGATCCTTTTACCAATCTACTTGCAAAATGGACGAGGTTTTACAGCATTTGAAGCAGGTTTACTGCTATTACCCGGAGCTGTGATTAATGCCTTCTTATCCCCAGTCACAGGTAAAATGTTTGATAAATACGGCGCCAAACCACTCTTTATTACAGGTTTGGTATTCATCATTGTTTCGATGTGGGGAGTCATAGATATAAGCGACTCAACGACGTATATGTATATCATGATTCGTACCATAATATTACGAATTGGTTTGAGCTTCATTACCATGACATTAAATACAGCAGGGTTGAATGCTTTACCAAGAGAATTGGGTTCCCATGGTTCAGCTGTAAATAATACCATTCGCCAATTGTCAGGTGCCATCGGAACAGCAGTTGTCATCACAGTATATACAATGCAGGCAACTTCACATGCCTCTGAGCTATCAATGGAAAATGAAAACATTACAGCTATACGACTAGAGGCATTAGCTTCCATCCTTGGCTCAAGTGATGCCTATGTTTTCATGCTGGCCTTATCTTTTGTGGCATTAATAATAGCATGCTTCATGCCGAAAAAAGCCGCAATCAATAAAGGTGAAGGTGAATCTCAAAACTAAGATTGTTAACCGAAGTATTTAAAATAAAGCATATCCGGGAGATCACGGATATGCTTTATTATTATTTCTGGTCAAAAAAAAGACCCCCAACCAATATGGTTGAGAGCCTTTCGAAACGGTAATAGAATTAACGTTTTGAGAACTGAGGTGCACGACGTGCGCCTTTAAGACCGTATTTTTTACGTTCTTTCATACGTGGGTCACGAGTTAGTAAACCAGCAGTTTTAAGAGATGGACGGTATTCTGGATCAACTTGTAGCAATGCACGAGCGATACCGTGACGGATTGCTCCAGCTTGACCAGTATATCCACCACCGCTAACGTTTACTAGAACGTCGTAATTTCCAGTAGTTTCTGTTGCAACTAGTGGTTGGTTAACAACTTCACGTAATGCTGCAAAAGGAATATATTCATTGATGTCACGACCGTTAATAACGATGCGACCTTCGCCTGGTACTAAACGTACACGAGCTACTGAGCTCTTACGGCGACCAGTACCATAATATTGAACTTGTGCCAAGATAGTAACCTCCTTAGTGATTATCCGCGTAATTCGTATACTTCTGGTTGTTGAGCAGCGTGTGGGTGCTCAGCTCCAGCGTATACGTGTAATTTTTTGTAGATTTGACGACCAAGAGAATTCTTTGGAAGCATACCTTTGATAGCAAGTTCAAGCATTCTCTCAGGGTAGTTTGTACGCATTTCAAGAGCAGTTCTAGTTTTAAGACCGCCTGGATGCATAGTGTGACGGTAATAAATTTTGTCAGTCAATTTTTTACCAGTCAAATGGATTTTTTCAACATTGATAAGAATTACATGATCACCAGTGTCAATGTTCGGTGTAAAAGTTGGTTTATGTTTACCACGTAAGATGGATGCTACTTCAGTAGAAAGGCGACCCAAAGTTTTGCCTTCAGCGTCAATCACATACCATTTACGTTCTACTTCATTAGCTTTCGCCATAAATGTCGTACGCATGGTTAACCTCCTAAAAAACTTTTTAATTTTTTATATTTATTTTCAATCACAATAAACTTCCGGGGCTTATCGTGGGATTAAAATACATACCATATTATATTAACTTCTCCCAGATTCATTGTCAAGGGAATGTTACACTAGGATAAGTTGTCTATAAAACACTCTCTGCAACTCCAGGAAAAGCTCAGTATCGCATCAAACCGCTCCATTACTGATTTCAGCCCATTACCCATTTGTAAAAAAACTGGTATCACTTTGAAAATATTTTTATTTGTAAAATACTTTCCATAAATACAAGCCCTGGGCAGGTGCTGTTTTCCCTGCAAAGCTGCGGTCCTTCTTGTCCAAAATCCCGCTCATATCATGGGGTGACATCTTGCCGCTGCCGACATCCAGGAGCGTCCCAACCAAGATACGCACCATATTATATAAAAAGCCTTCGCCAACGAAGCGGAAAACCAGGAAATCATCGCTCTCTTCAAAATCCATTTCTTTTATGGTTCGAACTTTATCGACCACTTCCGTTTTTGCCGAACAAAAACTTGTAAAGTCATGTGTCCCTATCAAATAGGAGATTGCTTCCCTCATCGCCTCCACATTTAAAGGGTATGGATAATGATAGGCGTAATTCCGCTTAAACGGATCCCGCAGTTTCGAACGGGCTACGATATAACGGTACTCTTTCCCAGTAGTATGGAACCTCGCATGAAAATCGTCAGGCACGATATCGACTTCCAGAGCGATGATATCGGTCGGAAGAAGCGCGCTGAACGCCTTTATCCAATTTTCAGTAGGGAATGTAAGGGGCGACTCAAAGTGAAGTACCTGCCCCTTTGCATGGACCCCTGAGTCTGTCCTGCCTGAAGCAGTCACTTTTATAATTGTGCCTTTATGCATTTGGGCCAAGACTGCCTCGAATTCACTTTGTATGGTGCGTTTCTCAGGCTGCACCTGATAGCCAGCAAAATCCGTGCCGTCATAAGCGATCACACATTTATATTTTGGCATAGTTCTCTTCCTTATTATGAACGTAATAAAAATAACATGACCGTTAGAACACCTATTGAGACCATCAAAAGACTATCACTCGTCTTCCAGTTCAATTGGCGATATTTCGTGCGGCCTTCCCCGCCACGGTATCCTCTTGATTCCATGGCAGTTGCCAGTTCCTCGGCCCGTTTGAACGAACTGACAAATAAAGGAACCAGCAGAGGTACAATCGATTTAACCCTGTCCTTTATCGGGCCAGATGAAAAGTCAACGCCCCTTGCAGTTTGGGCCTTCATGATTTTTTCCGTTTCCTCCATTAGCGTCGGGATGAATCGAAGGGCAATGGACATCATCAATGCCAGTTCATGTACAGGCATCTTCCACTTTTTCAAAGGTCCCAACAGCTCTTCCATCCCGTCTGTAATGGATATCGGGGATGTCGTCAAAGTTAAAAGTGACGTAACAAGGATTAGTAAAGTAAATCTAATGGATATGAAAAAACCTTGAATCAAACCGCCTTCATAGATTTCAAACCAACCGTATTCAAAAAGCAATTCCCCTTCCTTCGTAAACAATATATGGAGAAGGAATGTAAATACGATCAAGAAAAAGATTGGCTTCAACCCATTATAAAGATAGCGAAGCGGTATTTTGGAAAGACTGATCAAAAGGATGGTGAATACAGCAAGCAAACCGTAAGAAACGACATTATTCGCCAAAAAGACGACACAAACAAACAGGAACACGAGGAGCAGTTTAGCCCTTGGGTCCATCTTGTGCATCAATGAATTTGCAGGGACATAACGCCCGATAATCATTTTATCCAGCATCAGCGGTTCCCCCGTTTCATGGCTTTATCTATTTCTATCGCTAAATCACCGATATTAAGACACGGATGATCAAATCGAACACCAAGTTCCTTCTGGAGCTTTAGCTGAAAGCGGACCGTATCAGGAACATCCAGGCCTAGCTCCATTAATTGTTCCGGCTCTGAGAAAATTTCCTGGGGGGTTCCTTTTTTGAACACCGTACCCTTATGCATGATGATGATGTCATCAGCGTACTTGGCTGCATCCTCCATGCTATGGGTCACCAGAATCGTTGAAATGCCCCTTGCTTTATGCAGATCATAAAACATATCCATGATTTCTTTGCGTCCTCGAGGATCCAGTCCCGCTGTAGGCTCATCAAGCACCAATACTTCAGGCTCCATGGCAAGTACCCCAGCGATGGCCACCCGTCGCATTTGTCCGCCGGATAAGTCGAATGGAGACTTTTCAAGAACTTCCTCATTCAATCCGACTTGCGCGATGGCTTTCCTGGCCATTTTCTTTGCATCGATTTCAGAAACGCCAAAATTCATAGGACCGAAACATATATCCTTTTCAACCGTTTCATCAAATAACTGATGTTCCGGAAACTGAAAAACAATTCCGACCTTTTGTCTTATTGGCCGCAAAGCCTTTTCTTTTCTTCCGGCTTCAATCGTCCGATCCCCAATGAAAACCCGACCCTTCGTCGGTTTTAAAAGAGCATTCAAATGCTGCAGTAGCGTGGATTTCCCGGACCCTGTATGCCCGATGATTGCGGTATAGGTTCCCGGCTCCATTGAAATGTTGACATCATGAAGGGCTAGATGTTCAAAAGGAGTATTCACCTGATAGCGGTATTCTACATCATCGAGTGTAATTCGCATAAATCCTTCACCAACTCTTCCTCTGTCAAATGCCCATCAACTACACGAACACCATTTTTTTGTAACTCCTTGGTTAGTTTCACTGAAAAGGGAATATCCAGTCCAAGAGCAATCAATTCTTCCTCTAACTCAAAAATATCCTGAGGCGATCCTTCACGATATAACCGACCTTGGTTCATGACTATCATTCGATCGGCTTTCGCAGCTTCCTCAAGATCATGGGTGATTGATATGACAGTGATCTCGTTTTCCTGTTTTAATTCCCTAACTGTTTCAAGCACTTCTTCACGGCCTCTTGGGTCAAGCATGGAGGTTGCTTCATCTAAGATGATTATGTCTGGCTGCAAGGCTATTACACCTGCAATGGCCACTCTTTGCTTTTGACCGCCGGATAGATGGTGCGGCTCTTGATTAAGAAAGGCATTCATCTTAACCTTATTTAACGCACCATGAACACGCTCCACCATAACCTGCTGAGAAACACCGGCGTTTTCTAAACCAAAAGCCACATCATCCTGAACTGTAGTGCCTACAAATTGATTATCTGGGTTTTGAAAAACCATGCCAATTTTCTGGCGCACATCCCAAACGGATTCTTCTGTCAAAAGTTGATCATTAATCGTAATGGTACCTGAGTTAGCGAACTGAAGGCCATTCAATAACTTCGCTAATGTCGACTTGCCAGAACCATTATGTCCGACTATCGCTAGCCACTCCCCTTGATGAATATCAAAAGAAACATCATCCAAGGCGTTTCGAGACTGACCCTCATATTTAAAAACAATATTATTTAAAGAAACCAGCTTCTTCACCATGTGGCCCTCCTCATCCTCGACTGCACTCGCCTAAACTAAGCTCTGCTCACTCAATATAAATATAGTAGTTTTTCCTTCTGAAAATATAAAAAAACGCTGCACCCCTTCCACCGAAAGAATTTTCGGTAAATTAAGAGCAGCTAACAGCGGGCCTGTTACGAAAAACAGGTTTTCTTATAATCGCTTATCAAAAGCGGGAAGGGATGCTTGAGCTAGACGTGAAGGCTCCCTGCATGATACAGGTTCCGCCAGCCATCGTAACACTCAATGCGAATTTCTAAAGTACAGAATTTCTATTTAAAAAAAGAAAAAGGGCATAGAACAAGTGAGTATATTCATTTGTCCCGCCCTTTTTCATCGTTGTTATTAAACTAATTCAATAACCACGACTGGTGCACCGTCACCGCGGCGTGGACCAACTTTCATGATACGAGTGTATCCACCTTGACGTTCTTCATAACGTGGAGCCACGTCACTGAATAATTTTTGAAGGGCATCTGTGCCATTCTCAGCGTCAGCGATTTCGTTACGGATGAAAGATGCAGCTTGACGGCGTGCATGCAAGTCACCACGTTTACCAAGAGTGATCATTTTATCTACTACAGAACGTAATTCTTTTGCACGTGCTTCAGTAGTTTCAATGCGCTCATGGATAATAAGATCCGTAGCTAAATCACGAAGTAATGCTTTACGTTGTGCGCTAGTGCGTCCTAACTTTCTGTAACCCATTAGAGATTCCCTCCTTTGTTGAAGTTCTATATTGTGTGTCAATAACAAGGCTCACAACATAATGGATTGATTCCGCCATGTTATCAGTCGTCTTTACGAAGACCTAAGCCTAATTCTTCTAGTTTCGCTTTCACTTCTTCAAGTGATTTACGACCTAGATTACGTACTTTCATCATATCTTCTTCCGTTTTATGAGCTAGCTCTTGAACGGTATTGATTCCAGCACGTTTCAAGCAGTTGTAAGAACGAACAGAAAGGTCTAATTCTTCGATCGTCATCTCAAGAACTTTTTCTTTTTGATCTTCTTCTTTTTCAACCATGATTTCAGCATTTTGAGCTTCATCGGTTAAACCAACAAAGATATTTAAATGCTCTGTTAAAATCTTAGCTCCAAGTGCTACCGCTTCTTGCGGACCAGTACTGCCATCAGTCCAAACATCAAACGTTAACTTGTCAAAGTTAGACAACTGTCCAACACGTGTATTTTCAACTTGGAAAGATACGCGTGAAACCGGAGTGTAAAGAGCATCGATTGGAATTACACCAATTGGCTGGTCTTCTCTCTTGTTTTGAACAGCAGGAGTGTAGCCGCGGCCGCGACGTGCAGATAAACGCATACGCATATGACCGTTTTTACCAATTGTAGCAATATATAAATCCGGATTAAGAATTTCTACATCACTATCATGAGTGATATCAGCAGCCGTGATGACTCCGTCACCCTGAACGTCAATTTCCAGCGTCTTCTCTTCATCAGAGTAAATCTTAAGAGCTAGTTTTTTCACATTAAGAATGATAGATGTTACATCTTCCACGACGCCTTCAATTGTTGAGAACTCATGTAGCACTCCATCAATTTGTATAGCTGTGACAGCAGCACCTGGGAGTGAGGATAAAAGAATACGACGTAAGGAGTTACCCAATGTAGTACCATACCCACGCTCTAGTGGCTCTACGACGAATTTACCGTACTTGGTATCGTCGTTGATTTCAACCGTTTCGATTTTTGGTTTTTCTATTTCGATCATCAATAAACCCTCCTTCAAAACGTCAAAACCCCGGCAAGTAAACAAGTCACTTAAACCGAAATTCCCCATGTATACGTTCCCGCTGTGCGCAACAACTGAAAATTAATCCTCTGTAAGAACGCAAACTCAGTATTATATCCCATTATTGACAGGAATACAAAATCTATACAGAAAAATTAAACACGGCGACGTTTTGGTGGACGGCATCCGTTATGTGGAACTGGAGTTACATCTTTAATTGCAGTTACTTCTAGGCCAGCAGCTTGAAGTGCACGAATGGCAGCCTCACGTCCAGCACCAGGTCCTTTAACTGTAACTTCAAGAGTTTTCATACCATGTTCAATTGATGTTTTAGCAGCTGTTTCAGCAGCCATTTGTGCAGCAAATGGAGTGGATTTACGAGATCCACGGAATCCTAGAGCTCCAGCACTTGACCAAGAAATAGCATTACCATGAGAGTCAGTGATCGTAACGATAGTGTTATTGAATGTTGAACGAATATGTGCAATACCAGTTTCTATATTCTTTTTCACACGACGTTTACGTGTATTAGTTTTACGTGCCATGAAAAGTAACCTCCTTTACTAATTATTTTTTCTTGTTAGCTACTGTACGACGAGGTCCTTTACGCGTACGAGCATTGTTTTTTGTATTTTGACCGCGAACAGGAAGACCACGACGGTGACGTAAACCACGGTATGAACCGATTTCCATTAAACGTTTGATGTTTAGGGAGATTTCACGACGAAGGTCGCCTTCTACTTTAAGCTTGTCAATGATATCACGAATTTTGTTCAATTCGTCTTCCGTTAAGTCACGAACGCGAGTTTCTTCAGAAACGCCTGCTTCTGCAAGAATCTTGATCGCTGTTTGTTTTCCAATACCATATATATATGTTAATGAGATAACAATACGTTTGTCACGGGGAATATCTACTCCAGCAATACGTGCCATGCTTGAGTGCACCTCCTTCTATTTAGCCTTGTTTTTGTTTATGTTTAGGGTTTTCGCAAATAACCATTACTTTACCTTTTCTGCGGATAACTTTACACTTTTCGCAGATTGGTTTGACTGATGGTCTGACTTTCATTGCTATCTAACCTCCTTATACAGATCGGAGCGTAACCGGATTATTTGAACCGGTATGTGATTCTGCCGCGAGTTAGATCATACGGGGAAAGCTCAACCGTAACTTTATCTCCAGGCAAAATGCGAATAAAGTGCATACGAATTTTACCGGATACATGAGCTAAAACAGTATGACCATTTTCTAATTCTACCTTAAACATTGCATTTGGCAAAGTCTCTTGTACTGTGCCTTCTACTTCAATTACATCATCTTTCGCCATTAAAGTGATTCTCCCTTCTCTATGCGTGAACCTATTAAAGGTGCACATCTTTCCGTCAACATTACTACAGTCCAATTATCCTCATAAGTCTTACAATTCTGCATCAAGTATTCACCATTTTGTAGAACCAGGCTTTAACTGAGGACCTTTATCAGTTGGACCGAAATGAGGATTTTATGGGTCCTCATGTAAGTCTTGACCGATTCCGTGACCGACATACTCTCGAAATAGAGAAGCAATTAGTCTCGACATAGGTTTGAATAGCATGGGAGATGTTTGAAAGGCGCACGCCTGACATAGCTTCTTTCAACCCTCTATATCACGACTCTTTAGGAATCCCAATAGAGTCACTGCATTTCTTCATCAATTTTGCCGACCGGATATGTCCATGAAGATCACTTAAAAAGTAATCGCCCAATTCAGGGAATACCAAGTACAAGAACCTGATTAATAAATGTGCGAATGCTCTCGCGAAATCCATTATACCCTTTGTATTATAGGAATGCACCAAGTTTAACTAGTAAGTTATAAAAATGGTATGAATTTCATAAATCAATACATATGATTAATTTTGTAAAGCACCAAGCAACACATCGATATCTTCAAATACCTTATTAATATCTTGCTGTCCGTTAATGTTGACCAAGTAACCTTTGTCTCCGTAGAAATCAAGAAGTGGCTTGGTTTGTTTCAAATTCACATCTAAGCGATTTTGAACCGTTTCAGCATTATCGTCGGCACGTTGATATAATTCTCCGCCGCAGCGGTCGCATACATCATCTTTAGCAGGAGGATTGAATACAAGATGGTATGTCGCACCACATGATTTGCAAATACGACGCCCTGTCAATCTTTCCATTAAGATGCTTTTATCAACATCGATATTAATGACAAAATTCATATTGCGATCTAAATCAGTTAGAATGCTTTCAAGTGCCTCTGCCTGTGCCACAGTACGTGGAAATCCATCAAGCAAAAATCCTCTTAGGCAGTCTTCCTTGCTTAAACGCTCACGTACGATGCCAATGGTAACTTCATCAGGTACCAATTCGCCTTTGTCCATGAATGATTTCGCCTTTAGACCTAGGTCTGTTCCATCTTTGATAGCTGTTCGGAACATATCTCCAGTAGAGATATGAGGGATATTATATTTTTCTACGATTTGTTCAGCTTGAGTGCCTTTACCAGCACCCGGCAGACCCATTAACACTAGATTCAATTTTCTTCCCCCTCAAACTCTATAATGGGTAAAGGGAACAAGCCGTTCCCAAAACTCATTACTTTATAAAGCCTTTATAGTGTCTCTTCACAAGTTGTGATTCCAGCTGCTTCATCGTATCAAGGGCAACCCCGACTACGATCAGCAAACTGGTACCACCAATCTGTGCAGATTGAGGTAGATCAGCAAGCTTAATGAAAAATACCGGTAAAACGGCAATGATGGCCAAGAATATCGAGCCTACAAACGTCAAACGGTATAAAACACGTGTTAAATATTCTTGTGTACTCTTACCTGGACGAATCCCCGGCACATAGCCACCTTGCTTTTTCAAATTCTCAGCCATTTGTTCAGGATTAACCTGAATGAAAGCATAAAAATACGCAAAAGCAATGATAAGAGCAACATATATGATCATACCAATTGGTTTGGTGTAATCAAGATTTGTTGATATCCAGCTAGTCACGCTGTTCTTTCCAAAGAAAGAAGCGATTGTAGTGGGAGTAATAATAAATGCCATTGCAAAGATTACCGGAATAACCCCCGCAGCATTTACTTTCAATGGTAAATGAGTAGACTGGCCACCCATTTGCGTACGACCTACCGCAGCACGTTTCGCATACTGAATAGGAATTTTACGTAATGCCTGCTGAATGAAGATAACAGCAACCACGATTGCTAATACTGCTAAAACTATGAGGATAATCGTTATGATTCGTAAGAATAATTGATCACCGGCATTTTCAAATTGCTGTGCGTAAATCTGATTTGCCGTAGTAGGCAAACTAGCTACGATACCAGCAAAGATAATGATGGAAATCCCATTACCCACACCCTTAGCAGTGATCAGCTCCCCTAACCACAAAAGAAAAGCTGTTCCTGCCGTTAAGACAGTCGCAATAAGCAAGTATGTTGCAATTCCAGGATTTTCAATCAACTGTCCACCTGACATATTATTGAACCCATAGGACATTCCAACTGCTTGGATAAATCCTAGGATAATAGTGAAGTAACGAGTGAATTGCGCTAATTTACGGCGCCCTGCTTCCCCTTGTTTAGACCATTCAGTGAACTTAGGAACAACATCCATCTGTAGCAGCTGAACGATAATGGATGCCGTGATGTACGGCATGATACCCATCGCTAAAATGGAAAAGTTTTGCAGTGCCCCGCCGCCAAAGGTGTTTAAAAGCCCGATGACGCTCAGCTGGTCCTGTTCAGCGAGAAAATCGGCATTCACATGCGGTACAGGTATAAATGTACCGATGCGATAGACGATTAACATTAGAAGGGTAAAAATAATCTTATTCCTTATTTCACCCACGCGCATAAAATTGGAGATCGTGCGAAACATTAGATCACCTCTGTATTACCGCCAGCAGCTTCGATAGCTTCTTTAGCAGTAGACGAGAATTTGTGAGCTTTAACAGTAAGCTTTTTCTCAATGCTTCCTTTGGCAAGAATCTTGATTCCTGCTTTTTCTTTACTTACAACGCCAGTCTCAAGTAGAAGAGCTGGTGTTACTTCAGTACCGTCTTCGAAAAGATTTAACGTATCAAGGTTCACGATAGCATAGTCTTTACGGTTGATGTTGGTAAATCCACGTTTAGGTAAACGTCTGAATAGAGGAGTTTGACCCCCTTCAAATCCAAGACGCACACCGCCGCCGGAGCGAGCGTTTTGTCCTTTGTGTCCTTTACCTGCTGTTTTACCGTTACCAGATCCAATACCGCGACCTTTACGTTTACGTTCTTTACGAGAACCTTCTGCAGCTTTTAACTCATGAAGTTTCATGTTGGCACCTCCTTGTTAAGTTAAAAATTATTTTATTGTTCTTTTACAGTAACAAGATGAGCAACTTTGGTAATCATACCGCGAATCGCAGGGTTATCTTCTTGAACAACCGTTTGATGCATTTTGCGTAAACCCAAAGTGTTAACTGTAACACGTTGATCTTCAGGACGACCAATCAAGCTGCGAGTGAGGGTGATTTCTAATTTATTAGCCATAATTCGATTTCCCTCCTTATCCTAACAGTTCTTGTACTGATTTTCCACGTAACTTAGCTACGTCTTCAGCACGTTTCAATTGCTTCAATCCTTCAATTGTTGCGCGAACCATATTAATAGGTGTATTAGTACCTAGTGATTTAGACAAGATATCGCTAACTCCGCCTAATTCAAGTACCGCACGAACAGGACCACCAGCAATTACTCCTGTACCTTCAGAAGCTGGTTTCAATAGAATGTGACCTGCGCCATAGCGACCGTTCACAAGGTGAGGAATAGTAGTACCAACCATTGGTACAGTAATTAGATTTTTCTTAGCATCCTCAATAGCTTTACGGATAGCATCCGGAACTTCTTGAGCTTTACCAGTACCAAATCCAACATGACCATTTTTATCACCAACAACAACTAGTGCAGTGAAACGGAAACGACGTCCGCCTTTAACAACTTTAGCTACACGATTTACTGTAACTACGCGTTCTTCAAGTTCTAATTTATTAGGATCAATGCTACGCATCTGTTATGTCCCTCCTTATCCATTAAAATTCTAAGCCGTTTTCACGAGCAGCGTCAGCCAATGCTTTAACACGACCATGGAAGAGGTAACCACCGCGGTCAAAAACCACAGCTTTGAAACCTTTTTCAACAGCACGTTTCGCAATAAGTTCGCCAACTTTTTGAGCTGCTTCAGCATTGCTACCTGCTTCGATACCGATCTCTTTATCAAGAGTTGAAGCACTTGCCAATGTTACGCCTTTTGCATCGTCAATTAATTGTGCGTAAATGTGTTTGTTTGAACGAAACACATTTAAACGAGGACGAGCTTCTGTTCCAGAAAGCTTAGCACGTACACGCGCATGTCTTTTCTGACGAGTAGCATTTTTATCAAGCTTCGTAATCATTTACGTCACTCCTTTCGTTTACTTATGCGGCATTACTTACCTGTTTTACCTTCTTTACGACGAACGAATTCGCCTTCGTAACGGATACCTTTACCTTTATACGGTTCAGGCGGGCGAACATCACGGATATTAGCTGCTAATGCTCCTACACGTTCTTTGCTTGCACCTTTTACGATTACTTTTGTATTAGAAGGAACTTCGACTTCAACGCCAGCTTCTGGCTCTATTTCTACAGGGTGGGAATATCCTACGTTAAGGATAAGCTTGTTACCTTGCTTTTGTGCACGGTACCCAACCCCAATAAGTTCAAGTGATTTTACGAAACCTGTTGATACACCTTCAATCATGTTAGAGATAAGCGCGCGAGTAGTACCGTGTAAAGAACGGTGAGTCTTCTCGTCAGACGGGCGTGTTACAGTTAACACGTTCTCTTCAACAACGATTGAAAGGTCAGGACTGAATGATCTAGATAATTCACCTTTAGGTCCTTTAACAGTTACTTCACTTCCAGTAACAGTAACTGTTACGCCTGCAGGGATTTCAATAGGTTTTTTACCTATACGAGACATAATGTGCACCTCCATTCTTGTGAAAATGTATTACCAAACGTATGCTAAAACTTCTCCGCCAACTTGTTTAGAGCGAGCTTCTTTGTCTGTTAAAACTCCGTGAGAAGTAGAAACAATTGCGATACCTAAACCGTTAAGAACGCGTGGTACCTCTCCAGTTTTTGCATATACACGCAAACCAGGTTTGCTGATACGTTTTAGACCAGTGATAACACGTTCGTTGTTTGCACCGTATTTTAAGAAGATACGGATGATACCTTGTTTGTTGTCTTCGATTAATTCAAAGTCACGTACGAAGCCTTCACTTTTTAAGATCTCAGCAATTTCCTTTTTGATCTTTGAAGCAGGAACTTCCAGTTTTTCGTGACGAACCATATTCGCATTACGGATGCGAGTAAGCATATCTGCAATAGGATCTGTCATGACCATTATATTTTACCTCCTTCCCAAACTCGGGTTTTACCAGCTAGCTTTTTTAACGCCAGGAATTTGTCCTTTATATGCAAGTTCGCGGAAACAAATACGACAAAGTTTAAATTTACGTAATACAGAATGTGGACGTCCGCAACGTTCGCAACGTGTATATTCTTGTACTTTAAACTTCTGTTCGCGTTTTTGCTTTACGATCATAGACTTTTTAGCCACGATTTCGCCTCCCTTTATTTAGAGATTACTTTTGGAACGGCATTCCAACTTGAGTAAGTAGTTCACGAGCTTCTTCGTCAGTGTTGGCAGTCGTTACGATAACGATGTCCATACCACGAACTTTGCTCACTTTATCGTAATCAATCTCAGGGAAGATAAGTTGTTCTTTAACGCCTAATGTATAGTTTCCACGTCCGTCAAAGGATTTCTTTGAAACGCCGCGGAAATCACGTACACGCGGTAAAGATACAGATACTAGCTTATCAAGGAATTGATACATACGCTCACCACGTAATGTAACTTTCGCTCCGATAGGCATACCTTCACGCAAACGGAAACCTGCGATTGATTTTTTTGCTTTTGTTATAACTGGTTTTTGACCTGTGATCAATGTAAGTTCTTCAACAGCTGTATCTAAAGCTTTCGAGTTAGAAACTGCGTCACCCACACCCATGTTAATAACGATTTTCTCAATGTTTGGTACTTGCATTACTGATTGATAGTTGAATTTACCCATCAATGACGGTGTAATTTCACTTTTGAATTTTTCTTTAAGGCGGCTCATTGCTTAGTGTACCTCCCTTCATTTATGACTTATTTATCTAAAGATTCACCTGATATTTTAGCTACGCGTACTTTTTTACCATTTTCGATCTTATATCCAACACGAGTCGGTTTACCTGATTTAGGATCAAGTGGCATTACATTGGATACGTGAATAGCAGCTTCTTTACTGATAATTCCACCTTGTGGATTAAGTTGAGATGGCTTTGAATGCTTTTTCACGATGTTAATTCCTTCAACAAGTACACGATTTTGTTTCGGATATGCAGAAAGAATTGTTCCTTGTTTGCCTTTGTCCTTACCAGAGATGACTACGACTTTGTCACCTTTTTTAACATGCATTAGCTTGGCACCTCCTTGAAAGGCTTTATACAAATTTTACATATTATAGAACTTCTGGAGCAAGAGAAACGATCTTCATGAAACTATTGTCACGTAATTCACGAGCAACAGGTCCAAAAATACGTGTTCCACGTGGGCTCTTATCGTCACGGATAATTACACATGCGTTTTCATCGAAACGAATGTAAGAACCGTCAGGACGACGCATACCACGTTTTGTACGGACAACAACAGCCTTAACGACTTCACCTTTTTTAACAACGCCTCCTGGTGTTGCCTGTTTAACTGTACAAACGATGATATCACCGATGTTTGCAGTCTTACGGCCTGAACCACCTAGGACTTTAATTGTTAGCACTTCACGAGCACCTGAATTGTCAGCGACTTTTAAACGAGATTCTTGTTGAATCATGTACGGTACCTCCCTTCGGAATTAGCTTAATCCGAACTAGATTAAATGATTACTGCTTTTTCTACTACTTCTACAAGACGGAAGCGTTTTGTAGCTGAAAGTGGACGAGTTTCCATGATACGTACTACGTCGCCTGCTTTAGCTTCGTTTAGCTCGTCATGAGCTTTAAACTTTTTAGAATATTTCACGCGTTTACCGTATAAAGAATGCTTTTTATAGGTCTCTACAACAACTGTAACTGTTTTATCCATTTTGTCGGATACTACGCGTCCAGTGTAGATTTTGCGTTGGTTGCGTTCGCTCATTCTGCAAACCTCCATTCATTATCGATTAGTGACACCGATTTCTCTTTGACGAACAACTGTTTTCATACGAGCAATCGATTTGCGAACTTCACGGATGCGAGCTGTATTTTCAAGTTGTCCAGTAGCTAACTGGAAACGAAGATTAAATAGTTCTTCTTTAAGAGATTTTAGTTTTTGTTCAATTTCAGCAGTGGTTAGATCTTTGATTTCATTAGCTTTCATTTGTTTCACCACCAATTTCCTCTCTTTTTACAAACTTGCATTTGATTGGAAGTTTGTGTGCTGCAAGGCGCAATGCTTCTCTTGCCACCTCTTCAGATACACCAGAGATTTCAAACATAACTTTGCCCGGTTTAACAACTGCTACCCATCCTTCAGGAGCACCTTTACCGGAACCCATCCGTACTTCAAGCGGCTTAGCTGTGTAAGGTTTGCTTGGGAAGATTTTGATCCAAACTTTCCCTCCACGTTTCATATAACGAGTCATCGCAATACGAGCTGCTTCGATTTGACGGTTCGTGATCCAGGAAGCTTCTTGAGCTTGAAGTCCAAATTCTCCGAAGTGAACTTCAGTGCCGCCCTTAGCCATCCCTCTCATCTTACCGCGGTGTTCACGACGGTATTTTACGCGTTTTGGCAATAACATATTATTTTCCTCCTTCCTCAGATTTCTTCTTAGTAGGAAGAACTTCTCCACGGTAGATCCAAACTTTCACGCCTAGCTTACCGTAAGTAGTATCTGCTTCAGCATGAGCATAGTCTATGTCTGCACGAAGTGTGTGAAGTGGAACTGTTCCTTCGCTGTAATGTTCAGCACGAGCAATATCAGCACCGCCAAGACGACCAGAAACTTGAGTTTTGATTCCTTTTGCTCCAGAACGCATAGTACGTTGGATAGCTTGCTTTTGAGCACGACGGAATGAAACGCGGTTTTCTAATTGACGAGCGATGTTTTCTGCAACCAATTTTGCGTCAAGATCTGCTCTTTTAATTTCGATGATATTGATATGAACTCTTTTGCCAGTCAACTGGTTCAAAGCTTTACGAAGTGCTTCGACCTCAGTACCGCCTTTACCGATAACCATTCCTGGTTTAGCAGTGTGGACAGATACATTGATACGGTTAGCTGCACGCTCGATTTCAACTTTTGAAACAGAAGCATCATTTAGACGTTTCGCGATATATTCACGAACTTTGATGTCTTCATGCAAAAGAACTGCGTAGTCTTTATCAGCGTACCATTTGGATTCCCAGTCACGGATTATCCCGATACGCATACCGATTGGATTTACCTTTTGACCCACAGATTACCCCTCCTTCTTTTCTGATACAACGATTGTAATATGACTAGTACGTTTGTTAATTGCACTCGCACGACCTTGAGCGCGAGGACGGAAACGTTTTAATGTTGGTCCTTCATTAACGTATGCTTCTGAAACGACTAGGTTATTAATATCCATTTCGTAGTTATGTTCTGCATTTGCGATAGCAGATTTCAGAATTTTTTCTACGACTGGAGAAGCAGATTTTGGTGTTAAGCGAAGAATCGCTACTGCTTCACCTACTTGTTTTCCTCGAATTAAATCTGCGACTAAACGCACTTTACGAGGAGCAATACGAACTGTTTTAGCGACAGCTTTAGCTTGCATGAGATGCCCTCCTCTCATTAACGTCTTGTTTTCTTGTCATCACTTGCGTGACCTTTATAAGTGCGTGTAGGCGCGAATTCGCCTAGTTTGTGACCTACCATATCTTCTGTTACATAAACCGGCACGTGCTTACGACCGTCATAAACGGCGATTGTGTGTCCGATGAATTGCGGGAAGATTGTTGAGCGACGAGACCAAGTTTTTACTACCTGTTTCTTGTCAGCTTCATTTAATTTTTCAACTTTTACCAATAAATGATCATCAACAAAAGGCCCTTTTTTTAAGCTACGACCCATGCGAGTACCTCCCTTCGTGACTGTTCTACGGTTCTATTTATGAACCGTAGCTCAATCCCGTTATTTTTTACGACGACGTACGATAAATTTATCGGATTTATTTTTCTTCTTACGAGTTTTGAATCCAAGAGTAGGTTTACCCCATGGAGACATTGGTGATTTACGTCCGATTGGCGCTTTACCTTCACCACCACCGTGTGGGTGATCATTCGGGTTCATTACAGATCCACGAACTGTTGGGCGTTTACCTAACCAACGGTTACGGCCAGCTTTACCAATGTTGATAAGTTCATGTTGTTCATTACCGACTTGACCGATTGAAGCACGGCAAGTAGCAAGAATCATACGAACCTCACCTGAGTTTAAACGTACAAGTACATAACGGCCTTCTTTACCAAGTACTTGAGCAGAAGTACCTGCTGAACGGACTAATTGTCCACCTTTTCCTGGTTTAAGCTCGATGTTATGAATTACTGTACCAACTGGGATGTTAATTAGAGGTAGTGCGTTACCCACTTTGATGTCAGCTTCTGGACCTGACATAACTTCCAAACCTACTTCTAGGTTTTTCGGAGCTAGGATATAACGTTTTTCTCCATCAACGTAATTAATTAATGCAATGTTTGCAGAACGATTTGGATCGTACTCAATAGTAGCAACGCGTCCTGGTATACCATCTTTATTCCGTTTGAAATCGATGATACGGTATTGACGCTTGTGGCCGCCACCTTGATGACGAACTGTTAACTTACCTTGGTTATTACGGCCGCCTTTGCTGTGTAAAGGAGCAAGTAATGATTTTTCCGGTTTGTCTGTAGTGATCTCAGCAAAATCGGAAGTTGTCATATTACGTCGACCGTTAGAGGTAGGTTTATACTTCTTAATCGCCATTTGTATTTCCCTCCTTCTCTAATGAATTAAGCCTCGAATAGCTCGATTTCTTTGCTGTCAGCAGTTAATTTAACAATAGCTTTACGGCGCTTGTTAGTATAGCCTGCATGTTTGCCCATGCGTTTGAATTTACCTTTGTAGTTCATGATGTTTACTTTCTCAACTTTAACGCCGAAAATTTCTTGAACAGCATCTTTAACTTGAGTTTTATTAGCTCTAACATCAACTTCAAAAGTATATTTCTTTTCAGCCATTATGTCTGAAGAGCGTTCAGTGATTACGGGGCGCTTAATGATATCGCGTGCATCCATTATGCAAGCACCTCCTCTACTTTTTCGACAGCTGATTTAGTCAAGATCAATTTGTTGTGTGAAACAACATCAAGAACATTAAGACCATCAGCTTCAACTACAGTAACACCAGGGATGTTACGTGCAGAAAGAGCAACTTTCTCATCTAAACCGTCAGTAACCACTAACGTTTTAGTATCTACAGAAAGGTTTTTAAGTACCGCTACAAACTCTTTTGTTTTTGGAGCTTCGAAAGACAAGCTTTCAAGTACCAAAATGTTCTCTTCCAATGCCTTTGCAGACAATGCAGATTTAATAGCTAAACGACGTACCTTTTTAGGTAGCTTGTAAGCGTAAGATCTTGGAGTTGGTCCAAAAACAACGCCACCGCCACGCCATTGTGGAGAACGGATAGAACCTTGACGCGCACGTCCAGTTCCTTTTTGTTTCCAAGGTTTACGTCCACCGCCTGCAACTTCAGAACGGTTTTTAACTTTATGAGTTCCTTGACGTAAGGAAGCTCGTTGCATGATGATTGCTTCAAATAATACGTGATTATTAGGTTCGATACCAAAGATGGATTCATTTAGTTCGATGTCGCCAACTTGTGAACCTGTTTGGTTGAACAATGTAACTTTTGGCATTCTATTGCTCCTCCTTTCTCAGAAATTACTTTGCTTTAACAGCAGATTTAACTTTGATCAATGCTTTTCTAGCACCAGGTACATTACCTTTGATCAATAGTAGGTTACGTTCAACATCAACTTTAACGATAGCTAAGTTTTGAACAGTGATTTGATCTCCACCCATACGTCCTGGTAAAAGTTTACCTTTGAATACGCGGTTTGGAGCTACAGGACCCATTGAACCTGGGCGACGGTGGTAACGAGAACCATGAGACATAGGTCCGCGAGATTGTCCATGACGCTTGATAGAGCCTTGGAAACCTTTACCTTTTGAAATTCCTGATACATCTACTAAATCGCCTTCAGCGAAAATACTAACATTGACTTCTTGACCGATCTCATATTCAGTAAGATCCGTTCCGCGGAATTCGCGAATGAAGCGCTTAGGAGTAGTATTTGCTTTTTCAACATGGCCCTTTTCAGGTTTGTTAGAAAGCTTTTCACGTTTGTTTTCAAAACCAACTTGAACTGCTTCATAGCCATCAGTTTCAACAGTTTTCTTTTGAAGAACCACGTTATTAGCAGCTTCGATAACTGTTACCGGAATAAGTTCACCGTTTTCAGCAAAAACTTGAGTCATACCGATTTTTCTTCCTAAGATTCCTTTGGTCATAAGTCACACCTCCTAGAGTAATTGTTCATATTTATATGAATTATAATTTAATTTCAATGTCAACGCCTGATGGTAAATCTAAACGCATCAATGAGTCAACTGTTTGTGGAGTTGGGTTAACGATGTCGATTAGACGTTTATGCGTACGCATTTCGAATTGTTCACGAGAATCTTTGTATTTATGAACCGCACGTAGGATCGTGTATACCGATCTTTCAGTAGGTAATGGAATCGGACCAGATACAGCCGCACCAGAACGTTTTGCAGTTTCAACAATTTTCTCAGCAGATTGATCAAGGATTCTGTGATCATATGCTTTTAAACGGATACGAATTTTTTGTTTTGCCATAATTTTCCCTCCTTTTCGCCTATTTTAAAATAGACCTTCTCAATGGAAATTTCCCACACACTCGCCATGGCAAAGCGGCCGGGTGTGTCAGCAACCTTCCATATCATCGCAGTCAAAGACCAACATTGTCTATTATACATATAACACAAGTGAAATGCAAGTCAAACTTATATTTTTTCTTGTGCAACACACTTTTATTATTATACATACTATCACAAGTATTTACAAGTACATTCTACGAGGTCTTTCGTATCCATTTTCTTCATTTGTAATTATCAAGAAACCCATTAAATAAACTCCAGTTATTATAGAAGAAAGAATGAATATTCTTTACAAATAAAAAAGAAGCAGATGGCGTCCCATCTGCTTCTTCCGGAAGGCGTCCCTTCCAATATTGTTTTATCAATCAATTATTCTTGGATTGTAGCAACTACGCCAGCGCCTACAGTACGTCCACCCTCACGGATAGAGAATTTAGTACCTTCTTCGATAGCGATTGGAGCGATAAGTTCTACAGTCATTTCGATGTTATCTCCAGGCATAACCATTTCTACGCCTTCAGGAAGGTTACAAATACCAGTTACGTCAGTTGTACGGAAGTAGAACTGAGGACGGTAGTTTGTAAAGAATGGAGTGTGACGTCCACCTTCTTCTTTAGAAAGAACATAAACTTCAGCTTTGAACTTTGTGTGTGGAGTGATAGTGCTTGGTTTCGCAAGAACTTGTCCACGTTGGATATCTTCACGGGATACACCACGAAGAAGTGCACCGATGTTGTCACCAGCTTCAGCATAGTCAAGAAGTTTACGGAACATTTCAACACCAGTTACAGTTGTTGGTTTAGACTCTTCGTTGAAACCGATGATGTCAACAACGTCACCGACTTTAACTTGTCCACGCTCAACACGACCAGTTGCAACTGTTCCACGACCAGTGATTGAGAATACATCCTCAACTGGCATCATGAATGGCTTGTCAGTGTCACGAGTTGGTTCTGGGATGTACTCGTCAACAGCTGTCATTAATTCATGGATTTTTTCTTCCCAAGCAGCGTCTCCTTGAAGAGCTTTTAGGGCAGATCCTTTGATAACTGGAATGTCATCGCCAGGGAATTCGTATTCAGATAGTAGATCACGGATTTCCATTTCTACTAATTCAAGAAGTTCTTCGTCATCTACCATGTCGCATTTGTTCATGAATACTACTAGGTATGGTACACCTACTTGACGAGAAAGAAGGATGTGCTCACGAGTTTGTGGCATTGGGCCATCAGCAGCAGATACTACTAGGATTCCGCCGTCCATTTGTGCAGCACCTGTGATCATGTTTTTAACATAGTCAGCATGTCCTGGGCAGTCAACGTGTGCATAGTGACGAGTAGCTGTTTCGTACTCAACGTGTGCAGTAGAGATTGTGATACCACGTTCTCTTTCTTCTGGAGCACCATCGATTTGGTCATAAGCGCGAGCTTCAGCTCCACCAGATTTAGCAAGTACAGTTGTGATTGCAGCAGTTAGAGTTGTTTTACCATGGTCAACGTGACCAATTGTTCCAACGTTAACGTGCGGTTTTGAACGATCAAATTTAGCTTTTCCCATTAGGAATTCCTCCTTAAAATTATAAATAAAAAATTAAGTATATAGGGGCTGTGAAAGAAGACTAATTCTTCCATCACAGCTTACATAAGATAGTTATACTTTAATAAGAGATGAAAATCAATTATTCACCTTTATTTTTTTTGATGATTTCTTCAGAAATGCTCTTAGGTACTTCTTCATAATGATCGAAGTGCATAGAGAATGTTCCGCGTCCTTGAGTGTTAGAACGTAAAGATGTAGCATATCCGAACATTTCAGATAGTGGAACCATCGCTTTAACCATTTGCGTGTTACCGCGAGCTTCCATACCTTCTACACGACCACGACGAGATGTGATATCTCCCATGATGTCGCCTAGATAATCTTCTGGAATAACTACTTCCACTTTCATGATCGGTTCAAGGATGACAGGACTACATTTAGATGCTGCATTTTTAAGTGCCATAGATGCAGCGATTTTAAATGCCATTTCATTGGAGTCAACGTCATGGTAAGATCCGTCGAATAATTTAGCTTTGATGTCGACTAGCGGGTAACCAGCAAGTACACCACGGTCAAGTGAATCAACTAATCCAGCTTGTACAGCAGGGATATATTCACGTGGTACTACACCACCGACGATAGCATTTTCAAATTCGAATCCTTTACCTTCTTCGTTTGGACCAAATTCGATCCATACGTGTCCGAATTGTCCACGACCACCAGATTGGCGAACGAATTTACCTTCAACTTTAGCTGAGCCACGGAAAGTTTCACGGTATGCTACTTGAGGAGCACCAACGTTTGCTTCCACTTTGAATTCGCGACGCATACGGTCAACAAGGATGTCCAAGTGAAGTTCACCCATACCAGCGATGATCGTTTGACCAGTTTCTTGGTCAGTATGCGCACGGAATGTTGGATCTTCATCTTGAAGCTTTTGTAAAGCTTGAGACATTTTGTCTTGGTCTGCTTTTGATTTCGGCTCAACTGATAGAGAGATAACTGGCTCTGGGAATACCATGGACTCAAGAATTACTTGGTTCTTGTCATCACATAGAGTATCTCCAGTTGTAGTATCTTTCAAACCAACGGCTGCTGCGATATCTCCTGCATATACAGTAGAAATTTCTTCACGGCTGTTTGCGTGCATTTGAAGGATACGTCCAATACGCTCACGTTTTCCTTTAGTTGAGTTGATTACATAAGATCCTGATTCTAGTGTACCAGAGTACACACGGAAGAATGTAAGTTTACCAACGTAAGGGTCAGTCATAACTTTAAACGCTAAAGCAGAGAACGGTTCAGAATCATCTGAATGACGTTCAACTTCATCTTCTGAATCCGGTAATGTACCTTTGATAGCTGGTACATCCAATGGAGAAGGAAGGAAGTCGATAACGTTATCAAGCATTAATTGAACACCTTTGTTTTTGAAAGCCGATCCGCAGATAACTGGGAAGAATTCAACATTAACGGTTGCTGTACGGATGGCTGCTTTTAATTCAGCAATGCTGATTTCTTCGCCGCCAAGGTATTTTTCCATTAAGTCTTCATTAACTTCTGCTACTGCTTCAATTAACTTTTCACGGTATTCTTCAGCTAATTCCCGGTGTTCTTCAGGAATTTCACCGATAGTGATATCAGTTCCTAGGTCATTACCGTAGAAATGAGTTTTCATTTCAATTAGGTCAATGATTGCAGAGAATTGATCCTCTGCTCCGATTGGTAACTGAACTGGGTGAGCGTTAGCTTGTAAACGATCGTGGATAGTTCCAACTGAATACAAGAAGTCTGCACCGATTTTGTCCATTTTATTTACGAATACGACACGTGGTACACCATAAGTTGTAGCTTGGCGCCAAACCGTTTCAGTTTGAGGCTCAACACCTGATTGGGCATCAAGTACAGCTACAGCTCCATCAAGTACGCGCAAAGAACGTTCAACTTCAACTGTGAAGTCTACGTGTCCCGGTGTATCGATGATGTTTACACGGTGACCTTTCCACTGCGCAGTTGTTGCAGCGGAAGTGATCGTGATTCCGCGTTCTTGTTCCTGTTCCATCCAGTCCATTTGTGAAGCACCTTCGTGCGTTTCACCGATTTTGTGAATTTTACCAGTATAATATAGAACACGTTCTGTTGTTGTCGTTTTACCAGCATCGATGTGAGCCATGATACCGATATTACGAGTGTTTGCTAAGGAGAACTCTCTTGCCATTTGTCTTTCTCCTTCCTTCTATAAGGATTTTATAGTGATTAATCTTACCAGCGATAATGTGCGAAAGCTTTGTTGGCTTCAGCCATTTTGTGTGTATCTTCACGTTTCTTAACTGCTGCTCCAGTATTGTTGGCAGCATCCATGATTTCATAAGCTAAACGCTCTTCCATCGTTTTTTCTCCACGAAGGCGAGAGTAGTTTACTAACCAACGAAGTCCTAGAGTCGATTTACGGTCTGGACGCACCTCAACTGGTACTTGGTAGTTAGCTCCACCCACACGGCGTGCTTTTACTTCTAGTACAGGCATGATGTTTTTAAGTGCTTGATCGAAAACTTCGATCGGCTCATTGCCAGTACGTTCTTTGATTAAATCAAATGCAGAGTAAAGAATTTTTTGTGATTTACCTCTTTGTCCATCAACCATTAATTTGTTGATTAAGCGAGTCACAAGTTTTGAATTATATATTGGATCTGGTAATACGTCTCTTTTCGTTACAGGTCCTTTACGAGGCATTATATTTCCTCCTTTCAAGAAAGTTCAATTTTGGTTTTAGATTATTTTTTTGCTGCTTTCGGACGCTTAGTACCGTATTTAGAACGGCCTTGCATACGATTGTTAACTCCAGCTGTATCAAGAGCACCACGTACGATATGGTAACGTACCCCTGGTAAATCTTTTACACGTCCGCCACGGATAAGAACCACGCTGTGTTCTTGTAGGTTGTGACCGATACCTGGGATATAAGCTGTTACCTCGATACCGTTTGTTAAACGCACACGCGCATATTTACGTAACGCGGAGTTTGGTTTTTTCGGTGTCATAGTACCCACACGAGTGCAAACACCACGTTTTTGCGGAGATGATACGTTAGTTTGTGCTTTTTTAAAGCTGTTGTAGCCTTTGTTAAGTGCTGGAGATTTTGAATTAACCTCTTTAGACTCGCGTCCTTTACGCACTAATTGATTAATAGTAGGCATTACATTTTTCCTCCCTTCACGTTTTCATTTCTAGTACCACACATCCAGGTGGTTCATAAATGGGTAAAAACAAAGTCTTTGCAAATATTATTGCAAAAACATTTTTACTTTTTAATGGCAACAGTTGCTGCTCCGACATCAATACCACATGCTTTGCCAAGCATTCTCATCGAATCAACATATGTGATAGGAACATCCAATTCTTTGGCGGTCTCAACGACACGCCCAGTCAAGTATATATCTGCATCATCAGCGATGATAACTTCTTGAATTAAATTGTTTTTAAGAGCTCTAACTGCTTGCTTCGTCCCTATAATCACTGACTTTGCCTGTATTACTTTTTCATAAGACATGGTCCATATCCTCCAAAGTTACAGGGTAACATAGGAGCACCTTTGCTATAGTATCATTATAAGTCGGATACTGTCAACTTCTTTCAAAGAAATAATTCAAGCAAAAGGTTTTCCTTACATAATTCTATTAAGATTTTCAATTTTCCCAAACGGAAATTATCAAATTCTCATAGGCTTTTCAGCTGGCCTTTAGTAATAAGAGAGACCAGCTCAATAAATTCTGATCCTTCATCTCCTCCAATAGGAAACGGGAGTGTGGTTTTCAGTTTAAATTATTGAGCTGGTCCTTTTTCCATTAATCCACTGTTACTGTATCGGCACTTTCGTCAACAACGACAGGGTTTGCTTTTCTGTATCTAAGCATTCCCGTTCCTGCAGGGACAAGTTTACCGATGATGACATTTTCTTTAAGCCCAAGCAATTCATCACGTTTTCCTTTTATTGCTGCATCAGTCAAGACCCTAGTTGTTTCTTGGAATGACGCGGCGGACAAGAAGGAATCCGTTTCAAGAGATGCTTTTGTGATACCTAGCAATACAGGACGGCCTGTAGCCGGTAATTTGTTGGTCAGCAATGCATCAGTGTTTGCAGTAGTGAACTGGTTGACATCCAATAATGTTCCTGGAAGCACTTCAGTTTCACCTGCATCAAGCACACGGACTTTACGCATCATTTGTCTAACCATTACCTCGATGTGCTTATCACCGATTTCAACACCTTGCATCCGGTATACTTTTTGAACTTCATGAAGCAGGTATTCCTGAACAGTAAGCACGTCTGTAACCTTCAACAATTCTTTCGGATCGATGGAACCCTCTGTCAACTCTTCACCACGACGGACAGGTGTATCAACAGTTACTCTTAAACGTGCTGTGTACGGCGCAGTATATGTGCGTGATTCAACAGCACCTTGAACAACGATTTCCTGTTGTTTATCCCGAATTTCATTGATGGAAACAATCGTTCCTTCAATTTCGGAAATGACAGCTTGACCTTTAGGATTTCTTGCTTCAAATATTTCTTGGATACGAGGAAGACCTTGAGTGATATCGTCCCCAGCAACCCCACCTGTATGGAATGTACGCATCGTCAACTGTGTACCAGGTTCTCCGATTGATTGAGCGGCAATGATACCGACTGCTTCGCCCACTTCAACTTCTTGACCGGTAGCCAAGTTGCGTCCATAACATTTTTTACATACACCATGGCTGGTGTTACATGTAAAGGCAGAACGGATCCATGCTGTTTCGATTCCAAGTGATTCAATATAGTTAGCAAGATCTTCAGTAATAAGATCGTTTTCAGCCACGATTACTTCATTTGTTTCTGGATGTCTGATCGCTTTTCTTGCATAACGGCCAACTAGACGCTCTTCAAGATGCTCAATTATTTCAGTACCCTCTCTCAAGGCTGAAATTTTCAAGCCGCGGTCCGTTCCACAATCGTCATCACGGATGATGACATCTTGGGCAACGTCAACAAGTCGACGGGTAAGGTAACCGGAATCGGCCGTTTTAAGCGCTGTATCGGCAAGACCTTTACGCGCACCATGTGTAGAGATGAAGTACTCCAACACGGTTAAACCTTCACGGAAACTTGATTTGATCGGTAATTCAATGATACGTCCAGCCGGGTTGGCCATCAAACCACGCATACCAGCAAGCTGCGTAAAGTTGGAAGCATTACCACGGGCACCGGAATCACTCATCATGAAGATCGGGTTGCGTCGGTCCAGGGAGTCCATAAGTTTGGACTGAATGGTATCCTTGGCAGCACTCCAAATCGAAATGACGCGATCATAACGCTCATCCTCAGTAATAAGACCGCGTCTGAATTGTTTCAAGACGTTATCCACTTTGGTTTGAGCCTCAGTAATGATTTCTTGTTTTTCTTTTAAAACGACAATATCAGCCACACCAACGGTAATACCAGCTTTTGTCGAATATTTGAATCCAAGATCTTTCATCCGGTCAAGCATTTTGGATGTTTCGGTAATTTTAAAGCGTTTAAAGACTTCCGCGATGATATTTCCAAGAATTTTCTTCTTGAAAGGATCGATAGCAGGTTGGGACTTAATCAATTCAGGGATATTAGCGCCCTTTTCCACAAAGTATTTCTCTGGAGTTTTGGTTTCCAGATTATAACGTGTCGGTTCGTTAATATACGGGAATGATTTAGGTAAAATTTCATTGAAGATCAATTTTCCAACAGTCGTAATTAGAAGTTGGCCGTTTTGTTCTTCAGTGAATGTTTCATTATTTAGTGACGATGCATGTACGGCACAACGGGAATGTAAGTGTACATATCCGTTTTGGTATGCAAGTAATGCTTCACTTGTATCTTTAAAGATCATACCTTCACCGATAGCGCCTTCTCTTTCCAACGTTAAGTAATAGTTACCTAATACCATATCTTGAGAAGGTGTAACGACAGGTTTACCATCTTTAGGGTTCAAAATGTTCTGTGCTGCAAGCATAAGCATGCGTGCTTCGGCTTGTGCTTCAGAAGATAGAGGAACGTGGACCGCCATTTGGTCACCGTCAAAGTCAGCGTTGTAAGCTGTACATACGAGCGGATGCAAACGAATTGCGCGACCTTCAACCAACGTTGGTTCAAATGCTTGGATCCCAAGTCTATGAAGAGTCGGTGCACGGTTCAATAGTACTGGGTGTTCTCTAATAACTTCTTCTAGGACATCCCATATTTCAGGAGATAAACGTTCAATTTTGCGCTTAGCGGATTTGATGTTATGCGCCAGACCTCTTTGAACAAGCTCCTTCATTACGAATGGTTTGAATAATTCAATCGCCATTTCTTTCGGAAGACCACATTGGTACATCTTTAAGTTTGGTCCGACTACGATAACGGAACGGCCAGAGTAATCAACACGTTTACCAAGAAGGTTTTGACGGAAACGACCTTGTTTACCTTTTAACATGTGAGATAAAGATTTTAACGGACGGTTACCTGGTCCAGTTACCGGACGGCCACGACGGCCATTATCGATAAGAGCATCGACAGCTTCTTGCAGCATACGCTTCTCATTTTGAACGATAATGCTTGGTGCTCCAAGGTCCAGTAATCTTTTCAACCGATTATTACGGTTTATAACACGGCGATATAAATCATTTAAATCAGATGTGGCAAAACGTCCTCCATCAAGTTGAACCATAGGACGAAGCTCCGGTGGAATGACCGGAAGCACGTCAAGGATCATCCATGAAGGCTCATTTCCGGAGTTACGGAATGCTTCAAGCACTTCCAAGCGTTTGATTGCACGGGTTCTGCGTTGTCCTTGAGCTGTTTTAAGCTCCTCTTTCAACGACTCTACTTCCTTTTCCGTATCAATATCTTGTAAAAGTTTTTTAATAGCTTCCGCACCCATGGCAGCTTGGAATTTCTTACCGTATTTTTCACGGTATGTACGATATTCCTTTTCAGAAAGAAGCTGTTTCTTTTCTAAAGTCGTATCGCCCGTTTCAGTTACTACGTAAGATGCAAAGTAAATAACTTCTTCCAAAGCCCGTGGAGACATATCAAGAACAAGTCCCATACGGCTAGGAATTCCTTTAAAATACCATATGTGTGAAACTGGTGCTGCCAGTTCAATATGTCCCATACGCTCACGACGCACCTTAGCACGGGTGACTTCAACGCCACAACGGTCACAGACTACGCCTTTATAACGAACACGTTTATATTTTCCGCAATGACATTCCCAGTCCTTTTGAGGTCCAAAAATTCTCTCACAGAATAAACCGTCTTTTTCTGGCTTTAACGTACGATAGTTGATTGTTTCTGGTTTTTTAACTTCTCCATGGGACCAAGAACGAATCTTGTCTGGTGAAGCAAGACCAATTTTCATATACTCAAAATTATTAACGTCTAACAAGGGGCCTACCTCCCTTTTAATCTCCAGGTTTAACCCTTGATTGCCGTCACGTTATGAGGCAATCTTACACCGGATGATGGTTGATTGAATCAATAAGGCTCTAACAAGGCAGCATGATTTTCTAATGAACATCTCGCTGCCAGTCAGAGCAGGTAATATATAACTGATATGTTTATATTTAATTTTATTCTTTGACAGGTGCCCCTACTTCGGAAGCAACCATATCTTTAGTTTCTGAATCAAGGCTTAATTTGTCTGCTTGGTTGGCTTCATCTTCATCTTCCAAATCACGCATTTCGATTTCACGATCTTCGGCATTGAGGATTTTAACATCCAATCCTAAACTTTGAAGCTCCTTAATCAATACTTTGAATGACTCAGGAACGCCTGGTTCAGGGACATTTTCACCTTTGACAATCGCTTCGTACGTTTTAACACGACCTACGACATCATCTGATTTAACGGTTAGGATTTCTTGTAATGTATAAGCGGCACCATAAGCTTCAAGTGCCCATACTTCCATCTCACCGAAACGCTGTCCACCAAATTGCGCTTTACCACCAAGTGGTTGCTGCGTAACAAGGGAGTAAGGTCCAGTTGAACGTGCATGAAGTTTATCATCGACCATATGCGCCAGTTTGATCATGTACATGACACCAACTGATACACGGTTATCGAATGCTTCACCTGAACGGCCATCATAAAGGACAGTTTTTGCATCACGGGACATCCCGGCTTCTTCAATCGTACCCCAAACGTCTTCCTCAGTGGCACCATCGAATACAGGAGATGCTACATGAATGCCAAGTGCGCGTGCAGCCATACCCAAGTGTAGCTCCAACACCTGACCGATGTTCATACGTGAAGGTACACCCAATGGGTTTAACATGATGTCGACTGGAGTGCCGTCCGGTAGATAAGGCATATCTTCTTCAGGAAGAATCCTGGAGATTACCCCTTTGTTACCATGTCGTCCGGCCATTTTATCGCCTTCATGGATTTTACGTTTTTGAACGATATATACACGTGCGAGTTGGTTTACACCAGGAGGCAGTTCATCGCCGTCTTCTCTGTTAAATACTTTAACATCAAGAACGATTCCTCCGCCGCCGTGAGGTACACGAAGTGATGTATCCCTTACTTCACGTGCTTTTTCACCGAAGATTGCATGTAATAGACGTTCCTCAGCAGTCAGTTCCGTTACACCTTTAGGCGTGACTTTACCAACGAGAAGGTCTCCGTCTTTCACTTCAGCACCCACACGGATAATTCCGCGCTCATCAAGATTACGAAGCGCATCTTCCCCTACGTTAGGGATATCGCGGGTGATTTCTTCAGGCCCTAATTTTGTATCGCGTGATTCAGATTCATATTCTTCAATATGAATGGAAGTGTACACATCATCTTTAACCAATCGTTCACTCATGATGATGGCATCTTCATAGTTATATCCATCCCATGTCATGAAGGCTACCAATACGTTACGTCCAAGTGCCAACTCACCTTTTTCCATTGAAGGACCATCAGCAAGAATTTCACCTTTTACGACATTGTCGCCAACACTTACGATAGGGCGTTGATTATAGCACGTTCCTTGGTTGGAACGAATGAATTTTAATAGACGATATTTATCAAGATTTCCTTTTACTTGCTGCCCGTCTACTTCACTTATCCTACGTACCCATACTTCACGTGATTCAACGTGCTCTACGATACCAGGGTGTTTACAGATTACGGCAGCACCGGAGTCTTTCGCTGAAACATATTCCATACCCGTTCCTACCCGAGGGGCTTCCGGTTGAAGCAAAGGAACTGCTTGACGTTGCATGTTCGCTCCCATAAGGGCACGGTTGGAGTCATCGTTTTCCAAGAAAGGAATACATGCAGTCGCGGCAGATACAACCTGTTTAGGAGAGACATCCATGTAATCTACGCGGTCACGCGGAACAACGGTATTTTCACCGCGGAAACGTGCAACAACATCGTTATCAAGGAATGAGCCGTCATCCGACAGTCGTACATTCGCTTGGGCAACTACATAGTTATCTTCCTCATCAGCTGTTAAGTAATCGATTTGGCTTGTAATTTTACCTGTTTCAGGGTCCACGCGGCGGTATGGTGTTTCAATGAAGCCATATGGGTTAACCTTTGCAAAACTGGATAACGAGTTAATCAAACCAATATTCGGTCCCTCAGGCGTTTCAATCGGACACATGCGGCCATAGTGGGAATAATGAACGTCACGCACTTCAAAGCCAGCACGCTCACGTGTCAGACCACCAGGTCCCAATGCGGATAGACGACGTTTATGCGTCAACTCAGCCAATGGGTTCGTTTGATCCATGAACTGGGAAAGCTGTGAACTTCCAAAGAACTCCTTAATGGATGCAATGACCGGGCGAATGTTGATTAGTTGTTGTGGAGTGATTGTGTTCGTATCCTGAATGGACATTCTTTCACGGACAACACGCTCCATACGGGATAAACCAATTCTGAATTGGTTCTGCAGCAATTCACCAACGGAACGCAGACGACGGTTACCTAAATGGTCAATGTCATCCGTGATTCCCACACCATGCAATAAATTAAAGAAATAACTGATGGAAGAAATGATATCAGCCGGTGTAATGTTTTTGACCTGGTCGGTCACATAAGCATTACCGATGATATTGATCACTTTTTCGCCTTCAGCATCGTTTGGTGCAAACACTTTAATAGGTTGAAGAAGAGTTTCTTCCTCTACTACACCACCTGATGGATGGAATGTTTTGAATCCTATTCCACCTTCGATATGAGGCAGAATCCTATCAAGAGTCCGACGATCAAGCATTGTACCTTTTTCAACAATGATTTCTCCCGTTTCAGGATCAATCAAAGTCTCTGCAATACGTTGTCCGAATAAACGGTTCTTAATATGCAGTTTTTTGTTTATTTTATAACGGCCTACATTAGCTAAATCATAACGTTTCGGATCAAAAAAGCGTGATACTAAAAGACTTTTCGCGTTTTCGACAGTAGGCGGTTCACCTGGGCGTAGACGCTCATAGATTTCTAGTAATGCTTTTTCCACACTCTCGGTGTTATCCTTTTCAAGAGTGTTGCGAAGGTATTCGTTGTCACCGATCAAATCGATGATTTCTTGATCTGTTCCGAATCCAAGGGCACGCATCAATACCGTGATCGGTAATTTCCTGGTGCGGTCGATTCGAACATACACAACATCCTTGGCGTCTGTTTCGTATTCGAGCCATGCGCCACGGTTAGGAATAACGGTCGCAGAGAACCCGAGCTTACCGTTTTTATCCATTTTCCCATTGTAGTAAACACTCGGTGAGCGCACTAATTGGGATACAATTACCCGTTCAGCACCATTGATGACAAATGTACCTGTTTCAGTCATCAGCGGGAAGTCGCCCATAAATACATCTTGGTCTTTTACTTCCCCTGTTTCTTTGTTAACAAGGCGCACTTTCACACGAAGTGGTGCAGAATACGTAACATCGCGTTCTTTTGTTTCTTCCACAGAATACTTCGGCTCAGCTAAGCTGTAATCGATGAATTCTAACGATAAATTACCTGTAAAATCCTCAATAGGAGAAATATCCTGGAACATTTCCTTTAAACCTACATCTAGAAACCATTGATAAGAAGCTGTTTGAATTTCAATCAGATTCGGAAGGTCCAAAACCTCACTGATTCTTGCATAACTTCTACGTTGGCGGTGTCGTCCATACTGAACAAGTTGACCTGTCAACTGATTCACCCCTTAAATCAAGCGTTATAAGGATCCATTTGCCTCGGAAAAGGAATCATTTCCATAGACAAAAAGAAAATGGTTTTTATTTTAAAAACCACTATTTCTCATAAAACGAACTATTATTTATATATTTTTCCCATATTATCCATTGATTATACACCAATGGTATAAAAATTGCATAGTTACGGAATTATATATATGCATTTTATAATACTAACATAGCGAAAATTTAGAGTCAAACCTTTTTGGATAATAGTATATAGTAACCTTTTTTCTTAACAGGCACTTCAACATTTCCAAATAATTGCTCCATTTTATCCATTGCGGATGGAGCCCCTTGTTTTTTTTGAATGACAACCCATAATTCTCCACCAGCTACCAAACTGCGATAGCTTTCTTCTAAAATTTCGTGGACTACACTTTTACCTGCGCGAATGGGAGGGTTCGTAAGAATCGCTGCGAATTGATTGGAGGCAACTTTGTCAAAACGATCGCTTTCGTAAATCTTCACATTTGCGATCCCATTAGAAGCAGCATTCTCTTTTGACAATTCAACTGCCCGGCTATTTATATCAATCATTTCTATCGTTCTATCGGGATAAGCTGCCGCAATCGATATTCCGATCGGTCCATACCCGCAACCAACATCGAGAATATTTCCTTCTACAGCTTCACTAAGGTTGAAACTCTCAACCAAAAGACGCGATCCGAAATCAACTTCCTTTTTCGAAAAAACACCATTATCACTTTTGAAGCGAAATGTACGTCCCTTTAATGTGAAATCCCAAAATTTCGGATTGCTTACGACATCCGGTTTATGTGAGTAGTAATGCTCTGTCAGAGTCATCTCCCCCTATCAGAAAGGAATATTGAAGATTTAATGAGAGAAGAGAATTGAAGAATGGATGCTTGCACGCCGGAATGTTCCAGTAACGATATCCTCGTTACCAAACCATTAACGGCCAGTTCCCGTCATTTCTTTAAAAATGAAGAAAAAAAGCCCGCCAATGATAGCGAGCTTTTTGTTTATGCAAGATTACTTAACTTCAACGCCAGCTCCAACTTCTTCAAGTTTAGCTTTGATTTCTTCAGCTTCTTCTTTAGAAGCGCCTTCTTTGATTGCTTTTGGAGTGTTGTCAACAAGTTCTTTTGCTTCTTTAAGTCCAAGACCTGTAACTTCACGTACAGCTTTGATAACTTTGATTTTTTGATCTCCAGCTGATGTAAGAACTACATCAAACTCAGTTTTTTCTTCAGCAGCAGCGCCACCAGCAGCAGCTACAGCTACAGGTGCAGCAGCAGTTACGCCAAATTCTTCTTCGATTGCTTTTACAAGGTCGTTTAATTCTAAAACAGTCATGTTTTTAACTGCTTCAATGATTTGATCTTTAGTCATTTTTATTTCCTCCTCGAAATGGTTGGTTTTTTTTGAATCAGCAGGCTAAATAAGCGGTTAGCTTACGCGCCTTGTTCTTCTTTTTGCTCTGCAACAGCTTTTGTAGCAAGAGCAAGTCCGCGCATAGGTGCTTGTAGCACGCTGAGTAGCATTGAAAGTAGGCCTTCGCGTGAAGGTAGTTCTGCAAGAGCTTTAATTTCTTCAGCAGTTGCAACATTTCCTTCGATAACTCCAGCTTTGATTTCTAACGCTTCATGTTTTTTCGCAAAATCGTTAAGGATTTTTGCTGGCGCAATAACATCTTCAGTTGAGAATGCAATTGCGTTTGGACCTGTTAATGATTCGTTCAAAGCGCTAAGTTCAGCACTTTCAGCAGCACGGCGAGTCATAGAGTTTTTGTAAACTTTAAACTCAACGCCAGCTTCACGAAGTTGCTTACGAAGTTCTGTTACTTCAGCAACAGTCAATCCACGGTAGTCAACAACTACTGTTGATTGGCTTGAAGTTAACTTTTCAGAAATCTCAGCAACGATTTTTTGCTTTTGTTCAATAATTGCGTTCATCCTTACACCTCCTGTAGATTTGCTTGAAAACATTTATACCGTTTCAAAGAAAAAGCCTTCATCTCTATTGCAGACATGAAGGCAGTAATTTCAAAAGTCATAGTCAAGGACTATTATTATCGAATTACCTCGGCAGGGAATTAAGCTCGTAATGAGCACCTACTGTCTACGGTACAAATAGTATTCATTTATTCACAACAAAACTTATTATAACAATAATAGTTTTGGTATGTCAATTATTTATTTGAAAGAAGAAGGATCAACTTTCACGCCAGGGCCCATTGTAGTTGTTACAGAAACGTTTTTCATGTAAGTTCCTTTAGCAGCCGCAGGTTTAACTTTCAATAATGTATCATAGATAGTAGTGAAGTTTTCCACTAGTTTAGCATCTTCGAAAGATACTTTACCGATTGGAGCATGGATGTTACCAGCTTTATCTACGCGGTATTCAACTTTACCAGCTTTGATTTCATTAACAGCTTTCGTTACATCGAAAGTTACTGTGCCAGTTTTAGGGTTAGGCATTAAACCTTTAGGTCCTAATACACGGCCAAGTTTACCAACTTCACCCATCATGTCTGGAGTCGCAACGATTACATCGAATTCGAACCATCCTTGTTGGATTTTGTTGATGTAGTCAGATTCGCCAACGTAGTCAGCACCAGCAGCTTCCGCTTCTTTTGCTTTTTCGCCTTTTGCGAATACTAATACGCGTTGAGTTTTACCAGTACCATTCGGAAGAACAACAGCTCCACGAATTTGTTGGTCAGCTTTCTTAGGGTCTACGCCTAAACGGAAAGCAACTTCAACAGTCGCATCGAATTTTGCGAAGTTTGCTTTTTTAGCAACTTCGATTGCTTCAGTTACAGCATAAGCCTTAGAAACTTCTACAAGCTTAGCTGCTTCAAGATACTTTTTACCTTTTTTTGCCATGATATAAATCCTCCTAAATTGTGGTTTTAACGGAATGACCTCCCACGAATAAAGGTTGCGAGTATCAATCGCAACCCCGTAGAAACAAATAGCAATTACATGGATTAGTCTTCGATGACAATACCCATGCTGCGAGCAGTACCTTCAACCATACGCATTGCAGCTTCAACGCTTGCAGCGTTTAGGTCAGGCATTTTAGTTTCAGCAATCTCGCGCACTTGATCACGCTTGACTGTAGCAACTTTATTACGGTTAGGTTCACCAGAACCAGACTCGATACCAGCTACTTTCTTAAGCAATACTGCAGCCGGTGGAGTTTTTGTAATGAATGTAAATGAACGGTCTTCAAATACCGTGATTTCAACAGGAATAATTAGACCAGCTTGATCTGCTGTACGAGCGTTGAACTCCTTACAGAATCCCATGATGTTTACACCAGCTTGACCTAATGCAGGACCGACTGGCGGTGCCGGATTCGCTTTACCAGCAGGAATTTGCAATTTAACCATTTTAATTACTTTTTTAGCCACGAGACACACCTCCTTATAAGTCCGTGATGTGGTAATAGGGTAATACCCTCCCACTCATCTTGAATTCTTTATATATTAATAAAGAATGCTTGTATCGTTGAGGCCTAAAAATTGAAACATACTGACCTTTGAAATTTTACCACTTTCAAAAGGCAATTTCAAGTTTTTTTCCGTTTATAATTTTTCCACTTGATTAAAATCAAGTTCTACCGGTGTATCACGGCCGAACATATTGACTAGGACCCTTACTTTTCCTTTGTCTTTATCAAGTTCTTCAATCGGTCCTGCAAAAGTTGCAAATGGTCCTTCTTTAACTTGAACCGTATCACCGATTTCAAAATCAACTTCGATTTTGCTCTCATCTACGCCCATGCGTTTAAGAACGACTTCAATTTCCTCCGGAAGCAATGCAGTCGGTTTTGACCCAGCTCCAGATGAACCCACGAAACCTGTTACCCCAGGCGTATTCCGGACAACATACCATGAATCATCCGTCATGATGATCTCAACCAACACATAACCTGGAAACACTTTCTTTTTGGTCACTTTCTTTTTGCCATCTTTCACTTCTGTTTCTTCTTCTTCTGGAACTACAACGCGAAAGATCTTGTCTTCCATCCCCATAGTTTCAACACGTTTTTCCAAGTTAGCTTTAACCTTGTTCTCATAACCTGAATAGGTGTGAACTACATACCAATTCTTTTCCATGTGTTAGGACTTTAACGTCCTTCCCTCCCTGCAATCGATCATTTTCTTTATTAATCTTTATCTTTGAACGTTTTAGCCAAAAACCATACAGGCGTCATCCCGAACTTAACTAGAATATATTGTGATGATTCGTATTACAGCAGCACTCGTTTTTGAACTTCTTCACTTATTAAAAAAGACAAATTAAAAAACCCGTTTCCGGGCTTTTCTGCTGACACATATTATTCTATCACTATTATACCTTATTTTCGAATCTCTTATTCAATAACTAAGCGAATTAATTCGGAAATACCCAAATCGACCACTGTAAAGAATAAAGCCATAAATACTACAGTCGTTACCACCACGATTGTATATTTGGTAAGCTCCTTGCGTTTCGGCCAGCTTACCTTTTGCATTTCGCGAGCGACTCCGCTGAAAAATTCGGTAAAACGTTTCATGAATGTACCTCCAAGCATTAGAAGCTTCTGTCAATCTATTTATAAAACGGTTATTTCGTTTCTTTGTGAATCGAGTGTGAGTTGCACGTACTGCAAAATTTCTTGATTTCCAGCCGTTCGCCGCTTGTCGATTGTTTGCTCTCATAACTATAATTTCTTGAACCGCAATCGTTGCAGGCAAGAACTATTTTTTTTCGCATTAGATACACCTATCCTATCTACTATATCCATAAAACCTTATCACGACTGTTTTTTATTGTCAATATCAAAGCGGGTTCTACCCATTATGGACAACGTAAATCAAAACATCGGCTTTCATCTAAAAATCTTAGTGAATAAAAAACTTCCATGTGGAGAAGGGACAGATGAAATTAAGCGGAAAAAGCGGAGGGATTATAAACTGATTTCCCTTACTTCCAGATAGCGCTCGAGCTTTCTTTTCACCCGCTGAAGGGCGTTGTCGATTGACTTAACATGCCGGTTCAACTCTTCCGAAATTTCTTGGTAGGTTTGTCCATCCAGGTAAAGAGCTAACACTTTTCTCTCAAGATCACTCAGGAGCTCGGCCATCTTTAATTCGATATCGTCAAACTCTTCTTGGTTGATGATCAGTTCTTCCGGGTCCAAAACCTTCGTACCCGATATGATATCCATTAGAGTTCGGTCCGATTCCTCATCATAAATTGGCTTGTCCAGGGAAACATAGGAATTGAGCGGAATATGTTTTTGACGTGTTGCTGTTTTGATAGCTGTAATGATCTGCCTCGTAATGCATAGTTCTGCAAATGCTTTAAAAGAAGATAACTTATCCCCTTTAAAATCACGGACGGCTTTATATAAACCAATCATACCTTCTTGCACGATGTCTTCCTTATCGGCACCAATCAAGAAATAAGTCCTTGCCTTCGCTCTTACAAAATTACGATACTTTTGGATCAAATAATCAAGCGCTTCACTGTCTCCAGTGTGCACCAACCCTATCAATTCATCATCCTCAAACTGAAGATACTTTTCGTTCAGCTTCATTCCGAATTTGAGACCCACATTATATCCCCCTGACCTGACTCAGATAGAAATATTATACAGCAGGTAAATTTTACCCGTCAATGGTTCAAATTTTCCCCCGGCGCCATTTTTCGAAAATTTCTGCCACTTCTTCACTTAAAGGAATTTTAGCAACTGGTCTTATCGTTGTTGTTTTTCTTACATCTTTCTTGATTTCGCCTTGAATTTCTTCCATTTCAATTAGCAGTTCACGAGCGGATTTCCTTAGAGCCCCTTGGCCAAAGATCACCCACTGTTCCGTGAAGTCAGAGGTTGCCACTTGAATTTGCGTTTTGACATTATTCAGTTCGATGGCCATCTTTTCTATTCTTTCATCCGCAGTTTCATTTTCTTTTGTAAAAATTACGTCAACTTTGTGATTTTTGAATATGCGGGCAATTCCCTGAACATATTGAGCATCAAATACGACAATTACACGGTATCCGGTAAATGCTTGATATTCCGCCATCATTTCTATCAATCGGTCCCTTGCAGCAGCAAGATCCCGTTCTTTTAATTCTCTCAGTTCCGGCCAAGCTCCAATAATGTTATAACCGTCCACCAACAGAATATTCATTTCGTCATTGCCCTAGGGGATTTCTTTTTCTATAAACCTCATACATCAATAAACCGGCTGCTACCGATGCATTTAACGAAGTTACTTTTCCTGCCATTGGAAGACGGATGAGAAAATCACATTTCTCTTTCATTAACCGGGCCATGCCTTTTCCTTCGCTGCCGATAACAAGTCCGATAGGCATCTTTCCGTCCATGTTACGGTAATCATCGCTGCCTTTCGCATCGGTACCGACTATCCATACCCCTCGCTCTTTCAATTCTTCCACCGCTCTTGCCAAATTTGTAACGCGAGCTACAGGAATATATTCGATTGCACCAGTCGAAGCTTTAGCCACTGTTGCCGTCAAGCCAACCGCTCTTCTTTTCGGTATGATGATTCCATGGGCCCCGACTGCATCGGCCGTCCTCATGATCGAACCTAAATTATGCGGATCTTCAACCTCATCAAGGATCATGAAAAAAGGTGCTTCGTCCCGTTCAGCCGCTTTAGCGAATAAGTCATCCAGCTCCACATATTCATATGCAGCCACTTGTGCGATAACGCCTTGATGGATGCCTTCTACCATTTGGTCAATTTTTTTCTTCGGTACGATTTGCACGAGAACCTTCTTTTCCTTCGCGAGACCGATAAGTGGTTGCATCGAGCCTTTTTGCGAGCCCTCGGCTATCCAAATTTTATTAACTTCCCGTTCGGAGCGAAGTGCCTCCAATACGGGGTTTCTGCCAATGATATATTCTTCGCTCATGGGTTACTCCCCTTTTCTTCTTCAATGTATTCAATGGATTTTTTGATGAGTTCTTCCATTCTTTCTATTCGACCGGATAAATACAAAAATCCCATAAGAGCCTCGAAGGCTGTACTGTAGCGATACGTTTGCACATCTGTATTCTTCGGTACCGTACCGGATTTCGCATTTCGGCCGCGCCGAACGACAGCGGATTCCTCGTCCGATAGCCAATCTGACTCCAGAAAGAAGTGGATGATTTTATTTTGCGCTTTAGCAGCTACAAAAGATGTAGCTTTTTTGTGAAGTAGATTGGGCTTGACCGCCCCTTTTTGAATGAGGTGATGCCGTATATACGTTTCGTATACAGCATCACCTATATATGCTAAAGCAAGACTGTTCAGCATTTTTGCATCTACCTTACTATCGTAATGAAGCATTAATTACCCTCTTTTCCATCTTGTACCTTGAGGGGTATCCTCTAATATGATATTCATGTTTTTCAAGCGATCGCGAATTTCATCAGATAATCCAAAATTGCGGTCTTTCCGCGCTTGAATCCTTTGCTGTATCAACCCTTCAATTTCTTCATCCAGAAGCCCCTCTTCTTCAAGGGACAAACCGAGGACAGAAAATAAGGTGTTGAATTTATCAAGGAAAGCATCAATCACTTCCTTGTCTGT
The DNA here is from genome assembly GCF_001636405.1 of Peribacillus frigoritolerans. GTDB lineage: Bacteria > Bacillota > Bacilli > Bacillales > DSM-1321 > Peribacillus > Peribacillus frigoritolerans. The sequence goes on from NZ_KV440950.1 coordinate 136,334, forward strand.
GTTTTTCTCCATCAAGTAATAATTTGCCTGTTTGGAAAGTTCAAAAAGCATGGATATTGCATTAGCCGTGTTGAAATCATCGTCCATTTCCTTAATGAATTGTTCATGTAAATCATTAAGCTTCTCCAACCAAACATCATTATTCTCAGTCAATCCGTCACTTACTTGAAGGCGATGCTTTAAATTTTGATATGATGTCCTTAAGCGTTCAAGGGACGCTTTTACATTTTCAAGCACTTCTTCACTATAATTGATCGGATGACGGTAATGTACTGATAACATGAAGAAGCGTAACACTTGTGGATCATGCTTCTGAATGATGTCATGCACAAGGACGAAATTGCCTAAGGACTTAGACATTTTTTCATTCTCAATATTTATATACCCATTATGCATCCAATAATTCGCAAAGGTCTTACCCGTCAATGCTTCGGATTGTGCAATTTCATTTTCATGATGCGGGAATGCCAGATCTTGACCTCCTGCATGAATATCGATGGTATCCCCCAAATACTTTTTGACCATTGCGGAGCATTCGATATGCCAGCCAGGACGCCCCTTACCCCATGGGCTCTCCCATGATATTTCATCATCCTTGGCCGCTTTCCAAAGGGCAAAATCAAGGGCATCTTGTTTTTTCTCCCCTATTTCAATACGTGCCCCCACTCGAAGCTCATCGATGGACTGATGTGAAAGCTTGCCATATCCCTCAAACTTACGAGTGCGGTAGTACACATCCCCTTCCGATTCATAAGCGAATCCTTTCTCGATTAACGCCGAGATGAATTCAATGATTGCATCCATGTTCTCCATTACGGTCGGGTGAGCATCCGCTTTTTTGCAGCCCAATGCCGACACGTCTTCAAAATACGCCTTGATGAAACGCTCAGATATGGTCGGGACATCTTCCCCCAATTCTTTTGCCGCGCGAATCAGCTTATCATCCACATCCGTGAAGTTCGAAACGAATTGCACATCATATCCACGGTAATCCAAATACCTACGAACGGTATCGAATACTATTGCCGGTCTTGCATTGCCAATATGAATGTAATTATAGACAGTGGGTCCGCATACATACATCTTCACTTTTCCCTCTTCAATCGGGACGAAGGTTTCCTTTTTTCTTGTTGCTGTGTTATATATTTTAATCGCCATATTATAGACTCCTTTCTTCCTGCTTCTGTTCGGCCAACCTTGCTCTTAAGGCTCTGATTTCACTATCCAATTCCTTAAAGCGATCAGCGATTGGATCAGGAAGATCACAATGATTTAGGTCTTTATTGATTTTGATACCATCTTGAATGACCACTTTACCTGGAATGCCCACCACTGTAGAATTAGGTGGCACTTCCTTTAAAACGACCGACCCCGCACCGATTTTCGAGTTTTCCCCAACAGTGATGGAACCCAGCACTTTTGCTCCTGTAGCTATCAAAACATTATCCTTTATCGTAGGATGACGTTTTCCCTTTTCTTTTCCGGTCCCCCCAAGGGTTACACCTTGAAAGACGGATACATTGTCGCCAATTTCACAAGTTTCGCCAATGACGATCCCCATTCCATGGTCAATGAAGAAACGACGGCCAATCGTAGCCCCTGGATGAATTTCAATTCCGGTAAAAAACCGGCTGATTTGAGATATGCTTCTCGCCAGGAAATAGAATTTCCTCTTAAATAGTGCGTGAGCCATCCTATGACTCCAAATCGCATGTAAACCCGCGTACGTCAATATGACTTCCAAATAGCTGCGTGCAGCAGGATCTTGATCAAAAACCACTTCGATATCTTCTTTAAACATCTTTAACAAAATGATTCCCCCCTATGTTCCGTCCTTTTCCAACATCCCCTTTTGAAGCTTTTAAAGCATATAAAAAAGCGTCTCTGTCCAAATAGACAGAGACGCTTGAAGCGCGGTTCCACTCTGTTTGGAATGTACGAATCAGGTAAAGCTTTTTCCTGTTTTTTCATCCCCAACTTTAATCCCTGTAACGGAGGACATCCCGCCTGTGCCTACTATAGGTTAGTTCAGCAAAGGACTCAAGGGTGCATTTCAGAAAACGAGAGGCCTGAACCACTTTCAGCAGGTTATGGTTCTCTCTAAAAAGCTTCGTTTACTTACTTCTCCCCATCTACGCGTTCTTTTGTAAGATTATTAAATACTATATTACATTTTCGACAAATTGTTAATATAAAATACTCTGAATACGCTGTTTAATTTTTTCTTGGCCCAGTAATGAAATTGCCTTAGGCAAGTCAGGACCATGTGTTTGACCCGTGACGGCAGCCCTTATTGGCATGAATAATTTTTTCCCTTTATGGCCTGTGCTTTTTTGTACGGCTTTAATCGACTTCTTGATTTCATCCGCATTAAATTCTTCAAGCCCTTCAATCTCCTGAAGGAAAGCTTTCATGACTTCCGGTACCTGTTCTTCAGCCAGCACTTCCTTAGCTTCTTGCTCGAACTCGACCTCATCCTTGAAAAACAGTTCAGAAAGCTCGACTATTTCCGCTCCATAGCTCATCTGCTCTTGAAAAAGTGAAACAAGCCCATTTACCCACTCTTCTTCTTCGGCGGTCAGTGTCTCTGAAACCTTCCCGTCTTTAATTAAGTGAGGCAATGACAATTCCACTGCACGATTGACGTCCAATTGCTTCACATATTGATTATTCATCCAAGTAAGCTTTTGCTTATCGAAAAGTGCAGGTGATTTAGACAGACGGTCAGCATCGAAAAGATTTATGAATTCTTCCTTCGTGAATATCTCTTCCTCCCCGACCGGAGACCATCCTAGTAATGTAATGAAATTGAATAAAGCTTCAGGTACATAACCAAGCTCTTCATATTGCTCAATGAATTGAATGATCGACTCATCACGTTTACTCAGTTTCTTCCTGCTTTCGTTTACAATCAGCGTCATATGTCCGAATACCGGCGGTTCCCAGCCGAAAGCTTCATAAATCATCAATTGTTTTGGAGTATTGGAGATATGATCATCACCGCGAAGGACATGGGAGATCTTCATCAAGTGATCATCGACGGCCACTGCAAAGTTATAAGTTGGAATGCCATCTTTTTTAACGATGACAAAATCACCAAAGCCATCCGTTTCAAATGAAACCTCATCCTTGACCATATCTTTGAAGGTAAGGACCTTCCCAGCTGGTACGGCAAAGCGAATGCTCGGTTTTCTTCCTTGTGCCACTAGTTCCGCTTGCTCTTCCTCAGTTAAATGCTTGCACTTCCCGGAATATTTTGGCGTTTCATTGCGTTCGACCTGTCCTTCACGCTCTGCTTCAAGCTCTTCTTCCGTACAATAGCATTTATATGCTAAACCCTTATCCAAAAGCTCTTGATACAATTCCTGATAAAGGTCGTTCCTTTCGGATTGACGGTATGGACCGTATTCACCGCCAACATCAACACCTTCATCCCAATCCATGCCAAGCCATTTCAAATATTTAAGCTGACTTTCCTCTCCGCCTTCAATATTTCTCTTTTGGTCGGTATCTTCAATACGGATGATGAATTTCCCGCCTTTATTTCGTGCGTATAAATAATTAAATAAAGCAGTCCGTGCATTACCAATATGTAAATGTCCAGTCGGACTCGGTGCATAGCGAACTCGAATATCGCTGCTCATGATATATATAGACCTCCCAGTCGTTCTATTCTATTGTTTATATTATCATTTAAATACATTGGGATAAAGGCATCCACTCTAAAAACGATTTAGTTTGATTTGACCAATAAGACAACAGCCTGTGCCGCGATTCCTTCGCCCCTGCCTGTAAATCCAAGTTTCTCCGTAGTGGTCGCCTTTACATTAATCCTGTCTATCGAGGCATCTAGAAGTTCTGCAATCCTGCCTCGCATTTCCTCGATATAAGGTGCCATTTTCGGGCTTTGTGCAATGATTGTACAATCCGCATTGCCTAGGGAATATCCTTCTTTTTTTACGATCGCCCAAATATACTGCAGCAGTTTTGCCGAATCGGCATCTTTAAATTCAGGGTCCGTATCCGGAAAATGCTTACCGATATCCCCTGCACCAATTGCCCCCAAGCAGGCATCGGCAACAGTATGCAGAAGGACATCCGCATCCGAATGACCCAGCAGTCCTTTCTCATACGGAATCGTAATCCCGCCAATTATCAAAGGCCTGCCTTCCACAAGCTGATGAACGTCATATCCTTGTCCTATTCTAAACATATCATTCTCCCCAATCATCGTTTTCCATGTTGTTGTTTATGTAAAATCGCTTCTGCAAAATAAAGGTCTTCCTGAGTCGTAATCTTAATATTATCATAATTGCCCTCAATAATAACTACCTGTTCATTGATCCGCTCTAGTAAACTTGCATCGTCCGTCCCTAAAAATCCTTCAGCTTCTGCCTGTTCATACGCCCTTTTTAATATGGATACACGAAAAGCTTGTGGAGTTTGCACCGCCCACAAGCTTGATCGTTCCACTGTTTCCAATACCTTTTTGTTTGCCGCTTTTTTAATCGTATCCTTAACGGGCACTGCAATTACGGCACCTCCATGAAGGGAGGCGGCAGTAGTCAATTCACTGATTTGACCTAGGGTAATAAAAGGGCGGGCACCGTCATGGACCAGGACGATGTCTTCATCTGCATGTTGCAGTCCATTATAAACGCTTTGTTGCCGCTCCTTGCCACCCATGACCAGTTTCTTGACCTTTTTAAGACCATACGCTGCTATCAATTGATTGAAATAATCCTTTTCTGCCGGGTTTATCGAAAGGATAATCCCCCGGCAGTCAGGATCTTCTTCGAAGACACGCAGTGTATAAACAATGATCGGGATACCCGATAGTTCAATAAAAAGTTTATTCTTGCCCGCTTTCATTCTTTTGCCTTGTCCAGCTGCAGGTATCACTACTTCATAAAACATAACGGTTTCTCCTACTCTTCTTTATAATGCTTTTTCTAATAGTTTCGGTTTAGCGAATATCATGCGGCCTGCAGAGGTTTGCAATACACTTGTGACAAGTACATCGATCCGTTTCCCGATATGGTCACGGCCACCCTCGACAACGATCATGGTTCCATCGTCCAAATAAGCGATGCCCTGGTTCTGCTCTTTCCCGTCCTTTATGACCTGAACGTTCATCTCTTCCCCAGGAAGTACAACAGGTTTTACGGCATTGGCCAGGTCATTGATATTAAGTACCGCCACATTTTGAAACTCGCATACTTTGTTTAAATTGAAATCATTGGTAACGACCATTCCGCCCGATATTTTGGCAAGCTTCACCAGTTTACTGTCCACTTCCTGAATGTCTTCAAAATCCCCCTCGTACATCTCCACTTTAATCGGCAGGTCTTTTTGAATCCGATTCAGGATATCCAAACCGCGCCTTCCACGATTCCTTTTCAATGCATCAGATGAATCGGCGATGTGCTGTAATTCGTTTAATACGAATTGAGGAATGACTATGGTACCCTCCAGAAAGCCTGTCTGACAAATATCCGCAATTCTGCCATCAATGATGACGCTTGTATCGAGAATCTTCAGGCGCTTGCTATACCCCTCTTCATCCTCTTCGCTTGCTTCACCATCCGTGTTCTTTTTCTTATTGCTTTTCGTGAATAAACTCAATAGCTCATCGCGTTTTTTAAAGCCCACCTGAAAACCAAGATATCCAAATAAAAGCGTAAGGATGATAGGAACCACTGTATTCAAAATGGGAACCTTGATGGCACTGAATGCGGATCCAACCAAGAACGCTGCCAGCAATCCAACTAAAAGACCTACGCTGCCAAAGATTATATCCGTAATCGGTATCTTTACAAGCTGTTCCTCCAGCCATTTCATAAAATAGATCACGTGATCTACTGCCCAAAAAGTTATAAGATAAAAGATAATGGCACCGAACAGTACACTTACATAAGGATTGTTTAATAAAGCAATATCGTCTGCATGTAAAACAGTTAATAATTCCGGAATAAGCAACATACCAAGTGTTCCGCCTACTATTAAGAAGCATGCTTGTATAATGCGTTTTAACATCCCTTTCACCTCCTTCTACTCATTATTGACCAATAAAATAAAATGAAACCTTCGAAAATTCGTTTTCACTATATACGTTAAATTCACTTAAGGAATTAGTGGATTTACAAATATGAATTCTTCTCTTTTTCGTAATATTAGCCTAGCACCCCGAGTTTTGAGTGTCAAAAATAAACACCAATCAATTTCAGGCCCGTTCAGGAGTATTTTTAAAGCCGGCTGCACCTTACATCCTTCTATTTGTGACCAGCTGATTTTTCAAAATTCGGAGTCCTTCTTTAATTTTATTGGCCCGGACTTCTCCTATGCCCTCCACATCGTCAAGGTTTTCAACCGTAGCTTTATTGACTTCACTAAAGCTTCCGAACTGTTTCACTAAATTTTCGATGATCAAACCCGGCAAGCGTGGGATTTTATGAAGAATACGGTAACCACGGGGATGTACTGACTCATCAAGATGAATGTATCCATGATAGCCCAGCACCTTAAGAAGAATGCTTTCATCCAGTTTTTCCTGCATGGCCAACTCTTGAAGCCTAAAAATGATTTCCTCGGGATTTTCATCATTACTGGAGGTATAATCCTTGATAAGCCATTTCCCTTCCGTTTCAATATCTGCCAGGATTTCATTCATTTGCAAACGGATCAGCCTTCCTTCCGTACCAAGCTCATTAAGGTACGTCAGCAGCTCCGCCTTGATCCTGAGCACCATCACATAACGGTGAAATACCTGCAAAAGATCGGCATAGGTCACGATTTCCTCAAACTCGAGCGCTCCTAAAACCGATATGCTCTGCTGCAGGACCACCTTGTATTTTTCCAAGGTCTGGATGGCTAAATTAGCCTTGGCAAGTATGACTCCTATATCTTTAAGGGCATACCGGAAATTGCCCTGATATAAAGTGATGACATTCCGGCGTTGTGAGATTGCGATGACCAACGACTTGGTCTCCCTTGCCACACGTTCCGCTGTCCTATGTCTCATTCCCGTTTCAGTGGAAGGTGTACTGTTATCAGGCACTAATTGGGCATTTGCGAAAATGATCTTATCGGCGGTTTCATTTAAAATGATGGCCCCGTCCATCTTCGCCAACTCATATAATGTGCTGGGGGTACAGCTGCAGTTGATTTCGAAGCCGCCATCCACGATCGTTCGCACCTTCTCATTATATCCGGCCACTATCAAACCGCCCGTGTTCGCCCTCAGGACATTTTCAATACCTTCCCGAAGCGGGGTACCCGGTGCTACGATTTGCAGAATTTCCAATTTTGTTTTCTCATACCCTTTTTTATCTGTCATGCTTAACCCCCTAACGATTGTTTAAGAGCCTCCGAAACCGATGAAACACCAATGATCTTAATACCTTTCGGCGCGGTCCACCCTCCTATATTATTAGCCGGTATGATAGCCCGCTCAAACCCTAATTTCGCTGCTTCCTGCACCCTTTGTTCAATTCGTGACACCCTTCTAACTTCACCAGTCAGCCCCACTTCACCAATGATGCAATCGGCAGGGTTTGTTGGTTTATCACGGAAGCTTGATGCAATGCTTATTGCGACAGCGAGGTCAATTGCCGGTTCATCCAGCTTGACACCGCCAGCAACCTTTAAATACGCATCTTGGTTTTGGAGCAGCAAGCCCACTCTCTTTTCCAGGACAGCCATTAAAAGCGAAACTCGATTGTGATCAATTCCCGTGGCCATCCGCCTCGGATTGCCAAAACTCGTAGGAGAAATCAATGCTTGAATTTCAACAAGCACCGGCCTTGTGCCCTCCATGGATGCGACGACTGTGGATCCCGAAGCTCCTTGCGACCGTTCTTCAAGGAAAATTTCCGATGGATTCGCCACCTCTTCCAATCCATGTTCTTTCATTTCAAAAATACCCATCTCATTCGTCGAACCAAAGCGATTTTTAACCGCACGTATAATTCGATATGTATGGTGTCTTTCCCCTTCAAAATATAATACGGTGTCAACCATGTGCTCAAGCAGCCGTGGTCCCGCAATGGCCCCTTCTTTTGTAACGTGACCGACGATAAAAATCGCAATCCCGTTCGTTTTAGCAATGCGCATGAGTGAGGCTGTGCATTCCCTCACTTGTGAAACGCTTCCCGGGGCAGATGTAACCTCCGAATGGTAAACCGTTTGAATCGAGTCAATAATGACCAAATCCGGTTTAACGTCTGTAATTGCCTGTTGAATATAGTCCATATCTGTTTCAGAATAAACGAATAGATTTTCCGACATGGTCCCAAGCCGGTCCGCTCTCAATTTGGTTTGCTTGACTGATTCTTCACCTGATATATAAAGCACTTTTTTCTGTTTATGCGCCAATTGGGATGATACCTGTAGAAGCAGGGTGGACTTACCGATACCCGGGTCCCCTCCGATCAATACAAGTGATCCCTGTACGATCCCGCCCCCAAGAGCACGATTCAATTCCATTAGATCCGTCTTAATGCGTGGTTCTTTTTCCGATTGAATGGTCGTTATGGGTGCTGCCTTCTCCCGTTCCCCGGAAACTCTAACCTCTGAATGGGTAAAAGCGCCTTTTCTTGCAGGTTTAACGATTTCGGTTTCCTCGACCATTTTGTTCCATTCACCGCAGCCTGGACATTTCCCCATCCATTTCGCGGACTCATACCCACAAGACTGACACATAAATTTCGTTTTCTTTTTTACAGCCATAAATTACTCCTCTTCCTTTGGAAAAAATATCTATATTAAGGATATTATATCTCTGTTTTATTTAAACCTTCTTAAGGCTAAGTTTTTTTAAAAAAATATTCACTTTGCTTGTCCCGTTTATACTCATATCTACCTATGGATAAAAAACAGAGGTACACTGCAAAAGAATCTGCGTGTACCTCGAAGTTTAGGATCAGGTTATTCACTTACATTAACAGGCTCGCCTTGTCGGATTGCAAACTCATTATTCACGACATCCATTACGACCGTTTGCCCTTTTTTCACGTTGCCCTTAAGCAACTCTTCGGATAGATAATCCTCTACATGCTTTTGAAGCGCCCTGCGGATTGGCCTTGCCCCATATTCCGGATCAAAACCTTCCGTGGCAATTTTTTCTCTAGCCGCATCTGTCAGCTCCAAGTATATCTCCTGTTCTTTCAAACGGGTAGTAAGCTGATTTGACATTAATGTAACGATTTGTTTCAAATGATCCTTCTCTAATGAGTGGAACACGATAGTTTCATCAATACGATTCAGGAATTCCGGACGGAATGCACGTTTGAGTTCTTCCATCACTTTCCCTTTCATATTTTTATAGTCCTGCCCAGTATCCTGGATGTTAAAGCCGACATACTTATCAGTTTTCAAGGCAGACGCCCCTACATTCGATGTCATGATCAGAATGGTATTCCTGAAATCGACAGTACGTCCCTTGGAATCTGTCAGTCTTCCGTCTTCCAACACTTGAAGAAGAATATTGAAGACATCCGGATGCGCCTTTTCTATTTCATCAAGAAGAACGACGGAGTATGGTTTCCTCCGCACTTTTTCCGTTAACTGACCGCCTTCTTCGTACCCAACATATCCTGGAGGCGATCCAACAAGACGTGAAGTCGAATGTTTCTCCATATATTCGGACATATCGATGCGGATCATGGCATCTTCATCACCAAAAATGGATTCAGCCAAAGCACGGGCTAGCTCGGTTTTACCGACCCCTGTAGGCCCCAAGAAGATGAATGAACCAATTGGACGCTTAGGATCTTTCAAACCTGCCCTTGCACGTCGTACTGCTTTAGAAACCGCAATGACGGCCTCTTCCTGCCCAATTACACGATCATGGAGGATCGACTCCATATTAAGCAGTTTGTCTGACTCCGTTTGCGCCAATTTAGTGACCGGCACTCCCGTCCAGCTGGATACGACGTGTGCAATGTCATCCACGGTCACTTCACTGTTTTCCTGCCCTTGTTTTTCTTTCCAAGTTTTTTTCGTTTCTTCCAATTGTTCTCTTAAGCGTTGTTCTGTATCGCGAAGCGAAGCTGCTTTTTCAAATTCCTGACTTTGAACGGAAGCATCCTTTTCCTTGCGAACATCATCTAGTTTCACTTCAAGTTCCTTTAGGTTAGGTGGCGTTGTGTATGAGCGCAGCCTAACTTTGGAACCAGCTTCATCAATCAAGTCAATCGCTTTATCAGGTAAAAAGCGATCGGAAATATAACGGTCTGATAATTTGACTGCAGCATCAATCGCTTCGTCAGTGATCGATACGCGGTGATGTGCCTCATAACGGTCACGAAGACCTTTGAGAATTTGGATGGATTCCTCAATTGTCGGTTCATCGACTTGGATTGGCTGGAAGCGACGTTCAAGGGCAGCATCCTTTTCAATATACTTGCGGTACTCATCCAAAGTTGTAGCACCGATACATTGTAATTCACCACGGGCCAATGATGGTTTAAGGATATTGGAGGCATCGATGGCACCTTCTGCACCACCTGCACCAATCAATGTATGCAATTCATCGATGAATAGGATGATATTACCTGCCTGGCGTATTTCATCCATGACTTTCTTCAACCGATCCTCAAATTCACCCCGGTATTTAGTGCCAGCCACAACAGTACCCATATCAAGTGTCATGACGCGTTTATCACGTAAAATCTCAGGTACCTCATTATTGATAATCTGTTGGGCAAGCCCTTCAGCAATGGCTGTTTTACCAACGCCAGGTTCACCGATCAATACTGGGTTATTTTTTGTACGGCGGCTTAATACCTCAATGACACGCTGTATTTCCTTACTTCTTCCGATAACCGGATCCAAGCTTCCTTCCCTGGCAATCGCCGTTAAATCACGGGCAAGGCCATCTAGTGTCGGCGTGCTTGCATTTGCAGCGGCTGAACCTTGATGACCACCTGATTCATTGCTGCCCAAAAGTTGTAATACTTGTTGTCGGGCTTTATTTAAACTTACTCCCAGATTATTCAATACGCGGGCAGCGACACCTTCCCCTTCTCGTATAAGACCTAGAAGGACATGCTCTGTCCCAACATATGAGTGACCTAATTTTCTTGCTTCATCCATGGAAAGCTCAATGACCTTCTTGGCTCTTGGGGTATAATGTATCGTTTGAGCCGTATCCTGTCCACGGCCAATTAAATTTTCCACTTCTTTCTGAATCTTCTCCGGACCCAATCCAAGAGCATATAACGCTTTGGCTGCAATACCATCACCCTCTCGGACCAGGCCCAGTAAAATATGTTCCGTGCCAATATTATTATGACCTAAACGGATTGCTTCTTCTTGGGCTAATGCTAATACTTTCTGGGCTCTTTCAGTAAAACGACCAAACATCATAGGGAATTCCTCCTTAAGAATTTTCGTTTTGAATAAAATTGCTGGCAATTCTCTAAGTAATGGCAGAAGCTTATTCTTGCTCCATATCTATTACATGAAATTTAATTCTCCCTAAAGGGGTCAATAACCTCTATGAGGAGGAAGATTCCGTGAAATTCAAGCGTTCCCGGATGAGTGCTGCTCTACGGATATCCCTTTCATGGGGTCTTAAAGGGCCGCCTGCGTACTTTTGTAAAAATCCCGACTGCGTCAAAATCATCAATTCATTTAGAATGCTTTTGGAAATACTCTTTATATACCCAAGATCTATCCCTAACCTAACATCGGAGATACATGTAGCTGCTTCCTTTGTCTCGATTATTCGAGCATTGGACAAAACCCCATATGAACGGAAAATTCTATCTTCTAATTGTATGTGGGAAGTCCTCGCTAATGCATCCCTCGCTGACCGTTCCTGGGCTATGATTTGTTGCACTACACTCGTTAGATCTTCAACGATATCCCTTTCCGATTTTCCAAGAGTGATTTGATTGGAAATTTGAAAAATATTCCCCAACGCTTGACTGCCCTCTCCATAAATCCCTCGAACCACCAACCCCAATTGATTGATAGCCGGTATGATATTATTCATCTGCTGTGTAAGGACCAGACCCGGCAGATGCATCATGACTGAAGCCCTTAACCCTGTTCCCACATTAGTCGGACAACTAGTCAGGTATCCTCTTTCTTCATCATATGCATAGTCTATGGATTCTTCAATCCAATCGTCAAGAACATTTGCAATCTTTAAGGTTTCCTTTAGCTGCAACCCCGACATTAAACATTGAATACGGAGATGGTCCTCTTCGTTTATCATGATACTTATTTCTTCATTTTCCGAAAGGAGACATGCGCTTTTCGCTGAATCTTCAACTAAATGAGGACTGATTAAATGTTTTTCAACCAGAACGCGCTTTTCCAGTGGCTGCAATTGGTCAATCTCTAATAGCTCCAATTTCCCAATCTCTGGTGTTACTTCCTCTTCGATTCTTTTTTTAATCAATTCAATGATTTTATTAGCTTCTTCGTTCGAAAAGGAGGTTGGGAAGGTAAAGTCTTTGAAATTCCTGGCCAGCCGAATCCGCGAACTCAATACAATATCGATTTCCGGACCTTCGGCACTCATCCAGGAACTCAAGGCGTTTTCTACAAACTTTTCCAAGCTCATAATTCCTCGCCTCCCTCTTGTGCTTCATACCTTTTTTCAAGGGAACGAACCTTATCTCTTACTTCTGCCGCCTTCTCAAACTCCTCTTGATCAATGTGGACCTTTAAAACTTCTTTTAAATCCAAAATTTGCTTTCGAAGATATATGGCGCCGCCAATCCTTTTTGGAATTTTCCCTATGTGTGCTGTATTGCCGCTATGAACCCTCTTTAAAATGGGATTTAACTGTTCATTGAACGTTTTATAACATTCGGCACAGCCAAACTTGCCAATATGGACAAATTCTTTATAAGATCGATGACAATGCGGGCAGCGCCTCTCTTCCGTTTTCGGAAATGCATTTGCCTTTGTCTGTTGAATATTCGACTCCATATTCAACAATCCTGCTAATAAATTATTTATTGAAAAACCAGGTCCACCTGCCTCCATGAACATTTCACCTTTTTCCTGAGCACATTTCTCACAAATCATGACTTCAGTCTTTTTCCCATTGATGATTTTGGTGAAGTGCAGGGTAGCAGGCCTTTGATGACATTCTTGGCAAATCAACGTTCATCACCTCTGCCAGTTTCATTTATATTTTAAAGTAGTAAGCATCGCTGTTAAAATTCTTGCCCTAAGCTCATCGCGGTCAGGCAGGTCGATATAAATCACCGATCTATCTATGACGCTCATCATAATCTTTGCTTCTCTTTCATTAATGACGTCTTCATTCATCAGCCGTGAAATTACTCCTTCAGCCATCGATTGAGTTACCCTGGAACCAATAAGCGATAATAAGTGGTTGATAAGTTGCACGGAATCCTGTGATTCTACTTTCATGATGCGTATATAACCGCCGCCTCCACGCTTACTCTCTACAACATAGCCTCTCTCGATGGTAAACCTGGTATTTATTACGTAATTGATTTGAGAAGGAACACACTGAAATTTATCCGCTATTTCACTTCTTTTTATCTCCAAGATATCTTTTTGACTTATTTCAAGTACTTGCTTCAAATAAGTTTCGATAACATCAGATATGTTTCTCACTCAGCCTCCTCCATTCTGACTTTGACTATATTTGACTATTATTATACAAGGAATAATGCATTTTGCAACTTAAACGCATTTTCTTTCTGTAATATCCATTTTCTCCAAATTATATGTAGTTACATACCCCATTGAACATTAAAGTTGAAATATCTTACATAAATACCCTATATAAATGGATGTAAAACCTGAAATTTTTCTTCTCCATAAGAATTCTGCCCCTTTTCCCCAGCTCATCCATTCCTCCTCATGATATGGCAACCAATTCAAATAAGGCCAGCCCGTACTGTCCCTGCAAACGGAAAAATTTTTTAATTACAAACAAAAAAAGACCAGCCGGATGGCTGATCTTTTTAAATGGCTTGGCGGCGTCCTACTCTCACAGGGGGAAACCCCCAACTACCATCGGCGCTGAAGAGCTTAACTGCCGTGTTCGGAATGGGAACGGGTGTGACCTCTTCGCTATCGCCACCAAACATAAAAGGAACGTTGTTCCTTCAAAACTAGATAATAAGAAGGTATTTCATTTTTTTAAAAGCGTTGGTTAAGTCCTCGATCTATTAGTATCAGTCAGCTCCACATGTCACCATGCTTCCACCTCTGACCTATCAACCTGATCATCTTTCAGGGATCTTACTAGCTTGCGCCATGGGAAATCTCATCTTGAGGGGGGCTTCATGCTTAGATGCTTTCAGCACTTATCCCGTCCGCACGTAGCTACCCAGCTATGCCTTTGGCAAGACAACTGGTACACCAGCGGTGCGTCCATCCCGGTCCTCTCGTACTAAGGACAGCTCCTCTCAAATTTCCTGCGCCCGCGACGGATAGGGACCGAACTGTCTCACGACGTTCTGAACCCAGCTCGCGTACCGCTTTAATGGGCGAACAGCCCAACCCTTGGGACCGACTACAGCCCCAGGATGCGATGAGCCGACATCGAGGTGCCAAACCTCCCCGTCGATGTGGACTCTTGGGGGAGATAAGCCTGTTATCCCCGGGGTAGCTTTTATCCGTTGAGCGATGGCCCTTCCATGCGGAACCACCGGATCACTAAGCCCGACTTTCGTCCCTGCTCGACTTGTAGGTCTCGCAGTCAAGCTCCCTTGTGCCTTTACACTCTACGAATGATTTCCAACCATTCTGAGGGAACCTTTGGGCGCCTCCGTTACTCTTTAGGAGGCGACCGCCCCAGTCAAACTGCCCACCTGACACTGTCTCCCACCCCGATAAGGGGCGCGGGTTAGAATTTCAATACAGCCAGGGTAGTATCCCACCAACGCCTCCACCGAAGCTGGCGCTCCGGCTTCTCAGGCTCCTACCTATCCTGTACAAGCTGTACCAAAATTCAATATCAGGCTGCAGTAAAGCTCCACGGGGTCTTTCCGTCCTGTCGCGGGTAACCTGCATCTTCACAGGTACTATAATTTCACCGAGTCTCTCGTTGAGACAGTGCCCAGATCGTTACACCTTTCGTGCGGGTCGGAACTTACCCGACAAGGAATTTCGCTACCTTAGGACCGTTATAGTTACGGCCGCCGTTTACTGGGGCTTCGGTTCAAAGCTTCGCTTGCGCTAACCTCTCCCCTTAACCTTCCAGCACCGGGCAGGTGTCAGCCCCTATACTTCGCCTTGCGGCTTCGCAGAGACCTGTGTTTTTGCTAAACAGTCGCCTGGGCCTATTCACTGCGGCTTTTCTGGGCTATTCACCCTAAAAAGCACCCCTTCTCCCGAAGTTACGGGGTCATTTTGCCGAGTTCCTTAACGAGAGTTCTCTCGCACACCTTAGGATTCTCTCCTCGCCTACCTGTGTCGGTTTGCGGTACGGGCACCTTACATCTCACTAGAGGCTTTTCTTGGCAGCGTGGAATCAGGAACTTCGGTACTATATTTCCCTCGCCATCACAGCTCCGCCTTAATGGAAACGGGATTTGCCTCGTTTCCGGCCTAACTGCTTGGACGCGCATATCCAACAGCGCGCTTACCCTATCCTTCTGCGTCCCCCCATCGTTCAAACGATGTATAGGTGGTACAGGAATATCAACCTGTTGTCCATCGCCTACGCCTTTCGGCCTCGGCTTAGGTCCCGACTAACCCTGAGCGGACGAGCCTTCCTCAGGAAACCTTAGGCATTCGGTGGAAGGGATTCTCACCCTTCTTTCGCTACTCATACCGGCATTCTCACTTCTAAGCGCTCCACCAGTCCTTCCGGTCTGACTTCAACGCCCTTAGAACGCTCTCCTACCATCGACACCATACGGTGTCAATCCACAGCTTCGGTGATACGTTTAGCCCCGGTACATTTTCGGCGCGGAGTCACTCGACCAGTGAGCTATTACGCACTCTTTAAATGGTGGCTGCTTCTAAGCCAACATCCTGGTTGTCTAAGCAACTCCACATCCTTTTCCACTTAACGTATACTTTGGGACCTTAGCTGGTGGTCTGGGCTGTTTCCCTTTCGACTACGGATCTTATCACTCGCAGTCTGACTCCCAAGAATAAGTATTTGGCATTCGGAGTTTGACTGAATTCGGTAACCCGTTGGGGGCCCCTAGTCCAATCAGTGCTCTACCTCCAATACTCTCATCTTGAGGCTAGCCCTAAAGCTATTTCGGAGAGAACCAGCTATCTCCAGGTTCGATTGGAATTTCTCCGCTACCCACACCTCATCCCCGCACTTTTCAACGTGCGTGGGTTCGGGCCTCCATTCAGTGTTACCTGAACTTCACCCTGGACATGGGTAGATCACCTGGTTTCGGGTCTACGACCTCATACTCATTCGCCCTATTCAGACTCGCTTTCGCTGCGGCTCCGTCTCATCAACTTAACCTCGCATGAAATCGTAACTCGCCGGTTCATTCTACAAAAGGCACGCCATTACCCATTAACGGGCTTTGACTACTTGTAGGCACACGGTTTCAGGATCTATTTCACTCCCCTTCCGGGGTGCTTTTCACCTTTCCCTCACGGTACTGGTTCACTATCGGTCACTAGGGAGTATTTAGCCTTGGGAGATGGTCCTCCCTGCTTCCGACGGGATTTCTCGTGTCCCGCCGTACTCAGGATCCACTCAGGAGGGAACGAAGTTTCAACTACAGGGTTTTTACCTTCTTCGACGGACCTTTCCAGGTCGCTTCATTTACCCCGTTCCTTTGTAACTCCATGTTGAGTGTCCTACAACCCCAAGAGGCAAGCCTCTTGGTTTGGGCTAATTCCGTTTCGCTCGCCGCTACTCAGGAAATCGCGTTTGCTTTCTCTTCCTCCGGGTACTTAGATGTTTCAGTTCCCCGGGTCTGCCTTCAGTACCCTATGTATTCAGGTAAAGATACTGTTCCATTACGAACAGTGGGTTTCCCCATTCGGAAATCTCCGGATCAAAGCTTACTTACAGCTCCCCGAAGCATATCGGTGTTAGTCCCGTCCTTCATCGGCTCCTAGTGCCAAGGCATCCACCGTGCGCCCTTTCTAACTTAACCGTTAAAAAAGATCTTACAGATGCTTTGAAAAAAATTAATTGCCTTCTATCTATTATCTAGTTTTCAAGGAACAAAGCAGAAAGAATCCATCACATCGTGATGTTCGTCTTTCCTATTTGAATGAATTACTCATTCAAAACTGAACAAAACAAAAGCGCTCTCGTAATTATCCTTAGAAAGGAGGTGATCCAGCCGCACCTTCCGATACGGCTACCTTGTTACGACTTCACCCCAATCATCTGTCCCACCTTAGGCGGCTGGCTCCATGAAGGTTACCTCACCGACTTCGGGTGTTACAAACTCTCGTGGTGTGACGGGCGGTGTGTACAAGGCCCGGGAACGTATTCACCGCGGCATGCTGATCCGCGATTACTAGCGATTCCGGCTTCATGCAGGCGAGTTGCAGCCTGCAATCCGAACTGAGAATGGCTTTATGGGATTCGCTTACCTTCGCAGGTTTGCAGCCCTTTGTACCATCCATTGTAGCACGTGTGTAGCCCAGGTCATAAGGGGCATGATGATTTGACGTCATCCCCACCTTCCTCCGGTTTGTCACCGGCAGTCACCTTAGAGTGCCCAACTGAATGCTGGCAACTAAGATCAAGGGTTGCGCTCGTTGCGGGACTTAACCCAACATCTCACGACACGAGCTGACGACAACCATGCACCACCTGTCACTCTGTCCCCCGAAGGGGAAAGCCCTATCTCTAGGGTTGTCAGAGGATGTCAAGACCTGGTAAGGTTCTTCGCGTTGCTTCGAATTAAACCACATGCTCCACCGCTTGTGCGGGCCCCCGTCAATTCCTTTGAGTTTCAGCCTTGCGGCCGTACTCCCCAGGCGGAGTGCTTAATGCGTTAGCTGCAGCACTAAAGGGCGGAAACCCTCTAACACTTAGCACTCATCGTTTACGGCGTGGACTACCAGGGTATCTAATCCTGTTTGCTCCCCACGCTTTCGCGCCTCAGTGTCAGTTACAGACCAGAAAGTCGCCTTCGCCACTGGTGTTCCTCCAAATCTCTACGCATTTCACCGCTACACTTGGAATTCCACTTTCCTCTTCTGCACTCAAGTTCCCCAGTTTCCAATGACCCTCCACGGTTGAGCCGTGGGCTTTCACATCAGACTTAAGGAACCACCTGCGCGCGCTTTACGCCCAATAATTCCGGACAACGCTTGCCACCTACGTATTACCGCGGCTGCTGGCACGTAGTTAGCCGTGGCTTTCTGGTTAGGTACCGTCAAGGTACCAGCAGTTACTCTGGTACTTGTTCTTCCCTAACAACAGAACTTTACGACCCGAAGGCCTTCTTCGTTCACGCGGCGTTGCTCCGTCAGACTTTCGTCCATTGCGGAAGATTCCCTACTGCTGCCTCCCGTAGGAGTCTGGGCCGTGTCTCAGTCCCAGTGTGGCCGATCACCCTCTCAGGTCGGCTACGCATCGTCGCCTTGGTGAGCCATTACCTCACCAACTAGCTAATGCGCCGCGGGCCCATCTATAAGTGACAGCGTAAACCGTCTTTCCATCTTCTCTCATGCGAGAAAAGAACGTATCCGGTATTAGCTCCGGTTTCCCGAAGTTATCCCAGTCTTATAGGCAGGTTGCCCACGTGTTACTCACCCGTCCGCCGCTAATCTCAGGGAGCAAGCTCCCATCGATTCGCTCGACTTGCATGTATTAGGCACGCCGCCAGCGTTCGTCCTGAGCCAGGATCAAACTCTCCGAAGAAATGTTTGACTTGCTCATTTGCTTTTTTGATAGTGTGTGCTCACTTAAAATTTAACGTTGGCGCTTTGTTTTGTTCAGTTTTCAAAGAGCAATTTGACTCTTCTTAAAGAATCAACTTTCATATCATAACAGAGCCAAATCGGCTTGTCAAGTTTTTTTGGTGGAGCCTAGCGGGATCGAACCGCTGACCTCCTGCGTGCAAGGCAGGCGCTCTCCCAGCTGAGCTAAGGCCCCAAAAAAATAATGGTCGGGAAGACAGGATTCGAACCTGCGACCCCTTGGTCCCAAACCAAGTGCTCTACCAAGCTGAGCTACTTCCCGAAAAAAACATGGTGCGCCCGGCGGGAGTCGAACCTACAACCTTCTGATTCGTAGTCAGATGCTCTATCCAATTGAGCTACGGGCGCATATTTATGATGGTGCCGAGGACCGGAATCGAACCGGTACGGTAGTCACCTACCGCAGGATTTTAAGTCCTGTGCGTCTGCCAGTTCCGCCACCCCGGCATAAATAAATAGTGGAGCGGAAGACGGGATTCGAACCCGCGACCCCAACCTTGGCAAGGTTGTATTCTACCACTGAACTACTTCCGCGAACATGCGGGTGAAGGGACTTGAACCCCCACGCCTTTCGGCGCCAGATCCTAAGGCTGGTGCGTCTGCCAATTCCGCCACACCCGCATAATAAAATGGTGAGCCATGAAGGATTCGAACCTTCGACCCTCTGATTAAAAGTCAGATGCTCTACCAACTGAGCTAATGGCTCATATAAACTATTTATATATGCAATATCAAGCTTGTATGAAAATGGTGCCGGCAAGAGGACTTGAACCCCCAACCTACTGATTACAAGTCAGTTGCTCTACCAGTTGAGCTACACCGGCAAGTGTAAAAATGGTGGAGGATGACGGGATCGAACCGCCGACCCTCTGCTTGTAAGGCAGATGCTCTCCCAGCTGAGCTAATCCTCCATATATAACTGCTTGGCGGCGTCCTACTCTCACAGGGGGAAACCCCCAACTACCATCGGCGCTGAAGAGCTTAACTGCCGTGTTCGGAATGGGAACGGGTGTGACCTCTTCGCTATCGCCACCAAACATAAAAGGAACGTTGTTCCTTCAAAACTAGATAATAAGAAGGTATTTCATTTTTTTAAAGCGTTGGTTAAGTCCTCGATCTATTAGTATCAGTCAGCTCCACATGTCACCATGCTTCCACCTCTGACCTATCAACCTGATCATCTTTCAGGGATCTTACTAGCTTGCGCCATGGGAAATCTCATCTTGAGGGGGGCTTCATGCTTAGATGCTTTCAGCACTTATCCCGTCCGCACGTAGCTACCCAGCTATGCCTTTGGCAAGACAACTGGTACACCAGCGGTGCGTCCATCCCGGTCCTCTCGTACTAAGGACAGCTCCTCTCAAATTTCCTGCGCCCGCGACGGATAGGGACCGAACTGTCTCACGACGTTCTGAACCCAGCTCGCGTACCGCTTTAATGGGCGAACAGCCCAACCCTTGGGACCGACTACAGCCCCAGGATGCGATGAGCCGACATCGAGGTGCCAAACCTCCCCGTCGATGTGGACTCTTGGGGGAGATAAGCCTGTTATCCCCGGGGTAGCTTTTATCCGTTGAGCGATGGCCCTTCCATGCGGAACCACCGGATCACTAAGCCCGACTTTCGTCCCTGCTCGACTTGTAGGTCTCGCAGTCAAGCTCCCTTGTGCCTTTACACTCTACGAATGATTTCCAACCATTCTGAGGGAACCTTTGGGCGCCTCCGTTACTCTTTAGGAGGCGACCGCCCCAGTCAAACTGCCCACCTGACACTGTCTCCCACCCCGATAAGGGGCGCGGGTTAGAATTTCAATACAGCCAGGGTAGTATCCCACCAACGCCTCCACCGAAGCTGGCGCTCCGGCTTCTCAGGCTCCTACCTATCCTGTACAAGCTGTACCAAAATTCAATATCAGGCTGCAGTAAAGCTCCACGGGGTCTTTCCGTCCTGTCGCGGGTAACCTGCATCTTCACAGGTACTATAATTTCACCGAGTCTCTCGTTGAGACAGTGCCCAGATCGTTACACCTTTCGTGCGGGTCGGAACTTACCCGACAAGGAATTTCGCTACCTTAGGACCGTTATAGTTACGGCCGCCGTTTACTGGGGCTTCGGTTCAAAGCTTCGCTTGCGCTAACCTCTCCCCTTAACCTTCCAGCACCGGGCAGGTGTCAGCCCCTATACTTCGCCTTGCGGCTTCGCAGAGACCTGTGTTTTTGCTAAACAGTCGCCTGGGCCTATTCACTGCGGCTTTTCTGGGCTATTCACCCTAAAAAGCACCCCTTCTCCCGAAGTTACGGGGTCATTTTGCCGAGTTCCTTAACGAGAGTTCTCTCGCACACCTTAGGATTCTCTCCTCGCCTACCTGTGTCGGTTTGCGGTACGGGCACCTTACATCTCACTAGAGGCTTTTCTTGGCAGCGTGGAATCAGGAACTTCGGTACTATATTTCCCTCGCCATCACAGCTCCGCCTTAATGGAAACGGGATTTGCCTCGTTTCCGGCCTAACTGCTTGGACGCGCATATCCAACAGCGCGCTTACCCTATCCTTCTGCGTCCCCCCATCGTTCAAACGATGTATAGGTGGTACAGGAATATCAACCTGTTGTCCATCGCCTACGCCTTTCGGCCTCGGCTTAGGTCCCGACTAACCCTGAGCGGACGAGCCTTCCTCAGGAAACCTTAGGCATTCGGTGGAAGGGATTCTCACCCTTCTTTCGCTACTCATACCGGCATTCTCACTTCTAAGCGCTCCACCAGTCCTTCCGGTCTGACTTCAACGCCCTTAGAACGCTCTCCTACCATCGACACCATACGGTGTCAATCCACAGCTTCGGTGATACGTTTAGCCCCGGTACATTTTCGGCGCGGAGTCACTCGACCAGTGAGCTATTACGCACTCTTTAAATGGTGGCTGCTTCTAAGCCAACATCCTGGTTGTCTAAGCAACTCCACATCCTTTTCCACTTAACGTATACTTTGGGACCTTAGCTGGTGGTCTGGGCTGTTTCCCTTTCGACTACGGATCTTATCACTCGCAGTCTGACTCCCAAGAATAAGTATTTGGCATTCGGAGTTTGACTGAATTCGGTAACCCGTTGGGGGCCCCTAGTCCAATCAGTGCTCTACCTCCAATACTCTCATCTTGAGGCTAGCCCTAAAGCTATTTCGGAGAGAACCAGCTATCTCCAGGTTCGATTGGAATTTCTCCGCTACCCACACCTCATCCCCGCACTTTTCAACGTGCGTGGGTTCGGGCCTCCATTCAGTGTTACCTGAACTTCACCCTGGACATGGGTAGATCACCTGGTTTCGGGTCTACGACCTCATACTCATTCGCCCTATTCAGACTCGCTTTCGCTGCGGCTCCGTCTCATCAACTTAACCTCGCATGAAATCGTAACTCGCCGGTTCATTCTACAAAAGGCACGCCATTACCCATTAACGGGCTTTGACTACTTGTAGGCACACGGTTTCAGGATCTATTTCACTCCCCTTCCGGGGTGCTTTTCACCTTTCCCTCACGGTACTGGTTCACTATCGGTCACTAGGGAGTATTTAGCCTTGGGAGATGGTCCTCCCTGCTTCCGACGGGATTTCTCGTGTCCCGCCGTACTCAGGATCCACTCAGGAGGGAACGAAGTTTCAACTACAGGGTTTTTACCTTCTTCGACGGACCTTTCCAGGTCGCTTCATTTACCCCGTTCCTTTGTAACTCCATGTTGAGTGTCCTACAACCCCAAGAGGCAAGCCTCTTGGTTTGGGCTAATTCCGTTTCGCTCGCCGCTACTCAGGAAATCGCGTTTGCTTTCTCTTCCTCCGGGTACTTAGATGTTTCAGTTCCCCGGGTCTGCCTTCAGTACCCTATGTATTCAGGTAAAGATACTGTTCCATTACGAACAGTGGGTTTCCCCATTCGGAAATCTCCGGATCAAAGCTTACTTACAGCTCCCCGAAGCATATCGGTGTTAGTCCCGTCCTTCATCGGCTCCTAGTGCCAAGGCATCCACCGTGCGCCCTTTCTAACTTAACCGTTAAAAAAGATCTTACAGATGCTTTGAAAAAAATTAATTGCCTTCTATCTATTATCTAGTTTTCAAGGAACAAAGCAGAAAGAATCCATCACATCGTGATGTTCGTCTTTCCTATTTGAATGAATTACTCATTCAAAACTGAACAAAACAAAAGCGCTCTCGTAATTATCCTTAGAAAGGAGGTGATCCAGCCGCACCTTCCGATACGGCTACCTTGTTACGACTTCACCCCAATCATCTGTCCCACCTTAGGCGGCTGGCTCCATGAAGGTTACCTCACCGACTTCGGGTGTTACAAACTCTCGTGGTGTGACGGGCGGTGTGTACAAGGCCCGGGAACGTATTCACCGCGGCATGCTGATCCGCGATTACTAGCGATTCCGGCTTCATGCAGGCGAGTTGCAGCCTGCAATCCGAACTGAGAATGGCTTTATGGGATTCGCTTACCTTCGCAGGTTTGCAGCCCTTTGTACCATCCATTGTAGCACGTGTGTAGCCCAGGTCATAAGGG
Organism: Peribacillus frigoritolerans; assembly: GCF_001636405.1. Classification (GTDB taxonomy): domain Bacteria; phylum Bacillota; class Bacilli; order Bacillales; family DSM-1321; genus Peribacillus; species Peribacillus frigoritolerans. The sequence goes on from NZ_KV440950.1 coordinate 159,743, forward strand.
GCATGATGATTTGACGTCATCCCCACCTTCCTCCGGTTTGTCACCGGCAGTCACCTTAGAGTGCCCAACTGAATGCTGGCAACTAAGATCAAGGGTTGCGCTCGTTGCGGGACTTAACCCAACATCTCACGACACGAGCTGACGACAACCATGCACCACCTGTCACTCTGTCCCCCGAAGGGGAAAGCCCTATCTCTAGGGTTGTCAGAGGATGTCAAGACCTGGTAAGGTTCTTCGCGTTGCTTCGAATTAAACCACATGCTCCACCGCTTGTGCGGGCCCCCGTCAATTCCTTTGAGTTTCAGCCTTGCGGCCGTACTCCCCAGGCGGAGTGCTTAATGCGTTAGCTGCAGCACTAAAGGGCGGAAACCCTCTAACACTTAGCACTCATCGTTTACGGCGTGGACTACCAGGGTATCTAATCCTGTTTGCTCCCCACGCTTTCGCGCCTCAGTGTCAGTTACAGACCAGAAAGTCGCCTTCGCCACTGGTGTTCCTCCAAATCTCTACGCATTTCACCGCTACACTTGGAATTCCACTTTCCTCTTCTGCACTCAAGTTCCCCAGTTTCCAATGACCCTCCACGGTTGAGCCGTGGGCTTTCACATCAGACTTAAGGAACCACCTGCGCGCGCTTTACGCCCAATAATTCCGGACAACGCTTGCCACCTACGTATTACCGCGGCTGCTGGCACGTAGTTAGCCGTGGCTTTCTGGTTAGGTACCGTCAAGGTACCAGCAGTTACTCTGGTACTTGTTCTTCCCTAACAACAGAACTTTACGACCCGAAGGCCTTCTTCGTTCACGCGGCGTTGCTCCGTCAGACTTTCGTCCATTGCGGAAGATTCCCTACTGCTGCCTCCCGTAGGAGTCTGGGCCGTGTCTCAGTCCCAGTGTGGCCGATCACCCTCTCAGGTCGGCTACGCATCGTCGCCTTGGTGAGCCATTACCTCACCAACTAGCTAATGCGCCGCGGGCCCATCTATAAGTGACAGCGTAAACCGTCTTTCCATCTTCTCTCATGCGAGAAAAGAACGTATCCGGTATTAGCTCCGGTTTCCCGAAGTTATCCCAGTCTTATAGGCAGGTTGCCCACGTGTTACTCACCCGTCCGCCGCTAATCTCAGGGAGCAAGCTCCCATCGATTCGCTCGACTTGCATGTATTAGGCACGCCGCCAGCGTTCGTCCTGAGCCAGGATCAAACTCTCCGAAGAAATGTTTGACTTGCTCATTTGCTTTTTTGATAGTGTGTGCTCACTTAAAATTTAACGTTGGCGCTTTGTTTTGTTCAGTTTTCAAAGAGCAATATCTTTCGGAACAGCTTATTTATAATAACATTTTCATCACTTCAAGTCAACAACTTTTTTAAAAACTTTTTAAAGTTTGTAATCTGTTTGCAACTCGTTCGTAACGACAGATATAAATATAACACCATTACGTTAACTGTGCAATACCTTTTATAAAGTTTTTTTGAGATAATGTTGTTTTTCTTTTAAACCCTAGAATCCACTCTATTGAAAGGCATGAAATTATAATTAAAAAACAAAAACCGAATTGGACTTACCAGGATCAGGAGCTACGCCCATGATCCCAGCCATCCGAATTCGGCCCTGCAATCAAAACTCATTTTGCTTATATTTAGCGATGTCTCATTAAAGGGAATAACAGGACGTCACGTATGGAAGGAGAATTGGTCAATAGCATAACCAAACGGTCAACACCAATTCCCAGCCCGCCAGTCGGCGGCATTCCGTATTCTAACGCCTCCAAGAAATCTTCATCCATTTCATGAGCTTCATCATTACCTTGCTCTCGTTCTTTCAATTGAGCTTCAAAGCGTTGACGTTGATCAATAGGATCATTAAGTTCAGTGAAGGCATTTGCGTGCTCCCTACCTACTATGAATAACTCAAAACGATCTGTGAAACGGGAATCTTCCGGATTTTTCTTTGCTAAAGGAGAGATTTCCACTGGATGCCCATAGATGAATGTAGGTTGAATTAACTTATCTTCGACCTTTTGTTCAAAGAATTCATTTACGATATGGCCGAACTCCATGGATTCCTTAACTTCAATTCCATTTTCTTTAGCAAGCTGCTGGGCTTCTTCTTTACTCATTTCAGTCCAGAAGTCCACACCGGTATATTCTTTTACAGCGTCAACCATGTGAAGTCGTTTCCATTCCGGTTTTAACTCTATCTCATACTCCCCATACTGGATGGTAGTCGTCCCAAGAACTTCTTGAGCTATATGGGCAATCAAGTTTTCCGTTAAGCTCATGATATCTTGGTAATCCGCATAAGCTTCGTACAATTCGATCAACGTGAATTCAGGATTGTGCCTTGTGGACACCCCTTCATTTCTGAAAACCCGGCCAATTTCATAAACTTTCTCCAATCCGCCAACGATCAAGCGTTTTAGATGAAGTTCAATGGCAATCCTTAAATTCAAAGGCATATCCAAAGCATTATGGTGAGTAAGGAAAGGTCGTGCAGCTGCTCCACCAGCAACAGAGTGCAATAGCGGCGTCTCCACTTCAAGGTAGCCATGATCATCCAAATACCTTCTCATGGCTTGTACAATGCGACTGCGCATGATCAACGTATTTTTGCTTTCTTCATTTGTAATTAAATCGACATAGCGTTTCCTGTAACGCTCTTCAACATCCTTCAAGCCATGAAATTTATCAGGCAACGGGCGAAGTGCTTTAGCAAGGAACACATATTCTTTAGCTTTTATGGAAAGTTCCCCGACTTTCGTTTTGAAGATAACGCCAGTTACCCCTACAAGATCACCAAGATCCGTTTGGTTGAAAATTTGGTAAGAATCTTCCCCTATGTTATCCAAACGGACGTAGATTTGGATTTGGCCGCTAATATCCTGGATATGGGCAAATCCCGCTTTTCCTTTTCCGCGCTTCGTCATGACACGGCCAGCGATCGTAACTTCAATTTCTTTTTCTTCAAGATCTTCCTTTTCTAATTCACCATAAGCACTGATTAACTCTTGAGTGTTATGTGTGCGCTCGAATCTGCTCCCGAAAGGGTCTAGTCCATTATCCATCATCGCTTGCATTTTATCGCGTCTTACCTGCAGTTGGTCATTCAATTCTTCATGACTCACGAAAATCATCTCCATCTTTATTAATAAATGCCTTATATAATTAATCAGAAATTCTTTTGCATACATATTTATTCTTACATAAAGTAAAGGAATTCAACAGCTTTTTATCATAAAACATTGTTTATGTACATATAAAAACTGCCAGGTTTACTGGCAGTTTAAGATAAGCGTATTATAGGAAAATAGGAAGGTAATGTCAAACATCAGACCATTTGGATATTTTGTTGCTTCGCTTCAATATCATCAACAAGTCCATAGAGAAGCTTCACAACATCTTCCCTTGTTTCACAATCATTAATTCCTTTGCGTGCCGTAGCATTCCCTTTAACACCCTTTAAATACCAAGAAGCATGCTTACGCATTTCACGAACGGCGACATTTTCATTTTTCAACGCAATCAAACGATCCATATGAAGCACGCAAACATCCATCTTTTCACGAACTGAAGGCTCATCCATCAGTTGACCGGTTTCAAGATATTTTACAGTCCGGTAAATCATCCACGGGTTACCTAAAGCTGCACGGCCGATCATGACTCCATCAACACCCGTTTCCTTCAGCATTCTTTCCGCATCCTGTGGAGTTTCCACATCACCGTTACCGATAAGGGGAATATTAATTGATTTCTTCACTTCACGGATGATGTCCCAGTTAGCTTTTCCTTCATACATTTGAACACGTGTTCTGCCATGCATGGAAACAGCTTTACCACCTGCGCGTTCAACAGCCTGAGCATTTTGAATCGCAAAAACGTGTTCATCATCCCAGCCTATGCGCATTTTTACCGTTACCGGCTTTTCAACAGCATCAACCACCGCTGAAACCATCTCATAAATTTTGTTTGGATCGAGAAGCCACTTCGCACCCGCATCACATTTAGTGATTTTAGGGACAGGGCAGCCCATGTTGATATCAATGATGTCAGCAGTTGTATTTTTATCTACAAATTGCGCAGCTTCGACCAAAGATTTCTTTTCACCGCCAAAGATTTGCAAACTTAACGGCTTTTCTCTTTCATCTATATAAAGCATATTCATCGTTCTAGCATTTTTAAGAACGATTCCTTTGTCACTGACCATCTCCGCACAAACAAGACCAGCTCCAAATTCCTTGACAGTCAAGCGGAATGCCGAGTTACAGACTCCCGCCATCGGGGCCAGCACTACCTGGTTCTTCATTTCTATATCGCCTATTCTTAACACGTTGTGACCCCCTATAACATTCTTTCATTTATCCTCAGGTGGCTGAAGCTCCTCAATGGAAATATGAAGAATTTCCGCCACTTCCAGTAAAAATGCTTCTGAAGGGTTACGGTTCCCTCGTTCAACTTCTCCCAGCAAGGAAACGGAAACACCTATCTCCCTCGCAAACCCTTCCTGGGTATAACCCTTTAACTTTCGAAAAGCGCGAATACGCCTTCCCCATTTTTCACCTTCCATAATCGAACTCCTTCTTTATCCGAAATCTGTTCAAGCAGGTCGCTCAAAGGTGCACGCATTTGCGGAAGTGATATATCTGGGTCCACTTCCATTAAAGGCACGATAACAAAAGCCCTCTCGCGCATACGAGGGTGCGGGACTGAAAGAATCTCTGTCTCAATATTTTCATGATTATATAACAAAATGTCAAGGTCTAAAGTACGAGGACCCCACCTGATTTCCCTTTTTCTCCCTAAATCCTGTTCAATTTTCATACAAGCGTGAAGTAATTGTTCGGGTTCTAAATCGGTTTTCACTTTAAGGACAGCATTTAAAAAACAGTCCTGGTCTTCATATCCTATCGGGTCCGTTTCATATAAAGAGGAGCATGACACCAATTTGATATGCGGGCTTTCAGACAATAATTGGAAAGCCTTTCGAAATGTTTCAAGGCGATCACCTAAATTCGACCCTATAGAAAGGTAAGCAATATTTCTCACAATCAGCGTCCCCTTACAATCTCTATAGCAACCGAATCATAGTGACCTGCTATTGGAGGATCTGGTTTATAAACCTTGACGGTGCATGTCTCGATGGAAGAATATTTATTAAGCAGTTCAGAGGCTATTTTTTCAGCGACAGCTTCCACTAACTTAAAAGGTTCCCCCTCAACAACATTTTTACACACTTCATATAACTCGCCATAGTTGATTGAGTCTTCAAGGTTGTCACTCTTTCCTGCCTTAGCTAAATCAGTCTGGACGATTAAATCCACTTTAAATCGCTGGCCAAGCTTCGTTTCTTCCGGAAAAACTCCATGATAACCGTAAAACTCCATTTTATTCACATATATCTTATCCATATCATTCACCTTTTCCTAATAGAGCATCCATCATCTTTGCAGTCCGTGCCATTTCCTTCACATCATGTACGCGAACCATTTGACAGCCTTGTTGAATGCCATGACAGATTGTGGCGGCCGTTCCTTCCATTCGCTCACTAGGCGGCAGGTCCAGAACATGTCCAATCATGGACTTTCTTGATGTGGCTAACAGAACTGGATAACCTAACGATACCAGCTTATCAAGATTCCTCATCATTTCTAAATTTAACTTTAAATCTTTCGCAAAGCCAATTCCTGGATCGAGTATGATGTTTTCATCCTTGACACCTGCATCCTTCACCAACATGATGCTTTCGAATAAATCTTGAAGTACATCCCGAACAAAATGTCCATATTCCATATTACCCCTGTTATGCATCAAGATGATCGGCACCTTATATTCTGCAGCAACCTTCGACATCAAGGAATCGGCTTTACCTCCCCAAATGTCATTTAATATATGGGCTCCCGCTTTTACCGCCGCTTCCGCCACTCTTGATTTATACGTATCGACCGATATTGGAACCTCAATATTACGGGATATGGCCTCTATAATCGGGGCGACTCTCTCTATTTCCTCTTCCTCCGATATCCTCTCATAATTAGGTCGGGTGGACTCTCCGCCTACATCCAATATATCCGCTCCATCGTTGACCATCCGTTCGGCATGCTTCAAAGCAGCATCTATCCGATTATATTTCCCGCCATCCGAAAAGGAGTCCGGCGTAACATTCAAAATCCCCATAATTAAGGTTTTATTGCTGTAATCCAAATCAAATGAACCGCATTTTATTTTTGACGCTCCAGCTAATGACATCCAACGTTCTCCTTCACTTAAAGAAATCTATATATACGAGTTTACCCATTTACACAGGCATAGTGCAAGCTCCATGAAGATTCGGAACACTTCTGCAAACATTACTGCAAAAAGAAAAGCAAAGCCCCTAAGGAACTTCGCTTCTCATTTTTAGCGTCTTGTCTTACTCAAAGTTATATAATGGCGTACTTAAGTAGCGTTCACCATTACTTGGTATGATGGCAAGTACCTTTTTGCCTTTTCCCAGTTTATCAGCCACTTTAATGGCAGCTGCAATTGCACCTCCAGAAGAAATTCCGCCAAGGATTCCTTCTTCTTTTGCTGCGCGGCGTGCATAATCAAAGGATTCCTCTGTATTGACTTGAATGATTTCGTCATAGAGATCTGTATTCAATATAGTTGGAATGAAGCCTGCTCCGATTCCTTGGATTTTATGAGGTCCTGGAGTCCCTCCCGATAATACTGGGGAATCCGCAGGTTCAACAGCGTAAATTTTAATGTCAGGGAATTTCTCACGCAGGACTTCACCGGCACCTGTAATGGTTCCGCCAGTACCGATTCCGGCAACGAATGCATCCAGGCCTTCATCTCCAAAGGCTTCAACGATTTCAGGGCCTGTAGTGTTCCGATGTACTTCAGGGTTGGCTTCGTTTTCGAATTGCTGTGGAATGAAGTAACCTTTTTCTTTAGAAAGCTCAGTCGCCTTTGCGATTGCACCCTTCATTCCTTCAGGCCCAGGAGTAAGAACTAATTCTGCGCCATAAGCGCGAAGCAAGTTACGGCGTTCCAAGCTCATCGTCTCCGGCATAACCAGAATTGATTTATAGCCCTTTGCCGCAGCTACCATCGCCAGGCCTATTCCAGTATTTCCGCTTGTAGGTTCAATGATCGTATCACCTGGTTTAAGGGTACCATTTTTTTCTGCCGCTTCGATCATCGCAAGGGCGATACGGTCTTTTACACTGCTGCCTGGGTTAAAATACTCAAGTTTCAAATAAATATCTGCACTGTTTTCATTTTGAAGCTTGTTTAACTTAACAATAGGTGTTTGTCCAATTAAATCGATTACAGAATTAGCTATACGTGCCATTTTCTCCACTCCCTTGTCATTTCAATACCGAGTATGTTTATTGGTTTTATAATTTTAAAGTTACCAGTTTTAATAGTTCATTGTCAATGATTATATACTATATTCTAAATTTTCTCACACAACCATTGACCTACTTTTCTTCCTTCAATCCATAAAACCATTCTACATCAAATTCGTCCCAGAAAATTTTCCCTGAGACCGGTGCCTGAATCTGTTCAAGAGCTATTTGGCGGCGAATCTTGTCTTTAACTTCGTCATATTCATATTGCTTGCCCTCTATTCTTTCATGCAGGTAGAGAACGGCCCAGCCATCCTCCGTTTGGATTGCATCACTCCACTTTTTAACCTTCAATTTCTCGGCAGCGGTAATGTATTCCTTGGATACTTGCTCGTTATCCTGTGATATATAACCCATGTCGCCCCCTTGATTGGCAGTAAATTCATCAAGGGACTTTTCCATCGCCAAGACTTCAAAGGAGACACCTTTCTCCAGTTCACGTATGACTTGGTCTGCCTGCTTTTTTGTAGACGTGGTAATATGTGAAATATGGAAAGCAGTAGGGATTCTATAGATATCCTTATTATTATCATAATAATTCCGCATTGCCGTTTTGGAAACCGAAACATCCTTGGTGAGGAGCTTCTCGAGGAGGAGACTCGACTGAATTTCCTGCCTCAATTGATCGTTACTTTTATTAAGGTTCTGACCGGCAGTCCCATACATCGTTTTCATCATTTTAAGTTCCCGATCTAGCTCTTCATCCGAAATTTTCACTTTGAATTTTTCAGCTGCCTGTTTCACTACCTCTTTATCGACCATTTCCTCAAGTACATCTTCCCCATATCTTTTTTCGAGTTCATTCATCCATGCGTCCCGGGAAATATCCTTCGACCCGACCTTCGCGGCCGTTTCTTCCCCAATGACGGTTTTTGAAATGATTAGTGGTTTTATGACAAAGATAATGATAGTCAATAGGTTCAACAAGGCAAGGCCAGCAATAATTGCCCGAAGCTTGTGTTTTGGCAAACCCTTTATCCCCCGTACATTATTTTTTGGTTTCTGCTTCCAGTTCCTCAAGTTGTTCCTTAGAGAATTGGTAGGTCTGATTACAAAAATGACAATGCGCCTCCGCTTGTCCGTCTGTCTCTATAATATCCCGAATCTCAGCCTGCCCCAGGCTGATTAATGCATTCGCAATTCTTTCCCTTGAACATTGACAGGAGAACTGGACATCCACTTTTTCTAATATATTCACATTTCCCTCACCTAATATTTCGGTTAGGATTTCTTCAGGAGTCATGCCGTTTTGAATCATCTTGGAAACTGGAGTAATCGTGCTTAGTCTTTTTTCGATTTTGGAAATCGTATCATCGGATGTACCCGGCATCAACTGAATGATAAATCCGCCCGCTGCAAGGATTGAATTATCCGGATTCACCAGGACCCCAACCCCCACTGATGAAGGCACCTGTTCGGAAGTAACAAAGTAATAAGTGAAATCTTCACCCAGTTCTCCAGATACAAGCGGTACTTGCCCTGAAAAGTAATCACGAAGACCAATATCTTTCACAACAGTCAACAAACCATCGGTACCCACCGCTTTCCTGACATCCAGCTTACCTTGCTCATTCAAATCAAAGTGGGTTTGCGGATGAGTGACATATCCGCGGACTTCTCCCTTTGCATTGCTGTCGACCAGGATGGAACCAATCGGACCACCGCCCTCGATTTTAATCGTCAGCTTTTCTTCCCCTTTTAACATTCCACCCATCATAACGCCTGCCGTCATAGCCCGTCCAAGGGCAGCCGAAGCAGTGGGCCATGTATAATGGCGTCGCTGAGCTTCTCCTACGGTGTCTGTTGTTGAAACAGCATATGCACGAACCTGTCCTTCATAACCTAACGCCTTTATTAGATAATCCTTCATTTATATTGCTCCTTTCATGCTTTGTGTTACTTCTTCACTTGCTCACGATTACGTTTATAAATCAGCTGCAAACCCTTCAAGGTCAAAAATGGCTCCACAACGTCAATAACAGTAGACTCATTAGCAATTAAGGTAGCCAGTCCGCCTGTCGCTATTACCGTTGGTTCTAGATTACTTTGCGCTTTAATTCGATTAACGATTCCTTCTACCTGCCCAACATACCCATACAAAATGCCAGCCTGCATGGCGGACACCGTATTTTTCCCAATAATCCCTTCCGGACGGCTGATTTCTATTCTCGGAAGTTTGGCTGCCTTTGAATAAAGTGCCTCAGTAGAAATATTTATACCCGGGGCAATGGCTCCTCCCATGTATTGTTTATCCTCATTTATGTAGCAATATGTAGTTGCCGTACCAAAATCCACGATAATGAGAGGGCTTCCATATTCCTGAATGCCAGCAACAGCATTAACGATTCGGTCCGCTCCCACCTCACGGGGATTTTCGTATTTAATATTCAATCCAGTTTTTATTCCAGGTCCAACTATAAGCGGTTTAATTCCAAAGTATTTTTTGCACATGCGTTCAAGCGCAAACATAATTGGCGGAACTACCGAAGAAATAATGATTCCATCAAATTGATCAAACGCAAGACTTTCATGCTGCAGCAAAGACTTTATGATCATTCCATACTCATCTTCTGTCTTGTGACGGTTAGTCTCAATTCGCCAATGATATTTTAAAATATCTTCATCGTATACGCCTAATACGGTATTCGTATTCCCAACATCCAATACAAAAATCATCGTTTCATCACTCCGGTAAATTATTCTCCAACATCATACCACACTGTTATTTCCCACGCTATTAGTCGCACTTTTCGGAAGGTATCCCAGGAACTTTATCATAATTAATTTAAAAGTTAAGAAAAGGGTATTTCCGAGGCGGAAATACCCTTTTGAATTTAGTCGATTAAGACTTTTTATTGTCGTCTTCGTTCGGGAAGGAAAGCGGCTGATCTTGAGGTGCACCTTCTTTGATTGGAGGAGTATTCAATCCTTCCTCCGTTATTTCAAGGTCCTCAGGTCCTCTTTTATCCAATGGATCTAATAGGGCCTCTTTTTCTTCCTTCTTCTTATTGATGTTCACCTTGACATCATCAGTGGTTAAATTCCCATTCAGGGCCGTATAATCCCGATCTGGCAATTTACCATTATGGAATAAACCTTTGATTTGTTCCGCATCAAGTGTTTCCACTTCAAGCAGGGTTTTTGCAACCAAATCAAGTTTTTCACGATTTTCAGTAAGGATCTTCTTACATCTTTCGTAAGCTTCCTTGATGATACGTTGAATTTCAAGATCGATTTCATATGCTATTGCATCTGAATAGTTTTGATCATTGTTGAAATCGCGGCCTAGGAAGACCTGACCTTGAGAATTACCGAATTGAAGCGGTCCGAGCTTACTCATTCCATATTCCATAACCATGCTACGAGCTATGCCCGTTGCACGCTGGAAGTCGTTATGCGCACCGGTACTCACTTCTCCGAATGTAACTTCTTCGGCTACACGGCCACCCAATAGTCCTACGATTTTATCTTTTAGCTCAGGTTCCGTCATGAAGAAACGATCTTCTTTCGGCAGCATGACTGCATAACCGCCGGCTTGACCACGAGGGACAATCGTAACTTTATGAACGACTTCGGCATCATCCAGAACCAGCCCAATAATGGTATGGCCTGCTTCATGCCACGCTACGATATTTCTTTCCTTTTTGGAAATGACACGGTTTTTCTTGGCAGGTCCGGCGATAACGCGATCCGAAGCTTCATCCAAATCGGACATGTCGATCTTCTTCTTATCTTGACGGGCAGCAACAAGCGCCGCTTCATTCAGTAAGTTTTCAAGATCTGCACCAGAAAATCCTGGAGTACGCTGAGCGATCGCTTTCAAATCGACTGTTTCCGCTAATGGTTTATTGCGTGCATGCACTTTCAGCACTTCTTCACGGCCCTTAACATCAGGGCGGCCTACCGTTATTTGACGGTCAAAACGTCCCGGACGCAATAATGCCGGATCCAATACATCAGCACGGTTAGTCGCAGCGATGATGATGATTCCTTCATTACCACCGAAACCATCCATTTCCACCAGTAATTGGTTCAATGTCTGTTCACGTTCATCGTGACCGCCACCAAGACCTGCGCCACGTTGACGACCGACTGCATCAATTTCATCGATGAAGATGATACATGGTGCATTCTTCTTAGCATTTTCAAACAAATCACGAACACGGGATGCACCGACACCAACAAACATTTCAACGAAATCAGAACCACTGATTGAGAAGAAAGGAGTTCCGGCTTCACCAGCTACTGCTCGTGCAAGTAAAGTTTTACCTGTACCAGGAGGCCCAACTAAAAGTACCCCTTTAGGAATACGGGCTCCAAGCTCGGCATATTTGCGAGGATCTTTCAAGAATTCAACGACCTCGACAAGTTCCTGCTTTTCTTCGTCCGCCCCGGCAACATCATTGAAGCGAACTTTTTTCTTATCATCATTATACAATTTCGCCTTACTTTTCCCGAAGTTCATGACGCGGCCACCACCGCCGCCCTGAGCTTGGTTAAGTAAAAAGAAGAAGAGGATAAAAATGATTACAAATGGAATGATGGAAGTGAAAAATGTCACCCAGCCACTTGTTTTTTCTGGAGGTTCCACAGTGATGATGTCCTTATCCAACTTGGTTACGGCATCATTTATCCGACTTTGCGAATATTCACTGAAAGGCACGTACGTCACAAAGAATTTGTTTTCCTCATAACCTTTGAGCTTTCCTGTGATTTCAAATACACTGCTTTCGGGCTGCATCGTCAGTGCAGTAACGTCCCCATTCTCCAAATGCTTATAGAATTCATCTTGGGTCATTTTCTCCGTTGGTTCATTGTTATTATTAAAAATGCTTACAATCCCAATGATGACCAAAAAGATCAGTAAATAAAATATGGTATTACGGAAGATCCGATTCATCCCTTACCTCCTCCCACGGGTAAACAAACTATAGTAAATACTATCATATAAAATTAATGAATTACAATAATTTAACACCGCTGTTTTTATCTGGTCTTCCCTTTCAAACAGGTACGATTAATTCGAGTAAATTTCAGGCTTCAATATGCCAATATACGGGAGATTACGATACTTTTCCGCAAAATCAAGACCATATCCGACAACAAATGCATCCGGAACGATGAACCCGGCATAGTCAGGCGTGATATCCACTTTCCTGCCTGTTGGTTTATCCAATAAGGTAACGATTTTAATTGATTTTGCTTTTCGATAACGGAAAAGTTCCGCAAGATAGCTAAGAGTCAAACCGCTGTCGATAATATCTTCGATGATTAAAATATCCCGGCCTTCAACCGATGTATCAAGGTCCTTGATGATTTTCACTTCACCGGACGATACAGTGGAGTTACCATAGCTCGAAACATCCATAAAGTCCATTTCAAGATGTGTATCCACACGTTTCAGTAAATCTGACATAAATGGCATGGCGCCTTTCAGCACTCCGATGGCCAACGGGAACTTACCTTGGTAATCCGCTTCTAGCTGCGCACCCAATTCCCTTATTTTCAATTGAAGTTCTTCCTCTGATATTAAAACTTTTTCAATGTCGTTTTGCATGGTCATTGTAATTAATTGCCCCCCATGAAGAATTAAGCTTTTTTATATTCTAAGTAAATTAAAGATTTTTCATCAGAAATTATATCCGGCTCAACATTCGACTTCTTTAAACCGGGCAGCCAAATCGCCGTTCCCGTTTGATCGATGATGACCGGCCACACATTTCTTTCTAGCATCGGGATCTTTTCATTAATAAAAATATCCTTTAACTTTTTAGTTCCACCTAATCCCTTGACGGCCATCCGTTCGCCTTCATTCCTGGTTCGGACTGTAAGCGGAAACTGAACAGCTGATTCGGGAAGAATAAAAGAATGATTTCCCCTAAGTACCGGAATTTCTTCTTTTATATAGTGCGCTTTAATCTTATATCCATTCGGAAGAATAGTCTCACCGGGAATTTGTAATTTTAGGGAATATTCACGGCTTTTTTGCCGAAAAAATCTAAACGTGCAAGTTTGATATGATTTTTCCGCAATAAGGCCCTCCGGAAGATGCAATTCTGCAGATGGTTGAGGATTCAAAAACAAAACTAAAAGTTGGTCAATATGTAATGCCGAAAGCGATGAAGGTCTCTCCAAATAAAGATAGTTTAATATTAGTTGAATCGCCCTTCTTTGTAAAGGTTTAGGCATCGCGAGAACCTTATCAATCTGAATAACCGCTTGATCTTTATCCTGCTGGATCCAAACCTCGGACATTTTGCTTGAAACCAGGTTCAAAAAAAACTCTTCATCTTCATATAGCTCTTCACTGAATCGTTGAAAATGCTCATGAACCTTTCTATTTTCTTTCTTTAAAAACGGAAGAACTTCATGTCTAAAACGATTTCTTGCATAGACACCCGTTTCATTGCTCGGATCAAACCTTGGTTCAATATCATGAAGGCCCGCATATTCGATTATTTGGCTTTTCGTGATTTCAAGAAAAGGCCTGATCAGATCCCCTGTATGAAAACGTCTCTTTATAGGAATACCCGCTCTTGCCTTGCCTGTCGCCCCTCTTGTTAATCGCATGAGCATCGTTTCTATTTGATCATCTCCATGATGCCCCAGGACAAGCGTGGAGGCTTGATGCTTATCCATCACTTCCTCATAGAAAGCAAAACGCAGCTTTCTTGACGTTATTTGTGAACTTTCCCCCGTTTGTTCCATCCGGGCAGGAACATCGATCCTTTTTCCCTCAAATGTAATGCCCCACCGTTCACAAATATGCTCGACATATTTATAATCCCCATAGGATTCTTCACCACGAAACATATGGTCAACACTTGCTACAATCATCTCGTAATGAAAAAGAGGTTGAATTTCCTTAAGGATATGGAGAAGCACCAGCGAGTCCGGTCCTCCGGAAACACCTATTAGCAACTTCGAGTTTTCCTTAATCAATTCGTTTCTATAAATGGTGCTCAGAACTTTTTCCTTTAACATACAATCTTCCTTCTTTATGGACAGGCATTAGTTTTATACGATTGAATCATGAAATGGTTTCAACCATTTCATGGCATTCACCTAATAACTATATCATAACAACTGTTCATATATGTAAAGAACATAGAGCATCGATATGATGGCAACCAGCAAAAACGTTTCAAAAAAACCGCCGCTTTTCTTTTTTGATTGGTTTTGGGACCTTCTTGCTTGTCTTGTTGAAGGCTGCACGGTTTGCTGCTGACCCGTCGCTGTCTGGTTCGGGCCCTTTTTCCTCGAATGATTTTGCTTACTTAGCACCGTTACCAGATCCTCCCGCATTTGGATGGCCGAATCATACTGTCCGCGGAGCGCCTTATCCAACATCTTCCTGTATGGATGCAATTCCTTTTTCTGCTTAATTAAGTCGTTAAGCTGTTTATACCCCTCCCCTTTCTTCTGAAAACGTCCGGAATAGGCAGAATTGATTATAATCATTGCTACAGCGAATAAGTCATATTGCGGATCGGCCTTTCTTGATCCAAGTCCCCAGTACCCCCTGTCAAAAAACTCGGTGAATTCTTTAACAGACCGCCCGATCAAGGTGGTTCCGCCAACATCCACGCACCGTACCTTATAGGCTGGTGATGTCACGATCAAATTCTCGGGTTTCAAATCACCGAACACCCAGCCATTGGAATGCAAGGCAGACAAGCTTGTTAAAAGCTGAAGCATCAAGACTCCAATCCATGACGACCCTTTCTTATCAATGAAACGCAAAAAATCGTGTCCATGGATATATTCCATGACATAAAAAGGGAGCTGCTTTCCTGTTTTCATGAAATCATCCGCTTCCAAAAAGGAAGGTCCAAGGGTAGACCCCTGGACCTTTGAAAAGGATTTTAGGATATTCATCTCCGAAATAATGGACGTCCCATTATCACTGAGCTTTAAAGCATAATGACGATTTCCGCTTTCAACCAAATAAACGATCCCGTTCGCTCCACACCCCAATTCCTTAATTATTTTGTACTGGTTTTTATTCCATTTTCCAGTGACCAAACTGCCAGGCAGAAGTTTACATTGATTCCTCAAAGTATTGTTCATCATCATGTGATAACAATCCCCTCAATGAACGTTTTTTATTGAAATGAGTTAAAGCTTCACGAATGGCTGGACCTGTCGGAGTGAGTCCCCCTGTACTGAGCTTAGGAAAAGTTGCCGTCAAGGCTTCGAGGTTCGGGGTCCAATCCAGCAACTTTTCAACGTCATTTCTTTTCCCAGGAAATACGAATACGGAAAAACGGCTGTCACCCATCCTTGCATTCATACTAAGGGAAAGATCTAATAAGGAATCTTTTACTGTAGGCAGTTTATGTTTCATGCTTGCACTGGTATCAACAAGAATCAGTACTTCGAGCTTGCTTGTTTCCCCAAGCTCATCGACCACCTCCATCACTTCTCCCCGTTTATCCGGCGGAAGATCCTCCATCGTTTTTGAATCTCCTAGTATTTGTTGAAGTTCGCGATTGATAACTCCCTGTATTGTTTGAGTCATCGCCTTTTGTGTCACCATCTGGACGGTTTGGGACAACTGCTGCGAATAGACTACTTGACTTACGCCACCTCCTGAACCAGCAATCTTCTCGATTTCCTTAAGTCCCTTTTCATCTATCACATCATTTTCCATTACACCTATGACATTGATGGTTATGCCTTGCTCCCTTGCTAATTCAGCCATGGCAGACGGCTCCTCACCATGATTTGAACATCCGTCGGTTATAAGCAAAATCTGTCTTAATGTTCCTGCTTTCATGTTTTGCTCTCCCTTCCTATCAATTTGTTACCATAATTGACTAAAAAAGGGGAAATTATACGCAAAAGACATTACATCAAGTCATATCATGGAGCGGAATGATTGAAAAGAGTTCATCCCTTTACCTTTTATCCTTCTTCCATTTACACCACCTCATTTTGGGTTTTATTTATTTTATATATAAACGGCCCCTACTGGGCCTTTTTACGTTTTGGGGAAACGGGAATGGATGCCCATTTCGGTGTGTTATGCTTAATTTTCGATGTCACCACTGTCATGTCATCATCTATGATGCCTTTCGTTCGGATGACCTCTTCCAATATTAAATCAGAGATTTCCTGCGGATCGTCAGTTTCCATTTCCTTGATTTTTCGTTTTAGCCAGAACTCGATATTTTCGACATGTGAGGGGCCATCGAACACTCCATCGCTCATCATGATTAATATATCCCCTGCCTTCAGCTCTTCTGATACTACATCAACATCGAAATCCTGGATGATCCCCATAGGGAGGTTACTTGATTCAATTTTTATTATCCTATCCCCCCTTTTAATGAAACTCGGTATCGAACAGATTTTTAAAAACTTAGCCCTTGCGTCCTGAAGATCAATCATTGCCAAATCAAGAGTCGAAAATATTTCATCGGTAGTGCGTAGAGATAATACGGAGTTTACGGATTTAATGGCTATTTTTTCTTCTATTCCCGATTGTAAAAATTTTTGTAGCAGCTTCAATGTTTCTGTACTTTCAAAATGGGCCCTTTCCCCATTTCCCATTCCATCACTAATGGCTATTGCGAATTTGCCGCAGCCAATTTCCATGGTCGTAAAACTATCTCCTGATACAAGCCCTCCCCCCTTGGCAGCATGAGCCACACCCGTTTCGACCGTGAATTTTTTTGCTGACCTAAATATCACCTCACATTGCCCGCTTGGATACGTTGCACACTCTTCTGAATGAACGACTATCGTTTCCCCTAAAATGTCTGAAAGCATAGGTGCAATCAACTTTTCACATTCCCCTCTGCCCTGGCAGTATGGGACACTCATCTCTATATCAACATTTCCTTGTTCTAGACTGTATATTTCCACATGGCCTATGTGCAGGCCAAAATCCTGGATGGCTTCCAAAATGGATTCTTCATGTACATGATGATTCTTCCTTTCCCTTTGAATTTCTTTTGCAAAATCATCCATTACTGCCGAAACGCCCCGCAGTTGATCCGCCACTAGCTTCCGACTTTCCTTCACCTGCCTTTTTAATTTTTGGTTAGCTTCAAAATAAGTAAGCTCCTGTGATATCGCCCCAATCACCTGAGGCCCGCGACTGCAATATTTCCCCCATTCTTTCGAAGTTTTTTGGGGGAGCTGACCATTATTTTCACTTAATTGAAGCATGATTTCCTGCATGCCGTCATAGGTTGTATTAAAGTTCTTGGACCAGCATTGTTCCTTTTTAAAACAAAGCTGGCACGTCTTTTCCGTTACATTACTTAAGAAGTAGTCGAATTCTTTCTCATCTTCCTCCAGTCTTCCCCTTTCATCCACTTGGGAAAAGCTATTAGAGAGCGCCTCAAATACATGTGAGAATTGCTCCACCCTTTGAGCGGTGACATCCCTCACTTTTCGGGCATACTGCTGCTGTTCATCAGAATTCTCGACTGTTCCCGGTATATGTTTCGCTATTTTGTTGATGATGGATGACGGAGTCAATATAAATAGGGCCACAGCTATAAGTGATTCATAAAGGGTCACCATAATATTATTGGTGCCCTCACCATATAAACCTATCAGTAATGTAGCAATCAAGAGGCCGCTAGCAACCCCTATCTTCCTTCCCTCCTTCAACAGTCCGCCCAGAAGCCCTGAAAATGCGAGAAGGCTCATTTGATATAGACTGGCAATACTTGCTAAACTGAATATCAATCCAGTAACTACACCTACAGTGGAGCCTATGGCGGCCCCTCCCGCCAGCCCGAAGAGGAGGACCAGGTATCGCGAGAATATATGGTCGAGTGATAAATCGTATATCATCCAGCCGATGGTTCCGGTCATCACCGAAGCCAGCAAGATGATGATGCTGACAATTTCCTCCGTCTTTAATGACTGGGACTTTGTCCTAACGGTCAGCATCGGGATGGACTGTATGAAGATTAAAGTTAAAATCATCGCGAGTCCCGCCTCTACTCCTATCATCATCAAGTCGTACAGCTGAATCGTTCGAAATACCAGATATTGCTCGGCCAGGTTGACCAGGAATAGTGAAGCGAAGACGTACATCGACATCGTCTTGAATTGTCCTTCCACGGCGGGCTTCTTGATCTTATGAAATAACAGGAGCAGGAACGCCGATGCAAAGATGACTAAACTATTCGAATAGTGAACGGTCAGCCCACCTGCAATCAATCCGAATAAAGCCAGTGGAGCCCTATCACGTCTCATGAGAAAAACGGCTGCGAAAAACGGAAGTCCAAATGGTGCCAGCTGCGAAAGAATTAAAGCCCTTCCTAATAAAAAACCGATGATTGCTAAAGAGATACCTTTTTTTATGAATATGTCTTCACTCTTCATTTGCAGTTGTTGGATCCAATTGATGGCCCCTGCCTTCGCTTCTTTTAACTGAACATCTCCAAGAGGTTCCATCATAGGTCTTTCCACTTTTTCCATTTCAACACCCCATTCGTATTAGTGATTTTTATTATAAAGAGGGCTTGTCTATTTTTTTGTCAGAATTTTATAAGCGGATAAGAAAAACGTTCGACGAAATTCTTCTTGAATAATCATTTGTATACAGGTTTTTGTGCCATTTTTTCCAATACAGAAACGGGTGTTCTTTTTTTTTTGAAGAAAAGCAAAGTTTTTAGGTTATTTTTGCGGAAAATAACCCGAATAAATAATCAAGAAATGGAAACCGACAAACTTTAATATTTTTGTTGACATTTTTTCTTCACGAATGTAAGATATAACTTGTGCTTCAGTAGCACTTATCATTATGGCGGCGTAGCTCAGCTGGCTAGAGCGTACGGTTCATACCCGTGAGGTCGGGGGTTCGATCCCCTCTGCCGCTATCTTTTATCATGAAACTTTTGGCCCGTTGGTCAAGCGGTTAAGACACCGCCCTTTCACGGCGGTAACACGGGTTCGAATCCCGTACGGGTCATCAAATACCAAAAGCGCCTCTGCACACTTATATCAGTAAGTGTACAGAGGCGCTTTTTTCATGTCGTACTATAATAAAAGAAGACAAGCCGGCAAGCTTGCCTTTATCTACACTATGAATAATTTCACAGGAAAAGTTGCTAAACTATTATTTTTCAGCAGCAGTTTTATCCGCGTCTTCCTCCTCGACCTCCCCGTTTCGTTTCGGTGCTACGTTTTAGGGTCGTTAAGCGGTCTTCGCTATCTTTTAAGAATTTAGCCATTTTTTGCTCAAAGTTTTCTTTCGGTTGGAAACCATTTCCTTTCGAGCGGAAGTCTTTGGAACGGCTGTCATTCCCTCTACCTTGGCGCGGACGTGGTGTGTATGCAGGTTTTTGCTCAACTTCAGGACGGTCTATCGCTTTTTTTATGGACAAGCCAATCTTGCCATCTTTAACGTTGATGACTTTCACCTCAACTGTATCGCCCACTTTTAAATGATCATTGATATCCTTGACATAGTTATCAGCCACTTCACTGATATGGACAAGACCGGTTGAACCTTGAGGTAGCTCTACAAATGCACCAAAATTAGTTATGCCTGTTACTTTACCTTGTAACTTGCTGCCTACTTCGATTGACATAAAAAAAATGTTCCTCCTTAGAAATGTTAAAAAAATCTCTTCACCCTATATTATAACGAAAGTAAAAAAACAGTGTCAATATTAGTCACTATCTTCCTTCCCTTTTGGAAGGGTAAAAATGATTTCACCTTTTTCAGACAAGAAATAATCCCGCCTTGCTATTTTTGCTATATAGTCGTCATCATTAAGCTTTACGATTTCTTCTTTAAGAAGGGTCTCGTCTTTTTTCAATTCAGCTAACTTTCCCTTCAATTCTTGCTTTTGCTGAACTTTCTCATCCAGTGCAACATTTTGCGTTATGAGGGTGGAAACGGCAAAAATCAAAAAGACAGCGGCGAAAACTGAGTAAAGGGTTAATCTACGCATTAGACCACGCTTCTTTTTTTCTACGGTTTGTACTTTTTTCTCTTGTTGAGCGACGTAGGGATTTTCTATTTTTGCCACTTTCCGTTTACGCAGGCTACTCATTTTTTATCGCTCCTCATTTCTTTTTATTTCTCCATCCATTTAGCGTTCTAAATATAGAATTCTTTATTTTCAATAAAATCCCTTTTCCTTTATTATAAAACTTCCCGACGTTTTTCGTAACAAAAACCGGCAATAAATTCCATATATAAGTCAGAATCCATTTTAATGGTCTCCAGAATACATTCAAAATAAAGAGAAGTATTTTCCCCGCCCATTTTAATAAGGCCAAAATGAACTTACCTATCCCGATGATGATGGCTAATATGGATACTATTACCCATTTTATCGGTAGAAATATCAGCATGTGAACCGAATTCGCTATAAATCTCGCCAACTTTATCACAAGTATTATCAAAAACTCCAAAAAACGTTGATAGAATCCTTTGAAAAGTGCTTGATAAGCTGAAAAACCGCATAATAAGGCCAAAAATAAATAGAGGCGAAACTCTCCCTCATTCACTAAAAACAAAACATAAAAAATAAGGAGACCCTGAATGATCCAGAAAAGGAGGTCATGGATGAATACAATCCACCTTTTCCTTTCTGAACGATTCAGGAACCGGCTATACGTATCCAGGGCAGCTCCAAAGCCACTGCCCATGCCTATCATCGCAAGCAACGTATAAAATTGGATCGTTAAGGTCATTTGAACAACTTGCCAAAGAATCCTTTAGCTTTCTCCCCTGATTGCTCATCTAAATAAACAAGGTCGAAAATCTTTCCCTTAATGGAAACGATGCCTTTATCAACATCCAAATTCTTCATTTGCAAGTTTTGGCCCCGGATAGATAAGAATCCCATTGACGTTTCGAGCAGAAACTCTTCATTATCAAAGCTTTCGACTTGTTTGACACCGGTAATATCAAGTAAACGGCGGCCTTTCATCGTTACATCATGCTCTTGGGTCGTTCCCTTTGTGTAACCAGCATTCGGATCAATATATTGGCTCATTTTATCATCCCTCACAGTACCACTGATTTTGTACAAGTGTATGTCCGTAAGAGTGGAATTAGAACCAAGCCTGTCCTTACTCCTCCGCTAGCTTTTCTTCCTTTACGATGGTATACATATCTGCAGCCGCTTCTTTTTTCGTCGTTTCTTGAATTTTATCGACACGTACCGTAACAAGCTTTTGACCGAATCTTACTGTCAGCTCATCGCCATCTTTTACATTCGAACTTGCTTTGGCCTGTTGTCCGTTAATCGTGATTCTCCCTTTATCCGCAACTTCTTTCGCAAGTGTGCGGCGCTTGATCAACCTTGAAACCTTTAGGAATTTATCCAATCTCATCGACATTCAAATCTCTCCCTTAATTAAAGTCCTTTAGCTTTTGCTTCATCCCAATATGAATCCAATTCTTCCAATGTATAATCCTCAAATTTTTTATCTGCCCTTTGAATGCACTCTTCTATATATGTAAAACGCTGGTGGAATTTCTGGTTTGCTTTGTAGACGGCTTCTTCCGCTTGTATGTCATAATAACGTGAAATGTTGACAAGCGCAAAAAAGAGGTCGCCCAGCTCTGATTTTATTCTTTGGACATCCCTGTTCGGACTTAATATTTCCTCTTCCAATTCCTGCACTTCTTCCCGGACCTTCTTCCAGGCTTCGGAAACCTCATCCCAATCAAATCCAACCTTCGCAGCCCTTTTTTGATACTCTTCGGCCCGAAGTAAGTTGGGCAGCGATTTCTCAATACCATCCAGTATGGATTTCAGAGCTTTTGTTTCGCCCCCCTTTTCATCTTCTTTGATTTTCTGCCAGTTCACCAATACATCTTCCTCACCGTTCACTTCAACATCTCCGAATACGTGTGGGTGGCGCCGAATCATTTTTGCCGTAATGCCTTCAATCACATCATCTATCGTGAACATGCCCTCATCTTCACCGATTTGTGAATGAAGCATCACCTGAAGCAGGACATCCCCAAGTTCACCAACCATACCCTCATCGTCACCTTCATCGATGGAATCAATCAGCTCATATGCTTCTTCTATTAGATACTTCTTCAAGCTTTCATGAGTTTGTTTCTTATCCCACGGACATCCGTCAGGACCTCTAAGTTCTGCGATGACCCGCCGCAGCTTAGAAAACTCCCTATATCGTAAAGCTTCATCTTTAACGGGCGGTACATAAACACTCGTCAAGTTACTTAACTCCATCTGGCGGTCGAGTTCGAAGAGGGCGCATTTTGTCACTTTTTCCTGACTGCTGCCTGCCGCAGTTACGATATATACCTCGTAGTCATCCGGTAGCTTTTCCATCAAAGTCAGCTTCACATCGGATGCACTGAATGCGTCATACACCTGTCCGATTATCATATGCTGGGTAATGTGTAAATCATCCGGTGAAAGATCCGTTCCATCCAATAGCTGAAACCCTTCAATTGGATCGATCCTAACAGCCTGAAACAATGGGTCAAGGAAACTTTGCCCGCCTTCGAGCTTAATGGCTATTCCAAGAGCCGGACCCTTTTCAAGCAAAAGCTGTACCGTTTTTTCCGCAACCATGGGATGCCCCGGAACTGCGTATAAAACGGAACGGTTCGAGGCCTCGTGTAATAATGTTTCGGCAATTTCTTCATATACGTCTTCAAATTGGTCATGCTTTTCATATATCCCGTCAAACGCCGTGAAATTTATTCCTTCTCTTTTCAAATCCCCGATTACCGGATGATCAGCCGTTCTGACGTAGCATTGTTCCGTTTGAACCAATTTTTTATAAATCCCTAGTGGAAGCTGCTCTAAATCCCCGGCACCAAGGCCTATTATCGTAATCTCATTCATGATTTCGTATACTCCTATTCGTTATTATAAATCGTTTAAGCTTTGAACCTGCAGGTATAAGTGAAAGTTCTTCTTCACCAAATAAGCCTGCACGAAGGGCGGTCATCACAAACACGGCTGCACCGATCCCTACACCGATCAAAGCTTGGACCGTAGCTAACAACCGGCTATCGCCTGAGGACATCCATTCGAATAAACAATTGAATAAAACAACCGCCGCACCCATGTAAACCGTACTCTTCAGGATTATTAGCACATGCCGCTTTTCAATTAATGTCTTTTTGATATGTACTTTCAATACCACATAAAATAATACCGTCATGATCATATACGCAAGTACTGTTGCCGAGGCTGCTCCCGCGATTTTGTAATGGGGCACCAGAACAAGGTTCAAAGCCCACTTGCTGCCCACCCCCACAATCGTGATGATCACCGGCACGAACGAATGACCTAAACTTTGAATCACTGCCGCTTCCGCCATTATGAGGGATGTGAATAAAATCGATAAAGAGAATATTGCTAAAGTAATCGTCCCTTTAACATCAGTGAACAGCATATGATTGACAGGCTTCATCGTCACCACCAGCCCGATCGCAGCAGCGACTCCGATCGTCGCACTTACACGAAGCGCCAATTTGATCTTATTCAATAATTCAAGTTGACTTTTACTCTGAACGAATCCGGATATGACAGGTACTAGCGCCAATGCAAAAGAATTAGCCACGACTGTACCTAGCTGAAGCAAAGGCTGTCCTCGATCATATACCCCTTTCCATTCTTTGGCTTCCCTTTCCCCCATCCCCGTTTCCCTTAGCAGGGAATACAGGTGCAGTGAATCGACAAACTGAAACAAGATAAGGATCAAACCAGTAATGCAAAAGGCCAACCCTTGGAAAACCAGGGCTTTGGAAATTTTGATGAAATTCACCGGTTTGATTCTCATTCGTAAAAAAAGCTTCCATTCTTCTCTTAAAATAACGAAAGCAATAAGCAGTACCAGGCCAGTAATGCCGCCTGTTATCGAACCGAGGACCGCCCCCTTGCCAACAACATATTCAGAGTAGCCCTGATGCACGAATATTGTGGAAAGGACCAGAATCGTCAATACCCGGATGCACTGTTCAGCGACCTGCGAACTTGCCGTCGGTAACATGTCGTTTATTCCTTGAAAATAGCCTCTTAATACAGAAGAAATCGGCATTAATAAATAGGAATAGGCAACGATCCTCAGCAGACCGGCTAAATGCGGATCCTTCATCCATCCTGCAATCCAATCGGCGCCAAGGAATAGTGCAGCAAACATCATGACACTTATCGAACTTAAGACGACGAATGATGTCACTAATATGTCCTTGACCGCAAAGTTATTTTTGGAAGACTCCCGTTCTGCAATAAGTTTGGATATGACTACCGGAAAGCCGATTGTCGATAATGTAAAAGCAACCCCGTAGAAGGGATAAACCTGTTGATAGATATAAAACCCGATGTCACCCGCAATGTTCTGATAAGGTATACGATAGGCCGCGCTCAAAACTTTTACGATAATCGCTGCAGCGCTCAAAATCAGCGCACCTCGAAAAAGTTCATTTGATGTTTTATTAGGCTTTTCAGCCATTCTCTTTCCCCTTTTCACTCATATGTGGTAGTTATTATAGCATAATTCTAATGGTTATTTTTCAATCCCAGCAATACTGTAAATCATTTTCCATATCCGTTTCTTTTTTAGAAAGTGCAAAAAGGACAGCGCGAATGCTGCCCTTTCCATCTTTTAAGATATAAATGCATGTCCAAGGTTACTGTTCCATTTGTCTAGCTAGGAAGCTTGCTGCTGTTTCAACCGATTTCTGTTCCACTTCACCAATGGTGCTGTCTTTAGAGAAAATCAAGACGGCACCAATCGGGTCGCCACTCGCAATGATCGGAGCTGCAGTATAAGATTGGACCTCTTCATCATTGGAATCAACGAATGAGACTTGTCCGTTCGGAGACTCCAAAACAGGATTTCTTTCTTCCATGATCTTTTCCACTAGGTCACTAACACTTTTGTTTAAGTATTCTTTTTTGGAGCCGCCTGCCACCGCAATGTAAGTATCCCTGTCACAAATCATAACTGGGTTTCCAAGGCTATCATATAGTGCTTCTGCATATTCCCTTGCAAAATCGCCTAATTCACTAATTGGAGAGTATTTCTTTAGGATGACTTCACCATCTCTATCCACAAATATTTCCAGTGGATCTCCTTCACGAATACGGAGTGTCCTGCGAATTTCCTTCGGGATGACGACTCTTCCTAAATCATCAATTCGGCGAACGATACCAGTTGCTTTCATCTAATGTTGCCTCACTTTCATCTAATTGATTTGATAAATCCTCATTTTGTAGCAAAATCATCACCAGCTATTGTACTTAGTATTTTTCTAATGGTAAGTTCTATGCACTTTGAAAAAATTTTTCTTTTTGTTGCATTTTTTTACCATGGTACCTAAAAAAATTTCTTCAAGAGGACAATCATCAATTCTAGTTTTTAGTGGCTTGCGTCTCTTTTTTTACATACTGTAAACCCTTGGCCATCTCAAATAAGATATTGAGCCATTTGCTTTGTTCCACGCCTTTTATGTGCAGGACCAGCTTCATTCGATTGCCGTCCATGCCGAAGCCCACCATACGGCCATACTTCGATCCCAGCTCGAACACTTTTTGTCCATCCACATCGCTGCTGACCTTTTCCCTAAGGAGAATGCTGATTTCCTGCTTTAATTGTTTAATGCTTTCAATTCCGGCCTTTTCAGCATATACCTTCATTTCGGCAATCATGAATAAATAGGAAACCTCTTCTGGATACTCTCCGAAACGATCGATCATTTCATCCTGTAATTCTTCCACTTCTTCAAGTGAAGCGATACCTCTGAACCTTTTATACATTTCTATTTTCTGATGTCCATCCATTATGTAGGCATCAGGGATATAAGCATCCACTTCAACGTCAATTTCCAGTGTGTTCTTCTCTTCGACTTGTTGGTCATTGCGTTTCGCATCCACCGCTTCTTTCAGCATTTGTGAATACAGATCAAAACCAACAGAATCGATGAAGCCATGTTGTTGAGCCCCTAGAATGTTTCCAGCTCCCCTGATGGATAAATCACGCATCGCGATTTTGAATCCTGAACCCAATTCTGTAAATTCCTTAATGGATTGAAGACGCTTTTCTGCCACTTCCGTCAACACTTTATCTTTCCTATAAGTGAAGAATGCATATGCCACCCGATTGGATCGACCTACACGGCCACGCAGCTGATAGAGCTGTGAAAGTCCCATTCTATCCGCTTCATTCACGATAAGCGTATTGACATTCGGGATATCAACACCCGTCTCTATAATGGTTGTACTTACCAAAACATCATATTCGCCTTCCAAAAAGCCGAACATGACGGCTTCCAGTTCTTGCTCTGTCATTTGCCCATGAGCATAGGTGACGCGGGCATCGGGAACAAGCATGGAAATTTCTTCTGCTTTTCTTGCTATATCCTCTACCCGATTGTAAAGGAAATAAACCTGACCGCCCCTGGCCAATTCCCGTTCTATCGCTTCCGTTACCAATGAGCCATTATACTCCATGACATAAGTTTGGATCGGAAACCGGTTCTCAGGCGGAGTTTCGATGACGGACAGATCCCTCACGCCCAACATCGACATATGAAGGGTCCTCGGAATCGGTGTCGCAGTCAAAGTCAGTACATCCACATTAGTTTTTAACCGTTTGATCTTTTCCTTATGTGTAACGCCAAAGCGCTGTTCTTCATCAATGATAAGCAATCCCAAATCGCGGTACACGATATCTTTGGATAAAATCCTATGCGTGCCAACCACAATATCCACCGTGCCGGCCTTCAATCCTTTTATCGTCTCCGTTTGCTGCTTTTTAGTCCGGAAGCGGCTCATATGGCCAATCGAAATCGGATAATCCTGAAAACGCTCCCTTAATGTTTCATAATGCTGCTGGGCAAGGATTGTGGTCGGAACTAGAAACGCAACCTGCTTCCCATCCATTATGGCTTTAAAAGCGGCCCGGATCGCCACCTCTGTCTTCCCATAACCAACATCGCCGCATAATAAACGATCCATCGGCCGTTCCCGTTCCATATCCTTTTTGATTTCGACTATGGAACGTAATTGATCTTCCGTTTCGTTATAAGCGAATGATGTTTCGAATTCCCTCTGCATATCACCATCAGGTGAAAAGGCATAGCCCTTTGCCGCTTCTCTTTCTGCGTATAACTTGATTAAATCATCGGCAATGTTCTCAACGGATGATTGAACCTTGCTTTTGACACGTTTCCATTCCGTACCGCCTAGCTTATAAAGCTTCGGCTCTTTTCCTTCAGAACCGACATATTTTTGGACAAGATCAATTTGGTCGACAGGAACATACAATTTGTCATCCGCTTGATAACGAATATTCAGGTAATCTTTATGGACCCCATTTATTGTAAGGGTTTCAATACCCAAGTATTTACCGATACCGTGGTTAACATGAACGACATAGTCACCGATCTTCAGTTCGGAATAACTCTTGATTCGTTCTGCATTCGATAGTTTCTGTCTCCGTACCGATTTCTTTGACTTCTTATTAAACAATTCCGTTTCCGTGATGATACTGAATTTTTGCATAGGCAATTCAAAGCCGCTATTCAGACTGCCGCGTAAAATCTGTACTTTACCTGGAAGGATGCTGTCAGCATTAAACAGTTCTGCTGCCTCTATATCATAGTCGGCTAAAACCGAATGCAGCTTTTTTACCCGTTCTTCATCCTGTCCAAGTATGACGACTGTATATTTCCCTTTTTTCCAACGTTCCAGTTCAGCTTTGAACACATTCATCTGTCCATGGAAATTTTGCATTTGTTTACTGGCAAAATTCAGGATATTCTGAGGATTCGTATGCGGTACATGCCGTAAAAACAATGAAAGGTATACAAACGGCCTGCTGGATTTCATTATTAATTCCTGCATGGGATGAGCCAATTTAATGTCATGGATAATTTGTCCCTGACTTAAAAGGTCCGTGTACCAACCAGCCTCTTCCTTTTCCAAAGAATCATTGATTTCCTGGATTCTACTGATTTCATCTAAGAAAACCAAACCATTTACCGGTAAATAATCTATTAAACTAGCTGGATCTTCATACGCTAAACTTAAGTATTTAAAAATTTTGTCGGGTATATTCCCCATTTTCAGCTGTTCAAGTTCATAACTGATCGTTTGGACCAGCTGTTCCTTGGTTTTCTCGTCCTTAAGTTTCTTCAAGCTTTTACTTAATCCGCTCTCGAGCCTAGTTATGATTCTTTCGATATGCTCCGTCTCTAGCAAAGCCTCACTGACGGGACCGATCGTCACTTTCTTGAGTTTTTCGATGGATCGCTGATCTTCACTTGAAAAAGTCCTTATTGAATCTATTTCGGTATCGAATAATTCAATTCGTATTGGATTAGGTTCGGTGATCGGGTAAATATCGATGATACCGCCCCTGATACTGAATTCACCTGGAGAAGCAACCATTTCAGACCGGTTATAACCCATGGCAATGAATTTATTAAGCGTAGGTTCAAGCTCGATGTCTTCCCCTAGATTAAACGCTAGCTGATGCCTCTTCCAAATATCCTTTGGAGGAAGCACACGACGCACCCCAGGAATCGGGGCAATGACAATCCCTTTCTTTCCCTCTGCCCAAAAATTCAATGCCTCAACACGTTGGGCCCTTAATTCCGGGCTTGCAACACTCAAATCAGCCGCAATCAATTCATTGGCTGGATATATATATAACTCTTCCTCAGGAATGAAACTTGATAAGTCCTCATGGAATTTTTGTGCTTGCAATAAATTATGGGTAACCAATAAAATAGGCCTATTCGTCTTTTCATATACGGAAGCCAGCAATAGCGATCTCGAGGAACCTGTGAGACCTGAGACGATTTGCTCCTTAAGCCCTTCATCGATGCCGGCTATTAACGAATGAACATCATCTTGTTTGGAGAACAAGTTCTGCAATCCATTCATTATCTTTCCCCCCTCTCTTTAACGTGCGAAAAACCATTTGCTGTATTTGAACTTGGCCATCACCAAGATCCTCTTTATTAACGGCAACTTTTATGTGCCCTGGTATTCCAGACAAACGGAAAAATGCTTTGGATTTTGTCCAAAGCCCTCTCCCGCTAATGAATAATATAATCGTTTTCATATAAATCAGGGTTTCTTTGCAGCGATTCATGGCAATCTTCACATATCGCCCTTACATGCATATCCCCTTCAGAATCATAAACGATCATCTCTTGTCGCTCTTCATCGGTAAGTTGATTAAAACCTAACTGCTCCGTACTCAGTGAGTGTGCCTCGATTGAGCCCAGCTTAGTTCCGCAATGTCGGCATCGATAATGGAGAGCCATTTGGTAACCCCCTATTTTTGTAATAGTGTTAGTATGTACAAAAGTAGAGGGTTTTTATTCAGCGAAACAGGAAGATATTATTCTTTACTTATATCTACTCTCTGCTTATTGGTTATATTCGTTCATGACCTGTATAAATGGTTTTTCCAACCAGGCTTCACATGAAGCTGCGCTTTTTTCGATCGTTGCTCCGACATGATCCCATTCTTCAGGCGAAAAACGCCCTAATACATAGTCAGATACCGGAATGCGGCCAATCGGGCGGCCAATGCCTATTCTGATTCGATTGAATTCCTGTGTACCCAAATGGGCAATTGAAGATTTTATCCCGTTATGACCGCCTGCACTTCCTTTTTGACGAAGGCGAAGCTTTCCTGGAGGCAAATCAAGGTCATCATATATTATGACCACATCCGCGATATCCACCTTAAAGAAATGCATGACAGCCGAAATGGATTCTCCTGACAAATTCATATAGGTTAAAGGTTTAAGCAATAAAACTTTTTCTCCCTTTACCATTCCTGAACCATATATCCCCTTATGTTTTGCTTGATCAAGAGGGATCGACCATCTCCTGGATAACTCATCTATTACTTCAAATCCGACGTTATGCCGGGTTTTTTCATATTGTTTACCGGGGTTCCCTAACCCTACAATAATTTTCATGATTCACACTCCGTCATTACGGTTATTTAGGGAGTTACAATGGGACGAAGTTTTTCCAAGATCCATTGACCTTAGAAAAATAGTACCCTAATTTCAAGCTGGACTGCAAGCGACCGGAGAACTAATTAGGTAAAATCCAATTAAAGGATTCCATTACGAAAAAAATCTGTCGGATTTAAATGGATGCATCCAGAGATTGAAAAGACGTAACTCGTTAAGAGCTACGCCTATTATATCACGATTCACTTGTTTAATCCCGGCATCATGACTCTGGTGATGCCTTGGTTTCCCTGCCTTCTTCATTTTCAGGGATACCGCCATCCTGCTGTTCACCTGTACTTATTTCCTCTTCCTGGCGAGGAGCCAAAACAGATGCAACAACTTCTTCACCATCGTGGCCGATTGTAACTTGCTTATTCGTTTGGATATCGGATATGTAGATTGTATCCCCTACCTGAAGTTCGGTAACGTCAACATCGATGGAGTCAGGAATGTCATTAGGTTTAGCCGTGACCGTCACTTCATGAAGAGACTGCTGAAGGACCCCTCCGTCTTTCACGCCTTTACAAACACCGACAAGGTTGATGCGAACTTGTGCCTGTAATTGAGCGGACATATCCACAATTAAAAAGTCTGCATGATAAATGGAGTTTTTTAGTGGATCCTTTTGATAATCAGAGAGCATGACTTTATAACTCTTACCTTCCAAGTCCAAAGAAATGATCCCATTACGGCCTATTTCCTTGATTGTCTTTTGAAGCTCGATATTATTGACGGAAATGGCCGTACTGTCATTTTTATTGCCATATACTATCGCAGGGATTTCGCCGCTTTCCCTCAAATTCCTTAAATTAGAGTGTTTTGAATCCGTACGTTCTTTTGCAGCTAATATATTACTCATACATCCTCCGCCTTCCTAAATATGAATTACAAGTTTCTCTATATTTAACATTTCCCTAAATGGTGAATCATTAAACATGAAAGGTAAAATCCGCTGGGAGCAAGAAGGCGGTAAACATATGGTAAACATAGGAATTCCCTGCAAAATCTTTTTTTCATTCTTTTTTTCTAATTCACGCGTGAATCGCTTTTTTTTCCATTTTTCCCTCAACTTGCATCACTCGGTCAAGGATTTGGGCTGCTAGTGATGAGTATTGAATACTATCCTTTTTCCGTGGTCTCGGCAGATTGATTTCCTTATTCATGACGACTTTGCCTTCTTCGATTAATATGACACGGTCGGCAAGCATTACGGCTTCTTCAACGTCATGTGTAACGAGTAAGGCAGTAAAGTCCCTTTTCCTCCATAGTTCTTCAATCAGCCTTTGCATTCCAATCCTCGTTAAAGCATCCAATGCCCCTAGCGGCTCATCCAAGAGGAGAATGTCAGGTTGGTTCACCAATGCCCTCGCTAATGCAACCCTTTGTTTTTGCCCCCCAGATAAAACGGACGGCCAATCATTTGCTCGATCTGCAAGGCCCACTTGCTCCAGTAATTCCATAGCGTTTGACTTCCAATCCCCTTTCAAGCCTACGCCAATATTTTGAAGGATTTTTTTCCAAGGAAAAAGCCTGCCATCCTGAAACATCGTCCGTGATGATTTATTTAATCCATTCAATGGTTTTCCATTCACCAGTATCTGCCCGCCCGTCGGCTTTTCCAGTCCTGCCACAAGACGAAGCAAGGTGCTCTTTCCACATCCGCTCTTACCGACAATGGCTACGAATTCTCCCTTTTTAAATGTCAGGTCCATCCCCTTTAATACTTCAAACTCCCCAAAATCCTTTCTTACACCCTGCAACTCCAACGAATTTCCATTTTTCATGTTAATGACCTCCTCATTGGTATGACGGATGCCACTTTAAGCATCTTTTTTCAATTATTTTGGCTGCAACGTCCGATATTTTCCCTAATAAGGCATATAAGAGAATACTAAGAACAACAATATCCATCCTCATGAATTCACGGGCATTCATAGCCATATATCCAATTCCGGAATTAGCGGATATTGTTTCTGCGACAATTAATGTGACCCACATGATTCCAAGGGAGAAGCGGATTCCCACCAAAATGGATGGAAAGGCTGCAGGGAGAAGCACATTCCAGAATAAAGAAAAACCACTCAACCCATAAACCCTCGCCGCTTCGATTAATCCCTTATCCACCGATTTAACACCATGAAATGTATTTAAATAGATAGGAAATAGAACCCCTAAAGCGACAAGGAAGATTTTCGCTTCTTCATCTATACCAAACCATAGAATCACCAGCGGTATTAAAGCTAAATGCGGAATATTACGCAACATCTGAAGCGAGGTATCGAATAAGGTTTCAGCAATGGATGATAATCCATTTAATAAACCAAGTACAAAACCAATGATTCCGCCTATTAAAAAGCCGATGAAGGCACGCTGAGCACTGATACCGATATAATCAATAAGTTCACCCGTCCCCAGTAATGCAACACCTGCTTGAAACACTTCAGTCGGGGCAGGCAATATCCGTTCCGACAGAATCCCCCACAAGGACAGCAGCTGCCAAGTTACCAAAAGGAGAATGGGCACAAGCCATGATATAAGGTGGAACTTATTGAACTTTTTGTTTAACTTCATCTTCAATTTCACTTCCTTTTGTAGGGTAGTGGTCATTAGCCAATATTTCCCCGAATGGGCTCGTAGCTTTTGAAACGGGTCCTTGCAGCCTTTCAACAGGGAGTAAAGGGAATAATAATTCCGCAACTCTATACGCTTCTTCAAGATGAGGATATCCAGATAAAACAAAGGATTCTATTCCGATTTCTTCATATTCCTTCATTCTGGCAGCAACATTTTCTGCACTCCCTACTAGTGCCGTACCGGCGCCCCCGCGCACTAGACCAACACCCGCCCATAAGTTTGGACTGATTTCGAGTGAATCCCTGCTTCCTTTATGAAGTTGCGACATCCTCTTCTGACCCACTGAATCAAATCGTTCAAAAATCTTTTGTGAATTTTCAATCATTTCATCATCCACATATTTAATGAGTTCGTCCGCTGCCTGCCAAGCTTCTTCTTCCGTTTCTCTTACAATGACATGCATCCGTATGCCAAATCTGACCTCACGTCCATATTCTGCTGCCTTTTTACGCACCTTTTCAATTTTCTCAGCCACTTGCACCACGGGCTCACCCCAAGTCAAGTACACATCAATATGCTTTCCCGATATATCGATGGCCGGGTCGGATGAACCTCCGAAATAGAGCGGTGGGTACGGTTTTTGTACAGGTGACAACAGAATATTTCCACCTTCAACATTTAGATGCTCCCCTTCATAGTCCACACTCTCACCAGACATTTCCTTTCTCCAGATATCGAGAAATTCATTTGTTTGCTCATAGCGTTCCTTATGATTTAGAAACACGCCATCTCCTGCCAATTCGACTGGGTCCCCCCCAGTTACAACATTGATCAAAAGACGGCCATTCGACAACCTGTCGAAGCTTGAAGCCATACGCGCAGCCAAGGTTGGCGACATTAAACCTGGACGGATAGCAACTAAAAATTTCATTCTTTCCGTTGCAGAAATCAATGAAGAGCCCACTACCCATGCATCCTCACAAGACCGTCCTGTCGGAAGCAAAGCCCCTTCAAAACCTAAATGATCAACCGCCTGTGCTATTTGTTTTAAATAAGGAAGCGTGATTGCCCTCCCTCCCTTTGTCGATCCTAAATAGCGACTTTCCCCATGCGATGGTAAAAACCAAAATACTTTCATTTTCATTTCCCCCTTAATTTTTTTTAAGATCTGCTGAAGCATCCAGAATATTAATCTTGCTTGGGATTAATTTAAGATGGTAAAAAGTATCGGCAATTTTTTGTTGATCATCCAAAACGGTATTGGAAATCTCCTCAAGTCCATATTCTTTTCTATTTAATGTTTTTTCCAATGCCTCCACACTCATTCCAATTTCCGGAGATAGAAACTCAGCGACGTCGCTTGGGTTTTCTTCAATCCATTTATCAACTTTTATCAGTTCTTCTTTGATAATCTTCAAAGCCTCTTCATTCCCGGCAAATGAATCAGTTGCCAAAAAGAATTCCCGATTCGCCACCAGTCCTTCTCCATCCTGAATCGTTTTCGTTTCAAGTTCCAATTCCGCCGCTGATAAAAATGGATCCCATATTACCCAGGCATCGATTTGGTTTCCTTCAAAAGCGGCCCTCGCATCAGCCGGTGGCAAGTAGACGGGCTGAATGTCATCAAGAGTAAGACCTGCTTCCTCTAACGCTTTGACCAATAAGTAATGAACATTGGAACCTTTATTCAAGCCAATCTTCTTGCCCTTTAAATCTTTCACATTTTTAATGGGCGAATCCTTTTGTACAACTATAGCCTCTCCTGATGGGTTTGCCGGCTGATTGGCAATATAGACAAGCGGAGCATTGGCTGCCTGTGCAAATATCGGCGGTGCCTCCCCTGTGTGCCCAAAATCAATACTGCCGACATTCAAGGCTTCAAGCAGCTGTGGTCCTGCAGGGAATTCAGTCCAATCGACTGTATATCCCACTTCCTTTAAATGTGTTTCCAGCTCCCCTTTTGATTTCAAAATATTTAATGTCCCGAATTTTTGATAACCGATACGGATGGTTTTATCTGATTCTTTTGCGTCAGCACTTGTGGAACTGTTCTTTTCCTGCCCGCATGCACTTACTATCAGCATGATGATGCTGAAGATGGACAGCAGCCATATCTTTCGTTTTTTCTTCATATTCTGCACACCCTTCTTAAACTTTTTATATAAAAATAAAAGGCTCCTTTCCTTCACCAATTGGACAATAGGGCAAAATGATGCCTAATGTTCAATGGTAAGTGAAAAGGAGCCTTCGGTAGTCCGATCGGCATTAACCAGTATGCACTTGCATAGTACAGTTTTTCATTCCATGAATATGAATTGTATTTTGTATGGTTATTTTATTATTACTATTCTCATCTGTCAACTAAGAATTAAATATTTTCTGAAACTTTTAAACGAAAACACGGCGAGCCCGAAAGGCCCGCCGTGTTACGTTTTATTTTGTTATCAATCAAATAATGTACTGACTGATTGTTCCTCATGCACACGAATGATTGCCTCTGCAATCAAAGGTGCTACAGAAAGACCAACAATTTTATCGATTTTCTTATCTTCAGATAGGGCAATCGAGTTAGTCACGACCAATTCCTTGATCGTTGAATTTTGAATCCTTTCGATGGCAGGACCTGAAAGGACTGGGTGTGTACAACAAGCGTACACTGCTTTAGCACCATTCTCCACAAGGGCATTGGCCGCTAATGTAATAGTTCCTGCAGTATCGATGATGTCATCAATCAGTATTGCTGTCTTCCCTTCAATATTACCAATGATGTTCATGACTTCAGCCACGTTCGGTCTTGGGCGGCGCTTATCGATAATGGCGATCGGTGCTTTTAGGCGATCGGCCATTTTACGGGCACGTGTTACACCACCATGATCTGGGGAAACGATGACGATATCACTTAAATCTTTTTCCTTGAAGAAATCAGCTAAAATCGGAACGGCAACAAGGTGATCGATAAGAATATCGAAGAAACCTTGAATTTGAGGTGCGTGAAGATCTAATGTGATTACACGGTGGGCACCAGCCGTTTCCAAAAGATTTGCGACAAGTTTAGCTGTAATTGGTTCACGCGCACGCGCTTTGCGATCTTGGCGGGCATAACCGTAATATGGCATTACAATATTGATCGTTTTAGCTGAAGCACGTTTAAGAGCATCGATCATAATTAAAAGTTCCATTAAATTTTCATTGACTGGTTGGCTTGTTGATTGGATTACGAATACATCACAGCCACGGATACTTTCTTCAATATTAATTTGAACTTCACCGTCACTGAAACTTGTTACGCTACATTTTCCAAGTTCAACACCGATTGCTGCAGCAATTTCCTGAGCTAAATCGAAGTTTGAATTTAAAGAGAATACTTTTAAATTAGGATCTAAATACTGATTTGACATGATGACCTCCGTCGGTTATTTATTAAATTTCAAATTCTTGACATAATCTTCTTTGTTAACTTGACGAGCCCGGGCAACGGATAGGGCTTGCTGCGGTACATCTTGCGTGATGGTTGAACCAGCAGCTACATATGCCCCTTCTCCTACTGTCACAGGTGCAACCAGATTAGAATTGCAGCCTATGAAGACATTGTCTTCAATCTTCGTCAAATATTTATTTTTCCCGTCGTAATTCACGGTAATAGATCCACAGCCTATATTAACATTCTCCCCAACCTCTGCATCACCAATATAACTCAAATGTGAGGCCTTGCTTCCTTTGCCAAAAACGGTTTTTTTGATTTCGACAAAATTACCGATCTTAACGGAATCCTTAATATCTGATTGAGGTCTAACATGTGCGAATGGACCGATTTTAACAAAACTTCCAATACTGCTTTCGTGCACAACCGATTGGAGGACTTCCGTTCCATCACCAATTTCACAATTACTGATTTCCGTATTCGGGCCAATCAAGCAGTCCTGCCCGATGATACTTTTTCCTTTAATGAATGACCCAGGGTTAATGACTGTATCCTGTCCGATTTGCACATCCGCTTCAATGAAAGTTGTAAGCGGGTCGATGATCGTTACACCGTTCCTCATATGCTTTTCATTGATGCGTTTCCGTAAAATTTGCTCAGCCTGCGATAAAGCCACGCGGTCATTCACACCCAATGTCTCCTCGAATTCACTGGATTGGAAAGCCGTCACCACTTCGCCTTCTTCTTTTAAGATTTCAATAACATCCGGTAAGTAATATTCTCCCTGGACATTTTCATTTGAAACCTTTTTCAGCGCGCTGAATAATGCTTGGTTGTCGAAGCAATATGTACCGGTATTTATTTCCTTAACATATCTTTCTTCTTCCGAAGCATCCTTATGCTCGACGATTTTTTCTACAAGTCCGCCTTCACCGCGAAGGACCCTTCCATAGCCAGCAGGGTTATCTGCATAAGCTGTTAAGATTGTTGCTTTCGCCTGACTTTGCTCATGCAAAGCTATAAGCTCTTTCATTGTTTCCGCTTTAATCAGAGGCGTGTCACCGCAAATAACAAGGGTCGTGCCACTTTTTGCGGATAAAACGCTTTCCGCTTGCATTACAGCATGTGCCGTACCTAATTGCTGTTCTTGTAATGCATACTTGCATGAATCACCAAGTTGCTCTTGAACCTTTTCAGCACCATGGCCGATGACTGTTACAATATCTTCTATTTGAAGTTGATTGACTTGATCGATAACATGTTGTACCATTGGTTTCCCGCAAACAGGGTGCAAAACCTTATAAAGCTTAGATTTCATCCTAGTACCTTGCCCAGCGGCCAATATTATTGCATAGCGATTACTCATAACAGGCCTCCATTTTCACCTTTTTATCCACTAAAAATATTATCTCAAATAGTGATTCTTTTCAAGGTAACAATTAAAAGTACATATAATTGTCAACCAATCGGGTGAAAAATTTCCGTTATCCGAGAGCTTACAAATGTCAGCATTGGACCCTGTAGCATTATTTGGCATCATGAAATGAATGATATATGCCCGGTCAATGCACAGTAACATGTTTCCTCCCCTTTATCCCAAAACACCGCCACGACCGCGTCATGCCCTATGTACAAGCCACCTGGCAGCACTGCACCCGTTGTTAACTCTCATTCCGAGATCAGGTTACCGATTCATGTCATTAGAGAGATCCCCTTACAGGAATTTCAATTTCCGGTTGAACAAAAAGGTTTTAAAAATAAAAAGGATGGGTACTTAAACTTTAGATAATACCGTAAGTTTTACAATTCATTTAAGCAAATGTCTGTATGATGAGCGGATAAGTTCTAAACTTATCTGTTTTTGAATAAATAAAAAAGAGCACTACTTATGAAGTAGGCTCTAGATGCACGAATTATTAATTTAAAGTTTAAAAGTAAGGTTATTTTAAGAAGCACCTGCTCCAGCTTCCTCTAATTCAGTTTCAAGTTCTCCCAATCGATGATATTCTGTCAAGACAGCTTCTTGAATTTTCCCGCGTGTCGAGGAATTGATTGGATGAGCGATATCCCGGAATTCTCCATCTGGAGTTCGTTTACTTGGCATTGCTACAAATAAACCATTGTTTCCGTCGATCACACGAATATCATGAACCACAAATTCATTATCCAGTGTAATTGATGCGATAGCTCTCATACGACCATCCGTATTCACACGGCGTAATCTTACGTCAGTTACTTCCATTTAAGCTCACCATCCCTTTTTGTTGTTGTTAAAACTTAAAGTACATATTCAACAAAAAAACGTGAACTCCTTCTATTATCTGTAATTTTTTTAGAAAATTCAGCCTAGTTTTTAAAAATATTAAAAATCACCCATATATTACAGGAAAATTACCCATTACGAATGCCCTGAAAAATAAAAAAAACGCCCGTTTATTTAACGAGCGCTACCACTTCTATTTCCACTAGTGCATCTTTAGGAAGGCGAGCAACCTCTACACAAGAGCGGGCAGGTTTGTGAGCAGAAAAGTATTCTCCGTATATTTCATTAATCGAACCGAAATCGTCCATACTTTTAATGAAAACTGTAGCCTTAATGACAGTTTCCAATGAAGCCCCAGCTTCTTTCAATACAGCTTGGAGATTCTTAAAGACCTGGTGTGTTTGTTCCTTGACATCCCCTGTCACCATCTCACCAGAAGCAGTAAGCGGGATCTGTCCTGAACTGAAAAATAACGTATCCACGATCACGCCTTGTGAATATGGCCCGATCGCTGCCGGTGCTTCATCCGTATGTATCGTTTTCATGAAATGATTCCCCCTATTCCTTTTTCGTAAAATAATTCCCACGGCTGACCTTGATTTTCTTGTCTCTTTCGACCACCTGTGTCAACTTGATCAAAGAAACATAGTCCTCGACAAGGCACTCCTCCGTATGTTCAGATTCGACCAGCACCGCAATTCCGGCAACTGTTGCCTTGAATTCATCCAATAGACTGACCATACCGTTAATGGTACCTCCAGCCTTCATGAAATCGTCTACAATCAATACATTCGAACCCTCAACCAAGCTTCTCTTAGAGAGTACCATAGTCTGGATCCTCTTTGAAGAGCCTGAAACATAATTGATGCTCACTGTAGAACCTTCCGTTACTTTATTATTCCTACTTACAATGACAACTGGAACATTCAAATAATTTGCCACGGCGTATGCTAATGATATCCCTTTGGTTGCCATCGTCATGATGACAGAGACATTTTTCTTGGCATACATTGAGGCGATTATCCTTCCAACCTTATTCACGGTTTGCGGATGCCCTAAGATGTCTGTCATATATAGATAACCCCCAGGAAGTAGCCTTTCGGGACTAGCGATCGTATCGCATAAGCCGTCAATGAAGGCATTGACTTCTTCTTCCTTGATGGAAACAATATATTTCACTCCACCGGCCGCACCTGGAACGGTTGTCAAAGAACCTATCCCGCGTTGTTCAAAGGTATCTTTGATGATTGTCAAATCTTCACTGATCGAGGACTTTGCCGAACTATATCTTTCAGCAAAATAAGTCAGCGAAACAAGTTCCCCTGGATGTTCTAATAAATAATTGGTCATATCGACTAGCCTCTCGCTGCGACGAAATTTCATTGAGACACCCCCTTTGTGAATTCCGAATATTATATAGCAACTATACCACTAATGTACGTTTCTATTCAAGATTGTTTCGATCACCCAGTAAACGGACCGCATAGACTTGATCACAAAATCCGCGAAGACCATTGTAAATCCTCTGCATGCGCGAATCATGTTCCACCAAACCAAAAACGGTCGGACCGCTTCCGCTCATCAAGACCGAATCTGCTCCAAATGTCTTCATTTGATCTTTAATGTTCGCGACCTCCGGGTATAACTGCAATGTCACTTGTTCAAGAACATTCCCCAACCCTTCACATACATCGTGATAATTGTTTTCCATAATAGCCGAAATCATTCCAGGTACATCCGGATGCTCCATTTTTGAAGTTTGGAGCCTTTTGTATATATCGGCAGTCGAAACGCCGATCGTCGGTTTGGCCAAGATGACCCAGCACTTTGGCGGTGCAGGAAGATGCGTGATTTTTTCCCCGCGCCCTCTGGCCAATGCCGTACCTCCATATACACAAAATGAAACATCAGAGCCAATTTCAGCTCCGATTTCCGCAAGTTCATCCATGGAAAGACCAAGCTTCCACAGTCTATTTAAGCCTCTTAAGGTTGCTGCGGCATCACTGCTGCCACCAGCAAGTCCTGCGGCTACAGGTATATTTTTCTCTATAGTTATGGAAACACCTTTATTGATTCCAAAACGTTCCTTTAGAATAAATGCAGCTTGATAAGCCAAATTCCGATGATCATCCGGAACAAATCGATTATGGGATAGAATTTGAATATGATTTCCCGTTATTTCCTTTAGTTCAATTCTATCGGCAAGGTCGACTGTCGTCATGATCATTTCCACCTCATGATACCCATCAGGCCGTTTGAAAAGCACATCCAAAGCCAAATTAATTTTAGCCGGGGCTTTTTCCATAAGCTTCAATATGTCCACCTACTTTAACGTTCTTAAAAGTTCTTGTCCTATTCTATCATATTTGTTTATATTCTAAAGGTTTTTTCATCGTAATTTCAATGTAATGAAACTAAGATTGGCCCTTAGAGGAGAATAGACACATGTAGGCACATTGGGGAGCAACCACTTCCTGCATCCCAAAAGACTTGCTACATATCCATATAGCATTCACCGATACATAAAAAAACCAGACTCCTTAACTACAATGTAAGCAAAAATGAATAGAGCTATACATTGTATAAAGAGTCCGGCTTCCATCAACATGACGGCATGATACAATTAAGTGTTTTATCTTACTCTTTGTTCACCAATTGACGTTGTGCTTTTTCGATAGCAAGTTTTACCATGTTCCCTGCATCCCTGGCCCGGATTCCTCCCCAGCCTTCTTTCTGGATAACATCGTAAAATCCAAGTTCCTTAGCCAATTCCTCTTTAAGATCATTTGACATAATCCCTTTTTTCCTGCTCAAGCGAAGCAACCCCTTTCACATGCCGTCACATGCCTAGTGTTTGCAACATACGCTATTTCATTACATCCTTTTTAAGCCTTTATTGGGACTCACAGGATATTTTATGCAAAACAAAAAGCAGCAAACAAAATTGTTAGCTGCCTCGTTTAAGTTACATCTCTTGTTGTTTGTTTAAAAATGTTAGTTCCACGGTTTCCGTTAAAACATCCGCATAGCTGTAAGATACTCTTTCAAACGCATTTTCATCTTGGTCGAGCTCAATTACAAAAACAGCCGGATAAGTTTCCGCCAAAGTTCCAAATCGTTCTACAGTCTTTCTTCTTCCACCGTTTGCTTTTAAGAGCAATCTTTTACCCAGGTTTGAATCAAGTGCAGTTTTAATATCAGCTAGAGTTTTTGGCATTTTCGGTCCACCTCACTAAGTTAAGTATATCACAATTTAGAA
Organism: Peribacillus frigoritolerans; assembly: GCF_001636405.1. Lineage (GTDB taxonomy): Bacteria > Bacillota > Bacilli > Bacillales > DSM-1321 > Peribacillus > Peribacillus frigoritolerans. Next base: position 201,613 of record NZ_KV440950.1, read on the forward strand.
ATATACGCAAACAAAATAATAAATTATATCAGCACTTAAAAATGTAGTCAATATATTTTTATCTGAAATTCGGCAAAATCGCGAACAATTTTATTATATCCTGGGAAATGAAAAATTATGTAAACGAACTATTCCATTATTTATTAAGCCGAATTTTCGTAATTAAATCATTGCCAACGAACATTGCTCCACAAATAACCCATTTTTTTGTGAGGATATCCGAATTCTCCCCCTACTAAAAGCAAGCTGCATTCTTTCAAAATGCAGCTCGTTCATTCTTCCTGAAATGGCTTGAAAGGCAACCCGGTCCGTAACACCCCTTTTGTCTCAATTCCCCCAAGCCCCTTCTCTCCCGTTAATGTATTCCGAAGGACATCCCATACATGAATATGATCGGAAAAAGGCGTAAAGCTTATCTTTCCGACGATATATACCGGATCAAGAGCATGTATATTAACACGGGAAGGAGAACTTGCGAAATTTGCACCCGCTTGGATCAGCGATTCAAAATGCGACTGACAAGCCCCGGCAAATATAATCAGTTGGTCTAAATGAGAAACCCTCCTTCTCGCTTCTCTAACTGTCTGTACAAAATCCTTTGAGTGACGGTAGGCATTAATATCGGACATCGGTCCTTTTGATTTTGAATAGGCATCATGACCGGTGACAACAAGAATGTCCGGCCGATAATGATCCAGCAACCCCCCGATCCTTTGGGGCATTTCCTTTTCATTGCAATAGATGCCATTGACCGGAATACCGAATTTCTGATATAGATCCATGCATTTCCTTAAGTAAGATGCATCCCCATCAACATGGAGCACCCTCCCTGGTATTTGGAAATATTCACCGCTATACCGATAGCCATTACTGGATTGATAGCCGTTTTTTTGTTGTTGCAGCTCCAGATCTTGCGTTAATAAGCGGTCAGATTGTTCTTGTAGTACCTCATTCGACCTTTGTCGATCATTTCTTTCATTATCATTAATAAGCATTAAATCTTGAAAAGGTGCATCTGCAATCAGTCGGATATCTTCCCCATAAAGAATAGCTTCACGCCTTCCGTCAATATCACGGATATCAATTACCCGGAACAACACGTCGCATTTATAAGATACCCGACCAACAATATCGTTTATTTGAATATTCATGGCCCCACCCCATGAGAAGACTTATTTTCAGCCCGCCCTAGTTTATTTTCATTCTTAAGTTATGCGAATCAATCTTGAATGGTGAAAGGTGGAGATTGGTTACATTTTCGGGTATGTTCCATCATGATGGACCAATTTCAAAACAAAAAAAGCCGGAAGCTGGGCGTAACCCCATTCCGACTTGAATCTTTCACATTTTCTTTATTTGAAGTTCGGCAATAACGCATCACTTAAGCGGCCAAATTCTTTGATGCTCAATGTTTCGCCGCGTCTGGAAGGATCCACTTCCGCGGCTTCGAGAGCGGCAAGTATGTGTTCCTTTTTTGATTTACCATCTGGCATCTGACTGGTTAAGTTATTTAAAATCGTTTTCCGACGCTGTGCAAAGCATGCCCGGGTCACAGTGAATAAGAAATCCTCATCCAGGACCTCGACGATTGGCTTCACACGCCTAGTAAGGCGGATTACAGCTGAATCAACATTAGGCTGAGGCATGAATACCGTTTTTGGTACGATCATCACTGTTTCGGCTTCTGTATAATATTGAATGGCAATGGATAAAGAACCATATTCCTTTGTCCCAGGTTTTGCGGCAATTCGGTCAGCCACTTCTTTTTGCAGCATGCACACGATGCCTCTAATGGGCAAGTCCTCGGACAATAGCTTTAAAATGATCGGTGTCGTGACATAGTATGGCAGGTTTGCAACAACCATCAAGTCCGAGAATCCGGCAAATTCATCCTCGATGACCTTCTTGACATCAGCCTTAAGAACATCCCCGTGAATGATGTTTACATTGTTATAGGGAGACAGTGTATCCGATAAAATGGGCAGTAGACGCTGATCAATCTCAAAGGCCGCAACCTTTTTGCTGCTTTTCGCCAGTTGTTCCGTCAATGCCCCGATTCCCGGCCCAATTTCGATGGCGCCGCTTTCCTCTGTCAAATTGGCATGTTCGACAATACGTTTCAAGATATTCGTATCGATTAAAAAGTTTTGGCCTAAGCTTTTTTTAAAGGAGAATCCGTACTTCTTTAATATTTCTTTCGTTCTGACAGGGGTTGCAATATCCTTATTCATTTTTTTCCTCCTGAATTATCTGTACCATCGCTTTTTCAAAAGCCTCAGTTGATATTTGGAACATTTTTAGTCTCTTATATAACTGTTTACCATTAGTAAACCCGATTTTTAATATAGATCCAAGTTTTTCCCTTCGTTCCTTGGCACCGGATCCCCCGATTAAACCTGCATCTATTAAATCCTGCTGTGAAATCTCTTCTGAAGCCTCTTCATCCATTATTTGGGCATCCTTTAAAGCATTACGAATTGCCTCAGGAGAAGCATGTTCCACACCAATTCCTCTACCTGACTTAGGAAGGGCTTCCTTCTTCGTTAAAAAGGCGTGTTTACACCCTTTTACTTGTTCTGAAATGATATTCCTGATTTTTTGACCAGGAAAATCAGGGTCAGTGAAAATGATGGCTCCACGTGTCTTTTGTGCAAGCCTCACCTGTTCAATACAGGACTCATTCACCGCTGATCCGTTGGTTTCTATTGTATCAGCATTAACAGCCCTTTTTATCGCCACCGTATCGTCTTTTCCTTCTACAATAATAATTTCTTTAATCTTTTTCATGGTTTCCTCCATACAGAAAAGCGCAAGCGCTTTGATTAGCTCTTGGATAAACGTAACCGGTCCCCCGTAAAAAACTTTTTTAGGTAGAGAAGATCATTTATGAAAGTTTACACGCATAATTCAAATCTTATGAAATGGTGAGACGTCTATCTTATTAAAACAGTTTTACATGGGGTTTTTCAACAAATGGAAAATAAAACGCAAAAAACAGGAGACGAATTCATCTCCTGCGAGAGAAACCTTATTAGTCCAATACGCGAATCTTTACTCTCTTTACACCCCAGCGATAGGCATCATTTTTTGAAGAAAAGAAGACGTCAATCCTATTTCCCTTTATTGCTCCGCCTTTATCAGCTGCTACAGCATAGCCATATCCCTCTACATATACTTTCGACCCCATGGGAATTACGCTTGGATCGACAGCAATGATTTTCGCACCCGGATTACTCTTTAGATCTACTCCTGTGGACGTGACTCCGGAACAGCCCTTACAACTGGCAGTATAAGCTGTTGAAGATACGTATATTTCCTTTCCACTTGAGGAACTAACGTTAGTTACTCCCCGTGATGCCTGCGCAACCGTCGTTCGAGTTCCGACCGTTACAACTTTATCCTGCTTTTTATTAACTACTTTTTCTGAAAGTAATTCTCTTTTGACCTCTTTGCCATTTTCTTTAACAACTTCATATTTCTTGGAAACGAGTCCATCTTTTCCTTCTTTGACAATTTTCTCTTTCCCTTTTGATAAGGAGTCATCTTTTTTAGTTATGACAGCAAAGTCAACTGGTTCTTCCACTACATCGGTGACTTTTTCAATTCGAACTACGTTTACCGTATTCTCAGCTTTAACTTTTTCCGTTAATTCTGGCTCAACTCGATCCAAATCATTGAGTTTTACTCCTTGTTGCTTTAAAAAGTCAGCGACAGTAGTCGAAGTTGACCATACCTGCTTTTCGTCTCCACCCACCACTAATTTCAGTGAAAAGGCTTTGTCTATGGCAACTTCCATATTCGCTTTCAGCTTCGTACTTTTTGAAGGGGTGATCTTATCCTGTTCCTTCACCCTTAGATTTTGGTCTTTTAAAAGTTCATCTACCGTATCTGCGGTGGACCAGACTTCCTTCTTCTTACCATCCTGTACCATGACGATTTTTTGTGCAGGCTTCCAAACCACCTCCAAATCATCATCAACCTTTGTGGCTCTTGATGGGTGGACATAATCTGCGGCTTGAACCTTAATCTCTAAATCTTCCAACATATCATTTACAGTAGCCGCGTGTGTACGCACTACCTCTTTTTTTCCATCTAGCATGATTGTTACTGTATCCTTTGTTCCTTGATATATAAGTATTCCCAATGCTGTAGAAACAAGAATAGCACTGCAAATGGCCATTGCCATTCTCTTCTTCCCAAAAGGTTTGGGAATAAGGTTTTTCATAGTTTTTAATAGAATGAAAAACTCCTCCTTCCTCCCGGTGATTATATAGACTTAGTTATCAAGCTGTCAACCCATTCACTTCTCATTCAGGAAATTACTACCTATTATGCATATTCCATATTAAAAAGGAAAGGTCGAATTCTCGACATAATAAGCCTATAGTTGGAGTGAAATTTGTAGAAACCTCAAAAAAATCGATTTTAGCTAGCAAACCCCGGGAGATATTGTAAAAAAAAATGTCAGTTAATGCCGAATAATTTCTTGGCATTTTCCGTTGTTGCCTGGGAAACTTCCTCTATTGTAAGTTGTTTGATTTCTGCAATTTGTTCAGCGACAAGTTTCACATATGAAGGTTCATTACGCTTCCCTCTATATGGATGTGGAGCCAAATATGGACAATCGGTCTCAATCAGTAAACGGTCTAAAGGTACGGCTGCTGCCACTTCCTTAGGTTTTTTTGCATTCTTGAAGGTCACAGGGCCTCCCAATGAAATATAAAAATTCATATTGATGCACTCCAAAGCCGTTTCCGCACTTCCGCTAAAGCAATGCATGATGCCCCCAACCCTTGATGCCTCTTCTTCCTTCAGTATGTTCACGATATCCGCAGTCGCTTCCCGATTATGGATGATAATGGGCAGCCCCACCTTTTTGGCCAATCGAATCTGCTTCCTGAACACCTCCATTTGAACATCTTTCGGAGATTTATCCCAATGATAATCCAGGCCCATCTCCCCAATGGCCACAACCTTTGGATGATTGGATAATTCCTCGATCCATTGTAAGTCGTCTTCTGTCATATCTATAGCATCCACAGGATGCCATCCGACTGCGGCATACATGAAATCATAAGTTTCTATTAATTCCATTGCCCTTATAATGGTAGGCCGGTCAAAACCAACGACTACCATATTATCGACCCCTGCTTCCTTAGCTCTTTCTATTACGTCTTCGAGATCCTCGTTGAATTGTTCCGCATTAACATGTACATGTGTGTCAAATAGCATTATTTTTCTTCCTTTCTAGCACTATTTTATAAAAAAATGAAAGTTTTATGTTTCACATTTAGGTAACAAACAGATTACAAATGAGGCTGTATGCCCAATTAATAAATGTAGAACCAAAAACTAAACCTATATTACGTTACTTTTTCCAAAAGCATAAAGAAAAAAACATAAAAATGTTTCATATGAAACACCTTTATGTTTTCATCCGTTTATTTCACCTTTGAACCATTTGGAATCGATGAATCTATTGTAGCGACTGAGAGCACATCATCCTGGCTTCCCGCCAAAATCATTCCTTGAGAGAGCTCGCCACGAAGTTTAACTGGTTTCAAATTCGTGACACATATCACTTTTTTGCCTACTAAATCTTCTGGTTTATAGTGCTGTGCAATGCCTGATACGACTTGCCGTTTCTCATAACCCAAATCAAGCTGAAGTTTAAGAAGCTTATCCGCCTTCTTTACAGGCTCAACTGCCATTACCTCAGCAACACGCAGCTCCACTTTTGTAAAGTCATCAATAGTGATTTCATCAACCTCGGGAATCGTCTCTTCCACTTTTTCCTCGGCCTTAGGGACATCCCCCTGCATTTGTTCTTTAATATATAAAACTTCCTCTTCCATATCCAAACGAGGGAAGATCGGGTCTCCCTTCAAGACTTTTGTTTCAGCAGGAATTTGACCGAACTCCGCTAAACTGTCCCAGGATTTCAACACATCATCTTTGATGCTAAGCTGAGCAAAGATCTTTTCCGGTGTTTGCGTCAAGAACGGTTTCAAAAGGATTGCCGTCCTGCGTAATGATTCCGCCAAATGAACCATGACACTGGCAAGGTCTTGTTTCTTTGATTCATCTTTAGCAAGAGTCCATGGCTGGGTCTCATCAATGAATTTATTAGTTCTGCTCACGAGTTGCCAAATGGATGTCAGTGCAACTGAAAATTCCATATTTTCCATTGCTTCCTCATACTTGCCAACCGTTTCTTGGTTCATTTCAAGCAAAGCTTTTTCGAATTCGCCATTGGATCCTTCGTAATTTGGAATCACACCATCAAAATATTTATTGACCATTGCAACTGTTCGATTTAATAAATTCCCTAAATCATTGGCCAGATCAAAATTGATCCGTTCCACAAACCCTTCCGGTGTAAATACCCCATCGGAACCAAATGGTACTTCACGCAATAAATAGTAGCGTAAAGAATCCAAACCGTAACGATCGATCAATGTAACGGGATCCACTACATTTCCTTTTGATTTGGACATTTTACCATCTTTCATGAGAAGCCATCCGTGTGCGAAGACTTTCTTTGGAAGCGGCACGTCAAGAGCCATTAACATGATCGGCCAATAAATTGTATGGAAACGAACGATTTCCTTTCCGACCAGGTGTACATCGGCCGGCCAATAATTCAAGTATTTAGAATCATTGTCCGTTCCATACCCTAATGCCGTTATATAATTGGTCAAAGCATCAATCCATACATAAATGACATGCTTTGGATCTCCCGGCACCTTGATGCCCCAATCGAAAGTAGTACGTGAAACGGCCAGATCTTCCAATCCAGGCTTGATGAAGTTATTGATCATTTCGTTTTTGCGGGATTCCGGCTGAATGAAATCCGGGTTTTCCTCATAAAACTTAAGTAACCGATCCGCATATTTACTCATCTTAAAGAAATAAGATTCCTCTTTCACCTTTTCAACAGGCCTGCCGCAATCAGGACAGTTTCCATTGCTCTCTTCGACTTGACGTTCCGTGAAGAAAGATTCGCAAGGTGTACAATATAATCCTTCATATTGGTCTAAATATATATCACCCTGGTCCAATAACCTTTTGAAAATCTTGGCTACGACCTCTTTATGGCGATCTTCCGTCGTCCTGATGAAATCATCATATGAAATATCAAGCTTTTCCCAGAGTTCTTTGATCCCTGATACGATATTATCTACATATTGCTGTGGAGTGATTCCTTCCTCAGCCGCTTTACGCTGGATTTTTTGACCATGTTCATCAGTTCCTGTTAAATACATGACATCGAAGCCACGCATCCTTTTATAACGAGCCATGGCATCCCCAGCCACTGTCGTATACGCGTGCCCTATATGTAAATTGCCACTCGGATAATATATGGGTGTCGTGATATAGAATGTTTTTAATTTATCTTGCACTTCGTTCCCTCCTCATCATTTGAAAAACCGGCTATGGGACTGGCCCAAGCCATAAGAATATATTTAAGCTATTATCTCTATTTTAACGCTATATACAATTCTGTGCGACAATAATCACTAATCTAATCATCATGTTAATAGAATAAAAAAATAATAAATAGACTCAACTTAAAAATAAGGGTACTTCCCTTCTGTCAGCATTACCTCTTACCTCAACAAAATATACCTAAATTTCTTTTTTTGTGCAACAACTCACATATTCGCAAACTTTTTCAGAAAATTATCCTTAATTCAGAACTTTTGTTTTGAAACTAAAATATATTTAATCATATAATAGGGAAGTATGTTTTCATATGCATACTTTGTCGAAATGTGGTGAAGTGAGCAGTTCTTTGTATCCTGCATTTCTTTACTTTAAAGGCATAACCGATTTTTTCTCTTTAAAAGCCATTTTGTCACACGAAATGGCGCCTGCTATTTCTTACAAAAAAATGAAAATAAATCATTGACGAATTTGGGAATGGCTGGTATTATAAATTTATAAAAAAATTTGTCGAATAATGACGAAAAAAATAGAAATAGGGTACTAGATTGTAACTGAGAGGAGAATTTTTTAAATGAAATCTACAGGTATTGTTCGTAAAGTTGATGAGTTAGGCCGGGTGGTTATTCCAATCGAACTTCGTCGTACATTGGGTATCGCTGAGAAAGACGCTCTTGAAATCTATGTGGATGATGAGCGCATCATCTTGAAAAAATACAAACCAAACATGACTTGCCAAGTTACAGGTGAAGTTTCCGACAACAACCTTACACTTGCCAATGGTAAATTGATTCTTAGTCGTGAAGGTGCAGAATTACTTATTCAAGAAATTCAACAAAGCTTCACTGCTTCTAAATAAATGATAAAAAAACTTCCGTTCTTCGGAAGTTTTTTTATGCTTATTATTATTGTATATCAATGTGAAACGCTTGATATACATCGCGTTTTTGCATATTGCGATCTTTTGCGACCTGCTTGATTGCGTCCTTTGAAGTGAACTGCTTGGATTCTATATAATGATTAACATGACCGACGATATCTAGGGCCATCCACCAAGCTTCTTCCGATTCATCCTCCGACCATTGCCCGCCTTCTATTATTAGACAGAACTCGCCGCGAATTTCGGATTCCACCGCCCATGTCAAGGCCTCACTCACAGTCCCTCGAATGAACTCTTCAAATTTCTTGGTTAATTCCCGGCATAATACTATACGACGGTCACCTAAAATTTCATGCATATGTTTCAATGTTTCTTTCAATCGATGTGGCGATTCATAAATGATCCAAGTTGATTCCATTTTTTTTAATTTTTCCAGTTCCTGCTTTTTTTCTTTTGCTCCCCTTTGTAAAAAACCATAGAAGTAAAAAGGCTGGGGAACCAGTCCAGAAGCGATCAATGCAGTTAATGCAGCATTTGCCCCCGGCAACGGAATGACTTTAAACTGTTCGGCAATGGCATCTTTGACCAGTTCATATCCCGGGTCGGATATCGTCGGCAAGCCAGCATCACTTACCAATGCGATGACCTCTCCAGATCGAAGCCTCTCAAGCATTTGCTTCCCGCTATATTCCTTATTATGTTCATGGTAGCTGACGATAGGTGTCGAAATTTCAAAGTAGTTGCATAATTTCTTCGTATTTCGCGTGTCCTCAGCAGCAATGACATCCGCTTCCTTTAAGATCCTTAAAGCCCGGAAACTCATATCCTCAAGGTTTCCTATCGGTGTAGGAACCAGATATAGAGCCGGCTCCAATCCTTCTTTTTCAAAACTCTTTTGCTGCCACATATCATGTATCCTCCTTTGCCATCCACTTTTCCTTTTGTTTTCTTGTTAATTGCTTAAATTTATATTCAGCCTGCATGGCCAATGTCCGTGTTTCGAATATTTCATGATAAATCAGTTCAACCGGTATCCGGCCACGTGTATACTTAGCGCCCCTGCCTTGATTATGAACATCAATCCTGCGGTGCAAATCATTGGTATACCCAGCATAATAACTGCCGTCCCTGCACTTTAAAACATAAAAATAATGCTTATTCCTCTCCATATAGAATCTTTCTGATTTCGGGATTATACTCATTTTGATCATTATATACAACAAGCGGGGGAAGAATCTTCAAATCAGGGTTGCCGTCCTTTATCCCTTCTATAAGAATCGTATTCGCTTCTTTTGAACTCTTAGGATAAACGAATTGCAGTCGCTTCGGTTCAATTCTGTACATCCTCATGAAATGCAGGATATCCATCAGACGGCCCGGTCTATGAACGAATGCGGCTTTCCCACCTTGACGCAGCAATTGGCTTGAAACACGCATGACATCCTCAAGATTACACATGATTTCATGTCGGGCAATTGCAAAGTGCTCATTTTTGTTAATTTCCTCGATGGATGGCGTCGGGAAATAGGGTGGATTGCAAGTAACGACATCATATTTGCTATACCCTATCTGCTTTGGAATTTCTTTTATATCTCCATGAATCATCTCGATTTGGGAGGTCACGCCATTATAGTCCATGCTCCTCTGGGCCATGTCATATAACCGCTCTTGAATTTCTACACCGGTAATTGTCCCTTTTGTTCTTGTACTCAGCAGCAAAGGTATGACCCCATTGCCTGAGCAAAGATCGACGATTTTCCCTTTTTGGATCGGTACATTCACAAACCTTGATAATAAAACGGCATCTAATGAAAAAGAGAACACCGATGGGCTCTGGATGATCCTTAAATTCTCAGCCAAAAGATAATCCAGGCGCTCATCTCCATTAAGTTCTACCATTGCTGTTACCCTCCTAATCATGTATGGAAAAAGCATGTTTAGGGACCATGCTTCTAAGTTACTGTCGTACAAAAAGGGGCCTGACTCATAGTATGCGTCAGACCCCGAATCACTATATATTGTAAACGGTCTATCTATCACGTAAAAGAGATGGAACATCTTTTATATTATCCATTATCACTTCTTGTTTAAAAAAGATAAACAGAACAGGCAATCCCCTTCTTTTCGTAAACTGCCAAAATGCAGATTGCAAATATGAAAGCCTTCTTGATAGATACGGGCTAAGTTATCATAGCCTTCCCCGATATCCATAACCTTTTCCGCACTTGGAGTACGGTTTTTCACTTTTTGTTTGACCTTAACTGCAGCAGGCGCACTTTCGACTTCCACAAGGCCCAACCGATGGCGCAAATGCTCATTTTCCAGCTTGACCGACTGATTTTCCTCAAGGATTTCAGCTAAGTTCTGCTTCAATTCTCCAAGCTGCTTATATAATTGGCCTATCTGGGTTTCCATATTGGTCACCGAATCAAAAATATTTTTCTTATCCACGCTCTCCCACCACCTTAATAATCTGTGGCTTGAATAGAAACGGCTCCCTCTTTTAGAATCTCATCTAGAGTATACTCTAATACTCTTTCTTGCTCGATTAGTTCAATCTGAAGTACGCGTTCTAGAATATTAAGCCCCACTACCTTGCCTTTGCCACCAGGCGTATTAATCATTTCACCTAAATCAGGAAGCATTTCCTTCGCACTTTCATACTCATCATTTTCATATTTCAGACAGCACATCAATCGACCGCATAAACCTGAGATTTTTGTAGGGTTTAATGATAAATTCTGATCCTTCGCCATTTTGATGGAAACCGGTTCAAAATCTCCAAGAAATGTGGAGCAACAAAGCATTCTGCCACAAGGTCCAATGCCACCAAGCATCTTTGCCTCATCCCTTACCCCGATTTGGCGCAGTTCTATGCGAGTTCTGAATATGGCAGCTAAATCTTTGACTAAATCACGGAAATCCACGCGACCATCCGCTGTAAAATAAAACACGACTTTATTTCTGTCGAAAGTATATGACACATCAACCAGCTTCATATCCAGCTTATGTTCCACAACCTTTTGACAACATATAGTGTAAGCCTCTTCTGCAGCCGCCTTATTCTCGTCTACAATCAGCTTATCTTTTGCATCAGCGACCCGAAGTACTTTTTTCAATGGCAGGACAACATCGTTTTCATCTACTTGTTTACGGGCTGTAACGACTTTACCGAATTCAACACCGCGGACAGTCTCCACTATTACAAAATCGTCCTTAGGAATTGCGAATTCACCCGGATCGAAGTAGTATATTTTGCCCGCCTTTTTAAAACGGACACCTACAACATCATACAAATCATGATCCCTCCTGCAAATTCAGCACAAGCTGTTCCATCAACAGCTGTGGATTCGTGTTGGACATCAGCTTCCTTTTTGCTTCCAAAATGCAACCCATATGTTCAGCAAGGCGTCTTGGGGAAAGATGAAGAGCGTGAGTTTCAAATTCCTTCAGTTTATTTTGGAACACAACGAAGTCCTTTTTGTCCAACTGAATGTATAATAAATCCTTATATATAAGAAGTAACAAATCAAGACCTCTGTCAACCTGTTCTCTTTCTTTAAAGTGTGTGAACCAATCCGTCTGAAGGTACAGCATTGCCTTCAAGGAATTAAGTTTTAACACTTCATATAATTTTACCACTATTTTTTGAGCTTGTACAAACCATTCATCATGGCTAAGCTCGATTCCAGCTTCCACATTCTGTGTGATGTGGGCAATAACTGAGGCCAGCTGTGGTTCTAACTCCTGTTCTATCAGCTTCCGTTTCACATTCTCCGGAGATAATGGCTTGAACGAAATCACTTGGCACCTTGATAATATAGTCGGTAGAATCCTCTGAAGCTGTTCGGTCATCAATATTGCTACAGTATCAGCCGAAGGTTCTTCTAAAAATTTCAATAGACTGTTGGCTGCCCCCACCGACATTTTGTCAGCATCGGCAATCATATAAACCTTCCGATCTGCCTCTACGCTCTTTTTCGAAAATTCTTCCTGAAGTCCCTTGATTTGCTCTTTCTTTATTGAGAGACCGTCTTTTTCTATCAAATGGACATCTGGATGATTCCCACTTGAAATCCGTTTGCAATTCCGACAAAGTTCGCATGGCTCATAACCTGCTGTCGGGGCTTCACATAGTAAGCTTTTGGCAAAGGCATAGCTTATCTCTTGCTTGCCTGTCCCTTTTTCCCCTTCAAATAAATATGCATGAGCCACCCTTTTCTTCGTTATGCTATTTTGCAGCATCGTCATTACCTGCGGCTGAATTTCACTCATGTCCTGCCATGTTTTATCCAAAACCATCAACTCACTTAAGTATATAAATTAATCAGAAGACCTTTAATCTCGCCAATCATTTCCAATATTTCAAGGGAACTTTTCTCTTTATTAAGAATTTCCTCGCTTAACTCAACTAATTTTGCATCTATCGTTTCCACGGTTTTCAATGGCCGGCTCTGTCCATATTCATTCCAGCTCGTTGATTGCTTCAGTTCCAGTCCATATTCAACCGCTTCTTTAACAAATCGTTTCACCAATGCTTTATATTTTGCCAATTCACTAAAAGTACGTGACCTTACTAAACGCTGACCCGCCCCTTCAATATCGCCTATCAAACGGTTTAATGTTTGGATTTGCATCTTTTGATCCTGTGTCTGGACCATTTGTTGAAACCTTCCATTTCCGGTTTGAAATTGTTTGGCATCCTGACGCGATTTATCCGGCTTAATAGGGATTTCATGGTTGATTTTCATAATGAACCTCCCTGAAACTAACCGTTAAAATTGTAAAAAGTTTTCAACCGGCAGAACAAAAATGGTCGCACCGCCCACTTGAATCTCCACTGGGTATGGTACATATGACTCGGCATTCCCGCCCATCGGTGAAACCGGTGAAACTAATTGGGATCGTGACTGACAATTCTGTTTGATGATCTGGATGGCTTGGTCAACACGTTCATCCTCTGTTCCAATCATAAAAGTAGTATTACCTGATTTTAAAAACCCGCCAGTGCTGGCAAGCTTGGTCGTTCCGAAATTATTTTCCACTAATTGATTCAGCAGGCGATGACTATCCTTGTCTTGAACGACAGCAATGATCATTTTCATTCTCATCATCCTCCGGTTACTCTGAATTTTTACTAACTACATTATATCAAATAGTATTGGTTGAATAATATGGAAACCTATATAATCAGTTTCCCGCTTTCGCTAAAAAATCCAATAGGCCGGCTTTCGTTTCCTCAAAGACTTCATCTATTGACCGGCCTGCATCCACGATAATGAAACGTTCTTTCCATCTATTTATAATGAACTGATACCCTTCACAAACTTTTTTATGAAAGTCGAGGGCTTCAAGATCCAGCCGGTTCACTTCCCGTTCCCCATTGGACTGGATGCGTCTCAATCCCTCTTCTGGGTCGATATCAAAAAAGAGCGTGGCATCTGGCATCATATCTCCAATTGCAAATTTATTGATATTGTAAACTTCTTCTATATCCAAACCCCTTGCATGCCCCTGATAGGCTAACGAACTATCTATAAATCGGTCACAGAGGACAATTCCCCCTCGTTCCAGCTCAGGCATGACCACTTCCACTAAATGCTGACGCCTTGCTGCTGCGTATAATAAAGCCTCTGTCCTCGAGTCCATGGCTGTATTATCTTTATTAAGGATCACTTCCCTAATTTGCTCCGAAATGGGAACTCCCCCTGGCTCACGGGTTAATAGAACTTGATAGCCTTCTTGTTGCAGAGCCTTGCCAAGCATTTGGGTAATGGTTGTTTTCCCGGCACCCTCTGGCCCTTCCATTGTTATAAAAATACCACGTTTCATCGATGTACCTCCAAGGTTCTTTGTATGTAGTATATCATTTTAACCAGTCCGCCCGCTTTCATAAACGATTAATTCTCCATTTGAAAGGGCGGAACCACCATGGAACCTTGATCCCATTTCCAGCAGTCTCCGCAAATTGAATATATGTTCAGGAGTAATCATTTCCCCGGACATAATTAAAGGGATGCCCGGCGGATAAGGAATGACCATCTCGGCGGATACCTCTCCGACTGCTTTCCGTAATGCGACAGGTCTTGCTTTGCTATGCTTCATGACAGAGTAGGGCATTTCAAGCCCTGCCATTGGCCTTCCATCAGGCCAGAGGACCCGAAGATCTGCTTCCTTGTTTCCAGTTCTGTCTTGAGTGGCACTTTTTATAGTTTGTATGATTTCATGAAAAGGAAAATCGGTACCCATTTTTAATAAGGGTAAAATCATTAATAAATTATTAGGATCAGCCAACTCCGTAAATATGCCTTCGGCTTCACATAGCTGCTGTAACTCAAATCCGCTTAAACCATTTGTTGATTGAATGACTACTTTTAGCGGGTCTGCCAAGGTGCCTGGCGGCGACTCCAGCACCCTTACTGTTTGCAGGGCACCTAATTCTCCTCTGAAATCCGATATCTTTTCAATAAGGAATTTTTTATCTTCTGATGTAAAAGCGGCTAAGTAGGCCCTTGCCAAGTCGAGCGAACCCATAATTGGGTAAGATGGACTGCTGGACTGAAGCATTTGTAAATAGTATGATGCTTGATCGACATCAATTAAGGATGAATTCACATGAAGAAATGACCCCATCGTCATGGCCGGCAGTGTTTTATGCGCTGAATGGACAACGGCGTCTGCCCCTGCCGAAATGGCCGACTTTGGAAACGGGCTTCCTAACTGAAAATGAGCGCCATGTGCCTCGTCCACCAGCACAGGGATCCCCTTTTGATGTGCGAGCCTTACCATTTCCGTCAAGTCTTCACCAATTCCATAATAATTAGGATAGGTAACAATGATGGCTTTTACATCTGGATGTACACTCAAGGCTTCTTTAATTAAATTTGATCCCACACCGCCGGCAATGCCCCATTTCCCATAATAATCCGGTTGCAAAAAAATCGGTTGTACATTCGCTAACATCAATCCATGTAAAATTGATTTATGGCAGTTTCTTTGAACAAGGACTTTATCACCTTCCCGGCAGGCAGCAAGAATCATCGCAATGTTGCCTACTGTTGACCCATTAACGAGAAAATAACTCCGCTTTACCCCATATAGATCAGCGAGTAGTTGCTCGGACATTAGAATGGGCCCCTCTGGAGCATGCAGGTCATCTAAGCCGCTTATTTCCGTGACATCAATACCAAGCAGGGGGTTGTATAAGGCTTGGCCCTTTTTATTAAACACCCATCCATTTTTATGCCCTGGGACATGCAGGGATATGGAACTTTTTTTATGAAAAGCACTCATTGCATCGAACAATGGTGTCTGTGATTGATTCATTTTTCTCTTCCCTCATATCATAGTATTTTTTCATTTTATCAAATAAGTACAATTTTATCTCATATTGCGCCGACAGAACGGCAATTATGCGTCTCTGAACAGCCTGTTTGGAGGGAACATACAGAAACATGGGAGCATGTTGCCAAGCATTCTTCTAAAGTACCAAAAAAAGAATCAGAGACTAAAGAAACACACATTTCTTTTATCTCTGATTCTTTAACTTTCCACAAACTATTTTTTCATGATAATATTTCAGGATTAGTGATTTTTCTTAATTTCTTTAAGTAATATTGGTACTTGGGATCGTTCGTATCCGTCCCGATCATATCCCTTTCGCATTCCTCACAAATAAATGTCGTATATAGATGTATACCCATCCCTTTTACTTGTTCACAAACCGCGCACGTTTCCCCTGCCGTTGTTTTGGTTGTTGTTGTCCCCAACATCTCCACCTCCATACCTGCATTCTCCCCAAAAACCATTGTTCGCATACATTGATTTAAATAGTTTAAGAGAACCCGGGGATGCTTTTAACAATGTATGATGAAGAATTTCAATACGTGTATGTCTTCATAAAAGTTTCCATAATTGATAATCCCTTTATATCCAATGATTTTTCTTTGCATTAAGCAAAAAAAGACCAGCCGGATGGCTGATCTTTTTAAATGGCTTGGCGGCGTCCTACTCTCACAGGGGGAAACCCCCAACTACCATCGGCGCTGAAGAGCTTAACTGCCGTGTTCGGAATGGGAACGGGTGTGACCTCTTCGCTATCGCCACCAAACATAAAAGGAACGTTGTTCCTTCAAAACTAGATAATAAGAAGGTATTTCATTTTTTAAAAAGCGTTGGTTAAGTCCTCGATCTATTAGTATCAGTCAGCTCCACATGTCACCATGCTTCCACCTCTGACCTATCAACCTGATCATCTTTCAGGGATCTTACTAGCTTGCGCCATGGGAAATCTCATCTTGAGGGGGGCTTCATGCTTAGATGCTTTCAGCACTTATCCCGTCCGCACGTAGCTACCCAGCTATGCCTTTGGCAAGACAACTGGTACACCAGCGGTGCGTCCATCCCGGTCCTCTCGTACTAAGGACAGCTCCTCTCAAATTTCCTGCGCCCGCGACGGATAGGGACCGAACTGTCTCACGACGTTCTGAACCCAGCTCGCGTACCGCTTTAATGGGCGAACAGCCCAACCCTTGGGACCGACTACAGCCCCAGGATGCGATGAGCCGACATCGAGGTGCCAAACCTCCCCGTCGATGTGGACTCTTGGGGGAGATAAGCCTGTTATCCCCGGGGTAGCTTTTATCCGTTGAGCGATGGCCCTTCCATGCGGAACCACCGGATCACTAAGCCCGACTTTCGTCCCTGCTCGACTTGTAGGTCTCGCAGTCAAGCTCCCTTGTGCCTTTACACTCTACGAATGATTTCCAACCATTCTGAGGGAACCTTTGGGCGCCTCCGTTACTCTTTAGGAGGCGACCGCCCCAGTCAAACTGCCCACCTGACACTGTCTCCCACCCCGATAAGGGGCGCGGGTTAGAATTTCAATACAGCCAGGGTAGTATCCCACCAACGCCTCCACCGAAGCTGGCGCTCCGGCTTCTCAGGCTCCTACCTATCCTGTACAAGCTGTACCAAAATTCAATATCAGGCTGCAGTAAAGCTCCACGGGGTCTTTCCGTCCTGTCGCGGGTAACCTGCATCTTCAC
Source organism: Peribacillus frigoritolerans (assembly GCF_001636405.1). Lineage (GTDB taxonomy): Bacteria > Bacillota > Bacilli > Bacillales > DSM-1321 > Peribacillus > Peribacillus frigoritolerans. The sequence continues at coordinate 218,986 of NZ_KV440950.1, forward strand.
AGGTACTATAATTTCACCGAGTCTCTCGTTGAGACAGTGCCCAGATCGTTACACCTTTCGTGCGGGTCGGAACTTACCCGACAAGGAATTTCGCTACCTTAGGACCGTTATAGTTACGGCCGCCGTTTACTGGGGCTTCGGTTCAAAGCTTCGCTTGCGCTAACCTCTCCCCTTAACCTTCCAGCACCGGGCAGGTGTCAGCCCCTATACTTCGCCTTGCGGCTTCGCAGAGACCTGTGTTTTTGCTAAACAGTCGCCTGGGCCTATTCACTGCGGCTTTTCTGGGCTATTCACCCTAAAAAGCACCCCTTCTCCCGAAGTTACGGGGTCATTTTGCCGAGTTCCTTAACGAGAGTTCTCTCGCACACCTTAGGATTCTCTCCTCGCCTACCTGTGTCGGTTTGCGGTACGGGCACCTTACATCTCACTAGAGGCTTTTCTTGGCAGCGTGGAATCAGGAACTTCGGTACTATATTTCCCTCGCCATCACAGCTCCGCCTTAATGGAAACGGGATTTGCCTCGTTTCCGGCCTAACTGCTTGGACGCGCATATCCAACAGCGCGCTTACCCTATCCTTCTGCGTCCCCCCATCGTTCAAACGATGTATAGGTGGTACAGGAATATCAACCTGTTGTCCATCGCCTACGCCTTTCGGCCTCGGCTTAGGTCCCGACTAACCCTGAGCGGACGAGCCTTCCTCAGGAAACCTTAGGCATTCGGTGGAAGGGATTCTCACCCTTCTTTCGCTACTCATACCGGCATTCTCACTTCTAAGCGCTCCACCAGTCCTTCCGGTCTGACTTCAACGCCCTTAGAACGCTCTCCTACCATCGACACCATACGGTGTCAATCCACAGCTTCGGTGATACGTTTAGCCCCGGTACATTTTCGGCGCGGAGTCACTCGACCAGTGAGCTATTACGCACTCTTTAAATGGTGGCTGCTTCTAAGCCAACATCCTGGTTGTCTAAGCAACTCCACATCCTTTTCCACTTAACGTATACTTTGGGACCTTAGCTGGTGGTCTGGGCTGTTTCCCTTTCGACTACGGATCTTATCACTCGCAGTCTGACTCCCAAGAATAAGTATTTGGCATTCGGAGTTTGACTGAATTCGGTAACCCGTTGGGGGCCCCTAGTCCAATCAGTGCTCTACCTCCAATACTCTCATCTTGAGGCTAGCCCTAAAGCTATTTCGGAGAGAACCAGCTATCTCCAGGTTCGATTGGAATTTCTCCGCTACCCACACCTCATCCCCGCACTTTTCAACGTGCGTGGGTTCGGGCCTCCATTCAGTGTTACCTGAACTTCACCCTGGACATGGGTAGATCACCTGGTTTCGGGTCTACGACCTCATACTCATTCGCCCTATTCAGACTCGCTTTCGCTGCGGCTCCGTCTCATCAACTTAACCTCGCATGAAATCGTAACTCGCCGGTTCATTCTACAAAAGGCACGCCATTACCCATTAACGGGCTTTGACTACTTGTAGGCACACGGTTTCAGGATCTATTTCACTCCCCTTCCGGGGTGCTTTTCACCTTTCCCTCACGGTACTGGTTCACTATCGGTCACTAGGGAGTATTTAGCCTTGGGAGATGGTCCTCCCTGCTTCCGACGGGATTTCTCGTGTCCCGCCGTACTCAGGATCCACTCAGGAGGGAACGAAGTTTCAACTACAGGGTTTTTACCTTCTTCGACGGACCTTTCCAGGTCGCTTCATTTACCCCGTTCCTTTGTAACTCCATGTTGAGTGTCCTACAACCCCAAGAGGCAAGCCTCTTGGTTTGGGCTAATTCCGTTTCGCTCGCCGCTACTCAGGAAATCGCGTTTGCTTTCTCTTCCTCCGGGTACTTAGATGTTTCAGTTCCCCGGGTCTGCCTTCAGTACCCTATGTATTCAGGTAAAGATACTGTTCCATTACGAACAGTGGGTTTCCCCATTCGGAAATCTCCGGATCAAAGCTTACTTACAGCTCCCCGAAGCATATCGGTGTTAGTCCCGTCCTTCATCGGCTCCTAGTGCCAAGGCATCCACCGTGCGCCCTTTCTAACTTAACCGTTAAAAAAGATCTTACAGATGCTTTGAAAAAAATTAATTGCCTTCTATCTATTATCTAGTTTTCAAGGAACAAAGCAGAAAGAATCCATCACATCGTGATGTTCGTCTTTCCTATTTGAATGAATTACTCATTCAAAACTGAACAAAACAAAAGCGCTCTCGTAATTATCCTTAGAAAGGAGGTGATCCAGCCGCACCTTCCGATACGGCTACCTTGTTACGACTTCACCCCAATCATCTGTCCCACCTTAGGCGGCTGGCTCCATGAAGGTTACCTCACCGACTTCGGGTGTTACAAACTCTCGTGGTGTGACGGGCGGTGTGTACAAGGCCCGGGAACGTATTCACCGCGGCATGCTGATCCGCGATTACTAGCGATTCCGGCTTCATGCAGGCGAGTTGCAGCCTGCAATCCGAACTGAGAATGGCTTTATGGGATTCGCTTACCTTCGCAGGTTTGCAGCCCTTTGTACCATCCATTGTAGCACGTGTGTAGCCCAGGTCATAAGGGGCATGATGATTTGACGTCATCCCCACCTTCCTCCGGTTTGTCACCGGCAGTCACCTTAGAGTGCCCAACTGAATGCTGGCAACTAAGATCAAGGGTTGCGCTCGTTGCGGGACTTAACCCAACATCTCACGACACGAGCTGACGACAACCATGCACCACCTGTCACTCTGTCCCCCGAAGGGGAAAGCCCTATCTCTAGGGTTGTCAGAGGATGTCAAGACCTGGTAAGGTTCTTCGCGTTGCTTCGAATTAAACCACATGCTCCACCGCTTGTGCGGGCCCCCGTCAATTCCTTTGAGTTTCAGCCTTGCGGCCGTACTCCCCAGGCGGAGTGCTTAATGCGTTAGCTGCAGCACTAAAGGGCGGAAACCCTCTAACACTTAGCACTCATCGTTTACGGCGTGGACTACCAGGGTATCTAATCCTGTTTGCTCCCCACGCTTTCGCGCCTCAGTGTCAGTTACAGACCAGAAAGTCGCCTTCGCCACTGGTGTTCCTCCAAATCTCTACGCATTTCACCGCTACACTTGGAATTCCACTTTCCTCTTCTGCACTCAAGTTCCCCAGTTTCCAATGACCCTCCACGGTTGAGCCGTGGGCTTTCACATCAGACTTAAGGAACCACCTGCGCGCGCTTTACGCCCAATAATTCCGGACAACGCTTGCCACCTACGTATTACCGCGGCTGCTGGCACGTAGTTAGCCGTGGCTTTCTGGTTAGGTACCGTCAAGGTACCAGCAGTTACTCTGGTACTTGTTCTTCCCTAACAACAGAACTTTACGACCCGAAGGCCTTCTTCGTTCACGCGGCGTTGCTCCGTCAGACTTTCGTCCATTGCGGAAGATTCCCTACTGCTGCCTCCCGTAGGAGTCTGGGCCGTGTCTCAGTCCCAGTGTGGCCGATCACCCTCTCAGGTCGGCTACGCATCGTCGCCTTGGTGAGCCATTACCTCACCAACTAGCTAATGCGCCGCGGGCCCATCTATAAGTGACAGCGTAAACCGTCTTTCCATCTTCTCTCATGCGAGAAAAGAACGTATCCGGTATTAGCTCCGGTTTCCCGAAGTTATCCCAGTCTTATAGGCAGGTTGCCCACGTGTTACTCACCCGTCCGCCGCTAATCTCAGGGAGCAAGCTCCCATCGATTCGCTCGACTTGCATGTATTAGGCACGCCGCCAGCGTTCGTCCTGAGCCAGGATCAAACTCTCCGAAGAAATGTTTGACTTGCTCATTTGCTTTTTTGATAGTGTGTGCTCACTTAAAATTTAACGTTGGCGCTTTGTTCTGTTCAGTTTTCAAAGAGCGATTTATCGTCGTTACTTCGTAAGCGACTTTATTATCTTATCATTTACCAAACCTGATGTCAACAACTATTTTCATATTGTTTTTCGGTTAAGCAATGTATGATGTCGTTATTGGCGACTCCTAATATATTATCAGGTTGTTTAGTAATCGTCAATGGTTAAATTAGTTTTTTTAAAAAAACTATAGCATGATAAAAACCCCAAGGAGATATCCATGAGGTTTTCATAAGATGACTTCGACGCACTATCCTTTAAATGATCCAATAACCAATGGCCGCCAATGCGGCAACTCCCGGTATTCCAAGCAGGCCGGCGACTGCCGAGGTAACAGGGTTGATGGGGACATGAATGCCCGCCTGATTCCCAAGTGTATTCAAAAAGAACAAAAATGCTGCACCGATAATGACCTTTATAATGCCCTGCCCTATGAACCGGACAGGTCTTAATGGGGCCCCGATAATGAGGAGCATTAAAATCAAGCCGCCAACTATGGCAACAAAGACAACTGGTTCCAAACTCATTCCTCCCCGCAAGCTTGTACTAAACTTATATGAAGGAAACGCTGGATTAAGAACCGAAAAAAATGGCCATGAGGAACAAACAATCCTTCACAGCCATTTCCTTATCATCTTTTTAAGCGAACATTCCTTCTTTTAACTTCCCTGAATAAGTAGAAATATTTCACTTCCGCCAGTCTCGTTTGGGCGATTACTTCCTCAGATGGATCAACGCTTTTTTCAAGTAATGATTTTTGATTATGCCAATTCCATTTCAATTGTTCAAGCTCTTCGATTAATGAATCATTGAATTCATTCCGAAGTTTCTTTTTTTTACGAAAGAACAAGTGAAGTCCTCCCAGCTATCTTATATTTCTCTTCTTCCTTCTATTGCTTTTGATAGCGTCACTTCATCCGCATACTCCAAATCTCCGCCAACAGGAAGTCCGTGGGCAATTCGGGTCACTTTGATGCCTGATGGTCTAAGCAACCGGGAAATATACATGGCTGTCGCTTCACCTTCAATGTTAGGATTAGTAGCCAAAATTACCTCCAGCACTGTTTCATCTTGCAGGCGCTTTAATAAATCAGGAATATTTATATCTTCCGGACCGATTCCGTCCATCGGGGAAATACTGCCATGCAGTACATGGTATAAACCATTGAACTCTCTCATCTTTTCCATAGCTATAACATCTTTCGGGTCCTGAACCACACAGATCAAACTTCTGTCCCTCTTTTGATCTTCGCAAATATAGCAGGGATCTTGATCTGTAATATGACCACAGACTGAGCAATACATGAGATTCCGCTTAGCATTAACAAGTGCTTTTGCAAAATCCAAAACAGTATCTTCCTTCATGCTTAATACATGAAAGGCTAATCGAGCAGCCGTTTTAGGACCAATCCCCGGCAATTTCATAAAACTGTCAATGAGCTTGGAAATTGGTTCTGGATAATGCATCGAATTCCTCCTAAAAATTTCAAAAGAAACCCCCTGAAAGGAAGTTTCTTTTGAACTTGCTTAAAACATACCCGGAAGGTTCATTCCCTTAGTGAATTGTCCCATCGTTTGGTTTGTCAGTTCTTCCGCCTTTTTCAAAGCATCGTTAGTGGCAGCCAACACTAAATCCTGAAGCATATCGATATCATCCGGATCGACAACTTCCGGTTTGATGACTACATCGACTATTTCTTTATGTCCAGTCACGATGACCGTTACCATTCCGCCGCCGGCAGTTCCTTCAACCCTTTTTTCACCTAATTCTTCTTGTGCCTCTGCCATCTTCTTTTGCATCTTTTGCATTTGTTTCATCATGTTCTGCATATTACCGCCGCGCATACCCATTTTCCTTACCTCCAATTATTCTTTAATTTCAAGTAAATCATCGCCGACTAATTTTCTAGCCTCTGCTATAAAGGGGTCTTCTTCTTTTGATTCCGTTTCTTCTGGACCGTCGAACTGCTGTGTTGAGATGAAGTCCTCCCGCAACCTTTGCCACTGGCTTTCCGGAACTCCAGCTATCTCCATTCGGTGTCCGGTCAATTGCTGCATGATCGAGGCTATCACTTCCACGAAACGGTTATTTTCCATTGCCATTTGACAATGAATATCATATTTGAATTTTACCACAAAAGCTTCAGTTGAGGCAGCAACAGGTTCCGCCTCCGTTAATAAAGCTGCCAATGACTTTTGGTTTTGCTGACCTAACTGTTCAAGCACTTCCCCCCACTTACTTTTCACAGCATTAAGACCTGGCTTTGTAGCTTGTTTCAAAACTTGATTGATCTTTCCGGCAGGTGCTTTATATGACTTTTTAACGGCCCTTTGCGCCTTAGCCTGCTCTGCAGGTTTTTCTGCCATGGCTGCCGGAATGCCGTTTTTCTGCATTTCGAGTAATTTCTTCTCTAAATCTTCTATTTTCTGCTGCAGCTGTTGAAGCTGCCCGTTATCAATTTGATTTGGCCTTTGCTCATTACATAACTTCACAAGTGCCACCTCAAGGAAAATCCTTGGATGATTTGTCCATTTCATATCCTGCTGTGTTTGATTGAAGCTTTCAATTATGGAGTAAATCGATTCAGAAGAAATCACTTCTGCCAATTCCTTGAATTGGGGATCTATCAAAACACGCTCGAAGGATTCTGCCAGTGCCGGTGCCGTTTGAAACAACAGCATGTCACGGAAGTAATAAATCATGTCTTCTATGAACCTAGCCGGGTCTTTTCCCATGGCCAGCAATTCTTCAAGGACTTCAAGTGCCACCGCTACTTCTTTATCATATATAGCTTTTGCCAGCCGGCTTAAAAACGCTTGCGAAACAGATCCGGTGACAGTCAATGCATCTTCCACTGAAACCGTCTCCGAACTGAAGGATATCGCTTGATCAAGAAGGCTTAGTGCATCCCGCATCCCGCCTTCGGCTGCCCTCGCAATGATATGCAGGGCTTGTTCCTCACAAGAAACACCTGTTTCTGCAATGATTTGTGACATCCGGCCAACTATATCTTGAGGCTGGATCCGTTTAAAATCAAACCTTTGGCAACGGGAAATGATCGTTAGTGGAATCTTATGGGGCTCAGTCGTCGCCAATATGAAAATCACATGCTTCGGAGGTTCTTCCAATGTCTTTAAAAGCGCATTGAACGCCCCTTGTGAAAGCATATGTACTTCATCAATGATGTAAACTTTATATGTAACCGCGTTAGGTGCATATTTGACCTTATCACGAATGTCACGGATTTCCTCGACACCATTATTGGATGCTGCATCAATTTCTATAACATCTGATATGGAGCCATCGGTGATTCCGCGGCAGGTAGCACATTCGTTACAGGGCTCACTTGTCGGGGCATGCTCACAATTCACTGCTTTTGCTAAAATTTTGGCAGCACTTGTTTTCCCTGTTCCACGTGGACCGGAAAATAAATAGGCATGTGAAACCTTTTGCCCGACCAAAGCATTCTGCAACGTTTTCGTCACATGTTCCTGCCCGACTACATCAATGAATTGTTGCGGCCGCCATACCCGGTATAATGCTTGATACCCCACGGAAATCCCTCCTTCTTTTCTCCATCTTGTTTATTATACATTACTGATTTCCTTAATATCAAAGTCTAAAATGAAATTTCATCATTGCCTCATTTTTTTCAAAAACACCAAGCACTTTACCTTCTTGGCATAAAAAAAAACCCACCCGATATGAATGAGTTTTTTGTTTATGTAAAATAACTGCCGTGCACCTTCTGTCGATTAGCAACCATAAGCGTTACTTAAGCAGTTAGCTCGGCCCAGGCAACCCTGCGGCACATGAGAACTTCCACTTAATGCTGCTTCCTTCCGGACCTGACATGGTTCATGGAGTCCCATTGCGCAGGACCCGGGCGTCAACACCACTTACTTAAGGCAGGCCCTACAGAATGCTAACCTCGAGAAGGGATTCAACCTCGCTAGAGCGGATTGCGAGTACAGGGCACCGCTACCTCCCCGTCTAGCACGGCAAAAGTAATACCAATTTCATAGCGTCATGTCGACGCATAATTCATTATACTAAGGTAACAAAAAAAACGCAAGTGTTGTTCTTGGACAGTTCAATTCCAAATTTACCAAATGAAGCAAATACTATCTTCAACGTTCGTTTTTCACTTATTTATTTTCTTCGGCAAGCTTGAGTGCCTGCTCTCTTTTCAACGTTTTCTTTCTATCCCTTAGCTCTTTAAAAAAAGAAGTCAATATCCAGCCGCACTCTTCCCCCAATACACCGCTGGTTACATCACATTGATGGTTGAAGCGTTCATCTTGGAGTAAATCCATGAATGTGCCTGCACAGCCAGCCTTTGGGTCATGCGCTCCAAAAACAACCCTTTTCACCCTTGATTGCAAGATGGCACCGGCACACATCGGGCAAGGTTCCAGCGTTACATATAATGTCGCATCTTCAAGACGCCAACTGCCAGTAGCACGGCAAGCCTCATTGATTGCAAGGAGCTCCGCATGTGCTGTCGCATTCTGTTCCGTTTCCCTCAGGTTATGCCCCGTCGAAATAACTTGATCATCTATTACGATTAAAGCGCCAATCGGCACTTCATTCAATTGCCGCGCCTTTTTTGCTTCCTCTAAGGCTAAATTCATGTAATGAACATCATCCTTCAAAAAAAAACCCCCTCATATTAAATAGGAGTAAACAGACAAATATAAGCCAAAATAAAGGTCATACTACTTGTTCTAATGAATAGTAACGCATTCGGCATATGTGCTGCAAGTAAATTCTCACAATACAGGAGGATATACCATGAATCGACCTGAATCGCCTTCCTTTGCATTGCTTATCATTGATATGATCAATGACTTTGACTTCAAATACGGGAATATGCTCCTTGCACATACGAAACTTATCGTCGATCCGATCTTGAAATTAAAGAAGCAAATGAAAGAAAAAGGTTTTCCAATCATTTATATCAATGATCATTATGATTTATGGCAGGCAGACTTCGATAAAATTATTGATAAATGTAAAAATGAAGGTAATGCCTCATTAATTGAAAGAATAAAACCTCAACAGGACGAATTTTTTCTCATCAAGCCGAAGCATTCAGCATTTTATGGGACGGCACTCAATACACTGCTTAAACGATTAAACGTGGATACCCTGATCATTACTGGCATAGCTGGCAACATCTGCGTGCTATTCACTGCCAATGATGCCTATATGCGGGAATATAAATTATGGATTCCGAAGGATTGCATAGCTTCTGCATCAAAGGAAGATAATCATTACGCATTAAAAATGATGAACCATGTTCTCAAGGCATCCATAAAACAAGGTGAAGACATGTAAGCATTCAATCGAACAAGGCATTAACCTACATACCTCCCCAATTAACACTCTTTCATTCTCTTTCTTTATCAACCTGACAAAAATGTCACTAAAGTCCCAAGTCTGTGATACAATATCTCTTGGCGAAAATCCTATGACCGGGAATTTTAGCTTGATACCTCATGAAGGAGGACAGATTGGATGAAATCCACCCCATTTATCACTGTCGAAGGTCCAATCGGCGTGGGAAAAACATCACTCGCAAAAGTTATCGCTGATCATTTTCAAATTTCATTATTAAGGGAAATTGTCGATGAAAATCCATTTCTCGGGAAATTCTATAAAGATATTGATGAGTGGAGCTTTCAAACAGAAATGTTTTTTCTGTGTAACCGTTATAAACAATTGGAAGATATCGAAAAAAAGTATCTTACTAATGACCAAGCCGTAGTGGCTGATTATCATATATTCAAGAACTTGATATTTGCTGAAAGAACGTTAAAGAACGAACAATACAATAAATACCTTGAGATATTCAATATTTTAACACGTGATATGCCTGAACCTAATATGGTGATTTATTTAAACGCAAGCCTTGATACTCTCCTCTCCCGAATCGGTAAAAGAGGTCGTGAAATCGAAGAAAATATATCCTCCATTTATTTAGAGCAGTTATCCGCGGATTATCGAACATTCATGGAAACATTCGAGAAACAGCACCCTGACATCCCTGTTCTTACATTCAACGGAGATGAGCTGGATTTTGTCGGGAACAAGGATGATTTGAAAACGATAATCAGCCAAATAGAGAATGCCCTGCACAAAGGAGTAAAGTCAAATGAACTTACGAAAGAAATATAATATTCCAAACAACGCCGTCATTACGATAGCAGGGACGGTTGGCGTAGGAAAATCGACCATGACCAATGCGTTAGCCGATGCCCTTCAATTCAGGACATCATTTGAGAAGGTTGATACGAACCCCTACCTGGATAAGTTTTACGATGATTTTAATCGTTGGAGTTTCCACCTGCAAATCTATTTCCTCGCTGAACGTTTTAAAGAGCAAAAAAAAATCTTTGAATATGGCGGCGGTTTTATCCAAGACCGTTCCATTTATGAAGACACCGGGATATTTGCAAAAATGCATTATGAAAAAGGCACGATGAATGACGTGGACTACGAAACGTATACAAGCCTTTTCAATGCCATGGTAATGACGCCATACTTCCCGCACCCTGATTTACTTATCTATCTCGAAGGTTCACTCGATGATATCCTCAACCGGATCCAAGAGCGCGGCCGTCCAATGGAACAGCATACCCCAATTGAATATTGGCAGGAAATGCACGGCCGTTACGAAGAATGGATTGATCAATTCAACGCCTGCCCTGTCCTTCGATTAAATATAAACGAATATGATCTTATGCAGGATGAAGCAAGTATCGAACCTCTTATAAAACGGATTGCCGAATATATGGAGCAAACCAAGTTGTTGCGAAATGTGTAAAACAAAAAAACCACCGGTTATCCGGTGGTTTTTTAATATATTAGAAAACAAAAATTCCGTTACGTAACTGTAACGGAATTCATCGATATCCAATTTATGCGCTGTGGTTATTAATAAGTTATGGAGGAGGTAGAGGGATTCGAACCCCCGCGGGATTTGACTCCCCTGTCGGTTTTCAAGACCGATCCCTTCAGCCGGACTTGGGTATACCTCCGTATCAACATTTATTATATTACATGGAATCAAAATCAAAGTCAAGCCCTCTATAAAGTTTTTTAAAATAATTTTCAAACTTTGATAAAAAGGGGAATCAGCCTCTTTAACCAGAAGCTGATTCCCTTTGACTTACGGTTTAATGACTTCCGCACCGCGCATATATGGACGTAATACTTCAGGAATGATAACACTGCCATCTTCCTGCTGGTAATTCTCCAAAAGGGCAGCGACTGTACGGCCGATTGCCAAACCTGATCCATTTAGGGTATGGACGTGTTCCGGTTTGCCTTTTGCATCACGTCTGAAGCGAATATTGGCCCGTCTAGCCTGGAATGCTTCAAAGTTACTGCAAGAAGAAATTTCGCGGTACGTTCCATAGCTCGGGATCCAAACCTCGATATCATACTTTTTAGCAGCTGTGAAACCAAGATCTCCTGTACACATGCTTAGCACTCGGTATGGAAGACCCAGCAATTGGAGGACCTTTTCGGCATGACCTGTGAGATTTTCCAACTCTGCATAGGAATCTTCCGGCTTCACGAACTTCACTAGTTCAACTTTATTGAACTGGTGCTGACGTATTAGCCCTCGCGTATCACGACCCGCAGATCCTGCCTCTGAACGGAATGAAGCACTATATGCCGCATAGCTAATCGGCAGATCGTCCGTGCTCATGATTTCATCACGATGGAAATTTGTCACCGGCACTTCAGCTGTAGGAATCAAGAAGTAATCATCACTTTCAATACGGAAAGCATCCTCTTCGAATTTTGGCAATTGACCTGTCCCGGTCATGCTTGCACGGTTCACCATATATGGTGGCAGCATTTCTTCATATCCGTGTTCCTCAACATGAAGGTCTAACATAAAGCTAATTAGTGCACGCTCTAATCGAGCACCAAGACCCCGATAAAATACAAATCTGCTTCCGGTCACTTTTGCTGCCCGTTCAAAATCCAGGATGCCTAGATCTCCAGCTACATCCCAGTGTGGTTTCGGTTCAAACTTGAATTCAGGTAGCTCCCCCCATTTACGGATTTCGACATTATCGTCTTCCGTCTCACCAACAGGCACGCTTTCATGCGGTATATTAGGAATGGAAAGAAGTAATGTTTCTAATTGTGCTTCCACTTCACGAAGCTCATCATCGAAACCTTTTATACGGTCACCGACTTCACGCATTTCCGCAATCAACTGATCTGCATCTTTTTTCTCCCGTTTCAATATGGCCACTTGCTGTGAAACTTCATTTCTTTGGCTTTTTAACTTTTCCGTTTCAGCAATCAGGGTCCGGCGCTTTACATCAAGTTCCTCGAATTTTCCTAAATCAGTTAAATCTTCCCCTCTGAATTGCAATACACGCTTCACTTCTTCAAAATTATTTCTTACATATTTCAAATCCAACATTTCAGTTCCTCCTTAATGTTTTTGATGATTTATCAAAGAACGCAAAAAACTCCCGTCCCCTGAAGAAGGGACGAGAGTTAACCCGCGTTGCCACCCTAGTTGAAGGCGTATGAAAAACGCCTACCACTTATCACGATAACGGCTTTTAACCGAAAGTATTTACTGACCCAAAAGGCTTTCCATACTCTGCTCCAGGAGGGATTCACAAAACTCTCACACCGATTTCCACCAGCCATCGGCTCTCTGTAGAAAGAAATACTTGTTACTATTTCCTGTCATTGCTTTCTTATATAATCAAATTGTTTTCCATAATGTACTATAATTTTATACATTTAGCAACCGTTTTATACGCGAAACTTAAAACCAGCCTTTAACAGTGGAAGCCACACTGCTCCAAACGTCTCCAAAGAATCCGCCAACCGCCCGCATTGATAATACGAACCAGTTTGCCTTTTCAACGGATTCGGCAGCTACGACGTTAACCTTAACTGGATCGCCGTTGATGTACCCGTAATCTTCTCCTTTTTTAGGAGTGACTGTGATGTAGCCTAGCTTTTCACCTTTTTTGATTGGTGCAGTCAGCTTACCATCATCATTCAATTTGTTTTTATCGATCACTAAATCTGTTTTATAGTTGTCTTTCCCACCATTTTCAACAAGTAGCTCGATTGCTTTTTCAGATTGAATCTTAACGTCTTTTTCCTTGCCTTTCACTACTGAAAGTGTTTCTTTGCCTTTCACCTGGTAGTTGGCTGGAAGGACTTTTTCCTTTTTAAATGTAGCATAAGCATAGTTCATAAGCTTAGTGCTATCTGCAAAACGTTCGTTTTTATTAGTGGACTTCATGACCACCGTGATATAGCGCTGACCGTCCTGGATAACCGTCCCTGTATGGCCATAACCGGCAAAGTCGGTAGATCCCGTCTTTAGTCCATCTACGCCTTTATATTCAAAAATCAGGCCAGGCAGCATCCAGTTGAAGTTCGGATATTCTTTTCCGTCACGGAACTTCAATTTAGGAATGCTGGCGATTTTTAAAACTTCCGGATAATCATTTATTAAACGATAAGCAAGAAGTGCAGTATCTTTTGCTGTCATGATATTTTCATCATCTTCATCACCTGAAGGATATTGCCCTAATAAATCGGAGTTATTCAAACCGCTGGCGTTAACGAATTTATGATTTTTCAAGCCTAATTCCTTTGCTTTTTCGTTCATTAACTTAACGAAGCTCTTTTCACTTCCGGAAACTAGCTGTGCTAAAGCTACTGTTGCCGCATTTCCTGAATAGACGGCCATAGCTTGATATAGTTCCTTAACTGTATAATCTTCACCTTCCGTTAACCCAACATTCGACAAATTGGGTGCTTTTGAAAGGTCATGTACATATTTATTTATTTTTACTTTTTGATCCCAACTGATTTTCCCATTTTCAATTGACTCCATTATGATGTACTCGGTCATCATTTTAGACATGGATGCAATCCCTAATACTTTATCGGCATTTTTTTCATACACGATTTGTCCCGTTTCACCATCGATTATGATGGCTGCCTCTGCTTTTAAACCTAAATTATCAGATTCAGCAACAGCTTCCCCCGGTTGATAGGCAAATTGCGACATAACAAGAACAAAAACAAAAGAGAAAATGAGGGTCATCTTGCTGATTTTTTTCAATTTCCAATACCTCCAACTTTTAAGCTAATCTCTATAACAAAGAAGAAACTTTATGTAAATCCCTTGACACCTTGTCTAGTTTATCACAGAAAAAATAAAAAAAATAGACAGAGTAATCGCAGACTCTGTCTATTTTAACAATAAATTTTAATGACGATTATATGTTAAATTCATTACATTGAGTAGTTCGGTGCTTCTTTAGTGATTTGGACATCATGTGGATGGCTCTCCCTTAATCCGGCACCGGTCATTTTGACAAATTGAGAGTTTTCTCTCAACTCTTCCAATGTGGCTGTACCGCAATATCCCATACCTGAACGAATGCCGCCAATCAGTTGGAAAATGGTATCTGAAAGAGGTCCTTTGTACGGAAGGCGCCCTTCGATGCCTTCTGGAACAAATTTCTTGTTATCTTCCTGGAAGTAACGATCTTTAGATCCTTTTTCCATTGCAGCAACAGATCCCATACCCCGATATACTTTAAAACGGCGACCTTGGAAAATTTCCGTTTCGCCAGGGCTTTCAGTTACACCTGCAAGCATACTGCCAAGCATTACTGCATGTCCGCCTGCAGCCAGGGCTTTAACGATATCACCTGAATATTTAATTCCGCCATCAGCGATAATCGTTTTACCATGCTTTCTTGCTTCTGTTGCACAATCGAAGACTGCCGTGATTTGTGGAACACCTACACCGGCTACAACCCTAGTCGTACAGATTGACCCTGGTCCGATTCCCACTTTCACTACATCGGCTCCCGCTTCAATCAATGCTTTCGTCCCTTCAGCTGTTGCCACATTACCGGCAATGATCGTCAATTCAGGATAAGTCACGCGGATTTCCTTCACCATTTCAAGGACGCCTTCTGAATGACCATGAGCAGTATCAAGTACAATTGCATCGACATGGGACTTAACAAGCATTTCAACACGCTTCATTGTATCCTTAGTGACTCCGACTGCAGCACCTGCAAGCAATCTCCCTTGCTTATCTTTCGCCGAATTCGGGAACTCAATGACTTTCTCGATATCCTTGATCGTAATAAGTCCTTTAAGAACTCCATTATCGTCTACAAGAGGAAGCTTTTCGATTTTGTACTTTTGAAGAATCTTCTCTGCTTGTTCCAAGTTAGTTCCTACTGGTGCTGTGACGAGATTCTCAACAGTCATGACACTGGAAATCTTCAAGGAAAAATCGGAAATAAATCGCAAATCACGGTTTGTAATGATACCCACAAGTTTTTGATCCTCAATATTGTTGACTACAGGAACACCCGAAATGCGATATTTACCCATTAAATGCTCTGCATCGAATACCTGGTGATCTGGCGTCAAGAAAAATGGATCGGTAATTACACCGCTTTCTGAACGTTTTACTTTATCCACCAGTTCAGCTTGTGCTTCAATGGACATATTTTTATGAATGATACCCAATCCGCCTTGACGAGCCATGGCAATCGCCATCTCTGCTTCCGTCACGGTATCCATTCCTGCACTGATGATAGGAAGGTTGAGCTTTAAGTTTTCAGCTAAGTTGACTTGAAGGTTGACATCTTTCGGCAAAACCTCTGATTTCGCTGGAATTAATAGGACATCATCAAAGGTTAAACCTTCTTTTGCAAATTTATTTTCCCACATTATTTTCCCCTCCTGCTTAAAAATATTATTTGTAGGTTATCAATAGGACATACTACTGTCAAGAAGAGAAATAAATGTTTGATTATTCTATTAATTCGGAGGACAGCTGCAATGCCTGAAAACAATGATAATTTCGATAAATATACACCTTTTTTTTCCGCATCTTCCTCTCAACTTTTTTTACAAAAATGTTACACACAAGAAAAAATAGCAGAAGCGGAAATCAAAAGTTATGATAATTGTTATCCATTTATTTACCATCTTGAACATGCTAAAACTTACTATAATCAGGCAGCCATTGCACCACTTTCCATTCAACCAATCCTTACATTTTATGGATTTGCCCAATTATTAAAGGCTTGTCTGCTCACGATTGATCCTAACTATCCGGAATCGACTTCGATGCTTGCCCATGGGGTAACTACGAGGAAAAAGAAAAAGCAACAATATGAATTTCTGAAGGATGAAGTAAAAACGCAAAAAAATGGACTTTTCACCTGCATCGCCGAGAAGTTATTTCATATCAAGCATCTGGAAGGTGAAAAGTTTTCCATGGGTACACTTATGAAAGAAATCCCGGATATGCAAAACTTTACATGGTCCATTTCCAAGAAGAATTTCGTCGCCCTGCTACCCTCTCCCAATGGTTTTCAATTGCCTTCAACCATATTGGATAGCTATCAAATGTCCAGCAGTCGATTGGAAGAATTTTTGAAAGCTAAAACGAATCAAATTTACAGTATTTTGGAAGCTCCCGGAACACTGCACTTAAAAACAGAGGGTGTTCCCATTCATAATGCCACATCTCCAATACGGTATAATTTAGCAGAAGGACAATTCATGCTATCTCTAAATAAAGATTCGTCCGCATTTTCATTACCTGAACTTTTGATTCACTATTTGATTTCTTATAACCTTAGCATAATAGCTCGTTATGAAACAGAATGGTGGGCAGAGCTGATGAAAACCATGCCTAATGACGATTACCCTTGCATTGTGCAATTCCTTAAAATAAGCCAAGCTAAGGTGCCATTTTTAATATTTGAATGGATTAAGTCGGAAAGGTTCCACATCTGATCCTTCCAACACCATATTGGTGAAATGATCTGATCTGAAACGACAAAAAAAGACCAGCCGGATGGCTGATCTTTTTAAATGGCTTGGCGGCGTCCTACTCTCACAGGGGGAAACCCCCAACTACCATCGGCGCTGAAGAGCTTAACTGCCGTGTTCGGAATGGGAACGGGTGTGACCTCTTCGCTATCGCCACCAAACATAAAAGGAACGTTGTTCCTTCAAAACTAGATAATAAGAAGGTATTTCATTTTTTAAAAAGCGTTGGTTAAGTCCTCGATCTATTAGTATCAGTCAGCTCCACATGTCACCATGCTTCCACCTCTGACCTATCAACCTGATCATCTTTCAGGGATCTTACTAGCTTGCGCCATGGGAAATCTCATCTTGAGGGGGGCTTCATGCTTAGATGCTTTCAGCACTTATCCCGTCCGCACGTAGCTACCCAGCTATGCCTTTGGCAAGACAACTGGTACACCAGCGGTGCGTCCATCCCGGTCCTCTCGTACTAAGGACAGCTCCTCTCAAATTTCCTGCGCCCGCGACGGATAGGGACCGAACTGTCTCACGACGTTCTGAACCCAGCTCGCGTACCGCTTTAATGGGCGAACAGCCCAACCCTTGGGACCGACTACAGCCCCAGGATGCGATGAGCCGACATCGAGGTGCCAAACCTCCCCGTCGATGTGGACTCTTGGGGGAGATAAGCCTGTTATCCCCGGGGTAGCTTTTATCCGTTGAGCGATGGCCCTTCCATGCGGAACCACCGGATCACTAAGCCCGACTTTCGTCCCTGCTCGACTTGTAGGTCTCGCAGTCAAGCTCCCTTGTGCCTTTACACTCTACGAATGATTTCCAACCATTCTGAGGGAACCTTTGGGCGCCTCCGTTACTCTTTAGGAGGCGACCGCCCCAGTCAAACTGCCCACCTGACACTGTCTCCCACCCCGATAAGGGGCGCGGGTTAGAATTTCAATACAGCCAGGGTAGTATCCCACCAACGCCTCCACCGAAGCTGGCGCTCCGGCTTCTCAGGCTCCTACCTATCCTGTACAAGCTGTACCAAAATTCAATATCAGGCTGCAGTAAAGCTCCACGGGGTCTTTCCGTCCTGTCGCGGGTAACCTGCATCTTCACAGGTACTATAATTTCACCGAGTCTCTCGTTGAGACAGTGCCCAGATCGTTACACCTTTCGTGCGGGTCGGAACTTACCCGACAAGGAATTTCGCTACCTTAGGACCGTTATAGTTACGGCCGCCGTTTACTGGGGCTTCGGTTCAAAGCTTCGCTTGCGCTAACCTCTCCCCTTAACCTTCCAGCACCGGGCAGGTGTCAGCCCCTATACTTCGCCTTGCGGCTTCGCAGAGACCTGTGTTTTTGCTAAACAGTCGCCTGGGCCTATTCACTGCGGCTTTTCTGGGCTATTCACCCTAAAAAGCACCCCTTCTCCCGAAGTTACGGGGTCATTTTGCCGAGTTCCTTAACGAGAGTTCTCTCGCACACCTTAGGATTCTCTCCTCGCCTACCTGTGTCGGTTTGCGGTACGGGCACCTTACATCTCACTAGAGGCTTTTCTTGGCAGCGTGGAATCAGGAACTTCGGTACTATATTTCCCTCGCCATCACAGCTCCGCCTTAATGGAAACGGGATTTGCCTCGTTTCCGGCCTAACTGCTTGGACGCGCATATCCAACAGCGCGCTTACCCTATCCTTCTGCGTCCCCCCATCGTTCAAACGATGTATAGGTGGTACAGGAATATCAACCTGTTGTCCATCGCCTACGCCTTTCGGCCTCGGCTTA
>NZ_KV440950.1:240000-825000 GCF_001636405.1 Peribacillus frigoritolerans
GTGGGCTTTCACATCAGACTTAAGGAACCACCTGCGCGCGCTTTACGCCCAATAATTCCGGACAACGCTTGCCACCTACGTATTACCGCGGCTGCTGGCACGTAGTTAGCCGTGGCTTTCTGGTTAGGTACCGTCAAGGTACCAGCAGTTACTCTGGTACTTGTTCTTCCCTAACAACAGAACTTTACGACCCGAAGGCCTTCTTCGTTCACGCGGCGTTGCTCCGTCAGACTTTCGTCCATTGCGGAAGATTCCCTACTGCTGCCTCCCGTAGGAGTCTGGGCCGTGTCTCAGTCCCAGTGTGGCCGATCACCCTCTCAGGTCGGCTACGCATCGTCGCCTTGGTGAGCCATTACCTCACCAACTAGCTAATGCGCCGCGGGCCCATCTATAAGTGACAGCGTAAACCGTCTTTCCATCTTCTCTCATGCGAGAAAAGAACGTATCCGGTATTAGCTCCGGTTTCCCGAAGTTATCCCAGTCTTATAGGCAGGTTGCCCACGTGTTACTCACCCGTCCGCCGCTAATCTCAGGGAGCAAGCTCCCGTCGATTCGCTCGACTTGCATGTATTAGGCACGCCGCCAGCGTTCGTCCTGAGCCAGGATCAAACTCTCCGAAGAAATGTTTGACTTGCTCATTCGCTTTTTTGATAGTGTGTGCTCACTTAAAATTTAACGTTGGCGCTTTGTTCTGTTCAGTTTTCAAAGAGCGATTTATCGTCGTTACTTCGTAAGCGACTTTAATAATATATCATCTATATTATTCCTTGTCAACGACTTTATTCTTTCGCTGTCGACTTAGTTATTATATCTAGTATCAGGAATAAAAGCAATAGTTATTTTAAAATAAATAATATTCATCTATTCATAGATTTCAAATACTATGACTTTACCCCTGATCAAGAAGAATAAGCTTAGATTTCAAGAGTGAATTTTTTCTTTAAACATTATGTATTTCTTTTATATATAATTCACGATCCCACTATCCATCACCTTCATGACGGGTCATGTTTGCGAGCCGGCATCAATAAAAATGTTTTCAGCGATGAATCCATTGTTCAGTTTGACCCGGCTTCCCATGGAATAATTAGCGAAGCTGATAACAAGCTTTTAACTACCGCAATATCAAATTTACCAAAGTCATCATGGAAGACCATTTCCAATACCTTAAACGGTGACTGTTTCTTTCTATATGCCCTTTCGGAAGTCATGGCGTGAAGTACATCTGCAACAGCAATGATTTTTGAAAATGAGTTCATGGGCTTTGTTTTCAATCTTATGGGATAACCCGTTCCATCTAACCTTCCATGTTGCTCTAGAACGGCTACCTTCACACTATCCTTAATGATGGAACTATCCTTGATCACCTTGGAGCTGAAGAAGGGATGGACATGTATCTCCTTATAATCATCTGCCGTCAGGCTTTCCCTTTTATTTAATAAATTTGGTGGCAGCTTTGCCATCCCGCAATCTGCCAGACATCCTCCAATTGCAGCTTGATGGACATCAGCCCTATTGCACTTCATTTTAAATGCAATACATTATTTCAAAAAAAATCAAAGGGAATTTCAAAAGGGGCTCGGAATTAAAATTCCGAACCCCTTTTTTAGTAAAAGATTATTCTTCCGTATCTTTTTCAGTTTCTTCATTTTCTTCATTTACCGTAGGTTCAGGATCAGAATCCGGATCTAGAGTTGTTACCGCCTCTATTTCCATGTCTTTTTCTTCTTCTTCTTCTTCCCTTCCTACGATGGCCACCGTAGAAACATATTCATTATCTGCAGATTCGAGTCGGATGAGCTTAACACCCTGTGTATTACGGCCCGTTTTAGAAATGCCTTCGACTTCCATTCGGATCAATACACCAGCTGCTGTAATCAGCATCAAATCTTCATCTTCACCCGTAACTGTTTTCACGGCTATAAGTTCACCATTTTTCTCAGTGACATTACATGTTTTTATTCCTTTGCCTCCACGGCTTTGAATACGGTATTCTTCCGCAGAGGTCCTTTTTCCATAACCGTTTTTCGTAACGATCAGGACTTCTTCATCATCTTCAAGAATTTCCATTCCGACAACTTCATCATTTGTCCCTAAGGAAATTCCTTTTACTCCTGCTGCAGTACGTCCCATTGTCCGTACATCCGTCTCTGGGAAACGAATCATCATACCGGACTTCGTTCCAATTATGATCTGTTTCTCTCCATTCGTAAGTCGGACAGAGATCAATTCATCATCTTCACGTAAACCTAGGGCAATTAAACCGTTATTACGGATATTTGCAAAAGACGATAAAGGTGTACGCTTTGATATCCCATGTCTGGTCGTGAAGAATAAATACCAATCGTCCGCAAATTCCTTCACAGGTATGATTGCATTGACCCACTCGCCTTTATCGACTTCCAACAAGTTGATAAGAGGCAATCCTTTTGCCGTCCTGCCATATTCAGGTATTTCATATCCTTTTGAACGATAGACTTTACCTTTGTTGGTGAAGAATAATAGAGTGTCATGAGTCGAAGTGGTTAACAAGTGACCGACAAAGTCATCTGTATTCGTTCCCATACCCTGTATTCCGCGCCCCCCGCGTTTTTGACTGCGGTATGTGGTTGCAGGCAAGCGTTTAATATAACCGTTATGCGTAAGTGTAACGATTATATTTTCCTCTGGGATTAAATCTTCATCTTCCAGGCTTTCAAAGCCGGCTAATGTGATTTCAGTTCTCCGTTTATCATCAAAACGTTCTTTAATTTCAAGAAGCTCTTCACGGATAATTTCAAGAACCTTTTCCTCATCGGCAAGAATCGCTTTATATTCTGCAATTATAGCCATTAATGCCTGATATTCATCTTCAATTTTTTCACGTTCCAGACCTGTCAAGCGCTGTAAACGCATATCCAGGATAGCTTGCGCCTGTTTTTCGGAAAGTGAGAATTGTGTCATTAAGCCTTCACGGGCAATATCTGTCGTTTGGGAACTGCGGATCAACGAGATGACTGCATCCAAATTATCAAGTGCAATACGCAAACCTTCTAAAATATGGGCACGGGCCTCCGCTTTCCGCAGTTCAAATTCAGTCCTGCGACGTATGACTACCTGCTGATGCTCCAAGTAGTAGCGCAGGCATTGTTTTAAATTCAGCACCTTTGGCTGACCGTCCACCAAAGCAAGCAGATTGATTCCAAAGGTGGTCTGCATCGCGGTGTGCTTATACAGGTTGTTTAAAAGGACATTCGCATTAACATCCTTTCGAAGCTCCATGACAATACGCATACCATTGCGATCCGATTCATCCCGTAAGTCGGTGATGCCTTCGATTTTCTTATCTCGGGCAAGTTCTGCAATTTTTTCAATCAATCTTGCTTTATTCACTTGATAAGGGATTTCCTTAACAAGGATTACCTGTTTACCATTCGGTTTCTCTTCAATCTCGACTTTCGCCCGTTGAATGATTGACCCTTTACCGGTTTCATACGCCTTTCTGATTCCGCTTCTCCCTAAAATCAAACCAGCTGTCGGAAAGTCCGGACCAGGAATATATTCCATCAACTCTGGAATTGTAATCTCAGGATTCTTGCTTAAAGCCAATACGCCGTCAATTACCTCACCTAATTGATGGGGCGGAATATTGGTTGCCATACCTACCGCTATTCCTGATGAACCATTCACCAACAAGTTCGGGAAACGGGCAGGCATGACGGCTGGTTCTCTTTCTGAACCATCGTAGTTATCCTGGAAATTGACCGTATCTTTATTTAAGTCCCGGAGTAACTCCATCGAGATTTTCGACATTCTCGCTTCGGTGTACCTCATTGCGGCAGCTTGGTCACCATCGACCGAACCGAAATTCCCATGGCCATCTACAAGCATATAGCGATAGTTAAAAGGTTGCGCCATCCTTACCATCGTTTCATATACTGCCGAATCACCATGCGGGTGATATTTACCGATAACTTCCCCGACAATACGGGCTGATTTCTTAAATGGTTTATCCGAAGTCATTCCAAGATCGTTCATTGCATAAAGAATTCTTCGGTGTACCGGTTTCAAGCCGTCCCTTACATCAGGCAAAGCCCGCGACACGATAACGCTCATCGCATAATCCAAAAACGATGTCCGCATCTCGGTACTTATATTTATTTCTTTAACACCTGATCTTTCATTTTCTGACATGGAGCCAACCTCCTATTAAAAGCTTATATCTCATTTAAGTTTAACTGTTCGTGCACTATGTAAAGAACAGGATGTAAAAAGCATCCTGTCAAAAATCAGATATCAAGATTTTTTACATAAATTGCATTTTCTTCAATGAAGTTACGTCGCGGTTCCACCTTGTCGCCCATCAGCATCTCGAAAGTTTCATCTGCCTCGGCGGCATCTTTCAAACTGACTTGAAGCAGCGTTCTCGTTTCTGGGTTCATGGTCGTTTCCCACAATTGCTCCGGATTCATTTCCCCCAGCCCTTTATAACGCTGCAGGTTAGGCTTTGGAGTACTTGGCAAACTTGCCATGATTTCTTCAAGCTCGCGGTCATTATAAGCATAATCCACTTTTTTCCCTTGCTGAATCTTGAAAAGTGGCGGCTGAGCAATATATATATATCCATACTCGATGATTTTTCGCATATACCGGTAGAAGAATGTCAACATCAGTGTTCTGATATGGGCACCATCCACATCCGCATCGGTCATGATAACAATTTTATGGTATCTGGCTTTTTCAGTATTGAATTCATCACCAATGCCCGTTCCAAGTGCTGTGATGATCGTACCTATTTCTTCATTGTGCAGGATTCTGTCCAATCGCGCTTTTTCAACATTCAGGATTTTACCCCTTAGCGGCAATATGGCTTGGAAGTGGCGGTCCCGCCCTTGTTTTGCCGAGCCTCCCGCAGAGTTTCCTTCAACGATGTATAATTCGCTGATACTCGGGTCCTTAGAAGAACAATCTGCCAATTTACCTGGTAGATTCGATACTTCCAAAGCACTTTTCCTCCGGGTCAATTCACGTGCTTTCTTCGCTGCCAAACGGGCTCTCGCTGCCATTTGCCCTTTATCTACTATTTTTCGGGCCACGGCAGGATTTTCGTATAAGAAGGCATCAAGTCGTTCCGAAAGAATGGAATCAGTAACCGTCCTTACCTCAGAGTTTCCGAGTTTGGTTTTCGTCTGACCTTCAAATTGCGGATCAGGATGCTTAATCGAAATGATTGCCGTTAAACCTTCCCGGACATCTTCACCTGAGAAATTGGCATCCGCTTCTTTTAAAAGACCATTTTTCCGTGCATAATCATTGATGACACGGGTCAAAGCAGTCTTGAATCCCGATTCATGCGTACCGCCTTCATAGGTATGAATATTATTGGCAAAAGAAAAGACATTGCTGATATAGCTGTCATTATATTGCAGGGCCAATTCAACGGAAATTCCATCTTTCTCGCCTTCCATGAAAATCGGTTCCTCATGCAATACCTCTTTAGAACGGTTCAAATGCTCAACATAAGATTTGATACCGCCCTCATAGTGGAACTCCCTGATTTTTTCTTCTTCTTCACGTTTATCTTCAATGATCAGCTTCAACCCTTTATTCAGGAATGCAAGCTCACGGATTCGCGTGGCTAATGTATCAAAGTCATATTCCAAGGTATCCGTGAAGATTTCACCATCAGGAATGAAGTGTACAGTCGTTCCGGTATGATCGGTTTCCCCGATGATTTTCAAATCTTCTTTTGGGATACCGCGGTTAAATTGCTGATAATGGATTTTACCTTCACGATGAACGTAAACTTCCAATACCGTGGATAAGGCATTAACTACTGATGCCCCCACACCATGCAGACCGCCGGAGACCTTATAACCTCCGCCGCCAAATTTACCACCCGCATGAAGGACCGTCATGATTACTTCTACAGCCGGACGTCCCATTTTTTCATGGATCCCCACTGGAATTCCCCGACCATTATCGACTA
Source organism: Peribacillus frigoritolerans (assembly GCF_001636405.1). Classification (GTDB taxonomy): domain Bacteria; phylum Bacillota; class Bacilli; order Bacillales; family DSM-1321; genus Peribacillus; species Peribacillus frigoritolerans. The sequence continues at coordinate 245,969 of NZ_KV440950.1, forward strand.
CGGTTATGCTATTATCTTCTTCGATCGTCACTTTGATTTCCGTACAGAAACCAGCCAGTGCCTCATCAATACTATTATCGACAATTTCCCAAACAAGATGGTGAAGTCCTTTTGCAGAGGTAGTGCCGATATACATCCCCGGACGTTTACGAACTGCTTCTAAGCCTTCTAAAACCTGTATCTGATTCTCATCGTATGCCTGAGCTTGTACTTCTTTTTGTTCCATTGTCATACGTATCACCTACACTTTTCTTTTGGCATTTATCAATTTTCAGGAGTAATTATAACTTTTAGCTACAATTCAAAGAATATCTATATCATCGATTAAGAGCGATGGCTGCAGTGAACGCTTTTTCAAGGTGGACGACGCGAGCGGTGAATAATAAACCTGTTTGTCCGTCACTACAATCGATTTAACCGAGTTTTTTGCTAAATGGGAAGTTACATCGGACTTTTTCTCCAAAAATTCACTCATGATTGGAGAGGCCTGAAGCAGCTTCTTATCTAAAATGGCTATGACATCGTCCGTTTTCACAAGAATGTCTTCACCAATGTGGAGATACATACATTCACCTCATCATTTAACCTTTTTTATACTTCCTTGACTAACATAAAAGGTGGACGCTTCTCGTAGGGTTTGATGATCGATTCCATCAACGGAGGGTGTCGTCACAAATGTTTGCACTTTCCCCTGTATCGTATTCAGTAAATGGGATTGGCGGAAATCGTCGAGTTCCGATAACACATCATCCAATAATAAAATGGGATACTCGCCGATTTCTTCATGGATCAGCTCAATTTCGGCAAGTTTCAAAGACAAGGCAGTCGTACGCTGTTGTCCTTGTGAACCATATGTCTGGACATCACGGTCATTCACAAAAAAAACCAGGTCGTCACGATGAGGACCTACCAGTGTAACACCCCGTTCAATTTCCCTTGTTTTTATTTTATCAAATTTTTCTGTGTATACTTCTATCATTTTCGTCAAATCCATAGATTCTGATACATCAAGCGACGGTTTATATTGGATTTTCAATACTTCTAGATTTCTGGAGATCCCCGAATGAATAGGTTCTGCCCATTGCTGGAGCTTTAAAAGAAACTCGTACCTTCTTTCGACAATTTTCGCTGCATACTGAATAAATTGATCGGTCAGCACGTCAAGCATCGTCGTATCCGTTTGTTTCCGGGTCTGCAGAAGCTTTAAGTAATGATTTCTTTGTTGAAGTATTTTATGATATTGGCTCATATCATGAAGGTATACGGGAGAAACCTGGCCAATTTCCATATCTATAAAACGGCGTCTGACTAGAGGACTTCCCTTTACAAGGTTAAGATCCTCAGGCGCAAACATGACCACATTCATATTTCCGACATATTGACTCAACTTTCTTTGTTCAATATGGTTGCACTTCGCCTTTTTCCCTTTTTTTGAAATGGTCAGCTCAAGTGGTATTGAGGTATTTCTCTTTCTAACTCTTCCCTCTATTTTAGCATACTCTTCATCCCAGCGAATAAGTTCTTTATCATTTGAGGTCCGATGGGATTTTGCCATTGCTAAAACGAAAATGGATTCCATGACATTTGTTTTTCCTTGAGCATTTTCGCCGAGGATAACATTGACTTTATTCTCAAAAGCCAGATTCAATTCGGTATAGTTGCGGTAATTTTTCAAACTTATATTTTCAATATACATATTCCGCTCTTCCCTTATGTTTTAGCTTGTAATTGTGTAGGTGCCAAATCCAGGAATCTCTATTTTATCACCTGATCTTAATTTCCTGCCTCTTCTCACGTCTAATTCGCCATTAATGTAAACCTCGTATTCACTTAAGAACCATTTCGCCATTCCGCCGCTTTGGATCAAATCGGCCAATTTCAGGAATTGTCCAAGCGTAATATATTCAGTATTGATTTTTATGGAGTCCATTCATGCTTCACTCATTTCTAAGTAGTCTTTAATATTTCATTTTACTAAATTAATCCCATTAAGACAAAGTATAGCTTTTTCAGTTCTTGTTTTTAGCGATTGAGAGTCTCGTACAGAATTGAAAAAACGGCAAAGACCCTTTGGAAACCTATGTTTACATATAAAAAAATTAAAGACCTGCTATACAAGCCTTTAATTTTTTTGAAATATTATTTTAGCTTAATAAGTCCTTACCGGGAGAATTAATTGCAGCATGGAATCGTCATTTAGCGGACGAATGACAAACGGACGCATTGCACCTGTGAAATTAATTTTTATATCGGAACCTTCCAATGCCTTTAGAGCATCCATTACGAATTTGGCACTGAATGAGATCTTCAGGTCTTCACCTTCAATGGCTTCTGCCTGAACTTCCTCAATTACTTTACCAATTTCAGGAGTATTGGAAGAGACTTCGATTATACGGCCTTCCAGGGTTGTCAATTTAACGACATTATTTCTTCCTTCTCTCGCCAATAAAGAAGCCCTGTCGATCGCTTGAAGGAAATCCTTGGTGTGAACAGTCACATCGGTTTTGCTATCTGATGGAATCAAGCGTGATGTATCGGGATAATTCCCTTCAAGAAGTCTTGAGAAGAATAATAAATTTTCAGCTTTGAAAAGTACTTGGTTTTCGGTAATGACGATTTCAATGAGTTCGTTTGTATCATCAAGGATTTTACTTAACTCATTCAGACTTTTACCTGGGATGACAACGCTATAGGTCCCGTTAATTTTATTTTCTATTTTGGCTGTTCTCATTGCAAGCCTATGACTATCTGTTGCAATACAGGTCAATTCGTCATCTTGAACCTTCAAGTTTACACCTGTTAAGATGGGGCGTGTTTCTGACGTGGACACTGCAAAGCCAGTTTGGCGGATAAGGGTCTTTAAAAGGTCCGTTGGAAGTTTGAAAATATTTTCTTCTGCAATGATCGGAAGATGAGGATATTCCTCAGGATCCAGTCCATTTAGATTAAATTCAGCTTTTCCCGAGCGAATAATCGTTTGAAAGTTATTCTCCACTTCAATTTCTACAGTATCCATCGGCAGCTTTTTGACAATTTCACTGAAAAAACGGGCATTCAGGACTATACCGCCGCTGCTTTTAACTTCAACTATCTCATCTCCCTCAACTTCAGCGGGAATGAATGATTGGATGGAAATATCAGAATCACTACCTGTTAGAGTGACTCCCTCACTAGTAACGCTTATCTTTATCCCTGTTAGGATTGGAATCGTCGTTCTTGATGTGACAGCTTTCATTACTTCTTGGACACTATGAACTAATCGATCTCTTTGGATTATAAATCTCATGTTTCATCCTCCAATTTTTTATTGCCGAATAGGCATATTTATTAATAATTTTTATTAAAAAAGATAGTAGTAATAGTAGTAGGCCCTGTTGATATGTGGATAAGTCCACTCAACCTAAGGAAAAACAGTCTATCCACATGTGGACAGACTGTGTGTAAGTAGTCGCCAGTTATTCACATTATCCAGAATCCATTATACCCTCAGCTGGTCCTGGATTTCCTTAACCTGACGTTGAAGCTGGGTGTCCGTTTGCATGAGTTTGGAGATTTTTTCATGCGCATGGATGACGGTCGTATGATCGCGGCCTCCAAATTCATCACCTATCTTGGGCAGGGATGAGTCCGTCAATTCCCTGGAAAGATACATGGCAATCTGTCTTGGAAAGGCCACGGATTTAGTCCGTTTTTTCGCCTTGAAATCCTCAAGTTTGACACTATAATGTTCACCGACCGTCTTCTGGATTTCCAAGATGGTGATTATTTTAGGTTTTGAGCTAGGAATGATATCTTTTAATGCTTCAGCTGCCAAATCGGCATTTATATCTTTATTGATCAATGAAGAATAAGCGACGACACGAATAAGTGCACCCTCAAGCTCACGAATATTGGAATCGATTTGGTTGGCTATATAGAGCATGACTTCGTTCGGGATATCAAGACCCTCAGCTTTTGCCTTTTTACGCAATATGGCAATCCGCGTTTCCAGATCAGGTGGCGTGATATCCGTAATCAAGCCCCACTCAAACCTTGAACGGAGGCGATCCTCTAGTGTAGGTATCTCTTTTGGCGGGCGGTCACTCGAGATGACGATCTGTTTGCTTTCTTCATGCAGCGCATTGAATGTATGGAAAAACTCTTCTTGAGTTTGTTCTTTTCCCGCAAGAAATTGAATATCATCAATTAATAAAACATCCACGCTTCGGTATCTATCACGGAATTCCCCAGCTTTATTGTCCCGGATCGAGTTGATGAATTCATTCGTGAACTTTTCAGACGATAAATAAACGACCTTCGCATTCGGATTATGCTCTAGAACATAATGCCCGATTGCATGCATTAAATGAGTTTTTCCAAGGCCGACGCCCCCGTATATGAATAAGGGATTATAGGCTTTGGCCGGAGCTTCTGCGACAGCGAGAGACGCGGCATGGGCAAAACGATTGCCGGAGCCGATGACAAATGTATCGAATGTATTTTTCGCATTAAGCATATGCTGTGGAAATGCAGCATGCTCTTTATCCTGTTTTTTTATCTTTTTAGGCTGAACAGGAACGGCAAAATCATCATCTTCTTGATTGGGGGGAATGATGAATTTTGCTTCCAATTCCTCACCGGTAAGTTCAAACAATACATCGGAAATAAGATGGGAATAGCGTTCTTCAAGCCAATCCCTGGCAAATTCATTGGGAGCGGTGACTGTTAATGTATCACCTTGCAGTAAATAAGCCTTGGTTGATTTAAGCCAAGTTTCAAAGCTTGGTTTACTGATTTTCTTTTCGATTTTTCCGAGCGCCTGGTTCCAGAGGCTATCGATGTTATCCAAACTTATCCCTCCTTTGCAAAAAAAATTTTAATCATTGTATCTAAATGTATAGGCACAAATAAACTCATCGATTGCCGTCTTCATATTAATTTTGACAGCAAAGGTTCGGTGAGCTGTATTAAGGAATTTTTGTGTTGTGTAATGTGAAGTGCCCAAAACTATATCTTGCGCTGTACAACCTTTGTACAGACTACATCTGGTGAGCCAGTGCAGATTTGAATGTTTATTCATCAACAGGTATTTTAAGAAATATATAATAAAGAAGAAAAAAGGGTTTTCGACAATATCCACCATCTGTGGACAGATTAATATACACAGGTCGGATAAACTATCCACAAGTTATTCACAGTCTGTGGATAAACATTACCTGTTGATAAAGTTATTCAGAGTGAAAACACAAATATAATATCAGAAATTCAGGCGTCTTGCAATGGGTTAGAAAACTTTATCCACAACTTACCGGGCTTGTGGGAAAAACTTTTCCACAGGCCATTGTTATGTGCAAAAGTCTCTAAAATGGGATGTGGATAGAAAAAAACATGTCGAATTTTATCCACAGACCATGATTATAGGCTCGAATTAATTTGATATGAACCAGGTGTTCAAGCCGGAAGACCTGCATGGGGAAAGATCGAAAGGGATTCAGGTTCGTTCTTATAATTTGTCGAATGGTGTGTCGTAAGGGAGGATTACTTGCGAATCTCATATTCGTGCCCATGGATAAAATGATGGAAATTTCCCTTTCCCCAAAAATTTCTATATCAGTTCGGAGCAAAATCATTTACAATAGGCTAGGTAGTAAAAAAAGGCCTACTGGACATTGAGCATTAAAAAAAGAAATTTTTTATGGATGAGGTTGACAAGTAGAAACCTCCATCTATATAATTGTAAAGACTGTCTTTAACTGTTATTCCTCAGGGAGGTGTCATATAATGAAAAGAACTTATCAACCGAATAACCGCAAACATAGTAAAGTTCACGGTTTCCGTGCACGTATGAGCACGAAAAACGGACGTAGAGTAATCGCTGCACGTCGCCGTAAGGGCAGAAAAGTATTATCTGCATAGACCACTGAAAAGTCTCAGTGGTCTTTTTTCGCAAAATAAGGGATTTACTGAGACTCAATTCATGTAATGAAGGTGTAAAAATGAAAAAAAAGTTAAGGATTAAGAAAGAGGATGAATTTCAGCTTGTGTTTAAAAAAGGTGAATCTTCTGCTAATCGGCAATTCGTTGTCTATGTCCTTGAAAAGCCGGGTCAGGATCATTTTAGGATCGGCCTTTCTGTCAGTAAAAAAATCGGGAACGCCGTTATGAGGAACCAAATTAAAAGATACATACGGCAAGCGTTTTTGGAATTGAAAGAAGATATAGAAGAGGGTAAGGATTATATTGTGATTGCTCGAAAACCAGCGGCGGAGATGGACTTTTCCCAGGTGAAAAGCAGCTTGATACATGTCCTGAAACGTTCTAAATCACTAAACTTTAAAATGAAAAAACAATAAAGTCCCCTTAATATCGAATAAGACTCCTCGTATCATATGGTTACTTGAGTAAGATGACATAGAAAATTCCGATTGTAACTGTGGAAAAAGTGGATTACTTTTCCTTGAAATCTTCTAATAAACAGTTCACAATTGTTTCAAAAAAGATTGATTGCAGTTAGGAGGAAATTACGGTTGAAAAAACGAATATTACTCATTATTGGACTAGCCTCGATAATGATGCTGTTGGCAGGGTGTACGGAAATTAAAGAACCTATTACTGCGGATAGTGAAGGTTTTTGGAATTCATACATTGTCTATCCATTATCAGCCCTGATCATCTGGCTTTCTGAAGCATTGGGCGAGAACTATGGTTTGGGAATCATCGGTGTTACACTAATCATTCGCTTAGCAATACTTCCATTAATGATCAAACAGGTGAAAAGCTCGAAAGCCATGCAGGCCATTCAGCCTGAAATGAAAGAACTTCAAGCTAAATACAGCTCAAAAGATGCTGCCACACAACAAAAACTACAGCAAGAAACAATGGCTCTATTTTCAAAATATAATGTGAATCCATTGGCGGGATGTTTGCCGATATTGGTGCAAATGCCGATTTTGATCGGATTTTACCATGCAATCAGCCGTACGGAAGAAATTGCTTTACATAGTTTTCTTTGGTTTGATTTAGGTTCCCCGGATCCTTATTATATTTTACCGGTCGTTGCTGGTATCACCACTTTCATCCAGCAAAAGATGTCCATGGCTGGAATGAACTCGAATCCACAAATGGCGGCACAAATGACGATGATGCTTTACATCATGCCAATCATGATTGTTGTATTTGCTATTAATTTCCCCGCTGCTCTTTCTCTTTACTGGGTAGTTGGTAACATTTTTGGTATCGTTCAAACATATTTCATCAAAGGTCCGGATCTTAGAAAAGCAGCTGCGGAAAACGCGGGAGGGGCAAAGAAAAAGTGAAAAAGGTGACTGCTACAGGACAATCTGTCGAAGAAGCAGTAAATTTAGCTTTAGCTCAACTGAACAGCACTAAGGATCGCGTGGAGATTGAAGTAGAAGATGAAGGAAAAAAAGGGTTTTTTGGTTTATTTGGTGCAAGGAAGGCAATCGTCCATGTGACATTGCCTCCGGATCCCATTGAAGAGACACTTGGATTTTTGAAGAATGTCTGCGTCGAAATGGGAGTCAATGCACAAATAAATGTCACCCGTAAAGGTAAGAACGTAACATTCCATTTATCAGGTGATAAAATTGCATTATTGATTGGAAAAAGGGGTCAAACACTAAATTCACTTCAGTATTTAGCACAGCTGGTAGCAAATCGATATTCGAAGCAGTTTTTGAATATTACCGTAGATGCAGAAGATTATCGAAGCCGCCGCAATGACACCTTAATCCAATTGGCTGAAAGAATGGCAAATAAAGCCACGAAAACAGGTAAAGCTGTTTCACTGGAGCCGATGCCATCCTATGAACGTAAGGTCATCCATAATGCTCTCCTGGATTATCCAAAAATAAAAACAACCTCAAGTGGGACGGAGCCATATCGTCACTTGGTCATCACTCCACTTAAATGAACCTTCTGCCTTTAAGCAGGGGTTCTTTTTTTTAGGCCCTGAATGTCGAATATCTTTTTTGCGAATTTTCCATTCAACAATAAGTGACAAACTTTTTATATTTTCTTGATCCTTAAAGGGGATGGAAGAAAATGAAGCGGGCGATATTTGTTATTCACATGTGGATAAGTTAAAATGGTTGTTACAGAATATGGATTAACGGCGTGTGGATAACTCTTGGAAGGAAGGAGTATCTACTTTTTTTCATGAATATACTGTGGTATTGTAGTAATTTAGGGATTCGACGATTTTATTATCAAAAAAAATAGAACCATCAATATATAAGAGGTGAAAGCATGGAATTCGATACAATCACCGCTATCTCTACTCCCTTAGGGGAAGGGGCAATCGCCATCGTTAGAATCAGCGGTGATGAGGCCATAGAAATAGCCGATAGGATCTTTAAAGGACCAGGTGGAAAAGGATTGCTTGAAGTGAAATCACATACGATTCATTATGGCCACCTTATCCAGCCTAAAACAGGTGAAATCATAGAGGAAGTCATGGTTTCGGTCATGATGGGTCCAAAGACATTTACAAGGGAAGATGTAGTTGAAATAAATTGTCACGGTGGAATCGTTTCGGTCAATAGGGTACTGCAGCTTATTCTCTCACAAGGTGCTCGTTTAGCGGAACCTGGTGAATTTACGAAACGGGCTTTTTTGAATGGCAGGATTGATCTTTCCCAAGCTGAGGCCGTTATGGACTTAATCCGTGCTAAAACGGATAAAGCCATGAATGTTGCATTAGGTCAAATGGAAGGACGGCTTTCGAAATTAATCCAAAATCTGCGTCAGGAAATTTTACAGACCCTCGCTCAAGTCGAGGTAAATATAGATTATCCGGAATATGATGATGTCGAAGAAATGACGCATCGTTTATTTTTGGAAAAAGGCAGTTATGTGAAGAATGAAATAGAGAAACTGCTTCACACCGCCCAACAGGGGAAAATACTTCGGGATGGACTTGCGACCGTTATCATAGGTCGTCCTAATGTCGGAAAATCTTCATTGCTTAACAGCTTAGTTCATGAAAACAAAGCGATCGTCACTGATATTCCAGGTACAACACGTGATGTTATTGAAGAGTATGTCAATGTTCGCGGTGTACCGCTTAAACTTGTTGATACAGCAGGAATTCGCGAAACGGAGGATATCGTTGAACGAATTGGAGTTGAACGGTCTCGTGCAGTATTAAAAGAAGCGGATTTAATATTGCTTGTATTGAACTATTCCGATGATTTCACTACTGAAGATGAGAAACTATTCCAAGCGGTTGAGGGAATGGATGTTATCGTTATCATCAATAAAACAGACCTTCCACAAAAAATCGATATGGCAAAAGTTAAGGAAATGGCGGCATCCCATAAAGTTGTTACGACTTCATTACTGGAAGATCGAGGGGTCGATGAATTGGAAGAAGCGATCGCTTCTTTATTTTTCGAAGGTTCTTTAGAAACGGGAGACCTGACCTATGTGTCCAATGCAAGGCATATAGCTTTGCTGGGACAGGCATTACAGGCTATCGAAGATGCAATTGATGCTATTGAAATGGGTACGCCGGTTGATTTGGTTCAAATCGATTTCACGAAAGCATGGGAGTTACTTGGAGAAATCATTGGCGAAAGCGTTCAGGATAATTTGATCAACCAATTGTTCTCTCAATTTTGTTTAGGAAAATAAGCGTAAAAGGAGGAAAAGGATATGCAATACGAAGCAGGTAGCTATGATGTCATTGTTATTGGTGCCGGTCATGCTGGCAGTGAGGCGGGCCTTGCAGCTGCAAGAGTAGGAGCTAAAACGTTGATGATCACCATTAACTTGGATATGGTCGCCTTTATGCCATGCAATCCCTCCGTCGGCGGGCCGGCAAAAGGGATAGTCGTTAGGGAAATTGACGCTTTAGGCGGTGAAATGGGAAGAAATATCGACAAGACCCATATTCAAATGAGGATGCTCAATACGGCAAAAGGTCCGGCCGTTCGTGCGCTGCGGGCGCAGGCAGATAAATTTCTCTATCAGCAAGAAATGAAAAAGACGATAGAAGACCAAGAAAATTTGACATTGATTCAAGGAATGGTAGAGGAATTAATTGTTGAAAACGACGTATGTACGGGTGTCATCACTAAAACAGGTGCGGTGTACCGTGCGAAAACTGTCGTAATTACGACGGGAACATATTTACGCGGTGAAATCATTTTAGGGGAACTGAAATATTCAAGCGGCCCTAACAATCAGCAGCCTTCCATCAGGCTTTCCGAACACTTGGAGCAGTTAGGATTTGATTTGGTCCGTTTTAAAACAGGAACGCCTCCACGTGTGAATAGTTCTTCCATAGACTATAGCAAAACGGAAATTCAGCCTGGCGATGAAGTGCCTCGTGCCTTTTCTTATGAAACGACAAAGTTCATAACGGATCAATTACCATGCTGGTTAACGTATACGAATGAGGGTACACATCAGCTCATTGATGAGAATCTACACCGTTCACCAATGTATTCCGGAATGATTAAAGGAACCGGACCGCGTTATTGTCCATCGATAGAAGATAAAGTCGTTCGTTTTAATGATAAACCACGGCATCAAATCTTCTTGGAACCTGAAGGTCGCAATACAAAGGAAGTTTATGTGCAAGGTTTATCCACCAGTCTGCCTGAAGATGTGCAAGTGAAAATCCTGCAAACAATTCCGGGACTTGAAAAAGCGGAAATGATGCGTGCTGGATATGCAATTGAATATGATGCCATCGTTCCTACGCAGCTATGGCCTACACTTGAAACGAAGAAAATCAAAAATCTATATACTGCAGGTCAAATTAACGGGACATCCGGCTATGAAGAAGCAGCAGGACAAGGATTGATGGCCGGTATTAATGCAGGATTGAATGCAATGGGTAAGGAAGAACTGATTTTAAGCCGTTCGGATGCCTATATTGGTGTTCTCATTGATGACCTTGTAACGAAAGGCACGAATGAACCATACCGATTGCTGACTTCACGTGCAGAATATCGTTTATTATTGCGTCATGATAATGCCGATCTACGCTTAACGGAAATTGGATTCAATATCGGAATGATCAAAGAAGAACGCTACAAACGTTTCCTTATGAAAAAAGAAGCGGTAGAAATGGAAAAGGAACGATTGAAATCAAACTTCATCAAACCGACCAAAGAGGTGCAAGAAGTCATTACTGCAAGTGGCGGCAGTGAATTAAAGGATGGAATCCGTGCCTCCGATTTATTGAAAAGGCCTGAAATGGATTATTCCCATATTCAGAAGTTGGCGCCAAGTGATGTCGAACTGAGTGAAGAAGTGACGGAACAGGTCGAAATCCAGATCAAGTATGAAGGATATATCGAAAAATCCTTGCAGCAAGTCGATCGCCTGAAAAAAATGGAGAACAAAAAGATTCCAGAGAATATCGATTATGATGCAATTTCTGGTCTTGCAACGGAGGCACGTCAAAAATTAAAGCAGGTCCACCCGCTATCAGTAGCTCAGGCTTCAAGAATTTCCGGTGTGAATCCCGCTGATGTTTCCATTCTGCTTGTTTATTTGGAACAAGGTAAGATTGCCAGAGTATCTCAGTAACGGAAATACCCGAAAAGGATTGAAAAAACATGAATATTGAACAGTTCCAACAAGCACTGCTGGAGAAAGGGATCGAGCTTTCTCCTCAACAGCTTGATCAGTTTGACACGTATTATCGATTATTGGTGGAATGGAACGAAAAGATGAACTTAACAGCCATCACAGATAAAGAAGAAGTTTATCTAAAGCATTTTTATGATTCAATCAGTGCAGCCTTCTATTTTGACTTTAACGAATCCTATCAAATTTGCGATGTTGGGGCTGGAGCTGGATTTCCGAGTATTCCATTGAAGATTTGTTTCCCTGATATCCACGTCTCGATTGTGGATTCCTTGAATAAGCGAATTTCTTTTTTGAATCACCTTGCGGATTCGTTGCAATTAAAGGGAGTTTCCTTTTATCATGACCGGGCGGAAACCTTTGCCCAAAAACCGGAGCATCGCGAATCCTATGATATTGTCATGGCGAGGGCGGTAGCGAGGATGTCAGTTTTAAGTGAACTATGTTTGCCGCTTGTTAAACTGGATGGGACGTTCATTGCCATGAAAGCGGCTAGTGCACAAGATGAAATGGACACAGGGAAGAAGGCCATTTTTACATTAGGCGGAGAAATCGAAGAAATTCATCCTTTCACATTGCCAGAGGAAAATAGTGAAAGAAACATCATTACTGTAAAAAAAGTGAAGAAGACTCCTAAAAAATACCCAAGAAAACCAGGGACACCGAATAAGCAGCCTATTGAATAACTTCTGTACGATGAGTATGTTTTCATAGTAAGAGCAGAGGATTCAGATATATATGGCTGGTACTTGCCCTTATTTTCTTTTACTATAAATGTATGACCTTATTATTTTCACTTAATACTGCATTTGCCAACAAGAAGGCATTTTCGGTACAGGTTAAGACGTGTGCCCTTAGCTTGCTGATTCAGGGAAATAATTTTGGGAAAGCCGGCCGATATTTATAAAAACTGGCCGTCGACCCTCATTATTGCCTTGATGGCGCCAGTCGACATGTTTTTTACAGTGAAGGGACATATGTATAACCATGTCGGGAAATGTATGCAGGACTTGTCCTTTAAATAGAGAATATGTTATTTGGGAGTTTTAAAAGGTGGTGTAGGAAGATGAAGCATCCTTTTTCGCGGTTCTTTGGGTTTGGCGAAAAAGAAGAAGAGCAACTAGAGATGGAGACACCTAGCAATAATAATGAAGAAATAAGAAAAATTTCCATTTCCGACATTGTGCCTAATCGATTTCAACCAAGGACCGTTTTTAATGACGATAAAATTGCCGAATTGGCTCAAACGATCCATACACATGGGATCATTCAACCAATTGTAGTAAGGGCTTATGGTCAGGGAAAATATGAAATCATTGCAGGTGAGCGTCGTTTCCGGGCCATGCAAAAGCTTGGCTGGGAATTGGCACCTGCTATAATCAAAGATTTCACCGATACAGAAACGGCTTCCGTTGCGCTGATAGAAAACCTTCAGCGTGAAGAACTGACACCGATTGAAGAAGCTTTGGCTTACGGAAAACTATTGGAGCTGCATAGTTTAACCCAAGAAGCCCTGGCACAAAGACTGGGAATTGGTCAATCCACCGTGGCGAATAAGCTTCGGCTGCTTAAGCTGCCGCAGGAGGTTCAGGATGCCCTTCTTCAAAAGCAAATTACGGAACGCCATGCCCGCTCGTTGATACCGTTAAAGAGTCCTGAAAAGCAGTTGAAACTGCTTTTGGAAATCATCGAAAAAGGGTTAAACGTCAAGCAGACCGAAGAGCAGGTCGTCAAGCTCTTAACGGGTACTGTGCAGAAGCCGAAACCTAAGCGAAAAGCGTTTAGTAAAGACATGAGGATTGCCGTGAATACTATCCGCCAATCACTCAGTATGGTTACAGACAATGGAATAAATTTGGATGCAGAGGAAGAAGAATTCGAGGAGTATTATCAGTTCACGATTAAAATACCCAAGAAAAAAACTTGATTCCCCATCCTTAGCCCGCTTGGTAGTCTCCGATTACCAAGCTTTTTTTATTTTCTCTTCAAAACTGGCATTTTCCACTTTTAAAACATTCAACTTTTCCTGGATTTTTAATGCTTTTAGAAGTATTTCAAATTTTAAGAGGAATTTCAGAAAACGATTTCTTCCAGTAACATTCATGATAAAATAGAAAGAAATAATTGGATTCACGGTAAAAATCAATAGATTTAGCGTCATGAAGATAGTTGAAAGCGGGTGAATTCGTGGGTAAGATTCTCGCCATTGCCAATCAAAAGGGCGGTGTTGGAAAAACGACAACTTCTGTCAGTTTAAGTGCTTGTCTTGCATACATTGGACAGAAAGTCTTAATGGTCGATATTGACCCGCAGGGAAATGCGACAAGCGGTGCAGGTATTGACAAAGCAGATGTGGAACAATGTATTTATGATGTATTGGTTGATGATGTTGAGGCCAGTACCGTTATCATGGAAACAAAGGTGGAAAACCTATATGCTATACCTGCGACAATTCAACTTGCAGGTGCAGAGATTGAACTTGTTCCAACCATCTCAAGGGAAGTCCGATTAAAAAGGGCGTTAGAAGAGGTGCAAAGCCAATATGATTACATTGTGATTGACTGCCCTCCATCATTGGGTTTGCTTACGCTTAATGCCTTAACGGCTGCCGATGCTGTTTTGATCCCAGTACAATGTGAATATTATGCATTGGAGGGTTTGAGTCAACTATTGAATACGGTCCGCCTCGTCCAAAAGCATTTGAACCATGATTTGAAAATCGAGGGTGTGCTATTGACGATGTTGGATGCAAGAACAAATTTAGGTCTCCAGGTCATAGAAGAAGTCAAAAAATACTTTCAGGATAAAGTCTACCAAACCATCATTCCCCGCAATGTCCGTTTGAGTGAAGCACCGAGCCATGGAGAACCGATAATTATATATGATCCAAAGTCACGAGGGGCGGAGGTCTATCTAGAATTGGCAAAGGAAGTGGTATCAAATGGCTAAAGGGCTTGGCAAAGGACTTAACGCACTTTTCAACAGTGGGGAGATCAGTAAAGATGAAATCGTGCGCGAAATCAAATTAAGGGAATTAAGGCCAAATCCTTATCAGCCCCGAAAGAGCTTTCGGCTAGAAGCTATAGAGGAATTGAAGCAATCCATCATGGAGCATGGGATATTACAGCCGATTATTGCCCGGAAAAGTATTAAGGGATATGAAATCGTGGCTGGGGAAAGGCGTTATCGTGCTGCCAAGGAAGCTGATTTAAAGACAGTTCCAGTCGTTGTGAGGGAATTGAGTGAACAGCAGATGATGGAACTGGCCATTTTGGAAAACCTGCAACGGGAAGATTTGAATCCGATCGAAGAGGCTGCCGCTTATCAAACGCTTCTTGAAAAATTGGAATTCACCCAGGAGCAGCTGGCCAACCGGCTGGGAAAAAGCCGACCCCATATTGCGAACCATGTTAGATTACTATCTTTGCCTGAAGGAATTAGGAGATATATCTCCGACGGGGAAATTTCCATGGGACATGGCCGGGCATTGCTGGGTTTAAAGAAAAAAGAGATGCTCAAGCCGGTAGCGGATAAAGTCCTCAAGGAAGGGATGAATGTCAGACAGCTGGAGCAGTATATACATCAATTGAATGATACCGTTTCACGTGAAACCAAACCTAAGAAACAAGAGAAAAAAGATATCTTCATAAAGCAAAGGGAGACAAGTCTGCGTGAAAGACTGGGAACGAGCGTAACGATAAAACAAAGCAAGAAAAAAGGAAAAATAGAAATAGAGTTCTTTTCAAAAGAAGATTTAGAGAGAATTTTGAACTTGATCGATCAAGAGAACCTTTCCTCTTAGATCCCCTTATGAAAAGATCATGAAGACATATGCAGAAAATTAGGTGGATGAGATGGTATTATTAGGGGCTTTGGTGAACGGTGCCTGCATTTTAATCGGCTCGATTTTAGGAAGGTTTTTACAACATATACCTGAGAAGATTAAAGAAACGGTCATGAGCGGTATCGGTTTAGCCGTGATGGTTTTAGGTTTGCAGATGGGGTTTAAAAGCGATAATTTCCTTGTTGTCATTTTAAGTATTGTCGGCGGGGCGGTCCTCGGTGAATGGATGAATCTTGAGGGCAGGCTTAATTCTTTAGGCAATTGGATTGAACGCAGGATGAAAGCGAAGGAAGGAACCTCGATATCCCAGGGGTTTGTAACGGCTACGCTCATATTTGGGATTGGGGCGATGGCCATTATCGGTGCCCTGGATAGCGGTATCCGGAATGATCATGACGTTTTGATAACAAAAGCGATAATCGATGGATTCACAGCACTTGTCCTCGCCAGCACGTTAGGCATAGGGGTACTTTTTTCAGCATTTCCTATCATTCTTTATGAGGGATTCCTGGCGGTTTTTTCAAGGCAGATCAATACGATGATCCCATCTGCATTAATGGATTCCTTCATATTGGAAATGACGGCAACTGGCGGAGTCATGATTTTGGCGATTGGTTTGAATATTATCGGTGTCACCAAAATCAGGGTGGCGAATCTGCTTCCGGGCATAATGATCACGGCCATTCTGGTTACTTTCATGTATTATGCATAAAAAAGAAGGAAGGGGCTGGCCCCTTCCTTCTTTTTTATGAAAAAACCGATCAAAGGGTTTTTTCTTGCTTGAATGACCATGTGAAAGGAGTGATGGAAGGTTTTATTGGATAAAGATTTTGTGCCTCATAAATCCCCTCGGCAATGGTTTTCGCCATTTTTAGCACAAGATTAAGACGCGTGTTCTGCAAGACCATGAACTCCATGAATCCACTTACATTCACGATTCCTGTAATATGGGCATTTCCGACGGAAGGAAGGTCTTTATTGACCCCGGCACCCGGCTTAACTGGTCCCTGGCCGATCTGAACGATGCCGACGCTTTTCATTTTCCCCAAGCAAGCATCGATTCCGACTATAAAGGCATTGGCATGCAGCTTTTTAATTTCATTTAATTTTTCCTGTAAATTCATCGCATGTATAGGGTCATCCAGAGTACCATAAACATGGAATGAAGAAGAACTGTTTTCAGCCTTTTCACTAAGCAGAGTGCCGACAAGTGGTCCGAGTGAATCGCCTGTGGAACGGTCTGTGCCTATGCAGACGATGACGATTGGTTGAAGCTTTCCTGTTGGGAGGAGGTTGATTAATTCCTGGGAAATTTGTTTGGATGCATCCGTATCTTCATGCAGGATGCGACTCAATCTATTTTTATTATTATTAAATAGACTAGAATTCAGATTCATCGGCTCAACTCCTTTACTTTATTTGGTATTACAGTATACGGATAAAAAGGGGAAAATATACGGTATTTAACATGATGGGTGAGGGAATTTTTTGCAAAACATGCAAACAGGTGAAGGGGATATGAATCGACGTTATCCTCTACCAATTGCTTTCATCTATACTTTCTAGTAAATAATCATTTGAATGTTCGGGAAAAAATTTCTAAATTCTATTAACTATATACCCATAATTTTTTTGTACAGAAACCATTATTTATTGATAAAATAGAGAAAATCTCTCTATTTCATGGTTACCTCCATGCATGGAGGGTAGAGGAATACGTCGAAGATATAATAGTTTTGCTGTTATTTGCATTAGGCAGGAGGAAAATATGGATCGCATTTATGATAACGTTGCAAAAGAGATATTGGATGAAAAGATATGGCTGCTGATGGGCGAGGGCATTATTAAAATCTTCCTTGTTCTGCTGTTATCGCGTATTATTATTACAATAGGAAAGACTATTCTGAATAAATTTTTCAAAGCACGTTTAAGAAGTCCCATTCGGGTAACGGAACGCAGGGAAGCGACACTCATTAAATTGCTGGAAAATATCATTACCTATGTCATCAATTTCATTGCCTTGTTGATGATTCTGGAGATTCTTGGTCTTCATGTAATGCCATTACTCGCTGGTGCCGGTGTTCTCGGTCTGGCCATTGGATTTGGCGCACAAAGTTTGGTCAAGGATATAATTACCGGGTTTTTCGTTATCTTTGAAGATCAGTTCTCGGTCGGGGATTATATTAAAATCAATACTTTTGAAGGGGAAGTCCTTGAAATCGGGCTTCGTACGACGAAAATTAAAAGCGGTGCAGGTGAATTGCACTTCATACCCAACGGCAGCATCATCCAGGTTACGAATTATTCCATTTTAAATAGTATGGCAATTGTTGATGTGACCATACCTAACGATGGATCGACCGAGCGTGCTGAGAAAGTGCTGATTGATCTTTTAAACAGTATGGAAGGCAAATACGAAGCCTTGATCAAAGCGCCTGAATTTTTGGGAATTGAAAAAATCAGTCCTGAAGAAATCGTCTTTCGGATTAAAGCGGAAACAAAGCCGATGCATCACATTGAAATCAGTAGGATATTAAGAAAAGATATAAGTGCTGCGCTTGATGCAAGTGGGATTAAATCTACGTACAATGGCAGCGAGTCATAGGAATTGGGGGGCTCATGATTATGGAGGAAAAGGAATTTGCACTTAAGGATATAGTGGAAATGAAGAAACCACATCCCTGTGGAGTGAATAAGTGGAGAATTATACGGCTCGGAATGGATATCCGGATAAAATGTGAAGGATGCGGTCATAGCGTGATGCTGCCTCGACGTGAATTCGCGAAGAAAATGAAAAAAGTTCTGCAAAAGCATGAGGAGTGATCATGCTTTTTTTTTAGGAGTGAAAGTAGTCCGGCGTTTCTCATGATTTACTTGTCTTTTTAGGAAGCGAAATCTATAATTGGGAAAGGTTTAGGTATTGGATGGTCTTTATAGAAGATCAGTTCTTTTCCCATATGTACGAATCATCTTGAAGGAGTGAAATATAAATGGCTTTAACAGCTGGTATAGTCGGTTTGCCTAACGTAGGTAAATCCACTTTATTTAATGCAATAACTCAGGCAGGTGCGGAATCTGCCAACTACCCTTTCTGTACGATCGACCCGAATGTAGGAATTGTGGAAGTGCCAGATCACCGTCTGCAAAAATTGACTGAATTGGTAAAACCGAAAAAAACGGTTCCGACAGCTTTTGAATTCACGGATATCGCCGGGATCGTAAAAGGAGCAAGTAAAGGAGAAGGTTTAGGTAATAAATTCCTTTCCCATATCCGTCAAGTGGATGCAATTTGTCAAGTCGTCCGTTGCTTTGCAGATGATAACATTACCCATGTTTCCGGAAAAGTAAATCCAATCGATGATATCGAGGTCATCAATCTTGAATTGATCCTTGCCGATTTGGAATCTGTTGTCAAACGCATCGACCGTGTCGGAAAAATGGCCAAGCAAAAAGATAAAGCCGCTGTGGCAGAACATGAAATCCTTGTGGCTTTAAAAGAAGCATTGGAAGATGAAAAGCCTGCACGTTCCGTCGAGTTTACCGAAGAACAGCAAAAAATCGTGAAGGGCATGCATTTACTTACAGCTAAGCCGACGCTTTACGTGGCGAACGTGAGCGAAGATGAAGTGGCGAATGCTGACGATAATGAATATGTACAGCAAGTTCGTGAATATGCCGCTAAGGAAAATGCCGAAGTAATCGTGATTTGTGCCAAAATCGAAGAAGAAATTGCAGAGCTTGAAGGTGAAGAAAAGGAAATGTTCCTATCTGAACTTGGCATCGAGGAGTCAGGTCTAGATCAGCTGATCCGTGCTTCTTATAATCTGCTTGGATTGGCAACATACTTTACAGCTGGCGTACAGGAAGTGCGGGCTTGGACATTCCGCAAAGGAATGAAAGCCCCTCAATGTGCCGGCGTCATTCACACAGACTTCGAACGCGGTTTCATTCGTGCCGAAACGGTTTCTTATACCGATTTACTTGAAGCGGGCAGTCATGGTGCCGCAAAAGAAGCGGGTAAAGTTCGTTTGGAAGGTAAAGAATACATCGTTAACGATGGCGATGTTATCCATTTCCGTTTCAACGTATAAGAATCAAAGACCCTACCATTCCATATGTAGGGTCTTTTTTATAGACTTAAATCATTAGATTACATTTAATTGTAATAAGTCGAACCGTTCGTTGCAAAGCCTCTTTAACTATGCTATAATTTTATCTTGTGAGTAATTATAAATAATTGCTCCTTGCCCAATTGGGCCGCTTAGACCAAAAGGAGGTGACAGTGATGAGAAAATACGAAATTATGTATATCATCCGTCCAAACATTGAGGAAGAAGCTAAAAAAGCTTTAGTTGAACGTTTCAACACAATCCTTTCTGATAATGGTGCGGAAGTAGAAGCAAAAGAATGGGGTAAACGCCGTCTAGCATATGAAATCAATGATTTCCGTGATGGTTACTACATGCTTCTTAAAGTTAACGCTGAAAGTGCTGCGATTCAAGAATTCGATCGTCTAGCTAAAATCAGTGAAGACATTATTCGCCACATGGCTACTAGAGAAGAAGTTTAATTCGATAATTAATATAAATTCTAATCTTGTTTCACATGAAACAAGCTTGAAACCTAGGGGTTGATTCTGATGATGAATCGCGTAGTTTTGGTAGGACGCTTAACTAAAGATCCTGAATTACGATATACACCTAATGGAGTTCCCGTAGCTACCTTTACTTTAGCTGTCAACCGTAGTTTTACGAATCAGCAAGGTGAACGTGAAGCGGATTTCATTAACTGTGTAGTTTGGCGTAAACCGGCAGAAAATGTAGCTAACTTCTTGAAAAAGGGCAGTTTAGCTGGCGTGGATGGACGTGTCCAAACACGTAATTATGAAGGACAAGACGGCAAACGCGTATATGTGACGGAGATTCTGGCTGAGAGCGTTCAATTCCTTGAACCACGAAGCAGTTCAGCGGGTGAAAGAAATGAAGGCGGTTCTTACGGTGGAGGTCAAAGAAGTTATGGTAATAACGGAAATGACAACAATTCGTATGGACAAAATCCTAATCAGAATCAACGAAGCAATAACAACTACACTCGTGTAGATGATGATCCATTTGCAAATGACGGTAAAACAATCGACATTTCAGATGACGATCTTCCGTTTTAAACAGCCGTTTAAAATGAAAATTCAAAAAAGCAGGGAGGGAAATATATTATGGCAATGGGTGGACGTAAAGGACGCGGTAAGCGTAAAAAGGTTTGTTATTTCACATCTAACGGAATCACTAAAATTGATTACAAAGATACAGATCTTCTTAAAAAATTCGTCTCAGAACGCGGTAAAATTTTACCACGTCGTGTAACTGGCACAAGCGCTAAATATCAACGTAAATTAACGATTGCTATTAAACGCTCACGTACTATGGCATTACTACCATACGTATCTGGTGAATAATAAATTGGCACGTTGAGGAGTTATCCTTAATGTGCCTTTTTTAATAAGTTTTCACTTATGCCTGTAAACCGCTGAATTGCGGTTTTTTTATTTCAATCCGCGCGTTTTCCTCAGAAAAAATAATCATATCCCAAAAAAGACTGTGATGTTTGAAATATCCTGGCCGTAACGGATACAATATAAAGATGGAGATAAGACATCAATCATAACAGGGGGTGAAATAAAGATGAATAGCGGGAGACGAATTGCCGAGGGCGGAGCACTTCTGGCACTATATTGCATTTTATTGTTCATCACCATTCAAATCCCACTATTGGGTATTTTCACTGCTTTCTTTTTACCCATTCCATTCATACTGGTCACAATCAAACAAAAGTTATCGTGGAGCCTTGGTTACTTATTTGTAGCCTCGTTATTGTCGATCCTCATCGGGACGATATTGTCTGTTCCGCTGACATTGCTCATGGGGGCAACGGGAATTGCGATCGGCTATTTTTTGAAAAAGGACAAACCGATGGCACCTATGTTCATAAGCGCAGTCCTTGTCTTTCTGGGGGGCATTTTATTAATGTATGCAGCTTCAGTGTTGATAACGGATGTTAATTACATAGAAGAATCGATGAACATTCTTGAGGAGTCCCTTGAAAATACAATCGGCATCATGGATACTTTTGGACAGGCACCTACGGAACAAGTCAAAAAGCGGATGTATGAATCGATCGATATGATGAACACGTTGATGCCAAGTTTGTTCGTCTTGATGTCCGTCATCATGGTTTTATTGATTTTCTTTGCAGCGCATCCCATTGTGAAGAGGTTCAGTGATAAGGCGTTAAAATGGCCTCATTTTCGAGATCTGCGACTCCCGAAAAGCCTTTTATGGTATTATTTAATTACGATGCTTCTTGCTCTTTTTGTGAATACGGACAAGAACAGTTTTGTATATATGGCCATAACGAACCTATTTTTCATACTGCAGTTCTTCATTTTATTACAAGGATATTCCCTGATATTCTATATCGCTCATGTTAAGTCATGGGTTAAGGCGATACCTGTTTTAATTGTGGTTTTTTCTTTGCTTCTGCCGATTCCGATTATAACGACGGCCGTCCGATTTTTAGGTATAATAGATTTAGGCTTTCCTTTTAGGGAGACAATCAAGAAAAAGGAATAGAAGACTTTTTTGTAAAACAGATGCTTTTAGGAGCTGAAACTATGCCATCTTATTTGAAAGAATACTCGATTAAGTCCCCATTGTATGGGGTGCTGGCCGCAGTCGTTTTACTTTTGGGCGTACTGGCTTATTATAATTGGGTTATTGCACTTGTTGGACTATTGATTCTTGCTGGTTTATTTTATTTAACATTAAGAATGGTAGAAAAAAAGCAACGGAAGACAGAAGAGTATATAACGACTTTATCCTACCGTTTAAAGAAGGTGGGCGAGGAAGCGTTATTGGAAATGCCGATTGGGATCATGCTCTTTAATGAGGATTATTACATTGAATGGACCAATCCATTCCTGGCTTCTTGTTTTAGTGAGGACTCCTTGGCAGGAAGATCGCTATACGATGTTGCGGACTCGATAGTACCGTTAATCAAGCAAGAGATCGAGACAGAGACACTTACGCTCCACGATCGGAAATTCAAGGTGGTCCATAAGCGTGATGAAAGGCTTCTTTACTTTTTTGATGTGACGGAGCAAGTGGAAATTGAGAAATTATATGAAGATGAGAGAACGGCAATTGCGATCATTCTTCTTGATAATTATGATGATTTGACACAGGGTATGGATGATCAGCGTAAAAGCAGCATTAATAGCTTGGTTACCTCACTTCTCGATAAGTGGGCAAGGGATAATGGCGTTTTCTTTAAACGGGTTTCCTCGGAACGATTCATCGCTGTCTTTAATGAGCATATCCTTCAGCAGCTTGAAAAGGGGAAATTCTCGATTTTGGATGAAATCAGGGAAACGACGGCCAAGCAAAATGTACCACTGACATTGAGCATCGGGGTCGGCTCGGCCGTGTCATCCTTGCCGGAACTAGGTACGCTCGCCCAGTCCAGCTTGGATCTCGCTTTAGGGCGGGGCGGTGACCAGGTAGCCATAAAGCAAGCGAATGGAAAAGTGAAATTCTATGGCGGCAAAACCAATCCGATGGAAAAACGCACGAGGGTCCGTGCCCGTGTGATTTCCCATGCATTGAAGGATATAGTCCTTGATAGCGATAAAGTCATTGTCATGGGCCATAAAAACCCGGATATGGACGCAATCGGTTCAGCGATCGGCATCTTGAAAGTTGCCCAAATGAATGAACGTGAAGGCTATATTGTCATAAACACCCAGCAGCTCGACAGCAGTGTCCTTCGTTTAATGGAAGAGATCAAAAATAAAGAAGAGCTGTATGCCAGGTTCATAACACCTGATGATGCATTAGAAATGATTACGGATGAGACCTTGCTGGTTGTGGTCGATACCCATAAACCTTCCATGGTGATTGAAGAACGGTTATTGAATAGAATCGATAAGGTTGTGGTCATCGACCATCATCGGCGGGGTGAGGAGTTCATCAAGAACTCATTGCTCGTCTATATGGAGCCATATGCATCTTCAACGGCAGAGCTTGTGACCGAACTGCTTGAATATCAGCCAAAACGCTCAAAAATTGATATGCTTGAGTCGACGGCGCTTCTTGCAGGTATCATCGTCGATACGAAAAGCTTCACCTTAAGAACGGGATCACGCACTTTCGATGCAGCCTCATATCTAAGGGCGCATGGAGCTGATACGGTACTTGTCCAGAAATTTTTAAAAGAAGACGTGGACACCTATATCAAACGATCGAAGCTCATTGAAGAAGTCATCTTTTATAAAAAGGGAATTGCCATTGCCGCGGCAAAAACCGATCAGGTTCATAATCAGGTGCTCATTGCTCAGGCTGCGGACACCCTATTGACGATGGATGGCGTTGTCGCTTCCTTTGTAATGGCTAAGCGGTCTGATGATACGGTGGGGATAAGTGCGCGTTCTCTTGGTGATATCAATGTACAGGTGATCATGGAAATGTTGAATGGAGGCGGTCATCTAACGAATGCCGCCACTCAACAGGTATGCTCCATTGATGAAGCCGAAAGTCGATTGAAAGCAGCTATTGATGAATATTTAGAAGGGGGATATAAAGAATGAAAGTGATATTTCTTAAAGACGTTAAAGGTAAAGGGAAAAAAGGGGAAGTTAAAAATGTTGCGGATGGTTATGCACATAATTTCCTGCTTAAACAAGGATTGGCTGTTGAAGCAAATAATTCAAACGTGAAAACTTTGGAAGCACAGAAAAATAAAGAAGAATCACTTGCAGCAGAAGAGCTGCAGCAGGCTGAAGAATTGAAAGTGCAGCTGGAGAAATTAACGGTTGAACTATCTGCCAAAGCCGGTGAGGGCGGGCGTTTATTCGGTTCCATCACGACTAAACAAATTGCATCTGAGCTTCAGAAAAAACACGGTATCAAGGTTGATAAACGTAAAATGGAGCTTGCTGAAGGCATCCGCACTTTAGGGCATACAAAGCTTCCGGTGAAGCTTCATCCTGAAGTCACTGCAACACTGACTGTGCATGTTAAAGAAATTAACTAATTTTAGCTGTTTCATATCTGTGAAAAATTGATAAAATAGAGATAGACGAAAAATGTGATTGGGCACGTTGTCCTTTCACTTTTTTCTTTTTTACTAGAAACATATAAAAGGTATCCTCTTAGAATGGGAGGTTTTAAGATATGATAGAACAATTTCAGGATAGGATTCCACCTCAAAATATAGAAGCCGAACAGGCTGTGCTAGGAGCCATTTTTCTTGAGCCCTCTTCATTGACCGTTACATCGGAAGTTTTGATTCCGGAAGATTTTTATAGAAGCTCTCATCAAAAGATCTTTAATGTGATGCTTAAATTGAATGACGAAGGAAAAGCTGTCGATTTGATTACGGTGACAGAGGAATTGGCTGCGACAAAAAACCTTGAAGAAGTTGGCGGGGTTTCTTATTTAAGTGAATTGGCCGGATCGGTGCCTACCGCGGCCAATATTGAATATTATGCCCGCATCGTCGAGGAGAAGTCATTGCTGCGCCGTTTGATCCGGACTGCGACGAACATCGCTCAGGAAGGCTACAGTCGCGAGGACGAGGTCGAGGAGCTGCTCGGTGAAGCAGAAAAAACGATCATGGAAGTGGCCCAGCGTAAGAATTCCGGGTCTTTTCAAAATATTAAGGATGTATTGGTTGCGACTTACGATAACATAGAAATTTTGACTACCCGTAAAGGGGATGTCACGGGAATACCGACAGGGTTTGCTGAACTGGATCGAATGACAGCGGGGTTCCAACGTAATGACCTCATCATAGTTGGTGCCCGCCCTTCGGTTGGTAAAACCGCTTTTGCATTGAACATCGCTCAAAACGTTGCGACCAAAACGGAGGAGAATGTAGCGATTTTCAGTCTTGAAATGGGTGCAGAGCAGCTCGTTATGCGTATGCTCTGTGCTGAAGGGAATATCAACGCCCAGAATTTACGGACAGGTTCCTTAACTGATGAGGATTGGCGTAAACTGACGATGGCGATGGGAAGCTTGTCGAATGCCGGCATTTATATCGATGATACGCCAGGTGTCAGGATTGGTGAAATCCGTTCAAAATGCCGTCGTTTGAAGCAGGAACATGGCCTTGGCATGATATTGATCGATTACCTGCAGTTAATTCAAGGCGATGGCCGTTCAGGCGACAACCGTCAGCAAGAGGTATCCGAGATTTCACGTTCACTCAAAGCGCTGGCCCGTGAACTTAAAGTGCCCGTCATCGCCCTTTCCCAGCTATCGCGGGGAGTGGAGCAGCGTCAGGATAAGCGCCCGATGATGTCTGATATCCGGGAGTCCGGGAGTATCGAGCAAGATGCTGATATCGTCGCATTCTTATACCGTGATGATTATTATGATAAAGAATCCGAGAATAAAAATATCATTGAAATCATTATAGCGAAACAGCGTAATGGTCCGGTCGGCACGGTTTCGCTTGCATTCGTAAAAGAATATAATAAATTCGTTAATCTCGAACGCCGTTTCGATGATGATTCGATGTCTCCCGGCGCATAGGGGACTGCCTGCCATTCATGCAATGGCGGGCTTTCTCTGTTTCGGGAAAAAGAAAGGCCCTAATGATAATAGAAAAAGAAATCAGAGGGTACAATAATGTTTGACAATCCTAAAAAAACCGGAAAGAAATTTCTTATATTTACGAACAAAGAATTTTTTAAAAAGTGTATTGTTCGGATTTTGTATTGACTTCCAGTTTGGATTATTGATAAAATAGGTTTGTTTGATAAGAACCGGTTAATGATCGGTATTACGTGAACCTTTGGAGGTGCTTTATTCAGATGTCATCAGTTGTAGTAGTCGGTACACAATGGGGAGACGAAGGTAAAGGTAAAATAACAGATTTTCTATCCCAGAATGCGGAAGCCATCGCTCGTTATCAAGGTGGGAATAATGCAGGGCATACAATTAAATTTAACGGCGTTACCTATAAACTGCATTTAATTCCGTCAGGGATTTTTTATAGTGATAAGATTTGTGTCATTGGAAACGGTATGGTAGTTGATCCAAAAGCTCTTGTAGAGGAGCTTGCTTATTTACATAGCCATGGGGTGAGTACGGATAATCTTCGTATCTCGAACCGTGCACATGTCATTCTTCCTTACCATATCAAATTGGATGAAGTCGAAGAAGACCGTAAAGGCGCCAACAAAATTGGAACGACTAAAAAGGGAATCGGCCCTGCATATATGGACAAAGCTGCTCGTAACGGAATCCGCATGGCAGACCTTTTGGACCGTGAAATTTTCGAGGAAAAATTGTCTCAAAATCTTGTCGAAAAAAACCGTATGTTCGAACGCTTCTATGAAACGGAAGGTTTCAAAATCGAAGATATCTTGGAAGAATACTATGAGTACGGACAACAAGTGCAGAAATATGTTTGTGATACATCCGTTGTATTGAATGACGCACTTGATGAAGGAAAACGGGTATTATTCGAAGGGGCACAAGGTGTCATGCTTGATATCGATCAAGGAACATACCCATTCGTCACTTCTTCCAACCCGGTCGCAGGTGGAGTTACAATCGGTTCGGGTGTAGGTCCTACGAAGATCAACCATGTGGTTGGAGTATGTAAAGCATACACAAGCCGTGTGGGCGATGGTCCTTTCCCTACAGAATTGCATGATGAAGTCGGTAACCAAATCCGGGAAATTGGCCGTGAATATGGAACAACTACAGGCAGACCGCGCCGTGTAGGCTGGTTTGACGCTGTTGTCGTTCGCCATGCTCGCCGTGTCAGCGGGATTACCGATTTATCATTGAACTCGATTGACGTATTATCAGGTCTTGATACGGTCAAAATTTGTGTGGCCTATGAATACAAAGGCGAAATCATTCATGAGGTGCCAGCGACTTTGAAAGCTATTGGCGAATGTAAACCAGTCTATGAAGAGCTGCCAGGCTGGTCAGAAGACATCACAGGCTGCAAATCATTGGATGAGCTTCCAGAGAACGCTCGCCACTATGTAGAGCGCGTATCTCAATTGGTAGGCATTCCTTTGACCACTTTCTCTGTCGGTCCTGACCGTAACCAAACAAATGTCGTGAGAAGCCCTTGGCGTCTAGCGTAATTCATGAAAAAGGAGCTGGCTTTTTTTGCCGGCTCTTCTTTCATTTTTAAGATTGATGCATTTTATGTCACGTTCGGGAGGTCCGGGATACCGAGTGAATGTGGATAAAAACTATAGGGAAAGTAAAAAAGATAAGAAAAAAATAATTTTATTTCAAAAAACTATTGCCTAAACTATAAGAACCATGATATTATCAAAAGCGTCGTCACAATAGAACAAGCCATTAACAAGCTGCAGATGGTTAGTTAACATCCAGCAAAGAAACATTTCATTAGAACGAGCCATTAGCTCAGTTGGTAGAGCATCTGACTTTTAATCAGAGGGTCGAAGGTTCGAATCCTTCATGGCTCACCATTTTTTCCGGCCCATTGGTCAAGCGGTTAAGACACCGCCCTTTCACGGCGGTAACACGGGTTCGAATCCCGTATGGGTCACTTCTTTATATATATGCTTTACTGGTCCCGTGGTGTAGCGGTTAACATGCCTGCCTGTCACGCAGGAGATCGCGGGTTCGATTCCCGTCGGGACCGCCATTTTATTTTTATTCTAAAATAGAATATTTGGCTCAGTAGCTCAGTCGGTAGAGCAAAGGACTGAAAATCCTTGTGTCGGCGGTTCGATTCCGTCCTGAGCCATCCTTGTATAAACGCCTTTCCTTTAGGGCGTTTTTTTGTTATGTGCCCAGAGGATTCTGAATGAAATCTTGTTAATAGATTGTTAACGATTTGTAACATACCATTTTCGGCCAATTCGGAATAAAACTCACTTTTCCCCTTGCTGGGCTTAGGTCCACTCCTTTTTCCGCAGTTTATTGAACTGTCCCCATTACCATATCCATTGGTACATGTTGTCACCATTTATACAGTTCTATTACATTATGAAGTCTGTTTCTTGTTTTTTTTCTTAATATGGTAGAGTTATGAGTGATAAAAATCATTATAGAAATCAGTCATAAGCATCTGGATATTTAAATTGGACTAATAAATCTCAAATAAATTTGATTAGTTTCTTAATTGGTGACTGAGCCGTTAAGGAGGACAATATATGTTTAGCTCAAAAGGCAAGGGGATCATCCTGTTGATGGTTTCCGTCATTTTGGTGCTTGCGGGCAATCGGGTAACTGCTGCTGGGATATCGGAAACTACAACCATACAGCATGTTTATCTTAACGATGAGTTCGTCGGCAGTGTAACGGATGAAACGGAAATCGAAAACATCGTAGCCGATAAGGTAGAAGAAGCACAGGAAGATTATCCTGACTTTACATTCGATAAGGAGACACAGCTGAAGTTCGTACCTGAAGAGGTATTCGATGAAGATGTTAAAGAGGAACAGGCTGTTAAGGGAATTCAAGATCAGTTGAATGTGAAGGCCGAGGCATATGAAATTGACATAGATAACCAGGCGGTCGCTTATGTTGCGTCAAAGGAAGATGCAGAGGACGTTCTGGAGAAAATCACTTTATTATATGTAAATGAAGAGGAATACGCTGAATACGAATCAGGTAAAAAAGAAAGTGAAAAAGATGCCGATTCGTTAAAAGAGCCAGGAAGCAGAATTCTGGACATCGAATTTTCACTTCCCGTTACGTTTAAAGAGACAATGGTATATCCAGACGAAATCAAGAGTGTCGATAAAACCCTTTCCATGATAGAAGAAGGAAAGGAAGAAACGACTATCTATGAGGCTAAGGAAGATGAAGATCTTGAAGCCATTGCCACTAGCCATGATATGGACCTGGATCAACTGCTGGAGCTGAATCCGGGACAGAATGAGGACAATGGTGTTAAAGAGGGCGAGCGTCTCTATGTGACCCAACGTACCCCCTATGTGAACGTAATGGTAGAAAGAGAAGTATTAAAGGAAGAGAGGATTCCTTTTGAAAAGAAAGTGAAGGAGGATGACGAACTTCCAAAGGGCGAACTCATTACTGAACAAATGGGGAATGAGGGGATTCTTGCGTTCACCTATAATATATCTGAAACAAATGGAAAGAAAATCAGTGAATCGATCGTAAAAAAAGAAGTCACGGAAGAAGCTAAAACGCAAATCACCAGAAAAGGCACCAAGGTCATACCTTCACAGGGCAGCGGTACATATTCATGGCCTGCAGATGGGGGCTATATTTCCAGTAAGCAGGGCCAGCGCTGGGGGAAACTTCATAAAGGTATCGATATTGCAAGGCCAGCCACCAGGACCATAACGGCAGCAGATCATGGGATAATCGAAACTGCCGGGAATTCCGGAGGATATGGAAATAAGATAACGATCAATCATAATAATGGATATAAGACAGTGTATGCCCATTTGGATTCAATAGATGTAAAAGCGGGACAAAAGATTGAAAAAGGCATGAAAATTGGCATGATGGGTTCAACAGGTCACTCGACCGGTGTCCACCTCCATTTTGAAATATATAAAAACGGGTCTCTCGTTAATCCGCTAAACTATATAAGTCAGTAATTGATGGAAGTCTTCGAAAATTATTCGAAGACTTCTTCTGCTTCATTAATAGATGAGAATAATAGGAAAAAGGTGATTTAATGCCTATAAAATGATAAAGTAGAATAGAGACAATTTGCTTTCATTCCAGTGTTCAGCCCCTTTTATTGGGTATATATATGCAACTTTGCCGAAACTAGGTTGCGAAGCTTTGTGAAAGCAGAAGGAAAAGTGAATAAGGTCCCGGATAAGGACACGGTTTTTAATAGATTCAGTTCAGTTATTAAAAAGGAGATAAGTACATGGATAAAAAGATTTTGGTAGTGGATGACGAAAAGCCAATTGCTGATATATTACAATTCAATCTAAAAAAAGAGGGCTACGAAGTTTTTTGTGCTTATGATGGCAATGAAGCCCTCAAAATGGTGGAAGAACGGCAACCTGATTTGATTTTACTTGATATCATGCTGCCGCAGCGCGATGGGATGGAAGTATGCAGGGAAGTAAGGAAGAAGTATGAAACCCCGATCATCATGCTAACGGCAAAAGACTCGGAGATAGATAAGGTGTTAGGATTGGAGCTTGGTGCAGACGACTATGTGACAAAGCCATTTAGTACCCGGGAAATAATTGCCCGCGTTAAGGCGAACCTTAGACGTCAGCAAGCCGTTCCGGTTCCCGATCAAGAAAATGAACCGAAGGAAATTACGATAGGCACGCTCACTATCCATCCGGATGCCTATGTGGTATCCAAGCGCGGCGATACGATAGAATTGACGCATCGTGAATTTGAGTTGCTTCATTACTTAGCGAAGCACATCGGTCAGGTCATGACAAGGGAGCACTTATTACAAACCGTGTGGGGCTATGATTATTTTGGTGATGTACGGACGGTCGATGTAACGGTCAGACGTCTTCGTGAGAAGATTGAAGACAATCCAAGTCATCCTGGCTGGATTGTAACTAGAAGAGGGGTCGGTTATTACCTGCGTAACCCTGAACAGGAGTAGTTTCTATGAAAAAGGTTGGTTTTTTCCGCTCAATTCATTTTAAATTTGTTCTGATTTATGTATTGCTCATTTTCGTGGCGATGCAAATAATCGGGGTATATTTTGTTGGGGAATTGGAAGAAAATCTTGTCGGGAACTTTACGAAATCAATAAAAGGTCACGTTAACCTGCTTACCTACAGTATTGGTGAAGAAATGGAAAAAGAGAGGGGAGAGGAAGATCCGACCCTCGAAGAAGCGATTGATGCGATATTGCAAGACCGGGATAATTCATCGAATGATATTTCGGAAGTACAAGTCATCGACACCCGCAGCAGACGCGTGATCGGAACTTCAGCCCCAGGTAACCAGGATATTGTAGGGAAGAAGACGACAGAGGTCCTCATTAAGAATACGCTCACTTTTGGAAAAGAAGATAGTGATATATTTAGCGATAAGGGCAGGCGGCTCTGGGTCCTTTCGACACCCATTGAAGCAAATGGGGAGGTCATTGGCGCCGTCTATGTAATAGCTGAGATGGAGAATGTCTTTGAGCAGATGGATGAAATCAATAGCATCTTCATGACGGGTACGGCCATCGCTTTGGTCATTACGGCCATCTTGGGGATCCTGCTCGCACGAACGATCACTAGACCCATGTCTGATATGAGAAAACAGGCCCTTGTGATGGCAAAAGGGAATTTCTCCAGAAAAGTCAGGGTATATGGCGATGATGAAATTGGCCAGCTTGCCGTCACTTTCAATAATTTGACCAAAAAACTCCAAGAGTCGCAATCAAGCACAGAAGGAGAGCGGCGTAAGCTATCATCTGTCCTTGCCAATATGACGGATGGCGTAATTTCAACGGACAGGCGCGGTCGGGTGAACTTGATTAATGAACCGGCGGCACAATTATTGAATGTCTCGAGTGAAACCGTCATGAACCAACCGATCATTGAGGTTTTGGGTCTTGAAGAAGAATATAAATTTGAGGATTTACTGGAAGAGCGAGAGTCCATCATCCTTGATTACAGCAAAAAAAATCATCCTTTCGTTTTGAGGGGGAACTTTTCGGTCATTCAAAAGGAAACGGGGTTCGTTAATGGTTTGATTACCGTTTTGCATGATATAACAGAGCAGGAAAAAATCGAGAGTGAACGCAGGGGATTCGTTGCCAATGTATCACATGAACTGAGAACTCCGTTAACGACGATGAGAAGTTACCTGGAAGCATTGGCTGAAGGGGCATGGAAGGACGAGGAAATCGCTCCATCCTTTTTAAGTGTGACCCAAAATGAAACGGAGCGAATGATCAGGCTTGTTAATGATCTGTTACAGCTTTCGAAAATGGACAGTAAAGATTACAGGCTTAAAACGGGCTGGGTGAATTTCAATAAATTCTATGACCATATCATCGATCGTTTTGAAATGACGAAAAATGATGACATCACGTTTAAGCGTGATTTGCCGAAGGAAGCTTATTTTGTGGATATTGATGAAGATAAAATCACCCAGGTTCTCTATAATGTAATCTCCAACTCATTAAAGTACTCACCTGAAGGGGGTCAAGTGACTTTCCGCGTCAGGGCATCTGATGGCTTTATCATTGTGAGCATTACAGATCAAGGAGTGGGTATCCCGAAAAACGTCATTGATAAAATATTCGACCGCTTCTACCGTGTGGATAAAGCAAGGGCCCGTAACTTAGGCGGGACAGGGCTTGGTTTAGCGATCGCAAAAGAGATGGTCGTGGCGCATGGCGGGAAAATATGGGCGGAAAGTGTGGATGGAAAAGGAACAACCGTGTTCTTTACACTTCCTTACGAACAGGAAGAAGAGGATGATTGGTCATGAATTTTGAACGTGCAAAAAGTATCATACTGATTATTTTGGTCGGGACAAGCATTTTTTTGACATGGAGCATTTGGACGTACGAGCCTGAATATGATCTATTTGAACAATCGTCGGAATTTATAAAGATTAAAAGCGATGTCCAAATTGTCAGTGATGTCATTAAACCAGTCAGTATCCTTTTCCATGGCAATGGGCAGCATTTCCAGACTTCCAATCCGGCAGAAATCAATGAAATGGAAAAAGAATTTTCGCAATGGCGTTTTAGAGGCATAAAAGAGATATCCGTAAACAGGCTGCAAAGGAAATTTGACGATTTTGTCCATGAAGATGGATCGATTGAAATCGAATTTTCCGATGATATTCCCATCTCTCTTTATAAAACGGTATTGAATATAACGGATAAGGAAGTGCCTGAATTTTGGTTTGATCGAATCATCATTAAACAAAAGAACATCAGTGGTAATGAATCTGCCGTTTATTTTGTTTCTTACGATCAGAGGAAGATTTATCAAGGTATGGTCGACTCTAAAAAACTAAGGAATTTCATGGATTCATTTTATCGGGGTTCTTACGATAAGCACCCTGAATACACGGCCGAAACGATAAACAGCAAAAGGACGCTGTTCGTCCCGGAAAACCCAGTGGAGATCAATAGACTTGAATATTATATCGACTATTTGGATATTGGAGACCTTAAAAGCGCTCTATTTATTAATCCGAAGTATGTACGACAGGAACCCGTTTCGGTCGGTGAGGAATACACGGATGGAACAAGACTGATGACGGTCAATAAAGACAATTACCTAATTTCTTATATCAATCCGGCACAAAAGAGCAAGTCATTTGGCAGTTCCAGTGACCTTTTGCAAAAAAGCATTGATTTCATCAATGAACATGCAGGTTGGGAAAATAACAATTACCGCTTTGCCTATATGTCGGAGCATGAACAACGAGTGGTATTCCGCTTATTCGTGAATGGTTATCCGGCCTTCAATGAATCTGGAATGACGGAAATCGAGCAAATTTGGGGGAAAGAAGAAATTTATAGCTATGACCGTCCATATTTTAAACTGGATTCAGTCCTCCCGTCAGTAGGATCGGCAAAGACTTTACCAAGCGGTAAAGAAGTAGTGAATCAGCTGAAATCGAAAGATAATGTCGATTTCAATAGCGTGGAGGACATCTCGATAGGCTATAGATTGAATAAATCCCTTGATTCCAAACTTGTAACTCTAGTTACACTTGAGCCCACTTGGTATTATCGTGTAGGCGATAAATGGTTTATTGTGCCTTTTGAAGAAGGAGGCGGTCAAAGTGGATTGGAATAATACAAAGTCGATTTTCATCATGGTTTTCTTCGTTTTAAATATTTTTCTTCTTTATCAATTCCTGGAAAAGATTAATGACTCCCAATTAGAAAGCTTTACGGAGCCATCAACGGAAGAACTGTTGAAAGAAGATGAGATTTCAATAGAAACCCCACTTCCGAAACAAAAGTCGGATCAATTCCTGATTGCCCAAAGCAAGACTTTCGAGAAGAAAGATATACAGCACCTGAAAAATCAAAAAGCAAAAATCATCGATGATAAGAAGCTTGTGGGTACATTTAAGATACCGGTTGGCATGAAAGCGGAAATTAATGCTGCAGACCTTGATATATTCCTGAAGGAGTATATATTAAAAGGAAATGAATATCATTTTTGGAGCTATGATGAAATCAGCCAGACCATCATCTGCTATCAAGTGGCAGATAAAAAGATGTTTTTTAATAATAGTAAAGGGAAGGTCACTCTATATCTGAACAAGAAGGGTGAAATCGTTTCCTATGAACAGATGTATTTAGAGGGGATCGAAAAATTCAATAAACCTAAAGAATTGACATCGGCTTTAAATGCTATCGGAGCATTATATCAGAATGGTGATATTGATCCCAAAAGCAAAGTCACGAATGTAAAATTGGGATATTACAATTCGCTGCAGACGACATCTGTGTCACATTTACTTGTGCCAACATGGTGGGTGGTCATTGATGACGAAACGGATCTCTTCGTGAATGCTTTTGATAAAGAGGTCATTGAATTGAATACAGAAGAAAAAATACTGGAGTGAGTATAGATGACAATGCATTTTAGTGTTCTCGCAAGCGGGAGTACAGGAAATGCCTTTTTCGTGGAAACGGAGGATCAATCATTCCTCGTCGATGCCGGCTTAAGCGGTAAAGCCCTGGAAGCATTGTTTCAGGAGATAGGCCGTGATATGTCCAAGCTATCCGGTATCCTTGTTACCCATGAACACAGCGACCATATTAAAGGTCTTGGCGTGGTTGCCAGAAAACATAAACTTCCGATATATGCGAATGCAAAAACATGGGATGCCATGGAGCGATCGATCGGTGAAATTGCAACCGAACAAAAATTCACATTTGAAATGGAACAGGTCAAAACGTTCGGCAGCCTTGATATAGAATCTTTCGGCGTTTCACATGATGCGGCAGAGCCAATGTTTTACGTTTTTCATCATGAAGATAAGAAACTTGTGGTCATTACCGATACAGGGTACGTAAGCGATCGGATGAAAGGAATCATCTCAAATGCCGATGCTTATGTATTTGAAAGTAACCATGATGTGTCCATGCTGAGGATGGGGAAATATCCATGGAGCATCAAGCGCCGGATTTTAAGTGATGTCGGACATGTTTGTAATGAAGACGCTGCCCTTGCAATGAGCGAAGTGGCCGGTGATAAGACCAAGCGGATTTACTTGGCCCACTTAAGCCTTGATAACAATATGAAGGATCTAGCAAGAATGTCGGTGGAACAGACGTTAAAGACAAAGGGGATCATCGTGGGTGAACAATTTTCCTTATATGATACTGACCCGAAAAGACCAACGGAACTTGTTACATTATAAATGAAGGGAATGGATGAGGGATACCTTGTTCATTCCTTTTTTATTTTTAAAAATTTCGATTCGTAAGTTATGAATCGGATTAAAAGGGGTATCGTTTGGTTAGAACTGTATAGGTAAAAGGAAAAGGGCTGATACTAGCAATTTTATGTTGCCCCTTAAATTAAGCATGCATTTTTTTAGAAAAATTTCGGTAATTGAGTATAATTGAGGGAGGATACCAAACAATAGAATTGCTATAATACATACCTAAAATGAGAGGGTGGGGCGGTCTTGGGTTATTATGATCAGAATGATGAGAACCAAAATAAACGGAAAAAAAGCCATACGAGCTATTTTCTAGCAGGCTTGGGGGGTGCCATCATCGGGGCCTTACTTATTTTATTTGCCTTTCCGGGAAGTGGACTGTTAAATAACGATGAAAAAGAAATGACAACGGAAAAATCAACGGAGAGAAGGACCACGGAGCAGTCCCAGCAAAACCTTACTCTTGATGTAACAAGTGCCGTCACCAATGCCGTTGATAAAGCCAGCGACGCAGTGGTCGGCATCACTAACATTCAGGAAACGAACTTCTGGGGTCAAGGGGGCAACGCCGAGGACAGTTCGGCAGAAGCCGGCACTGGATCTGGAGTCGTCTACAAAAAAGATGGCGGCAAGGCCTATATCGTCACGAATAATCACGTCATTGAAGGAGCTAATGAACTTGAAGTGACATTAAGTGATGGTACTAAATTGCCAGCTGAACTACAAGGGAGTGACCCATGGACAGATTTAGCCGTCATTGTCGTTAATGGTGAAAAAGTCAAAACCATTGCTGAATTCGGAAACTCCAGCAAATTGAAACCTGGTGAGCCCGTCATTGCCATTGGCAACCCATTAGGCCTTCAATTCTCCGGGTCGATCACACAAGGGATCATCTCCGGTTTGGAGCGCACGATAGAGGTGGATATCAACGAGGACGGACAAGTGGATTGGAATGCGGAGGTCATCCAGACCGATGCGGCGATTAATCCAGGTAACAGCGGAGGGGCACTCGTTAATATGTCAGGGCAGGTCATCGGAATAAATTCGATGAAGATTGCAGAAAATGCAGTGGAAGGAATCGGTCTTTCCATTCCGATCGATTCAGTAATCCCGATTATTAATGATATAGAGAAATTTGGTGAAGTGAAACGTGCTTTCTTGGGTGTTAACCTGGCATCTGTAGAAGAAATTTCCCAATACCATCAACAAAATACATTAAAGCTGCCAAGGAAAGTTACTTCAGGCGTTGCAATAACAGGCGTTCAAAGCAACTCTCCAGCATCCAAAGCAGGATTGAAGGAATTTGATGTCGTAGTTGGAATGGATAATGAAAAAATCCATGATGTAGTGGAATTAAGAAAATACCTTTACAATGAAAAACAAGTCGGTGATAAAGTTAAAATCATTTATTACCGTGACGGAAAGAAAGAAACAACGGAAGTCACGCTTTCAAGCAGCGAAATTTAAAGCACAAAAGGACAGGGGGCAGAAAATGCCTCCTGTCCTTTCTATTTCCTTGCGCTTTTCTTATTTTTTGTTACGATTACCTGTGGATATATAGTGAAATTAAAGATCTCAAGTGACTTGTGGATAATTGGGAATGGAAGAACCGGGAATAATGAATGGGAAAGGAGATATGAAAGATGAAATTATATTGCTGTCAGGAACACGTGGACATGGCGCTGGATGAAGTGGTATACGAATGTGAAACCTATCCTGTTTTAAAGCTTGTTCCCGAAGAAAATCAGTTATCAACAACCTGTGAATATTGTCGAAACGTGGCAATATATCTAGTAGGGAACTAATATTCCCATACAAGATGTGGATAGATTTTGTGGATATGTGGATAACTTTTGTGGATAACATGTTTGTAACCTGTTCTTAACATTTTCCTAAGATTAATCCGGCGGGTGGAATGGTTTAGATTCAAGCATTTGTTATACGAATAATCAAGATAATTGTTCGGATTGGAACTAAGTCCAGACGAATTTCTTCAATAATGAAAGTTACCGTTGCCGCTTTCAGGGGGCAGCGGTTTTTATTTTAAAAGCATAAAAAATTGGAAAGGATATGCTTGTTTTGCTTATAGGTCACTGTAAGGTATGATAATAGGTAGGCAAATCCAACAATTGATAGTAAAAACATAATGAAAGTTAGAGGATATATATGAAAATAACGATTATTACTGTTGGCAAGCTAAAGGAAAAATACTTAAAGCAAGGAATTGCTGAATATACAAAAAGGTTAAGCGCCTATGCTAATATAGAACTTGTGGAAGTACCGGATGAAAAGGCTCCGGAAAACCTGAGTACAGCGGACATGGACATTGTAAAGCAAAAGGAGGGTGAACGAATCCTGGCCAAAGTCAGCCCGGACACCTACGTAATAACGCTTGAGATCAATGGAAAACAGCTTACTTCAGAACAGCTGGCCACTCATATGGATCAGCTCGCCACCTATGGAAAGAGCAAAATTGCCTTTATTATTGGCGGGTCGCTTGGACTTGGCAAAGAGGTGTTATCAAGAAGCGATTATGCCCTTTCCTTCTCGAAAATGACCTTTCCGCATCAATTAATGAAATTGGTTCTTGTGGAGCAAATATATCGGGCTTTTCGGATAAATAGAAATGAACCATATCATAAATGATAGAGACTGATCCCGGGGGAGTTCCCCTTAATGTAATGGGTTAAAGTATTAAATCTTACTGTAATGAAAAGAGGGTAACGAATGAATAAAGAGTCCATTTATGGTTTAACATTCGAACAATTGACAGCGTGGCTTTCGGACCATGGCCATAAAAAATTCAGAGCTTCCCAAGTCTGGGAGTGGCTTTATAGAACACGTGTGACGAGTTTCTCTGAAATGACGGATGTTAATAAAGAGTGCATAAAATTACTTGAAGAGCACTTTGTCATCCAGACTTTGACTGAGCACGTCAAGCAAGAAGCAGAGGATGGTACGATCAAGTTTCTGTTTAAATTACAGGATGGCAACCTTATCGAAACGGTCATGATGAGACATAAATATGGAATTTCGGTTTGTGTCACCACCCAAGTGGGCTGTAATATTGGCTGCAGTTTCTGTGCAAGTGGATTATTGGCCAAAAGCCGTGATTTATCCAGCGGGGAGATAGTGGAACAAATCATGAACGTCCAACTGCATCTTGATAAATTGGAACAAGGTGATGTTGTAAGCCATGTTGTTGTAATGGGTATTGGCGAACCGTTCGATAACTTTGAAAATATGTTAGACTTTTTGAAAGTGCTCATGGACCATAAGGGTCTTGCTATCGCGGGCAGGCGCATTACTGTTTCGACAAGCGGTCTTGCCCATAAGATCTATGAATTCACCGATACTCAATTACAGGTGAATCTGGCCATCTCATTGCATGCGCCGAATAATGAACTCAGGACACAAATCATGAAGATAAACCGAGGCATCCCAATAGAAAAATTGATGAAATCTCTTGATTATTATTTAGAGAAAACGAATAGGAGAATTACGATCGAATATATCCTATTGAAAGATGTCAATGACCATAAAGAAGAAGCCGAGCAACTTGCCGATCTTCTTGATGACAAAAAACATCGTCTTTATGTCAACCTGATCCCATATAATCCTGTAGATGAGCATAGCCAATATCAAAGAAGTGACAAAGAGTCCGTTCTCTCGTTTTATGATACGCTGAAAAAGAGAGGCATCAATTGTAAAATCCGCCAAGAACATGGAACGGATATTGATGCGGCTTGCGGTCAGCTTAGAAGTAAACAAATCAAAAAAGCCGAAGCTAAGTAAGTTCATTAAAAAACAAAAAGAGGACGCATATTTTGCGGCCTCTTTTTTGTGTGATTTCATTATTTGGCTATTTCCTTTACCGAGGCGACTTCATACGTTGTAAGCTCGCTGCCTAGAATTGGAGATTCTTTTTTTGCTTCACCGGAACCTGGTTCAGGCCGTTTATGTGCAGCTTTGAATGCATCGCTATTTCTCCAAGCCGTAAAGTTATCAAGGTTTTCCCAGTACATATTAACGCTCAGTTCATCGTGATCCGTCAAATTCTGCGTTAATAATACTTCAACTTTTACGAAGCCTTCCATCGTATCAAGTGGTCCTGGTGCAGTAAATCCTGGGGCCATGACTGCACCCATCCCTTTTTTGACTCTGATTCTATTCGTTACGATTATCATAATGAGTCCTCCTTTTGGCCATCGGTTTGGAATATACACCCTTTATTTCCGCAATTTCATACATATTTTAGCATATTGAAAGAAGCAGGGTCCATTTTGATTAACTCCAATCATGGGGGCCCTGAAGACATTGTTTCAATAAAGACGGACGTTTCATTATATTGAAATAGAACTATTGAATTTGGATATTACAAGGTTTATTGGTGCATATCGCGTATAATAGAACTCTGTATAAGGAAATTACGATTATGGGAACAATAAAGCAACATACTAAACAACAAAAGAGGCTGTTATATGAATGAATTGAGTTTTACTGACTATACATTAAGCGATGAAATTGTTAGGGCATTAGAAAGCTTGGGATATCAACATCCAACCGAAGTACAGCGCGAGGTGATTCCAGTGGCGCTGAAAAGGCGGGATCTTGTCGTTAAATCGCAAACAGGAAGCGGCAAGACCGCTTCATTCGGCATACCGATCTGCGAAATGGTCGATTGGGAAGAAAATAAGCCTCAGGCGCTTATTTTAACACCGACACGTGAGCTCGCTGTACAGGTAAAAGAGGATATTACGAATATTGGCAGATTTAAGAGGATAAAGGCTACTGCAGTTTATGGAAAACATCCATTCGCACTGCAAAAAGCGGAATTGAAACAAAAAAGCCATGTAGTCGTCGGAACCCCGGGTCGTGTTCTGGATCATATCGAGAAAGGGACATTTGCATTGGAACGCTTAACTCATTTAGTTATTGATGAAGCGGATGAAATGCTGAATATGGGCTTCATCGAACAAGTGGAAGCCATTATTAAGGAGCTTCCGAAAGATAGAGTAACCATGCTGTTCTCTGCTACATTACCTGAGAGTATAAAAAAACTATGCAAGCAATATATGAAGGATCCTTTGGATATTGAAATCAAAGCAAAGGGTTTAACGACGGAGAAAATTGAACATGCCCTTATAGAAGTGAAAGAAGATGACAAGTTTTCCCTGCTTAGAGACGTAACCATCACGGAAAACCCTGATAGCTGCATCATTTTTTGCCGGACGAAAGATAGGGTGGACCAAGTATGTGAACAGCTGCTGGAACTGGAATATCCGTGTGACATGATTCACGGCGGCATGCTTCAGGAAGATCGCCTTGCAGTGATGAATGAATTCAGAAGAGGTGAATTCCGCTATTTGGTTGCAACAGATGTTGCTGCCCGTGGGATTGACATCGACAATATAACCCATGTAATTAACTATGACCTGCCATTAGAAAAGGAAAGTTACGTACATCGAACAGGAAGAACGGGCCGTGCCGGTAAAAAAGGAAAGGCCATTACTTTTATGACGCCGTACGAAGACAAATTCCTTACCGAGATCCAAGGATATATCGGTTTTGAAATCCCTAAGATGACTGCTCCATCTAAAGAGGAAGTTTCCAATAACAAAACGGAATTCGAAGCCAAACTGGAAGCCCGTCCAAAAATCAAAAAAGATAAAAGTGAACAATTGAATAAACAAATCATGAAGCTGTATTTTAATGGCGGCAAGAAAAAGAAACTCAGGGCTGTGGATTTTGTCGGAACCATCGCTAAGATTGATGGAGTGAATGCAGAGGACATCGGGATCATTACGATCCAGGATAATGTTTCTTATGTAGAAATATTGAATGAAAAAGGACCGCTTGTCTTGAAAGTGATGAAAAATACGAAAGTGAAAGGCAAACTTTTGAAGGTTTCAGAGGCCTTTAAGAACTAAAGATGTCGAATAAAAGAAGCGGGAAGACCGAAAATCGGTCTTCCCGCTTCTTTTTTATATGACTTGGGACAGGAACTTTTCGACCCACCGGGGGAAAATTCAGCCTACACACAGATAATTCGCCCTCCCCCGAAATGATCCGTCCCTCACTGAAATAGTAGTTTTTTTGTTTATGAGGAGGTTAAGATTCTTTCTCCAAATTCTGTTTAACCGTCAAAACAGAGTGGTATATGAGGAAGGATAACGCGATTATTTCGAAACAATAAATACATCTGTTTGTAGAAAAAAGGGGTTTATCTAATTTTAAAACAAAGTTGATTGGGACGTAAGGTGTGCTAGACTCCTGCGGGAAAAGCGAGTCAGGGGAGACCCCCCAGGCGCAAAGGCGCTGAGGAGGCCCACGGACCGCCCGCCGACAGTGAGTGCCTGGAGTGGAAGTCAACGATCCTGTAGACAATAAACAACGCGATTTAATCTGAATTCTTAGACATGGAGGGATTGAGTGGGATGACGAAAGCAAATGAAAGCGGAAGAATCGATGGGCAAAGTAAGCAGCGGCAGTTGGATCAATATCGAGTGGACGATAATGGGAAAAAGATGACGACTAACCAAGGTTTGCGTGTTTCTGAGGATGAGCATTCTTTGAAAGCGGGAACCCGTGGTCCAACTTTGATGGAGGATTTTCATTTTCGTGAAAAAATGACTCATTTTGACCATGAGCGTATTCCTGAGAGGATTGTCCATGCGCGTGGATCTGGAGCACATGGATATTTTCAGGTATATGAACCGATGACCGAATATACAAAAGCCAAGTTTCTTCAAGACCCTTCAGTCAAGACACCAGTATTCGTTCGTTACTCCACGGTGGCAGGTTCCCGCGGATCAGCAGACTCGGTCCGTGATGTAAGAGGATTTTCCACAAAGTTTTATACGGAGGAAGGAAACTATGATTTGGTCGGAAATAATATTCCGGTATTTTTTATCCAGGACGCCATTAAGTTCCCGGATCTAATTCATGCGGTTAAACCGGAGCCTCATAACGAAATACCTCAGGCCGCATCTGCCCATGATACGTTTTGGGATTTCGTCGCCAACAATGAAGAAACGGCACATATGGTCATGTGGCATCTATCTGATAGGGCCATACCGAGAAGTTTCCGGATGATGGAAGGGTTTGGTGTCCATACATTCCGTTTTGTAAATGAACAAGGCGTGGCCCATTTCGTTAAATTCCATTGGAAGCCTGTACTAGGAGTAAAATCCCTTGTCTGGGATGAGGCACAGAAAATTGCAGGGAAGAATCCCGATTTTCACCGCCAAGATCTGTGGGAAGCAATAGATACCGGGAATTATCCTGAATTTGAATTTGGCGTCCAAATGATTA
Source organism: Peribacillus frigoritolerans (assembly GCF_001636405.1). Lineage (GTDB taxonomy): Bacteria > Bacillota > Bacilli > Bacillales > DSM-1321 > Peribacillus > Peribacillus frigoritolerans. Next base: position 289,109 of record NZ_KV440950.1, read on the forward strand.
AGGAGGAAGATGAATTCAATTTCGACTTTGATATCCTTGATCCTACTAAACTATGGCCGGAAGAACAAATCCCGGTTAAAATAATCGGAAAAATGGTTTTGAACCAAAATACGGATAACTTTTTTGCAGAGACTGAACAGATAGCTTTCCATCCGGGGCATGTTGTACCGGGTATTGATTTTTCAAATGATCCGCTGCTTCAGGGACGTTTATTCTCATACACCGATACCCAGCTATCCAGATTGGGAGGACCGAACTTCCATGAGCTACCGATTAATAGGACGGTTGCCCCCGTTCATAATAATCAGCGCGATGGCATGCACCGGATGTCAATAAATCCAGGACCGGTCAGCTACCACAAAAATTCCCTTGCAGGCAACTCTCCTGAACCTGCTTCGGAAGGGGAAGGCGGCTATGCACATTACCAGGAAAAGGTTGATGGCAGGAAGGTCCGGCAGCGCAGTGAAAGCTTCAAGGATCATTACAGCCAGGCTAAATTATTTTGGAATAGCATGACGGAAGTGGAGAAGGAGCATATTATTCAGGCCTTCCACTTTGAAGTGGGAAAAGTGAAAAGTAAGGATGTTCAGCAGCAAATTGTCGAGATGTTCAGCAATGTGGATGTTGAACTGGCCAAAACGATCGCCATGGGAGTGGGCGTGAATCCTCCATCCAACAAAAGTGAGGTTCAAATGGACTTGGCTTCTCCTGCTTTAAGCCAGGAGCAAATGAAAGTGAACACGGCCGCAACAAGGAAAGTGGCTATCTTGGCTGCAGATGGTTTCAACGGTTCAGAGGTTAATCAAGTCTTGGAATCATTTAAATCGGCAGGTATAACGGCTGAATTCATCAGTCATAATCGTGGAGTGGTTACAAGTTCTGAAGGACAGCAGGTCGAGGTGAACCAGACATTCCTGACAGCCGATTCGGTACTTTTCGATGCTGTATATGTAGCAGGGGGGCAGGAGAGTGTCGATACTTTAATGGCATCCAAGGAACCCATTTACTTTATTGATGAAGCCTACAATCATTTCAAAGCGATTGGTGCGGGAAAAGAAGGGGCCGAGATCTTATCGAAGGCAGGCATCGTTTCCAATGATCCAGCTTCAGGCATTGTAGCAGTTACGGATAAAAATAGCGTTTCTGCTTTTATCGAGGCAATTGCCAAGCACCGTCACTGGAAACGCGCTTAATATCTATTGAAACCCCCCAGACTTGAAGTCTGGGGGGTTATTCAATAGATATTTCGTATCAAGCTACTTTGCTTTTTCTTCAAAAAGTGATGCAATGCCAACGATCACCTTAGTGGCCAATATCATATTATCAACGGAAATAAACTCATATTTTCCATGAAAGTTCTCCCCGCCCGTAAAGATGTTGGGTGTTGGCAGGCCCATATACGATAATTGAGAACCGTCCGTACCACCGCGTATTGGCGAGATTTTCGGTTTTATATCGAGTTTCTCCATTGCTTCATGGGCGATATCCACGATTTCCTTCACGGGCTCAATTTTTTCCTTCATGTTGAAGTATTGGTCGTGTAATTCGAGCTGGATTCGGTTTTGCCCATATTTTTCTTTCAAATCTTCGATTACTTTTGTTATATATTCCTTGCGTTCATTGAATTTTTGGCGGTCGAAATCCCTGATGATGTAAGAAAGCTTGGTCTCTTCCACATCACCATGAAAGGAAAGCAGGTGATAAAATCCTTCATAACCCTCCGTATATTCAGGTGCTTCTGCCGCTGGGAGCTTATTATGGAATTCCATGGCGATTTTCGCCGAATTAACCATTTTCCCTTTAGCCGTTCCAGGATGAATATTCGTCCCTTTGATCAGGATTTTGGCCGATGCTGCATTGAAGCTCTCATATTCAAGTTCTCCAAGCGGGCCACCGTCCACGGTGTAGGCAAATTGGGCATCAAAGGCATCTACATCAAACTTATGGGGTCCCCTGCCGATTTCCTCATCGGGAGTAAAAGCAACACGGATTTTTCCATGCTTGATTTCCGGATGCTGGATCAAATAATCCATGGCAGTCATGATTTCGGCAATTCCAGCCTTATTATCTGCTCCCAACAGGGTTGTCCCATCCGTTGTAATCAAGGTATGCCCTATATAGTTCTTAAGCGAAGGAAAATCATCAGGTGAAAGAATGACATCCAATTTTTCATGTAGAGTAAGATCTTTGCCATCATAGTTGTCAACGATTTGCGGTTTTACATCTTTTCCAGTGAAATCCGTTGCTGTATCGACATGGGCCAAGAAACCGATTGTCGGGACATCCTTATTTGAATTGGCTGGCAAGGTTGCCATGACATAGCCGTTCGGATCAATAGTCACTTCCTTCATCCCAATGGATTGAAGTTCCTTGACCAATGCATTTGCCAATGTCAGCTGTCCGGGTGTAGAGGGGCATGAGGGATTTTCCTCATTCGATTGGGTATCCACTTTCACATAAGAAGTGAATCTTTCAATGATTTCATTTTTCACTTTTCCTTCAACTCCTTTCTCCCTTATCTTACCATGATTAATTAAAATGGAAAAATTATCTTTATTTGAAATCCTCAAGGGCGGTGTCATCAGCAAAGAACGGCATATCGAAAGCGACATGCCGTTCTTTGATATCCCCTTTTTAGAGTGGATTATTCAAGGCCCATACGGATACGCTTTTCCCATGAACGGGGAAGGTCGCGAAACCATCTTCTTCAATGGTAATGTGGTCATCTTTATGACATGTTAAATCAATCCAGATTTCACCAGCACGATGTTCACCGACGAACATCCTTTTTTCACTGTTGTGATCTCCATTGGAGATAATGACGGCACACCCCGAGCCTTCTAGCTCTTCAACTCCGTGCCGGACCCATCCTATCGTATTTGGATCATCAAAGTAGTCGGTCTGTTCTCCGTAAGCTTTTTCATACCTGGCATATAGTAGGCGATCCAGGATATCCTTTTTCCCAGGCACGGGAGAAGGTCCGCCGATTCCATAATAGTCCCCGTAAAAGACACAAGGATAACCGCAAAGTCTAAGCAGGGTAAGTGCATATGCCGATGGTTTGAACCAGTCCTTTACCCAAGATTCCAGTGATTCATGAGGCTGGGAGTCATGGTTGTCGACAAAAGTGACGGCCTGTGCCGGATTGGTTTGGACGAGGGTATCATCAAAGATGGTTGAGAGGTCGAAGTCTGCTCCTGCTTTTGAGGCCTCATGAAATTTATAATGCAGGGAAACATCGAACAAGTTGAGGTCATGATTGGTTTGCTCTAAGTATGTTTGACAAGCTTTAACATCCGCCTTCCAAAATTCGCCGACCATGAAGAAATGTTCCTTTGTATAAGGAATGAGTTCTTGGAGGAACTCATTGATGAATTCATAATCGATATGCTTAACGGCGTCCAAACGAAAACCATCACACTTTAACGTATCAACCATCCATTTTCCCCAGCGAATCATTTCCTGACGAACTTCCGGCAGGCTGTAATCGATGTTGGCAAACATTAAATAATCATAGTTTCCGAATTCATCAATGACATGCTGATTCCAGTGCTTATTTTCGCCTGTGATTCGAAATACACCCATTTTGTCGTTCTCGGCATCATAGTCTGTACCGTTAAAATGGGTATGGTTCCACTTAAAGTCAGAGTATTTATTTTTACGGCCCGGGAAATCGAATTTTGTCCAGCCTTCCATTTCAAATGGTTCTGAGATATCTTCCATCCGGTTGTCTGGATTGACTTCAATCACTTCAAATTTTTCGGTTCCATCAGCTCCTGCTTTATGGTTCATGACTAAATCGATATAAACGCAAAGTCCGTAGTTATGGCAAGTGGCTATTGCTTGCAGCAATTCATCTTTGGTCCCGTATTTGGTACGAACTGTTCCTTTTTGGTCAAATTCCCCCAAATCGTAACCGTCATATATTCCATATCCATTATCCCCAACGGATTGCCCTTTGGTAACTGGCGGAAGCCAAACGCAATCAATTCCTATATCCTTCAACTTAGAGGCTGCGTATTTCAATCTGTCCCAATGAGAACCATCTGCCTCAAGATGCCACTCAAAAAATTGCATCATCGTATGATTTCTTTTCATCCGTTTCCCCCCTGACACCGACCCGATTTTAACAAAAGTGAAACTGTACGATCGGATAAAGTAATAATGAAAATCTTTACCCCCTAAATTCAAATGATAAACAAGTGAATAACCCTCTTGAGTGAGGTTCATTCACTCCTCTATTTTACTATTTTATACCAAATAAGGATATTTTATATTGGTTAGCAGCTAAAAATAATTCAAATGTGTAGGAATAACCGGGAAAAGTCTAGACGCCCATTCAATAATTTTGGGGGAGTGGGTGGATATCAATCGTTCCTTTCCACTGCGGCCGCTCGCTTTCCGCGGGCGGTCCGGGAGCCTCCTCGACTCTTTGCGCCTGTGGGGTCTCCCATGTACGCGTATCTCCCGCAGTAGTCTCGCACCCTCCGTTTCAATCCACTTCGTTATGAAATTTAGTAGAATCTCTTTTGCCTATAAAATAAGGCACCCCGAATATTTTGGGATGGCTTGTTCATATTGGAAGGGTATCGTCCTTATCCTTTTTTACCTCTTCGTCTAAAGAAGTGGGCGAAAGCCATTGCACCTAATAATAAGATTAGGAGCATGGAAGATAGAATGATCATATCTTTTGAGGAGCTGCTGTTACCTGCCCCCTTTTGGCCCATGTTCCCGTTTATACCAGGAGGTGCACCATTCTCTCCGCCGCCCATACTGCTTTCTGTCTTGGCTTCCACAAACTTTTTTATATTTAATAGATAAATAGAGAATAGGCCCCATTTTTAACCTTTTCTTAATTTTATTGGAATTTACTAGAAGAAAAATGAGTGGATTTACTCATTGAGAACAATTATCATTATCAGTAAAATAAGGTTCATGATAATGATAATTATTCTCAATTAATTCAATACATGGAGGTTCACTATGATAACGAACACGCTCACAAAAAATGACCAACTACTGGAACAACAAAATACAAGGGAATCAAATGCCCGGTCTTATCCTAGAAGATTACCCATGGCGATTGATCAGGCGGAGGGAATTTACCTGACAGACATGGATGGGAAACAATATATCGATTTTCTTGCCGGGGCTGGAACATTAGCGCTCGGACACAATCATCCGGCAGTGCTTGAAGCAATGGAAAAAGTTCTTAAGGATAAACGTCCTTTACATACATTGGACTTTACGACGCCGATCAAAGAACAATTCGTCGATGAAATTTTTGAATGCCTGCCAGAGAAATTCAGAAAAAATGCAAAAATTCAATTCTGCGGTCCTACTGGCGGAGATGCCATCGAGGCAGCACTTAAACTGGTTAAGACAGCGACAGGCAACAGAAGCATTTTATCTTTCCAGGGAGCTTACCACGGGGCAACGCATGCAACGATGTCAATTAGCGGCAATGCAAAACCAAAGGAAAAAATCCAAGGGTTAATGCCAGATGTGCAATTTCTGCCGTATCCCTATCAATATCGGTGTCCCTTCGGAGTAGGCGGAGAAGAAAGCCATAAAATCAGCAGCCAGTATATCGAAAATCTATTGAATGATCCCGAATCAGGATTATTGGCACCTGCAGGGATGATTTTGGAGGCAGTACAAGGCGAGGGAGGTTCCATTCCAGCTCCAATTCCATGGCTTAAGGAAATCAGGAGAATAACGAAAGAGAAGGGCATTCCGCTTATTATCGACGAAGTTCAATCAGGTATCGGCCGTACAGGGAAGATGTTTGCCTTTGAACATGCAGGTATTGTCCCGGACGTTCTTGTCCTATCCAAAGCAATAGGCGGAAGTCTTCCATTATCGGTGGTGATTTATAACAAAGAGCTGGACCTATGGTCACCAGGTGCACATATCGGTACGTTCCGCGGAAATCAAATGGCGATGGCAGCAGGAACAGCGACTTTAAAATACATGAAAGAGACGAATCTTGTGGAGCATGCCGCTAAAATGGGAGAAATCTTAAAGGATATTCTTAAAGATTTGCAAAAAGATATTAAGCAAATCGGCGATGTCAGGGGCCGGGGATTAATGGTCGGTGTGGAAATGATCAATCATGAAGAACCGCAAAATGCGAATGGAAGCCATCCTGCTGATTCGCAACTTGCCAGTGCCATTCAACAGGAATGTTTTCAAAGAGGGTTGATTCTGGAAGTTGGCGGCAGACATGGAAGTGTAGTGAGGTTCCTGCCTCCATTGATCGTAACGGAATCCCAGCTTCGCGAAGCCACTGCAATTTTTGAACAAGCTGTTCGTGCAGCAGTTGCAAGAGGGTGAATGATCAATGATCGAAATGATAAATAAAACGGATTTTGCATATTCTCGGATGTTCTTGAATAACGAAGAAGGCTTCAACAACTACAGCCAGTCATTGAAAATCATTGAAAAAAGGCTGACAGACTTTTTAAAAGGGAACGATTCACCATACTCTGGGAAAAAACCGTATGAAATCGAAGCAAGATTAAACGAGCTGTCCCTTGCTTCTCCAAAAGGGAAGACAATGGAAGCTGTAGCGGATGAGCTGGCGGAGTTTGTTATTAATGACAGCATCAATGTACACAGCCCCGCTTGTATCGGACATTTGCATTGCCCGACATTAATACCTGCCGTGGCTGCCGAAATGATTATCGGCACGTTGAATCAATCCATGGATTCATGGGACCAAAGCTCTGCTGCCACCTTCGTTGAAGAGCGTTTAATAGATTGGCTGTGCAGCCAGGTGGGGTTACCTGAACAAGCGGATGGGATTTTCACAAGCGGTGGAACCCAATCCAATTATATGGGACTGCTATTGGCGAGGGACGCTTATTGCAAGCGTTTCTGGGGTGTGGATGTTCAGCAGCAAGGTTTGCCAGTCGAGGCGAAAAAATTGCGGATCCTATGCTCCGAGGCTGCCCACTTTACGGTCCGTAAATCAGCGGCACAGCTGGGGCTTGGTGAACAGTCTGTAGTCACGATTAAAACGGATTCAAACCACCGTCTGTCCATGGATGAATTAAATCATCAAATGTCGATTTTAGAGGAACAGGGTTTACTGCCATTTGCCATCGTTGCAACTTGTGGAACAACGGATTTCGGTTCAATCGATCCTTTACATGAATTGTCCGAAGCGGCAAGGAAAAATGGGATATGGCTGCATGTGGACGCCGCATATGGAGGCGCGATGATTTTAAGTAAGGATTACAAAGAGTTAATCAGCGGAATTGAACGGGCCGACTCGATTACGGTTGATTTTCACAAATTATTCTATCAACCCATCAGTTGTGGTGCTTTTCTTGTCTCTGACAGCAACTCATTTCAATATATCCAGCATCACGCCGATTACTTGAATCCACAGGAAGATGAAGCCGAGGGCATGGTTCATTTAGTCAATAAATCGGTTCAAACGACGAGAAGGTTCGACGCATTGAAGCTCTGGATGTCATTGAAGGTCGTTGGACTGGATACCTTTGCCGAAATGATCGACTATACTTGCCATCTTGCACGTAAAGTGGCAGCGAAGATTGATAAGGAGGAAGGATTCACAGTATTAAATAAAGAACCCGAATTGAATGCGGTTGTATTCCGTTATAATCCCGAGGGAGAAAGTGATCAGTTAGTCAATCTATTAAATAAACAGATTCAGCAGGAGTTACTGAAAAGCGGACGGGCATTTTTAGCAAAAACGCGTTTTGACGGACAGGTATATTTAAAAATGACACTATTGAATCCAATGACAAGCCTTGAACACATAGAGGGAATTTTAGATGAAATCCGAGTATTAGGTGAAATGTTCAAGATAATGGAGGAATGAAGATGAATGGTAAGCAAATAGCTGAAAGGGCAACGATGCAAAGCTTTCTGAATTGTTATTTCCGGGAAACCGGAAATTACAATTTAGAAGAAACGAAAAACTGGCCAAACTTAGATGGGGCCATCCCGGATTCATTAGTGGTCAGTAAGCTCATGTCCCAAGATATTGCAATGCTTGTTCCGCTTAAATATTGGTCGGAAACGGGGCGTCATATTTTCAACTTCCCGATTTACTATCAAACGGCATCCAAGCAAGTACTTGAATTAGATTACGTGACAATGGTCTCGATCGTTTCTAAAGAATTATTGAATGAACAGGGCCGGACGGATAGTGAAGATGAATTGATGCTGCGTGTCATCCTTAGCAGCCAAAACATTCAACGGTATGTGGAAGCGAGGACGGAAGACGCTGATGCCCTTCAAAGTCCTGATTTCACCTACATCGAAGCAGAGCAGTCACTTTTATTCGGACATCTGTTCCATCCGACACCGAAAAGCAAGCAAGGCATTTCGGCAAAAGATGAATGGATCTATTCTCCTGAATTAAAAGGGGAGTTCCAGCTGCACTACTTCCTGGCAGAACCTTCGATCGTCATTCAGGATTCCAGTGAAGGCCGATCGGCAAGTGAAATCATTAAACAGGAATTAGCCGGTGACTTGGAGATTTCCAGTGAATTTCGTGACACGTATTGCCAAAAGGAAAGCCGATACATCATTATCCCGGCACACCCGCTCCAGGCAAAAGCCCTTATCGAAAAAGAGGAGGTCAAGAGGCTGATCGAGCAAGGGACACTAGTTTATGCAGGACCGCTTGGAAAAAAATTCACGGCCACCTCTTCATTTAGAACGGTATATAGTGCCACATCGAGATATATGTACAAATTTTCCGTTCCGGTAAAAATCACGAATTCCTTACGTGCAAATCTGCAAAAAGAATTAGATCGCGGTGTCGAAATTGCAAAATTAATAGATTCTAAAGTGGGCGACGATCTAAAAGAACGGCACCCCTCCTTCCGTATCATCAAGGACCCTGCTTACTTAACGATCAAAACGACCGAGCAAGAATCGGGATTCGATGTTGATATCCGGGAAAATCCTTTTTATGAAAACGATAAACAAGCAAGCCTGATTGCCGGCTTATGTCAGGATAATGCCTATGGTGCACCATCAAGGCTTGGAGCGATCATCCGGAAATTATCAGCTGATGAAGACCGCAGTACCGAAGTAGTAAGTGAGGATTGGTTCAAAACCTATCTGTCAATGACATTGAAACCGATGCTTTGGCTATTCGAAGAGTATGGAATCGTTTTGGAAGCCCATCAACAAAATTCCATCATTCAGCTTCAAGATGGGTATCCAGCCGCTTTTTATTATCGTGATAATCAAGGGTATTACTATTGTGAGTCCAAAGTGGACAGGCTGCAGAAAATCATGCCGGAACTAAGTGAAAAAAGCTTCACGATTTGTTCTGATGAAGTCGCTGAAGAAAGACTGCAATACTATTTCTTTTTTAATCACTTATTAGGCTTAATCAATAATTTTGGAACGGAAGGATTAGTATCGGAAAACAAACTGTTACAGCTCGTTCAGGAACAACTGGAAACATACAGCAGGGATAGCGAAGATGAAGGGTTGAATCGAGTTGTTTCAAAGTTGCTTCATGCCCGTGAATTAACTTGTAAGGCTAATTTACTGACACGATTCCATGATATGGATGAGCTTGTTGGTTCACTCGAGACACAATCCGTTTATACAACGATTGATAATCCGTTCGCGCAGGGGGTCATGGCCGTCCATGAAAAATAGTTATGAGGAAATGCTCAAGGACTGCAATAAACAGCTTTCATTTGTCAAAGTTGAATTTGAGAGGGATTTGGATACACTGCATGAATGGATGCATGAAGATCATGTGATACCCTACTGGAATTTGAATTTCACAAAAGAAAAATTCGCTGTTCATTTAAAAAAGGCATTGGCTGATACACACCAAACACTTTATTTAGGCTGTCTGGACTCCATTCCCATGAGCTATTGGGAATCGTATTGGGTAAAAGGCGATATCATCGAAGGTTATTATGAATCCGAAGAGGGAGATCAAGGCATTCATTTACTCATTGGTGATCCGGATTATCTAGGAAAAGGACTGGCTTTGCCGTTTTTACGGGCAATGGTGAAATTCCAACTACTTACTTCAACCACAAACAAAGTGATGGCTGAACCGGATATCAGGAATGCAAAGATGATTCATTTATTTGAAAAATGCGGGTTTACCCCAATTAAAGAGATAGAACTCCCTGACAAAACAGCATTGCTTATGTCATGCACACGGGGGAATTTCGAGAGGAAGTGGAACTATGGAAAAGCAACAATCTATCTATGACCTGGTAGGGGTAGGGATTGGTCCTTTTAACCTTGGACTTGCGGCCCTTTTGGAGAAAACCCCGGAGTTGAATGCCGTCTTTTTTGAGAAAAAGGGGGAATTTAATTGGCATGAAGGGATGCTGCTGGAAGGGACAACGCTGCAAGTGCCGTTCTTTGCCGATCTGGTTAGCATGGCAGATGTGACAAGCCCATATAGCTACCTGAATTATTTACAGCAGCATGATCGGCTTTATCATTTCTACTTCCTTGAAAAATTCTTGATTCCACGAAAAGAATATAACGACTATTGCCGCTGGGCTGCCCATCAACTTGATAGCTGCCGTTTTGGCAAAGCGGTCGAGGCGGTTGAATATATAGGAAATCAAGGTGAACCCTGCTATCAAATCAGTGTAAGGGATGCACAAACACAAAAGATCGAAGTCTATTATAGCCGCCATGTAGTCATGGGAATTGGCAGTTCCCCGAATGTTCCATCGGCCTTTCAGCCATATATGGGAGAGAGCATCCTGCATTCGGCCGAATATTTACGGAATAAAGAAAACATCTTAAAGAAAAAATCCGTAACGGTTGTCGGATCTGGACAGAGTGCAGCCGAGGTCTTTCTGGATTTGCTTAATGAGCAGGAGGAATATGGCTACCAGCTAAACTGGTATACAAGATCCAAGGGGTTTTTCCCTATGGAATATTCAAAACTTGGATTGGAATACTTCACTCCGGATTACCTTGATTTCTTTTATCGGCTGCCGCAGGAAAAGAAGGATGAAATCCTGCCGAAACAGGATTTATTGTATAAAGGGATCAGCGCTACGACCATTGCAGCAATTTTTGACAAGATGTATGAGAAATCGATTGGAAATGCCGAACTTGCCATTGAACTTCGGGCCATGACGGAAGTTGCGGCAGTTACCCCCGCCGAAAATGGCTGGCAATTGAAATGCCGACAGTGGGTTGAAGATAGCGAATTTGACGTGGACACAGAGGCGATTGTTTTTGGGACGGGCTATAAATCAACCCTTCCGGCATTCCTTGAAACCATGGAGGACCATTTAGTCCGCGATGACTTGGGGCGTCTTGCAATAACGAAAGACTACAAGGTAGGAACGGCCATCTCTACACCGAATCACCTATTTATTCAAAATGGCGAGATACATACACATGGTGTGGGTGCTCCGGATCTAGGTCTGGGGGCATTCCGAAATTCGATTATCATCAATCAATTGGCAGGTAAAGAAGTTTATCCATCGAAGCCAAAGGGTGCATTTCAGTCATTCCGTGTAAAAAAACCCGTCATGGCTTACTGAAAAAAGGGAAGGGGAGAATTATATGCAGTTCATAAATGAAGTGGAACAGGCAGTTTCAGAAAAAAATTGGTCGATAGTAAACCAAAACCTGCTAGCCAAGATGATTTCTGAGTATATGTATGAGGATATGATCCATCCAGCTGCCCTGAACGAAAACGCAGCAGCAAATCTATATGAGTTAAAGATAAATGAGGGGAAATCTTATCGATTTTTAGCGTCGCCCCGTCTTTTTGACAGCTATGAAGTACAGGCCGAGTCAATCCAGGTATGTGAAACGGAAGGCATTACACAGGCCAAAGATGCTATTCAATTCATTTTGGACATCCAGCCGTTAATTGGGATGACTGCAGAAACAACAGGACATTTAATCAAAGAATTCCATCATACGCTGCTTGCGGATCTCCAATTGCTATCCAAACCTGAACAAAATGCGGATGATTTAGTCGAACTGGATTATGCATTACTTGAAGGAGAAATGAGCGGTCACCCTTGGATTGCTTATAACAAGGGAAGAATCGGTTTTGGTTATGATGATTATTTGAAGTTCGCCCCAGAAAACCAGAAGGAAGTTCAGTTATCCTGGATTGCCGTTCATAAAAAGAGGGGGGAGTTCAATTCAGTCGAAACGTTATCCTATAAGCAACTGATGGAGAATGAACTGGATGGGGAAACCCAAAAATCATTTGCAAAGACATTGACAGAAAAAGGGCTGAACGCAGAAAACTATTACTACCTCCCAGTTCATGAATGGCAGTGGAAGAATGTAATCATCCAGAACTTTACCGATGACTTGGCTAAAGGGCTGATCGTAGCTTTGGGAAATGGTCCTGATAAATATTTGCCGCAACAATCCATCCGGACATTTGTTAATGTATCGAATAAGGATAAACACCACGTCAAGCTGCCGATGAGCATTTTAAATACGCTAGTCTACCGTGGATTGCCAGCTGAACGCACGGTCATTGCCCCAAAAATCACAACGTATATAAAGAACATTTATGAAAATGATTCATTCTTGAAAGAACAATGCAAAGTAGTGCTTCCTGGTGAAGTGGCCAGTTTAAATGTTGATCACCCGTATTATTCCAAGCTAGAGAATGTACCGTATCAATATTTGGAGATGCTGGGGGGGATTTGGAGAGAAAGCATTTACAGTTATATGGAAGAAGGCGAAAAGCCCATTACGCTTGCGTCCCTTTTACATGTCGACAGCAAAGGCAAACCATATGTGGAAAGTCTTATTGAAAAATCGGGATTGACTGCAGAAGCCTGGACAGCTCAATTATTTGACGTCATCCTATCACCATTACTGCATTTCATCTATCAATATGGATTGGTCTTCTCGCCGCATGGTCAAAATACCATTTTAGTTTTGAAGGATTACAAACCTCACCGTTTGGCCATCAAGGATTTTGTAGATGATGTAAACGTAAGTGATCAGCCTCTTCCTGAATTAAGCAGCCTTCCTGATGATTTAAGGAAAGTACTAAGAAGTGAGACTCCGGAGGGGCTGGTTCAATTCATTTTTACGGGACTATTCATCTGTCATTTCCGATACTTGTCAACACTTCTGATGAAGAGGTCCCTTTTGGATGAGAATGCTTTTTGGGAAGGTGTCGCTCGAACAATCCTTACACATCAGAAAAAATTCCCTATGTTACAGGATCGTTTCGATACGTTCAATTTCTTTGCGCCAAAATTAACAAAGCTCTGCCTGAATAGAAATCGGATGCTTCAATATGGGTATAGTGATGGTGAAGACCGTCCGCATGCCTCTGAGTTTGGGCATGTGAATAATGCCCTTTATGAAAAGTTTCCTGCAAAAATGCTATAAAGTTAAACTGGCCCAGACTTCTGGGCCAGTTTTCTTATGGTTTTTACAAGTTGACCGTTGATTTCCGCTCCAGGCACTCGCTTTCCGCGGGCGGTCCGTGAGCCTCCTCGCCTTGCGCCTGCGGGGTCTCCCGTAGACGCGCTTTTCCCGCACGAGTCTCGTCCCTTCTGCTCCAATCAACTTTGTTACTATATTTGTAAAGAACCCATATCTAAGGTGTTGGATTTGTTAAAATGTGTTCCGACCCTCTTGCCACAGTTTTTTTATGGTTTTAACAAGTTGACCGTTGCTTTCCGCTCCAGGCACTCGCTTTCCGCGGGCGGTCCGTGAGCCTCCTCGCCTTGCGCCTGCGGGGTCTCCCGTAGACGCGCTTTTCCCGCACGAGTCTCGTCCCTTCTGCTCCAATCAACTTTGTTATTAAATTTGGAAAGAACCCATATCTAAGGAGTTGAAGTTGTTAAAATGTGTTCCGACCCCCTTTCCACAGTATTTTTATGGTTTTAACAAGTTGACCGTTGATTTCCGCTCCAGGCACTCGCTTTCCGCGGGCGGTTCGTGAGCTTCCTCGGCTTGCGCCTGCGGGGTCTCCCGTAGACGCGCTTTCCCCGCAGGAGTCACGTACACCCGCTCCAATCAACTAGTTTTAACAGTTAGGTAGAGCTACAGTCTTTTATGTTTTAAAGTAGACTGGATTTTGACGTAATGAGAGTGTTAAACCTATATGTGGAAAACTCAAAGAGACGAAATGTACGCATAAAAAAAGAATTGTTTTGTACTTTTTTGGGTCAAAATTCCTAAAAATTATCTTTGGAATAAGGCTTGCCGTTCATTTAAATTGGTGATAAGCTATGTGTAAACGGTTACACAAAAGTATAGAGGGTGATATTTTGGCAACTATTCGGGATGTGGCAAAGGAAGCTGGAGTTTCTGTGGCAACGGTTTCCAGAGTTATGAATGGCAGTGGTTATGCACATGAGGACACAAAAAAGGTGGTCATGGCTGCTGTTGAAAAATTGAATTATAAACCGAATGAAGTGGCAAGATCCCTCTACAAACGTAAATCCAAATTGGTTGGTTTGATTTTGCCGGACATTACGAATCCCTTCTTCCCGGAAATGGCAAGAGGTGTCGAGGATTATCTGCAGCAGTTTGGTTATCGGTTGATTTTTGGAAATAGTGATGAAAAGCGAGATAAAGAAATAGAATATATTGACACTTTCCTGCAAAACAATGTAGTGGGCATGATTGCTTCAACTAGTGAAGAAGCCAATGAGAATTTCGATAATCTGGATATTCCAGTTGTCCTTCTCGACCGTACAGCAGAGAAATTACCAGCTGTTTATTCCGATCAAAAAACAGGCGGTAAGCTGGCGGCACGCGTATTGCTGGATAGAGGCAGTACGAATATCGTCCTCATTAGGGGGCCAGTCGAAATAAAGCCTGTATATGAACGGTACATGGCAGCATTGGAAGAATTGAAACAAGCAAAAGTGAACGTGCAAGTCATGGATTCATCCCTGACTCTTCAAGGCGGCCAAACATGCGTGAAGCAGCTTTTCGAGCAATATCCGGAAACGGATGGAATCATTGCTTGTAATGATATTGTTGCAGCCGCAGCACTTCAAGAGATTTTAAAACGGGGAATACGGATACCGGAAGACATACAATTGATCGGCTATGATGATATCTCCTTCACAGCGTTATTGCACCCACCTTTATCGACAATTCGGCAGCCGGCCTATGAGATGGGGGCACAAGCTGCGGAAATGCTAATTAAAAGGATCAATCAAGAAAAAATGGAAGTAACACATAAAAAGCTCCCTGTTTCTTTTGTGGAGAGACAAACAACGAGAAGGAAGGCGGAGAAGACATGATTAGAATTGCAGTAGTGGGAAGTTCATCAATGGACTTAGTGGTGACATCAGCCAAACGGCCAATGGCGGGGGAAACGGTTTTAGGAGAGTCCTTTATCACGGTTCCTGGAGGAAAGGGAGCCAATCAGGCTGTTGCAGCGGCACGTCTTGGTGCAGAAGTGACGATGGTTGGATGTGTAGGAGATGATGTCTATGGAGAGATCATCTTAGAAAACCTGAAAAAGAACCATGTAAACACGAAGTATGTGGAACCGGTTACAGGTTCTGCTTCAGGGACAGCACATATTACCCTTTCGGAAGGTGATAACAGCATTATTGTCGTAAAAGGTGCGAATGATTTCATTACTCCTGAATATGTGGAAAAGGCGAAAAAGGTGATAGAGGAATCGGATATCGTGTTGGTTCAGCAGGAAATACCCGAGGAAACTGTGGAGTATCTGGCT
The DNA here is from genome assembly GCF_001636405.1 of Peribacillus frigoritolerans. GTDB lineage: Bacteria > Bacillota > Bacilli > Bacillales > DSM-1321 > Peribacillus > Peribacillus frigoritolerans. The sequence continues at coordinate 304,794 of NZ_KV440950.1, forward strand.
GAGTTGTGCAGCACGCTTCAAAAGAGATTACTATTGAACCCAGCTCCCGCCCGCAAGCTAAGCGAGGCTGTCATTCAACAGGCATCATTCCTTACACCGAATGAACATGAATTCGAGATACTATTCGATGGGAGAGATAGAACGGAAGTCTTGACTGAGTATCCAAATAAATTATTCATTACCGAAGGGAAAAATGGCGTCCGTTACTTTGATGGACATGAAGAAAAGGTTGTTCCAAGCTTTGAAGTGGAAGCGGTGGATACAACAGGTGCAGGGGATACATTCAATGCTGCCTTTGCGGTGGCTGTTGCAGAAGGAAAAAGTTTTGACGAAAGTTTGTTGTTCGCGAACCGGGCAGCTTCCATTTCCGTGACGAAATTAGGTGCTCAAGGCGGCATGCCGCAAAGGGTAGAGGTCGAGAGGGGCTTTGAAGCATGAAACGTCAAGGAATCATCAATAGTTCAATAGCAAAGGTCTTGGTTGACCTTGGTCATACCGATTATATTGTCGTAGGTGATGCCGGGCTGCCGGTGCCGCACGGAGTTTGCAAGATAGATTTAGCATTGACGCCTGGGACGCCATCATTTCAAGATGTCGTCCGGGCGGTTCACGAAGATATGGTTGTTGAAAAAGTTATCGCTGCCACAGAAGTGAAGGTTAAAAACCCGGAACAGCATCAATACATGGAGCAGCAATTCGGAGCAGCGATTGAATATGTTTCCCATGAGGATTTTAAAAGGCTGACAAGTAACGCGAAAGCCATTATCCGGACCGGGGAGACGACGCCATATTCAAATTGCATATTGCAGTCTGGAGTATTCTTTTAAAGAAATGAGATGATGAGCATGCAAATCAAAATGCACAATATTTATAAAGCATTTGGTCAAAACAAGGTATTGGAAGGTGTTCATTTTTCTTTAGAGGCTGGGGAAGTACATGCACTAATGGGGGAGAATGGAGCAGGGAAATCAACCTTGATGAACATTTTGACCGGGCTGCATAAACAAGATCAAGGAACGATCGAGATTAACGGTAAAGAAACCTCCTTCAGGGATTCAAAGGAAGCCGAAGAGGCGGGAATGGCCTTTATCCGTCAGGAATTGAATATTTGGCCCGAAATGACCGTGCTGGAGAATCTATTTATCGGCAGGGAAATGGTGAATGCCTTCGGTGTCCTGAAGACGAAACAAATGAAAGCGCGTGCAAAGGAGATATTTAAAACACTCAATATTTCCCTTCCTTTTGATAAGGAAGCCGAATTCTGTTCTGTCGGTGAACAGCAAATGATTGAAATTGCCAAGGCGCTCATGACGGATGCCGAAGTCATCATCATGGACGAGCCCACAGCCGCTTTAACTGATAGGGAAATAGAGAAGCTCTTTGAAGTGATGAAGGGGCTTACCAAAAAGGGTGTATCGCTTGTTTATATTTCTCACCGAATGGAAGAAATATTCGCCATTTGTGACAGGATCACCGTAATGCGTGACGGAAAGACAGTCGATACGAAAAGAATTGCAGAAACAAATTTCGATGAAGTCGTTCAGAAAATGGTCGGGCGGGAGCTGGAGGACCGTTTTCCTAGTCGTGAATCGAATGCTGGCGACATAGTCCTTGATGTGAAAGGTTTAACCAGAAAGGGGCTTTTTGAAGATATCCATTTAGCGGTTCGGCAAGGTGAGATTGTCGGTGTAGCCGGATTGATGGGAGCAGGCAGAACGGAAATAATGCGCGCCCTTTTTGGTGTCGACCAAATAGACAGCGGTGAAATCACCATTGAAGGCAAGAAAGTTTCCATACGAAAACCAACGGATGCAGTTCGACACGGCCTGGCTTTCATTACGGAAAATCGTAAAGAAGAGGGATTGATCCTGGACTTTTCTGTAAGGGAAAATATCGGCTTGCCGAATCTCAAGAGTTTTGCTCCTAGCGGTATCGTGAAAACGGAAGATGAGATGAACTTTGCCGAAATGATGATTAAGCGCCTTCACGTAAAGACATCTTCTGCTGAAACGGTCATCGGCAACCTATCCGGAGGAAATCAACAGAAGGTGGTAATCGCCAAATGGATCGGCACTTCCCCTAAAGTATTAATTATGGATGAACCGACCCGGGGCATAGATGTTGGTGCAAAACGTGAAATTTACGAATTGATGAATGAATTGACGGAGCGAGGCATCGCCATCATCATGGTTTCCTCGGAACTTCCGGAAATAATTGGAATGAGCGATAGAATCCTTGTGGTTCACGAAGGTGAGATTGCTGGGGAATTGTTAAAGCAGGAAGCGACGCAAGAAAAAATTATGGCATTGGCGACAGGAGGGAACTAGGATGAAACTTGAGGCTACAGGGAAAAGCGGGATTTGGCAAAAATTTGGTCCGTTACTCGCCCTGGTACTTTTATTTATCGTAATAACCGTTTTAAATCCATCATTCATGGAACCGAATAATATTTTGAATTTATTGCGTCAAACCTCCATCAATGCACTTATTGCATTTGGAATGACCTTTATCATATTGACAGGCGGCATCGACTTATCCGTCGGTTCCATTTTGGCTCTATCCAGCGCACTCATGGCTGGTATGATGGTCTCGGGATTAGATCCGATTTTAGCAATATTGGTAGGCATTCTACTAGGTGCAATAATGGGTGTAATCAATGGGATACTCGTTTCAAAGGGTAAGATGGCCCCTTTCATCGTGACACTGGCCACCATGACGATTTTCCGGGGATTAACGCTTGTGTACACGGATGGAAAGCCGATTACTGGAATTGGCGATTCCGTTATGTTCCAGATGCTTGGGAGAGGTTACTTCCTGGGAGTGCCAGTACCGGCCGTTGTGATGATCATCGCTTTCATGATCCTATGGTTCCTGCTTCATAAAACATCCTTTGGCCGTAAAACATATGCCATCGGCGGAAATGAAAGGGCTTCCCGGATTTCGGGGATTAAAGTTGACCGGGTCAAGGTGGCCATATATGGTCTGGCCGGTACGATGGCGGCAATCGCCGGTGCCATTTTAACGTCGCGTCTGAATTCGGCACAGCCGACAGCAGGACAATCCTATGAAATGGATGCCATCGCAGCCGTGGTTCTGGGCGGAACGAGCCTTTCAGGCGGTAAAGGGCGGTTGTTCGGTACGCTGGTGGGTGTCCTGATCATCGGTACCTTGAATAACGGCATGAACTTACTTGGTGTATCCTCCTTCTACCAGCAAGTGGTAAAAGGTGCAGTTATATTAATCGCGGTCTTGCTTGACCGTAAAAAATCATAAGAAGAGGTGTAATCAATGAAAAAAATAGTATCGATCATCATGGTTCTTTCTTTAATGGTCTTGGCTGCCTGTTCAATGGATTCTGGTCTAACAGATGATAAAAAAGAAAAGAAAGACTCGATGAAAGACGTGAAAGTCGGGGTCAGCATCTCTACTTTAAACAACCCATTCTTCGTTTCCTTAAAAGATGGCATTGAAAAAAAGGCAAAAGAAAAGGGCATGAAAGTCACAGTTGTTGACGCCCAGGATGATACGGCAAAACAAATCAGCGGAATTGAAGATTTAATCCTTCAAAAGGTTGACGTCCTTCTTGTGAATCCAACTGACTCTGCGGCAATATCTTCAGCCGTTAAAGATGCAAATGATGCGGGCATTCCCGTTATCACGATTGACCGCTCTTCAGACGAAGGCGACATTGAAACGTTCATCGCTTCCGATAATGTGGCTGGCGGGGAAATGGCTGCAGAATATCTAGTTAAAGAGTTTGGCAAAAAAGCGAAAGTAGTGGAACTTGAAGGGGTATCCGGAGCATCTGCAACTCGTGAACGCGGGAAAGGTTTCCACAATATTGCGGACAAGCAGTTAGAGGTCCTGACAAGTCAAACGGCGGAATTCGACCGGACAAAAGGGCTTAACGTAATGGAAAATATCCTGCAAGGCAATAAAGACATCCAAGCGGTATTCGCCCATAATGATGAAATGGCACTAGGAGCCATTGAAGCAATCAAGGCGGCAGGCAAAGACATCATCGTCGTTGGCTTTGACGGAAATGATGATGCATTGAAAGCAGTTGAAAGCGGTGAACTAAAAGCTACAATCGCCCAACAACCGGCACTTATCGGTGAAGAAGCGGTTAATGCGTCTGAAAAGATCTTAAAAGGCGACAAAGTGGATGACACAATATCCGTTCCATTGAAATTGGTCACCAAAGAGTGATTGTCTCCCAAACAAAAAGAGTGCCGGAAATCTTCCGGCACTCTTTTTGTAGTGAGAAAGAAATGTTTTGATCTCATTGATGTGATCATAGTGTGGATATTCAGCTTGAAATGATATCAATAAGAGGAGATAGAAAAGTAGTTCATTTTTTTAGGCGGCCCTGTGTCGGAACCGCCCATTACATCCATTGATTGCTAGAGTACACCTTGAGTCAGCATCGCATCCGCCACTTTAAGGAATCCGGCAATATTGGCCCCGACAACTAAATTGCCAGGCGCACCATATGCTTCGGCGGCCTCTATGCTGTTTTTATAGATATTTTTCATGATCTCATGCAGCTTGGCATCGACTTCTTCGAAAGTCCAAGGCATCCTGGCACTGTTTTGGGCCATTTCGAGTGCAGACACGGCTACGCCGCCTGCATTGGCTGCTTTTGCTGGTCCAAAAAGGATGCCGTTATTAAGGAATACATCAATGGCCTCAAGGGTCGAAGGCATATTAGCGCCCTCACCGACTGCCTTCACATTATTTTTGACCAGTAATTTTGCTGCTTCTTCATCGATTTCATTTTGTGTGGCACAAGGCAGTGCGATGTCGCATGGTACAGACCAGATGCCGTAGCTTCCTTCATGGTATACAGCCTCCGGGTGCGCATCGACATACTCGCTTAAACGTTTTCGTTCCACTTCTTTTAGACGTCTAACTGTATCAAGATTCAGGCCATTTTCATCATATATGTAGCCATTGGAGTCGCTGCATGCAACAACTTTAGCGCCTAGCTGTGTAGCTTTTTCAATGGCATAAATGGATACATTGCCAGACCCTGAGATAACGACAGTGCTGCCATGGAATTGTAACCCTTTGTCTTTTAACATTTCTTTGACAAAGTAAACCGTTCCATATCCAGTCGCCTCTGTACGGGCCAAGCTTCCGCCGTAACTTATGCCTTTACCGGTTAAAACACCTGCATGGTAGCTGCCTTGCATCTTTTTATACTGACCGAACAAGTAACCGATCTCCCTTGCACCGACTCCGATATCACCAGCCGGTACGTCTGTATCAGGGCCGATATAACGAGATAGTTCCGACATGAAGCTTTGGCAAAAACGCATGATTTCCGCATCCGATTTTCCTTTTGGATCGAAGTCCGACCCGCCTTTACCCCCACCGATCGGCTGGCCAGTAAGCGAGTTTTTAAAGATTTGCTCGAAACCAAGAAACTTTATGATGCTGGAATTGACAGTGGGGTGGAAACGGAGACCGCCTTTGAATGGTCCGATTGCACTGTTGAATTGCACACGAAAACCACGGTTGACTTGAACATTTCCCAGGTCATCAACCCAAGAGACACGGAAGGTGATCATTCTTTCGGGTTCTACCAGCCTCTCCAATATCCCGCTTTTCATATATTCTGGATGTTTTGCAAAAACCGGGACCAATGAAAGGAATATCTCCTTTACGGCTTGATGGAATTCACTTTCGTGAGGATTACGTTCCTTTACCTGTGCGTATACTTGACTTACGAACTCTCTGGCAACCTGCAATTCCTCATGTTCGACTTCCTGTGAAGTGGTCATTATTTTCTCTCCTTTAGTTAAAGTCATAAAATATTAAATAGGGTAAGTCTATCGGTTTTTATATGATACTTTCATGATATAATTTAAGAATGAAACGAACAATCTGAATATTAGATAAATAACATGCTGTTTTGATATGAAAGAGGGAGCTTAGATTGGAATTAAGGCAAATTGAATATTTCATTGAAGTGGCAAAGCGTGAACATATGACGGAAGCAGCAGTGGATTTGCATGTTGCCCAGTCTGCTGTCAGCCGCCAAATATACAATTTAGAAGAAGAGCTGGGTGTGCCCTTATTTATCAGGGAAGGCCGAAAGATTAGATTGACGCCTATAGGCCATACATTTTTATCTCATATGGAACAAGCTATGGATATAATCAATCGTGCCAAGCGTGAGATGGCCGAAAGTCTGGATCCTGAAAAAGGGACAATCCGCATTGGCTTTCCCAGCAGTTTGGCTTCTTATGTATTGCCAAGGGTCATTTCCGACTTCAGGGAAAGTTACCCCCAGGCGAAATTCACATTGAAACAAGGTTCCTATCGCTACCTGATAGATTCTGTGATTAAAGGAAACATTAACATGGCCTTGATTGGCCCCCTGCCGGTGAATGAAAAGAAAATCAAAGGGGAAACGCTGTTTATTGAGAACTTAGTTGCCCTTCTGCCAGAAAGCCATCCTTTGGCCCTGAAGAAATCACTATCCTTGAATGAGCTTCAAGGAAATCCGTTCATCTTATCTCCAAAGGGTTATGTTTTACGGGATCTCGTTATGAAAGCTTGCAAATTGCATGGCTTTGAACCGGAAGTGGCATTTGAAGGGAAAGATACTGATGCCATAAAAGGCCTGGTGGCGGCAGGTCTGGGTATAACCTTGATACCTGAGATTTCCTTGATCGATAGCTTGCCGCGTTTTACGGTTAAACTGCCGCTGGAGAATCCATCCGTAACCAGGGCTGTAGGGGTCATCGTTCCGACTGATAGGGAACTGATGCCAACGGAGAAGTTGTTTTACCAATACTTGAAGGACACTTTTGCCAAATTGGAAGGATTTCAAAAATAGGATGATATCTATTAGAAAAGTCATAAGCTAATGAGAGAATCCTTATCGGATTCTTTTTTTTGTGGCAAATGTACCTAAGCATTCCATGTAGGCATCCTAAAAAGGGGATAACTTATTTTGAAATAATGAATTATTGATTTTTATTGAATAGTAATGTGTTAAATCTTTATTTTTGAAAGCGCTTTTATTTTTTTAGAATAAAAATATCACTTACATTATCAGAAAATTCATGTTATTATACGAACAGACATTAACAGACATTCAGGTAATGGTACGATATACTTAATGGGCTTTTTACATGAAGACCTTTATTTTTTTGGTTTTCCTAAATTGAATATTCTGATAATTGATAAGGAGTGGAGATAAAGTGAGCAGGAAAGAATACATCAGCGATCGAATGTACAAGGCATCAACAGGGATAGCCAACGCTGTTTTGGTTACATTAGGGATCGGGTTATTGTTTGAATCCATAGGGGGATATTTAGGTTGGGAGGTCTTTCTGGCAATAGGCGGGGCCGCGAAGGTCTTGCTGGCACCAGCTTTAGGAGCAGGAATCGCCTATCAGCTAGGAGGAAATTCATTAATTATCTTTAGCGCCATGGCTTCAAGTGCTGTTGGAGGTGCTGCCATTCACAAAACGGCTGAGGGTGCCTTCACGATTGTTACGGGTCAACCGCTAAGTGCTGTCTTGGCAGCGGTGATTGCAACATATATAGGTAAGCGACTAATCGGCAAAACGAAGTTGGACATCATGGCCATCCCGATGGGAGCCGTTCTTGTCGGTGGAGTTTCGGGATATGGCCTGGCTCTTGTTACCACTCCGCTCCTAACATGGATAAGCAGTCAAACCACCGCTGCGGTCGAGGGTTCCCCATTAATCGGTTCCATGGTCATAGCCTTGGTATGGAGCATTTTATTGATGACACCGGCGTCTTCCGCCGCATTGGCGATCGCCCTGCAATTGGATCCTGTTTCCAGTGCTGCAGCCCTAATCGGATGTACGGTTCAGTTTGTCGGGTTCACTGTCATGTCTTATAAAGATAATGATATGGGCGGGTTCCTGGCACAGATGGTCGTTACGCCAAAAGTTCAATTTCCTAACCTGATCAAAAAACCATTATATGTAGTTCCGCCTTTTGTGGCGGCAATCATCTGTGCGCCTATCGCTACCTTGGCATTCGATTTTCAAGTGCCGTATGAGCTTGGAGGCATGGGGTTAAGTTCAATGATTGCCCCGATTGCCATCATAACAGGTCAGGGGCTATACACGTTCTTGGTTTATGTGGCAGTGGGGATGGTATTGCCAGCTGTGATCACGCTTGCCTTACATCGCGTATTGAAGATGATGGGTAAAGTTAAGCCAGGCGATCTTCATTTGGAAGTTTCATAATCAAATTTTTCTTGGAAACCAGCCTGGTTAAGGAACCGGGCTGGTTTTTATTTATAAGGGGATTAGGGTAAAATGGGGAGGAAAGCATTTGCAAAGATAGGATGATATAGATGGGAAAAGAAATCGATATAAAAGTGAAAGCTAAGTTCGTGAGTAAAATCAGCAAGGGTTTTCCCTTGATTGTTAAAGAGTCGATAGCCAATCTTAATGACCTTCAGGAAGAGGGGTCATTGGTGCGCTTGGTGGATGAGAACAACCGCTTTGTGGCAAAAGGATATTATGGCATACAGAATAAGGGCTATGGCTGGATATTGACCCGAAGAGAGAATGAAAAGATCGATCAATCCTTCTTTAACGGAAAAATCCAGGCTGCATATGAATTCCGAAAGTCTTTTTTTGAAGATGGGGAGACTTCTGCTTTCCGCTTGTTTAATGGGGAAGGTGATGGAATTGGCGGTTTAATCATTGATCATTATGATGGCCATTATGTCATTAGCTGGTATAGCAAAGGAATATATTCCTTTAAGGACTACATCATTAAGGCATTGCAGGAAACGGTCGAGGTCAAATCGATTTATCAGAAGAAACGCTTTGATACAAAGGGACAGTACGTGGAGGAAGACGATTTTGTCATGGGCGAACAGCCGGAATTTCCGCTTCTTGTAAAGGAAAATGGAGTCCATTTTGCTGTTTATCTGAATGATGGCGCAATGGTCGGTGTCTTCCTTGATCAACGCGATGTCAGAAGGAAAATCCGCGATGAATACGCAAAAGGGAAAACGGTTTTGAATATGTTCTCCTATACGGGGGCATTCTCCGTGTTTGCCGCTTTAGGCGGTGCTGTTAAAACAACGAGTGTCGACCTGGCGAATCGAAGTTTACCAAAGACGATCGAGCAGTTCAGTGTGAATGGGATAGATCCTGAAGCTCACAATATCGTGGTGATGGATGTTTTCAAGTATTTTAAATATGCGGTGAAGAAAGCCTTGAAATTTGAAATGGTCATCCTTGATCCGCCTAGCTTTGCCAAATCGAAGAAGTTTACTTTCAGTGCCGGAAAAGACTATACGAATCTACTGAAGGATACCATTTCCATTACTGAAGACAACGGGGTCATTATCGCCTCGACTAATTGCAGTACGTTCGACATGAAAAAATTCAAGAACTTCATTGATGTTGCTTTCAGGGAAATGAATGGAAAGTATGAGATCATGGAACAATTCTCATTGCCGGCTGATTTTAAAACAATTCCTGAGTATAAGGAAGGGAATTATTTAAAAGTAGTCTTCATTAAGAAAATTAAAGGATAAGAAAAGGCGTCCACAGTTCAAGCAGAACTGTGAATGCCTTTTTTATAATGTAAATGTTTCATGTGGAACGATTGGACATTAGATTCACTGGATAGGCCGTTCACTTTCCAAACCTCTCGATACATGAAAGGAAGGTTTCCTACGAATGCTGTTAGCGATGCAAAACTGGGCTGCATAGTAGGTAAGCATGATCAGTGGACCTGAAAAGGCAACATCATCGATAAACTTGTTCCAAGATAAAATGGAGTCGGAAATCATGAAGAGGAGCCCGCCGATGATTGCGGCCGCATTTCCGGTCATGAATGCTGCCCAGCCCATAAGGGAGATGACCGTTACATAGCAAATCACAGGGATGATGAGGTTATGTTCACCTTTTTCGATTAACGAAGGTACAATTTCACGGCTAATCCAAGTGGAGTAAATGCTAATCGGAAGAATCGTCGCAAATCGGAGCCATGAAAAGTTCCATCGTCCAAAGAATGCCGAAATATAGAAAAGGTGGCCGATCAAGAAGGCGGAAAGCCCGATGACGAACCAAATCAATAAACCATCTCCAAGCATGCAAAAGAATAAACCAAGAAGGATTAAGGATTGGTAAAGACCCCGTCTTCCTACATTAGTGCGGGCGTAGAGCAGAATCAATAACATAGGGAGTACCTTGAACAGTATTTTGATGATCAAAGGCTCTTCCGGTATAAGAAAAATATAGGATAGTCCCGTGATAAGGATTGCCGCAGGTAAGCATTTCATTAACATTACATCCCCTCCTTCAATCTTTAATTCTATTCAAGGGGAAGGAACCCCTTGTCAATGAAAGAACTGTTTGAAGGAAAGTCGTGAAAATGAAAAAACTGACCCCTGTTTTAACCAGGGGCCAGTCAGTCATAAGAATCATACGGCTGAGTTTTCTTTAACGAAAGCTTGTTTTAACCAGTTTTTCCCCTCAACAAGCCTTGTGACAAGCATGGCACAAACCGTGTTTCCTGTTGAGTTAAGCAATGTAGCGGGAGCATCGATGATCGTGGATATAACGGCAATGATAGGCAGGACTTCCACAGGGAAGCCGAATACGCTAAGAATCAACATTTCCCCAATCATGCCTCCCCCAGGAATGGCACCCATAACAGCTCCAACCAAAAAGGCAACAGCAAGTATACTTAAAATGCTTGAAATGCTTGTCATATCCTTTCCAAATAAGCTGAATAGGAAAACGATTTTCAATACACCGCCGAATACCGAACCATCTTTATGAGTGTTGGCTCCGAGTGGGATGACAGTCTCCGCTATATCCTTAGGCACGCCCATTTTCTTGACTGATTCCAGATTGACTGGAATGGACGCGGCACTTGAACAAGTTGCGATCGCTGTAATGGAGGGTGTCAGGGCATTTTTCCAAAATAGTTTAACTCCATCTTTCCCGCCGGCGATAAAGGCATACAAAGTGAAGAAGCCAAAATAATAAATCAAGGCCAAGACTAGATAAAGAATGAAAGTGCGAGCATAGCCTTCTAAAATCTGCGGCCCAAGCTGCCCGATAATCGCCGCAAAATAAGCACCAAGTCCAATTGGCGCATAGTACATGACGATTTTGACGACCTTCATCATGACAGCTGTACCTGCTGTCAAAAATTCAGTAATCGGTCTTGCTTTCTCACCGACCAGTGCAGTGGAAAGTCCGATTAATACTGAGAAAACGATAAGCTGAAGCATATTGCTTCTGGAGAACAGTTCTGGAAAGTCGGAAACGGTTACAGTGCTGACCAGTTGACTGAAGAAAGAAACTTCTTCGATGGCCTCTTCAGGGGAACTATTTTCCATCAGTTCTTTAATGGCTGTCGTATCTGTGCCCTCCAACGGATTGACGATGGTTGTCCCAATAAATCCAATGACGGCAGCTAAAGCGGCTGTTGTCAGGAAAACGAGAACGATACTTCCCATGATTTTTCCGAGACGCTTCATTCCGCTCATATTGGCAATCGCTGAAGCTATGCTGAAAAATACCAATGGCACGATGATCGTGAACATCAGATTTAAGAATAAGTCCCCTAGCGGCTGTATGACCGAGGTTTTCTCCCCGAAAACCACGCCCGCTATCCCACCGATAATGATCGCAGTGAGCAGTATTAAAGAGGATCGATAGTTTTTGATAAAGCTCTTCATTTAAATTCAGTCCTTTCAGGATGAAGATATCAATAAAAATATACTTCATTATCAACTCTAAAATCGGGTTTGACAATATTTTTTTATAGGAAGGAATGTTAAAAGAATAAAGGCAATAAATAATAATGGGGGATGGATGGTGAAAATATCGAGAAGGAGGGATAGAATGGCATTTGTTGAGGTGGAAGAAGGCGTTCGGTTATTTTATGAAGAAAAGGGCCAGGGGAGACCGATTATCTTTATCCATGGTGTGTGGATGAGCAGTCGGTTCTTTAAAAGTCAGCTGCCGTACTTTTCAGGAAAATATAGAACGATATTGCTTGATTTAAGAAGTCATGGCCAGTCAAATCATGTACATTACGGAAATACGGTCTCCGTTTATGCAAAAGATCTTCATGCGTTCATAGGTGAACTGGGATTAAAGGATGTCATACTTGTAGGCTGGTCGATGGGGGCATTTGTCGTTTGGGATTATCTTAAGCAATTCGGTGAGGGAAATATTCATTCAACTGTGATCGTGGATGAATTGGCCTCTGATTTTAAGTGGCCCGATTTTCATATCGGTGCATTTGATATGGAAACGTTGATTGCCTTCATGACAGAAATTCAAACGAATCGTACCCCGTTTCTGCAAAAATTCCTTGCTTCCATGTTCAACAATGAATTATCTGCAGAGGATGCAGGCTGGATGCTTGGGGAAGTGACCAGAATGCCGGAATCCATTGCTGGCAGCATTCTATTTGACCAATCGATTGTGGACTATCGTGACTTCTTGCCAGCAATCAATGTACCTACACTTCTCTGTTTTGGAAGGCATGAAAAAGTCATTCCTGTAGCAGCTGGGGAACATTTGCATAAAAACATTCCGAATTCCAAACTAGTAATCTTTGAAGATAGTTGCCATTGTCCGTTCATGGAAGAAAGCGATTTGTTTAATGAAACCGTGAATTGCTTCATTCAAAAGGGAGTATAGTCATACAGGATAGGAAAAGGGGGATGCAGTGACCGTGTCTGCACTCCTTTTAATTATGGATATAATTGAATTTTCTTCTAACTAAATGGTTTCGGCATGGAATAAGGGGAATACTGGTATTAGAAGATAGTAGTGAAAGGTTAATGGAATTGATAAATTAAATAGGTAATATTTATATATCCTTTTCATAGGAATTGGGCTATTATGAGGTGGATTTAAATTGGTGTGATCATTTATCTGTTATTGAGCGAAACTCATGCAGGAAGTAATGGAGAGGATAAAATGGATGATCGTTTACCATACAATGAAATTATAGATGTATGTTTACTTGCGGGGAAAATCATGCTTCAGAACGGAGCGGAAACATCAAGGGTGGAAGATACGATGGTTAGAATCGCTGCAGCGTTTGGGTGCGGTGAATCACACAGTTTTTCAACCCCTACAGGAATTATTTTTTCGCTGGATGGCATGCACCCAGCTTCAAAATTGATCCGGGTTTCCCAACGATCTACAGATTTACATAAGGTAACGCTGGTTAACAGTATATCCCGAAGCATTTCCAACAAGGAAATGTCACCTGAGGAAGCATATATACGGTTAAAACAAATCGAAAAGGCCGGGATGGGGTATCCCATGTGGGTGCAGGTCTTTGCTGCATTTATAGCGAGCGGCTGCTTTTTAATCATGTTCCAAGGACAGTGGAGTGATTTCATCTGGTCCTGCATAGCTGGAGCAATGGGATTCTCATGCCTGCTTTATTTGCACTGGTTACTGGAAGTCCGTTTTTTTGCTGAATTCATCGCCTCTTTAGTCGTAGGATTAGTAGCTATGTTCTTTGTCCAGATTGGAGTAGGGAGTAATTTGGACACGATAATCATCGGAGCGGTGATGCCGCTTGTGCCAGGGCTATTAATAACGAATGCAGCCAGGGATTTAATTGCAGGGCATTTGGTTTCGGGTCTATCCAAGGGTGCTGATGCAGGTTTGACTGCTTTAGCCATTGGGGCAGGAATATCGGCCGCGTTTGTTTTCTTATGATTTTAGGGGAGGAAGAATGATGATTGCACAGCTTATTACAAGTTTCATTGCCTCAGCCGCCTTTGGTGTCATCTTCAATGTACCAAAGAATTCATTGTTTCAATGTGGTTTCGTAGGGATGTTGGGGTGGATCTTATACTTTGCTCTGGTTGAAAATGAGATAAACAGCATCATTGCAACATTAGCGTCTGCATTTATCGTTGCGGTCATCAGCCAGTATTTCGCTAAAAGGTATAAAACGCCGATCACGATTTTTAATGTATCGGGAATCATCCCCCTCGTCCCTGGAGGTTTATCGTATGATGCGATGAAGCACTTTGTCGGAAATGATTTTTATGTCGCCGTTCAGCTGGCAGCCAAAGTTTTCATGCTGGCTGGTGCCATTGCGATGGGACTGATCTTTGCAGAAGTCATGAACCAGTTAGTAACTAAGTACAATAGAAGGAAGGTAAGATTGAGAAGTTAACGGGAATCTTCCTGATGAGTATGTTCTGAATAAAGAGAAAGGAGAGCAGGCCGAAGCCTGCTCTCCTTTCTCTTTTTGATATTTTAAAATAATAATGAATCTAGTTTATATAGGATCTTTCATCCCAGTGTTGGCAGTAACCAAAATTTCGTCGAATTTTTTGGCATCAGCTTTCTTGCTTGACAGAAGTGTTCCGGCGATGGCTGCGATAAAACCAATCGGGATGGAGATGATGCCTGGGTTGGCAAGTGGGAATAATGGTTCCCCAACGAATATTGCCGCTCCCTCCACCGGAGACCAGACATTGGGACTTAGGAATACAAGCAATAAAGAACTGACCAGTCCAACTAACATGCCTGTTACAGCCCCAGTCGTGTTAAAACGTTTCCAGAATACCGTAAAGACAATGATGGGCAGATTGGCACTGGCAGCGACGGCAAAGGCGAGTGAAACAAGGAAGGCGACATTCATGTTTTGGGCAAATAAGGCCAGGATGATGGAAAGGATGGATACTCCGATGGATGCCCAACGAGCAGCAACGACTTGTTCTTTGTCGGTGGCTTGACCTTTCCGGATGATGTGGCCATAGAAGTCATGGGCAAAAGCAGATGCTGCCGATAGAACGAGACCTGCCACAACCGCTAAAATGGTAGCGAAAGCAACTGCAGAGACAAAGGCGAACAGGAAGTCTCCCCCAATGGCTTCTGCAAGCAGCGGAGCAGCCATATTGCCAGCCGCATTCGCGGCTATGATCTTGTCATAACCAACAAAGGCTGCCGCTCCAAAGCCGAGGAAAATGGTCATTATATAAAAGATGCCAATGATCCAAGTGGCATATACCACGGACTTTCGGGCTGTGATGGCGTCTTTCACCGTAAAGAAACGGATGAGAATGTGAGGTAGTCCAGCCGTACCGAGTACAAGCGCTAAATTAAGGGATAATGTATCCAAAGGATCCTTGAATTTATTACCGGGGTTAAGGAAATCCCCGCCCAAAGGGGTGGCTGTTTTCATCTGCCTGAACATCTCGACCACGCTAAAGTCGAATTTCGCCAACACGATGATCGAGATGATGAATGTACCTGCCATCAATAAAACGGCTTTAACGATTTGGACCCAACTGGTGGCCGTCATACCGCCGAATACGACGTATACGGTCATTAAAATACCTACAATGATGACGGAGTAAAGATAATCAATTCCAAGTAAGAGTTTTATAAGGGCACCTGCACCGACTAATTGGGCGATCATATAAAAGGTTGAAATCGAAATGGTGTTAAGGGCAGCAACACCGCGTACTTTCTTTTCATTGAAACGGGCAGCGATCATGTCCGCCAATGTGTACTTGCCGAGGTTACGAAGCGGTTCGGCCACGATATAAAGAACGACCAGGTACGCAACCAGAAAACCTATGCTATAGAAAAAACCATCAAATCCAGAGAGTGCGACCATGCCGGCTATTCCCAAAAATGAGGCGGCGGACATATAATCTCCCGCAATGGCCCAGCCATTCTGCCAGCCAGTGAGGCTGCTGTCCGCCGTATAAAAGTCCGCGGTCGTTTTGGTGCGCCGTGAAGCAAAATAGGTAATGACCAATGTTAGTCCGACAATGATAAGAAATAATATAAAAGCAAGAATATTCATTGTGAATTCACCTTTTATCCTTTCGCTTCTTTAACGATTTTTTCTACTAATTGGTCAAATGTCGCAGCTTTTCTGGAATAGAGGATACATAAAGTCCAGGTCATGATAAATTGGGCGAAGGCAAAAATCCAGGCCCAGCTGATTGCCCCGAAAGCAATTGAGTTAAGAACTTTAGAATAGGAAGTTAGTATGGGTAGGGTGAAATAAAAGACCATGAAAAAGATGGATAGCGGGACGATGAAATTGCGTTTTTTCCTTAAGAGTTCTTGAAAAGATTGTGATTGGACGATCTTGGTGTAGTCCGTGGAAGCGCTTACCTCGGTTTCCTTAGCGATTGAATCGTTTGATGCCAAGTTGGTTCCCCCTTCATCATTATTGATTTGGTTTTCATTACCAATTTACGATAACAGTATCAGTATATATTTTTCAGAATATATTGTAAATTTAAATGCTGAAATTAAAGTTTTTTTCGTTCGACATAGTTTTTTCTTTTTACGCACAAGCAAAACCATTAAGGAAAAGTTAAGCTTCTTTCACGATACTGGTTTCAACGAAGGAAACCTGAAAGGAGAAAAGTGATGAAAAAGTTGATAGTGATAGGTTCGGTTTTAGTGCTGATTGGGGGAAGCGTTTGGTTTTTCATGAAGGACAATGCAGAGCCTGTCATTGCGAAATCGGTGACGGCTACAGTTGAAAAGGGAGATCTTGAAGTGCAAATAAGCGGTTCCGGATCGGTCGCTGCAATCAATAGTGAGGACATTACATCTTCCGTAACGGGTGAAGTGGACGAAGTCCTTGTAGAGAAGAATGAATTGGTTGAGAAAGGTGATGAACTTATTACCTTCACGGATGGAAGTGACCCGATAACGGCCCCATTCGATGGTACCGTTACAACAATGGAAGTTGAAGAAGGGGATCGTGTATCAAGCAGTGAAGTGTTGGCACATGTCACGGATTATAAAAAATTGAAAACCACGATCAGTGTTGATGAATTGGATGTTCCAAGTGTTAAAAAAGGACAAACGGTTGAAATTAAAGCCAGTGCTTTTGAAGATGAAACGTTTACGGGGGAAGTAACCAGTGTAGCAAAGGAAGGTACATATGAGAATGGAGTTTCTTCATTCGATGTCACTATCAAAATTGACGAACCCGGCGATATAAAAATTGGGATGTCGACTGAGGTGAGCATTTTGACGAATAGTGTAAAAGATGCTTTATATGTTCCGATTGAAGCAGTCCAAATCGACGGGGAAGAGAAATATGTGAATATACAACAATCCGGTACAACTGAAGGAGCTGCCAGTACAAAGAAAGTGGTTGAGACTGGAATCAGCAACGATAGATATATTGAAATAACTTCAGGGCTTGAAGAGGGACAGTTTGTTTCCTTGCCTATCACCATCAATGAAAGCTCCACTGGCAGCGGCGGCGAAGGAATGAGGGGAGGCCAAGGAGGCGAGATAAGAATGCAGAGCGGCAGCGGAATGCCAAGCGGCGGGATGCCAAGCGGTGGCGGAATGCCGAGTGGAAAGGGAGGTCAGTAAAATGGCGAAACCCATCATAAAAATTAAGAACATGTCTAAATCATATGAATTAGGCGGTGAAACGGTCAAGGCACTTCAGGATGTCTGTCTTACAATCGATAAAGGCGATTTCATTTCGATCATCGGTCCTTCTGGGTCAGGGAAATCGACGTTCATGAATATGATTGGCTGCCTTGATAAGCCTGACATAGGTGAATATCTTCTTGATGGTAAAGAAGTGGAAAAGATGAAGGATAATGAGTTAGCTGCCATTCGTAATATTAAAATAGGGTTCATCTTTCAAAATTTCAATTTGTTGGGAAAACTGACAGCGTTGGAGAATGTCGAACTTCCCCTGGTTTATAGAGGGGCAAGCGTGAAGGAAAGAAGAGAAGTGGCCAATGCGTGCCTTGATATGGTGGGCCTTGGTGACCGGAAGAATCATCTGCCGACCCAACTGTCGGGTGGACAGCAGCAAAGAGTTGCGATTGCAAGGGCACTTGCCGGTAATCCTCCCGTTTTATTGGCAGATGAGCCGACGGGGGCGCTTGATAGTAAAACGAGTAAAGAAGTGCTGCAGATGCTGAAAGAATTGAACGGGAAGGGACAAACAATCATTCTTATAACCCATGACTTGGAAGTGGCTAAAGAAGCGACTCGTGTCGTCCGGATACAGGATGGTCAGCTATTTGAAAACGGAGGTGATTGGATTGAACCTGAGCGAATCAATGAAGATGGCTATACGCAGTATCAAAACCAATAAAGTCAGAGCATTTTTAACCATGCTTGGGATCATAATTGGAGTTACCTCCGTAATCGTTCTGGTTTCGATTGGGCAAGGTTCTTCAAAGTCCGTTCAGGATGAAATCAATAGCCTGGGAACGAACCTGATAACGGTAAGTGTCACGGATACCGACTCCGTGGAGCTGACGGATGATACAATTGAACAGTTTAGAGAGCTGAGCGGGATAACGGAAGTGGCGCCTGTGGTCACTGGACGCGTTTATGCCAAGAACGGAGAAGCTACGGCGCAGGTTTCAATGACCGGTGCAACTTCATCCTACTTATCAGTCAGGGATCTAGAGCTCAGTCAAGGCCGGTTTTTGACGGATATGGAAACGGAATTACGCTCCAAGGTCGTTGTCCTGGGGTCGGATGCAGCCACCACGCTTTTTGAAAATCAAAAAGCCGTGGACCAGAACGTGCTTATCGGTGGTGTTTCCTATCGCGTGATCGGTGTCCTGAAATCGGTAGGCACCTCAATGGGATCGAGCGGGGATGATGTCATCATTGCACCTATCACCACTGCCGAAAGGGCTACAGGCAGCACGACAATCGGAACCGTCTATTTAAAAGCTGAGAACGAGAATATCATGGATAGGGCAATGTACCAGGTACAAGGTGCGATGACCACATCATTCCCAGAACAGAGTGATAACTACTCGGTGTCCAATCAAGAAGATCTGATGGATACAATGAGCTCTGTATCGGACACGTTCACACTCATGCTTGGCGGTATTGCCAGTATTTCGTTACTGGTAGGCGGAATCGGGATCATGAATATCATGTTGGTTTCCGTCTCGGAGAGGACAAAGGAAATCGGGATTAGAAAAGCAATTGGGGCAAATCGGAAGTCGATTCTTCTTCAGTTCTTAATTGAAGCGATGGTCCTGAGCTGCTTCGGGGGACTGTTGGGAGTTGGAATTGGCTTGGGAATCGCAAAATTGATTTCAGCTTTTTCAAGTTTAACGATTAGTTATTCATGGACGGTGACATTGTTTGCCTTTTTATTCTCCATTTTAATCGGGATAATGTTTGGTGTATTTCCTGCCAATAAGGCATCCAAATTAAATCCAATCCAGGCACTGCGTCACGAATGAACATACCATTTTGAAAGAAAGCAGGCATTAAAAGCCCGCTTTCTTTTGCATATGAAAAAGGATAAAATCAACATATATCACAATTGAGGCGGTTGGGAGGTACCCTGCATGAAGGTTTTGGTGGTAGAAGATAATGTTTCATTATTAGAGTCGATCCGACAGATTTTGACGGATGAATATGAAGTCGATACAGCGGATAATGGGGAAGATGGGCTATTCATGGCTCAACAAAGTATTTACGATATCATCATTTTGGATGTAATGCTTCCGGGGATCGATGGATTTGAAATCGTACGGAAAATCAGGGAAGCAAAAATAGATACAAGTGTCTTGTTTTTGACGGCAAAAGATGCACTTGAGGACCGTGTCAGAGGGTTGGAAATGGGTGGCGATGATTATTTAGTCAAGCCGTTTCAGGCACCGGAACTTAAGGCCAGGATTCGTGCCCTGCTTCGAAGGAGTGGCATTATTTCGCTAGAACAGCATGTGAAATACCGTAATATTGAACTGTTGGAAAAAGAAAAGGATATTTTGGTTGATGGAAAGGTCATTAAAATGACCTTGAAACAGTTTGAATTACTGGAATACCTGATTCAAAATAATGGGAAAATATTGACCCGTGAGCAGATTTTCGACCGCATTTGGGGGTTTGATTCAGATACGACGATTGCCATTGTGGAAGTGTTCATCCATCACCTTAGAAAAAAATTGGAACCTTTCAATTATCATAAAGATATTCAAACCGTTCGGGGTATTGGTTATATGCTAAAACAACCATAAGGGGATCATTATGTTCCAAAAAACAAGGCTTCAACTAACAATATTGAATTCTATCGTCTTTATTGTCTTAATAGCCATATTAAGCAGAACGATTTATTTCTATACGGAAGACCAGATCTATAAGGATGTCAATGATTCACTTATAAAGGATTACCGGGATTTCAATAATGGCGGCATGCCAGGCGGACGTCCGCAAGGTGAGTTTCTCTTAGGACCGGGGCCAAGCGTCATCGTTTGGGGGCCGGATGATACGATCATTGAGCCAAGACTGAGTGTAGATAATTTTTTTAAGGTCAATGAACCAAAGTTTTTCCCTAAAACTTTTGATGACATTGAAGAAATTTCAGTGAATGGATACACGTATCGGGCCCTTTCCACCCAGGTCGATACGGGGTATGGACAGATGGCCGTACAATTCATCAGGAATGTGGATACAGAAAAGGAAATGCTCGATCGCTTGCTGCTCATATTGTTTGTTGGTGGAGGAATTGGAAGTCTAGTGGCGGTGGGCGCTGGCTATCTTCTGGCAGGACGGGCCTTGATCCCGGTCAAGAAATCCTGGGATCAGCAGCAGCAGTTTGTCTCGGATGCTTCGCATGAAATTCGAACGCCGCTTGCTGTCATTCAATCGCGGGCTGATTTGCTATTTCAATCACCTAACGCGACAATCGAGGAAAAAGCCGTTGATATATCCATCATTTCGAAAGAAGTCCGCCGATTGAATAAGCTTGTTAACGGACTTTTGACCTTGACCAGAACGGATTCGAATCAAATGGAGGTTAAGAAATCGAACTTTTTCCTTGATGATCTACTTATGGATATCGTGGAACAGTATACGGATATAGCTTCTTTTCAAGAGAAATCAATCATTAGCCATGCTCCCGAACAGGTAGTGTTTCATGGGGATAAAGAGAGAATTCATCAGCTATTGGTGATCTTGGTGGATAATGCCATGAAATTCACCGAGGAAGGCGGGGAAATTTCCCTATCCTGCATCAAGAATGCTTCATCCATCATTCTTACTGTAGAAGATAATGGAATAGGCATTCCACAGGAAGAACTCCCCTTGATTTTTAACCGTTTTTACCAAGTGGAGCAATCCCGTTCGGCAAATGAAGGCTCTGGCTTAGGTCTATCCATAGCCAAATGGATTGTAAACACACATCAAGGGAACATCAAGGTTACAAGTGAGCAGAATGAACGGACCCGTTTTGAAATCACTTTTCCGAGAAATCAAAGGAAAAATTAGCTGCCATCCAATACGAAAAAGACTCTTACTTTCTTCCTTGCTTCTTAAGGGAAAATTAAGGGTCTTTTTAGATAATCATCTTATAAATACATTTATTTTCGGAGGAGAATCATTGATGAAAAGACTTGGCAGGTTACACTTTTTGGTTGGAATATTAGTTTCGGTCCTATTAATGGCCCAAGCAGTCATCGGGATCATGATGTATGTGGATGGCAGCGGCAATGAGCCCATGAATCGACAGGCGGTGATGGGTCAGCCTGCCGACCGCAGCAATACAACAGATTCGGATAATACGGAAAAATCGGCTAGTAGCAGTACGGAGACAGATGATTCATCGATGGAAACGGCAACTAATGATACGCAGGGCACTCCGCAAGGGGAGCCTAATGGTTCCGGGACTTCAGGAGAAATGCCAAGTGGCGGCGGTTTCCAAGGCAGAGGCTCTTTTGCTGGGAAATTCATCGACTTTTATCAAGGGGCAGGTGGCTTGGCCGCTTCCATCATCATCTTTGTAATTGGAGTCACTGGATTAGCGACAACGGTGATATCCAGAAAAACAGCTGCCTGAATAGTCGGTATGAGGCAAGAGGAGGTTCCTTTCGAAGGGGAGCCTTCTTTTTTATTCACGAAACCCATTATTGTCACTAATTGTTATTTTAAAAAGGGAAATAATAATTGCACTTAAAAAAATATTAGTTTAATATAGACTTCTGGAGAGGTACGTACATGTATTTTGGATGAAAGAGAAAACGTTTGCATAAATTATTTGAGGGTATCCTACTATTAATGCACGAACATTAAATTCACCCTTAGTGGAGGCAGAATATATGAAATTTCTGATTGCAATTTTAGGACTGCTTATCGTTTTTGGACTAGCTATCATAGTCAGCAGTGACCGGAAGAAAGTTAAAATTAAACCGATCATCCTCATGGTGGTCATTCAGCTTGTTTTAACTTATTTATTATTAAACACGAAGTTTGGTTTAGTCATCATCAATTCAATTGCCGATGGTTTCGGAAAACTTTTGGAATGGGCAAATGAAGGGATCACTTTTGTATTTGGCGGGATTGTAAACGAAGGAGCATCGCCCTTCTTTTTAAATGTCCTTCTTCCTATCGTATTCATATCAGCATTAATCGGGATTTTACAGCACTTCAAGATCCTTCCGTTCATCATGAAGTGGATTGGATTCGTTCTAAGTAAGGTGAATGGGATGGGTAAATTGGAATCTTACAATGCGGTTGCATCAGCAATAGTAGGCCAATCCGAGGTTTTCATAACCTTGAAAAAACAACTCGGTGCCATTCCGCCATCTCGTATGTATACGCTTTGTGCATCAGCCATGTCAACTGTATCGATGTCGATCGTCGGTGCTTATATGACGATGATTGAACCAAAGTACGTCGTGACGGCCATTGTTATTAACATGTTTGGTGGATTTATCATCGCATCCATTATCAATCCTTATACCGTAACGGATGAAGAGGATATTCTCCCTGTTGAAGAAGGGGCAGAGAAGCAGTCTTTCTTCGAAATGCTTGGGGAATATATCATGGATGGGTTCAAGGTTGCCATCACTGTAGCGGCGATGTTAATTGGTTTCGTTGCTTTAATCGCCGGGATCAACAGTATATTCGACATGATTTTCGGTATCAGCTTCCAAGACATCATGGGGTATATCTTTGCACCGTTTGCCTTTATCATGGGTATACCGATTTCAGAAACCGTGACTGCTGGCGGAATCATGGCGACGAAACTGGTAACCAATGAATTCGTTGCCATGCTGAGCTTAGGGGAAGCATCAGCTGCCTTGAGCGAAAGGACGATAGGGATCGTTTCGGTTTTCTTGGTTTCATTCGCTAATTTCTCATCAATTGGTATCATTGCCGGTGCAGTCAAAGGTCTTCATGAAAAACAGGGAAATGTTGTAGCCCGTTTTGGTTTGAAGCTGCTATATGGAGCGACTCTTGTCAGCATCCTATCAGCGATCATTGTAAGTGTGATACTTTAAATAACGGATTTAACATAAAAGGGCACTTGGGTTTACTCCTAAGTGCCTCTTTTATGTTTGTTACGCAAAGGTAGAATTTTTGAATTTGAAGGTGCTTGGCTTGCTGGTATATAATACATAAAATGACAGGCGTGAAAGGGGAGTTTTAGGATGACGATGGATGGAAAAGAAACAGCTATCTTTGCAGGAGGCTGCTTTTGGTGCATGGTTGCTCCCTTTGATGAAATGGATGGTATCATTTCAGTGACATCAGGTTATACAGGCGGTGAATTTGCCGCTCCAAGTTATAAACAAGTGATTACCGGTGCGACTGATCATGTCGAAGCGGTTCAAGTGGTATTCGACCCATCAATCATTTCCTATAAAACGTTATTAGAGATATTCTGGCAGCAAATCGATCCTACGGATGACGATGGACAGTTCTCGGATAGGGGAAAGCAATATAAGGCAGCCATTTTCTATCTTAATGAACGTCAGAAACGGGAAGCAGAACAATCGAAGGAAGATTTAATGATAAGCGGGCGGTTTAAGAAACCTATTGTTACGGGTATTCTACCCTCGGGGCAATTTTACGCCGCTGAGGAGTATCATCAAGAATTCTATCGGAAAAATCAATTTCGCTATGCATTGTACCGTAAAGGCTCAGGCCGGGATGCTTTCATTAAAGAAAATTGGCCTAAGGATAATGCACACCTTAGAAAGACCTTAACGGAGAGCCAGTTTCATGTCACCCAGGAAAATGGCACGGAGCCGCCTTTCGATAATGCCTATTGGGATCACTTTGAAGAAGGCATTTATGTGGATGTCGTTTCTGGGGAGCCCCTATTCAATTCGCGGGATAAATATGATAGCGGTTGTGGGTGGCCAAGTTTCACGAAGCCCATCATGTCGGCAAGTGTCAATGAAAAAATGGATCTCAGCCACCGAATGACCCGGACCGAGGTACGCAGCAGGGATGCCGATTCACACCTTGGACATGTTTTTCCCGATGGTCCAAGTCCTAAAGGCACGAGATATTGCATAAACTCTGCGGCCCTTCGATTCATTCCCAGAAATGAAATGGAGAAAGCGGGATATGGAGATTTATTAATACTATTCAAAATGAAATAACTAGGGAGATAGGGGAAAACAAATGGATAAAATAGATGAAAATTTATATCGATATATCCTTGATAACTCGTCGAAGATTACGGAAAACTGGCTGGCTTTAAGGGAAAAGCAGTCTGGGTCCATCTATTCAATAGATTCTAATGAGGAAATCGAAAAGCTGCTTAGGGAACAGAATACATGGACCATCAAGACAGTGACAAGTGCTTTACTTGAAGATAAAACTGCTTTTATTGAAATGATGGAGCAGTGGGCCACACTTGTCGCGAAAAGCAGGGTTGAATCGGACACCCCCATTTACGAAGTGTTGGAAGCGCTTAATAAGGTACGTGAAACATATTGGGCATTCATCACTGATTATATGCTCATGGATACGAAGATAACGAAAGAAATAATCATCCGGTGGAGCCGGCTTATTAATCGTGCCTTCGATCAATTGAACCGTGAGTTCACCGAGCAGTATTACCTTTTGACAAAAGAACGTTTGTCAGCTCAACAGGAGCTGATTAATGAACTGGGCGCTCCGGTCATTCCCATTGTTGATGCCATTGCGGTATTGCCGTTAATCGGTGAAATCGATACCTATCGGGCTAAGGAAATTTTGAATGGGACTCCAAGCAAATGCATTAGCAAAAATATCACACACTTATTCATCGATTTATCGGGAGTCTCCCTTTTGGATACAATGGTTGCCCAACAAATCTATCAATTGATAAGTACCCTGAACCTGTTAGGCATTCAATCGACCATTTCCGGGATTCGTCCTGAAGTGGCCCAGACATCGATTCAGTTAGGCCTTGATTTTAGTCAGGTTTCGACACATAGTACTCTTAAACAGGCCCTTTCCAAGCAAGGGATCAAGCTATACGAGAAGGGTGCAGTTAATGAAAAAAACCAGATCCGCTAGGAATCTGGTTCTTTTTCGTGATTCTATAACTTGAATGAACTTTTCAACCCGACGATTTGGTTGAAGACCAAGTGATCGGCCGCAGTGAGTTTTGAATCAACATTATAATAGCCATGCCTGAAGAATTGGAATTTATCCTGAGGCTTAGCATCTTTCATGTTAGGCTCGACAAATCCTTGTAGAATTTCGATTGAATCAGGGTTTACCCGGTCCAGGAATGATTTTTCTTCCTCTTCATCATTTTCCTTATCCAAGATTAACGGCTGAAAGTTGCGGAATTCTGCTGAAACCGCTTGTGAAGCTTCGACCCAGTGTAATGTACCTTTCACTTTACGGCCAGTGAAGCCCGATCCGCTTTTCGTTTCAATATCGTATGTGCAGCGAAGTTCAATGACGTTACCGGCGTCGTCCTTTATCACTTCTTCACATTTAATGAAATAAGCATGTTTCAAACGGACTTCATTGCCCGGGAAAAGTCGGAAATACTTTTTCGGCGGGTTTTCCATGAAATCGTCCTGTTCGATATATATTTCACGTGAAAACGGGATTTGGCGTGTACCCATTTCCGGTACTTCCGGATTGATCTCAGCATCCAGCCACTCTATCTCGCCTTCCGGATAGTTGGTGATGACCACTTTAAGCGGGTTCAGGATGGCCATAGTCCGTGGAGCCTTCAGCTTTAAGTCTTCCCGCACGAAATGATCAAGCATTTGAGAGTCCACGATACCGCTTGTTTTGGCGACACCTATCTCTTGGCAGAATGCACGTATCGCTTCGGGTGTATACCCGCGTCTCCGCAAGCCTGAAACAGTAGGCATCCGCGGGTCGTCCCAGCCGTCCACGAAGCCTTCATCGACAAGCTGCTTCAGTTTTCGCTTGCTCATTACTGTGTTGGTCAGGTTAAGACGGCCAAATTCATATTGCTTTGGTTTGCTTTCCATTTCACAATTCTCAACGATCCAGTCATAAAGAGGGCGTTGATCTTCGAACTCAAGCGTACAAATGGAGTGTGTGACTCCCTCGATGGCATCTTCAATCGGGTGGGCAAAGGCATACATTGGGTAGATGCACCATTTGTTGCCGGTATTATGGTGTTCAGTATGGGAGATACGGTATATGACGGGATCACGCAAATTAATGTTAGGTGAGCTCATATCGATTTTTGCACGCAATACTTTTGTGCCGTTTTCGAATTCGCCGCTGCGCATCTTTTCAAATAGTTCAAGATTTTCCTCAACGGTTCTATTGCGGTAGGGGCTGTCTTTTCCCGGCTCTGTCAGCGTTCCGCGATATTCACGGATTTGGTCGGCATTAAGGTCGTCCACATATGCCAGTCCTTTATTGATGAGCAGCACAGCTCTTTTATACATTTCATCAAAATAGTCGGAAGCGAAGAAAAGGTTATCCCAGTCGTAACCGAGCCATTTTACATCTTCCTTAATGGAGTTTACAAACTCAATATCCTCTTTCAATGGATTCGTATCATCGAAACGAAGGTTGGTTTTCCCATTGAAATCATCAGCCACCCCAAAGTTCAAGATGATTGATTTAGCATGCCCGATATGTAAATATCCGTTCGGCTCAGGAGGGAAGCGGGTGATGACATGATCATGTTTTCCGGACTCTAGGTCATCTTTTATAATATTTTTAATAAAATTCGAAGAGTTATTTTCCAACTGAATTCGACCTCTTTCATTTATATACTTCTTTTAATTTTACCTGTATATATACCATAAATACAGATATTTTTCCATGTTCGAGCCGGAATCACGGTTTATCTGAAACAATTCATCAAGTATTTAGTTTGTACAATCCGAGCGGAAATATCCCTGAAACTTTGATCATGTAATTTAGGGAACGACCAAACTGGACATTAAAGAAACAAATTAAACCTTTTTCATCTAAAAAAAGCAATACAGGAATTCACACCTGTATTGCTTATAATCGCGCTAGCAGACAGATTTTAGAATTAAAATCAAAAAACCGTCGTTTGCAAAAATTCTTTTGTACGTTCTTCTTTTGGATTGGTGAAGAATTCTTTTGGCGGTCCGCTTTCGACAACCCGCCCATTATGCATGAAGACAATCCAATCCCCGACCTCACGTGCAAAGCTCATTTCATGTGTAACGACTACCATTGTCATCCCTTCCAAGGCAAGTTCCTTCATCGTGGCAAGAACTTCACCGACAAGTTCGGGATCCAGAGCCGAGGTAGGCTCATCAAAGAGCAGGATATCAGGTTTCATGGCAAGGGCGCGGGCGATGGCAACACGCTGTTTCTGCCCGCCTGAGAGCTTGCTTGGATAGACATCCGCTTTATCTGATAAACCGACTTTGGCAAGCAATGTCTTTGCTTCTTCAATCGCTTGGCTCTTAGGGACTTTTTTGACATGTGTCGGTGCTTCGATGACATTTTCCAGTACGGTCATATGCGGGAAGAGGTAGAAATGCTGAAAAACCATTCCGACTTTCTCGCGGATTTTATTAATATCATGGGTACCAGGATTGATTTCCGTTCCTTCAATGAGGATTTGGCCGCTGTCTTTCTTCTCTAAATAATTCAAACAGCGGAGCAGGGTGCTTTTTCCGGAACCGCTTGGTCCGATCAGACAGACAACATCGCTGTCGAGTACCTTCATATCGATATCTTTAAGTACATGCAGGTTTCCATACGATTTATTTAAATTCCTAATGCGAATCATTTCTTTTTGTTCCATTTCAATTCCCCCTATCGATCACTGATGGACAGTTTCTTTTCGAATAAATTGACGATAATGGTCAGGAAAGCCACTAGAATCAAGTAGTAGACAGCTACAATCAATAAATAAGTCATTTCATCGAAATTATTCGAGCCCAACGTAGTGGCTACATTAAACAGCTCATTCATGGATATGAAGGCTGCCAGTGATGAATCCTTCAGTCCGATGATGAATTGGTTGCCAAGCGGCGGCAATGCGCGGCGGAAGGCTTGAGGCAAGATGATTCTCCTTAAGGTGAGCGAATTGCTCATGCCAAGGGAGCGTCCGGCCTCCATTTGGCCTTTGTCGATGGATTGAATCGTACCACGTAAAATCTCTGAGATATAAGCTCCATTATGGAAAGCCAGGGCAAGTGACGCAGCCCAGAAGTCCGGCAGTAAGAAGAGATTGCTGATACCGAAATAGAGTATGAATATCTGTACGATTAAAGGCGTTCCCCGTACCAGGAATACATATGTATCTGAAATCCATGCAAGAATTTTTATATTGGATATTTTTAATAGTGCAAATAGCAAACCGATGAAGATACCCACCAATATGGAGACTACCGTCAGTTCCAATGTGAGGAGCATGGCCCGGATGAATACGTCCGAGGAGCTAAATAATGTATCAAAAAAATGTGAAAAACTTGGCAATGTAATGACTCCCTTTCTATCAATCTTTATTCAGGCTTAGTTGTGATGTCTTCACCAAAATACTTTTTGCTGATTTCAGCAAGCGTTCCATCTTCACGGAGGTTTTCAAGAGCTTCGTTGATGCGTGCAAGCAGCTGAGGGTTGTCGTCAGGCAGTACGATGGCCTGCTCGCTTCGTTCGATCAATTGCCTTCCTTCGATGTCGAAACCTTCCTTGGTGGCTTCCTTGCCGGTTACGAAGTCGGTGATGACGGCATCATGACGCCCTCCGCTCAATGCTTTCAGGGCGGTGATATCACTGTCATAGGTTTTTACATTGGTTGTATATTTTTCTGCTGTCGTTGCGTACGTGGAGCCTTTAGAAGCCGCAACTTCCTTACCCTTTAAATCTTCAACCGTTTTAATATCACTATCCGGGCGGACGAAAATTTGAGGACCTGAGTAGTAATAAGGGGTCGAGAAGGCAACATGTTTACTTCGTTCTTCATTGATTGTATGGCTGGCAACCGCGGCATCTGCCCGACCGGTTTTAACACCTTCCACAATACCTTTGAACTTTATCCGTTTAGGCACAGGTTCTAGGTCGAGTTCCTTTGCAATTGCATCGCCAACTTCAATATCGAATCCGGTTACGGTCATGTCATCATTGACATAACTGAATGGCTTGAATTCACCTGAGGCAGCGAAAACAAACTGGTCCTCATTGATCAGCTTACTCCCGTCCTCCAGCTGGTCCTTTTCGGCACAGCCGGACAGAAGACCAAGAACAGCCAGAATGGATACAATGAATGTAACGGATGATTTCATGATAATTTCATTTCCCCCTTTGAAAAAAACTAATAGAATGGTCTATACCCTTATGAGGCAATGAATAACCTTATTAACTATGGAAAATAAAACTGAAACCAAAAAGGTTGTCCAGATCATACCGACATTTCATTCAAGAATCCCCCTTCACTATGCATTTCATAAAGGTTCTCGTCCTTTGCCTTCATTTCCTTCCAAATTACATGTAATTTCCTGAAAAAATGACAAACATTATTTAATAGGTGAAGAAATTTAGGATAGATTCAGCTCTGGAGATAAATTTGAAACAATTCAGGCTGATGATTTAGCTATCGAAAGCGAAAAACTGATGATAACCGTATCTAATGAATGGGATGGGATAAAACTGTGGAGTATTTTAGGCAATGTTGATTTTGTCTACCAACAAAGTCCCGATTTGATTGACTGACTTTAATTTTGGCCATGAATTGAAGTATAATATAGCAAAATAGAAGAAGGGCAGTTGGGAAAATGGTTAGCAACTTTGTGCAAGAGCAGTTACAGGAATATCGCGAAAGAAATCAAGATAGAGGCCGTTTAATTATAAAATGTCCGGACCAGCCGGGAATTGTTTCGACAGTTACGGCTTTTCTTAAAGAATATGATGCAAATATTGTTGAATTGAGTCAGTATTCGATGAATCCTGAGGGCGGTACCTTTTTCACCAGGATCGAGTTCGATTGTCCAGGATTGAATGACAAGGCAGCGGATATGCAACTGGCATTCCAGGAAGTTTCGACAGCATTCTCGATGCAATGGACATTTAATCAT
This sequence comes from Peribacillus frigoritolerans, assembly GCF_001636405.1. GTDB lineage: Bacteria > Bacillota > Bacilli > Bacillales > DSM-1321 > Peribacillus > Peribacillus frigoritolerans. The sequence continues at coordinate 335,068 of NZ_KV440950.1, forward strand.
GTGAGTGATCTGAAGAGGACGGCAATCTTCGTTTCAAAGGAACCCCATTGCCTTTTGGAATTGCTATGGGAGTGGCAAAGCGGGGATTTATTGGCTGACATTGCACTGGTCATCAGCAATCATGAAGATACGAGGGAAATTGTCGAATCGATGGGCATCCCGTTTTATTACATTCCTGCCAATAAGGATATACGTAAGGAAGTGGAAACTAAACAGCTTGGACTTTTGGAAGAATTCAAAGTGGACCTTATTGTATTGGCCAGGTATATGCAGATATTGACGCCGGACTTCGTAGCGGCCCATCCGAACAGGATCATCAATATCCATCATTCATTTTTACCTGCCTTCATTGGAGCACGGCCTTATGAACGAGCTTATGACAGGGGTGTTAAGCTGATTGGGGCGACTTCCCATTATGTGACGAATGATTTGGATGAAGGTCCAATCATCGAGCAGGATATCGAACGTGTGGACCATCGTGATTCTGCCGGGGATATGAAGAAAATCGGTCGTTCTGCTGAACGCCGGGTGCTGGCACGTGCCGTTAAATGGCATTTGGAGGACCGCGTCATTGTTCATGAAAATAAAACGGTAGTCTTTTAAAATGAAAAACCCCCCTTTGGGTTGCCAAGGGGGGGTTCCGTTTGCGCCCATCCTAGAACCATGATTTTAGTGGAATACTGAATTATCCTGCATATTTTTAACATGATTATAGGAATGAAACCCTTACTAGATTGAAGAAATTTGCGACACTCCTGCCGAATAACTGGCTAGCTGAGACCCCGGGGACGCTTGCCGGCGAGGAGTCTTGGCAGACAGTCGATGGAAAGGGAGCGGATTTCTGAAATCACCTGGAACCTTTTTAACCGAATTGAAAGTAAATTAGTTCTTCTCTAATTTGTCTACAGTCTGAATCCCCCTTTAGGTTAAGGGGGGGTTTTTATGATGGAATTAAGTGAGTGCTAGTACGAGTATTCCACCCTTACTGAGGCAGTTATGTTCAATTCACCAGGCTGAATCGGGGTAGTCGCCATTTTTGAAAGAGTACTTGTTTGAAAAAGCATTGGAGTTGCCGTTTCAGATAGTTCTTCAACCCTATTAGGGACTGGGTTCAATGAGATTCCTAGCGTTCGAGCCATGGAAAGAGCCTTTTCGTATGCATTTTTTAAAGCGAGAGAAAGTGCCTGGTTATAGTATGCATCTGGATTGGATAAAGAGAAGCGGATGCTGGTGATTGAATTGGCACCGCTTCTGACGGCCGTGTCGATTATGCTGCCTATTTTCTCGATGTCGGTCGTTTGGGCTTGTATGATGTGCTGGACTTTGTAGTTCTTGAACAATTCCTTTCCGTCAATATAATCATATTGTGGATCGATTCTGTAATCACTCGTTTTCAATTGCTCTTCGGGAATGCCCGCGGATTTAAGTGATACGATGACATTTGCGATTGCTTGGGAATTGGCTTGCTGGGCCTTTTGCGGGTCCTCATCCTCTGTTATGACTCCAAGGGTGATCGTGGCTTGATCCGGAGCAGCAGATAGCGTCTCTGAGCCGGAAACTTTCAATATATGTTCATCGGTGCGGTAATGATCCCTAAAGGGGGCATTGTATTCTTGATTCATTTTGACACCAGCCTTTTTATAGAGATAATCTCACCCCTATTGTACGAATTATAAATGGGAAACATGATTGAAATATCCCCCTTTGTCATTAATTCATCGAACAATCACAAAAAAACACTCGGCCTGGACCGAGTGCACATTACTTATGAATGACTTGAACCCTGCCCACCTGGCCATCAGTCAATCTTACTTTAATTCCATGAGGGTGGGTGCTGGAGTTGGTTAAAATATCCTTTACAGTGCCACTTGTCAGTTTTCCGGTGCGTTGATCTGCTTTAAGTACAATGTCCACAGAGGCACCTGGGGTAATATCTTTCCGGTTTTTACCGTTCATGTTCGATTCATTCCTTTTCAGAGTTATTTGCAGCCATTCAACCATGCAGTAACTTCAGTATAAGGAAAACGGCGGGCCCAGTCGACTATTAGATAAAATCACAAATTGGCAGTTAGCGAATTTTCTTCAATGGTTCGACAGCAGGACCATTTAACACTTCACCAGCGATGGAGTAGCGGGAGCCATGGCATGGGCAATCCCAAGTACGGTCGCCGCTATTCCAGGCAACTTCACACCCCATGTGTGTACATGTGGAATCAACAATATGAAGCTGGCCATCATGGTCACGGTAACACCCAGCTTTGTCTCCATCCACCTTCACGATTGCTCCTTCATCAATTCCTATGTCTTCCGGCGTTTTATGATTGACAGCCAATTTGCCTTTGATGAGATGCTTAGCCACATCAGCATTATCTTGAAGAATATTCTTCACGCCTTTTAAACGGGCAGGATCATACAATTCCGCATACCGGTTATCTTTTTGCAAAATCCGGTCAGTTAAGATCCTGGCGGCAATCGATCCATTCGTCATTCCCCATTTCGCATAGCCGGTAGCTATCAGTACGTTTTTTTGGTTGGCTGTCACTGGACCGACGAAGGGGATATTATCCGGTGTCACGATATCCTGTGCCGACCAGCGGTAGGGAATGTCTTTCACATCGAAATACTGGGCACTGAAGTCCTTCAGTGCTTCATAATGCTCGATCGTCGAGATTCCCTGGCCTGTTTTATGGCCATCTCCGCCAACAAGTATAAGTTTTTCCCCATTGTCCAATTCCGTATAGCGAAGGGAGCGGCTAGGGCTGTCTGCACTGTAATACATCCCGCCTGGATACTCCTGTTCAGTCCTGATGCCAAGCACATAGGACCTACTTACATGAACACGGGCAAAGTATAAGCCCTTTTCATCATTGAAGGGGAAGTGGGAGGCCACGATGACCTGATTGCTTTTGATGGAATGTCCCGTATCCGTCAGAACGGTTGGTGGATCGCCGTCTTCAATTTTCATTGCCGTTGTCCGTTCATAAATGGTGCCTCCTGCATCGAGAATTGTCGAAATGAGGGCGGTTAAATATTTTAATGGGTGAAACTGTGCTTGATCTTTCATTATCACAGCAGCTTTACATGGAATGGAGAAAGGGATATTCTCCGCATAATCCCCCCGAATGCCAAGTTTTTGATAGGCCCTCAGTTCTTTTTGGATTTTGCTTATATATTCATCCGTATTTGCGTACACATAGGCATCCTGTGCAGTCAAATTACATTCAATGGAATGTTCTTCCACCAAGTCTTTAATCAGCTTCATTCCATCTGTATTGGCTTCATAATAAAGCTTGGCATTTTCTTCGCCATGGTCAGTGATCAACTGGTCGTAAATCAGACCATGCTGGGCCGTGATTTTTGCTGTAGTGTGTCCTGTCGTTCCGGTAAGGATTTGGCCTGCTTCGATCAGTGTGACTTTTACACCTTGTTTAGCAAGTAGGTAAGCAGATGTGATTCCGGTAATTCCGCCGCCTACTATTAAGACATCAGTGCTTAAATCTGTATCTAATTTAGAAAAAGAAGGGAATGTCAACGCACTGCGCCAATAAGGTTCCGGAAATCGGGGAAGGTCTGTATTTTTTTCAGTCATTTGAATACCTCCATACAGTTCATTAGTGAATCGTCCATTTATTACCATACCCAAATTCACTATTTATACGCTTATTTTTGTAAGAAGAAAGACTAAAAAAATACATTATTTGGTTCGTTTACAAATATGTATACATGTAAACGAAAATAGATAGTTTGTACACAAATATGTATATATGTTTACAAACACGTATACATGGCTATATATAAGGTGTATACATATTTGTTCCTATTGCAAACAATTTGAAAACAAGCTACAGCTAATGAAGCATCGACAAATATAAAATCTCTTCTATCGAGAGTGCTCCACCTAATTTTTTCTATGAAAAAGGGGATGTTTTTAGATGAGTTCTAGAATCGCAGCAATAGACGTAGGAAATGATGCAATTAAAGCTATTTTTGGAAAGTTAGAGTCTGAACTATATATACCAAATGTCATTGCAAAAGACATGAAGATCGGGCCAGTCATAGGAATCGAAGAACTCGATGTAAAAAAACTTGGAAGGGATACATATTAGAGTCCATTCACCAGCCTTGCAAGACAATAATGCCATTTATCGTGTCGGAAATTTAGTGACAAAAAGTGATAACCCAACAGAACTAGATTTGGGGAGCAGTAAATCAGAGGAGGACCAAACATTAGTATTTGCGTATAGCATAAGCATCTTGTACATTCAATAGAATGTTCTTCTATCAATCCTTTGATAGCTCCGTTCCTTATATAGTATAGTCTGGCCTATTCCTCACTGTGATCAGTAATAAATTGGTCGTAAATCAAGCCGTGCTGGACCGTGATTTTTGCGGTTGTGTGGCCTGTTGTTCCATTAAGGGTCTGCCTCAATGAATGTAGCTTTCACACCTTGCTTGGCTAATAGATAAGCTGAAGTGATACCCGTAATTCCGCACCAACAATTAAGACATCAGTTGGTATATTTGTTTCTAGCTTAGAAAACGAAGGAAGGATAAAGTGCTGCGCCAATATGGCTACGGATATTGAGGAAGTTCTGTATTTTTTCGGTGATTTTAATATTTTCATACGTTTCATTAGTGGTTTGTCCAATTTATTACCATGACCAAATTCTCCTTTTTTACGCTTTCTTTTATATGAAGAAGATTATTAAAAGTTAGTTTTTTTGTTTGTATGCAATATTGTATACATGTAAACAAAAATAGTTAGTTTGTACGCATAAAAGTAAACATGTTTACAAATGCGTACACATGGCTATATATAACGTGTGTACATATTTGTTCCTAATGTGTACACAAATGAATACAATTCGACAGATAAAGCTACAACTTATGAAGCATTGACTAATATAGAAACCTTTTCTATGCTTAATAGAGTGCTCCACCTAAATTTTTTTATGAAAAAGGGGATGTTTTTAGATGAGTTCTAGAATCGCAGCAATAGACGTAGGAAATGCTGCAATTAAAGCTATTTTTGGAAAGTTAGAGTCTGAACTATATATACCAAATGTCATTGCAAAAGACATTGAAGATCGTCCGGTCATAGGAATCGAAGAACTCGATGAAAAAAACCCATTGGAAGGGTTACATATTAGAGTGCATTCACCAGCATTGCAAGACAATAATGCCATTTATCGTGTCGGAAATTTAGCGACAAAAAGTGATAACCCAACAGAGCTGGATTTGGGGAGCAGTAAATCAGAAGAAGACCAAACATTAGTCATGCTTTTTGCGGCTATTGCATTGGATGCTGCCAAGCAAGGGAATAATGATAAGTTCAAAAAAGTAAATAACGTTGTCGAAGCGAATTATACGCTTGGAACAGGCTTGCCACTTCGGGAGGTTAAAGAAGGGAAAGACGTCGGGTACCGCTCGAAATTACTTGGTTCAGTCCACCAGGTGGAATTTTTAATTACTCCTAAATACCAAGGCATGAAGGTTAATATCAAATTTGATGAAGTGAAAGTCTATCCAGAGGGCTTCGCCGCATACATTAATTTAGTCATGGACAATGATTTGAATATCATTAACCGTGAATTAATAGATAGAAGAATACTGATTCAGGATATCGGTGGATTATCGACGGATATCGCTGTCATTAAAAATCGTAAAGTTGACGATGACAAAGCGCAAGGATTCAATTTGGGAGTAGCTGAAGCCCTTGAATCGATTCGTGAAGAAATCAGGAAGAAGCATGGTGTCGAGCTGGATAGCAGGCGCGATGTCGTCGAAATCATCACGAAGAAAAATGATCGCAATCATATTATGGTTCGCGGAAGCCGGACAAGCGTCCATGATATCGTTGACCGTATTTTGGGAGAACTGGCCAAAAAGCAATATCGCCACCTTCGAAACGTATGGCAAAAAAATTCACAAACGGAAATCTGCTATTTTGTAGGCGGGGGATCGATTGTCCTGAAAGACTACTTGAAAACCTTGAATCAAAATTTCGATGGCTACAATATAGACTTTTTCGAAGATGAACGGGAAAGCGTTTGGATGATGGCAAACGCCTATTATAAATTGATTTCGGATTTTAATCGCCGGAATGCAAAGGAACAGAATCAGTCACAGCAAAAGAAGAAAGAACAAAGAACGGGTTCCATTAAATAGGTGAGAGAATGAAAAAAACAGCTTCTTCTGAAATTAAAAGAGGACAAGCCATCACTTTTCGTATCCCTTCGGATGTCTCAGACTATACGTTAAGACAGCTGCAGAAATTGAAGGAAACGGAAAGAAGGAATTTTTCCAGTAAAATTGCTGAGTATGTTCTCGATGGAGTCGGGCAATCCACCCATCAGGATCGGGAAATGATTGCCCTGCCTATGCCGAACAAGCTAAGCAAATCTCAGCGTGATTGGCTCAAGCATTCCCACTCAGAAGCTATGCTTGGAACGATTATGTACCACCTTTTATCCGATCCTTTACGCGCTACGGCCTTGCTTGCCTCTTTGAATAATAATGTATTGAGTGAGGAATTGTATGTGCAGGCCGAGCCCGAGGAAAAGGAACCCGTGGAGGTCCAGGAGGACCTGCCTAAGAAAGATTTGGATGACTTTGATTGGAATTTGAGTGAACCCTCAAAACAAGAGGAAGAAACAGAACCTGAAGAGGAAAATCTTGACGATCTCCTGGGTGATTTTCTTGATCAAATGAACCAGTGAATATATAGGAGGATATCTGACGACAAGTTGGATATCCTCCTTTTTCTTTGCGGGGGCTAAAAAAAGAGGAACCACCAAGGATTCCTCTTAAGATAATCAAGCCAGGAAAATCAGTTGGTAAAGAAATAAAACGGCAAACATGTACACGAACGGATGCACTTCACGGAATTTCCCTCTAGCCATTTTTAAAATGGGGTAGGCGATGAATCCGAGTGCTATCCCGTTGGCGATGCTTGATGTTAAAGGCATGGCGACAATGACCAAAAAGGCTGGGAATGATTCATCAAAGTGTGTCCAGTCAATTTCATTAATGCTCTTAATCATCATGCTTCCGACGATGATCAAGCTAGGTGCCGTGATTGCCGCTACATTTGAGACAGCTCCTATCAGCGGGCTGAAAAAGGCGGTTATTAAGAATAGGATGGCCACCACCAACGCGGTTAAACCTGTCTTGCCGCCCGCTCCTACACCAGCTGATGATTCAACCGAGGCAGCGGTCGGGCTTGTGCCGAACATGGCGCCGACAGTAGTGCCGATCGAATCTGCAAAGAAGGCACTGCCGGATTTTTCAAGCTTATTTTCCTTCAGCAATCCAGCTTGACGGACAATGCCCAATAAAGCACCAGTCGTATCGAAAAGCATGACAAGCAAAATGGAGAAGACGACGCCATAAAGCCCATAGTTAATCACATCGGCGATAGATGTGATTGGATTGGCGACTATTATCCCTTCAGGTAAGGAAGGGGTGGAAACCAGACCGTTAATTTCCAATTGGCCTGTAAAGAAAGCGATTATGGCAGTCACGATCATTCCGATGAATATCGCTCCCTGCACATTGCGAACGATCAGTACGATCGTTATGACCAAACCAACCAATGTAAGTGCCACACTGGGATCCCTGAAGCTTCCAAGGGTAACCAGGTTGGATTCATGCTGTGTGACGACACCTGACAAACGAAGTCCGATGAAGGTAATGAAGAGCCCGATTCCGGCACTGATTGCATGCTTTAAGTTATTAGGGATGGCCTCGATCAATTTTGAGCGGAAAGAGGTTAGGGATAAAAGGATAAAGATGATACCGGTAACAAAGACTGCAGAGAAGGCAACTGTGTATGAGATATCATGGGTTCCCAATACCGAGTATGCAAAATACGCATTCAATCCCATTGCCGGGGCTATGACAATTGGGTAATTGGCTAAAAGGGCCATGCATAGTGTACCGACTATTATTGCAATTATGGTTGCTGTGAATGCCTGGTCGAAGGGAACGCCCGCATCAGAAAGGATCATGGGGTTTACAACGATGATATAAGCCAGTGTTAAAAAGGTTGTAAGCCCCGCAAGTACTTCCGTTTTAATATTTGAATTCCGTTCTTTTAATTTAAACATGCGGTCACTCCTTTTTTATATACAAAAAATCCTTGCAAAAATCTACAAGGAGGAGATGCTTACCCTTTTTCAAGTAAGTAGCTCGATAGATGGATAATAAATCTTATAAATTATATTAGAAAAATAACTAAAGTACAATAGGATGAAAAATTTTAAGGTACAGGTTTTCTCGAAAATAGATAATGATATACTAACAAATAGCTTAGACTAAGGATAATGACTTGAAATGAAGGAAGCTGTTACCATTTAAGTGGATTTATCAGTAAATTAAATGAAGAAATTCAGAAAGTAGGCCCATACATGACAGAATTCATCGACCTTGGCGTCAGCCCGGCGATTAACAACATATTAAAGCAAATAGGAATATCCGCCCCTACCCCGATTCAGGAGAAATCGATACCCGATATCCTTGCTGGAAGGGATGTCATCGCGAAGGCGCAGACAGGAACGGGGAAGACTTTGGCCTTTTTGCTGCCAATCCTGGAAAAAGTCGATCCCGCCGCATCCCACATACAATCACTGATCGTCACGCCAACAAGGGAATTGGCTTTGCAAATCACTGCTGAATTGAAAAAATTCGCTGATGAAATCGAAGGACTTCAAGTGCTTGCAGTTTATGGCGGACAGGATGTCGAGCAGCAAATGAAAAAGCTGACAAGAAACATCTCCGTGGTGGTCGCCACGCCCGGCAGGTTATTAGATCATTTACGAAGAGGCACCATCGATCTCTCACAAACTGGAACGCTTGTGCTGGATGAAGCTGATCAAATGCTTCATATTGGGTTTTTACCAGAAGTGGAAGAGATCATGGAACAGCTTCCAGAGGAGCGCCAAACGCTGCTCTTTTCAGCGACGATGCCTGAACAGGTTCATCAATTGGCTAAACGCTACATGACTAAACCATTAACTGCCGCTGTGAAGGCCGAGCAAGTAACGGTCGAGAAAATCAGGCAGCTTGTCATCGAGACGACCGATCGTGCCAAACAATCTTCATTAATCAACATGATCAAAGAAGAACAGCCATACCTTGCAATCATATTTTGCCGTACAAAACGTCGCGTTTCGGTATTGAATGATGCCCTGAAGGCAGCTGGATTCAATTCTGAAGAGCTTCATGGTGACCTTTCACAGGCAAAGCGGGAACGTGTCATGAAAAACTTCAGAGACGCAAAGCTTCAATATTTAGTGGCGACGGATGTTGCTGCACGAGGGCTTGATGTAGAAGGCGTAACCCATGTGTTTAATTACGATGTTCCCGAGGATGCAGAAAGTTACATCCACCGAATCGGGCGGACGGGCCGTGCGGGTGAGAATGGCTTGGCTGTCACCTTCATAGCAACGAAGGATCTTCAGCTATTAAGCGATATTGAAAAAGGGATCTCCATGAAAATTGAAAGAAGGACGATTGAAGGAGTGAAAATGTTCCAACCCGATGAGGTGAGGCAAAAAAGGAAGCGTCATGAAGACCCTTCCGATGAGGGTACCCGCCGCCCGCGTTCGGGAGGGGGAAGGAAACATCGGGAACGGATCGATACGAGAGGACCGAATCGGGGCAGTCACCGTTCTGTAAATCAAGCGGACAATCGTGAAGTCGAGAGGGAGAAACCACGTGGAGGCCGGATGGAAAACAGCCGCGGGTCTATACGTGAGGATTCACGGGGAGTTCGTTCGGAAAACGGCCGCGGACCAAGGAGAGAGAATCCGCGGGGTGGCCGCTCGGAAGACGGCCGTGGACAAAAGCGTGACAATCCACGAGGAGATCAAAGAGACAGCCGTAGATCAACTAGTACACAAGGCGCGAGCAATCGCAGAGGTGGATCTGGCAGCAGCCCCAATAGAGGGAGAAACCGGTAAAAGGGGGAGACGGGAGTGAACAAGCCTTGGTTGGCGGAATATCCAGTTTCTCTGGAGCTGGCAGGGAAATTGATCATGCTGCAGTTTCCGGAAATTGAGTTGAAAGAGATCGAGCAACTTGGGGAGGGTTTCGATAACACGGTCATACAAATCAATGGGCAATTTGTATTCCGTTTTCCCCGCCGCCCTATTGCAGTTACGTTGATTCAAGTGGAAAATCAGCTTTTGCCTTCCATTGCAGGCACTTTTCCGCTTGCTATCCCTGAACCAATCTTTTTTGGGAAACCAAGCACTTTGTATCCTTATCCTTTTACCGGTTATAAAATGGTGAAGGGACACTTGCCTGTAGAAGGAACAAAAGCAAAAAAGGTCGAATCGGCAAAAAGATTTGCCCGCTTTTTGAAGGTTCTTCACAGTTTCCCTGTCGAAAAGGCTATGCGTTTAGGTGTGCAGCCTGATGGGATGATGAGGCTTGATGTACCCTATCGAAAGAAATCACTTATGGAAAATGTCTCGAATCTAATAAAGCTAGGATACTTTGAACAGGCGCATGCAGTTAAGGGTTTTGTTGAAACCTTAGGTGAAGGTGAATTGGATGTTCAGCATCCGATTTCGCTCGTTCATGGAGACATCCATATCCGGAATGTTTTACTTGATGACGAAGGCGTTCTCGCAGGTGTAATTGATTGGGGAGATGTCCATATCGGGAATCCAGCCATTGATTTCTCCTTTTTATACAGTTATTTCCCAAAAGAGGTGCGCAGTGCTTTTTTCGAAATCTATGGTGAAATCGAAAAGGAAACAAAGAGCCTAGCCCGGTTCAGAGCCATATATATGCTTGTTACATTACTCGTTTATGGCATAGATCGCCACGATGAAGAGCTGATTGCCATTACGAGTACCGGTTTGAAATTTGCTATGGAAGAATAATTGTCATGCTCTTTTGATGTTTAGGAGGTACATATGAAGGCAAGTTATTATCATGCAATCACATTAATGGCGAACATATTGGATCAAGCCAATATTCCCTACCAATATACAGGTCGATCTGCGCTTTTCGTACAAGGAGTGGATATCGATGAATATAAGAAAATCGGCATGGATGTACAATGGGATGTCTTTAATGAGGCTTTGGATCTTTTTTCCGAATACGCGCCAACAAAGCCTGAAAGAAGTCCTGAGACTGCATTCTTTCTAATGGATGTCGATGGGATTTCTGTCACTGTTCGCTGCCGGTTTAACACGACCATTAAAACGGACCCTTATCGTTTATCCATAAAGATGGGGGATATGGAGGTTTGGTGCAGGTCGTTATACAGCTATTTATACGAAGAAGAAATGAGAAAGTTCAGTGCCGAGATTCATGCTTACTTATCAGCCGAGCAGAAGGGGTTCACAGCGGAAAATGAACAAGCCTGGAACCAGAATAATTATTTAGCGCTTGTCAATCGTTATGGAAATCCCGTTGAATTGGCATCAAAAATCAAACAAAACCCAAAATGGAGACTGCACCCTTTTTATAAATATATGGGGGAAATATCCGGCAAAAAAATCACACATTTGATGGGATCGAACGGTGTTAAGGCAGTGGCACTGGCCATATTGGGAGCAGAAGTGAAAGTTGTTGATTTTTCCCAGGAAAACGCAATGTTTGCAAATGAGCTGGCAAGTGGCGCCAATGTCTCCATCGAGTATATCGTTTCGGATGTCCTTTCGCTATCATTCGAGCATGAATCAGGGAATCAGGATTTGGTTTTAATGGAGCTCGGTGTACTTCATTACTTAATAGATCTGCAGCCGTTATTTGAAAAAATTAAAAAGATGCTGAAACCCGGAGGCCGATTCGTACTGCATGAATTTCATCCGATTTCAACAAAGCTCATTACTTCAAATGGTAAAAAACATAAAATAACAGGCAACTATTTCGCTCCGGCAATCGAAAATAATGAGGTCGCATTTTCGAAGCATATGCCGGATGAGGAAAAAGGGAGCCTTTCAAGAGTTGTACAGCGTAAATGGACAATCGGGGAACTTATAACGTCAATAGGTCAATCAGGACTCGTTATTAAAGTGCTCGAGGAAGAACCGAATCATAAAATCCATGATATCGGTCTTCCGAAAACATATACCTTGGTGGCGGAACGAGTTTAAGCTGCATGATGAGGGAATGAAAGCTGACTGAAGGAGTGTTTTCAGTCAGCTTTTTATTTATTCCATAATAAAGGGGATGCCGCTTCTGCAGCATCCCCGAAAAAAATTAATTTTGTGCCGACCATTCCTCTACATCCCATACTTTGGTTACCCAATCTTCATAGAAATCAGGTTCATGGCATACAAGGACAATCGTTCCTTTATACTCTTTCAATGCACGTTTCAGTTCTTCTTTTGCAACGACATCCAAATGGTTTGTCGGTTCATCGAATAACAGCCAATTGCTTTCGGTAAGCATGAGTTTACAAAGGCGCACTTTTGCTTGTTCCCCACCGCTTAAATGGCTCATCGGACGTGTAATGTGCTCGTTTTTCAAACCGACACGGGCAAGAATCGCACGTACCTGCGGTTGATCCAGATGCGGAAATGCATTCCATACTTCATCGATCGGCGTCGTATCGCCTGCTTTCACTTCTTGTTCAAAATAAGAAGAAAAAAGGAAATCGCCAAGTGATCTTTTACCGCCTAGAGGATCGATTTTACCCAAAATCGTTTTTAATAGAGTGGATTTACCAACTCCGTTACAGCCGACCACGGCAATTTTTTCTCCCCGCTCGATGGTCATGGACAACTTCGGAAGCAATGGGCGGTCATATCCGATTTCCAGATCTTCACCTTCAAAGACATAACGGCTGCTCGCACGTGACTCTTTAAAGTCAAAGGTAGGTTTCATTGCAGTTTCAGGACGATCGATGCGTTCCATGCGATTCAATTGCTTTTGACGGCTCTTTGCCCGTCCGGTCGTTGAATAGCGTGCTTTATTCTTTGCAATGAAATCTTCCTGCTTTTTAATGAATTCACGCTGTTTTTCATAGGCGTTAATATGTTGGTTTTTATTCAATTCAGCCAGCTCAAGGAATTTTTCATAAGTTGCCGTGTAACGGGTCAGTTTAGAAAATTCAAGATGGAAGATGACGTCGACGACGCCGTTCATGAACTCAGTGTCATGCGAAATTAGTAAGAATGCATTAGGATATTCCTTTAAGTAGCTGCTCAGCCAGCGGATATGCTCCACATCCAAGTAGTTCGTCGGTTCATCAAGGAGCAGTACTTCAGGCTGTTCCAATAGTAGCTTGGCTAATAAAACCTTTGTCCGCTGTCCGCCGCTCAGGGCAGAGACATCACGGTCCAAGCCGATTGCATCCAACCCTAAACCGCGGGCCGCTTCTTCAATTTTAATATCCAGATTGTAAAAACCGCCGGCTTCCAGCTTGTCCTGGATTTCACCCATTTGTTCCAAGAGTTCTTCAAGTTCCTCCGGAGTGGCAGTACCCATTTTCTCTGTAACTTCATTCAGTGCTTTTTCCTGCTCGAATAAAGGCAAGTAGGCATCCCGTAAGACGTCGCGAATCGATTTACCTTTTGAAAGTATCGTATGTTGATCAAGATAGCCATATTCGACACCAGGTGTCCATTCGACCCGGCCATCATCATGGATGAGTTGCCCTGTAATGATATTCATCATCGTTGATTTCCCGACACCATTTGCCCCGACCAGACCAACATGTTCGCCAGCCATCAGGCGGAAGGAAACATCCTTGAATAAGGTACGGTCACCAAAGCTGTGTGCTAATTTATCTATAGAAAGTAAGCTCATTTATATTGAACCTCCCAATTAATTTGAAAAAATCCCTACGTTTCATCATACTAAAATCTGCACGGGAATGCTATCTAATCTATTAATTTACATATATGTGGGTACGGGGAATCCTTAAAGTGAACCAACCGGTCCAATGCCATGGTGCATTATCGCCCTGTCATAAATTATATGAGATAATAGAGGAACCAGTTTAAAAGCGAAAGGATGTTAATATGAGTAAAACAGTCGTACTGGCCGAGAAACCTTCGGTCGGCAGAGATATAGCAAAAGTGTTGAATTGCGGGAAAAAGGGGAATGGCTTTTTTGAAGGCGATCAGTATATCGTCACTTGGGCACTGGGTCATTTGGTTACCCATGCAGATCCGGAATCTTATGATGAAAAATATAAAACGTGGCGCCTTGAGGACCTGCCCATGTTGCCGCCTACTTTGAAATTGGTCGTGATCAAGCAATCAGGCAAACAGTTTCAATCAGTTAAAACACAATTGAATCGCAATGATGTCAAGGATGTCATCATTGCAACGGATGCAGGCCGTGAAGGGGAACTTGTTGCACGCTGGATTCTCGAAAAAGCGAATGTGAAGAAGCCGGTCAAGCGGCTTTGGATTTCCTCTGTAACGGATAAAGCGATCAAAGATGGATTTAAAAATCTGAAAGATGGCAAGGAGTATGAAAACCTATTTGCCTCTGCTGTAGCAAGGGCGGAAGCGGACTGGATCGTTGGGATGAACGCGACGCGTGCCCTAACGACCAAGCACAATGCCCAGTTATCCTGCGGGAGGGTCCAAACGCCGACACTTGCGATGATTGCAAAAAAAGAAGAGGAAATAAAACAGTTCCGGCCTAAGAAATATTATGGCGTTTCGGCAATTGCAGAACCCAATTTGCGCCTCGTCTGGCAAGATGCCCAATCAAAAGATATCCGCACATTTGATAAAAACAAGGCAGAAAAGGTTCTTGCAGCAGTTAAGGGGAAAAGTGCAGAAGTGGTTGAAGTGAACAAGGCACATAAGAAAAGTTTTTCCCCTTCTTTATATGATTTAACAGAACTTCAACGGGACGCCAATAAGAAATTCGGCTATTCTGCGAAGGAGACGTTATCGATCATGCAGCGCTTATATGAAAGCCATAAGGTCTTGACTTATCCAAGGACGGATTCACGCTTTTTATCAACGGATTTGGTTGATACGCTAAAAGAAAGATTACAGGCTGTAAGCATTAAACCATATGCCCAGTATGCATCAAGGATCCTGCGCAGCCCGATTAAAACAAATAAATCGTTCGTGGACGATAGCAAGGTTTCTGATCACCATGCAATCATCCCCACTGAGCAAACGCCGCTGCCGGGAAAACTGAGCGACAAAGAATCGAAAATCTACGATTTGGTCGTTAAAAGGTTCCTTGCTGTATTGATGCCGCCTTTTGAATATGAACAAACGACCATCACCGCAAAAATGGGGCAGGAGATGTTCATGGCAAAAGGGAAGGTCATCCTGAAGTCAGGTTGGAAGGAAGTTTATGATCATCAATTCGATGAGGAAGAAGCTAAAGATGGCCTTGCGGAGCAACTGCTTCCGAACGTTCAAAAAGGTGACAGTTTAACCATTTCGACTGTGAAACAAACAGAGGGTGAAACGAAACCGCCGGAACCATTCAATGAGGGGTCGCTTCTTTCGGCAATGGAAAATCCCGCTCGTTTCATGGCAGGGGAAAGCAAAGAGCTCATCAAGACACTTGGTGAAACTGGCGGGATTGGAACTGTTGCAACACGTGCGGATGTCATTGAAAAACTGTTCAATAGCTTCCTGATCGAGAAGAGAGGAAAGGGCCTTCATGTCACCTCGAAAGGAAAACAACTTCTTCAATTGGCACCTGAAGACTTGCGTTCTCCAGCTTTGACAGCTCAATGGGAGCAAAAGTTAACTGCGATAGCAAAAGGAAAGCTGCCAAAACAGGCTTTCATCGGCGATATGCGCTCCTACGCCAAAAATATCGTCCATGAAATCAAAAATAGTGACCAAAAATTCAAGCATGATAACGTGTCAGGAACGAAATGTCCTGATTGCGGCAAGCTGATGCTGGAAGTGAATAGTAAAAAGGGAAAAATGCTTGTCTGTCAAGATCGTGATTGCGGCCACAAAAAAAGTGTTTCACGTGTAACAAATGCCAGATGCCCGCAATGTCATAAAAAGATGGAAATGCGCGGTCAAGGAGAAGCACAGACATTCACCTGTAAATGCGGTTTTCACGAAAAACTATCTTCTTACAATAAACGAAGAGGTCAAAATAAAAATCAAAAAGTATCCAAAAATGAAGTATCCAATTATATGAAAAAGCAAAATAAAGAAGAGCCGATCAATACTGCATTGGCAGATGCCTTGGCGAAACTGAAATTCGATAAATAAAAGAAAAAGGATGGAGCAATCGCTCCATCCTTTTTCGGTATATTCCTGCTACGACTAAATTTCATTCAGTACGGTGCCATGTAATTCATATTCAAGTGTTTTGTCAGTGTGTGTGTGTTTATCCGAGTCTACTCGTATGAGCGTACTGAATGGTTTTTGATCACCCGGACTGAAAATTGCTTCATCATTCTCTGGATTCCATAGGCTGTAAATACTCATGATCGTATCTTCCTCCTTTGGATGAGAAGACTAGTAATTCTCATGTTTGATTATCATCCAACTCTTCAATTGACTCTAACGCTGATCACCGGGACTAAACACCGCTGCGTCATTCTCTTTGTTCCATTGGCTTCTGATTGTACTCATCATGCACTATCATCTCCTTTGGTGAGAATGTCTTACAGTATTTGTATACCCGGATGGGACAGGTTAAAACATATATTTTAAAAAATGAAGAAATTTCAGTTTCTGAAGATGAAGAAAACTCCGGTAGAATGCAAACTTTTGCTACTACAAAGAGTGGCTCAAAACTTTTGAACTGTTGGTCACCAGTTCAAAATGGGAAATCGTACTAGGTTCATACAAGAATATTCGAATAAAATACAAATATAAATTGGTTAATAATAAACCTCAGTTTGTATCAGTTTCTAATTACGATTCTTACTTAACTGGAATTAATTTGGAAGTTGACTGGTTACATAAAGGCGGGAAGGCATCCTTCAGTAAAAAGAACAGTACAAAAGATACTGCTAACATAACTGTTGATGGGGTTTATGTGCTAGGTGTTATAATTGCAGGACACCCTATTGGATTTAAATGGAATGGTTCGTGGAAACGCTCTTTAACATTAAAGAAATAGAAGTGATTAATTTTCAATAAAATGAATTTAGGGGTTTATCAGTCTTTATCACTGATAAACCCCTTTTACTATAGTCCAACAAGAATTTTCGAAAATATCCTTTTCACTTCACACATATTCGCCTAATGTTCGCTGTCGGACACCTTCAGCAACTTTTGCACGGAGAAAAATATCTAAGGCTTCTTGCAGTGTGTATTCAATCGTGCAACTTTCCGTAGCCTTACTGTCCAATTTCCGTTCCCTTAACGCAGTTCCACGCTGTTTAATAACGTGTTTCTTCATGAAAAAAAGCACCTCCAGACATAGAAAAATAATAGTGAAATGGAATATCACTGTTCCTACGTACAGAAATGCTTTTATCCTACATGCAATTTACGGCTTTTACGGTCATACCAACAGAAAAAAACCCTGCTACAACACGGAGAAACCGCATTATAACAGGGCTTATAAACTTTAGCGTCCCAGATAGGAATCGAACCTACGACCTACAGCTTAGGAGGCTGTCGCTCTATCCTGCTGAGCTACTGGGACATATATTAAAGTCGACGACTTATTTATTATATTTCTTATAGGCAAACTTTTCAAGCTAATAGCACATACTTATGAAAAAAAATCCTCATAAATGTTTAGCGTGTCGCTAAGCTTTCGTTTTTCCCCTTTTTTCATTAAATGGAATACTTTATTGTTCACTGGTTTCCTGGTACTATTATACTATAAAAAAATCAGGAGAATGATAGTGAAAAAATATAGAGTTTTAAGGATGGCGGCATTGCTGGGGGTTTTGATTTTACCTGGATGCTCACAAGGGATTTTAGAGGGGATAGCCACAAAGACGGCTGCACCGATTACGGAAGATGACATTGAAGTGGCCGAAGCGGCTGAGAATGGGACCGGGCAGGATTCGGAGGGGCAAATCGATACGGGAGGCTGGAGGAAGGCCGAGTCCCCGGTCCAGCTTCCGATATTGATGTATCACAGCATTTCTGAAGGGAATGGCCTTCGGGTTCCAAGGGAGGAATTCCGATCACAGATGGCTTGGCTTCGGGAGAATGGTTACTATACATTATCCCCTGAGGAAGCATTCCTCGTTTTAACTGAGAATCGGATGCCAAGTGAGAAGTGCGTCTGGCTTACTTTTGATGATGGCTATACAGATAATTACACGGAGGCTTTCCCGATATTAAAAGAACATGATATGAAAGCAACTGTCTTCATGATCGGGAAGGCCATTGATAAAGGTCATCACCTGACTGAAAATCAAATGTTGGAGATGAGCAGGGATGGGATTTCAATTGAAAGCCATACCATCAACCATTTGGAGCTGAACCGCATGACCGCAGAGCAGCAAGAAGCCGAAATGGTTCAGTCGAAGGTGCTGTTCGACCATATCCTCGACCAGGACACGACAGTGCTTTCCTATCCGGTTGGCCGGTATAACGAAGAGAGTCTCAGGTTGTCAGAAGAAGCTGGATATAAGATGGCAGTCACTACCGAACCTGGGGGAGCTTCAAGCGACCAAGGGATGCATGCTCTGCATCGAGTTCGGATTTCACCAGGGTTATCGATCAATGGGTTTGCGTCGCTGATTGAAAATGCTTCAAAGCATTGAAGGTGGAAGGGTCATTTCGCACTTGTTCAGAAAAATCATATAATAATCGATTCTTACATGGTGTATAATGAAGGCAGTGAAAATTATATACATATGAACGATTTGGTGTCTTAATGACTTAAAAGGGAAGTTGGTGAAATGCCAACGCGGTCCCGCCACTGTATATGGGAGCTGACGGCTGTGTACCACTGTATGAGATATGGGAAGGTGCCGTTGACGATGACCATGAGCCAGGAGACCTGCCAGAATTCGTACACCTGTAACCTACGCGGATGGGAAGGTGTGTGGCAGACCCTAAGAAAGAGTCCGTATTGATATTGTTGCCATGCAAGCATCTTCCGTTTAACGGGAGATGCTTTTTGTTTTGAGGGTATCTTCCGGTATTGGTTTTCTCTGTTAGGTATGAAGAAATTAAATAAAAAGATTGTGGGGAATGAAAATGAAGAAGATTTTTGGTCTGATATTGTTGATGTTGCTTACTGCAGGCATGATGGTAGGCTGCGGTGCTGCTGATGAAGGAAAAGAAAAGAAGCAAACGAATCATGCTCAACACGAAGCTTTCCCGATTACGATTAAAGATGCAAGCGGGGAAAAAGTTACGATAGAAAAAGAACCGAAGAAAATCGTTTCGTTGATACCAAGTAATACGGAAGTGGTCTTTGCACTTGGTTTGGGTAAAAAGGTCGTTGGTGTTTCCGACAATGATAATTACCCGGAAGAGACGAAAGAAATTGAAAAAGTTGGCGGAATGGAAATGAACACGGAGCTGATTGTCTCCATGAAGCCTGACCTTGTTCTTGCGCATGCATCAAGTGCCCATAATTCAAATGAGGGTTTACAGCAGCTTAAGGATGCTGGAATAGATGTGCTCGTAGTCAATGATGCACAAAGCTTTGACCAAGTCTATGAATCTATTGAAATGATTGGACAGGCAACGGGAGAACATGATAAGGCAAACGAAATCGTTGCAGATATGAAAACGAAGCTCAAGGATATCCAGGAAAAAGCCAAATCCGTAAAGAAAGAGGATAGGAAGACCGTTTTAGTGGAAGTTTCGCCTTCACCGGAAATATACACACCTGGAAAAAATACGTTCATGAATGAGATGCTTCATATTATTTCAGCGGATAATGCGGCTGCTGAATTGGACGGTTGGGCAAAAATTGATGAAGAGTCGATGATTGCTGCAAATCCTGATGTCATCATTACAACGTATGGTTATTATACGAAAGATGCAGTAAGTGAAGTGACGGCCCGAAAAGGATGGCAAGACGTAAATGCTGTTAAGAATGGCCAAGTCTTTGATGTCCATTCTGACTTGGTGACCCGTTCCGGTCCACGCTTAATAGAAGGAGTAGAGGAACTTGCCAAAGCAGTCTATCCGAACCAATTTGACAACTAAATGGGCGTTTGCTTATTTGATTGCGTTGTTGATTTTGTTATTCGCAATGACGATAGGCATTTCCTTTGGTTCGGTGCCAGTTCCGATTCCCGTACTTATACAAATAATCGGCAAGGAGATTTTCCACTTGCCGATTTCTGCCGATCCGGATGTGATGCTAACGAATATCGTGATGAACATCCGCTTGCCGCGGGTGCTGCTCGCTGGTTTGGTTGGGGCATCACTTGCGATTGCGGGTGCGGCTTTTCAGGGACTGCTCCGGAACCCGCTCGCTGATCCTTACACATTAGGTATTTCATCAGGAGCATCGGTCGGGGCCGTTTTGACAATATTCTTGAATATATCACTGCCATTCATCGGTTTATATACCCTTCCGGCATTGAGTATTTTATGTTCAGTGCTCACGATGCTCTGCGTACTGACTTTTGCAAAAAAAATGGATCGATCGATGAAAGTGGAAACGATCATTTTAACGGGAATCATTTTCAGCTCGTTTTTAAGTGCCTTCATTTCATTGATGATTGCGCTGACGGGTGATGAATTAAGACAAATCATCGGCTGGCTGATGGGAAGCGTTTCAATGCGCGGCTGGAATTATATCGTAATCATTATGCCGTTTTTTATCATAGGTTCGTTGACCTTGATCATGAATACAAAAGAATTGAATGCGATGACTTTCGGGGAAGACCGGGCAAAACATTTAGGTGTGAATGTCAAGCGGCGGAAAATGTGGATCTTGATAGCCGGTTCGACATTGACAGGGGCAGCCGTTGCCGTTTCAGGGGCGATTGGTTTTGTAGGATTGGTCATTCCTCATTTTGTCCGTAAGATTTGGGGACCTGACCATAAACATTTGCTTCCGTTGTCATTGTTAATAGGAGGCGGATTCTTGATATTGGCCGATTTTGTAGCACGAACGATCATTGCCCCATCGGAACTGCCGATCGGGGTGATCACCTCACTAATCGGGGCACCTGCATTTGCGCTGATTTTATTAAAGAGACGGAGAGAAGGGTAAAAACGGATGCTTGAAGTAAAAGGGTTAACAGGCGGATATCACAACAAAGCTGTATTGGACTCTGTCTCTTTTGATGTACATAAGGGGGAATTATTCGGGATTCTTGGTCCTAATGGCAGCGGGAAAACGACGCTTTTAAGTATGCTTAGCGGGGTGCTCGATTATAAAGGCGGAAGCGTACGGATAAGCGGCAGGGATTTGAAGGATTATTCGTCAAAGCAACTTGCACAGGTCATTGCCGTGCTTCCTCAGCATTCCTCATTAGCTTTCTCCTATACAGTAAAAGAGACGGTCTCACTTGGGCGATATGCCCATCAATCAGGTTGGTTCCATAGTTGGTCCGCAGAAGATGAATCGATTGTCCAGCGGGTGATGGAACAAACGGGAGTAGCTGATTTTCAGGATCTTCATTTTGATCGATTATCAGGAGGGGAAAGACAGAGGGTCCTGCTGGCACAGGCCCTTGCCCAAGAGCCGGAAATCCTTTTTTTGGATGAACCTACGAACCATTTGGATCTTTCCTATCAAAAAGATCTTCTTGATCTAATGAGGAAAATGGCAAAAGAGCAGAAGTTGACCGTTATTTCAATTTTTCATGATTTGAATTTGGCTGGATTATATTGTGATCGGCTTATGCTGCTTGAGAAAGGGGAGATTCAGGTTGTTGATGTGCCGAATGAAGTGCTTCAACAGGAGCGGATTCAGGGTGTATATCATACGACGATCGAAAAACATCCACATCCCGCCCTTCCGAAACCGCAAATGTTCATCGTTCCGGAAAAGCATGGCCAGGATACTATCCCGTTGGAAATTGATGATTCTTTTTTGACAGTCGGATTTGAGATGATTCAATTGAAGTCTCCGATCCCGCTTAGAACGATGTCTTCTGGAGTGACCGGTTCGGGGACGGGCTGGCATAAGTATTTTGTGAATAGGCACGTCCATCATGGTTATGATTGCGAGGATCACCATGTTGAAATGGCCGACTATTTAACAACTCATGGTTTTGAGCCTCAGGAAACGGTAGGGATGATGACAGCTGTCTTTCTCGATACGGTCGCAAGCAAGCTATTAAGAGCTGAAGATTTCTCGGTTTTTATCATTGTGACGGCCGGTGTAGGGAATGCCATCGACGCTTCATTAGCTGACCGGCATTCTTGGAGTTCCGCTCCAGGAACGATAAATACATGGATATTCGTAAATGGGCATTTGGCAGAAGAGGCATATATCCACAGTATAGTGACTGCGACCGAGGCAAAAGTAAAAGCGCTTCATGATTTGCATGTCATGGATAAGGTGACAAATACTTGTGCAACTGGAACATCGACAGACAGCATTTTGATTGCGGCAACTCAAAGAGGGGCAAAGCTTCAATATGCAGGCACCATCACTCCGTTAGGGAAGCTGATCAGTCGCGGTGTATATGATTGTACAGTGGAAGCATTGACGAATAATCGGAAACGGATTGAGGAATTATGATTTATCATCATCTTTTTGCGGTTACGCTGGCGTTCTTCCTTGATTTATTAATTGGAGATCCGCCAAGTTGGCCGCATCCAGTCAAATGGATAGGAACGATGATTAGCAAGTTGGACCTGGCATTCAATAAAGGGGCATATAAGAAACGGAAAGGGCTCTTCATGTTGATCATCGTCCTATCGGCGGTGTTATTGATTACAGTTCTTACCGTTTATTTGGCTTATCTAATCCATCCGCTTGCAGGTATCTTTTGGGAAGCTGTTGTCATTTCCACAACGATAGCTCAGAAGGGCTTGAAGCAAGCTGGGATGGATGTTTGCCTTCCGCTTAATGAACGGGATTTCCCTGAGGCGAGGGTAAAGCTTTCCTATATCGTCGGCCGTGATACGGCTGATCTTGATGAGCCAGAAATCGTCAGGGGCACCGTGGAAACCGTAGCGGAAAATACCAGTGATGGGATTACAGCGCCATTATTTTGGGCAGCTATCGGCGGTGCGCCGCTCGCGATGGTGTACAGGGCGATTAATACCTGCGATTCCATGGTAGGGTACAAGAATGATAAATATGGGCAATTCGGATGGGCTTCAGCCAAGCTCGATGATATCGTCAACTGGATTCCCAGCCGCCTCACCGGATTCCTGATGTTGCTGAGCTCGAAATCCGGCTATCATGGATTCGGCGCCAGATGGAAGATATTATTCAATGATGCAAAAAAACATCCAAGCCCGAATAGCGGGTGGTGTGAAGCAGGCGTTGCTGCCATTTTGGGAATACAGCTTGGTGGCCGGAATATGTACAAAGGAATTGTTTCCGACCGTGCGAGGATGGGAGTTCCGCTTGTTCGATTGGAAGCAAAACATATACCACAAACGATTACCATCATGCATCGGTCATCTTTTCTATTTCTGCTGATGCTATGGTTAGGGGGAATTATTCTTGACGTTACCTTCTCATGGCTCTAATCCTCATTATCTTTATGAAGCGCTGGCAATCGAAATGCCTGAATCGGTTCTCGACTTCAGTGCTAACATCAACCCATTGGGTCCGCCTTTACGCATAAAGCAACAGTGGTCTGGGTTTTTCGAAGGAATCCTTCGATATCCAGATCCGCATGCCATTGAACTGACAAAATCAATTGCAAAAAAAGAAGCACTTTCTGAGCAATCCATTTTGATGGGGAACGGTGGTGCTGAAATCATCATGCTGGTAGCGAACGGATTAGCCAATCAAAGGGTGCTGATCATACAGCCGGCATTTGCGGAATATGCTGAAGCTTGTTTGGCAGCAGGATGTAAGGTCGATTTTCACCAGCTTGATGCTCCTGCGTGGCAATTGGACCTGGAACGATTGATTCCGCGATTACCCGAATATGATGCCATTTTCTTATGTACGCCTAATAATCCGACGGGAGTTTCATTTAAGCGGGATACAGTTAGGGAATTGATCATTGAATGCCAAAAAGCGGATTGCCTGGTTGTCCTGGATGAGGCTTTTTATGATTTCACGGAGGATGCCTTTAGTTATGCTTCTTTAATCAATGCATTTCCACATTTACTCATACTAAGATCAATGACTAAAATCTTTGCGATCCCCGGTTTGAGACTAGGCTATTTGCTTGCGTCACCTGACATCATAAAACGGGTAAGAAATTATAAACCGCATTGGAGCGTCAACCATGTGGCACTTGAAGTAGGGAAAATCTGTCTTGCAGAAGAAGACTATATGAGAAAAACAAGAGACTATATTGCATGGCAAAAGCAAAAACTATTCCGGTTTTATGAGGAGCAGGGGTTGGATGTCTCCGATAGCACAGTTAATTTTTATTTGGTGAAAGATGAATCTTTATCCCTTTTCCCCTTTTTGCTGAAAAAAGGAATCGTACCGCGCCATACCTATAATTTTCCGGGTTTGGATGGAAGGTGGCTTCGGTTTGCAGTGAAGAGTGAACATGAAAACGAAGCACTGATGGAGGGGGTAAGACAGTGGAGAAAGCAAGGCTCTGTTTTATAAGCGGGGGTGTCCGTTCTGGAAAAAGCAGCTTCGCGGAAAGAAAAGCCCTGGAGTATGCACTCCAGATGGATGGGAACTTGCATTACCTCGCCTGTGGCCGAGTCAGTGACGCTGAGATGGGTGAACGCATCCTTAGGCACCGAAAAGATAGAGAAAGCAGCCCGGTTGCGTGGAAGACCTCCGAATACGCAACGGATATTACAAGAATAGGGGCGGATATTGATCAGGATTCCATAATTCTGCTCGATTGTCTGACAACCCTGCTTGATAACGAACTATTTGGCCCTGGCCTTCCGCTTGAAGAAGAATTCTTAAATAGTGTTTTTTCAAAAATAATAACCGGAATTAATGAGGTTAGAAAACAATCCAATTGTTTAATTGTCGTGAGCAATGAATTGGTGCAGGAACCGATTTTCCAGGATGATTTCCTTCATATATACGGAAAAACACTGGGATTGCTTCATCAAACGATCGTCGGGCTGGCCGATGAAGCCTATCTAGTGGAAGCGGGCCTTCCATTGCGGAAGAAAGGGGGCATGCAGGAATGAGCGGAGTGATCGGATTTTTAATTAACCTGCAGTTCTTTACGGTCTTTCCAATAAAGAAGCAGCTTCCGATGGAGAAGAAGTATATTCACCGTGCCATTCAAACCTTTCCATTAGTAGGTCTTTTGCTAGGCTTGATATTGGGCGGCGTTTTGTATGCACTTGTGGAATGGACCCCATTGTCATCGCTTTCGATTGCCTTTTTCCTTTGGTTTTTGACCATGGCATTAACGGGAGGCTTGCATCTCGATGGCTGGATCGATGCAAGTGATGCTTTTTTTTCCTATCAGGATAAAGAGCGGCGATTGGAAATCATGAAGGATTCCAGGACAGGTGCATTCGGTGTCATCTCCGTCATAGTCCTATTGGCCGCCCGGTTTCTATTTATCTTTGAAATTGTCGAAAGGGTAAATGAATGGACATACTTCTTGATCATTGCCCTTCCGCTCTTAAGCAAATGTGTGATGGGTTATTTACTCATCCGGATGCCGCTCGCTAAAAAAGAGGGGCTAGGTGCTTTTTTTCAAAGTGCAGTGATGAAAAGCAGTTTGCCCATTTATTGGCTGTACCTCCTTGTAAGTCTGGCGTTTGCCTGGATCATCGATTTTAAGCTTGTCCCCTTATTTTTCATCATGTGTCTGGCTGCCGTGTTTTTCCTGGTATATATGAAACGTAAAATCCTCAGTTGGTTCGGTGGGATAACGGGGGATGTACTGGGGGCATCCATGGAAGGGGTTGAGCTTTGGTTATGGCTGATATTGTGGCTATTACACTACTTCGCCATGGGCTGACAGTAGCTAATGAACGAAAGGCCTATTTAGGATGGACGGATTCTCCATTAAGTACCGAAGGAGAAAAGGAAATACTGGACTTAAGGGGCTCGTACCCACAGTATGAAAAAATTTTCAGCAGTGATTTGTCCCGATGTGTGGAAACTGCACGCCTGCTGTTTCCACATGCAGTTCCGATCAAAAACCCTTCGTTCCGTGAGATGAACTTCGGCAGTTGGGAAGGGCGGACGTATCATGAGTTGAAGACAGATGGAGATTATCTTAATTGGCTGGAACGTCCCATGGAGGCACTGGTGCCTGGGGGTGAAAGTTATCCTGCATTTTCCGAACGTGTGAATAATGGCTGGAAACAATTGATTGCCTGTAAGGAGAACCGATTTGCCCTAATGACGCATGGAGGGGTAATTCGTGATTTATTGGTCCGTTATGCCCCGCAGGAAAAGTCTTTTTTTGATTGGGGAATTTCCCATGGCCGGGGATATGAGCTGATATGGGAAGACCGGAACAGCTTAAGGAGGGGAGAACGCTGCACTTTGTTACAGGAGGCGCCTATAATGGCAAAACTAAGTGGGTAAAGCAATTGTATGGTTTGGAAAATGATGTCCTTTGGTTATCCGGTTATCGACAAGAACAGCCGGAATTGATTGATTTCCAAGGCAAGGCAGTTGTATTGCAAGGTTTGGATGCATGGATTCAACAAGATGCAGAAGAGATGGATTCAGATTCGATTCGAAGAAGATGGAAGGAAATCATGGCTGATTGGCGAATATGGGAGAATGAAAGGGATGAACACTGCTGCATTGTGATCGGTTCTGATATTTCCAAGGGAATAGTCCCGATGGAAGCAAGAGACCGCAGATGGCGCGATGCCTGCGGATGGGTCTATCAAGATGTAGCATCCATATCAAAGCGCGTTGATATCATCTGGTATGGAATTAACCAGCGAATAAAGTAGAGGAGGTAATTGGGATGAAAATCTATACACGTACAGGGGATAAGGGACAAACCAGCGTAATCGGAGGTCGGCTTGACAAGGATGACATTCGTGTTGAATCTTATGGAACGGTAGATGAAGTGAATAGCTATATCGGTCTTGCGGTGACAGAATTGGATCCTGCGATATTTACGGATGTACTGGCCGATCTAGAAAAAATCCAGCATGAGTTGTTTGACTGCGGAGGAGATTTGGCAACTGTTTCTGAGAAAGCCCCGCAAAAGCTGACGGATGAGACCATTACCTATTTGGAAGAACGGATAGATGCCTTCATACTTGAAGCGCCGGAACTGGAAAAGTTTATCCTGCCTGGCGGCTCAAAAGCGGCTGCAACGATTCACATTGCCCGAACCGTGACAAGAAGGGCAGAACGGCTGGTCGTTTCATTGATCAAGTCGGGTGCGGCCGTTTCACCATTATCACTTCAATATTTAAATCGTTTGTCGGATTACTTCTTTGCTGTTGCACGTGTGATCAATTTCCGTCTTGGTGTAAAAGATGTGGAATATATCCGCAGCGCAAATGTGTTCCGAGGAGGGAAAAGAAAGGAAAAAGAGTAAACATGGATGTAAGAAAAATTAGTGCAATTGCTATATTCATCGCCTTATCGGCGGTAGGGGCAATGATTAAAATCCCTTCACCGATCGGAAGCATTGCTTTAGATAGTTTTCCGGCCCTTTTGGCGGCTGTCATACTTGGCCCGGTATCGGGGGGGATAGTTGCTGGGCTTGGTCATATCATTTCAGCGTTCATCGGCGGCATGACACTTGGGCCATTCCATTTTTTGATCATGGTCGAAATGGCTGTCCTGACATGGATGTTTAGCATTTTATATATAAACGGAAAAAAAGTAGGCGCATTTTTTCTCTTATTTATCAGTAATGCCTTCGTTTTGGCCCTGCCTTTCGCATTTCTGATCAGCCCTGGCTTTTACACGTTATTGGTTCCGGGCTTAACGGTGGCGACGGCGGTAAATGTAGTATTGGCAGTCCTTTTATTGCCGCGCTTGGAACCTGTTTTGAAAAAAATCATTCTTAAAGATGGATTAGCTGAATGAGTGATTCATTGATTTTGCCATTTTCCGAATCAGATTCCTTGATCGTCTCAAGTGACAATAGCGGCGGGATCGGGCTGAAGGAAAAAGATCTTGTACATGTCCCTTATGAGGTCGTTGGATATTATTCCTTTCGGGTTGCCGTCATGGAATGCCTGGGCGTTGGCGGAAGCCCCGTATCCGTCGTACTAAATAATTTCTGCGGTGATGAAGCCTGGGGGGACTTGACCAGGGGTGTCAGGATGGGGCTGAATGAATTGGGAATGGAGGATCTTCCCATCACTGGCAGCACAGAAAGTAACATGCCGCTTCTTCAGTCGGCACTTGGTCTTATGGTGATTGGTAAACGAGTGAATGAACGTGTTAAAAAGGAACAGCCCTTACGGAAAATCGCTCTGATCGGCAGGCCACTCGTTGGAGAGGAAGTTATGGAACAGCAAGAATGGGTCGCGCCATTATCTTTATATAAAAGCTTATGTGAAATGGTAGGTGTTCATGTACTTCCAGTCGGCTCAAAAGGGATAGCGTATGAATGGGGGCATCTGGATCAAAGTGGTGAAGGTGTTTCTGTGCATATAAGCAATAAAGTCGATATTGGAAAATCATCAGGACCATCCACCTGCTTCCTCATTGCCTATCCTGAACAACTGGAGGAAGAAATCAAGCAAAGATCCGGTCCTCTTTTTATTGGCGGTTGATCGATCCAAGACTGAATCAGGCATCGAGTTTAGTTCATAATGAACGGGTTCGATGCTTTTTTCATTGAGATCTTACCTTGATGGATTCCTTTCCTATTTAGAGTGAATGCTTGAATAAGATGTTTGGTTTATTTGGATAGGCGGGCTTGTTGCCCGGTTTTATCATTGCCAAAGTAAAATGAAACCCATATATTTCCTTACTGCTCGCATCCGTCATTTTAGGGATCATCACAGGTATGGATATTCGGGATGTTGCAGATGCTGTTCAGACAGGGGTAGGTAATACTTTGGTAATGTTGATCGGAGCTTTGGTGAAGATTCAACATGGAATGATGGGTTGATTTCATCGGAAAACCAATCATTGCGCCTCATGGTTTCATTCTTTACATTAGGTTGCGCTAGAGGTTTTAATAAAGGGGAGCAAAACCAATTCATGTCCGCTGCCTCCATCATCTAGATTATTGGAGCGGGCGGTGCATTTAAAAATGTATGGCAAGAGCTGGTTAATGAAGCCATTGCAAGTCAGTCTAGCGAAATCCTTTGATATTGTTGGGCTGGCTCGTTACAGCCATGATAAATATTAAGCTGCCTGCCGATCATATCTGCTGTCCTGGTGTTATACCTAAATTGCCGGTCCATTACTCCATCACATGTGAATGGAGCAGATTTTGGATGGTCAGCAGTCGCACAAACGATAAAGTCTTGAACGGTTATGGAAATGATTATATCAGTCGTTTCACTTATCCTAATCTTACTATTGAATTCAATTGTTTAAGAGAAAGGAGCATGATGTATATATGAAACATTCAGGTTATATGATGGGGATCGATATTGGCACGACGAGTACGAAAGTTGTTCTTTTTTCAAAAGGGGGGGAAGTTGTCCAATCTTGTTCAAGGGGTTATCCTCTGCACAGTCCAACTCCTTCCGTTGCGGAACAAGATCCCGAAGAAATTTATAAAGCGGTCATCATTGCTATAGGCGAGGTCATGATTGCAAGCGGAATAGAAAAGCAAGAACTGGGCTTGATATCGTTCAGTTCGGCGATGCATAGCTTGATCGCCATGGGTAAGGATGGCAACCCGCTTACGAATAGCATTACATGGGCGGATAATCGAAGTGTTGCTTATGCGAGGAAACTGAAGGCTTCGGAACAAGGGATGCAATTGTATCACAGGACCGGAACGCCTGTTCACCCGATGTCCCCAATCACGAAGGTAATGTGGTTAAAAAATGAGCACCCCGGGATTTTTAACGAAACGGACAAATTTATAGGAATTAAAGAATATATCATCTATAAATTTTTCAATGAGTATGTAATGGATTATTCACTCGCTTCTGCAACGGGCATGTTCAACATGAATGACCTGAATTGGGATGAAGAGGCACTCACCATTGCTGGAATTGGGGCTGATAAGCTGCCGATGCTTGTCCCTACAACGCATATCCTCTCAGATTTAAGTGAGGAATTAGCTTCAAAAATGAACATTCATGCTGGTACACCGTTTGTGATTGGAGCGAGTGATGGCGTGCTTGCCAACTTAGGTCAAAACGCAATCAAGCCAGGCGTTCTGGCAGTGACAATCGGAACGAGCGGTGCGGTAAGAACCGTCAGTGACAGGCCGCTTACCGATCCCAAAGGCCGGACATTCTGCTATGCCCTTACTGAGAATCATTGGGTAATCGGCGGACCGGTCAACAATGGGGGAATCACCTTCCGATGGGCACGCGATCAATTGGGCCGTGTGGAAATCGAAAAAGCGAAGGCTTCGGGACAGGACTCCTATGAGATTCTGACGGACATGGCTTCTAATATTGCACCTGGTTCTGATGGGTTGATATTCCATCCGTATATGGCAGGGGAACGGGCACCATTATGGAGTGCCGATGCAAGGGGCTCCTTCTTTGGGCTGGCGCTTCATCACACTCGTGACCATATGGTCCGGGCAGTACTGGAGGGTGTAATGTATAACTTGTACAGTGTCCTTATAGCCGTAAAGGAATTGACCGGTGCTCCCGAGAAGATTCATGCAAGCGGCGGATTTGTCCGTTCGAAGCTCTGGCGCCAAATCATGGCTGATATATTCAATCAAAACGTGACAATTCCAGAAAGCTTTGAGAGTTCGAGCTTAGGTGCCGCCGTTCTTGGATTATATGCTTTAGGCGAAATCGAAAGCCTTGAGGAGGTTGAGGGTATGGTTGGTGAAACGAATGAACTTGTCCCGATCGAAGAGAACGTCAAAGTGTATGAAGAATTGATGTCAATTTATTTATCCGTAAGCAGGCAATTGGAAGGCGACTACAAGAGGATAGCGGATTTTCAAAGACGCCATTTAGAATGACTCTTAGGATGAATGAGCACTGAGCTTCAATTTGTCGAAAAGAGAGCGGACTTCAGAACACAACTGGAACTTTTTTAATAAAAACTGAGGAAAACAGGCTTTTCCTCGAATTTGTCTATAGTCTGAAAGCACAGATGCATAAGCACTGTGCTTTTCTTTTTGCCTGGTAATTAAAATGGTAAGATGGAATAAAACGATAAGGGGAATTTCTTATGGGAGCCAGTAAAACGAATGCAATGCGAATTCTTGATAACAAACGTATAGAGTATGGCATGATGAGTTATGATGCCCGCGATGGAAAAATTGATGGGATCACTGTTGCGGACAAGATTGGAAAAGCGCCAGAAACCGTTTTTAAAACGCTTGTCACCCATAATGGACCCCAGCAGCTTTACGTATTTGTCATTCCTGTAGCCACCGAACTAGACTTGAAAAAAGCAGCGAAGGCAGCAGGTGCAAAAAAAATTGAAATGCTTGCGGTTAAAGATCTGCAAAAATACACAGGGTACATTCGGGGAGGCTGTTCCCCGATCGGAATGAAAAAACAATACCCGACCTTTATCGATGAAAGTGCAGCAAACCTGACTGAAATCATCGTAAGTGGCGGGAAAATCGGTACACAGATCGTTTTAAAACCGTCAGAATTCCTGGAAGTCACACAAGCGGAATCTTCAGCCCTAATAAAATAAATTGTTTACCTTTAGGTATTCACCTATTAGGCACTTTTTTCATACGCTGTCTTGAAGATCACATCTTTATTGTGAGGGAGAGTGTAAAAGTGACAGGAAAAGTGATGAATTATTTCGCTGGAGGCAATACGGCTAAAGGTTTTTATAGTTTATATGATTCAAATTTAAAAGGTCTGGAAAGATTATTCATATTAAAAGGCGGACCTGGTTCCGGTAAATCGACCATTATGAAAAAAATCGGCCAAGAATGGCTGGATAAAGGCTATGACATCGAGTATTTACATTGTTCGTCCGATAACGATTCCATTGATGGAGTAATCATACCGGCTTTGAAAATCGGTATCGTGGATGGGACTGCGCCGCATGTAATTGAGCCGAAGGCACCAGGGGCGATTGAGGAATATGTGAATCTTGGGGCTGCCTGGGATTCCCAGCAGCTGGCTTCTGAAAGAGCGGCTATCATAAAGTTGACGAATGCGAGAAGCAAGAGTTTCGAAAAAGCATATGCCCTATTCGCTGAAGCATTAAAGATACATGATGAATGGGAAGACATTTACAAGTCAAATATTGATTTCGCAAAATTGAATGGGTTGACCAATAAATTGATTGAAAGCTTTTATAGAGATATCGCCCTTAATAAGAAGTCGGATGTTCGTCACCGATTCTTAGGTGCAGCTACACCAACTGGTGCAGTTGATTTCATACCCAATATTACTGAGGGAATACAAAAACGGTACTTTTTAAAGGGGCGTCCAGGTTCAGGGAAATCAACGATGCTGAAGAAGATTGCAAAGGCTGCGGAGCAAAGGGGCTTTGATGTGGAAATATATCATTGTGGTTTCGATCCGCATAGCTTGGACATGGTAATCGTCCGGGAGGTGGGAATCGCCATCTTTGACAGCACATCGCCTCATGAATATTTCCCGAGTTGTGGTGGGGACGAAATCATTGATATATATAAAACGGCCATTTTGCCAGGAACAGATGAAATATATGCCGATCAATTAAAGGATGTTTCCACCAGGTATCGGACGAAAATGAATGAAGCGACAGCAAATCTGGCAAAGGCAAAAGAGCTGCATGACGAACTCGAAAAGATTTATGTAAAAGCAATGGATTTTACAGCCATCGATGATATTCAAAAAGACATCAATGAACAGATTACTGAACGGGCACAAGATGCCGATAGAAAAACGATTCTACATTAAGAAAATAAACTGCGCCTACCTTAAATAGGCGCAGTTTATTTATATACATAAAAGACTTTTTAACCCCTGAAGCCACATCAAGAATATGTACGGGTTTGTTAAACGTGTTTATCCACGCCCTTTCGGTTAAAATAGGGATTATATTGAAAAAAGGGGCCGATTGAATTGATAAAGACGATTGCGATTGATATGGACGGAACATTGCTAAACAAAATGCAAAAGGTCAGTGAGGAAAATAAACAAGCAATCAAGAGGGCGCAAAGCGAGGGAGTGGAAGTGATCATTGCTACTGGAAGATCTTATGTGGAAGCAAGGTTCGCTTTAGATGAAGCAGGCATCGTTTGCCCTGTCATCTGTGTAAATGGTGCTGCCCTCTTCACGGAGGAAGGAAAGATTGCCGCTTCCAATCCAATGTCAGCAGCCACTGCTAAAATGGTTGCTGGATTCCTCGAAGAACAAGGGATTTATTTCGAAATATATACGAGTCAGGGGATTTATTCCAAAGACTATGAAAACGCAATATCTGTTTTGGTTGATGTATTCGTTACAGCCAATCCCGACATTGACCCTGAGGGTATGCGAAAATTTGCAGAGCAGCGTTTACAACTGGGACAGGTAACTTCCATTTCCGATTATTCCGAGTTATTCAGCCGTTCGAATGAGGAATATTATAAAATTCTCAGCTTCTCAAAGGATTTAACTTTATTAAATCAAATTGCTTCGAAATTGGAAGGACAGGGAGTTACAGTCACTTCATCAGGACGTGAAAATGTAGAAATCATGAGTGAAACGGCTCAAAAAGGTACGGCACTTGAAACATATGTGAATGGAAAATCCGGCTCGATGCAGGAAACCATGGCTATTGGGGATAATTATAATGATGTATCCATGTTTGAACGGGTAGGTTTGTCTGTCGCAATGGGAAATGCCCCGCTCGAAATTAAAAAACTGTGTGATGAAGTAACAGGCAAGAATGATGAATCAGGCGTCGCGGAGGCCATTTTAAAGGTACTTAAACAGTCAGCCTATTAAACTCATGAATCAAAGGGGGAAAAGACATTGAAAAAATTGCTCTTATTTTTCCTTATGGCTACATTGTTTTTAACTGGTTGCAACATGAATGATGATGACACTGAAACCGAGCCGAATCCTGATAAGGAAGTGACGGGCACTTTAGGGGAAGATCCGGATGTGTTGGTAACGAACCTGCAGGCCCCGTGGTCGATTCAGAAGAATGGGGACACAATGTATGTGTCAGAGCGGACAGGAACCATCGTCGAATGGGACAAGGATAAGATGACACGGCAAAAGGTCAATCTTAAAAAGACATTGTCAGCTAAAGCGGAAGCTGGATTTCTTGGATTTTTGCTAGCTCCCGATTTCTCTAAGAGCGGGCAAGCTTTCGCCTATTATACTTATGAAGAGGGCGGGGATTCCATCAATCGCATCGTCATTTTAGAAAAAAATGATGATATATGGCAGGAGATGGAGACCTTAATCGACGGAATACCAAGCGGGGACTTCCACCATGGCGGCAGGATCAAGATTGGACCGGATGGTAAGCTATATGCAACAACAGGTGATGCAAGAAAGTCTGAAATCGCACAGGACATAGAATCTTTAGGCGGGAAAATTCTGCGCTTGAACCTGGATGGCACCATTCCTAAAGATAATCCTTTCGGGAATTCATATGTCTATTCATACGGTCACCGCAATCCACAAGGTCTGGCTTGGGATGAAGCAGGAGAGTTGTATGAAAGTGAGCACGGAGATTCGGCCCTCGATGAATTAAATAAAATTGACCCCGGTAAGAACTATGGCTGGCCAGAGATACAGGGCGATGAGCAGAAACCGGATATGGTAAAACCATTGATTCATTCCGGTGAAAATACATGGGCTCCTTCAGGCATGGCCTATTTTGATGGAAAGCTATATTTTGCAGCCTTAAGGGGCGAAGCGCTAAAGAGTTACGATGTAAAGAGCGGAAAACTGACCAATATCATAACGGGCTCAGGAAGGATACGTGATGTATTCGTTGATGAAGAATTCATATATTTCATAAGCAACAATACGGACGGCCGAGGAAATCCTGATGAAAAGGATGATAAGCTATATCGTTTGCCGCTATCTCGGTTAAATATGCCTTGATGTTATCAATGAGCAGAAAAGAAGCATATATTTGGGAAACCTCGCCAATAGCGGGGTTTCCTTTTTGTGTATGGCACGACTAACGCCGTGAAACTCACGTGTAAAAGCATGAAATTCACGAGTAAAAGCATGAAATTCACGAGTAAAAGCATGAAATTCACGAGTAAAAGTGCGAAATTCACGAGTAAAGTTGTGAAACTCACGAGTAAAGGGGTGAAACTCACGAATAACGCCCAAACTCACGAGTAAAAGCGTGAAATTCACGAGTAAAATCGCGAATCCCCTGAAAAGGGATTTTTTTGTCTCGGAAGTGGTGTAGAAGCTGAGGATACCGTGTCCCTACGATTGTTTTCGTTCTTCCTGAGGGCTAGACATTTTTATTGAATAGGTATATAGTTACCTAGGTAACTACTTTACAGGAGGAATACCTTTGTCCTTTCAAAATGGTTTTTTTCATCATAACTTACAATTTTCAAGGTCATTTACGAAAAAGTTAAATGAACAATTGGCCAAGGTTGATCTTTATCATTCCCAATGGTCGATTGTATATTATCTGAGTCAGTTCGGCTGTTCTACGCTTGTTGAAATAAGCACTTATTTAGATGTGGAGAAACCGACGGTAACCAGGACGGTAAACCGATTGGAAGAACTTGAGTTGATTGAACAAGTTCCAGGAAAAGATAAACGGGAACGGAGAATACGGTTAACGGAGTCAGGTTTAAGGACTTATCAAGAGGCCAAAAAGGTAGTTGAGGAATTTGAACTTCAATTAATGAGCGGTTTGGCTGAAGAAGACCGGGAGGCAACGTTACGTACGTTGATTTTCCTGAAGGAAAAATTAAAACAATAGTAAGGAAGAAGGATTGAAATGAATCACAAACCGAAATTGTGGACGAAAGACTTTCTGATTGTTTCGTCTGTGAACTTTTTTCTATTTTTAACTTTTTATGTCCTGATGGTGACATTGACCATTTATACCATGGATAATTTTAATGCGTCGCAAGCACAAGCAGGGCTTGCTTCAAGTATTTTTGTTCTGGGGGCTGTGCTTGTCAGACCGATTGCAGGGAAAAAAATTGACAAGATCGGCCGCAGAAAGATGTTGCTTGGCTCGTTGGTTCTATTCCTGATCGCATCCATCGGCTATTTCCTGGTGATTAGTTTATCCCTCTTATTGATCGATCGGTTTATTCAAGGTTTTGCTTTTGGCCTTGCCACTACGGCAACTGGAACGATTGCTGCGGATATCATTCCGAATGAAAGACGCGGGGAAGGTACGGGTTACTTTGCCATGAGTACCAACTTGGCAATGGCATTCGGTCCGTTCATTGGATTGTTGATAACACAGCATTTCAGTTATTCCATCATTTTCTATGCAGCCTCCTTATTTGCCGCATTTTCTTTAGTTGCATCATTATTCATGAATGTGCCTGAGGGGGATAAGGGCGGAGCTTCGCCACAAAAAGGATTTAAAATCAGCGATTACTTTGAAAAAAGGGCACTGCCCATTTCCATTTTTATCGGGTTTGCCGGATTTACCTATTCGAGCATCTTGTCCTATTTAACGTCTTTTGCAAAGGAAATGGATTTAATGGATGCGGCGAGCTTTTTCTTTGTCGTTTTTGCTGTTTTCCTTTTGGCGTCCCGTCCGTTTACAGGACGGATGTTTGATGTGAAGGGGGAAAATGCAGTTATTTACCCATCGCTCTTACTATTTGCCGTCGGTATGGTCATCCTCAGTCAATCCCATCATGGTATTACGCTTCTGATTGCCGGCGCCTTGATCGGAGTGGGGTACGGTACATTCCAATCAAGCTGTCAAGCGATTTCCATCAAGGAAGCCCCATCAAATCGGATGGGATTAGCCACATCCACATTTTTTACAATGTATGACTTCGGTATTGGTGTTGGTCCATTCCTATTGGGATTCCTTATTCCATTTACAGGGTTCAAAGGGTTATTCATGGGAATGTCGGTTTTTGCATTCGTACTTATTGGCATTTATTACTTGGCACATGGGAAAAAAGCCTCGGCAAGAGTGAAAATGCAGCATGAGGAACGATTGTCTGCCTGAATTTTTTCAATAGGATTGTATAAAAAGAAGAATTTTGGGGATGCTTATATTATGATTGATTTTCCAAAGTATCCCCCTTTTCTCCGCCTGTAATCCAACAGGCGTTTTTTTTATGCCATAAACAAAGAAAACCGCCTTATTGGCGGTTTTCTTAAAATTTATAGGTCCATAATCTTTCTTTGCGGATCCAGTCTAGGAAATCTGCATCCTGATTTTCGAATTTCTCTTTCCAATCGATCACCATTGCTTCCGTTTGCGAACGGTGGGCAGTGAATGTGGCTACCTTTTTTTCTTCGACGGCAGTGATATCATGGACGATGTCGGGCTGTCCCAATTCGTCAATGCAGTTATTCGAGAAGGCGACACAATGAAGTTTAGGTCTCTCTTTCTCTTCCATTCTTTCCACGGCCCGAACTACAGCCCGTGCTGTCGCTTCATGGTCCGGATGGACACTGTATCCTGGGTAAAACGTAATGATCAATGAAGGATTCAATTCATTGATGGCATCGGTAAATAATGAAGTCAGCTTTTCATCATCTTCGAATTCAATCGTCTTATCACGCAATCCAAGCATGCGTAGATCTTGGATGCCGATCGCATTTGCTGCATCGATTAATTCCTTTTTACGAATTTTAGGAAGCGATTCCCTTGTTGCGAATGGAGGGTTTCCTAAATTACGTCCCATTTCTCCTAAAGTTAAGCATAAATAGGTGACAGGAGTGCCCGCTTCTCTATGAAGGGCAAGCGTTCCGGAGACCGAGAAGGCTTCATCATCGGGATGTGGGAATATAACTAATACATGGCGTTCTTTTTCCAAGGTATATTTCTCCTTCCGTACTACTTACAGTAAGTATGTTTATCGGTGAATGGGAGTTTTCATCGGAATCATCATATGATATATATCAAGCAAGTTGTCATCATTCAAAGGGAGTGGGACTGAGCTGCATGGAGACAGCAAGCTTTCCGGAAAAATCAAGGCCTGCCAATAGCAATCTCCCCTGTTCATCCATTTCGAAGTGGTTAACGCCTTCTGCATATACCCAGCCAATATTGAGCTTCAAGCCGATGCGATAGGGTCCATCCCCAACTATCTTGCCATGTTCATATTGAATAAAAGCGTTACGAATATAAGCACCTGCCGAGAAGAAAGCTTCATCTACATGAGTGGCATAGGCGCCATTTGTCGTTTCAAGGTGAAGATATACATCTTGTCCGGCGAAAGAATCAATGGCATTTTGCACCTCTGTACGGTCTATAGGTTTCATTCGATAATTTCCTCCTTAACTGGGCGGCTAGATAAGCTTTTCCTTCTTTCTATTTTACTAAATAAAAACAAAAAAAGCGAAAAAGGCCGCTCGATGAATTTGAGCAGCCATTAAACTTGATGTTTTATTTTTGTGTTTTATCCGCAACTCCATATTTATGGTATGCACCATGATTGACGGGTCCGACATAGTCATTCATTTTCCAAGAATGGCGAACCGCTTCGGTGATGAAGTCTTTGGAAATGAGGATAGCTTCACGCGGGCTTTTCCCTTCAGCCAATTGAGCTGCAATGGCGGCAGAAGATGAACAGCCGGCACCATGTGTATTGGTCGTTTCGATTTTTTCCGATTCAAGGATTTCAAATTCTTGTCCATCATATAAAAGGTCGATGGCTTTATCATGGTCAAGCTTATTACCGCCTTTGATCAAGACATATTTTGCACCTAGTGCATGAATCTTTTCAGCTGCAGCCCTCATATCATCAATCGTCTTGATAGGAGCAGTTCCCGCTAACTGAGCGGCCTCGAACAGGTTAGGTGTGACTACAGTTGCACGTGGAACAAGCAGTTCGCGCAGTGCTACAGCCGTTTCAGGGTGTAATACTTCATCTTCACCTTTACATACCATAACTGGATCGATTACGACTTTGTCCAGCTTCAACTCATCTATTTTACGGGCAACAAGTTCAATGATTTCCACTGATCCAAGCATTCCCGTCTTCATGGCATCAATGCCTATTGATAGAATCGTTTCGATTTGGGCTTCCAAAACTTCGACCGGTGTAGGGAATACATTATGGGCCCAGCCATTCTTCGGATCCATCGTCACGATTGTGGTTAAAGCGGACATACCGTAAACGCCGAATTCTTGGAATGTCTTTAAATCTGCTTGAAGACCTGCGCCGCCGCTCGAATCAGATCCGGCAACTGTCATAGCTCTTTTCATAGTCATTATGTGACCTCCTCAGGAGAATTAGATATCGATATTATCAGCATACCAGTTAATATCCTATTTTTAGAATATACCAAAATTTCTTTTATGTAAAACTTAGTTTCAGCCTACTATGAGTGTCTTGGCGAAGGAAGGGCAATCGCCTCGTATAAGTCATTTTTCGAATCTGTAATTAAGGAAATTCGATGGATGTCAGCATGCACTTTTAGCTTTGGACCCTACCTCCAACTTTTGATGGACATAGCAAAGGTTGTGAAAGTGTCATTATTTTCAAATTTGATTTAAAATATTTAAATATAGTGGAGATACATTTAGTATAGCTTTTCCGTTCGATGCTGGATTAAACCCAAAAAAGGGAGGTTGGTTTCTATGGAATGGACCATGTTGCTTTTAGCCGGCGGGAAATCAAGCCGTATGGGAGTGAATAAGGCACTTTTGACCGTAGGCGGCGTTGTGAACATTTCAAGAGTGGCATCCGAATTGAAAAAGGTGTCAGAAAACATTATGGTCATTACGAATACGTCTGAAGAATATCATTTTCTGCAACTTCCGCTCATTCCGGATTTACATAAAGATCAAGGGCCTCTTGGCGGATTGCATGCAGGGCTGACCTCATCGAAAACGGAGCTTCAGTTCCTTGCAGCGTGCGATATGCCGTTTGTGAGTGCAGATGCCATAAAGGATATCATTACCCATTATGAACCTGGATTCGATGCTGTCATTCCAGAAATAAATGGCAGGATCCAGCCGCTTTTTGCTGTTTACCATAAAAGGTGTCTTCCTGTACTGACGGAGTGTTTATTAAGACATGAATTAAAAATGAGTCTATTCTTGGAAAAGATCTCGGTGAAAATCATGAAAGAAACCGACTTTACGTTATATCGCGAGAATCCTGAACAATTTCACTACCTTTTTTTCAATATGAATACGAGGAAAGAGTATCAAGAGGCAGATTATATTGATCAAACTGAATTATATAAAGGATGGTAGACATGAATTATAATATTTCAAAAGAGCCGATTGTCATCCAGGAAGTGATTGATAAAGTAGTCAGTCGAAATGCGGGTGCCGTCACGACTTTTATTGGTACAGTGAGGGAAATGACGAAAGGAAAAAAGACCCTCTTCTTAATTTACGAAGCGTATGTACCGATGGCCAACAAAAAATTGGAGCAAATCGGAGCTGAGATCAAGGAGCGTTGGCCAGATGCAGAAACGGCGATCACCCATCGTGTAGGTAAACTTGAAATCACGGATATCGCAGTGGTTATTGCCGTTAGTACGCCACACCGAAATGATGCATATGAGGCGAATAGGTATGCGATCGAAAGAATTAAAGAAATCGTCCCGATTTGGAAAAAAGAACATTGGGAAGATGGGGAAACATGGGTAGGAAACCAGTTGGAAACCGTTCCATATCCATCAGGGAAACCGGAAGAGGGGGATATTGATGATTAATGTACTTTTATTTGCCCAATTGAAAGATGAGCTAGGCAAAGAGACTGTTTCAATAGAAGGAAATGGAATGAGTGTTGCCCAGCTAAAAGGAAAGATGAAGGTGGATTTTCAATTGGAAGGTCTTGAAACCGTGATGAC
The DNA here is from genome assembly GCF_001636405.1 of Peribacillus frigoritolerans. Classification (GTDB taxonomy): domain Bacteria; phylum Bacillota; class Bacilli; order Bacillales; family DSM-1321; genus Peribacillus; species Peribacillus frigoritolerans. The sequence continues at coordinate 375,978 of NZ_KV440950.1, forward strand.
AGCGGTCAATGAGGAATTTGCTGATGATGACACGATTTTATCTGATGGAGATACAGTTGCTTTCATACCGCCGGTAAGTGGAGGGTGAAGCGTCCGGAAGGGAGGGCTCACGGTGAAAGAGCGATATTCAAGGCAAACTTTGTTCGCCCCAGTTGGTGAGGGGGGCCAATTGAAAATTATGAAGAAGCATGTCTTGCTTCTTGGTGCAGGGGCTTTGGGATCTGCTAATGCCGAGGCCCTTACTCGTGCAGGAGTAGGGAAGCTTACCATTGTCGACAGGGATTATGTCGAGACCAGTAATTTACAGCGCCAACAAATGTATACGGAACGGGATGTCGCGGAGAAACTGCCAAAAGCAGAGGCGGCAAAGCGTCATTTATTGGATATCAACCATGAAGTTGAAGTGAATGCCATCATCATGGACGCAACTGCCCAGAATCTCGAACAGCTGCTAGGTGATGTTGATTTGATATTGGATGCAACCGACAACTTTGAGACACGGATGATTATTAATGATTTATCACAAAAGCTTCATATACCGTGGATTTATGGGGCTTGTGTGGGGAGCGTGGGCATGACTTTGACGATCCTTCCCGGGCAGACTCCATGTTTGCACTGTTTGCTTAAAGCGATCCCGATTCAAGGAATGACCTGTGACACAGGAGGGATCATATCACCAGCTGTTACGATGGTAGTGGCACACCAAACTGCCGAGGCTTTGAAAATCCTTGTTGAAGATTGGGAATCGGTACGGCCTGCACTTGTTTCTTTTGATCTGTGGAGAAATCAATACCAAACCGTTAAATTGACAAAAGCGAAAAAGAAAGATTGTCTCTCATGCGGAGAGCAGAGGACATACCCCTTTTTAACAATGGAAAATGCAACGAAAACGGCTGTTCTTTGCGGGAGGGACACTGTACAGGTAAGACCGCCAAAACCTCTGGAACTGCAACTCGAAAAATTAGCCAAAGATCTGGACGGCAGCGGTTATTTGGTGAAATTCAATCCATTTCTTCTCTCCTGTGAAAAAGCAGGGGAACGTATCGTCATTTTCAAGGATGGCAGGGCGTTGATTCACGGTACGAAAGATATGGTCCATGCAAAGGCCGCGTACCAAAGCATCCTGGGATAATGCTCATAAAAAAACGAGGCCCCAGGTTTTTGGGCCTCGTTTTTTTATGAATCCATATAGGGTAATGGTACGGGTTTTAGTGTGTGACCCCGTCTTTGTTATCTTGTTTGGAAGCAACGATGACTACTTTTCCTTCGTCAAGAACTTCCTCGTAACGCTCTGCCTCCATATCAGTAAGGCCAAGGTTGCTCATTCGATTACGAAGTTCATCTCCGCGAGATTTAAAGAGATTTCCGACGGTATCAAGGAAACCTTGTTCCTTCATGCCTACACCTTCTGTATTTGTATTCTCGGTAAGGTGTTTAGAACGGGTTTTATCATGGGCAAACAAATATACATCGTCTTTCGTATAACCTGATGTAACTAATTCATCGATTTTTTCCTTTGCTTGTAAACCGTTTTCTACTACATGTACTTGATACATATAAACTCCTCCTTGAATTTCATTAAGATTTTCTTGGAAATGGGTAAATGGAATCTTGCTTATTACAGTTGCTGGTTGGCTATAGTAGTATATAACCTCATTTGGGCCCTGTTAAACATTTATCTCAAAGAATATTTAGTAAGTGGTGAAGCGGAATACCTTCTGTATGCGGTAGGTCAAGTACTTGAAGACAGGCAGTTTCTTTTGGTATTCACTGTAATCCACCGTGTATGTTCCGTTTTGATTTGTCCAGAGTCTATGGAAATAGCTTTCGACATCCTTGGAAACGTCCGCATCATTTGGAGCATGGATTTCAACATTCGCTTCAAGGTTATAGTCATCTAGATTTCGTGAAGTATAATTAGCCGATCCTCCAAGAATGACCATTTCATCAGCCTTTTGGATCATCATCAATTTTGTATGGAACTGTTCCTTATCTGTTTTATACCAGCGGATCGAGATGTTTTCATCCCCCAGTTTTTCGAATTCGGCGGCAACCGGAAGATTGGGCAGCCCGATTTTTTCACTTCCGAATGCGTTTTGATTCGGATCCAATATCATTTCTATCTTCACACCCCGTTTAGCTGCATCCGTTAATGCCTCGACAACCTCGCGATCGGCAATGTAGAACATGGCAAGATGGATCTTGTCACCATTTTCAGCATCCTTAATTGCCTTTAGGACATGTTCATTGATTTTTCCTTCCGTTAGCAGTTGTACTGATATTGGCCCTTTATCAGCTGATTTCTCCTTGAACTCAGGAAATGACTTTGGTCCTCCCGAGAATTTCGAAGCGGCTTCTTCGGCTTTAACGAAATCGCCGATGATATTCCCGTCCATCTGGAAGGCAATATTGGAGTGGAAGCCACTTGCGTCATGAGGATTGGCAGATGAGATGATGGCCGTTTTTTCAGTCGCGACCACTTTTCTGTGATTGGCTTTGATATTCATCAGTCTAAGATAAGAACGCAAGGTGACCTTTGGTGCGCTTTTAGCCATTGGATTGACAATCCAGCCTTTCCCGCTTTCACCGAACCATTGGAAAAAGGTCCGATACACACCTGAATAGAGAGGATTTGGATCCCGGAGGCGGTCTAAGTTGGTAACAATGACATCAATTCCATTTTTCTTCATCGTTTCCAATGCCTCTAACTTGTAGGCATTATAGGAAGTATTCACTTCATCAGTAATGAATATAATCTGGAGGTCAGGTTTCTTTTTCTTCTGTTCAACCAGATTATCCTTCAGCGTCTCGGTTAACTTCGGGAAGTTTATCTTTTCATCATAAAAAGCATTAAACAAAAACATATCGATTACGATATAAGAATCAGCCTCTTCTATGGCTTGATTTATGGTTTGGAAAATTCGCTGCTCATGTTGCAGATTCCCTTGTTCGTCGTGATAGGAAAGATCATAGATGAAATCGATTTCCTCGACATGATGAACCTTCCCTTCATAAGAAATGCCATCGGGAAGTGGCTTGTAGCTGTTATAGGCAATGACGATTGCAATGACGATCAAAATGCTGACAAACAGATAAAAGCGTTTTCTTTTGTACCACTTTTTCATAGGAATGCCTCCAACATGGTTAAATTGCTTGCTAGCTTTCTATTTTCCCCTTTTTGGGGTATATAGAAACATAAATCGTAATCTATGGAAAAAGGCAAGGCGATGAAGTTTGATATAATATAGTTTCAAAAAGCGGAGAGGGGCTGTGGCAGATGGCAAAGCAGTTTTTAACAAATGATTGGTGGCCTCTATTGAAAGAGGAATTCAAAAAAGAATATTACCAGGAGCTATGGGAATTCATAAAGAAAGAGTACAGTCAGCAAGTCATCCATCCGGATCAGGACGATATTTTCAATGCGCTTCACTATACTCCTTTTGAAGATGTAAAGGTTGTCATCCTTGGACAGGACCCTTACCATGGCCAGGGTCAGGCGCATGGCCTTAGTTTTTCAGTCAAGCCGGAGGTACGCATCCCGCCCTCTTTAAGAAATATCTTTAAAGAGTTACACACCGATCTTGGCTATGAGGTACCAGACAATGGTTACCTGGTCGAATGGGCAAAACAGGGAGTGCTTCTATTGAATACCGTCTTGACTGTCCGTGAGGGAGAGGCGCACTCACACCGCGGAAAAGGATGGGAAATCTTTACGAATCAAATTATTCGCCTATTGAATGACCGTCCGAAACCGGTTGTATTCATCCTGTGGGGGAAACCTGCTCAAACCAAAATCCCTTTGATTGATGAAGCCCGCCATAAAATCATTAAGTCCGTACATCCGAGTCCGCTGTCGGCTTCCCGTGGTTTCTTTGGCACCAAACCATTTTCCAAAACAAATCAATTGCTGATGGAAATGGGGGAATCCCCAATTGATTGGAAAATTCCGAACCGATGATATCGGCAAGAGAAACGAAACGGGTGAATTGTATGGCGTGCCGTCATTTCTATATAACTTGGGATCTCAGTTTTCCAAAAGGCTGCCGTGCTTTTCAATTCAAAACATCAAACCAGCCTTCTCTTGATGTCTTTCGTTCTTCAGGAGAGCCATGCTTGAAATTTCAAGCAAGGCCAATTAAAAGGTAGGAAATATGCAAGGTGTTTTCTTCTCTGATTTTTGCTATGCTAGTTATGATAGTTTTGACCTGTATATAGACGAGGTGGTAAAGTTGGATATTTCATCAAGACAAATGTTAGATAAAATCGAAGAGCTTGTTTTAAAAGCGAAACAGGCAAATTCAGGGGATAAGGTGCAAGGGTATGTAATGGCCATTAAGTCCCTTTGTGAAGTGATGGTTGATGAAAAAGCTGCGAACATCAGCATACAGAAGCCAATCACATTGACCCAGCCCGTCATGTCGGCTACACCGAATGTAGAACCGGTTAAAATGGATGAGGCCAATGGGGAGTCCTTGTTCGATTTTTAAATTAGGGAAGGGGAGCGAAATAATTGAAACTGTTCATCATTTTAGGTGCATTGAATGGGTTTATTGCTGTGGCACTTGGTGCATTCGGTGCACACGGCCTGGAAGGGAAAATTCCTGATAAATATTTGGAAACTTGGCAAACCGCTGTTCAATATCAAATGTTCCACGCGGTGGGTTTATTGGTACTCGGTTTATTGGCTGGGAAAATTGATAGTCCGCTGATCAACTGGTCCGGCTGGCTTATGCTAATAGGAATTATCCTGTTTTCCGGAAGTCTATTCGTTCTAAGCGTTACGCAAATCAAAGTCCTTGGTGCCATCACACCGCTTGGCGGAGTTTCTTTCTTGGTTGCTTGGGTCTTAATGATCATTGCTGCGTATAAATACTTGTAAGGTCAGCTAAGGCTGTAGACAAATTCGAAGAAATCGAGTTTGCCTGCAGTTTTTTTATGGATTGTACAATTTGGACGTATATTACCGCTGCAGGCACTCGCTTATCCAGAGGCGGGCCCGCACCGTTTTCTCCAATCAACTTTGTTATTACATATAGATAGAAACCATACCTGATGAGTTGAAGGTGGAGTGTTTTCCGAACCTCTACAAACTGAGCTGATCGATCTTTTTGGAAAAAGTCATGCCAATATAAGAAGAGCCTCAGAATCAAATAGATTCTGAGGCTCTTCTATATAGGATTTTTTTACCTTGGCGAATAGGTGGTAAGCCCAGTGCCTCCGAATGGATAGTCATATTCGATTTCTTCATCGAACGTTATATAATCTAAGTATACCATCGGGATTAAGAATCGTTTTCCCGTTTGAGGGTCGCTTATGATTAAGTGATCACGTCCTGCAGCTTCGATGATTCCTTTGAAGATCTTGGCATTCCATTCCTTGTTGTTTTCAAACGTTGTATAGACAGTGACCAATTTCCCTTTATTCAAACGCAAGATGTTCTCGATGTACGACTGTTCGACCGGAAGCATGCCAGGTATCTGCGGTCCGGAAGTTGCTGGACTCACCTGCATCGGCATTGGTTGTGGCGTGCCTGCCATAGTGGGCTGTTGTGGCTGGTATGGTGGTTGTTGGTATCCTTGCTGCGGGTAACCCTGCTGCTGGTTAGGATTCTGCTGCCTTAGTTCAGGCTCATTATTTTCATAGGGGTAATAAGGGCTTCCTCCGTACGGGTAATTACCATAAGGATTATTTTGTGACATTGCATTCCCTCCTGAGTTCAAGGTTTAGTTGATGCTGTGGAATTTGGATAATCCGAGAGTGTGGACTGGGAGAAACAGTGCGATTTATAGCGACCGGTAGTATTGTATATGTTTTCTGGACAATCCCCGGGTGGCTTAAAAAACCACAATGAATGTTAAGTGATACATAACGGCTGCCGTTCATGATATAAGCCTTATCCTCTTGCCGGCTAATGAATAGAAGTAACGTTCCTTCACCTCGCTGGAGTCAGGAATTGCCTTGATTAATTTTCCTGAAGCTGAATGGGACTGTGAAAAAATAAATTCATCACTATTGAAAATGTATGGGATGGGGATTGGATTTATTCCACAGACGGGGAAAAAATAAAAAGGAGCGGACGCAAAAAAAGCTTCCGGAAACCGGAAGCCTTTCGTCTTAAACGTATAGGAATGAAGATACATTTTCTTCAGGCAGGATATTGCCTACAAAGAAAGAGCCAAATGCAGCGTATCGTGCACTCACTTCATCAAAACGCATTTCATAGATTAATTTTTTGAATTGAAGGACATCCTCTGCGAATAGAGTCACGCCCCATTCATAATCGTCAAAACCGACAGAACCTGAAATGATTTGTTTTACTTTACCGGCATAACTGCGGCCAATCAAGCCGTGGGAACGCATTAAGCCTTTGCGCTCTTCCATGGAAAGCATATACCAGTTATCATCGCCATCACGACGCTTGTCCATTGGATAGAAGCATACATGTTTCGCTTTTGGCAGTATCGGATAAAGTCTGGAACGAACATGAGGATTCTGATATGGGTCCTCACCATCTCCGCCAGCTAAGTAATTGCTTAATTCCACGACCGAAACGTATGAATAAGCGGGAATTGTATATTCGGCAAGCTTCGTTTTGTTGAATTCGTTTTCGATTGCATTCAATTCTTCCATGGTCGGGCGGGCAAACATAAGCATGAAGTCCGCTTTCTGACCAACGATGGAATATAGGGCATGGCTGCCTTCATTGTCGCTTTGTGTCATATTCCATTTATCCAATAAACCTTGGAATTCCGAGATGGCCAATTGGCGTTCGTCACTTGATAACGTTTTCCAAGAAGCCCAGTCGATCAGGCGGAAATCATGTAAACAATACCAGCCGTCCAGTGTTTGTGCTGCTTCACTCATTACAATCACTCCTAAGTCTTTTTATAACTTTAATATAGCATAGTTTCAGTATAAGGAAATTTATATCAACCCGCAAACACCATCACTGTTTTTCGGTGTTTCTGTAATTTTCAAATTTGCGGAGGGCTGGAATTTACCTGGCTGCTGGAGTATTCTTAAAAGAAGACGACAATGGATTTTACCGGATGGTTAAATATAGAAAAAATGGGGGAAACGTATCTAAAAAGGAGGAAGAGCCAATGAGTGATTTATTTGAAATATTGGAATCGAAAATTATGGGGCATAATTTAAAGATCGTTTTTCCGGAAGGGTTGGATGAACGGATTTTGGGAGCAGCAGGCAGGCTAGCCCAAGCTAAACTGGTGACACCGGTATTGATCGGGGATATCGGGTTGATTCAAGAGAAGGCAAAAGACTTAAAGATCTCCCTTGATGCAATCGAAATATATGATCCGAAGAATTATATCATGATGGATGAAATGGTTGAAGCGTTCGTGAAGGTCCGCGATGGTAAAGACACTGATGTACAAGCACGTGAAATCTTAATGGATGAGAACTATTTTGGAACCATGCTCGTCCATATGAAACTGGCACATGGAATGGTTAGTGGCGCAACGCATTCTACAGCCGATACGGTTCGTCCTGCCTTAAAGATCATTAAAACAAAGCCGGGCGTCCAAAAAACCTCGGGAGTGTTCATCATGGTCCGGGAGGAAGAGAAATATGTATTCGCGGATTGTGCGATCAATATAAACCCGAGTTCCCAGGACCTGGCTGAAATTGCTATAGAAAGTGCGAAGACTGCATTAATGTTCGATATCGAACCGCGTGTGGCGATGCTGAGCTTTTCGACAAAGGGATCGGCAACATCCCCCGAGACCTTAAAAGTGGTTGATGCCGTCGATTTGGCAAAGGAAATGAACCCTGAAGTCATTCTTGATGGGGAATTTCAGTTTGACGCAGCCTTCGTTCCTTCTGTGGCAAGGAAGAAAGCACCGGATTCCCTTATTCAGGGGGATGCGAATGTTTTTATTTTCCCAAGTCTCGAAGCTGGGAACATTAGCTATAAGATGGTACAGCGCTTGGGTGGTTTCGAAGCTGTCGGTCCGATCCTTCAGGGGCTGAATCGTCCGGTGAACGACCTTTCGAGGGGATGCAGTGAAGAGGATGTATATAAACTGGCTGTCATTACAGCTGCACAGGGATTTGTGGCGCAGTATCAATAGGCAGCTTGAGGATTAAATGTAGAGGGAGATTCGTATGGGTGAGACAGATTCATTATTAATGCAGCAAGAGTGGAGGATTATTGATCAATCTTCCGTTGGACCTCAGTTTCCTGCTCTGGAGTCCTTTGCGATGGATGATACATTTTGCGCTTCCGTTGGGTCAGGTAAATCAGCGGCCGTAGCCAGGGCGTGGGTACACCACCGAACCATCGTCATGGGTATACAGGATACGAAGTTGCCTTTTCTTAAAAAGGGCTTGGAGCATTTGGAGGAACATGGTTTCCGGGCCATCGTGAGGAATTCCGGAGGGCTTGCAGTCGTCCTGGATGAGGGAGTCCTTAATTTTTCGCTCATTTTTCCTGAAAACGAGCAGAAAATTGAAATCAATCGTGGATATGATGCGATGTGGGAGCTTGTCCAATTGATGTTTTCCGATTTCCCAGTCAAGATGGAGGCGCGGGAAATCGTCGGCTCCTATTGTCCTGGCAGTTATGATTTAAGTATAAATGGACAAAAGTTTGCCGGTATATCCCAACGCAGGATCCGCAATGGCGTAGCGGTGCAAATCTATTTGTGTGTCAATGGAAGCGGGGCTGAACGTGCCAGTCTCGTAAAGGGTTTTTATGATGCAGCTAAAGGAAATGCAGAAACCAAATTCGCTTATCCTGATATCGTCCCTTCGGTAATGGCGTCCCTAACCGAATTGTTGGGTGTGCAATTAAGTGTTCAAGACGTGATGCTCAGATTCCTTCAAGTATTGAAGGAACATAGCGAAAGGATATTCTCTGACACACTTTCCGCTGAGGAATGGCCGTTGTATGAGGCGTATTTGACGAGAGTGGTCGAACGCAATGATAAAGTGTTCGATGCATTAAAGGATTGAAATGAAAGAAGCCGTTCCATTAAGTCAGGAATGGCTTCTTTCATTTAATAGGACTTTAGCATTCACTGAAACTGTAAAAGGACTGTATGATAGGCGGAGATAGCATTCCTTCTTTCTTGAGACAATGAAAAAAAGAGCCTTGTTGGCTCCCTTTTTCGGATAAATAGGGGTGAAACGGCCTCTGGCATGTGGTTGATCTATATAACAGAACCCCACATTATCTTATTACTCGGCCATTTTTTCCAAATTGCCATTCCGGTCCATCTTGAACTTAGTTGCCGGACGTTCCTCTTCCTCCAACAAGACCAGCTTTCTTGCTCGATTCATGATATTCATCAAAGTTTCATAATCTTCCTGCATCAAGCCGCTGTTTTGTTCTAGGTGGCTGATTTTATTCTCCAAATCTTCGTTTCGCTTTTTCAGTCCTTTAATTTCAAGCTTCAATCTTTCATTTTCGGTTTTTAATACTTCGGCTTGAAGCATGCGGCCGTTCATGGATTCCAAATAGGCGATGACGGCATCAAGGCTCATGGCCGATTCCAAAGTAACTGGTGTGTGCTGTGTCTTAGGAGCGAGGGCTTCTGCCACAACGAATTCCTCTGCTGATTCATAATTGGCAGTATCGACTTCGGTATTCAACTCTAGTTCCTCCTCTTGTACATGGGGAACCATTATGTCGGAAATCGTTGGGGACGGCGGTGTATAAAGAAGCCGTTTTTTCCCTCCTTGATCTTTTCCAAGGATCCTTTGCCGCTGCTTACGCTGTTTCTTGGCAAGGGATAGCGCTTTATCATAATTATGGCGGACAACTGCATTCCAGCGGAATCCGCATGCTGCAGAGGTGCGATTCAACTTATCTCCTACCTCTTCAAAAGCATTAAGCTGAGTGCTGCCTTCCCGCACATGGCGCAATACCGTTTCTGCCAAAAGCAAATCATCTTCTTCTGTCCAGGCGTCTTGACGAACCTTCATTTCTACATACTCCCTTTCTGGTAACTTTTAAAATAAATAACTATATAAAATATCGTGTAGCAGTGATTTATGGAGTGTTCTACTAGCATTTTGGACAAAATATGGATTTTTTATACAAAAAGGTTAAAAGGATACTAGTTTTTTGATTAATTACATCATTTTACACATCATTCAGCCCTCTTGATATTCATAAGTAGAAACGGTAAAATACCTTTTAGTCATATAAATGGATGAAATACAGTTTGTCATGGAAAGGATGGTGACCGGAGGATGTCCAATGAATTCAGAGTGTGCGATGACTGCTTGGCGGTAAACATAAAAACATTGATCCCGCGTCTTGAAAAGCTTGATCCCGACGCGAAAATTGAAGTGGGCTGCCAATCCTACTGCGGTCCTGGCAGAAAGAAGTCTTTTGCCTTTGTCAATAACCGTCCGGTTGCTGCACTGACAGAAGACGAGTTACTAGATAAAATCAATAAAAAACTAAAGTAGGATCCATGATATATAGGTAGAGTGGATTGTTTCTTATGATATATGGAACCAGTAATCATCACCCAGATTCGACACACTGCGGTGATTTTTTATTTCCTTATTTTCGAGACAAAACCAGACTGGGACTTCCGTTTTCTTACAAAATGCCCCCTCTTACTAGCAAGGTGGAAGTTAGGGTTTTTTGTCAAAACACGCTATAATGAGTGCATCGAGATTATGAAAAAGAGGGTAGTTCATGGGATATTCCGGCGAAAAATTACAAGAAGAAAAAGTATTCAAGGATCCGGTGCACCGATATATACATGTTCGTGACCGGGTTATATGGGATTTAATAGGGACGAAGGAATTCCAGCGGCTTCGTAGGATCAAACAGCTGGGAACGACTTATTTAACCTTTCATGGTGCGGAACATAGTCGGCTTAGCCATTCGCTTGGAGTATACGAGATTGTCCGGAGAATCGTGGATGATGTTTTCGAGGGCAGACCGGAATGGAAACCAGAGGAGCGGTTATTATCCTTGTGCGCAGCCCTCCTGCATGATTTGGGTCATGGTCCTTTCTCTCATTCTTTTGAAAAAGTGTTTGATCTGGATCATGAGCAATTCACGCAGCAGATAATCGTCGGCGATACGGAAGTGAATAAGATCCTCCTTAGAGTTGGGCGTGATTTTCCAAAAAAAGTGGCAGAAGTCATCGCGAAAACCTATAAAGGCAAATTAGTAGTCAGCCTGATTTCAAGTCAGATCGATGCTGATAGAATGGACTATTTACAGCGTGATGCTTATTTCACTGGCGTGAGTTATGGTCATTTCGATATGGAAAGGCTTTTGCGTGTGATGAGGCCAAGGGAAGAACATGCCGTCATAAAGCAGAGCGGGATGCATGCGGTTGAGGATTATATCATGAGTCGCTACCAAATGTATTGGCAGGTTTATTTCCATCCAGTTACGAGAAGTGCGGAGGTCATACTTACCAAGATCCTACATAGGGCGAAACATTTATATGAATCCGGTTATGAGTTTGCTCAAGAACCGCACCATTTTTATTCATTGTTCAAGGGTGAAGTGACTTTAACGGACTATTTGAAAATGGATGAATCGGTGATGCTCTATTATTTCGAAGCATGGGAAGAGGAAAACGATGCGATTTTAAAAGATTTATGCACTCGCTTCGTTAACCGTAAACTATTTAAATATGTGGAATTCCATCCGTCGAACAGTCAAATGAACAGATTGATGGAATTAAGGACGCTATTCAAGAAGGCAGGCATCGATCCGGATTATTATCTTGTCGTCGATTCCTCATCAGATCTGCCGTATGATTTTTACCGGCCAGGTGAGGAAGAGGAGAGACTTCCGATTCACTTGCTTAAAAATAATGGCGAAATTCGTGAATTATCACGTGAATCCGAAATTGTCGATGCAATTTCAGGGAAAAGAAGAACGGATCATAAGTTGTATTATCCAGCGGATTTATTGCGTGATGAATCTACGAAAAAAAATATTAAAAAACAGATCCGCAAGCTTTTGGAGCTATCGGATTAAAGTGGTACATTTTTGGTGAGGAGTGACGAGCCTTGTTTAAGGATCATGCAAACATTATCAATGCAATTTCTACTGCCGGTGAAATCTCGGGTCGGAAAAAATTACAAAAAATCGTTTATATCGCGAAGAAGCTGTCCTTCCCATTTCATGAAAAGTTTCAGTTTCACTTTTATGGACCGTATTCGGAGGAGTTGACCTTACGGATTGAAGAGCTCTGCGAAATGGGCTACTTGAATGAAGTAAGGGAAAAAAAAGCGGGCTATTATCAATATTGTTATTCGATAACGGATGCCGGCCAGGATTTCCTATCCATACAGGAAGTGGAGATGCCGGCACTTGAGGCATGCTTACAGGATATGAACGAACAGAATGCCAGGTTTTTGGAGCTGGTTTCAACGGTATTATACTTCGACACGCTTGAAAAAGAGGAAGTCACCGAGAAAATTTTCACGCTGAAAAGCAAACAAAAGTATACCCTTGAAGAAATTGATGAGGCATATGAATATATTGAGCAGTTAAAAACAAAAGCTAAGCCGAATTGATGGCTTAGCTTTTCCCCATTATGTAAATCTTATAGATCGCTTTTACGGACACCGGCTACTGCTAAATGATTTTTTGACATTTCTTCAATGAAAATCGTCACGGCTTCCGCTGGTGCTCCAGTTGTTTCCGTCACTGCTGCAGTCACCTTTTCGACTAAAGCTTTTTTTTGTTCGTCTGTACGGCCTTCAAGCATTTTGACTGTTACATATGGCATCTCTTTTCCCCCCCTTCCTCTCTTATCTTGTAGTGTTTCACAATGGAAAAATAATTGCAAGACACGGAAGTCAGAGTTTTTTCACTTCTTGAGCTTTTGATGTATACTAACGGTATTAAACATTGGGGGAGAAGCTATCGATGCAATTCTTGGAGCAAATAGAACGGTTTTTGGTTTATCCTTTGGAAAAGCTTCCATATGTCATTGTGTCACTGTTGATCGCATTTACGGTTCATGAATTTTCCCATGCGTATGTGGCCTATAAGTTCGGTGACCCGACAGCAAAGAATGAAGGGAGAGTCACGTTGAATCCGATTTCACATTTGGATCCGATCGGAACTCTGTTGATATTGATAGCCGGTTTTGGTTGGGCGAGACCCGTACCGGTCAATCGTTTTCATTTCAAGAATCCAAAATTGGCAGGAGTGCTCGTCTCTTTTGCCGGTCCGTTCAGTAATTTGCTTGTTGCAATTTTGGGGTATTTGATTTTTTACGGGTTGCTGGCGGCAGGCGTTGGACCTGATTTACCGTTTTTCGTCGAGCCCTTCTTAAATATACTCATAAATTTAAATGTCCTTTTATTTGTATTTAATCTGTTACCGCTGCCGCCTCTCGATGGTTATAGGATCGTTCAGGATCTTGTTTCAGCAAACTTGCGGGCAAAAATGACCCAGTATGAACAATATGGCTCCCTTATTTTTTTGATCCTGATCATCACACCGATGAGTCAATATACAATTAGACCGATTTTGGATACTGGCATTAAATTTGTAGGAGGCACCTTGAGTCAATTTTTTTCACTTTTGTTTTTTTAACCAATAATAAGGAATGACAAACAATAAAGGGGGATATGAACATGGAAGAACAACCAAAGAAAAAGGTAGGCTTCAATATTATAAAAAACGACCCAACAGAAGGCCATGGCGGATATGGGGCAGGGGTATTAACACTCGATAATATTTCCCCGGTCATCATCGATGTGGATGCGGGTGAAGCAGAGGTCGATATCGGAGCGATGCATGCAAGAAGTGCAGTGGAAAAAGGGATCAAGTTCTTAAAGACTAAAGAGGAAGTCCCGAATGCCAAACCCTACTGGCTTGTTTGGGTGACCATTGAAGCCACTCAAAATGGTCCGCACTATGCAGGTGTGACAGCATGTGAAATGATGGTCGACAGGTCAATTAGACGCGGTTACAAATCGCTTCCGGAGCATGTTAACCGGATGGATAAATCGCTAAAACGAAAGATCATCGTTGAGGACATGGACGATAAATCAAAACGTGTGCTCGCAGACTTCCTGAAAAATCATGATGCGGGAATGTGGGAGCGTTCTTCAGATCAGCTGAAGGAGTCATTGACGGTTTGAATCTCGTTTGATGGATGAAATGTTAAGTTTAGTGAAAAATGCACTTGTAGGAAAGCGATAAAATCAGTAAACTTAAAGACAGCAGTTTAGTCACTGTGGAACTAGGACAGAAAAACCCCCGAAGCCTCTGCAGGCTTCGGGGGTTTTTCGTTATCCCCAAGGTTTTAAGATTTTCTTGTACCAAGGGGCCTTTTTAAGTTCTTCTTCTTTTGGGGCATGTTTCGGATTCTCACCCTTAAAGTGCTCGGCACAGTATTCGACAGGCTCGGTTCCTTTAACATAATAAGTCATTCTTGAGACGGGACAATCCTTTGTGGCCAATTTTCCGCTTACGGGATTCACGTTTACCCCGATTACGTTTTCGGTTTCCTTAAATGATTTTGCCGGTTTACCTTTTAAACCCTTTTCCATATAGGAAGCCCAGATTTTCTTTGCATAGCCTTTTTCAGCAGGGATCTCGATCTTTTTGCCTTGGTCATATCCAGTCCATACTCCTGCTACAAGCTCCGGTGTGTAACCGATCATCCAGCTATCCGTCGGGGTGGAGCCTGATTTGCCGGCATATGGGCGGGTCAGCCGGGAACTGATGGTGCTGCCGGTCACTTTCGTATAGCCATTTAATGTTTCATCGAAAACACCAGTAAGCATCTGGGTCATGACAAATGCCTTGTCCTTATCCAGAATCTGTTCCGGTTTCTCCTTTTCATCAAAAATCACTTCACCTTTTTGATTTTCCACCTTTTTGATAAACACGGGTTCCACCTTCTTGCCGCCGTTAGCCAGAATGCTGTATGCGTTCACCATTTCAATCGCCCTAACACCTGACGTACCGAGTGCCAGGGAAGGGACGGCATCCATCTTTGCCGTGATTCCGAATCGACGCGCGGTATCGACCAATGACTGTTCCCCAAGGAACAAATGCGTTTTTACGGCAAAGATATTATCAGAAAGAGCAATGGCCTGAGCCATCGTGATTTCGCCTTTCGCATATTGATGGTTATAATTATGCGGTGTGTAAGATGAGTGACCATCATCGAAAGAAAATGTAGTTGTCTCGCTTTTCAAGGTGGTGGACGGTGTGAAACCATTCTCCAGCGCTGAATAGTATAGCAATGGCTTCATGGTTGACCCAGGCTGGCGAACGGCCTGTGTGGCCCGATTGAATGGAGACTCGGAATAATCTTTACCGCCGACCAGCGCACGGACCTCCCCGGTATCCGGATCCATTGCCACTATCGAGGCTTGAATGCCTGAAGACTTGGGTATGGTATTGGAAAGGACCTCTTCGGCAGCATCCTGCTGGGTTTCGTCAAGTGTCGTATACACCTTAAGGCCGCCGAGCTCGATCGTCCGGTCATCTAAATGAAGCTGAGATTTTAAAGCCTGCTTGACGGCATCCTTGAAATAGGGAGCGGTCTTCTTGGTGACCGTTCCGTGTTCCCCCTTTAATGTAAGGGATGTTCGCAGCGCTTCCGCGATATCCTTGTCTGAAACGTAGTTTTTGCTTTTCATGGATTGCAGGACAACTTTCTGCCTTGATTTCGCTTTTTCAAAGTTATCCAATGGAGAATAGTTTGACGGCCCTTTTGGTATTCCGGCCAGCATGCTCGCTTCAGGAAGAGTCAGATCCTTGGCATCCTTGCCAAAGTAATATTGACTTGCAGCTTGGGCTCCATATGCGCCATGGCCATAGTAAATCGTATTTAAATAGCCTTCTAGAATTTCCTTTTTGGAGTAGTTCATTTCTAAACGTATCGTATAAAAGGCCTCATTAAGTTTACGCGACCACGTTTTGTCATGCCCAAGAAACAGGTTCCGGGCATACTGCTGGGTAATGGTGCTTGCACCCTGGACCTTGGACATTGCCTTAATATCGGCAAGGATGGCACCGCCGATCCGCTTTATATCAAATCCATAATGAGTATAAAATTGGCGGTCCTCAACGGCGACAGTCGCTTTGATGAGCTGTGGTGAAATCGACTCCATTCCGGCCCAATAACGCTTCTGGCCATTATCTGTTTCACCGATCACATTTCCATCATCACTGTAATAGAGAGTGGACTGCGGCACGACCAAAGGAGGCGGACCTAATATTTTTGCGTAAATCAGTAAAGAGAGAAGCAATACAAAGAGTATTGTCAGCCCGATTGTGGCAAGGATAATGAAGGCCCGTACATATTTAGTTGTCCTTTTAAATCGTTCGCTTGGAATCAATTCCATTGCTTTCACCTCTCTTATCAGGTAAGAATCTAGTATCTATTACTATTATGGAAAAAAAAGAAAATTTTAAACATAAGAACTGCATTTAAGAAATTTATCTTGCAATTCTGCTAGATTCGTCTATAATTTTTCTAGCTAATGACTATACCGATTTTGGGGAACCTATAAGGTGACTGACAATATGAAATGGAAAAGGAGCGTTAATAAATGAGCATTTGGTTTACTGAAAAACAAACAGAGAACTTTGGTATTACGATGAAAGTGAATCGTACTTTACATACGGAGCAAACTGAGTTTCAAAAGCTTGATATGATTGAAACGGAAGAGTGGGGCAATATGCTATTGCTGGATGACATGGTAATGACTTCACAGCGCGATGAATTCGTTTACCATGAAATGGTAGCCCATGTTCCTTTATTTACCCATCCTAATCCAGAAAACGTTTTGGTTGTAGGTGGAGGGGACGGAGGAGTTATCCGTGAAATCCTTAAACACCCAAGCGTAAAAAAAGCTACATTGGTGGATATCGATGGGAAAGTCATCGAATACTCAAAGAAATACCTGCCGGAAATTGCAGGCATGCTTGAAGATCCGCGTGTAGACGTACAAGTTGGGGATGGCTTCATGCACATCGCCAAAAGTGAAAATGAATATGACGTGATCATGGTCGACTCAACTGAACCTGTCGGACCTGCTGTCAATTTATTCACAAAAGGTTTTTATGCCGGGATTTCCAAAGCTTTGAAAGAAGACGGGATTTTTGTGGCACAATCCGACAACCCTTGGTTTAAAGCGGACTTAATTCGCGATGTACAACGTGATGTGAAAGAGATATTCCCAATCACGAGCCTGTACTTAGCGAATATCCCGACGTATCCAAGCGGCCTTTGGGCGTTCACGATCGGATCGAAAAAATATAATCCATTAGAAGTGACTGAAGATCGTTTCCATGAAATGGAAACTAAATATTATACAAAAGAACTTCATAAAGCAGCATTCGTTCTGCCTAAATTCGTTCAAGATTTAGTGAAGTAAGGGAGGCATGGACCATGAAATTCGATGAAGCCTATTCAGGTAATGTATTCATTAAAAGCCATCCTGTTTTTGAGGAATCAGAAGCTGTGCTATACGGCATGCCGATGGACTGGACGGTAAGTTTCCGTCCGGGTTCTCGCTTCGGCCCTACCCGGATTCGTGAAGTTTCGATTGGTTTGGAAGAGTACAGTCCGTATTTAGATCGTGAATTAGAGGAAGTTAAATTCTTTGATGCCGGGGACATTCCATTACCATTCGGCAATCCGCAGCGCAGTATCGATATGATTGAAAAATTTGTCGACAGCTTGTTGGATGCAGGTAAGTTTCCAATGGGTATGGGAGGGGAACATCTTGTCACATGGCCTGTCATCAAAGCCATGTTCAAAAAGTATCCCGATATGGCCATCATCCATATGGATGCCCATACAGATTTACGTGAGGATTATGAGGGAGAGCCGCTTTCCCATGCGTCCATCATTCGTAAATCCGCAGAACTTATCGGCCCGAAAAATGTATACTCTTTCGGCATTCGTTCCGGTTTGAAGGAAGAATTCCAATGGGCAAAAGAAAATGGCATGCACATCTCTAAATTTGAAGTTCTTGAACCTTTGAAAGAAGTGTTGCCGCAGTTAGCTGGCCGTCCTGTATATGTGACGATCGACATCGATGTTCTTGACCCTGCGCACGCGCCGGGAACAGGCACCGTTGATTGTGGAGGCATCACTTCCAAAGAGCTTTTAGCTTCGATTCATGAGATAGCACGGTCTGAAATAAATGTGGTCGGCTGCGATTTAGTAGAAGTGGCGCCGATCTATGATCCATCCGAGCAAACTGCGAATACGGCGAGCAAGCTGATTCGCGAAATGATCCTAGGGTGGGTTCAAAAAGGTTAATCATGGAAGAATTGACTGTTCCTGTTTTTTAGCGGGAATGGTCTTTTTTTATCCATGGAAAAGAATCCGAAGGGCTCTTTTTGAATAATTACGCCCAATGAGTCATTATTGCGTTAAAATCAAATGAATTGCAACAACTTGATTTCGACAGCACACTTTTGGTTTAACACTTTATTTTCCGCTCCAAGTTGAAACTTCCTTGAAGAATATTTATACTTATAAAGTTAAGAACGACATGATGAAGGAAGTGTAGCTTTGACTCTTCATGATATAGATAAGCATGCTATTAAAGTGACCTTACAGACAAAAATCAAGCACGGTTCAGAAACGGAAACGTATGAGCTGGTCACATTTGGTACAAAAATGTATAAAGGTGCAGATTTATATTTGCAATATAAAGAGGAAAATGAAACCGGTCAAACACAAACGACCATCAAGCACAAACCGGATGAAACGATCCTGCTTAGAAATGGTGCCATTAAAATGAGGCAGCTTTTCCGCCTGCAGGAAGCGACAAATGGGCATTACGAAAGTATATATGGCAGGTTAGGATTACGGACGACCGCGAAGAAGATCCATCATCAATGGGATGAGCAGGCCAAACAAGGGAAACTTGTCCTTAAATATACGTTACATATGCAGGGAAGCGAACCCGGTCAATATGAGATGACGATTTCCTACAAGGAGGAAGCATAACGCATGAATATAGTAAAAGAGGTACAGGAAAAACTGAAAGAAGAGATTAAAGCGGCAGTCATTAAAGCCGGTTTAGCAACGGAAGAGCAAATTCCGAATGTTGTATTGGAGCTGCCAAGAGATAAGACACACGGAGATTATTCCACGAATATGGCCATGCAATTAACGAAGATTGCAAAGAAAGCGCCAAAGATGATAGCAGAGGCAATCATCGAAAACTTTGACAATTCAAAAGCATCCATCGAAAAAATTGAAATTGCAGGACCGGGTTTTATCAATTTCCACATGAATAATGCGTATTTGACAGAACTGGTTCCTGTCATTTTGAAAGTGGATGAAGCATATGGGGAAAGTGACTTTGGTAAAGGCGAAAAAATCCAAGTGGAGTTCGTTTCCGCGAACCCGACCGGTGATCTCCATCTTGGTCATGCCCGTGGTGCAGCAGTAGGTGATACGCTATGTAATATCCTAGCTAAAGCAGGTTATGATGTTTCACGTGAATACTATATCAATGATGCCGGTAACCAAATCAATAATTTGGCCATTTCCATAGAAGCCCGTTATTTCCAGGCACTTGGCCTCGAAAAGGATATGCCTGAGGACGGTTATCATGGCGAAGATATCATTGGCATCGGTAAGACACTTGCAAGTGAGTATGGGGATAAATATGTAAATGCCGATGAGAAGGAACGTTTTGAATTTTTCCGTGAGTACGGCTTGAAATATGAAATGGAAAAACTGAAAACGGACTTGGGTAATTTCCGTGTCGGATTTGATGTATGGTACTCCGAGACATCCCTCTATCAAGACGGTAAAATTGATGAAGCACTTAAAGTGTTGAGGGAAAGGGGCCATGTTTACGAGGAAGATGGGGCTACATGGTTCCGCTCTACGGAATTAGGCGATGATAAAGACCGAGTGCTTATTAAGCAGGATGGGTCTTACACATATTTGACACCGGATATTGCCTATCATCGTAATAAATTGGAGCGCGGCTTTGAAACGTTGATCAATATCTGGGGTGCAGACCACCACGGGTATATACCGCGCATGAAAGCAGCGATCGAAGCATTAGGGTACAACCGCGAGCAGCTTGAAGTGGAAATCATCCAGCTTGTTCACCTGTACAAGGATGGCGAGAAAATGAAGATGAGTAAACGTACCGGTAAAGCAGTTACGATGCGTGACCTGATTGATGAAGTGGGTCTGGATGCAACACGTTATTTCTTTGCAATGAGAAGTGCGGATACTCATATGGATTTCGATTTGGATCTTGCAGTATCACAGTCCAATGAAAACCCGGTTTATTATGCACAGTATGCCCACGCCCGTATTTCAAGCATTTTACGCCAAGGTGTGGAACAAGGGATCAGCTATGAAGGAGTCACTGATTTCTCTGCCCTAGCTACTGAAAAAGAAGTGGAGCTTTTGAAGAAATTAGGAGAGTTCCCGCAGGCAATAGCGGAAGCAGCCGAAAAACGGATGCCTCACCGTATGACGAACTATATATTCGACCTGGCCTCTACATTCCACAGTTTCTACAATGCAGATAAGGTTCTGGATGTTGAAGAAATGGAAAGAAGTAAGGCGCGTCTTGGACTGGTCAAATCCGTCCAAATTACGTTAAAGAATGCATTGGCCATCATCGGGGTTTCGGCACCGGAAAAAATGTAATGGAAAAAAGCGGCTGTTTCTAGCGAAACAGCCGCTTTTTTTAGGTTATTTAGCACTCAATGGCTCCGCCGCTCACCCTTTTTACACCTCGAATCTTAGCCATATCTTCAATCAGCTGCAACATTGCCCGATCCTTCATCTTGGCCTCGATCATGAAATCCGCGTCCTGTCCAAGATCCTTAAGCACTTTAAAAAGGGGCATGATGAAGTCCAAATCGATATAATCTGCATGCGAGCGAAATTCACCTGCCGATTTTGGCGATGAAATATGGATCTTTGGTACCGCCCCTGCTTGATTCCAAGTGGTGAACACCTCGGTGAGCAGCTCGTTAAGCGGCTCATCTGAAAGGTTTGCGAGATGATGGTGATAATCGAATACAAGCGGGATGCCCTCCCTTTTACATACGCCGAGGGTTTCGGATGCTGTATAGGTTTTATCATCATTCTCCAAAGTCATTCTTTCCTTGATGTGCATAGGCAGCGATTTAAGGTTGTCATGAACCCTTACAAGGGCGGACTCTTTATCACCATAGGCCCCACCGACATGGATATTGATGAAAGAGGTGCCCGCAATGCCCATTGCATCAAGCATTTTATAATGGAACTCCATATCTTTCACTGCATTTTGTGTGATCTCGGGCTTAGGGCTGGTGAACAGCGTAAACTGATTGGGATGAAAGCTGATCCTCATCTTGTGTGCAGTGGCCCAATCGCCAAGCTGTTTCCACTCTTTCTTAAAAGGAGTGACGAAATCCCATTCGATGTCGGGATGTGTGGCTAAAGGAACAATGGAACTGGACATCCGGTACACTTCTATTTGGTGTGCCGTGTTATATTGGAGGACCCTTAAGGTATTTTCAATGTTCTGCCTTGTCACATCCAGGAGCTTTTCCATTCCTTTTTCTGCACCAAGTGTGCTATATCGCTTGAAAGTAAGTGTCTTAGCCGGAGAAGCCTCCCATAAACAGGTGGCATTGGATACGAACCCAAATCTTATTTTCATTATATTTTTCTCCTTGAGCAAAGGGTTGTCAAAGAAAAGGAGAAAGGATGGAAGCCAGTGATTCTTTTGCGGAACGGACTACATTCATACTGGAAAGAGCGTCCCCGTTCAGCGGCTTGGATTCGGCCAGGTCCACTGCCAATTCCTTTTCTACATCTTTTATAAATGTCCGGTCAAATACGATGCAGTTCATTTCACTATTTAAAAAACAACTG
The DNA here is from genome assembly GCF_001636405.1 of Peribacillus frigoritolerans. GTDB lineage: Bacteria > Bacillota > Bacilli > Bacillales > DSM-1321 > Peribacillus > Peribacillus frigoritolerans. The sequence continues at coordinate 397,817 of NZ_KV440950.1, forward strand.
CGTTTATCAAAATTAGCCGTACCGATATCACACATTATATCATCGATCAATATCACTTTAGAATGGTAGAACCCTCTTTGAAATTGCATGATTTCCGCCCCGTCTTTTATTAGTACCCGAAAATAGGGAAAAGAAGCTTCTTTTACAAGGGCGTGGTCTGAAATTTCAGGTACGATGACCGTAACGGAAACATTGCGTGCAAGGGCATCCCTTAATTCCTGAAATAAAGTTTCACTGGGAATGAAGTATGGAGTCCCGATAATGATTTTTTTAGTCGCTTGACGAATCATGTGTGTCAGTGACTGTTCAAGATCACTGCCATTCGTGACGACAAACTGATGGGCCTGCGTCCCGGGAGTCAATGTCGGAAAATAGGCAGGAGTCCCTCTGTAATCCTCGTTTGTATCATAGAACCAATCAGAGAGGAAGACTTCCTGAAGGTCCTTTACACCTTCCCCGGTCATTTTTAAATGGTAATCCCTCCATGGGTTCAGCTTTTCCCCTTGGTTTATATACTCCTTACCGATATTGAAGCCGCCAAGATAGCCGATTTTTCCATCTATCACCGAGATCTTACGGTGATTTCTTTTTTGTATGGAATAGAAAAGGAAGGGGAGTTTCGGTTTAAAGCTGAAAGAAAAATGAACGCCGCTTTCAGTCAGCTCCTGAATGGTTTGGCGGGACATCCCTTTACTCCCTATCCAATCGACTAAAAGCCGCACTTCCACGCCCTCTTCCGCTTTTGACTGCAGTAACTTCAAAAAGTCCTTGCTGAATTTATCATTTTTTACTATATAAAAAAGGATATGGATGGAATCCTGAGCTTGCCTGACTTCCTTGATATAATCTTCAAACAGGATTTTCCCTGATGTGAATACAGTCATTTCACTATTCCGAGGCGGATATTTAATGTTGTTTGCTTGCTTCAAATAACGCTTATGCCCTACCTTAAGATCAACCCAGCACCAAGAGAAGATCAATAAAAATATAGAGGCAATCGTAGTGATTATCTTCAAAAAAAATCCCCCCTAAATGATTATATTTAGTTTGGCTCTAATTCCCTGACAGTAACCATTAAAAAGGGGGAAAGGATCTTCATTTTTTTAGAATGCAGAAGGGTAATGCATGGATTTGTCGAATTATATAAATTAAGGGGCAGAAAAATTAAATGGTTTTTAAAAGAAAAAAGTTGACTGAATGCTCATTCATTATATAATGGAATTAATCAAATTTCAGAAAAATGCCAAATTTCCCATAATGGTACCTGGCATTTTGCAATTTACTAAAGAGGGGGAAAGACTGCATGGAAATGAATGGTTTACTTTGGATCAACTTAGTTGCATTCCTGCTTGTAACCGCTTACGCCGCCGGTTTGTTTGTCTATTTGATAAAGACTCGTATTGCTTATATAAAACTTGGCAAAAAAGTGGAATTCGATAACCGTGTGAAAGATCGTCTTGTCAAAATAGGGGTTTATGTATTTGGACAGAAGAAGCTCTTTAAAGATAAAAAGAGCGGGATCATTCATGCCTTGTTATTTTATGGTTTCATATTAGTGCAATTTGGTGCACTTGATTTTTTTGTTAAAGGCTTAAGGCCGGGGTGGCATTTACCGTTTGGCCCTGTTTATCCGGCCTTTACTTTCTTCCAGGAAATTGTGACGCTTACCGTTCTTGTTGCAATCCTATGGGCGGCATACCGCCGTTATGTCGAAAAGCTTGTTCGCTTGAAAAGGGATTTCAAAGCAGGTTTGGTTGTCATCTTCATTACCGGTATCATGATCACCGTATTACTGGGGAATGGAATGGGAATGATCTGGCATGGACACGATGCAACCTGGTCGGAGCCAGTCGCATCGAGCATCGCATTTCTATTCGGCTGGATGGGGCCAACAGCGGCAACCGTCGTTTTTTATGTAGCTTGGTGGCTGCATTTACTGATCATATTATCTTTCCTTGTTTATATCCCGCAATCTAAGCACGCTCATTTGATTGCCGGTCCAATAAATGTATTCCTTAATCGCCTGGACAATCCGGGGAAATTGAAACCGGTTGATTTGGAAGAAGAGATTCTCGACAAAGAAGGCAATCAATATTACGGTGCCAAATATATCGAGGACTTGACGCAATATCAAATGGTGGACCTCTATGCCTGTGTGGAGTGCGGTCGCTGTACGAATATGTGCCCGGCTACAGGTACCGGGAAAATGCTGTCCCCGATGGATATCATAATCAAGATGCGTGACCATTTAACAAATACAGGCGCTGCCGTTACAACGAAGCAGCCATGGGTTCCATCTTTTGTTTTTGGAAATACGAAGGGAAATAAGATTGCTTTGGCTGGTGCCGCGCAGGGGGCGCAGGAGTCAGCTGCAGCAACAGAAGCATACAGTCCGAGCCTGATTGGCGAAGTCATTACGGAAGAAGAACTTTGGGCTTGCACCACATGCCGGAACTGTGAAGATCAATGCCCGGTAATGAATGAACATGTCGACAAAATCATTGATATGCGCCGTTATCTAGTGCTTACTGAGGGTAGACTTGATTCCGATGCCCAGCGTGCCATGACGAATATCGAGCGTCAAGGGAACCCGTGGGGATTGAACCGTAAAGAGAGAGAAGATTGGCGAAGCCTTCGGGAAGATGTCAGCGTCCCAACCGTGAAGGAATTAAAAAAGGCAGACGAAGAATTCGAGTATTTATTTTGGGTGGGTTCAATGGGGTCGTACGATAACCGAAGCCAGAAGATTGCCCTTTCCTTTGCTAAATTATTGAATGAAGCGGGCGTCAAATTTGCAATTCTCGGAAATAAGGAGAAAAACTCAGGGGATACTCCACGTCGATTGGGTAATGAGTTTGTTTTTCAGGAACTTGCCATGAAAAATATAGAAGAATTCCAGAAGAATGAAATAACGAAAATCGTGACGATCGATCCGCATGCATACAATATCTTTAAGAATGAGTATCCGGATTTTGGCTTGGAAGCGGAAGTGTATCACCATACTGAGCTGTTGTCCAAACTTGTCAGTGAAGGCAGGCTGGTGCCGCAATATCCGGTGAATGAGACGATTACATTCCACGATTCCTGTTATTTGGGAAGATACAATGAAGTTTACAGCCCGCCGCGTGAAATCTTACAATCCATCGATGGAGTGAAACTTATTGAGATGGAGCGTAACCGTGAGAAGGGTATGTGCTGCGGAGCTGGAGGCGGTTTGATGTGGATGGAAGAAGAAACTGGAAACCGCATTAATGTGGCCCGTACCGAACAAGCGCTGGCCGTCAGTCCAACAGTGATCAGCTCAGGATGTCCTTATTGCCTGACCATGCTATCTGATGGGACGAAAGCAAAAGAAATTGAGGAAAATGTTAAAACGTATGATGTAGCTGAACTACTCGAAAAAGCGGTCATTGGTGAAAATAAATCGATTGCCTCTTAATATTAAATGGAATAGCCTGCTTCCTCTAAATGAGATTCAAATGGGAGCAGGCAATATTTTCAATATTTATAAACTAAATATTTTCATTTTTGAGAAAAATGTGTAATATAATATAATATTAAGCGCTTACAACACTATTTTTTAAACTCCAAATTGAGCGAGCGTTCAATCAATGTTACTTATAGGGGGAAATAATGATGGCGAAAACAGTGATTATTAGCGGTGTGAGAACACCTTTTGGCAAATTTGGCGGTGGTCTTAGCAGTTTGACCGCATCACAACTTGGTGGAATAGCAATCAAAGAGGCACTTGTTCGGGCAGGGATTGAAGGAAGCCAAGTGGACGAGGTCATCATGGGGAATGTGCTTCAAGCAGGCCAAGGCCAAATACCGTCCCGCCAGGCAGCCCGTCATGCTGGATTGCCTTGGGAAGTGAAAACGGAAACCATTAATAAAGTATGCGCATCAGGACTTCGCAGTGTCACATTGGCTGATCAGATCATTCGCTTAGGTGAAGAAGAAATCATTGTTGCCGGCGGAATGGAATCGATGAGCAATGCACCTTATATCCTTCCGAAAGCAAGGTGGGGCCTAAGGATGGGTGATGGGGAACTGAAGGATACGATGATATCGGATGGACTAAGCTGCAGTTTTACGGGCGTACATATGGGGACTTACGGTAACAGTACAGCCGAGGATCTTGAAATCACCCGTGAGGAACAAGATAACTGGGCTTATGAGAGTCACCAAAAAGCGATAAAAGCAATCGATGGCGGAATTCTTGCAGAAGAAATCATTTCCGTACAGGTGCCGGTCCGAAAAGGCGAACCAATTACCATCGAACATGATGAAGCCCCAAGAAAAGATACATCTGCCGGAAAGTTGGCTAAACTAGGTCCAGCTTTCAATAATGAGGGGACCATTACGGCTGGTAATGCACCCGGTGTCAATGACGGGGCAGGTGCACTCGTATTGATGAGTGAGGAACGTGCTGAAAAGGAAGGGAAAACGCCTTTTGCCTATATTTTAGCTCATGCAGAAGTGGCAGTGGAAGCAAAGGACTTCCCTAAAACGCCAGGTCTGGTCATAAATGAACTTCTGAAGAAGACAGGTAAATCGATAGAGGAAATAGATTTATTTGAAGTGAATGAAGCATTTGCAGCGGTTGCATTGGCCAGCGGGAAAATTGCCAACATCGAGCCTGGAAAAGTGAACGTAAACGGAGGGGCTGTAGCATTAGGTCACCCAATCGGGGCAAGTGGTGCCCGCATCATCATTACGCTGATGCATGAACTGAAACGCCGCGGAGGGGGATTGGGCATCGCAGCGATCTGTAGTGGCGGAGGTCAGGGAGATGCCATTTTAATAGAAGTGCCTAAGCAAGGATAATAGTTTCATAGATAAATGAGGAGGGATATTCCCATGGGCATTCAAAAAGTGATGGTCATTGGTGCGGGACAGATGGGATCTGGCATTGCCCAGGTCTGTGCAATGAGCGGTTATGAAGTTCTTTTACACGATTTAAAGGATGAATATGTAGAAAAGGGGTTAGGGACTATTGCCAAAAACCTATCCCGGCAGGTTGAAAAAGGGAAAATGGAATCCGAGGAGAAGGATGCAATCCTTTCCCGGCTTACTTCCTCAACGAATTTGAAAAATGCAGCTGCAGTAGATTTGGTGATTGAAGCGGCAGTGGAAAACATGGAAATAAAAACAAGAATATTCGCCGAGTTGGATGAAATCACGCCCCGGCACGTCATTCTTGCATCCAATACTTCTTCGCTGCCGATTACCGAGATAGCCGCTGCCACGAAAAGGCCGGAAAAGGTAATTGGCATGCACTTTATGAACCCAGTTCCAGTCATGAAGCTGGTTGAGGTCATACGCGGCCTTGCTACAGCGGATGAAGTTTATCAAGAGGTTGAAAAGATGGCTGAATCCTTGAATAAGGTACCGGTGGAAGTCAATGATTTTCCAGGTTTTGTAGCGAATCGGATTTTGATGCCGATGATCAATGAGGCCATCTATACACTTTATGAGGGTGTCGCTACTAAAGAAGCGATCGATGACGTAATGAAACTGGGCATGAACCATCCGATGGGCCCGCTTACGCTAGCTGACTTCATCGGCCTGGATACATGCTTGTATATAATGGAAACCCTTCACCAAGGACTGGGAGACGATAAATACCGACCGTGTCCGCTGTTAAGGAAATATGTAAAGGCTGGGTGGTTAGGAAAGAAATCAGGACGGGGCTTTTATGAATATAACTAATCATGGAAAGATGTGCAGCCAGGGAGGGAAGAAGGATGGAATTCAAGTTTACCGAAGAACATGAAATGATGCGGAAAATGGTAAGCTCTTTTGCGGAGAATGAGATCACTCCTCATATCGAGGCAATGGAAACCGGCGTGTTTCCAAAAACGATTCTGCAAAAAATGGGTGAGCTTGGTTTGATGGGAATTCCGATTTCAGAAGAATACGGTGGCGCGGGTATGGACTTCATGTCTTATATCATTGCCATCAATGAGATTTCCAAAGTAAGTCCCACTCTTGGTGTCATACTGTCCGTTCATACATCTGTTGGCACAAATCCAATCGTTTATTTTGGAACGGAAGAGCAGAAGCGAAAGTATGTACCTAAGTTAGCCGCTGGTGAAAATTTAGGGGCCTTTTGTTTGACTGAGCAAAGCTCAGGTTCCGATGCTGCGAGTTTGAAATCGAAGGCAGTGGCAGTAAAGGAAGGCGGACAATATCGAATAAATGGGTCCAAGGTTTTTATCACCAATGGCGGGGAAGCGGATGTGTTCATTGTTTTTGCTTCAACCGACCCTCAAAAGGGAAGCAAGGGAATCTCTGCTTTTGTCGTAGAAAAAGGGACGCCAGGTTTAATCATCGGTAAAGATGAACGTAAAATGGGCCTTCATGGGTCGAGTACCGTGCAGGTAACATTCGAGGATATGAAAGTCCCTACAGCCAATCTCCTTGGCAAAGAAGGTGAAGGTTTTAAGATCGCCATGGCCAACTTGGATGCTGGAAGGATCGGGATTGCCGCTCAAGCGCTAGGTATTGCAGAAGGAGCCATGGAACATGCTGTCCAATATGCAAAAAGCAGGGAGCAATTCGGAAAACCCATTGCAGAACAGCAAGGGATTGGTTTCAAACTGGCAGAAATGGCAACGAGCATAGAAGCTTCGAGGCTACTCGTCTATCGGGCGGCATATTTACGCTCGCAAGGATTGAATTGCGGTAAAGAGGCAGCGATGGCTAAGCTATTCGCTTCGAGGACGGCCGTTGAGGTGGCGATAGAAGCAGTCCAAGTGTTCGGAGGCTATGGATATACAACGGATTATCCGGTCGAACGATATTTCAGGGATGCAAAGGTAACTGAAATTTATGAGGGTACAAGCGAAATACAGAGAATGGTCATCAGTAAAAATCTATAATTACGAGAAACTTAGGAGGCATTGCCATGCAATTTAAACTAACGGAAGAACATGAAATGATCAGGAAAATGGTGCGCGACTTTGCCCAGAATGAAGTGGCTCCTACTGCTGCCGAGAGGGATGAAGAAGAACGATTCGACCGTGAAATCTTCGATAAAATGGCTGAACTTGGATTGACCGGGATTCCGTGGCCTGAGGAATACGGCGGAATTGGAAGTGATTACTTAGCGTATTGCATAGCGGTTGAGGAACTTTCCCGAGTTTGCGCTTCTACTGGGGTGACTTTATCAGCCCATACTTCGCTCGCAGGATGGCCAATATATAAGTTTGGCACTGAAGAACAAAAACAAAAATACCTTCGCCCGATGGCACAGGGTGAAAAGATCGGTGCATATGGCCTGACTGAGCCTAGCTCAGGCTCAGACGCCGGCGGGATGAGAACGACTGCAAAGCTTGTGGGTGATGAATATGTTATCAGCGGTTCCAAAATCTTCATTACGAACGGCGGGATTGCGGATACATATGTCGTCTTTGCATTGACGGATCCTGAATCGAAGCAAAAAGGAACGAGTGCTTTTATCATTGAAAAGGACTTCCCGGGCTTCAGTGTTGGTAAAAAAGAGAAGAAGCTTGGAATCCGTTCATCACCGACTACGGAAATCATCTTTGACGAGTGCCGTGTTCCTAAAGAAAATCTCCTTGGAAAAGAAGGGGAAGGCTTTAAAATCGCGATGATGACGCTTGATGGCGGCCGTAATGGAATTGCAGCCCAGGCTGTAGGGATAGCCCAAGGTGCATTGGATGCCGCGGTTGATTATGCAAAAGAGCGCGTCCAATTCGGCAAGCCAATTTCTGCACAGCAGGGAATCGGTTTTAAATTGGCGGATATGGCAACGGGTGTTGAGGCTTCAAGACTATTAACCTATCAGGCAGCCTGGTTGGAATCAGTGGGCCTTCCTTATGGGAAAGAGTCGGCCATGTCCAAACTTTTTGCTGGAGATACAGCAATGAAAGTGACGACGGAGGCCGTACAGGTTTTCGGGGGCTATGGATATACAAAAGATTATCCAGTGGAGCGGTATATGCGTGATGCGAAAATAACCCAGATTTACGAAGGTACTCAGGAAATTCAAAAGCTGGTCATCTCACGGATGGTTACTAAATAGGGTTGAAACTGTGGTTTTCCGATGAGGCTCTGCCTTTACCGGAATTCCCTTTTCAATTTCTTCAGAATATCAATGATTGAATAATGGGCTTTCAAAAGGAGTTTGGAAATGGAAAAAAGAGAGGTTCTTGCATCTGTAAAGGATGAGCGGCTGGTTGAAAAAAGGCGTACGCAAATGATTAAGGGAGCGGTAACCCTTTTTAAAGAAAAGGGATTTCATCGTACGACAACCAGGGAAATTGCCAAAGCGGCAGGCTTTAGCATTGGCACATTATACGAGTATATCCGGACCAAGGAAGATATATTATATCTCGTTTGTGACTTTATTTATGATGAAGTCCAGGAAAAGCTTCAGAAGGAAATAGAACAGAGTGATGGGACACTTGAAAGCTTGAAGCTGACGATCGCCTATTTTTATAAAGTGATGGATGATATGCAAGACGAAGTGCTTGTCATGTATCAGGAAGTGAAGGCCCTGACGAAAGATGCTTTACCATATGTTCTGAACAAAGAACTTCGGATGGTGGGCATGTTCGAAAAAGTGATAACGAAATGTGTCGAGAATGGGGAGCTCTCATTAACGGAAAAACAAATAAGCCTTGTTTCACATAACATTTTCGTACAGGGACAGATGTGGAGTTTTAGAAGATGGGCATTGCATAAACAGTACACGCTTCAAGAGTATGTTGAACTGCAGACGCAATTATTGATTCAAAATGTATCGGGTTCCAAAGTGCACTGATATAAATAAGTTTCAATAAGGGGGAGCTAAATGAGTACAGTTGAGGTGTATAAACCGAAGAACCATATTAGATTCGTTACAGCTTCGAGCTTATTTGATGGACATGATGCATCCATCAATATAATGAGGAGAATCCTTCAGTCCAGCGGGGCGGAAGTAATTCACCTAGGTCATAATCGTTCGGTGGAAGAAATCGTGAATGCGGCCATCCAGGAAGATGTTCAAGGCATAGCCATGTCATCTTACCAAGGCGGACATGTGGAATATTTTAAATATATGTATGACCTGCTGATGGAAAAAGGAGCCGGGCACATTCGGATTTTTGCCGGCGGTGGCGGAGTCATCATCCCTAGGGAAATTAAAGAACTCCATGATTATGGAATTGCCCGTATCTTTTCGCCTGATGAAGGGAGGGAATATGGGCTTCAAGGAATGATAAACGTTTTGATGGAGGAGTGTGATTTCTCGACAGTCAAACCATCTTTACAGGAACGTTTTGATGAATTGATTGCCGGGGGAACGAATGCCATTGCCCAATTCATTACCTTTGCCGAAAATAGGCTCGATGTTTCACAGGAATCAGCGGCAGCGGTGGAGAGTCTTTTTGAGCAGATCAAGACTTCCGAAAAGAAGGTTCCTGTTCTGGGAATCACGGGGACTGGCGGAGCTGGAAAAAGTTCATTGACTGATGAATTGATACGAAGGTTCATTAACGAAATTCCGGACGAGAGAGTCGCCATTCTATCTGTAGACCCGACCAAACAGAAAACGGGCGGTGCCCTTCTTGGTGACAGGATCAGAATGAACTCGATTTTTTCAGATCGTGTTTATATGCGGAGCCTAGCCACGCGCCATTCAAAAAGTGAGCTGTCTTTGGCGATAAAGGATGCCATTTCCGTCGTGAAGGCAGCAGGCTTCGATTTAATCATCGTTGAAACGAGCGGGATCGGTCAGGGTGATGCAGAAATTGCCGAAATATGCGATGTATCCATGTATGTAATGACGAGTGAATTCGGTGCTCCTTCGCAACTTGAAAAAATCGATATGATTGATTATGCAGACTTGATAGTCATTAACAAATACGAGCGCAAAGGTTCCGAAGATGCAAAAAACCAAGTTCAAAAGCAATACCAAAGAAGCCGTACGCTTTTTGATCAAGATCCATCTGAAATGCCAGTATACGGTACAATCGCTTCCCAATTCAATGACCCAGGCACCAATGCATTATTCGCTGCACTGATTGAAAAGCTTAATGAAAAATCAGGAACGGCTTGGAGCACGGCCTTTTCGAAAGAAGCGGATGTTTACAAGCAAAATGTCATCATTCCAACTGACCGCCGGTATTATTTACGTGAAATCAGTGATACGGTCAGATCATATCATAAGCGTGCCGCTGAACAAGTGCGTATTGCCCGGAGGCTTTTCCAGCTTGAAGGAGCCATTGATGCAGTTAAGGAAAATGATAACGACGGCGATATGGTGGCTTCTTTAGAAAAACTTAAAAAGGAAACCGCTTCGAATTTATCACCTGAATCTAAAAAAATCCTTTCTGGCTGGATCGATTTAAAAGAAAAGTATGCAGGTGAGCAGTTTGTAACGAAAGTCAGGGATAAAGAAATCGTGACAAAGCTGAAAACGAAAAGTTTATCAGGTTTAATGATCCCGAGAGTATCACTGCCGAAATATGTGGATTATGGAGAGATTTTGGGATGGGTATTCCGTGAGAACGTTCCGGGCTTCTTTCCTTACACAGCGGGAGTCTTTCCATTCAAGCGTGAAGGGGAAGACCCGAAGCGGCAATTTGCCGGTGAAGGATCGCCCGACCGTACCAACAGGCGTTTTCATTATTTATCAAAGGATGATACGGCTAAACGGCTAAGTACGGCTTTCGATTCTGTAACTTTATATGGCGAGGACCCTGATCACCGACCTGATATCTATGGAAAGGTAGGAGAAAGCGGGGTCAGCATCTGCACGTTGGATGACATGAAAAAGCTGTATGCAGGTTTTGATCTTTGCCACCCCTCAACCTCTGTATCCATGACCATCAATGGACCGGCACCAATCATTTTGGCCATGTATATGAATACGGCGGTCGATCAGCAGATTCAACGGAAAGAAGAAGAGCTAGGCCGTCCCCTTACAGACGCCGAAGCTGAAGAAGTGCAGGATTATACGCTTCAGACGGTACGCGGAACTGTTCAGGCGGATATTCTGAAAGAGGACCAAGGCCAGAATACATGCATCTTCTCTACGGAATTTGCTCTAAGGTTAATGGGCGACATTCAAGCCTATTTCATCGATCGGAAAGTCAGGAACTATTACTCTGTATCCATTTCTGGCTATCACATTGCAGAAGCGGGTGCCAACCCAATTTCACAGCTGGCTTTTACATTAGCGAATGGCTTTACTTACATCGAATATTATTTAAGCCGCGGAATGAATATTGATGACTTTGCCCCGAATTTGTCGTTCTTCTTCTCAAATGGGCTCGACCCGGAATATACGGTCATCGGGAGGGTGGCAAGAAGGATCTGGGCGACAGTCATGCGGGATAAATATGGTGCGAACGACCGCAGCCAGAAGCTCAAATATCATATACAGACTTCCGGGCGCTCGCTTCATGCCCAAGAAATTGATTTTAATGATATCAGAACGACACTTCAAGCTTTAATGGCACTGCAGGACAACTGTAATTCCCTGCATACTAATGCGTACGATGAAGCCATCACGACGCCTACAGAAGAATCCGTGCGCCGGGCAATGGCCATCCAAATGATCATTACGAAGGAGCATGGTCTCTCAAAAAATGAAAACCCGATGCAAGGTGCCTTCATCGTGGAGGAATTGACGGATCTAGTCGAAGAGGCCGTCCTGCAAGAGTTCGATCGCATCAATGATCGTGGCGGTGTGCTGGGTGCAATGGAGACGCAATATCAGCGCGGTAAAATCCAGGATGAATCGATGCATTACGAAATGAAAAAGCATACGGGAGAATTGCCGATCATCGGTGTAAATACGTATTTGAATCCAAATCCTCCTTCCGAAGAAGCGGTGAACAGCATGGAAATTGCCCGTGCAACCAAGGAAGAAAAGGAAGGGCAAATCATAAATCTCCGGGCATTCCAGGAAAGAAATAAGGAGTTCACGGATGAAGCGTTAACTAAACTGAAATTGGCAGCCATGAATGGGGAAAATATCTTTGCTGAGCTCATGAACTGCGTGAGGGTGGCCAGTCTGGGTCAGATAACGAGGGCGTTATATGATGTAGGCGGTCAATATCGAAGAAATATGTAAACTAAAGAAGGGGGGCTCCGAACGTTTAGGGGCCCTTTTTTTTAATAATTCCCGTCTTTTTTAACAAAATGAAGATTTTACCTTATAATTATTCGGAAAAGGGGCAAAAATGAAGAATCAGCCCTATTGGAGTTGAGAAAATGAACCTGAAGATGATTGGGTTGATCATAGGTTACATTCTTGCCATCATTTTTTTATTTGAGCTGTATGAGCATCAATTGGGAGCCATTTCTTTTTTTATCCTGACTGTTGTCTTTTTTACGGCAGCCTATCGTCAGAAATCGAAAAAGAAAAAAAGGAATGATCTTTAGCTTTTGGTTTCCTGTGAATGATAGACAATAAGGTAAATCTGTGAAAGTATCATATAGAACTAGCATAAACCCATTTAGATTGTTTATAATGGAGTATATGTCTAGCAGGAATTGTCGTTATTTTATCGAACTACTGTTTTAGATTATTTTTTTATGTGAAAAAACACGGAATTCAGTGTTTGAATAGAGAAGGGAAGTGCGGAATTTGAGTTTAAAACAATACTCAAAAGAGCAATTATTGGAAATGTCCTTAATAGAGATGGCATATGATTTGTTAGTTGAAAGAAATGAACCGATTCCATTTAAAGACTTAATTAGTGAATTAGCTTCGCTGCACCATTTATCCAAAGCGGAAGTGGAAAAGAAAATTGCACAATTCTATACGGATTTAAATGTGGATGGCCGTTTCACTTCACTTGGAGACAACCGCTGGGGATTGAAAACATGGTACCCAGTTGACCAAATCGAAGAAGAAGTGGTACATGTTGTAAAACCTAAAAAGAAAAAGAAAGCCAAAAAGGCTGCTGTCGTCATCGATGATTTCGATGAACTTGAAGACGAAGATCTTGACTTTGAAGAGGATATCGATGATCTGGACGAGGATGAAGATGACGACGATGATGATATTCTAGGTTCTCCAGTCATCGACGAAGTGCTTTTGGATGATGACGTGGATGATGACGACGATCTGGAAGAAGAAATAATCGAGGATGATGCATTTGTCCTGGAAGATGATGAGGACGAAGATGACGACGAAGATGAATTGGATGACTTGAATGAAGAAGATGAGAAATAAATAATCGCCCTTGACTTTTTAAGGCGAAATTTGTAGAATCATTTTTGGGCTCCTTAAAAAAGGACACAATGATTAAATTATATCGCTCCCTTACTTTTTTGTAAGCGGAGCGTTTTTGTTTTTAATGATGGAATGAATAAATGACATCATTTTTTTATTTTTAAAAATGATTTCTCGTAGAATTGTAAAAACTATAGAGAACATATTTATGTTAACTGTCATTTAAGGAAATTTATTCTTGTTCATGTATCCTGCATGACTCTCACTAAAGACCTTTAAGTGATTAATGGTTTGTACTGGTTACGGTTTTTAGCTTTTAACCGCTCATGTGGCGGAAGATTTGATTCAGGTTCCGATCTAATGATGTGAAGAACTGAATTGGAAGAAAACATTCTATTAGGAGGATATAAGATGACAAAATATATTTTTGTGACAGGTGGAGTAGTTTCTTCCTTGGGAAAAGGGATTACGGCCGCTTCTTTAGGAAGATTATTAAAAAATAGGGGATTGAATGTTACGATCCAGAAGTTTGACCCTTATATCAACTTGGATCCTGGTACGATGAGTCCATATCAACATGGTGAAGTGTTTGTAACGGATGATGGTGCTGAAACGGATTTGGATTTGGGGCACTATGAGCGTTTCATCGATATCAACCTTGGTAAACACAGCAATGTGACTACAGGCAGAATTTATTCAACCGTCCTGAGAAAAGAACGCCGTGGCGATTATCTAGGTGGAACGGTTCAAGTCATTCCCCATATCACGAATGAAATCAAAGAACGGGTTTTCCGTTCAGGCAATGAAACGAATGCCGACATAGTCATCACTGAAATTGGCGGTACTGTAGGGGATATCGAGTCTCTTCCATTCCTTGAAGCGATTCGCCAAATCAAGAGTGATATCGGCATCAATAATGTTATGTATATCCACTGTACACTGGTTCCTTACATCAAAGCTGCAGGTGAAATGAAAACAAAACCGACACAGCATAGTGTAAAAGAATTACGCAGTCTTGGCATTCAGCCAAATATCATCGTTGCACGTACAGAAAGCCCGATTTCACAAGATATGAAGGATAAAATCGCTTTATTCTGCGATATCGATAAAAATTCTGTTATTGAATGTCTTGATGCTGATACACTTTACTCCATCCCTTTAGCGCTTCAAGCACAAAATATGGACCAAATCGTTTGTGATCACTTGCAATTGGACTGTGGCGAAGCGGATATGGAAGATTGGAAGGAACTAGTCAAAAAGGTTACTTCTTTATCAAAGAAAACGAAAATCGCCTTAGTCGGAAAATATGTTGAATTGCAAGATGCTTATCTTTCTGTAGTGGAAGCACTTAAGCATGCTGGTTACGCATTTGATGCAGATGTTGAAATCGACTGGGTGAATTCCGAAGATGTAACTAAAGAAAATGTTGCAGAACTTCTTCAAGATGCAGATGGAATCCTTGTACCTGGAGGTTTTGGAGATCGTGGAATCGAAGGGAAAATTGCAGCGACTGAATTTGCCCGCACGACAAAAAAACCATTCTTCGGAATTTGCTTAGGCATGCAGTTGGCGTCCATTGAGTATGCACGCAACGTCCTGGGATTGCCAGAAGCACATTCAGCTGAAATTAAGGAGGATACTCCTGATCCAATCATCGATCTTCTTCCTGAGCAGAAGGATGTAGAAGATTTGGGCGGAACACTGCGTCTTGGTCTGTATCCATGTAAGCTTATCGAAGGTACTAAAGCATACGAAGCTTATAATGACGAGGTTGTTTATGAACGTCACCGTCACCGTTATGAATTCAATAACCACTACCGTCAAGCTATGGAAGAAGCAGGATTCGTGTTCTCCGGTACAAGTCCAGACGGTCGTCTAGTCGAAATCATTGAACTGAAAGATCATCCTTGGTTTGTGGCTTCCCAATTCCATCCGGAATTCACGTCACGTCCTAACCGTCCACAGCCGCTATTCCGCGACTTTGTCGGTATGTCATTAAAGAACGGCAAAAATCTTTAATAAACAAAAAAACAGCCCCTGTGGCTGTTTCAGACTGTAGGCAAACTTGAAGAAAATCGAGTTTGCCTACAGTTTTTTTTATGGTTTGTACTTTGGGAGGGTTGATGGCCACTCCAAGCACCGCTTAGACGCGCTTTCCCACATGAGTCCCGCACACCCGCTCCAATCAAATTTGTTTTAACATTTAAAGGGTGGTCAGTGGGTTCGGGAACATCATTTGATGAAAAATATATTTTTCCGAACCTTTTTTAGATGAATTCATCATTCTTCATCTTCATATTCTTTTATGATTTCTTCAAGAGTGAATTTAATTCCATGATAAGCGAAAAGAGCGGTAAGGAGGGTAGGGTACCCATATCGATTTCCGGTTTCATCGGGAATCAATCCCCGTTGGATGCGTAAATCAATATGTACGTCAGCCAACTCCAAAAGAGAATCCCCTTCGGAAGGGACGGATGTAGAAACCGCAACAAATGGGATATCTTTTTCCTTGAGTTGTTTTGCCAGCATCAATGCTTCTGAATCGTCCGAATGGCGGCTGAATATAAGAAATCGATCTTCCCTGGAAATTGTTCCACTTAATTCATAGCTTTTTGCCTTAGGAAAGGGTTCTGCCCCATTCAATGCCTCGGCAGTGACGCCCTGCATTTCACCAAAACCGTGAATGAACACAGAACCGTCCCCAACCACAGCCTGAGCCAGCAGGCGTCCGGCATCCTCCATTTCAAAGGCTTCATTTTCAATCATTTTTTTAAATAAACCGCTTATCTGTGTCGAGAAAATTTTTAACATGATCAGGGACTCCTTTAAAAATTAATATACTAATTATAAAGGACTTTCCTTTGCATTGACAGGTTTCAGGGTTATTGGTCCAAAGGGCAGAATTAACTAAATCGGTCGAAAAAACAAAAAAATTAAAATTCCTTTTAGCCATACAGCAGGAATTTTGTTACAATTATCGAATATGAACATAGATATCATGAATGAATAAATGCGTTGCTCAAGTAATTTGACGCAATCTATGTAACTACCCTTTTTCGGGTAATGGGCCGAATAGGCTAATATATTTAATGGATGAATCGGGAAGGGGGAGGTGATAAAATGCCAGGGAAAATATTGATTGTTGATGATCAATTCGGGATTCGTATTTTATTGAACGAGGTGTTACATAAAGAAGGGTATGAAACATTTCAAGCAGCTAATGGCATTCAAGCCTTGGAAGTGCTAAATAACCATTCACCCGATCTTGTATTGCTGGATATGAAGATTCCGGGAATGGATGGCATTGAGATCTTGAAAAGGATGAAAGTCGTCGATCCGGACATCCGGGTCATAATCATGACGGCATATGGTGAACTTGATATGATTCAAGAAGCAAAGGATTTAGGTGCAATGACACACTTTGCAAAGCCGTTTGATATTGATGATATTAGAAAAGCCGTTCGTGAATACTTACCGATTCAATCGAGTTAACGGTCTTGAAAATTTAATATTATTGACGGGGAAATTGCCGCGGCTATCTTTTCTTAGATGGGCCGTGTTTTTTTGAATAAATTTTGAGGCATGGTACAGTTGTAATTGTTGCTGTTTTTTTGATGTATTGATATGCTAAAAGAGGAGAGATATTCTGATTAATAAGCGTATGCTACTTTCGTTTTAGGGAATATCTAGAAAGAATTAACTTTAAAAATAAACATCCACTAGTAGGAGGAAATCAAATGCCTTTAGTTTCTATGAAAGATATGCTGAATAAAGCCCTTGATGAAAAATATGCAGTAGGTCAATTCAATATCAATAACCTTGAATGGACTCAAGCTATCCTAGCTGCTGCTGAACAAGAAAAATCTCCAGTCATCCTTGGTGTTTCCGAAGGTGCTGCCCGTCATATGGGTGGTTTTAAAACGACTGTCATGATGGTTCAAGGATTGTTGGAAGACATGAAAATCACTGTTCCTGTGGCCATTCACCTTGACCATGGTTCAAGTTTTGATAAATGTAAGGAAGCTATCGAAGCCGGATTCACTTCAGTAATGATCGACGCTTCACATCATCCGATCGAAGAAAATATCGAAACAACCAAAAAGGTTGTCGAATTCGCTCATGCACGGAATGTTTCGGTTGAAGCGGAAGTGGGAACGGTTGGCGGACAAGAAGATGATATTATCGCTGATGGAGTCGTATATGCAGACCCTCAAGAATGTGAACAGTTGGTTAAAGAAACGAATGTCGACTGTTTTGCTCCAGCTTTGGGATCCGTTCACGGACCATACAAAGGTGAACCTAACCTAGGCTATAAAGAAATGGAAGAAGTACGGGATTTAACGAACAAACCTCTTGTTCTTCATGGTGGTACAGGCATCCCTCTGAAAGATATCCAAAAAGCGATTTCACTTGGAACATCAAAAATCAATGTGAATACGGAAAATCAAATCGTGTTCACAAAAGCGGTTCGTGAAATCCTGAATAACGATTCTGAAGTGTACGATCCTCGTAAATACATGGTTCCTGGCCGTGAAGCTATTAAAGAAACCGTCATCGGCAAAATTCGTGAATTCGGTTCAAACGGCAAAGCATAATTTCAAAGGGGTTCCTTCCCTTTAAATGTAAGGCAATATTCCCATTGGGGGGCTCCCCCCTAATGGTTTCTTTTAGATGCAGGCTTAATCCGGGCTCTATTTTTCGAACAATTAGAATTCGATAGAGAAATAAAAAATCGATTACATACGGAGGATATTTTATGAAATTCTTTATAGATACAGCAAATATGGAAGAAATCAAACAAGCGCACGAACTTGGCGTTCTAGCAGGTGTTACGACTAACCCATCACTTGTTGCAAGGGAAAAGGGAGTTTCTTTCCATGACCGGCTAAAAGAAATCACAAGCCTTGTTAAGGAATCCGTTTCTGCTGAAGTCATTGCGCTTGATTTTGAAGGAATGATGGCAGAAGCCAAGGAGCTTGTTGCGATTGCACCTAATATCACGATCAAAGTGCCAATGACTCCAGACGGCTTGAAGGCTGTTTCAGCACTTACAAAACAAGGTGTCAAAACAAATGTCACGCTTATTTTCAGTGCCAACCAAGCATTATTGGCAGCTAGGGCGGGAGCAACTTATGTATCGCCATTTTTAGGACGCTTGGACGATATTGGCCAAAATGGTTTGGATTTAATTTCGGATATTGCTGACATATTTGCAATCCATGATATCAATGCTGAGATCATTGCAGCTTCCATCCGCCACCCGATGCATATTACAGAAGCGGCTCTTAAAGGAGCACATATTGCAACGATCCCTTATAAAGTTTTAATGCAATTATTCCACCACCCATTAACGGATAAAGGGATTGAAGCTTTCTTGAATGATTGGAATTCACGTACAGAAGCATAATGCCTTGCCGCTAAGTCGCTATAGATTGCACTGTTTTAATAAAATTAACATAAATTAGAAATTTTTATCTTTTTTTTACATGAATTTTCTACTTTTGTGTAAACTAAAGAACTAGATAGTAAATGTTGTCGGATTATGCAATTTTCTTGTGGTAAAATATTACTTTTTGGAAGTAGCTTCTAAGTGCTTAGCGTGGAAGGGAGTTTATTATGGAAAAACTTAAAATTGCCGGTGGCTATCCTCTAAAGGGAAGCATTCGTGTCAGCGGAGCAAAAAATAGTGCGGTTGCCCTTATTCCGGCAACAATTTTAGCGGACTCTCCCGTAACGATTGAAGGTCTGCCTGATATCTCGGATGTACAGATGCTGAAAGAGTTAATGGAGGAAATTGGCGGTGAGGTGTCCTTTGATGAAGGACAGATGACAGTCAACCCCAGCAGGATGATTTCAATGCCTCTTCCGAATGGCAGGGTCAAGAAGTTACGTGCTTCGTATTATTTAATGGGGGCAATGCTTGGTAAATTCAAAAAGGCAGTGATCGGCTTGCCAGGTGGCTGCCATTTAGGACCCCGTCCGATAGATCAGCATATTAAGGGGTTCGAAGCACTTGGCGCACAAGTGACGAATGAACAAGGAGCCATTTACCTTAGGGCGGACGAGCTCCGTGGAGCACGCATATATTTGGATGTCGTTAGTGTAGGGGCAACGATCAACATCATGCTTGCCGCCGTTTTGGCCAAAGGCCGCACTGTGATTGAAAACGCTGCGAAAGAACCGGAAATCATCGATGTCGCCACATTGTTGACCAATATGGGAGCAAAAATTAAGGGTGCTGGAACGGATATCATTCGTATTGATGGTGTGGAAAGTTTGCATGGTTGCAAGCATACAATCATACCGGATCGGATTGAAGCCGGTACTTTCATGATTTTAGCCGCTGCTGTCGGTGAAGGGATTCTGATCGATAATGTCATTCCCCAGCATTTGGAGTCACTGACTGCCAAATTGAGGGAAATGGGGATCAATATTGAAGCGGGTGATGACCAGATATTTGTCTCACCGGGAGAAAATTATAAATCCGTTGATATCAAGACGTTGGTTTACCCTGGATTCCCAACAGATCTTCAGCAACCTTTCACTTCCCTTTTAACAAAAGCAAGCGGTTCTAGCATGGTGACCGATACGATATACGGGGCACGATTTAAGCATATTGATGAACTGCGACGCATGAATGCGAAGATCAAAGTCGAGGGCAGAGCGGGCATCGTCGATGGTCCTGTCCAACTTCATGGGGCAAAAGTGAAGGCAAGCGATTTACGTGCCGGAGCAGCTCTGGTAATTGCCGGTTTAATGGCTGAAGGGATTACAGAAGTGACCGGGCTTGAACATATAGATCGCGGATATAGCCATCTTGTTGAAAAACTTTCAGGTTTGGGAGCGACGATTTGGCGTGAAGAAATGACGCAAGAAGAAGTGGAGCAGCTTAAAAGCTGATCCCTTTTCTTGTTACCTCATTGTGTTACTATATATGATATAATGTGTTATACTAATATATAAATAAATCATGCTAGTGTACATGAGGGGGAACCGGAAATGGAAAGAAGTTTATCGATGGAGCTAGTCCGCGTAACAGAGGCGGCGGCCCTAAATTCAGCTCGTTGGATGGGAAGAGGAAAGAAAGACGAAGCGGATGATGCAGCAACCACTGCGATGCGGGATGTTTTCAATACCATTCCCATGCAAGGAACGGTTGTAATCGGTGAAGGGGAAATGGATGAGGCGCCAATGCTTTATATTGGCGAAAAACTTGGCACTGGTCTTGGGCCACTAGTGGATGTTGCGGTTGATCCTTTAGAAGGAACGAACATCGTTGCATCTGGCGGCTGGAATGCATTGGCTGTATTGGCTATAGCCGATAAGGGGAACTTGCTTCACGCCCCGGATATGTATATGGATAAAATAGCAGTCGGACCCGAGGCGGTTGGTCAGATTGATATCAATGCTTCCGTGTTGGACAACCTGAAAGCGGTAGCCAAGGCAAAAAATAAAGATATCCAAGACGTGGTTGCAACAGTATTGAACCGCGATCGTCATTCGAAGATCATTCATGAACTTCGTGAGGCAGGGGCACGTATTAAGCTGATCAATGATGGAGATGTCGCAGGAGCGATAAATACGGCCTTCGATCTTACCGGTGTTGACATCTTATTCGGATCTGGCGGAGCTCCAGAGGGAGTCATTGCAGCCGTTGCCTTGAAATGCCTTGGAGGGGAAATTCAAGGTAAGCTCGTTCCACATACTGATGAAGAAGTGGAACGCTGTGGGAAAATGGGCCTTGAATTAGGAAAAGTCCTCAGAATGGAAGATCTTGTTCGCGGAGATGACGCAATTTTTGCTGCAACAGGTGTGACTGACGGAGAACTTTTACGCGGTGTACAATTTAAAGGGCATTACGGCGAAACGCAATCCGTAGTCATGCGTGCTAAATCTGGTACCGTTCGATTCATTGATGGGCGTCACAGTCTTAAGATTAAACCGAATGGTTTGATTGACTGATAGCGTTTTTTAGAAAAATCACTTTTAAAAGGCGAGCGGTTTCATCGCTCGCTTTCTCTTTAAAAAAATTTAAGTTGAATAATTAAAATAAAAAAAGTAAAATAAAGCTTGGTCTACTATTAATAATTTAAAATCTGCCCTTTCACTCCAAACTTCAAGAAGCCTTCAAATAATTTTCTTCTTTACATGTAAAAATGTATCATCCTTTCTAAGAAAACTCTGGTCGGGTACATGGATTGCGGTTTTTCTTCCATCTAACAAACCAATTCTTTTTCAGTATGGGTGAAAACGTTTAATTAATAAAAGTGTGGTGTCATAATGAATTTAACTATTTCTAATTTAGAAAACATGAAACTTAAGGATCTCTATGAGCACGCTCGTGAATATAAAGTTTCCTATTACAGCAAACTTTCCAAAAAGGAACTTATTTTCGCTATCCTGAAAGCGCAAGCTGAGCAGGATGGTCTCCTATTCATGGAGGGCGTTTTAGAGATCATCCCTTCAGAGGGCTTCGGTTTCCTGCGTCCAATTAATTATTCTCCAAGCTCGGAGGATATTTATATTTCGGCTTCACAGATCCGCAGATTCGATTTGCGAAATGGAGATAAAGTGTCCGGTAAGGTAAGGCCTCCAAAAGAAAATGAGCGCTATTATGGATTGCTGCATGTTGAAGCGGTCAATGGCGATAATCCGGAATCAGCTAAAGAGCGTGTCCACTTTCCAGGTTTAACACCGCTGTATCCTAACAGGCAAATTAAACTGGAAACGACACCGAAGAACTTATCGACCAGGATTATGGATGTCCTGGCACCGGTCGGTTTTGGACAGCGTGGTCTGATTGTTGCACCGCCAAAAGCCGGTAAAACGATGCTCATCAAGGAAATTGCCAATGCGATAACCACAAACCATCCCGAATCGGAATTGATTGTGCTGTTGATCGATGAACGCCCGGAAGAAGTGACAGACATTGAACGTTCCGTCGCAGGAGACGTGGTAAGTTCAACTTTCGATGAAGTGCCGGAAAACCATATCAAGGTGGCTGAGCTGGTGTTGGAACGAGCCATGCGCCTTGTGGAGCATAAACGGGATGTCATCATTTTAATGGACAGCATCACTCGCCTAGCCCGTGCTTACAACCTTGTCATTCCGCCGAGCGGGCGTACACTGTCAGGGGGTATTGACCCTGCTGCATTCCATCGTCCGAAACGCTTTTTCGGTGCGGCGAGGAATATCGAGGAAGGCGGCAGTCTGACGATCCTTGCTACAGCATTGGTAGATACGGGTTCAAGAATGGATGATGTCATTTATGAAGAGTTTAAAGGTACGGGCAATATGGAGCTGCATCTAGATCGTGCCCTTGCCGAAAGGCGGATCTTCCCGGCAATCGATATTCGTCGCTCAGGCACGCGTAAAGAAGAATTGCTAATTCCGAAAGATCGCCTGGATAAACTATGGGCCATCAGGAAAACGATGTCAGATTCGCCTGATTTCTCGGAGAAATTCCTTCGCCGTCTAAAACAGACAAAAGGCAATGAAGAATTTTTCAGTAAGCTGGATGAAGAGATGTCAGAAATGAAAAAGGGTCCAGCGAGCGTAAAACGTTCTTAAACCCTGTAAGAAACAAACAGTTGCACAACTAGTCTTAAGTTGTTATAATGAGTTCATGTGTTTTTACAATAAATGTGAGGGTGCTTTTCCCTCAACTTGAAGTATATAACTCTGTTTCGAATGATTCAGGGCATAAGGAGATGAAAAGAATGAAAACTGGAATTCATCCAAATTATAAGCTTTCAAAAGTAATTTGCTCTTGCGGAAACACTTTTGAAACTGGTTCAGTTAAAGAAGAGATCAAAGTTGAGACTTGTTCAGAGTGCCATCCATTCTATACTGGTCGTCAAAAATTCGCTGAAGCTGGCGGACGTGTTGATCGTTTCAACAAAAAATACGGTATTAAATAAGCCGGACTTTTTAAAAAACAGGCAAGTATTTTTCTTGCCTGTTTTTTCTTTTCCATAAACAAGTAAGAATTTATACAAAGCCAGGTCGACTTCAATTATGGCCAATGGATCGACAGGTGGAAGGGAGTAGCTGTTTCCATGTATGTAATGAAACAAACAGGCTGGATCGAGCTTATTTGCGGAAGCATGTTTTCAGGTAAATCTGAAGAATTGATTAAACGAGTCAGCCGTGCTCAATTTGCTAAAGAGCAGATAGCTGTATTTAAACCAGCTATTGATAATCGCTATGCGGAAGAGGCTGTCGTATCACACAATGGCTCTTCTGTGATGGCAAAACCGATTGCCCATTCAACGGATATTTTTAAGTATTTGGACAAGCCCTTGGATATCATTGCAATAGATGAAGTGCAATTTTTTGATCATGAAATTATCGGGGTTGCCCAGCATCTTGCGGACAGCGGTTATCGAGTGATTATGGCTGGACTTGATCAAGATTTCAGAGGTGAACCATTCGGCCCTATGCCTGTTCTATTATCGCTTGCAGAATCGGTGACTAAGCTGCAGGCAGTGTGTGAAGTATGCGGATCACCTGCGAGCAGGACACAGCGCTTGATAGATGGGGAGCCGGCCTCCTATGATGAGCCGATCATCCTTGTGGGTGCATCGGAATCGTACGAGCCCCGCTGCCGCCATCATCACGAAGTTCCGGGTAAGCAGGCTGTTGGGATTAAAGAACATATTTGAATGATGGTGCCCTATGATCCAATGAGATCACAGGGTGCTTTTTTTTATGCGGAAAAGTGGAAAAACTGTCGAGTTATTCAGGTCGCCTGACCAATACATGGAAGGGAAATAAAAGATAAATATTGCCCCATTTTGGGTAGGCTAACGAGGAAATGTTCTTCTTAACCAGTCAAAATGGAGGGAAAAAATATGAAATCAAAACTGCTTATCATGACGGCCTTTCTGCTTGCTGCATTAACGGCATGCGGTCAAAATGACAATGCAATAAATAATGATTCGGAATATGGAGATCAATCCCGGGATGGCAGGGTTGGCAATGGTTTAAATCAAGTGTCCAATAATGATTGGGATAATGAAGCGGAACGACCATCAGATCAGGTCCTCAACACACCGCATCATACATCCAATAATTCTCCATCCATGGGTCAGCAAATTGATGAAATCCGCGGGGTGATCGAATCGGAAACTGATTATGAGGCCGGTTCCGTTTGGTTTAATGGAAATACCATACACGTTACGGTCCATGATAAAGGAAAAATCAAGAACGAAAAAGAAAGAAATAAGGAAATGCAGCGAATACAAGGCATGATAAACAGGGTTGTGCCTCAATATAATGTAGATGTCAAATTAAACAAGTAACGGCAGACATTTTTGAATCTCTTTGACGTTGATTATTCACCTATACTATAATTAACCTAGAAGTGAACTGAGCTGGGGCACTGAGCTACTTATTTATAGTAATAAGAGATGGATTACTTCCAATTCGTTTAAGATGTTTTGGAAAATTTATGAGGTGAATAATTTGTTTGATCGTTTGCAAGCAGTAGAAGATAGATATGAAAGATTGAATGAACTATTAAGTGACCCGGAGATCATTAATGACTCCAAGAAGCTAAGGGAATATTCCAAGGAGCAATCCAGCATTCAAGAGACCGCGTCGACTTATAAAGAATATAAAGCGGTTCGTGAGCAACTTCAGGAAGCGAAGGCGATGCTGGAGGAGAAACTTGATGCGGAAATGCGTGAAATGGTAAAAGAAGAGATCAATGAACTTGATGAGACCATACAAGACCTTGAGGATAAGCTGAAAATATTGCTTATTCCGAAAGACCCCAACGATGATAAAAACGTAATCATGGAGATCCGTGGTGCGGCTGGCGGAGATGAGGCGGCCTTATTTGCAGGCAGTCTATACCGGATGTATAGCCGTTTTGCCGAGGTGCAGGGCTGGCGGACTGAAGTCATTGAAGCAAATCCTACTGGGCTTGGCGGCTATAAGGAAATCATATTCATGATTAATGGCAATGGCGCTTATTCAAAGTTGAAATTCGAAAATGGAGCCCATCGCGTTCAGCGAGTACCTGAAACGGAATCAGGCGGTCGGATTCATACATCTACAGCCACGGTTGCCGTTTTACCTGAAGCTGAGGAAGTGGAAGTTGAAATCCATGATAAGGATATTCGTGTCGATACCTTTGCATCAAGCGGTCCTGGAGGGCAAAGTGTCAATACGACAATGTCAGCGGTGCGCTTGACTCATATTCCGACTAATACGGTTGTATCCTGTCAAGATGAAAAATCACAAATCAAGAACAAAGAAAAGGCAATGAAGGTTTTGCGTGCCAGGGTGTTCGATAAAATCAATCGCGAAATACAGGCGGAATATGATCAAAACAGGAAGCTGGCCGTTGGAACGGGCGATCGATCTGAAAGGATTCGAACTTATAACTTCCCGCAAAACCGCGTTACCGACCACCGCATTGGTTTAACGATTCAAAAACTGGATCAAATCATGGAAGGTAAACTGGATGAAGTCGTTGATGCATTAATCATGGAAGACCAATCTTCAAGGCTGGAAAATGCAGATGAGTAATTCTGCCGTGAAAGTTTTTGAAGCCCTTAAATGGGCTTCTTCTTTTTTAAAGGAAAATGATCGTGATGCCAATGCTGGGGAAATCCTGTTACAGCACTTTTTAAAGCAAACTCGCTCCCAAATGCTGGCCAACCTTCATGATGAGCTTAGTGAAGCGGATTTTGGGCAATTTAAGGACGCTATTGAGCTGCATGCTGAGGGGACGCCCATCCAATATATAATCGGCAGTGAAGAATTTTATGGACGGACCTTTTTTGTGAATAAAGAAGTGCTCATACCGAGACCGGAAACAGAAGAATTGATTTATTATACATTACGTAAACTCCCGGCCATTTTTATGGAGGGACAGAAGCTCCGTTTAGCTGATATTGGGACTGGCAGCGGCGCAATTGCCATAACGATGAAGCTTGAAAAATCAAACCTGATGGTGACGGCCACGGACATAGCGGAACCATCGCTTGAGGTGGCGAGGAAAAATGCCGAATCACTTGGTGCCGAAGTGGAGTTCATGCAAGGTGATTTGCTTTCGCCGTTCATGGATATAAACGAGAAGGTGGACATCCTTTTATCGAATCCGCCATATATACCAGAAGATGATCATAAATCCATGTCAGTGGTCGTGACTGGTCATGAACCACACCGTGCGTTGTTTGCCGGTATCGATGGGCTGGATTTTTACCGCCGCTTTATGGAACAGTTACCTTTGGTGATGAATGTGCCTGGACTGATCGGTTTTGAAGTGGGTGCAGGACAGGGTGCGGCGGTTGCCGATTTATTGAAGCGAACCTTTCCTGCCGCGGAAGTATCCATCATAAATGACATTAATGAAAAAGATCGAATGGTCTTTGCTGAATTAAAATGATCCGTCTCCCTTATGTGAGACGGTTTTTTTAGGGACAGCACCCTCATTATCCTTTGGAATCTATATTTCCAGCTATCAACTTTTTTTGTTTTTACTAGTTTAAGATAGCTGGAAAATGGTGAGACTAATTCATGTGAGGGGGCGAAGGCGATGAAAACTAAACATTTAGCCATTATTTATCTATTAATCTTAACTATAGGAACGATCGTAAGTATATATATGCCTAAAGCGGAGATGGTCGGTGCAGAAGATACGAAGGTAATCCCGGATGAGGCGATTCGGCTGCGGATACTCGCCAATAGTGATAAAGAAGAGGATCAAGCGGTTAAACGGCTGATTAGGGATGAGGTAAATGAAGATATCACAAAGTGGGTCGCTGAGCTTACTTCTTTGGATGAGGCGAGGGATGTGATCACCTCGCATCTGCCAGATATCCAGGCGACGGCTGAGGCGGTAATAAAGGAACAGGGTTTGGAGCAGTCGGTGAAAGTGGATTTTGGACAAGCTGAATTTCCGACAAAGCTGTACGGGCAGTATTTATATCCGGCAGGGGAATATGAAGCAGTGATTATCACGCTTGGTGAAGGGGACGGCGCTAATTGGTGGTGTGTGTTATTTCCCCCATTGTGTTTCTTGGATTTTTCAAATGGGACGGCTGTAAGTCAAAGTCCGATTGTCGAGGATGAAGAGGAAGGTTCCTTGACTTCGGAGGGAACGGCGTATGCTGCAACGAATGAAGAAAGTGAACCTGTTGCGGAGGAAGTGGTTGAAGTAGAAGTGCTGGCTGAAAAGGAAAAAAGGCCGGAGGAAGTAGTTGAAGAAGAGGTAATCGAGGAGAGCGTAAAAGAGGAAGCACCGGAAGTAACGGTAAAAGAAGAGGTTGTAGAGCCAGAGGTAAAAGAAGAAGTGGCAGTAGTGAAAGATAAGGAACAGGTGACAGAGGAAGTTATTGAAGGGAAAGTTGAAGAAAACAAGGTTGAACTTGCGGCATCCAATGAAAAAGGTCAACAATTATATGAAGGGGAAAAGGAGCCCGAGGTGGAAGTGAAGTCCTTGTTTGCAGAAATCTTCAACGATCTATTTTAAGGAGGGGGCAGAGTCCCTCTTCTTTAAATTCAGATAATTTTAAAAACATATCCACAGGGTTATTAACAAAAAATCAAAAAAGTCTGTCATTAATCATTAATATCCACAAACTTATCCACGGATTCGATGTAGTTATCCCCAATTTGTGGATAACACTTGAATTATGTGTATACTTCTTTTATACTTTCAAAGTATCTTTTAAGTGGAATTCGTACGTTAAGTTGAAAATACCGTTCATATTAAAGCGATTATATAAAATAAGAAATGTTAAAAGGCGATGGTGTTCAAGATGAAAACGAAAATTTGGTCAGTGGATAAAAATGTGGATAATTTACAAAGTTATCCCCAGATTACACAATCAGCTGAATTATTAAAGGCTAATCAAGTGGTTGCTTTTCCTACAGAGACCGTTTATGGACTCGGCGCGAATGCCAAAAATGACGAGGCGGTCAAAAAAGTGTTCGAAGCAAAGGGTCGTCCGAGTGATAATCCTTTAATCGTTCATATAGCCTCCGATGACCAGTTGTCGGGTATTGTAGAAGAGATTCCGGAACAGGCCCGGAAGCTAATGGCAGAGTTTTGGCCGGGTCCTTTGACTTTGATCATGAAACGGAAACCGGGCCAGCTATCGAATCTTGTGACAGCTGGATTGGACACGGTGGCTGTCAGGATGCCGGATCACCAGGTTGCCCTTGGCCTTATTCGTGCGAGTGATTTGCCCATTGCGGCCCCAAGTGCAAATACTTCCGGGAAACCAAGCCCCACTTCAGCAAAACATGTTGAAGATGACTTGATGGGGCGGATTGCAGGTATAGTCGATGGCGGGAATACAGGTGTGGGCGTGGAATCCACAGTACTGGATTGCACTGTGGAAGTCCCTGTTATTTTAAGGCCTGGCGGGGTGACCCTGGAACAGCTGGAAGCGGTAATAGGGGAAGTCAGGCAAGATGTCGCTTTGAAGAATCAGGAAACGGCGCCAAAAGCCCCGGGCATGAAATATACCCATTATGCTCCGAAGGCCCCTCTATTTTTAGTCAAGGGTAATCAAGCTTTCCTTCAGAAGCTTGTGGATGAAAAAAGAAGTGACGGGTTAAAGGTGGGCATCATTACGGCTTATGAACATCAACAGGATTATAAGGCGGATTATGTGGTTGTCCCAGGTTCATTAGCCGATTTACATACTGTTGCGACAGGCTTATATGATGCCTTAAGACAGTTTGACGAGCTGGAGGTCGATGTCATTTTTAGTGAAATGTTTCCTGACCATGGAATAGGGGCTGCGGTCATGAACCGGCTTGAGAAGGCTGCAGGTCATCAAATCATCAAGGAACATGTGTAATAAGGACTGATTTATCCTTCTATTTCTTTTCGGACATGCATAACATGTAGTAGGCACGTCCGAGGGGGATTGGAATGAATACATTTGCTGGAGAAATCATAACCTTATTGCTAATGGCCTTCGCTTTGGGAATGGATGCCTTTTCAGTGGGCCTTGGAATGGGAATGTTTAAGCTAAGGTTGAGGCAAGTTCTGTTTATAGGTTTGACAGTAGGCATTTTTCATATTTGGATGCCCTTGCTTGGAATGGGGGCAGGCCGTTTCATTTCAGAAAAATTCGGGACCTTCGCTACATACGCCGGCGGTCTATTGTTGATCATTCTTGGTATTCAGATGTTTATTCCTGGTAAAAAGGATGGAGCTGGTGCCATGCAAAATAAGATGCTGGCTCCTGTCGGGAAAGGTTTAATCATTTTTGCTTTAGGGGTAAGCCTGGATAGCTTCTCGGTAGGGTTGACTCTGGGGATTTACGGTGCTAAAACGATTTTAACGGTTCTTTGTTTTGGGTTTGCCGCCACTCTATTAACGTGGGCCGGGCTTTTACTGGGTAGAAAAATGCAGGGTTTGCTTGGCGTGTATAGTGAGATTCTTGGCGGAAGCATCCTGTGTGCGTTTGGATTGAAATTATTATTCTCTTTTTGATCCGCCTGAATTCATATCATTCCTTCCTCAACTGTTCCGATTAACGGAGCGGTTTTTATTTTTCTTCGGACACAATGACAGTGATTTTTTGACTATAATAAACGGGCGATAGCTTATAATGAATAAAAAAGGAGGCGTTAAAATGATCCGAGTATTATTTGTATGTACAGGTAACACATGCCGAAGCCCGATGGCAGAAGCGATATTGAAAAACAAGAATATTGCGGGTGTTGAAGTGAAGTCCGCAGGCGTGTATGCTTCGACAGGTCAGGATGCTTCAATGCATGCTAAAAATGTATTGGTTGAAAATGACATAGTGCATAATCATCATTCAGCGCCTTTATCTGCGAAGGAAATGGAGTGGGCGACTCATATCTTCACCATGACGGAAGGGCATAAATCGGCCATTACCCGTTCATATCCCCAAATGATCGATAAGACCTTTACTTTAAAAGAATTCATTCTCGGCGATAAATATGATAGAGATATAATGGATCCGTTCGGCGGTTCTGAAGGCATTTATCGGGAAACGTTCAGAGAGCTGCAGGAATTGATAGATGAATTAGTCAAAAGGCTTAAAAATTGAACTGGGGTACATAATGTGGCCGCTGGGGTAAAAGATATTACTAAGCTTGGTATAGGATCAAGGCAGCATTGGCTGCCATTGCAGAATAAGCATCTGCTGGAGCGGAAGAAGTGACGGCTGTCACAAGCGAAAAAGGGGCAGTCATGGAAAATGTCGAAAAATCGGCAATGGAACTTAAAGCGAAAGCGGAAAAGTTGAACAGGACCATTACCCGCTAGCAGGAAACCAGAGTTGGTTTCCTGCTTCTTTGCGGGGAAAAGGATGGACATCCTTTATCTTTTCATAATTTTGTGACACAATAAAATCAAATGAAAAAGCTAGAGGAGGATTATGATGAAAGTTGCGATTGCTTCGGATCATGGTGGTATACATATCCGTGAAGAAATAAAGAATTTATTGAATGAGTTACAGATTCCATTTGAGGACTTTGGGTGTGAATGCAGTACGTCGGTGGATTATCCTGATTATGCCTTGCCGGTTGCTGAAAAAGTGGCACGGGGTGAGTTCGATCGGGGCATTTTAATCTGTGGAACTGGAATCGGAATGAGCATTGCTGCCAATAAGGTCAAAGGAATACGATGTGCATTGGTTCATGATGTCTATAGTGCGAAATTGACCCGTCAGCATAATGATACCAATATGTTAGCGATGGGGGAACGTGTCATTGGCCCGGGTCTAGCCAGGGAAATTGCCCAAACGTGGCTGACTTCGGAATTTGAGGGCGGGCGCCATCAAAACAGGATTGGTAAGATTGCGGAGTACGAAGGTAAGCACAGCTAATTCCTTTGGTTTTGGAGAGTTCCAGTTTTCTTATTGAAAGGATGCGTTTTCATGACAAGTGATGCTACATTTTCAAATGAGCTTGAGATATGGGAAAACCAGTTTCGGGAACTTTTATACGAGTTCCAAGAACAGACGGCTTTAAAAGAGAAACAGCTGCTGGTTATCGGCTGCAGTACAAGTGAAGTGATCGGGAAAAGGATCGGTACTGAAGGGACACTCGATGTTGCTGGGATGATTTTTTCCGTAGTGAGGGATTTTCAAGGAAAAACGGGTGTTCAGGTTGCATATCAATGTTGTGAGCATCTAAACAGGGCCTTGGTTTTACAAAGGGAAACCGCGATTCGGTATGGTTATGAAGAAGTTTCGGTCGTACCTGTAAGAACAGCTGGGGGATCGATGGCGACGTACGCCTATCAGCAATGGAAAGATGCAGTCGTCGTTGAACATATCAAAGCGGATGCGGGGATAGATATAGGAGACACATTCATTGGTATGCATCTGAAGCATGTTGCGGTTCCGGTTCGCTCTGCCATTAAAGAAATAGGACATGCACATGTGACCATGGCAAAAAACCGCCCGAAACTGATTGGCGGGGAGCGTGCAGTTTATCGGGACCTCTCTGAAAACAAAAGTTGTACTTAATGGGTAAGTAAGACAGCATTTCTCGGATGGGGAATGCTGTTTTTTAATTGAGGCGGGCAAAATCGTAACGCTCAAGGTAAAGGATCAGAAGAAAAAAATTTCCTTTATAGTGCTAATAGAATGGTGATTTCGCTCTTGTAATATAGGGTGAAAGAGCTATTTATCACAATTTCGATGTCAAATACGAACATTTTTAAATGAAAAAACATTTAATGTTCGATAAAATTAGACTATCACTTCTAAATTAGACATGTTAAAATGGAGTAGAATTTTCTAATAACTATTGAAATGGCTTTTTCATGCTTTTTGAAGGCATGTTGCACATAAATACTAAAAAGCGAATCACGCACAATTTAAGGAGGAATTACGGAATGAATCGTTTAGCAAAGCAAGATGAGCAAGTGTTTAACGCAATTCAACTGGAATTAGGGCGTCAAAGAAGTAAAATTGAGCTTATTGCTTCTGAAAACTTCGTGAGTGAAGCTGTCATGGAAGCGCAAGGGTCGGTCTTGACTAATAAGTATGCAGAAGGATACCCTGGAAAACGTTACTATGGCGGATGTGAGTATGTAGACATCGTTGAAGATCTAGCACGTGAGCGTGCGAAAGAAATTTTCGGAGGCGAGTATGTGAACGTACAGCCTCACTCTGGAGCTCAAGCCAATATGGCCGTTTACTTTACAGTGCTTCAAACTGGCGACACAGTGCTTGGGATGAACCTTTCGCATGGTGGTCACTTAACACATGGAAGTCCAGTAAACTTCAGTGGTGTTAACTACAATTTTGTTGAATATGGTGTAGACGAAAAAGATCACCGTATCGATTACAATGATGTATTGGAAAAAGCGCGTCAACACAAACCTAAATTGATCGTAGCGGGTGCAAGTGCATATCCACGGGAAATCGACTTCAAGAGATTCCGTGAAATTGCGGATGAAGTCGGGGCATATTTAATGGTCGACATGGCGCATATTGCAGGTTTAGTTGCGGCTGGATTACATCCAAGTCCAATTCCTTATGCTGACTTTGTAACGACAACTACTCATAAAACACTTCGCGGACCACGCGGCGGGATGATCATCTGTAAAGAAGAATTCGGTAAAAAGATCGATAAATCGATCTTCCCTGGAATTCAAGGCGGTCCTTTGATGCATGTTATATCAGCCAAGGCTGTTGCATTCGGCGAAGCGCTTCAAGATGATTTTAAAGTATATGCCCAACAAATCATCGACAATGCTAAACGTTTGGGTGAAGGTTTGAAGAAAGAAGGGTTCACTCTTGTTTCTGATGGAACGGACAATCACTTGATTCTTCTTGATGTGCGCTCTACAGGGTTAACGGGAAAAATCGCAGAGCATGTTTTGGATGAAATCGGTATTACCGTGAACAAAAATGCGATTCCTTATGACCCGGAAAAACCATTCGTTACCAGCGGTATACGTATTGGGACTGCGGCAGTGACATCACGTGGCTTCGGATTGGAAGACATGGATGAAATAGCTGCTATCATCGGACTTGTATTGAAAAATAATGAAGACGCAGCTAAGCTTGAAGAAGCAAAACAGCGTGTTGAATCATTAGCGAACAAATTTGAATTATATCCTTCATTGTAATATCGGGCCGCTCCCTTTAAAGGGAGCGGTTTTTTCATTTATGTAAGGTCGGTGTGTTAGAAGAATCCGAATAGTGAAAATAGGTCTGACAACTAAACCTTTATTGAAGATTGAAACATTTTTCTGTAAAATAGGTTGAAGTGAAATTTAAAAGACACGAAAATTTTTCTATTCGATTAGGGAAATCATAAAAAAGCGCAAAACTAAGCAATGGAATTGGAGAGATGCCAAATGGGAAAAGTTTATGTTTTTGACCACCCGTTAATTCAACACAAATTAGCCTATATACGTGATATAAATACAGGAACAAAAGAATTCCGTGAACTAGTGGATGAAGTTGCATCATTGATGGCATTTGAAATCACGAGGGATATGCCGCTGGAAGAAGTGGAAATCCAAACGCCTGTAAGCACAGCGAAAGTGAAAATGCTTTCTGGTAAAAAAGTGGGGATCGTCCCGATTTTACGTGCTGGCATAGGTATGGTGGACGGAATCATCAAGCTGATTCCTGCTGCAAAGGTCGGACATGTTGGACTTTACCGTGATCCTGAAACATTGAAACCGGTTGAATATTATGCGAAGATGCCAAGTGACTTGGCAGAAAGGGAATGTATTGTCGTTGACCCGATGCTAGCCACTGGCGGATCAGCCATCGAAGCAATCCATTCCATTAAAAAACGCGGTGCAGTGAATATTAAATTCATGTGTTTGATTGCAGCTCCAGAGGGTGTGGAAGCTTTAAAAGAAGCTCATCCTGATGTTGATATCTATATTGCTGGTCTTGACGAAAAACTGAATGAACATGGTTATATCGTTCCGGGTCTTGGAGACGCAGGAGATCGTTTATTCGGCACAAAATAAGGAAAGAAACTGAGGTGTCACGAATGAACAAACCGATTAAAGTCATGACCATTTTCGGGACGAGACCAGAAGCTGTCAAAATGGCTCCCTTAGTACTCGAATTTCAAAAACACCCAGAATATTTCAAGCCGATCGTTGCTGTTACGGCTCAGCATCGCCAAATGTTAGATCAAGTTCTCGAACTATTTTCCATACAGCCGGACTATGACTTGGACATAATGAAGGAAAGGCAAACGCTTGCTGACATTACAACAAGAGCATTGAATGGTCTTGATTCCGTAATGAAGGAAGCTAAACCAGATATTGTTCTCGTGCATGGTGATACAACCACAACGTTTGTTGCCAGTCTGGCAGCTTTTTATAATCAAATTGTCATTGGGCATGTAGAAGCGGGGCTGCGCACATGGAATAAGTATTCCCCCTATCCGGAAGAGATGAATCGACAGCTTACGGGTACGATGGCGGATTTGCATTTTGCTCCGACTTCGAAAGCCGAGGAGAATCTGGTGAACGAGAACAAGAAGGATAATATCTTCGTGACGGGAAATACGGCAACGGATGCTTTAAAAACGACTGTGAGGTCGACATATTCCCATCCGGTTTTAAATGGCCTTGGAGAAGACAGGCTCATTTTGCTTACCGCCCATCGCAGGGAAAATCTAGGGGAACCCATGAGGAATATCTTCAGGGCAGTTAAGCGAATCATTGTTGAGCATGATGATGTTCAAGTGGTATATCCTGTCCATTTAAATCCGCTTGTTCAAGAATTGGCAAACGAAGTTCTCGGGGACGATCCGCGGGTTCATTTGATCGAACCGCTGGATGTATTGGATTTCCATAACTTCGCTTCTAGAGCCTATCTGATTTTGACTGATTCTGGAGGAATCCAGGAAGAGGCACCGTCACTTGGTGTACCCGTCCTGGTTTTAAGGGATACGACCGAACGTCCTGAGGGGATTACGGCTGGAACCTTAAGATTGGCTGGTACTGATGAACAAACCATATATGATTTGGCACATGAATTGCTCACCGATCAAGAGGTGCACGAAAAAATGTCCAAAGCTTCAAATCCATATGGGGACGGAAATGCTTCGGTCCGCATAGCTGAAGCCATCCGTTACCATTTTAAGCAAGTGAATATGCCGCCAACTAGATTTGAACCATAAAAAAGGAAAAGCCATGCGCTTTTCCTTTTTTTATTTGCATACTCCAAGATTGTTGAGAAAAGATAATTGCTAAGGGGATGATTATGTTGGGAAAGAAAACGTTCATAGTGTTTGTTTTCCTTTTTATATTTATATATCAATATGAAAGGGGCTTCGCAAAAGTCATTCTGCCGCCTTTACCAAAACTATCTGAATCTAACGAAGTAACGGTTGTTGTCACGATGGATAAGGCGTTTAATCGAAAAAAGATCGAAAAATTGCTTGAAAAATATCCATCCCTTCAATTACGGAATGTTTATTCGGTTGCCTTGGATGGATTTTCCCTTCATGGGAAAATGAATGAAATAGAACAACTTAAAAAGGAGGGTGGAATTCAGGCAGTAACGGAAGTATCCGTTTATCAAGCCGTGTTGGATAAAAGTGTCCCATACATAGGAGGAGACAGGGTCAGGGGGGTCTTTGATAAGGAGAATCACCGGATCACCGGGAAAGGGATAAAGGTAGGGATAATCGATACTGGCATTGATTATACACATCCAGATTTGCAACGAGCTTATAAAGGAGGTAAGGATCTGGTTGATGGTGATGCAGATCCGATGGAAACCAAAAATCAAGGCGACCTGGATACATTGCATGGCACTCATGTGGCGGGCATCATTGCAGCCAATGGAAAAATGAAAGGCGTCGCACCTGAAGCGGAGATTTACGCATATCGAGCATTGGGGCCAGGCGGTTCTGGCGATACAGATCAAGTATTGACGGCCATTGAGTCAGCCATGAAGGATAAAGTGGATGTATTGAACCTCTCTCTAGGCAATAACGTCAATGGTCCTGATTTACCTATCTCCCTTGCGTTGAATAAGGCTGTGGAAAGCGGCATCGTTGCCGTGACATCAAACGGGAATTCCGGTCCGGCTGTATGGACCGTCGGTTCACCCGGTACAGCGGAAAAAGCGATTTCCGTTGGGGCTTCGACTCCGCCCTTAAGGGTTCCGTATATGATATACGGACTTGGATCAAAAAAGCATCAATCGCATTTAACCTTGTTTCAAGGCTCTAAAAAATGGAACCTGACGTTTTCCGAGGATGTCATATATGGTGGACTGGGTAATGGAAAGGACCTGAAGAATGTTCGGGATAAGATTGTGTTGATGGAACGTGGCACACTTACCTTCCAGCAGAAAGTATCCAATGCAGAAAAGGCAGGTGCGAAGGGTGTAATTGTTTTTAATAATACGAGCGGGACCTTTACTGGAAGCTTGGAAAAAGAAATGAACATCCCAGCCGCTTCTATTAATAGAAGAGATGGATTGCAGCTTAAGCAAATCATGGAGCAAGGGGAGAGCAAAACCGTTCAATTTGTTTATAAGAACGAGCAGGATAGGCTCGCGGATTTTAGCTCCAGGGGACCGGTAACCGTATCATGGGGAATAAAGCCTGACGTATTGGCACCGGGAGTGGAAATTGAAAGCACCATTCCTAAAGGATATATGTCCCTGGATGGAACAAGTATGTCCGCACCGCATGTTGCAGGAGCATGCGCCTTAATCCTGCAAAAACACCCGGAATGGACTCCTGATCAAGTGAAATCTGCATTGATGAGCACTTCCAAGCCATTGAGGAAAACAGCAAATCAATTGTATCACACATATGAACAGGGGGCTGGACGCATCCAGGTCGACGAAGCGTTAAAAGCGGACACGCTCTTGAATCCAAGCTCATTGTCCTTTGGGATGTATACAAAAAAAGAGGGAATTGAAGAGCATCATGAAACGATAGTCATAGAAAATACCGGAACGGAAATGAGGAAGTACTCATTCATGGTCCCATTAAAAGAGATGGGACTCACTTGGGAATTGCCGAAATCCCTTACTTTGAAACCGAAGGAAAAGAAACGGTTAAAAGTCGGGTTGCAGGTCAACCCAGCCGAACTTAAAAAGGGAGTCTTTGATGGATACCTCATTATAATGGAAGGAACCAAAAGAATATCCCTTCCTTATTTATATGTAAAAGAAGAGCCGGATTATCCAAGGATAATGGGATTTGATTTTGGCCAAGGGGACCAGGAAGGCACATATCGATACGAAATGTATCTTCCGCGCGGGGCTGAAGAATTCGGTATTGCCCTTTATGAGGAAGATAGCTTGAAATTCGCTGGATATTTGGATTGGTCGAGATCTGCTCCTTCCGGTTTGATCAAAAAAGATGTATTGAAAAAGGACTTGCCGCCTAAAGGAGTGTATAAAGCGATAATCTTTGCGAGAAGGGGCGGAAGGGAAGATCGGATAGAAAAGACGTTACTTATCGAGTGAAGAGAGGACAATAAGTAAAATAAAATGGATGTCAATAGAAGAAAAAAGATAATTTGTGAACAATTCGTTAATAATTACAAACCTGTGACAAATTTCACTAACCACTCATTGACAATGATTCTAGCCTATTGTATGCTAACTAAGGATGTAAAATGAGAGGGGTTTCATACGTTAATAACGTGTCAAATAGAAGTGAGTTTTTGACCTTCTAATTGGACTTGTTACGGGCAAATTCTCCTAAGCTAAACAAGATACTACAATATTTCTAGGGAGATTACATGACAAAATGCTAGAATTGGAAAAAATGTTCAATAGGCAGCTAAAATACATGTTGTATTTAATGGGTATTTATCTACTTGGGGTGGTTTTCACTTCCCATGATTCAGTCTTCCAAGGATTATTGCTTGGAACTGCCTTCAGCCTATTTATATTCTGGTCAATGGTCAAAAAGAACAAGAAGTTCGCCCAAGAGGTTGCCGAAGGAAAGAAAACGCGCTCCCTTGGTAGTTTAACTAGAATGTCTGTAGCGGGTTTAGCTGCAATTATTGCATTGAGATATCCTGGTGAATTTCAGGTTGTCTGCGTGGTTGTGGGATTAATGACAGTTTACTTTGTCATTATGATAGATTATTTTATGCAAAACATACGTAGGTAGTAAAGAAGAGAGGTGAATACTGTTGAATCATGAAGCTCCTATGTGGGAATTTATGAATACCGGAATACATTTCAACTTGGCTAATGTTCTTATGATGACCATCGCAAGTCTCATTGTCTTCATTATTGCTGTAGCAGCAACTCGAAAACTTGCGATGAAGCCAACAGGTATCCAAAACTTTATCGAATGGGTTATGGATTTTGTGAAAAATATCATCAACAGCAATATGGATTGGCGTACGGGTGGTCAGTTCCTAATGTTGGGAATGACGTTAATATTGTACGTATTTGTTTCAAACATGTTAGGATTGCCGTTCTCGATTGTAATAGGACATGAACTTTGGTGGAAATCACCTACATCTGATCCGGCAATAACTTTAACTTTGGCAGTTATGGTAATGGGTTTAACTCATTATTATGGTATCAAGATGAGAGGCATGAAAAATTATGCCAAAACTTATGTTCAGCCAATGGGTTTCTTGTTTCCGTTAAAGATTATTGAGGAGTTCGCTAATACGTTAACTCTAGGATTGCGGCTTTACGGGAATATTTATGCGGGTGAGTTACTATTAACTTTACTTGCTGGACTAGGAACAAGTGGTGTTGTGGGTGCAGCCACTGCTGCATTACCGATGTTAGCTTGGGAAGGGTTTAGTATCTTTGTCGGCTCCATTCAAGCTTTTATCTTTACTATGTTAACGATGGTTTATCTTTCCCATAAAGTAAGTGACGACCATTAATTATAAATATTGTTCATTTAGAACATTATATTGATGAAAAAATAAAACAACATTTCAAGGAGGAAATTTATCATGACAGGTTCTTTAGGTCTTATAGCTGCTGCTATCGCAGTTGGATTAGGTGCACTAGGTGCGGGTATTGGTAACGGTCTTATCGTTGGGCGTACAATTGAAGGAATGGCTCGTCAGCCGGAAGCTCGTGGTATGCTTCAAACTACAATGTTCGTTGGTATTGCATTAGTTGAGGCACTTCCAATCATCGCTGTAGTTATCGCGTTTATTGTAATGGGTAAATAAGATAACTTGAAAAAGTTCAATAATGGCGAAGATGATCCAAGGAGACCCTTCGCCATTGCTCTGTGTTTAAAGTGAACATTTATGGCAGTGATACTGTCAATCGAAAATACAGAACTTCAATAGTGAATCTCATGAAGGGAGTGAACCGAGCGTGTTAACAAGCAATTTTGTTCTTGGTCAAGTCCACTTTAATGGTGGAGATATCATATACCAGCTTGTAATCTTTATTATTTTGTTAGCGTTGCTTAAGAAGTTTGCATGGGGTCCGCTAATGGGCATCATGAAAGAACGTGAAGAGCATGTTGCGAATGAAATTGAAGCAGCTGAAGTTAGCAGAAAAGAAGCACTGAAATATTTAGAAGAACAGCGTGAAATCGTAAAACAATCTCGCACTGAAGCGGGACAACTTATAGAGAATGCTAAGCAACAAGGCGAAGCACAACGCGAAGATATTATTAATCAAGCGCGTGCAGAGGCTGAACGTGTTAAAGAATCAGCAAAACGTGAAATCGTTCAAGAGAGAGAAAAAGCAGTTGCCGCCTTACGCGAGCAAGTAGCTTCATTATCTGTCATGATCGCCTCTAAGGTGATTGAGAAAGAACTTTCATCAGCTGATCAAGAAAAACTAATCAATGAATATATTCAAGAGGCAGGAGAAGGTAAATGAGCGATATAACTGTAGCAGGACGTTATGCTGTAGCTCTTTTCCAAATTGCGAAAGAGCAAAATCTCATTAACCAACTTGAAGAAGAGCTTCGCATAGTGAATGAAGTTTTCACAAATGATAAAGATCTATTAAGCTTCTTGGCTCATCCTAAAATGACTAGAGATGCAAAAAATACAATGCTTGCAAATGCATTTGCAAGTCTTTCGTCTTCCGTTCGAAACACTGTAATGTTAATGGTGGAGCGTCATCGTACAGATGAAGTGATTCCTATGGCACAAGAGTTCATTGAACTTGCGAATGAAGAAAATTCAGTTGCGGATGCGACTGTTTATACAGTTAATCCATTAACTGAAGCTGAAGCGGAAGCTGTGTCTTCAGCTTTTGCTGCAAAGATCGGCAAACGTAATTTGCGTATCACTAATGTTACGGATAGCAATATTCTTGGCGGTATCAAACTTCAAATCGGTAACCGTATTTATGACGGAACGATACGTGGGAAGCTTGATCGCCTTAGCAAACAACTATTAGGTTAATATTCACAGATAGGGGTGAAATTCATGAGCATCAAAGCTGAAGAAATCAGTGCGCTGATTAAAAAGCAGATTGAAAACTATCAGTCGGAAATTAAAGTAAGCGATGTAGGTACAGTAATCACTGTTGGTGATGGTATCGCTCGCGTTCATGGTTTAGACAATGCAATGGCTGGGGAGCTCTTAGAATTTTCTAATGGTTCAATGGGATTGGCACAAAACCTTGAGCAAAATAACGTAGGTGTTGTTATTCTTGGACCATTCAGAGACATTCAAGAAGGCAGTGAAGTACGCCGTACTGGCCGTATCATGGAAGTACCAGTTGGAGAAGAATTAATCGGGCGTGTCGTGAATCCGTTAGGACAACCATTAGATGGTCTTGGTCCGATCGCTACAACAAAAACTCGTCCAATCGAAAGCCCTGCTACAGGTGTTATGGACCGTAAATCTGTTCATGAACCATTACAAACAGGAATTAAAGCAATCGATGCGCTAGTACCTATCGGACGTGGACAACGTGAGTTAATCATCGGTGACCGTCAAACTGGTAAAACATCAGTTGCGATCGATACAATCCTTAACCAAGCTGACCAAGATATGATCTGTATCTATGTGGCTATCGGTCAAAAAGAATCAACTGTTCGTGGAACTGTTGAAACACTGCGTAAAAATGGTGCATTGGATTACACAATCGTTGTATCTGCATCAGCTTCTCAACCAGCACCACTTTTATACCTAGCGCCATATGCTGGTGTGACTATGGGTGAAGAGTTCATGTTCGCTGGCAAGCACGTTCTTGTGGTTTATGATGATCTTTCTAAACAAGCATCTGCATACCGTGAACTTTCCTTGCTACTTCGCCGTCCTCCAGGTCGTGAAGCATTCCCAGGGGATGTATTCTACTTGCACTCCCGTTTACTTGAGCGTGCAGCTAAATTGAATGACACTTTAGGTGCCGGTTCAATCACTGCGCTTCCATTTGTTGAAACACAAGCAGGCGACATCTCTGCTTACATTCCAACAAACGTAATTTCCATCACTGATGGACAAATCTTCTTGCAATCCGATTTGTTCTTCTCGGGTGTACGTCCTGCGATTAACGCTGGTCTATCCGTATCCCGTGTTGGTGGATCTGCACAAATTAAAGCGATGAAGAAAGTTGCTGGTACTTTACGTCTAGACTTGGCTTCTTATCGTGAATTGGAAGCATTCTCTCAATTCGGTTCTGATCTTGATGCTGCAACTCAAGCAAAACTTAACCGTGGTGCTCGTACAGTTGAAGTTCTAAAACAAGATCTAAACAAACCGATCAAAGTTGAGAAACAAGTCATGATTTTCTATGCATTGACTAAAGGTCATTTAGATGATATTCCAGTATCGGATATCCTTCGTTTTGAAGAAGAATACTATGTATTCCTAGATCGTTCTCATCCGGAATTATTAGATCACATTCGCACAACGAAAGGTCTTCCTGAAGATGCTGCTATCGTTGCTGCAATTAACGAGTTCAAAAAGAACTTCGTTATTTCTGAATAATAAGGGTCTAACTAATTTATAAAGGGTGGTGAGAATGAATGGCCTCTTTACGCGATATTAAGTCTCGGATTACTTCAACGAAAAAGACGAGTCAAATTACAAAAGCGATGCAGATGGTATCTGCTTCTAAAATGAACCGTGCTGAAGCTAATGCTAAAGCATATGTTCCATATATGGATAAAATTCAAGAAGTAGTATCAAGTATTGCGAACGGAAGTACGGGTGCATCTCATCCAATGCTTGTCTCGCGTCCAGTTAAGAAAACCGGTTACCTGGTAATCACATCGGACCGCGGATTGGCAGGAGCA
Source organism: Peribacillus frigoritolerans (assembly GCF_001636405.1). Classification (GTDB taxonomy): domain Bacteria; phylum Bacillota; class Bacilli; order Bacillales; family DSM-1321; genus Peribacillus; species Peribacillus frigoritolerans. The sequence goes on from NZ_KV440950.1 coordinate 440,172, forward strand.
TACAATAGTAGTATCCTTCGCCACGTTCATAAAACCATTCTTGAACGCCATAAATCCAATGATGAGTTCGTCATTATCGCAATCGGAAGGGTTGGCCGTGATTTCTTTGTCAGCCGTAACATGCACGTAGAGCTTGAAGTAACTGGAGTTCCTGATCAGCCTTCTTTCGCTGACATTAGCTCCCTTGCAAAATCAACAGTGAATTTGTATCTAAATGAACTGTGTGATGAGCTTTACATGTACTATAACCATTATGTCAGCCCAATCCAGCAGGATGTAACGGAAACGCAAGTCCTTCCGTTAGCTGACTTTAATACTTCCAATGCAGCAATGACTTCTTATGAATTTGAACCGAATGCAGAAGAAATCCTTGAGGTATTACTGCCTCAGTACGCAGAAAGTTTAATTTATGGTGCTTTGTTAGATGGTAAAGCAAGTGAGCACTCTGCACGTATGACTGCAATGAAAAATGCGACCGATAATGCTAAAGAATTGATTGATTCACTTTCATTGCAATATAACCGTGCACGTCAGGCCGCAATTACTCAAGAAATAACGGAAATTGTCGGCGGTGCAGCAGCTTTAGAATAAAAATTATTAAAGGGACGGTCGGACCGGACGATGCTTGGCCGTTCCATAAACTAGATTGTCGTTATAAGCAACGTTAGGAGGGAAAACGATGAATATAGGACGCGTTACTCAAGTTATGGGTCCGGTTGTTGACGTGAAATTCGAAGACGGACAACTTCCTAAGATCTATAACGCGTTAAGAATCGAAAATACAGCGTCTGGTACAGGACTAACTCTTGAAGTAGCCCTTCAACTAGGTGATAATACAGTTCGTACTGTAGCAATGTCTTCCACTGATGGTTTAACCCGTGGTGCAGAGACTGTTGATACAGGAGCTCCAATTTCCGTTCCTGTAGGTGAAGTAACACTAGGCCGCGTTTTCAACGTATTAGGGGAAAACATTGACCTATTCGAACCACTTACAGCAGAGGTGCGCCGTGATCCAATTCACAGACAAGCACCAACTTTTGAGGACTTATCAACAACAGTTGAAATTCTTGAAACTGGTATTAAAGTAGTAGATTTACTTGCTCCTTACATCAAAGGTGGTAAAATCGGTCTCTTCGGTGGAGCCGGTGTTGGTAAAACTGTACTTATCCAAGAACTTATCAATAACATCGCACAAGAGCACGGCGGTATCTCGGTATTCGCTGGTGTAGGTGAGCGTACTCGTGAAGGTAATGACCTTTTCTACGAGATGACTGATTCCGGTGTTATCAAGAAAACGGCAATGGTATTCGGACAAATGAACGAGCCGCCAGGTGCACGTATGCGTGTAGCTCTTAGCGGTTTGACAATGGCTGAATATTTCCGTGACGAACAAGGACAAGACGTTCTATTCTTCATCGATAACATTTTCCGTTTCACACAAGCAGGTTCTGAGGTTTCCGCCCTACTAGGACGTATGCCTTCAGCGGTTGGTTACCAACCAACTCTTGCTACTGAAATGGGCCAATTGCAAGAACGTATCACTTCAACTAATAAAGGTTCAGTTACATCCATTCAAGCGATCTATGTACCTGCCGATGACTATACGGATCCGGCTCCAGCTACAACTTTCGCTCACTTGGATGCAACAACTAACCTTGAGCGTAAACTTTCTGAAATGGGTATCTACCCTGCAGTTGATCCATTGGCGTCTTCTTCTCGTGCCCTTAGCCCAGAAATCGTTGGGGCTGAGCACTATAAAGTGGCTCGTCAAGTGCAATCAACATTACAGAAATATAAAGAACTTCAAGATATTATTGCCATCTTAGGTATGGACGAATTAAGCGAAGACGAAAAAGTAATCGTTCAACGTGCTCGTCGAATTCAAAACTTCTTGTCACAAAACTTCCACGTGGCTGAACAATTCACTGGTCAAAAGGGATCTTATGTACCAGTTAAAGAAACAGTCCAAGGATTCAAAGATATCCTAGCTGGAAAATATGACGAACTTCCAGAAGATGCTTTCCGTCTAGTTGGCCGCATCGAAGAAGTTGTTGCTAAAGCAAAAGAAATGGCTTAATTAAAGGGACCTAGGAGGGAATGAAATGAAGACCATTAAAGTCAATGTTGTTACTCCCGATGGCCCAGTATATGATGCAGAAGTTGAAATGGTAAGCACTAAAGCTAAAAGCGGTGAGCTGGGAATCATGGCTGGACACGTTCCAACTGTAGCCCCGCTTACCATTGGTGCTGTCCGTCTTAAAAATGGAAGCAACACAGACTATGTAGCTGTAAATGGTGGCTTCTTAGAAGTTCGCCCTGATGTGGTAACCATTTTAGCTCAATCTGCTGAAAGAGCTGAAACTATCGATCTTGCACGTGCTCAAGCAGCAAAAGCCCGTGCTGAACAAAGATTGCAGAACAATGATGGATCAAATGATGCCAAAAGAGCTGATTTAGCGCTTAAACGTGCAATCAACCGAATCCAAATTGCAGAAATGCGATAACTTTAATTGATGAAAACACCTGATCAAACCATTCGTGGTAAGATCAGGTGTTTTTTTATCCAGATGGTTTTTGAAGATTATTGACATGGAATATCAGAATTAGGAATAAAATGTCGAATTATAGAGTAAAGTATTTTCCATTTTAACCCTTAACTCGTCGACATGCTTTTATCCTAATGTTATAATGTATACGCTTACATTTATTGCTTCATACCCCTCCTTTCACGTTGCTTCTAAAAGAATGTTACTCTGCATAATATTTATAACGTATCCAAAATGAAGACAAGCAAACTTAAATTGTAGCCATTTAACATGATATATCCATAAAGGGAGATGAACATGGGACAGCTGCATATTTACCAAAATAATTATTTAATTGTATTTGTTTTCCTTTGTCTCGGAATTTTATTACCTGTGATCGCTTTATTTCTTGGTAGACTGCTAAGGCCTTATAAACCGACAGATATGAAGTATACGACTTATGAAAGCGGAATCGAACCTTTTCAGGATTCAAGGGTTCAATTCAATGTCAGGTATTATCTATTTGGATTGATGTTCGTCATATTTGATGTAGAAACGGTTTTTCTGTACCCATGGGCGGTTGCCTATGATGAACTCGGACTGTTTGCATTGGTTGAAATGCTGTTTTTTGTCGTGATCCTTATGCTAGGGCTAATCTATGCTTGGAAAAAGAAGGTGTTAAAGTGGAATTGAAATTGGATGAACTTACCCCTAAAGAAATGGAAGAAATGCGCCACAGTATTTTCTTATCCACACTTGAACAAATAAAAGGCTGGGCTAGAAGTAACTCACTCTGGCCAATGACTTTCGGTTTGGCATGTTGTGCAATTGAAATGATGGGTGTCGGCTCCTCTCATTATGATTTGGACCGATTTGGTTCTTTTTTTCGGACATCCCCCAGACAATCGGATGTCATGATTGTTTCAGGAACGGTAACGAAAAAAATGGCACCAATAATAAGTAGATTATACGAACAAATGCCAGAACCGAAATGGGTTATTGCAATGGGCTCCTGTGCAACTGCTGGCGGGCCTTATGTTCACTCTTACTCAGTGGTCAAAGGGGTAGATCAAATTGTACCTGTCGATGTATATATACCGGGTTGTCCCCCAAACCCAGCTGCACTTATTTACGGGATCAATAAATTAAAAGAAAAAATCCGTTATGAGGCGAAAACCGGAAAGCGGGTGATATAGATGAGTGAAAAGGAAGACTTAGCGAAACAAAAGGCAGCGGCAGCAGCCAAGGCAAAGGCAGCGGCACTGGCCAAAAAACAGGCGAAAGAAGAAGAAGCGGCAGAAAAGCCGGAAGGCGAAACGGATGCAGCGAAGCAAAAGGCGGCGGCCAAGCCGAAGGCAGCGGCATTGGCCCGGAAACAGGCGAAAGCAGAAGCCGGAGAAAAGCCGGAAGGCGAAACGGATGCAGCGAAGCAAAAGGCGGCGGCCAAGCCGAAGGCAGCGGCATTGGCCCGGAAACAGGCGAAAGCAGAAGCCGGAGAAAAGCCGGAAGGCGAAACGGATGCAGCGAAGCAAAAGGCGGCGGCCAAGCCGAAGGCAGCGGCATTGGCCCGGAAACAGGCGAAAGCAGAAGCCGGAGAAAAGCCGGAAGGCGAAACGGATGCAGCGAAGCAAAAGGCGGCGGCAGCGGCCAAGGCGAAGGCAGCGGCATTGGCCCGGAAACAGGCGAAAGAAGAAGCGGCAGAAAAGCCGGAAGGCGAAATGGATATAGCAAAACAAAAAGCGGCGGCAGCGGCCAAGGCGAAGGCAGCGGCACTGGCCCGGAAACAGGCGAAAGAAGAAGCCGGAGAAAAGCCGGAAGGCGAAATCGATGCAGTGAAGCAAAAGGCAGCGGCCAAGGCGAAGGCAGCAGCTGCTGCCAAAGCGAAATCGGCTGCTGCTGCGAAGAAAAGGACTGCTGTACAGGAAAGCGAGGAAGCTGACACCCCTAGCGAAATTTCCCCAAATCAGTCGAAACTCGATCAAATTGTTTCTGCTATTGAAAGCCATGTAGGACAAGGGGCATTATTAGAGAACTATATTAATAGACTATCAAAAGATGTACCCACTTTAGTGGCTAATCCGGATACATATTTCTCAATAGCCAAATTTCTGCGGTATGATGAACAACTTGACTTTTCGTATTTATCGGAACTTCATGGTACGGATTTTGAATCCCATATGGAAATCTATGTACATTTACACTCATTCAAAATGAACCAATCAGTTGCCTTGAAGGTTAAGCTTGATAGGGATACTCCCGTTATCCCATCATTGGTCCCATTATGGTCAGGTGCAAATTGGCCAGAATGTGAGGCGTATGATTTATTGGGCATTAACTTTTATGAACACCCTGATTTAAAGCGGATTTTACTTGGGGAAGATTGGAAAGGGTATCCCCTTAGAAAAGATTATGAGCCTTATGATGTGGAGGTGTAACCCCTATGTTAAGGACGGAAGAAATGCTTCTCAATGTCGGGCCGCAGCATCCGAGTACACATGGTGTTTTTCGGCTTGTCATCAAGATTGACGGTGAGATTATCAAAGAGGCTACACCTGTCATCGGGTATCTGCATCGCGGTACGGAAAAACTAGCGGAAAATCTGCAATATACACAAATAATCCCATATACTGACCGGCTCGATTATCTGGCGGCAATGACAAATAATTATGTACTTTGCCATGCTGTTGAGACAATGATGGGGGTGGAGATCCCTGAAAGGGCAGAATATTTGCGGGTCATCGCAATGGAATTGGGCAGAGTTGCAAGCCACCTCGTCTGGTGGGGTACATACTTGCTGGATATAGGTGCGACGAGTCCTTTCCTTTACGCATTCCGAGAACGTGAAATGATCGTTAATTTATTGACTGAATTGTCAGGGGCACGCCTAACATTCAATTATATGCGTGTCGGAGGTGTGAAATGGGATGCTCCTGAAGACTGGATTGCGAAGGTTGCCGAGTTTGTCCCTTATATGAGGGAGCAGCTTGCCGGTTACCATGAGCTTGTGACAGGGAATGAAATCTTTGTTAATCGGGTTAAAGGGGTGGGCATCTATTCGAAGGAAGAAGCCTTGCAGTATTCGCTTAGCGGTGCCAACTTAAGGTGTACAGGTGTGAAGTGGGATTTACGAAAAAATGAACCATATTCCATTTATGACAGGTTCACATTCGATGTTCCTACAAGGGAAGAGGGTGATGCCTTTTCACGCTATCATTGTAGAATGGAAGAAATCGAAGAGTCACTGAAGATCATCGAGCAGGCGGTTGAGCAATTTCCAGAAGGGCCGGTCCTTGCTAAGGTCCCTAAAATAATAAAGGTTCCCAAGGGTGAGGCATTTGTCCGAATTGAATCACCAAGAGGGGAAATAGGCTGTTATATCGCGAGTGAAGGGAAAAAGGAGCCATACCGCTTGAAATTCCGCAGACCTTCGTTTTATAATCTGCAAATTCTTCCGAAATTATTGGAGGGGGAAAATATGGCGAACTTGATAACGATTTTGGGTGCAATCGATATCGTGTTAGGGGAGGTGGATGGATAAATGATCAAGGATCTTCTCCACTCCGCTCCAAGCCTACTGAATTTTGGCATTTTTTTCGGTTTGGCAGTCCTGCTCCTGTTTGTCGTATTAGGGTTTGTAACCTATGGAATCCTTTCAGAGCGTAAAATCATGGGATTCATGCAGATGCGTGTCGGCCCAAACCAAATTGGAGGGAAATGGGGTCTTTTACAGACCGTTGCTGATGTTTTGAAACTTCTGATCAAGGAAGATACGATACCCAAGAAAGCTGATAAGCCGTTATATATTTTAGCTCCGGTAATTGCTTTTGCTCCCGCTTTCATGGTGCTTGCCACCTTGCCGTTCACCGATGCCTTCCAATTTGCTGATATAGGTGTCGGACTGCTTTATTATATGGCGATTTCCGGCATATCGACCATCGGCATCGTCACTGCAGGTTGGGCATCCAATAATAAATATTCTTTGATTGGCGGAATGAGGGCAGCCGCGCAAATGATATCTTATGAGATCCCTTTGGTGATGTCGCTAGTGGGCATCGTCCTCATAACAGGCAGTTTAAACTTGAATGATATTGTTGCAGCCCAGGAAAAGGTTTGGTTCATTTTTCTTCAGCCGGTTGCGTTCATCGTGTTTTTCATTGCATCGGTTGCCGAGTTGAACAGGGTTCCTTTTGACCTTCCGGAAGCGGAATCCGAACTTGTAGCAGGCTATCATGTTGAATACTCTGGATTTCGCTGGGCCTTCTTTATGTTATCCGAATATGTGTATATGTTTGCAATGGCAACGCTAACCACTGTATTATTTTTAGGGGGATGGAATTCTATTCCGTTTTTGGATTTTATTCCGGCGGCCATCTGGTTCGGTCTGAAGTTCAGTGCCGTATTCTATATATTGGTCTGGATCCGTGTAACCTTTCCTCGGATAAGGGCTGATCAATTGATGGAATTCGGATGGAAAGTGCTGCTTCCGGTTGCATTGGCAAATATATTTTTGACGGCACTAATAAAAGAATTGCTTAACCTTTTTTAGAAACTTAAGCTGGTCGGAAAGCGAGGGATTTATATGCTTGGTTTAGCAAAAGGTTTAACCTATACATTAAAGAACTTGACGAGGAAAAAAGTGACCTATGACTACCCGAATGAGCCGCTTCCGCTCCCTGACCGATTTCGCGGAATCCAAAAATTCTATCCTGAAAAGTGTATCGTATGCAATCAATGCGTGACGATTTGTCCAACGGATTGTATTCAATTAACTGGTAAGAAACATCCGGACCCGTCGAAAAAAGGGAAAATCATCGAGACGTATGACATCAATTTCGAGATTTGCATTTTATGTGATTTATGTACGGAGGTCTGCCCTACAGAAGCGATCGTGATGACGAATCAATTCGAGCTTGCCGAGTATAGCCGTGATCATCTATTTAAAAACCTGGAGTGGCTGGATGAAAATGATGAAAATATCCGGAAGGTGAATAAAGTATGAGTTTGTCGGGTGAGTTAATTGCCTTTATTGGTTTGGCACTTGTCGCGATAGTGGGCGGGGTGTTGCTGATTACCTTAACAAAAGTGGTGCACATGGTTATCGCACTTGTTTTTACTTTCTTGGGCATTGCAGGAATTTATATGTTGCTCTCGGCAGAGTTTGTCGCCATTGTCCAAATCCTTATTTATTCAGGGGCAATTACGATCGTGATGCTATTCGGGATTATGCTGACAAAACACCAGGAAAATGATGCACCGGCTAAAGGGGGCTGGGGGAGTTTCTCCTTGCTGGCAGCGATTGCCGGGTTTGCCGTAGCGGTGTATCTGGGGATTTATAATCTGGATATACCTGTACAGCCAACGGCGTTGCATGAGGAAAATACAAAGCAAATAGGAATCGAACTTTTTTCAAAATATGTAATTCCATTTGAAGTGATGTCGGTACTCCTGCTTGTTGCTTTAGTCGGTGCCATCGTATTGGCTAAAAAAGATGATGAGGAGGGAGATCGATCATGACGGGAGTTCCTTTGTCGGCTTATCTTGTATTGGCTCTCGTTTTATTTTGTATAGGGCTGTATGGTGCCTTGACGAAAAGAAATGCGGTCATTGTTTTGATTTCAATCGAGCTGATGCTGAACGCTGCAAATATCAATTTAGTGGCCTTCAGTAAATTCGGGGTTACGCCATCCATTACGGGTCAAGTTTTTTCCTTATTCACGATTACGATTGCTGCAGCTGAGGCAGCTGTAGGGCTGGCCATACTAATGTCCCTTTATCGCAATCGTAAGACGGTCAATGTCGATGAAATGGAAATGATGAAGAATTGAAGGTTTATATAATTGAAGAAGGGGATTTGATACGATGATGGAGCACGCATGGCTCATACCGATCTTTCCACTCGTCACGTTTCTGGTTCTGCTTCTATCAGGCGGGCGGTTGCGGGATCGAGGCGCTTTTATAGGAATAATATGTACATTGGCTTCGTTCGTTTTATCGTTGCTTGTCCTGATCGAGCGATTTAAGGAACCTACGTATAATATATCGATAGATTGGCTTTCCTTCGGAGGGACGCAACTTTCAGCTGGATTCGAAATAAATCAGCTCAATGCCTTGATGCTTGTGGTCGTTTCCCTTGTCAGCCTGCTTGTCCAGATATATTCGAAGGGGTATATGAAGGGTGAAGTGCGATTCTCCATTTTTTATGCTTATCTGGGCTTCTTCACCTTTGCCATGCTTGGACTAGTCATGGCACCCAATTTATTACAACTTTATATCTTCTGGGAATTGGTCGGGGTGGGGTCTTTCCTGCTCATTGGTTTTTACTTTTATAAACTGGAAGCTAAGGCTGCGGCGAAGAAGGCATTCATCATGACCAGGATTGGGGATGTAGGGCTATTAATCGGCATCATTCTTCTATTCTGGGAAACAGGCAGCTTTGAATATGGAGAGATCTTTCAAGCTGTTCAGTCGGGCATGATATCAAGTGAAAAATTGACATTAATTGCTATTTTGATTTTTATCGGTGCGGTTGGGAAGTCTGGACAATTTCCACTTCATACATGGCTTCCGGACGCAATGGAAGGCCCGACTCCGGTTTCCGCATTGATACACGCAGCAACCATGGTTGCTGCAGGGGTATACCTGGTGGCGGCCATGTTTCCGTTATTCATGGCTAGTTCTGCTGCGATGCAGGTAGTGGCCATAACAGGTGGGATTACAGCCATATTTGCCGCAAGCATTGCCATGGTGCAAAAGGATGTTAAGCGTGTATTGGCCTATTCGACCATCTCTCAGCTTGGCTTTATGATGCTTGCTTTGGGTACTTCGGGATATGTGGCCGGGGTGTTTCATTTAATGACCCATGCCTTTTTTAAAGCTTTGCTGTTTTTGGCAGCAGGCAGTGTTATTCACGCTATACATACACAGGATATGGAAAAAATGGGCGGCTTATGGCGCAAGTTGAATTGGACCGGTCCGCTGTTCTTGACTGGCACGTTGGCGATATCGGGGTTTCCGTTGCTCTCGGGCTTTTTCAGTAAAGATGAAATTCTAATGGCAGCTTGGGAGAATGGTAGTTATATATTGTTTGGTCTAGCGGTGGTTACCTCCTTTTTAACTGCGTTTTATATGTTCCGGCTGTTTTTCATGATGTTTGCAGGCGATTCACGCAGTCAGGCAGAACAGGTCAAGGAATCACCTTTCATCATGCTAATTCCCATGCTCGCATTGGCTTTGCTTGCTGTAATCGGTGGGTATATCCAAACACCGTGGTTTGGAACTTTTCTTGGGGAGTGGCTTGTGGAGGGAAATGAAGCTCTTCTAGGCGCCAGCCATAGTGAGGGGCCCGTTTGGATAATGTTGATGGCCGTGCTTGTGTCGCTGGCCGGGATTTACCTTGCTTATATGATATACGTTAAAAAGAAGTTATCTCGGGAATGGCTTGTCAAAGAAAACTCCGAGGTATTTAGGATTTTGGAAAATAAGTATTACATTGATGAGATTTATCATTTTACTGCAGGCTATGCAATCAAAGGCTTTAGTATATTCCTATCTTATATTGAAAGGTTCATTGTCGGTGGCCTTGTTTCCACTGTAACAAGTTCAATAGAAGGATTGGGGAAAGTAGGGTCTAAACTGCAAACGGGACAGGTACAGCAATATGGCATGATAGCCTTTCTGGGACTTGCGGTACTGTTGGTGATTTTTGCAGTAACTGGGGGGTATCTAAGATGAATGTCTATTTGCTCTCGCTTTTAGTGTTTTCACCGCTGCTGGGCATCGTGATGGTTGCCCTCATGCCGAAAAAAGAGGAAAGGACGATTAAACAATTTGGTTTTTTCGGAACACTGCCTCCCCTTTTCCTATCATTCTTTCTTTGCAGCCAATATTATTCGGGTGTGGCCCTATCCATATTTGACATTAAGTTGAATTGGATCAGGTTTGGAAATTTGGAAATGTATGATCCCAAGCTCTTCACGGTTGATTTTGAGTTGGGGCTGGATGGCTTAAGTCTCATCTTCATATTACTGACAACAATCATTTCATCACTGGCCGCAATCGCATCCATTTATATAAAAAAAGAATGGAAAGGGTATTATTTATTATTTTTGATCCTGGAGATTGGAATGCTCGGTGTATTCACGGCAGAAAATTTGATCCTTTTTTTCATCTTTTTCGAAATGACTTTGATTCCTGCTTTCTTTTTGATTGGCAGATGGGGCTTTCTGGAGAGGGAGAAAGCTTCTTATAGTTTTCTGATCTATAATGGCATTGGTTCGGCTGTTTTATTGGTGGCGATTTTGATTTTGTTTGCCAGGACAGGTACGACCAACATTGCAGCATTGACACAGATGATGACAATGGGCGGCGTTTCGCTTTTTGCACCCATATCCGGTTCGATGAAATATGGTTTATGTCTTGCATTTCTCGTGGCATTTGCGATAAAGCTGCCGGTCTTTCCCTTTCATAGCTGGATGGTGCGGGTCCATGCAGAAGCACCTCCATCCATAGTCATGATACATGCCGGTGTCTTATTGAAAATTGGGGCGTACGGAATCATCCGGTTTGGAATGGGGATATTTCCTGAACAATATAAAAGCTTGGCCTTTACCATAGTCCTATTTGGGGTCCTCAGTTTTTTATATGGTGCTTTTCTGGCATTGGTACAAACGGATTTCAAGCTCGTCTTAGCCTACTCATCAATTTCGCATATGGGTATCGTCATGATGGGGCTGGGAGCCTTGAATGAAGCGGGCATTCAGGGAGCTATTTTTCAAGTCATCTCACACGGGCTAATTGCTGCTTTGTTGTTTTTCTTGGTGGGAGCGTTGTATGAGCGTACAGGAACCACGATGCTTCCTAAGCTTGGAGGGCTGGCCAAGTCGATGCCGATTTTTTCAGGGTTCATGTTAGCTTGCGGGATGGCTTCACTCGGTTTGCCTGGTATGTCCGGTTTCATCAGTGAATTCATGGTATTTCTTGGCTTATTCAAGAGTCAGCCGTTGCTTGCGGCAATAGGGGTGATCGGGCTGGTATTAACCGCTGTTTATGTACTGAGGGCGGTCATGCTTATGACTTTCGGGAAAAATGATAGCTTGATAGAAAAAGAGAAATGGGACCTAAGGGGCTGGGAGTTTTTGCCGACGTTGGTTCTTCTCGGTTTGATAATATCTGTTGGGGTATACCCAAATTTGTTAGGCGGGCCTCTTCAAGGAACGATTGAAGCCATGATGCTTGCTCTAGGGGGGCGATGAAGGATGGATTGGAACACGATGCTTTCTTATGATTGGGGAGCGATGATGCCGGAATTCATCATTCTTGGAACGACCATGATTCTTTCGATACTGGATTTATTCTGGCCGAAGCACTTTAATCGGAGAAAACTGGCATGGCTCGCGCTAACCGGAATCATTTTGGCATGTTTGTCACTGATTAGCCTGCTGTCCTTTGAGACAGTCAGTATCTTATCCGATACGTTTCGTTTAGATTCATTTGCAAAAGCTTTTAAGCTGCTACTATTATTCGGAGCGGCCCTGATCATCCTTCTGGCTGAAGGATATGAACCGCGAGAGGGGCTGCGGGAGCACCGGGGGGAATTTTATTATCTGTTCCTTACCGCTTTGCTTGGAGCGATGGTCATGTCCTCAAGCGGTGATTTGATCACGCTGTTCGTTGGACTGGAACTTCTTTCACTTTCATCTTATATATTAGTCGGAATGCGCAAGCGTGATCGGAAGTCCAACGAAGCGTCCATGAAGTATGTGATAAACGGAGGCATTTCCACAGCAATCACTTTATTCGGGATGAGCTATTTATATGGAGTGACCGGTTCCGTCAATCTAGGCGAAATGAGCAGGACGATGGCTGCGATGACGGACGGGCAGCTGCAATACATCATGGGGCTCGCTTTCTTCATGGTATTTGTCGGTGTATCCTTCAAGATAGCTGCCGCACCGTTTCATATGTGGGCGCCGGATGTCTATGAAGGGGCACCGACACCGGTCGCAGCCTTCTTGAGTGTAATTTCGAAAATGGCGGGTTTCGTCATCATCCTGCGCCTTTTTCTTTCGTTGTTCCTAACGGCTTCCGGTGATACGTTCGGGGCGCTAGATTTTTTGGAAAAAAATAATATTTATATAGCTTCATTGGCGGGGCTGACGATCATCATTGGAAATGTGGTTGCGTTAAGGCAGCAAAACTTAAAACGAATGTTTGCCTATTCAAGCATCGCTCATGCGGGTTACCTGCTTGTGGCGGTGGCAACATTGGGCGGGGGATATTTCCTGCTTGATACTGTCTGGTTTTACCTAATGGCTTATGTATTAATGAATATCGGTGTATTTGCAGTCATTCAGCTGCTCTCCAGTCAAAGTGGGTCCGAAGATATCAGCATTCTTGCAGGAATGGGGAGGAAATCCCCGTACCTTGCCATGGCATTCACCGTATTCATCCTGTCGCTTGCTGGAATTCCCGGGACGACAGGTTTCATTGGCAAACTCAATATTTTTCTTGGGACATTCATAACGGAGCCTGGACATTTCGTCCTTGCGGGAATCATGATTGCAGGTACCATTGTGTCCTATGTGTATTATTTCGGATTATTGGTACAGGTCTTTTTCCGACCGGTTCATTCAGAGAAGATCATTAAAATTCGTCCGGGTCTTCACATCGTATTGATCATATGCGTAATAGGCACCATACTTTTCGGGGTGGCGCCAAATATTGCCTTTGATTTTATTCATGATCAATTTGGTGATTTTACAGACTTTATTTCGAGTAAATGATATAATGCCTGTATCAGAGGCTTGTTCCATTGGATCAAGCCTCTATTTACAGTTTTAAAAAGATATTTTGCAATTCTTCCTTTTTAATTCCAAATATGAAGGGGTTTTGTGTTAGAATAGAATTCGGGTGTCTTTTAGGAGGTATGTACATGTTTTCAGCAATGGGACAGCAGGCTTTAACAGGAATAATTGCACACTTGTTTTTCATCGCAGTTACCTGGTGGGCTTTACAGGCATTACATTTTGATAAAATGTTAAGATCCAATTCGGTCATCAAGGCCAGGGTATTATATATTTTATTAACGGTTGCCATCGGTTCAGTTGTAAGTAATTTCTTCCTCGACTACCTGGGATTTGCAAACCAACTTCCGTATATGTTTAGTAATGACTGATAAGCTGTAAGAATATTCTTATAGCAAAATATGATTCTACTCTTGTATTCGCTATTGCTTCCTGCAAGTTTAAGGGGAAGGTGTCACCAATTGTCGGAAAACTCGAAGTATGATCTCTCTCCTTATGGAAAGAATGTGTAAAAGGGGAGGGATTTAACATGTATTTTTTAAATAAAAAAATGTTAACATACATAGTATTTCTCGGTTTGATGGTGATTTTAATTGGGAATAGTACGATTGTGGCAGAAAGTAAACCAGATATAGTTAAAATGGTGGGACTGTTACAGGAAGATAAAGATTTAGACATAGGGGATTGGTCTGTACTCACTAGAGAAATAAATAAAGAGATTACAATTAAACAAGAGTTTGAAAGCGAAGTTACAGCTTTAAAACGAAAATACCCTCAATTTCAATGGCATCGGAAAGATGATGCTTCCGGCTGGAAGGCTGAGGCGTTAACTTACAATGTCGATTCAGGTCTGACCGAGTCTATCAAAATAATGACAACGGAAGAGAAATTTGATAAAGTTACCTATGTTATTTACGAAGTGAAGGGGAAAAAGTGGAAGAAAGCCAATAATGCCTTTTTTACCGCTACGTTCCAAAACAGGGTGAATGACCTATTTATAGGAACTCCTTCAATTTTTTCTTGTATTAAAGGGTCTATCAATGATAATATGGATTCGGTTTTAAACTCTAAAACTGAAGACCTGTTAGATATGTTCCAAGCAAGGGAAATTGAGAGTGTGCACGAAACAAACTTTACATCTATATCTGCACATTCAACTTTGTTTAAACAACCTTTGACAAAAGAAAAATTAAATTTGCAGTTTGGGCTACGGACAGAAGGATTGGGTGACCGAACGAACTTTGTAGTTGGCACACCAATCATAACGTTTGAATATTAATATAGAGAAAATGGACGCGGAGGGGAATACTTTTGGAAAAAATCATCGTCCGCGGCGGAAAAAGGCTTAGCGGGACAGTTAAAGTAGAAGGTGCTAAAAACGCCGTTTTGCCAGTTATCGCTGCAACATTATTAGCAAGTGATGGGAAAAGTATCATTAAAGATGTTCCTACGCTCTCCGATGTATATACAATCAATGAAGTATTGCGCAACTTAAATGCAGATGTTGCCTTTCATGACAATCAAGTAACTGTAGATGCATCAAGAGAGTTATTAGAAGAAGCACCATTTGAATATGTACGTAAAATGAGAGCTTCCGTTTTAGTGATGGGCTCATTACTAGCAAGGAATGGCCGGGCCCGCGTTGCTCTTCCTGGTGGCTGTGCCATCGGATCACGTCCTATCGACCAGCATTTAAAGGGCTTTGAAGCGATGGGAGCAAAAGTGAAGGTCGGCAATGGTTTCATTGATGCCGAGGTAGAAGGCAGACTTAAGGGTGCAAGAGTGTATCTTGACTTCCCAAGTGTTGGTGCCACCGAAAACATCATGATGGCTGCTACGCTTGCTGAAGGTATTACGATTCTTGAAAATGTGGCCAAAGAGCCTGAAATTGTAGATCTTGCGAATCTCCTTAATAAAATGGGTGCCAAAGTCAGAGGTGCCGGTACTGGTACGATGAGAATCGAAGGTGTCGATAAATTATATGGCACTGAACATACGATTATACCTGACCGTATCGAAGCTGGTACATTCATGACAGCGGCCGCTCTTACTGGCGGCAATGTTCTTGTTCAAGGAGCTGTACCTGAACACCTTACTTCCCTTATTGCTAAAATGGAGGAAATGGGCGTTAAAATTCTTGAAGAAGAAGATGGATTACGCGTTATCGGTCCAAAAACCTTGAAGGCCATTGACATCAAAACAATGCCGCATCCTGGTTTCCCGACTGATATGCAATCGCAAATGATGGCATTATTACTGCGTGCTGAAGGAACAAGTATGATTACGGAGACCGTTTTCGAAAACCGTTTCATGCATGTTGAAGAATTCCGTCGCATGAATGCCAATATTAAAATAGAAGGCCGTTCCGTTATCGTTAATGGTCCAACTAACATTCAAGGTGCTGAAGTAGCTGCAACAGATTTACGTGCCGCTGCAGCGCTCATCCTGACTGGATTGGTTGCAGATGGCATTACACGTGTTACAGAATTAAAGCATCTTGACAGAGGATACGTGAATTTCCATGGTAAATTGGCATCTCTAGGTGCTGATGTGGAACGTATTAACGAAGATGTGCCTGCTGAAACAAAAAAAATTGCAGATTTAAACGCATAAGTAGCTTATAAAACCATTCACGTTCGAGTCTCCGAACCGTGAATGGTTTTTTTTATCATGTTCCGGATTCTTGGCCGACTGTTAAATAGTTGTCGTTTTTCTATTCATAAATGCTTGTTCTTCGACATACATTTGTTATGTAAAGATACCTGCTGGATACGATAATACGGCAGAGAACAAGTGTAGGGAGGCTCAGGAATTTGAAAGCAATCAAACCGATGGTCGTACTATTCATAGCAGTAGCATTCGTAATTATCATGATTCCGGCAGTGCTTGTGCTTCCATTTTCAAATGATAAGACAAGTGGGCAGTTAACTGAGCAATTGGAAAAGCAAGGGAAGAGTGAGGGCAAAGAGGTAGCGGCAAATGAAATGAGTTCCGTAGAAGTTGCCGTTTACCGCACATCAGCAAAAAGGATTGAAAAACTGCCGATTGAATCGTACTTGAGTGGTGTGGTTGCAGCTGAAATGCCAGCAGATTTTGAAGAAGAAGCGCTGAAAGCACAAGCGTTGACGGCGAGAACCTATATTGTCAATCAGCTCATAAGCGAAAGTCGATTAGGCTTGCCCGATGGTGCCGATGTAAGCGATACGGTCATGCACCAAGTTTATAAGAATAATGATGAGCTGAAAAAACAGTGGGGCTCTGATTATAAATGGAAAATGCAAAAAATTAACAAGGCCATAAAAGAAACGGCGGGTCAAATCTTAACCTATGAAGGAAAACCGATTACTGCCACTTTTTTTTCGACAAGCAATGGCTATACGGAGAATTCCGAGGACTATTGGCAAGCTGAATTCCCCTATTTAAAAAGTGTATCCAGTCCATGGGATAAAGAAGAATCACCAAAGTTTTATAATAAAGTAGTAGTCGATACTGCAGATTTTGAAAGAAAATTGGGTGTAAGTCTTTCTTCGGGAACATCCATAGGAACTGTCATTGAAAGAACATCAGGTAATCGCGTAGGTGTAGTGGATATCGGAGGAAAGAAAATGACAGGAAAACAGATTCGTGAGAAGCTCGGGCTGACATCTTCCGATTTTGACTGGGAGCGTCAAGGCAACCAGATTGTGATCACGACAAAAGGATCTGGACACGGAGTTGGAATGAGCCAATACGGTGCTAACGGCATGGCCAGGGAAGGGAAAACCTATGAAGACATCGTGAAATATTATTATAAAGGCGTTAAAGTTCAGTCTTCAAGTAAGTGGCTGAATACGATGACGGCAAAAAAATGAGAGATGGGAATTCCCATCTCTCATTTCTTTTCGTTTAATTTTTCTATAAAGGTCAAAAAGCCCCGTTTACGCTTGAAATAATGATATTGGACATGAAAATAAACTGCAGCTACCCCAATGATATCTTTAATGACATCTATTATGCTAGAGGAGCGGTATGGGATGAAAGATTGATGGTATTCATCAATCACTCCATAAAGGCAAGCTACAAGGGCAGCCAACAGGCTTAAACCAGGTCTCAGTTTTTGGTGTGCAGCAAGTGCCGAAACAAATAATATATACAAAAGGGCAAATTCGACCAAATGAAGTGCCTCTTTGATAAATCGGTCAAATGACGATGAGGGAAGATCAAGAATCATATCATCGGGGTTGCTCGACATTATCCAAATGGCAATCATATATAGAAAAGGCAATAACGTTAACACAAGTTTAAAAGCTTTTTTCATGATTTAAACATCCTTCAACAGTAAGATACCAAACATTTTACCATTCTACGAATAAAATCGGTTTCATTTCCACAAAATAAATCCAAAAAAAATTTTTTCCTGAATGTATATAATTTTAACAAAATGTTCAGAATGATTGCTGAGGTGATTAATATGAGAGAGGAAGAAAAGAAACCAACTTCCACAATCCGACGTATACTAAAACAACGTTGGGCATTATCAGCAATCTATATCGCAAGTGCAGCCATAATCTTAGCCGCGGCCTTCTTATTACAAAATAGTTTTGATGATTCAGCGAAAGATGGCAAAGAGGAATCGGCTGAAACAGGAAAAAACTATGGTGAGCCTTCTGTAGAGGTTAATAGCAATCTTGAGACAATCAAGATGCCTGTCGCCGATGCAGACAAATCGGTTATCAAGAAACAGTTTTATGATGTGAATGCGGATGAAAAGGCACAAGAAGAAGCATTGGTTTTCTACAACAATAGATATGAGCAAAACAAAGGTATAGACATTGCAATGGAAGATGGAAAGTCTTTCGATGTAAAAGCTTCCTTAAGTGGAAATGTAACGAAAGTTCAAGACGATGCGTTACTTGGAAATTTAGTTGAAGTAGAGCATGAAGATGGCGTTGTTACTCGTTATCAATCTGTTAAAGACATTAAGGTTGCAGTCGGTGACAAAGTGAAACAAGGACAAGCAATTGCTACAGCCGGAAAAAGCCAAATCAATGATGAGGCTGGCGTACATGTCCACTTCGAAATCAGAAAAGATAACATTGCGTTAAACCCACTTGATTTTGTTGATAAACAAGCTTCCGCGATTCAATCTGCAACTGAAGCCGAAGCTGACAAAGAAGAAACACCTGCAGTCGAAGGATCAGAAGCTGACAAAGAAACACCTGCAGTCGAAGGGTCTGAAGCTGACAAAGAAGAAACACCTGCAGTCGAAGGATCTGAAGCTGATAAAGAAGAAACACCTGCAGTCGAAGGATCTGAAGCTGATAAAGAAGAAACGCCTGCAGTTGACGAAACTGACGAGAGCACTGATTTAGAGAGTGGCACTGATGAGGAAGGCTCTGTCCCTGGTGAAGATACAACTGAAGAAAGCGATTCCTTAAAAGATTCGTTAAATCAATCTAATTAAGATTAAGATTTTTAATAAAATCAAAACAAAAACCTAGAGCGTTACGAATGACAACAACTGAAAATTTGGTAAAAGGAGGCCGTTCACTTTGAACGGCTTCTTTTTTTTCTTTCGGGGAAATATTGGCCAATATGCTGAAACCTTTGAATTTCTGACAAATTTCTCGGGAAATAATTTACGTTTAATGAAAATAAACAGATGAAAATCAGAAATAAATCCAAACCTCCTGTCCCATTAGGCATATATTCTTAACCAAGCTAATAAGATGTTATAAACCATGCAAAGAGAGTGTTTGAGGTGAGGAATCGTTTATTACAAATTATCTAATAGGTGAATAATTCTATCTTTCATTGTTTATAGGGCAGCGGTATTCGATTCGAAAAATACGAATCTCATTTCACACTTCTCACATCCAATTTGGGGAGGTCGAGTGGTGTGCACGATTACATCAAAGAAAGAACTATCAAGATAGGAAAGTATATCGTGGAAACTAGAAAAACAGTCCGCGTCATTGCAAAAGAGTTCGGGGTCTCTAAAAGCACAGTGCATAAAGACTTAACTGAGAGGCTGCCAGAAATTAATCCTGATTTGGCTAACGAAGTGAAGGATATATTGGATTATCATAAATCCATTCGTCACCTTAGAGGTGGAGAAGCGACAAAATTAAAATACAAACGTTCTGAAAGAGAAGAAGAAATCGTTAAATGATACTTGAATCATTCCGGCAATTGGAAGTGAATCGGGCTATCGGGGAATGAATAAGGGGACATGAAAGTGAGTGTCAGCTTTTTCTTAACCTTGATGCGGTTCCATGCCGGGATTTTTTTATGGTAAAATACGGTAAGGTAGTACATAAGACATTGATTTTTTTTACATATTGTCAAAATAGGAAATAATAGTCTGTATTTGTGTTTATTTATAATTCATACTTACTTGTGTCAATGCAATATGGTAAAATAAACAATTAGGACAGAAGTAGGTTATATGTGAGGATATTCAAGGAGGATTTAAGAAATGTTTGCTAGAGATATTGGGATAGATCTTGGAACAGCCAATGTTCTTATACATGTCAAAGGTAAAGGAATTGTGTTAAATGAGCCTTCGGTAGTCGCGATTGATAAGAATACGAACCGTGTTCTTGCCGTCGGGGAAGAAGCTCGAAAAATGGTAGGCCGTACTCCGGGAAACATCATCGCAATCCGTCCTTTAAAAGACGGTGTCATTGCAGATTTCGATGTAACAGAATCGATGCTTAAGCATTTTATCAATACATTGAATGTGAAAGGCTTTCTTTCAAAGCCTAGAATTTTAATTTGCTGCCCGACCAACATAACAAGTGTCGAACAAAAGGCGATTAAAGAAGCTGCCGAAAAAAGCGGCGGGAAGAAAGTATACCTTGAAGAAGAGCCGAAAGTGGCTGCAATCGGTGCCGGTATGGATATTTTTCAACCAAGCGGCAATATGGTCGTAGACATTGGCGGGGGTACAACGGATATTGCCGTTCTTTCAATGGGGGATATCGTTACATCTTCATCCATTAAAATGGCCGGTGACAAATTCGATAATGAAATATTAAATTATATCAAGCGGAAGTATAAGCTCCTGATTGGTGAACGTACAGCGGAGAACATTAAAATCCAGGTTGCAACCGTCTTCCCTGGATCTCGTAATGAAGTCATCGATATCCGTGGGCGTGATATGGTATCGGGATTGCCTAGAACCATTTCGGTCAATTCTGAAGAAATTGAGGAGGCACTTCGCGAGCAGGTTTCCATCATTGTACAAGCTGCAAAAAGCGTACTTGAGCGGACGCCGCCAGAACTTTCTGCTGATATCATCGACCGCGGCGTCATTTTAACAGGCGGGGGAGCCTTGCTTCACGGGATTGATTTACTTCTTGCTGAAGAACTTAAGGTCCCAGTACTCGTTGCCGAGCAGCCAATGGATTGTGTAGCAATCGGAACCGGTATCATGCTTGATAATATGGATAAATTGCCACGGCACAAATTCAACTAAAAAGCGGGTGGAAATCCGCATCATAAGATAGGGGTCTAAGGTTCAGACAAACGTGAGGCATAGTGAAAGTGCGTGCAGTTCCAGTACTGATGAGCAATAGGCCCTCTTCTTTTAGTCGAGAATTTAACACCATTCCTTTAAATTTGACCTAGCCTACGATATGACAAATTCTTCTGCCTAATGCTTCTCCTTTTCCTTAAGATACTGATGTTCATGACCGATAAGATAGATATGAGATATTGAACGGATAAGTTATGTAGATTGGGGAGTGAAGAAGATGTTAAGAGGTTTTTATACGGCTGCTTCCGGGATGCTTGCACAGCAAAGGCGCACGGAATTACTCACAAACAATATGTCCAATGCGAATACAACAGGGTATAAAGCGGATCAATTGAGTGTAAGGTCTTTTCCGGAAATGCTCATAAGCAGCATGGGTGGTGAAACGGTTCCCACGGAGAGCAAATTGAGCATGTCCAGTTTTTCCCAAGTTGGGGGGTAAGTACGGGTGTTTACGTACAGGAGGCGAATCCTTTATTTACCCAGGGAACATTGGAGGAAACCCAGCTTGATACGGATATTTCCCTTGTTGATGTAAACCTACCGATCAATGAGGAAACGGGTCGGCAAGGCTCGGTGTTTTTTACTGTCCAGGATGGCGATGGTGCTATCCGTTATACGCGTAACGGCAGTTTCACCCTGGATGGGCAAGGTCATCTGACTACGCCGTCCGGTCATTATGTATTGAACGAAAGTAATGAAAAGATCCAGCTTGATAGCGATCGATTCACAGTAGCGGAAAACGGTGTTATTTTAGAAGGAAATGTTCAAACCGCACGTTTAGGGATCCGTTATTCGGATGATCCGTCATTACAGCTCATGAAAGATGGCGAAGGTCTATATAAGGCTGTGAATGATGGGGATTTACCTAGCGCATACGCGGCTGCGGATGACGGTTTTTCTACTAAGCAGGGCTTTCTTGAAGGCTCCAATGTTGACCAATCGAGAACGATGACAGAAATGATGTCGGCATACCGCTCTTTTGAAGCGAGTCAGAAGGTGCTTCAAGCCTATGATAAAAGTTTGGATAAAGCGGTCAATGAAGTTGGCAGGCTTTAATTGAGCAGTAGGTGAAATTCGGAAAAGGGGAAAAACCATGAACCGGACGATGATGACGGCGACGAATGCGCTGAACCAACTTCAAAGTAAAATCGATCAAATAAGTAATAATATCGCGAATGTGGACACGACAGCCTTCAAAAAGACCCAAACGAGTTTCATTGACTTATTGACACAGAGTTTCAATAATCAACCGGGTGAGACCAAGGAAAAAGGAAGGTTGACCGCACCTGGCATCCGGCAGGGAACAGGTGCTATGTTAAGCAAATCTCAATTGGTGCTTTCACAGGGTGCCTTAAAGACGACGGACCGCAACCTTGATGCAGCATTCACCCGGGATGACCAATTCTTCACCGTAAGCGTTCAGGACGATAATGGGGTCAATACAAGGCTAACAAGGGATGGTGCCTTTTATTTATCCCCTAATGCTAACGATCGAATGATGCTTGTTACCTCTGCTGGACATAAAGTACTTGATGAAAATGGTGAACCGATCCTCATAGAGGGAAATATTAAAGGCATTAAGATTTCGGAAAATGGCTTATTGATAGTGGATACGGAAGAATATGGCGAGAAGAGTTTTGGGCTCGGAATAGTCTCGGTCAAGAAACCGCAATTTCTTGACCGGCTAGGCGGGAATTTACTTGGCCTGCCCAAAAACTTCAATGCCTTGGGTGTTACGGAAGTCGATATCATGACTGCATTAACAGGGGATTCCCGCAACCGGGCAGCGGTCCGTCAAGGTACTCTGGAGTCCTCGAATGTCGATCTTTCCAAAGAAATGACGGATCTAATCAATGTTCAGCGGTCTTACCAATTTCAATCCCGGGCGGTAACGATGGCAGATCAAATGAGCGGATTAGTCAATGGAATCCGTTAAGGTACCTGGTAAATAAAATGTCTCCCTGCGGAATTAGAGCAAATCGGTTATAATGAATTCATAACAAGAGAAATCATTCGTGCCGACCATTTTGCATAGCTGCTGAATTTCTGTATCGGGGAAATCAGTCGGCGAGTTTTCTTAAAAGGAGCTTTCACATTCTATATGGAACAAAATCGTGTAATGAGACAACAAATTGAAGAAGAGATAAAGGAAGTTGAGGCGAAACCGAATCGTAGGATCAAGGTCCGTCTTTTGCCAATTTGGCTTCGTTTACTCATTGTAATCGGATTGATTTTCATTGCTGTATTATCCGGGGCACTATTAGGATATAGTGTGATTGGCGGAGGACATGCAATGGATGTTTTCCAAAAATCCACATGGACCCATATTTTTGATATAGTGAACAAGGGCGCGTAGTTCCATGTTTTTTTGAAGTAGTTGCTGTCGTTAACGGATTTATATTTCATGGCAACTACGCCTCTGTCTAGATGACAGGGGCGAGTTTACGTTATGTTTGAAATATTTAAGTCATAGGAGGAACAAGTATGCTAGATATCACACAAATAAAGGAAATTATTCCGCATCGTTACCCATTCTTATTAGTCGACCGGATCATAGAAATTGATGAAGGGAAAAGAGCGGTTGGATTGAAGAATGTCTCGGCAAATGAAGAATTCTTTAATGGCCATTTCCCCGATTATCCAGTAATGCCTGGAGTTTTAATTGTAGAGGCCTTAGCGCAGGTTGGCGCTGTAGCCGTCTTGAAACAAGAAGAATATAAAGGCCGGCTTGCATTTTTCGCTGGGATTGATAATTGCCGCTTTAAAAAGCAAGTTAAACCAGGTGATCAGCTGCGTCTGGAAGTGGAAATAGTGCGTATGAGAGGGTCAATGGGTAAAGGGAAAGCAGTGGCAACGGTTGATGGGGAAACAGCATGTGAGGCCGATATCATGTTTGCTTTTGGTGACAAATAAGAATTCTTTTTCCGTGATGGGAATGGAATGTTTTAACTATATATTTCAAAAAGTGGTTTAAGGAATCGTGAAGCGGTGTATATAAAAAGCACTGCATTGCTTTTTTAAAGCAAGAGCGGTTTTTAGATCTTTCTATTCTCCCTTTGAATGCCGGACATTTTATGTCCGGCATTTTTAATGTTTAATCCAAAAAGCAGATTTTCTTTTTAAATTTAAAATAGGACGCAAGTTATTTTCATATTCGGGCAAAATACCTAATGATAAAGAAAGAAGGGAGGTTGCCAAAAATGATGAAGAAAATTTTTGCACTACTTGGGGGATCTTTATTATCTATTATGTTCCTTGCTGGATGTGGAACGGATAATGATGACAACAACAATCCCGCACCAGAAGAAGATAACAACATCATAGAAGATGATAACAATGGTACAGATGATAACAACAACGGTAACGATGATGGCATGCTTGATAACGACAACAATAACGATGATGACATCCTTGAAAACGACGATAATAACGATAATGATGCCGATGACTTGATTGAAGACCCTGATAATAATGACGACAAAAATAAGTAATTAGCACAGAATGAGAAAGACTGCTTAGGCAAAAGAGGATTAATATCCTTATCCGTCTAAGTCAGTCTTTTTTATGTGCATTCGATTAGGGGATGGAAATTAAGGGAAGGGTTTTTATTTATTGGTTGCTAACTTAGGCTTTGAGCGGATTTTTTTCTTGAACTCTTTTATAAGTTCATCGCCGACGAGACCTTTTTGGACCAAATCTTCAAGAAGGAGTTCTGCATATTTGCTCCGTGTTTTTTGGATGTGACCAACAAATAAAAGGCTATAATGATTGCCCACTTTTCTTATTGTACGTAAAACAGTTTGAAACAAAGCCGGTTCATTGTCCTTTTTGGTAATGACTGCCTGGATATACACCTCTCCGTCTATATCGGGAAGTGAGGGTTCAAGCTCTTTGAAATGTTTTTCTTCTACAAAGGCTTCCAGTAACCATGATCTAGCATCGTTTTCTTTATTTATGATCAATCCATCTGTTAATGCAATATCAATCAAGTTTAAATTTTCAGTAACAATTTGCAACGAGATCAATTTGAATGATTTCATCTAATTCCTCCGTTTCTTGCAAGAAAGAGCGGCGATTACCTCTCTTAACGTAAATTTTTAAAGGGTACATATCGATTAATCCTTTTAAAGGTAATTATATCATACTAAAAAAAAGTCTCTTAATGAAATGAAAACCCAACATTTGTCTAAATTATGAAGGATGGAATAAAAATTTGCAAAATATTTAATTTTGTTAACTATTCGTTTTTTACCTGATTTTAATCACTAAAAAATGTTTTTGCACCAATCCAAACGACTTTTTATGAAGAAAAATGGTGTAATCAAATCATTTCCTCCATTTTTTAATCGATGGAAGAAAGCGTATGATTAAAGTAATTAAAGAGGAAGGAGTGAAACAATGATCAACCAAGTTACCCTCGTCGGCAGGCTTACGAAGGATCCAGAATTAAGATACACACCTGATGGCAAGGCTGTTTCCAATATCACATTAGCAGTCAACCGGAACTTCCGAAATACTGTCGGTAACTATGAGGCAGACTTTGTACAGTGTATCATATGGAAAAAGTCGGCTGAAAATACTGCTCAATATTGTAAAAAAGGAGCCATAATCGGCATAACTGGCAGAATACAAACAAGGAGATACGAAAATCAGGAGGGTAAATATGTATATGTAACTGAAGTGGTCTCCGAGAGGGTTCAATTCATCGGAACTAAACAAAATGATGGAAAGCCCAGGGATTTTGAACATATTGGTTTATAGTGTTACGTGAAGGTTGGGCATGCTAGCTTGCTTTTACACAAAAAAGTATTTATATGACCATAATGAAAAACCAATGCATGGAATACAGGTATTTTTTATGAAACTAGGCAGTAGCATATAGAATTTTTTTTCATCATTCATTCCCCAAAGCTAATATAGCTTTTTCTCCGCAGTAAACCCCGATTTACCCTCAAAAAAATTGAGTTATATGATTTCCCCCTTGTAATGACTGCAAATAAGCAGTCTTTTTTTTGTGCCAAAATGTGAGTAAATAGAAAAAAATAAAAAATAATTCTGTTAAATTAGAATTTTTAGAAAATATATTGTAATATTTTAATTTTGATGCAATAATAAACCCAATAATATAATGGGAAATAAGTTATATATAGGAAGTGATTTGATGGACGAACCAATTATTAAGGTTAATGGGCTTCGAACCAGTTTTCGTACGGACGACGGGGTGATCCCTGTCGTGAATTCAATCGATTTTCATGTCAATCCTGGTGAGGTTTTAGGGATTGTAGGAGAATCGGGATGCGGAAAAAGCGTAACTTCTCTGTCCATCATGGGTCTGGTTTCTTCACCGGCTGGTAAGGTGGAGGGGGAAATCCTTTTTAAAGGAGAAAACATCGCAAATGCCTCTGAAGCGAAAATGAGAAAAATTCGCGGAAATGATATAGCGATGATATTTCAGGAACCGATGACAAGCTTGAATCCCGTGTTCACTATTGGCGAGCAGTTGGTCGAGACGCTTCGGATACATAAAAAATGGAATAAAAAGCAGGCACGAAATAGAGCGGTGGAAATGTTGAAGCTGGTTGGGCTTGGCCGTGCCGAGGAATTGCTCAAAGAGTATCCGCATCAGCTTTCTGGCGGAATGAGACAAAGGGTCATGATAGCAATGGCCATGATTTGTGAGCCGAAACTCCTTATAGCCGATGAACCGACAACGGCTTTGGATGTGACGATCCAGGCACAAATCCTGGA
Organism: Peribacillus frigoritolerans; assembly: GCF_001636405.1. Lineage (GTDB taxonomy): Bacteria > Bacillota > Bacilli > Bacillales > DSM-1321 > Peribacillus > Peribacillus frigoritolerans. Next base: position 466,766 of record NZ_KV440950.1, read on the forward strand.
GTTAATGAAGAATTTAAATAAAGAAACAGACACGGCAATCATGATGATTACCCATGATCTTGGGGTAGTGGCGCAAATGTGTGAACGTGTCATTGTCATGTATGCCGGCAAGGTGATAGAGGAAGGAAATGTGCAAACGATTTTTCAAAACCCTAAGCATCCTTATACGGTCGGTTTACTCCAGTCGATTCCCGATATGCGAATAAAGAAAGAGCGCCTTTACTCGATACCGGGTAATGTGCCAAAACCTGGGACAAGCAACCTCGGATGCCAGTTTGCCCCCCGCTGCTCCCATGCCATGGAGCAATGTATAAATGAGACCCCGTCTCTACTGGAATTCGATGAGGGTCAGCATGTTCGCTGCTGGCTTTATGAAGATGGGAAAGGAGCTTCCTTGCATGAATCAAACATTGGTTAAGGTAGAAAACCTAAAGAAGCATTTTCCGATAAAAGGAGGGGTTCTGGGAAAGACCATTGGAGAGGTCAAGGCAGTTGATGGTTTGTCTTTTTCCATTTATAAAGGGGAAACCTTGGGGCTTGTCGGTGAAAGCGGTTGCGGAAAATCCACGACGGGAAGGTTATTGCTTCGATTGCTTGAGCCGAGCGAGGGCAATGTTTATTTCGAAGGAAAGGACCTGACAGCTTTATCTTCCAGTGAAATGAGAAAGATGCGCCGTGAAATGCAGATGGTCTTCCAGGACCCATTCGCCTCCCTCAATCCCAGGCATACTATTGAAAAAATTTTGGAAGAACCGCTCATCGTCCACGGGGTTAAAGATAAAAAGGCGCGAAAGGCCCGTGTACAGGAACTTCTTAAGGTCGTTGGCCTAAGCAGTTACCATGCTAAAAGGTATCCGCATCAATTCAGTGGGGGCCAGCGGCAGCGTATTGGCATCGCGAGGGCACTTGCAGTCAATCCCAAACTGATCATTGCAGATGAGCCGGTATCTGCACTGGATGTGTCGATTCAAGCCCAGGTCTTGAATCTGTTGCAGGATTTGCAGGAAGATTTTGATTTGACCTACTTGTTCATTGCTCATGATCTTGGAGTGGTAAGGCATATCTCCGACCGTGTCGGTGTCATGTATCTCGGACATATTGTTGAATTGACGGAAAGTGAAGGGCTTTATGAAAATCCGCTTCACCCATATACCCAGGCTTTATTATCGGCCGTGCCCATTCCGGATGTGGAATATAAGGGGGATAGGGTAATCCTGCAGGGAGATGTTCCAAGCCCATCAAACCCTCCCAGCGGCTGTCCATTCCATACGAGATGTCCGAAGGCGATGGCAGAATGCAATACGGACAAGCCAATCCTGACTGAACATAAACCTGGTCACTACGTTGCTTGTCATCTATACAATTGACACGACGTATACATAAATTCGCAAATGATAAGGGGGAAGAATATGAAGAAAACATTGGCATTGTTGCTGACTGGTATCCTGGCTCTTTCGCTGGCGCTTGCGGGATGCTCCTCGTCTACATCAAAAGAGAAAGATGATGGTAAAGGGGGATCGAGTGAAGCGAAGGGCGGCGTATTGATATACGGTAAAGGCGGAGATGCTGTCGGTCTTGACCCAGCTATCGTAACCGATGGGGAATCATTCATCGTCACTCAGCAGATTTTTGAAACGCTTGTGAAATATGGGGAAGATGATACGGAAATCAAACCGGGTCTTGCAAAGTCATGGGAAGTGTCCGATGACGCGAAAACCTACACATTCAAATTGGAAACCGGAATCAAGTTCCATGATGGTACGGATTTCAATGCGGATGCGGTCGTAAAAAACTTTCAACGGTGGGCAAAAAGTAAGGATGAAGGGAAATTTGCGTACTATGCCTCCATGTTCGGAGGATTTGAAGGCGATGAAGGCCATGTTATCAAAGAAGTAAAAGCGATCGATGCCAGCACGGTGGAATTCACTTTGAACCGTCCTCAGGCGCCGTTCCTGAAAAACCTTGCCATGCCTACATTTGCTATAGCCAGTCCTGATGGAATTGAAAAAGAGGGTGACGACTTCACTAAAAACCCATCTGGTACAGGCCCTTTCAAGTTCAAATCATGGAAACCTGGCGATACGATTGAAGTGGTGAAAAACGATGACTATTGGCAAGATGGACTGCCTAAACTTGATGGAGTCACGTTTAAGGTCATTAAAGATAACTCTGCACGTTTAAATGCTGCAATCAAGGGTGAAATAGACCTGATGGACGGGTTGAACCCAAGTGATATCAGTAAGGTTACAGGAGATGAAAAACTGCAAATATTCGAACGTGCATCCATGAACGTCGGGTACTTTGCTTTCAATGTTGAGAAAGCGCCATTCGACAAGAAAGAAGTGCGTCAAGCCATCTCGCATTTGATCAACAAAAAGGAAATCATTGATAATTTTTATGAAGGCACAGCAGAGCCTGCCAAGAATCCTATGCCTCCATCCGTTTCTGGCTACAATGACAAAATCGAAGACTATGATTACGATGTAGAAAAAGCGAAAGAACTGCTGAAAAAAGCTGGACTTGAAGACGGATTTAAAATGGATCTATGGGCAATGCCGGTACCGCGCCCATATATGCCGGATGGTCAAAAAGTGGCTGAAGCCATTCAAGCAAGCCTAAAACAAGTCGGCATCGAAGCGAATATCGTTTCGTACGAATGGGCTGCATATTTAGAGAAAGTGCAGGCTGGTGAAGCCCAATCCTTCATGATGGGCTGGACAGGCGATAATGGAGATGCGGATAACTTCCTTTATACATTATTGGATAAAGATAATATCGGCTCCAACAACTATGCCCGTTACGCAAACGATGAAGTCCATGAACTGCTGATCGAAGCCCAGTCCACGGCAGATGAAGCCAAGCGTAATGAGTTGTATGGAAAAGCCCAGGAAATCATCCATGATGAAGCCCCATGGGTTCCGCTTGTACACTCTTTACCGCAGTTAGCCGGATCTAAGACGGTCAAAGGGTTTGTTCCACATCCAACTGGTTCACAATCCCTTGTTAATGTTTCTCTAGAAAATTAACCGTACGAACCGGGTAGTATGGAGTCTTGCATGCTTCCCGGTTTTGTTATGGAAGCATTTCAAAATGATCGAGGGCGCTTCGAAGGACCCTTATTTAAAAGGCGGGTGATTGTTTTGTTTTCCTATACCGTACGACGTTTAGGATCTCTCATTCCGGTGCTACTCGGAATGGCGTTTATTGTATTCATGATGATACGGGCAATTCCTGGAAATCCAGCACAGGTGATTTTAGGGCAGCAAGCAACGGAAGAGGCAGTCGCTGCGATGACAAAGGAACTTGGCCTGGATAAACCTTGGTTCATTCAATTTTGGGATTACTTATCAGGCCTGTTAAAGGGGGACCTGGGTGTTTCGTTAAAAACGAATAGTCCGGTTTCGGAAGAAATTGGACCATACTTGATGGCCACGATTGAACTGGCCTTGATCGCGATGATCATCGCCGTAGTCATAGGCGTGAATGCAGGGATAGTATCAGCTTGGTTTCAAAACTCATGGTTTGATTATGTCGCCATGGTGATTGCGTTGATTGGTTTGTCCATGCCTATTTTCTGGCTGGGATTAATGGAGCAATACATCATTTCAATTCAATGGGATTTACTTCCGACGACAGGGCGGGACAATATCAGGGATCCTGTTGAGGCCATAACCGGCCTGTATTTGATAGATACACTCATGGCTGGCAGGGTTGATCAGTTTTTCGAGGTGATCAAGCATCTCATTTTGCCGGGGATAGCGCTTGCTACCATTCCGATGGCGATTATTGCAAGGATGACACGTTCGTCCATGCTGGAAGTCATGAGATCGGATTTCATTCGTACGGCTCGTGCTAAAGGAATGAAAATGTTTTGGGTTGTTTACAAGCATTCCTTTAAGAATGCCTTGATTCCAGTGGTGACTGTTATCGGTCTGCAGACAGGATTACTTTTAGGCGGCGCCATTTTAACGGAAAACATTTTTGGATGGCCAGGTATCGGTACATATATTTATGATGCAATCCTATCTCGGGATTATCCGGTAATACAGTCCGGAATTCTCGTCATCGCCTTTTTGTTTGTCATGATTAATCTAGTTGTGGACTTGTTGTACGCAGCGATCGATCCTAGGATTAAGTATAAATAGGGAGGGAAACTCATGCCTGAAATAGCAACGAATACTCCGCCAATCCTTCCTCCAAAAGAGGCAGAGGAAAAAGTCATCTCTCCCTGGAAGGAAGGCTGGAAAAGCTTTAGGAAAAACAAGGTAGCCATCGTGGGTCTGGGGATTGTTTCATTTTTCATCTTAATCGCCATCTTCGCGCCCGTTATAGCACCTTATTCATTTGATGGGCAAAAGCTAAGTGATAAACATTTGGCCCCGTCTGCGGAGCATTGGTTCGGAACGGATGAATTTGGCCGGGATATTTTGAGCAGGGTCATTTATGGCTCGCGCATTTCAATAGGGGTCGGCTTCTTATCTGTTGCCGGATCTGTTGTGGTTGGGTCTTTTTTGGGGATCATTGCCGGTTATTACGGCAGGTGGATAGATACGATCATATCGAGGATCTTTGATATTATTCTGGCCTTTCCTAGTATCTTGCTTGCCATTGCTGTCGTTGCCGTTTTGGGGCCCTCCCTTCGCAACGCACTTATTGCCATCGCCATCGTCAATGTCCCGATATTCGGCCGGCTTTTACGGTCACGGGTCTTAACGGTGAAAGAAGAGGAATATGTAACGGCTGCAAAGGCAATTGGAATGGGGGATGGCCGCATTCTCCTTCACCACGTCCTTCCGAATAGCCTTGCACCGATTATCGTTCAAGGTACCTTGGCGATTGCAACTGCCATCATTGAGTGTGCAGCGCTCGGCTTTCTCGGTCTCGGTGCACAGCCGCCAGCACCAGAGTGGGGGAAAATGCTCGCCGATTCCAGGGCGTTCATCATTCAAGCACCATGGACGGTTCTCTTCCCTGGGCTTGCGATCATGCTTACGGTACTCGGCTTTAACCTAATGGGGGATGGACTGCGCGATGCCTTGGATCCAAGAATGAAAAACTAGAAGTAAAAGGGTGATGTTAGTTTAACATCACCATCTTTTTGCCGTTTATCTTGTAATTCTAGCAAAATATGAAAAATAATAAAAAAATCCTAGTTCTAAATAGGAAAATAGTGACTATTACCCCTTAAAATCACCCCAAAAGTTGTGATACTTTTATACTCAGTAAGAATATTCCAAAAATTGCTTATTTTAGAGGAGGAAAGTTCATTGATCAAACGTAGCTTGTCCATTCTAGCAATCTTTCTATTAGTATTTACTGCAAGCGTTTCCGCAGCCAAGCTCCCAGATCCCCCGACAGGCTCGGGCGGTGCAGGTAAGAAGAATCAGGAAAGCATTATAAAGCTGAAGAAAAATGACTTGGGGAAGAAATACAAAAGCAATGAGAAGGTCAGGGTCATCGTAGAGATGAAGGAAGCCCCGGCAATAGAAACGGCTTCGAAAGAAGGGAAGCTTTTTAAACAGTTATCGAAAAATAAGAAACAACAATTAAAGTCCGAAAAGCTAGCTACTCAGAAGAAATTGAAAAAAAAGGTGAAAGAGAAAAAAATAGGTTTCAAGGAACTTGAAAGTTTTACGACAGTCGTCAATGGATTCAGCGGTGAACTTCAGTATGGTGAGATCAAAAAGGTGGAAGCCATGCCTGAAGTTGCTGAAGTACATATAGCGAATGAATATGAACGTCCTGCAGAAAAACCCGAAATGCTATATAGCAAAGAGCTTGTCCAAGCCCAGGAAGCATGGCGGGAATATGGATATAAAGGGGAAGGGATGGTCGTCGGGATTATTGATACTGGAATCGACCCATCTCACCGTGATATGGTCCTGAACGACGAGAATAAGGCTGAACTGACTGAAAGTGAAATCAGCGCGATGAAGGAATCCAGCCATCTATTAGGCAATTACTATACGGCCAAGGTTCCTTATGGATACAATTACATGGATGAAAATGAAGAAATCCTTGACCTTGGTGAAGAGGCCTCCATGCATGGAATGCATGTGGCAGGTACGGCCGGAGCCAATGGAGATGAAGAGAATGGCGGCATTAAAGGGGTTGCTCCTGAAGCCCAGCTGCTTGCATTAAAGGTCTTCGGAAATGATCCCGATATGCAGACAACATGGGGCGATATATATATTAAGGCGATTGACGATGCCATCATTCTTGGGGCGGATGTGCTGAATATGAGCCTTGGCTCCACTGCAGGCTTTGTATCGGCAGACGATCCGGAGCAGCAGGCGGTATCCAGAGCTGTTGATAATGGGATCCTCATGTCGATTTCAGCAGGAAACTCGGCACACTTTGGAAATGGATTTGCCAACCCATCAGCCTCGAACCCGGACATTGGCGTTTCAGGTTCACCTGGACTTGCTTACGATTCTGTACAAGTGGCATCGGTAGAGAATAATTATATGGATTTGGATGCAGCGACTTATGAAATAAACGGTCAAGCAGGAAAAGCTCCATTCATGTCGGCTTCAAGCGTGCATCCCAATGCCTTGAAGGATAAATCACATGAATTGGTGGCTGCTGGTCTTGGGACGACAGAGGAGCTTTCCAAAGTGGATGTTAAAGGCAAGTTCGCCCTCATCGAGCGCGGCACGCTTTCTTTTATAGAAAAGGCGCAAAATGCCCAGGCAGCAGGAGCGACAGGAGTCATAATTTACAATAATGCTGACGGATATATTTCCATGGCTACAGATCCAAGCATCACCATTCCCCAGCTGTTCATGTTGAAATCGGATGGTGCAAAGCTGAAAGCGGCCTTAGCGGATGGCGAAAAGGTGATGATTACCTTTAATGGCGATAAAACAAAAGCTGTAAATCCAGAAGCAGGGAAAATGAGCTCATTCAGTTCATGGGGAGTCGCGCCGAACTTGGATTTCAAACCTGAAATCACCGCTCCGGGCGGACAAATTTATTCAACGCTGAATAATGATGAATATGGAATGATGAGCGGTACTTCGATGGCGGCGCCGCATGTTTCCGGCGGCTCGGCACTGGTTCTAGAAAGAGTGGATAAAGACTTTAAATTAGAAGGATCGGCCCGGGCTAGTTTAGCGAAGAACCTGATGATGAATACATCAAAACCATTAACGGATCAGGGGGTCGTCAATAATGCCCTTGACTGGAAAAACCCTTATTCGCCTCGCAGGCAGGGAGCCGGGGTCATGCAGCTGCAATCCGCATTGTCCACACCTGCTGTCGTGACCGAGGCATTCACGAAAGAAGCGAAGGTTGCCATGAAGGAGGTCGGCAATAAGTTCGCCTTTACTTTAAAGGTTGAAAACTACAGCAACAAAGCAGTCAAGTATGATGTAAAGGGAAATATCCAAACAGACTATGCAATCCAGGGACAACTGGGCTATTCCGCTAACGAGCTGGAAGCACAGGAAATTAAGAACGCTACGATTAAAATCAATAATAAAAATACAAATAAGATTACCGTTCCTGCAAAAAAATCGATTACATTCGAAGTGAAAGTGGACATATCCGATGCAAAGGTACTTGGTGATGACCTTCAAACTCTTGTAGATATTGACAAGGTGTTTCCAAACGGCTATTTTGTTGAAGGGTTCATCTCATTGAAGGATCCAGCCGATACGAATCCGGAACTGAATGTACCGTATGTAGGATTTAAAGGGGAATGGGACAAAGCCCCGATCCTGGATGGCACCAAATATGACAAAGAATCTTTCTATGGCATGGCAGGGGGAGTATCAACAGCAGGTGAAGATTTCACGTATCTTGGCTATGACCCTGCGGGGAAAACCTTCAATGGCAAAAAAATCGCGATTTCCCCAAATGGCGATGGTGCACAGGATGACTTCGTGCCTGTCCTATCATTCTTAAGGAATGCGAAAAAGGTAGAATACAATATATTGAATGGTGAAACCAAATCAGTCCGGAAACTTCGCACAGAGAATAATGTACGCAAGGACTATTATGATGGCGGACTAGGGACCGCATACACGCTGGATCCGGCCCGTAAATGGGACGGTAAAATCAATAATGCACTCGCTAAGGATGGGGTCTATTATTTTGAAATCAAAGCGATGATAGATTACGAGGGTGCAAAATGGCAGACGGTTAAAATGCCAATCAAAATCGATACGGTAAAGCCGACGGTCAAGATTTCGAAAAAAGGCAATGTTTTAACCATCCAAGGTAAGGATAATTTGAATGGTTCAGGGCTTGCTTATTACGATGTACAAGTCGACGGAGCATCCATCATGGAAGAGCCGCTCCCGGCGAATGCTAAACAATTCACCCTCCCTGATGTAAAAGGGGAAAAGGTTCAGGTTGTGGCAATCGACTATGCAGGTAATGAGAAAACGGCTGAAACCGAATTGGCCGGTGATTCGGCTCCAATCGATAATCATGCACCAGCTGTAAAGATCAAGAGTCCTGAAGCCTTGAGCGTGAACAATAAAAATAAAATCAAAATAACAGGAGAAATTGAAGAAGCGTCGGAAATAAAAGAATTTAAAATCGACAATAAAACGGTACCTGCAACGTATAACGAAACGAATAAAAAATATGAATTCTCATATGAAAAGAAATTCGAAGATGGTGTCCAAAGCTTCACCATTAAAGCAACCGATAAATGGGATAACACGGTTTCCTTTAAAAGGACGATAATGGTCGATGCTACAAAGCCGGGTTTAAAAGTTAAAGGCGTACCGGAAACTGTGGGATTCAAAGGCAAAAATCCAAAAGTGGACGTGACGGTAGAAGATAATTTCGATGAAATCCGCCTTTACCTGAACGGAAGTGAAATATTCTATCATGAATTCAAGGAACCATACAAAATGCGTTCCTATAAGAAAAAGATAGAGGATTTGGAACTGCCGCTTAAGACTGGCAACAACAAGATTGAATTTAAGGTGACCGATCTTGCAGGAAATGAATCGAAGAAATCCTTTAACATCAATAAAGCAAAAAAATAAACGAAAGGCAGCCCTCTTATTCAAGAGGGCTGTTTTTTGTGGACATGCATCTTTTGAGGGGTAGAACAATGCTATCGTTGATTGGAACGTAGGGCACTCGCCTTCCGCGTGAGGTCCGGGAAGCCTTCTCGGCGCTCCTTTGCGCCTGTGGGGTCTCCCTTTGACACTCTATTCCTGTAGGAGTCCCGAACAACCGCCAATCAACTGGAATGCCTTTTTTTATGAAAACTTTAGGAAAACTCGCTTTTCCTTATACAAGATGGGGTTCGGAATGGACCCTCCGAGATTATAAAAAGAAATCTTGGTTATCCTTCATGAATTTTTACCTTTTTATAAGGAATGAAACCTCATTAAATTGAAGAAATTTGCGACACTCCTGCCGAATAACTGGCTAGCCGAGACCCCACAGACGCTTGCGTCGAGGAGGCTTGGCAGACAGTCGGCGGAAAGGGAGCGAATTTCTGAAATAAGCCGGAACGTTTTCAAAGAAAAAAACTGTAGGCATACTCGCTTTCTTCTAACTACAGTATGGGCTCTCTTATCCAATTGGGCTCTTTTTTGCCCAATATTATTTCCGGATTTTGAATTCTTTCGTGCTGATTTTGGAAATGGTTTGCTTTGTTTTCACCGTGTTAATATGGAAATCTCTTGGTGAGGAAGTTTTTTCATTATCCGGCAGGTATATCGAATAGGATAAAAGAATTAGGTATAAAGGGTTTATTAAAAGGAGGGTACCTATGAATTATAAGAAGAAATCTAGCAATAAAGTAACTAGTATTGCAATTACAGTGAAATTCGAAAGGAGAGGAAGCGACAGGTCATATCTTACAAAAACGAGTTTCTTTGATGCACTTCAGCACGTCCATTCTCCCTTTGAAAAGGATCCCCGTTCAGATTCACCCTATCAGGATTTTCCTCTATGTCAGGAGGTAACCCTTTCTTTTTTTGAAAGAGGTGCTAAAACATCTATTAATTATGACCCCCACCAAGGAAAAATCATCATTGAGGAAAGTTCAGAGACTTATCAGCTGAATAAAGGGGAGGCGCTTACTGAAATCCTCGACCATATCATGATCAATCATGGCTATCACCATTCTTTTTTCATCATCCAGCAAAAAGAGCGGAACGTAAAAATGAAAGCAGCTACGCCATGAAATCCCAAACATTTATAGGCAGGACGTTGTAAGGTATGAGATATCCGAATAATTCATACGAAAAGTTACTTTACTCAATAAGCATGGAGCTGCCACGGCAGCTCCATTAATGTTTCGCCATGATGAGCGTTTCCTATCCTTGGAGATGTCAAACCAAGCGCCGAATGATCTTTGAAAGGGTTTGGATGCCATAAGCTAATTGTTCCTCCGAGGCGTATGAATATGAAAGCCGTATATGTGTATGGTTATTTGGTTCGTATATGTATCCCGGATTAAGAAGTATGTTTTCCTTTATCGCTTGCTTGAAAAGGTTTGGATTCACGATGGGTTTACATAATTTCAGCCATATATAAAATCCGCCTTGAGGTATTTGCCATTCGGCCAGCCCTTTAAAATATTGATTGAGAAGAGTTAATGTAAAATCCCTGCGTTCCTTCAACTTTTGCCTTAGCCACTCTAAATGCTTAGAATATTGACCATTTGCTAACCATTCTGCCACAAGGTGTTGGGAAAGTGCACTGGAACCGTAATCCATTTGCATTTTGATGTCCGCTAAACGTTCAATCACAGTTATGGGGCCAGCAATCCAGCCGATGCGCAATCCTGGGCTTAAAGTTTTGGACATGCTGCCAATGTGCAATACAAGGCCATCTGCATCAAGGGATTTTAATGGCGGCGGCGGTTCCTCATCAAACCACAAATCACTATATACGTCATCTTCAATAATCGGGATCTGTTCTTTTTTGCATAGTGATAGGAGGTTAAGTCTTTCTTCTTTTGACCATGTAGTATTCGTTGGATTGTTAAACGTTGGGACAGTATAAAACAGTGACGCTTTCTTCCTTCCATTGATGCGCTTCATTTGTGTCGGGATACTTTCACGTCCTTGTTTTGATAAACCTACTAAATGCATGCCCGCAGATTGAAAAGGGTGGACGGAATTTAAATAGGAAGGGGACTCATGTAAAATCATCGATTCCTTTTGAAGCAAACCAACTGAAATCAACTGGAGTGCCTGAAGCCCGCCAGAAACGACCATGAGGGAGCTGGGACTTGCGTTGATCCCTTTTGTTTCTAAATAAACACTTATACATTGGCGAAGTCTCTTGTCACCCTTGGGTTCGGAATATCCCAATGAGTGTGCATCAAAGGAAGTGGATCGCAACGTCTTTTCGATTTGCTTTGTAGGCAATAGCGCTGGAGATAACTCACCAGTGCCTAATCTGATGATGGCAGTGTCCGTTTCATACTGATTAATATCCTGAATCGTTTTTAAATTAGGTTCATGAAGGCCATTCCGTACATAGTTTTTCCAGTCGGACTGTTTGCTGGAGACGAGCACATTCCATGTATTATTGGAAACGAATGTGCCAGACCCAAGCCTAGTTTCCAATAATCCATCTGCAATCAACTCATCTATGGCTGTGATGATGGTACTTCGGTTTACGCCAAATGAGTCGGCCAATGAGCGTTGTGATGGAAGCTTAGTGTCAACTGGCCATTCCCCCCGTGTAATTTGTTGTTTGATCCAATCTACTATTTGTTGGTGAAGTGATTGCGCGGAAGACCGGTTTGGTCTCCATTCGATAAACATACGAAAACCACTCCTTTCATGTTCTATATTCATTATAAATTGGTTGGTTTGAAGACCAACCAATTGGAGGGTCAATTCCTTTGTTTTATTCATTATACTGAATATGAGGGAAGGGGGTATTCATATGGGGCCATTTTTTCATGGATTATTATTGGCATTAGGGCTGATACTTCCATTGGGAGTGCAAAATGTTTTCATTTTTAATCAAGGAGCAATCCAACCTACAATAAAAAAAGCATTGCCAGCAACGATCACAGCTGCAATTTGCGATACGGTGCTCATTCTGTTAGCTATTTTAGGTGTTTCGTTGATTGTCATGCAATACGATTGGTTGCGCCTTACATTAATCATAATCGGCGTTATATTTTTATTGTATATGGGCTTTCAGATTTGGTTTGCCAAATCAAACTCACAGTCAGGTGTCCAATCCATGCAGATGTCGACAAAAAAACAAATTGTATTTGCTTTATCCGTATCATTACTGAATCCGCATGCAATCCTGGATACGATAGGTGTAATCGGTTCGAGCTCACTTGTTTATTCAGGAAAAGATAAAATGATTTTCACCATGACGTGCATCTTTGTGTCATGGTGCTGGTTCCACGGATTATGTCTTGCGGGACGATTGCTGAAAAAGGTTGATACATCTGGAAAATTCCTTGGAATATTAAATAAAATTTCTGCAATCATCATTTGGATCACAGCCCTCTATATGGTGAAGTCGCTATTTTGAATCAATAAACGTTTTCGAACCAAACGATGCCATGTATAACAGGACGCCTATGTATAAAAAAAGGGGAATGCATATCTATATGCATTCTCCTTTTTTTGCCCTCAATCATCTTCTATCGTGAAATCAGGTTATTGAAGAGCGACCAAGTCCTTGATTTCCTCTGTGGAAAGTTCGGTGATCCAGTTGTCACTGCTGATGATTTCGTCGTTCAGGGCTTGCTTTTTATCAAGCATCTGGTCGATTTTTTCTTCCAGGGTCCCTGTGCAGATTAGCTTATGAACGTGAACGAAACGCTGTTGACCAATTCGGTAAGCACGGTCGGTGGCTTGATTTTCAACAGCTGGGTTCCACCAGCGATCATAATGAATCACGTGGTTTGCTTCTGTAAGATTAAGACCCGTGCCGCCTGCTTTCAATGAGAGTATGAAAATAGGGAATTCCCCATCTTGGAATCGGGTGATCATTTCATCACGCTGCTTCTTGTTCGCACTCCCATTCAGGAATGGCACTTCAAAGCCATATCGTTTTTCCAGCAATTCTTTAATCATATTGCCCATCCCGATATATTGTGTGAAAATGAGACAGCTTTCATCCTGTTCGCGGACCGCATCGATAAGCTCGGTCAGCTTCTCGAGTTTGCCTGATCGGTTAGGTGCCTTCATGATGTTTTCCTTTTCCGTCTCTTTTAAGTAAAGAGCTGGATGGTTGCAAAGTTGCTTTAGCTTATTCAGCATCTGGAGGATGATGCCTTTTCTTTCAAAGGCAGACAGTTGTTCGATATCAGTGAATGTATCTTTAATCAGTTGTTCATACAACGATGCTTGCTCAGTGGTAAGCGGTACGAATTCTTTTTGTTCTTGCTTATCCGGAAGATTAAGAGCGACTTCTTTATCGCGTTTTGTACGGCGAAGCAAAAATGGCTGTATCAAACGCTGCAATTCCTTGATTTTATCCTTCTGTTCATCACGCTCAATGGTCGCCACATATTTTTCCTGAAACTGACCTAGCGTTCCGAGATAACCTTTGTTGATGAAGTCGAAAATCGCCCATAGCTCACTTAAACGGTTTTCCATCGGCGTACCCGATAAGGCGATATGATGTCTGCCATTTAGCTTTCTGACCGCCTTGGATTGCTTCGTTTGGGCATTCTTGATGTTTTGTGCTTCATCAAGGATAACACTGCTCCAATGGATGGAGGTCAGTTCAGCCACATCTTGGTGGGTCAGTCCATATGATGTTAAGACAATATCATGATCGGCTGCCAGTTTAGTAAATGCCTCACCTTTAGCACGATTCGATCCGTAGTGTAGGTGAACTTTAAGTGATGGAGCGAATTTTTCCAATTCTTTTTGCCAGTTGCCAAGTACCGATGTCGGGCAGACGATGAGCGCCGATTGTACAGGGACGGATTCAGGGGCAGTGGTAATGGCTTCACCCTCATCACTGCTCTCCGCACTACTATCCTCTTCGACGATGATCGGTTCACTCTTTTGTTCATCCTTGGGCGCAGTGGGCAGCTCTTTACCGACCCTTTCTTTGCCTTTCACATGAAGTAGGTAGGCAATCATCTGGACAGTTTTTCCAAGTCCCATATCGTCGGCTAGACAAGCACCAAAACCATGCTCCCTTAAAAAAAGGAGCCAGCTCATGCCCAGTTTTTGATAAGGGCGTAAATCACCTTGAAGTGCATTAGGGACGGGCAGGATGGATATGTTTTTGGTTTCCCTGAGCCTTCCCACCATTTTACGGAGCTCCTGGTTCAATTCAAATTGAATCCGGAGCATTTCGTCGTTTTCAGAATCGACATCGCTATCTTCATCCACGCCATTCAACAGTTCCTGCTGCAGCAAGTCAGTCAGTTGGATGCCTTTTTCATTCGCTGTTTCCATCAGCTCCTGTATTTGCTTAATGAAAGCAGGGTCAAGCTTGACCCATTGGCCGCGGATGAAGACAAGCCGCCTTTTTTCATTGACGAGCTCCTCGAACTCCGCCTCAGTGAGCTCCTTGCCATTTAAAGAGAACCGCCAATCAAAGTCCATTAAAGCTTTTAACCCGACATAAGAAGGGCCGCGGTTCGATTGGCTCTTCACTTTCGCTTTGACCTTCAATGAGGACTCCTTCAAGGCAAGCCACCACGATGGAAGGAGAATTTCGACGCCAAGAAATAGGAGCTTTTCGCTTGCATCGGTCAAGAACTCCCATGCATCCGTTTCTGAAATCTCCCTTTTCAGACGGCCATTCTCCCCAAGCCAGGGCACGACGAGTTGCCAGCGTTTCGTAGCACGCACCACATCACTTGCATACTTATTCCAGCCGCGCGGAAGTTTTTTTCCTGTATATGTTTCAATGATATTCTCATCCCTTTTGGAACGAAGGGTAACATCGAGCATCCAAGGCCCGTTGCCATCTGGAGGCTCAGTTAAACGGAGACCTATAGTGAATGGTTTGGGATCGGGCAAGGTACCGAGCCATTCCTGCCAGCTGTCCTTGTCAAAAAAGGCCTGCAATTCTTCGGGAGAAAGTCGAGTATCCTTTAATGCCCCGACGGCTTCACTCCATTTATGCTGCATGGGTGAATAGTTTTTTAAATACATATTAGCGGCACCGTTATACCACTTTTCGATAAAAGTACGGTTGGTTTCCAGTTCAGGTGAAGGAAGATCCAAAGATATTTCTTCTTCCCAAAAGGAAGGGACGAATTCCTCTTCCACTTCCTCCGGCAGCTTCCAACCGATGGAGTCCAATTGAAGATTGGTGAAATCCGGTACGGGGATTCCAGCTTCTATGGATTCATGAAGAACGGGCGCTGCTGACAGGCAAAGGGAGGATATTTCAGACCATTCCCATTCTATGAAGGAGTTAAAGCTTTCCCTCGCAAAAAAGTTGAGAAGTCCCCAAGCGTCAAGAATGAATACTTGATTTCCATCCACTATATCCGTAGTCATTTTAGTTCCATAAAAGCTTGCGTCATCCCAGTTGAATAACAGCCTGCGAATGTGATTCGTGGTGAGGAAGGCATTCTCTTCATTGACGACACCAAGGGCGTAAGTTCCGTTTTCGAGAGCGGCTATTTTGATTTTTAATTTCCCTGGATTAAACATCGATAAGCTTACCCCTTTTTAGTTCTTCTTGGAAAGCGCGAAGCCGTTTGGTCGAATCTGCTACATAAAGTATATACCGTTCGAATACGTCTTCCTTTTTGCTCTTTTTATAGATGGTGCGCATCCTTTTCAAATAACGGACAGCTTGCTTATAAGCAGGCCGGTTTTTCAAAGAAACTTTTTCCTGGACCGCATGATAATAAAGGGGCAGGATTAGTTCCGGTTCTTTTGATACCACTTCTTTGATGGATTCACTGCTGATTAAGTCAATGCTGATTTCCGAGTAAATATGCATCTCCACCCATTTTTTGTATTGTCCTTGTTCAAAAAGGAAATTTGCATAGTTCCAATAGCTGTGCGGAAGGGTGGCCCTGTAAAATTTCTCAAGCAAATCGGTCCGTTTTAATTTATAACAGCAACTGTTAATTAAAGTCGTAAAGGTCCGGACGAAATCTACCCGTTTATAATAATCGGATAGACCGGCAAGGAATTCCTGGACATTATTATTGATGAATTCAATGAAAGGGATGGCCCGTGCCCGGTTTTCAGATTCAGCCAGGAGATTCAGCCAATAAAAAATGTATGGACAGGCATCCTTCTTCAATTCATGGAGAAGCTCAATCGCTTGTTTATCATGGTTTTCCAAAAGGGATAGGTGAATGGCTGCAAGGATATAGGACGTCCTCTCAGTGGTGCCCATATACTTCTCGGGAAGTTCTTTATTGATTCGTTCAAGTTCCTCTTTACGCCATGAGGAGTTGGAGAATAAGTAGCTCCATATCTCCCGGTAGAGGTCGATCTTTTCATATTCGAGGCCTTCCCCTCCATCCAGCAGTTTAGCTACATCTTCCTTGATGCTGAAAACGAAGGGGTCAAAGGCGAAGGGCCGCGCTTGCCTGCTTAGCGGCTGTACCGTTTCATGCAGCTCTTCTGCCAAGTCGACGGCAAGTGCATAAAAGACCCTGATCGTTTGCGTCTCACTTTTATGCAGCTGAATCATTCTAAGTGTCTGCTGCATTGTGCAAAATTGCGTAACGAAATGATAAAGCAACTTCCATTCCCTTTCCATTGGAGCTTTTGAGCTAAGGCGTTTAAAGTAAGTTTGTATATGATTTTCGATCATGTAAGTAGCCTCGCCTATATGGGGCTCGACATGTTCCGCAAAGGCATCATTCACGAATTGCTTCCATGATGGATAGCTTTTATCTAAGGTGATGGATCTCCCCGCCGCCTGTTTAAGTAATTCACTTGCCGGTTTCACCTGCTGCAGTGCTTGGGCGGCTGAGGCGTTTTTAGGTGCTTTCCAATCGCCCAGCCATTCGGAAACACTAGCGTGTTCGGAATATGCAGAAAAGAAAACGGCCATTTGATGCCGGCAAATGAACCTTGAATCACATGTACAGCTTCCATCCTGTGGGGAGAGCAGATTCAGCCTGGACTTAAATCGTGTCTCTTCCTGTACCTCAGCTGCAATCGTATCCACCGCTTCTTCTTTAATATCAACGAGCCCCTGACGGTATAACTGGAGCCCTTGATTCACCACATCCGAATCTTCCGGATCCCCGGCCTCCAAAAATTCCGCCAGCCGCTCCCCAACTAACAACAACTCCCGCTCCATACTCTCCTCCTTCAGGGACCAGCCCTAGTTATATATTTTTGTATGATCATGAACCATCAGTTCTTAACTTTTCGTAATTCCCATCCCGGCTTTGTGTATATATGATCGAATGCCGGACTATGGCCGTTCTCTTTACGTTCTATTCGATTTAATCACTGCTTCTTGCCGTTATATTCATAAATACCCTGTAAAAGTCAATATCGTCAAAAATCCGCATGAATATAAGCGGTTCGGATATAAACAGGAATAACCGGCATTCACGATGAACATGCTTGGAATCCTTCATCCTCATTAGCTTCACAAGACTAAGTGATGAGGGGCTGGAACCCTTTTTAAATGTGCGTTTTTTGAAGCATCTCTTTATTATACTTCATTTTGGCTTGGAATTTAAAATGTAGAATAGAGGTTTTGAAAATGATGAGTGTGAGATTATACATATTCTTGGTTAATGGGAAGAGCCATTCCCGCGGGAATGGCTCTAAAATATGAAATTAGTTAATTTTCATTTCATTCTTCCAACTGTCCAACTTTTTGTTGATGAATGTAACAAAGGTATGATTTTTTTGTAAATCGAATAGAAAAGCTGACTTTTCCAAGTACTCTTTTGCCTCTTCAAAGTTACCTACGAGTTCAAAATTATACCCTAAATGGTAATGTAAATCCGCTAAAGCATATAATTGGTCATGTTCGAGGCACCACTTTATGGCATCTTGGCAGCAGGCAATGGACTCTTCGTATCGGACCAGGCGTGTTAACACTCTGCCGAAATTATAGGATAGACGTGTCTTAAGCGTTTTATCCGTCAAAAAGGGCAGGGCTTTCAAGTGATCTAAAGCTTTCCGTAACAAGGCGAATGCATTTTCGTACTGTTCTTCGGCAACATACATTACACCAAGGCTGCTTAAGATTTCAAGCTCCCGTTCCGAATAAATTTTGTCTGTCGTATGGGTAATGGCTATGGCCTGATTAATGAAATCGATGGCTTTATCTAAATCTTTATTTTTTTCATATTCGTATATTCCCTTGTGCCAAAGAATCAATTGATGATTCTTTTTATTCTGAAGAAAGAGGGGACTGTTTTCCTCGGCCTTTACAATTTGCTGCATTTCCTCATAATTTCGGGTTCTTCTGGCTATTTTTAATTGATAAATCACTTCTTCCACGTAATCCAGCCTAGGGGTCATTCCAATATCGAAAAAATAGTTTACATCAACGCCTAAACGTTGGGAAATTAAATAGAGAGTGGATGCATATGGATAGACATCGCCCTTTTCAATCTTACTGATCTGTGCTTGTGTACAAATACCGGTTGCCAACTCTTCCTGGGAAAGCCCGATTTGTTTACGTAGCTCTTTGATCTTTTGTCCAACTGCAAAAAAATCCATTTTGATTCTCCTTAAAATATGCCTAGAGTTATATTTTGTTATGAAAAATCGGTGAAAGCGGTATGTACAGGTCCTGAACGGTTTAAATAGATTCTTTAGTCGAAATATATGGTTTAAAGAAGTGTGGTTAAATATAACTATAGAAATTATTTCTATTTTAACCAATATTTTTTTAAAAGAAAAGGAGGAATGACCTATGAAAAAAAGTACTAAAGCATTAGTCGTATCTTTTCTTATCATCGCTGCTTTTGTTATTGTCCCAAGCGAATTACCAGGCCTTTACGCAGAACTTCCAGGTTTATATAAATAAGTAAATGAAGCTTACTATTACTGATTCAAGCATCTTCAATTGAAGATGTTTTTTTATTATCATTTTTGATTGATTATTCTTTTGCGCATATTCCTGTAGTTATAATTATCTATGAATGGGGAGTGTAAGGTCCATTTGGTAGGCGTGGAAGAAACGTGAGGGTAGTTTGTAACGCCTATTTCCTTTTAGTGATTTTGTTATAGTGTAAATAACAAAACGGAGAGAGGTGTAAGGTTAATGATTGATATTAATATGAAAGTTCAACCCTCTTTTTATGATGATGAATGTGCCATTGTGTTTTCTTTTTATTTTGATAAGGCAACAAGGAATATTGGTGAAGCTGTGGTGTACACATGCCAAAAATCAGATGAAAAAGAATACAGCCAAGATCATATAGATACAGATGTACAAGAAAAAATCGCCTATATTAAAGAGTTTTCCATTGCGGATGAATATCAGGCAACCTCAATGAAGAAAATTAAACATTTTTTGAATGTAATCGGTATCAAAAAATGTGTGAAGCATAACCTTCAGGGAAATGAAATCGCATTTTAAACGATAAAAACTCATGACATCCCACATGTCATGAGTTTTTACCATTTAAATGAGTGTTTTGAGCATTCATTTTCTTTTTGATGAAATCGCTCAATTGTTTCCTTTCACTTGGTTTAGCGTTATTTGCTCTTTCAAAAAATTTAAAGTGTTGTTTATTTCTATCGGATTTCATGATGTCTCTCCTTTGTATTTTTTATTTACCCATTTTTTTTTAATTAAAACGTGATTTCCTCATAAAGGGATAAGAATAATGAGCCAATAGATCACAAATTATTCCTATAGTTATATTTTCATCTGTCAATCCCTGCATATAAGGATTAATTAGATGATAATAAGTGGTAAAGCCTAAATATGGGAGAATTTCGAGTTTTATCATACTTTAAAAAAATGCTAAAATGGTCCGAATATCGGATTTTTCATTAGAAACATCAGTTTCTAGTACCCTAAAGTGAAGAGGGTTGAAGAACTCTTTTCGATGGCCCCCGAGCACTTGCTTGGGGGATCTTTTTGTTTTTTTGGATAATTTGTCCACTTTATTTCTATATTATGTTTCGTTTTGTTTGTATATACATGGGTAAATATAAGAAACAAGATGAATTAAACCTGTGTTTATAGCAGTTTAATCGGAGGAATATACTTTATGGATGTGAAAGTGAAGAATGATCCCACGAAGCGAACTTTCCAGCAGTTCATTTTTCCATTTACGCTTGAAGGAAAAATGATTGAAAAGTTTGTGGGAAAATTGCTTGAGAACAATTTCGTTTTTTTGAACTTGAAAGATATGGAACAACAAAATCAATTTTACGGCGGCCATAAAGTTTCGCACCGTAAATTGGAAAAGTATTTCATGCCATACATCGAGCCGATTTTATTTCCGGGTCATGCAAAACAGAAGGAAGGCTTGCGGCGTTTCACGAAAAAACTGGATATTGATTGTACCTTCGAATCACCCTATCTAAATACCCCATTTATTATTAACTCTATAGATATTTTCATATGCCCATTTCATATTGGGATGATGAATCTACGTGTTACTTTACCTGAAGGGCTTTCACATAATGATGTGCTCTATTTTGGCGATACATTTAGAATCCTCGAACCGATTGCTGATGATGAAGAAAAAACGAAAGTTGGCTGCCGTGAAAATCAGTATGAACAGGTGAAGGATTTCATCTTCAATGAACTGTTGCCGCCTATTGAGGAATATATGGATGAAGAACAAGCGGATCCGACCTATTTTGGGAGTTTGCCCTTTTTCATCGATGAAAGAATGTATGTGATCAGTTATACGGCATTCCCTGAGAATCGTGATATTTCTAAAAATGATTTATTCCGGATCAGTGAGCTGAACGGGTATGACAATGATGGTGAGCCATATATAGGCGCATTAAACCCTGATTATATAGAAAAGTATTATCAAGAAAGGGTATATGACAGGTGGGGCAAGGAAACCTATTATGTAACTAGCATGTATCATTTCGCGTGTGTCACGAAAGCGACAGGTAAACTGGAACAGGAACTGGCAAGCGAAATGTACGGCCAGCATTTTTATACATTGTTGCTTTTCTTCTATTATAAGATCGTACTGCTTAAATTGGCTCATGAACATTCCCAGATTGATGTGGAAAAAGATCAATCGGATACAGAACAGTTGATTTTCATGATCACTCAGTTTTCTGCAAAGTACTTATTCACTGAAGTGAATAGTACGGCAATCGGTAAAGAGCTTTTCAAAAAAACGGATGAAACCTTCAGGATTGCCCCTCTCTACAGAGAAGTGAAGGAAACACTTTCCTACCTTTATCAAAATCAGGATAAACTGTCTGGGAAAAGCAGTAATTATCTTTTGCAAATACTAACGATTTATACGGTGGTCTCCGGTATATTCGGAATGAATCTATACATTGAAGATTGGAAAGGGAAATTACCATGGAAAGCGTATATGGATTACACCTTATACGAATGGGTAGCTGTCATTGTAACGACAAGCGGTCTTCTCATTTCGGGCATCCTGGGGTTTTTCTTCCTGAAAAAATGGCTGCAAGAGAAAAAAAGCCGAAAAAAAAGAATGCTTTAAAGTCCTGTACACGATGTACAGGACTTTTGTTTTAGAAAAAACATGGTTAAATTAGAAAAATGAAGAAATTTGGCATACGAAATCCCCCATTCCCCTAATATTTTGCTAAACTATAGGTATATCAATCTAACTATTCATTAGGAGGAAATCATGAAGAAACTAGCTTTAGTTTCCAGCTTATTGTTGATGAGCGTATTGTTCCTGGCCGGTTGCTCGGATAAGCCAAGTCCGGAAGAGCGCTTTGCGGCATACACGAAGCTTTGGAATAAACAAGACTTTGCGAAGATGTACGAGTATCTGTCACCTGAGACAAGGAAAGAAATCAGTGCGGATGAATTTGAGAAGCGTTATGAAAAAATCTATACGGGCATTGAAGCCGACCAATTAAAGGTGGACTATAAACAGCCAAAAGAAGAAAAAGATCATAAAGATGGAGAAAAGGTAAGCCTTGCATATACCGTAGATATGTCCACTATGGCGGGCGCAGTCAGCTCTGACCATAAAGCGACACTTGTCAAGGAAGGGGAAGGCGAGGAAGAAAATTGGTACATCGAGTGGGATGAGAGCTACATATTCCCTCAATTGGAAGCTGGTGAGAAGGTATCGGTTGAATCGTATCCAGCCATTCGCGGGGAAATTGTCGATCGAAATGAACGCGGCCTCGCCATGAATGGAACGGTGGCAGAAGTGGGAATCGTGCCAGAGAAAATGGCCAACGAATCCGAAACAGTTAAAAAGGTCGCTGGAATCCTCAACATGTCCACTGACGAAGTGAATCAGAAATTAAAACAAACATGGGTAAAGCCAAGTTATTTCGTGCCCATCAAGAAAATGTCAAATGATAATAGTGCAACTTTGGAAAAGCTATTGAGCATTGCCGGGGTATCTGTCAATAATACGGAAGAGCGCATATATCCGTATAAAGAGGCCACTGCCCATCTAATCGGATATGTCGGTGAGGCATCGGCCGAGGACCTGGAGAAATTGAAAGGAAAAGGATATACCGCAAGTGATGTTATTGGCAAGCGAGGTCTTGAGGAAGTGTTGGAAGCGCGGCTTAAAGGCAAACCTGGCGGTAAAATCTTCATTAAAACCGAAGATGGCGAAGAAAAGGTGATTGCTGAAAAGCCTGCTGAAGAGGGAGAAACAATTACATTGACCATCGACGCCGAGCTTCAAAAGGATATCTTCAAGCAATATAAGAACGAAACTGGATCGGCATCGGCAATTGATCCGAAGACAGGCGAAACGCTTGCACTTGTTTCAAGTCCGTCATTCGATCCTAATAAATATATTTTCGGAATAACGAAAGCAGAACAAAAAGCGCTTGAAGAAGACCCGAAAAAACCACTTCTGAACCGCTTCAGTTCGACGTTTGCACCTGGTTCAACCATTAAGGCCCTCACTGCGGCGATCGCCTTGAAAAATGGTGTGGATCCGAAAGAGTCGATCAATATCCAAGGGAAAACGTGGGCCAAATCGACATGGAAAGATCATTCCATTACAAGGGTTTCGGACCCTGGAGTTCCAATCGATATGGAAAAGGCATTAATTTATTCAGACAACATTTACTTTGCCCAAAAAGCTCTCGGGCTTGGAAAGGAAAAATTCACGAATGGACTCAAGGCTTTCGGATTTGATGAGTCTTTGAATTATGATTATCCGATCAAAGCATCGAGCATTGGCAAGATCGACAGTGAGGGAAGATTGGCAGATGCCGGATATGGTCAAGCGCAAGTTCAAATGAGCACGCTCCACCTCGCCATGACTTATTCAGCCTTCTTGAATGAAGGAAACATTCCTGCACCTTTCTTAATAACTGGAGATAAAATAGAAAAGAAAATATGGAAAGAAAATGCGATATCAGCAGACCAAGCGAATCAGGTCACCAAGATGTTGACACAAGTAGTGGAGCATCCTAAGGGAAGCGGACATGGAATAGCTGATCTTGGCATCAAAATCGCTGCCAAAACGGGAACTGCTGAAATCAAGGCATCCAAAAACGCGGACGGAACAGAAAACGGCTGGTTTGTTGCCATGGACACAGAAGACCCGGAACTTCTCATGGCATGGATGATGGAAGATGTAAAAGGACGAGGCGGCAGCCATGTCGTTGTCGACCAAATGAAACCGGTGTTGAAGAAGTACTTAAAGTAAAGAAAAAAGTCACCCATCTGAACTGGGCAAGCATTTAACATTAAAAAGCAGGACATTGGCTTCTTCCATGTCCTGCTTTATTTTGGTTGTGTTCTAATTTATGGCGGCAATGAAGCTGGATTTGAAGGAGAATGGGTCGTGCATACAGAATGTAAAAAGGGAGTTCAATAACTTGCTAGTATACTCGGGACGTCCTGAAATCATGATGTTTACAGAGTGACATCATCCAGGCCGTTATGTTACCACATGCCGATGGATTGAATGGGATTAATTCAAAAATCCTTGAAAGATGAATAGAATGGGAATGAGGATGAAAAGGAATGAAAAGATTAAAGTATTTGTTTATCGCTTTCTTTATCACTTTTTTTGCATTTCCTTCTCATGAAGCGACGGCAGCAGAAAAAAATTCAACGATGGAAGTGAAACTGAAGAATTATTTGGGCAATAGAACCAGTGCCGAAATAACGGCAACCGGGGACTACCGTACATCAAGGGGAGAGTTATTCATAAAGGCGGGGGAAAATCTGACTTTGAAAGTGGAGTCGGCTAAACTTGCCGTATACAAAGGAACTAAGAAAAAGGGATCTTATGCTTCTTTTAAGGTAATACCAGTTAAACCTGATTCTTCATTATCCATAAACGGCCGTCCGTATCAAGGCTCATTTTCATTTACAGCGGAGGACGGTTACATCCGGCCGATCAATACTGTTTATATGGAAGATTACCTAAAGGGCGTCGTCCCGCTGGAGATGCCTGCACTATGGCACTCCGAAGCCTTAAAAGCACAGGCGATTGCTGCCCGGACCTATGCACTTCGCCATCAATCCACAATAATTGATGATACGGTTTCTTACCAAGTATATGGCGGGGCTGCCGGTCACTATCGAACTAATTCTGCCATTGAGCAGACGAAGGGCATGATAATCAAGCATGATGGCGAAATAATCGAAGCGTTCTTTTCCTCAAGCAATGGAGGAATGACCGAATCGAATTCAAATGTTTGGTCAAGTGGCAACCCCCTTGCATATTTATCTATAAAAGAAGATTTCTATGATCCGAAAACCAGTTGGGAGATAACGCTGGACAAGCAGCAAATCGACCTTTCAAAAATGGACTTAGCTAAACCGGAAGAATGGTGGACAAGTGTAGAGGAAAAAGATAAAACGGTTGTGCCGAAGCTTAAGGCTTGGCTGAAGAATAATGGATATGCGCAGAAAGATATTAAAATAACGGAGATTCCCTTGTTAACATTTTCAAATGAGAAAACGGGAGGCCGTGTAACGAAAGGCTCCATCCAATTGAATTTCTATGTAAGGGACCTCGTTGATGACCGGGGAAAGCTTTTGCCGCAAACGGTTAAGCTTACTAATGTATCAGCTTCCAAAATCAGGAGCATGGTGGGGCAAGAGGTGATGAAAAGCTATCTGGTTGACCATTCATCCTCCGATCACTCCAAAATTTCTATTAAAGGATCAGGATATGGGCATGGTGTCGGGCTAAGTCAGTTTGGGGCGAAAAACAGAGCGGAAGCAGGACAATCCTATCTAGATATTTTGGGATTTTATTATCCTGACACAACTATAGAAAGGGAATATGGACCAGGCGCGGGATTTAAAACGGATCTTGTCGCCAAGTCAGAACCGAATTCAGTAAGCATGAAAGCGAAAACGGATCATGTCAATGATGAGGTTGGAATCACATACTCCCTAAAAGAAGATACTGTGGTTACACTTACGATTAAAGATGGTAAAGGGAAATCTATAGCTACCCCAGTCCGTGACCAAACAATGAAAAAGGGTACCCATTCAGCAATCTGGAACACAAAAGCGGTGAGTAACGGTACATATAAAGCAGAAATATCTACAATGGACCGCAACGGGAATGAAGGTTTGGCAACAATGCCGATTAAGATCAGTAAAGATACGTCGGCACCGAAAATCACCGATGTCAAAAAATCGGGGGACTATAGTACCGAAAAAGCGAACATAACATATATAATTAATGAAAACGCTAATGTAACAGTGGAAATCAAGAACAGTAAAGGGAAGGTTGTCGGTATCCTTTCTGAAAGGCCGTTCAGTAAAGGCAGGCAATCAGCAACATGGGATTTCAAAAATATGTCCAGCGGCATATTTACGGTGACAATCTCAGCTAAGGATAAGAGTGACAATCAGAAAACCATTTCAACGAAAATCTCGATTAGGAAGACGACGGGAATAGTGACAGCAAGCGAATTATATATTAAAGAAAATAGAAATGCATCTTCTGAAACGGTTGGGAATCTATACAGGGACCAATCTGTAACGATCCTGGCTCAACAAGATGAGTGGTACAAAGTGAAAAAGGGAAGCCAAATTGGGTATGTATTAAAAAAACATATAAAAAAATGAGTGAGCAGGACGTCAATCATGGCGTCTTTTTTTGCTCTACTTTATTATGGCATCATGACTCTTCATCATCACGAGTAAATGGACTAAATTCACGAGTAAAGCACAGATTTACGAGTAAATGCACCAAATTCACGAGTAAAAGGCGGAAACTCACGAGTAAATGGACTAAATTCACGAGTAAAAGGCCCGAACTCACGAATAAAGCACGGATTCACGAGTATACGCACCAAATTCACGAGTAAAAGGCGGAAACTCACGAGTAAATGCATTAAACTCGTGAGTAATGCCCGCAAACTTCGCCATAACTTGAGTTAACGGACGTTAATCAAAATGAAAATGAGAATCTTAAAAGAGGAATGAATGCATTCACTCCTCCTTTGTTTTATGCTGACCGGGTGTGAACGGAACACCGGCGGCTTTTGTGATGATTTTTGAGATATCGGTATTTTCAATGACTCCATCAAAGGCTTCACTGCCTGGACCGGAGGCGAAAACGGGAATCATATTGGCTGTGTGTCCTCCTGTGGAACTGGCCGCCCGTATGCTTCGATCAGCTACGCCCGCCTTATGGTGCCTGGCGATGGTGCTACCGATTTCCCAATCGATTTGATGCTTTGGATAGACAAGCGTTTTATTCTTTTTTACGTTATCGATGAATTGATCGACTTCTTGATCCGTAAGGGATATATGTGCATACTTCTTGAATGTGGAAACGACACTTTCTGGTTTGATTTCATTATTTTTATCGAATGTAAGCTGTTTGGACATATATTCAGATGAAACCCTGATTTTTTTCAATGCCGTGATATCCATTGTTTCAGAAGCGGAGGTCCCCATTGTTTCGTGGTCTGCAAGTACAACGATCAACGTATCATTTCGATTTTTTGCCCAATCTACAACCTCTTTTACGGTTTGGTCAAATTCGATTGTTTCTTTCCATATTCCAGTGATGTCGGCTGCATGCTCCATATGGTCAATACGCGCACCTTCGGCCATCAAGAAGAATCCCTTATCACCCCGGGATAAAATATCCAATGCTTTGGATGTCATTTCGGGGAGGGATGGCTCTTGGGAATGTAATACTTCTTTATCCAGTTTGAAATTCATATAGGTAGGGTGAAATAATCCTAAAAGTTTTGCCGGATTATTAATGGAACTAAGTTCTTCTTTAGTCGTCGTAATCCCATAGCCAGCTTGTTTAAATTTGGCAATTAAATCCTCGCCATTCTGCTTATCCGCCTCGAAATAGCTGGCACCACCGCCGAGAATGACGTCAATCCTGTTATCAAAGAGCTGCCTCGCGATATTTGCGCCACCTGTCCAGCGGTTAGGCACACTTGCACCAAAGGCAGCGGGTGTGGCATCGACTACCATATTGGTTGAGATGATCCCGACTTTTTTGCCATTGTTCTGAAAGGCATCCAATACACTATCCACCTCGGAACCATTGGCATCGACACCGATTGATTCATTGTTGGTTTTTATACCAGTGGCAATCGCCGACCCTCCTGCCGCCGAGTCAGTGACGTAATTATTGGCGGAATAGGTGCGCATCAGGGCGACATGCTCCAGTTTTTCCAAATGTAGTACACCTGTCTTTCCATATTCCAATTGCCGGGCAATTTCTATTGCCCCTAGCCCCATGCCGTCGCCAATCAGCAATATGACATTCTTGGGGGGGGTTCTTGTTTCTGCTTGAATAGGGGGGCTCATGCTAATAAAGAAAATTATAAGAACGAATAATCCAAAGCGGTGTGGCGGCTGTACGAGTTTATATCTGGATGTCTTATTCATCTGAAATCCTCCATTGGGTGAAAGTCTTCCTATTATTTGTTTAAATCGATAAAAAAACTCCTCCCTGATATTAAGGATGGAGCTAGTCTTTTTAGCATGGTTAGCGGCATCGAGTCGGTTTTTGTATAATTTGTCTTTCAAAAAAATAAAGAATTTCTATATAATTACAATATGAAGGCGGAAATTTATAAACAGTAAATACATAACTGATATAATTTCACTAAAGGTCAATTGAATTAATAGGAGAGAAAACCCCATGCTATCCAGTATGAAAAAGTTCTTCAAAGAAGGTTCTAAAGACTTGAAGAGAATTTATAAGTTGGTAGAAGAAGTGAATCGGCTAGAGGGTAAATATGAAAAATATTCAGATCTGGAATTAAGCGAAATGAAGAATAGATTTAAAAGCATTTTGGATGCTGGTGATAATATTTTGGATATACAAGCCGAAGCTTTTGCGGTCGTGAGGGAGGCTTCCAAGCGAGTATTGAATCTTAGGCACCATGATGTTCAGCTTGCAGGCGGTTTTGTCCTGAGTGAAGGGGGCATTGCCCAAATGAATACGGGCGAGGGAAAGACGCTTGTCTCTACATTGCCTAGCTATTTACATGCACTGTTCGGTAACGGTGTCCATATAATAACGGCCAATGAATATTTGGCCAAACGTGATAAAGAGTCAATGGGACAAATTCTTGAATTTCTAGGATTGACGGTCGGTTTGAACATTTCCCAAATGGGACCTTCCGCGAAACGTGAAGCATATGCGGCAGATATCACGTATGGGACGGCAACAGAGTTCGGTTTTGATTATTTGCGTGATAATCTGGTTTATCGAAGGGAAGACAAGGTTCAAAGAGGACACCGATTTGCCATTGTCGATGAGGTTGACAGCATCTTGATTGATGAAGCGAGGACACCATTAATCATTGCGGGCAGGGCAAACGACGGGACTGAGCTTTACCAGATCACGGCGCAAATCATGAAGACATTTATAGAAAAGGATGATTACGAGATTTCCGTCGAGTCAAGGTCCGCCTTCTTCACGGATCAAGGTGCTTCCAAGATTGAAGAGGCCTTTGGCATCGACAATCTGTATGGAATGGAGCATCAAGAGTTATTACATAATGTTACACAGGCGCTGAAAGCGCGGGCAATCATGAAATTGGATGTGGACTACATTGTCATCGATGGAAAGATTGCAATCATCGATAAATTCACAGGCAGGGTGATGGAAGGGCGAAGCTTCAGTGACGGGCTGCATCAAGCCATTGAGGCAAAAGAGGGATTGGAGATTTCCGAAGAGAATGAAACACAGGCTATGATTTCCGTCCAAAATTATTTTCGATTATATCATTCAATGTCTGGGATGACAGGGAGTGCCATACCATCAAAGTCTGAATTCCAGGAAATATATCAGCTCCCCGTCATTGAAATTCCAACTAATGAGCCAATTATTCGAGTGGATGAGGTTGATTTGCTTTATAAAGATGAAACAAGCAAAATCAACAAAATCGTTACGGAAGTAAAACGGATCCATGATGAAGGCAGACCTATCCTGATCGGGACGACCTCCATTGAGCAATCTGAAAAAATTTCGGTTCAACTGGATAATCGGAAAATTAAACATCAAATCCTTAATGCGAAGACGGAAGAGGATGAAGCGGAGATCATTGCGAATGCCGGGCAAAAAAAACAGGTGATGCTGGCCACGAACATGGCTGGGAGAGGGACGGATATATTACTTGGGAATGATGTCAAGGAATTGGGCGGCCTTCATATTATCGGGACGGAGCGACACGAAAGCCGTCGGATCGATATGCAGTTAAGAGGACGCTCCGGGCGGCAGGGTGATCCTGGTTCAACACAATTCATCATTTCTTTGGAAGATGATTTATTTCATTACTATGATGAAGAAGAAATGGGACGTTATATCAAGAAAATCAAAACGGATGAAAATGGGGTGGTGCTGGGCCCTGCACCCGATAAATTCGTTAAAATGGTTCAGGAAACGGTAGAGCAGATGCATCAATCAAGCCGATATCACTTATTGAAGTTGGAACATGCATTAAATGAGCAGAGTAAAATCATCTATGCAATGAGAGATCGGATTCTTGATATGAAGCCTGAACGGATTTCGGCCATTTTACTTGAATACATCGTAAAATACATTACTCGGCTCACAGTGAAATATGACCGTGAACATATAGCGGAGCCTGACTCCTCTGCCTTAATTGAGGAGCTAACCTTTGTTTTGCTGTCGTTAGGTTGGCAGGAAAGTGATTTGAAGGATATAGAAGGCCAAATTGAAGGAAGGGTGTTGGAGGCTTTAGGTGAATGGGAATCGAGACTGGTGATCTTTCAAGACGATGCAGAATGGGGAAACCAGTTGCGCGCTTTCATGCTGCAGCACATCGATACAAATTGGATGAACCATTTAGATGAAATGAACAGTTTGAAGGAAGGCATTGGTTTAAGCGAATATGGTCAGCAGGACCCATATGCGTTGTTTGAAAAAGCAGCTCTCAGTCAATTCAACCTTCTATTAAGTAAAATTGAGGCGGAGATAAGCATCCGTTTTATGGAATATATGAAAAGCAATCAGCAAGATGCAGCTTCTTTGGAGGGGGAGGAACGATGAGTTTATTTGGAAAAAGGGATAATGCAGCTTCAGATGTACCTAAGTTAGCAGATCAGAATGACACCGTTCATACTGTCCTGATGTTTCACAAGGGGTGGGATATTTCCAAGCAAGAGGAATATGTATATAAATTCCACCATCAAAGGCTGCCTGCATTAAAACCGAACCAAATTTCAATATCCGGCATCAAGCTGACTAGGGTGGAAGATGATGTCATCATAGTGGCTTTTCTGCGAAATTCAATAGATAAAGCCGTCAGTTTTGATATCGTGGATTTACTGTTAGTTGATGGAGATGGAAAACTCCTTGTGAAAAAGACATTCGATCTCACAGAGCTTGGTGAGATACCGGCACTTTCAAGCATGCCATGGCGTTTCTTGTTCGAGGAAGGGGATATGTTGGCGGAATCGATTCCTGATGAAGGTTGGAAGATTGCTTTTGAAATGAAGAGAAAGTAGAAAAACAACCGCAAGAGTCTAGCGGCAATCGGCAGCTTTTTTGCCGGAGCGCCAAAGCAAAGCCCTCATCCTTTTAGTGATGAAGGTTTTTTGTTTATAAGGGAGGTCAGTAGCACCAAATATTTATGCCATTTTCTGTGTGCAATTTCTCATAAATGGTAACGCTAAGTAATATTTATAAGTAATCTTCCGCAATCTAGCCTAACCAAGGCTTGGAAATAATGAAGAGGAAAGTGGCAGGAACATGAAGAATAACCGTAATCGACGCTTGAAGGAGAGGCTATTTGAGTTATTGTCATTCTCAATCGTGTCCATACTTTTCATTTATACGAATGATAGGATGGGTAACGATCTTTCTATTGGAATAATTACGATAATCATCGGTGCTGCCGGTTTTGTTGTTTATCTGAAGGAATGGATATCGAATGGAATCGTAAAGGGCATCGTTTTTTCAGTTTTCCTTCTTTCGATCATGGTCTTTTTCCTTGGGGACATCTGGTTTTATCGTTATTATTCAACACCTATAACATCCTATATGTGGATGCAAAAAAGCAATCTGAATGGGCTAGGTGAAAGTATATTCAGTATGATGGAAATCAAGGATGCAATCTTTCTTCTGGCAGGCATTCCAATTGCTGAATCTTTTGTGAAGAAAAAATACCCCCTCAAGCATATGGCACTTGTGCCGGCCGTAATATTCCTGATGATAGCAGGATTAAAACCAGTCAAGAATATCTTTATCGACAAAGTAGATATAACCCGGCGTTATGAGGCAAATACCTTCTTACGAACCTGGGGCCCTATCGGCCATCATGCATTGGATACGTATGCCTATTTTACTGACTCGGGAAGGGATGAAATGTCTTCGGAAGAAAAGAAGGCCGTTTCTGATTACTTCAATAAAAAGAAAAGAAAGGAAAATGCCCATTCAGGATCCTTGGAGGGGAAGAATCTCATTATCATTCAGGTGGAATCTTTACAGTCGTTTCCGCTCTTTCAAACCAGTGCCGGGCAGGAGGTCACGCCATTCATGAATGGACTGGCGAAAGGGGGATTGTATTTCCCGCATGTATATCCGCAGACGGTATTTGGAAATTCATCTGATGGAGAGCTTATCGTGAATACCGGACTATTTCCTTTAAAGCAAGGTGCGACCTTTTTTCGGTTCCCTTATAATGATTTTCCTGGTCTTTCCAAGGAATTAAAGACGTCGGATTATCAAAGTTTTGCTTTCCACGGAGATGAAGAAGACTTTTGGAATAGGCAGCATGCATATCCCTCGCTAGGTTTTGATGACTATCTTTCCATAGAGGATATGAAGCAGGATGAGATGATTTCGATGGGCTTGGGAGACCGCAGTTTCTTTAATCAAAGCTATGATTTCTTAAAAGATAAACAAAACCCCTATTACGCTTTTTTCGTTACTTTGACCAGCCATGTACCTTTTTCACTGCCGAAGGAACAGATAACAATGAAGCCTGAAGTTGGAAAAGAAAATAGTTACCTGACTAAATACTTCGAAGCCATTCATTATACAGATTCAGCTATCGGGGATTTCGTGAAGAAGTTGAAGGATGACGGGAAGTTGAAAGACAGCGTAATTGTCATTTACGGAGATCATGATGGGCTATTCTTGAAAGATAAACACGAGGTTGAAGCGTATTATGGTAGTAAAATTAGCAATGAAGAGTGGATTAAAAAATATATGCCCATTCCCGTGATCATTTATCAGGAGGATATGGAAGGGAGAACGATTGATAAGGTGGCGGGCCAAATCGATATTCTGCCCACTCTATATGATTTGTTCAATATAAAGAGTTCTTCATACTTTGGAGAGAGCATGCTGGATGGCGAAGAGGGTGATGCCTTGATATTAAAAGGGGATTATGGTTCTCAAATGAAAATAAATGGGGAAGGCAAGGTCGAAGGATTTTCACCAGAAGATCAAAAGGAGATTGATCTGAGTGATCAGGTGATACGTTCCGATTACTTTAAAAAAATTGAGAAGGAGGTAAAAAAAGAGGATGACTGATAAAAGTCATCCTCCTTCCATTATAATCCCAAATGTGTTTTAATGCGATTTTGGGCTTCAAGCTTTGTATCTTCTGGAACGATGTTGTACCAAACGCCATCTACCCGTTGATTGTCACCTTCAAGTGTATATTGTTCAATATTTTTGAGGGATGATTTGTAGTTATTTTGAATGCTCAACATTTCATTGAAACTTAAATTGGTTTCCACGTTTTTACCTAAAGCTTCGAATATATCGTCATAATTGGTAAGTGTTGATAGGCTTGCCCCTTTTTTCATGACAGCTTGGATAACTTGGCGTTGCCGCATTTGCCGTCCATAATCCCCGCGGGGATCTTCTTTACGGATTCGGGAATAAATCAAGGCCTCTTTACCATTTAAGTCGATTGTACCTTTGTTGAAGGTATATCCTTTATAGGCAAGGTCCATATCATTATCGACCGTGACACCGCCAACGGCATTCACGATATCCTGAAAGCCTTCCATATTCATTTTGACGTAATAGTCAATAGGAATATCCAAATAGGATTCCACTGTATTTATCGACATGGCCACTCCGCCATATGCATAGGCATGGTTCATTTTATCATTTATACCTTTACCGACAATCTCTGTACGGGTATCTCTCGGTAAACTCAATAATTCAATCGATTCTTTTTTAGGATTAACGGTCATGACAATCATCGTATCTGATCGACCTGAGTCATTTTTTCTTTCATCCACACCAAGAATTAGTAATGAAAATGGATCTTGGCTTTTGAACTTGATGTCCTCTACACGTTTATCCGTTTTATGGGCTGTGCCCTGCATAGTGCTGATCGCACCGGCTAATGATTGATATACTGAAGCGCCATAAACACCTGCGCCAATGATAAGGATAAGAAGGGTGAAGCCGATTATTTTAAACGTTTTGCGTTTCTTTTTCTTTTTTTTATGTTCGGATCTCATTTAATATTCCTCCCTTAACCATCCCACAAAATGGAAGGTGTGAAAAAGTACCTAGTCGGTATTTTTAACTATACCTTTTTTTTGTCAAAAATAGAATAGTTTCTTTTTGTAGTTAGAGTGCATATTTACCTTTTTTTCATTCAAAAAAACGAAGGATTCTGAATTCCTTCGTTTACACATCATTCATTTTTTTCCAAAATTGTATAGCATAGTTAAAGAAGTTATGAATCTTTTCATAAAATTTGCCAGACTTTAAGAGAAAGTCTGGCAAGTGAATCTTATAAACTTCTATAACCGATGATTTTACTTTTGAAATAAGAGTTTGAAGTAGTACTGATCGTTACTCCCTTACTTGATGAGGCATGAATGAATTCCCCGCCGCCCAAGTATATTCCCATATGGCTTATGACTGATTTATTGGAACCCGTTGCAAAGAAGATAAGATCGCCGCTTTTCGGTGAAGTAACTTTTTTGCCCATATCATAATAGGTGGACGATGAAAGCCTTGGAACATCATACCCAGCCTTCTTGAACGTATAGTAGATGAAACCGCTGCAATCGAATCCTGATGGGGAGGAACCCGCCCACGAATAAGGTGTGCCAATCAATTTCTTTGCTTCGGAAACGAGCTTGGCCACTTTGTTTCCTGAACTTGGGGCTTCCACTTTTCCACCATCGTTTTTATCTGCAGGGGCAGTGCTTGCCGAGGTACTTAATTTCAGTTTTTGCCCCACTCTGATTAAATCGGACTTTAGCGAGTTGATCGATTTAAGCTGGGCTACAGTCAAGTTTGTTTTTCTGGAAATCTTGGAAAGAGTATCACCTTTTACCACAATGTATGTAGACGAATTGGCTGGGGTCTGTGTACCACTGGATGGTTTGGAGCTGCCGGGTAAATCAATGGTAGTGGTGGTGGTTGATTTGGATACGATAAGTTTGGCGCCTGCATAAATTCTATCGGATTTTAAGTTATTCATTTTCATCAATTCAGCAAGTGTAAGGTTATGCTTGTTTGCTATCCTGGTTAAGGTATCACCTGAAACAATGGTATATGTGGTTTTCTTTGTTGTTTTCATGGAAACTGAAGGAGCATTTGATGTTGTTTTGGAGTTGGGTGTAATTAATTTTTGATTGATTCTCAAAAAGTCTGATTTTAAGTTATTAAGCTGTTTTAAGTCTTTTACCGTCGTATTATGATTTTGGGCGATTTTACTTAGGTTATCACCGCTTTTGACTGTATATGTACCGGCAAGGGCAGGAGAAACAAAAGTCGAAGATAAAATGGCTAATGTCGAAAATGCGACAACACTTTTTTTCACGGTTTTCCACCTCGAATATGTCTTTTTCCCTATTCTAACAAAATAAATGGGTTTAAACATATTACATTTTTGTTACAAGGGGAAAATAGTAGTATTTTACTGGTTTATATTGGTGGCGTTTGAGTATTGTAATCTACAATATTTTCTATATTGTGAGTCTTTTTTCACATTTCGGAGCGTGGTGTTTCCCTTTGTCACTTTATGAAAAAAATGTACCTTTTTGTAGGGCGTGCATGCCCGCTCAGTGGTTATGGAAAAATAGAAAACCCACTTCGTTTTACGAAGTGGGTGGTTTTATTTATAAAGGAAATTAACTAAGTTCCTGCTTGAATTTCCCGTGGAGTATTCATTCCATTTTTGGTTAAAGGAAGCGATCTTCATTGATGAATGATCGGCGGTACGGATTTTCCTCAAGAGCTCTTCCGTGGTGGATACCACGGGTCCGGGCATGGAAGAAGAGTAATCCTCCCAGAATCCCCGTTCCTGCACATACTTTTCTAAGTCATATGCAAAGAATATCATGGGTCTTCCCAAAAAAGAGAATTCAAATGGAATCGATGAGTAATCGGTTATTAAAAGATCCGTACTGATCAGCAGTTGATTAACGTGAAAGTCACTATTGACAGGGTAAATGAATCCCGGGAATTTATCTTGTAAATCATGCTCTGCTTTTACAGCTGGATGCAGCTTTAGCAATAACGCATAATTTTCGCCCTTAAGTTCCTTGTAGAGCAATTCCAAATCAAGAGCAATCTCTCCGTTGTTCAAGCCGTCATTACGAAATGTAGGGGCATATAACATGATTTTCTTATGCTCAAGTTCTGGATACTTGGTCAGCAAAGCATTACGGGCAGTCCTTTTTGATTCATCATTAAAAAAGAAATCGGTCCGAGGGATCCCGGTCCTTAGGATATGGGATGCCGGCAGTTGGAAACTTTCTTGATAAATCTCGGCCATTCTCTCTGAACCTGCCGTAACATAATCGAACTTACCATATACCTCAAAAAATCTTTTCCTTGCACCGGCTGAACGGTTTTTAATGGAAGGGTCTTTTGCTCCGAATTGCTTTACGGCACCGGCCGCATGCCACACTTGCACGCATGTCACTTGCTTTTTGAATGAAATGGCTGAAAGAAAGCCAAAATAATTATCGATGATAATCCATTTTGATGTAGCCAGATGATAAATCGATCGGAACATGGCACTGATATTTTTTGATTCAAACGGAAGGACGATGGTTTCCCCATCGTCCTTAACTTGTATAGAACTGCTTGATTTCATTAAAAATACCTTTTGAACGGAAATGTCCTGCTTGTCCATTTCATCTGCGATATATTGGCAATTGTCCCCGAATGATGTGACAAAGGTCGTTTTGTCATATAAAGGGAAAAGTTTAAAGATAGAGAATAAAACTTTGAAACAAAAAAGATAAATCCCTATCGCGAATTCTTTAGCCATTAGTAACTTGTAGAAGGTCATCTTTAATTTGGGAAGTCGAAATGCCGATTGTCCTTGGAAGGTAGACCACTTCACAAACTTCGGATAATTCATCGAATTGGCCTTTCCAGTCATCACCCATTACAAAGATATCCACACCTTCGCGAACGATGTCTTCCTTCTTTTGTTCCCAATTGTCTTCAGGTATGACTTCATCCACATAACGAATTGATTCTAGGATCATTTTTCTGTTTTCAAAGCTGTGATAAGCTTTTTTATCTTTTAAAGCATTGAATTCATCCGTAGAAATGGCAACGATCAGATAATCCCCTAAATCTTTAGCACGTTTTAATAGATTGATATGACCCCAATGAAGCAAATCAAAGGTTCCGTAAGTGATTACTTTTTTCATTTTTATTCCTCCTTTAAGACTCTTGAACTGTTATTCAATCAAATTAATATATATTTGGTCTATTAGAATATGAAATGGAACAATAAAACAGGCAACCAGCTCTTTTATTCCGCTTGTTGTTTTCCTGTATTTTTTAGGCAATGACATTCTCTAACTAATTATAACTTAATAGCTTTACAAATAAACCACAATTTTTTTACAAATAAACCACAATTTTTTACATTGATGATTCTTGTAAATATTATTTTTTAAGTTAAAATTAAATGTTGACTAATTTGTATGACTCTGAAGGGCATAATAAAGTGTCCATAATTAATGTAAGGATTTATACTTAATGGTATTTAAAAATAATTCCCCTCACATTAATGAATGAAAAAAGATTTCATCATTCTTGCTGCAATCAGAAAAGCCACTCACAATTTTACCACGTTTAGGAGAGAACAACTAGAGGAGCTTCATAAATCCTGTTTTCTAAAAGTGGAAGGTGAAGGACAGAGGATGGGTATCTATCGGCCATAAATCTATCGCTTAACTTTTATGGAACCATTTAATGAGGGGGAAATATAAACGGTTGACCTGTTTTGAAAGCGTTCACTTTGATAGTAAGAAGACTTCTTTGTAATTGAAAGACATGTTTTTGCTATTCCCTTTCTATTCTGGCAACATGGAAGGACATGCATTTGATTTTTGCGGTTTTTTGTTTTGGTACGACAATGAATCACCTGGATATTTTCTTTTTTGTTCATAGGTGGAATTGAAGGGTAATTAAGGGAAATCCACCTGTATGTTTAATGATATTGAGGAAAAGCCAAAAAAAGTTTATGATTTTAAAGTACAATGAATGATTCATTTTTATTTAAATAAATAATTTGTTATAGGTGGTCTAAAATGATTAAAAAGCTTCTTGGAAAAGGGAAAGCAAAAAAAACGCCTAAAATTAAGCTGAAACAAGTTCTGACCATTGCGCAAGAGGAAAATATGCTATTGATTAAAGGAGAATTTTCAATAGAACATTATTGCGCAAAAGAACTATGGCTATATTCTAGGGAAAACGAAGATCAGAAAATAAAAATAGCTGAATCGGTGAGCTCGTCTAAATTTGATTTTAAAGTAGATATGAAAGATTTAATGCGGAAATTAGCAGATGATGAACCGACTGTTTATGACTGTTATATAAAGGTAGCCGTTCCGATTGAAAAGCTGAGTAAGAAAACAATACTTAATATCGAACATAAAGCTGAATATGTAGAAGAGAACGAACAGGTTCATATTGAATTTCCAATTCGTCTAGGGCGTTTTCAGGAGACGTACACGAACAATTTAAGTATTTACACCTATGAAGATAAACAAGGTATATTCTCGATAACGAATAAAGGAAATATATCTCTTTACATCAATAAAACCCCTAAAATTCAAATTAAGTCTCAAATTGAAAAAATGAAAAACAATTCGAAGACCATGCATGTTAATGGTCAAATCTTCACCAAGCATTCCGTGATCATAAAAGGTGAGGGCCTAGTTAGAGGAAGACAAAGTGGCAAAGAATATCAGGCCAATCTATCTTTTATTCATAATAAGGAAATGAATATTAAGAAATTTGGACTGAATCGTTATATATATGATTTGAAATTGGATTTAGAACAATTAGTCAGTGTGGATTTGGAAGATGATGTCTATGATATTTACATGAAATTACATTTACATGATCAGGAAGAGCCGAAAATGGTACGCGTCGGAAGACCGACCACGAGAACTAAATTATTTACAAAAAAGACCGATGTGAGTTCGAATAATGGAGTGGCCATCATCAATCCATATTATACCTTTAAAGCATCCAATTTATCTTTGGAAGTGTTTAACTTCTCTACGGAAAGTTATCGATATCTAAAAAAGATGATGGGATGGAGGCGTTTTTTGGCCCTATTTAAAAAGAAAAAGGATGTTTGGCTAATTGGCGAAAGAACTTATAAGGCCCAAGATACCGGATATCACTTTTTTAAATATATGAGGGAAAACCACCCTGAAAAAGAAGTCTATTATGTAATAGAAGAAAATTCCGTGGAAGCCAAGAACGTCGAGCCCTTTGGAAATATCCTTTATTTCAAGTCAAAGGATCATATTAAAAAGACAATGGAATCGACACGTATCATTTCATCACATCATCCGGATTATTTATATCCTTTAAGAACATCTGAATTTAAAAATCGTGTTAAGGGAGTTAAGGTATTTCTTCAACATGGTGTTATGGGCACTAAGAACATGGTTGCAAACTACGGCAAAAATGCATCCTCCGGTTTTAGTACGGATGTTTTTCTAGTTAGTTCAGACTTCGAAAAGGATATGATCGTAACGGATTTTGGATACAACGAGAAGGAAGTATTCACGACCGGACTTTCTAGGTTCGACTCACTATTTAAGGATGATGTTTTAACAAAGCGGCAATTACTGATCATTCCGACATGGCGAGATTGGATTACATCCGATGAAATATTTTTGGAAAGCGAGTATTTCGAAAGGTATCAGAACTTGGTGAATCACCCGGTTTTACATGAGTTATCTAAAAATAATGGGTTTGAAATCATTTTTTGCCTTCACCCTAATATGCAGAAATTCACGTCTTATTTTAAAGATGCCCCTGTTCGGGTGATTAGTCAGGGTGAAGTGGATGTCCAAAGGTTAATTAAGGAAAGCGCGATTATGATCACGGACTATTCAAGTGTTGCTTTCGACTTTAGTTTCC
Source organism: Peribacillus frigoritolerans (assembly GCF_001636405.1). Taxonomy (GTDB): domain Bacteria; phylum Bacillota; class Bacilli; order Bacillales; family DSM-1321; genus Peribacillus; species Peribacillus frigoritolerans. The sequence continues at coordinate 506,619 of NZ_KV440950.1, forward strand.
TGCATAAACCGGTTATTTACTATCAATTTGATAGAGATCGTTTCATAGGGAAAAGACCGTCACATTTGGATTTGGATAACGATCTTCCGGGTGAAATCGTTGATGAATTGGATGGATTGTTGGGTGTTTTAGCCGAATACGCCAACACTGATTTTGTCATGAAGAAAAAGTATATCGATAAGGCCAACCGTTTTATTAAATATCGGGATGTCCATTCTAATTCAAGGATATTCGAAGTGATTAAACATGCAGAAAAAGATCAGAATTCACTTATTAAATTATATAACCACCCGATATCAAAACTCATTATGAATCGATTTAGGAAAAGTGAACAGTATTTCCCTGTCATGAAAAAAGTTTATAAAATCATGTCCAGGATCATACCGGTTGACCGGAACCTTATTCTTTTTGAAAGTGGGATAGGGAAGCAATTCTCCGATAGCCCCAAATATATTTATGAAGAACTGGTCAAAAGGGATAATAAATATAAAAAAGTTTGGGTGTATAATGGTAATTTACCGATAAAAGGAAAGAACACGAAGCTGATCAAACGCCTAAGCCCGGAATATTATTATTATTTGGCCAAAGCAGGTTATTGGATAAATAATCAAAACTTCCCTACTTATTTAAGCAAAAGGAAGGAAACGACATATATTCAGACTTGGCATGGAACCCCTTTGAAAAAAATGCTGTTTGATATCGATAATATTCAAGGAAGAGACGAGGGGTACTTGAATCGGGTGCATGGTGCAACGAGAACATGGGATTACTTAATATCACCAAGTCCATACGCATCCAAAGCCTTCAGAAGTGCTTTCAAATATGAAGGGGAAATATTGGAAACGGGATATCCGAGAAATGATTTGTTTTACAAGGAAGATGCTTCAATGGTTGCCGACTCAGTGATGGAAAAACTGAAGATACCAAAAGGGAAAAAAGTCATCTTATATGCTCCTACATTCCGGGATAATCAAACTTCGAAAAACAATAAATTCATTTTCGAGCTGAAATTTGATTTGGAAAGAATGAAGGAAGAACTAGGGGATGAATATATCCTGTTGTTAAGGATGCATGTTGTTATAAGTAATAATCTCAGCATTCCGAGCGAATTCGAGGATTTCGTGATAAATGTATCCAATTATTCAGATATCCAGGAACTTTACCTGATTTCTGATATATTGATTACGGATTATTCTTCCGTAATGTTCGATTTTGCTAATACTGCCCGGCCGATTTTGTACTACACGTATGACTTGGAAGATTACAGAGATAACATCCGCGGATTCTATATGGACTTTGAAAAGGAAGCACCAGGTCCATTTTTAAAAACGACTGAGGAGATTATCGATACTATTACCAATATTGATGAAATAAACATGCAATACAAAGAGAGATATGGTTTATTTAGAGAGAAGTATTGTGGAATAGAGGATGGTAAAGCTACACAGAGAATCGTGGATAAATTTTTTAATGATTGATTCCTGAAATAAAGGGTATTGTTGCTTTTAAGTAACTGGTAACTGGCTGACTGATAGAAACATCTATGTTACCTCTACTTATAAGGAGGGAATCGTATGAATTTCTTGGTACGTCAAAAGGCGAGGGAACTTTTAAAGAGCGGTAATATTTCAATAAAAAATAACCCTGTAGGCTTAAGGAATAAATTTTTAGGAAAAGAAAAAAAGGTCACTGTAGTCACGGCTGCTTATAATGCTGAAAAATTCATCAGAAAAACAATTGAATCAGTAATAAATCAGACAATGGGTATAGATCAGATTGAATATATCATTATTGATGATTGTTCGACTGATGCTACCAATAAAATCATTCAGGAGTATACAGCTAAATATAAAAATATCTGTTCAGTTACTCTTCAAGAAAATAATGGGTCACCTGGGACCCCCAGAAATATTGGAATAGAGTTGGGAACATCCAAATATATAACTTTTTTAGACGCGGATGACTGGCTTGCCCATGATGGACTGGAAAGCCTCTATAATATCCTGGAGGAAACCGGTGATGATTATGTAGTGGGCAAAACGGTAAAAGTCGAATCTGAGGCAGAGAGTGTCATCGGTGAGTTTGCTTCCATTAAAGAAAGAAGAAGCATCACCCCAATGGATGTTCCGCACTTTTTTTATCATATGGGTCCAACGGCCAGGATGATGAATCTGCCTATGGTTAAAGAAAATGAAATTGGTTTTCCGAATATGAAATTCGGTGAAGATAAATGGTTTTTTACTGATGTTTTCTTTAAAGTCAGAGCAGTATCAACTACTAAAAAGCCTATTTATTATGTCAATAGGACTTCAGAAAATCCCTCTTCCTTAACACGTGTTACGAATGTGTTGGAAAAAAGGAAAGCGGATATCGACATAATAAAGTATATTCAATCCAAGGACATTGCCATTGAATTGAAAAAGGTGGCCCTTAACCGGATTTATGAGTACGATATTGTAAAAACGTTCGACAGCCAAACTTTTGTGAAATCCAAGAATAAAGAAGATTTTATAGAAATATTAAGGGAAGCTGTCGAAACTGCGAATAACCTGTCATATGACTTTAAGAATGAATTTAAGGTGCCTGTTTATAAATTGGCTCTTGAATTATTCATGGGCGATCGCATTGAGGATTTCGTAAAGTTGTTTGAATGGTTAAAGCGAGATTCCAATAAAAAGTATCATATTAAAGATGGTTTACCATATTATGAACTTCCATTTCTGGAAGACGAGTATCGCTTTGTCAGGATACCGATGCTTGCCCGTGCAATGGATTCCTTTATCATGGATAATGTCTATCACCAAAGTTTTGAGATTTATGGTGATGATATAGACAACATAGATTCTGTATTGATACGTGATCGAAAAAGAGTGGACAATGAAATCAATTGCGGAGTTCAAATAGACGGTAATATAGGTCAATTTACTGTTTCTTTAGAAGAAATTGATAAAATGGAAATGTCATTATTTACAGTGTTCATTCGCTACAATGATTATCAATTGATGAATATTAAAAGGATCCTGAAAAATAAGATGACGTATAATAAGAAAAATGTGGAGTTTTATACAACAGTGGCAAATAATTTGGGACTGGCAATTAAGTCTTTGGAGTAGCTGTTAGAAGTACGCCAAAAATAAGCTCTCCCTTTTATTGGGTGAGCTTATTTTTAGTTTGAAATGATCATTAATCAATAAAAAGGGAGATCGGATATGTCAAATGAAAATGTACAAACCTCAAAGAGACCTTCCTTTCTATCGCTAGTTAAAAATAAGGCTAAAGCAATTATTTTAAGAGGATATAAAATGGCTTTTGCATTGGCGGGCACAGTGTTGCCAGTGGACCAGAAGCTTGTCATTTTTGAGAGCTTTTTGGGCAAGCAGTATAGCTGTAATCCCCGGGCGATTTATGAATACTTGCAGAGTAACCATCCTGAATATAAAATGTATTGGAGCGTGGATAAAAGATATGCTGCTCTTTTCGAAGAGGCAGGCATTCCATATCTCGATCGTTTTTCATTCAGTTGGCTGCTCAAAATGACAAGGGCCCGTTATTGGGTGACGAACAGCAGGCTTCCGCTTTGGATTCCGAAGCCGAAGCACACGATCTATTTGCAAACGTGGCATGGTACTCCACTAAAGAAGCTTGCGGCGGATATGAATGAAGTTCATATGCCTGGAACGACGACGGATAAATATAAAGAAAATTTCCATGCCGAATCAAGTAAATGGGATTATTTAATCTCACCGAATGCTTATTCAAGTGAAATCTTTGCCCGGGCCTTCAATGTCGATGCCTCTAAAATTCTGGAAACCGGTTATCCACGGAATGATATCCTTTACAACGGGAATAATCGTGATACAATCGACTCATTGAAACAGAAGTTGGGTATACCAATAGAGAAAAAGATCGTTTTATATGCCCCCACTTGGAGGGATGATGAGTTTTATAGCAAGGGAAAATATAAGTTCGAAATAAAACTGGATCTGGATCGAATGAAACGGGAATTGGGGGAGGAGTATGTCATTTTGCTCCGTCTTCATTATTTGGTTTCTGAGAACTTGGATTTATCAGCGTATGAAGGATTCGCCTATGATTTATCCAGTTACGAAGATATTAGTCATTTGTATCTTATTTCGGATTTATTAATAACCGATTATTCATCCGTATTCTTTGATTACGCAAATTTACAGCGTCCGATGCTTTTCTATGTATATGATATTGAAAATTACAGGGATAAGCTTCGCGGATTTTACTTTGATTTCGAAAAGAATGCACCAGGTTTGTTAGTCAAAACATCTGATGCGGTCATTGATAGTATCAAGACGATGAAATATGAAAATACCAATGATTTCAATCATTTTCACGAGCGGTTTTGTGCACTCGAGGATGGCCAGGCTTCACGCCGTGTCGTAGAAAAAGTGTTTTTAGGAAGGTCTGTGTAATTTATGAGTTCAGCTTTGACCGTTTTAAAAGAACAAATCAAACATTTTTATTTAGTAAGGCGTTTATCTGTTTATGAGGTGAAAAGTGCCAACAGCAGTAACTACCTGGGAGTCCTATGGGAAATCATCAATCCTATGATACAGATTGCGATTTATTGGTTTGTATTTGGATTTATCATCTTAAATCGCGGGGATGATTTCCTTCCATGGCTGATGGCAGGGATCGTTGTCTGGTTCTTTGTGAACCCGGCCATAACCCAAACGTCCAAATCCGTCTATTCCCGAATGAATATGGTATCCAAGATGAGCTTTCCGATGAGTGTGATTCCATCGTATGTCATCTTTGCTAAGTTGTATCAGCATCTCATGCTGCTGGGAGTCATCATCATCCTATTAGGGTTTACAGGTTACCTCCCTACACTCTATATCTTGCAACTGCCGTATTATGTTGCAGCGACGGTCTTGCTGTTATTTTCATTGGGTTTAATCACTTCAACATTATCAACCATCATTCGTGACGTTCATAATATCATCGTGTCCTTAATGAAAGTCATGTTTTATTTAACACCAATCCTTTGGGTAATGGATGCTAAGGAACATCCTACCATAGTCAACATCATGAAGCTGAATCCACTATATTATATTGTGGAAGGGTATCGAGCTTCGTTGTTGGGGGAATCATGGTATCTGATAGCGCATTGGGAGTATACGCTTTATTTCTGGGCAGTCGTTATCATCTTGTTTATGATAGGTTCCTCGCTGCATGTCAGGTTCAGAGATCGCTTTGTTGACTTTAAGTAAACTGGAAGTGAGAAAATTTGGAAAAATCGGTAGTAGTCAAAGATATAACGAAAAAATATAAATTATATAATAAAAACTCGGAAAAATTATTGGATCTCCTTTTGCCTAAAAGCTATGGGGAAGAGTACTTCGCTCTGAGGAATGTTAGTTTTGAAGCAGAAAAGGGTGATGTAATAGGATTTGTCGGGGTCAACGGATCAGGTAAATCCACATTGTCCAATATTATTGCAGGCATTGTCCCGCCTACGGACGGAAATGTCCAAACTAATGGGAAAACGGCCTTGATTGCCGTTTCATCGGGCCTGAATAATCAGTTGACGGGCAGGGAAAACATCGAACTGAAAATGCTGATGCTCGGATTCGATAAAAATCGGATCAAAGAACTTGAGCCTGAGATCATTGAGTTTTCCGAACTGGGTAAGTTCATTGACCAACCGGTGAAATCATACTCAAGCGGCATGAAGTCCAGGCTTGGTTTTTCCATTTCCGTGCATATCGATCCAGATATCCTGATTATTGATGAAGCCTTATCAGTCGGGGATAAAAACTTTGCTGAGAAGTGTTTAGAGAAAATGAACGAATTTAAGGCAAAGGGCAAAACGATGTTCTTCGTCAGCCATTCAATCGGTCAGATGAAGAAATTTTGCCAAAAGGCATTATGGCTTGAATATGGAGAGTTAAAGGCATACGGTCCCATGAAGGAAGTAATGCCGCAATATGAGGCATTCTTAAAAGAATATAACGCCATGTCTAAACAAGAACAGAAAAAATACCGTGAAGAGCAAATGAAAAGGCGTAGTTCCGCACTGGTATGAATGTAAAAGCAGACCCGGGCTTCGGGTCTGCTTTTTTTAGTTAAGCACTTCAACATAAGCTTTCTCAAACCGCTCGGCCGCTGAAAGGTGGGAGTATTCGCTTTCCATTTTACACCTTGCTTTCGAAGCTAACTTTGCTGCATATTCAGTGTCTTTAAGCAGAAGGGAGATGGCTTGTGCAAGTGCTTCTTTATTTTTTTCCTCTACTAAAAGGCCATCTTCGCCATCAATGAGAATCTCCTTTAAACCTCCGATTGCGCTTGCAATGACGGGTGAGCGGCAACTCATCGCTTCTAAAGCGGAAATGGAAGTCGCTTCTTCCACCCCGTGGGAATGAACGCTAGGGATGAGTACGATGTCCGATGCTTCATAGAGGTTATGCATTTTCTCGAACGGCACAGAACCCAGGAAAAGTACGGAAGCGGATATATTGAGACTGGCTGCGGTTTCCTCAAGCCGGCTTCGCTGTTCCCCTGTACCCGCATAGACCAAAACCGTTTCAGGATGGTTTTCCAGCACCTCCGGCAAAGCAAGGAGCGGGTAGATGACACCGTTCTTTTCCGTCATTCTTCTCGGAACGAAAAGCATCTTTTTATGTAGCGGTATTTGAAAGTCCCGGCGAGTTTGCTCCCGCTTTGCCATCTCCGGTTTAAAAGCAGACACGTCAATGAAGTTCTTGATCGTATCCGCCTCTATATGTGCCAAATGATTTATATAGTCTTTGATCCTTTGATCGACCGTCACAACTTTTGCAGCGGACTGATAAGCTTTTCTTTCTAGCTCGCGGATGATCAAATCTTCTTCACTGTCCGGAAGAAGAGCGCCCCTGCTGACTGCCTCGAATGAATAATATCCATGGACGGTTTGCACCGTTGGTATCCCGGATTCGATGGAGGCGAGCGTTGCGAAAATGTCTTGGGCATTAATGACATCATAGTTCTTTTTCAAGGCGTTAATAGATGAAGCCAATAATTTTTGGCGTTGCCGATCATTGAAAAGCTGGCCGCTCCCCTGTTTTACTTTATTTAACAAAAATCCTGGAGCCTGGGCGAGCATCTTCCTCTTGAAAGGTGGTAATTGAGAGAAAGATAATATGTCCACATTATGGCCCCGTGACATTAAACCCTTATTTAACGTAGTGATATGGCTCGATAGCCCTCCTTCATGAGGATAGTTGAAAATCGTTGTGATTAAAATGTTCATATTGGCACTCCTTCTTCTAATGGATTACTTTGATGATCTGATCTTTTTCAGCCCTTGCAGGCTGCCTACTTTAAAAAGCATGGATAGTGCGAGATATAATCCGAATACCAGCAGCGTGATGATCACCAATTCCATGATTATGGGCAGCATTAGGGTAAGCGGGTGGATCCAGTGTGCGATTCCGTAAAGGATGACTCCGATGATGGTAAGCTTGCCGCTTTCCTGAAAAACATCCCTGAAAGCGGCCTTGTCCGTACTTTTTGTCTTCAGCCATAGGTAGCCGAAAAGGTAGAGAGATTGCATGAGCATGGAAATCCCTGTTGCTAAAGCAATTCCACCGACGCCGAGATAACGTGATAGAACCCAGCTGAGCAGCACGTTAAGCAAAACGGCAATCAGGCAGGAATACATGGCCACTTTCGTTTTCTTCAAGGCGTAAAAGGCGTTCATCAAATAATCCCTCAGTGCAAAGAATGGGAGGCAAGCTGAATAAAAGAGGAATGCCCTATAAGTCATATCAGTTGCTGAAGCATCGAAAGCCCCGCGTTGGAAAGCCAGAGTGATTAGGCTGTTTCCACTGATTAACATGACGACCATGAACGGAATCGCTAGAAATAACAGTGATTTCAACCCTTTTAAGGTCAAATTAAGGAAGGATTGATAGCCTATAAGCGCGCGCTCGACGATTGAAGGGTACAATACGGTAATCAGCGGCGTGAGGACAATGCTCAATGGCAGCCACAGCAGGCGATTCGCATAATTAAGGGCCGATACGCTCCCAGTTTCGAGCGAAGTCGCAATGATCCGATCGACGACACTATTCAACTGGATCGCCAAAGCGGCGATAATAATTGGATAAAAGGTGAGCAGTGTTTGTGCAATCTGCCTTTTGTGAGGCAGGAAAGAGACGATGGGTCGGATTCCGTATTTCTTCAATGATGGGTATTGAATAAGGAACTGGCTTGCTGCACCGAACACAAACCCCCAAGCCAGTCCTTCAATCCCAAAGGGAGCAGCGAACAATACGGTGGCTGCTATAATGACCGTGTTTTGTGCAGTTGAAGTGAGTGCCGGCAGTATAAAGCGCTTATTCGCATTCAGGACCCCCGTCGCCATGTATGAAAGCGTGAAAAATAGTAAACTTGGCAGCATGATCCGGGTCAGTGATTCCGTCAGGGCAAGCTCTGAATCGGAGAAGCCCGGGGCTGTCATCATGACGAGCGGCTTTATGAAAATCATGCAGGCAATGGTCAGGACTCCGGCAACCAGCATGAAGAAAGAACCTAAAACACTGATGAATTCGTCCGCCTTCTTTGGGTTATCCGCTTTCTTTTCCAAGTAAATAGGAATAACGCCGGCCTGAAGACCGCTGCCGAGAGCCGTAAAAAGAATGGTTGGAATGAGGCTTGCCACGAAAAAAACATCCGCCATGGATGATGCCCCGAAATAGGCGGCTATGATCGATTCCCGCCCGAATCCGAGGACTTTTCCAATGGCTGCAATAATGGTGACGAGCCCGACCGATTTAATGACATTTGAAAGAGTAGGCATATTTTCAATCCTTTAAAATGATGTCCTTCTGTAAACAGAATCCCAAACAACTATAAAATATCAGCGTAAACGTTTTATCTTCAAGAATATTGTAGAAAAGTCCTGCTAATAGTGCGGCCAACATCAGGCAGATGGTGAACGCCCCAAATGTGCCTTTTCCCGATTTCAGGATTTTCCGGCAGGTGAAAAAGATGAATGCAAGAACTGCAAGGAAGCCGAGCACACCAGTTTGGACCAGAATCTGGATATATTGATTATCGGTATACATCCTTTCACCAATTTGGTACTCCTGATAGATTGGTGAGGAGAAGGAAAGTGTCGCAGAATCTCCGAAGGTTGCTAGCCCGGTGCCGATTATCGGGTGATCTTTGAAAATTTCAATTCCCTTGATTAGGACATATAACCGGCCCCATTCCGTACTTTGGTGCAGGGTCTTATCAGAGAACATTTCTGAAAAGCGATTGGAGAGGGCATCTTCGTGTTCGGAAGATGGAGTGCTGCCGATCACCACGTTTTCCATGGGAATCGATGCGGATACCTCCACTTTGCTTGATGCAAATAAAACTGGGTAATAAATAAGAAGCAGTCCGAGACAAAATGCTCCTACAGCATATTTGAGAAATGGTTTATTTCTAGTCCAAATTATAAAGACAAGCGCAGCGAACCCGAATGCAATCATCGTGCCCCGCGAATAGGTAAGCAGTAACGTTCCGGAAATCAGGATGGCAGCCAGAAAGACGATCCATTTATATTTTTTCAGCGACTGAAATAGAAAGAAACCAAGGAATAACTGAATGCTTAAGAATAAGGCAAATACATTAGGATTGGCTGGTGCTCCATAAATCCTCATGCGGTTTGTTGGAGAAAGATTCCACAATTCCCATGTGCGGGGAAGCAGGATTGTACGGGAAAAGATTTTCTCCACTATGCCATGCAGGCTAAGTAAGATAGTAAATATTAGGATTACCTTCAAAAAGCGAAAGATATCCTTTCTTTCTAGATTTAATTCACCGATAATGTAAAGAAGCAAGAATGTAATAAGCAATGCACGGAGTTCAAACAAGATGGGGAGGATTCCCACCCCGTTTATGAGTGCAGCACCGGCACCAATTAAACAAAACAACCAAAATGGCGCAGTGAAATGATATTTCGAAAATGGCCATTCGTTCTTTTTGAATTTTTCAATAAGCAAAGAAATGAATAAGGTGAGGATGATTAGGTCACCTGTATAAGTTAAGCCGCTATTCAGTTCCATCAATAGGGGACGGGCAGGGAAATAAATGAATAGAATTAATAACAGGTTTTTTTTATTTATAACGATAAAAACGAGCATCAGCGCCGTTGCCATGTAACCGGCGATAGGGTGAGGCACTGCCGATGGGATGAGCAGGCACAGAAATAGAATGGGTAACGATTGTTTTTCTATAAACTTCAATTGATTAACCACCTTTGAATCAAAAATCACGTTCTATGATGTGTATGAAAAAATTTCTTGAATAATACCCCACCCTTTAGATGTATAGTACATATGAAAGGCTGAAGTGAAATGACAGAGAAGTTTGTTGAGATACTAACCATACCATTCATTGATAGCAATATGGATGAGTTCATGAATAGAATGATTTATCCGAGATTGATGAATCAGGAAAAAACGTTTGTCGTTACGGCAAATCCCGAAATAGTCGAGTATGCAAATGAACATAAGGACTATAAAGACATCATTATATCGGCTGATTACATCACTCCTGATGGCGTTGGTATTATTATGGCCTCTAAATGGCTAAATCAACCTTTACAAGAGCGGATTACAGGATTCGACTTGATGAATGAATTATTTCGGGTCGCTGATGAAAAAGCGTTGAAGGTTTATCTGCTTGGAGCGGAGGAAAACGTGATTGAAGCAGCGGCCCTGAAAGTGAAAGAATTATACCCGGGTCTCGAGTTGGTGGGATACAACCATGGTTACATTGATATCAAGGATGATGCCCTGCCGAAGTCGATAGCGGAACTTGAACCTGACATCATATTGACTGCATTAGGGTTCCCCAGGCAGGAGAAATGGGTTTCCAGACACTATGCGTTATTCAATAAAGGGCTATTCATGGGAGTAGGGGGAAGCTTTGATGTCCTTGCGGGAAAGGTGAACCGCGCCCCGGTTTTCTGGCAAAAAATGCGTCTTGAATGGTTGTACCGACTGATCCAGCAACCTTCACGGTGGAAACGGATGCTTGCGCTGCCAAGATTCGTATTAAAGGTTCGGCGGTTAAGGAAAACGGTGCAGCGTTCCTGAACATAAGGAGTGGACTGGATGAGAATCTTGCACTTAAACGCTGGTAATGAAACCGGCGGCGGTATGTTTCATATTATGTCCTTACTGAACCAATTGAATAAAGAGGAGTGTTTGCTAGGTGTATTTGAAAATGGTGAACTATACCGGCGGGCCATGTCCTCCGGGATACAAACTGAACTTTTCAAGCAACATTCCAAATATGACCTTTCAATTTTGAAACCTTTAAGGGACTTTATCCGTCTAAATAATATAGACATCATCCATACACATGGTCCGCGGGCTAATATATATGGTGCTTTTATAAAGCGCCTCATTAAATGCCCATGGCTCCTTACTGTTCACAGTTCGCCTCATCATGATTTTTTAGGGCAGGGTGTAAAAGGGAAATTGTTTACTGGCCTTCATGTAAGGTCATTCCAATATGCCGATCATATACTGGCGGTTTCCGACCGCTTTAAGCAGGACTTGATTGACCAAGGAATCCATTCATCCAAAATAACAAAGATCCTGAACGGAATTGACTTTGAAAAGGAACTGCCTTTCCCGTTTCAAAGAGAAGATTTCGGGTTTGGGAAAGATGATTTCATCATCATCATGCCTGCAAGGCTTGAACCGGTAAAAGGTCATGAATTTGCTTTAGCGGCACTAAGTGAAGTGGTATCGGAATTTCCCCATGTGAAGCTGATCCTTGCAGGGGACGGAAGCAGGAGAACCGCTCTAAAAGAGATGGTCTCGGAAAAGGGATTATCCGATCATGTGTACTTTTTAGGGTATCGTGAAGATTTAGATCGAATCTACCCGTTGGGGGACATCACATTATTGACTTCCTTAAGCGAAAGTTTCCCACTCGTTTTACTTGAAGGTGCAAGATCCGGCCTTCCGGCAATCACTAGTGATGTCGGCGGTGTACAGGAATTGATTCCCGATCGGGGCAAGGGCTGGATAACGGATATCGGCAATGTCGAACAGCTGAAGCTGGCCATCTGCAATGCTTTGGAATTAAAAAAATCGGGGGACTTGACAAAGATAGGGCTGGATTTACAAAAATTTGCAAAAAACAACTTTTCTATAGAGATTTTAGCCAATAACGTATATAATGTTTATTTGAGGATGAAAAATTAAAATAAGCATTTATATATAGGTTTTCTTATAGATCGTAACGGGTATTAGATTTTTAGTTGAATTGAGGTGGTTCTTGATGTTAATAGGGGCCTTGTTGGTAGCCTTTTTATTATCCATTTTTTTGACTCCTTTTGTCGGAAAGCTGGCCTTTAAATTAGGAGCTACCGATAAACCGAATGAGCGAAAAGTGCATAGTAAAATTATGCCGCGCATGGGCGGTTTAGCTATATTTTTGAGTTTTTGCATTACCTTCTTGCTCTTCTTGCTCTTCTTGCCTTTCATGGATGATTTTGGGGAGCAGCTGCCTTTTGGGGAGCAGCTGCCCCTTCTGGTGGGAGCGCTTGTCATCATATTGATCGGGATGGCTGATGATATTTTTGAATTAAGAGCTGCACCCAAATTCCTGGGCCAGGTTTTGGCTGCCCTCATTATCGTATTATGGGGCGGTCTTGAAGTGGAATTCATCAACTTGCCGTTCTTTACCGATACTCTTGAATTTGGTGTTTTCAGTATACCGATCACCATTTTATGGATCGTCAGCATCATTAATGCAATCAACCTAATAGATGGACTGGATGGTCTTGCAGGCGGTGTCTCAACGATCGCATTAGTGACAATTGCAACTATGGCCCTTATTAAAGGGGACCTATTTGTTGCCGTGGTCGCATTGATCGTGATTGGAAGCACTCTTGGCTTCTTGAAATATAACTTCCATCCGGCAAAGATTTTCATGGGGGATACAGGTGCCTTATTCTTAGGTTACATCATTGCCGTTCTTTCCCTTCTAGGGTTTAAAAACGTAACGATGATTTCCTTGATCGTACCGATCATCATTTTGGGTGTTCCCATTTCGGATACATTTTTCGCGATTATCCGCAGGGTCGTCAATAAACAGCCGATCTCGGCTGCTGATAAATCACATTTACATCACTGTTTGATAAACTTGGGATTCACCCATAAGCAAACTGTCTTGCTCATTTATGCTTTAGCTGCTTGCTTTGGTTTAGCGGCGATAATCTTTTCATTTGCCACGATGTGGGGGGCTTTGATCCTTGTAACGGGACTTCTGCTGATCATAGAGATTTTCGTGGAGAAAATTGGCTTGGTCAATTCAAACTACCAGCCGTTGCTCAAGATGCTCAACTTTAAAAACAAGCCATGATCATTTAGGAATAGATTACTAGATTCGCTAGTTTTATTGAAGCCACCAATCGTTTGAAATAACGGTTGGTGGCTTTTTTGTAATACAGGCTTGATCTTTTTAGGGCTATTCTTTGTGATTTCATATAATGCATTAAAAACCCCCCACTCATGACGAGTGGGGGGTTCGCTTTATTCTTGTATTTGTGATTGAACTGCTTCAGTTTGATTGCCTTCAGCTGGTCCCAGGTTCAAGTGGGATTGAAGCAACAGCTTAGTGTTCGCTAATGATGTATCGTTCAGCTGATAATAATAGCTTCCGTTAATGGTAGAATCCTGACCTTCAAGTTTGATGGTTTCAAGATTGATGCCTTTATCGGTAGTCACATATTTTATGAAACCTCTCATTTGCGAGAATTTAAGGTTCGTTGTCATATTGTCGCCGACAGCTTCCATTACGTCTGTATATTTCGTTAGTGATCCAGCAGAGGTTGCTTTGGCAATGATGGCTTTCAGCACTTCCTGCTGACGCTCGCCGCGTTGGATATCACTGTCTTTTTTACGTGTCCGTGCAAATGCTAATGCTTCTTCACCATCAACGGTCTGTAATCCTTCTTCGAGGTGGATGGCATTCTTTTTGTCATGTGAATCGATTTCATACATTTCATAAGGGACGTCGACTTCGATGCCATCCAATGAATCTACAACATCGATGAAAGCATTGAAGTTCATGCGAACATAATAATCGACAGGGACATCGAGTAACTCCTCTACGGTGTCCATCGTCGCTTTCGGACCGCCGGCTGCATGGGCCGCGTTGATTTTCGTGGTTACGCCTTTAGCTGGCACGTAAACATATGAATCACGCGGAATGCTTAATAGCTTTATAGATTTTTGATCTTTATTGAATGTGGCCAGCATTAAAGCATCCGACCGGGAATTTCCTTTTAAGTCACGGTCCTTGCTATCATCGATTCCTATGAAAAGAATCGAGAAATTATCTTCGAGCGGGTCGATCGCTGCATCTCGCTTTGCTGAAGCTTCCACAGGGTCATAGGAATCATTGAATACATTCTGGGCTTTCATATACAGGGTTGCAGCATACGTAGAAGCCCCCAGACCAAGTACCAGAAGGGGAACAAGCAATAACCAAAGCCTCTTTCGCCTTTTTTTCTTTGTTTTTTTAATTTTATAAACACGCCTAGTAGTAGACATCTTTTTCTTCTCCTTTTAAATAACGAACATCAGACATATATCGCTATTTTTCGAATCCTGCAGTTTATATTTCGTCATATATTACACCTAATTTTACAATGATTTAATAATTTCGTAAAATAAATATTTCTTTTCAATTATATTACAGCAAAAAAAAGGGAAAATATGCAGGAGTATATCAGGAGAATTCCTCTTCCAAATAAAGCATTTCTTCCTCGGTGATATGGCCCTGACCATTTGTCAGCTCTGTAATCCAAGCGATATATGTCTCTTTTTGTGTTTCCTCAACATATACAAGGATATTGACCTGATCAAGGTATTGAATTTCCTTTATTTGATAAATGGAAGAGCGCAATTCGTTTTCCAATTTTCCAAGCCAGGTATAGTCGACGGTTGTCGAAATGACCCGCATCAGTTTCCTAATGACGACACCAGTGGCATTTATCCCTTCTGAAGTAGCTTTGCTGTAAGCGCGAATGAGACCGCCAGCACCAAGTTTGATGCCGCCAAAATACCGAGTGACCACAACAGCTGTGTCTTTCAGTTCTTTCTTCTTAAGCACTTCTAGGATAGGGACGCCTGCCGTTCCGCTCGGTTCCCCATCGTCGAGGGCTTTTTGGATTTGATTTTGTTCCCCGATCATATAAGCTGAACAATTATGTGTAGCATCTTTGTGCTTTTTCTTGATTTCCTGGATAAAGGCCTGTGCGGCATCTTCGGTTTCGACCCGGGCGATGTGGGAAATAAAACGGGATTTTTCAATGACGATTTCATGTTCGCCGCGACCAGCCACCGTTAAATATTGAGTGAGCATATTATTCCACCTTCGTGCTTCCTATTAGTTGATTTATTATAAGGCTTTGCGGAAAAAGTGGCAATCACGATTCATTTACATACTGCATGTGTAAAGAAACTTTAATATAAGATAAAGCTGTACGTGTTATAATTAATTTCATTGCCTGTTATTGTTATTAGCTGGTCATATATGCTTAAAAGAATAACATTATAGGAAAAACATGAGTTCTGTGCCATTATCCTGGCTTTACCTTAACGTGTCCTCTCATTTCAAGGATTTTGCCATTTAATAAATGCATCTGTTTCATATGATAATCAATGGAGCGGAATATCCCATTTGATTGAAAAGGATATTTTGTATTAGGATAATTGATATGGCTATCTGCCTTTAATAGGCAGACTTAATGGCCGGATTATGAGATGTATAGTAAGTATGTACATTTTATGGAAACCAAAAAGGAAATTAACGTATTTTTAAACTTTTTTTGGTACAATATGTTCATGAAGGTTACTTCATACAAATGTTTCCTGAAATTTAACCATTCATGAAAAAGGGAAAGAACTTTTTTCCATATACATAGTCTTTGAGACAATAAATTGTTTAAGTCTTTTGATTTAAGTGGAGGGATCTTAATGTCCATAAAAAAGGTTGATGCTAAAGCATTGGACAAGATCTTAGAAACAATGGTGAGCACTGTTAGTGAAAGTAAGGATGAAGTCTTTGATATCGGCGAACAATGCCGAAAGGATTTCGAGACATTATCAAAAGAGCTTGATGATGTGAAAATCAGGGTTGCCATTGTGATAACCGACAGCGATGCACTGGATTCAAAAGCCAGGTTTGCTCGAAAAAGGCTTTCAGAAGTCAGTATGCACTTCAACCATTTTTCTGAAGAACAAGTGCGCGATGCTTATGAAAGGGCACATAAGCTGCAAGTCGATTTACAAATTAACCGGCAATTGGAGAAAGAGCTCCGTAATCGCCGGGATGAACTTGAGTTAAGGTTAAGGGGTTTGCAGCAGACGATCGATAAAGCGGTGCATCTCGTCTCGCAAATATCGGTGGTGCAGAATTATTTGACACAAGATCTTAAATTTGTGGGGGAAGCCCTTCAAGAAGCGAAACGCAAGCAGGACTTCGGACTGAAAATAATCGAAGCCCAGGAGCAGGAACGTAAAAAGCTCTCACGTGAAATCCATGATGGTCCGGCGCAAATGCTGGCAAACGTCATGATGCGCTCAGACCTGATAGAACGAGTGCAGCGGGAGAGAGGTCCTGATGAAGCGTTAGTGGAAATCCGCAGTTTAAAGGTCATGGTAAGGAATGCTTTATATGAAGTGCGAAGAATCATCTATGACCTTAGGCCTATGGCGCTTGATGATTTAGGACTTGTTCCAACCCTCAGAAAGTACCTGCAAACGACCGAAGACTATAATAATGGCGTGAATCTGAATTTCGTCAACCTTGGGCAGGTCAAAAGGCTCCCTTCCGATATGGAGGTCGCATTATTCAGGCTGGTTCAAGAGGCTGTACAAAATTCATTGAAGCACGCGGACCCAAAACAGATTCAAGTTAAACTGTCCATTTCCAAGGAGATGGTGACCGTCGTCGTCAAAGATGATGGAAAGGGGTTTGACTCTTCGATTCAAAAAGAAGGCTCATTTGGCTTGGTTGGAATGAGAGAAAGAGTCGAGCTGTTGGAAGGTGAAATGACTATCGATTCACAACCGGGGGCAGGCACTTTGGTATTTATCCAAATTCCCTACCATTTAAATAATAGAGAATAGACATATTAAATAGAAACTAGGAGGAAGAAGCCGTTGAAGACTAGTATCGTCATAATCGATGACCATCAGCTTTTTCGTGAAGGCGTAAAGCGCATATTAGATTTTGAATCATCCTTTGATGTTGTTGCCGAGGGTGATGACGGAAGCGAAGCTATGGATCTTGTTGAAACACATAAACCTGATGTTGTTATCATGGATATCAACATGCCGAACATGAATGGGGTCGAAGCTACAAAAATGCTCGTGAGCCGTTACCCTGAAACAAAAGTCATCATCCTTTCCATTCATGATGATGAAAACTACGTGCAGCACGCATTGAAAACAGGAGCACAAGGTTATCTGTTGAAAGAGATGGACGCAGACGCGTTGATCGATGCTGTGCGTGTAGTCGCTGAAGGCGGCTCATACCTTCATCCGAAGGTCACCCATAACTTAGTTAAAGAATATCGCCGTTTAGCAGCTGAAGAGGGTGCTGATCGTGATTCCATACATACGATAGAAATCAGGAGGCCGCTTCACCTATTGACTCGACGTGAATGTGAAGTGCTTCAGCTTTTAGCTGACGGGAAAAGCAACCGGGCCATCGGCGAAACTCTATATATCAGTGAAAAAACAGTCAAGAACCATGTGAGTAACATTCTTCAGAAGATGAATGTGAATGACCGTACACAAGCGGTTGTCCTAGCTATTAAAAACGGCTGGGTAGAAGTGAAGTAATCAAAGCGTTCGATAAGTCCGGCTCTTCAGATTCCGCAATGCGTGCTGAAGGGCTGGATTTTTTTGTTTGGTGATCATATTCAAATTTTTGGTAATTAAAAAAGCTATTTAATGCAAATAAAGGCATTTTCAGATAGAATGTTGAATATGATACGAAGTAAATTTTTATAAGGATGGTACTGATATGAAAACCGCAGTCGTAACAGATAGCACTGCATATATACCAAAGGAAATGCGTGATCGTTTACATATACATATGATGCCGCTTAATGTCATTTTTTCCAATGAAGCTTACCGGGAGGAAATTGATATTACTGCGGATGAGTTTTATGAGGAAGTAAAGAGGCAGGAGAAATTGCCGACCACTTCACAGCCTCCAATCGGGAAGTTTGTCGAGAAGTTCGAGGAACTGCAAAAAGAATATGATGATGTTATTTCCATTCATTTATCGAGCGGCATCAGCGGCACGTATCAAGGAGCTGTATCTGCAGGTGAAATGGTCGAGGGAATCAGGGTTCATGCGTTTGATTCGGAAATCAGCTGCATGGTACAAGGGTTTTACGTGATCGAGGCGGCGAAGATGGCACTTGATGGCAAAGGTGCAGAAGAAATCATGGCCAGGCTTGAAGAAATGAAACCATCGGTCAAGGCATACTTCATGGCAGATGACCTATCCCATCTCCAGCGCGGCGGCCGCTTAAGCAGTGCCCAAGCTTTGATCGGCAGTCTGCTTCAAGTGAAGCCGGTGCTCCATTTTGTTGATAAAGTCATCGTCCCATTCGAAAAAATCCGTACAAGGAAAAAAGCGATGAAACGGATTGCCGATTTACTTGGAGAAGAGGCGGCGAGCGGCGAGAAATATAAGGCCGTCATCATTCATGCAAAACGGGAAAGTGAAGCCAAAGACTGGAAAGCGGAACTTGAAGCCCGGTTCCCGAATGTCGAATTCGACATCAGCTACTTCGGCCCAGTAATCGGAACGCATCTGGGCGAAGGCTCGATGGGGATGGGCTGGTATAAAATTTAAGCTTTGACGCCTTTACTAATTGAAAGGCGTTTTTTTATGAACAAAAAGGAATCCGGGAATTAAAAGCGAATGATAAGGGGGAGTGTAATATATCAAGAAATGGAGGTTGCAGTTTGAAAAAAACGAGCATTTCCCCGCCTTATTCCCCTGAACTTCAGAACCATCTCACCGGAAAACATCTTTTGGCCTTCGAAATCCCCTTCTCCCAAGAAATCCTCACAGAGCACCTCAAGAATGGGTATGTCTCGGAAACTTGCGGCGTGCAATCCGGGAACGGCAGTTATCACTGTGTACGCTGCGGTAACAAAGATCAAACCTTTTTTTATACTTTCCCTTGCAAGATTTGCAATCTAGATTGCACTTACTGCCGCTCATGCATCATGATGGGACGGGTCAGTGAATGTGCAAAGCTTTATAGGTGGACCGGTCCCGGCATTCAATATACGATTCCTGACAATGTGATGAGGTGGATGGGCACTTTATCGGCAGGTCAACAGAATGCGTCCGACTGTGTCGTTGAAGCCGTAAACGGAAAAGATGAATTCCTGGTATGGGCTGTATGCGGGGCAGGGAAGACGGAGGTGTTATTTCCAGCGATTGAGGCAGCCTTGCTTGCCGGGAAACGGATTTGTTTGGCAACACCGCGTACCGATGTCGTTCTCGAACTCTCCCCAAGGTTAAAAAAAGCTTTTCCTGCCATTGAAGTCACTACCCTCCATGCCGGCAGTGAAGATCGACATGGTTTTTCGCCACTGACCGTTTCCACGACCCATCAGCTTTTCCGTTTTATTGAAGCTTTCGATGTCATCATCGTTGATGAAGTCGATGCGTTTCCCTACTCAATGGATGATTCGCTGCATTATGCGGTTAATAAGTCGAAAAAGGTATCCGCGGCAACCATCTACTTGACCGCCACACCTTCGAAGAGTATGCGGCGGCTATACCGAAGCGGCAAATTGAAAGCCTTCATAATCCCGGCCCGTTATCATCGCCAGCCAATCCCCGTTCCTGAAATGAAGTGGAGCGGCAATTGGCAAAAACTATTCCTTCAACAAAAGATTCCATCGAAAATCAACGCATGGGTAAGTGAGCGCCTTAACCAGAATATCCCCTTCCTATTGTTTTTTCCAAGCATCAGAGTGATGGAGCAAGTCCTTCCGCTGTTTCAAAGGCTGTCCCCTGAATTATCGATTGTCCACTCCCTGCACCCTGATCGAAAGGAAAAAGTAATGGCCTTAAGGAATGGACTCGTTCCGGGATTACTGACCACGACCATCCTGGAACGGGGCGTGACAATCGAGCGGTTGGAAGTAGCCGTGATCGGTGCTGAACATGAAGTGTTTTCCGATAGCGCTCTCGTTCAGATTGCCGGCAGGGTAGGGAGAAGCTTTGCGAACCCTTCCGGGACGGTCACCTTTTTTCATTACGGTAAAAGTGAAGCGATGTCCGAGGCGGTCCGCCATATACAGATGATGAATAAAAATGCCATGAAAAGGGGGCTGCTGGATGAATAGATGTCTAGTTTGTGATGAAGGAATGAAGCAAGCTTTGACATGGGGGAGCCTGCTAAAGCAGGCCGAGGCAAGGGCAATCTGTGAAGGATGTGAGGGGAAACTTAATAGGATAACCGGAGATACATGTACAATGTGCTCAAGGGAGCTGGGAGGGGACCATATGACCGGCGACCTCTGTTTCGATTGTTCAAGATGGGAAAGGAATAGGGAATGGGGAGGCTATTTGTCGAAGAACATAGCGCTATTTCATTATAATGAATACTTAAAAGACCTGATTGCTAAATATAAGTACCGGGGTGATTATGCGTTAGCTGAGGTTTTCGTCCCTTTTTTGAAAGAAAGGTTAAAGGAGGTGGAGTTTGACCTGGTAACCGCCATCCCGCTTAGCGATGAACGGCTTAAGGAGCGGGGGTTCAACCAGGGAAAGGCTTTGGCAGATCTAGTTGGACTTCATACGGTTGAGACCTTGACAAGAATCCATACCGAAAAACAATCAAAAAAATCTCGTCAAGAGAGAATGTCATTACCGCAGGTTTTTCAGGTCATGCAATCTGATATGCTGGAGCATAAGTCCATTTTGATCATCGATGATATTTACACAACTGGCACAACTCTCAGGCATGCAGCAAAGGCATTGATAACGGCTGGGGCCAAAGAAGTATCATCGATCACCCTGGCTAGGTGAAAAAGCTTATTTTAATAAAACTTCCTAAAGTATCGCCGGGATTATTCGATATATACAGTACTGAAGAATAATCGCCGTGATGGTGAAGGAGGGGCCTCGATGGATGTATTCAACTGTCCAAACTGTAATTCGTTATTCGTTATGACGAAATTCCGTGATGTGTGCGATGCCTGTTATAAAGAAGAAGAAGCCCAATATGATAAAGTGTATGCATATATTCGCAAGAAAACAAATAGAACGGCGTCCATGATGCAGGTGGTTATGGAAACCGGCGTTGAAGAAAGGTTAATTATTAAATTTGTGAGAACCGGAAAGCTGAGAATTTCACAGTTTCCCAATCTCGGAATTCCTTGTGAAAAGTGCGGCGCCAACATCAAGAGCGGAAGGTTATGCGGCAAATGCGGCAATTCGCTCGTTACGGATTTGCAGGCATTTGAAAATGAAGAAAAGCGCCTGACTGAAATTCAAGGAAATGATAAAAAAAATACGTACTACATGAAGGATGAGCAAAAAGGGTAATTCATTCATGGAAACATGATGCCGTTTTTGTTAAAATATTCGATATTGAGAACAATATTCGACAATGGGTGTCGAAGGAAAGATTACAGCAAACAATTAAAGAAATCAGTTCCTTGTCGATAATAAAGATAGGGAGAATAACACAGTCCAGAGCCATTTTCATGTGTTAAGGAATCGAAACATAATGGGATTTATAAAATCGACCGAAGGAGAGGATCTGGAATATGAAAATCAATAACGTCGGTATGACAGGTGTTAACCCTTATAATCTTCAAGCCAATAAAACGGGGAATATCAAGGAATCCAAGGTCAAATCCTCGGATAAAGTTGAAATTTCTTCAGCGGCAAAAGAAATGCAGCAATCATCTTCGATTCTTGCTGCAAGACAAGCAAAAGTGGATGAACTGAAAATCCAGGTTGAAAAAGGAAATTATAAATTGAATGCACAAGCAACGGCTAAGGGTCTCATCGATTTTTACCGGGAATGAATTTTCCATGAAAAAGAAGCTTGAATGAAGTGGACGGAGCAAGTTTCCGTCCTTAATTTATGAGCGGAGGAGGCAGCAAAATGACTGCACGGAACATCATCGGATCGCTTGAAAAATTGATCAAGCTTCATAAAAGCTTCAATCAATTGGCGATAAGAAAAACGGCCATTTTGAAAGCTAATGATACCGAGGCGATTACTGCCCTGCTGATTTCGGAACAAAAGCATATTAAAGCGATCAGTCAGACGGATAAGGAAAGAGAAAGGGCAGTCGAGGAATTTCTTGCAGCCAATGGAGCGGCGGGACAGCCTGCCTCCATCCATACCGTGACGGAACTGACAGGACCAGAAGAAACGGAAGTCCTTGAAATGCTAAAAGCGGCATTGATCGATGAAGTGGCAAAGCTGAAGGAGCGGAACGGTTTAAATCAGCAATTGATCTATCAGTCCCTTCAATTCATCTGGATATCCAGGAAATGAATAAGAAGAAAAAGTCCTCCAATAAATACACGAATCCGTATGAAAGTCTATCAGTGGATGGCGTGTTCTATGATAAAAGAAATTGATTTCCTTACCTTTTGGAGTCCAAACGGTTTTTATGTTAAATATTTTTAAATTTTCTGTAAATAAAATAGGCTTAATTTTTTCTTTCTAGCATAGCATTTGATATAATGAAGCTAGGGCAGACATCAACCCTTTCCAAACCTTCCGACAATTGTTTCATTATTTCGACATATTTCATGATGTGTTTCTAAAAGGAACCGGAGGGGTATTGTAGAATCTAACTGTATAGTCTTAATTTAAGGAGGACTCACTTTATGAATTACAACGTACGCGGTGAAAACATTGAGGTAACTCCAGCAATTCGAGAATACGTCGAAAAGAAAATTGGCAAGTTAGAACGATATTTTAACAATACACCAGATGCAAATGTGTTAGTCAATTTAAAAGTGAACAATAATACATCAAAGGTCGAAGTGACGATTCCCATGCAGAATTTGGTTCTTCGCGCTGAAGAGGAAAATGCGGATATGTATGCTGCCATTGACTTGATCAATGATAAGCTTGAACGCCAAATTCGTAAACATAAAACGAAGGTCAATCGCAAGTTCCGAAACAATCTATCGACTACACCCGATGCATTCGCCTTCAATACGGAAGCTGACGAAGTGGTGGATGAATTCGAAGACGATAATGATATTGAAGTGGTCCGCAATAAACGCTTTGATTTAAAGCCAATGGACAGTGAAGAAGCGATTTTACAAATGAATATGCTTGGTCACAGTTTCTTCGTTTACACGAATGCGGATACTAATACAACAAACGTAGTGTACCGCCGAAAAGATGGACGCTATGGATTGATTGAACCTAGTTAATTATTATTCTAAGATCAAAAGCACAGCCCATCCGGGTTGTGCTTTTTTGCATGTTGATAGAATCCGTTTGAACGTAAAAATGATTGCTTTTTTGGTTTTCTAAAAAACACAAAGATCACTTAAAAGAACGAAATTTGTTCTTCATTAAGATAAATAGTTAATTTAACCTATTCAAATACCTATATCTTTTGCACTACACTCGAATTGTTAGTTCTTTAAAAAGAACAATGAATTATTTGTAGAAAACAATTTGATCAAGGGGCAGAGGGGGTTGGATTATTTGTATCGAAAGAATTGCCATACATGCCACAGGGCTTCTTTTAGCAGTGCGGAAAATGGAAAGTGGCTTTGCCCGACCTGCGGTGAGGACTTAACTTCGCAAAAAGCCCACGATGCATTTACAATCGAGAGAATCAATACACCCCAAAGAAATTTTAAGAAGAGTAAAACGAAATTGAATTAGTCTATGAAAAATCACCTGAACTTCAAATTTTCTTAATATTGTAATATTTTGTCGGATGAAAGTTTTTGCATTTATGTGGATTACCGACATAAAATAGCAATATATGGAGTGCGTATCCGTTATAATATGATTATAGGTAATGTATTTGGTAATAAATACCACGACAAAGGCAAACTCCTTGAAAAATGAGGGCGCAAAGGCACAGGTCTAAGGTCCTTGTGACTATGATGGCTGGTCTGCCTGAAATACAAGAGTATTTTAGGAGGTAGAAGAGGTGGCTAATGTGGAAATGGATCAAGAATGGGTGAAATTGATTTCTGAAGCAAGAAGCTTGGGTTTCAAAAAAGAGGAAATCATTGCTTTTTTGAAACGGGAAAGCCCTGAGGCAATATTTGAGGAGAACGATGGAAAATAGGT
The DNA here is from genome assembly GCF_001636405.1 of Peribacillus frigoritolerans. Lineage (GTDB taxonomy): Bacteria > Bacillota > Bacilli > Bacillales > DSM-1321 > Peribacillus > Peribacillus frigoritolerans. The sequence goes on from NZ_KV440950.1 coordinate 530,986, forward strand.
TCAAAACAAATTCGAGAACATCCCTATAAACAGTGGTTCGATTCATTGGCTGTTTATAGGGTTTATTCTTCCTTGGGACTCTTGTGAGTCTAGCTTAGGATTATGTAGGTAAACTAGTGCACTACCACTCTACTCTTCTTTATCTTTTCTCCATTTATTAAACTCGATGAATTCCCTGAATGGTTGTTTTGAGACACCCGAATTCATGGCTTCCTCAACGATTCTCATCCAGTCATTGTCCAAGGTTTCCTTATTTGGTGCATCGTAAAGCAGGGCATCAACAGGGATGTTAAGTACGGAGGAGATTTTTTCAAGAAATTGAATAGAAGGATTCGTTTGTAAGTTCCGCTCGAGCGAACTTAAATAAGACTTTGCAACGCCTGCTTTATCGGCAAGTTCAGTCATCGACATTTTCTTTTCTTCTCGCAGTTTTTTTACACGTTCACCAATCATCAATACCACCTCGAAACATGTTCTATTTATCTTCCGCTAATAAGTTTCGGCAGCCCACCTTATCATTCAAAACATGACGCCTGTAAGGTTGGATTACCTTGGCATGCTATCTCTAGAGAGGACACAGCATCTAGTGATGGAAGGTTGTGGATAATTCACATTTGCATATGGAATAGTGGGGAGTTTGCAACATATTTTTTATACTTCCTCCTATTTTAACAGTTTTCCTCCTCATTTATCCATTGTTTTTCGCAAGAATTGCATTCAGGTCTATACCAGCGAAGTGACATGAAGTTGTACCTCTATGATAGAAGTGGTAAAATTAAGCGTGCATTAGTAATAATAGAAGGTGTGTTTCTTCTTACTTATATGAATTTTGTCATTGAACGATCATTACCATAATAGAGGAGCGTTATTGAATGCTTAATATATTAAATAAAGTTTTTGATCCGAATAAGCGAGAAATCAAACGTTTAGAAAAAATCGCCGATCAGGTCGAGGCGCTGGCTGATGAGACTGCTGCGTTATCGGATGAACAGTTGCGTGCCAAAACGGAAGAGTTTAAAGAGCGTTATCAAAATGGGGAAACCGTTGATGATTTGCTTGTCGAGGCTTTTGCGGTTGCGCGTGAAGGGGCAAAGCGTGCTCTGGGCTTATATCCTTACCGTGTTCAAATCATGGGTGGGGCATCCCTTCATGATGGAAATATCTCCGAGATGAAAACAGGGGAAGGTAAAACCTTAACATCCACGATGCCGGTTTATTTAAACGCGCTTACCGGTAAAGGTGTACATGTCGTTACCGTCAATGAATACTTGGCACACCGTGATGCCACCGAAATGGGTGTTTTGTATGATTTCCTCGGTTTGACCGTCGGGTTGAATTTGAACAGTCATTCTAAAGAAGAAAAGCAGGCAGCGTATAATGCTGATATTACGTACAGTACGAATAATGAGTTAGGTTTTGATTATCTTCGTGACAATATGGTGTTATATAAAGAACAAATGGTACAGCGTCCGCTGCACTTCGCTGTCATCGATGAGGTCGATTCGATTTTGATTGATGAGGCGAGAACGCCATTGATCATTTCCGGTTCGGCACAGAAATCGGCTCAGCTCTATATCCAGGCCAATGCGTTTGTAAGAACCTTAAAGAAAGATACGGACTACACATATGATGAAAAGACAAAAGGTGTTCAGCTGACGGAAGATGGGATGAATCGAGCTGAAAAAGCGTTTAATATCGATAATTTATTCGATATTAGTCACGTTACTTTGAATCATCATATCAATCAGGCGTTAAAGGCTCATGTTTCCATGCATTTGGATGTGGATTATGTCGTCCAGGAAGGCGAGATAGTCATCGTTGACCAATTCACTGGCCGTTTGATGAAAGGCCGCCGTTACAGTGAAGGTCTCCACCAGGCGATCGAAGCGAAAGAAGGACTCGAAATTCAAAATGAAAGCATGACTCTTGCGACGATTACATTCCAGAACTATTTCAGGATGTATGAAAAACTTTCAGGTATGACCGGTACAGCCAAAACGGAAGAAGAGGAATTCCGCAATATTTATAATATGAATGTCATTGCGATCCCGACAAACAGGAATATCATCAGGGATGACAGGGCAGATCTTATATATGCGACAACTGATGGGAAATTCAAGGCTGTTGTGGAAGATATCGCCGAACGTTATACAAAGGGTCAGCCTGTGCTTGTCGGTACGGTTGCCATCGAAACATCTGAGGTCATATCTGCCTATTTATCCAAAAAAGGCATCCCTCACGATGTTTTGAATGCAAAGAACCATGAGCGTGAAGCGGAAATCATTGCGAATGCGGGTAATCAAGGCTCAGTTACGATCGCTACTAACATGGCAGGTCGCGGTACGGATATCAAGCTTGGTGAAGGTGTCAAGGAGCTTGGGGGCCTTGCTGTCATCGGCACGGAACGTCATGAAAGCAGGCGTATAGATAACCAGCTGCGTGGCCGGTCCGGCCGTCAGGGAGATCCAGGGGTCACTCAATTCTATTTATCAATGGAAGATGAATTGATGCGCCGCTTCGGTTCGGATAACATGAAAAACATGATGGCACGCCTAGGTATGGATGATTCCCAGCCAATTCAAAGTAAAATGGTGACAAGGGCCGTTGAATCCGCACAGAAACGGGTCGAAGGCAATAACTTCGATTCACGTAAGCAATTACTGCAGTATGATGATGTTCTCCGTCAACAACGGGAAATTATCTATAAACAGCGTTTCGATGTCATGGAAAGTGAAAACTTACGTGAAATCGTCGAAACGATGATCACGGCATCCATCCAGCGAAATGTTGTCGCGTTTGCACCAATGGGCGATGAGGAAGGCTGGAATTTACAAGGCCTTGTCGACTACCTGAATGGTAACCTATTCAATGAAGGTTCAATCACTGTGGCTGATTTGGAAGGGAAAAACGAATCGGAATTGGTTGAGTTCATTTTAGCAAAAGTAAAAGAAGGCTATGACCAAAAAGAAGAAGAGCTATCTGAAGAACAAATGCGTGAATTCGAAAAAGTAATCGTTCTTCGTGCAGTCGATAGTAAGTGGATGGACCATATTGATGCAATGGAGCAGCTGCGCCAAGGGATCCACCTTCGTGCTTATGGCCAAATAGATCCGCTTCGTGAATATCAATCTGAAGGTTTTGCAATGTTTGAAGCGATGATTGCTTCAATGGAAGATGAAGTCGCGAAATACATCATGAAGGCTGAAATCCGCAACAATTTGGAACGCAAGGAAGTCATAAAAGGACAAGCGGTCAATCCGAAGGAAGAAGACGGGGGAAAAGTGAAAAAAGCCCCTGCCCGTAAAAAGGAAGACGTTGGAAGAAACGCGTTATGCCCATGCGGCAGCGGTAAAAAATATAAGAATTGCCATGGCAATTTAGGCTAAAGTTAGGTGTATAATGAAGATGAGACGGTTAAGTCCAAGGCTAGCCGCCTCTTTTCATGTTTAGTTTGCATATAGTTTGAAGAGGTTTATTGTAATGAAGGGAATCCCTCTTCAGGGATTTTTTTTAACATACTTAATGAGGTGAAGAGAAATGGAATTAGCAGAAATAAGAAATGAACTTGAACGGACAGCGCAACGATTAACGGACTTTAGGGGGTCTCTTTGACTTAGATGAAAAAGAGGCACGAATCGCACAGCTAGAAAATGAGATGACACATCCCGATTTTTGGAATGATCAGCAAAAAGCACAAACTGTCATCAATGAAACGAATGCTTTGAAAGAACAAGTCAATCAATTGTCCGACCTGAATGAATCATATGAAAATCTGGATTTGACATATGAATTAGTGAAAGAGGAGAATGATCAAGAACTTTTAGCTGAGCTGGAAGAAGAAATCACGGTTCTTGCACAAAAGATGAATGACTTTGAACTTCAACTTTTATTAAGTGAAGAATATGACTCGAAAAATGCCATTCTTGAACTGCATCCTGGTGCAGGCGGTACCGAGTCCCAGGATTGGGGTTCCATGCTGTTGCGCATGTATACAAGATGGGGTGAAAAAAGAGGCTTTAAAGTGGAAACCCTTGATTACCTTCCAGGTGATGAAGCTGGGATCAAGAGTGTCACTTTAATTTTCAAAGGCCATAACGCCTATGGTTATTTGAAAGCGGAAAAAGGGGTACACCGTCTTGTCCGTATTTCTCCTTTCGATTCCTCAGGACGACGCCACACTTCATTCGTTTCATGTGAAGTCATGCCGGAATTCGATGAGACGATCAATATAGAAGTACGAACGGAAGATTTGAAAATCGATACGTACCGGGCAAGTGGTGCAGGTGGTCAGCATATCAATACAACGGACTCTGCGGTCCGGATCACCCATTTACCTACGAACACCGTGGTGACGTGCCAAAACGAGAGATCCCAAATCAAAAACAAGGCCCAGGCCATGAATATGCTGAAAGCCAAATTGTATCAACGTGAAATTGAACAGCAACAAGCTGAATTGGATGAAATCCGCGGGGAGCAAAAGGAAATTGGCTGGGGAAGCCAAATTCGTTCTTATGTTTTCCATCCGTATTCCATGGTTAAAGATCACCGTACTAGTGCGGAGACCGGAAACTTGGGAGCTGTCATGGATGGGGATATCGATATGTTCATTGATGCGTACTTGCGTTCAAAATTATAAGATCAGCCAGTCGGACCGGTTTCCCCGGTCCGGCCTTTTTTTATGATTTCCCTTTTTAATGAATCTTCTGGCTGACATTTACAGGATTGAAAAGGGATGCTCTACCTCGTTCGGCCAATACTAGATAATAATGATGGTTCGAGGAGACTTATGCAAAATGAAGAGAAGATACAGGGAGCAGAGGCACCCTTTCGTTCAAAAGTTAACGGAGTATGGATTGGTGATTGTCGGTTCGTCCATAATTGCCATTGGTTTTAATGTGTTTTTACTGCCTAACCAGGTCGCATCCGGAGGGGTTAGCGGGATTAGCACGATTCTCGATTCAACTCTCGGTTGGGAGCCGGCTTATGTTCTTTGGGGTTTTAATATCCCTTTGTTCATTGCGGGGCTTATTATCCTCGGAAGGCATTTCGGAGCCAAAAGCCTGATTGGAACCTTGTTTCTGCCTTTAGTGGTATTTCTGACAAATGATTGGGAGGCATGGACGAATGATGCATTGCTTGGTTCGATTTGCGGGGGGATGATGGTCGGGCTTGGGCTGGGGATCGTCTTTCGCGGCAAGGGTTCCACTGGGGGGACCGATTTGGCGGCACAGATTTTCCATAAATATACCCATCTGTCATTGGGGACCTGTGTGGCTGTCATTGATGGAATCATCGTTTTAAGTGCTGCCATCGTTTTTGATATTGAAAAAGGCCTTTATGCATTGATTGGACTATATGTGACAAGCAAGACGATCGACCTTGTCCAGATTGGATTGAACCGTTCGAAGATGTCACTGATCATCACGAATAAAGAAATGGAAGTAAGGGATGCTATCATACATGAGCTGGACCGGGGTGTAACAGGCATATCCGGGTATGGCGGCTATACGGATGATACTCGTCCAATTTTGATGTGTGTAATAGACCAGTCGGAATTCACCAAATTGAAACAATTGGTGAAACTCGTTGACCCTAAAGCGTTTGTAATTGTAATGGACGCATCGGAGGTACTTGGGGAGGGTTTTAAACTGGATTGAAATTGGTATAATGTTCTTGTGCTGGTATAAATCAGAGGGGGTAAGTTCAATGAAAATGAAGTGGTTAGCCTTAATTCTGGGTACTTCTTTGGCCTTGGCTGCATGCGGTGGGAACGATGATGCTGCAGATAAAGAGTCTGTAAGTGAAAATAGCGAAACGTCTACGGCAGGTGCCGGTGATGCCGCAAAAATTTATGAAAACAAATGTTCAAGCTGCCATGCAGTGAATCTTGAAGGCGGCGTGGGACCGAACTTGACGAAGGTAGGTTCCAAGCTATCAAAAGAAGACATTGAAAAAGTCATTGCGAATGGTCAAGGCGGAATGCCAAAAGGTATAATCAAGGGCAAGGAAGCGAGCATGGTCGCTGAATGGCTTGCTGGACATAAATAATGATTAATGAAACGTTCTGCTTAGCGGGACGTTTCATTTAGCCTCCATTAAACCCTCAAAATAACTCGCGAATCAACCACTTATCAAGCAATCAAATCCTGGAATTATTACATAGATGTTGATATATGTCTAACTGAAATGAAACTGTAATATTTTTTATGCTTAATTTGACAAAATATGATGTTATAATGTTTCTGTGCTCAAGTAAGGAAGATTCCTGTCAGATTTCAGTGAAAATTGTCGAAAAGCTGTAGATACATAGTGATAATCCAAGCAAATTAGGTGGTTTTAGAATGATAGAAATGATAGATGTAAAAAAGACATACCCAAATGGCGTAATTGCCATTAATGGAATCAATGTGAAAATAAAGCCAGGCGAATTCGTTTATGTAGTGGGTCCGAGCGGTGCCGGAAAATCGACCTTCATCAAAATGATGTATAGGGAAGAAAAGCCTACAAGCGGTAATATTTTGGTCAATGGCGTAAGCCTGCCAAGTATCCGCAATTCGAAAGTTCCTCTATTCCGCCGTAATATCGGTATGGTATTCCAAGATTTTAAACTCCTTCAAACATTCACTGCATATGAAAATGTTGCTTTTGCCATGGAAGTTATTGAAAAAGAACCAGAAGAAATCAAAAAGAGAGTCATGGAAGTTCTTGATCTGGTTGGCATTAAACATAAAGCGAGAATGCTTCCTTCCGAGTTATCTGGCGGGGAACAGCAAAGGGTTGCGATAGCCCGTTCGATCGTCAATGATCCCAAGGTAGTCATAGCCGACGAGCCTACAGGTAATCTTGATCCCGAAACATCATGGGAAATCATGAACATATTCGAAGAAATTAATAAACGCGGAACTACACTGGTCATGGCTACACATAATAGGGACATCGTCAACAATATTAAACGACGTGTCATTGCCATTGAAAGTGGAAAAATAGTTCGCGATGAACATCGAGGTGATTACGGATATGAAATTTAGAACATTGCTCCGTCACTTCCGTGAAAGTTTTAAAAATATTGGCCGTAATGGATGGATGACGTTTGCTTCAGTCAGTGCAGTAACGGTCACTCTAACTTTGGTTGGCGTCTTTTTAGTGCTCATGATGAATTTAAATCATATCGCGGGAAATGTGGAGAAAGATGTCGAAGTTCGTGCACATATTGATAATGCGGCGAATGATGACGATATAAAAGCTATCGGTAAGCAAATTACGGAGATAAACGGTATCGAATCAGTGATTTTCTCTCCAAAAGATGAAGAGCTTACTAATTTAATAGATGATTTAGGAGATAATGGTGAGGCTTTTAAACCATTTGAACAGGATAACCCATTAAGGGATGTTTATGTTATCAAAACGAAATCTCCGCAAGATGTCATCAAGGTGGCAAAAAAAATCGAAGGTATGGAATATATCCAAAGTGTTAAATATGGACAAGGCTACGTCGAGAAACTATTCAGCTTTGTTAATATTGCTAGAAACATAGGGATCGTTCTTATTGTAGGCTTACTATTTACTGCAATGTTCCTGATTTCGAATACGATTAAAATTACCATTGTAGCCAGAAGAAAAGAAATTGAGATCATGAGATTGGTAGGAGCGACGAATACATTCATCCGTTGGCCATTCTTCTTGGAAGGACTTTGGTTGGGAGTCCTCGGTTCCATCATTCCGATAGGACTGATTGCAGTACTCTACTATAATCTTTATAAATATGCAGCACCGCAGATTACGTTCAAATTCATAGATTTCCTGCCTGCAAATCCGTTTATTTATCAAGTATCGGCCATCCTCATCGTAATTGGTGCGGTTATCGGAATATGGGGCAGCTTGATGTCCGTCAGGAAGTTCTTGAAAGTTTAAATTGTATCTTTACTCGAAAGCCAAAAGTAGCCAGACATAAATAGAGAGACGTTACAAGGCAAGGATGTAACGGGTTGAAAGGGGAAATGAAACGTGAAAAAAAATATCATTGCCATGAATGCCTCCATCATGATCGGGTTGGGAAGCATTCTAGCGGCACCTTCGGTTTATGCTGAGTCTATATCGGATTTAGAGAAACAGAAAGAATCCATCCAGGAAAAACGTTCAGGTGTTGAATCGAATATTTCCGAGACGGAAAAGAAAATCGATAGCCTGCAGGATAAGCAAATGACAGCAGAAGACCAAATCGCTGCCATTGAAGCGAAAATCGAAGAGTCCGCAAAAAAAATCGATGCTAAAAATGCTGAAATTACACAAACGAAAAAAGAAATCGAGGCATTGAAAGAAGAGATTAAAGTATTAAAAGAGCGGATCGCGAAACGTAATGAAGTATTGAAGGAAAGGGCACTTTCTTTCCAGGAGACTGGCGGGGACGTGAACTACCTTGAAGTATTATTCGGATCATCCAGTTTTGGGGATTTAGTTGACCGTGTCGGAGCTGTAGCGACAATCGCTGAAGCCGACCGCGATATTTTAAAGCAGCATGAGCTGGATAAAAAAGATCTCGAAGAAAAGCAAAAAGCCGTTGAAACGAAGCTTGCCAGTTTAGAAGTGGCAAAAGCTGAACTATTGGAAATTCAAAAGCAACAAAAACAGCAGAAGCAAGAAAAGGATGCATTGGTTAAAAAATTAAAGCAACAAACTGAAAAGCATGAACATGAGAAGATGGGTCTAGAGGAAGAAAAAGCGAATCTCGCTGCTCAAGAAAGAGCCATCAAATCAGCCATCAGCTTGGAACATCAACGTCTTGCCGAATTGGAAGCAGCTCGTAAAAAAGCGGCAGCCGAAGCGAAAAAACGTGCAGAGCAAGAAGCTGCACAAGCGGCTGCACAAGCAGCATCACAAGCATCACAGGCAACCGAAACAAAAAAACAATCCACTTCTTCAGGATATAGTGCAAAAAGCAACAGTTCATCATCATCTTCACCCGCTTCGTCTAATGTAAGTCAAGCGCCAGCCGTATCATCGGGTACTTTCACTAGACCTAGTGCAGGATATGTATCTTCAACAATGGGTGAACGCTGGAATAAACAGCATGCCGGCATCGATATAGCTGCTAGTGGAACGGTTCCGGTTGTAGCGGCAGCCGACGGGGTCGTAAGCCGTTCTTACTTCTCAAGTACATACGGTAACGTCGTCTTCGTTACCCACTCGATCAGCGGTCAGCAATGGACTACTGTGTATGCACACTTAAGTTCTAGACAAGTAGGCGAAGGTGCTGTAGTTGCCAAAGGTCAACAAGTGGGCATCATGGGTAATACAGGACATTCATATGGTCAGCATTTACACTTTGAGCTACATAAAGGCTCATGGAATTATAGCAAGTCAAATGCTGTTAATCCATTAAACTATATACCTAATTAATACCCAATATATCAAATGAAAAACAGACCAGGATAAATTCCTTGTCTGTTTTTTTATGTGGTGTCATCATTTTCTATAAGCATATTCTTTTCATTCCCCTCATATAGTGAAATACATATCAGGTCAGAAATGGGGATAAATATGGTCAAAAAATGGGTACTTCCTCTAGCAATCATCATGTCACTAGCCATTGGAGCAGTGGGGGGCATATATTGGACAAGCCTTCCGGCCAAGAATGAAGCAAAGGATGAAAGCCAAGAAATATCAAAGGATAAGGAATGGGCAAAAGTGGAACAAGCTTACGGCTTAATCGTAAGTCAGTATGTAGAGCAGGTGGACGGCTCCAACCTGGTGGAGGGTGCCATCCAAGGCATGCTGTCAGCACTGAAAGATCCTTATTCCGTATATATGGACAAGGAGACCGCTAAGCAATTCAATGAAACCCTGGACTCCTCTTTTGAAGGGATCGGGACTGAAATCGGAATGGAAGATGGTAAGGTCATAATTGTTTCTCCTTACAAAGACTCACCTGCAGAAAAAGCTGGATTAAAGCCGAAAGATCAAATCCTCAAGGTGAATGGTGAAAGTGTAGAAGGGCTGGATCTGTATGAAACACGCCTGAAAATCCGCGGCGAAAAAGGGTCACCCGTCAAAATGGAAATAAAGCGGGCAGGGATTGATAATCCACTTGAATTCAATATGGTGCGCGCCGAAATTCCATTGGATACCGTATTTTCATCAATTAAGGAAGTCGGCGGAGAACAAATCGGTTATATCGAGTTGACCACATTCTCGGAAAATACTGCAAGTGATTTCAAAAAGCAGATTAAGAAGCTGGAAAAGACGGGAATCAAGGGCTTGGTCATAGATGTACGCGGCAATCCAGGCGGCCTTCTTTCCAGTGTGGAAACGATTCTTGGCGAGTTCATCACAAAAGACAAGCCCTATTTGCAAATTGCAGAAAGAACGGGGGAAACACAATCGTTTTTCACAAGCCTTAAGAAAGCGAAAAGTTATCCCATTGCCGTCTTGACGGATAAAGGGAGCGCATCTGCCTCGGAAATCCTGGCTGGCGCCATGCAAGAGGCGGGAGGCTATCCATTGGTTGGCGAGAAGACTTTCGGTAAAGGCACAGTACAGCAAGCTGTACCAATGGGTGATGGCAGTAAGATTAAACTTACGTTATATAAGTGGCTGACTCCTTCAGGGAACTGGATCCATAAAAAAGGGATCGAACCGACGATCAAAGTCAAGCAACCGGAGTATTTTGATGCCCATCAGCTGGCGATTGAGAAGGTGTTGGAGCGGGATATGAATGATGAACAAATCCAGTATGCCCAAAGCATTCTGAAAGGACTCGGATTTGAACCGGGGCGTGAGGATGGATATTATGATTGGAGTACCGAAATCGCAGTAAAGGCATTCCAAAAACAATTCGGCCTGGAAGTGACCGGTAAGCTGGATGCTAAAACCGCAGCGCATCTGGAATCCGCCATTCTGGAAAAGATCCAGGATGAAGATAATGATATCCAGTTACGCACAGCTTTGAATTATTTAGTGAAGTAACTTGATGGCATCGTTCCCCTTGGAGCGGTGCCTCTTTTGCATTTAATCATTCCTTGCCTGCTAACTTGAGATAAACCTAATTTTTCTGCATCTTAATAGGCATGGAGGCTACATTTTTGATAGAATAGGAGGTAACTGACCAGAACGAAGTTTGACAAAATTTTGATTACTTTTGAGGATGGTGGAAAGAAATTGACAACGGATTGGCTGATTGCATGCTTAATGGGATTAGGAAAACTTTTCCTTCACCCTTTGCTTTATGTTTCGATTGCCTATTGCTTATTCATCGGCTATCTTCGCGTTAAACGGGAACGCCATGATTTTAATACGAAGATCTACAGTTTTTCCATGGAGCTGCGTTCCATGCTGCCTCAAGGATTGATAGGGGGATTGATCCTTTCCTTCCTCACGCTGGCCACCGGACTCGCCATTCCTTTGGCGGCAATGTCCATCATGGCAGTGGTTACGGTTTTGGCGATGCTATCCATGAAAAAGAGGTTTGTTTCCCCCGTTTATACAATGGGGCTCACTTTCTTTATCCTGTTCTTTCTTTATGATAGAGATATCGAGCTGACGTTATTTCAGGATGCCCTTAATCAGCTAGATCGGTCCGTATATCCGACACTTGTTATTTTAATGGGGTTATTACTGATTGCTGAAGGGTTTTTGATCGTTGCTAATGGAAGTAAAAAGGTCTCTCCTCACTTGGAGGTATCCAAAAGGGGGCAGCCGATAGGTGTGTATGTTTCACAGCGGGTATGGCTAATTCCCATGTTCGTTATGATTCCTGGAGGAGAACTTCCAGCTCCTTTCGAATGGTATCCGGTTTTTACAATCGGGGACATGTCCCTGTCGCCGATCGTACTGCCCATTTTAATCGGCTTTAAGCAACAAGTTCATGGGACGCTCCCGGAACTGGCAATTAAGGCGCAAGGCAAAAAGGTAGGGGCATTGGGAATTGTGATTACGGTATTGGCTGCAGTTGGTTACTGGTACCCTCCATTGGCAATCATAACGGTTGTTTTGGCAATCCTTTGCCGTGAATTCCTGCATCATTCCCAAAAGGCAATGGATCAAAAGCTTCCTTTTTATTTTTCGAAAAGTAAGCTGGGTGTCCAGATCTTAGGCGTTATCCCTCAATCTCCGGCAGATAAAATGGGGTTGCAAAAAGGCGAGGTCATTTCGAAAATAAATGGGGTCGTCGTCAGGGAAGAAGAAGAGCTATACAGGGCGCTACAAATAAACCGGGCACATTGCAAGCTCGAGGTCATCGATAATAATGAACAGATTCGTTTTGTGCAAAGAGCTCTATTTGACGGGGAGCATTACGAACTGGGCCTCTTGTTCGTTGACGATCAATTGAAGGAAAGCGGACAAGTGGGTTAATGATATAAAATAAAAGGCCTTTCTCGAATTATATCGAGAAAGGCCTTTTTCAATGGAAACGTGTTATTACTTTTCAAGCATGATTTTTTCTATATCTTCCAGCATTTTATTAGCTGCAATTACTCCGCCAGCTGTATTCCATGTTGCGTCGCTGACCTCATGGGCATTTCCGTTTTTGACTGCATCAAGGTTTTTCCAAAGTGGATCATTCGTCCACTCTTTTGCTGTGCTTAGGGCTTGTTTGTCGCCTTCAGGAGCGTAGGTGAAGTAGAAGAGAATATCTCCATCCATTTTAGGGATGACTTCTTTTCCAACCTCAATGGCAAGGTTGCCTAATTTATTATCTGCAGTGAAAAGTTCCTTCTGTTGTTCTGCACGTTTAAATCCTAATTGATCGAAAATCACTCCAGAGAATGAATCTGTGTAATAAATACGAGTAGTTCCAGCCATGAAACGAACAATGGAAACTTCTTGATTTACTTTATCACCCAATTTAGCTTTAAGATCTTCAGTATTTTTATCGAATTCCGCAATTACATCGTTACCTTTTTCTTCAAGGTTCAAGGCTTTTGCATAAAGTTTGAAGTTCTCTTTCCAATCTCCTCTTAGCGTTTCCGAGAAAACGGTAGGGGCGATTGCATTTAATTTATCATAAACAGCTTCTTGGCGTATCTTGCTTCCGATAATCAAGTCAGGCTTCAGTGATGCGATTTTCTCTAAGTTAACTTCATGTTCAACACCAACAACTTCGACCCCATCCATATCATCTTTAATATGGTCATACCAAGGGTCACCAAGCCATGATTGAACGGCACCAACAGGTTTAATTCCTAAAGCGATCAATGCTTCAGTACCTTCATTTGTTAAAACGACGACTCTTTTAGGCGTTTCTTTCAACTCGGCAGTGCCCATGGCATGCTCAATTGTGTAGCTTTTCTCCTCTTTCTTGTCTTCAGCTTTATTTCCATCGGCCTTTTCATCCGAGTTCCCGCAAGCTGCTAGAAGGAAGACTGCAAATATTGTAAAAAGCGTTAATAAAGACTTAAATCTAAACATCTATGTATCCCTCCCAATTTGTCAGCAAATGATAATCATTCGCACTTAACAGCATCATCATAAAATGAATATACTTTTCTGTCAATATATAATTGAAAATGATTCTCAAATTCGTTGACATAATCCTGTTAACCCCAGTACAATTGAATTAAATACGGATATACAAACGTGATTGGAAAGGTAACTGGATATGTTATTAAAAAATTCATGGCAGAAATGGATGGGGCTGTTCATTACCATTCTTTTGCTGCTGTTTTTACTGTGCTCAAGCATTGTATACGGTTATACGGATACAACATGGAAAATGGCCATCGATGCTTTTACCGATTTCAATGGGACGAACGAACACATTGTCATTCAATCAGTCAGACTTCCGCGTGCCCTGATCGCTTCGGCCATCGGTGCAAGTTTAGCCATCTCCGGGGTTTTGATGCAAACGCTAACTAAAAACCCCCTCGCCTCCCCGGATATATTCGGGGTCAACGCCGGGGCGGGATTGGCGGTGGTCACCGGTGTCACCGTTTTTGGGATAAGCAATCTTCAAGTATTCACATGGCTTTCATTCCTAGGGGCCGCCATAGCCGCGATAAGCATATTTATGATAGGAAGCATGGGACGCGGCGGCTTGACACCGATGAAGCTGACATTGGCAGGTGCAGCCATGACGGCAATGGTAGCCTCACTTACACAAGGTCTTCTTGTTTCTAATGAGGCTCTTTTAGAGCAAGTCCTATTCTGGCTTGCCGGATCCGTTTCCGGTAGAAGCCTGGACAATTTAGTTGCCGTCCTGCCTTATCTTGCCGCAGGCTGGGCCCTTGCCTTGATCATGTCCGGTAAAATGAATGTGTTATCCATGGGTGAAGATGTTGCAAAGGGTCTTGGACTGAATATAGCATTCCTTAAACTGGTCCTGGGGCTGGCAATCATCCTGCTCTCTGGCGGATCAGTAGCGGTTGCGGGTCCGATTGGCTTTATAGGAATCGTCGTTCCGCATCTTACCCGTTCTATAGTTGGCATCGATCATCGCTGGTTGATTCCCTTCTCTGGACTTTTCGGGGCGGTGCTTTTGATTGCAGCCGATGTCATATCCAGGTATATCCTGATGCCTCGAGAAGTTCCGGTTGGAGTCATGACAGCCATAATCGGGACCCCATTCTTTATTTATATAGCTAGAAAGGGGTTCAGCGGTCGATGAAGTCATATAAGAGCTTTCGTTTGTTTAATGAAAAAATATCATTCTTGATGGATAAAAAAGCCATGATCGTGATTTTCATATTATTTTTAGTCACTTCACTAGTATTTGTGATCAGTACTGGAGTGGGTGAAATGAATATAAATCCGCTAAGCGTTCTCCAGGTCTTTATCGGAGGAGGGACGGAGAGCGACCGGCTTATTATCCACTCTTTCCGCCTGCCTAGAATAATTGTTGCCCTGTTGGTAGGGATGGGCCTTGCTGTAGCTGGGGGTATCCTTCAAGGGATGATTAGAAACCCACTTGCTTCGCCTGATATCTTGGGAATTACGGGAGGAGCGACTGTGGCGGTCGTTGGATTCTTGGCCATTTTTAGCGATAAGAACCATTCATTAACGGTGAGCATCAATTGGCTGCCGGTCGCTGCATTCATTGGGGCGACAGTCGTGGCCTTACTCGTTTATTCATTAGCCTGGAAAAATGGGGTTCCCCCGATCAGGCTTGTGTTGATCGGGATTGGGGTGATGGCTTTAATGAAGGCGCTCACTACGATGATGATGATTCTTGGCCCAGTCTTTCAAGCGAGCCAGGCAAACCTTTGGATCACCGGGTCAGTGTCCACCTCCACTTGGAATAATATCGCTGTACTGGCACCATGGACGATTCTATTCCTGTTAATTGCCTTCCTGTATGCCAGGAATATTAATTTACAGGAGCTAGGCGATGACCTGGCAACGGGGCTTGGGGGGCATGTCCAAAAACAGCGGTTTACATTATTGATGATCAGTACGGCCTTGATTGGCGGTTCCACAGCTTTTGCTGGGGGAATAGGGTTTGTGGGATTAATGGCACCGCACATGGCCAGAAGGCTGGTTGGTTCTAGTTTTGGAGTGTTACTGCCGACTTCGGCTTTGCTTGGCGGCATCCTGGTTATGGTGGCGGATTTGATTGGACGGACTTTATTCTCACCTTTGGAAATACCGGCTGGTGTCTTCACAGCGAGCATCGGGGCACCATACTTCATTTATTTACTATATAAAACGAGAAATTCGTAATTCCGGTAAATGCAAAAAGAAGCAGTCATCCTAGGGATGGCTGCTTCTTTATTTCTTTAAGCTTCTTTAGCTGCTTCGATTTCGATGGTAAGCGTGATTTGATCGCCGATCAGTACGCCGCCTGTTTCTAATGCCGCGTTATAGGTTAGACCATAATCACTGCGTTTGACTTTCCCTTTTCCGCTGAAGCCTGCTTTTTCATTTCCCCATGGATCTTTCCCTTGGCCTTCGAAGGTGATGCTGAAAGTTTCTTCTTGTGTAACTCCATTAAGAGTCACATTTCCAGTTACATCGTATTCATCTTCATCCGTTTTCACGATTTTCGTTGATTTGAATGTTAATGTAGGGTTTTTTTCTACATCAAAGAAGTCAGCGGAACGTAAGTGATTGTCCCTGTCTGCATTGCGTGTGTCGATACTGGCCACATCAACGGTAAAATCAATCTCTGCAGTCGTTAGATCCGATGGGTTTGCTAGAATGCTTGCCTCGAACTTATTAAAACTTCCTTTTACTTTGGCGATCATCATATGTTTTACGGAAAATTCAATAGTGCTGTGAGTCGGGTCGACTATCCATTTTGTATTTGTCATATTTATTCCTCCTGATTATTAATCTTGAATTTATATATCTTTAATTTGAGATATCTTAACTTAATGTAATTATAAGAGCTGAAAGCAATGGTGTCAACTGAAAGTTTTCCTTAATTTTGAAAACATGAAAAACCCTGTGCATTTATGGGGCACAGGTTTTTCAGACTGTAGACAAACTCGAATGATGATTTCAACTCCAGGCACTCGCTTTCCGCGGGCGGTCCGGAGGCCTCCTCGGCGCCTTGCGCCTGCGGGGTCTCCCCTCGACGCGCTTTTCCCGCAGGAGTCTCGCACCCTCCGTTACAATCGACTTTGTTTTGAAATTTCAGGTAAAAACCCTTTTGTCTACAAACTCGATGAAAATCAAGTTTGTCTCAGTTTTTATGAAGGTTTATAAAACTCGAAGAATGATGATTTCAACTCCAGGCACTCGCTTTCCGCGGGCGGTCCGGAAGCCTCCTCGGCGCGCTTTTCCCGCAGGCGTCTCGCACCCTCCGTTACAATCGACTTTGTTTTGAAATTTCAGGTAAAAACCCTTTTGTCTACAAACTCAAACCCTGTACATTTATGGGTCACAGGGTTTTTAATGAAGAAGGGTAAAGCGGACATCTTTATTAATTGGCCTGTTCTTTCTCTTCTTGATTGGTCACTTTACCCGGCCAAAAAGCACGGCGGCCAAGGAGGGAGGTGATTGCAGGAACAAGGAACGGGCGCACAATGAATGTGTCCATTAAAACACCAAGGGCGGTAATGAGCCCGAATTGGACCAATACTTGAATCGGAAGTGTGGCTAGAACGGAAAAAGTGGCTGCCAAGATTATTCCGGCGGAGGTGATGACACCGCTAGTTTCGGCAACGCCCTTTCTGATGGCCTGCTTGATTGGCATCGTTTCTTTCTTACGCCAAATGCTTGAAACCATGAAAATATTATAATCTTCTCCAAGTGCGACCAGGAATACGAAAGAATAAAGTGGAATTGTCCCCTCTATCGCATCGACACCCATGAAATGGTGCAGGATAATCCAACCTAACCCCATAGCTGCAAAGAATGAGAGAATGACTGTCCCCATTAAATACACCATGGCTGTCATAGATCGCAAGTAGGCTAAAAGGAGCAGGGAAATCAGGACGATGATGATCGGGATGATCAAGAATTCATCGGATTTGACGGTATCCCTTTTATCGAAATGAGTCGCAGTCTGCCCTCCAACCCAAACCTTTTCATCTACCGAAGATATATTGGCGGCTTTCAATTCTTTCTCCGCCATTGTGCGGATATCAGGAATGGAATCTATGGCCTCGATATCATATGGGTTGATGTTGAATGTGACCTCATAGGATTGCAGATCTTCATTCGATTTACTTGAGACTGGATCGGCAACAGTTTCCACAATATCCATCCCTTTTAATGCCGGTGCTAAATCAATATCTTCACCATCCGTATCGACAACCACTGTCGCCGGTGCCAGTTCGCCTGGTGAATACGAGTCGGAAATGACAGAATAGCCTTCACGGGAGTTCATATCTTCAGGGAAGGAAGAGAGAATATCATATGAATATTTTATTTGTGAAGAATATCCAGCTAAAACACTGAAGATGATCAGGCATGTAAGAATGACGGTCCATGGCTTGGTTGTGACGATATGGCCAATCCAGTTACCGATGCGGCCTTCTTTATGCTTTTTGACGGCTTTTCCCTTTTTCTTGGCCCGTGCTTCTGCCATTTCAGGTGTACGCGGGACGATTGGGAAGAAGGAAGCCCTTCCGAATACAGAAAGCAATGCAGGTACAAGTGTTAAAGCTGCCAGCATCATGATTAAAATCGACAAGCTGAATGGTACAGCGAAACGGTGGTAGGCTCCGTATTTGGCTACAAGCAATGTTAGCAGGGAGATGACGATCGTTAGGCCGCTCATCGCAATGGCGCCTGATGAATCTTTAAATGCGGCGATCATGGCTTCCCGTTTGTTTTCATGATTCCTTAATTCACTTCTGTAGTGAGAAATTAAAAATAGGCAATAGTCCGTTCCGGCACCGAATAATAATACGGTCATGATTGAAATGGCCTGTGAATCGACTGTAATCCAACCATGATCTGCCATGAAGCCAAGGATCGGGCTTGTGACAATATAGGCGAAGCCTACTCCGATTAAAGGAATTATGGCTAAAAGCGGAGAGCGGTAAATGAGTAATAATACGACAAGTACAAGTATTACTGTCGCTAAAAGCAATTTGAAATCAGCACCTGAAAATAAACCCGTTGCATCGACTGATATTCCTACAGGGCCTGTCACTCGAAGGGATAATTCATCTGAATCGGTCGGGACCTTGAATGGGTCCGTTCCAATGCGCTCCGTTACTGCTTCATTAATGCTTTCAAGATTTTTTTCGAGAATTTCAGTCTCGGTCTTTTCTTTAAAGAAAAGCGGCTGTACGAAAGTCGTTCCATCTTCTGAAACCGATCCTTTAAGAGCAGGCAACGGAATTTCATGAAGCGGCGGTAAGAAAGATTGCTGTGTCAATGGATTATCTGTCAGTTCCTTGGAAAGATACTGGATTTCAGCCAAGTCGGCCTCTGTCAGTCCACCTTTCCGATGCCATGTAAGCAGGGCAGGTATTCCGGAGGAATTTGGAAACTCTTCTTTAATAAGTTCATCAGCCACGACAGAAGGTGAGTCTTCAGGCAAGTCTGAGGCATTATTTGCTGTTCGATCATTAACGGCAGGCAATATGAAGGTTAATGCGATTGCTGCAATTATCCATGCGGCAATGACAACCCAACGACTGGTTTTTCCGGTCATCATCCTGCCAAGTCTTCCTATTATTGATTCGTCCAATGTAGGCACCCCGCTTTTTAAATTTTTTATCCTCATTTCATTATAGTGGTGTGATGTTGACTTATACAAAAATGGGTATGCTCACTCCAACTACTAAACTCTTCAAGTCGTTAATGGCATGAAAATAGGCTCATCGATATATAGGGGAAAAGTACTTATTTACCTAATTTCAATTAAATTTTGAAGATCGGTGAGTTAAATATAGGAAATGGGGGAAAGTATAGTAGTATTGTGGCCTTTATTAACAAAGGAGGGATTTTTTTGTCTGATAAATCCAAAAAAACAAATGGTGAAACGAATGAAACATTAACGAACAGGCAAGGGCACCCGGTAACGAATAACCAGAGTCTAAGAACTGTAGGGAACAGAGGTCCTAGTACACTTGAGAACTATGATTTCCTGGAAAAGATCAGCCACTTTGATAGGGAGCGCATCCCTGAACGAGTTGTGCATGCCCGCGGTGCAGGTGCGCATGGTTATTTCGTTCCGACAGGTAAAGCGGGGGACGAGCCGATTTCAAAATATACGAGAGCGAAGGTTTTTCAGGAAGAAGGTAAAAAAACCCCGGTATTCGTGAGGTTTTCATCTGTTATTCATGGAGGGACGTCCCCGGAAACGTTACGTGACCCAAGGGGATTTGCCGTTAAATTTTATACGGAAGATGGAAACTGGGATCTTGTAGGCAATAACCTGAAAATTTTCTTTATCCGTGATGCCATGAAATTCCCGGATTTGATTCATGCATTCAAACCGGATCCGGTCACGAATATTCAGGACGGCAGGAGGATTTTCGATTTTTGCTCGAGTTCACCTGAAACATTCCATATGGTTACCTTTGTGTTTTCCCCATGGGGCATCCCAGCTAACTACCGCATGATGCAAGGATCAGGGGTCAATACTTATAAATGGGTGAATGAGGAAGGGAAAGCGGTGCTCGTCAAGTATCATTGGGAGCCGAAACAAGGGATCAAGAACCTGACGCAGCAAGAGGCCAATGAAATTCAAGCTACGAACTTCAATCATGCCACACAGGATCTATATGAAGCGATCGAACGCGGGGACTATCCGGAATGGGATCTCAACGTACAGATCATGAGTGATGATGATCATCCTGAGTTGGATTTCGATCCGCTGGATGATACGAAGATCTGGCCGAAAGATGAGTTCCCATGGCTGCATGTCGGTACGATGGTATTGAATAAAAACCCTGAAGACTATTTCACTGAAGTCGAACAGGCTGCATTCGGTACCGGTGTCCTAGTGGATGGACTGGATTTTTCTGATGACAAGATGTTACAGGGACGTACATTCTCTTATTCCGATACACAGCGTCACCGTGTTGGCGCGAATTATTTGCAACTGCCGATCAATGCTCCAAAGAAACGAACTGCCACGAATCAGACTGGCGGACAGATGCAATATGAAGTTGGCAGAGGCAGCCAAAGCCCCCACATCAACTACGAACCATCCACTGTCGGCGGCTTGAAGGAAGCCAATCAAACGGGCAAAGAGTATACACCTATGGTGGAAGGGAAACTTGTCCGTGAGACAATCGATCGCCAAAACAATACGAAACAGGCTGGGGAAACGTTCCGGGAATTCGAGGATTGGGAAAAAGACGATTTAATTTCCAATTTAGTGGCGGCATTGGCTCCTGCCGACAAGCGCATTCAGGAAAAAATGATAGCACTTGCAGAAGAGGCCGATGAAGAGTATGGCCGCAGGTTGAAAGAGGGACTGGCCGCGGCCTCTGAACATACGGAATCTTCAAAACCACTGGGTGGGACGGATAACCCTGAGGCCGCCGTTAGAAAAGGACATGAAGCGGATCCATATTGATTGAACTGAAAAGAAGCAAACTTCCTTATAAAGGGGTTTGCCTCTTTTTTTTATGGGCATAATTAATGGATGTGTGGATGCTCTTCCAAGGATGCCTTTTAAAATCAAGCAGGAAATTGATTGGCAAAAAACTTCATAATCATTTAAACTGAAACTACTCTATTTTTCTCTTATAAAGGAGATGAAAAAATGATTAAAATTCTTTCTGCCCTTTTCCTTCCTTGTCTACTTGTCATGCTATTTTCAAGAGTCACCTATAACAATGTCGTAGGCCTTGTTTTAACTGTTGCCTTGATTACAGCGTCCGCATATAAAGGTTATACGCATACAAACTTATTGATCATCGTCGATGCCTTATCCCTGACAGTGGGATTCTGGTTATCAAAAAGAATGATGAAACGTACATCCAAGAGCGCCTGACATCAAAGGTGCTTTTTTTGTACTCAAACTTGTCATTCCCCTCAACACATCATGAAGTTCATTAAAACAAAAATCGAATGGATGTTCGCTTATTGCTGGTTTGTTTTAAGGCTATTGTGGTAGAATGTGTATATATGCTTTATTAAACCGGAATAAATAGAAGGGATATAGGCATGTCCCGTTTTCATATAAAAATATTTCAATAGGAGGCCATGCTTGGTGAAGGATAAGTTTGAGTTAGTCTCAAAATACTCTCCTCAAGGAGATCAGCCGGCAGCAATTGAAATGCTGGTCGAAGGGATTAAGGAAGGCAAGGAAATGCAGACGTTATTGGGGGCAACGGGTACAGGGAAAACGTTCACCGTTTCCAATGTGATCCAAAAGATCAATAAACCGACTCTTGTCATTGCCCACAATAAAACGTTGGCAGGGCAGCTTTACAGTGAGTTCAAAGAGTTCTTCCCTAATAATGCCGTCGAATACTTCGTTAGCTATTATGATTACTACCAGCCAGAGGCTTATGTTCCATCCACGGATACATTCATCGAAAAAGATGCAAGCATCAATGATGAAATCGATAAACTGCGTCACTCGGCCACATCATCTTTGTTCGAAAGGAAAGATGTCATCATCATTGCCAGTGTTTCGTGCATATATGGACTCGGTTCTCCTGAAGAGTACCGGGAGATGGTCGTTTCCCTCCGAACTGGCATGGAAATAGACCGGAATGCCTTGCTGCACAGACTCGTGGATATTCAATATGAGAGGAATGATATTGCTTTCCAACGGGGGACCTTCCGCGTTCGCGGCGACGTCGTAGAAATTTTCCCGGCCTCCCGTGATGAACATTGTGTACGGGTCGAGTTTTTCGGGGATGAGATTGACCGTATCCGTGAAGTCGATGCCCTGACCGGTGAAATTACCGGTGAACGGGAACATATTGCCATTTTCCCGGCTTCCCACTTCGTAACCCGCGAAGAGAAAATGCGGATAGCCATTCAAAATATCGAAACGGAACTGGAAGAGAGATTGAAGGAATTAAGGGAAGATGAAAAGCTCCTTGAAGCACAGCGCTTGGAGCAGCGGACCCGCTATGATTTGGAAATGATGCGGGAAATGGGCTTTTGTTCTGGGATCGAGAACTATTCCCGCCATTTAACCCTTCGCCCCTCGGGTGCGACACCATACACTTTAATGGACTACTTTCCAGAGGACTTCCTATTGGTCGTGGATGAATCACATGTGACCCTTTCGCAAATCCGCGGAATGTTCAATGGAGATCAGGCGCGGAAGCAAGTGCTCGTCGACCATGGCTTCCGTCTGCCGTCCGCGAAAGATAACCGCCCGCTAAGATTTGAAGAATTTGAAAAAAAGGTCCATCAATCCATATTCGTTTCGGCAACTCCGGGACCATATGAACTCGAACATACACCAGAAATGGTTCAGCAAATCATCCGTCCTACCGGATTGCTGGATCCGACGGTAGAAGTGCGGCCGATTGAAGGGCAGATAGATGACCTGATCGGTGAAATACAGGAGCGCGTCAAAAAGAACGAGCGTGTGCTCATAACGACCTTGACGAAAAAGATGTCTGAAGATTTAACTGATTATTTAAAGGAAATCGGCATCAAGGTCCAATATCTTCATTCGGAAGTGAAGACCTTGGAAAGGATAGAAATCATCCGGGAACTCCGAATGGGCAAATATGATGTACTCGTTGGAATCAACCTTTTAAGGGAAGGCCTGGATATTCCGGAAGTGTCGTTAGTGACCATTCTGGATGCCGATAAGGAAGGGTTCCTTCGCTCGGAACGTTCGCTTATTCAAACGATGGGCCGTGCAGCCCGTAATGCCAACGGCCATGTCATCATGTATGCAGACCGCATCACGAATTCGATGGAACTTGCCATCAATGAAACGAGGCGGCGCCGTGAAATCCAGGAGAAGTATAATGAAGAGCATGGAATAATGCCTCAAACCATTCAAAAGGATATCCGTGACTCCATAAGGGCGACGCATGTAGCAGAAGAAGGAGAAGAGTATAAGGAAGATCTTGCACCAAGCCTTGCGAAGCTCCCTAAAAAAGAGCGTTTAAAAGTGATGGCAAGCATGGAAAAAGAAATGAAGGAAGCGGCAAAGGCACTGGACTTCGAGCGAGCTGCCGAGCTGCGTGATTTATTACTAGAGTTAAAAGCGGAAGGGTGACGAAACATGGCAATGGATAAAATTGTGATAAAAGGCGCCAGGGCCAACAATTTAAAGAATATTGATATCACGATACCGAGAGACAAACTTGTTGTGCTGACCGGATTATCCGGATCTGGAAAGTCTTCCTTGGCTTTTGATACGATTTATGCAGAAGGGCAAAGACGTTATGTGGAATCACTGTCCGCTTATGCTCGTCAATTCTTAGGCCAAGTGGATAAACCGGATGTCGATGCGATCGAAGGTTTGTCACCAGCCATTTCCATAGACCAGAAAACGACCAGTCGGAATCCTCGTTCAACTGTAGGGACTGTTACGGAGATCTATGATTATTTAAGGCTGTTATTTGCACGGGTCGGCAGGCCGACCTGTCCGATCCATAATATAGAAATCACCTCACAAACGATCGAACAGATGGTGGACCGCATTCTTGATTACCCTGAGAGAACCAAGCTTCAAGTATTGGCACCGCTCGTCTCAGGCAGAAAAGGGACACATGCGAAGATTTTGGAGGATGTTAAGAAACAAGGTTATGTCCGCATTCGTGTGAACGGGGAAATGCATGATCTCAGTGAGGAAATCACTCTCGAAAAAAATAAGAAACATTCGATTGAAGTCATCATTGACCGGATCGTCATTAAAGAGGGGATCATGGCAAGGCTTGCAGATTCATTGGAAAGTGCTTTACAGCTTGGCGAAGGCAAAGTCATCATTGACGTAATGGGTGAGGAAGAGCTGCTTTTCAGTGAACATCATGCTTGTCCATACTGCGGATTTTCGATTGAAGAGTTAGAGCCGAGGATGTTTTCCTTCAATAGCCCGTTCGGGGCCTGTCCGGATTGTGATGGCTTGGGGGCGAGGCTTGAGGTGGACCGTGATCTCGTCATCCCGAATAACGAATTAAGCCTCCGTCAACATGCGATTGCGCCATGGGAGCCGACGAGTTCTCAATATTATCCTCAGCTCCTTGAAGCGGTAGCCAACCATTATGGAATAGATATGGATGTGCCCGTTAAAGATTTACCGGAAGAGAAGATGGATAAGGTCTTGCTTGGTTCAGGTAAAGATAAGATATATTTCCGTTATAAAAATGATTTTGGAAGAGTGCAAGAAGGATATATTCCATTTGAAGGAGTTTTAAGAAACATCGAAAGGCGCTTCAAGGAGACGAGTTCAGACTATATTCGTGAGCAAATGCAGAAATACATGTCAGAACATCACTGTCCAACCTGTAAGGGTCACCGTTTGAAGAAAGAGAGTCTTTCCGTGCTCATTCAAGGGGTCCATATAAGTGAAACGACAGCTTTATCAGTGGAAGATGCATTAGTATTTTTCGATGAGCTTGATTTGACTGAAAAGGAAGCGGCAATTGCGAGATTGATTTTACGTGAAATTCGTGAGCGGCTCGGTTTCCTGGCTAATGTAGGTTTGGAATATTTGACGTTGAGCAGGGCAGCGGGAACATTATCCGGCGGTGAAGCGCAGCGTATAAGATTGGCGACGCAGATCGGTTCCCGTTTAACGGGAGTCCTCTATATTCTGGATGAACCTTCAATAGGGCTGCATCAGAGGGATAACGACCGTTTGATCGAAACATTGAAGAATATGCGCGAAATCGGGAACACCCTGATTGTTGTCGAGCATGATGAAGATACGATGATTGCTGCGGATTATTTGATTGATGTTGGTCCAGGAGCCGGAGCGCATGGAGGGGAAATAGTGGCCGCCGGTACTCCGGAAGAGGTCATGAATGATCCTAAATCCTTAACGGGTCAATATTTGGCAGGGAAGAAATTCATTCCATTGCCATTGGAACGCCGGAAAAATGATGGCCGTGTCATTGAGATAAAAGGTGCCAAGGAAAATAATCTGAAAAACGTTAATGTGAAATTCCCACTTGGGGTCTTTACAGCGGTTACGGGAGTATCTGGATCAGGGAAAAGTACATTAGTGAATGAAATCCTCCATAAATCTTTGGCTCAAAAGCTGAATCGGGCAAAAGCCAGGCCAGGTGATTTCCGCGAGATTAAGGGAGTTGAGCATTTAGATAAAGTCATTGATATTGACCAATCACCAATTGGCAGGACCCCACGATCGAATCCAGCTACCTATACGGGTGTATTCGATGATGTTCGTGACGTATTTGCCTCGACTAATGAAGCGAAGATACGCGGTTATAAAAAAGGCAGGTTCAGTTTCAATGTGAAGGGCGGCCGCTGTGAAGCATGCCGAGGTGATGGCATTATCAAGATTGAAATGCATTTTCTCCCAGATGTATATGTCCCATGTGAAATCTGTCATGGTAAGCGTTATAACCGGGAAACACTTGAGGTGAAATATAAAGGGAAAAATATATCCGACATCCTCGATATGACAGTCGAGGAAGGCGTTAGTTTCTTTGAAAATATCCCAAAAATCAAACGGAAGCTGCAAACGATTTATGACGTTGGTTTGGGTTACATCAAGCTTGGACAGCCTGCCACCACTTTATCAGGCGGTGAAGCGCAAAGGGTGAAACTCGCTTCCGAATTGCATCGCCGTTCCACTGGGCGCTCATTTTATATCTTGGATGAACCGACTACCGGACTTCATGTCCACGATATAGCAAGGCTGCTCCAGGTGCTTCAGCGGCTGGTTGACAATGGGGATACAGTTTTGGTGATCGAACATAATCTGGATGTCATCAAGACGGCGGACCATATTATTGACCTGGGACCGGAAGGCGGAGATAAGGGCGGTACGATCGTCACTTATGGAACACCTGAAAAAATATGTGAAGTTTCCGAATCGTATACGGGAAAATACTTAAAACCTGTACTTACCCGTGATCAAATTCGTATGGAAAATTGGATTGAAGAAAAAGAAACAGAGCATGAACATGCTTAAAAGAACAAGCCATCAGGCTTGTTAAGGTTTTAGACAAAAAGGGTTCGGAACGGTCTAATGCCGAACCATGATTTTAAAACAAGACTAGATTAACCTTAATGGTTTTTTACAGTAATCCTTATTGGATTGAAGAAATTTGCGACACTCCTGCCGTATAACTGGCTAGCCAAGACCCCACAGCCGCTTGCGGTGAGGAGGCTTGGCAGACAGCCGGCGGAAAGGGAGCGGATTTCTGAAATCAATTGGTACGTTTTTAAATAAAAACTGCAGGCAAAACTGGCTTTTCTTCGAAGTTTATCTACAGTCTGGAACAAGCCATCAGGCTTGTTTTTTTGTAGAAAAATGACGGTGTTCATTTAATCAATCATTTGATTAAAGAATGGGAAAACAAGATATTTCCGGGGAAATCAAACATCTTCCTTTTCGGAAATTGTCATTTTCGTTTGTCGAATGATGGGAAAAACGGTATTTATGAAACTTTTTAGATATCTAGGCGTATGTATGAATAAAATGATAGAAGAAAGCGAGGAATGTTCATGCAGGAGGAAAGAAAGAAAATTTTAGAAATGATTCAGGATGGAAAGTTATCAGCGGAAGAAGCCATGGGCCTATTGGAAGAATTAGATAAAGCCAGTCAGGAAAGTGAAGCTAAAGAGCAGAAATTGCAAAATGAATTATCGACGGTAGTCGTGGATAAGAAAAGCGAAGGAAGCAATCAGGATACGTTTAAGAAGAATATCCAGTCATCGAAAGAAAAGATTATGGATTTCGTTGAAAGTGCTTTTAAGAAAATCAAAGAAACGGATCTTGATTTCAATTTCGGAAAATCTGTGGAGGTCAGTCATATTTTCCAGCATGATCAAGATTTCCTGAATGTAGTTGATGTAGATATAGCAAATGGGAAAATGAAAATCGCCGCATGGGACCATGATGATGTCCGGGTGGAATGCCAAGCTAAGGTATACCGTGTGGAAGATATAGAAGAAGCCAGGAAAAACTTTTTGGAAGAAGTCGATTTCACGATTGAAAATGGAAAATTGAAGTTCAAGGTTCGTGAAAAATCCATAAAGGTTGATACGACCATGTACATTCCAAGAAAGGAATATGAGGACATTCATGTTAGGATGTTCAATGGAGCAATCACGGCTGAATCATTGAAATCAGAGAACTTTAAAGCGAAAACGGCGAATGGTGCCATTCATATCATGCGGGGTACGGGTGATTTCTGTGAGCTTGAAACTGGTAACGGGATGATCACCATTTCAGATACCAATTTTAATGACCTGGAAGCCGAGACCTTGAATGGAGCAATTAATGCCGATGGGTACTTCAAGAAATTGGATGTTCAAACGTTCAATGGTGAAGTCATCTGTACGAATTCAGGAATGGATTGCGATTCGATCCATGCTAAGTCAGTCACTGGAAAAGTCCAGCTGACCCTGCCTCCAGGCAAGGCGATCGAAGGAGAGTTGAAATCCAATTTAGGAAGCTTTAATGTAACTTTGGAAGGGATGACCATCATCGAAGAGAAAAGTGATGTGGTTCAGAAGGTCCTTAAGTTCAAGACGGTTAAAGAAGAAGTTCCTGTGCTTCATGTTTTTGCAGAAACGAAGACTGCAGCAATAACGGTTTCCTGAAGAAAGGGAAAGACTGTTGATATCACTGACGGAGCAAACTGCAGGGAAACTCTCTGAAAACGAGTTTGCCTGCAGTTTTTTTATGAATTGTTCTAAATTTAATAATAAGGTTGATTGGAGCGGGTGTACGAGACTCCTGCGGGAAAAGCGCGTCTAGGGGAGACCCCGCAGGCGCAAGCCGAGGAGGCTCCACGACCGCCTCTGGATAAGCGAGTTTCTTGAGCGGAAATCAACATGCAATTTTTAGCGAAACCACACCTAAGGGGGTGCTTGGGAGTTGGTTCGGGAACATCATTTGATGAAAGATGCGTTTTCCTATCCCTTTTGTCTCCAAAGTGAGCCGGCCAATATAAAATGGCGGGCTTTCTTTTATTTATGTTCATCCTCATCTCTTTCCTGTTCACGTGGCAAATCCGGCGGGAGTAAATAAAAAAACGTTAAATCGATAGTGCATTGTTTGGTTATTAACAGAAAAATGCTAAAATAGAAAAAGTATCTCAAAAAATAGCATCGCTCCAAAAGGAGGAAAGATATATGGCAAAAGTCCGTACAAAGGATATAGTAGAAGCGTTCGGTCTAGAACTTATCAGTGGGGAAGAAGGAATTAACCGACCGATCGTCACGAGTGATTTATCTCGTCCCGGACTTGAAATAGCCGGTTTTTTTGATTATTATCCAGCAGATCGAGTACAGCTGTTAGGTATGACGGAGATGTCCTTTTTTAATCGGTTGAATGAACCGGATCGAATACAGAGGATGGAAGAGTTGTGCCGGGACTTCACTCCAGGCATCATCATTACGCGTGGTCAGGAAGTGCCGATAGAATTGATCGAAGCTTCTGAGCGGGAATCCGTTCCTGTGATGAGATCCAATATGAAGACGACAAGGTTATACAGCCGTCTGACCAATTTCCTTGAAAGCAGGTTGGCACCAACCACTGCCGTTCATGGTGTATTGGTGGATATCTATGGTTTAGGTGTGTTGATCACCGGTAAAAGCGGAGTCGGTAAAAGTGAGACAGCCCTGGAATTAGTGAAACGGGGTCATCGTCTCGTAGCCGATGACTGCGTCGAAATCAGGCAGGAAGATCAAGATACACTTGTCGGGAATGCCCCGGATTTAATCGAACATCTTCTTGAAATAAGGGGATTGGGAATCATAAATGTAATGACACTTTTTGGAGCTGGTGCAGTCCGCAGCAATAAAAAGATCTCAATCGTCATCAATCTGGAACTATGGGAAAAAAATAAGCAGTATGACCGGGTTGGCCTTGATGAAGAGAAAATGAAAATCATTGATACGGAAGTGACGAAAATTACCGTACCTGTCCGTCCAGGGCGAAATTTAGCTGTTATCATTGAAGTGGCAGCCATGAATTACCGTCTGAAACGAATGGGAGTAAATGCTGCAGAACAGTTTTCAGATCGCTTGAACCATGCCATTGCAGATCCGGAACATGATGAATTTTAAAAGGTTATAGGAAAAGAGGGGACAAAATGGAACAAGGAATACAGCCGCTGAATCCGATAGCGATTGATCTAGGGCCCATCCAGGTACATTGGTATGGGCTAATCATCGGTTTCGGTGTGTTATTGGGACTAATTATCGCATTAAGGGAGTCTGAGCGAAGAGGTCTTGATAAGGAAATATTTACTGATTTGATTTTGTTTGCTGTCCCGATCGCGATCATTAGTGCCCGTATTTATTATGTGATCTTCCAATGGGAGTACTATTCACAAAACCCGGGGGATATCATAAAAATATGGAATGGCGGAATTGCCATACATGGTGCGTTGATCGGATCGGTGCTGACTGCAATCGTTTTTGCAAAGGTCAAGAAGGTCTCATTTTGGAAGCTGGTGGATATTGCTGCACCGAG
Organism: Peribacillus frigoritolerans; assembly: GCF_001636405.1. GTDB lineage: Bacteria > Bacillota > Bacilli > Bacillales > DSM-1321 > Peribacillus > Peribacillus frigoritolerans. Next base: position 560,930 of record NZ_KV440950.1, read on the forward strand.
CTTATTGTTGGGGCAGGCGATTGGCCGTTGGGGTAATTTCATGAATCAGGAAGCGCATGGGGGAGAAGTAACAAGGTCATTCCTTGAAAATATGCATTTGCCTGAATTCATCATAAATCAAATGTACATAAACGGTACTTACTATCACCCGACCTTCTTGTATGAATCGATTTGGAATATCCTCGGAGTCATAATTCTCTTAAGTTTACGGAAAGTGAACTTGCGCAGGGGGGAACTGTTTTTAACCTATGTATTATGGTATTCCATCGGACGTTATTTCATCGAAGGATTGCGGACGGACAGTTTGATGCTGACGGAGTCACTGCGTATCGCACAAGTGATTTCGATAGTGTTGATAGCTGTAGCCATTGCTTTAGTGGTCTATAGAAGGGTCCGCGGGCATGCAGACAAAAGATATTTAGATGCATAGGTAATATGTGAAAAGGGAGAGGGCATAGTGATAGTAAATTCGGTTAAAAAGGGACTTCTTTCAGGCTTGGATACAACCTGGTCTTTGGGGAAAGTGATATTTCCGGTTACTCTGATCGTCACTGTGCTTCAATATACGCCTGTATTGCCGTTCATCATCAACTTGATAGCGCCTTTGATGAATCTCATCGGTCTTCCAGGGGATGCTGCAATTCCTCTTGTATTAGGGAATTTCCTGAATTTATACGCAGCGATTGCTGGCATATTAACGCTTGATTTGACTGTGAAAGAAGTTTTTATCATCGCTATGATGCTATCTTTTTCACATAATTTATTGATTGAGTCAGGTGTGGCGATGAAAACCGGTGTCAAGCTGTGGGTCATTCTAACAGTACGGATAGGGCTTGCGCTTTTGTCCGCGGTCGTCATCAATCTTGTTTGGCAGGGCGGATCTGAAATGGCCCACGGAACGGCTATCGGGGAGGCTGCAGAGATTAACGGAACGGGAGCAATCCTTTTGCATGGGGTCATCCAGGCCCTTTCAGGAATTGGCCAGCTTGCGGTCATCGTTATTCCGCTCATGGTGGCGGTTCAAATCATGAAGGATTTAAAGTGGCTGGAAGCCTTCTCGAAGAGCCTTGCTCCTTTCATGAAGGTCCTGGGGATGAAGCCGAATGCTTCCATGCCTTTCGTTACAGGCTTGACTCTTGGTTTGGCATATGGCGCGGGCGTAATGATTCAAGCGGCTAAAGAGGATAATGTTTCGAAGAAGGATATGACGATTGCATTCATCTTTTTAGTTGCCTGCCATGCTGTTGTAGAAGACACACTGATTTTTATTCCGCTGGGGATTCCGGTCTTGCCGCTGTTACTTATTCGGCTGCTCACTGCCATTGTTTTAACGATGGTCGTTGCATATATATGGAATCGGACTGATAGGGTACAGAGAAAGGAAGCTGTATATGAACAGTAACATAACTACATTATTATTTGATCTTGATGGTACGTTGATTAATACAAATGAATTGATCATCGCCTCTTTTACAGAAACTTTAAACCACTTTTGTCCTGGAAAGTACAAGCGGGAAGATATCATTCCATTTATCGGACCGACTTTGGTCGATACGTTTTCTTCCATTGATTCAAAACGTGTGGATGAAATGATCGCATACTATCGGGAGCATAATTGGAGGAACCATGATTTGCTTGTCACACAATTTGACGGGGTGTTCGAAACCGTTCAAACGCTGAAGCAGAGCGGTTATAAATTGGCAGTCGTTACGACAAAGAAGCGTGATGTCGTCGAAAAGGGCCTGCGTTTAAGCAAACTGGATCAGTTCTTTGAAGTGGTGGTCACACTGGATGAGGTGGAAAAGGCAAAGCCGGACCCAGAGCCTTTGGTAAAAGCTTTACATCAACTCGGTTCGGTCCCTGAAGAAGCGATCATGATTGGCGACAGTTATCATGATATCATGGGCGGGAAAAATACAGGTACAAAAACGGCAGGGGTCTCCTGGTCCATTAAAGGCCGTGAATTCCTGGAAAGCTATCACCCTGATTATATGCTTGAGCAGATGGCGGATTTATTGAATATCGTTGAGGTTGAAAAACTCACGGAGGCTAGAAAAAAATGAGGCGCACGTCCCGCTATCCAGTTGAAGGGGCCAATTCACTATGGCATGTATTTAAGACCGTTCCATTCTGGAAAGTCGTCAAGAATTTTGTGGTGATACAGATAGCGCGTTACACGCCTTTTCTGGGCATGAAGAATTGGCTATACAGGACTTTTTTACATATGAAGGTCGGGAAGCATACTTCGTTTGCCTTGATGGTCATGCCGGATGTGATGTTTCCGGAAAAAATATCGGTCGGAATAAATACTGTCATTGGCTATAATACGACGATCCTTGCTCATGAATATTTGATTCATGAATATCGTTTAGGAGAAGTGGTCATTGGCGATGAAGTATTGATTGGCGCGAATTCGACCATTCTTCCAGGACTTTCAATTGGTAATGGGGCGATTGTCTCTGCGGGGACGCTTGTCCATAAGGATGTTCCGGAGGGAGCTTTCGTTGGGGGGAATCCAATGAAAATCATATATACCAAAGAGGAAATGCTTGAGAGAGAGCAGCAAACTTCCTTATGATAAAAGAAAGGACTTGCCCCTATATGCGGCAGGTCCTTTTTTAATGGCATTTTGGGTATAACGGAGTCAGTTCATTCTTTAGATGATCTATCACTTCGTTGATTGATATATTTTCCTGGTTCACCGTCGCTTCATACGTTTCTTTTAAAATTTGAAAAAACCTTTCCTGTGCCTGTTTTTCCATATTGAGCTTGTCCTCCTATCATCTAGTAAAGATTTATGTAGAGGGAGCTGAACGATTTCAGCCCCGCATCTCATTTATCTATTCCGATTTCAATAAATCGGCAACCAATACGTACCGTTCCGGTGCACTACCAATATATGAAAAAGGGTAGCAGGTTGTTACTGTAAGTGTGGCTTTAGGCTTGGGAACGATCACGGTACGGTCATCCGCATCGACGATACGGACCTTCCTCACTTTATATGTAAACGAACCTGCTTCTGTCTTGGCAATCAGCAAGTCACCCTCGCCGACTTCACCTAGATCTCTGAAAATTGTATCCCGATGACCGGATAAAACGGAATTATCCTTTTCACCGGGAAGGACGGACCCCGCATAGTGACCGACGCCCTTTTCGAGTTCATCTTCGTCCGTTCCGTGATAAATTGGGAGTGTTGCCTCGATTTTTGGGATATAAAGCTCACCCATCAAATCACCTGTCTCCGGTCGTTCTTCATATAGTTCAAGCTCATCGGGACTATTTGCTTTCGTCTTCGGTTCGGGGAGCTTAGCCGTAGCTTCCGTCGTGTCAGATTCATTCCATTTATATAGGGCATAGCCTTTTAACAGCGTATAAGCGTTTGTCGTTGTAAAATAAAAACCTAAGGTTAAAAAGAAAACAGCAGTGATAAGCAACGATTTTTTCTTATGCCTGGATTGCCTATTTTTGCTCATCTTAATTAGTGAGTCTCGCTTTTCTAATTAATCCGAAAGCGATACCCATCAACACTAAACCGCATAAAGCCCCGAATAAATAATTACCTGCCGTTTTAGGAAGCACTCCGCCTTTTTCCGTTTTATGCTCAGGTTTCGAAGGTTTCCTCTTTTCTTTTTTTACCTCAGCCACTTTAGAAATGACCTCGGTGGACTGTTTCATGTCATTGCTGGTTTCTTTCACTAAATCGGAACCGATCATTTCACCAGTCAATGTAAAATCGAGAAGGAAATGTCCGTTTAAATCATAAATGGAAACTAGTAAACTAGCATTCGTCAATTCCTTAAGCTGGAATAATGCCTCAAGGGATAGGTTTGTCGTGACACCATCCTGAATTAAAGAAAATTTGAATTGAATTTGCAGCAAGCTTTGAAGATCATTATATATCGAAAGCAATTCTGCCACTTGTTCTGCAGATAATTCATCAATTGTTTCAAAATACTCGAGTTGATTCATCCTATCGGAGATCGCCATTAAACGAGATTCAAAAGAAGGGTCTTCGACGATAGGCAAAAGGTGGTTCATGAATCTGTCGAGCTCTTCGTCCGTAAGGCCGATCTCAGTAAAGAGACCATCCATTAAATCGCTGATCTCTTCCTCGCCATATTCCATCTCTTCCTCATCATAATCCATTTCTAAATCGATGATATCCTCAATGTCGTAAATGAAATGGAAGGTATCGATGATGGAATCACCCTCTTCCAGTTCGCCGTATTCCATTAATAATTCAGTAAGTTCAGCTTCTGTCATTTCATATTGTTTAAGTAGATTCTGTAAGCTCTCAAGAGTGACGGCAGGTCCTAATGTTTCACGCAACTCTTCTGCCGATTTCAGTTCATTCAATGTTAAGTCGTAATAGGATAAATACTCTTCCAATTCTTCTTGCGTCATTCTAACTTCAGAAAGGTATGCATTAAGCTCATCCTGGTTGATCTTAGTTGCCGCAAAACCCTTCGTTCCGCTTGAACCCAGTGAAAAAAGAACGATAAGTGCCACAAAAAACGAAAAATATCTCTTCATTCCCATATCCCCCTAAATTTCTCTAATATTGCCAAACTCCTATGTATTATAAAACAGCTAAACCAAAAGGTACACATTAATAACAATGAATGGCTAAAGATAGGAAGAAGTATCCGGGGAAAAGGGCTTAAACCAATCATGAAGAATATCCAAGAACGACGTGGTAGGAAGGAATGGGATTAGGCATATTTTCCTTGACGTGAGGTGGGGGCAGGGGTAAACTATTAATAACTTCAACCTGCTACCATATTAGCGAACTAAAGTGATTTAATAGATTATTGCGATTATTTATAGGATTATGTCATTTAATTTGATACTATTTTTATATGTTATCCGAAAATTGGATTTAAGCGTGAAAACCTTGGAAAGATAAAGGGATAAAAAAATAGGGAATGGGTGCATCGGTTTTTGCCTATAGGCGGACCGATTGGATATAGATAGTAATCAATATTGCAAAAGGATGTGCAGTCGTGACAAAGCCATTTATGTTTGAAAAACCATTAGGCATGAGAGATACATTGCCGGTGCTGTATGAAACGAAAGTGTCGGCCAGAAATAAAATGAGTGATGAAATCAAGAAGTGGGGCTATCAATTTATTGAAACGCCAGCTTTGGAATATTATGAAACAATTGGCGAGGCTTCAGCAATATTGGATCAACAGTTGTTTAAACTTCTTGATTCCCAGGGGCATACGCTCGTACTCCGTCCCGAGATGACAGCGCCCATTGCACGGGTCGCAGCATCCAAGCTGCTAAAACAGCAAATTCCGCTTCGCCTGGCTTATTCCGCGAATGTATACCGGGCACAGCAGCGTGAAGGAGGCAAGCCGGCAGAATTCGAACAGATTGGCATTGAATGTATCGGGAATAAGTCAATAAGTGCCGACGCTGAAATGATTGCCCTGCTTGCGGATGCTCTAAAGGCTGCAGGGCTTCAGGAATTTAAAATTTCCATTGGACATATCGGATTTCTGCAAGAGTTTTTCTTGAGCATTCTAGGTACGGAGGAAAGGGCCTCTATATTAAGGAAGTTTTTGTATGAAAAAAATTATGTTGGTTATCGTGAGCATGTTAAATCACTGCCGCTTTCATCCATTGATAAACAACGGCTTATCGAATTTACCTCCTTACGTGGCAGTGAAGGAACCATGGGAAAGGCGCTAGGGTTGGTTGAAAATAATAAAGGGCAAGATTCTTTGGCTGAACTGAAGGAATTGTCTGCGCAGCTAAAAGAATTTGACGTTGAACAATATGTGAGCTTCGACCTTACATTGGTCAGTCATATGAGTTATTACACGGGAACTTTATTTGAAGTGTATGCCGGACAAGTCGGTTCTCCAATCGGCAATGGCGGCCGGTATGATAACCTGCTTGAGAAGTTCGGCTGGAATGCTTCGGCCACAGGTTTTGCAATCCGGGTGGATCGTCTTGCAGAAGCTCTTGGGGAGCCGATTCAGCCTGTCGCGCCAGAATGTATTTTATTCAGTCCCGAACGAAGATTGGAAGCGATCGGTTTTGCAAGGGAAAAACGCTCCGAAGGGAAATCGGTAACGATTCAAGATATTACAGTCGTCCAAAATGTCGATGCTTTTACACGGACATTTTCTGAAGTTCATTTATTCGTGGGGAACGGGGGGAATGGAAAAGATGAATAATAGCTTTTTAACGATTGCCATGCCGAAAGGGAGAATATTTGAAGAAGCGGCAGAGCTATTAAGAAGGGCCGGTTTTCGTCTCCCTCCCGAGTTTGATGATTCCCGGAAATTGATCCTTGAGGTGGAAGAAGAGAATCTTCGGTTCATTTTAGCTAAACCGATGGATGTCGTAACCTATGTGGAACACGGTGTCGCTGACATTGGAATTGCAGGGAAGGATGTCATGCTTGAGGAAGAACGTGATGTCTATGAGTTACTTGATTTGAAAATCAGTGCCTGCTACTTGGCTGTAGCTGGACTGCCTGGTACGAAAATAAGTGACATCGCCCCCAAAATAGCCAGTAAATACCCGAATGTTGCTTCCAGTTATTTTCGCGAGCAGGGGGAGCAAGTCGAGATTATAAAGTTGAATGGGTCTATTGAGTTAGCACCGTTAATTGGGTTAGCTGAACGAATCGTCGATATCGTTTCAACCGGGCGGACATTGAAGGAAAACGGTCTTGTGGAATATGCGAAAATCGCCAATGTGACTTCGAGGCTGGTAGCAAACCCTGTCAGCTATCGAATTAAAGAAGCAAGGATTACCGAAATCGTGGAACGGCTAGCAGAAATTATTGAATAGTAAAGAATCGCTAATGAGGTGAAGGTATGAAAATAGAACGGTTTGCTGAAGGGATTTCCCTGAAACGCTCGGTTGAAGCAGGTACTGCCGATCAAAGAAAAGCGGTTCAGGATATTATTTATGATGTCAGGAAACGCGGAAACGCGGCTTTACATACCTATACTGAACGTTTCGATGGTGTCAGTCCAGGGGAATTGCTTGTATCGGAGCAGGAAATGGAAGAAGCGACAGCGGCATTGACTGCTGAGCAGCTTGATATTATTCAAGAAGCTGCGAATAATATCCGAATGTTTCACGAGAAACAAATTCGAAATTCATGGTTTACGACTGATGATACAGGAACGATGCTAGGACAAAAAATGACACCTCTTGATGCTGTAGGTGTTTATGTACCTGGAGGCACAGCGGCCTATCCTTCGTCAGTATTGATGAATGCACTGCCTGCGAAGGCCGCGGGGGTGGAACGGATCGTTATGGTATCTCCTCCAGGGAAAGATGGGAAATTATCGCCAGTGGTTTTGGCAGCCGCCAAAATTGCCGGAGTTAAGGAAATCTATAAAGTTGGCGGGGCTCAGGCCATAGCTGCCCTCGCTTATGGGACGGAAACAATTAAGAAAGTGGATAAAATAGTGGGTCCGGGAAATATATATGTGGCGTTAGCGAAGCGCGAAGTATTCGGGGATGTCGCCATTGATATGATCGCAGGTCCAAGTGAAATAGCGGTATTGGCGGACGAAACGGCCATCGCTGCAGAAGTAGCGGCAGACTTGTTATCACAGGCGGAGCATGATGCCCAGGCTTGCAGTGTTTTGGTCACGACTTCTACGTCTCTTGCAGAAGAAGTGGCATCAGAAGTGACCAAGCAGGTGGCGTTGCTTCCGCGTCATGATATTGCTGCAGCATCGATAAGGGATTATGGAAGAATCATTGTATGCGGGAATATGGCAGAAGCTGTTGAAGCGATTAATGAACTTGCACCGGAACATTTGGAAATTGTGACCAAAGATGCACTTGAAATCATGGCTAAAATCCGTCATGCCGGTGCAATCTTCATTGGGCGTTTTAGCTCGGAGCCCGTCGGGGATTACTTTGCAGGCCCCAATCATGTGTTGCCTACCAATGGAACCGCCCGTTTTTCCAGCCCGCTGAATGTGGATGATTTCCAAAAGAAATCGAGCATCATCATGTATAGTGAAACGGCCTTCCGCAAAAATGCAGAAAAAATCGCAGCATTTGCCCGAATGGAAGGACTTGAGGCCCATGCCCGTGCCATCGAATCACGTGGTGTGAATGAATCGTGAAAAGGTCCTGAATGATTAAATAAGTGAAATCAGTAATATAAAGACTTTAGACATGCTTTTACATCTTGGGAAAAGGGGTCGTACCCCGTTGAGGAGGAGCTGTAATGGAACGTTTTGCTAGTGTGGAGCGAAAGACGAATGAAACGGAAATAAGTTTGAAGTTTGATGTGGATGGGGAAGGTAATTCCTCCATTAAGACCGGCGTTCCGTTTATGACGCATATGCTGGATTTGTTCACGAAACACGGGAAGTTTGATTTGGCAGTAGATGCAAATGGAGATACAGACGTGGATGATCACCATACAACTGAAGATATTGGCATTTGCTTGGGTCAGACGTTATTGGAGGCCCTTGGAGACAAGCGCGGGATAAAGCGTTACGGAAATGCTTTCGTACCAATGGATGAAGCACTCGCCCAGGTTGTCATCGATTTAAGCAACCGTCCGCATCTGGAGTTCCGGGCTGAGTTTCCTTCGCAAAAGGTCGGTACTTTCGATACTGAACTGGTGCACGAGTTTCTTTGGAAATTCGCTCTTGAAGCCAGGATGAACCTTCATGTAGTCGTTCATTACGGTCACAACACACATCATATGATCGAAGCAATATTCAAAGCGCTTGGCCGTGCATTGGATGAAGCTACGACAATCGATCCACGTGTCAAAGGCATCCCTTCGACGAAAGGAATGTTGTAAATGATCGGGATCGTCGATTATGGCATGGGGAATTTATTTTCTGTAAGTAAAGGTCTTGAGCGCCTTGGTGCCGATTCATTCATTTCCGATGACCCAAAAGAACTTTCAAAGTCGAAAGGGATCATACTTCCCGGCGTTGGCTCTTTCAGGGATGCCATGAGTCTTTTGGAAAAACAAAAGCTGGATGAATTCCTGCGGGGATATGTAGCGGATGGGGGATACCTATTAGGCATCTGCCTTGGTATGCAGCTTCTCTTTGATGAAAGTGAGGAAAATGGACCGGCAAAAGGATTATCCCTCATCCCGGGAAAAGTCGTTCGTTTTAAGGGAGTGGATGCGAATGACAAGGTTTATAAAGTGCCGCACATGGGCTGGAATCGACTTGAATTCAAACACGCATCACCAGTGAATGAGGGGCTGGAAGAGGAACATGTTTATTTCGTCCATTCATACTACGTCGATACAGATGATTCATTCGTTACCGCTTCGGCGACGTATGATGTGGAAGTTCCGGCAATCGTTGGTAAAGGGAATGTGTTCGGCATGCAGTTCCATCCGGAAAAAAGCGGGAATATGGGCATGTCACTCTTGAGAAATTATCTGTCATTAGTAGAAGGGAAGGAAGAAGCATGAGCAACTTTACTATTTACCCGGCGATTGATATGCGCGGAGGCAAATGCGTCCGCTTAATCCAGGGAGATTACAATCAGGAAACCGTTTATGGTGATTCCCCCTTCGATATGGCTAAAAGCTTTGCGGACCAAGGAGCCGGTTGGATACATATGGTCGACCTTGACGGAGCTAAAGAGGGAGTAAGAATCAATGATTCTTACGTAATTAAAGCGGCAAGTGAGTTAGGCGCCCGCATTCAAATCGGCGGCGGCATCCGAACGGAACGGGATATAGCCCATTATCTGGATAATGGAGTGGAACGTGTCATTCTAGGCAGCTCGGCCGTTTCAGACCCTGATTTCACTAAAGATATGATTAGGAAATATGGAAGCCATATCGCTATCGGGATCGATGCGAAGGATGGCAAGGTTGCCACTCATGGCTGGCTTCAAACGTCTGGAACCCTTGCGGTAGATCTTGGCAAACTACTGGCCGATGCAGGTGCCGAGACCTTTATCGTGACTGATATCGCGACGGATGGCATGCTTTCAGGGCCGAATGTGAAAGGTATATTGGCCATGGCGGAGGCAACTGGTAAAAACGTGATTGCTTCAGGAGGCATTAGTTCACTCGAAGACCTTATCACCCTCAAGGAGTTTGAAGCCCAAGGCATTGCAGGGGCTATCATCGGCAAGGCACTTTATACCAACCGCTTTACTGTGGAAGAAGCACTAGAAAAGGTGCGTGGTTAAATGCTCACTAAACGAATTATTCCATGTCTCGATGTAAAAGATGGGCGCGTAGTCAAGGGCATACAATTTGTTTCCCTTAGGGATGCTGGAGATCCGGTCGAACTTGCAGCCTTTTACGATCAAGAAGGTGCCGATGAGCTTGTCTTCCTGGATATTTCCGCATCACATGAAGGCAGGGAAACGATCGTCGACGTCGTTCAAGCGGTAGCGGGCAGCTTGGCAATCCCGTTCACGGTGGGCGGCGGCATTAATTCATTGGCGGATATGAAGAAGATCCTGCGGGCTGGTGCCGATAAAGTATCCCTAAATACAGCAGCCATCCTGCGTCCTGAGTTAATTAATGAAGGTGCTGATTATTTTGGTTCCCAATGTATCGTGGTTGCCATAGACGCCCGATATGATGAAGGGCTTGGGTCATGGCGCGTATATACCCACGGCGGCCGGAAACCGACTGAATGGGAAGTGACCGAGTGGGCGCAGGAAGCCGTATCCCGCGGTGCTGGGGAAATTTTATTGACAAGCATGGATTGTGACGGCGAGAAACAAGGGTTTAATATCGCTTTGACAAAAACGGTATCTGAAGCCGTTTCAGTTCCGGTCATCGCATCTGGCGGGGCAGGCAACGCTGAACATTTCCAGGAAGCCTTCCAAGAAGGTAAAGCCGACGCAGCATTAGCGGCATCGATTTTTCATTATAAAGAAACATCCGTTAAAGAAGTCAAAGCGTTTCTCAAACAACAAGGAGTGGTTGTACGATGAATCTTGAAACTATTAAATACGACGAAAAAGGTCTGGTACCGGCAATTATTCAAGATGCAGGAACAGGCGAAGTGCTGACACTTGCTTACATGAATCAAGAATCTCTGCAATTGTCGATTGAAAAAGGGGAAACGGTTTTCTTCAGCCGTTCGCGCAATGAATTATGGCATAAAGGAGCAACCAGCGGCAATATCCAGAAAATCACCGAAATGAAGTATGACTGCGATCAGGATGCATTGGTCGTGCGGGTCGTGCCTGCAGGACCTGCGTGCCATACTGGGGCAACAAGCTGTTTTAGCGAAACGATTTACCAAAACGGGGAAGCCGGACAAGCCGTGAAGGCGAATGTGACTTTCTTGACGGAATTAGAAAGATTGATTGAAAAAAGAAAATCGGAAATGCCTGAAGGTTCATATACGACCTACCTATTCGATAAGGGCGTTGATAAGATCCTGAAGAAAGTCGGTGAAGAAGCGGCAGAAGTGATCATTGCTGCTAAGAACCGTGATGCAGAGGAACTTTCGATGGAAAGTGCCGATCTCCTCTATCACTTATTCGTTCTTCTTCAAGAGCAGGAGCTGCCTTTCCAAGCGGTGCTTGATGTATTGAAGGCTAGACATGCCGAAAAGGATGAACCGAAAGAAACCGAATGAAATGGTGATTGCCCTCCGTCAATAGGAGGGCTTTTGTGTGTGTTTACGATGGCGGGCAGTGATCCTGAATCAACATATGACAAGGAAAATGCTTCAATTTTTCTTGAAGAAAGCATGATGATTCCTGTTTTCCATTTTCTTGAATTGTTCGGCAAATTTTCTCCAATATGTTATAATACTATGGTTAATCAACTTGTAGATGGAGGATTACATGAGTAAAGACTCTAAATTTGGCCAACAGGCAAAAATTCTAACCTTTCACCCAACAGGTGAGTATTATTTCACCAAGGGTTTAAAAGCTTATCATAGACGGGAATTACCTAAATCAAAGAAATACCTGGAACGTGCGCTGGAACTTGAACCTGCTGAACCGATGATAGCTTGTCAATTGGCTATCACTTGCTCGGAAATCGGTGAATATAATTATTCAAACAACCTTTTGGAAAACATCTTGGATGTGATGGATCCTTATATGTCGGAATGTCATTACTTCCTGGCGAATAATTATGCCCACTTAGGCATGTTCAAGGAGGCTTATCGTCACGCCAGTGCTTATCTTGATAAAGAAGAAGACGGGGAGTTCAGCGATGACGCAGAGGATTTGCTTGAATTGATAACTTTTGAGTCGGATGAGTCAGAAGAAAATCCCTTTAAGCATGATGGGCTCATTACCAAACAGGAACAAGCCCGCGAGTACCTGGAATCAGGCAATTTCCCGAAGGCGATCGAAGTGCTGAAAGAAACGATTGCCGAGTACGAGGATTACTGGTCCGCTTATAATAACCTGGCACTTGCCTATTTCTATCTTGGTCAAGTGAATGAAGCTTTTGCAACACTTGATGAGGTACTGGAAAAAAGTCCGGGAAACCTGCATGCGCTTTGTAACCTTGTTGTATTTCATCATTATCAACAGGATGAGGCAAAGGTTGAAGAGCTCATACAGATGCTGGAGAAAATTAGGCCCATGCTATCCGAACACCGTTTCAAGCTTGGAGCGACCTTCGCTCTGATCGGAAATTATGCTTCTGCATATAATTGGCTTAAAGGACTTCAAAAGCAAGGGTTCGAAGGAGATGGAACCTTCTACTACTGGCTTACCATTTCAGCTTACCACCTAGGCCACGAACAGGCTGCCAAAAAGGCATGGAAAAAGGTCGTGGAAATGAACCCGGAAAAGGAAGGCATGGAGCCTTGGGGAGATATGAATGCAACTTCAGATGGTTTTGAACATCATTTTCCTTCTATTATAAAAAGGCTGGAAAGTGAATTCATCGAAGAAAGGCTTTTTGCCATTTTCCTTCTGAAACATTCGGTTCATAAACAGAAGCTATTGAAAAACCAGGTCCTCAACCTAAACCAGAATTTCACTGAATTGGAACGTGATTATGCCGAACTTGTTCAAGGTCCTGCTAAAGAGCGCCAATTAACACCGATTGATTTTGCCGATCGCACAGCTGAGTTATTATATCAGCATTTCCAACCGATACAATTAAATGAAGCCGGGCTCTATTTAATGTGGTTTTCCGTTTTCATCGAAGCGGTGAAATCCGAGCAGAAGCTAAATAATCCTGCAGGATGGGCATCTGCGGTGGAGTACGTGTGGATTCAGCTTAAAAGTGAGAAGGCGAGCAAACAGGCAATCGCAGACAAACATTTCATTTCGGTGTCCACCTTATCTAAGTACGTGAAGTTGGTTCAAAACTTACTCGGATGAGCAGATATTTGGACGAAAAATTATTTGTTATATAGGATAATAGGTAGGGAACACTAACCGTAGTGAAGGTTCCATTTGTAATGGAATATGGAGGAGTGAAAACATGTCTGAAAAAATTTATGACGTTGTTATTATTGGAGCTGGTCCTGCAGGGATGACGGCGGCTGTCTATACATCACGTGCGAACCTTTCAACATTGATGTTAGAACGCGGAGTACCGGGCGGGCAAATGGCCAATACGGAGGAAGTTGAAAACTATCCTGGATTCGACACTATACTCGGACCTGAACTTTCAACGAAAATGTTTGACCATGCAAAGAAGTTCGGTGCGGAGTATGCCTATGGGGATGTTAAGGAAATCATCGACGGTGAAGAGTATAAAACGATCAAAGCTGGTTCAAAGGAATTCAAAGCACGTTCAATCATCATTTCATCTGGTGCCGAATACAAGAAAATCGGCGTTCCAGGCGAAAAAGAATTGGGCGGCCGCGGTGTATCGTATTGTGCAGTTTGTGATGGTGCATTCTTCAAGCAAAAGGAACTGTTCGTTATCGGCGGCGGAGACTCTGCTGTTGAAGAGGGTGTGTACTTAACCCGCTTTGCTTCGAAAGTGACGATCGTTCACAGACGTGACGAACTTCGTGCTCAAAAGATTCTTCAAGATCGTGCATTTGCCAATGAGAAAATTAACTTCATCTGGAATCACACTTTGAAGGAAATCAATGAAAAAGGCGGCAAGGTCGGCGGTGTCACACTAGTTTCCACTGAAAACGGAGAAGAGACAGTGATGGACGCAGATGGTGTATTCATTTATATCGGAATGCTTCCGCTAACGAAACCATTTGAAAACTTGGGCATCTTGAACTCAACAGGCTATATTGAAACGAATGATCGGATGGAAACACGCGTACCTGGTATTTTCGCTGCAGGTGATGTTCGTGAAAAAACATTGCGCCAAATCGTTACAGCTACAGGCGATGGAAGCATTGCCGCCCAATCCGCTCAGCATTTTGTTGAGGAACTTCAAGAAAAATTGCAGCCAAAGGCTTGATTTCACAAGAATATACAATCGTAATTCCGTTTTAACGATGTTGTAACATGCGTGAAATAATGATTCGGTATAGTAGGGGATAGAAGTTGACCCCCTTTAATTATAAACGTTTAAGGACACAGAATAAGTTTCTGTGTCTTTTTTTTGTTTTCCTGCTTTGAGACTATATCTTTAGTTCCAATTTTTAGGATGTATCCAGCGGTTTTTAATGTGAAACAAGTCGTTCCTTTGCATTTAGGAAGCGAAAGTGGAGAAGAATAGGAGGTAAGCAGGATAAAGGCTTACCTATGTGATTCCTTGCGATTGAAGATTCCCCCAATGCAGGAAGTTTACTTTATTGTTAGCTTATTTTAAAAATAGTATAATGATAAGATATACTAAACATATATATATCTTTCATAATGGTAAGAAGATGAAAAATACAACTTGTTTGAACTATTAGCATTTGTAGATCGCCAAATGGATATCTAGCGGCGGTTTAAGGATATAAACTGAATCTCTTCAACACGGGGGTGAAGGTTTCTATTAGTCGAGCAGAGCCAATCGAGGTGAAGAACGTGCAACGTGTCACAAACTGTGTATTGATCAGAGATAATCAAATCCTCTTATTGAAAAAGCCTAGACGCGGATGGTGGGTGGCTCCAGGCGGCAAGATGGAACCTGGGGAATCTGTTCGCGATGCTTGCATTAGGGAATATCGCGAAGAAACGGGCGTTTATTTAAAAAACCCTTCCATCAAAGGTATTTTCACCTTCATCATGAAGGACGGAGATAAAGTTTTATCAGAATGGATGATGTTCACCTTCTTTGCAACGGATTCCGATGGTGTAAATGTGGATGTTTGTGAAGAAGGGGAACTTAGCTGGCATCCGGTTGAAGATGTTAAAAAGCTGATGATGGCTGAAGGTGATTTTCACATCCTGGATTATATGGTTCATGGCAGTGGGATCATCTATGGAACCTTTACCTATACGCCAGAGTTCAAGCTGCTTTCTTACCGGTTGGATCCAGGTTAATTTTTAGAGATAAAAAAGATTGCTATACATGGGGGCGGAGAAACTATGAGTACAGGGCAGATGAGTGAAACGCAATTGGTCATCATTACCGGAATGTCCGGAGCAGGTAAGACAGTGGCGGTTCAAAGTTTTGAAGACCTCGGCTTTTTTTGCGTCGATAATTTGCCGCCCACGCTGTTGCCAAAGTTTTTGGAGTTAATGAAGGACTCCGGGAATAAGATGAATAAAGTGGCTCTTGTCATGGATTTAAGGGGAAGGGAATTTTTTGATTCCTTGTTTCTTGCACTGGATAATTTATCGGATGCAGCTGCAGTATCACCAAGAATCCTTTTTCTTGAAGCTGATGATGATTCCTTGGTACGCAGATATAAGGAAACGAGAAGGACCCACCCCCTTGCTCCATTAGGCCGGCCATTGGAAGGCATTAAAATGGAACGGGAACTTTTGGACGAATTGAAGGGAAGGGCCCAGTTGATCTTTAATACTTCCCAACTGAAACCGCGCGAATTGAGGGAGAAAATCGCTTCGGAGTTTTCTGCTGATAAAAGTGTCGGTTTTACAGTCAATGTCATGTCGTTCGGGTTCAAGCATGGTCTGCCGATAGATGCCGACCTTGTATTTGATGTACGGTTCCTGCCAAATCCATATTATATTGACCATATGAGGCCAAGGACTGGCTTGGAACAGGAAGTGTCTAGTTACGTTTTAAAATGGAGTGAGACGCAAAAATTCTTGGAAAAAGTGACCGATCTGCTCGCTTTCATGCTTCCGTATTATAAACGTGAAGGGAAAGCGCAGCTTGTTGTTGCGATTGGGTGTACAGGCGGCCAGCATCGTTCTGTAGCATTGACGGAGTATATTTCAAACCACTTCAAAAAGGATTACAGGGTTCAAGTATCACATCGCGATATCGAAAAAAGTAAGGGGAAAGCAGATGTTAGATAAAAAGAAACAGCCTAAGGTTGTGATCATCGGTGGAGGAACCGGCCTTCCTGTTTTGTTAAGAGGGTTAAAGAAGCATCCGGTGGATATAACGGCAATCGTAACGGTAGCTGATGATGGTGGAAGTTCAGGTCGCCTTCGCGAGGATATGGATATTCCCGCTCCGGGTGATATTCGTAACGTGCTGGCTGCGTTATCGGATGTAGAGCCCCTTGTTGAACAAATGTTTCAGCATCGCTTTCAAAGTAAAAATGAGTTGTCCGGGCATTCGCTGGGGAATTTGATACTGGCGGCAATGACTTCGCTGACCGGGGATTTCGTCCATGCGATCCAGGAAATGAGTAAATTCCTTAATGTCCGCGGTAAAGTGCTTCCGGCTGCGAATCAAAGTGTGGTTCTCCATGCAGAGATGGATGACGGCACGATTGTTACAGGAGAGTCCAAGATTCCCTTCTCAGGAAAGAAAATAAAAAAAGTGTTCCTGTCTCCTCATCATATAAAGCCGCTTAGTGAAACTCTCCAGGAAATCAAGCAGGCAGATCTTATAGTCATAGGTCCAGGAAGCCTATATACTAGCATTCTGCCTAACTTACTTGTCCCTGGTTTAGGAGAAGAGGTTGCCCGCTCCAAGGCGAAGAAGGTGTACATTTGCAATTTGATGACACAAGCCGGCGAGACTCTGGATTATAGCGCGAGTGATCATATAAAAGCGATATATGACCATATGGGAAATGCATATATTGACAGGATACTTGTTAATAATGAGGAAATACCAACCGAGATTCAGCAGCGCTATCAAGCTGAATATGCCAAACCGGTCATGTATGATGTGGAAAGCTTAAAAATGATGGGTCTTGAAATCATACAAGAACGCATTTTCAGCTTTGAAGGGAATGTAATACGCCATGATACGAAAAAAGTGGCGGATTTGCTTTATAATATGCTTGTAAATGAAACAAAAAGCCACATAGAACCGTAGATATAAGCGGGGACGGTTTTTTGATTGATAAAAATAGATTACCTGCGTTCGATTGGGGGTGAAATGGATGTCTTTTGCTTCAGAAACAAAAAAAGAGCTTACAACATTAGAGGGAAAGGATTGCTGCGGTAAAGCGGAATTGTGTGCGCTTATCCGGATGAACGGATCCCTTTCATTTTCTAATCGGAAGCTTGTTGTGGATATTCAAACTGAGAATGCTGCGATTGCCAGAAGGATTTATACGCTGCTTAAAAAAAGTTATGAGGTCCAGGTCGAGCTGTTGGTCCGTAAAAAGATGAAGCTTAAAAAGAACAATGTATATATTGTCAGGATGTCATCCGGAGGGCAGCGGGTTTTAACCGATTTGGAAATTTTAGGCGATGGCTTTGAAATTCTCCATGATATATCCGATACTATTGTTGGGAAGAAATGCTGTAAGCGTTCTTATCTAAGAGGTGCATTTCTTGCAGGGGGTTCGGTAAACAATCCGGAAACGTCTTCCTATCACCTTGAGATTTTCTCACTTTATAAAGAGCACAATGATGCCCTTTGTGAGCTAATGAATAAGTTTGGCTTGAAGGCCAAGACACTTGAACGCAAGAAGGGGTACATCATTTATTTGAAAGAAGCCGAAAAGATTGCCGAGTTTTTAAGTATAGTTGGCGCCCATTCAGCTTTATTAAGGTTCGAGGATGTACGGATTGTCCGTGATATGCGTAATTCAGTGAATCGGCTTGTGAATTGTGAAACAGCCAATTTGAACAAAACGATCGGGGCATCATTGCGCCAGGTTGAAAATATCCATTATATCGAGGATACGGTAGGACTTAGCATTTTACCGGATAAGCTTCGGGAAATTGCGGAGCTTAGGATAGCGTTTCAGGATATAACCTTAAAGGAACTTGGGGAAATGGTATCCGGGGGAACCATCAGTAAGTCCGGGATTAATCACCGATTGCGTAAGATTGATGAAATAGCTGACAGGCTCCGTGGGGGAGAGGCTATTGCTGCGAAAAAATAAAGCTAACAGGGGAGATCAAGATGGTGGAGAAACAAGTTGAGGTAAAATTGAAAACGGGTTTGCAAGCTCGGCCGGCGGCTCTTTTTGTACAAGAAGCTAACCGCTTTCATTCAGATGTTTTTCTTGAAAAAGAAGGAAAGAAAGTGAATGCAAAAAGTATAATGGGGTTAATGAGCCTTGCAATCAGTTCTGGTGTGTCCGTGAAGTTAATCATCGAAGGACGCGATGAAAAAGAAGCATTAGAAGCATTGGAAGAGTTCGTACAGCAAGAGGGTTAAAAAAGAGGATGCCTAAATGTGCATCCTTTTCTTTTATCATGTAAAAAAGGCTCCGGAAGTCGCTTATGGCGATGTCCGGAGCCTTTCTTTTGTTACAGGATTACTTAGAGTTTTTATCATCAAGAACGCTGCGCGTGATGACTTTGTCAATCAAGCCATATTCAAGAGCTCTTTCGGAAGTCATGAAGTTATCACGTTCCGTATCTCTTTGAAGGACTTCGATAGGCTGTCCCGTACGTTCTGCCAAGATTTGGTTCAGCTTATCTTTCAAGTGAAGGATACGGCGGGCAGCAATTTCAATTTCCGTAGCTTGACCTTGAGCTCCTCCAAGTGGTTGGTGAATCATGACTTCACTGTTTGGCAATGCATAACGTTTGCCTTTTTCGCCAGCGGCCAATAGGAAAGCACCCATGGAAGCGGCCATACCGATGCATACTGTCGAAACATTAGGTTTGATATATTGCATAGTATCGTAAATGGCCATACCGGAAGTGATGCTTCCGCCAGGGCTGTTGATGTATAGAGTGATATCTTTTTCAGGATTTTCCGCTTCTAAAAATAGTAATTGAGCAACAATGGAGTTGGAAACATTATCGTCAATTGCACTTCCTAGCATAATGATCCGGTCTTTTAATAAACGGGAGTAAATATCGTAGGCACGCTCCCCACGACTTGTTTGTTCGATAACTGTAGGAATTAAATTCATGTTCATTTCCTCCTTCGATTAAGAGAATCATTTAAATTCTTTATGTATGTATGATACACTTTTTGGTCAATTTAGGTCAAACAAAACAAACCCTATTCTGGATAATTTGTTCGACAATTTTCTGGCTAAGGCTCCTTCCTGATAGAATGTTTTATATAATATGCCGCACAGGGATGAATTTCCACATTACCCATAATACCCAAATGATAAAGTTTTAAACATGATAACCCTTGCAAAGGAGGGTATTCTATCATATAATGAAGTCTGTTAAAAAAATATTTTCTATTACGCCCTCGTAGTGCAACGGATAGAACGCAAGCCTCCGAAGCTTGAAATGCAGGTTCGATTCCTGCCGAGGGCATTACCAATCTTCTGCTTAATAAAGTGGGGGATTTTTTATTGGTCTTTTTTAGGAGAGTTAAAATTTTTGCCGAATTTGCGCGTTTTCCGTAATATTCCATCGAACCCTGTAATGTCGGTCCTGTCTTGAAAATATTCGCCCACACTATTGAAAAATGGTGATTTTTCAATAAAAGTAGTTGTTAAATTTGCGTTTCTAACATATAGTATTTAAAACAAATAAACTATTCAGAAAAAAATCGTAAGCGTTTTCATGGGTTTTTGTGTAGAATTTTCTCCTGATAATGTAAAATGGAGTGGGGGAGGGATGAATCGATGAGTATGAATATGAAAGCAGGACTTTTTCAACAGCAAACATTAAAGATGGCAATGACCCAGGAGCTCATGCAAGCTATTACATTGCTGCAATACTCCTCGCAGGAGCTATCGGCTTTTTTAGAAAATAAAATGGTGGAGAACCCATTACTGTCAATAGATCAGCCAACATCTTCTGTATTTCAGCCAACTTTTGACCGCAAAAAAGGTAAACGGACTCTTAAAAATACGTATGATGCCAACTATTGGATTGAACAGATCAGTGAAGATACCATATCGCTGGAACAGCATATCATGTCCCAAGTGAATCACCAGCAGTTTTCCGGTGAGCAGCAAAAGGCAATGCTTCTATTAATTCATAACCTTGATGAAAACGGTTACTTAAGGACTCAGCTGGATGATATATGCATCCCAGGCATATCTCCGGCCGTTTTGGAAGAGTGTCTCTCGATTTTACAGGAACTCGAACCGCATGGCATCGGAGCGAGGAATCTTCAAGAGTGCCTTTTGCTTCAAGTGAAAGCAGAAGGGGAGAATCTGCTGGCAGAATCGATCATAGAAAACCATTTCCTCGATTTTGCTGAAAAGCGCTGGAAAGACCTAAGTAAGAAAATCGGTGTTACACTGAAGGAGATTCAAGAGGTCTTTGATTATGTCCAGACGTTGAACCCGCGTCCGGCATCACTCTTTTTTCAGGAAAAACCTTCTTATATAGTGCCGGATGTGGTCGTGGAAGTTCGGGATGGCATGCTGCTTGTCGGGAATTATGATGGTAACACACCCAATCTTAATGTGGATAAAGGGTATTTAAACCGAATGAAGAGCCATAAGGATCAGGGAGTTCAGCGGTTTATCCAGGATAAGTGGCAGGAATACCAATGGATCTCCAGGGGAATCCAACAGAGAAAAGAAACGATATTGAAGGTTATTCAGTGCATCGTCGAAAAACAGCCGGCGTGCTTTCATCATGGCCTGAACTATTTGAAGCCGATGACGATGAAAGAAATCGCAGACGAACTTGGCATACATGAGTCCACAGTGAGCCGGGCGGTTAAAGGGAAGTACGTACAGACACCATTTGGCACGATAGAGATGCGGATATTTTTCACCACTTCTTTACAGTCGGTCGGCCTTGATGAGGATATGTCGGGCATGCAAGCGAAAAAGAGCCTCCAGGCAGCCATCAATGGGGAAAATAAACAAAAGCCGCTTTCGGATCAAGACTTGGCAGAACGGCTGAAGGAAGAGCATGGAATTATCCTGGCACGCCGAACCGTTGCCAAGTACCGGGAACAATTAGGGATCCCTTCTTCATCTAAACGAAAAAGATATGACTGAAAAGGATGAGTGGTTTTGGAAACGAACGCGTTTGTTATATATAGTAGGGATAAATGCCCGTTATGTGATAAAGCCAAGCAGATACTCGAAGAAGTGAAAGTGGAGTCAGGCATAGGCTATAAGGAAATCGATATCCATACCGATGATGATTTGCTTGAGAGATTCGGGCTGATGATTCCTGTCGTTGAATGGAAAGATGAAATCGTTCAGTTCGGAAACGTTGATAAATCAGCTCTAAATAGGCTTTTGGAAAAATAATTTTTCAAATCATTTGAAGAAACATTCCGTTCCTGCTAGAATAAAATATGTAGCAGGAATATTTTTTTGTTTTAAGTGGGACAGAAAATGACTACCCGGGACGTTATATGTCCAACTTAACTTTTTAGGAGTTTTAAATATGCGTACATTACTCGAGGTACAAAGAAAATTATTGCCCGATTTCCTTTTGGTTATGCAAAAAAGATATGATATCCTGCGTTATATCAAAATGATGCAGCCGGTTGGAAGGCGCAGTCTGTCCGTGAGCCTTAATTTGACAGAGCGGACGCTTAGAGGCGAGGTTGATTTTCTGAAAAGTCAGAACCTGGTTAACATCTTCAGTTCTGGCATGACGCTGACTGATGAAGGGATTGAAATCCTGGATAAGTTAGAAGGAATAATGCGTGAAGTAATGGGTATAGACATAATGGAAAAGCAATTGCAGGATTTGTTACAAGTGGATGAAGTCATAATTGTCTCAGGAAATTGTGATGAAACCCCATGGGTGAAAAAAGAATTGGGTAAAGCTTGTGCAAACCGTATGAAACGAGAATGGAACTCAAAGAATATCATTGCGGTTACTGGCGGATCGACAATGGCAGAAGTGGCTAATTCGTTGTCACCTGATGAAGCATCCAGGAAATTGACATTTGTCCCAGCCCGCGGGGGAATTGGTGAAGCGGTGAAGAATCAGGCCAATACGATTGTCGAAAAAATGGCACAGAAGGCTCAAGCCTCATACAGAGTGTTATATGTACCCGATCAATTAAGCGGTGAGGTTTATGCATCATTTCAGAAGGAACCTGCAATTAAAGAAGTGATTTCCCAAATCAAGTCTGCCGATATGATCATTCATGGAATCGGTGATGCCATGGCGATGGCAGAGAGAAGAAATTCTTCGCCAGAAATGTTAAAGAAGCTGTTAGATGGAAATGCTGTAGGAGAGGCATTCGGTTATTATTACGATGAAAACGGCAAAGTTGTTCATAAAGTTTTGACAGTCGGCATCCAGTTAGATGATCTTAGCCCTGAAAAGCGAGTGATAACTGTGGCAGGTGGCAAAACTAAAGCAAAGGCTATCCGTTCCTACATGAAAGGCGCACCTTCATCGACCGTTTTGATCACGGATGAAGCTGCGGCACAAGAGTTAATTCAGGGGAATTACACCCCTTAATATATTTGCGAACTTAAAAGGAGGAATTTTTCATGGCAGTAAAAGTTGGTATTAATGGTTTTGGACGTATTGGACGTAATGTATTTCGTGCAGCATTGAGTAATCCTGGGGTAGAGATTGTTGCTATTAACGACTTAACGGATGCTAATATGTTAGCGCACCTTCTTCAATACGATACAATTCATGGATCACTTAATGAAAAAGTAGCAGTTGATGGGGATTACCTTGTTGTTGATGGTCACAAAGTAAAAGTATTGGCTGAACGTGATCCTGCACAATTAGCATGGGGTGAACTGGGAGTAGAAGTAGTTGTGGAATCTACTGGACGTTTCACAAAACGTGCGGATGCAGCTAAGCATTTAGAAGCTGGCGCGAAAAAAGTAATCATCTCTGCTCCTGCATCTGATGAAGATATCACGATCGTCATGGGTGTAAACGAAGACAAATATGATGCAGCAAACCACCATGTAATCTCTAATGCTTCTTGTACAACGAACTGCTTAGCTCCATTTGCTAAAGTGCTTCATGAACAATTCGGAATCAAACGCGGTATGATGACTACTGTTCACTCTTATACAAATGATCAGCAAATCCTTGATTTGCCTCATAAAGATTACCGTCGTGCACGTGCAGCTGCCGAGAATATCATTCCTACAACAACTGGGGCAGCAAAAGCTGTTGCACTTGTCCTTCCTGAACTTAAAGGGAAATTGAATGGTATGGCTATGCGTGTACCTACTCCAAACGTGTCTGTTGTCGACCTTGTTGCTGAACTTGAAAAGGACACAACAGTTGAAGAAGTTAATGCAGCATTCAAAAAGGCTTCTGAAGGTGAATTAAAAGGAATCCTTGAGTACAGCGAACTTCCGCTAGTATCAACTGACTATAACGGTAACCCATCATCATCTACAATCGATGCCCTTTCCACAATGGTAATGGAAGGAAACATGGTTAAAGTATTATCTTGGTATGATAATGAAACAGGATATTCAAGCCGTGTTGTTGATTTGATCGACTATTTGGCTAAAAAAGGATTGTAATTAGAATAATAAAAAACCTCACCAAGGTGAGGTTTTTTTTATCACAGCTCTAAAAAAACTTGGCAGAAGATGATATTATTAGTAAGTCATTAATCAGTCAAGCGTTTACATTTCTTGTTTTTGGATAATTTCCTGGAAACCGACTATAATGAAAAAGAGAAAAGGGGAGTTGGGAAATTTACCCTCTCCCTTTTTGGCTAAAAGAATCAAAAATATGATAACAATATCTAAGGAGGTTCTTGGATTATGAATAAAAAGTCAATTAAAGATATTGAATTAAAGGGGAAACGCGTATTTTGCCGTGTTGATTTCAACGTGCCGATGCAGGACGGAAAAA
Source organism: Peribacillus frigoritolerans (assembly GCF_001636405.1). Taxonomy (GTDB): domain Bacteria; phylum Bacillota; class Bacilli; order Bacillales; family DSM-1321; genus Peribacillus; species Peribacillus frigoritolerans. Next base: position 585,038 of record NZ_KV440950.1, read on the forward strand.
TCTCGGATGATACGAGAATCAAGGCTGCACTGCCGACGATTTCCTATTTGACAGAACAAGGCGCAAAAGTCATCTTAGCCAGCCATCTTGGCCGTCCTAAAGGACAAGTCGTAGAAGAATTGCGTTTAGCACCTGTTGCGGAAAGACTAAGCGAACTTAGCGGCAAAGATGTGCAAAAGGCAGAAGAAGCATACGGCGAGACCGTTCAATCAATCATTGAAAACATGCAAAATGGCGAGATCCTGTTGTTGGAAAACGTTCGTTTCTATCCAGGAGAAGAGAAGAACGATCAAGAATTGGCGAAGTCATTTGCGGCACTGGCTGATGTTTATGTTAACGATGCATTCGGAGCTGCGCACCGTGCACATGCTTCAACTGAAGGAATAGCTCACCATCTCCCGGCCGTTGCTGGATTGCTTATGGAAAAAGAGCTTTCTGTACTTGGAAAAGCCCTATCCAACCCAGAACGTCCTTTTACAGCTATAATTGGCGGAGCAAAAGTAAAGGATAAGATAGGCGTTATCGAAAACCTTTTGGAAAAAGTCGATCACTTGATCATTGGTGGTGGATTGGGTTACACATTTATTAAAGCGCAAGGTCATGAAATTGGTAATTCTTTATTGGAAGAAGACAAAATAGAATTGGCCAAATCTTTCATCGAAAGTGCAAAAGAAAAAGGCGTAAAACTTCATTTGCCTATCGATGCAGTCGTAACTTCTGAATTTTCACCTGATGCAGAGACGGATAATGTCGATATCGATGCTATTCCAAATGATAAAATGGCTCTTGATATCGGACCGAAAACAAGTGAATTATTTGCGGATGTAATCAAAAGTTCCAAGCTTGTCATTTGGAATGGACCAATGGGTGTATTCGAGTTTGATAAATTTGCGAATGGAACGAGAACCGTTGCTCAAGCCTTGGCGGAAGCAAATGATACGTACAGCATTGTTGGCGGAGGGGATTCGGCCGCAGCTGCAGAAAAGTTTGGACTGGCAGAAAAGATGTCCCATATTTCAACTGGCGGCGGTGCATCTCTTGAGTTCATGGAAGGCAAAGAGTTGCCTGGCGTTGTAGCCTTGAACGATAAATAAGATTGAACCGTTACATATTTCAACATTAGAAGGGATGAGAAACCAAATGCGTAAACCGATTATTGCAGGAAACTGGAAAATGAATAAAACACTATCTGAAGCGACTGCCTTTTTAGAAGAAGTGAGCAATTTGATTCCGAAGCAAGATGTAATCGATACGGTTGTATGTGCTCCAGCTTTATTTTTGGATCAGCTCGTTCAAGCAGCAAAAGGAACCGATGTGAAAATCGGGGCACAGAACATGCACTTTGAAGAAAGCGGTGCTTTCACAGGAGAAATCAGCCCAATCGCCTTGGCTGATCTTGGGGTATCCTACGTCATACTTGGTCATTCTGAGCGCAGGGAAATGTTCAACGAAACGGATGAAGCCGTTAATAAAAAAGCTCATGCCGCTTTTGCCCACCAATTGACCCCGATCGTTTGCTGCGGTGAAACACTTGAGCAAAGGGAAGCTGGCGAAACGAATGATTTCGTAGGCAGCCAGATTGAGAAAGGCCTAGCAGGATTATCTGACGATCAATTGAAACAAGCCGTTATTGCTTATGAGCCGATTTGGGCGATTGGAACCGGAAAATCGTCATCAGCTCAAGATGCTAATGAAGTTTGTGCGCATATCCGCTCAGTCGTTGCCGACAAATTTTCAAATGAAGCAGCTGCAGCCATCCGCATTCAGTACGGTGGCAGTGTAAAACCTGAGAATATTAAAGAGTACATGGCACAACCTGATATAGACGGTGCATTGGTTGGCGGTGCTAGTTTGAAATCCGATTCATTTTTACAATTGCTGGAGGCTGGTCACTATGAGTAAGTCGCCTGTGGCACTTATCATCTTAGACGGTTTTGGCTGCCGTAACGAAGAAAAGGGTAATGCTGTTTTTCATGCGAAAAAACCGAACTTTGACCGATATTGGGAACAGTATCCGCACTCCCATTTAACTGCAAGCGGGGAAGCGGTCGGCTTGCCTGCCGGTCAAATGGGGAACTCGGAAGTGGGCCATTTGAATATCGGGGCAGGACGGATCGTTTATCAAAGCCTGACCCGTGTGAACCTGGCAATACGTGAAGGTGAGTTTGCACAAAACCCAACTTTGGTCGATGCCATGAGCCATACCAAGAAAAAAGGCACGGACCTTCATCTTTTTGGTCTTCTTTCAGATGGCGGCGTGCATAGTCATATCGATCATATGTATGCCCTTTTGAAATTGGCCGCTAAAGAAGGAGTTAAAAATGTATATGTACATGCATTTTTAGATGGCCGTGATGTCGGACCGAAAACGGCACAGGGTTATATTAAGGAAGCGGAAGCGAAAATGAAGGAAATCGGTGTTGGTCAGTTTGCGACCATTTCCGGAAGATATTATTCGATGGACCGTGATAAGCGCTGGGAACGTGTGGAGAAATCCTACCGTTCGATGGTGTATGGTGATGGCCCTGCTTACTCTTCTGCGATGGAATGTGTCGAGGATTCGTACGAACATGGAATTTTCGACGAGTTCGTGATACCTTCAGTCATAACGGCGGAAGACGGTAAACCGGTGGCAACGATTAAAGATGATGATGCCGTAATCTTTTATAACTTCCGTCCAGACCGGGCGATCCAGATTTCCAATACGTTCACGAATGAGGATTTCCGCTCATTTGACCGCGGTCCTGGACATCCGAAGCATCTCCATTTTGTCTGCTTGACACATTTTTCAGAAACAGTTGACGGATATGTTGCATTTAATCCGACAAATCTTGATAATACATTAGGGGAAGTACTTTCCCAAAACCAGCTTACCCAGCTTCGTATCGCTGAAACTGAAAAATATCCGCATGTGACGTTTTTCATGAGCGGCGGACGTGAAGAGAAGTTTCCTGGTGAAGAGAGGATTTTAATTAATTCTCCGAAAGTCGCTACATATGATTTACAACCGGAAATGAGTGCTTATGAAGTGACGGATGCATTGGTGGAACAAATTGAGGCTGACCGTTTTGATGCCATTCTCTTGAATTTTGCCAACCCGGACATGGTTGGTCATTCAGGGATGCTTGAGCCTACCATTAAAGCGATTGAAACAGTGGATGAATGCCTAGGCAGGATTGTCGATTTAATCGTCTCAAAAGGCGGTACAGCGATCATCACCGCTGACCATGGGAATGCTGATGAAGTGGTAACGCTGGAAGGCAACCCGATGACAGCCCATACTACGAATCCCGTTCCTGTCATTATCACTAAAAATCAGGTAACATTAAGAACAGGTGGTATCTTAGGCGATTTAGCTCCAACGATGCTCGATTTGCTTGGAGTCGAAAAACCTGTTGAAATGACAGGGAAATCCCTATTATCTAAATAAAATTGTGAATAGGAAAAGGAGAGATTTATAATGCCGTACATCGAACATGTATATGCACGCGAAGTGCTAGATTCACGTGGTAACCCAACAATAGAAGTAGAAATCCAAACAGAGTCCGGATACTTCGGACGTGCAATCGTACCATCAGGTGCTTCAACAGGAGAACACGAAGCGGTTGAGCTTCGTGACGGGGATAAATCTCGCTACCTGGGTAAAGGGGTACAAAAAGCAGTCGATAATGTAAATGATATCATTGCTGAAGCTGTCATCGGTTTGGATGTAACGAACCAAGCAGGCCTTGACCTTACTATGATTGAATTGGATGGCACTGAAAACAAAGGAAACTTGGGAGCTAATGCAATCCTTGGCGTATCAATGGCTGCTGCCCATGCCGCTGCGGAATTTTCTGGATTGCCATTGTATCGTTACCTTGGTGGGTTCAATGCGAAACAACTTCCGACTCCAATGATGAACATCATTAACGGCGGATCACATGCCGATAACAATGTTGACTTCCAGGAATTCATGATCCTTCCTGTAGGGGCTCCTAGCTTCAAAGAAGCAGTTCGTATGGGTGCGGAAGTATTCCATGCCTTGAAATCTGTCCTTTCAGCCAAAGGCTTGAATACGGCAGTCGGCGATGAAGGCGGCTTTGCGCCAAACCTTGGTTCAAACCGTGAAGCGCTTCAAGTCATCATCGAGGCAATTGAAAAAGCTGGCTACAAAGCAGGCGAAGATATCTACCTTGGCATGGACGTGGCTTCATCTGAATTCTATAACAAAGAAACAGGCAAATATGATCTTGCAGGCGAAGGCCGCAATGGTGTTACATCCGAAGAAATGGTTGCTTTCTATGAAGAGCTAGTGAATGAATTCCCTATTATCTCCATCGAAGACGGCCTGGATGAAAATGACTGGGATGGCCACAAGCTTCTAACGGAACGCATCGGTTCTAAAGTTCAGCTTGTTGGTGACGATCTTTTCGTAACGAACACGAAAAAATTGGCTGAAGGCATCGAAAAAGGCATCGGTAACTCCATCCTGATCAAAGTGAACCAAATTGGTACACTGACTGAAACGTTTGATGCAATCGAAATGGCTAAACGCGCAGGCTACACTGCAGTCGTTTCCCACCGTTCAGGTGAAACGGAAGATGCAACGATCGCTGATATCGCCGTTGCAACAAACGCAGGACAAATCAAAACCGGTTCCATGTCCCGTACGGACCGTATCGCTAAATACAACCAACTTCTTCGCATCGAAGACCAACTAGGTGACTTGGCTGTATATGGCGGCTTGAAATCTTTCTATAACTTGAAGAAGTAATCTTTGCTAGAAGAAGGATTACAGAAATTTTCCCTCCTATTCAATGTGGCCATCCACATTGAATAGGAGGTTTTTTATGCTCATAAACCAGTGACTGCTTCCAGCTTGAAAGGATTTAATCAAACGTTTAATTAATAAAAAAAGGTGCCGCATCAGGGCACCTTTTTTCATTTATCCGATACAGCTTCCACTGGTACGGCATTATAGTATTCTTCTAATGTAATCTTCGCTTCAAAGATTTCAGTTGCGGCATCGACACCAACATAGCGGATATGCCATGGTTCGTATTTATAACCCGTGATGTTTTCCTTGCCTTCAGGGTAACGGATGATAAATCCGTATTCATGTGCATGTTCAGCAAGCCAGGCCGCTTCATTCGTATCACCGAAGCAGTCTTGGGCAGCGCATGCCCCATCGTGGGTCGTGACATCGATCGCCAGGCCCGTTTCATGCTCGCTTGTCCCAGGCATTGCACTGTAGGTTTTCGCCTTTTCTTCCCCGTCCTTAGCCACATAGTTATTGAAGACCGTGATTTGTGTTTGGTGTGAGCGGTAAGCGGAAACGCCGGCAAAGTGCATATTGTCTTTTTCGGCAGCTTGGAACATTAATTCAAGAGCCTTTCCCGCTTCTTCGCGCATCATTCTTTTTTCGATTTTATCTTCAAAGATGAAATCCACATTTGGGTAGATAAGGTCAGCAGGTTTGTAATCTTCAGGCAGGCTGTATTGTTTATTGACAAGTACAGGTATGCTTTCCGGATGGGCCAACGTCTGAAGGCCAGCCTGTGCGGGTGTAGCCGCTTCATCAATCTCCACCTGGCGCTGGGCCGATTCTTTTGAATCATTATTCTTGTCGGTCTCAGTCTCCTTCTCAGTCTCCTGGGAGCTCGGTTGTTCTTCTTTTTGCTCTTTTTCATGCTCACTGGTCAGGTCGGATGAACAGCCAGCCATCAGAATGAAAGATGATAGAGCGGTTGCTGCAAATATAGGTTTTAACATATGAAAGGCCCCTTGCTTTTAATATAAGATTTCCAATAAAAGTAGTTTTGAAAATTATCGTGATAAGTAATCCCTTGTTAATTCACTTTGATATTTATCAAGAAATAAGCCAATCCAGACGACCATCAGTAAAAATGGATAATCGTTACGGATTGCGGTTTCCACGACAGGATCAGACCAAAAGCTCGAAAGGAAACCGGATGACATCCTGATTGTCTCGAATGTGACAAGGGCGTGAAGCGCTAACCAAAGAATCGTAAGGGTATTGGTCCCGAACCCAATGACCGCCGCTATGACGCTCAGCAAGGCGGCTGCTGCCCCGATCAGGAGGACATTGAAGCTTGATTGGAAAAAGTCGATACCGCTATTGGAAAGTCCATTATAAATAATAGCAGTAAAATAAACGGTTGTCGTGATATATGCAGCAAATAATAAGTATCGATTTCCGTGATACTTTGCCAGCAGCAATAGAAGCGGTGATAGGATGATTAATAGGACGTTGATGAAATTGCTTCCGCCTGCCCATAAAGAATAGCCGGCAACCGCCGAGAATAGGATGGTCAGGAGATCAAGAATCCGTAGTATGGACTTAAACATGTTGACACCTCTTTCTCTATTTATGCAAATTATCTCAAACTTTGATTCAAAAAGAAATAAATGACTATGGGTTTTTAGGAATTCTTACCATCATAGTATAACAAAGATTGTGGATATTTATTGGGTGTGGTAAAGTTAAAGTAATTGTTTATTGGTTCTTCAGGAGGTGTAATTGCATGCATGCATTTCTCATAACGCTTTTAGTGATTGTCAGTATCGCCCTCATTGTGACGGTATTGCTTCAATCAGGTAAGAGTGCAGGTTTATCAGGTGCGATTGCCGGCGGTGCTGAGCAGTTATTCGGAAAGCAAAAGGCACGCGGTTTGGACCTGGTTTTACATCGTGCGACAATAGTATTGGCGATTTTATTCTTTGCTTTAACTTTACTTGTTGCATACTTTGATGTGTAATGGATCAAAAATGAGTCTAGCTAAATAGCTAGGCTTTTTTCTTTGCACAATAGTTGCATGAATAGATATAGTGATTTTAGTACTTAATTATAGGATAGGGATTTTTTAAAATTCTATTTACTGATAAAGGAGTTTAAGGTCATGAAAATCAAGCTGCAGCAGCCCTTTACTTTTGAAGGCGGAAAAAGGGCTGTCTTACTTTTACATGGGTTCACGGGGAATTCAGCGGATGTACGGATGCTGGGCCGTTACTTGGAGAAACAGGGATACACCTGCCATGCCCCCCACTATGAAGGGCATGGCGTTCCCCCAGAGGAGCTGGTGAAAACAGGTCCGGAAGATTGGTGGAAAGATGTCATGATGGGCTATGATTTCCTGAAAAGCAAAGGCCATGAAGAAATTGCTGTTGCCGGACTCTCATTAGGAGGCGTATTTTCTCTTAAATTAGGTTACACTGTACCTATAAAGGGTATCGTAACAATGTGTGCGCCTATGTATATCAAAAGTGAAGAAATGATGTTTAAAGGAGTATTGGAGTACGCCAGAGAATTTAAGAAGTATGAAGGAAAAACTCAAGAGCAAATAGAGCTTGAAATGGACCTCCTTGCCGATAAACCGATGAATACATTGAAAGCCCTTCAGGAATTGATAACGGATGTACGGGAGCACGTCGATCTTATTTACGCTCCGACATTTGTCGTGCAGGGCCGGCATGATGATGTTATCAATCCAAAAAGTGCCGATATTATTATTGATTCCATAGAATCACCGGTCAAAAAAATCAAGTGGTATGAAGAATCCGGTCATGTCATAACCCTTGATAAAGAAAAAGACGAGCTGCATGAAGATGTATTGGAATTTTTAGAAAGCCTGGATTGGTCCGAATAACAAAAATATACCCTGAATAGGAGGGTTTTCATGGAAGATAACATTCAAGAACATATTAATAAGCTTCTGACATACATGACGGATGAAGCGTATAAGCCGCTAACGGTACAAGAACTGGAAGAGGCTTTGAAAATCGAAGACTCGGCAGATTTCAAGAATTTCGTTAAGGCTTTAGTAAAAATGGAAGAAAAGGGATTAGTGGTCAGAACGAGGAGCAATCGTTACGGCCTGCCGCAAAAAATGAATTTGTTCCGCGGTAAATTAACGGGGCACGCAAAGGGGTTTGCCTTTGTCACACCTGAAGACAACCCGGGAATGGATGATATTTTCATTCCGCCAAATGAAACGGGCACAGCGATGCATGGAGATGTCGTCATGGTACGGGTATCTTCGGAAACATCGGGCTCAAGGCAAGAAGGCACGGTCATCAGAATACTTGAACGCGGAATTACACAAGTGGTCGGTACATACTCCGAAAGTAAAAGTTTTGGTTTCGTCATCCCTGATGATAAAAAGATCGCAAACGATATCTTCATTCCACAGCATGCTTCACATGGAGCGGTAGAGGGACATAAGGTTGTCGTCAAGCTTACTTCTTATCCTGAAGGACGCATAAGTGCCGAAGGTGAAGTCATTGAGATTCTTGGCCATAAAAATGATCCTGGTGTGGACATTCTTTCCGTGATCCATAAGTATGGTTTGCCGATGGAGTTCCCGGATGACGTCATGGAGCAGGCCAATGCAGTTTCCGATACCATTCAAGAAAGTGAAATTGGCAACCGCAAGGACTTGCGTAATGATGTTTTGGTTACGATTGATGGAGCGGATGCAAAGGATCTGGATGATGCCGTCACTGTTTCCAAGCTCGAGAATGGCAATTACAAGCTGGGCGTTCATATAGCTGATGTCAGTCATTACGTGAAGGAAGGTTCTCCAATCGATAAGGAAGCCCTGGAAAGAGGGACGAGCGTGTATTTGGTGGACAGGGTCATCCCGATGATCCCGCATCGTTTATCGAATGGCATTTGTTCCCTGAACCCACAAGTCGATCGTTTTACACTCTCATGTGAAATGGAAATCACGCCGGATGGCAAAGTCGTCAACCATGATATTTTTGAAAGTGTCATTAAGACGACGGAACGTATGACATATGGCAATGTGAACAAAATCCTTGTCGATAAAGATGAAGAACAGCTTGAACGCTATGAAGCGTTGGTGCCAATGTTCCAGGACATGGAGAAGTTAGCGGCCATCCTTCGCAAGAACCGGATGAATCGCGGCGCGATCGACTTTGATTTCAATGAAGCGAAAGTCATCGTTGATGAAGAGGGCCATCCGACTGATGTGGTTTTACGTGAAAGGTCGGTTGCGGAAAAGCTGATTGAAGAGTTCATGCTTGCAGCTAATGAAACCGTTGCTGAGCATTTCCACCGTCTTGACCTACCGTTCATTTACCGTATTCATGAAGATCCAAAGCCGGAAAAACTGCAGCGTTTCTTCGAATTCATTACGAACTTCGGATACATTGTAAGGGGATCGGCCAATGACGTCCATCCTAAGGCGTTACAGGAAATCATTGAGGCGGTTGCCGGTAAGCCGGAAGAAACGGTCATATCCACCGTCATGCTTCGTTCCATGCAACAGGCGAAATATGATCCGGAGAGCTTAGGCCACTTTGGTTTATCTGCTGAGTTTTATACACATTTCACATCTCCGATTCGCCGTTACCCGGATTTGATCGTGCACAGGCTGATCAGGACCTACTTGGTGGAAGGTAAACTGGATGAAGCTACGAAGGAGAAATGGAATGCCAATTTACCTGAGATTGCCGATCATACATCGAAACGCGAACGTCGCTCAGTCGATGCCGAGCGGGAAACGGATGATCTGAAAAAAGCGGAATATATGCTGGATAAAATCGGTGAAGAATATACCGGGATCATTGGTTCAGTCACCAATTTCGGGATGTTCGTCGAGCTGCCGAACACGATTGAAGGACTTGTCCATGTCAGCTTCATGACGGATGATTATTATCGCTTCGATGAGCGTCAGCTAGCAATGATCGGGGAACGTACCGGTAATGTGTTCCGGATTGGCGATGAGATCGACGTACGGGTTTCCAACGTCAATAAAGAGGAACGCGCCATCGATTTTGAGATTATCGGCATGAAGGTAAGCCGTCCGCGTCCATCCGGCGAGAAGAAAATATTCAAAGCCAATTCAGGTGAACGCAAACGCGGCCGAGGCGGCAATGGAGGACGTAATGAAGGAAAAGGCGGCGGCCGTAATGGAGATTCGCCTTCTACTGGAAGAAAACCAAAAAAGAAGAAAAAATTCTTTGAAAATGCACCAGCTGCCAAGCGCAAGAGAAAACCAAAAAAGAGATAAAGATTCAGGCGGGGGGATGATTCTTTCATCCTCTTGCCGCGATTGGATGTAAAAAAGGGGAGAGTTAGATGCCAAAAGGCTCAGGTAAACAACTAGCACAAAATAAAAAAGCGTATCATGATTTCTTTATTGAACAAACGTTTGAAGCGGGAATCGTTTTAAAAGGGACCGAAATCAAAGCAATCCGTGCGGCCCGGGTGAATTTGAAGGATGCCTTTGCTAAAATAGAAAATGGTGAAGTTTATCTTCATAATATGCATGTCAGCCCTTATGAGCAGGGAAACCAGTTTAACCATGATCCGTTACGGACACGGAAGCTTCTTTTGCATAAGAAAGAAATCAGTAAACTGATCGGGGAAACAAAAGTAACAGGTTACACCATCGTCCCGTTGAAAATGTATTTAAAGAATGGCTTTGCCAAAGTTTTAATCGGACTTGGAAAAGGGAAGAAACAATATGACAAGCGTGATGACCTGAAGAAGAAGGAAGCGAAGCGTGATATTGAACGTGCTTTCCGTGATCGTCAGAAGATGTAAAACTGCCAAGACCTTACAATTGATTTTTTGAACCAATCTGTTATAATTAATCCTGTACCGATGACAATTGAATATCAGCCAACTTGCTGACTATTCTTCTCTCGTACGCTCCATTTCTATCATGGGGACGTTACGGATTCGACAGGGATAGTTCGAGCTTAAGTTGCGAGTCGAGGGGATCGGCCTCGTTAAAACGTCAACGCCTATAACTGGCAAACAAAACAACAACCTAGCTTTCGCTGCTTAATAACAGTCGATAGCTGTTCCTCCCTCCATGGCCCACGTGGTAGGGTAAGGGACTCACTCTAAGTGGGATACGCCGGAATCCACCGTCTGAGGATGAAGGAAGAGACCAATCAGACTAGCTGCTCTGCCGCCTGTCGATAGGCTAATGAGTTCGCGAAATGCGAATATATCGACTACACTCGTAGAAGCTTAAGTGCCGTTATGTCTGGACGTGGGTTCGACTCCCACCGTCTCCACCAATACATATATTGGTGGTTTTTTATTTGGTTTTTTTTCGTCGTTTTTGTCGAAAAATCGATAAATCGAATAATTCGCAGATATATCAGGAGTTTTCGTTGATATATCTCCAATTTCGAAGATATATTCTCGATTTCGCAGATAAACTGTACAATTTCCATCATTTGCTGTAGTATCCTTTTGAAGAAAATAGGATTGGAGCGATGAAATTGATTGTAAAAAAGCGAAAAGTTCCTCTTGCCGTCCGCAAATTACGTGCATTAGCGTGCAGGCTTCCTTCGAATCACCCTAAAGTTCCCTTAATCATGAACGATCTCAAAAAAATGGAAGCGGGCTATAAAGGGGAATGTTCCATTGATTTTCCATTAAGCTTTCTTGAACCGAAAAGCTATTTCATCTTCCACGATTTAAGGCTTCAGGATCAATCCCGATTTTTTCAACTGGATACCTTATTAATCTCCAAGAAATATGCGCTTATCATTGAAGTGAAGAACATTGCAGGGCAGGGTCGATCTATTTTGATCCGCATTTCAATCAGCTCATTCGAACGATAGAAGGAAAAGAAACGGCCTTTCCAGATCCCATCATACAAGTCAGCCGCCAGGAATCACAATTGACCAATTGGTTCTTGAAAAACGGTTTTCCCTCACTGCCCATCCTTTCATTGATTGTCATCAGTAATCCCCAAACAATCATCCGTACAGTTCTTGAAAACCATGAACTCCACTATAAAGTTATCCATCGCGATGCACTTCCCGCTAAAATTAATCAAATGGAGCATTCCATAACAGAATCCAGTTTTAGTGAGAAAGATTTGAAGAAAGCAATTCGCGTAATGAATAAACACCACATCGATGCGGACTTTTCCATCCTGGAACGATACAATCTTACCGAAAAGGACTTAATTAAAGGAGTGATTTGTGAGAATTGTAATGGCAATAAATTACTTAGAAGGCATGGCACATGGCTTTGCAATCAATTGCCAACTCTCCAGTAAAAAAGCACATATCCCGGCTTTACGAGATTATTTTTATCTATTAAGCTCGACCATAACGAATCGGCAGTTGAGGGATTTTTTAAGCATTGCCTCTTCTTCCAGTGCAACACGGATTTTGCAATCATTGAATCTGACAAGCAGCGGTGTGAATAAGGGAAGGGTGTACAGACTGAATTTTGCTGAATGACTTTAACTCATTTCTTTATATTCACATCAACATTTTGGAAATTTTTCCTGACACTAGATGTAATTCTTTTGCCCTTAATTTTTTCTTCTTGATTCATTACACATCCACTCCAATGCTAATCTTATCCAACGCTGCACTTTCAGCAGTTTTGCAGCAACTAAGCCCTATGATAGAAAAAGACTCAAAAGAAGCTTCTCTTGAGTCTTTGTTCCGAGGCTATTCTTTTAACTCCTTGCCCATTCCCTTGAGGAAGTGGACGCCAAAGCCGATCGCCCTGTTTATGTCTGGGTCATTCAATGTTTTCATTAATTCCAGAACACCGATCTTCTTATCGGCCTGAAGGAATTTGTTTCCTTCATCGATTCCTGCAAGTGCACTGTTCAGCAGTTTCGTGGATTGTGCGGCATCGGCGTTCATCAAGGCTCCCGTTGCACCCATAAGGGTATTGATCAGGTTTGTTACAGGTTGCCTTGTGATTTGTTGAAGTGCGATTTTCGCAATTTGTTCTTTTCCTTGAAGCATGGAGGTCGCGGCTTCGAATACTCCCGAGTCATTCAGTTCATTGACGATTTTAAACATATTGTTCAAGGCATCTTCATTTTCGGTGATCAGCGTTTTCAGTTCCTCCAGTTTTTGTAGCTTTATTTCTTCCTCAGTAATGGGATTATGGATTTCCGTTATAGGAGCTGCCATGATCTTCACCCTCCTTGTTTATTTATCCGTTAAGTGAACATACCCTGGACGGGCCCACTTACGTTCGACCTCGACGCCATTTTGAGGATGACGTTTTTTGTTCCGTGGATTGGTACCCGGTAATGGAACGTCTCCGCTTGCGCTTAATACTTCCATGCGGACCATCGTCTGTTTGTAAGCAGGCGTGCTTGTGCGTCGATCATAGATGGGACCGGTCAGGAAGTTAATGGCAGAGTCTTTATCGACGGAGTTCATCGGTAAAAATAGCTCATTATTTTTAACACGGTCTGTGATCAATGCTTTTAACTTAACGGCCCCGAAAGGAGACACCAAGCGAACGAGTCCGCCATCACTGACTTTACGTTCTTTGGCAAGTTCTGGTGAAACCTCGACGAAAATATCAGGTACTTTCGATTGGATTCCATTGGACTTGTTCGTCATATTGCCTTCATGGAAATGCTCCAGCATGCGTCCATTATTGATATGAAGGTCATATTCTTCCGGGAATTTATGAGGTTCCACCCAGTCAGCCAGTGCAAAGCGCGCTTTTTTATCAGGGAAGTTGAAGCCATCTACATAAAGAAGGGGTGTGCTTGATCCATCATGGCTCCCCCAGAGGAAGCTGTTCCATCCTTCCAGCACTTCGTAATTCGCTTGGCTGAATATCGGTGACAGGCTTGCCATTTCGTCATAGATTTCACTAGGGTGAGCGTAATTCCAATTCGCACCTAAGCGGTTGGCGATTTCTTGGGTGATTTCCCAGTCCGCCTTAGAATCTCCCATAGTGGGAAGGGCTTTATATAATCGCTGTACACGGCGCTCCGTATTGGTGAACGTTCCGTCTTTTTCAAGAGATGGAGCTCCGGGCAATACCACGTCGGCATATTGGGCTGTCCTTGAAAGGAAAATATCCTGGACAACAAAGAAGTCCAATCCGGATAACACTTTATCAACATGGTTGGCATCCGCGTCAACAAGTGCCATATCTTCACCTACAAGATACATCGCCTTCATGTCGCCTTTTTCTATCGCTTTAAGCATTTCAATATTGTTCAAGCCTGGTTGGCCAGCGATTTTCACTCCATAAGCTTTTTCGAATTTAGCACGTGCCACGTCATCGGTAACATGCTGATATCCCGGAAGCCATGTTGGAAGGGTACCCATATCGCAAGCGCCCTGTACATTGTTATGGCCGCGAAGCGGATAGGCTCCCGCTCCTGGACGACGGTAGTTGCCCGTAGCCAATAGCAGGTTGGAAATTGCCGCCGAAGTATCGGAGGCACCGGTGTTTTGTGTTACGCCCATACCCCAAAGAATGCATGTACCGTCTGCATCGCGAATGGCCTCAGCTATTTGGATCAATGTTTCTTTAGAAATACCTGTATGTGTTTCTGCATATTCCAGGGTATATTTCTCAAGTACTTCTTTATAATCGTCGAAGAAGTTAACATTTTCATTGATGAATTCTTGATCATGCCAGCCTTGATCGATCATATATTTTGTAACCGCCATCAACCAGACTTGATCCGTTCCTTGTTTTGGGCTGATATGGATGTCGGAACGTTCGGCCATTTCGTTTTTACGGATGTCAGCTACAATCAGCTTTTGTCCGTGAAGCTTATGTGCCCGTTTAACGCGCGTCGCCAGTACGGGATGTCCTTCTGCCGGGTTAGCCCCAACGATGATGACAAGTCCTGCTGCGGCGATATCCTTGATCGTACCAGCATCTCCGCCCATGCCGACTGTACGGAACAGTCCGTCTGTTGCCGGGGATTGACAGTAACGCGAGCAGTTGTCGACGTTATTCGTTTCGAACATTTGCCGTGCCAGTTTTTGAATGACATAGTTTTCTTCGTTCGTGATCTTGGATGAGGAAATGAAGCCTACTGAATTTCCGCCGTATTGCTGTTTGATCGAACCCAGTCTGGACGCAACCAAATCAAGTGCTTCATCCCAGCTTGATTCAACGAATCTTCCGTTTTTCCGAATCAGGGGCTTTGTCAAACGTTCTTCCGAGTTCACGAAGTCCCAACCGAATTTCCCTTTGACACATGTGGATATCGCATTGACGGGTGCTTCATGAGTAGGTTGGACTTTAAGGATTTTACGGCCTTTTGTCCAGACTTCGAATGTGCATCCTACCCCACAGAACGTACAGACCGTTTTTGTTTTCTTCGTCCGTGTCTCTCGCATTGCCGCTTCAATCTCCGAAATGGCAAAAATCCCGCTGTATCCAGGTTCCACTTCTTTGACAAGGTCGATCATCGGTTCCAGCATATCGTTTTTCAAGCCTGACATGAAACCAGCTTCGCCAAGCATTGATTTTTCCATTAATGCATTACATGGACAAATCGTTACACACTGCCCGCAGCCTACACAAGATGAGTTATTGATTTCCGTTCCTTCATCCCATATTACCCGAGGGCGTTCTGCTTCCCAGTCGATGGACAGCGTCTCGTTGACCTGAAGGTTTTGGCACACTTCAACACATTGCCCGCATGCGATGCATTGATTGGCATCATAGCGGTAAAATGGATGGGACATATCGACGGCACCCAATTCCACTTTCGGTGTATAAGGATATTTTTGGTGTTCAATTTCCATTAATTCTGCTGTGTTATGTAGTTTGCAATTTCCGTTATTATTATCACATACAGTACAGTATAAAGAATGGTTTTCCAGTATCCGGTCCATGGCCTCGGTTTGGGCTTCTTTTGCCTTGCTTGAGTCCATGGCTATATCCATGCCGCTCACTGCTTTTGTCGAACATGACCGGACGAGTTTCCCATTAACTTCGACGATGCATGTGTCGCATGTTTGTATCGGATCCACCTCAGGAACATAACAAATCTGTGGGTGAGCCATCTCATTTTGGTTGATGACCTCCAGTATTGTCGCACCTTCATTAGCGGTATAAGCCTTCCCGTTGATTGTGATGGTGATGTTTGAATCGATCATTATATTTCCCCCTTTTATAGCCAAAAAGACGCAAAAAAACCACCATGATTACACCTCCGTCCCTGAACGGAAATGTAGGTCATGGTGGAATAGTTTAATAGCAAAGCTTGCCAATATACCAATCCATACCATAATGGATAATTTTAAAAAAGATAGGACACAACAGTACACTATTATGCTCCCAACTTTCATCATTGATATTATACCTTTTATCATGGAAAGAAACAATCCTGGAAAGAGGGTATCATTCCCAAATTCCTTTCGTTTTTCTTCGCGTTGATTTATGATAAGAAAATTGAGAACTTAATTTTTCTTGAAATGGAGTGACGCAACGGTGTCAAAAGTTATCCATGAATTCAATGATATGATTCGTAAGCTGCGCAAGGAACTATTCGGTAAAGGACCAGAACGCATACACACGGTTTTCGTCGAAAATATGGCCGTTTCTACGTTATATGGAAATTTGACTCCTACGGAAATGTTCATATCAAGATCGGAGGAAGGAAGGGATATGGTCCATTCTGCACGAACCAAAATGGTTCAGGATGTGTATTCGGAGAGTCCTCCTGATGGAATGGAAGATCTGGTTGGAGCTAAACTGCTCCATTTGTTTTCAGACATCAAAATCAAAGAGAACATAGCGATTTCCGTATTCGTATTTGATAAGAATATAGCGGACAAACTCAACGGGCATTGACCATGTTCCTTACATTTGGTCAATTGGCTCCTGGATAGTAAAAGGAGTGGGAACATGAAAGCGATTGAAATCAAAAGGGACATCATCCGGATAACCAAAGGTAACATCGAGCGGACGGGAGATGCGATCGTAACGGAGCATCCCGTTACTGTCAAAATAAATGGCCAGGAATTCGTCACGATGGTTTGTACACCTGAATACATCGAGGATATGGTGATTGGTTATTTGGCTTCGGAAGGAATCATCAAAAAATATGATGAGATAAAAGAAATCTGGGTTCAGGAAAAAGAAGGCTTTGTTCATGTGAAGACGGATAAAGTGAATCCCTACTTCCAGGACTTTCAAAATAAGCGGTATATTACATCATGCTGCGGAATGAGCAGACAAGGTTTCGTCTTTGTAAATGATGCATTGACTGCCAAGAAAATGGATGATGTTTCGGTGAAACTGACTCCTGATGACTGCTTCCGCTTGATGAAGGATTTACAAAATTCTGCTGTCACTTTCCAGAATACGGGCGGAGTCCACAATGCTGCTTTATGTGATGCCAATGGGCTCGTATTAAGCAGGATGGACATCGGACGGCATAACGCCTTGGACAAAATATACGGCCATTGCTTGAAAAATGGCATTTCGATGGAAGGGAAGGCTATCGTTTTCAGCGGCCGGATTTCATCGGAAATTCTTTTGAAAGTGGCGAAAATCGGCTGTGAACTGATACTCTCTAAGTCCGCTCCAACTGAATTGGCTTTGGAGTTGGCTGAAGGATTGGGAATCACGACGGTCGGGTTCATTCGCAATGATTCGCTGAATATCTACACATGTCCTGAAAGGATTCTATTGAATGACTGAGCATCCTTCGCTGGAAGGATGCTCATCGGAAAGTCCTGCCGGTTTGGCCTGGGCTTTTTTGTATTTGTAAAAGGATATATCCAACAGGCCTTTTATGGTACAGTTTTTATATAACATTCAAGGGAATTCGTATCGGGGGAAGGGTTATGAACGAAAGGGATTGGCATATTTTAAAGGTGTTGCATGAACACAGGAATATTACTAAAACGGCGCAAAGTTTATATATCTCGCAACCTTCTTTAACGAAACGGATTCAACAAATAGAGAAGGAATTCAATCTGAAGATTGTGGAGCGGGGAACTAGGGGAGTGCAGTTCACCCCTCAAGGTGAATATTTGGCCATCTGTGCAGATGAGATGCTGATCAGGCTCCAGCAGATAAAAGAGACGGCATTCAATATGGGTCAGGAGATCAGTGGAACATTACGGCTGGGTGTTTCCAACTATATTACGCTGCATAAGCTGCCAGGCCTGCTGAGAATATTTCGTGAGCGATTTCCTAAAGTGGATTTCCATGTGACAACCGGATGGAGTAAAGAAGTGCTGAACCTCATTTATAAGGAAGAAGTGCATGTCGGGATTGTTCGGGGGGACTACCAATGGTCAGGATCAAGGCATCATCTTTTTGAGGAAACGATTTGCATTGCTTCCAAGGAAGAAATCGAAGTCCGGAACCTGCCTTTCCTGCCGAGGATCGATTATGGGACAGATGCCCTTTTGAAAACAATGATCGATAATTGGTGGAGAGACAATTTTTCCGGACCTCCTTTGGTGGGGATGGAAGTGGACAAAGGGGATACATGCAAGGAAATGGTCAAGAATGGCCTGGGATATGGCATCCTCCCCAGCGTTTTATTGGAGAATGACCAAAACCTCCGTCAAATGGACCTTAAGGACAAGCAAGGTAATCCCCTTATCAGGAATACATGGATGTTATATCATGAAAAGTCGCTGGAATTAAAACTGGTCAAAGAGTTTGTCAAATTTGTCAAAGGCGTCGATTTCATGAGGGATATTTAACTGAAGCGCAGAACCCTCTGTGCTTTTTTATCATTCCTTTTTTGAATGGGCAACGATAATTTATTGGTATTTTAATTATGGCCATCCGGGCATTATGATAGATGGGAGATGTAAATCATCAGGAATTTGCCTAAGGAATGGAGAGGAAGTCAAGTGAGTGTCCTGTTTCTGATCGTATTGAATGTGATTGTACCGGTTTTTTTCCTTATAGGGGCGGGGGCCATTCTGCATCGTAAATTCAAGTTGGATATGAATACGCTGTCTAAATTGAATCACTTCCTGCTCATGCCCGCCATTAGCTTTGTCAATATCTATCAAAGCAAATTGGGCGGGGGGATGATCGTCCAGATATTCAGCTTCCTTGCTCTTCAAGCAGCAAGCCTCATCATCGTGAGTACAGTGGTAGCGAAACTAGCCAGGTTTGATCAAAGTCTTTCGGCCACATTTAAAAATAGTGTAGTCCTGAATAACTCGGCCAATTTCGGGTTACCTGTCAGTCAGATGGTGTTTAATGGAAACCCCCTTGGCCTGTCGATCCAAGTCATCGTGATCATTTTTCAAAACCTGTTGACCTATACCTATGGATTGATGAATTCCGTTTCCGTCCATACAAAAAGTGCAAAGGGCGCCATTCGCGAGTTCTTGAAGAACCCCGTCATTTATGCTTTATTGCTTGGTTTAATATTACATTCAGTTTCTTTCGAAATCCCTCTGTTCTTATGGACCCCGATTGATAATATCGCGAGTGCCTTCATAGCCATTGCATTGATTACATTAGGGGCACAGAGTGCCTATTTGAAAATAACGCATTTTCCGCTTCCGCTTATCCTTAGCTTGGCGGGGCGTTTAATACTCTCCCCATCCATCGCCTTCCTGATCATCCTCATGCTGGGCTTGGAAGGGACTGTCGCCCAAGGGTTGTTTATCGCAAGCTCATTTCCCACGTCAAGAAACAGCGCATTATTCGCTTTGGAATATGACAACCATCCGGATTATGCGGCACAGGCGGTTTTGATGTCGACGTTATTCAGCAGCATAACGGTAACGATGGTCGTGTATCTATCAAAAATACTATTCTAGCAGGGCTGCTCTTTAAAATCGAACCGCGCTTTCCGCGGGCAGTCCGCCCTCGGCGTTCTTTACGCATGCGGGGTCTCCCTTGGACACGCTTTTCCTGCAGGAGTCCCAATCAGTTTCATTTAGATAGAACCCCTTTTGCCTGCAAACTGGGACTGCTCTGAAGGAGCAGTCCTTTCCCCTTTTCCTGTGATAAAACTTTATGAACAATATGAAGGTTTTGGAATTTATGCATTTTAGTTGGGCAATCATTGAAAGCGAAGATATTTTTGTAGAATTAAGAAAACGCTTTCAAAAGGGGGATTACTATGTTTTCTCGTAAAAAGATTTCAGCGGTACTATTGGCAGGTTCGTTAGCTTTAAGTTTAGGTGCATGCAGCAGTTCGGGGACATCAGGAGAAAAGAAAGAAGAAACAGGCTATCCGAAAAAAGCGATAACGGTCGTTGCTCCTTCGGGTGCAGGCGGGGGATGGGATTTAACGGCTCGTTCATTTACAAAGGTCTTGGGTGAGACGAAATTGGTGAACCAGCCATTGACCGTCGAAAACAAACCTGGCGGCGGGGGCGCTGTCTTCATGGCGGACTATGCAACACAGCAAGCGGATAATAATGACATGCTGTTCGTTAATTCACCGCCTGTCATCATCAATAACCTTAAAAAAGAAGGCAACAGTCCTTATGGATATAAAAATACGACACCTTTGGCGCAGCTGACAAAGGATTATGGGGCGATAGTGGTAAAGGCGGATTCTGAATTCAAGGATTTGAAATCCGTGCTGGAAGCGGTGAAGAAAGATCCTCGTAAGCTGACCTTTGCAGGGGGATCTGCACCGGGATCCATGGATCATTTGATTTCCATTCTTCCAGCCTATGAATATGGCTTGAATCCAACCGAACTTAAATACGTTTCTTACGACGGTGGCGGGGAAGCGATTACGGCATTGCTTGGCGGAAATGCGGATGTGATCGGAACGGATGCATCCAGTGTCAGGGAATTTTTAAAAGCAGGAAAGATTAGAGTGTTGGCTGTAACCTCGAATGAACGTTTAGGTGGGGATCTTATAGACATACCGACGGCAAAGGAACAAGGGGTCGATGCTGAATTCACGATTTGGAGAGGCGTTTTTGGACCTCAGAATATGTCTGGTGAAGCGAAAACCTTTTGGGACGGAACCATTGAGAAGCTAGTTGAAACTTCTGAATGGAAAAAGGAAGTGGAAGTGCAGGGATGGGAACAAGAATATAAAAATAGTGAAGAATTCAGCAAGTTTTTAGTAGAACAGGAGAAACAGGTGCAGCAATTATTGAAAGCTTTAGGCATGGAAAAATAATCGGGAAGAAGGGGGTGCTTCACCTTCTTCTTATTTTCTGAAATGGGGGGATTGTGATGGATGTTAAATTTGATCGCTTCGCTTCTGCAGCCTTTCTGGCTGTCGGGGTGCTGTTTATGATAGGAAGCAGGAAACTGGCCAGTTCTTCATATGGAAGTTCGGTAGGACCGGACATTTTCCCTTTTGTATTGGGGCTCGTTCTTTCTCTTTTAAGTATTCGCCTGTTCTATGAGGCATTTCGGGGTAAGGGGCAGGAATCACGTAAAGAAAAGCTGCAATATAAACCATTTATCATCATTCTGCTCTCCACCTTGATTTATATTTTGACGTTGGAAACGATAGGATATGTCATTACGACCTTTCTGTTTTTGTTAGTTTGCTTTCAAACGATGGAACGGAATAAGTGGGTGACATCGCTCATCATTTCCGCAGGTTTTTCCGGAATCATCTATTATTTATTCGTGAATGTGTTAAAGGGAACACTTCCGGGTTGGCCAATCTGGTTTTCATAAAAGGAAGGGGGATGTGAAGTGGGCACTTTTGATTATTTAATGCACGGATTTGAAACGGCACTAACTTGGTATAACATACTATTTGCATTTGTCGGGGTATTGATCGGTACGGCGGTCGGCGTTTTGCCGGGGATCGGGCCGATGAGCGGTGTGGCTCTTTTAATTCCGGTAACCGCTTCGATTACAGGTGGACTTCCTCCAGAGCAAGCGGCAACAAGCGCCATCATTTTACTTGCAGGTGTTTATTATGGAGCGATGTATGGTGGATCGACAACTTCAATCCTATTGAATACACCTGGCGAATCTTCTTCTGTCGTCACCACATTGGATGGCTATCAAATGGCCAAGAAGGGAAGAGCAGGGAGTGCTTTATCCATTTCGGCGATCGGTTCCTTCGTAGGAGGGATCGTCACCCTTATCGCCATGATTGCCTTGGCTCAGCCATTATCGACGATTGCCATTAAATTCGGTCCTGCGGAGTATTTTTCACTCATGCTTCTAGGGTTGGCGGCAGTCAGCGGCCTTGCGGGAAAATCCGTAACCAAGGCACTGATCATGACGGTTTGCGGTTTGTTGATCGGGACGATAGGCATTGATAATGTTTCCGGGATCGCCCGTTTTACCTTCGACATTCCTTGGCTGTATCAAGGGGTCGAATTCCTGACGATCGCTGTTGGTCTATTCGCCCTTGGGGAAGTATTCAAGACAATCTTGGAAAAGGACGAAGATGATGGGGAAATTGCAAAGATCAATAATTTGCTTCCTTCCAAAGAAGAATTCAAGGAATCTGCGGGGCCGATCGCGAGGGGATCGCTCTTAGGTTTCTTTGTAGGAATCCTGCCGGGGGCAGGGGCCACTCTTGCTTCCTTCTTCTCATACCTTATGGAAAAACGGATTTCAAAAAAACCTGGGAGATTCGGTACAGGGGCGATCGCTGGTGTGGCTGGCCCTGAAACGGCCAATAATGCGGCTTCTGGCGGAGCGATGATACCATTATTGACGCTGGGAATTCCGGGTTCCGGTACAACGGCGATTTTAATGGGTGCGCTCATGATGTACAATGTTCAGCCAGGTCCATTATTATTCGAGGACCATCCCCAGGTGGCTTGGGGACTTATCGCCAGTATGTTCATCGGAAATCTCATGCTCCTCATCCTTAATCTCCCGCTCGTTAAGGTTTTTGCGAAAATCATTGAAACGCCAAAGAAATATTTGATTCCGATCATTATCGCGATTTCCATTTTTGGTGTTTATGCGGTACAAGTATCGACTTATGATTTATTGCTATTACTAGGGTGCGGGGTCTTGGGCTACTTCTTAAGTAAAAATGATTATCCAATCGCCCCGTTGGTATTAGGCCTGGTTTTAGGGCCGATGATAGAAAACAATATGCGCAGGGCACTGACGATATCCGATGGGGATTACAGTTTGTTTTTCACTCGGCCGCTTTCGCTGTCCTTCCTGATCGTAACGGCATTATGGCTGCTCATTCCGGTTTTACTTAAGAAGAGAGGGAAGGATGTTGTCATCAATATTGAAGGTTAATCGGTATTTTCTGAATGTTGTGAAATAACCCCTTTTTTAAAGGGGTTATTTTTTATATGATGTAAGTAGAGGTGATTGAATGCGTTTACATACCAAGTTGATGCTGGGCATCTGTACGTTAATCATCTTAATGGGTGGAATCTTTGAAGTTATTTTCATAAATATCCTGGAAAATAACCTGAAGCAGGAAACAGGGGAAAAAGCATTGTCGGTTGCCCAGACCATTTCTTTGCTGCCTGAAATTAAACAAGCTTTTCGAACGGATCATCCTTCTGTAATCATCCAGCCCATCGCGGAAAGAATTCGCAGGCAGATCGATGCGGAATTCATAGTGATAGGAGATGAAAATGAAACACGGCTGTCCCATCCAAATCCCGACCTGATCGGAAAGAAAATGGTTGGGGGAGATAACGCCGAGGTTTGGGATGGGAAATCCATCATCACGGAGTCCACTGGCACATTGGGACCTTCCATAAGGGGGAAATCCCCGATAATCGCCAATGAAAAGGTCATTGGTGTCGTCTCCGTTGGCTACCTACAGGATGATATTGAAAAAGAAGTGTCCAGTATACAAAGAAAGATCGTCTTGATCATCTCTTTTATATTAATCGGCGGTTTGTTGGTGGCCTTTTTCATTTCATTCAATATCAAAAAGGCGATATTGGGTCTGGAGCCGAAAGAGATCGCCTGGATGTTTCAAGAGAAGCACGCCATTTTGGAATCCATTCATGAAGGCATCATTGCCATTGATGTTCATGGGAAAATCACGATCGTCAATGAAACGGCGCATAAAATCCTTCATATTCCTAAAGACGTCATGCTTCGCGGAAGAAAAATCGAAGAAGTCATAACGCATACACATTTGCTTGATGTAGTCAGCACGGCACGGGCCGAATATGACCAGGAATTCATGATTGACGGTGAAGTTTTTTTGGCAAGCCGGATTCCCATTTTGAATGGACAGGGGGAAATCATCGGTGCCGTTGCCAGTTTGAGAAATAAATCGGAGCTATCCAATCTCCTGCAAGAACTGTCACATGTAAAGGCGTATGCAGAGGGGCTGAGGGCCCAGACACATGAATATTCCAATCGGCTTTATACACTGCTGGGCTTGATTCAACTCGGTTCATATAAAGAAGCAATGGATTTCATATCGAAGGAAGTCGATGTCACCCAGAGCTTCCTTCACTTTCTGATGAAGGAAGTGCCCGATCCGATCATTGCGGGATTCATCTTAGGGAAGTTAAGTTTAGCCAGCGAGCTGAAAATTGATTTTACCATCGATAGAGAAAGCAGTTTTAAAGATATTCCGTCCGAAATAGATCGGGATTTATTAGTGACGATCATTGGCAATCTCATCAATAATGCCTTCGAAGCTGTACGGGAAAACGAAAGGGAGGAAAAAAGGGTATCGTTGTTCGTCACGGACTTGGGTAAAGAGTTGATCATAGAGGTTGAAGATAATGGAAAAGGGATGAGCTCAGAGGTTACGGAACTGATTTTCCGGAACGGTTTTTCGACGAAAAGCCATCAAACCAATTCGGGTATAGGTTTGAGCCTTGTTCAGGAAGCAATTGATGGTTTAGGGGGATATATCACTTTTTCGACGAAAGAAGGGGAATATACGATCTTTACCGTAGCCATACCAAAAAACAGAGGGGGGATGAAATGATGGCCCATCGCGCTATAGAAGTTCTGATCGTCGAAGATGACCTGCGGATTGCCGAGATACAAAAGCTATTCATCGAAAAGCTTGAGGGGTTTCAAACGATCGGGATCGCATCAAGCTATGACGAGGCTAAAAGCTTCATTGAAATCATGCAGCCGGATCTACTGCTGCTCGATATGTATTTTCCGGATATGAATGGGCTCGATATCCTGAAAGAAATCAAGCAGCAAAGCAAACAAATGGATGTCATCATGATAACGGCGGCTAAAGAAATCGAAAAAGTCCAGGAAGCTATCAAGATCGGCATATTTGATTATATAATCAAGCCTGTGGCATTTGAACGTTTCAAGCAGTCTTTACGCCGGTATCAAGAGTATCACATTAAACTGTCTGAATTGGAAAAGGGCAATTTTCCCGTAACGCAGCAACAGGTGGACAAGCTTTTGCGAAAGGAAATGAAAGAAAAAGAGAGGGAACGAACTTCACTGCCAAAAGGAATCGATCGGATGACTTTGGAGAAGGTGATGGTTGTGTTGGGGAAATCCTCCCCGGGGTTAACTGCAGAAATAGTGGCGAAGGAAATCGGGGTGAGCAGGACAACGGCAAGGCGGTATCTGGAGCACTTGATGTCAGAGGAAAAGATTGATGCCGATTTAACATATGGCACGGTAGGACGACCTGAACGGGTCTATGCCATCAAGATATAATGGGTTCGCCAAAGGCGGATCTTTTTTTATTTGATCGAATAAATGCAGGCTATTTCTTGGAATCGGATTGATGGAAATTCACGTTTTTTGAAGTGTAAAAATGATGAAAGAGGAAAAAATAATGTGAAAAGTGTTGAAGCAGACAAGTATATGACAAGTGTCATGGCAGGGATTTGACGTTTATGACTATAGAAAATCGGTTATTAATCCTATACTTAAAGCAGAGATACCGGCGAATTAATACATTCAAACACTCCATATATTTTAAGAGGAGGAAAACATGAGTAACCATAATCAAAAACAATTGAGAAAAGATATTGCCCCTTTTGAAAAATCCAATACTAAATCAAGCGTGAAACAGCTCATAAATACATTTCCGCCATTTTTCCTGTTATGGTTTTTAGCTTATCAAAGCTTAACCATTTCATACTGGCTGACACTTGCATTGGCCGTTCTTGCTTCTGGATTCGTAGTCAGGATTTTCATCATTTTCCATGATTGCTGCCATCAATCGTTTTTCAAAAGCAGGAAAGCGAATAGCGTCCTGGGTACAATCAGTGGGATCGTTACATTATTTCCGTATGAACAATGGAAGCATAGCCACTCCGTACATCATGCAACAAGCAGTAATTTAAACAAACGCGGTACAGGGGATATTTGGATCATGACCGTTGATGAATATATCGCCGCTTCATTCTGGGGGCGTCTTGCTTACCGTTTATATAGAAATCCGATCGTCATGTTTGGATTGGGTCCATTTTATCTATTTCTTGTATCGAACCGTCTGAATAAAAAGGGCGCTAAAAAGAAAGAACGGATGAATACGTATTTGACAAATGCTGCAATCGTGGCAATTTATGGTCTTTTATGCTTGGCTATCGGATGGCAGGCATTCCTTATGATTCAGGTACCGATGCTTTTTGTAACGGGATCACTGGGCATCTGGCTGTTTTATGTACAGCATCAGTTCGAAGATTCTTATTTCGAAGAGGAATCTGAATGGGATTACGTGAAGGCTGCCATTGATGGAAGTTCTTATTATAAACTTCCGAAGGCCTTGCAATGGGTAACCGGTAATATCGGTTTTCACCATGTGCATCACCTTAGTCCAAGAGTGCCAAACTATAACTTGGAAAAAGTCCATGATTCCACCCTGCCATTGCAGCAGGCAACGACAATCACCATTGGTTCAAGTTTAAAATCGCTTCGCTTCCGCCTTTATGATGGAGAAAACAAGACGTTTGTAAGTTTTAAAGAGATTAAGGAACGTCTAAATGAAACAAAATCTAAGGTGGAAATCAATAATAAACGTCCAAGTCTTCAAGAAAAATAAATAGTTCATCAAAAAACCATTCGATTTCCATTGGATGGTTTTTTGATGAAACTCCTTAGTATATACTAGGGTAAAAAGAAATAGAGGCGGCGCCATGCAAAGTTGGTATCATATCTTTCCGAAAAACACAGGGCTGAGCCCTTATGTCTGGATCATTTTTTGTATCCTTCCTTTTTATTTCATCTTCAAATCCTCTTCGATGTTGGAGATAGTCTTTGGAATCGTCATGATCATTTTGTTTTTCATATCATATGGTCTCTCATTCGTTTCGAAGGGATGGCCCGTATACGTATGGACGGCGATACAAATAATCATTTCCATATCGATGACCATATTTTTCAGCTATATTTACTTTTCACTCTTTTTGGCATTCTTTATTGGGAATGTTCAAAATAAGGTTGGATTTTTCGTATTATATTCAATCCAGCTATTGGCTACCATTGTGTCTGTCAATATTGGCTTCATCATGAAAGACCCTACCTTCTTTTCGCAATTTCCCTTTATGCTCATTTGTGTGGTAGGCGTGATCCTTCTCCCTTTCAACACGTATAATCGGAACAAACGGGGTATGCTGGAAGAACAATTGGAGGATGCCCATAAACGAATATCAGAGCTTGGAAAAATGGAAGAACGTCAGCGGATTGCCCGTGACCTACATGATACACTTGGACAAAAGCTGTCTTTGATTGGCTTGAAAAGTGACCTTGCAGGGAAATTGATCGATTTGAATCCGGAGACGGCCAAGAAGGAAATCAAGGATATCCGGCAAACGGCGAGGACGGCACTCAAGGAAGTACGTGAAATGGTGTCGGAAATGCGTGGGGCGAAGCTAAGCGATGAAATCATCCGGGTCAAGCAAATATTGAAAGCGGCAGAGATAGAATTCAATTTGGAAGGCACCGCGGAATTGCGGGATACCCCATTGCTGGTTGAAACGGTTTTGAGCATGTGCCTGAAGGAAGCTGTGACCAATATCGTCAAGCATAGCGGTGCCGACTGCTGTAATATCGTCATCGAAGAATTACAAACAGGAGTGACGATCAAAGTACAGGATAATGGAGTGGGACTTTCACATCGAGCAGAGTATATTAAAGGAAATGGACTTCAAGGAATGAAAGAAAGGCTCGAATTCGTTAATGGCAGCCTGGATATTAAATCAACAGATGGAACGACACTGTATATAAGGGTTCCGAATGCTATAAAAAATAATGGATAGGTGGGATTAACCTTGATTCGAATCGTAATTGCCGAAGATCAGCGGATGCTGCTTGGCGCTTTAGGTTCCATCCTTGATTTGGAAAGTGACATGGAAGTTGTCGGAAAAGCGAGCAATGGGGAAGAAGCAATGAATCTCGTCAATCAATTAAAGCCGGATATCTGCATAACCGATATTGAAATGCCAGTTAAAACCGGGCTTGATGTAGCGGAGGAGATCAAGGATCAGGGCCACCAATGCAAAGTCATCATTTTGACCACCTTTGCACGTCCTGGGTATTTTGAAAGAGCAAGAAAGGCCGAGGTAGGCGGATATCTTCTCAAGGATAGCCCAAGTGAGGAACTGGCGAACTCGATTCGTGTCATCATGGATGGGCGGCGCATTTATGCTCCTGAGCTGGTGGATATGGCTTTCGAAGAAGAAAACCCTTTGACTGAAAGGGAGAGCCAAGTGCTCAAATTGATCGCAGATGGTAAGACCACAAAGGAAATCGCAAGCCAGCTTTATCTGACCAATGGAACGGTCCGTAATTATATATCGGTCATCCTTGATAAATTGGATGTGAGCAACCGCGTTGAAGCGATCGTAAAATTCAAGGAAAAGGGCTGGTCAAAGGATTGAACAAAGCGTAAATCCCTGGAGGCTTTGCAAATCAAAAAAGCACTGTGTCAGGATTGAATTATGGTATATTAATTTCTATTACATAAGGAAAGGGGTGACCATTATGCAAAAGGCTACATTTGCTGGAGGCTGTTTCTGGTGCATGGTGACACCATTTGAAGAACAACCGGGGATTGGGGGAATCGTATCCGGTTATACGGGAGGACATGTTGAAAACCCGACTTACGAGGAAGTGAAGACGGGAACTACGGGGCATTATGAAGTCGTGGAAATCACTTTCGATCCTCAGTTATTTCCTTATGAAAGATTGCTGGAACTATATTGGCAGCAAATCGATCCAACCGACGATGGCGGTCAATTCCATGATAGAGGAAGCCAATATCGGACGGCCATCTTCTATCATGATGAAGCTCAAGAAAAACTGGCCCTTGAAGCGAAAGAAAAGGTAGCGGCCAGCGGGAAGTTCCAGAAACCAATCGTAACGGAAATCCTTCCGGCCCAAACCTTTTACCCTGCCGAAGAGTACCATCAGGGCTATCATAAAAAAAACAAAGATGATTATAAAGCGGACCGTGCGAAATCGGGACGCGATGAATTCATTGGCCAGCATTGGAACGGTGAATGAAATGGATCGGGTGTGTTTTCACATCCGGTTCTTTTTATTGTCCTTTTAAAGGTACAAAAATTAAATTCATCATTTCAGCGGATTTTTATGCGGAGGGGTCAATTTCTCATGATATTTTCATATTTCTTCAGTACACTAAGGGGTAGGTGGTGATGATCATGAATAAGAGAATTTTAATAATAGAAGATGAAGAAAAAATAGCAAGGGTCCTTCAGCTGGAACTTAATCATGAGGGTTATCAAACAGAATCGGCATTTACGGGAAAGGCAGGTCTGGAAAGGGCGGAAGCCGAAGAGTGGGATTTAATCTTATTGGATGTGATGCTGCCCGAGTTGAATGGCATAGAGGTACTTAGGCGTTACCGGAAAAAGAATGGATCGACACCGGTCATCCTTCTGACCGCAAGGGATGCTGTGCCAGACAAGGTGAATGGCCTGGATCATGGCGCGAATGATTATGTAACGAAGCCGTTTGAAATTGAAGAGCTGCTGGCACGGATCCGTGCTTGTTTTCGTACCAATGTAAGGGAGAGCCAATCAGAAGGGGAAGCGGATGAACTGAAGATCCATGATCTGAAGCTGAACCTTGGCACTAGGGATATTCACAGGCAAGGCAATAGGATTGAGCTGACTTCACGCGAATTCGATTTGCTGGTTTATCTTTTGCAAAATAAAAATCAAGTACTTTCAAGGGAGCAAATCCTGACACATGTATGGGGATATGACTTTGCAGGGGATACGAATGTGGTTGATGTGTATATCCGTTATTTGCGCAAAAAGATAGATTATCCCTTTGAGCTGCAGCTCATCCATACTTACCGCGGGGTAGGTTACAGCCTGAAGGAGCCAGTATGAAGATTCGGACGAAAATCCAATCGTATTCCAGTCTTTTTTTAAGCGTCATGCTCATATTGTTGAGTATCATCGTTTTAATCGCCTTCCTTTGGATATCGTTAGAGAGGGAACGGGATCTGCTTGAAGATCAAGCTTCATTAATCGAAGAAAATATCCTGACGAAAGATTTGATTTCCGGTGATTCCGATTTAATGGAACCGTATATCCCGGACGATGGAATGGTCCGGATATTCGACATGGATGGAAGGCTGGTTAAATCATTTACGGATGAAGAGGACCTCAAGGGGCTTGCGGTTAAATCCATTAACGAGAAAGGATATGATTTTGCCAAAGCTGACGGTGAATATGTATTGACCTACCGTTATCCTTATCCTGATGAGGGGAAGAAACTGGGGATGATCGAGGTCACACAGCCGCAGGATACCCTCCTTGATAATTTATCGACGCTTGCCCTCGTTTTGGGCGGTGCATCCCTTTTTGTCATTCTGTTATCGATTCTTGCCGGTAAGTGGCTGGCCAACCTGATCCTCAAACCGATATCGGTCATGAGCGGAACGATGAAGGATATTGAGAAAAGCGGGGAATTCAAACGAATACCGCTATCGGATCAATCGAAGGACGAGCTGCAGGTGATGGGAGCGGCATTCAACAGGATGATGGAAAGGCTGGAGCGGAATTATAACCAACAGCAGCAATTCCTTTCAGATGCCTCACATGAATTGAAAACACCGATTACGGTCATCGAAAGCTACTCCTCTCTACTGAAACGCTGGGGAATGAAGGATCAGGCGATTCAGGAAGAGGCAGTGGAGGCAATCCATCATGAAGCCGTCCGGATGAAAAAACTGACGGAACATCTTCTGCAGTCAGCTTCCCAAACGGAACCTTCAGAAGATGTGGAAGGGAAAATAGAACTCATTTCGTTTTGTGAAGGGATTGCCCAAACATTCAGAAGGACGGGAAATCGTGAAATAACGATAGAGTCAGAGTTTAAGGAAATCTATGCAATGACCATTTCCAGTAAGCTTGAACAGGTGATAGTCATCCTATTGGACAATGCAATGAAATATAGTGAATCAAGTATACAGATCATGATAAAACGGCAGGATAATGAAATTGTCATCGGTGTGAAAGATCACGGCGGAGGGATATCACCAGAACATCTCCCACATGTATTTGACCGTTTTTATCGCGTTGATTCATCAAGGGCAAGGAAAACGGGAGGCAATGGACTCGGGCTATCCATCGCCCGGACGCTTGTAGAGTCATTCGACGGTAAATTGGAGATTCAAAGCGAGGTGGGAGAGGGAACGTTGGTGACTCTTACTCTTTCTCATCAAATTCTAATCTAACGCTCATGTTCATTTCATGAAGGGTGCTTATTATAAGGGTAACAACTTAAAGGAGGAATCATTCATGAAAAAACAGTGGAGTACGATTAAAGAAGGGATCATTCAAAGGAAAAAGGTAATCATGACAGTGTCCATAGCGTCCGTATTGCTTTTCGGCGGTGCTGCTGGAACGGCGGTATATGCAGTCAATAAGGGGAACCTTTCCGAGGATGAGGCTATCAAAATGATTTCAGAAAAACTAGGCGGGGAAGTTACTCAATTTGAAAAGGATTGGGACCAGCCGATGACCTATGAAATGACCGTAAAAACGAAAGAAGGCTATCAGGACGTTGACGTTGATGCTGAAAAAGGAGAGATTCTTTCTCAGGAGATGGAAGACGGTGACGATGAGGATATGAGCATACAACAAGCCGTGGAAAATGCAAAAGTCAGCAGAGATCAAGCTGAAAAGATTGCCTTGAAAGCGGTGGATGGTCAAGTAACGGATATGGAGCTGGATTCAGAGAATGGCACCCTTGTGTACGAGCTGGAAATAAAACAAGAACTAAAGGAATATGATGTAGTGGTGGATGCCACCACGGGAAAAGTATTGAAAAACCAATTGGATGATTAATCATATGTCATGTCGACAGTAATCCATGATATATGGAGATTGAAATGTATGAAAGGATTTGCCGGGAGGCAGATCCTTTTTTTATTTGCCAAGCTAGTTGGGGAAGTGAAGCTTCCGAATCCTTAACAATATATTAGTTCCTGGCTGCAGCATTGTTGGGAGATGGGCTGTTTATACATATTAAGAAGGAATTGAAAAGAAGAATCGCGAATAGGGGCATTAAGGAATCATATACAATGGAGGAATGACAATGGGAAATTTGGAAATGGCCCTGCACTTAAGGGAAAAGAAAGAACTCGAAAAATCCAATCGTATATTGATGGATCTCGCAAAGCAAAATCCCGGTGATGCAGTCATACAGTATCAGTGTGCCTGGAGTTTGGATATTCTCGGACTTGAGGTAAAGGCGGTGCCCTATTATGAAGCGGCACTCGAATTAGGGTTGCCGGAGGAGGATGCAAAAGGGGCCTACCTCGGGTTGGGGAGCACATATCGCACCATAGGGGAATATGAAAAATCAAGACGGACATTGGAATCCGGACTGGCGAAGTTTCCTGGGGATAAGGCTTTATCGGTATTCAGGGCCATGGCATTTTATAATTTGGGCCAACATGATCTTGCGATGGAATCTCTTTTGAAGATCATTGCCGAAACCTCGAGGGATCAAGAAATACAATCTTATGCTAAGGCTATAGAATTTTATAGTGATAAACTGGATAAAGTTTTCACATAAAATCGTGCTCATCCCCAAACTATCCACAAACCTGTATAAAACCAGTCATTTTTACATAGCCGAAATGAATGAATCAACAAATTTGAGGTGGAAATTCTTGCTTTTGCCACTTTTACGGATAAATGAATGTGGATAACCTCGGATTGTGGATAACTTTCCGGTGTTATTCACTACTTTTCCACAGGTAATCCACATATTCACCTTTAATATGAAAAAAACACTGGCGATTAAGTCTCCAGGAATTTTTTATTGTAATGACTTAAGGCTAAAAGGGGATAAATATAGCGATAGCTATGATAATGGATATACAAAAAATCCGCCATTCCCTGGCCTGCAGGATAATCATTGGTCCAGCTTTCTTGTTGACCTGCACGGATGAGGTAGGCAATGCCTTTTTCAATCTCGGCTGTCGGCTTTTCTGATGCCGATATCAACGCATCCACAGCCCAGGCTGTATGTGTCAGTGTGCTTGTTCCGAGGGGGATATATCGTTGCTTGATATCACTGTAACAAGATTCACCCCAGCCGCCATCTTCATTTTGAATTTTCTTCAACCAAGTTAAGGCTTTTTGGATGGATGGATGTCCGGTGGCTTGCCCTGCTGCCTTCATGCCGGTCAGTGCAGACCATGTGCCATATAGATAGCAGATGCCCCAGCGCCCATACCAGGAGCCATCATGCTTCTGGTCTTCCAATAGCCAATCCACCGCTCTTTTACTGACTTCTTCCGGCTTTTTCATATTTGTATAGTTCCCCAGGAATTCCAGCGTCCTTCCTGTCAGATCAGCGGTGGAAGGGTCAGTCAGGAGATATTTCGAACCCTCTATAGGAAGAAGCTGCAGCCATTTATGGTCGTTATTCCGTTCGAAGGCTGGAAATCCACCATCATCATTTTGCATGGAAATCGTGAAGGTGACACCGCGCTGCCAGCTGTCCCGATTATCCGGTTTCGCTTGCAATTGCTTAGCCAGCGCCCGCAGTGACGCGGTCGTATCATCGACATCCGGATTCATGGTATTCAAATCCGAGAACCCCCAGCCGCCAGGAATTGCATCAGGATTATGGATCAGCCAATCTCCATACATATAATGCTGGCGTGACAGTAAGTACTGATTGGCGGCCTTGACCGTTTTGTCTTTGAAAGGCATTCCCGCTTCTTGAAGGGCGTAGCTTATTAAGGAGGTATTCCAAACATGGGGCGTCGTGAACTGGATATGTGTGTGTCCCTCAATGGAGCAGGCCATCCCCTTCAGACCGGCAATGGCCTTTAGAATCACTGGATCTCTTTTCGAATATCCAATTGAAAGGAGGGCAAAGATCATGAAAAAGGTAGAGCCGAAATAATTGTACAGTGTCCCGTCTGGTTCCAGCCTGTCAAGCATGAACCTTTTCGTTGAATCCAAGGCCAAGGAATGCAAATAATCCGGATAACCAATCAAGGTTTTGACGCCTGTTTGAAGTTTGGAGAAGAAGGAACGATATTCTTTGGTACGGTATTCTTCCCACACTTGCTCTTCGGAACTGTCCTCCCTTGTTTGGAATAAATCTTTTAAACTTGGCGTGTCCGGGGTCGTGATCTGAAACTTTTTATGGCCCAGCAATAGCAATGGAATCATATTGACCCGCCCATAAACGGAAAGGTCATAAATGCTGACGAAAAAGGTCGGAGGCAGTAAGACCACTTCGAGTGGAATGGGGAATAGGCGCGGCCATTGATATTGTCCGGTGACAGTAAGCATCATTTTCGTTAACATTTTGGCCTGTTTGATGCCGCCCTTGGAAAGAATGAATTGTTTGGCTTTCCTCATATGTGGATGATTCTTATTGCGGAGTCCGCTAAAAAGAAGGCCATAGTAAGCCTCGATCGTAACCGTAACATTGCCGTCCTTCTCATCTTGGAATAGTTTCCATGACCCGTTTTCCGTTTGCTTGCTTTCGATTCTTTTTACTAAAGCCTCTATAAGAGGAGTATCTTCCATATCTAGAATTTTCAATAATATGATCATATAGGCATCTGCTGTTATCCCGGTGTCAAAGGGATAATTCCACGAACCATCAGCGGATTGGTCTTGTTTCAAGCGATGAACAAGGCGATTGATTTCCGATTGTACATCTTGGTTCAATGACTTTCCTCCTCTAAAAACACATTTCCGTTTATATGTATATTCAAAACTTGTCGTTGCATTCAAGAAATCATGTCAGGCGCATCGATAAAGGAGGGGGGAACTAAAAACGCTTGGGCAATGAAAGCTGCCAAAGCGTCATTTGGATCCTATCAGTAGTTCGGTTTGATTCAAAGAAGGTATGCTTTTAAATCATCTAACCCGAATTATGCGAGGAATTCGGGTTAGGTATATTGCTACCAGATATACTTATTTTCTTCTACTTGAGTTCTTATGTTCATTAACAAGGACATTCATTAATACCATAGGGATAGATCAATTCCGGTTCTATACCTAAATTTCCATAAAAATGCTGTTCTATAAAATGTTTAATATTTATTAATTCTGAAGGGGTGGGAAAGGACGATACTTGAATGGTAGGGATGTGCTCAATTAACATATTTTTATGATCACCAATATCGGTAGAAATGAGCAGATCAAACTCCTCATATTTGAAGAGCAAATCAATACTGGAAGGATCCAATGTTGAAATAGCCACTTTATTACCATAGTGATATTTTAATACTTCCCTAATATAATCTTTTTCGTTATAAGTTCTGCACATTAATGCAACCTGTATTGTATGTTGATTCCATTTTCTCAAGACAACAGACTGTAGAAGTGAAAATATCTCTAAAACATCAAGTTTCTTAATCGTTAAAGGCACTGAAGAAAAACTTTCAATTGCCAGTTCCTCAATTACCTGGAAAATCGGATTTGTTTCAAAGTATGGAAGGAACTGCAACATTGAATTTCCTGCACTTTCCGTTTCAAATTCAGTTTCAACTTGTATCCTTTTTAATGTTTGGGATAAATGGAATAAAAAAATATCATCTTGTGATAGATTAAAACCAACATATTTAGAAAGACATTTTAAAAATTTAACCAAGGGAAAACCTTTTTTACTCCTCATTCTTTTTTTAATATAATTAATGTACTGTGATCTATTTAATGGTCGTTCCTCACTCATGATATAAATAGAAAAGAAGAGAATTTCCTGTAGTTGAATATCTCTTGTCGGGCATTTGGCCATATATTTTACCAATTCTTTCGAGAGCTCAAAATATTTACTACCTTCGTAAGTATTTATTAGATTTTTAGGAAATGAGATATAATGCCCCATGGAGACACGAAAATTTGATATAAATAAAATCATTGTTAATCGCTGTAAGGCACCTGTTCTGCAAGACATTGAATATTTTGAAAACAGCTGTAATAAATCTGTTTGAAATTTTATCGTATCGATTGAATCATCTTTAATGGTATTGGCTTCAACTGACATAAAGTCCAAATATTTCATGATGAATCTTCTAATCTTTTTTTCATCCCCTATGACTTTAAAGGGGCTTGCAGTTAATGTAACACCTGCCTCACTTACAACCTCTTGTAATTTTTCAAGGTGACGGTATGCAGTGGAACGACTAATATAAACCGCTTGGGATATCTGGGGAATATCAACACCATCGTTCAAAAGAATTAACTTTAATGTGTGTAAATAGGAATTCTTTTCTCTTATTTGTGTTAATAAACTTTCTAATGTACCATTTTCAGGTTTAATTAGACGAACTCCAAGGTTTTCATTTTTTTTCAAAATCCATCCGTCAGGGAAAATAGACTCCAGGATTTCTAAATCACGCCAAATAGTACTTCTTGAATACTCTGTTTTCTCGGATAATTCAGCTATACTAATCCATTTGTTACTATTAAGTAAATGAAAGATCAAGTCTGAATAACGTTTATAAAATCGATTCATATTATCACCTATTTCGTAATCGATCATAGTCCATTCCTAAACCTAAGACTACAAAAGGATTCTCATTTTATTTTCCCTGTTTAAGGAATTTACATTATTAACTTAGAATTTTTACATCGATCTCTTATTGATAGTAACTAAGTCCCGTTTTTTTAATAATACCTTTTCTCCTTGGTGAATATTCAGAAAATTATAAAAAAAGTCCCGCTTTTGGCTCACACCCCGTTATTTAAGGTATTATTCTTTCTGACTAAAAAACTTAGAATAATCCCCAACTTTTAAGAAGATGGTGATCATGACTGAATGTGTAGCAAAAAGCACTTACATAAAGTAAGTGCTCAAATAGTCTTTTCTTTTTTTGTGGCCTGTTAAAGAGTAGGCAGGGGATTGTTACATGATTTCAACCATTAACTTTCGTAGTTAAAAGTCCTGATCTATTATCAAATTTTGACCCAGTTATTTTTAATCGCATGGATAACTGCTTCAGTACGGTCATTTACTTTTACTTTTTGGAGTATTCTGCTGACATGATTTGTTACAGTCTTTTCACTAATGAAAAGTGCTTCACCGATCTGGGAATTGCTTTTTCCATCTGTAAGCAATTGAAGGACTTCACATTCGCGATTCGTTAGCAGGTGGAGAGGGCGACAAAGCTTAAGAGATTGCTCAAAAGCTTCATCTTCTCTTAAGTGTTTTTCAGCTAATTTTCGATATTCATTTAGGATATTGTTGATTACCTTTGGATGCAAATAAGAACCGCCCTCCGCAACAAGATGAACAGCATCAATAAGTTCACTTGCGCTCATCTCTTTAAGCAGATAACCTATTGCACCGCTTTGAAGTGCTTCGGTTACATAATGTTCATCTTCACTTATGGATAAGATCATTACTTTTGTATTGGGGTTATTTTCGATTAGCCTGCGTGTTGCTTCGAGTCCATTCATTAGTGGCATACTGATATCGATTATGAAAACGTCTGGCTTATATTCTTTTTCAATAGAAGCTACTTCGATACCATCTACACCTTCGGCAATAACTTGAAAAGATTTTTCAATTTCAAGGATTCGTTTAAACCCTTCTCGGAAAAGTTGATGATCATCTATAATCGCAATTGTGGTAGTCATTTAGGCAGCTCCTCCTACCCTTCTAATTTTCTATATTATTAAAACGTTTATTAAACCTATTCGTAACAATGAAATGAAGCAAGTATACGGATTGTCCTAAGTATTAATTGAATGGAACCTATTCAGTTCATATCATTTCTTCAAGTTACGATTTAACCGAATAAGTATGTCAATTTACCCTCTATATTATGGGGCATCAATTAGATTCCAATTAATTTTCCCAGTATAATTACCTATATAAACAAAAGGATCAATTTTTAGCAGTATACCTTTATCCGATTCCCAGTTAATCGATATATTTTGTTCATCCTGTGTAATCATTTCATAAACATTCGTCCCAGCTCCAAGCGCCATTGTTGTTTCAATTCCATCCTCATTAACAAACTTTAATGCATCCCTCAAAAAATGCCCTTGACTATCAGAGAATTCCTCCACTAATGTTGCTGTGAGACGCCATGAACTTCCCAATCCACGGGTATCTTTCACAAGGATCTCCCAATCATCATTTCTTTTTGAATAGGTTGGTTGATTTGGTACTTTCATATTTTCAAAACTAACATTTTCAGTTACACTCATGAAACTTAATTTTCCCGTTACATTGACGTTCACTACTTCAATATTTGATTTTCGACCCGTATCATCCACAGCATAAACTGAAACTTGATGCATGCCTATAGACAATTGATCTGCCGGAATGCTGTATTGATAGTTAATGTCCTCACCTTTGTTAGTAGAATTTGATACATTAGAAGCAAATTTTACAGGAGTATTACTGTCTACTGCATAATATAAATCAACTAGATTACTATCAAGGTCGTTCCAGCTGCCACTCATCGTATACTCAGTGCCAAAATCAACAGGAATTTCCCGATTAGCATCCGTTAACGTAATGGCTGGAGGACTTTCAACAATGATTTTCAACTTAGCGGAAACTGAATAAGCGCCTTTACCATCTTTTGCTGTGACTTGAAGATTATTTTCTCCTAATTTTAACTGATCTGATGTTATAAGATAGCTCCAATCTACCGGTTCAGTAGAACCTCCATTGTCTAGCACTTCGGATTTTAGCAACTCGCCATTTAAGTCATAATACAAGGTATTAGTGGAATCATCTGGATCTTTCCAAGTTCCTTTTGCATGATAATCTTCACCAACAGCTAAATGAATGGGACCTTCTTCAGTTATGGTCACTTCAGGTACATTGTTAGCTTGAATGACATAATCTACTGGATTCGTATTCGTTATATAGTTACTACCCTCAAACTTAACTGTCTCAGTAACTGGCGTATTTACCTTTACTTGATTGACTTTCACTTTAAAGGAAATGGTGACATCGTTCCGATTGGTATCCATATTAGGAATACTAGCTGCTAAAGATTGTCCCGTCCAAAAACCATCATCCAATTCTCCTGAGCCGTCCCCTGATGATATTGCCATTGAGCCAGGAACATAGGAAACATGATCATTTAAAAAAGTCTTTACTATAATATCGGTCCAATCCTGTTTGCCGGAAAGATACTTCGCGTTTATCGTATAGGTTAGTTCCTCACCATTATTGGCCAGGGCACCATTGTCAACAACAGCACCATCCTTTCTCGTAATTGTTTGTTTCACTTCTGCATTTACTAGCCCTGGCACTTCTTCAAATGCAACACGATTGTTCTGATATCTAGATCCCGTTGAACCAGTAAACCCCCAATAGACTTGATCTGCACCAAAAATATCTTGTACATTTATTGGGATACTAACAGACGATAGGCCTTCTAATTGATACGTAAGTGTTGAAGTTGTTGCATTCCAATTAATGGTGAATTTACGCCAGGTATCATTCGATAAATTGCCAGGATATTGAGCACCATTATTTGGACCATCAATGTTATTATGTTTCATCGTTCTTCTATACTGAAAACTTGTGTAGTAATCGATATAAGTTTCAGCTTGGCCTGGGTAGCTCCAAGCAACATGGGCCCCTTTGGTTGTATTTGTATCAAAATAACCATCGTTCACATTATTGTTTATAAAGGTATCGAACTCAACAGCAAAGCTTTTTTGAATGCCATCCGTTTTGGATGACCCATGTGTCTGTCCAGCATAAACTCCAAGACCCGAACCACTATGAGGTGATATGGCATTTGTGCCTCTTGAGTCATTATGCATAACAAAGGCCATACCATCTGCTGCGTTAGCTCCGCGATCCCCGAAATAGATATACATTGACGCTTTAAAATCTTTTGTTAAATCCATTTTATTAGCTTCAGTCGACCAGATACCACCCTTTTGATTAGTAGTATCAGGGGTTACTTGAACGATATTACCTCCTATAACGGAACTATTTGAACCGGTAGCGGGAGTAACGAATATACCAGTCAAATCAATTTTAAATGGAGGATTACCGTTATTTGCTGCTTTAACTTGCACAGGGGCCAACCAACCGGGACTTGGTAGAATTAACCCCATAACTAACATTACGGAAAGGGCAGCACGAGGAAATTTCCTGTTACTCTTCTTCATTGTCTTCCCCTCTTTTTTTCTTTTTCAGCAAAATAATGATAATGATGATCAGTGATAAAATGAACACAGCAAGTCCGATGAAAAGGAACGTATAATCTTTTTCTACTTCAATTGCTGTTTTATTTATCGCTTTTGCATCTGCACCTTTAATTTCAAACATTTTATCAAATTTCCATGTTTGATTACCGTCTGTAATTGTTAAATATAGATGGTATTTACCTGGTTCCAGTTTTTGATTATCCCAGGTAATAGGAAAGTCAAAATTAGAATTCGGTGCCATGGATAACTTACTTTTCTTCGTTGAGTGGAGCTTCTCTTTTTTTCCTTCCCTCGTAATACGTGCATTTACATCCAAGTTATTTATTATGACAGCTTCGGTATTTTGTAAATTCGCAGTAACAACCGTACGATAGTTCATCAACCCTGCTTGAACTTCATTTAACTTTAGTTTCGGCTTCACAACTTCATCCGTTCCGGTTAATTTCACGCCAATCACATACGAAAATTCATTTTTGATTTGAACTTTATTATTTTCTTTCTTTTTTTCCTCTTTATTTACTTCGTCAACATAGAATCCACCCAGAATAATTCCATCAAATGACTCTTTGGGCATTTGAATAGTAAAGGGCACTTTCTTCGTTTCTTTTCCTTTTATTACAATTTCTTGCTTTGGAGATATCAAATCAGAAAAAGCATATTTTAATGAGCTGTCTTTTTTGTGTCCATGTTTGCTATAGTCGATCACTCCATTTTGATTGGTAATAGCTGAATTGGGTTCGATCATTATCTTTTTTTCTTCACTAGAAGTGTTTTTAACGGTTAAAGATATCGTTTGTTTTGAACCTGGAGCCATCTTCAAGTCAAAATAGGTGAGCTTTTTATTAATTTGGTTTTTGGGGATATTGGCTTTTACTGAATACTCCATAGTACCAGCAAAGGCCACTTCATTAGTGGAAACAAACCCCAATCCAGTCAATAATATTAAAACCATAATGGATAACATATTTTTCATTTTTTCTATCCCTCATATCTCTAATTTCATGATGTTATTTTTCAAAAAAAACTTGGCTAAAATAATTAATTAAGCCAAGTTTCTTTAATTTGAATTTATTTCGGTGCGTCAGATAATTCCCATGTCATAGTAGCCGTATAGTTTTGAGCATCAGCGGATCCCGCCAAAACATTTAATTGTACGTTACTATTATCGCCTTCGGTACCTGAAAAAACATCTAGCCATGTTCCGCGACCTGCATCTACTTCAGCTAACATAAGTACTTTGGAATCCGAATTATCAAATACAACATCATTAGCAGTTGGTGGTGTGGAAACATTACTGGTTTGTGATTTCACTTGTCCATTTTTGAATGATAAAATAGCTCCTCTTAAGACTTCTCCAGAATCGCTTTTAAATTCTGAAGCCTTTGCTGTCAAAGACCATCCTTCCCCCGTTCCGCGTTTATCTGAAACTTGTACAAAGGGATCCTTATTTTTAGCATTATAAGTCGTGTTTCCGCTCATGATTTTTTGTGTTCCAAATTGGATATTTGAGACATGGTCCAGAGTTAAAGCCCCAGCATTTCCAGTACCACCATTGCCTGGATCTTCCGGATCAATTGGACTTGGTGGATTAGGATTGTCCGGATTTGTAGGATCTACTGGATTAGTCGGTCCCTCATCTGCAATAAAGCCAATATAATTATTAGAAGTTGCGTCATTTATGACAGCCGCCTCTGCTGAACTTGTTGAAAGAAGTGTTCCGGCCAAAATAATGCTGCCTACTGCTGATAGACTAAATGCTTTCATTTTTCTAATCTCCTATTTCGTTTATTTATTATTGTGGAGCGTCCAATAGACTCCAAGTTAAAGTCGATACATAATCCCCTGCTAAGTTTCCTGATGGAACGGAAATTTTAATTCTGCTTGGATCAAATTTATCTACCCATGTCCCTAATCCTGTGTTCATATCAGCTCTCATAAGGATTTGGGGATTAGTTGTTCCACTATCCGTACCTAATTGTACTTCCCTTAGTTCAGGTGGTGGAGAAACATTTCCTGGATTCGTCTCAGCAGTACCGATTGGTAATGTAACAATTGCACCTTTTAAAATTTTAGTGCCATCTGTTTGATCCATAAATGGTGAAGTTGCAACTTGCAAAGCCCAACCAACACCTGTACCACGCTTATCGGTTACTTGTGCGTTAGGATCTATGGATGTAGTTGTATATTCTACGGCACCACTCGCTAATTGGTGGGTATCGAATTCTAAAGGTGAAACATTATCAATCGTTAATGAACCTTCGTTACCTGTTTCACCACCTGGTTCACTTGGGAAAATTGGATCGGTTGGTCCTGTAGTTTCGTCTCCTGGTGTTATCATAATATGACCATGAGAAGTTGCTCCAAGGCCATCTGTACTTCCTGTCACTGCATTGGGATCGATTGCTGCGAATGTAGGTGTCGCGAATAACAGTAATGCTGCTGAGGACATTAGTCCTTTAATTAAGGCTTTTTTGATACTCATTTTGTATTTCCCCTTTTAAATTTTAATATATGTTGAACATGACCATGCCTCTGGTTTGGATGAAAAACCCAGTGTTTCGATAAAACACTGTTACCAATTCTACTAATAACTCCTCGTTTTCCCGTTGTTTTTCCCTCCTTGCAGTTATTTATGTTCAATGAAGAAATGAGTAGTCTGTAGGATAAAAGGAATGTCATGTGTTAATTACATTCTATAAAATAAATCGTTAGATCTAATTTCAAAAATGGGTTATGAGACTTCATATAAGAAATTAGACCTACTGATATTTACTTTGAATGACTTAGGACTGTTGTGATTTTTCGGGTTATGTAAATTTAACGCTAGAAGGCTAAAGAGGGAATAAGAAGCATAATTCACTTATTTAAATGAAAGTTATATTTCAAGAGGAGGAAACACTATTAGTAGTTACGAAAAGGGGATTTGACATTAAATAATCAAAAGGGCTCATAGTTTCGATAAACGGCATATACTCTAGTCTAAATAAATTTATTGGGCTGTTTTTGTAAACAGAAATTTGTTGAAGTTGTTTTTGATGAGTTTTCGCCTTGTTTTTGAAAGAGTTAAATGGATGCCTTATGAGAATGTTGAACAGGACTATAAAACGAAGGTTTTGAGATCATACTTGTCTAGTCAGGAGCAGCACGAAAGATTTGCAGAAGATACAGCTGAAGGGGGGAGGGGGGAGACACTTTTCCAATTAGCATAAGACTAATCGGAAAAAGTACATAAGAGGAAAATTGATTTGGACAAACTATCTTTAAAAATATATCTAATATGAAGTAGTTTGCTCCAATAAAGAAATACTATAGGTATTTTCATGTCTTATACTTATTTCCACATACCCTCAACCCCTTATTTTTTTAAGGTAAGTTTCACCGATTATTTTCGGCGGAACTTACCTATTTTTTTAGAGGTTTTTAACTATGTGGGATGATGGGCAAATAGAAACTTAACTAAAACTTCTCTACAGTTAAGATCATATATGTAAATTCTTTTTTGAGCTCTTGTTAGTACTAGCCCATAAAAACAGATGGATTTTTGGATTAGGTAATTCAATTATACTTCCTTTGCAAAAAAATACGTCCCAATTTTAATTTGTTTGGTTTC
Source organism: Peribacillus frigoritolerans (assembly GCF_001636405.1). Taxonomy (GTDB): domain Bacteria; phylum Bacillota; class Bacilli; order Bacillales; family DSM-1321; genus Peribacillus; species Peribacillus frigoritolerans. The sequence continues at coordinate 628,884 of NZ_KV440950.1, forward strand.
AACAAAGATATATTGTCTGAATTTTGAAGGGGTACTCTTTAAGAAGTGATGAATTTAATCGATGTATTACCTAATAACATTTAATAAATAATACTCAATTATTCTATCTACTTTATATTTAGAGTATTAATAAGGAGAGTACGGAATGATAGAAACTACACAAGAATTAATATGTAATTTATATAAGCACTGTAAAGTGACAACTTGCCATTCATTTAGGGTGGGGAATGACTTATGTGGTTTCGGACGTTTTTTGGGAATTGAAAATCAAGAATTTCTTTTTATTTTAGGAGCTCTTCATGATATTGGTAAATTAGAAATTCCTCAACAATTATTAAATAAAAAAGAAAGTCTAACAGAACTCGAATATGAAAAGATTATGCACCATACAGTTTACGGAGCACAAATAGTACAAAGCATCCCCCAATTCCCATCAGAGCTTTCAGATGTAATCTTATTTCATCATGAAAATTTTGATGGATCTGGATATTACGGAAAGAAAGGAAAAAATATACCTCTTCTTTCTAGGATTATCAGAATTATTGATTCTTACGATACGATGTTATATGGACGTATTTATCAAAATCCAAAAGACCAATACCAAATAATTCAAGAGATTAAATCTCTTAGTGACATTCATTACGATAAAGACTTGGCGCTATCCTATACAAATTCCCTTGAAACGAAGGCTTGCCAACTCCTACTATGATATTCCAATCAGCATATCAATGGTAAGGGGAGGAAATCTATTAATTAAAAGTAATCTCAATTGAAAGAAGTGTCAGCATGCTTGAAATTCAAAAATATTAAAGAATCAATAAATCAGAATATATAAGAAAAAATTACTTAAAGACAATGGAGCCCTTCAGATGGAATGGCTTCAATTTAGAGGGGGGGAAGAAGTTAATGTTAAACATAGGGGAACAAACAAAATTCCGGAATCTCCTCACAAGGCTCCGTTTGGTCCGGGTGTGCTATTAAAGAAAGGATTTCCTGATGAATCAGCTTCTCCTGTGTTGATTGATTACACTAGGGAATTTCACTATCTTAGCAAATATAATTTGATACGCATATTAATAAGCGAAATTAATTATTCTTTTCATTCCCTAGAGAGTAACTGAATGAAAAGCGCCTTAACCCTCCGTGCTTAACTCGTAGGACCCTCCAATAGCAATACTTTCCCTTTGTATATAGAACTAGTTTAAAAATGGGAAGGCTGATAGCGATGGAGCATACATATACGGTGAAATTGAAGGTATGGGATTGTGGATTTTATAAGACTTACGGGGGAGTATTTCATAGGATTGGTGAGATAGGTTAATTATTAAACAAAAGCAGAAGTATGATTAGAATTGACTTCGCTTTTGCAGCAATTGAAGTAGGTGAACAGGAAGTAACGACCAGATTAATGATTCCATGGGAAAATTCGCAATCCTTTTAATAGATGTTTATCACCTGTATTCTATATAATTACAGGTGGAAAGTCATAATGATACAGATTAAGCTATTTGCTTAATCCGTATCATTTCAATTCATCATATAACTTATTTAAAAGATCCTGTGAATCTTCGCCGCTCATTATCTGGCCGTTCACTTTCGCATAGGGGGTTTTCTTACAAAGTTTACACTCACTCAAACATTCATATTCCTTATATTGAATCCTTGGATTCTCTAAGAACTTACCATAATCGGCAATTGTTTGTTCATTAAGGAAGCGGTCAAGATTATTTTGGCAAAATTCAATCTGGATTTTCGCCTTTTTTGAGAACACTTTGGATAACAAGTTTTTCATCATATCGCTTCTTTCATTGGAAGAGTAAATATTTGTTATTTTGATTTTATCACTTCCTGAAACGAAATGCATGGTTGGTTCATCCGAATCCATTACAATTTGACTATCGGGAGAATATCAAGTAATTCCCTTGTATATATTGACACATGTCCAAGAAATGATAGAATAAGAATGGATGATAATGAATCTCATTATCACGAATGGAAGATCCTTGTAACTATTGCAATTTAATGAGTCCCATTTCAATAGGTGACTTAATGATAGTCTTTATTCAAATATATTTAATTAAAAATATTATCGCTGTATTAAAGTGAGATAGGAAGAGTAGGAAATGTAGATGAAGATAAGATATTTAGTCATGGCGTTAATTGTTCTATCATTTACGTCATTATTCATTGGTGTAAAAGATATTACCCCCCTGGATTTATTGAATCTAAGTGATGATAAAGTGCAAATCATGCTGCAAAGCCGTTTCCCCAGAATGGTGACCATAGTCATTGCTGGTATTGTGATGAGTATAAGCGGTCTGATCATGCAGCAATTGAGCCGCAATAAATTTGTATCCCCGACGACTGCCGGTACCATGGACTCTGCAAGGCTGGGACTTCTTCTTGCCATTATCATTTTTCCATCGGCAGCACTTATTGAGAAAATGGCATTCGCTTTCATATTCGCTTTGGCAGGTACATTCTTGTTCATGAAAATTCTTGATCAAGTGAAATATAAGGATACGATCTTCATTCCATTGGTTGGTTTGATGTTTGGTAATATCGTAGGATCGATCTCGACTTTCTTTGCCTATAAATATGATTTGATTCAAAGCCTCAACACATGGATGAATGGTGATTTCTCGATGATCATGTCGGGAAGGTACGAACTTATATATCTAAGTATCCCGCTAGTCATTCTCGCATACTTCTTTGCCAATAAATTCACTGTGGCAGGGATGGGTGAGGAGTTTGCTATCAATCTAGGACTCAATTATAAGCTTATAGTCAACTTTGGATTGATCATCGTGGCATTATCCTCCACTGTCGTTTTGTTAACGGTGGGAACGATTCCTTTCATAGGATTGATCGTACCGAATATTGTATCCCTTTACCTTGGTGACAATTTGAAAAAGAGTCTTTCTCATACAGCATTGCTAGGGGCAGTCTTCCTATTGATCTGCGATATTCTGGGCAGGATCCTTATATATCCATTTGAAATCCCGATCGGACTCGTGGTTGGTGTGATAGGAAGCGCCGTATTTATCTATCTGATACTGAGGAGAAAGGCATATGAATAATAAAAGTAGGATCATTGTATTGGCTGTTCTTGCAGCTGCTTTAACGGCAGGTTATATCTTTTGGGACCTTGGCCCGAATTGGGATTATGCACTGCCGAGAAGGGTCATAAAGATCGTCGCCATCATCGTGGTAGGTTGTGCAATTGCTTTTTCAACAGTGATTTTCCAGACGGTCACGAATAATAAAATCCTGACGCCAAGCATTTTAGGGTTGGACTCCATGTATATGCTGATTCAAACGGGAGTGATTTTCATCTTCGGTTCAACGCATATCATGATCATGAATAAAAATCTCAATTTCCTGATTACACTTGCGGCCATGCTCATTTTTGCAAGCCTGCTGTTCAAGTTCATGTTCAAGAAAAACCGCAATATTTACTTCCTATTGCTGATCGGTATCATCTTCGGAACCTTATTCGGCAGCATGTCTTCATTCATGCAGGTATTGATTGACCCGAATGAATTCCAAATCATTCAAAATAAAATGTTCGCCAGCTTCAATAATGTCAACACGGACCTGTTAACCTTAACTATTGTCCTCATGATTGCGGCAATGATATATTTCATGAGATTTTTGAAGTATTTAGATGTCATGTCCCTAGGGAGGGACCAAGCCATAAACTTGGGTGTGGATTATGATTTTGTCACGAAGCGGGTTTTAATCGTCGTTACGATTTTAATTTCCATTTCGACTGCCTTGATCGGTCCGATCACGTTCTTCGGATTGCTTGTTGCAAATGTGGCTTATCAATTCATTAAGTCCTATCAGCATAAACATATCCTCCCGGGTGCAATGCTGATCAGTGTGATTGCCTTGGTCGGCGGCCAATTCATTGTAGAGAGGATCTTCACGTTTTCCACGACCTTAAGTGTCATCATCAACTTTGTCGGCGGTGTCTATTTCATCTATCTTCTATTAAAGGAGAATAAATCATGGTAGAAGTGAAAAATTTATTCAAAAAATATAATAATAAAACGGTTGTCGAGGATGTTTCCATTGAAATAATGAAAGGGAAAATCACATCCTTCATCGGTCCCAATGGAGCGGGTAAAAGTACCGTCCTTTCGATGATCAGCCGTCTCATTACCCGGGATTCAGGAGAAGTCCTTATCGAGGGTAAGGATATGGGGAAATTCAATAGCAATGAACTTGCGAAAAAGATTGCCATCTTAAAGCAGGCTAACCACATCAATATCCGTTTAACGATTCGTGAACTCGTCGCCTTTGGCCGTTTTCCTTATTCACAAGGAAAGCTGACGAAAGAGGATTGGAAATACGTCGATGAAGCGATTGAATATATGGAACTTGCTGACATGCAGGATAAGTTTCTTGACCAGCTTAGCGGCGGGCAGCAACAGCGGGCCTTCATTGCCATGGTCATTGCTCAGAACACGGAGTATGTGCTTCTTGATGAACCGCTGAACAATCTTGATATGAAGCATTCCGTCCAAATCATGAAGGTATTGAGGAGATTGGCCGATGAATTGGGGAAAACGGTCATCATCGTCATTCATGACATTAATTTTGCATCCTGTTATTCCGACTATATCGTCGCATTGAAGGATGGCAAGGTTGTTCATAATGGGCCAACCGAACAAGTCATCAATTCCAATGTTTTAAAGGAAATTTATGATATGGATATTGAAATCCAAAGTATCAATGACAATAAGATCTGTGTGTACTTCACATAAGGCAATTCCAAAATTGGTTTTAAATTACTTCAGTATTCATAGCCGTCCAGAAGTCACCCCGTACGCTTCTTAGGCAGTTAAGAGTTGGCGGGCGCCCAAGACTTTAGCCGCCTCCCGTTCATCTGGCAGGAAAAGTGATGAAGGTGAACTCTGTGATGGTGAGGATTCAATATGTAATTTTAAATAAAAAAATTTTTTCGAGGTGACAATAATGATCAAGAAATTATCCTTACTGCTTTTGGTTGCAATGCTGGCTGTAGTGGCTGTAGCTTGTGGAGCAGATAAAGAAAAAGAAGAATCAAGCACGAAAAAAGAAAGTGCTAAAAGCGAAGAAATTACGGTTAAGCACCAACTAGGCGAAACGAAAGTGAAAACAAACCCTGAAAAAGTCGTTGTATTCGATATGGGTACTCTTGATACTCTTGATAAATTAGGTGTGGAAGTAGCAGCTGTTCCTCATGATGGACTTCCGGAATACCTTTCTAAATATGAAGGTACAACTGAAAATGCCGGTGGATTAAAAGAGCCTGACTTCGAAAAAATCAACGAAATTGCTCCAGACTTAATCCTTATTTCTGGCCGTCAATCTGAAGCATATAAAGAATTAAGCAAAATTGCCCCTACTGTTTTTGTAGGTGTGGATACAACAAAGTATATGGAGTCGTTTGAAGAAAACGTGACACTTTTGGGTAAAATCTTCGATAAAAAAGACGAAGCAGCTAAAGAATTGGCAAGTGTTGAAGAAAACATTAACGCTTTGAAAGAAAAAGCCCCGACTGACAAAACTGGTTTAATCGTTCTTTCCAGCGGCGGAAAAGTAAGTGCTTACGGACCGGATTCAAGATTTGGTATCATCCATGATGTATTCGGAGTACCTGCAGTGGATGATAAATTGGAAGTTTCGACTCATGGTCAAAGTATTTCTTTCGAATACATTGCTGAAAAAAATCCTGACTACTTATTCGTTGTAGATAGAGATGCGGTTGCCGGTGATGGAGCTGCAGCAAAAGAAACGATTGAAAATGACATTGTAAAAAATACAAAGGCATTTAAAGAAGGTAACATCATTTATCTAGACCCTAACTACTGGTACTTATCAGGCGGCGGTTTAGAATCTGTTGACGCTATGGTTAAAGAAGTTTCAGAAGGCATTAAGTAATGTAAATATGATTTAAGATAATCCTGTCCTCGATCGAGGGGCAGGATTTTTTATTTTTTATAATAAAGCTGGATGAAACAAATATACTAACAAAGGGGAAGAAAAGAATTCCTGCAAAACACAGGTAAGCATATAATAAGGCGCCCACAACCGAATTAAGGGGGAATGGGAAAGGACAAGGTCTATATTCCGCCTGTTGCCGTCGCGATGGCTTATATGGGCTGCAATCGTCAGAATTTGACCCTTCAGCCAAAAAGAAAAATTCAGTTTCTTCCTATTATACTGTCTTTTTGCATCCTTTCCGGTACCAGGAGGGATTTGAAATCGAAATTTATGTAAAATTGGCAAATTTCATTCTATTATGGATGATGAAAATAATATGATCTCCACTTCAAATTATTGGGGGGAAATCGGTGGATTAATATTTTTCAGGAAAAATTATTTGAAAAAGCTGAATAAAAAAGCCGGAGGGGAATGATGTCGATACTTCGTGCAATCCATTTGTTATTTTATGGGATTTAAGAGTGGCTGGACGCTTATAATTAAAAGGTTAAACTTTTACAGGCACGGGGTATCAAAAGTGCGGATGAGAAAAGCATCCATGTATCCGGCAATTAATTTTAAACTGTCGAATTATCGGGAAAAAAATCCTGGGATATAAGCATAGCTTTCAATAATTGAAGGTTTATATCTTTACATATTTTGTAATGTGCTGGTTTTTTTATAAAGAGTCGTTTATAATGGTAAAAGCCTGAAGGACGTTAAAATATTTAGTTACTGCCATCCGCAGTCACACCAAAAAATTACGGTAATATTTATTGGATTAAGGCGTGTAGTTCCTATATATTTGTTATAGGTACGCTGAACATTCGAGACGGGCGAAACTCTGTTATTTTTTCAAAGGCTTGTTCATAAGCTAAAGAAGTGTTCTGGATAAGAGTTATGGATGTGACAAAAGGTGGTTTTCACAATCTTGACTATCCAAGTGAAAGAATGCTATTATAAGGTTTCCGATTTTCCGTCTTTTGTAAGTTTGTAAAAATTTATATAAATAAACCACTAGATTAATAGAGGTGAAAGCATGAATAATTTTCTTAAAAAAAGCCGGCATTTATTTGCAGATAACATACTAGGCTTTTTCTTTATTGCGGTAGTCTTGTTTTGGATAAAAACTTATATTGGATATCGAATTGAATTTAACTTAGGTCTTGAAAATGGCCTGCAACAGTTCTTACTGTTCATAAATCCGATCAGTTCAGCCATTTTATTCTTTGGCTTGGCACTATTGGCTAGAGGCAAAAAATCGTTTAAATGGATCATCAGGTTGAACCTATTGATGTCCTTATGGTTATTCTTCAATATTGTATATTACCGGTCATTTACCGATTTCATTACATTGCCAACCTTGACGCAAGTGCAAAATGCCGGGGATTTGGGACCGAGTATTTTAGAATTATTTAAAGGCCATGATGTATTTTATTTCCTTGATACGATACTTTTGATCGTGTTGTACAGATTCAAAGACTTTAAAGCGGAAGACTTCAAAGTCAAACGCCGTACAGTTGGAATGGTTTACCTAGCGGGACTGGCGATTTTCGCCATCAATTTGGGACTTGCCGAAAAGGATCGCCCGCAATTATTATCAAGAACATTCGACCGGAACTATATCGTCAAATACTTGGGCATGTTCAACTATACGGTTTATGATGCCGTTCAGAATACTAAAACATACGCCCAGCGTGCGACTGCAAACAGCACGGATATCGCCGAAGTCGTCAACTATACGAAGGCAACAAGCGCTGAGCCGAATCCTAAGTATTTTGGTGCAGCCAAAGGCAAGAATGTCATCTACCTGCATTTGGAATCGATGCAGAATTTCCTTATCGATTATAAGTTGAATGGGGAAGAAGTAACTCCATTTTTGAACTCACTTGCACATGATAAATCAGATTTCATGCACTTTGACAATTTCTTCCATCAAGTAGGCCAAGGGAAAACGGCGGATGCCGAATTCATGCTTGAAAATTCCCTGTTCGGCTTACCACAGGGAGCAGCATTCACAAACCGTTCCCAAAATACGTATCAAGCAGCACCAGCTATTTTAGGACAACAAGGATACACATCCGCTGTGTTCCATGGTAATTACAAATCTTTCTGGAACCGGGATAATATGTATAAGTCTCTAGGTTTTAATCAGTTCTTCGATGCAAACCATTATAATATGGAAAATAAAGAGGAAGTACTAAGTTATGGATTAATGGATAAGCCGTTCTTTAAGGAATCGATTCCAATGTTAGAAACGCTTAAACAGCCTTTCTATACAAAATTCATAACGGTATCCCATCATTTCCCATATGCGATGGACCAGGAAAAAGCAACAATCGGCAAGCATACGACAGGTGATGCTTCCGTTGATAGTTACTTCCAAACTGCACGCTATGCCGATGAGGCGCTTAAAGAGTTTTTCGATTATCTGAAGGAATCCGGTCTATATGATAACTCGGTAATCGTTATGTATGGTGATCATTATGGTATTTCCGAAAACCATAAAGAAGCCATGTCAAAAGTTCTTGGCGAGGATGTTGGCGCATTTGAGAATGCCCAATTGCAACGTGTACCATTATTGATCCATGTTCCAGGTGTTGAAGGCGGGGAAATGCACCAATACGGAGGACAGATTGACCTTCTCCCGACTTTATTGCATCTGTTAGGAATTGAATCTAAAGATTATGTACAATTCGGTTCCGATTTATTGTCAAAAGATCATAATGAAGTGGTACCTTTCAGGAATGGTGATTTTGTAACACCGGATGTCACTTCCATTAAAGGGAAATACTACGATACTAAAACGGGAGAATTGGTCGAGGAAAATGATGCCATCCTCAATTATAAAACGAGAGCTGAAACGATGCTCAATTTATCCGACCAAGTAGTGAACGGCGACTTACTCCGTTTCTATACTCCAAACGGCTTTAAACCGATTGATCCTGCTGATTATGATTACACATATGATGAAGAAGGTTCTAAGGAAGAAAAGACCGATAAATAAGGCTAATGAAAAACAGGCAGGAAGCCATCGCTTCCTGCCTGTTTTTTTATGTGTCATCCTTTATTGGTCATCATGGCAATATACTTTCTGATTTCATCAGGCTTCCCGGCATATTTTTCAGCACGCTGTTCGTCTTTGGTGATTTTATCCTTTGCTTTGACCAGGATTTCTTCACCCTTATCTTTGGGCACGGCCACGACCCCATCTATGTCCCCTATGATGATGTCCCCTGGATATACGGTGACACCTCCACATGATATGGGCACATTGGTTTCGCCTACACCTGCCTTGCCGCTTGAGGCAACCGTCGTCCCTTTGCTGAATACAGGGAAATTCAATTCTTTAATGGCTTCAAGGTCGCGAATGACCCCATCGACTACGAGGCCGCCTATTTCCATGGTCTGCATCATGCCGACAACAAAGTCTCCTGCTATTGCCCGGTATGTATCACCCTTGCTGTCAACGACAATTATATCCCCAGGCTTGGCTTCACCGATCGCTTTTAACACGGCTGAATTATCACCGACGGGAATCTTTACGGTCAAAGCTCGTCCGGCCAAACGAAATTCTTCCTTTAAGGGTTTAATTGCCGAATCAAGATTGCTTAACCCTTCCATTGCATCTGAAATCGCCGTGGTGGGCAAATTCCTGAACTGTTGAATAAGATTATCCATGACTATGATTCCTCCTTAAGAGTTAATGAATATAGCCTAATTATACACAAATTTCGTAATTTTCTAATAGTTTTCAGCTTGATAAAATGGTAAGTGTTGTTTTGTCTGTTACACCGGTTCATAACCGAACTGCGAATTTTCAAGAAATGAAGGCACCCATTTTTTCATTTTTAATAGGATGTGCATGAAGGAGTGATGAATATGCCGTGGCAACAAAAAATTGCTATTTAATAAGTCAGCCTGTTGGGATTTCATTAACGAATGAACAAGGGACGTCAGGTGTTTTGTGTGGTACTTCAGGTGAAAAGCTTTTTGTGAATATATGTATCAAGCACAATTCTCCTTAAAACAATACGATTTTTATATGATTCAGGATATAAATGCATTTCCACCCTGTCAGAACACACAACCATTAAATTAATGAAAAGACCGATTTAGAGGGGCTTCAGGCTTTTGATAAACTCGATGAAAATCGAATTTGTCTAAAGTTTTTTTACGGTTTGTACAATTTGAACGTTCCCCCTCTGGTAGCCTCCTCTGCGGCTTCTTTTTTCTGGACGCGCATTTCCGCAGGAGTCTCGCACACCCGCTCTAATTGTTTTAACTCTTTGATAGAACCCTTTTGCCTACAGTCTTGATTGGTTGATTAAAACTTAAGGTGATTGCTCAACCCATCCATTGCATCTGAAATCGCCGTGGTGGGCAAATTCCTGAACTGTTTTGTAAACTAATAGTTTTCCGTAGTATGGTAAATGTAGTGTAAATAATATCTGAAGGGGAGGGAAGCCCAGCTGTCACAAGGGGGGGTAAAGGCAAATTCCGTTTTAATCAATCGATTGATTAAACTTTAAAGATCATAGCTATGAAGAGATTGAAATCCTGGATAGGAACAGTCCGAGCAATATTCATGGTCGGGCCTCCATGGCAGTTTGTTCCGTACAGGAACATTCTTCCGAAGCAAGGGTAGAATGCTGGTGCATATCCTCGGTTTTTTTCTGATCTGGATGGGGGTGTCAGCGAAGAAATCCATAACACAGCCAGTGTGCAGGGGATACTTGCAATCTTCAAAGCAGGAGCAGAATCAAGACGGATGTTGCCAATGTAAGCCAAAGGGGGCTGAAAACTTCTGGATGAATGATTAAAAAAATGATTCCTGCAATCGTGGCAGCCTGCTGTATGGTCATATGTCTAATGAAGTGGATTCCAGCTTTAAAACAGGCTTTAAGAAGAGGCATTTGATTCATTTTCATTCCTCCTTTTACTTTCAATAATATGACCAGGCATAAAAGAAAATACATGGGGATTCGTTTTCTGCTCAATTATTACGGGTATAGTAAAGGTAAAATAAAAGGAGGAATCTAGGTGATCATTGTATATATTAGTCTTGCCCTCTTTATCGGATCGATTATTTATTTAGCGTTTTTTGCTTTTAAAACATTTAAGGATTCCAAACCGACAATTGAAAATGTGACTCAAACCGTTACACGCATCCAGGCCAAAACGGACCAGATTAAATCGGAAACGGACCAACTCGCCATGACACAGCAAGAAATCACTGAAGATGTTGAATATAAAAAAGAGGCTGTCCAATATACGGTTGAGGCGGCTAAAGAAATACCTGAACCCTTTAAGCATATTTGGTTTTCAATAAAAGGTGACAAGTGGAAGCTTAGAAACAGAAGCGATGCATAAGTGTTTGACCGATCTGAAATGTACATGATATAGTATGGAAATACTATGTTTCTAGGGTTCCTCGGTTGAATGTTACCGGAATGGTCCAAGAGAAACGCGCAGGAATCTGCGTACACGGAGGGAAAAAAGCCCGGGAGGTTATGAAAGATGACCTCCCGGGCTTTTTCTGTAATTGGAGGGGAAAAAGATGGCTTGGATTCAATTGGTGATTGCAGGAATATTTGAAGTGGTATGGGCGACAAGTCTAAAGTATACCGAGGGTTTTACGAAATTATTACCTTCTATCATAACGATTGCTGGCATGGTTATTAGTTTTTATTTTTTGTCATCGGCGATAAAAACTCTGCCTATGGGAACAGCGTATGCAATCTGGACGGGAATAGGGGCTCTTGGGGCTGTTCTGGTAGGCATCATCGTTTTTAACGAGCCTAAGGATGCGATGCGATTGGTATTCGCCGGTTTTATTTTGGTTGGAATTATCGGCTTGAAGGTCACCTCTTCTGAATAATCTGCCCACTCCTCGCAAATAGTAATGTTAAATGATATTTGAGGAGTGAAGAATATGAACTATAAAGCGATAGTATCAAGTGCAATGATGGCTTTAGTGATTACAGGTTGTGCAACGAATGATAACGAAGACGCCAGTGATAATCTTGGCCTGAATCGTACTCATCAGGATAATTTGGATAATCCGATGAATGTAGGCGACACAAGGCAAAATGTTAATAATGTCAATAATGATAATAATGATAATAATGATAATGGCGTAAACGGTATGAGGGTCTCCGAGGATATCTCAAATCGAGTCGAAGCTTTGAAGGAAGTAAGTAACGCAAATGTCATCGTGACTGAAAATAATGCCTATGTAGGCGCAGTATTAAAAGACGGCGGGGAAAAGGATATCTCGAATGACCTTAAAGAAAGGGTTGCTGATGCAGTAAGGGGAGCAGATCCATCTGTAGACCAAGTTTATGTGTCGGCAAATCCGGACTTTGTTCAAAGAATGGATGGGTATGCGAATGATATCGAGAATGGAAAACCCGTTGAAGGATTTGCTGAAGAGTTCCGTGAACTTGTAACACGGATCTTTCCAAGTCCAAGATAATTGGAAATTAAGAAGTAAAGACTTATCCGGTGGATTCCGGATAGGTCTTTTCCTATTTTAAAGATATCTGTGGAACATGACTAACTTTAAATAGGGTGGTTACAATAATCGAATGAACGAAAAACTTTGTATTGGGGGTGGGATGGTGAGGTTTTTTAAGGGCAAGAGGGAAATGGATTCAGCATCCTTTCAGGTTACTTCCAAGGATTTCCAGGAACTCCTTAAAAAGTTTAAAACATCTGATGATTTTCTTACCTTCCAATTCCCGAATGATGATGGCTATATCATCTCCTACTTCAATTCACTGGTCAGTGTACAACAGCTCCACGAACAAGTATTGGCGGTCATGTCGAATCAACCAAAGAAGGTCCTTAAGCAACTAAAAGGCGATATTCCGATGGAAGATATGAAATTGACGGCTGATTTAAAAGACATTCAAAGATTGGTTTTGGAAGGATCGATCATGATTCAATACAAACAAGACGATGAAATGTGTTTGCTCATTCCGTGTGTTCACAGTGTGAAAAGGCAAATTTCAACACCTGAGTCGGAGTATACGGTCGTTGGATCCAAGGAGGCGTTTGTTGAATCGCTTGATTCGAATTTGAATCTGATCCGTAACCGATTGCCCACTCCTGAATTGCAGTCCAAGGAATTTAGGGTCGGGAGCATCTCGCAAACAAGGATAGCGGTACTCTACATAGATGGGGTGGTAAATCAACAGATCATCAAGACGGTCATACAGAGAATAGAAGATATAGAATATGATACGATCGTCGATATTTCGTTCGTAAGCCAGATGATCACGGATAATCGGAATTCGATGTTCCCGCAATTGATTGATACGGAGCGGCCTGATCATCTGGCCAGTGTATTATCGGAAGGGAAAATAGGGATCATGCTGGATGGATCTCCTCATGCATTGGTTGGTCCCAATACCATCATTTCATTCTTCTCGTCATTTGAAGATTATTTTCAAATTTGGAATCTCGGTACTTCATTCCGTTTGATTCGGCTTTTCGCCGTGCTGTTTTCCGTTTTGTCATCACCTCTGTATGTGGCCGTTTTAACCTATCATTATCAAGTGATCCCAACGGATTTGCTGCCAATCTTAATATCATCCAGGGGAGTGATCCCTTTTCCGCCGATCTTGGAAGCGATCGTGCTGGAAGGGACGATCGAATTGCTGAGGGAAGCGGCGGTCAGGCTGCCTGCCAAAGTTGGCTCTACCATCGGCATTGTTGGCGGTATAGTTATCGGTTCAGCCGCTGTGGAAGCGGGATTTGTCAGTAATGTCTTGTTGATGCTTGTCGCTTTGGCTGCCTTGGCTTCATTTACGGTGCCGATTTACCAAATCAGCAATACGATTCGCCTTATCCGCTTTCCCTTTCTAATTGCTGCCCAGTTATACGGGCTGTTTGGAATAGCTTTATGCAGTGCATTCATTTTAAGTCATTTATTGAAATTGACTTCGCTTGGCAGTCCTTATTTAGACCCGCTTTACCCGTTAAGAATTCATGACTTTAAAGATAGTCTGATTCGCCTCCCTTTTTCAAAGCAGAAAAAACGCCCGCAGTTTCTGCGGACGGAAAATCCACTAAGGATAAGGAAAGAGGCGGAAAAACGAAACACCCGTAATGATATCGATGAATAAGGAAGTAGAAAGCGGTGAGAAGGAATGGAAGTCAAACCAAATGAAACAAAACAAATATCTCCATTTTTTGTTTTTTTCCTCATGCCCGGCATGCAGATTGGAGTAGGGATATTGGGGTTTGAACGGATAATAGCGAAAGAGTCTGGCCAAGACGCATGGATATCGGTCCTGATATCAGGGTTGATCATAAATGTTCTGCTTTGGATGTGTTTCAAGCTTTTGGGCAGGGGCCCCCAAACACTTGATTTGGTTGCCATCCACAAGGATTTGTTTGGTAAATGGGTCGGAAATGCTTTCAATATATTATTCATCCTCTACTTTATCATGATTTCCATCATTCTTATCAGGACTTATTTAGAAGTCATTCAGGTTTGGATGTTCCCAGGTGTCAATGTCCTGATGCTGATAACCATCATTCTAATTCTCGTATATCGCTTTGTGGAGGGCGGTTTCAGGGTCATTACCGGTTTTTGCATAATCGGCCTTATGATTGGATCGCCATTATTCCTTTTGAATTATTTCCCTTTGAAGTACGCCCACTTTGAAAATTTGGGTCCTTTTCTTGATCATTCCTTTTTGGAAATCATGAAGGCCTGTAAGAAGATGACCCTGAATTACCTTGGTTTTGAATTAATCCTCATTTATTATCCTTTCATTAAAAATCGTGAAAAATCTCAAAAGTGGGCCCACTTAGGGGCGTTGTTCACTATGGTGATCTATGTAGTATCCATACTTGTTTCATTAGCCTACTATCATCAAGATCAGCTGAAAGATGTAATTTGGGCAACTTTGACGTTATGGAAAATTGTAGACCTTCCATTCATTGAAAGGTTCGAATACATAGGGATTTCCGTTTGGCTGTTCATGGTGCTGCCGAATGTTTGCCTAGGGGTTTGGGCAGCAAGCAGGACAGCGAAAAGAGTATTCGGATATAGACAAAAAAAGATGTTGGTTCTCATTCTGATCATCATTTTGGTTTCCTGCATTTTTTTGGATAACCGCTATAGGATCGATAAGTTTAACACGATCAGTTCGCAAATTGGTTTTTATATCGTTTATTTGTATCTTCCTCTCTTATTCATATGGCAGTCGATCGTCTATAAATTCAGGGGGCATAAATCATGAAAATCAAACTTCTCTTGATAACATTAGCAAGCTTTTTGATGACGGCGTGCGGCGTGGAAAAGCAAATATTAGAAGATATATTAATTGCTGAAGTCGTTGGTTATGATGATGCCGGAGACAAGAAAATCAAAGGAACGGTCGTTGTCAGCGTTCCTCAGCCTGGGGAGGAAGCAGATCTGGGTAAAGAAGTATATGAAGCGGACTCCCATGATATAAAGGCGGCCCGTCAGCAGGAAAATGCAAAAACACCATACCCGATTGTCGGCGGGAGACTGACAGTCACTCTATATGGTGAAGAATTGGCAAGTAAGGGGTTGAATGATTATGTCGATACATATAGGCGTGACCCAATGGTGGGAAGGGATTTGTATTTAGCGGTCGTTCATGGCAAAGCGGAGGATGTAGTTAAAATGGAGCCGAAGTTGATTAAAACTCCAGGGGTTCAAGTGAAGGAGCTGATCGAACAGAATATAAGGACCAATTTGCCTGATGTAGATCTTCACAGGTATTTATATGCGTGTCATGGTAAAGGGATCGATCCGGTCTTGCCCTTATTGGAAACAACAGGAGACCAAATACGGGTAAGGGGGATCGCCTTGTTTAAAACGGATCGTTATATTGGGAAATATATACCTTATGAAGACGGCTTTTTATATAAGGTCCTTAGTGAAAATTTTAAGCTGGGGAGTTATGAAATTAAATGGAAGGAAAATGACTTTACCGATATCAATAACGTGGAGTCACGTGTCCATTATCATATTTCGAATGCCAATCAAGACCCAAAGGTCAGGATTGAAGTGAAAATGAAAGCGAGTCTGCTAGAGGTCCAAGGCTACGACTTGGGCAAAGCGGTCGACCTGAATAAAATAGAGGCCAGGGCCGAGCAGGTCATTGGCAAAAAATTAAATGAGATGGTAACCATGTTTCAGGAGAACCATATAGATCCGCTTGCACTCGGTGATCATGCTAAAAGTAAAACAAGAAATTTTGATCAAAAACATTGGGAGGAGGCATATCCCGATATTCCAATCGAGGTCGATCTGGATATTGAAATGATTCAAACGGGAATAGCTGAATAAAAGTAGAATATTCTGGAGTTTCCCCCTTTATAATAGGGTATTGGTGTAAGGATTGTGTCAATGCGGTAAAAAAGGGGGAAAAGCATGGACAAAGCATGGTGGAAAGAGGCAGTTGTGTATCAAGTGTATCCAAGGAGTTTTATGGATAGTGATGGCGATGGTATTGGTGATATAAACGGGATTTTGATGAAGCTAGATTATTTACAAGAGCTGGGTGTGAACGTGATATGGCTATCCCCAGTTTATCAATCTCCCAATGATGACAATGGGTACGATATCAGTGATTATAAAGCAATCATGACTGAATTCGGGACCATGGCCGATTTCGATAGGTTGTTGAAGGCCGTTCATGAACGTGGAATGAAGATCATGATGGACCTGGTGGTCAATCATTCTTCAGATGAACATCCATGGTTCGAGGAATCCCGATCCTCAAAAGACAATCCGAAACGTGATTACTATATTTGGAAACCTGGCAGGAATGGGAAAGAGCCAAATAATTGGGAGTCGATTTTTAAAGGTTCAGCATGGGAATATGATGAAGCAACCGATGAATATTATTTACATTTATTCAGCAGGAAACAACCGGATTTAAACTGGGAGAACCCTAAGCTCCGTGAAGAAGTTTACAGTATCATGACTTGGTGGCTGGATAAGGGTGTCGATGGCTTCCGGATGGATGTCATCAACTTCCTTTCAAAAGATCAAAGCTATTCAGATGGAGCCGTTCATCATGAGAAGCAGTATGGTGATGGAAGCCCCTTTTTCCTGAATGGACCGCGCATACACGAGTTTCTGCAGGAAATCAATCAACGGGCACTTTCTGGACATGACGTGATTACGGTTGGGGAAATGCCAGGCGTCACGCCGGAGGAAGCGCAATTGTTTACAGGTAAAGATCGTGGTGAGCTACATATGGTCTTTCAATTCGAACATATGGATTTGGGGAGGGGACCAGAAGGGAAATGGAGTAACGATAAATGGAAGCTAACCGATTTAAAGCGAATCCTCTCTAAGTGGCAGACTGGTTTGGAGGGGGATGGCTGGAACAGTTTATACTGGAACAACCATGATCAGCCCCGGGTTGTCTCAAGGTTTGGTAATGATGGAAAGTATCGTATTGAAAGCGCAAAGATGCTTGCCGCTTGTCTTCATATGCTGCAAGGTACACCTTATATATATCAAGGGGAAGAGCTGGGAATGACCAATGTTGCATTTGAAAGCATCGATGAATACCGGGATATCGAAACATTGAATTCATATGACGAACTCGTCCATTCTCATGGCTGGTCAAAAGAGCGGATGATGTCAGCCATCCACGCCCGCAGCCGGGATAATGCGAGGACACCGATTCAGTGGAATGACTCCCGGAACGCAGGATTCACGAAAGGGACCCCTTGGATTAAGGTTAATCCCAATTTTCCCGAGATTAATGCAGAAAAGGCTTACAATGATCCGAATTCCATTTTTCATTTTTATAAAAAGCTTATCCAACTGCGCAAGGAACATGATATCGTCGTTTATGGCCGTTTTGGACTGCTGTTGCCGGATGATGAACGAATATTTGCCTACACGAGATCGTTTGAGGAAGAAAAGCTGTTGGTGCTGTGCAACTTTAAAGAAGAGCAGGCCTCTTATACTTTGCCTGAAGAGCTGCATGCATATTCTGCCACAAAGATGATCGGCAATTATGATCAGGAGGAAGAAGGAATCTCCAGTAAACCCCTGCAACCATATGAATGCCGTGTTTATCATTTGAAATGAAAAAAGGACCTGTTCTTCTCCGGTTAGGGAAGAACAGGTCCTTTGCGTATTATTTTGATTTAAGGTCACATTCCTCAAGCGGAATGATTTTCGTTTTATGCTTAATTTTATAGCCGAACCATAGGACGAAAAATAGAATCAAGCCAATGTAGGAAACGAACATTGAATTCCAGTCGATCCCATCGCTGCTGAAAGCCTGATAGCCTTGTCCGATGATAATGATAATACAAAGGACAAGTGCGAATATAGGTCCGAATGGGAAGCCTTTTGCCCGGAATGGTAAAGCATTCATATCAAGGCCTTGAGCGGCATAAGCTTTGCGGAACCGATAATGGGCAATCGCAATCCCTACCCAGGTGACGAATCCTGCCATGCCTGAAGCGTTCAATAACCAGATATAAACGACGCCATCCCCGAAAAATGAAGCTAAGAATGCAACGCAGCCAACTAAAGAAGTCACGATAAGTGCATTCACGGGCACTCCTCTTTTATCTAACTTGCCTAGGAATTTCGGTGCTTTCCCATCACGTGCCAAGTCCCATAACATACGGGTTGAAGCGTACATGCCAGAGTTACCGGCAGAGAGTACGGATGATAAAATGATCGCGTTCATGATGGATGCAGCAAATGCAAGGCCGGCCCGTTCAAATACAAGCGTGAATGGACTTACGGCAACATCTTGACTCAATAAACGTGAATCCGTAAACGGAATGATCATTCCAATAACGAAAATTGCAAGGATATAGAACAAGAGGATGCGCCAGAAAACGGATCTGATCGCTTTTGGGATATTTTTTTCTGGATCTTCACTTTCACCAGCAGTCACTCCAAGCAATTCCGTACCTTGGAATGAAAAGCCGGCAGCCATGAATACACCTAGAATCGTGAAGAACCCTCCGTTAAAGGGACCTTCGCCCATTGTGAAATTGGAAAAACCGATTGGGTCATTCCCACCCATGATTCCGAGAATGATCAGAACACCCGTAATCAAGAAAATGACGACTGTCACGACCTTGATCATGGCAAACCAGAATTCTGTTTCCCCGAAACCTTTAACGGACATGTAATTGATAAGAAACATAGTGATTAACGCAATGGCACTCCAGATAAATGAAGGGCTATCCGGGAACCAGAACTTCATAATTAAGACAACGGCTGCCAATTCGGCGGCAATGGTGATTGCCCAGTTATACCAGTAGTTCCAACCAATCGCAAAACCGAAGGACGGATCGACGAATTTGGATGCATAGACACGGAACGAACCGGCCACTGGCATGAACGCTGCCATTTCTGCAAGACTTGTCATTAAGTAATAAACCATGATACCGATGACCGCGTAGGCCACCAAGGCACCGCCGGGACCGGCTGAATGAATGGCACCGCCACTTGCTAAAAATAAACCTGTTCCAATCGTTCCACCTAATGAAATCATCATTAAATGACGCGCTTTCAGGCTCCTTTTCAGTTCAGTAGGGCTTGTTGGTGATTGTGAATTTGACAATTGATGTTACACTCCTTTTTATTGGAAGGGAACGAAAAATAAAAAAACAGCAGTCGAAAAAGATCGACGGCTGTTTATAATAAACCCGTTTATCCTTCCGAAGATAGCTCCCCACGCTTTTTTGAAAAAACGTGACAGTGGTGTTCCTATTCGGTTACACCGCCAGCAAGAATATACATGGAATATACCCTAACTTCGGCAACTTATCCTTTCAAACGGAGTCTTTAATTTTCCAGAATCTCGTCCGTTTTACTTTTATAAGCTGCAGCCTCTAACTCATCGGTAAATGAGGAAGTATTCAATTTTCTAAAATCGTTGGCGTCAGTTTGTAGGTGACGTCTGACGATTTTACTCATGAAATTCATGCAATCGCTAATAGATTGCTAGTAATTGAGTAAACTTTACTATATCAAAATT
The DNA here is from genome assembly GCF_001636405.1 of Peribacillus frigoritolerans. Classification (GTDB taxonomy): domain Bacteria; phylum Bacillota; class Bacilli; order Bacillales; family DSM-1321; genus Peribacillus; species Peribacillus frigoritolerans. Next base: position 648,875 of record NZ_KV440950.1, read on the forward strand.
ATAAAATAACTTCTGGGATATCGCAATGATTATTTCACATGGTTATTTTTCCCTAGTTAATGAATGATGGCAGTAAGGGAGAATCAAGTGACGATATACTAAAATATAGCAAATCCTGATAACTAAACGGTTTTCCTTTTTATTAGGGCATAGTCCAGTTTTACATGTTTGACCTCTTCAGGATTCTCAAAGAGATCCACTGCCATTTTCCCGATCCATTCCAGCGGTAAGGAAATGGTCGTGATGTCGAGCATTTCGCCAAGGCTATCATTATTGAAGCCGAGAATGGCCACATCTTCCGGCACCCTTATGCCCGATTTCTTAGCGGTAAGAATGAAGCCCGCCGCCGTGTCATCATTCGTTATGATGATGGCTTCAGGTTTATCCATCATCGAATTCCATTCCTGAAACAATTGTTCACCGTCCTTAATGTGATAACTGCCTTCAAACAGCCATTCTTTATTGTTTATCAGTTGGTGTTTACTCATGATATCGTTAAAGGCCTTTGTACGATGGGAACTGTTTCTGCTCTTTTTACGGCCGAGGCTGTATCCGATTTTCTTATATCCTTTAGCAATCACGTACTCAAGGGCACAGGAGAAAGCTGCATAATGATCAATGCTGATGGATGAGAATTCAGCCTGGGCGGTATCTTCACATAAAATAATCGGTCCGTATTTTTGATAATCCAAGAGGATTTTCATTTCCGAAATCCTTGAACAAACGATAATGCCATCGAGCTGCTTCATTTGCAGCATATTAAAAGCCTGGATCTCTTTCTCCCTGTCATAATTTGTTTGAAAGATGACGATATGACAGCCAATTGCATTTGCCTGTTTTGTGATTCCGTTAACGATTGCCCCGTAATATGGGTGATTGTTGAAGGGGATGATGACGCCGATAAGGTTGGTTTTCCCTTTTGAAAGATGGATGGCGTTGATGTTTCTCGTATAATTCAAACGATTGATCGCTTCTAGGACGCTCTTTCTTTTATCGGGGCTTACATAAGGATGATCATTCAATACACGAGACACTGTTGAGACAGATACACCAGCACATTGAGCTATTTCTTTAATATTTGTCATGATATCACCGTTTTTCTTTTTTTATATTGTACAGTATGAAACCCATTTCAGGGCAAGGGAACAGTGGGGACTGCTGAAGATTTCTACAAATAGGGTCTTGTTATGGTATTGGTTTCATCCTTTAAGATTGGTCTAAGTCTTAGAGGAGGAGGAAATCATGATGTTTCAAACTTTAATCACCCTGTTTTTGCTTTGCGGAATCGAATTGGGATTTGCGTACTTGGCCATTTCCTTGAAACAGGAGAAATGAGTGGCAATGCCCGTCAAGAAGAAGTCCGCGGCTTTATACGTGGAAACCGCGTTTACTCGTGAATTTCACGTCGTCCAGAAATAGCTCCCCCTAGTTATGTTCACCAGTGAAACTCCACAATATAAATATAATTTCATCATACGGAATGACTGACTGTCAGAAGCTGCCTAGTGGAGCCTCCTGACAGTTTTTGCTGCGTGTAAAAGTCATTCGCCTATTTGAAATGTTTAAAAATAGTTGCACTTTTTTTGTATATTTGTGTATAGTATAAAATAAGTTGTGTAGAGGAAACTTTTTAGCATTTACGACAATGTAAAAAAATTTACACTTAGTTTTGCACAAGGCAAACTATTTTAGAAAGATGAAAAAGGGAGGGAATATGGATGGGTTTTCTTAAATCTATTGGAGGCGTGCTTGTTGCATTGCTGGTTTTAACGGGGTGCGGCAATGATACGGCCGAAAGTGATAATGGCAATGGCAAGCTGGATGTCGTTACAACAACGGGAATGATTGGGGATTTGGTTGAGAATATCGGCGGTAAACATGTCGAGGTCACAAGTTTAATGGGACCGGGAGTCGACCCCCATCTATATAAAGCGACGCAGGGTGATGTGAAGACATTGGATTCGGCTGATATGATTTTTTATAACGGACTGCATCTTGAAGGGAAAATGACGGATATATTTGAAATGATGAGCAAGGATAAACCGACGATTGCCGTAACGGAAGACTTCAAGGAGAACCAACTTCGCAAAGTGGGTGCATCTGAGCATGATCCCCACGTATGGTTTGATGTAAAGCTTTGGATCGTTGCGGCGGAGGCAGTTAAGAAAGAATTGATCGCCAAGGACCCGGACAATGAAGGGGAGTATCGTGAAAATTATGAGGAGTACGTTCTGCAATTGGAGGAACTCGATAAATATGTCCATGAGGAAATCAATAAAGTGCCAGAAGACCAACGGGTGCTCGTTACGGCACATGATGCTTTTGGGTACTACGGGCAGTCATATGGCCTGGACGTAAGAGGGCTCCAAGGGATCAATACATTATCGGAATATGGATCGAAAGATGTGACGGATATGCGGAACTATCTTGTGGAGAACAAAATAAAAGCGATTTTCATAGAGTCAAGCGTACCGAGGAAGGCTATCGAGGCTGTCATTCAAGGAGCAGGTAAGCAGGGCCACAAAGTGGAAATCGGCGGTGAATTGTTCTCGGATGCCATGGGTGAAAGAGGGACGGAAGAAGGAACGTATATCGGAATGGTCCGTCATAACACGGACACCATCGTCCGTGCTTTGAAATAGGGGGGAGAAACTATGAATCAAGCAGCTTTGAAGGTCGAGAATTTAACGATTGCTTATCATAAGAAGCCGGTTGTCGAAGATGTCTCATTTGAGGTGCCGGAAGGGAATTTAATCGGAATCATAGGCCCCAATGGAGCAGGGAAGTCCACTTTGATAAAGGGGATACTCGAATTGATCCCGAAAATATCGGGGCACATCACGATCAAGGGCTCTACTTATAAATCGATGAGGAAGAGCATCGGCTATGTACCACAGCGGGAGTCAGTGGATTGGGATTTTCCGACCAACGCACTTGATGTCGTGATGATGGGCAGATATGGTCATCTCGGATGGCTGAGGCGACCAGGGAAGTCCGAAAGGCAGAAGGGGATGGAGTGCCTGGAGAAGGTGGGGATGGCTGAATACGCAAACCGCCAGATCAGCCAGCTATCAGGCGGACAGCAGCAACGGATATTCCTGGCCCGTGCATTGGCACAGGAAGCGGATATTTATTTTATGGATGAACCGTTCGTAGGGGTGGATGCCGCAACAGAGAAAGCGATCATACAATTGCTGATGGAATTGAAGGAAAAAGGCAAAACCGTTCTGGTTGTGCACCATGACCTATCCACCGTGAAGGAATATTTCGACTGGACGATGTTATTGAATAAGAAGGTGATGAAAATAGGTCCGACAGAAGAAGTGTTCATTCCCGAATACCTACAGGCAACATATGGAGGCCGCCTAGCGATACTATCAGACACAAAGTCCGGCCTTTTATTAAAATGAGGTGTACACGATGAATATAATGGACATTATCACCGATCCAAATACAAGGTGGATATTGCTTGGCACGATGTTCCTCGGATTAAGCAGCGGGGTCATCGGCAGCTTTGCCTACCTCAGAAAGCAGTCTTTGCTTGGCGACACGCTCGCACATGCAGCGCTACCCGGTATCTGTGTCGCCTTCATGTTAACTGGAGTGAAATCCACTTCCTACTTTTTGATAGGTGCCGCCCTGGCTGGCTTAGTCGCTGTCTTCTTGATCAGTGTGCTTACGAGATACAGTAAGATCAAGCAGGATGCGGCCTTGGGAATCGTCTTATCTTCTTTCTTTGGTTTCGGAATTGTGATGCTTACGCAAATCCAGCAGAGCGAGTATGGAAACCAGAGTGGATTGGATACCTTTTTATTCGGACAGACGGCGTCAATGGTCATGTCCGATGTATATATGATGATGACGGTTTCCTTCATTCTCATTTTCACTTGTACCGTATTTTTTAAAGAATTCAAATTACTGTCCTTTGATCCCGGGTTTGCTAAGGGGATGGGATTGCCGGTGGTTTTTCTGGATTATTTCATCATGATGCTGATCGTGGCAGCTGTAGTGATCGGTATCCAGGCTGTAGGCGTCGTATTGATGGCATCTTTACTGATAACGCCTGCGGTATCAGCGAGATATTGGACCGAGCGCCTGCATATCATGGTCATCCTGTCTGGTATATTCGGAATGATGAGCGGTGTGTCTGGAACGTTGATCAGTACATCTGTCAATGATTTGCCGACAGGACCGTTAATTGTCTTATCCGCGACGGTATGGTTTTTCTTTTCCATGCTTTTTGCACCTAAACGCGGAGTGCTTTCATCTATATGGAGAAGGGTTTCGACGAAAAAGAAATATTCTCTCGAACAGGATAGAAGGAAAGGGAGCCACTCATCATGAATGATTTTTGGATTATCTTAGTCGGAGCATTAGTGGCGGGTTCTTGCAGTGTATTGGGGTGTTTTTTGATAGTCAGGAAAATGACGTTGATTGGGGATGCAATCAGTCATTCCGTTTTGCCGGGAATCGTATTGGCATTTTTAATAACCGGAACCCGTGATTCGGTTCCAATGCTGATCGGGGCTGCTGCGCTCGGCTTGCTTGCCGTGTTCTTGATCCAGCTTTTCCAATCGTCGGGCGTTCAATCCGACGCTGCTATCGGGATTGTATTCACTTCCCTTTTTGCAACGGGGATCGTACTTGTGAGCTTGTACACGCAACAAATAGATTTTGACCTGGAACATGTCCTTTATGGGGAAATAGCCTATACCCCGTGGAACACGATGACAATCGGGGGAATCGAGGCTGGACCAAAAGCTGTTTGGATAGTCGGCAGTTGTTTTATCCTGAACCTCATAATGATTTTCCTTTTCTTCAAACAGTTTAAACTCGTTTCATTTGATCCAGCACTTGCTGCCGCGATGGGAATTCCTGTACTGTTCTTTCATTACTTATTGATGAGCCTCATTTCACTGACAACTGTTGCTTCTTTTGATAGTGTAGGTTCCATTTTAGTAGTTGGAATGCTCATCATACCTGCGGCAACGGCCTATCTGCTGTCAGACCGTTTAAGCCGCATGATATTGGTCAGTATCGGGGTCGGGGTGCTAAGTTCCGTCATCGGCTACTATTCAGCCACCATTTTGGATGCCTCGATATCAGGTTGCATGGTGGGTTCGGCCGCCATATTATTCGGATTGGCCTTTCTCTTCTCCCCAGGCAATGGATTGGTCAGCCTATTGCTGAAACGGAGAAAATCAAAGGAATCACACGCATAGCTCCCATGCCTGCAGGCTTCATGGAAATAACTCCATGAAGCCTGTAAACTATTCTTCTATATAGTTGTGATTTTATTTGTTTAAAGTATAATGAATAAGTGTATTTATAGATGTATCGCAGGAGCCTTTTTAAGGGAGAGTTTAGTATGGAAGAACAAAATAAATTTTCATCTCGAATAGATTTTTCTTTGGTCACAATATTGCTGTTATTATGCGTTGGAAGCTGCCTGGCAATCTATAGTGCCCAAACGACTGGACAGTACGCTGAAAACTTCTTAATAAAACAAATTTTTTGGTATATAGTGGGGATAGGAATCGTATTAGGGTTCATCACACTGGATTCGGACCAGTTGAAGAAAATCTCTTGGTACGCTTATGGCTTCGGATTATTTTTACTTTTTTTGCTGATCATTATGCCGGAAAGCATCGTTCCTGTCCGGAATGGTGCGAAAAGTTGGTTCATCATTCCGGGAATCGGTTCGATTCAGCCATCGGAATTCATGAAGGTTTTCCTGATCCTGGCTTTAGCGAATGTCATATCGAACCATCATCTCAAAAACACGCTGAAAACGATTCAAACGGATATCTGGCTGCTTATTAAAATCGGTCTTGTGACCGGTGCCCCTTTATTGTTAATCATGCAACAGCCTGATTTGGGCACCTCGCTTGTCATCATGTCAATCATGCTCGGAATGATTTTCATATCAGGGGTATCATGGAAGATCCTGCTGCCGATCGTTTCGGGGGGAGTTGTCGTCGCTTCCACGGTCCTGTACTTTGTACTTTGGAAGCCGGAAATCCTGGAAAAATACCTAGGGGTAAAATCTTATCAATTCGGCCGTATCTATTCTTGGCTGGATCCATATAATTATGCCAGCTCCGAAGGGTATCACTTAACCAAATCCTTACTGGCCATCGGCTCCGGCCAGACCACAGGAAAGGGAATCGGTTCAAGGGAAGTGTATTTGCCCGAGAGTCATTCGGATTTCATTTTCAGCATCATCGGTGAAGAATTCGGCTTCATCGGATCAAGCATCATCATTTCCTTGTTTTTCCTATTGATTTACCACATAACAAAAACGGGAATGGACACGAAAAATAACTTCTATACATATATCTGTGTTGGCGTTATAAGCATGTTGACGTTCCACGTTTTTCAAAATATCGGCATGACTGTAGGCCTTTTGCCGATTACGGGGATTCCGCTTCCATTTGTCAGTTATGGAGGAAGCTCGCTCATGGGGAACATGATGGCGATGGGCTTAATATTCAGCATTCGGTATCACTATAAGAAGTATATGTTTTCCACGGATATCTAATAATAAAGCCGGCCCCCGATGGGCCGGCTTTATTTGTAGCAAAAAAACAAAAGGAGCAGAATCCACCCCCCTGAATGTTTGTTTATTGAATGTTCGTTCCAGATGGAAATTGATTTTTATAACCGGAAAATTGTTGATGCGATTGGCTTAAGCTGGAAGCTTGCGCCTTTTCTAAACTATACCAGCCTTTTTCGAACATAAGGTTATAGAGTTCACGCTGCATCTCCTGATTTTCTTTGGAAATGGAGAAAATGTCTTGGAATAATGCTTGATTGCTCATTTCATGCAAGGCAACGGAAAGGGAGTTACAAAAGTACTTTTCAGTTGTGAGCATATCATTTATAAAATCCCTGTCATTCATTTGCGGTGTTTTTGCCACGGGAGATTCAGGGTTTTGGACTTTGTTTTCATTGGGCATCAAGAACCCTCCTTTATTGATATTGTTGTTGACTCTGATTTTGGTCCGGGTTCAAATGTTTCAAAATGGTATCGTAATGGCGTTGATGCATGAGTCCGCACCGATTTAACGCATCAATGATTTGCGGGTCCTTACATTGTGTGGCAAAAAAATGTGCCTTTTTAACCGCATTCAGATTCCATGCAAGCATATCGGTTAAGTATAAGCTATCTTTCACCGAAACCATCTCCGGCGGCTGTTTCATAAAGCCGGTCGACTGCTGTTGGCTATTAAACGAATTTTGCTGTTCCATCATTCTACCTCCTCATGTGTTCTTTAATCGGGCTTAATTTTCCCTTCATGAAATTTTTTATTCTTGATTCTAAATATCTGAAAAATGAATTAAATGGTAAAATAATCTTGTGCATCTATTTTCCAAAATGATTTGGAGGGGAATGCAGATGGAAAGGATTTTGAAAAATCTATTCCTTTTTTTATCAAAGAATAAAGCTATGACACAGGCAGCGAAAAAATACGGGCTGCGGTTTGGTGCATCTCGCTTCGTGGCAGGAGAATCCTTGGATATGGCATGTGATGTGATTGCTGAACTCAACCGGAAGGGGCTTGCTGTCACCATTGATTATTTGGGTGAATTCATTGAAGATGAACAAGAAGCAGGGAAGATGGCAGAAGAGTGCATCGAAGCCATCCGGATGATTGGCACAAATGAACTGGATTCACAGTTATCCCTGAAGCTGACCTCGATGGGCTTGGATGTGTCCGAACAAGTCGTAATGAATAACATGCGGAGAATCTTGGATGAAGCTAGAGCCCATCGTGTTTTCGTGACGCTTGATATGGAAGATTTTCCGCGCTGTCAGCCGACTTTGGATGTATTCAAAACCCTTAAGTCTGAATATAATGAATTGGGGACTGTCATTCAAGCTTATCTGTATCGTACTGAGAGGGATATTGAAGAGCTGGATGCATACCATCCGAATTTAAGACTTGTTAAAGGGGCTTATAAAGAACCAAGGGACGTGGCTTTTCCTGAAAAAAAAGATGTGGATGAGAATTTCAAGAAAATCATCAAGAAGCATATGCAAAATGGAAATTACACAGCCGTTGCCACACATGATGATAGTATCATTGATTATACGAGGGACCTAGTCAAAGGTCAGGGAATACCCCGGGATTCATTTGAATTTCAAATGTTATATGGCATCCGCACTGAAAAGCAGCTTGAACTTGCTAAAGAAGGATATAAGGTAAGGGTGTATGTTCCTTATGGTACGGATTGGTATGGATATTTCATGCGCCGCCTTGCGGAGAGGCCAGCCAATATTGCTTTCGTTTTAAAAGGCCTATTCAAGAAATAGGAAGCGAGAGCCGCCCCGGAAAAGGGGACGGCTGCTCAAATCAAGAAGGATTATCTTTTGAACTGATTGTTCTGGCTGTTCACTTTATTGATTCCATGTTGACGTTCAGAGCCAGGGCCGGCATTGCCTTTAACACTTGCTGCGCTCACGGCTGCTTTAGAAGGATTATCTTTACGCTTCATTATATAAGTCACCTCCTGCCCGGTTATTTTTTACTGAAAGGAGGAGAAATAACCGAAAGAACGCGGAGAAAAAAATATATTTTTTCCTGTTTAATCATTGCGGAATTTCCAAATATATTCTATATTAGTAATAAGAAAAAATATTCAAAATTTTTTTGAATTAAAAATGAATGAACATTCATTCAATAAATTGTGTAAGGGGGATATAAACTTGGTTCGACAAATACGAAAGGCTGCTGTTCTAGGGTCAGGAGTTATGGGATCAGGGATTGCTGCACACCTTGCTAACATCGGCATTCCGACTTTATTATTGGATATTGTACCTCGTGAACTCACTGAGGATGAAAAGAAAAAGGGACTGACATTAGATAATAAACAAGTGCGTAACCGCATCAGCCAAACGGCGATTACGAAACTTTTAAAACAGAAACCAGCTCCGCTTTCGGCTAAGGGAAACATCGCGTTGATCGAGGCTGGAAACCTGGAAGATGATATAAGTCGTTTAAAGGATGTCGATTGGATCATCGAAGTGGTCGTTGAGAAGCTTGAGGTTAAGCAAAGTGTATTCGCCCAGGTTGATCAGCATCGTAAACCAGGAAGCATCGTTTCATCGAATACATCCGGAATTTCAATCGAAGCGATGGCAGAAGGACGTTCGGAGGACTTTCAAAAGCACTTCCTGGGAACTCACTTCTTCAATCCGCCGCGTTATCTTAAATTGTTGGAAATCATCCCTACTAAGGCAACTTCACCAGAAGTGCTTGAATATATGAAACGATTTGGCGAAGATGTTCTTGGAAAAGGTGTTGTCGAAGCCAAGGATACCCCCAACTTCATCGCAAACCGCATTGGAACTTATGGTTTATTGATCACTTTGCGGGAAATGCAAAAAGGCGGATACAGTGTCGGTGAGGTCGATTCGGTTACAGGTCCGTTGATTGGAAGGGCAACTAGCGCGACTTTCCGGACACTTGACGTCGTTGGATTGGATACCTTTGCACATGTTGCCAGAAACGTTTATGACCAGGTGGACGGAGAAGAAAAAGAAGTTTTCAAGATACCTGATTTCATGAATGAAATGCTTAAGAATGGGTGGCTTGGAAGCAAGTCAGGACAAGGATTCTTCTTGAAAAAAGGCAAGGAAATCCTTGAACTGAATCCCGAAACCCTTGAATATGCTGCACGAAAAAGATTAAAAACGCCTTCCATCGAAATGGCTAAACAGGCCAAGGGCTTGGATAATAAAATGAAAGCGCTTGTTTATAGTGAAGACCGTGCCGGCCAATTGCTATGGAATGTTTTGAATCCGGCGCTTGTGTATTCTGCCCAGCTGCTTGGGGACATCGCGGATGACATCGTGGCGATCGATCAAGCGATGAAATGGGGATTTGGATGGTCCACAGGGCCATTTGAAACCTGGGATGCGATAGGGGTAGAAAAATCGGCAGCCCGAATGGAAGCGGAAGGCATCACCGTTCCGCAATGGGTGAAGGATATGCTCGCTAAAGGCATCACGTCATTCTATAAAGAAGAAAATGGCATAGTTCACTATTATGATAATGGTGAATATAAAGAGCTTGTCGAAAATCCTAAAGTGATCAATCTTAAAGCGATCAAGAAGCAAAAAGGCGTAATCAAGAAAAACAGTGGCGCAAGCTTGATCGATATCGGCGATGGAGTGGCTCTGCTTGAATTCACTTCGCCGAATAATGCAATCGGTCTGGATATCATACAAATGATCAATGCCGCGGTTGACGAAGCGGAAACGAATTTTAAAGGCCTGGTCATCGGAAACCAAGGAAAGAATTTCTGTGTCGGCGCTAATATTGCAATGATGCTTATGGAAGCGCAGGATGACAATATTTTTGAACTCGATATGGTCATCAGCCAATTCCAACAGGCGATGCTTAAAATTAAGTACAGTGCAGTTCCTGTAGTGGTTGCCCCGTTTAATATGACACTTGGCGGGGGTGCTGAAGTGTCCCTTCCGGCAGCGCGCATCCAGGCAACGACTGAAACGTATATGGGACTAGTGGAACCTGGTGTCGGCTTGATCCCAGGCGGGGGCGGGACTAAAGAACTTTATGTGAAGACGTTGAGGAATATGCCGAAGGGCGTTGACTTCGACTTACAGAAAGTGGCCAACCAAGTATTTGAAACGGTCGCCATGGCAAAAGTTTCGACCTCAGCCGAGGAAGCGAGGGGGAATAATTTCCTTGATTCAGCTGATGGAATAAGCGTGAATGCAGATCATCAGCTTTATGATGCGAAACAGGCGGTACTTTCCATGCATGAACAAGGCTATACCGCTCCAGCCCGCACAAAGATCCCTGTCGTAGGTGAAACTGGATATGCCGCACTGCTATTAGGGGCGGAATCCATGCGCCTTTCAGGATTTTTATCTGAACATGACCTTGTCATAGCCAAAGAGCTGGCATACGTCCTGGCAGGGGGGAAACTCCCATTTGGCACGGAAGTAGATGAACAGTATATCTTGAACCTGGAAAAACAGGCATTCCTAAAACTGATTTCGACTCCGAAATCCCAGGCAAGGATGCAGCACATGCTCGTTAAAGGTAAACCACTCCGTAATTGATGAATAGATGAAGATATGGCCAAAACGAGATCAATAGATCGATAGCTTAAAAATGAGTAAGGGGGATCCTCATGAAAGAAGCGGTAATAGTAGCTGGAGCAAGGACTCCGGTAGGAAGAGCGAAAAAAGGTTCTCTTGCTAGTGTACGTCCTGATGATTTAGGGGCTCTTGTCGTAAAGGAAACGTTAAAGCGTGCAGGGAATTATGAAGGAACGATAGATGACCTAATTATCGGTTGTGCAATGCCTGAAGCGGAACAAGGATTGAACATGGCGCGTAACATTGGAGCATTGGCAGGATTGCCTTATACAGTACCGGCCATAACGATTAATCGTTATTGTTCAAGCGGGCTGCAAAGTATCGCATATGGAGCGGAAAGGATCATGCTCGGCCAAAGTGATACAGTCATTGCAGGCGGGGCGGAATCCATGAGCCTTTTGCCAATGATGGGCCATGTAACACGTCCGAACGCGAGACTTGCGGAAACGGCACCGGAATATTATATGGGGATGGGTCACACTGCTGAAGCCGTTGCCAAAAAATACGGCATTTCCCGTGACGAGCAAGATGCATTTTCTGTTAGAAGTCATCAGAAGGCGGCTAAGGCCATTGCAGAAGGAAAGTTTTCCGATGAAATCGTACCGGTTGACGTTACCCTTCGTTCAGTGGGGCCAGATCTTAAGTTAAAGGAAAAATCATTTACTTTTACACAGGATGAGGGCGTTCGTCCAGGAACGACTGCTGAAGTGCTGAAAAAATTAAGACCTGCATTCTCCGTTACGGGATCCGTAACAGCAGGGAATTCATCACAGACGAGTGATGGTGCAGCCGCGGTCATGGTCATGGACGGGGAAAAGGCTTCTTCCTTAGGGATGAAACCGATGGGTAAGTTCCGTTCCTTTGCTGTAGCAGGAGTACCGCCTGAAATTATGGGTATTGGACCGATTGCAGCCATACCTAAAGCTTTGAAGCTAGCGGGTCTTGAATTATCGGATATTGGTTTATTTGAATTGAATGAAGCATTTGCTTCCCAATCCATTCAAATCATTCGTGAGCTCGGATTGAATGAAGAGATTGTCAATGTAAATGGCGGAGCCATCGCTTTAGGCCATCCACTAGGATGTTCGGGAGCGAAATTGACATTAAGCCTGCTTCATGAAATGAAGCGCAGGAACCAACAGTTCGGAGTCGTGACAATGTGTATCGGCGGCGGGATGGGTGCTGCAGGAGTGTTTGAATTAATGGCGTAATCCAAACCCTACCGGAAGCTGTCATGCTTCCGGCGGGTTACTATCTTAAACACATAGGAGGAAATAACATGTCCAATCAAACTACAGATAACCTCATTAAAGGCGGGGCCTTTTTAATAGAAGATATTACGTATGATCAAGTGTTTACACCGGAAGATTATTCTGATGAGCATAAAATGATTGCCAAGACTTCCGAGGAATTCGTAGTGAATGAAATTCTGCCGCAGGTTGAACATTTAGAAAACCATGAGTTTGACCGTTCCGTTAAATTACTGAAGCATGCAGGTGAAATCGGTTTACTTGGTGCTGATGTTCCTGAGGAATACAGCGGATTGGGTCTCGATAAAATCAGTTCGGCATTGATTACGGAAAAAATGGCACTTGCAGGCGGTTTCGGAATTACGCATGGTGCACATGTAGGTATTGGCTCTTTGCCAATCGTATTATTCGGGAATGAAGACCAAAAGAAAAAATACCTTCCTTTACTTGCAACGGGTGAGAAGATTGCTGCGTATGCCTTAACGGAACCAAGCTCAGGTTCTGATGCCTTGGGAGCAAAAACGACAGCGAAATTGAATGCGGAAGGAACACACTATATTTTAAATGGCGAAAAACAATGGATTACAAATGCAGGTTTTGCAGATGTCTTCTGTGTATACGCCAAAATCGACGGCGAACAATTCTCCGCTTTCATTGTTGAGCGTGATTATAAAGGCGTATCAACTGGGGCTGAAGAAAAGAAAATGGGGATCAAAAGCTCATCTACACGTACTTTAATCCTCGAAGATGTTCATGTACCAGTCGAAAACCTTTTGGGTGTAGCCGGAAAAGGGCATGTCATCGCTTTCAATATCCTGAATATCGGCCGCTATAAATTAGGCGTCGGTGCTGTCGGCGGATCTAAACGTGCCCTTGAGATTACAGCTGCTTATACGAATCAACGTCAACAGTTCAAAACGAAAATTTCCGATTTTAACTTGACGAAAGAAAAACTTGCAACAATGGCAGCGAAAATTTATGCAGCAGAAAGCTCTGTATATCGTACGGTTGGCCTTTATGATCAAAGACAAAGCAAATTGACGGATGAGCAAGTGAAAGATGGGAAATCAATGGCGGCTGCAATCGCTGAGTATGCCATTGAATGTTCATTGAATAAATTCTTTGCTTCCGAAGTATTGGATTACGTTACGGACGAAGGCGTACAGCTTCATGGCGGTTATGGTTTCATGCAGGAGTATGAAATTGAAAAAGCATATCGCGATTCCCGTATTAACCGGATCTTTGAAGGTACAAATGAAATCAATAGATTGCTTGTCCCGGGAACTTTCCTGAAGAAAGCACTTAAAGGGGAATTGCCGCTACTTCAAAAAGCTCAAGGCCTGCAAGAGGAATTAATGATGATGATGCCGGAAGAACCTGGCGATGAGCCACTGGCACAAGAAAAAATGCTTGTTAGGAACGCTAAGAAAATTGGTATTCTGGCAGCTGGGCTTGCGGCACAGAAATACGGCAAAAATCTTGATCAAGAACAAGAAATCCTCTCCAACATTGCAGATATCGCATCCCTTGCCTATGCAGCTGAATCCGTGGTATTGCGTACGGAAAAAGCAATTGCAGCTACAGGTCTGGAGAAGAATAAACAAAAAGTGCTTTACACTGAAATCTTCGTTCAGGAAGCTTTCAATGAAATAGAACAGCATGCAAAGGAAACGTTAATTGCGGTGGAAACAGGCGATACTCTCCGCATCATGCTTTCGTCGCTCCGTAAGCTGACAAGACACACTCCGATCAATGTCATTGCGAAAAAACGCGAAGCATCCGTCAAAGTAATCGAAACGGAAAAATATGCTCTTTAAGCAATGAGTCAGAATCCGAAAAGGGAATGCCCGTATAGGCATTCCCTTTATTTCCTTTGATGAAATCGCATTGGAAATTCAAAAGACATTTCGTTGTATTGCGTGGTAAAAACGGGTATTCTATTGATAGGTGGTGAAATGATGGGCTTAACATTATATTGGTACCCAAAATGCGGTACATGCCGTAATGCGAAGAAGTGGCTGGATAATCATGAACTGCAATATGAAGCGACCCATATAGCGGATAATCCCCCTTCGCGAACTGAAATAGAACAACTATATAAAAACAGCAATTTGGAGTTGAAGAAGTTTTTCAATACTAGCGGTCAAAAATATCGGGAGCTGGGCTTAAAGGATAAGCTGAAAGAAGCTTCTGAAGCAGAGATGCTTGATATATTGTCCACAGATGGAATGCTTCTGAAAAGGCCGATTGTTACGGATGGCACCAAAGTGACGGTAGGATTCAAAGAAGAGCAATTCGAACAGGTTTGGAACTGAAATTTCACAAAATATTTGGTTAATTCCTTACTTAAACAAACAATCTACCTTATAATGGAATAGATAAAATAAGATGTACATATGGAGGGTTAATTATGACAACAACACCAAAAGAACTTCGTTACACTAAAGAACATGAATGGGTCAAAACGGAAGATGGAACAGTGCGCATTGGAATTACGGCATTCGCACAGTCCGAGCTAGGGGACATCGTATTCGTTGAGCTTCCGGAAATCGGCGATGAATTGAAAGCGAACGAACCATTTGGAAGCGTTGAATCCGTTAAGACGGTTTCTGAACTTTATGCACCTATCAGTGGCAAGGTTGTTGAAGTGAACGAAGATTTAAGTGACAACCCTGAATATGTAAATGAGTCTCCTTATGAAAAGGCATGGATGGTCGTGCTTGAACCATCTAATAGCAGTGATATTGAAAACTTGATGAGCGCTGAAGAGTATGAGAGTTTAATCAACGGTTAAAAAGAAAGGAGAGGGGGGACTGAAAAGGCCTGCTCTCTTTTTCATTTGTACAGTGGGTGAGTTGCGCACATAATTCGTGAGATGGAGTGATGACATGGAGTGGGGCGAATTCGATAAAGTGATCATTGTAGAAGGCAGTTCCGATAGAAGAAAAGTTGCCTCCGTTTTAAATGAAGATGTGGAAATAAGATGTACGAATGGGACCATATCATTAACTAAGCTGGATGAATTAGTGGATGAATTGATCGACCGTGATGTTTATCTCCTTTTTGACGCAGATGAATCAGGAGAAAAGCTGCGGAAGCAGTTCCGAAGGGAAATGCCGGAAGCGAACCACCTGTATATTAATAAAATGTACAAAGAAGTGGAGAGCTCACCCGAACATCATATCGCAACTGTGCTCCTATCTGCCAATATGAATGTGAAAATGAAATTTTTAAGTCAAAGGGTGAACGACTAATTGATGCAGGAATGGAAAGAAGAAGAGTGTAAGCTTGCTGTTGAAAATGGGGAAACCTTTTGCTTATATTTATATACACCTTTATGCGGAACCTGTCAGGTGGCCTCCAAGATGCTGACGATATCCTTGGAGCTTTTCCCCGAATTGAAGGCAGGCAAAATGAATATGAACTATATCCAAGCAATTGCCGAATCATATGAAATCGAAAGTGTTCCTTGCTTATTGCTTTTCAAAGAAGGGCAGCTGCACAAGAAAATATATGCCTTTCAATCCGTTCCTTATTTGTACGGATTGCTTAAGGAAATCAGTTAGGAAACCAACCAGAACCGCGGTTGGTTTTCTTTGTTACTGACATTAGAATGAGAGTAGGAAATAAACAAAGAATATTCTAACAATTCATTGACTGATTTAATCTAAAATGCTATATTTTGAATTAAGTAATGGCAGAATTTAATAGTTCTTATCAAGAGTGGCGGAGGGACTGGCCCGACGAAGCCCGGCAACCGGTATAAATTTTTATATACGGTGCTAATTCCTGCAGAGTGTTGGCTCTGGTAGATGAGGTGTGTTCTTGAAACCTCTTCTTATAGAAGTGGTTTTTTTGTTTATAAAAAGCTAGATTTCATATAAATCCAACTAAATCCATAGAAAAAAGGTGAAATTATATGTCAGAGAAAAAGTTGCGTTTCGAAACATTGAGTGTTCATGGCGGTCTGCAAGCTGATGAAACAGGTGTCCGTGCCGTTCCTATCTACCAAAGCAATGCATACTTGTTCAAGGATACCGACCATGCAGCGAATTTATTTGGCCTAAAGGAGAATGGCTATATATATTCACGGCTTCATAATCCCACGGTCAGCGTTTTTGAGGAAAGAATGGCCTTATTGGAAGGCGGTATCGGCGGATTGGCAACGGCAAGCGGAATGGCCGCCATCTCACTTTCAATCCTGAATATTGCTGCCGCAGGGGATGAGATTGTTTCAGCCTCTACATTATATGGCGGTACGTATAACCTTTTCGAAAACACTCTTCCTAAATATGGGATCAAAGTGAAGTTCGTTTCTCCCGATGACCCTGAGAATTTTAAAAGGGCGATTACACCAAGAACTAAAGCCATTTTTGCTGAAACGATCGGAAATCCAAGTTTGAGGGTGCTCGATATTGAAGCGGTAGCGGAAATCGCCCACGAAGCCGGCATACCTTTAATCATTGATAATACCTTCGCAACACCGTATCTTTGCAGACCAATTGATTTTGGAGCGGATATTGTCATCCATTCCGCTACAAAATGGCTTCTTGGAAATGGAACGACGCTAGGCGGTGTCATCGTGGATGGAGGGAAATTCGATTGGAACTCGCCAAACTATCCTGGCTTCACGGAGCCTGACCCTAGTTACGACGGTCTGGTATACGCCGAGGCAGTTGGCCCTGCCGCATTCATAACGAAAGCCCGAGTCCAGTTACTCCGTGATTTGGGCCCTGCGCTAAGTGCCCAAAGTGCTTTCCAGTTTACGCTTGGACTTGAAACGCTGCATGTAAGGATGAAAGAGCATCTATCAAACACCAAGTCTGTCATTCAATATTTAAAAAACCATCCTGCCGTGACCTGGGTTTCACATCCTGGTGATGAGGATCATCCCGATAAAGCCCTTGCGGATAAATATTTGCCAAAGGGAGCTGGATCTGTCGTCACATTTGGGATTCAAGGTAATCGCGAAGCTGGGGCAAAACTTATCAATTCGGTGGAATTATGGTCCCATGTGGCGAATGTAGGGGATGCGAAGAGCTTGATCATCCACCCAGCAAGTACCACCCATCAACAATTGAATGAGGCGGGTCTTGCGAAAGCGGGTGTAAGTGCCGATCAAGTCCGTTTATCGATTGGGATTGAAAATGTAGACGACTTAATAGAAGATTTGGAGCAGGCAATTGAAAAGGTGACGAACATCGTCTCCTTGACTTCCAAAACGCTTTAAGCAAAGTTCCTGTTCATTCTTGTACTAGAAATAATATACATTGCGCTCCTTTTTTATCTATGATAAAATTTCTCCATACTAAAGAACTTAATGATGTACAAATATTCTATATATTAGCTCTTATCAAGAGAGGTGGAGGGATGTGCCCGATGAAACCCGGCAACCGACAAGGTGATTTCCTTGGAAAGGTGCCAATTCACACAAAGTTTAATCACTTTGGAAGATGAGAGGAAGGCCTGATTCTTCACCTGCCTTTCTGCTCATGCAGAAAGGTTTTTTCTATTTTAATTGGGAACATGATAGGAGAAACAGACTAATAATGTAGAGAAATCAACTAAGTTCATAGGTTTTATTGGATAAAAGAGGTGAGGGTTAATGATTACATTGACGAAAGTCAGTAAGCTGTTCCGAACAGGAAAAGGAAACAGTGAGACGATCAAGGCTGTAAATAATGTGAATGTTGAAATAAATAAAGGCGAGATTTTCGGGATCATCGGTTACAGTGGAGCGGGGAAAAGTACTTTGATCAGAATGCTCAATGGATTGGAAACACCGACAGAGGGATCCGTTGTGGTGGCTGAAAAGGAAATTTCAAAAATTAAAGGGGCTCAGCTCCGTAAGGCCCGTCAAGAAATCAGCATGATTTTCCAGCATTTCAATCTATTATGGTCAAGGACCGTTCAGGAGAATATATCTTTCCCGTTGGAAATTGCAGGAGTTTCTAAACCTGAACGCACCAAGCGTGTGAACGAATTGATCAAGTTAGTCGGACTTGAAGGCAGGGAAAAGGCCTATCCTTCGCAATTAAGCGGAGGGCAAAAGCAAAGGGTGGGAATAGCCAGGGCTCTGGCAAATGACCCTAAAGTGCTTCTGTGTGATGAAGCGACTTCTGCTTTGGATCCGCAGACTACCGACTCCATACTCGAATTGCTTGTTGACATCAATAAGCGTTTGGGATTGACGATCGTCTTGATTACGCATGAAATGCATGTAATACGTAAAATCTGCCATCGTGTCGCCGTGATGGAAAGCGGGCAGGTTGTTGAACAGGGTCCTGTCCTGGATGTTTTCAAGAATCCTAAAGAACAAATGACGAAGCGTTTCGTGCAACAGGTAACGGAACCGGAAGAAACGAAAGAAACGATGGACCATTTGCTCGAACGCTATCCAGCAGGCAAAGTGATTCAATTGACCTTTGTAGGTGATCATGCAGAAAGCCCATTGATCACCAAGCTTGTACGTAACTTCGAGTTGGATGTCAATATCGTTCAAGGTAAGATATCCCAAACAAGAAGCGGTTCATATGGAACATTGTTTATCCATCTAGATGGCAAAGAGGATGAAATGCTCCGCGCAATCGAATTCATTAAAGCACAGCAGGTAGGCGTGGAGGTGATTACTCATGCTTGAAGAATTATTGCCGAATGTTGATTGGGAAGACATCATTGAAGCTACGAAAGAAACGCTTTACATGACAAGCGTCTCTGTAGTGGCAACCTTTTTTATAGGCATAATACTAGGATTGATCCTTTTCCTGACAGGGAAGGGTAATATGTGGCAAAACCGGGCTGTCAACGGAGTCATGAGTGCTGTCGTCAATATATTCCGCTCCATTCCATTTCTTATTTTGATCGTGCTGCTCATTCCTTTCACTAAAGCGCTTGTCGGTTCCATGATCGGTGAGAACGCTGCACTGCCGGCACTTATTATCGGTGCTGCCCCATTTTATGCGCGTATGGTTGAAATCGGCCTTCGTGAAATCGATAAAGGTGTAATTGAAGCCGCTAAATCGATGGGAGCAAAAACGAGCACGATCATTTGGAAGGTCCTTCTTCCAGAGTCGATGCCTGCCCTTATTTCCGGGATTACGGTAACATCGATTGCATTGGTTGGATATACCGCGATGGCCGGGGTCATCGGCGCTGGCGGGCTTGGTAATCTAGCCTATTTGGACGGCTATCAAAGAAATCAAAATGACGTTACGCTTGTAGCGACGATCGTTATTCTAATTATCGTCTTCATAATTCAAATTATTGGAGATGTGATTACATCTAAATTGGACAAAAGATAAAGGGAGATGAAGAGGATGAAAAAGTTTTTAGGATTTGCATTAATCTTAGTGTTATCTATCGCTTTGGCTGCTTGTGGAAGTGAAAAGGATAAAAGCGGCAGCGATACGGATAAAGAATCGAAGAAAATAGTTGTAGGGGCATCCAATGTTCCTCATGCAGAAATCCTTGAGGAAGCTAAACCGCTTCTTAAAGAAAAAGGAATCGATTTGGAAATTGAAACGTTCCAGGACTATGTTTTACCGAATAAGGCGTTGAATGATAAGGAATTGGATGCTAACTACTTTCAACACATTCCATATTTAGAAGGGCAAATTAAAGAAAATGGATATGACTTCGTCAATGCTGGCGGAATCCATATCGAGCCGATTGCTCTATATTCACAAAAATATAAAAGCATTGATAAACTTCCGGAAGGCGCAACAATTATTATGAGCAGCTCTGTTGCTGATCATGGACGCGCTTTATCCCTTTTGGAAAAGAATGGCCTGATCACTTTGAAAGAAGGCATCGATAAAACGACGGCTACAACGAAAGACATCGTAGAAAATAAGAAAAACCTTAAATTCGATGCCGATTATGAAGCGGCCCTGCTTCCTAAAATTTATGAGAGCGGCGAAGGCGATGCAGTCTTGATCAACTCCAACTATGCAATTGACGCCGGTTTGAATCCTCTTGAAGATTCAATTGCGATTGAAGATTCCGAATCACCTTATGTGAACGTCATTGCCGTAAACAAAGGTGACGAAAATAAAGAAGCAATCAAAGCGCTTGTAGAAGTATTGCATTCTAAAGAAATTCAAGATTTCATTCTTAAAGAATACAAAGGTGCAGTTGTACCGGCGGATAAATAATTCGAGAATGGCGGCCTGATTTAATTCAGGTCTCAGTTTAAAAAGGTTTCGGAATGTTCTCATTCCGAAACCTTTTTTTTATTGGATTTGAATCATAATAGCCCTCTGTATTTTTATTGAGTGCCGATGGGCAGGGATAACAACCAAAACGCTCATATTACACATAGCCATGGTTGCGGAATCTGCGTCAACAGCTTCAGGTTTTATTCATTTATGCTTCAGCAGACGATAACGGATTTGTGTTGGGACGATAGTAACACCCGGAAATACTCGATTAAGAGCCTCTGATTGAACAAATGATTAATAAAGCTGCCGAACTTAGAGAAGTGAAGCACTTTATCACGGAAATCCTAACCGGCATTGAACGGAATATAGAATGTAGGTGAAAGTGATTCTATCTGATTGTGTAGTCTTAGTGGATTGGAGCGGGTGTTCGAGACTCCTGCGGGAAAAAGCGAGTCAAGGGGAGACACCGCAGGCGCAAGAGCACCGAGGAGGCTTCCGGACCGCCCGCGGAAAGCGAGTGCCTGAAGTGGAAAGTAACGTTCAAATTTTGAAAAACCTAAAAGTCTAAAAAACTGTAGACAAACTAAAAATTATGAGCGACGCATTATGTAAAAGCTGAACGGACAAACAAGCTCGCTATAATGATGGTCCAGGTTGTTTCAGTCTGCGTCTTAATTTAATTCCTTTCATGTTTAATCAGGAAAGGAAAGGGTATAGAGATAATGAAGGTAAAAAAAGATACACAAATTTGAAAGGATGGTTCACTATCAATACTCTGGATTTAAATGTAACAAGCGAAATGGAAAAGGCGATGCAGTCTTCACATGGGATTGGCTACAGTGAGTACAGTAGAGACTTAGACCTCCGTATCGAGGTTGAGAAGGAACGGGATAGGGAACATGTAAAGTGCAACAAAATGGTCCAGGACCTACAACGCAAAATTCACGGCTAAGCATATAAAAGAATTCTTTAAAAGATCGGTCTGTAGAGGTAAAATGGAAAGTGGTCCATAAAATAAGGGTTTCCTTATTGGATAAACTTACATAATACCTGACAGTCCGATTTTTTTCTTTTTAAGCGGAACGTTCATACCTTGCAATCGAAACCTTTGAACATATAGTAATAAGGACAAAGATTTGCCGAATAATAAGATAATTTTAACAAAAGCTAAAATAAGTATGAATATGCAGTAAACAGGCCATATCTGTTAATATTGTAAGAATCGGACAGGTTTTTAACATGGCCGAAGTGGAAACCCCTATCTATTTAGTTGATTCCAAATTGGATTTGTTATAAAATTGGAATGAGAATAAAGTGAGAATGCTTTTACGGAAATTATAGTAATGAAAGTAATCTTTACTTTCTGGTAATAAAATTGGAATTAGTTCACGGAGGTATTATTATGTCAGCTTCTACATTAACGGTTAAAGATCTGCACGTATCAATTGAAGGCAAAGAGATTTTAAAAGGGGTAAACCTTGAAGTTAAAGGTGGAGAAATCCATGCGATCATGGGACCAAATGGAACTGGTAAATCAACTTTATCATCAGCAATCATGGGTCACCCTAAATATGAGGTAACTAGCGGAAGCATCACATTCGATGGTGAAGATGTATTGGAGATGGAAGTAGACGAGCGCGCTCGTGTCGGTCTATTCCTTGCTATGCAATATCCAAGTGAAATCAGCGGTGTTACAAATGCAGACTTCTTACGTTCTTCCATTAACGCACGCCGTGAAGAAGGCGATGAAATTTCATTGATGAAATTCATCCGTCAAATGGACCAAAAAATGGAATTCCTTGAAATGGATGAAGATATGGCGCAACGCTATTTAAATGAAGGTTTCTCAGGCGGAGAGAAAAAACGCAACGAGATTCTTCAATTAATGATGATCCAACCTAAAATTGCAATCTTGGATGAGATTGATTCAGGTCTAGATATCGATGCACTTAAAGTCGTTTCAAAAGGAATCAACGAAATGCGCGGAGAAGACTTTGGATGCTTGATCATCACTCACTACCAACGTCTATTAAATTACATCACTCCTGATTTTGTACATGTAATGATGCAAGGACGTGTCGTAAAATCAGGCGGTCCTGAACTTGCTGCCCGCTTGGAAGCGGAAGGTTATGACTGGATTAAACAAGAATTGGGCATTGAAGACGAAACTGTTGGCGAAGAAGCGTAAGTAGGAGGATTTGCAATGACTACAGAAACGAAATTACCGTTTGAACAAGAGGATATAAGCTCCTATTCAACTAAAAATAATGATCCAGCTTGGCTATCCGAGCTTCGGATTCAAGCGTTTTCTGAATTAGAAAAGCTCCCGATGCCAAAGCCGGATAAAACGAAAATCGATAAATGGAATTTCACTTCTTTCCAAACTCATACGGTTGAGAGTGAAGCTTTTGCCTCTTTAGAGGAGCTTCCGGAAGAAATTAAGTCCATCATTGAAGAAAATGAAAACTTATACATCCAACGCAATAATACGCCGGCACATATCAATCTGTCAGCTAATGTGAAAGAACAAGGCGTCATTTTTACGGATATTTTATCGGCGGCCCGCGATCATGCTGAGCTCGTACAAAAATATTTCATGAAAGACGGCGTTAAAATAGATGAGCATCGTTTAACAGCGCTTCATGCTGCATTGGTTAATGGGGGAGCATTCCTTTATGTTCCGAAAAATGTAGAAATCAAAGAGCCGATTCAATCGGTATTCCTTTTGGATAATCCGGATACTACACTTTTCAACCATGTCTTGATCGTAGCTGAAGATAATAGCTCTGTCACATATGTAGAGAACTATTTCTCAACCGTTGAGTCTAACGAAGGTGTTGCCAACATCGTAACCGAAGTATTTGCAAATGCGAATGCCAAAGTCCAATATGGTGCGGTCGATACCCTTTCAAAAGGCTTCACGACATATGTTAACCGCCGTGGAGTGGCAGGACGTGACGCACGTATTGAGTGGGCGCTTGGCCTGATGAACGACGGAAATACGATTTCGGATAATACAACATATCTAATGGGCGATGGCTCCCACGGTGATACAAAAACCGTTGTAGTCGGGCGCGGGGAACAAAAGCAGAACTTCACGACAGCCATCATTCATTATGGCAAACGCTCTGAGGGTTATATCCTTAAGCACGGTGTCATGAAAGAATCCGCATCCTCCATTTTTAATGGAATTGGGAAAATAGAGTATGGTGCTACAAAGGCCAATGCTGAACAAGAGTCACGTGTGTTGATGTTAAGTGAAAAAGCACGCGGAGACGCCAATCCGATCCTCTTGATCGATGAAGATGATGTAACGGCTGGTCATGCTGCTTCAGTCGGCCGTGTCGACCCGCTTCAACTGTATTATTTAATGAGCCGTGGTATTACAAAGAAAGAAGCAGAAAGACTTGTCATTCACGGATTCTTGGCCCCTGTTGTTAACGAGCTTCCAATTGAGGGAGTCAAAAAACAATTAGTAGCGGTCATTGAAAGGAAAGTACAGTAATGAACCCATACGAAATTCGTAAGCTTTTTCCAATATTAGATCAAGAAGTCAATGGTCAGCCATTAGTTTATTTAGATAGTGCTGCAACCTCTCAAAAACCGGCTGCAGTGATTGAAGCGATTGAGCAATATTACCGCGGCTATAACTCGAATGTTCACCGCGGGGTGCATACACTAGGAACAAAAGCTACGGATGCGTATGAAGGTGCTCGTGAAAAGGTACGTAAATTCATTAATGCTTCTTCTACAGAAGAAATCATCTTTACCAGAGGCACAACGACTGCTTTAAATACTGTAGCAAGAAGTTACGGTGGTGCAAATATTAAAGAGGGTGACGAAATCGTCATCTCTTACATGGAGCATCACAGTAATATCATTCCGTGGCAGCAGCTTGCCAAAGAAAAAGGCGCTGTATTGAAGTATATTCCGCTTCAGGAGGATGGCACGATTTCCGTTGACGATGCGAGGGCTACAATTACGGAAGCAACGAAAATCGTGTCCATCATGCAGGTTTCGAATGTGCTTGGCGTTATCAATCCTGTGAAGGAAATCGCCCAAATTGCCCATGATCACAATGCTGTAATGGTAGTCGACGGGGCACAAAGCACGCCGCATCTAAAAGTGGATGTCCGTGATTTGGATTGTGATTTCTTTGCCTTCTCAGGTCATAAAATGGTCGGTCCAACAGGCATCGGCGCATTATATGGCAAGAAAGATCTTCTGGAAAAAATGGAACCGATCGAATTCGGCGGAGAGATGATTGATTTTGTAGGTTTGTATGAGTCTACATGGAAAGAACTCCCGTGGAAATTCGAAGGCGGTACCCCAATCATCGCCGGCGCCATCGGCATGGGGGCTGCCATTGATTTCTTGGAGGAAATCGGTTTGGATAATATTGAACGGCATGAACATAAGCTCGCCGCTTATGCAATGGAGAAAATGTCAGCAGTTGAAGGGCTGACCATTTACGGTCCAAAAGATGCAGAAAAGCGTGCTGGTGTAATAACCTTTAATATTGATGACGTACATCCACATGATGTCGCAACCGTTCTTGATGCAGATGGAATTGCTGTCCGTGCCGGTCACCACTGCGCACAGCCATTAATGAAATGGCTTGACGTATCAGCGACAGCAAGAGCAAGTTTCTATCTATATAACACGGAAGAAGATATTGATAAGCTTGTGTCCGGGCTTGTTAAAACGAAGGAGTATTTCAGTAATGTCTTTTGATAACCTTGATACACTTTACCGTCAAGTCATTATGGATCACTATAAGAAACCTCGTAATAAGGGCATGCTAGAAGATGGAAGCATGACAATCGATATGAATAATCCAACTTGCGGCGATCGGATTCGTTTAACGATGAAGATTGAAGACGGCAAGGTCAGCGATGTTAAATTCGATGGTGATGGTTGTTCAATATCGATGAGTTCGGCTTCCATGATGACGCAAGCCATTAAGGGCAAAGACGTTGATACTGCCCTTGCGATGTCCGAGACTTTTTCCTTAATGATTCAGGGAAAAGAATACGACGATGAGATGGACCTTGGGGATATTGAAGCCCTTCAGGGTGTTTCTAAATTTCCTGCCCGAATCAAGTGTGCTACCCTAGCTTGGAAAGCCATGGAAAAGGGATTGAAGGAATAATTAAATTAAAATGAGCTGTTGTAATTCAGCCATTTGAAATGGAGGAATACGAGCTATGGCAAAGAAAATGCCTGATATCGGCGATTATAAATATGGCTTTGCGGATAAAGATGTTTCCATCTTCCGTTCAAAGCGTGGTCTGACAAAAGAAATCGTGGAAGAAATTTCTCGAATGAAGGATGAACCGCAATGGATGCTTGATTTCCGTTTGAAATCATTGGAGCATTTTTACAACATGCCAATGCCTCAATGGGGCGGCGACATGCAGAGCCTGAACTTCGATGAAATCACATACTATGTTAAGCCATCAGAGAAATCAGAGAAGTCTTGGGATGAAGTTCCTGATGAAATCAAACAGACTTTTGATAAATTGGGAATTCCTGAAGCCGAACAAAAATACCTTGCCGGTGTATCTGCCCAATATGAATCTGAAGTGGTTTACCATAGCATGAAAGAAGAATTGGAAGACTTGGGTATCGTGTTTAAAGATACGGACTCAGCACTTCGTGAAAATGAAGATATCTTCCGTGAGCATTTCGGGAAAACGATCCCGCCTACTGACAATAAATTTTCTGCATTGAACTCGGCAGTTTGGTCAGGTGGATCATTCATCTATGTACCAAAAGGCGTTAAAGTGGATACTCCGCTTCAAGCTTATTTCCGGATCAACTCTGAAAACATGGGGCAATTCGAACGTACGCTAATCATTGTTGATGAAGGCGCATCCGTTCACTATGTAGAAGGTTGTACAGCTCCTGTTTATACAACTAACTCCCTTCATAGTGCGGTTGTTGAGATTGTCATCAAGAAAGATGCTTACTGCCGTTACACGACGATCCAAAACTGGGCAAACAACGTGTTTAACCTGGTTACGAAACGTGCGGTTTGTGACGCTAATGCAACAATGGAATGGATTGATGGTAACATCGGTTCGAAATTGACAATGAAATATCCTGCTGTCATCTTAAAAGGTGAAGGCGCTCGCGGTATGACATTATCGATTGCCATTGCAGGTAAAGGCCAACACCAAGACGCGGGAGCGAAAATGATTCACCTAGCGCCAAATACATCTTCAACGATTGTATCTAAATCAATTTCTAAACAGGGCGGTAAAGTAACATACCGTGGTATCGTTCATTTTGGACGTAAAGCGGATGGAGCTCGTTCCAACATTGAATGTGATACATTAATCATGGATAATCAGTCTACATCTGATACGATCCCTTACAATGAAATCTTGAATGATAACATTTCCCTTGAACACGAAGCGAAGGTTTCCAAAGTATCTGAAGAACAATTGTTCTACTTGATGAGCCGCGGAATTTCTGAGCAAGAAGCAACGGAAATGATCGTAATGGGCTTCATTGAACCATTTACAAAAGAACTTCCAATGGAATATGCGGTTGAAATGAACCGTCTGATCAAGTTCGAAATGGAAGGCTCCATCGGATAATAACCGACTGGCCTGCCTGTAAGGCGATTTAGAATAATCATTCATACAAAAGCCTGCCGGGTTTGACTGGCAGGCTTTTTGTTTTGATATTTTGATATTCCACACCCTTATACGAAAGATTAGATATGGCTCAATGAGGGTAAAAAAATAAAAGAAGAAGTCAGGAAATGGTCCTGTCCCAAAGGAGTGATGATGCAGATGATTTATGTTGGTGTGACCGGTTGGGGTGATCATGATAGTTTATATCATGGAGGTGTTTCCCAACGTGATAAACTCAAAGAGTACGGCGCTCATTTTCCCATTGTGGAGGTGGATGCTTCATTCTATGCAGTCCAGCCAAAGAGGAACAGTGAAAAGTGGGTATCCGAGACGCCAGCATCATTCCGGTTTGTCGTTAAAGCCTACCAAGGGATGACAGGACATCAACGTGGGGAAATCCCATTTGAAAGTAAGAAGGAGATGTTCAAGGCGTTTTGCGACTCACTGGAAGCATATCGGAAGTCCGGCAAGCTCGCGATGGTCTTATTTCAGTTTCCGCCATGGTTTGATTGTAAACGTGAAAACGTGAATTACCTGCGATGGTGCAAAGCTGAAATGGGCGATATCCCAGTTGCCATAGAGTTCCGGAATCAAAGCTGGTACAGGCCCAATGTAGTCCAGCAAACTTTGGATTTTATCGAAAAGGAAGGCTGGATCCATACTGTATGCGATGAGCCGCAGGCTGGTGAGGGATCCATACCTGTCGTTCTGCATGCCACCGATAAAGATAAAACCCTGGTACGCTTTCATGGCCGTAACCTGCATGGTTGGCAAAGGCCTGCTTCGGGGGATAATTGGCGTGAGGTCAGGTACCTATATCGATATAATCATCAGGAATTGACTGAATGGGTGGAGAAAATCAGGATATTGGAAAAGGAATCCAAGGAGTTATATGTCCTGTTCAATAATAACTCAGGCGGGGATGCAGCTGATAATGCCAAACAAATGATTGAGCTGCTTGGTATAGAATATGAAGGGCTGGCTCCTAAGCAGCTTGGTTTGTTTTAAGAGGAATTATATAATGAATAATGTGATGATGTGACAAGCTAGTAGAGGTAATATCCTCACAAACAGATAAAGGCGGATTTTTTCATGGTATGGTTAGTATTAGTGGGTATTGGATTATTAGCGGGATCAATCGGCGCTCTTGTCGGTCTGGGAGGCGGAATCATCATTGTGCCTTCCCTTTTATATTTAGGTACATCTACAAATATTATCGATGAGCTGACTCCACAGGTCGCCGTTGGTGTTTCAACCGTAATCATGATTTTTACCGGCTTATCTTCCACTCTATCTTATTTAAAGCATAAGGTGGTGGATTATAAGGCCGGCTTAATCTTTTTTATTGGCAGTGCACCTGGTGGAATAATGGGGGCCTATGTGAATAAAAACCTTAACGCCGAAGCTTTTTCATTGTACTTTGGAATTTTCATGGTTTTCATGGCCATCGTGTTATTAGTGAAAAATCGTTTGAAGCCCATGCTTTTCAAGCCTGGAAAAGGGAAAATAGTGAAAACGTATAAAACCGAAAATGGACATTCATTTTCCTATGGTTACCACCCCCTGTTAGCTGTTTTGATTTCTTTTGTGGTGGGATTCAGCTCCGGGTTATTTGGAATTGGCGGCGGAGCCTTAATGGTACCCGTCATGATGCTTCTTTTCTTCTTCCCTCCGCATATGGCTGTAGCGACTTCGATGTTCATGGTATTTCTATCTTCCATCACTAATTCGATTACGCATATTTCCCTTGGAAATGTAAATTGGCCATATGCTTTTGCCCTGATTCCGGGTGCGTGGTTCGGTGCTAAATTGGGTGCATTCATAAATACGCGCCTAAAGAGTGCGTCGCTGGAAAATATGTTGAAAATAGTGCTGATAATCATTGGTTTACGTCTTATATACCAAGGCATTACAGGATAAACGAGGAGGAAAAATGATGTCAGAAATCATTCATTTATATCACACCAATGATCTCCATAGTCATTTTGAGAATTGGCCTCGTATTGATAAGTTTCTTAAAGAAAGAAGACAACTTCATCAAGAAACGGGAGAAGAAGCGATCATACTGGATATAGGCGATCATGTGGACCGCTGGCATCCATATACAGAAGGTACGTTGGGTAAAGGAAATATTGAACAGCTTAATGATGCGGGCTACCAATATGTGACCATCGGCAATAATGAAGGGATCACTTTACCTCATGATGCATTGGACTCCTTATATGATCATGCAAGGTTCAAGGTCTTGGCAGCCAATATTTATTACGGTGATAATGAAAGGCCGGAATGGGCGCTTCCATTTTGGATACATACAACGGCAAAAGGCACCAAAATCGCGATGATAGGTTTGACAGCCTTTTTTCAAAAGTTTTATTCTGCGATGGGCTGGGAAATAACGGAACCATTCATGGAGTTAAAGGTGCAGCTCGAAAGGGTCAAAACAGAGGCGGATGTAATCATCATCCTTTCCCACCTGGGCATCCATGATGATGAGAGGATGGCAAGGGACTTTCCGGAGATTGACATTATACTTGGCGCGCATACCCACCACATTCTCCACCAAGGTAAATTGATCAATGACACACTCCTTTGCGGGGCAGGGAAATATGGTTTTTTTGTTGGACAGGTGGAAATGACCGTCAATCAGGAAAAGAAAATTAGCCAGAAGAGGGCCATTCTTTATGATACCAATGACTTTTTGGAATTGGAGAATGAACGGTCATGGATTGAAGAAATATACCAGGCCGGAGGGGAAACGCTAAAACAGGTTGCTGTGGATTTACCGGTGGCACTGGATAATGATTGGTTCAAACGAAGTCCTTTGACGGAAATCCTTGTGGAGGCCCTAAGGGAGTGGAGTCAGGCGGATTGTTCCTTTTTGAATGCAGGTCTTCTGCTCGAGGGGCTTCCGAAGGGACCTGTCACAAAAGGGGATATTCACAGAATCTGCCCACATCCCATCAATCCTTGCGTCGTTGAAGTAGATGGGAATGAGTTAAAGGAAATCTTGATGCAATCGAGAAATGAAGAGTGGCCTCATATTCAGGTGAAAGGTTTCGGTTTCCGCGGAAAAATCATGGGAGTCATGCAATATGATCAAATTGAATTTAACGAAATGGAGAATGGAATCGTAAAAGGGATCCTTATAAAAGGAGAGAAACTGCAGGCGGATAAGTCCTATAAATTGGCAATACCTGATATGTTCACTTTCGGGCACTTCTTTCCAAGTATCCATCGCTCCAATCGCAAGGAATACTTACTGCCGGAATTCTTACGGGATATCCTTTTATGGAAGCTGAAGAAAATATACACTAACCCCTGATTCAAAAATCACGGTTTTGCCCTTTTTTTCATAAAGTATGGGGAAGGAAGGGGCGAAACCAAATTGATTAACATGATCCCAATAATTCTTGATAATCATACATTCCTAGCCATTTCTGTCCGACTGCCGAAAACGAATTTACTTGCTGTCGCGTCCGAAAAAGGGTATATAATGTGCGGTGCATTAGATGTTGGACTGCTGAACGATAAATTGAGAGATCGTAAAATCCTTGCAGGGAGGGCCACAGGAGTTAAATCGATTGAAGAGTTATTGGAAGCGCCGCTTGAATCAGTCACCTGGGAGGCTGTGGAAAAGGGCATACATCCAGGAATGATTGGTAAAGAGGCATTAATCAAAATGATTTGAAAAGGTGGGCTTTCTTTCTTCCGAAGGGGGCCTTATTTTTTTATCAAAGTAAATGCTAATATTTTATAAATAAATATGTTCTAACAGATTCATTTATAAAAATATGCTCCGATAAAACTTATAAAGAAAGAATCGGTTTTAATTATAAATATTGAATGGGGAAACGGAGTACAAGTATGAGGCAAGCTATTACAAAGTCCCTAAGACCTGGAGCAAGGCTCGGTAAAAACATTTATAATGATCGGGGCCATATCCTATTGTGCGAGGGTCTTAGATTAACGCAGAAGATGATCAATCGACTGGTTTCCCTTAATATTCCCTATGTTTACATTCAAGATTCCAGGACGGATGACATTATTCCGAAGCCCCCAGTTTCCGGGAAACATAGAAGAGAAGCCATTAATATGATTGAAACCACTTTCCTGGACATGAAAAGTAAAATGAACCTGGATGGATCATTCACGATAGAGCAGGCTAACGTCAAATTAACTCAAATAGTCCGGAACATCATGGGCGAGCTGAAAAGGAATAAAGAGCTAATGACTTTATTGGCCGACGTTTATACATACGATGACTATATCTTCACACATTCCTTCAATGTGACCTAATATACCTTGGCGATCGGGGTGGAATTGAATATCAATGTTAAGAATCTCGAAATTCTTGGGCTTGGAGCGATTTTACATGATGTCGGCAAAATGCTCGTGCCTTTGGAAGTCCTCCGTAAACCCGGTAAGCTGACGGAAAAGGAGTTTGAACAAATCCAAAAACATGCCGATTACGGATTTCATCTAATTAAAAATGTTCATACCGTTTCACTTTTAGTTGCGAATTGTGCCTATCAGCATCATGAAAGGTTAGATGGATCTGGATATCCCCGTGGGATAAAAGGGGATGAAATCCACTATTTCGGCAAGATCATTGCCGTTGCCGATGTGTTTGATGCCGTTACTTCCAATCGGGTTTACCGAAAGGCCATGCTGCCGCATCAAGGATTGGAAGTCCTTTATGCCGGAGTCGGGAAAAAGTTCGACAATGCGATCACCGAGGCTTTCCGCAGGGCGGTTGCCATTTATCCCAATGGTCTATCCGTCGAATTGAATGATGGGAGGAAAGGGGTAGTATCCTCTCAAAATGAAGGGATAGGAGACCGCCCCATGATAAGGATACTTGAAGAAGATGGAGAGCGGATAAAAGAGCCCTACGAAGTGGACTTGAATAAAAACCTGCATTTGCTCATCATGAAATGTCTCGATACAAGAACCAGCCTAACCTCAAGGATAAGCTGGCTTTTTCATTCCTTGTTTTCCTTCATGATGGCAGGTGCAACCGAGCCGTTTCCATTACTGAAATAACTTGGAACATCACCTTCGATCAGCAGGCTTCCGACTGTCACTTCCTGGCTTACCTTGGTCTCCTTCGTGAAAGAGGGGATGACGATTTGAATATTGACATCAAAGTCCACAATCAATTCATAATAAACATTATTGATGCCTGCGTTTGTCAGTTTTGTCCTCAAATCCGATTCAACATTCCCGATGACTGACATTTTCACTGGGATTTCAGGTCCGTAATTGGAAAGGAGGTTATTCCCGGTTACGACACCAAATGGTATATAATACACCACACTTTTATATTGATCATCATTTATTTTGGCTGAACCTGTTTTAAAAGGGTTTCCCTGTTTGATTCCAAGCTTCTTTTGAATATCCTTCGTGATGTTAGCCCGCAATTCACTATATATGACTGGATTGAAGCTATAGGAAGAACTGGAGTCCTCACCACCCTTGGTGTTGGTGATGATTTTGTTCATGTCAATCTTGGCTATATTCTCATCAACCGATTCATGAATCGTTTCGGTTGCAATCCTTTTGATTTCATATTCGGCTACACTCATGATCACGGGTTCGATCGATTTGTCCACGTACCAAAGAGTCATGATGCTTGATATGATGAACAGGATAAATGAATAGAGAAATACTTTTCGGGTGGGAAGAGGCCCCTTTTTTTGGAATTTCTTCGTTCGAAATCTTTTTCGGAACACGCTTTAGCCCCCTTTACTAATAACTATGCATCAAGTTCAGGGGTTTATGTTCGAATCAAAAAAAAGCAGCGTAAAATTCACGCCGCTCACTATTTCTTTTTGGCCAGATCTTTCCTTTCCCACAATTTTAAATAGGGGTAAGGGTCAAAGCTCCATTCTGTGATTCCGTTGTCTTTGTACATTCCGTAATGAAGATGAGGAGGGAATTTTCCGGAAGTTCCTGGAGGACCGTAGCCCGTACTGCCGACACCCCCGATGACTTGTCCGGGCTCGACGATTTGACCGACTTTCAACCCTTTGGCGAAGCCGCTTAAATGGGCAAAGTAATGATAGGTATTATTTAAATCCCGTATCCCGATCCTCCAACCGCCGAATTTATTCCAGCCTTTCATTTCAATGATTCCATAGCTCGTGGAACGAACGGGAAGGCTATAATCCGCGAAAATATCAGTGCCCTCATGGATTCTCCTTCCGCCCCATCCGCGAGCGCTTCCCCATGTATTCAAGTACGTATAATGAGTCCGTACTGGAACCGGGAAGGCTTTTTCATGTAGATCCAACCGGTCGTATTTCTTATAAATCTCGGCATTGCCCATAATGATGCTGACGGCTTTATCGCGTTTATAATAATCCCACAAGCCGATCCGGATATTATCTTCATCTGCACCATATGCTTGGAGATGCTTCGAAAAAGCATACAATCGATCGGTATCATTAGTAATATCCGCTTTGCCATCACCATTGCCATCCTGGCCCAACCCATCAAAAAATGTGATCGTGAGCGGGTTCACATCGTTTAAGTCAGGATTGAGAGCCCCGCTCCACTTTGAAGGCTCGATGTGGATGCCTATAAAGCCTTTTGCCGGCTCTAAATCCCTTCTTGCGGCCCTTAGGCTGTGCTCATATTGATCTGCTCCAGCAAGGTAATACCACGGGATTTGGAGGGCAGCCTCCATATTTTTATATAGCGCCATTCTCCCGGCATAAACATCAGGGGTATCGGCAGCATTGGCGACTTGGCCTGGTGCCAAGATAAACAAACAAGTTATCGTTAGAAGGAATAATTTTTTCAACGGGGCAGGCTCCTTTCATGATATTCTCCGTTATTAAAAGACATCAGTCCATCCATCTTTTATAGTTTTGCTGATTTGGCAATAAACATGAAAAATAAATAATGGGAAACCAACTATAACTTGTATAAATGCTTTTTTATTGTTAAAGTAGGGTGTGTTAATTTCTATAGAATGGAGTGGCATTTTCATGTCTTCTAGAAATAAAGAAATTCTTCGAAAACCAGATTGGTTGAAAATAAAGCTTAATACTAACGAAAATTACCTCGGTTTAAAAAATATGATGCGCGAGAAAAATCTTCATACTGTCTGTGAAGAGGCAAAATGTCCGAATATTCACGAATGCTGGGCAGTGAGAAGGACGGCTACTTTCATGATTCTAGGTGAAATCTGTACAAGGGCTTGCCGTTTTTGTGCAGTAACAACCGGACGTCCGAATGAATTGGATTGGGCTGAACCGGAGCGTGTTGCCGATTCCGTTGTTTTGATGAATTTAAAGCATGTCGTGATTACAGCTGTTGCCCGTGATGATTTAAAGGATGGAGGCGCTGAAGTTTTCGCTGAAACGGTCCGTGCAATCCGTCGCAAAAATCCATTTACATCAATTGAAGTATTGCCGTCTGATATGGGCGGGGTGTTTGAAAATATCAAGACTTTGATGGATGCTAAACCGGATATCCTTAACCATAATATAGAGACTGTCAGAAGTTTATCCGACCGTGTACGGGCTCAGGCCAAGTATGATCGTTCATTGGAGCTTTTAAGAAGAGCCAAGGAACTGTATCCGGAAATACCGACAAAGTCCAGTTTAATGGTGGGGCTGGGTGAAACGCGTGAGGAAATCCTTGAGACAATGGATGACCTAAGGGCCAATAATGTGGATATCATGACGATCGGCCAGTATTTGCAGCCGACTAAAAAGCATTTAAAAGTGCTGAAATACTACACGCCTGAAGAATTTGCCGAACTGAAAGAACGTGCATTGGAAAAAGGATTCAGCCATTGTGAATCAGGTCCGCTTGTCCGTTCGTCCTACCATGCGGATGAACAGGTTAATGCTGCGGCAAAACATAAGCAGAGCAAAGGTGAAGAATTATTGAAATAGAGTGAAATAAAGGACCGAAAAAATTCGGTCCTTTTGTATTCAACGGTTATCCATTTTTTGATGGATGTTATCGTGATGATCTCTTTTATCGTTAACCATTTCGCCGTTTTCATTTTCACCGTCACTCATTTTGTATCCTTGAGGCGACTTCAGCATTCTTTTGATGGTCTGTTCAATCGTATAGTCAATCCCTCTGCTGCCGGATTTCACTGTAGCGAAGTTCTCGACATCTTGGGCAAGGGTTTGATAATCATCACTGACATAGACATGATAGTAGCGAGGCACGACGGACATGGCAGTACGTTTAACCTGGTCTGCGGTTTCCGTCCGATCCTTTGCATTGGTATCATATACGACAAGCACTTCCTCATCAGTAACGAGGGTAGCGGCATCATTGACATTTGGAATCTGAACACTCAGTTTAGAGATGACATCAGAAAGTTGTTCACGGTCAATGGAAGCAGCTTTGTTGGAAATGTTACGGCCGTCAATGGTTGCACTATTTGTGCGGGTAAAACCGAAATCATCACTTTTATTGTCATTATTACGATAATCCTCGTCATAATATTGAGTTGGATTATTTACGTTTGTTGGGTTACCGGCATTGTTTTTTGCACCTAGCCCCTGGTCTTCTTCTTTATCAGCACATCCGGATAGTGCAATAATCGAGCTTAAACCTATCGTTATTATCGTTTTTTTCATCAATAACACCCCCATAACTTTAGGATGAACATATTTCTCTATTTTTCGCTTAGTAATTGATGGGGAATCAGTTATAATTTAAAGAAGGAATGTATATATGAGAGGTGAAAACAATGATTAACATCAATAACATGACCTATGAAATAATTGAGGATGAAAGGGAAGGCTATAACGAAGAAGCGTTTAAAGCCAGATACAGTGAGATTTTAACGAAGTATGATTATATAGTGGGCGATTGGGGTTACGGGCAATTGAGGCTGCGTGGATTTTTTGATGATTCCAATCAGAAAGCCACCTTTGATACGAAAATAAGCACGCTTAGTGAATATCTATATGAATACTGCAATTTTGGCTGTCCTTATTTCGTCGTGAAGAAAATAAAGAAATAAAAAGGCCAGAATTCACTCTGGCCTTCCATGTTAAGAGTTGCCATATCCTTTATATGGAGGCTGTTCGTCTTTTTCTGAATCATCATGTGTCGGATGTGCCCCAGGATATTGTCGAGGCATACCCTCATGTAACGATTTATTTTCATAATTAAAGGCACTTTGATATCGTTGCCCTTCCTGCCACGGGGTATTTTTATTCTGAACTGGTTCATCTTTTGCTATGGCTGATCCAAAAGGTCCTTCGGGAAATTCTTCAGGAATTAAATAATCCCTCTGTTTTTCGACATTGGAAAAATCGTGGTATTCTTCTTTGTCCAAGATAATCCCCCCTCATGTAATCGGTCTTACACTCAGTAGGTTTCCCGTTTAAGCTAAAAAACTTCAGCACTCAGACGATTTCCATTAAAAAGTGACGAAGTTCTTCGGCTTCCGCTTCCGACAATTGAAAGGCATGCTCAAGATAGCCTTCCTCTTCCAAATCATCAGGCCCAATAATCGCGAAACGGTTACTCTGCATGTTTAAAACAAGCTTCTTTCCATAGAAACGATCGGTTGCCGTAATGGCCAGATCGAATCTTGATTCCTCTCCCATGAAGCTTATGAACCGGGTTTTTGAATCAACGACGTCATTGTATAAATAAAAGCGATCTTCCATAATATCATTCCCTTCGTATCTTCACATTTGTAGTTCCATCATAACAAAGTGACTTCAATAGGGGAACAGACATTTTTCGGGCTTCAGCTGAAGAACTTCGCTCCAGCAATAATGGCATTCATCGATTAAATGAAAATGGCAAGAATATAAATGGAATCGGGGAGTGTACGTCTGGAAATGCACCCGCGTAGAATAGGCAATGTGTGGTTGAAGGAATTGAGAGTAAGGGAGAAGCTATGGTATTATCAAGGAATAAGGTTGGTTCGGTACAGCGTTTTTAACTATGCCGCTCATTCAACCAATGATTCCCTATATCATCTTAGATCAGAAAGGATCTGGAAAAAATGTACTTTGTAGACCGCCAAAAGATTGAACAAATATTAGGTTTTCTTGAAAAGCAGCTTGGACTTTTTGAGGGGCAGGATAATTGGGATGGAAACCATTCGGAACTTATCGCTGAAAGGCTTATACAAACTTCCATCGATTCCGTGTTGGATGTAGGAAATGCGGTAATTGATGGTTTCATTATGCGTGATCCAGGAAGTTATGAGGATATTATCGATATCCTTCAAGATGAAAAAGTGATTTCAGAAGAAAAAGCGATGCAATTCAAAAAGGTTTTGCCATTAAGGAAAATGCTGGTTCAAGACTTCATTGAAGTGAATCACAAAGAACTGCATGCCGTATTTTCGGAAAATATCGAGGCATTCAAGCAATTCCCTGATTTGGTGAGGAACTATTTAACGAATGAATTGGGACCTGTTTCAGCTTTTAAAAACTAGCAGCGTTAGGAAGGCGAATTTCAAATGAAGTCGTATAAAGGATATTTAATTGACTTAGATGGCACCATGTATCGCGGAACGGAACAAATTGCGGAAGCGGCAGGGTTTATTAATGACTTAAGGAAAAGGGATATCCCTTATTTATTCGTCACCAATAATTCATCCCGTACTCCGGCACAGGTAGCGGATAAATTGAGAAGCATCGGCATATCGACGGAGGATGACCAGGTTTTCACGACAAGCATGGCCACTGCCAATTACATAGCTGAACAAAAGAAAGGTGCATCGGTCTATGTGGTGGGTGAAGAAGGCATAATCGAGGCTCTTAAGGAAAAAGGAATGAAGCTTGTGGAAGAGCATCCCGATTATCTGGTCATGGGCATCGACCGCGGCATCAATTATGAAAAGCTGTCAAAAGCCTGTCTTGCTGTAAGAAATGGTGCTGTTTTCATTTCGACCAATGGTGATATTGCCATTCCTACCGAGCAAGGCCTTTTGCCTGGGAATGGTTCCTTGACCTCCGTTGTTTCCGTTTCGACCCAGGTACAGCCGATTTTCATTGGAAAGCCAGAATCCGTCATAGTGGAGCAAGCCTTAAGAGTATTGGGGGTTCCTAAAGAAGAGACAATCATGGTTGGGGATAACTATGATACGGATATTCTTGCCGGCATTAATGCTGGGATCGATACACTGCTTGTACATACTGGCGTAACGACAAAAGAACGTTTAAAGCAATATAAGGAGCAGCCTACGCATGTGGTGGACACCCTTGACTTATGGCGCTTTGAATGAAAAAAACCAGGTCTGCGAATGCAGCCCTGGTTTTTTCATGTCGTCAATATCATTCGTTTATTCCGCATTTTCGGTTCTATGGGCAAGCCGGCTTGAAGCGGCAGCGGCAATTGCCCCAACGATATCATCTAAAAAGGTGTTCACCTTACCTGTGCTTTTATCGTTTAAATATTTTAAGATACCCGGCTTTTGTTTATCGATGAAACCATAATTGGTAAAGCCGATGGATCCATAAACATTCACAATTGAAAAAGCCAATATTTCATCGACCCCATATAGGCCTTCATCTATTTCAATGATGCTCAGCAGAGGCTCCTCGAGCAGTTTTTTCTCAGCCAGAATATCCAACTGTATGCCGGTAAGGATGGCATTTTGGACCTCGCGTTTTGAAAGGACACGTTCGACATTGTGAAGGCAATCGGACATTTGGAGATTTTCATGGTAGCCGGATTGTAAATACATGACAAGCTCAGCGATATCCTCCAATTTCACTCCTCGTTCAATTAGCCATTTCCGAGCTGTCTTTTCTGACATTGATTGTTCAATATTAGCCATTTCATCACCCATTTCTCTATATTTTAAAGGGATAGTTCTAATGCAGGTAGTTTGATTTGATTAAACTGAAAACCTATGGAGGATGTTTTGATTGGAATTTCTAATAAGGTTTCGATAATCATTCAGAAAACGGGTTATTCCACATATATATAAGTATATGATGTCCAATATTTCTATTATATCCATTTGATGAAGGAGGCCATTCCATGATAGAAGAAATCATTTTTAATAATTATGGCATACAGGTGGAGCTTGAAGAAGCCAATGTCAGGTTTCCAAGCTTCCGCTCAGGAAATAAGGTGTACAGTATCGTTCCCATTGAAAATATGGAGCAGGAGGAATTAGTGGAACGGTATAAAATGTCTCAACATCTGATTTCACAAGGTGATCGTCACGTATCCGCCTTTGTCCTTGCCAATCATGGAAGTTATGTTTCGGAAGCGGATGAACAATTATTCATCCTTCTCGCCAATCAGGCATTGGAAGGTCCGAGAAATTTCAATCCGGGAAGACGTCTGGCAAGATTCCATCAG
This sequence comes from Peribacillus frigoritolerans, assembly GCF_001636405.1. GTDB lineage: Bacteria > Bacillota > Bacilli > Bacillales > DSM-1321 > Peribacillus > Peribacillus frigoritolerans. The sequence continues at coordinate 688,377 of NZ_KV440950.1, forward strand.
CGTGGGAGAACGATTAATGAAACGATTCGAACTTGTTCAAGGATCGGTAAATGGAAAGAACTCTGGGAACAAAGGATCGATCAGTTAGAAAAGATTTGGCGGGATAAGCTCAACGCCCATCCTGATAACCAGTTTGAAAAATTATTTATAGAAACCTTTCCCTATTATATGGTCCTAGGTGAAAATGCGATTCAATATTTAGTCGACACGGAAATTGATGATACCCCGCAAATTGTCGATAGCGGAACGGTATGTTATGAACGTTTTTTACATGATACCTGGAAAAGCAATAAGTGGATGAAAAATCCGTTCGATTGGGTATTCGACCACGGAACCAGGGATGTCGCGGAATGGGTGAGGGAACATTATTTTCAAAATGTGCATACCCATCAGCGGGGCATTGGCCATTTCTTTCACGAATATCAGTCCATAGAACCCTTTTCCAGTTTTTCAGCCCGGTTGTTATATTCGAGGATGCTGTTTCCCATACATTATTTTGAAACGGTGGAAGAGTATTTCTCAAAAACGACGGAATCGAGGTCGAATGAATTGGAGGATAAAATAGCATCGATCACGAAATCCTCCCAACAATATGAGTCCTTCCTCAAACATTTTTATGAATTGGCAGAGGTCCCTGCCAAGCATTATGATTTGCCTAAAATTGACTGGATTTAGATAAAAACGGGAAAGAAATATGATTCATTCTTACTTACTATGTTATGATGATAACAAGATTTTTTAGAATAATTAGATATTTAATCACTGCGGAAGGATGGGATTATGAAAAGATTGATGATGGCCGCCGTTATAGCCTTTTTAATCATCCAAACGGCGGATCTTGTGAAAGCTGAATCGAAAACAAATTGCGAATCGACTCAATTCAAGATTGTCATGAAGTCTGAAGCGGATGTGAAAGAAAAGGCGTCGGCTGCCAGTAAAACGTTAAAAACGTATAAGAAAAATAAAGAATTATCGGCAAGCGGGAGAACTGGAAACTGGTATGAAATCTGTCACGCAAATAAGGCCGCATATATCAATATGGCAGATGTAAAAGAGGTTTTCAGTACTGATGAAAAAGCTCTTCTGAAGAAATTCGATAGGAGGGAAGGCGTTAACCAAGTTGTATCGGCGACAGGTAAATCGATGAGTGATACGAAGGTAACGATCCAAACTTATGAGAAGAAACAAGGGGAATGGCGCCGGGCATTGAAGAAGATGGAGGGTGTCATTGGGAAGAACGGCTTCACGAAGAGCAAAAAAGAGGGGGATGGGAAATCCCCGGTTGGAATTTTTTCCTTTGGTACGGCCTTTGGAAGCGAAACGAAGCCGGCCGGAATGAAAATGGGTTATAAGAAAACGACCAAATATGACTACTGGATTGATGATCAGACATCCAAGGATTATAACAAGTGGAAAACCTATAAAGGAAATCCTGCAGTTAAATGGAAGTCTTTTGAAAGAATGAATCATGAACTGTATAGGTATGGAGCGGTCATCAATTATAATACGGATCCCATCATAAAAGGAAAAGGCAGTGCAATCTTTCTCCATATATGGAGAGGGGGTACAAAACCGACGGCGGGATGTACAGCCACTGCCGAAAGCAATGTCCTCAGTTTACTGAAATGGATGGATCCCGTGCAAAAGCCACATATTGTAATGGGTACAAATGATTCATTGAAGAGCGTTAAGTAATAATCATCAAAATGGTTTTCCCATAAAAAAAATAAACGTTACCCGTTCTTACTCGTTCAAGGGATGGACGAAAAAAGTTCGTGCATCCATCTTTTCTAACTATTGATAATTATGTGAATTAAACTTATAATGTCTACTATACAAATACAAATGTTTTCTACAGGCAAACAGTTTTAAGGGGGAACCAAAATATGAAAGCCATCTCGATCGGTTTATTAGGGTTAGGTACAGTCGGATCAGGAGTCGTACAAATCATTGAAAGCCACCAGGACAAGCTCATGCATCAAGTGGGCTGTTCCATATCCATTAAGAAGATACTAGTGAAAGACACGACGAAGGAGCGGCTTGTCGCGGTCGAAAAAGGAATGTTAACGGACAATCCTGAGGATATCCTTTCGAATCCCGAGATTGATGTTGTAATAGAAGTGATGGGCGGAATCGAAGAAACACGCGGCTATCTAATAGAAGCGATAAAAAATAAAAAGCATATCGTTACGGCCAACAAAGACCTAATGGCTTTACATGGACCGGAACTGTTGGAATTGGCCACCGATAATCAATGTGACTTGTTCTATGAAGCAAGTGTTGCAGGGGGAATTCCGATTTTACGCGGTCTTGTCGATGGGTTATCTTCTGACCGCATCACGAAAATGATGGGAATCGTCAATGGAACGACAAACTTCATTTTAACGAAAATGAGCAAGGAAGGCAGAGCTTATGATGACGTATTGAAGGAAGCCCAGGAGCTGGGATTTGCTGAAGCCGATCCGACAGCGGATGTAGGCGGATTGGATGCGGCCCGTAAAATGGCGATCCTATCAACACTCGGGTTCTCAATGAACATTGGCTTGAATGATGTTGAGGTACAAGGCATTACCGAGATATCCGAAGAGGATTTGAGATATAGCAAGAAGCTTGGTTATACAATGAAATTGATTGGGGTCGCTTCCAGGGCAGGAGATAGGGTCGACGTAAGTGTCCAGCCTGCACTTCTTCCGGAAGCACATCCGTTGGCATCGGTAAATAATGAGTATAATGCTGTATACGTTTATGGGGAAGCCGTAGGGGAAACGATGTTTTACGGACCGGGGGCTGGCAGTCTTCCTACTGCGACTGCAGTCGTTTCTGATATGGTGACGGTCATCAAGAATATGAGGCTGGGCGTAAATGGCCGCAGTGCCGTTGCACCTCAATACCCGAAACAATTAAAAGATGCCACTGAAATTTTCGCTAAATTCTTCATTCGGTTACATGTTCAGGATGAAGTTGGCGTTTTAGCCAAAATCACGAATTTATTTGCCGAGCACGGGGTAGGATTCGATAAAATCCTTCAATTGCCGCTGGATGAAAAGGAATCTTCCGAAATCGTATTAGTTACGCATACTGCCACAAAGGCTGCATTTGAGCAAATAATACAGAAATTACATGATTACAATATGGTAAGAGAAGTGAAAAGCACATACAGAGTTGAAGGAGAGGACATCAAATGAGCTGGCAAGGACTTATAAGCACGTATAAAGATTTTTTACCCGTCAATGAAAATACGCCTGCACTAACCCTTTTGGAGGGCAATACACCTTTAATCAGACTGAATCGATTATCCGAAGAGTGGGGAATCGACTTACATGTAAAATATGAAGGGGCAAATCCAACTGGGTCATTTAAGGACCGCGGAATGGTCATGGCCGTCGCCAAAGCGATAGAAGACGGCAGCGACACGATCATCTGTGCATCCACAGGGAATACATCTGCAGCTGCAGCAGCTTATGCGGCCCGTGCCAACCTGCGCTGTATCGTCGTCATCCCGGAAGGTAAAATAGCCATGGGCAAGCTTGCCCAAGCCGTTATGTATGGAGCGGAAATCATCTCGATCGAAGGGAACTTCGACCAAGCTTTAAAGATCGTCCGTTCGCTTAGTGAGAGTTCACCGATAACTCTTGTGAATTCGGTCAACCCATACCGGATTGAAGGGCAGAAGACAGCTGCTTTCGAAATTTGTGATGCTCTCGGCTCCGCACCGGATATTTTGGCGCTGCCAGTCGGGAATGCAGGGAATATAACGGCTTACTGGAAAGGCTTTAAGGAATATAACGAATCGAAACAAACGGGCCTTCCTGAAATGAGAGGGTTCGAAGCTGAAGGAGCGGCTGCAATTGTCCGGGATAGCATTATTGAAAATCCAGAAACGATCGCAACGGCCATCCGGATTGGAAATCCTGCAAGTTGGAAGTTTGCTGTGGAAGCGGCAAATGAATCCAAAGGCAAAATTGATGAGGTGACAGACGAAGAAATTCTGGAAGCCTATCATTTCCTTGCTAAAAAAGAAGGGGTATTTGCAGAGCCGGCATCATGTGCTTCCATTGCAGGTATCTATAAACAATTAAAAAGCGGTGAAATCAAAAAAGGAAGTAAGATTGTTGCTGTATTGACTGGAAATGGATTGAAGGATCCGAATGTGGCAGTCAATACAAGCACGATTCAACCTACATTGCTGCCAATGGATGAAGAAGTCATTTTAGAACATCTGCAAGGTGTGAAACAGGCATGAGTGCGGAATCAGAGATGTTCTTGATCCGTGTACCAGCAAGTACGGCCAACTTAGGGCCAGGTTTCGATTCCATCGGCTTGGCGCTAGGACTTTACTTGGAAATACACGGATCTCCATCAGATCATTGGAAAGTCGTCCCGCTTTCAGAGGAAATGTCTGTTTTTCCAAGGGATGATAATAATTATATCGTCCAAATTGCCAAGGAAACGGCGGCCTCCTATGGAAAGGAACTTTCCCCATGCCGGCTTTTCGTCTCTAGCGAAATTCCACTGGCGCGCGGGCTTGGAAGCAGTGCATCTGCCATTGTGGCGGGAATTGAATTGGCAAACATCGTTGGTGAGCTTCATTTATCAAATGAGGAGAAGAATAGGCATGCTTCCCTCTTTGAAGGGCATCCCGATAATGCGGGGGCATCTGTGTATGGTGGATTGGTTGTGGGCATTCATACGGAGGAAAGGACGGATGTCGTGTCGTTTCCGATCGAGGGAGTTAAGGTGATCGCTGTCATTCCCCATTTTGAATTGCTAACTGAGGATTCAAGAAATGTCCTTCCGAATTCGCTTTCCTATAAAGATGCGATAAGCGGGAGTGCAGCCGCAAATGTAATGCTTGCAGGAGTTCTATCGAAAGATTGGAAACTTGTTGGTGAAATGATGCAAAGTGATCGTTTCCATCAGCCATATCGAGCGGAGTTGGTCCCTCATTTAGCGCTTATAGAAGAAGTCGTCCACAATGAAGGCGGATTTGGTGCGGCATTAAGCGGAGCAGGACCAACTGTTTTATGCTTGGCATCTCCAGAAAAAAGTGAAGGTTTGCTCACTGGATTGAAGGATAGATTTCCGGAATTCCATGTGAAGGAATTGGAAATCGATAATGATGGAAGTTATACTGCAATCCTTTCTGAACAGGAAAAAAAGGAATTGAAGTTTTTGAAATCGTGAGCCGTGTTCATTTGCCATATAAAAAAGCTGACCCGTGTCAAGCCGTATCAATTCATTTGATAGGGCAAAAGCCGAGTCAGCTTTATTTTTATTACAGTCCGCAAAAAAATTCCGGCCTGCATGAAAAAAGGTTGAACGTGTATAGATGAAGTGATCCTTCATCCATACGCTGCATGATATTTAAAGGGCTATTAGAAAACTTGTTCAACTTCCACTACACCAGGAACTTCTTCAAGAAGGGCACGCTCAATCCCAGCTTTTAGCGTAATGGTCGAACTAGGACAGCTTCCGCAAGCTCCTAGTAATCGTAATTTTACAATTCCATCTTCTACGTCAACTAGTTCACAGTCACCGCCATCACGAAGAAGAAACGGACGAAGCTTATCTAGGACTTCTTGAACTTGAACTTCCATTGTTTGTTCAGACATTGCAATCGACTCCTTTCCTAATCATATTATAATGCGAAGGTAATAAAAAATCCAACTGTAACTTTGCGGAAATATAATCTATATTATTCTGGTATGATGAAAACAGGTGAAGTTTTAAACATTATTCAAATGAAGCAACTATAATAAGCTGAAGGAGGAAGAGTATGGTAAGGAAAGATATTGAGATAGAAGTGTATGGAGCGGAGCAAATTTGCGCCAGTTGTGTGAATCTCCCCTCTTCGAAAGATACCTGCGAGTGGCTTGAAGCCGCTTTAACGAGAAAATTTCCTGAGCAGCCATTCAAAATATCCTATATAGATATGTATAACCCACCAGAAACATTGAAGCAAAAGAGCTTTGCCGAGAAAATGATCGAGGAAGATTTATTTTATCCACTGGTCCTCATCGAAGGTGAAATCGTTGCGGAAGGAAATGTCCGTCTCAAAAAAGTGGTGGAAACGATGGAGAAATATGGATACTCAGTGCGAGTGTGATATATAATGGAAGAAATAAGAAAAACTGACCCATGAATGGGCTGCATGCAGCTCATTGGGCCAGTTTATAATCAACCGTTATGGTATTTATACATCCACAGAATGCCTGATTTCATTAGGCGTGCCACTCTGCCGGTGATTGGGCGATTTGCAACAAGACCAAAACCTTGTTTCTTCCCAAGGGAACCTAATGTTCCTTTTAATTTCATGGTAGGGAAGCTTTCAGGAAGTGGTTCATTTGCCCATTTCTTCACAAGGACTTGGACGATTTGCTCAGCTTGGGACTCCGCTAATTGAGCACTAGGTGCATGAGGCAGGCTCGCACAGTCGCCGACTACAAAGATGCTGTCATCATTAGGAAGGAAATGCTGAGGAGTCAGAACGGCTCTTCCTTGACGGTCTTTTTCAATATCCATATCGCGGATGATCTTGCTTGGCTGAATTCCAGCTGTCCATACGATGACGTCGCTTTGAACGGCTTCGTCGCCATTGTAAAGAAGGTTTGGTTCAACTTTCGTAATATTTGAATGATGGACGATTTCGATGGTATGTTTATCGAACCATGATTCGACAAAAGTACTTAATCTTTCTGGGAAAGCAGATAGAATATGCGGTCCACGGTCAAATAGCTTAACGTTTAAATCTGAACGGCTTTCAATCAATTCACTTGCAAGCTCAACACCGCTCAGTCCGCCACCAACGATAGAAACGGTTGCACCGGCACCTAAATTATTCAAAGCTGAATATGTGCGGCGTGATTTATCAATTGTTTGGATACTGTAAGTGTGTATGTCTGCACCAGGAATATCGTGGTATTTGTCTTCGCAGCCAAGGCCAATGACTAAATCATCATAAACGACAGGATCTTGATTTTCTATAATGACCTGTTTATTTTCCATGTCGATGGAAAGTACTTCTCCGTATACGTTCTTCAAGCGAGGATGTTCAGGAAATGCAACACGGATGTGCTGATCTGGAATGGTACCTGCTGCTAAAGCATAATATTCCGTTTTTAAGCAGTGATAAGGATTACGGTCGATAAGCGTGATGCTCACATTTTCAGGAAGCTGATTAGGCAGCAATCTTTGCAACATGCGCATACCACCATACCCGCCACCAAGTATGACTAGATTCTTCATATGATTTTTTCCCCTTTATTTGATCTCTTGAAAAATTTGATTAGCACTTAACTATAGGATTCCCCCAAATGGTCCCCTTAAAAGTTTAATTAAATATATATACCCCAATTTGTAGTAAGAATAAAAAATTAGATAATTTTCTTTTTTTACGTACCCCGACAAAAGTATAACGAATATAAAAGGAAATCACAACCGATATCTTGAAATAGGCTTATTTTTTATGCGTAAATATTGACTGTTAATGGGAAAAGTAATAAGATGAGTTGTTAGTAACTGTGAGGTGAAACAATGTACCCGATTATTGAATTTTGCGTAAGCAATCTAGCCAGCGGGGCTCAGGAGGCTCTCGAAAGATTGGAGCGGGATCCGAATTTGGATATCATAGAATATGGTTGCCTGGGACATTGCGGCAGATGCTCCAGTAACTTATATGCACTTGTAAACGGTGAAGTGGTTTTTGGTGACACAACGGATGAATTGGTAGATAAAATATATAAGTACATTGATGAATTTGAAATGTCTTAATCATCACGGCGGATAAAAGGCTGTTCCTGGAAGGGACAGCCCTTTTTTTATCAGTGCTGCAGCAAAGGGTGGATTGTTTCCTGGGTCCGTTTGAATTCCTGAAAGCGGTGTCTGGCCATCTGGATGAGAGAGGCTTTCCGGGCATTTTTTGGGACACGAATGGAAAGTACTTGATGGCTGCCTTTCCTGGCCTGTCTTCCATAAGATTTCCCCAGCGAGATATAGGATCCTGGCTTCGGATACCTGGGTGACGCTGAAGTCCCCTGTTGAATACGATGCTTCGTATTCCTCTAGGGCGAACTTTAAAATATTTCTTCTTGTTCCTTGATTTGGTTTTATCCTATATAACCAGGCTATCCGTAAACAGATTCCAGCAAAGATTATATGTTTTTCCTTTTTTAAAGCTCCGCAATAACTCGCCAGCTTGTATGTATTGATCGCGTCTTTAATGGATCTTTCCTTGTTAAAATGATGGGGAACCCATGGGAGCTGACTTTTTCCAAAATGATTTCCATTGTAGTGGGGGGGGGGTACCGGGAAAAATCCGCGGAATATGAAAAGCCGCAGTGAGAGCATACAAAAATATTATAGTAAAGTGAGTTTACGGCTGAATCAGCATGAATGGAACAAAAGTCCGTGTCATATTTAGCAACTTTTACAAAACGTGACCGTACCTTTTAATTGGATGATTTTTGTTTGCATAAAAGGCATTCCATGATTTTGTCATATAGAGGATATATACTTTCGATGGTGATTACCTCTTATTGTATTTTAGGATTGGGTTCAACGAATTGGCCCATTATACCTATACCTATTGTTATAGACTAATTTTAGTTGGTAAAATAGGTGGGGGAATATGAATTTTTCCAAGCTGGAAAATTGAGCGCGGGAATTTCTTTGGTATATACTATAAAGAGAAATGGTTCTATCTCACATATTCAGAAGAAGGAGGAATTTATTGTGAGTGAAGTTGTTCAAATAACGGAAGCTGCCGCTTTTCAGATAAAAGAAATGATGAAACATAATGGTGAAGAGGGTTCCTTTTTAAGAGTGGCCGTTAAAGGCGGAGGCTGCAGTGGATTATCCTACGGAATGGGCTTTGAACAAGAGCCCGGAGAAAAAGATAGCCAGTTGGAACAGTTTGAAATTAAGATCCTTGTTAATTCCGAGGATGCAGATATATTGAATGGAACGGTAATTGATTATAAGCAAACGATGATGGGCGGAGGCTTTACGATCGAAAACCCAAATGCCATCGCTTCATGCGGTTGCGGGTCTTCCTTCAAAACGGCTAAAAATGCCGGTACGCCGGAGAACTGCTAAGTAAACTCCAATACATGGAAAAGGGGGCACTTTAATAAGTGCCTCCTTTGTTTGTTTTTTACAAGAGGGATTAGGATGGTCTCATCCTAACACGAGACTAGATTATCCTTACTGTTTTTTATTGTAAATGAAGAAATTTGCGACACTCCTGCCGAATAACTGGCTAGCCAAGACCAAACAGACGCTTGGCAAACAGTCGGCGGAAAGGGAGCGGATTTCTGAAATCAACTACGTTTTTTAAAAAAAACGGTAGGCAAACATGCTTTTCTTTGAATGTTTCTACAGTCTAGTCCAGGGGGCAATTTAACAAGTGCCCCTTTTCCATACTGCCTTACATATTGTTCAGGGCCTCCTTGATTGGGAGGGTGCCGCTGAATATCTCGAATGTTTTATGGAACGTTTTTTCCTCTGTGACAGATTGGGCAAGAACGGTGCGACATCGGCTCTTGGAATGGACTTATCAGTATGATCCACTTTCTCATCCGCAAAGATTGTGCCAATCGCTTGTTCATTTGTCAAAGTAACCGGCCGGACAATCGTGTATGTAAGCCCGCTTGCTTTAAATGTTCATCGGCATCATGTTTTGCTTCAAGATAATGGTGCATTTCTTCTTGGGCTTGTTCCGGATTATCAGAACCGACTGAGCTTAACATGACAAAACGTTCGAACCCTTTCTTTTTGGCGGCATCAACCAGTTTAATGGCACCATTCTTATCCACAGCTGTCGTTTTATCCGGCCCAGTTTCGGGTCCGGATCCGGCGGCAAAAATGATGGCTTCCATGTTATCCACTGCTTTATCCACATTTCCCTCTAAATCTGCAAGATTGGATGCCCGCCGAGTTCTTTTATCGTTTGAGCTTGTTCCTCTTTCCTTGTCATCCCGTATACGGTCAATTGCAATTTTTGATAATTCCCCAATGATCTGCTTTCCGGTCGTGCCGTTAGCCCCTGCAATTAAAATATTCTTGGATGCATTCCCCTTTCATGGCTTCTCCTACTCTTTACCCAATATAATGACAAGGGTAAGCACTGTGGATAACTAATTGAAAAAACTTATCCACAATCATCGAATTGGGGACAAAAAAAAACCGGCCATGAAAGCCGGTTTTTGCGTAATATAATTAAAACATGGAAGAACTGTGCATCGGCTGAACTTTTGCTTTTGGGTCAATATATTGTTTGGCATGATTGACGGCAGTGGGTGCCTCACCAAAACCACTGGCAATCAATTTTACTTTGCCATCATAGGTTGCAATATCGCCTGCTGCATAAATCCCCGGAATATTCGTTTCCATTCTGGAATTCACCAAAATGCTGTTCTTCTGGATATCAAGTCCCCATTCCTTAATGGGACCAAGAGAAGAAACGAAGCCGTAATTGACGATGACTGCATCTACATCCATCGTCTCTGTATCGTCACCATTTGTATCCTTGATGACAATTGTATGGATACGTCCGTCTGTACCAATCAACTCTGCAGGTATGTATGGAGTCTTTATTTCCACTTTTGAATTTTTAAGTGTTTCTACACTATGTTCATGGGCACGGAACTTATCCCTTCTGTGAATGATGCTCACTTTCTCGGCAATCGGCTCCAGCATTAAGGCCCAGTCCACTGCTGAATCCCCACCGCCGAAGACGACCACTTTTTTGCCGGCAAAATGATTGAGGTCATCGATGAAATAGTGAAGGTTGCCGTTTTCATATTTTTTTGCATCTTCAATTTCGATGCGGCGGGGTTGGAAAGCCCCATTTCCAGCTGTGATGATAATCGTTTTGGAGTAATGGATTTCTTTATCAGTCGTTAACTTGAACACTCCATCGGCTTGCTTTTCCACTTCTTGAACGGCTTGCTCCAGGACGACATCCTGTTCGAACTTTGCCATTTGTTCTTTCAAATTATTCACTAGCTCCTGAGCTCGCACTTTTGGGAAACCAGCGATATCATAGATGTATTTCTCAGGATAAAGGGCCGACAATTGTCCGCCTAATTGTGGCAGGCTCTCGATGATTTTTACGGATGCCTGTCTCATTCCTCCATAAAATGCAGTGAATAATCCAACCGGGCCTCCGCCAATGATTGTAATATCATAAACTTTTTCATTAACTTCCAACGTTATCCCTCCGATATACTAGGTTTGCTGAAATTTATTCTCTTATTTTAACATAGATGATCTTTTAAAAAACGGAGAAAGTTAGAAAAGTGGGAAAGTTTTGACTATATTTGCGCAGTTTCCTGATGGATGTTCTGTATCCGCTTTCAAATCCGGGTGAAATTACCCTTTGCCAATGTTGAGCATATCGTATAAATATGGTCGCAACTGGGTGAAAAGTAATGTTTTCCGGCTATATTTTAACCCGAAAAAGTTCGGTTTGTTACTTGAAAAAGGTAAGGAAAAAGACTAATATTTACTTAGATATCATTTGGTAAATTTTTTATGAATTTTTTATGACATTTATGAAGTGTTACGTGAAATACGTCACAAATGTATAAGAGTGCTTTTTATAATGGAAATTATAAAGATAGACAATATATTTTAGTTATGGAAAGCATCACAAGAAAATATCGTAAAGGTGGAAGAATACTTTTGAAAAAGCCAACAATCGTTGTTTTAGGAGCAGGTTATGGTGGATTGATGACTGTTACTCGCTTACAGAAGGCGTTAGGTCAAAATGAAGCAGAAATCGTATTAGTTAACAAAAATGATTACCACTATGAAACAACATGGCTGCATGAAGCATCCGCTGGAACGCTTCATCATGATCGTGTGCGCTATCCAATCAAAAGTGTCATTAACAGCAAAGTTAAATTCATCCAGGATTCCGTTTTGGAAGTGAAAACGGAGAACAAAAAAGTCATCCTTGAAAACGGCGAAATTTCTTATGATTATTTAGTGATTGGTCTTGGACCTGAATCGGAAACATTCGGAATCCAGGGGCTAAAAGAATATGCTTTCTCTATCTCTAACGTGAACACGGCACGTAAAATCCGTGACCATATCCAATTGCAATTCGCGACGTACAGTACTGAGGTCGAAAAGAATGAAGACCGCTTGACGATCGTTGTTGGAGGAGCAGGATTTACGGGTATCGAATTCCTTGGCGAATTGGCTAACCGTGTCCCTGAACTTTGTAAAGAATACGACATCGATTTCCAAAAGGTCCGCATGTACTGTGTGGAGGCAGCTCCAGCCGTCCTTCCTGGCTTCGATCCGGAATTGGTGGATTATGCAGTATCTTACCTTGAGAAAAAAGGTGTGGAATTCAAAATCGGCACACCGATCAAGGGGGCGACTCCTGAAGGCATCATCGTGGCGAAAGGCGAAGATGAAGTGGAAGAAATCAAAGCGGGCACCGTTGTATGGGCAGCTGGCGTACGTGGAAACTCCGTGATAGAAGCTTCCGGTTTTGAAGCTATGCGCGGACGTATTAAAGTGAACCTTGACATGCGGGCACCGGGGCATGACGATATCTTCATCGTAGGGGATTGCGCTTTGATCATCAACGAGGAAATTAATCGTCCATATCCACCTACTGCACAAATAGCGATGCAGCAAGGTGAGGTCATTGCAAAGAACCTGACTAAATTGGTTCGTAACGAAAGCGACCTGGAAACGTTCACCTTCGAAAACAAAGGAACGGTATGTTCACTCGGTGAAGATAATGCGATTGGTGTTGTCTTCGGCAAGAAAGTTACAGGTAAGACTGCATCATTCATGAAGAAAATGGTTGATAACAGGGCATTGTTAATGATTGGCGGAGCCTCACTTGTTGCTAAAAAAGGTAAATTCAACGTTCTTTAATTTTTTTGATAGATCAATAATGGCCATTTGGGGATTGTCCCTGAATGGCTTTTTCATTGGCATCCCATCCATCGATGAGTGTGTCATAGCGGAGTATGCAATTTTTTTGTGTGGAATATAATGGGGATGACGAAGTTTGATCAAGGAAATTATCTTTGGCATCATCTTTACTAAATAATGAATGTAGGGGAAGTGGGTTTTGGTGGAACGTTGCAAAAATGTTTGGCTGGCAGTGTCCGGCCTTGTGATATCGGATAAAGGTGAGTGGCTTGTCGTGAACAAAAGGTATGGCGGATTGAAAGGGCAATGGTCGCTTCCGGCAGGTTTTGTCAAAAATGATGAAACCGTCGATGAAGCTGTCGTAAGGGAAGTGCTGGAGGAGACGGGCATTCATACAGAAATCGAAGGCATCGTAGGAGTGAGAAGCGGAGTCATCAAAGGGGATATAAGTGATAATATGTTGATATTTTTACTTAAACCGCTCAGTTTTGAAGTAAATGCTCAATTGGATGAATTATATGAAGCTAAATTTTATCACCCTGATTTACTCATGAAGGAAGGGAAGCAATCGTTGCTATTGGAACAGCTTTTAGCTTTTAAAAAGGAAAGAATGCAGACGATGCTTGACGGGTTGAATCCGGGAGATCAATTTGGATATACATCATATAAACTATTCTTGTAATTTGGGTAATTATCTTTTCTTCGGTATTATTTGGTATAAGTCGTTGACGCAGCAATTATTTTTTCAGTAAACTAAAGGTGTCGCTTTTAAGGAGGGTCAAGAATAACATGCCATTGCCTGTTTTAATTATCTCAATACTCTTATTTTTCATATTGTTTTTCGGAATTGGCTTTTTGCTGAATATGCTCTTTCGTTCTTCGTGGATCATGGTCTTCTTATTTCCAATCGTCTTCATCATCATTGTCAATGAAACAAAGCTAATAGAATATTTTAGGAATCCGGGAATATCTTTTTCCAATCTTGGTACGAACCTTACATCCCTGCATACGGCAGACATCATTATTTTATCAAGCGGGCTGCTTGGTGCGGTTTTAGCTGGTGTGGTCATCAGGATTCTAAGGAATAAAGGATATCAAATGTTTTAATAAGGGAAGGGCCGTCATGTATGGACGGTCCTTTTTGTTTTCGCATACTTTGTTGCTATTCACTAAGTAGTGCGGTGTGGTTGATTTCCCCTCCAGATGCTCGCTTTCCGCTGTTCCCGCATGAGTCTCGCACTTCCGCTCCAGATGCTCGCTTTCCGCGGGGCGGTGAGTATCCTTGGCGTAAACCCTGTGGGGTCTTCACCTGTCCCGCTGCTCCCGCAGGCAGTCTGGCACTTCCGCTCCAATCAATCGAATAGTTTCGTTTTATAAACAACGATCTTTACGAAAAGAGCCTTTTTTGTAAGAAAAATTGGTTCTTTCCATGCTTTATGAATACTTTCACTCCGTAAAGGGAACAAATATCCTTGTGAGAGGAGTGGAATTGATACATATGAAGATTGTGAAGGCATTATTTTTGAGGGTTGCTATTATCATATTATTTATCCTGGCCATCGAATCGACCTTGAATCATGTTTTTGGGGCAGTTCCTGAAGATCATCCTTTTGAAGAGGCAATGAGACAACATCGAATGCTTGGTCTCGAATATAAAGCGATTTATAGTGGGGGGCAAGTGGCAACGCTAATGGCATCGGCATCCGCGAGCAATGGTCCCACGACGATAGCGGAGGCAATCGAGCTTTCGAAATACCCGAAGCATGAAGTTTTGGCTACAGGATATACAGCAGGGTATGAATCAACCGGAAAGTACCCGGAAAGCCCATCTTATGGAATTACATATTCAGGGGTGAAAGTGAAACGGGATCTGTTTTCCACCATTGCCGCCGATCTTGCCGTATTCCCTCTCGGAACCATCCTTTGGATTCCGGGCTATGGATATGGGGTTGTAGCGGACAAGGGTGGTGCGATCAAAGGGAATCACCTGGATCTATACTACGAAACGGTACAGGATGTGTACGAGAACTGGGGAAAGAAAACCCTTGAAGTATATGTTGTCCAAAAAGGGAACGGCGAGTTATCCGAACAACAGTTAAGCAGGTTGAATGAAACCAAGATCAAGCAGGTATTCAAGCCGAAAATCGCTGAGAAAACATTGAATGAGAATGTAGCTTCCTTTGCTTTTTAAAGAGGAAAGTGAAAGGCTGCCTCAATTGAGGCAGCCTTTTCTGTTTCATTTGGGACGCCCTTAGGGCATGCCTTTGTAGGCTTCAGGATGCAGAGTCTTTGCCAATATGGACAGCCCATCCAGCAAACGCGGGGAAGGCCGGCAGAATAAAGGTTCTTCCATGATATGAATACGGTTATTCCGGACGGCCTTCATATCAGTCCACCCTTGCCGTTTCTTGACAAGCGCAGGGTTTACTTTACGTAAAGGGACACCGACCCATGCTAAGCAAATATGGTCGGGATCCTTTTTTTGGACCTCTTCGGAAGTAACTTGAATGCTTGCCATGTCGACATCCTCGAAAAGGTTATATCCTCCCGCAAGCGTACTGATTTCGGAAAGCCAATTAACTCCCCCGGGGCTGAATAAGGGATTAGGCCACCATTCCCAATACAGGGACGGCTTTGTTTCGATTTTATCGGCGATGTTTTTATATTGAAGGATGGCATCACGGAATTTGGCAGCCTGTTCCTCTGCTTTTTCCTTAAGATCCATCGCCTCGCCCAAGGTCAGTAAATCTTTTGCGATATCTTCAAGCGATTGCGGGTTGAAGATGATATGGGGGATGTTCCGTTCTTTTAGCCCCTCAATGTTTTTTTCCATACCCGGTACACTCAGTGAAGCCAGCACCAAATCGGGTTTTAGTGATTCCACATGATCGATATCGATTGATAAGTCGGGCCCCACCTTAGGAAGATGCTGTAGGGTTTCAGGCCAATCAGAGTAGTCATCGATGGCGATCAGCTGATCTTCGATTCCTAGATATGTGCATAGTTCCGTATTGCTGGGGCAAAGAGAGATTATTTTCAAATTGAACACCTACCCTTGAAAGATGAAAAAGTGAAGTGCCAATGCAATGAATACCCCGGTCAAGGCTCCGAAAAATACCTCGATTGGCTTATGGCCCAACAGTTCCTTTAATTGCTGCTGTTTCTGTTTATCAGCTTTTTTCTGCCAGTTCTTTGCTTGCTCGACAAAGGTATTGAAGTCGGTAACGAGCTGGTTCAAGACGGCTGCCTGTTCTCCTGCCTGCCGTCTCACTCCTGTCGCGTCGAACATCGTGATGATTGCAAAGATCGCGGCAACGGCAAATACAGGGGAATCCATTCCGGTTTCGATCCCTACCGCCACGGTCAGGGCTGATACGGCCGCAGAGTGGGAGCTTGGCATACCGCCTGTGGAGTTAATGAGTGACCAGTTCACTTTACGAAATGCTATGAAGTGGATTGGCACTTTGATGAATTGAGCAAAGAAAATGGCAATCAATGCTGCGATTAAAGGGAAGTTGAGTAATAATTCCAAGAGTATCAGCCTTCTTTCTAGTTATAAGTAAAGATGAAATCCATATATGGGTAAATGCATCCTGTTCGGAATAAGGCCCTTATTATTAGTTCCATTCAGTCCTGTCGATTCCCTGCCGGTATAGGTATAAATATGATCTTTCTTATACTATTACTCTAAAGTCACCCATTCTAAACAATATACCTTGTTATTATTATTTTCGCGGACCTTATTCGAAAATTTTTGAAGATTTCGTTATAATGAATGTAATAGAATGGAGGAGGTAGCAGAATGTTCACAGTAAAAAATTCCTTAAATATTGATTTGATTGATGAATGCCTGATTCTAGGCGTATTTGACAGACCCGTAAAGTTCACAGGGATAGGAAAAGAAGCGGATGAACGATTGGATGGCCAGCTGACAGAGTTGGTGAAAGCCGGGGAAATCTCTTCCAAGAAAAAATCAGTGGTCAAAATACATACATTAGGTAAATTAAGCGTAAAGAGATTGATTTTTGTAGGATTGGGCAAGGAAAAGGAGCTATCTTTTGAAACGCTCCGCGAAGCGTTAGGAAAAGCGCGTAAGACGATTAAAGAATCCAAGATTACGACACTTTCGATCGCGTTGGATACATTCACGACTGAAAATCTGGATGCATTGGACGCAGCCCATGCTTGTTCCGAGGCTTTTGAACTTGCTTCCTATAAGTTTGACGGATACAAGCAAAAATCGAACCAGGTCGAAAAAAGCCTTGAATCGATTACGGTTTACAGTGAATTTGATCAAGAAGAGGTCGGTGCCGCGCTTCATGTAGGGAGGATATTCGGAAGGGCGACGAACTCAGCGAGAACTTTGGTCAATACACCAGGCAATTTGCTGACTTCCACGGATTTGGCGGATTATTCATCTGCCTTGGGCGAACGTTATGGGTTTGAAGTGGAGATCCTCGAGAAGGAGGACATGCTCAAGTTGGGAATGGGCGCACTCCTTGCTGTCAATAAAGGTTCGGTCGAGCCTCCGAAAATGATCGTCCTGAAGTATCAAGGTAAGGATGAATGGAAGGATGTTATCGGGTTGGTCGGTAAAGGGATCACATTCGATACGGGTGGATACTCATTGAAAACGAAGGCTGGTATCGTTGGAATGAAGACGGATATGGGCGGTGCGGCAGCCGTTTTAGGTGCAATGGAAATCATCGGCGAATTGGGACCGGACCAAAATGTCGTGGCGGTCATTCCTTCCACCGATAACATGATCAGCGGTGATGCATTCAAGCCCGATGACGTGATCACTGCCATGAGCGGCAAGACGATAGAGGTATTGAACACGGATGCGGAAGGCCGTCTGGTTTTGGCGGATGCCATGACTTACGCTAAACATCATGGTGCTGACTATCTTATTGACGTTGCGACTTTAACGGGTGGTGTCATAACGGCGCTGGGCATGGATATGACGGGTGCAATGACAAATGACACGGAATTCTATGAACAAGTGGTCAAAGCCTCAGAGGAGGCCGGGGAGCCCATTTGGAGATTGCCGATTACGGAAAAGGATAAAGAGCGGGTACGCAATAGTAAAATAGCGGATTTGAATAATTCACCTGGAGGGGCGGGACATGCAATCATGGGCGGCGCCTTCATCGGTGAATTTGCCGAAGACACTCCGTGGGTCCATCTGGATATTGCCGGAACTTCCACAACCTCGAGCAACTCCGAATTGTGCACATCGGGGGCTACCGGTGTCATGGCACGCACGCTTGCACTATTGGTTGAAACCTTTGAAACGAAAACAAGATGAACCCAAATATCCGAAGCCGAAAATAGGCTTCGGTTTTTTTACCAAAAAGGTGTTGGACGGACGTTATGCATCCCTCCATTTCAAGCTGACGATGATATGGCAATTTTCTTCCCCTGCTTTAGGATAGAAATCAAAACGGATCCCATCGGGGTTATACGTGATATCAGGTTCGTTCTTAATTCCTATCTTTCGGATCATATCGATCACGACATTTTTTTGCGATGCTTGGGCAGCAGTCATCAACCGGTTCGAGAAAGGCTTGGATGTGGCTATAGTATCCATGACTTTTTTTACATCAAGCATCAAAGATTGCGAGGTCTTTGCCGATTTGACTAGCAGATCTGGATTGGTTGCCAAGTAGGGACGCAATGTCCGATTCCTGGCGTGAGGCGGAAATAGGATAGGATCATATAAAAAATAAGGGAAATCCTCCAAAAGGTTTCCTTCCTTTCATTAGGTCTGTCTATAGACACGTTTTCGTTATACGTTAAAATATGTATAAAGGCCAGCCGATATGATAGCGGTTTTTGAATGACCTTTTTCTGCAAAATAACTTCTTGAAAATTATGATCAAAGACACACTATTATTTGTAAACTGCTTCATTGACAGGTATAGTGTATAGTAATATACTTACTTACCTAAAGTAAGGAGAAGGCACACTATAAATTATAAAATAGGTGATGTTAACATGAAAATAACCCAGGAAACAAAAGACCTTTTAATAGATAAAATGAATATCATCCAAACCCTCGGTAAAGCTGATATATGCCTTGTGGGACCTGTGAACCTGCCGGTTGAACAAGGAGATTTCTCAACAGTTTTCCAATGGTATACATGGCTTCAGCTTGACGGTGCGGATAATGACAAGGATACGGTGCTTGATTCTCTTTCGGAAGCGAACCTCGCTTTTGGACAGCAATCCTCCGTATTGGTTTATGGTGATTTTGAAAAGTCGGAGGATGCACTTGTCCGGATGCATAGCATCTGCCACACAGGTGATATCTTCGGCAGTAAACGCTGTGATTGCGGCTACCAGCTCCACCAATCGATGAAGATGATAGCCGAGCATGGGTGCGGGGCCATTTTTTACCTTGCGGACCATGAAGGAAGAGGGATTGGCCTATTTTCCAAATCTCTTGCCTATTTGCTTCAGCAGGAAGGTTATGACACGGTCGAGGCGAATGAGGCTTTAGGATTCGAAGATGATACGCGATCTTACGAGGGAGCCATTCGCGTATTGAGGGAACTGCGTAAGGATCCGGTTACTTTAATCACGAACAACCCCAAAAAGCTGGATGCCCTCATGAAGCATGGACTTGCGGCAAAGGACCATATTCCGCTATGGGGCGGTTTGACGGAAGATAATAGTTTCTATCTCGATACAAAGGTCAAGAAGTCTGGACATATTCCCAAAAAGAAGCCAACTTTGATTGTATAAGGAGAGCTATAGAATGAATGATGATCAATATTACATGAAGCTGGCACTGGATTTGGCAGCCAGTGCTAAAGGAAAGACGAATCCAAATCCAGTGGTCGGGGCAGTCATAGTGAAAGACGGTGTGATAGCCGGGACAGGGATCCACCGTAAAGCGGGTGAACCGCATGCGGAAGTACATGCTTTTAAAATGGCGGGTGAGTATGCAGAAGGTGCAACGCTTTATGTGACTCTTGAGCCTTGTTCCCATTATGGAAAGACGCCTCCTTGTGCCAATTTGGTGAAAGAATCAGGTGTCCGGCGAGTGGTGGTTGCGACTCAAGATCCGAATCCGGAAGTGGCCGGCAGAGGAATATCGATCATAAAGGATGCAGGCATTGAAGTTGAAGTCGGCGTCCTGGAAAAGGAAGCTCAAAGGCTGAATGAGCGTTTTATTCACAATATGCTGACGGATCGTCCATTTGTCATATCGAAGTATGCGATGACGCTCGATGGAAAACTTGCAACCCACACAGGCCATTCAAAGTGGATAACAGGAGAAGAGTCACGTCATTCCGTTCATTTGCTCCGTGATGAGGTGGATGCCATCCTAGTTGGTATCGGGACTGTGTTGGCCGATGATCCATCACTGACGACCAGACTTCCGGAGGGCGGAGGGGAAAATCCGATCCGGATCATCTTAGACAGTGAATTACGGGTTCCATTGGATGCCAAAGTTGTAGAAGTATCAGATGCGAAGACCTTGATCGTAACGCAGGAAAATGCACCTGCGGATAAAATGGACCTTTTACGTGAAAAAGGGATCGAATTCATTTTCGTCCCCAAAAACGAGACGGGACTGAATCTAACGGCATTAATGGAAGAGCTGTATAAAAAGGGGATTACGGATGTCTTGCTGGAAGGCGGAAGCGAAGTGAATGCCTCATTCCTTAGGGAAGGGCTCATCGATAAATACTTGATTTATATAGCCCCTAAACTATTGGGCGGCAGAAACTCACTAACACCGTATACTGGCATGAATGTGGATACGATGGATGAAGCGATGGATGTTTCCTTCTCTGGCGTGGAAACGTTTGGTGAGGACATACGCATCACGGCTTATCCTAAATAAAAATAGACAACAGGTGAAGAGGCATGATGGTTAAATCAGATGTATGCATAGTCGGTTCAGGTCCTGGAGGTGCCCTGCTGGCTTACCTATTGGCCAAGCAGGACATTTCAGTCGTATTGCTTGAAAGGCATTCTGAAGTTTCAAGGGAGTTCAGGGGCGAGTTCTTGAACGATGAAGGAGAGGGCATTCTTAAAAAGCACGGTTTATTCAATAGTGTGGAAAAACTTGGCTTGCTTAGGATGGAACAAATTGAATATTGGCATGACGGCCAAATATTCAAAAGCATTATCCCGGAATGGCCTGTCGATCATGTTGGGATACATGTCCCTCAAAACCATCTGCTTAAAGCCATATTGAATGAAGCCGAAAAGCTGGACTCCTTTCAATTGATGATGAATACGAGGGTTACCGGCTTGATGCAGAATGAAATGAACCGTTTTACGGGTGTCAAGGCCCGTAATGGCGGGAATGACCTTGAAGTGCAAAGTCCATTGATAATCGGAGCGGACGGCAGGTTTTCCATCGTTCGAAAAAAGGCGGGAATACCAGTCGAGATTAAAGATCATGGCTATGATTTACTGTGGGCAAAAATTCCTGCTCCGGAGGGGTGGAGGCCTTCGATCAAGATGGCATTGGTCAATGGCTCCCAGGTTGCCCTCTTCACCCAGGCCGGAGGTTTCATCCAAATTGGCTGGAATATAGAGCATGGTTCATTTCCCCATTTGCGAAAACAGCATTTTGAACCGTTCATTGAAGATTTGCTTCTTGCCTTTCCTGAATTAAAAAAGGTTGTGTGTGAAAATATCCGCTCTTGGCAGGACTTCATTTTATTGGATGTTTACAGCAGCTATTGTGAGACGTGGACAAAGGATGGGGTTGCTTTATTAGGTGATGCAGCCCATACGATGACGCCTACAGGTGCGTTCGGACTCAATTGTGCCATGAAGGATGCCGATATATTGGCCGAGCTTATTTCTGGATGCATCCTGCAGGGGGATACTGGCTTCCTTGGACTTAAAATGGCTGAGCCAAAAAGAAAAGCCGAGATTGAAAGATTACAGGCCGTTCAGGTGGACAAGGAGATGTCCTTCGCATCACAGTTTGCCGCCGCTTATGTTTGAATAGGAGTGAAGGATATGAAATTCGGTTTTGATATTGACGATACCCTTATTAATTTGAGGGAGTTCGCGTTCCATCTTTATAATGAAAAGCTTAATACGAACATAGAGTTAACGAAATTCAGGTCTTTAAAGACGTTGGAGATCCATGAAGCTTTCGGGCTTGATAAAGAGGCTGGGGGCAAGATGTGGAACAGCCTTGCCGATGAAGTGTATTATTCATCCTGTCCAGCCTTCGAGGGCGCAGTGGAAACGCTGCAGGAGCTTGAACGCGATGGCCATGAAATCTATTACATCACCGCCAGAAAAGCGGAGCATGGAGAAAGGACGAAAAAATGGCTGATCGAAAACGGCTTTCCGGTTAAGGATGACCATTTTTACTGCGGGATGAAGGATCATGAAAAAATTGATACGATCCGCAAATTGGAATTGGATTATTATTTTGATGATAAACCGGCGGTGCTGGAAACGTTATTGGATATTCCAACGAAAGTGTATGCAATGGATAACTCCTATAACAGGGAATTGGATATTCCAAGACTGACAAGCTGGTTTGAATTAAAAGAAATCCTCTCCAAATAATACATTTACATGATTGACGGATGACTTGATAGACTTGGGTCATCCTTTTTTTGTATACTAATATGAATAACGGTTCATTTTTTGCTAAAAAAACAAGAGAGTCGGGGGTAATGGGATGGAGAGAAATATTGAAAATTCATTGATAGGCACGCTTGGGATTGAAATGAAAGAAGTCGGCGAGGGGAAAGTCATTGCGACGATGCCTGTGGATGAACGCACTAGGCAGCCGTATGGTTTATTGCATGGGGGAGCATCCGTTGCGCTTGCGGAATCCGTTGCAAGCTTTGGAGGGATGATGCTGGTAGATAGTACAAAACAAGCTGTCGTCGGCCTTGAAATCAATGCCAATCATGTTAGGGGCGTCCGTTCAGGTGTTGTTACCGCAGAGGGGAACATCATCCATCGCGGGAAGACGACTATGGTGTGGGACGTGAAGATCCGTGATGAAGAGGATCATCTTATCTGCATTTCACGCTGTACATTGGCCGTTATCGACTTACCGAAGTCAAAGTGAATCAAAAGAACAACGTAAATTGGCGCAATCATTCTACATTATCCGGTTTACGTATAATATGGCAGCAGACTATTGTATGAAAAGAGGTTTTTTTTATGCTGGTGGGTCATATACAAGAAATCACCCGTCATCCTGTAAAATCATTCACTGGTGAACAGGTACAAAAAACGAAGGTGATGGACTATGGACTATATGGTGATCGCAGCCATGCCTTTAAAGGCAAAAATGGGAAGTTCCTGACGATAACCCAAGTCCCGGAAATGGTCCGTTATCAAGCTGCTTTTTCTGGTGAGGAAGCACTTGACCAATATCCGGAAATCCAAGTGAAGACCCCTTCAGGAAACGTTTTGACATGGGGGGAGGGAGCCTTTCAGCAGGAAATGGAACGGTTGTTGAAACAGGAGGCAGAACCAGTTGTTTATCATCCTGCACATATTCCGTTAGGTGCGATTGAAGAAGAAAACATCCTGCTTGTCAGTGATGCCTCGATTGGCGAATTGACAAAGCTTTGGGGAAAAGAACTGGATGGCAGGAGATTCAGGCAAAATTTGATTATATCCTTAGTGAATAAAACCCCCTTTTTAGAAGAGCAATGGTTCGGAAAAAGGATTCTAATCGGAAATGAAGTGGAATTGGAGATCAAAAGGCATTGTGAGCGCTGTATGATCATAACTGTCGATCCAAGCGATTCACATAGAGATCCATCACTGCTGAAAACTGTCGTCAAGGAAAGGGAAAATCATTTTGGCGTATATGCCTCGGTCATGCAAACAGGTGAAATCAAAGTGGGCGACCAGGTATTTTTAAAAGATTGAAACAGAAAAGAGCTGCTCCTGTAATCAGGGCAGCTCTTTTGCAATGGCAGGGATCACCGGGTTTTCTTTAAATCATCCTGGACACTCCGATCCCACATTTTAACGCCAGTATGATAAGCCGAGCGCATGATTAAATGTCCGGCAACAGGACTGGTCATGAAGATGAAGATGATCGCGAGCACGACCCGGAAATCGAAATGGCTATGTTTATAATAAAAATATAACAAGGTGCCGATCAGGATGAACATGATTCCAAGTGTCGAGCTTTTTGAGGCAGCGTGATTTCTTGTATAGACGTCGGGCAGCCGGATGATGCCGAAAGCCGAGACTAAAAAGAGAAAGACTCCCATTAATAGGAATAGGGCCGATAGGATTTCAACGATTGCGGTCATCTTCGATTATCTCCCCTTTCTCAAGGAATTTGGCGAAAGCGGCCGTTCCGATGAAAGATAGGATTCCGAGCAGAAGAATGGCTTCCAGATATGCGCTTGTATCCATGACAATGGAGGCAAGTGCAACGATTGCGATAAGATTGATTCCCATTGCATCGAGTGCAATGACACGATCCGGCACGGAAGGCCCTTTGATTAAACGGTATAAGAATCCAATCATGGAAAGCGAAACACCGAGCAACGCGATTTTAAGCATTAGATCGAACATTATTTGCCCACCTCCATAATCGCTTTTTCAAATGTATTTTTAATGCTGTCCACAGCCTCATCCTTGTCGGCAATATCCATCGCGTGGATATAAAGAATCCGATTATCTTCCGATACTTCAACGACAAGTGTACCTGGTGTCAGTGTAATTAAATTCGATAGTATCGTAATTTCCCAATCCTTGGTCAGCACGGTTTCAAATGCGAATATGCCAGGTTTCATATCCAGACTTGGTTTAAGCACGGCCTTAAGGACGCTAATGTTGGAAAGTATGAGTTCCCTTGCGAATATGAGCAGCAATAGAACGACGGCATTCACCCTTTTCAAGTAAAAACGATCATTGAAAAAATGACGGAAGACGAACATGATGCCGAGCCCCAATATATATCCGATGATAAAAGTGCTCCCGTTAAACTCATTTTTCAAAAACATCCAGATAAACGCAAGGAACACATTCAGTAAAATTTGGAATGACATCAGGCACTACTCCTTTAAAACCGCTTTGTTATAGATTTCGGGATTCATTAATGAATCTACAGCTTGTGTAATGTATGGGTAAACCGATTCTGTCCCTACTCCGAATAAAACGGAAATGATGACGAGGAGGACTGCAGGAACCAGCATTTTATTAACCTTTCCATTAGTTAAGGCATAATCAGCTTTTGGAGTTCCCCAAAAGCCATTCATGAATATTTTCATGACGGAATAGAGGACCATCAAGCTTGAAATTAAGATAACGGCCATTCCCAAGTAGGCCCCTTTTTCTGCAGCTCCCTGAAGAATAAGGAGCTTGCCGGCAAAACCGCTGAACGGCGGGATTCCCGCCAATGATATGGCCGCTATGAAGAAGGTCCATGCAACGGCAGGGTATTGCTTGATCAAGCCGCCCATGTCCCGTAAATCATCCGATCCGCTGATTTTGATCATGATACCTACCAGCAGGAAGAGCGCAGCCTTGATCAGCATGTCATGAATGATATATAGAATGGAACCCGATAAGGCCTGTTCATTCATGACGGAGATGCCGAATAGAATAACCCCGACGGCGATGATGATATTGTAAATGATGATTTTTTTTACATCCCAATAAGCTATCGCACCAATGACACCGATGATGATGGTCAAGATTGCAAGTATCGCCAGGAATGTATGGGTGAAATCCTGGTCATGATAAAACATCAGTGTATAGGTACGGAAAATTGAATATATCCCGACCTTTGTCAGCAATGCCCCGAATAGAGCCATCACTGGAATTGGCGGAGCATAATAAGACCCAGGCAGCCATTGGAAAAGCGGGAAAATGGCACCCTTCAAACCGAAGACGATCAGAAAGCCAATCGCTATCACCGAGATGATTCCTGGCTGGTTGACTTCCGATATCCTTTGACTGATGTCCGCCATGTTCAATGTTCCTACGACTGAATAAAGATAAGCCACCATGATGACGAAAAAGGAAGAGGATAGTACATTGACGATGATATACTTCAATGATTCCCTCAGTTGGATTTTCGTACCTCCCAGTACAAGCAGCACGTAGGAAGCCATCAGCATGACTTCAAAGAATACGAATAGATTGAAAAGATCCCCCGTAAGGAAGGCACCGTTTACCCCGATCAGCAAAAATTGAAATACAGGATAGTAATAATGTCTTTCACGTTCTTCCCCTATGGAGTAAAACGAATAAAGCAGTATGGCAAATCCAATGATATTCGTGGTCAGTACGAGCAGCGAAGATAGCATATCTGCGACGATCACGATCCCGAATGGCGCATCCCAGCTGCCGACGCCTAAAGTCAAGATGCCTTGATTATGGACCGTAATCACTAGGTAAAAGGAAATTACAATTCCGATAAGAGAGGAAAAAAGCGATATCCCTCTTTGCAGCTTGATTTTTTTTGCAAAGAATATAAGCAGGATGCCTGTGAAAAGCGGCCATAAAACAGGCATGAAAGTAAGATTATTCATTCGTTTCCGTACCTCTCATTTCTTCCATGTCATCCGTACCGAGTTCCTGGTAGGTCCGATAAGCAAGTACCAGCAGAAATGATGTGACTCCGAAACTGATGACGATCGCCGTCAAGATAAGCGCTTGCGGAAGCGGATCGACATAGGTTGCAGCTTCATCACTTAGCAATGGAACGGAACCGCCTTTCAAACCGCCCATCGTCAAAATCAAAAGGTGGGCGCCGTGACTGAGCAGCCCGGTCCCGATTATGATTCTTAAAATGCTTTTTGAAAGCATTAAATAGGTCGCACACATAAATAGTATTCCAATGACAATGGCCATTAAAAGTTCCATTATTCACTCTCCCCTATCGTTTGAATAATGGTCATCGTTACACCAACAACCACAAGATAAACACCCAGATCAAAAAGTACCGCGGTATGAAGCGAGATGTGCCCAAGAAGCGGTAAATCAACATATTGATAAACATGTGTCATGAGGGGCACCCCGAAAAATAGCCCGCCGGCTACGGTCAGGCTTGATATGAACAAGCCTGAGCCGATCATTAACTTATAGTCAATCGGCAGGATGCCGGTGACGGTTTTAATGTCGAAAGCGAGCAACAGCAGGACTATGGCGGCTGAAGTCATTAAACCGCCAACAAACCCGCCTCCCGGGGAATAATGCCCGCCTAAAAAGATGGCTACCGCAAACAGCAAGATAACAAAGGCGGCGACTTTCGTAACCGTTTGGAGAATCAGGTCATTTTGCTTCATGATTTATCTTTCCCCCCTGTTAAACGCAATTTGATCATCGCGAATATTCCGAGCGCAGCGATGGAAAGGACAGTGATTTCAAACATCGTATCAAGTCCGCGGAAGTCAACAAGAATGACATTTACGACGTTTTTCCCGCCTGCTTCCTTATAAGCATTTTCAAGATAGTAACTGGAGATGGAATCAAACAGTTTATTGCTATGTGCCGATAAGGCGATCAATGTGACGATGACTCCTACACCAATGGATATCATGGCATTATTCAACTTGAACGTCATTCGTTCTTCCTTTCTGCTTGCCATTAACGGAAGGTGGAAGAAACAGAGCAAAAACAGCGCTACCGAAATCGTTTCGATGACTAGTTGAGTCAAGGCTAAATCCGGTGCCCGCAGTAAAACGAAAAATAAGGAAATCGTATAACCGACGGCTCCTAAGATGATAATGGAAGTTAAACGGGATCTTGCAAACAGAATGGCGACCGAGCCAATCACGATGATTCCAGCTAATACCAATTCATATATGCCGATCGGGGCAAAATTCCCTGCATCCAATTTAAATGCATCCTTCCAATAGAGCGTAAAGCCCAAGGAAAATATGAAGAAAAGGAAGATTGAAAGCAGATACGTCCGAATCGAACCTGTCATTAATACTTTCATGACGAAGGAAGCTGAACGTTCGAGCCCTCTTACCACGTTATCATACAAAGCATTCAGGGAAATGCGTTCAGGAATCCACTGAGTGACTTTCTGCCACTTCGGAAGCGTTTTGTATAATAGAATTCCAAATGCTATGATGCCGATGGTCATCCATACTTCAGGTTCGAATCCATGCCAGAAGGCGATATGGACTTGGAAATCCGGTCCCGCCAAGCTTGGCTGTATGCCGGCAACCGCAGGTTTAATGATGGATGAAGACAGCAAGTTTGGAAAAATACCGAAAATGATGACCAACGAAGCAAGGATGATCGGGGATATCAGCATCCCGACCGGTGCCTCGTGGGGCTTCCTTTCCAAAAGTTGTAACTGAAGTTTGCCAGTAAAGGGTTTGAGCACGACAATCATGCTATAAATAAAAGTGAATACACTGGCTACCCATGCAACCACAGGGAACAGGACCCCCCATGTCTCCATATTGAAGATATTCAATTGCAATACATTCACCATGCTGGCCAGGAACATTTCCTTGCTCAAAAAACCATTGAAGGGCGGAAGTCCAGCCATTGAAAAAGCACCTATCACAGCGACGGTGAAAGTGATCGGCATCAACTGCATCAATCCGCCAAGCTTTCTGATATCACGCGTACCGGTTTCATGATCAATGATGCCTGCAACCATGAATAGGCTTCCTTTAAAGGTCGCATGATTAATCAAGTGGAATACTGCTGCAACCGTGGCTGCCAAGTATATATTTTCCCCCAACGTTTCATAGTGGAGTGCCGCAGCTCCAAGTCCCAAAAGCGACATGATCAATCCGAGCTGACTGATGGTGGAAAAAGCGAGAATCCCCTTCAAATCAGTCTGCTTGATTGCAAAGAATGAGCCCCAGAACAGGGTGATCAATCCGGCGATCGAAACGAGCCAGAACCATAATCCGGATTCTGCAAAAACAGGGCTTAATCGGGCAACCAAATAAATGCCAGCCTTGACCATTGTGGCGGAATGAAGGTAAGCACTGACCGGAGTAGGGGCTTCCATAGCGTCAGGAAGCCAAATGTGGAACGGGAACTGTGCGGATTTAGTGAACGCGCCAAGCAGCACAAGCAAAAGTGCAGGAACGAAGAGCGAGTGGTCCATAAGTTCCCCGCTTTTGGCAATCAATTCACGTATGCTGAATGTGTTCCCCATAATGGAAAGGAGAATGATGCCTCCAAGCATGCTTAAGCCTCCAAGCACAGTGATCAGCAACGATTTCTGCGCCCCGTAACGTGAACGCTCCCTTTCATTCCAATATCCTATCAATAGAAAAGATGATAAACTCGTGAATTCCCAAAACGAATAAAGGACTATTAGATTATCGGATAGGACGACACCAAGCATCGCTCCCATGAAAAGCAAAAGGAAGACGTAAAATTGATTCAGCTTTTCTTTCTCCTTCGATAAATAGAAAATTGAATAAAGAACGACGAGTGAACCAATACCTGTAATGAGCAAGGCAAACAAAAGCCCTAGTCCATCGACATAGAAATCAACATCTATTCCGAGAGAAGGAATCCATGTTGCGCTTTCCATAACGATATCCCCTTGTTTGGTCAAGGAAATGAACCTTGAAAAATAGGTGAAAAGGAGAATCGGTAAAATCAATACAAACCAACCTGTATGTATTTGTCGGAATAGTTTGTACAATATTGGTACAATAAGTGCTAATAGAAACGGTGATAATACCGCCCAATGAAGTAAAGACATAAACTCCCCCCTTTTTTTAAAAACGAAGTCAGTCGTCTTATTATGCTTTTTTCACGCAATCCTAGACGTTAGGAAATCTTCGTTGAATATGTATTTTTTTATCGAATGCTTGCCTCGCTTAAAAGTATAACGCAATTTATGTGGGTTTGCATGGCTTTAAAAACGGTGAAGGCCAACTAGAATGATGTTTTATATATAGGTAGAAAAGGAGGGGGAACCGTCCTGAAAAATTTATTAAAAAAAGTTTTTCAACGGTGAATGAGCAGAGTATCCATTGTGAAATCGTGGATTATCTTGCGTGATATAGGACAAAAGAAACGCTTATGGGGAAATCATGAAAAACACCCATTTATTTAGCTATTTACCAATCATTTTAATCGTGTTATTCAGCCTCTCCTTTGCCATTTACGGGAAAATGCAAATGCTCAAGTTATTTGGAAATTTGGGAATCTATCAAGGGATGCTGGAATTCTTTTCTGAAGCTGGCGCTACTGATCGTATTGCTCCTTTTATTCTTCATGGTTTTTGCTGCATTGAAGCTGATCTCCGATACGATATTGGAGCTGTCTTTATTATTCTTTCCAAGGATTCGGAGTGTAAAGCCCTGAACAGTGTAAGAAAGGGGTCTGTCATTTATGTGATTGACGGTGCCTGTTCATTGTTCAGCGTTCAATTCATCTTCGGGCTGATTTCAATAGTCGCTTATGCGGGATTGAAGCTCTATAACAGCGTCATTGCAAGTCTTCCCATATAGCGAAAAAGAAGGTGCCATTGCGGCACCTTCTTTTTTCACTCGGCAGTCTGGCTGATATCTTTCCAAATCAATAGAATGGGGTGAATGTGAATAAATGGATTGTAGATTGGATGGCTTGTCCCTTCCAATCCAAACCCCTGTTGTATAGTTTGCTGTCTGACCGACAAACCACATGTCTTTGACATCATTGGTCGTACCGGTTTTACCGCCAACATAATCTGTAGGAAAGTAGGCTTTTCGGGCTGTCCCGGAAAGCGTTGTTTCATGGAGCAGCTGCCGCATCTTGGCTACGGTGCGTTTGTTCCATATCTCCTTGGAGCGGTCTTTCCATTTATAAAGGACTTTACCTTCTTGGTCGGTGACTTTTGTAATGGCTCGAGCTGTGATAGTTTCTGTCATGGAAGGAAGTATAGGCATTTGTGAGTTCAAGGGGACTCATGCCATATTCGAATCCGCCTATGGCCGAACTCGTATGGTGGTCTTTTTTGCTGACTTTTCTAAATTCAAAAGCATCCAGGTACTTGAAACTCGTTTCCACCCCCGTCTTTTTCAAAGAGTCTTATGGCGGGTGTGTTATACGACTGAGCAAAGGCAGTTCTTAGTGTGACCATCCCATAGCTGTCGCCGCTATAATTTTTTGGACAATAGCTATTGCTCAATAGCTTGCTCCGCTAACGAGCAGATTGTGTCAGCATCCGTTTCTTCTAAATAGGGAGCATAATCGAGAAGCGGCTTAATCGCAGACCCTGGCTGCCTATAGCTTTGGTATGCCCGGTTGAAAGAATTTTTTTTTTAATCTTTTCCCCCAATCAAAGAGACAAGCTCGTGCGTATGATGCTGTATAACCACTAAAGCTCCCTCGATATCATTGACACCGATTTTTGATTGTACAGCAGTCTTTGATTGTGTTTGCAGTTTAGTATCGAGTGCGGTATGGATGGTTACACCGGAATTCAAAAGCTTTTTGACCTTTTTATCCAACTCGGCTTCCGCGTTCTTACGTATAGTGACATCAGTGCTTTGCAGAGATTTGTCGAGACCCTCGGAGGATGCCACAGGTTTTTCAATTCCTGATGAACATATGTCACGTAATCGGGATATAAGTCGACCGGGATGGACAAGTCCAATTTAATCGTACTTTTGATAAGACTTTCATACTCGGCCTGTTCTAATGCACCATTGGCAACCATTTGTTCCAGCATTCTCTCCTGACGCTTTTTCGTCGCATCGAAATGTTCAAGGGGATTATAGTATTCCGGATTATTAGGGATTGCGGCAAGGAAGGCAAGTTCCGCCTTGGTTAACTCTCCAGTCGGTTTACTGAAATAATATTGGGAAGCAGCTTCGATTCCATAAGCTCCATTACTGAAATAGATGGCATTCAAATATAGCTCCATGATTTCCGGTTTTGATTTTTTTCGCTCTATCTGAGAGGCATAAATGAGTTCACTGAGTTTTCGGGGTTATATGTCCTATCATGTGATAGATAAACATTCCTGGCCAGTTGCTGGGTAATGGTACTGCCGCCTTGTTCGATTGTTTTATTTTGTGAATTGATAAGAAGTGCCCTGCTTATGCCGGAAAGGTCGAATCCTGCATGATCATAAAATTTCTGGTCCTCTGTAACGATGAACAGACTTTCCAGGAAAAGGGGGATGTCTTCAAGTTTTAAGTAAGTCCGTTTCTCACCAGTGGAAATTTCACTGATGACCTTTCCATTTGCGGCCTTCATGTAACTATTCTGAGCCAGTTCTATCGATTCAACAGGAATCCGCTCGTCGAGTACATGATAGGGATTGCGCTAAGGACCACTCATGATGGGAAAGGAAAATGAAAAGGATCAATACGGGAACTAAGAGGGAAAACGTGATATAGCCAAGATACGTGCGCATAGTTCAACTTCCTAACTAATATATTTTTAGTATGTCCTTGGAATGAAGGAAAGAAAAAAAGGGTTCTTTTGACCTGCTCATCCATCATAATCCAAAAAAAGGTAGACAATAAAGGGTTTTGGGTAAATTAGGTATGACGGCGAGTGCGGTATTCGAATGGCAAAGAAATAACTTTCTAAATCTTCTGTTATAATAATCTCGTGAGAAATAACCATGTTTGTTTATATGTTAATGTCAGGAATATGAAGGGGGTCATAAAAATGGAGGAACAACAGCAATATGTATTCATAGATTTTGAATTTACGATGCCGGAAGGAAAAGCCAATCCAACGGGGTTTTATCCGGAAATCATTGAGGTTGGTTTAGTCACCGTCATTAATGAGACCATTGAGGAACAATTCTCATCTTTTGTTAACCCAATGAAATTTCCAGTTTTAACGGGAAGATGCAAGAAGTTCTTGAACATTACCCAGGATCAGGTGGACCGGGGGATTTCATTTGAAGAGCTGGTTGCGTTATTGAAGAAAATAGATGAACAGCACCCGACGACGATCGTTACTTGGGGAAATATGGACATGAAGGTGCTTCGCCAGAATTGTCAGAAGGCAGGATTGGATTTCCCTTTTTCAGGGAAGGAAAATGATCTATGCCTGGAGTATAAACGCTTTTTCGGGGATCAAAATCAAACCGGACTTTGGAAAGCTGTACAGGCCTATGGCAAAGAAGGGACAGGCAAGCATCATAGGGCGCTGGATGATGCGATTACGACATATAATATCTTTAAGTTAGTGGAGAAAGATAAAAGTTACATGAAAAATCATGAACCGACGACAATTGGCGACCGCATTGATTTATCAAAGGTATTGAATCATTTAGCGTTATAAAAGCCAAATCATATACTACTGATTTGGCTTTTAAGCTTTATTTGAAATAATCCGCCGCTAGATCTTCAAGCAACTGTAAGCTTTTATCATTCCACTCTGTTTGGGCTTCGCTTAAAGTGCCTTTCATTTTATCAACAGCTTCTCTTAAGGATTCCTTATACTCCGGAATCTCCTCATCGAATGTCCTTACCATATTCTTTGGTACATTGGTTTGCTCCCGGAATGCAAGAGCACGCCGCTGATGGAACATGGACACTTCCGTTTGCTTCGGGTTATGAAGATCTCCCTGCATGGGATGCTTCGAAACAGCCAACACTTTAACAAGATATGCAGCAGGTCTGATATCGGTGACTTCCCCGATGTATTTTCCAGTTTTATATATGGCGGTAACCTTATCGCCGATTTTAAAATCCTGTTCTGACATTTCCCTACCACCTTTCTTTTAACTTCCTTCATGATACATAAGAACAACGATTTTTCACAGTGAATTTGTTCAATTTCGTAAAGATGCTTTTTTTTTGAAAATCGTGTAAAGTGTACAAATGAAGATGAAAAATGGTGTTTCATGCCATTTTATTTTAAAAAGAAAGAGGTTATGTACAATGACAAACTTTCCGCAATTAACAAGTGAAGTTTTGGAAAATGAAAAAGCGGTCATCATGCAAACGACGATGGGCGATATTAAAATTAAACTATTCCCTGAACTGGCTCCAAAGACAGTGGAGAATTTCTTGACACATGCTGAGAACGGTTATTACGAAGGAATCATCTTCCACCGTGTCATCAAGGATTTCATGCTTCAAGGCGGAGATCCGACAGGGACTGGAATGGGTGGAGAAAGTATTTGGGGAGCTCCATTTGAGGACGAGTTCTCCATGCAATTATTCAATTTGCGCGGAGCTCTTTCCATGGCTAATGCAGGCCCGGGAACAAACGGCAGCCAATTCTTCGTCGTACAAGCCCAGCATGTGGACAGCAGGATGGGTGAGCAAATGAAGCAAGCCGGTTATCCGGAAGAAATCATCAGTGCTTATATGGAACAAGGAGGCACACCTTGGCTGGATCATAAACACTCTGTTTTTGGACAAGTGGTCGAAGGCATGGACGTTGTTGATACGATTGCTAACGTAGAGACAGTTGCGGGAGACAAGCCAGCAGTTGATGTTGTCATTAAAGGGATCACCATTCTATAAATAAAAGCTGTTTTCACATACTTTGTTGCTATTGACAGGTAGTGAGTTGTGGTTGATTTCCCCTCCAGATGCTCGCTTTCCGCGGGGCGGGCGGTGAGCCTCCTCGGCGTAAACGCCTATGGGGTCTCACCTATCCCGCTGCTCCCGCAGGGGTCTCGCACTTCCGCTCCAATCAACCTTAAATAGTTTCGTTTTAAAAACAACAATCTTTACGAAAAGAGCCTAAATAAAAGATAAGCGAGGGGCTCAGTGCCTCTCGTTTTTACGTTTTAGTGGATTACGCCCACTAGTGGATTGTTCTGGTAATTGATATAATGAGAGAATGCAGTTTAATTCCCTATCAGGAAGGATGTAACGGATGGACTTTCTCAATCATGCTTTACTAGGTTTGTTTCTTTACTTTCCGGAAGACAAGACTGAATATATCTCGGCTGGTATAACTTGCTTCATTTTTTTAGTGGCCGCCGTTTTTACGATGAGGGCAATTATAAGATATTCAAAGAAGGAAGAATTGAAAACGAAGCAATTCGAAGATGAGGTCACCAGAAGGAACCAGCGTATAAAGGATGATACCATTTCCTGATCCCGGAAGATGCCTGCATCGCGAGCCCCTTTTTTTGATATTGATTATCTGAATATGAATGGTATTATGTTTTGTTAGAAGGTCGTAAAGAATTAAATGTTCCCTTCTCAGCATAAGCATTTTATACTATAAGCATAGAGATAGAAATTTTGGGGGCGTAATTGGTTATGCAAATCGTAGCTAAAAGAATGATTGCGGCAGATACGGTCAAGGATTTTTTCATTCAGCACTGGGAGACGACTCAAGTCGTTTTTTCAAGAGGCTTGTTTCATTATGCGGAACTTGAGGGTGTTGGGGTGATGGACGAGAATGGAAAAATCACGGGGTTGGGAACATACAAATTATCCGACCATGTATGTCAGATCATCTCTTTGAACAGTGAGCATGAGAATCAAGGTGTGGGCTCATCATTGCTTTATGTGATGGAAAATATCGCTAAGGAAAAAAATTGCCATACTATTAAAGCGATTACAACGAACGATAATCTACAGGCGTTGAAGTTTTTTCAAAAGCGTGGTTATGTCATTTCGGAAATCGTTAAAAATGCCGTGGAAGAATCACGGAAAATCAAGCCGGAAATACCATTCTACAGTTTTGATGGAATTCCGATCCGAGACGAGATCATACTGGAGAAATGCTTATAATAAGGTGAAGTTCACCTGGATATTGATAGGGGGAATGGTTATGTTTAAGAAAATGGCGGCTGATGCCCTTGGTCTTAGTGATATTGGAAGTGTGATTAGTCCTGCAGATTATGACAAGGTGGATGCAGATGATTATATCATGCATGAAGATGGGGAAAAAATTTATTTCCTGATTAAATCGAAAACCGATGAGTACTGCTTCACGAATCAAGCGTTCATACATTTGGACGGCACAAGTGCAATCAGCAAAAAGCGAACACTTACGAGATATAGCTACAGCCAGTATACGATTTCCAACGCCACGCTTGAAACCGCAGGGACAGTGGACTTGGATGCGGAAATTAAATTTTCGATCGGTGCAAAGACGTTCTCCATTGATGTCCATAAGAAATTCATTGAAGAATTAAAGGACTTGTTCAAATCACTCGTGAAAATATCTGAAATTAGCCATGAGAATGAGTTTGCCCTTCAATATGCCCAGCAAAGCGTAAACCTTGCTTCTTCCACTTTGAACCAGGTTCGCACTGATGGAAGCCAAATGGCGGCAAGTTTCAAGGAAATAAATTCGGCCGCTTTCGAATGGTTGATGGACAGCCGGAAAAAGTACCATGTGAAAGATTTTGGCTTTGTTTTTGAGAAATATATCAATAATTAAAAAAGAAGGCGAACACAGAATGATGTGTCCGCCTTCTTTTTTAATTATTCAAATCATTCAATCCCGGGCTATGCTCATTTGGCATATCCGGCATTTCAGGGACCGGGAATCCTTTTGGCGGCTCGGTAACAGCAAGGTTTCCGCCATTTCGGCTCGGTGTCTCCCCTTGGAAAATCTGGCTGATCCGCGTTTGATCCATCCTGAAATTGAATTGGGCATTATGGTAGCCTAAATCCACATATTTGCGGCATTCAGGATATTTGTTCAAATCATAATTAGGCACAGGGAAGATTTTTCCCCAGTCGACCCCAAGTGTTTCCAATGCCTTGGCAAATGCATTTTGGTGGGAATTGTCGCGAACCATTAAAAATGCCAGTGTTTCGCGCATTGTTTTATTGGAACTCATTTCATAAATCCTGGACTTTTGCAGGACTCCTGTAGATTCAAGCATGACATTATTCAAAAGGTTCGCCACAAGATTACCATGATCATAAACCCATGATCCGTTCCATGGGTTGCCGCCAGCATCGACGGGCAGGGATGCTTTCGCACCGATGATGAAATGGTGGGGGTTTGCGCCGCCTTTGATGACTTCATCCAATGGGGCGCCATCGGTACCGGAATCTCCAGGCATATCCCCGCCAGCATCATTCAGCAGCTGATTGATGGTTGATTGGACAAGTTCGACGTGGCTCAGCTCCTCCAAGAAAACCCCGCGAATTAAATCACGATATTGTTTAGCCTTGCCGCGGAAGTTGGCGCTTTGGAAAGAATATTGCATCATTGTCCGCATTTCACCGAATTGCCCTCCAAGCGTTTCCTGGAGCACTTTTGCTGCATTTGGATCAGGCTTATCGGGAACGATCATATTGATTAAGTCTTCTTTATAGAAGTACAAATGGAAGCCCTCCTTAAAATGAATATTTCTAAGTTAGCTTCTGTTATCTGAATTAAATTATTCCTAAGGTAAAAAGTACCTTTATGGAATGGCGGGAAGAGAGAAATACTAGAGGGAAGAACGATTTTGAAAGGATGTTGCACATGCTATCCAATCAGCAGCTAAAAGAATTTCAACAGCAATTGCAGCAAACGAAGCAAGAGTTGGAAGAGCGATTAAATGATTCAGGCAACTACGATTTAAGAAGAAGCCTGGAGGATTCGACTGGTGAGTTATCGAGTTACGATAATCATCCCGGAGATGAAGGAACCGAGTTATATGAACGGGAAAAGGATTTAGCCCTTTCCGAGCATGATCGGGATGAAATAAGGGATATTGAACGAGCGCTTTCTGCCATCGAGGCAGGTGAGTATGGAAAATGCGAGGTTTGTTCAAAGGAAATACCTCTTGAACGTTTGAAAGCGATCCCTACTACGACTTATTGTGTCGAGCATACCCCCTCACAGGAAACTTCGGACAATCGGCCGGTGGAAGAGGAAGTGCTCGGACCCCCATTTGGGAGGTTTGATTATGATGACCGGCATGAATCGGTTGCGTACGATGCGGAAGATTCTTGGCAGGATGTTGCCAGTTATGGAACATCTGAATCGCCTTCCGATTTCTTAAATCCGCCAAACGATTACGAAGATATGTATGTGGAATCTGAAGAAAATGTCGGCTATGTGGAAAATTATGAAAATTTCGTTGGTGTGGATATATACGGTAAAGAGGTAACGGTTTATCCGAACTCTCAATATGAAGAATTGAAGGAAGAACTTTTTGAAGAAAATATTCAAACCCCGTTTGGGGATTTACCCCGATATGAGCATGATCCTTATGTGGATGAAGAAAAAGAATGAAAAAGAAGAACCAGGATTCTAAGCCTGGTTCTTTTTTTATTTAGGCTGTTTTCACATACTTTGTTGCTATTTACCAAGTAGTGAGGTGTGGTTAATTTCCCCTCCGGATGCTCGCTTTCCGCGGGGCGGGCGGTGAGCCTCCTCGGCGTAAACGCCTGTGGGGTCTCACCTGTCCCGCTGCTCCTGCAGGAGTCTCGCACTTCCGCTCAATCAACATTAAATAGTTTCGTTTTAAAAACAAAGATCTTTCCGAAAAGAGCCTTTATTTAAGAAAAAGCCAATTTCAACCGGTTTAGCCCATCCATCAGGACGCTGCGTGAACAACCGAGATTCATTCGGACGAAACCTTCTCCGCCAGGTCCGTATTTAGAACCAGGCTCCAATGCGAGCTTCCCTTGATGGATCAGTCGATCCTTTATTTCCTTGTCGGTCAATCCAAGGTCACGGCAGTCAATCCATAAAAGGTAAGAGGCTTCCGGATGCATGACATGCAGTGAAGGGATTTCGGCTGCAATGAATTCCTCTGCCACTTTTATATTCTCCTCAATGTAGCCAATCATGTCTTCCAGCCATTCCAAGCCCTCCCGATATGCGGCTTCCATTGCTGTTAAGGCAAAGATGTTAAGGCCATGGAAGGCCAGTTTCGTTTGCGCCATTTGCAGTTTCTTCTGCAATCTTTCATTACTGGTGATCAGGAATGAAGCCTGAAGGCCGGCAATATTGAATGTTTTGCTTGGCGCCATCAATGTAACGGTCCTATCCGCTAATTTTCCTGAAAGGGAGCCGATCGGATAATGCTTGGATGTTGTATGGAATAAGTCAGCATGTATCTCATCACTGACGATGACTACATCATATTTTTCACATAGCTCCCCGATCCGCAAGAGTTCATCCTTTGTCCAAACGCGTCCGCCAGGGTTATGCGGACTGCAAAAAAGAAATAGTTTCACTCCGCTTTTCAGCTTGTCCTCAAAATCGTTGAAATCAATCTCGAAGCGGTCCTTTTCTATGATAAGGGGACTATTGACCACTTCCCGGTCATTATTTTTGATCATATCAAAAAATGGGGTATAGACGGGAGATTGTAACAGTATTTTATCGCCCGGGTTCGTGAATGCCTGGATCGTTGTACCGATTGCGGAAACGATGCCGGAGCTGAATGAAATCCACTTCTTATCGATTTGCCAGGAGTGCCGGTCTTTAAGCCAGCTTTGAATTTCAGTGAAAACCGTTTCAGAAGGGACGGTATAGCCGAAAATTGGATGATTCAAGCGTTCCATCAATGCCTTTTGAATGCCCTCAGGAGATGGGAAGTCCATATCGGCAACCCACATTGGCAGAACATCCTCACGCCCATATAAGGATGTGAGGGAGTTTTTATCCCATTTTGCAGACCCTGAATTTTCCCTGTTGATTTGTTCTTCAAATATTGATTTGTTCAAAATATCCACCACCGAATAAAAATTTGTCGTCTTCGCGAAAAGCCTGTTGTTATGATACTATGATATCATGTTCTTTGAAAATATTGAGCAGGTGATAAATTAGATGGATACACAGCAAATGAATTTAGCGTTGGTTGCCGTTTTACAAGAATGGGACCCTTTCAAGATAGGTTGG
Organism: Peribacillus frigoritolerans; assembly: GCF_001636405.1. Lineage (GTDB taxonomy): Bacteria > Bacillota > Bacilli > Bacillales > DSM-1321 > Peribacillus > Peribacillus frigoritolerans. The sequence goes on from NZ_KV440950.1 coordinate 727,959, forward strand.
GATCTATATGAGCCGGAAATTGCAGATACGGTCGTAGCAATCCGGGATATAGATGACCCGAAGGAACTGGCGGAAAGAATAAAATCCATTTACGAGTTCGCATTCGATGAATCCATTCAGATGGAAAAGTGCCTGGACGTTGCACGAAAGCTACTCATCATAAAAAATGATGCCAGCTGTTCGATATAAAGGTGAAAAAGGTGTACCCGGAAATCAGGGGCACCTTTTTTACGTTGTTTTTTTGCTCTATACCCATAGTTTGTTCAGTTAACTGATGGTTTGTGCAGTATACTCGTGAATTTCAGTGATTTACCCGTGAGATTCGGCGATTTATTGGTGAATTGTGCTTTTACTCGTAAGTTTGTGCAGTATACTCGTGAATTACAGCCATTTACTCGTGAATTTCGCCCATTTACTCGTGAATTACAGCGATTTACTCGTGAGTTTACGTTGGGGTGGCTACTCCAATAAACCCCTTAATTAGTTGATACACTTCTTCAGGTTTCTCCTCTGGAAGAAGGTGCCCGGAATCCTCAATGACAACAAGCTCGGAATTGGGCAGATCATCATGGAGCCTTTCGCCGATACTCAATGGCACCACTCGATCATGTCTTCCCCAAATAAGCAGGCATGGTGTATGAATATAACTAAGGTCCTCCTTCAGCAAATCGATTTCCTTATCTCGAAGCATCCTTCCCAATGCCCGGAAAATATCATGCTTCTTTATGAATGGCCCGAGATATCCCTGCCGCATTTCATCGTCGATCATCGCCGGGTCATGGACGACATTTTTCAAGTTCTTTTCGATACCTGATTTTTGCAGATACCGTTTTATCCCGTATGAAAAGAAAGGCAGGTAACTGACCATTTTCATTTTTTCCGAATAGCCGGGCTGATAGCCTGAGCCGGCAAGTAGAATGGCATGGTCGACAAGATCAGGATATGACTTGATGAGCTGCAGGGAAATCTGCCCGCCCATGGAATGGCCGATGATACTGAATTTCCTGATGCCTTTTCCCTCCAGGAACATAACGACGGATTTAGCGATGTTTCGGAATGAATATGTATATCGATAATCTTTTCCGCTTTGCCCGAATGGCGGGAGGTCTATGGAGATCACATTGTATTCCTTGATTAAATGGGGGACTAATTTACGGAAACTGAAGCTCGATGACAAAAATCCGTGAAGCAGGACAAGGGTGGGGAGAGAATCATCGATTCGGTCATATTCAAAATAGATTTCGATATTCCCTACCCGTTCGAGACCTTTGATTGTATGACTTTCCATATAAGCTCCTCCTCCATTGTGATAAAAACCCATATTACCCTGAATACTCCAAAAAAGGTCCTATAATACTGTTGCATAACAGTAATTGTAATAATAACGATGAAAAAAGACAATTACTATAACAGGTCACCAGCCAATTTTGATATAATAGTGTAAGTTTATCCTGACAGCATAGGACTTATTAAATTATATTGTCATATAGGTTTTTTAAAAAGTCTAATAAGGTAATTCGTGAGACTATCTGCCAGCCAAACCATTACAGCTAAATTAGTGAATTCCAAAAGGGGGGTTTTCCAATGCACTTGAATGAAGAGGAATTGGAAGTCTTGAGAATCATTGAAAATAACAGCCGGATTGATCTGAAGGATTTGGCTAAAATGACCGATCAATCAGATTCGGACATTGAAATAACATTGAAGAAATTGGAAGATATGCGGGTCATTGTACGTTACTTAACAGTCATCAACTGGGCTAAAGTGGATGAATACCATGGTGTCACAGCGATGATCGATGTAAAGGTCACTCCAAAACGCGGCGTCGGTTTCGATGATGTTGCAAAAAGGATTTACAAATTCAAAGAAGTCGAGTCCGTTTATTTAATGTCTGGGGCTTATGATCTTTCAGTCATTGTCGAAGGGCGTTCGATGAACGAAGTGGCAAGCTTCGTTTCGGAAAAACTTTCGACACTGGATTCCGTCATTTCTACGACGACTCACTTCATAATGAAAAAATACAAGCATGATGGCACCATTTTTGATCAAACTGAAGAAGATAAGCGGATAGTGGTGTCACCATGATTAAAACGAGTTATGTTTCAAAAACGATTGCAGAGCTTAAGCCATCAGGCATCCGCCGCTTTTTCGACTTGGCAGCCAATTTGGAAGGGGTCGTCTCGCTTGGTGTAGGTGAACCGGATTTCGTTACATCTTGGGCGGTAAGGGAAGCGGCGATCAACTCCCTGGAGGAAGGATATACCTCATATACGGCCAATGCCGGATTATTTGAATTAAGGTCGGAAATCAGCCGGTATATGGAGAAGCAGTTCCATGTTTCGTATAGACCGGATGATCAAATCATTGTCACGGTCGGAGCAAGCCAGGCCCTCGATATTGCCCTGAGGACCATCTTGAATCCAGGTGAAGAAGTCATTGTCGTCGAACCTTGTTTCGTCGCCTATGCACCGCTTGTGACCATGGCAGGGGGAATACCGGTCACGGTCCAAACATCCAAGGAAGAAGACTTTAAGCTGACTCCCCAACAACTCGAAGCGGCGATCACGCCTAAAACGAAGGCCGTTTTAATCTGTTCACCGAATAACCCGACGGGAACCCAGCTTGGGCAGGAAGAATTAGTGATGCTTGCTGACATCGTTAAAAAGCATGACTTGCTGGTGATTTCCGATGAAATCTATGCCGAACTTGCTTATGATGAGGAATTCACTTCTTTTGCTGCCGTTGACGGCATGCTTGAGCGGACGATTGTCATCAATGGGTTTTCGAAAGGGTTTGCGATGACAGGGTGGCGTCTTGGGTTCGTTTGTGCACCTAAGGAAATTTCCGAAGCGATGCTTAAGCTTCACCAATATGCGATGATGTGCGCGCCGACCGTTGCGCAGCATGCTGCATTGGAAGCTTTAAAGAACGGTATGCAGGATGTGGAAGAAATGCGTCGGAGTTATCGGAGAAGACGAAATTATATCGTGAAATCATTTAACGATATGGGGCTGGATTGCCATAATCCCGGCGGGGCTTTTTATGCTTTTCCATCAATCGAGAGAACGGGGATGACTTCGATGGAATTTGCTGAAAAACTTCTGACGGAAGAACTTGTTGCCGTTGTACCGGGAGATGTGTTCGGGGAAAGCGGTGAAGGTCATATCCGCTGTTCTTATGCATCCTCCATGGAACAGCTTCAGGAAGCACTCAGAAGAATGGAACGTTTCATGAAGAATCATTGCCAATAAAAGCAAAAAAATAGGGATCCGGCCATTAGCAGCCGGATCCCTTTCCATAGGGGGAATTAGAAAAAAGAGTTAATCTAATAGATTAACATAGAAAGTGTTAATCATAGTATATCCAGTACCCAGAAAAAAAATACACATACTACGACCCATTTTTTGAATTAAGCTTGTGTTTTATATAAAGTATGCATAACTTTCAGAATTTGTTCTTCGCTAAAGTCCTTGGCTGTTCTTAGAATGAGCTCAGTTTTTTTGGTTCCGATTTCTTCAATCAATTTTTTTATGTCCTCGTCGATACCAGCGGCGTTACCGGTCTGGGCATCCTTCAGGAATTCTGAAGCCGGAATGTCAAGAACGGTGGAAAGACGTAAAATGGTTTGTGTATCAGGAACCGATTCACCCGATTCATACTTTTCGATTTTCTTCGTGCCGATTCGTAATTTCAAAGCCAGTTCCTGTTGAGTTAGGTTGTGATCTTCTCGGTATTGACGGATATTCTTCGCGATATTTGACATGGTCAGACACTCCTTTTTCAGGAAATATATTTTTATTATGTAATTATTTTACCATATTATTACTTAAGTGAAGGAACGGAATATGTAGGTTTTGTGAAAAAAATGCCGCATCGAGAAATATCGAAACGGCATGTTGAATGTTAAATGAGATTAGTTGACTTAAGGAATACGAGTATGATCATGATCGGCACGATGTAGCGAATCAGGAAGTACCAAAGTTTAAAAAGTGATCGGCCGGGATCAGCGCCAGTTTCGAACTCCTTTTGTACCTCGATCCTTTTCATTTGATAACCGATGAAAAGGGATATGAACAAGGCGCCGACTGGCAGCGCGATATTGCTTGTCAGATAATCCGCGAAATCGAATATGGATAAATTGAAAATCTTCACATCCGAAAGCACCCCAAAGGACAATGCGCTAGGAATCCCAATCAGGAAAACGGTGATACCAGCTATCCAAGAGGCCTTCTTCCGTTTTGCGGAATCCCCCTTGATCATGGCTGCAACGACGATTTCGAGAATGGAGAATGCTGTCGTAAGGGTGGCAAATAATAATAATATGAAGAAAATGAACATGAAGATCCCGCCAAGCGCCATTTCATTGAAGACGGCAGGCAACACGACAAATACCAGTCCAGGCCCGCTTGAAGGGCTGAAGCCCAGTGCGAAAACAGCCGGGAAGATGACCAAACCTGCCAGCAAGGAAATGAAGATATTCAGTCCAACTACAGAAAAGGCCGATTTTGTAATATCTTCTTTTTTACTTAAATAGGATGCGTAGGTTACCATCACGGAAACACCGACACTTAGTGCAAAGAAGGATTGGCCGAGTGCCAATAGGATCGTTTCCCCTGTTAATGCGGAAAAGTCCGGTTTCAAGAAGAATTTAACACCTTCCATTGCCCCATCCAGAGTCAAGGATCGGATAAGAAGGATGATGAAAAGAATGAACAATGAAGGCATCATATATTTATTAGCCTTTTCAATTCCCTTGGAAACGCCGCCTTGCACGACCCAAATGGTAAAGACCATGAATAATAACTGAGCGATGACCGTTTCATAAGGATTACTGATTATCGTATTGAAGAAGTTCCCATATTCCTCTTGCGTCAAGTTTGAGAGGGAACCTGTAAAGCTCCTTGCTAAATAGGAGATGATCCAGCCTCCAACAACACTGAAGAAGGAAAGAAGGATGATTGAAGCGACGACACCGCCATATCCAATCAATGCCCAAGGCTTTCCAGGGGCGATATGTTTATATGCGCTAATGGCATCTTTCTGTGCATTGCGGCCAATCGTGAATTCCGCTATTAATATCGGTGCCCCGATAAGCAGGGTGAATATAATGAAGAGCAGGAAAAAGACCCCACCGCCATTTTCCCCAGTCATATACGGGAGCTTCCAGATGGCGCCCAATCCGATAGCGGATCCCGCGGCTGCCAGGATGAACCCAAGTTTTGAAGTCCATTGATCTTGTTTTGACATGATGGAAAAACTCCTTTAGATGTAAAGAATATCTAGCTGTATATTATTTTTTTTAAAACATTTTCTCATCTTACTATGATTAAGGGCAATTGGATAGGTTTAATATTACAATCTTTAGAAAAATGAGTAAATATCTTAAGGGAAATAGGGGTTATTTGCAAATTTTTAGGTTAAGTTATATACAAAGATCTTATAATATTTATTATTTCCAAAAAACAAACATTTTTAATGAGTAAAATCCCAAAAAGTATGGTATACTTAACTTTGATTATTTTCCAATTATGTGATATAATTTTTTATTGCGTGAAAAGACGAAAAAATATATATAAAATAGGAGTGTTACCATGTCTGAAAAATTCGAAATTGGTGCGGTAGTTGCTGGTAAAGTTACTGGTATTCAACCATACGGTGCATTTGTTGCTTTAGATGAATCAACTCAAGGTTTAGTTCATATTTCTGAAATCACTCACGGCTTCGTTAAAGATATTAACGAACATTTAAAAGTGGGCGATGAAGTGAAAGTTAAAGTTCTTTCCATCGATTCAGCTGCTGGAAAAATCGGCTTATCGATCCGCGCTACAGAAGAAGCTCCTGAGCGTACTGAAGCTCCGAAAAAAGCTCCGAAAAAACGCCAAGCATCTGTTAAAGCGACATCTCACATCGAATCTACTGAAGGTTTCAACACATTGAAAGACAAACTTCAAGAGTGGATTGAACAATCTCAACGCGAAGACTTAATCAAAAAATAATTTTTTAGAACCGGCAGATCCTCGATCAGCCGGTTTTTTTTGTCCTGGGGCACATGAAGAAATAAAGCCGGGTCATGTGTTTATCCATGGTCCGGCTTTATTTTATAGAACCTAACATTGTCGATGATCAAGATCTCAGCGAGTCGGTTTGGTTTCAGGCTCCCTGGAAATTTCAGGACTTGGTTTAAAGAGAAGACCAAGATTAATGAGACCTGCAATTCCAACCAATCCATAAACGATACGGGCCATTCCGGCATCTTGCCCTCCGAAAATCGAAGCGACCAAGTCAAATTGGAAAAACCCTATTAATCCCCAGTTGATTGCCCCGATTATAGTAAGAACAAGTGCAATTCTTTGTATTCCACTCATTGTACAGCCTCCTTTTTTTTGAAAAAATCAGTTCTTTACTTATCATGCATTTTCAGCATGTAAATATACATCCACCCAAAAGTTAGGGCGGATATTTTGTATTTAAATGGAACATTGGTCATAATGAATAAAAGAAAAACTAGCACTTGGCCCTGTCGTTCATTCGAAAACGGAGTCAATGTGGCATTAAAGGAGAGATACCATTGGAGAATTTCACATATAAAAATCCTACAAAAGTAATTTTCGGGAAAGGTCAGCTTGAAAGCTTAAAAACTGAAATTCCCGCCTATGGCGATAGAGTTTTACTTGTATATGGCGGGGGGAGCATAAAGAAAAATGGCTTATATGAAAAAGTGATCAATGCCTTGAAAGAGATCGATGCAGAGGTGCACGAACTTTCCGGAGTTGAACCGAATCCACGCATCTCAACAGTCCGGAAGGGTGTTGACCTTTGTAAAGAACATGGGATCGACTTTGTCCTTGCGGTTGGAGGGGGAAGCGTTATAGACGCTACAAAGGCCATCGTTGCAGGTGCTAAATATGAGGGTGATCCATGGGATCTTGTCATTAAGAAGTCACCAGTCGAAGAGGCCCTTCCATTCGGAACGGTGCTGACTTTAGCTGCAACAGGCTCTGAGGCGAATTCCGGATCTGTCATAACAAACTGGGAAACGAAAGAGAAATATGGATGGGGAAGTCCATTGGTATTTCCGCAATTCTCCATTTTGGACCCTGAAAATACTTTTTCAGTACCAAAAGACCAGACGGTATACGGAATGGTCGATATGATGTCACATGTATTCGAAACGTACTTCCACCCGGAAACGCATGCACCGCTGCAAGACCGTTTTTGTGAATCTCTGTTATCGACGGTGATTGAAACGGCACCTAAACTATTGGAAGACCTGGAGGATTATGAGCATCGGGCCACTATCCTGTATGCCGGAAACCTAGCCTTGAATGGGTCGCTTGGGGTTGGTTACAGCGGTGATTGGGCAACGCATAACATTGAACATGCCGTTTCAGCTGTTTATGACATCCCGCATGCAGGAGGATTGGCCATCTTATTCCCGAATTGGATGAAGCATGTGCTCCATGAAAATGTCGCACGATTTAAACAAGTTGCAGTCCGTGTATTCCATGTAGATCCGGAAGGTAAAACGGATGAGGAAGCGGCCCTTGAAGGCATTGAAAGACTTAGGTCATTTTGGAGCAGCTTAGGGGCGCCGACCAATCTTTCGGATTATGGCATCGATGACTCACAATTGGAAGTCATGGCTGATAAAGCGATGAGCAGAGGGGAATTTGGACGATTCAAAGTCCTGAACCGTGAAGATGTCCTTGCCATTTTACGGGCTTCCTTATAAACAAGTGATATGATCCGATCTCCCTCCTTGCCAGGTGGGAGATTGCTTTATATGCATAATTCGTTATTTACTTGATCGATTTCTTGATTATGAGAATTACATCAGATAAAGTGAAAGGGAAACTAAAGAATTCAAGGAGGAATTTGAATGGCCCATATTCGTTTCGATTATTCAAAAGCCCTGCCGTTTTTCGGGGAGCATGAAATTACCTATCTACAGGATGCTGTAAAAGTGGCACACCATTCCCTGCATGAGCAGACAGGGGCAGGCAATGAATATCTTGGCTGGCTTGATTTACCCGCCAATTATGATAAAGAAGAATTCTCAAGAATCAAAAAAGCGGCCGCGAAAATAAAAGAAGATTCAGAAGTGCTGCTGGTTATCGGAATCGGTGGATCATATCTGGGAGCACGGGCAGCAGTTGAGATGCTTCAACATAGTTTTTATAACATTCTACCTTCGGATAAAAGGAAAGCACCGCAAATTTTATTTGTCGGTAATAATATAAGCTCTACATATATGCAGGACGTGATGGACCTATTGGAAAATAGGGATTTCTCGATCAACGTCATCTCTAAATCCGGTACGACCACGGAGCCTGCACTGGCCTTCAGGATTTTCAGGAAACTGCTTGAACAAAAATACGGCGTTGAAGAAGCTAAGAGCCGCATTTATGCTACGACTGATAAAGAGAAGGGCGCATTAAAAACGGTAGCAACGGAGGAAGGTTTCCAAACTTTCGTCATTCCTGATGATGTTGGCGGACGTTACTCGGTCTTAACGGCTGTAGGGCTGCTTCCGATTGCTGTCAGCGGGGCGGATATCGATCAAATCATGGAGGGAGCCGAGCGTGCCAGGGCCGACTTCAGTTCTTCCGAGCTAGGGGAGAATCAGGCATACCAATATGCGGCGGTTCGGAATATCCTTTACAATAAAGGGAAAACGATTGAAATGCTGATAAACTATGAGCCTGGACTTCAATACTTCTCTGAGTGGTGGAAACAGTTATTTGGAGAAAGTGAAGGGAAGGATCAAAAAGGGATATTCCCTTCATCGGCTAACTTCTCGACTGACCTGCATTCATTAGGGCAGTATGTCCAGGAAGGACGGCGTGATCTTTTTGAAACGGTCATCAAAGTCGATAAGGCCCGACACGAAATCTTGATTGAAGAAGCGTCCAATGACTTGGACGGCCTGAATTACCTAGCAGGTGAAACGGTGCAATTCGTGAATAATAAAGCATTTGAAGGTACGCTGTTAGCCCATACGGACGGCGGCGTTCCCAACCTGATCGTAACGGTTCCTCAGCTCGATGCTTATACTTTTGGCTACCTTGTATATTTCTTCGAGAAAGCTTGTGCAATGAGCGGTTATTTACTGGGTGTAAATCCATTTGATCAGCCTGGAGTGGAAGCCTATAAGGTGAACATGTTTGCTCTTTTAGGCAAGCCGGGTTATGAAAAGAAAAAAGCGGAGCTCGAACAGCGCTTATAATATAAAAGGCATCAAGCCGGAATAACATCCGGCTTGATGCCTTTTTTTTGTTGAACGCCAAAGGGTAAGAATAAACGACACTGGATCGAAAATGAAAGTGGGGGGTGATTAGTATCGAGGAGCTAGAGAAACTGTGAACGGTTCCCCGGTCCGCAAGAAGCCTGCCTGCCGGATGGAAAGAAGAAGATGTAAGATGCTAAAACAAGACAAAATCAAAACTGGAGGAAATCATATTGGGAGACTTAAATATTTTTATATCTTTTGGTGCTGGGGTTTATCCTTTATTTCTCCTTGCTGTTTGCCCGTATATCCTGCCTTTTTATCTTATATTACAGGATTATCAGTTACAGAATTAAAAGAAGATAATAACAAATTAAATAGCAGGCCAATTTTATTTACGATCTCTTTTATGAATACATTGATTTAATTAGACAAGTAGGTGCATTTTGATAATTGTTTTTGGTTTAATGATTATTGGGGTTTTTCAACCAAAATTCTTAATGATGGATAAAAATCGCCCATCCGATAGATAGGTTCTATTTTAATTGGGATAGGATATGCTGCTGTTTGGACTCCTTGCATAGGACCCATATTAGGGGCCGTTGTAACCCTTGGTTTGTCTACAGGTCAGATGTTAAAATACAAAAAGTGAACCTGACTAAAAAAGAAGGCAAAGAATTATTAAAAAAAATCCTAGTTCATTCAGAGAAAAAAGGAATTCCCACTTTTCCCAAAAAGAAAAAAGCCTGAAGCGGTTTTACTGCTCCAGGCTCTTTTTTTAGCTTTTGGTCTTCATGTAAATTTGAAACAAAGTTTGATCAAAACACGCAATAAATATATCTAGTTTAGCATTGAACTAAAGAATTAATACCAACGAGTATATAAATATTCCCACCAATGACCACCACCATATACACCTTGAAAGAGAACATTAGCAGTAGCGCGTGCAGTATACCCTGCACCTGCATAAAGTTTAGTGAAAATAGATTTAAAATGACCTAAGATACTTGACTGCAGTCTCAGCATATATCTCGGCAGATTCTATTAAGTTCTCCACTGAAACCCGCTCATCGTACCCATGGATAGTGTGTTCCAGCCCAGGACCGTAAAGGACGGTTTCAATGCCATGGCGCCGGAAGTGACTGGCATCACTTGAACCAAGCAAAAGTACGCTGAAGACGGGTTCCTCCATTCCAAGGACACGCTGGATTCCCAGTTCCATGGCCCTCACAATTGTACGATCCTCTAAGGTCCAGTTCGGGTTAGTACAGGGTACCATTGGCTCTACAACCGCACCTGGCGCTACAGCACAAACAAGATTCCTAGCGATATCAAGTACAAACTCGGGCTTCATACCGAATGGAACTCGGGTATCCACTTTAATGATACACTTGTCTGCGACGACGTTTACATTTGTTCCGCCCTGGATTACACCTGGATTGTAAGAGGGACGATAAAGTAACTGTGACAGTAAGGGATTTCCTAGACTCTGAGATAGGAGCCACTCAGTATTGTACAAAAGTTGACAAGGCTCTGACGGAGGCGTTGACTTGAGCTCCCATAGCTTGGTTAGTGCTTCGACCGCAGCTGCCCCTCTTCGTACGGCGGAGATTCCATAAAGCGGTTGTAGGCTGCCATGATCTGTCTGACCTGGTATGATCACCTGCATCCATGCCTTGCCCTTTTCACCGGCATTCGGATGGTAGCGGTCCGTTGGTTCACCAATCAGACAAGCATCACCCTTAATCAATCCTTGATCCAGGAGCGAGGCCACCTCAATGCCGCCAGTTTCTTCATCCGGAGAGGCAATAACTCCTAGGCTACCTTTCAAATTAAGGGTGGGGGCGAACTCCTGAAGTAGTCCAGCCACAAAAATCAGTGATGCCAAGCCTCCTTTCATATCGGAGGCTCCCCTACCCAAAAGCATACCTGCTCTGACTTCTCCTGAGAAAGGATCGAAGGTCCAATGTGAACAATCGCCTGCAGGTACGACATCTGTATGCCCACAAAATAGGAGCCGTGGACCAGGTACCCTGGTTAAGGGAGCATCACAGACCACGGTAACCAGCGCATTTTCGCTACGGCGGTGCTCGGTAATCAAGAACCCTTTTGCTGCTAGGTATCGGCTAATATGGCGTCCCATTTCTGCTGACCGCTTCTTAAACTCGGGCGATGGATTTTCAGATGGAATTCGAATAAATGAAGCAGCAAGTTCGACTAATTCCTGTTGCCTTGACCTTATCAGTTGCCGGATTATTCTGGTACTCATATAAATACATCCCCTCCATGTCCAGCATTAGCCGCAATATTTCTATACCTATTCTATGTGCTGTTCCTAGTTCATATTTCTGAGGTTAAAAGTGGGGAATTTAAAGTCTCGTTCAATGCTATAGTTAAACTCAATGAGCCAAAGAGCCAAAGTTATATATGGGCAGCGTCAGGAAAATGTGCTTAAAGTTGTAAATCCGCATTTTCCTGACGCTACCAGCAGAAGATCCAGTAATTACGAATGGAGGAGGGGGAGGGAGCGACGAAGCTGAAATAAAAGCGTAAGGAAAGCTTGGAAATCAGTGAGGAAGCCAATCTTCCTTTATGCCTGATCAAGGGGGCAATAGAGTCGTTCCAGGTTTTTTTTTAGGCGCTTTGGTTAAGCTAATAGAAAATTAGCGAAAGAGGTTTTATACAATGATTAAAATTTCTTCTCAGTTGGAAGGGAAAACATTCGGTTTGTTCGATCTGGAGACAAAGTTAAAACCGGAAGGATATGCAATAGGCGGGGGATGGGATTATGACCACGGGTCTTTTGATTATAAGATTGATGACAGTGATGGCTACCAATTCTTGCGGGTCCCTTTCAAGGCTGTTGATGGTTCACTCGATCAGGACGGGGTAATGGTCGAACTCTTACAACCGTTTTTGTTATCTCATAAGTACGAGGACGGGATTGATGATGAAGGAAATATCGGAAACCTATCCGCTTCCTTCAATCAGTTTGCCGAGCCTGAAAATCCGGATGCCGAATTTCCGGAAAACTATATCTCATTAGGAAAAACGCTTGTCCGTAATCTGGAAAAGCTTTTATTAGATTAATCATCAATGATGATTAGAGTGTCATCACGATGGATGATTACATCTCCGGGGGGCTTGATTAAGGTCTTGCCTCCTGAAATGATGCCGACCAATAAAATGTTTTGATCGAATAGCTTAACGTTCAGCTGTTTGAACGTCAATTCCGCCCAGTCATCCTGGATGGGCAGCTGTTTGAGGCTCAATCCATCCAGCTCATTTTGTTCTTTGGCTTCCGTTATGATCCCCTTCGATAAGCACTCCTGCATATATTCACTCGCGAATTTATTCGTTTCGACTATACCGTCCGCCCCAGCCCGTAAAGCATTTTCCTTTTGTTCATGCGTCAATATTTCCACAAGACAATACACATGCGGATTCAGCCCTTTGACGGCAAGTAACGTTAAAATCGAGAACATATCCGTTTGCAGCTCGTCCTGCTTAAGGTCAGCCGTAATAAGGACGCGAATGGCTTGCTTAATATTGGCTTTCTGCAAAACGGAATCCAATGTAGCCTTTCCTTGGATAAAGTGGATATTCGTTCGTGGAAGCGGGTGCTTTTGCAGTGTATCATCGATAAGGACAATGGATTGATGGTGCTTACGATCATGGATGTTTTGGATGATTCTCTTGGAACGGCCATTCCAGCCCACAATGATAATATGTCCGCCGCCGCCGAATACTTTCTTTCCTGTTAGAAATTGCTGTTCATTGGATATGGAAATTTTAGCGATGTACGCAAAATAAGAAGTAATCAGGCCGGCCCCTGACAAAATGAGGACCATCCCAATGATTTTGCCAAGATTGGTCACGGGAGTGAAATCTCCATAGCCGACCGTTGACATCGTCACGATTGCCCACCAGATGCCATCAAGTAAGGTGGGAAATCTCTTCGGCTCCACAATGTGGATCAAGACCCCGAATGAAAGTAAAAATAATGCGATGATGGAAAGCAATCTGATGAAACGCGGAAATCTGGGAACGGTACTGATGTATGGACCGATTCGAATCATTATTTTCACACCCTTTGAGCTGTTCCTTATAGTATGGTCAAAAAAGGCATGGCTCATAAGGGTCCGGACAGACAAACTTTGAATGATGAATATCGGCATATAGCCTGATCGAATTACCGTAAATGTTAAAAGCCCTCCGGAAGATGTCGGAAGGCTTTTAGTGCTGAGTCACGTATCCTGAATGGACTTCATGCTCGATGGTTGATTATATGCCCATTTCAGCTGCGGTATTCCTACATCTTTTGTTAAACCCTTCTCCGTACGTTGAAGTTATCACTGATGAGCAGCCAGTTTTGGGGGAAGGCTAAGCCGAGCTTCCAATAACTCATTCCCCTTAAGTTCAATTCTTTGAGTAAATCGAATTTTGCCTGAATCGATCTGGCATCTTCAAACCACACCTCATGCTGCCTATCCTCAATATCGGTATAATTGAAGTGAGGGGCCTGTGCGGTTTCATCATACTCGATTGAAACATCATTGTCCGCCGCAATTTGGATGGCCTGCTGCGGACTCACGGCCCTGGCGGTGGATCCCTGTACAAAAGGCAGGGTCCAATCATAGCCATATAGGTTTTGCCCCATCAGGATCTTGTTGGAAGGAATATCGGTGACGGCATATTCGAGGACATCCCGAACAGGTCCGATAGGTGACACTGCCATTGGCGGTCCGCCGCTATACCCCCATTCATATGTCATGATGATGACGAAGTCGACGATTTCACCATGTGCTTTATAGTCATGCGCCTCATACCATCGGCCTTTTTGCTCAGCACTTGTTTTAGGGGCCAGTGCCGTGGAAATGAACCATCCTTCCTTCTTGAAGCGATCCCTGGCTTTTCGGAGAAATTGATTATAGGCTTCTCTGTCGGCCGGCCGTAAATACTCAAAGTCAAAGTGGATATCCCGGAAACCATATTTCTTTGCCGTTGTAACGATATTGTTCAGGAACTTATTCTGAACGGAAGTATTCGTTAAGATGATCCGCCCGAGCTCATCGCTGAATTGGTCATTCTCCTGATTTGTGATCACCATCATCAGGACATTTTTATTTTCCCTGGCGATGGCAGGGAAGTCATCGAGTAATGGCTCTTTTAAGGAGCCGTCTCGCAGCGCCTGGAAGCTGAAAGGGGCTAAGTAGGTTAAATAGGGCGCAGCTTCCCTGGCGGCCGTCACAAGGGCCGGTGCAACCGTCGTACCCCTCGGCTCGACATAACCGTTGAATTCGGCGGTCCTTTTCCTCCGTGCCGGAATATAAAGCCGGTATCCAACGGATAGGATTTGATTTTCGGCAATGCCATTTATATTTGCCAATTCTTGAACAGGGACATCAACCCTTTGGGAAATGGAATAAAGACTATCACCCGGTTGAACGAAATAATAACTGCCGACGATTGGAATGACAAGGGCCTGCCCCGAAACAAGATTATTTGGGTTAGGGATCTTATTTGATTCAACGAGCCTGTCAACGGTTACGCTGTACGTCTGGGCGATGCCATATAACGTCTGGCCTGGCCTAACCACATGTATTTGCAATTCTTTTCCCTCCTACTGAAAGTTTCCTAACAGTTTATGAGCATAAAAAGAAATTCATGATAAAGAGCTCAGGATTGGGAGAAACGCAAACAAAAAAATTCAATAAATTGGCAATAATAATTTAAGCTTAAAATGCTAATTAATATTAGTAGGAGGTGAAAAACACATGGCAAACAACAATAACAGCAATCAACTTTTAGTATCTGGTGCAGAACAAGCTCTACAACAAATGAAGAATGAAATCGCTAGTGAATTTGGTGTAAACCTAGGTGCTGACACTACTTCTCGCGCTAACGGATCTGTTGGTGGGGAAATCACAAAACGTTTGGTTCAAATGGCTGAACAACAACTAGGCGGTTCAAACTTTTCTCGTTAATTAATTGAATAAATATGGATTTGAAAGAGAAGGAGCAACGCTCCTTCTCTTTCGCATGGTTCAGCCATGTGACTGCCAAGCTTTTAAAATCTTGATTGCCCTTTCAGGGAAATCGGTCATGATGACGTCGACTCCCAACTCTGCCAGCCTGACGATGTCGGCTTCATCATTGGCGACCCAAGGCCGGATTTTATATCCAAGTTTTTTCGCTTTTTCTTTAACCGCTGGAGTCAGGCTGTTTTTATCTGGATGAAAACCCAATTCTTTTTTATCACGTAAGATTTCTTCGAAATTTTCAGGAAGTCCCTCGAACAATAATGCCCGTTCAAGATCTGGGGCAAGCATCTTCACTTTTTCAATGGATTGATGGTTGAAGGAAGAGAGAATCACCCGGTTTTCCATTCCATATTGGCGAATTGAATCAATGATCTTCTGTTCGATTCCTTCATAAGCGAGTTTATCCGTCTTGATTTCGACATTCATCAATAAAGCATTCCCCTTAGCCCAGTCGAAAACGTCCATTAAAAAAGGAATCCGCTCCCCAAGGAATTCATTGGAAAATTTGCTCCCGGCATCAGCCGTTTTCAGTTTTTGTGCCGAATGATCTTTTACATAACCAGTAAGGGTGGTCGTTCGATCAAGTGTTTCGTCATGGATGATGACCAATTCCCCGTCAGAACTGAGGTGGACATCGAACTCGATCCCCTCGGCCCCGATTTCTGCCGCCTTTTGAAAGGCTGCCATGGTATTTTCAGGATGCGTCCCCTTGGACCCTCTATGGGCGAAAATCAGTATGTTTTGCAAAATCATCACTTCCCCTTTAAACTTTATCTTGAACCCTATCATACATGTACGCTTGAATTGTTTCAGCAATGTTTAATAGACAATATTTTAAACAACGAGTAAAATACATATGGTATTTCCATAAATAGGTGTTCGAAATATGAGGTGAATAAAATGAATATGTGGGAAATTTTTGTTGCAGTTATCCTTGGTCTTGTAGAAGGATTAACTGAGTTTGCTCCTGTATCGTCAACAGGGCATATGATTATCGTTGATGATTTATGGCTGAATTCGAAAGAGCTTTTCGGGAGTGAAGTGGCTAATGCCTTTAAGGTGGTCATCCAGCTTGGTTCGATACTCGCCGTTGTGGTGCTCTTCTGGGGGCGATTCATGGACTTGCTTGGTTTAAGGAAGCTGAAAGGCACATCCGCTGGGAACGGCCAAAAGCTTAACCTATTGCAGATCATTGTCGGATTGTTGCCGGCGGGCGTTTTAGGTCTATTATTCGAAGATTACATTGATGATAATCTATTTACGATGAAGACGGTTATCGTCGGATTGTTCCTTGGCGCGTTTTTGATGATTGCTGCGGATAAATTCCGTCCAAAGCTGACTGCAGAGACGGTTGACCAAATCACTTATAAACAAGCCTTAGGTGTAGGGTTAATTCAATGTTTGTCACTATGGCCGGGATTTTCCCGTTCAGGTTCAACGATATCAGGTGGTGTGCTATTAGGGATGAGCTATCGGGCTGCTTCCGATTTCACGTTCATCATGGCAGTGCCGATCATGGCTGGTGCCAGTCTGTTAAAAATCGTGAAGTACTGGGATAGCTTCACGCCTGAAGTCCTGCCATTCTTTATTGCAGGTTTCATCAGTGCATTTATCTTTGCGTTATTCTGTATCCGCTTTTTCTTGATTTTAATCAATAAAGTTAAATTGACTCCTTTTGCCATTTACCGGATCGTCTTGGCGGTTGTGCTTCTATTCATTATTTGGTAATACGAAATGAAGCTTGAAAGAGGAGAGGAACCACCCCGTTGATTCGGGGTGGTTTTTTGTGTGTCCGAAAATAAGCAGAATCCCCATGAAATTAATAACGAATGATAATTCACTTTTTAAGTTTTTAATTCGTCATTATTGAGTAAAAACTTAATAAATCTTTTTATAATAAAAAAATATTCGGTTTTCAGTGCAATTTCAGTCATAATTGATAAAAAAAATATAAATGAAATAAAACTGCCTGAGCGTAATGATACCAACGTGTTTGAGTATTTTCCGGAATATTCAAATGATTACATAAACTATTTCCGTATAATTTATATGATATAATTTTAGTATAAATAAAGTACATGTGTACACCTGGGGAGGACAACATGGGAAATGACCAATTGAAGAAAACGATTGGCTTTTGGGTTGGAACATCTATTGTAGTTGGTACAGTTATCGGTTCTGGTATTTTCATGAGACCTGGTGACGTGCTTGAATTGAGCGGTAATTCAACCATGGCCTTGTTAGCTTGGCTGATAGGCGGTCTGATTACCCTTGCAAGCGGGTTGACGATTGCGGAAGTAAGTACACGGATTCCTAAAACGGGCGGCTTATATGTCTATATGGAAGAAGTGTACGGTAAAGCATGGGGGTTCCTATGCGGCTGGGTTCAGACATTGGTATACGGACCTGCAGTCATGGGCGCACTCAGTTTATACTTCGGGTTATTAGTTGCCGGAATATTTAAGATCGCTTCAAGCTACTCTTTGGCGATAGGGATTCTTACGATTGTATTCATAGCAGGCATGAACTTGCTGGGGACAAAATACGGCGGTATCATCCAAACCTTATCGACCGTTGCTAAATTGATCCCAATCATTTTCATAGCGGTATTCGGTATCGCACAAGGTGATATGCCTGTATTCAATATCGATAGCGAAAGTTCAATGAAAATCAGTATGGCCGGTGCGATTTTGGCAACGCTCTGGGCGTATGATGGCTGGATGAATGTCGGCTTCATGGCAGGGGAAATGAAAAATCCGCAGAAAACGTTGCCGCGGGCAATCATAACGGGATTGGTCGTGGTCATGGTCGCTTACTTGGGTGTGAATCTTGCCATGCTTCATGTATTGGGGGCGGAGGGAGTCATAGCCCATGGTACGAATGCAGCGAATGTTGCAGCAACCCTTCTATTCGGTGAATTGGGCGGGAAATTGATATCGATCGGAATTGCGATTTCAATCTTCGGTTGCTTGAACGGAAAGCTTTTGACCTTTCCGCGCATTACCTTGGCGATGGCGACTGATAAAATGATGCCAGGCCATAAACAAATCGGAAAAATATCGCCCAAGTTCAAAACGCCTATAAATGCCACGGTATTGCAAGTGTTCATTGCAATCATCATGATGGTTGCAACAGACCCTGACAAACTTACCAATATGGCTGTTTTCTCTGTCTTCTGTTTTTATGGATTAGCCTTCTTTGCGGTCTTCATCTTACGCAGAAAAGATCCGGATGCAAAAACGTATAAAGTGCCGTTTTACCCATTCATCCCCATCGTGGCGATTGCTGGTGCAATATACATCGTTTTAAGCACGTTGATCCAAACACCTTTAAATGCCTTGTACTCAGTGATCATCCTCATTATCGGTATGCCAGTGTACTGGCTCCTTAAGAAAAATGAGCGGGATGGTAAACGTTCAAATTAATGAAAAAACCTTCACTGCATGCAGTGAAGGTTTTTTTTGTTGCTGGAATGAAATTTTCCAGTTGGATAGAAGTGGTGAAATAGACAACTCGGGAAGTTCGTATTAACATAGGGGGAAAGTTAAATAGTGAAGGGTCTGAACAAAAGTGAATTATATCGAGCCTGCTGGTAAATCATTCAGGAAAACGATCTTGGCTTTATTTCTCGGTAGCTTTGTAACGTTTGCGGATCTGTATAGTACCCAACCGGTCATTCCGGTTTTCGCAAAGCAATTTGGAGTCTCTCCTGCAATGGCAAGCCTCACATTATCTTTCGCGACTGGAACGCTTGCACTCTGTTTATTGCTTGTTTCTTTTTTCTCAGAAAATATCGATAGGAAAAAAATAATGGGGACGGCGCTCACTCTGTCTGCATTGTTATCCATATGTGTCAGCTTCATCCAGGATGATCTATACATCCTGATCGCAATTCGGGCGATTCAAGGAGCGGTGCTTGCAGGTTTCCCGGCCATTGCGATGGCCTATATCAATGAAGAGTTTCATCCGAAAAGCCTTGGCTATGTGATGGGGATTTATGTGAGCGGCTCGAGTATCGGCGGGTTGGCTGGCAGGCTGATTGTCGGGGTGCTGACCGACCATTTCTCATGGAACATAGCGATTGGAAGCCTTGGAGCTTTAAGTTTGATCATCAGTCTGGCTTTTTGGTGGATGCTACCGCATTCGCAGCATGCTGTCCGCGTACGGGTCTCATTATCGAGAATCAAAACCTCCCTTATCAATAACTTAAGGAATAACAGACTAGTACTCTTATTCGGCATGGCCTTCCTATTAATGGGCTCGTTCGTTACCGTTTATAACTTTGTGGGTATACCTTTAATGGGACCGCCATATCATTTATCACAGACATTGATTGGCTTCATATTCATAATCTATCTTGTGGGGACGTTTAGTTCAACATGGATGGGGAAGCTTGCCGATCAATATGGTCGGAGGGGTGTACTTCTTATCGGAATCGCAATCATGCTGATGGGCGCCCTGTTAACTTTATTGGACCCGCTTCTGCTGAAAATAATGGGGCTTGCCCTGTTTACATTTGGCTTTTTTGGAGCACATTCCATTGCGAGCAGCTGGGTCGGCAGTTTGGCAGATAAGAGTGAAAAGGCACAAGCATCCGCATTATATCTCCTGTTTTACTATGCAGGGTCAAGTATAGTGGGGGCATCTGGCGGTTTATTCCTGATGAAGTTCGGCTGGGGAGGGGTCATCTCGGCTGTATCCATTCTGATCCTCCTTGCTGCCGCTTGTGCGATGATGGTTGAAAAAGTGAAAATCGTTAAATAAAATGATCTTTTCTATCATGTTTTTCCGGAATCCTGAATATAATCTAGTGAAAATGGATATTGAATAATAGATTGATAAGAGAAGAGGGTATTAGATAGAGTGAAACGAAAAGCAGTAATTCTCATTGGGTTAATAGCCGTTTTAATTATATTATTCGTTGTATACTTAACAAGTCCGGGCAGATTGCATAAGGTGCAGATTGTTGAAAAATACTATCCGCATTTCTCCGATGGCAAGGCAGTCGGTTTTAAGACGAACGAAGTCATTGATGTTACGGAAACCGAAGAGGGATCCAATTGCGCAATGAAATTCGACAATGGAAAAACGTTTGAAATCGATTGTGACCGTTATTTAACATACAAAATTGATGAAACAGTCTATATTACTACTGAAGGGAACCATGTGAAGGAGATCCGGAGAAAAAGGTAGTGGCTTATCGATTTTTAATGACGAAAGAGCTGGGCTTGCTTAATGAACAGCTCAGCTCTTTTATTTGATCCCATTCAAAAAACCCAGGCCAATTTGGACTGGGCTTTTTCATTTTTTATCTTTGTCTTTACTTTTATCCTTTTTATTACGCCGAAGTACATCCAAGATTCTGCGGCTGTTATTTTTACTGTTTATGAGCTCGACTAAATCGCTCATGTTTTCAGATTCGAAGTCTTGTTGATCTTTTTTCATGTTCATCCCTCCAAGTCATATATCATAATACCCTTATCAAGAAAAGGGTAAACGTCTACTAGCATATTGGTAATAGAAGGATTTTATATCCTTAACCCTCGTTTATTTGCTAAAATATGATAAAAGCCCTGTATGGGAGGTCCATATGGAAGAATTAAGAATGATCGGCGAAAAAATTGAAAAATTTAAATATATCTTAGTGGAGCATATCGAGTTGTTTGAAGAAGAGGAACCGCTCTATGATTTAGAAACCAGTAAAGAGGTACGGTCAAAACTTATTCAAATTCATGCAGATGCCTTGATTCATGGAAAGGCACAAGCGATGGAAAGCATGAAAATAACGGGTATGGAAATAGGTAAGCGCATCGTGGATATGGGCATTCCTTTAGATAAGAATATTGAGGAAGCGCAGCTTGTGCGTAACCTTTTCTGGAGTTTCATTGAAGAAGAGGTGAGCAACCGATATTACTCCATTGAAATTCTGTTAAAGGCAAGCTCGATAATTGATGCAATCCTGGACCAGTTCATACACTGTGTGAGTATCAGTTACGTGAATCATTATAAAGAAATGGCGAGAATGGCAAACGAATCGTTGCAGAAGATAAAAGAAAACCAAGAAGTCATGGAAGAATTGTCCACCCCGATTGTTCAGACCATATTAAAGGATGTGCTGCTCTTACCGTTGATCGGACGCATTGACGATTGGAGAATGGAGTCGATTCAATCGACGGTGCTGCAAAAATGTGCAGATCTGCATGCGGAAGTATTGATCATGGATTTCTCGGGAATTACCTTTACGAAGGAAAGCGATATGCTCTCCCTGCTGGATCAATTAGTGGGGGCATTGGCCTTGATGGGAACGGAAACGATGTTTGTCGGTTTTACCCCTGATGTCGTGAAAGAGATCGTCAAACTTGATTTTGCAAATCAGGTAAAAGCCTTTCTATCGTTCAGGCAGGCCCTGGAATATCTGTTTAACCAAAGAGGGCTGGCTCTTCAGCCAGTATGATGGAGGTATCCTTTTTTAGGGTATCTTTTTTTCTATGTCAGGCTAACATTCCTGCTGCTCCCATATTTAATCGCCCATCGATATTTCTCCATGTTATAGTGAAGTGACGTGGACGGACATGTTGTTTTTGATTTAAATTAAATAGGACATGTAAAGCGTGTAAGGAAGGTGGTTGAATAGTGTTTTTCAAGAAAAATGAAGAACCTGAACATTACGAAAAATGGTATTGTGTAGGAATCATGACGGATAATGGGCTGGAGGATGAAGAATATGATGTTTTATCCAAACGCATCCTTGACTCGGTCCAAAATGTCTCGGTCATATCGGACTTGGTAAGGGTGCAATGGGATCGGGACAAATTGCAAGCCTTGAATGAACGTTTTGGGGACCCCTCACTTTCCGACCCATGGTTTATCATTAATGAATTCATACCAGAGGATATAAAAAAGGAAAGAAAACTTCTGGAGAAAACTCATAAATGGAAGAGGATCTTTGGTCTCCTTTCCCCGATTGATTATATGGAAGCCGAGACGAAGGCGGCCCATGACTTTGATAAAGCCCTCTTTTATACAGACGATGCAGATAAAGTGATTGAATACATTATTGCAAATAGCTAGCATTCCTGCCACACCGATACATTGTATCGGTGTTTTTGCATTTGATTTACTGTTTATCGGAGCAATTTCACGGTGAAAATTCGACCTTGAGCGAGTTGATTCGACCTTGTGTGTAATAATTCGACGTTGCTCGGAATAATCCGTACTTGCACCTTTCTTCCTTCTTGAAATAAAAAGAGAGAATGTGGGGAGGGTGGTAGGAAAGATGGAGTTAAACGCGGAATATCTTAAATAGAAAGAAAGAGAGTTTTAAGGGGAGAGGAAGATGAATCGATGGAAGTTGCCGTACCTCAGCAAAAGCCAAAACGGAAGTGGAGAAAGCGGGCGCTATGGAGTTTTGGTATCCTGATCATACTTTTGCTGTCTGTCTTGATTGCCGCAAATGTATTCCTTTCAAGATCCTTGCCGGAAACAAAGGGGGAAATATCGCTTCCAGGTCTTTTGAAACCGGTTACGGTGGTGAGGGATTCAAGTGGGGTCCCGCATATAAACGCAGCGAGTGAACATGATTTGTATTTAGCCCAAGGATATATCCAAGCCCAGGACCGTTTATTTCAAATGGATTTAAGCAGGCGTCAGGCGTCAGGTAGATTGAGTGAAGTGATTGGTGAGAAAACCGTCAAAAATGATAAGTATTTCCGCACACTTGGTTTGAGGCGGGCGGCCGAAGCCTCTTATGCTGCATATTCAAGTGACGGAAAAGTAGCCTTGGATATGTTTGCCGAGGGTGTAAATCTTTATATCGATGAATTGAAGGAGAATGGGAAATGGCCGGCGGAGTTCACTCTGCTTGGATACGAACCGGAGCCTTGGACACCCGTCGATTCGCTGACCATCGGTAAATATATGGCCTTTGATTTAGGCGGAAACTGGGAAGATCAGGCATTTAGGCAGTATTTGCTGCAAACGTTCCCCAAGGAAAAGGCATATGATTTATTTCCTGATTATCCAAAGAACGCTCCATATATCATCAGCAAGGAAGAACTGGATATTGAAAAAAGTTTTGCAGGGGCCGTTATTCCTTATGAATTCAACGGCAGCAATAACTGGGTCGTTTCAGGCAAGAACACGCAATCCGGTCAGCCGTTATTGGCGGATGATCCCCATCTGGGATTGGCTACACCGTCGGTTTGGTATCAAATGCATTTGGAGGCCCCGTCAGTCAATGTGAGCGGTGTCATTTTTGCCGGGATTCCGGGAATCATACTAGGCCATAACGAAAAGGTCGCTTGGGGTGTGACCAATACCGGTCCGGATGTTCAGGATCTGTATATTGAGAGGAGAAACCCGGAAAACGAGAAAGAATTCTCCTACAAAGGTAAATGGGAAAAAGCTGAAATCTTGGACGAACCCATCAAGGTGAAGGATGGGGAAACACTTGACTATCAAGTGACGGTTACCCGCCACGGACCCGTTGTCTCCGAGTTTGCCGGG
Organism: Peribacillus frigoritolerans; assembly: GCF_001636405.1. Taxonomy (GTDB): domain Bacteria; phylum Bacillota; class Bacilli; order Bacillales; family DSM-1321; genus Peribacillus; species Peribacillus frigoritolerans. Next base: position 751,734 of record NZ_KV440950.1, read on the forward strand.
AAAAGCGGAAAAGATACCGTGCTTGCCTTAAGGTGGACGGCACTTGATCCATCTGCCGAGCTTGAAGCGGTACTGAATATGAATAAGGCGGGAAGCTGGAAAGAATTCGAAAAGGCCCTCTTGAAATTCGAAACGCCGGCACAGAATTTCGTCTTTGCCTCAGCCGATGGGACCATTGCCTATAAGGCGAATGGGAAAATCCCAATCCGGAAAAAAGGTGATAGTATGCTGCCTGTACCTGGCTGGATGGATGAATTTGAGTGGAAAGGCTACATTCCCTTTGATGAACTTCCAAAAACGGTGAATCCAAAAGAGGGATTCATTTCGACAGCGAATAATAAAGTCATCTCGGATGATTACCCTTACCATATCAGCAATAACTGGGCACAGCCATACCGCCAGATGAGGATACAGGAGTTTTTAAAGGCGAATAAAAAGCTTACGGCCGAGGATATGCAAAGCCTGCAGATGGATAAAGTGAATTTGCAAGCTAAGGAGTTTGTTCCTCGATTCGCGGAGGTATTGAAGGGTCCATCTGGGAAACAGGAAGCCCAGGCACTGACGATTCTGAAGAAATGGAATCATATCGATTCCGCTGATGAAGCGGCTCCGATGATTTTTAATGTCTGGATGCGAAATATAGGGGATGTTCTGCTTAAAGAAGAAATACCGGAAGAAACCCTCAACCTTTTTAATGGAAGGCGTTCGGCAGTTGATGAACTGCTAAGGCGGGCACTGGACGGTAAGCCGGGCCCATGGATTGAAGATGCAGGCGGACTTGAGCAGGTGCTTGCCAAGTCGTTACAGGTGACGTTAACGGAACTGGCAGAATCACAAGGTGACGATATAGCTGATTGGGAATGGGGAAACTATCATCAGGTCAGGTTTAACCACCCGCTATCAAGTGTCGCCCCGTTACATTATTTATTTAACGGCGGCGGCGGCATTCCGGTAGGCGGCAGCAGTGTCACCGTACAGGCGGCGGCATTTTTAGATGATGGAACCGTTAATCACGGTGGCTCCTGGCGATTCGTCATCGACCTAGCCGACATGAAACAAGGATATCACCTTGTTGGACCGGGTCAATCAGGTAACGTTAAAAGTGAGTGGTATCACGATCAGCTTGATGATTGGGCAGAGGGTACTTATCACAAAACCACGATGGACGATCCAAAAGGGGATAAGCTGATATTGAAACCATCAAACTGAGATTCAAAAAAAAGTACCAAGTCCAGCAGATTTCTCTGGACTTGGTACTTTTTCATTGTTTTTGCTTAGTCAGGAATTCTGCAAGGAACTCCTCAAAATTAGGGGCTTCGATCGCTGCGATTTTTTCATATGATTCAATGATCTTGAGTTTAATTTCTTGCTCCAGATCATTCCGGTCTTGATAGTTCGTATTTTTTAATGATTTTTTTATTTTAGGATTCAAAGATTCGATCAGGTCCAACAATTCTTCTTTTGACAGTTTTTTATCCACAATGGCTTTTCTCCTTTCTAACATATACCTCATCCATATAGTGCTTTCGAAGTTTTTTTAGAGCTTGTTTACGGATGCTTGAGATATTCTGTGGCGACTCCTGGAAATAGGCAGCGATTTCCTTGTTGGATAGGCCGTAGGAAAAGATCATGGTTAGCACCAGGTTTTGTTTGGCTGTTAACTTCTTCAAGGCTTTTGCCATCTCTTCATCACTTATGTGTGAAGCGAGTTCATTCAATTCCCCCATCTTTTCAAGTTGAACATCCAAGGTGCCGATTCGATCGATCAATCCTCCAGTATCCCTTGGCGTCGCATCAAGTACCATTCGATAACGTTCCCGCTGCTTCCGTGCCCTTTTATCAAAATCAACAGAGAAAAAGTAAATTAAGGAGCACATGTATTTGTATACTTTAGCCCGGTAGTAGAAAATTTTGAAAGTCTCGTTGAGATGATCAATGTTGTGGGAAGAAGGGGAATCAAGAGTTTCAGTGAAAATCTTTAAATGCTCTGGGTTCTGTAAGAATAATTGAATGATCGGTTGTGCAAAGAAAGATGAGTACTGTTGCTGCAGAAACTCCAATGAATGAGAAAAAAAATGAGAAGTTAATTGGTTCATTGTTATCCCTCCTTTTATTAATAAAGTGATAGACAAGGGGAATAAATCAATTATATAGGAACATTCGTTCTTTTTTCCATAAATCAATAGTGCTAGATTGATTTTTTTTGACAAGTTTCACTTTAGATATCAGATACAAGAAAAGGGGTGAAGAGGATGATGATTGAGGATGCTACTATGTGGGTTTCATTAGTTAGCGAATTTGGCTATCCATTCGTCGTTTCTATGTTTTTGCTCTTCCGCTTCGGTAAACAATTAAAAGAACTGACAACGGACGTAGAGAACTTAAAAAAGTCCGCTCATAAAACGAAAAAACGATAACCTCAGGACGTAAGTGCCGGATGGTAAACACCGAATTTCGGATTCTATACTAAAAAGGGTCCGGAATTCGGGTATAAAGAAATGGGTACTAACTGATTCAAGCTTTTGTTAAATCCCCCCCTTAACCTAAAATAAAATAATAATAAACCATTATTTGGAATATAGCACAAAATAGGTAAAAAATAATCGTCATTTGGAATCATTTTACTGCTATAATTCATCCGTCAATGGAATTAGATAGGAAATCCTCCCCTCGTAGGATTTTAGTTTTATGGATTAAAGTGAAAATACTTTTAAAAAAACAACATTCATCAATAAACTTCTGAATAGTATGCGGCACCCAAGTAAAAGGGTGCTGCTTTTCTTATTTTTTGGTAATAAACTGATAATATGGAAAAGGGGTGGCAAATTTGAAAAATGAACAGCTGGAAGATATTCGGATCCTGCAGCAAGAATGTGAACGGGAAGGTTTTACGTTAAAACTGAATTGGGAAACGCTTCGCAGTCGAAATGGTGTTCATAAGAATGATTTTCTCCACTATGATGGATTGAAGCTTGTTGGTTTTCTTGGTCTTTACGATTTTGGAAACAAAGCGGAGATGTGCGGGATGGTGCATCCCGACTACCGGAGGCAAGGCATTTTTACTAAGCTGCTGGAAGAGGCGATAAGGAGTGCCGTGGAGCGCAACTATAAGGTGATTCTCTTGAACTCACCCGCTCAATCACATTCTGGGACAGAATTTTTGAAACAGCTCCCATGTGAGTTTGCTTTTTCAGAGTTTCAAATGAAGTGGTCCGAAACGGAGCTTGATGATTATGATGATGCAGTCGTTCGCCCTTCACGGAGAGATGATGAGGAAACGGAAATTCAGCTGGATATTCAATGTTTCCATTTTACGAAACGAGAGGCGAAGGATTATTATCAGCGCATCCTATATGAGGATACTCTGAAAACCATGATGATTGAAAAGGGCGGCCGCCCAGTCGGTAAGATCCGTGTTGATCACTCAGGCGGGGAAGCGTGGATTTATGGATTTTCCATTTTGCCAAAATACCAGGGAAAAGGACTTGGAAGAAAGGCATTGAAAAAGGTTGTAGCCGAACAATGCCAGCTGGGATATGATATTTTTCTCGAGGTCGAGGCGACTAATGAGCATGCGTTAAGACTCTATGAATCTTGTGGCTTCAAAACGATTCAAAGACAGGATTATTATCAATACAAAGGCTGAAGGGGATTTGACGACAAAGAGTGTTAGGGGGGCTGGGAAGGATGTTGACATTATTCGATTATAACTGGCAGGTGAGAAGGGAATGGATCAAGTGGTGCCGATCCTTACCGAATGAGGAGCTGAAACGGCAGCGTACGGGAGGAATGGGCAATATATTGCGGACACTTGCCCATATTATCGATGTCGAATACAGCTGGATCAGGGCCATACAAGGGAGGCCTGATGTCGCGATCGATTTGGACGCTTATGAAACGATCGGAAAAGTGGCGGATTTATCTAACCAATATCACTCAGAGGTCATGGACTATTTGAACTCGCATGCAATTGAAGAAGGGCATGGAATGGTTCAGCCATCCTGGATGGAGGGGACATATGAAAAAGGCAGGATATTGCGCCATCTCATAGCGCACGAAATTCACCATATAGGCCAGCTGTCCATCTGGTCGAGGGAGATGGGCATCGAACCGGTATCCGCCAGTTTAATAGATCGGGATTTATAGGTTTGCCGTTTTTAAAGGGTTTCCCTGAAAAAAAAGCGTAAGGAACATATTTGAAATCCATACGATGTTAGCAGGCTGGTTCATTTTCATGGGCCAGCTTTCTCTATCAGAGGACATTCTCCCTAAGGATACAAAGGGATTCTATGATGATTTATATACATGATTGAAGGTATATCGAACTAGGCACTTTGGATGGGAATCGATAAAAAGTACCATTTATTCAAAATTCGTAATATTACGGTAAATTTTGGCGATAATTCGACAAAATCATGATATATTATTCTAGCATTTTACAAAACTAGAAGGGTTGTGAAGTATGTCGTACAAGATGCATGTTAAGAAGATGCTCGCCCCGATTCTTGCTGTGAGTTTGATTACAGCGCCATTTACCGTACCGGGGGAGGCATCCGCCAAAGAGTCTAATAAGAAACCGGCCACGACTGAACCATTTATCATTTCAGCTCCTACTGTTCATTACTCAAAAGGCACCAAAGCGACTGTAACGGTCACACCGAAAAAGGGGAACAAAGGAAATGAAACCGTTGTCTTTCAATTAATGAATGGGACGAAGGTCATTTCACAATCAGCCGTTGAGGCGGATATTAAGTCGGCCCAAAAGTTCTCGGCGTACTTCAACTCATACAAATCGGGTTATTGGGTTAACGTATCGGTTGTCTCCAATTATAACGACCATACGAGTGACTTCGGCAAAAGCCTGGCAGCCTCCGTTTCGGATGCACCATTTGAACTAAGGGTCATGGAAACGACTGATATACACACCAATCTGGTGAGCTATGATTATTATAAGGATGCCGTATTGGACTCCGTCGGCTTTTCCCGCACGGCATCTTTAATCAAACAGGCACGAAAAGAAGTGAAAAATAGCGTTTTAGTGGATAACGGCGACCTTATTCAAGGGACCCCCCTAGGTACGTACAAAGCGAAAATAGCACCTCTTAAAAAGGGTGAAGTCCATCCCGTTTATAAAGCGATGAACTTGCTTGACTATGATGTGGCCACATTTGGCAATCATGAATTCAATTATGGTTTATCTTATTTGGACGAGGCCATCAACGATGCGAACTTCCCTTACGTCAATGCCAATGTTTATAAAAAGGATAAAGACAATAATCCAAAGAATGATAAAAATAAATATGCTCCTTATAAAATCGTCACGAAGAAAGTGAAGGACATCAATGGAAAAGAAAAATCAGTAAAAATAGGATACATTGGATTTGCCCCTCCGCAAATCATGGATTGGGATAAAGCGAATCTAGACGGTAAGGTCATGACAAAGGAAATCGTCACGACTGCAAAAAAATATGTACCTGAAATGAAGAAAAAAGGCGCGGATGTCATCGTGGCCCTCACGCATTCCGGGTTTAATGGCGATACCAAGAATACCGAGGATGTCATCTATTCATTAAGCAAGGTATCCGGTATCAATGCCATCACGTTCTCCCACACGCATAAAGTCTTCCCGGCACAAGATGAGGCTTCTTTAGACAGCCTATTCAAAGATAGCCAAGGAAAAGTCCTTGAAGGCGTGGATAATAAAAAGGGTACCATCAATGGTGTACCAGCCGTTCAAGCAGGATATGGCGGCAGTAATCTCGGGATCATCGATCTTGATATCCAAAATATCAAGGGGAAATGGAAAGTCGTGAATTCCGAGTCATCAACACGGGCAATCAACGACAAAATAACAGGAAAAAAAGCGGCTGAAGATGCAGCTGTCGTCAAAGCCGTGAAGAAGGAACACGAAGGAACGATAAAGTATGTTAACACGCCAATCGGAACGACTACAGCTCCAATTCATAGTTATTTCGCCCTTGTGCAAGACGATCCTTCCGTACAGGTCGTGACGAGCGCACAGAAATGGTATGTAGAAAAATACATTCAAAGCAACCGCCCTGAATACAAAGACCTGCCCATCCTCTCTGTAGGAGCACCATTCAAAGCGGGGCGCAATGGCGTCGAGGAATTCACGGAAATCAAGGAAGGCGGACTGACCATCCGCAGCGCCGGTGATTTATATTTATACGATAATACCTTGAAGGCAATCAAGATCAAAGGGTCCGTGGTTAAAGAGTGGCTTGAGATGTCTGCCGGGAAATATAATACGATCGATCCTGCCAAGTCTGAGGAACAGGAGCTGCTTAATGGAAAGTTTGCCGTCTATAATTTTGATGTGATTGACGGTGTCACTTACCAAATCGATGTCACCAAGGCTCCGCGCTATGATGAAAAAGGGATAAAAGTGTCGGATTCAAGCAGGATTGCAGATTTGAAATATAATGGTGAACCAGTGGACCCGAATCAAGATTTCATCGTCGTGACGAATAATTACCGTGCTTCGGGCGGGGGGAACTTCCCAGGAGTCAAGGGCAGCGAATATGTGGTTGACTCTACGGATGAAAATCGCCAGATCTTGATGGATTACATCACACAAGAGGGTAAGATCAATCCAACCGCTGATAATAACTGGTCGATAGCACCGATTTCAGGCAAGGTGAACGTTACTTTCACCTCATCGCCTAAAGGTGCGGAATATTTAAAGGAAGACAGCCCGATTTCCTATACAGGCAAAAAGGATGATAAAGGCTTTGGCATTTACAAATACAATTTGGGAAAAGAAAACGTTAAGGTGCAACTGCTCGGGATCAATGATCTTCACGGCCAGCTTGATACCACCTCCGATTTCGGCGGCATCAAACAAGGGCGTGCAGATTATTTAGCCGCGCACTTGAAGCAGCGTAAAGCTGAAAACCCTGAAAATACTCTTTTACTTTCGGCAGGGGATGCCGTTGGGGCAAGTGCACCCGTTTCTTCTTTGATCCAGGATAAACCGACGCTTCAGTTTTTGAATAATATGAAATTCGATGTCGGAACTGTCGGGAACCATGAGTTCGACAAAGGGGTAGAAACCTTGATGGCTCAGATCAATGGCGGAAAGTCGCCAACATCCGAAGTGGTATTCGATAAATTGAACTTTCCATATGTAGTGGCCAATGTCGTATATAAAGACACGAAAAAACCGATTTTGGACCCTTACGTCATAAAAAAGGCCGGCGGGGTTGATATTGGGTTCATAGGTGTAGTCACGAATGCAACACCTCAAAAAGTAAGTCCGGATGGCATTAAGAATGTGGAATTCATAGAACAGGCACCTGCCGTAAATAAGGCGGTTAGTGAGTTGAAAGGTAAAGGCGTCAAAGCGATCGTGATCATTTCACATGACCCGGGCACGGAAAAGGAAGGGGTCATCACAGGCGAAGTGGCTAATCTTGCTAATGCCGTGGATGATGAAGTGGATGTGATCTTAGCCGGAGATAATCATGCAAAGGTCAATAACTATGTCGATAATAAATTGATCGTACAAGCTTACTCTTATGGAACGGCTTTTGAAGATGTGGATTTGGAAATCGATCCAAGCACAAAGGATATTGTCAAAAAGTCAGCTGAGATTGTTACGGTTACACAAGATGGCATCACACCGGATGCCGGGACGACGAAATTCATCAGCGACTACCTGGACATGTTCCCCGAGCTGAAAGCTCCGCTTGGGACAACGGACGAGAAAATTTTAAGAACCAATGCCTATACGCAGGAAACGGGCCTTGGAAATTTAATTGCCGATTCAATGAAGGCCGATTTGAACTCCGATTTTGCCTTCATGAATCCAGGCGGAATCCGTGCAGATATTCCAAAGGGAGAAGTCACTTTTTCCGATTTAGCGAAAATCCAGCCGTTCGGAAACGTATTGGTTAAGCTGGAATTGACTGGAGCGGAAGTGAAAACGCTGCTTCAACAGCAATGGATCGTGGAAGGATCTCCGAAAACTTTGCAAATTTCTGGACTGAACTATACAGCCGACTTCAGTAAACCTGTCACGGAGCGTGTCACCTTATTGAAGAAAGCGGACGGAACACCGATCAAGGATACCGAAACATACACGGTGGCCGTCAATGATTTCATGGCAAGCGGCGGTGATAACTATACCGTCCTGAAAGGAAAAGAGCGTGTGTTTGGACATGCAGACCTGGAAGCATTCGTTAACTATGTGAAAGAGACCTTTAAAGGCGGAAAGATCACCGCAGGAATTGAAGGCAGAATTACGAATATCAATAATTAGTTGAGGTTTACTCGTGAAAATAGCACATTTACTCGTGAGTTTAGCGGGTTTACTCGTGAAAATTGAGCAATTACTCGTGAGTTTTCAACTTTTACTTGTGAAACTCTAAAGGGAGCGCTCCTTAATATAAGGGGCGCTCTTTTTTGTGATTAATAGTTTCTAAAAATGGAAAATTTCAATCTAAATAGCAAGGTGACCCATGCTATATAGGGAATCATTGCTAAACCTGATGTACGGTCTATTTTATAAAACTCGAATGCCGTCACTGTTATCAAGTTCAGCAGTGCAGCCATTTCAATAAAGGCTGTTCCGCTCAAGCCACATGTGAAGAATAAAAAAGACCATAAGAAATTCAACCCTAGTTGAGTTTCATGGAGGAGTTCAGCGGACTTCGATTCTTTTTCTTTGGATGCAATACGATATTTCGCTATTCCCATAATCGTATAAAGGCTGGCCAAGCAACGGGGAAAGTCCAGGAAGGAGGAGCAAAAGCAGGTTTCTTGAGTTTGTCATAAATTTCTTTTGAATTCCTTGTGGCGAATATCCCCACAGGTGAACCTCCGACGACAGGTACCAACACACTTTTAGCCAATTTTCCGTAGTTCATAATGCAATCCTCTTCTTTCTTCATTTCTTATACCTTTACTTTCGCACCTGAAAATAAAACATCCCCTTTAATCAAGAAGTGTAACTTTCTTCCAAACTTTACGTCGGTACTATTAAGAAAAGGGGGAATACCGATGAACCGTAAAACAATGATGCTAATGTTCAGTTTGTTCCTTTTACTTGCTGGATGCAGCAGTAACGAAAAAGATGATTCAGCATCGGAATCACAGGATGAAAAGGCGGAAAGTAAAATGGACGCTTCCATTTCCGGGAATAAGGTGCAGGAAGAAGCAGCGGAAAAGGAAGGGATGACGGATGAAAGAAAGGTCATCCATCAGGCCCAGCTTGAGTTGAAGGTGAAGAACCTTGAAAAGGCTCAAATGAAGATTGAGAATAAGGCGGCTGGATATGGCGGATATGTTGTTGAGTCCAATGTATACAGGGAAGATGAAGAACTGGTGGAAGGAACGATCACTGTTCGGGTCCCTGAAGCCCATTTTCAGGATTTTCTAACCGATAGCGAGGGCGAGGCTTCAGAAGTGGTCGGAAGGAATGTGACAGGACAGGATGTAACGGAGCAATATGTGGATCTTAAAGCAAGGTTGAAGTCAAAGAGGGCAGTGGAGGAAAGGTTACTTGCATTCATGAAGGATGCTGAGAAGACGGAAGATTTGCTGAAAATATCATCCGATCTTGCCGTGGTGCAAGAAGAAATAGAGCAGCTGACCGGGCAAATGAAGTATCTTGAAAACCAGACCTCATATTCGACGGTCACCATTACGTTATCACAGGACAGGATAGTTGTGCCGGGCATTGATAATAAGGAATTGAATACATGGGAGAGGACAAAGAAACAACTTGCAACGAGTGCGAATCTATTACTTAAAGCGGGTTCAGGAATCATTGTTTTTGTAATCGGAAACTTGCCGATACTCATTATTTTAGGCGGAGCTGGTGCGGTGGTCCATTGGGTGATCAAAAGAAGGGGTAAAAGGTGAAGGCAAGAAATAGAGGGTGCCAATTAGATTGGCACCCTCTGGCATTTATCTTTTCCGTTTATGCAAGCCGGTCACATAATACAGGACTACCAACAGTAAGATCCAAATCGGACCAACGATTAGAGCGATTCTTGTATCTGCTGAAAAACCGAGTACGATCATTACGAATACTAAAAAGGCTAAAGTGAAATAAGAAGTCAATGGGAAAAGAGGCATCTTGTAAGATAAGCCTTGTTTTTCTCCCTGACTCATTTTTCGTCTAGACATAATCTGTGTGACAAGTATCGTTCCCCATGTCCAGAGGGCGCCGAATGTAGCGACACTTGTGACGTAAGTGAAAACTTTATCGGCTTCCATGTAGTTAAGGTAAACGCCGAAAAGAAGTACGATAGCCGAAACGATAATGGCAACGCCAGGAACGCCTGACTTTGTTGTACGTTCGAAACTTTTTGGTGATTCACCTTGCTGTGCCAGGTTGAATAACATTCTTCCTGTACTGAAGATCCCGCTGTTACAAGATGAAAGGGCTGCTGTCAGTACGACAAACTGAATGATTCCTGCTGCGCCTGGTATACCGATTTTATCAAACATCATAACGAATGGGCTGTTTTCTCCATTCATTTCATCCCATGGAGTGATTGATAAAATGACCGTCAGAGCTAAAACGTAAAAAAGTAAAATCCGATAAAAAACGGTATCGATGGCTCTTTTTAAAGATTTTTCAGGGTTTTTAACTTCACCTGCGGTTACACCGAGCATTTCAATTCCCAAATAGGCGAACATGACCATTTGGAACGAGAGGATGACTCCAGAAATCCCATTAGGGAAAAATCCACCATTTTCAACAAGGTTGCCGAAACCGACCGCGATTCCGCCGTTCCCCAAACCAAAGATGATCATTCCGAAGCCAAGGACAATCATCAGGATGATCGTTACGATTTTAATGAGGGCGAACCAAAACTCCAATTCACCGTAAGCTTTTACAGCAAGAAAGTTAATCGTTGTCATGATGGCAAGTGCGGCTAACGCCCAAGCCCATTGCGGAGTATCAGGGAACCAAAATTGCATGTAGATTCCGACTGCCGTAATTTCGGCCATACAGGTGGCGATCCAAACGAACCAGTAATTCCATCCGGTAATATATCCGGCAAGAGGACCGACAAATTCGCTTGCGTAGCGGCTGAAGGAGCCTGCGACTGGATTTTTTATTGCCATTTCACCTAGTGCACGCATGATAAGATAGATCATAAGTCCGCCAATGGCATAAGAAATGATGATTGCTGGACCGGCTAATTTAATCGCGGATGCCGAGCCGAGAAATAAACCGACTCCAATGGCTGCGCCAAGAGACATTAATGCGATATGTCTTTCTTCCAAACCTCTATGTAGTTGAGATTCTTTGGAGTTTTGCATAATTTTCCCCTTTTCTATGTTGGAGTTTAATTTTCTCTATCTAGCATTTTATCACTAGTAGAGGAGAATACATATTATTTATTGATTTTTCACATAATATTACAACTAAATAATATATTTTAATAGGATGAATGTAAAGCAAAAAATGAAAACGCTTACTACAGGAGTGCTCCCGTGTTTTTTCTCGTATAATAATTTTTCGAAACTATTTATAATGCTATACAAACAAAATATAATTATGTGATTTTTCAAAAGATTTAGACATTTAAAAGTGGAAAAGCTGTGGTTTAGTTTCATCATTGCCAGATGGCGGAGGCCCATTCAGGATGATCAATGAAAGGATTGCGATTATGCTGATATTGATTATAAATGATCTCATTTCGGTTACGCTCGAAGGCATCTACAGAATCCTGTTCATTCCACTCCAGTAAGACAGCCAATTTACCATGATAAGGGGCGGTGCCATTGTTCACTTGATTATTCAGCTCTAAATTAACTTCCCCTGCATCACCCTCGTAACGAACCGCCATATAAAACAGCATCCGGGCGACATCACCTTTGACGCTATCGCGAGGTTCCCACGAATCAGAATCATAGTAATTTCCTGTCGCTTCGGTATGTTCAGAGCCTCCATTATCAAAGTCCAGGTTGTTTCTTGTACTGTTGACGGAGGCATCAATAGGGCGAAGGTGGTTCATGCTTTGTGAACATGTGATTCCTCCATAATTCGATTCATGACCATTTCCAGAGAAATTGGCATGTATATGTAAGGTTATGGATATTAGCCGCTTTTCCCTTCTGGATTGTCAAAAATGAGAGAAAACAGCTAGGGATGCTTAGCGGAATTTAGTGAAATAGCCCGGGAAATATCGAAGGCTGTCATGGAAATGACACGAAAAACCGTCAGCATGCTACTGACGGTTTTTTTTACTCTGTTTTATAAGAAGACTTTGAATGAAACTCAATAACAATGATCCGATTAAAGCCCCCCAAAAAGAATCGATTACAAAGCCACTGACAACATAGGAAGTGATTTGGAATGTGAAGGCATTGATAATGAAAGAAAACAACCCGAACGTCAGGATGGTGATCGGCAATGTGATAAGTTGGAGGATGGGTCTAACCAGCAAGTTCATGATCGATAATATAAAAACCGCCAGCAAGGCAGTTCCGTAAGATTTGATCGTGATGGAGTCGAGAAGCCAGTCAATAACGAGCAATACCAGCCCGTTGATAAGAAAACGCATGATTATGTTCATGAAAAACTCCTCCTGAAGTCACTTTCTACAAGTCATTATACTAAAATTTAATGAATTCAGTTATATGTTTGCAGAATTGTCACAAAAAAAAGAGGATACGGTATGCATTCCCAGAATGGAATAGACGCTTTTTATTTAAAATGTCCGTCGATTTCAGAAATCCGCTCCCTTTCCGCCGACTGTCTGCCAAGCCTCCTCGACGCAAGCGCCTGTGGGGTCTCGGCTAGCCAGTAATTCGGCAGGAGTGTCGTAAATTTCTTCAATCCAATATAGGTTTTATCAATATAAAAGTAAACCATGACGGTAAGCAAGTCCTGTTTTAAAAAGACGGTTCGACTACAGCCTTTTCATTTAAAAGGTCCAGTCGATTTCAGAAATCCGCTCCCTTTCCGCCGACTGTCTGCCAAGCCTCCTCGACGCAAGCGTCTGTGGGGTCTCGGCTAGCCAGTAATTCGGCAGGAGTGTCGCAAATTTCTTCAATCCAATATAGTGTTTCATCAATATAAAAGTAAACCATGAAGGTAAGCAAGCCTTGTTTTAAAAACACGGTTTGGCTACAGTCTTTTCATTAAAAGGTCCAGTCGATTTCAGAAATCCACTCCTTTTCCGCCGACTGTCTGCCAAGCCTCCTCGGCGCAAGCGCCTGTGGGGTCTCGGCTAGCCAGTAATTCGGCAGGAGTGTCGCAATTTTCTTCCATCCAATGAGGATTACAGGTGAAAAAAACTTAAAGGATAAACTAGTTTTAAACTTGGTTCCGAATAGATATCTGCCTGCAGTTTTTATTTTAAAAAACATTTCGGTTGATTGGAACGGAAGGTACGAGACTCCTGCGGGAAAAGCGTGGCCAAGGGAGACCCCGCAGGCGACGCCGAGGAGGCTCCCGCCCGCCCGCGGAAAGCGAGTGCCTGTAGTGGAAATCAACGAACGTTCCCATTTGTCTACAAAATGGGATTCATTAGGTTCTCTTTAGTTGTTGGCAATGATCTTTTCGAATTCACTTAATTCCAAAGTGTTTTTTAATTTGGGATTGGTGTTTAAGGAAAGCAGGGCACTTTCAATAAGAAAGGTTCGCGGTTCAACGTTTTGTAATAATTCCTCTTGGATAAAGTGAATCAATTTTAAGTTTTTAACCCGTTCCGCTTCATCATCTTGGCAAAGCCTCAAGATCATCTTTTTTAGGTCATTTGCAGAGTGCAGGAGTGCTGTATGAAAATCCTGCTGGTTATGGAAGCACTCAGGAAGCCATTGCTTGATGAGATCGGGTTCCAATAGCTGTGCATTTGACTTGCTGACATCTTCGAAAATCGATTTAATCCTATCGACACAATAACGGATAATTTCAGTAGGGTTGAACTCGGGCTCTTTAGCCAAGGCATTAAAATGAATCGTTTGATGCATCATTCCCGAGTAAAGAATGGCACAGTCCAAAATATAAGGTTTTTTATCAGCACCGAAAATATCCAGAAACCGTTTTGATAACCAATGGATATGCTGGAATTTAGCGTGTGTTATGAAGTTCTTAAGTTCTTTATCATTTGAAATCATTACTTCTTCATATAAGAAAAAGATTTTGTTGTTTTTGTTTGAGTGCATTTGTAATTCTGATTGTTTGATGAATATTTCAATATCTGCAAGGTTTTGCCCAATCAGCAATTCATTCCGCTCTTTTTCGAATTTTTCTTGCGAAGTTAGGAAGACTGCCTTAAGCAATTCGCTTTTAGAAGAAAAATAGTTGTAAAATGTTCCTTTTGAAATGCCGCTATAATCTAAAATATCCTGAATGGAAGTTGCTTGGTAACCCTTTTCAATAAATAATTGGTGCGCATATTTAACTACCATTTGTTTGCGCTCATTCATATATATCACCCTTACTCTTATTGGACGGTCATTTTAACGTAATAGTATCTTATTTTCTATATGAACACAAACCAGTATGTTTACAAATTCTCTAGCAAAATAAGGGGGATGGCCTTTTGTTTCAGCTGATTCAGGAAGGGCTCTGTTGAAAGATAGGATTCACAAAAGCAATGAAAAATTCAGTTTCTGTGCATCCGGCTATTCGTCATTCTCTAAATAAAGTCTGACGATGTGAACAAAGTCACAGGAGAACAATTCTGTTTGTTATAAGATGAATAGAAGGAAAGAGGTAAAGTAGTTCAAAGTATCTATGATTATTCGTTAACCATTCTCGATTGCTGTCCCATTGGTAGGAGAAATGATAAAATCACTCGTCATGAAGGAAAATCGCCTATAAGGGTCGTATACCATTATTAGGAATGGAATTATGTGAATAGGCTGTTCCCTCAGCGTTTATACCTTTTTCATTATCCATATTATGGATGTGTTTGGTGTTATATCATCAACGAACGAATAATGAATTGATTATTATATTAAAATTATTATAAATAAGTATTGATTTTTTTCTGAGAAGCTTTATCATTATATACATAAATAATAATGAAAAGGTGGTTCAATTATGTCGAATAAGAAAAACCTTACTACAAGCTGGGGAGCACCAGTTGGAGACAATCAAAACTCTATCACTGCCGGCGAACGCGGCCCTGTGCTCATTCAAGATGTACACTTATTGGAAAAGCTAGCCCACTTCAACCGTGAACGTGTCCCTGAACGTGTGGTTCATGCGAAGGGTGCCGGTGCATACGGCACTTTCGAAGTAACGAACGACCTTTCTCATTACACGAAAGCTAAACTTTTCAATGGTGTGGGCAAGAAGACAGATCTTTTTATCCGTTTCTCCACAGTTGCAGGTGAATTGGGTTCTGCAGATACAGTCCGTGATCCGCGTGGATTTGCCGTTAAATTCTACACCGAAGAAGGAAACTACGATATTGTCGGTAATAATACGCCAGTATTCTTTATTCGCGATGCGATTAAATTCCCCGACTTCATTCATACACAAAAGAGAGATCCTAAAACACATTTGAAAAATCCTACGGCTGTTTGGGATTTCTGGTCACATTCACCGGAATCCCTGCACCAAGTGACGATCCTGATGTCCGATCGGGGCATTCCTGCTACACTTCGCCATACACATGGTTTTGGTAGCCACACATTTAAATGGGTGAATGCAGAAGGAAAAGGCGTTTGGGTGAAATACCACTTCAAAACAGAACAGGGCATCAAAAACCTAGATGTGGACCTTGCTGCAAAACTAGCAGGGGAAAACCCTGATTACCATACGGAAGATCTTTTCAATGCCATTGAAAAAGGGGACTTCCCTGCCTGGAAATTATATGTTCAAATCATGCCTCTGGAAGATGCGGATACATACCGTTTCGATCCATTCGATGTGACGAAGGTATGGTCTCAAAAGGATTATCCGCTGATTGAGCTTGGCCGTATGGAATTGAACAGAAATCCTGAAAACTACTTTGCTGAAGTAGAGCAAGCCACATTCTCACCGGGAACATTCGTACCGGGAATTGAGGCTTCCCCGGACAAGATGCTTCAAGGGCGTCTATTCGCATACGGAGATGCACACCGTTACCGTGTGGGCTCGAACCATAACCAGCTTCCGGTTAACCGTCCGAAAGTGGAAGCGAACAACTATCAGCGTGATGGCTTCATGCGTGCAGATGACAATGGCAAGGGATCTGTTTATTATGAGCCGAATAGTTTTGGCGGCCCTGCCGAATCAACGGAAAATAAAGTCACTCCTTTCGAGGTAACCGGGAAAGCTGCACAAGTTGGTCATAATAGTGATGATCACTACACTCAAGCAGGTGACTTATACCGTCTATTGAGTGCCGAAGAGAAAACGCGCCTTGTTGACACGATCGTGGGCGCAATGAAACCTGTGGAATTAGAGGAAATCAAGCTTCGTCAAATCGGTCATTTTTATAAAGCCGATCCGGAATACGGAACGCGCATAGCCGAAGGTTTAGGTTTATCAGTACCGCAGGAAGTGTAATATATGGTACTCCCAATCTAGTAAATGCAAACAGGCATCCATTCATGAATGGATGCCTGTTTTGTTTATGCAGGGCGCCGTTTTTAAATGACATCCGACAAGTTCGTTAAGAATATATAGTTATAAATGTCTTCAGGGAAAGTTTTGCAATCAGATTAATTGGGGGCCAGTTAAGATTTACAGTAAAGGGTGGTATTAATGACCAGTAAAAAGGTTCGGGTGTTAGTGGGCAGTCCAATTTACCAAAAACCACATATTTTACAAAAGTTCCTGCTTTCACTCAAACGGTTGGATGCGGAGGGGAAGGAACTTGCCTATTTTTTCATTGACGACAATGAAGATGAGCGATCAAGCAAGATGCTCGAAGATTTCAGTCAGGAGCAGAACAATGTCAAATTACTGGCATCCAATCAAAGCGATGTTTATGTGTGTAATGGCACTACCCATTACTGGAATGAAAATTTGGTATGGAAGGTCGCGGGTTTCAAAAATATGATTATCGAACATGCAATTAAAGAACAATATGATTATTTATTTCTAATCGATTCAGACCTCCTGCTATATCCTCAGACCATCAACCAGCTTATTTCTGCAAATAAGGATATCACCTCTAATATCTTCTGGACAAAATGGCAGCCTGATGCCGAAGAGCGTCCTCAAGTATGGTTATATGATGAATATACCCAATGGGAGATATCACGCGGTCAGGTGTTGACGGACTCGGAGATCAACACACGTTATCAATCGTTCATCCGTAAGATGCGAACACCTGGTGTTCATAAAGTTGGGGGACTGGGTGCCTGTACACTCATCAGCCAAAAAGCTTTGAAAGCTGGGGTGACTTTTAATAGAATCGAGAATCTGTCATTTTGGGGTGAAGACCGGCATTTTTGCATCCGTGCAGCAGCTTTAGGGATTTCGATGTATGTTGATACCCACTTACCCGCTTATCATATATACAGGGATTCGGATTTGGAAGGTGCGATGGAATTCCTCGATCGAACGGATATGGGGGAAGGTTCAGAGGCATCACGTCCTAAATTAACGCTGAGCATGGTCATGAAAAATGAAAGCGAGCGCTATCTAAGGAGGGTTTTAGAGGAAATTCGTGATTATATTGATGAAGCCGTGATTATTGATGATGGCAGCACGGACAATTCCGCAGAGGTTTGTTTAGAGGTTTTGAAAGGGATGCCCGTGCGTATAATCAGGAATGACATTTCCAAGTTCTCCAATGAAATTGAACTTCGTAAAATGCAATGGAAAGAGACAGTGAAGTCAAATCCCGAGTGGATTTTAAATCTTGACGCCGATGAAGTGTTTGAAAATAGGTTCAAAGAGGAAGTCAGGCAGCTGATAAGCGATCAGGAAGTGGATGTATATTGCTTCCGGTTATATGACTTTTGGAATGAAACCCATTACAGGGAGGATGAACACTGGTGCGCTCACCAGTATTACCGGCCGTTCCTGGTAAGATATCGGGAGGGGTTTGAATGCAAATGGAACGATAGGCCGCAGCATTGCGGTAGATTTGCCGAAAATGTCTTTGAATTGCCTCACAAGTTATCCGACATACGATTGAAGCATCTGGGCTGGGCCAAAAAAGAAGATCGGATGGCGAAATTCAAAAGATATCGGGAATTGGACCCTGATGGTACGTATGGAAGTACTGAGCAATATCAAAGCATTCTGGATGAAAACCCCAATTTGGTTCGTTTTGAGAAGTGACTTTTGCTTTGGCAATAATTAAATCGAATCTGCATACATTTGGTTAAGAGGAGGTGCAGTATGGATGTTTTTGTGCGGCAAAATGATTCCTTGTGGTATTATAGCCAATTATTCAAGGTGAATTACCAACTTATCATTGATTCCAATAGTGGGATAGATCCACTTGCACTTATGATTGGCCAACAAATCAAAATACCTGGCTTTACGACAACCGGCTATAGTATAAAGCAAGGTGATTCGTTATGGGCAATTGCCAGGTCACGCAATCTTTCATTGGATGCCCTATTTTTAGTTAATCCCAATCTCAACCCGAATGCCTTGCAAGTCGGTCAGACAATTTCTGTACCATTAAGGATTACGTGGAGGCTCATTCAAGGAAATCGGGAATATGCTTATGAGACGATGATGACCGATGTTAGACGTTTGAAAACAATCTATCCATTTATAAAAACCTCCCCCATCGGGGACTCCGTGCTTGAAAGGGATATCCCCGAAGTTCTGATTGGAAATGGCAACAAACGAGTTCACTATAATGGTTCCTTTCATGCGAATGAGTGGATAACGACGCCTGTGATCATGACCTTTTTAAATGATTATTTACTTGCAATCACGAATCAGGCTGACATCCGCGGTCTAGATATGTTTCCCTTTTATCAACAGACGATGCTGTCGATCGTCCCAATGGTGAATCCGGACGGAGTGGAGTTGGTTTTGAAAGGACCGCCTGCAGATGAGCCTTTGAGAGGACGGCTCATCGAATGGAATAATGGCAGCGAAGACTTCTCTGGCTGGAAAGCCAATATTAATGGTGTAGATTTGAATGATCAATTTCCCGCCGAATGGGAACTGGAACAAGCCCGTAATAATGTAACGGAGCCAGGTCCGGCTAATTATCCAGGGGAAGGGCCGCTTACACAGCCAGAGGCCATTGCAATGTCAGAGTTGACAAAAAAACGTGATTTTGGCAAAGTCCTTGCGTTCCACACCCAAGGAGAGGTGATTTTTTGGGGGTTTGAAGGTTTGGAACCACCCGAGTCGGAAACGATAGTCAATGAGTTTGCGAGGGTCAGTGGATATGAGCCTGTTAAATCCGCCAATAGTTATGCAGGGTATAAGGATTGGTTCATTCAGGATTGGCGCAGACCGGGATTTACCGTGGAGCTGGGCAAAGGAACGAATCCCCTTCCCATATCTCAGTTCGATGAGATTTATCAGAAGTCGCTTGGGATTTTCTTGGCAGGGTTATATATGTGAAATTTGACCAAATGAAAAAGCTCAACTCCGTTTCCAAGGGGTAGAGCTTTTTAGTCTTATAAACTATTAGACTTGAAACGATGAGGGCTGCTGCAAAAAATAAGTAAAGTTATGCTTTACTTATCGATTGCATGATTAAATTGCTTTTTAGCTTGAAATGAACGGACATTTTCCATGCCTCGGTTATATTGCAGCCCCTACCAAAAGGAAATCTAATAGTTTTACGGTAAAGAAGTTAACCTTCCTTAGCGCTAGTATTGGCCCCACCTACGCCATATACTGTGACGGCCACGCATGCCATCCAACCTAATTTCATTATAATAGAAAGCGCTTACATTTTCAAAAATAATCGTACTGCAAATTTCGACATTCGTATAAGCGTCCCTTACCAGTAGGTGGAGAATGGGCATATTACTGATAAGGGCCCTATAAGATTCAGATTAATCTGCAATGAATTCCTGTAGCTTTTGCCTTAGGCCACCATTGCCGAATTTAATGAACTTTGTCTTTCCGGCTTCCTGTTCCGAGGTAGAAGCGAAATCCAAAAAGGCTAAAAGGTTGATCCGGCGGTGAAGAATATGGACAATGCCGTATTCATAGAACCAATGATCAATCGTGTTGTAAACCCCTTTATTCAGTCGATATTTCTGCTGGCACCAGTGGAAAAATAGTCTGTCAGGAAGATTAAGGTACTCCATATCTTCTAAGCCCCCATTTTTCTTCTCATTCATGACAGGGGAAATGGTCCTTAGCAATTCCTTTTGCATAGTAAACTCCTCCCTCATTGATAAAAACGAAAAAACCCCCTATTCCTGTTGAATAGAGAGCCTCCAGTAGACTAGTCAGCTTATATATATTCCTTATATAAAAGCAGTATAAAGTTTATTAATCCTATTTGTCAAGTTGGTATTTGATAACGGGAAATAAATATATTCATTTCCTGTTTTCAGTATGATTTTAAATGAAAATACGAATAAATATTTATGTTTATTCGTTTATAGTTCGTATATAATGTTTTTGAGGAATTAAGGAGGAGAGACTGAATGTATAAATCGAAAAAGATTTTATTATTGGGCTCGGGTGAATTGGGGAAAGAGGTCATACTTGAAGCTCAGCGACTTGGTGTGGAGACCGTTGCTGTAGACCGTTATGAACATGCCCCTGCCATGCAAGTCGCTCATCGCAGTTATGTGATCGATATGCTGGATGCGGAACAACTAAGGGGAGTTGTAGAGAAAGAACAACCCGATTTGATTGTACCGGAAATAGAAGCCATCGCCACATCCGAATTAGTCAAGTTGGAAGAGGAAGGCTTTCAAGTCATTCCGACAGCAAGAGCCGCTAAATTGACGATGGATCGTGAAGGGATCAGGAGGCTGGCTTCTGAAACTCTGGAGATTCCGACAGCAGCCTACAAATTCGCAAACACTTATGAAGAATTTGTCCAAGCTGCCAAGGAAGTTGGGTTTCCCAATGTCGTCAAACCGCTGATGAGTTCTTCAGGTAAAGGGCAAAGTGTGTGCCGTACGGAAGGTGACCTGGAGGATTGCTGGAAAATCGCGATGGAAGGCGGCCGGGTTCAAAATGGACGGGTGATCATTGAAGAATTTATCCGTTTTGATTCGGAAATCACGCTGCTTACTGTCCGGGCCGTAAATGGTACCATGTTTTGTGCTCCAATCGGTCACATTCAGCAGGGCGGGGATTATATTGAATCCTGGCAGCCGCATAATATGACAGAAGCACAAATAATGGAAGCGAAAAGAATTGCCCATGCCATTACGGATGAACTTGGCGGGTACGGATTATTCGGGGTAGAGCTGTTCCTCTCAGGGGATAAAGTTTATTTCAGTGAAGTTTCCCCACGTCCGCACGATACGGGGCTAGTGACATTGGTGACTCAGAATTTGTCCGAGTTTGCCCTTCATATTCGGGCGATTCTAGGATTCCCCATCCCGGAAATCAAGCTGATCAGTCCAGGTGCCAGCCGTCCATTAAAAGCGCAAGATGAGTTATCGGAATATTCAATAGTCGGTGTTGAACAGGCTTTGGCTTTACCTGATACACAAGTGCGCCTTTTCGGAAAACCTGTTACAAAGGCAGGTAGAAGGGTTGCGGTCGCCCTGTCGTCTGCCGATTCCACCGAGGTGGCGAGAGTGAATGCGGCCCGTGCTTTGGAATGTTTAGTTGTAGAGAGAGAATAGTGAAAAACGCGCTCTTGAATGGAGCTTCAGTTTTTCGACAAAAAAACGGATTTCTGAAAAAAATGTAACGTTTCTCAAAGAAAAAACTGTAGGTAACGAATTTGTCTGCAGTCTGACTCTGAAGCATCCTTATTCGGATGCTTTATTACTTTCCTCCATTAATAGCAATTTAAACTCCTGACAATCACCAGATTTGAAGACGTTGAATGAAAAAAACTTTGTTCAAGTTCACTTACCCACACTGGTGTTAACCAAATCTTTTTCATTGTAATATGCCCCCTTTACTGATGACTTCCCTGAATAACCAATTCCACATGCTGTCTTTACTTTGTCTTAACAATTATCCTGTCATCTTTTTACATAGCCTTGACATTGAGTTCATTTTCTTCACCTATAGTTAAATTAAATAGAAAACATTAACGGGAGGTCATTCATTTGAATCGCACTTGGAGTAAAAAGGTTTTACCCATCACGCTCGTTTCTGCATTGGCATTTGGAAGTTTATCATGGTCCGGTGCGGATCGTGTTTCGGCAAAGGGGAACCCAAATAAAGAACCGGAAATCAAGAACGTCATTTTCCTTATCGGTGACGGCATGGGTGTTTCCTATACCTCCGCTTACCGGTATTTAAAAGATAATCCTGGTACGAAGGTGGCAGAACGGACAGAGTTTGATAAATACTTGGTTGGCCAGCAGATGACTTACCCAGAAGACTCTGCACAAAATATAACGGATTCAGCTTCAGCCGCTACGGCAATGTCTGCAGGTGTGAAGACTTATAACGCTGCCATTGCAGTGGATAATGATAAATCCGAAGTCAAAACCGTATTGGAAGCAGCAAAGGAAAAAGGAAAAGCGACGGGATTGGTTGCCACTTCGGAAATCACTCATGCTACGCCTGCATCTTTTGGCGCCCATGATGAAAATCGGAAAAACATGAATTCAATCGCAGACGATTATTATAACGAATTAATCAAAGGCAAACATAAAATTGACGTCCTATTGGGCGGAGGGAAGTCCAATTTTGTCCGGCCTGATGTCAATTTGGCGAAAGCCTTCGAAAAAGACGGTTACAGTTATGTGACGGATAAAAATCAAATGCTAAAGGACAAAAATGAGCAGGTTCTTGGTTTATTCGCTTCTGAAGGACTTCCGAAAATGATTGACCGTCCAAGTGAAACGCCTTCTTTGGCAGACATGACAAGTTCGGCGATCCAGCGCTTGAATAAAGATAAAGATGGATTCTTCCTTATGGTCGAGGGAAGCCAGGTCGATTGGGCAGGACATGATAATGATATCGTAGGTGCAATGAGTGAAATGGAAGACTTTGAAAAAGCATACAAAGCGGCCATGGAATTTGCGAAGAAAGACAAACATACCTTAGTGGTGGCTACGGCGGATCACTCTACAGGAGGATTCTCGATCGGAGCAAAAGGAATATATAACTGGTACGGTGAGCCAATCAAGGCAGCCAAACGCACTCCTGACTTCATGGCGGATGCCATCGTCAAAGGCGCTGATGTCGAAAAGACCCTAAAGCAATATATTAACCAAAATGTAGTGAAGCTAACTGACGGTGAAATCAAAACGGTAACTGAAGCTGCCAAATCAAAAAATGTGACGAATGTCGATAATGCCATCGAAGCCATATTCGATAACCGGACCAATACTGCCTGGACTACTGGGGGACATACGGGTGAAGATGTTCCAGTCTATGCATACGGGCCTTATAAAGAACGTTTTGCCGGGCAGGTCGATAACACGGATCAAGCCAAAATCATTTTTGAGCTATTAAAGAAATAATGACTTCAGGGAGGGATTCAATGAACAGACTGATGATCGGTGCCCTGTTATTAACGGCATTTGGTGCTCTTAATACCCAACCAGCTTACGAAGAAGAAACGACAGCTAAAGAAAAAACAGAGGAAATTGCACGACCACTGGAAAAAAAGGATGTCTATGTTCCGAATCCGCAGCTTCCTGATGATATAAACTTGAACCAGATCGGACAGAACGTTTCCGATGCCAAAGGCGAATTAACTTTGAAGGCCTATAAAAAAGTGAATGAAACGTTGAATGTTGGCCCGATCGAGGTTAACATCAAAGAAATGAAAGTGATGCATGCCACTCCGGATTACAGCATGATCGATTTCTTCCACGGCTATACGCATGATGAAGATTTCGATATCGTAAAAGTGAATGTGGAAATCAAAAACAATTCGGATAAAAAAATTAAGTTTTCGCCAGTTGCTTTCCTTGAAACGGACAGAGGAGAACATCTGACATGGGAAGATGAGATCTATTTGGAAGAACTTACTGGTGAAATAGAAGGAAACGGTTCAAAAAGCGGAAACATTGGTTTCATTCTAAATGATGGAAACATAAAAGGCATATCCGTCATGTCAAGTGATGCGGTGGATGACGAAGGGAAAGTCCTTGCAAAAGGCAAGTCAGCTGAATTCGCTTTTTAAAGAATATGTATAAATGGCTTGGAAAAATAAAATACTAGAACAAGTGATGGGGATTACTATCACTGAACGGAATATCCAAATCCTAATGATGAGGTGACACAGAATGAGCTATAAAGATCAATTAGATCCACATTCTCAAAAGTTTCACCATAATTGGACAAGACCTAAGCGTTCAAAATCTCAAGTTAATGGCCACACGCAAGAATCACAAACAAACATTATACTAAGAAGCAATGCAAAGGCTCACAGGTGGTAACGGATATTTCCGACAAAGAAGGAGGCTCCCAGCGAGTCTTCTTCTTTATATTTAGAATCATCTTAATCCAAGCAAGGCATTCATGGCTTTTCACTCATAATTATGATACCATTTACCTTTAAGATTGAAGTGATGAGCTTGGCGTGAAACTGGAGTCGATTGAAAGTTTCACCTTATACGAATAGAGGACGTGAATTGTAATGATTAAAATTGAAATCCCTGCAGCGGATATAAGCATCAAACAAAGAAAGCAAGTTATAGAAGGAGACGAAGCTGTCATTCCTGAAATTTACGGGTTTATCGATTTTCATTTGATTCCCCGTGATAAAGGCGGCATCATCTTGTTTTACAATGAGAATGATGAACTGATTTTTGTCGGTAAAGCCCGTAAATTAAGACCAAGGGTCAAGAAGCATTTCGAGGATAACGTATCTCCGATTAAAGAGCATCGTAATGAAGTCAAGAAAATTGACATTCTTTTAGTCGAAGACGCTATGGAACGTGAAATCTATGAAACGTACATGATCAATAAGCTTCATGCTAAATACAACGTCGATAAAGTGTTTTATAAATAAGAAACACCTAAGAAAAGCTGATTGCATATGCACTCAGCTTTTTTGTGTTTAGGGATATGTACAGAAACAATTTCGTACATTTACAGCAGCTACATGTTAGGTTAACAATGTTGGTTTATATTTAGAGTATTCCAATACATTCTCAGGAGGAAGCTATTGAAAAAAGTACTTTGTAAAAAGGTGTTGGTTATCTCGATCGGGACAGTGATTGCCTTTGGGAATTTAACGTGGTCCATGTCACAAGCTTCTAAGCTGGCGAAACAGAGAGAGAGTGAAACTTTTGAACAAAAGACAGTAACATCTTCAGGGTGGGAAATGGCGGAATAAGCACAATGGCCAATAATTTTTTTCTCGATTTGCAACAAAGAAAAAGAAAAATGTATTGGATAATGAAACGTTGTTAATGATCAGCTGTTTGTAAATATTGAAGTACATTAAAATGATTAAACTGCAATGGAGGTTTCTTACACATGATGTAATGTGTGATGGGGCTTCCATTTAATTTTTATTGTTTTAATGTAAGCCTCTTTCATTTATCCATGTGTCGGAGCAAGCGTGATTACATGGGTTCAAGAGAAGTATTCGGAGGCTATTTTGAAAAAAACTTGCAAATAGTAATGATTACGTTTTATTATTAGAGAGTGTTTTTTTATATGGAGATTGCTTTGGTGTTTAAATCGTAATGATTTTGATTTAATTTAAGCAAAGAAATTAGGTAAGGAGTGGTACGGGTTGGAGATGAAGAAAATTCCGGTTACAGTATTGAGTGGATACCTTGGTGCAGGAAAGACGACGCTTTTGAATCATATTCTTGAGAATCGGGATGATCTGAAGGTTGCCGTCATCGTTAATGATATGAGTGAAATCAATATTGATGCTTCGCTGGTCAAACAAGGAGGGTTTACCCGGACGGATGAAAAACTGGTGGAAATGCAGAATGGCTGCATTTGCTGTACGCTTCGTGAAGATTTGATGATTGAAGTGGAGAAATTGGCGAAACAAGGGGACATTGATTACATCGTGATTGAATCGACTGGGATAAGCGAACCGGTCCCTGTAGCCCAAACCTTCTGTTATGTTGATGAAAGCATGGGAATTGATTTATCGAAATCTTGCCGGCTTGATACGATGGTTACCGTTGTTGACGGGTATAATTTTTGGCAAGACTTCACTTCCGGAGAAACGCTTATTGATAGGATGCAGGCAACTGATGCTGCGGATGGCAGGGAAGTGGTCGATCTATTAATAGATCAGATAGAGTTCGCCAATGTCATCCTGTTAAATAAAATCGATCTGATGGATGCTGATACCGTTGCGGAATTGAAGGCGGTTCTTCATAAAATGAATGCCGATGCGAGAATTATCGAAACAAACCATTCCAAGGTGCCGCTAAAGGATGTATTGAATACACATTTATTTGATTTTGAAGAGGCAAGCCAAGGAGCCGGCTGGATAAAGGAATTGAATGAAGAGCATATCCCGGAGACCTTGGAGTATGGGATTTCTTCCTTCGTTTACAGGAGGGGAATACCCTTTCATCCCGAACGGCTGATGGAGTGGTTGGAAAACTGGCCCGTACAAGTGGTGAGGTCGAAGGGATTCCTTTGGCTGGCATCGAGAAATGATACGGCAGGCTTGCTTTCGCAGGCAGGACCGTCATTGACTTTACAAGCAGCCGGTAAATGGATTGCAGCTTACCCTGAGGAAGAACAGCGCCAAATTTTAAAGGAAGCACCTGAATTATTGGAACGGTGGAATGCAGTATACGGTGACAGGATGACGGAGCTTGTGCTGATTGGCATTCAAATGAATCAACAGGAACTCGAAAATGAATTAGATCAATGCTTATTGACGGAAATCGAGATGCAGCAGGATTGGTCTCTTTATGAAGATCGATTGCCTGCATTTACGGAAATCGTTCATTAAAAAACTTTAGGAGGAAATAGAAATGAGAGTAAACATTACGTTAGCATGCACAGAATCAGGGGACCGAAATTATATTACGACGAAAAACAAGCGGAATAATCCGGACAGGATCGAATTGAAAAAGTACTGCCCGCGATTGAAGAAACACACGCTTCACCGTGAAACGAAGTAATTTTAAGGTTTAAATCGTAATGATTATGTTTTATCGAAGTGAATGGATGTGAAAGGAGGGAAGTTCATGTTGGAATGGATCATTGTTGGCGGAGGCATTCAAGGTATGACGATGGCTGCATTTTTACTTAAGTCAGGAAAAACGACGGTGGACCAGCTGGCGATTGTCGATAGAAATGAAGAACCATTGGCAAGATGGAAGCAGTGTACGGAAGTCATTTCAATGCCATATTTACGTTCTCCATCCGTACACCATCTGGATGTGAATCCCTTCAGCCTGCAGAAATATGTGGAGAAGGCAGACTGGAAAAATAACTTTTACGGCCAATATAAGCGGCCATCCCTACAATCCTTCAATGAACATTGTGTTCACTTGGCTGATGATTTAACCATTAAGCAGGCATGGGTGCAAGGGGAAGTCATCTCTGCCTGCAAAACGGGACAGGGCTGGGAAATCCAATTGCAAAACAAGCGACGGCTTGAGGGGCAAAAACTTGTGATTTCAATTGGCATTGGCGAACAGCCTTATTGGCCTGAATGGGCACGGCAATTCAAACAAGAGCATGGGGGTTCCGTTTACCACATATTCGATGAAAATATTCCGGAGCTGACACAATTACAGGGACCCATTACGATCATTGGGGGCGGCATATCTTCTGTCCATCTCGCTTTAAAGCTGAGTAATATCTATCCACATGATGTGACGGTTCTGAAGCGGCATCCTTTTAGAATTCATGATTTCGACAGTGATCCTGGTTGGTTGGGGCCGAAAAAACAGCGACCTTTCCGTGCTATATCCAGCTTTCAAAAAAGACGCGAGACCATTATCCAGGCCCGTAATAAGGGATCCATCCCACCTGACTTACATAAAGCGCTGATGAATCAGGTTAAACAGGGATTATTGCGTGTCATGGATGTTGAGGTGAAAAGCGCTGTGTGGAGGGACGGGCATATCAGCCTCAGGGATAAAAACGAAAAGGTCATTCAACAAACAGGGACGATTCTTTTAGCGACCGGCTTTAAGTCATCATTGCCAGGGAAGGATTGGCTGACGCCAGTCATCCGGTCGCATGATTTACGCTGCGCGGAATGTGGTTATCCAATTGTATCGCAGTCGTTGCAATGGGGACCTGGCTTATATGTCACGGGTGCATTGGCTGAACTTGAAATGGGACCGATATCCAGGAATATATCGGGAGCAAGACAGGCAGCGGAACGAATTGTGAATAGTTTATAGATTTTTCATACATTCAAGATTTAAAAAAAGGAGAATATAAATGGCGAAAAAATCCAAGGTGATAAAAGCGCAAAAACAGTTGGCAATGGTCGAAAAGTATGCAGAACTTAGAAAGGAATTGAAGGAGAAAGGGGATTATGCCGCATTGGCCAAACTCCCTCGTGATTCCTCGCCGACAAGGGTCCACAATCGTTGTGGAGTAACGGGGAGGCCCCGTGGATATATGCGGAAATTCAACATGTCGCGTATCGTTTTTAGGGAACTTGCTCATAAAGGGCAACTGCCGGGTGTCAAAAAGTCAAGCTGGTGAAGCGGGGAGTTCTAAATCATTCATAAGAAAAGGAGCCCTTGTTAAACAAGGGCTCCTTCCCATTCAAAAGTGTTTGCTTACTTGACTGCCTTTAATGCTTGTTCGGATATATAGAAGTCTTTTCCGTTGTAAACGGTGATCGCATTAATTTCTTTTTGTTTAGTGGATTTAGGAGTCTTGCTGATAACGATATTCTTATTTGCAGGCAACTCCACTTTTTGCTGCCCCTTTTTCGCTACAAAAACTGGGTTATTCGGGTCTGTAACATCAATGCGGGTTGAATATCCTTTTTTCTCAAAGGAATCTTTAGCATTCATGTATAGTTTGTTCGATAATTTTTGTAAATCAAAGCCCATGAATTCGGCCATTTTTTTAGCGAGGTCTGTATTCTCCACTAATCCAGTCGGTTTTGAAGGGCCATAAGAATACAGGAATACGTCTTCACCTGTATGACCGCCAGTTGTAAAGCCAATGTTGGCACGGTTAGCAAGCAGCTTTGTCATTTCAGCACCTACATTTTTAGAAGAGGTAAGTTTTGCTGTTTCTTCAGAAGTCAGATTATCCAGTCCATACAGTGCCGCAACTTCCTTCAGATTGGAATGATCTGGTTTTAGCTTACTTAAGGCCCCTTCAACAGTCATTTTCGCTTTCTTTAATGGATCGATATAAGCTGATACGGGTGTTTCCGGGTAGGAGGAGTTCGTGTTTACGTTACCCATTGTAATTCCGCTGTTCCCATGGTCCGTTACAGCAATGACCATCGTGTTTCCGTCATTTTTTGCAAACGTAAGGGCTTCGTTCACGGCATCATCAAAAGCTAAAGTATCACTAATCATTCCGATCGTGTCGTTTCCGTGAGCAGCCCAGTCAATCTTGCTTCCTTCAACAAATAAGAAAAAGCCATCTTTATCTTTTTTCAAGGTTTTAAGGGCTTTATTGGTCATTTCAGCTAAAGTGGGTTCACTGGGCTTTGTTGTTTTACGATCTAAATCATATGCCAGGGCGCTTGGTGCAAAGCTTCCCCAAATTTTATTCGATTTGGATTTTAACAGCTCGTCACGGGTTTCAACAAAATCATATTTGTCTTCATCGAGCACTTCCAAAAGGTTTTCTCCATCAATTCTTGCATTTTTTGTTTTACCTGGTAAAAGGGATTCTTTGCCCCCTCCCAAAACGACGTCAATCCCCTGATAAACCTGCTGTTCCGCAATATCACCATAATTGCTTCGATGTGTCACGTGAGCGGAGAAGCCTGCGGGTGTAGCATGCTGGATTTCAGATGTAGAAATGATGCCCGTAGCCTTTCCGGCTTGTTTCGCACCCTCCAAAACGTTAGCGACTGGTTTATGGACATTTTTCGGATTAACTGGATCGAGCCCTGGAGAATTAACGATGGTTGGCAGGACACCGACAAATTTATCATTTGATTTATTTCCTGTCGCAAGCGCTGTTGCTGCAGGAGCTGAGTCGGTAATCGCCGATTCAGCCGAGTATGTACGCATGCCGCCAGACAGCATTTCGTCCATGGCTAGATTATCGCCTTTATACCACCTTGAAAGGGTTGTTGCTCCTGTGCTTGTTCCATCCATCACCATCATGATGACGTTGGTTGGTTCTTTTTTCTTGTCTTTAGCCTGAACATCTTCCTTCATTGTTGAAATACCAAGTGATGATATGGCCACCGCGCCCGCTAAAGTAATTCCTGCTACCTTTTTGCTCATTTTCCCCAAAATGCATACCTCCAAAAATATGATTACATTTAGGATAAATGCAGTATATTAAGAAATTACTTCATATAAGTAAAGAAAGGATTTTTATCTGTAAATTTTGTTTGAAGAATAGAGTGAACGTTAAAAAAAGCAGAAGTCTATAGACTCTGCCTTTTTAGGATGGTTTTTACCTTTGGAAAAATTCAATCCACTCTTTTTCCGGTCCATATACGTAGAAATAGCGATAACCATTCGGAAGGGTGACAATCTCTTCATCAATCAGTTCGGTGTTATCCAAGCTTTTGATCCGGGCATATTCTTCTTCGATATCATCCACGGTAATGGCGAAATGGTGGATCGTTGCTTCGGAGGGAAGTGTGTCGCTATATCCCTGAATCAATTCTATTTCTGTTTCGTCCGACTCTTCGTAACCGAGGAATGCCAGTTCGATCACTCCATTAGTGTGAGTCATGCGTTCCTTTAATTTCAAATCCAGCACATCTTGATAAAAGGCGATGGATTTTTCAAGATCTTTTACAACAACGCCAATGTGATCGACCCTTTTTACAGCCAAGAAATCTTCCTCCTTCATTAAATCCGTATGCAACTTGCTAATAGTAGTATATATAAGATTATTCGGAATTAAATTACTTTTTTATAGCCGTTTTTAGATAATTTTTAAAATGATGTTAATAAAGGGAAAGTATTGGTAAATAATGAAAAATGACAAATGGCTTATGGGATAATACTTTTCTTCCATAGTATCACTTGATAGATTCTTTTCTTGGAAAGAAATGTATTCATCATTTTCCAGGGCAAAAATTTGTTTCTAAATGGAATAGTCGATATACTATGGAAACAACTCCATTATTAATGGATAGGAGAGGAGAGGTAGTATGGGAAAAATTCGTGAAGGTGAAGTTTTTACTCTTACTGATGACAGTGATGAAGGCCATGAAGTTGAGGTTTTAGGTTCATTGGATGTAGAAGGAACGGAATATGTTGCAGTAGGCTTGCTTGAAGATATTGAAGAGGATACGGATGAAGATATCGATATTTTCTTTTTCAGGGTCGAAGGCGAAGGTGAACTGCTCGATATCGAATCGGATGAAGAATTCGAAAAGGTATCATTGGCGTTTGAAGCGGCATTTGAAGCGAAAGAATGACAAGATAAAAGACGGCACAATGTGTGCCGCCTTTTTTATATGTATAAGGAAAGTATCGGCCCCGCCTTCGCCAAATACCATGATAGCCACGCGTGCTATCCAGCCTTATTTAAGTATAGGGTTGTATTATTGATAGGACGTGTACTCCATATGAAGATTTTGTTAATAAACGGAGTATTTTTCCATAACCAAGGCATAGGATAAAAAAAGTGGAGGCGATGGGATGGCCGTTGTAAAGCACACTGATGCCGATATTGCCTTATTGGCAAGATTGCTTAGGGCGGAAGGCGAGGGTGAAGGTGATCAAGGCATGCTGATGATCGGTAATGTAGGGGTCAATCGGATTAGGTCGAATTGTTCCGATTTCAAGGGGTTGAGGACGATTCCAGACATGATTTATCAGGAGCATGCCTTTGAGGCTGTACAGAAGGGGTATTTTTATCAGCGGGCAAGAGACAGGGAAAAGAGGCTTGCACGCCGTAGCGTAAGCGGCGAAAGGCTATGGCCTTCGAAATTTAGCCTATGGTACTTCAGGCCACCGGGAGATTGCCCGGCAACCTGGTATAATCAACCCCTTGTTGGGCGTTTCAAGCTCCATTGCTTTTATGAACCAACAGGTACAGAATGTCCCAACATTTATAATACATTTTAAGGAAATGGCTGAACCTAATGGGGGTTTGGCCTCTTTGTGCATCAATCCTTAACTTGGAAAAAACATATGATAAAACTGGCAAATGATTTACTGATACTGTAAAATTGAGACTGTAAATTTCCGGATAAGAAAGGAATAAAAAATTGATGAGTAAAAGGCTTATTGATTATGGACAAGGGCAAATGGGAGAACAGCCGGAGGATAGTACCGAGAAATTCAAGTCTTTCATGGAGAACAACCCGGACGCCATTTCCATTGTTGATCTGGAAGGAAAGACCCTTCAGGTGAATGCAGCTTTTGAAGAGTTTTTCGGATGGAAGAATGATGAGCTCATTGGCATGCCGTTTCCAATTATTCCTGATTTCTTGAAGGAGTCAGTCAATGAATTGCATGACCAAATTAAGGCTGGGGTACAAAAGAAAGGCTTTGAAACGGTCAGGTTAAGGAAGGATGGCCAGTTAATCGATGTAAGCATCTCCCTGTTCAATATCCGCGATAATGAAAATGAGCCGTGCGCTTTGGTTTTCGTTTATCGGGATATTACGAATCAAAAACTTGCTGAAGCTGCCTTGAAGGAAAGTGAACAAAGGTATCGCAGTTTAGTGGAGGTGTCACCTGAAGCGATTTTCGTACATCGCAATGGGATCATCGAGTATATGAATCCCATGGGGGCAAAAATGCTTGGGATGGATAGTGTGGAAGATATTATCGGTAAATCGGTTTTTCAGTTCGTCCACCTGGAGTCCCAGGAAAGTGTACAAAAAAGAATCGAAATCATGAGGGACGATCATCAGGCGGTTGGTTTACTGGAACAAAAGTTCATTCGGCTTGACGGACAAGAATTTTATGGAGAAACACTCGGTCTTCCGATTATTTATAAAGGGCAACCAGCCATACAGGTATTCTGTAGGGATATTACGGAGCGTAAAAAGACCGAAGAGCTGCTCTGTAAATCCAATATGTTATCGGCAGTGGGACAGATGGCTGCAGGCATCGCACATGAAATAAGAAATCCATTAACTACGGTCAAAGGGTTTTTGCAATTATTAAGGGAAGACCCTGAGCAAAAGGACTATCTTGAAATGACGGTCAGTGAAGTTGAAAAAATCGAAATCCTGGCCAATGAGTTTTTAAGTTTAGCAGAGCCTGAAGCGAAGGTTTGTGAACTCATTCAGCTTAACGAGATATTGGACAGTGTGATTACGTTAGCCGAATTTCAAGCGATATTGAATGATGTCGAAATCATCAAGGAATATACTACGGATACGGCATCAGTCTTTGGCGAACCGAATCAGTTAAAACAAGTATTCACGAATGTCGCCAATAATGCGATAGAAGCCATGCCGAATGGGGGTAAACTTCATATACAGTTAAACCATGAAGGTGACTCTGCGATGATCCGGTTCATTGATGAAGGCTGCGGAATCTCAAATGAACGAATGAAGCATCTAGGGCAGCCTTTTTATAGTACATCTGAAAAAGGAACAGGGTTTGGGCTCATGGTCAGCACCAAAATCATCCATGAACATAATGGGGAAATTCATTTCACTAGCGAAGTGGGAGAAGGGACGATTGTGGATATCAGTCTCCCTATCTATGAAAGTTCACAATGAAAAGTGACGAGAAGCCATGCTCTCGTCACTTTTTGGTTCAAAGTTTAACGATCGTCCTGCCTCTTGCTTCCCCTTTTAATAGGGTAGGAAGGACGTCAGGCAATTCTTTAAGTGTAATTTCCTGTTGAACGAGCTGTTCCAAATCCTCCAGTTTAAAGTCGGTGGCAAGGCGTTGCCAAACTTTCAATCTTGTATCCATCGGGCAATTGACCGAATCGATCCCAAGTAGATTAACACCTCTTAGGATGAATGGAAAGACGGTGGCAGGAAGGCTTGTCCCAGCTGTCAATCCGCTGACCGCCACAGCTCCGCCATACTTGATTTGGCTAAGGACCGAAGCTAACGGTTCACCGCCGACGGGATCTACCGCCCCGCTCCACTTCTGTTTGCCCAGAGCCCGCAGCTTGCCATCATATACATCTTCACGCGATACAATGGTCGACGCACCGATTGCCTTCAAATATCCATGTTCCGATTCCTTTCCTGTACTAGCCTCAACGGAATAGCCAAGTTTGGAAAGGATCGAGACGGCAAAACTGCCGACCCCGCCAGTTGCACCAGTGACAAGAACGTTCCCTTGCTCAGGTGTGAGGTTATTTTCTTCCAGCCGCAGAACCGATAGTGCTGCAGTGAAACCGGCCGTTCCGATGATCATCGCCTCTTTCATTGTTAGGCCATCAGGAAGCGGGACGATCCACTCTGCAGGAACACGGGCAAATTGACTATAGCCCCCTGATTGGGAAACGCCAATTCCGTAGGAGGTCGCAATGACTTCGTCTCCTTCTTTAAAGCGGGAATCCTCAGATGAAACGACAACACCAGCCATATCAATTCCCGGAACGATCGGATAGCCGCTGACAATGTTTCCATTTGGAATGGCTGCAAGGCTATCTTTATAGTTCACACCGGAATAATGAACACGGATGAGCACTTCGCCTTGAGGTAGATCATCAAGTGATAGCTGCTGAATGTTAACGGTGAATTGATCATCTTGCTTATTCACGACTAATGCATCAAATTGCTGTATCATGGTTCGTTCCCCCTTATAATAATGAATCTACCCCATTATAAAAGAAAAAATAGAGGAATGTATAATGATACAATTCGAAATAAGTAGCGCTTCCTTTTCTTTCTGCTTCTAAAAATGGTACTATTAGATTTGATTCAGTTCATATTAAAGGAGATGTTTAACATGGCTAAAAAAGGATACATACTTATGGAAAATGGAGAAAAAATCGAATTCGATCTTTTCCCGAACGAAGCACCTAACACAGTGGCTAACTTCGAAAACTTGGCAAACACAGGATTTTATAATGGCGTAGTCTTTCACCGTGTAATCCCTGGTTTCGTAAGCCAAGGCGGAGACCCAACAGGTACAGGCGCAGGCGGAAGCGGCACACAAATCAAATGTGAAACAGAAGGAAACCCTCATAAACATGAGGCAGGAAGCCTATCTATGGCACATGCTGGAAAAGACACAGGCTCAAGCCAATTCTTTATCGTGCATGAACCACAACCGCATCTTAACGGTGTTCACACAGTATTCGGTAAAGTGACTTCTGGACTTGAAACAGCCAAAGCTATGAAAAATGGCGACAAAATGGAAAAAGTCGAAGTTTTTGACGCTGAATGATGGAAGCGAAAAGAGGGGGCATTATGCCCCCTCTTTCTTTTTGCTCTGTTCATGAGCGAAGACAGGGAAATATAGAGTCATTTTGGAGTCATGCTTTCAATGAAACGATATTTGATCCCTGTCAAGGTTTCTGAAATATCCCATAACCTTTTCGACGTTTCTTCATTATATAAGGTATGGATGACCTCGTCTTTTCTGGGAAAGCCTTTTCTGCCCTTCTTTCCATCGGGTCCGATATACTCCCCGCCTGTCAATGAAGGTTCCGTTGCGGCATAAAGGGTAGGCAATGCTCCCATACTTGCCGGCTGGGTGATGGTTTTGGAAAGAAAGTGCACGAATCTATTTATGGGTTTTCCGGAACCGCGGGACATGAGATTAGTATGGGAAAGGCCTGGATGACAGGCAACACTGATCGGGGTTGCGCCATGCTGGTTGAATTTATTCTGTAATTCGCGGGCGAAGAGTAGATTGGCCAGCTTGCTTTGCCCATAGTATTTCATTGGTTTATAACCGTTTTCACCATTTAGATTTTCGAAGTCTATATATCCATTGATGGCGGCCAAGCTGCTCAATGTGACCACACGCGATTTTGGCGTAGAAAGGATACGCGGAAGAAGGAGGCCTGTCAAAGCAAAATGACCGAGGTGATTGCTGCCGAATTGCAGCTCGAAGCCATCCTTTGTCCTACTGTAGGGCGGGATCATCACACCTGCGTTATTGATGAGGACGGAGAGAGATTCATAGTTTTCCTGAAAGGAAGCGGCAAAATGCCGAATGCTGCTCAAATCACTTAAATCCAGCTCCCATCACACGTACATTTGCCTTTGGATGGACCGATAAGATTCTATCGACCGCCTTTTCACCCTTTGAAGCATTCCGGACCGCAAGGATGATCTCTGCCCCCTTACCGGCCAATGCAAAAGCCGTTTCGAAGCCAAGCCCGCTATTTGCACCAGTAATCACAATGGTTTGCCCCAATACATCTGCCATTTCTTCGCCATCCCACTTTTCAATCATCCAATCACACCTTTCCACACAGTCTTTACCTATCATATACCCAAATAATCCCTATATGTCACATTCTGTGCGGGGAACAGTGTGCTGTCGTCTATTTTTTTAAAAGATTAGCCGCCCATTAAGTAATCCATTATATTTTTCACGATCAAAATGACGGTCACGATGATAAATAATACTCTTACATATGCCACTCCTTTCTTAATGGCAAATTTAGAACCGGCCAACGCTCCTGCTATCATGGAGATCCCCATTGGAATTCCGTAGGAAAAGTTGACGGTATCAAGGAAAATGAACATGATCAGTGCCGCCAAATTACTTCCGAAGTTCAAAAATTTGGCATTTCCTGCAGAGTGCAAAAAATCAAAACCAATCATTAAAAAGGCAAACAAAATGAAGGATCCCGTTCCAGCGCCTAAAAAGCCATCATAAAAACCAATGGCAAATATAGCGAACGCAAATAGTGCAGCCTTTTGCCATGTGAGTGTATGGTAAGTCGATTTCTGGCCCCAGTCCTTTTTAAAAAAGGTATAAATGGCAATAGCTATTAATAGAACCAAGATCATTGGCTTTAATAATTCAGGCGAGACGAAATTGACAACCCAAGCTCCTAGCAGGGAACCTATGAAAATCAATGGGAAAAGTTTTGAAACCAATTTGAAATCAACCTTACCTGAGCGAATGAAGGCAATGGTGCTTGTTAAAGACCCCATGGAACTTGCTAACTTATTCGTAGCGATCGCTGCTGACGGGGAAAGTCCTGAAAATAATAAAGCGGGTATCGAAATCAGGCCGCCGCCGCCGACCACGGAATCAATGAATGCTGCCAAAAATCCGAAAAACATCAGCAGCAATAGTGTCGAAATTTGTATATCTTCCATCCAAGAAGCCTCCGTATCGATGGCATTATGGCTGAAATGCTTGTTTTGCTTGAGCCATAATCCACGCGTTCATATTAGTCACTATTTAGATAGTAACTAATATGAACCATTCTGTAAATAAGAATATTTGAGCCATACTGTTTGAAATCGAATAGATTTCGATAAGAGATTTGGTATGATAGGCATATAACTTACCAAAGCACTAGGAGGTACTATGCAAGATATCATTCAAAAACTACAGTCTCTCGGGTTTAGTCAATATGAAGCAAAGGCTTATGTTTCTTTGGTTCGCCAAGGCCCAACCAGTGCCTATCAAGTAAGCAAGGAGTCAGGAATTCCAAGGGCCCGCATCTATGAAATATTAAATGGACTGCAAGAAGAAGGCATCGTCTTAAAAGAGGAAATCAATGACTCGATAAAATATTCACCGCTGCCAGTTGATGTTTTTTTGGAATCGGTTCAATCAAAATGGAACAATACCTATCAATCCATCAGCCATACATTAAAGCAATTCGAGAAAAACGAACCGATGTCCGACAATCGTGTAATGACGCTTAAAGGTGAAGGGCACATCCTATCCTTCTGCCGTACCTTGATTCAAAAAGCCGAGAAGAGGGTGGTGGTTTCCCTATGGGACGAGATGTATGGAAAACTTGAACAAGAGCTAATAGGGGCCGCTGCGCATTGCACGCTGAAGGGGATTGCATTTCAGGTTGAAAACCCATTATCGGGTATAGATATTCATCGTCAAACAAGCTATGTGGAAAATATCGGGGAAAACAAATGGTTCATCTTATCCATTGATGGCAAGGAGACGATTTACGGCCCTTCGCCCGAAACGAGAGAAACGGCGTTTTACACAGATGATCCCATTCATATCAATTTTCTCGAAAATTACATTTGGCATGATATCCTCGTTAACCGCTTGGTTAAAAAGGATGAAGAAGATGCCGAGAAATGGATTTCAAGTGAGAGAGACCGTTTTTTCTCCCTATAAGATTTGAAAAAAAGAGCTGATAACCCCATATGCAGGGGATATCAGCTTTTTTATTTTGGCTCTTTTCGAAAAGATTGTTGTTTTTAAAACGAAACTATTTAAGGTTGATTGGAGCGGAAGTGCGAGACTCCTGCGGGATTAGCGGGACAGGTGAGACCCCACAGGCGTTTACGCCGAGGAGGCTCACCGCCCGCCCCGCGGAAAGCGAGCATCTGGAGGGGAAATCAACCACACCGCACTACTTGTTAATAGCAACAAAGTATGCGAAAACAGCCTTATTTTTCATTCGGATAAAAGGGTTTTAGGAAATTTAATGGCCGTGGGCAAGCTGGATTTATCTCGATAAGACCTGTAAGACACAATCGTATGATTATGCGCTTGAACGTCCAACTGGAGAACCTGTGAGCTTTTCATTTCCAAATAGTACGTAACGTCTTCTATTTGTAAATGATAAAAGGAAAAAGGTATCCCTAAAAGGTCTTTCCTGATTAGTTTTGTTTCGGGCTGATTGATGATGTGCTCACTCAATTCCGCTATCGTAACAGAAGTTGTTCCTGTAATGGCTGTTATTTTTTCTTTTGCATAATCGACTGCATGACTGAAAGTGCCGGCAATGTTCTTCAAGATTCCGTTCATGGGTGCATCTCCTTTGAATTAGGCTATGTATGTAGTATTAGACGCGGCTAATGGTTTATGCAAAAAAACCGGCAATGATGATATAGAATCGTCACTTTATGAACATGATTAAGAAGTGTGCAACAAATATAAAAGGGCAATCAAGAAAGGACAGAAGGTCAAAGCATGAGGAATAAAAAAATATTTATGGGCCTGCTTTTCATCGCAATCCTCGCTTTTTCAGCCGTGTTCATTCAGTTGAATATGGATGTCAATTCCAGAGCGGAAAAAGGGGAGGACGACGATGCGGATAATCATGAGAGAATAGAGAAATTGCTGAATAAAATGACGCTTGAAGAAAAAATCGGACAGCTTATGATGGTCGGTTTCAAGGGGACTGAAAAGAGCGATGAAATTACGGAGCTCATCGAACAAAAACATATAGGAGGCGTCATCTATTTTGACCGCAATATGAAATCACCTAAACAAGTGGCCCGGTTATCCAACTCGCTTCAGCAAACGGCCAATCAAAGTGCACATTCGCTTCCGTTGATGGTGGCCATCGATCAGGAAGGGGGGGACATCATCAGGATGAAGGAAAGGGTATCGCCCCTCCCTGCGCAACAGGATCTTGGGAAAAATGCCTCTATTGAAGAGATGTACAAGGTGGCCAGATTGAATGGGACAGAACTGGGATCCATGGGGATTAACATTAATTTTGCCCCTGTACTTGATTTATCAAAAACGGATAAACGTTCATTGGGGCAAGATCCGGGAAAGGTCTATCAATTCGGAAAGAAAGCCATTCAAGGCTTGAATGAGGTATCGATAACGGGTGCATTGAAGCACTTTCCCGGCAACGGACGCAGCGAAATCGATCCGCATGTCGAAACTTCATCCGTGGAGGCCAACCAACTGGATCTGGAAAATTCGGATATCTATCCCTTCAAGCAAATCATAAGTGAAATGGATAACCAAAAGTTTTTCGTGATGGTGACCCACATTAAATATCCAGCCTATGATAAAGAAAAACCAGCAAGCCTTTCTAAAATCATCATAGAAGACCTGCTTCGGGGGAAACTCAAATATGAAGGACTTGTTGTTACCGACGATTTGGAAATGGGAGCCGTGAACAAGTACTTCTCCTATGATGAGATGGGGAAGCAGGCAATCCTTGCTGGAGCGGACTTATTACTTGTCTGTCATGAATATTCCCATGAGCTTGAGGTATATAACGGATTACTGCGAGCAGTAAAAGCAGGGGAAGTTCCAATGGATAGAATTAACGAGTCAGTGAAAAGAGTGTTGACATATAAACTTAACAACATGAAGCAAACGAAAGCTGACCCTGATCAAGCGGAAAAAGTCGTGAAAAATCCGGAAAGCATAAAATTCATCGAAAGCCTGAGCGAGGATGAATAAAGCGAAACCGCTCTCTCAAAAAGGTGCTTTTGTTTAAATCAGCTGATAGAGGGAATACTATATAGGACTAACTTGAAGGAGGAAACTAACATGCCATCAAACAAAATGCTTGGAACCGTCCTGATAGGAGCAGCCGCATTTTTAATGCGCAATAAGAAAACCCGTGAAAAAACCATGAGTCAAATAAGATCTCTAGCCACACCAGAAACCATTGATAAGGTGAAGAGCCAATTCCAATCAATAACCAAAACAAAATCAAGTAACCCATCCGTACGTTAAGGTGAAATGATCCCATTAGTAATTCTTAATGGGGTCAAAGTTTTTTTAAGTTCCCGCTGATTAAAGAAATCCGCTTCCTTTCCGCCGACTGTCTGCCAAGCCTCCTCGACACAAGCGTCTGTGGGGTCTCGTCTAGCCAGTTATTCGGCAGGAGTGTCGCGGATTTGTAAATGAGGGTTTCACCTTACTTTAAATGAAAAGTTGAATGGAACGGAAGGTACGAGACTCCTGCGGGAAAAGCGAGTCCAGGGGAGACCCCACAGGCGCAAAGGCGCCGAGGAGGCTCCCGGACCGCCTGCGGAAAGCGAGTGCCTGGAGTGGAAATCATATTACTAACCCTCAAATCTGCTGCTTCCGCCCGATTGTCTGCCAAGCCTAATCAAAGCAAGCGGTTTCGGCTAACCAGTCATTCGGCAAGAGTGTGGCAAATTTATTCAATCGTCTTCAAAAAACTACCCCATTAAGTTAATCTTAATGGGGCTTTTTTTAGGTTTAGTGAATTCATCATGCCGGTAAAAGGAAAAGCACTCGTTTCTTTTGAAGACCATGGACAGGCATTCAAAAGTACAAGTGCTTTCATGAAGGATCAATGATCATTCAGCTTCATCTTCGCCGTCATTTTCTTTATTGAACCAAAGCGGATCCTCATTATCGACTTCACCATTATAATTAATCAGGATTTCCTCCCCTGCTTTTATGTCGGTGTAAGCAAAGAAATCAAACGTATGATTCTTGAAGTTTATGTCATACGTAGCGTTGGGTGTATAAGAATGATTAAACAGCATGCCATAGCCTAAAAGCATGGCAGTATGGTTAATTCCATATTCAAACGCATAATCAGCCAGCAATGTCTTCTCAATGAAAACATGCTCCTCGTTCGGATATGCAATGACAGGTGCCTCATGCAAAAGCTCACCTTTTTTAATATCTCGTGTTGCGAATACGCCTCTATTGAACTCGCCATCACTGAGTGTGGAAGTTTTAACTTCAATCATGTTCGTCACCTACTTGTTCTATTCAATATAGTCCAGATCATCTAAGCTTGACAGTTAATAAGAAGAAAAGCAACTATTTTACGGAATTAATCATTTTTAGTAAAAGAATCAGTTTGTTTTTATTGAGGCCCCGCCTGTACCGTAGGACGGAATTCCTCACATGAAGGGCGGCCGACATGATCCTCGGAAGGTAGACCAATACATAAGATGAAAACACCTCCGCTAGCAGGGAAGCTAGGGAGGTGTTTGATATATAGGTAAATCTGTTAATTCACACCGACAGCAGTAAAGGCATTTTTGACAGCCGTGACTTCTGAACTGCTTGAACCGTATAAATCAGAGGCCGATTGTATGACGGCCGCTCTGGCTTGTGAAAAAGTAGACGACGAAGTTAAATATGTTGTGTTTGCCCGATAAAAGATGGTTCCTAGTTTATCGATGCCGATTCCGGATACACTCACGCCATGGTGGGTTCCGCCTGCAGAGATTAAATAAGCTGCCTTATTAATGATTCCGCTGTTCGTGTGGACTCCGCCATTATCACCCGTTCCTGTATAACGGTTCGAATAATGGTCAGGGTCCCCATTCAATGTTGGATTAGCCATCGAGCGGAGTGCATCACCGGAAATGTTAGGTGTGTAAATATCTTCCCCGACCAAATAATCGGCTTTGGCACTTTGATTCTTAAATTCTACGACAGTGCCAAAAATATCAGATATCGCTTCATTCAAAGCACCGGATTCATATTGATAGGTAAGGTTCGATTCCGAGGAAGTGACGGCATGCGTCAATTCATGCGCAACGACATCGAGCCCGCCGGACAATGGGATGAACGTCGTGCCATCTCCATCACCGTAAACCATTTGGGTGCCATCCCAAAAAGCATTATTGTATCTTGAGCCATAATGGACTGTTGATTTCAGGATGGTTCCATTACCATCATAGGAGTTCCGGCCAAATGTGGATTTGTAATAATCATAGGTTTTACCCGCATAATAATGGGCATCCACCGCAGCTTTATCGGCAGAAGCAGTAAAAGCATTTGTTGTGTTGGAAAAGAGTGTACCAGGCAATCTTGAACGGTTATTGGCGTTATACGTGTAGATGCCTTTACCGCGTGTATTGTCTTGTAAGTAGTATTGACCGTTGGATAAGGTAGTGTTCAGCGACACCGTATTGTTTAAGACGCCAGTGCCCGTTCCGACGGAGTTGGTCCCCGTCACTTCATCCAATGTATTATATTTATTCAGGATTTTACCCGTTTTGACTGAAATGAAATAATTATGATTTCCTGGTTCCGGACTTAAGAATTTCAAATTGACTTTATATACATAATCGGCCTTGCCTTCATTTGCGTATACATACAGGTCAGATTCAGGTGATTGCTCGTAGGCAGGTGTGAACCCCAGATCCGCTTCAGCTATTTTGATAGCTTCGGATTCACTGATGCCTTTTTTAGCCTTTTTCCCTAATTTCGTGTTTAGATTGGCTTCAACCGTACCGGACACGACGGTCAATACACCTTTAGCGTCAATCAATACGGCTTGTGTGGAATTCCATACTGGTACGCCTTTATAGGTTTGTTGCAATTTAAGGACGGTATTGCCCAGTTCATCCTTGCTTTCTTTCTCGATCGTGAAGGAGTCCTTCGCCTTTTGCTTTTC
This sequence comes from Peribacillus frigoritolerans, assembly GCF_001636405.1. Lineage (GTDB taxonomy): Bacteria > Bacillota > Bacilli > Bacillales > DSM-1321 > Peribacillus > Peribacillus frigoritolerans. The sequence goes on from NZ_KV440950.1 coordinate 794,995, forward strand.
TAGCTTGTAAGACTTTTTGTTCTCATCAAAAAAGGTAAGAATGATATCTTCTGCCGTTTGCTTTGAGGGGTCCGTAAGCTTCCCAGACTTGTATTCTAGTGAATCCCTATGCTTATTGTACTTTTCAACACTTAACACATTTTTTGCCGCTAAAGCTTCTTGATGGGGAATAGCAGAAAATAATAGACCGATTGATAGTGCAGTTCCTAAAAATACCTTACCTTTCATAACACTCAACTCCTTCATGAGAATACCTCATTTTTACATCGTTTCATAATTATTATCAAATGGAGAAAACTCGCAAAAAATATGACATTTAAAGGAATAAAATGGAGAAAAATGGATTTTGATAGAAATATTCTTTGAATATATTCTTTTAGTAATATTTGGAATGTATTTAAATTAAACCAAATGAATAAATGTGCAAAAAACCATGGCATAATGTGCAAAAAACCATGGCGTAAAGTGCAAAGAAATTTGTCTATTGGAGGCATTTTTTTGGATAATCTGTTGAATATTGCGCTTTGTAAATTTGGCATGAAAATTGCATATATTCAGAAAAGGAATTCGAATTGTAAATTAGATCTATTTGAGAGTCTATGAAATAGGAAAATTTATTAAATGATTTCCCCATATATGAAAGCGCTTATATAGAAAGGGATGAAAAATTATGATACCAAAACAAGAAAATGACATCTTGCATCCTCCAAAGCAAGAAGAACAAGGGTTAAAGCGCGGTTTGAAATCCCGCCATTTAACGATGATTTCCATTGGCGGGGCTATTGGTACCGGGCTGTTCCTCAGCAGCGGTGCAGCCATTCATACAGCTGGGCCAGGCGGGGCATTACTTGCTTATGCCTTAGTTGGGGCAATGGTGTACTTCGTGATGACGAGCTTAGGGGAATTGGCAGCCTTTATGCCGACAAGCGGCTCTTTCAGTACCTATGGATCGAAATTCGTCGATCCGGCATTTGGTTTTGCCTTGGGATGGACGTATTGGTTCAATTGGTCGATGACGATAGCCGCAGAGTTGGCAGCCTCGACAATGATCATGAAATTCTGGTTTCCGAATAGTCCATCATTGTTATGGAGTTCATCATTCTTGGTGCTCATTTTCCTATTGAACTATTTATCCGTTAAAGGATATGGTGAAGGGGAATACTGGTTTTCCTTCATAAAAGTAACCGCCATCGTTATTTTTATTATCGTCGGGCTGCTAATGATCGTCGGCATTATGGGCGGCGAAGCGGTAGGCTTTAAAAACTTCACCGTCGATGACGCTCCTTTCCCGGGCGGGTTCATGGGTGTCTTCATCGTTTTCATAGCGGCTGGCTTTTCTTTTCAAGGTACCGAAATCGTCGGTGTGGCTGCCGGGGAAAGTGAAGATCCTGCACGGAATATACCGAAGGCCATTAAAAGTGTCTTCTGGAGAATCTTGCTCTTTTACGTATTGGCAATCTTCGTAATAGGACTGATTATCCCTTATACGAACTCAAGTTTGCAGGGTGATAACGTCATGGTAAGTCCATTCACGCTCATTTTTGAAAAAGCTGGAATCGCCTTTGCCGCTTCGCTTATGAATGCCGTCATTTTAACAGCGGTATTATCTGCAGGTAACTCAAGTCTATATGCATCAACGCGTATGTTATACTCAATGGCAAAAGATGGGCAAGCACCGCGTATTTTTGCAAAACTTAATAAACGCGGCGTACCGGTAGCAGGCATGATTTTGACATGCTCCATCGGCATGCTGGCCTTTTTAGCCTCCATATTCGGCGATGGTAAAGTGTATATTTGGTTAATGAATGCCATCGGAATTACAGGATTCATCTTTTGGCTCGGCATTTCCATCAGCCATTACCGTTTCCGGAAAGCATTCATCGCTCAAGGCCATTCATTGGAGAAGCTGCCATATAAGGCATTATGGTTCCCGATCGGACCGATCTTTGCCATTTTAATCGGCATGATCGTCATCCTGTCCCAAAATATCCAAGCCTTTTTCTCAGACCATATCGATTGGGGCAGTGTTGTAGCTGCATACTTGGGGATTCCGCTTTTCCTTGGTCTATGGCTTGGCTATAAATTTATAAGAAAAACTAAATTCGTTAAACTTGATGAAGTCGAATTTGACTTTGACAAAAAATATGAATGAACAAGCTTAAAGTAAAAGCAGCCGGACAATATGTTTTAAATTGTCCGGCTTTTACTTGTTTTCTATAGGCTCATTATAAAAAGCCAGGAAGCTGATTCCTGGTTTTTTATTTTTATTAAATGGAAATTTATACAAATGTTATGGGGGGTGTTATATGATAATCGTAAACTCGGCTAAATTGCATGTACGGAACGACTGGAAGGCTTTTACTATTTTCAAGGGAAAGGGAAGGTGCAAGGCTGATGACCTTATTGACTCATTTAAAAGTATTGGACTTTTCAACGTTACTGCCAGGTCCATTTGCCACTTTGATGCTAGCGGATTTAGGAGCGGATGTTTTGAAGGTGGAGAGGCCGGGGACAAAGGATTCATGGAGTGTGAACCAATATCTTAACAGATCGAAGAAGTCGATCACACTGGATTTAAAACAATCCGAGTCTATCGAATCCGTAAGAAACCTAGTGACGGAATACGATATCGTCATTGAACAATTCCGTCCAGGTGTCATGGAACGTCTGGGTTTGGGGTATGAGACATTAAAATCGATCAACCCGAAGCTGATTTACTGTTCGATTACGGGCTACGGCCAGACTGGTCCCTATAAAGACCGACCGGGACATGATATCAATTATATTTCGATAGCAGGCTTATCAGGCTATTCCGGTACGAAAAAGGACGGCCCGGCAAAAAACGGAACCCAAATAGCAGATCTTGCCGGAGGCTCATTGCATGCTGTCATCGGAATATTATCTGCAGTCATTCACAGGGAAAGAACAGGATTCGGCCAAGCCATCGACATCAGCATGACCGACTGCAGTTTTACCTTGAATGCCATATCCGCACCTCTGAATTTACAAGGTGGCCTTGAACTTGAACCAGAAAAATTGATGCTGAACGGAGGGTCTTTTTATGACTTTTACGAAACGAAAGATGGACGCTATTTTTCGGTAGGCAGCCTTGAGCCCCCTTTTCGAAAAGCATTATGTGAAGCGATTGGTGCACCCGAATTATATGAGCTGAGCATGAAAAGCGGTGAAGAAAGCGGAATCAGGTTTAAAACGGCCGTCCGGCTGGCTTTCCTCGAAAGAGATTTTCATGAATGGCAGGAGATATTCGCTGAATTCGAGGCTTGCGCAGAACCAGTGCTGACTTTCACCGAAGCGGCCGAGCATCCCCAATTGAAGGAGAGGGGAATGATCGTCGAGGTACCTGACGGAAAAGGGAATGTCCAGAGGCAAATCGCCTGCCCGATCAAAACATCGGTTTTCACCCCTGGATATAAACATGCAGGCTTGGAGCCAGGACAAAACAACGCAGAAATCCTTCGCACCCCCAATCGCTAAATAAAGATGTAAAGGCTATCGCTTTTCCGGGTTTTTTGGAAGGTGATAGCCTGTTTTTTTTGAATGCCGGAAAAAGCAGGGGAAGGGTCGATATAGTCGTTCGAAGGTCGAAGTGAAGCGGAAGGAGAACAATTATCCTCTTATCATTTGTGGAAAGCAACATATTACCACTGTGAAAATTTACTAGTTATAACCAGTGTGGGCAGGGTATCAGAGTAGCATCCTGGTAAGGAAATCGCTGGTAAGGAGGGGGTTAGTTAAATATGTTTGGTCTCTCTGATATCATTAAATTTCTATTTTCCTTTTTTTTGATCATGCCGATCGTTACACTGATACATTTGAGCGGGCATATTTTCTTCGTTACGATCTTTGGGGGAGCGGAAAAGAAGATCTTGATCGGGTGTGGTAATAAGCTTTTCGCCTTTCGGAACATAGAGGTGAGGAAATATTATTTTTGGAATGGGACTTGCGAGTTCAAGGGTTTGAAACATGATAATCGATTGACGAATACCCTGATCTATTTAGGGGGTGCTATCTTTAATTTAATCAGCATGCTGATCATATACAGCTTAGTGTATCAGAATATCCTGGACAGCTCGGTAATCTGGTATCAATTTATCTATTTTTCTTTCTACATTATGTTTTTCTCCCTGTTTCCGATGTATTTCTCGGACGGATCGCCTAGTGATGGGAAGGCTGCGGAATTGGCCTTGAGGAACAAGCTGGAAGATAGGGTGACGGATGATATATTCGTGAAGAAAATGGAGGATGATGATAGCTGCAAGTAAAAAGGGAACGTCCAGATGGCCGTTCTTTTTTGTTTGCTTTCAGTTTTAGGGTTTTAAGTATAAACCTAATCGGCACGTATATTGAAGCCGATTAGGTTGTTCGAATCCTGTAAATAAGTTTTAAAGTCTCCGTAAAATAATCATTCCCATACTTCTTTCGCTACATCAACGACGAATCTCAGCTTTTCCCATTGCTGTGCTTCGGTTAGCTTGTTGCCGTGATGTGTGGAGGCGAAGCCGCATTGAGGGCTTAAGCATAATTGTTCGAGCGGAACGAAGTGCGATGCTTCTTTAATGCGTGCCTTAACAGCTTCCTTGTCTTCGATTTCTCCATTTTTTGAAGTGACGGCACCCAGTACGACCCGTGCACCGCCATTTGGAATGTATTCCAATGGTTTGAAATCCCCTGAGCGTTGATCATCATATTCCAAGAAGAATCCATCCACTTTTTCTTTTGCCAATAAAGTTGGCGCGATACGGGCATAGCTTCCTTCAAACGCCCATGTCGACTGGTAGTTTCCGCGACATAGGTGGGTAGTGACGATAAGGTCTTCTGGTTTGCCTTCCAATGCACCATTAATGACCCGAAGTGCAAGATCGATTAATTGTTCCCTCGTATATTTTCCATCTTTGAACTGGAAATCCGGAGCTGAAAGTCTGGCAATATATACATCATCCAATTGAAGGTAACGCACACCTGCTTCATAAAAGGCTTTCAAAGCATGCTGATAGGCGTTGATGATATCATTTGCATAGTCTTCAATATCAGGGTAGACGTCTTCATTATGAATGCCTGCAGCAAATAATTGATTCGGACTGGGAATGGTTTGCTTGGCAACTGCACGTCCGTTCACGATTTTGTTCAATTCAATGAAATCACGAATGAAGGGATGTTCAGGGTTGAATGAAACCTTCCCGGTATTGCGAACATTATATCTCTCTGTTTCGACACCATCGAATGTAAGGCCTTTTTCAGTTACATAACCCTCGATGCCATTTAAATGTTCGAGGAAGTCAAAGTGCCACCATGTCCGTCTGAACTCACCGTCCGTAACGGCCTCTAAACCAACTTCGATTTGTTTATCGACGATCCGTTTGATTTCTTCAGTTTCAATTTCACGAAGCCGCTCAGCTGAAATGGTACCTTCATTAAAGTCCTTCCTGGCAATATGTAAACGTTCCGGTCTTAATAAACTTCCGACGTGGTCCGCCCTGAATGGTGCTTTCGTTAATGTGATTGACATGTTGATTCCTTCTTTCCTTTTAAAAATAAAGGCTCTTTTCGTAAAGATTGTTGTTTTTAAACGAAACTATTTAAAGTTGATTGGAGCGGATGTGCGAGACTCCTGCGGGAGCAGCGGGAGAGGTGAGACCCCACAGGCGTTTACGCCGAGGAGGCTCACCGCCCGCCCCGCGGAAAGCGAGCATCTTGAGGGGAAATCAACCACAACCCACTACCTGGTAAATAGCAACAAAGTATGTGAAAACAGCCAAAATAAAACCTCTTCTTAAAAATAAGAAGAGGTGTTGGCAACAAAGCTATATACTCTTCTTATCTTCAAGTTTTTACACTTCTGGAATTAGCACAGTACAAGATCAGTCTGTTGCTGAGGCATCAAAGGGCCAGTCCCTCCACCTCTCTGGATAAGAGTTGTCTATTAAATTAACTATGACTATACAGGTAGTTTTTATGAAGGTCAAGGGGTGGAGCTGGAATATTTCGAATATACCGTTTATTAATCCGGGCTGGAATGTTAACGGCATCAGGGAATCCGGCATATGCTTTGAGTGGGGAGGGAATGCAAGGGTGAGTCCATTCAAAAATGGCATACCGATTACGGTCACTGAAGTCATGATAGAGAGAATCATAAAAATGAAATCATCTGGTCAGGATATTAAAGTCGAGATTACGCCAAGGCATATTGTGCTTTCCGGAACGATGGAAGTGAAAAAAATGATGTTTAAGAAAAACGTAGCTTTCCGGATTACATTAAAACCGGTTCATGTGGAAAAAAGAACGATTTCATTCGAATTAGTGGAAATGGAACCCATTGACAGGAATTTCATCAACCAAAGGATATTTAACAGACCGCCATTTTTTGAATATGAAAAAAGAGCGATCAAAATGAATGTTAATGCTTGGAGCATCGTGAGGAAAATTCCGATTGGCACAATTAAATCGTATGAACTCGCCGAAGGTGCATTGAAAATGAAACTTTCTTTATGATTCAAGGGGATATTTTACATATATCCTTAGCCGCAAACTATAAAGGGTTTGCCAGGTATGATAGTGTTAAGATGACATGGTTCATGAAAAAAATGTGTTTGATAATTCAAGCTCTTTAAAATATACTAAATGACTTGAGGTTTTGAGTTTTTCTGGGAATGAGGAGGATAATGATGGATCAGAAGATTTTGCCTGCTTCTGCAAGCATGAAGGATTTTGAAAGATTTCTAGAAAGTTCCTATGAAATAGGTGTGTTTCTTGATTTGCATATCTCACAATTGAAAAATGTAAGTATGATGGCAAAGCAGCATAATAAGAAAATGATTTATCATGTCGATTTGATCCATGGCATAAGAAGTGATGAGTACGCGACAGAATTCATTTGTCAGGAATATAACCCCTATGGGCTGATTTCGACTAAATCAAGCGTTATATTGAAGGCGAAGCAAAAGGGGGTCATTGCCATCCAGCGAATCTTTTTAATTGACTCACATGCACTTGAGAAAAGTTATAAGCTGGTGCAGAAAACCAAGCCGGATTATATCGAAGTATTGCCGGGCGCCATGCCATGGATGATAAAAGAAGTGAAGGAACGATTGCAGACACCGATTTTTGCTGGCGGCCTCATACGAACTTCGGATGAAGTCCTGAATGCCCTTGATGCCGGCGCCTCGTCAATCACCACTTCAAAAACTGAATTATGGGATATCGTCTAATAGGGAAAAATTGAAAAAAATTACAGAATAATAGATTAATTTTTCACAAATTATTGACAGCGTTTTCATAACCTAGTATATTTTACAGTACAAGTTAATATATGTGACGGAGACTAGGAGATTCACAACAGATCTATTCATAATTTTTTTTATGAAGATGGTTCTGCTGTGGATCTCCTTTTATTTGTTGGCAAGGTTTAAAAAATTATCAGGGGAGGGGTTTTATCATGACTCCATTTTGGGGAGAAGTGTTAGGCACGATGATTTTAGTTTTATTCGGAGCAGGTATTGGGGCAGGTTCATCCTTAAAGGGTTCCTATGCAAAAGATGCCGGCTGGATCGTTATCACGATTGCGTGGGGATTGGCGGTTACCATGGGTGTATTTGCAGTGGGTTCCATAAGCGGGGCGCATTTAAACCCGGCGGTCACAGTAGGGTTTGCCATTATTGGAGAATTTCCATGGAGTGATGTGCCCGGTTACATCGTTGCCCAGATGATTGGCGCGATACTCGGCGCAACTCTAGTATTCCTGCACTATTTGCCACACTGGAAAGCTACGGATGATCCAGGGGCGAAGCTTGGTGTATTCGCGACTTCACCTGCAATCCCGCACACATTTTCAAATCTATTAAGTGAGATGATTGGAACTTTCATCCTTATTCTTGGTCTATTATTTATAGGGGCCAATAATTTTACAGAGGGTCTAAACCCATTCGCAGTCGGGTTATTGATTGTCGTGATCGGGATGTCACTTGGGGGAACGACAGGATACGCCATTAACCCGGCCCGCGACCTGGGGCCGCGCATCGCTCACTTTTTGCTGCCGATACCCGGTAAAGGAAATTCCAACTGGGGCTATTCATGGATTCCGGTCGTTGGACCGATTGTAGGGGGTTCACTTGGTGCCGTTTGTTATAAAGCATTCTTCATGGGGGAAATAACGGCAGGATTTTGGTCTGTTATGGGTGCAAGCCTGGTACTATTGATAGTAGCCTATGCTTTTGGTAAAAAACAGTCACATGAATTGGATAGCAGAAATATCGCTAGTTAATTAAAAGGAGGGGCATGCACAATGGAAAAATACATTTTATCATTAGATCAAGGAACAACAAGTTCGAGGGCGATTTTATTTAATGAAAAGGGGGAAATCGTCCATTCCTCCCAAAAGGAATTCACACAGCATTTCCCTAAACCAGGCTGGGTCGAGCATAATGCCAATGAGATTTGGGGATCGATCCTGGCGGTGATCGCCGGTGTACTATCTGAATCCAGTGTAAAGCCAGAGCAAATTGCCGGTATCGGGATCACCAACCAGCGTGAAACGGCAGTCGTTTGGGATAAGGAAACAGGTACGCCTGTCTATAATGCGATTGTATGGCAGTCCAGGCAAACAAGTGGAATCTGTGATGAGTTGAAGGAAAAGGGACTTAATGATTTATTCCGGGATAAAACGGGATTGTTGATAGATGCCTATTTTTCCGGAACGAAAGTGAAATGGATCCTCGATAATGTGGAAGGGGCACGGCAAAAGGCGGATGAAGGCAAGCTGTTATTCGGTACCATCGATACTTGGCTGATCTGGAAGCTATCAGGAGGCAAGGCTCATGTAACGGACTATTCCAATGCATCCCGGACATTGATGTACAATATCCATGAACTGAAATGGGATGAAGAACTGCTTGAGATATTGACTGTACCAAAGTCAATGCTGCCGGAAGTGAGGCCTTCCTCTGAGGAATATGCACGTACGATCGAATATCATTTCTTCGGCCAATCGATTCCGATCGCCGGGGCAGCCGGTGATCAGCAGGCAGCATTATTCGGCCAAGCCTGCTTTAAGGAAGGAATGGCTAAAAATACGTATGGAACAGGGTGTTTCATGCTCATGAATACAGGAACCAAGGCTGTCAGCTCCGAACACGGACTATTGACGACCCTTGCTTGGGGCTTGAATGGGAAGGTCGAATATGCACTTGAAGGCAGTATATTCGTAGCTGGCTCCGCCATCCAATGGCTCCGCGATGGCCTGCGGATGCTGCATGATGCCAAGGACAGCGAGGACTATGCAAAACGGGTGGAAAGTACGGATGGAGTATATGTGGTACCAGCTTTCGTAGGACTTGGAACTCCATATTGGGACAGCGAAGTGCGGGGAGCCGTTTTTGGTTTGACGCGCGGCACATCAAAAGAACATTTCATTCGCGCCACACTTGAATCACTTGCGTATCAAACGAAGGATGTCCTTGATGCAATGGAGGCGGATTCAGGAATCGAGCTGCAAACATTAAGAGTGGATGGCGGGGCAGTCAAGAATGACTTCTTGATGCAATTCCAGGGCGACTTATTACGTGTGCCCGTCGAGAGGCCGACCATAAACGAAACTACAGCATTAGGTGCTGCATACTTAGCAGGCCTTGCTGTCGGGTATTGGAAGGATCAAGAAGAAATCTCCCGGCAATGGGCGGTGGACAAAACCTTTAAACCATCCATGGAAGAGCAAGAAAGTGAAAAATTATATGAAGGCTGGAAGAAAGCCGTACATGCCGCTATGGCGTTTAAATAAAAAACAACATGAATTCTTTCTCAAATGAGCTGGAGTATGCTATAATGAAATTAAGTTAATAACTCGGCCGGAGAACAGGAGAGACCATGAATGCGTTATCGTTAATTCGATAATGTGCATTTATGGTCTCTTTTTTTGTTTTTAATGGCAGATTAGGGATATTAATATCTATATAACTTATGCGAACAAATGAACCAATTGAATATAATGACCGAATTCACGAGTAAAAGTGGAGAATTGACGAGTAAATCGTGTGAATTCACGAGTAAAAGTGCAGAATTCACGAGTAAATCGTGTGAATTCGCGAGTAAACGCAGAATTCACGAGTAAACCGTGAGAATTCACGAGTAAATGGCGCAAATTCGCGAGTAAAAGTGCAGAATTCACGAGTAAACAGCGCGAATTCACGAGTAAACCTCGAATTCACGAGTAAACCGTGAGAATTCATGAGTAAACCTCGAATTCACGAGTAATCCGTGAGAATTCATGAGTAAATCGTGAGAATTCACGAGTGATCAGCGCCAATTCATACAAAAAACAATAGAATGCAATACTTAAAGGAGGAGTCAGGCATGAGGTTTTCAAATATATATCGGGAAGAAACGGTCGAAACTCTGAGAAAAGAGAAATTTGATGTGGTTGTCATTGGTGGGGGAATTACCGGTGCAGGGATCGCTCTGGATGCAACGACCCGTGGGATGAAAGTGGCTTTGGTTGAAATGCAGGATTTTGCTGCAGGTACTTCAAGCCGCTCGACAAAACTTGTTCATGGCGGATTGCGGTATTTGAAGCAATTTGAAATAAAAATGGTTGCCGAGGTTGGTAAAGAGCGAGAAATCGTATATGAGAATGGACCGCATGTGACCACGCCGGAATGGATGCTGTTACCGATGCATAAAGGAGGCACCTTCGGGAAATTCAGTACTTCGATTGGGCTTCGGGTCTATGATTTCCTTGCAGGGGTTAAAAAATCTGAACGCAGGAAAATGCTTTCGGCGGATGAAACACTAAAACGGGAGCCTCTCGTTAAGAAAGAGGGACTGAAGGGCGGAGGCTACTATGTTGAATATCGGACAGATGATGCACGTCTTACGATTGAAGTCATGAAGGCGGCTGTCGATAAAGGTGCAACACCGATAAATTATACAAAAGTAGATAAATTGTTATATGAAAACGGTAAGGTGAACGGAGTCCAAGTGGCCGATTTGCTTTCAGGTGATGCTTATGAAATATACGCAGACAAAGTTATTAATGCAGCAGGTCCGTGGGTGGATTCCATTCGTGAGAAAGACCAATCGAAAAAAGGGAAAACGCTGAAGTTATCCAAGGGTGTTCACGTGGTCATCGACCAATCGAGATTCCCGTTGAAGCAGGCGCTTTATTTTGATACGCCTGATGGCCGGATGATTTTTGCCATCCCGAGAGCCGGTAAAGCTTATGTAGGGACTACGGATACTTTTTATGATGGTGATCCTGCAGTGCCGACCGTTACTTCCGAAGACCGTGCCTATCTATTAAAGTCCATACATTATATGTTTCCAGAAGTGAACATTACGGATGATGATATCGAATCCAGCTGGGCTGGGGTAAGGCCGTTGATTCTTGAAGAAGGGAAAGATCCTTCTGAGATATCAAGGAAAGATGAAATCTGGGAGTCCGATTCTGGCCTTATCACGATTGCTGGTGGGAAATTGACCGGTTATCGCAAAATGGCCAAAACGACGGTCGACCTTTTGGCAGGGAAGCTAGCCCAGCAATCCAATAAAGCTTATCCAGCCAGCAGCACGAAAGGCATGCCGATTTCCGGAGGGGATGTCGGAGGATCAAGCAACTTCTCCGATTATATCAAGCAACATGTTCAAATGGGAGTGGACTCAGGGCTCGCTGCAAAGGACGCCAAAGAGATATTGGCCATGTACGGGTCCAACGCACCTGTGTTATTCGATATCGCCAAAAACGAAGGAGACGGAGGAGCGAACAGCGGTCTTCCAAAGAAATTGTTCGTACAGCTGAAATACGCAGTTGATCATGAAATGGCCGCAACCCCAGTGGATTTCTTTTTCCGCAGGACGGGGACACTGTTATTCGATATCGATTTAGTCCAAACGCATAAACATGCAGTGATCGATTATATGGCTGGATATTTTGGATGGACGGAATCAACAAAAATGGAGAGAACCAATCAATTGGAACAGGAAATATTGGGTGCGATTAAAGTATCTTGACTTATATGCAAAAAACATGACGCCGGCGGAATCGCTGGCGTTTTTTTGTATTCGGAATGTGATTATCGGGGTATTTGCAAGTGGAAAAATAAAAATATGTATGTGAGGTTTCCTTACGTAAAAACTATTGTTTAATCCATCAAGATGAAATATAATCATTAAAAGATAAATTAGAATTTTCAAACTATAAAGGGGGAAATTGATTGTCTGATTTTATTACGGCTTTAAATGGGGTTTTATGGAGTTCGCCAGTCATTTATATTTTATTGGGAGTAGGTTTATTATTCTCGATTTTGACCCGTTTCCTGCAAGTGAGGCATATTAAGGAAATGGTCCTTTTGATGTTCCAAGGAAAAAGTTCGGAAGCGGGGGTTTCCTCATTCCAGGCTTTATCCATAGCCCTTTCAGGTCGGGTCGGTACAGGTAACATTGCAGGGGTGGCCACGGCTATCGCCTTTGGCGGTCCCGGTGCCGTTTTCTGGATGTGGGCCATAGCATTCATAGGAGCGGCCAGTGCATTTGTGGAATCCACTTTAGCTCAAATTTATAAAGTTAAACAAGACGGTCAATATCGAGGGGGACCAGCCTATTATATTGAAAAAGGAATGGGCGTGAAGTGGTTTGCTGTCCTTTTTGCATTCGCTGCACTTATAGCCATGGCTGTGCTGATGCCTGGTGTTCAATCCAATTCGATTGCTGCCGGGGTGGAAAATGCATTCGGCATCAAACCGGTGTTCACTGGTTTGGCCATTGTCCTTTTACTTGGCTTCATTATATTCGGCGGTGTAAAACGGATAGCTAATGCTGCAACCTTAATCGTCCCTTTTATGGCCCTTGGTTATATATTGCTATCTGTTGTCATCGTTCTGATGAATATCACAGAATTACCAGGAGTCATCTCTTTGATATTCAGAAGTGCCTTCGGGTTGGATTCCGCATTTGGGGGGATCATTGGCATGGCGATAGCTTGGGGAGTAAAACGCGGCGTTTATTCGAATGAGGCCGGGCAAGGGACAGGAGCTCATCCTGCGGCTGCGGCGGAAGTATCACATCCGGCAAAGCAGGGTCTTGTTCAAGCATTCTCGGTTTATATCGACACATTGTTCGTTTGTTCCGCTACGGCCTTCATGATTTTATTTACAGGCATGTATAATACACAAGCGGAAAATGGTTCATTTATCGTCAATAATTTGGGAGATGTAACACCTGGTCCAGGGTATACACAAGCGGCAATTGATAGCGTAATCCCAGGTTTTGGTGCTGGCTTTGTCGCAATCGCCCTTTTCTTTTTCGCCTTTACGACGATCATGGCCTACTATTATATCGCTGAAACCAATATCGCCTATTTAATGCGCAACCGGAATGGTAAATCGGCCATGTTCGCCTTGAAGCTCATCATCCTGGCGGCCAGTTTTTACGGATCCGTGCGTACGGCAGAGCTGGCTTGGGCATTAGGGGATGCAGGTTTAGGCATTATGGTATGGCTCAATGTCATTGCCATTTTAATCCTTGCTAAACCGGCGCTCATTACGTTAAAGGATTACGAAAAGCAAAAGAAAGCAGGAATCGATCCGGTTTTCAATCCAAAAGCTTTAGGCATAAAAAACGCCGATTTTTGGGAGCGTGAGTACACCGGCGACAAGGAAAATGTTTCTTGAGGGAAAATGCTATTAAATTAATTTAATAGAAGAAGATACATGAAAAACCAGCTCAAGTTATTTACGAGCTGGTTTTTCATGGTTTTGCGATAACCAGGGGGGATAATATGTTAGCCAAATTAGCTCAAGAAATTGTGAACATAACAAGTGAAGTAATCGTCCATGATGTACTTATCACGGATAAAGACGGAATGGTTCTTGGTGTTTACTCAAAGGATGAATGAATAAAAAGCTTGTACTATTTAACAAGCTTTTTCAAATTACCGATTTCGCCAACTATTAATCATCTAAATGCTTTTCCAACATTTGTTTAAATCTTTTTTTATCATAATTATTATACTGATTAGCGATATTACGTATCGGATCTCCTGCGTAAAAACGTTCATATAATTCATGCCTCGACCCTAAAGGGCTCCCCACAAGATCCCACGCCAATTTAAATAGTTTTGTTCTTCTTTCTGCATCCAGATTCGCTCCTTTATAATATTTTTTCAGCAAATCGGATAAGGGACTTTGAAAATCCTGGACACTTGAGGGAATTTGAATGAATCCCCCTGCTCCTATGAGTTGCAAGAGCTCTATGGCACGGGGATAATATTTGGTCCCAAGGTTTCTGGCTGTTTCAATATATGTGAAATTTGGGATGAACGTTTGATATTGATCTAGCTTTCCTTCCCTTTCTGAAGCTATCAATAAAGCTCTGATCGTTTCGACTTGGATTAGTAGTTCTCCTATTTTTTCTTGAACATGCAGATAGACATCGGCCCCTATTGCTTCAGCAACTTCGCAAGCTATGGCCGTAACGAATTCAAGCTTTGTTAATAATCGTACAATGGCTTGATGGTAGGCTAAGCCATTTGATGCGGGATTTAATTTGATTTGTAACAAAGCATCTGGGTTGTCGTACAGTAATACACGTTCCCATGGGACGAATACATCATCAAAAATTAATAAAGCATCCATCTCGTCGTACCTTGAACTTAGAGGCGAATCTGCTTTTTTGATTTGATTTGCAGCAAAGGATTCCCGGCAAACCATATGCAATCCGGGAGAGTTGGCCGCAACAATAAGCATATGAGCTATCGATTTTTGTTCTTCTTTCAGGTTTGTGAGGGGATAAACGATTAGATCATTCGAATATGGTGCTGCGGTACCGATCATTTTGGCTCCACTTAAGAAAACACCATCACTCGTCTTCTTTGTAATTCTTAATAATCCTAGATCATTTAAATCTTTGAAGGATTGATTGGCCCGATTGATTTGGGGATCTCGTTGGACGACACTTAAAAAAAGGTTCTTATCTCTTGCTTCTTCATAATAAGCTTTCATTTTATGTGGAAAGTGGGCATCAAACTTTTTATAATCCTCTCGCGATGCATACCATCCTGTTAATCTTGATCTTGCATAGTCTGATAAACGGCTCATCACACCATCTGTTGTTTGGCTCCAAGTTTCAAAAGCTACCCTCCTCTGCAGTAGATCATCATAAGAGTGGGGAACTAAAAAGGCTGAATGGACGAACTTTTTCGTTTTGGGACTAGGATAGCTTACCAAGTTTCTCATTAGCGGATCATCGATCATATTAAATAAACCGGAAATCGTACGTAATGTACCAATGAAGTTCTCGTCGGTTGTGACATCAATTTTTGTTCCATTTATCCAAACATTTCTGCCGTCTTGCAGGCTTTGAATAAATTGATGGCTTTGCGAATTCATAGCATCCTCCTGTAATTTTTTTTTCAATTGTGAAAATGACATTCTTAAATTATTTGATCCGCTCATATATTTGGGCAGTTATGAACCTGGGAATGTTTCATGGGGAAGGATAAGTTGTTCCGCCTTTTAATGGTGGGGTGTATATATGAAATGTAATAACAGGTGAAAGTGTGGGATTATACATCATATGGATGGTATCTTCTTTAACAACGAGGATTTCATGCTGGGAAAACACCTCGACTTGATCATAAATAGGATAAGATGCTTTGTCTTCTAATTTATATAATACGTTTAGAAAATCTCCAGCCACTACAAAAATGCATCCAATAGATAATCCATGATCATGGATTAAAGTCTTGGCCATACTAGGTAAATGAATAACAATTACTTCGACATTTTCGGATCTGTAAATAACATTTCTTCCGTATTCTAAATCCTTCGGTTCAGTAACATACTTAGAAACTTCATTAAATGTTAGATTTAAAGATTGTACGGCTTGTACTAGATTAACCTCATTATATGAGGGTAAGTTATCCAAAGTGCTTTTGATAGTCTCTAAAAAACCCATTCTTTCTCGGCTCCTTACAAATAAGATAGCGTTCATTTTTTTTCAATGTCAGGAAGCTGGACTCGTCCCTTTATTTTGAGAAGGTTAATAGTTAAATTAAATCTGAAACCTTTCGACTCCTTTCTCTTTAATGATTTAACTTGATTCCAAAGTAACATGATGAAGTTTGTCGACTTTCTGAAATATAGTATGAATAAATGATATGGATGTGCACTCGTAAGAATGAAATGGTCACAAATTTCCACGTATATAATCATCATTCATTAAATAGCCTGATATAAAGGGTAATGGTGGGAGTGATCATCATATGAAGATTTCAAGTAAGGGGGAATATGCATTAAGAGCTTTAATAGCTTTAGCAAAGAATGAAGAAGAACTCATGCAGATTAAAGATATTGCGAATGAGACATTAGTGTCTCCCCAATATCTCGAACAAATTCTATTGCATTTGAAAAGTCACGGATATGTAAAAAGTAAAAGGGGAGTCCGCGGAGGGTATACCTTAAAGGAGTTGCCTAATGAAATTATCATTGGAAACGTAATTCGGGACTTAGAAGGACCGCTTGCCCCTATGAGTTGTGTAAGCATTACAGCATATGAATATTGTCCCCTTGAAGATAATAACTGTTTATTGAAACCTCTTTGGGCACTGATTAGAGATCAAGTGGCAGAACTGCTGGATAATACCACTTTGAAAGATCTTTTGGAAGGAAACTTGTATAAATAGTAACCGATTTTAAAAAAATTATATAAAAACATTAACTTGATATGGTAAAAGCATTAAAGAAGTACAAAAATGTAGAAGGAGAGAAGAAACTGGCAGCCTCGCCGCGTTTCTTCTCTCCTTCGCTTATTGAATCACCCGAACTCAAAAACGGGACGTTCTTTAAGATCTCTGCTTTATAAGCTGTAAGTCGATGTATAGTTGCATTCTCGAATGAAAGTCATCAAAATCGATGGAGGTGAGATCGGTTATTTGATTCAATCTATATTTCAATGTGTTGGTATGAATGTATAGCTGTTCCGATGTCGGTTTGATCCGGCAATTGTTCAAGAGATATATTTCCAGTGTTTGAAGGAGTTTGGTTTGGCTTTCCAGGTCCTTCTTTTGAAGAATTTCTAAATCCGTATTGATATAATTCGTTTTAGTATGATGGTTGGAGATCATTTCGAGGTAACGGAAAATCCCAAGCTTGCTATATTGGAAGGGAAGCTGTTCGGGTTCACCGATGAATTTGGCTGCGTTGATCACTTCCAGGGCTTCGAGATAGGATTTTCTTAATTGAAGAATCGAAGAGTACTCATTTCCGATTCCCGGGAATACCTTTTTGTCAGTGAATTGGGAAAGAACGGTATTCGTTAAATCATTGGCGCTATCGGTAAGCAGGTCTTTCCCTTTTCCGTTGCTGCCAATCAGGACGATGATCTTCAATTGGTTTGTGAATACATGGGTAAAATGATTCAACGCATTGGCGAACAGACTGACTGTATCAGCTAATTCATCGAAATGTTCCGCATCTGATTGAGCGATGGTAAAGACATTGACAAGGAAGGTTTCCGGAATGAGAAGACTCATATTGGCGGCTTCCCATTTTATTTGGTTTTCCGTTTGATAGACTTCGTCAATGACCTTTTGATAAAACTCATTTTTTTCTTCATCTTTTTTCATGTTTATCTGTTTTTTCTGATAAAGAAGCTTGCCGATATGATGGGAAACTTCGTGTAAAAATTCCAGATCGGAATCAGTCATGATTTCCGTTTCTTGGACCCAAATGAATCCGAAGACCTGTCCTTTATGAACGGCGCTCACAACGACCCTTTGATTTAACCCGATTTCCTCGATTTGTTTCACCCTAAAGGGATGCTCCACTGTTTTAAGCTGTTCGACAATGCCCTCATCCATGAATTTTTCCAGGATTGGAATCGGCCAATGCTTTGTGAAGATGGTTTGCCGATTGGCTTGGTCGAAGTGTTCGATATAATATGAACTATATGCCAGCAATAAAAATTGGTCATTTTCGATGACGACTGGTTTTTTTAAATAAGTGCTGACCATATCCGTTATATCGTTGATGTTTGTGAGTGTCAGGATTTTTTCTAATGACATATATGGCCCCCTGCAATTTTTTGAAGTATATGACAACTTAGTTTAATAATACTTTTAAACTAATGATGTATATAGGGGCAAGAACAAAGAAGGAACGGTATATGAAAAAATACCGTTCCTTTTAGGGGTTTTATTTTTGTTTTAAAGTTTTTTCGAATTCTTCGAATTTCGCTTCTACTGCTTTTGATGGTTTCGCTGTTAGAAGACTGACCAGGATGATGGCAATCAAGCTTGCGCCAAAACCAGGAATCATTTCATAAAGCGTATCGGATAATCCTGCCATCGACCAGAAAATTACAGTAGCGGCACCAACGATCATCCCAGCTAAAGCGCCCCATCTTGTCATCCGTTTCCAGCAGAGGCTCAGTATGACCAATGGACCGAATGAAGATCCGAATCCAGCCCATGCATAGCCGACAAGTCCAAGGATCGTGTCATTCTGTTCCCAAGAGAGAATGAGCGCTATGACGGATATGGCCAGTACGGAAAGTCTGCCCAGGAAAACAAGCTCTTTATCTGAAGCGGAACGACGGAAGAAAGTTTTGTACATATCCTCCGTTAAAGAGCTGGCCGTAACCAAAAGCTGCGAAGAAATCGTGCTCATGATGGCTGCCAGTATCGCTGAAATCAAGAAACCAGTGATAAGCGGGTGGAATAGTATTTCCCCTAACTCTATGAAAATCGTTTCAGGATCAGCTAACTTCAGGTTGTTCTGATGGAAATACGTAATACCGATGAATCCAGTCAGCATGGCACCGATACTGGAGAAAATCATCCAGCCCATTCCGATAGTACGGGCTTTCTTGATTTCTTTAATAGAACTGATCGCCATAAAGCGGACAATGATATGCGGCTGTCCGAAGTAACCGAGTCCCCAAGCAAATAATGAGATGATTCCTAAAAAGCTGGTCCCTGTGAAAATATTCAACAGAGCAGGATCAATGGAACGTGGCGTGTCAATCGCAGGACCGAAACCGCCAACATGGAAAAGGGTGACGATCGGTACAAGAACCAAGGCGACAACCATGATGATCCCTTGAACAAAGTCTGTCCAGCTTACTGCCAGGAATCCACCGAATAAAGTATAGGCAACGGTGACGCCTGTCAAGATCCATAGGCCTGTATGGTAATCAAGGCCGAATGTACTTTGGAATAAGACTCCGCCGGATACCATTCCGGAAGAAACATAAAAGGTAAAGAATACGAGGATAACCAAAGCCGAAATGAGCCTTAAGATCTGTGAGCCCTCGCCAAAACGATTTTCCAGGAAAGCGGGGATCGTAATCGAGTTATTGGCGACTTCCGTATAGGTTCTCAATCTAGGTGCAACATACAGCCAGTTCATATAGGCCCCTAATGTGAGACCGATTACAATCCAGATTGAACTTAGTCCTGTTGCGAACATGGCACCAGGCATACCCATTAAAAGCCAACCGCTCATGTCCGCGGCACCGGCGCTCAATGCAGTGACAGCAGGTCCAAGACCCCGGTCGCCCAGCATATAATCATTTAAATTGGAAGTCCTTTTGTATGCGAAGTAACCGATGAGAAGCATGCCGGCCATGTAAATGCTGATCGAAATTATTAATGCGTAATCCATAAAAGACTCCCTTCGTGATGAAATATATAATTTTTTGTTTTAAAAGAGGAAGCAACCTATTTGTCACTTCCTCCATTTAAGTTCATTTTGGTTTCCATATCCAGAATGGAGGATACGGAAACCATAGGGATTTCAAATTATCTTCAAAATTGCTCTATGGAACATTATCAGAATGTTTCGGATGTTGTTTTTGCTTGCATATGAAGCTGCAAGTAGTCCGGTCCGCCTGCCTTGGAATCAGTTCCTGACATGTTGAACCCGCCGAATGGCTGATAACCTACGATTGCACCAGTACAGCCGCGGTTGAAATACAAGTTCCCCACATGGAATTCTTCGCGTGCCTTTTCCATGTTAAGGCGATTTGTCGTAATGACAGCCCCAGTCAAACCATATTCAGTGTTATTGGCAATCTCTAGTGCTTCGTTAAAGTCCTTGGCTTTTGTGAAGGCAACGACTGGTCCGAAGATTTCTTCTTGCATCAAGCGGCCTTGCGGATCGACATCAGCAACGATTGTCGGTTGAACGAAGTAGCCTTTAGAGCTATCTCCTTCTCCGCCAGTCATAATGCGTCCTTCTTCGTTCCCGATTTCAATGTAGCTCATGATTTTGTCAAAAGCCGCTTGGTCGATAACCGGTCCCATGAAGTGATTTTCTACAGGATTACCAACTGTAAGTTGTTTTGTTAATTCAACAGCGCGAGCTAAAACTTGATCATATACATCTTCAACGATGACAGCACGGGAACAAGCAGAACATTTTTGTCCAGAGAAGCCAAATGCAGATTTAACGATCGATTGAGCAGCCAATTCAAGATCTGCCTCTTTGTCGACGACGATTGTATCTTTTCCGCCCATTTCAGCGATGACACGCTTCAGCCAAATTTGGCCTTCGTTCACTTCAGAAGCACGTTTGTAAATGCGCAGACCTACATCACGTGAACCTGTGAAGGAGATGAAACGTGTTTTAGGATGATCGACCAAGTAGTCGCCGACCTCTGCTCCGCTTCCTGGAACGAAATTCAATACGCCTGCTGGAAGGCCTGCTTCAAGCATCACTTCAACGAATTTCGCAGCAACGATAGGAGTAGTGGAAGCTGGTTTCAACAGGATTGTGTTCCCGGTAACGATAGCGGCAACAGCTGTACCTGCCATGATCGCAAATGGGAAGTTCCAAGGAGAAATGATGATCCCTACTCCTAATGGAATGTAATCATAGCGGTTGAATTCTCCCGGACGGCTTTGAACAGGCACACCATCTTTAAGAGTAAGCATTTGACGAGCATAGAATTCAAGGAAATCGATTGCTTCCGCTGTATCGGCATCAGCCTCATTCCAAGGTTTTCCCGCTTCTTTCGTCAATAATGCAGAGAATTCATGCTTGCGTCTGCGAATGATGGCAGCCGCTTTGAACAAAACGTCAGCGCGGATTTCCGGCTTCACTTTTTTCCAGCTTTCAAAAGCGGTAACAGCTTCCTGCATGGCTTTTTCAGCAAGGTCCCTATTCGCTTTCGATACGCGGCCGATGACCTCTTGCTTATCTGCAGGGTTGTATGAAACGATTTTCTCATCAGTCGTCACTTGCTCTGCACCGATATAAAGAGGGTAGTCTTGCCCTAAGTAGCCCTCAACAGTTTGAAGTGCTTCCTGATATGCTTTTTTGTTTTCCTCGTTTGTAAAATCAACAAATGGTTCGTGTTTATATGAAATCATTGATAATCACACCTTTTAATAGATTTTTTGTAGCAATTAATAATGTTGAAAGTATATTTAGCTTCTGACCATCCCTTTGAAGGCAAAGGCAATATTGGATGGCCTTTCTGCAAGCCTTCTCATGAAGTATCCATACCAATCCAGACCGTATGGTACATAGACGCGCATTTTGTAACCTTGCTTGACCAATTCGTATTGAGTCTTGTTCCTCATGCCATAAAGCATTTGGAATTCGAATTGTGTATTTGGGATGTCATATTTCTTGGCCAGCTCTTTTGTATATTCAATGATTTTGTCATCATGTGAGGCAATGGCCGTATAATTTCCGTTAAGAAGACTTTGCTTAATCAACTTTTTATAGTTTTCGTCTACATCATCCTTTTCGGGAAAAGCCACCTCTGGAGATTCCTTATAGGCACCCTTTACAAGACGCAGGAATGGCTTATATTGGCCAAGGTCCTCCAGATCTTTCTCTGTGCGGAATAAATATGCTTGTAGAACAGTACTTATGCAGCTGTATTTTTCTTTGAACTGTCTAAAGATATCGATTGTTGCCTGACAGCGAACTTCATCTTCCATATCGATCGTGACCATGACTTGATGTTTTTCGGCTGTATCAAGAATTTTCGTCATATTCTCAATCACTAGTTTATGATCGATATCAAGTCCCAAAGAAGTCATTTTCAGAGAAACCTGTGAATCAAGTTTTTCCCTGCTGATCATTTCGATGGTTTCGATGCATTCTGCCGTCCGTTCCAGAGTCACTTCCTTGGAATCAACGAATTCCCCAAGATGGTCGACTGTAACCGACAAGCCGCTATTATTAAGTTGTTTAATGAATTTAATGGAACTTTGGAAATCAGTTCCCCCAATAATCTTTCCAGCAGCAAAATTTCCTCCGCTTTTTTTAGCAATATTATTAAGCAGGTTATTCTTAGATAAAAATAAGAAAAAGTCCCTTGTAATGGCTTCCATATAAAGCGCACCCCCTAAGAAGATGTATTTCTTAAATTAAGCTTAAGGTTTTTCGACAATATTCTCAATGTTCTTAAAAAACAATAATTCTGTCATTTCTTTGTCGGTTTTGGACAAATGAAAAGGTTTACATTTCTGCAGTTCTAATGAAGGTTTATCTTTTGACTTAAAAAGAAACGCTAGAGGTAAAGCTTTTATAGTGATTAGGACTAATATGAACGCGTTTAAAAGTGGAAGCTCGACCATAATCATCCAATGCGTTATAATGAACCTTATTTAACTGAATCGGTCAATGTTCGAAGAAAAGACGATAAATGAAGCTTTCAGACGTGAAATCGGTGAAAAACCGTAAAAATAAGTGCATCGGCAAGCCGGGGAGGATAATGAATGGATGCTGTACTTGAAGAACTTAGAGAAACATCGGGATTGATAGTAGGATTAATAATGGCCCTGGTAATTTTGGGTCTGATCGGTTATGCCCTTACGAATGTACATGAATCCATCGTGTCACCTGTGGTTCAGTTCATAAAGAAAATGGTCGGCCGAAAATAGCTCAAGCGGAATACATACCTTTTGTCCCTAATCGATAACTAGCCCTTGTTTAAAGAAATCCCTGCAGGGTTTGTCTAAAAGGGACAAAGAGCCCCGAATATAAACATATCAGCTTAGAATGAAGAAAATCCCCCGCTCCTAATGGAAGTGGGGGATTTTAATTCAGGGGATGTCATTGAATCTCAGCTGAACTTTGAAAAGCTGGGGCGTTGGAATGAAGGTTATTTCCAAAAGGAAAGCTTGGATTTTGGGAGCATGGATAGGAGAGTATGAACAAGAATTGAAAAATACATTTAGGCCCGGCCATAAGCCAGGCCTTTTTGTTTACAAATTAAAGTAGTCATCTGCCTTTGCGCCTGCATCTATACTTCGAACCGCCTTCATGATTTTCTTTAAAACCCCGGCTGACGGCACATACCTTGGATCGCTGCAAACCCTGCTTATCGTATTGCGTGAGATTCCTGACGCACTTACAAACTCCTCTTGGGTATATCCGTGCTTATCGATTAATTTACCGACCTTGCTTCGCGGCTTTCTGTTCCCGAATCTAAACATTTGATAACCTCCTAGAATGATTTACTAGCAGTCTCGTCCAGCTTTCACAAAAATATACACATAGTTTCGCAAATGATTGGGATACAAAGTTGAAAAGCGGTTCCCGGGTTGGTTGTATGATGAAGCTTCAATTTCCTTGAATTTATTTCCATTTAAATTATAATAATAAATAGGCAGCGAACACAGACTGAATAATGTAAATGAATGGCTAATTCATATGTACCTTAGGAGGAAATCATGGGAAGAATAGTTCATTTCGAAATTCATGTGAACGACATGGAACGGGCAAAGACGTTTTATGGAGAGGTGTTCGGATGGTCATTTCAAGACTGGAGTGGTTATGCAGGGATGCCTTACTTTGGAGCAGTGACTGGCGATGAGAATGAACATGGCATCGATGGTGCTTTGATGCAGCGTCAAAGTGCTCCGCCGGAAACACACCAAGCGTTAAATGCATTTGCGTGTACCATTGGCGTGGAAAATTACGATTTAACGGAAGCTAAAATCATTGAGAATGGCGGCAAGCTCGCAATGCCCAAATTTGCCCTGCCCGGAATGGCTTGGCAAGGATACTATATCGATCCCGAAGGCAATACTTTCGGAATTCATCAACCCGATGTGAATGCAAAATAGAGTGGATAATAGGTGAATTAAAACATGGAATCACTATACACGGAAGCCATGCTTGATCATGTACGCAATATCTGTCTTGCACTGCCGGAAGCTGT
The DNA here is from genome assembly GCF_001636405.1 of Peribacillus frigoritolerans. Classification (GTDB taxonomy): domain Bacteria; phylum Bacillota; class Bacilli; order Bacillales; family DSM-1321; genus Peribacillus; species Peribacillus frigoritolerans. The sequence continues at coordinate 819,178 of NZ_KV440950.1, forward strand.
TGAACATATTGATGGTTTCGGTCACAATACTTTTAAAATCAATGGAAAATCCTTCATGATTTCTGGTGAAAGCGAGAAAGGGTTCAACTTGTCATTCAAGTCAGATCGAGAAACTCAAGAATTATTGCTACAGAAAGAGAAATATTTCAAAACCCCATATATAGGACGTCACGGTTGGGTTTCCATTCAAAATCCGGATAGGGAAGACTGGGATGAATTGACCTCTCTAATTCAAGAAGGTTATTTACGTGCGGCACCGAAACGTATGGTAAAGAAATGGAATGAGTTGAATACAAAGTGAAGAAAGGCGGACGATCTGCCTTTCTTTATTTTTTACGTGTAAGAGGGACTCCGGATTTGGAAAATATAAAGAGAGGGATTGTTGTCCCTCATCAGAAGAACGTTTAAAATTAATAGTAGGTTAAGATTTGTATCTTATAATAAGCAGCTAACTTTAAAGATTGCGAGAATCAATCAAGATTTGATTGAAGGAAAGGTGTTTGGTTGAAGTGAATGTTGAATCTTTTTTTTCTGAGAACATTAAAGCGGCACTTAAGAATGATCCGCCCGGTGCATGGATGCCAGATCTGCCAGATGGTTGTATTCGCTTGAGTTCAGGCTATCCTGATCCTGCTCTCGTTCCTGCTGAGGAGCTTAAGGAAGCAGTAGCCAGACTTCTTGATGAGGAGCGGGATTTGCCGCTCCATTATCTCGGAAGTCCGCGAATTCCAAGACTAAAGAAGCAAATCCAGAAAAGGTTGGCAGAGCGTGGAATTTGCGTTTTGGAAGAACAGCTTTTGGTTACATCGGGAGCTTGCCAGGGGATTGATCTTATTGCCCGCGTTCTTCTTGATGATAAAGCGGTTGTAGCGGTAGAGTCTCCCACCTACATGGAGGCTTTGGAGATTTTTCAAAACTATACGAAACGGATTATTAGTATACCTATAGATGAACAGGGACTCCAAACATACCGATTAAAGGAAATGCTGGATGAAAGGAAACGCACAGGTCAAACCCTCCCGCGTTTTTTATATACAATCCCAACTTTTCAAAATCCAACTGGAACGACTATGACAAATGAGCGCCGGGAGCATTTATTGGAGCTTTCCATCGAGTATGATTTCCTCATTCTGGAGGATGATGCATACGGGGAATTATCCTTCGATGAAAATCCGGTCCCAATAAAATCTATTGATAAATGCGGGCGAGTCCTGCAAGTCGGGTCATTATCCAAGGTTGTTGCGCCAGGAATGCGGATTGGATGGATAGCGGGAGAAAGTGAATTCATCAAGGCTTTTGAGTGGTTTAAAAAAGATTTAGACCATCCGTTTGCTCAAAGTTCAATGGCTGTATACTTAGAAAACACCGATTTTGGGAAACGGCTCGACCTTTTAAAAAATACGTATCGTTCTAAATGCACTGCGTTAATCCATTCGATGGAACAATTCCTTCCAGAATCCGTTTCCTGGTATGTTCCAGATGGCGGTTACTTTGTATGGGTGAGAATTCCAGGAGCGGATACATCGCTGTTATTATCACAGGCTCTGGCTGATGGTGTTTCATATGTTCCAGGGAAATACTTTTTCTTGGATCAAAACGATGGAACTGAGTTTCTCCGACTCTCGTTCAGTTATGCCAATGAGAAAGAAATGATCGAGGGAATACGAAGACTAGGACAGCTTATCGCATCTAGTGTCCTGAAGGATTGTTAATTTTTTAATCTATAAGTTATTTCGATGTATTTGTACGCCTGCTTCCTTAAGGAGGTAGGTTTTTTATTATAAAAGCAAAAATATGATTCCGACCATGAGAGAGGAAAAAGGCACATACATTACGTTAAAAAAAAGCATGAAAATTTTATCGCAATGCTTGAAGGAAATATTAGGGGGCAGTGGTGGACAAATTGACAAAAAGAAAAAACCCTTGATATATCAAGGGTTTTCGGAAATGGAGCATAGCGGGATCGAACCGCTGACCTCTACGCTGCCAGCGTAGCGCTCTCCCAGCTGAGCTAATGCCCCGAATTGAGGTACAATAATTATTTTATCGGATTTTGGTGAAAAGTCAATATAAAATATGAGATTTTTGCAAAAATGATAAAAAACCCGTTTGAGTGTAGTCAAACGGATCAGACTATAGACGTGATGAATCACGTAAACCTAAAGATTTTTTGTTTATACGATTGGATGTAAAAGGCCTGCCGCAAAAGATTACCAGTAAACCAACGAGATTGAAGAAGGTTCTTTCACATGAGAGCTGGAGCCAGCTGTCTCACTGAATAAACTGAATTTGAGATCATGTTAAGCTATCTCTGGGGTTTATTTTTTCATTTATCATGTGCTTCATCAGATTCTAGTATTTTTTTTGCTTATCCTGAATTATATCCGTGATGGTGTATGTTTTAACATCAACACGGGCAATGGAGAGATCCCGGTTTAATACATAAGCCTGATCCCCATCCTGACTAAAGACGATTGCTTGCCTTGGTTCTTTGAACCCCCCAATTGTTTTAACTATGCGGTGATCAGCGACATTGATCACGTCAATCGTATGATCAGCTTTGTTGCTTGCGAAAAGGAGTTTATCATCAGGAGATAGAACAGCGCCATATGGCTCGCGTCCCACTTTGATTTCACCCTTTACTTTACCATCTAGCGTATCCACTGCGGAAATGCTGTTGCGTCCGCTGTTGGCTGCATATAATGTTCCTCCATCAGCGGTAATCGAGATTCCGCGAATACTGGAGAACCCTGTTATTTCACGAATAATTTTTTTGGTGGCGGCATCAACGATAGTGACTTTATCACCTTGAAAGTTCGTGACAAAGATATATTTTCCGTCCGAAGAGACTTTAATGCCTTGCCTTGGTTGGGCGAAACCGGTAATGACGTCAATCGGTTTTCGTTTTTCCAGATCCACAACCGTGACGGAATTGTGTGCTTGATTGTTCACATACAATGTCTTGCCATCCGGACTGACAGCAGTCCCGAATGCACCTGGACCAACGACAACTTCATCTTTCAAGGTGAAGCTTTTTAAGCTGTAAAAACGAATTGTACCGAGAGTGCTGTCAGAGACGATGAACTCTGAGCCGCCATCAATAAACACGATGTTTCTCGGTGAACCGAAGCCGTCGATCTTTTTACGCAACTTGCCACTGGTAAGATCATAGACCAGGATGGATTGTTCACGGCTATCCGAGACAATCGCTATTTGTTCATCCGGACTTACGGCAAGGGAATTGTTGGTGATGTGGGTGTCAAAGCCTGTCGCCAACTCTGGGCTTTTACTTTTAATAGAAGAAGCACCTATTACATTTGGTATGAAAAACACAAATAGTAAGGGTATCCATATACTTTTCACCTTCATTTTTTTTAACATCACTCACCTCGGGAAATTATTTTCTTGATAATGGTTTATATCCCTGTCAATATCATACGGGTTGTCCTGACCACCTTCCTTTAAAATGTTTAAGTCAAGCCGGAGTTCGTCCTTTCACTATATATAAACGTATAGAGCAGGATATCGGTTTGGTCATTTTGCGATTATAATAAATGTATAGAGCAGACCCTTAGATGAATGATGGATTAGGCCGCAGTGAAGTCACGTAACACTAGACTTGCTCCCTGACCGATGGATGATAGTAAATGTCCATATATATGTATTAGATTCTGATGCTGGAGATAAAAACTGAGGATTGTGGAAGTTGCGATTGGTTTAAGCAGGCAAGACTTAGCCATTAATTGATGCCCAACTGGACTGCCAAGGGGTCAAAAATGGTTTAACGGAGTGGACTCGTATAGGTATGGAGGAAAGTTGAGGAGAATTTCAAAAGGGGTTCGGAATGTTTAATTCCCAACCCCTTTTAGTTTGAGTGCAGTCAAACGGCCTTTAATTTTATACATTTTCGATCTCCACCCGTGCAATTTCCTTAAGATTGGAGACGGTGTAATACACTTCCGATGTTCTGACTTTGTGATCGACCAGAACTTTAAGGGTCAAAAGGTGGTTGTCATTTGCCACATCTTTGATTCTGAGATTTTTGATGAATATTTTTTCGTCTTTGATTTTTTTCAGTACGATTGCAATGTCATCTTTATTTTGTACGACCAGCTGCAGAAAGATTTCTTTTTGCCGTAACTTCATCGGTCCGAGCCAGGTAACGATTGCGGGCACCAATTCCACACTAATGATCAATAAGATGACGCCGGCTATGGCCTCGAGAAAAAAACCAGCTCCAACGGCAATCCCTATTCCCGCCGCTCCCCAGATGATGGCGGCTGTCGTTAAACCGGATATGCTGTTGTTGTCACGCCGGAGAATGACGCCAGCACCTATAAAACCGACGCCGGAAACGATCTGGGCCGCAAGACGCAAGGGGTCCATTGTGATATTAACGTCTTCGCTACCCGGGAATTTATAAGCGGATTCCATGGAAACGATCGTTAATAAACAGCTGACAATTGAAATGACCAGGCTTGTTTTTAATCCAACGGGTTTTCGTTTCATTTCTCGCTCTAGGCCGATAATTAGTCCAAGGAGAGCTGAAATCCCCAATTTGATTAGGATTTGCAGTTCCGATTGAGGGTCGAATGTCCATTCCATTTTGTTTCACCACTTCCGAATTATTATCGAAGAATAAAATCGTCTGTTGCCATATACCCGTTTTTCAAAAAAAACTACCCTAATAATTTTAACATAGTAGAATAGAGTTCTATGTAACGTAATTCCGTTGAAAGGAGCAATCTAAGTGCAAATGCCAAAAGTGAATCCCTATGTAGCGTTGGCAATCGGCGTGGCATCCGTATCGTTTTCGGCCATCCTTGTTAAATTGGCGACCGCTCCATCGGGTGTTATCGCCTTTTACCGTTTATTATTTACCGTCCTTCTTATGTTGCCGGTTTTCATGGTGAAATACCGTCATGAACTTAAATTCATTGAAAAAAAGGATTGGCTGTATTCGATTGCGGCAGGAGTGTTTTTGGCTTTTCATTTTATCTTATGGTTTGAATCGCTTAATTACACATCGGTCGCAAGTTCAACCGTCCTTGTAACCCTCCAGCCTTTATTCGCTTTTGCCGGAGCCCACCTGTTTTTTAAAGAAAGATTTTCAGTGAAGGCAATATTGAGCGGCATCATTGCGATAGCAGGCAGCCTTGTAATTAGCTGGGGTGATTTGAGAATCAGCGGCATGGCGCTTTGGGGAGATATTCTTTCGCTTGTCGCATGTGCGCTCGTAACCGGATATTTACTATTTGGTCAAAATGTCCGAAAACGCATCTCTTCTATAACATATACATTTGTCGTGTATGCAATCAGTGCCGTCGCCTTGTTTTTTTATGTGATCTTCAAGGGAGAGGCATTGGCGCCTTATCCTGCTTCCGATTGGATCTATTTCGTTTTGCTTGCCATTTTCCCGACTTTATTAGGACATTCTTTATTCAATTGGTCACTAAAATGGTTAAGCACATCGACGCTTTCGATGGGAATATTGCTCGAACCGGTGGGAGCGACAATTCTGGCTTACTTCATATTAGATGAACCGATACTCTGGACACAGGTCCTTGGAGGTACCATCATATTGGGTGGTTTGATGATGTTCTTAAAGGATGAAAAGAAAAGCAAGGAACATAAAGAGGCGCAAGTCTCCGTATAAAAGCAGTAAGTCTTCCGACTTACTGCTTTTATCTAATATGGATGAAACAAATAGGTGATCCGTGTGAAAATCAAAGCGAAAGTAAAGCTGAATAAAAAAGTCGTACCATTCACCTTGCCTTTTTCTCTACTGAACTTGATGGCTTCATAAAAAGCGGTACTGAATAA
>NZ_KV440950.1:830000-891701 GCF_001636405.1 Peribacillus frigoritolerans
ATCTAAGCATGAAGCCCCCCTCAAGATGAGATTTCCCATGGCGCAAGCTAGTAAGATCCCTGAAAGATGATCAGGTTGATAGGTCAGAGGTGGAAGCATGGTGACATGTGGAGCTGACTGATACTAATAGATCGAGGACTTAACCAACGCTTTTAAAAAAATGAAATACCTTCTTATTATCTAGTTTTGAAGGAATGAAAATTTCTTCTTGCATTTTCTCAAAAAGACGTTATAATAATATATGTCTTGAAAAAATGTTAACATTGTTTGGTGACGATAGCGAAGAGGTCACACCCGTTCCCATTCCGAACACGGCAGTTAAGCTCTTCAGCGCCGATGGTAGTTGGGGGTTTCCCCCTGTGAGAGTAGGACGTCGCCAAGCAGGTTTCATATGGAGGATTAGCTCAGCTGGGAGAGCATCTGCCTTACAAGCAGAGGGTCGGCGGTTCGATCCCGTCATCCTCCACCATTTCACACCTGCCGGTGTAGCTCAACTGGTAGAGCAACTGACTTGTAATCAGTAGGTTGGGGGTTCAAGTCCTCTTGCCGGCACCACTTTTTAAGATAGTACAAGCACGAGCCATTAGCTCAGTTGGTAGAGCATCTGACTTTTAATCAGAGGGTCGAAGGTTCGAATCCTTCATGGCTCACCATTTATATGCGGGTGTGGCGGAATTGGCAGACGCACCAGACTTAGGATCTGGCGCCGCAAGGCGTGGGGGTTCAAGTCCCTTCACCCGCATCTTTCATGCGGAAGTAGTTCAGTGGTAGAATACAACCTTGCCAAGGTTGGGGTCGCGGGTTCGAATCCCGTCTTCCGCTCCACTTTTCGTATGTGCCGGGGTGGCGGAACTGGCAGACGCACAGGACTTAAAATCCTGCGGTAGGTGACTACCGTACCGGTTCGATTCCGGTCCTCGGCACCATCATAAATATGCGCCCGTAGCTCAATTGGATAGAGCATCTGACTACGAATCAGAAGGTTGTAGGTTCGACTCCCGCCGGGCGCACCATGTTTTTATTGCGGGAAGTAGCTCAGCTTGGTAGAGCACTTGGTTTGGGACCAAGGGGTCGCAGGTTCGAATCCTGTCTTCCCGACCATGTGATTTTTAATGAATGGGGCCTTAGCTCAGCTGGGAGAGCGCCTGCCTTGCACGCAGGAGGTCAGCGGTTCGATCCCGCTAGGCTCCACCATTTTTCAATCAGAAACTTATATTATATTGGCGGTGTAGCTCAGCTGGCTAGAGCGTACGGTTCATACCCGTGAGGTCGGGGGTTCGATCCCCTCCGCCGCTACCAATAAATATAAGGACCTTTAGCTCAGCTGGTTAGAGCAGACGGCTCATAACCGTCCGGTCGTAGGTTCGAGTCCTACAAGGTCCACCATATTCATTTTTTAAAGCCGTGGAGGTATACCCAAGTTCGGCTGAAGGGATCGGTCTTGAAAACCGACAGGGGAGTCAAATCCCGCGGGGGTTCGAATCCCTCTACCTCCTCCATTTTTTCTAAAAGCAGCAAGTTGTTTTAAAACAACCTTACATAAAGGATGCGTACGAAACAATATTCACGAAAGCTTGATGCTAATCGTTTCATTATTACCGTCGCGGGGTGGAGCAGTCCGGTAGCTCGTCGGGCTCATAACCCGAAGGTCGCAGGTTCAAATCCTGTCCCCGCAATTATTAGGTCCCGTGGTGTAGCGGTTAACATGCCTGCCTGTCACGCAGGAGATCGCGGGTTCGATTCCCGTCGGGACCGCCATTATTTAAATTGAATATATATGTGGCTCAGTAGCTCAGTCGGTAGAGCAAAGGACTGAAAATCCTTGTGTCGGCGGTTCGATTCCGTCCTGAGCCACCATATCTTACAAAATTACGGCGATTGTGGCGAAGTGGTTAACGCACCTGATTGTGGTTCAGGCATTCGTGGGTTCGATTCCCATCAGTCGCCCCATTTCGCGGGTGTAGTTTAGTGGTAAAACCTCAGCCTTCCAAGCTGATGATGAGGGTTCGATTCCCTTCACCCGCTCCAAATATGGGCCTATAGCTCAGCTGGTTAGAGCGCACGCCTGATAAGCGTGAGGTCGATGGTTCGAGTCCATTTAGGCCCACCATATTCATATTGTTCCGCAGTAGCTCAGTGGTAGAGCATTCGGCTGTTAACCGAACGGTCGTAGGTTCGAGTCCTACCTGCGGAGCCATGGGGAAGTACTCAAGAGGCTGAAGAGGCGCCCCTGCTAAGGGTGTAGGTCGCGCGAGCGGCGCGAGGGTTCAAATCCCTCCTTCTCCGCCAGTTGGCCCGTTGGTCAAGCGGTTAAGACACCGCCCTTTCACGGCGGTAACACGGGTTCGAATCCCGTACGGGTCATAACAAAAAAGGAAGCATACATTCATGTATGCTTCTTTTTTTCATTTATTTTCCTTGATATAACCATCTTTTTGTTTATAGGGAATGTCTCCAAGTTGGGATTCTATATTTTCTTCTTTCAGGGTATCTTCATATTCCTTTTGCTTTTTGTTCGGTATATCCACTCTCGTTTTTCCTTCGATATCATTTGCGGCAAATCCTTCATAGTCTTCAGGAAATCCATCCGTTTCATCCTCGTTTTTATAAAGATCATTGTAATTGTCATGATCACCGGTATAATCAGATGGCGTTTCTGATGTACCGAATTTGGCCACTTCACCAAAGCTATCTTCTTTAGCCGCCATTTCGATTCCATGACGATTTTCAAAATGATCACCCTTGGATGGAATCAGTATATCCTCTTCCACTGGCCTGTCTTGGGAAAGCGTTCGTTCTGGGGCATGCTCGACACAGTAGAGGGTGCTTGGGATCGCTTCAAGCCTCTCGATGGGGATTTCCTTATTGCAGGATTTACAATGGCCATACGATCCTTCTTCCATGGCTTTCAAAGCTTCTTCTATTTTCTCCATTTCGGATTGTGCATGCTCATCGAGTGCTTGATTTCGTTCCATCTCGAATAATTCGGTCCCTAGGTCTGCAGGATGATTATCATAGGATGATAATTCACCTATGGATTCCGTCTGGCTTTTATCCAGAACGGATTGTTCATCATTTTGAATTCTATTACATAGCTCATTTTTTTCCTGAAGCAGTTCTTTTTTTAATTTTTGCGTTTGTTGTTTCGTTGCCATATCCAATTCACTCCTTCTAAACTAAAGTCCAAATCTCTTTTTATATTGGTAAGGTGGTTGTATTATCTATTACCCGAATCGGAGTATAGGAAAACAATATGAACGGAAGATAGAAAAAAGGACTGAGCGGATGGGCTCAGTCCCCGGAGACTATATAAGATAGCTGATGAATAATCCAATGGCCATGAGTAAGCCAAAGAAGGTGTTCGTTTGGGCCGTGGCTTTCATTGCCGGCACCATGGTGATCGGCTGTGTTTTACCTACGAAGCCTTTTATTGCGGCCATTGCCTTCGGTATGCTAAGGAAGGCAAGGAGAATCCAAGCCGTAACGCTTCCGGTAAGAACGAGCCCAACAAGCCATAGATAAGAGAAAGCGAACATGATTGCCATGAATGTCAGGGCGTTTTTCCTGCCCATCACGACTGGCATCGTTTTGCGGCCATGTGCCTTATCCCCATCATGATCACGGAGGTTATTGGATAAGTTGATCAGCCCTACCAATATCCCACTAGGAATGGCAATTAAGATGGCTGTTGAAGAAACATTACCGGTTTGAATGAAAAAGGCAATAAGGATTATCAAAAAGCCCATGAATAATCCAGAAAAAAGTTCCCCGAACGGTGTATATGAAATGGGCAGGGGACCGCCTGTATAAAGATAGCCGACAAGCATGCAAACGAGGCCTACTGCAGCTAGCCACCAAGACGATGCGGCACAGATATAGATTCCAATGATCAAGGCGATGGCATACATGCCAAGGGCCAAGTTCATGATTAGTCTGGGGGTCATCCCATGACGAACGATCCCGCCTCCGATGCCTACGGATTCCTCCGTATCCAGGCCTCTCTTGAAATCATAGTATTCATTGAATAAATTGGTTGCAGCTTGAATCAGGATACTTGCAACCATCATGGCAGCGAATAGTAACCAATTCACTCCATCTTCCAAAAGTGCAATCACCGTTCCAAGTAAGACTGGGACAAAAGCTGCGGTTAGTGTATGTGGACGAATTAACTCCCACCAAATCTTCCAGGTCCGTTTAAGGGGAAGTCCGTCGTATTCTGTTTGCATTATTTCTCTCCTCAAAATCATTATTGGTTCTCTCGAAATTATAACAAATATTGAAATGTTGCACAAAAGGTTATCCTAATAAATGCAGGAAAAGTGGGTATGGCTGTAATTGAGATTCATGGGTGATGCATTTCCAAAATCAAGGGTATTTCTCTACATTCGCTAAGATTCATATAATAAGGAAAAAAGCAGGGAAGAATCGTTCGGTAAAGGGGCGTTTTATTGACATGAGGTTCAAGGGAGGTGTATCTTTAAATAGGTTAAATAGCTTTTAAAATGTACATTTGGGGGGATTTTTTTGGCTATCTCAGAGGAAACTGAACAGTTTCAGGGACTGGCTTCAGCTATACAAAAGGCGAAGGACTTGAATGATCAAGTTCTATTCAGTCATATTAAGAAGATTAAATGCAACAGCCCCCTTTCATTTTATCAAGCTGGAAGAGAACGGTATGCAGGTGAACGCTTTTTCTGGGAGGACCCTGCAAAGGAAATAACCATCACCGGTTTAGGCAATGTTAAGAAACTCAAAGCGGCATCGAATGCCGAACGGTATAGAGAAGTCGAAAAGAGCTGGATCAAACTGCAGAATGATGCTGTCAAAACAGGAGTGACCGATGTAGAAGCGACAGGTCCTTTACTGTTTGGGGGCTTTTCTTTTGATTATGAAACTGACAGTACGCTCCTTTGGAATCAGTTCGGGGACAACCTGTTTTATATACCTGCCTTCATGCTGTCAATAGTGGGAAAACAAGCTTACTTAACGACAAACTTACTGTGTTCGCCTGATGATTCAGAAAAACTCTTCATAGATATGATAAATGAACGGGAAGCTTTCCTCTTCGAAAGCTTGGATGTCAATGGATTGGGTGCAAATTCCCTTGTTATGCAGAGGGAAGTCGAACCTGAGGAATGGAAGCGGACGGTCGCAGAGGCTGTTCAGGAAATCAAGACGACAGATCTCGACAAGATTGTTTTGGCAAGGGAGCTTCGACTTGGTTTTGAACGTTCCATCGATTCAGGGAAAGTGCTTGAACAATTGATTGCTGAGCAGCCATTGAGTTATATTTTCAGTTTGGAGGCTGGTGGTGACTGTTTTGTCGGTGCCACTCCCGAACGTTTGATTAAGAAACAGGGAAATGAAGTTTTTTCTACCTGCCTTGCCGGATCGATGCGGCGAGGGAAAGATGAGCAAGAAGATGTTTGTCTTGGTGAAGAATTGCTTCATGACCAAAAGAATTTACAAGAGCATCAATATGTCGTGTCGATGATATCCAATGCTTTTGATTCTGTATGCGAAAAGGTGATGGTCCCAGCCGGACCGACACTTATGAAAAACCGTCATATCCAGCATTTGTACACACCGGTTCGCGGTATATCCAAGGAAGGTGTCACGATTTTTGAATTTGTCGAGAACCTCCATCCCACACCTGCCATGGGCGGACTTCCAAAAGAAAAGGCAGTTGTCCGAATTCGGGAATTGGAAGGTCTGGAACGCGGATTTTATGCGGGTCCTTTAGGCTGGGTGGATACGTATGGGAACGGGGAATTCGCTGTAGGGATACGTTCTGCCCTTATACAGAACAATGAGGCATCGCTCTTTGCCGGATGCGGAGTAGTCGAAGATTCGACACCCGAAAGTGAATTCCGGGAAACGGGGATTAAATTCAATCCGATGTTAAGTGCTTTAGGAGGAAATCTTAATGAATGACCGAGATGCATTGACAGCGTATGCTGCTTCATTCGTCGATGAGCTTGCACAAAATGAGGTGAAGCATGTGGTGGTGAGCCCAGGTTCACGATCCACGCCACTGGCTTTGCTGCTAGTGGAACATCCTGATATCAAAATTCATATTAATGTGGATGAGCGTTCGGCTGCTTTTTTTGCCCTTGGTTTGGCTAAGGCCTTAAAAGAACCTGTCGGACTTCTTTGTACGTCCGGTACAGCCGCTGCAAACTATTACCCAGCCGTCATCGAGGCTTTCTATTCAAGAGTGCCGCTTATTGTACTTACCGCTGACCGTCCGCATGAATTGCGTGATGTCGGAGCCCCGCAGGCGATCGATCAGATACACCTTTACGGGAGACATGTAAAATGGTTTGTCGAAATGGCACTTCCTGAAAGCACGGATGGGATGATGCGGTATGCCAGAACGGTCGGTGCAAGGGCAGTGGCTACAGCGGCCGCTGAACCGGCAGGGCCTGTACATTTGAATTTCCCGCTTCGAGAACCATTGATTCCGGACCTGGACCAAGCAAAGGAGTACCGGCAAAATAAAAGGATGCCTGCAGTGTTGATTGACAGTGGAGAACGGTCATTGTCCGCATCACAAGTAGAAGCGGTTGCAACTACATTGTCAAAAGCTAGGCAAGGTATCATTGTATGTGGCGAATTACCGCATCCAGAGATGAAGGAAGCCATTGTCGCATTAGCGAAAAAACTTGCTTTTCCGGTACTGGCTGATCCCCTTTCACAGTTAAGGAGCGGAAGTCATGATAAAGCCGTCATCATTGATGCGTACGATACATTTCTGCGCGATGAAACGGCAAAAGCGGCGTTCAGGCCGGAAGTGATCTTGCGATTCGGGGCAATGCCTGTTTCTAAACCGTTATTGTTATTCATGAAAAAGCAAAAACAGGCGATTACTTTGGTCGTCGATGGCGGTGCAGGCTGGCGCGAACCAGCCGGTTTGGCAACGAATATGATTTACAGCGAAGAGAAAGATTTTTGTCTGCGAATAGCTGAAGGCATTACTTCTTCCCCTGATGATGAATGGCTTCGCTTATGGCAAACCGTCAACGGAGCGACGAAGGATGCCTTAGCCTCCGTCAGGGATGAAGCGGAGTTAAGCGAAGGCAAGCTGTTCGCCTTGCTTGCTGATATGATGCCATTGGAGTCGACGTTATTTGTCGGGAATAGTATGCCTATACGTGATTTGGACACTTTCTTTTTGAATAATGAAAAAGGAATCCAAACCATTGCCAATCGCGGGGCGAATGGCATCGATGGTGTCGTTTCCACTGCACTTGGCGTGAGCACGGTATCGAAAAATACAGTGCTGGCAATCGGGGATTTAAGCTTTTTCCATGATATGAATGGCTTGCTTGCAGCAAAACTTCAAAAACAAAATATCACGATTTTGCTGGTTAATAATGATGGCGGCGGCATTTTCTCCTTCTTGCCGCAGGCGAATGAGAAGGAACATTTCGAAACGCTATTCGGCACGCCTCATGGGCTTGATTTTTCACATACTGCCCAGCTTTATGGCGGTAAATACAACAAGGTGCAAAATTGGGATGAGTTCGAGAAGGTATTTACAGAGTCGTTCGAAATTAAAGGTCTGAAAATCATCGAAGTACCGACAGAAAGAGAGTCGAATCTGCAAAAGCATCGAAATTTGTGGAGCTTTGTTTCCCAGGAAATAAAAATGGTGTTAGACAGGGAAATATCATGAATATTGTCAGCAAGGATGTCAATTATGCTGTTGAAATAACGGGAAATGGGGATCCTCTTGTACTTTTGCATGGATTTACGGGAAATAGGGATACATGGAAATTTCTCATCCCGCTACTGAGTGACAGGTATACGCTGATCATGGTCGACATCATCGGACATGGCATGTCTGCATCACCAGCCGATCATCGAAGGTATAAGCTGGAAAAGGTGGCTGAGGATATCAAGTATATTTTGGATGTGTTACATTTCCCGAAAGCCCATATCCTTGGATACTCGATGGGCGGAAGGCTCGGATTGGGATTTGCCTGTTTGTATCCTGAATATGTTGATACATTGATACTGGAGAGTGCTTCACCAGGTCTTTTAACAGAAGAGGAACGGAAAATCCGAAGGGGAAATGATCGGAGGCTTGCCGAACGGATTCTTGCAAATGGCATGGAAGCGTTTGTGGATCAATGGGAAAACATCCCGCTGTTTGAAAGCCAAAAACGGTTATCGGCCAAAACCAGGTCGGCCATTCGGGAGCAGCGGCTGGCAAATGACCCTGCCGGCCTTTCCAATAGCCTTCTTGGCATGGGGACCGGCAGTCAGGCTTCTTACTGGGAACAACTGCAAACCCTTGATTTCCCGGTGCTCCTTGTAACCGGTGAACTTGACCATAAGTTTTGTCGAATAGCGGACTCGATGAAAAAAAAGCTGAAGCGCGCCGAATGGAAAATAATAAATGATGCGGGACATGCTATTCATGTGGAAGTTGGAGAAAAGTTTGGTAAAATAATAAGTGAGTTTTTAAAGCGAAATATAAGGAGGAATTAATGTGACGATTCAATGGGAAACAATACGTGAATATGATGAGATTTTATATGAAAAATATAACGGGATTGCGAAAGTGTCCATCAATCGACCGCATGTACATAATGCATTCACGCCAAAAACGACTGCTGAAATGATTGATGCATTTGCAAGGGCGCGTGATGATTCCAGCATTGGTGTCATTATTTTAACAGGTGTAGGCGGCAAAGCATTCTGTTCAGGCGGAGACCAAAAAGTCCGCGGAAACGGCGGATATGTGGGTGAAGATAACATTCCGCGTCTAAATGTTCTTGATTTGCAACGTTTGATCCGCGTCATTCCAAAACCAGTCGTAGCCATGGTGGCAGGATATGCAATTGGCGGAGGTAATGTCCTGAACGTGGTATGTGACTTGACGATTGCTGCTGACAATGCAATTTTCGGACAAACTGGACCGAATGTAGGAAGCTTTGATGCTGGTTATGGTTCTGGCTACCTTGCACGTATCGTGGGTCATAAAAAGGCGCGTGAAATCTGGTACCTATGCCGTCAATACAATGCACAGGAAGCATTGGATATGGGATTGGTCAACACGGTCGTGCCTTTAGACCAATTAGAAGCGGAAACGGTTAAATGGTGTGAAGAAATGCTTGAAAAGAGCCCGACTGCACTTCGTTTCCTGAAAGCGGCAATGAACGCTGATACGGATGGCCTTGCAGGTCTTCAGCAATTGGCTGGTGACGCTACACTTTTATACTATACAACAGAAGAAGCAAAAGAAGGCCGCGATGCATTCAAAGAAAAACGCACTCCGGACTTTGGGCAATTCCCTCGTTTCCCTTAATGAAACGCGTGAATCGATGAGACTGACAGCTTGGCGGAAAATCGCCGGGCTGTTTTCTATATCAAAAAGGAAGAGGGGAAGCAGCAATGGCAGAAGAAAAGTTGCCGAACTGGCTGAAAAATCGGGCGCATCTTTCACCGGATCGCCCGGCAATTGAGTTTGAAGGTCATACGTATAGCTTTCTTGAACTGTATACTTTATCGAAGAAGATGGCTGGAAGGCTTTCAAGCATTGGTCTGGGTGCTGGCGATTCATGCGCGGTTTTGCTCCGTAACCATATTGATGGTGTTGTCGTTATCCATGCACTATTTCATCTCGGTGTGAAGATTGTGATGCTGAATAATAAGCTAACGGCAAAAGAGCTGTCCTGGCAGATCGAGGACAGCAAAACTGCCTATCTGGTTTCGGAAGGGTCCTTCTCCGGCAAACTCGCTGATATTGGTGAGATTCTCCCGGATTTGAAGCTTCACTTAACGGAAGAATTGCCGGATGAAGGCACAGCAGGGATACTTCAAGAGTTTTACCTTGAGGATACCGCTACGATCATGTATACATCTGGTACGACAGGAAATCCAAAAGGGGTCATCCAAACATTCGGCAACCATTGGTGGAGTGCCGTTGGGTCTGTTCTGAACCTTGGATTGCATGAAGAGGATTCGTGGTATTGTGCGGTTCCGATCTTTCATATTAGCGGTTTATCCATCTTGATGAAAAATGTGATTTATGGCATGAAAGTCGTTTTGGCGGAACGTTTTGATGAACGGGAAGCAAACCGGAGCATCCAGGAAAATGGCGTGACGATCATTTCGGTCGTGACGGCGATGCTGAATAGGATGGTGCAGGATATGAAGGGAACAAGCTATCCAAAAACCTTCCGCTGTTTCCTGTTAGGCGGCGGCCCTGCACCCGTCCATATGCTTGAGGTATGTAAGGAGAAAGGGATTCCCGTCTATCAAACATATGGGATGACCGAAACGTCTTCACAGATTGTGACGCTTGCACCGGAATATAGCATGGCAAAAATCGGCTCTGCGGGAAAGCCTTTGTTTCCTTCGCAGTTACGGATTGAGAAAGACGGCACGATGTGTGAACCGGGTGCAGTGGGGGAAATCGTGGTATCGGGTCCGAATGTGACGAAAGGCTATTTTAATCGGATGGATGCTACACAGCAGGCCATTACCGATGGATGGCTTTATACTGGGGACCTTGGTTATCTCGATGAGGAAGGTTTTTTATATGTGCTTGACCGACGCTCGGATTTAATCATTTCCGGCGGTGAAAATGTCTACCCGGCCGAGATTGAAAATGTCCTTAGTACGCACCCCGATGTGTTCGAAGCGGGAGTGACGGGGACAGAAGATGAAAAATGGGGACAGGTCCCGCTTGCTTTTGTTGTCCTGCATCAAGGTGCAGAGCTAGGTGAGAGCGAACTGCTCGAATATTGCAGGGAGTATTTGGCATCCTATAAGGTTCCCCGGAACGTGATATTTTGTAAGGAGCTTCCCCGGAATGGAGCAAGCAAGCTTCTTAGACGGGAACTGAAGAAGGAGATGGGGGAATGGCAATGAAGTTATCCTCCATTTCCCTAAAGATCATTAAGGCCCCATTAAAGTGGCCATTCAAGACGCATCTCGGAACGGTAAGCGACCGGGAAGTGATAATTGTCGAAGCCATGGATGAAGACGGATTGATTGGATACGGGGAAGCTGTGCCTTTTACAAGTCCTTGGTATACCGAGGAAACGACCAAAACATGCTTTCATATGTTGGAAGACTTCTTAATCCCGCTGACATTGGCCAGTCAGATCAGGCATCCTGATGAGCTGCCGAACTTATGGAGCGGAATCAGGCGGAATGCAATGGCGAAGTCGGCTTTAGAGCAGGCAATCCTCGATTTGTATGCGAAGCAGAAAGGAGTCTACCTTGGACGGCTGTTTGGCGGCGAACGAAGGGAAGTGGCCGCTGGCGTAGTCATTGCATCGAATGATATAGAAGATGCGATGCGCCAGATCGAGGATTTTTCCGGATCCGGTTATCAGCGATATAAAATAAAAATAAATCCTCAAAATGATCTGGAGTTTTTAGCGGAAATCCGTCGGGCCTATCCCGATATCCCGCTAATGGCAGATGCCAATTCAGCGTACACCCTTGATGACATCCCGCATCTGCAGAAGCTTGATGACTTTAAGCTGATGATGATTGAGCAGCCGCTGGGGCATGACGACATTGTGGAACATTCATTTTTGCAGAAACAGCTGCAGACACCCATTTGCCTTGATGAAAGCATAAATTCATTTCATGATGCAAAAAGTGCACTGTCGCTCCAGAGCTGTGGGGTCATCAACATTAAGATGGCGAAAGTCGGCGGCTGGATGGGAGCTGTAAGAATCCATGATCTATGCCTGGGAAATGATGTGCCCGTTTGGTGCGGCGGTATGATTGAGTTTGGCATTTCACGTGCACATAATATTGCACTTGCCTCATTAAAAGGGTTCACGATTCCCGGGGATATATCATCTTCATCCCGTTATTGGGATGGAGATATAATCGATCCTGAAGTCATCGTAGAAAATGGCATGATCCAAGTTCCCGATAAAGCTGGAATCGGTTTTGCCATCAATGAAAAGCGGCTAAAGGAATTGACTACATATAGTAAACTGTTCAAATGAAACATCAAAGGAGGTGCACGGCCCACCTCTTTTGATCAAATATTGATCATATCTCCTTTTACTCCCACGATCTATGTAACTTACCCAATTAGTACTTTATTGGACGGAAACCCCACCCTTTTGGAACATGATTTTAATAGGATACTAACAGTCGGAGGAGAGGGTACGGCTGACAGAAATCAACCTGAACATTTTTAATTTGTCTGCAGATTTTTTAGAGAAAACATAATTTTTTCGGAAAATGGGGCTTTGTCTATTTTTCCTTTATTGGATTATTTTGTATAATGAATGAAAAGAAGGGCAACCAAAGGGAAAAGGAGGGGAGAGTGTATGAAAAAACCGTACCTTATTGCGGAAATTCTACTAAGAAGGGGCATGCCTGACTATGTCATAAAAGAAGTGACAGCTTTGAAGGAGTGCGAGCTGTTTCTTTTGAAGCGAAAGTGGGGCCTATATGACCGGAAGACAGGTGCGTAAAGAATGAAAGTAAAAAGGGAACCGTTTCAAGCCGGTCCCATGCGGTTAAGTTTTGTTTAGCCGGTACCTATTGACTGGACGGCCTATGCTGCCATATTGTACGTCAAGCTGAAGGACTTCTTCACCATGCAAGTATTCAAGATAGCGCCTAGCTGTAACTCTGGCGATTCCAATTCCATCAGCCACTTCTTCTGCCGATAGTGACCCAGGCTGGGTCTTTATGAACTTCGTCACTTGCTCAAGAGTCGCGCCATTCAATCCTTTCGGAACATCATATTTCGGACGCGCTTCAGAATGTGTCTTATTTTGAAAGAGGATTCGATCGAGCTGATTTTGGGAAATTTGATGATCAGGTTCAACCTCCATCCGAAAAGCATAATATTGTTCCAGCGTATGTTTTAGCCTCTCGAATTTAAATGGCTTGATTAAATAGTCAAAAGCCCCGTTCTGTATCATTTTTCGAATCGTTTTCTGATCATTTGCCGCTGAAATGATGATGACATCCACATCAATTTGCTCTTTTCTAATTTGATAAAGTGTATCAACCCCGTTTAAAGATGGCATGAAGATGTCCAAAATGACAAGGTCGGGTTTAGACTGCCTGATTTTTTCCAGACCTTCAAGCCCATTTGAAGCTGTATCAACGATTTTAAAGGCAGGCAGGCGCTCGATGAACTGTTTGTTGACCTCTTGGACCATAGGGTCATCTTCAATTAAAAGTACACGAATTTCGTTAGTCATTTTGGTTCTCCTCTATATCATGCATCGGAAAAGAAAGAAAAAAGCTTGTTCCCTCATTAGGGCGTGTCGTGAATTTCATTTCGCCGTTCGCTTTTTTTACAATTTGGTCTATTAGATAAAGACCAATTCCTGATCCTTCCGCACCTTTTGTTGTAAAACCATACTCGAATATATCTTTATGAATGTCCTCGGGAATGCCAGGTCCATTATCCTCAAGCACGATTTGACAATGACGTTCATCCTGGTAGATGGATAGATAAACCTGTTTTGTTTCCTCTGAACAATACTTTAGCGCCGCGAATGAGTTTTCGATCAGGTTTCCGATTATCAAAACAAAATCGTGATGATCCAAACCAGCGGGGAAGCGGTCCAATTTTGTGTGTTTGTCCATGATGAGCTCGATCCCGAGTTCCCGTCCCAAGGAGATCTTACTTAATATCAGCCCCACTAAATTATCATCGTGAATGTGCTTCGTCAAAAACCTGGTCAATTCCTCTTGTTCTTCCGTAATCTGAAAAATGTAATGCAGCGCTTCGTCAAGATTACCTAGCTGGATCAATCCTGCTATCGTATGAAGTTTGTTCATATGTTCATGGTTTTGAACGCGCAGGGCTTCAACGAATGCTTTGACACTAGTCAACTCTTCAGCTAGCTTCGTCACATCGGTGCGATCCTGGAAAATGGCCACGGCACCGATCGTTTTATCCGCAATCTTTATCGGTACCCGATTGCTTACAATATTCCTGTTTTGAACGGAGATTTCCTGATTGAAGATGGGAGATGTCCGATCGAGCACTTCCGGGAGACGGGTATCGTGTATGATATCATTGATATTCTTGCCTATGACCGCACCGTCGATCTTGAATATCTGCTTAGCCTTTTCATTGAAAATCGTGATGGCCTGATTATTATCTATGGCGATGACCCCTTCATGCATGGCATTGAAAGCGGCTGTCCTTTCAACCAACATCCGTGAAATTTCATGGGGTTCAAGTTGGAAGGTTTCTTTTTTTATCCTTTTTGCCATGAGCCAAGAGCCGCAAACACCGAATAGAAGGGTAAGGACCAGGATAATCGCGATTTCGCCTTTCAGGTCCTTGATTAATTCCGGTATCGTAGGCAGGATATTCCCGACCAGCACGACGCCGATTTGCTCTCTATCTCCATCAAGGATCGGGACAAAGGCGCGGACGGAAATGCCAAGTTCGCCAGCAGCCTTTGAAAGGTATTCGTGTTCAGCGAACGCAGCGCTTTCATCACTGCTGCCAGATGGGGTCCCCAATTGACTGAATACCGGGTGGGAATAGCGTATATGCTGATTGTTGAGCACAACTATATAATCCGCTTGATGGATTTTCCTTAAGTTTTCAATAATCGGATTAAGCTGCGTCCATCCTTCAGGCTCACGGACCAATTTCTGTACTTCAGGGAGTTCGGCAATGGTATGGGCTGTGATCATGGATCGTTTGCCGATTTCATCTTCCCTGACCGAAACGATATTACCGAATATAAAAATCCCGCCTATAAGTATCGAAAAAGCGACGATTACGAATGATAGCAGGGTGATTTTAATTTGAATGGGCATATGAAAGGATTTATCCATTGGTTTTCCTCCATTACTTCTATACTTAATAGTAACAGAATTTCTATCACTTTTCGCTATTTTTCGCGCAGTGTATTACGACAGCAAAAAGCTGTGATAGAATAGTGATAATGTGAAGTGAGCGGTGAGGAGTTGTCGGTATGCGTGCATTATGGGGGTATTTCTTGTTAATTGGCTTGGGGCTGTTGATAGCCGTGTATATATCGTTTCAATCGTTCTTTACAAGCTTCGGTTTCAATTTGCCGAAGGATGAGGAGCAGGTCGGGATGAAGGATCAAATCGTGATTAAGTTCAATCATGTCGTTGCCGAAAATACACCTAAAGGGCTGGCTGCGAACCGATTTGCCCAACTTGTCGATGAATATACAGACCATCGTGTCAAAATAGAAGTTTATCCTAATCAGTCATTATATAGTGATCAGGAAGAAATCGAAGCATTACAAGAAAACAAGGTGCAGATGATTGCACCGACTGCATCTAAAATCACGAGCATATCAAAGAAATGGATGCTATTGGACCTCCCTTACGTCTTTCCAACGGATGAGGCCTTGCAGGAAGCGTTGAATGGGGAAGTGGGGGAAGAGCTGCTTAAGCAGCTGAATATCATCGATATCGAAGGACTCGCATTTTGGTCGAATAACTATAAACAGATTACAAGCAGTAAGCCGATACGGCATCCAAGTGATTTTGCAGGAAAGCATTTCAGAATCATGCCAAGTGCAGTCCTGGAAAGCCAATTCAAGCATTTTGGGGCGACAACTTCCGTCCTGGAGTTTAATGAAACGTTCAAAAGCCTTGAAATCAACGAAACGGACAGCCAGGAAAATACGATTTCGAATATCTATTCAAAGAAATTATATGAAGTGCAAAAGTATTTAACGATCAGTGATCATGGCTATTTAGGGTATGTAGTCATGATAAACGAGCAGTTTTGGAACAAACTCCCGTTGGATATTCAGCAGCAAATCCAACGGGCGATGGATGATACAACGAAATGGCTATGGATCAAATCAAATGAATTGAATCAGGAACAGCTAAGGGAAATCCAGCAAAAATCGAATATCGACATCTATAAACTGTCAGATGAAGAAAAGAAAGAATGGATGGATGAGATGACCGTCATCTATCCGGAATTCGAATCCACGATTGGAACCGAATTGATGACGAAAATGGAAAAGATCCGTGAGAAGTATTTAAAGGAATAACTAACGTAAGGGAATCCCATTGAAAGGGATTCCCTTCTTCTTTATCGTTCCCGATAGAAATACTCTTCTGGAATTTGTGAAAAATCAATCATAGAAACGTTAAACTTCCATTTACGGTCTTTTTCATATTTTCCCCTCTCTAAGCTTTAATCATTCCATAAATTGTAATGATTAAAGCTTATCATAGTTGCTCTAGAACAGGAGGCTATCATGCTTTGTCAGGAACCGAAACTCCAACTCAAATATGCTGACAAAATGAAAAAGAACTCTTTAGAGTGCCGAGTACAAAAAAGAAGCGAATCCAAAGGGAGCCGCTTCTTTCTCGTCTATTGCAAGGCAGTTTGCAGTGTCTTGATGTTTTTTTCCATTAAACTGAAGTAATCTTCGCCGGCTTCGATATCATTATCCGTCAACACGGAAAGGTTATGGAGCTCAAGTGATTTCGCTCCCATTTCCTTTTGGATGATTTCGGTAAGTTTAGAACTGATATTCTGCTCAAAGATGACATAGTTCAAGTCTTCTTTTTCAGCCATGGTTACGATTTTCCCCAGTTCCTTTTGAGAAGGTTCGTTTGAAGACGTTAGTCCCGTGACGCCAATTTGTTCCAATCCGTAGCGTTCCTCCCAATAACCATATGCAGAATGGGAAACGATGATCTTATTGGTACGGCCCGACTCGATCGTCGTCGCGAATTTTTCATCAAGTGCCTCAAGCTTTTCGGAAAGCTCATTGAAATGGCTGTTGAAATATTCTTCCTGTTCCGGCATTTGTTTCGTTAATTCGTCCTTGATGGTTTTAGCCATGTCAATGGAATAGACGGGATCTAACCACAAATGCGGGTTAACGCCCCCATGGTCATGACCGTCTTCTTCATTTGCATGCTCTTCTTCATGTGCATGTTCGTCTTTATGCTCATGCTCCTCTTCATCAAGATGAACCGTTTCGCCCACCGCGATTGTGCTGACGCCTTCTTTGCTTAGAATTGGTTCAGCCTTGGTTACAAAGCCTTCAAGATTATAGCCAATATAGAAAAACAGGTCTGACTCAGCCATTTTCACAATATCTTTTTGAGAAGGCTCGAATGAGTGTTCATCCGTTCCTGGAGGATAAACAGTCTCGACATTCACGTACTCCCCGCCAATGGCCTCAGTGAAGTATTGTAAAGGGTAAACCGTCGTATATATATCCAAGGCATCCTTGGTTTCTTCTTTACTCGATTCTCCCTTTGAGTTGCCGCAGGCTGACAGAAATACCGCAGTAACAAGGAAAAGGGAGAGCAATGCTCGAATTTTCATATGATATGCTCCTTTATAATTCGTATTGATTACGATTTGAATTTTATATGGTAAAAACGAAATGATTACGATTTGACTTCTGTATGATACAAAAGATTGCAAAGGAAAGCAAGGGTTTTTTCTATTGGTCCTTACTTTTTTCTTTTTTTTCGGGAACAAGGTCAATGCCCCCTGGATGAAACGGATGACATTTAAGAATCCGGATGAGTGCTAACCAGCTTCCTTTTATAGGTCCGAAACGATTGACCGCTTCCAAACCATAATGGGAACAAGTTGGATAAAAACGGCAGGTGGGCGGTTTTAATGGAGAAATGGCAACTTGGTAAAAACGGATGACTCCCATTACTATTTTTTTCAGCACGATGCTTTCAGCTCTTTTCGAGTAAATTGACTACCCTCAATTATAGCATATTTTCTAAATTTCCCAAAAGGGTAAAAAAGGAATGAGCCTATTGGCAATCCGATTGATATAATGAGAATTAATTTTAAAGGATGAAATATATTGTTATTCAAGGTAAAATAGAGATGACATACAATTAAGGAGTGAATTAAATGCCTTCAGTTGAAAGCTTTGAATTAGATCATAACGCTGTTAAAGCCCCATATGTTAGACATTGCGGTGTCCATAAGGTAGGAACAGACGGTGTTGTTAATAAATTTGATATCCGTTTTTGCCAGCCGAACAAACAAGCGATGAAGCCGGACACGATCCATACCCTGGAACATTTGCTTGCATTCAATATCCGTAAGCATTCCGAGCGCTTCGATCACTTTGATATTATCGACATTTCGCCAATGGGATGTCAAACAGGATATTACCTTGTGGTCAGCGGCGAGCCGACTGTGACGGAAATCATCGATGTTCTTGAAGATACATTCAAGGATGCTGTTACAATTACCGAAATTCCTGCAGCAAACGAAAAACAATGCGGCCAAGCAAAATTGCATGATCTTGAAGGAGCTAAGAAATTAATGAATTTCTGGCTTGCACAAGATAAAGAAGATCTTCATAAAGTTTTCGGTTAATAAAAAAGTTCCTGTCCATTTGTGACAGGAACTTTTTTCATTTTTCGGGTTCTTCTTTTTTTCCCTCATCCTCTGGCAAAGGTTTGACAGGATCCACTGTATGCTTGTAGCTGTATCCTTTTCCGATGGTTAAGACCGATAGTGCCAATACAATCAGAATGACAATAATGGAGATAACTAAAACCGTAATCATACTTTACAGCTCCTAACGTTCACAATTTAGATTCATTTTAGCATAAGTACCGGGTCAGATAATGTTTCAATTTTCGAATAGAGGGAATTATAAAGGTATAACCAACTTACGGAGGTAGATATTTATGGCTCAGAAAAAATTAGGAACTTTAGTGAATAAGGAAATTGCAAACTTCAGTGTTCTTTATACGAAAATTCATAATTACCATTGGTTCGTGAATGGACCGCACTTCTTTGAACTGCACCAAAAATTGGAAGAGTTATATAAAGAAGTGACATCCAACTATGACGAATTGGCTGAAAGACTATTGGCCATTGGTGAAAAGCCGGTTGCCACCCTTAAAGAGTACTTGGAATTAACGACGATCGAAGAAGCGACAGGTAATGAAAATACAGAAGATATGGTCCAAAGCGTCATAAGTGATTTTGAAAAGCTTTCCGAAGAGTTCCTGGAAATCATCGAAGTTGCCGAACAAGAAGATCCGGTTACGGCCGATATGCTGACAGGCATGAAGAAAAGCTTAAACAAACATGCTTGGATGCTGCGTGCGTATTTAGGACATTAAGATTTAGGAAAAGCCCTGCTTCGGTAGGGCTTTTTTTTTGGTTAAACCTATAAAAAAGGCATCCATCAAAAGAGGGACACCTGACAGGGTATGTATTTAATGAATATTCCTAGGCGGAAAATGTGTAGGTTTCGTGTCGCTCATACTATTTTGAGCAAACTTCCCTTTTAACGTTTCAATAATGTAAAGGCCCATTAAATTGGTTAGTTCCTGATCATCCATCTCTTGAAGCAATTCGAAAATTTCCTTGCGGTCAAGCTGTTCCAGAACCGCAAACGTAAGCATATCAATATCTTCTTCATCACCAGTCATCTTATCACGGTACATATTGTATAATTCTTCAATTAACTTCAAAACTTTCACCTCACATTTATTAGAAATCCGTTATCTCTTTATATGTAGGTTATCAAAAAAACCTCTGGGTGCATATAAAAATCTTAAGGGATGCTTGGGCTTATTATATGTTTTACCCTTTGAAAGATACTTTAATCTATTATTTAACATCTTTGTTCTTCTTTAAACAAAATTTTCCATTGTATGAAGTGGGGAAATACGTGAAAAATAAGCGTAGGATATATGGAAAGGGTGGATGAATGTGTCTGAAGACAGGAAAAAATATTACATTTGGCTTCCGAATGGCCAGATATCACAAGATAGGGAAAGTTCTCCATGGAACTTCGAAATCGAGGCGACAGATAATGAAATCATCAAATTACGTGAATTATTTGATTACAATTATTCAATAGGGGAAGAAAATTTTTACCGGGCACATGTCCCATACCTTCAATATCATTTTGACCGTGAAAATGATAAGCAGGATATCACCCTTCAAAAAATTTACGAAATGATTTACGCCCTGGGTACTGAAGAAGGAAGACGGCATATAGAAAGCATGGGAATACTACAGGCAAAACCAACAGACGATGGCCTCGAATATTGAGGGTCCATCGTTTTTTTGATGTAATCCAGATTCCCGCTGGATAGTGATTTTTTTTACCCATATAATGAAACAAGGAGCATAGCACCATTTCTTATACGGAGAGAAGGGGAAAAATGAAACGATTTCTTGATAAGAACGGATATAAGGTCGAATTCTCCGAGAATCCTGTCTTTGGAGAGCCTTGGCATGTTTTTGTGCTAAGCCGATATAAGGGCAGGTGGGTATTGACCAAACACAGAGAAAGGGGATTCGAGTTCCCTGGCGGTAAACGGGAAGCAGGGGAATCCATTGAAGAAACGGCCATACGGGAAGTTTATGAAGAAACGGGAGGCTTGGTGGGCCAGCTGCAATTTTTGGGACAATATAAAGTGCATGATCCAGTGAAGCCATTCGTTAAATCAATATACTATGCCGAATTGCGTGAAATAGAGAAGAAACAGAATTACCTGGAAACGGAAGGGCCAATCTTTATGGAATCATTGCCGGATGTACTCGGTGAGGAGTTTAGCTTCATCATGAAAGATGAGATTGTACCTTTCAGCTTATCGAGACTGGATGATGGCACTTTGCAAAGAAACGAGTGAATATCAGGAACTCACGAGTAAAACGGTAGAATTCACGAGTAAATCGCAAAAACTCACGAGTAAAAGTCCGAAACTCACGAGTAAATCGCGAAAACCCACGAGTAAAAGTCCGACTCACAAGTAAAACGGTAGAATTCACGAGTTAAGCTGGTGGAATTCACTCGTAAATCGGCGGAATTCATGAGTAAATGGTAGAAACTCAAGAGTAAATGTCCGAAACTCACGAGTAAATCGCCGAAACCAACTAAATTCATGTTTTAACTTAGCATGAGTGAAAAACTGCCGAGGGTTATCGGCAGTTTGGTCAGTCTTTGATTAATTTTCGCTCGAGAAGTTCGACTAGTTGATACATGATTGTGGCAAAGACGGCAATGATCATCAAGGCAAGCATTACAAGGGTGAAGTTGAAGACTTGAAAGCCATAAATGATTAGGTAGCCGAGTCCTTTGGCCGAAACAAGGAATTCCCCTACGATGACGCCGACCCAGGAGAGACCGACATTCACTTTCAAGGTCGAGATGATCGTTGGGAAGGAGGCGGGTAATATGGCTTCCCGAAAAGCTTGGGTTCTTGTGGCGCCAAAAGTTTGGAGTACTTTCAGGTAGTTCGGGTCCACTTCGCGAAATGCGGTGTAGACGACGATGGTGGTGATGATGATGGAGATGATCGCCCCCATCGAGATGATGGATGGAAATCCAGGGCCGAATGCTACGATGATGATGGGGCCGAGTGCCACTTTCGGCATCGCATTTAAAATGACGAGATAAGGGTCAAGTATTTTGGATAATCTTGGCGACCACCAAAGCAGGGATGCCAAGATCGTTCCAAGCAGTGTCCCTATGATAAAGCCGAGAACGGTCTCGAATAGCGTCACTCCGGAATGGGATAGCAGGGTTCCATCACCCAATTTCTGTATGAAAAGATGCCACACTTTAGTCGGGGAGCTGAAGATGAGCGGATCGATCAGTTCCTTCCTGGATAAAAGTTCCCAACTGCTGAAAAAAACGATGAAAATCAGGATCTGATAAAAGCGAATGAGCCTGTTTTCTTTTTTTAATGAGGTTTTATATTGGTTATGAAGCTGTTCAATATTCAAGGCTCTCAAGCTCCTTCCAGATCGTTTGGAAAAGCATCGGATACTGCGGATGGTTGCGTGCATGGAAAGGCGTGAGTTCACGCAATTCATCGGGCACCATGAAGGTTTTGTGCACGCTTCCCGGGTTCGCGGAAAACAGAAAGATGCGGTCACTCATCGCAATGGCTTCACCGATATCATGGGTGACGAGCACGGCTGTCTTTCCGAAGGATTTCAGGGTTTCAAAAACAAGGTCTTCCAGCTTCAACTTGGTTTGGTAATCAAGAGCTGAAAACGGTTCATCAAGCAAAAGGATTTTTGGGTCGACTGCCAGTGTCCGTGCCAGTGCAGCCCTTTGCCTCATTCCTCCCGATAGTTCGCGCGGATATAATTTTCCGGTGTCTCCCAATCCAACGTCACTTAAAAGTTTAAGCGTTTTTATTCTCTCGAGTCCTTCATCTTTTTTTATCAGTTTCAATCCTAATAATATATTTTCTTCTATCGTCTTCCATGGAAATAGATAATCCTGCTGCAGCATATAGCCGATTGAAAGGTCGCTGTTGGCTTTCAGCGGTTTGTTTTCGAGCAGGATCTTTCCTGAAGTGGGCGGAAAGAGCCCGGCGATGATGGAAAGCAGGGTGGTTTTTCCGCAGCCGCTCGGACCTAGAAAAGAGACGAATTCACCTTTTTCAATGTCGAGGGAAATGTCCGCAAGTGCGGTCGCTGCCGTCTGATTTGAAAAATAAGTATGGTGAATGTCTTGGATTTTTAAAAAGCTCATCGGACATCCTCCTTACTTTTTGCTATGTTATTTTGCGACTTCTTCAGCAAAGTCGGTATTGACCAGCTCTTCATGGCTAATACGTGTAGGAAGCTCGCCTGCTTCATCCATGATGTTTTGAAGATTGTTCCATTCTTCTTCATCAAGAATGGGATCGGTGGCAAAGGATCCTTGTTCTTTGTAGCGGTTGATGACTGTTTCCATCGTCTCGAGGTTGGTATCCTCAAAATACGGCTGAATGACTTCGGCAATTTCGGCAGCATCGTTTTCCTGAACCCAATCTTGTGCTTTCTTCAAGGCCCTCGTGAATTTTTCGACAGTCTCTTTGTCTTCTTTCAAATAGCTTTCTTTAGCCATATAAACTGTATATGGAAGATGACCGGACTCGGTGCCGAAAGAAGCGACGATATAGCCTTTTCCTTCTTTTTCAAACACACTGGCCGTTGGTTCGAACAGTTGAACGAAATCGCCGGTTCCGGAAGCGAAGGCAGTTGCGACATTCGCGAAATCAATGTTCTGGATGAGGTTCAAATCTTTTTTCGGGTCTATGTTATGTTTTTTCAATACGAACTCGCCGGCCATCTGCGGCATTCCGCCTTTACGCTGGCCTAGGAATGTAGAGTTTTTCAGCATATCCCAATTGAAGTTGTCAATTTTTTCACGTGAAACAAGGAACGTTCCATCCGTCTGTGTTAATTGAGCGAAGTTGATGACGGGGTCATTCGAGCCTTGTGCCTGAACGTAAATCGATGTTTCGGAGCCAACGAGAGCAATATCCGCTCCATCAGAAAGAAGCGTGGTCATCGTCTTGTCGCCGCCTGCCGTCGTTTTCAAATCAATGCTGAGGCCCTCATCTTTAAAAAAACCTTTTTCGATCGCGACATATTGCGGTGTATAGAAAAGGGAGCGGGTTACTTCGGCAACCCTTACCTTCGTTGTTTCCTGTTCTTTTTTGCCGCATGCGCCAAGCGGGATCACCAGCACGCACAGAAGTAAAAATACGACACCTGCTTTACACCATTTTTTCAAAATGCCTTCCTCCTTGATATATGGGTATTTTGCCTACATTATCGTATGAACGGAAGAAAAAAATGTGAATCCTCTCAGGGGATAAAAACAAGCGGATGTTTTACAATAAGAATAGAGAGAAAGGAGAGTGGAAATTGGAGAACGGAACGATTATTTCAAAACAGCGGTTTCCATCACCGCATCCACGAATCCATCTTTATTCAGTTACGTACATATCACAAGGCTTGAAGGTAAAGGGGTTGCTGGCTGAACCGGTTGATGGCGAAATACATGATGCCTTCTTATATTTACGCGGCGGGATTAAAAATGTCGGCAAGGTGAGGCCTGCAAGGATCGTGCAGTATGCTGTAGAAGGTTTCATCGTTTTTGCTCCTTTTTATCGTGGAAATCAAGGCGGGGAGGGAGATGAGGATTTTGGAGGAGAGGATCGATTCGATGCGATATCAGGATTCAATCTTCTTGAACAGCATCCCCGAGTGAACAAGGATCACATTCATATCCTCGGATTCTCCCGTGGCGGCATCATGGCCCTTTGGACTGGGATATACTGCAGGAATGCAGCATCGATCGTCACATGGGGAGGTGTGTCGGATATGTTTTTAACATATGTCGAACGGGTCGATATGCGTCGGATGATGAAGCGTGTCATCGGCGGAACACCTAAAAAATGCCCCGATCAATATGAATACCGTACCCCATTGTTTGCGATTGAAGATTTGAATGTACCCGTCCTGATCGTACATGGTGAAAAAGATGACAATGTCGCCATAGAACACGCATACCGGCTGGAAAAAAGGTTGAAAATGCATGACAAAGAGGTCGAAAGCTGGTATTTCCCTCAATTCACGCATTACTTCCCACCTGCCGTGAACAGAAAAGTAGTCGAAGATTTAACATCTTGGATGAAAAGTAAAACCGAATAATGATAGAATGAAGGATATACTAAGTATATTGGCAAGAGGAGGAGATACACATGGGCATGCCTATGGAGCTAAATACCATGATCGTTACAAAAGGGAACGAAACCCGTGAAGAAGAAAACATTTTTCGGCTGGCGAAAGCTGGTTACAGGTTATACCCTATCGATATTCCAATCGATGTCCGCAAAACGATCCAATCTGATTCAAGCGGAACAGCCGTTATCCAAAAAATTGAATGGACCAGTGAAAAGACCATCATTACGTACCAACTGCTATCACTGAATTCAACTAACTAAATAGACAAGCGCTTGCCGGGAATCGCCTCGCTGCAAGCGCTTTTTTTGTTTTGGCGGAATTCGACAGATGCGCGGATAATTCTGCCTGTGCGGAAAAAATCCGACCCAAGCAAAACGGGATTTTATCAGCGTAGAATCCCTGGCGGATATTCAATCTTCGAAATGATTGTCACGAAAAGAGTGGTAAAATGGTGTAAAGTGCATGAGGCGGGGTGGTTTGATGATTTTGGTGAGTTCTTGTTTAGCGGGCCTTGAGGTTAGACACAATGGTACCCACAGCTTGGATGAAGGAATTATGGCATTGATGAGGGAGAAAAAGGCTATAGCGGTTTGTCCTGAGTTGCTTGGCGGTTTTTCGACACCGAGGGAACCTGCTGAGATAGTTGGCGGTGAAGGTGGGGATGTCCTTGATGGAAAAGCGAAGATCATCGAAAAGTCGGGCAGGGATGTAACGGAATTGTACATAAAGGGAGCGAATCTTACGTTATTGAAAGCCCAGGAGGTAGGGGCGACGTTAGTCGTTTTAAAAGAAAACAGTCCATCCTGCGGGAGTGCCACGATATATAATGGGGAATTCAAGGGGAAGAAGAAGGTCGGGAATGGAGTGACCGCGGCTTTGCTTAGGAGGCATGGGTTCACGATCATTTCAGAAGAAAGGTTATTCGATTATTTGGATGAAAAATGAGTAATGGCATTTTAGATAGTGCTTTTGAAAGAAGGGGAATACATGGAGGATATCAATCTCTATACTTTGCTATTTTTAGTACTTGCGGGTTTTATTGCCGCATTCATCGATTCCGTAGTGGGCGGGGGCGGGTTAATTTCCATTCCTGCTTTATTGTTCACGGGCATATCGCCTTCAGCGGCACTTGCCACTAACAAGCTGGCGGGTACCATGGGGTCTTTAACGAGTACGATTTCATTCATTCGGGCTGGAAAAGTGGATTTCAAATTCGTCATCAAGCTGTTTCCGATCACCGTGATTGGAGCGGCGTTAGGAGCATACGTTGTACATTTCGTTTCCGCAGAGATATTGAAGCCCCTCATTTTGATCTTGTTGGTCATTGTCGCGATTTATACGTTGGTAAAAAAGGATTGGGGTAAAGACGCAAAGTATAAAGGGCTGACAAGGAAGAAAATGATTCTATTGATAATCATTATATTTGCGATTGGTTTTTATGATGGTTTTCTTGGACCAGGCACAGGTTCCTTTTTATTATTTTCATTTCTGATCATTGGGTTTGATTTTGTCCAGGCTGCCGGGAATGCAAGAATATTGAATTTTGGAAGCAATATTGCCGCACTTATCATTTTTTTATCTATGGGGACCGTCAATTTTGCCTATGGAATCCCGATGGGTCTTGCAATGGTCGCGGGAGCATTGGTAGGAACGAACTTCGCCATAAAGAAAGGTGCTTCCTATGTCCGTATCTTATTCATTTGCGTCACGATTTTATTGATTGGAAAAAATGTCCTTAATTATTTTCATATTTTTTGATGGAGTGTTCAGCGAATGAATACCTATTAAAAATGGCCGGGGATACAAGGCATATTTTCGGCCATTTTTAAACAAGGTCATTCGCTTCTTCATGTGCTGGGAAATCAGCTTCCCCGTAGGTTTGCAGTTCGGTAATCTCTGAATGAAATACTTCTGCATAAAAGGCCAATGCGACTATTGCTGTCCATCAAAAATTAAATAGGAGGTAACTTGATTTTTCATACTAATCCTCTTGTAAACTTCCTTCATTTTTTAAATATGCTTCTATTTCAGTCATCCCTTTACGCTTCGGATAACGCATTTTCACAAGAACGACTTCGTCCCCCTTAATTTCTCTACCACATTTACCACAATTGGGGTCTTTCCCGAACATTACAACACCTCTAAGGTAATAGATTGACTTCAATGAAACGTTAAATCTCCCCAAACCATCACATATGTATTTAACATTTACAAATCTAAATTGGACTTTGCTTTAATCCTTCGCTAATGAAAATGGAAGCAGCCGTTTCACAATCTGGCTGAATAGAAAAAGGCCTGCCGCTTTCGTGACAGGCTTTTCTCTCTATTTTATTTTTTATAATGGAAGGGGTGATTTCACTTCGCAATGCGTTAATAGGATATCGACAATCCGCTTTGAAGCGAATCCATCTCCATATGGGTTGGAAGCTGTCGCCATTTTTTTATAGGTTTCTTCATTTGTAAGTAACTCTGAGGCTAGTTGATAAATTCGTTCTTCCTCAATTCCTGCCAATAAAAGGGTACCGGCATCGATTCCTTCCGGACGTTCTGTTGTATCGCGTAACACAAGGACAGGAACGCCAAGTGAGGGAGCTTCTTCTTGCACCCCTCCGGAATCTGTCAATATGAGATGGGCGTGCGCCGCAAAATTATGAAAATCAAGTACCTCAAGCGGCTCTATTAAGTGAAGCCTTTCCGTTTC
The DNA here is from genome assembly GCF_001636405.1 of Peribacillus frigoritolerans. Taxonomy (GTDB): domain Bacteria; phylum Bacillota; class Bacilli; order Bacillales; family DSM-1321; genus Peribacillus; species Peribacillus frigoritolerans. Next base: position 857,156 of record NZ_KV440950.1, read on the forward strand.
ACCGAAAATCCGGTAAGCAATTTCACGGACAACCGGGTTTTTATGAAGCGGGAAAACAACTTGGATATCCGTGTAATCTTCAAGCAGCCGTTTGACGGAACGGAATATTTCTTCCATTGGTTTTCCGATATTTTCCCGTCTGTGCGCTGTCATCAATAACATGCGATCTCCATTCAAACCAGATAGAATCGGATGATCATAGTCTTTATTTACTGTTGTTTTCAAAGCATCGATAGCCGTATTGCCAGTAATATGGATACAATCACTCTTTTTATTTTCCAAAATTAGATTCTCTGCCGCCTGATTTGTAGGGGCAAAGTGCAAATCAGCCATGACGCCTGTCAGCTGCCTATTCATCTCTTCAGGATATGGAGAATACTTATTACCAGTCCGCAGACCAGCTTCAACGTGACCAATCTGTATCTTATTATAGAAGGCTGCCAGGCTGGCGATGAAAGTTGTCGTGGTATCCCCATGTACGAGGACGATATCCGGTTTTATTTCTTTCATGAGCGAACTCAATTTTTCAAGCCCTCGTGTTGTAATCTCTTCTAATGTTTGTCTATCCTTCATCATATCCAAATCGTGATCTGGATTTATTTGAAAACATTGCAAGACTTGGTCGAGCATTTCCCTATGCTGGGCGGTGACCACCACGATGGTTTCTATTTCTTCTGGATGCTTTTTCAGTTCCAAAACGACTGGTGCCATTTTGATAGCCTCTGGTCTTGTACCAAATACGGTCATGACCTTAATACGTTGTTTAGACATGCTCATTTCCTCCCCTTCTGAATGTCTCCCCCATTATAACGGGAAGTTCAGGGGAAATATAAAAACGAAACAATTATTAACAGAATTTTTACAATATTAATAATGACTTTATACTTCTTTAACCTTAAGTTAATATCTGGCATTTACAATATAAAGCAGGAAGTAAGCTAAGCAGAATAGAGGTGATAGGCGAATATGAAAAGCGTCCTGATGATCGTGCAAAACTTTTATCCGGAAATCGGAAGTGCGGGAAATAGAATGAAAAATATATATCTCCATTTGAAAAGAAACGGATTCGAGGTAACGGTCATCACATTGAAGCCGAGTTATCCTAATCAAAGTTTATATCAAGATACAAAGTTTTGGGATGAAGATAGCATTGAAGAAGATGTCATCAGGATTAAGCCGGACAAAGTGAAGAGGTATACAAGCAATATGGGGAAGCGGTTGCTTCATTATCTTGAAGCGATGTGGCTTTTCATTTATACAATCATCCGTCTCGAAAAAAAATATGATTATGTGTTTGCCACGACCCCGCCCATCTTCCCTACATTGGCAGCGTTGATCGCCAAGAAAAAGATGAAGGCGAAACTCATTACCGATGTCAGGGATTTATGGCCGGAATCGTTGATAGGGGTAGGCGTATTCAATAATAAGTGGGTATTGAAAATCGCTTTCTTCCTGGAAAGGAAGCTATATAGGCATTCAGATTTTATTATCATCAATAGTCCTGGTTTCAGGGATTATATCGTTGCAAAGGGAGTCAAGGAAGAGGCCATCCAATTCATCCCCAATTCGCTTACTGCGGATGAGCTGACGTTAAAGAACTTGCTTACACCCGTATCGGAAAAGGTAATCAAGGTCGTTTATGCGGGGAATATCGGACTGGCCCAGGATTTGAAAAAACTGATAGCCGTAGCTGAAAAGCTAAGGGAACATAAACAAATCGAGTTCTCGATGATTGGATATGGATATCGGATATCCGAAGTGGAGAAGGAGATAAGCTCTAGAGGGCTGACCAATATTAAGGTGATTAATGCGATGAATCGAAGAGTGACTCTTCATGAAGTTTCAACGTCTCATATTGCCTATGTGAGCTTGGTTGAAAAAGAAGTCTTCAATAAGGTCCTGCCCGGTAAAATCATCGATTATATGTGTGTCGGAAAACCCATTGTCGGTGATGTGGACGGCAGGGCCAAGAAGATGCTCATAGAGGCGAAATGCGGGTTGGTGGCAGAGAGCAGAAATGTTGATGAAATTTGTCAGCATATATTGACAATGGCCTCAGATCCGGCCCTTCGTGAAGAACTGGGAGAAAACGGTCATCGGTATGCTAAACAACATTTTCAATGGTCTAAAAATATTAAAGGTCTCATCAACGTGATGGAAGCGTCAGGCTGAAAAATCCGGAAGTGGAGGACAACATGGCGAAGAAAGTATGTATGTTCGTGTGGAATCACTTTACGAACGATGCGAGGGTTCTAAGAGAATGCACAGCACTTACAGAAGCGGGTTATGAAGTTGACTTAATTGCCATTCATAACTGGAAAATCGAAGGTTTGGCCAAAAAGGAGAAACACCAAAATGGTTTCTCGGTCACTAGGGTGAATAACCGCTGGGAGGCGCTTAATAAGATTCTCAGGATCGTAGGCAAATTGAAGAAAAAGAAGTTTGAAATCGCCCTATTTGCCTTAGTGATCTGGAATACATTGTGGAATTTGAACTTGATCAACGGCTGGGTGGGGTCGGGAATACTGTTCGGTGCATTTGCACTCCTTGCGCTGGGCACCATGTTCATCACGAAAACGAAGCTGCCGACACTATTAACGAGGAGCTACATTTTTGGTCAAATGATCTATCATGGCCGGAAAAGGAAATATGATTTCTATCATTCAAATGACTTGAATACGCTCATGCAGGGAGCGATCAGCAGTAAATGGCTGAGAAGGAAAAAGCTGATTTATGATTCGCATGAAGTACAAACGAGCAGAACGGGATATAATAGCCGAATTTACGGGATGATGGAGAAATTCCTATTAATGTTCGTCGATGAAATGATTGCTGAAAACCATACGAGAGCTAAGTATAACGAAGACTTATATGGTCTGTATCCCAAGGTGGTCCATAACTACCCGATTCCAACCAATCCGGAGGAAAGTACGGCCGTGAATTTGCATGAGCTGCTCGATTTGCCAGAGAATGAACCGATATTGTTATACCAAGGCGGCGTTCAAATGGGCAGAGGGTTAGAGCAATTGGTTGATGCTGTACCGATGATCGAGGGAGGAACGGTAGTTTTTATCGGGGATGGAAGGATCAAGGATGAATTAATGAAGAAAGTAAGCGACATGAACCTGGAGCATCGTGTGAAGTTCCTGCCGAAGGTTCCGGTCGACGAGCTGCTCCATTATACAAAGAATGCGTATTTAGGTTTTCAGATATTGAATAATGTCTGCTTTAATCACTACTCCGCTTCTTCAAATAAATTGTTTGAATACATGATGAGCGGTGTGCCAGTGGTTGCCTGCAGCTTTCCTGAAATTCAAAAGGTTGTCGATACGGAAAAAATCGGTGTATGTGTCGATTCGCATGATCCAAAATCAATTGCCGAAGGTGTCAATTACTTATTGAAGCATCCTGAAAAAAGGGCGGAAATGAGTCAAAACTGTCTGAAGGCGCGACAAAAATACAATTGGAAACAAGAGAAGGAAATCTTTATCGAAATCTATCAAACAGCCTAACAAATTTGAGTGCAGCAGAAAAATAGATAGGAGTGGTTTATATGAAACTTTGTACAATCGGACTTGGTTATATCGGACTTCCAACTTCTTTAATGTTTGCTAAATACGGTGCCGATGTTGTCGGCGTGGATATCCATCCTGAGATTATTTCCAATTTGAATAGCGGCAGGCTCCATATCGAAGAACCTGGATTGGATGAGGTATTAGAAGAAGTGCTAACTTCCAATAAGTTCCGAGCTGCTTTAAGCCCGGAACATGCGGATGTTTTCATCATCGCGGTGCCTACTCCAAATAAAAAGGACATGCACCAATCCTGTGATTTAACACATGTCTTGGATGCCACCTCAAACATTCTTCCTTTTATCAAAAAAGGGAATGTCATCATTATCGAATCGACGATAGCGCCAAGAAGCATGGATGATCATATTAAACCGATGATCGAGAGGACGGGCCTTACCATCGGAAAAGACATTTTCCTCGTACATTGTCCGGAACGCGTTTTACCTGGAAGGATTCTTGAAGAGTTGGTTCATAATAACCGTATCGTCGGGGGCATCACCGAAACATGCTCATATAAAGGAAGTCTTGTTTACAAAACCTTCGTTCAAGGGGAGATCATTCAGACCGATGCGAAAACGGCTGAAATGTCCAAACTGATGGAAAACACCTTCAGGGATGTCAATATCGCCCTTGCGAATGAGCTGACGAAAATCTGTTTCGAGCTGGACATCAATGTTTTGGATGTCATATCGATGGCAAACAAACACCCTCGTGTCAATATACACCAACCAGGACCAGGAGTTGGCGGCCATTGTTTAGCGGTCGATCCGTATTTCGTCGTTGCAAAGGCACCGGAGTATGCGAGAATCATTAAATTGGCCCGTGATACCAACGTATCGATGCCTTATTACATCGTTAATTCCGTAAGGATGATGCTAGAGGGGATCCGGAAGCCAAAAGTAGCTGTTTTCGGTCTTGCATACAAAGGAAATGTAGATGATATTCGTGAAAGTCCCGCCATTGATGTCGTCAATATCTTGATGGGGATGGAAAACATGGATGTAGCCTTGCATGACCCGCATGTCCAATCTGGAAAGATGCCAGTCGTATCAGTGGAAGACGCTGTAAATGATGCTGACTTGATACTTATCCTGACTGACCATGATGAATTTAAACAGATGGATTATGATAAGCTATCGAATCTCATGAGCAATAAATTGATTCTGGATACACGCAATTGCATTGATGCAACTAAAACAGATGTCCCGGTGGCGAACCTGGGCAATATATATCAATACAAAACGGTGTCCATGAAAAAAGACAGGAATAAAGCGATCATCTAAAAACTTGGACAACATCGATAACGGAATAACGATTAAGGGGGCACTGACTATCACAGTGCCCTTTTTCCACTGAAAAAAAGGACCATGCAAGAAAGTGGTCCTTTCAGAACGTGGAAACGATCCAGTTGGTTTCAGATCCGCTTCCTGTACGTCAAGCCTCCTCACCGCAAGCATCCTAGCAGAGTCTCGGCTAGCCAATTATTCGAGCGCAGCCGTCATATTTCGGGTTATAAGGCAGTATTCGAGCGCAGCCGCCGTTTTTCGTGCTGCAAGGCAGAGAATTCGAACGCAGATGGCGTATTTCGAGCTATAACGCAGTAATTTCGACCACAGATGGCATATTTCGAGCTGTATGGCGTGAATTCGACAGTAGACGTGTATTCGGGTGCAAGGCAGTAAATTTGAGCGCAGCCGCCATATTTCGGGGTGTATGTCAGTAATTTCGAGCGAAGATGCCGTATTTCGGGTTACTTGGTACTTTATTCGACAGTAGACGAGGTATTTCCCCTTCCATGGCACTTTATAAAGTAATCCATAATCATGGTTCGGGAAGTGACGTTTCCTGCCGACAAACTGAAAGGACCAAGCAAGAGCTTGGTCCTTTTGTGTACAATTTATTAAGCTGTCGGGCCGCCAAGTTCTTCGATTTCACTTGGAACGCTTTTGAATTTCTTGAAGTTTGCACGGAATTGTGCGGCAAGGTCTGTTGCTGCTTCTTTATAAGCGGCAGGATCTGCCCAAGTCTTGATTGGTTGAAGCACTTCATCAGGAACACCAGGAACATGAAGCGGGATATCCAAACCGAAGATATCATCTTTGATCGTTTCGATGTTCGCTAATTCACCTTCAAGCGCCGCTTGTACCATTGCACGGGTGTAAGCAAGTTTCATACGGCTTCCAGTTCCGTATGCACCGCCAGTCCATCCTGTGTTGACAAGGTAAACTTTTGCATTGTGCTCGTCAATTTTATCACCAAGCATCTCAGCATAGCGTGTAGCTGGAAGCGGTAAGAATGGTGAACCGAAGCAAGTGGAGAATGTAGCTTCCGGTGAGGTTACGCCTCTTTCAGTACCAGCCAATTTACTAGTGTATCCGCTTAGGAAGTGGAACATTGCCTGTTCTTTGGAAAGCTTGCTGATTGGAGGCAGAACGCCTGAAGCATCAGCCGTTAAGAAAATGATTGTATTTGGATGTCCTGCAATACTTGGGTTCACGATGTTATCGATTGCTTGCATTTGGTAAGCAGCACGAGTGTTTTCAGTCAATGAACTGTCATCATAGTTCGCTTCACGCGTATCCGGATCAACAACAACATTTTCCAATACAGCACCAAAACGGATTGCATCGAAAATTTGCGGTTCTTTTTCACGTGAAAGGTTGATCGTTTTTGCATAGCAGCCGCCTTCGATGTTGAATACGCCGTTAGAAGACCAGCCGTGCTCATCATCGCCAATCAATTTACGGCTAGTGTCTGCTGATAAAGTTGTTTTGCCTGTACCGGACAGTCCGAAGAATAAAGCGACGTCCCCTTCACGTCCTACGTTAGCAGAGCAATGCATTGGAAGGATTCCAGCCTCTGGAAGTAAGTAGTTCATGATCGAGAAGATCGATTTTTTCATTTCTCCTGCATATTCCGTTCCGCCGATCAGGATCGTACGGCGTTCAAATGAAACGATGATGAACGTTTCGGATGTAGTTCCGTCCACTTCTGGGTCCGCTTTGAAGTTAGGTGCAGAAAGGATCGTGAATTCAGCTTCGTGACCTCTCAGCTCCTCTTCGTTTGGACGGATGAACAATGTATGGGCGAAAAGGTTATGCCAAGCATATTCATTGACAACACGGATGGGAAGACGTGACGATTCGTCTGCACCAGCGAAACCTTTAAAAACAAAAATCTCTTCTTTTGCTTTTAGGTAGTCAACTACTTTATTATATAGTTTATTGAACACATCTTCGGAAATCGGCCGGTTCACGGGACCCCAATCGATTTTATCTTTAACGGATGCTTCTTCCACGATAAATTTATCTTTAGGTGAACGACCGGTATATTTGCCAGTTTCAGCTTTTACCGCGCCGGTTGATGTTAAAACGCCTTCATTTCTGCTTAGTACTTTTTCGACCAATTGAGGAACTGATAGTTGAGTTTGCACATTGTTTCCTGTTAATAATTGGTGTAACTCATTAGAAACGTCTACAGAATTCATATATGAGGTACCTTCCTTTGTTTGAGTTTTTAGATTATAATTAGTATAACACATTCATTTAATTAGTCTATACTATTTCTTTTAATTTGTGATTATTTTCAGCTGGCCGCATTAATCATTTTAATCCGGCAGGAACCGAGTCAGGATGATCGCATAGACTTTCATGAGGAAAAATTATTTAAATAGGAAGTAAGTAAACAATATATGTCTAAAAGGAAAGTCAGGATGTCGTTCCTTTTCGATATTCAGTACTTTATTATTAATGGCAATTTACAACATTTCTATTCGTATATTGCGTTGTAAACCCCTCTAGGACGTTGTATCAACATGTTTTTTCAAATGAACGCCATTCTGGGTGGAAATGTTCTTTTTAGAAAAGCATTGACAAATTCCAGCCAGATACGATAATATCTTAAATTGTACGGATTCTCTTATCCCGAGTTGGTGGAGGGACAGGCCCTTTGAAACCCAGCAACCTGCCATATTGAACTTGACTCCAAGATCGATCGCCGAAAATAAAGCGAAGGTCTTCAAGGAATAGTGGTGATGGTGCTAACCTGAGCAAGGTAAAAAACCCTTGAACGATAAGAGTGAAAGGATAGAAGACAGAATTTTAAACCTTTCCTCATTTGCCAGGGAAGGTTTTTGTGTTTTTTATAAGTAATTCTGTGTCTATAGTTGAAACTAATGAGGGAAACGAGTTCCGTAAAAACAGGCTTATGCCTACAACATACTAACTTCCAAGGAGGAAATATGATGTCAAAGAAACGTCTATTTACTTCTGAATCTGTTACAGAGGGCCATCCGGACAAAATTTGTGATCAGATTTCAGATTCCATTTTAGATGCTATCCTAGCTAAGGATGCAAATGCACGTGTTGCGTGTGAAACTAGTGTAACTACAGGTCTTGTACTTGTTGCTGGTGAAATTACAACGTCCGCTTACGTGGATATCCCGCGTATCGTTCGTGATACGATTAAAGGAATTGGCTACACACGTGCGAAATACGGTTTCGATGCTGAAACTTGTGCCGTTTTGAGTTCCATTGATGAGCAGTCTGCCGATATCGCAGCTGGTGTCGATAAAGCATTGGAAGCTCGTGAAGGAAACATGTCAGATGAAGAAATCGATGCAATCGGTGCAGGGGACCAAGGTCTTATGTTCGGATTCGCTTGTAATGAAACAGAAGAGCTTATGCCGCTTCCGATTTCATTGGCGCATAAACTTTCATTCCGCTTGGCTCAAGTTCGTAAAGATGAAACTCTTACTTACCTACGCCCTGATGGTAAAACACAGGTAACCGTTGAATATGATGAGAATAACCGTCCTGTACGTGTAGATACAATCGTCATCTCAACACAGCATGATGCAGAAATTACGCTTGAACAAATTCAAGCCGATCTAAAAGAACATGTGATCAAAGCTGTCGTTCCAGCCGAGTTGATCGATGCAGATACTAAGTACTTCATCAACCCGACTGGCCGTTTCGTAATCGGCGGACCTCAAGGGGATGCTGGTCTTACTGGACGTAAAATCATCGTTGATACTTACGGCGGATACGCTCGCCACGGCGGCGGTGCATTCTCTGGTAAGGATGCTACTAAAGTTGACCGTTCTGCTGCATACGCTGCACGTTACGTTGCGAAAAACATCGTGGCAGCCGGCCTTGCCGACAAAGCGGAAGTTCAATTGGCATACGCAATTGGTGTGGCAGAGCCTGTATCGATCTCCATTGATACGTTCGGAACTGGTACAGTAAGCGAAGAAGTCCTTGTTGACCTAGTTCGCGCAAACTTCGACCTTCGTCCAGCTGGTATCATCAAAATGCTTGACCTTCGTCGCCCAATCTACAAACAAACAGCTGCATACGGACACTTCGGCCGTACAGATGTCGATCTTCCATGGGAACGCACGGACAAAGCAGAAACATTAAAAGCACAAGCGTAATTCATATAAAAAAAGGTGTCCCGTTATTTGCGGGGCACCTTTTTTATGGATTAACTTAGCCGTCTGAGGGAATAATTCAAGAAATCCCAAAGAAATAATTAAACTTTAAGGGCCATACTCGTGAGTTAGAGCGATTTATTCGTAAGTTTGGAGCAATACTCGTGAGTTAGAGCGATTTACTCGTGAATTTGGAGCAAATACTCGTGAGTTAGAGCGATTTACTCGTGAATTTGGAGCAAATACTCGTGAGTTTCAGCGATTTACTCGTAAGTTAGTGCAAATACTCGTAATTTTCAGTCAAGTGCTCGTGCATTACTTTATTCGTTCCGCCGTTTTATAGTATTGGCCTTTTTCTGCGTATTCGCGTACGATGCGTTCCATATCCTGACGATCTTCTTCATTGATTTCACGGATGACTTTAGCTGGACGTCCGAATGCCAACATGTTCGGTGGAATGACTTTGCCTTGGGGAACGAGACTGCCGGCACCGATGAAAGCCCCTTCGCCGATTTCGGCTTCATCAAGTACGATCGATCCCATGCCGATTAAAGCTCCTTTGCGGATTTTACAGCTATGTAATATGACCTGATGTCCAACGGTTACTTCATCCTCGATAATCAATGGATTATTTGGGCTTTGGTGCAGGATGCTGTTATCCTGTATACTGACTTTTTTTCCGATGATGGTTGGGGATACATCACCGCGAATGACGGAATTGAACCAGATTGATGTTTCGTCGCCAATTTTGACATCACCTGTGACGACAGCATTTTCAGCAATATAAGCGCTTTCAGCAATTTCAGGTTCTTTGCCTTTATACGGATAAATAATCATTTTCAATCATTTCCTTTCCGAAGTGAATGTTTTTATGTATTATTTTAATATACCGTATGCAAATACACTTGGCTATTTATAATAGCAATGTACAACTTGTTAGATTTCTTTTTTGTCGAAAATCACGAATATGGTTATAATTTATATATATTATTTCAACTATCATGGATCGTACACAACAAGTGAAAAGTGAAAGGGGGATTTCGAATGTGGAAATGGGAGACAGAAGGAGACGCAAAGGGCGTCATTGTCATCATTCATGGGGCAATGGAACATCACGGACGTTATAAGTGGGTAACACAAATGTGGCTTTCGGCTGGATACCATGTCGTCATGGGCGACCTTCCTGGGCAGGGTATGACTACTCGCGCCTACCGGGGACATATCGATTCCTTTGATGAGTATTTGGACGAAGTGAAAAGCTGGATAGAAGAGGCTTATGAATATTCGTTGCCGGTCTTTTTACTTGGACACAGCATGGGCGGTTTGATTTCGATACGCCTTCTTCAGGAAGAGGAATGGGACATTGCAGGGGTGATTCTTTCTTCTCCTTGCTTGGGCCTCGTGACGAAGCCGCGGAAGTTCCTTACAATGCTCTCGCATGGTTTGAACATCGTTATGCCTCAGTTCAGGGTGGATTCCGGATTGACACCTGAAATGGCGACGAGAAGTGCGGAAATTCGTGAATCCGATAGAAACGATACCTTATATATCACAAAGGTTTCGGTTCGCTGGTATCGCGAGCTTGCACAGGCTATGAAGGATGCTTTTGAAGAGATTCCTGAATTTCAGGATGTTCCGCTTTTGGTGATGCAGGGCGGAGATGACCGAATCGTGAACAAGAAGGCGGTTCGTGAGTGGTTCAATTATAATTTGGCCAGTGAAAAGCAATATAAGGAATGGCCGAAGCTTTATCATGAAATCTTCAATGAACCGGAGCGTGATGATGTATTTCAATATGCACTGAGTTTTGTTGAAAACCGTTTAAAGATATTAGGGTATGTCGTTTGATTCCGTACATACTTCAGGATAAATGAAAAACTGCCGAAGTTAGCCTTCGGCAGTTTTTTTGGATCAGCCTGCGTTTTTAAGCAATTCGTTCGACTTGATGACCGGTGCCCAGAAAGAAACCGGGTACATAAATTGGTTCAAATGAGGAAGTTCCTTTTTGTTGGATAATGCAGTGGATAGGAGATAAATGGATTTGAAGGTCAAGTCATTGGCGAATAGGTCCAAAAGCGTCGCTTTCATATTCATAATCGCTTCATGGTTTTGGGTGGAAATCATTAAATCGAGCTGTGGCAGGAACTTATCAAAATAATGGTCAAATTGTTTGAGGCCCTCTATGGTTTTTTGTTCTTCTGTCAACGAGTTGAGCGAGCTGACAAAATCCCCGTATTGCTCGCTTGAATCCCTTTTGATTTTTTCAGTCAATATATCCGTCATTAATGAAGTAGGCAAATGTTCCATTTTCTGCACCCTCTTATCTATTTTCTATCATTATAATCATTAAAGACGAAAAATTCAAAAAGTTAAGATTGGTCATTCTGCTGCCTGCGAGTTCGGATTGAAAAAACACCGTTCTTATAGAACGGTGTTCAGACTGTAGATGTTTGTCTACAGTTTTTATGAGGGTTTGTAAAATCTCGAACGTCGATTTCCACTCCAGGCACTCGCTTTCCGCGGGCGGTCCGCCCTCGGGGCTTTTGCGCCTGCGGGGTCTCCCCTCGACTCGCTTTTCCCGCAGGAGTCTCGCACCTTCCGTTCCAATCAACTTTGTTTTGAAATTAGATAAAACCTTGTCTGAAGTTTTTATGAGGGTTGTAAAATCTCGAACGTCGATTTCCACTGCAGGCACTCGCTTTCCGCGGGCGGTCCGCCCTCGGGGCTTTTGCGCCTGCGGGGTCTCCCCTCGACTCGCTTTTCCCGCAGGAGTCGCGCACCTTCCGTTCCGATCAACTTTGTTTTGAAATTAGATAAAACCTTGTCTGTAGTTTTTATGCGGGTTGTAAAATCTCGAACGTCGTTTTCCACTGCAGGCACTCGCTTTCCGCGGGCGGTCCGCCCTCGGGGCTTTTGCGCCTGCGGGGTCTCCCCTCGACTCGCTTTTCCCGCAGGAGTCTCGCACCTTCCGTTCCGATCAACTTTGTTTTGAAATTAGATAAAACCTTGCCTATAGATTTTTTACGGTTTGTAAATTTTGAAAGTTGATTTCCCCTAAAGGCACTCGCTTCTCCGTGGGCTGTCCGCCATCAGCGCCGTTGGGTCTCCCCTGACGCGCTTTTCGTGTGGAGTCTTGCACACCCGCTCTAATCAAAATTTAGATAAAACCGCTTTTGTCTACAAATGAACACCGTTCGAATAGAACGGTGTCAGATTTATCATCTCTTTTCAATCGCGATAATGAATGGCGGATTGTTTGCTTGGTTGATGAACCCGTATCTCAAGATATGGGCTTTCTGTTGAGGGAAGTTCTCTACATAATCCATCAATGCATCACGTTCTGCCGATCCCCCTGGATGACCATGGTATATGACGAGGATGATGATGCCTTCAGGCGCCAGCAGTTCGAACAGCTGTTCAATGGCTGATATCGTCGTCTCGGCTTGGGTGATGATTGATTTGTCTCCGCCAGGTAGGTAGCCCAGGTTGAAGATGGCGCCTGTGACCTTTCCGGAATGTTCTTTCCTGATATATTTGCTTAAATGTTCATGCCCATCGTGAATGAGGGTGCAGTGCTCTTGTAAATTCTCGGCGTTCAGTTTTGCCGTTGTGGTTTCAATCGCTTCTTTTTGAATATCAAAACTATAGACATGTCCGTCTATACCTGTAAGTCCTGCAAGAAAGACGGTATCAAAGCCGTTGCCCATCGTGCCATCTATGGTTATATCCCCGGGGCGGACCGCTTTTTCCAGCAGAATCCTGGCGAAAGGCAAAATTCGATCTAGCTTCATGATTGTACCTCCATGTGATGATTTTTCCCCTGCCAGCTGTTGCGGCGTTTCAGTTCGGCGTCAATGGCATTCAGGACATCCCATTTATTGACGCTCCACATTGGACCGATCATCAAATCGATCGGACCGTCACCAGTAATGCGGTGAACGATCATTTCTGGAGGGATTATTTCCAGCTGGTCACATACAAGGCTGACATAATCGTCACGGTCAAGAAACTCGAGCAGGCCTTTTTCATATTGTTTGACCATCGGTGTCCCTTTTAATAGATGAAGTAAATGGATCTTTATCCCCTGCACATCGAGTTTGGCGACTTCACGGGCTGTTTCCATCATCATGCCGTAATCTTCCTGAGGCAGGCCATTGATGATATGGGAGCAGACACGGATGCCATGTTTGCGCAGTTTATCGACGCCTTCTTTGTAGCAATCGAAGTCATGGGCGCGGTTGATCATCGCCGCTGTCTTTTCATGGACCGTCTGGAGACCCAGCTCGACCCAAAGGTAAGTGCGTTCGTTCAATTCCGCTAAATACTCGACTACATCATCTGGAAGGCAATCCGGGCGTGTCGCGATGGAGAGTCCGACGACACCTTCCTGGGTCAATACACTTTCATATTTCTCGCGAAGCTCTGCCACGGGTGCATGCGTATTCGTGAATGCTTGGAAATAGGCCATATATTTTCCATCTTTCCATTTATGGTGCATCCGTTCGCTGATTTTCTTAAACTGGACGTCCAAGGGTTCAACCCTGCTGCCAGCGAAGTCACCAGAGCCTGAGGCACTGCAGAAGGTACAGCCGCCATGTGCGACGGTGCCATCACGGTTCGGACAGTCAAAACCGCCATCCAGGGCAACTTTAAAGACCTTATGTCCAAAATGTTCTCTCAGGTGGTAATTCCATGTATGATATCGTTTGTTGTCCGTTGCATATATAAACGGGTTTGCTTGATTCAAATCAGCAACCTCCTAAATAAAATAAAGCGCAACATATATTATACAACATTCTCGCAGCCAGGTCTTTTTTTGAAAAATAAGCGTATACTGTATACTTGAAGGCTAAATATTTTGCCGCTATTTCCAGTTTATCTTTGAATGACTATATCCAATCGGGAGCTGATGGACATGACCGGTCAAGTTGAAGAAGCGATCAAACAAATGAAAAAGAAATTAGCCGAAAATAATCAGGTGATCGAAGTAAATGAAGATGGGTTCACATACAAAGCCACTTGCACCTTCAATTCACCTGCTTCGGATGAACAAATTCATTCCTTTGAAAAGAAAACCGGACTGCTTCTGCCTGAGGATTATAAGGAGTTTTTAAAAATAACCAATGGATGCCGTCTGTTCGATAATGTGGAATCAGGCGGGGAAAACGATTTATACAGCTTGGATGATATTATTAATTACACATATGAAAATTCCTACGAGGGATGCTATAAAGTGGCCTGCATTTATCAAGATAATATTGTGATCGATGGGGAAGCCGTCGCCAAAGGCGATAAGGAGTATTTAATGGTAAAAGGCCATATCGATGATTTTGAAGAAGGCGAGAAGCTCCATATGGGCTTTGCCGAATGGATTGAGCAGTTCATTTCCCATCAAGGTGAGAAGTTTTGGGATAAAGGTTGATTGCTCAAAAAAAAATGATAATCCTCCCGTTATTTGCTCAAACTAGAAAAGATGATTCCGAATCATCCAAATGAGACGCGAAGGAGAGGGTTTGAAATGGCAACCAGACAATCCGTCGATCATTTTTTAGAGCAATGTGAAGGGGCTCTCCATTTTGCAGAGTTTGAATTTAACGAGGCCTCACGGCAGGAGCATTATGATGATGAACAATTTCAAAATTCGCAAAGGTATATCGAAGAGGCTTTGACGGATATGGAACGATTGTATGCCAGTTCGAATGACCAGCAACGGGAAATGCTTTCGCGGATGAAGCAGCAGTTGAACGAATTGAGGAATGAAATGATTTTACTGCGACATTAAATGGAAGCAGGGGGAGCTATGAATAGCTCCCTTTTTTGCACGAATTTTCCTGAATTCGCATATATAATGAAAAACCTGTCGATAATGTTTATGTACGGCTATTGCAATTATCGGTGAAATTGACTAGAATGAAATAAAATCAATATTCTCATAAAGACTATGATGAGGAATAGTAGCGGTTTAAACCAGTAAAGAGAGTTGACGGGTGGTGCAAGTCAACCTGGGACGGTCGCGAACTCGCCTTGGAGTCCCGGGTGTGAATTAATAAGTAATGCCTGGCGTTTCAATCCATGTTACGGATGTTTTAAGCTGGGCGGATTTTAGCTATCGCCAATGTGGGTGGTACCGCGGGAAGATATACATAATCCTCTCGTCCCTATTTTGGGATGAGGGGTTTTTTATTGTTTTTTAAACGGAAATTAGGAGGAAATCATATGAGTTTTGACCATAGAAGCATAGAAACGAAATGGCAAAAGTATTGGGAAGGCAATAAGACATTCAAAACGGGTGAAGATAGCGGCAAACGCAAATTCTACGCGCTGGATATGTTCCCATATCCTTCAGGGGCCGGTCTTCATGTGGGGCACCCGGAAGGTTATACGGCAAGCGACATCCTGGCACGGATGAAACGGGCACAGGGGTATAATGTATTGCATCCGATCGGGTGGGACGCCTT
Source organism: Peribacillus frigoritolerans (assembly GCF_001636405.1). Lineage (GTDB taxonomy): Bacteria > Bacillota > Bacilli > Bacillales > DSM-1321 > Peribacillus > Peribacillus frigoritolerans. The sequence goes on from NZ_KV440950.1 coordinate 872,617, forward strand.
TGGACTTCCGGCAGAGCAATATGCGATCGATACGGGAAATGATCCAGCTGAATTCACGGAGCACAACATCAACACGTTCCGCCGCCAAATCAAAGCCCTTGGTTTTTCTTATGACTGGGATCGTGAAATAAACACGACAGATCCCGGCTATTACAAATGGACGCAATGGATTTTCTTGAAATTATATGAAAAGGGCCTTGCCTATATTGATGAAGTGGCCGTTAACTGGTGTCCGGCACTTGGCACGGTATTGGCGAATGAAGAAGTCATCGATGGGAAAAGTGAGCGTGGAGGCCATCCTGTTGAGCGCCGCCCAATGAAACAGTGGATGCTTCGTATCACGGCGTATGCAGACCGTTTAATCGACGATCTGAATGATGTGGATTGGCCGGAAAACATCAAGGATATGCAGCGTAACTGGATTGGCCGTTCCGAGGGAGCGGAGGTTACATTCAATATCGATGGCTTTGATGAAACATTCACGGTGTTCACGACTCGTCCGGATACGTTATTCGGTGCAACATATGCCGTATTGGCACCTGAGCATCCGTTTGTCGATAAAATTACGACGGCTGATCAAAGTGCGGCAGTTGAAGCCTATTTGGATGAAGTGAAACATAAAAGCGACTTGGAAAGAACAGACTTGGCAAAGGATAAATCAGGCGTGTTCACGGGGGCTTATGCAATTAACCCGGTAAACGGCGAAAAAATGCCGATCTGGATTGCCGATTATGTGTTGATCAGCTACGGAACAGGAGCAATCATGGCCGTTCCTGCCCATGATGAGCGAGATTATGAATTCGCAGTAAAGTTCGACTTGCCGATCAAGGAAGTCGTAGCTGGCGGAGACGTGACAAGTGAAGCATATACAGGCGATGGACTGCATGTGAATTCGGAATTCCTTGATGGGTTGAATAAGGAAGAAGCCATTTCGACCATGATCAAATGGCTGGAAGAAAAAGAAATCGGCACGAAGAAAATAACATATCGCCTTCGCGACTGGTTATTCAGCCGTCAGCGTTACTGGGGTGAACCGATTCCAATCATCCATTGGGAAGACGGCACGATGTCTCCAGTGAAGGAAGAAGAACTTCCATTGATTTTACCGAAAACTACGGACATCAAGCCTTCGGGGACAGGAGAATCACCACTTGCGAACATATCGGAATGGGTGAATGTAACGGATGAAAACGGACGCAAAGGACGCCGTGAGACGAATACGATGCCGCAGTGGGCAGGAAGCAGCTGGTACTTCCTTCGTTATATCGATCCGGATAACAAAGAAGCGCTTGCCGATCCTGAAAAATTAAAAGAATGGATGCCGGTCGACATTTATATTGGCGGCGCTGAGCATGCGGTGCTTCACTTGCTTTACGCTCGTTTCTGGCATAAGTTCCTGTACGATATCGGTGTCGTGCCAACGAAGGAACCGTTCCAGAACCTATTTAACCAAGGAATGATCCTTGGTGAGAATAATGAAAAAATGAGTAAATCCAAAGGGAACGTCGTGAACCCGGATGATATCGTGGAAAGCCATGGTGCCGATACACTTCGCATGTACGAAATGTTCATGGGGCCATTGGATGCTTCGATTGCCTGGTCCACAAACGGATTGGACGGTTCCCGCAGATTCCTTGACCGTATCTGGCGTTTATTAGTCAACGATGACGGGACGATCACAGATAAGATGACAGAGACGGATGACACGGGCAAGCTCGAAAAAGTCTATCATCAAACGGTTAAAAAAGTGACCGAGAACTATGAGGAATTGAAATTCAATACGGCGATTTCACAATTGATGGTATTCATTAATGATGCTTATAAAGCGGATTCGCTTCCTAAGGTGTATATCGAAGGATTCGTAAAGCTGCTTGCACCAGTTGCACCGCATATCGCCGAGGAGCTTTGGTCTAAACTGGGCCATTCCGAGAGCATCACGTACGGAACATGGCCGGCTTTCGACGAAGCGAAGTTAGTGGATAACGAAGTCGAAATCGTCATCCAAATCAACGGAAAAGTCAAAGCGAAATTAATGGTGCCGACTGACACTACGAGAGAAAAACTGGAAGAAATCGCGATGGGTGATGATTCCATCAAAGAACAAATCGATGGGAAAACCATTCGTAAAGTGATTGCCGTACCAGGCAAATTAGTCAATATCGTCGCAAACTAAATAAAAATGATCGGAAGCTGTCCCGCATATTTTTACTGCGGGGACAGCTTTTTTTCGTGGCATTGGCTGATTATAGGAAAAAGGTCATGTTAGGATACTCACCGATTTAACTCTATTAGCGATCAATCTGCCAAATGGACATCTACTATCGTCATGAGAGGAAATCGGAACGTAAATGACTTGCTTAATTGGTTCATGCGAATCATTTTTCAGCTCTTTGGCCAAATAAATCAAGCATTTGACATAAAAAAGGAAAAAAATTGGTTGATAAAATTTTACAGTGTGATAGTTTGGTATAGTACTATATTTTTTTAACCAATTATTGGAGGGAAAACCGTGAAATTTAAGAATGTGAGTCGAATTACGGCGTTTGCACTAATTTTTGCACTGATTTTCAGCTTGATGGTTCCACTGAATTCTCAAGCAGCAGTTGCAGCACCCATTGAAAATGTAAAAACGATTAAAAATGGGGACACTCTGGACGGAAAGTTTGAAAAACCGGATGTTCAATGGTACCAAATCAGTCCCACAACAGAAGAAGTACAAAAGTTCTCCCATATTGAGTTCGAAGTCAATTCGGACAAAATCTTGAATATCTCCGTATATCAAGATAAAGAAAAAGCAGAAAAAGATGAGAGCAATTATATGGTCTCTGCTTATCCTGATGAAAAAGCTGTAGTCGATTTCCCATATGCATGGGAAGGCACATATTATGTTAAAGTTGAATATTTCGGCGATACGGATGATGAGGGAAATCCCATTCCGGATGCGGAAAATGTAGCTGAATACTCCATCAATGCGCATTCAGTAACATTGCCGCCATCTGCCGGGGACGAAGGGGAGGAGCTTGAATCTTGCCCGGTTGAAGTGAGTGTAAACGATAAGAAAACGGGAGAATCCATGTTAAAAACACTCCGCGTGTTTAGAGATGAAGTTCTCACGAAGTCGTCTGAGGGACGCACCCTTTCCTCTTTATACTATAAAGCTTCGCCATTCCTGGCCCTTCACCTGGCTGGTAATAAAACGGCAAGGGAAGCCGTTTATAATCACTTAGTCGAGATTAAGCCGCTTATTGAGGATCTTAATGAAAATGGAGCGAGCAGTACGGCAGTCATTAGTAACAAGCAGCAAGAAGCGATCAAGGCCTTATTCAAAAAGTCGGCAGACGTTGCTCCGGCCGGATTGAAAAAGGATATGGACGCCATTGCAAAGAAAATCAATCTTGATAAGCTTGCAGGTGAGAGGATCGTCGATATTGCAAGCAAAGCGGGAGTCGAACTTCCTGCTTCGAAAAATGTAAAGAACAAATATATCGTCAAACTTAAACCTGGGAAGTCATTAAGCGCTGTCCAATCCAAGATAAGTGGAAAAGGATATGGAACATTATCGGCACCTAAGCAACAAGAGGTTCTGTATGATGATATGTATGTCGTCGAGTTAAAGAACCAAGCTAAAATGAGCACAGCAGCTCTATCCGGTATCGAAAAACTTCCAGAAGTGGAATATATCGAAGCGGTAAAAACGTACAAGGCACTTTCTGCCGACATTCAATCACCGTATCAATGGTCTTTGAATAACGCCGGCGGGGAAGAAGGCGTAAAGGGAGCGGACATCGATAACGAAAAACTGCAGAACCTTATCAAGAAACGCAATTTAAAAGATACGTTGGTAGCGGTTATCGACACAGGTGTCGATGATTCACTTGCGGATCTACAGAGTGTCGTTGAAATGGAGTCAGGTAAGAATTTCATCGATAAGAAAGAAAAAGCAATCGATGACAATGGACATGGTACACATGTATCCGGAATCATCGCTGCCAAAGCAGATAACGGTTATTCCATGCAAGGAATCAATCCGGTAGCTAAAATCATGCCTGTGAAGGTCTTGGACTCTTCAGGATTTGGAGACAATGAGAAAATTGCACTAGGCATTAAATATGCCGTGGATCATGGTGCAAAGGTCATAAACCTTAGCTTGGGCGGAGAATATAGCAGGACGATTGAATATGCCCTGAAACATGCCGCTGCCAAGAATGTAATGGTTGTCGTGGCAAGCGGTAATGATGGGATGGAAGGTCTTTCTTATCCTGCATCATCAAAATACGCCATATCCGTCGGTGCAACCAATGCCCTTGATTTAGTATCCGATTATTCCAATTATGGATCGAAGTTGGACATGGTCGCACCAGGGACAGCCATACCAAGCCTTGTGCCTAACGGGAATGTTACTTACATGGATGGTACATCAATGGCAACTCCCCATGTTGCGGCAGCCGCAGCCTTATTATTATCCGGAAACCCTGGGTTGAAAGTGAATGAAGTAAGGGAAATCCTTCATGGGACATCGGAATATGTCGCTTTTGAAGAAGAAGATAATGTAGACCCTTATGAGGACTATGTACCGGAAGATGGCGAAATCATCATACCGGAAGAAGAACTTCCTGTCGGAAAAGATTTAGTCTCTGGATACGGAAGATTGAATGCGTACAGTGCACTTAGTGCAGTGGACTTGAATGCTAAAGTCAATCTTGTGATGGATACGCAAACAAAACTGACTGGTTCAGCTAAAAAAGGGTCAGTGATCGAAGTGAAAAGCGGAAGCAAAACGCTTGGTAAAGGAACGGCGTCAGCCAACGGAACGTTCAGCGTTACGATTCCGGTCCAAAAAGCTGCGCAGCTGCTTACTGTGAATATCTCTGATTCTTCCAAACTAGCAGTATCTTCAATCAAAGTATTCGTGAATAAGGGTGCAACCCCTAACAAGCCAACTGTCAAAGCTTTAAGTGACAAAGATACGTATGTAATGGGTCAATCGCAAGCGGACATGAAAATCTCGATCAAAAATAGTGCCAAAAAAGTGATTGGTTCAGGTAACACGGATAGCAAAGGGAACTTCAAAGTGAAAATCAGCAAGCAAAAGGCCGGAACTAAACTTTCAGTCACGGCTACAGACTTAGCAAAACGTGAAAGCAAGGCGGCAACCATAACGGTTCTCGATAAAACCGCCCCGGATGCACCGAAAGTGAATGAAGTAAGCGATAAAGCTACTTCAGTAACTGGTAAAGCGGAAATCGGTTCAACCGTTACCGTGAAGCACAGCAATAAAAACATCGGAACGGCAAAAGCTGATAGTAAGGGGAACTTCTCCATCAAAATCAGCAAGAAAAAAGCAGGGTCCGCATTATACGTCTCAGCAAAAGACAAAGCGGGCAATACAGGAAAAGCTGCAAAAGTAATCGTTAAAGATAAAACGGCTCCAGGAGCACCAAAGGTGAATGAAGTAAACGACAAAGCAACAAAAGTAACAGGTAAAGCGGAAATCGGTTCAACCGTTACCGTGAAGCATAGCAATAAAAACATCGGAACGGCAAAAGCTGATAGTAAGGGGAACTTCTCCGTCAAAATCAGCAAGAAAAAAGCAGGGTCCGCATTATACGTCTCAGCAAAAGACAAAGCGGGCAATACAGGAAAAGCAACAAAAGTAACAGTGAAAAAATCTAAATAGCAGTGAAGGCCGTTTAACTTACATGTTAAACGGCTTTTTTTTGTGAGAAAACGAATGAAAACACCGCTCGATGATATGCGGTGTTTTTGTCATGAGCGTGTCTTGTGCCTGTGCGTTGTCATAGCATGATTCAGATCTGGAGCTTCGTGTTTTAATTCTGAAACCTCATGTACTCGCCGTTCTTACGTCATTAATCTGTTCAATAATAAATATCAGGAGGAAATATAATGAAAAAAGGGAGAGTAATAGCATAAGGTATTATTTTAGCTTTCTCAATTGGGTTAGGAACGCTTTCGGTTGAGTCTGGGAATGAGCGTTTGGGGTAACTTCCTGCTTAAATCCAAATCTCTTACTATGTGCTAAAAATGTTAACATTAACAGTTTAATGCATTATAAGAATCAATCTTTTATAAATGATTCCTTATTTTAAATGTATATACCTAGGGCGGGATTTTCGAGGGTCCATATATCCGCCGTTTATTTGATGTCCGAGAGAGCTTGCAATGACTACTGCTGCAAAGAGGAGGAGGATTTTCTTCAATTAAATATCTTCTTTCCGTTTTTTATTTTTAAAGATTACACCCAAATGCCTCTTTCTTCAACCCCCTTTTTATGGATGTCGAATTAATTGTGACAAACATTAAATGATCGTTTTTAACTAATGTATCAAAGATAAAGTAGATGGTATTAATTTAGAAGTGAAAGACTTTAAATAATTCACTAATATAGATGAGAATAATAAGAGGATGTGAATTTATGGGAGTCAGCTCTTGGGGGACTCTCATATGCTTTTGGATCCGCTAATTCCACCACTTCGATATTGAATTGCTCTTAAAGCATGAGTTTTTATCTAGCTTGATGCAGAATATATATGTATTTCGTCGGGCGGCTAATTGGGATTACTGTAAGGCTAGGGAGATGACTGAAAGGGGAGGTCTTGATGCGGTAAATAGGGCGGAATGAAAGAACAATGCAGGGGCATGTTCGATTTAACTTGCCCCTTTAATTTGTCAGCTCATTTAGTGAATTCACTTCTCAGGAGGTAGACCGCATTGTATTCCTTCAACTCGTCCATATGTCCTTCCATATCACCATAAAAATCAGTGGAAAGTGAGCGTATGCCTTCATTTCCGCTTGAGTAACATATACTCGCCAATGCAAGCTTGTTTGTGCTGTTTATTTTGAATTTGCCAGCACTGCCCCATACGCTGGAATCCATTTCATCAATGGTTTCAGGATAAGTAACCGTATCCGTACCATCATCGTTTTGAATGCTGACGTTGAACATCGATCGTTTTTGGTCATCATCCGTTTTCGATGTCGTAAAGATGATTGTCCCATTCTTTTCAATCCCCGTTGTCATGCGTCCCATTTCAGGTTCGACAAGTTTGCCAAATTCATATTTTTCGACCCAGACGGACATCTCCTTGTATGTATCATCCACACTGAAATCGATAAGAAAGGAATGTTCACTTGAATTCTCCAGGATGGCCTTTTCCCTTGCTGTCAGCTCAGGTACTGAAAGGATATTCTCGGATTTTGGCTCATCGGCCTTACAGGCAACTAAAGAAAATGAGAGCAAGGATAGGATGATGGATAAAATGATCTTTTTCATGATTATCACCTCTTGAATACTATTGACCTAATTAAATCCAATTCTTATATATTATAACATTATATTGAAAAACGGAATCGGAACACGGCAAAAAAGGCGAGCGATCGGTATGCTTGCCTTTTTTTGCGTTTAGAAAGGTTGGGAAAGAGCCTTATTGGCAACATCGACGTCATTTTGAAGCAATTGGTTCAAGTCGTAAGCAGGATAGAGATTTCTTTCATAAAGGTAGTTGAAAATCTTGGCATGGGTATCGATGGCTCCATTTAAATGTTTCTTAAATACCTTTCGAAGGGAAGGGGTGGCTGTTTCCGTAATCGCCATTGCGTAATTTTTGATAGATGATTTGGCAAAGCCCAGCAATTCCCCGGCAGCGGCGGCCGATGCGTCATCTCTTGATGCATCGTCATCCCTGCCCGTTTTAGGCGTCAACGGGTAAAATTGCAGCAGCTCCATGATGTTTTGGGTAAGGGTGTCGATCGTTTGCTTGTATATCGTTTTTAGAATGGGGTCTTTTATTTTTGGATAAGCTTTTTTGAATTTCATAAGGGCATTGGACTGGGCTGCGACCAACTCATGAAGCTCGAGTGTTTCATGCCAAGCAAGATGTGAATGGGTGGGTTGCATGTAATTTCCTCCTGAACGAATAATCTTGATACATTATTCGTTCAGTGGGCTATAGGTAAGTTGTCTAGTGAAATATTTATGGGAGATCTGTCCCATCTTCAATTTCCATTAACAGTTTTGAAGGCCAAGTTTTATTGATATTGTTCGAGAACAGAGAAGAACTTTTTGGCAAATTGGTAAAAAAGTTTTTCTGATGGAGCCAAGTCCCTGTTTTTAGGAGTGATGATGCCGACCGTCCGTTTGACTTCGGGCGTATCGATCGGGATCTTGACAGTGAGTCTTGGAATGACTTCATAAAAGGTACTGTCAGGGAGCAGACTGACTCCGATTCCTGCAGAAACGAGCCCTTTTATGGAATCCATGTCTTCACCTTCCGAGGCGATGTTCGGTGTGAAACCGGCTGCTTTGCACGCTTCGAGAGCGATAGTGTGAAAGATATATCCTTTTGGAAACAAGACGAAGGGATCATTTCTTAAATCACTTAGGCGCACACTCTTCCTATCAGCCAATGGGTGAGTGATTGGCAGTAAAGCGGATATGTTTTCCGTGAACAGGATATGACCCTCGATATCTGGATCGTTTGTCGGGATCGGTCCAAGGAAGGCTAATCCGATTTCGCGATTTTTGACAGCTTCCTTTAAAGAGGAATAAGATCCCTGTCTTAAGTGGAAGCCGATATTCGGCTGCTCATCTTTAAAAGCGGAAATGACGGTAGGCAGTAAATGGGTGGAGAGGCTGGTCGGGAACCCGATTTTAATGCTTCCGTGTTCAGGGTCCAAAAACTCCTCAATTTGATATTTGGCATATTCAATCGCCTGTATCGCAGTTTTGGCATGAATCAAGAAAATTTTACCAATTGGAGTTAACTGGATATTCCGGCCGATTTTCTCGAATAAAAGTACGCCAAGCTCATCTTCCAGTCTGGAGATTTGCCGGCTGATTGCTGATTGTGCGATATGCAGGTGCTCTGCGGCTTCTGAGACGTGTTCCCTCTCGGCGACTTCAACAAAATAACGTAATTGTCGTAGTTCCATTTATTCATCCTCCTACCATTCATCTCAAATTGAGATGGATTCTACTAGAATTATATATTGTTTATATCGATTTGAAAACCTAGAATAAATGTAAGTGACATAACGGTGTAAGAATACGATGGGGGCGATTAATATGACATACAATCAAATACCAAAAGCACAAGGGCTCTACCATCCTGAATTTGAACATGATGCATGTGGGATCGGTTTATACGCTCATTTAAAAGGGCTTGCTACACATGACATCGTCAAACAAGGACTGAATATGCTGTGCCAATTAGATCATCGCGGCGGACAAGGCAGCGATCCCCTTACAGGAGATGGCGCAGGATTAATGGTACAGATTCCTGATGAATATTTCAGGCTGGCATGCCCGGAAATGAATTTGCCGGCAAAAGGACGCTATGGTGTAGGCATGCTCTTTTTCTCTAACAATGATGATGAACGGAATGAAATCGAAGCTCGTTTGAATGCATTTATCGAACAAGAGGGCCAAACGTTATTAGGCTGGAGAACGGTTCCTGTTGATGCAACGAAAATCGGGGAGGTCGGCAAGGAGACATGTCCGACGATCCGCCAAGTATTCATCGGGGCAAGCGTAGAGATGACCGATGATTTAGCTTTTGAGCGCAAATTGTTCGTTATCAGAAAACAAGCTGAAAACTGGGCCCGGGAACGCGGAAATCGTTTTTATTTTGCCAGCCTTTCAAGTGCTACGATCGTATACAAAGGATTGTTGACGCCAGAGCAGGTGGATGCTTTTTATCTTGATCTCCAACAGGAGTCTTTCGTTTCCGCTTTCGCTTTAGTGCATTCCCGCTTCAGTACGAATACTTTTCCTAGCTGGGAACGGGCACATCCGAACCGTTACCTGATCCATAATGGTGAAATCAATACGCTTAGAGGCAATGTGAATTGGATGAAAGCGCGTGAGCAGCAGTTTGTTTCGGAAGCATTCGGGGATGACCTGCAAAAGGTCCTGCCTATTCTGGATATAGACGGCAGTGATTCCTCGATTCTTGATAATGCACTTGAATTCTTCGTGCTTGCCGGGCGTAAACCAGCACATGCGGCGATGATGCTCATTCCTGAACCGTGGACGGAAAATCCGCATATGACGAAGGAAAAGAAAGCATTTTACGAATATCATAGCATGCTCATGGAGCCATGGGATGGACCGACGGCCATATCCTTTACGAATGGCAAGCAAATCGGTGCCATACTTGATCGAAATGGTTTAAGGCCGGCAAGGTATTATGTAACAAAAGATGATTACATCATTTTCTCCTCTGAAGTCGGCGTGATCGATGTGGAGCCGGAGAATGTATTATATAAAGATCGTTTAAGTCCAGGCAGAATGCTTTTAATAGATTTAGAGGAAGGCCGTATTGTTTCCGATGAAGAGATCAAGTCGGAAATGGCCCAGGAAAATCCATACCAGCAATGGCTGGACGACCAGCTTGTTCAATTAAGTGACGAAGAACCTGTGCTCGAAGGGGAGCCTTTGAATGATTTATTATTCAGGCAAAAAGCGTTCGGATACACATATGAAGATGTCCAAAAGTATTTACTGCCGGTCATTAACGAAGGCAAAGATCCACTGGGCAGCATGGGCAATGACATTCCGTTAGCGGTCTTATCAGATCGCCCGCAATCGCTTTTCAACTATTTCAAGCAATCTTTTGCACAGGTAACCAATCCGCCGATCGATTCGCTGCGTGAACAGATCGTCACGTCAACGATGACATTTCTCGGTGCGGAAGGAGATTTGCTGAAGCCGGATGAAACGAACAGCCGCCGCATTCAATTGGATTCGCCTGTTTTGACGCCGGGTCAAATGCAGCAGTTGAAAGAAAATGCCTACCCTGAATTCAGGAGCAAAGTCATTCACACTTTATTTTCAGAAGATTTAGAGAGTGAACTCGATCGCATCTGCCGTGAAGCGGAACAAGCGATCGCTGATGGTGTCAGCCTTTTGATATTATCTGACAAGGATATGAGCAAGGAAAAAGCTGCGATTCCTTCCCTGCTGGCTGCGAGCGCCCTTCATCAAGAGCTGATCCGCCATGGTAACCGTACGAAGGTGAGCATTATCGTTGAATCGGGGGAAGCAAGGGAAGTCCATCATTATGCATCCCTAATCGGGTATGGAGTGGATGCGATTTACCCGTATCTTGCCTATGAAACATATAAGCAGGCGGTATTGGAAGGCAGTTTGGCCACCAGCTACGAAGAAACGGTAAGGAAATATGTAAGCTCTGTGACAGAAGGCATCGTAAAAGTGATGTCGAAAATGGGGATTTCAACGATTCAAAGTTATCGCGGCGCACAAATTTTCGAAGCGGTCGGAATCGGTGCTGATGTGATCGAACGCTATTTCAGCGGTACGGCATCGCAGCTTAGTGGAATCGATTTGGTAACGATCGCAGATGAAGCGTTGATTCGCCATAGGAAAGCTGCAGCCGATTCCCTTGATGAAACACTTGAAAGCGGAAGTGATTTTCAATGGAGAAAAACAGGGGAACATCATGCTTTCAATCCTAAAACGATCCATACATTGCAATGGGCGTGCCGGAAAGGCGATTATAATTTATTTAAGCAATATTCTCACTTGGCGAATGAAGAGAGACTTGGGTTTTTACGGAATTTATTCTCGTTCGATCAAAAACGCCAAAGCATTTCAATAGATGAAGTGGAATCCGTGGAATCCATCGTCAGCCGATTCAAAACGGGCGCGATGTCATTCGGTTCATTGAGTCAGGAAGCACATGAAACATTAGCGATCGCGATGAACCGTTTAGGCGGAAAAAGCAATAGCGGTGAAGGCGGGGAGCATCCTAGCCGTTACCAACTGGATGAAAACGGCGATAATCGCCGCAGCGGTATTAAACAAATTGCGTCCGGCCGTTTTGGAGTGAAAAGCCATTACCTTGTTAATGCCGATGAACTTCAAATCAAAATGGCTCAAGGTGCTAAGCCGGGTGAAGGCGGCCAACTGCCCGGAAACAAAGTATATCCTTGGGTTGCAGAGGTCCGCGGTTCCACACCGGGTGTCGGCCTGATTTCACCGCCTCCGCATCACGATATCTATTCGATTGAAGATTTGGCACAGCTGATCCATGATTTGAAAAATGCGAACCGTGATGCCAGGATCAGCGTCAAGCTTGTGTCAAAAGCAGGCGTAGGCACAATCGCAGCCGGCGTGGCCAAAGGAGCCGCAGATGTCATCGTTATCAGCGGGTATGATGGCGGTACGGGTGCATCACCAAAAACGAGTATCAAACATACGGGTCTTCCTTGGGAGCTGGGTCTTGCCGAAGCACACCAAACATTGATGCTGAATGGCCTGCGCAGCCGTGTCGTCCTTGAAACGGATGGGAAGTTAATGACGGGACGCGATGTGGTCATGGCAGCTATCCTTGGAGCGGAAGAATTCGGCTTTGCTACAGCACCGCTTGTGGTCCTAGGCTGTGTCATGATGCGTGCTTGCCATTTGGATACATGTCCTGTCGGGGTAGCTACCCAAAACCCTGAACTTCGCAGCAAATTCACTGGAGATGCGGATCATGTCGTGAATTTCATGCGCTTCATCGCTGAGGAGGTCCGGGAAACGATGGCTGAGCTTGGCTTTAGAACACTGGAAGAAATGGTCGGCCGCACTGATGTTTTACAAGTGAGCGAGCGGGCGCAAAACCATTGGAAAGCGAAGCATCTGGACTTGACGACACTTCTTTTCCAACCGGAGGGGATTCGTACGTATCAACTTCCGCAAAACCATAAAATAGAAGAATCTTTGGATATCCGTGAAATTTTACCTGTTGTGGAGCCTGCTTTAAATGACCAAACCCAGGTGGATGTCAGCTTCCCGATTACCAATGTGAACCGTGTGGTCGGAACGATTGTCGGCAGTGAAGTATCCAAACGCTACGGTGAGGAAGGGTTGCCTGAAGATACGATCACACTTCGTTTTACAGGATCGGCGGGCCAGAGCTTCGGTGCGTTCATTCCAAAGGGGATGTCGATGTATTTGACTGGTGATGTGAATGACTATGTTGGGAAAGGCTTATCTGGCGGGAAGATCATTGTCACGGCACCTTCTGGCAATCAGATCGAGGCCGGGGACAATGTAATTGCCGGAAATATCGCCTTATATGGTGCAACAAGCGGCGAGGCCTACATTAATGGGCGTGCGGGAGAAAGATTTGCCGTACGGAACAGTGGAGTCAATGTCGTCGTTGAAGGAATAGGAGACCATGGCTGTGAGTATATGACAGGCGGACGCGTGGTCATTCTGGGTGACGTCGGCAAAAACTTTGCGGCAGGCATGTCAGGCGGCATCGCTTATGTACTTGCTGATGATGCAGAAGAATTCAAGGCATTATGCAATGGTGAAATGATAGAATTCGAGACGCTTGATGATATGGATGATGCCAAAGAGGTAAAAGAAATGCTTTACAGCCACCTTCATTATACTGAAAGTGCCAAAGCATCGTATGTACTGGAGAACTGGGAGGATTTCGCCAAGAAATTCGTAAAAGTCATTCCGAAAGATTACAAACGGATGATCAAAAGCATCAATGAGCAGAAGCGTGCAGGGCTATCGGATGAAAAAGCGATCATGAGTGCATTCCAAGCAAATGCCATTCAAGATAAAAAAGTCACTAAACAAGCTGTGATGCAGTAAGGAAGGGGAGAGAAAGATGGGAAAAGCAACAGGATTTATGGATTATCCGCGAGAAAAACCAAAAGACCGGAATCCTCTCACTCGTTTAAACGACTGGAGAGAGTATACAGCTCCTTTCTCTGACGAAAAGTTAAGTACACAGGGAGCGCGGTGTATGGACTGCGCCACCCCTTTCTGCCATATGGGCATGGAATTGAACCGAGTCACTACGGGCTGTCCGATTCATAACCTTATTCCGGAGTGGAATGATTTGGTGTACCGCGGCAGATGGAAAGAAGCATTGGACCGTTTATCGAAAACGAATAATTTCCCTGAATTCACCGGGCGCGTCTGCCCGGCCCCATGTGAAGGGTCTTGTACGGTAGCGATAAGCGATCCTGCCGTTACCATCAAGAACATAGAACGGACCATCATCGATAAAGGATTTGAAAATGGCTGGATAACGCCTCGCATCCCTGAAAGCAGGACCGGCAAGAAAATTGCCATCATCGGTTCAGGCCCGGCAGGAATGGCGAGTGCCGACCAGTTGAATCAAGCAGGTCATTCGGTCACGGTTTATGAGCGCTCAGACCGTGCAGGCGGGCTGTTGACATACGGAATCCCGAACATGAAACTTGAAAAGGATATCGTTGCACGCCGAATCAAATTATTGACCCAGGAAGGCATCGATTTCATTACCAATACAGAAGTAGGCAAAGATATAACAGCTGAAGAACTGCAAGATCAGTATGATGCAGTCATCCTTTGCACAGGTGCCCAAAAGCAGCGTGACCTGGTAATTGAAGGACGCGGGGCATCAGGCATTCACCTTGCAATGGATTACTTGACTACATCGACTAAAAGCCTGTTGGACTCCAATTTTGAAGACGGCAAGTTCATCGACACAAAGGGGAAGGATGTCATCGTCATCGGCGGCGGGGATACAGGAGCTGACTGTGTCGCGACTGCCCTTCGCCAGGGATGTAAGAGCGTCGTACAATTCGGGAAGCATCCAATCCTTCCCACGGCCCGTACATCTGATAATATGTGGCCGGCCTACCCGAATGTCTTTTCCCTTGATTATGCGTATGAAGAAGCGGAAGCGAAATTCGGTGCAGATCCGCGTCAATATTCAATCCAAACAAAAAAAATCGTCGCCGATGAAAATGGCAACGTTAAAGAACTGCACACAATCTCCATGGAAAAAATCAAAGGCGATGACGGAATGTACATTTTCAGGGAAGTTCCAGGAACTGAAAAAGTATGGCCTGCACAATTCGTTTTCATCGCAATCGGATTTGAAGGAACGGAAATGCCGCTATTAACTCAATTTGGCGTAGAAACAGTCAATCAAAAAATTGATGCCGTCTATGGCGAATACAGAACGAATGTCGAAGGGGTTTTCGCTGCCGGAGATGCAAGAAGAGGGCAAAGCCTCATCGTTTGGGCAATCAATGAAGGCCGAGAAGTGGCAAGAGAAGTGGACCGCTACTTGATGGGCGCAACCGTATTGCCTTAAATTTTTAAAAAAGAAGTGCCATTATGGCGCTTCTTTTTTTTCTGTGGTGGGAAATATGTACTCACGAGTAAATGCCCGGAATTCACGAGTAAAGCGTCGAAACTCACGAGTAAATGCCCGGAATTCACGAGTAAAACGTCGAAACTCACGAGTAAATGCCCGGAATTCACGAGTAAAACGTCGAAACTCACGAGTAAATCCCCGGAATTCACGAGTAAAACGCCGAAACTCACGAGTTAATGTACAAAACTCACGAGTATAAGCTCATAACTAACAATATTCCGGCTTAAATATACAAGGAATTCACAACAAGTTGTTAGTAATCATTAAAATGCAATGGAAAACAACACGCTTAGGGGAATCCTAAGCGTGTAAGTGTATTATTTCAAACAGATGGCAAGTATTGTTCACAGATGGTGATATCATCGTCTTCTAGAACATAAGGATGTGTTTCCAGTAAAATGGTTTTCAGGTATTCTGGCATCCTCTCACCTTTGTACGCACAAATTAATGGAAATGACAGCAGATTTACAGCTTTGTCTACTGTTCTCTCAAATTCCTCTATGATATGCAGGGGCTCTTCCAAGGTTGCCCATTCCACATGTGCCCATGATCGGAAAGAGATTTTATTTTTGACATAGGGCTGAACCGTTTTATTAAAGTATTCTTCGATTGCAGGAGGATGATAACTGCCGCTTGAGCAATAGAAATCGAAGTTGTTCACAAAGTGAAGGAGCTTCATTTGATCTTTTGTTAACCGAGTGCTTAGTTCTTTATGGATAATGGGGTAAATACGGTCATTTTCAACAAGAATGACGTAATCCCCCGCCATGATGCCATCTTGGATATAACTTAAAACTTGTTTAATGTAATTTTCCATTTGATTATAGGAATATAGCACATGAACATTTTTTTGGTCTTCGAACAACTGATTCATTTTGCTTTTCAATATATCAATCCTTCTTTCATGTATCGTTTCCATTATACTAGAATTCCATAGCAGGACAAAATGAGAGTTTTTTAACAAGGGCAAAAAGCAATCCTTCTCCATTGAAGGATTGCTTTTCCGTTTTATTTCAGCCGTTCGATCAGGTCGGTCATTTTATCCAAAGTGGTTATGTTCTGGTTGCATTTCATACTGTCCAGACAAATATAATTCCCTTTTTTAATGAATGTCCCTTGGACGGTTCCTTTTGTTTCAGACATGAACATCCCTACTTCTTCAAAGCGGCTGCATATGGCACAGATCCCTTTTTTGTTGGCAGGTTTAATGGTTCCATGCAATCCGGTGAGTTTATGATGATGGGGGGCAATGATGAATTTCTTTCCGGATCCGACATCATCCCATCCCAGGTATGAAATCTCTCTCAAATCGATGTTTTCCAACAAAGGGGTTTTTAATTTCTTTGCTTTAGGAAATAGTTTTTTTATCGTTTTTTCGGTTACTTCTTTAAATGGTATCACAAATGGCTTCACCTGTAGTAGAAAGGCTTCGGCTTGTGCGGGATCTTTGATGGTATCCACTGGGTCCAGCAGTTGTTTTTGCTCTTCGCTCAAGTCACTGAATAAGCTTAGTACCCTTTCTTTGGCGACTGTTTTCAGGGTGTTGATCACATCCTTATCGTTGGCAGTCGCGTGTCCATTTATGAGAATTTGTGTTTGGGATTTTATGAAGTTATACTGCTCGCTCCTGATAAAAGGTTCCATTTTCTTCACTCCTGTTTCTTCAAGTGTTACCGTTTCTCTTTACTTTACATAAATTGCATCTGCTTTAAAAGGGGGGAAACGACTAAGAAACATACTCGGCATACAAATAGCACTGATATCATTATCAGTGCTACCCGTGTAATCTTTATTTAGAATATACGATTTTCTTGATGGTTTCCGCGGAGAGAAAATATTCCTCGGCTAATTGATGGATGGAATGCCCGTCTTTGAAAGCATATTTTATAGAGGCATTTCGGTCATCGATCAATTCCCTTGATCCCGAACGGGTTCCCCATTTGTGATGGGCTTTTTCGGGTTTAGGGATATATATGGTTTCACCTTGCACATACTTTTGAATTTCAACGATCAGCTTTTCAGGTAAAACGGCCGTCGCTTTTACATATTTCATTTCTGCCAGCCCCTTATTCTTTATTAAGAATGAAATAAGGTGCAAAGCCGAATATTAGAAATGATAAGGCGGGCGATTAATTTAGCTTAATTCAACCCCATGCAAAGTATCGCCTCCAATACTAGGCTTTGCATGAGACGCTGCAGAAGGTGGCATTAACATTCGTATTGCCATCTTTACACCTCCCCTTTGTGTTTCTGAAGAACACGTGTTGTTCTTATTATAAAATAGAATAGGGTGAGTTGCCAAACTTTTTCCAATGTTAAAGCTGAATCGTCGGGCTAATTGTTTGATAATGTTCTGAGTCCATGAAATAATTTGGAGGGAAACCAAACTAAACATTATGGGAGCTGACTTTATGAAAGTATTCGTAGTTGGGGCAAATGGGCAGATCGGTAAACATCTTGTAGACTTATTAAAAGACAGCCCGGATCATAGTGTACGGGCAATGGTTCGCAAAGAAGAACAAAGTGAGCATTTTAAGAAAAATGGAATTGAATCTGCAGTCGTCAGTTTAACTGGATCAGTGGATGAGATTGCCAATGCGGCAAAAGGCTGCAATGCCATCGTGTTCACAGCAGGGTCCGGGGGTAGCACCGGTGCTGATCAAACGCTGTTGATTGATCTGGATGGTGCAGTTAAAACGATTGAAGCGGCAGAAATCTTGGGAATCGACCGATTCATCATGGTGAGTGCTTTTCAGGCCAATAATCGCGAAAACTGGAATGAAGCCATCAAACCCTATTATGTGGCCAAGCACTATGCGGATAGGGCATTGTTACAAAGCGATTTAAATTATACGATCATTCGGCCTGGCGGTCTGGTTAATGAACCGGGAACGGGCAAAGTGACCGCCGCCGAGGAATTGGAAAGAGGCTCGATTGCCCGTGAAGATGTGGCTCGAACGATCCTTGCTTCATTGACCGATGAAAATACCTATAAGCGTTCATTTGATTTAATCTCTGGCGATACTGCAATCGCGGAAGCCTTGAGGAAAATTTAACGTAAAACAGGGGCAGGGCCACTCAGTGGTCTCTGCTTATTTAATTCCTTCGATATGCTTGATGACCTTCGCTGGGTTTCCAGCGACAACAACGCCTTCAGGAACATCCTTTGTTACGACGGCCCCTGAGGCGACGACGGAATGACTCCCTATTGTAACGCCAGGATTGATGATGGCCCTTCCTCCAATCCATACATGATCCCCTATCGTAACCGGTTTTCCGTATTCCACTCCAGAACTGCGTTCAAAGGGATCCAGCGGATGTGTAGCTGTATAGATATGCACTCCGGGAGCCAACATGCAGTCCCTGCCAATTTTCACTTCGCAAACATCCAAAATGACACAATCAAAATTAGCATAAAAATTTTCCCCGACAGAAATATTGTATCCATAGTCACAACGGAAAGTGGGTTCAATATATACATTTAGCCCAGTGGAACCTAAAAGCCGTTTCAGCAGTGCGGTCCGTTCATCCCCTTCGCTTTCCGTTGTCTGATTGTATAACCGGGTCAACCTTCTGGCATTTTCACTATCTCTGATTAATTCCGGATCAGCGGCGATGTAAGGTTTCCCGCTCACCATCTTTTCTTTTTCAGTATTCATGTATGCGCCTCCTGTTTTTTTTTTTTTTATATAGTTTGAAATAATATCTGAATATTAAAACATTTTTCCTGCAAAATAAATTGCAGTACTTTTTACTCAACTTTTCTGTTGTATCTAAATGCTTCTCTCGTTTTTTAAAAAAGAAGTTAGAAAAGAAAGATTTTTCCGAATAATGAATGAAATAGCTTTGACAAACGTTCCGCCGGATTTTATAGTAAGAAGAGTTATGGA
>NZ_KV440950.1:891711-3080767 GCF_001636405.1 Peribacillus frigoritolerans
GCATTTTAAGAAAAATGGAATTGAATCTGCAGTCGTCAGTTTAACTGGATCAGTGGATGAGATTGCCAATGCGGCAAAAGGCTGCAATGCCATCGTGTTCACAGCAGGGTCCGGGGGTAGCACCGGTGCTGATCAAACGCTGTTGATTGATCTGGATGGTGCAGTTAAAACGATTGAAGCGGCAGAAATCTTGGGAATCGACCGATTCATCATGGTGAGTGCTTTTCAGGCCAATAATCGCGAAAACTGGAATGAAGCCATCAAACCCTATTATGTGGCCAAGCACTATGCGGATAGGGCATTGTTACAAAGCGATTTAAATTATACGATCATTCGGCCTGGCGGTCTGGTTAATGAACCGGGAACGGGCAAAGTGACCGCCGCCGAGGAATTGGAAAGAGGCTCGATTGCCCGTGAAGATGTGGCTCGAACGATCCTTGCTTCATTGACCGATGAAAATACCTATAAGCGTTCATTTGATTTAATCTCTGGCGATACTGCAATCGCGGAAGCCTTGAGGAAAATTTAACGTAAAACAGGGGCAGGGCCACTCAGTGGTCTCTGCTTATTTAATTCCTTCGATATGCTTGATGACCTTCGCTGGGTTTCCAGCGACAACAACGCCTTCAGGAACATCCTTTGTTACGACGGCCCCTGAGGCGACGACGGAATGACTCCCTATTGTAACGCCAGGATTGATGATGGCCCTTCCTCCAATCCATACATGATCCCCTATCGTAACCGGTTTTCCGTATTCCACTCCAGAACTGCGTTCAAAGGGATCCAGCGGATGTGTAGCTGTATAGATATGCACTCCGGGAGCCAACATGCAGTCCCTGCCAATTTTCACTTCGCAAACATCCAAAATGACACAATCAAAATTAGCATAAAAATTTTCCCCGACAGAAATATTGTATCCATAGTCACAACGGAAAGTGGGTTCAATATATACATTTAGCCCAGTGGAACCTAAAAGCCGTTTCAGCAGTGCGGTCCGTTCATCCCCTTCGCTTTCCGTTGTCTGATTGTATAACCGGGTCAACCTTCTGGCATTTTCACTATCTCTGATTAATTCCGGATCAGCGGCGATGTAAGGTTTCCCGCTCACCATCTTTTCTTTTTCAGTATTCATGTATGCGCCTCCTGTTTTTTTTTTTTTTATATAGTTTGAAATAATATCTGAATATTAAAACATTTTTCCTGCAAAATAAATTGCAGTACTTTTTACTCAACTTTTCTGTTGTATCTAAATGCTTCTCTCGTTTTTTAAAAAAGAAGTTAGAAAAGAAAGATTTTTCCGAATAATGAATGAAATAGCTTTGACAAACGTTCCGCCGGATTTTATAGTAAGAAGAGTTATGGATGATTCATAGTTTCATGAAGGTCCATTTTAACAGATCAGTAGAATGGTTCGAAGTTCATGTCATTTTTTTTCGGAAATTGTGGACAACTCTTTTCTTGGTGAAGATAATCACAAAACAATGGAGGGCTCTATATGTCACAGAAAGCACCGCTGTCTTTCGTCATTGTAACAGGATTAATGCTTTTTGCTTTATTTTTTGGTGCAGGAAACTTAATTTTCCCTGCCATGCTCGGTCAATCCGCGGGGACCAATTTATGGTCGGCCAGTTTAGGGTTCATCATTACTGGTGTTGGACTGCCATTCATTACAATATTGGCCTTTGGTTTTTCAGGGAAAAATGATGTTCAATCGCTTGCAAGCAGGGCACACCCCTTATTCGGCATCATTTTCACCGTCGTTCTTTATTTATCTTTGGGACCGCTTTTCGCACTTCCCAGAACGGGGAGTGTATCCTACGAAATAGGGATTAAACCTTTCCTATCTAATGATGTCGGATTTTTACCATTGCTGATATTCACGATCATATACTTTGGGATTGCCTGTTTATTATCCATCAATCCATCAAAAATGCTCGATATCGTCGGAAAAATATTAACACCTTTATTATTAATTTTCATCGGGATTCTCATTGTGGTCGCAATTATTAACCCAATGGGTGAAATCCAGGCACCAGCGGCTGATTATTCAGATAATTCTTTCTTTAAGGGGTTTAAAGAAGGATATTTGACCATGGATACGCTGGCCGGATTTGCATTTGGGATCATCGTCATCAACGCGATCAAAGATAGAGGGATAACATCAAGAAAAGAAGTGTTGAACTTCTGTATGAAAGCCGGCTTAATCGCTGCCACCTTGTTGGTGATCGTTTATGCGTCTATAACTTATGTAGGTGCAACAAGTGTGGAAAAACTCGGTCAACTGGGTAATGGCGGAGACGTTTTGGCCCAAGCCTCGAACCATTTTTTCGGACCGGCTGGTGCCGTGTTGTTAGGGTTGATTGTAATCGCTGCTTGCCTGACTACAAGCATCGGTTTAATAACGGCTTGTGCTACGTATTTCAATAAAATACTGCCTGCCGTATCGTATAAATCTTATGTCGTCATCTTCTCCGTTTTCAGTGCGGCCGTTGCCAATGTAGGTTTGACCAAGCTGATTTCCATTACAGTGCCTGTGTTAACGGCGCTTTATCCCGTGGCAATCGTTTTGATTGTTCTTACGTTCTTCCATTCCTTATTCAAAGGGAAATCAGAGGTATATTTAGGAAGCTTGTTATTAACGGCCATCATCAGCATAATGGATGGAATAGTGGCATCAGGCATTAAACTGGATGCCGTTTCGGACCTTTTCACTCAATACCTTCCACTATATAGTGTAGGGGTGGGCTGGGTGATTCCTGCCATCATCGGCGGTGTATTGGGCTATATGGTATACCTATTGAAAGGTGACCCTAAGGAAGCCTATTAAGGGATACCATTCTCTAACATCGAATCTTGAAAGGAGCTGTCTTGATGACAGCTCCTTAGTTTGTCTACAAAAGTGAGTTCGGAATGCTCTCACCCGTCCCCTGTTTTAATGAGGCTTGGCATCGGCGGAAATGGAGCGGATTTCTTTAAATCAAGCTGGAACGTCTTTTTCATAAAAAGCTGCAGCGGACTAGTTCTATATGGTTTTTTATTGTTTTATGAACCCTTATTGGATTGAAGAAATTTGCGACACCCCTGCCGAATATCTGGCTAGCCAAGACCCCACAGCCGCTTGCGGTGAGGAGGCTTGGCAGACAGTCGGCGGAAAGGGAGCGGATTTCAGAAATCAAGCTGGAACGTCTTTTTCCTAAAAAGCTGCAGCGAACTAGTTCCATATGGTTTTTTATTGTTCTATGAACCCTTAGTGGATTGAAGAAATTTGCGATACCCCTGCCGAATATCTGGCGAGCCCAGACCCCACAGCCGCGTGCGGTGCGGAGGCTTGGCAGACAGTCGGCGGAAAGGGAGCGGATTTCAGAAATCAAGCTGGAACGTCTTTTTCATAAAAAGCTGCAGCGAACTAGTTTCATATGGTTTTTTATTGTTTTATGAACTCTTATTGTATGGAAGAAAGCTGCGACACTCAGTTAGTTTTGATGAGCCTTGGTTAGAGTAAGGAACGGATTTCTGAAATGAAAAACTCACTTTACTCCGGGTTTATCTACAGTCGGGGAGCTGTCTTGATGACAGCTCCTTTTCTTAGTGTTTGTTTTTAATGGGAAAGAGCCTTAAAATGTTCAGAAAGGGGTGTAGGAACATAATGATCAATCGATTACCAACAGAAATAGCAAATATATTACAAGCAAGCAAAAAGAATCCTGCTCAATTTGAGGAATTGATCAGGAGCGGCGGATATCTGCCTCCCGAGATGGAGTTGATGGTGGATGCCATCACGGCCTTGAGCATGGGGAAGAATATCCTTTTGAAGGGTCCGACAGGGGCTGGAAAGACAAAGTTTGCCGAGACTTTATCGAACTTATTCAATCAGCCGATGTTCAGCGTCAACTGCTCAGTCGACTTGGATGCAGAAAGCTTATTGGGCTTCAAGACGCTGGCTTACAAAGAGGAAAAACAAGTGATAGAATTCGTACCTGGACCAGTGACCAATTCGATGAATCACGGTCACTTCTTATATATAGATGAAATCAACATGGCAAAACCGGAGACTCTGCCGCTTATCAATGGTGTGCTTGATTACAGAAGGACGATAACGAATCCGTTCACGAATGAAGTCATAACGGCAAAAGAAGGCTTTAATGTGATTGCTGCAATCAACGAAGGGTATGTCGGGACAGTGCCGCTGAACGAAGCGCTAAAAAATAGGTTTGTCATCATTGAAGTTCCTTATATCGAAGGGGAGCAGTTAAAGCAATTGATAGAAACCAATACAATGCTGAAGGACCCAAGAAGTATTGACTTGTTCGTTAAACTGTCGAGTGATTTGATAAATGCCGTGAATCAAGGGAAGGTGGCTGAAGATGCGGCGTCGATCAGGGCTTTGCTTGATGCTTGCGATCTGAGTGTGTTGATCCCGCCGAAACGGGCGATTCTTCGTTCCATTGTGGATAAGTTGGACGAGGAACGGGAGCGTGAGTTCGTGAAGAACTTGGCTGACACATTATTCTAACTAGGAGAATGCCTCATGAAGTATATCCGGTTCAATGATTCAATAATAGATACGGCACTTTTTTTACAGCTTCAGGATCTCTCGACTGTTTTATCCGGCATTCCTGAGCTGGAATTCGAATACAATTATGGCTCCTTCATTGATCTGATCGAGAATAAGGTCACTGCCAGCCACTTTTGGGAAAATGGCAATAAGGAAGTAAAGGAAGCGGGGCTGAAAACGGACGTGCTTCTTAGAACGATAGGCACGCTGCATCATACAACAATCCGGAGCATGAAGGAGTATCAGGACAGCATCGGGGAAAGTTCACTCCCGAAGTTTGCAGCCCAATTATTCGCTTTGCTGGAAGATTTGCGATTGGAAGAATTGGTGAAGAAAGAAAGACCAGGCACGAAAAAATGGTTTTCGGTAAGGGGGGCTTACCTTAAACAATATTTCGAAAGCCAATTGGCGACGAATGTCACAAGAAGTTTTGCACTGGATGAATTATATTGCCTCATATATTTACTGCTTCAATCCGACAGGCCGGATCCGATTTTTCCTAGGGCCAACGAAAGGCAGCTGGAAGAACTGGAGAAACTCAAACCGTTCATCCATGCGGTCTTTGATGCCACTAAAACCAGTGATATCACGAGGATTTGCGAGCAAATCGTTTTCCGTGTGAACGATGGGTACGAAGATACGATGAATGAATATTTCATTTTCCCCATTGCAAGTGTGGAAAAGTATAAAGCAAATACCCTATTTGATGAACTGACTAGAAATGATGAACTGTTGAACGATGATACAGATGATGCAGACGAAGAAAAAAGTGAGTTCATTGATGAAAAATTCTCGACTTGGCATCGGGAGAACAAGAACGGCGAAAGTAATTCGACGTTTCTCCAATTTGAATTGGAGCAGGGAACGAAAACAAGCCTGATGGGCGGAGGTGCCCGGGAAGCGGAAGATGCCGACCAAGCACTGGCTTCAATCCAGGGTTCATCAGGGGAAAGTCAACAAAAGGAATACAATCAGCAAGAAACGCTGGAGAAGAAACAAACCAATATGGGCAAAAGCGGTGAACATCCATTTGGTGAAGAAAATAAAGACGTCGTTCAGGTAATCAAAGAAGCCAAAGTACCAACACTTATGGAAGAGAAACGCTACCAAGAGTTTGTTGCGGATATCGAACCGTTCAAGAGGAAACTCTCCAGTACCATTGAAAAGACGCTGGAAAATAAAAAGAACGCACCAAGAAAAGATTTGGTTTTTGGCCGTTTATCAAAGAAATTACTGCCGCTTGTATTTGAAGAAAATCCAAGGGTCTTTTATAAAAAGAACCAGGATTCTAATGAAATGGATGCGGTATTCACATTGCTTATCGATTGCTCGGCTTCCATGCACAACAAAATGGATGAAACGAAACGAGGGGTCGTCCTGTTTCATGAAGTGCTGAAGAAATTAAGGATCCCCCACTCGATCGTGGGTTTCTGGGAAGATGCCAATGAAGTGAGGGAAGGATATCAGCCAAACTACTTCCATGTGATCCAGTCCCATTCCGATTCTCTTTATCTAAACTCAGGAGCTAAAATTATGCAGCTTGAGCCAGAGGAAGACAACCGCGACGGATACAGTATCAGGGTTGCCTCAATGGAATTGGAAAAAAGGCGCGAAAAAAACCGTTTCTTGCTCGTATTTTCCGATGGTGAGCCGGCGGCAAGCGATTATGATCAAAATGGAATTGTCGATACACACCTTGCTGTTTCGGAAGCCAGGAAAAAGGGCATCGAAGTCATCGGCCTGTTTTTAGCGGATGGAGGCATCGATGAGAGTGAAGAGATGACGATGAAAAACATCTATGGCAAAGAACGCCTGATGATTCCGAGTGTAGCTGAATTGCCAGAGCAATTTACACCGCTGTTAAAAAAATTGCTGCTGAAGACCATTTAAGAAATAGTAAATAAACACGCAGTAGGATTCAAATTTGGATCTTACTGTTTTTTTTTGGCTTTGTCAGCTATTGGTGGAAACTTAAAATGAACGTCGAATGAGATTTCTTTTGTCGTGATTGGGGTAAACCATAGATGAGGAAGTGATCATTTTGATGAATGTACTTTTTATGCTGCTTTATTTTATAATCATTGTTCTTGTAATTGAAATATCGGTCACCTTGTTGAAATTGACTGGATTAAAAGGCACAGTGGCAAGATTTCAGGTTATTTCCATGCTGACGGGCACTGGTTTTACAACTGACGAGTCAAAATCCATCATCGATCATCCCGTTCGAAGGAAAATAAGCATGTTCTTAATTTTATTTGGTGCATTCTCGCTTGCTGTCATCATTTCATCGATCAGTACATTGCTTACAGATGATCTGCGTTTGATGGAGTTAAGCATCATTATTGGAATCCTGCTGGTTTTAACCATTTTAGTGAAGGTTCCATTTTTGAATAATAGATTATCGAATAAGATGAAAAGTGAAATGTACAATCATTATGAATTATGGGAACACCCGATAGAAGAGGTCTTATTTTTAGAAGATGAAGACGTGGTCATGGAAATCGATATTTATGAGGGCTCGGAGTTCATCGATGTCAAAGCCTTTGATGTCATTTCACATGGAGCCGATATCAATATTTTATTTATTGAAAGCGGAGAAGTGAAAATCAGAAAAGAGCTATATGAGTATAAAATCAAATTAGGGGATAATCTCTTTTTATATGGAAATAAAAAAGAGATAGAAGAAACATTCTCAAAAGAAATCGAAGAGATGAAGAAGAAAAGTGCATCAGACTGAAAAGATCCCAGCCTATATTAAAGCTGGGATCTTTTGAAGATTGTCTTCATTAGTGTTTTTTATTCGGTAATTTCTGAGCGGGATTCCCATTACCTTGACGGCGCATATTGCCTTCTTGCTTTTTTTGCTGCTCTTGTATGCTTTCAACAAACTCCTTTGAACTTTTCATGGAATGTACCTCCTCCGTTATTTTCTTTTTTACTATAACCAGAAGAGGTGGAATTCATGAGTATGCAAAAAGGAACGGTGGTCATATGGACGAAAAGTGGTGATTTTGTTCCACAAGTGAGTTGAAAAGAATATGGGTCAATCGTTTTAAATATCGCTATCTAATGTTAGAATACATTACATTAGAATATTTTGAATATTGACAAAAATAAAGCCGGTATCTATAATAATCAATAATAATATCCATGAATAAACGTTTATTGGGGTTTTGCCTATGGAACGGACAATGACCGTCCGGGATTTATGTGCGTTGCATACTCATTTATTGGACAGTGATATTCAAATTCTTGAAAACCTATCAACGAATTTACCGTTGATAGCCGATTTGAATAAAGCGAATGTGTTTATTGATTGTCCGGTGCGTGAAGGGAAGCATGCCATTGTCGTTGCAGAGGCATGCGGACACTCCGTTAAATCGGTTTACGATCATCCGGTTGTCGGTAAATTTGCTTATGAGGCATTCGAACCGGCCGTATTTTATGTATTGCGTACCGGAAAGGACATGTTCGTGAATCGGGCATTGACTCAAGAGGGAGCGATGGTCCAGCAAAGTGTCGTTCCAATCAAGGGGGAATGCAATCGTGTCATCGCCGTTTTGATCATGGAAAAGGTGATTCATGAAGAACCTGAGTCTTTCAATCAGTTTGATAGGCAAGATCAACAAAATTCCTTAGTTCCTGAATTTATCGAGGAGTCCATTTTCCTGATTAATTACCAAAACCGACTTGTTTATACGAATCCTGCTGCCATTAATTTAGTATCGGAAATATGTTTGACGGACTGTGTTTTAGGTGAATCGATTTTCGATTATTTTCCTGGCTTTGCCGATGTTCTTGCTTCAAAAGAGGACATTTTGATGAAGGAAATGAACATTGGTAAAAAGATTATCCAACTAAAGAAATTCCATTTGGGCAACAAGAATTCCAATGAAACGTTCATCATCATCCGGGACCTGACTGAACTGCGGGATAAAGAAAGGGAGCTGATCAGCAAGTCAGTAGCGATTCGTGAAATTCATCATAGGGTGAAGAATAATTTGCAGACAGTGGCCAGTTTACTTCGGCTGCAAATGAGGTTAGGAGCCCCTGAAGAAAGCAAGCCCCATTTATTGGTCAGTTTGAACCGGGTGTTAAGCATATCGTCGGTTTATGAAATCATTTTGGCAAGCAGTCAGGTCGATCATGTGGATCTGCTGGAGCTTATTAGAAAAATAGGCGATATGATCGTTCATACGGAGGGGCAAGCTCGCCAATGCGTAAGCATTGAATATAGGGGTGAGCTTCATTCGATTGATTCCGACATTGGCATTTCGGTCGCGCTGGTGGTGAATGAGCTCATTCATAATTGTTTGAAACATGCTTTCAAGGAAGGGACGGAAGGGAATATAACCGTATCCTTGCAAAAGGACGGTCCTGAATTGGAACTTCAAGTAAGAGATGATGGCATCGGATATTCACCTGCAGTGAAACCTTCTTTGGGGCTGGATATCATCCGCATGACGGTGGAAAATGATTTGGATGGGGAGTTTTCGATTCAGCGGATTAAAGAAGGTACCCTGGCTTCTGTAAGATTTCCATACAAGAGGTAGGTGGGAGAAGTGGACAAGAGGATTTTGGTCGTGGAGGATGAATCGATTGTTCTGCTTGATATAACGATCATGCTCAAGGATGCAGGCTTCGATGTGGTTGGACATGCCCGTAATGGCGAGAAGGCGATTGAATTGGCACATGCACTGCAGCCGGATCTCGTTTTGATGGATATCAAAATGCCGAAAATGAATGGGCTTAAGGCTAGCGATGTGATATCCAATACCTTTCAGATTCCGGTCCTGCTTTTAACTGCATTCAGCCAGCGTGAATATATCGACGAGGCGAAGCGAGCGAACATCGTCGGATATCTTGTAAAGCCAATTACGGAGGCGAATCTGATTCCGGCAGTGGAGATAGCTTTGCTGCAAGCAGCCAATACAAAGAAGTATCAGGAACGAAATGCTCAATTGGATGAAACGCTCACAAATCGAAAAGTCATTGAAAAGGCAAAAGGAATCATCATGAAAAGGAAGAATGTCAGCGAAGAAATCGCTTACAATAAGCTGAGAAGGCTTAGTATGGATAAGCAGCTTTCCATGGAGACGGTGGCACGTCGAATCATTGCAAATGATCAAAAACAAGTAAATAGATGAAGCAATGGCGCTTTGATGGACCAAATTGGTTGTAGGCAGGGATTTCTGCCGAAAAACCTAAGTTTGGGCTATAAGAGGCGTCTTTTTTATACCCTTTTTTTAAGTCGATAGGCCAAATCAAATCGGAATTCAGGGGGAATATGTATGGAAATGGTAGGTAAATTCGTTATTTATATCATTATGGTGTGTGCCGTTGTCGGTGCCATTGCATCGATTAAAGACAGTGAGCAGGGCTTGGGGAAACAGTTCATGGAAGGTTTGCATACCGTTGGCCATATATTTATCCCGGCAGCTGGAATCATGGCCTCGATCCCTTATTTATCTTGGTTCATCAATACAGTATGCGGCCCGGTTTTCGCTGCGATCGGTGCAGATCCAGCCCTCGCCGCAACAACGATTTTGGCGACTGATATGGGGGGTTACCAATTAGCGGCCGAGCTGAAGGAATCATATGAAGGCTGGATCATGGCGATGATTGTCGGCTTTATGTCCGGGGCAACGATTGTATTCTCGATCCCAATGGGGCTTGCAATGCTGGAAAAGCGTGATCATAAATACATGGCACTTGGTGTCATGTCAGGAATCCTGACGATTCCTATTGGCGCTTTTATCTCAAGCGTGCTGGTGGTGGCGACGAATTCGAAAATCCGCGAGGTGATTTCCACGAATGCGGATTCTACATACGAATTCGCGTTGAGCTATTTGAAAATTGCCCTGAACCTTTCCCCGCTTCTTATTTTTGTGGTCTTGCTTGCGTTAGGCCTTTATTTCCTGCCGGATTTGATGATCAAAGGTTTCATGTGGTTTGGAAAAATATTGGACGCCGCGATTAAACTAGTGCTGGTGTTTTCGATCGTGGAAATTTTCACCGGATTGTTTTCCAAAGTATTTGGTGCTTGGGGCTTCCATCCGATCATGGCCGATAAGGCAGACCAGTTCCGTGCCCTGGAAACGGCGGGGTATATCGGGATCATGCTGGCAGGTGCATTTCCAATGATTTACCTGATTCAAAAATATGCAGGCAAGCCATTGGAAGCGATGGGCGGGAAAATCGGGTTGAGCAAAGCCGGGAGTGCAGGGATATTAGCCACGGTAGCCAATATATTGGCAATGTTCAAGCTTGTTAAAGAAATGCCGCCGAAGGATAAGGTCATTAACATTTCCTTCGCTGTGTGTGCGGCCTTCCTATTGGGTGATCATTTATCATTCACAGCCAACTTTCAGCCTTCCTTAATATTACCGATCATTGTCGGGAAGCTATCTGCCGGAGCGATTGGAATCGGTCTTGCTTACTGGCTGTCCGTTCCGAAAGCTTTGGAATTAGAAGAAAAGGATCGAGCAGCAGGAGTTATCGGCATAAATGAATATAAAACGAAAAACGAGGAAGAAAACAGCAATGAAATCCAAGTGGTGTAAAACTGGGGTGTGGTTTTAATGAATGAACAGGTGGAACGAATCATCAGTGCAGGAATTGATATTGGCACCAGTACGACGAAACTTGTTATCAGCGAGCTTTCGCTTAGGAATGTGGCGGGTGGCGGACAGGTGCCAAAAATTGAAATTACCGATAAGGAAATTCTGTATCGAAGTCCCATTTTCAGGACACCGCTTGTATCAGAGACGGTAATTGACATACCTGCTGTTCAAAGAATGGTGGAAAGTGAATACCAAAAAGCAGGAATCACGATCGAAAACATACAAACAGGGGCTGTCATCATCACTGGGGAAACGGCAACCAAACAAAATGCAGAAGAAATGGTGTACCGGTTATCTAAAGCGGCGGGGGAATTCCTTGTAGCGGCAGCCGGTCCGGATTTGGAGGGAATCATTGCCGCCAAGGGATCCGGCGCCTATCAACATTCCATCAAGACAAGAAAGACTGTAGCAAACATAGACATTGGCGGGGGGACAGCGAATATTGCCGTATACCATTCAGGCATGCTTTGCGGAACCTGCACACTGCATATAGGAGGCCGTTTGGTGGAGTGGGAAGGAGCGAAGGCGAAGGTTGCTCCTTCAATAGGAAAATGGCTGAAATCAATAGGGCGCTCTCCTTTGAATGGTGAAGGGGCAATCATCGCAAATGAAATGGCGAAGGTGCTTTCGAGGTTTTTGGCTGGCTCCTTCACAAAAGAAGATGAACTTCTATTAGTTGGGAAGGAGCCATCCTGGACAGAACGAATAGACGTGTTGATGTTCTCGGGCGGTGTCAGTGATTGCATCTATCATGAAGAACGGGAGGACGAAAGCTTCCGGGATATCGGCATGATGCTTGCAGCCTCCATCAAGGAAAGTGAAGAATTGGCCGCATGGGAGTGGGAACAGCCTGTTGAAACGGTTCGTGCGACTGTACTTGGAGCAGGCGCACATACAACTGAAATCAGCGGAGCAACCATCGAAGTGAATGATTCTCATCTGCCAGTTCGTAATATTCCAGTCTATCGGGTCGATTTTCATGGCGGGCTTGATGATGTAACCGCGAAAATGACACAAGCTGTTCAGGAAGCGATCACAATATACGATGCTTTGCAGGAGGGGCTGAATTTTGCCTTTTATTTAACGAATTTACCTTACCAATCATTTCGGGACATTCACCGGCTTGCAGTCGCTTTTACCGAGGCACTGAAGAAAAAACCGAATCGGCAGCAGCCTCTGATCATTGTCATGGATAGTGATTATGGAAAGGCACTTGGTCAGACCATTCTAGCGAACCAACCGGATCTGCCGGTCATCTGCATTGATCAGACAGAAGTGGAACATGGTGACTATTTAGATATAGGAAGGCTGCTGCGGACAGGGGTCGTTCCGGTTGTAGTAAAAACGCTAACCTTCCACAGTTAGGAAAAGGAGGATCATACGATGAAATTATCCACTCAATACTTTGGGGAAATCCATCAATTCAAATCGTTGAAAGAAGTCCTGGCCAAAGCGAATGAAGAGAAATCAGGAGATAGGCTTGCGGGAATTGCAGCAGATTCCGTTCAAGAACGGATTGCGGCAAAAGCGGTGCTTAGCGAATTGACTTTGGCGGACATCAGGAACTATCCCCTGCTTTCCCCGGAAGAGGATGAGGTGTCGCGGATCATAGATGGTCTCATCAATGGAACCATCTATCAATCTGTGAAGAATTGGAGCGTTGCCGAACTGCGTGAATATATTTTGAGTGACGAAACGACAGGCGAGGACTTAAAGCGATTAAGCAGGGGATTGAATAGTGAAATGATTGCAGCGGCAGCCAAGTTGATGTCGAACCTCGACCTTATCCATGCAGCCAATAAAATCGAAGTGCTCACCAAGAATAATGGCACGATCGGATACAAAGGAACGCTAGCTTCGCGCCTTCAGCCTAACCACCCGACAGACAATGTGGATGGCATGCTGGCTTCTTTAAAAGAAGGCCTCTCCTATGGAATCGGGGATGCACTCATTGGAATCAACCCTGTCGATGATTCGGTCGAAAGCGTAAAGCGGCTGCTTCATGCGACACAGGATGTCATCCAGAAATGGAACATCCCGACCCAAAACTGTGTGCTTGCGCATGTGACCACGCAAATGAAGGCCGTTCAGCAGGGGGCGCCTGCTGATATGATCTTTCAAAGCATAGCCGGAACGGAAACGGCCAATCGCTCTTTTGGAATTAACGTACAATTGCTCGAAGAAGCTAATGAGATAGCGAAGGCCTATGGCACCGGCACAGGCCCGCAGCATCTTTATTTTGAAACGGGGCAAGGCTCCGAGTTATCGGCCGAGGCGCATTTCGGTATCGATCAGGTGACGCTTGAAGCCAGGAACTATGGATTTGCCCGTTATTTTGACCCATACATTGTCAATACGGTCGTCGGATTCATCGGACCTGAATATCTATATAACAGCAAGCAGGTCATCCGGGCAGGGTTAGAAGATCATTTTATGGGGAAAATGCATGGACTGCCGATGGGGGTGGATATTTGCTATACGAATCATATGAAGGCGGATCAAAATGATATCGAGGACTTGGGTGTACTTTTAACGGCGGCTGGTGTGAATTTCATCATCGCTACTCCGATGGGTGATGACTGCATGTTAAACTATCAGTCTTTGAGTTATCACGATATAGCGACTTTGAGGCAAACGATGGATAAGCGGCCTGCCCCATTATATGAAGCTTGGCTGGAGAAGATGGGGATTATGGATAACGGAAAATTAACGAAGCTTGCCGGTGATCCAACTATATTTAACCATTAGGAGTGGATGATATGGGAATGAATAATAAGGAAGATTTGGATGCCATGATAGCGAAAACCCCTGCGCGGATAGGGGTAGGCAGGTCAGGGACCCGGCCGAAAACGGATTCGTGGCTGAAATTCCGTTTTGACCATGCAGCGGCCGTCGATGCTGTATATGGTGAAGTCAGTGATATTCTTTTGAAGCGCTTGGATTTATTCAAGGTGAAAACGAAGGCCGATGATAAGGAAGTCTATTTACGGCGTCCGGATTATGGCAGGAAGCTTTCGGATGAAGCAAAAAGGGTGATAGATGCCAAATGCATAAAGGCTCCAACGGTTCAAATCATCATTTCCGATGGCTTAAGTGCCAAGGCAATCGAAGAAAATGTCGAGGACGTCTATTTATCTTTCAAACAATCTTTGGCAGTGGCAGGTCTGGATACGGGTACACCATTTTATATTGAAAAGGGCCGGGTTGCCGTGATGGATGATATCGGTGAAATCCTTGGACCTGAGGTCATTGTCCTGTTGATCGGTGAACGGCCCGGTCTTGTCAGTGCTGAATCATTGAGCGCTTACATTTGCTATAAACCACGTTTGGGCACCATTGAAGCGGAGAGGATGGTCATTTCCAACATCCATAAAGGAGGGATCCCCCCTGTTGAAGCTGGAGCGCATCTTGGCACGGTCATTCAAAAGATCCTCAAATACCAAGCGAGCGGCATGTCCCTCGTGAAGAAGGAACATGAAGAAGAAAAGCGTGAAAAACTCGGTTGAGCCCCTAGTGTCTAAAAAAGGAAGTTCGGATGGTCTCATTTGACGATCATTAAGACTAGGTCGTTGATTTCCTCTCCAGGCACTCGCTTTATATGTTTTTTTATTGTTTTATGAATCCGTTATTGGATGGAAGAAAATTGCGACACTCCTGCCGAAAAGCTGGCTAGCCAAGACCCCACAGGCACTTGAGCCGAGGAGGCTTGGCAGACAGTCGGCGGAAAGCGAGCGGATTTCTGAAATCGACTGGATACTTTTGAAATAAAAAAACTGCAGGCACTCGCTTTATATGTTTTTTTATTGTTTTATGAATCCGTTATTGGATGGAAGAAAATTGCGACACTCCTGCCGAAAAGCTGGCTAGCCAAGACCCCACAGGCACTTGAGCCGAGGAGGCTTGGCAGACAGTCGGCGGAAAGCGAGCGGATTTCTGAAATCGACTGGATACTTTTGAAATAAAAAAACTGCAGGCACTCGCTTTATATGTTTTTTTATTGTTTTATGAATCCGTTATTGGATGGAAGAAAATTGCGACACTCCTGCCGAAAAGCTGGCTAGCCAAGACCCCACAGGCACTTGAGCCGAGGAGGCTTGGCAGACAGTCGGCGGAAAGGGAGCGATTTCTGAAATCGACTGGAAATACTTTTAAAATAAAAAAAACTGCAGGCACTCGCTTTATTTGCCTGCAGTCTGGGGGAGCGGATCACTCCCCTATTTACTTGTCCCTAAATTCCATAAACCAAACGGGTTGTAGAAGGGATGTTCTTCTTCATATCTAAAGTCTTGAAGGCCCGTCAATATAAAGTCGGGTGCATCTTGCTGAATGCTAAAGGTTTCGCCATTCTTAAAGAGAGGCCGTTCACCTACATGGTAATAATTAAATGTGTTAAGCAGGGCAGCCGCCTCTTTCGGACTCATTGTGTTAAGTGTCACGGCATCCGGAAGACCAAAGGCCTTCATTCCGAAAGAACAATAATAGTCTTCCTCTCCGATGATCGTGACAAAATGGGCATATACCGAGAGAATATCCGGGCTATGATGAAGATGCTGCCAATCTTCCTTTGAATGGGCAATTCCCGCCGTTTCTATTTTCACTGCCATTCCGCCTGCCTTGAGGATCGCCGCCCCGGCATCGATCAAATCGATAACGGTTCCGGTATCGGATACATCGGCTATTATATAAACGGTAAAGGTATGGTCATTGATTTCCTCTAATGCATTCTCTGAAAAGGCGTCTTTACTGGCGTAAGAAAAGCTCTCTTTCAAAGTGGGTTCATAATCATGGATCTCCGCCTGAAACGTAATGTTCTTATCACTGTTATGAAAAACATTCCCGGCTAATAGATACCCTTCGCTTTGGGAAGCAACCGTTTGAATCAATTCTGTCCGGTCCTTCCATTTACCGGGTATCCCGATGATGATTTGGTTGTCCTTCATGGATCATCTCTCCTTTCCAATCACTTCATACTATACCACTACTGATGTTTTCCATAGCATTTCATGAAAAATGGCGCAAAGTACCGATAAATGCCAGTGAGGGATGTGCAGGACTTTTTCAAAATTATACAATTGATGTATAATATAATCTAGTAAACGTATAGCCTATCTTCAAAGGAATTCCCCTTGTGGGTTTTCTCATAGGGCCGTATCTTAATTATCTATTCGTATATATCAATGATGAAAGAGAGTGGAATATAATGGGTCGTAAGTGGAATAACATTAAAGAAAAAAAAGCGTCAAAAGATGCTAATACTAGTCGGATTTATGCTAAGTTCGGACGGGAAATATATGTAGTGGCAAAACAAGGCGAACCAGATCCAGAATCCAATCAGGCATTAAGGGTCGTACTTGAGCGTGCGAAAACGTACAATGTTCCAAGAGCGATCATTGACCGTGCGATTGAAAAAGCCAAAGGCGGTTCGGAAGAAAACTATGACGAACTTCGTTATGAAGGATTCGGTCCAAATGGTTCAATGGTCATCGTGGATGCATTGACAAACAACGTGAACCGGACGGCATCCGATGTACGTGCCGCATTTGGGAAAAATGGCGGGAATATGGGTGTCAGCGGATCTGTTGCCTATATGTTCGATGCAACGGCTGTCATCGGGATTGAAGGTAAAACGGCTGATGAAGTTCTTGAACTGTTAATGGAAGCGGATGTTGATGTACGAGACATCATTGAAGAAGAAGAAAGTGTCATCGTTTATGCCGAGCCTGAACAATTCCATGCTGTACAACAAGCATTCAAGGATGCAGGAATCAGCGATTTTACAGTGGCGGAGCTGACGATGCTTGCACAAAATGATCTAACCCTTCCGGAAGATGCACAAGCACAATTTGAAAAAATGATTGATGCATTGGAAGATCTGGAAGATGTTCAACAAGTTTATCATAATGTAGAACTTGGTTAATGATAAAATGAGCAGGCCTTTGCTATATGATCAAGGGTCTGCTTATTTCATTTGAAAGGAAAGAACCTGTTCCGAAACACGAAACAGGTTCTTTCCTTTTATTATTCACTTATGGTGATTCCGGAAAGTTCACGGTCTTTCTTTACCTTTTCCAATTCTGAAATAGTGACAAGTTGATAATCTTGGTCATGCAGTTGTTTAATGATTTTTCCTGCAGCCTGGGCGCTAGTTTGATAGATATCATGCATTAATATGACTCTGCCATCTTTGGCTTTGCTCATCACTTTGTTTACGATTTTCTTTTCATTGCGTTCTTTCCAATCCTCTGGATCGACATCCCAAAGTGAGACTTTCATATCCTCCATGTATTCCCGCACATTATGGTTAATCGCCCCATATGGGGGACGGACGAGATTTGGCTCAGTACCTGTAGCTTTTTTTACAGCGTCTTGGGTCTTTTCGATTTGATCTTCGATTTTGTTCTTGCTTAAGCGCGTCAGCTGCGGATGATCCCATGAATGGTTGCCGATCTCATTTCCTTCCTGCAGCATTTTTTGCAGAACTTCCGGATAGTGCTGTACGCGGCTTCCAAGTACGAAAAACGTCGCGTGACCATCATATTTTTTCAGGTCTTCCAGGATGGACAGTGTATGACTTGGATGCGGCCCGTCATCGAACGTCAAGGCAATGACCTTTTTTGAAGGGTCGATCCATTCATTTTGCACGGGCAGTTTGGCGACGATATGTTTTGGCTGCCATTCCTTTACACGATCCTCATTCAAATCTTGACTTTGATATGAATCTAGCAAACTATCTTTAAAAAGATCCTTATTGATGGCTATTGTATGGGTCTTAGTTGAATCATCAGTCTTAACGTAGAAAACGAGTGTATTTTTCAAGACTGAAAAAGAATTGAAGTTGGCTGCCTTCAGTTTGTTTTCCTTTTTAATGAGACTGTTTGAAATGCCTTCTTCTTCCTTCTGCGTTAACTCTTCAAAAACAATATCGGATAAAACGGATAAATAATCAGTATCCGTGGCAAAGATGTCTTCTATGGAGAGCTTTTGCTGAGATGGAATATCATAAGTGAAGATCTGGGTTCCAGACTGCTTCTTTCCTTCCACTTGCTCATATTTATCGAAGGAAATCGTAATGGTCTGTTTGCTGAAATGGAGGATCGTATAGGTGAGGTTAAGCTCGGAAGCTTTTCC
Source organism: Peribacillus frigoritolerans (assembly GCF_001636405.1). GTDB lineage: Bacteria > Bacillota > Bacilli > Bacillales > DSM-1321 > Peribacillus > Peribacillus frigoritolerans. The sequence goes on from NZ_KV440950.1 coordinate 910,018, forward strand.
GTCGGATGCTTTCCATTTCTTTTCATAATCCTTAATTTCTTTCTTTATGTAGGCTTCTAGCTGCTTGTCGATATTTTCTAAATGCAGAACGGGCCTGCTGGCTGAATACCCGCCTTTCGTATTATCTTTCACATACGTTTGAATATCGGCTTCTGGGTAATTTTTATCAGTTGTATAGGCCGAAACGGTTCTCTTCTTATCAAAAGCAAGGCTTTTAATGGCTAACCCCATCGTTCCTACAGCAGCTGTTAGACAAAATAGAAAAATAAAGACTTTTTTATAATTTAATTTCCTCATGATGCACTCCACCTCGATAATCATTCTACTATATAGACGCGCCAAAAGCCTTAAAAGTTTGTAAAAAATTTCATTTTTTTATATTTATACTTTTTCTTGCTCATTTTCAAACTTTTATGGCTGCACCAACGTCTATTCTTTGTACCCAGGATACGTAATTTAAATGTAAGGAGCTCTAACATGTAATGAAAAACCCAGAAATGAATCAATTAATCGCGGCCCGGATAACCGAAAGGCAAGAGAATTTGTACAGACTTGCTTTTTACTATGTCAAAAACCAAGAGGATGCCCTGGATATCGTGCAGGAATCAATCAGGAAAGCGCTAGCCTCCAGTAGCAAAATAAAAGACGCCGCTTCTATAGATAGTTGGTTATATAAGATCATCGTCCGAACGGCACTGGATGTTTTGCGGAAGAAGAAGAAACTGACCGTCGCCGATGATGAAACAATAGAATACTTGCGCCGCGGTGAGGAGGATCACTATCCTGACCTGGATTTGCAAAAGGCCCTGGAAGGACTTTCAGTCAAGTACAAAACGGTAGTCGTCCTCCGTTTCTTTGAGGACCTGAAGCTGGACGAGATAGCGGAAGTGCTGGAAGAAAACGTAAGCACGATTAAAACGAGATTATATAAAGCGCTGCAACTATTGCGGATCAACATGACTGAAAGGGAGGAAACGAAAAGATGGAAAAAAAATTAAAAGATCTGCGGGAAGAATATCTTAAAATACCGATACCAAAGGAATTGAATGATGTCGTTCAAGCAGCCTTGAATGAAAAGCCAAGGAAAAAACCGAGGATTGGCAGGAATATCCTCGTGTCAGCGGCAGCGGCTCTCCTGATCGTGACAGCTTCCGTAAACATCAGTCCGGCAGCGGCGAAAGCCATGAGTGATATACCGATAGTCGAGAAGGTCATCAAAGTGATTACCTTCGTCGAATGGAAAGAAGAAGCGAATAATTCTTCGGCAGTAATCAAAACGCCTGCAATATCCGGTCTCGAGAATAAACAGCTCGAAGATAGCTTGAATGATAAATACTTATCGGAAAGCAAGCAGCTTTATCAGGAATTCACGGATTCCATGTCAAAACTGAAGGAAGGGGAAAAGGGCAATATCTCGGTGGAAAGCGGATATGTGATATTGACGGATAATGAAACGATCTTATCCGTACAGCGTTATACGGATACGATTTCTGCTTCCAGTTCTACAGAAAGTCAATTCGATACAGTCGACAAGAAAAACGAAGTGCTGTTAACGCTAAATAGCTTATTTAAAGATGATCGCTATCTTCAGGTGATCAGCGAGAACATCAAGGAACAGATGAAGCGGCAGATGGCTGAAGATCCGGAAAAGATATATTGGGTGGAAGATGATGATTTTACTGCTTTTAAAGGCATCGATGAAAACCAAAACTTTTATATAAATGAAGATGGCAAGCTAGTCATCGCCTTTAACAGCTATGAAGCTGCGCCGGGGTACATGGGGGCCGTCGAGTTCATCATTCCGACAAAGGTGCTGTCAGACCTTCTTGTTGGCGATCAATATATCCATTAAAACGGTCCTATTGTAATTCTTAGGCTGTTTTCACATACTTTGTTGCTATTTACCAAGTAGTGAGGTGTGGTTGATTTCCCCTCCAGATGCTCGCTTTCCGCGGGGCGGGCGGCGAGCCTCCTCGGCGTAAACGACTGTGGGGTCTCACCTGTCCCGCTGCACCCGCAGGAGTCTCGCACTTCCGCTCCAATCAACATTAAATAGTTTCGTTTAAAACAACAATTTTTACGAAAAGAGCCAATTCTTATGACGGGCGGAAGGTTTTTAAAACGGCACAAAAAAGACGAACAACGTTACTTACTTACAGTAACCTTGGTTCGTCTCTTTTTTGTTCGAATTTCATCTGGTCCAGTTCCAGCCTCATTTTTTCCGTCTCCATAAGGAAGTTTTCATGTTTAAGTTTTTCAAGCTCCAGTTCAACTTGCAGCATCTTATGTTTGGTTTTTGACTGTTTTTCGAAATGGCTTGTCAGTATTCCGAGTATGGGGATGGAAAAAATCATTACCACGGTTATGATTCCGAACATTATGGTGCCTCCTCTTTTTTAATATCTATTATACGGTGAATATAACGGTTGTGGTGGGGATATTTCAAAATTTTCCATTTACTATACTCATTAATAAGTGCATGGCAACCAAAGTGATATTAAACGTAATACCATGGGGAAAGTTAGGGTAATATATCATTGATGGCCGCTTTCTATTAGATTATATGGACTGTTTTTTAGTGCGAAATCGGGACTTTTGCTTGCATGGTGGATAGCCACTCCTATTTATTTTGAAATTAATTATTTAAATATACTAAATATTTGTTTACAATAGTGAAATTTAAAGTTATTATACAATAATAAAAGGAGGGCTAGGTATGGCAACGATAAATAAACAGAAAATTGTGGATAGTGTACCTCAAAAAGGTTTTTTTGGAAACCCTAAAGGATTATTCACCCTTTTCTTTACTGAGTTCTGGGAGCGTTTCTCCTATTATGGCATGAGAGCCATTCTTGTTTACTATATGTATTATGAAGTTTCTAAAGGGGGATTAGGACTTGATGAAACCACAGCCCTTTCCCTTGTATCCATTTACGGATCTTTAGTTTATATGTCCGGTATAATTGGTGGATGGCTTGCCGATAGGATTTTCGGGACCTCAAAAGCCGTATTATACGGTGGTATCTTGATCATGCTCGGGCATATTGTCCTTGCTGTACCAGGCAATCTCTCCATGTTTTTTGTTTCCATGGTACTCATTGTTCTAGGTACTGGTTTATTAAAACCGAATGTTTCCAGCATTGTCGGTGAAATTTACGCGGAAAACGACGAACGCCGGGATTCCGGTTTCAGTATATTTTATATGGGTATCAACATGGGTGCATTCCTTTCACCACTCATTGTTGGTTCAGTCATGAACTACAGCTTCCACCTTGGGTTTGGTATAGCCGCAATTGGTATGTTAATTGGACTCATCGTCTTTGTTGCAACAAAGAAAAAGAACCTGGGCCTTGCTGGAACTCTTCCTGCTAACCCATTATCACAGAATGAAAAGAAAAAAGTATTCACTAAATTGGGGATAGCTGCACTTATCATTGCTGCCATCATTGGCATCACTGCTTCTGCAGGCATCTTAACGATTGAAACCTTCATTAATCTTGTAGGTATCCTAGGAATCGTTATTCCGACCCTTTATTTCATTTTCATGTATCGCAGCCCGAAAACGACTTCTGTTGAACGTTCACGCTTGATTGCCTATATTCCTTTGTTTATAGCAGCCGTCATGTTCTGGGCGATTCAAGAGCAAGGTGCAACAATATTGGCAAACTATGCAGACAAAAGGACACAGTTGAACTTTGCAGGATTGGAAATAAACCCGGCATGGTTCCAATCTTTGAACCCTTTGTTCATCATTACCCTTGCACCAGTATTCGCATGGTTATGGATTAAACTAGGAAAGCGTCAGCCGACCATTCCTCAAAAATTCTCAATAGGTTTATTGTTCGCCGGTTTATCATTCCTGGTTATCCTGCTTCCTGTTTATTTCGGTGGATCAGACGCATTAGTCAATCCACTATGGCTTGTACTAAGCTATTTCCTTGTAGTACTTGGAGAGCTTTGCTTATCGCCAGTTGGACTTTCTGCCACTACTAAATTGGCTCCAGCTGCATTCTCGGCACAAACAATGAGCCTGTGGTTCCTGGCAAGTGCAGCAGCACAAGCACTGAACGCACAAATCGTTAGATTCTACACACCTCAAACCGAAATGGCTTATTTTGGAGTGATCGGTGTTGCTTCAATCGTCCTTGGACTGGCCCTGATGGCCTTATCACCAAAGATTCAAGGTTACATGAAAGGCATTCGCTAACGCATTAAAAAAGATGACTCCGAATTAACGGGGTCATCTTTTTTATTACAATGATTTTGTGACCGTGCCAGATTGATTACATACCACTTTTACCAAAAAATTGATATGATGTTTTAGCAGCCTCATAGTTCATGCTTAAAAAACCAATGAAGCTTCATTCCAAAGTAAATAGGAGTAGCGAAATGAATAAATTTTATAGAGCTTTAACTCTTGTAAACAAAATTGTTTATGAACCTAATAATCTGTCTGTAAAATCAATCCAAGAAGAATATCAAAATTCAGAATACGGAGCTGGAACATTTCACTTAAATGCAAAATCGGTTCGATTTAGAGTCGCAAAAATAACACCCAATAAAGTGGGACAGTTTGTTGTGTTTTGGGAAAAGGACGAAAATGATAAAAATCAACCCTTTGCATATGAAAATTCTCCTGATTTATTGGTCATCAATACCTCAATGAGTAATGACCATTTTGGGCAATTTATTTTCCCGAAAGAAATTCTCGCAAAACAAAATATCCTTAAAACGCAAAATGTAAAAGGGAAAATGGCAATAAGGATTTATCCTATTTGGGATAATCCAGCTAGTAAACAGGCAATAACGACTCAAAAGTGGCAACTACCTTTTTTTGTTGATCTGAGTCATGCGAATAAGTTACCGATACAAAAAATTTTAGAACTATATTCTATGTGAATCTTCCAAGTAGGAACCACTTAGCTATCTATGGTTCATGAAGAGGCTGATAGGGTGATTTTTATATTTAAATATCTAACTCAACTTTTCAAATAGACAGGAGGTAAAAATGAAACGTTTACTTGGAATATGCATATCCATGCAAATGACTTTCGTGCTGCTTTTCATCACCGGGATTACTCTAAAGTTAAATTCCTATGTTGGGGCCACCATTTATTTGATCATTGGGTTTGCAAGTCTGGTGATCAGCTTATATTTAGCAGGTAAGAAATTTCTCTTGGGCATTTCGTTTATTGCATTCATCTTTTCCTTGCTTATCATTTGTTTCACCATTTTCATTTATTTCTTGCCTGAAGCCGGGATGCCGCCGGAAATCCCTTTGTTTGAAAGGTGAGTTCATCCAAAATTCAAGCGAAAAAAGGGCATCTCATTGAGGTGCCCTTTTTAATTCCACATCTTTTTGAATCAGTTTGCTGCTGGAATCAATCCTTTATGAATGGAGACTTCCTGAATGGCGCGGTAGACGGTTTCGACCATGAAATCGAGTTCCTTTTCTGACATGGAAAGGATCGGCATCATCGTGATGACTGGACCGAGTTCCCGGATGATCAGGCCATTTTCCCGTGCTGTATGGATGATTTCGGAAACGACATTCTCTTGGAGGGTGAACGTTTCTTTTGTTTGGCGGTCTTTAACGATTTCCACTCCAATCATGAAGCCGCGCTGGCGGATATCGCCGACTATCGGAAGTTCGTATAGCGCTTGCAGTCTTTGTGATAGGTATTTTGATTTTTTCTGGATGTCTTTAATGAGATTTCGGCTTTCCATTAGCTCGATATTCTTCAGGGCCAGGGCACAGGCAAGCTGATTTCCTGTATAGGTGTGACCATGATAGAAGGTTTTATGTTCTTCCCGTTCCCCCAGGAAGGATTGAAAGATCTGCTCGTTCATGATGGTGGCGGCGAGTGGCATATATCCCCCAGTGATCCCTTTACCCATACACATGATATCGGGAACGACATCTTCCTGTTCGCAGGCAAACATCGTACCGGTTCGACCAAAGCCTACAGCCACCTCGTCACAAATTAAGAGTATATTGTACTTTTTGCATAATTGCCCGACCTCTTTCAAAAAGCCATGGGGATGGGTAATGATGCCTGCTGCTCCCTGCACGAGCGGCTCGATGATCAATCCTGCAATTTCCTCGGATTGTTTCTGCATTAACTTCTCCAGTTCCTTCAAGCAATGGTTTTTCACGGCTTCTGGATCTCCATATTCAGTCATGTGATAGGCATATGGTGAAGGGGCTGAAATCCGTTGAAATAAGAGGGGCTTAAAGATTCTATGGAATAGATCCATTCCGCCCACACTCACGGCACCGACAGTATCGCCGTGGTATGCTTCGTCAAGGGAGACGAATTTGTTTTTATTCCGATGCTTGACGGGATCGATATTCTGCCAATATTGATAAGCGACTTTAAGGGCGATTTCCACAGCGGCTGATCCCGTGTCGGAGTAAAAGACTTTCGATAAAGAACCAGGAGTGATCTCTGCCAGTTTTTTCGCAAGTAAGATCGATGGTACATTCGCAGATCCGAGCAGCGTCGAGTGCGCGACTTTATTCACTTGCTCAATTAGGGCGCCGTTTAATTCCGGCTCGTTATGCCCGTGAACATTCACCCATAATGAAGCATAGCCATCGAGGTAGCGTTTGCCATCCACATCAATCAGGTAGCTGCCTTCGCCGCGTTCGATGATAAGCGGTTTACTTTCCCGGTACGTTTTCATTTGTGTGAACGGATGCCATACATATTCCTTATCCCATTGTTCTAAATCCTGACTGTTCATGCTTCGAACACCTCTTTCAGTTGTTGGGTATATACTTGATCACCAAGCAAATCAAGGATGCAGATCCTCAAGTCTTTTCTAACATCGGCCAGTGTCGGGATGCAGGCGAGGCCATTCAGCCCAGTCAGCTTTTCAATGGTTTCGATATTGTCTTGGTGAATCCGATCTTTTGCCCGGTAATGATTATACAAAATGGTTTTCACGTTTATATCATGGACTTGGGCATAAGAATGGGTCGTCACGACATCATGAATCGCCCCTAAACCGCTTGTGGATACGAAGAGGACAGGCATCCCGCAATCCCTTATGAAATCTGCCGTCATATAGAAACCTTCCGTTCGTTCAATAAGCGGCACAGCCAATCCTCCAGCGCCCTCGACTAATACGATGTCATACATTTCCTCAAGTTCATGAACCCTTTCCACGACTTTCTTCTCATCGATGAGACTGCCGGTCAATTTAATCGCCAAATGTGGGGAGGTTTCGGGTTCCAGTGTGTAAAACCCCGCTTCCTTTACACCGAGTTCCTGCTCAAACCAAGATATATCCGGGTATGTATGATTTTCCTCATTGATACCAGTTTGAAATGGTTTGAATATCGTGACGCTTTTTCCCAATGTTTGAAGAGACAGATAGAGTGCACTCGTGACGATGGTCTTTCCAATATCCGTGCCAGTTCCGGTTATAAAGTAGGCTTGGCCCATGGGTGATTCAGCTCCTTTACGTTTATATATCTTGCAATGCGCGGACGTACTTGCTGAATGATGACAGCACATAGAATGCATAGCATTAAATCACCGGGTACAGGTAACAAGAAGCCGTATAGAATCGTTTGGCTGATGGAAAGCGGCGTTTCCACAATCCACTTCATCGCACCATACAGCCAGATGCAGCCGAAAAGGTAAACGGTCAGTAAAGTGGCGGCATTAGCAAAGAATATGGAACGAATCGTGGAGAGGGAAAACCGGTTGATCAGCCATCCATTTACATAGGCTCCCAGTATATATCCGAGCAAATAGCCAAAAGTGGGTTTGAATATATAGCCGAATCCCCCGCCTTCAGCAAACACGGGCACCCCGATAAGTCCGATCAAGACGTAGCATAACTGACTGAGCATTCCAAGCCGGGGCCCCAACAATGCGCCTGCCAAATAGACTGCCAGAATTTGCAGCGTGAATGGTATGTAAGGGATAGGTATCTTAATAAAGGCGCCAATGGCAGTTAACGCGGTAAAAAGGGCCACATAAGAAATCGTCCTTGCTTTCAAGTTTTTACCCCCCTTTTTTGAAAGTGCTGGCAGAATGCCCACTATTAGTTTGCCTGATTTCCATTTTATATGTCAACTAATTTGTTGTTTGGTTAACATATAAAGTGCCAGTTTTCTTAGGATTTAAAGGACAACTAGGAAAATATTGAAAAAAGGCCATTGAATAATATTTTGTATGTATGTTATTATTCTAACGATATGTTAACTTGTTGTATTTTAGGTTAACAAATATTATCGCTCCATTGATATTGCTAAATGTTAATTGCCCATTGAGGCTGATTGTGCACATGCAACCGGTTGGTTGGAGGGAAAAGTGGTTCAGGTAAACCCGCGGCTGGAGCAGCAGGTTGCAGGAAGCAGGTCTATTACTGGATATCTTCCGTTTTATGTGCGGAGAACCGGAACAGGATATGTTCCTTTTCAAGGAATGGCGATTCGGCACACAATAAAAGAAAAGAGGGATAGGTTTGGAAACATTGGTAAGGGATTGGAAGATGTTAGCGGAGAACGTTATCAAAGGATATAAAGTGACGGAGGAAGAGGCATTATCCATCGTCCAAGCCCCAGACGAAGAGGTTTTGGAAATTCTGAATGCAGCCTATCTCATACGTAAACATCATTATGGGAAAAAGGTAAAATTGAATATGATCATCAATACGAAATCAGGATTATGTCCCGAGGATTGCGGCTACTGCTCGCAGTCGATCGTCTCGGAAGCCCCGATCGATAAATATGCTTGGCTGACTAAAGAAAAGATTGTCGAGGGAGCGCAAGAATCAATTCGCCGGAAGGCGGGTACTTATTGTATTGTCGCTTCTGGCCGTCGTCCGACCAACAGGGAAATCGATCATGTTATTGATGCGGTAAAAGAAATCCGCGAAACGACGGATCTTAAAATCTGCTGCTGTTTAGGTTTCCTGAATGAGGAACATGCCGGTAAACTAGCGGAAGCAGGCGTTCATCGCTATAACCACAACTTGAATACATCACAGGAAAACTACAGTAAAATTACATCGACACATACATATGAAGACCGGGTAGATACAGTGGAAGCTGTGAAAGATGCCGGAATGTCCCCATGCTCTGGAGCCATTTTCGGAATGGGCGAATCTGAGGCGGAAGCGGTGGAAGTCGCTCTATCCTTACGCAGCCTTGATGCAGATTCCATTCCTTGTAATTTTCTCAATGCAATTGACGGAACGCCGCTTGAGGGAACTTCCGAGCTGACCCCCACTAAATGCCTGAAATTGATTTCGATGATGAGATTCGTTAATCCGAGTAAGGAAATCCGCCTGGCCGGCGGCCGGGAGGTCAATCTCCGTTCCATGCAGCCCATGGCACTTTATGCAGCCAATTCCATCTTCGTCGGCGACTATTTAACGACAGCTGGTCAAGAACCCACAGCGGATTGGGGAATCATTGAAGACCTGGGATTTGAAATTGAAGAATGTGCCCTTTAATTGATAAAGAAGATTATTGAGAGAAACTAAAAAAACACCCTTAGGGTGTTTTTTTTTCAGTTTGTCGATAAAAGGAGGTTCGAAATAATCCCGCTTCGAACCATAATCTTAAACATAACTAGTTTATCCTTCAGAGTTTTTTACAGTAATCCTTAAAGGATGGAAGAAATTTGCGGGACTCCTGCCGAATAACTGGGTAGCCGAGCCCCCGCAGGCGTTTGCGCCGAGGAGGCTTGGCAGGCAGTCGGCGGAAAGGAGCGGATTTCCGAAAGTGGGTATGTGTAATGATTTCCACTCCAGGCACTCGCTTTCCGCGGGCGGTCCGCCCTGGGAGTGCGCCTGCGGGGTCTTCCTTGGCCACGCTTTTCCCGCAGGAGTCTCGTACCTTACGTTCCAATCAGCTGGAACTTCTTTTTTAAGAGATATTGTAGGGAAATTGGCTCTTCTTCTCCAATTCGTCTACAGTCTGGCGGTTCAATCAATTTTCCGGCAAAAGGAGTTTCGAATTGCCCTCGCCCCGAACCAGGATTTTAAAAGTAAACTAGTTTATCCTTCATGTTTTTACAGTAATCCTTTTTGGATGGAAGAAATGAGCGACACTTCTGCCGAATAACTGGCTAGCCAAGACTTCACAGCCGCTTACGGTGAAGAGGCTTGGCAGACAGTCGGGGGAAGGGGAACGGATTTCCAGAAGTGGGTATGTGTAATGATTTCTACTCCAGGCACTCGCTTTCCGCGGGCGGTCCGGGGAGCCTCCTCGGCGTTCGCCTGCGGGGTCTCCCTTGGCCACGCTTTTCCCGGAGGAGTCTCGTACCTTACGTTCCAATCAGCTGGAACTTCTTTTTTTAGAGATATTGTAGGGAAACTGGCTCTTCTTCTCCAATTCGTCTACAGTCTGGCGGTTCAATCAATTTTCCGGCAAAAGGAGTTTCGAATTGCTGTCACCCCGAACCAATCTTAAACAAGACTAGTTTATCCTTCATGTTTTTTTACAGTCCCCCTTAAAGGATGCAAGAAATGTGCGACACTCCTGCCAAATAACTGGCTAGTCTAGACCACACAGCCGTTTACCGGCGAGGAGGCTTGGCAGACAGTCGGCGGAAAGGGAGCGGATTTCTGGAATCAACTGGAATGTAATTTCAAGAAAAAACTGAAGGCTCGGAAGCATCCCGAAGCAAGCTTAAGATAGGGGATCCTTCATGTTTTTACAGTAATCCTTAAAGGATGAAAGAAATGAGCGAGACTCCTGCCGAATAACTGGCTAGTCGAGACCCCACAGCCGTATAACGGCGAGGAGGCTTGGCAGGCAGTCGGCGGAAAGGGAGCGGATTTCTGGAATCAACTGGAACGGTTTTCAAAGAAAAAAACTGCAAACATTGCTGTAATAGAACTAATGTCCTTCAACCTTTACAAAAATAAAAAAATAATGATAAGTGAAAATAATGAAAAAAAAATGCTAAATTGTAAGGAGAGGTTTTATAATGAATTACCTGAATACAATAACATTTGCTGCATTGTAGTAAATGATTATGATATAGGGAAAGGATCAGTATTGGTAATATCAATAATGAGAGGATAGTTTTGTGTGATGCATATATGGCTGATTAGTTTTATTATTTTATTATTGCTATTAATATTTTATACTATTATCCCAACGGTGCTAATTCGTGTATGCAGCTTGGGAATAACCAAAAAAATACATTCGAATAATGGGATTGCGCTAACTTTCGATGATGGCCCAAACCCTGAATATACCATAAAATTACTTGATCTTTTAAAAGAATATGAGATAAAGGCCACATTTTTTGTTGTGGGCAGTAAAGTGAAAAGTAATCCTGGGATTATTAAAAGAATGCATGAAGAGGGACATACGATAGGTATCCATCATTTTCAACATGTTTCAAGTTGGGTCCTATCACCAATTCATCTGCGAAAACAGTTGGAAATGACTGAAAAGGCGATAACGGAATGCACGAATGAAAAGGTGATATTTTATAGACCGCCATGGGGCCATTTCAATATGTTCACCCCACTATTCAGTAGGAAATATAAAGTGATTATGTGGTCCGGCATCTTTGGGGATTGGAAAGTCGAACATTGTAAAAATACTCTGCTTGATCAGCTTCGAAGCGCTTCAACAGAAGGTTCCATCCTATTGCTTCATGACTGTGGTGAAACATTGGGAGCGGATAATGAGGCACCAGGCTATATGATTGAAATGTTAAAAATTTACCTGCAGGAGAGTAAGGAAAAAGGAACACACTTCATTTCTTTAAAAGACTTATAACTAATTCTGGGGGTATTATGGATATAGATACGCTTTTACATTTTATTGATTCTTATGGATACCTGATCATTTTTCTTTTTTTATTCTTCGGCATCGTAGGAGTGCCTGCTCCAGAAGAATCACTTCTATTTCTAATTGGGGTGCTGGTTGTCCAAGGTAAGCTCTCTATGGGTTTAGCGATGCTGTGTGCAATTCTCGGCGCCTTTATCGGAATGCTTGCAGCTTATGCATGCGGAAAATATGTGGGGTATCCATTTATAAATAAATATGGAAGATTCATTGGGATTACGGCTGAACGCTGGGAGAAAGCAAAAAGAAACTATACGGATAATGCACGAAAAACGTTAGTATTGGGATTTTATATTCCGGGGATGAGGCAAATAAGTCCATATTTTGCAGGAATCTCTTCTATACCCTTTCGGAAATACTTCCTCTTTTCCCTATTAGGCACTATACTATGGACCGTCCCTTTTATAGTGGCCGGTTATTATGTGGGGGATGCTTTTAATGTTAATCCTAAATATGTTCCATATTTAGGTGTTGTATTTTTAGTTATTTTTGTACTCTATGTTACTATCAAATACATTAAAAAGAGAAAACAAAGATCCAAAAGTTGAGTCGGCTCCTTATTAAAAAACGTCGGAAATAAAAAATCGATTTAAGGAATTTGTTCAACGATATTGTAAGAGGAAGATATCATGAACTATATATTTTGTATTTTCAGAATGATTTCTTAGGAGATGACACATATGAAGAAGATTTTGTTTTTACCTCTCTTTCGAATGCAGTCGGGACATCATCAAGTTGCAGAGGCATTGATGGATATGTTAAAAAAGCATTCGAATGGGATTGCTTATAAAAAAATCGATCTAATCAGTTATACCAATACCTCTCTAGAAAAATTCATTGCAAATAGTTATCTGACATGGATCCGTTATGCGCCGGAAACCTACAATCTTGCCTATAAGAACCTGTTTTATGTTCACTCGCCAAAGGAAAGTGCATGTAAATGGTATCAGCAATTATTCATGAATAAGATGGAACGATTGATAGCGGAAGAAAAGCCTGATTTAATTGTGTGTACACACGGTTTCCCTTCATATCTTTTGAGTCAGTTAAAGATGAAAGGAAAGTGCAGCACACCGGTAATAAACGTGTACACGGACTATTTTATTAATAATGTGTGGGGAAGCGAAGGGATAGATGCCCATTTTCTTCCTAGTCAAGAAGTGAAAGAAAAGCTGATGAGTAAGCGTCAAATACCAAAACAAACGATGATGGTCACTGGCATTCCCGTGCACGAGGAAATCACAAAAAATGCCCGTGTCCAAAGAAACACAGAACGGCCAAAAATTTTGATATCCGGAGGAAATAGCGGTCTGGGAGGGATTTTGAACTTAGGTGATGAGTTAAAGAATTCAACCGACTTTGATTATTTAGTTCTTTGCGGAAATAACAACAAGCTTTATGAAGAAATCAATACATGGAACTTACCTCATATCAAACCATTGCCCTATATCTCATCAAGGTCTGAAATGAATAAACTTTATGAAGAAGTTGACGCAATCGTTACGAAACCGGGCGGTGTCACGATCAGTGAATCATTGCGAAAAAGGCTTCCGATCTTTGTTCATTCCAGGCTTCCGGGGCAGGAGGAAATCAATCTGCAGTATCTAAAACAGCAAGGCCTTGTATTTAAACTTAATCAGAAAACGCCTTTTGAAAAACAATTGCTGAGTATATTGAAGGATCAGAAAAAAATGAAAAAATGGAACACATCCATAGAGTCCTATCATAAGGAAATAGAGTTGGAGAAACCCGAGGGAATAGTGGAGGTCATGAAATTGATCCTTGATCTTAATCAAAATGGTACGCCTTCCTATCTAGCCCGACAGCCCAAACTTCTTTATAGCTAAATGCACGGTGTTCCCGCTGGTGAGCCTAAAAGGAAGAATGGATACGGAAGGCTGCTGAATTAGCAGCCATCCTATAATGAAAGGTCGGAAGGAAGTGTGACTTTGAAAAAAACATACCTTATGATTTTTTTGATGATGATGCTTGTGATGACGGGGGCAGGGTGTTCAAGTGATGAAACGGAAATGAAGCCGCAAGCCGGAGGAAAAGTGGAATTGACGGTTTCCGCAGCTGTAAGTTTGCAAGATGCCTTGAATGATATAAAGAAGTCTTTTGAAAAAGAGAATGCAAATGTGGAAGTTCATTATAACTTTGGGGCCTCTGGAGCTCTACAGCAACAGATATCCCAAGGCGCACCTGTTGACCTGTTTTTCTCAGCAGCAGAAGATAAATTTGATAAATTAATAGAGGAAGATCTTATTGAAGAGAAGAATGGAATCGATTTAGTCGGCAATGACCTGGTGCTGGTGGTGCCAAAGGATTCCAAAAAGGAAATCGGGTCACTGGAAGACCTCACAAAGGCCGATAAAATTTCGATTGGCACTCCAGAGTCTGTACCGGCAGGGCAATATGCGAAACAAACTTTGGAAAACATGAAACTTTTCAAAGAGATGGAAGATCGATTGGTATATGCCAAGGATGTGCGGCAAGTGCTTACATATGTGGAAACGGGAAATGTGGACGCAGGCCTCGTTTATAAAACGGATGCGCTCAACTCATCAAAAGTTGAGATCATTGCAGCAGCCCAGGGAGATTTACATGAACCGATCATATATCCCGTGGGAATGATCAATAACCTGGATCATGCCAAGGAAGCCAAGCTATTCTATGACTATCTCCAAACGGAAGCCTCCATGAAAATCTTTGAAAAATACGGATTTAAGAATTTGAAATAACCGCCAATCCGGTGGCCTCGTAGACAAAAGGAATTCGGAAAATATATCTTTCATCAAATGAAGTTCCCAAGCTAACACCCTCAACTCATCAGGTATGGTTTCTAACTAAATGTTATAACAAAGTTGATTGGAGAGAAAGGTGCGAGACTCCTGCGGGAAAAGCGTGTCTAGGGAGACCCCGCAGGCGCAAGCCGAGGAGGCTCCCCGACCGCCCGCGGAAAGCGAGTGCCTGTAGCGGAAATCGACGTTCATTGTACAAGCCATAAAAAAATGTAGGCAAACTCGATTTGTTCGAATTTGTCCAAAAACTCCAACCACCAATCTGGTGGTCTTTTTTTATTCATCCATAGTAATATTGGGTATATTTTCCTTTATATTGAAACATCTTCTTGCTTTACACGTAAGAATAAGGACATGCATGTAATCGTTTTTCAATCGCTGCGTAATATGGACCTTGGGACAAAAGAAGGACAGCACATTACTGTCCTTTGGCTTGACTGCGAATGGTACCATTCTTTTTGAAAACGATGTAAAACAGTTTAATAGGCAGGTATCCTATAACCCCGCCGAGAGTATTCAGGATCAAATCATCGGTATCAAAACTTCCTAATTCAAATAAAAGCTGAAGAATCTCATAGGTGAAACTAAGACAGAATGTTGCAATCAAGATCGATTTGAGTTGGGAAAACCTTTTTGACAGTAAGGGAAGCATCAAGCCGAAAGGTACAAAACCGATGATATTCCCCGCTATATTTTCAATCCGGATCGATGGGTTAACATCCGCTAAGAACAGGTAATGGGCAATGGTTTTAAAAGGGATGAAGTTATGGGACCCCCAATAGCGGCCATGGGAAAAAATTATATGACCATTCATTTCGGTTATCGAGAAGGTTTTAAATAAAATGAGCTTTGTAAGGATTAATAGATATAGAAACATAAATAACGATAATACTATTTTCACAAAAATTTTCATGATACAACTCCAATATTAAAGTGGGAAATATTTATCATTTTATCATAAATGGTATATGATGAGTTTAATGTAATAATTTACTATATTTTCTGTTCGAATTACCAAGGAGGGGTAAAACAGTGGAGGAAGCAATAATTGATTTTGTCATTGCGGTCATATTAATTATTGGTTTCACATACGGTCTCATTAGGCAATTTAGACATTGTGTCAGTATCAGGAAGGGAAATAAGTCGGAGTATGTACATTACAAGAGGGCATTGATTGGAAACTATCTGGTTTGCCTATCCTATTCAGGGTTTCTTTTTTCTTATATTTTGAATTCATTATTGGCATCCCGAATTATACAGGCTTCATTTGTTACAAGTGATAATACTAGTTTTTGCAGTTTCAGTTTTCTTGCCATTCTATTAATCGCCAAATTTGGGATTATTCCTAAGGAAAATGAACAAGTTGGATTACAAGAATACATAGTTGAGAAAGAGGAAATATGAAGAAAATTTCGCTTATCATATTAATCGTATGTATTTCGATCACCTTTCTATTGAATGTTGCCATGCCTGAATTTGCTGGCAAAATGAAGCATAATATAAGTTCCATGAATATCCTTTATTCATACAGTGTCACAAAAACATTCTCGGAACAAATCCATGATACGGTCGAAATGGCATCCGTTCCTTCAGGGAAAACAGAGACCAGGGATGCCGATTTCCGAAGTGATGTCAAGCTTGAGGGCACGCCGCTGAATATTAAAAGTGTAGTGAAAGAGCACTTGAATAAACCCCAAGTGTATAAAACTAAAGAAAAGTTAACCGGGCCCGAAAAAGGGTTTTCATACCGGACATATCATCTTACCAAAAATTATGATAAAGGAAGATATACAGTCATCCGAACGAATAAAATAACGGGAAAAGAAAAGGTGTATGCCGGAACTTACTATGAGCCGAGCACGCAAGATCCTTTCGTAAAATGGTCACGTGATGAAAAATGATGGCTGACCATAAGATTTCATGTAAAGTTGAGTGATTATATGGAAAAAACAGTGAAGATCGAGGAATATAACCCTGATTGGGTCGGTGAATTCCATCAGGAAAAAGCGAGGATAATGGAGGTTTTAAAGAACGATTCCCTTTGTGTTGAGCATATTGGAAGTACATCCGTCATGGGGTTGGGGGCAAAACCGATTTTGGACATCATGGCTGGCGTCCAACAGTTAGCTGAAGCTGACGCGTTCATTGAACCTTTGAAATCGATTGGGTATGAATTTGTCCCGCATAAGGAGTTTCCAGAAAGGCGTTTCTTTAGAAAAGGCCAATGGAGAGCAGGGACGCATCATTTGCATATCTATAGATTCGGAAGTGAACAGTGGAAAAATCAACTTTCATTCAGGGACTATTTAAGAAGCCATGCGGACGTACGGAAACAATATCAGCATTTAAAAATGTCCTTAGCAGAAAAGCATCCTGCAGATATTGTGGGGTACACAAAAGCGAAAGCGCCATTTATCCTAAATGTCATGGAATCAGCAAAAGGCGGTTGACTTCCAGGGTAAAGTTCTGAATTACTTGAAAATGGTAACGGCAGTGTTTTAAACTGCCGTTTTTGTATGAACAATTAGCATGAACTTCGAACGATGAGCTCGGGGGCAAAC
The DNA here is from genome assembly GCF_001636405.1 of Peribacillus frigoritolerans. Lineage (GTDB taxonomy): Bacteria > Bacillota > Bacilli > Bacillales > DSM-1321 > Peribacillus > Peribacillus frigoritolerans. The sequence goes on from NZ_KV440950.1 coordinate 927,210, forward strand.
CGATAAGTAATGTACGGGGCCTGATCCGAATTGGTTATCCGGTTCAATAGTAACTCAGCTGTTTTAATGCCCATTTGCTGAATGGGCTGTCCAATTGTCGTGATGGATGGTTCATAAAACTCCGTATAAGCGACATCATCAATGCTGACAATCGCCACTTCCCCGGGAATCGAGATTTTTTGCTTTTTCAAATAGCTAAGGATTTCACGTAATACTAAATCATTTCCTGCCACAATGGCCGTCGGTGGATTTTCTGCATCGAGTATCCGGGCCAATTTTTCTTGAATTTGGTTTCTGGGTAAAGAATGAATATCATCCTCCCTTACTTCCAATTTATGAGATGCCATCGCTTTTTTAAATCCTTCGATCCTCTCCAGCCTTGGTGTGATCGGGATATCAATCGGTAAGGTTAAAAATGCAATGTTTTCGTGTCCTTTTTCAGCCAGCATGGAAACAGCTAAAAAGATTGCAGCGTGGTTATCTAAAAGAACGGAATCGGAAGTTACCCCATCAACCAATCGATCGACGAATACCATTGGAATGGAATGATCGATCAAGTAATTATAGACTTTAAAATCATTTCCTACCGGAAAGATGATGATTCCATCCACTTGCGTAGAAACGAGCAAATCAAGGTATTCTTTTTCTTTCTCTGGATCATCGGCAGAGTCACATATGAATACTTTCATGCCATGCTGCTGAAGCTGTTCTTCTACGGTACGAATGATTTCAGTGGATAAAGTATGTAAAATATTAGCTACGAGTATGCCAATGACTTTTGTTTTTTTCACTTTTAAATTCCGGGCATTATCATTGGGACGAAAGTCAAGTTCTTGGATGACTTGCTCGATTCTGTCCTTTGTTTCAGCACTCATATAACGAAAACGCTGGTTAATATATTGAGAAACCGTACTTTTGGAAACACCGGCCTTCTCAGCAACATCTGATATGGTAGTTTTCTTTTTTTTCATGATGTTCTCCTAAAGGATATTATTTCTTGAACTAGAACGGGATACCTTCATCATAACAAAGGAGCATGACGATTCCAACGCCAGTTAGCTGATTTTGTTAAACATTGGATGTAAGAAACACCCTAAGCACTTTGGCTAAGGGTGTTAACCTTAAACTATTGATTTACATATCTTGATCAGCGGATTAACGAACGAGCCAGCCTCCATCAACAGCGAGGATATGGCCATTCATATAGTCAGAGGCCTTGCTGGCAAGAAAAACGACAGTTCCCATGACATCAAAGGGTGTTCCCCATTTTTCAGCCGGAATCCTTGAGAGAATGTCTTTGTTTCTTGACTCATCTGCACGAAGCGCGGCAGTATTGGCCGTTTCAATATAACCTGGGGCAATCGCGTTTATTTGAATATTTTTAGACGCCAATTCATTAGCGAAGGCTTTGGTCAGCCCGGCAACGCCATGTTTACTCGCAGTATATGCGGGAACGAACTTGCCTCCTTGGAAGGTGAGCATCGAAGCGATATTTATGATTTTCCCGCTGCCTTGTTCAACCATTTCTTTGGCAACGAGCTGACTGAGAAAATACAAGGAATTAAGGTTAATGTCCATTACTGCATTCCAATCCTCGTCTTTATATTCCAATAAAGGGGCACGGCGAATCGTTCCTGCATTATTAACAAGGATATCGATTTTTCCGTATGCATCAAGACACCCTTTTACAACACCTTTAAGGCTTTCCTTATTCGTGAGCTCCGCCTGATAAAAGACAGCCTTTTGCCCGGTCGTTTCGATTAAATCCTTTGTTTCCTGCCAATTATCACCATGGGCAACGATAAAAAGATCTGCACCCGCCTTTGCTAATGCAACTGCATACCCTTGGCCCAATCCGGTATTTCCTCCTGTTACGATGGCAACTTTCCCTTTTAAACTGAAAAAGTCCATTGAAAAGTCCAGTAAACTCATCTTGTTTCCTCCATCCCCATATGGATTAATAAACCACTCTTAGTCTTACTTCATATCTGATATAGGAAAGGTATCCATATCTTCATATGTATAATTCTCTCCAGCCATTGCCCAAATGAATGTGTAGTTGCTTGTAGCGGAACCACTATGTATGGACCATGGAGGTGAAATGACAGCCTGTTCATTTTTCATGACAATATGCCTTGTTTCATCGGGTTCACCCATCATGTGGAACAAAACCGCATCATCTGCCAAGTCAAAATACATATAAACTTCCACTCTGCGGTCATGAACATGAGGGGGCATGGAGTTCCAGACATTTCCTGGAGCCAATTCAGTCATCCCCATACACAGTTGGCAGCTTTGGATTCCTTTTTCATGAATCATTCTGCGAATCGTCCGCTTATTTGCCGTTTCCTGTGATCCCATTTCATCACCTTGCACTTCCTTGAACGCTACGTGTTGAATAGGGTAATTTTTATGTGCCGGAGCAGAGGCTAAATAAAATTTAGCAGGTTCGGAGTCTGAGTCACTAATGAAAATCAGCTCCTTACAACCTAATCCTATATACAGACAATCACGATTTTGAAGGGGATATACTTTCCCATCAACTGAGATCCTTCCTGATCCCCCTACATTAAATACACCTAATTCTCTTCGTTGAAGAAAATAATCAGCTTTAATGAAATCATGGCCCTCAAGCTTAACCTCTTTAGAAACAGGTTTGATTCCTCCTATGATGATCCTGTCATCAAGGGAATAGCATAAAGAAACGTCGTCATCGAGAAATAATTTTTCCACTAAAAAGTTTTTACGGATTTCACTTGTATCAAAGTGTTTGGCTTGTGACGGATGAATGGAATAACGTTTTTCCATATGCATATAAATAACCTCCTATTTAGTAAAACGGTTTATTATGAATATTCAAAATGTTAGCGCTACCAATATTAAAAATATATATAATATTTTCCAAATAGTCAATGATAATAGAAAAATTTAGTAGATTAATCAGTATAAAAGAAGAAATGAATGATTGAAACTATGATTTTATACAAAATAAAAATGTAAAGATTAGTATTGTTAAAAACTGGTTTATATGGTAATCTGACTTTATTGAAAAGAAAGCGCTTTCTTATGGTTTTGGTTTACTAAACCGTAATACACCTTTTTCAGGGGGAATTAGGAATGAAAGAATTAGATGTGATCACCTTTGGGGAACCGATGAACATGTTCTATGCAAATGAAGTAGAGCCTTTACATGAGGCTAAAACCTTTTCCCGAGCGATTGCGGGAGCCGAATCAAACGTGGCTTGCGGATTGGCGCGTCTTGATTTAAATGTTGCTTATATGACGAAACTTGGCAACGACAGTTTCGGAAAGTTCATCATCGGAGAATTGAATAAAGAAAAAGTCGACACGACAGGTATCCGTTTTACAAGTGATCACCCGACAGGAATGCTCATTAAATCTAAAGTGCATGACGGAGACCCGGAAGTGGAATACTTCAGAAAAAATTCAGCTGCTTCCACTCTGAATATCGACGACCTCTCAGAAGAGTATTTTCGGCAAGCTAAACATCTGCATGCAACAGGTATCCCATCCGCATTATCTGAAAGCTGCCATGAATTTACCGTTGCTGCCATGAAACTTATGAGGAATCAAGGAAAAACCGTTTCATTTGACCCGAATTTACGGCCTAACCTATGGCCGGATAAACAAAAAATGGTGGATTGCATTAATGAGCTTGCTTACATTTGTGATTTATTTCTTCCAGGCATGTCCGAAGCGGAAGTATTAACAGGGCTCCGAACACCTGAGGAGGTAGCCGAATTTTATTTAAACAAAGGAGTTAAAATGATTGTCATCAAGTTTGGAGCAGAGGGAGCTTATTATAAAAATGCCAATGAAGAAGGGTATGTTAAAGGATTCGCACCTGAAAAAGTCATTGATACGGTAGGTGCCGGCGATGGTTTCGCCGTCGGTGTGATCAGCGGCTTGCTTGAAGGGAAATCCACGATGGAAACCGTTACTCGGGGCAATGCGATTGGCGCCCTTCAAGTCATGGCTCCCGGTGATATGGATGGCATGCCCAGCCGGAAAAAATTGCAGGACTTTATTGAAAGCCAGAACAAACTATTAAATGTTGAATGATCGATAACAGCACCCAGTTAACTCCACAACTAGACTTCCAATTACAAATATTCATAAATTTGATAATGAAGTGGAGAGATTGTGATGAGAATAAAAGCCGCAATAGAAAAAATCCCTGGTGGCATGATGGTTGTCCCGTTGTTCATAGGTGCCTTGATACATACTATTTTTCCTGACACGGCAACCTTCTTTGGCGGATTTACAGGTGCCATGCTAACAGGTACCGCATCGATATTAGCCGTCTTTTTCTTTTGTGTCGGAGCTACGATAGATGTTAAGCAATCCGGGTATATTGCAAGAAAAGGATTTACATTGCTTTTCGGTAAAGTCGTATTTGCGGCATTATTGGGATATGGTGCAGCTTTGCTGCTTCCGGAGAATGGGATTCAAACCGGTCTCTTTTCCGGTCTTTCGGTTTTAGTGCTGATAGCGGCTTTTAATGAAACGAACGGCGGTCTTTATACCGCACTCATGACAAAATTGGGCAGAACGGAAGATGCTGCGGCATTCCCGTTCATCAGTATTGAAAGCGGTCCGTTCTTCACGATGATCATCCTCGGTGTTGGAGGCCTTGCAACCTTCCCGTGGCAAACAATTGTCTCCACATTGATTCCGTTTGCAGTCGGGATGATTGTAGGGAATATTGATAAAGAATGCCGGGAATTCTTTGGACAGGCCGTACCGGTCCTTATCCCGTTCTTCGCATTGGCTCTAGGATTCGGGTTGGATTTTGGCATGATCCTAAAATCCGGATTCATGGGTATTTTAATGGGCGTTGCCGTTGTCTTCCTTTCCGGAGGCGTCTTATATCTACTGGACCGTTACGTTACTGGCTCCGATGGCGTTGCCGGGGTCGCCGCTTCTTCAACGGCGGGTGCCGCAGTTGCTGTACCTTTCATCATCGCCGAGTTAAACCCGCAATTCGCTCCTGTAGCAGAATCGGCAACAGCGATCATCGCGACAAGTGTATTGGTGACGGCAATCCTGACACCGATGCTGACGATGTGGGTTGCAAAGAAACAGGAGGAAAGAGGCATTCCGCAGCGAAGGGGCATGAAACCAACTATTTTGAAAGATCAAAATGTGGCTTCCATACAAAAAGCGAAATAAAACAAATGAAATGTAAGCGTTATCCAAAAAGCAACTGGGGTTATTATCCCGGCTGCTTTTTTGTGATGCATGCACATTGGTGTTAAAATAAGGAAATATAAAACGGAATGTGTAAACGCGGATTCCTATCAAGGAGGCTTCCATGAGAAAGGTAGAGGTCGTGCCATATAAGAAAGAATGGTCCAAGCTATTTCATGATGAATGCCAAAAATTAGAGGATATTTTCGGGCCTGAAATGATGAATGTATACCATATTGGCAGTACGGCCATCCCGGCCATCCATGCCAAGCCTGTAATAGATATTTTGGCAGTGGTGAAAGATGTGGAATGTGTCGCTGACTTTAATAAAGAGATGGAAGAGATGGGGTATGATGCCAAGGGGGAGAACGGAATCGCTGGCCGACGTTTTTTTCGAAAAGGCGGGGATGAGAGGACGCATCATATTCACATGTTCCAAAAGGGACATGAAAAAATTGCCCGACACCTCGCTTTTCGGGATTATTTGCTATCACACCCTGATGAAGCACAAGAGTATAGTAGGCTGAAGCAGCGCTTGGCAGCGGAATTTCCAGATGATATTAAAGGATATGTAAACGGGAAAAATGATTTTATCAAAAAGGTCGATGAAAAAGCGAAACATTGGGCGAAGCGTGGTGGTCATCCTGTTAATGAAGTGGATTAAATGCCAAATGAATGAGGAAAACAAGCGCTCATTTTCAAAAGCACAAGAGGGATGGGGACAGTTGCGCCATTGTGCTGGCTTCATCGGTCAAATCGTGGAATAGAAATAAAACCCTGTGAAGCAGGCATTCTCTCCGTTTGGAAAGATCTCCATTGTCATCAACGTTTCATGCAGCATCGGCATGATGAAATATTCAGGAAGATTGATCAAGGAAGTACGTATACAAATATTTCTGTCGATATATTCGAGAGCATATCCAATATGGGAAGAACGGACATTACGGATTTTGTTGATAAGGGAAAATTACTTCGTGTGGCTGAATGTTCTGTTGAAAATGTTAAACGAGACCGTTTTGAGCAGGTGCTAAAAGACGCATGGAACAGGGGGATGATACCGGGCATGCTGTCAGGCGCATTCGGTAAAAGGCAAAACGGCAGATATATGGATGCATCATTAGGGGATAATGAAGATTCATATCAACGGTATGGGATAAGGAATTGCCTGCATTGATAAAAGAATCGGGAGTGAAAGATTAAACCCAGCGCATTTCAGTAAGTTTAATTGAATTGCATCCAAAGTGGATGTTCATTTAGAATCAAACATTATCAATCTATCAATTTGAATAATCTATGGCGTCTTGGATTGTTGCAGTCTAAATGGCCACAGAAGGGTGATAACAAATGAAACTAGATTATGATTCACAGTATATCAGGGGCATCTACCTCAATAGAGACCGAATATCTTCGTATGACCATTTCCCTCTTGATCTTCCGGTTATCAGGCACCTTCAGGAAGTTGCTTTTCATCCCAGTGTTACCTATGTCATCGGGGAAAATGGAATGGGGAAGTCCACCTTGCTTGAAGGGATTGCGATTGCGTATGGCTTCAATCCGGAAGGCGGAACGTTGAATTTCAATTTTTCCAATTATGATTCACATTCCAATTTGGACGAATACCTCCGTTTGAAAAAAGGCGTATACAAACCGAAGGATCATTTTTTCTTTAGGGCGGAAACCTTTTATAATTTAGCTACGAATATAGAGGAATTGGACAGGGAGTCATCGTTTGGGTCGAAAATCATCGATTCCTTCGGTGGAAAATCGCTGCACCAGCAATCTCATGGGGAATCGTTTTTTTCTGCTTTTGTAGAACGATTTCAAGGCGATGGATTGTATATCCTCGATGAGCCTGAAGCTGCTTTGTCCCCATTGAGACAAATATCGATGCTGGCCAGGATAAATGAGCTTGTTCAACAAGGTTCCCAATTCATCATTTCCACCCATTCCCCGATCATCATGGCCTACCCGGATGCTAAAATCCTCCAAATTTCAGATGAGGGAATGAGTGAGGTGGCATTAGAGGAGTCCAATCACTATTTGTTAGTGAAACAGTTTTTTGAAGATAAAGATCGGCTGCTTCATCATCTGTTTCAATGAGATTTTAGCATCTCCAATGAAAAACCCCGTCTGCACTGCGCATTCGGGGTTTTCATTTTTTTGGAATTGGTTGTTGACAGCATAGGTGTATTACGGGTATAGTACATCTATAAGGTGTATGAACCACTTAGTACATACACGCATATCAGGCTTTTTTAATAAATAGGGGGTGGTTTTAATGAACGTAAATACCCGGGAACCGGTATATCTGCAAGTCGTTAGGCATTTCAAAGAACAAATAGCCATTGGTAATTTCGTGGCGGGGCAGGAAATTCCCTCCCGAAGAGAACTGGCGGCTTCACTTAATATAAATCCCAATACCGCTCAAAAAGCGTATAAAGAAATGGAGGAACAGGGCTTGATTCATACAGAACGAAATTTCCCCAGTCAAATCACGACGAATGAAACGATTTTACAGGTTGTAAGGCAGGAATTGATTTTGGCGGCCGTCGATACATTTGTCGATGCGATTCGTCCGATTAATGTACCGGTTGATGAACTGCTTCGTGTGGTTAAAGAAAAATACTCGGAAGAAATAAGGGAGGAGGAAGAAAAATGATAGAAGTAAAAAAGATCTCCAAGAATTATGGACGGAAAAAGATCTTGGATGATGTTTCATTTACAGCCAATAAAGGCGAAGTCACTTGTCTGATCGGGATAAATGGTGTCGGTAAAACGACTACACTCAAAGCGATCATGGGCTTGACGCCATATAAAGGTGAAATCCTGATCGATGATCAAAAGATGACAAAGGACAGTTATGAAAAAATCACCTTCATTCCGGACGCACCAACCATGCTTCCGCAAATGACCATTAAACAGGCCATGGTTTTCATGTCGGATTTCTATACGTCCTGGAATCCGGAAAGAGCTAACCAGCTAATGGGATTTTTCAAGCTTAAAGAGGAGAATCGCATTTCGGAATTGTCAAAAGGGAATACAGCTAAGCTCAACCTGATGCTTGGTTTGTCCCTTGACGTCGATTATGTACTGATGGACGAACCATTTTCGGGAATCGATATGTTTAGCCGCGAGCAAATTGCCGATGTCTTTGCGAGCCACCTGATTGAAGATAGAGGAGTCATCATCACGACCCATGAAATCGGTGATATTGAACATTTGATCGATAAGGTCATTTTATTGGATAACGGTTCAGTGCTTAAAGAGTTCAATACAGAAGAAATGCGGGAAGAGGAAGGAAAATCGGTAGTCGATGTAATGAGAGAGGTGTATCAATCATGATGCGATATATAAAACTAGTGAACTTTGAAATCAACCGTTTCAGTAAAATCTATCTTAGCTTATTGTTGATAACCTTAGTTTCGCAATTTGCTGGGGTGATCATCGTGACGAAGAGCCTTCTTAATGATGCCAGGGATATCATGAAAGAAGAAAGACTATCTGAAGCCGCTTATATTACCAATTATGGAGGCATTGATTTTAACCATATCGCCAATAGCCTCTTGTTTGTAGGACCGATAGCGCTGAGTGCGGTTGCCCTTATTTTTTACATTTTCCTTATTTGGTATCGTGATTGGTTTGGAAAGAATACGTTCATTTATCGTCTATTGATTTTACCGACATCCAGATTATCGATCTACCTTTCAAAAGCTACGTCCATCTTCCTGATGGTATTAGGGTTGATTGCTTTCCAAATCATCATTTTACCTATGGAAAATGCCCTATTTAATTCAAATGTGCCGGAAGCGCTCTTGAGTGAAATGTCAATTTCTACTATCACGATAGCCAATCCGATTTTGTCATTGATCATCCCAAGCACATTCACGCAATTCCTGATTTCCTATGGCATCGGTCTTATGATCATGTCGATATTATTCACGGCGATCATGTTTGAAAGAAGTTTCCGCATAAAAGGAATCATAATGGGCTTGTTATATTGCGGAATCGCTGCTGTGTTGTTTTTAGCCCCAGTTTTAATGGAAATCGGGAATTTCTATTTCTATCCTAATGAATTATTTGGCATGATGCTCGCAATAGGGATCATTTTGACAGGATTATCGGTGTGGCTTGGTGCTTGGTTATTGAAAAATCGCGTTACCGTATAACAACTTTAAAGGAGAGTGAACAAGGTGAAACGTTATTTATGCAGCATCATTATTGGAATGGTTGTCATCTTAAGCATCGGGACCTATTATGTCAAAGTAGCTTCCTCCGCTTCCAGCCTTCCAAAGTATACGTTCAAGACACTGGAAGGCAGCGATAAAGAGCTTGATCCGGTGATCATAAATGCTACGCTTCAAAATGGCGGTGCATTTTATGAACCATTAACAATTGAATCCAATACAACGACATATGCCAGCGAAAGGTCTTACTTGGAGAACTTAACTGGAAGACAAGATCATCTAATTGAAAGATTGGTAAAAGAACATCGTTCATTTATGCGTGGCAAGGATTCCATTAGTTCTTTATATGAAGACGATGATTTTCTTGCTTACGCATGGGTGAATAGCGAATATACAAAGAGCGGGAATATGGAAGCAAAGTTTGATATCGGTTTACTGGAAAAGAAAGATGAAGAGGAAACCTCTTTCCAAATTGAACTTCCGAATCAAGAGAGAATCATGAATATTGATGTCAGGGATGTGCAATTGGTCCATTCAAAAATTCAGGTTTTAACGATGATTGATGTGAATTCCAACAATGAGAAGCAGACAAAAGAGGTTCATCTGTATACGATCGATGTAGCCAATAAAAAAGTCTTGAGCGATAAAACCCTTGTATCTGAAACCTTTACTGACCCTAATCAAGTTGATTTTGAGATGCCAATCGATGTTGCCCCCTCACAGCCAAACAGCATGGTATTCATTTCGGTAAATAAAGGGGTAAATCATGAGGATGGCTTTAAGGAAAAACTAAAGGAAAGCAAGCTTTTATCTTATAATTATGAAACGGAAAAATTAGAAACGGTTAAAAAAGGACCACTTAGCCTGGACGTGGCTAGATCAGGATATGCAGACGGAAAAAACCTTTATGCAGTTGAAATGAAATCAGGTAAATATCGCATTAAAACATTTGACCTCAGCAGTCAAACATTAACGAGTGACACCGAGCTGGATATAGCTGCTAATAAAGAAGAGCAATATACCGCTGCCTTTAAGAACGGGCGTGTGTACTTCCTATTGAACGGAATGAATCAGGAAGGCTTATTTACATACCAGCCTGCCAAACTTCTGATTGCAGATATAAAGACTGGAAAGACTTTATATAAAGGTGAAACAGTCATAAATAAAAAGAACAGCAAAAGTTTTGAACTTTATATCGAAGACCTGGAAATAAAATAAGGACCTACTATAGCTAGAAGCTGTTAAATGAAAAAGGGATATCCTCCAATGGGATATCCCTTTTTTCATTTAAATGGAAGCCAAGTTCGTTCTGGCTGTACGTTCCTTCTTGCCGTGCAGGAAGTGGTAAAGGACGGAGGTCAAGATGACCACAACGCCCAAGATGACATAAAGTGTGCTGTAACCTGTTACCGGAATGATGAATCCCAGAATATAAGGGCCGAATCCAAGTCCTGCATCAAGCATGATAAAGAAGGTGGACGTTGCCATCCCCATTCGGTGAGGCGGTGTCAGTTTAACGGCAATCGCCTGAGAGCTTGATTGCATATTACCGAATCCAAGGCCAATGAGGAAACCAGCTGCCAGTAAAGTGAAACTATTGGTTGTCATGCTTAGAAGCAGCAAGCCGACTCCGAAAATAATGAAAGCCGGATACATAATGAAGTTCGATCCTTTCCGGTCCATCAATGGTCCTGAGAAAGGACGTGATATCAATACGGCTACTGCGTACACTACAAAGAAGAAGCTTGCCGTATTGACCAGATCGATTTCGATGGCATAGAAACTGATGAAAGAAAGGACACTGGAATAACAGAATGCCAATAACAGAGTGATGATTGAAATGGGCAGTGCCTTAGGTTCAATGAAATTGGAAAGCTTGAATCCTTTGCTTTCCGTAACTTTTGCCGTCACTTTCAATGCCGGGACATACAGGAAGAATGCTGTAATAAGGGAGATCACCCCTAATGCCAGGCAGAAGCTGAAAATGACTTGGAAGCTTGTATGTTGGGCCATATAAAGACCGATGAAAGGACCGATAGCCGTCGCAAGTGTTGCGCTCATGCTGTAATAGCCGATGCCTTCACCCTTTCGTGTCGGCGGAATGATCTGCGCGACGATCGTGCCTGTCGCAGTACTTGCCATCCCCATTGCCATCCCATGGATCAGGCGGTTAACAAGCAGGAAGCCGATTCCAAGGTCCACGAAATAAAGAATTGTTGTCAAAGTGAAAAAGATCAAACCTATGAATAACGTTTTCTTGCGGCCGATTGAATCAATGAAACGGCCAATGAACAGGCGTCCGATCAACGTCCCGATAATAAAAATTCCCGATATGAGTCCGGCTTCACTTGTAGAAGCATCCAATTCATTAACAGCATAGATGGCAAGTGTCACCATCAGTAAATAAAAGATTAATGTTATGAAAAAATTGATGGACGAAACGATGACAAAGTCCTTCGTCCACAGTCTGGTTCTGGATTGATCCATGTTATTATCTCCTTACTTTAAAATGTTATTTCTAATTTCGCCCATGATGCGTATGGCAGCGAGTTGTTCCTCTTCCGTGATCCCTTTCAAGATATCCTGTTCATATTGATCGATTGTCACGCGGACTTCGCTGTAGACCTTTTTGCCAAGCTCCGTAAGCCGCATCCTTTTCTCGCGTTTATCTTTGCTTGGCACATGCTCGACATACCCCAGCTCTTCCAAGCGGGCAATGGTCCTCGTAATCGTGGGTTTCTCCACGCTTTGGTAATTGGCAAGCTCTACAAGCGTCGCCGAACCATAATTGTTCAAGTAATACAAAATGGACCATTGCGCCCTGTGTAAATCATGCTTGTTCAGCTGGATATTAAGATTATTTTCAAACGGCCGGTACAGCAGCAATAATTGCTGAAAGAATTTTTGGAAAGTCTTTATCAGAAACACCTCTTATCAATATATAGTTATCATGAGTAATCGTTACCCTGAGTAACTATAATACCAAAATAAATCCATTATGTCCACTCGGATTTGTGTTGTTTGTTTAATCAGGTTTTTAGTTAAATGAATGGGAATATAGGAATAGGAGATGATGTGAAGCATGAATAAATCTATGATCGCGTTAATTGCCGCAGCAACAATGCTAACTGCTTGCAATAATGACAAAGCCAATGAAAATGAGGAAAAATCTGTCCAAACAACGAATGAAAATCAAACCGAAACTGAAAATGAACAACAAAAACAAGCCACGCAAACAGAAACTCAAACAAGTCCTAAACATGGGAAGTGGTCTTCTTTGCCCGAATATGACAAAATCATCGAGGAAATCGGCAATGAAGACTATACTTTCAATAAGGAAACGGATAACGATGGTAAACGGGTATTCCTTATTGAACTTAATGGTGAAAAACAATATAAATCTGTTTTCGTCAAAAATACCAACCGCCTGAAAATTATCAAAATAAATAGCGGCGGAGAGGTTTATGACGGAATCATAAAATAAGTGGACCTGCGCTTAAGCGTTGGTTTTGATGGAGGGGCGGGGAAATGGCTGCATTACCTCTCGTGGGGGGAGTGGTCGGTCCGGCAACAGGTTGATGAGATCGCCAGAAAGTTAAGGGGGAGAGGAGTTACCACCCTTTATGCCGACAAGCATCCTTTTGCCGGCGGGAAGGATCATTATGCCTTATATTTCGAGGATCCCGATCGGATGAAGGTCGAACTCGTGGCCCCTTAGCAATAGTTGGCATAGCTATAATGGCGGTTATGTCCATCCTTCCCTTTCTCAGGTTCGGGTTCTGGGTCAAGTGAAAAGGCCTCGATCAATATAAATGCACCGAAAACTTGGGTCCAGCTGCCTAGTAAAAGAATATGTTCTCCCAACCGTACTTTTTCATTTAAAATGAAAATATTTCCGACCGATTCCAAAAAAGAACCGGCTGCAATGAGTCCATTTCCCTTGATCTCAAAAGAACGTGAAATGGTCTCCTCAGTCAGCGATGCCCCGAATGTTTCAAAAGCGGCACCCAGGCCTTGGATTCCACTGCCGATTGCATCGGTCCTGGTGCCCTCTTCCACTGAACCACTCAACTGCATATCTATTCCAACTGCATTTGCGATATTGCCAATGGCCTCAAGCCAAGCACCGAAAATGAAATAGGTTTCCGAACGTTCATTTTCCGGGGTCAGCATTTTCGAACGTCCGATTGCTTGCAGCGAATTTCCAACGGCTTCAATGCCATTCCCTTTGAGGACGAGATCTTTTCCGAGGTCAGTGCTCGTTAAAGTTTGCCGGGTTTGCCCGATTGCACCTACAAGTGTGCCGATGCCGAGTAACCATGCTCCTGAAATAAGGAGGTCATCTCCATGAGTGATCATATCTCAAACGCTCCTTAAAAGTGGTTAGATTATATTATTCAGGATACAGTGTTTGTTTACATATTGCTTTATCACTTTAGGTCTGGTTGAAAATTACCCATATATTGGTATAATGGTAGCTGGAGGAGATGATTTTGACTTTTAAACATTTTTTGCAAATGATTATCGCAGCACTTTTCTTTATGGTTTTTACGTTTTGTACCTGGTATGAAGGAAGCGAAATTCTGGATAGACCTTGGGAATGGAAGCATTCCACGTATTTCACACACATAAATGATGAACAGGCGATAGAGGCAGATGATATTTCGAATTTTGATCATTTCGTGTATGCCGCAAAATTCAAACCGTTATTTCCACTTCTTATGATCCTAGCCGCATCGTACATCATCATACTTTTGGGATATATCCTGTTCAAAAGAAGGATTAAAAAAATGGCCCTATTCTTGTTGGGATTTGGAGTCCTTTTTCTGTTTTCAAGCGGTTATGTATCCAATTCCCCGACTGTTGGAGGAAATGTCTTTCAAGCATTTTTTCTTATAGGCGGAATGATAGCGATAATGGCTGCAGCCCTCTATTATTATCGGATGCCAAGAGGATTCAATACGTTCATGAAGTAAGCAAAGCTGCTGATGACGCAGCTTTTTTTTGCAAATTGTTGACACAAAATAACGAAAAATAATAGTCATTTTCGCTAAATTCTTAGATTGAACTTCACTGTAATGTAGTTTATAGTTAAGTCGAAATTTAGTAGACCAGTTGCTATAATACCGGCGATGAACCCCTATCGATTGGATAAACCAGTGATTGAAGAATAAAGCGAAAAGGTGATAATATGTCAGGCAAAATCAAAATTGAACAGCCAAAGATCCCCCAAGACTTAACACAAGCGAACTTTCAGGAAATATATTATCAAGATGAGCCTTATCTTGAGTCCTGTATCATAACCAACTGCACGATCGATAGAGAAAAAATGGACAAAATCGTTTTATCACAGGTTGTTTTTAAAAATGTGACATTCAGTGATGTATCATTCAGGAATATCGAGCTGACGGATGTCATCTTTGATCATTGCGATTTAACGAATGCCGATTTCATGGGCGGCTCTATTCATCGTGTGGAATTCAAAGAGTCCAAACTTTTAGGCATTAACCTTTCTGACGCAAGCTTAGGGAATGTCCTCTTTGAGAATTGCAACCTGAATTTAAGTGCCTTTGGTTATTCCAGTTTAAAGCAAGTGAGATTCGATCATTGCTCATTGGAAAGTGCTGATTATTATGAGTGTAAATTAATTAAAGTGAAGTTCGAAACATGCAGATTAAATGAAGTGAACTTTTCCCGGACACCGCTCAAGGGAATTGATATTAGCAGTTCTGCCTTTCAAAGGATTACCGTATCCCCGGAAGATTTAAAAGGATGCGAAGTTTCCCCGGACCAAGCGATAGTCTTTGCAGCCATGCTTGGACTGAAAATTAAAGAGTGAACCTTTCAATAAGGCTGAAGCGAGGGGCCGCCGAATTTGGCGGTCCTTTTTGAGTTATTTGTGGTGAATATAGGTAGAGTGAATAAAATGATATGTATTGAAAAGTACGGAATCTTTGCACAAATGCAGTATTGCTTTACAATATTTGTTAAGTGGAAGGGGGATTGAATGTTGATTATCAATAAGGTCACTTTGTATGGTCATGCCTGGAATGAAATGAGGAATTTTTATGTTGATGTGTTAGGATTTGAGTTACTATCAAGTACGGATGATGCTTTTGAAATTAAGGCAGGGGAAAGTGTGCTTGAAATCAAAAAATATCATCACAAAGATAAGCCCTTTTACCATTTTGCCATGAACATTCCGACCAATTTATTTATTTCGGCAAAAGCATGGGCGAAATCAAAAGTGGAATTGACCAGGGAAGAGGATGATGACGAAGTTTATTTCAGCTTTTTAGACGCACAGTCTTTTTATTTTTTAGACCCTTCAGGCAACATTGTCGAGTTCATATCGAGATATTCCGTATCACCCGAATCTGCGGCCGAGTCTTTTTCAGCTCAAAACGTCCTGTGCATCAGTGAAATAAACATTACGACAGATGAAGTCAGGGCTTTGGGGAATCGGTTGATCAGCAATGGTGTGCCAGTAAGGAATGGTGAAGCGATAAGAGAAGATGGATTGAATTTCATGGGTGAACATGAAGCAGGTTCGTTTTTACTTTTAGGTCCAAGGAAACGGCGTTGGATTTTCTCGGATAAAGAGTCGGAAACCTTTCCACTTTCGCTAGTCATAAATCAACATCTATATATTTCATTGGATGGCGAAGGATTTATGGAAATGAAAAAGGTGGAATGATGTAGATTTATATTTTGGCAATAAAGTAGAAGCAGGGCTGCCTTTCATTGTGTATATATAAACCAGCATTTATTCTCTTTAATGATGCCAGTCCTCCAAATGTTGATTAGCTGTATATAACTTAATAAATTCACTGAAATTATCAATATAGAAAGCTACATAACCACAATTTTGGCATACAGATGCTTTAGGGTTGCAGAAACACAATTGAAAAGTCCTTTCTTTTGGCTAATCTTAATTCCATTCATTTCGCCTAGTACATTTACTTTGCATTCATCTATCATTTCAGTTTGGCACTGATTACAAATTCTTTTCATTAAAAAACACTCCTTTTTCATTTGAAAATTACTTAAACAGGAATACCACAATTCGATTTATTTTAACATAAATATCCAAAAGTCATTATGAAATTTTGAATTACATAACCCAAGGAGCAAAGCCATGAAAAAAAGAAGTTTATTGATAGTGATGGGCGTGATCGTTTTTGGGATCATTGCCTCGATAGCATTGGTTTCTCAAACCAAAAAGAAAGAGGTCGCCGGTAAGAGGGCATTTCCCCAGCATACAGTCTATCAAGCGGGGACGATAAAACCTGACAATCCGTCACAGGAGGAAATGGATGCTGCCGTGGCGACTTTTTATGAAACCTGGAAAGATAACTATCTTAAGCAGCCTGCCGATAAAAATGATGAATATTATATTTTTTACAATGATAAAGGATATGCTGAGCCCAAGAATGCAGTGACCGTTTCTGAAGCGCATGGTTATGGGATGATGATAACGGCAATCATGGCAGGCAGCGAGGACAAGAGGTACTTTGATGGGCTTTATCGTTTTTATAAAGCGCATGGAAGTGATAATGACCCTACATTAATGGCATGGCAGCAAGTAAAGGATAAATCGGGTAAAATCATCAATACGCCAGGGGATGCCGATTCAGCAACTGATGGCGATATGGATATCGCCTATTCATTATTATTGGCTCACCGCCAGTGGGGAAGTGAAGGGGGAATCGACTATCTTGCGAGTGCAAAGGACATCTTGGATGCGATCATGTCGAATGAAATAAATCGGTCGCAGTCCCTTGTTAAACTAGGGGACTGGGCGGAAGATGAAGATGACGTCTACGGACAATCGACTCGCTCCTCTGACCTTCTTCTCAATCATTTTAAGACATTTGAAGCGGCGACTGGTAATGATGAATGGATAGATGTAAGAGATAAGGCGTATAAGGTCATTCAATCTATTTATAAGGAGAAAAGCGGCAATACGGGGCTCATCCCGGACTTCATTGTACAATCCAAGGGAGAATATCACCCGGCAGAATCGGACTTTTTAGAAGGGGGGAATGACGGCAATTATAGCTGGAACAGCAGCAGGACCCCATGGCGCTATACGCTCGATTACTTACTGACTGGTGATGAAAGAGCGCTGCCGCAATTAAAGAAGATGAATGATTGGATTAAAGCGGAAACGCATGGCTACCCTGAAAATATCCAATCCGGTTATACGCTAAGCGGAAAAGCCGTGGAAGAAGGGAATAGTACAAGCTTCGTCGCTCCATTCATGGTGAGTGCCATGGTGGATTCCTCCAATCAGCAATGGATTAATCGCTTATGGAACCGGACGATACAGGAACAAGATGATGATGACTATTTTGCCAATACGATAAAATTACAGACAATGATCGTGGCTTCAGGTAACTGGTGGGCGCCATGATTCAATGGAAGAAACCAATTAAAGATGAAAAGGAGTTTGATGAGGATGATGAAGGTCACACCTTTCTTGATGTTCGAAGGTAATGGGAGGAAGCGATGAATTATTACACATCTTTAATCGAAGGATCGAAAAAATAACCAGCATTGTTCGGTATGGTGCAAATGAATCAGGTACAGAGGGAAGTGTCAAGCAGGCTACCTTTACCTTGAAGGATCAGGAATTCATGTGCATCGATAGCAATGTTAAGCATCAATTTACATTTACACCATCGTTTTCAATTTTCCTTACATGTGATAGTGAAGAGGAAATCGACAGGCTTTATTCGAGCTTAACTGATGGCGGACAAGTGATGATGCCATTGGGTGACTATTTCTTTAGTAAGAAGTTCGGCTGGGTATCCGATAAGTTTGGTGTTTCCTGGCAGCTTACTCTCCCAATATGAATGAAATGGAAAGTCCACTGGATAGTGGCTTTTTTCAGTTTGTTGACCAAAGGGGGTCCGTAAGTGACACCCCGAACCATGAGGAGCGGACGGATCGAAAAAAGTGCGTTAACAACGAAAAAACATAAACAAGACCTGGTTGTAACTATATGATTTCCACTCCAGGCACTCGCTTTCCGCGGGCGGTCCGGGAGCCTCCTCGGCGCTCTTTGCACCTGCGGGGTCTCCCTTGGACACGTTTTCCCCGCAGGAGTCTCGCACCTTCCGTTCCAA
Source organism: Peribacillus frigoritolerans (assembly GCF_001636405.1). Lineage (GTDB taxonomy): Bacteria > Bacillota > Bacilli > Bacillales > DSM-1321 > Peribacillus > Peribacillus frigoritolerans. The sequence continues at coordinate 945,736 of NZ_KV440950.1, forward strand.
TCAACTGGAATGTTTTTTTAAGAAAAAACTGTAGGCTGGCCTCAGCCTGAACCTTGATTATGTTTTTTAGTGTATTATGAATCCACCCACTAGATTGAAGAAATTTGCGACACTCCTGCCGAATAACTGGATAGCCAAGACCCCACAGCCGCTTGCGGTGAGGAGGCTTGGCAGACAGTCGGCGGAAAGGGAGCGGATTTCTGAAATCAACTGAATATTTTTTCAGACTATAGAGGCATCATATCCGGGCAAGAGTTAGATACTTTTAGGATAAACCGTTTGTGCTGTGAAGGAATTAATTATATATTAATCCTTGAGTACATTAATTCATGGATTAAAGTATGATGATAAGAAAAGCCCGGAGGAGACAATCATGAAAAATATCAATACAGAACAAGAATATCGTGAACAAATCAACCAAGAGGGACTGACGGTCGGGATTTTTACGACTACATGGTGCCCGGACTGCAAACGTTTAGACATGTTCATCGATGAGATCACTCAAGAACATCAAGACAAACAGTGGTTTACAATCGATCGTGACGAGTTCCCTGAGATTTCCGAAGAGCAAACGGTAATGGGAATTCCATCACTTTTAGTATTTAAAAATGGGGAAAAGGTTGCGCACCTGCACAGTGCAAATGCTAAAACTCCAGAGGCGGTCAATGAATTTTTAAAAGACCTATAAAAGAAAAGGTGAACCCCATGGTGCTGTAATGAGGGGTTCATCTTTTTTTTAGAAATTTTTTCTGGAAATGACTTGATTTCTAAAGTGAAACGGGTTTTAATTATAGATACCGAATATCCATTATGGATATGTGATATCCACATACATACTGAAAGAGGTGAAATGATTTGCAATTAACAAAAGGGGTCGAGCAAGCTATATGCATCATCGTTATACTCTCTACCCAGGATAAAAATGTCCCCCTTTCTTCAAATGAGATCAGCAGGCGATTAGAGGTGTCTCCTTCTTATTTGAAAAAGATCATAAGGAAATTGGTCGTTAAGCAGATAATCACTTCCGTTCCTGGTAATAACGGCGGCCTTACTCTTGCCAAAAGTGTAGATAAGATTAAAAACCTTGAAATTATTGAGGCGATGGAAGGTCCCATTTCGATGTTTCCGGATACAGGACTTATAGAAAAAGCGTTTAAAGATGGAGAGTATGCAGAGAAGGGAATGGACGTCCTTCGTCGGATGTTTTCTCGGGCAGATCAACTTTTAATAGAGTTCTTTTCCAGCCAAACTGTGGCAGATTTGCTTAAAGAAAGCTTTGGCACCACGGACATACCGACCCTTAATTGGAATACCGCGTCATTGAGTGATGTACTGCGTGAAAAGAAAGGTGAAAAGAAGTGAATATGCTTAAACAAGAATGGAAGCTTTTCCTTACGAATCGAAAATTGGTCGGTGTCGCAATCGTTTTACTGTTCGTCCCGATTATTTATGGGGGGTTATTCCTTAGCTCCGCTTGGAATCCATACGGAAATACAGGTAAATTGCCTGTTGCAGTCGTGAATAAGGATGTAAAGGCGGAATATGAGGGGAAAACCTTAACAGTCGGTAATGAGCTAGTCGAGCAATTAAAGGACAATGATGATTTAGAATGGCATTTCGTAACGGAAAAAGCGGCGAAAAAAGGGTTCGATGATGGTACATATTATATGGTCGTCACCATTCCGGAGGACTTTTCAAAAAATGCTTCTACCGTCATGGATGATGATCCTAAAAAAATGAATCTGACGTATGATGTGAATCCTGGACGCAGTTTCGTTTCTGAAACGGTCGGGAAACAGGCAACGAATAATTTGAAAACGGAAATTGCCGAAAGTGTCACAAAAGAATATGCGGAAGCGATCTTCTCCCAACTGGATGAAATCGGAGAAGGATTCGGCGATGCGGCAGATGGGGCATCCAAGCTGGATGACGGTGCAAAAAAACTGCATGATGGAAACAAAGAAGTGACGGGAAATCTGAATAAGTTAGCTTCGAGCACATTAACCTTTAAAGATGGAGCGAATAAACTCCAAGTGGGCGTTGGCGAGTTTTTGGAAGGAGCCAACAAGCTTGAAAGTGGCGCGTCGGAATTGAATAAGGGTATTTCACAATATACCTCCGGTGTCGGTCAGTTGCAAAAGGGTGCGAACGAACTCGCATCAGGCACAGGGGAATTAACTAATAATAGTGAAGCACTTATAGAAGGTTCTTCCCAGCTTTCCACTGGGCTGGCCAAAGTGGTTCCAGGAGCGCAAACTTTGAATTCTGGATTGGCACAAGCGCAAACAGGCAGTGCGAATTTGAATGATGGGTTAAATCAATTATCACAAAATGCAAGCCAGCTGACGGATCAATCGACAGGAATTCCAAAATTGGCAGCAGGTCAGCAGAGTTTAAATGAGGGAATCAATAAACTGGCAGGAGGAAGCCAGGCGCTAAATGACGGCCTGAAAAAAATGGATGGCCAATTGCCCGGAGAAGAACAGCTGAATCAGCTTAAGCAAGGACTGACAAGCATTCAAAGCGGTGTAAATCAATTGCAAGAAGCGGTTCCAGCAGGAAGCAGCGCGTCCGGTACCGTATCCGGCATTACCGAAGCCCTCAATAACAGTCAAGCGGCGTTAACGGAACTTCAATCAACGATTGCGAATAATGGTCAGAGCACGATCAGTGCCGTTCAAAACACGGAAGCCTTCAAAAGCATGACCAGTGAACAGCAATCAGAAGTAATCGGAGCCATTCAAAATGAACTTCAAAGCCAAGCGGAGGCACAAAAACGAATTGCATCGGCTCTTGCTGCAAGTGTATCAGACTTATCAACGCAATTAACGGATAAGGTAATGCCTGTATTGAATGGATTAGGGCAGCTTCCGGAACAAGTGGCCCATTTAAATAATGCGGTGAATAAAGTCAATCCAAACGCCGTTTCAGCGTTAAACGGATATACGTCAATAAGGAACGCACTGGAAGAACAATTGATTCCTGGTGCGACCCAATTAAATGGCGGCTTGAATGAAGCTGTAGAAGGCAGCGATCAATTAACGGCGGCAACGCAAAGTTTAAATGAACGGACACCAGAATTAGTGAAGGGGATCAACCAGTTAGCACAAGGCGGTTCCTCGTTGAATAATGGCCTTTCAAAACTAACTGAGGGATCTGGTCAATTGGTTGATGGAGTTTCACAACTGCAAGCAGGTTCATCCTCCTTTGGGAGTGGTCTTGAGAAGTACGCATTTGGTGTTAGCCAAGTTGGCGAAGGGGCAAGCAAACTTGCTAATGGGGCCAATCAACTGGATGCCAACTCAGCGGCCTTGAACGAGGGCTCATCAGCACTTGTTAAAGGAACTGAACAATTGGCAGGCAATCTGCCTACTTTGAGCAATGGGGTCATCCAGCTTGCTGATGGCGCGGGTAAGATCAATGAAGGTTCATCAGCACTTGCTGAAGGTTCCGGTAAATTGGGTGAGGGAATCTCCTCACTTCAAGATGGAACGGTCGAGCTTTCGGAAAAACTCAGTGATGGTGCAAAAGAAATTAGTGAAAATAAAACAACCGATGATAATTACAGCATGATTGCTGAACCGACACAGGTCAAAGAACAAAAAAGCAGTGACGTGCCGAATTATGGTCATGCACTGGCTCCTTATGTCTTGTCTCTAGGGTTATTTGTTGGAGCCATTGCCTTCAATATGGGATTCCCGACAGGCTTGCCTTCTACTAGGCCTACATCAGGAGTGGCATGGTGGTTCAGTAAATTTACGGTCCTATTCATCCAAGCGACGCTTTCTGCATTAGTTTTGGATGCGATCATGATCTGGGGAATGGATTTACAGGTAGAGAACATGGGGCAATTCATTGGGGTTTCCATACTGACTTCCCTTACGTTCATGTTCATCGTTACCTTCTTGACCGTAGGATTTGGAAATCCAGGTCGTTTATTGGCGATGATATTCCTTGTATTACAGCTAGGTGCAAGCGGAGGAATGTTCCCTGTGGAACTGACAAATAACTTCTTCAGTCATGTTCACCCGTTCATTCCGATGACATACTCTGTCATGGGCTTCCGCCAGGCGATGAGTACGAGCCTTGGGGCGGATGCATTGACAGCAAGTATAGTGTTCCTTACTGGATGCATCATTGTCTTTAATCTGCTGCTATTGCTAACGATGGTCATCAAGAAGCGCAAAGCACATAATATTGAGATGAATGCATAAACAAAAACCCCCGGTGCAATGCGCCGGGGGTTTTCTCATTATGATGGTTCAGTCGTGTCCTTTTCTTTTTCGATGACTTTCAAGCCATTTTCCCCTGAATTTTCAATCACATGTTTAAGAATGGATAATTTGTTATCCCAGAATTGATCGTAAAAAGAAAGCCACTGTTTCAATTCCGCTAAAGGTTCCGGCTGAAGCCGGAAGCGTTTCTCTCTTCCTACCTTCCGGCCACTGACCAATTCTGCTTCAGAAAGGATATGAAGATGCTTGGCAATCGCCGTACGGCTCATGGAAAAGTGAGAAGTGATTTCTGAAATGGGTAAATCCCCTTCAGCAAGCAATTGCAGGACCTTTCGGCGGGTTGGGTCGGCGATAGCCTGGAATACATCATGTTTTTCTGATGCAGACACTTAGCCCTCAACAGCCTTTTTAAGACCTTGATTAACGATTTGTTCCCAGCCATGATTCATTCTATCGCGAATCACTGAGCTTTTTTCGTTCGGTTTCGTAAGAATCGTATCAGGCTCTTTCCAGCCGCCATGAATAAGGGTGAACTCCGTCTTGCCATCCACTTCTTTTAAAAGGAAGGAAATGAACCAACCGTCCGTATCCCAACTGAATGAAAGGCGATGAGGAGCATCTAACTCCGTTACCTTACAAGGAGATGGGCCGAAGGGTGATTGCACATGGAACTCATGTCCCACTTTCGGTTGAAAATCATTTGGCATGAACCATGAAGCTATGCCCTCTGCAGTGGAAACTGTATCCCAAACTTTTTGGATAGGTGCTTCAAGAATAACCGTCTTCTTGATATCCTGTAATGTATTTTCCATACTGATTCTCCTTTGTAAGTGATAATATGAAACCAATTGGTTTTGCTTTGTCGATTATATAAAACCTTTTGGTTTCATGTCAATAATTTGTTTCAAGCGATTCCTTTTTATTCATTGCAGAAGGCTTAATTTCCCAACTCTTCGATTTGTTTTGCCAATCCCGTTATATTATCGATTGATTTCATTATCTCTGAATCTTCCAATGCCTTAGGATCAATTTGGCCCTTTTCAATATTATTCAGATATAATTCAATTCCATCTGAAAGCTGTTGATTTGAACTGACGATCTTCTCATGGATGCCTTCAGCGATTTTGGGTGGTTCAGTTGCATTGAATTCTTCAATCTCCGTTTTCATCAATTCCAGTTCTTTTTCAAGATTTGCCCTTGTTTCTGCATTCGTGATGGCGTCCTGTGACATGGCGGGAACCTCATTGGCAAAATCCTGAACGGTATTTACATACTCCGTCGCATCATCTGCATACTCCAATGATGAATTGACTTCTTCTAATGCTGAACATCCGCTTAATGTAAGGATGGACAGCAGAGCAATGGTCATTATTTTTTTCATATGTGCCTCCAATGTGATTTTTTTATAGTAAGGATCAGATGGGCAGAAATCTTTTTTTATAAATCGCTGCAATGGAATTCAGTATGAAGCTGGGAATCTTCTTCGGAAAAAATGACTTCGAATAGAATAGGTGAAAAGCACTTTTCAAGTCGTGCCACTGATTGCAGGATTTCACTTGCTTAAATCTTGCAACGTCAATGATCTTCACCTTTTTTTCAGAAGTGATGAAGATGTTTCGTAAGTGGATATCCGAAGGATTCAATCCTTCTTTCCTTGCCAATTGCAGCGCAAGGTCTATCTCCGCAATGTTTTCTTCCGTTATCGGGATCCCCAATGTTAAACATTCAAAAAGAGTGTTCCCTTCAATGTGATCTATAACCAGGTAATTTACCCCCGAATCATATAGGGTTGGATAGTATTCGATGGATTGGACGGTTTTGTATATTTCAGCTTCAACTTTAGCTGTATGGGTATGATCCGGGAAAAAGACTTTTAGCGCTTTATTGGTGGAATGTATTCGGAAAACATATGCGCTTCGGCCTTTTCCAATCAGTGATAAAGATGGATCGGCATCGAGCAATACATGCTTTTTATCATCGGAAATCTTAACGCTTTGAGCTAATTCATTATAGTTCTGCATACTTTTCACCTCTATTGTGCAATTTTTCGAATCAAAAAAGACGGTATAACCGATTATTGGTTATACCGTCTTAAATTAAAAGACCTCACCAAATAATCGGCAAGGTCTTGCAAACAACTAAAATCAGTTGCCAATAAAGCCGAGGATTCAATCCTGTACTGACGACTTTATTGTATAGCTACTCCCCTTAACAGAAGGATTCTTATAAGTTATATACAGTAATTATATAGGTTATTGCCTCGATCCGTCAAATATAAGGATCGCGTGCCTACCCTTTATATATATTCGATATAGGCAGAAAGATGCTCGTCTCATTAGCAATAATTCACGTGAAAAGTAATTATATCAATATACTTAATAGTCATCATTTGCTTGTCGCATAAGCTTCATTGCAATTATTTCTATATAATTACTTAAATGTCTATTAGTTTACCATTATGTTACAAACGATTTTATCTCCCTATAGATCTAAAGGAATATGTTATATTTTAAGTGAATGAGCATATTTACCTATATCATCATACTAATTTTAACCGATATTTAAATAAATGTTAAAAATATAATTCTTTAGTAGGGAGAATGAGATGAAGAAATTAATTATACCAACTTTCTGTTTTGCAGTGTTGTCTACAGTTGCTTTCGAAGAAAAAATATCTGCAGCTCCACTACATGCCGAACAGGTCAATATTGAGGACGTCATGTTTGTGCAGGTGAATTCCGGATCGCTCAATATGAGAAAAACCGGAGCGGAAGGTGCCAGCATAGTCGCAAAGCTGGCAAATGGCACACAGGTGAGGGTGTATTCGGAATCCAAAGGCTGGGCGAAAATCAAGGCCAATGGAAAAGAAGGATATGTCAGTACCAAGTATTTATCGGCAACGAAGCCAGGGACTTTAACGAAAACTGCAGTAACCATTAAAACGACAACAAAATATGTGAATGTGAGCACAGGTTCACTTAATATGCGAAAAAGCGGGAGTGATAGTGCCAGCATAGTCGCAAAGCTGACAAGAGGCACACAGGTAACGGTCTATTCGGAATCCAAAGGCTGGGCGAAAATCAAAGCCAATGGAAAGGATGGATATGTCAGCACGAAATATCTATCGGCAACGAAGCCTGGAACAGTGAGCAAAGCTGAGGCAACGGTTAAAACAACAACGAAATATGTGAATGTGAGCACGGGATCACTCAATATGCGAAAAAGTGGAAAAGCTACCGCAAGCATAGTTGCCATCCTTTCAAAAGGGACGAAAGTGACGGTGTACTCGGAATCCAATGGCTGGACGAAAATCAAAGCCAATGGAAAGGATGGATATGTCAACACCAAATATCTGTCTGCTTCAAAGCCGGGATCGGGATCAACGGCAGCCACACCTGTAAAAACGACAACGAAATATGTAAACGTGAGCACGGGATCACTCAATATGCGAAAAAGTGGAAAGGCTACCGCAAGCATTGTCGCCACCCTTTCAAAAGGGACGAAAGTGACGGTGTACTCGGAATCCAATGGCTGGGCGAAAATCAAAGCCAATGGAAAGGATGGATATGTAAGCACGAAATATCTATCTGCTACAAAGCCAGGAACGGGATCAACGGCAGTCACGCCAGAAAAAACGACGACGAAATATGTAAACGTGAGCTCTGGATCACTCAATATGCGAAAAAGTGGAAAAGCTACCGCAAGCATTGTCGCCATCCTTTCAAAAGGAACGAAAGTGACGGTGTACTCGGAATCCAATGGCTGGGCGAAAATCAAAGCCAATGGAAAGGATGGATATGTAAGCACGAAATATCTATCTGCTACAAAGCCAGGAACGGGATCAACGGCAGTCACGCCAGAAAAAACGACGACGAAATATGTAAACGTGAGCTCTGGAACGCTCAATATGAGAAAAAGCGGATCGGAAAGCGCGAGTATAGTCGCAAAGCTGTCAAAAGGAACGAAAGTGACGGTGTATTCGGAATCCAAAGGCTGGGCAAAGATCAAAGCCAATGGAAAAGACGGCCATGTCAGTACCAAATATCTATCGACAACAAAACCAGGAACGGGATCAACGGCAGTCACGCCAGAAAAAACGACGACGAAATATGTAAACGTGAGCTCTGGAACGCTCAATATGAGAAAAAGCGGGTCGGAAAGCGCGAGCATAGTAGCAAAGCTGTCAAAAGGAACGGAAGTGACGGTCTATTCGGAATCCAAAGGCTGGGCGAAAATCAAGGCAAATGGGAAGGATGGGTATGTCAGTACTGACTACCTCTCAACGACAAAGCCTGGAACGGGCTCCAAACCATCCATACCTGAAATAACGACAACCAAATATGTAAATGTCAGCTCGGGTTCGCTGAATATGCGGAATAAGCCGTCGGATAGTGCTTCCGTCATTGTGAAATTGGCAAGGGGTGTAGAGGTAGAAGTCATCTCGGAATCAAATGGCTGGTCAAAAATTAAAGCGTATGGCGGAGAAGGTTATGTCAGTACGAAATATCTATCAGCAACGAAGCCAGGTTCTGTACCGGGACTGAATCCAGATGGAGAAGTAAATACATTGGTTAAATATGTAAGTGTAAGTGATGGCTCGAGTCTGAATATGCGTTCAGCAGCATCGGCTTCCGCTTCAATTATAGCCAAGCTTGTAAATAATACGACCGTAACGGTGTATTCAGAGTCTAATGGCTGGTCAAGAGTCACGGCCAATGGAAAAACCGGATATGTCAGTACGCAATATTTAACGGCCAAAGCACCGGAAGGTCCGGGAAGCTCGAATGGATCGATAATCAGGATCGATAAAGAGTATAATCTTACGATGGAAAAGATGGTTGAAATTCAAATGGCCGTAAACGGTCAGACGGATAAGAAGTATAAAACCTACATACGCGAAGATGGATTAACTTTAATCAATTCAACAAAAGGTACCGTTAAAGGAACCGGATGGCGTGTCAGGGGCGGAGCTGGATCGAATTATTGGGCAGTCGGCCCTGTAAGCAATTATCAATCATTGACCATTAAATCAAAAGTAAGGGGCTCTGACGGATATTATTGGTATGAGGTGGACTATAACAAGACATGGGTAAATGCCAGTCCGGAAGATATGGAATATAATCTTAACCCAAATAATTTCGTGAATGATCCAGTCCATTCATTCCAATTCGTCAAGCTCTCCCAAGTCACCAACATGAACGTTTCTGAAGTGAATGATAGAATCCTTTCAGGCAAAGGGATACTACAAGGCAAAGCGGCAACCTTCACTGCGGCAGGGGAAAAATACGGGGTCAATGAAATCTACCTGATTTCACATGCTTTGCTGGAGACCGGGAATGGCACTTCTCCATTAGCGACTGGCGTAAAGGTGAACGGGAAAACGGTCTATAATATGTATGGAGTCGGGGCGTTTGACGGAACGGCGCTAAGCAGCGGCGCTCAATACGCCTATAATGCGGGCTGGTTCACCCCGGAAGCGGCCATCATAGGCGGTGCTGAATTCATCGCCAAAGGATATATCTCTGCTGGGCAGGACACGCTTTATAAAATGAGGTGGAATCCTACAGCTGCAGAGAAATATGGATATGCATCACACCAGTATGCGACTGATATTGGCTGGGCAACAAAACAAGTGAAACAGATTTATAATTTATATAGTTTATTAGATTCATATAAATTGACGATTGAGGTTCCTAAGTATAAATAAGGAAATGGAAAAAAACACATGAGTCCGGCTCATGTGTTTTTTTTGCTACTCAGTTTTATCCTTTTCCAGAATCCCCTTGACGACATCCTCGATCGTCACCACTCCCAACGCCTTTTCCAAGGCAAGTTCAGCAACGGAAAAGATGGGTTCTATTGTATCTTGTATATTTCTTCCAACGGTGCATGCTGGATTAGGATTTTCATGAATTCCAAATAATTCTTTATCGGAGACAATGTTGACAGCGTGATAAACATCGAGCAAAGTGATATCCGACAATTCCTTGGCCAATGTCGCTCCGGCGATACCCGGCCGAACATTCACTAAACCTGCATTCTTCAGCATGCCAGTGATTTTTCTGATTAAGGCTGGGTTGGTGTTTACACTTTTTGCAATAAAATCGGAAGTGTTAACGCCTTCTTTGTTTATTTCTAAAAGAGATAATATATGGATTCCTACGGAAAAGCGGGTACTGATGGACATCTCTTTTTTCTCTCCTTTAAATCTCTATTCCTATATAGTATAAATTATTTAACATGTAATTCAAGTGGTTACAAGCTATAATGGCCTGCAAGAATAATATTTATCCATTAACCGTTTCCTTGTCAAGTCACGCCGTTGCTGCAAAGGCAAAAATAAAAGGTATGTGTAATTGACAAACAAGCATGGTGAAACTTATATTATAACGTGTAAATGAATCAGTTACAGGTGAAAGGTAACAGGAAAGGGGGAACTGAAATCGGCCGCCATGGCTGGATAAGGAATCGACACAACTACAAGTGATGGAGGTATATGATGGCTAATAAAAAAAAGGGTAATCAAAAACAATCTTCTGCATTCACGTTTTGGATCATCGGATTAATCGCAGTAATCATTATTGGCTTTATATTTTTAGCAAATGGGAAAAAAGACGAAGATACAGCCGTTAATGAAATCGATTATAAATCACAACCATATTTGGGAGAAAAATCGGCTCCTGTCCAAATAGTGGAATTTGGGGACTATAAATGTCCAGTCTGTAAGACATTCGAGAAGCAATTCTTCCCTTCTATACAAAGTGAATTGATTGATACAGGAAAAGCGCAATTTTATTTCATGAATTATTCGTTCATTAATGTCGATTCAACCAGATCCGCTAAATTCGCGGAAAGTGTTTATCAGGAATTAGGCAATGAGACCTTTTGGGAATTTCATGAGCTTTTGTTCGATAAGCAGCCAGCTGACTTGAAATATGAAAAGGAAGATGTCTTTACGGACAAATTCTTGGAAGAAACATTGAAAGAAATCGCAAATGAGAAAGATGTGAAAAAAGTCGTTACCTCTTTTAAAGCCAAAAAGTCCGAGGACCAGTGGAACAAGGATATGGAGTTGGCCGATGAATTGGGCGTTACTGGAACACCTTCCTTATTTGTCAATGGCAAGAAGTTTGAAGGAAATACAATCGATGATTTAGTGAAAATGGTTGATGATGCAGCGAAGGAGAAATAGTGATGAACAAGCCTCTATTATTTTCTTGGATCCTGTCCATCATCGCCACTGCCGGAAGTCTCTACTTTAGTGAGATTCTACATTATGTACCCTGCACCTTTTGTTGGTACCAAAGGATCTTGATGTACCCGCTCGTCATCTTATTGGGCCGGGCATTTTATGAACAGGACCTGAAAATCTATCGATACATCCTCCCATTATCGATTTTGGGCATGGCGGTGTCAGGGTATCACTATAGTCTGCAAAAAATTCCAGCACTACAGCATTTCGAAATGTGCCAAAGCGGTGTTCCCTGCTCAGGTGAGTATATAAATTGGCTAGGATTCATCACGATCCCGTTTTTGTCATTCATTGCCTTTACGCTCATCACAATCTGCATGGCACTGCTAATGAAAAAGAAAACCAGCATGTAATGAAGCGCACCATTCTAAAAGGAATGGTGCGTTTTTATTTATATCGGATGAAAATATCGATGAAACTGCGGATATATCATCAAAAATCGGATTAATCGACGAAAAACAGCAATATATCAGCGAAAATCAGGATATATCTCCGAAAATTGCAATATATAGACGAAGCAGCGGATATATCAGCGAAAATCGGACTATATCGACGAAAAACAGCAATATATCAGCGAAAATCGAATTATATCTCCGAAACAGCGGATATATCTCCGAAACACCTCTAAATAAAAAAGTTGACAAATCATTAACCTGTAACTTATATTATTACATGTAAGTAAATTAGTTACAATTAATATTTCAAAAACAATATATAGGAGGAATGTAAAATGAAAATCGGTATTATTGGTGCGAGCGGAAAAGCTGGAAGTCTGATTTTAAAGGAAGCATTGACTAGGGGACATGAAGTTACGGCCATTGTCAGGGATGAAGCTAGAGTCCAAATTCAAGGAGCTTCCGTATTGGAAAAAGACGTATTCGATCTGAAAGCAGAAGATATTAAAGAATTCGATGTTGTAGTGAATGCATTTGGCGCTGCTCCGGGGAAAGAACATCTGCATGTGGACGCAGGAAAAATCTTGATTGAAGCAATGAAAGGCGCTCCACAAACGAAACTGATCGTTGTTGGCGGAGCTGGAAGCCTTTTTGTTGACGAAGCAAAAACAATTCGTGTCCTGGATACGCCTGAGTTTCCTAAAGAATACTTTGCAACAGCGTTTAATCAATCCAAGAACCTTGGAGATCTGCAAAACGCCACTGACATACAATGGACCTTCATCAGCCCTTCCGCCTTCTTTGATCCGCAAGGAAATAGAACAGGCGGGTATAAACTGGGTAAAGACAACCTTCTTGTAAACTCGAAGGGCGAAAGCTATGTAAGTTATGCCGATTTTGCCCTAGCAGTACTTGATGAAATTGAAAATCCGCAGCACATCAACCAGCGCTTTACCGTTGTTGCCGAAGCTGAATGATTTAGTGACGTCTCTCCTCTGGGGTGACGTTTTTTTTACGATAGTAACTTCTGAATCGACGCAGACTCGCCAAGTAAGACCGTTGATGTATATTTCATCGCTGATGAGGATCAAAGAGCCGACGGTGGGCACCGATAGGGAAGAAGCCGAGCGGAAATTGAAGAAGGTGAGATGATCAATAATTGATAAGTCTTTTGATCTATGAGCTGTAAGTAAGGAAATAAGGCCTTTTCCTTAAAAATCGGGGAAAGGCCTTAAATATTTTGGTTGCGTTTACAAATGAAGGAATTTTTTCTGTTAATATATTTACAAAAAGAGAGTCTATGTTACTATAAAAAGGATGATTCAGAAAAAAATGGGTTGTTTTGTTGATTTATCCTAATATGAAGGAGTTACAAAGAATGAAAAAAGTTAAAAAGGCCATTATACCTGCAGCGGGATTGGGAACCAGATTCTTGCCCGCAACGAAGGCTATGCCTAAAGAAATGCTGCCAATAGTCGATAAACCAACTATACAATATATTATAGAAGAAGCCGTGAAAGCGGGAATTGAAGATATAATCATTGTCACAGGAAAGAACAAACGAGCGATAGAGGATCATTTTGATAATGCGTACGAACTAGAGAATAACTTAAGTGAAAAAGGGAAATTCGATTTATTAGAGAAGGTGCGATACCCATCCAATTTGGCTAATATCCATTACATTAGGCAAAAAGAACCGCGAGGCCTCGGACATGCTGTTTGGTGTGCACGTAACTTTATTGGTGATGAGCCATTTGCCGTCCTTTTAGGCGATGATATCGTGGAAAGCGATGTGCCCTCCTTGCGTCAATTGATCAACGAATATGATGCGACAGGTTCGTCCATCATTGGTGTGCAGCCGGTGAATGAGAGCGAAACACATAGATATGGCATCATCGACCCGCTTACGCAAGATGGCAGGAGATACGAAGTGAACCGTTTCGTCGAAAAACCAAAACAAGGAACGGCACCATCCAACTTAGCCATAATGGGAAGATACATACTGACTCCGGAAATATTCGATTTCCTGGCCAAGCAGGAAACAGGGGCTGGCGGTGAAATCCAGTTAACGGATGCCATCCAAAAACTGAATGAAATCCAAAGTGTCTTCGCTTATGATTTTGAAGGGAAACGCTATGATGTCGGGGTTGTCGATGGCTTTGTGAAAACGACAATTGAATTTGCCCTGCAACGTCCCGATTTAAGAGACGACATTTTAAAAGTAATGGAAAATATCCTCGAAATGCACAAGGCAGTGGATAAGTGATCTTTTAATTTAATAGAGTAATTAGTTTAGAAAAAATCTCCAACTATTGATCATTCATAGTTGTTATTTTTGGTTACTGAAATGCAAACAAAATTTTGAATGGTGAATATAAATCCATAAAAGGGGATGCCTATTTAGTGAATAAGAAGGTAATAAAAAGAAAAGTCGATTTCCTTAAACAGCCTATTGTTAATTTCCTATTAAAGGAAAATCATCAGCGTGTAAATAGATATGCAAAGTACTATGAGAAATTAAGCATTCAAAAAAACACCATTCTATATGAGAGCCGTGATGGAAACAGTATGACCGACAGTCCATACGCGATGTTTAAATATATGCTGGAAAATCAGGACTATCAAGATTTTGTGCACATTTGGTCCATCCAGGATTTCAGTGTCCTCTCAGGTGTAATGGCGAAGTATAAGGATATGCCGAATGTTCAATTTGTTCAACGTAATTCAAAGGAATATTTAAAGTGGTTGGCAACTAGTGAGTATTTAATCAATAATTCCACATTCCAGTCTTTCTTCATCCCTAAAAGCGATCAGATTTACATCAATACCTGGCATGGAACGCCCCTTAAGAATATGGGCTTTGATATACCCGGTAACCCTTCGGTCTCTCAAAACGTGGTCAGGAACTTCTTGAGTGCAGATTTCATTTTGAGCCCTAATGCCCATACTACCAACATATTTACACATAGCTATAAGTTAAATGGATTGTATAAAGGTGTAATAATAGAAGAAGGATATCCAAGGATTGATTTGACGCTGAATACGAATCCGGGGGAGTATAAGGATTATTTAAGGACCCTGGGTTTGAAAATCAGTGATGCTAAGGAAAATATTTTATATGCCCCGACTTGGAAGGGGACGAACCTTGCCAAGGTGGATAATGATCTTCTTCAAATCATTGCTGATATTCATTATTTACAAAGTCAAATCGGTGAACAATATAACTTATTAATTAAGGTGCATCCATTTCTATATAAAGAAGCGGCCAAGCATTCAGAAATCAAGGATCGACTAATACCAGACCATGTGGATACAAATGAATTGCTTGCTGCAGTCGATTTGCTTATCACGGATTATTCCAGCATTTTCTTTGATTACCTTGTTACCGATAAGCCCATTCTATTTTACACTTGGGATACGGACGTTTATGCAGAGCAAAGGGGACAATATCTCCAAAATGACGAACTTCCGGGACCCATGCTTTTTAACTCAAAAGAATTGGCGCTAGCCATTAAAGATATTAAAGATGTGAAATTGAGATATTCCGATAAATATAAAAAAATGCAGGAAAAGTTCACGAACCATGAGGATGGAAAAGTAACAGAGAGAATAGTCAAAAATATATTCAATAAGTCTACGAAACAACTAAACACAATTACCGGGCTTGATTCCGCAAAGGAAAAAATATTAATTTATCCGGGCGGTTTGAGGGATAACGGGATTACATCCTCTTTCCTTAACTTAATGAATAATATTGATTATGATAAATATGATGTCAGCTGTTTTACGGCCACTCCTCACTCATACGAGGTTTTGAAAAATATGGGCAAGGTTAATAAGAATGTGCGTTTTCTATTCAAACCTGGCTTGCCTGTTTATAACATATTGGAAGTCTATAAAGATAAATTCATCCATAACAGAGGGGAAAGAGGTTTCTTAGGGAAGAAGCTTTACCCGGAAAATGCCTATATTAGAGAGCATGCACGTTTATTCGGCAAAACAAAGTTTGATTTTGTTATCGATTTTAGCGGTTATAGCCATTATTGGGCTAAATATCTGCTTGCGGCGGATGCAAAAAAGAAAGTTTGTTATATGCATAATGATTTGCTTTCTGATAGTGAACGCATCATTAACGGAAAGAGACCGCACCGGATTAATCTAAGGGGGATTTTTTCGGTATACAATCGATTTGATAAACTGGTAAGCGTGTCTGAGGGAACGATGGAATTAAACCGAAAGAATCTATTGGAGTATGCAGACTTCGATAAATTTGATTATGTAATGAATTCCATCAACCCGGATAAAATCCTTCAAATCGAGTCAAATGAGCCTAAAGGTAGTGAAAATGATGAAAAGGCGATGATCACAGAAAACTTCAAAGCGAGGGCGATTTTAAGGGATGTCAAGGATAATCCTGTTTGGAATACCCTTCCGGGAATTTCGAATGCCGCTCAATTTCCATTGGAAGAACGATTTGAAGGTGCTGAAATCGTGATTTCGAGGAAAAACCATGCTGATCAAAAGACTTTTTATAAATTCAGTCATGACAATCAAATGATAGGCTGGATTAGTGAAGAAGCTGTGGAGCTGCTGCCAGACAGCATCATTTATGAAAAAGAAGTGGACAAAGTGGCAAGGCTAGTGAGACCTCGATCGAACTATATTTGGTCCTTGCCGTATAAAGTTGAAGGAACGTACAAAGTTTCCGGCAGTCATGATTTTAAAGGGATCATTGTAAAAGTCGATAGGGAAGCAAAAACCCAGCATTCGATTTATAGCAGAATATCAGTAAAAGACAAGACCATAGGCTGGATAGATAATTCGGCTTTATCCGTGCTTGAACATTGTACAATCAATGAAGACATGAGCTATAATGACAAGCTGCAAATCATGATGAAAAGAAAATATATAATATCGCGAAACTATAAAAACAATAAAAAGTTCATCGATAAGATCGAGAATAGAACGCTGAAGGAAATAAACACCGGTAATCAGAAGTACGGTAAAATAACCAACCCGGAAGATCATACAATCTGGACGAAGGCATATCCGAACTACAAGGCTAAAAGAGTGAGCAAGGCAATCGACTTTGAAGGGCAAATCGTCAGAATCATCAAGTATAATAGAACCAACAAAGGCGGCTATTACCTTTTCGAGATAGACAATAAGATAATAGGCTGGCTAAATACTAGAGCATTTGAAATGATAGAAGAGCCAATGGTGTTAAAGGAACGGGAAGTGCGCGGCACTGCCGAAATTAAATTAGGCGATTATCATATATGGGATAAGCCTTATGGGCTGCAAGATGCCATGGTCTTGGAAAATGGGCCAACCTTTAATGGCCGGATCGTTGAATTCGATAAAGAAGCGGTTACTCAACTTGGCACATATGCCCATATATCATTGGATGGGGTATCTATAGGCTGGATCGATAAACAGGCGTTAATCGTACAAGAGGTCCATGGGTTGGAAGTGAATGATCAATTCGTTCCATATCCTGATAAAAATGATTTTAACTTTGTCAATATGGGAAGGTTATCCCCTGAAAAAGGGCAAGATAATTTGATTCGTGCATTCGCAGGTTTTCATGGGAAACACAAAAATAGTAAACTGTATATTTTAGGACAAGGACCTTTAAAGGAAGATTTGCAGGCAATCATTGATGAGCTGGACTTAAATCATTCCATTCATCTTTTGGGTCAGCTTGAAAATCCATTTTCGTTCATGGAAAAATGTGACTGCTTCGTTCTTTCCTCACATTATGAAGGCCAGCCTATGGTATTATTGGAGGCAATGACCTTAGGAATGAAAATCATGGCTACTGATATAGTGGCTAACCGGACCGTTTTGGAAAACGGTAAATATGGTTTGCTTGTCGAAAATAGCATAGATGGACTGGAAAAGGGCTTATCTACCATGGTTAGTGATGATAATCCTGAACTAGCGAAGTTTGATTACACCCAATATAATGGATTGGCCATGGAAACCTTCAATAAATGCTTATAAAACGGGGGAGGTCCTTATAATTAGACCTCCCACTAATGACATATGCGAGATTTAAAGATTCATTCAAGCTTAAAGTAAAAGGGGTAATACTATATGATTTTGGTCGTTGGCGGTGCAGGATATATTGGAAGTCATCTTGTAAAAGAGTTAGTGAAAACTGAAGAGGTTGTCATTCTGGATAATCTCTCAACTGGATTTCGTTCGCTGGTTGATTCGAAGGCCACCTTGGTGGAAGGGAATTTAGGGGACGAAGCGGTCTTGAATGAAATTTTCCTTAAGTATCCGATTAAAGCGGTCATGCACTTTGCCGCTAATAGCTTGGTCGGGGAGTCTGTTCAAGATCCTTATAAATACTATGATAATAATGTAGGTGCAACTCTTACATTATTGAATACCATGCTCAAGCATGATGTTAAGAATTTCATTTTTTCATCAACGGCAGCTACGTACGGGATACCAAATGTGGATATGATTGATGAAGGTCAGCCAACGAATCCGATTAACCCATATGGCCGCTCTAAATTGATGGTGGAACAGATCTTAGGGGACTTTGCAAAGGCATATGGACTTCATTATGTCGTCTTGCGTTACTTCAATGCGGCCGGAGCACATGCGTCAGCAGAAATCGGTGAAAGCCATGATCCGGAAACACACCTGATTCCAATCATTTTACAGCATTTATTAGGTCAACGTGAGAAGATTTCCGTGTTTGGTACGGACTATGATACGGAAGATGGCACATGCATTCGTGATTATATCCATGTAACGGATCTAGCCCAAGCCCATATAATCGCGCTTCAAGCCCTATTATCCGGAAAGAAGGATACGGCCATCTACAACCTTGGGAATGGAAAAGGGTTTTCGGTTAAGGATGTAATCGACACTTGCGAAAAAGTCACAGGAGTTAAACCGACAGTTGAGTATGCAGACCGTCGCCCTGGAGATCCAGCCCGCCTGGTTGCTTCGGCCGACAAGATATATGAAGAACTCGGTTGGAAAGCATCGATAAATTTGGAAGAAATCATTGAAAGTGCGTGGAAATGGCATAAATCTCAAATGAATTAATGGTCCCTTGGGACTCGGTAGTCATTTCGGACTGTAGACAAACTCGAAGAAAAAAAACGAGTTTGCCTGCAGTTTTTTTATTTGAAGAATGTTCCAGCTGTTTTCAGAAACCCGCTCCCTTTCCGCCAACTGTATCGGGTCTTGGCTAGCCAGTAATACGGCAGTTTTCATTCTAAGCTTGAAGAGCTTTCCGGATTGATTTTTTCAGGGCTTTTACAAAATTTTGACGTGTTTCTTCGGTTAATTCCAATAGGGAAAGGTACGGATTTAAATCTTCCAGCTCTACTAATAAGAGTTCACCTTGCTCATTCCGACAGGCATCTACTCGTTGGATGCCCCAATCAAGATTATTCCAATCAATAAATCGTTTAGCAAAAGCCAGGTCTGCTTCAGTAGGGACATATTCTTTTAATTCCCATCTTTTCTCTTTATCAGGCGCATAAAGGGCGTATTGAAATTCCTTATCGATAAAATAAAAAGAGACTTCATACTCAAAGTTGATAAATGGCTGTACCAATGTGTTCTTTGATTTTGTATCCATTTTATCTCCCAATTCTTCTTTCGCGGCAAATTCCAAACCGATGGAATCCGCGCCATCTTTAGGCTTCACTATATACGTTTCCACATTGGGAAGTTTATGTAAAGATTCAAGTGTATCGATGGTCGGAATGACAGGAAATTGGGCTTTCGTCAGTTCAATTAAGTATTCCTTCCCGTTCATATCAGCCTTTCCAACAAATGAGTTGTATGCTTTCAAATGGCCAGCAGCCACTCTATTACGGAATGCTAGATACTTGTCTTTAAAATTGGCTACTGGACCGGCATTTCGAAAGACGATCAAGTCAAAATCCTTTTCAAACGTTTCAATGTCTTCAGGATGGCAAAGTACTAACTGAAAATCCTCTCTAAGCTTCGAGGTAAGGAACAAATCCTCCTCATAATAATTTCTTCCCTTTGCCTCATAGTATAAATCCGTTACGAATAATAGTGTCTGCATGACTCCTGAACCCGCTTTCCCGATATTTTCATTGATTGGTTTATATACAAAAAATCCCGCCTCATTAAGAGACGAGATTTTAACTCGCGGCACCACTCTTGTTTAATAATTAAACGCACATCCCATTTAACGGGGGGAAACCGGTAAAGCTTACTGAAGCTTCGGCTTTACTTCTCGGGGATGATATTCGGTCAGATTCTGTACACTGGCTTTCAGCAAAGCACCAGCTCTCTTTGGAACAGAACGATAACGTACTCCTTCCCTTCATGGAATTTTACATTTGATGAATTTGAGTAATTGTATAATAGTCAGAAAATAAAATCAATGGTTGTTTCACTTACTGTAGGACGAAAAGGTAATATGGATAGAAATATAGAATTACTATTCAAGAGAAGCACCATCATTTAATAGGAGATGTTAGATTTGCAAACGGTAAGGGTTTTTCATTACGATGCGTTCAGCAGTACACCGAATAAAGGAAATCCGGCAGGTGTGGTTTTAGATGCGGGTGGACTGACCGAAAAGGAAATGCAGGATATAGCAATGAAGGTGGGGTTCAATGAAACCTCTTTTCCGATGGAATCCGATATTGCCGATCTTAGGATCCGTTATTTCACACCGGGACACGAAATGAATCTTTGCGGACACGCGACAATGGCTACCATCCATGCACTGAAGACCAGGGGATTATTGGATAAAGATGAGCTAATGATTGAAACAGGAGCTGGAATATTGCCAATCAAGATCCATCCGACGGCGGGGCCTGATATATATTACGATGAAGCAGGCCGCGCCGCAGTTTGAAGCATTTAACGGAGATAAAGCTGGCTTAGTCAGTTCTCTCGGCCTTGATATAGAAGATCTGGAAAGTGAATTACCTATTGTTTATGGAAGTACAGGTTTATGGACTTTACTGGTTCCGGTAAAAGAAAGAAGCTCATTTAAAAGGATGAAGGCCAACAATAGCCTGTTTCCGCAATTATTAAAGGAAATGCCAAGAGCTTCCGTTCATCCCTTTTGCCTGGAAACGTACGATAATGATGCCCATATGCATGCCCGGCATTTTTCCTCGCCCTTTTCAGGTACGCTTGAAGACCCGGTTACAGGAACGGCTTCAGGTGTAATGGGGGCTTATTATGCAAAATACATAAAGGATGATCTTGAAGGTGAGGTGCATCTGTTAATCGAACAGGGACATGAAATCGGAAAGGATGGCAGAGTTCGCGTTACAGCTACCAAGAACGATGGCACATACGATATTGAAATCACCGGGAATGCTGTCTACGTTAAAGATTTTGAAGTGGAAGTCTAAAGGTTCATACTGAGATATAAGTCTGAAAAAGTATATTGAAAAACCCTGTGCTAAGACGTTACGTGTCTTAGCACAGGGTTCTTGTAAATCAGAAACACGGGGTGGAAGCGCCAATCGCTGTCCTTTAGATGAGGGTCACGCCGCTAAGATCAACCTTTGCTCCATGTAAAAAGTTGTAGGTGAGTTTATCCATCGAAGCTCCAGTAAAGTCGATTTTCTTTAAATCGGACATCCGAAATTGAACATTGATGAGGGTGGCATCGCGAAATGATGCCTTTCTCAATGAAGAGCCTTCGAAAATGGTTTGTTTGAAAGTTTCCCCATCGAATATAAGACCAGATAAATTACAGCTTTTAAAATGGGTTTTATTATAAATGCTGTTCTTGAAAGTTACGCCTTTTAAATTGGCATTTTTAAATAAGGTGCTAGTTAAATTGGCGTTTTCAAAGATGCAATGATCTAAGTTACTGTTTTTAAATGTGCTGTTCGTCAGGTCGGAATGGCTGAAGTCAGAACGGCTTAAATCGCAGGAATTGAACTTCCCATCATGGACCGAAACCGAGCGGAAGTCGGAATCCAATAAGCGATGCCTGGAATAGTCCATGCTTATCGCCTGCTCAAGGACATTGTATTGTAGGTTGAGGGATTCCATGAGCTCTGATACCTCCCCAATCGAATCAACAGTCAGCTTAAACGCTTCCTGTTCACTGGCACCATTCCTTCTATGGTCATCGTATTTTTCCAGTAAATTTTGCAGCAGTTCTTCTTCCAATTCCGTTGCTGTTTTTGCACTTTTGTACGGGGCAAAAATGCTATGAACATGTGCATTCAGTTTTTCAATCACATTTCATCTTCCCTTCTTAGAGAAGGCGCTCAAGTATTCGCTTGGCCTGCTCCCAGTCATTTTTATTTTGGATATATGTGTTTTCCCCGATTGGGGTGATTTTGTAATATTTCCTTCTTCCGCCTTGTGTGGCATCTCCCCAATAAGAGATGATGCATCCATCCTTTTCCAGCCGTTTTAGGCTGGAGTACATCGTCGCTTCCTTAATTTCATATTGCTCGTTGGAATTCGTATATATCAGTTTGCTGATTTCATAACCATATTTATCGCCACTTTGCAGGAGTTTCAGAATCATCGTATCTACATGTCCGCGAAGCAAGTCAGAGGATAGTTGTCGTTGAACCAAATCCTCACCTCCTTTGGTATATCTTATAATATATTACTATGACAGTCAAGGTAGTTTAGTTACTATGGATCATACAGATTTGGAGGGTTTATGAAAAGAAACATGCCAATTTTCGTGAATCACTGCATTCGCATACTTTTAATTTTCCAGAGATATTATCCGCTTGGAAGGGATTTATGATGTTTCATGGAAGAAGTATGTAAGGGGGGTGGGGATGTTGAATAATTCGTGGAATAAAGTGATTTATAAATTTTGGTCGCCGGTTTATGACAAAATCTTCAACTCTCATCTCTTTTTAGATGCCAGGAAAAGAATGTTTGAAGAGCTGGATTTTCATGATCATGCAAAGGTCCTGTTTGTGGGCGTAGGTACGGGGGCCGATTTGGAGTTGATCAAAAACCTTGACCTTGAGATAACGGCAATAGACCTGTCAGGAGATATGCTAAAAAAAGCGATGGGGAAATTTGATGATGCATCGATCAATTTCCTCGAGATGGATGCACAGCATATGGAATTCGCTAATGAATCGTTTGACTATGTAGTGGGAAGTTTGGTTCTTTCCGTCGTACCTGATGCCAATGAATGTCTTCGGGAAATGATCAGGGTTGTAAAATACGAGGGGAAAATAATACTATTCGATAAGTTTATTTCTAAAGATGAACGGCTTTCAGTGCCCAAAAAGCTGCTGAGGCCGATCATTCGATTTTTAGGAACGGATATTGGCTTGAGGTTTGAAGACCTGTTCAGCGGGCATGGGGATATTATGGAAATTGAAGAAGATCGGCCGATCATGCTGAATGGAATGTATAGAAAGATAATCATCAGTAAACGGTTGTGAGGACATCAGGATACCACATAGTGCTGAGTGTTGTTTTTTGGAAGCTAAACCGGATTCGCTGTAAAGAGCATGTAATATTTGACATGCATGTATAAAACCCATATCTTCCCTAACATGGTTAATGAGCTGATCCTCGGGTTATTGAGTAAGAACGGATCATACCATCAGAAGGCAGTTTGCATGCATTTTTGATATCTTTAAATTCCAGTGAGTATTATATAAACAACAAGGTCCAATGGTGTCTCAACGTCATATGTAACGAATTTTTTATGCGGCTGTTACAGAGGAACCGGGCGAAATCAGTATAATTAAATGGTGGGATATAATGGAAGAGGTGATGGTTTTGTCGGAGACGATTACAACCTATGAAGATCTATTGAACATGCTGGACTCATTATTGCGTGAACCAACTGGATTCTGGAATGGTTTTTATGAAGACCGCTCAAAAGGGGTTCCCTTTTTTGAAAATTTCCCTGATGAGAATTTGGTTTCATATTTTGATGGAGGGTTAATTGGGCCAGGGAAGGTTCTCGAGCTTGGATGCGGACCTGGCAGAAATGCCATTTACCTTGCTCAAAAGGGCTGTTCCGTTGATGCGGTGGACCTTTCGAAGGAAGCCCTTGAATGGGGAAAAGAACGGGCAGGAGATAAAAATGTCCAAGTGAACTTCATTCAAAGGAATATATTTGATTTGGATATTGCAAATGGGCAATATGATTTCGTATATGATTCAGGTTGTTTTCACCATATTGCTCCACATCGAAGGATGAATTATTTGGAGATGGTGAAAAAGGCGTTAAGGCCTAAGGGGTTGTATTCGATTACTTGTTTTGTCGAAGGCGGCATATTGGGTGGTGCCGATATTTCAGATTGGGAAGTATATAGGCAAAGAAGCCTTAATGGCGGTTTAGGTTTTACTGAAGAAAAACTCAGAATGATCTTCAAGGAATTCGAAGTGGTGGAAATACGGAAAATGAGGAAAATGGAACAATCGGAAGAAACCTTTGGGGTGCAAGGTTTATGGACGGCTTTATTTATGAAATGAGAAGACGAAATGGTTTTAAACCGAAGGATCTGGGATCAGGTCCTTTTTTGCGTGGAAATTGTTAACAAAAAATAAAAATGGTAAACTATAACAACACTATGAAGTTTTGGGAACGGGTTTTTAACAGAATGATAGATGAAGGCTTTTGCTGATCTTTTTTTTAAAACATGGTTTCAAAAACAGCTGGGAAGGTATATGGAAAGAGGGGGCCATCAGGAATCAGAGAGCATAAGGTTTTAAGTATGGAAGAGGTTGTCTTCGATGCTTGCTTTGTTGATAAATTAGATTTATCGATTGCTTTTTATAAAAACAAAATAGGAGGAGTTTATGCACGTAAATAAAGAATTATATGCCTTTTTATTGGGTGTGGCAGCACAATTGACTGAGGATTGGTACGCATCCTTGAATAAAAGTGATAGTGCGGGTGTATATTGCTCAACCGATCCCAAAGTGATTAAAAAACTTAAGCAGCAGAATAATGAATTCCATTTACGTTTCTTTCAGGTCTTTGATACAGAGGAGAGGGAATTCTTTAAGCAGCTTGGTGATTGGATTGAAGAGATCGGACAGGATGAGCAGCATTTAAACACACCCATCTATTTTATATTGAGGGAGTTTTTCCGTACGCAAGAGCAATACCTGGGTTATATTGACCGGTTTGTGAAATTGCATGGAGATCAATATACACAGGAGGAAATAAACTCCTGGTATCGGATAGTGGTGAAGGTATTCAGTGAAGTGATGGAGAGGTTTACGGAAGCGAATCATAGGTATGCCAATAAAATCATGAAAGCCCAACAGGCAACGATCGATGAATTGAGCACACCCATCATTTCCCTTAAAGATAACACGGCATTGCTTCCCCTGATAGGCGATATTGACACGACGAGGGGCATGTCCTTGCTTGAAAACACCTTACAAAAGTGCGCTGAAAAAAATGTCACCAGACTTTTCATTGACCTATCCGGCGTTCATTCAATAGATAGCGGATCCGCACACCAGCTGTCTCAATTGATTGAATCCTTGCATTTGATCGGAATTCAAACAACCCTTTCAGGACTTCGGCCGGAAATAGCCATGACTGCCGTTAAGCTTCAACTTCCTTTTGATAAAGTGACGATAAAGTCCACTCTTGCCCAAGCGATCAGTACGATAAAATAATACATACATACCCTGGGCTCGGGCATGTTCGTTATAAATTTCATCGAGAAGGCCTCCATATGGCGGTCTTCTCGTATGTATTAGCAATCAAAATAGGAGCAAGAGCCGGAACCTGCCGGATTTTATTCAATATTGGCAAAGACGGCCAGATCTTCTTTATTGCCAACCACTAAAAGCATATCTTTTTCATGGATATCCTGATCCGGTGACGGTGCTATGATAATTTCTCCATTACTCACGATGGCAATGACGCTGATATTATATTTTGCCCGTAAATCAAGCTCCCTGAGGCTTTTTCCCTTCATGCTCATGGGGAGGATGATTTCCTCGATATTGTATTCTTTAGAAAGCTCGATATAGTTCAGCATGTTAGGGGAAAGGAGCTGGTTCGCGACCCGTTCCCCCATATCCCTCTCAGGATAGATGACCCAGTCGGCACCGACTTTTGTGAGCACCTGACCGTGATTTTTATTAAGTGCTTTGGCAATGACCTTTTTGATCCCTAGCTCTTTTAAAAGCAAGGTAGTTAAAATGCTCGATTGCATGTCATTTCCGATGGCTACGATGACACAATCGAAATTACGGATTCCGATTGCTTTCAATGTCTCTTCTTCGGTCGTATCCGCCATGACGGCATGGGTAACGTTCAGTTCCGCATTTTCGACTCTTTCCTCGTTCACATCAATACCCAAAACCTCTTGGCCTGCCGTATATAATCTATGGGCCACACTGGTTCCGAATCTGCCTAAACCTATTACGGCGTATTGTCGTTTTCCCATCTTTTACACTCCTTCATTCATTATTATCCAATCATGATTTTCCCTTTTGGACGTCGGAACGGATCTGGCTTGCGCCTCATGGCGATAGCAAAGGCCAAAGTCAAAGGGCCAACACGGCCTGCAAACATCGTGAAAATGATGAGCATCCGGCCGACCGGTGATAATTCCGGGGTCAAACCCATTGAAAGTCCCACGGTGGCGAATGCTGAAGTGGCTTCGAACAAAATCATCAAGAAATCAGTTCCGCTTTCGGTGATGGTCAGCAGAATGGAGATGATTGAAACCATGAATACACCAATGAACGTAACGGATAATGCTTTAAAGATCGTTTCACTCACGATACGGTGACGGAATAAGACCACATCACCCTTACCTTTGATCTGTGACCAAACCGTTCCTACAAGCGTGGCCAATGTCGTCGTTTTAATCCCGCCGCCAGTCGATCCGGGTGAAGCCCCAACGAACATCAAGAAGATGATGAGCAGTAATGTAGGCTGGGTCAAATCAGGGATATTCAGCGTGTTGGAGCCTGCCGTCCTTGGTGATACCGATTGAAATAAGGACGACAGCATTTTGCCCATGAAAGATAAAGGCTGTAATGTCTTGGCGTTACCGAACTCGAATAAAAAGATTAAAATTGCACCTGTGATTGTAAGGATCAAGCTAGTCATCAGAACCACCTTCGTATGTACGGATAAACGATGGGTGTCACGATATTCGTATAGTTCATTCATCACGATAAAGCCTATCCCGCCAAACGTGATGAGGAAGACGACGGTAAGGGTTACGAAGGGATCCGATACATATGGGGTCAAACTCCTGAATTCACCCATTAAATCAAAGCCGGCATTATTGAAATTCGAGATGGAATGAAAAACCCCGTAATAGATCGCCTTGCCGATTGGCATGTCAAAAGAAAAGCGAATCGATAAGATAAGGGCACCCACACCTTCAATGATGGCCGTGAAAATTAAAAGCCGTTTCACTAATCTGACTACACCCGCCATGGATAGATTATTTAAGGACTCCTGCAAGAGTAACCTGCCTTTTAAGGAAATCTTTTTGCCTAGAAGGAAAAAGAAAAACGTCGCAAATGACATGAAGCCTAATCCGCCTACCTGAATCAGTGTTAAGATGACCAACTCACCAAAAGTGGTGAAGGTCGATCCCGTATCCACTACGACAAGCCCTGTTACACAAGTAGCGGATGTTGCGGTGAATAAAGCATCCAGAAAAGAAAGACCATTCCCACTTTCAGTGGAAATCGGCAGGGTCAATAAATAGGACCCGATAAGTATCAGGATGGCGAAGCCGAGTACAAGTATTTTTGGCGGATCTAACAAATTTTTTGCTTTTATCAAATTGATCATCCCTACCTAATAAAAATGAAATGTGTAAAACTGTATGAATATCTTAACCATCAATCCTCATTCCGAATCTTTTTAAAAGGCATAATAAAAAGACCTGCGAAAACATCGAATAGCTGTATTGCCACAAAAAGCGTGCAAAAAAAGCTCCCGAAATAGGCGGTCTTATGACCTCCTTCGCTTTAGCCGACGAAGTTAGCTGACGGGTAGGATGGCGAAAGAGCTGATCTCATCCCTTCTGCAAGGCAGAATTAACCCCAAATGATTGGGTCCTCCGTACTCATTTACCATGAGTTTTGGCCGAAATGCATTAAATTGATAAACGTATTCTACTCCCATCATTTAGCAGTTGTAAACCCCTAAATCGTAAAAAAATATTTCTTTAATAAAACTGAAAATTTACGTTTTATTTACATTAAAAAAACGTATTGACAAATATTAGTTAGCACATTATGATAGGTTCGATTAATCCAATTATGATAACCGGCATCGATGTACTTTATTCAATAATTTCAAGCAGAACAAGCTATTGCCAATCGAAATTTGTAATAGATATATTATGTTTCTTTTGTAAAAGATAAAGGAAAAAGCAGTACATCATTAGTTAAATTCAATACATTTTATTAAAAAGGCGGGCAATTATGGAGAAGACGTTCAATAGATATGTTATTAATGCTACAGGCAAGGGTGGCCAAACATATTTAACACAATGCCAGGATAAAGATGCACTAAGGAAATGGATAGCCGATCATGAGGATCAAATCATCATGAATGAATTAAGGATAACGGATAAGAAAAAGAATCCGTTTTTAAAACTGTTTTCCCCAAGGTAAATCAACTGATTCTAACATTCATAGCGGTATTCAATTATTGTAATTCCCTGTGTTCTATCCAGGAACGGTGAGCGAAAAATCCATATCTTGTTTTGCTTTTAAACTCATTATATTTAATGAGTTTTTTTGCGTTATTTACAGAATTGAACCGTTAATGTTAAAATTTAGTAATTACTAATGTGGACGTAGAGAAGAGAAAAGTAAAATGAAATGACCACTTTCCGAGAGCAGCCGAGGATTGTTGGGAATGTATGGGGGGCATCGCAAATTGGTCTCGTTCCTTGGGGACGGGGTTTTTTATGTATGGCCAAAGGGGGAAAAGCGATGACATTAAGAAATGCATTGGTATCCTGGAAATACCCTTCCATTCTTTTGTGCGGAATAGGTATCTCCAACTTCGGTTCTTGGGTGTATTTCATTGCCCTTAATTTAATCGTTCTGGATATGACTGGTTCAGCCTTGGCAGTAGCTGGACTTTATATCGTTAAACCGATGGCTGCCATATTTACGAATGTGTGGGCAGGGAGCGTGATCGACCGGATAAACAAGCGGAACCTGATGGCGGCACTTGACCTATTTCGCACGGTATTCATAGTCTTGCTGCCATTGACTTCTTCTATTTGGGTCATGTATTCCCTTGTCTTCGTAATCAATATGGCAGGGACCATGTTCGGAACGACATCTAGGTCGTATATAACAAAACTAATACCCGTTGAACAGAGGAAACGGTTTAATTCATTACGAAGCTTAATGGATTCTGGAGCTTTTTTGATTGGACCGGCGCTAGCGGGTATCCTTTTCTTGATCGGTACGCCCGTTTTAGCGATTTATATTAACGCGGCTGCCTTATTGTTATCCGGTATCATCACTCTATTCATGCCTAATCTTGAAAAGGATCATCGCCTTAACCAATCCAATCATTACCTGTCTTGGACCATCATGAAAAAGGATTGGGGCATCGTCCTGGACTTCAGACGGAAATCTTCCTATATCATGCTCATTTATTTCTTATTCAGCTGCATGGTGGTGATGGAAACGGCCATCGACTCCCAAGAAGCTGCGTTTGCCAAGGCCGTGCTCCTTTTGTCGGACAGCGATTACGGATTCCTTGTAAGCGTCGCCGGAGCAGGCATCATTGCTGGTGCCATAGTCAATGCCGTATTCATCAGTAAAGTGAAAATCTCGCACATGATTGGTCTTGGATCTTTATTTGTCTCGATAGGTTATATGATCTTTGCCTTTTCGAATTCCTTTTCACTGGCCGCCATCGGATTTTTCATCATTGCTTTTTCATTGGCTTTTGCCAACACTGGCTTTCAAACCTTTTATCAAAATAATATTCCTGTGGAAATCATGGGCAGGGTCGGAAGTGTTTTTGGATTGTTAGAAGCTTTATTGATCATCATTACTACCGCAATCGTTGGTGTTTCAGCCCATTTCATTTCGCTTCGGTTCGTGGTGATTTCAGGTTCCCTGATCATGTTCGCTTTATCCATATGGTTGTCGATGCTTAGTATGAAGACCTCCAAGAGCAGGTATTATTCCGTTGGTGATGCAGAGATAGAAGCGAAGGAAAAGATGTAATACGACTTAAAGGCATGTTGATGGCACATGCCTTTGATGAATCGTTCATTGGATGAATGTGCGCAATTGGCTGATGAAGTTCAAGATTTGAAAATGGATTTTCGCCATTTCTTCCGCCGTTTGTTCTTCACAGTTTTCCAGCCACTCAGTAATCACCCCTAAAATCGCCGATGTCAGGAAGGCGTGCATATACATGCGGAATGCTTCATCTTTAGCTGCTGGATGAAGGCTGATCAAACGCTCCAACAGTACTTCCCCGAAAACCCGTTTAATTTTTTTCGCAAAAGAAGGGTCGCCCTGATCACCAAGAATGGCTCTTAATGCGTGAGCATGTTCACTGATGAATTGAAAAATCGCTATGAAAGGCGGATAAAGTTGCTGTTGATTAAGAGCCAAAAAAGCCTCTTTAGGCAAAATGGCAGTAATGCGGGTTTGAAGTTCATGTAACAATTCCTGCTGTAAGTGATCCATCAATTCATATTTATCTGTGTAGTGCAAATAGAATGTGCCCCGATTAATATTGGCACGCTCTGCGATTTTCTTCACGGATACATGTGAGAACCCCTCTGCTTCAATAAGTGCAATAAAATGATGTTGTATCTGCTTTTTCGTCTTTTGTACCATATCCTCATGAATCGATGCCATGGAATGTCTCCTTCACTGAACATTTTTCCAAATGTGTTGATTGTATTAGTCCGAATGCTACCTTAGAATGATGATACACTCAACACCGTGTTAATTAAAGAGGGAGGATGTGTGTGCAATGAAAAATGCGATTTCCATTGACGGAATTGCTAAGGGTTTTCAGCAGAAGAAGGTCATTCAGCCATTGAGCCTGAATATTGAAAAAGGCGGAATTTTTGGCTTGTTAGGTCCATCCGGATGCGGAAAGACGACATTGATTAAAATGATTGTCGGATTGATTAAGCCCGATGCGGGTAAAGTCACGGTTCTTGATCATGAAGTGCCAAATGAAGCACTGTTAATGGATGTCGGCTATATGGCACAGTCCGATGCTTTATATACAGAACTGACGGGAGCTGAAAACCTCGAATTTTTTGCGAAGCTATACCGTTTTTCGAAAAAGGAACGAAGGGAACGCATCCAATATGCAGCTGAAATCGTACAGCTGACGAATGATTTGAACGTTCGGGTTGCCCATTATTCAGGGGGGATGAAACGCCGTCTATCACTTGCGGTTGCACTCATCCAAAATCCGGAGATTCTCATTTTGGATGAACCGACAGTAGGAATAGACCCTTTGCTGAAACAATCGATTTGGGAGGAACTTGAGCGTTTAAGAAATGAAGATGAAAAGACGATCATCATCACGACGCATGTGATGGGTGAAGCGGAGCGATGCGATAAACTGGCGATGCTGCGTGAAGGTGAAATCATCGCGGCAGGAACCCCTGAAGCTTTAAAAACTCAATTTGCCGCAGAAACGCTTGATGATGTTTTTTTAAGGATTGGAGGCGGGCTAAAATGAGAATTGCCTCTCTTGTTACTCGTATTACCCAGCAGATGCGCCGGGATCGAAGGACGCTCGCTTTATTTTTCCTGGCTCCATTGCTCATTTTAACGCTCATGTATTTTATTTTCGATACAGAGGCAAGTGATTTGAAAATCGTTGTTACAGGCAGTGATGAAACGATCGTTAAAGCATTGAAACAAGCGGATTTTCAAGTGACGGCTGCTGAGGAATTCTCACGGGAAAAGATGATTGAAAAGGATACGGATGGCTGGCTGCATGTTGAAAATGGGAAAATGAAACTCACACTTTTGAACGACGAACCGACCCGGGCAAAGGCCGTTCAAATGCAAATGATGCAAGGCTTGCAAGGGAATGAAAAAAACACTCCTTCTATTGAGGAGAAATATGTTTACGGAGACGCCAACACAAAGGGTTTTGATACCTTCAGTCCGATGCTCGTCAGCTTTTTCGTTTTCTTCTTTGTATTTTTAATAGCGGGGATTGCGCTTTTGAAGGAGCGTACAAGTGGTACGTTGGAACGGCTGCTTGCCACCCCGATTAAAAGATACGAAATCGTAGCGGGCTATGTGATCGGATATGGCTTATTTGCTCTAATTCAAACCATAATTGTCGTGCTATATGCTGTCAATGTATTGGATATCGTCCTTGTTGGCTCCATTTGGCTCGTTTTACTGACGAATATACTGGTCGCGCTCGTTGCATTATCGCTAGGCACATTACTATCGAGTTTCGCCACATCCGAATTCCAAATGGTACAATTCATTCCGCTGGTCATCGTGCCGCAAGTCTTCTTTACAGGGATTTTCCCATTGGATGGCATGTCAGACTGGCTCCAAAAAATCGGCAAGGTCATGCCTCTCTATTACGCATCGGATGCCATGAATGGCATTATGTACAAAGGTTTCACGTTCAATGAGGTCTTACTGGATCTGCTCATTCTCCTGGCCTTTGCCATCGTTTTCATCACCATCAATATCATTAGCTTAAAAAAATACCGTGCACTATGAAATCAACAACTTAACAAAAGAAGCCGGATTCCTGGAAAGTGAGGAACCGGCATTTTTTGTTACTGACATACTTTTAGTTGAAAAGGATCTAGATACTTACACCTTTTTGACCATGAGCCTTTCATTGTTATAATCTGATTCGCCATTGAATGCAAAGCCGGATTTCCTATACAAATGAAGGGCAGCCTGATTATCTTCAACTATGTTTAAATAGATTTCAGGACAACCATATTCTTCTATTATTCTTTTTATTAAAGCCTCCAACATGATACTTCCAAGCCCGAAACCCTGATGTGCAGCGTCAATGAAAAAGCGGTCTAACCACACTCTGCCATTTTCGCCTTCCCCAGGGAAAAATCCATACATCGCAAAGCCGACCAAGATATCATCATAATAGAGCCCAACTGGCCTGTAATATTTACATTTCTTAGCGTCTTTTAAACATTGTTCAGTCGTTTCGATGTAAGCCTTTTGCTTTTCGTTTATTCGCAATTTCAAAATATCCGTTACCTTTTCTTTCGAGACTTCAATTATTGTAGTCTTCATCAGTTATTTTCCTTCCTCATTTCACACTTGGTTATACGCTTTGTCATGATATATAAATACCCTAAGGTATATATGGTTACGAACGTTTTTGATGTTAGTAAATCTGATCGTTGATTTCCACTCCAGGCACTCGGTTTCCGCGGGCGGTCCGCCCTCGGCCACGCTTTCCACGTAGGAGTCTCGTACCTTCCGTTCCAATCAACTTTGTTTTATTTAGATAGAATCCTTTTGTCTACAAACTAGATAATATTTGTTTGCCGACAGTCTTTTTTTGTTTGTGGTTTATAATTTGGGAACGTTGATTTCCACTTCAGGCACTCGCTTTCCGCGGGCGGGCGGGAGTCTCCTCGGCTCGCCTGCGGGGTCTCCCATGCCACGCTTTTCCCGCAGGAGTCTCGTACCTTTCGTTCCAATCAACTTTGTTTTATTTAGATAGAATCCTTTTGTCTACAAACTAGATAATTTTGTTTGCCGTCAGTCTTTTTTTTGGTTTATAAATTGGGAACGTTGATTTCCACTCCAGGCACTCGGTTTCCGCGGGCGGGAGCCTCCTCGGCACGCCTACGAGGTCTCCAATGCCACGCTTTTCCCGCAGGAGTCTCGTACACCCGCTCCAATCAACTTTGTGTTTTAAAAGAAAAAACTACAGGCTGCTCTATTCGGAACCAAGTTTGAGACTAGTTTACCCTTTAAGTTTTTTTCACCTGTAATCCTCATTGGATGGAAGAAATATGCGACACTCCAGCCGAAATACTGTCTAGCCGAGATCCCGTAGGCGCTTACGCCGAGGAGGCTTGGCAGACAGTCGGCGGAAAGGGAGCGGATTTCTGAAATCAGCTGGAATGTTTTCTAGAACAAACTGCAGGCTGGTCTATTCGGAACGAAGTATTAGACTAGTTTATCCTTTAAGTTTTTCACCTATAATCCTCATAGGATGGAAGAAATATGCGACACTCCAGCCGAAATACTGTCTAGCCGAGACCCCGCAGGCGCTCGCTTTGATGCGGCTTAGCAGACAGTCGGCGGAGGGAAGCGGAATTCTAAAATCAGCTGGAATGTTTTCTAGAACAAACTGCAGGCTGGTCTATTCGGAACCAAGTATTAGACTAGTTTATCCTTTAAGTTTTTTTCACCTGTAATCTCATTGGATGGAAGAAATATGCGACACTCCAGCCGAAAATACTGTCTAGCCGAGACCCCACAGGCGCCACGCCGAGGAGGCTTGGCAGACAGTCGGCGGAAAGGGAGCGGATTTCTGAAATCAGCTGGAATGTTTTCTCGAAAAAACTGCAGGCTGGTCTATTTCCAACCAAGTTTAAGATTAGGTTATCCTTTAAGTTTTTTTCACCTGTAATCCTCATAGGATGGAAGAAATATGCGACACTCCTGCCGAAATACTGTCTAGCCGAGACCCCACAGGCGCTTACGCCGAGGAGGCTTGGCAGGCAGTCGGCGGAAAGGGAGCGGATTTCTGGAATCAGCTGGAACGTTTTTTAAAAAAACTGCAGACAAATTCGGATTTCTCTGGAGTCTGAAAGAAACAGAGGTTTCTTTACAATCGTTATAAAATAAACTATTGTAAAGAAAACCTATCATTCAGTCTAAATTATTGTTCTAAATCATTATGTATAGAGGAAGGTATATGGAAATATGGGTGTAAAGTATAGAATGGTCGTAGAACAAATGGAGAAAGAAATATTAGATGGAAAATATACATTAAATACTAAGTTACCTACTGAAGAAGAGTTGATGAAGAAGTTCGATGTCAGCAGGAACACCATTAGAAAAGCAATCAACATATTGGTTGAGCAGGGTTATCTCTATCAAGTGCAAGGAAGCGGCATATTCCTAAGGGAATTTACCAGACCGGGCTGCATTTCGATGAGGGATATGGGTGGCTTAACCAAAGTGTTTCCCAATGATGAAATGAAAAGTAAAGTGTTGAAGTTAGAGTTAATAGAAGCCGATGAAAAATTGGCCAAACAAATGAAGTGCAATGTAAAAACCAAAATCTATAACCTGAAAAGGGTTAGATATTTAAATGGTCAACCCATTGTAATAGAAGAGTCCTTTTTCAATAAAGACATCATCCCCATCATAAATAAAGAAATCGCAAATGGTTCCATTTATGAATATATAGTCGAAGATTTGAAGTTGAATATCGGGTTTGCGGATAAAATCATTTCGTGTGAAAAACTTAATGACGATGATGCTGGGCTTTTGGACTTGCAGCCAGGTGATCCGACTTTAATCGTTGAAAGTACGGTCTTTTTAAAAGCGGGAGCCGTTTTTGATTTATCAATCGAGAAATATAATTACACTTCAGCCAAATTATTAACATTGACTTAAAAAGTGCAGGGAAATTCTTGAATAAGCTTTTACGGTGTGAATGGGAGATATCGATTCACACCGTTTTTTCTTCATTCATTTCTCTTTTTCCCCAACGATCCCATAAAACAAAATCTTCATAATATCCTCAGTCAAAGGCAGGATGCTTTGATAAACCTCTTCCCGTTGGATATATTCATTCATTGCTTTTATATAAAATAAAATCGCTTCATTAGATAAGTTCGGATCAACATATCCTTGTTCCTTCCCCTGGTTAAACAGATCGATAAAGCGGGGCAGGGCCTTTTCTGTATATATTTTTTCCATATAGTTGATTCCGGAAGAATATTCCTTCATTAAATATTGATAAAAATCTTCATGAATTTGTTTGGCTGTTTCCTTCTTCGTGAACATGAGCTGCTTTATTTTTTCAGGGAAGGCGATGTTGCTGGCCAGTATTTGTTCAAATTCATCCAATGCCTTATCTGTATAATAAACAAAAACCTCATGAATTAGATTATGTTTGCTTTCGAAGTAATTATATATCGTTACTTGAGATACATTTGCTTTTTTTGCTATTTCCCCAATCGAAATCTTTTGGACACCATACTCCATGAATAAAGCTAAGGCAGCCTCCAATATATTCAATTTTTTTTGTTCCCTGCGTCGTTGAAATCCGTCCATTGTTTCACCTCAATCTTAGTTTAATTAAAAATATGTAATAGAACAATTAAATAAGTTCATAAACTATTGTCAGGAATTCTTCTTTTGTATATTATGAACTAAATCAATTAAAATATTTCATATTTTTTCAATGAGGAAGAGGTGGATGAGGAATGTCAGTATTGAAAACAACGGATTTAACGAAAAAGTTTGGAAAGTTCACCGCTTTAAATGGTGTGAACATTGAAGTGAATAAAGGGGAGGTATTTGGATTCATCGGTCCTAATGGTGCTGGAAAATCAACAACGATCCGTGTGCTGCTCGGGATTTTAAAAGCGACGGATGGGGAAGCGAAGATTTTTGGCAAGGATGCATGGAAAGATGCGGTTGAAATTCACAAGCGAATCGCGTATGTTCCGGGAGATGTGAACCTATGGCCCAACTTAACTGGCGGGGAAGTTATTGATCTATTTGTTGAATTACGCGGGACGAACAATAAAAGCAGACGCGAAGAACTAATAAAAAAATTCGATTTGGATCCTTCCAAGAAATGTGGAACATATTCAAAGGGTAACAGGCAAAAGGTTGCTTTGATTGCTGCTTTCTCATCTGATGCCGACCTTTATATATTGGATGAACCAACATCAGGTCTAGATCCATTGATGGAAAGGGTTTTCCAGGAATGTGTGATGGACGCGAAAAATGAAGGAAAAAGCATATTGCTTTCCAGTCACATTCTTTCTGAAGTGGAAAGGTTATGCGATAAAGTGGGCATCATTCGGCAAGGGCAAATAATTGAAACGGGAACATTGGATGAGTTACGTCATTTAACGAGAACAAGCTTGCTTGTCGAAACGAAGCAGCCTATTCCTGCTTTAGGGAATGTAAACGGTGTTCGGGATATCGTGATGAAAGACCAGGCACTTTCATTCCAAGTGGATACAGATGAGTTGGATAATGTCATGAAGTATATAAGCCAGTTTGGAATTGTGAAATTGGAAAGCGCGCCGCCTACATTGGAAGATTTATTCATGAGCCATTATGAAGGTGTAGGGAAGACTTCAGATTCTGGGGCGGGAGGTGCGTTATAATGGCGAACCAGTCCTATCATAATACAGGGAGACTCTCCCGATTCATCGTCCGGCAAGATCGGATTCGGATCCCTGTTTGGATCATTTCCTTATCCGTCCTTTCCTTTATGGTTGCGATGGCATTCACCGATCTGTACCCGACTGGGCTAGAAAGGCAAACCATTGCAGAAACGATGAAGAACCCTGCAATGACAGCGATGGTGGGGAAAGGTTATGGCCTGGATGACTATACAAACGGAGCGATGATGGCGCATCAAATGTTACTGTTAACCGCTATGGCTGTGGGGATAATGAGTATTTTACTTGTTACACGCCATACACGCGCAGATGAAGAGGACGGCCGTATCGAAATGATCCGTTCTTTGCCGGCTGGACGATTGGCTAATTTATATGCAACCATTTCCGTATCGTTTGGAACGAATGCGTTGATCGCGATAATAATCGGTTTCGGGTTGTATGCTCTGGGAATAGAAAGCATGGATTTGGAAGGTTCCCTTATGTATGGAGCTGCTTTAGGGGCAACCGGTATTTTCTTCTCGGCAATAACGGCATTATTTGCCCAGCTTACCGAGAGTGCTCGAGGTACGATGGGTTACTCCATCACTGTATTGCTTCTCTCCTATCTTATTCGGGCGATAGGGGATGTCAGCAATGAAACACTTTCCTGGTTTTCACCATTGGGTTGGGTTTTAGGTTCAGAAGTATATGTGAATAATTATTGGTGGCCAATCATCCTTACGATCGGTGCGGCAATCATTTTGGTTGCCTTATCTCTATATTTGAATGCCATCCGTGATTTGGAAGCTGGATTCATTCCGGCTAAGCCCGGCCGGAAATATGCTTCATCGTTTTTAAAAAGTCCGCTTGGTCTCGCGCTGAGGCTTCAGCGTACAGGATTGATCGCCTGGGCAGCCGGGATGTTCATTTTAGGAGCATCTTACGGTTCCGTTTTAGGTGATTTGGAATCCTTTTTTACAAAAAATGAAATGATGGCCGAACTATTGGCGCCCGTTGAAGGCTATTCGCTGACAGAACAGTTCTTGACAATGTTGATGTCAGTCATCGCCATGATATGCACCATCCCGCCTTTAATGGCAATGTTAAAGCTTAAAGGGGAAGAAAAAAAGAACCATACTGAACATTTACTGAGCCGCGCTGTTTCCCGTACAAGGCTTATGGGCAGCTATCTTATCATCTCCGTTATTGGCGGTTTTCTCATGCTTGCGCTTGCTGACATCGGTCTTTGGGCAGTCGGGAATTCCGTGATGGATGAAGGGGTTGCTTTCGGCACTATATTTAGTGCAGCGATGGTCTACCTGCCTGCGATGTGGATCATGATTGGTATCGCCGTGCTGTTTACTGGATTTGCACCAAAATTATCCGGTTTGACTTGGCTTTACTTGACCTACTCAATCTTAGTCGTTTATTTAGGGGGAATGCTTCAATTCCCGGAATGGATGGCAAAACTAACGCCATTTGGCCATATTCCGAAACTTCCTGTTGAAGATATGGACTTCATGAAAGTATTCATGCTTACAATCATAGCTATCTTATTACTGGCTGCAGGCTTTCTCGGATATAACAAACGGGATATCCGCGGTTGATGGTTCGACTATGATTCTATTATTCCTGAAAAAAGCCTGATTTCTCGTTGTTTTAATGAGAGATCAGGCTTTTATTGGTTATCAGTCATGGGGAATCAATAATAGTACACCTAGTGCCATGATGATGAAGAATAAATAACTTTCGAATTTCTTCGCGGGAATTCGCTTATTCATGAAGATTCCGAGACCTGTCGCAAGTAATATGGCTGGAATGGAATAAGCGTAAAGAATAAGTGAATCGGCTGTCCAAAGTCCGCCTAGCGCATGACCTGTCACGACCAGGATACCGGATATCAGGAAATGGGCTTGCAATGTTCCGCGGAATCGATCTGGATTCCATCTTCGCAAAGTTCCATAGACGACGACCGGCACCCCGTTAAAGTTATAGGCGCTGCCAAGGGCTCCCGACGCAAAACCGAAGGGCCATACCCAGCCCTTCGAGTTAAGTAATGGTTTATCCACAGCCTGAAAAAGTCTTTGCTTTAGAAGAGAATATCCCCCATATGCAATCAAAAAAACACCCAGTGCAGAAGTGATGATCATAGAAGGTGCGTAATGGAGCAAAGCCAGGCCGGCTGGTATGCCGATCACCGTTGAAGCCGCCAGCCTGATTAATACCGAGCGTTCGATATGCCGCCATCCGCTAACGACGGTTAGTGAAGCGACGGTAAGACCAGCCAATCCAATCAGGGAAACCGAAGTATTAAGCGGTATATGAAGTAAGGCAAGCAGAGGCATGCTGACAATCGCTTCACCGAACCCGAACATCGTCCGCATCAAGGCGCCGATAAAGACTGCCGCCACCACCAATATGATGCTGCTGATCGTCATTCGTTCACCTCCTAAAAGCACAATAACCCTTCTATAATTATACCATACCAATCCAGTTTTAGACCGAGGTAACCGCACTTAAAAACGGGTTATTTAAGACCCTTTACACTCTTTTTAAAGCGTTTGATTAACTATTTAATGGAGAGGTACACACCCTTTGTTTTTGTTGTCTATGAGTCGAAAATGAGGCTGGGAAGGAGGGGGTATATCTTGAGGTGTTAATATATTTTGATGTGAGGGTTTTCTAACAGATTAATAGAGGTAGCGCAGAATCGTTTGTTAAATTAAAAAGTTTCCTAAAGTATTGGGGGATTTGCTTTAACTCTTGTTCCTCTACTGTAATCACTCCCTGGTTTTTCTCAATAAAGAATCCGGGCTCACATTGGGAAGCAAAAATGATGCGTGTTTTTAGAGTATTCCCTATATTAGAATATCTTTTTCTACTAAAAATCAATTGTATTTTTATAGAAAAATTGTTATTGTTAACTTTAACTTATAAAATATGGGAAAAGGGGAAAGTTATATTGAAAAAGATTAAAAGAGTATTAGTTTTAGTTTTAGCATTAACATTAACATTTATCTTTGTCACTCCAGAATCTAACACAAAAGCAGCAGAAACAAAAAGCAATCCTTTAGAATCACCAGAATCATACATTGATTATTTGAATCAATTTAAGAAACAAACTCAAACTCGAACTTTTAGTACAAATACTACTGATACTGATGATGAGAATGTCGAAGAAATAATTGATCAATTTAGTCAACTTTCATCTGAAAAACAAGAACTATTTTTAGATATTTTATCTAATACAGAATTAATGGCATTAGTGTATGCTGGAGAATCAGATGAATTAGGTGAATATGCCGAGTATATTCAATGGACTGAATCAGATGAAACTCCATTAATTTCTACTTTCGCATCAACTAAAACTAAAACAATTAGTCATACTGGAACTTTAGGAGTTTTAGGAGTCCCTATTACAAAATATAAAATCACAGGAAAATATAATTATACTTCTAGTGGTGCTACATCAGCCCTTTCAACTAAAGGAGAAGTAGTCTATCATTATAATCCAACCATCGCTACAGATTTAACTTATTATGGTGGTTATATCAATAATAAAAAATATTACGGAGAGGTAACTTTTTATTATAAAGTTGGAGTAGGATCGCTTGGTATTGTACAAATAGGAAATGTTTATCTTAAAGTATCAGGAAATCATCTAGGAAAACTCTCAGGTAGTATAAAAACTTCTGTAAAAAAATAAATTTCACATATAGTAGGTGATTATATGAAAACTTGGAAGAAAATACTTATTAGTGTAGTATCAATTCTAATAATCTCTATGATAATTGGAATTATAAGCTTTTATTCAATTTAAAGTTTAATCTGCTAACCAAAACAAAGACCATCATTATAAGATGGTCTTTGTTTATTGTGTGCCCAGCAGGGGTACACATTAAACGCCAAATCCTTTGATAGAGGTGAGTCCTTAAATAACAGAAGAGAAAAAAAGGTAAAAGTGAAAGACAATAAGCCCCTTGGCTACAAGTGGTTTATTTTGGTGTAACTGCGTACAATATCGCTAAGTTTCATCGAAAAAAAACAATGAAAAAGTAAAATTAATAAAATAGGGGGACATGAAAGGGACATTGATGGTTTTATTAAGGGAGTTTTCATGTACCCACAAAAACACTAGGCTTTGCCTAGTTCAACAACTTAGTTGGGGACAGTTTTTCCTTATGCTCTTTCTTCCACCAATACCTTTAAGTTATGACACTTTCCATTTAGATAAATCAAGTAATTGGCTGAAGAAACAAAGGCACAAAAAAAGGAAGAAGGACTTTTGTAGTCCCCCTTCCTTTTTTCGCTTTACTTTTTTGAAATTTTTCTTAATAAATATAAAGCGTATATGATAGCTGGTATAGCTCCAATCATTAAAATCATGTTTATTAAACCAAATATAAAATAAGAAGGCGATACATTCATTTTAATTCAAAACCCTATTAATTTTAATTTTTATATGTGTATTATTCATTTGAAAAATTCCCCTTATTTAGTAAATTAATTATGTACTAGCAAATTATAAACTAATTTAACTATCAATTGTACATATTTTCCCACTAATTAGGAATGCAGTCCTTAAAATGTTTATTTACAACAAAAATTACTTTAATTGATTAAGTTGAATGTCAGATAAATTACACTCAGCATTGAACAAAATCCTGCAAATGAAAGAAACGCATAAGTTAGAGTACCTACTACCCCTATTGACGTTAACACCACAGCACTTGCCATTACCCTCAACACGTACAATGCAGGATGCAACTCACTACCTCAATAGAATGAGTGAATTAGAGATTAGATTAAGGATTAGAGTCAGGAACCTACGTGGGCCGATGTTAACCTCCGTTAAGTTATGACACTTTCCATTTAGTTAAATCAAGTAATTATTTTCCTGCATAAGAAAAGGCTGAAGTGGAAATACTTCAGCCTAAAAAACCCTATATTTTAGAAGAATATCCTTTAGCATTTACGAATCAATCTCAGGTCTTTTTTTCATTCAGTTAGTGAATTAATCATAAAAGATTAGATGCATATCACTGTTAGTCCTTGATTTCGCAAAAAATTCTGCTTCATTTCCTCCATCAACAAAGTTACCAATACCCCGGAAAATACCACATTGGCCTCGATCTAAATATCTTACCCCTACATAATCATTATAACTGTCAGGATCATACTCCCATAATTCAACTTTTAACTTACCCGCTGGACCCACGTAAGAATCCCGACAAATCTTATAATCACCACCAGTAGAGGCAAACTGATCACTTTCAGCACCGTTAGAATAAAGAGATTGTTCTCCTAAGTAATCCCAGCCACTTGCAAATGTAGAAGAAGGGAACAACAACGCAGCTAACAATATCACAGCACTCATTTTAAACATCTTCATGCTCATTCCTCCTCACCCGTTTTGATTTATTATTTTCCATATAATTCTAATCAATATTTTTTATATTATCATCTATCCAAAGATTCACTTTTTCATGAAGCGTTTTTGTAGTATCCACTACTTCATGCCTAATATATGGAATTAGAGAAAAAAATGAAATGTGCTCGTCATTCAGTTTTGAAATGTATTTCTGAATCATGTTTAAACTTTTAAGCCTTACCGGATCAAGTAAACGGTTTACCTCTGAATCCACCATTTGTGTAGAGACGTCCCGATTTCAAATACCAGCAATCAGCAGCATAGTTGCTGCTAAACTAACACAGCAATCCATGGAATAGGCCAATGCTGAAATTCTTTCATGCTCATAAGCTTTGATCTTAAATGAATCCTTTCCTTCAATTACTTCGGCTTCTAAAGCCCCTCTAAAAACCGTATGCCTGCAGTCTCATTTAAAATACATGGACGCCCACCATACATTCCCTGGAATTGATAGCTGCCATTATTATTTTTTTCCCTATATCCTTTACAGGCTTATGAACACATTCATTTAATGAGTGTTGAACGCAAAGAACATATTAGGGCTATCCAGGGAATAAAATGAAAGGGATATTTTAAAGGAAAGCGGGGCTGTGCATGTGAAAATCCATGTGGTGAATAGGGGGGATTCTTTGTGGGGAATTTCCCAGCAGTATGGTGTCAGTATCAACCGGATTGTTCGGATCAATGGCCTTGAAAATCCAGATAAGCTGGTGATTGGCCTAGCCCTTTTGATTCCTGAACCTTATCTTCAGTACAGGGTTCAGCAAGGGGATACTCTGAATAATATCGCAAATCAGTTTGGAATTACGGTACAGGAAATCATGCAATCGAATCGCATCACAAATCCTTCCGCTATCTATCCAGGGCAGAGACTAACCATCCCGGTTATTTATCATACCGTAAGGGAACGAGATACCCTTTATGATATAGCGAGACGTTATGGAACGACAGTT
The DNA here is from genome assembly GCF_001636405.1 of Peribacillus frigoritolerans. Taxonomy (GTDB): domain Bacteria; phylum Bacillota; class Bacilli; order Bacillales; family DSM-1321; genus Peribacillus; species Peribacillus frigoritolerans. The sequence goes on from NZ_KV440950.1 coordinate 989,306, forward strand.
CAGGCCATTATGCAGATGAACAGGATTACAGATCCGTCCAATATCCATATCGGACGGATAATGAGGATTCCCCAGAAACCAAAACCCATCATTGAAGTAAATGGTTTTACAAACGTTTACGGGCAAGCCGGTGCGGAGCAAGTACGTGAAGTAGCCTACGATCTGACCTACGTAAGTCCATTTGGTTATAGAATGAGGCAAGATGGCAGCTTAGAAGTCATTGATGACATCCCGACGATACGGGCGGCACAGTCGACTGGCGTCATACCCATGATGTGCATAACGAATTTTTCCGCGACGGAAGCGGGAACTCAGCTTGCCCATACAATACTTTCCGATTTAAATTTAGTGGAAACATTATTAACCAACGTCATAAAAACGATGAAAGATAAAGGGTACCGTGGATTGAATATCGATTTTGAAAGTGTAGCACCAGAGGACCGTGATTTCTATAATCGCTTTCTCCAAAGAGCAGTGGATCGGTTGCATCCTGAGGGTTACTTTGTGTCATCCTCCCTTGCCCCAAAAACTAGCGCCAATCAAAAGGGGCCATTAGTTGAGGCACATGATTATCCTGTTCACGGACGGCTGCTCGACTTCGTGGTGCTGATGACATATGAATGGGGTTACCGAAAGGGGCCGCCGCAGGCAATCTCCCCCATTAATGAAATAAAGCGTGTCCTTGACTATGCCGTAACGGTGATACCAACAAATAAAATCTTCATAGGATTTCAAATTTATGCACGGGACTGGCTTATTCCTCATGAAGAGGGACAGGAAGCAGAGACTTTCGACATGCAGGAAGCGATCAGACGCGCCGTCCAATATAATGCAGAAATAAAATATGACGAGACAGCCCAATCTCCTTATTATAGGTACAAAGATGATCAGGGACGCACACATGAAGTTTGGTTTGAGGACGCACGCAGTGCCAAAGCCAAATTCGATCTGGTGAAGATTTACAGGTCAAGGGGTCTCAGTTATTGGGTACTTGGTTATCCGTTCCCCCAGAATTGGGAACTGCTTGGGGATACATTCATTGTACGGAAACTGTAGGGTGTTTTGTTACGGCAAGGTAGATCACATAATTGATATAGTGATGGGCAGCTTTTTTATAAAGCTGTCTATTTTAGTATTTCGAAATGCACTACAAGAATTACCGGTTTTTTATGACAACGTTTAAAATCGTCTGGAACCTGAGTAGATAAAGGGACTTAATCGAGGACGCCATATGGTGGTCCTTTTCATTTTAATGAGAACTCTTTAAAAAACTAAGGGAGTGGTCATTCAAAAAAGGAAAAGGGCTCCTCATTGTGGAATTAGGAGATTAGAATATCACTTACCGGAGGCATATTTTATGGAACTAACCATCATAAATACGTTTACAGATCAACCTTTTAATGGAAACCCTGCTGCAGTCTGCCTTCTTACCGTGGAAAGTGACAGCGAGTGGATGCAGAGCATAGCTAAAGAGTTTAATATGCCTGTTACCGCTTTTATTCAACCTCATAATGGTGAATGGAAGCTGCGATGGTTCACACCTTCCATTGAAATCCCGATTTGTGGACATGGGACGCTGGCAAGCTCTTTCTTTTTATGGGATAAAGGATACGTGCCAAGGAATCAGCCGATTGCCTATCAGACGAAAAGCGGGCTTCTCACTGCAAAATTCGTTGAAGGAATGGTTCAGCTGGAATTTCCGTCATTAAGGGAGAAGGAGACCGCTGCCCCTGATTTACTGATAAAGGCTTTAGGTGTTGTGCCTGCGTATGTTGGGCAAAACAAATGGGATTTTCTAGTCGAAGTTCAATCAGAGGAAATCGTAAGGAATTTAAAGCCGGATATAGACTCCATTGGCCAATTGCCGGTTCGGGGCGTCATCGTGACGAGTCAATCCGATAACAGTGAATATGATTTCGTTTCACGTTTCTTTTCCCCTGCGCAAGGCCTTGACGAAGATCAAGTAACCGGCTCGGCCCATTGCTGTCTGGGCCCCTATTGGAAAAGCAAGCTGGACAAAAGTATTTTTATAGCTTATCAGGCATCGGAAAGAGGCGGACTGTTGAAAGTTGAAGTAACGGAAAACACAGTTAAACTTTCCGGCCATGCCGTCACAATATTCAAAGGGAACTTAACCATCTAGATAATAAAGGAGGTTCGGAATGGTTTCATCCCTAACCATGATTTTAAAACAAGACTAGAATATCCATAATGTTTTTTTACTATAACCCTCATTGGATGGAAGAAATTTGCGACACACCTGCCGAATACCTGGCTAGCTGAGACCCCACAGCCGCCTGAGTCGAGGAGGCTTGGCAGCCAGTCGGCGGAAAGGGAGCGGGTTTCTGAAATCAGCTGGAATGTTCTTTGAAAAAACCGCAGGCAAACTCGCTTTTCTTCATTTATGTACAGTCTGAGAGAGAGCTAAATCTCTCTTTTTTATTTTTGGTTAATTTAGGTATAAAGACCAAGGGTGATACCGGCTGAAACTGATGCTATTTTACTAGTGAATCGTTTTATTGATATATCATCTATCTGTTACTAGGTATTTTAGGGTGACTATAATGAAAATATTCTGTTAATATTCGGTGCAGTATTGTAAATTTGTTTTAAAATTGGATTATTTTGTTGTAATATAGGAGATACACGAATCTTTAGAGGAAAAAAGTAGGGTGGATTTGTGTATGGGTAAGTAAATTTGTCGGAATTCATTTTTTTGGAAAAGTGTGTCAATTATATGGATAAGTTAGCAGAATGTTATGCCAGTATAGAACTAATGGGGGGATTACGATAATGGGGAAAAAGAAAATCGTAAAAATTGCTTCAGCTACCATAATGGCTGCGACAACGATCGTAGCAGTAGCGCCGGCACCATCGGATGCTGCCACTAGCCTTAATAGTAAAATCAAAACGGCCAAGGCCGCCATCAAAAAACCATTCGATACCTATTTCTACACTTCTAAACTCGCTTCAGTGTCCACTGTTGAAAAACAAATCAAGTCTGCAAAACAAGCAAAAAAAGACATCAACTCTACCATTAAAAAATCAATGTTAAGCAAAAAAGAAAAAGATGCCAAATACAAAGAAATCGAAGCTTATGATAAGTACATCACTCGTTCGGAAGGTTATGTAAAAGGATATAGAGCGGCTGAGAAAGCAAAAGCTGCACATGGCAAATCGATTGGCAACCTTACGAATTCAATACTTGCCAAGAAATCCATTGATATCAGGAATCAATACGAGGCACTGGATAAAGCCGTGAAAAAGGCAGATAAGGATATTAAAGATACGGTTTACGGTGCGAAAATCGAAAAGCTCCTATACGATAAATTCACTAAAGCGACCAAAACAGCTTTGAACGGTGACCTGAAAGTTCCATACTACTATGAAAAAGCTGCTTACTGGGTGAAGAAAGGTGATTTGAAGACCGCGGATAAGCGCATGCAGACCGTTTCTTCACAATTGAAGAAGGTCAGCAAAACATCCAAGCTCGGAAAAGCCATACACGCCTATGTTAAAGAAGTGAAAGGTAAGTATGATGATGCGGTATATGCAGAAAAGAAAAAAGAAGTGGCAAAGCAGGTCAATGTCTATGTAGCTCTTGCAAATGGGGAACTTAAAACGAAAGAACAGATAAAAGCGGCTAAAAAGGCCAGAGCCGACATCCATTTAAATGGGATCAAGGAGTCGGACCGAAAGGAATTCGAAACGAAAATAGCATTGGCGGATAAGAAAGTAGCTGCTGCTAAAGAAGCTTTGAAAAATCCACGGAAGGCAATCACGCTTTCCTTGATGCATACGAATGACACGCATGCCCACTTGGACAATGTGGCCAAAAGGGTGACGGCTGTTAAGGAAGTGCGCAAGAGCAAGCCGCAAGCTCTTTTGGTTGATGCAGGTGATGTATTCTCGGGAACTCTCTATTTTAATGAATTCAAAGGGCAAGCGGATCTTCGCTTCATGAACTTAATGAAATATGACGTCATGACATTCGGGAATCATGAGTTTGATTTGGGTTCAAGCGCCGAAGGGCATCAAGCTTTGGCTGACTTCATTAAAGGGGCAAAGTTCCCGTTTGTCAGTTCCAATGTGGACTTCTCCAAAGATGATAAGTTCAAGGGACTATTCTCGGATTTGATTTCAAGTAAGCCAGAGCAAGGGAAAATATACAATGGCATCGTAAAACAAGTGGATGGCCAAAAGGTAGGGTTCTTCGGGCTTACGACTGAAGAAACGAAAGATATTTCAAGTCCAGGAAGTATAGAATTCGAAAATTATCTTGAAGAAGCCGAAAAAGCGGTCAAGGCATTCAAAGGCATGGGTGTCAATAAGATCGTTGCCGTATCCCATATTGGTTACGATGATAATGCGGCATATGACAATGATTTAACATTAGCTGCCAAGGTCAAGGGCATCGACGTGATCGTGGGCGGACATAGCCATACGCAGTTAAACGCCCCCGTTGTTATTGATAAGGATGATAAGGGGAAAACGAAAGATCCCACAGTCATCGTTCAAGGGTATCAATATAGCGACTATTTAGGAACGATCGATGTGGAATTCGATAAGAAAGGCAAGATTGTCGGACAAGCCGGTCAGCTGATTAAGCTTTCTGAAAAACAGGATGATGCCGAAGCGGCAAAAGTGCTCGAAACATACTCCTCGAAGATTAAGGAGCTGAAGGAAACGAAGACTGGGGCAACAGCTGTAAAGGCCTTGGAAACCCCTCGTGATTCAGGTGATGAAACGAAACCGAGTGTTCGTAAAAATGAAACGGAACTGGGTAATTTAATTACGGACGGAATGCTTAGTAAAGCGAAGGAATTCAATAAGGATACGGTAATGGCATTTCAAAATGGCGGGGGAATCCGCGCTGGCATCGATCAAGGTGAGATCACTTTAGGGGAAATCCTCACCGTTTTACCGTTTGGGAATACGTTAGCGACGATGAAGCTCACGGGTGCAGAAATCAATGAAGCATTAGAGCATAGTGTAAGCCTGGCCCCTAAGGAAAATGGCGGCTTCCTGCATGTTTCCGGAATGAAATTCAGCTACGACAGTTCGAATGAAGCAGGCAATCGTGTGACAAAGGCAGAAGTCCTGGGACAAGATGGAACATATTCCGAATTGGATCCAGCGAAGGAATATACCGTGGCGACCAATGCTTTTACAGCCAAGGGCGGAGATGGATTCACCGTATTCAAGAAGGCTTATGAAGAAGGAAGAGTGACGGATATAGGCCTCGCTGATTGGGAGAATTTACGTGATTATGTAAGCGGGCTGAAAACTGTCGATCCAAGCATCGAAGGACGCATCAAGGATGTGGCTGGAAGCAATACAGACCCGACTGTGGTATTGGCTAAAGACTTTGGCGGAACGGCTGATGCGCCAAAAACACATGAAGGCAATGTAGTTGTGGATATCACGGATATTGCTTCATTGGAACATGCAGTGGTTAAAGGGAATCTTACATTAACGGGAACTCCTCCGGATGATTTTACTTTTTCAGAGGTTACAGTAGAGGGTGATTTGGATTTATCGGGACTTAATGGTAAGACCGTAAGCCTGAGCGGTGTCACGGTGAATGGCGAAACCATTCTTTAAACGGTTTTCAAATGATTGCTGAGCCAATGAAAAAAAGTTGGAGGGGTTGAGATCTTGAAGAAGAACGGGATAAGCAAGCTTTTCTTTGCCATACTGATCGTACTGTCAACGGTTCTGCCAAATGCAGCCGCAGCAAATGCCGAAGGGACAATATCGGTCGTGGAAGCGATTAATAATAACAGCGGAACGGCGACGGTGAAGGGATATATCGTCGGTACAGCTAAAAGCGGTACAAGCTATCAACAAACATCGCCTTTTACTGAAAGTACGAACATAGGCATTGCCGATAGTCCGGATGAAACGGATGTTAAGAAAATCATGCCTGTTCAGCTTCCAGCCGGAAGTATCCGAACGGCTTTGAATTTGGTCGAACATCCGGAATTACTTAAAGCGCAGGTGACGATTACGGGGAAGCTGGAAAAGTACTTTTCAGTACCCGGCCTGAAATCCGCAACGGATTTCACGATCATCACTGATGGGGGAACAACCCCTGAACAGCCTGATGTGAAGGTTCTGGATTCCATTGCCGAGGCGCGCACGAATACGGAAGATGTCGTGCAGGTCGATGGGGTGGTAACGACAGGACTTGGTTATTGGGGAGGAAAAGGTTTTTATATCCAAGATGAAACGGCAGGGCTATATGTTTATGGTTCTTCGTGGCCTGCGGAAGTAAAGCAAGGGGATAAGGTTAGATTAATCGGACGTGTATCCGCTTATAATAAGGAATTACAAATCCAACCAACTTCCCTTGAAGTCGTATCTTCTGATAATGAACTTCCTGTAATCCAAAAGGTTGATGCCTCAGGGGTCAATGAGGATACACAAGGTGAGCTGGTCACCATCGATAAGGCGACCATTACAGAATTGGCCCCATCGGGCACATACGGAACATTCGAATTCAAAGCGGAAGATATTGAAGGGAAATCCGTCATCGTTCGCCATGATAACCGGACCGGTTCGAGCTATGAAGATTTCGTGAAAAGCTTTAAAGCAGGGGATGTCATTTCCGTAACCGGAATCGGATCGAGGTTCAATGACACGTACCAGTTGAAGCCGCGTGGTATTGAAGATTATGAACTGGTGAACAAACCGGCCGTTTACACGGATATTTTCCCTGGTACGGTTAGTGAAAATACAAAGGTATCACTTGAATCTGGTTGGGAAGGAGCGAAAATCCATTATACGCTGGATGGATCCGCACCAACGTCTTCAAGTGCTGTGTACACAGAACCTATCATTTTAACGAAAGATACGGTCATCAAGGCAATCGCTGTCAACGACAAGACATCGGAAGTTTTCACATTTGCCTATACCGTTAATAAAACCACTGAAGTGAAGATTCGTGACATTCAGGGGATGAATCATTTTTCATCTTATGAAACTCAACTCGTCTCAGGTGTGGAAGGTGTCGTCACTTATGTAAAAGATGCGAATAACTTTTACATGCAAGATCCCAACCCGGATAAGGACTTAACGACTTCCGAGGGAATACTTGTGTATAACAAAGCGCATGGCCTAAAAGCGGGCGATCATGTCAAAGTGGCAGGTAAAGTCGCCGAATGGTATATCGAAGGATACGCTGAAATGAAAACGACGGATCTGCCGACAACTGAATTGACCAATACGACGATTGAAAAGCTTGGCACTGCATCGATGCCAGAACCGATCGTCATCGGAAAGGATGTCATTCCGCCGTCTGAGAACATTGATGATGATAGATTGACAGATTTTAATCCGGGTGAAGACGGTATTGATTTCTACGAGAGTCTGGAAGGAATGCTTGTAGAAGTATATAACCCGAAAGTGGTTGCTCCTCAAGACTATGGTGAATTGGTCGTGATTCCAGGGAGTATGGAAACGACGACTGCAGTTGGCGGCGTCAAAATAACGGAAACGGATTTCAACCCTGAAAGAATTACTCTGGATATAAATGATGAAACATTTGCAGCCAAAACGGGTGATTTCTTTGAAGGTTCGATCACGGGTGTGATCAGTTATGGATATAGCAACTATAGGGTAGTGACGGATAAAGCCCAGCTGCCGGCGTTAAAGGATGGCGGTACGGCTCGGGAAGTGACATCTTTAGAGAAGGATGCTGATGAGCTATCGATCGCTTCCTATAATATAGAGAATTTCTCCACTCAAACCGCAAATTCGAAAGTTGAAACGATCGCAGCATCCATCATTACCAATCTTAAACAACCCGATATCATCGGAGTAACGGAGATGCAGGATAACGATGGGGCAACAGATAGCGGGACAACGGATTCTGCCCAAAGTGCCAAGAAGTTAACCGACAAAATAAAAGAGCTGGGCGGACCGCAATATCAATACATCGATATCGCTCCAGAAGATAAACTTGATGGCGGTGCACCTGGCGGGAATATCCGTGTAGGCTTTTTATATAATGCCGACCGTGTCAAATTGACTGAAGGAACGAAAGGGACGGCAACACAGTCCGTGGCTTTCAAAGATGGAAAACTTACCTTGAACCCTGGACGAATCGAGCCTGCCGATCCCGCCTTCAAATCAAGCAGAAAGCCTTTAGCGGCTCAATTCGAATTTAAAGGCGAAAGCGTAGTGGTGGTGGCCAATCATTTCAATTCCAAGGGCGGTGACCAGCCGTTATTCGGCAAAAACCAGCCACCTGTCCTTTCAAGTGAAACGCAAAGGCTTCAAATTGCCTCCATAGTCAATCGGTTTGTCAGTGATATCAAGTCACAGGATGCCGAAGCGAATATCGTCTTGCTTGGAGACTTTAATGATTTTGAATTTTCGGCTCCGCTTAAAACATTGAAGGGCAAGGATTTAACCAATATGATCGAGAAAGTCCCTTTTGAGAAACGTTATTCTTACACCTATCAAGGCAATTCACAAGTACTGGACCATATCCTGGTATCGAATAATATGGCCGCGGCCACAAAAGTCGATATTGTCCATATTAATTCATCCTTCATGGAAGTTCACGGAAGGGCTAGCGATCATGACCCTGTATTGATTTCAACCACTTTATCTGAATCAGGCGGAGTTGAAACTCCCGCTCCAGAAAAAACATATAAACTGACAAACGTTAAAACGAAAAAACTTACGATTGCTTCACCTAGTGCTTTAATCGATCTTGATGAAACATCCAGCTTCGAAGAAGGTATCTGGTTAAAAGGCTCATATGCTGTACTCAAAGGCCTTGGGCTGAAGAATGCTGCTGTGACGATTAAACCGGATAAGGATGGGGCAATCATTGATTTTGGCGGCATGGAAGTGAAGGAAGTAATCATTGATAATGCTAATGTAAAAGAAATCAGAGGCGCTGAAAATGTTCAGAAATGGTCGGTAACAGAAGGTGTCGACACATCGAATATCAAATTTGTCGATTCCAAGGGGGAAGCAATTGCTTCCCCTTTCGACCCTAAAGAAAATCATGCGCCCGTCTTAACGAAAACACTGGAAAATCTTGAAGTGAAAGCCGGTTCAAAGGTAACCATCGATTTAAGTGAGCACTTCTCAGATCCTGATGGGGATAAGCTGACCTTTTCATCCACTATCGGTACAGTCACTGGCCAGACATTAACGCTTCCTGCAAATGAAGCTGGAACATACCTTGTCGCAGTCAAGGCCGAGGACCAGCTATCGGAAACGGTTGCCCGTTTCACGTTGACCGTATCGAATGATAAGCCGCTTGAAGTTTATTACGAAACGGCGGCAGGAAAAACGGGAACGGAATTGAAAGCGGTTCTGCACTCGATAATTAAGGGCCATACGATGTTATCTTATGATCAAGTGTGGAATGCCCTTAAAGAAACGGATGAAGATCCGGTGAACAAACAGAATGTCATCTTGCTTTACTCTGGAAAATCGATCTCGGAGAACGCGAATGGGGGCAATGCCGGACAATGGAACCGCGAACATGTTTGGGCAAAGTCCCACGGTGATTTTGGGACAAGCAAAGGTCCCGGGACAGACCTTCATCACCTCCGTCCCGCTGATGTGACAGTCAATGGAAAACGGGGCCACCTTGATTTCGACGAGGGGGGTCAAACATATAGTGGATGTGAATGTAAGTTTGATTCAGATTCATGGGAGCCGCCAGACCATGTTAAAGGCGATATAGCACGGATGCTATTTTACATGGCCGTCCGATATGAAGGAAACGGCGAGTTGGATCTTGAATTATCCGATACAGTCAATACGTATCCGAAGCCGCTTCATGGAAAGCTATCGACACTCTTGAAATGGAATGAACTCGATCCAGTCGACGATTTCGAGAGCCATCGCAATGATGTCATTCAGGATTGGCAAAATAACCGCAATCCATTCATCGACCATCCTGAATGGGCATCCGAAATTTGGGGTGCCGCTGAATCCAGAGATGAAAAAAAGGCGAGTTAAATCGGAGATCGAAGGGAAAAGCAGCCTGATGGCTGCTTTTTTTTAGTTTGATTACACAGGTAATTAGAAAGTGCCTCACCCCGAACATGATTTTAAAAGAAAACGGCATGTAAGTGAATGGGTTAATTATCTTAAAATACTGAAGAATCAAATATTATTTCTAGGTTAAATAATAAAAAATATTGGTAGGTATGTTATGTAATATATGTTAATATGGGATATGCAATGAAAGGGTTTTCATTGCAGAAATAATAAAAATATTTTAATATAGTAATAATGCCGCTTTTTGATCTTCATTCACTTTAAAAGACGGTTAAAAAATTTATTGCCAGAAATGGGGCATTACACGATGAAATACAGATCTGCATTCGATATAATCGGTCCCGTCATGATTGGACCTTCAAGTTCACATACAGCAGGAGCTGCCAGAATTGGCAGAGTAGCAAGGACATTATTCGGAAAGCAACCGAAGAAAGCGATTATTTCTTTATATGGTTCTTTTGCAAAAACATACAGGGGACACGGTACGGATGTTGCTGTCGTAGGCGGGATCTTGGATTTCGATACGGATGATGAACGAATCCCTGCCTCTTTAACGATAGCGGAAGAAGCCGGTATGGACGTTTCCTTTACAATCGAGGATACTGTGATGGATCATCCTAATACAGTCAAAATCAGATTGTTCGACGAGGATAAGGAATTGGAACTTGTCGGGATCTCGATTGGCGGCGGAACGATAGAAATAACGGAGCTGAATACATTCAAGCTCAAATTGTCAGGGGAAAACCCAGCCATTTTAGTCGTGCATAACGATGTGTTTGGAATCATATCTTCCGTTTCGACCGTATTGGCGAATCATGAAATTAACATTGGTCATATGGAAGTTTCACGAAAAGAAAAAGGTCAAATGGCTCTCATGGTGATTGAAGTCGATCAGAAAATCCAGAGCGATGTGATGAAGGAAATTGAAGGATTGGAAAACGTGTCGCAAGTCATAAGGATGGTTGAATGATCATCATTAAAAGTGCTGGCATAGATATGGAGGTAAAAACATGTTCCGAAATGTAGCAGAGTTAGTAGAACTTGCTGAAAGTAAAAATGTGAAAATCGCGGAAATCATGATTTTACAAGAAATGGAGTTCTCAGGCCTGTCGAGAGAACAGATCATCGAAAAGATGGACAGGAATTTGACAGTGATGGAACAAGCGGTGGAAAGAGGCCTGAAAGGTGTGCAATCCGTGACAGGCCTAACGGGCGGAGATGCCGTTCTTTTGCAAAATTATATCAAGTCGGGCAAGGCACTGGCAGGTAATTTATTATTGGATGCCGTCAGTAAAGCTGTTGCCACGAACGAAGTGAATGCAGCAATGGGAATGATCTGTGCCACTCCGACTGCAGGTTCTGCGGGAGTTGTCCCCGGTACATTATTTGCCGTGAAAGAAAAATTAAACCCGACCCGGGCAGAGATGATTGAATTTCTTTTCACTTCCGCTGCCTTCGGATTCGTGGTTGCAAACAATGCTTCCATTTCTGGAGCGGCTGGTGGCTGCCAAGCAGAAGTGGGCTCGGCAAGCGGAATGGCCGCAGCTGCGATAGTGGAACTGGCCGGCGGTACACCAAGCCAAGCGGCAGAAGCGATGGCGATCACTTTGAAGAATATGCTTGGATTGGTTTGTGACCCAGTGGCTGGGTTGGTTGAAGTTCCTTGCGTGAAACGTAACGCAATGGGTGCATCCAACGCAATAACGGCAGCTGATATGGCACTTGCGGGCATTACGAGCCGCATTCCATGTGACGAAGTGATCGATGCCATGTATAAAATAGGATTGACCATGCCGGTTGCACTTCGTGAAACGGCAGAAGGCGGCTTGGCTGCGACTCCTACTGGGCGAAAATTGGCAAAGGAAATTTTCGGTTCATATAAATAAACATCCAATCCCATTAACAATAGGTTTGTTAATGGGATTTTTAATTTGTCTTAAAAATAAATGAGGCTATTTTTGTGAATGAAAAAAGGAAATTAGAGGAAGACCGAGCGATTTGGCGTTTTTGGACACGGGGATGGAAACAGTCGTTGAAAAATCTGAATTATCAGTGAATATGGAGCCATAGCAACTTTGTGAGTTATCCCTTTCAATGATAAGATGAGTACGAAATTCACTATGGGAAGGATTGATTCTTCATTAATTTTCTCGAACTAACGTACACGTCGGCAATGGAAAAAGCGATGTTTCAGGCTCATGGAATCGGCTATGCACTATATGCTCAAAAACTGGAGCAACGCATGATGGTTGAACAAGAACGGGAACAGGATTATCTACAGGGCAGGCGTATATCAGAGGAGATGAGAGCCAATCTTTTTTTGGGGAGCTAATTTCGATCTGCGATATCGATAACATAAACGAAAAAATCTGGAAAAAGGAGCAATCGAAAAGATTGCTCTTTTTGTCCGGCCATAAAGGGTAATTTTCCATTAAAAAGAAGGAAACATCACTTTTAAATAGAATGTACGTTCATGAAGAGGAGGATGGTCTTGTTGGAGAAAAGAGCATTGCTAGTATCAGCATTACCGGGATATGAAGAGGAAATTGGGCGGTGGCTATGGTGTTTAGAAGATGTTCGCCGTACGCTTATATCAGAATTGACTGGAATCAGCCAAAATATACTCGATTCGAAAATCGATGAAAGGCAAACGATTGGCTCGATGTTATATCACATCGCGCTGATAGAGGCAGATTGGTTATACGAAGAGGTCCTTGTTACGGAATGGGATACGGAAATATCCGCGTTGTTTCCAGTAGGGTGCCGTGCTGAAGATGGCTCCCTAAATCATATTGAAGGACAAACATTGGACGAACATTTCTACCGACTCAATAAGGTGCGTGAGGTATTTCTTTCAAACTTCCGCACGATGGACCTGAAGGAGTGGCGTAAACCGAGGGTGCTTGATCAATATGACGTCACACCTGAATGGGTCGTTTACCATTTGATTGAACATGAATCACATCATCGAGGTCAGATTTTCCAATTGCTGAAGAAATTACGGAATAAATGTGAAATTAAAGAAATGTGAAATTAAAGAAATGTGATGTTTTATCCCTGCTATCAACATGGTCTCACACCGAACCATGATTTTAAAACAGGACTAGATTATCCTTATTGTTTTTTTACCGTTATCCACAGGAATGTTTAATAAATAAAGAACGCGTAGATAAACTTGCTTTTCTTTCAGTCTGGAGCTGCCTTTATGGCAGCTTTTTGTATGTTGAGTTACGGTATGGTTGGATATTTATGGTGGATTACCCATAATGAGTTACGGTTTATGGTATATTGGTTAATGTCAATCTTCAACATGGTCCAAGACAAGACGGAGGAAAAAAGAATATTTCTCGGAGTGATGATGTGCTTACGTTTTTATTTGTTTTTAAATTAAAGAACAGGTCCAAGCCTTCACGGATGAAAGCATTGAGGTTTCCGATCTTATGAGGTTATAGCGGTCAGTGCTATAAAAGACGGTGACGCCATCGTAAATTGAAATTGAAAACAAGACTTGGTTATGGTTTATGGGATGAAACCAACTGAGACGTTTTTTAATAAAAAAACTGTAGGCAAACTCGCTTATCTCGAGTTCATCTACAGTGTATATGCCTGGACTGATTTTATATCATTTAATCAATTTGGTGATCATGACCGAATTTCGACTTTAAGACGCTGCTTGCATACCCAATGAATCCTCCAACAATGGCAGGGATGATCCACCCAAGCCCAGCTTCATACATAGGAAGTATTGCAGTGAAGAAATCATTGATGAAAGTAATGTGTACACCTGCTCCATTTAATCCATCAAATAGACTGACGATGAATGTTAAAAGTAAGCTGCCTTGATAAACTTCAGGTCTTCCCTTAAATAAGGAATGAAGAAATGTTAGGAAGATCAAAACAATGGCTAATGGATAAATGGCTGTCATAACCGGTACTGAAATGGCAATTAACTCAGTTAGTCCAATATTGGCAATGATTGCACTGAAAATGGATAAACTTATGGCAATCGTTTTGTAAGGCAGACTTGGAAATAGTTTATGGAAGTACGTCGAGCAAGAGGTAATGAGTCCTACGCTCGTCGTAATACAAGCTACTGTGATCATTAAGCCCAATAATAGCCCGCCATATGAACCAAAGTAGTAATCCGAGACTTTCGCCAAGATAATGCCTCCATTATCCAAGCGTCCAAGTTCCCCAACGCTTGAAGCACCCATATAAGAGAGAGCTGTATAAATGGTAGCAAGGATAACCGCCGCAATGGCAGTCGCTTTTCCACAAACGATCATGATTTGTTTTTTTGTTTTGGCACCTTTTTCTTTGATGGCATTAATGATGATGATGCCAAAAACAAAAGATGCAAGAGTATCCATGGTTAAATATCCTTCTCTGAACCCGTTAAAAAATGGTTGAACCATATAGTGCTCGGCAGGTGCTTCAAAATCTCCAATTGGATTAACGAAAGCGACTACCACCAGGATTCCAATGAACGTCAACTTGATGGGTGTCAAAACTTTCCCCACAATTTCGACAATTTTCGCAGGATTGAGCGAAAGAAGACATGAAAGTGTAAAAAAGATGATGGTGAAAATAAGTAAAGGCAATGGACCTGGATCTTCAGGCAAAAAAGGTTTTACACCGATCTCAAAAGAAACGTTTCCTGTTCTAGGCATGGCGAATAATGGACCAATGGCTAAATAAAGAATGGTTGTGAATACAATACCAAATACTGGATGGACACGGCTCGCTAATGATTGTAAGTCATCTTTTCCAGAAAAACCGAGTGCCAGTACACCAAGTAACGGTAATCCTACTCCTGTGACCAAAAACCCTGCATTAGCCGACCAGATATTCATGCCTGCCGATTGACCAAGCATTGGCGGGAAAATTAAATTCCCTGCACCGAAGAAAAGGGCAAATAACATGAACCCAATCACTACTATAAATGAAGATGGAACCTTATTAGACAAAATAAACCCTCCGACCAAAATTTGCTATTTTAGAAAATTATTAAATTTTCTAAAAATTATATAAACAGTAATACTAAGACCGTACAGTATTATAACTAAATTAAATTGATATTTCAATATATTTTTTGTTTTTTATTATTTACCTTGATGATCAGTGGTCCGCCCTTATCTTATTTTGAACATCTAAAGGCTGCTCATACTCATGAAATTTGAAATATAAAGGAAATGAGGATGCGGAAAAAACTGCTTTGCGTCGTGCAGTTTGAGCTCACGATAAAAAGTGAGAATTTAGAAGCGGTATTAATTGTGGAAAAATAAGGAGGTGTTTTAGAATGGTTGAAAAAATACTGGGATTATTCTTTGAAAAACGGAAACAAAACAAAAAGGATGTTTTATCACTAATTTTGATATTCGCGCTTTCCATTGTTAATATAGTAGGGTATTTCACGGATATGGACTTATTTTGGCTATCTGGCATTGTATCAATTGCAATCATCATTCTTGCGGCATCGATATATTTTGAAGGAAAAAGAAGCAGGGAAAATGATGGTTAAACTTCTGTTTTAGTTTGAGGGGGTGTTAGGCTAATTGTAGTTGTTTAATCAATAAAATAAAATGACGTTAAAATAACAATTATTACTTTTATTAAGGACTGGTACTTCAATAAGGGAGCTGCTTTGGCAGCGCTTGAGTTTGTAGACAAAAGGGGTTTATCCAAAATTTCAAAACAAAGTTGGTTGGAGCGGGTGTGCGAAACTCCTGCGGGAAAAGCGCACCGAGGAGGATCCTGGACCGCCCGCGGAAAGCGAGTGCCTGTAGTGGAAATCGAAATTCGAGGTTTTATAAACCCAAATAAAAACTGAGGAAAACTTAATTTTCAAAGGGTTTGTCTACATTTAGGCTGCATATGCAGCTCTTTTTTCATGGAGCGATACTTTTTAAATTAGAAATTGAATCGAAGCTCTAAGGTATCCTTTCAACGGGAGTAAAAATAACTTGCACTCAACAGGGTTTGTATAGTCTTCTTCTGTCAATAATGGTTATGGAATCAGAATTTCTGCGTTTTGTCTATAACTTACCGTTTTGTCGTGAAAGGAACTTATGAAAATGCTCGAGAAGGGTAAAATCGGAAGCCGTCAACTGTTGATATTAGTGATTCTATATACGCTTGGAGATTCTATTTTAGTCCTTCCCTCCGTTGTCGCTTCCGAAGCTGAACAAGATGCTTGGATTTCGGGCATGATAAGCGTGGCAATAGCACCGTTATTGATTGTTTTGATATATGAGGCCTTAAGGAAATGTTATCCTGATTTAACATTAGTGGAATACAGCCAAAAAATTCTGGGGAAGTGGCTGGGAATGGCAATTTCTCTTCTATTTATAAGCTACTTCTTTATAACTACAGCGACTTATCTGAGTGAAATTGGTGATTTTATGATAAGTCATATTATGCCTGATACTCCAATTCAAGTGATCATGATTCTTTTTATGAGTGTCGTCCTCATGGCCGCGCGTCTTGGTTTGGAACCTTTGGCCCGAAGCGCGGAAATATTTTTCCCCTTTGTTTTATTACTGATATCAACCTTGATAATTCTTCTGCTTCCTGAGATTAAATTTCAAAACCTGCAACCCGTATGGGAGGGGGGAGTGAAACAGGTTATACGGGGTTCTATACCATTTTTTGTTTTTCCGTTTATTGAACCGGTTGCGATTCTAATGATCCTCCCGTTCGTAAGTCAAAAAGCCAAAATAAGAAAAAGCCTTTTTGTCGGTCAATTGTTGGCTGGAAGTGTTTTGATCATTATAACCATGTTAGCCATTCTTGTACTTGGTTCCGAGTCAACGATAAGACAAAATTATCCAATCTATATGTTGGCAAAGAAGATAAATATCGCTGATTTCCTGACGCGGCTGGAAGCAATAATAGCCATAATATGGTTCATCACAATTTTTATTAGATTTAGTTTGTTTTTTTATGTGACCGTTTTAAGTACGGCACAAACGTTAAAATTGCAAGATTATCGTCCTCTGGTTTTTCCGTTTGGTATCCTCTTGATTGCCTTTACTCTGATGATGTCACCGAATATTGTCCATTATAATAAATTCATTACAGAAATCTGGCCGTTTTATGCCATGACATTCGGGTTTCTGCTGCCATTGATATTACTAATAATCGCCAAAGTTCAGAAAAATGATCAACGTAACTAAGGCGGGTCTATCTATTAAGAAACAAGTGTAAAATTCTATTAGAAGCTCAGGTGTCATTCCATTAAGGGCGAATTCTTTAAAAAAGCATGCTTTCCTTAATGAACTAATGGGTGCTTTTACTTCAATAATGCAGCTCTCACTTTGTCGACAAAAGGATTTTACCTAAAATTTTAAAGTTGATTGGAACGGAGGGTGCGAGACTCCTGCGGGAAAAGCGTGTCGAGGGGAGACCCCGCAGGCGCAAGGCCGAGGAGGCTCCCGGACCGCCCGCGGAAAGCGAGTGCCTGTAGTGGAAATCAACTGAACTAGATTATCCTTAATGGTTTACTGTTTTATTAAACCTCTTATTGGATTGAAGAAATTTGCGGCACTCCTGCCGAAATACTGGCTAGTTCTGACCCCACAGACGCTTGCGTCGAGGAGGCTTGGCAGGCAGTCGGCGGAAAGGGAGCGTATTTCCGGAATCACTGAACGTTTTTTTTGTATTACTAAATAGTCAAATCGACTATTAAAAATAGTTTGACTTTTTTAACAATTATGTTTATATTTGGTTTAATACTAACTACCGTTAGTTAATATAGTGCAAAAAAGTAGGTGTTAGACATAAAAAGTAATTCAATGAATCATACTTTGTAAGCGATTACACATTGTATTTGTAAATCATATCAGTAGACTTTTAAAACCAGGAGATGATAATTATGAAATATCCACTTACACCAGATGTAAAGCCAGAGTTTTGTACAACAGGAACTTTTATGCGTTTACCTTCTCAAAAGCATGATGCAAAGCTGGCAATTGTAGGTATGCCTTTTGATACAGCAGCATCTTTTCGGGTAGGAGCCAGGTTTGCTCCCCAAGCCATTCGCCAATCATCCATGACCCTGTTTCCTTATCATCCGATTCATAATGTATATCCTTTTGAACAAATGAACGCCATTGATATTGGCGATATCCCTGTTATTCCCCATAATATTCATCGAAGCTATGAGCTAATGAAGGAATCCATTCATGAATTGATGTCCAAAGGGGTCATACCGATTGGATTAGGGGGAGACCATTCTGTTACTTTAGCTAGTTTACGAGCTGCGGCAAAGGTATATGGACCAGTAGCCATGATTCATTTTGATTCCCATACAGATACCTGGGATACATATTATGAGGAAAAATATTGGCATGGATCTCCTTTCATTCGTGCCCACGAAGAAGGTTTACTGCAGGAAGATAAAGTGTTTCAAATAGGAATCCGCGGCACGCTAAACCACTCTGGAGATTTACAGGCAAGCCTTGATTTAGGCTATCGCCTGATTACAACTGGTGAACTTTCCAATCGTGGATTTGAAGATGTTTTGAAAGAGATTAGAAAAACGATTGGTAACACCCCTTGTTTCTTGACATTTGATATAGATTTCGTTGATCCTTCTTTTGCCCCAGGAACAGGTACACCTGAAATTGGTGGTTTTAGCAGCTATGATACATTAAAAATGATACGTTCTCTAACTGAATTTAACTTTATAGGATATGACGTGGTTGAAGTGCTGCCTTCATATGATCCAAGTCAAATCACTTCACTTTTAGCGGCAACACTTGTACATGAATTTGCCAGCCTGGCAGCATTAGGTGCGAAAGAAGATAATTAAAATCACTTTAACTTAAAAACAGCCCATTTATTTAATAAAGGAGGCAGCTCTTTGCGATGAAAGGATTCCCCGAGCTTAAGCGTTCACTGAATACAAGATATGTAATTGTATTTGGACTTTCCTTTATGGCGCCAGTGACAGTCTTTAGCACATATGGCATCGCTATTGATCGTACCCATGGAATGATTCCGACAGCATACATAATCGCGTTAATTGTCATGCTATTCACTTCATATAGTTACGCAAAAATGGTTCAGGTATATCCCACTACCGGGTCAGCTTATACCTTTGTGCAGAAAGGAATTAATTCACACCTTGGTTTCCTGGTAGGATGGGTGATTTTATTGGATTATCTTTTCAGTCCTATGATCAGCGCTTTACTTTTTGGGATTATGGTGAATGCTTACTTCCCTGGTATTCCTATCGTTGCCGTTATCATTTCTTTTATCATTGCTGTGACAGCGATTAATATTTTTGGAATTAAGGTCGCTGCAAATGTGAATACCTTTTTGGTGATATTTCAATTTCTTTTTATCATGATCTTCAGCCTGCTTTGCATAAATGGACTTTTAGCAGGAAAAGGCACCGGGGAGTTATTTTCTAAAGATCCTTTTTTTAGTCCAGACGTGAATATTAATAATCTGCTTTCGATTGTACCTTTATTATGTTTTAGTTTTCTTGGGTTTGATGCGGTTACTACACTTGCAGAAGAGACCAAAAATCCGAAAAAAACACTTCCTAAAGCTATTTATGCTACGACATTGATTGGAGGGTTATTATTTGTTGCAGCTACCTATTTTTTACAATCAATTTTCCCGAATTTCAATGCTTTTAAGAACCCTGATACAGCTATAGTCGATATCATGATTTATACCGGGGGTAATTTTCTGAATAGTTTGTTTGTTGCTGTCGTAGTGACATCCGCTACTTCTTCTGCGATAGCTTCAGGAGGCAGCGGAGCCCGGATTTTGTATGCAATGGGGAGAGATAATGTTCTGCCTAAGCGGATTTTCGGATATGTTTCTCCAAAATTTCAAACGCCCATATTCAATATCTTGATCATTGCTTGTGTTGCAATGAGCGCCGTATTTTTGGATATCGCAACGGCTACTTCTTTCATTAATTTTGGAGCATTGTTTGCTTTTACTTTCGTTAATCTTGCAGTGTTTATCCATTATTTTGTGAGACAGAAGCAGAGATCTCCTAAGAGTATCATTTTATATTTCCTTCTTCCCTTAATAGGCACCGGCATAACTATATTGTTTATGACAAAGTTGGATATCCATTCATTAGTATTAGGAATCACATGGATGACAGTAGGGTTCATTTACTTATTGTACTTAACAAAAATGTTTAAGGAACGTCCTCCTGAACTGAATTTTGCAGAGCAAAAAGAAGAATTCGATGTGAAACTCGTGCAATGATCAGTTACTGTTTTATTATTTTGAATGAAAAGAGGTAAACTCCATGACTATTAAAAAAGCGGATATTGTCCTTTCCAGTGATGCTATTTTCACAGGGCTTACACTTGAGCCAACGTCTGGGGCAATAGCTATCTTAGGTGACAAAATTTTGAGTGTAGGATCAAAAGCAGAGATTGAACAATTTATAGGAAGTGGGACAAAAGTATTTAACTATGGCAATCAATTGATTATGCCTGGATTTCATGATTTTCATCTCCACATCATGTTCAGTGCACTAAGTTTAACTAGTATTAATTTATTTGAAGCCAGGTCAGCTCAAGAAGTGGCTGCAAAAGTACTGGAATTTTCTAAAGAATGTCCTGAGGAAGGATGGATTATCGGCATGCAATGGGATGCAGGTTATTGGCATGATAAACAAGAGCCCCATTATAGAATTCTTGACGCTGTCATTCGAGATCGTCCTGTCGTTCTTTTTCATGCTGAAGGTCATTATACATGGGTGAACAGTAAGGCCATGGAATTAGCAGGAGTTACTGAGGAAATACGTGATCCGGATTTTGGTCGCTATGAAAGAGATAAGAATGGTTTACTTACTGGAATTTTATATGAAGAAGCCCAGCAAATCGTTTTAAAAGAGGCATTACGGTTAACACAAAATAAAAAAGAAACGATATTAAAAGAGTTTTTACGATTGTTATCGCAATATGGAATTACTTCTGTAAACGATTTGTTTGCGCCAATAGATGACTTCCTTCAAGACTATGATCTTTTTGAGAAATTGGATAAGCAAGGAGAATTAACGACTAGATTTCATATCACTCCTGAATTGGATGGCAATTTGGACAAAGCTCAAATACTTAGAAATAAATATGTATCAAAGAAACTGCAATTCTCGGGATTAAAGCAATTCGTTGATGGAACAGTCACGGGTCATACCGCTTACTTCCTGAAACCTTACTCCGATCAATTGGATATTTGCGGTCATCCAGCTCTTGATCCAGAAGTATTGATCGATCGAGTTGTTAAAGCGGATGAACTCGGATTTAGAATCAGGTTTCACGCTATTGGAGATGCGGCAATTCGTTTAGCTTTAGACGCTTTTGAAGAAGCTGTACGCAAGAATGGAAAAAGAGACTCAAGGCATACAATCGAGCATATTGAAGTAATTGATTCGGATGACATTGAACGTTTTTCAAAACTGGGGGTCATTGCCTCGATGCAGCCTGATCACATGGCTGCTTCATCCAGAGAGGTATATTCTTCAATAATAGGTCCTGAAAGGGAAAAAAATGTTTTCCTGACGAAGTCGCTATTAAATACAGGTACATCTTTAGCTTTAGGAACAGACTTTCCGGTATCCATCTCATTAAATCCAATGCGGCAAATATATACTGCGATTACTAGAGTGGATAGTAGCGGAGATTCACAAAACACATGGCATCCTGAACAAAAACTCACTTTGGCAGAGGCATTGCAAGCATAT
Organism: Peribacillus frigoritolerans; assembly: GCF_001636405.1. Classification (GTDB taxonomy): domain Bacteria; phylum Bacillota; class Bacilli; order Bacillales; family DSM-1321; genus Peribacillus; species Peribacillus frigoritolerans. Next base: position 1,011,057 of record NZ_KV440950.1, read on the forward strand.
ACATATGGCTCAGCCCATGGATGTTTCAGGGAGCACGAGCTAGGTACAATAGAAGAGGGGAAACTTGCTGACCTTGTGGTATTAGACAGAAATCTATTTGATATTCCAGAATGTGAAGTGCTAAAAACTAAAGTGGAACTAACAATAAACGATGGGAAAGTTGTGTATAAAAGCGAAGAAACTTCTTTATCAAGCATATTCTAAATCTTATCTTTTAGAGAAAGAACCATGTTCCAAGGTGTTAAATATTTAGTTTAAAAAAGGAAATGAGTTTATAATGAAATTAACTGACGTTGGATAGTTTGGAGGCTCATTATGACAAAAAATGAAATAAAAAACATTTCCTTATCACTTTTTACCAAGTACGGATACGAGGGAACTGCTTTATCGGAAATTGCCAAGGGGGTAGGTATACAAAAACCCTCAATCTATAACCATTTCAAAAATAAGGATGACCTTTTCTTGTGTCTGTTTGAAGAAATCCTGGAAGAGCATATAAACCAGGTCGAACAATTTGTCGAAGAGATAAATACACTCTCTTGTGAAGAAAAGCTAAAGCACATCCTTCTAGATACTTGTAACTATTATAAAAACCATGAAGATAAAGCAACATTTTTAAAGAGGGCAATGATTTTCCCGCCGGAGCATTTGAAGCACATCTTAAATGAAAGTTTCCTTAGATCTGAAGAATCATTTTCCGCTATCTTACATGCTATCTTTGTCGAAGGAATAGACAAAAAAGAAATACGCCAAGGGAAAATCGAGAACTTAATCATGTCTTATTTCTGTTTGATTGATGGGATATTCATGGAATTTTCTTATTATGGTAAAGAGAATATGGAACCTAGAATTCAGAATATATGGGAAAATTTTTGGTATGGACTAAGTGGATGATACGTTCAAAAAGTTCATGCTCTAAAAACGATCAAATAGGAATATTTATCTGCTCATTCCGATTAAGTCTGTGGGCTGTACAGTGATTCGTTGATTGGAACGTAGGGCACTCGCTTTCCGAGGGCGGTCCGCCCTCGGCGACTATGCGCCTGTGGGGTCTCCCCCCACGCTTCTCCCGCAGGAGTCTCGCGCCTAAAATCGAAGTCTCTTCCAATACCCTGAAATTGGTAAAGTCCCATCGAACATATAAAAGATAACTTTACGATTATCAGTTGTTCTTTCTCAGTCAACACAACTTATGATAAACTTATATTATCAGAATTTTCCGAATAACGGACATTCATTGTTCCGTTAAAGGGCCAATTTAATTGAACAAGGAATTGGCATGACACCTTGGTTAGTTATCTAAAACACGTCGCAAATGAATGTTGACCAAAGGGATTATCTATTAAAGGGATTAAATTGGAGGGAATGGAAAATGGATGTAAAGACCCTTTTATTACAACAATGGGCAAGCTGCTTAGATGAAGAAGACTGGTTTCCACCACTTGAAAAAGTGCTAGAGGATATTACTTTTGAACAGGCAATATGGAAACCAGCTGATGGGGCAATGAATTCCATTTGGGAATTAGTTTGTCATTTACTTTTCTATGAAAAGAGATTTCTGATGAGGTTTCTTGGTGAAACAGAGAATGAACCACAGGCAGAAAATAATCAATCTACATTTCGACTACAAACTGAGACGTTAGAAAATTGGAAAGAAACAAAACAAGAATACTTTAATGTTCATCGCGAACTTGGAAAAGTACTAGCAAAGTCAGAACATGAAGATTTGTATAGACAGGTCCCGGGTGAAGATAATTCATTAGTGCTTGAACTGAAGAGTTTAGCCATGCACGACGCATATCATATTGGGCAAATTGTATTCCTTAGTAAAATGCAAGGAGCTTGGCCAGAGAAACGCAGCTTTTAAAAATGCTTCATTAGCTTTACAGTTATTCGATTATAGGGAGCTTTAATGAATAAGAACGGGAACGTCCAAATCGGACGTTCCCGTATTTTATCTTATAGAGAAAAAAACCCTTATTGGGGAAGACATATGCGACACTCCTGCCGAATAACCGGCTAGCCGAGACCCCACAGACGCTTGGCAGATAGTCGGCGGAAAGGGAGCAGATTTCTGAAATCAACTCGAACGTTTTTGAGGGTTAGTAAACCAGATCGTTGATTTCCACTCCATGCACTCGCTTTCCGCGGGCGGTCCGGGGAGCCTCCTCGGCAAGGCCTGCGGGGTCTCCCTTGGCCACGCTTTTCCCGCAGGAGTCTCGTACCTTACGTTCCAATCAACTGGAACGTTTTTTAAAATAAAAACTGCAGGCTGGGCTGGTCTATTCCGAACCAAGTTTAGTTTATTCTTTGAATTTTTCTCCTGTACTCCTTATTGGATGGAGGAAATATGCGAGACCCCACAGACGCTTGCGTCGAGGAGGCTTGGCAGACAGTCGGCGGAAAGGGCGGATTTCTGAAATCAACTCGAATTTGCCTGAAAGTAAACTCACAATTCCTTTGTCTTAATCCTTTTGATTAACTCTTCAAACCAAGATATTGTGTGATCTGTTCTGGTCGAAAAATAACCCTCCAAAAATTCACGAATATTCTCGTTGCCTTTAGGTTCAGGCTCGAAATTCCCAAGCTGCTCCCAAATAGCCTTGATGGACTTTACTTTTCTTTCTAATATATCTACTACTTTATCCCGGTCCACATACTTGATGTTGGCTAAACCAACAATCATATCCTTGATTTCATCCGCACTTTCAAATAATTTATAGATTTTTTTTGGTAGTTCTTCTCGACCCTTATCCGTAATCGCGAATACCTGTTTATCAGGCCGATGTTCTTCTTTTATCACTTCAACCGGCTCGACTAAACCTTGTTTCACCAATGATTCAAAATGGTAGTACAGTTTACTTTCCGTTAATCCGCCCAGGCGATCCAATGGAATGGGTTCTGAAAGCTGCTTTTTTAATTTATAAGGATAATTTTTATCCTCCATCAGCTTGCTCAATATAAAAATTTGAATAGACATTTTCTACGCTCCTTTAAGAAGTATTATCTCCTTATTGTAGCAAAACCTAAGCTGTGATTTCTGCCGCTTTCTTTTCAACTTCTGTTTCAGAAACCTGTACTGGCATCGGATTGTGTAAAAACGCGACAATAGCCATGTTAATTAACATCGCAACGGCACCTACCGCAGCCATTGACCAAATATACGGACTTGGACTGATGCTGCCAAATAGGTTTGCAAAGTATGCTTGCACCGAGTAATACATCGGTGAAATGTGGCTCATCCATTCATATGGTGCGTGCATCATATCACGTGAGATGGTGGCACCATTCGCTATTGTTTGCATTAATAAAATCGGTAAGTTTAAAATCATGCCGCCTTCACCAAATAAGAAGATTAAAATCGCGGTGAAATTAAAACATACCATATAGTTCAGTATTTGTTGACCTACTATACCGAAGAATAGGTCACCGCTCGGCTTATCAATTAAATAGGCTACACCTACAGCGATGATTGATGAAACCACGGCAATCAATAATGCAGCCATTTGCACATAAGTGAATAAACGTGTTTTGCTTGCTTTTCCCCGGCTGGCTCTAAATGCACCTACTAATTGCATGGCCCCGATCATCGCCCCTACATAACCGGCCATTGTTAAGAACATCGGCAGCATATTATGATTCATTCCATCGGGTATTTCATTGATTGTAACGACATTTCCTACATAGGATTTCTCAATTTTTTCGGCTAATTCAGCGGCTTGCTTTTCTGGTACATTAAAATTCACCAATACACCCTGAGCTGTTTGTTGCGAGAATTGTGTGCTTAACTGATTGTTAATTTCAGTTACGACAGAATTCATGGTAGAAGAAACGACTGTTGCCCCTGCCTCATTGATTGTAAAGTCGATGCTTGATGACGCTTCACCTTTTTGAATATTTTCAGAGAAGGTTTTTGGGATGTGTACGACTAATGCTAAATCATTGTGTTCCAAATCTTTTAAGGCTTGGTTATTTGTTATATCCGTCTCGATTTCTTTAAAGGGTAAATTTTCTTGTAAATTTTCGGCGATCATTGCCCCATTTTTACCAGCATCATCATTGATGATGGCGATAGGTAATTTATCGACATTTCCTGGAATGGCTGTATACCCAGGCAAGAAGATGCCTAGCATGGCAACAGCATAGAAAATCCCCATAAAGATTGCTGCTGTTGCACCTCTTGTTTTTAAGAATGCAGTAAATTTCATATGTTGATTCCATCCTTTTGTTTTAAAGTATATTACTCAATTCTAAGTACTCAAGTTATAGTAATTTAAAAGAAGTACTTAGAATTTTATTTTATTTTTTACATAAAGTCAATCGAAAAATTTTATGTTTCCTTATTCAAAAGAAAATCTCCCGACACTTTGTTGGGGGGGAATTTGTTATTTAGATTCCTTCCGCAACCTTGTGTGCAAAAAAAATCCTTCTCTGGCTAGCATATAGAATCTTGATTTCATTTCATTCCATTAAGACACCCATTTTCTCGGTGTTACTAAACGAGTTTAATACGGCCTCGACAAAAGCCTCTACTGAAGGAGAGTGTCATTTTCACAATGATGACATTAGTGCAGGCTGTTTTTCATACGATATATTTGGGGTGGAAAAATGCCAAGAGTAAGTTATCGAAGTTCAGACGTGGATTTAATGGCAAGGATGATGAGAGCTGAAGCCGAAGGTGAAGGACTGCAAGGAATGTTGTATGTTGGAAATGTAATTGTTAATCGCCTTAAGGCAAATTGTTTAGACTTTAAAGAGTTAAGAACAATTCCACAAGTCATTTTTCATGTACAAGGAGGAAATTATTCTTTTGAAGCCGTTCAAAAAGGTAATGTATTTTATCAAAGAGCGAGAACTGCTGAAAAAAGATTAGCAAAACAGAATTTGGATTATTGGAGGCAACACCCAGGGAAATATGCGCTTTGGTATTTTAATCCATATGCTCCATGCCCACCGACTTGGTACGATCAACCTTTTGCCGGTCAATTTAAAAATCATTGTTATTATGAACCAAAACCTGGAACATGTGAAAGTGTTTATACAGGAGGTTAGGCCGTTATTTCATTTCAAGGAGCTGATTAGCAGCTCCTTTTTTTTAGGCAATAATCGGGCACTCCAACAAGGTTTTTTTGGTAAAATAAAGGGGGAAATGAGTTGTTGTTTGGGGGATTTTTAGTGAAGGCTATAATATTTTATATTGTTGGGGGTTTCATTCTCTATATAGTTATTGAAACAGCAGTGAGAAGAGGAATTAACCATTCAAATATTGGTCAATTTCTTGAAAAAAAGTATGGAATGAAGGAAGATAAAAAGTCTTTTCTTGATGATGATTTGGATAATGAAAATAAGAAGGATTATTAAAACAAGGGAGGTTGCTGCGGCAACCTTTTTTTAGAGGGGATGTTAATGTACGAACTCTTTTTATAATACAAATTCAACAAGACAACAATGATATTCCTCAAACAGGCTCCAGTTTGTCGGATAGCACACTTATTCAGCATCTTTCCGAGGGCGACGAAATTCGGCGTAGTAGACCTTTCTTTTCTTTGGTTCGGATTCAATATTTTCGATGAATGCTGCTTTGGCTTTCTCCAGTAACAACCCCTTTAATTCCCGAAGCTTCATTGGTCCCACTCCTGGCATCTTATCAGGTATATGTACTTCGAAATCCCCCTGGCGTTTATAAAAGCGGATGCTAGCAAGCCCCGTTCTTTCGGCTTTCCCCAAGGTATATGCAAATTCAAATCGCTGCTGAATGAATGAAGATAACTCAGGCAGCCCTAAACCTTCATAGAGGGGAGGGAATTCATGATAAACGGGAGGTTCTATGAATGATATTGAAGAAATCTTCAAATGGATACTCCTCCTTTGGCGGAATAAAGACATACATACGTTGCCTATATTATTGTGCTCTGGGCCAATTTTTTAAACATCCATACAGCGGTATTGCTTTCCTGTAACCAGGAACTGTCCAGCTTTTTATTAGGGCTCCTCAGCATTTTTCCTATACTGCAATATCAAGATATCCAATCTATACTTATTATCAAATTAAAGTATTCTACTTAAACTAAAGCGTACTTTACTTTGAACACCTGGAACTGAGCAGCAGTTCCGGGAGCCTTTCTAAATGTTTAGCCGTATGATTTTTTTTAAAAAGATATGCATGTACGGGGTTCATTTAATAATTATTATATAAAACATAACAAAAAATCACGGTCCCTTTATGCGGATATAAAATTCTAGAGTTATTCTTAATTTACATCTAGAGGGAGGGATCCGAAGTTGTCAAAATTTCAGGCCATAACTTCTTTGTTCATCTTGGTATTTATCATCATTTTCGTATCTTATAAAATCACAGCATTCTCATCCAATCATTCCACATCCAACCGCTACATTCAACTACAATTATTAGGCGTTAATGATTTTCACGGCCAACTAAATAAATATCAAATGTTTTCAGGAACCATGGCAGGCGGTGCTGAATACTTGGCTGCCTATTTAAAAAAATATAAACAAGAAAACACAAATACATTACTCGTTCATGCTGGCGATATGGTAGGAGGAAGCCCTCCAATCTCTTCTCAATTTCAAGACGAACCCACGATTGAATTTTTAAACCTCCTGCATTTTGATGTCGGGACACCTGGAAATCATGAATTGGACGAAGGCGTAAATGAAATGAAACGTCTTATTCATGGAGGATTCAATAAAAAAACAGGGTATTTTCAAGGTGCCAATACTGCTTACAGTTCTGCAAATATCATCGACAGAAAGTCAGGCACTCCCTTATTACCACCGTATGTTATTAAACAAATGGATGGAATTGATATTGGATTTATCGGTGTGGTCACAAAAGAGACCAACATGTATGTGTCCCCTGAAAATCGAAAAGAGGTAGAAATTACGGATGAAGTTTCAGCTATTAACCGAACCGTAAAGCTTTTAAAGGAAAAAGGGATCGAAGTGATTGTTGTACTGGCACATGATTCAGCTAAATCAGATAAGGCAGGTGCAAATTCCACTGGGGCTTTAGTGGAGATGGCTCCAAAAATCGATGATGAGGTCGATGTCATTTTTACGGGTCACAGCCATGAATATGCCAATACGGTTGCAGCCGGTAAACTGATCGTTCAAGCCTATTCTAATGGGAAAGCCTTTTCTCAAGTAAAGCTTGAAATTGACCCGCATTCTAAAATGATTGTTAAGAAACAAGCAAAGATCATTGCCACTTCACATCACCATATAAAACCGGATGAAGAAACGGTCGCACTTCTAAATAAATATAGAAAAAGATTAGGGAGCAATTTTAATCAGGTAATAGGGGAAATGCCGGAAGAAATCAGAAGAAATCAAGATGCAAATGGTGAATCCCCATTAGCGAAAATGATTGCAGAATCTGAGCGCGAAGCCATGGGGGTAGATATAGCTTTTGTCCATCAAGGCGAAATGCGGAAAAGTTTAAAAAAAGGGAAGATCACTGTAGAAGACCTTTATACAAACGTGCCTATGGGGCATAATGTCAGTAAGTTAATTTTAACGGGTGACCAGATAAAACTTGCTTTAGAGCAGCAGTGGACGAAAGCTCATGAAAATAGGTTACAAACGGTTGGCTTAACGTATGATTGGGAAGCCAAAGCTCCAATTGGCAGCCGCGTCGTTGTGCTGAAAGACAAGAAGGGTCAAGAGATTCAGCCAAGCAACGAATATGAAGTAGCGGTTAGTAATTATTTAGCTTCAGGCGGTGATAACTTCACTGCATTTGAACAAGGCAGACTCGTAGAATCCGGTCCGCAAGTTGTCACTGCACTTATACGTCATATCCAACAGAAGTATCCCTCCCATTCATTGAAAGAATGAAGGGGAAACATAACGGGTGCGTTTCTGTATTAAGCAGGAACGCCTTTTCCCTAATGTAAGCAGGTTAGTCCAATTTGCCTTCATCCTAGGGGAAATATAGTAATGAACTAGAGGGGCAGTATAGTTGAAGAAGGAACTTGAAATGTAAATCTCGAATATCTAATGTAATCGGATAGATGAAAATTGGATGACGGACAGGAGTTAGATACGATGATAAAAGGTTTCGGAGGAATATTTTGGAGAACTAAGAATCTTGAATCTGTAAAAAAGTGGTACAGTGAAGTGCTGAAGCTTGAAATAGAAAATTGGAATGGGACTGTGATAAAACCGCAATTAGGAAATGAGACGATCTTTTCTTTCTTTACCGAGAATGACAGTTATTTTCCAACAGAACAACAAGTGATGTTAAATTTCGAAGTACATAATCTAAACGAGACTATTAAGCATCTTGAACATATTGGTGTACCTCTTGCAAAGAAAAAAGAGATTAGTGAATTTGGAAAGTTCATTTGGATTGAAGATCCTGAAGGTCGTCTGATCGAGCTTTGGGAGAAATAACGAGTTGTCATTCATTTGAAAGGAGTTCTACTAAATGACCGAACAGCTAATTGTAAGAGATGAGATACTCATTGAGGCGAATTCTCAGAAAGTCTGGGAAGTGCTTACTAAACCCAAATACGTTGCAGAATGGGATGAACTACCAGAAAATTATCCTAATGAAGATATGACCGAGGGAAGTAAGGTGATTTGGGAGCTTCCTAATGGTGGGCAGTCAATCACTAAAATCATTAGAGCAGTTGTACAGAAAGAATTAAAAATCGCTTTGCACGTTTCAAATTGGGAAGTAAAACCGAATGAAGGTGATGTCGCATATAATTATCAATTAAAAGAAAAAGGTGATAGTACTCTGCTAAGAATCGAGATTGGTGATTTCTCCCTGATTAAAGACGGAAAAATGTATTATGATGCATCTGTGGAATTTGCATCTGATTCTAAACAAATAATTAAGAAGTTATCCGAAAATCTTGGCTGATTATTTATTATAATGATTGAGGCACACCTGGATTTCCTTCATGAACTCACGGGCGCTTTAATTCATAAGGAGTTGCTAAGGCAGCTCTTTTTCTTATGGAGCTAAAGGTAGGCATATATGGTAAAGTTATACAATGAAAGCGGAAATTGGAGGAAATAAGATTGGGAGACTTAAATATTCTTTTATCTTTTGGTGCAGGGATACTATCTTTTATATCTCCTTGCTGTTTACCCTTATACCCGGCGTTTTTATCTTATATTACAGGATTATCGATAAGTGAATTAAAAGAAGATAATAAAAAATTAAACCGCAAACCAATGCTTCATACCTTATTTTTTTTGATCGGTTTTTCTATTATCTTTGTAATATTAGGGTTATCCACTTCTGTTATTTACGATCTATTTTATGAATACATTGATTTAATTAGACAAGTAGGGGCAATTTTGATAATTATTTTTGGTTTAATGATTGTTGGGGTTTTTCAACCTAAATTCTTGATGATGGACAGAAAAAGAAATTTTAAAAATCGCCCATCTGGTTATATAGGTTCTATTTTAATTGGGATAGGATATGCTGCTGGTTGGACTCCTTGCATTGGCCCCATATTAGGTGCCATCGTAACCCTTGGTTTATCGACTGGACAGGGTTTATTATATATGATTGCTTATATTCTTGGGTTTTCCATACCTTTCTTAACAATGTCATTTTTTATAGGGAAATCAGGATGGATAAAAAAATATAACCACAAAATTACTCAATTTGGTGGCTATATAACAATTATTATGGGGATTGTCTTATTTTTTGATTGGATGACCAAGGTTACAACTTTTTTAGCAAATAATGTATTTGGTGGCTTTACGGGTTTCTAATGCTTATAGAACTAACAAGTACTTTACTTCAATAAGGGAGGTTGCTAATGAATTATTTGTATACTTTTAATTACTTTTTGTGAAATAATATGTAAATGTGGAAATAATACTGAAAAAAATAAAATCGTATAAAAAAAAGATGACATTTTAAGCCTTATTTTAATTGGTTATCCTCCATGCTTTTATTTAAAAAAATTACATTTTCAGTAAAATTAAGTTGAGTTATAAGATAATATTTACAAGGGGAAAAAATGAAAAATTCAAAGTTGGATTACAACCTGATTACACTTTTACTTTTACTATTTATAACAAGTTGTATAGCTATATTAAATGCTCAAGATTTTGGTCAATATGAAGGGAATTTTTTATTTAGACAAATAACCTGGTATATTGTGGGGATCGGGATAATTGCAGGAATTATGTATTTAGATTCTGAACAGATCTTTCGCTTGAATTGGTTTATATACTCATTTAGCATCATTCTATTAATCGCCTTAATTTTGGCACCTGAATCAATAGCTCGTGAAATAAATGGAGCCAAAAGCTGGTTTCAACTTCCGGGAATCGGATCTCTACAACCAGCTGAATTCACAAAAATATCTTTAATAATTTGTTTAAGTTTCTTAGTGCAAAAACATCATGAAAAATATTTGGATAAAACTTTAAAAACAGATTTGTTACTGCTAATTAAGATGGGAGCTGCTACAGCTCTTCCTATACTTTTAATTATGCGACAACCAGATTTAGGTACGTCTTTAGTATTAATATGTATTTTTACTGGGATTTTTATTATTTCGGGAATATCATGGAAAATTATCAGTGTTATTTTTATTATCATTTCCTTAATTTCTGGCATTCTTATATACTTAGTCTTTTTCAACCCTGAAATGCTTCAATCAATGGGTTTCGCAACCTATCAATTAGGAAGAATTTATGCTTGGATCGATCCAGAATCTTATGCATCAGGTGAAGGCTATAACCTGACCAAAGCATTATTAGCCATTGGTTCAGGAGGGGTATATGGTTATCTGGAAAAGGGTATATATGTTCCAGAAGCACATACGGATTTTATATTTAGCGTTATTTCTTCTAAATATGGTTTCTTTGGAGCTAGTATTTTAGTAACAATTTATTTTCTCCTTATTTCGAGTATAGTGAAGTTGGCTCTAGACGTAAAAAATAGTTTTGAATCTTACATATGCACCGGTGTTACTTCCATGATTTTTTTCCATGTTTTTGAGAATATCGGGATGAATATAGGCCTAGTACCCATAACAGGAATACCATTACCTTTTATAAGTTATGGAGGAAGCTCATTAATTGGTAATATGTTAGCGATGGGGTTAGTCTTTTCAATAAGCTATCGAAAAAAAACCTTTATGTTTGATTAAGATGGCTAAGTATTCCAGGATTAATTCTAGGTATGTTTTTATTAAAAAAGCTATTTATTAGACGGTAAAACCGTCTTTTTTTTATGTCTCAATCTTTGTCAACTCAATAAAGTCTTATGCAGCTAATGGGACAGGTTAGTTGAACAAGTTTCTTAAAAAACCTAAATAGGATTTAGAGTACCTACCACCCATAGGTACGTCTTTTTGTACTTCATTGTTAATCATTTGGTAACAACTTTTGATTTGGATAGATCATCTTGTTCATTTAACCTGCTTCATCTATAGTAGATGGATATAAAAGGTGTAGAGGTGAAGAGATGGCATTGCGGTTATTACGGTATTTTATTTTTTTTCTTGGATTAACTTTCTTTGGATTAGGGAATGCGATTGCGGTGAATGTTCAATCCTTGGGGCTCCATCCTTGGGAGGTTTTAAACGTCGCCCTGTTCGAGAGGTTCGGTTTCACAATTGGAACGTGGAGTGTCATGTGTGGTTTAGTACTTGTGTTGATCGTCTTTGTCGTGGATAGGAAGTATATTAATATTGGTACATTTCTAAATGCCTTGTCAATTGGCCCGATCATGGATTTCTTTTTGCATCTCAACATTCTTCCTCATGAAACGGAGCATTGGTGGTTGAATATACTCATATTGTTGACGGGTATCATCATAACCGGAATTGGCGGAGGAATTTATGTGGCTGCGGGAATTGGGGCAGGTCCCAGGGATGGTTTCATGCTTTCCGTTTCGGAAAAAACCGGGTTATCGGTCAGCTGGGCAAGAATCGTTGTGGAGAGCCTCATCTTGATTATCGGGTTCATCCTTGGAGGTCCAGTGTTTATTATGACGTTTGCATATACCTTTATTCAAAGCCCGGTCTTTCAGTTTTCCATGAAACTGATGCGTTCCTTTATCGTTAGTTTGGAGCAGAAGCGAAAGGATCAATTTGAGATTCCGTTATAATTGGAAGGAGGATGTCCTTTGGTCACCTCATTTCTTGCTCTATTCCACTAACCGGTGCTTTACCTGAAAATCAGAGCTTGTCTTTAAGGCAGCTTTTTCTTATGCAACTAAAGGGGCAGGATAGTTCCATAAGGAGTGCTATTATAAGACCTATCGTAAAATGCTAAAAGCGATGTGCATTATTGGCAGAATTATATCCTCTGACGTATTTATATTACCTCTCACTAAAATGCCTTACAGAGCCATTTAAGTGGTAAGTCATTTCCACTTTTAAGTTTTTTCTTTCCGGAAACAATGCTATTATTTGTAAAATACATATAATAAGGCGGGATCTTATGGATAAAAAAACTCAACTAGCTTTGATTTTTCTCTTAATACCTCTGGCAATATCAATTTATTTTTGGTTTTCGGATTCAGCCTTATTACGAGGTGGATATGACTTAGCTATAGATGGTTTTGTAGTAGCCAGAGCCTTAATGATTATTTACACATTACATTTATTAGGAAAATTAGGAGAATTTATCATTAAGAACAAAAAAGATTAGCTCATGGCTAATCTTTTTTTGTTTTATAGATTGATGGATTAAATACTTCAATAAGGGAGTTGCTTTGGCAGCTTTTTTTTATGCAACTATCGGGGCAGATTAGTTGTATAAAACATGTGTTTATCTATAATTGGTAATATATTCATAATTGTAGAGGGGTTGAGAACTTGATAGAAGGAATATTTGAAGCATATTTGCCTGTAAAAAATTTAGATGTTTCAATGGAGTTTTATAAAAAGCTGGGTTTGGAATTTGCATGGCGTGATGAAGAAACTGCTTTTTTTTGGATTGGAAAAGGAAAAAGTTGGTTAGATTTGTGGGAGGGAAATGAGTATCAAACAACATACCATCCTTCCTTACGACATATTGCTTTTCGAGTTTCATATGAAAATTTAAAAGAATCTTTAAAATGGTTAGATTCTATTCAAGTTAAAGTCGTCCCATTTGGTAGTAGAAAATCTATTGAGCCATTTATTCGACCAGCTCAAGAAAATGCTTCCGTTTACTTTGAAGACCCTGATGGTAACAGTTTGGAAATGATGTGTTCTGTTGAAGTTCCTAATGCTTTAAAACATATTACTGATAAGCTGTCCTTTGAAGATTGGGAGGAATTAGCTAAAAGTAAATTTAAAAAAGAGAAGGCATAATTATTTATTTTTCTTAATGAACTAACAGGTGCGTTAGCTGAAGATCGGAGCTGTCTTTAATGCAGCTTTTTTCTTTATGGAACTATCGGGGCACGCTAGTTGAAGTGAAGGAAACTTTTTCCTTTACCATTCGTATAGAAAATAGCAAGAAACAAAGTTTTCCTTGGGAGGTGTAAAGGTGGATTACGGATTATTGGTTATTGGTATAGCTCTTTTACTTGCCTCTTACTTAGTAGCTGTGAAAAAACAAACCTGGTTGTTAGCTGGATTTAATGAAAAAATGATTAAAAATAAGTCTTTGTTAGGTACAGTAACAGGAGGAGTTTTTTTTCTTCCTTTTGGATTATTAGCAGTTATCAATAGTTTCATTGACTATCCTTATGAAGGAACGGTTCTTATAATTGCTATGTTGGTTTTATTAACAATTACGTACGTTTTTATCAATAGAAGATTACTCGATTAATGCAACTAACGGTTGCGTTAGCTGAAGGTCAGAGCTGTCTTTAATGCAGCTTTTTCTTATGGAACTAACGGGGCAGGATAGTTCCATAAGAAATTGACTATTGGTTAATTGTGGAATATAATTGCATTAAAAGGAACATACGTTCTTTTTTTGGTGGAGTAGCTTTTGATGTGGAAAAAATAAACTATGAAAATTATGATTGGAGTGTTAGTAGATGAAAATAAAAAAAGTTTATCTATATGTATTTAATACAATGTCAGACTGGGAATATGGATATTTAATTGCTGAACTAAATTCAGGAAGATATTTCAAAAAAGATTTAGCACCTTTAAAAGTAATTACAGTAGGAGCGAATAAAGAAATTATTACTACGATGGGGGGACTGAGTATAAAACCAGATATTTCTCTTGATGAATGTAACTTTGATAGTAAAGATCTTGTAATTCTACCTGGAGGGAATACTTGGGGAGAAGCTATTCATCAACCTATCTTGAAAAAAATTGGCGAGGCTTTAAAGCTTGGCACTATTGTTGCTGCTATTTGTGGTGCTACTGAGGGACTAGCGAATATGGGATATCTAGATTCTAGAAAGCATACAAGCAATAGCTTAGAGTATATTAAAATGGTCTGTCCTAATTATAAAGGAGAAAATTTTTATGAGATGGAACCTGTAGTAACGGGTGAAAATTTGGTTACTGCATCAGGAGTAGCTCCTTTGGAATTTGCGATGGAAGTACTGAAAAAATTAGATGTATTTGCACCAGATACATTACACTCGTGGTATAACCTAAATAAGACTCACAAACCTGAATACTTCTTCCAACTAATGAACTCAATAAATAAGTGATTTTAAAAATCAACTTGGCAGTTTTATTTTACTTGAAATAACCCCTATACTTTATGCGATGCCAAAGTATAGTTTTAGTACATAACTTAAAAATTTTAGAGAAGTTAATAGAGATTGTGAATGATTGTACTTAAACTAACGGGTGCGTTAGCTGAATATCGGAGCTGTCTTTAAGGCAGCTTTTTCTTATGGAACTATCGGGGCAGGATAGTTGAAGAGTGCTGTTTGATCTTTGTTCAACAATTGGGCCAGATTGTTAAACAACACTCTAAGGATAATTGGATATCTATTTTAAAATTAGAATAATTTATCTAATATAGACATAGGAAATAGAGGAATATAAATGGAGATTAAAGCGAATATTTCTGAAAATCGAACTTATACGAAAGGTGTAATTGCGTTATTGTTATCAGCTTTATTAACAGCAACAAGCTAAGTATTTGTTGCTTTAAAACAAAGATGAACTGTATTGAAAAAAGTCGCGTCGAATAATGAATGGTTTAGCGGTAATCCAGTAATTGTCTAAGAAAAATTTAAATTGAATGGATAGTAGGTGTGATTCATTAGTGAATAATAATTTGCTTCGGATAAAAGAGTTTAGCAAGTTAACTGGCTTATCACGGAAAGCTTTGTATATTTATGATAAACATAATATTTTGAACCCTATATTTATTCATCCAGATAATGATTATCGATATTATGATCAAAATCAGCTACTAGCTGCTAAACGAATAAATTTATTAAAACAAGCTGGATTTACATTGAATGAAATTCGTGAAATCATTAATGAAAAATTGTCAAATGAAGAGATAAATAATTTAATAGATGAAAAGCTTCACTTGGAAATGAATAAAGTAAAAGCTGCCAATCAAGCAATAAATCAATTAGAAATCCTAAGTAATATGATTACTAAATCAAATAATGAGGTTAAAAAAGAGTATATAGAACCAGTGACTGTATATGAATACAATATAGAACCAAACAAAAATATATGTGTGGCGCTGAATAATTCAGATGAAATGATTAAAGGGCTGAAAGTGATTGTGAAAGATAAGATTATTAAATATAAACTGATTGATGATCAAATATATCCTGTTAGCATCGCTCTACAAGTAGAAAATCAGAAATTAAATTACTTCGTTAACACAAGCTATTTTGGTTTTGATACGACGCAGTTTTATTACGAAGTAAACCCTTATCAAGAAGAGTCAGCGCTAAAGATTAAAGAAATAATGGAAAATAACCAATTTGAATTGTCTGAACCCTATATTTATGAACGAATATTAAACCCTGACGATTATCTATATTCATCAAAGCGTCTTTCGATATTTATTTTTCCTTCTAAATAATTGACCTTACCCCTAGGTTAACCTTTACACTCTCTTTAAAAGGAGGGAGTGCACATGCAGAAAAATAAATATGCTTTGGTAACGGGAGCATCTAGAGGAATAGGTAAGTCAGTCGCAATCCAACTTGCAACTGATGGATTTAATATATTGTTGCACTACAATCAAAACACTGAAAAAGCTAATAAGCTTAAAAAAGAAATTGAGTTAATTGGCAGACAAGTGAAATTAATTCAAGGTGATTTTAATTCCAGTGAAGGAATTGAAGCATTTATAGAGAAAACTAGAAAAATGTTAATTGAAGAGAATGATGTATCATTGCATACAATCGTTCATAATGCAGGACATGCTACGTCAAATGCATTTGGTGAAGTGGACTATAATGAGTTCGATCGACTATTTAATGCGAATGTTAAAGCTCCATATTTTATTACGCAATCATTAATCGAATTTTTAGAGTTCAGTGGTAGAATAATTAACCTATCATCCGGTGTGACACGGATTGCATTTCCCCATATGATGGTATACAGCATGACAAAAGGTGCCATTAATACAATGACATTTACACTTGCCAAAGAATTAGGAGCCAAAGGAATTACGGTTAATTCAGTGATGCCAGGAATCATTGACACGGATTCAACTGCTAACTGGCTACATACTGAAGAAGGCCAAGAAAATGCAAAAAATATGAGTGCTTTAAAAAGAGAGGGTCAACCCGAAGAAATTGCAAATGCCGTTTCGTTTCTAGCAAGTGAAAAAGGAAGTTTTATTACGGGGCATAATATGGACTTAACCGGAGGAAGTCATTTGTAATTGTGTAAGGGGAATAAAAAGAAACATTATATACTCATAATTTTTAATTCAATTATATTTAGAGAAATCGGGAGCGATTATTTAATAAGGTTCGCTTTTCTTATGGAACTAACGGGTGCTTTAGCTTAGGATCAGAGCTGTCTTTAGGCAGCTTTTCTTTCTGCAACGCTACGTAGACCGTATATTTATATCAATAGAACGTCAGGCTTTACATATGTGGAAAATAACCGTCAAAAGGCGTGAGGATGCGGCACGTAAATTTTTAAATCCAATCAAGGACGTACCATTCTGGGATTGGCGAGAACTGTAAGGGAGAGATTGTCGGAGTGGATGAAAATCAAGCCTTAAAGAAAAATAGAAGAGGCACTGAATATATCGAGGCTAATGGTGGAATTACCGCAAAGCGTTGTAGTGGTTGTGGGCAAATGATGGAATTGGAACACTTCGCTAATTTAAAGGCAGGTTTAGGCGGTACGCGTAGCAAATGCAGACCATGTTTAGTGGAATATGGAAAAAAGTATAACAAAAAAAGGCCCCATAACTTTGTAAGGGAAATGGATGATTTAGATAACGATGATAAAGTGTATAGATACCAAATTGACGAGGTTCATTCGATAGATGAACTAAAACATATACTAGACGATGTTGGGTGGAAATTAACCTTGGAAGACTTTTTTTTATTACTAATTCGTCAAAGGAAATAAGATTTAAGAAAATTGATAGAGAAACATTAAAGGGTAAAATTCCGGCACAGTGCCCTCTATTCGAATTAGGTCCAGGCGATACTCTAACAGAAGTGATTATACACGGACATTCTTTTTTAGTTGGTACAAATGACTCTAATTTATCCACGAAAGAACAAGTCAAAAAAATTGTACTATCCTGAAAGCTATTCATAACTTTCGATGTTGAACTACCGGGTGCGTTTCTTTAAAAAGGAATGCTCTTTTCGCATCCAATTAAAAGGAAGTAAATGTTATTATTATTTTAAAGATGGTTGCTCTTCTATCATAGGTGGAGAAAGCTTTAATACGATATATACTACAATATTAACTTTGGAGGCACACCACTGCAATAAGACTTATAACGAAATTAAGTTCTTGATATATCCCGTCAAGGACATATTATGAAACAGTTCTTTAATAAAGGAGTTGTATAAAATGAATGAAAATAAAGGTACAGAAATAAAACGCTTTTCAAAAGCAGAAAACATTCTACCTCAGATCAATAGTAAAACTAAGCTAGGTGACTTACGAAAAATCGCGAAGGACATTAAAAAAGATCACGAACTAGCTATGGAACTTTGGTCAACCGAAGAGTTTTTGCCCAGACTATTAGCAATCTTAATTATGGACAAAAAACTTCTTTCACAAGATGTGCTAAATAAGCTTGATAAGGATATGCAGACTCACACTTTTGATGAGCGAAATAACTTAATGGATTGGTTAATGGCTAATCAGCTCACCAAAGACAAGAAGAAAATTGCATTGATGGAGTCATGGGAAAATAGTCCTTCTGCTCTTCAAAGGCGAGCTTTCTGGTATTATCAGGGGCGATTGAGATGGACTGGACAAACACCGCCTGATAACACCGCATACTTGCTATCTGCATTAGAAGCTAATATTACGCAGGAAGAACCGGAAGTTCAATGGGCTATGAATTTCACCGCAGGCTGGATAGGCGTTTATGATGAAAAGAATCGTGCACGTTGTATTAAACTTGGTGAGAAAACGGGTCTTTACAAAGATGAAATAGTAGCAAAAGGATGCACTCCCAGCTATTTGCCGGAGTTCATTACAATTGAAGTTAACAAACGACATAATAATTAGTTACCTCTGAAAAATTTATTAGGGTTTAATGCAAAAATAAAGGAATTCAAAGCCTCAATATGAAAATTGTAATAGGTTTGGACTTCATTTATAACTTTAGAGTTAAAAAAGGATAGAACAGAATTAACTATCACTTTGCCAAACGAAAACCGGTCACCTAAAGCAACGATGGATCCGGAAGAGTTTAATCCAGAATTTGAGTGGTGAAAAATTATCCCTAAAATGGTACGCGTAAGTAGAAAAGTTAAAAAATAAGGCGTGTTTTTTTTGACGAATAATATCGGGAGTTCAGATATTTTTAAACAAGTAGTAAATAGGATTTGTAAAATTAACAATATCCCCCCCAGAAACCTAAATTTGAAGTTATCGATAACTTAATGGTTATTAGTATAAAGAACCATTTAAAAGATGGAGTAGACTTAGATTGTTTTAATATTTTCAATCTGATTTACCGAATAATTGGACCATTAGGGATAAGATTCAATCAACAAATTTACCTCTTTCCAAATTCGGAAAGACTGGCTAGAGTAACTTTATCTTTTAAAAAAGAAGATCATGATGCTTTAAATAGCAAAATGAAAGAATTTTTTGAATAAATGTACTTAAGCTAACGGGTGTGTTCGTTCTATAAAAGGCTGCCAATTGGCGGCTTTTTTTACAACTATATAGCTCCTGGTAATTTTAAGTATCCAAAAGGTTCTGCCCTTGTTAGATATATCAAAAGGACGATGTCAACTTCCGTCATAATAAACATAGGCACAAATTGATCCCATTTCCTTTGCCAATCCGGTTGCTTCATTTTCAAATTCAGTTACCCATCTGTTCGCCGCACTCAACATGAGCCCATATTCTAAATATTTCCATTAAGATAGTTTAAGGTGTGAGTGAGATATTTTAATATAAATGGAGGATTAAAACCGCCACGTTGATGATGGACTTTCTGTCTGAAAGATGTAAAATATAGGTTTAATTGAAGTTCATCTGATTTACATAATGGAGCATAATGAAGGTTTAAGTGATAATACAATCAGGAGGAATTTTTCAATGGCTTTGTCCGAAATGAATAGTAATTTGTTTAGAATGATTAATAATCTAGGTAAACAATACACGGATTTAAATCCTTTTTTTGTATTCATCGCTGAGTACATGATTTTTTTCTTAGTATTGGCAGTCCTGATGTTTTTGTTTTCTCGAAGTAATAAAAATAGAATCATGGTAATCTGTGCATTTATTGCATTAGTTATCTCGGAAATATTGGCGAAAATAGCAGGGCAATTCCACTCGAATTATCAACCTTTTGCTGAGTTGCCCAACGTTAATAAGTTAGTTGAAAAAGCAGTCAATAATTCATTTCCAAGTGACCATACGATCATATTTTTTTCATTTTGCATAACCTTCTGGTTGTTCAAAAGGGGTTGGGGATTTTTATGGGGAATTTTGGCTGTTCTAGTAGGCATTTCGCGAATTTGGGTAGGTGTCCATTATCCAGCAGATGTTCTTGTCGGAGCCATCATCAGTATCGTTTCTGCGATGATCGTTTACAAAATTGTTCTTAAGTTAAGTCTGACCAAGAAATTTTTGAGAAATCAAGGGGTGGGCGAACAATCCATTCTATCTGCCCTATCCAAACAAAAGAAAGGTCAGTCAAAGGACTATTAAAAAAGGGTTAATTAATAATCGGTCATTGCTTCACTTACATTTGTTGTTTAAGTCTTGTTTCAAGACCGAACGGAGCAGGACAAAAAATATGTAATTATCAAAAGCTGATTTACTTCTTGAAATGTAATAATTATTAAACAGTAAGTTTTAAACAACGATTTTTCAACTAAAAGGTCGAAAGTATAACAAAAGGTTGCTAAGGCAGCCTTTTTCTTATGGCACAAAAGGGGCAGGTTAGTTGAATAAAGGGAAAAAAGAATGCAATAGTTTTCATTGTATTATAACTAAGCATTAATATTATATAAATAATGACATGACTGTAGGCTATTTTTCATACAATATTTTTGGGGTGGAAAAATGACAAGAGCAAAATACACAAGTTCAGACGTTGACTTAATGGCAAGGATGATGAGAGCAGAAGCCGAAGGTGAAGGAAAACAAGGAATGTTATATGTTGGAAATGTAATTGTGAATCGTCTTGTAGCTAATTGTTTAGACTTTAAAGGTTTAAGAACAATTCCACAAGTCATTTATCAAGTACAAGGAGGAAATTATTCTTTTGAAGCTGTTCAAAAAGGGAATGTATTTTATCAAAGAGCGAGAGGTATTGAAAGAAGATTGGCAGAACAAAATTTGAAGCACTGGAGACAGCATCCGGCTAGATATGCTCTTTGGTATTTTAATCCATATGCTCCATGCCCTCCAACATGGTATGATCAACCACATACTGGTCAATTTAAAGACCATTGTTTTTATGAACCAAAACCTGGAACATGTGATAGTGTCTATAGAGGTTAAGCTTACTCTTTGAGTAAGCTTTTTTTACATATTTAAAATATTTATACAAAATAAAACTTTTAATAATAGTTTTATCTAAAAAAGTAAAGGTTTTATCTTCCTTATTGCAGGTCTAAACGGTTATTTTGTCATTTTTGACTTTGAACCATTTATTGCTACTAGCCCCGAAGCGATGTCTGACTAACAGGTGCGTTAGCTGAGGATCAGAGCTGTCTTTAAGGGCAGCTCTTTCTTTATGTATTTAAGCAGGTTAGTTGAAGAGTGCTGTTTGATCTTCAACAATTGGGCCATATTGTTGAATAATCATTATCTTGATCTCCGCAATCAGGCGCATTTCATAAAGTGAGATGCACCTTTTTCAAGATCGGTCCTATACAAATTTCTGTAGAGTTAAATGTTTGGAAGAAAACCCCCGTATTCAAAATTTATCAAGTTGAATTATAATTTTTATAATAAATAGGGGTTAATCTTGAATTAATGATTCAGGGAAACAGAGGAAAGAGGAAATGGATTATGTTTGTTAATATGTTTTGGACAATTTATTTAGGAATACTTGGTGCTGTTGCTATTGGATATCTTATTAAAGGGAAATATAAGACTTTTCCAGCAAAACTAGATTTTGTAATCTCGATTATTACCTGGATAGGACTTTTTGGTTACGTATCAAATATCCAAATAATAAATACTTCTTTATGGCAAATCGTGTTTTTGGGGGCGTTATTTTGGGACTTAATCTACAGCTTCTTCCTAGCTGACTACGGGGATGAGTTCGAGGGTGTTTCACCTCCAGTCAAATACATCATTATTGCTGTAGTATTTGTACTTTTACTCGGTCCATTGTATTTTGGTCTCTATAAGTACGCATTCTAATTAGAGAAGTATTCTTTTTAGGCAGCTTTTTCTTTATGCAACTATTGGGGCAGGATAGTTGAAGAAGGTATGAAACCATATTGATTTGGGAACCTTTTGAAAAGGAGTGTTATGGGAAATTGGCTTAATTTTTTAGGTTATTTTAATTTGTAGAAACGAATTTTTGATTATTGAGAGGGTAGTTATGAAAAAATTGTGGAAGTACCTTCTTTTAGGAGTAGGTGTTCTTTTAATATGGTTGTTTTTTTATACTGATTTGATTAAATATCCAGTTAGTTTGACAGATATGATGGTCGGTATAAAAGCAGAACCAAATCACATACCTTTCGATTATGAGGAAAGCTATGCAACTATACGTTCGTGTGGGAAAAGATGTGATAACCTTAATATCATTTATGAAGGTTCAAAAGAAAGATTAGTCGTCATCGCTACGAATTATGTAAGTTGGGCTGATGACCCAAAATGGGGTAAAAATACAATCGTACCGGGAACGAATTATTACTACCAAAATAATGATGGAAAACAACTGTTATTTTGGAAGGATGAAAAAGAGGAATTAGAATTGGGACTTGAATACACTGGAGAAAAGTCGTTGCCTAAAGAGGAACTTATAAAAATAGCAAAATCAATTAAAGCTGAAGGTAAGCAATTAGATTAATAATATTTATCCTCAACAATTGATACTGCATAAACGAAAACCCTATTAAGCTAACGGGTGCTTTACTTCATTAAGGGAGGTTGCTGAGGCAGCCTTTTTCTAATGGCACTGATGGGGCAGGATAATTCAGTAACGTCGCATAAGACATATAGTGTACAAATAAAAAAAGACAGTGAACCACGCTGCCTCTTTTTGTATGGGTTAAAGAAAACGAAGAATTATTTCATCTTATCTAGTGAAATTATTCTATGTTTTAATTCTGAATTCATATCTAAAACACCTATCACAATTTGATTATCTTCCGTCAATGTTATGTATCTGAAATAATCATCATCAGAAATCAACAAATCGGTGTCATTCGTCGTTTTTTCCATTTTGGCAAATACATCTACTGTGTACTCAAGGTGAAAAAAATCATCAAATCCCTTGCTTGAGCTACCTACCCAGGTATACAGAAAATCTTTCAGTGTGATTTGTTCAATTCCCGATAATTGTTTCTTGAATTTTAACTTATCAACTGTTACGTTTATCATCTTTCATCACTCCTTAACGAGTCTTAATTATATATATTGAAGTCTCCTCCAACAATGCTATTTGCGTAACAATCCGTTTACAGTTTAGTAACTTGGTTCGTTAGATCAAGATCGGAGCTGTCTTTAAAAGGCAGCTTTTTCTTTATGCAACTATCAGGGCAGAATAGTAGTATAAGATATATTAATAAGTAGGCTGATTCAAGGAGGAATTGTGCACTTTTTTGTTGCAAGTAAATTAAACAAACTGATGTTTAAATAATTCAAAAAAGAAAACGACATTAGGGCTGGCTGGACACACAGAGTACGGACTAACACGGTAGTTATTATTTAATTACCACATCGATAGCTTTCAGAATAATAAAAAAGACCCTTAAAGGGTCTGATTAGCTAAATTGACTAATTAAGAAATTATCACATAGTTATCTTTTAAGGAGTTAGGAGTTAAGTTGCCGGAGAATATCATGCTTATCAACAGATCTTTTCTCAATGATTTTGCCGTCAGCAATTCGTAAAAGCATCATAAGAGAAAATTTAACGTTTTTTCCTGTTGCGGAGGCACCATGAAATGGAATACCTGTATGCGTACCTTCAAATGTGAAATAAATGGCTACTTGATCTCCTTCAGCCACCATAGAGTTAATCTGCATTTTGAAGCCTGGGAAAGCATCAAAGTTTTTCTTTTCTGATTCGATAAGACCTTTTACGCCATAAAACGCGTATCAACTTGTGGATAAAATACAAAGTCTTGATGGCAGAAATCTTTAAGTGCCTCATAGTTCTCTTGTTCAATTGCTTCATAAAAACTACGAATTAATTTTTTATTTGTTTCAACTGACATGATGATCTCTCCTCTCGTTCAACATGAAACCTAAATGTTTTGTCTGTTTTAAAATGTATATGATTCGCCATCCTCTGGCACTAAAACAGTAGAGGAGATTTCTTTTTCATCAATAAAGCTTTTTAATTCTTTTTTTGATAAGTTCCAGTGATTGACGGCTTCCATGTGGCTCACAATAATTTTTGCATTAGGGGCAGCCTTGTACACTTCATAGATATCTTCTTTCCCCATGATAAGAGAACCACCTTCAAAGAATTGATTATCTCCACCATTTACAGCAATGATTTCTGGTTTATTTGTACTGATCACTTCTTGGACCGCGTCATACCATACCGTATCACCAGCTACATATAACGTTTTTTCACTTGGGTGTCTGAAGACAACGCCACATACTAAACCAGCAAGTTTTAAGATTTCTCCTCTTCCGTGTTCACCTTTTGTTTTAATTAATTGGATACCTTCAAAGACTGTATCTTCCTGTAGCACTTCTACATTTTGGAAACCAACGTTTCCCACTTCTGTAGCGTCTTCTTCATTTTGTACAAACATTTTGATTTCTTTTGGCAATATTTTTTGGGCCGCCTCATCAAAGTGGTCTAAATGTAGATGAGTGACAATAACAGCATCTATATTCTGAATAATATTTTCAATCGATGTTGGTAAACTAACTAAAGGATTATTTTGATCTTGTCTTGGTGAATTTGGGAACGGTGGGTACGTACCTTTCTCAGCTAACATGGGATCTATTAAAAACTTTTTGCCTGCATATTCGACAACAAGTGTTGCATTTCGAATTTGTTTGATTTTCATCTTTATCGCTCCTTTTCTTTAATCTACGTATAGTTTATACTATGGCCAATTAGCAAATACATAGATAAAATCAAGTCTTTCGGGTATTTGACTTGATAAATGAAAGGATTTGAATAAATGTTAGATAATACGGATATGGGTATCTTACATGAACTATCTAAAAACAGTCGAATCACGATGAAAGAATTGGGGGAGAAAGTCCATTTGACCGGTCAAGCAGCTGCATCCAGAGTTGCCAAATTAGAAGATAATGGAGTGATTGAGGGGTATTCCATTAAAGTTAATCAAGTTAAATTAGGTTGTTTTATCCATGCTTTTATTACAATCATTACACAAAGCACTTATCACCAACCTTATCTGTCGTTCGTAAAAACACAAGAACAATACATCATAAATAACTATAAAATCAGTGGAGATGGCTGTTATCTTCTTGAATGCAAATTTCCATCAAATGAACTTCTAAATCAATTTTTGGAAGACTTAAACGAGCATGTAAATTATAAATTATCGATTGTTATTAATAAATAGTGTATATGGGTAGTTTGTGAACAAATATACTTAAACTAACGGGTGCGTCAGCTGAAGATTGGAGCTGTCTTTAAGGCAGCTTTTTCTTTATGCAATTAACGGAGCAGTTTAGTTTAATAACAGTTGAATAAACCAGTATGAAATCCTTACTTCTATGCAGGAAGTAAGGGTTTTTTGTTGAATGATTAAATTAGAATATTATGGAATTTCTATATGATTGAGTAGGAGGGATTAAAATGTCCTTTAAGAAGGTTAAGAAAGAATTTAAGCTTGTTGGATTAAAAGGTTGTGGGGAGTTTGTTAACTTTGGTAATGAAGTCCCATTGCTTGCAAAGCAACTTTTAAGTCGCTCAAACGAAATCCTAAATTCAATAGAAACTGAAATTGCATTATTTGAACCTAAAAAGAATGAGGAACATAGGATAGGTCATTATTATATAGGGCTAGTCGTAAGTGAGAAATTAAATGAAGTACCATCAGGAATGGATTATATTGAAACGGTTAAAAGTTACGTAACAACAAGAGGAAATATTTCGAATTTGAGAGTGCTTCATTTGAATTTATTGAATTGGGCAGAAGAACAAGATTATCAAAGAGATCTTGATTCTTATATAATAGAGACCTATCACCCTATGGTGGAAGGAGAAGAAGAGGTACAGATTTACTTACCAATTCAGGCTTAAAAGTGATAAATCAAAAACTTCTTCAACATACAGAGAGTTTAGTTGAATAAAGTAACATTAATAAAAAGGGGAAATATGTATAAGGTATAGAAAGGAATATTGAAAGTTATTGAAGATGAGGGAAAAACTATTAAGAGTAGGAACTACTTATATCCCAGTCACCAATGTTGAACTTTCTACAGAATGGTATGTAATTAATTTAGGTGCTGAGTTAAGTTATAAGGATGATGATAAAGCTATTCTTAACCTTGCAAATCAAAGCATCTTCTTAGTTAAATCAAATATGGACCAAACCTCAAATTTCTATGATGTTTATGGTCAGGAACGTTTCTCGATGACATTTGAAGTTAATGGATTAAGTGCATTAGAATCGTTACATAATGAATTTGTTAATAAAGAAATGAGAGTTGGAGAAATTGAAGATAGGGGACACTCAGGAAGGAACTTTGTTTTCTTCGATCTAGATGGAAACAAATTCGATGTTTGGAGTGAATTAAGTCCAAGTTTCAAAGACAAATTCTTAATTAACCAATAAAAATATCTTGGTGCAATAATCGAAAAAGATTATTGCATTTTTTTCTTTTTATGGTGGTATTCCTATATTAGTTGAAGATAAATTTAAAAGATAATTCTGTTAAACATTTCACTTAAACTAACGGGTGCGTTAGCTGAATAACGGAGCTGTCTTAAGGCAGCTTGTTTTTATGCAACTATCTGGGTAGGTTAGTTCCATAAGCGTTGTGTACTCGAATTACCAAGGGCTTAGTTTAATTATTTTTACCCAACTTCTCGTTACCCCGTTTAAAGTTACCCGTAATTTTAGCTAACAATAACTGTAGTTCTGTTATATTATCTTCAACTTCATTGATTCTTTCTATAAGACGCAGTGCCTCACTATCCTTTAAAAATTTAATTTGTTTACCTTTGTAATAGATTACTACTGTTCCATTTTTCGTTATTCGATAAGTAAATGGTTCTTCACTTAATCTGTTTCGTTTGTCTATATCGCTCACTGCACCGTCTCCCTACTCATTATAGTTCAAAGATTATATTCAAAAAGGCAGTTGATTTTCCTGTTTTATTTAAATATTTTTATTCACAGTCTGTGTCAAATCTGCGATAAGTCTTATAGAACTAACGGGTGTTCGTTAATTAGTGAGCTGTGACGATCGGCCCTTTTCTTACAGGATAGTCTGAATAAGATATGAGTAATCAGCATAATTCTTATTTCAAAATAGATATATATCCGTTTCGGATCTATTCATTAGTTCATATCCTATTAATACTAGGGAGGAGATGAATAGATTGGCATCTAATGATGAATTGATTTGTCAAAAGTTTGCTAAGATTATCGGCGGCCAAGAAGGATTTGCGGGTGGCAAATGTGTGGCAACCATAAATCGAAATGAACTCAAAGTGAAAATTTTAGGGAAACGTTTTAGAGTAACTTCTTCTTTCTCATTTGAATCCAGAGATAATCATACTGGACGGGCATTGTGCCTAGGCAGGGTAGCACTCTTGCAAAAAGAAGTCGAGAATTTTGTTGCTTCCATTCTTAAACAAGGAATAATAGTTTCATCCATACACAATGAGTGGCTTTTCGATAAACCGAATTTGGTTTACGTTAATATCGAAGCTGTTGATGATCCATTAGTTTTTGCAAAGAAAGTCAGAAAAGCGCTACGGAACTAACGTATTTCCCCAAATTGGTAAACTGGAGCTGGCATAAACACGGTAATAAACGAGTTTTGTTGAACGAAGGGTGCGTTAGCTGCTGGCTGGGGCTGTCCTTAAGACAGCCTTTTGTTATGGAACCATCGGGGCAGGATAGTGGAAGAAGGAATTTATTGATCAGCTAAAGAATAGTATTCGGTAAAGGTTGATCTTAATGATTAAACAAACCTAATATCAGGAGGGAAAAATGGTTGATAATAGTTATGAGAAACAACATTTGAAAAAACTCAGGATTTTTATTTATATCACGATAGCATTAATATTTTCAATGATATTTCTATTTATTAGCATTTTTCTTTTGTTTTTTTCTATGTCAGGCATTTTAGACTTTGTGTATTTTACACCCCAAATAGCCATTTTCTCATTCTTGATTTCTATTATATTTTCTGTTTTAGCTATAAAAAATCTCTTTGGTAAGATTTTGTTAGCATTAAACATATTTCTCATGCTATTTATGATTTTTTATGGTCCATAACTAGATACCATTAAATGAGGACTGCACATTTTAGATATGACTAATATGTGTAGTCCTTTTTCTATCAATTGTGGAAAAATGTTTGTTTTTTGAAGGTGATTCTCTTATTTTGTTGTATTTTTACTAATTGATAGGTTCATTCAAAATACAGTAAAAAAACGGAGGGAAATCACATGTTTAACAATTGGAAAAAAACACTGATGGCTGGAGTGATCAGCTTATCCTTGCTAGGTACTGGGTATGTCAGTCATGACCTGATCTCCTCGCAAAACGTCTCGGCTGAACCGGCAGCTAATAATGCACCAGGGCATTTGAAAAAAGCGGAGTCTTCCCAGCTTGATGAAATTATCAAACGTGGATACATCCGGGTAGGAATGACGGGGGACTACAAACCATTTACCTATTTGAACCCGGAAACGAATGAGTATGAAGGCTTTGACGCGGACGCTGCCAAAGAGCTTGGCAAAGATCTTGGTGTAGAGGTGAAATTTGTCGCGACCACATGGCCTACGATGATGAAAGACCTGCAAGCGGACAAATTTGATATCGCTGTGGGCGGTGTGACCCGCAACACTGCCAGACAAAAAAGCGCTTATGTGTCCCAAGGTTACCTTTCATTCGGTAAGGTGCCTTTGATTCGCAAGGAAGATAAAGACAAGTATCTGACCATTGAAGATATCAACAAGCCTTCTGTGCGCATTGGCGTAAACCCAGGCGGAACAAACGAAGAATTTGTCCGTCAGTATCTAAGCGATGCTAACATAACGGTTGTAGAAAACAACCTTGATATCCCACATCTTGTAGCAGAAGGTACGTATGATGTTATGATCACTGACACAGTAGAAGCAATGCTGTATGCAAAAGCTGATTCAAGATTGCATGCGGCTCAAACCGACAAGCCTTTCACAAACAGTGAAAAAGGTTATATGATCCCAAGAGGTGATTTCATTTATGCAAGCTACTTGGAAATGTGGATGGATGAAATGAAGCTCCAGGGTAAATTTGATGCCCTCTACAAAAAGTGGGTGGAATAGAATATTGAGGTGCTGCCCATTTATTGCAACACCTGTGTTAGTACCTTAAAAAAGGCCATCATTTGAAAACAAGCGTAACCCCGTTTAAACTTTGGGCGGGGTTACGCTTGTTCAATTTGACCATTATGGTAAATATAATACTTGGGTTGAATATATAAAATCAATAATGTTAAATAACAAATTAATATTATTGATTTTTTTGGTTTAATAATTTAATTTTAGTATTTATATTTTTGATTTATTGTTATATAATCGATTCAACTAAAAGGGAGGAATTGCATTCCATTATGGCTTATAAAGTAATCACAGAGTGTCCTGTCTGCAGTAAAACATTGAAAATTACAAAGTTGCAGTGCTCTCATTGCCACACTACGATTGAAAATGAGTTTGAATTATCTAAGCTGGCATCCTTATCGAAGGATCAGCTTCATTTTGTGGAAGTATTTTTAACATGCAGAGGGAATATCAAAGAAGTTGAAAAGGAGCTGGGGATTTCGTATCCCACGGTTCGCGGCAAGCTAACAGACATCATTTCATCCCTTGGATATGTGCAGAAGAAGAAAAATGAAGTAGACGAGAAAAAGGTTGTCACCATGTTGGAAAATGGCGAAATCACACCAGAAGAAGCCATTAAGCTCTTAAAAGAGGAATAGGGGGGAATTTATCATGAAAGAGGAAATTACAAGAGTGTTAACAATGGTTCAAGAAGGGAAAATTGACGCAGATAAGGGATCTGAACTGATTCAAGTCTTAAAAGAGAAAGAAGAGACAGGTAATAAGCTTTTGGAAAAACCGACAAAATATTTAGATAAAACATTAAAAATTCGTGTTGTATCAGCTGAAAATGATAACGTCACGGTCAACTTGCCTATAAAACTGGTCAAGGTAGTATTAATGGCTGGACACAGCATCGCAGCGAGTATTCCTCAATCGGAAAAATACGTTAAGGATGTAGACATAAGCCTTATTATGGAAGCAATCGAAAACGAATTAGATGGCCAAATTGTTGATATTAAATCGGCAAACGGGGATACCGTTTCAGTCATCATTGATTAGTGAGTTGTTTATGATGCATGTAAAAGTGAAAGCAAAAGACGTTCGGTTTACCATCCCAGTTCCATATGCCATTTTAAATATTGTTATTTCCATTTTATCTTCAAAATTTCTTCAGCAAAATGTAAACAAATGGACAAAAGAGCACTTCGAAAGAAAAAAACTGGACTTTACCTTTCCGCATATAGACAAAAATATGCTAAAGCCTATCGTCAAGGAACTGAAAAATTATAAAGGGATCGTGCTAGTTGATGTCAGAGCTAAGGACGGTACTGAGGTTAAGGTTAGACTATAATTTTATTATAGAATACACCGACCACTGCCTGGCATTTTGAAGGAAAATCCTAATTTCTCACAAAGTTATTTAATTTTAAAAGATTAAACAAGCATAACCCCGTTCTATAGGACGGGGTTAAAAATATGTTGTTGCGCCCGATTGTTGACGGGCGCTTTTTTAATCGCGCATTGCTCCTGCCTCTCGGGAAGTCATTGCACCTTGTCCTTCGCTTACATCTTTTTGAATTTGTTGTTTTACTTTTTGTGCATCAGTTCCGGCAAATTCCGGTTTCATAATGGAGCCCGAGTTCCCTTTAGCTGGTTGATTCTGCTGCATACAATTCCTCCTCAATTTATGTTTAACACTCTTATCATTTACAAAAAGGTTCAAGAGTACTAAATGATTTTAAATGAAGTTCCCAAACTAACACCTTCAACTCATCAGGTATGGTTTCTATATAAATGCTCTAACAAAGTTGATTGGAGAGAAAGGTGCGAGACTCCTGCGGGAAAAGCGAGTCTAGGGGGACCCCGCAGGCGGAAGCCGAGGAGGCTCCCTGACCGCCCGCGGAAAGCGAGTGCCTGTAGCGGAAATCCGCTGCAAATTGTACAAGCCATAAAAAAAACGGGAGGCAAACTCGATTTCTTCAAATTTGTCTACAGTCTCAGCAATTCCTTAATAAGAAATGCTTTTCTTAATGAACTAACAGATGCTTTACTACATTATAAAGGAGCTGTCATCAGCTCCTTTTCGTATGCAGCTAAAGGGGCAGTGCCTGCAAACAATCAATAAGCGAGATTGCAAAAGCAAAAGTGAGTTGGTTTGGGATATGTAGGTAAAAATAGAATAAATTTACTTGGAATGATAATTATGATTTAATCAGAATGTCAGTACGTTTTATAGATGACTTACTTAATAATTAGATATACAAGGAAGGTGTTATTCTCAATGGAAATTAAATCGATTGTTTTACAGACTGAAAATTTAATGCAAATGAAAAATTTCTATATTGGAACGTTAGGTTTTTCTTTAATTAATGAAGATAAGAATAGCTTCCGAATGGGTATTGGTACAGGTGAAATGGAGTTTACAACAAAAGAAGTAAAAGGTGACCCCTATTATCACTTTGCTTTTAACATACCGGCTAACAAATTTAATGAGGCAAAATCATGGGCAAAAGAAAGAGTGAGTTTACTTGTTGAAGATGGGGAAGATGAAGCTGATTTTGCACATTTACCTGCCCATGCTCTATATTTCTATGATCCTTCTGGTAATATAGTAGAATTTATTTCAAGATATGAAATTGCTGAAGATAGTATGGAGCCTTTTTCGGTTAAAAGCATTTTAAACATAAGTGAAATAGGTTTAATTGTAGAAGACACTATAAGTGTGAGCGAAAAATTAAAGGAAATTGGTGTGTACGAGCGCGACAATCATACAATAAGTAAAAAATCCCTTAATTTCATGGGTGAAAGAAGGAATGGAGTATTTATTATATTAGCCCAAACTGGGAGAAGGTGGATATTCTCTGATAAAACATCTGCCATATATCCTCTTGAGATTACATTAATAAATAACAATAAAATAATCATCAATTCCGATAATGAATTTCAGATATATTGAGACAGGTGAAAAATTTTCTTGATTTAGTGAGTGTATGGTTTTGATTCTTATAGGGGGAAAGGCAATGATGAAAAAAGTTTGTATGTTACTTATATTTGTTTCTGTACTTTTATTTGGGTGTAGTAATGAAAAACAAGATCTGAAAGAAGACCCTGGGCTTTATGAATCCGAAAAGATAGAAGTATCGTCAGAAGAAAATCCAGAATTGGTTTTAAGCGTTATAGACAATCAAGATGAAGTAGGTGAATTTGTTAATACACTTGAAGTTGATAATTGGCGAATTGTAGATACTCCTCCAAATTCAACTAAAGGGTATATTTATAAGATGTACCAAGAAGATACAGTCAAACTTGGAGAGCCAAATACAGATGAAAAGGGACTTAAACAAATCGCTACAATTATTACATATAAAGAAAGCCCTTATATCGAACTTAGAACCAAGAAACTGGATTTGTATTTTAAAGTTCCAAAAAATGTAGCGGAATACCTATCTAATAAAGAGAACCAAAAACATTGACCATACAACAATTTCGTCAACAGAATGTTATTTCTTTTTATTGAATGAAATTAACTGGTAATAGGTAGCTTTTTCTTATGGAGGGGTAGGATAGTAGAATTAGTATGCCAATAAAATTGTACAGAACTTAATAGGGGGAAATATTTTCTTGAAAATGGTTTGAGTTATATTAGCAATGGTTGTTATTGTTCTAACAGGATATAATCGAATAACTGAAACCGAGTTAATGCCGTATTATATGTTTTTCCTAGGGGCACTTATATTGGTGACAGGATTATCCGAACTTCAAAAAGACAGAAAAGGCTTTTGGGGATATATGAACATTGTTATCTCTTTATTTATTTTCTTTGTTTCCATACAGGGTTTCTTACTGAACTATCGGGGCAGGTTGGTTCCTTAAGGAATGGTACAATGAAGGAAAATAACGAGGTGCAAAATGCTTTTAAACGACTTTATGAATGATAATTTCCCGAACTTAGAACTTAGGCCAGCCTTGTTTTATAGTTGGGAAATTGGTATCCGATTTGAATTAGGTGTGGACTATGATAGAGATAATGATTATGAAAATAGCCCATATATACAAGGAGTATATAAAAGGGCTATCACTTTATTTAAGTCCTTGCATTCTCTTAACGATGATATGTATATAGTAATTGACGTAAACGATCATGCAGATGGTTATAAACATAAATCAAAAACTTTTCCTCGTTATATTAAAGAGAAATCGGTCTTATATGGGTTAAACCAAAAAACAATTCCTTATATTTTTCCTGACGATGATGAAGGAACATATAAAACACATAGATTTACTTTAAAATGTAAAACATCTGACTTCAAATACATTCCTATGTTAAAAGCAATCTGCAATAATGATATGGGTATAAAACCAAGTATTTTTAATAGAGTCTATTTTATCAACATCAACAGGAAAACTATATTTCACGTTTATGATGACAGGGGTTGTGATTTATTGGCGACCACACCCGAAACAATAAGGGATGTTTATGACAAATACAACGATTGGATATTGGATTACGACAGAAATGAAATAGAAGAGATATTCAAATAATGGATGTCTTTGGTGAAATATCAGTGCGTTAGCTGAAGATCGTAGCTGTCTTTAAGGCAGCTTTTTCTTATGGCAGAAAGGGGCAGGATGTTGGAGAAGGAACTATTTTGAACGATCTAGAAATAAAGAATATAAAGAAAAGATAATGGGGTGTTTATATAGAAAAGATACCTGTTAACACGATTAAGAAGATAGAAGAGGACATTGAAAAAAATGATTTAGGGAAAGCAAGGGATAGGCTACACGGGTTAATTTCGACCTATCCTAATGAGTTAGAACTGCGCAGAAAGCTGGGGGACATCTATTTTGCATTGAAATACCCTTCAATGGCAGGTCGTTACTGGTATTTAGAGAAGAATAAGACATCAGAGATGGTAAAAGCGTGTATTTTGTTCGAAAAATCTATGGGAAACGATCCTTTCAGAATAGCACGAGCTCTGAAATTTAAAGGTGATAGTGAAATTTTAATAGAACTGGAATTGGATCAGGTAATTTCACCTATACAAAATAAAGTGAAAGAGAGTCTGCTGGAACAACCTGACGATGTATTGAAAGATAATTTGGTTAGTTTGGGTTGCTTCTCAATAATCATATTAACAATTCTCTTTGCATTAATCGGAGTTTACGCTCTGTTCACCTGGATTTTTTGATCCGTAATCTTGCTTTATAAAAGAGTTTTATAGTACTTGTTCTTTACCTAACGGGTGCGTTACTTTTAAAATCTGGCTGCCATCGCTGGCAGTCTTTATAGGGGCAGGTTAATTGAGCAATAAAGATAAAAATCATTCTATATTGAATGTTTTTTATCTTTATCATTATTCGGTGATGTACTAGGGTGTGTTAATATGCGGTCTAATATTTTTTCAGTAAATGGCATAAAGTAATTGAGTATTAGCCCACCTAAACAAACGGTTAATAAAGTTCCAACGCCAATTGGTCCATTTGATATCATTGCCATTATCAAGAATGCGAGGTAAATGGCTGTTCTCGAAAAAAATATATTTGTTTTCGTTAATTCTTGTATGATTAATGTTAATCGGTCAACTGGAATCGGTGCAAAATTTGTGTGTAAATATGTTGCCGTTCCTAATCCTATAACGACCAAGCCGATTCCAAAACAAATAACTTTGCTGTA
The DNA here is from genome assembly GCF_001636405.1 of Peribacillus frigoritolerans. Taxonomy (GTDB): domain Bacteria; phylum Bacillota; class Bacilli; order Bacillales; family DSM-1321; genus Peribacillus; species Peribacillus frigoritolerans. The sequence goes on from NZ_KV440950.1 coordinate 1,045,953, forward strand.
CCATAGTTCAGGTGTTATCAAATTGTGCAATAAAAAAAGCCACATATCAATCCCGATACCCGTTATAAATGCTGTTAATAACCCCAAAACTTCTGGTCTTTGCCTTTTTAAAAATGAATTAAAACATATCAAGATCAAAGCTATTATGATTTCCCAACTTCCCACAGTAAGCCCCGCATTTATGGATAGTCCCACCAAAAGTGCATCAAAAGGTGAAGTCCCAAGATCTGATTGTATAGTGAAAGAAATACCAAGGGTTAATATTAAAATTCCTAATACATAAAAAACATATTTCACTATACCGCCCCCCTTTTTTTGTTGCAAACGCAACAAAATTACGTTAAATTTAATATAGGTTATTTTTATTGCATTTGCAACAAAAATATGTGTTAAGGAGTTCATTATGAAGGAAATTCTTCGTGAAATTGGAATGATAGCAAGGGCATTAGATTCCATAAGCAATATCGAATTTAAAGAACATAACCTTACAAAAGGGCAGTATTTGTACCTTGTGCGAATATGTGAAAATCCAGGAATGATTCAGGAAAAGTTAGCTGAGATGATAAAAGTAGATCGAACAACAGCAGCTCGTGCTATAAAAAAACTTGAAATCAATGGCTTTATTGAAAAGAAAGAAGATAAACACAACAAAAAAATTAAAAAGCTCTTTCCAACGGAGAAAGGAAAAAGTATTTATCCTTTTATAAAAAGAGAAAATGATTATTCCAATACCGTTGCATTAGAGGGACTTTCGGAAAGAGAAGTAGAAATCATTTCCGATCTTCTTCAAAGAGTAAGAAAAAATGTAGAGAAAGACTGGGAATTTGTAAAAAAGGGAAACAAGAGAAATTATTGATTATTATAAAGGAGCGGCATATTTAAATGACTACAAATATTAAAAAGTGTACCCTAGACGATTCGCGCATTCTTCAAGAAATTAGTTATGAAACATTTAATGAGACATTTAAGCATCAGAATTCACCCGAAAATATGAATGCCTATTTGGAAAGGGCATTTAACTTAAACCAATTAGAAAAAGAATTAGCCAATATTTCTTCGCAATTCTTTTTTGTTTATTTTAATAATGAAGTCGCAGGATATTTAAAGGTCAATACCAATGATGCTCAGACTGAAGAAATGGGTGATGATTCACTTGAAGTCGAGCGGATTTATATAAAGAACAAATACCAAAAACATGGGCTTGGTAAATATCTGCTAAATAAAGCAATGGACATGGCGATGGAACGTAATAAAAAGAAAATCTGGCTGGGCGTATGGGAAAAAAATGAAAACGCCATTGGTTTTTATAAGAAAATTGGGTTTGTTCAAACTGGAGCCCATTCTTTTTATATGGGTGATGAAGAACAAACGGACTTTATAATGACCAAAACAATCATATAACTTATCTTGAAAGGTACATCATTCATAAATACAAAATGAAGGAAATCCAAATTCGAAACAAATGGCAGAGCTGATGATGGAAAAGAGAGTAAAAAACCACCTATAAGCCCAAAATTATTTAACCCTCAAATTCAATAATTTTTGGATGGTACTGCACGAGCGGTTAAATACGAATTCGAACGCATTATTCACTTTATTATTTACCCGAATTACATGACGGATACATGCTACTGCCGGTTTTATTCGGAGTATATTTCTTCTTTCAGATCTCATACTAAAGATAAGAAGGAGGGGTATACATGGCAAAACGAACAAAGAAAAATGATGCAGATCAAAAAAACAAACAAGGGTTTGATTCAAGCAAAACCGATTCTGAATTCTCTAAAGAATTCGGCAGTGCAAATGCCAATCAAGCACATAAAAATAAAGCAAAAAAAGAAAAAGCATCTAAAAATCAAGGTGAGTGGAAAGGCATGCATTGATGCCTGCTCGAGTACGCTTATCGTGCTTCAAACTTTTTACTTAACTTTATGTAAAGGAGCTTATTTAGATGACTCAATCTAAGCGACAACAAGAACGCCAATGGAAGGATCGTAAACAATCTCAGAATCCACATGGTAAGGTCCCTTCATTTGAACAATTAGCTGAAGATACGGGCAAAAATGAATCTGAAACTAAGTAAAACGGTTCTCTTTTCGTTACTTAAAGGCCATAATCATCGATGATTATGGTCTTTTTGGTTATATACGAGCTGGCTTTTTTATGGGGTGTCATCCCCTTAAGTAGATACTGTAAAAGACAAAGACTACATAAAAATGCGGAGTATTACAAAACCTTTCAGTAAGGAGTTTTTTGGAAGGGGGGGAAAGATCAGATATATGTTTTCATTACGGGGAGATGCTCATAAAATTTATCTTCAATTAAAAAAAGCTTCATACAAAGACCGATCTTTCAAAGGGATGAAGAAACTGATTGAAGTGGAAGAAATTCAAAATTTTTATAGTTCGATTGATAGCGATACGTTAAAAAAAGTTTATTATTGTATGATAAAAGAGAAAAACGGATCGGGGATCATTCCTATTATAATATCCTCTGGGCCTTGGCTTTTTCTTCTGTTTTCAAATCAATTGCAAGATTTCCTTTTTAAAGATGGGAGTTTGCTTTGGGTAGTCTTTAGTATAATATATATTTCCATTCTTTCGATTAGTGTGTTTCTTCACTTTCATGAAAGATCATGGTCTTTTGTTCATATTGAAATCATTCAAGAAATTTTACATGATCGAAAAGGGATAAGGGATAAGGGATAAGGGATAAGGGATAAGGCCTGAGGTTCCCTCAATTTTTCGGATGATAGTTATCTACAAACTCAGCGATTCTTTAATAAGAATCGCTTTTCTTATTGGACTAATAGGATAGGTTACTTTAACAAAAGTCATGTAAAATATAATAAAAAAGCGTGTAGTAGAGGAGTCAGAAAATAATATGGAATGTTTTTGTGAACAAAAAGAAACATATGAGTTGAAAGTTGAAGGGGATATTGGGGCGGATCCTATATGGTGCAATAAATGTGGTTGTAACTTGGATATAGGTCTAATTTCAAATACGTTAACAAATGAATTGATTGAATGGGATGAAGATAAATTGCTTCCTAATGGGATTGAACTTGAAGAAGAACACAATAAACAAGGCTTAACTTTAACGGATAAAATTAAGAAAGAACTTGAAGGGAAATATAGAATTAAATTTTCACCTTCGACAATGGCAAGAATGTATGCAAATAAAAATCATTAACCCTTATTCCTCGGAGCTGTCTTTAAAGGCAGCTTTTTCTTTATGCAACTAACGGGGCAGGGGAGTTCATGAAGGACAAATGGAAGTTTATATCGAAATTAATGAAGTAAGAGCTTAATAAATCGTAAAAGAGGGATAACGATGACTGTTTCATTCAACCCCGTTTCCAAAGATGAAAAGCATATTCTTCAGAATTTATATTCCCTTTATTTACATGACCTTTCGGAGTTTACCGAGGGTTTAGACATATCAACAGATGGCTTATTTGAATTTGATTCATTTGAATTAATTTGGAAGGAGGAAGGATTAACCCCATACTTTTTGAAAAAAGATATGAAAATTGCAGGGTTTTTATTACTGTTAGAAAGGCCATTTTTAAATAAGGACTATGATTACAGCGTTAATGATATTTTCATTTTGAAAAAATATAGAAGAAAAGGTACTGCAATATCATTATTAAAGGAATTGTTTAAACAAAAAAAAGGTAGTTACTTTGTTGTTCAATTAGCCAATAATATCCCTGCTGTTATATTTTGGATAAAGATTTTCAGTGAGCTAAGTATAGATTTTGAAGAAAAAAAGCAAATTGTCGATAATGAAGAATGTTTGGTTCAATCCTTTCAAATTTAAACAGATAAACAACTGGTGCGTTGGCTGAAGATCAGAGCTGTCTTTTAGGCATTTTCTTTTGGCAACTAAAGGGGCAGGTTAGTGTAATGTAGTGTTACAAAAAAGATTATCATTTAGAATCAAGTTCGAAAATTTTTATTAAAGTTTGATAAAAATAACCTCTTTGAATTCTCCACCGTAAGAGGTTATTTTTTAGTTATGCTATTTTTGGTTTGTGGTTTCTGTTGATAGTTTTTAAATTTCAATCGTGTATATGAAATAATGCCGGACAATAAGAAGAAGCTGATAATCGTTCCTTCACGAATATTGATTGGTAAATTGTATAGTAGTGATATTGTTATTGATAGAATTATGGAGAATAAATCGACACAATATCTGTATTGAGAGAAAGGGCGTTTTGTTAATTCAGCTATTCGTAAACATAAACTTTCAATAGGAAAAGGAATAATATCTAATGATAAAATAATGCCTGTTGTTCCACCGGCTAGTATCGCACCGAAAATAAATAGTCCGATTCTTACTAAATAATTCTCTACGTAAATCGTACCGAAAATAGTATAGAGGAAAAAATTAATAACCATTCCAAAGAACAAGCTGGAAATGAACATCAAAGTGAATTTTCTAAAATCCTTTTTTTCGCATAGGCAGATATAACCGAATAGAAAAATGAGATTTGCAATGAATGTAATTGTGCCAACTTTGATGGAAGTCCATTCAGATATTGATAAATTCATCGCATTAAAACTGCTGACACCAACATCAGCTTTTAATGTAAGACTGATGCCAATAGCACTTACTATATAGAGTAGAATCGATTGAATTACTTTTTTCATGATTATTCCTCTAATAAGTCCATTATTTGCATTAAATTTGGTATCGTATATGTGCTCTTAGGTGAACATGATTTAGGCATGCTTCTCTTAGGGTTAAACCATACACAATCAATTCCGACATTGATAGCTCCTTGAATATCCGATGTTAAACGATCACCTATCATTAAAAATTCTTCTTTACTGCTTGTATGCAGGGCATCAAAAATATAGTAAAAGAAATGGGGATTCGGTTTTTCATAACCAATTTCTTCGGAGATAAAAAGTTGTTCAAAATATCCTTGTAGCTTGGCACCTAATAATCTTTTTCTTTGAGTCTTTCCTACACCGTTTGTTCCAATATATAATTTATAATCTTGCTTACTTAAAGCATTTAATAATTCATGTGCATGGGTGATGGCCTTATGTCCTTGGTTTAAATGCTCACGGTACATAGCTTCAACTTTTGCTCCGTTTTCATCTATTTGAAATTCCTTCAAAAAAAGTGAAAAACGCGTTGTCAGCACTTCTTCACGAGAAATCAAGCCTTCCTCTAATTGATGCCATAATCCATCATTAATGCGCTTATAACATGCAATTGTTTGTTTGTTATAGGGCAACTCGTACAGCGTAATAATTTGTTTTAAAGCCTTTTCTTCTGAATCTTGAAAATCAAGTATCGTATCATCTAAGTCAAAAATAATATGTTTGTATTTGTTCATCCCAATCCACCTCTTGGTAGTAATATATCGAAAGGAACAATATAATAATAGGAGATATCTCATATTGAGGTGGTAAAATGGAAAAAATCAATTTGAAGGATTACGCTGAAAATTTTGTGGATATATATAATGATATTCAAGAAACTTTTCCGAAAGCAGTTTTACATCAGGCTTTTATTTGTAAGTTTTCTTCTAATGAATATATAGTGCGCTTTGATGAAGATATTCAGTACTTATTTTTATTATTGGATGGGCGGGCAAAAATATATATAGTACACGAAAATGGAAAACGTGCGCTGATTCAGTTTCTAAAGAAAGATGATTTTATTGGTGAATTATCCTTGATTGAGGTGGAAAAGAATTTAAAAGATGTTGTGGCTATAAATAACTGCACTTGCTTAGCGGTTCCACTGGCTTCATCGAAAAAGCATCTGTTAAATGACAATCGTTTCCTCCATAATTTATCAAAATATTTAGGTGATAAATTACTTAAAAGAACGGATCATTACACAGATATGCAGGATTATGAGTTCAAAAATCGATTGGCCAAATATATTCTTCAAATAGAAAACGATGGATGCTTTCAAGAGAAGCATACCGAAACAGCAGAATACGTGGGGGGAAGCTATCGACATTTATTATACACACTTAACCAATTCCAAGAAGAAGGATTATTAGAAAAAAAAGGAAGAGGATATTATATCATTAATAAAGAAAAGTTAGAAAGATTAAGTTCAAAAAAGGATTAATTTAGTATGATTTGATAACTTGAAATATAAACAAGTTGTTACACTTTTTATCACAGAAACGAATACCGTATTCGTTTTCAAATTAAAAAATAGCTAATGGAATATTTACTACCACCATTTAAATTTAAAATTAACCAAATCTTTTGCATTTTTTTATTCAACCAAAGTTTTTAACATAGCCTAATAAAATAAAATATTGATAAGATGAATTAATATTCTGTTTGTGATGTCCCTCACTTTAACTAACTAGCGCGTTAGCTGAAGATCGGGGCTGTCTTTAAGGCAGCTTATTCTTTTGGTAACTAACAGGGCAGTTTGGTTGAGTAAGGGCTCAGATGTTTTTTTCTAATTGCTGTTTCTTGTTTATTTGGTATGAGTGCATCTGTAAAAGATTTTGATCCATTAATTGTACAGTGGAAGAAAACAATCCTGAAGAAACTAAACGAATAAAGAAATGCTTGGCGGTACCCCTAGGTGAAAGTTAAAGGATAACATTGTGGTATGTAGCAAATGTGTTGGGGATTATTGGGTATTTATAATTCTTTACTAATCGTTCTAAAAAGGGTATTGTTTAATCATGGTTTGAAATTCATGTGTTTATTTTAGAACGTTCATTCTATAATGGATTATGACGTTTGTTTTTGTTAGTATTGGTTCATGGATTTTTTAAAGGAGAAATAAAATGGCTAGAAGTAAAGAGTTTGACGAAAAAGCTGTATTAAGAAAAGCAATGGAGCTTTTCTGGGAACAGGGTTATGAAAAAACATCCATGCAAGATTTGGTGGATCATATGGGAATACACCGCAGGAGTATATATGATACATTTGGTGACAAGCGTTCATTGTTTTTAGCTTCCCTTAATCACTATGAAGAGCTCATCGTCAATGAGATGGAAAGGATAATTAGTAGCACTCCATCCATTAAACAGACGATACGTGATGTTTTTATTTTCGTACTGAATTCCATTGAACAATACCCAAAAGGTTGTCTATCAGTAAATGCAGCCATAGAATTATCTTTACTGGACAAAGAAATTGGACGCATAGTTACAAAAATGTTTAACCGTACTGAAGATATGTTTAATAACCTTATAAAACGGGGCCAGACTAGTGGAGAGCTATCAAAAGAAATCGATTCTGATAACACATCCCGTTTCTTACACAACAATTTGGTAGGTATAAGAGTACTAATAAAAACTAATTACAATAAAAAAGAATTAGAAGGCATCATCACTCTAGCACTTTCAGTGTTGGACTAGCTTTCTTTTTTTACCCTTTCTAGAACGTTCATTCTAAAAAGTGAACATGAAACAAACCATCATCATGCATGCTTATAAAACCGTTTTTTATTTCTAAGGAGGAACACAATAATGACTAACTTTAAAATACCAACAGAATCAGAATTTATTGAAGCAGATGGAACTCGTTACGCATATAGAAAATTTGGTACACAAGATGGTATACCAGTAGTATTTCTTGTTCACTATAGAGGAACGATGGAAAACTGGGATCCAAACATGCTTGAACCTATTGCAAATACACGCCCAGTAATCTTGTTTGACAATAAAGGGGTCGGTGAGACCGATGGACTAACGCCTACTACAATTGCTGATATGGCAAAAGATACAGCAACATTTATAAAAGCTCTTGGATTAGAACAAGTTGACATTCTTGGTTTTTCCATTGGTGGCATGGTTGCACAAGAGCTAGCTTTACAAGAGGGAGATTTAGTAAGAAAAATTATTATGGCAGGTACTTCGCCTGAATCTGGTATTAATCCAAATCCGGAGATTTTTGAAAGAATGAATCGTCACGGCGGAACGGAAGAAGATGGAATAAATGATTTTATGTTCTTTTTCTACGGACAAACCGAAACAAGTAAATCTGCAGGAATGGCTTCACTACAAAGAATTTTTAATCAGAAAAAAGTAAACAGTTCGGAACAAGTAAAAGAGGCACAATTACAAGCCATTGCAAAATGGGCTAAACAAAAGTCCAATCATGATTATGAATGGTTACAAAACATCAAACACCCTGTACTTGTTACTAATGGTGTCAATGATGTGATGGTACCGACTAAAAACAGTTATATCTTAACAGAGAAATTACCGAAAGCACAGCTGATTATATATCCTGATTCTGGTCACGGGCACCTGTTTCAATTTCCAGAACTATTTGCAGAACACGTAAATTCATTCCTTGATTCTAATTCTTATTAAAAAGGAGTATTCATATGAGCAGATTATTTGAAACAGTTCGTATCGGAAACATTGACTTGAAAAATCGTATAGGAATGGCTCCGATGACTAGAAGTAGAGCTTTACCAGATGGTACACCGAGCGATTTATTAGCAGAGTACTATGGTCAGCGTGCTTCAGTCGGTTTAATTATAAGCGAAGGAACCCAACCTTCAGATGATGGGCAAGGTTACACTAATACACCTGGTATTTATACAGAAAATCATATTAAAGGGTGGAAAAAAGTAACTTCTAAAGTTCATGGTGAAGGCGGTCATATTTTTGTTCAGCTTATGCATGTGGGACGTGTATCACACCCTGATAACACACCTCACCACCGCCAAGCAGTTGCACCGTCAGCTATTGCACCTGGTGTAGAAATTTTCACGGCAGAAGGAATGAAAGAAATTCCAACACCAAGAGAATTGAGTAAGCTTGAGATAAAAGATGTTATCCATGAGTTTCGTATAGCAGCACGTTCAGCAATTGAAGCTGGTGCGGACGGAGTTGAAATTCACGGAGCGAATGGTTATCTGATCCAACAATTCCTTAGTGAAAACTCCAACCATCGTCAAGATGCATACGGTGGTACGATTGAGGGGCGTTCTCGATTCGCTATCGAAGTAGCTAAAGCAGTTGTTGATGAAATAGGAGCAGAAAGAACAGGCATCCGTTTTTCTCCTCAAGGAACACTGCAAGGCATTGATGAGGGGGAAAATAGCCTTGAGATGTATCGTTATTTAATAAGTGAATTAAATAAGCTTAACCTTGCATATCTGCATTTAATGCACTTTGGAAACGAGCAATTCCTAAAAGATGTGCGTCAACTTTGGGATCAATCACTTCTTGTTAACCGTCCAGGTCGTCCTCTAGATCAACTTTCGTCTGATGTAGATAATAATCTTGCAGATGTTGTCACAGTAGGCACTTGGGTACTAGCTAATCCAGACTTTGCAGAACGAATTCAATCAGGTGCTCGCCTAAACGAACCTGATAAAAACACGCTCTATGCAGGAGGAAAAGAAGGTTATACAGATTATCCTTTCTTAAAATAATTTATTTAATATGAATATCCCATCTAGGGATATTCATAATCTTTTTTCTTAGGTTCGTTATGAAAAGATACATGTACGTTAAATAAAAATGTGGAGGATTATAATGAAAGCTTTAGCAATTGAAAACTACGGTAAAAATCCAAATTTTTTAGACTTTCCTATGCCCAAAATAAATAATGACGAGGTCTTAGTTGAGATATATGCGGCAAGTATAAATCCTCTTGATACAAAAATTCGTAAGGGTGAATTAAAATTATTATTGAAATATAAGATGCCTTTAATTTTAGGAAACGATTTTTCTGGAAAAATTGTTGAAGTAGGTACTAGTGTCACGAAGTTTAAAGTCGGTGATGAGGTATATGGTCGACCTAGAGCAAATAAAATGGGAACTTTTACTGAATATCTCTCTGTTAACCAAGAAGATATTGCATTAAAACCTAAAAATTTAAGTTTTGAAGAAGCCGCCTCCATCCCTCTAGTCGGATTGACATCCTACCAAGCTTTACATGATATTCTGCGAATTGAAAAAGGACATAAAATATTAATACATGCAGGTTCAGGGGGAGTAGGAACATTTGCTATCCAACTTGCAAAACATATGGGTGCTTTTGTCGCAACTACAGCTAGTGATGGTACTGATTTGGTGAAATCTCTTGGCGCTGACGAAGTTATTAATTACAAGAAGGAAAAGTTCGAACATTCGATTCGTGACTACAACGCAGTTCTTGATACCATTGGGGGGGCGACATTAGAGAAATCATTTGTAACATTAAAAAAAGGAGGAAAGATTGTTTCTATATCTGGAATCCCGAATGGTCGCTTTGCTAAAGAAAACGGATTTAGCTCATTTAAAAAAACCTTATTTTCCATTGCAAGTTATAAGCTTACGAAGTTAGAAAAAAAGCATAATGTCCAATACACGTTTCTTTTTATGAAGCATAGTGGAGAGCAGTTGGAAATTTTAACAGAAATGTTAGAGTCAGAAGTAATTGAGCCTACACTTGATAAAATTTTTATTTTCGAAGATGCCCAAAAAGCAATGGAGTATGCAGAGACGGGAAGAGCAAAAGGGAAAATAATACTTAAATTGAAATAATCAGTCTTATCTAACAAACCTTTCCTTAGGTAGAAAGTGTTTGTTTTTTACTTATCGAGGTTGCTTATATAACTAACGGGTGCTTTACTTCTTTAACAGGAGCTGATCAGCAGCTCATTTCTTATGCAACTAACGGGCAGATTGAATAAGTCATGCTATAATTTCACTACTTTCCTTTTGATTCTCTAGTGAGAGGGGGATAAAAAGAAAAAAGAATAAGCGAGCAATCGTAAGAAATACTTAATTAACTGAGGGAGTTCTATAAGAAGAAGTAAAAAAAGTCGATTCCTTAACGTAGAGGAGATCGACTTTTTGGGTTGGAATTCTCTTTACTTATTTGGTTTTAACTTCCATAATTTATATATGTAGTATATTCTTATCAATTTCCCTCATTACTTTAATTCATAGGAGCATTAACTTTAGAAGTCTGGTAATGGATAAGCAAGTTAATAATTGTACTTAAAAATGGAGTGATACGATGAATAAGACTTATGATGTCATCATTACCGGTGCTAGATGTGCCGGCTCTACCCTGGCAATCTATCTTGCTAAGTCAGGTTTCCATGTGTTGTTAGTGGACCGATCGACTTTTCCAAGGGACACATTATCAACCCATACCTTTTTCAATAATACTGTCGCTCTTTTTCGAGAAATAGGTGTCATGGACAAGTTATTGGAAACAAAAGCACCACCGGTACGGGATATTAAATTTCAATTTGAGGATACCGTGATAGAAGGTCTCATCCCCGAGGTCTACGGAGAGAACAGTTGTTATTGTATTAGAAGAACTTATCTCGATCATATCCTACTTGAAAAAGCCAAATCTCAAATGAATGTAACCGTTTTAGAAGGATTTCGTGTGACGGATGTCATTCGTGATGACGAAACAGTAATAGGCGTGAAAGGTTTAGGCGGCAACAACGAGAAACTAGAATTTTTAGCTCGCCTGGTAGTCGGAGCAGACGGCCGTTCCTCTATTATTCGCAAGCTGGTAAAAAGTGAACTCAAAATAAGTATTCCGGCACCAGTCGGCATCTATTTCGGGTATTTCTCTGGATTTCGCCACGATAATGTCCCTAAATTTGAAGTATACAAGATAAAAGATAACACAGCCATTCTCTTTCCGACGAATGATGATTTATATGTTATTGTCGGCATTTTCCCATTAGAAAATAAGGAATTGATAGAACGGTTGAAATTAAATCCGGAGAGCTGTCTACGCAATTTCTTAACGGATAACTTTCCGAATACAACAATTGGGGCGCGCTTGAAAAATGCAGACCTAGTAGAACCGGTCAAAGGCATTCTAGGATATGATAATTACTGGTATAAAGGAATGGGAAAAGGATGGGCGTTGGTTGGGGATGCAGTTTGTTTTAAAGATCCTGGCATGGCGCAGGGTATCCATGATGCTATATGTGGAGCACGGTTATTATCCAATATTCTATTGAAGTATAAGGGACAATCCAATCAATCAAATCAAATGTCTGAAGAATATCAAAAGGCAATAGAAGATGAGTTTATGGTTCGGTTTCACATGGGATGCCAAATTTCGAAGAATGAACGCATATCTGAACAACAGGATGCTGTCAACAAGCTAATCAGTTCCCATCCAGAGGCTATAGAGAAGTTTTTAGGGATTTACAATTACGCAAACGAGCCTGTTGTTTTAGAGAAAGAAATCGCACGAATTATGCAGTCGTTCTAGCAATGATTTTTAGAAATAAAGTGATTCAAGTACAAAAATAATATGACAAATAGGTGCATTGCAATCCATAAGGTACTTATTTTACTAACGGGTGCTTAATTGATGATCCGGCTGACATCGGGCAGCTTCTTTTGTTTATGCAACTAACGGGGCAAGAAATTTCAATGATAAACCGAATTAATCCCACTGTATAATATGTAATGTAAATACATAAGAGCCTAACAAGGGGGAGTTATTAATGTTTCCGTTTTTCTTATTGTTGGGATAGTAAGTATTGTTATTTAGGTGTTTTTATCGGAGCATGGACCGATGGACAACAACAAAGAGCAAATTTTCATTCGGAAATGACAAAAAATCGAAGCTTTAGAACGAAAATAGCATTAATCTCAGGTCTCATAGCTGTAATCCGTTTGGGTATTTCTGGATTAGTATACTTTGTATAACTAATACTTTGTTCTTCAACTAACGGGCCTTGAAGGCTGCTGTGGCAGCCTTTACGGGAGCAGGATGGCGCAATATTTTGCTTGCAGTTATAATGTTCAAAAACGGATATTTAATGGCTCCAATTCATATGATGTATACCAGTTACCTGTGTCGGAATATTCTTAAAAGGAAGGTAAGGTGTGTAATGGAGGATCCTAGTAAGATTTACAACACTGCGGTAGAGGCAACTTTGGTGGTGATTGGAGGAAAGTGGAAACCCGTAATTCTCTTTCATCTAACATTTGGAAAGAAACGTAACAATGAATTGAAAAGCTTAATACCCGCAATTACTCAAAAAATGTTAACGCAGCAACTTCGGGAGCTTGAAGAGGAAGGCGTCATCCTGCGCATTTCTTACAATCAGGTTCCACCAAAAGTCGAATATGAGTTAACAGACTACGGCTGGAGTCTAAAGGAGATCCTGCATCTGATGTGTAGGTGGGGGGATTCGCATATAGAGAGAAAGTACGGGGGAAGAGCTACCGTCCTAGCCAATCCACAGCTTGAAGACGTACATAACATATAAGGAGCCGACCTAATATACAAGGCCGGCTTTTTGTTTATGGGATAACTTTACGTTTGCGGAAGTCGTCGAAGATATTCATGAACATCGCTTCGGTATCGACGTATTCGTGAAAACCTAAGCGGCGGGCCTTAGTTCCGTCGGCGAAGAAATCGTAATCCCAAGAGAACACGAAATCACCGAATCGCCAGGAGGATACGTCTTGATAGGAGTGCCGAGCAAGCCCATGGTTCTTGACCATTTTGTTCCAGAGTTGCTCCTTATCCGCCATGACAACGTCCAGTGACATCTGCAGCGGAGGCGCCGTCTCCAAGCCGAAGTAGTGAGCGATCTTCGGCCATAGTTCATTCCAACGGAACAAATCGCCGTTCGTGATGTTAAATGCCTGATTAGCACAACGCTCTTCAGTCGCCGCCCATACTGTTGCCTTCGCGAGAAGCCCCGCATCTGTCATCTCCAAGAGGCTGTCATAGGCACCTGGTTTGCCCGGAAACCGTAGCGGAATTCCAAGCTCCTTCGAAATTGAGGCGTAAATCGCAATAACCATGGCGAGGTTCATCGGATTTCCAAGCGAGAAACCGCAGACTACAGAAGGACGGAGCGCCGACCAAGTCCAAGCCTTTCCTTTTTGCCTTTGTTCTAAGAAATCTTGCTGATCAATATTGAATTCGGGTGGCATATGGTTAGCGTCTGTCTCACGGGCAGGGGTCTTGAACGGGCCGAGATGTGCGCCGTATACCTTGTATCCCTGCATCAAACTGACATGTTTTAAACCCGGCGCGATTGGTTCTATCGTTTCTACGGTATTCACCAGCATGGCGAGGTTGGGAGGAACAAGTTCGGCCCAAGTTGGACGGTCCTGATAGGCGGCATAGAAGATGTGTGTTACCTCAGTTAAACTGTTTAGCTTCTCGCGGGTGTCGTCTATATTGAGTAGATCCGCAGCCACATACCGGACACGGCCGACAGATTCTCCGCCTCGACGCGATACGCCGATTACGTCCCAGTCAGGGAGAGTAATGAGGTGATCAATAAGGTTGCGTCCGATAACACCATTTGCGCCTACGACCAAGGCGACTTTGCGTGTTGGTTGAGATTCATTATTTATAGTGTTTCAGCTCCTTCTGTTTTGTGCTTTGTTCACTGTTATTTTGCGTCAAAAAACCACACTTGAGAAGTACGCACTTTGAAGTACCATAAGCACTTTTTTGTAATCCAGGAGTGCTTATAAGACAAATATTTTGTATGAATAACATCAAAAAAGCCATCATTTTATAATAATGATAATTTACTAAATTATTATATAACCCTATCACTTCTCTTATTCGTTCTTGCGCTAACGGGAAGGTTAGTAAAATAACTTAGAAGCCATTTTTGCGGGTCTTTCATATTTTTCAATCTTCCGCAATCGGGCCATTTAATTGAAAAGCACGTTTTGAGATTTTGAATAAATGTACTTAAACTATCAGGGCTGTTTAGTTTAATAAGAATAAACATGAATAGTAAATAACTACACAGCAACTCAATAACTAAATTGGGTTGTTTTTTGTTGACATAAAATATATCCTAATGTTAGGATATATTTATCCTGAAGTTAGGATATATCATCTTAGGATAAATAATATTAGAATAAAGGGAGAGAAAATTAATGGGTGTTTTATCAATTATTCTTCAAGTTATATTAGGATTAGGATTCCTGATGTTTGGATTTATGAAGTTCGGATCAAAGCAAATGGTGGAAGGGTTTAAGCATTATGGGTACCCAGGATGGTTTAGAGTGTTTACAGGATTGGCAGAAGTCGTTTCAGCGGTATTGGTTATCGCAGGTATTTGGAACGAGAGGTTAGCTGCATGGGGAGGTTTATTCATTGTAGTAACGATGGTTGGTGCCGTTTTTACTCATATTAAAATAAAAGATAATGTAAAACAAATGATGATGCCGATCATTTTATTAATTCTTGGATTAGTAGTATTACTTATAAATTTCGGATCTTTGCTTGGATAAGTAGACAATTATCTATAGGGAGGGATACAAATGGAAATTAAAATTATTAAACCGCAGTATCAAGCGAACGGGCAGTTTGATGACGGTAAAATTAAAGAGCAAAAACCGATTGGCTTTTCTGGAGAAGGGTCTCTAATAAATCGACTAGGACCATTATTTTACTGGGCTTGGGGTCATTCTCAGGAACCAGCAGAAATTGGACTGCATCCACATCAAGGCTTTGAAATCATCACCTATGTGATAAAGGGTAATGCTTATCATCGGGATACACTTGGTACGGAAAGTGTTGTAGAAGAAGGGGGAGTCCAGCTCATGCAAACAGGCTCCGGTGTGTATCATGCAGAAGCATTAAAAGAACCATCGGAAATCTTTCAAATCTGGTTTGAACCACATTTAAGTCAAGCTGTAAAACGTACACCCTCTTATTCACAATACGATTCCAATGATTTTTCTTTAACGTATGAAGATGGTGTGAAAATTAAAACAATACTAGGAAATGATTCACCAATGAAAATCGTGACAGATGCTCAGATGTGGGATGTACTCATTCCAAAGGGAACGGTATATAATCATAGCCTTTCATCGAATCGTACATTAGCCGGTTTAGCCATCAGAGGCGATGGGGATTTTTCATTAGACACGAATGGACCCACTCGTTTAGCAGAAAAAGATTTTTCCATCGTTCAATCAGAACAGGGTGGAGACGTAACAATTCAAGCATTAGATAAAGACTTTAGAATCTTCCTAATTGAAGTTCCGACTGAAGTTGATTATCCTTTATACAGAAAACCAAAATAACCAATTGTAATTTCAAAAGTTAGTCGTAATAGGAGGTTCGGTGAATGTATCAAGGAGATGAACAAAGCCAGATTGATTTACGTCTTTTCCGCATCTGGCTTAAGGCAAGTAAAACTATTTTTGGTCATGTTGTTAAAGATATTGAAAGACACGGAATTAGTTCAGAGAATTTTATGATTCTGGAACTTCTTTATAATAAGGGCCCCCACTCCATTCAAAAAATTAGTGAAAAATTATCTATTCCTAGTGGAAGCATCACTTACGTTGTTGATAAACTTGAGAAAAAAGAATTTGTTAAGAGGGAACCAAATCCAGCAGACCGTCGTGCTTCAAATGTAGTTCTAACTGACAAAGGTCAAATTTTATTTAAAGAAATCTTTCCTCAACACGTTGAAGTCATATCTGAAAATTTGTCTTTTATAAGTAATGAGGAAAAAATACAATTAATGGATCTTCTCAAAAGGCTTGGACTAGGTGCTATTCAGATTAAATAATTACAAATGATTAGAGTATACTGTAATCCGAATATCAGACACTAAAAATAAAGTGTTTGATATTCGTTTTTTTGATTTTAACGAAATAAGACCAATTTCCAGAATGCTCTCTATAATAAAAAATTGTGAAACATTGCACTTCAACTAAGCGGTGCGTTAGCTGAAGATCGGAGCTGTCTTTAAGGCAGCTTTTTCTTATGGAACTAAAGGGGCAAGGTAGTTTAAGTATATTTCTTCACAAAGTTAAAAAAGCTGATCTTCCAATAAGGATCATCGACTTTTCTTCAGTGAGAAAGAACAATTTCATAGGGATCATAATAGTGAACCATTTCAATTGGCAATAATTAATGAGAAATCGGCACAATATCTTTTCCTAATGAGCAGGAAGAATTTACATTTTCACCATTTTTCCAATGGGCAGGATTAGTATCATCCGGAATCATTTGATCTTTAATGTCACGGTAGTGTTTTTCTTTATTAGTAATATATTCTGCCATTAATTTCATTTCTTCTAATTGAGCTAGAACCAATTCTTTTTGTTTTAGTATCATTTCATAACGTTCCTCAATTGTTGGATGGCCTTCCAAACTTAGGTCTACATATTTTTTTATATCTTCCACTGACATACCACATTTTTTTAATTTTTTTGCGCCCCTAAGCCAGTTTAAGGAGTCATCATTAAAGATACGTTTATTATTTTTATCACGCTGTAAATTTGGAACTAATCCTTTATCAGTATAGAAACGAACAGTATGTTCAGTTAGATCAAGCAGTTTAGCTACTTCTTTCACAGTATACACGTAAACACACCTCTTTTTATTTTGTATAAATTTACATAAAATCATTAACTTCGTGTTACTCGAACATGGTTTTCTAATCTTACTTTAAATTGCCTATATTTGTAAACATCAATGCAGAACATAAAAAAATTGATTTTAAACTATTGACTTCGTGTTACTCGAAGGTTATATATTTATCATTTGTAAAGCAAGAAGGCTTTAATTTCAGGAATGAGGTCTATGAAAAGGAGGGTTGCATATATAAAAGTTATTTTAAATGAGGGCGTTGAAATATCCATACCAATTAAAGGAAAATGACATGGCATTAAATGTGGTATTTATTGATGCTGTGTTTTCATGTGGAAACATAGCTTCTCAGCTCAGAGGAAGCAGCAAGCAAAGAAATAGTAGTATTCGCCGAAAATGGTCATTACTTCATTTGTAGAAACTTAAAAGTTATAAGGAGGTTCTTACATGTCCAACATGTCTACCAAGCCCGACCGTCGGATGACCCAAGCGACAACAGTCATATTTGCAGTTGCCGCCGGGCTGGCAGTCGGAAATCTCTATTTGTCTCAACCACTATTTGAAATCATAGCTAAGTCTCTAGAAGTTTCATCATCGAGCGCTGCGGCTCTGGTGACCGTCACCCAATTTGGATACGCATTAGGAATTTTCCTTCTTGTACCATTGGGAGATGTTCTTAACTTACGCCGACTCATTCCACTAATCTTGAGTTTGTCAGCCATAATGCTTATTAGCGCAGCCTTTGCACCGACGTTCCCGGTACTCCTTGCGGCTCTGGGTGGTTTAGGATTGACCACTGTTGCTGCACAGCTACTAACTCCTTTGGCCAGCGAACTTTCCGAGCCAGAGCGACGTGGAAGAGTGGTCGGTACGGTCGCGTCGGGTGCCCTAATTGGCATCCTGCTATCGCGAACCATTAGTGGCTTTGTTGCAGATTTCCTGGGATGGAGGGCGATATATGGAATTGCTGCCGTTGCATCACTCATTCTTGCTGGAGTAATGCGAACGATTATCCCTCGTCTCGAACCACGCAATCCGGTTCCCTACCTGCGTCTTTTGGGGTCGGTGTTCACTACCGTGGCACAACATCGCACGGTAGCCCCGACACTAATGATATCTGCCACGACCTTCGCTGTGTTCTCATTATTTTGGACGTCACTAACCTACCTACTGACGGCACCTCCGTTCTCCTACTCGGCAGGTCAGATTGGGCTTCTGGGTCTCGCAGGGTTGGCAGGTGCTTTGGGAGCAAGACGCGCAGGTGCCCTGCATGACCGTGGGTGGTCTGTGCAAGCCACAGGAGGAGCTCTAATTTTGCTTGCACTGTCACTGCTTGCGGCTTGGGTAGCGAGTAATTCAATTATTGGTTTAATTGTCGTTGTCATCGTCTTGGATCTTGCTACCCAGACCAACCTTGTGCTGGGGCAAACTAGACTCTTCGCTCTACCTGGCTCTGCACGCAGCCGACTAAACACGTCTATCGTTGTAAGCAACTTTCTTGGAGGAGCGTTCGGTTCAGTTATCGCAGGTCCCCTTTGGGATTTCAGGGGCTGGAACGCAATCATGGTAGCTGCACTGACTATTACACTTATTGGCTTCATCATCTGGGCCATCACTCGCCGTAACCGTCTGCAAGACGTTACCTGATTATCGGGCGACACGAGATAGAGTGAGTAGTCAATTCAGGACAGAAATGGAATCATTATAAGTTGTCCAATCTTTCCTTTAATTGTTAGGAGCACAAATGAAGTGCATATTAAAATAAATGCTATTTAAAATGCCAACCAATCAAGAAGGTTTCACAAAAAAAATTTAAATTGTTGACTTCGTGTTACTCGAAGGTTGTATGTTAATAATTGTTCAAGGATGATAAAAAGTCATGTAGTGAAAGAGCGTTTATTACGAAGAAAATACCTTTATAAAAGGAGGGATAGATAGTGGAATGTGTAACAAGAAGTAATAGTGTCAAATGCCAATTATAGGATATAGTATGCATATTTGGTTTAATTAGAGAAAATACAATAAAAGCTCTGGACAAGTTGCACTTCGCGCTTTTTAGTTAAAAGCTGTACTGTCGTTTTAGTGAAATCATCTACTTTGGAACATATGAAAGGAAATCTAGATAGTTTCGATTTGCTCATTTGAAAAAGGAATCAAAATTGATACACATATAAAGGAACGAAAGATACTTTATAATATATATTAAAAGGAATGATAATATAATGAAAATAGCAGTTATTGGAGCACATGGTAAAGCAGGGAATTTAATTGCACAAAATGCAATTAAGCGAGGACATGATGTTACAGCGATTGTTCGAAAAAAACATAATGACACCTTTAAAACTATAATCGAAAAAGATTTAATGGATTTGAACAAAGAAGATTTACTAGGGTTTGATGCCGTTGTCAATGCAGTTAGTGCATGGACAGAAGATACCTTTTATATTCATACAGACGGTATTTCTCACTTGGCTCAGCTGCTAGAGGGAACCGATACCAAACTATTGATGGTTGGTGGAGCAGGAACGTTATATATTAATAAGGAGCACTCCTTACAACTCATAGATAATCCAGATTTCCCCGAAGAATTAAAAGCTTTGGGAAAAACATTACGTGCTAATCTGGAAAGATTACGTTCATTCTCAAATCTTCAATGGACGTATGTTTCACCCGCATATGAACTTGATTTTGAAGGGCCAGCAACAAGCAATTACATCATTGGTGGTGAAGAGTTTTTTACCAACGATGAAGGTAAAAGCTATATCAGTTATTTAGATTTTGCAGAAGCCTTTGTAGACATTATTGAAAATGACTATGTACGTCGGCGTGTTAGTGTTATTGGAGCATAAAATATAAAAACTAAGATGCTATTGAGTCCGGTTAATTGATAAAAATGAACGAAGGCGATGCTATAAATAGGCATCGTCTTTTCCTTATTAAAGGTAAGATTGTAAAGATTTACACTTAAAGTAAAGGGTGGTTAGCTTAAGATCGGAGCTGTTTTTAAGGAAGCTTTTTCTTTATGCAACATAACGGGGCAGGTTAGTTCATTAAGCGTAGTGTATTCGTACTGTGTAATAAATATATATGTGTTTTTTTCATCTTTTTAGGAAAGGTAGCGAATCCCAATATCTTTGTAATGAATGCGGCAACTGTTAAAATCATAGTTCCTTTAAAAAAAGTTTGTTTAGTCATCAATTATTCACCCTTTATCTTGTCCATATTTGAATATATGCAAGATAAAGGTAAACTAGCTTTCTATATTTTTCTTTTTGTAGAACTAACGATTATTTTTGGAGATTTGAGCATAAAAAAACACTCATCTATAAAATGAGTGTCAGAAGGTCGAGGGTTAACACCGGTATTCGGTGCTTTTTCTTACGACTAAGAGATCAGTGAATTATTTTACTTTAATGACTCCACATATGAATGAACCATTTCTGGGGTAACTAATTTACGAGTAGGTATTAGCCTTTGGTTTGCAAGAACATTGATTTGCATAGTGATTTGATTAATATGGTCTGTTGTAAAATCCTTTTCAGCCTTACATAATTCTATAGCTCCTTGAATATAATCTTCACGTTGTTGGTCTAATAGGGAAAATTCAGTAAAAAGTTGATTTTGTTTTTGAGCATGTAACGTAAGGGCTTTATGTACACTCATTGTCCTTCACTCCTATAATTTTTTCTATTTTTCTAATAGCTACTTCTATATTAACATCATCATTTTTTTAGCAATAGCAAAAACTATAAAAGATAAATCCAAAAGGTAGTTGTTTCACGCATCGGATGTGATTATGAATACGGACGAGTAAGTACCATTGATCAATCATTAGATTTACAGGAAGAGAAGTTAAAAGAATATGGCTGTGAGAAGATATTCATGGAGAAACAAAGTGGTGCTAAAAGTGATCGTGAGGAACTGATTAAGGCGTTAGACTTTTTAAGGGAAGGAGACAAGCTGGTTGTTTACAAAATAGACAGACTAGCTAGGAGTACATTTGATTTACAAAAGATTGCTAAGGAACTAGAGAATGGGGAATAGCTTTAGTATTCATCAAAGAACAGATTGATTTTAGTACACCATCTGGAAAGCTAATGTTTACTATGCTGGGGGCTATTGCTGAATTTGAACGTGATCTTATTAAAGATAGAACGGTAGAAGGCAGAGAACGTGCTAAGGCACAGGGGAAACATATGGGTAGGAAAGGGGAGGATGAGAAGGACGTTAAGAAGGCTTTAAGGCTGTATGATGAAAGGGAATCTAACGGTTTAAGCGTTAATGATATAGCCAAAATGACAGGAGTCCCACGTTCCACTATTTATGCTCAAGTGAAAGAGATGACTAACAATAGCTAATCGTCTTTTTTCTTAATGAACTAAAGGGGCAGGATAGTTGAATAAGAACTTTTGGATAATTATAGTAAATATATACAAGAATAAGTATCCAAAATTAGGGAGGATTTCTTATGATATATGATAATCTAAATAAAACAATTACCTCTAAAAGGCTAGTACTAAGAGTGTTTCAAAAATCTGATGCAGTAGCTGTTACTAACTTTGTAATAATTATAATATTTATAAAAATACATTGTACCTACCTTATCCATACTCTATAGATGATGCTTTATCATGGATTGAGCATCATCTTGATAATTTTAATGCTAATAAGTCATATGAATTTGCTATAACAGATAAGGAAAGTGGGAATTATATGGAGCTATAGCGTTATCTAACAACCAAAAGTTTAATAATGGTGAAATAGCCTATTGGATTGGTGAAAAATTTTGGGGAAATGGATATGCTACAGAGGCAGCGCAAGCTATATTACATTTTGCATTTGAAGAAAAGCAATACCATAAAGTATTTGCTCGTTACTTTAATTCAAATCCAGCTTCAGGAAGAGTGATGCAAAAATTGTGCTTGAAAAAAGAAGGGATATTAATTGACCATGTGAGGAAAGAAAATCGATTTGAAGATCTAGTATATTATGGAATTATTAACTCAGTAGGATTATAGATTATACTGCTTATTTGTAATCGGTTCCGTTTTTGGGTGGAGATATGCTGAATTATTCGTCAAATGGTGGACCGACGGTGAATTAATGGGTTCAACCAGAAACATCTGGCTGCACTTATTTTACTAAAGGAAGGTTGGGTGAGGCAGCCTTTTTCTTATGGCACTAACGGGGCAGGTTTGTTCAATAAGCTATTTTGTAGAATCACAACACCTTTGAGTTGCAGAATACACTCAACAAATTCAAAAACTATCAAAAAAAAAGCAACAGTTTAAATAAGCAGAAACCGCAAAGTGGTTTCTGTTTATTTTGTTAAACTTAGGTTTTTATTTGCATGTTATGCTTTTTCTAAAAATACTTTAACTTTTTGAAACTTTTTCTAAAGATATATTCCACTAATAGTTGAAAGGAGTTGAGAGAGATGGAGTTTGAGAATGATAAGAGGGTTAAAAAAGCAATCAGGGGCAATAAAAAAGCTTTTGAACAACTCATAAAGCAGCACTATGAACGAATCTACCGGACTGCTTATCTTTATGTACATAACGAAGAGGATGCATTGGATGTCGTTCAAGAGACGACATATCAAGCTTATAAGAGTATTCACTCGTTAAAGCATCCAGATTACTTTATGACTTGGCTTACCAGGATCATTATCCGATGTGCTGGTCATATTCTCAAAAGAAGAAATAATATTGTGCCACTAACAGACGAAGTATTGTCTGATTTATCGGTAACCTATCATTCAGGTCATGACGAAGCAATAGATCTATTAAATGCGATCGGACATTTAAAAGGGAATTATAGATCCGCCATTATTTTGTTTTATTACTATGATTATTCTATTAAAACCATTAGTGAAATCATGGAGATCCCCGAAGGGACTGTAAAAACTTATTTAAGCAGGGGGAAAGCCGAATTAAAAAAGTCCTATAAAGATGAGGAGGGCAAATGCAATGGATAATAAAGAAGTAAAAAGTGCTATTGAAAAAATAGTTGTACCAAAAGAAAAAGTGTTTGGCGCTATTGATAAAGGCTTAAAAATGTCAGGGCAAGGTAGGAAAATAAAGAAAAAGAAAGTTCTTGCAGGTTCATCTGCTGCAGCTGCTCTTCTTGGAATTACCATTGCTTCTGGATTTGTTAATCCTACAATGAATAAAGTATTGGCTAATACCCCTTTAATAGGCGGGATTTTTCAAGAATTCAATGATTCAATGGGCGTTGAACTTGCGAATCAAGATGCAGTTACAGAATTAAATCAATCCTTAACTAAAAATGGAGTGACTGTAAAACTCACCAGCGCTTATTTTGATGGCAATGTGGTATCAATTACAGGATTTGTAGATGAAGATGTTGAAAAAGGGCATAACGAAAAAGGGGAAGTAAGCTTTGATATGAATTTTGAACACAACAAAGGGGATAATGACCCTTGGTTGAATGGAAAGTCGACAGACATTAGGAAGGTCAAGGGGGGATACGATTTCCAATGGAAAATGGAATATCCATATAAATCATTTAAGGAGAATTCTACTCTCCCCATAACTATTCATAATATTAACGGGATAAAAGGTGAATGGAATTTTGATATCCCAATTCAGCAAGAAAAAAACAGTACACTTGTTATTGATCAGGAGCAAGGATACCCGGATGATGAGGTCAAAATCCGTATTAAAGAGATCCTCACCGCAAGGGCGTCATCTTCGCTTATTTATGAGACGGTGGAAAAATACAAAGATGATGAAATTTATATACTAAAAGCAATTGATAATAAAGGAAAGGTATATAGGTTTGGAAACGGAACATCTCTAGAGGAGGCAGCACTAGAGGATGGATATCATAGTACTGCTCGAACAAAAATGACCAAGCTGAACTCAAATACTACTTCACTTACTTTTTATCCGCAGCTATCTGTTGCAGACCCAAAAGTACAACAGCTATTGGACAAAAAATCATTTACGTTAAAAAGCAAACGGCTCAATTTAGGCCTTCAGGTAAATGATATAACTAAAAAGGGTAGTAAACTAGTAATCGATTATCAATTTACAGGGCTCTCCAAGGAATTGAGTAAACACCAGCTTGATATATTTGAAAATAATTTGAAATATGAATTATTGTTGGTAGATAAGGAATATATAGGGGAAATAGATCCTGAAAATCCAGTGCCACCTAAAAATCATAGCATTCGCATGAATAAAGTGAAAACTATCGATAAAAAGACAGCGCACTTCCAATCTACATTCGATTTAAATGGAGAAGAAAAAATCATGAACTTTAAACTGGAAAATACAATTTTGCAATTCGATTTTTCAAGTTTTATCCCAGCTAAGGAATTACAACCATTTACTGTTGTACTTCCAGTGGGGAATGAATAAACAATTAAAGTAGCTCATTTTAGGGACCATATAGTTGACGAGTGGGATTCTACTAGTACATTGAATAATTAATAATATCGGGGCGATGACTTATGTAAGTCACCGTCTTTTTTTATTAGTTAGAAGTTTGTGAAATATTTTACTTAAACTATAGGGGCAGGTTAGTGCAAGAAGAGTTGATTAACCTCCTGGTCCTTATAAAAAATAAACAACTGATACTTGAATACAAGGCAGTTTGTTTATATAGTTCTACCAAAGAAGAAAAGGAGAGAAGGATTATGGAGATAACACCAGTAGTATTAATAGGAGATAGAGTAAAGATACAACCTATGGAGGATTATCACGTACAGGAATTATTTGATGCGGGAAACAATAAAGATATATGGGCATACATGCCAATGAAGGTTCAATCGATTGAAGATATGAAGTACCTTGTGAATGGAGCACTTCTAGCGAGAGAGCAAGGAAGCGAATTTCCTTTTGTTATCTTCGATAAGGATTCGGGGAAAATTGTGGGAAGCACTCGTTTTCTTAATATATCCAT
The DNA here is from genome assembly GCF_001636405.1 of Peribacillus frigoritolerans. Classification (GTDB taxonomy): domain Bacteria; phylum Bacillota; class Bacilli; order Bacillales; family DSM-1321; genus Peribacillus; species Peribacillus frigoritolerans. The sequence goes on from NZ_KV440950.1 coordinate 1,071,188, forward strand.
ATCAAACCGTAACTTGGAAATTGGTTGGACATGGCTGTCTCCAACTGTTTGGCGAACTAGAATAAATACGGAATGTAAGTATCTTCTTTTGAAACACTGCTTTGAGACACTTGGGACGATTCGTGTTCAATTGAAAACAGATAGTCGAAATGTGCGGTCTCAGCAGGCAATGGAACGGCTGGGTGCGGTAAAAGAAGGCGTGCTTCGGAATCATGTGGTTATGCCTGACGGTTATCTAAGAGACTCTGTTTTTTACAGTATAATCGACCAAGAATGGGTGCTAGTGAAGGACAAATTGGAGAGAATGCTACGATAATCCAGTATTTTCGAAGTGTTGCTTATTAAACTAACGGGTGCGTTAGCTGAAGATCGGAGCTGTCTTTAAGGCAGCTTTTTCTTATGGAACTAACGGGGCAGATTAGTTCAACAGTAACTTGGAAGGATTTTCTCTAAAAAATGCCGAATCCACAATAATATACATTTTTAGGGGGATTGTTATGTGGGAGAGAATGTTTATAAGTACATCTCGTGGAAAGTTTGAGATCTTTACCCAAGGAAAAGGAGAACCAGTGTGTATTACCCATTTATATAGTGAGTTTAATGAATTAGGTTATTATTTCGCCGACACTTTTGTAAGTCAATTCAAAGTTTATCTAATAAACTTAAAAGAAGCAGGAAACTCTTGCAAAGCAGGTATAGAAGAGGAATTAAGCATGAAAGAAACCTCTAAGGATTTAGAGGCTATTAGAGAAACGTTAAATTATAATAAATGGTGCTTTGCAGGGCATTCAACTGGAGGAATGCTTGGTTTAATTTATGCAACAATGTTTCCAAAATCTCTGACAAAACTATTAGTTGGAGGAGCAACTGCTAATAAAAGATATATGGAACACGAAGGCAGTATTTATAGTCCTCGTAGTCCACTAAATAAAAAACTAAAAAAGATTTTTGCTGTATTAAAATCTCCTGACTCTACCACTGAAGAGCGAAGAAATGCTAACAGAGAATGGACTAATATGTCTTTATTTAACATAGAAAGATGGGATGAATATTTTAAGAAACCTAGCAGTGGAAAAGTTGTACAAAAAAGGCTAGATTATTATTCCTTTAATGACTTGCCAAACTACGACATTCAAAATGAACTGTATCAGGTTACTATCCCGACCATTGTTTATTGTGGAAGATACGATGCCCAATGTCCTCTTGTTTTTTCTGAAGAAATAAATGCAGGTTTAAAAAATTCCAAACTTTATATTTTTGAAAAAAGTAGTCACGTACCGTATTTAGAAGAGAAAGAAAAATTCCTTAAGATGGTTTCTGATTTCAAAGGGTTGCTTCGGCAGCCCTTTTCATATGGATCTAAAGGATAAGATACCCAAATAAAAAAATACATATTTACAATATTTTGGTAAAATTGATTAGAGGGAAGGGTGGGGAATCATGAAAAAATACTTAGGGATTATTTCGTTTACTTTAATTATCTTGGTTATTTGTTTTTTTGCTGCGAATATAACACGAGTAATTGATCCTGGAGTAACAACTTTTCGTATATTAATGATATTTGGAATCATTATCTCTTTCTCTTTTTCTATTCTTAGTGAGAAAGGACTTTGGAGAAAATTTGCTTTAGGTCTTAGTATATTCGTTGGTTTAGTTTACTTTATAGCCGTCGAATTAATGAGAATAGTATTCCAGGGTAATGGATTTTAAATTGTCTATTCAACAAACAAGTGCGTTAGCTGAAGATCAGAGCTGTCTTTAAGGCAGCTTTTTCTTATGGAACTATCGGGGCAGGTTAGTGCAATAAAGCGTCCAGGGGTTATAATTAAGGATGCTGCTTTATTAAAAAACTGGCAAGTTATTATGTTAGAGAAGAGGTTAACAATGAAAAATAGAGAGGGAGCTATCGGTTACTGTTTGGGAATGGGTAATACATATGAAGATTATCCATTTCGTGATAAGAATTGGACGTTAATGCGACATATAGATAACAAGAAAGTGTTTGCGTGGATATTTGAAAAAGATGGCCATGTTTGGATTAATGTGAAATGTGAACCCGGTTTGTTGGATTATTGGCGTCAGATTTACCATTCGGTAGTTCCGGCATTTCATCTTAATAAGGACCATTGGAATTCGATAATTCTTGATGGTACTGTTCCAAAGGAAGACATTTACGAAATGATAAAACAAAGTTATATGTTAACTAAAAAAAATAATAGTAAAGTTAATTTCAAAAAGTGAAGGCATTGATTCAGCAGGAAGGATTTATGCCTTTTTCTTATGGAATTATCGGGGCAGTTTACTTCAATAATGAGTAAATATTTTGTTGTTATAGAAAAAAAAGGAATTTAAATTTGATTATTAACAATATAAATTGTTATAATTAGTACCAGGTATTAATACTAACTTCTAATAAAATATATGGGGTGAGCGTATGATAGGGGCGAGAATAACAGCTATCGGGACATATGTACCTGAAAAAAAATTAACGAATTTTGAACTTGAGCAAATGGTCGAAACAAATAATGAATGGATTATTCAAAGAACCGGGATTCATGAACGAAGAATAACCCATCCTGATGAATTTACCAGTGATTTATGCGTATCTGCAGTAAAAGATTTAATGCACAGATATAATAAAGAAGTCAAAGATGTAGATATGATTATTGTGGCAACAAGCACACCAGATTTGCCATTCCCATCTGTCTCAAGTATCATACAGGACCAATTAAATATATCCCAAACAGGTGCCATAGATTTAAGTGCAGCGTGCGCAGGATTTGTTTATGCAGTACATACAGCACACAGTTTAATTTCTTCTGGGCTCCACAAAAAGGTACTAGTTATTGGAGCAGACACACTCTCAAAAATTACTGATTATACGGATAGAAATACATGTGTTTTATTTGGTGATGGTGCTGGTGCGGTATTAGTTGAAAGAGATGAACAATCAAAAAGTTTCATTGGATTCCACCTAGGAAGTGATGGAAGAGGAGCACAACATGTATATCGACCTGGACTATCAAAAAAGATCAATGGGATTGAGTTAATAGATACTCAATATCTTGTACAAAATGGTAGAGAAGTTTTTCGATGGGTTGTAAGGAATGTTCCTGAGAGTATAAGACAGATATTAGAAAAATCGCAAACGAGTTTAGATCAAGTTGATTGGTTTATACCTCATAGTGCTAACTTAAGGTTGATAGAGCCAATTTGCGAAAAATTAGAATACCCAATGGAAAAAACGCTTTATAGCTTAGTCAACTTTGGAAATACCTCTGCTGCAACCATTCCTTTAGCTCTTGATCTTGGAATCCGTAAGGGAAAAGTCAAAAATGGAGACCGAGTTCTTATGTACGGATTTGGATCTGGATTGGTTCACGCTGGACAACTTTTAGAATTAAATTTTGACGAACAAATTAATACTCCTACACCGTTGTGATGTATACTAAGTAATCATTTAGATAAACAGAATATTTTATGACGCATAAACTGATTGTGAAACATTCTACTTCAACTAACGGGTGCGTTAGCTGAAGTCATGTCATGGCAAAAATATACCCCATATCAGCTTCTTACGGCTTGATTCAGGGCTTTGAAGTTCCCATGGAAAAGTGATCGACATTACTATATGACAGAATCGGATGTATTATTCAAACTATTTCCAGGACACATGAAACCCCCTCAATATCATTGGGGGGCTTCGTGAAAATAATACAACTATGAGTGGATTATCAAACCATCCAATACCAATCCATTTTGATCGGTATCATATTTTCATATGCAACTTTATGACGAAGAATATGTTCCTCATATTGCTTGTGAATTATCTTAATAAACTGTCTTCATATTTTAACTGTAAACCCTAAATTAATGCTGGCAACAGCTCTTAGTATGTTAGTTTGTCCGAAGTATACAGGGGAAAGGAAAGTTTTTCTTTCCTCAAAAAAACCTTTCTACACATGAGTAGAAAGGTTGGTTAAACAATCCGTAATTTAATTTTCTTTCGTTAATCGACTCATTCGGAATGGAGTAATGATGAGAACGATAATAAGGACAATTCCCATATAGCCAAAGATTGGATAGAGCGAGGAAACAAGTTTAGTGAAGCCAAAGAAGCTTGCTATAAATCCTATCAACAGTGATGAAATAACGATTACTTTAAATTTTTTGGTCTGGGGATCTGAAAAGCGTGTTCCAAATGAGTAGAACATGCTGACTGCCGTATTGAAAATCATAGCGAACAGAACGAGAGAGTACAGAATACCTAGGAGAGGTGAAATACTGTTGGCGATTCCCAGCATGGGCATATCCAAGCCCGATACAGTATTAATATTTGAGAAAATAGTAAGGTGACTAATTATAAGAAGTAGACCTAAAGCGATCCCTCCTGTAAGCCCTCCAATGGATGATATCCTTTCATCGGGTTCATTTCCACCCATAACAAGTGTCATGGAAGCCCCCATTGCAATGGTTATTGAAATATAGTTTATTGTAGATATAAGCCAATGTCCCGCAGCTGAATTTTGTTCCAGCGCATGTGGTTCAAGTGACGTAAACGATGAATTCATTGTAAACATACTATAAATGAATAGAAAAAGTACGACAAGAATCAGAAATGGTGTGACGGATGCAATTACCTTAATCACACGGTCGACTTTCAGCATAACTGTTATCATAACAAGAACAGTCATAAGAATGGTTCCTATAAAGGAAGGTAATCCGAATTGCTGATCAAAGATCGAGCCTGACCCCGCAATCATGACAATTCCTATACCAAATAGGATGGCGTTCAGAACATAATCAATGATACAGCCGAGAAAGCGACCACAAATCTTATAAATTACTTCCTGATGCGAATCTGTTTGTGTACGACTGCCAAGCTTCATCAGAATCATTCCAAGGTATGCAAAAATAGCGACTGAAATGATAGCTCCAATTGTGCCCAAGTTCCCGAAGCTTACAAAATAAAGCATGGTTTCTTGTCCTGAGGCGAACCCTGCTCCGACTAGAATTCCGATAAAAGCGCTAGCGATCTTAAGGATTCTCTTCATGTTGTCCTCCGTTTTTCTTACGTTTATATTTTTTTCTTAACTATTTGATAGGAGTGTTATTTGATAACCACATCTTTTGATACATATAATTTCCTAAGGAGGCTCCATGGTGTATTTATGGAGATGATTAACTTAGACACCGTCCTTTTATGGTACTGAAGTTCCCCAGTACTCTCGGGGGATTAGTCGATTTCCCGTACGCTACTGCCATCTCTTCATTCAGCTCTTTCGAACGTTTCGCTGCATGATGAATCGCCTGTGAAATGGCCCTGCCGCCATTATTTTTCCGTAACGCATCAAGTCCGGATGCTGTCGTTCCATTTGGTGAAGTGACTTTCTCCCTGAGGCTTGCCGGTGTCTCGTCGTTCACCATAATCATCTTGGCTGCGCCTAAAATCGTTTGGGCGACAATCTCACGGACCATCGCTTCATCCATCCCCTTTTTAACGCCAGCGTGTTCCATATGCTCCATTAAATAATAGAAGTAAGCAGGTCCGCTTCCTGCAATTCCTGTAAAAATATCCATATGCTCTTCTTCAATTAAGAACACTTTTCCCATACAGCCTAACAGTTCTTTCACTGCCATCACATTGTCCATTGCTGTATGTCTTCCCGGACATAACGCAGTTGCCGACTCCCGGATCATGCTCGACGTATTCGGCATCAACCGCACAACCTGCTGTCCAAGCTGTAGATGATTTTCCATGAATTTAGTGGAAATGCCCGCTAAAACAGAAATCACAACTTGATCCACTCTTATTTTATCTTTGAGTGCATCAAGAGCATCTGCTGCTCCCTGGGGCTTCATTGCCAAAATGAAGAAATCAACTTCTTCATATGGTAATGCATCCTGATGGACCGCATGGACTCCATACACGTGATTCATTTCCTCGAGTCGTAATTGATTGCTGCGATTTGTCACATAAATTCTTTCTGCTGGTATGTACCCAATCTGCACAATTCCTGAAATCATCGACTCTGCCATCGAACCGGCTCCTAAAAATGCAACAGTTTTATCTCTCAACATTATGCCCTCCTAAAAGTTCATTGTTCGTAATTCCGTTCGTATTTTTTAACCTTGTTATCGTAACATGCTGAGATTTAGATTCAAGGGAAGAGAGGACATTCACAAGGAAAAGGCCGAGATAGTGAAGGGAAGCGTTATCATTTGGGGCTTACATGCCAGTCAGGTCATTTAATCAAGGATAATCGGCTGTAATCGGGGTATTTGCGGATATATTAGGAAGAAAAACGTAATAAAACTATGGAGCTGAGTTGAACAATGCGGGTAACTGCGGCACCTCTTTTTCTTATTCCAAGGTTATATTGTGAAGGATTGTACTTAAACTAACGGGTGTGTTAGCAAAAGATCGGAGCTGTCTTTAAGGCAGCTTTTTCTTTATACAACAAACTAGTCAGGATAGTTTAGGAATAAATGATATAATTTGTAATATTGATTTAATTGAAAGGAGTTTGCTGCATATGCCAACCTGTCAGCAATGTGGCTATAAATGGGGTTGGATAGAGGCCTTTTTTAAAATGTTTACCTTTAAAAAGAAGTTAAGATGTTCATCCTGTGATTCATCCCAATACGTTTCCAAGAAAACAAGAATGCTATTAAGCCTATTTATATTTATATCTTTATTAATTGTACCGTTAATATCATATGGTGTACCTAAAGGTTATGTCTTAGCTTTTGAAATAGTTGCGTATGCATTAGTGATTATTTTGATGCCATTTATATATAAGCTAAGTAACAAGGACGAACAGATGTGGTAGTCATGCATTAGCAAAAGATCGGAGCTGTCCTTAAGGCAGCTTTTTATTAATGCAACTATCAGGGCAGGGGAATGAATTTAAAGCAAAAGAACAGGGAGAAGTTAACATGAATCAGAATATTGGTACAGAAGAAGCGATTAAAAGGTGGGATAGTTTCGCGGATAAATATTCTGCAACTCATACCGAGCAAGGAGATCTTCATAAAGAAGTTTTTTTAAATCCAACTTTATTAACACTTATGGAAACAGTAAGGAATAAAAAGGTTTTAGATGCCGGGTGTGGCGAGGGGTATTTAAGTCGAATGTTAGCGAGGTCCGAAGCGACTGTAACGGCTGTGGATTATTCATCACGGATGATAGAAATTGCTAAGGGAAGAACCCCGAATGATTTGTTAATTGATTATAGGCAGGGTAATTGTGAGGACTTGAATTCTTTAGAGGACAAAAGTTTCGATTTGATAGTATCCAATATGGTCATTCAAGATCTTGCAGATTACGAAAAAGCATTTCAGGAAATGTATCGTCTATTAGTAGATGGAGGCTGTTTTATATTTTCGATTTTACATCCTTGTTTTGTTACTCCAGAAAGTGGTTGGGAAAAAACAAAGGGCGGTAAAAAGTTGCATTGGAACGTAGATAAATATTTTTATGAAGGGGTGTATGAACAACGTTTAGGTGATAAAGAAAAAATGCTATTCTTTCATAGAACATTAACAAGTTATATAAACACTTTAATCAAAACAGGTTTTATTTTAGAAAGTATAATAGAACCTAAGCCATCAAAAGAGATATTAGAAAAATATCCTTCATTTGAAGAAGATTTCAGATGTGCTGATTTTATAGTTTTTAAACTAAAAAAGTAAAGGTTATAAAAATATTAGAAAATCAACTAGAGGAAGGTGTTCATGGTGGGGAGAAATTACAGAATGATGAATGAGGTCTTAACAAATGTCCAGTAAAACATATCAAATGAACCAGAGTTATGCAGATTCTCAAGAAAAACAAAAAATGTTATACAAACGTACATTGATTATTATAAGTATTTCACAAATTTTTGGCGGTGCCGGGTTAGCAGCTGGAGTTACGGTGGGGGCACTTCTTGCACAACAAATGCTTGGCACAGATGCATTTGCTGGAGTTCCATCGGGTTTATTTACTTTAGGATCTGCCGGGGCTGCTTTAATCGTAGGGAGACTTTCTCAACGTTACGGTCGCCGTACAGGTCTAACAGCTGGTTTTATGATAGGTGGACTTGGAGCGATAGGAGTCATAACGGCAGCCATCATAAATAGCGTTTTCCTTTTATTTGCTTCCCTGCTCATCTATGGTGCAGGAACAGCGACAAATTTACAAGCTCGTTACGCTGGTACGGACTTAGCTAACAATAAACAGCGAGCCACTGCCATCAGTATTACCATGGTGTTTACAACATTTGGTGCAGTTGCTGGTCCGAATTTAGTGAATGTAATGGGGGATTTTGCTCTTTCTATTGGCGTTCCTTCACTCGCTGGTCCTTTCATTTTATCAGCGGCAGCATTTATCTTAGCAGGTCTTGTCCTTTTCGTTTTGCTTCGCCCAGACCCATTAGTTATAGCAAGAACAATAGAAGCGTCCAAACAAGAAAGTAATCGTTTAGGGTATTCGGCTGATACTGAACAAATGGTAAACAAAAGAGGAATCATTGTTGGTGCGGCAATTATGGTTCTTACTCAAATTGTAATGGTGGCCATTATGACCATGACGCCAGTTCATATGAGACATCATGGACATGACTTGGGTGAAATAGGACTCGTTATTGGATTTCATATAGCTGCCATGTATCTTCCTTCACTGGTTACAGGTGTCCTTGTTGATAAGTTTGGCCGTACTGCCATGGCAATTGCTTCTGGAGCTACGCTGCTTCTGGCCGGTTTAATATCGGCGATTGCACCAGGCGATTCTATGATTCTCCTAGTTATTGCCCTTTCTTTACTTGGATTAGGATGGAATTTCGGTTTAATAAGTGGGACGGCTCTTATTGTTGATTCAACTGACACTTCAAATCGGGCTAAAACCCAAGGTACGGTGGATGTTTTAATTGCATTATCAGGAGCCTCTGGTGGAGCCTTATCTGGAATGATTGTGGCCGGCTCAAGTTATACAGCATTATCATTTATCGGAGGGTTATTATCTTTATTATTGATTCCAGTGGTTATCTGGTCTAGGGGAAGTAAAAAATAAAAAGAAGCCATATAATAAGTAAAAAAAGTCATTTCCTATCGTACAGGAAGCGGCTTTTTTGCTGCGATTTGCTTATCATACAAAATACCGCAGTTTGGCGATACCCCTTCATGGGCATTAGGAGCTTACATGGATATTTTTCAGCTACCGATTTTGTTCTTTGTAGTGTTTGGGGTTCTAATTATTGTTTGGGGGTTCAAAAAAAATATCATAAAACATATTTAAAAGGACTATAAAACTGAATCACTTAATGAACTTACGGGTGCTTAGCTGGAAATCGGAGCTGTCTTTATAAGGCAGCTTTTTCTTTATGCAACTATCGGGGCATGATAGTTAAAAATGCAAACACCCTAGAGGCTACATTAATAATGGTTAAGGAGAAAACCTATGAAAAGAAGAATTAGGAATAAACTTAAAAAAAGGAATATAGTAGAATTAGTCTGATCCATTTAAGAAGGTCATTTTGGAACGCTTGAAACGTTTGCCCCTTTTTTGCCATACAAAAAATCCTCTCCATCCTCGAAGGGTTGCTCTGTTTTGTGCAATAGCATTGGAGAAATAAACAAAGTTTACCACCTCATAATTATTGTAGCATTGATTGTTGAGCAATCTGTAGATTATAATAATAATAGGAATACTACAAATGTACTATAAATTCATAAGAACTAACGGGTTGGGGGAGAAATTATGATGAAAAAACTAGCAAAGGCATTAACCGTAGGAGTATTAGCTCTAGGATTACTGGCAGGAGTTGGAGCAAATAAAGGAGAAGCAGCAACAGTAACAAAGCCGATCGGTTCAACTTTCTATAAGAGCGCCTTAGTAGGTACTACCTATAAGGTTCAAGATTATAAAGGTAATACAATTAATGCAAAAACAACTAAAGCTGTAACGTTAACTCCATATGCAACAAATAAAAACTTTTCATATGCTACAGTAACATTTGTAGATTATGATAAAGTAGGAACAAAGTGGGTCAAGTATACAAAAACAGCCAAAGGATATTTCTTTACTCCTATTAAAAATGGTATAACTTACAATGAATATACGAATGTAAAAAAAGGAATGACTTATAATCAAACGGTATCTATCACAGGTGAATATATGAAATTAGATTCAACATATACATATGGCGGCATTACCCAAAAAGATTATACCTGGAGCCGTTACAGTGACACTAATGACACAGATTTTTATACGGTTTTTGAAAACAACAAGTTAACATACAAAAGCTATTCTGTTAGTGAATATTAATAACAAAAAAGCCCCTCTCGTGTGAGAAGGGCTTTTTATTTTTATTATTCCAAGTATAAAAATTGTTCTTTTTCATTTAGGTGAATTTTGATATTGTGAGGGGAGGGGTGAGGTTTTGGAAAATACAGGATAATTGAACAAACAAGAAGCAATACCTTTGATATTGACTGTTGTTTAGTTATAGCTGCAATACTGGTTTTTATATCGGCAGATCGATACCGAATATAGATTTAAGGATATCGATTTTTTATTTTGATATTGGATTTTTAGTGGCTTTGATTTTGGGAACCAAGGCAAAGCAATTTGGTATAAGAGTAATCAGCGTTTTATCAAATGGCCTATTTTTTATTGCTTTATCTTTTTTTACTTTTGCACTAGCTTTGGCCTATGGGCTTTCGGGACCATAAAGCAGGTTTTAGCCATAATAAATCCAAATGATTAATTTTAGGTGCTTTAGGAGCTGCCTTAGGGCAGCTTTTTCTTAAGAACTAAAGGGGCAGGATTGTTGAAAAAGGAATTCAACCTATGTTTGTCTAAATGGTAATATTTAACAATGTTTAGGCATGGCTCTAATAGTATTTTAACAGTTAAATTATTTTCTAAATGGGGAGGGGCATTTTTGCAAACTTTTTTTAGATATAACTGGATGGTAAGAGAAGACTGGTATCGTTGGTGTGAAGAGTTAAGTGAAGAAGAAATTCTGCGGAATCGAACGGGTGGAATGGGAAGTATATTGCATACACTTTTCCATATTGTTGATGTCGAATGGAGCTGGATACGTCTCTTACAAGGTAAAACTGACTTTCAGGAGAGTTTCGATAGTTATAAAAGCTTGAACAAAGTTCGGAAGTTGGACGCTGAATTTCATTTAGAAGTGGAAAACTTTGTGAACAACTGGGATGCTAGTATGGAAAATCAATTATTTTATGATACCTTACAGGATAGAAGAATTGTGACGGATACTTGGGGTGAAATAATGCGACATACTATTGCTCACGAAATTCACCATATAGGGCAATTATCAATTTGGGCAAGGGAATTAGGGAAAAAGCCTGTTTCTGCAAACCTTATAGGTCGGGGTCTTTCCTCTCATTCCATATAAATAATTCAAATAGATATTAATTTAGTCGGTTTCTATATATATTGAGTGAAATCCTTCAATTAGAGATCGCCTTTTCGATGTTCTGCTGCTGGTCAGTTTTGTTAAGCAAAATCAGTTTGTGAAGAATTGTATTTAAAGTAACGGGTGCGTTAGCTGAATAAAGCTGTCTTTAAGGCAGCTTTTTCTTACGGAATTAAAGGGGCAGAATAGTTGAAGAAGGAATTGAAGAATCAAAAAGAGAATAGGTACTGTCAGTTAAAATGATTTTTATAGAAAGAAGGATTAATATGGCATATTGCAAAGTTCGCCAAGCAGAAATTTATTATGAAGATTTGGGGGAAGGAAAACCAATTTTAATGATACACGGTTATTCTCCGGACCATCGATTAATGAGTGGTTGTATGGAACCAATATTTACTAAGAGGGAGGGGTGGCGACGTATTTATATCGACCTGCCCGGGATGGGATTGACAAAAGAATATAACGAAATAAGTAGTTCTGATGAAATGCTGGATGCTGTTTTAGAGTTTATTCAAGCTGTAATTCCTAACCAAGAGTACGTAATTGCTGGGGAATCTTACGGTGGCTATATAGCTAGGGGCATTATTGAAAAGCATCAAGAACAAATACTTGGTGCAGCATTTATTTGTCCTCTTATTATTCCTCTTCCAGAAAATAGAACAGTTGAGATACATGAAATAATGAGAACGGATGAGAAGTTCATTGAAAATTTATCAAAGGGTGAGTTAGAAGATTTTAGAAATAACAACATTGTACTTGATGAGTACACATGGTTAAGGTACAACAAAGAAATTCTAAGTGGTTGTAAAATTGGAGATGAAAAGTTTCTAAATAAGGTTAAGAATAAATATGGGTTTTCTTTTAAGATCGACCAGTCTGATTTTATTAAACCCAGTGTATTCCTGTTAGGAAGACAAGACTCTTCGGTTGGATATAAAGATGCTCTTGACATAGCAAACAAGTATCCGCGAGGAACATTTGCTGTATTGGATATGGCAGGTCACAATTTGCAAATTGAACAACCACAACTTTTTAGCACTCTATTAAATGAATGGTTGGATAGAATTGAAGAGTTCCAAAACTAATACTTAACGCAGTAATTGAAGTTTGTGAAATAATAGTGCTTAAACTAACGGTTGCTTTAGCTTAGGATTGAAGGCAGCTATTTCTTATGGAACGGGGAGGTTAGTGAAATACCAATCCTTTGTAAACCTTATATTGTTATAATGGAAATAAAAGCTTAATTATAGGAGATAAAAATGTTTGATAAAATTAAGACTTGGGCGAGGAGTCTAAAACGGCAAATCTTTATCCTTTACTTTGCTTGTAAAGATGAACGGGTGCCTTGGCATGCAAAGGCATTTACGGCTTGTGTTGTGGCTTATGCATTCAGTCCGATAGACATAATACCTGATTTTATACCCATTCTTGGCTACTTAGACGATGTAATTCTCGTTCCAATAGGGATAATGATCGCATTAAAGATGATACCAAAGAGTGTATTAACCGACTGTGAAGTTAAGGCAGAAGAAATGATGAAAAATGGTAAGCCGAAGAATTGGATAGTCGGCTCACTAATAGTAATGATTTGGGTCTTAATTATAATATGGGCTATTATATATATTTATCGTTTAATGAACTAACGGGTGCTTTACTTCACTAGGATGCACAAGAAGACCACTATAGGTGGTCTCTTTTATTTGTTCAAAAATCAACATTAATCTTTAACAAAGCCATGGTTAAAAAGCGATCTTAATATATTCAATGGAATCACTCTATTATAAAAAGTGATTTTCCCTCCATTAATTTGTGGTACAAGAATCGGATTCTCTGTAGTTGATGCATTGTCATCTTTTATTTTTTAAGGTTCTTAGACTTTCCATATCGCCATTTACTATCACATCAATATGAGCAGAGATGATATCAATATCTAAATCCCACCATTTAATCTCCAGCAGTTCGTTAATGATTTCTTTTGAGAAGCGGGTTTTGAGTTTCTTTTCGGGATTCCCCCCAACGATGGTGTAAGGTTCCACATCTTTGGTAACAACCGATTTAGCGGCTACAATTGCACCATCCCCGATTTTTATTCCAGGCATGATGACAGTATCCATTCCTATCCAAACATCATTTCCAATAATGGTATCGCCTTTAAACGGCAACTGATCTAACGCTGGCGTATACTTCTCCCATCCGTGTCCGAAAATGTTGAAGGGGTAGGTTGAAAAACCATCCATTCTATGGTTGGCTCCATTCATAATAAACGTTACACCAGGTGCCATGGCGCAAAATTTCCCGATGACAAGCCGGTCACCGAAGAATTCGTAGTGATATAACACTTGATCTTCAAAAGACTCCCCATTTCTTGCATCGTAATATGAATATTCACCCGCAATAATGTTTGGTCTAGTGATTGTATTTTTAATGAATTGCACGATGTGATTTCCTTTAATCGGATATTTATCTTGAGGATTTGGCCCATGTTGCTTATTTGATTCCATGGATATCCACTGCCTTTCAGGGTTTTTATAATAAACTTAGCCGGCCGATCTTATTGCATTCCTCAGCGAACCAGATGGCACCATCAGGACCTGCTGCAATTCCATGCGGCTCCGCATTTTGTGTGGAAATTGGAAATTCCGTAATTTCTCCTTGCATGGTAATGCGCCCAATTTGATTACTTCCCCATTCAGTGAACCATAAAGCGCGGTCAGGACCCGTCACTATTGCGTGTGGGCGGGCATCTGAAGTGGGGATGGTATATTCACTTATTGTTCCAGAAGTAGTGATGCGCCCGATTTTGTTTCCGTTAATTTCCGCAAACCAGAGTGCACCGTCCGGTCCGCTTGTAATCCCTACAGGACCAGCATGTTTTGTTGGCAAAGTGTAATTAGTCACTTCACCTTGCATGGTAATGCGCCCAATTTGATTACTCTGATTCTCAGTAAACCAAATGGCACCGTCAGTTCCAGCAACAATGTAAGAGGGGTAACAGCCGGGACTCGGTAAATCATACTGAATCATTTCACCTGATGATAAAATTCGCCCTATCCTATTTCCATTCATCTCGGTAAACCAAATGTCTCCATTGTGTCCTTCCGTTATTCCAAAAGGTGCTGAGTTCGGACTTGGGAGAGTATATTCGATGATTTCACCTGTACCTGTCAGTTTCCCAATTTTATTCGCCCTATTTTCCGTAAACCATACATCCCCCTGAGTTGTGGAGATTATAGATAGCACACCGGCGTTGGGTGTAGGAACGATGAATGGAGTAACTTCACCGTTAACGGTCATTCGCCCAATTTGATTTGCTTTATGTTGTGTAAACCATAGCGCACCATCTTTTCCGGCAGTTATTCCATATGGGCCTGAATCTTTGTCAAGAAGTTCGTATTCGTCCATTTTTATCCCCACTATATGCCTCCTCCTTTTTGTATGAAATTCTTCTAGTCATTCGTTATAAATAATTGAAATCCTGCGAAAAAGTTTTTGCACATGGGGTGAAGTCTGTCCAAGGAGAGATTTTAATTCATAGATGAAAAGGTTATTTAAGATTCTATGTTTCTAATTGGTCATATTTGCAGCGGAACCCAATTACCTAACAATTTGGGTTAATTGTCTGATACAAAAGTTTTTTTTCCACATAGTTTATTAAAAAGTATGGTTACTCCAGCGGTGTTGATTAATCACGGGTATTTAATAAAGAACAATATTCAACATTAGAAAATTATGCTTGTATAAGGATACAGCCTGATATTAGAACATAATGAATCTGTCGTGACCTTGCCCTTATTTTGGCGGAAAATACTTTTATATATTTCACAGGAGGGGTTTTCATGGAGAAAGCAATAATTGTGCCTTGGGAAGAAGATGAACTCACTCATGAGTTTTTTGTTCCTGAATATATTGAAAAAATGGCACTGGAAGTTCTTGAACATTACGGTTTCTCCGTTCAGGACATTCAAGTTGTTACAACAAAACCAGATAAAGGCGGCTCTATATGGAAAATGGAAACAAGTTCAGGGCCAAAGAGTTTAAAACTTTTACACAGAAGACCTACAAGAAGCATGTTTAGCTTAGGAGCTCAAGAATATTTAGTTAATGTTAAGGAAGCAAGAGTACCGCCCATCGTGAAAACCAAAGATGGAAAGGATTATGTTGAGGCTGGAGGGAAGTTATGGTTCGTCGCTGAGTGGATCGAATCATTGGCACCTGTATCAAAAGATTTGGAAGGAGCCAAACATCTTTGTAATGCTCTCGGCGAATTCCACCTTTTAAGCAAAGGGTATGTTCCGCCTAAACAAGCTGAAGTTGCATCCCGGTTATATAAATGGCCAGCGACTTATGAAAAAGTCATCAATAAAATGGATTGGTTTCGAAACATTGCTAATGCATATGAAGAAATGCCTGCAAGCTCTTATTTGCTGAGTGTTTTAAATGAATTTGAAGAACAAGCAAAAAGAAGCTTAGAAAGATTAAATGAATCAAGCTATCTAGAGCTAGCGCAACAAGGTAATGAATATTGGGGATTAGTGCATCAAGATTATGGCTGGTCAAATGGTCAAATGGGCTCTAATGGAATGTGGATTATTGACCTTGACGGTGTTGCTTATGACCTTCCTATTCGCGATTTAAGAAAACTGATTACCGGCACCATGGCGGATTTATATAGATGGGATGCAACTTGGGTAAGGGAAATGATCAAGTCCTATCACGAAGCAAATCCAATTTCATCGCAACTATATGATCTCTTAATGATCGATTTATCTGCACCAAATGAATTTTACAAGAATGTTAAAGAAGTAGTATATGAACCTGAATTATTTCTAACTGATCAAACTACAACGATGATCCAAACAATCGTTGATACCGATCAAACAAAATGGCCAGTGTTAGAAGAGATTAAAGATGATTGGAAGGGAATGGAACAAGCATGAAAATTTTAATGATTTGTACCGAAAAGCTTCCTGTTCCTCCGGTACTGGGCGGGGCCATTCAAACCTATATCTCAGGCATCCTGCCGCATTTAAGTAAGGCCCATGATATTACGGTTTTAGGTATTAATGATCCATCACTCCCTGATCAAGAGACGATTGATGGAAACCGTTATGTACGTGTACCTGGAAAAATATTCGAAGTATATCGAGAAGAGGTTGTCAGCTATCTTGAAGCAAATCATTTCGATCTAATTCATATCTTCAATCGGCCTCGGCTAGTCCTTCCTGTCCGAAAAGCAGCCCCTCATTCAAAAATTACCCTTAGCATGCATAATGATATGTTTAATCCAGAGAAAATCAATCCGGAGGAAGCAAAAGCAGCCATAGACGAAGTTACGAATATTGTAACGGTCAGTGATTATATAGGCAATGTCATAAAAAGTTTATATCCGCAAGCTTCATCAAAGATCCGCACCATCTATTCTGGTGTTGACACCAATCGATTCCTGCCCGGCAGTCACCCGAAAATGCAAAAAATTCGTAATGAATTACGTAAAGCGAACGGTCTTGAAAATAAAACGGTCATATTATTTGCAGGAAGACTTTCAAGTAACAAAGGTGTAGATAGGTTAATTCGGGCACTGCCTGAGCTTTCAAGTAAATTTAAGGATTTGGCTTTAGTTATTGTCGGAAGTAAATGGTTCAGCCAAAATGATGTTACCGATTATGTAGCTTATGTAAGAGCATTGGCAAAAAAGCTGCCTATCCCAGTTGTTTCAACAGGTTTTGTCGCACCTAGTGAAATACAAAATTGGTTTGCTGCTGCCGATTTATTCGTGTGTACATCAATATGGCAAGAACCGCTTGCGCGCGTCCATTATGAAGCGATGGCTTCAGGGCTTCCAATCGTAACAACTGCAAGAGGCGGAAATCCAGAGGTCATTCGTATAAGAGAGAATGGGCTTGTAGTAGAGAATCCAGAAGATCCTGGATGTTTTACAGAGAAGATTACAGAAATTCTATCAAACAGGTCACTAATGAAAAAAATGGGCGAACGAGGCAGAGAACTTGCCCTTAGCTTATATGAATGGGATCGAGTAGGATCTGAAATACTTGAAGTTTGGAAAAAATAACTGTATAACCAATCAAAAGCGGATGTGAATCGCGCTTACTAATATACTTGTCACTGGTACTGAAGGGGTTACGGATGACATTCATTTGAACCATTCCTAAAGGGTACGAAAGACAAAATGATTGGCGATGATGCATTTGCAGGATCTACCTCCATTACCCCCTAATAAGCTAAGAAGGTTAAGCTTAAAGTTCTCCAGAACCACCCCGAATTTCAATTTTATTATGTAAAAAATTTGTCAATGACACCCCGCGGAATCAGACTTTGTGAAAAAATACAATTTAAGGGACCCCTTGAATGTAGACTCGAAAAAGGTCGGGAATTTCGGGAGTGAATCCAAATTTCTGAAGGGTTATATCGCTCTCTTTTCAAATGAAACAAGTTGAAGAGCCATAATTGAGTAAAAAAAAGCACCTTGCTTACCTATTAAATAGGCAGTTGCAAGGTGCTTGTATTATTTGTTTGAAAATTCCCTGAATAAGGTTATAATTAAAAGTGTTGGAGAACCTAGCCAACTAGACACCCTTAGAGAATTGCCTTGTCCGCTACTTTCTAAGGGTGGATATTAATATTCTGGCTCATGCTTGGTTGAATTTCGGGTATGGAATGATGATGTGTAATGGATGGATTTGTTTTTCCATTCAGGATGGCATTTAACACAACCAGTGTTATTGTACCCATCACGACTCCGTTTCCACATATTAATTGGACTGTTTCCGGGAATTTATCGAATGCTTCCGGGACCCCCTTGACTGCCAGACCGACTCCTATTCCAAGTGCAATCGTCAATTGATTGGAAGGTTTGCTTAAATCCGCTTTGGCTATCATCCCCAAAGCTGCAGAAAGAAGCATGCCGAACATTGGTATCATGGCCCCGCCCAGAACGGGTAAAGGGATCATTGTCGTAAGACCGGCAACCTTAGGCACAAAAGCTAGAAAGATTAGGATACAACCTGCCGTGACTACTACCGAGCGCTGAGTTACCTTTGTCAGCAAGACCAAGCCAACATTTTGTGAGAAGGTAGAATGGTTGAAAGAGTTGAAGATACCGCTTATGAAGCTCCCTATTCCTTCTGCACGGAGGCCCTTTTCCACATCTTTTTCGGTTATTTCCTTCCCGCATACTTCCCCGAGTGTCAAAAAGACGCCTATACTTTCCACAGCTATGATTAAAGATATGATTGTCATGGTGATAATAGATGAAAGGTCGAAGGTAGGTACCCCAAAATAAAAAGGAGTCACCATTGTAAACCAGCTGGCCTCTATAAAGCCGGAGGTATCGACCATACCTAGAAAACCAGCCAATATAGTGCCAAGAATCATGGCGAAAAGAACTGAAACCGCTTTCAAGAAACCTTTGGTAAGTGTATTCAATAAAAGGAAACTTACTAGTGTAAAACAAGCTAGCATTAGATTCATAGGATCTCCAAAGGTGGGGGAACCGACTCCGCCCGCTGCATTTTTCATGGCAACTGGCATTAATGACACGCCTATGATTAATATGACGGACCCTGCAACAATTGGTGGGAAATAGGGAATCAATTTACCGATTACTCCTGATAAAATGGCAACAATTATTCCGGATACCATAACTGCGCCTAAAACCCCGGTTATACTATGGACCGATCCTATGGCTATTACTGGCTCGACCACGATAAAAGAAACAGCCATTAAAGCAGGTAATCTTATACCAAATCCTTTACCGCCAATAACTTGAAGCAAGGTGACTATCCCGCAGGCGAGTAAATCAAACGAGATCAGGTATATGATCTGTTCTTGTGTCAAGCCGATTGCAGGACCGACGATTAGTGGAACAGCTACCGCTCCTCCATACATTACACAAACATGCTGTAAACCTAACAATAATGTGTTTAGTTTGCTCAATTTTTCCATGTTTGCCCCCTTTTAATTAGTCACGACTTTCCAATTATATGAATGTAACGAAATCGCCTCCTTGTGATTTTGTAAATACTTCCTTATGGATGGGTTTGCTGTTGCTTATTAAGAAACGCTATTTACAAAATCGGTGTATTTTTATATTATCACCGCCATAATGCTAAATCAAGACTATTTTTTGGAAAAATATGAATATTCATTCAAGTTCATTCTGTATATAATTAAGAAGAATAGGGGGAGAAATATGTATTTAACGATCGAAAAAGCTTTGCAACTTCCTGCCCTAAACCAAGTGGAAGTTATTGGAGGAAGTCAAGGGTTAACTCGGGTAATTAATTCAGTAAGTATAATGGATCATCCGGATATATCATGGATTAAACGAGGGGAACTCCTGCTGACAACCGGTTATGTGTTTAAGGATGACCTGAATGCTCAAATCAATCTTGTTAGGGAATTGTCGAAAAGAGGAAGTGCTGGATTAGCTATCAAGATTAAGCGGTTTCTTTCTACGATTCCTCCTAGAATGGTGGAAGAAGCGAACAAGTACAATTTCCCATTGCTGGAGATTCCTTATGAAATGCCTTTATCCGACTTATTATTCAGCTTTACATATGAACTTGTTAATAAGGAGAAAGTGAAAAACAATGGAAAAGGAAGTGTTGAAGTTTTTCATTCTCTTTTGAATGGGGAAAATAGGGGTTCATCTTTTATCCCCCAATTACAGGAATTTGGCTTTAATCCCGATAGGCCATATATTCTGCTCTTAATAGACGGAACGAAAGAAGAAGGGGATTCATTCTTTCCAATTGGCAGAATGTTGGAGAAATTAAGCCAAACGGAAAGGGAAGATTTCAAGTATTGGAATATCGAGTTGGATGGTCAATTGATTATCCTGCAAGGAAAAGGGATGGTGACTGATGAACAACTGCTTATGCAGGCTCAAAGAATTGCCATCCTTTTGGAAGGTCTTATATCCAAAGATAATCCTGGCACTTCACTATCGATGGGGTTAAGCAAGGTGAAAAAGGAATTCTACAATATGAAAGAAGGGTTCATTGAAGCTAAAAAGGCCATTCAACTTGGCTCGAGGCTTAACCCGACTAATATCAATGATTACGCAAGCGTTGAAGTTGAAGATCTAATAAACCAAATCCCTAAGGATGCCATAACTCAATACGTGCTATCCATGATTCAGCCGATTATTGTATATGATAGGGAAAATGAGGGGGAGTTGTTAAAAACGCTGGAAACCTATCTATTTTCAAGAGGGAGAATAGAAGATGCGGCACGGGCTTTGTTTGTGCATCGAAATACTGTAAAGTTCCGTTTGTCTAGAATTGAAGACTTATTAGGAGTTGATTTAAAATCGAGGGATATTGCTTTTAAATTGCAGTTTAGTATAAAAGCTGCGAAGTTATTATTACATGACTAGGTAAAGGGAGCATGATTTGAAGGAATCGGGAATCAAGTGTTACTGCACATGAAAAACTGCCAGGGAATGAAGGATCCCTGGCAGTTTTTCATTTGTATGGGCCATTTCTTATCAATTATCCAGCAGACGTTTGGCATATAGGGCAAGTTTTAAAGTGAACAGATCATCATTGCTTAATTCCATTCCTAATAATTTTTTTATGCTTTTAATTCGAAAATGGATAGTGTTTCGGTGTACCCCCATTTTTCTGGCCGTTTCAGCAGGTCGAAGATTGCACTGCAAATATGCCTCCAAGGTTTTGATCAGATCAGACTGGGTTTCATCGTCATGGTCCTTAAGCGGTGCTAAATTACCTGTAACAATATCCATGAGCACATTTTTTGGAGCATACTGCAAAATTTTAAATGTTATTAATTCTTTGTAGCCGTAAATATCCTTACCTGGGTTCAATCGTTTTCCCAAATCAATAGATTGTAAAGCTTCCTGTAAGCTATTGGCCAGGTTATTAATACCTGTATGATAGTTACCGACTCCCAGTGTAAGTTCCATTGGCAGGTGTGTAGATAAAGTAGAGATAATTTGTTGGCTTATCTGGTTGACTTGTGAATAAAAGCGGGTGTTCCCTAGGGGGATGGTATCCAGATAAATGATAACTAGACTGTCCTTGATATTCCTTATGAGCTTATCGATTTTATATTGCTCGGTTAATGTTTCAATTGTCTTGATAAGCTGTTTATAAGTAATAGAATCATTCCTTTGATTCCATTGCAGCGTTAAAGGTAAAACCGTACATATGAAGCCCCCAGTAATTTGTTGGAAGCTGGATTTGTCCTCAGTCATTCCTAAAATCCCGTAAATTAAATTTTCGGCACCAACTCCGGAAATATCCTCCATGCTATAACTTTGCCCTTTTTGTTCATTCTGTCTCGTCACTATTTCACGAAGCAGGGGAGACATGATATCTGATAGCGAAAACTCAGGGGGGATTTTGAGAATAGGCAAATTGGCCATATTGGCAATGCTGATGGTGGTTTGCGGAATTTCTTCCAGTTTGATGAACAATCCTGAACAATTCATTTTTGCCAATTCGATTACGAATTGGTCTAATTGTTGCGGATTATCTTGAAATAAGTATCCGGTTGTTAGAATCAATTCATTTGGCTTTAACCAGGAAAGCACATCAGGAGCATCAAAGCTATTGATGGATTCTATTTCTCTATTAAGTCCCTGCATGCCAGCTGCCACTTGGCATTGTTTGATCTGTGGTAATTTTAATGCATCAGTCATCGTTAAATGCATGATAGGTCCCCTTCGCTGTGCCTTTTTTCTCTAATTTAACTAATTTTTTGAATATTGGCAACAGAATCTAAGCTAATAGGATGGCCTGTTCTTTAAAAGGTGAGTGCGGTAAGCACAATGGGGGTGGAAAAATATTAGCTTTTTCAGCTAATGACCTATAAATGAACGCATGTATATAATTCAATTAAGTTAAGAATGTTTTGAATTATAAAAATAATCAAAAGAAGGGAGGGCCCGTATTGATATCTGACCTTAATAGCATTAATGAGTTGAACAAGGCGGAATTCATCCAAAAGTTAGGTTGGGTATATGAACATTCTCCATGGATAGCAGAGCGTTCATGGGAGTACAAGCCATTCATTTCCTTAGAGGACCTAAAACAGAAAATGGAAATAGTTGTGCAAAATGCCTCATTATCGGAACAGCTCCAATTAATCAAGTCTCACCCGGACCTAGCAGCCCGGATTGATATGGCTGAAGCATCAGTTAAAGAACAATCCGCAGCCGGTTTGAATTCGCTTTCTCAGGATGAATATGAAGAATTTCATGCGTTAAATAATCAGTATAAAGAAAAGTTTGGATTTCCGTTCATATTTGCTGTCCGTGGCAGCGATAAAACGGTGATAAAGGCAGAGATGAAAAGAAGGATTGGTTTGGATCAGGCAAATGAACTTAAGGAAGCCATCAAGCAAATCCACTTAATTGCCAGCCACAGGTTATCTGATTTTATAAACTAGGAGGAGGAATAATATGACAGCTCAAAATGAAAACAGAACGATGTATTACGGTAAAGGGGATGTATTTGTATACAGGACTTTTGTGCAGCCTCTTACAGGTTTGAGGAAAATACCGGAATCAAGTTTCACAGAAAGAGATAATACTATTTTTGGATTCAATTGCCAAATTTCTCTAAAAGGGGAAGCTTTTTTATCTTCATTTACGGAAGGAGATAATAGCTTGGTGGTTGCAACGGATTCCATGAAAAACATCATTCATCGTCAGGCGGCCAATTATCAAGGAAATACGGCGGAAGGATTTTTAAAGTTCATATGTGAAGTTTTCCTTGATAAGTATAGCCACATAGATGCAGTGGAACTGACAGCAACTGAAGTTCCCTTCGATCATGTACTCGTTCCAAAAGGGAAAGGACATGAAAATAGTGATGTTGTCTATCGATGTTCCAGAAATGAAAGGGCTACCACTACAATCGAAGTCAAAAGGACACCTACCGGAAGCAAAATCGTTAAGCATTCAAGTGGAATAGTTGATGTCCATTTAATCAAGGTTAAAGGAAGCTCTTTTTATGGATTTATTCAAGATGAATACACCACACTGCCAGAAGCTCAGGATCGTCCACTATTTATCTACTTGGATTTCGATTGGGAATATAGCCGCTGGGAGGATGGCACTGGAGCGGATCCAGAAAAATATGTAGCAGCAGAACAAATTTGTGATATTGCAAACACAGTGTTCCATGAACTGAATAACCGTTCGATACAGCAGCTCATTTATCATATTGGCATTAGGATTCTGGAACGTTTCCCTCAGCTGGCGAATGTTCAATTTAAAACCAATAATCGTACCTGGGAAACCGTTGTGGAAACCATTCCGAATTCAGAAGGAAGTGTTTATCAGGAACCACGTCCTCCGTATGGCTTCCAAGGCTTTGTCGTTACACAAGAAGACGTTAAACAAAAAAAGGCAGCTGATTCAACTGTAGGGGCTTCCCGGTAATGGACAGTAAGCTGACCACACATGTTTTGGACCTCTCTAAAGGCCTGCCGGCAAAAGGGATGAAGATAGAACTTTGGGCCATAGCAGAACAGGGGGACCATTCTTTCATAAAAGAGGTCTGTACAAACAAAGATGGGCGAGTGGATGATCCTCTTCTTCAAGGGGATGATCTCAAACCAGGTGAGTATGAGCTTGTCTTTTATGTCGGGGAATATTTCAATGATGGAGCGAATGATCCCAATATAAGGCCATTTTTAAATAAGGTCCCACTTCGTTTTGGAATAAGAAGTAATGAAGAACATTATCATGTTCCTCTGCTTGTTGCTCCGGGAGGATATAGCACCTATCGAGGAAGCTAGTAAATCAGTAAGAGAGTTGGAGGGTTCAATTTGGCACATGAACGTACTGGTGCAGTGACTTTAGGCGGTAATCCAGTGACCTTGATTGGTCCCGAACTAAGAGTAGGGGATAAGGCACCTGACTTCGCACTATTAACAAATGACCGCCGTAAAGCACATTTAACAGACTATAAAAATAAGACATGCATCATCACGACTGTTCCTTCGCTTGATACTGGTGTATGTGATTTACAAACAAGGGTCTTAAATGAAGAAGCAAGCAAAATGGGTGATGATGTAGCGGTGTTGGCTATCAGCGCAGACCTTCCCTTTGCTCAAGCAAGATGGTGTAATGAAAGTAATGTCGAAGCTATAACCATTCTCTCCGACCATTTTGATTTGTCATTTGGTACTGCATATGGAACGTATATGAAAGAACAACGATTGGAATGCAGGGCAGTATTTGTAATAAATCAAGAAGGAACCATTGAGTATGTGGAATATGTACCGGAAGTCACGGATCACGCAGATTATGAATCCGCATTGCAGGTAGCGAAGGCAGTGATAAATAAAGCTGGTGCAGCTAAATAAACATTTTCCCTTACGAAGGAAAGTAAAAGTACATTCCATTATCCTAAGGCCGTCCGATTTTCAAAAGCTGGACGGTCTTTTGTTGATACTGAGTTAAATTAGTAGTTTTCATAGTGACTTATCCAGACCTCTTTCTAATGTCAAAATATTTTTCTAAAATTAAACATTAATTCCTTTTATTTGAATAGTGATCATGCTATAATGAAAGTCCAATAGCTTAATATAATATGGAAGCGCTTCCTTATTCGAGGAAGTGCCCTTTTTATGTTTTCACTTACTAATTAACATAACAACGCTAGAAACACCTGAAATAGAAATAAGTATACGTGTAAACTCCTGAAATCCGTCACCTCAGCTCCTTCCACTTCAATTTCTTGATGAAAAACAGCCCCTGCAATGATATTTCCTACATCAGCGAATGGCAAAATCTATCGAGGGACTATTTCCTTTTTAAATAAACTCTTCTTTTCATATCCAATCCCACTTAAGAATGATCAGTGGTTTAATTCAATAAAAGTTAAAAAGCCCTTGCCTTCTTTTATTTCTTGTTGAAGGTGAGAGCCTTTCATTGTTCCCATATCAATGTAAGCATCTTTAGTACATGTATCATAATACTCTACAAAAATCCCTTCAGAACATAATCTGAAGGGATTTTCATGTTCATATAACCTAGATTATTAGAAGTTGAGGATAATAAACTAATATCCCCATCAATGGATGAATATAATAATCGTGAATTTTAGCATGTGGAAAATTTTTTTTGAAAGGGGATTTTTCATGAGTTCGGAAAAACGAAGAAGATTGTGTCAGGAATATGCAAGAATTTTAGGCGGAGACGGAATGATTACTCCAGAAGGAGTGTGCTTGGTGCAAAAGTTTCGTAATATTAGATTCACAATACTTGATCGCAGAACGCAATCTCCACTAGTCAATCCGCAATTTTTTACGTTTGAAAATGTTGATAGTAGGGGGAATGCGTTAAATTTAGGGGAAACAGTTCTTTTACAAGAAGAAGTTAACCCGTTATTAACTGAACTTAGAAAAAGGGACCTTTTAGTTACTTCTATTCATAATCACTGGTTATTTGAAGAACCTCGGGCAATGTATATGCACTTTGAATCGATTGAACCACCGCTAGATTTTGCTAAAAAAGTTAGAGATGCATTTAGAGTATTAAAAGTGTAGTCAGACTATAAGAGGCATGCCTTACATCAGTGAGATTATCAATCCCACTGATGTTTTCTTTTTTGTATATCATGTCTTTTATTTTTCCTCGGAGCAGGCCGCATGGCATCTTGTGTAGTTTCTAAGTTACCGGATAAGGGATATCAAAAGTACATATTGGACCATCAACACTAGCGTGTCTGAGCCTTTTTAGCTTAATTTGAAGAATTTCCAAATTTTCAAAGGTATTCAATTTATTATGTCCTGAAATAATAAGAAAAAATGCAGGAGAGGCCAAATGGAAAACAATAAATTATATCAAGTAATTATCGCTATTTTTATATTTGTCTTAATGGTCGATCAGTCGGTCTATGCAATGGAATGGGAAGATGAAGAAGGACCCATAAGCTTTAAAATTGAGATGTTACCTTGGGAGATTGTAAATAACATTATTCCTGATAAAACAAATTTTACCATAATCGATATTGAAACTGGTTTATCATTTAAGGTACAACGAAGGGCAGGCAGCCATCATGCCGATGTACAGCCATTAACCAAAGAAGATACTCAAATCATGAAGAAAATTTATAATAATAAATGGAGTTGGAATAGAAGAGCCATTATTGTATTAATCAATAATCAAATGATTGCTGCATCCATGCACGGAATGCCACATGGTGCTGGTGCTCTTCCAAATGGTTTTTCAGGTCATTTTTGTGTTCATTTCTCTGGAAGTATTACGCATCGTTTGAAAAAC
Source organism: Peribacillus frigoritolerans (assembly GCF_001636405.1). GTDB lineage: Bacteria > Bacillota > Bacilli > Bacillales > DSM-1321 > Peribacillus > Peribacillus frigoritolerans. The sequence continues at coordinate 1,097,897 of NZ_KV440950.1, forward strand.
GAAGATCTTTCTCATAAATTAATGATATTGAAAGCCGCTGGTAAGCTTGATGATTATATACAAACCGTAAATCCTTATGAACTTATACGTATTTTCACCATTGCCATTAATCAAGGAAATCAGGAATTATTAGCAATGACCTTATCAAATCCGAGTCACCTTACCCGTGTCAATAAACTTGTTAAAGATATTACATATTTTGGAGTAGTTGACCCTTTAAGACAACCGCCTGAACAGCTAAATGGTCTATTTCTCGTGGATGTACCCGTTCAAGTAGCTATACAAAAGAAGAAAGATGGCAAAGAAAAAAAGGTTATGCATTTTATGATCCGTAAGGAGAGTTTGCCTGATCGCTGGTTTATTGATCAAGATGCAATTTATGAAGATTTGAGGTGAAAAATGTTAATGTTCAAGGAAACCAACCCAGGAGGTGCATTCAATGAGATTAACATGGATTGCCGGACTTTTGCTATTCGTTCAACCAGTGAATATTACAGAAAGCTTATTGGTAACCCACCAAGGACAAACGATTGCAAGTGTCAACCATGCTGATATTACGATGCCCTACCTGGATGTTCCTATGTTGGACGTGGATAAATACAATCAATTTGTCGAAAAAATAGACCGGCAAGTTTACCAAAAACCTGTAAATGCCACAATGGACAGACAAGGTAATATTCTACCTGGGCGGGTAGGTTACAAGCTATACCATCAAGCCTTCAAAGAGCAATTTCATTCCTTTTTGTACAGTAGTAGATCATACAAACTAGAAGTACCTTTGCTTGCTATTCATCCAAAGGTTGACAGCGAAATACTTGCGGAAATTCGTGAAAAAAAGATAGGTGAATATAGAACCTATTTTAATGTGAACAATAAAAATCGTTCAAATAATATCACACTTGCTACAGAAGCCATTAATAATTATGTCGTGTTTCCAGGAGAGGTCTTTTCTTTTAACCAAGTTGTTGGCAAGAGGTCAGTGGAAAAAGGATATTTGCTCGCTCGGGTTATCGTTAAAGGAGAGTTTTCTGAAGGGATTGGCGGAGGGATTTGCCAGGTTTCATCCACCTTGTTTAATGCTATCGACAATGCAGGGTTGCAAACGGTTCAACGCTATTCCCATACAAGGAGCGTTGCGTATGTTCCATCTGGCCGCGATGCTACAGTAAGCTGGTATGGGCCTGATTTTAGTTTTAAAAACAAGTACAATCAACCGATCCTGATCCGGGCCACAATCAAAGGAGGAATGGTGAGTATCATGGTTTACTCTTCAGATATGATTAATTATAAAATACGAAAGATTCCCGATGCTTCAAAGCAGATATCCAAAGAACAAATTATTCGTTCGTAAAAGTATAGGTATACGAATGGGGGCACTTTTGGCAAATTTGGTGTATATATAGAAGAAACTCGTAAAAACGGCCTTTGCTCATTAGAGCAAAGGCTTGTTTAGAGATAGGGGAGGAAACAGCTTTTTCTTTTTCGGGATAGATTACTTGAACAAGCCAATCCATGTCCATGCTACAATCATTACAAGCATGGCCATTAATATAAGTTGATGTTTGGGAGACCACTATGGGAAAAATAAAAATAGCTTTACTCCACCTATTGCCCATCGCTGGTGATGTGGAGCATAACCAAAAACTAATTGAACAAGCCATTCATATTGCATCAAATAATAATGCCGAATGGATTATAACACCCGAACTATGTGTCAGCGGACTTCAATTCAATCATAAGGTTGGGACTGGGTGGATTAACAAGCAACCTGATGATTGGATGAATAATTTGGGCCGTAAACTAAAGAATTTGAAAAGCACTGTATTTTTGGGCTGCCCTGAAAAAGGCAGTGATGGAGAGTTGTATAATTCTGTGTTTGTCATAGATAAAAAAGGTCATTTAATAGGTAAACAGAGAAAAATCAGTGTTATTGATGATTGGTCAGCTTCAGGGGAAGTATTGGAGCCAATAAAAACAGACAATGTTGAGGTTGGTATTATGATTTGTGCAGACGCATATAACAAAGATATTGCTTGCACCTTATCTGAAAAAGGAGCAGAAATATTACTTGCACCGTCTTCTTGGGGTCCCGGATTACATGGTCCGGAGGGAGAATGGGAACAAAGGTCACTAGAAACAGGGCTGCCCGTAATAGTCTGTAATCGTACTGGCGAAGACGAAACGGTCCGTTTTTGGGATGCAGAAAGCATGATCATAAAAAATGGTGTACCCCTCCTGGCTCATAAATCAAAACAATCAGCCATACTTACCTTTGAATGGGATTTACAAAGCATGGATTTACTATCCACTCATTTCGAGATCGATTACATATAATGAGAACTAAACCAACTCTTGTTGAAAGAAAGGGTGTGCTAGTGAAGAAACGGAGCTGTCATTAAGGCAGCTTTTTCTTATTGCTAGAGGAAGGTTAGTCAACAATGCCGTTTAAACTTTGTTCAACAATTGGGACATTTTCTTGAAAAAGAGAAGGGTTTATTCGTAAGTAAATCGAAGTTAATCAAAGGAATAAACGTTCAACCACTTTTGATAAATATTCACCTGCACTGACATACTGTAGTCAGCATAGACGTTTACAATAGCTATCGGAACAGCAACTAGGAAATCACCCGGTGACCCTAAATATTGAAGTATAGTTACTTACTCAACATTGAGGAGGAAATCGATTATGAGCGAAACAAAGACATTAAGAGGACTCACCACCGTCAGTTTTTGGGCGGACGATCTAGAGGCGGCAAAGAAGTGGTACGCAGAGCTGCTGGGTACCGACCCATACTTCGAACGCCCGGGATATGCCGAGTTTCGTCTCGGGGACTACCAGCACGAGCTGGGCCTAATCGATAGCCGCTACGCACCCGGTGGTTCGTCGACCGGAGCGGCCGGGGGTGCCGTCGTGTACTGGCACGTCGACGATGTGACAGCTACTTTCGAGAAGCTGCTGTCCATGGGAGCGAAAGAACACGAGGCACCCACAGTTCGCGGTCAGGGGTTCATTACTGCATCCGTGGTTGATCCCTTTGGGAATATCCTAGGCATTATGTACAATCAGCACTATTTGGAGGTTCTGGATTCGAACAGAAAAGCGTGATTCGCGCTGCCGGCATCCAAAGCATGTCCAGTTTCCACTACTCGCATCACTAGTTTGTTTATACAATTTATAGACTCGTTTACTGATCGGAGCTGTCATTTATGGCAGCTTTTTCTTATGGAACGATACATGAGGAGATAATATTAAATGGATGGTAGCCTTGCGTTATCTCCATCGAAAAAAAAGCCTATCTCTTGTGAGGGGCTTTTTGATTTGTAAAAGGAATATGAAGCTAAATAAATGTAGGCCGCATTCCTCCGTTGAAGAATGCGGCCTTTTCAATAAATATTTAATTGCAAGCAAATAACAACAATTCAAATCGGGTTTAATACCCTCGGTTCCGATCTACTATTCCACTTAATGGTTGTTCACTTGAAAATCGACTTAAATTTTCTATGAAAAAGCTGCTCACTTCGTTAATCGTACTTGGTCCTGACAGGTGAGAAGTGACAAATACATTCGGCATGGACCAGAAGGCATGTTCTTTTGGCAGCGGTTCTGTCTCAAATACATCGAGGACTGCTTCCTGTAGATGTCCTGCTCGCATGACAGATAGTAAATCCCCTTCATCTATCAATGCTCCGCGGCCAACGTTGATAAGGTAAGCGTTGGGTTTCATAGCTAAAATAAGGTCCTGGTTAATGATATGATAAGTGGAATCCGTTAAAGGAAGGGTCAGGACCAAATAATCCAGATCTTTTACAAATTCACCCCATTGATCTGGAGTAAAGTGGAGATCCACGAGTGTTGCTTGTTTTCCACTAAAGCTTAACCCATGAACATTCATATCAAATGCCCGGGCTTTACGTACAAGTTCAGCGCCAATCGATCCAAGTCCAGCCACCCCGATTGTTTTCCCCTTTAGAGTTTCAGAAATGAAAGGATCCCATCTCCGCTCCAATTGCGATTGTCTCATCCGAGGACCGTCTTTCACTATGTCCAAGAGAAACGAAAATACATATTCAGAGATGTAAGCACCAAATTGGTCAATAATTCGAGTTATTGTAATGTTTTGAGGTATTGATTTGTCTGCAATCAAATCATTGACCCCGGCTCCCATTGATTGAAACCAGCGAACAGATGAGGCAACTGGTTTACATAGTAATTGCGTTGGGAAATTCCATCCCAAAATAACTTCAGTGCCGGGTAAATATTTTTCTGCTTCCTCCAAAGTTTTCGCTGTCTTTACCGATAGGAACCCACTATTGCGGATACGCTCAGCATAAGCATCGACCTCTGTCTGAATAGGACTAAATACAAGAATGTTTGGTTTGTGTGTACCCCCCATTGGCTCTCTCCTTATTGATTCTTTATATATAGTATAAATTCTTCCACCTGAGTCGTACATGGATAAAAAAACAGTGCATTTCTTTCGAGTATGCACTGCTTGTTAAAATTTCTCCAGAATCATTCGTTTTATTTATTTAATAAAATGGCTTCTGCGTTACTAGGCTGTAGAACTATTTGCAGTGCTGTTTCTTCTTCATCGTTTAACGGGATCAATGGTAAGCGGACACCTCCAACATGTAACCCCCGCATATTTAATGCTGATTTTACTGGTCCCGGGCTTGGTGCGGCAAATAATGCTTTCATGATTGGAAGAAGGGTACGATGTGCAGCGGCAGCGCCAAGGACATCACCATTTTTAAAGCTATTGATCATTTCTTGCATTTCATTACCAATTATGTGTGAAGAAACCGAAACGACGCCTGTTCCACCGATGGCTAAAACTGGTAATGTCAACCCATCATCGCCGCTGTACAAAGTAAAATCACTAGTTGTTTTGCTTATGATTTGTGCCATGGCATCTAAGTCACCGCTTGCTTCTTTTACTGCCACGATATTGTTGATTTTTGAGAGGCTGACAATCGTCTCCACTGACATGTTTACAACACTTCGTCCTGGAATATTATAAAGCATTACCGGTAATGATGTTGAATGGGCTATAGCGCTAAAGTGCTGAAATAATCCTTCTTGAGACGGCTTGTTATAGTATGGGGTGACGAGCATGATTCCGTCGACTCCTGCTGCCTCTGCTTGCTTTGTTAAGCTGATGGAAGCTCTCGTGTTATTTGAGCCGGTTCCAGCTATGACTGGAACTCTTCCATCAACAACTTCTACAACAAATTTGAATAAATCTATTTTCTCTTCTTGAGTTAATGTAGGGGACTCTCCAGTTGTACCGGCTATTACCAATCCATCAGAACCATTAGCAATCAAATGGTTTACTAAAGTTCTCGTAGCATTAAAATCAACCTCTTCATTATGATTGAATGGGGTAACCATTGCGGTTAAAACTTGGCCAAAATTCATAACTTCACACCCTTTTGTATAATTTTTAAAAATATTCAGAGGTGGTTAGGGCCATTCAGGAGTAAACGCAAAAAAGCAACAACGAGGATTCGCTGCTGCATTAGAAACAATATTTACCAAAAAATGTTTCCGCGCATAAGATAGCCCTCCATATAGTTTCCTATATGACAGTCCTGTATTTATTCAATAGCAGAACCAGCTTCAAGAACATGAGATTCTTTCCGCTTCGGCAAATTCCCCTTTCCACAATAGTCATAGGATCTCATTCTCCTCAAAATGTGTACTAATGGTCTTTGCTCCTCTATCCTCACTTCAAAAAAATTTGAAGTAAGAAAATATTTAATTGATTGTAATATAACAGGGAATCCATTCTGTTGCAAGCCTAATTATGAAGTTTTTTAAGAATGCTAGAAATCTATGGGAATGGCTAGAGTATTGGGGTGGATTCATCTTTATTCGTTATAGGCTGAACAAATATTCAATGGACGAGGGAGTAGTAGACAATACAACTCCCTTTAATGATTCCTTTTCATTTACCGATTAAAACTCACTAATAAATTTATTGAAAATTACAGTTGGCCGCTAATTTTAATCAGTAATTTCAACTAAGTATTCGTGCGTATAAAATCCTACCATTCGTTAATAATATCCATATCTTACAATCAAAGGAGTGGAGTCTGTTGAAAAGATATTCATTCTTTAAAAAGCAAGAAAATCATAAATCTACAGACTTCACTGATGTACTCGAACATCTGCAAAAGTCCAAGGACTTCACAAGCTTTACTCTCAATTTTGAAAATGAAATATACTGTGTATCTTTTTTCGATACATTAATTGATAAAGATATAATGCATAGAGACCTCCTTCCTTATTTACATACAAATTCTTCAACTCTGGAGGAGCTTGTACACAACTTGCCAATAGAGGGGCTTGTTTTCACAAAAAATCCTGCTGAACTACAAAGTCAGCTGTTAATGGGTTATATAGCCATAACATTAAATAAATCTGATCAGGCAGTTTTAGTTAAAGCAGCAAATAACACTTCGAGGCAAGTTACACTGCCAGAGGTGGAGTTCAGTGTTGTCGGTCCGAAAGAGGCACTGGTTGAATCACTTGATACGAATTTATATTTAATCCGAAAACGGCTTCCAATTGCAGAACTTGCTGTTGAAGAAATTATTGTTGGGAAGTTATCCAAAACAAGAGTGGCTGTGCTTCATATAGAAGGAATTGCAAATAAGGAGAATGTAGAAACCGTCATACAGCGCATATCTGATTTAAGGGTCAACCAAATAATTGATAGCTCCTATATTTCACAAATGATTGAAGATAATAAAAATTCTCCTTTTCCTCAATTTATCGATACGGAACGACCTGATCGATTGGCTGCGGTACTAGGAGAAGGCAAAGTAGTGATCTTGGTGGATGGAGCTCCACATGGCTTACTTGGGCCCTCCACATTCTTTGAATACTTTGCGGCATTCGAAGATTATTTTCTCAACTGGACGATTGCCTCATTCTTTAGGCTTATTCGTTTTTTTGCTGTATTGTTTTCCATCCTAATGACCCCCATATATGTCGCAGTTCTCACTTATCATTATGAGTTGATCCCAAAGGATTTAGTCAGTACGCTTGTGATTTCTCGTAGCGGTATTCCATTTCCACCGATTTTAGAAGCATTAATCTTGGAATTAGCCATCGAACTTCTCAGGGAGGCAGGAGCTAGACTGCCGACTAAAGTAGGTCAAACAATAGGTATCGTAGGTGGTATTGTAATTGGGACGGCATCTGTTGAAGCAGGGCTGACGAGTAACGTATTATTAATTCTTGTTGCATTGTCGGCTCTTGGTTCTTTTACTACACCTGTTTATCAAATGGGTAATACCATTCGCTTAATTCGATTTCCTCTCCTACTCATGGCTTATTTTTTAGGATTATTGGGTATAGCTATCAGTTTTTGTTTTTTGCTTGTGCATTTACTGAGGATAACTTCCTTAGGGAGGCCATTTCTTGAACCGTTATATCCGCCAAGGATTTATGATATGCGGGATGCCTTGATACGTTTACCATTTTTTCTTCAGGCTAAACGTCCAATTGAGGTTCAGACGGAAGACACTGTTCGGTTAGAACCCAAGGAGGATTCTAAAGAGTAAGTGAGAGTGGAGGTTTCTTACATGAACGATAAAAGTGATCAAATCTCGCCATTTCTAGTCTTTTTTTTAATCGTTAAAATTCAAGTGGGTGTAGGGGTCCTGGGATTTCAAAGGATAATTATTCAATCTGCTGGCCATGATGCTTGGATGGCGGTCATTATAAGTGGTGTAGTCTTTTCATTGGGTATTTGGGGTATGTACAAGCTATTAAATCGGCACGATATGGACTTAATAGGCATACAGAAACGACTTTTTGGAAAGTGGCTTGGCGGTTTACTAAATATCATCTGGATACTGTATTGGCTGATGGTGGGTATTTCTGTTTTAAGATCCTATCTTGAAATCGTTCAATCATGGGTATTCCCCCAAATTAACACATGGTTGGTGACCTCCATATTTGCTTTATTAATTTATTATGTGGTTTTAGGTGGGTTTAGAGTGGTCGCCGGTTTTTGTTTTTTAGGGATCAGTATCCCTTCTTATTTAATTCTAACTTTTTATTTCCCGCTGGAATTTACACATTTTCGCAACCTATTGCCCATATGGGATCATTCTCTTAAAGACATGGCCCTTGCATCTAAGCAAATGTCATATAGCTATTTAGGCGTTTCCACTTTAATGATGTATTATCCATTGGTTAAGCATCGTAATAGTTCACAAAAGTGGGCGCAACTAGGAAATCTTACTTCTGTTTTCCTTTATTTATGCCTAACGATCCTGACAATAGGGTATTACAGTGAAGGCCAAATCAGTAGATATATTTGGGCAACTTTGTCCTTTTGGGGAATTGTACAAATGCCTTTTGTTGAACGGTTTGAGTACATAGGAATCGCTACATGGGTCTTAGTTTTAGTACCTAGTGTATGTCTTTATATGTGGGTTTCGGCAAGGGGGATTTCACAATACTTTAAAATGAAGCAGAAAACAATTTATGCTCTACTATTAATTTTATTGGTTGTGATGACAAATCTAATTAAAGGCAGGGGAATGATTAATCAATTTGTGGATTACATTTCAAATTTAGGATTGATTTTGGAAATTCCTTATGTCTTATTTCTGGTTTGTTTATCTACTGTCATGTCAAATAAAAAGGAAGATAAAAAATGAGAATTTTATTCGCGAAATTGGCCCTGATACTTCTTTTAATTAGTGTTCTCTCAGGCTGCATGGGGGTGGAAAGCAAAGTTCTCGATGAAATAAATTTGGCAACAGCCATCGGATATGATTATGTCGATAAGACTCATTTCGAAGCTATCGCTGTAACACCTCTTTATTATCCTGATAAAACCATTAAAAATATTACCTTTAGTTCGAAATCATCACTTAGTAAAGACGTGCGAGATGAGATGAATCAGCAATCTGAAAGACCCATATTTAGTGGGAAATTAGAGGTGGTCTTATACGAAAAAAGGCTTGCGAAACAAGGAATATTCTATCTAATTGATACATTAATCAGAGACCCTTCAATTGGAACTACTTTAAAACTCGGCATTGTCGAAGGGAGTTCAAAGGGTGTGTTAAGCCCGCAGTTTGGCAACATAGATAAAGGAATTTATTTATCTAATACAATTGAACAAAATATAAAAATGGGTATGTTGCCTAAAACTAACCTCCATCTTTTTTTGTATGCTCATTACTCTGAAGGAATGGACCCATTCTTACCTATCGTAAAAGCATTGGATGGGAAAGTTTATATTAAAGGAAATGCCATGTTTAATAGTAAAGGGGAATACGTGTATCAGACTAAGAGCCGAGAAAATGTTATTTTCAAAATGTTATATGAAAATACAACAAGCAAGGAAGGGTTCTCTACAAAAATTGAAGGGAGAGAATTTGCTTCCGTCAACAATATAAAAACAAAAAGGTCTTATAAGATTTCAAAGCCGATGACAGATACTCCTATAACGATCGATCTCGAGATAAAGGCACTATTGCGAGAATATACCGGTGATGAAGTAACTCCTAAAATGATTAAAATTATAGAAGATAAAATGTCCAAAGATGTGAAGGAACGCTCGGAAAATTTAGTGAGGAATTTTCAAAAACTACATGTTGATCCCCTAGGGATTGGCGAACAAGTACGAACGAGGACTAGAAGCTGGGATAAGAAAAAATGGGATGAAATTTATACTTCTATCCCGATAAATGTGAATGCTAAAGTTGAAATTTTAGAATCGGGTGTTGTGGAATAGGAGGAAGCGGAGTTGCGGTTTGGGGAAATAAAGCGACAGGAGTTCTTCTTTATAAAAAATGAAAAATTCGGGAGTTGATTTGTAAAATATTAGCATCATTTACAGGGTGCTTTTATTTGCTGAAAATTATTTTATAAATTTCCATCTGCATTCTATGTATCTAATTATTCTAAAAATCCCTTGAATCACCACTAGATTTTGCTAAAAAAGCAAGAGACGTAATTAGAGTATTAAAAGTGTAGTCATACCATCCGAGGCAAGCTTTACATCAAGGAGATTTACAATCCCCCTGATGTTCTCTTTTTGCATATCATGTTTCTTATTTATTCCCTGGAGCAGGCTAAGTAGGGGGCGTGCGTTTATGACACTAACAAAACAGCAAAAAGACAATTAATAAATTAATTGCCTTTTTTCACCTTGCTTGGAATAGAGAAGAATATGAAGGAGTCATTCAGAACTTCCTGACCCCCATCTCCCATAGGGGAGTTTTTAATTTTCCCAATCCTCTATAAAGTCTTAAGCATTAAACATCGGTTGCGTTGTAACGGGGCAAATCGTTTTAACGGAACAAATAGATGAAAGGCTAATAGTGAAATTACCCATTGCTCTGTCAGTAACTACTACTTGTCCAGTAACAGCATCAAAACTGCGTAACTCTACAAATATAGGTTTAAATGGTTCAGCGGTTGTAGTGAATCCAATGATTGAACCTATGGTAGAATTTCTTAAAAACTCACTTATTTGTTGTCGGGTCTGACATGCTTGTCCGATTGGCGAAAATCTTTTTTGTTTATGCCCTTTGTCCTTTGCTTTATCACAGCAGGATGTTTTATCACAGCAGGATGATTTATCATGGCTGGATGACTTATCACAGCAGGATGATTTATCATGGCTGGATGAACTATGACCGCAGAATGGATTATGACGGCATAAAAAATCATTACTTAAATTCATAAATATCACTCCTTTTTCTACTATATATATGAGATAAAACAAAACATGCTTGTACAAATTTACTAAAATCCCTGCCTTTATCGTATCCGTCCATGAATATTTCTAAGTAATGTTTCGTAAGTCGTAAAGAGTTAAGAATGTCCTTAAAAACGGGTGCATAAGCTGAAGGTCGGAACTTACTTTAAGACAGTTTAGTTGAACAAACAGGAATTGTTATACGTGTTATAGAAAGTCATCTTAGGGAGGGATCCATGGATGTCAAACCTTGATAATGAAGAAATGCTAACAGGGGGGAATGTTTCTGATGTTTATCGTTCAGGAGATACTGTTCGACGGGAATTAAAGCCTGATAGTCCCAAAATTCATAAGCTATTAAAGCATTTGGAGAATAAAGGTTTCAGTTATGCACCAAAGTTTTTAGGTATTGATGAAAAAAGAAGAGAAATATTATCATTTATTGAAGGAGAAGCTGGTAATTATCCTTTAAAGGCATACATGTGGTCAGATGATGTCTTAATGGAAATAGCGAAAATGCTCCGTCTTTATCATGATTCTGTCAGTGATTTTTCATTTGATGATAGCTGGCAACCGATTGATAACACCCCACATCAACCTGAGGTGCTGTGCCATAATGATTTTGCGATGTACAACATTATTTTTAATCATAAAAAACCAATGGGTATTATTGATTTTGATGTTGCTGGACCCGGTCCAAGACTTTGGGACATAGCTTACACACTTTATACTTGCGTTCCCTTAAGCAGATTTCATCTTTCTGAAGCAGGTGAGAAAGTTTATTACCATTCATTACAGCATGGTACCCGTATAAAACAAAGAATCAGATTGTTTCTTGAATCTTACGGTGAGGGAATAGAAGCAGACTATTTGGAAATGGTATTGCTGCGATTAGAAGGGTTATGTAAAACAATTACAAGAAAAGCCAGTGAAGGGGAGATTACTTTTCAAAAGATGATAGAGGAAGGGCATCTTGAACATTATCAAAACGATATTAACTTCATTCGAGAACATGGAAAGGATTGGATGTAAGGGTGGGTTTTTGGTTTCAAACCTACAGCATAGGCGAATAAAACCCATTGGCCGCCAAGGGGTTTTATTTTTGATGGTTTTTTAAAGAGTGATTATGCCAACAATATTATGGATCAAGAATCTTTTTTTACAACAAAATAATAAAAACAAGATATTGAAAAGATTAAAAGTAAAAGAAGAAAATTTACTATAGTCAATTTATATTCACCTGTTTCTTAATTTTTTTAGGTTGTATCGACTCTTTACCGATAACTGGATTTGCTAAAAAGATCATTCTAAGCTTTTTATATTCAAATAATAGAAGGGAAATACTCATAAGTGTCAATACAGAACTAATGCCGAGCGCTGGTATGCCAAAACAGTAATTAAGGATAGTGATATTTACTGTGATAGGCAGGTAAATAATATTCCCTAATGTTGCTGTTCTTGGAATTAATAATAACAAGGCTGCTGTTAACTCTCCGAATGCTATAAATAAATTATAAGTATGGGAGTAACCAAAGAAGTGCCAAGCTAATTGCATAGCGGAGTCCTTGGTGGAATCAAATATAAAATCCCCGGTGGAAAATTGTCCTGGATATATCTTGGCCATCCCATAAATGAAAAAGGTTAAAGCTAAATACCATCTCAACGCAGTAATCGTACTCATTTTAAGTTTCTTAAGGGAACTTTTCTTATTCATTATTTATCTATCCTACTTTCCATTTTAGTTATTCAATAAATCTGTTTTTTATATCTTGTGTCGGTATCATACAAGCACTTTTTTTACCAAACCAGGTATAACGGTTTTTTGCAATGAAACGGTAACCTTTATCCCGAATCAATTTAGGTATCATCCATAATGGAATGAGGCATTTTATAGGTCCTTTAAGTTTATTTAAAATGTATAAGATAGCCGTAGATTCAGTGAATATTTGATCGTTATCAATCAAGATAATAGAATCCAACTCTTTATTAGTTAGATTGTGGCTTTCCATAATTGAGCGTGCTAACTCTGATTGAAGAGACAAAAATTTAAATATGCCATTTGGATCCCTTTTTATCACAAATTGGATCCAATGATTACACAAGTTACAAATACCATCAAACATAATTATGGGATGATTGTCTTTTTGGGCTCTCATAACATTTCCTCTCTTTAAGTATTTGTAAATATTATCTATAAAAATTATAATGTGGAAGTTAATAAAGTTCACCTAACAATATTGTGAGATATGCTAACAATTTTGTCAGGTGAACTTCATATGTTTTAAGAAGAGTACCTAAATAAAGTCTAATCGTTTATAAACATGATGAACCGAAATCACTACTTTCTTGAATAGGCGAGAAGGGATTATTTGTAAGTTAGTCGAAGTTAATAACATTAAGGAGAAAGAAAAATTATAAAGAAAGTGGGAGATCTATTGGATACAAAAGAGGTATTGAAGCGATTCGAACAGGTGTCTGCATACTATATTGAAGAGTTAAGTAAATATTCGCTGGATGAGTTTACGAGGAAGCCTTCTGAGGATGAATGGTCATTAGGACAAATGTACAATCATTTAATAAAGAGTACCCTTAGTCTCCATTTGAAAGCCATTGAGCAATGTGTTAATGGCACTACTTCCGATGGCGGTGAAAAAACAGAAATAGGCGAGTCGATTTTCAAAGAAGGGACGTTTCCTCCAGTCAGGTTAAAAGGTCCGGATACACCGGATTTCACACCGCCAAATCCTGCAGGAAAAGAAGAAGTAAAGGAAGGACTACTTCAAATCGTTGAGAAAATGCAAGAGATCGAGAGAAAGCTCTCTGACATTCCGGCCAGCCAGAAAGTTCAGCACCGGAGAATGGGATATTTAAATGCAAAGGAATATTTTCAGCTAATCGAAATGCACTTCCGTCACCACTTTCGGCAAAAAGAACGTATCGATCAGTTTCTTTTAAAAGTAAGTAAGTAATCTTTATTGTTATAGCATTTATTTGACCGTCGAGATATCAGCAGGAGCCCAGTGAGGGAGTTCCAAAGAGCTGAGAAGGTGCCATTCAAGTTAAACCAAGCCGTTTACAACGAAGGTTGATTATAAACTGTTGAATGACGAATAGAATTATTCCGTTAAGAGTAACGAAAAAAGCCAATTTCTCAATTTTAATGCTGAGAAATTGGCTTTTTAATATCGGAATTTTCCTTAACGTTATAAATACCTCTTATAGAACTTCCCTAGTTTAATGGGCAATGCTCGGAAAATTGCTTATTCGCAGGATTTCTAACCACATGGTATAGGCGGAATTTGCTTTGGCAGCTCTTTTTTCTTATGGAGCTAAAGGTGAATAATAATAAGTAAAAGTTATTCTTTATAATTATTGATATTTGATTCAATAGAAGGAAGGTTTTTGTATTGGAAATTGAAAAATATAATTTGGTTAATCAAAATAATTGTAAAAAACCTAATTATAAAATAGATGATAAAGAAATATATTTTGATATTTATGTTAGCCCTGATAAAGAAGTGTGTATCATAGGCAGTTTAGACAACAATTATATTTGTTGGACTTCGATTGCCATTCTTGATGAAAGTGATTTGATTGTTACGATTATCGATTACATATTGAAACGTAAACCTGTTATGGTTTCAAGTATCTCTTGCGCATTAGGATTTCGTTACGAGGAAGTAATGAACTGGCATAAATTTCTCATTTCCAAAAAACTGTATAGTGATGGTGAGTATCGTTACTACTCACAAGCCAGTCCTGCCTATTTAGGAGATAACGAAATGTATCTTGCTAAATATATGTCAGGGGAAATAAACAGGTTTTATTATTTGGAGTTATCGAAGTGTAAATATCGTTTGATGGATAGCTATTATTTTAAAATATTAGAAGGTTATAAAAAACTTTTAACACAGAAGGAAAATTACGAATACTATTACGAAATGAAACCTCTTATTTCCTTATTGAAAAGTGAAAGTTATCTGAAATTATCTCCGAATGAGGAAATAAGAAATATATACTTGGATTGTATGAAGGAATGTTCTAACCTATATAATCGCTATATGTCATCAGTAAGGTAAATGATTGAAATGATATATTAATTATAAATTGTTAGGGGAGATAAAATATGATTGAATACTTAAATGGAAAGGAATACTGGAACGGAAAGGAATGTACGGGCAATTTTGTGTATCGCACATTAGCGGATATGTTCCCCGACGATTATGAACGATACCGAAAAGAATCAATGGAATTTAAAGAAAAGCATACTGTTTTACACTGCTCTCTTTGTTCTGATAAATGGGTTCATAATGACACCGATATGTCTACTTTTCAATGTCCTTCCTGCAAGTCCATAGAATTTGAAAAGTTATAAGCCCTTATTAAGTCTTAGTGATTGTGAATAAATGCAATTAAACTAAAGGGTGCGTTAGCTGAAGATCGGAGCTGTCATTAAGGGCGCTTTTTCTTTATGCAACAAAAGGGGCAAGTTAGTTCAACAACTGATACTTTAATAAGCCAGTGAAAACAACTTTTTCACGTGGTATATAATAAAAATGTAACTATCCGAACCTTTTAAGAGAGGCGAATAACATGAAGGTAGAAATAAGCCACTTCCCTCCAGAAGAAATAATAACTAAGCCTGGCCCAGAAGCCACTTATCCTTTTGAGATAACCGGTGAGTTCAAATATATCGTAGAGTTTTCTTGTTATATTGATGGGGATTATGCAGAAGCCCATGAAGAATTCTTTTGCAATTGGCTGGAGAGCCCAAATTATTACCCTATTTATTCACTTGCGGAAATCTATGATTTTCAACTAGAAGAGTACGAAGAGCTGTTTAAGAAGCAAAATATAGAGTTCAATTATATGAAGGGGAGTAGTAAAGACTCGTTCTATGTAAAGGTAAATATCCGCAGCCCACAGCAATTTAAACAATATTATCCTTATTTACACGGGAATGGGAGCATGTTGAACCTATCATTATGGTCCTTAAAACAGGATGTCTTCAGACTGGAGGAAAGGGAACATGAGTCACCTTATCCCGTAAAAAGGACTAAAAATAACCGAACAAGACTTATTAAACTAAAATGGATAGCCAATACCCTGATAGCAACGTTAAATGAGAGTTCCACTATGTTTTGGGTAGGGCATGATGGCGATTATATAGCCGCATTCTCAAATGATGAAAACTTTTCAACAATAGACTCTCTTCAAAAAATAATGCCGGAAAAGGTTGAGCTGGTGACTGATTATGAATGGGAATAGTGTTTTCCCTTTCCAACCCTTGTTGAACCAACGGGTGCTTTATTTCATTATCAAGAGCTGATCAGCAGCTCTTTTTCTTATGGAACTAAAGGGGCAGGATAGTTAAACAAGAAAGTCGGGACCAATCATTTGCCTAATATATATGGATAAAGAGAGTTGAGCTTTTTAATTCAGCTAAAGTGTGCTTCGTACTGGAAAATGGTCACTGATTATCAATAACGCGATCTATATGAGCGAGCAAAAAATGAAGGCATCCTCATAAGAGAAGAAGAAGTCGTGTCAGAAAATAAATAATTCCCTATCAAAAAACCACACATCATGGTGTGGTTTTTCATTTTCTTCCTTTTATGCTTCTTTTACATCCATTTCCTTCATCATCGAACGCTCTTGGAGACTTTCGGAACGCATGCTATATGCCACGAGCTTCTTCTTGTCCTGTTTTACAACATCCACATGGTCGCCGTACACGAACACCAATAACTGAATATCCCTTTTGCCTTTTTTCGTATCAATGACCAATGGCTTCACACCACTCTTTGGGTGTAAAAATAAGGAATCGTTTCCGGGGAATATATGATTTTTCTTCAAAACCATCGCATGGTTAACATCCTGAATTACTTGGTTCTTCTCTTCCCCTTCCAATCGTTTTCCGTCCATCGTGATCACGGTATTCCCGTCACTAAGTGTTGGATGCATCTTAAATTTATTCAAAAGCCAATTGACGACATCGGTTGGAAGGCAGGTAACAACTAGTTTAAATATCGTCATAATAATGGTCAAAATCAAAACGGGTCCTGTCATTTTTTCATCATCTCCGTATGTTATAAATGCCTCATGATAAGTAGCTGCCTCTATATTACCAAAAGAATAGACATTTTTTATTCGAAAATATGTCCATTCTCGCAACGTTTTCTTTTTAGAGCGTGCGGTATCAACTAACGGACAGGGGTTGCTTCCGGAGCTCCTTTCATATGGAAAAGGATAGATTAGTTTAAGAAGCGTAGTGTATTCATACTATGCATTAATTTCTTTTCAAATACCCACAATAAGAATACCTGTAGTAAAAGGAGTGCTACACTGGATACTTTATTTTCTTCAATTCACATAATCTTAACTGGTATATTAATTGCAATCATAGTCTTTTTCGCTGTCTATGGAATAATCCTTATTTTTATCTTTGCTAAATTTGTAACTAGAAAAAAGGATAAAGGGATTATTCTGTTATTTGTTTTCTTAGTTTATTTTAGAAAAATCCTAATTTCACAGTTTGTGTCAACTCTGAAATAATTCTTATAGAACCAACGGGTGCGTTAGCTGAAGATCGGAGCTGTTTTTAAGGCAGCTTTTTCTTTATGCATGTAAAGTGGGAAGATAATCCGATAATAAAAAAATACATATATAACGAGATTTGGTAAAATTAATTAGAGGAGAAGGGTGCTTTAATTATCTTGGTTATTTGTTTCTTTTCTGGAAATATGGCACAAGTGATTGACCCTGGAATAACAACTTTTCGTGTAGTGATGATATGTGGAATCATTATATCTTTTTCTTAGTGAGAAAGGACTTTGGAGAAAATTAGCTTTAGGTCTTAATATATTTGTTGGTTTAGTTTACTTTATGGCTGTTGAATTAATGAGAATAATATTCCAGGGTAATGGATTTTAAATTGTTTATTCAACAAACAGGTGCGTACTTCATTACCAGGAGCTGATCAACAGCTCCTTTTTCTTATGGGGATACCCTATAGTTCTCACATGTCACTGCAAAATTCTATATACTAAAATTAATTAAACTAGAATACACGAAGAACCTTTAAATAGAAGTGTAATACGAAGGAGGATCATATCATGCTTATTACGGAACGGCATCAATTAATTTTAAAGCTATTAAAAGAAAAGGAGAATGTTAAAATTCATGAGCTAGTAGAATTAACAAATACTTCAGAATCTACTTTGCGTCGTGATCTAGATCAATTAGAAAAGCAGAACTACTTAAAACGTGTACATGGTGGAGCTTCACTTTTACATAGTAAACGAGACGAACCAAGTGTGTTTGAGAAAATAACGCAGAACCTTGAGGAAAAAGCTAAGATAGCAAAATATGCGGCAGAACTAATTTTGGACGGCGACTGTGTTTATCTTGATGCTGGAACAACAACGTATCAGATGATCAAACATTTAAGACAAAAAGATATCGTTGTCATTACAAACGGAATTGATCATTTAGATGCATTACTTGAAAATGAAATATGTACATATTTCATTGGTGGGTTTGTTAAAAAGATTACCAAAGCAACAGTTGGACGTTATGCATACGAAAGTATAAAAAAATACAGATTTGATAAGTGTTTCATGGGTACGAACGCTATTCATTATAATTTTGGATTGACTACCCCAGATCCAGAAGAGGCGCAAATAAAAGAAAGAGCCATCTTTTTGTCACGTGAGGCCTTTGTATTAGCAGATCATACAAAATTTGGAGAAGTATCATTTTCTAAGTTTGCAGATTTAAACCAGACGAAAGTTATTACGAATGAAGAAGGTACAATAACGTTAGGAAAATATAAGGAGAAAACAGAGATAATTATTGTGAGGGACTAAAAACTAAATTTGCTATCGTTGAAGGAAAGCTGGTATTCAAACTGTCTGATTCAGACAGTTTGAATACCAGCTTTTTTTGAAGATTCTGAAATTATTTTATTGGAAATTTTCCTCTTTGTTTTATCACTATAATAAAGAATGCTTGATTTATTGTAATGTGGCCAATTAACAAAGAGGGAAAATCTGCTCCATGTATTAAACATTCCATTTGAACGTTTAATATTTTATGTTATCAATATATTTTTTGTAATAATTGGAACTGTTGACAATTACAAACAGCTCTAATATAATCAAAATCAATCAAAAACAATCAAAATCAATCAATTATAATTCTAATGTGTAAAGGGGAATCTTATTGTTTTACAAGAGATGAAAGCGTTATCAATAAATAGTCAATGTAAAAAACTATCAAAATCAACCATACTTCCATTGTTTCAATCAAAAATATTCATTTAAGGAGGTGATCTAGTTTAAGAGATTGAGAGCGGTAACAATTTCTCGTTCTGTAGCTAATTATTTTCATCTTCAAAAACTAGGGGGGACTAATATGGTGAATTATGTAAAAGTAATAGGAATGCTAGTTTTGGCGTTTGTAATTGCCACGATGACGGCATGTAGTGGGGCTAGTGAATCATCAAATGGATCAACAGACGGTAACGAAGGACAAAAAGGTAACAAACAATTAACGATCGGTGTAGCGGTGGGTAGTTTAGCAAACCCTTTCTTCGTCTCCATGGCTAAAGGTGCTGAAGAAGCAGGAAAAGAATTAGGTGCTGAAGTTCTAGTTGAAAGCGCTGAATATGATTTAGCCAAACAAGCAGCTCAAATTGAAAACTTTATTACGAAAAAGGTAGATATCATTCTTTTAAATGCTGTTGATACAAAAGGAATTGCGGCAGCTGTTCAACAGGCTAAAGCGGCTGATATTCCAGTAGTTGCTGTAGATACCAATGCTGAAGGTGGTGTCGATGCCACTGTTACTTCAGACAACTATCAAGCTGGTAAACTGGCCGGAGAATATGTGATTGAACAATTAGATGGAAAAGGAAAAATAGTTATTATTGATGGACCTCCTGTTTCGGCTGTATCTGATCGTATTCAAGGATTTGAAGATGCAATAAAGGATTCCGAAATTAAAGTTATCGCGAAGCAAAATGGAGAAGGGAATCGCGAAAAGGCATTAACGGTGATGGAAAGTATTTTACAAGCTAATTCATCAGGCTCTATTGACGCTGTATTTGCGATTAATGATCCAGAAGCAATTGGTGTTGAAATTGCTCAAGAGCAAGCGAATCGTAAAGATGAATTTTTCATTGTCGGAGTGGACGGTGCTCCTGAAGCCACAGAAGCAATGGCAAAGGAAGGAAGTACAATTGCTGCTACTTCAGCTCAGTCACCTAGTAACATGATCAAAAAAGCTGTTGAAATCGGAATGAAAGTGAAAAATGATGAAAAAGTTGAGGAGCTTATTAAAGTTCCAGTTGAGATTGTGACTCAAGATACATTAGATTCTTACCAAGGTTGGTAAGAATCTTTCAATAAATAGGCTGATAAGGATTCCTCCTTTAATCAGCCTATTCAAATCAATATAAGGGGTGAGATAAAGGTATGGCTGTGAATGAAATGTCCCTTAAAGGCCAACAAAGTCTAAAAAAGCCAGTGTTGAATATGGAAGGGATTGGTAAGACATTCTCGAGTGTAACCGTATTGAACAATGTGAGAATTGAACTTTATCCAGGTGAAGTACATGCATTAATGGGAGAGAATGGCGCTGGAAAGTCAACTTTCATGAAAATCCTCGCAGGCATTCATACACCTGATGACAATGGTGGGAAAATCTACTTGAAAGGTCAACCAATTTTATGGAAGGACCCTACTGATGCAAGGAACAAAGGAATTAGTGTTATTCATCAGGAGTTAAACCTTTCTCCTAATTTAACAATAAGTGAAAATATCTTAATGGGTTCCACCTTTCCTAGAAATGGTTTAGGAATGGTGAAATGGGATAAGGTCCATGAACGTGCCCAAGAGGTGTTAGATTCAATGGGGTCGAATCTAAATCCACGCCAATTGGTTTCGACCTTAAGTGTTGCTCAACAACAAATGGTCGAGATCGCCCGAGCATTATCCTTTAATGCAGAGGTACTCATAATGGATGAACCAACCGCCTCTTTAACAGATAAAGAAATAAAAAAGCTGTTTGAAATTATTGATGATTTGAAAAAGCAGGGAGTTGCCATTGTATATATCTCTCACAGAATGGAAGAAATCTTTAAAATTTCTAATAGGTTCACTGTATTACGTGACGGTGAATGGATTGCAAGTGGGCCGATTGAAGAGACAAATCCTGATCATCTCGTAAAGCTGATGGTAGGACGGGATTTAAAGGACTTGTTTAATCGGTCAAAAGCCTTTGGCACAAAAAATCCAAAGGAAGTTTCACCTGTACTTGAATTGAAAAATGTTTCTGATAACACAATTGTAAAGAATGTATCTTTAAAAATTTACCCAGGTGAAATTGTTGGTTTAGCGGGGCTTGTTGGTGCTGGCAGAACAGAATTGGTTAGGGCCATTTTCGGTTTGTCCGAGTTGAAAAGTGGCGAAATATTGGTTGATGGTCAATCTGTTAGAATCAAATCATCAATAGATGCTATTGCTAATAGGATTGCACATGTACCTGAAAGCAGGAAAGAACAAGGGTTATTTTTATCAATGTCCGTAAAAGAGAACATCATAATGGCTGAATTGAAAAAACACGCTAAAGCAGGAATTGTTAGTTGGAAGCAAGTAAATGAAAGCGCTAACCAATATATTGAAGACTTAAATATAAAAATAGCTTCCCCAGAACAGCAAGTATCAAACTTAAGTGGTGGGAATCAACAAAAGGTAGTGATCGCTAGGTGGCTATCAATTGCACCAAAGGTATTACTACTTGATGAGCCAACACGAGGGGTTGATATAGGTGCCAAGACTGAAATCCACAAGATTGTTTCAAAGCTTGCAGACGAAGGGTTGGCCGTTTTAATGATATCATCCGAACTTCCTGAAGTATTGGGGGTAAGTGATCGAATACTTGTCATGAGTGAAGGAAGGTTAACAGGCGAGCTTTCGAAGGAAGAAGCTACACAGGAAACAATTATGCGTTTAGCTACCAAAGGGGGGAGAGAGAAATGAGAGGGAATACGCAAACTATTACACATTCACAACGCCTAAATATAGGAAATGTCCTTTATTCTTTATGGAATAGGCTTGGCATGATCATGATTTTATTATTATTGTGTGTAGTACTTTCATTTACAGCACCAAATTTTTTAGATACAGCCAATTTATTGAATGTATTAAAACAAGTTTCCATTATTGCTATTTTAGCTGCTGGGATGACAATCGTTATTTTAACTGGTGGTATTGATTTATCAGTTGGTGCAACAGTTGCTCTATCTGGCGTTATCTCAGTCATGGTCTCTTCTGCAGGAGTTAATCCTATTATTGCGATGTTATCAGGCGTACTAGTAGGGTATGCAGTAGGACTGATTAATGGGTTTCTTACAGCCAAAGCAAAGTTACCAGCATTTATTGTTACACTAGGCAGCTTCACATATGTTCGTGGACTCGCTTATGTCATTAGTGGCGGTTATCCAATTGTTTTACAAAACGAAACATTTAAATTCATCGGTGGTGGAAGTATTTTCGGAATCCCCACTCCTATTTATATCATGTCTTTAGTATATGTTGTGATGTTTTTTGTTCTTAAATATACGATGTTCGGTCGTCATATTTATGCGATTGGTGGCAATGAAGAGGCAGCTCGGTTAACTGGAATTAAGGTTGAAAAGTCTTTAATCAATGTGTATTCGATTAGTGGTTTACTAGCTGGTTTAGGAGGAGTCGTTTTAGCGGGAAGGTTGTTTTCTGGACAGCCAACTGCTGGTCAAATGTATGAATTAGACGCAATTGCTGCTGTTATTCTAGGAGGAACAAGTTTAACAGGTGGAAAAGGGAAAATAATAGGAACAATTATTGGGGTTTTAATTATGGGGGTAATCAGTAATGGGTTAACTCTAATGGATGTCAACTATTATTGGCAGTTAGTTGTAAAAGGTGGAGTCATTGTAGCAGCCGTCCTATTAGATCGATTGCGCGGAAATAGTCCAGCATAACGATCACATGTCATTTTAGATTTTAAAAAAAGGGATGTGAAATAAAGGTGAAGAGGATTATTAGTACTCTACTAATATGTTCAACTGTCACTTGTTTACCATTTAATAGTGCATATGCAGAAGACCCTGGGTATTATAATGAACCATACCGTAATCAATTTCATTTTTCTCCTGAAGCTAACTGGATGAATGATCCGAATGGTATGGTTTTTTATAAAGGTGAATATCATTTGTTTTATCAATATCATCCGTATGGAACGACATGGGGACCGATGCATTGGGGGCATGCTGTCAGTAAAGATCTTGTTAATTGGGAGCATTTGCCGATTGCTTTATCGCCGGATGAAAACGGCCAGATTTTCTCGGGGAGTGCCGTTATCGATTGGAACAATACAGCTGGCTTTGGAAAAGAAGCAATGGTTGCCATCTTTACGCATTCTGGGGATAAGCAAGTCCAAAGTATAGCGTATAGCTTAGATAAAGGAAGAACTTGGGAAAAGTATAAAGGGAATCCCGTAATGCCAGACCCTCCTTTACAAGATTGGCGCGATCCTAAAGTATTTTGGCATGAAGAATCGAACCAATGGGTTATGTCGTTAGCGGCTAAGGATAAGATCATGTTTTATACCTCACCTAATTTAAAAGAGTGGGAGTATGCAAGTGAATTCGGTGAAGATGGTGGAATACAAGCAAATAGCTTAGACAGAACTTCTTATACCATGTCATCCCAGACAGGTGAATCATTTAGCTATGAGGGAAATATTACGCTTAATGAGAAGAATGGGAGAGAAGGGGCAGGCGGTTTAGTTTTTCGGTCAGACAGGAGTGCAAAGAACGGCTATGTTGCGAGCTTAGATGCCAAAAACGATGTCATAACATTAAGTAAGAATATAGATGGAACAAACGAGGAAATTGCGAGAAAACCTTTTACCCTCAAAACCTCAACTACCTACCATGTGAAGGTGGAAACAGATGGGGATCAAATTCAAGTCTCTGTAAACGACCAATCGGTTATAAAAAAAACAGATATAGAATTCGATTATGGATACTATGGATTGTCAGCGTGGAATTCAACGGCTGCCTTTCGAAATGTGGAGTTCAAGAATACATCTAACTTTGAAACCAATTTATCAAAATGGACAGATGTAAACGGAAGCTGGGAGAACACGATGGATGGAAAAAGTGGAACCTCTACGGAGGATGCTTTTGTAATGAGTGGTCAAACAGGGGATAACTTTTTTTATGAAGCAAACATTGAGATATCTGGGGAAAAAGGCGGCAATGGAGCTGGCTCGCTCGTTTTTCGTGCAGATCCTCATGCAACAAACGGTTATATGGCGAATATCGATGCTTTAAACGATACAATAAAAATCATGAAAATCGAAAATGGAGACATATCCATTCTAGCTGAAAAAACAATAAATCTAGATACAGATAAAAGGTACCATTTAAAAGCAAGCACCCATGGAAAAAATATTAAAATTTCTTTAGATGGAAATCTCATTCATGATGTAAATGATTCAACTTTTTCATCAGGGCATTTTGGCTTAAATGTTTGGAATTCATCCACGTTATTCCAAGATGTTCAAGTTGGTAAGAACATCATGACAGATGAGAAGGAAATTATTAATCATGATTTTGAAACAGGTGATCTAACTGGGTGGAGTACAATCGAAGGTAATGCTTTCACAAAAGATCATGTGACAAATGTACCATCATACTGGGGAGGGGATTTCGGCCACCAAGGAAACTACCACTTATGGGGGTTTACTGATCTACAAAAGGGAGATGACGCAACAGGTGAACTGCACTCCTCATATTTTAAACTAGGTGGCTCCGGAGAAATCAACTTTCTGTTGGGCGGTGGTAATGATATCAACACCCGCTATGTTTCGTTAGTGAGAGCCTCTGATGATCAAGAATTAATTCGACAAGCCAATACCAAATTTAAAGAAGAAAAATATCAAAAATACGTCTGGGATGCTTCTAAATACATTGGAGAAGTGTTATATATTAAAGCTGTAGACCAAGCTGCAGGTGGTTGGGGTCATATAAACATGGATGATGTTAATGTTTATAATGAAGGGGCCATGCCAAATGAAGTAGACCAAGTTGCCAAAGAGCCTGAGAAAGGCGATTCGAAAGAAAGCGGCATCCTTACAGACTGGTCTGCTGTTTCTGGAGAGTGGATACCTTCTACTCATGGCAGTAACGGAGGGATTTGGGAATGTCCTACTCTCATCGAATTACCAATTGATGGTGACCCTTCAAAAACAAAATGGGTACTACAGGTAAGCATTAATGATGGAGCTCCTGCAGGCGGGTCAGGTATGCAATATTTTGTAGGTACCTTTGACGGGAAAACGTTTAAAAATGAAAACCCTTCCAATCAAGTGTTATGGACTGACTACGGGGCAGATTATTATGCCGCAGTTGATTGGAGCGGAATTGAAGGGAAGAATGGCGAAAAATATTGGATTGGCTGGATGAGTAATTGGCAATATGCAAATCATACACCAACTTCTACTTGGAGAAGTTCAACGACATTGCCAAGAAAGATGGAGCTAACTCAGACAGAAGAAGGTTTACGTTTAAAACAAACACCAGTTTCTTTAGAAACCATTCGAGATAAGAGTGAAGAAATTTCATATGAAAATAAAGTCATATCTGGTGAAAGTAATCTCCTATCCAAACTATCAGAAGATACATTTGAAATGATAGCTGAGTTTGATGTAGATGATATAAAAGCAACTGAATTCGGCTTTCAAGTTCGTAAAGGAGCAACTGAATATACGACTATTGGCTATGATGTTGCCACCAAACAGTTATTCGTGGACCGTTCAAATTCAGGAAGCTTTGATTATGGGAACAATGTGGTCGGTAAGCATGACGGACCGTTACATGCATTAAATGGGACTGTGAAAATGCATATTTTCATTGACCGATCTGCTGTAGAAGTGTTTGGAAACAAAGGTGAAACGGTTATTTCTGATCAAATTTTCCCGGATCCATCAAGTAAAGGATTACAAATTTATAGCAAGGGTGGAGAAGTTACATTAAAGTCTTTGAAAATATACCCTTTAAAGAGTATATGGAAAAGATAAAGACTACATTTCAATCCTATTAAAGATGGGTTGATAGTAAGAGTTTATGAAGGCTGTCGAAAATGATCGATAGCCTTTCATTTTACCTAAATCACAAGAATGGAGATGTAATGTAAATGAATAAAACAAACCGCGCAGTCATATGCGTTGGGGAGCTTTTGATCGATTTTTATTGTACAGATATTGATGTTAATTTAATGGAAGGTAATCATTTTCTAAAGAAAGCAGGGGGTGCACCAGCGAATGTCGC
The DNA here is from genome assembly GCF_001636405.1 of Peribacillus frigoritolerans. GTDB lineage: Bacteria > Bacillota > Bacilli > Bacillales > DSM-1321 > Peribacillus > Peribacillus frigoritolerans. The sequence continues at coordinate 1,124,009 of NZ_KV440950.1, forward strand.
AGCTGCTATTTCAAAGCTGGGTGGGGAAGCGAGTCTTATTGGAAAAGTAGGAAATGACCCATTTGGATTATTTTTAATAGAAACGATAAAAGAGGTGGGGGTTGATACATCGATGATTGTTACTGATGATTTGGCACCAACTACTTTAGCATTTGTTTCTTTACAAGCAAATGGTGAAAGGGATTTTGTATTCAATAGAGGAGCGGATCGAAATTTAACAGAGGATAACTTATACCTAGATAGATTAAGTGGTGCAAAGATCATTCACTTTGGATCTGCAACTGCATTTCTGGAAGACCCTTTTAAAACAACTTATTTAAAGGCAATGGAATTTGCACAAAATAGGGGGATCTTTCTATCGTTTGACCCTAACTTCCGGCATGATTTATGGGAAAATAGAGTGGCTGAATTTATTAGTTTAGCCAGAAAGGGTATATCAATGGCTGACTTTGTAAAAGTAAGCGAAGTAGAGCTTGAACTAATCACGGGAAAAATGGATAAATATGATGGAATAGCAATGCTCCATCATTTAGGGGCAAAAATAGTGGCTGTTACCCTTGGATGGGAAGGCACTCTTCTTTCTAATGGAAGTGGAATGAGTGTAATAAACAGCGTCGAAGTAAATTCAATTGACTCAACTGGTGCTGGTGATGCATTTGTCGGTGCTGCTTTATTTCAATTTGCAAATCTTGAGTCCTATGACACAATTCTTAATGATTTTAGTAAACTTAAAGAAATCATTCTTTTTGCAAATAAAGTAGGTGCCGTCGTATGTACGAAGGTAGGAGCGATTTCTTCTCTGCCAAACGAAGAGGATATATATAAGATTTAGGCTTCATCGTATTGTTTCGGATTGTGAAAAAATTGCGATAGGAGGTCTTGGTGTTTCGCGATTTTTAGAGGTATTCGAAGAGGAACTGATGCTCATGTGATTACAAAGCATATACAAGACGGAATCATTAGACAACATTCAATACCGAATCTATACGGAAAAGTCAAAACAGTATTCATTTACCGAAAAGGTAAGTAGTAACTGCGTCTTTAATTAAATTCATCAATATAAAATGTGATGAGGAGGAATTGTTAGATAATAAAAGGTTAATTTAAATGGAGTGATATTTTCTTCAATTTACAAAGATTGTGAAGGAATGTACTTAAACTAACGGGTGCTTTAGCTCAATAACAGGGGTTGCTGAGGCAGCCTTTTTCTTATGGAACTAACGGGGCAGGATGTTCATAAAGAAACGCAATAATATCTTGGTTTTATTGGTGATAATGAACGAGCAGAATTAAATTCTAACCAAGGTAATATTATATGGTAAAATAAGGTTTGTTTGAGCTGAAAGGAGGGGTTAATGGAGTGTATTTAATTAATGGTAGTTTGCTTATTGGAATTGGAGTTATATGTTATTTGGCTGGTAGAGGTATTTTAATAGGGTTTAAATTTAAAAAACAAAAACAAGTATATTGGTTAAGGGAAGTTATTAATTTTCTTTTTGTTTTATACATACTTATGGTTGTTTCCGTTACACTGTTTCCATTAGCTTTATGGATTGATTTTAATATGCAAAATATTAAGTTTGGCTTAAATCTCACTCCATTTGTTGGAATTATAAACGGTATTAAACAAATAGGTATTGCATATGATGGTGATACCGTGTTTATGATTAGACTAATTATTAGAAATGTGGGTGGGAATATATTATTATTGATGCCTTTGGGTGTATTATCACCGATAATATGGAATAAATTTAAGGATTTTAAAAATATTGTACTATTAGGATTTGTTATATCAATTAGTATAGAATCTATACAATTTATTGAACTAATAGCAGGTGGTAGGGGAAGAACAGTTGATATTGATGACGTAATTTGTAATGTATTAGGTGTTATTCTTGGATACTTCATTTATAAATTTACGTTTAAAATAGCCGATAAATTTCAGATTGAAATAGTACAAAATTTAAACTCTGGGAATTCAAAGAGTGTTTAATAACGATAAAGGAACTCAATTATAAAATTTATTGAACAAACAAGTGCGTTAGCTGAAGTTCGGAGCTGCCTTAATTAAGGGCAGCTCAATTTCTTATGCAACTAAAGGGGCAGTTTAGTTTAAGACTTTTAGAATCAAACTATCAGATGAAACCTTTTTAGGGAAAATTTCGTATACAGATTTAGGAAAATGTTTTTAGAAACAGGAGGAACAGGTTATGTTTATAGGGGATATTATATTTCAAGTTATTGTTTACGGAGGTATAGCATTAATTTTAGGTGTTTTAGGTTATTTATTTTTAAAGAGGACCAAGAAAAGCTAATTAAATTTCTAATTCAAGTAACGGGTGCGTTAGCTGAAGATCGGAGCTGTCTTTAAGGCAGCTTTTTCTTATGGAACTATAGGTGCAGTTTAGTTCAACAAGTCTTAATTAAGAAACATTTCCATTTCAACTTATTTAGAGCAAGGTTATTTCTTGCTTTTTTATTTGTGTTTTAAAGTTGCCTTTTAATCAAAAAGGGTATTTTTTTATTGAAAAATAATACTTTTAGTGTAAAATTACACTAAAAAGGAGTATTTAGTATATATGGAAAAAGAAGAGTTCATCAATTTAATATCAGAAAAAATGAAACTTGTCCGAACAGAACAAGGTTTTTCTCAAGATAAGATGTCTGAAATTCTAGGGATTTCAAAAAAAACACTAGTTCAAATTGAAAAAAGAAGAACAGAAGCCAATTGGACCACCGTTGTTGCATTTTGTGCTTTGTTTAATCATAGCGAATTGTTGATATCATCAATAGGTGACGATCCAGTAGATTTTGTTCAGTTAATCGCTAGCAAAAATGGTGGTACGCCTAAAGAAAAAACAATGGGTGGTAAGATATGGTGGAAAGAAATCGAGTATAGAGAGGATTTTCGTTTGCAACAAAACTTGATTAGTAACCATTACCGTATATTGGATCAATATGATTATCGTTGGCATAGTTCTTTTAATAAAGAAGAGAGTTTAAGTCGTTTAAATGAATTACAGGAGGCGGGAACTATCGAGATAGATAAAGGTACAGGGATGGATATATGAAGAATAAGATTTTAATAACAATATTGATAATCAGTATAGGGTTTAATTTGTTTTTATTTGGCAAATGGTTTATTTTGGAACAAGCGTATGAACCGTCCGAAAGTGAACAGGTTATTTTAAGTGAAATGGTGCAGGCACGACCTATTCTCGATATAAAGACGAAGATCCCCGAGTTCCATTTGAAAAATAGAGAAAAGTCAAAATAACTGAAATAAAAGAAAGCCCCCTTCCTTACATAACAAGGATTGTAGGCTTTCTTTATTCTTATAGATGTTTAATTTCCATATCGACCTTTTTAATAGGATTACTTTTTAGGTTTTTTATTTAAAATAGTGCGCAGTTCATTGATATCATCATCAGATAGGGTATCTTCGTGAATGAATTGGACAAGCATGGATTTCATGGCCCCTCCATAGATACGTTTGATAAATGATTCGGTCTCGGCACGCTGGCACTCTTCCTGTGAATAAAGCGGGTAAAAGGTGTAAACTCTTTGATCTTTATTGACACCTACTACATCTTTTTGAACCAATCGATCGAGAAGGGTCCGTATGGTTTTCGGTTTCCAATCGGTACTTTCCTGTAAGGAAAGTATGATGTCATTCGCTGTTTGAGGGGCTTTATCCCAAAGTACGTTCATGATTTCCCATTCTGATTCTGATATACTAGGAATGTTTTTCTCCATATTTCTCCCCTTCATTTTCATTATAGATTCCTAAATCTTTTAAAATTGATAAAGTGATTTCTCCCGCTTTGCTTCCGGATGAATCATCTTCATTTTGTATATTGGTAGCAAAGAAATAAGTGTTGTTCTTCGTCTCTACATACCCGATAAACCAACCATTGATGTTTTTTCCATTCACTGCTCCTGTGCCTGTTTTTCCTGATAGGCGAGCTTCTTCATTCTTTTCTAAGAGCAGTGCGTCCTTCACGGCTTGGATATGCCTTTCCTTATATTCAAATTGATTGTTATAAAAGGCTTGCAGCAGTTGGACTTGTTCGACAGGAGAAATTTTTAATGAGGATTCGTTCCAGAATTCACTAAATTCCCCAGATACATCGGAATTCCCATAGTTTATCTCTTGTAGATTGGATTGAATTGTTTCAAATCCTGTTCGACGATCTAATTCTTGGAAATACCAGTTTACAGATTTTTGTAAAGCAGATGAAACATCCTGATCCATATTCCAAGCTTCATAGGGTTGCTCCGTCCCATCCCATGAAAGTTTGGATTCTTCGGGTGATATCACATTTGATTCTAGAGCAAATAAGGCACTATAGATTTTGTATGTGGAATCAGGTGATATCCGCAAAGTGCTTTTTTCTTCATTATAAATGCGATATTGCTGTGCGTTATGATCATATAAAACAAAGCTTCCATCATACCCTTTAAAGAATTGCTGTAAATCCTCATAAACCACTCCGTCATTTTTAAAATAGTATCGGTCGTTTTCCGTCGCAAATGCGGAAACGAAAGGTAATTGGATTGTCAAAATGATACTGGCCAACACATAAATGAAGACGCTTTTTCTAAATGATTTTTTTGCGGAATGCTTATAGGCGGAAATTTGTTCAATTCGTTTTTTGATTTGAAGCTTCGAACCGTTTAATTGTGTCACCAACTGCAGATTACTTGACCGTTTTGAAAGATCCAAAAAATTAATGATAGTATTTCCATATTCACTAATGGAATGATCATCCAGTAACTGTAAAACAGATGTATCACATGCGATTTCCCGATCCAATCTCATTTCTCTAAAAGCAAGCCAAACAAGGGGATTAAACCAATAAATGATTTGATAGAACAATATCACGTAATTTGTCAGCAAATCCTTGTTTTTATAGTGATTCAGTTCATGAAGAAAGATATACTCGTAATTTTTCAAGCTAAGCCAGTTTTCATGCTGAGAAGGTAAGACGATATATGTTTGAAAAAGCCCGAATATCATTGGAGATTGGACTCTATTCGAAATAACAATCTCTATTGGTTTTCTTATCTGCAGTCTTTTCTTGCATTCTTCGAAAAGCACGAGGACTTCTTGATTGGAAAACGGAGAAGAATAATTCTTAATCCTTCTGATAGTGAGCCATCCACGAACCATAGTAAAGGTAAATAAAAGCATCCCTGACAACCATAAACCCATCACTCCCCTATTAAGTAAGGACAGGTCCGGCCGATTGACCGATACAGAAAAGTCTTGTAGGAGGTGTAGGCCCTGCATCATATCAGTCCCGGTTTTTTTCATATTAGAGCTGGGTGCATTAATTTGATTTATGTCCCCGCTGCTAAAGAGAGAACTAAAATTATATAAATCAGTTGGTATGAAAGGAAGTGCTAAAGCCATAAAAAGAAACATCCACAAATGATAGTGCCATTTTGCTGTTAATTGTCTTCCAAACCACTTTCGTATAAGGAGGATAACAGTAACGGAAAATGAAGACACCAATAGACCTATTGTAAAGTAGGTTAAAAACATGTCCTTCAATACCACCTCTCTTGACTTTTAAATTTAAAAAACAGGTATATAGCAAACTTATAGTGGCTTGATGGTAAAAAAATAAAGAATTGACTTTCTTTGATTACATATGTAATACTATACTACAGATGTAATCAGACTACAAACGTAATCTGTTAAAGCTCCTTGCATGAGGTTGTTTTTTCAATTCGTACATAAGAGTCTAATCAAATAATTAGGAGGTTTACATGATGAACAAAAGATGGTTTTATCAAATACTGGCACCAATAGGCTTGGTGCTTATGGTTACAGGCTGCTCAGATGAGGAAAAACAGGTTGTACAACAGTCGGAAACAGAACAAACCGGGGGAACTAACCAAACATCGGAAAATAATACGGCAAAAGAAGCCACAATCAAGAAATTTGAACAACTTGAGAAGGAATATGATGCAAAGCTTGGAGTCTATGCCATTGATACAGGAACGAAAGAAACCGTGGAATTTCATGAGAACGAACGATTTGCATTTACATCTACTCATAAGGCACTGGCTGTAGGGGCACTTTTACACCAGAAATCAATAGAAGACCTTAATCAAAGAATTACCTATACCAGTGAGGATCTTGTTAATTATAATCCGATTACCGAAAAGCATGTTGATACGGGGATGACTCTTAAGGAGCTTGCTGATGCTTCGCTTCGATACAGTGACAATACTGCTGGAAACCTTATCCTTGAACAACTGGGGGGACCGGCTGGATTTAAAAAAGTACTGGAGGGAATTGGAGATAATGTTACCAATCCCGAGCGAATTGAGCCAGATTTAAATGTAGTTAATCCTGGTGAAACGCATGATACGAGTACACCAATAGCACTTGCTACTAGTCTTCAGGCTTTTACATTGGGAGATGCACTTCCAACTGAGAAACGTGAACTTTTAATAGATTGGATGAAGAGAAATACTACTGGAGATGCGTTAATTCGTGCTGGAGTGCCGAAAGGTTGGGTAGTGGCTGATAAGACTGGAGCGGGATCATATGGTACGCGAAATGACATTGCGATCATTTGGCCATCAAAAGGAGATCCTATTGTTCTTGCTGTACTTTCAAGTCGTGATGAAAAAGAGGCTGATTATAACGATGAGCTTATTGCTGAGGCAACAGAAGAAGTAATTAAGGCCCTTAAAGTCAAAGATAAATAGAATATGATTGTACAAAAAAGGTTACGTTAAGTAGCCTTTTTTAGTGGATTAATTCCTATAATGATTGCCCTTCTTCAACTCCCTTTAATGAACGAAAGCCTTTCATCATCTGTATTGCTATGAAGACATAGCGAAGCGACGCTTTTTTATAGAGCTAAAGGGGCAGGATGGCGGAGGGAAATGATGGTATGATATGGTATGTAGACTAAGGAGGTTGTTATATGAGTTATAAAAACACACTTATTACCATTTCAGAGGATTCAAAGGTTTCTTCAGCAAAGGTCCCTGTCATCAAAAACGAAAAACCCACCATTGCTTATATCGAGCATGATTTAATTAACAATAACCCCTATAAATTTACACAAGAAGACGTCCAATTCAAAACATATTTAATCAAAAATCAAATGGAAGCGGAAAATGCAGCTGAACTTCGAGAACAGTTCTTTTCAAAATCCAAGGCTTGTTTCAGGGCTTCTCCTTTAGTGAAAAATTATGGTTGGGGAATTCATTATAATAATCAAGGGAAAATTGCGATATATGATGTTAACAGTGAAATGTATAACCATTTGCTTAAGCAAGATGACATTACAAAACTTAAGGGCATGCGCTCCAAAAGAAAATAAATGCAGGATCGTTCAAAACGTAGTGACTGGAACTGTAAAACGATGAAGATGAAGCAACCAAAAGATGTTGAAGCTAAGAAGGTATAGTCATTTTTAATCATTTTAATAATCAGTTTATTCTGATATTATAAAAGGGATAAAATGGGAGGAGGAAATAACATAAAAAACTTATTTTCAATCTTAAGTATATTTGTGTTAGTTCTGGTAGGTGGAATGGTATTAGGTAATTCTTCTGCACAAGCAAGTGTTCCTCAGTATTCTTTTCAAACAGAAGATGGAAAATGGGATGGTGAAATTGGAAATCCTAACAGAGGTAGTGACTTACAGGTAGAACTGGTTTCCCCAATCTATTTAAAGACTTCTTCTGGAAGTAAGTTGTTGACTAACTATAGTAACATATGGTCCCGTCTCTGCAATGCCAGTACTGGAAAGTGTACAGGCTATCATAGCTTAGCTGGTGGAAAGACCTTATTCACAGATATGAGAATTGGCAAATTTTATGTAGATGTTAAAGATGGATACTCTTCTGGAAGAGTATCTGGAAAACTGCAAATTGTTTTCAAATAACATGTAATACTAGCTATCCACTTTTAATGGGTAGCTTTTTATCATGAAAAAAATCGAGATCGGACTGAAGGGCTTTTGTGGATTGTTTGGTGGCAATAAACAAAAAGGTACACTTTAAACTGAGTGCACCTTTTTGTTTTATGAATTATATATTTCTCTGTTCATATTCACGATATCTTTATTTGCGAGGGAGGTGAAGTTAGAAGCTGATAACTTCTCTATAACCTTATCCCGCAGGAATGGGGCTTTTTCTTTATTTGCTTTTTCCAATGCTTTTGTTAGTTCTTCTTTTGTTAGTTCTGTGCAGTATGCAGGAGTTCCCGGCTGTTGTCTCCACGAATCACTTAAAGAACCACTATCCACTGTGTCGAAGCCTAGCTGGTTTACTACGTCCATGATTATTTGTTTTTGTGATACGTCATTACCAGCAATCGCCATGGCAATGCGTCCACTAGTACCTTCGGGGGTTCCCTCATTTTCTAAAGTATGGGCTAACAAGTTGTTGAAAGCTTTGATGATAGGTTTACCTAATTGATTGGAAACCCAATCACTTTCAACCATCCCGTTCTCAATTTCTGCAATTTTTTGGTCTCTGCTAGGGTAATAATTTGAAGTATCTACGACGATTACTTCCTCCCCAACTTGCTCGATAATGTTCCGAATGCTTGGCAGTGCTGTTAAAGGGAGAGATATTATAAGAACTTCAATATTGGTCATTACATCTTCTATAAGGACAGGTGTTCCAGCAAGCTCTTTTCCTTCTAAATGTTCAATTCCTCGTGCATCTGCAACTTTTACATCATGTCCATTCTTAACTAATTTTTTTGAAATGATCGACCCGATTGTTCCAGCACCTATAATTCCAAATTTCATCATTTCTCCTCCTAAAGAATTTGTATATCAAAGAGTTGTTCCGCTTAAAGTTAACAATGATATTTTTATCTGAATCAATATCACCACTTTATCAATCCGTAAACATATCTCATTAGATATTAAAAATATTGAGTGTTTATATTACATATACTAGAATATAACCAATTCTCATTTTTATGAAGAAGGCAATAAAAATTGCCATAGTACATTTTTTTGTACCTAACAGTAGAAAGCAGGTGAATGGGTGTCTAGGATATGTAAGGATGGATTTGACAAAAAGTGTATAAAGGAACAGAGAGAAGTATATGGCATTGCCTATACCCAAAACATACTATCTGGACGTTGGAAATATCTCATTCTTTGGTTTATAAAGTCCAAAGAGCGCCGTTATAGTGAAATCAAAGCTTTTTTAGGGGATATTTCACAAGGTTCCCTTACAAAGCAACTTCGAGAACTAGAAACAGCTGGTTTAATTAATCGCAAAATTTATCCAGAGGTTCCTCCTCGTGTTGAGTATTCATTATCCTCAAAAGGGGAAGAACTCATTCCTATTATTGATTTAATGGAAGAATTCGGGAAGAAGTTTGGGGAGCAGGTAGACTAACCAAAGCTAACACATCCATCGTTTATCCCAGAATTCAAAAACTAAATGGTAGATAAAGTAAAAGTTGCGGGAAGGAAAACGTTCTAACGCAGCTTTTTCTTTTACGATAAAAATTTAACTAAAAGTAATCAGGAGCTGATCAGAAGCTCTTTTTCTTATGGCACTAACGGGGCAGGATATTGAAGAGTGCTCTTTGCCTTTCTTCAACAAGAAGGATATTTTCTGTTTTTCGAGAATTAGAAGGTAAGAATACAGGGATATTGCAAAATAACAGGAATAAAGGAGGTATGAAATATGAAGATCCACAGAATAGATCATGTAGGTGTAATCGTAAATGATCTCTCTGCTGCTAAAGAGTTTTTTCTCGATTTTGGACTTGAAGTGCAAGGGGAATGGGAAATGGAAGGAGATTTGATGGATCGGATGAGTGGGCTTAATGACGTTAAAGTAGCATGTGTCGGATTGGGGAAGCCAGACGGTCAGGCATGGATAGAGCTAATTAAATTTTATACGCCGTCAGATGAAAAGGATAGTCAGCAACCTTTTGCAAATACCCTGGGTATCCGGCATATTGCATTTGCTGTTGAAGATATTGAAGCTCTTGTTGCCAAATTGAAAAAGAAAGGTACGGAAATCTTTAGTGAGATACAACAATATGAAGATAGTTATAAGTTATGCTACTGTCGTGGACCAGAGGGAATTATTTTAGAGTTGGCGGAGCAAATCAAATAAATTAAGGGTAATTAATGGTTGTGTTGGGCTTATAAAATCATGCATAAATGGTAAAAAACGAATTGATGCCAAACTCCCTATCTGGATATATTATTTTGATTACTGGATAAAAAAGCCACCCTCAAAAAGATGAAGATGACATTGAAACAGCCAAAAAACAAAGAGAAAAAGCGATGCAAGACTTGGCAGATCACCCGGAATTGTTTCAATTTGCAACTGAAATTGAATGAATAAATAAGGACTTCTTTATTGCAAAGGGGTTCTTTTTCTTGTTCATTTCTCTTGTTGAACTATGGGGGCAGGTCAGTTTAGTTCAGTAAGGGTTATGGAATGGTCTGTTACTAGCAAATTATTTCCCCGAATCAATTCACGCTATATACACTTACAATAACTAATTCGAAAGCTAGCACCATTACTTCGTAGTCAAAACGGTTCGGCTCCTTTAACTTACATAAAACAATTACGCTAAGAGTGAATAAGTATATTATTGGCTTTATTTGTTGACCATAGTTAAGAGTGTTAACAGTATTAGAATTTAGGAGGGCCCTGCATTTATGAAGGCTGTAACTTATCAAGGACCAAATCATGTACAGGTTAACCAAGTAGAGGATGCAAAATTAGAAAAAAAAGACGATATTATAGTTAAGATTACTTCTACTGCTATTTGTGGATCTGATTTACATTTATATCAAGGTAACATGCCATTACCCCCAGGATATATTATTGGCCACGAACCAATGGGTATTGTAGAAGAAGTTGGACCTGAAGTGACAAAAGTAAAAAAGGGAGACCGTGTTGTCGTTCCCTTTAATGTTTCATGCGGACATTGCTTTTATTGCCAACATGAAATGGAAAGCCAATGCGATAACTCAAACCCTCATTATGATTCTGGCGGATACTTTGGTTATACTGAGAAGTTCGGTAACCATCCAGGTGGTCAGGCTGAATATTTAAAAGTCCCTTTTGGAAACTTCACTCCCTTCGTTATCCCCGAGTCATGCGAATTGGAGGATGAGTCTCTGCTCTTTTTATCGGATGTTCTGCCAACAGCTTATTGGAGTGTGAAAAATGCAGGTGTAAAATCAGGCGATACAGTTATTGTTCTTGGATGCGGACCTGTTGGGTTGATGGTACAAAAATTTGCCTGGATGGAAGGTGCAAAGCGGGTAATAGCAGTTGATTACTTGGATTACCGAATCAATCATGCGAAAAAGATGAACAATGTTGAGGTATTTGAGTTCACAAAATACCCTGATATGGGGGAACATTTAAAAGAGATCACACATGGTGGGGCAGATGTCGTCATCGATTGTGTTGGTATGGATGGAAAGAAATCACCCCTAGAGTTTCTGGAACAAAAATTCAAACTGCAGGGCGGAACCCTTGGACCTATTCAAATTTCTACTAAAGCTGTCCGAAAGTATGGGACAGTGCAAATGACTGGAGTTTACGGAGGTAACTATAATCTATTTCCATTAGGTGCATTTTGGGTCAGAAATATTAATCTTAGAATGGGACAGGCTCCAGTCATTCATTTTATGCCAGAATTGTTTAAAAAAATAACAGATAACGAATTTGACCCAAGAGATATTATCACACACAAAATGTCCCTTGAAGAAGCAAGTCATGGTTATAGAATTTTTAATAATCGTGAGGATGAATGTATAAAAGTCGTTTTAAAACCGTAATACTCTTCTCTTTCCAAAAGGCTGTTTTTACATAGTTTGTTGCTATTTACCAGGTAGTGAGGTGTGGTTGATTTCCCCTCCAGATGCTCGCTTTCCGCGGGGCGGGAGGGTGAGCCTCCTCGGCGTAAACGCCTGTGGGGTCTCACCTGTCCCGCTGCTCCCGCAGGAGTCTCGCACTTCCGCTCCAATCAACCTTAAATTGTTTCGTTTTAAAAACATCAATCTTTACGAAAAGAGCCTTCCAAAAAGACTTCATACTGTGTATGGAAGTTTTTTTTTGTAAAAATTTTTATGGATAGGCGAAAAGTGGAAGTAAGTCCCATCTATGACATTGGCAGGAGTCATTCATCATTAAGTATATCAATCTTTACCTAGGTGCAAATAAGGTAGGTTGCTGCTGCAACTCTTTTTCTTAAGGCAATAACGGGGGCAGTTTAGTTGAACAATCGACATTAGCCTGGTTCAACATTCGGGCCATTTAATGGAGTAAGAGGTTGGATATTACTTCACTTTTTTATGTAGCTAACATTGTTCTAAAGTAGCCGAAAACGTTGATTTACCAGCGATGTATAAAATCCTACATAAAAAGGTTCCTTTTACTCCTTGACTCCAAACCTATATCACGACTTAATTAGTTATATGCAGTTAATTATTCTTTCTTTATTGTTGATTTATTTAACAATACCATGTTGGATAATCTCCACATCTACCTTTGATTTGAACTTAACATCTTTAAAATAGTTTGTCTTATCTTGTTCTTTCCAGGTATCATGATGAAAAGCGATCAGTCTTCTTCCAATACCAAATGCATCACAGTTGGCTTCTTGTAGTTTTTTAATTACTTCTTCAGCATTATTAGTAAAGGTATTTGATAATTTATTGTTTAGTTGATCAACTTTATTAGGTACATTCCCTATAGGATATTCTTCTACTATTACTTTTAAATGTAAGTTTAAATTTACAAAAACTTCTCCTCTGTCATTCACAGAAACATTTAACTTCCGTTTAATATGATCGACATTCAGAGAAATAAAATTATTCATGTTTAATTCTTTATTTCCATTTACATATTTTGTGAAACGCGCATATTTACTTTTCTTATTATTTAGTAAAAGAAAAAGAGTGGATTCTTCTTGGGATAGAGTTCCTGATAATTTCCTTTCATCAAATAATGCTACACCTGCCACATCTATAGTAGTACCATTACGACCCATCTTTAATAAGGGAAGGACAATATCTTCACCTGGATCAAGTAACTCTGAAGCCACAGTCTGGATGCTTTCTTCAGGAATGATTGTATTTGTTTCGGTACTTCGGATTAGATATAAGATGTTTTGACTAATGTTTGATTCTACTCTAGGTTGAATACTGAGTGTATCAAATGCTTTTCCTTTTACAACTGCTAATTTAGCACTTAAGGAACTTCGGGGATCGCGCCAAATTACATCTAAAGAAGGATAAATGTCACCTTTTGCAAATTGTTCACCGAATAATACAAGTTTATTTTTCGAAGAATCTAAATTACCGGGTATCTCTGTATTTAATTTCATGCGTCCTTCTCTTGGAGTATTTGCCACTGTAGATAAATTTTCACTATTAATAGCTTCAGTTTCTTGTCCTGAATCCGTTGGGTTTCTATATATATTTGGTATTGCAAATCCTAATGAAAATTCCCCTTCATCAGTCTGATCAAAAGTTATAGTTTGTATTAAAGTGGCATCTTTCATTAAATTTTGATCCCAGCATCCTGTTATTAACAATAAACATATACTAATCATAAATAACCTTTTGATTTTCATACATTATAATCTCCATGTTTTTTATTAGGAAGGAAAAATGAAAGCAAAAATAAACATAATGGTATGACCACAATAAAGCTAAAATGTGCAGGTTCCATAAGCTTATTAAATTTTTCAAGGTCAGTTTCATGGTCGGGAAGAAGAGCAATAATAAAAATAATCCCGGCAGTGTATGGAAGGAATGCAGCATGATTGGCACGTTCAAAAAGGTATTTAAGGCCCTGTGAAGAAAGAAAAAGCCAGGTAGCAATAGATGTAGCAACAGATATGATCCAGATAGATAAGAAAAATAAATCGATTCGTTCGATGATTTGAAAGGAATAGGCTTTGATCATATACAATAAAGGCTGTGGAGTAAGATATAGATCTTCCCTAGTTTCGAAAAAGACCAGACTAGCAAACACCAGATATGTATAAAATAGAGTTACGAAAAGATGGGCAGATGAAATCGCAATTAGTTTACGGGTATTAGATGCTTTTACAAAAGGGTAGAGAAAAAGCATAAACTCAAACCCTAACATCGAAAATGTTGCTTCTTTAGAACCCTTTATCATATTTGATATGCCGGATTGACCAATTGGCAATAGATATAGAAAATTAGCATCTTTTAGCGAATATGTTATTAGACCAAATAGAATAATTAACATGGGAGTAACGAGTACATAAAAACGAGCCATGCTTCGTAAATTATCTTTTACAAGATATACGCAAACCCCTAACATTAATAAAATTAATATCCAGTTTGGCGTCCTTTGTAAAATCCATATATCGATGATTTGACTAAAACGGGATAAAACTAAACTGCCTGTAACAACAAAGTACAGGATGTAACATAAATTGATGGCCTTTCCTAGCCTTTTCCCTAGTACATGAGGGATGATTTCATAAATTGTTAAAGATGGAAATCTTCTGCAAAGCCCCCATAAGACCAAAATAATGGTTTGTACGATTAGGCCTGCAATTAAAGTAGATATCCACCCATCATTCTTAGAAATTAACGAGACATCATGAGGTAATGATAAAATTCCAACTCCGATTTGAGATTGAATGATCATAAAAAAAAGCTGTGTTTTTGAAATACTACTTTCTTTTGTTATCATTGGATTTCCATCCCCTTGAAAGTTTTTGTTGTTTAATGTGTTTAGGATGTGAATCTAAAGGTCGTGTATTCAATTTCCAAATTGGAAGACGCAAAAAAGTATCCTTGATGTCTTGTATTCTAAGTGGAGCAAGTGGAGCAAAGTAGGGTGTGCCAAATGACTCTAACTTGCATAAATGAGCTAAAAGCACAATAAAACCAAAGACTATTCCAACGAATCCAAACGAGGCAGCCAGAAACATAAACGGAAAACGTAACAATCGAACAGCGTCGCTCATTCCGTGTGATGGAACACAAAAAGAAGAAATAGCAGTTAAGGCAACAACGACAATCATTGTAGTCGAGATAAGCCCTGCTTGAACGATGGCGTCCCCAATAACAAGGCCTCCAACTATCCCAATTGTTTGGCCAATTCTTGAGGGAAGACGTATTCCAGCTTCGCGAATCAACTCAATGGTTAATTCCATAAGTAATGCTTCGATTAATGGAGGAAAAGGAATCTTATTAATTGAACTTCCGACAGGGTTTACAAGTTCGTCAGGCAGCACTTCAAAGTGAAATGCAATAACAGCAATATAAAAAGCTGGCAATAGAATCGAGATCAAAAAACTTGCATGTCGAATTGAACGGATAAACGTACCAATCATCCATCGAGAATTATAATCGTCAGGTGATTGATAAAAAGCAAAAAATGTAACCGGCAAAAGTAAAGCAGTTGGGTTTCCATCCATGAAGACAGCAACTCTGCCTTCATTTAAATGTCCAATTACACGATCTACTCTTTCTGTATTTAATAATTGAGGAAAAGGTGATATTGTAGAATCTTCTATTAATTCCTCCAAGAATCCAATATTTAAAACGTTATCCATCGAAATGGAATTTAATCTGCGTTCAAATTCATAGATTACTTCTTCATTTGCAAGATTATTTAAATACACAAGTGCTATTTTTGATTTAACTTGTATTCCAACTCGGAAATATTTCATGCGCAGATTAGGACTTTTCATTGTTTTTCTAAGTAAATGAAGGTTCGTCAAAAGGTTTTCAATAAATCCATCATGAGAACCCTGAACAATCTTTTCGTTTTCTGGTTCTGTAACAGTACGGTCCTTAGACATAGAGACATCAACCATAAAAAGCTTTTCATAACCATCTAAACTCAAAACACAAGAGCCTTTTAAAAGTGCATCCTCGACCTGATTGAAAACTGTTGAAGCCTGAAAATTAGTATTAAGCATATTTTGAATTGTTTCTGAATTCGATAGTAAACAAGGTTTCAAAGCGTCTCTTTGTATTTTTTCCTTATCTACCATAGTTTCGAGATAGATAAGTGCACCTCGTACTGTTTCCGTTTTGAATTCCTTTACAACTAAATCTTCTGTGTTAGAAAAGATTTGTTTTATTGTGGAGATATTTTCATTAACTTTAGAGAAAACTTCTTTAGAGGGTTGAGGTATTTGCTTTGAAGGAAGATAGTCATTATTTACCTTGTTATATTTTAATAAATGTTTGATGAACTTCATTAAAGTTAAGCTCCTATATTTATTTATAGGATATTTTCTCCAATAATTATTAATGTATGTATCAAAAAATGATATTGAATGGATTTTGATGCGATTCCTTGTCTAAACGGATGGCTAACAGGTGCGTTAGCTGAAGATCGGAGCTGTCTTTAAGGCAGCTCTTTTCTTATGGCACTAACGGGGCAGGTTGATTCAAGAGTGTTGTTTGGTCTTTGTTCAACAATTGGACCATTTTGTGGAAAATCAGCAGAAACTTTTGAGGTCTTAATCAAAATAGTAATTAATCTATGGGAGTTGTAAAATAAAGGTAAGAATAGTTCTGGGGGGATTTATATCAATTATAATGCTATTAATCTTAGCGAGAAACTGTCCAAATTCAGTGAACACTGGTCGCCTAAAGTCATTGGTGAAATAAATGACTATCAGTTTAAATTAGTTAAGATTCTGGGGGATTTTGTATGGCACGATCATAAAGACACCGATGAGGCATTCATCGTGATAGACGGCGAGATGTCCATCGCATTCCGCGATGGAGAGGTTAAACTTTCCAAAGGAGAAATGTATGTGATACCAAAAGGTGTGGAGCATAAGCCTTATGCAGAAAAGGAATGCCATATAATGCTGGTAGAGCCTAAAGGTGTAATCAACACTGGTGAAACTAATTTTAAACTAACTGCTGAAAATAATATATGGATTTAAACCAATGATTTTCCAGTTACTATCTTTGGATTAAGATATAAAAGGAAGTTACATATTTTCCGCGACGGGAGCGATTCTTTAATAAGAATCGCTTTTCTTAATGAACAAATAGAAATAAACATGAGAGTTTAATTGGGAGCTGGTTTACTTATCCCATGCTGTTGCTGGCACCTGTGCTTGGTCCTGCTGCTATGATACGCGATCAGAAGGCAGGTGCTGCTAACGTTTGGGTATATGAGCAGATCTTCGTAATGGTCTCACTAGTTGGAGTCGGCATCTGCCTGCCTTTCGCCTTAGCTGGATACGTTCATATTGAAAAGGGAAGATTAGTGAATTCATAACGGGTGCTTTATTTCAATTACAAGGGTTGCTGCGGCAGCCTTTTTTCTTATGGCACTAACGGGGCACGATAGTTTAAGAACGAATGGGTTTTTAATGGTAAAATTAACCTGATTATAGTGATTAAGTGTTTACCTGCAGTATAGAAAATAAAATAGGAGTTGTTTTATGTTTGACATTGCCTTGATTTTGATTATAGCTTCTGCTGGGGGAGTTATTGCTATTACTGGATTCCTCGTTATATTAGGTCGAAGAATTTTAGAACCTAAGAAAGAACTTCAACAAAAGGTCGATAAACTGGAAAAAGAGGTTCAAATATTGAAAAACCACAAATAAAAACTAGCTTTAATGAAATAACAGGTGACGTTAGCTGAAGATCAGAACTGTCGTTAAGGAAGCATTTTTAAAAATGTTTTAATGAGAGATAATGAGAGGGGGAATTTTCAATGAGTAAAGCAATCATTTTTGATATGGATGGAACCTTATTTCAAACGAATTTAATTTTAGAACCTGCCCTAGAAGCAACATTTGAAGTACTACGAAAAGAAAATTTATGGGATAAAAAAACACCGATTGAACAATATAGGGGAATTATGGGTGTACCACTACCGGTTGTATGGGAAACACTTTGCCCAAACCACTCACTAGAAATACGAGTAAAGAGCAATGAGATTTTTCATAAAAAGCTTATAGAACTAATCCAAGCACAAAAAGGTGCATTATATGCTGGTGTGGAGAGCACATTAAATGAGTTAAGTAAAAAGTATCCCTTATTTATTGCCAGCAATGGACAGATAGAATATTTACAAGCAATTGTAGAAACTTATAATTTGGATAGGTTTATTCAAGATACATATAGTATCCAACTTATTAGATCTGGGAATAAATCAGATTTAGTGCAAATGGTGAAAAATAAAAATCAAATTGGAAAAGGTTACGTTGTCGGAGACCGGTCTTCAGATATATCTGCTGCTAAGGATAATGAACTTATTGCAGTTGGTGTGAACTTTGACTTTGCCCAAGAAGATGAATTAAAACAAGCAGATTTTGTAGTGAATAACTTCAAAGAAATCTTAGAGTTAGTTTGAATTCTAAAAGGCCGCCAATTGGCGGCCTTTTGAAATACGATTCTTAGTATTATCATACTTTCATATTCAAGTGAAAAACTACCTTTAATGAACTAACCGGGGCAGGATAGCTCAACAAGGGTTTGTTTATTTTTATCTTTTTAAGAGAGATAATATTTTGTTTTTGGAGGGAATTATGAGGGAAGTTACTTTGTCTAATGGAAAAACAGTTGAAGTCGAATGTTTAAGTTGTGCTTTAACAAGTGGGAAAATAGAACCGGATGGTGGTGTAATAGTCGAAACTGAATATTTTCATGCTCACCAAGACGTTGCATATCCCATTAAAGGTTTAGTAATTTTAGCATCTAAGCGCCATATTAAGTGCTTTGACGAGTTAAATGACTTAGAAAAGGTTGATTACATAAACTTATTATCTAAGATTAGAAAAGCTCAAAGGGAAGTATTAGGGATAGAACATGTTTATTACTTTTATAATGAAGATACTACCCACCATTTTCATACTTGGATGGTTCCTCGATATGAATGGATGTACGATTTTGGACGTTCTGTGGAATCCGTTAGACCAGTTTTGCTCCATGCAAGAAACAAATTGAATAATGATGAAAATGTAAAAATTGTAATTGATGGAATTAAGGCTTTAAAAAAAGAACTATACACTTAATCCTTCCTTGGCCCACTAACAGTTGCTTTACATCGATAAGAGAGTTGCTTTGGCAGCTCTTTTTCTTATGGCACTAACGGGGCAGGATTGAATAACGTTCAATTTATCAAAAGAAGGTTGTTATCTGATATTCACACATTTTCTAGAAATAGGTACTGTGGTTATATCGTTTATTACTTCAATTTAAGCATTTTTTATAACGTTACGTCATAGTCTAAAGTAAGAATAGAAGGAGGTTTGTATGTTTACGAAAAAGGTGGATCATTTTAGTTATTGTTTCTTTGGCTATATTCATACTATTGTACATAATCAGGTCTTTTCAAAGATGATGGTTCAATGAGTGGTTTCGTTACAAATGAAGGTAAGCAAGAATACATAAATTCTTATCATGAGGCAATGAGCTATTTACCACAACCTGTTGAGTCAAAAATGCTCAATACCGATTTTGGTAAAGTGAAGCTATACAAATTTCAAGAAGAGGAAACACCAGACAAAACACCGTTATTGTTACTTCCTGGAAAGGGGTCTGCTACACCAATGTGGGAAGCAAATCTCAATGACTTCTTAAAACACCGTCCGGTTTACACAATTGATTTGATAGGTGAGCCAGGGTTAAGTATACAAACAAAACGTATCAAAACTAATATGGATCAAGCTATTTGGTTAAAACAAGTGCTAGAACAATTGCCAGAAGAGGAAATCAACTTATTAGGATTGTCATTTGGTGGATGGAGTGCGGCAAATTTAGCAATTAAGCACCCAGAAAAAATTCAAACACTCATATTAGTAGAACCAGTTTATGTTTTTGGTCCTATTCCACTAAAAATGATTCTAGTTTCGATTCCAGCTTCCGTACCAGCAGTGCCAAAATCAATAAGGGAAAGAATGCTTAGTTATATCTCTGGTGGTGCTAAAATTGATGAAAGTGAGCCGGCTGCCAAATTGATTGAAACAGGAATGCGAACATTCAAAAGTAAATTGCCAATGCCAGAAAAGGTTAAAACTGAACATTTGAAGAAACTTAAGATGCCAGTGCTCGGAATTTTGGCTGGTCAATCGACTATGCATCATTCCGAAAAGTCGTTTCAAATCGGTTTAGAAAATTTAAGAAATCCATACAGTAATATGGTGTTATTTGAAGACGCCTCTCATGCTATCAATGGGGAGTACCCTGAAAAGTTGTTACAAACGATTGAAGACTTTCTAAAACATATTGAATAAGGGGTATGACCACGGCTACTCATGATAATATAGTCATCGACACAAATGTGAATGGGTGATTATCGTGAGAACTTTGGTAGTTCATTAAGGAATACTAAAAATAATTGTATCTGAATCACAAGAAAAGAATCCATTTCTTCAATTTTTTTCACAAAATGCATTCTTGTTTTTACACTAATATGTGGTTTCAAGAGGGGATTTTGGTCAATCTTGATTTAAAAACTACACATAGACATTAATAATTTTATAAATGGACTTACTTGGAGAATTATAAATAGGGATAGTCCAATCACTATCCCTAACAATACATATGATTTCGATTAACGAGTTCTTCCGCCTAATTGTTGTTCAGCCATTTGCACTAAACGTTTTGTAATTTCTCCACCAACAGATCCGTTTGCACGAGATGTTGTATCAGCGCCAAGTGTAACACCGAATTCACTAGCGATTTCGTATTTCATTTGTTCTAGAGCTTGCTCTGCACCATTAACTACTAATTGATTACTGTTGTTATTTCTAGCCATGTTGTCAGCTCCTATGAATATAATGTGTTGCTGGTCATAGGTTTTGATATTATTAAGAGTTATATACATAGATTTCAAAATAAATTAAGGCAATGATTAATTGAAATTAATACCATCTGTGGATCTAGAAGGGAGAGCAGAGGAAAACATTGAAGTCACCGGGTCGCAAGGAAGGTTTTCAGAAGCGATTATGAAAACAAATGATTTGCAATATCTTCGCTCAGGGTTAAGAGTCAAATGTGAAAAGGATGTAAATCCATCAGTAAGATGGACGTGCTTAAGCTTTACGGTTTGGTTGCGTACATATATGGAATTTCTTATAAGAGTTGTTGCATATCTAAAAACGGATTATCAACTTAAAACGAGAGATAAAAGAGAACTGGAAAGTGCTACTTTCTTTGCACCTTATGATAAAAATATTGAACCATACATAAGAATTGCAACAGGTGATTATGAAGAATTAGTTTCAGAAAGAGGAAAAAATGATGCTTTATGGGCAATTTTAAGCAGCATGGCTCATGAGATAATCCATTATCAACAATGGCTAGAAGATAAGGAAATGGATGAGAAAGAAGCAGAAAGGGAAGCGAAGAATTA
This sequence comes from Peribacillus frigoritolerans, assembly GCF_001636405.1. Taxonomy (GTDB): domain Bacteria; phylum Bacillota; class Bacilli; order Bacillales; family DSM-1321; genus Peribacillus; species Peribacillus frigoritolerans. The sequence goes on from NZ_KV440950.1 coordinate 1,145,372, forward strand.
TTAGATAGTTACTATCGATTTTTGTGATTTGATTTTCTTGTTGAACAAACAGATGCGTTAGCTGAAGATCGGAGCTGTCTATAAGGCAGCTTTTTCTTATGCAACTATCGGGGCAGGTTAGTTCATTTAGCGAAGTGTTAAAGAACTATGCAGTAAAAATATGGTACACTAACACCAGTACTTGTAAAGGTAGGAATTAATATGAATATTGGTGATGTGTTATTTCAACTAGTTTTCCTTATTTTTATATTTGGAATATTTTCTGGTGTGTTTTTTCTTGTTCGTTCTCTCGTTACTAAACAACCAAGCAAGTCAGAAAATATCGAACAAAAGCTTGATAGAATTATTAATTTACTTGAAAAGGATAAGGAAAATTAATCTTTTTCTCTTTTGGCATTAATCCTTACTGCACTATTTATTTCAACACTACAATAAATCTTAAAGAACTAACGGGTGCGTTAGCGCCATAAGAAGGCCGCCAAATGGCGGCCTTTTGAACGTATGATTCTTATTCAAATCATACATTCGGATTCAAGTAAAAAGCACCAAACAAATACTTTTAATTAACTATCAGGGCAGGCTTGAATTGAAGGTCAAGCTGCCGAACCAGACGGCTTTGAAGTAACGAAGCAGATTAAGTAAAAAATAAGGAAAAAAAGACACAGCTAGTGCTAGTGTCTTTTTTTGAGACGTTATTACACCTTCGTCTATACTTCATACGGTTGTTAAACATAATATATTGCGGACAACCTGTATTTACTTTTTTGTATCAAATTTTGAAAAAGACGGGAGAACGAACATTAATGGACAAAGAAAAAGGAAGTAAAGAAACGAAAACAAAACAAAAGGGGATAGAAGTTTTGGGAGATAAAAAAGAAGTACAAACTCAAATGTTGGAACTACAGAGAGAGACAACAGAAACGCTGAATAAAGTCTTAAATGAAATAACGCTATTAAATAGTAATCTGGAAAAAATGGGGACTGCAATTTCTTCGATGCAACAAAATGTACCTACTACAAATTCTTCAAACATACTTGCTAATCTTGATGCTGACACAATGTTAACCCTCTTACCGATTGTACGTAGCCTTTTTAAAGATACAGAAACGGAACCTGCTATGTATCCGATGTCTCAAGTTCCACAACCTAATTCTTTAAGCTTCCTTAATAATTTGGATATTGATAAATTATTAGAAATCTTACCGGTTGTACGTAGCTTTTTTAAAGGTACAGAAAATTTGGATAAAATCTTACCGGTTGCACTTAGCTTTTTGAAAGGTACAGAAACGGGACCTGCTATGTATTCGATGTCTCAAGTTCCACAACCTAATCCTTTAAGCTTCCTTAATAATTTGGATATTGATAAAGTATTAGAAATCTTACCGGTTGTACGTAGCTGTTTTAAAGGTACAGAAACGGGACCTGCTATGTATTCGATGTCTCAAGTTCCACAACCTAATTCTTTAAGCTTCCTTAATAATTTGGATATTGATAAAGTATTAGAAATCTTACCGGTTGTACGTAGCCTTTATAAAGTTGTAGGAGAAAGTGAAGGCAAGATTGAAAATAAAGAATAGCAATGTAAAAGGGCAAAAAGTTGACTCCCAAAAAGAGTCAGCTTTTTGCCCTTCGTTTACTTATTAATTAAAATCCTACTAAGATAATCACTAGTAGGATGAAAAGCACAAGGATCAAACCAATGTTTACACCATTTTCACCATTGCCACCATTGCCCATATCTATCCCTCCTTTAAAAATTGTGTAGGACTGGAAAAGCCAGGTTCAACTCTTGTAGGTTCTAACCTTTTTAAATTAAAAAATTAGGAAAAGTATGAACAATAGTGGTTAAAAAATAATTGCCCATACTACTCCCCCTTGTCCTCTTTAACAAGATATGTCTGTAAAATTATCTTGTATAGGACAAGCTATTAGGGGATATGTGGATTTTTCAAGAATGCACATTTTACAAAAAGTAAGGGAGTATGCTATTTATCAAAAAAGAGTAGAAATGGAGCGTAAATCGTATCTGCGAAGACATCTCTTGATAACACAGTAAAAAGGAACAAGCCTTTTTGGAACACTTAGATGATAGAGACGAAGCTTTTTGGGATAGCTTGAGCTTCTTGAATGAATTAAATAATATCGGAAGATTCGATAATGAGGATGTAGCATTTTATCAAGCTAGATTCCTGATAACTGGAAGGCTAATCAATCATATAGCATCCGCATATCACCTTTTAAAAATGGGGTTAGAAGATGAATGTTTGATTATGTATAGACAATCACTTGAAAATTCATGGCTATTAAAGTATTTCATCCAAAAACCTAATCATGCTCGGGAATGGATGGATATAGAAAACCCAAAGAACATTAGACCTAAGCAAAGACGAAAAATATTAGAAAATGAAGAAGCTGCGGAACGTATTTACAGTAAATTATCATCAGTTGTTCACTCCAATCACAAATCATTTTGGGGAGTTTGTGTCGGCGGCATGTTCAACCGCGTCATAACTGATGAACTTTTCGGTCATCTGATTGCAACAGTAAATGAATTTATACAATATTTCACCGAAATCATGAATTTATTTCATACAACCATAGAAGAAACAGAACACGCAGAATTGTATAAAGAAATTTCTCTAAAATTAGGAATATGTATATATATAACTAGCTATTTCAAAGACCCTAATAGAACAATATCCATGCTAAAAAAGAACGGAGAAGATGATGTTATCCGATATTTAAAGTCTAATTATAAAAGAGTTTAAAAGCATTTAAAAATAATGGAAGAGCGATAGCTACCGAGGAGGTTGCCTTTTTCCTTTTCAATAAGGTCGAAACTAGCTTTATTATAGAATGAACGGGGCAGGGTAGTTGAACAAGTAAAAGGTTTTTGTGGTGGTTATCTCGAAACTAAATGAGTAGGAAAATCATTTTAACATCAGGGGGGGATGGCTGTTGTACTTAATTTAGGGATCCATATTCTAATTAGAATTGAGGAGTGAATAGAATGACCAACGTAAAAGATATTATTTCTGACCAGTTCTTAGCGAATGCTAATGACCCTAGTTGGTACAAACCATTTTCAGAATCAGTTGAAAATTTGACGGAAGAACAGGCTTTATGGAAGCCAAGCAAAGATAGTAACAGTATAGCTGAAATTGTACAACATCTGATTTATTGGAATCAAACTTGGCAAACCAGGTACGAAAAATCCAACGTAGACGCTGTATCTTCTATCGGAGATAATAATCGGAGCTTTTTAAGTCCTGAATATATGTGCTTTAACGATTTGAAAAAAATCTTATTAGAAGTCCTTTTAAAGTGGGAAGGGTTATTAACTAATGAAAAAATAGAAAGTGATGTTATAGGTTTTCCTGAAAAAGTTAAGTGGTGGCAAATTCTTGGAAATGCAACTACCCATAATGCATATCATATCGGTCAAATTATTTATATAAGGAAACTGCAAAACAGTTGGAAGGCGAATGCATAAGAAGTTGACTTAGCTGCTAATTGGAACTTTTCGCTAGAATGGATTGCTCGGCAATCCTTTTTTCTTCTTCAACTAAAGGGGCAGCATTCCTGTAATGAACGAATCGGTTTATTTATGCAAAGCCAACTAAGTTTGTGAATAAGTACACTTAAACTAACGGGTGCGTTAGTTCTTTAAAGAGCTGTGACAATCACTCTTTTTCTTGTGGAGCTAATGGGGTAATTTAATATAATAAGAATTATAGAAAGTATAAAGGACCGGAAATTCACTATATTAAAGGGTGAGAAATGACATGCCAAGAAAGTACCGATTATATCAAATTGATTCATTTACGAAAGAAAAATTATCGGGTAATCCTGCTGGTGTAATTACAAATGCAGATGGTTTATCTTCGGGTGAGATGCAGAGGATAGCAAGAGAGCTAAACAATTCGGAAACGGCATTTATCTTTAAATCAGCCAATAGTGAATCTGATGTACATATTCGTTTTTTTACGCCTACACATGAGGTTCCCATTTGTGGACATGCGACGATTGCGGCCCACTATGCTCGTGCAGTTGAAAATAGTTTAAATACAGTTAAAGTTTATCATAAAACCGGTGCCGGCATTTTACCAGTCGATGTGATTAATGAAGATAATGATTACAAAATTATAATGACGCAGGGGAGTATTAGTTTTGAAACGGTGATTGATGGTGTAGCTTTGGAAAACATATTAACGGCTCTCAATATTAGTGAAAAAGATTTATTAGAAGATTGTCCAGTACAAATCGTTTCTACCGGGCATTCCAAGGTGATGATTGGAATAAGGAGTTCGGAACTTCTTCACAAATTAAACCCTAATATGGATCTACTTACAAAAGTCAGTGGATTAATTAATTGCAATGGTTTCTATGTTTTTACGATGAATGCTCCCGACTCGGAAATTTTAATTCATGGAAGAATGTTTGCTCCTGCAATTGGTATTAACGAAGACCCTGTTACGGGTAATGCGAACGGTCCTTTAGGCGCATACTTAATACACCATGGACTTGTCAAACATGATAATTCTTTATTCAGTTTTAAAGCAGTGCAGGGCGAAGCTATAAAACGGTCGGGTATCATTGATGTCCAAGTGAAAATTTGTAATCAGGAACCAGAGGAAGTAAGGATTGCGGGAAATGCTGTAATCGTATTTAAGTCCGAGTTATTACTTGAATAGCCATTCAACGTGCGTTAGCTAAGATCGAAGCTGTCTCAAGGCAGCCTTTTTCTTATGGCACTAACGGGGCAGGTTAGTTGACGAAGGAATTTCCATTTTCCACACAAATGAAAAGGTGTTAAATGGTATGATTAAACAAAAATTTGTATCGAACTTGATTTTTAGGGGGAAATATATTCTTGAAAATAGTTAGAATTATCTTAGCAATAATTGTTCTTGCTTTATCAGCCTATCAGCTAATAACTGAAACCTTTGTAATGCTGTATTTAATGTTGATCGTGGGGGCACTTATGTTGGTAACAGGATTAGTCGAACTTCAAAAAGATAGAAAAGGAGGATTTTTGGGGTGCGTTGTTGTCTCATTCTTTCTTTTCTTTGTTTCAATACAGGGTTTCTTAATGAACTAACGGGTGCGTTAGCTGAAGATCGGAGCTGTTATTAAGGCAGCTTTTTCTTAATGATATAGCTAAAATGACTGGCGTTCCACGTTCCACTATTTACGCTAAAGTGAAAGAGATGACTAGCAAATAGCTAATCGTGTTTTTTAAACTTTAAAATTATTTAAAGGGTGATTTTAAGCGTCTACTAACTGTACAAATTGGAGTAATACAGTAATCTTACATGTAAGAGAATGGTTAACATAAGCATTGAAAAAAAGGATCTTCAAATCGAAGACCCTTTCTCGGTGCCTATTTAGTTAATGGTATTTTAATATCATCACCAACTTCAAGAATACTATCTTTGCGATCCTTAACCGGAGCAAAAATCAAAATATATTCGTCCTCTGCGCCCTCTACTTCACCCTTACTAAAAACTGGATCAACTTTTTCACCAGCAGATTTCAAGAATACACCAGATTTTTTATCATCAACGATATAACCGTATTCTTTATCAACTTTCCTTGCATTAAGAAATTTATCTTCTAATTTGCTCATTACTCTGTATTGCATTCCACTTTCATCTTTTAGGAGTTTTGTGTCAGATCCAGTAACAACTACTCTTGTTTCAAATGCTGAAAACTCTATCTGCTTAATCTTGTATGTTTCGTTTTCAAACGTGAATTCTTTATTTATTTCTACGGCTTCTCTTTTTGAGACAGCAGATTGATCGAGTTTAAAATCGAGTGGCCATGTCGTTTGTACACTGTCCCTCCCACTGTCATTCCAAATTGTCAAATTTTCGATTTCTAAACGAATGTCTTGGCCATCATATTTTTTGATTGATTCAAAGGATAAGGCTTCAGCCATCTTGTTTTCTTTACTATCGTAATAATTACTTCCCCATCCCACATTGTCTAACTTCTTTCGTTCATCTCCAACAATCAAGTAGATTGAACTTACACCCTCAAAAAGGTCGATATAATGTTTTTTTAAATTTGTTTTTTCACTTTGATAGGTCAGTAACAGTTTTGTTTCCTTTTCATCCGTCAACACCCTGTTAAAATGCACTGTTATGTCATGTTTTTTATCATAAAATGTTTGATCAAGAACTTGGCCATGTCCTAGTTTAATTGCCGCCTTAACACCTGTATCATCAATATGTTTGCTCAAAAATATTTTATCGTCGTTCTTAACTGTTTCAGCTTGTGAATTAACACTCTCAGTAGTAGAATTTTGTGTTTTGGAGCCACAAGCTGATAGTATCAATAACATTAATAAAAAAGTAATTAATATTTTTTTAGACATCTAATTTTCTCCTTTTTATAAGGGATGTCCAATTTCAACAAATGAAAATGCACAATACCCTTTCTTTATTTGTTGTATTTTACCACATAAATCCATAAATGAATTCTTACCTTATTAATATTTTATTGAATACTCCATACAAAACTAGTTAACAATATTGTAATTTCAGGAAGAAGCTAAAAAAACAAACCCATGTGTATTGTATCAGCGGTTTGTTTCTTAGGGCACTAACGGGGCAGGTTAGTTGCATAACAATTGTTGAATTTATTAAGAAAAATAAAATTGACTAGAGAAAAAGTTAATGTTAAATTTACCTTACGAACGTTCGTTAGCTTGGTGAAATGACGTCAGAGCGATTTTAGGAAATGGGATTGGAGGGAATTTAATGAATCGAAAGTGGGCATATATTATTATTGCCGGTATTATTGCTTGGTATTTGCATTTGCGTGGACTTTCTAATGATTAGTGATCTTGGAGGGAATTTTATGAATCGAAATTGGGCTAATGTTATTTATGCCGGTATTATTGAGATATTGTGGGCAATGGGATTGAAGTATTCAAATAATTTGATTTCTTGGGCGGGCACATTTTTTCTTATCTATATATCCTTTGTTGTTTTGATGAAAGCTACAAAAAAACTACCCGTTGCTACTGTCTATGCTGTCTTTACAGGAATAGGAACTGCGGGAACAGTCTTGGTGGAAATGGTGGTTTTTGGAGAACCTTTCAGTTGGACAAAAATATTGTTTATTCTCCTCCTTCTGTCTGGTGTAGTAGGATTAAAACTTGTCACAACTGAATCAAGCAAGAAAGAAGGTGCAGTATAAATGGCTTGGTTATATCTTGTCTTGGCTGGAGCTTTTGAAGTGGTTGGGGTTACGGGTATGAATAAAGTTGTTAAAGATAAAAACTTACAGTCGTATATAGTATTATTTATGGGATTTATAATTAGTTTTGGTTTTCTAAGTTTAGCTATGAAAACTCTCCCTATGGGAATCTCCTATGCGGTATGGACAGGGATTGGAACTGTGGGAGGAGTAATTATTGGAATGTTGTTTTATGGAGAATCAAAAGATTGGAAACGAATTTTATTTATAGGGGCAATTTTAGTAGCAGTAGTGGGTTTGAAATTGACATCATAAATATCATACGTTGTTGAACTAACGGGTGCGTTAGCTGAAGATCGGAGCTGTCTTAAGACAGCTTTTTCTTCTTTAACTAACAGGTGTTACTGTTTAATGAAAACTCTAGTATAATAGTTATTCTTTTGACTCTACTGACTATTAATACGGTATAGATTGAGAGGAACAGGTGTGTTCTAAACTGATGTATCGTGTCACCCCATCGAATGAGTATTTCTCAAGCGTGGACCATTATAAAACTGGTAGCAAAGAGAACGGACATTAAAAAGAGCATTCATCCCCACCAGCTTAGACATAGTTATGCCACAAATTTATTGAATAATGGAGCGCCTATAGAAGTGAATCAAAATTTTAATGGGTCATGAAAGGAAACCACAAAAATTTATGCATATCCAAGTGGTGCAATGCGGAGAGACTTGTATAGAAAGTATTTTTAAGGGACCAAGGGTCCTTTTTATTTTGTTCTTAATAAACTATCGGGGCAGGATAGTTCATCAAGCATATTGTATTCGAACTATGCAATAAATACTGAACCATGAGAATAGAAAAATGATATTTAAATCTATTTATTGGATTTTATGGTAAAATTAGTTATAACTTTAATCATATGTAAAAGAAATGGAACAATTCCTTATAAAAAAGCACATTGAAAACCAATATGAGAATGATGAGTATCAAGACGAGGATAGACAGTTTATGCAAAGTATAGCTGTGTGATTAATATGGATCAACAAGCAAACACCCATACAATATTAATAGAAAGAGAGGAATGCCTTATGAAAATACGTAGTCAAATTACGTTTGCAAGTCTGGCCCTATTAATAACGGGAAGTTCCCTGCTATACACATCACCACCCTCAATTGCAAAAGTAGAGCCTACTCAAAATGTATCTAGTCCGTTACAAACAAGCACTCAACGAGGTCATAATTCCGTCAAGCAAGCAATGCGGGATACATTGCAACTTGGATTCCCAGGGATACTTGCTAAAACTTCCGAGGATGGAAAAACGTGGGGTCATGCCGCTGGGGTAGCGAATCTGAGCACCAAGAAACCAATGAAAACAGATTTTCGTTTTCGCATTGGCAGCGTGACGAAGACGTTCACCGCAACGGTTGTACTTCAATTAGCTGGAGAGAACCGCTTGAGTCTAGACGACTCCATCGAAAAATGGTTGCCTGGTGTCATTCAAGGAAACGGATATAATGATAAACAGATTACCATCCGGCAGATATTGAACCATACAAGTGGTATCGCTGAATACTCAAGGTCAAAAGACGCTGATTTTATGGATACAAAAAAATCGTATACGGCTGAAGAACTAGTGAAGATGGGGATTTCACTGCCCCCAGACTTTGACCCAGGAAAGGGCTGGTCCTATTCAAACACAGGATACGTATTACTGGGTATTCTTATTGAAAAAGTAACCGGAAACAGCTACGCGGAAGAGATTGAAAATCGGATTATTGAACCGCTTGAATTGTCGGAGACATTCCTGCCTGGAAATTCAAGCGTTATTCCAGGCACCAAGCACGCTCGGGGATATTCCCAACCAGACGAAGCAAGTGAGATAAAAGACGTTACCTATTATAACCCAAGTGCAGGTAGCTCGGCTGGAGATATGATTTCTACTGCTGACGACTTAAATAAATTCTTCTCTTCCTTGCTTGGTGGCAAATTACTGAAGGAACAGCAACTAAAACAAATGCTTACTACAGTTCCTACAGGAAGAGCAGGAATTGATGGATATGGCCTTGGAATATTTGAAACTAAGCTTCCAAACGGTGTCTCGATATGGGGACACACAGGTGGCATTCTAGGGTTTTCTACTATTGCTGGAGGTACACTTGGAGGCAAGCATACGTTGGTGGTCAGTTTGAACAGTTTGGGTAGGGATAACAGTCCTAATCCTTTTAAAAATATTTTACTTGCTGAATTTAGCAAGTAGGCAAAAATAAAAATACACCTCATCAACCATAGTGGTAAGCTTTGTTATTGACCTAACGGTTGCGTTAACTGAAGATCAGAGCTGTCTTTGAAGATCGGAGCTATCTTTAAGACACTTTTTCTTATGTAACTAGAGTGGCTGTTTAATTGAAGAAGAATTAAGGATTGCAAAGAATACTGGATTAAAAATTAAGGTGGAATATTATGAATGTAGAATTAACAAGGTTTAGAGTAAATGAAGGTAAATCAGAAATAGTAGATGAATGGTTGAAATTTTTAAACGACAATATGAAGGATGTACTTATTACTTTAGAAGGTGAAAGGATGTATGTTGAAACCATATTTAGAGAGAAACTTGATGGGAATGAGTATTTATATTGGTACTCAGTACAAGGAGAAGGTGGTCAAAATGTAGAAGAATCAAAACATTGGATTGATAAAAAGCATTTAGAATATTGGGAGGAATGTATAGACTCAAGTTTTAGACCTGTTGACCTAAATACGGAGGTTGTTATGATACCTGAGAAAGTTAGGGAAATAATGAAACCGTAAATTATAATGAAAGTACAGTAATGGTTATTATTGCAATGCAAGGAGCTGATTAGCAGCTCCTTTTCTTAATGAACTAAAGGGGCAGGTTAGTTGAAGAAGAAATAAGTTTACAAAAAAGCTTTTAGTTATAAAATTCAATTGAATTGACAAATCGAACTTTATCGATTTATAATGTGTGTATGGACAAGGTAAATATCTTTAAATCACTTTCAAATGAGGCTCGATTACAGATTTTAGAATGGCTTAAAGACCCTACTGCTCATTTTGGACCACAAGATGGAATTGATTTGATAGAAGTTGGTGTGTGTGTTAGTCAAATAACAGAAAAGTTAAACATGACACAATCTACTGCTTCCCAATACCTATCAACGTTACAAAGAGCTGGTTTAATAAAGGCAACAAGAATTGGTAAATGGACTTACTATAAAAGGGATGAGGAAGCCATAAAAAATCTTGGTTTATACATTCAAACATACCTGTAAGAACAACTAAATTCGATAAGAATTTAGTTGTTTTTACCATCTAATATATCGACAATTCTTAATATGTTTATATATTTTTTATCAAAACATATCGACAATTCTTAATATGTGCATTTGAAAGGTGTGAATTAGGATAATTTCCTTGTTAACAAATAAAATTATATGTGAAGAGAGGATTTGAGCTCATGAAAGCATGGCAAAGACAAGGCGTTGGATTAGAAAATTTAAAATTGGTGGATTTACCTACACCAGAACCTGGACCGAAACAACTTCTTGTTCGTGTAAAGGCTGTTTCACTTAACTTTCGTGATAAAGCAATTGTTGATGGGGTTTATTTGCCGCATCTAATGACACAACCATTCGTACCTGTATCGGATGCATCTGGGGAAGTAGTAAAAGTAGGTTCAGAGGTAACAAAGTTTAAAAAAGGCGACCGTGTAACTTCTCATATGTTTACTAAATGGAAGGATGGAACTCCAAATAAAGATGATGGTGCTCATGCTTTAGGAGGGCCAAAAAATGGCGGGTTAGCAGAATACATGCTGCTTAATGAGGACGCAACTGTAATGACACCAGCTACCTTGACTGATGAGGAAGCTTCAACACTTCCTATCGCTGCATTTACTGTTTGGTTTTCGTTGGTTGAATATGGAAAAATAAAAGCAGGAGATACGGTGCTTGTACAAGGAACTGGAGGAGTTTCAGTATACGCTGTTCAAATTGCTTCAGCACTAGGAGCAAAAGTTATTGCAACAAGCAGCAGCAACGAAAAATTAGAAAGAGTAAAAGCACTGGGTGCAAAAGAGGTTATAAACTATGCAGAGTCTCCAGATTGGGAAAAAGAAGTATTAAAAATTACTGAAGGTAAAGGTGTAAACCATATTCTAGAAGTAGTTGGTGGTCAAAGTATTAACCGTTCAATTGAAGCTCTTGCTCTTCAAGGTCATATTTATATTATTGGTTTCTTGGAAAGTATGATGGCAGAAGTGAATGTATTCTCATTATTAGTAAAACAAGCTCATATCCAGGGGATTAACGTAGGACATCGTAGAGCTTTTGAGGATATGATTAGAGCTTTTGATGAGCTTGATATTAGACCTGTCATTGATACGGTGTACTCATTTGATGAAGCCCTTGATGCGTATAAACACCTGTATAAAGGGGCATTTGGTAAAATTGTAATAAAAGTTTCTGAGTAAAGGGAAATTTTTAACAAATAAAACACAAAAGTCCTTGGGTATTTTCCAAGGCTTTTATTGTTTATAAAAAAAGCCGGAATATTAGAATGTGAAGGAATGTACTTAAATTAACTGGTGCTTTAGTTGATTGATCACAAAAATAATCAAGAAGATTAAAAATATATGTTGTTCGAAAAAGGGGAGGGTATAGATATTGCCTTCCCCTTTGTGTTTACAGATAAATTTTTATGACTGTATTGTTTATAATGTACTCGATTTTGTATCTCAAAACAGTTTAGTGATTGAATTGGTGCGGTTTTGAGTGGATTAATAACTCTATGTACTCAAATTCATGTCCCCAAATACTTATCTTTGTGTCTTCGTACATTAGTGGAAGAAGAGTTGCTTAACCTCTATCTCTTATCTGATCCTTATAAAAAATAAACAACTGGCACTTGAATACAGGACAGTTCGTTTATATAGTTCTACAAAAGAAGAAAAGGAGAGAAGAATTATGGAGATAACACCAGTAGTATTAATAGGAGATAGAGTAAAGATACAACCTATGGAGGAATATCACGTACAGGAATTATTTGATGCGGGAAACAATCCAGATATATGGGCATACATGCCAATGAAGGTTCAATCGATTGAAGATATGAAGTACCTTGTGAATGGAGCACTTCTAGCGAGAGAGCAAGGAAGCGAATTTCCTTTTGTTATCTTCGATAAGGATTCAGGGAAAATTGTGGGAAGCACTCGTTTTCTTAATATATCCATACCAAACCGTAACTTGGAAATTGGTTGGACATGGCTGTCTCCAACTGTTTGGCGAACTAGAATAAATACGGAATGTAAGTATCTTCTTTTGAAACACTGCTTTGAGACACTATGTACTATTCGTGTCCAATTGAAAACAGATAGTCGAAATGTGCGGTCTCAGCAGGCAATGGAACGGCTGGGTGCTGTAAAAGAAGGCGTGCTTCGGAATCATGTGGTTATGCCTGACGGTTATCTAAGAGACTCTGTTTTTTACAGTATAATCGACCAAGAATGGGTGCTAGTGAAGGACAAAATGGAGAGTATGCTACGATAATCCGGTATTTTCGAAGTGTTGCTTAATAAACTAACGGGTGCGTTAGTTGATTAAGGAACACAAAAGTGATCAATCTCTTTTATAAAACAATAATCCAATTAAATAGTATAAGGGCATGTTTTGATTAATCTTTTTTCAAGACATGCCCTTTTTATTTATTCATTTATCAAGGTTGTTTGTATTAATTTGATCAAACTTTGTGGTGATCCCATGATCCATTCTTTTTTTTATTTTTACTCTGTATAAATTAATCGCTCCCAAAGCTACAGATATTCCTGCCAAATATAGGGCATGTTGATAACTGTTCAATAGATTAACGACTAAACCGAATAAAGAGGGTGCTATGACAATGAATAATTGATTTAATGTCAATGCTGAACTCACCGTTAAACCTATAAAACGTGAATCCGATTGCTCTGTGATACAAGCAATAAAAATGGAATACCAACCAATGGCTACAAAACCCAAAAGAAAACAAAATAATAGCATCAAGATTTCCATTTCAACAGTCAGGATGAGTGGCAGCATCACTGTAAGAATTACGGTAACAGCCATAACAATAAGCAATAATCTTTCCCTTTTACCTTCAAAGAATTGATCACTCGCCCATGCGATGACTACCCGTCCAACCATACCACCTATTAAAACGACGCTTAAATATTTTCCTGCCTCTGTTAATGCATAGCCCCCTTCGTTATGCAAATAACTCATAAAATGCCCAATGATAATCATCTGTAATGACATCATCACAACACCCACTATATACATCGGATATAACTCTTTATTATTCTTGATGACACTCATTTTCTCCTTGAACCCGACCGAGGTTGATCCCGTTTTACCCGTTCTTTCTGGTTCGTTATATAATATTAGGAAGAGCAGCCCTCCCATTATTGCTACGATCCCTTGTACTATATGTACTGATGACAAATTGAAATGATAATATGTATAGGATAAAACTACAGAGGCTAGAGATCCTCCAAGCGGTATTCCCGTCTGTCTTATCCCTAGAGCCAGACCTCTATGTTCGTTTGGAAACCATTTTACGATGGCCGTGCTTCCACCGGTTTGAGCACTTCCGTACCAGATACCGACCAACAATAATAAAAGCAGCAATACAATATAATCATTAACAAAAACTAGCGTTAAAGCTGAGAGGCCCAATAAAATGGTCCCCCACCCGATAATGTGTTTTTCCCCTTTTTTATCCATCAAGTAACCGAATGCCAGCATTGAAAACATCGGACCAATATTGACCGCTGAAACAATGAAGCCTGTTTGAAGAGGTGTTAAATTCCATTCAATTTGATAAAATGCAGCGATGGGTCCCATGCCATATGTCACAAAGGTTGCTGCAGTTTGGGATAACGTGGCCACCAATACGATTAACCATTTATAATATTTATGCATTAAGAAATTCTCCCCCTATGCTTGAAGTACCGTTCAATAATAATTCGGTGGGATAAATTCTTATTTTTAGCTTCTAGCATTATTTAGTCTCCCTTACTTATTAACTAACTAGAGTTTACTCTGAATGCCCAGAAGCGTAAAATGGAGGAAAATGATAGGGTTCATAAATTTTTTTTATAGGGTGTGCCAACTATATGAACATCAAAGAAATAGCATTGAAAATTGAAATATTAAACCGTCAAAATTTAAGTAAGTCTGCAGAAATCACGAACTATACTCAATCCGCCCTTACGGCTAAAGTGAAAAAAATAGAGTCGGAAATTGGAAAACTTGTTTTTAAACGCACGCCCCAAGGATTGAAAATCACTAGCGTAGGAATACAGTATAAAAACTATCTTCAACTTATTTCACAAGAGTACGAAGAATTTTTACAAAACATTGGTGCCATTCAAACTAACTCTAAAGTGGATTTTGGCACATCACATACAACCTTGAAAATCTATGGTGCCCATATCGCGAATACTTTGAATATGAAGAACGACATTCAAATGGATGTGGATTTCTCCGTAGATTCCAGTAATGCCATAAACCAAAAAGTGCACAATTCTGAATTGGATTGTGCACTCATTAGTGAACCTATTAAGAAATATCCCGACTTAACTTATGACATCGTTGCATCCGAAACATTCGAGATCATTTCAAGTAAGGACCATATCATCAATTTTGATTGGAAAACACCTATTACATTGCTCGTATTGAGTAAAGGTTGTATGTATACAAGAGCTGTGACCGAATGGCTTATGAATAATCAAATACCATATAAATTAAAGGAAATAAAATCAATCAGCAGTATCCAAGATTTTTTGCAAATCAGTAATACCATTGCAGTATTGAATACTAAGCTTATAGATTTATATAACTATACAAACATTCACTTTTACAAATTAAGCTTTAATAATGTCATTAATACCGTTTTCGTTTATAAGATGAACGACGGCGAACAGAACAATATTGTACAATTTAAAAATGTTCTGAAGACGATTGGTTAATTACAAAAAAGAGGTTTTATCTTTAGAGTTGCTTTTTGGCAGCTCTTTTTCTTATTGAACCATCGGGGCAGGTTAGTTCCATAAGGAAATGGATTATTTTACACTTATGAATCTTTATTGTTATTATTTTCTTAAAGGTTCAAATTATTTTAATTTGATATCGTAATTCACCATTAAGGAATGTGATTTCCTGTGAGAGCAATAAATAAAATTACACGTAGTTACAAAGCTATTAATTTTTTTAATTTTTGTCTCTTTTAATACATATATTTGTTTTTATGCAAAAGACAAAACAGAAGGTATAGTTACTGCGTGTATAGGTATCTTTCTAGTGATTTTGGTTGCAACTATGGGATTTCTTCAAGATAGAAGCAACCATATGTATAAAAGATAAAGAGGATGAAAAAGATGAAAAAGGAAAGGCAAAAAAGAAGGTTTTTCAAAGGGATTAATGATTGAAATTCGTGAGTCAATCTTTTATATGAATTTATTTTTAACCTCTTAACTCTTATTCCAAAAATGATAGTTCGTTTAGTAAAAAGTTTATTTTAACTAATTGTGTCGGAAGCAATTCTTAATGAACTAACGGGTGCGTTAGCTGAAGATCAGAGCTGTCTTTAAGGCAGCTTTTTCTTATGCAACTATCGGGGCAGGTTAGTTGAAGATTGAATACGTAGCAAAAAGGGATTATTACTGTTAAGGCGAATAGTTAATAATTGGATTTTCTTTGAAATGGAGAGATATTAAGAGTTAAGAAAAGACCTAAATAGAAAGGTTGTTTTATTTGAACAATTTTGACTGCATTTCAGAAACGGAAAACGAAAAGATTAGTAATAAGACCATTAAAAGAAGATGATTTTAAAAATAGGCTTCCATCTCAACACAAGTATGATCAAGGGAAGATTGATATAAGTGTCACAAGGTTCTCTTACAAAGCAACTTCGAGAACTGGAAAGAGATGGCTTAATAAATCGCAAAGTTTATCCAGAGGTTCCTCCTCGAGTAGGTTATTCATTAACCTCAAAAGGGAAAGAATTCATTCCTATAATTGATTTGATGGAAGAGTTCGGGAAGAAGTTTGGGGAGAAGGTAGACTAACCAAAGCGCTCACATTCGTTTAACATTTACCCCAAAATTCCATAACTAAATGGTGAATAAGTAATAGTTGTGGGAGGAGAGATCGTTCTAACGGCAGTTTTTTTTACGGTAAAAGTTTGTGAAGAAATGTATTAAAGTAACGGAGGAAGAAGTAAAAATCCTAAGCTGTCATTGTGGCAGCTTTTTTACACTAACCAAGCTATAAGTACAAAAAAATGTACTACGGCAATTTTTATTGCCCTCTTTTAAAAAAAGAGAATTGGTTTTATGCTATTGTCTGTAACAAAATTACTCAATGCAACAAGTTGATAGGCAAACGTTGTAATAAACAGAATCTGACATTTCAGTATGAAACGCTGATGTGAATCCAGGCTTCCATCTTATGAGTTAATCCATACTTTTGCCCTCGGTTCTAGATAAATTCAATCCGATAAAATGTGAGGAGGTCCCTTAAGATAAATTGACACTAAATTTTCACCATGTTATAGTTAGCACGCTAAATACATGTTAGTAGTGGAGGCATACCTATGAACGATAAGGTTGGATGCGATATTCGTGAGTCGTTAGATAAAGTTTCATCCCAAATGCGTCGAGATTATAGCGAAAGTCTAAGAGAACTTAATCTTCATGTAGGCCAGGATAAACTACTCGCTCGGTTGTGGATAGGTGATGGAATAACACAAATGCAACTATGTGAACATTTAAAATGCGAACCGCCTACGGTAACAAACATGGTTAAAACGCTGGAGCTAAATGGGTTCATATACCGTAAACGTGATGAACAAGATGCAAGAGTTATGCGAATTTATCTAACAGACAAAGGCAAAGAATTAGAGAAACCGGTTGATTTCAAATGGAAACAGCAGCAAGAAAAATTACTCCATTCAATCTTACCGGAAGAACGCTTAATCTTAAGGGAACTTATGAAGCGGATGGAGAGAAACTTGTTCTAAGTTTTCTCTATGTAAATGTTTAGTAGGCTAAATGATTATTTAGCAGCCTAAATATTAAACTTCTATATCGTTTATTTACTATTTAACAAAGTTTATACTCAATTCCGGGGATATGAGTATCATGCTCGACAATTTAGTAAGGAAATCAAAAGAAAAACTGTCGTTGATGGGAAATCACCAGCAAATTATTTAGTAAGCTAAGTATCATTTTGTTTTTCACCGATGTGCTGAAATATGGTTGGAATTAAAATGCTTCAGGCTCTTTTGGTTATTTGAAGCTTATTTAAAATTAAGGAGAAGAGAGATATGAAAAGAAAAGAGATGCAACTAGCACTACAAATGGTTTCGGGATACGGAGCCGAATTCAGCGCTTGGAGAATGCCTGGCACCGACCCAGCAGCTTACACAAATATGGATAGTTATGTGGAGCGGGCTAAATTAGCTGAAAAAGGAAAATTTCAAATGATTTTCATTGCGGATACTCCTGCATTATCCAACGACTTAGGTCCCCAGACTCCAATGTTCCCTATGGACCCTATGTTAGCACTAATGGCTGTAGCCAGAGAAACGAAACATATTGGGCTTGTTGCTACCTTCTCAACGACATTCAATTATCCATATAACATAGCACGTCAGTTCAAAGCACTGGATGTTATAAGTCGTGGGCGTGTAGGGTGGAATGCGGTCACTACATCTGATCCATTAGCTGCAGCAAATTTTGGTGCTCAGATTGCCAGTCGCAAAGAACGCTATGAAATGGCTCATGAATCCATTCAAATTGTCCAAACATTATGGGGAAGTTGGGAAGAAGACGCTTGGACGTTAGATGTAGAAGGCGGAAAATTTGCCGACATGGATAAAATTCAGCCTATAAATCTTCAAGGGCAGTATTATGCGTCTCGTGGTCCTTTGCCAATCCCTCCTTCTGAGCAAGGTCAGCCAGTTATTTTCCAGGCAGGTGGAGGGGAATTAGGTTTGGAATTGGCCGGGAGATACGCTTCTGGTGTTTATGCAAATCCTTATGATATTGAATCTGCTCGTGAACATAGGCAAGCGGTTCGACAAAGTGCTGCCCGTTTTGGCAGAAATCCTGATGACATTAAGATGTATGCAGGTTTTATGTTTTCCCTAGCCTCAACAGAAGAAGAAGCTTTGGAACGAAGAAGACAGCTTATGAGTTTTAATCCTGAGGAGATTCCAGGCAGGGTAAGATACCTTGGTTCCATGGTTGGCTTACCACTATCGGTGCACTCGGTAGATATTGATCAACCTTTATCAGCTGACATGTTGAAACAGGCATATGCCAACCCTATGGATCCACGATCCCACATAGCTTTAAAGAAGCTGAAACAAGGGCTATCCATTCGAGATGTTCTTGCCCATGGGGTCATTAACTATCATCCAGTAGTGGCAGGCACCCCCGTACAAGTTGCTGACTTCTTGGAAGAATGGTTTTTGGCCGGTGCATGTGACGGTTTCTCGGTTGTTCCGGATATAGCCTATGATGGAGTGGCTGATTTTGTGGACCTGGTTGTCCCAATTTTGCAGGACCGCGGTTTGTTCCACAATGAGTATGAAGGAAAAACACTGCGTGAGAATATGGGGGTTCCTTATCAATACGGAAGACTGAAATATTAATATAATTAATAGAGGAGAGGATTCAAATGAATAATACCCTTGAATTGCTTCATAATCATACGTCCATTCGTTCTTTTACCAATCAACCACTGACAGAGGAACAACGGGATGTAATATTTAAGGCAGCTAATCAAACTTCGTCCTTCAGCCTTTTACAGGTCGTTTCTATCATTAGAATTACTGATCCAGATCTTCGCAAAAAGGTGACACAATTATCTGCCAATCAACCTTATATTGGAGAAGCTGCTGAGTTTTGGATTTTTTGTGCTGATTTTAACCGAAACCACCAGATTGCTCCTAAGGTAGATCTTGACTATATGGAATACCTTTTAATTGGATCATTTGATGCTGGGCTAATGGCTCAAAATGCTTTAACGGCAGCTGAATCATTGGGACTAGGTGGTGTATATATCGGTGGAGTAAGGCTTAATATTACAGAATTAACAGAGGTACTGAATTTACCAAAGTATGTGGTTCCTTTAGTTGGTCTATGCATAGGCCATCCTGCTGGAGAAAAACCTGGACTAAAACCACGCTTGCCTCAATCGATGATCATGTTTGATAATCAGTACCAGCCACTCGATGAAGGAAAATTAGCAACTTATGACCAACAGATGCGTGAATATTACCAAAATCGTCCTGTTAAAGCGCCTTTCACAGTGAAGAAAGTAAAGGGATGGAAAGATCATATTGAGGATCATCTTGAAAGAAGCAAACTACCCTTCATGCTTGAGTATTTAAACAAACAAGGGTTTGCTAAAAAATAAACCGTTATTAATTAAATTGATTTACAAGGAGACATAGAAATGAAGAAGCAATACAATACGCGTGCCATCTTGGTATCGCTGCTTATCTGCGGTTTTGTGGGCATGTTTAGCGAGACCGCTCTAAATATAGCAATGACTAATTTAATGGAAGTGTTCCAAATTTCAGCCGCATCCGCACAATGGTTAACAACCGGTTTCTTGCTGACTCTTGGCATTTTAATGCCGATGAGCGGGCTGCTGCTGCAGAGGTTTACAACGAGACAGCTGTTCACAGGTTCGCTCGTAAGCTTAATTCTAGGTACACTAATTGCGGCGCTCGCGTTCAATTTTGAGATGTTGATGTTCGCTCGAGTTTTACAGGCGGCAGGCATGGGATTATTGCTGCCGCTCATGTTCAATACTATTCTTGTCATATACCCGCCGGAAAAGCGGGGGGCGGCGATGGGCTTCGTTGGACTTGTTATCATGTTTGCGCCAGCAACTGGCCCGACCATAGGCGGTCTATTAATAGAGTATTTAACATGGCATTATATCTTCTGGATTTCGCTGCCGTTCCTGCTTATTGGGTTATTGATAGGGCTGAAGTATTTGGAAAATGTCACCGATGTCACAAAGCCCCGGATAGATCTGCTGTCTGTCGCATTGTCAACGATCGGCTTTGGAGGAATTGTCTTCGGCTTCAGTAAGGCAGGCGAAGGATCTGAAGGCTGGAGCAGTGCAGTCGTGGTTACTTCAATCGTCGTTGGGCTCATCGCGCTAGTGCTGTTCATACTGCGGCAGAACGTTATGCGCGATCCAATGATGAATCTGAGCGTTTTCAAATACCCAATGTACGTCGTTGGGCTGCTTCTGGTACTGTCGTGTATGTTAATCATTATGTCGAGCATGATTATCCTGCCGATGTTTCTGCAGACGGGTACAGGACTGTCGGTGTTCACTACTGGACTCATGCTTTTGCCGGGCAGCGCGCTGAACGGTATCCTCTCCCCGCGTATGGGGAGCTTGTTCGATAAATATGGGCCGAAATGGCTCGTTATTCCCGGACTCGTAATCGTTGCAGTCATGTTATGGTTCTTTACTACCCTATCTCCTGCTTCTTCAGTGGCCTTTATCGTGGCTTTGCATATCGGGCTCATGGTTGGGGTAGGCATGATATGGATGCCTGCTCAAACGAATGGGCTAAATCAATTGCCGCCGGAGTTATACCCGCACGGCACGGCAGTCATGAATACACTGCAGCAGGTCGTGGGTGCAATTGGAACAGCGGTCGCAATCAGTATCCTTACGGGTGGTATGGAGAAATACTTGCACGGCTCCTCCGCTCCGGCCAAACAGGCCGAAATTGCAAACGCGATGACGGCTGGATCACAAAGCGTGTTCTTGTTCACGATGATCATAGCACTGATTGGCATGGTCGTAGCGTTCTTCATCCGCCGCGTCGTAGTCAGCCGCGAAGCGGTGCATCCGACACATTGATGTTTTGTCAGCGAATCTGTCTGTATCTATTAAGAATGTTTACACTAAATGGATGGGGAAATTGGGTGTCGGTTGAGCTGGTATCAACCGGATATGCCCATTGTGAATAATTATCTTAAACAAACGGGGGCATTGATCCAAGAAGGATCAATGCTCTTTTTTGTTTAGCTATAGGGGCATTCCTGTAATAAAAGAAATAGCAAAAGGCAAGTTTGTGAAGGAATATACTTAAACTAACGGGGGAGGTTAGTGGAATGAAAAATTTTCAAACGAAACCAAAACAAAAACCTTTAAATGGTAAAATTGAAAATAAATTCAATTTTATCGTTAAGGAGGATTTAATTTGAAGAAAATTTTTACTGTATTATTTTTAATGATGGTTTTAACAGCTTGTGGTTCTAACAGCACTAACAAGGATTTTAATTCGGATACCACTAATTTGGAAACCACTAAAAAAGATACTAATTCGGAGGAAATGACTGAGCATAATTATCAATTTACAGGAGAAAGCGAACATTGGGAAGCTGTATATTTTTATGAAGGAACTGAATTATGGGGAGAGAAAAACGAACAAACCACTCATTCCAGCAAAGATAGCTATGAACTTGTATTAAAATATAAGGGGACTTTGAAAGAGTTATCTTCCATGAAAAACCTGGAATATACTTATGAAACAACCACTTCAAGCGGAACTAAAACTGAGGCATACAAAGAATCACCTAGTGAAAAAGTATTTACAATTAGAGGTGGATCAGAAAATGGCGCAATAATAGGTGAAGGCGAAGTTATAAAAGTAAATGTAAAATGGGCTGGTTCTGAAGAGTCATTTCAATTGCATAATAAGGCTAAGTGATTTTGTTGAACTAACGGGTGCATTTCCAGGAGCTGTTCAGCAGCTCCTTTTGGTTATGCAACAAACGAGTTGTTTGATTGAGTGCCGGCTCATGTTATAATGAATAACTTACGAAAATTACTATTTTTGAACGGATGCCTAGAAAAGCCTCCGCATAGCGATAAAATATGGAGGTGTAAGAGAATGAATAAACAATGGACGATTGGTCAAATTAAAGAATTTGTTGAGAAGAATTCGGAAAGTAAGTTGCTGACGACGGAATATCACGGTTTTTCTCAAAAGTTACTATTTAAATGTACATGTGGAAGCAACTTTGAAAAGACATTTAAGAAATTTAAAAATAATAACCAACGTAAATGTGATGTGTGCCAACCGCCTAAAGCGACACGATAACGTTTACAAAGAAACGAAGTGCTGAATTTCTATTAAAGAGAAGTTGGCACTTTTTCTTATGGCACTAACAAGGCAGGCTGGCCGAAAAGGGACGAATTACCAGTACAAAAGTTTTGATATTTTGAGATAATCAATAAGCAAGAAGTCTTTAATAGAGTGGGTTTGTTTAGAAAAGTTTGGGTGGTAAACATTTCATCGGGAATGTACTACTGGGGCTGCCAATCGGAATATGTATTGCAGCCTTTATAAGGCAATGCACAGATAAAATTATAAAAAATGATAGGTTCCATAAAATACATAGTTTCTTATTGAACTAAAGGTCGGTTTAGTAGAAGATGGAGTCGCGACGAGAGCTCTTTTTTCCCGTAAAAGAACAGGCATGTTATAGTATAGGAGAACCGGATTTTATATGATCTGTGGTAATCTTAATCATCAAAGGAGTTTATTCATAATGCATGTGCTACAAAAAACACAAAAAATAGTTCGCTATCAGAATCAACAGGGCAATATACATTACGGTATTGTTGAGGATGACATGATATTACAACTGTCTAGCAGTTTTGCTGAACTTGTCAACAAGGAAATAAAGTATGACGGGGTCGAGCTGAAATATAGTGACGTGAAAATCTTGGAACCTGTAAAACCTTCGAAAGTGGTTAATTTCGGCTGGACATATGCAGGTCATGCGAAGGAAACGGGTGGAGAGGCAAACCTTGTTGAACCATTCCTATTTTTAAAGCCATTATCTTCGCTTATTGCAGACAAGGAGAATATTATCCTTCCTCCAAACGAGCTATCCAATCAAGTGGAACTTGAAGGGGAAGTGGCCCTTGTCATTGGAAAGCGCGGAAAAAACATTAAAGAAGAAGATGCGCTTGATTATGTATTCGGCTGCACGATATTTAATGACGTGACAGCAAGAGATCTTACAAAAAAAGATCCACAATTTACGCGGGGCAAAGGATTTGATACATTCGGACCTTTGGGACCATGCATCGTTACCGGGGTAGATCCTACAAACTTAAGGATTGTGACCACTTTAAACGGCCGCGTCGTCCAAGACGGAAATACCAATGAAATGTCTCTGAGCATTCCATTTTTAATCAGCTGGCTTTCACAGGTAATGACACTGGAGCCCGGTGATATTTTGGCCACAGGTTCACCATCTGGCAGCTGCATGATCAAGTCGGGTGATGAAGTCGTTGTTGAAGTCGAGAATATCGGTCGGTTATGTAATGGTGTCCAGTAGGATTTGCTGGAATTCTTAATACATTAAAAAAAATCAGAGCTGCCTTTAAGGCAGCTTTTTTCTTGTGCATCGGGGCAGGTTAGTTTAATAAAGAATGGATAAAGTATGTATGTAGTTTGGGGTGTGATTGAAACGAATAACAGGCTATTAGAAATATATATGTTGGATGGGATGATACTGACGACTGGTATTTTGGAAATTCGAAAAGTCCATTATTTCGATGAAGAGCCAAGTAATCCTTCATGTTAGCGGAATGCTTGACCCTTCAGTTTCGTTTACCTGCAAGATTTTTTTGGAAAAGCAAAGAAGTCAAGAGATTGTACTTATTTAGCATTACGCGGGGGCTTATTAGTTGGATAAATTGCTTTTTCCAAGTCTTCTGCTGCAATCACTGGGTCTATTGTATTACTTTTAGCCTTTCCCTTCTGACTATTGCCTTTATCACGCTTTTGGCTCATGCCTAGAACCTCCCTCCATGTAACTCCATTTGTTAAGATGGACTATTAGATGGCGACTTATTCACCAAACGGGTGAAGGGATTCGTTTTGATTTGAAAACATCCATATAGCAATTTTGACAGAAAGCCCTTTTCCTGTTGAAGTCTACTATGGCAATCTGTCTTAAAGTTGCCAATTCCGATTACTATGGCCTATTGGTGCTTTAAGGCAATTAAAAATAAAAACAGACGGTACAGCGGGAATCTTAGAGATTTTTACTGTACCGTCTATAAAGTATCTTCAAGTTTTTTGTTGTATATTAGAATTTTTTTGGGGATACGGCTGTATATAGAATCCATCCGTTTCTGACCATTCTCCATATAGGATATCCTCAATTTTTTTATAATTCCTCTTCTGAAGCCCTTCCAGAAGCCATTCTTTTGATTTTTTCACGGATTGGAGTTCTTCCTCTTTTATTTGGCCTTCTTCAATTACTAAGATAGAAGGGGCTTCATCCCTAGGATTGAGGTCAAGCATATCTGGTGTGACGCTTCCTGCCTTAGAATGAAGCTTTACACTGATGTCCCCGCCAGGCTCAAGATATAAATCTCGCACTTCCCGGAGAGTGAACACCCCCTGTTTCCGCAGCATGGTTCGGACCTGTTCAATTTCCAGGTGATTTTTTTTCATTTGTTTTATATCCAATTCACCATTACGAATAATCAAAGAAGGATGTCCTTTGAACAATTTTTTCATGCGATCACTTTTTTGGGCGCAAATCTCAATGGTATAAACGGAAATCCCCCAAAGGCAAATGGCAAATAGAATCTGCCAGATCGACACTTTTTCATCATAAATGCCTTCTTCCAGAATGCCGCCTAATACTAAAGCGTAAATAAAATCAAAAGGGGTCACTTGAGACATTTCTTTTTTTCCAAGAAGTCTTGTCACTGCCAGGAGTCCAGCCAGCCCAATCACCAGCTTCGTTGCTATTTCCAGATAAATCATTTTACCACCTCATCTTTTTTTCTCTTTCTCCCTTTTAACAATCATTTAAACCAAATTGCACCTGGTATTTATATCACACGGCAGAGTACCGTTTTCTGCAATTCTATTAAATAAGAATACCCAACATCAGAGGCGGTATTTTCCTATTAAATAAAAGAAGACGGTACAGCGAGAATCTATAGAGATTTTCACCGTACCGCCTATTTTAAATGAACATAAAGTTGTTAAAGTGCCTATTCATTACCAATCATTTTTCAAAACAATTTTTCCCATCGCCTTGCCTGACTCCATGTATTCATGGGCTTTTGAGACTTCATCAAACGTAAACATGTTTGAATCCACAAGCGGGCGCAACTTACCTTCCTCAACCACTTTGGCAACCTTCTTCAAAATCTCTCCATATTGCTTATGCATGTCCTTATTTAATATCTTCAACAACATAAAGGTAACATGGAGGGAAAGTCCCTTCGAATGCACTGGGGAGAGGTCATGAGTCGAACGGGCTGCAATGGCTGCCACCGTTCCATGTACCGCAGCCGCCTCAAAAGAGCGATCAAGGTTTTCTCCGCCTACCGTGTCAAACACAACGTCAAATCCTTTTCCGTCTGTATATTTTTGTACATAGTCATGAACGCTCTCTTCTCGATAATTGATCGTTACATCTGCCCCAAGGCGCGTGCCAATCTCCAGCTTCTCTTGCGAAGAGGCAGTTGTATAGACTGTCGCGCCTTTCCATTTGGCCAGCTGAATGGCAATGTGGCCTACGCCGCCGGTTGCTGCATGGATCAGTATATCTTGACCAGGGACTAGATGTGCCCGATTGAATAATGCTTCCCAAGCGGTAATGGCAACCAGTGGTAAAGCAGCGGCTTCTTCCATCGTCAAATTCTTCGGCTTGTGAGCAAGTAAATCAGCATCTGCAAGCATGAACTCTGCAAGTGCACCGCCAGTCCCTTTAAAACCACCTGCGCATCCAAACACTTCATCGCCAACTTTAAACTCAGTCACTCCTTCTCCCACTGCAGATACCAAACCTGAGACATCACCATGTAAAACGGCTGGAAACTTGGGGGCAACGGCTGGAACTGCACCAGCACGGACTTTCGTATCAATAGGATTTACACTTGAAGCCTTGACTTGAATAAGGACATGTCCAGGTTTTAATTCGGGTTTTGAAACCTCTTCAAGCTGAAATACGGATGGATCGCCAAAAGATTGAATGATTTGTGCTTTCACTTTAGTCACTCCTATTTATTTTTATGGGGAATTTCTCATTGCCTATGCCTGTTAAGGATTGCAGGGAATAAGGTAAAATGTAAGAATATTTAGTCTTTGGTTGTAAAATCAATGATACTTTATCTACTATAAAATTAAAAGTTACGCACATTTTTTAAAGGTAATTTAAGAGAAGTTTCTTAAATCATTAAAATATAATATGATTAAGGGCTATCAAGGTATTGGCGAAGTTTCAGTAATATGTGGAATTGTAATTTTATCGTATGAAAAGTTAATGAACTAACGGGGTATGTTAATTATTGAATGAATTCGTGAAAAAGGCCTTAATGATCAAAGGGGGAGAAGGATGGAAATTCGTTCAGTGAAAGGGTCAGATTACTATGCCATATCGCCGCTAATCAATGAATGGTGGGGAGGAAGGCAAATGTCTGATATGCTACCGAAATTATTCTTTGATCATTTTACAAATACAAGTTTCATAGCCGAAAAGGAAGGGAACATAGTCGGTTTCCTAATAGGGATTCTATCTCAATCTCAGCCTGATGAGGCATATATTCACTTTGTCGGAGTGCATCCTGAATACAGAAAAAATGATATCGGCAGACAGTTATATAATCAATTTTTCCATGTCGTTTATCAAAATGGCCGCAATGTTGTCCGTTGTGTAACGTCTCCGGACAACAAATCTTCAATCGCCTATCATACCAAGATGGGATTTGAAATGGAAGAGGGAGATACATTCATTGATGGTGTTTCAGTCCACTCTGACTATGACGGACATAATCAAGATAGAGTTTTATTCGTGAAACAGTTATCAATGAACTAAGGTCGACCAGTAAAAATCCGGTCGCCCTTTTTTTATAGAATCCACTAAGGCAGGACTGGACTGTAAGCTAAAGCGGGTTTTATTCATTGCTAATGCTGCCTGGAATAGCATATTTCTCTTTAGAACCTCATAATTATCTAATCTGCTCATTGTATGCCCTTCATGATTGACTGGTTTTTGTGATTTTCTTCTTCCTAGGCAGCTCTTTATGGTCCTATAGGGACAGGATAGTTCAACAAGGATAAGATATAATTTGGATTAATATACATAATTTTAAGAAAAATAGAAAGGAAGCATGAATGTGACAGAAATGATACCACTGACATCGGAGAATTTGGAGCTATGCATCGAACTCTACATGGACGTTTTTAATCGTGAACCATGGAATGAAAGATGGACCTATGAAACGGCTAAAGAGAGACTTTCCGACGTATTGCATACACCTAAATTTCTTGGGTTTTTATTTCATATTGATCATAAACCAGTTGGTTTCATTGCTGGAAATAGTAAAGTGTCTGATCAAGGTTTAACGTATTATTTGGCAGAACTTTGTGTGAATAATCAAATGCAAGGCAAAGGGCATGGCTCAAAAATGCTTCGAGCTTTAGAAGCTGAATTGCAGAAGAGAGAGATTAAAAGTCTGTATCTATTAACGGCCAATGACGGGCTTGCAGAAGCATTTTATCTGAAGAATGATTATGTTGTAAACGAAGATAGGGTGGTCATGAAGAAAAATTTTTTTGAAAAATAGTCAAGGGATGTGATGGAGCATTGTCGAAATCTGTAAAGTTGTATCAATTAAGCCGAAAAGTACATAAATGGACTGGATTGATTTTATCCATCTTTTTCATGTTCATTGCAGTAACGGGCCTCGTGCTTGTTTATATGATACCCCTCGGAGTGGCTGATGAGTTAAGGACGGGGAAAGAGGCAAGTCCAGATCAAGCGATACCCATGGAGAAGGTCGTATCCATTGCCGTGTCTCAGGATCTACCAGGTGCGGATTCGGTTGAAGATATTTTTAGAATCGAATATAGGCCAAGTGCAAATGTGTACCAGGTTCGCTTTAATAACGGTCAAGGTGTTCAAATGGATGTGAGTACGGGAAAAGTGTTATCCACAAATCCAGATTACTCGACGTTCCTGATTACTTTGCATGATGGAACCTTCTTTGGTGATTGGTATAGATACAGTATCCTAACAATGACGGGTTTATCCTTAATCCTGCTCTCGTTTTCCGGGTATTACATGTTCGGGTATCCTCTCTATAAGCGTTTAATGGTGAATAAAAGGAAATCTTAATATGAGGTGGTAATGTGTCTATAAAAGGGTTGAATCACTTTTTATTTTCAGTTTCTGATTTAGACAGTTCCATAGAATTTTATCAAAAGGTTTTTGATGCGAAATTATTAGTTAAGGGCCGAACCACAGCCTATTTTGATTTGAATGGAATGTGGATTGCCTTGAATGAAGAAAAAGATATTCCCCGTAATGAAATAAGCCAATCATACACACATATCGCCTTTTCCATAGAAGAAGCCGACTTCATGAACATGTACGAGAAACTGATCGGATTGAATGTAAACATCCTGTCAGGACGTCCAAGAGATGAAAAAGATAAGAAGTCCATTTATTTCACTGATCCAGATGGTCATAAGTTTGAGTTTCATACAGGGACTTTACAAAATAGAATAGATTACTACAAACTAGAAAAAGCCCATATGGAGTTTTTCGACTGATAAGTAAGCCATCTTCAAATGAAAAGGGGAATGTTCATGAAAACTATTGGCCTTATTGGCGGAATGAGCTGGGAGTCATCGTTGGAATATTATCGAATCATC
The DNA here is from genome assembly GCF_001636405.1 of Peribacillus frigoritolerans. Lineage (GTDB taxonomy): Bacteria > Bacillota > Bacilli > Bacillales > DSM-1321 > Peribacillus > Peribacillus frigoritolerans. The sequence continues at coordinate 1,174,380 of NZ_KV440950.1, forward strand.
AATGAAGAGGTAAAAGCCAAATTAGGAGGATTGCATTCAGCCAAGTGCATTTTATATAGCGTGGACTTTGAGGAAATCGAACGCTGCCAAGCTGAAGGGGATTGGGAAAGCTCCGGCAAATTATTAGGCGATGCAGCTCTGTCTTTGGAAAAGGCAGGTGCCGAAATGATTCTAATTTGTACAAATACGATGCATAAAGTGATTGGATATATAGAAGAAAAAGTCAGCTTACCGATTTTGCACATTGCTGATTCAACGGCAAAACAAATTCAAAAGTCCAAAATCAGTACGGTCGGTTTACTTGGCACTAAATATACGATGGAGCAAGACTTTTATAAAACACGAATTGAGACTAATGGTATCAAGGTCCTGATACCAAGCGAAGAGGATAGAAAAGTCATCAATAAAGTGATTTATGAAGAATTATGTTTAGGGGAAATTCAACAATCATCAAGGGATTATTACAAAAAGGTCATCAAGGGGTTAGTTGATGATGGAGCGGAAGGAATAATACTAGGCTGCACGGAAATTGGATTACTAGTAAAACCCGAGGATTCCAAAGTGCCATTATTCGATACTGCTGTCATACATGCCATCGAATCCGTCAATATGGCATTGGAAAAATGAAGTGATCACATTGTTTTAAAAAGGAAGGTTGCTGCGGCGGCCTTTTTTTTTGTGGAGCTGAGGTTAGGTTAATTCAGGTAAAATAACCAAATTAATGTAATTGTGTGTTAAAGTCTTACTAGAAGATATGGTATTCGAATTTAAAGGGAGATAAAGATGCGAAATGTAACATATATATTTATTACTAGTTTAATTTGGATCTTATCAGGAACTTTTTTGTTCATCCATAGTAAGGGTCTGATGAATGTTAGTCCTTGGGGGATGCACACTTTTGAAAATATAATGATACAAATAGCAGTTATTCTATTACCGTTTATTGGGCTATTTTTGTCAATTCTTATTAAGAAGAGAGTCATAAAGTACGTAATGATTTTAGGGTGTTTAATGAATATTTATTTTCTCTCCATTCCAAGTATCTTTGCTTGGATACATTACTTTCAGGTCATTTAATACAGTAGAATTCTTTTTGAAATTATTCTAACAGGAGCTTTCCTTCATGCTTAAGCTATGCTTATGCAGCTAACTGATTTGAAATAAAATTTATATTGCAGTAAAGGAGACGATGGGATTTGCTTAAGATTGATACAGTTTTTTCATATGTTCTTCTCGGAGTAATAGTTTTTTATGTCTTGGAATGGTTAGCTGTTGGTTCAGGTTTCGGGGTACTTGTTGGCGGAAGTTTTGGTTTACTTTTATATATAGCTAATCATTTTAGTAAAAATCAAAAAACAATGGGTAATGCGGAAGAACCTGATGACAAGCAATAAATATTAATATCCTAGGCTAACGGGTGCTTTACATTAATAAAAGGGTTGCTGTGGCAGCTCTTTTTCTTATGGAACAAATGGGGCGGGTAAGTTCAACTAGAGATTCCATAAAACCTCATTTTCTTATACAGCTCCTGGGCTTCTTTAGAAGATTGTTTTTTTATAAGTTACCTTCCTATATGAATAAAGGCAGCTTTCAGTTTCTTGCTGAAAGCTGCCTTGTTAATATTTTTATTTCACTAAATAAGTTTTCTATCATAGCTCTTTGCTTGGATTTTTCCGAGACCAAACAACTACAGGAATAAGCACTAGTGACAGAATGGCTCCAGAAAGTGATAATGCTGCAAAACTAGAATGAGCGACTACCATTCCTGATACGCCACCACCAGCTGCTCCTGACAGTGCAAATAGTACATCGACTGATCCTTGTGTTTTTGCACGTACAGATGGGTGTGTTGAATCTATAATGAGGGCAGTCCCGCTTATTAAACCAAAGTTCCAGCCCAAACCTAGCAGTACTAACGCCAGGGTAAGCAGTGGCATTGAACCTACGGGTGCAAAAGCTGCCACCAATCCTGAGGTTAGGAGTGTAGCACCAGAAGCAACAGCCATAGCAATACGGCCAAGCTTATCTACCAGTATACCTGTCAATGGTGAAGGAAGATACATGGCTGCTATATGGAAACCTATAACTAATCCTACTTCTCCCAAACCATGACCATGATGTCCCATATGAATTGGTGTCATTGTCATAATGGCTGCCATGACAAATTGAGTCAAAATCATAATTAAAGCCCCTACAACAACACCCTTTTTGTTTATGGTAGCCTTTAAATTTGTCCCTGTCTGTACGCTATCGCCTTTTTTCTTAGCATTCGCAATAGCTGTGGACACAACCAAAGGGTCTGGACGAAGTAAAATTAAGATAAATAATCCGGCAATAATAAAAGCGGCTGCTGACAAGATAAAGGGGCCAGCCAAGGTTGGAACACCAATTGAATCAGCAAAATCCCCCATTCTATTGACCAAGTTAGGACCAACAACGGCACCCAAGGTAGTGGAAACCATGGCCATGCTTGCAGCAGTTGCCCTTTGTTTATCTGTTGCAAGGTCTGTCCCTGCATATCGCGCTTGTAGATTAGACGCTGTACCAGCTCCATAAATAAAAAGAGAAATAAATAAAAGTGGGATACTGCTGGTTAAGGCTGCAATTATAACACCAAGGGCACCTAACCCACCTGCAAGGAAACCACCTGCAAGTCCTGCTCTGCGGCCAAAACGTTGTGAAGACCGGCCTATAAGCAGGGCAGCTCCCGCAGAACCTAAAGTAAATAGGGCAGTTGGAATTCCTGCCGCATTTTCAGTCCCTAGCATGTCTTGTGCAAGAAGCGCTCCTACTGTTATACCGGCTCCAAGTCCTGCTCCCCCAAAGATTTGTGAAAGAATCAAAATTCTTAATGTTTTTTTATAAAGCTGTATTTGTCTTTCTGGTGAATCAATATATTCTTGCAACCATATAGGCTGGTGTGTTGAGGCATTTGTATCTTTTGCTGACATTGTCATGAACTTTACCTCCTAACGAAATATCCTTGTAGCTTTTCATGTTTGGATGTCATCCTTGGAACATTTCATATCGTCATTAGAAGGAGCTCATAATTAAATTTCGATAATTATGAGCTTCTTTTATTTCTTATTTTTAAATAGGAACGTGACACTATTTGTCGGTGTTCATATTAAAATTTGTAGGATTCACCATCTTCTGGTACTAACATATTTCTTGAGAATCCTTTTTCTTTACTAAAGTTTTTTAATTCTTCTCTAGATAGTGTCCAATGGTTAACAGCTTCCATATGAACAGAAATAACCTTAGCATTAGGAGCCGCCTTGTGTACTTCATAGATGTCTTCTTTTCCCATAATGAGAGAACCATATTCTATCAATTGATTATCTCCGCCATTGACAACAATAATATCTGGTTTATGGGTATCCAATTCTTCCTGTACACCTTCATACCAGACTGTATCACCAGCTACGTACAATGTTTTTTCACTTGGATGTTTAAAGACAACGCCGCATACTTCCCCCATACTCTTTAATAGTTCTTCTCCTCTTCCATGCTCGCCTCTTGTTTTAACTAATTGGATGCCTTCAAAGACAGTGTCCTTTGTTAATACCTCTACATTGTGGAACCCGGTATTTTGGACTTCCTTTGCATCTTCTTCATTTTGAACGAACATTTTAATATCTTTTGGTAATAGTCTTTGCGCTGCTTCGTCAAAATGGTCTAAATGTAAATGAGTCACAATGACTGCATCAACTCCACTAATAATATCGTCAGCAGAGGTTGGTAAACTCACTGAAGGATTGTTTTGATCTTGCCTAATCGTACCAGGGAAAGACGGGTACGCACCTTTCTCTGCTAACATGGGATCAATTAAAAACTTTTTATTTGAATATTCTACAACTATCGTTGCATTTCGAATTTGTGTAATCTTCATTTTTACAACTCCCTTTCTTTTCATGTGTTCACTAACAGTGTTAAGTGTATAATATGAGCAGGGTTCAAATACACAGATAAATTAAAGTGTTTTAGGCGTTTGACTTTATTTTTGAAAGGAGTTGCCGTTCAGATGGATCAAACAGATAAGCGAATTATAGAGGAGTTATGTAGCAATAGCCGGATTACGATGAAAGAATTAGGGGAGAGAGTTCACTTAACAGGACCGGCAGCCGCAGCTAGAGTGGAGAAATTAGAGGACAATGGGGTTATTGAGGGTTATAGCATTAAAGTGAATCAAGCGAAATTAGGGTGCTTTACGTATGCCTTTATCAATATCTATATAGAAGGTACACATCATCAACCTTATCTCTCATTTATCCAAACAAAAGAGGGGTATGTCATCAATAATTATAAAATCAGTGGAGATAGCTGTTATCTTTTGGAGTGCAGGTTTCCAAGTAATGAAGCGTTAAATCAATTTTTATTAGAGTTAAACAAGTATGCAAACTATAAATTATCGATCGTTATAAGTAAATAGGGCTTGAATAAACATGGATATTTGTGAATAGTCACATTTAAACTATAGGGTGCTTGAATTGAACACCGAAGGCAGCAGGGACACCTCGATTTCTTATTCACAAGTTAGTATATGAAGAACTGTACTTAAACTAATGGGTGGTTTAGCTGAAGATCGGAGCTGTCTTTAAGGCAGTTTTTCTTATGGAACTATAGGACAGGTTAGTTGAAGAAGAAAACGAATTGATTGGTGTTGAATTAAATGCCTAACTATATTTTTCATACAAAGATGTAACTGCTAGAAGGAAAAATATTTAGACAGTTGGTCAGAATATATTGAATAAGGAAAAAGAGTCGGCAAAGCGACCCTCCTCTAAGATTCTCCGTATTTAACATATTAAGTATTTATTCAACGCTTGTTGTAAAGTTCCTAATGTTTGTGCTTTTTCATTTAATCTCATTCCTAAGCGTATCATATTGCTAGCCACTTCAGCTCTTAACCCGGTAATCACAGTGGTACATCCCATTAATGAAGTGCCGTCAATAATCCTCATTAAATGGTCAATTACCTCAGTCTCCATTTCCATAATTCCAGATAAGTCCATAATCAATGTTTGAATACGTAATTTTCCAATCTCTATTAAAACCTTTTCCTCTAGAATATTCGTTCGGTAAAGATCAACCGCACCAATTAAAGGCAAAATACATATAGTGGGTGTTATTGGGATTATTGGCACAGAAAGATTTTCGACCAATTCTTTTTGAGCCATTATCAATGAATCTTTGTATTGAGAATATGTGATAAAAAAAACATTTAAAAACCTGTCTACTTGATTATTTATTTGTTTTTCTACCGAAAAAAAATCTTCATTTATAACGCGATTCGTTACCTCGTTATATCCTTGTAGGAACTTCCACAAAGTTCTTCGAATGGCTTGCACCCACTCTAATTTGAAAGTTAATGGTATTTCGTGTGTCGCCCAAGCTATACCTTCTTGTTTAGCAAATGATTGAAGCTCTTGTTCTTCACCTTCAATAATGTATCGAACTAACTTACGGGCATTATTTATCAGGTCAATATTACCGACCATTAATATTTCTTTAATTTTGTCTTTCACATTAGATGCTTCGTTTAATAATGAATCTTCAAAATCCTCGTTATTTTCTTCGATGAATTTCATTAATTTATATATATCAAGTGACAAATCCATAATTTAATCTCCTTTTTTAAAATATGCCAAATTATAAATACCCTATTATTATAATTACTAAACCCATTTACACAAAAAACTTCTAATTTAAAGGAAAATGGATGATATTTATGTAAATTAATATTGTGAAGATTTCTACTTAAACTAACGGGGCAGGTTGTTCGATTAAAGAAATGTACATTGGCATATTTTCCTTACATTAACAGAGAGTTTAGTTGAAGAAGAACTGAATAAATAAAAACAGCCAGGTTCTGGCTGTTTTTATTGTGAAAAATCCGAATGCTTGAAATAAAAACCAAAATTCAATCAGATTTTTGGGATAACTTTATTAATTCCAGTTTTTCTCTATAAATTGAACTGCAGGATTTAAATTTGTTTTGTTAGCAATTGAAATGAGAGCTGGAACCACAGAAGGGTCCGTTTTGGAAAAATTAGGGATCCGTGGATTTAACCGAAAAAAACGATTTCCTAGAAGCTGAGAACTGACCATGGATTCATAGTAACCGGATCCACTAGCGACAATCTGAAGAAATGGCAGTAAGGGTTCATTGGGAGATCGGTCCAAAAGAACTCCCCAATTTGGGGGAAGGTTCTTCATATTTTCGGGACGTATGTTATCTGCACTTACCATCCCCCACCCCTTCGTATCTCTTCTTAATCGAGTCGGCTCTTCACCTGTTCCAATGGATAATACCGCAATTTGATCCAACGGCTGTTTGGCTTTCCCCACTGCAAATGCGATACTGGCTGTACTGGGGTTGGTTGCTACTGTATACCCATCCACGTAGTTTTGATAGGCTCGTTGCGTCGCGGGAGCACCACTGCTCCGTAGTATTACATCACTCGCTTTCTCATTTAAATAGGGAGAGCCAGGAAAGTTGTGGAATAACACAGGAGTCCAACGATTCAGCTCCGGTGAGAATAAATGAAATGCAGGTACAACAATTCGTCTTTTTAAGTCTTTGAGGAGAAGATCTGATGGGAAAAATGTTTGAACCGCTTTAATAAAACCAGAATATGGCAATTGTTGGTTGAAAACAGGTCCACCTGGTCGGGAAACGCTGAAAGCCGGCAGGATTTTATCCTTAAAAAACTGGAGTGTCTCCTTCGGTGATCTTCCACTTGCTAACGCAAGGGCAGTGAATGAACCGATTGAATTTCCCGAAAAAACATTGGTTCGACTAATTAATTTTGGGTTTTGCCGAGCCAGTCTGTTCAAAAGTTGTAAACTTAAAGCACCTAAAGTGCCGCCTCCATCAAAGGACATGATCCGATATTTTGTCAAAGCTATTTCTCCTTTCTAATCTGGTCACAAATATCACTCAGTATATGTTTATTTTTCAGGAGCCGGATTATGTAGCTAAACATCCAAGGAAAGACTACACCGAGTATATAAAAAACTACGACGAGGATAGAGGAGACTAGGTTTGAGTGGCAGTACGGGCAAGCCAAACAGAATTATTATGCACGTACTTTGTTTGTAATGGGTGATGAGAAAGACAGAAAGTAACAAGGGTAATTCATAATTTGTATAGAATATGTAGAGTGTAGATTCATTTGAGGATAATGAGGTGGCTATCATAAAGAAAATTCTTGGTTTATTGTTTTTGTTTGTATTGTTTATTAGTGCAGTTGCTTGCAACAAAGATGTGATCAAAGAAAACAGTGAAGAAAAGCCCCTAAAAGAGGAAAATGTGGTCAAAGTAGAAGAGGCAGAAATACTATTTAATAACTATAGTAAAGAACTATATACTATTAAAGATCCATCCAATCCCCCAACTTTTGATGAAATCGCAGAAAAGATTAAATTATATTTAACAGAAGAACAATATAATGCTGAAATCGCTAACCGTAAATTTCAAATACCAGAATTGGTATCCAAACAAATTAATAAAAGTATTGAAGTACAAGATGTGAAACTTGAAGAACAAAGAAAAAATGGTGATGGCAAAATAGATTACTTATATACAACAACATTTAAAGTTTATGACGAGAATTCATCTAAAATTTATGAAAAAGAAGGAGAATTAACCATATCCACTACAAATAATGAATTAAAAATCGATCGTGATTGGAGTAGAGGGGTGAAAATTGACGGTTTAGATGGTGGCCTATAAGAGCTTATAAATGAAGTGTCATATTATGCAAGTGTGCTCTCGTTTTATTTAATTAAAGCGCCATGTTTGTTGAGGACTATAAAGATTTAACGCATTGGATTTTGCACTAAATCAATTCATTAAAGTAAGGAATGGAAAATTTATTTCATAATGGTTGTTGCAGCACCTTTTCTATATAAACTCCACAACAATGAAATGTAAAAAAATTCGGAACTAAGTATTTCGTATTCCTGAGGAAGGTGAAACGTAGTTGGTGTAATGCTGTTTTATACCTAAATGACTCTTTAACACAGAAAAGGTTTTACTCTTGTTTATGTTATAATTTCGATTGAAGAATTTCGATTTATACTATGACTATTAGATTGGTTGTTGAAGATGAAAAGGAAAAAAAACAAGAAAAACGAATCAAATATAATTAATATGACATTTGGAAAGAATTCTTATGTTAAGGACGATGAAACAGATTTTATATTTGCGTGGTTACATCCTATTATTTCGTGTAGGTTATGTATCAAGTATTTTATAAAATGGATGACGTCTGTGGATTCTTCTTTAGCACCTAATGTTCACCGTTACTACATTTTATTCTTTACATTGATATTGAGGTCATTTTTGTGGATTTATATTGGAATGGGAATTGGAGTAATCTCAAATGATAAGTCAGATGGTATGAGGTTAGTGACAGAGATTCCAATGGCTTTCGGGATGTCATTTTTATCTATATTTGGACTGTTGTTGGTTTTACGGATTGTCATTTCTTTCTTTGAACTGATCAGACTATTTAAAAAAGATAACTTAATTTTGTATGGTTTGGGAGTTACCGTTGTATATGGATTTATTGGCATGGTTATGTTGGGGAGTGCAATGAGGTAGTTTTATACCATGTTATCCTGCAGGTAACGGGTGCGTTTGCTGGAGATCAGAGCTGTCTTTAAGGCAGCTTTTTCTTACGGAACCATAGGGGCAGGATAGTTCCTTGATCATCATGAGCTTAGAGCATGATTTTCACCTTATTTCTAAGACAACTGATAAACATCAGTCCTATAAAAACAAAAAGATCTCTAATCTAAACTTTTAGAGATTTTTTTTACGCAAAAACACAACTTTTATTTAGTTAGTACGTCTAAGTATTGAAAATTTAAGAAAAGGAGGGGTGGAGACTTGTCGGAGTACAGAAAATTAGAAATTGCAGATTGGTATGACCAACATAGTAAATCCATTTTAAGCTTTATTTTATTGATGGTTAAGGATTATCAACAAGCAGAGGATTTGACCCACGATACCTTTGTAAAAGCGTACTTATATCATAATTCATTTAAACAGCATTCCAGTGAAAGAACATGGCTATTCAGTATCGCTCACAACTTAACGGTTGATTTTTTAAGAAAACGTAAACCCAGCAGGTTCTTTAAAGAAGTATTTCTTTTTCAAAAGGACAATACCTCATTACCTGAAGAAATGATTCGAATAAAAGAGGAATCATCTGAACTATATAAAGCGTTAGGGGAAATCAAAGATACATATCGAAAGGTGATCGTTTTAAGAAAAATCAAAGGTTTTTCGATTGAGGATACAGCAAAGATATTGAGTTGGACTGAGAGTAAAGTTAAATCAACTCTTTTTAGAGCTATTCCAGCCTTAAAAAAACAACTAATAAAGGAGGGGTATTTGGATGAAAAAACAATATGAAGAGACTGATTTAGATATCTCCTTAAAGAAGTTAAATGCCGATCTACTGTGGAAAACCAAACAAAAACAAGAACTGAAAAAACGAATCATTTCTGATATTGAAAAGTTGGAGTCCCAAGAGAGAAATAAGAATCCTATCCTATCAACTAGTATCAAAAAAGTAAGTCTGATCAGGAAAATAACATACTCTGGTATCGCGTTGGTCATATTATTTAGTTTATTTATTGGCTCAGCTTTTATCTCCCCTGCAATGGCAGAAGTGGTCTCAAAAATTCCATTCTTAAACTCAATTATTAATAAAAAACCGGTCGGTACTATTATTAATGAAGAATTAAGCGAGAGGGGCTACAAATTTAGTGGTCCTAATATTAACTATCCCAATAAAACGATAGCTATATTTGTTGAGGGTTCTAATCAATATTATAAAAGTGTTAAAGGTGAAATTGAAGGTATTGTGAAGGATATATTACAATCAAACAATTATGATGCTTATAAAGTTAAAATAGAAAAATACGTGGATGTTCCTTATAGCGAAGAAGAAAAGAAACACATTGAAGAGCTAGAAAAACAGCATAAGAAGGACATGGTACTTTCGAGGGCTCTTGATAAAGTTTTTGAAAAGTATCACATCTTACAGTATGGTGTGAATCCCAATAAGACAATAGAAATAGCCCTACCGGACACCGAAACAAATACAGAGGAAATTAAAAAAGAAATTAATAATATACTGCAGAAAACAACAAAGGAGAAATACTCAGTCAAAATTAATAAAGTAGACATGGATAAAAGAGATCGAGACAAAAGATGGATGACGATTTTAGATTCCATTACTGATGAATTAATTGGTAAAAGGGATTATAAAGTTACGTTGACTGGATATTCCATCAACCCAGAACCTAGGATTAATATATGGACTTCTTTAAATAGTCCGGATTCTGATTCAAAGGAACATGGTGATAATATCGAAAAGATCCTTAAAGAATATCTGAATTCTAAAGAAATGCAACCATTGGTTAAAAATGATTCATACAAAATTAATGTATACAGTAAGGATAAAAAGAAGATAAATTAAACTAGAATAAATTTATACTGGGGTTGCTACGGCAGCCTTTTTATTTTTGAACAAAAGGGGCAGTTTAGTTGCAAAAGGATAATGGTTTTTTGTGGTAAAATTAATAGGAAAAGGATAATAAGGGGGATGACTATGGAAGGGTTGGAAATATACGATTTTTTAAGATTAGTTTTTATAACCTTTATAATTAGTTTAATTGTTATTACCATTATTTTATTGGTTCAAAAGAAACGGAGCAACCTCGTTAATGGATTCACAGTTAGTATTACTTCAATAATTTCAATAATTGTTTCTGGTATTAATCTTATTATTATAGGATACATAGCTGATGAATTAAATTTAGGAGGAGATGTTATTTCCTCATATTTGTTTCTTATAATTTTAGGGTTAAGCATATTTAATTTGTTTCTTTACTTTAAAAATAAAAACAGTATGATTAGTGATTAATAAATAAATTTTGTTCTTAAAGGAGTTGTTAGGGCAACTCCTTTAACGTCGTGAGTTAGCTGAAGATCGGAGCTGTCTTAAGGCAGTTTTTCTTCTTTAACTAACAGGTGTTATTGTTTAATGGGAAATCTACTAATCTAGTATAATAGTTCTTCTTTTGTCTATACTGTCTATTAATATGGTATAGATTGGAGAGAAACAGGTATGACCTTAACTGATGTATGGGGTTTATATAAGGCAGAAAAGCAAATCCAATTTATCGAGAATAACGGGATAGTATATCCATCAGTTCTTGCTTGGCTGTTTCTACACTTTCTTTTTGGAAATGTTTGTATTGCACTCGGATCTTGGATTCATCCATTCCTGCTGCACTTTCCAAAAATCCAGAAAGTCCTCTTGCTTTTCTATCCACTTCGATGAATAAATCTACGGATTGAGCGTCCGCGACGAATCCGATTTCAACCTCATCAAGGCTTCTTTGGAATGGACCGCCCTTTGGCTTGTATTCGAATTCCTGAAAGACACCCGTTTTGCTACGTTTGAAGGGTACATTTTTCACTTTGTTCAAGTAAAACCCTAATGATTCGATTGCTTTTAGGAAGCTACTGACTGTTTCATTTTCAAATACGTTTATATAATCGTTATCTTTAGGGTCCAATGCGAACGTCACATCCATTTCCGTCTTCATCCACACAGATACGTCCCCTACCGTGATTGGCGTTTCGTACGGAAGTTGCAAGGAAAACGGAATCACCTTTTCTTCGCCTTTTTCAATGACGAATGCATCCGAAACCTTTATTTTGTAAAGGGTAACATCATCTAAATACTTACGGTCATCCTGTTCCCTCAAAACCTGTGTCATCACATGGATGTACAGCCCATTGATTTCCTGTTGGGTGTTTCCGCCAAGGACAAACACGTTCCCTTTTACCGTTTCTCCTTGTTTGTATGAATCTTTTTCTAATTTTGTATCCACTTTCGCCGCACCGATTCCGATGCTTGCTTTCATTTTATCAAAAAATGACATGTACATAATTCCCCCTTTGTAAGTCTATAAATAGCATAGCATAATAGGTTCATGGGCGCCTCTAGAAGGGGTTCAAAGTTTAATGGGCCATGAAAAAGTGAAACCACAAAAATTTATGCATATCCAACACACGTATAGGCGTTTGTATTAGAGTTCATCCGCATGACTTAAGTGGCTATCTTAAAGCTTGGAAAGAATGGAGAGTGTATCTCCTTCTATTTAAATAGGGATTCTTAATGAACTAACAGGTGCATAGTTGAAATTAGAAGTATGGAAACTGATCACCTCTTCTTAACATTCAATCGAATAGTTAAGAGCATGTTTTGATTTATCTTTTAGTCAGGACATGCTCTTTCTATTTGCTCATTTACCAAGGTGTTTTGTTTTTATCTATCGTTGTTTCAGAGATACAGAACAACAATAGTTTCTTACTAAAATTCGAAACTATTTACTAAAAAACTATTTTGTGTGATTAAAATTGTAAACTTTTCTTAAAGGTATACGTCTAGTAGGCAGGAGGACGATGATGGATGACATAAATAGGAATAACGAGCTTAATTCAGAGCTTAATATCGTATATAGATACTTGAGGAAATTGGGTATTTCACAAGCCGATGCAGAGGATGTTGTTCAGGAAACTGCCTATAAGTATCTGCTTTATTACGATACGATTCAGACTTCCAAGATAAGGAGTTGGCTGATACGTGTATCATTAAATTTTCATTATGATCAGTGCCGTAAGCAACGGCGGTACGACCTCAATTTAAATGAAGGACTTTTAGAGACGGATAAAAGGGAGCTTCCAGAGGTGGTTTTCCTTGAAAAAGAAAGGAATAAAGAGATTGGATATGCACTATCAAAGGTAAAGCCGCACTTTCAAGAACTTTTGTTATTAAAGTATCAATCAGGCTTATCGTATGAAGAGATATCCAAGTTATTAGAGAAACCTATCAGTTCTATTAAGACGAATTTATTCAGAGCCAGGAAACAATTAGCGAAGATTTATAAGGAGGCAAACCATGAGCGATAATCACGAATCAAAAAAAGAGGAAGAAATCGACTTTATCAGCACACCTTCCTTGCAAAAGGCCCTCAAAAAAACAAAAAGGAAGCAGACGATCAAGTATGTTTTCATTGCTGTACTTACAACTACCATCCTGATGACCATACTTTTCACAGGCAGTCGATATATCCTAAATAAACGGCTAGAGAATCAGAGTAGTAGTATATATGAGATGATTCATGGGGCAAATATATCATTTGGGGATAGCAGCCGTAATTACAATTTATTTAGTGTAACAAAAGAAACGACCTACCGTAAAAGCATTGGTGACCGTTCAATAGTATGGGATAAGAAAACCGAAAAAATCCCATTGTTCGGAAGGATAAACACCATTGAACGAGGAAGTGGAATGGTAGAAGTCAATATTTTTAACGAAAAAGAGAAACGAACGGTCCGTTATAATGACTTCAATAATGAAAGGAAAATCGATTTTTATTATCCAGGTTTGTCCTATGACTATTTACCGGATGAACTTGATACTGCCGTTGGTTTGGACAAAAATACATTAATCGAGGTTGCCCTTTCCTTTAAGAAGCCTATGACTTTAGCAGCGTTGGATGAGAAGCTTGGCTATGAAAATGTCAATTGGCTATGGGTCGATACAACAACTGTCGCCCAAATGGACAGAATGACAAAGGAACTGGATTCTGATAGGTTAAAAACTAAGGGCGGTGGCGGTGCCTTTGGATTCGAAGTCATTCAAGAAGTTCCTTTTTTTGATGAAAGCGGGCATGGATTCATACAGACTTTGGAACAACTGAGTAAAACAGACAGCCATAAAAGCTCTATTAAAGAAGCTCTGAAGGGAATCAAGGAAAACACCCAATCTTCAAAAGGGGAAATCCGCTTTAACGGGGCCGTCGTGACTGGTACGGCAGAGGAGCTTAGACGTTTCCAAAAACAAGATTTCATTCGTGCCTCCGTCATTGGTGCTACGATAGATAAATATTGAAGGCAGTGGAAAGAATAACAAAGGGTTACTGCGGCAACCTTTTTATGGAACTAACGGTGCCAAGTTTCTTGAAAAATCATAATAGGATTTTTATTCTTTTAAAGGTTTTAATAAAGTTGAATTGAATAATTAATATGGGTAAATCAAATAAAGTTGAGGTGTAATTTTGCAGATACATGGTGAGTCCAAAGAGCTAAAAAGATAACAGATCAAAGGGTAGGTAAAGACTATTTCGAGATAATGGAAGGGATGAAAATGTTTTTTTTATGATTCCGACTCGATTAAACAAGAATTTGGAAATTATGGACTGATAGAGTTTTCGAAATTGTTGAGCCGCATAAGAATGCGGAAAATAAACCTCCATTTAAATTTATAATGGTAAAATGTCAAAAAGACTATGATGCAAAATCATAAGATTGGACTCCAGAAGATCGTCATTAGTGGCGATCTTTTTCTTTTCACCTATTTGAACGCGCACTGTAACCAAATTAATAGTAATAATATTTTATGAATTAGAAAAAGATAGGGTAAGGGAAGGAGGGATTGCGAATGTCAGTGAAAAAGTGGGTAACAGGTTTGGTCGTTATGCTTGCAACGGTTGTAGTTGTGACAACTCTAGGATCATTCGGCGTATTTGCCGAATCCCGTGTTGTAACTCAGCCTGCGGTGAAATCGATTGAGGTCGAGTTGAACGATGATTTCTTTAATCCGGAAGTCATCACTATTCCGAATGGAACAGCCACAACGTTGATTTTGAAAAACAAAGGTAAGAAAGAGCACACCTTCACAGTGGAAAAGCTCGGAATTGACGCAGAAGTCCAGGCAGGTAAAGAAAAAACCATTACCGTGCAACCGAAACAGCCGGGTACATATGAACTGATATGCCGGTACCATTTCCAGGAAGGAATGGTTGGGAAAGTGATCGTCGAATAAAAGGCAGGGCCAAATATGGCCTTGTTTTTTTATTAGGCAAAGGAAAAACATTTTTCATTTCAGGATATGGATGTTGGGTCATTAATAATGGTTCCACCTCTAATGAATGGCAAATATAATGTACGGTAACGTATAAACCATTTAGAATGAGGTGGAAATGTGTATTTTTTTAAACCTATTTCTGATGAGGTTCGTTTATCTCAAATCCTATTCAATAAACATAATAGAACGATGAAGCTCATTTTAGTGTCCATTTTTGCTTGCATTGCTGCCATACTTCAGGCTGCTCCAGGCTTTTTACCAGGTATCGGATACTTTATAAGTCCGCTAGCCACTGCACCCATTCTGTTAGGTTCCATGTTTTCCATTCCATTTGGAGTGGTGACCTACCTTTTGACAATTATGTTGTTATTCATCCTACAGCCAACTGAACTCATTGTATTTCCTTTTACAACAGGATTGTTGGGACTTGGCATAGGGGCATCTTTTTCTTTTTTTAGGAAGAGATTAAGTGTTATTGCTGCTGGTGCCATTCTTTTAATGTCAGGAATTATGAGTCTACTATTTATTTTTCACTTTCCGGTTTTAGGTCCAGCCGTGTCCGTTTCCTTTTCATTTCTGATAACTGGCTTTTTATTAGCCTTCATTTATAGCTGGTTGTGGGTTGAAATGGCTTTAATCATTTATAAAAGATTAAAAACGATTATAGTTTAGTGAGTCTCCATCACTCGTTTTTAATTTCAATTCATTCATGATTAAGTAGAATTTTATAGTTAGGGTTCAACGATTTCAAAAATCGTACCTTGGTTAAAATCAGTCACTTTCATAGAGCCATATACCCCTAAATAGAGTCTGGTTTGATCCAGGTTCGTTCCCAAATTAACATAATAAGCTGATTGAGACCCAAAATCATAATCGGTTTGTATCACACTAAAATCATTTTGTTGACCATTTGGCCTTACGGTGGTATAAGCTAAAGCCCCTCTTACCTTAGGTTGAGATTCTTTCCGGGCAAGATCGGTAAACACAACGCTTCCTGTCAAAGCAGGGATTCTTTCCCCCATATAGGCTTGCACTCCTGTAATTGCAGTTCCTCCAAACTTATCGGGTCTGGTATCTTCATGAAAATAACTAGTCAAAGGCTGAAGACGGTTCCCTGAAAGCGCAGCTGCTTCATTGTAATAAGCAGTTATTTTTTCATTCAAAGTCGAATTTTCCGTGCACTTTCTTATAATCGAAGCAGGAAAAGCACCTTCCCAACCTCGCCAGCCAAAGTTAATAAATCCTTCTTTGTCAGGTTCAGAATTCATGGAATAAGCTTGAGTAAGCTGAGTAACCGGTATTGGTTTATACTGAACGAATGAAAAAATCGATTCGACCAAACGCTGTCCGACATTTCCCGCATACTTAATATACTGATTATAAAATCTTTGAAATGAAATACCTGGTATATTGCGCACCCCTTTGGCCATTACCATGAGCGTTTCCTGAATGGGTGTGGGAAGTTCATTAAAACGTGTGACAATGGGTGGATTATTGATGTATAGATTCTTGCCTACATCCATTTCGATTATTTTACCGGCGATTTCGAGATCATTCTGGCTTAAGTTAAATGGATCATAGCCTGATCCGCCATCTCCGGTTGTTAAAACAAGTTTTCCTGTTTCGGGTGAAAAGTTTAAACTATTGAAACCATTATGATTTTTAAATGGCCGTCTTAAGTTAAGTAATGTCCGTCGTTTTTGGGGTTGACCATTCGCTTGTAAAATCCATTCTTCAATTGTATCAATATGATCATATTTAGTTTCTCTATTCATCCACCTTAGGTTTAATGTTTTGGGATCACACGGGTCAGGCTTAAAAGATTCAGAAAGAGCACCTGGACCTTGTGTTCCTGCCACTGAATAATGAAGGTAAAACAGGCCGTTATAATAAAATTCGGGATGAAACGCGAGCCCCAGCAATCCCCGTTCATCATATCCGCCACCAGAAGCACCTAGTTTTAGAATTCGCGAGCGAATATCTAAAAAAGTCCTTATCTCTCCGTTTCCTATGTAAAAGATCTCTCCTACCTGGGTTGCAATAAATAATCTTTCAATGGAGTCACCCGGAAGTATAGTCGTTTTCAAAACAGTAGGTAAATTTATCTTACTTACAATGGGCCGTAAACCAACCTTCACTTTTATCAACTGATTTTGCCCCCCTTCTTATTGTTTTCTTTAATAAGAATATGATTAGAACTGTCCATTAGTACCAAATTAGGCAGGGGGAATCTGATAAGGCAATGCACTAATTTCGCACGAGCTAAGTAATCTAAAGGGGTGCGTTACTTAACGGGACTGTTTAAGATGAAAAACTAAAACCAATACTTAAATTGTCTGTAATTATTGGAAATCCCGATCAGGAATAGGTGCTATTGACAAGCAACCATAAAGTTGCTTATACTTATTGACATGCAACCACAGAGTTGCTTATAATCGATGTATGTGGGATAAAGACGCTATATTCAAAGCACTCGGCGATTCGACTCGGCGGCTGATATTGGACGAACTATCTGAACGCAACGAGCTGACGTTGTATGAACTTACGGTACGTCTCATTACAAAGCACGACCTTGCCATTTCGCGACAGGCAATCGCTAAACATCTAGCTGCATTGGAAGATGCAGGACTCGTAAAATCAAAACGAAAGGGAAAATATCGAGTACTAATGTTCAACAACGAACCACTTAAAAACTTGCTGAAAGGATGGATAGAGTAATTTTATAAAATCGGAACAGGCTACTGAAGAATGTGTGGTTTTTTCGGATTGGAGCCAAATTGTTTGCAGAGCACCAGCGTGGTAAATATTAAAGGAGGCAAAAGATTATGAAAATCATTGTTACCAGTTTATTCGTACAAGACCAAGACAAGGCACTGGAATTTTATTCAGAAAAGCTGGGATTTGTAAAAAAGCATGACGTTCCCATGGGGAAATTCAGGTGGATTACGCTTGTTTCTCCCGAGGCTCTTGACGGTACCGAGCTTTTACTCGAACCGAATGAGCATCCTGCCGCAAAGGAATATCAAAAGAAGATAGTAGCCGAAGGCATCCCAGCAACAATGTTTGGCGTTGCAGATATTCATAATGAGTACAAACGACTATTGGAAAACGGCGTGAAGTTTACGATGGAGCCGACAAAAATGGGAGAAAGCACTATAGCGGTCTTCGATGATACATGCGGCAACCTTATTCAGATAGTGCAGCAGTAATTTTATATGAAATAGTTTTATTGGAATGTTTTAAGTTGGAGGAAGTGTGTTCATCTTAAACATCTTTAGGTTAACCCTGTCCTAATCTTAGGACAGGGTTTTATATTTTTGGAGTGTAAAAATGACATTGTTGTCATTCTCCAATAGAAATGTAACATTTAAAAAAGTTCATAAATTCGAAAAAATAACCCCGAAAGATCGGGGTTATTTTTTATTTACCTGACGTCCACTTTTTTTTGAGCTCTGTGAACTTGTGTTTCCAATTTGAAATTCATTACCTAATTCAACATCATTTCTTTTATCCTGTTTCTCGATTTGCTTTCTCGTTTGATCCTTGTTTTGCATCCCTTGTTTAGACAATACGTATCCATCTCGCTTTCGATATTATTGTTTTTAATATGCGCAAGTATAAGGAAAATACGTATTATTATTTAAAAAATAATTCTTTTAAGTAACTTATTAATAGTTCTTATTATATTAGAAATTTTTTCTTTCTTCTTCGGTGTCTAACTTGAAGGAAGTTGCAGCGAATTTAGCTGCTAATCGGCAGCTTCTTTTATCAAAAAAGAAGAAATTAGTTTAAGTCTGGTAATTATTGTACTTATACGAACGGGTGCTTTAGCGCCATAGAGGGCCGCCAATTTGCGGCCAGAAAAAACCACAACAGACCCAGTAAAAACGCTTTTTAAAAAAGGGCTGAGCCTTATGAGTGATCTGATTGAGTTTGGTAAATCGTTAAACAAAAACCTCCAATTTATAGCAAATTAAGTAGAGGCTAGCGCGACGACCAAAAAAGGATTAATCTCCCATGAGTGCTACCCATAAAGGGCGCGACAGTCGGTGGTATACCGCGGTCGTCGGAGTCAGACTAACGGATGGGCTCAAAGGCACCATAGTTCTACGACCTTCTTCGCCAGCCGTTAAACATTATTGACCCCGAACCCCATTTTCATTCTCTGTGGTGCAGCACCGGTTTTGCGCTGCATAGATGGCTAACGGGGCAGTATCGTAAAAGAAAGTAATCTCTGTAAGTTGATTTTAGTCTGGGAATATTTAATAATATTGGGGTACAAATTCTTTTAAAAAAGGATGACTGTCATGAAAAAAGCAGAGGAAATAGCCTCCTAAATAATCAAGTAAAACACATTAGGAGGGCGTTGTATATGAAATTCAATATAATTGATCGTGAAAATTGGGTTCGAAAAGAGTACTTTGAACACTATTTACAACAACAAACAACATTCAGTATAACGAATGAAATGAATATTACTGTTCTAATGGAAAACTTAAAGAAGAAAAATTATAAGTTATATCCCGCGTTTATTTTCATGGTTACAAAAATAGTTAATTCCCATCGAGAATTTAGAACCAGCTTTAACCAAGAAGGGAATTTAGGTTATTGGTCAGAAATTTTGCCTTCTTATACAATTTTCGATAAGAAGACATACACATTTTCTAGCATCTGGTCACCAAATGCAAGTAGGTTTTCTGAATTCCATTCCCAGTATGAAAAAGATGTAGAAGAATACAATGGTACGGGTAGTTTATTTCCAAAGACCCCTATACCAGATAATCATATTCCGATATCCATGATCCCTTGGAGTTCTTTTACAGCATTTAATTTAAATATTAATAATGGTGGCGATTTTCTCTTACCCATTATAACCGGGGGGAAATATTCACAAATAAAAGATGAATGGTTCTTGCCTGTTTCGTTGCAAATTCATCATGCAGTTTGTGATGGTTATCATGCAAGTGTTTTTATGAATGACTTCCAAAGGTTTGCTGATGAAAGTGCAGACTGGCTCTAGTTGTTCATTGGGAAAATACAAAAGGGAACTGTGAAAATCGAGTTTGTCCACATTTTTTTGTTTGTACAAATTTGGACGTTGATTGGAACGTAGGGCACTCGCTTTCCGCGGGCGGTTCGCCCTCGGCGCACTTGCGCCTGTGGGGTCTCCCTTGGACTCGCTATTCCCGCAGGAGTCTCGCACACCCGCTCCAATCAACTATGTTTAAAAATTTGGATGGAACTCCTTTTGCCTAAAGTATTGGGAACTGTGAAAGCAGTTCCTTTTTTTTATAGAATTAAAGGTTTGTGTACCGCTAGCTCAATAAGTAGATGTTTTTGGTGGTATTATATGGATATAAGAATGACTTACATAATTTAAAGGGAGATGATTCAATGTCATTTAATATTTTGATACCAATTATTATAATGGGTCTCATAATTCTTTGCGGATTTGGAATTTTCAAGATTGCCAAAATCATAAAAAGGTGAGGCTAGCCGGCAGCCATTACTTATGAAAATAAAGGGCAGGATAATACCATAACACAAATTGGAAAATGTATATTTACTTGGACTAGAATTTGTAATTAAGCGATAAAACAAAAAATCCCTGCATTTAAGCAGGGGATGAATTTTAACTGGTGAGTTGTGTTAATTAGAATATGGCCTCACGCATTTTATGTGTTTCCGTTTTTTATATTTCGGGAAAATAGCCTTTGTTGTTATGGATATATTTTTCCCAATTACTGTTTGGGTTACAGATTCTGATCAAGAACCTTTCCTTGTACTATTAATATTTCAGAAATATAGGCTACTTCTTTATATTTTCTAATGCTCTATATGCATTTGCTTCTCCTGAGCCAAATAAAGCATCTTGTCCTTTCTTTCCATAGTCAAGAGTTGTTTGCTTAATGAGTGCTGTTACTTGGGCTGGTTTATATTCCGGATGAGCTGCCTTAATAACCCCTGCAATTCCAGCAACTTGAGGAGTGGCCATGGAAGTACCAGCATTAAACTCATATGAAGTACCTAAATAGGTAGGCCAGGTACTTAGGATTAAGTTACTTGGATCAGCCGCCGCAGGGTCATTGGTTTCTGCATATTCAGGACCGAAATCGCCTCCGGGAGCTGCCACGTCAATGGCACTGTTTCCATAATTAGAGTAGAAAGCAAGCTGTTGAGTTGACCATTTTGTGGAGGCAGACACATTAATGACTCCTGGCATCTGTGCCGGTACTACGGTTGCAGGCCCTTTCACGCTCATTCCATATGGTTCATACAATTTATTTAAAAATTCGTTAACTTCCTTCTTGTCATCTAAATTTAAACTTTCATTACCACTGCCGGCCACTACAGTTACCCCATTCTTTACTGCATATTGAATGGCTCTCTTCCAAAGTAACGTTTCAGCGATTGATTTATAACTTTCTCCCTCAATTGTCATTTTGTTATTATTATAGAAACGTAGAGACATATTAATAACATCTACCTTGTCATTTGTTGCTGCAATGATTCCATCTATAATCCAAGTTGGTAATCCAAGGGCTTGCTCTGAGTATAATGCGCGATAGGATCTGATTCCTAAATCCGGTCCTATACCCTTTACTTTACCATTTGCTCCAATGATCCCGGCAACGTGAGTGCCATGCCCATTGCGATCTTTAATATCAGTGGGATCACCTGTTTCAGATTCATCCATTCCAGCAGGAACAAGGTTACGTCCGCCTAAATTATTATTCTTTAAGTCAGGATGAGACTCATCAATTCCGGTATCAATCACTCCCACCACTGCTTTATGAGTAATGCTGCCATCTTTATTTTTATATCCGCCTGTTTCTAAATCATATGATTTCCCGTCGTTGGTCACCCTTTGTATATCCCATTGGGAGTCCCAATAACTATCAGAATTTTGCTGGCTGATGATACTGGACCCATAGTTATAAGGGCTGACTGCTGTTTTGTTTAAGGTTAGGGGAATTTCTCTGTTAGCAGCTTCTATTGAAGAATGAGCTTTTAGGTTTTTAAGAAAAGAAGGCTCGTCAGATTGAGCTTCTATTCCTCCAACCTCGGGAAGGACTTTGATTACTTTACCACCGGCTTTCCGTATTACCTCTTGATAATTCTCTGGTAATCCACCTTTAAAAGCTATTGCGTATGAGTCATTCATCTCCTGATTTTGACTCTTAGCTTGGGCAGGAACATCACCAACGGAAAGTATCCCTGCTCCTACAGCAATCGAAAGTACCGTATGTAGAATTCTCTTTTTCATATGTCTCCTCCTATATAATGGGAAATGTTAACCATTTACTATCTTAATATACAACAACTAAAATTCCAAGTTTTTCTAATGAATCTATTATTGAAATTGGCAGCTCTTTTATTTATGAAATGATCGGGGCGGTTAGTTGAAGAAGGGAATGGTTTTTTTTTCTGGAATATGTCTAGTGGGAACTGTGAAAGGTGTAAAAACCGTGTGTTCCAAAAGGCTAACCTATCAATGCAATTCAGTATCAATCAATATATGAGGAGGGTTCAAATGGATAAAAGAGTTCAATTTGACTTTGAAATCAAGTTTACTAATGGCGGTGGGCTTCAAGGGCAGGAATTCCGCCTTGATATTGATGGAGATGACATCACTGACCAAGAGTTAGCCAAGAATATTGTAGAGGATATGAGGTTACTAATGGTTGGAGGAGTTAAGGTATTTAATAAAAAGATCATTAATGAAAAACATAAACGAAAACCTGTTGATGAAAACTCCGGAAAGTAACCGGCTTCTTCAGCTATCAAGTGCCTTTGTGAAGATCGGAGCTGTCTATAAGGCAGCTTTTTCTTTTGGAGATAAAGGGGCAGGATCGTTCAAGAAGGTATTGGTAAATCATTGACGAAAATATAAAGAGCTTAGTAAGAATGGCTTCTGATGAAAAACAGGAAAAATCTAGCTGCCAATAACTTTAGGGGGGAAAATATTGAAACAAACATTACTGATAATCGATGCTCAACAGGAATTAATAGAAGGTAATAAGGAGGAACAAGGAGTCTTTGAAAAAGAAAAAATCGTTACTAACATTAATACTGTCATTGAAAAAGCGATAAAGGAAGATATCCCTGTTGTTTTTATAAGAGATTTAGATGTTTCACATGGTGAAGGACCTGGATTCCAGATACACAGGGATATTAAGGTACCATCAACTGCTATCATATTTGATAAAGCTGCCACAAATTCGTTTTATGGCACTCCATTACACGAACATTTAAGTGAAAACAATGTAGACCATATTGTAATAATGGGATGTAAGACGGAACATTGTATTGATTCAGCCGTTAGAACAGCAACAATCAATCATTTTGATGTAACATTAGTTGGTGATGGTCATTCCACTTCTGATTCCAAGAACTTATCTGCAAATCAAATAATCCTTCATCACAATGAAATCCTTCACGGTCACTATAATGTAGACAATTTTTCACTTGTTAGAAATTCTAATGAGGATTTGTTTACACCCGTTCACAATAATTATCGATAATCATCTTCAACTAACGGGTTCGTAAGTTGAAGATCGGAGCTGCCTATAAGGTAGCTGGATATGGCATATCTTTTGATTTGGAGAATAATAAAGATGTTGGTTATATGTTTAATAGTAAGGATGATTTAAATTTTCAAGTAGAACGAAGAAACAGTGTTGTTTATTTGAGAAGCTAAGCCAGGATATGCTTTCTTCAATGAGTGTGGTTGCTTCGGCAGCCATTTTTTCTTGTCGAACTGACGAACGATTAACCCCCTTGAGGTCCTTAAGGGGTTTTAGCTGTTTATGCAAACTAGATTTGTATAACGCAGTCATTCGATCGGTCTTCTTTAACGGGGTAGTTTATTTTCCTAATTTAATGGACAAATTAATATAAGTTGAAGTTATGCAATGGTACGTTCAAATCAGGTATATGTTTGTCAAAAAACATATAGAAGTTGGAGAGAAATGAATAGTAAAATAGAGAACTTAACAAACCGACTATCTGCTGCTCAAATCATCGTTTTTTATTACCTGGTAGCTGTAGTGGTTTCAACCATTTTATTGCTGCTTCCCATTACTCAAACGCAGAATGCAGAGCTCTCATTTATTGATGGAGTATTCATTTCTATTAGTGCGGTAACTGTAACGGGATTATCCACGGAAGATGTAAGCCAGCTGCTCAGTGTTCCCGGTACGTTTATTTTTTCCATCATCCTCCAGTTTGGTGGAATTGGGGTCATGGCTTTCGGAACCATACTATGGCTTGTATCAGGAAGGAAAATAGGACTCAGGGCAAGAATACTCATGACGACAGAACAAAACAGCCCCACTTTTTCCGGGATTGTTCGATTCATACGAATGATCTTCTTTTTCTTTGTCATGATTGAGCTATTAGGGGCTATTGTCTTCGGTACATATTTTTTGAAGTATTTCCCAACATGGCAAGAGGCTTATTTGCAGGGTTTCTTCGCCTCTGTGTCTGCTACGACAAATGCCGGTTTTGATATCACTGGAAAATCACTGATTCCGTTTGCAAACGATTATTTTGTCCTGACCCTTAATATAATACTCTTTATTATCGGATCCCTTGGGTTTCCTGTTTTAATGGAGGTAAGTCAGTGGCTCAGGCATAAGGGAAAGATGCCATTCCGGTTCTCCTTGTTCACAAAAATTACAACCGCAACTTTTTTCATACTGATCGTAATTGGAGCCATTCTCATTTATCTGTTTGAGTACAGTCATTACTATGTGGAAACGACTTGGCATCAATCCTTTGTCCATTCTTTGTTTTATTCGACATCTTCAAGGACTGGCGGAATGGCGATCAGCGACGTCAATCAATTTTCAGTACCTACCATTTTGTTACTGTGTATTTTTATGTTCATAGGGGCATCCCCCAGCAGTGCTGGGGGCGGGATAAGAACCACCACGTTTGCTGTGATGCTGCTTGCCATTTACAACTATGCGAAAGGGAACAGAACAATAAAAATATTCAAAAGGGAGATCGATGATGAAGATATCATCAAGTCATTCATCGTTTTCACAACAGGTATGATCCTGTGCAGTGTGGCAGTTGTCATTCTTGAATGCATTGAATCTGCCTTTTCCCTAACGGAAATTTTATTCGAAGTTTCCTCTGCTTTTGGCACTGTAGGCCTTTCGCTTGGCATTACACCGGAATTGAGTACTGCCGGGAAGGTCGTAATCATGACTTTAATGTTTATAGGGAAAATCGGGATGTTTACCTTCTTATTCAGTATGGGGGGCAAACCATTAAAACATGCGTATCACTATCCTAAAGAGCGCATCATTATAGGATAAAAAAAGGTACTGCTGCAAAGGTTGTTGTCTTTTTCTTGATCGAGGAAAAATTCAAGCTGAGGGGCATCGTACCCAATTATGTACATTGCTTTTATTTTTCGCTAAAATAAAAGGTATAATGAATGCTTATATAGTTTATTGATGATAAAAGATAATGAGGTAGAAAAAAATGATTGCAAAAACAGAAGATGATTTTAATGGTTTGAAGGAAATTGGCAAAATTATTGCCTCCATTAGAGATGAATTGGTACAAAGAACAATTCCGGGCATAACGACCAAAGAACTTGATGATATAGCCGGGGAACGTTTAGAACAAGCGGGTGCAGTTTCAGCTCCAAAAGGTGAATATGATTTTCCTGGCTATACTTGCATCAGCCTAAATGATGAAGTGGCGCATGGCATTCCGGGTGATCGGGTTATTCGTGAAGGGGATATAGTAAATATAGATGTATCTGCTTCAAAGAACGGTTATTTCGCAGATACAGGAATCTCATTTGTAGTAGGCGAAGGAGAAGAAGTATTAGCGAAATTATGCGACGTCGCCAAAAAGGCATTTGAAGCGGGCCTTAAGAAAGCAAAACCCGGTTCCAAAAAAAGCAGAATCGGAAAAGCGGTGTTCGAAACAGCGAGACAGCATGGATTCACGGTTATCAAAAACCTTACAGGACATGGTGTTGGACGTAGAATACACGAAGCACCTGACCATATTTGTAATTATTATGATCCATGGGATAATGACATATTAAAGGAAGGGATGGTTATCGCATTCGAACCATTCATCTCAACCTTTGAAGAAGAGGTATTCCAAAAAGAAGACGGTTGGACCTATGCTACAGAAAAAAGCTTTGTAGCTCAAGTGGAACATACGATTATCCTTACTAAAAATGGACCGATCATTGTCACGCTTTAATTCAAACATAGACAGAAAAGACGATATAAGTAGTTCGCCTGAAGTAACATATAAACTCGTAACAGTTTAAAAGAATGTTTCTCGCATCTAAAGGAGTTGCTTTTGCAGCTCCTTTTCTTATCGAACTAAAGGGGCAGGTTAAGCAAAGTTTCTTCAAACTGTTTCTCTAACAGATAATTTATTCACCTTGTAATCGTAACTCCATATAATGAAAGTAGATAGGACAACTCTCTCCTGTCCTATTTATTCCCATCCGGTTCATTTGAAGTAACTATTCTTAGCAACGAATAGTTACTTTTTTTAGTTACAAAGAATCTTCACCAAACAAGTCAATTAGCTGATTTCTCTACCCGTTTTTTTATTAAGGATCATCCACTCCACTATGACAAAGTTGAGAAAGAGCCCTGCCCAAATGTTCACATTCAAAACTTTCTCGATCATCTTATCTCTTCCTTCTGGAAGCATAAATCCATTAATGGTGTACCAATATGTGTAACCAGTATAGAATATTGTGTTGTCGAAGTAATATCTACACGGCTGTTAGCAGGATTTAAAGTTAGATAGGGGATCATGAAAGGAATCATAATCCCAACCGGAACTATAACTAAAATCCACTTGCATCATACCTTTTTTAACTCCTTTATATGTTTGTACGTGACAAGCAGAATTTTAGGTGGTTTTAGAGTCATTCGATAATTTTTTCCCTAATGGTGTCAGAATGCCATCAATCGTGGAGGAATTCTTTTCACGCAAATAATTTTCCAGTTCAGCTTCATCCTTTTTCATGTTGGACCGATTCAATGTTTCACGTTCATTGGAGTAGGTCATGAAGGGGACACTATATCCGCAAGAGGTTTGGACTTTATGAATTTTGGCTAAAATGATTTGTCTTGCACCGGGCATCATTTCAAAATGACCTATCATCCGATCCCATTCTTCTGTTTCAGGCAGAATCACCTTGCCTGAACCATATAAGCGCAAGATCATCGGCGGACCTTCAAATGCACAAAACATAAAGGTGATCCGGGCATTTTCATTAATATGTCCGCTTGTTTCGTTACCACTCCCGGTTAGATCCAAATACGCAATTTCGGTAGATGATAGGATGCGAAGGGTATCATACCCTTTTGGAGAAAGGTTTACATGCCCCGCCGCATCCAAAGGTGCCGTTGCAATAAAAAACAAATGCTGTTTCTTTATGAAGTTTTGATGCTCAGCCAACATTTCCGGAAAATACTTTGCCATCATTATTCCCTCCAAAGAAATCCATTTTAAAATATAAGTTCTCTATTAATGAGTGGATTACCTTTTTCAGCTATACTGCCCTGATGAAAAAAGCGATAGCTGCATACAGCGCTCATTTTCCCTTTGAGAATCCGGCTGACCTTTATGAACGATATTAATTTTAGATTACAAGGGTGATTAAGAATTTGAGATTTTCCAGTATTGTACTATGATAAATTTATATTGTTTGAATTTGGAAGAGTATGGGAGAGTGACCGTACTCTTACAGAATCATTTAAGGAGTGGTAGAATGGCACGTGTTTTATTTATTAATGCTGGATCAGAAGGACATATCAATCCAACTATTGGAGTTGTGCAGGAGCTTATTTCGCGTGGAGAAGAGGTAGTGTACTTTACGATAGAGTCTTTTCGGGAACGTATAGAGAGGACGGGAGCTACTGTACGAACAATTGAAGGTGAAAAATTTATAGAAGCTTTTCTCTCAGGGGGAAGAAATTATTTACTCGAAAGAATCAATGGTCTTTTACATACGGTAGATATCGTCATACCTAGCGTGCTTGAACAGATCAAAGGAGAGCATTTCGATTACATCATCCATGATTCCATGTTTGGCTGTGGACGTATGCTTGCCCAAATCCTTAAGCTTCCCGCAATCAATTCTTGTACTTCTTTTGCACAGACAAAAGCAACATTCGATAAAATGCTGGAACAGCTTTCTAAAGAAATCCCTCCAGAAATAGGTAAACCTATACACGATGAATTTCAAAGACTGACCGCAATGGTGAAGGAAAAATATGATGTGGAGATCCATTCTGCTTACGAAGTTTTTTGTAATCCTGCACCACTTTCAATCGTTTATACAACTAGGGAGTTTCAACCTTTTAAAGAAGCATTCGACCAAGCTTACAAATTTGTAGGTCCGTCCATCTCTTCACGAATAAAGCAGGATAACTTTGACCTTGCTGATATCAAAGGAAAAAATCCCCTTTACATTTCGCTTGGGACAGTTTTTAACCGGTCTCTTGATTTTTATAAGCTTTGTTTTGAAGCATTTGGAAAAAGCGATCACACGGTGGTCATGTCGGTCGGTCAACAAACCCCGCTAATTGAATTAGGAGAGATCCCCAAAAACTTCATTGTGAAAAAATACGTTCCACAAACGGACGTGCTAAAATACACTAAATTATTTATCACACATGGCGGAATGAATAGTACCAATGAGGGTCTCTACCATGGAGTTCCGCTAATTGTCATCCCTCAAAGCGCGGATCAGCCGATGATTGCAGGGCAAGTTGCCAGTATCGGAGCCGGTATTACATTACAAATGCAAAGCTTGACTGCAAATCAGCTGCGTGAGGCCGCAGATCATGTGTTAAACGACCCAACCTTCCATAAAACTGTTTCAAAATTAAAAGAATCCTTTCAAAAATCGGGTGGATATCACCAAGCTGTTGATGAGATTTTTGAATTTAAAAGACAATACGATATTTAAAACTTTTTCTTATGATACTCTTTGGGCATGAAGAGCGTTGACCTAAAAAGGTATTGTCCTTTTTACATAGAAAAATAAAATGGGGGACTTATATGGAAATTTGTTTAATTGGTAGGGGAAGTCACACGAATAATGAATTAGTTGAAGTGTTCCTGGAACTTTCAAAAATGATTAAACCTGAAGCTAGGATTTTAATAATCCCTTTTGCAACCGACAATTCCAGGTATGAAAGTTGGATGGCAAGTATTACACAAGCCTTTTCAATCATGGAGAATGTAAGTATTGAATTATTAAATGAAGACCTTTCAGGCAAAGAAATGAAAAAGTCTATAATGGAACATGATATTCTTTATTTTATAGGTGGAAAGCCAGAAAGGTTAATCCATGTAATTGAAGAAAAAGGACTTACCGCAATTATCAAAAACTTTCAAGGTTTAATCATTGGATATAGTGCGGGTTCATTAGCTTTCGGCCATGATTGCATAATCACAAAAGATAAAGACTGTCCAGAAACGATAGTGATCAAGGGCTTAGGATTAGTGGGGTTTAGCGTTGAGGTCCATTACGAGGATAATATAGATGGAGAATTATTTCCCCTA
Organism: Peribacillus frigoritolerans; assembly: GCF_001636405.1. Classification (GTDB taxonomy): domain Bacteria; phylum Bacillota; class Bacilli; order Bacillales; family DSM-1321; genus Peribacillus; species Peribacillus frigoritolerans. The sequence continues at coordinate 1,203,917 of NZ_KV440950.1, forward strand.
TCAAATGAACGAAAGATATATGCAATACCAAATGGAAGTGCAGTTTTCTCCAAGAACGGGGAACTATATAAAGGTATAAATGATATCTATTCCTTTCAATATATGAAAAAGAAAATAGTGAATTCCAAAGTCTTATAAAACAGGCAGGCGCTTTATCCCAATTGGAGCAAGGTCGCAGGAAGTTAAGGATAGAGAAAAGGAGACTGCAATGAAAGTAAATTTAATGATCTTCATTACATCAATAAAAGAACAAGAAAAGAATAGGTTAGTGATGAAAACATTTGAATCTGATATTCGTCCTGTTACAGGGGATATAATCGATGATCCCGGGTTCGATCCACGATTTCATAATGGATATGAGGTTGTAAAGGTTACCATAAATTATGCTTCGAATGAATGTTTGGTATCCCTGCACCCGCTTGCGATCGAAATCGAGGAAATCAGGATGGAAACTTATTTGGAGAAACTGGAAGCACACGGTTGGCGTGCTGTCTCAAAAGAGGAATTGAAAAGTATACAAAAATGATATAAGGAGTATGAAAATGGAAAAATACTCGACAACCACTTTAAAGATGAGTAGAAATTTTGATGTAATGCCTGAAAGGGTATTTGATGCATGGTTGAACCCCGGGATGATGAGAAAATGGCTTTTTACATTGGAGGGGACAAATAAAGTGGCACGAAATGATCCTCAAGTGGGAGGAACTTGGGAGATTATTGATCATCGCGATGGAAAAGATTATCGGGCGATAGGGGAGTACCTTGAAATGGACCGTCCCAATAAATTAGTGTTCACTTTTAAAATGCCGCAATTCAATGAAGCGGCAGATACAATTACAGTTGAGCTGAAAGAACTTCAAAAGGGCTGTGAAATGACATTTTTACAAAACATCACCGTTCCTCATGAAGATAATTGGACACAATCCGATATCGAAAAAGCACTCGGAGAGTATCACGATGGATCTGAACACGGCTGGAATTTAATGTTTATGGGACTGAAAGAATTGGTTGAAACTGGACAAGTCAGCTATAAAGGCTAATAGTCGTTGGCCGCAGTTTTTAGACAAAAGGGAATCGGAATCGCATCCCTAACCCTGAAGATTGGAATGGATTGAAGAAATCAGCTGGAACGCAGCAGGAGGAATTCTTTTGGCGGCCATTGTGTTCAACCAAGGACAAGCAGTCACTATACCGACATCCATTACATATTTATCTGCTTTGTTCTATTTAACTATATTCGCTTCCTTTGGAGCTTGGCTATTTTACCTCAAGCTTGTAGAAAAGATAGGTGGGGGCGAAAAGTGGATACATGGTTGCCCTTTTTCCGGCAATTGGAGGTATAGCTTCAGTGATGATTGGTGAATCAGATCCAACCATTTTCTTGGGAGCTGGCTGTCTTTTCAGTTGATTAAGTGCGGCGATTGCATTAGGTTTTGGCATGAATATTGGTAAAAGTAATTTGAAAGAGAAATGTAATTCGATTTACAGAGAGGGATGGGACAATGGAAAGTAAATGGCCAACTGAAATGAAAGTAGCGCAGATCCGGGTTGCACGTCCTACTGATCAACTAAAAAAGGTAGTAAACTTCTATTGTGAAGGATTAGGATTGAAAAAAATCGGTTCTTTCGAAGGGCACGAAGGATATGACGGCATCATGATCGGACTTCCGGATTCCAGCTATCATCTGGAGTTTACTCAACATAAAGATGGCAGTCCTTGTCCTGCCCCATCAAAAGATAATCTGCTTGTCTTTTATATTCCTGAACGTAAAACCATTGAGGAAATCACGAATAGGTTGAAAGGTATGGGCTATGAACCGGTTTCTCCGGAGAATCCATATTGGGAAAAATCAGGTGTTACCATTGAAGATCCGGATGGTTGGAGAATTGTATTGATGAATTCGCCCGGCATAGGAAATTAAATTTCACAAAGGAAACGACCGAAAAGCACCATGCTTTTCGGTCGTTTTGGGTTTATTCGTGATCCCGCCATTGATGTGAATGCACTGTCCTGTTATATAAGCACCTTCATCAGATGCTAGCAGCACATAGGCGCCCGCATGATCTGCCGGCTGCCCAGGGCGGCCAAGCGGTGCCTCTGTGCCGAACCCGGCAACGGATTGTTCGTCGAACGTCGCCGCGATCAGCGGAGTCCAAGCATTCAGCTTTTTTTTGTGCCATTCTATGGGGAAAGCGTGAAACTCACGAGTAAAACGCTGAAATTCACGAGTAAATCGGCTAAACTCACGAGTAAAAGCGTGAAACTCACGAGTAAATGGCTAAAACTCACGAGTAAACGCCGATTCGACAAATAAAAGCGTGAAAAATTCACGAGTATATGCCCCAATATACGCATAATAGCCCCAAACTCACTGGAAATGCTCCAAAACTGGTCAATTGGCTGTATAAAGGTGTAAAGGAGATTGAAGAAGGCAATGATTTTCCTTTCGTAAGCAGTTATTGGTTTTGGCGGGTTTTGTTTATCGTAATCAGTTTATTCATCATTTTTACGACTGTAAATTCATTCTTTCGCTGAAAAACCCAAATTTTTGTAATGATTTATTTAGCCTTGGACATACTTAATGAAGATATCAATAACTAACATTTAATTAAGGAGGAAACCCAATGGCTAACGAAAATATCCAAATGAAAATGGAACATATTTGGCAGGATACATGTGGATCATGGGAAAATTGTACGGAAGCCACAATTCAGTCATTTTTGGCAAAATCTGAAGAAAGCAATATTGACCCGCAATATTGCATGAGCTGGGTGGAACAACATAAAGCCCAAATACCTGAATGGGATGCCGTTTCAAAAGTATCGCTCGACTGGGTTAATCAACATACCTCAACGGGTTCACCCATTTCAATCAAGGATGATTATTAAAAAGATATATTCTTTCTGCTTATGACTGGTTCGAACTCTACTATGGTTAAGAGGTGAAGATAGTTGTCAAATCATGAGGAACAAAACGGTCAAACAAATCGTCGGGATCCAGATTACAGAGTTAATGAGTGGGATAAAATGAATGGTGAAGATAAATTTGTACAATCAGCCATCCAAGAGGAATTCAATAATCCGGTAATCGAAGAAACAATCTTGAAGTTCAATAAAATAGCGAATGAAGAAGAAAAAGAAACTTGATTTTGGACGCCCCTATAGGGCGTTTTTTTTTTGAGAAGGCTCTTTTCGTAAAGGTTGTTGTTTTTAAAACGAAACTATCTAAGGTTGATTGGAGCGGAAGTGCGAGACTCCTGCGGGAGCGGCGGTACAGGTGAGCCCCCACAGGCGTTTACGCCGAGGGGGCTCACCGCCCGCCCCGCGGAAAGCGAGCATCTGGAGGGGAAATCAACCACACCTCACTACTTGGTAAATAGCAACAGAGTATGTGAAAACAGCCTTTGAGAAAGACGAAGGAGCCGTTAATAAATGATTATGCAAAAGAACATATCTTTACTTTTCAGATTTATAATATACAAATAAAGGGAAATGGCATCTTAGTATCGTATAAAGCATAGTATAAATCGTTTTAATTAATAAAGTTGGCAATGGGAGTGAAGATCATGGAAGCAGCGGTAGAACGAATTTTTTCTAATGAATTGGTGAAATTGGCTGGGGATTTTTTCCAAGTGAATGCTGGGAATCCGGTTAAACTTGGAGATGCAGAGAACTACGTTTTTGAGGTTTACAGGGATGGGACACCATATATCTTAAGAATGACCCATCAATCACATCGTACAAGAGATCAAGTGCTTGCGGAGTTAAAGTGGATTGAGCATTTACAGAATAATGGGAGTGAGATTCCTAAAGTTCTCTTTTCGATGGAAAAGAATTTAGTTGAAATTGTAAAGGGCTCGGATGGTACGGAATTTTATTGTTGCCTGTTTGAAAAAGCTCCTGGTGTTAGGATGAAAGTCACTGATGAAAATTTCGATGGACCTTTATTTTTTGAATGGGGAAGAACCATTGGCCAAATGCATAAACAAACAAAAAGCTATAAGCCTGAAGCGAAATATAAACGGCTGGATTGGTTCGAAGAGGAATTATTGAATGTCCAGCTCTATCAATCCGATGTACCGGAGCAAGTGATCCGCCAACAAGAAATAATCAACAAGCATTTAAATGACCTTCCCGTTCATCAAGATAATTTTGGCTTGATTCATTCTGATATACATAATGGCAATTTCCATTATCATGAGGGGAGGATTCATGTTTTTGACTTTGATGACTGTTCTTATCACTGGTTTGCCAGCGATTTGGCGATCCCTCTGTACTATCTGATGTGGAGTTTGGAACGTGAAGGGATAAAAGGGCTCGATGAATATGCTGCCAAGTTCATGAGGGAATTCATAAAAGGGTATGAGACGGAAAATATCCTGGCACCTGTGGAATACGAAACGATTCCTCTATTTTTAAAGCTAAGGGATTTAACGTTATATAACTTTTTCCATAAAAAGTATGATTTGAAGAATGCGGATCGTTCATTATCCAATACCGTTCAAAAAATTGAACAAAGAATCATGGAAGGCCGGACTATTGTTCACTTCGATCCGAACATGGTTCATTAAGGGGGATTGGAATGCCAGGAATGAAAAATAATCGGCTTGCATATAAGATCCGGACTGGTGTATTGGAAGATGCGGAAGCGGTTTTGGATGTACAGAATTCCGTTATTTCCGAAGGCGAGTATTTTATTGCCGTATCGGAGGAGTTCAATAAAACACCTGAACAGCAACGAGATTGGCTACGAAGGTTATTGGAAAATGAGCGGGAGACCATCATCGTGGCCGAAATGAATGATGAAGTGGTTGGATGGATTGCCTTTCAATCGGAAAATAGGAAGAGAATGTCCCACAAGGGCTCATTTGGGGTGATGATCAGAAAAGATTTCAGAGGGATGGGAATGGGAAAAGAGCTTATTGAGGCGTTATTGGATTGGGCAGAAGCCAATCCGTTGATTGAAAAGGTGAGTTTAGGAGTTTTTTCAACAAATCATCGGGCAATATCATTGTATAAACGGCTGGGGTTTGTTGAAGAAGGCCGTAAAATCAAAGAATTCAAGATGAGCGAAAGTGAATACGTTGATGACATTATCATGTACAAATTGGTTTAAACAGACCGAAAGAGCATGAATGGATTCCATACATGCTCTTTGCGGTTTGGTTATGTATCTATTTTTATAGTAAAACGTTATGCATTATCTAATTACTCTTACCTTCACTTGCTTTCTTCCCCACGTTAAAGCATCCGCTTCTTTTGCGATGAATACATCGATTCTGTTTCCTTTGATCGCACCGCCCGTGTCTGCAGCGATGGCTTGTCCGTAGCCTTCGACTTCCACGATGGAGCCTAGCGGAATCACGTTCGGATCGACTGCTATCAGTTTGGCATCATCATATTTTTCTAAATCGACACCCATTCTTGTAGTGCCTGAACATCCTTCGCAGCTTGCTGTATAAGCTGTACTTGTAACCGTCAGTTCTTTAACGGCTGAGCTTGCTGAACTGGCTCTTTCTTGTAATTTACTGAAGGTCCGTGCACCGGCTATACCGTCAGCGGATAATCCCTTTTGCTTTTGAAAGTTCATGACTGCTTGTTTTGTACCTGTTCCATAAATGCCATCGACCGTTGATGAGTAAACACCCCAAGCTTTCAATAGCCTTTGCAGTTCAGCTACAGGTCTTCCCATATCCCCGCTTTTCAGTGTCTGTATTTTCTTATTCGTTTGTGTTCCTGATATTCCATCGACTTTCAGCCCTGATTTTTCCTGAAACTTCTTTACGGATTCCTTTGTAATCGGTCCGTAGTAACCTGTTGCTTCATGATAGGGAAAAACCCCTTTTGTCAGTAATAATTCTTGTAATTCTTTAACATCACTATTACTCATTCCAAATGAAAGTGTGCGATCCAAAGCTGCGGCTTCGCCTTTAGTTGGCATGCAAACTCCTAGAATGAATACAGAAGCCGTTAGGATCGTTAATAAAATTTTCTTCATGTTTATCCTCCTCGTTGTTTCCTGCAATTAAACAATTCGTTAAACTATCACTCTTTTAGGCGCAGTTAAGGAAAAACACCGCGAAGGCACTAAGTAATTGTTAAAACATGTAACAGAAAGAAAAGAAATGAGGCGGACATCGGGTTACCATATCCTTATTAATTGTCGAATTATGGGAAAAAATCAAGTTTCATATGAAACTAACGGAACCGTTTTGTTGAACAGGGGCATTCATTCATGTACGTTTAAGTTAATAGAAATCCTATTGCAAGGTTGAAGGAGGAAATCATATGATTAAGGCAGTTATTTTTGACTTTGATGGCTTAATTTTAGACACGGAAACGGTTTGGTATGAGGCCTATAAAGAAACGATGGCTTTTTATGAATCTGATTTGCCTCTCGAACATTTTGTTACATGTATCGGAACCGATAACACTGAGCTAAATCAGTACTTCAAAGATCAGCTGGGGGAAAGGTGTAATATTGAAGAAATTGAATCCAGAGCAAAAAGCCTCCATGAAGTAAAGATGAAAACAGCACAGGCACGTGAAGGTGTGAAGGATTATCTAGAAGAAGCAAAGAGAAATGGATATACAATCGCCCTCGCTTCAAGCTCGACAAAAGAGTGGGTCACTCATCATTTGGGGGAACTCGGACTGTTACACTATTTTGAAGTTATGATTACAGGGGATGATGTTGATAAAGTTAAACCAGCGCCTGATTTGTATGTAAAGGCAATTGAAGTCCTAGGCATTCAGCCTACAGAAGCCGCAGCATTTGAAGATTCGTTAAATGGGCTTCAAGCGGCCCTGACTGCTGGGTTAAAGTGTGTAATCGTACCAAATCCCGTGACGGAAGCTTTAGCTTTTGAAAACCATCATTTACGCCTCCGATCCATGGCGGATAAGAGCTTGTCTGACGTTATCAAGCATATTGAGCAATAACAGTTCAACGGTAATTATAGTAAGATGAAAGAATGAAACCGCGCCGAAGATGGCAGAGTCTTCGGTTTTTCCAGTTTTAATGAATGTTATATTTTGGTGTGGGGGATGAGTTTATGGGATTGCAAACGAATGACGAAGGAGTCCGGCTGCGGGAGGTCAAGGAGAGTGATCTTCCTATCTTTTTCGAGCAGCGATTGGATCCTGCCGCAAACTATATGGCTGCTTTCACATCAAAGGATCCATCAGACAAGGCGGCTTTTTTGACACACTGGAAGAACATCTTATCGAACCGTGATATTCAAAAAATGACCATACTCTGCAACGGGTGTGTGGCAGGCAGCATTCTCAAGTTTGAACAGTTTGGTAACCCGGAAGTGAGTTATTGGATCGGGAAGCAATTTTGGGGTAAAGGGATCGCTACATGTGCATTGCTCCATTTTTTGCCGGAAATAAAAATCCGCCCTCTTTATGCCCGCGCAGCCAAGGATAATTTTGCATCCATCCGGGTGCTGGAAAAATGCGGATTTGAAAGATGCGATGAGGACAAAGGATATTCCCATGCAAGAGGCAAAGAGGTTGAAGAATTCATTTTGAAACTTGAAAGTTAAGATAATAATAACAATATCGTTTAGCCTATGAGGAAACGGGTGACATTCAATGGGATATAAGATTTTTTCCATCATTTTTATTTTATGCGGTCTTTTTATAATGTGGTTCGCCATATTTGGCAAAAAGAAAGAGATCAAAGAGATCGGCATACCAACGAATTTCATCGATGTAATTTTAATGATGATATATAAGCTCTTACCTTCCATTTTTAGAAAAATCCTTCTATTTGCATTGGGTCTGGCTATTTCTATCGGATTTACCTATATATTGTTTAAATTATAGTGAATTTTCCTTATTAGATAAAATAATCCTGAAACTTTCTCCTTACGAAATCGTATAAAATGGTAACGATCTATAGGAGTTGTTGCTATTTCGAAGAAAAAAAGTGAAGGCAGTGTTTAGGATAATGGGGGCGGGAAGTTGACGCCGGCGGAGGCATTGGTTCAATATACCCAATTAGAAGAATATCAGTATAGTAATAATATGCATAATATGGTAATGTTGAATTTGTGTGATTTTGGAAATTCATAAAAAAGGAAGGTATTATATGTCTGAAGCGGTTCTTAAGGTTCAATCCTTAACTAAAAAAATTGGAAAAGCAACCATCGTAGACAATGTTAGCTTTGAAATAAAAAGCAATGAAATATTTGGTTTACTTGGTCCCAATGGTGCTGGTAAGACCACGATCATCCGTATGATCACAGGTCTCATCAATCGTACGGGCGGTACGGTCATGATCAATGGCAGTGACCTCGATCATGATTTCGAAGGTGCAATGCATGAATTGGGGGCCATTGTTGAAAATCCGGAGTTCTATAAATATATGACAGGCAGAAAGAATATCCTGCATTATGCCCGGATGTCATCCAATGACATATCCAATGAGAGAATAGAAGAGGTCATTAAGCTTGTCAAACTGGATCATGCCATCGATAAGAAGGTTAAAACCTATTCATTGGGAATGCGCCAGCGCCTTGGCGTGGCACAGGCCATTTTACATAAACCGTCGTTATTGATTTTTGATGAACCGACGAACGGCTTGGATCCGCAAGGGATTCGCGAGTTTCGTGATTATTTGAAAGTACTGGCAAGTGAAGGCGTCGGGATATTGATTTCATCACATTTACTATCGGAAATGCAATTGATGTGTGATAGTTTTGCCGTTATCGAAAAGGGAAAACTGATCCATACGAAAGAACATATTGTTGATGAAAAAACCGAAACGATCAATGAAGTGTCATTCACCGTCAGTGATGGGAAGCTAGCTAAAAAAATCCTTCAAGAACAGTTTGCGGATATCACGATCCTAAAAAATGGAGCGAAGAAAATCTCCGTATCGGCCACCAAAGAACAAACGGCCCATATAAACAGGAGTTTTAATGCAAATGATCTGGATGTCTTTGAAATTGGCATAACCAGAAAATCGCTGGAAGATAAATTCTTCGAAATCACTGAGCAGGAAATGAGGGAGTCTGTATGATGTCCTTAGTAAAAAATGAATGGATGAAAATCTTTTCAAAAGTATCAACTTATATATTCATCGCTTTTCTATTATTGGCAGCATTAGGGGCTGCGGTCATCGATTATAAACTAAGTCCTGACGAAACGAATAAAGATTGGAAGCAAGAGTTAAACGCTGATATCCAAGAACAGGAAAAGGCTTTGGAAGCTAAGGAAATCAGTGAAGAAGAAAAAGCCGCCATCATGGAAGACATTAATTACAACAAGCAACTGTTGGCTGATAATATAAACCCTGACTTAAACACGAATTGGACCTATATGGCTGAATGGACTACAACATTAACATCATTTGTCACTTTATTCGTCGTCATTGTTTGCAGCTCGCTCGTTTCCTCGGAATTTTCCGATGGTACCATTAAACAACTGTTGATCAGGCCTTATAAACGTTGGAAGATCCTTCTTTCCAAATATATTACTTCCTTGTTATTTGCAGCGTTACTACTTGCGAGCCTGCTTATATTCAGTTATCTAATCGGAATCATATTCTTTGGCAATGGTTCGTATTCAGACAAAATCATGGATCCTGCATCTTTCGAATTCAGTCCGGTGGTAGTCGGCGAATATTTCGTGGACATGATCGTGTACTGGATACCAGGTTTCCTGGTCATCACGACCATCGCTTTCATGTTAAGCACATTATTTAAAAACCAAGCACTTGCAGTAGGTATATCCATTTTCATCCTATTTGCCTCTTCGACATTAAATATGGTCATTCAATCATTCATCGGAAAATACGAGTGGTTAAAATTCGTCCTATTCCCCCATCTCGATTTAAGGGGCTATATTTCCGGAACGATAGACATGTTCGATGGAGCTACACTTGGATTCTCGATGGGTGTACTGGGAATCTATTATCTTATCTTTTTAGCGCTAACTTTCTTATTCTTCCAGAAAAAGGATATCACTAATTAAATAGAGCGAAAAACCGAAATCAGTGGCTGATTTCGGTTTTTCTTATGCAACAGGAATGTTGCTGCTTAGAATCTGACATAAAGTGAAACCTTTATCCAAAATTATCCGTATAAGATAATATGAGGATATTCAGTTGGCTTTAGGGGTGTAAAATGAATGAAAACAAGGTTCTATTAATTGGACTTATAGGATTTTCTTTATTTCCAATGGGCATGATGATAGCACAATAGACAGTTGCTGGCGTAGTGATTGTAATGGGGATCAGTTCCTACCAGTTTGCTAGTCAGTAGCTCCATGTACATATGAACAATACACTGGTTAATTGCGGACTTAGCGGAAATAATCTGATAGAGATGGAGCAGATTTAAAGATGGGGAAAATGCATTATAAACGAAAGTTAGTCATTGTATTTACAATTATTGGAATAGTGTTAGGGTTCTATGTGTACTCGGCATTCTCTCAAAAATTGACAAAATCAACAGATTTGTCTGATGAATCTATCGGGGGATTTAAAGTGTTGGATAACATATCGAGTCCGGAATTCATTAGGGAATATGGAGAACCCATCGATCAAGATAATAATAAGGCTTATGATTATTATTATTGGAAGGGCGGGTTGAAAACGGCCTCTATCAATACAGACGAGGATAAAGGAAAAATCATGCGGTTGATCATTTCAAGTACGGACGATGACCAATTTGAAAACTCCCTTCAAACAAGCAAAGGCATTAAATTAGGAAGTAAGAAAGCGGACGTACTTTCGAAGTACGGAGATCATTATTATAAAAGTTATGAACAGGGAGCCGATATTATCGGATACATTGACCATAAACGAAATATTACCTTGGAATTCTGGTGTGTACCAGGAGGAAGGGTCGCAGAAATACGATTGGATGATGCAGATGTCATTTAATGATTTTTCACCAGCGTCCCCGATTATCGATTTTGGCCGTTTAAGTAAATAAGTAAGCGATGCGATAAAATAATATGTTCATAAAAAATTTCATCTATCATTACATCATTTATCCGATCACTTTTGTTGGGGTATATGCATTATTTGCTACTTTTAAGCTTGATGATACCCCCGTTCCTATAAGAGATGCTATGCATATGATTTTAATCTATTATTTTGCAATTAGTGTGTATAATGCTTTGCCTACCATTAAGTCTAACCGTAATAAAAAAGGCAGCCAATAAAACAGTACTCATTGGAATTTACATATTTTTGCATGAATTCCGAAACCATTTATCCACGTTATCCGTATATGTAAGTATGAACGGTGCCGGGAAGCTCCGGTATTTATGAGCTTTTATCATTTTAATAAATTTGGGAGATGAAGGATCATGAGCGAAAAGGGTTGTATGAAATGCGGAAGCAATGATGCTGCCAAGAAGGATGTAGCCATGACAGGAACAGGCTTGTCAAAAATGTTCGATGTCCAGAATAATCAATTTACGGTTGTGTATTGCAAGCAGTGCGGTTATTCGGAGTTTTATAATAGGCAATCATCTTCAGGAAGTAATCTGCTGGATCTATTCTTGGGATGACCATCGGCACGACAAGAATCCCCTTTTACATGAAAAGGGGATTCTTTTTTTTATTTTAGGAAGGGAATTGCTGATGGAACCGGACTGGGCCGCCAAAATAATGGAAGGCAGGGAAGACGAGATCATGACGACCTTGCCGCGCGATAGCAGGTGTACATTAAGTATTCCGGAACAAATGTGGGCGAATATCATTACTCGTGACGGCATGCCCAAGAAATGATAGTATAAATGTAAAAAATGGAAATTTCATGAGGGGAAATTAAATGAATAAAATAGCACTTCTTCAACTGTCTCTAGCCATGACAATCTTTGGTTCTGTCGGTTTCTTTTCGGAACTATCAGGACTTCCTGCATTGGAATTGGTTTTTGTTCGCTGTATTTGTGCTGCCGTATTCTTATGTGCAGCCTGGATGATTACCGGACATTTCAAGAACGAAATATGGAATGGCAGGGAGGTAATGCTCATCATTTTCTGCGCGGTGGCCAACTTGTTGAACTGGATATTCCTCTTTAAATCTTTTGAGCTGATATCGGTGACAATCGCCATTTCGCTTTATCATTTAGCGCCGATCCTTGTACTCATTATAGGGAGCCTCATTTTTAGGGAGAAAATGAATGTATTCTCCATCTTGGCCATTTCCCTTTGCTTCATTGGCACATTACTCATTATGGGAACAGATGGATTTCGATCATCATCTCCTGAATGGGAGGGCATCATGTATGGGATCATTGCTGCCTTTTTCTATGCGGCAACCATGCTTTTAGGAAAGAGCATTACAAAGACCAGTGTATATGCGACCACATTTCTGCAAATGTTCATTGGATTTCTATTACTGATTCCTTTTGTCGATTATTCCGTATATACAACGTTAAAATCTTCCGAATGGTTTTATACGGTGCTTACCGGCATCATCCATACAGGTGTCGTGTATTTGCTGTTTTTTAATAGTATTCGCCATTTGCCTACAAATGTAGTATCTTTCATGATTTTTGTCGATCCGGCAGTTGCCATCCTTTTGGATATTCTGCTTTCAGGATTTAAACCGGACGGGATTCAAATTCTTGGTATTTCCTTGATATTTATTGGGGTGGTCTATTCACTTAAAACGACTGGACCGACTGAAAATGATGTCATGCAGAAAAGGCCGCACACAATGTGAGGCCTTTTTCCTTTAAGCATGTACCTATTGATTAAAATGATAGACATCCCAAATGTCAGGGGTTTCTGATCCAATGTACCAAGCAGCTGCACCGCCAAGATGATTTTGTTTAACCAGGTCCATACGGAGCTTCATCGATTTTTTATCTTCTATCCAAATTTGATGCTTTTTCCCTTTGGAAGTATACACCACGTAATTTTGTTGCGTCTGTTTATCCCATACCTTTTTAAGTTTTTGAGTTGAAATGATTTTGTTGACCTCAGCCATGGTACGGTCATGACTTTTCACTTTTTTGGTCGACAAATCGGTTTCCCATTCTCTCGTATAAAATGGTACAGCCAATATAATCTTATGAGCAGGTACTTCTTTCATTAAAAGCTTGGTTCCTTCTTTGATCCAAGGTAACGAGGAAACGGACCCGGCTACCGGGCTCCCTCCCCAATGCTCGTCATACCCCATTATGATTATATAGTCCGCTATTTTGCCAAGTGCTTTCCTATCTAGGCTTTTTGACCAATAAGGGTCTTCATTTTCTCGGGTGACATCCACAGACACTATAATTCCATGCGGTTTTAGTGCCTTTTTCAGTTCGCCTATGAAAAGTACAAAGTCCTTCTTATTTTTTGGATCGATGTTTTCAAAATCTACATTTATTCCATCACTTTTCGTTTTAACAAGTGAATCGCGTAAAGCTGAAACTAATTTTTGGCGTTTTTTTGTATTGCCTAGTACAGAACCCGTTAACACAGGGTCAAATTTATTCCCGATAAGCTGCCAAACTTGTTTTCCTTGTTTATGTGCAGCTTGGATGTATTTTGTATCTACAGAAACGGAAACGTAATTACCGGTATCCGTCAGCGTATAAGAACGGGGAGATACTACATTCAAATTGGGGTGTTTAAGTTGCTGGGTATAGTTTTCTTTCGATCCGTTATGCTTCCAGCCCATGACGATACGGTTTTGCGCCTTATTTTGAAGCTGGGATTTCTTTATCCAGCCCTTTTTTCCGCCAAGCAATTGAACCTGGCAGTAATAATCCGGAACCTTCAATTTTTGGCCCACTTTAAGGGTAACCGTGCGTAAGTTATTTAATTTCGTCAAATCATTTGTGGTTACCTTGTATTTATTAGAGATCTTCCACAATGTATCGCCTGATACAACCTTATGAATCTTATATTTCTGGGGAATCTTCAGGTTTTGGCCAACAGTTATTTCGGAAGAGGTTAATTTATTTACTTTTTGCAGCTCACTTACTGAAACACCATATTGATTTGCTATTTTCCATAGTGTGTTTCCAGACTTCACTTTATGAATGATGGGCCCCGCGGAATCCCCAACGGAAGAAGAAATGATGGGAAACTCTTCACCCTTTTTTAAGGTCTTTAATAGAGTGGAACCTAATTTAGGAGAACTAAAAACTTTTGTATTGTCCACTTTAACAAAACCTATGGATTGGGTTTTACTTGATGAATGACCACTGGTTGGAAAGAGACACATACAAAGAAGGCTTAACATAATAAAACATCCAAAGAATTTTTTCACAATGATTTTATTCCCCTTTGTAAAATTTAACTTTACTAGTTTACTATGGAGAATAGCCATATAAATAGAGGTACATTGTGGAAAGGCATTTCTAACCATCGTGTGGGACGAATTAATCCGTAAGAAGGGCAATTGATTTGTAAGTAGAAGGGGAGGGTTTATATGTCAAATTTTGCATTACAGTTTTATGATTACAACATATGGGCAAATAATCAGATTTTCAACCGTTTAAAAGAGCTTCCAAAGGATGTTTACCATCAGGAAGTTCAAAGTGTGTTTTCATCAATATCGAGTGTGATGGCCCATGTGTATCTTTCCGATCTGGGGTGGGCGGAGGTTTTTTCCGGTAAAAGCATGAAACATGCATTAGAGCTGGCTGAACAACGGAAGGAACAAATGGAGTCAAAGGAATTGGAGGAAATGGAGGCCATGTTTTTTGAGTTGTCCGAGCGGTACAAATCGCTGCTTGGCCAAAAAGAAAATTTACATAAACCTCTTATAATTGAGAATCCAGCTGGCGGACAAATGAAAACAAGTGCAGCTGAATTGGTACCGCATGTCGTGAATCATGGAACCTATCATCGCGGCAATATCACGGCCATGTTGCGCCAAATGGGTTATGCCTCAACTTCGACGGATTATGGGCTGCATTTATTTTTAAAAGGAGAGTAACGGGTCTTCATTTGCTTACTGATGGGAATGTAAGCATTGACAGTCCTGTTAAAGTAAGTCCGCCTGTTATTTTGACGATAACGAAATCCTATATATGTGAACAGGTTAACCGGTTCTTCCTGGTTGGCCTTTTTTACGTTTGTCACTGGAATTGACTTGTACATGACATTTGTCATCTTCTAGTCATGACACCTGGTACTAATAAAATCAGGTTGGTTTCTTTATACTATGGATAACGACAAATAAAAGGAAGTGCAATTGAAATATGACCTTGCAAAATACGAAATCCTTGAGAAAACAAATTGCTCCTTTTGAACAATCAACGACAAAGCAAAGTATATGGCAGATCATCAATACCTTGGGGCCGTTCATCATTTTATGGTACCTAGCATATATAAGTCTTTCCGTTTCTTATTGGCTAGCTTTAATCCCAGCTGTGTTTGCTGCAGGATTCTTGACGAGAATATTCATCATTTTTCATGATTGTACGCATCATTCATTTTTCAAAGACCGCCGTGCGAATAGAATCGTCGGTACGATCATGGGTGTTTTGACTTTATTCCCGTTTGATCAATGGGGACATGAGCATTCAGTGCATCACGCAACAAGCGGTAATTTGGATAAGCGGGGTACAGGTGATATTTGGACCCTTACGGTAGATGAGTATTTGGCTGCACCGTTTAAACTTCGTTTTGCTTATCGTTTTTATCGTAATCCATTGGTCATGTTTGGTTTGGGGCCGATTTATGTTTTCCTTCTTAAAAATAGATTTAACCGTAAAGGTGCTAGAAAGAAGGAAAAAAATAATACGTATTTGACGAATGTATTAATCGTCGTTTTTGCGGCATTGCTTTGCCTGGCAGTAGGCTGGCAGTCGTTCCTTCTGGTACAAGGTTCCATTTTCATGATTTCCGGTTCAATCGGCATTTGGCTGTTTTACGTCCAGCACACATTCGAGGACTCTTATTTTGAAGAAAATGAAGAGTGGGAATATGTATTGGCAGCAGTGGAGGGAAGTTCTTTTTATAAGCTTCCAAAACTGATGCAGTTCCTTACTGGTAATATCGGTTACCATCATGTTCATCATTTAAGTCCAAGGGTGCCTAACTATAAATTGGAAATGGCGCATAATAATACGCAGCCTTTAGAGAACGTTCCGACGATCACTCTTGCAACAAGCTTGCGCTCACTCCGTTTCCGTTTATGGGATGAGGAATCCAAGAATTTCGTCGGTTTCAAGGACATAAAATATTTAACGAAAAAAAGTGTTCCCACTCAAGTGAAATCTGAACTGTAACGTTCATGTATCATTCCAGACTCCCTTAATAATCCTCGGATTTGGGGAGTCTTTGCTTCATATAAGGAACTCGATAAAGGAGAGAACTTAAAAATGATTCGAATTGTCATTGCAGAGAATCAGCAAATGCTTTTAGAGGCAATAAGTTCTCTACTCAATCTTGAAGAAGATATAGAAATTGTCGGGCAAGCCAGTAACGGAGAAGAAGCGATGGCTCTTGTACAGCAATTACGGCCTGATGTGTGTATCATGGATATGGAGATGCCTGTAATGAGCGGACTTGAGGCAGCAGAAGCATTAAGGTCATTTGAATGCAAAGTGGTCATTTTAACGACATTTCGAAGGACTGGTTATTTTCAACTCGCATTAAAGGCTGATGTAAGTGGTTATTTATTGAAGGATAACCCGGGTGAAGAGTTAGCCTGCTCGATTCGCTGCATAATGGATGGCAAGCGAATATACTCCCCAGAGCTTATTGATGGGCCTTCCAGCCATAATGGCCGGGAAATGGGAGTGTTAGGGCTGTTAGCCGATGGTCCATCCAATATTGAGCCGTCCAATCAAAGCGGCACAATTGGGACAGTAAGGAAGTATTTTTCGACGATCAAGGATAAAATGAAGTTACCGGCTGGTTAAGATTTGTTTCTTAAATTCTGTTGACACGTTTTTTTAAATTGTGTACGATGGATTAAATCATAATATTGAAAATTCTGTGATGAAGAGAGTAGTTCATTTTGAAATGGAAAGCGAGTTAGGGATGGTGGGAGCCTAATGCAGGTCGGATGAATGAAGCGCACTTTGGAGAAATTTCTTGAACCGTTCAGTAGGGAATATCGGGGAGTCACCTCGTTAACAATGGAAAGTGGCCGCAATTTGTGGCAACTAGAGTGGTACCACGGGAATTTATGCTCTCGTCTCTTATTTAGAGGCGGGGGCTTTTTTGTTTAGGAGGGGAAAATGTCGATGAATAAACCAATTGCAGAATTGATTTCAACTGCTTTGAACAATGAAATGCCGGCAAGTGAAATAGAAAAATTAATGGAAAAGCCGAAATTGATGGAGTTAGGTGATGTAGCCTTTCCGTGCTTTACTCTTGCGAAAAAATTCAGAAAATCGCCTCAGGTGATTGCGTCGGAAATAGCTCAACAATTAAACAGTACATTGATTCAAGAAGTGAACGTAGTGGGAGGTTATCTGAATATTTTCGTCAATCAACAGATGGTGACGGAAAACGTGCTGCAAACGATATTAAGGGAAAAGGATCAGTATGGTTCGATGCAGACTGGACAGGGAAATGTCGTGATAGATTATTCCTCCCCGAATATTGCCAAGCCTTTTTCCATGGGGCACTTACGCTCTACGGTCATAGGGAATGCACTGGCCAACATTGCCGAAAAAAACGGCTATAATGCCGTTCGTATCAATCATTTAGGAGATTGGGGCACGCAATTCGGTAAGTTGATTGTTGCGTATAAGCTGTGGGGGGACAAAGAGGCAATCGAAGCTTCTCCGATTCAGGAATTATTGAAAATCTATGTGAAGTTCCATGAAAGAGCAGAAACCGATGAATCGTTGAATGAACAAGCACGCGCAAGCTTCAAGTCGCTTGAAGACGGGGACGAGGAAGCACTGGCATTGTGGAAATGGTTCAGGGATGCGTCTTTAAAAGAATTCGAGACGATTTATGATTTATTGGGCATCCGTTTTGATTCCTATGCCGGCGAAGCATTTTACAATGATAAAATGGATGCGGTTGTCGGGGAACTAAAAGAAAAAGGCCTGCTTGCCCTTTCAGAAGGTGCCTATGTCGTGCAATTGGAAGATATGCCGCCTTGTTTGATTACGAAAACCGATGGTGCAACACTTTATGCCACACGTGATTTAGCTGCTGCCATGTATCGTAAAAAACAGTATGAGGCAAAGAAAACATTTTATGTGGTCGGAAATGAACAATCTCTGCACTTTAAACAACTCTTTAACGTCATTGAAAAAATGGGGTATGAGTGGTCAAAAGACTTACAGCACGTAGCATTTGGCATGATGCTAAAAGACGGTAAGAAAATGTCGACCCGTAAAGGGAAAGTCGTGCTGCTTGCGGATGTATTGGCAGAGGCGATCGAAACTGCGAAGCGCAATATTGAAGAAAAAAATCAAGCGCTTGAACAGAAAGAACTGGTTGCAAGACAAGTAGGTGTCGGAGCGGTAATCTTTAATGATTTAAAAAATAACCGCATGAACGATATTGATTTTTCATTAGAGCAAATGATGAATTTTGAGGGAGAAACGGGCCCATATGTACAGTACACATATGCGCGAATTTCCTCCTTGCTTGAAAAAGGTGATTTTAAAGAGCAGGCCATCCAATATGAAGCTTTAGGCGAATATGCGTGGCCAGTCATCCAGCTGCTGGAGCAATACCCGATCATTGTCCAAAAATCATTTGAACAAGCCGATCCATCACAAATCGCGAAATTCAGCTTGCATGTATCTCGTGCATTCAATAAGTATTATGCACATTCGAAAATCCTGGTTGAAGATGAATGGAAACAGATGAAGCTCTCATTCGCTTTTTCCGTTGCGATCGTATTGAAGGATGCGCTAAGTTTATTGGGAATTTCAACGCCGAATAAAATGTAATGCATGTCAATAAAAGGAGCCATTTTGTTTCAAAATGGCTCCATAATTTATCAGATATAGGGCCATCTTCACTTTTTCCTTCTGTAAATCCCTTATGTTCCACTACTATTTTTCCATTATCAGTAAAGGTTACTACTTTTATCTTGACCTTGCCACCAGACTTTTGTTGAAGATGTCCAATCCATCCGCCAACTGTTTCATCAGAGTTTTTCTTATAATTTGCTTTCCACATACCATTATCAGATGTGCCTCCAATTGCTATACTGGAATAATTCCAATAACCTCCGATGGCAACACCCATACATATAACTACAACAAGTAACCATTTTGAATATTTATTTTTCATCAAAAAAAGCCTTCCCCTCTCTGTAGCTGTTTATATTATACAATTTTGTTAATGTATTTTAATATGGGGAAATGAAGGAGGCGGGCTGTCAGCTTGGCATTTGAAGTTGGCGTCGATCCATGCGACTATCCATTTTCAGCGGAAGAAAAAGAATTTGAATAAAATGGATTGACATTCATTGGTAATGTGTTAATATTTATAAAAATGGAACCGGTTCCAAAATTCGCGAATGGATGAATGTAATGGTTAAACAAGAAAACGCAAAGGTTACAATTTACGATGTTGCTAGAGAAGCAGGTGTTTCAAAGACCTCTGTTTCCCGGTATTTAGGGGGGAGATTTGATGAACTCTCTGACAAAACCCGTAAGAAAATCGAGCTGGCGATCAACAAAATGGAGTACCGCCCAAACACGATGGCAAGAGGGCTCAAAAGCAATAAGAGTTATTTGATTGGAATCATCGTGGCGGACATCAACAATCCATATACGACGGCCATCCTTCGGGGGGCTGAGGATATATGCAGCCAGAATGGATATAATCTGATGATTTGCAATTCGGATAATAACCCCGAGAAGGAAAGAGGCTATTTTGATATGCTTTTATCCCATCGCATCGACGGGCTTATCATTCATACGACTGGCGGTAATCACGACATGCTAAAACAGATGCAAGAGCAAAAGACCCCGGTCATCCTTTTGGATCGGAAGGTGCCGGATCTTGAAATAGATACGGTAGGATTGGATAATTTTCAGGCTACTTCACAAGCTGTCAATTATTTGGTTGGTCAAAATTATGAACGAATTGCATTTTTCAGCGAACCTGTCAGCAATGTCAGTACCAGGCATGAGCGGCGGCTATCCTTTCAGCAAACGTTGATGAGCCTCAGTCATCCGAGTTCAGAAGATGTTTATGAGGTCAATGTCGATGATTTAAAAGATGTCGAGTCCAAGCTCCAGCATTTTTTAGATGACTCAAAAGGCGTATCAAGAGCTATATTGACGGCAAATAGTGTCGTGCTATTAAAATTAATTTTACTTTTACAAGAAAAGAAACTGTCGGTCCCGGAAGATTTAGCAATGATGGGATTTGATAATCCGGATTGGAGCACCATCGTTTATTCGGGCATTACAACGATTGAACAGCCCACATACCAAATCGGGGTCGCTGCTATGGAAATGATCCTACGGCGCATTGATGGACAGGCTTCCCCAGCGCAGACAATGGCGTATCAAGCGAAATTGAATATAAGGGAAACGACTCCATTTATAAAAAAATCATAAGTCTTCTAAACTTGAAGGCTTTATTAACTCACAAAATGGTACCGATACCATTTTAGGGTCAGGAGGATTAATATGAAAGTACTTGTATGCATGAATTCAATACCGGCCGAAAGGCTTCAAGCGCTCGGACATCTTGAAATCATAAAACTCGTAGCAGCCGCTGGAGCTGATGGAATCGAAATCAGAAAAGAATTATTGACGCCGGATGATTCTCTGGAAGAATTGGGTGCCTTATGCAGGGAGCTTAACTTGGACATTTATTATTCCGCTCCTGAATTCCTGATCGGCTCGAACCATCAAATGAATGAATTAGGTTTTAAACGCTTGGCAAGGGAAGCGGATGAATTGGGAGCGGAATTGCTGAAGATGCCTCTAGGAAACTACGATTTTTTTGAAACAGATATGTTTCGAATGAATGAAGCCTTGGTGGAAAATCTGCAAAACCGTGAAATGAAAATCACCATCGAGAATGATCAGACGCTTGGCGGTGGAAACGTAAACCGGATCGCTCATTTCCTGAGTTGCTCCGAAAAGTTCGATATCCCGATAAGATTGACATTTGATACGGGCAATTGGCTGTATACAGAAGAAGTTCCAATGGAAGCTGCGAAAGGTTTAGCGGGATATGTGGACTATATTCATTTAAAGCAAGTGAAACGCGAGAAAGAGGGTTGGGTGACTGAGCCGGTATCGATGCCGCTGCTGCCTGAGGTAATGGAGTTATTGGAAAAGTTTAATGGCGCTTGTCCGGTAGCGATTGAATTCCCGGTAACATTGGAAAATGCAGCGACTTATATTTCACTTATGAAAATGGAACAGGAGGTCAGCCATGAACGAGCTTAAGGTACTGACGATGGGAGAAGCAATGGCGATGTTCATCGCTGAGGATTCGGGCAGCCTCGATGATTGCATGCGTTATAAGCGTTATGTGGCAGGGGCTGAAACCAATGTAGCGATTGGCCTGTCAAGGTTAGGGATTAAAACTGCATGGATGAGCAAGGTGGGCGATGATTCGTTCGGGCGCATGATTATGAAAACGCTCACAAATGAGGGGGTGGATGTCTCCCATGTTTTGATGGATCCATTCAATCCAACTGGGTTCCAGTTAAAATCCAAAGTCGAACAAGGAGATCCGGTCGTTGAATACTTTAGGAAGAATTCAAGCGCCAGTAAGATTTCCCTGGAGGACTTTCCCCTGGAGAAACTCCCTTCAACTCAGCACCTGCATTTAACGGGGATACCTCCTGCCATTTCCGGCAGTTTCAGAGATCTGTCATGGCAAGTCTTGAAACATCTGAAACAAAAGGGTGTAACCGTTTCATTCGATCCAAATCTGCGTCCATCACTCTGGCCGAATGAAAGGGAGATGATCAGCATCGTCAATATGTTTGCGGAGGAGGCGGATTGGCTGCTTCCCGGAATTCAGGAAGGTGAAATTCTTACAGGATACAGCAACAAGGAGGATATCGCCAGTTACTACCTCGAACTCGGTGTTAAGCTTGTGGTGATTAAACTCGGGGAAGAAGGAGCCTACTTTGCAACCCAAGATGGAAGGAAGGAGGTACCGGGTTTTACCGTAACGGAAGTCGTGGATACCGTAGGGGCAGGAGACGGGTTTGCTGTCGGGGTAATCAGCGCTTTACTGGAAGGGGCATCGAATGAAGAAGCGGTTTTACGCGGAAATGCGATAGGGGCCAAGGCCGTGATGTCTTCCGGAGATCACGAAGGCCTCCCTGATATGGAAGAGCTAGAACACTTTATGAAAAAAGGAGTGCTTCAATCATGTCTCAATTACAAGTAGCTTCGAGAAAAAGGTGGATGAGATTGATCCCCTTGGTGTTCATCACATACAGTCTCGCTTATCTCGACCGTGCGAACTATGGGTTTGGCGTAGCGGGAGGAATGGGGGAAGACCTTAATATCACCGCCGGGGTATCCTCCTTTCTGGCCGCGCTGTTTTTCCTTGGTTATTTCTTCTTTCAAGTTCCAGGTGCACATTACGCAGAAAAGAAAAGTGCCAAAATCCTGATTTTTTGGAGCTTGATTCTCTGGGGAGGACTGGCGACCTTGACGGGGATGGCGACAAGTGTGGCATGGCTCTATCCGATTCGCTTCTTGCTTGGTGTTGTTGAAAGCGCTGTTATGCCCGCGATGCTCGTCTTCTTAAGCCACTGGTTTCTAAAAGAAGAACGTTCCCGGGCCAATACCTTTTTGATTCTGGGGAATCCAGTTACTGTATTGTGGATGTCGATCCTTTCCGGCTACCTATTGAAGGCATTCGACTGGAGATGGCTGTTCATCATTGAAGGACTTCCGGCTGTCCTGTGGGCGTTTATCTGGTATAAGGTCGTCAATGACCGTCCCAAAGATGCCAAGTGGCTTACAGATCAGGAAAAGCAAGATATGGAAGCGACCCTCCAGAAAGAACAGGCTGCATTAAAACCTGTGAAAAATTATAGGGAAGCTTTTAAGTCAAAGCAGGTCATCGTCCTCAGTATCCAATACTTCATGTGGAGCATCGGGGTTTATGGGTTCGTCATGTGGCTGCCGTCCATTATTAAACAAGCGTCGAGCATGGATATCGTGGCAACGGGCTGGCTTTCAGCCGGACCTTATTTGTTAGCGGTCATTTCGATGCTGGCACTATCCTATTTTTCGGATAAAACATTGAATCGAAAAACGTTCGTTTGGACATCGCTGCTTGTGGGGGCAATCGCATTCTTCGGGTCCTTCATGCTCGGCACATCGAATTTCTGGCTTTCATATGCCCTGTTGGTTATTGCAGGCGGTGCGATGTATGCACCGTATGGACCGTTCTTTGCCATCATTCCTGAAATCCTCCCAAGGAATGTGGCTGGCGGAGCAATGGCCCTGATTAATAGCATGGGAGCGCTTGGCTCATTTGTAGGTGCTTATTTCGTCGGATATTTAAACGGATTGACCGGCGGGCCTGGAGCATCCTATATTTTCATGGCGGGATCGTTACTGATTTCAGCGTTACTCACATTGATGGTTAAAAAGCCTGCGGTTACGTCAGTCAAGCAAATGAAGGTAGTTTCGTCATGAAAATACAGCTGGCGTTGGATCGCATGAATATGGAGGAAGCCATTGAAATGGCACGAAGCGTGGAAGCCTCGATTGATTGGATTGAGGTGGGGACTTCCCTGATTAAAGAGTTCGGAGTGAATAGCATTATAGAAATGAAAAATCACTTTCCGGATAAAAAAATCGTTGCCGACATGAAGACGATGGACAATGCGGCTTATGAAATGGATCTTTGCTTTCAAAGCGGGGCTGATATAGCTACGGTAATGGGGGCTGCATCGGATGTAACCATCCAAAAATGCCTGGAAAAAGCGCGTGAATACAAGGGGCAGATCATGATTGATTTATTGAATGTATCCGATACCCGGCTTGAGCAATTACGGATTTACCGTCAGGCGATATTCTGTGAGCATGTAAGCAAGGACAGCCAGGAGAATTCAGGTCATGCCATGATCAATATGAGAAATCATGCTGGGTCCATGAGGGCTGCAGCAGGAGGGATCACTCTTTCGTCCTTGCCTGTAATGGTCAGGAAGGGGCTGGATGTCATCATCATTGGCTCGGCGATTACAAAAGCAAAGGATCCAGCAGAAGCTGCCCGTCTATTTAAGGAAACGTTGAATGGAAAGAAAGGTGTGAAGGAAGTTTGAAGAAGGAAATTGGGGTTATTTTAGAAGAAATGAACGGTGTATTTCACAAAATGGACGGAGGGGTAACGGATGTGCTCCTAAAAAATTTACGGACCGACACCAGGATCTTCATCGTTGGTGAAGGCAGATCGGGCTTCATGGCCAAAGCCTTTGCGATGAGATTGATGCACCTTGGCTTAAACGTCTATGCAGTCGGGGAAACGATTACCCCTTCTATTTCGAAAGGCGATCTGATCATAGCCATTAGCGGGAGCGGCTCGACCAAAAGTGTGATATCAGTTGCAGCAAAAGGCAGAGAAGTGGGATGCAAGGTGTTTTCGATCACGACGAATGACCAATCGGAATTGGCGAATGTCTCTCATGAGGTCTTGGTGATACCGGCAGCAACGAAAAATCGCTTGGAACATGAAACGAAAAGCGTCCAGCCGTTAAGTTCTTTGTTTGATCAATGTGTACATGTTTTATGTGATGCAGTATGCTTGGACTATTCATTAACCGAGTCCATCAGCCACGAGCTTACTTATTCCAAACATAGTAATGTAGAGTGAAATATGGCGGGACCCTTTCAGCGGGTGCCCGCCTTTTTTGATATGAAAAATGCCCTTACTCCCAAAAGGGAATAAAGGGCATGCACCGTGAACATGTCACGGTGATAATGAATTAATAAGCCAGGCTGAATAGGGCTTTGATGTGTGATAGGTAGCGAACATTACTTGCTTCTTTCATCAATGTAGCCGGAAGGCCTTTAAGGGACGTGTTATTGGCCCCGACGGTTGCCACCGCATCCTTACGGCCAAGGCTCGCAAGTGTACCTGAGTTTACAGGTGAGAATGCTTCAAGTTTCTTGCCTTCAAATGCTGCATATAGGTTGTATCCAACGAGCTCACCCATTTGCCAAGCATTTTGTGCAGTAGGAGCATATGGACGGCCGCCTTCTGGAGGGAAAGCAACGGCACTGTCGCCGACAACGAATACGTCTTTATGGGATTTGGATTGCAAATACTCATTGACGGTTGCTTTTCCGCGATCCACTTCAAGGCCTGATTCGCCTACGATAGGAAGAGCCGCAACTCCGCCTGTCCAAACAAGCGTATTGGCCGTTATCGTTTGTCCGTCTTTCAATTCGATTTGATTTCCTTTAACACCCGTTACAGGCAGACCTGTCAGGAATTCAACGCCGCGTGCTTCCAAGCTTGTCATGGCACGTTCGATTAAGTGGTCAGGCAGTACCGGAAGGATTTTTGGACCAGCTTCCACAAGCTTGATTTTCAAGTCCTTGAAGTCCACTCCGAACTTTTTGGCGATTTTAGGGAAATGATCCACGATTTCACCGATTAACTCAACGCCCGTCAATCCGCCGCCGCCGATCACGATGGTTGCGTCCGCTTCATTATTCGTTTGAGAATATTCGCGGATGCGATCTTCGATATGTTTGTAAATCTTGTTAGCATCATTAACGGATTTCAAGACCATGCTGTTTTCCTCAAGTCCCGGAATGCCGAAGAATCCTGTTTGGCTTCCCAAAGCAACAACCAGAGCATCATAAGATAATGTGGAACCATTGGCAAGTTTCACTTCTTTATTATCGACCGAGAATGACTCCACTTTGGAAATGACAAGGTCGATATCTTTTCCTTTGAAAAGCTTTTCCAAAGGAATGGAAACGGCTTGTTCAGAAATGGATCCGCCTGCAAGACGGTGCAATTCGGTGATGATTTGGTGCGTTGGAAACTGGTTCACCACTGTAACCTGCACTTCATCCTTTTTGTAATATTCACGTACGGATAAGGCAGATAGTAATCCTGCGTAACCTGCACCTAAGATGACGATTTGTTTTGACATAGTTAATCCCCCGTCCTTACTGATTGAAAGTTCATCAAATTATTTTTGGTTTTTACGTTCTGCAGAGACTTCAAGAAAAGCTTGGGCGAAACGGAAAAGCTTTTGTGCTTCCGGATCTTTCATCATCCTTAACAGACCAAAAAGGCCGATCACATCATTATTCTCTTCTGCACGATCCTTAGCCTCGATGGCATTAGCAGCAAGCCCTTTCACTGAATGGACCACAGGTGTCGCGATCTCCGAAATGGCGCTGACCGTATCATTTTTCAACACATCATCAGTCGCAACCGATTGAGCGAAATCATAAGACTTTGTTAAAATATTCACTAACTCAGTTAGTTTTGGTAACTGCTCGACTAAAGTGTTCAATGATTCCTGAACCTCAGGCTTTAATAATTGGTCCAGTACATCTAATTGTTTTTGGCGGGCATTAAGTTGTTCAGTTTGTGATTGGGTAATCGTTTCTGACATATCCAATTCTCCTTTGCAATAAGCATTTTGTTGATGTAATTAGAAAAACTTGTAAAATATTACACAATGTGAGACGAGAAAAAATACTAACAAAAATGTAATAAAAGCTAAACTATAGTATATCCCTTTAGTGGCTTGAAAACAGCTGATTTTTTAAAAAAGATTCATAAAATCATCTTTTCCTGCTTATTTGAAGTACAGATTTTAATGAAAGTTACCTGTCTTTACCTAAAGTGTACTGTAAGAGGGTGCCTGCCATCGACGCCTGTCATACATATTTCCATCTTGATTTGCCATCCTAAATGATGGAGGTGAAAAAATGTGACGGATTCAGAATCTAAACTTACAGAAGAGAATAATGGTAAGAAGCTTCATAAACTGGTTGGCAGTATGGAATATACTAAAGCGCAACTAATGGAAGGTATGAATGGGATTTCTGAAGTTTACCTCAAAAACAGCGAGGAAGGTACATCGGAAACACCTGATAAATAATATTGTTGTGTAAGCATACTTAAATAGCAGGAACAAC
Source organism: Peribacillus frigoritolerans (assembly GCF_001636405.1). Classification (GTDB taxonomy): domain Bacteria; phylum Bacillota; class Bacilli; order Bacillales; family DSM-1321; genus Peribacillus; species Peribacillus frigoritolerans. The sequence goes on from NZ_KV440950.1 coordinate 1,230,920, forward strand.
AGGCTTGAGGAAAACATATAAAGCGTGGAAGATAAATTCGCCAATGGCGAGCTGGATAGTCTCGATGTCATTCGCCGGTATGGTGTCATCATCGATTATGCAACGAATAAAGCCTTGCCGGAATCAACAAAACAGTTCCGTGCATCCATGAAAACCCGTTCATTGGCTTAGTGGAAATAACGTGAAACAGGTTCCGAATTACTCGGAACCCCAGACTGCAGATCAACTCGAAAAAAAACGAGTTTGCCTGCAGTTTTTTTTGAAAAAAAGATCCAGTTGATTTCAGAAATCCGATCCCTTTCCGCCGACTGTCTGCCAAGCCTCCTCACCGTAAGCGGCTGCGAGGTCTCGGCTAGCCAGTTATTCGGCAGGAGTGTCGCAAATTTCTTCAATCTTTTAAGGGTTACATCCGTATAAAATTCTTCCATGTTTCAAGTTTTCATCCTTCTATTTTAAAAAGACTGTAGGAGAAAGAGTTCGGAAAACGTATTTAAATAATGTTCCTGAACCAACTGACCTAAAGTATTACCTTCGACTCCAAGTATGATTTCCAACTGTATTTTGTAACAAAGTGATTGGAGAGGAAGGTACGAGACCCGCAGGCTCAAGACGAGGAGGTTCCCCGACCGCCCGCGGATAAGCGGGTGCCTGAAGCGGAAACCAATATCCCAATCGTGTCATTCTTAATGGAAACCCATCAATTCCTTCACATGTTTACAATTATCTTGTGAAGTGAGCATTTCCAAGAGCGTAAAGGCAACATCGAATGCTGTGGATGGATTGTAGGATGTAATGATATTGTCCGTGACGACAATCGGTTCGTTCACTACAATCGCCCCAAACTCTTTTAGCTGCCCCTGTCTCTTACTGGTTGGGTGGTTGTATGTTGTGGCTTTTCTTCCATTCAATATCCCGCTTTTTCCTAGTGGGAGGGAACCTACACAAATGGTTGCGATGATTTTGTTCTTATTATGAAAATGTTTGATTACATCAAGAAACCTCTGATCATAGGCATCCTCATAGAAACCGGCTTCTTCAAAGCCTCCTGGAATGGCCAGGGCATCGTAGTCATCAAGGTTCACTTGATCGAGGGTCAGTTCGGGCTGCACGATGAAATTCCAGGTGCATTTCAATCGTTCGTGAAGTCCCACCGTAACCAGGTCAGTGGTGCCATCACCCTCTAATTTATTCCACCCCAATACATCTGTAAACACACTTGCTTCAACCGCTTCGAATCCATTGGATAGCAGCATCAATACTTTTTTCATAACAGCATCCCCCTTATTTATATTTGAATTAATTATATAAAAAGCAAATTCCTTTATACATGTGATTAATTACGTATTCATCTCATTTCTTTTTATTTTATAATGTATTTGAAAGGATTCTGTTAATAATAAAAAGTGGGGCGATTGAGATGGATCGAACGGATAAAAAAATACTTTCCTTGCTTGAGAATAATGGGCGCATGTCCATGAAAGAACTGGCACAAGAAGTGTCCTTAACGGCTCCAGCAACGAAAGAACGTGTGAATAAATTAGAGGAAAGCGGAGTGATAAAGGGGTATAAAACGGAAATATCACTTGAAAAACTTGATAGGAGCATTACGGCATTCATATTATTCGAAACGGATAGATGCAAGGATTTTTATCAATTTAGCTTGAGCCATCCGGAGGTTCTGGAATGCCACCGGTTAGCCGGTCAATACAGTTATCTTATTAAAATAAGTACATATTCGATGGAAACGCTGGAAGACTTCGTCGATGAAGCCATTAAATACGGAAAATCTTCCACCCATCTGATCTTTTCTTCCGCATCGAAAAATGTTTTTTCAGGAGAAGAGATTTAACCGGCTTCAACACATTTACTTTCCTTCTCTTTAATATATGAGCGATTAGCAGGAAATAACTCCACCAATATAGAAAGTAAATAGTAACAAAAATCACAGTTGGATGTTCAAAAAGGGAGTGGAGAAGAGTGAGTTTTGTTTATGATGAAGATAAAATAATGGAATTCCTTTTGCAGAATAAGAGTGAGTTTGAAGAATATCTTTTATCAGCAGCGGTCAATGTCAGGGATAAAATCGAAGAAATCCTTCTGATTGGAAATGTCGATCTTTTGAATAATGCACATAAGCTTGTCCGTTATATAGTGGAGCAGAATGAAACGGATTTGATTGCCTTTGCCGAACAAGAGGGAGTTACGTGGGCAACCCACTCCTTGACGCTTTCATTCAAGCTGGAATGGATTCAGGCCCTTCGCAGAACGCTTTGGACCTTTCTTTATAAGTTCGAACAAGAAAAGAAAGCGTTCATTGAGGATTCCAAGGTCTTTTTTGATTTAGAGAAAATAGTGAATGAAAAGGTTGATGATTTTCTTAAATCCTTTTTCGTCAGTTACTCCGATTACAAAGACAAATTGATTCTCGCTCAGCAAAACTTGGTGGAAAATCTATCCGTCCCGATCATTCCCGTCACTTCCACCACCTGTGTCCTTCCGTTAATCGGGACAATCGATTATTCACGAATTCAGATAATCGAAGAAAAGGTATTGATGGAGATAGGTAAACTGCGGATACAGACCTTGATCTTGGATTTGTCCGGTATCATCGAAATCGAAGTTGAAATGATCACTGATTTGATGAAAATCCTCGATGGAACGGCAATGATGGGGTGTAAAGCTGTGGTGACTGGATTACGCCCAGAAGTTGTTACGAAAATGATCCGTTCAGGGATTCAGCTCGATAATAAAGCAGAAACAAAGGGTACGCTGCAGCAGGCCTTGAAGGACTATCTTGCAGTTACCTAAATCGTGAAGTGGGAGTCGCCATGTTTTGGTGACTTTTTTTTGTGGGTAATTTGGAATATAAAGGAATATTATTTGCGATTTTATCCTGTCAAAATAAGTAAATGGAATGAGGGAAGGATGCTCCGGACAGAACCGAATCTTGGTTCGGAAATTCGCACCCTTTCCGCCGACTGTCGCGAATTTCTTCAGGATCAACCTTCCAAAGGTTTCACTTCAGCAAGGAATAGACATATGTATCATGAGGAATCCCGTTTTGGTAAATATAACTTCTTAATATTCCTTCCTTGATGAAACCCAGCTTAAGCAAGAGCTCACTTGATGGCTGATTTTCCAGAAAAACGACCGCGCCGATACGGGTTAAATCAAGGTCGGTGAAACCGTAGGCGATAGCTTCCTTAAGCGCTTCTGACGCAAATCCTTTACGCCAATGCGCTGGATGGATTTCATAACCGATTTCCGCCCGTCTGTATTTGGGACTGTGGGCATGAAAACCAATGGTGCCAATCAATTCCTGTGTATCTTTTCTTTCAATTCCCCATCGAACGGCTCGTTTTTCATGATAGTTTTTCGCAAAGGCTGCTACAATATCCTTGGCCTGTTCGACATTCTCCAATGAATCCTGTCCATAAAAGCGGGTGACTTCATCTTTTGATAAGCATTGGAAAAGAGCTTCCGCATCACTTTCACGAATTTCCCGTAAGCGTAACCTTTCCGTGTTCAATTCAGGAAACATTTTTTTCCCTCCTCATAAATCAGTTTTCTATCTATTCGGTCCCCACAAAGGTTTTTCCTTTATTATGAAGTGCTTATTTTGCCGGTATTTTCGGTGGTAATCGGACAAGCTAACATTAGTTCAATTTAAAAAAACATTGGATGAAGGGGAGATAGATCATGGGAAAAAAACATCGCAACCGCATCGCTTCACCAAAAAAGAATAACCATATACCGAAAGCGGATATCATTGCAGAACATGAAGCACACGGTAAGGAATATTCTGCAAATAAACGAAAGAACGGTCCTGGTTCCAATACAGATTGAGTAAACGTAGTGACCGCTCCTGCCTTTAATGGCTGGGCGGTCTTTTGTGTTTCTTGCCATCAAAGGGTCCATCCTATATCTTAAAGAATGAAGAAGTATTGAAGGGAGTTAGGATGATGAAAGCACTTGTCTTTGATGATTTCGGCGGTCCGGAAGTTCTGTCTGTAAGGGAAATTGCAGAGCCTGAACGTTCAAAATCAGCCGTGATCGTTCGAATGAAAGCAATTGGATTGAATTTTGCTGATGTATATAGAAGGAAAGGGAATTATCATTTGGTGGGTGATCCCCCATTCATTCTAGGGTATGAAGGGGCAGGGGTCATCGAATATGCCGGGGAAGATGTCCATCATGTGAAAGCAGGAGATCGTGTCGGGTTCGCTGATGTTCCCCATGCCAACGCGGAGCTGGTTTCAGTTCCAGCTGACAAGCTATTGCCTCTGCCTGAGGGCATTACCTTTGAAACGGCTGCTTCCGTTTTACTTCAAGGATTGACTGCCCAATATTTAACGCATGACAGCCATCGAGTTAAAGAAGGGGAAACCATTCTGGTCCATGCCGCTGCAGGCGGAGTCGGTCAATTTCTGACACAGATGATCAGGATGAAGGGCGGTCAGGTCCTTGGCTTGACCTCATCAAATGATAAAGCGGCTGTTGCCAAACAAATGGGTGCGGATCATGTTTTCCTTTACGGATCGGACTGGGTGGAGTCCATTAAGGATGTTACCGGCGGTAAAGGCGTTGATGTCGTTTATGAATCAGTGGGCCAAACCTTGATGGATAGTTTCCGTGCGACCAAGACTGGAGGAGCTGTCGTATTCTTTGGGATGGCAGGCGGTGATCCAGAGAAAATCGATCCCAGGATGTTAATGGATACATCCAAGGCATTAATTGGCGGAGACCTTTGGAACGTCCTGACTACCCATGAAGAACGGACAAGAAGAACAGCAGAGCTGTTCCAATGGATTCTGTCAGGGGAAATCCACATCAAAGAACCGACTCTTTTTTCGTTGGAAAATGGGGCGGATGCACATCGACTTCTTGAAAGCCGGAAAAGTTCGGGGAAACTATTATTAATACCATAACAAATCATGAGGGCTTTCCATTTTAAATGGGGGCCTGTTTGTCTGCAGGGATTCAACCCCTTATTCATACTGATGATTAAAACCTTTTTCAGTTCCTTTATATAAACCCATGCTTAGACCCTTGGAATAACTCCATAATAAATGCCCCTGCCCTTACAAGTGTTATGGCCTGCCGTCAAAACAACTTGCTTCCCAAGTCGCCTTATCCACAAAAGCCATATGCAATACACGAATCCAGAGGAGAAATCCACAGTGCGCCAATCACCAAACCACAATCGTCATTCTGCAATTCACAGTCGGCATTTGTTACAAGCAAAAAAAAGAGAACGGATCCGTTCTCTTGGAAAACATATTATTTTAAGACGAAATGGAGAGAACATCGAGACGCTCCTTTTGGATCGCGAAATAGGATTGGAGGGTTTCCTTTTTCTTTGTGAGAGGGAAGTTCCGGACGTCCGGGGCCACTGCATGATTGCCGAATTGGAGAAGCAAGGTCAACAGCCTGTCCAACTGGCCATATGCATCGTTTCTAATGCGGGCCATATATTCGGCCGCGACCTGTTTATCTTCGGTATTTTTCCCTTTTCCTTCCGCCCGGAATTCATCGGTCACTGTCTTTACACGGGAAATGAGCCATGTTTCGCACCAGTCGTTCAGCACATGGCGGATGAAATCCGCTTGATGGTATTTACGGAGAATGGGCTCGATATGTTCATCCATTTCCAAATCATTCACTTCCCAGCGGAGAGCTTTCTCGGAGATGTTTCTATGAAAATGGTCGCGTTCAAGCAGGCTTTTGATGGATTCTGCCTGGTGGGCATACTTGACCATTTGTTCCAATGCTTCATTGTACATGATTTTGCTTAAATAAGCAGAGGCTTGTTTTGGGGCAAGAAGCAACTGCTTATTGGCAGGTAGAGCCTGGCCAAATTTCTTAAGGGAATGAGAATAGATGAAACGGGCTAACTTCTGCAGTTCCTTTTGGATATCATGGGAGATGTTCATCGCTTCTTGCAGAAATGAACGGAAAATATATTTGCCGACCCGTTCCAATTCCCTGCATACAGAATCATTGATATGCCCAAGGTAGCCAGAGTTAAAAATCGTTCTCCGCAACAATGTCCGTTCCGCCCTATTTTCCTTATACTCATCCAAGACGCCATCGGTAAAGGTGAATACCAGAACTTCTTTTTTTGAAAAAGCCCTGCTCGCAAAAGAAATCTTTACGATATGGCCTAAAGCGTCATGGATTGCGGCGACTGCATCCAATAAGCGCTGCCTTGTGAATGGCGAGCGGGAATCAGGAACGATTTCATCATAATCGAACAGTACTTCTTCAGACTTCAAAACGGACATTCGGAAGGCACCCATAAGCAGCAGCCGTTTTCCATGAATCGTTAGGGCTTTGAAAGCAGCACTATAAAAGAAACGGTACTTTTTGCAATAACGGTCCGTCTTCCTGTTATAGCCAAGATTACTTGCAGGACCAAGGTTAAACTTGTACAAAACATCTTCACCTAGATGAACAGGCACAAACACTTTTTTTAGTGATCCTTGTGGTACGGTGAATTTATGGATGATCTGCCTTAAGTACTTTTCTGTCGTTCCGACTCCCCGGGCCATCATATGAAGCGGGCTCTGAATGACCCCATCCCAATCACTGTGGAGCAAGGCATACAAACACGTATCGAATTCAGTGGAGGATACATTTCTTAATAGGTATCGGTATGTTTCTTCATAAATCATAAGGCTTCGCCCCCTTTGGCATCGATTCTTATCTAGAGTCTATATAAACATTGAATCGGAAAAAGTAGCATCGGTGGGGCAAATAGTTTTGACGTAATTCCGCTAGATTTAAAAAATAGTAAATTAGTTGCATAAAAGTGGTAAAATGGGTAAATGGGAACATACATGACAAGGAGAGATTTTTCAAACCATGATACTTTCACTACTCGGTTTCATCTTAAAAGGAATTTTAATGAAAATACCATTTGCCATATTGGGACTTTCCTTGATTCCGCAGAGATGGACGAACGCCATCACCAAAAAAGATATACCTTTTTTCATAGAACAAGTGCTGAGACTTTTAGTTTCTGCTGCGATATTGTTTTTCGTTATCGATATCATGCTGCTGGATCTTACTGCCGCTGCATTCTTTTCGTGTTTTGCCATTATTCTCGGGCTCATTCTCATCATCGATTCAACCATGTATATGTACAGGGCCACTGAATCTTCAAGCACCCGACGGAATCGGAGGGGAAATGAAGCGGCAAAGCAGCCAAAAACACCTTGGAACGTACATTTCAACAGTTTGTTGGGTGTCGTGTTGATTGCCGCATGGGTCATCATGCTGTTTTACCCGCTCACTTTTGCCGCAGATCTGCATGGATTGGCGAAGGTCGATAAGAAAAAAGAGCTGGAAGAAGTTCAAGATATAAAAACCATGCCGCTCGTTACAGTGAAAATGGCTGATGCAAAAGGCGATGCGGCGATTAATAAAATAGAAAATGCATCATATTTCACTGAAGGCGAATACCGTCTGACCAATATCAATGATGAATTGGCTTATACATCACCCATTGAAATGGACGGGTTTTTAAAAGCCGGGAAAGCGGAATACACGCCAGGTTATAATCTGATTTCCGCCATATCGACGGATAAAGGGGCAAGTACTGTCAAAGGGAAGATGCTGTATGCTCCCTCACAGTACCTTGATCATGATTTGGAAAGGACCATCCGCAAGGCATATCCGAATAAAATCATCCATGATTCATATTTGGAACCGAATGAAGATGGAAAGCCCTTCTTCGTAGCTTCAGTCGGACATTTTTTGAAATACCGCAGCGGTCCCGTGGTGGACGGGGTGGTATTGGTGAATCCGGAAACGGGGGACACGAAATACTATCTAAAAGGAAAAGAACCTAAATGGGTAGATCGGACATTCACATTGGAAACAGCCCTGGAATATTGGACTTACTGGGGAAAATATGTTCACGGTTGGAAAAACCAGTCCCTGATTGGGCCGAAGAAAGATGTCCTGATTCCTAATGAGGATAATATGCAGGTTACGTTTAACGAAAAAGGCGAATTGATTTATGTAGTGGACTTTACCCGGGCTAAATCAAAAGGCAACTCCAAAACCCTTGTAGGTTATGGTGTTTTCAATGCCAAAACCGGTGAAATGACGTACTACAAAGGCGTCACGTCCGTTCTGACCGGAAAGGAAGCAAAATCCAACGCCAATGCGAGTGAGTTTTTGTCCAAATATCCAGGCTGGAAAGCCACAAATGGAATTTTCTATACGATTTACAGTGCTCCCACATATGTGATCCCGGTTACAAAGGGCAGCAAGTTCCAGGGTGTGGCAATCGTTTATGCCAATAGCGATAATCCCCAAGTGGTCTTTGGGAAAACGAAAGACGAAGCTTTCCGCAATTATAAAAAACTGATTGCCTCTTTAGGGAAAGTAAGCGGTGTGACGCCTCAAAAAGGATTTGAGATGAAAGAAATAAAGGGGAAGGTAATGAGGATCAATGATGCCAATCTCTCGAATGGATACGTATTCCATTTAATCGTCGAAGGCAATGCCAAGAGGTTCTCGGTGGACCCAGGTGTCAATGCGCTATCTGATGTGGTGTTGACGAATGTAGGGGACCGGGTTGTGCTGAAGGTGATGGATATGGAAGAAGACATCGTTCCAGTCGATGAATTCACTAATCTGGATTTGCCAAAGAAATGATAATGGACCGTGGACATGTACACTTGCCAGCTCCAATATAAGCATGAAAAAAAGCATTGTTTTCAACAATGCTTTTTTCATGTTTTCGAATGATTGTCATGATAAGTCCGATAAATTGAATGAATGGATGGATTCCATATAATATCCCTTTTGAATGACGGCCTTTATCGCAAAGTGCCCATTTAACCTTTTCCGGACCCGGTACAGCAGTGAAGCGATTTCCTCTGCCGTGACGATTTGCTCGGGATCTCCGACTCGCTCTGGCCAGACTTGCTGGACAATTTCTTCCTTTGAAATAAGATTGTCCAAATTTTCATATAGCAGCTTAAAGCAATTGAATTCCTTGGTCGGCATTTTAATGGGTGCTTCTTCATTGATGATCACGGTCTGAAGGTGCTCATTGATAGCGACGGTTTGCAGGAATTCGGGGTTCACCGGCGTGAAATCCATTGTTAAATCGTTGTCGATGGAGATTATGAATTCAATCAATCCATTGACCAATGTAATCGAATCCCCCGGTTCAATGTGACAGGGATTGCCCGGTACGAGGGGCATCTGGTTCACGGAGGTGCCGTGTTTGCTTGCCAAATCCTCAATGAGGAGCTGCCCTTCCTCCATATAAATCCGGCAATGTTCCCTGGAAACAAAGTCATTGTAAAGCCTGAAATCAGCTTTGGAGTGCTGGCTTGCCCGGCCGATCAGCAGGCTGTTCCCTTCATATACATAGGCGAATTCCTCGGTTTGGCCTTTGTGCATGGTCCTCAATACAACCTTGAAAGTTTTATAGATCATTCACTTCATACCCCTTAAAAAATCTGAAAATTTAAATTATTTTCATGGATTTATCATTTTGGCTACATGGCTGTTTAGTGGGTTCAATTTTATAATTATAAATTATCAGTCGCTTACTTACTAACGAAAAATGAAAAAAATCCAAATTAGGCACACAGCCATTATAACAAAGAGAGACGAAGGATGAAGAAGAAACTCTATTTTTGCTGATGTTCGCTTTGACTGTGGGAGAAGTGGTTCCTCAAAGCCGGCCAGGCAGCACCGGAAGAAGTTTGCGATGAAAATGTACCTTACGCTTGTGGAAAAGGAGTTGACCAAAGGTGAGTATGTGGAGAGATAGGATAAATGCCTTCAGCATCCTGCTGATGATCATCAGTATGATCGTATATATTATTTTTCCCCAGCCCTTTACCCTCATTCTGTACTGTATATTTGGCATTGCCTTTATCAGCCTGACTTTACTGAATTAAGACTACCTTTGAATGGGTGGAGGATGGAACCAATAATAGGAGAAGAAACTAGCCTGCCGAATCAATGGCAGGCTTTTTTGATACATAATGTTTCATAATGGAATTGTAACTATTGGCATCTTAGGAAAAGAAGCAGGAACCTAAAGGGTGCCTACTTGAGTTTATAGGCAAATGGAACAAAATTGATTGGAACGGAAGGCGCGGGACTTCTGCGGGATAAGCGCGTCGAGGGAAGACCCCGCAGAAGTAAAGCGAGTGCCTCGGGTGGAATGATTTTCATCGGGGTTATCAACAGTCTGAAGCAGGAACCCATTAAGGGTACCTGCTTTCTTTTCATTCTAAGGACCGCAATCGTTTTATGAAATCCCGGGACGTAATGGATTTAACACGACTTTAAAAGAGCCATTTTTATGCAAAAAAGGTATAATTAATTGTTAGAAGCAGATATTAAAAAATGGACTGCAACTTAGTTTTATCGCGTGTTTTAACTGAATCTTGAGCGAAATATCTTTTATAAAAAAGTCAAAATAAGAAAAGGAGAAACCATGACTAATGAAACAGGATGGAATTTAGACAATAGCTATGCACGTCTACCGGAAAAGTTTTTCACAAGCACGAACCCGACTCCTGTACGTTCACCGGAGTTGATCATTCTCAATGAGGGTGTGGCGGATTCTCTTGGTTTGGACGTGAAGTCGCTGCAAAGCGAAGATGGTGTGGCGGTGTTTGCCGGAAATGAGATCCCGCAAGGTGCTTCTCCTCTTGCCCAAGCATATGCTGGGCATCAATTCGGTCATTTTAACATGTTAGGGGACGGCCGGGCGATATTGCTTGGCGAGCAGGTGTTGCCAGAAGGCGGGAGGGTCGATATCCAGCTGAAGGGTCCAGGAAGAACGCCATATTCCCGCGGGGGCGATGGCCGGGCTGCACTTGGACCGATGCTGCGCGAATACATCATCAGCGAGGCGATGCACGGGCTCGGCATTCCTACCACCCGGAGTCTGGCAGTGGTGACGACCGGTGAAACGGTGATCCGTGAAACAGGGCTGCCTGGTGCCATCATGACCCGTGTGGCTTCGAGTCATCTTCGTGTCGGAACTTTTCAATTCGCTGCAAAATGGGGCACGATCGAGGAACTGCGGACACTTGCCGATTATGCCATTGAGCGTCATTTTCCAGACATTGAAGCAGATGAAAGCCGTTATCTTTCGCTGCTGCAGGAAGTGGTCAAGCGTCAGGCTGAGCTCATTGCCCAATGGCAGCTGATCGGCTTCATTCATGGTGTGATGAACACCGACAACATGACGATCAGCGGGGAAACCATCGATTATGGCCCTTGCGCCTTCATGGATGCCTATGACCCTGCAACCGTATTCAGTTCAATTGATAGGCAAGGCCGCTATGCCTATGGTAACCAGCCGGTAATTGGGGGTTGGAATCTTGCACGGTTCGCTGAATCCCTATTGCCGCTGTTGCATGATGACGATGATCAGGCCGTTACACTGGCCCAAGATAAGATTTCCGTTTTTAATGATCTGTATCATTCCAATTGGTTAGCGGGAATGAGGGCGAAACTGGGGATATTCAACGAAGAGACTCAGGATGAGGCTCTAATAAATGGCATCCTCAGTATGATGAAGAAGCATGGTGCCGACTATACCAATACTTTTCGTGCTCTGACCTTTGATAAAAAGGAGAATACGGTCCTTTTCGGGACACCGGAATTCGCTCAGTGGCAGGAGCTTTGGCAGGCGAGGCTAGGGAGGCAGAAGGAATCGAAAGAGTCTTCGAATCAGTTGATGCAGAACAGCAATCCTGCAGTGATTCCGCGGAACCACCGGGTGGAAGAGGCGTTGGAGGCGGCAGTGGAACAAGAGGACTACAGCGTGATGGAACGGCTGTTGGATGTTCTTGCAAATCCTTATGCACACTGCGAAAAACAAGCAGAATACGCCGCACTGCCTGAGTCAACAAAACCTTACCGGACTTTTTGCGGTACCTGATCATAAAACATGCATGGAGATAATGTAAGAGCTCCCGCGATTGAAGTCGATTCTTCGTCAACTTCAATTGCGGGAGCCCTTTTTGTGTTCATCAGTAAAAAAGTTTTGTTTGAAGAATGTCCAGGGCACGGTCAATCTCCGCTAAATCGTCCTTTGATGCATGTTGCAGCCGGCTTTGAAAACGGGATTCCACGATTGCAAAAGCCTCTTTCATCATCATTTCCCCTTCTTTGGAGAGGCGGATGTATTGTTTCCGTCTATCTTCCGAATCACTTATTTTTTCAATTAAATTCTTTTCGCTTAATTTTTTCAGTTCACGGCTCGTGTTAGGCATGGAGATATGATGACAGTCACTGATTTCACTTGGTGTGACAGGCTGACTGACGGTTATATATTCAAGGATTTTATATTGTACCGGCGTGATGGAATCGGATTTGGCGTTTTGTGTCAATTCGTGTGTCACTTGATGTACGGAAGTTGTAAATGTGACCATTTTTTCAAAAAGAGCTTTTTTGTCCATAACTTTCACCTCTCTACTTGAGAAGATATCAAAAATATTATCAAAATACAATTATCATTTGACAACAAAAAAGAAGATATTGTATGATTGTTATCAAATGATAAGTAAATAGGGGGTACGTCATGAACATGCTAGTCATCTACACATATCCAAATCATAAAAGCCTAAGCCATGCTTTTTTAGAAAAAGTCGTCAAAGGAAGTAAGGAGAACCCGAACATAAAGGGGCTGCAGGTCTTGGATTTATATGAAGAGGGCTTCAATCCGCTCTTGGAGTTCAATGAGCATAAACGAAGGCGTGATATGCATCGGGATCCCCAGTTTGAAAAATATAGAAATCAAATTATTTGGGCCGACAAGATTGTCTTTGTCTATCCAATCTGGTGGGGGAGGCCACCGGCCATGCTGATGGGATACATCGATCAATTATTTTCGGCGAATTTTGCCTACAGGGATAAAAAGGGCTTGTTCCCGGAAGGCCTTCTGAAAGGAAAGTCGGTCGTATGTGTGTCCACGATGAAGGGACCTGCAAAGTATCTGCTTCTCTGGTTGAATGATGCGCATAAAATATTGATGAAAAGAGCATTATTCAATTTTGTCGGGATCAAGAAAGTGAAGTTTTTCGAATTCGGTAATATGGAAAGCCCAAAGGGGAAACAAACGCAAAAGCTAGAAAAGGTTTATCGGTATTTCAGGAAGGTGGCTAGCTAAGTTTTTACGGGATTAAAGAAGAACCCCATTCATGCATAATGAATGGGGGTGGCCGTATTCATGGTTTTGTTTTCAAGATCCTCCATTTGTTCTTGATGAGGGTAAGGATCGTACAAATCACCAGGATCGTCAATGAAGCCAATCCGCTGAACCATATGCTTTGGAATTCACTTACATGAGGCTGGATGATGTATGAAGCCACAATCGCCAGGACCGCGCTTATCGGTATGTAATCAGCGACTTTTCCTTTACTGAATACGATAACCAGGATTGGAGCCAGCAATGCCGAATATATATTGCCTGAATAAAATAAGAGCTCCAATAGGTTTGGGGAATAGAAGAGTGTAGCAACGAAAACCAATCCTCCAATACAGATCGAAAGCAGGCAGGCCATCCTTATTTTTTGCTGGTCGCTTTTTTTTGTTTGTAATGGTTCAAGAATATTGGCTACGATCAGGCTTACCAATGAGTGCAGGCAGGCACCGAATGTTGAGGTGATTGCACTGATGGCGCAGAGCACAAAAAGGATGAAAAAGAATGGTGTCGTTATTTTATTTGCCAATCCAGCCAGTATCGAGTGTATATCAGTGAAGCCGCCCGTAAAGATTACCATGATGAACAGGGATGAAAAGGAGAGCGGGAATATGATCCATATAAGGCCAGATAAAGAGAATGTCAATCTTACCTTTTTCATTTCTATCATGAATAATCGCTGCCACGAAGTCAGGTCAAAGAAAAACTGGCCGAACCCGACAAGAAGTCCTGCAAAAAGAAAACTCCATAGATCATACTTATTGATTACGAGCATGTATGGATGGTATAAACGAATCCCATCATAAACAGGCTGAATCCCTTCCTTGACGAAAAAGTATAAAGGAATCAAGATAACTGCGGCAAACATGGATATGACCTGAAAAGCGGCGAATCCATGAATGAGCTTTAACCCGCCGAATCCAGCATAAAGGATACAGAAAGCGAAAAAAAAGAACAGCCCGACATAGAGGGGCGTATCGAAAAGAAACTGACATAGAGTGGACGCGGCCATTCCCTGAATGAATAAAATGTGTAAGCTGGTTATGACCAGGATCACGATCAATATCCAATATCCGAGGGGATGGAGCCGGGCTTTTAAATAGTCCCCGATGGTCAAGCCCTCGGGGAAATCCTGCCGGACCCTCTTCCCGATGAAGCTGAACATGAACAGGGCGATCGCTCCCATCAGGGCGTATCCGATCCCTCCGAAAACTCCATACTTCACCATCGATTCAGGGGAGGATAATATTGTGGTGCCTGTCACCCAGCGTGCCAGGAGGGAGATGATCCCCAAACCCATCCCGATTTGAATGGGGCCTTGTACGTATTCTTGAAATGTACGTGATCGCAATGTTCATTTTCCTTTCTCGCGGAACTCCTTGGGCGTGATTCCCTCTATCTTCCGGAATAAAGTGCTGAAATAATGCTGGCTATTGAAACCCGATTTTTCAGCGACGTCTGATATGCTCCAGCTGGTGTTATTGGTCAAGGCCCTTTTTGCGGCCTTTATTCTATAGTGCATTAAATATTCCGAAAACGAAGTGCCGACTTCTTCATGGAATTTCCTGCTTAAATAAGTCGGATTGGTATGCACTTCACGGGCGATGTCCGAAAGGGAGAGTTTTTCGGCATAGTTTTCATGAATGAAAGAAAGCGAATGGTGAATGAGTGTTGAATAGTTATGGGAAGATACCCTTTTGTCATACTTGGCCAGGACTTTATGCAAATCACTTTCTATTACAGGTTTCGTTAAATAATCAACCACGCCTATCCTGATGGATTGCTGGGCATAATCGAAGCTTTGATGGGCGGTCACCATGATGATTTCGACTTCTTTGTTCAGCGCCCTTAGGTCTTCACCAAATTCAAGGCCCGATCGCCCCGGCAGATTAATATCCAGGAAAGCGAGGTTGATTTTATGATTTTGGTTGAGGGTCAGTGCCTGACAGGCATCAGCAGCTTTGTGAAATTTCCAAAAAGGGTAAATGGACTGAATCATATATTCCATTTGTTCAAGGACCAATGGTTCGTCATCAACTAATAATACATTCATTCCTCCGCCTCCTCCATTTTCCTATCAAAAACCAGCGGCCATGATACCTCTACCTTTGTTCCCGATTCATTGGAAGCTATATGCAATTGTGCACGGTCATTGAAATACAAATATAAACGTTTTTGGATATTATCGAGGCCATGGCCGCCATCGTCCGTAACGGAAGATTCATTTCCCATCAATCCATTGTCCGCCACTTCCAGATACACCATTTGTGATTCCAGATAGAACCGGATATGCAGCAGGGCTTCACCCACTTTTTTTTCCAACCCGTGTTTAAATGAATTCTCCACCAAGGTCTGGAGAATAAAGGGCGGGACAAGTGCGGTTGATAACGGTTCCGGGCACTCCATATCAATCTTGAGCCGATCACCGAAGCGAAGGGTCTGGATGTCGAGATAATGCTGGGTATACTGGATTTCCTGGGAAAGGGGGATCAATGGTTCCGATGCTTTATACTTGAATTTCAGGAATTGCGAAAAAGCCTCTAAGGCCCGTATCAATTCTGCCGTCCTGTTCAGGCGGGCCAAGCCCAGAATGACATTCAGTGTATTAAACAAAAAGTGCGGCTGGATCTGCTGGTTCAATTTATTATATTGTGCTTCTTGCAGTGCTTGCTCCAGGCGGATCTCCTTGTTTTTATTTTCAAGAAGATCGATCCTTTTCTCGAATATGAATAGAAATAAAAGAGCGATAGCTCCCATGATGGGAGCTAAAATGAAGAGCATGATAATTAACGTGAATCCCTCGTAACTTAGCATGGAGAACCTCTGCTTGTTATATTTTTAAATAAATTGAATGATTCTGTTTATTAGTATCATACTAAAGACCCCTCCGGAAATCTACAGCTTAAGACACAATGTGACAAGCCACTTGATGGTTTTGTGCCGATCGTTTCAGTTCGGGCAGCTGTGTTTTGCAGATATCCTGTACAAACGGGCACCGTGTATGGAAGCGGCAGCCGTTTGGAGGGTCGATGGGTGACGGGACATCACCCGTCAATAGGATCCGTTCTCTTTCATGTACAGGATTCGGTACTGGGATGGCCGATAGCAATGCCCTTGTATATGGATGCTGCGGCTGTTCGAAAATGGACTTTTTATCGGCTATTTCGACTATTTTTCCGAGATACATGACCATCACCCGATCCGAGATATGTCTGACCACACCTAAATCATGCGAAATGAAAAGAAAGGTAAGGTCGAACTGGCGCTGCAAGGATTTTAATAAATTCAGCACTTGCGCTTGAATGGAGACATCCAGTGCAGATACAGCTTCGTCACATATGATCAATTTGGGATCCACGGCCAGAGCCCGCGCAATCCCGATCCGCTGTCTTTGGCCGCCGCTGAATTCATGCGGGTATCTTTCCATGGATTCAGGTCTCAGCCCGACATGTCCCAATAATTCTTCAATCCGGCTCTTCCGGTTTTCTTTAGGGACTACATTTTGGATCGCCAAAGCTTCCCCGAGAATTTTGCCGATCGTCTGTCTTGGGTTGAGGGAGGCAAAGGGGTCTTGAAAAATAACCTGCAGATCCTTCCTGGTACGCCGCATTTCTTTTTTGCCTAAACTCAGTAAATCCCTATCCTGAAAGTGAATGCTCCCGCTCGTCGGTTCATCCAATCGAAGGATGGCCCTTCCGGTAGTCGATTTCCCGCAGCCGGATTCGCCGACGATGCTTAAGGTTTCACCCTGTTTGATATCGAAGGTAATGTCATCAACGGCTTTTACATGATTGATGGTCCTTCCGAAAAATCCTCCCTTGATCGGAAAATATTGCTTCAATTGATCCACTTTAAGTAGAACCTTTTTCTCTGCAGCTGGTACACCCATCATTAAATCCCCACCTTTTCTTGAGCGTCATATGCCTTCTCCCATTGGGGGGTGAACATCCAGCAGCTGACCTCCGTACTTGGGCCGATGGCCTGGAGATCCGGTACGGCTTGTTCACAAATGCCTTTCGCATGTGGACAGCGGGGAGCGAAGCTGCATCCCTTGGGCATGTTGTAAGGACTTGGAACGGTCCCTGGAATTGTGGTCAGTTCTTCCTGGTCCATGTCCAGACGGGGAAGGGAGTTCAATAAACCAATGGTGTAAGGATGTTTAGGATTTGTGAATATTTCCTTGGCCAAGGTATATTCAACGATTTTCCCTGCGTACATGACAGCGACCCGATCACAGGTTTCGTATACGACACCCAAATCATGTGTAATCAAAATGACAGCCGTCCCGAAATCCTTTTGCAGCGTCTTGATCAGTTCGAGGATTTGGGCTTGGATCGTCACATCCAGTGCTGTTGTAGGTTCATCGGCTATTAAAACCTCAGGGTGGCAGGCAAGTGCCATGGCAATCATGACCCTTTGCCTCATTCCGCCGCTTAGCTCATGCGGCTCCTGTTTTGCCCTCTTTTCAGGTGAAGGGATCCCGACGAGCCGAAGCATGTCGACGGCTTTATCCCATGCTTCCTTTTTTCCCAGCTTTTGATGGAGCCGGATCGCTTCCGCAATTTGCTCGCCCGCTGAATATACGGGATTCAATGACGTCATCGGCTCCTGAAAAATCATCGAAATTTCATTCCCGCGTATGGACCGCATCTGTTTTTCAGACTTCGTAAGCAGATCTTCCCCTTTAAAAAGGATGCTGCCGCCGGCAATCTTGCCGGGTGGCGATGGAATGAGCCTTAACAATGAGAGCGATGTTATGCTTTTCCCGCTTCCCGACTCCCCGACGATTCCAAGCGTTTCCCCTTTATTGAGGGAGAAACTGATCCCATTGACTGCTTTACTCGTTCCTTCATCAGTGAAAAAGTGGGTCTGCAGGTTTTTTACCTCCAGTATTTTATCAGCATCCTGATTCATCATCATACCTCCTTAGTTCAAGTCTATTCTTTTGTTAAAGTACCGATAGAGGACATCCACTGCCAAGTTCATGAATACGAAGATGACGGAAGCGATGAGGACCCCGCCTTGGACCATCGGCAAATCCCTCGTCCTGATTGCATCGACTATCAATCTTCCAAGTCCATTGATGGCAAAAACGGACTCTGTCAATACCGTGCCGCCAAGGAGTGCACCGAACTGGAGGCCAACGACGGTAATGACGGGGATGAGTGCATTTTTCAGGCCGTGTTTATAAATGATGATATATTCTTTCAATCCCTTGGCTCTCGCGGTCCGGATATAGTCCTGGCGAACGACTTCAAGCATGCTCGACCTGGTCATCCTGGCAACGATGGCCGCTCCGCCGGCCCCGAGGGTTATGGCTGGTAGAATCATGTGGCTGAAGGTTCCCCAACCTGAAACCGGAAACAAATGAAGGTTCACGGAAAAGAAGTAGATAAGCATGAGGCCCAGCCAAAAACTAGGTAACGAGATTCCCAATAAAGCAACGATCATGATGGAAATGTCAGCTGCCGAGTATTGCTTGGTG
The DNA here is from genome assembly GCF_001636405.1 of Peribacillus frigoritolerans. Lineage (GTDB taxonomy): Bacteria > Bacillota > Bacilli > Bacillales > DSM-1321 > Peribacillus > Peribacillus frigoritolerans. Next base: position 1,249,600 of record NZ_KV440950.1, read on the forward strand.
GCCGAGATGATTCCTGCGATCATTCCAAGCACAACGGTTATGAATATGCTGGCAAGTGCCAGTTCAAGGGTGATGGGCAAGCGGACCATGATTTCGTCCAAAACAGGGCGGCTGCTGCGGAGTGATTCCCCAAAGTCACCTTGAACGGCATGAAGGACATAGTCAACATACTGATAGAGGATTGGACGATCCAAGCCAAGCTCATGCCGCAGCGATTCAATCGTTTCTTTAGTCGCTCCTTCACCTGCAAGCAGTGTTGCCGGATCTCCCGGGACCATTTGCATGATGAGGAAAACAACAAGGCTTACTCCCAGTAATACCGGTATCGTTTGAAGTACCCGCCGGATAATGAATACGAACATTTTCTCTCCTCCTTATTTTTTCATTCTTGGATCCAGGGCATCTCTAAGTCCGTCCCCGAAGATGTTGAAACCAAGTACCAGTGTTGATATCGCTATCCCTGGAAACAATGCGATGTGGGGGGCACTGAACAAATAATCCCGTCCGCTGCTCAGCATCGCTCCCCATTCTGGTGAAGGCGGCTGGGCTCCCAGTCCAAGGAATGACAATCCGGCTGCCGACAGAATGGCCGTTGCCAGACGTAATGTAGCTTGTACGATGACGGGTGATAGAATATTCGGAAAAATATGTTTGCATATGATCGTGAAGTCAGTCGCTCCCAATGCACGAATGGCATCGATATATTCCAGCTTCCTGACTGACAGTGTGGAACCGCGTACAATCCGGGCAAACATCGGTATCGAAAAGACTCCGACCGCCACCATAACATTGATTAAACTCGGACCAAGGGCACTAATGATCGCAAGAGCAAGCAGTATTCCCGGGAAAGCCAGCAGAACATCGACAATCCTCATAATGACGGTATCGATCCATTTTCCGTAATAACCAGCTGCTAACCCGAGGAGTATACCAATGAACGCCCCGAAGAAAACAGAGACAAACCCAACCGTTAATGAAAGCCGTGTTCCATACAACAATCTGCTTAAAATATCCCTTCCCTTATCATCCGTACCCATCAAATGTTCGGCTGATGGAGGCTGGAGTTTGTTGACCAAATCAATTTCATAGGGATCCTGCGGTGAGATCAAAGGGGCAAAGATAGCCAATAAAATATAAAAAAGTACGATGTACCCGCCTACCAATGCCAATTTATTTCGCTTGAATTTTTTATAAAAGGCTTTCCAGTGTCTTAGTTTCGGAGATTTTCTTTCTTTTACATTCAATTCGGTATTATTGATGACGACCTCTGGCTTCATTGGATTTCCTCCTTTTCTTTCATTCAATTTATTCAAAAAAAGGATTGAAGTAAATATGATGCGGAAAAGCAGTAAAGATAATTAAAAAAAGAGTAAAGATTCTGAAAATATAAAATTCGGTTTTTTTTTATAATTTACAGTAAGCCCGATGTACTCATAGCTGTAAGTTACTTGGAGAAACAAAGGCAGGTTGAAAAGGGAGGAAATAGAATGAGAAAAGGTATGATTGGGTTGCTTTTTGCTTCTTTATTGGGCATTTCATCCGTTTTATCAGGGTGTGCATCAGAAGAAACCGGCAGTAAGGAAACAGTAGAAAAAGCGAAAGAAGGAGGTACGCTGATCGTCGCGCGCTTATCTGACGCGACCACACTTGACCCCCATTTCATAACAGACATTCCATCTGCAAACGTCGTTTATGAAAAGGTTTATCAAACATTGGTCGTTCCTGACAAGAACATGGATCCTAAACCGCTGCTCGCAAAAGAGTGGAAACAACTGGATGATGTCACTTGGGAGTTTAAATTGCAGGAGGGAGTCAAATTCCATGATGGAGCTCCATTCAATGCCGAAGCGGTGAAAACCAATTTCGACAGGATACTGGATCCGGCAACAGCTTCTCCGCAGGCTGGTAAATTGGAAATGATCAAGGAAATTAAAGCGATTGACGAAACGACCGTACAATTCAAGCTGAAATATCCTTATGCTCCGCTGTTATCGATTTTAGTGAGTAATGAAGGAAGCATCATCAGCCCTAAAGCGATTAAGGAAAATAGTGACAAACTCGGGCAAAACCCCGTTGGGACAGGTCCATTCGTTTTTAAATCGTGGAAGCCTGGTGAAGAAATCGCCCTTTCGAAAAACAAGGACTATTGGGGGGATAAGCCTAAGATTGATGGGGTGGTATTCAAGGTGGTCCCTGAAGATGCCACGAGGATTGCGATGATTGAAACGGGTGAAGCGCATGTGACCGATCAAGTGCCAGTGACGGAGATTGATAGGATCGAAGCGTCGGGCACGATGGATTTATATCGCACGGAGGGACTTGCCGTTGAATACTTAAGCTTCAATGTTAAGAAAAAGCCCTTTGATGATGTAAGGGTCCGTAAGGCGGTCGCTCATGCCATCGAGGTCGATTCCATCATCAAAGGGGTTTATAACGATGTCGGCACGAGGGCAAATTCAACAATGAGCCCAAAGGTGTTTGGTTATGATCCGGATATAAAAGGCTATGACTATGATATTAATGAATCGAAGAAGCTCTTGACTGAAGCGGGGGTCAAGGATGGTTTGGAGTTTACCCTGACGACGAGTGACCGTAAGGAAAGGATCAATATGGCCGAGGTGATTCAATCCCAGTTAAAAGGAATTGGAATTAAGGTCAAGATTCAAGTCCTTGAGTATGGGGCTTACATTGACGCGACAGCCAAGGGCGAGCACCAGGTATCGATAGGCGGCTGGGGCAATGCTACCGGGGATGGAGATTATAATCAATTTAACCTTTTCAATAGCAAATCCCAAGGTGCTGCGGGAAATAGTTCATTCTATAGCAATCCGGAAGTGGATAAATTGATTGAAAATGCACGTAAAGAATCGGATGGCGATAAACGTAAGGAACTATATTCGAAGGCACAGGCAATTGAAAGAGAAGAAGTTCCATATGTTCCTATCCGTAACTATGAACACTTGGCCGTATATGGCGGGTCAGTTAAAGGACTTTGGCTGAATCCGGCAAATTATTTAATGCTTGATGACGTAACCGTGAAGTAGGAATTCATCACAAAAGGAAGGCAGCATAAGGATGTTATGCTGTCTTCTCAATTAGGAGGGAAAGTATGATAGATTTACTGCTAATCCATGGGACCGTCATTACCATGGATCAAAACAGGAGAGTTCTGCAAGATGGCGCCGTCGCCATACATCAAGGAAGGGTTTTAGCTGTAGATGCGACCGAAAAACTTAAATGGAAGTATGAGGCAGTAAAAGTCATCGATTGCAGCCATCAGTGCATATTGCCCGGATTGATAGATGTTCATGGGCATGGGGGACATTCCATGTTCAAAACCATTGCCATGGAGAATATTGATTTTTGGATGCCGATCATGACGAATACGTACAAGCATTTTGTAACGGATGAGTTTTGGTATTACGAAGGAAAGCTATCCGCCCTTGAGAGATTGAAGGCTGGCGTGACGACTGGGGTGAGCGTGTTAGGATCCATGCCGCGGTCCGATGAACCGATTTTCGCCATCAATCATGCAAAAGCATATGCCGAAGTGGGAATCAGGGAAGTGGTATGCACGGGTCCTTGCAATCCTCCATGGCCCCATTCATTCAGCCGATGGATCGATGGAAAGAGAGTGGTAAAGGAAGTTACCTATGAAGAAGTATTACAGGGGGCGGAAGCGGTAATCGAGGCGCTGAACCATGCAAATGAGGACCGTACGAGAGCCTTCATTACACCATTTGTCATCGTTACATCGGTGGATCCCTCCAATCCGACATCTCCTGACAGGCTTTATGGGCTTACTGATCATGACCTGTATCAAGCGAAGAAAATAAGGGAGATTGCCAGGAAATATAACACACGCATTCACTCAGATGCCTTTGGCGGGATGATTCATTTAGCGATACAGGATAAGGAAAATGCCCTATTGGGTCCGGATGTCCATTTACAGCACTGTCGGGGCATTTCCTTCGATGAGGCAAGAATACTGGCAGAAACAGGTACCAACGTCAGTGCATCACCTGGATTTGGCCAGGTTCATGCCCGTACCCCGATAACTGAATTATTGGAAATGGGTGCAACTGTGGCAATCTCCACGGATGGGACGTCCCCTTCCACAAGTTTCGATATGTTTCAGGCAATGAGGAAAACACAGTTGGTTCACCAGGCCGCCCTTAGGGACTACTATTATTTACCGCCAGGCAAGCTGTTGGAAATGATCACGATAGATGCTGCGAAATGCATTGGCTGGGATGATGAAATAGGCTCCCTCGAGATCGGGAAAAAAGCGGATGTCATTACGGTCAATCTTCATCAGCCTCACCTGACCCCTGAATTCATGCATGTTCACCGGCTTGTATTTCAAGCTGTGGCGAATGATGTGGAGCATGTCATCGTGGATGGGAAATTGATCATGGAAGGCAGGAATGTACGGACGGTCCATGAAAGTACAGTGCTTGATGAAGCGAATGAGGAGGCCTTTTCAACGATAAAGCGTGCAGGGCTCGAAAAGTATATGCAGCCGACTAAATATTTCTGGGGCCATGCCAGGGCTTATGTAGATGAAAAGCGATATGACGAACGCGAAGACGCTGCCGCGATGGTGAAAGGGGAATAAGATGAAAACCAAACTTAAAGGAAGATATGTAATCGGGTATGACGGGTGCGATCATGTCATATTGGAAAACGCGGAGATCGTTTATGAAAAAGACACGATTTTGTATGTCGGAAAAAATTATCCAGAAGAAGTGGACGAGGTAATGGATGCCGGTAATGCGATTATCAGTCCCGGGTTCATAGATTTAAATGCATTAGGGGACATTGACCATGATATTTTACATTTTGAAGCCGGTGCCGACAGACAGAAAAACCTTCTTTGGTCGGAGAATTATATAAAAAGCGGACATCCTGAATTAATGACCAAGGAAGAAGAAGCGTTTAAATCACTATATGCTTATTCACAGCTCATACTGCATGGCGTGACGACGGCGATGCCCATTACTTCCGTCTTTTATAAAAGCTGGGCTGAAACCTATGATGAATTGGCAGCTGCCGCAGAGCATGCCGCTGGCTTGGGATTAAGGATTTACCTTGGCCCAAGTTTCCAATCAGGAATGAGAGCCGTCCAGCCTGACGGGAAAATCAAACTGCATTGGGATGAAAAAGCCGGTGAAGCGGGGTTACGGAAAGCGGTCGAGTTTGTGGAAAAGTTCGATGGAGCCCATGAAGGCATGGTCAGGGGGATGCTTGCTCCAGAACGAATTGAGTCTCAAACGGCCGATCAATTAAAACAGATTAAATATTACAGCGAAAAATTGAATGTACCCATAAAGCTTCATGCTGCACAAGGAAGCTTTGAATTCAGAACCATCTGGGAAGCCCATCATGTTACACCGATCAGATATTTGTATGACCTTGGCTTTCTCGGTACAAGAACAGGGATCCCGCATGCCCACTTTATTTCAGGATACAGTAAAGCGAAATATGGCCAGGGTGATGACTTGGCGCTGCTTGCGGAAACGAATACAACGGTGATCCATTGCCCGCTGATCATCGGGAGGCATGGGGAGGCGTTAGAATCTTTTGCCAAATATAAACGGGCTGGGATCAATATAGCCCTTGGAACGGACACATTCCCTCCGGATATGTTCCAGAACGTCAGGACAGGCAGCATGCTCTCACGGCTGGCGGCAGGAGAAACGGAAGGCTCTGTCTATGCCGATTTCTTTCGGTCAGCCACACTGGATGCGGCCGCTTTTCTTGGCAGGAACGATCTAGGACGCATCGCTACGGGGGCCAAGGCGGATATCATCGCGATTGACTTGGACGGTTTCCATATGGGGGTAATCGATGATCCGATTCGAACGATGTTCGCAAGCGGATCCGGGAGGGACGTTAAATTATCGATCATCAATGGAAAGGTGGTCATGAAGGATCAAATAATCCCCGATCTTGATTTAACGGAAATCAAATATAAGGGGCAGCTATATTTCAATAAGATGAGAAGAGGCTATATGGAAAGGGATTATCAGGAGCTTTCCGAGAAAGAATTGTTTAAGCCATCATTCAAGGTCGTGGAATCGATAAGCGATACAGAAGCCATTTGTAAAAACAAGTAAAGAAAATGAAAAACATAGTAAAGATAATCGAAAAAAATAGTCAGAATATTTCCTATAATTAGATAAATGTTCAAAAAATGAAATTGGGAGGTAGAAGACCATGGGGGTAAAACGTGGGGCAGGAAAGCTTTTTCTAGTCATGATCATGGCTATCATCATTACAGGCTGTTCTTCTAACAATGACGTAAGCACAACAGAAAGTGATCCGAACAAAGCATCAAACGGAGGGGGTACATTGGTCATTGCCCGCTTATCCGATGCTGAGAACTTGGATCAGCAGTTCATGTCCACGATTAACGCCGCTAGCGTCACTCACCATAAAATCTATGAAGGTCTTGTACAGCGGGATGAGAATAGTGAGATACAGCCAATGCTGGCAGAAAAATGGAAGCAAATAAATGACACTACCTGGGAATTCAAGCTTAGGGAAGATGTAAAGTTTCATGATGGCACGCCATTTAATGCAGAGGCGGTAAAGAAGACGTTTGATCGACTATTGGATCCGGCGGTCGCTTCTCCCAGAGCGGTGGTATTCGATATGGTGAAAGAGGTGAAACCGGTTGATGAATTTACCGTGCAATTCATCCTGAAGGAACCTTTTTCCCCTCTCCTTTCCATATTGGCGAATCACGAAGGCGGAATCATCAGTCCGAAAACGATTGAAAAGTACGGCAAAAAGATTATCCAGGAACCGAATGGAACCGGCCCTTTCGCTTTTGATTCATGGTCCCCAGGCCAGGAAATCACATTGACGAAAAACGACAGCTATTGGGGAGACGAGCCAAAAGTGGACAAGGTCATCTTCAAGGTCGTCCCGGAAGACTCCACGAGGATATCGATGATAGAAACCGGTGAAGCGCATATCGCCGAGCCGCTTCCTGTAGCGGTCATGGACCAGGTGGAATCATCACCGGCAATGGATGTTTACCGCAGTGAAGGGTATGGTACCGAATATTTAGGCTTTAATGTCAATAATGAACCGTTCAATGATGAAAGGGTCCGTAAAGCCATTGCCCATGCCATTGAGATGGACTCGATTATCAAGGGTGTCTTCAATAATGTGGGAGTAAAGGCGAACTCCTTGATGGGCTCTAAAGTATTCGGGTACAACGAAGATCTCGAAGCCTATGATTACAACTTAAAGGAAGCGAAGAAACTGATGGCCGAAGCTGGATATTCAAAAGGCTTGGATGCGACCATCCTGACAATGGACAGTAAAGAAAGAGTCAACTTGGCTGAGGTCCTGCAATCCCAACTGAAAGGGATCGGGATTAATTTGAAAGTGCAGGTCATGGAGTACGGTTCATTCGTGGAACAAGTGAATAAAGGACAATCGGAAATGTTCATCATCAGTTGGAGAAACGCGACCGGGGATGCTGATTATAATCAATATAACCTTTTTCATACGGAATCACAGGGAGCGGCAGGTAACACATTCTTTTACAGCAATCAAAAGGTTGATCGTTTAATAGATGCAGCCAGGAAGGAAAAAGAAGAAGGGAAACGCAAAGAACTATACGCAGAGGCACAGGAAATCGAAATGGCTGACACCCCGTACATTCCTGTAAGGGTCATAGAAAATGTTGCTGCAGTAGCCAAAGAAGTAAAAGGATTTTCAATCAGCCCTTCAGGTTACCTGGAGATAAATGACGTAACGATCAAGTGATGCAGTGTGTTGAGGAAAGGGGTTAGGAGTCCGAATGGGGGGAATGGATTATTCCTGTAATCCTCATGGGAAGGGATTTGCGACACTCCTGCCGAATTACTGGCTGGCCGAGACCCCACAGGCGCAAACGCCGAGGGCGGACCGCCCGCGGAAAAGCGAGTGCCTAGAGTGGAAATCAACGTCTACAAAAGAAAGACAGTCGATCTCTGGAATCAATTGAACGTTTCAAATACTGCAGGCAAACTGAGTTTCATCGAGTTGTTTTACAGTCTGAAAGGGTTCATCCATTAGGGTGAGCCTTTTTCTTTGGCACAATAAGTAAAAATAACATAAAAACGAGTAAAAATACTGAAATTATTTGTTGATCTTTAAAACTATAATGAAAGTGATGCATAGTCAATCTGGAATGAAAGGGTGAGTGTAATGTCTCAATCGTATTGGTTAACGAATGTCCGCTTGGAAAATGGTTTTACTTATAATGAAAATGAAACGATCACCGGCACTGAAACCGGCAATTACCACATCAAGATTGAAAGTGGGAAAATTTCTTCCATTTTATCGGAGAAGGAATCGATAGCGGATCAGGATCCGCAGCATGATGTTCACGGCCTTCTGATGGTTCCCTCGTTTAAGGAAATGCATATCCACATTGATAAAACGTACTATGGCGGTCCGTGGAAGGCTTGCATGCCTGCCATTAATGGCGTGAAAACCAGGATAGAGGAAGAGCAGGTCTTGCTGCCCGAATTATTGCCTACCGCTAAAGTCAGAGCAGAGAAAATGCTCGATTTATTATTGAACTTCGGATCTACCCATATACGTACACATTGCAACATCGACCCCGTCATAGGACTGAAGAACTTGGAAGCGACCATTCAGGCACTGGAAGGCTATAAGGATAAATTGACGTATGAGATCGTCGCATTCCCACAGCATGGACTTTTACGCAGCGATTCCGTTCGGTTAATAAGGGAGGCAATGAAGAATGGGGCGAATCTGGTAGGAGGCGTGGACCCCGCCACCATTGATGAAAACATAGAGCGGTCACTTGAAACGATCATGGATATCGCGGTTGAATCCAATTCCGATATCGATGTTCATTTACATGATCCGGATCACCTTGGCCTCTTCACCATGCAGCGACTTGCTTCACTTACGGAAGACGCAGGCTGGCAAGGAAGGGTCACGGTTAGCCACGCCAGCGGGTTGGCAGATCTTTCAGTCCCGGAGGCTACGGGCATAGCCGAAAGGTTTTCGGAAACAGGAATATCGATTACATCCACAGTGCCGATCTTCAGAACGATCCCCATCCCCCTGCTTCATGAAAAAGGGGTGAAAGTGGAATTGGGTAATGACAGCATCACTGATCATTGGACACCATTTGGCATCGGGGACAACCTGGAAAAGGCAGGTCGCCTTGCAGAGAGGTTTCGCATGATTGATGAACGTTCCTTAGCGAAAAGCCTGCAATTCATAACAGGAGGGAAGACCCCATTAAACCAAGACGGGGTCAAGGCATGGCCTAATGTCGGGGATGAGGCGAATATCGTTTTGCTTGAAGCCAGCAGTTCAGCGGAAGCGGTGGCTAGAAGGGCGAAGCGTGCTGCTGTCATCTTCAGGGGCAATGTTGTTAGCGGATCCATTTCATCTTTTGAGACGACAGGTGTTTAATCTTTTAATAAAGAGAGTGATTGGATGAATGAAGCATACTGGCTTACAAACGTTACGCTTGATAGTGGATTTGTTTTTGAGAATGAACGAATTGATCGGACGAAAACAGCTACATACAACATGTATATAAAAAATGGGATCATAGAGGATTTGCAATTGGCTTCAACTATGCCTTTGAAAACGGATGGTCCTGTTCACGACGCGAGAAAGCTGCTTGCACTTCCTCCTTTTAAAGAGATGCATAACCATCTGGACAAGACGTATTTAGGACTGCCATGGAAATCATGCACTCCGGTTCCGAACTTAATCGAACGCTTAAAATTAGAAGCAAAAGAGCTTGCAGAACTGGCTGAAACTGGACAGCTCCGGGCTGAACGGATGCTTCAACTATTGTTAAGCGGCGGGGCAACGCATGTAAGGACGCATGTAAATATCGATCCATACATCGGAATGAAGAACTTGGAAGAGATTCAACGTGCCCTATATCGTTTCAAAGGGAAAATGACATACGAGATCGTGGCTTTCCCGCAGCACGGACTGCTAAGAACGAATTCAAAAGGGTTGATGAGACAAGCGATGAAAGAAGGGGCGTCCTTGGTGGGCGGCCTGGATCCTGGCGGGGTGGATAATAATATAGAAGCTTCCCTGTATGAAATGGTCGATTTGGCTGTTGAATTTGATGCAGATATTGATATTCATATACATGATCCCGGTCACCTTGGTTTATATACGATCAAGAAACTGGCTTCTTTGATCGATGAAGCAGGATGGAAGAACAGAGCGGCCATCAGTCATGCTTTTGCACTTGGTGATGTTTCAATAGGAGAATCGAATGAACTGGCCAGTGAATTATCAAACCTGGGGATAGCGATCATGTCTACAGTTCCGATCAACCGGGTCATGCCCCCGATTGATTCACTGCATGAGAAAGGTGTCCATGTTGCTCTCGGTTGCGATGGCTTTTACGACTCCTGGTCCCCATTCGGTACTGGGGATATGCTGGAAAAGGCAGGCCGATTGGCTGAGAGGTACAACTGGAAGGACGAGTATGCATTGTCTCAATCGCTCCAATTCATTACGGGCGGAGTCAAGACATTGGACGATGAAGGAAATCGTTTATGGCCGAAAGCGGGAAATGACGCAACTATGGTTTTTGTGGATGCATCATGTGCTGCCGAGGCAATTGCCAGGAGATCGACGCGGGCTGCGGTCATGGTCGATGGAAACCTGGTATACGGCGGACTTGATCGCGAATTTGCCTTGAAGTCGAATTGAAGATATGGTTCAAGAAGGGAGAAGATCATGAATAGAATCTATTGGTTAAAGAATGTTCGTTTGGAATGTGGGTATCGGAAAGAGAATGAAAGAGTTACAGGAACGATCACCGGGTTATTTCATCTGTTGATGGAGGATGGCAGGATCACGAAGATTATCAAAGATGGGGAAGCCATACGTGATGATTTACCAGTGGAAGATGCAAAAGGATTGCTGGCGGTACCATCCTTCATTGAAAAGCATGTCCATCTTGATAAGACACTGATGGGGGATGTTTGGAGAGCGTGCACTCCTTCTTCAAGTGTCATTGAACGCTTTGAAAATGAGAAGAGGGTTCTGCCTTCCATTGCAACAAGCACATGTAAACGTGCAGAATCTTTACTGGAAATCCTGTTAGCTTCCGGATCTGCACATATACGGACTCATGTTGATATTTATCCGGAAGCGGGCTTGCAAAACTTAGAGCAAGTTCAGCAGGCGCTTGCTGGCTATTCCAATCGACTCAGTTCAGAAATCGTCGCATTTGCGCAGCACGGTTTGCTGCGGTCCGGCTCTGTCAAGCCTGTCAGGGAGGCATTGCGGAACGGAGCAGGAATCGTCGGGGCGGTGGATCCGGCCACAGTCGATAACAATATTGAAGCATCGCTCGTGCAATTGATGGATTTAGCAGTGGAAGCTAATGCTGATGTGGACTTGCATTTACATGATCCCGGCCATCTGGGCACGTTCACCATGAAACGTTTGGCAGCTCTGACCAAGCAAGCGGGCTGGGAAGGAAGGGTGGCATTAAGCCATGCGTTCGGCATCGGGGACGTATCCAGGGAAGAAGCCTATGAACTGGCTGACATTCTTAGGGAGGCGGGGATTTCCATCGTCACCAGTGTCCCGATCAACAGGCAGATGCCCCCTGTTGATTTATTACATGAAAGAGGGGTTGAAGTATCAGTAGGAAATGATAATATCTTTGATGTATGGTCACCTCTTGGGAATGGTGACATCTTGGAGAGGGCAGGAAGGCTCGCAGAACGTTTCAAATGGATTGATGAAGTCTCGCTTTCCCGGACACTCGGATATATAACTGGCGGAAAAACCCCATTGGATGATAAGGGTAACCAGGTATGGCCGAAAGTTGGGGATGCCGGAAGTCTGGTGTTAATTGACGCAAGCTGTTCTGCAGAGGCAGTTGCCAGGCGTTCGGAACGTAAAGCGGTCATTTACAAGGGGAACTTGGTTTCCGGTTCACTATATAAACAAAAGCAGTCCATTGAACGGTAGGACTGAACCAAAAAAGGATTTCTGGATATTTCCGGATTTCCTTTTTCGTTTTTGGAGGCTTCCGTGTACTTTTATTTACAACTGTTATATGCTGTGGAAGTGATTTTTTTGGCTATATGAATTAGGCCCCCAGTCTTTATCATTATTATATTTTAAAACGCTCTGCTTGCGTGCCTTGCATCCTTTATCCAAGCAAACAAATTAGCGGGGAGCCGCAGTCTTTGTTACTATTAATGGGAACGTTATCATTTCTCATGCATCTGCAAAGGTCATATGACATAAATCATGTGTCCAGCAATGCAGCAGCGGACCATCCGGGACCGCGTCTATTAACATGGTGCTGTCCTTTCGCCATTTTCAAGGGAAGGACAAGTGAAATTCACCATGAGTTTGAAAAGTATCATGTTCAAAGGAGATGGAATCTATGAAAAGTTGGAGATCTTCTGTGACTCTATTTTCTTCTTTTCAATGGTTGTTTTTTATTTTTGCAAATACGGTAGTTGTGCCCATATCGATTGGCGCAGCTTTTGATCTTCCTCCCAATGTTACGGAAATGACCATGAGAAGCTCGCTCATTTTCACGGGGATCGCTTGCGTGTTTCAGGGGTGGAAGGGGCATAAGTATCCGCTTATGGAAGGTCACTCCGGTCTATTGTGGGGAGTGATGCTTAATTTAGGTTTATCTGCACCATCCATAGGGCTCGGTTATGCTGAGATAGGAGGGGGCATAGCTACTGGCCTCATTGCTGCGGGTGTCGTGACCCTCATTATTTCTGCCTTCAACCTGATATCTCATGTCCAGAAGATTTTCACTCCCATGGTCATGACGGTTTATTTATTCCTTTTGACGTTCCAGCTCATTTTTGTCTTCTTTAAGGGGATGCTGGGGATTACGGAGAATGGCGAAATCAACATCCCGGTCAGTTTCCTATCAGTGGGGATTGTACTTCTAGTCAGTATATTAAAAATAAAAGGACCAAGGACAATAAGCAATTTCTCCATATTGATCGGGATTATAGTGGGATGGATTTTTTACGAGCTGCTATTTCCGGAGGCCGGGGGAGAAATGGGATTGACGGGTGCCGCTTTTTCATTTTTTCCATTAGGTGCTCCAAACCTTCAATTCGGGATCATAGCGATTTCCTTTTTTGCAGGATTGCTGAATTTGTGCAACACGTTCGCTTCCATTCAGGCTGCATCGGAATTAATCGGTGATGAAGCTGAACACAAGCAGTATCGAAATTCTCTATTCATGACTGGCGGATTTACCATTTTCGCTCCGCTGCTTGGCCTTGTTCCATATACACCTTTTACTTCATCGATTGGATTTTTGCAGAGCACCCAAATCTATGAGCGGAAGCCCTTCTTGCTTGGAGGCATGTTATTGACCATAATCGGGCTCATTCCCCCTTTCATCTCTTTCCTGGCCACGATGCCGATAACAGTCGGGAATGCAGTATTGTTCGTTGCGTACCTTCAGCTGTTCGGTACGGCTTTCAACAGCGTCAAGGGTCAGAATTTCACTTCAGACACGATATTCAGGCTTGCCGTACCAGTATTGATTGGCGTGAGTTTGATGAATGTCCTGCCTGCTGCATTTTCGAACCTGCCCGCGCTATTACAGCCCTTTTTGACGAATGGGCTCATAATGGGAGTATTGATATCAATCGTGCTGGAAAAATCGGTCAACTGGACTCGTTATGAACAACTGCATAACTAATGGGACTTTGATTGAAAAGGCTATACATAAAGGGAAACGACAATGCTAATTGAAGAGGCGATCATGAAAACCGGAAGGGTATTACCCTTCCGGTTTTCTGTTTTTTATTGGTCTTTTAATGGGAAATGGGCCTTTTAATCAGTAGCAATACCCAATCCCCTTACATATTTTGTTGGAGGGAATACTTGACGTGGTGTTAATTCCCTGACCATTTCGTTCTGGCTTCCCTTTCTAATCTAAGCTCTACCTTATAAATAATAAACGGAGGTTATATAAAATGTATGAATTTCAAAATCAATTGCAAAACCTGAATGTAGATGATTTCCAGGTGACTCAGCCAGTTCCTTGGGAACAAAACCAGTACAATTTGGATGATTCGTCTCGGCAATTCATTGGTGTGGGCGGCTGCTTTGGTTGTTTTGGCTGTTTCTTGTGCTTCGGTTGCTTTGGTTGCGGCGGTCGCTGTGGACGCTGTGGACGCTGTGGTGGATGCGGACGTTGCGGCGGGTGCGCCGGTCGTTGCGGACGTTGCGGCGGTTAAGGTTTCAGGTCTTCTAAAGAAAAGTCCCTGCGGTGCAGCAGGGACTTTTCTTTATGGCATTAGACATAAGAGACAAATTGTCGTACATAGGATGATAGTGAAGTACTGTGCTAAAAGCGGTACTTAGAATGCATCGGGTTAGGAGGATCGGAATGGTGAATTTAACCCCTTCTATGCGTTTGAAAGTGAAAAGGGATACGTTTTTTCTTCCGGAACCAAACAGAGGTGTGTATTTCAGGAATAACGTAAGTTCGTTCCGTATGGAGGGCGCCTCGATCGTTCAGTGGATTGAAAAGTTATTGCCGATGTTCAACGGGAACCATACATTAAGCGAGTTGACGGATGGATTGCCTGACCCATACCGGAAACGGGTGATGGAAATTGCCGAGGTTTTGTACGGGAATGGGTTTGTTCGGGATATAAGCCAGGACAGTCCCCATCAATTAAGGGAACATGTTCTTGAAAGGTATGCTTCGCAAATCGAATTCCTGGAAAGCTGCGGCGATTCCGGGGCTCAGCGTTTTGAAACTTATCGAAAGAAAAAGGCGTTGGCCATAGGCTCTGGCCCCTTGTTCCTTTCATTGGTGTCCTCGCTGATTGAATCCGGATTGCCTGCTTTCCATATCTTCATTACGGACGCGGTACCGACCAATAGAAAAAGATTGAAGGAGATCGTGGCACATGCGCGTAAGACAGACGACGAGGTTGCCATAGAGGAGGTCATGCTTGAAAAGGGAACAGAGATTGAATGGCGGGAGATCGTGCGGCCTTTTGACTCGATCTTATATGTGTCACAGGAGGGTGATATAGAGGAATTAAGAGAACTTCATTCGGTTTGCAGGCAAGGGGAAAAGATCCTGTTCCCTGCGTTGATCATCAATCAAGCAGGCATGGCTGGACCGCTCGTCCATCCGGATTCCAAAGGGTGCTGGGAGTCAGCGTGGCATCGTTTACATCAAGCTGAGCTTGAAAAGAATCAGGCATCATCTTCTTTTTCCGCCACAGCCGGAGCGATGTTAGCCAATATAATGGTATTCGAATGGTTTAAAGACGCTGCAGGCGTTACGACAGCAGAACAAGCCAATCAATTTTATCTGTTGGATATGGATACATTGGAGGGAAAATGGCATCCGTTCATTCCCCACCCTGGCGTGACGGGTAAAGGGACTGCTGCATGGGTTGAAGATTTCGAACGGCGGCTTGAACAGAATTCGGACCCGGTTGAACCGGGGAAAGTATTTATGTATTTCACCCGGTTGACATCCGCGGAATCCGGTATCTTTCATCGTTGGGATGAGGGGGATTTAAAACAGCTGCCGCTGGCTCAATGCCGCGTTCAGGTCGTGGATCCGCTGTCGTCCGGCCCGGCCGGACTCCTGCCCGAAATCATCCGTTCAGATCTGACGCATGAGGAAGCGAGGCGGGAAACCGGTCTTGCAGGAGTCGAAGCATATGCATCCAGAACACTCAGCCAGCTCGTTGCGACTCTTCCGAAACTTCAGGGAGCAGACGAAATAAAGGAATCGATCGGTGTCGGAGCAGGGGAAACATTTGCTGAATGTGTCTGCCGTGGATTGCAAAGCAGTTTGGAAACGGAGTTTTTAAATAAGCGGTTCAACCAGGAGAAACTTGTGACGGTGCAATTGGCTCAAGTGGAAGATGAGCGCTGCAGGTATTATTTACAAGCACTGACCCGGCTGCAAGGAGATCCGATCATCGCCTTGGGTGAGGGAGTGTCAGGTTTCCCGGTAGTTTGGGCAGGAACGAGCGATGGCTGGTCCGGAGCTGTCGGTTTGAATGTAACGATCGCATTACGGAATGCATTGCAAAAGGCTGTCATGAAAGTCCAAAACCAGACCGTTTGCCTTACAGCACCCGGTTTAGTGGCATCGCCTGTTCTTGAAGAAGAAAAGGTGAATCTTGTGATTCCTTCATGCGGGGTGAAAGGGAATTCCGAACTGGTACAGTCCGCCATTCAAGTCTTGAAGAAGAACAGTAAGCGAATTTGTGTTTTCGAATTAAATCTGGAACCTCTCTTGAAGGAAGAAATGGCAGGAGTGTTCGGGGTGTTTTTGCGAGAGGGGGAATCAGGGTGAAAACTGACGTATTGGTTGTCGGGGAAGGAGTGTTGGCCGACCATGTTCATGGGGACCTGTCCGGCCAATATCAGGTGAATCGCCAAACCGATTTCGAGGCAGGAATTCCGCAAACGACGGCGATGGTCCTTCTGCTGCAAGATGCTTGGAATCCCGCTGTCCATGTAAAGGCGGAAGAGGTGATAGGGCAAGCGGGCATTCCATGGCTGCGGGGGTTCGTATCATTTGGAGAGGGAGTGGTAGGGCCGTTGGTGCGCCCGGGTGTTCCTGGCTGTTCACAGTGTGCGGACCAAAGGCATCTCATGGCCGGGCGTGATCGAAAAGAAATGTGGGGAATCCGCCAGCAGCTGGAGGCAAATGGGGGGATGGAGCGTGATCCGGCGGCATCCCGCACTGGCCTTTTACAGATGGCACACTTGATTTGTGCAGAGGTAAGGAAGGTGATGAAAGGAGAGCGCGCCCGTTCGGAGGGGCATGTATCTTTAATCAGCCTGAAAACGCTGAATGGTTCGTGGCACTCTTTTTTACCAGATCCATTGTGTCCGGTTTGCTCAACATTACCTGATGACTCGAAGGAGCGTGCTAGGATTTCGTTGCAGCCAAGTCCGAAAATCAGTCCCGACAGTTACAGAACACGTTCAATGGATGAGCTGAATGAAGTGCTGGCCAAGGATTACTTGGACCACCGCACAGGTTTCCTGAATAATAAAATGATAGACCTTGTGCCGCCATTTGCCGATGTAAGTGTTAATTTACCTTTATTCATAGGCGATGAGGGGGCGGCTGGCCGGACTCTTTCATATGCGGTCAGTGAGATGACGGCCATATTGGAAGGATTGGAAAGGTATTGCGGAATGGAGCCCCGCGGTAAACGGACAGTCATACATGACAGCTACAACAACCTGAAAGATTCTGCGCTCGATCCCACCAGGATCGGGGTGCATTCGAAGGAAAATTACGCACAGCATGATTTCCCGTTTCAACCGTTTAATCCCGACCGCTCGATAGATTGGGTATGGGGCCACTCATTCTTGCAAGAGAGGCCGATCTTGGTCCCGGAGTTGCTTTCGTATTACAGCTTGGGCTGCGGTCATGGATTTGTCTATGAAACTTCCAATGGCTGTGCTTTAGGGGGAAGTATGGAGGAGGCCATTTTCTACGGCATCATGGAAGTGGTCGAACGTGATTCGTTCCTGCTGACCTGGTATGCGCAATTGCCGCTTACACGACTTGACCCTTATTCTGCAAATGACAAAGAACTTGAGCTGATGATTGACAGGGCGAGGGCGGCAGCGGGATATGATATCCATTTGTTTAATGCGACAATGGAACATGGTATACCGAGCGTATGGGCGCTGGCGAAAAACAGGAAACAAAAAGGATTGAATATCATTTGTGCGGCAGGGGCCCATCTCGACCCGGTCCGGGCTGTGAAAAGCGCAGTCTTCGAGTTGGCCGGCATGATGCTGACACTTGACGATAAATTGGAAGAGAACCGGGATGAGGTTGAGAAAATGCTGCAGGATTCCTCACTGGTACGGAAAATGGATGATCATGGCATGCTGTACGGTTTACCGCAAGCCGAAGAGCGACTGCAGTTTCTGCTGGATGATGACCGCCCGATGCGAACTTTCGCTGAAGAATACGGGGAAAAGGTGAACCATCCGGACTTGACGGAAGATTTGCAGGAAATCCTTCAGGCGTTTCGCCGATTGCAACTCGAGGTGATTGTGGTGGATCAGACGACACCGGAAATTGCACGGAATGGATTACATTGTGTGAAAGTCCTGATCCCGGGGATGCTGCCGATGACATTCGGCCATCATCTTACCCGCATAACGGGGCTTGAGAGAATACTGAGGGTTCCGATGGAACTTGGATATGCTGAACGGCCGCTTGATTTCGAACAGCTCAATCCGCATCCGCATCCTTTTCCATAAGCGTTGACGTAGGAGGTTGGAGGATGAGTCTAGAGGCATTTTTGCACAATTTACATTTTGATATCGAAAAGGCAAGTCCGCCGGATTGGGAAGTGGATTGGGATGATGCCCCGCTAACGTATAAGCTTTACCGTGACTTGCCTGTTTTTCCGCTATCACTGGAGGTGCCACTGACGCTCGAGGGGGGAAGCGGGCCTTCAAAGCAGGATCTCGAAGAAATCGGTCATTTCCTCTGGTATGCCTATGGCCTGACCCAAGTCAGTCAGGTACCGAGATCCTCGGAATCTGAGGACCTCATGCAGTCATTCCGGCGCTTTCCGCCATCAGGGGGGGCTTTGTATCCAAGCGAATTGTACGTATATTTGAAGATCGAGGGATTACCTGCTGGCGTATACCATTATGATGCGGCACACCACCGGCTGGTTTTGCTGCGGGAAGGGAATTTCGATTCATATGTAACAAAGGCTCTTGGTGGAACCATTGATATGTCCGCTTGCTTTGGCACGGTTTTCGTATCGACGATGTTTTGGAAAAACTTCTACAAATATAATAACTTTTCATACCGTCTGCAAGGTCTTGATGCAGGCGTGCTTCTTGGACAGTTGCTCGAAGTGGCGAAACGCTTTGGAATCGCTGCCGGGGTGTGCTTCCAATTCCTTGATCGGGCCATCAATCATCTGCTCGGGCTTTCGGAGGAGGAAGAGAGCACGTATGCGGCGATCCCCTTATCATCAGAGCCTTCTTGGAGATTTAGGGAAGGAAGGAGTATGGACCGACCTGTCACTTCGACGGAATTATTGCTGGAATTGAAGGGAATTCAGCCTGAGCACTATGTTCGGTCGCAAAGGATCAAGGAATTTCCGATGCTGACCAAAATGAATGAAGCATCCATGATCGAATCCACCCAATCATTCCGGCGGATCCATCCAAAGAATGGGGCGGAATCAGAAGGGAAAATTATAGCCCTTCCTATCGTGAAACGGTTGTCCTATGACTTGGCATCAGTTTGCCGGAAGCGATTTTCACCTGAAATGGACTTTGTACTCGGGAAAGTCAGTCAATCGCAACTGGCCGCTCTCCTGCAGGAGGCAACCGCTTCGTTCTCCTATCGAAATGACTTGGATGGAACAAACGGGAACAACGGAAATCGCGTTTCCCTCTATGCTTGTTTATATAATGTGGAAGACATACAAGATGGTGCCTACCATTATGACAGCACCACACATTCATTACGGCAGATACAACCAGGAGATCATCGGCTCCTATTGCAATACGGAATGTCCCTCGATATCATGAACTTTCAGCAAGTGCCGATCTGCATACATGTAGTGGGTGAGCGGGACCATTCCAAAACGCAACTTGGATATAGAGGATACCGCATCCAGCAAATGGAGGCGGGGATGCTCGTTCAGAAATTACTGCTGGCATCGTCAGCCCTTGGAATGAATGGGCACCCGCTGCTCGGCTTTGATGTGAATATGTGTGATGAGCTTTATAAGATAGACGGTCCGCAAAGGAAAACGAGCCTGATTCAAATCCCTATCGGATCCTATCTGAATCGCCCTTGGCTGAAGGGGAGTCTGCATAGTTGAAGAAGATGAAACGAAAACCTCCATTTCATTTAAGGAATGGAGGCTTTCATTTATATTGCAGTATGGCAGAGTGCAATAATCTCTGCTGGAGATTATACTTAATGAATAAGTAGATAAAGTTATTAATGCAGTACGCTTTTAACTAAACATTTTAAAGGATGTAGCTTATGGAATGGAAAACGGACAGAAAATCCAAGAAGCCTTTATATAAACAAATAGCCGCTTACATCGAGAGTGGCATAGCTGATGGAACCTTCCTATTGGATAAGCCGTTACCGTCTGAACGCTTCCTGGCAAGTGAGCTGGGAGTTAACAGAAGCACAGTTGTTGCGGCTTATGATGAATTGGAAGCAAATGGGCTGGTTGAACGAAAAAAAGGAAGCGGAACGATGATCAGCAAAGATATCTGGGGAATTACCCGAAAACGTATCCCTAGCTGGAATAGATATATCGAAGCGGGTTCTTTTTTGCCCAATATGCCAGTAACCCAAAAAATACGTAAAGAAACGGAAGGGCATAACCTTATTAACTTAGCTAGCGGGGAGCTTTCAGAAGATTTATTTCCAGTCCAATCTTTACGTGAGATCATTTCCAATAGATCCTTCATTGGTAGCTTAGGTTATGATCACCCTCAAGGCAATGCGGTTTTAAGGGAAACGATAGCCAATCATGTTAAACAGTATAGGAGAATTGACACGGATCCATCTTCTATACTCATTACTTCTGGTGCACAGCAAGCCCTGCATCTGGTGGTCCAATGCCTGTTAAAGCCAGGGGATGCCGTTGTATTGGAAGATCCATCATATAGTTACAACCTTCCCATCTTTCAATCCGCAGGGCTAAGAACCTTTCCTTTGCCGGTTGATAAAGATGGCATCAACCCAGAGGATTTACTGGAACTTCATAAAAAACATCGGATCAGGATGATTTTTTTGAACCCTATATTTCAAAACCCTACAGGAACTGTCCTTCATATCAACCGCCGTAAAAGGATTCTTGAGCTTTCATCCGAATATGGAATACCGGTCATTGAAGACGATCCTTATAGTTTAACATCCTTTGCCGGGGAAGAAATTTCCACTCTTAAATCGATGGACAACAACGGAAATGTTTTATACATAAGCTCTTTGTCAAAAATTGTTGCTTCCGGTTTAAGAATTGGGTGGATCATTGGACCGAAATCAGTCATAGATAGACTATCGGATGCTAAGCAGCAGGTTGACTTCGGTCATGGCTCATTCACTCAATGGATAGCAAATGATTTTTTGGATTCAGAATATTTTCCTGCCCATCTTGCCGGCTTAAGGAGGCAACTGGAAAAAAGAAGGGATGCAATGGTTTCGAGTCTTCAACAACTCCTGCAAAAGGAAGTAGATTATTATTCGCCAAATGGCGGAATTCATTTGTGGTGTAAGCTGAAAGTGCCATTGAACGAAATAAAGTTACTAGAGGAATCCATCAAAAGAGGAGTCATATATGTTCCGGGTT
The DNA here is from genome assembly GCF_001636405.1 of Peribacillus frigoritolerans. Classification (GTDB taxonomy): domain Bacteria; phylum Bacillota; class Bacilli; order Bacillales; family DSM-1321; genus Peribacillus; species Peribacillus frigoritolerans. The sequence continues at coordinate 1,270,983 of NZ_KV440950.1, forward strand.
CAACGCTAGGTACAAATAAGGAATACGTACGCTTTACATTTGGAAGGGAAAATGAGGATTCCATTCACGAAGGCATCAAAAGGTTTGCAGAGGCGGTAAAAAGTTTATAATCATATGCGATATTCATGAGAGAGAGTCATGATGATTCCCACTGTAGACAAACTTGATGATAAATCAGTTTGCCTGCAGTTTTTTTTATTAAAAAGTTCCGTTGATTTCAGAAATCCGCTCCCTTTCCGCCGACTGTCTGCCAAGCCTCCTCGACGCGAGCGTCTGTGGGGTCTCGGCTAGCCAGTAATTCGGCAGGAGTGTCGCAAATTTCTTCCATCCAATAAGTGTTACAGGAAAAAAACATGAAGGGTAAATCCTGAGATATTCCGAAATCTCCTTTTGTAAACAAACTTTAAGAAAACCAGTTTCATACGTTCTTATCTAAATAAATATCCAGCTTTATTTCAGAAATCCGCTCCCTTTCCGCCGACTGTCTGCCAAGCCTCCTCGACGCAAGCGTCTGTGGGGTCTCGGCAAGCCAGTAATTCGGCAGGAGTGTCGCAAATTTCTTCCATCCATTAAGGAGTACAGGAGAAAAAACATGAAGGATAATCTAGTCATAAACATAATTCGGGATGAGACTAGCCTACAGTTTTTCCAAGAAAACATTTCAGATTATTGCAGAAACCCGTTCCCTTTCCACCGACTGTCTGCCAAGCTCATCAAAGCATGCGCCTGTGGGGTCTTGGCTAACCGTTATTCGGCAGGTTTACCTTTAAAATTTTGGTTCTGGGCGAGAGGAATTCGGAACTCCTTTTACCGGAAAGTTGATGGACCGCCAGACCCTACAATATTTCTTAAAAGAAGTTCCAGTGATTGGAACGGAAGGTACGAGACTCCTGCGGGAAAAGCGTGGCATGGGAGACCCCGCAGGCGCGCCGAGGAGGCTCCCGCCCGCCCGCGGAAAGCGAGTGCCTGAAGTGGAAATCAACAAGTGGATGGTGGAAATTTTACTGAATTGGATGGTCCTAAAAATGGTTGTTCTTTTATTATAGAGGGGAAGGGTTTTACTAATATATTTACTCAGTAAACACAAAGAGCGAACTACCTGTAATTTTGCGATCTCTTTTTGTAGTTACACTGCGAAATAGGATGAGAAGCGGAAGGATTTTAAATGGTTCAAGGAAATAGAAAATAATATTGGGAGGCGTTGATTCATGACGGTAAGTGTAATAGCAGTGGTGGTCATTTGTTTAGTTGCCCTGGTAGGCACCCTTTCATTAACGGGGAAAAGTGATAGTGATTATTCTGCAGCAACGAGAGGAAATTTGTTGAACCTTAGTTATATTTATATCGGTCTCGCCCTAGTATTAGCTGTGGGCATCATCTACTTCGTAATAAAATCAGCCTAAGATACCGTGAATGATTATTATAATTGTCTATCAAAATGATTGGGAATGTGAATTTTTTCACAAATGTGGCGAAAATATGAACAAAAAGAATCTGATCGATACCTGGAAACAATACCTTTGTAAGCTGAGTGAACAATCCTTTCGACATAATTATGGATGAAAAATATATAGATTAATCATTAAATAATAGTGTAGCGGAGATGATCAAATATGACATGGCCTGTATTGATTTTGACAATTATCTTAAGTTTGCTTAAATTATTGGTTACCTGTCTTCCAACCGATGCCGTGAATTGGATTATGAGTAAATTTAAAATACATTCTGAAATTAGTGACGCGGATGCAATCGTGACCTTTGATGGAAAGCGTTTGGAAGGTGAAGATAAAGTTCAAGTGCTTAATTATTTTAACGAAGCTAAGTTTTTGAAAAAAAATCATATATTTCCCGGGAACGAGAAATTGTTTTTACATCCAGAGAACAGCGGGACTCCCATTATAATGGATGTAAAAAAAGGGAAGAACGAGGTTAGATTATATGTGTACATGTACAACGACCATGTGGACGTAGTCAAACAGTACAAGAATAAAGTAGTTGCGTATAGTCTTCTTTCCGAGAGCCTCCAAGAACGTTCCATGCCAGTAATGAGGAATTTAGTTTAAAAGGAATAAAAGTGAACTGCACCCCAATTGGAGATGCAGTTTTTTTTATGAAGAATAACGAAAAGGACTATCGCACAGGTTCAGCTAAGCAATACGATAACTTTCAGATGCCGAAAGTCAGTCGGTCTCGGTTAATACCTTTAAAGTCTTTTCCCTGATGCTTATCCGGTTTTTATAATCTTTAGCTACCAACTCTGTATATAATAAATCAAAAAGCAAAAGGAGCGGAAGCAATGGAGAGATGTTTTGTCCCATATGCATGCTGTTTTTGCTTGTGACCAATAGTGTTAGGTCGCCAAGCTGGGAGAGCTCGGAATTCTTATCTCCAGTAAAGACCAAGATGCATGCGCCTTGCTTCTTTGCGATTTTAACTGCAGAAATCACTTCTTTCGTCGTTCCGGAAATGGAAATGCCGATGACAACACTAGTCTCGTTACTTAAAGCTGCATCCATCATGGACTGATGGGGGTCTGTGATGGCTTCGACAGTTAAGCCGATACGAAAGAACTTGGACTTGAACTCCTGGGCCGCTATACCAGAACTCCCTATTCCATATACATGAATCTTATTTGCCTTTGTAAGGAAAGAGACAGCTTTTTGGATATTGTCATATGTCGTTATATGAAAGGTATTATCAATGATACCTAAATGATCTTGATACAGTTTAGCGAAATAATCCACCTGCTTGATATTCTTCATGTTTTTCGGCGTATTTCGGAGGTCCACGAACCTTTTTAACTCATGCCTGAACTCATTAAACCCAGAAAAGGCTAATTTCTGGCAGAAACGCGTAATGGTTGCAGGTGAAATATGAAGCTTTTTAGCTATTTGACTGATCGTTAACTGACTTACTTCTTCAGGGCGCTGCAGAATATAATGGGCCAATTCTTCCTCTGTTTTGGTGAACTTGTCCATGCTGCATTCTATGCCATATATGAGGTTTTCTGCTAGGTATTCCATTTGATCACCCATTTCGGATTTCTTATCTGTATTTATAGTTTAATGTATCCAGCAGGGACGTCAATAACCGGAGGAACGGAAACAGGAATATGAAAAAGAAAAGACCCAAACTGTTGTTGCCAGTCTGGGTCTTTTCATTACTATGTGCCATTTTTTATTCTTGGATGGCATCGACGAATCTTTTGGTGATTTGCTGCGGCCTGGTAATGGCACCGCCCACCACTACTGCATGGACGTTCATATCCAATACAGAGCGGGCGATTTCTGGTGTGATTACATTTCCTTCCGCGATCACTTTCGCTTTTTTCACTGCTTTTACTATTTCTTTGAGCACAGCATAGTCATCCTGATATATTTTCTCACCGAGAGTTTCGTTCGTATAGCCGTATAAAGTGGGCGCCACAATATCGAATCCTAAATCGTCAGCGTATTTGGCTTCCTCAATGGTGGATACATCCGCCATTAGCAGGACATCCGGATATTTTGCTCTTATTTCACCATAAAACTGCTTTAACGTTTTACCGTCCGGCCTTACACGGGCTGTAGCATCCGTCGCAATGATTTCCGCTTTGGTTTCCATCAATGCATCGATTTCGGCCATGGTGGGAGTGATATAGACATCGTTTTGTCCATACACCTGTTTAATGATCCCTATGACTGGAAGGTCCACATTTTTCTTGATTTCCATTATGTCACCTACAGAGTTTGCGCGAATGCACTTCGCACCGCCTTCTTTGGCAGCAATGGCCATGCGTCCCATAATAAAAGAGCTGTGCAGCGGCTCATTCTCCAATGCTTGACATGATACAATTAAGCCCTTGTGAATTTTATCGAGCACCTGTTGCATGTTTAACACGTCCTTATCGTTGTCTATATTCTCAATGTCCCAAGAATTCTTCCACTTCATTTTTGATGATCGTCACTTGGGGACCGTAAACTATTTGAATGCCGTTTCCTTTTTTTACGACACCTTTTGAACCGGTTTGTTTTATGACGTCTTCTTTCACCAATGTTTCATCCTTTACCGTGACACGGAGACGGGTTGCACAGCAATCGACGATCTCGATATTTTCCTGTCCGCCCAATCCGTTAACGATGGTCTGGGTTCTCTCTGATGCCGTTACTTGTGTAACAGGTGCCTGTTCATCATCTTCACGGCCAACCACTTTCAAATTCTTCTTCCTGATCAAGAATTTAAAAGTGAAGTAGTATAGGAAAAACCACGGAATGCCGACGAAAAGTACATAAATCCAGTTTGTTTTACTGATGCCCTGGAGTATCCCGAATAAAGTAAAATCAATAAATCCTCCAGAAAAGGTTTGACCGATCGTGATATTGAATATATCTGCCATCATGAAGGCAAGTCCGTCAAACAAGGCATGAAAAACATAAAGGATCGGTGCGACAAATAAGAAACTGAATTCAAGCGGTTCTGTGATGCCTGTTAAGAAAGAGGTCAAGGCAGCTGAAAGCAGCAAACCGGCCACGACTTTCTTATTTTTAGGTTTAGCGCAATGGTAAATGGCCAATGCCGCGCCAGGCAAACCAAACATCATCGTGATGAACCGTCCCGACATGAAGCGGGAAACACCCTCATAATACTTGACGGTAGTTGGGTCGGCCAATTGTGCAAAGAAGATATTCTGGGTCCCGCTGACAAGCTGCCCCTTAATTTCCATCGTTCCGCCTAAAGCTGTCTGCCAGAAGGGAAGGTAGAAAATATGGTGCAGCCCTAACGGCCCGAGCATCCGTAATATGAATCCGTAAAAGAAAGTCCCGATTGTACCTGTGCTCGTTACCAGTGCACCTAATTGGTTTATGAAAAGTTGGAAATAAGGCCATACGATAAAAAGCACGGCTCCAACCAAGATGGATGCGAAGGAAACGATGATGGGAATGAAACGTGAACCCCCGAAAAATCCTAACACTTGCGGAAGCTGGATTTTATTATATTTATTGTGCAAAAGTGCGGCAACGATCCCTACTACGATACCGCCGAACACACCGGTCTCCAGTGTTTGGATCCCGACCGCCATTCCTTGTCCGGCACCTGCCAAATTCTCTTTGGCAAGTTCCCCGGTTATTTGAAGCAGTGCATTTATTGAACTGTTCATGACGAAATAGCCGATCATGGCTGCCAATGCAGCAGTCCCTTTATCCGAACGTGCCAATCCTACTGCAACACCTACGGCAAAAATAACCGGCAAGTTTCCGAATACGATGCTTCCCGCAGAACTCATGATCGTGAAAATGGCCTGCAGCCAAGCAAAGTCTAAAAATGGATAAGCCTCAACTGTATTTGGATTGGAAAGAGCACCGCCAATTCCCAGCAATAAACCGGCCGCTGGCAAAACGGCAATCGGGAGCATAAAAGATTTACCGAACTGCTGCGCTTTCTCGAAAGCTTTCTTCATAATGATTCCTCCCTCATTTAACGAGCCTTTGATACTCTTTATTTTTTATCGCTCTATACTAGCTATATTAAATCCCATTGAGAGCGTTTTCAATGCGATGCAAGGTTATATCAACTGTTTTCAATCTTGTGCTTATTTCTCTGAAAAAGTTTTCAATAATATCATGGGCACTGTTACTGGGAGTGCCGGCCGCCTATGCATTAAGCCGGTTTGATTTCAAAGGGGAAAGCGTGATAAATGCCTTTTTCGTTTCGCCGATATTAATACCGGGAATTGTGCTGGGCTTTGCGTTTTTACGTTTTATTGTGGGGACTTATCAGCTTCCGATATATGCGGCCCTGTTTGTGGGACATACTGTTATCATGCTGCCTTTCATCATCCGTGTGATTTCTTCAAGCTTATCAAACTTTGACTTTTCCATTGAAGTAGCGGCCGAGAGTCTCGGAGCGAGTAAATTGGGCACATTCTTTACAGTCGTCCTCCCGAATATAAGATCAGGAATTCTGGCAGCAGTCATGATCGCCTTCTTGGAATCCTTCAATAATGTAGACATTTCAGTTTATATGACAGGCCCTGGGGTAAGTACGTTTCCGATTCAGATGCTGACGTATGTGGAGAACTACTTCGATCCCACCATTTCGGCCATTTCCGTATTGCTCATGTTCATAACCGCTTTCTTCATGTTTATAGTAGAACGGCTCATGGGATTGTCTTATTTCACAAAACGATAAAGGAGGTAATGATGGGTGGCTTTATTCACTTTACAAGATATATCTGTAGCCTATAACAAACAGAATATATTAAAGGATTTCAATCTAGAGATTGAAAAAGGGAAACTGGTATCCCTTCTTGGCCCGAGCGGCTGTGGGAAAACGACGACCCTCCGTTTAATTGCCGGGGTTTTACAGGCGAATGAAGGGAAGTTTTTATTCAAGGAAAAGGACTATACGAAAGTGCCCGTCAACAAGCGGAACTTTGGCTTTGTGTTCCAAAACTATGCATTATTTCCGCATTTGTCGATATTCGATAATATTGCATTCGGTCTCCGTCTGAGAAAGAATGCTAAAAGTGAAATCGAAAAAAAGGTAATGAATGTGCTCGAGATCGTTAATTTGAAAGGTTTTGAAAAACGATATCCCCAAGAGCTTTCCGGAGGGCAAAAGCAGCGGGTCGCGATTGCCAGGGCGCTGGTGATTGAGCCGGACATCCTCTTATTTGACGAACCATTGAGTAATCTTGATGCCAACTTAAGGGTGAATATGAGAGTCGAGATTCGCCGTATCCAACAAGAGCTGGGGATTACAACGGTATATGTTTCCCATGACCAGGAAGAATGCTTTTCGATATCCGACCAGGTGGCGATCATGAATAAAGGGATCATCGAACAGCTTAGTGACCCTGCGACCATTTACAAATATCCCGAAACCAAATTTGTCGCGGACTTCATCGGCTTCAAGAACTTCATTGACTTCGATAAGCGGAAAGATCATGACGGTAAAATCGAACTGAACAAATCTGGATACTCATTTGTACTGCACAAGGATCCGCAGATGAGCAATTCAACGGGAAAAATAGGCGGCATCAGGCCGGACGATCTGTTGATCAGGGAAAAAGATAACAAGGGGGCTGTTCAGGAAAATAGTTTACCTGGCCGGGTCAAGGTAAGTACGTATCTTGGAAGAAGCTATCAATATGTCGTTGAAACTCCAATAGGGGATTTCACTGTGAACAAGGAAATGGCGGAATCCTACCGGACGGGTCAGGAAATCATCCTTGAAATTCCGAGAAACCAGATGGTGCTTGTTGACTAGCTTAGGAGGGTAAGTTATGCGAATGGATATGCTTGTAAGGGATATCAACGTGTTTAACAGCTATTTTAAAAGATTCATTAAAGGGAATGCAGCCATCAAGGATGGAAAGTTCTATTATATTGGAGAACGTGAATTGGATGCCTTCGAGCCGGATACAATCGTCGATGGACAGGGGAAGTATATGGTTCCAGGTCTGATCGATATCCATCTCCACATTGAAAGTACGGTGGTGACGCGTGATGAAGCTTAAACCGAAAAAGGGGATTATCCAATGGATAACCCCCTTTTCTTAATGACTTACCTGGCGTCAAATATTAGCTGGACCTGTTTATTTTCATATAATTACCATTAAGGTAAATATATGATAAAATAGAGGAACAACTGAGGATAGAGTGGTAGGTCACGCTTTGCTTTTCCATCTAATGATAGATTGGAAAGGAGGTGACCGCTTGATTCATTTCTTATTGAACTTGATAACAGATATGGGTAAAGAGATATTTGTTGCAGTAGCAACCAGTCTTATCCTGTCTATGTTCGCCAAGAAACGGAAAAAGAACCACTCATCCTCCCAAGATGGCAATGGTTCTTCTTCTGACGATTAATTAAGTTAGTTGTGACCAACCACTCTTGCTAGTTGTCAGCCTCATGTTAGCGCATGAGGCTGTTTTTAGTTTATGTCAATATAAGGATAACATACCCCGATTTTAAAGTAAATATTCAGACAATGAATTGGGGAGTACCATGGGCTTGGCTGTATTTTTTTCTTGAATCTTTTAATGAAACTTTGGAAAACGGCAAAAAATGAATTGACTCTTTCTTACTAATATGGTATGTTAATTCCAATCTAAGAAAAGGTGTGGTGTTTTATGTCGGGAGTAGGTATCAACTAATTTAGTTGAATAAGGTATTTAATCACTGTTATGTCAGTGGATTACGTATGCCTTTTTTCACAGTGCAATTCTGCATTGTGGATACCTACCTTAAGACTGCTTCCTTTTCCATAATTCGTGTAACATGCAGGTGTTACGGCGAAAAGCATGGTGGGATTTGTCCTATCATGCTTTTTTGTGTACGCAGGTCTATTCGAGCTGCCCTATTTGTTATCGATTTCAGGTACTTATCCATGGATAAGGCCGATGCCGGCAGGAGCTTTCTACTCAAATGGCTTGTTCATTTGTAAAGGTAGGGGGACCATTGCGGGCATTTTTTGGATTCGGGAATTTCATTCACTCACTCATTCAAGGAGGATCATTAGATGAATACAATGACTTATGAAAAATTACAATATATCCAACTCAAGGAAATGGTCAAAAACCATTGCGTAAGCGGTTTAGGAAAAGCGTTATTGGATCGGCTTAAGCCGAGCGGCACCTTGAAGGTCGTTAAAAGTCGTTTGAACGAGACCACGGAGGCAAGGAACTTACTGAATGCGGAAAGCCATATTCCCTTGAAGGGCATTTCACATATTGGCCTCCATATCGACAAACTGGAAAAAGGAATGATTTTGGAGCCGTCAGAGTTAGTGGCGATAGCAGATTTCTTAAGAGGCTGCAGGAATATCAAGAAATTCATGACCGATAAAGAGTTCTTTGCACCGACATTGCATTCCTACGCCCGCTCCATGACTGAATTCAGGAGCATTGAAGAAGAAATCCAATTCACCATAAAGGGAAATGCTGTCGTTTCCGAAGCAAGCAAGGACCTGAAACGGATCAGGAACCAAATCATCAAGACAGAAAGTAAAATAGAGGAACGGCTGAATAAGTTCTTGAAGAGCGGAGCCAATAAAGAGTTCATTCAGGAATTTTTCATCAGTAAAAAGGATGATCGCTACACCATCCCGATCAAAGCCTCCTATAAAAATCAAGTGGCCGGAACAATCGTGGAAGTATCGGCAAAAGGGGCTACCGTGTTCATTGAACCTGCCTCTGTTACGAAATTGAATGTAGAATTGGCAAGCTTAAAGGCGGAGGAATCGATGGAAGAGTATCAACTTTTGGCCACATTATCCGGAACGGTTTTCGAACAGCTGAAACCGATCAAGATAAACATCGAGTTGATCAGTCAATATGACATGATCTTCGCAAAGGCCAAGTTCAGTAAAAGCATGGATGCCATCGAACCGAAAATCAATGATCACGGTTATATTAAATTAACCGGCTGTAAACATCCGCTATTGCCGCAAGACAGCGTACCTTTGGATTTTGAAATCGGTAAGGACTATCGCAGCTTGATTATTACAGGCCCTAATGCCGGTGGTAAAACTGTCGTCCTGAAAACGATCGGCATCCTTACATTGGCTGTCATGTCAGGACTGCATGTTGCCGGGAAAGAGGGGACGGAGCTTGCCGTCTTTGACCAGGTATTCGTCGATATCGGTGATAATCAAAGCATGGAAAATGCACTGAGCACGTTTTCATCGCATATGAAAAACATCTCGGAAATCATGGGGGCAATAACCAATAACTCCTTGCTGCTGTTCGATGAAATCGGGAGCGGAACGGAACCGAATGAAGGAGCCGCATTGGCGATTAGCATCCTTGAGGAGTTTTATCAAAGAGGGTGCATGACCGTTGCGACGACCCATTATGGTGAAATCAAGCGCTATTCGGAAATACACAGTGATTTCATGAATGCGGCCATGCAATTCAACAGCGAAACACTTGAGCCAAAATACAAGCTGTTGATCGGTCAATCCGGGGAAAGCAATGCCCTTTGGATAGCCAAAAAAATGAATGTCCGTGAAAAGGTTCTGCAAAAGGCAAAGCTCTATATCGAAAATAAAGACTACGACTTGGAGCGTGTCCAGGAAAGTAAAATCAAAAAAGCGAAGCCAGCGGCCGTTCCTAAAGAATCATCTTATGAATATGAAGTCGGCGACAAAGTGAAGGTAAGCGAACTGAATGGATACGCGATCGTTTATAAGAAAAAGGACTCCTTCAATAATGTCGTCGTACTTTTCGAAGATACCTTCAGGGAGGTTCATGCCAATAAGCTCGAGCTTGAAATAAAGGCCGTCGATTTATATCCTGAAGGCTATGATCTCGATTCTTTATTTGTCAGCTACAAAGAAAGGAAATTGAACCATGACTTAGAGCGGGGATCGAAAAAGGCGCTAAAGAACGTAGCCGCGGATATCCGGAAGAAGCTTGGTGAATAGACGGGGTGGATTTTGAAAGGGAAAAATGGATGATTTATGAAATTCTAATAAAGCGGTTGTGATAACCGTTTTCCACAAAAAAAGTTAGACGTCGGCAGGGTATGAGTTCTGTTTTAACAGGGCTCATACCCTTTAATTTTGTCTTAATTTCTCGTGTGGAGAAAGAAGGATTAGGCTCTAGACGGAGATATAAAAGGTATTAAACAATCAAAAAATCAATTAGAGTTGAAAGATATAATAAGAAAGGGATACATACATCATCTGAAAGGTTGTTAGTATCACCTAGATATTTAGCCTCTTACATCTTTTGAATGATCAAACATCTTTAAAATAAAAATTGAACTTAGAAAAAGTACTGGTATTCCTATAACAAAATAATAAATTCCTTTGGGCATATACATATCAAAGAAATATAAAAATAATACTACCCAGAGAAATAGGACAATATATTTTTTTGATTTTTTCATTATTAATCAATCATCCTTTGAATTTAATAAAAATCTATCCAACCATTATTAGGCCTTTTATCTCTTTTATCAAGTTGTTTTGCTATCTGATTGCCAACATCTAAATAATTTAAAGCTATAGTTACACAAGCACCTGTAGCTAAAGCTAATTTTGGAGCTCCCCATGCCTTTAAACGACTAACCACAGTTTTTGTGAATAACTTTTCTGCTTCTTTTTTACCTTTTTTAATAATAAATGCTTGAATGGCACCAACACCGCCGCCTATAGCAAAGCCAATTGCTCCATTAAATACCGCGCCAGCAAACTTTACACCAACTTTCACCTGTACAGCATGTGCCTTTTCAATGGCAAATGTTTTGTCAAAAATCTTTTTGGCAGAAACTTCTACTTCATCATCATTTTCATAAGTTGTTGTGTTAATTTCTTCAACTTGTTCTATTAACTCAGTTTGTGCCAATGAAAGATCATTATATGTTTCTGAATTTTTATCAAAAAAAATCAACCATGGCATTAGCAAATAATTTTTCTTCTTCTTCATTTTCTAATCCAACCAAGGCTACTTGTTCTTCTACAATGGAATCAAATAATTCTTTTTCTTCAGTAGTCATTTTATCAATGGATGGCATATTTGCAACTTCATCTTCTAGGTCAAAATCTTTAGATACGACATATTCATCTAAATCAACTTTAGTTGAAAATCCCTCCACTTTTTCTGTAGCTAAAACATTTTCAAGGATTGGTTCTTCGCTTGCAAAACTACTTATAGATATTAGTGAACTGCACAATAACATTAAAACTGTCAGTATTGTTACCTTCTTAATTAACGACATTTTACTCCCCCTTTAATAAATTAATTAACTCAACAAAATCTCAGAAATATATTTTAACGGTGCGTTCAGGGGTAAACTGCTAACATAACTGCCTAGAATAGTAGTCACAGTTTACTAATCCTTGTTTCCAAAATAAACTATTTTTTTGGTTGGTAGGTTCCAAAAATGATACGGCTCTCCTTGTTTAGCGGGATAGATGTCGTCGTACTTTTCGAAGATACCTTCAAGGAAGTTCATGCCAATAGGTTCGAGCTTGATATAAAGGCCGTCGATTTATATCCTGAAGGCTATGATCTCGATTCTTTATTTGTCAGCTACAAAGAAAGGAAATTGAACCATGACTTAGAGCGGGGATCGAAAAAGGCGCTAAAGAACGTAGCCGCGGATATCCGGAAGAAGTTTGGTGAATAGACGGGGTGGATTTTGAACGGAAAAAACCAAATCCTGATGACTTATGAAATTGAAATATAGCGGTTGTGAAAAAATGACACCGGCAGGGTATGAGTTCTGTTTTAACAGGGCTCATACTTTTTTGGCTTACATTCTCGAGTGGATATACCCGTTCTAAAAAGGGATACATAATATGAGCGTACTGTTGTTTAAAAAATGTAGGTTTAGAATTATAATAAGAAAAGATTTCGGCAGATGATCATCGTTAGGTGAGGTGAAAAAGTTTGCGGTTTTTTGCAGCTTGAGTTATAATCAATTACAGATATTAAATGTCTGTAATAGTTTTAATTATGAGGTGCATCAATGAAGTATTCAAAGGCAACCAATTATGCACTACATACAATGGTGCATTTAACGATGGAACCAAAAGGCCAGACGGTAAGCGTGGATCAGCTGGCGTGTATGCAGGATTTGTCCCCGACTTACTTGTCGAAGATTTTGACGAAGCTTGCGAAGGCTGGATTAATTGAATCAGTGCCGGGGGCAAAAGGCGGCTACAGTATTTCACGCCGTGCGCAGGACATTTCGTTTCTGGATGTTATTGAAGCGGTGGAGGGTCAGTCGGTGCTTTTCAACTGTGCGTTTGACCATGAAGAAAGCGATTGTTTAATTGAGCGCGTGATGATCGAGGCGGAAGGCAACATGAAGAAAGAACTTGCTGGACGGACCATTCAGAGCATTGCGGAGCAGAGTAAGGAGACAAAAAAAGAAAAATAAAATTTTTTTACGCAAATTAAGGATATTAAGGGTCTCTAATAGATTTTATTTAAGAAGGAGTGTTGCATGTGTTGGATTGTGTAATTATTGGCGGAGGACCTGCAGGACTGAATGCTGCATTGGTCATGGGGCGTGCTGGACGGAAAACAATTTTGTTTGATGAGGATAAACCCCGTAACCGGGTGACGCAGGAGTCGCACGGATTTATCACACAGGATGGCGTAAAGCCGTCAGAGTTCAAGAAGCGGGCAAGAACGGATGTCCAGAAATATCCGTCCGTCTCCATTAAGGAGGAGCGTGTGGAGATTATTGAAAAAGCCAGTGGTGTGTTCCGGATTCAAACGAAAGGCGGAACGGATTACATGGCGAAAAAAGTGCTTCTCGCAACAGGTCTTCGGGATGTTTTGCCGGAGATTCCAGGCATACAGAATGTATACGGAACGAGTGTTTTCAGCTGTCCTTTTTGTGACGGCTGGGAAATGCGCGGCAAAGCATTGGCGGTGATTGCAGAAAATGAACGGGCTTTTCATATGGGAAAACTGCTGTCAAACTGGAGCGGTGATGTAATGGTGTTTACAAATGGCTATCAGGTGCTTGATGAAGAGAAGGATATCTTGGCTAGGCAGCACGTGACAGTCGTGAAAGAAAAGATTGAAGATCTTAAATCGAAAGGAGGGAAGCTGACATCGATCCGGCTGCAAAACGGACAGGAAATCAAAAGGGAGGCAGGTATTGTGGTGACAGACTTGGTGCAGTCCGCTCCTTTTGCGGAACAGCTCGGCTGCGAGATCACTCCGAACGGCGGGATTAAAGTGGATTCATTTGGTCGAACGACGGTTGAAGGGGTATATGCATCCGGAGATACATCACTCAGCACGCCTTCTCAGATAGTGATTGCGGCGGCGGAGGGCAATAAAGCGGCGGCTGGAGTCATCATGGATTTAGTTGAAGCTGCCTTTCTTTTGGAGGCATAAAATCCTTTTTTTAAAGAAAGAGACTATTTGTAAAGGAGATTGAAGTATGACAGAAATCTGGGAATCAAGTTTTATAGAAAATCAAATGATGTGGGGACTTGAACCTTCAGACTCCGCAATCTTGACAAAGGATTTTTTCCTTGAAAAGAAAGTTAAGGATATATTGATTCCTGGTATTGGATATGGCAGAAATGCACAGGTTTTTACTGACAACGGAATACATGTAACAGGTATCGAAGTTTCAAAAACCGCGATTGAACTGGCAAGGCAAAATGGGCTTAATCTTAATATTTTTCATGGTTCAGTAACCGATATGCCTTTTGATAATAAACTTTATGATGGTATATTTTGTTATGCCCTTATTCACTTATTGAATAATCGTGAGAGAGATAAGTTTATTAAAGATTGCTATAATCAGTTAAAGCCAAACGGATATATGATTTTCACGACTATTTCAAAAGAGGCCCCAATGTTTGGTAAGGGCAAACAACTAGGTAAAGACTATTTCGAGATAATGGAAGGGATGAAAATGTTTTTTTATGATCCTGACTCGATTAAACAAGAATTTGGAAATTATGGACTGATAGAGTTTTCAGAAATTGTTGAGCCGCATAAGAATATGGAAAATAAACCTCCATTTAAATTTATAATGGTAAAATGTCAAAAGGACTAGAATGGCTTTATTCATAAAAGGGCATGTTTTGATCAATCATTTTTTCAACACATGCTCTTTTCTATTTGCTCTCGTCCGCCGACAAAGTGAAGGCTGAGCTTGAATATAGGGTCGACGATTAAGCTTGGTGAATAGTACAATCATCAAAAATGCAAAAAAGGCTGTAGGCAAAAAGAGTTCTATCCAAATTTTCAAACATAGTTGATTGGAGCGGGTGTACGAGAATCCTGCGGAAAGAGCTAGTCCAAGGGAGACCCTATAGGCGCAAGTGCGCCGAGGGCGGACCGCCCACGGAAAGCGAGTGCCCTACGTTCCAATCAACGTCCAAATTTGTGCAAGCAAAAAAACTGTAGACACACTCGATTTGTATCGAGTTTGACTACAGTCTGAAGCCTCTCTAAATGAGAGGTTTTTTTGCGTTGTATTGCCAAAAGTCCACTTTATTGAATTCTTTTCCTTCTTTCATTATACAGATTGATCAATTCTGCATTTTGCTCATTCATCTTTTTCACATTCTTATTAATCGTTGCCAATTCCCAAAGTACAGCCAATCCAAGGATTAGCATAAGCGTTAGTAAATCCATTGTTGCCCTCCTATTGATGTTGTGTACCTTTAATTAAGTGTTTCTTCTCACTTGGATTCATTTTCTCAACCCGGAAAGGTAAGTTTTTTCTTTGATAATAATTGTTTTGAATCAAAGCATATATCACTAAAAAAGTTCCGAGTAATTCGTAGGATGATAGTGATCGTCCTTGGATGAAAACGATGGCCAACGTGGTGATTGGAACTAAATTGATAAATAGGATTCCATTGATCGGCGTTAATAGTTTAATGCCTGAATTCCAGCTTAAAAGGGCTATGGCACCAGGGAAAATAATCATGAAAATCATCTCGCCATAAATGGATTGCATAACCTCTGCCGTAGGGACGGACAGGCCCATTGCCGTTGCGAGGAATGTTATGATGGCTGATACGGCTGTTCCTAAAATGCACGTTAAAGTCGAATAGCGAAGTGTTGACCATCCGTTAAATTGGTTGCCGCCCATCGTATAAATAACCCACCCTATAACCCCGATAAGAATGAAAAGGATAGGGATGACACTATCTTTCAATAAAAATACGAATGATAAGCTGCCATTGGTAATGACAAGAATGGCCCCTATCAAGGCAAGGAACATGCTGGCGATTGTATACTTCATGGGTCTGGCACTTTTGAAAACCCACAGAATTAAAATTGAAATCATGGGCATTAATGATTCCATGATGGAAGCAACAATCACCCCGTTATGCCCCAGTAAGTCTTGACCTGCGAAAATGAGAAAGTTGTAGACAGTGAAAGCCATCGTTCCAAAAAACAATAATTTCTTTCCTTGTCCTTCCAGGCTAAAAGACTTCTTACCCTCTTTCATTAAAAGCAATATCCCTAAAATGACGCTAACAGCTAAATATCGCAAAAAAGCGAAATAAAAAGGATCAATATACATTAAGGCCCTTTCTGCAACTGGAAACATCGCTCCCCAAGAAATGCTGGCAGTCAAACATAAAAGTGCACCGATTAAAATTTGATTTTTTTTCATAAAAGCTTCCCCTCAAAAATAATGATTGATTTAATTCCTATACACACCTTATGATAAAGTCATTATCATGTAAAATGACTTAAAATGAATATAAGCATCATTATTAATGATAGTTGAGAAAGGGGGGCACTTTTGTGGAAATGAGGGATTTGCAAATATTCCAGTGCGTCGCTAAATATGGCAGCGTAAGTAAGGCGGCTGTTGAGTTGAATTACGTCCAATCCAATGTAACGGCGAGGATTAAGCATTTAGAGCAGGAGTTACGGACGCCTTTATTCAATAGGCATAAACGTGGCATGTCACTAACTGCGGAGGCTAGGAAGATGCTGGAGTATGTAAACAAAATTTTGCTTGATGTTGAAGAACTCAAGCAAGTATTCCTGGATAGTGAAACACCTACAGGGATATTGAACATAGGTACAGTTGAAACGGTCAGCGATCTTCCCAAGATTCTAGCCTCCTATCATAAACAGTATCCCAATGTCGATTTATCCATAAAGGCGGGGTTAACGGAAGACTTAATCAAAGATGTCATTGAACACAGGCTGGATGGCGCTTTTGTTACAGGACCGATCAAACATCCGCTCATTCAGCCATACGATGTCTGTACAGAAAAACTTGTATTAGTTACAAGAAATGAAACATTTAACCTTGAAGAAATCATAACAGAACCATTTTTAGTATTCAGTCAGGGGTGTGGCTATCGCTCCAAACTGGAACAATGGCTGAGGGAAGAAGAGGTGATGCCCAAAAGGATCATGGAGTTCAATGTATTGGAAACGATCTTAACCAGCGTAACACTCGGCCTTGGCATTACCCTCGTACCACAATCGGCGGTAAATCACCTAACAGCCAATGAAAAAGTCCACGTGCATCCAATTCCGGAAGAATACCGCAATATCTCGACAGTCTTCATTCACCGTAAAGATGCTTATATGACAAACTCCATGAAAAGCTTTCTGCACACGATTGAAGCTCATCATGAAGACCGGTTCAAGCAAAATCCAGAAACAGCTCCTGAGGTGATATGAAGGGTGAGCAGCAAATCGCATAGAATGATAGAGGATCGTTGAAACCGATTATTTTAGGCTGAGAAACTATTCATAAAAAGTAAAACATAAAAAACATGGCGAAACTGGGACAGCGATATAGCATGGTATGGCATTTATTATTGCTTCGGTTCCTTATGCTTGTCGTTTATTGATCATGTTACTTCTAGAAAGTATTTTGGGAATTATTTAGACAAAAAGCCGACGATTTCGTTGGCTTTTTGTTTGTAGGATCTTTTCATTTATCATACATTCAAGTAACCTTCTTAAACTAAACTGGTAGTTTAGTTTAAGAAAAATTGTATTACTTTTCTTCAATTGGGAAAAAATATAAATAAGAACAAGAAGGAGGGAACAGAGATGGAAGTGAATATGAGTGTTGAAGAAGTCGTGAATCAAATTTCCGACTTAGTAGAAAAAGAAGGGAAGCTACCTCGCAAGAAAGAGGTAAAGAAGTCAGATCCGGAGTTAATGAAGAATGCATTGTATTATTTTCCTAATTGGGATACTGCAGTAGAACATAGCATTGGATCTTAACCAAAACATATATTTTTCAATTAGTACATATAAGGCAAGGGAAGTTATGAAGGCCGCCAATTGGCGGCCTTTTGAACGTGCGACTCTTTACATTATCATACATTCAAGCGCTCCTACTCAAACTATCTATTGAATGGTTTAGTTAAATAAAGATATAGACGCATCAAAGTGAATCAATCTCATATTTTCTTTTTCGGAACGAGTGGAGTATCGATCTTTTTTAGTCGATAAAGTCTGATATTTCAATGAAGCGTAGTGTAACTTTTTTCCGTATGGGACCGTATAATAATTTGTTAAAACACAAGAAAAGAGGGTTCCAATGAAAAAGATATTGTTGATTTTGGCAGCCGTTTTTTTGGTAACAGGAGTTAGTGCTTGTAAAGGAGTCCAGGAGGGAAATGAGGAATCTCCGCCAATTTCAGAAAAGCCAAATGATAATCCTAAGCAAACCGACGGGCAAGATGAAGATCCTTCAGGTGAATCGGTTGAAGATCCGACAAAAGGTCTGCCAAATACGAAAACGGATATGCTCATATTGGAAGGTATGGAAGAACCATTCCAATTCACGCTTCATCATAGTCAGGCATTGGGATTCTCAACCTACATCGTGGATGATATGGTCGTTGAAGAGGCTAGTTCTGGTGAAGGAGATGCAATGATTGTTTTTGCAAATTTTGCAGGCAAGAGAAATGAGGATGCCAAAGTTCAGATTTTTTCCAAAAGTGAGGGTGCGAATGCGACAATAGAAGAAAAGAAGGAGTTTGCGAGGGAAGTTGTGATAAGCAATGGCTTTGAGATAAAACAGCGATCTGATAATTCGCCTAACCGATTTGATTGGTCTGAGGTGGAATTTGACATTAGTCAGAATGGCAGTAATTACTCCATATTGGGTACAGTGTCCGTTTTTCAGCATGGCGGCCGCGTTTACTATGCGATCGTTCAATACCCGGAAGATTATGAAGAAGGCTTCATACCGCGGGTTGTAAAAATGTTTGATGATATCGTATGGTATGAAGCAACTTGATCAATGAGTATCCGAAATTGGGTACGCCATTTTAACAGAGATCTTTGTCCGGTAAGGAATACTGTTGAACGGTAGGGAGCTAGTTTGTCTACAGTCCGAGAGCAGCTTTTTTGCTGCTCTTTTTAGGTTGTTTGAATTATAGGATGGAATGCTGAAGGATAAATGATTGGGTTAGAGAATAATTAGTGATAGGTTTTCGAAAAACGAATTTGATAGAAAATAGGTGAAGCAAGTGGAGTTGGATACATTATATAAGACATATCGACCTTTTCTTTTTTCCATCGCATACCGGATGCTCGGATCGGTTACCGATGCAGAAGATATCGTTCATGATTTATTCCTGCAGCTTAAGCTTGATACCGACGAAATTAAGGACATGAAAGCATATCTTGCGAAAATGACGACAAATAGCTGTCTGAATTTTTTAAAGTCAGCCCGTAAGAGAAGAGAGGTTTACACAGGTCCTTGGCTGCCAGAACCTCGGGTAAACGAAACAGATCAGCCTCTAGATAAGGTCGTAACGGATGAAACGGTTGCATATGCCTTCCTCGTTTTGCTGGAACAGCTTTCACCTGTTGAAAGAGCGGTTTTCGTGCTTAGGGAAGCATTCACTTACAGCTATGAAGATATCGCCGAGATTCTGGAAAAGAATGAAGTGAACTGCAGAAAGATCTACAGCCGGGCTAAGCGGAAATTACAGAATGATAGGCCAGTCCATCCGGAGGATACGAAACATGTCGATCTTTTGGCAAAAAAATTCATAAAAGCATCTGCGACAGGAAACTTTGAGGAGTTTTTGGATCTTCTTACAGAAGATGTTGTCCTTGTTACTGACGGCGGAGGAAAAGTGCTTTCTGCATTAAACCCAATTGTAACCAGACAGCGCGTATCCGCCTTTCTTAAAGGCGTTTCCGCTAAAGGAGGCTTCATAGGAGAACTTCTTCCGGTGATGGTCAATGGCCAGGAGGGAATTTTGCAAATGAAAGAAGGAAAGCCTATCAAAGTCATCTGCTTTGAATTAGATCCAAAACAAAAAAATATCCGCAAAATCTTCATTGTCACCAATCCCGATAAATTAAATCATATTCCTGTTATAGATTGAGGGGTCTTTTTTTTGGATGTCACAAATCAAACCTCTATTTTGTCTTATAAGTGGAACCTAAAAAGATTATGGAGGAGATAGACATGGAACAACGGATTTACTACATGAAGACAAATCGTGAAGTGGTCAAATTAATGATGGGTTTGGAGGAGTACAAGAAAACAACGGAAATCGATAGCGCATTAATCGAATTGATTAAAATTCGCGCTTCCCAAATCAATGGCTGTGCGTACTGCTTGGATATGCACACAAAGGATGCCCGGGCAATGGGTGAAACGGAACAAAGAATTTACTGTTTGAGTGCTTGGCGTGAAACACCATTCTATTCTGATTCGGAAAGGGCAGCGCTGGAATTGACGGAAGCGGTCACGGCCATTTCTGCAAACGGTGTACCTGATGAACTGTATGAGAGGGTCCGCCTGCATTTTGATGAAAAACAATATATCGATCTCGTTACCATAATCATCACCATCAACGGCTGGAACCGATTGGCCATTTCAGCCCAAAACATACCAGGGCACTATAAGCCTGTAATGGAAAAATAATGTCGTTATCAAAACCCCTTGTATGATTACAAGGGGTTTGTCTACATTTTTTTTTTTGCTTGTATAAATTTGGACGTTGATTTCCACTTCAGGCACTCGCTTTCCGCGGGCGGACCGGGAGCCTCCTCGGCGCACTTGCGCCTGTGGGGTCTCCCTTGGACTCGCTATTCCCGCAGGAGTCTCGCACCTTCCGTTCCAATCAACTATGTTTAAAAATTTGGATAGAACTCCTTTTGTCTACAAACTGAAACCACGTTTTTGAAAAAACGTGGCTTTTAAATTATTTTTCTTTTTTATAAAAGCGTTCACCCGTATCAGGATTATAATATACCCTTGTTTTTTCTCCTGTCACGGGGTCTATATTTATTTCATCTGTCGATTGAAATCCATCAGGAACTTTTACACCGTGATTGCGTTTAAACCGTTTATCATAGATAAAGTATCCAAGTAAAATGCATAAGATAACTATAATAATTTGTAATATATAGTACCCTATGATGAATTTCATTATATTTTTTCCACAATGACGGCAGTTCCATATGCAACGATTTCGCTCATATTCGTACCGATTTCCCCAGAATCATATCTCATCATTATAATTGCGTTTGCACCCATTTCATTGGCATTTTTTATCATACGGTCCATAGCTTCTTTTCTTGAATCTTCAAGCATCGCTGTATATTGCTTGATCTCTCCGCCTACCAGGGACTTTAACCCTGCCATGATATCGCCGCCAATCCCTCTGCTTCTTACAATTAGACCGAAGGCAGGCCCTTTTACCTCAACAATTTTGTATCCTTCAATTTTTTCTGTGGTAACTACCAACACATTAATCGCCTCCGACTTATTTACTTTATTATGAAATTTTCCTGAACTGAAAGCATGAACAAATGATCCAAGTTCACATGAAGTTTAAATATTCCCTTTAGGTACTTTTTTATCAAGCGCAATAATCATTCCTTTAAATTTTACCATAATATAAACTTTATCCCTCTTAACAATGGATAGCATATTTCGGGTAAGCATAAAAAATCCCATTTCGCAGAAAAGAAAATAGCAGTAAAAACACTGATGAATTTCTAAAAGTACTTTAAATTGCGGTTTTCCATCTTCACTTCATGAAGAATTTCATGCAATTTATTTTCATAATGCAAGCTGATTAATTGTGATCTGGAGGCCACGCCTAATTCTTCAAACAGTTTATTTATATGGTTACGAACTGTAGAAACGCTAATATGCAGATTATCAGCTATTTCTTTATCTTTGAGCCCTTGCATTATATTCTGGATGATCCGCTAATCAACTTTATGTTGCGGTTCCCTGGTGAATAAAGATAATCTATCTGTTTTTATTATTTCTTCAATTAATAATTTCTCACGGTAGACATGTAACTCGTAGGAGATTTGATTAGCGAGCATTTCAGTAATCATTTTGAAATTTTCACTATCATCATATTTACGATAGGAGGTTCTATACTTAATGTACCTGCGCTGCTTGTCAATTTGGCAAAGCAGGATGCCTGGATTTCCTATATAATATCTACTCTCGTCAGTTGTCCGATTCCTTGAAAATGACCCGGATAAAATGATTTCTTTCTATTGAAAAAGCCTTGGTATTTATAGGCTTTTTTTTAGATTGAATCATAATCTAGCTTTTTCTCCGATATGGTCCCTCATTTTTTCCATGTTCTTGAAATCGTAAAAACAAAATTCGACAAGGATTTCATGGCTGGTGTAAGATGAATGAAAAAGCCAGAAATGGGGTGAATGCTTTGGTTGATTTATTACCGTCGCTGTTTGAAAAAGTGGGGATCATCGTGATTGCTGCCTTCCTGCTTTCTTATATGAAACCCTTTCGGCAAATGATAGGCCATGAACATGAAATGTCGAAGAAAATCATGTTTATCGCACTTTTTGGAACATTCGGCATCATAAGTAACTATACAGGGATCGAAATCGGAAACCATGCCATGCCGGAGGGTGATTGGCATGCTGAGATTGATCCCGATAACGCGATTGCCAACACAAGAATTATGGGAGTGGCTATCGGCGGTCTGCTGGGAGGACCTTTTGTTGGGTTGGGAGTAGGTTTGATTGCGGGGCTTCACCGTTATTTTCTCGGAGGCTTTACGGCGGGGGCTTGTGCGATCGCTGCGATTTTGGCTGGGGTTTTATCGGGTCTTTTGGGAAAAAGTCGGCGAAAGCACGGGATGATCACCCCTTGGTTTGCCCTGCCCATTTGCATGGCATTGGAAGCGATTCAAATGGGCATCATCCTGGTGACGGCCAAACCCTTTGAAAGGGCGTGGGAGCTCGTACAAGTAATCGGGATTCCCATGATCATCATCAATGGATTCGGGACTTTACTTTTCATGCTCATCATTCAGTCGATCACAAGGGACGAAGACCGGACTCGGGCCGTACAAACCAATCTTGCGTTCCTGATTGCGGATCAGACTTTGCCCTTTTTCCGGCAAGGCCTGAATCAAACTTCATGCAAGAGAATAGCCCAAATCATCTTGGGGCTGACTGAAGCCGACGCCGTGGCCATTACCAATGAACATAGCGTGCTTGCCCATGTTGGAGCCGCGTCAGATCACCATGTCCCTAAGGTGGGGATAGCGACAGGCTTAACGAAACAAGCCCTTGAACAAGGGGAAATCATCGTGGCCAAAACAAAAAAGGACATTTATTGCTTTCATGATCAATGTCCATTGCAAGCGGCCGTAGTCCTGCCGTTGCAGGTCCAACAGAAAACGGTCGGGACTTTGAAGATGTATTTCAAGCATCCGGATAAATTAAGCCAAGTGGAACAAGAGTTAGCTGAAGGATTGGCCAAACTATTCTCCACTCAATTGGAACTCGCTAAAGCGGAAATGCAAACGAAATTATTGAAAGATGCTGAAATTAAGGCCTTGCAGGCACAGGTCCATCCTCATTTTTTATTCAATGCAATCAATACAATATCCGTTCTATGCCGGACGGATGTCGAGAAGGCAAGAAGTTTATTGCAGGAGCTCAGTGCCTTCTTTCGCTCTAATTTACAAGGGGCCCGACAAATACTGGTGCCGCTAGAAAAGGAATTAGAGCATGTTAACGCATACTTATCTCTGGAGCAGGCACGTTTTCCAGATAAATATCATATCGATTATCGCATTGAGCCAAGGCTTAAGGAAGTTCTCATCCCTCCATTCACATTGCAGCCACTTGTTGAGAATGCGGTACACCATGCATTTCCATATGTGAAAAACAAAGGTCAAATCATCATCCGCGCATACTTTAAAGACGATGCGATGCACATTGCTGTCGAGGATGACGGAAAAGGGATTCCGGGCGGGAGAATAGATGAATTGGGCAAGAATGCTGTAGAATCGGCTAAGGGAACAGGAACGGCCCTTCATAATATCAGTGAACGGCTGGAAGGGATCTATAAAGGTCAGGCCAGCCTCTCGATCGAAAGTGAAGCGGGACACGGAACCAAAGTGAACATATCAATACCACTCAACGAGAAAGGAGTATGGCAACGATGATGAAAGCATTTATCGTAGAGGATGAACCACTGGCTAGAGATGAATTGAAATATCTATTGAAGAGAAGCAGGCAAGTTGAAGTCGTGGGTGAGGCCGAGGGGATAGAAGATGCCATGAGGGATATCTCCCGCCTTAAACCTGAACTTGTCTTTTTGGACATTGAGCTAGCAGATGGCAATGGTTTGCAGTTGGCTAAGCAGTTGGCGGAACTTGACCCCGCACCTTCGCTCATTTTTGCGACCGCTTATGATGAATTTGCCCTCCAAGCCTTCGAGTTATATGCATTTGATTATTTATTAAAGCCCTTTAATGAAAAAAGGATACGTCAAACATTGGATAAGCTCATGAAGCAGCGTCAAATCGGGAAAGACGAATCCGGAACAGCAGCTCCCGCCAGCCGAATGGCGGTGGAACAGACAGGTAAATTGGCTGTAGAAATAGATGATCGGATCGTTTTGATCGACCGGGATCATATTTTTTTCATAGGTCTCGTGGAAGGAAAGACGGTCATTAAAACCGGGAAAAATGAATATAAAATCGGCGACCCTCTCATCGTGCTTGAAAAGAAGCTCGATAAGCGCTCATTTTTACGGGTGCATCGCAGTTTTATCGTGAATGTCATCCATATATCCGAAATACAGCCTTGGTTCAACTCGACTTACAATCTCATAATGAGTGACGGATCAAACATCCCGGTAAGCCGGACGTATGTGAAGGAGCTAAAGCAGCTGATCGGTTTTTAAAAATTTTCATAATTCTGCATTTTAGCTTCATCATAATGCAGTCCATCCCTCGATATCTGCATTATAACTTGAAAACCCATTGAATTCGCTTTCATTGTGATATCATTTTTTTACGATGTAAGTAATAGAGGGGGTTCAAATATGAATGCGGTTACAATTGTCATAGGCTCCATTTGTATATTAATGATTGCCTACCGTTTATACGGGACATTCATAGCACTCAAAGTATTAAAACTTGATGATTCCAAGCCGACACCGGCCCATAAATTAGAAGATGGAAAAGATTATGTTCCAACAAATAAATGGGTGGCATTCGGCCACCATTTTGCAGCCATTGCAGCGGCTGGTCCTTTGGTGGGACCCATCCTTGCTGCACAATTCGGGTATTTGCCAAGTTTATTATGGCTACTGATCGGGGCTGTAATCGGCGGAGCCGTCCATGATGCCGTCGTTCTTTTCGCGTCGATGCGTAAAGACGGCAAATCCCTTTCGGAAGTTGCGAAAGAAGAACTTGGACCTGTAGCAGGCTTCTGTACAGGACTCGCGATGCTTTTTATCATCACGATCACGATGGCAGGACTTTCAATGGTCGTTCTGCATGCTCTGGAAAACAATCCATGGGGGACGTTCGCTGTCGGGATCACCATTCCGATCGCCATGGGTGTAGGGCTTTACCATAAAAAAACCGGCAACCTGAAAGGGGCGACCATCGTCGGGTTCGGGCTCATCATGGCCGCAATTTTACTCGGGCCGAACATTCAAGGAACGGCACTTGGCGACTTATTGACACTTGAGGCGAGCACACTTGCCATCATTTTGCCGATCTATGCTTTCTTCGCTGCCGCCTTGCCTGTTTGGCTGCTGCTGGCCCCTCGTGATTACCTGAGTACATTTATGAAAATCGGTGTATTTGCCGCATTGATTATCGGCGTTTTCGTAGTGAATCCAGAAATCCAGTTTCCTGCGTTTACCGAATTCATTAATGGCGGGGGCCCGATTGTAGCCGGTCCTGTTTGGCCATTCATTTCAATCACCATCGCCTGTGGCGCGATTTCAGGATTCCATGCATTTGTCGGATCCGGTACAACTCCAAAAATGTTAAACCGTTGGAGTGATATCAAATCCGTTGGTTTCGGAGCGATGCTAGTGGAATGTGTCGTTGCCATCATGGCATTGATTGCTGCGGTTTCACTGCAGCCAGGAGATTATTTTGCGATTAACTCCACACCTGAAGTATTTCAAACATTAGGTATGGAAACCGTACACCTTGACGAACTCAGTGAAGAAATCGGCATTAATCTGGAGGGACGGACAGGCGGGGCAGTTACACTTGCTGTCGGCATGACCTATATTTTCACCGAAATACCCTTCTTTGACAAACTGGCTTCGTTTTTCTTCCAATTCGTCATCATGTTCGAGGCGGTGTTCATATTAACCGCAATCGATTCAGGGACACGTGTTGCCCGTTACTTAATCCAGGACTTCTTCGGGGAGTTCTATAAACCATTAAAACGAGTCGACTGGCTGCCGGGGAACATATTCGCCAGCGCATTAGCCTGCTTTATTTGGGGATACCTGCTTTACTCTGGGGATATCGGTTCAATCTGGGCACTCTTTGGCGTATCCAACCAGCTCATGGCTTCGATTGGACTAATAATCGGTGCGACCGTCGTACTGAAAATCGCAGACAAACGCTGGTATATCTGGACATGCCTCGTACCCCTTGCCTACTTATATGTAACAGTCAATGTAGCAGGGTACTGGATGGTGAAAAACGTATACCTGAACCCTGACTCTGCAGGATTCAGCATCTTGAACGGAATATTATCGATCACCATGTTAATCCTCGGCTTGATCATCCTGGTTGCCGCCTTGAAAAAATGGCGGGAGCTTTGGAAAATCCCTCAAGCAGAACTATTGAAAAGATCAGCATGAGCATACAGAAAATCCGGGCGGAAACTGCCCGGATTTTTGTACGTTATGACGCCCGCTTTTAAAATTAAGACACCTAACCTGAAAAAGGAAAGTATCAATAACCCCAACTTTGTTAATGATAGCAAATGAGGAGGTGTGATAAGATGGCAAAAGATGTTCTATGTGAAGTGAATAATTGTAAATATTGGGATTCTGGAAACAAATGCAGTGCAGATGCTATTTATGTTGTCAGCCATAAAGGGAACCAAGCATCAAATAGCAAAGAAACGGATTGCAAAACATTTGATCCAGAAATTTAAAACATCAGGGGTAACCATCAACTGGTTACCCTCTTTCATTTTATTATTGATAATAAAAATCATTTTCATTCAAGAATATAGAAATTCATTTTATTTTTCTTCATGAAAAGGATATTTGGGTGACAATATCGTGAGTTTGAGCGATAAAATCAAAAGTTTGATCGACCGATATAATCGTGAATTCGCCGTTTACTCGTGAGTTTGAGCAGTTTACTCGTGAATTCGCACTATTTACTCGTGAATTTAGGCAGTTTACTCGTGAATTTGAGCAGTTTACTCGTGAATTCGCCGTTTACTCGTGAATTTAGGCAGTTTACTCGTGAGTTTAGGCAGTTTACTCGTGAATTCGCAGTTTACTCGTGAATTCGCAGTTTACTCGTGAATTCGCAGTTTACTCGTGAATTCGCAGTTTACTCGTGAATTCGCAGTTTACTCGTGAATTCGCAGTTTACTCGTGAGTTTGAGCAGTTTACCCGTGAATTCGCACTATTTACTCGTGAGTTTAGGCAGTTTACTCGTGAGTTTAGGCAGTTTACTCGTGAATTTGAGCAGTTTACTCGTGAATTTGAGCAGTTTACTCGTGAGTTTGGGCATTTTACTCGTGAATTTGCACTATTTACTCGTGAGTTTGATCGATTACTTTTGAAAGGGTCAGCCCGTCACCGATTGGGATCAGCATGGATTCCAGTTGAGGATGTTTGGCCACGGTTTCATTGAATGCCTTCATAAAGGCAGTGTGACGTTTAGGTTCAGCATCCGGATCTGCGACACTGCCACTTGCAAGTACGTTATCCATGACGATTAAAGCGCCTGGTTCTGCGAGTTTAATGCAATATTGCAGGTAATTTTCATAATTGTCCTTGTCAGCATCTATAAAGAAGAAATCAAATTTCTTGTTATCATGAGCGAGTTTTTCAAGGCTTTGCAGGGCTTCTCCGGTCATATAGGATACTTGATCGCCAAAGCCAGCTTTGGATAGATTGCGATAAGCTAATTTTGCGTATTCCTCCTGTAATTCAAGAGAGGTTAATTTACCTTTGCTGCCGAAACCCCTGGCAAGGCAGATCCCGCTATAGCCTCCAAGAGCGCCTATTTCCAACACATTTTTAGCTCCTGAAATCGATATGAGCATGGTAAGAAGTTTCCCAGATGAGGGAGATACCGATATGGACGGCATACCGTTTTCTTGTATGGACGCAATGACTTCTTCCAAGAGATCATCTTTAGTATAAAATAATGAATCGATATAACTGTTAATTTGTTTCATTCATTTCCATTCCTTTCTCATTGGAAGTTTCCTTTTCTTCACTGCCCTTTTCGGCTGCTTCTTCATTTTCTTGTATTTCGAATAATTGAATGAATTCGTTGATTAACATATCAATCGCTTTTAATTCACCGACTAAGATTTTATGTAGTCGTTAGTTTAGCATAGATGATAAAGAACAGTGTTAATTCGGCTATTATCACAATATTCGGTACACCGACAAACAAATTAAAAATAAAAAAGACGGCTAAAATCCCTAAAAATAACCCTAAATGATATATTTGCAACCGCTGGTGCTTATGTCTATATTGGTGGAAAACAAACGTTGCTGATATGAAATAGAGCAATACGGAACCAAAAACAAAATAGAGGATAAATGAATAATGGACCTCATGTAAAAACAATAACCTGATGGCTGCTGCAATCATGCTTATAGACATTAAAATAAACAGATGACCGTAAATGATGATTTGGCCGGAAGATTGTACAGACTTGTCGACTTTCTTGTCCATATTATCGAAATATTGCCACCACATGGCTATTATCAGCGCAAATGAAATGATGGAAAAGGCTATCGAATCCCAATTTCCTTGTTTAGGTTGAATGACCGCAAGCGTGCTTACAAGAGCCTCCCCAAAGAGAATGATGGTGAATAGGCCAAAGCGCTCCAACAGGTGGGCCGTATTTGTAGGAACCTTTTCCAAGCACTTTCTTCCAAGGATCGGGACAATGATATCGACCAGGATGCCCAAATACAACACAGCATACCTAAGCCAAGAATCAAAAAGGACGGACAATATTGAAATGGCGATTCCAATCCAAAAATACCTTCCCAAAAAGAGTGCTGCCTTTTTTCGAAATCCCTCTTCTATCCGCTGTACAACGAGATATTGGATAGCAGTAACGGCTCTTAAACCAATATAACCAATTAAAAAAGAAAGGTAATAAGGATCAAAATCTGCAGATAAGCTTGATGTCATGATCAGGACAAAAAACATTTGCAATATCAAAAATAGCCGTTGATGAAATACATCCTTTCCAAACCGGTTAATAAATATGGTTTGCCCTACCCAAGCCCACCAGATAGGAATAAAAATCAGCACGAACTTTAATAAATACTCTGGGTGGATATATCCATCTTCAACATGCAGTAAAACATGAGTTGCGCCCGCAACGGCAGCCACAAATAACAAATCATAAAAGAGCTCTAACCATGTAACTTTCTTTTCATCCATTTCTGTACTCCTCCCAACGCCTTATAGGTTATAGTATGTTGGAAACATTCAGAAAATGGAAGGGGTCCAATATAACTTTGGGATAAGATATGAAGTTCTTTTTTTCCAATATTAAGTTAAGCCAAATTTAGTACATACAAGCGTGTAATTAGGAATAACGTCACTTTTTTACTTTTGGTATATGGTGGTACCGCATGAGATAAACAGGGAGGGAAGTAGATGACCAGAACCATCGGCCTTATTTGCGGCAGTTTACGGGAAAATTCTTATAATCGAATCATTGCTCAATCATTGATAGATATGGTTGATTCGTATCAATTTCGCTGGATCGAAATTAATGATCTTCCGTTGTTTAACGAAGACCTAGAAATTAGTGGGGTTCCAGAAACAGTGACATCATTTAAATCCGCCATCCAGGACGTCGACGGTATCATTATCGTAAGTCCTGAGTACAATTCTGGAATGCCAGACGTATTAAAAAATGCATTGGTCTGGGGATCAAGATCTCGTGAGTCCGCCGTTCTTACCAAAAAACCAGTTGGCCTTGGAAGACAGTCGGCGGAAAGGGAGCGGATTTCTGAAATCAATCTACTTCTTTTTGGGTTTTGTAAAATATGAACGTTGATATCCCTTTCATTTTGATTAGATGAAGCTAAGTTTAGCCCTTTAAAACGCCTCATTCCACCCCCTCAACTTTCATCCCCGAATCCCCTTTATACCTTGTCCTCATGACCTCACTTGCCTCCAAACTGCATATGTACAAACCTTCCAAATATAGCCTGTATTGAAAACTGATTACATGTGGTATTGTGCACAAATATTTAAAGAGTATATTATTGTGCAGTACCCATGACAACATTCGGACTGAGAAACGCTACATTTTTAATAAAAAGTGAGATATCGTAAAAGCAGGGAGAGGGATTGAGAATGTTTTTAGATGAAAGAAGCGCCAATTTACTAAAACTATTACAGCATTCGCCCATTTCAAAAATGAAAGAACTTGAAGCCCAAACAGGTCTGACGAGAAGGCAGATTCAATATGGATTGAGCAAAGCGAATGACTGGCTCCAATTTCACGGATATCAACCGATTCAATATAATCGTGAAATGGGCTACTCCTTTTCTGAAACAATCAGGGATGAAGAATTGAATGTAAAACTGACAAAACGCAATTATATATTTTCAGAGACAGATAGGGAAAAGGTTTTTTACCTCATGATCCTGTTAAGCCAAGAAGAATTGTCCGTCTATCATTTCCAGACGATCACCGGGGTTTCGCGAAATACGGTGCTGAAGGATTTAAAAAGACTTAAAGATAAAAACAGGGACATATCGCTCAAGATCCAGTATTCCAAACAAGATGGCTACGTGGTGATTGGGGACAGCCGAACAAAGAGATATATCATTGAACGTCTCGTGCATGATGTACTGAACAGTCCCAATAGTGAATGGATCATGGAGTGCATATGGGGAAATCATGAAAAGCAAATCAGCTCGATCCGGTTGCAGCTTGAAAGGGCCGAACGTAAATTGGGCATCACCTTTACGGATGAACGGCTTCATGAACTGAGCTATTTATTTCTATGTACAGATCAGCTCATAGGAAAAGGGGAAGAGTTACAGGCCGACCAGAGCTGGACGCCGTTTGTTGCGACGGAAGAATACAAACTGGTCGAGGAGATGACCGGGACGGATGCATTTCAATCAGTATGGAGCGAAACGGAAAACTTATACGCAGCCTTACATTTATTGAGCATGAATCGAACGAAGGATATTTCCCCTCTAAAAGATGATGAAGTCATTCAACACCTATTGCAGGAAATCGTGGAAGAGTTCGAGAGGCTGGCATTTGTTCACCTGAAAGACAAAGAGCAGCTATGCCAGCAATTATACGTTCATTTTAAACCGGCATATTATCGCCTGCGGTATGGTCTCCCGCAAATGAATCCGATGACGGGACGGGTGCAGAAAGTATATCCCGAACTGCATCATTTGACAAAAAAATCCCTGTGGGTGTTGGAGAAAGAGGTTGGCTGTCCAGTATCGGAAGAAGAAGTGGCCTATTTCACGATTTATTTTGGCGGATGGCTGCGCAGGCAAGGCACAACATTGGATGATCGAAAACGGGCGATTGTCGTATGCCCGAATGGTATCGGCATCAGCAATATCCTCATTTATACATTGAGGGAGTTATTTCCTGATATTTTGTTCCTGGATGTTTTGTCCGTTAGAAATGCGGCTGAATACCCGCTGTCGTACGATCTTGTTTTCTCGACGGTGCATATGAGAACAAAAGCGGCATTATTCGTTGTACCGCCGATTTTGGAAATGCAGGACAAACATACATTGCGCCAGCAGGTCATGCAGAAATTGTATGGATATACGACGGAAAGTGTGGATGTTGCAGCTTTATTAAAGATCATTTCCAAGTATGCAACCATCCATGAACAGGATCAGCTTGAAAAGGCTTTGAAGTCGAATGTGTATACCCATACACCAAAAATAACCCAATTTTCTTTAAAGGAGGCAGAGAAGCCCGTGTTAGAAGAACTGCTCAATATGCAAACGATCCAATTACAGCAGCAAGTTTCCGATTGGAGAGAAGCCATTCAAGTCGCGGCCAAGCCTCTCGTGGACTTAGGTACCGTCGAAGAACGATATGTGGATGCCATGATCGAGGCCATAGAAACGAATGGACCATATGTAGTGATAACGCCTGGAGTGGCGATTCCCCATGCACGCCCGGAGCAGGGGGTCAGGTCTTTATCCATGAGTTTGCTGAAATTGGATGAAGCCGTGGACTTTGCTCCGGATAAACCGGTTCGCCTGATTATCATTTTGGCGGCCGTAGATAACGATTCGCATCTGCGGGCATTGATCCAGCTCACTCAATTATTGAATGATCCAGCCAATATAGAAGAAATAGTAAGCACTTCAGATAAATCGGTCCTTATGGAGTACGTTCATAAATATTCGAAGGAGGAAGCGGAATGAAAATCATGGTAGTATGCGGAAACGGATTGGGAAGCAGCTTCATCATGGAGATGAATGTGAAGAAAGCATTGATGGAAATGGGGAAGACGGCCGAGGTGGATCATACGGATCTGGCATCTGCAAAAACGGTTCAAGCTGACATTTTCCTGGGGGCAGCGGATATTGTCGGCCAGCTGGATGATGGAACCCGGACGATCGTCACACTGGAGAACATGATGAGCATCCCTGAAATCAAATCTAAATTGGAAATGCATGTAGGATAAAAAAAGGAGAGATTGATATGAAGAAAATCATGGTAGTATGCGGAAATGGATTGGGAAGCAGCTTCATCATGGAGATGAATGTGAAGAAAGCATTGACGGAAATGGGGAAGACAGCCGAGGTGGACCATACGGATCTGGCATCCGCAAAAACGGTTCAGGCTGATATTTTCCTGGGAGCGGCGGATATTGTCGGTCAGCTGGATGATGGAACCCGGACGATCGTCACACTGGAAAACATGATGAGCATTCCTGAAATCACATCGAAATTAACTTCACATCTATAAGAAGAAAACATAAAGAAGAGGGGGAGAGGCAATGCTGGAACTTATCATGAATGACATCTTGGGTACACCATCCATACTTGTGGGGCTGTTTGCCCTCATTGGACTGCTGTTACAGCAGAAATCCAGTGCGGATGTCGTATCCGGAACGCTAAAAACCGTCATGGGCTTCATTATCATCGGAGCGGGAGCGGCAGTGCTCATTGGCGCCCTTGATATATTCAGTAAAATGTTCGATCATGCATTCAACGTACAAGGCGTCATACCGAATAACGAAGCCATTGTCGCAGCCGCCCAAAGTGATTTTGGGACTTCGACTGCACTTATCATGGTATTTGGGATGGTTGTCAATGTTTTGCTTGCTCGTTTCACGCCATTTAAATATATATTTTTAACGGGACACCATACCTTATTCATGGCTTGCTTACTTGCAGTCACCCTATCCGTCGGCGGGCTCAGCGGATTTCCGCTTATCTTGGTCGGCTCCATTCTATTAGGAGTATGCATGGTGTTGTTCCCAGCCCTCCTTCAGCCATACGTACGGAAAATTACCGGCAGCGATGATTTTGCTATCGGCCATTTCGGGACAATCGGATATTTCGTATCCGCGACTGTGGGAAAATGGTTTGGAAATAAGGAAAAAACGACAGAGCAAATCAAGGTTCCCAAGTCTTTAGGATTCCTGAGGGACACATCGGTCGCTGTATCGCTTACAATGACGATGTTCTTCGTGATCGTCGCATTGTTTGCCGGGCAGAACTATATTGAAACGGAATTATCCGGCGGTTCGAACTTCATCGTATTCTCTTTCATCCAGGCGATAACATTTGCTGCGGGAGTCTACATCATCCTTGCAGGGGTACGGATGTTAATTGCTGAAATCGTCCCTGCATTCAAAGGGATTGCCGATAAAGTGGCGCCGAATACAAAACCTGCATTGGACTGTCCGACCATTTTTCCATTCGCTCCAAATGCAGTGATCATCGGGTTTCTATTCAGTTTCCTGGCTGGACTACTATCCATGTTCCTCCTTCCGGCACTTGGATTGAAAGTAATCGTTCCTGGGCTCGTACCGCATTTCTTCACCGGAGCTGCAGCAGGTGTTTTCGGAAATGCCACGGGAGGCAGACGCGGAGCGATGCTTGGATCGTTTGCAAACGGACTAATCATCAGTTTCCTGCCGGCAATACTCCTGGTCTTCTTGGGGGATGTAGGGTTTGAAGGCACCACATTTGGTGATTCGGACTTCGGTGTGGTAGGTCTCTTGATCCTAAGTGTCATGAAACTTTTAGGATTATCCTAAACTGTTATACTGATAAGGTACAGAAGTAAAAATATATGAATGAAACCAACAGCCTAAGATCTTATAGATAATGGGCTGTTGGCATTTTCATCATCATTCTGATTTTTGAGGTGATTGGCATGGCCAACAAAGCAATTGTGCTCGATTTGGATGGCACGACATTGAACGAAAGAAATACTGTGAATGAGACGCTGGAACAATACATAGGCGAACTTAGGGAAAGCGGTAAGCTGATTTTCATTGCAACAGGAAGAACGCTGGAAGAGGTGAGGGACGTTTTGCCGGCCGGCATGGAGGCCGACGGAATGGTGACCGCCAATGGAATGTCCGTATTCATCGGAAAGGAACAGATTGTCGAGCACGCCCTGTCGACGGAACTTGTCGAAGAATTGGTCGCCAAAGCAGGAGCGGAAGAGATTTTTTACGAAGTTCATCCGAACGAAGGAACACGGATGGCATTACTTAAAGATAAAGACTATATGGTTAAACAAGGTTTGATACCAAAACCTGAGACGGTCGATGAAAATGAATGGCTATCAAGACAGGATGCAGTCGAAGACAAAATAAGATGGTCAGAACAACTGGATATAAAGAGCGTCGCCAAAATCTACTTTTTCAGCAATGAAATGAATACGATTCGAAAATGGAAAGCGGAGTTGGGGAAAATCAAGCAGTACAATGCCTTTACCACAGCTTCCTCCACCCATCATAATGTAGAAGTGACGGTGGAAGGCATCACAAAAGCAACAGGCGTTCAACTGCTGCTGAAACATTTTCAGCTAGCACCCGAAGATATCCTGGCAGTAGGCGATGGCGAAAATGACCTCCCGCTATTTAAACTCGCCGGACATTGCGTTGCCATGAAAAACGCAACTGACCTTGTCAAAGAACAAGCCGATGAAGTGACGGAGTATTCATATCGAGAAGATGGACTGTATCGCTTTTTAAAGGGAATGTTTCACTAAAATATTCTGGAAGGCAAAAGAAGATCCAATCTTGCTTATGAAATTTGAACGTGGATTGGAACGTAGGGCGCTCGCTTTCCGCAGGAGTCTCGTACCCTCCGTTCCAATCAACTGGATTGTCTTTTAAGTCTGGTCTCATCCCGAACCATGATTTTAAAACAAAACTAGATTATCCCTAATGGTTTTTTTTGTTTTATGGAACCCTCAAAGGATTGAAGAAATTTGCGACACTCCTGCCGAATAACTGGCTAGCCGAGACCCCACAGACGCTTGCTTTGATGCGGCTTGCAGACAGTCGGCGGAAAGGGAGCGGATTTCTGAAATCAACGCCGAACGTTTTTAGGTCCAGTCTTAATCGGCATCTTGATTGAAGTGTTTTCAAGATCCACAGGTTACCTGATCATGGGGGCATTATCAATTGCTTCAACCATTCTTATCAAATACCTCCATAAAACGCTCAAAAAAAGAAGCTTCCAATGAAGAATTTCCTCTTGAAGAGATGCTGATTAATAGAAAATGATTTTTGAAACAGGAAAGAGCAGACCCTTAACGGGTTTGCTCTTTTTTAGTTTGAGTCGGATCATTTATAAAACAACTATCTGTCATTTAAGCTGAGCGTCAAATTAATATTTGGTTTTGTACACAAAAAATGTTTTACCTGAAAGTAATAATTGGAGCGGGTTTGTGAGACTCCTGCGGGAAAAGCGTGTCTAAGGGAGACCCCGCAGGCGCAAGCCGAGGAGGCTCGCGGACCGCCCGCGGAAAGCGAGTGCCCTCCGTTCCAATCGACGTTCGAGGTTTTATAAACCCTCATAAAAACTGAAGCAAACTTGATTTTCGTCGAAGTCCACAATCTGCAATATTAGTTCATTATTTTGTTAACTGGTAAACCACGGTAGTTTAAGACTATGATGGCATGTTTACTTCACGTTATCAATAAAATGCATGCAGATTGTCTTAATGGCCATAATGATTTTTATTCACAAAATTTCATTAATATTGACGGTATCAATCTATGACTTTATCATAACAGCAGGATAATGATAATCATTTTCAATTATGATTAACTCGTGAAGAAGGTATAGATGACGGGAAGGGTGCAAAATATGAGGGAATTTAGAAAAGTAAGAACGTTTGGGGGAGGAGCCTTCATCCTGTTGCTTGCTATTATGGTGATGTTATCAGGATGTAATAATTCTCAAAAAACAACAGAGGCAGAGAAGACTTCTGCCAAAACAAGTAATCAAGAAATAAGGACGATTAAGCATGAAATGGGAGAAACGGAAATGAAAGATACTCCGAAAAAAATAGTTACGCTTGAGCTGTCTTTCGTTGATTCTTTAAATGCTCTAGGGATAAAACCTATCGGGATTTCGGATGACAACAAAAAAGAGATGATTACAAAACTTGTAGGGCAAGAGATGGATTATACTTCTGTAGGAACACGCGAGCAGCCTAATTTAGAGGTGATCAGTTCTTTACAGCCCGATTTAATCATTGCGGATGCTGAGCGGCATAAAGGGATTTATAAAGATTTACAGCAGATTGCTCCTACCATCGTTTTAAAAAGTCGGGAATCTACTTATCAAGAAAATCTGGATTCATTTAAAACGATTGCAAAGGCAGTAAATCAGGAAGATGCTGCAGCAAAAAGATTGAGCGAGCATGAAAAAACGATTAAGGAACTTAAATCAAAGCTTACTGTAGATTCAAATATGACGGTTTTACCAGCAGTTGTACGAGATACTTCATTCCAAGCCCATACTTCATCTTCTTATGATGGAGAATTGCTTGAGCGCATGGGATTGAAAAATGCCATTCAGCAGGAACTGCCACATGCCGAGATGAATCTGGAGCAGCTTGTCGAAATCGATCCGGATGTGCTGCTTTTAGCGAACAATGAGGGTAAGTTACTTACTGATGAGTGGAAAGACAATCCTCTTTGGAAAGAATTGAAGGCTGTAAAAAACGGACAAGTGTATAGTGTTGATCGAGACTTATGGACGAGATACCGCGGTGTTGTATCCGCAGAGGCCATTGCTAAAGACACTTTAAAAATGCTTGGAGAAGAATAGACGAACAAAAGCGAAGTAAGAGATCCCATTCTTACTTCGCTTTCCATTAGGTTTAAATTTTGTCAGGAAGTGTGTTGTATAGAAAATGGAAACTGTAGGTAGAAGTAAAATGAAAGTATTATGTACGGCTATAGCTGGGGCCGTTTTGTTAATTTTAGGCATCCTGACGAGTATTTCTGTGGGAGCGTCCGATATTGATGCATCAATGGTTTTGAAGTCCTTTTTTGAGGCCGACTCGTCCAAGGAACAGACTATTATAAGGACTCTTCGATTGCCACGGGCTTTAGTTGGAGCGTTGGTCGGTGCTAATTTAGCGGTAGCGGGTGCTCTCATGCAGGCCATTACCCGGAATTCATTAGCTTCTCCACAAGTATTTGGTGTTAATGCCGGTGCCTCATTTTTTATTGTGTCAGCTTTTGTTTTCTTTCCTAACCTTTCTTCCGTGTCTCTAGTTTGCGTTGCATTCATTGGTGCAGCAATGGGAGGGATGGCAGTCTATTCTTTTGCTTCGGGAGGAGGAATGACCCAAGTGAAGCTGGCATTGGCTGGAATGGCTGTTCACTTTTTTTTATCTTCTTTAACGCAAGGCATGATCATCTTTAATGAACAAGCGAAAGATGTGCTCTATTGGTTAGTCGGGTCAATTAATGGGAAAACATGGGCGCACGTGAACATGATCCTTCCTTGGTCTCTTTTCGGACTGCTTGTTGCTGCCATGTTCTCTCGATCTGTTTCCATCCTTGTCTTAGGAGAAAATATGGCGCAGGGACTTGGGCAGCGGGTGTACCGAATCCGTATTTTAGCAGGAATATTGGTGATCATTTTGGCAGGATCTTCGGTTGCCGTCGCAGGCCCAGTGGGATTTGTGGGATTGATCATTCCTCATATCGTCAGGAGACTGGTGGGCGGGGATTATCGAAGGATCATCCCTTTTTCTGCATTATTCGGCGCTTTACTCTTAGTGTACGCAGATATTCTCGCACGTTTCATCGCTTATCCTTTTGAGTCGCCGGTAGGCATCGTAACCGCTATGATCGGTGCGCCATTCTTCCTTTATTTAGCGAAGAGAGGGAGGAATATTAAGCAATGAAACTAAAACGGACATTTGGGTTGAAATCAACTTTGCCCCCTTATTCCATTATCCTATTGCTGACGGTTACCGTGCTGATTTTAGCAATGGTGAGCCTGGGCTTAGGGGCCATTTATATTTCACCTTTAGAAATTCTCCAAAATTTCCTTGGAAATGGCATGCAAAGCCAGACATTCATTCTGCACAACTATCGCATACCGCGCATTCTGATTGCCGTGATAGTGGGGGCCGGATTGGCAACGGCCGGAGCCATTCTGCAAGGAGTCCTTCGAAATCCGCTGGCTTCTCCAGATGTGATTGGGGTAACAAAAGGGGCCGGATTGGCAGCAGTTATCGTCATTGTTTTATTTCCGCAATCGCCCATTATCATACTGCCTCTTTCAGCTTTTATCGGAGCGGCGGTCATGGCGGCCATTTTGATGATATTTGTTTATAAAAAAGGAGCTCAACCAAATACGATAGCTTTGGTCGGAATCGCTTTAGGGGCCATATGTCAAGCTGGCATAGAGTATTTCATGGTCAAGTTCCCGGATGATGTAAACACGACACTGCTGTGGTTGACTGGCAGTCTATGGGGAAGAGGATGGGATCAAGTATTCATTTTGCTTCCATGTCTTGTGCTTGTACCGGTATTGATTGCATTAACTTCAAAAATGGATGTACTGAGCCTTGGAGACGATATAGCCACAGGTCTCGGTGAAAGGTCAAAATTACTGCGTTATATATTGTTAAGCGTTTCTGTCATATTGATCGGAGTCTGTGTAGCTGCGGTTGGTTCGATCGGTTTCATTGGTTTGATCGCCCCCCATATTGCAAGGAGGGTGGTAGGGTCAAAATTCAAGGTTTTACTTCCCGCTTCAGCTCTTTTTGGTTCGATCTTTCTACTTGTTGCCGATAGCCTGGGAAGAGGATTATTCCCTCCAATAGAAATCCCGGCCGGAATTATCACTGCGGTGATTGGTGTACCATATTTTTTATATCTATTGCGCCGTGAAAGAAAAATAACATAAGGAAGGCTGAATATCATGACAACATTATCAGCAGAGCATCTTTCGCTCTCTTATGGGGCAACTCAAATCATTGATAATATCGATTTGGAAATTCCTGAAGGTAAGATCAGTATAATCATTGGTTCCAATGGTTGTGGCAAATCTACGATTCTGCGGTCTCTAGCTAGATTATTGATGCCGCAGCAAGGCACGATCTATCTAGATGGAAAGGACATTCAACAGCAATCTTCCAAAGAAGTGGCCAAGAAATTGGCCATCCTACCCCAAGCTCCGGAAGCTCCGGAAGATATAACCGTTAAAGAACTATGCTATTATGGCAGGCACCCGCACAAAGGCTTATTTTCCAGACAAACCCCAGAAGATCATAGGATTGTCGAACGTGCCTTATCAGCAACAAAAATGACGGAGTTCGCTGATCGGACATTGGATGCATTATCTGGAGGACAAAGGCAAAGAGCATGGATTTCGATGGCCTTGGTACAAGAAACCGACCTTTTACTATTAGATGAACCGACAACCTATCTGGATTTAGCGCACCAAATTGAAATATTGGAATTACTGCGCGATTTTAACGAAACGTATGGACGCACGATTGTCATGGTTCTGCATGATTTGAATCAAGCGGCACAGTATGCCGATCATCTGATTAGCATCAAGCAGGGGAAAATCTATAAAGAGGGACCGCCTGAAACAGTATTCACAAAAGAGATGATCAAGGACGTTTTCAGACTGGAATGCTGCATTATTGAAAACCCTGTTGATCAAACGCCTCTATGCATTCCCATTGGTTTATCTCAGGATTAGAAAACTAGTGCCGGTCGTACCGAAATGATTAAGTCAACATATTCATTGTTGGCTTTTTTTCTTATTTACGAATGTTGGTTAGGAGTTGCCAAGATATTTCAGATCAAGAGGTTAAATGTTAAAATGGAAAGACTTATATATTAAAGGAGACTACTATTTTGGAAGCCAAATGTATTACATTCTATGAGTTTGGAGATCCGCAAAAGGTTTTAAAGGTTGAAAATAAATGTATTCAAAGACCTTTCGAGGGGGAAGTCCTCGTTCGGATGATCACACGTCCCATTAATCCGTCTGACTTGCTGCCCATTCGCGGTGCCTATTCCCACAGAATCCCCTTGCCTTCCATACCTGGTTATGAAGGGGTCGGCATTGTTGAAGAAGTGGGTCCAGCAGTTTCGAAAGAGCTGATAGGCAAGCGTGTTCTGCCCTTGCGCGGTGAAGGGACCTGGCAGGATTTTGTTAAAACATCAGCGGAGCTGGCCATCGTCATTCCGGATTCGATTGAAGACCATATAGCAGCGCAGTTATATATAAACCCGGTAACCGCATGGCTAATCTGTACAGAAGTATTAACTTTGAAACCGGATGATGCATTACTCGTAAATGCTTGCGGATCTTCCATTGGCCGTATACTCGCCCAGTTATCCAAGATTCTTGGATTTAAGCTGATTGCTGTAACGAGAAACGATAAGTATACGGAAGAACTGCTTAAACTTGGTGCTTCATATGTGATCGATACATCCCGAGCATCATTGCAGGATACAGTGATGGAACTGACGAATGGGCGCGGTGCGAAAGCGGCCATAGATTCAGTGGGCGGCATCGATGGTTCAGAACTGGCCTTTTGCGTACGGCCTAATGGCATCTTATTGACGATTGGCCTTTTATCAGGACAGTCTGTGAATTGGGCGGAAATTTCACGAAGGACAAAAGTGGATGTTAAAA
The DNA here is from genome assembly GCF_001636405.1 of Peribacillus frigoritolerans. Taxonomy (GTDB): domain Bacteria; phylum Bacillota; class Bacilli; order Bacillales; family DSM-1321; genus Peribacillus; species Peribacillus frigoritolerans. The sequence continues at coordinate 1,312,073 of NZ_KV440950.1, forward strand.
TGTTTCATCTTCGGCATTGGAATCAGCAGGCTTCCGTTCGAACTTGGCAGGAAACATTTAACCTTTTGATGGGGTTCATTGCTGATGAAAAGTTGAAGTTCATGATGCCCGATTCCCACTACAGCCTTCAAAATGTTCAAGAAGCGATTATTGTCACGAGCAATAAAGGGAAGATATTTTTAAGCAGCTGATTTCACAAAGGATAACCACTTAATTGAAGCATCTATCTTGCTGCTCTTCCAATAGGTTCCTAAGGTAAAGTGAAATGGCCCCTGATAATATGGAATTACTTGATTACCTGTAAGGTGCTAGTTTAGAATGCGGAATAGGACATGTTGATACTGATACGACTTTGGAGGAAATACTTATGAAAACAATATATGTGAATGCTACATTTTTTACGATGGACAAGGAAAACCAAATCATTGAAAACGGCATGATGATTGTACAAGATCATACCATATCTTACATCGGCCAGCATGATGAACAGCAATTGGCAGATGCAGATCATGTGGTCAACCTTGGCGGGAAATGGATCATGCCAGGCCTTGTGAATGCCCATTCGCATATTGTAATGACCCTTTTACGCGGTATCGGGGACGATATGCTGCTGAAGCCATGGCTTGAAACGAAAATATGGCCGATCGAAAGCCAGTTTACAACGGAAATTGCCTCTGTAAGCTCACAGCTAGGCATTATGGAAATGATGAAATCAGGAACAACGACATTTTCGGATATGTTCAATCCTAATGGAATAGATGCGGGTGCTGTCATGGAGACGATAGGCGAAACAGGAATGCGCGGAGCCTTTTCCTATACGATTTTCAGCTTGGGTACCGAAAAAGACCAAAAAGCGAACCTCATGGGTGCTGAGCAGTTTTCAAAAAACTATAAAGCATTTGCAGATGGCCGCCTGACTACCATGGTCGCACCGCATAGCCCATATGCCTGCACGCCTGAAGCGATCATGGAAAGTGCACGAATTGCAAAAGAGAATGATTTGATGGTGCACATCCACGTATCGGAAACGGACTTTGAAATCCTCGACATCGAAAAACGTTACGGATCCCGACCTGTCGAGCACCTCCGCCGTCTAGGCCTGTTCGATCAGCCCACCGTCATGGCACATGGTGTAGTCCTTAATGATGAAGAACGGGCGATCTTAAAACAGCATGATGTTCGCGTTGCCCATAATCCAATCAGTAACCTGAAGCTCGGATCTGGGATAGCAGATGTCGTCAGCCTTCTTGATGCAGGCATTAAAGTGGGAGTGGCAACAGATGGCGTCGCCTCCAATAACAACTTCGATATGTTCGAAGAAATGAGGACAGCCGCATTACTGCAAAAAGGATTGTATAAGGATGCCACAAAATTCCCTGCCCAAACAGCACTCGCCATGGCCACAAGAATGGGCGCCGAAGCGATAGGCATGGGTCATACAGGATCACTGGAAGCTGGTAAAAAAGCGGATTTCATCACCATTTACCCATATAACAAAGAACACCTGCAGCCACTGAGTGAAGCCTATTCGCACCTGCTCTATGCAGCGCGCGGAAATGACGTATGTGATGTATACATTGATGGAAAAGTGGTAGTGAAAGATGGCCGCTGCTTAACGATCGATGAAGAAAAAGTAATCGCCGAAACCAATCGTCTGCAAGGAACCCTATCACGATAACACTGATGGGAAAACAACCGGATGCACAGAAGAAAGGAGCTGCCATTTGCAGCTCCTTTTTTTTATGGACTCGATAATCCATTTTGAGGAACTTATTATTATGTTTTAGTAAGGAATAGTTCGCATCGGATGGCAGTCAAAAAGGAATTACCGCTAGTATTGTGGATTGAACTACCCGCCACTATCGACCTTATGGTCTGATTGAAGTGGGGGATTCCTAAGAACATTAGCCTATCGGCCAATTTTTAATTAGGCTAACCCCGTCGTTCCGACGGTTAGAAGCCTTATGGCTTCGTTCATTAGATTAAGTCCTGCGTTAATATCTCGATCGTGGTGAGTAGAACAAGAAGGACAATCCCATTCACGAAGATTCAGATGTTTAACGTCTTTATTTTGGTACCCGCAGCTAGAACACAATTGGCTAGAAGCAAACGTTTTTGATACGGTCACGATTTGTTTACCATACCATCTTGCTTTGTATTCCAACATTTTTTTGAATTGGTACCAAGATACTTCACTAATCGCTTTAGCTAGTTTGTGATCTTTCATCATATTGGACACTTGCAAGTCTTCCATTCCAATAACATCGTGGTTTTTGATGATTTCGGTAGAGACTTTATGTAAGTAATCCATTCGGGCATTTGAAATTTTTTCGTGTAGGATGGCCACTTTTCGTTTTTGTTTTTGATAGTTTTTAGCTTCAGACAATGGGTTATTTCGATTCAAAGCTATTTCTTGTCGCCTTGAAAGAATCCGTTGTGCTTTGGCCAATTTTTTTTCGACCGTCCGGAAGAATTTTGGGTTTTGATAGATCGTACCATCTGAAAGAATTGCAAAGTTCTTCAAACCAACATCTACACCGCACGAACGATTCGTTTTAGGATGTACTTGTACATCGGTTTCGGCTAAAACGGAAATGAAGTATTTACCTGAAGGGTTCCGCCTGATTGTGGCATTGATGATTCGCCCTTCGACTTCGCGGCTTTTAGCAAAACGAACTAAACCGAGTTTGGGCAATTTGATTTGGTTTCCAATCATTCCGATATTTCCATTCGTATGTTTAGTCGTGTAGGACTGGACCGGATTCTTTTTTGATTTGAAGCGTGGAGACTTGTTTTGCTTTTTATAATATCGACTATAGGAATCTGCTAAATTTTCCACCGATTTCTGTAAGGCAATACTGTCTACTTCTTTCAGGAAAGAATATTCTTTCTTTAAAGCTGGAAGTTCTTTGATAGTTGCGTATTTATTCACAAAAGAGCCTTTCCATTTATTAAAGGGTAATTGGCCGTTCTGCTTCATTTCTTCACAGATATACCAGTAAGCATCTTTCTCATTTTGTTTGCCTAAAAAGAAGTTATAGACAAAACGAGAGCAGCCAAATGTTTTATTGATGAGAACTAATTGTTCTTTCGTTGGATAGATTCGAAATTTATAAGCTTTGTTTACGACCATTGGTTTCATCCCCTTATTGTTATTATCAACCAGAGAACGTACGTTTGTCAAAAGGATACTTTGGTTTAGGCCAACCGCCATTCATCTCCCCCTTACCGTTGGGCTTTCGCCCTTCACACGCTTGAAGAGGGAGTCTTCTGGCGGGAAATGATAAATTGTTCTTAGCACTTAGAAATCCGTCGTGAGTCCAGTTTCTTTGAAATATATAAACAAAGTAAGCCAGTTAAAAATATTAATAAGAAAATAGGGATGGCAAAAACGGTTAAAAACGAAAATATGAAAAAAATGCCGCTTACCGCAAATATGAGCCAACTGCTAATCAGCAAGCAGCTGGATAAAAAATCTTTAACCGCATGGATCATGTTTCACCAATGGTTGATATAGGAGGACAAGATGAATGGACAGGGAATCTTCATTATTAAAAGAGCATTTGTATCAGCTGGAGGAGAAATTGTTAAAATCTGAAGTTCGTACATCTCCAGAAGAGCTTTCATCATTATTGAAAGATGATTTCTTTGAGTTCGGCAGTTCGGGTAACATATGGTCAAAAAACGATTTTATGGGGCAAGAGGGTGCCGGAGCAGTGAACATGACCCTAAGTCAATTTGAGATGCATCCATTGTCTGATGATACCGTGTTAACTACATACCGGATTTTTGATGAAGATAAGCTGGAACATACCTTAAGAAGTTCAATCTGGAAATGTGCGAATGGAAGATGGCAGATGTTTTTTCATCAAGGCACAAAAACAAAAGGGCCCCTTTAAGCCTTTTATTTATGAAAAAGAAAGTTTTCCCTGCTTGAAAACTATTTCACTAAAATGATAGGGGTGGATGAAGGTGATCTTTCGTACCATTGATACGGACAAAGATAAAGATACTATCATTAAATTCCGGAAAGATTCCTTTATTGTAAGTTTTGGAACTGATGCTGGTTTTGGAGATGAACATGCATATCTGCAACGAATGGAAGAAAGGGTCCGCAAATTTCCTGATGGACAGGTGATCCTTGAAAAGGACCAAGAACCGATTGGACAAATGGAACTTCAAATTCGGGAGTACGAAGGAACTGAAATTGGCTATGTGAATCTATTTTACCTTATTCCCGAATACCGCAGTAAAGGCCTCGGCAAGGAATTGGTTCGCTACGCAGAAAACTTTTTCAAGCAATTTAATGTATCCGAATATCACTTAAGGGTTTCTCCGGATAATCAAAGGGCGATTTCTTTATATACGAATTCAGGCATGGTGAAGATAAGGGAAGAAAATGAAAAATACCCTGTATGGAGAATGGGCAAATCATTATGAAAATAGAAATATAAAATATATTGATATAATAAAAAAGTATCAATTCACTATATTATGAAACTATTTATAGCGATAAAAAATATGGTTGACTTTAGAGAAAATAGAATATATAGTGAAGGACATAATTAAATACAACGTTAATTCTTATCAAGAGATGTGGAGGGACTTGGCCCTATGATACCTCGGCAGCGGGTTTTTACTTTTGTAAAAATACTGTGCTAATTCCAACGGACGAAAGTTTGAAAGATAAGAAGGAGCTTTTCTTAGATAATTAATTTAAGAGTTTACTCTTTTTTATGTCTAAAAGAGGCCTCTTCTGTCTGATGACGGAAGAGGCCTCTTTTGTTTATTCAAAATGTAATATGGTTATTTGGAGAATTGGTGCAAATACTCGAGAGTTTCGCAGAATTTAACCTATCATTATGAAGCGTTGCAAAGCTCTTCTCTCTGGATAAGGAATTCGTACAAATAAACAGCATGGGGGGAGATTGAGATGATTGAGTTTCAAGGTGTTAAAAAGATTTATGAAACAAAGAAACAGACTGTCGAGGCTTTGAAGGGCATTGATTTGAAAGTGGAAAAGGGGGATATATTCGGGGTAGTCGGTTATAGCGGGGCCGGAAAGAGTACGTTGATCAGGTTGGTCAATTTGCTTGAACATCCTTCAGATGGTTCGGTGATTGTTGGGGGCAAGGATTTAACCAAATTAAGCCCGAAGGAATTACGGGCAGAAAAGAAAAAAATCGGGATGATCTTTCAGCATTTCAACTTGTTAAATTCAAAAACTGTTTTTGATAATATTGCCATGCCGCTGGTTTTATCGGGAACTCCGGCTAAGGAAATTCAAAAACGTGTAGGCGAGCTGTTGGAGTTCGTTGGCTTATCGAGCAAAGCAAAGAGTTATCCGGATCAATTATCTGGCGGTCAAAAGCAGCGGATCGGCATTGCGAGGGCATTGGCTACGAATCCATCGATCTTATTGTGTGATGAAGCTACGTCGGCATTGGATCCACAAACAACGAGTGCAGTTCTGCAGCTCTTAAAAAAAATTAATGAAGAATACAATATTACCATTCTGCTAATCACTCATGAGATGTCTGTCATTCGGGAAATTTGCAATAAGGTAGCGGTCATGGAGGGCGGTTGCGTCGTTGAGCAAGGTTCAGTTTTCGAAGTTTTTGCCAAGCCGCAAACGGATATTGCAAAAAACTTCGTGAGAACGGTCATACATGATGAAATTCCACAAAGTTTCCTAAAAAGCATAGGGTCCCACATCCCGATTATTTGGAAAATTAATTTTATTGGGACTACTTCGGGTACTCCTCTACTTTCAACCATCTCGAAGAAATATGATGTTCATCTAAGTGTCTTATCAGCCAATATTTCTGAAATCCAGGAAACGCCTTTCGGTAATTTGATCATCGAAGTGACCGGGAACAAAAATGAGGTGGACAAGGCTTATCAATATATTAAAGATGAGGGAATTCTCGTCCAGGAGGTGCAAGTATAAATGGGTAATACGCTTTGGGGAATGGAAATAACGGCAGAGCAGCTGTTGACAGCTTTCGGTGACACACTTTATATGGTAGCCATCTCATTGGTGTTTTCCGGATTGATTGGGCTTCCGCTCGGTATCCTGCTTGTCATTACAAGAAAGGGTCACATCCTGGAGAATAAATGGATTTTTAATGTATTGAACCCGATCATCAATATATTGCGGTCCGTTCCTTTCATCATCTTGCTTGTAGCAGTTATTCCGCTTACCAGAATGATTGTCGGAAGTGCGATCGGAATGAATGCGGCCATTGTTCCGCTAATCTTTTACGCGGCTCCTTATATTGCCCGGCTTGTGGAAAACTCTCTGTTGGAAGTTGACAAAGGGATTATCGAGGCGGCTCAGGCGATGGGGGCGACAACATGGCAAATCATTTACCGCTTTTTGATTCCCGAGGGACTTAGCTCGTTAATCCTGACATTTACAACAGCGACAATCGGGCTTGTTGGATCTACGGCGATGGCAGGTGCCGTCGGTGCAGGCGGGGTCGGGGATTTAGCCTTGGCTTACGGTTACCAAAGGTTCGATACGATGACGATGATCGTCACAGTAGCGGCGCTCGTGATCATCGTTCAATTAATGCAATCCACCGGGAACTTTGTTTCAAGAAAAATAAGAAGAAGATAAAACTAACTGGAGGCAGGAAAAATGAAAAAAATCTTACTAACGATCATGGTATTGGCATTGGCCATCGTGGCTGCAGCATGCGGGAACGATGAGGGTGCATCAGGGAGTTCGGATGATGTAAAAACTGTGAAAGTCGGTGTCAGCAGCGGGGATACGAGAACATGGGAATACATTATCGATTTGGCGAAAGAGGAAGGGCTTAATATAGAACTGGTCACTTTCAATGATTATATCCAACCGAACCTTGCGTTAAGCGAAGGTGAAATTGATGCCAATTCATTCCAAACGGTCGCCTATTTCGATGAATTCGTTCAAGATCAAAATCTGAAATTGGAGGCCATCGGGTCGACTGTCATTGCACCTATGGGCCTTTATTCGAAAAAACATAAAAGTCTCAAAGATCTTCCGGATGGTGCTACGGTAGCGGTTCCGAATGAAGCAACAAACTTTGGCCGTGCACTGCTCCTGCTTCAGGAAGCTGGATTGATTACATTGAAAGAAGAATTCAATGGATCGGGATCATTGGAAATCATTAAGGAAAATCCGAAAAACCTGAAAATCCAGCCTGTTGCTGCCGGTAATACACCGCGTCTATTGGATGATGCCGATGCTTCAGCCATCAATAATAACTTTGCCGTCGAAGCAGGCCTTACATTAAAAGATTCTTTATTCCATGAAAGTAAAACGGCGAAACCATATATTAATATCATTGCAGTTAAAAAGGGTAATGCCGATCGTCCTGAGCTGCAAAAATTAGTGGAGCTTTATCAATCGAAAGAAGTGGAAGCGTTCATTGAAAAAACGTTTAAAGGAAACACCATTCCTGCCTATGTTTCTGTAGATGAATTAGTGAATTACCAGGACGCTTGGACAAAACCAGCTAATGAAAAGTAATCGATGCATTCAAGAAAAAGGGGAGATAAGAGCATGGCGAGAGAATCAGTGCTGAAGCAGCATAAGCAAATCATTGAAGATCATATCGACCTTCATTCCGAATTATATATCGAAACGAGCCAAGCCATTCATGCCAAACCTGAAATTGGGAATCAAGAGTTCTTCGCTTCGGATACATTAACCGGAATACTTCAAAATGAAGGATTTGAAGTGACACGCAATATTGCCGGGCATGAAACAGGGTTCATCGCCAAAAAAACCTCTTCAAAGAAAGGACCTACAATTGCCTTTTTAGCCGAGTATGATGCATTGCCGGGTTTAGGCCATGCTTGCGGCCATAATATCATCGGCACAACGAGTGTTGCGGCAGGCATTTCCCTGGCCCAAGTGCTGAAGGAAACGGGCGGAGAGGTGATCGTTTTCGGAACACCGGCTGAAGAGGGCGGGCCGAATGGAAGTGCAAAAGGAAGCTTTGTGAAGCACGGTCTATTTGATGGGGTGGATGCGGCCATCCTTATCCATCCTGCTGGAAAAACGGGTGTAACAAGTCCGTTTTTGGCTGTCGACCCCCTTGATTTTCATTTTTACGGGAAGTCAGCACATGCAGCAGCTGCACCTGAAGAAGGCGTGAATGCACTTGACGGGGTGATTCAGCTGTTCAATGGCATTAATGCTTTGCGTCAGCAGCTCCCGGCCGAGGTCAAAATTCACGGAATCATCACCAATGGCGGGGAAGCGCCTAACATCATTCCTGAATATGCTTCCGCCAGATTTTACATCAGAGCAACAACATGGAAACTTTGCCAAGAAGTATCCAATAAAATACGTGCTGTTGCTGAAGGGGCAGCACTTGCCACAGGAAGCACGGTTAAAGTGGAACGTTTCCAAAATGAAGTACTCGATTTTGTCATCAATCCAGTTCTGGATGAACTGCTAAAAGAAGAACTGACTCAATTAGGGGAAGCGGTGGCTCCTCGAAAAGAGAGTGGCTTTGGCTCGACGGATGCAGGTAATGTAAGCCATGCAGTGCCGACAGCACATCCTTATATAAAAATTGGACATGATGAGTTGATTGCCCATACGAATGAATTCCGCGACTGTGCCAAATCTCCTGCTGGAGACAAAGCCATCCTGACCGGAGCAAAAGCTCTAGCACTTACAGGGTATAAATTGCTTTCGGATAAAGACCTGTTGGATCAAGTGAAAGCGGCATTTCATGAAGCGAAGCAAACGGAAAAATTTTGAGTAGCAGCCATTATTTTTTCGATTCTTGTATAATGACCTAATAACCTTATTATCTCGTTAATCCCTGTGATTCTTGCGTTATACATTATTGTCACGAACAGTTATAAGTAAAGGAATGAATTTTATTTGTTTCTTTCTTATTCTGTTCTTTTTATTTCCCGTCTTTTGCTGCATAAAATCCTTCAAATTCTTACTTAATTGAGTAACTTCTTTCCTGACATTTCAGATTCCCCCTACAATTTTCCATTCTATAACAATTGGTATAGCAGGTTTAGCCTTTACTTGTTGACGTTTTAGTACGGTCGTACTAAAATGTAAGTATGGTGAAAACAAAGGATAAAATCATTCGAAAATCAGTAGAACTTATCTCTCTATATGGTTATGTTAATTTTTCTATCGGAAATGTTGCTAAGGAGGTACAGGTAAGTAAAGGTGTAGTAAATTACCATTTCCCTCAGAAAGAATTACTATTGGAAGCAATAATTACTCAATATTATGAAAAAGCGGCCTTTTATATGGGAGAGCACATGATCTTGGAGGAAGATGCAAAAAGGATGTTAGAATCTTACATCGAGTCTAACTTAAGATTCGTGTCGGAAAATAAAGCAGAAACATTGGCAATAACGGAAATAGTACTTAACGGAAGAAATGAAAACGGAGAATTGATCTTTGTGGATGAAAATAACACCATATTAAATCCACTAATCGAGATTTTTCAATACGGGCAGGATGTTGACAGGAGTTTTAGAAAATTTCCTCCTGAAATAATGGCTAGAGCAGTTAGAAACGTAATTGATAGCTTTAGTTCAACAATCGCAAAAGAAGAAATAACTGATATTGATTCTGTGATAATGGAAATAAAAACCATATTTAATAAAGCCACCGAAAGAAGTGATTAATAATGTCTAAAATTACGAATGAAGTACTAAGATTCATAGGAATTGTCCTATTTATTTTTGCAGTTCAGGGATTGATAAGACCATTGTTCAGCATGTTTTTTGGTCATTCATTAACTTTTAACTTATTCTCTCTTCCAAGTACAGTTTCACTCGTTATCTATGTGATCATTTTAGTATTAGGAATATTGTTAGTTAAAAAGACAAAACCATTTGACAGTGAAAAAAAATAATGGCTTTATAAAACATTGCCTTTTCCCCAGGAAAAAAATAGTTGACTACGAAGCATGTAGTTAGTATTATAATAATACCGAGTAATTAAATAGGAATTATGGGTTAATTGACCGGAAAACCGGAGACTTTTCTTTCATGTAAAGAGGTGTCTCCGGTTTTTTGTGAATGGGCAAGTCAATACGTATTAAAAAGGAGGATTTATCATGGGGATATTATTGCGTAAAGCCATTGAGAAAAAAAGGAACTTCCTGATCAATAAGTTGATTAACAAGGGAGTTTATAAAAAGAATGACATCCATCTATTTGAATTGACCTTAACCGATTTAGAGAATGAATATATTAAAATAAGTAAAATTGAGGAGAAGGAATCCGACGATCATTCCCCCTGTCTAAGGAAACATTTCATATTCTATGAGAATAGAAGGAGGGGGTGAAATGGGGAAGGGCTTGGAAGAAAGGCGGAAGGAATTAATCTATAAACTTATGATCCATACTGTAAATAAAACAGTGGAACAGCTTATGAAGTTAACCTTGAAAGAATTGGAAACAGAATATAAAAAGGTTCAAAATGACTGTCACCCCCATAGTGATGCGGGTTCCATACATTGGGTCCATACAAAACGGCAGTAGGGTGAATGTGGAACCTTAATTCATCATGAAAAATTTCATCATTTTGCTAACGGCTGCTTGTGCTGATTCTGCATGATATTTTGAATGGTAAGGGTCGCTGAATCCGTGTCCCCCCATGAATTTATGAACTTCGACATCCTTACTTTCTAAAGCTGAAATTAACTCGTCGACATTAAATGATGGCTCTTCTAGCGGGAAAAATAGCAGTGCAGGGCATCGTTGCGCCAATTCTGCATAATTCCTAATACGCGAACCGTAGTAACCAACAATTCCATCTACATACTCTTCCTCACTGCACAGCCAAGCTACAGTTGCCCCTGCACTGAATCCAAGGAGAAAAATCTTTTGGTATTCCTCTTTAATATCCAATAATATATCCTTTATTTTATGTAAAGCGCCTGTGAAACCTACGTTCTCCATAAAATGCCGATAAGCAGCTTCCTCTTGGGAATAATCAAATGGCCTCTCACGTTCTAACAAATCCGGACAGATCACATCAAAACCCTGTTTTGATAATAACTCACAATAACCCTGCATATGTCGGTTCAGGCCATATATTTCGTGAATGACAATGATGACAGTATCGGACTTTTTCTGTATGTTCAGCATGTATAACCTCCTCAAACTGTGTGAAAATTAAAAACTAGATAGATAAAAGCCAACCAATTCTTTTCATCCTTAACTATTACAAATCATAAGTACATTACCATCAGGATCTTGAAAGTTAAAATAAGCAAAGTCTCCAATACGCTCTATTTCTTTAACAATACGTATGTTATTACCATTAATGAATTTATAGGCTTCGTCTATATCCTTTACGTAGAAATTTAACAATACATTGTTGGATGGTTCGAATCTAAAATCAGGATTTAATGGTATGGTCATCTAACGTTAATCCAGTTTCATATGTTATAGGAATATTGTAAACCGGCGATTCTACAGAATCACCATTATGAGGAATGCCAAGGATATTACAATACCATCCAACTGATTTTTTAAATCTTTAACATGAATGAAAACATTGTTAACTTTAGGGAAAATAGGAGAATTTATTGATTTCAACTTTTCCACCTTTCGTTGAACCTTACCTAAGAATTCACGAATCTCGATAAAAAACCTTTTTTAATCATTGAGTAGACTCCATATTCAACAGCTGCACAGAAACGCCCATTTTTTTTAATACGAGTCAGCCTTTTCCCCATTATAATACATAAAGAAAAGGTTGTTTAAGACAGCCCTTATCGTTAGCTATTCCAAATGCGTAGTACTATTTGAAAATCTTATAAGTTTGTATGGATGATCAGTATACTCAAGAAGATGTATTCCTGTATTATCAGAATTGAACCACACATCATTAATTGCGGGTGGTAATTGAAGAAAGCTTTCAATTATTTTAGTAATCATCCCTCCATGGGATATAATGGCGATTCGTTTATAATTAGCACTGTTCTCTCTAATATAAGCGAGTACATTTTGAGCTCGTAATCTAAAATCTAAATTATTCTCCTTATCCTGCATCTCTCGTAAATCTTCCAGAAGTGTGACTGGACATTTGATAGTATTTGATAAAGTTTCGGCAGTTTTACTAGCACGAAGCAAGGTGCTTGACCATATAAGTTCTGGAGGAAACTCTTCGGAAACACGTCTGCACATTTTTTCTACTTGTTTAACTCCCTTAACAGTTAGTGGTAAGTCAGTAGTTCGTTTGTAATTTTCTTCTAGAAAATCGTCTTCTGACTCACCATGCCGAATTAATAATATCTGCAAGATATCACCTCAATTTTGTTTATTTATCCCAATTTATAATTCTACTCAACTTTAATAAAACCTTTAAAAGAATAAAAATTGAGCTATTAGTTATATCTTTAAACTCTACATTAATGTTATAAGATCGTATCATGCCCTTTTTCACACGTTTATCTGATTGTGGTGCTGTTAACAAGTAAGCTTCAGCACTCCTGAAGATAAGTTAACCCTTGAAATAGCAAAACAACCGCGTGACAAAATTGTAAGACGGCAGCTTAAACTGTTAGGAAGAACGATGGCGATATATTTCCTTTCTCTTTAATATGTAAGAAAAAGAGGAAGGTTGGGTATGAAATGGACTTTTTTGAGGTGAATACCAATGTGTTCAGAATAATCAATGACTTAGGGAAACAGTACGATTATTTAAACCCTTTTGCCATTTTCATTGCCGAGTACATGGTATTTTTATTAGCTTTGGCAGTCATCTTAATATGGTTCACTCGAAATGAACAGAGTAGGATGATGGTTGTTTGTGGGATGATTACCTTTGTAATAGCTGAAATGATGGGAAAAATGGCAGGGAGATTACATTCGAATAATCAGCCATTTGCCGAATTGGCCAATGTTAATCAGTTAATTGAAAAAGCAGTGGATAATTCATTTCCAAGCGACCATACGATCTTGTTTTTCTCGTTTTGTGTATCGTTTTGGCTTTTCAAAAGAGGTTGGTGGTTGTTATGGATCATGCTGGCTTTCCTTGTTGGCATTTCCCGTATTTGGGTAGGTGTCCACTTTCCGGCGGATGTGCTGGCAGGAGCAATTCTGAGCACCATTTCAGGATTGGCGGTATACCTTGTTGTTCCTAAAATAAGCGTGATTCACAAATTATTAGGGGGATATGAGAGGTATGAAGAAATGGTTCTATCCCCGTTGACTAAATCGAAGGAAAAAAAATCAAAGGATTTGTAAGCGAAAACAGGGTTGCTCAGGCAGCCTTTTTTTTATAATACAAAAATATCCATATGATGATCCTGATGGTAAAATTAAGTGAAAGCAATCCATCGCAATGGGGGACTTAATATTGATTGATATCCAAGAAATCAAAGACATTATCAGGCATCGCTATCCATTTCTTTTAGTTGATAGAGTTTTGGAACTGGAAGAAGGAAAGAGGGCGGTGGCCATTAAAAACGTCACGGCAAATGAAGAGTTTTTTTCTGGTCACTTTCCCGATTACCCAGTGATGCCAGGTGTGTTGATCGTGGAGGCATTAGCACAGGTAAGTGCTGTTGTCATGCTTACAAAAGAAGAAAATAAAGGACGGATCGGGCTTTTGGCCGGGATCGATGGATGCCGTTTTAAAAGGCAAGTAAAACCAGGGGACCAATTACGTTTAGAAGTGGAGATTACTCGCTTGAAAGGTCCTATCGGTAAAGGAACAGGAAGGGCCACTGTCGAGGGGGAAACTGTATGCGAGACAGAGCTCATTTTTGCTTTTGGTGATTGAGGTGATACCGATAAAAAAAGCTTACGGGTATGTGACAAGAATCAATAATGGTGAAACACAGGTATTGGTTTTTCAACATCCCATTAAGGAAGCCGGTATACAGATACCCAAGGGAACGGTGAAGCCTCAGGAAGATGCTTACCAAGCAGTCATTAGGGAAATGAAAGAAGAAACAGGTCTGGAAAATTTTCATGTGGAGAAATTAATAACAGAAGATTTTTGGGAGAACGTCGATGGTGCCATACATAATAGATATTTTTATCAAATAAGTGTATCGAATGTTCCTGATGAATGGGACCATCAGCCGACGGGTGGAGGAGATGAAGCGGGGCTGACATTTCATTTCTTCTGGATTTCATCCGAACATGAAGTGCAACTTATCAAAGGGCATGGAGATTATTTAAACCGGATATTTACCTAACCTGCAGTTTATCACAGCCGGCCAAGATCATTATTGATCTTGGCCGGCTGCTTTTTAATGATCAGGTTTGTTTCTCGGTAATGAAAGTTTTTACGGTTGGCGGTTCATATGTAATGAATTGATCAAGAAGTCCATTAGGTTCAACATCCACCAGCGCCATGGAACGGAATTTTTCATGAAGGAACTGTTCGTCGGCCATATGGTTGAATAAAGCGACCAAGGGATCATAATAGTGATTGATATTTAAGAGTCCGCAAGGTTTTTGATGAAGACCAAGCTGAGCCCAAGTGAAAATCTCAAAGAATTCTTCCAATGTTCCAGGCCCGCCTGGCAAAGCCATGAACCCATCTGCAAGCTCAGCCATTTTTGCTTTTCTTTCATGCATGGACTCCACGACGATCAGCTCGGTTAAGTTCTTATGTGCTATTTCCTTTTTTTTCAGGAAATCCGGCATTACGCCAATTACATTTCCGCCTGCTTCCAAGACGGAATCTGCAACTGCACCCATGATTCCTACACTTGATCCTCCATAAACTAGGGTAATCTTACGTTTTGCCAGTTCCGCACCCAGTTTTTTAGCCTCTTCTACATAGACAGCAGATGCACCTTTGCTTGATCCACAAAATACAGCTAGACTTTTCAAAATATCACATCTCCCATTTAGTAATCTTGCTTTCTTATCATACAAAATTATAGGGGATTTGTTAAACTTGAATGATAAAAAAGGAAGGGTGGATGGATATGGACGTCACTGAATTTCAACAATGGGTAAAAGATTATTATGAAGCACGGGGATGGTCAGAATTGGACATTTTCATTCGCATTGGCTTTTTGGCAGAAGAAACTGGAGAGGTTGCACGAGCCATTCGCTCCCTTGAGATCGGCAGGGATAGACCTGATGAAATTATTGGTTCGTTTGAAGAGAACATACAGGAGCTAACCGAAGAGTTGGGAGATGTGTTAGGAAACTTGATTGTGATCGCGAACAAATACAATATCCCCTTGGAGGAAGTGTTCAATGCCCATAAAAAGAAACTATCTGAACGCTATAATCAAGCATAAGTTTTTTCTCGTGTGAACAAAAAGTTTGCCTACATAATTTCAGTAAACCAGTGAAAGAGCTGTGACTATCAGCTCTTTTTCTTATGGGGCAAACGATAGTCCATCATCCCACTTTATTCCTTAAAAAGAAATACTTTCAGCCTTTTATCCCCCTCCATTAATAAAGAATTCACAAAATATGGGTAGTATGCGCGATTGAGATTGGATTTTATTGGGTATACACTTGGATTAAAGGAATGAACGTTCATTCCGCATCTTTTGAAAAAAGGGGGGATCATTATGATCACGGCAGCAAATAAACGAGACAGTATAGTAAAAAGCGCTTTAGTGCTTTTCGCAGAACGGGGATATGATGCGACGACGATTCCGATGATTGCTGCATCGGCAGGAGTTGGAGCGGGTACCATTTATCGTTATTTCGAGAATAAGGAAGTGCTGGGCAACAAGATCTTTCAAGAGTACTTGGATATTTTCACTGAAACGGTCAAGAATGGATTTCCTCATGATGATTCAATTCGCACGCAGTTTCACCATATTTTTAAAACGATGGTTCACTTTACAACCGAGCAGGACCAAGCTCTTTATTTTATTAAAATCCATAGTGGGGCCCATTTTTTAAATGAAGATAGTCATGCCAGCTTTCAAGGGCTATTGAATATATTCAAAAACTTCTTTGATTCAGGAAAAGAGAAAAAAGAAATTAAGGAGCTTCCTTCTTCAGCTTTGATTGCCATCATTTACGGAGCTTTTCTTGAGCTTGAGCGACTTGTACGCATCGGGGAGTTAGAACCTGACCCAAAACTTTTGGCAGATGTGGAAGAAAGCTTTTGGGATGCAGTGCGATTGCATGTTTAAGACACTTTCAATATAAACGGAATGAACGTTCATTCCGCAATTTAACTATCGTAAAGAGGTGCTAATAAAATGGAAAATACAACTCAGTTTCCACAGCCAAAGACATATGGCCCCCTAGGCAGCCTGCCTATCATTGATAAGGATAAGCCGCTTCAGTCTTTCATGAAGCTGGCACGAGAACTTGGGCCGATTTTTCAGTTTCAATTTCCGGGGCGAATCACTACATTCGTCTCCAGTGCTGCCCTCGCTAAAGAAATATGTGATGAAACTAGATTTGATAAGAAAGTCGGTCCAGCCCTGCAGAAAGTGAGGGCGTTTGGCGGTGATGGTCTCTTCACAAGTGAAACGAAGGAACCGAATTGGAAAAAGGCCCATAACATCCTGCTGCCCAGCTTTAGCCAGCAGGCAATGAAGGGCTATCATGCCAAAATGGTGGATCTTGCTACCCAACTCATTCAAAAATGGGCTCGCCTGAATCCGGCTGATGAGATAGATGTTCCTGAAGATATGACACGATTGACCTTGGATACGATCGGACTATGCGGGTTCAATTACCGCTTTAACAGTTTTTATCGGGAGACCACCCATCCATTCGTCAACAGTATGGTGCGTGCGTTGGATGAAGCAATGAGCCAAACGCAGCGGCTTGGCATCCAAGATAAACTGATGATCAAGTCTAAAAAACAATTCAGGGAAGACATTCAATATATGTTCTCTCTAGTGGATGAATTGATTGCCGAACGAAAACAAAATGGCGATCACGGAGAAGATGACCTTCTTTCCCATATGTTGAAAGGAGTCGATCCTGAAACGGGCGCATCACTGGATGATGAAAATATTCGTTTCCAAATCATTACCTTTTTAATAGCTGGGCATGAAACGACGAGCGGTCTCCTATCGTTCGCCATCTATTTCCTCATGAATAACAGAGACAAGTTAAAAAAAGCGCAGCAAGAAGTCGATGAAGTGCTGGGTGATGATGTTCCTGATTACAAACAAGTGAAAAAGCTGAAATATGTCCGGATGGTGCTGAATGAAACGCTTCGTCTGTGGCCGACAGCTCCGTCGTTTTCCGTATATGCAAAAGAAGATACCATGCTGGACGGAAAATACAATGTGAAGAAAGATGATGTGTTCTCGCTGCTCATTCCCGAGCTTCACCGTGATCCATCCGTTTGGGGTGATGACGTTGAATCGTTCATTCCTGAGCGGTTCGAGGATTTGGATTCCATCCCTTATCATGCGTATAAACCGTTTGGAAACGGGCAGCGCGCCTGTATCGGACAGCAGTTTGCCCTTCATGAAGCGACACTGGTGCTTGGCATGGTTTTACAGCACTTTGACCTGATCGATCATGAAGAATATAAATTGGAAGTCAAAGAAACATTGACTCTTAAACCGGACGGATTGACCATGCGCGTTTCACCGAGGAAGCCGGCGATGTCGTTTACCGTTGCTTCTTCAGAACCAAAGTCTCCGGAAAAAGGTGCCGCGGTATCTCCAACTGAATCAGTACATGGAACACCATTACTCGTCCTGTTTGGATCAAACATGGGAACAGCGGAAGGGATTGCTCGCGACCTTGCCGAAACAGGGAAGCGGCAAGGCTTCCATGCCGAAGTTGCCCCTTTAAATGATTACACCGATCGGCTTCCAAAAGAAGGAGCTGTTCTCATAGTCTCGGCATCCTATAATGGAAATCCCCCTGATAATGCAGGTGACTTCATTTCATGGCTGAAGGAAAACCATGATGGCACATTGGATGGTGTTCACTATGCGGTCTTCGGCTGCGGGGACCGCAATTGGGCCAATACGTACCAACGCATTCCAAACCTCATTGATGAGCGGCTGGAACAAAAAGGAGCAGTGCGGCTGACAGAAACAGGCTATGGGGATGCAAGCGATGACTTTGAAGGGGATTACGAGAAATGGACAGAAGCCCTTTGGCCGAATCTTGCCGAAGCCCTGAACATTGAAGTGAATAAGAATGATCGGGAAGTCAGCTCGATTACGATGAACTTCGTAAGTGATGTGAGCGGCACACCGCTTGCCCGCACCCATCATGCATTTACATCCATTGTAAAAAGGAATACTGAATTACAGCATGAAGATAGCGGAAGAAGTACACGGCATATCGAATTAACGCTGCCAGAGGGAATACATTATCAGGAAGGCGATCATCTCGGGGTGCTTCCGCAAAATCCAGCGGAACTTGTCGAGCGAGTGCTCGGTCGATTTAACCTAAACGGCCAAGATTACGTGAATCTGACTGGGGATTCCGGAAAAGCTGCCCATCTTCCTACAGGAAAACCGGTAAAACTGGAAGAGTTACTATCAAACCATGTGGAGTTCCAAGAACCCGCCACCCGGTCTCAAATACGGGCGCTTGCCACTCATACGGTATGTCCTCCACATGTAAAAGAACTTGAAGATCTTCTATTGGATAATACCTATAAACAAGAAATCCTGAACAAGCGCATAACCATGCTTGACCTAATCGAAAAGTATCTTGCATGTGAAATCCCGTTTGAACGTTTCCTGGCTTTACTGCCACCTTTAAAAGCAAGATACTACTCCATCTCAAGCTCACCACTCCACAACGAAGGAGAAGCAAGCATCACCGTAAGCGTCGTCCGTGGAGAAGCTTTGAGCGGCAACGGGAAATACAAAGGAATTGCATCGAATTATTTGGCAGAACGCTCCCCAGGAGACAAAATAGCCTGCTTTATCAATACGCCGCAATCCAACTTCCAGCTGCCAAAGCAAACAGGAAAACCAATCATCATGATCGGCCCTGGAACAGGCATTGCACCATTCAGGGGATTCATACAATCACGTCGCGCTTTAAAAGAAAAAGGTGAAACGCTAGGGACGGCCCACCTCTACTTTGGATGCCGTAATCCGGAACACGATTTCCTCTATCAAGAAGAACTCGTCCAAGCCGAACAAGAGGGCCTTGTAACACTGCACACCGCTTACTCCAGATGTCCCGGTCAAGAAAAAACATATGTCCAGAACCGATTGGCGGAAAACGCCCATGACATCCTTCCTTTATTAAAAGAAGAAGGAGGACACCTATACATCTGCGGAGACGGAAGCAAAATGGCGCCAGATGTTGAACGAACCATAATTGACAGCTATATGCATATCTATCAAACACAAAGAGAAGAAGCCACAGAATGGCTGCAATCATTAGAAGAGAATGGCAGATATGCGAAAGATGTTTGGGCAGGAGCATAAATAAGAAGAGCAGCGATCCTTAAAGGAATCGCTGCTTTCTTGATGAAAATACGAACTTACGAGTAAATCGCGGAAACTCACGAGTAAAGCTCGAATTCAAGAGTAAAACAGCAAAACTCACGAGTAAATAGTGCAAATTCACGAGTAAATCGCGGAAACTCACGAGTAAAACAGCAAAACTCACGAGTAAAGTGCGAATTCACGAGTAAAACAGCGAAATTCTAGAGTAAATCGCTCAAATTTTCGAATATATCGCTCAAATTCTTGAATATATCGCTCAAATTCAAGAATAAAATCAAACCCTCGAGTAAAGTGGGAACTCACGAGTAAAACAGCGAAATTCTCGAGTATATTGCTCAAACTTTAAAGGGGCAGGTTTCAATAAAAAGTTGAAGAATATATAGAATGAACGGGAGGTGTATGGGAGGAAAATGAAGATAATGGAACTGCCAATTGAATTTGAATTTAATGGACAAAAAAATCATATTAATCCTAGCTTGATTATTTCAAAGGATGAACTAACCTTGGTCGATACAGGGTATCCAAATTTTTTACCATTCATTGAAAATGAATTTTTAAAAAATGGTTATGACATGAAGAAGTTAAAGAATATTATCATTACTCATTATGATATTGATCATATAGGCTCCTTATATGATTTTAAGGAAAAGTATCCCCACATTAACCTGATTGCAAGTGAAGTGGAGTCAAAATATGTTAGTGGTGAAATGAAGTCAGAGAGGTTGGTTCAGGCCGAAGAAATGCTGGAAAATATGCCAATTCAAGAAATCGAATTCGGGAAATGGTTTATCCAACAATTAAAGAATTTAAAGCATGTTTCAATTGATGAAAAGGTACATGATGGTGATTGGATTTTGGATAACGAATGTAGAGTAGTAGCAACACCGGGACATACTTCAGGTCATATTTCATTATATTTTCCACGTTTAAAAAGTGTAATAGCAGGTGATGCAGCTGTTATAGAGAATCGTGAATTGGTCATTGCCAATCCGCACTTTTGTTTAAATGTCGAGAAAGCAGAACAGTCTTTAAGAAAGATTAAGGATCTACAAGCTGAAAACTACTACTGTTATCATGGCGGGACATTCACTTTATAATGGAGTTTTGCTTATAATTGGAGCTGTCTTTAAAGGCAGCTTTTTCTAATGTGTTTGAAGTATTTATTGCGGGTGGTGTCAGCTTCGCTTATACAGAAAAAACCGAACTTCTTACAGTTCGGTCAAGCAAAGGTGTGGAATATAACCCTTGAATGAATTTTTATAGAATCATAATATCTTAATAATTCTGCTGTTCACTTCCAACAGGAAATGAAACCCCCATAGATCGTAAAGCTTCTTTTGCTTGATTTAAATAGGATTCTGCTTGTTCTTGCCATTTGATAATCACTTTAATGAAGGCTATATAATTAGGGCTTGCATTTTCCTCCATTATCTTTAATCCTTCACGTACTTTTTTATCTTGGGTTTCAGCATTCACTATACAAGCTGTCATTGTTTCTACAATGGTTTGCTGTTGCTCACCATTTTTTAGCCTTTGGGCTGACCCCACTGCGGTTACACGGTGATATGATGCCGGGATTAGATGGTTATGCATCTCACGACTTCCTTTTAAATTTTTGGTTTCTGGTATATGGAAAAGCTCACTGCTCATAGCACATACCATTTCTTCAGCATATAGACTTTGGTGCAACATATATAATATAGGTTCCCAGTTGTTTACTCGATAATAATAATCATTCGGATACAAAAAAAACATCTCCTCTTTCAACATTTTATTGTTATCATTTAGGATCGAAATGAATGAAATTGTATTTTCCATCTTATGTTTATGAATGTTGTCCAGTTCAAATAATATTGCAGAGGTTACATGGATAACTGATTCGTGAATGTCAAATTAAAAATGTAACTTTACCACCTTGGAGATGGAAACTTTTGCTGTCATTTTCCTGATTGGAGCATAAGATGATATAGCCCATTTATTCCTCATTAAAATTAAGGAGATGTTATATTTGTCAGGTTGTGAACAGGGTTTTGATCGCGGGTTTGGATTTGGTGGAGGTTTCGCCTTAATAGTCGTTTTGTTTATACTCTTAATCATTGTTGGAAGTAGTTGTTTTTAAGGCGGGAAAGAGCGGCTTCTGCTAAAAAAAGCATAAAATAGCCCGACCTTTATTGGTCGGGCTCCAAATGTAGATAATTAAGTCTGTCTGTAATTATTAAAAAACGTTCGGAGTTGATTTCAGAAATCCGCTCCCTTTCCACCGACTGTCTGCCAAGCCTCCTCACCGCAAGCGGCTGTGGGGTCTCGGCTAGCCAGTTATTCGGCAGGAGTGTTGCAAATTCCTCATAAGGATAAACGGGTCTTCATTTGAATGGTCCGGGGTGAGACCATTCCGGAGATTTGCAGGCTAACTCGATAATAATCAAGTTGTCAAAACTTGAACATTTATTTCCACTCTAGGCATTCGCTTTCGGCGGGTGGCTCGCCCTCGGCTGGGGATCTCCTTAATACTCGATTTTCTCGCAGGAGTCTCGAACCTTCCGATCCAATCAACTAGAATGTTTTTTTACTAGACTTAAATCAGCCTAGATACTGCTTTAATATTTCTAATCCTATTTTTAACTCATCGAATGAGTTTGTGGAAGAAAGTGCAATACGCAAATACATATCAGGGGTGGTTTGCCCGCTTTGAAAACGATTGGAATGAAAAACCCGAATGCCGCGCCTTTTCAAATCGGTTTCCAGCTGTAACGCATCGTTATGCCCTTTAATTGGAAGCCAGCGATATAGACTGAGAGGATGTCCGACATCCTTTCTTAAGGGGAAATATTCCGAATAAATATCATTTGCAGTTTGTGCAAGCCGTTTCTTATGAGAAACAATTTCATGAGCCTTTCCTGATAGGATTAGCTCTGAGATGACCTCTGCATCAAAAGAAGAGGTCTTTACATTTATGTTGAAAATGGCCTGGGAAATTTTCTCGCGAAATGTTTCTCCATAAACCATATAGGCAACTCTTAATCCGGAACATATGGACTTAGAGGTGCCGCAAATATAAACGCTCTGTTCCGGAAGCAAATGGAACATCGGCTGCCGGTAGTCGGGGATAATGCCTGCCGTCAGGAATGCATGAATATCATCCTCAATCAAAATTAAACGATGCTTTCGGATAACCGCTGCCAATTCTTGCTTTCGAATATCCGACATCATGATTGTGGTCGGATTGTTGCAGGAGGGCATCAGAAATATCCCGTCAATATTTGTTTGACAACATTGCTTTTCAAGTTCATCTGGCAGCATTCCAAACTGGTCTCCGTGAATGGGCACTAACTTAATATGAAACATCTTTGCCAGCTCGATAAAGTTTGAATAGGTATATAAGTCGGTTGCAATTCTATTACCAGGCTCAAACAAAGCAGCGAGGGCAACAGCCAATGCATTTTGGGCACCGGAAACGATTGCTATATGCTCTTGATCCGCGTGAATGCCGAAAGATTCCATCCAGTTTAGAGCTGCTGTTTTTTGATGTGGAATCCCAGTCGGATCGTTGTAATTGAGCAGCTGTTCCAAATAACTTTTGTTCACGGTTTTTTGTAAAGTTTCTGAAACGATATCATTGGTTTGCTCAAAAGATGCCACAAAACCAAGATCGATGCTGTTTGCCGTTTTATCCGCGGAAATGGTTATGGAACGAGTGGCATTGGGAGCCACAAAGGTTCCGCTTCCCGTAACGGCATATATCAATCCCTTTACCTCGCATAATTTGTAGGATCGGGTAATCGTGGTGAAGTTTAAGTCAAGAAAATCTGCCAATTCTCGTTGAGGGGGCAACTTGGTTCCAGGTGCTAAAAAACCATTTATTATATCTTGTTCAAGTAATGATGCGAGAGATTTATAAAAAGGACGCTTTAATGCATTCTTATCAGGTTTCCAGGACATTGGATAATTGTCAAACGAATTTACTGGCATACTTCACCTCTCCTAGTCTTATTCCATACAATCATATCATTTTTTGTATGGAATTCTAATGCTGAAACGGTCGGCTTTAAAAGAATATAAGGTGATTAGCCTATCAGACTCCCTCATTTTGATGAAATGGGGGAATTTTATTTTAATTGTAATCCATACAATTAACTTGTTTTTTGTACGGATTTTGTATGTTAAGTTTAAATAAATTTAGCCATCAGGATGTGATTTATATGAAAAAACGAACTCAACTGATACCAGCATTTCGTGCGGCTTTTCCGTACACAGTGCCCATTTTGGCAGGCTTTTTATTTTTAGGCATCGCTTATGGAATCTTTATGAATTCATTAGGGTTCAGCGCGATTTACCCGATATTGATGAGTCTAACGATATTTGCAGGATCGATGGAGTTTATTGCAGCCAATTTATTGCTTGTCGCGTTCAATCCGATTAACGCCCTTTTTCTAACCTTAATGGTGAATGCACGGCATTTGTTTTATGGCATATCCATGCTTGATAAATATAGGGGGACCGGTAAGAAAAAGCTGTATCTGATTTTTGGGCTTTGCGATGAGTCTTTTTCCATCAATTGTACCGTTGATGTACCGAAGGATGTCGATAAGGGCTGGTTCATGTTTTTCGTGACAATGCTCAACCATTGCTATTGGGTGATAGGAGCAGCGATTGGCGGCATCTTTGGCTCTTTTGTCAAATTCAATACAGAAGGACTCGATTTTGTTATGACGGCTCTCTTTGTCGTGATTTTCATTGAACAATGGATGAAAGAGAAAAACCATCATAGTGCTCTTGCTGGGCTTGGCCTGTCAGCTGTCTGCCTAATTATATTTGGCGGGAGCAACTTCATTATCCCTGCCATGTTTGCCATTTTGGGGTTACTTTCCTTACTTAGAAAGCCGTTAGAGAAAGTTGAGGTGAGAACCATATGACAATGACTTTAACGCAGCAAATCATTACAATTGCGATGGTCGTTTTAGGTACAATGCTTACAAGGTTTCTTCCGTTCATCGTTTTCCCATCAGGAAAACCCACACCGAAGTATGTACAGTATCTCGGTAAAATGCTGCCATCTGCAGTAATTGGGCTTTTAATCATTTATTGTTTAAAGGATGTAAGCCTGCAATCCGGAAGTCATGGCATCCCTGAATTCATTGGGGTGGCGGTAGTTGCCCTGCTTCACGTTTGGAAGAAAATGATGCTCCTCTCGATAGCGGGGGGAACGATTGTCTACATGATGCTGATTCAATTGGTTTTTTAAAGAGATAATGATCAGCACAGCCAACTCACATCACAATTACTGATATCAATGGAATTGGAAGGGGCAGGTTTAGTGGCCCGTGCAAAGGAAGTCAAACGAAACCATCGGACAGGATTTTATCGGATAGACGTCCTCCATGAGCAAAACCTGATCGCAGCCATGGAGGCAGTGTCATACCGAAAAGATCATAATTTTATAGAACTTGATGAACAAAATTAAGCACTAATAGTTTACGAGCAGAGCTGTCTTTAAGGCAGCTTTTTCTTATGGCATTTTAGGGCAGGGTAGTTACATGCATTTCTTCATGAGTTATTGAAACATTAATCAATCCTCTTTCCAGCAATCCTGAAATGAATCGGTTATTCTGAATCGCTAATAAGGCTAGGCAGTGGGCATGCCTAGCCTTTTCATACTCAGGAAAGTTGTTGTGTAGGAGTAAACTTGTAGTTTCTTAGGAAAATCATTACTGAACTTAATAACAATGATAGTAAACCCACGAATACCACGTATTGTGTCCCCAGCTCTGATATGAATAATCCACCTGCTGCAGCACCGATTGTCGTTCCCAAGTTAACCGCTGTTAAAAATAGTCCATTAGCGAAATCAGGAGATTCGGGGGCTGAAGACATGATCCAGTATTGATTGATATTACCCCCTATACCAGCTAAAATCCCCCAAATTAATGTAAGGATAGCCATAGGAATGGTGAACTGTCCAAGTAAGAATAATATGATGTAAACTGATCCCAATGCAAAAGGGAAAATCACTACAGATTTGTTCGCATTTTTAGTAAGCAGCTTCCCTGCCGCGATGTTTCCAATAATATTGGCACCACCGTAAATGAGTAACATTAAACTGATTGTGTTCGAAGACATATTCGTAACAGTTTTCAGATACTCAGTAAGATAGCTATAAACTCCAAATACGGCTGAGTTCAATAGAATGACAGCCACAATGGATAGCCATGTAATTGATTTTTTTAATACGGATAATTGCGCTCCGTAAGAAAGTTTTTCCTCAACAGGCATGGATGGTACAAAAATCAATGTAGCAAGAAATACAATCGCATTAACAATCGCAAAGAATGCCATCGCCATTTCAATCGAAACGGCATTAGCAATAAAACTTACGATGGGTACACCGACTACCATTCCAGCGGATACTCCGATAAAAACTTTAGAAACAGCTTTTGGGGCTTCCTCCTTGCTGACGGAGTCGGCCGCTACGGTAAAAGCCAATGAACAGTATATCGGATGAAAAAAGGCTGGAACTATACGGGCAACTAATGCAAGGGTAAAGTTAGTTGTAAATATGGATACGATGTTCCCCAAAACGAAAACACCTAGCACAAGCAGCATGACCTTCTTCCGGTTCATCCCCGAAAATAATAACGGCATAGTCGGACCGGATACAGCTACAGCAAGGGCAAAAAGACTCACAAGCAATCCTGCTTTTGAGATGCTGACATGAAAGTGATCGGCAATGGAAGGCAAGATGCCAATTACCCCCATTTCAGTATTGATGATTCCGAAAACACCGATGGTTAATATAAAGATAAGTAAGGTATTTTGTTTTTGCAAAAAAGTTCCTCCAAACCTCTTCCTTTAATCGACTTTTTCAATATGAACTGTGAAATCACCATGAACATTTTCAATGTTTTCTTTTCCAGATTCAATTTTCCCTAGTTTAATAAGCCCATTTGAATATCCAAAGTCCTTATAAAATATAGCTAAATTCCCCCATGGAGCAAAATAAGTGAAGTCTCCTATTTTAGGGTCAATTCCTGATGGCGCCTCTTTAGTAGATAATTTATTTGGTGGATAACTGATCTTTTCCGTTCCTCCATAATCTTCAAATGTTAATGTAAGGGGGAGTAATGATAAAAAATCCTTACTTGTTGGATTATCATACATGTTGACAATGACATCTCCGTTGTTAAGTGTTAATTTTATTCTTATATCTTTCATAGCATCTACCCCTTCATTATCTCTTGTAGAATCTTGGCTATCCCTATTGTTTGATTCATCAGCTGTCACTTCTTGTTTGCTACTATTGATAGTCAAATTTTCTTCGTTGCTTGTGTTTTCTTCATTGGTCCTACTATTGCAAGCTGTTAAAAACAATGAAGATACTATGAATGTTAACAATATCCGTTGAACGGTCTTCTTCATTAAAATCCCCACCCTTCACTTCTAAAGTTATTTCAGTTTTTTTGAACTACTTTTTTCTCCTGCCTCTGAATAAATTTCAAAGCATAATGTGTCCCAGCAATATAGATTCCCATGATAGATAGGTGGTCAATTAAAAACCTTAGAGTGGAATCATCCTCCAAGTTTCGTTTTATTGTTCTGTAATCCATCCTAACTTGGCTTCTCTGACTATTAATCCAAGTTGAATATCATTGTCGTGGAAAGGGAATTACTTTCATACTAAAAATCCAGTATATGGTAAGGATTAACAACATCCTTCAAATCTACATACGTATGGAATTCCATTCAGACAAAAAAATGTGAGTCCCGACAAGATTTGCAGGACTCACACAGTGGTTTCACTCAAGGTAACATTGCACGCAAAGCTCGCTGCGATCCATACAGGCCTTATTTCTTCTTCAGATTTTCTTTGAAGAAGGACTCGAGCTTATCAAAGGGGATTAAATTCACCCGGTCGTACAGATCCACATGACCTGCGCCCGGAACAATGTAGAGTTCCTTCGGTTCGGCCGCCAGCTTGTAGGCGTCTTCGCTGAACTCTCTGGAATGAGCGTTTTCACCCGTGATGAAAAGCATCGGGCGTGGGGAAATCGTCTCTATGTCTTCGAACGGGTAAAAGTTCATGAACTTGACGTTACTGGTCAGAGTAGGGTGTGTCGTCAGTTCCGGCGATGTGCCCTTGGGAGTGAATTCACCTCTTGGAGTGCGGTAGAAGTCATAAAACTCACGTTCAATCGCCGTTGAGTTTTCATTCAGTTCATGTACTGTCCCACTGGTGTATTTGGTTTTACCGCCTGTGAACTCCACATAGCGTTGCTCCGATGCCTCTTCGAGAATCTTCTTTCTCTGCTCAAGAGTCTGCGAGTGTTTAAGCCCGTTACGGTTGGCGGCCCCCATGTCGTACATACTGACTGTCGCAATGGCTTTCATGCGTGGGTCGATCTTGGCTGCGCTGATGACAAAGCTCCCGCTGCCGCAAATCCCGAGAACACCAATCCGATCTCTGTCAACAAATGGCCGGGTGCCTAGGAAATCCACCGCAGCACTGAAATCCTCGGCATAGATATCCGGCGAAACTGCGTTGCGGGGCTGACCCTCACTCTCTCCCCAGAAAGACAAATCCAAGGACAAAGTAACAAATCCCCGTTCAGCCATTTTAGTGGCATACAAATTCGCACTCTGTTCTTTTACTGCGCCCATAGGATGCCCGACAATGATCGCGGGATTTTTGGTGTTCTTTTTCAAACTTTTGGGTATGAAAAGGTTCCCTGCGACATTCATGTTGTATTGGTTTTTAAACTCAACCTTCTTCATGGTTACCTCGTTGCTCTTGTAAAAATTGTCTGCCCCATTGGACATGTCCGGCGTGTATGCAGCGCAAACGCCGGTCGCGGATAAAAGCAAGCCCAGTGCTAACACTGTGAGTACACGCCTGATAATCGTTTTTTTCTTCATTTTTAAAACAACACCCTTTCTTATTATTGTTTTGAAAAAAATTCTTTTGTGACTATCATGGTGTACATTGCCCTCGTTCAAAAAGAAATCCTCATTGATTGATTAATCAACATCTGTTTATAATTATTAAATAGAAACAGGATGCTCTCAATGGTTAAATGAACGCAATTCGTTGATTACTCAACAAATCAATAAAAATTGTTGATTATTTTTAGGAAAGTTTGGTGACCAAACCATGCCGAAAGTAGACAGAAGAATAACCAAAAGCCAAGAAGCCATTAAAAAGGCTCTCATTGAACTGATGTCCGAAAAAAGTTTTGATGACATTACCATTCAGGATATTGCAGACAGAGCAAATGTTAATCGAGGAACCATCTATCTTCATTACTTAGATAAATTTGATCTATTAGATAAAATCATGGAAGAACATATAAACAACATGAGTAATTTTTGTGAATCGGCAACTGAAATGGACTATATAGAATCGACTGTACACTGTATGGAATACTTTAAGGGCAATTATTTATTCTTTTCGACGATGTTAGCGAGTGAAGGAGCTCAATATTTTCGCAGTCAGTTCCTTAAGTTCAATATCGAAGAGTTCAAGAAAGATGTGGACATAACAAAAGGGAAAAATGCCGATCAAAATGAAGATGTAATTGTTCAATTTGTTGCAAATGCTTACGTAGGGGTAGTGGAATGGTGGTTAAAGAATGGAATGCCTTATCCACCTCGTGCCATGGCAGAAAAAGTGGGGGATTTGTTAGAGAGGATTGTATAACTAGCTAATGAGAAACTTACCTGGGATAGTTGTCTCTGTAAGAAAAGGGGTGTCTATAAGGCATCTCTTTTTTTATGGAACAAAAGGGATAGATTGGTGTAGAAGGACTATTACAGGAATAGTGGAATTATAATTAATGGAATATATTTTTAACTGTAGTCCAAGGTTCCTTAAAAGTTGCTTGATTTCAAATCAATTGCATAGTAAGGAGAATTTTAGTATGAAAATAAAATGGTTTGGACATTCTGCCTTTTTACTAACATCCGAAAGAGGAACCACGATTCTTATTGATCCATATTATCGCTTCATCCGTTACCGTATGCCAAGCATTGAACCAGATATAGTCGCCGTTACCCATAATCATTTCGATCACAATAAAATTCAAGCTGCAACAGGTGATTACTTGCTTGTGAATGAGCCGAAGGAATACATCCGCGAAGATGTAAGAATTAGGGGATTTAAGACATTTCACGACAAGGTAAATGGCGAGAAGAGAGGCCCCAATATCATATATCGTTTCCAAATGGACGATCTGACAATCTGTCACTGCGGAGATTTAGGGCATCTATTATCAGAAGAACAACTAAATGAAATTGGAAAAGTGGATGTTCTCATCATTCCTGTAGGAGGTACATTCACGATTAATGCCCTAGAAGCCACTCAAGTAATGCGTCAATTGAAATCTACTATTACGATTCCCATGCATTATAGAACAAAGTCATTGTCGGTTGTTGGCTTGATGTTTTCAAAGGTAGATAAGTTTCTTCAGATTTCCGGAAAGCGAACAACAGAAGTTAAGACATTGGATATTTCCAAAGAAAATTTGCCGGAATATGCTGGTGTCGTTACCATGCTCTATGAATGAATATAAGGCTGCGATGTGAATCACAATGATTGCGATGTCTAAAAAATGTTGCGAATTGATAAGAGATCCTGTAAATAACGAAAGGGCAGGTTAGTTAAAGAACAAAAAGGGAAGATACTAATCAATGAATTGAATCAATTAAGCTTCCTCTTTACGTTATAAGGAGATAGAATATAAATAAAAAGGTGATGACAATAAAAAAAGTAAAAAGTATCCTATTCTTTCTTCTTGGGGCCATATCTCTTTTGATTGGTATCGCAGGGACTGTGTTACCAGTTCTGCCAGGCGGTCCGTTTTACTTATTTGCTGCCTTTTGCTTTGCTAAAAGCTCCAAGTCGATTGAAAACTGGTTCAAGAGCACCTCATTATATGAAAAATACGTTGAAGCATTCCTGCAAAAAAAAGGCATGACCCGAAGAGAGAAAATAAGAATCAATTTAATTGCCGATTTCTTCATCGTGATTTCTGTATTTTATGTGGACATCCTATTGGTGAAAATCTTATTGGTCGCACTCGCCCTCTACAAACATTATTATTTCATTAAAAAAATTAAGACAATTGATCGAAACGGTACGGAAAAAAGAGCGTTTTGAACCTTCAAATAAAGGAGTTGCTTCGGCAGCTCTTTTTCTCATGGTTCTAAAGAAGGAGGATATTTCAATAATAAAAAAATATATATATAAATTTGGTAAAGAAGGGAGGTATCGTTTGCTTTAATGAGGATGGTATTCCAGGTTAATGGATTATAAAAGTTTATTCAACAAACAGGTACATAAGTTGAGAACCAGAGCGCCGAATGGTGGTTTTTTTGCTAATAATGGGTGCGTTAGCTGAAGGTTAGAGCGTCTTTTTTTTAAGCTTTTTCTTATGGGACTATCGCAGCAGGTTAGTTAAACAAGCTATGATGAACCAACTGAATACTTAATGGAAAAAGGAATTTTTGACGGTTGTGTGAACAGGTAGGATTAGCAACTAGACATAAAGAATACCTATTTATAAAAGGGGGCTTCTTTAATGGAAAAAGAAAAATTACTAGCTGTGAAATGTTCGTGCTGCAAAAAAGAATTAGACGCAATAGACTTGGTCATCATAAATGAATCACTTCAGCTGACGCATATTCAATGTCCTTATAAAGGAGAAAAAGCAATTATTGATGTAGGATATTTTAATGATGTATTCCGACAATACCTGATCGGTACCCATGAAAAAGCCCCTATAAGTGGGGGGATGTAAAGTCCATGGCTTTGCATTTTTAGTAAAAACCTTGTTAATTCGGTTCTATAAAGAGCTATGTCGATCAGTTCTACAAAAGGGGCAGGATAGTTCAACAAACGTAGTGGCTGGAACCGTTTTCTTCTGGGGTACCGCCAAAAAGGGCGGGCAATTACTGCCCGACCTTTCAACTATACTCCACGACATAGATATGGGATATTTATAATACGAAACTATCATTCCTCAATATGTATGTAGATTAGCTTTACTTTGCAAATAAGTGGTTACCTATTCTAATGACTGTTTCCCTTGTGAAAATCCATTCATCTGTTGCCGACATCGGATTATAATAATAAACAGAACCATGAGTAGGATCCCAACCTTGTAATGCATCAATAACAGCTCGATAAGAATGGCTATTTGGGGTCAAATAATATTGGCCATCATGTACAGCTGTAAAAGCATTTGTCTGGAAAATAACATCGTAAGTATTTTTAGGAAAACCTGACGCTGACATTCGGTTCAAAATTACTGCAGCGACAGCTACTTTTCCTTCATAAGTTTCTCCTCGAGCTTCTCCATGAACAACCCTGGCCATCATTTCAATACTATTTAATTTTTGTTGTGTTTGGTTTCCAAAAACTCCATCTGGCAATATTCCAGAATCTAGTTGAAGTTGTTTCACCGCATGATCAGTAATTGAACCATAATACCCTGTTGGTTGCCTGTTAAAGTAACCCATTTCCTTTAAATTTTCTTGTAAGTCATAAACTGCTTGTCCTTGACTTCCATTGTGTAAAACTTCTTGAGCAAAGATTGAATTGGGTATAAGAAACATGAAACAAATAAAAATAACAAACGACATTTTTTTTACATTTACCATCAAGTAATACCACCCTTCGATTCATTTTCCTACTATTCTACCTTATCATACAAGAAAAATAGATTTATATTACATTATTACTATTTTAAACCAAAATTTTAGGGGGTCTTCAGACAAATTCATCTGTTTTCTGGGTACCGCCTATCGCCATCAAGCTTAGTAAAAGGATTATACCCAAAACGAAAAATTAAGCTATATGCTGCTGAAGATAGCTTTTTTCGTTTTGGGGCGTAAAGAAATTTTAACTTGATGGGGTGCTACAAGACCCCTTATGGAACTATCGAGGCAGGATAGTTCAACAAAACATCGAGAATTATAAAGTTTACAAGTGGAACCCTGCGTAACACTCAGGTGCTTAGACGGTAGTATACTGACAAATGGCAGTCTGTTATAGGATAATGGGGATATATATTTGATGGGCAAAATATTAGGGGGAAACTCCATATAGAAGGATGTGCTTAACGATGAATGTAGAAATGGTCATGCAGGAGCTTGAAGCCCTAGGCAAGGAACGAACTAAAAAAATGTACATATCCAATGGTGCGCATGAGCCGCTTTTTGGCGTGGCGACAGGTGCCATGAAACCAATTGTAAGGAAAATAAAAATAAATCAGGATTTGGCTGAAGAGCTTTATTCGACAGGCAACTATGATGCAATGTACTTTGCAGGCATCATTGCAGACCCAAAAGCCATGACGGAGTCTGATTATGATCGTTGGATGGATGCTGCATATTTTTATATGCTGTCCGATTATGTAGTGGCTGTAACTTTATCGGAGTCAGATATTGCACAAGAAGTATCCGATAAATGGATTGCAAGCGGTGAAGAGCTGAGAATGTCAGCGGGCTGGAGTTGCTACTGTTGGCTATTGGGGAATCGAAAAGACGTTGAATTTTCAGAAAGCAAAATTTCCGATATGCTGGACCTTGTGAAGAATACGATTCACGAATCGCCAGTACGAACGAAATCCGCCATGAATAATTTTCTATACACCGTGGGGATTTCCTATTTGCCGCTCCATGAAAAGGCAGTCGAGACCGCAAAGGCAATAGGGATCGTAGAAGTCAAACGGGACAAGAAAAAAACCAGTTTTCTAAATGCATACGAAAGTATTCAAAAAGAAGTCGGTAGAGGAAGGCTTGGTTTTAAACGCAAGCATGTAAGATGTTAAAATTGGTTT
Organism: Peribacillus frigoritolerans; assembly: GCF_001636405.1. Taxonomy (GTDB): domain Bacteria; phylum Bacillota; class Bacilli; order Bacillales; family DSM-1321; genus Peribacillus; species Peribacillus frigoritolerans. Next base: position 1,345,275 of record NZ_KV440950.1, read on the forward strand.
TGCAAAATGAAGGATAATCCAGGAAAATCAATGTGTAAAGCACTATTATTTAAACATTGATTATGGTGTTGAATATAAAGAATTAGAAATTGGCTGTTCAGTATATTCTTTATCCTTAGAGGATAATAAGTATATTCTTCACGATGATTTTAATGGTTACATCTTCATCAACTAACGTGTGTTTTTTTCAATAAGGGAGTTACTTTGGGTCTGAGTTTGTAGACAAAAGGGGTTTTATCTAAATTTCAAAACAGGATTGATTGGAACGGAAGGTGCGAGACTCCTGCGGGAAAAGCGCGTCATGGGGAGACCCCACAGGCGCAAAAGCGCCGAGGAGGCTCCCGGACCGCCCGCGGAAAGCGAGTGCCTGGAGTGAAAATCGACGTTCTAGGTTTTATAAACCTAAATAAAAATTGAGACGAACTTGTTCTTCTTCATCGAGTTTGTCTACAGTCTGGGAGTTGCTTAGGCAGCCTTTTTCTTGTTGATGAACCATTGCACACTAAATGTGGGGTGAATGATACTTGAAGTCATGTAGGTATTGGATATGGGCAAACACTTCACTCAGCAGAAATAAACGCTCAACGTGCCATCCAACTTTCAAAAGAAAAGTCAGACAAGGGCATCGTCATTGTACAAGAGGATGGAACAATGATTGAGTCTGCAGGTGAAGAGGAAGAATTACGTTTTTCTTACCGGATAGATGACAAGAATTTTATGGAAAAACTAAAAAAGGCTAAAATAAGTGTGAAAAATTATAATAAATTGTATGCTTTAGTCAACAGAATGAAATTGAAAGATTTTACAATAAAAGATTTAACAACACATCTCTATTGGGATGAAAGCAATGCACGGCGCATTGTAGTAAGTTTATGTGAAGTTAACTTAGCAGAAATCATTGGTGAGGAATCTTATTCTTCTCGAGGAAGACCGAGTAAAATTTATCGTTTAAAATAAGACCCATTTTCGGGTGTTTTTAGAGTAGTATTAAACTAGATCTTAAAAACTTCTATGAAGTAAACGAATCACTAGATAGCTCGACTATTTAAAGGCATCCATTACAGGTGCCTGATTTTTTTTGTGGACCTTAACAGTGTAAGCAACTGAATAATGAATCACAAGAAAATCCATTTTGAACAAACCTTTTTCAAAATGGATATTTTTTATTTAATATGGGGGTTAAAGAGTACTGATTAATCTTTATTGCTACAGCAGTTAAAACATTTCATTAACTTCCCATGATTCGACTATTTGATGCGCCATCCTTGGATCATATCCTTTACCCATCAGATAGGCAATAGCTGCAATTTCCATCATTGCATGAGGGACAGATGTTTTTTGAGCTTCGTTTAAACCATACTGTACCCAAGGGCCAACCTGTGACAATGTTTCTTGTTTGAGATGGTGTGGGTTAGTGTAAGAAGGATACACAATATTACATCCTTTCAAAAATATAGATAAATATCACAATCCTATTTTATGCACCTTAACTTATCCCGTGTTCGATATTCTCTAATTTTATAGATAAAAATTATGGGTCAAAGGATGTTCTTCTTCAACAATGGGTGGAAATAAGATTTTATTAACACAAAAAATCAAGATGATGATGGGTGTTTTTATCTTTTCCCCGGCGGTGGACAAGAACATGGTGAAACCATTCATGACGCATTATTAAGAGAGTGCATGGAAGAGGTTGGAGAAGAAGTGGAGATTGGAGAGCTGCTTCATATTCGTGAGTATATAGAAAACCACGAGCATTCTTCATTCGATTTTCATGTTCACCAAGTTGAATACTATTTTGTTTGCAACCTGGTAAAGGAAAAAAGTAATAAAGCGCCTACCAATCCAGGTAGTCACCAAGTAGGGGTAGAATGGATACATATTAATGATTTACTTCAGTATAGGATATATCCTAAAGAACTAAGGAAATATATCATACAGCATGTTAATCATGAAAAGTCTCCAGTTTATTTAGGGGATATTAATTGAAGCCTTGTTCAACAAACGGGCGCGATGAATCAGCTAAAAGAGTGAATAAATTAAGCCATATTCTTTCGAAAAGAATATGGCTATTTAAATTGATTCGGTAGTTTTGAAAGATTGTTTTGCAGGATTACCTTTAGCGGGACACTTCGCCGGAAGCAAATCATACACCTATTAATCTCGTCATAATACACTATTTTCATCTTATTCCATCTGTAGTATCGTTGTTTCACAGAATACATAAATGGGGAGAGTCCCACACAAAAGGAGGTCTTCCAAATGAATAAAGAATCAGTACTGATCGTGGAAGACGAAGAAAAGATCTTAAGGCTGCTTGAATTGGAGCTTGAAATCGAAGGCTATCAAGTCGGCAAGGCAATGGACGGCAAGGAGGCCCTTGAGGCATATCAATCAAGAAAGTGGGATTTGATCTTATTGGATGTGATGCTTCCGGGTATAAGCGGGATCGAGCTGCTTCGGAAAATTCGAACGAAGAATAATATCACTCCTGTCATCCTGTTAACGGCAAAAGGCTCGGTTGAAGATAAAGTTTCCGGTCTTGATCTCGGCGCGAATGACTATATCACCAAACCTTTCCAAATTGAGGAATTGCTTGCCCGAATTCGTGCGGTTTTAAGAATGCGGCCTGCAGCACCTTCAATGGAAGCTGAAATCGGTGGATGGCTAAATACTGCCGATTTAAAAGTGAATGTCAAAACACGCGAAGTCATTAGAGGTGATAGCCATATTGAACTAACGCCAAAGGAGTATGATTTACTTCTATATTTACTGAAGAATAAGCGTCAGGTGCTAAGCCGTGATCAAATTCTGGGAGCGGTTTGGGGGTATGATTTCCAGGGAGAAACAAACGTTGTGGATGTGTATATCCGTTATGTTCGCAAAAAGCTCGAACATGGCTTTGAAACGCCGCTCATTCATACCGTAAGAGGCGTTGGCTACGTCATGAAGGAAGCAAAATGAGACTTCGCAAGAAAATAAACTTATATACAGCGGTGTTATTCATTTTCCTGCTGCTTTTGATGAATGTTTCCATTTATTTTGTTTTCAGTAATCTGATGATGGTGAATGAAATGAATCGTGCGAAAGCGGAGACAGGGAAAATTGCCTTTGATGTTAGTGAAAATGTTAATAATATATCTCCAAATGATTTACTTCGAGCCTATCTGCCTATAGATGGCATGATTGGTATCGTAATCGAAGGTCAACGAAAAGGAACAGCTGTTACATCCAATTCTGAAAAACAATTAAGCAATCGAAATAGCAGCTTTTACCCCGGTGAGAAGAGCGAGATCATCACTTATCAGCAGAAAAAGTATGTATTCGTTTCAAACCCGATCGTTTGGGGGGATGGAAGTGTAGTTAATCTTCAAATCACCAAAAGCATGTCAGCAACCGAAGAAATGCTCGCTGTTCTGCGCATCGTATTAATCGCAGTAACCATCATTGCCATGATACCTGTTCTGATATCAAGCACTATTCTTAGTAACTTCATCGCCCGTCCGATTCGATCGATGATCGATACGATGAAGGAAATTCAAACTAGCGGCCAATTTAAGCGGCTTAGCCTAGAAGAAAAATCAAAGGATGAGCTTGTGGAAATGGGAAAAACATTTAATCACATGATCGATTTACTGCAGGCCAACTTCGAAAAACAGGAGCAATTCGTATCGAATGCTTCACATGAATTAAAAACACCGCTAACTGTCATCGAAAGCTATGCAAGCCTTTTGAAGAGAAAAGGGTTGGAGCGTCCTGATTTGTTTGATGAATCCATAGAGGCCATTCATTCTGAAGCCATTAGAATGAGAGAGATGACTGAGCAAATGCTCCTGCTTGCAAAGCATCAGGAAAAATGGAATATAGAGAAGGAAAACGTCAATCTGACCGATATCATGGCAGAGTTAGCGAAAGTATATAAGAATGCGTACAATCGGACAGTGGAGATTTATAGTGGCGATGCAATTGAAGCAGTAACGGATGTTCAAAAGTTAAAACAGCTTTTGTTTATTTTTTTAGACAATGCCAGAAAGTATAGTGACGAGCTAATCTCCGTCTACATAGGACAAACAGGTAATGAATCATATATCCGCATCGAAGACAGAGGGGATGGAATTCCAAAGGCTGAATTGCCAAAAGTGTTCGATCGTTTTTATCGTGTAGATAAAGCTAGAAACAGAAAGCAAGGCGGATCAGGATTGGGGCTTTCCGTGGCAAAGGAAATTGCTGATGCAATAGATGTGCGGATTGAAATGGACAGTCTCGAAGGCAGGGGAACGATCGTTACACTTTTATTTAATTAAGCCAGAATGATGTTGGATGGGGGATACGATGAAGATTAGAAAAGTGCTGATAACAGCCGGATCGACTCTCGTTTTTGGTCTGCTATCATTCGTCGGATTTCAATGGTGGGCTCCATCATTATCCGCGGAAAGTTTGACGAAAGAAGAAGTGAACCAGACAGCAAAGGATAAATTTCCTGGAACCATTATGAAGACAACGAAAAGTGAAGGTGAAGAATATCAGATTGAAATGCAGCTTGAAACCGGGGTCTATCAAATTAGGATGGATGCGAAAAGCGGGGAAGTCCGTTCTATAAAAAAAGAAACCATAGGTCATACAGCTGAAGCGACTACGGAAAAAATACCTCAAAAGCAACTGACCCAAAACGAAATAAAGACGCGTATTTCCTCACAAGGTGACCTGGAACAAATTGATTTTGTACAGGAGAAAGACAACTCCTTTTATAAAGCAGTGGTAAATAAGAATAACGAAAAAATCACCTTGATACTCGATCCATATACAGGAGCTATAATTGACTCGACACTGGTGGCAGATAGTATCATTACAGAAAGCGAAGCAATTGCGATTGCCGAAAAACATGTAAAAGGAACAGGTGACGATACAGAATTTTATCAACCTCTAGATCAGACACCTTATTATTTGGTCGAAGTTGAATTGGAGGACGATCGAGACGCAGTCGTTCAAGTGGACGGCTACACGAAGGAAGTAAAAACAATCACATGGGAAGATGACGAAGAGAACGATAATGATGGCCCTGAATAAAATAGTGGCTCATAAGGGTTTACTTATCAAGACGTAAATTGAATAAAGCAAAAAAAAGGGTGATGCTATTAGCTGTCTAATATGCATCACCCTTTTTGGCTTTGGTGAGTAAGAAAAATGCAAAAAAAAAGAGAAGGAACTGTAATAATTCTCACCAATTTCTAATCCTTCTATCATTTAACTCTAATTAACTATCTCTAACATGGAATAAAGCACCAAATGATAAAACAGAGCCAAAGAAGCGAGTGGATGAAAGGCATCTGGATTATTGTACATAAAACACTCCATCATATTTCTACACCTTAACAAAGTTTTGCAAAGAGAAAGGGGAATCAGTAATGTCAGTTATTTCTAGCATTCTGGATTACAACAAGACGTTTGTCGATCAAAACAAATATGAAAGGTTTCAAACGACAAAGTATCCAGATAAAAAGATCGTCATCATAACGTGCATGGATACCCGGCTATTGGAATTGCTTCCAAAGGCGATGGGGTTAAGAAATGGAGATGCGAAAATCATTAAAAACGCCGGAGCCATTGTTTCTCATCCATTTGGCAGCATTATGCGCAGTATCCTTGTCGCCATTTATGAGCTGAAAGTGGAGGAAGTGTGTGTGATCGGACATCACGGATGCGGTATGGTGGGGCTTCAATCCTCTTCACTGCTTGATGCCGCAAAGGAGAAGAAAATCAGCCAGGAGCAAATTGATCTCCTTACAAACTCTGGTATTGATTTATCAAAGTGGCTGACAGGCTTTCAATGCGTTGAGGAGAGTGTAAGGAATAGTGTCCATTTGATCAAAAACCATCCATTATTACCGGATTCCATTGCCGTCCACGGTATGGTCATCCATCCCGAAACGGGTAAACTGGATCGAATCATAGATGGATATAGCAATATTGTCAGCAAGGAAGAAATGCATATTCAATAAAAGAAGGAGCGATAAAATGAAGAGTTCTAGCAGGTTTGAAGGATATAACTTAGGCCATTTTCAGAAAGACCTGGTTGCCGGGGTTGTAGTTGGGATAGTAGCGATTCCTTTAGCGATGGCTTTTGCCATTGCTTCTGGAGTAAGGCCGGAATACGGACTGTACACATCGATTATTGCAGGAATCATGGTCTCCCTTTTTGGCGGATCGAAATATCAAATTGCAGGCCCGACTGGAGCCTTTGTCCCGGTCTTGTTAGGGGTGGTCATGCAGTTCGGATATGAAAAACTGTTAATCGCCGGTTTCCTGGCAGGTATCATGATTTTTCTTTTAGGTGTCTTCAAACTGGGAAGATTCATCAAGTTTATTCCGCGTCCAGTTACCATCGGCTTTACAGCTGGAATTGCCGTGATCATCTTCTCGGGGCAGATTGCCAATTTCTTTGGACTCAGTAACTTAAAAAAAGAAGAGGTCTTTCTTTTAAATATGAAAGAAATCTTAGTGAACTTCAATACAGTGAATATCTATAGTGTACTGGTAGCTAGCATAAGTCTGACTCTCGTCATATTAACTCCAAAATATTTACCGAAAATCCCTGGAGCATTGCTGGGATTGATTGTATCAACTCTTGTCGCCAGCTTATTCTTTCCAGGTCAGGTAGCGACCATAGGATCGGCATATGGCGCCATTCCTAATACATTGCCCCATTTTCAGTTTCCCCATATCACTGGCGGTCTGGTGATTGAACTCCTTCCGGCTGCTTTGGTCATCGCCATGCTTGGAGGTATTGAATCACTTTTATCCGCTGTAGTGGCAGACGGCATGACCAACAGTAAACATAACAGCAATAAAGAGCTGATGGGACAAGGATTGACCAATATGATTACGCCTTTATTTGGAGGCATTCCGGCTACAGGTGCCATCGCCCGTACTGCGACGAATATTAAAAACGGTGCAGTCTCCCCCATATCAGGCGTGATTCATGGGTTGGTGGTATTGCTGGTGTTAGTCAGTTTGGCGCCTTATGCTTCGGCCATTCCTTTGGCCAGCATGGCCCCGATTCTTATGTTTGTTGCATGGAACATGAGCGAACGCAAAGAATTTTCGCATATTTTAAAAGCCAAAACCATGGACTCGGTCGTATTGCTCGTTACCTTCGTGTTAACCGTAGTGATTGACCTGACAACAGGCGTCGGGATCGGATTACTATTAGCCATTCTATCGTTCGTTAAACTGATGAGCGGTACATTGAAATTATCAAAGGTATTACCAGATCCAGCTGATAAACTAGTTAAACCAGAAATGGTGCAACAAGGTTCAAGCTGCCCGCAGATTAACATTTATACGATAGAAGGACCTTTATTCTTTGGCACAATCGAAAGGCTGCAAGAAGAAATCGAGGAAATAATGCGATCAAAACCAAAAGTCCTCCTATTAAGAATGAGCAATGTGTCCTTCATCGATACATCGGGGGAAGCACTGCTAACCGACATCGTGAAGCAATTCAAGTTTCATAATCTACAAGTTCTGATTTCAGGAATTCAACAGGAACCTAAAGAAATGCTGAGAAAAACCGGATTTATTGAACTGGTTGGTGAGGAACAGTTCTTTTCCAGTACGGGTGATGCCATCAATAAAGCTTTATCCAAACTGGATGAGAACCGTTGTAAAGGGTGTAAACAGTTTTCATTTGCTGAATGTACCGCACTCTCACAGCAAGTTCAAAAGCCTGCGTTATTAAAACAAAGCAGAAAAAGGGAGATAGGGTTAACTTGACTCCCGTCAAGAAGAAAAAGGCATCTGCTTTTGGCGGATGTCCTTTTTCTTTGATTATAAAGTCTGTGCCGCCTATTACCCACGGTTTATCAGATTTCTTTAAGACAATACAAAACGCATGCCCTAATTAAGAGCATGCGTGAACGTTTATTCTTCTATGATTTCCAACTCTTTCAGGGCTTCAAGCGTAATCGTTTTGGCTTTGCTTCCGCTGCCGTCCATGTTCGTTGCGAAGGCCCATTTTCCTTTGTCCGTTTCGATGTACCCCACATACCAGCCCAATCCCATATCAGAAAGGCGTGTACCGGTTTTTCCATGGAGGACATATGAGTCCGCTTCTTCATTGATCATGATTCTCTTTACGGTTCTCATATGCTGCTTATCGATAGGCAGCTTTTCCTCTACAAGCTTTTCCATGAATTGGACTTGTTCCCGGGCGGAAATCTTTATGCTGCTGTCCAGCCAGAACTGATCGACCCCGCCGGAGATATCACGATTGCCGTAATCGAGCAGGTTCACATACTGCTGCATGTTTTCCGCCCCGATATCGCGGGCCATTGCTTGATAATACCAAATCACGGAATGCCTCATGGCTGAAGCAAGCGTATGATCTCTGTTCCAATCTTCAAATTCCCTGATTACGCCATCCCAGCGCTTCACTTCATATTCATCGCTCACCGCTTTTGTCTGTAAACCGATTAATGCATTCGCCACTTTGAATGTCGATTCTGGTGTGTAGCGTACTTTACTTCTCTGTTTATTATAGATAAATACCTTATCATTTTTAAAGTTTTGGAGTACCATCGTGCCTTCCGCACCATCGAAGGAATCCCCGATATCCAGTTCTTTCACCTTTTGATCGTTAGCACTTGCATGAATCGTGCTCATGGAACCAGTGACTAGCAGGACAAGAATGAAACATAACGTTTTGATTTTCATTACACACTCTCCTTTAAGGCATGGATTGATCGATCATCAAATAATTTCCATAAAATAGGTTGATAGCTAAAGTATACCTATTCCTGATGAAAAACGAAACCTTATTCTTGGGTTCCATCTAGATAGTATCGATTAAGGAGGAATGCAGCGGGTAGCTAATGAATATATAGAGCAAACGATGGAATGGGAGGAATCTATCATGGAGGTTAACCAAAGAAAAGTAAATAGTAATGAAAAAGAAATTACATACACACATATTGAAACCGGAAGTCCGGCCGTTTGTTTTATGTTTTCGGGTGCGGGGTACACGTATGAGAAGCCGCTATTCTATTATTCGACGATGATCATGCTTCAAAATCAGTATGATGTCGTGCATATTCATTACGCCTACGACCAGGATATATTCAAGCATCCATTGGTGGATATCACAAAAGTGATCGTTAATGATATCAATCCCGTCATTACGGAAGTGCTTCAAAATCATGAATATCAAGGAACTGTGTTTCTAGGCAAATCACTTGGCACCATCCCCATCATCAACGGAATCATGAAAAGTGAGCGGTTTACGAATGCCAAAATGATTTTGCTGACGCCGCTATTGAAGTTCGATTCGATTTTTGATGGGGTATTGAGCTGCAATCATTCAGCACATATAGTTGTTGGTGAAAAAGGTCATCATTATATTCCAGATAAAATTCAAGCGATTGAAAATAAACCGAACATAAGCATGAATAAAATCCCGCATGCAAATCATTCCTTGGATATTGAACCTTTCGATACTTCAAGGACGATCATCGTGCTGGAAGGTGTAATGAATAGAATGGAAGAGTTTTTAAAAAAATAGGCTAGCGAAATACAAAAGGGTTCAATCCGGGGGTTAGCGGGTGGAGAATGTTATAATAAGAGTATTGTAGTTTGGGGTTCTGAAAGGAGAAATGATGGTGGGAACCAATACATTTCATTCAATTGATGAATATATCATACAATTTCCCGAGGAAGTTCAGGAGATATTAAAAACGTTAAGAAAAGTCATAAAGGATGCAGCACCGGATGCAGAAGAGAAGATAAGTTATCAAATGCCTACCTTTGTTTTATATGGAAATCTAGTACATTTCGCTGCCTATAAAAAACATATAGGATTCTATCCAACTCCAAGCGCGATCTCTGCGTTTGAATCTGCCTTATCTGAATATAAATGTTCAAAAGGGGCCGTTCAGTTTCCACTAAACAAGCCAATTCCTTATGAATTAATAACCGAGATGGTTATATTTAGAGTGGAAGCGAACAAAAAGAAAAAAGCAGTAGGCAAATCTCAAAAGAAAAAATAACATCGATTATTATCAGAATTCACAAAATGCTTAATATATGAGAGTATGAGCTGCCAGGATTTAAGGACCGAAAGAGAAAGGTGGAAATAATATGTTCAAAAAATTATTCAGTAAAAAAGAAAGTGTGGAACAACTGCTTGCTCCTATAAACGGACAAGTAATAAAAATAGAAGATGTTCCGGATCCGGTGTTTTCCGGGAAAATGATGGGGGACGGAATAGCGATTCTTCCTGAGGAAGGGTTGGTCGTATCTCCAATCGATGCAGAAGTGATCCAGGTTTTTCATACTAAACATGCTCTAGGCCTCCGTACGAAGAATGGCATAGAATTGTTGATTCATATTGGATTGGAAACAGTTAACCTTAAAGGCGAAGGATTTGAAGTCCATGTCGCAGAAGGGCAAAGGGTAAAAGCAGGAGACAAGCTTGTGACATTTGATATCGATTTTCTAAAATCCAACGCTCCAAGCATCGTTACTCCGATCGTTGTCACGAATGGCGAGCTGGTTGAAAAACTGGAAAAAACAAATAATACACAAGCAACTATTAACGATACGGAGATCATGAGTGTTTATCTGAAGTGAAAGAAAGATTCCATGATGACCTCTCCTTTCAGGCTGCAAGCAGGAAAATCGAAAATTGCAGCGAATAGTAGGTGAGTGAACAAATAAAATCAAGCGAGGGTGAATTGGATGGGAGTTCAAGCAGAAAAGATTTTTGTAAACTTGCCTGTTAAAGATTTGGATGCCTCAGTAGAATTTTTCACAAAGGTCGGTTTTGAGTTTAACGAGCAAATGACCAATGAAAATGCGACATGCATGGTTATAAGTGAGTCCATATATGTCATGTTGTTAGTGGAAGACTACTTTAAAACGTTTACCAAGAAGGAAATCCCTGATTCTGCAGCGAGTAAGGAAACCATCGTCGCCCTGTCCGTTAAAAGCAAGGAAGAAGTCGATGAGATCGTGAATAGGGCACTGGATGTTGGCGGAAAGCCTTTCAATGAAGCCATTGATCATGGTTTCATGTACGGTTGGAGTTTTCTGGATATCGACGGGCATTCTTGGGAAGTATTTTACATGGACGAAAGCGGATTTAATCAAGAATAAAAAGCAAGGCACAATCCTTCACGAAGGATTGTGCCTTTTCTAGCAATCTTAGCTGAATTTCATTCATAACAATACGGGGCTAATGTCTTTCCACTTATAAACCAATAGGTTCAATTCAGCACCAGCAATTTTGATTTTTTCGGTTTTAAGCAATTCAGCACCAAATGCCTCATAGAAGTATCGAGATTTATTATCTTCAAGCACCTCTACGAAAATTGTCTTGAATCCCAGTTCTTCGAATTTAAAGAATAATTCTTTGATGAGTTTCTTACCTATTCCCATTCTTTGTGAATTTTCGAGGATATATATCGCAGTTAAATCGCCCGAATCCTCAACTTGATTCGTCTCCCTTTTCCCTCCGCATATAAATCCTACTATTTTTCCTTCGTTATTTTCTGCGACATAAACATGATTTCCATTACTAGTTATATTCTTTATCCATATGTCTTTCCTTTTCTCATAAGAAAGTTCATCTAAAAATTCACTCGGCATTATATCTTTATAAGTGGTCCGCCAGCAATCCACATGGACTTTCGCTATCCCTTCCGCATCAGCCAACGTCGCCTCTCTTATTAGCATAGTGTTTCCTCCTTTTTTAAGTTTGCTATACTTCCTATTTTTTACTAATATTATCCAATTAGCAACTAATTGGCCCGAGATATTCCAATAATTAACTTTGTATGTTACTATTTCCTATAGTTTGTTTAATGTGAGAGAAGGAATGAGATGAAACAGATTTTCCGTAGTAAAATATTTTATTTAATAAGCTTCTTGACTATCTTGGGGGTTTTGCTGGTTTTTAATAATGACGAAGAACCGACTGAGAAATTAACTGACGATGAATTTTTTACAAATTTAGCGGATGGAAAAGTGACATTAATAGAGGTGGAGCAGCGAAAAAGTGTGATAGAAATAAGCGGTCGGCTGGCAGGGTATAAAAAGGATCAATACTTTGTCGCGTCTGTCCCAAATAGTGAAACTTCGCTAGATAGAATGAATAATGCTGCAGAGGAACATGATATAAAAAATGGAGTTTACACCATACAAAGAGGCAAGCGGATGGGTCACCCTGTTTACAACGACCATTACGTTCATGATCATTTCCTTCCTGTTTTTAGTCTTATTACTATTTAGAGTTATAATAAAAAGATAGTTTTCGACGATATATTCCCATTTTCGGAGATAAAACTGCAAGTTTCGTCGATATTTCTATTGAGTTATGGCTTCTGCAAAAAAAGAGATAAACCTTTAAAATGGTATTGAAGATTGCTGAATAGTTTGATAGAATAAAATAAATGAAAAAGACTATGTGCAACTGGCGAAACACGGATAACCGTGAGGGAACACATAGTGTCGTAGCCGTTCGCCTGGGCAGAGGTAAGGGATTTTATCCCTTGCCTCTTTCTGTATATTAACAGATAGTAAAGGTTTAAAGTTAATATTTTGAAATTTCAAAAACATCATAATCAAAAGAGGAGCTAACAAAATGAGCACAATACTTTTAGAAAAAGTCAAAACGATCAAAGCGTTAAATAATATTGCCGAAAGCGGGCTGAATGTTTTCAATAAAGGCGATTTTAAAGTCGACAATGATAGTGAAAACCCTGATGCGATCGTTCTTCGCAGCTTTAATATGCATACTATGGAATTCGGCGATCAGTTAAAAGCAATCGCAAGGGCAGGGGCTGGAGTCAATAATATTCCGGTCGACAAATGCACTGAGCAAGGAATTGTCGTTTTCAATACACCTGGGGCTAACGCAAACGCTGTAAAAGAAATGGTGCTAACGACATTAATGGCTTCATCTCGTAACCTTTTTGCCGGTGTGGCTTGGACAAAGACGCTAGAAGGCGAAGGGGAACAAATTCCGAAGCTTGTCGAAGCAGGAAAGAAACAATTCGTTGGTAAAGAAATCAAGGGAAAAACTCTTGGCGTAATCGGTTTAGGAGCAATCGGTGCACTTGTAGCGAATGACGCGCTTGATTTGGACATGGATGTCATTGGCTTTGACCCGTTCATCTCTGTTGATACAGCTTGGAACTTATCCCGCAATGTACAGCGCGCCATGACAATTGAAGAATTGTTTGCAGAATCTGATTATATTACAGTACACGTTCCATTAACTGACGACACAAAAGGAATGTTTAACCAAGAAACATTCAGCATCATGAAGCCGGGCGTACATATCTTGAATTTCTCACGCGGCGAGCTAGTGAATGAAAATGATATGCAAGCTGCACTTGAAAGCGGAAAAGTAGGCAAGTTCATTACTGACTTCCCGAATGAAAACGTGTTGAAAATGAAAAATGTCGTTCCAATTCCGCATCTTGGTGCCTCTACGCTAGAATCAGAGGAAAACTGCGCCATCATGGCAGCTCGTCAGTTGAAGAACTTTTTAGAAACAGGGAACATCAAGAACTCTGTGAATTTCCCGAATACTTCCCTTCCTTTTACAGGAAACCGTCGTGTGGCAACTTTCCACGAAAACGTTCCGAACATGGTTGGGCAAATCACGCTGGCTGTATCAAGCTTTAATTTGAACATCGCTGACATGGTTAACAGAAGCCGTGGGGGATATGCATATACGATCATCGACATTGATGGAGAAGTAAACGGCGATATCATTCCTGCCTTGGAAGATCAAATCAAACAAATCGAAGGCATCGTTACAACTCGTATCATCTAATTGGAACCAAAATAAAACTGATAAATAGTGAAAGCCTCAATTCCTTTAAGGAGTTGAGGCTTTTTTAGGCTTTATTAATGATTTTGGAATAAATATTGGGGTGGTCATACTAAACATGGCTCACGTGTTAACAACCTAGGGATTACAACGGACTCAGCCTGTGGGCAGCTCGATACATTCAGCTGAAGTCAAAACGTCTTCTATCACGGATTGCTTTAGCTTCGAAATTCTCAAAATCCGTCATGCTTTCCTTCTGTGTTATCTTCATAATGTACAAAAAACATCAAGTAAATTGCGAATAGGAGATGCAAATAAAGTGGAACATCTTTATCACTTTGAATGACAACAAATATGTACATTCCATATAGCAAAATGGGAATGCTTAAAAGGATTCTGTGCTTAGTCACATGTCATACCCCCAGTTATCCTCAAATATTAATACTTGAGCCACTTGAAAACCCTTTTCTGCTAGAACATCTGCTAATTTCATAGCTTCACCCTCCTAATTAACCAAATATTCTGTCACTTCTATTGATACAATAGTATGAAGTACAGGGAAAATGCTGTCAATCCATATTCCCATTTTTATGATCGGCTTCATAACCTATCTACCAAAATAACTATCTCAAATAGGCAAAACGATACCAAGACGGGGAAGCATTGCAATCAGCTGAACGCCAGTGAAGCAACGTGCTGCGAACCTGAATCAATGGAATCACTTGTATGCCTCCTTGCCTACGTTCACTTCCGCGCATCTAAGTAAAAGAATGCCCCTAATCCAGAGACGATTATCTATCTTAAACACCCTGTCTACAAAAAAAGGATGACCCTATATTGTTCTTCCCAAAAAATTCTGGTGCTGATGAAGGAAATTAGATGTTAAAAAAGCTCCAACAGGAGGCAATTGCCCGGTATAAGCATTGCTAACAGGAAATTGATTCAGAGCTATATCTGTAGTGGCAATCCACGATCCAGACTCACCTGCTTGCAGAGAGGGAGGTTTCATAAGAAAACGTCCTTGAAGAATGAAATGCCGAATTCTGCTCTGTTGATCATCGATTATGGTTAAGTTGCCAGAGAATGTGGCATAAGGTGAATCAAATGCGATTTGTTTGGTGTTTTCATTCCAAAATCCATTAATCGGAATGGGTCTGCCGCGAAAATTAACCGTACCAACCACCCTATTATCTATAATGGAATGAATGGAAAATGTGCCCCAAATAATCGTTCTGCCAGCTATTGAAGAGTGGATACCCCATATAGATGGGAATGGAAAGGTAACCGAAGCAGTTCCCTGTGAAGTTACCAATGCTATGCCCTCCCTTAATGTTGTTTATGTTCCGAGGAAGATTCCTTGTTTAAAGCAGTATATGCAGCACGAGCAGAATAATTTAATAAACATAGGTGAAGTACTGTAAATGCATTCTCTCAGATTCAAAAAAAACCCGATTTTCAATTGAAAACCGGATTTTTTATGAATTTTTAATGATGATGTTCATGACTTTCTGCTTTTTTTTGGATTCCTTTTTGCAAGAATTCCAATTCACTTTCAGACAGTTTTCCTACGATAAATTGTTTTTGAGGCATAATGATTGAATCATCGTTACTAGCATGTACTTTTATATAATATAGGCCATCACTATCAAAGTTTTTACTTAAAGTATAAGTACCATTTCCCTTTTCCTCAGCCTGTTCCATACTATATTTGAGCGAGCCATCTTGTTTCCATATCTCAAAATGAACAAAATCTGCGTTTTCAACCATTTTACCACCTTTAGTAAGCACAGCCTTTATGGTCTCCTGTGTATTAGCTGAAAAGGATGCTGGTATAATTATTTCGGCTTCAAGCGGTGTTTCTTCTTTGTATAGATCAGTGACATCCTTTTCAAGTGAACACGCACTTAGCAATATGCTGAAAATAAAGATGAAAGAAATGCATATATTTTTTTTCACGGCAAAAGCCACCCTTCACATTTCGAATTAGGCATTCAAAAAATTTTTGACTGCAGATATTTTTTTAATAATCAACCAGTCGATTAGCCAAACAACAATAAGAGACAAACCAACCAAAGGAAACAAAATTCCAAGGCCTATTAACAGAAATAGAAAGAGTTTTATGTTCTTTATTTGAGGAGCTTTTGGTGCACCTAAGCTTTTTTTCGGCTTTCGCTTCCACCATAAATAAAAACCGCTACATGCAACAAACATGATTCCTAAACAAATAAGAAGGCTGATGATTTGATTAATCAAACCAAATTGAGTCCCCTTGTGCAGGGTAATTCCCCAAGCAACTATTTTCCCTATTAAACCGTAATGGTCATAACGATAATCAGCTAGAACTGCACCGGAATATTGGTCAATATGAATGGTCGCTTCATCTTGGGCTTTCGCTGGAAAAGCTGACAATGTATAAACGCCCTCTGTTTCTTGTGGAATATTAATGCTATAACTTGGATGCATATCTTCACGATTTGCTATCGTAACTACATCATCAATGGAAAGTGGGATAAAGCCTTGAATATCTGAGAGTGGTACATCTAAATTTTCTGCTGCCCAGGGAACATCTGCAATGTCTTTTGTCTTAATTGAGGAAGTTGGAGCACTTCCTGTCCATATGGAAGGAGGATACCCAGATCCGGAGTTGGTAGCTAACAATTGAAAGTTATTTCCCCAAAAACCTGACCAAGGCAATCCTGTCATGATTAAAAATAACATGCCTGCAGTTATCCAAAAGGCAGGTACTGCATGTAAATCTCTTCTGAAAATATGTTTCCCTTTTTTTAGTCTTGGAAAAAGAACACCAGAAAGGCTTTGATTCTTTTTGGGATACCATAAATAAAGTCCAGAGACAATTAACACAACTGCCCAACACGCAGCTAACTCTACAATTCTATCTCCTAAGGTACCAGCCATCAGTTCACCATGAATTTCCTCGATTTTATCCATGATTCTGTCTTCATCATTTAACTCTCCAATAGATTTACCAGTATACGGGTCCATGAAAATCGTAAGAGACTCTTTATTAGAAGTGATGCTTACTTCACTCGAACGAGATGCATTTTCTCCGGGATGATACTTTGTCACCACTGCATCAGGGTATAGTTCCTTCACATTCTCAATCTGCTGGGATGCCGGCAATCTATCTCCTTGAGGTGTAACCGCTTGGTAGTCTTGATAAAGAAATTGTTCAATCTGCGGCTTAAATAAATAGATTGAGCCGGTAACTGCCAGAATAATAAGTAAGGGTGCAAAAATGATTCCAGCGTAAAAATGCCATCTCCATACTGTTCTATACAGAGAGGTGTTTGGTTGTTTAGTTTCCATTTATACAGAACCTCCGAGTCGTATTCTTATATAGATGATAAAAGAAAATTGTGAGAAAAATATGAAATTTATTAAAAAAAGGAAGTTTGTATTTGTTATAGAGTAGAAGTCATATCAACTAAGAAGAACAACTGTAACTAAGGAGTGAACTCCCTGAGAAAGAGTTAGCAAACAGTGGGGCAGGGAGGAATGGAGGGAAATGAGGTAGTTGCGGCGAAAGTAGTCTAGAGAAATGTGTTGAAGATAGGATGAGCAGCAAATGTGAACGGATCAGATAAACAGCTATTGAGCATGAGAGCGGTTTGATAAACGATATGATAATAGATCGTAAAAAAACATGAAGGAGTGACGCATATGCATAAAAAAGGTTGTTCCAAATTGAAGTGTCAGTGTTTCATCGTACCTAACTATATTCTTGAGAATTTGGCACAAAATGAAGTGGAGGAAGCACGGATCAGTTTAGCGAAAAGCCGTCAAATGCGCAGGCGCAGAATATTGAAAGAATACGATATTGACGGTGTTGTCGCACTGACGGATGCAGGATCTGAACGTCAAGGTGAATCTGCCCGTCATGTTTACGATTGCAAGGGAGGAACGAAACTCCGGGAGAATGAGGCTAGGAAAGAAGGAGACCGATCAAGTGCAGATCCTATTGTTAACGCTGCATATGATTATAGCGGAGTTGTGCGTGATTATTTCAAGGATGTTTTGCACCGTAATTCAATTGATAACCAAGGTCTTGATCTCATTCTGAACGTTCATTATGGCAATAAGTTCACGAATGCTTATTGGGACGGAGATGAAATGGTATTTGGTGACGGCGATGGGGTCATCTTTAGCAATTTTGCCAATTCACTCGATGTAATTGGACATGAATTGACACATGGGGTTACGCAGTTCACAAGTGGATTGGAGTATGAAGGTCAGTCCGGGGCATTGAACGAACATCTTTCAGATGTGTTTGGAGTTGCCATAAAACAATTTCACTTAAAGCAAACTGCAGGAGATGCCGATTGGCTGATCGGTGCTGATATAATGGGACCGACACTGAAAGGGCAGGCACTCCGTTCGATGAAGGCACCAGGTACGGCATTTGACAATAAGTTAATGGGTAAGGATATTCAGCCTGATCATATGAAGAACTTCTATAAGGGAGAACGTGATAATCATGGTGTCCATATCAATAGCGGCATACCAAACAAGGCCTTTTATCTAGTATCCATGGAAATTGGAACGGACAAAGCGGCCTTGATTTGGTTCAATGCGATGCAGAATTTATTTGCGACGGCGAATTTCAATCAATTCGTGCAAATCGTCATCAAGGCAGCGCAAAAACTTGTTGATAGCGGCGATGTTACGAAAACAGCCATCAAGACAATTGAAAATGCTTTTAAAGCGGTTGGAGTGCCTGAGTAGAAATAATCCATGAATAGGAGGCTTCATCTACCATGCATATCAAATTTAGCTGCATAGGGGGATTTGCCAACCTCGACTTGAATTTCGGGATAGATACGGATGAATTGCCGAAAGAGAAGTATGAGGAATTGCAGAACTTAATGAAACATGCTGACCTTCATAATGCTGCCCAAAGTAAAATGGTAAAAACGCAAGGGTTCGACTCGTTTTCATACCAGCTGGATATAGCCGATGAAAAGAAGAAGCAGTCTTTCTCATTCACAGACACAACAGCTCCAGAGGAAGTCCGGCCCTTATTGGATTATTTACGGAATTTAGCAATTGAAATAAAGCTGGCAGAATAACTACGTCAAAAAAGTCTATCATTCAGATAGACTTTTTTTGACGAGTCGTAAAACTTCACAAAAATGTCATTTCGTTTCACTTTTATCTGGATTTTGGCTGTTTGTTCTCTAAATGGACACAAAATAGAGATCTGCAGTAGCAAATTTGAAACGGAAATTAAAGAGTATAGCCCTTTGATGAGATTTTGTAAAGAGTTAGCCAATCAAACAGGTAAAGCAGTCACAAAAGGGAACCAATTTTGAAAGAGGTAATACAAGAGCGGTTTTACAAAAAAAGCATAAAATAGGATAATGGTCGCAGAGAGGTGAAGTGAATGACATATCAAGAAATAAAAGTGACGATAGCCGGAAACAGCCTTACCCAATTCGGGAAAAGAATATTAATTTCGCAGATTCAATTCTCGACATTGGAGGCGATATTCGAAGTCGATGAGGCGGTTCAAAGAAAGCTTGATCTCAATCGAAGGACTGAAATCAGGGAGTTCATCATCGATTCTGTATCGGAAGGGGACTTTTACTTTTCCCCATTCATCTTCTCGAGCAGGGGAGCGATCCAAGAAGTGCCCGTGGGCGGGGAACTGCCACCAGGAAGTAAAATATACATACTTGACGGTCAGCATAGGACCTACGCCCTCATTTCAGCCATCAGTCACCTAAGGGCACGGAAGGAAACGGAAGAAGAAATCGGAAACTTTCCCGAAGCGGCAAAGCTCCAAAACCAAATTGATAAGTTGAAAACCTATCCGGTCACGATTCAAATCTATTTAAATCTGGAAACGCATGAAGAAAGACAGCTATTCAATGATATTAATACGAAGCGAAAAGAGCCGCATAACGGCTTGGTGATGAAGTATGACCAGCGCGATGAATATGCAGAACTAACACGGAACATTGCCAGGATATTAGAAAGTAAGATGGAGATAGAGGCCACCCTTTCGAGGATCACCGTGAGATGTACGGCGCTGACTACGCTGACGATCATGAGGCGCTGCCTTATTGCTTTATTTGAAGGAAACGTCACCGCGAAAACGGGTAAAGCCAATTATGTTGATATGACCAAAGCCGAAATCATCAACACCGCGACCGCGTTTTTCGAGTCATGGCTGGAAATCTTTCCGAAGAAGATGACAGACCGGACTACATTCACTTCAGGGTATTCCGGCATTCAAATAGCTCTTGCCCAAACGATCCACCAACTCCGTAAACATCATGAAATCCCCTATGAAGAAGCAATAAATCATATGCTGCATTTGAAGAAAGCCTGTACTTGGAAGCATGATGATGCCCTTTATTCACACATTTACGACCCCTTGAAAAAAAGAGTCAAAAACCATTCGACTACAAACGCCATCCAGAAAACGGCTCTCGCGTTCAAACGAAAAATAGAACAAGAAGGAGGATGGCTGCATGATTCTAGGTGAATTGGACCGGAAAAGAAGGACGATGGTTTCCTGCTCCATCATTGAGCTGGTCCATATGTATCGCAACGGTCAGATTGCCACGAGGGAAATCAACCAGCTGCGGGTCCGGTCGATCAAAAACTATCTTTTGGACAATGCGTTAACGAAAAATATCTACCTGCCGCCGCTTGTTGCCAGCAGCAGGGAAGGAGCAGCCCCTAATGGAGATCCCATCGAACTTTCGATCATCGACGGAACACAACGAATAGCGGCTTTCGCGCAATTGGAGGACAGTATCCTTAAAGCGTTAAAGAAAGGTGAAGAAAAGGTGAAACTAGCATACGAACTGGATTCACTCATGAAGGACAGCTCGATTGCGATCCAAGTATTTGAAGGGCTAACAAGAGCGGAAGAATCCCAGCTCTACCTGGATCTCAATCTAAAAGGGAAGAAAGTGGCCCTTTCCAAACGGATATCATTCGACTCGCGAAACAACCTCAACGTCATTACCAATCAGGTGCTCCATACCCATCAATCGCTAAAAACAGCCGGTGTCGAACTTGAAAAGCGTTCCATCAATCGTCCAGCCAATAAAAACCTCTTATCGCTATCGCAATTAAGGCAGGTCATCGGCATCTTCATGACTGGGAAGGCACACGTAAACATCGAAGAGAAAGTATCCCAAAGTCCGCTATCGAACAGTGAATACATCACACTCATTCATCTCTATCTTAATGAACTATTCGACATATACCCGGCAGGACAGATGGGTGATTACACAAAATGCATGCTTGCCAGTTACCCGCTTTTCATTGCCGTTGCCCTTTATGTCAATGACAAAATGGAAAACCAGCCAATCGAACAAAGACAACAGCTGATTGCCACGAGAATGTCAAAATTGAAAGAAGTGGACTGGAGCCCCGATAATCCCATTTGGAAGGAGTTTAAAGGAACATACAAAGGGCGGCCGCCATTATTTCACCTAAGCAAAGATAAAAACAATATCGAAGAGCTAGTACGCTGGCTGTATAGCTGTTGAGGAGGTGAGGGGAAATGTGATAATGAAAAAGTGAAAAAACCCCTAGGTGAGGACGTCCGGTCAGACAATCACCTAAGGGCTTGCGAGCAGGAGTATACCTGCCTCTATGTCCAGTATACTCCATAAAAAGGAATAGTGAAATGGGGAGTGAATGGAATGATGATACGAAAAAACTATTTATTGAATATGGAAACGGTAGGAATGATGGAGCGATACGACGCCAATGGTGTCGAGATGACTACGGTAGTGGAGGGAGACAGCACTTTCCATGTTAGGCAACCGCGCCAGGAAATCCTGAATAACACGTTAAACCACTTTGGATTGGATCTGGATGGCGGACTAGCAGCAGCCAAATCCGTACTGGGCGGTAAATACAGACTGCCCGTCTGCATAAACGCCCAGCTGGGGATGGTCTGGTTCTCCACCCGCTCATTCCGGAAAAGAGGAGGAGTCTGGTTTTCCTACATCCACATTCGTGACTTAGAGGAAATGAACGAAAAGGAAACACTGGTCCACACAAACTACGGTCATTGCTTACCAGTAAACTTAAGCAAAAATCAGCTCGCCTTCAAAAGGGATCAAGCAGCCTATCTGCATACGACCTTCCATGAACGCTCATTGGGTAAAAAGACCTTTTATTACGAACCGGGAAGCGGAATCACCTTTTGCAAAGAACCCGGGGAGGTCCATTACAGGGTGAAAGGAAATGAATAATAAAAATCTATGAGACCGCTGAATTGGCGGTCTTTTCTTAGGGGTGGACTAAGTGAGAGTGGGTATTATTTAAAATCAGAAAAATAGTGATTGTAAAAAATGGAATGATACATTATGATTAGTAAAAAGTTAATATTTAGGGAAGTAAGTACGTATTTTGAAACGAATATTTGCTATTTTACTATCTTTTGGACTAGTTTTAGGTCTCTCGTTTGGCGCAAATGACGTTGCCAGTGCCAAAACAAAGGTGAAGGCTTATAAAAACTGTACAGCATTGAATAAAGACTACAAAGGAGGCGTAGCCCGTACATCTTCCGTTAAAAATAAAGGAGGAAAAACGAAATACAAGCCTCACGTTTCAAAGGCGCTTTATGATGCCAATAAAAAAAGCGATCGCGACAAAGACTTTATCGCTTGTGAAAAGTAAGGATTATTCAAAGAGACCTTTTATAGGAAGGTCTCTTTGAATTTTTGTAGGTAAAACGTGTTCCATATTGATTGGAGCGGGTGTGAGAGACTCCTGCGGAAAGCAAGTGCCTGAAGAGGACAGTTCATTTTTGTACAAAACTAAAAAAACGGAAGCTAAAGCCTACACAGGTTTTTAGCTTTTTTCTCGTGGGTTATCTTTCAAACCGTCCAAAATGTGTATTTTCCCGATTTATAAGTGCATCCCCAAGATTGATTCTGCTCATAAGTCTTTCATGGTCAGAAGGAAAACGTTCTTTAACATTTGCGACACCCTCTGTTGTTGGGATATTACCATTAGGCATAGGGCGTTCTTCTCTTTGATACCCAGGGTTCAAACTATCATTATTAGGGTCTCTGCGAGCATCAAGGTTCCCGGCAGTATTATTTGGATCATTGTTATTATCTTGTGGCATATATTTCACTCCTTCGCTTATATTATCCGCTGATGGCACTAATCTATTCGCACGCTGTACCTTATCCTTTATTTATTTGCAGCAACGCCAATTTCTCTTGAATGATCAACAAGTACGAGGGGGCTTTTTTATGCTTTAAAAAAACTTCTAAATATTATGATTGACTTACATTTTAATTTGTCTTACAATTTCAATGTAAATAGTCGAAAGATTCAATCAAACGGAAGGAGAACTTTCTTAAGATCTAATTCACTTCAACATGAAGCATGACAACATACTGCGCGTTAACTTTATGTCAATTCCGGAAATGACGTAAGGTTCTGTCATAATTTCAATATCTGAATGTCTAGAGTTATCTAAGTATTATTGCTTTAGAAAAAATGAAAGCGAATACATACTCTTTGGAATGGAGTGAATAACTTGAAAAATCAATCAAATCTTGCTGAATCCACTGTGATTGCTCCGGAGGTCGAAAGTAAGAAAACAAATTTCTTCACGAAGTTTAAAACCGCCTATGGTCCAGGAATTCTTGCCGTGTTAACGTGGCTTGGCGCCGGGGATTTGGTGACTTCTTCTGTTGCCGGTGCAGATTATGGATATAGTTTAATGTGGATTTTAGCTCTGTCATTAATTCTTCGTTTTCTTATCGTTAATGTTATTGCACGGTTCCAGCTTTGTAACACAGAGGGTTTAACCATTCTTGAAGGCTATGGACGTATCCACCCATTTTTCGGTTATTTCATGTTTGGTTATGCATTAATCATGGGCCATCTGTTTAATGCCTATATGATTAAGGGAGCGGGAGAGGTATTATCGACACTCTTCCATGTCAATCAGCCATTCTTAGCTTCAATGGTAGTTGTAGGATTAGTGTTTATGCTTATTGGCAGGAATATTTATAATAGAATTGAAAGTGTAATGAAAGTGCTTTTGGCATTATTGACCATTGCCTTCTTGTTCCTGGCCATTCAAGCTACACCGGATGTGGGGCAAATCATTAAAGGTACAGTTGGTTTTAGCATTCCAAGTGATACTGGCGTTCATGGAGCATTATTGGTGGCGATTTCAATTATCGGTGCAGTGGCAGGATCGATTTCGAACTTTGTACATCCATATTTCATGAAGGAAAAGGGCTGGACGAAGCCGAGTCATGTCAAGGTTCAAAGAAATGACTTACTGTTTGCCATCGGAGTTTGCATTGTGATTAATTTAGCCATTTGGGTGGTTGGGGCAGAAATTTTAAAACCGAATGGAATTCATGTGGAAACGATTGATGACTTGGCAATGGCATTACAAATGTCGTTAGGACAATTTGGCTGGTACATTTTTTATCTTGGGGTATTTGGCGTATTGTTCGCGAGTATAGTAGGGAAATCAACTGGTTTTCCAAGATTGATAGTAGATGCCTTTTACGTAATAAATAAAAACCGACGCGAAAAGTACAATGGTAAATATGAAAAAGATCCAATGTTTAAATGGGTCATGATATTTGTATTAGTTACGCCGCTTATTTGGTCCATTCCCGGCATGCCAGGTTTCATTGCATTGACAATTGGCGTAAATGCAATAAATATAATCGGCTTTCCGGTAATCGCAATTGGCATGCTCGTGCTTTCAAATAAAAAAAGCTTGATGGGAAAATATAAAAACAATTGGTTCGAAAATATTATTCTAACGTTAGCTTCCGTTTTAGCGATTTGGTCCGCCGTTCAATTAGCTACTACCTTTTTTTAAAATAATGGTAGATTATAGATAGAGACGTAAAACAAAATAGGTTATGTCAGCATTTGAACCCGATGGGGTCCTACTTTATTGGAAGTGAGGTATCAATGATGAAACCGAAAGTAATCGTTTATAAGAAAGTGGATCAAAAGGTGTTGGATTATATTCAAGAGACTTGTGATGTCGTTTATTTTGAGGGTCTTGATTCACAAAACTATCCTGAATTTCTTCAGGAGCTGAAGAACGCACAAGGTATATTAGGCTCAGGATTAAAAGTGGATAAAACTTTACTGGATCAAGCACCGCTATTAAAAATCGTTTGTAATTCATCGGTTGGTTACGACAATTTGGATGTAACCGAGTTGTCCAATCGAGGAATCATGGCTACGAACACTCCCGAGGTATTGAATGAGACAGTCGCCGATACGATCATGGGTTTGATGCTCTCCACAGCGAGAAGAATGCCTGAGTTGGATCAAATGGTAAAGTCAGGGCAATGGACATCGAATATCGGGGAAAAATCGTTTGGATTGGACGTCCACCATAAAGTATTAGGAATTATCGGGATGGGCGGAATCGGATCTGCCGTTTCAAAAAGGGCCCGTTTTGGGTTCGATATGAACATCTTATATCACAATAGATCCAGAAACGAAGACGCGGAACAAAAGTATGGAGCTGCATACTGTTCCCTGGAAGATCTGTTAAAGCAATCTGATTTTGTCTGCTTGATGACACCGCTGACTCCTCAAACCGAAAAGATGATGGGGGAAAAAGAATTCAAGCTCATGAAAGAGTCCGCCATCTTCATCAATTGTTCAAGAGGGAAAACAGTGGATGAAGAAGCCCTGATCGATGCGCTAAAAAAAGGAGAAATTCACGCGGCAGGACTGGATGTCTTTGTACAGGAGCCCGTCCAGGAAGATAACCCGCTGCTTTCCATGAAGAATGTCGTCACTCTG
The DNA here is from genome assembly GCF_001636405.1 of Peribacillus frigoritolerans. Classification (GTDB taxonomy): domain Bacteria; phylum Bacillota; class Bacilli; order Bacillales; family DSM-1321; genus Peribacillus; species Peribacillus frigoritolerans. The sequence goes on from NZ_KV440950.1 coordinate 1,370,908, forward strand.
CCTCATATCGGTTCCGCAACATATGAAACCCGCCTGAAAATGGCGATGCTGGCCGCAACAAACCTTGTCGCCGGATTACAGGGCGAAACTCCGCCCACGTTGATTAAAGCTGGCGTAAAGGTGAAGTGATCTTTTATAAATTAAGCTGGATAGCCTTGATTGGGGCTATCCATTTTTTTGTTTGGATTATTATTTTTACTCATCCTGCAAAACAAAAAGCCCTCCCATAAAGGAGGGCTTTTATATCAATTCCCCAGACTTTTGTTATACATCAACCACATCTGCCATTTCATCAAAATCGGAAATTACGATCTATCAAACAGTTCAGCACAAGAAATACCTGGGTTTGAACTTCTTAGTCGCTCTGTTGTTAGCGCTTTCGATTTTAAGATTATTTCAAGCTCATGATCATCCTACTGGAACCTACTGAATCCTACGGATACGTACAAGGGCCAGAAAAAATAATAATTTCAATCAAAACCCTTCTCACTTTTTTACCTTTTCATGTGTTATGTTTTTAATATAGTGACTGGGGAGGGACCGTATTGAAAAAGAGTATAAGGATATTACTATTGATTATGATTGCGGTGCCTCTTGCGGGCGAATTCAAGTTTTACCCCTTCGATGATACATTCAGAGTCAGTTTGGGAACCCCCGTCTTCTTCTTGTTTTTACTATGGGGGAGGAGCATCCATCCGATTATTGCAGGCATAGTGACGGGAGTGAGTGTGTTTTTTTTGCGTTTTTCACTTGCTGTCGGGATACGGGACATATCCGTTGAGGATGCGATCTACCTTCATGTTCCCGCCTTTTTCTACTACTTCATTTACGCGTTGGCCTTTCATAAAATGAAATTGAACGAACGGCACGATCAGCCGTTCATGATCGGGCTTTTAGGGGTATTGATCGAACTTTTTGCAAGTGTATCGGAGATGACGATCCGATCCATCCTGGCGAATCAGGGCACACCCATGTTAGCCATTGACCAACTTGTTTTAATCGCCTTTATTCGAAGCTTTTTCGTTCTCGGCTTTTTTAATATATTAAAGCTAAGAGAAGCGAAATCCGCAGAAGCGGAGCAACGCATCCAAAAGGAACAAATGCTGCTTTTCATTTCAAGTTTGTATGAGGAATCGGTTCAACTGAAGAAAACGATGCAAAATGCGGAAGAAATCACCCGCACTTGTTATGACTTTTACCGTCGGATAAAAACAAGGGGGACTTATGGAAGCGATGCGCAAACTGCGTTGCAGATTGCCGGTCTCGTGCATGAGATCAAAAAAGATAACCAGCGGATTTATGCGGGGCTGTCGAAACTTATGTCATCCAAAAACCTGCAGGAATATATGAAGATCGAAGACCTTGGTAACATCATGATCGTGTCCAATAGACGATATGCAGAGTCCCTTCGCAAAGTTATTACATTTACCTTGCATATAGATGATGACCATCCCCCTTATCATGTATATATGGTATTATCATTAATAAATAATTTATTGGCCAATGCAGTGGAAGCCATTGAAGAAGAAGGATACGTATCACTGCATGTGAAAAGGAAAGATCAATTCGTGGAGTTTTGCATCTGTGATAATGGCCCCGGCATTGCGCCAAAGCAGAAGGAAATCATTTTTACAGCAGGATATACAAAGAAATTCGATGCGGCGGGAAACCCTTCGACGGGAATTGGCTTATCGTATGTGAAACAAACAGTTGAAAAATTTGGAGGACATATCAGGCTAATGGATACCTATAAAGAAACCGTATTCATCGTAGGAATTCCGATTGATGCTATTATGGAGAAAGGGCTAACGAGATGAATTATTTCATTATAGATGACGATCCTGCCATTCGGGGAATGTTGACAGAGATAATTGAAGACGAAGATTTAGGCAAAGTGGTGGGAGAAGCAGAAGACGGAGCTTTAGTGAATAATGGCTTGTTGTTTTTAAAAAAAGCAGACGTTGTCTTAATTGATTTGCTCATGCCATTAAGGGATGGAATTGAAACAATCAGGTCTCTTGCTGATGGATTTCAAGGAAGATTTGTGATGATATCGCAAGTGGAAACGAAAGAAATGATTGGTGAGGCGTATAGATTAGGAGCGGAATACTACATTACAAAACCGCTGAACCAAGTTGAAATTTCATGCATATTAAACAAAGTGAACGAGCGAATACTGGTGGATCAATCGATCCAGGGCATTCAAAAGTCGTTGAACGTGTTTACGGACCGCCCGAAGTCTTCTAAAACCTTTCATACAAAAAATATCATGGAAGCCGGACGGTCCTTGATTTCTGATTTAGGTATGATTGGCGAAGGGGGAAGCGAGGATTTATTAAACATTTTAGGATTCCTCCAAAATGAAAAGCAAAGACTCGGTCCTGCCTACTCGTTTCCATATTTAAAGGAGATTTTTGCTGGGATTGCTGCTGAAAAGCTGGGAGATCAAGCGAAAGAGGCCGAAATCCAGAAAGAAATGAAAGCTTCCGAGCAGCGTGTCCGTCGCGCTCTTAACCAGGCACTCATCCATATCGCTTCATTAGGATTGACGGATTATATGAATCCAAAATTCGAAGCCTATTCATCCACATTTTTTGATTTCTCGGAAGTCCGAAAAAAAATGCTGGAGCTAGAAGACAAAAGCAAAAAAGTAAGCAGTCAGAGCCGCAATAATATGAAAAAATTTATCCAAGTGCTGTTTATGGAAGCAAGGCAGATGATGAAATAATAAACAAGTAACACAAGTGGAATAGATTGAAAATTCACAAAAACATTTTCTTATTTTTCGTTGGAAGAAGCATAAAGGCAAATCCGTTTATATGGGATTTGTCTTTATCGCTATTTTCTCCGTAGTTTTTTATGGCTCTTTTCGTAAAGATTGTTGTTTTTAAACGAAACTATTTAAGGTTGATTGGAGCGGAAGTGCGAGACTCCTGCGGGAGCAGCGGGAGAGGTGAGACCCCACAGGCGTTTACGCCGAGGAGGCTCACCGCCCGCCCCGCGGAAAGCGAGCATCTTGAGGGGAAATCAACCACAACCCACTACCTGGTAAATAGCAACAAAGTATGTGAAAATAGCCTTTTTTATAAACAGAATTGTTTCAAATCTATAGAAAAGGATAAAGAAGTTCATTCGTTTTCTATTCGTTGATTAATTCCATCGCTCTAACTTTGGGATGCCTCTAGTGAAAAACTTAGCAATAAATTTAGGCATATTCATATTTTCCATCATATGATTTTGAACAACTTTTTGCATTTCTATCGCAGTAATGTTTTGAGTGAATTCACCATTTATATAACAATGACTGCAATATTTAGTACTTATCCTACCATCTTTTTCAGTTCCACCACCTAATTCATCTTTAGATAGCGGCATTCCACAACTCTGACATGCTTTATAATTTTTCATGATAATTTCTCCTACAAAAAGTTTTATCCTAAACATTATCTAACAAACAAAGTTAAGTCAAGACAATATGAATCACATCTCATCGAAACGAATCAAACGTTGATGTGGGTGTTGCAGTTCTTATGAAAGGCGGGGCTAGCGAAGCTTTAGGCCTTCAAATAATCATAAAAATAACCAGCCAAGCTATTGCTCAACTGGTTACTGGCTTTACATGTTAAATTAAAGTTTAAAATGACGATTCATTATGGCAACTGTTGTGCAAAATACATTGAAATCATTCGAAATTTATGATAAGTTAGTATAGAAACACATTTAAATATACACAAGAACGGTTTACCCCTTACTATAAGTATAAGGTAAAACTCACCTCTAGTCAACCCCTAATTTCTCATTTTTTAAAGGAGTGTCCGTTATGAACAATGAAATTCGGCAGGAGCAAGAACGTTTGAATGAGGTGATAGAAACCATCACGAAACAAATCAGCAAAATTGAAGGAGAAACTTCAAAGCGTAAAAAAGAAGTTGTTAATATCCGTAAACACTTTTGGGATGACCTCAAGGTTAATATCGATACTTTCGATGATTACCTCGAGACCATCATTGGCTTGAGGCAGCAGGCTCAAGACTTGTCACAAAGCGAAGGCGCACATAGATATGCCTTCAAGAGGCTGTCAACACTGCGCCGCATGCAGGAAGTGCCTTATTTCGGCCGGATTGATATCACTGAAGAAGGGTCTCCCCTTACGGAACAAATTTATATTGGGACTTCCACTCTTACTGATGCAACAGGAGAAAACTTCATTATCTACGATTGGAGGGCCCCGGTTTCGAGTGTTTATTATGACTATCCTCCCGGTCCTGTAGAATACTCCACTCCCGGAGGCGTAATTCGGGGAATGCTGGAGAACAAGTGGCAATACACCATCAAGGGAGGCGTTATCGAATCCATGTTCGATACGAGTCTCACCATTGGGGATGAGATCCTGCAGCAGGTACTGGGCAAGGGAACGGATAAGCATATGCACAGTATCGTGTCCACCATTCAACGTGAGCAAAATAGGATCATCCGGAACGATCGCGGACGTCTGCTCATTGTTCAAGGTGCAGCTGGCAGCGGGAAGACATCAGCTGCCCTTCAACGGATCGCTTACTTGCTCTACAAGAACCGGGAAAGGCTGAAAGCGGATCAAATCATTCTATTCTCTCCAAACTCCATGTTTAATAACTACGTATCCAATGTGTTACCCGAACTTGGCGAAGAGAATATGCAGCAGGTAACATTCCAGGAATATCTGGATCATCGTCTGACTGACTCGTTTCAAGTTGAGGATCCTTATGAGCAACTGGAATATTTGCTGACTGGAGCGGAGGATCCTTCCTATAGCACCAGAACAGCGAGTATCCAATTTAAGGCATCCATTCGCTTCTTTGAAATCATCAAGACCTACAGACAATCACTGGAGCAATCCGGAATGATCTTTAGAGGGGTGAAGTTCCGAGGGGAAACGCTCGTCTCCGCCAAACAAATCTCGGAAAGATTTTATAACACAGACACCACATTAAGATTTCACAATAGGATTGAAAAGCTGAAAGAGTGGTTATGTGAGCTACTTGATGAAAGGGAAAAGTTTGAGTTGAAACAACCTTGGGTCGAGGAGGAAATCGAGTATCTTAGCAAAGAAGACTACCAAAAGGTATACACCCATTTAGAGAAAAAACGCGACCATGATGAAGATTCCTTTGACGATTATGAGATGGAAAATAAAATGCTTGCGCGTATGATTGTTCGAAAGAAATTGAAGACGTTACGCAAGCGGATAAAAGCACTTCATTTTATAAATATTAAGGGCATATACAAGCAACTTTTTGACGAACAAATACGGATCGAACTGTGGAATGAGGGTGAAACACCTGCCGAAAGGGAAATTTGCTTATCAACCCAAAAAATGCTGGACGAAGGTAAACTGTATTATGAAGACGCGACTCCATTTTTGCTGCTGAAGGAGTTAATTCAAGGATTCCAGTCGAATACTTCTATAAAATATGTGCTTGTAGACGAAGCACAGGATTATTCTCCATTTCAATTCGAGTTTTTGAAACGATTGTTTCCTTCTGCCAGGATGACCGTGCTCGGTGACTTCAACCAGGCAATATTCGCTCATGCCAGCGAACGGGTGGATTTCCAGACTCTTACCAGTTTATACGGGATAAGTGAAACCGAGAGCATTACCTTGGATCAAAGCTACAGATCCACAAAGCAGATTATAGAATTCACACGTGAACTAATTCCAGAAGGCCATCGAATTAAGGCATTCAATCGTGAAGGCGAGAAGCCGGTACTCACTCAAGTGTCCAGCCGTGATGAATTGCACCGCAAAATCATGTCTAAAGTCAAAGACTTTCAAAGCCGTGAGTACAATACAATCGCAATAATCTGTAAATCTGCTGCCGAAAGTGCCGCCGCATACGATGCCCTTAATGCCCACGGTGAAATTAAACTCGTACAGAAAGGCACAAATGAATATGAACAGGGTGTAGTTGTTATACCGGCTTATTTGGCCAAAGGCATCGAATTCGATGCAGTCATCATATATGATGCATCCATGCAAACATACAGTGATGAGAGCCTGCGTAGATTGTTCTACACCGCATGTACCAGGGCTATGCATGACTTGCAAATTTATACGGTTGGCGAACCCAGCCCCTTCTTGAAAAACGGTGCAACGGAGAGTTTACTTCTGACCTCCAAATAACAAGGCATGGAGTCATTATTAGTGCTTCCTTTTTTCTCCTTTCATTTTATTGCTCTTTTATCGAAATACTATAAAAGAAAATCTTTAGAAAAGGAGGAGATGGATTGACTAATGATAAAGAAAACACATCCGTAAGAATTGATGGCGCGGAAACGGGAGCGAATCATGCTGCTGGTGAAGCAACAACTCAATCAGTTAATGATGGGCATTATCATTATCCAGGGCCCATGGAAGAAGGCTATAGCGGAAATACAGGAAGAGCAGTACAGCCTGCCGGGAAAAAAGATCCTGATGTTCCTCAGAACAAAGACACATTTAATTACACCCGTAATGTAAAGTAGATCCGTCCAACATCATAGGGTGTTTAAGTAAATAAAGGATAGGATTTACCATAGTCGAAATTTGGAAAACAGCTTTTTAGAAACCTGTGTAGAATTAAATTCTATGCAGGTTTTTTTATTAGGGTAATTTTTATAAGACTGATTGCAGTGATAAAACATTCAAATTTGATTATACATTGGCATCAGGAAATTATTTTATATAAATTCAAAATAATGTAAAAATAGATTGACTGACTCATTAAACTGATATATCATATCTCATATATAAAACATCATATGTCAAAGCTAAATGAAAGCGCTTTCTACAAAATAAAGGGAGGGATCATTAACAGGGAGAACCGATGACTCTTTTTGTCTTCCATCTTTTAAGGACAATAAACATGGTCTGTATTGTTTTAGGAGAAACCCAGTCGCGTGAGATGTAAGTAAATGCTTTTTCATAATTGAATAATTTGAAAAACATTATAATTGGGGGATGGGAGAATGGAGATTCAAAAAGAACTTGATATCCAATCGAATAAGACCTTTTTACAAAAGATATGGAATAGTGTAAAGGAATATGGTCCGGGAATTATTATGATTCTTACCATGATGGGAGCGGGTGACCTAATCACTGCCTCTGTATCTGGTGCTAGCTTTGGCTATAATTTAATGTGGCTTCTTGTATTATCTCTCTTAATTCGGTTTGTCATTTGTAATATTATGGGGCGGTACCAGATATACAATAATCAAGGAATGACTATTTTAGAAGGATATGCACGCCTCCATAAATTCTTCCCTTTCTTCTTTGGAATCGCCTCCCTGGTAATAGGGCATTTAATTATAGCGCAAATGATTAAAGGTTCAGGAATAGCCCTCAATTGGATGTTTGGAATTGGCAACGATTTCATTTGGTCAGTTATTGTTGTTTTAGTTAGCTTGTTCATAGCGGGAAGTAATGCTTATAAAAAATTAGAACTGGTCATGAAAGGTTTATTGGCTGTTTTAACAATATGTTTTATAGGATTGGCCGTATATAGCGGACCTGATGTCGGGAGTATTCTTAAGGGGACGGTTGGTTTTGGTCTGCCAGAGGATACAGGTGCATATAGCGTTATTTTGGTAGGTGTTTCATTGGTGGGCGCAGTAGCAGGTTCTCTTACCAATTTAATTTACCCTTATTTTTTACAGGATAAAGGCTGGACGAAACCAGTTCATAAACGGATTCAACGTAATGATTTGTTATTCGGGTTTATTGCAGCCATTAGCCTTACTTTAGCCATATGGATAGTTGGAGCTGAAATCCTCCGTCCTAATCAAATCCAAATCAAGGACATAGATGATATATCCCGTGCTTTATCCATATACATGGGTGATTTGGGATCCTGGGTTTTTTACTTAGGTGTTTTTGCTATCCTTTATAGCAGTGTAATTGGAACAGCGAATGGCTATGCCAAGGTGATTACGGATTGTTATTACAAGGTGACGAATAAGGTATTGACTAAAGAACAGAAAATAGAGGGAGACAACAAATTTAAATGGATTAGTTTATTTCTCCTAATTTCACCAATTATCTGGTCTATACCTGGGACTACTGGATTTGTTGCCCTGACTCTTTTTACGAATGCACTGAATGTAGTAGGTTTACCAGCAATTGCGGTGGGTCTTCTAATCATTTCTAATCAGAAAAAATATTTGGGCAAATATACGAACAACTGGTTTGAAAACATCATGCTAATAGGGACTACATTATTAGCGATTTGGGGATCATACCAACTTCTCTTAAGCTTCTTCTCTTAATTTGCTAAAAGTGTATTTATGTCATGGGGTCCAAGGTGTACGTGCATCAGGAATAAATTGTTAATCTATTTTAACCAAATGCTATAATGGATTTAACAATGTTCAGAAGGAGAATAAACAGAATGAGCGACGATATTATAACAAGAATAAGTATGCAATCACGGTCTGTACGAGAGTTGATTTATGAGGAGCTTAAAGAAGCCATATTGAACAAAAGATATGAGCCTGGAACACATCTAAGAGAGAGGGAACTGGCCAAAGAGTTTAATGTAAGCACTACACCGGTCAAAGAGGCTTTGAGACAGCTTGAAAAAGATGGATTAGTTGTCACACAGGCAAGAAAGGGTTCATTTGTTTCCGAAAGTGTCATGAGCTCAGTGGAAGAAATAAGATGGGCTAGGGCAGCACTGGAGGGAGTTGCGGCACGGTTGGCTGCAAAGAAAAGAACACAAGAGGAATTAGAGAAGCTTGAATCTATCCTAAAAGAGATGGAAGCTTACACAAAGGAAAAAAATAGCGAAATGCTTAAAAAGTATAATAGTGAATTCCATGATTTCATCCAACAAACGGCCAAGAATACTTATATCTCCAATCAAATAGAAGCAGTATGCTCCTTTGACAAGTTTTTTAGAGAGAAAGCTATGTCTCATAAGGAGGAACACGAACGGGCTTTTAATGATCATTATTTCATTTTTGAGAAGATAAAATTGCAGGATGAGGTAGGTGCAGAGGATGCCATGCGCAATCACATTAACCGTTCTACAACTTTTACCTTAAACAAAAACAGCGGCAAGTAAAGTCCCTTAATTTTGGAGAAAGGTATCTTGAAATTTTACGCCATCTCTCTCTTTTGTGTTTCATGAAGATGGCGTTTATGTTGTTAAGCCGGTTCAGTTATCTAGTTCATTTAGTTTGTATCAAAGGTTGATAGTGAATTTTATCGGTATAGGTAAAACTCTGTACTAATTTATGATATATCAAATATCAAATATCACTTTTTAACGACAGCTAAATATTTCATAATAAAAATCCAAAGGGGAGATGGGTTTTGTGTTTAACAACAAATTGAAATCTTCGTTCTATACAGATCAACAGGAAACAGTATTTGGAATATTTATTGGTTTTCCAAGTACACAATTGGTTGAAATGGCCGGATATAACGGATTTGATGTTGTTGTCATTGATAATGAGCATGGGATGTTTTCGGCTGAAAATATCGAGCATATGGTAATTGCATCAGAGAATGCAGGAGTGACGCCTTTGGTTCGAGTTGGCTCAAGCAATCCTAGTGAGATTCTAAAAGTGATGGATAGAGGAGCCCATGGAGTTCACGTTCCCCAGGTTGATGAGAAGGAACAGGCTGAAAAAATCGTTGAGGCAGTGAAATACCCTCCAAGGGGGAAAAGGGGAGCAGCATTTTCAATGAGGGCAGCTAAGTATGGCACAGTACCGATTCATGAATACTTGGAACACGCTAATCAACAAAGTTTAGTTTGCATTCATATTGAATCTAGAAAATCAATGGAAAACCTTGAAGAGATTTTAAGTGTTGAAGGCATTGATATGGTTTATATCGGTCCTACTGATTTATCAGTTTCCTTAGGTTTTGGGGGCAGGATTGATCATCAAGAAGTTTTAAAAAGTATTGATAGAATTTACGAAACTGCCAAAAAGTATGGAGTGAGAGTTGGGATACATTCAAAAGATAAAGCTGGTGCAAAAAGCCGAAAAGACTGGGGTGCAGATTATGTAGGCCTTACAGTGACATCTTTGATTAACCAGTCTTTTAAGGATTATATAAAAGATGCAAAAAGTGAAACAGCTTTAGAATCATAATAAAAAAGGGGAGAGGAAATCAATGAGTTATTCAACTTTCAGTGAAAAGCTTTCAACCATTACCGCAATTAATATTGTACCGTTTGAAAAGGAAACAAAGGCGATTAATTGGAAAGGCTTGGAGGAGAATATTCAATTTCTGCTCAAGCACGGAAGCGAAGTGATTGTACCAAATGGGAACACTGGTGAGTTCTATGCTTTGACCCTAGAGGAAGCAAAAGACATAACAAAAGAGGTTGTCCGCCTGGTAGATGGAAGGGCGACTGTTGTAGCAGGTGTCGGTTACGCTGCAGACATTGCAATAGACCTGGGAATAGAAGCTCAAAAAGCCGGTGCTGATTGCGTTATGATCCATCAACCGATTCACCCGTACATTACAGAAAAAGGTGCAGTACAATATTTTAAAAAAATCATTGATGCACTGGATATCCCATCTATAATCTATTTTAAAGATCCAAACCTGAGTGATAATGTCCTAAAAGAATTATCATCTTTGGAGAAACTTGTTGGAGTCAAATACGCTATTAATGATTTACCGAGATTTGCAAAAGTTGTTTCAGATATACCTAAAGAGCACAATCTAGCTTGGATTTGTGGTACAGCAGAAAAGTGGGCTCCATTTTTCTTTCATGCTGGTGCAGTTGGATTTACTTCTGGACTGGTGAATCTATATCCGGCAAAATCATTTGAATTATTAACGGCATTACGTCAAGACAACAAGGAAATAGTGTGGAAAGCCTGGCATGAGATATTGCCATTTGAGGATCTTAGAGCAAAATATAACAACGGCAATAATGTCGTTGTGATTAAAGAAGCTATGGAACAAATGGGTCTAACTGCCGGTGTAACTAGGGAGCCCGTTTCTCCTTTAGATGAGCCGGACCAAAAAGAAATATACAACATTCTTAAATCATGGAATTTACCTTTTGAAAGTGTACGCCTTTAAGTTACATCCTGGTGAATTTGGCTAAACTCAATTTTTTATTCATTTGCCTGCCTTGTTGACAAGTTTATAGAAGGAAACGACCTCGTTTTTAATTTAGAACAGTTCGGACATAATATACTTGGAGGTGAAGGAAATGAGTAAAAAGACAGGAAGAGGTCGCATCGCACCAAGTGTTAACCCGCAGGGACATGGAAAAGATGTGGAATTCTCCACCGAGCCTAAAAGCGATCTTGAAAACAAGGCAAAAAAGTCCAATACAAAATAAACGTATTGGATAAAAATGCGGTCATACTTTATAAGGAAAGCCCTTCTCTTAGTCGAGAGGGGCTTTTATAATCTAGAAGGCTTTAATCATCATATTGGTTTGGTTATGGAAAAAATCCAATCCTTACTCCTCGTTTTTTGTCGATGAATCATACGTTTTTGAAGCAGCGGGATGTGAAAGAATAAAAGGATGGGGTTACCGTTAAAAAAATACCAAATACATATACTGCTGTGCTAATATGAAAGACTGAACTTAAATAAATGAGAGGAGTTACAAATGAAAATAAATCGATTAATAGCGAACAATATAAGCCATTTGGATTCATCACTGCCAGACGACCAATCATTAGGAATTGCTGGTTTATCAGGTTCCGGGAAGACGACTTTTTGTCAAACCATTGGCGAAGAATCCAAGAAGCGTCTCGTTTCCTTATTGCCGAAGTCTGAATATCAGTATTTATTCCCTAATATTATGGAAACCAACTTCAGTGCAATCAAGATGGAGGAAATGCCTCTGGTCCTTTTTCTCGGCAAATCATCCATTTCAGCTAATCCCCGTTCGACCATTGGCACACATACTGGTGTGTTTAAAGAGATACGTGTTTGTCTTGCAGAAAAATTCAATCTTTCTCCGGAAGTTTTTTCATTTAATAATGCCTTAGGATGGTGCCCCACTTGTAAAGGACGCGGTACGACGAAAAACGTCGAATGTCCAAAGTGTGAGGGGAAGCGCTACAATCAAGAAGTCGAGCAATATACCATTGAATTATTAGACCGCCCGCATACTATATCCGATATCAACAACTTAAGCATCGAAACGATCCTTTCACTCGCAGAGACCTTACATATAAGTGAAGCTAAACAGCATATTCTCCAAAATATTATCAATATGAATATTGGTTATTTAGGCTTGAACCGTATTATGGGGACAGTGTCAGGAGGGGAATTAACCCGGCTTTATTTGGCCGAGTTCATGGCAACAAGTGAAAATACCGTGATCATCATCGATGAAATCTCCGTCGGTCTTGATCATCAAACCCTTTTGAAAATTTTGGAGCAGATTAAGCAATTAGGTTATAAAAATCAAATTTGGCTCATTGATCACTCCGACACGGTGCTGGATAGCACGGATGACCAATTGTTCTTTGGACCCGGCAGCGGAAAATATGGCGGGAAAATCGTTGAGGAATCACCGCGGCCCAAACCAATCAGCTGGAAGCGTAATGAAGCAGCGCCAACGGAATCCTATCAATTTCAGGATCTCTACTGCCGTAATATTCAAATGGAAGAAATCCGGATTCCCAAGAATAGACTCGTTACCTTTACGGGTGAGTCCGGCTGCGGTAAATCTACACTAGTCAATGAATGCATCTCCAAAGATTTTCAGAAGCGGTATCCAAAGGATAAGCTGGTCATGGTCGGGCAGGACCGAAATAAATCGATCACCAGCCGGTCGACCGTTGCGACGTTTCTTGATATTAAAAAGAAGCTAACCAAATACAGTGATGAAATTGATGATATTTTTCAGCGTTCGATCGAAGATATCATCGAAGAACTCCCAAAAGAAGACATCGCTCATAAACGTTTGAGCTTATTGATCAAACTTGGGCTTGGTTATTTGACGTTAGAAAGAAAAACACAAACATTATCGACGGGTGAATTTCAATGTGTCCACTTAGTTTCCGAGCTATTTGCGAAGACAAGAAACCCGCACACGCTGTTCATTTTTGACGAGCCTTCAAAAGGGTTATCGCAAAATATTTTAAACCAATTCATTGACAGTGTCAGGGTCATTCTGGAGGATGAATCCGTCTCCATCATCATGATTGAACATAATGCCTATATGCTGGAAAGCTCGGATTATATCGTGGATTTTGGCAAAAGACAGCTAACACCTGTCCAGCATCTTGACGTTGTCAGTCATGATGATTATTACATGCACAAAAACAGTGACGAACGGGTGGAGCCCTTGCATATCTCTTCGACGCTCCGGTCAAAAACTGGTATCGATTATTTACAGGAAAATCATCTGGACTATTTCAAAAACGCAGAGAACGTCTATAAGGGCGGCATTTTAAAAAGCTTATCACCAATCGCTCGCGTGATTTATGGGGAGTACGAGTCCGACACGATTGCCCCTGTGATCGCCATTGATCTTGAACGGCACTTGTACAGTCAATATACGTTTCTTTATGAATTGGGCGGAATGATCAACCATATAGTGGCTGCACATCCGACCAATAAGGATACAAGAAGCTTCGATTTCTATTCAGCAGAAAATCATTGTCCAAGCTGTTCGGGACGCCGCGTCATTGAAAAATTCGATTTCGATGTAGTCATACAAGACAAAAACGTGCCATTCTGGGATGGTTTATTACATCCGGACGTGATGGAAGTATTAAAATATTATCAGCATTCCAAACTGCAATTCCTGTTTGATGAGATCAAGAATGAACTCGGTCACGACATTAGTAAAAGCTATAATGAGATGACAGATGCCGAAAAACATACCTTCTTATATGGGTATTGGGAAAAGTCCTTTTACGATAAAGCAGGCAAGGCATCGCGAATTTGGGAAGGGTTCAATTTCATCATTGGGCGCTATATCTTCGTATCGAAATCAATCATTAAAGAGCAGATGAAAGAAACAAAAGAGATGATCGACTGTCCAATCTGTCAAGGAACGGTTCTCAAACATCATAAAAAGCTGATGTTTGGTGATACGGACATTCGCGAGATCATCCAACAGCCAATTGATCAAGTCATCAAAATTGTAGGAAAGCTGCCGGAACTGGAAAAACTAAAAGAGATTGTGGGCGGCGATATGGCACTCACCGATGATGTCTCATTCCTTCCACGTGAAACAAAAGCGGCGTTGAAAATGCTCGAACTCGAACTAGCAAGCTTTGTCGGCTATGAAGTGGTTTTACAAAATACCCAACCATTCTGGGACAGCATTAAAGGCAATATCGAAGCAATCAGCAGTAAAAATCAGATCACCATCTGTGACTTTGCCAATATTAACGAAACAAGAGAAACCATTATTGATAAATATTTCACCAATGGCAAATACAAAAAACTAACCTATGTCTATGAAGCATTCGGCTACAAAAAAATCGTTACCCAAATCAATAAAATTAAAGCAAGTCATAAATGCCCATTCTGTAATGGCAAGAAAGTCATTTCAGAAGACAACATCCATGACGGTGTGTATAAATTAACGATCCCTTGTGTGAGCTGTCATGCCAGTGGCATCGATGATGAAGGGCGTAAAGAAATCGTCGAAAGCATCGACGTCCAGACCTGGCTGACAGGGAAAGTGAAGGATGTCGTGGCCGAAGGTGAACGCACCGAGGCCGTGGCCGATATCCCCATTTTCACCCGGATACGTGAATTGAACAAACGAGACATGATGGCGGTTTATCAATGCCTTGACGAGATAAAATAAATGTAACAGCACTCTATTGAAAATCAAGTTTGTCTACAGTTTTATAAAGCTTTGTACAATTTGAACTTTGATTTCCACTCCAGGCACTCGCTTTCCGCGGGCGGTCAGGGAGACTCCTCGGCGCCTTTGCGCCTGCCGGGGTTTGCCTTGGACACGTTTCTCCCGCAGGAGTCTCGCACCTTCCGTTCCAATCAACTTTGGTTTTAAATTTAAATAAAAATCATATTTGTCTACAAACTAAAAGTCCGCCATTTACGGCGGACTTTTTTATTATTTTCCAGGATGATCTTCTTGATAAACGGGAAGTGTTATTGAAATCGTTGTTCCCTTATTCAAAGCGCTAGTTAAATGAAGTGTACCATTCATCGTTTGGATGGTCTTGACTGCCACCATAGATCCCAACCCAGTCCCTTTTTCTTTGGAACTGTAATAGGGCTCGCCAAAACGATTTATTTGTTCCTTGTTCATTCCCACTCCATTGTCACTGATTTCGATAATGATATCGAAATTATTTACATAAGAAACAATATTAAGTTCCCCGCCGTTTGGCATTGCCTCTATACCATTCTTGATGAGGTTTAGGAAGCATTGCTTGAAATGTTGAATATTCCCCCGGGTGATGCCTGGAGCCAACTGATTAGATATAGTAACTAAATTCATGTTAGCCAATGGTTTTATCATTTCAATTACATACCCTATTTCACGGTTAATTAAAATATTTTCCACTTTTTCGATTGCAGGTTTTGCAAATGCTAAGTATTCACTGATAATGGATTCTGCACTATTAAGCTCTCTAACTACGTGTTGTATATATTGTTCTCTTACTTCCTGAGTCAGATCAGGAGCCTTTAGCAGTTGAACAAATCCTTTCACAACCGTTAAAGGATTTCTAACTTCATGTGAAATGCTGGCAGCAAGCTGACTGACTACCTCCATTTTTTCAAGCCTTATCATTTGTGTCCGGATTATAATGGCATCCTTTAAAATTTCCATGATATAAACAGCTAAACCAATGATGAAAGGAGGGAGGATGATAAAGTAAAATACATACGCCTCAGTTATTCGAAAATGATTAGACATACCGAGTGAAATAAAGCTGGTTAGTATTCCTAGAAACAAAATTAATAGTATCGAGCTATTTAGCTTATTTTTTCTATTAAAATTTTTGAATTTGGAAGAAAGTAGAGCCGTTATAATGAATATAACGATATAAACAATTAACGTAAGTAAATTAAAGCCATAAAAAGCAAACCTAAAAGTCAATATGATGACTAACAGGGCAGCCCCTACAGGCCAACCACCATAAAGGGTTCCTATAATAAAAGGGATTTGCCTGAGATCATGGACACAATATTCATCGATATAAATAGGAAACTTCATACATAAAATAATAGGAATGCTCATGCATGCAGTGATAAGGGTTTTGCCATACTGACTTAACCTTTTGCCATGATCTAATAAAATGTAATAAATCAAAATACTTACTAAGATATAAAAGAGATTATCTAATATGTTTTGATTGATATAAATAAAATTCATTGGATTCTCCTGAAAAAGTAACCGTTTGGTTTATTATACAAGAATAACACCAAAAAAGAGAATCTTAATAAGTAATTTATTTACAGAACGACTTTAAATTTTAAAAAAAGAGTTGGTTAAGGTTAATGTATTTATTTAATTAGAATTATTTAACGATTCATCCGTTCGAATTTGGTTATTACATAATAAAGGAAATATAATAGAGGCAGAGGTGATTTTCATTGAAAAAATGGACAAAAGAAATAGAAATAAATGCCCCAATTGAACAGGTATGGAAGTTTCTTGATGGTTCTGTAGAAAATATGCAAAAAATCATGCCTCAAGTAGTTGAACAAAAGCCGGTTAAAATAACGGAAGAAGTGGTTGGAAGTGTATATCGCCAAAAATATCGAGAAGGAAAACGAACAGAAGAGTATGATATAGAAACATTGGAATATTTGAATGAAACTAATGAGAAAAAGCTTAAAGTAGGCTTCATACTTGCTAAAATGTTTGAAATTACGGCTTTTTATGAACTAAATAAAATCAATGACAATAGAACTTCCTTTACATATACAGTCACCAGTCGCCCGTTAAAGTGGTTTTTGAAATTACTTTTAGTATTTGCCACCGATAAAGTGGTCGTGGAATTTTTAGACCGTGTCAAAAAGGTAGCTGAAGCAGAAACAAGTGTATCAGAATGAATTAAGTCAATCTTCTATAGGGGGAAAACAACTTGTCCATGTTGGAGGGTGTGCTTTATCGTTTCATTCCACTGCAGGCACTCGCTTTCCACGGGCGGTCCGCCCTCGGCGCTTTTGCGCCTGTGGGGTCTCCCCTTGGACGCGTATTCCCGCAGGAGTCTCGTACACCCGCTCCAATCAACTCTGCGTGAAAACTAAATTGACACAGCAACACAAATAAAAAAGAATCCATCTTTTTTCAAGATGGATTCAGACTGATATACAAGCCCCATGTTTCAATATGATGCCAGTAAAAAAAAAGCGACCGTGGCAAAAGGCTTAATCGCTTGTGAAAGATAATAATTATTCAAGAGACCCTTCCGAAAGAAGGGTCTCTTATTTTAACGAAATGTTTCTGCAGGGTTAGGCAAATGATTATCTGAATGTTGAACGTCTCTGGTTTTGTTATTACATCAAGCGATAGCAAATTGCATTGGCTTCTGCTATACCTCAATCTCCATCCCGATGTTCCGTTCTTTCGATTGGCTGTAAACACCTTTTGCCACAGCGAGGTCAAAGTAAGCAGCACCGACTGATTTAAAGAAGGTAATTTCCTCTTCATTTTCCCTGCCTGTTTTGGTCCGCATTACAAGTTCATAAAGCTCCCCATGAATATCATTAAACGACCAATTTCCCCGATTGGCAGCATGAATGAGCTCTCCTGCTTCAGCCTTAACGCCCGCCAAATCGTCGACGATGATTTTAGCAGCGCGTGATACCGTGGTATTATCCACTTCTTTCATATCCGGCAAATAAGACCCGACCCCGTTAATGTGTGTGCCCGGCTTTAAATCCTGTCCATTAAATACTGGCTCGTTCGAGCGGGTTGCACAGCAAATGATATCTGCTTGACGAACAGCTGCTGAAACATCTTCGCAAACTTCAAAAGGAACGGTTACTCCGAATGCCCGCAGCTTTTCACCGAATTTCTGCGCTTTCTCTCGTGTGCGATTTACTAATAAAATACGCTCAATGTCCCTTACGGCTAACACACCAATTGCTTGTTCAAATCCCATAGCTCCTGTTCCGATGATCGTGAGAACCCTGGCATCTTTACGAGCAAGAAAGTCTGTGGCAATGCCGCTCAATGCCCCTGTTCTGAGACGTGTTAAATAGGAGGCATTCAACAATGCTAAGTGTTCTCCATTTTCTGCATCTGACAGTAAGATGACTCCTTGTGTGGTTGCCATCCCCCTTGAAGGATTCTTTGGAAAAATGGTAACGACTTTGACCGCCGAAACTTCTTCAGATAAATCAGCGCTTGGCATGTAAAGGGCCGATGCTTCGTGTTGAGGAAAAGCAAGAACTGTGCGATGAGGGTTGTCTATTTTTTGAGCACCATGTGCACGTAATACGGCCGTTACATCCGCTATTGCGTCTTTCATTCCATATGATTGTTGAATTTCCTTCTCACTTATTACCAACATTCAATTGTCCTCCTTGAAGTAAAAGATCCATAGTTTACATGGCACTAGTATTATGCGTTTCGTCCAATTTCTGATTGCTGCGATCCTTAACTGCCCAAATCGCTGCTAGTGACAGGACAGATGCAAAAATAATATAAATGGCGACAGGAACATAGGAGTTATTAAACCTATCAAGTAAAGCCGTTGCAACTAGCGGCGCTGTTCCTCCTGCCAGAGCTGCCCCGATTTGATAGCCAAGCGTGATGCCGGTATAACGGATCTTTGCATCGAAAATTTCCGAGAACATCGTTCCAAGAACAGCTGTGATGGGGGCCCAAATAACCCCTAAACCTATCACTGTTGCAACGATTAATAGCAGGACCGATTTTTGCTCCAGCAGCCAGAAGTATGGGAATGCAAACAGTGCCATCCCAATCGTTCCGCCTATAAACAGCTTTTTGCGGCCAATCTTATCAGATAAATTCCCCATGATAGGTATTAAAATCGTTGTTATAATTGTTGCAATCATGACTGCAGTTAATGTAGCTGTCCGGGAGAAACCGAGATTTGCAGTAGCATAGGATACGACAAACGTGCTGAAAATATAAAATGGAGCTGTTTCTACCACTTTGGCTCCGACGGCGATAAGCACTTCACGCCAATAATTCTTAAGAGTTTCCACAATCGGCAGCTTTGGAACTTCTCCCGATTCCTTCACTTTTTTGAAAGACGGTGTTTCATCAATTCCTTTACGAATCCATAGGCCAAAAAATACTAGCAGAGCACTAAAAATGAATGGTATACGCCATCCCCAAGTCATGAATGCGTTTTCAGGAAGCAGTGTCATAATGGATAGGGCAACGGTTCCAAGCAGCATTCCTATCGTAACACCCATTTGGGGAATGGCTCCGAACAAGCCCCGTTTCTCAGCAGGAGCATATTCAACGGCCAATAAAAGCGCGCCTCCCCATTCACCGCCAATTCCCAGACCTTGTACTAAGCGTAACGTGATTAATAGTATCGGCGCCCAAATCCCAACGGCTTGATACGTAGGAAGAAGCCCCATCCCAAAGGTTGCGACCCCCATTAAACTAAGTGTTAAAACAAGGGTTTTCTTTCTCCCGATACGATCGCCAATATGGCTGAAAATCACTCCGCCAAAGGGACGGATGAAGAATGCTAACGCAAAGGATGCATAGGAAAGCAACAGCCCTATTGTCGGATCCTCATTCACGAAGAATAGCTGGTTAAACACGAGAGCTGAAACGGTCCCATATAAAAAATAGTCAAACCACTCAATTGAACTTCCGACTAAACTCGCAATTAAAATTCGCCGCATTTGTTTCTTCTCCATCTTGAGTCACCCCATTAAAATTGAAGTGTCACTTCAATTTATTATTTCCTTTATTGTAAATAATTTATAATTTTCTGTCAATTATTTTATTAATGACGGAACATTCCTCAAAATTTGTACTGTATAATGAAGCTAGATACTATGTAAAAAAAAGGGGGCATCTCCATGCCTTTTGATTCAATCGGGGAAAAAATGAAATCATTGAGGAAAGAGCGAAAACTAACATTAAAGAGCCTTGCTGAACAAACAGGCGTTTCGATCAGCTTTTTATCACAAGTAGAACGGGGTAAATCAAGCGTCACATTAGAGTCATTAAAAAAAATCGCTGATACATTGGATGTCAGCCCAAGTTTCTTTTTTTCTGAGGAACGTTCCCAAGAAAATTCAGATTATAATCATGAACAATTTCACTATCAGAATTTATCCAGCGGCATTCGTGATGCTGTTTTTTCGCCTATTCTTGTCACCTTAAAGCCAGGAGAAAATAAAGGAAGCGCCTTTTCTCATAGCGGACATGAATTCTTATTCATTATCGAAGGGAAGTTAACAGTGGAAATAGAGGGAGAAAGAATGGAACTCCATGAACAGCAGTCGTTCATGTTCGATGCTAGAAAAGCCCATTACTGGTTTAACTTCTCGGATCATATTGTCCGGTTTTTGGTGGTGTCGTCGAAATAACGTCACGGTGCTGTGTAATAAAAGTATATCCAGTTAACGAAACATGTCGTATAAAAGGATAGATGTAAACAGGGATTCCTCACTGTTCATCTATCCTTTCTAACTGTTAATTTGTGTCTTTGCATTAGGTCCTCATTAGTTGATAGAATGAGTTGTGTTTCTTTGATGAAACTATTAATGTGGAGCGCCATGCTTACCTTTCAACAAATAGAAAGTGGGATTTTATGATTAACCTGGATCAAGTGAGTAAAAATTTTTCACAATTTCAGGCTATTAAGTCTGTTACTTTAACAATACCTAAAGGTGAAATTCATGGAATAATCGGAGCAAGCGGAGCAGGGAAATCAACGCTGCTGCGGCTAATGAATTTGTTGGAGACCCCAGATGCGGGCGAAGTGGAGGTAAACGGCCAAAGCTTGACAACATTGAACAATAAAGCACTTCGAGGGGCACGGAAGTCGATTGGCATGATCTTTCAGCATTTTAATCTTGTGGCAAATAAAACGGTTTATGACAATGTGGCAGCCTCTTTAGAGCTGGCAAATTATCCAAAGAAGGAACGTCGGAGCCGTGTTGCAGAGTGTCTCCAATTTGTCGGATTGGAGGGTGAGATGGAGAGATATCCTGCACAATTAAGCGGGGGACAAAAGCAGCGTGTTGCCATTGCAAGGGCATTGGCAAATAACCCGCAAGTGTTATTATGTGATGAACCGACCTCTTCCCTTGATCCAAATACAACCGCTGAAATATTAGACGTGCTAGAGAACATCAACAAACGCTTCGGTGTGACGATCGTCATTGTTAGTCATGAGCTGGATGTCATTAAAAGTATATGCAATCGTGTATCGATCATGGCAGAGGGGGAGATTTATGACACGGTCATAATCGAACCAACCGGGATTCAAAAAAAGGATAATCGTCCAGAATACTTTATCGAACAATTAGCAGAGAATGGTGGGCTGGGCCATGCCTGAGATTTTAGTTCAATATGAGGCAGAAATTTGGCAGTCAATTGGAGAAACCATTACCATGGTGGGTGTGTCCATTTTAGCTGCGATTTTGATTGGATTGCCTGTCGGGACCTTGCTATTTCTTTCTAGGAAGGGTCATTTGCTTGAAAACCCGTGGGCTTTCTCGATGTTAAATTTACTTGTGAATATTATCCGTTCATTCCCGTTTTTATTATTGGTTGTTTTTTTAATCCCGTTTACAAGGCTCATAATCGGCACAGCCATTGGTACAGCAGCTGCTTGCGTTCCATTAGCGATCATCGCCATTGCCCATTATTCGCGATTGGTCGAGCAATCTTTATTGGATGTTCCAAAGGGTGTGATCGAGGCAGCCATTTCGATGGGGGCTTCCGTTAAGGATGTCATATTTAAATTTCTTTACGTGGAGGCTCGTTCAGGGCTTGTCCTCGGACTAACAACATCGATCATCAGCTTTATTTCTTATTCAACGATCATGGGAGTGGTCGGGGGCGGCGGTATCGGCGACTTTGCCATCAGGTATGGCTACCAGCAGTTTAAAACAGAGCTAATGATTTATATGATTATCATTATGATTATTCTCGTACAGCTTATCCAATTCATTGGAACGGCACTAGCCAGAATGATTGATAAAAGATAAATAATGGAGGGAAACATCATGAAAAAAATACTCTTTCTCATGGCAGCAATTATGTTGTTTTTAGTAGGATGTGGAAAGACGAATGAAGTAAAAGAGAAAGAAAATGCGCAAAATCAGGAAAAGGAAGAGGTAACATTGAAAGTGGCCTCACTCATTCCCCCAATGACGGAAATCCTTGAGCTTGTTAAACCAAAGCTGGCAGAGGAGGGCATTAACCTGGAAATGGTTGTATTAAGTGATAATGTGCAGCCTAACACCGCACTAGCGGCAAAAGAAGTGGATGTGAACTTCTTCCAACACGTTCCATATATGGAGGAATTCAATCGAAACAAAAATGCCGAGCTAGTACCAGTGAAACCCATTTATTTTGCCAATTATGGTGTGTACTCCAAAGAATACGATTCAATGGATGAATTGCCAAAGGGTGCCGTTATTGCCATTGCAAATGATGTATCGAATATCGATCGTTCATTGGCCTTGCTGGCACAGCATAAAGTGATCACTTTAAAGGAAAAAAAAGGTCCATACTATACAATGTCTGATATCACGGAGAACCCGAAAAACTATAAGTTTAAAGAAGTCGATTTATTAATGCTAGCGAGAACGTATGATGAAGCAGATGCGATCGTGATAACACCTGCTTACGCTGCACCGCTTGGTTTGACACCAAAAAATGACGCACTTCTCACAGAAGGTGTTGAAAATGACTTTGCCATTACATTAGTGGCACGCAAGGATAACGTGGATTCCGAGCCAGTCCAAAAGTTGGCCAAGGCCATGACAAGCCCGGAGGTACGCAAATTTTTAGAAGAGAAATATAGTGAAACGGCCATACCGGCATTTTGATTTTGATACAAAGAAAGGGCTATTCCTTCAACAGGAATAGCCCTTATTTACGTTTCAGTTTAACTTTGCAAATTTTGTGGCTCCTGGAAAATTACAAAGCATAAAGAAATATTCTATTATCCTACCTTCTTTATACTATAAATCCGTTTAATAAAAAGTCCCTTCATTTCTTGAATAAATATAGAAACTCTTCTAAAATATATTTAGTCCATAATTTTACAGTGAATAAAAATATTACATAGAAATGAATAAGAAAAGAAGTTGAAAGGACTTTCCATTATGTCGATGATCTACGAATCTCAAACACTAGTTTCTGCCATGCAAACGCGTGTCGGACAATATAAGGACCTAAAGGAACAGCTCATGGAATTAAAAAAAGGATTTGAGAGTATCGTTCATTTGGATGATGAGCTGCAGGGGCAAGGTGCAGAGGCCATTAAAGGGTTTTACAAAGCACAGATCGATGTCGTGGATTCTTGGCTGCGTCTGATCAATCGGCATGTTGCCTTTTTAAGCGGAATTCAAGGAGATACAATCGAAGCGAACCTTAGTGAAACCGTGGTTACTGTTCCTTTTTTAGAGGAAGAGCTGACAAATGCCACCCGAAATTCCAAGGAAATGGTCACAGCCCAGAAAAATGATCTGAAAAAAATATTGGCTGGAATTGATGATATCATTCAGTTAGAGCCTTTTTCCGATGATGCGTTCTTTGAAAATATCGAGAAAGCTGAAACAAAACGGACCGAAACGATAGACAAAGTAAACGAAATCGATCATAAGTGGACGACTGAATATGCCAAATCCGAAGAGGACCAAGCGGCAGTGACGGCACTCATGGAGCAATTGAAAATATCCAGTACAAGGGGAGGAGTAGTATCCCCGCTCTATTTTAATGCAGCAGCTTATAAAAATAGTGAAGCCTATAAAAACCTGGAAGTAAGGAAAAAAGAAACCGCGCAATATCTCAAAGTTAAGAAAGAAGAAGCGGAGAATCGCCGGATCAAAGACTTGAAGGCCCAACTCGATCATGTCACAGATCCCGATGAGTTCCTCAAAATCGCCAAGCAAATCGGATATGAAAACTTAGCGCCCACCCAGCAGCAATATGTCATGCAGCTAGAAGCATCCAAGCAAACCGCAGACATTACAAAAGGAATCGGCGTAGGCCTGTATGATGTAGGTAAAGACTTCGTGACAGGAGTTTGGGACTTTGTCACAGATCCCGGGGAAACAGTTGAAGGTGCAGCAAACTCAATCATGCATCCGATTCAAACCTATAAATATATATCCAAATCCATCTCCGACTCATATGAACGGGATATGGTAAATGGCGATGCCTACTCGCGGGCACACTGGGTATCCTATGCCCTCGGAACAGTCGTCACATCAATAGTCGGAACAAAAGGCGCTGGAGCCATAACGAAGACTGGGGTAGCCACTACAAAAGCGGCTGCAGTAAAAGGCGTTACGAAAGCAAAAGAATTAGCCTCAATTCCCAATCTATTACCTTACAATCCTAAAAACCAACTGTCGTTGGCAGGTGGAGTACCTTATAATGTGGTTAATGGTGTTGGGTTGAAAGAACAGTTAATATCTATGGCTAAAGTTGAGTCTGAGGTTAGTGGTAGGGTTAAATCTGTAAGTGATTATCTTGATGGTATAGGTGAAGCTGGTAATGTCAATGCCATTAAGATGAATAAGCTTAAAAATGCTATTCAAAATAATACTTTTAGTGTAGATGAACTTTCTGAGATTAGTAAAAAGATGTCTGATTTAGGTATTACTAAAGAATATAATGATGTATTAATTAAAATTGATTTTGGTAAATATCTTCGAGGATTAATAGGTGACCCACCTACTGCTATGGTAAATCCACATGCACATCATATTTTATTCAAAAAAGGTCTAGGTGAGGCTCAGCAAAAACTCGTACAAGAAGGGCAAGAAATATTAAGAAAGTACGGTATTGACCCTATAATTGGTAAAGAAAATCTTGTTTGGGCACCAAATAGAATTATGGGGCAACATAATATTGCGGCTTTGGAGAATGTTGTAAATCAATTGAAAGCAGTTGATACGGCAGGTGCAGACATAGATGATATTATTGAAATATTAGAAGACCTTGGAAAACAAGCTGCTTCTAGAAGATAAGAAATAAAGGAGAAATTAAAATGGATAAAGCTCAAATTGCGAAAGACATTAGAGGTGCCATAAAAAGTGGCCAATTGGAAACGTTGAAGAATTCACTTGAGAAAGAACCAGAAATGTTAACATGGGTAACACCCTTTGGTACATGGTTACATATAGCAGCAGCTCATGGGCATTTAGAAATGATAAAATATCTTATTAATGCTGGGATAGATGCTAATGCACAGGGCGGAACTTTTTCTACAAATGCCCTTGAAAGAGCAGCTACAAAAGGCCATTTAGATATTGTCGAATATCTCATTAACCAGAATGTTGAGATTGATACTAGTGAACCAGATAGGAATCCTCTGTTTGCTGCAATATATGGTGGGCATCTTGATATTGTAAAGTATCTTGTTCAGAATGGTATTGATATTACTGTTAAATATACAGGGGATACTATGAAAGATATGGGAGCTTATGAATTTGCTATTGAAAGAGGGCAAACAGAAATTGCTGAATATTTAAAGCAGAAGATAGATGAAAAAGAATAGAAAAGTGACTTTTTAGTTAATGCAATAAAATGGTTACAATGACTTTATAAGTTATTCTATCAAGAACCGGATGAAAGCACTTGGTTGCCTTTTAGGAAACAGGTGCTTTTTGCCTTATAATATGAAGTGTTAAAAAAGGAATAAGGAGCTGTAGTAGCGATTGAAGAAAATCATGCTTCTGTAGTGCCGACCATTATAAGTATGGCCTTCGATTCGCCAATAGTTAAAGACCTTTAGACCATGCTTATCATTTTGAAAAGAAAGCGCAGTAATTAAGGGGAGGCGGAAAAATGAGTAAAAAGTTATCTAAAGAGGAATTAGTTGAACTAGTAAATAAAATATGTAATCCGCAGCTGTCTGATGAAGAAGTAAGTGAATACATAGAAATTTTAGAAGACAATGTTCCTCATCCTTCCCCTAGTGACTTAATTTTTTGGAATGATGAGGATTTATCACCAGAGGAAGTAGTAGAGATTGCCTTAGCATATAAAGAAGAAAAATAAATGTATTTAGAACACGTATGATTAGAACCTTAAATGGCTACTTTTCGTGGGGATACCCTTAATTAATAGGAGTTTTTAAATCAAGATTAGTAGGTGATTTTGGTGAAATATTCAGCTTTACAGGAATTCATTAAAAACTATGGCAAAGTTGATGATTTTACGGGAGGGGTAAGTGAAGACAAAGTTGAAGAAACTGGAAATAAATTACAAGTCGCATTACCGGAAAGCTACAAATGGTTCTTAAAAAACTATGGCTCAGGTGGAAGTTTTGGTATTGATATAATTGGATATGATTTAGTAGGTGCATCAGTAGTGACTGCTACCAAAGATCATCAAAAGTATTATGGTTTAATCGATGGACTTGTGGTTATAGAAGATATTGATGAATTTGCCTATTGTCTCGATACTAATAAAATGAAAGATGGAGAATGCCCGGTCATTATGTGGGATAATCAGGAAGGCTATGGTCGAACGCTTGCCGTTAATTTTTTAGACTATTTAATCGAACGCCTTGAATGGGCAAAAGAAGATTGGTAAAAGCTGAGGGTATTTATCATGCTTTGGCGAGAAAAAACTAGAAAGTATATATTTATATAATTAATAAATGTTGACCTTGATGTACACCTGTTCGACTTGTTTTATGTCCATAAAGTACACATTTATGGATATAAAAAAGCCCTCATAGAATTAAAAAGGGCTTTTTCGTAGGTTTTTTCTATAGAAATATGGTAAATAAAGGGGTGGGGTAGACGTCCCATTTTTAACTCAAAATCACCCATTGATAAATCTTGAAAATAAAGAAATAAAATAGTAGCTATGATTCGGAGGGAAGCTTCCGATTGTCCATCAAGACGCTTTAAGAATTCATAAAAATCATTGGGAATTAGTGAAATACCTTTAAGTTATTTCTAAGGATAAAGGTATTTTTTTTATTGAAGACAATTTGATACTTTTATTACACTCAGTAAATTAACTTTACATTATGGGATTGCAGTTTCTCTATCCACTCGTTTGAGGGTTTTTGATCTGTTACTAATACGTTTATGTTACTAATTTCAAATAGTTTTACAAACGCTACCTTATCAAACTTAGTGTGATCTACAAGCAAGATGTTTGTTCTTGAATTTTTTAGCATAACCTTTTTTAATTCTGCCTCAGGCTCATTAGATTCCGTAACGCCTTTTTCAAGCGATATCCCCTTGCAGCTAAATATATTTACGTCTGCGTTATATCTATTAACAGTTGCTTGAGCTACGGGTCCAATCAAGGAAAGAGATTTTCTTCGCAAATCTCCCCCGGTTGAAATGATTTGATGATGAGAGTCGCCTAACTCATTTAATATCTTTACTGAATTTGTAATTAGCGTTAAGTTTTGCTTTTCATATAATGTTTTGACCAATTCGAAAGTTGTAGAACTAGGATCAACCATCAGTTTGTCACCATCTTTTATCAAATGGTGGATTTTTGAAACAATCGATTGTTTTAATTCTATATTAAGTGAAGTTCTTGTGCTAAATGGTAAATCTTCATTGTTGTAACGGTTAATTATAGCTCCACCATAAGTTCTTGTTACAATCCCTTCTTTATCTAATTTCTCGAGATCTCTTCGAATTGTTTCTTCAGTGACCTCAAACTTTTGACTGAGTTCTGACACATAGACTTTCTTTTCGGTTTGAATTATATCAACTATCTTTTGTAATCTTTCTTTCGGTAACATAATGATCCCCTTTTTTCTTATTATTTTGGTTCGTACACTTTCTGCGATACAGACTTCTTTATAACCTGTCTTGTTTCTGAAAGAGTTGAGAACTCTCCTAATGCATACAGTTGTACCATTATATTTCCCATAACACTAGATTCTAAAGGACCTGCCACTACCTTCTTATTAGTTGCATTTGCAGTCAGTTGGCATAATAATTCGTCTTGAATACCGCCTCCAACCATATGTATCTGACTTATTTTATTACCCGTAATCTTTTCAAGGTTAAGCAACTGTTCCTTGAATTCCCTTGTTAAGCCATTATAGATGGCCAATGCCCACTCCCCTAGATTATTAGGTTCCCCCTGTTTTGTGGAAATGCAATAAGATCTGATAGCTTCAATAATGTTATCCGGTGATAAGAATGAGGGATGATTTGGATTAATATAGAACTTTTCGTCGGTTAACTTGGCAGCTTTAATGATATCAGGAAAATCAATGTTTTTATTATAAATTTGATTATAATTTTTTCTTAATTGCTGCAATAAAAACATACCATTAATATTTTTAAGGAATCTTATTGTGTTAGAAATACCACCTTCATTAGTAAACGACTGAATTAGAGATTTTTCGTTAATAATGGGGTCTTGTCTTTCAAGTCCTAATAAAGACCATGTCCCACAAATTAAATATGCACTATCTTCGTGTTCTAATGGTATTCCAGCTACAGCGCTGGCAGTATCATGGCTGCCTACTGAAATAATTGGAACGGATTTAATGCCTAATTGTTTTGTATGCTTATCAAGTAAATATCCATGAATTTCTCCAGGGGAAATAATTTCCTGAAATATCTTTTTAGGAAATTCCAATTGATTGATTAAGTCAAAATCCCATTGTTTGCTGTATACATTCAATAGTTGACTAGTGGAAGCAATTGTATATTCCGTTTTCATGTTTCCTGTTAAAAAATGATTAAACAAATCTGGCATGAATAATAAATATTCAGCTTTCTTATACAACTCCGGATTGGTTTTAAAATCAGTAAATAATTGATAAACCGTATTAAATGACAAGAATTGTATACCTGTTTTAGAATAGAAATCTTCAAAAGGAATAGGGATTTCATCTGAGATTCCTTTTGTTCTAGTATCTCGATATTGAAAAGGCCAGTGTAAAGGCTTTTCTTCTTTGTCTAAAAGACAATAATCAACTCCCCATGTATCAATTCCAATACTATCAAATTCCCCTATAATTGACGAAGCAGTTGCCAACCCATTTAATATGTGATTATAAAAACTTTTGAGATTCCAATGTACATGATTTTTTATTCGTATTGGTTCATTATTAAACCGGTATATCTCTTCTAATACGACTTTTTCCCCATCATAAATACCTGCAATTAATCTTCCGCTCGATGCTCCAAAATCAAAAGCTAGGCATTTTTTAGATGTATTCATAAAAAATCTCACCATCCCACTATTCAATTTATTCTACTCTAAATTTTATTATTAAAAACAACATAAAACAACATAAAAAAATAATATAAATTTTGTTTTGTGTTGACAACAAAAAAACCTAAGCATAAAATTAACCTAAGAAATAAATATGATAAGGGGATTTAAAATGAGTAGAGCTCAACAAGAACAAAAACTTAAAGAACAAATATGTGACATTGGTAAGAGAATGTATATGAAAGACATGGGTGCAGCGAATGATGGAAACATTTCAGTTAAAATTTCAGAAGATTCGTTACTTTGCACTCCTACAGGAGTATCAAAGGGATTTATGACTCCGGATATGATTTGCAAGATTAATGGTAAAGGAGAAGTAATAGAGGAAAATGCTCAAAACACGAGCCCATCCTCAGAAATTAAAATGCATTTACGTGTATATCAAGAACGTCCAGATGTAAAAGCGGTTGTTCACGGTCATCCTTTACATGCTACGGCTTATGCTATTTGCGGTAAGCCACTTAACAAGCAAATCATGCCAGAATCAACTATCTTCTTGGGAGAAGTACCTGTAGCGGAATATGGGACACCTTCCACTGAAGAGCTGCCTAACTCTATTGTTCCTTACCTTCAAGATCATGATGCTATTTTATTAGCCAATCATGGGGCATTGACGTGCGGGATTGATTTAATGAACGCCTACTTTAAGATGGAATCGATGGAATTCTATGCGAAACTTCTTTTTTTAACCTCTGCAATCGGAGAGCCAAAAGAGTTGACGGATGAACAAGTGAGCACATTAGTTCAATTACGAGAAGAAAAATTCAAAGTTCCTGGTCGTTTCCCTAGCTTAAAGTCATTCCAAAAATGATTGACTGTTAATAATGGGGAGGGTTAATTTTATTAGCTTAGAAAAGACATGGTACAAGTCGGAACTTATGCTTTATTCATTTTTAAATATTTCTATTAATTCGCTAGCTCAATTAAATCACTATTCTTTAAGTAAGGGGATGTATCTAAATGCAGACGACTACAAAGAAGTACAAAATGTTCATTGGTGGAGAGTTTGTTGAATCTAGCTCGAAGGAAACAACACAAGTTGTGAATCCGGCAACAGAAGAAGTAATATCAGAAGTTCCAAAAGGAACCATTGAAGATGTCCGTCGAGCGATCGATTCAGCGGAACAAGCACAAAAGGAATGGGCGAAGCTTCCAGCAATCGAAAGAGGGCAGTATTTACGTGCTATTTCTAAGGAGATTCGTGAAAGTGTGGATGTCTTATCACGTACAATTTCAGAGGAAATGGGGAAAACCCTCTCCCTTGCTGAAACGGAAGTACACTTTACAGCAGACTACATTGATTATATGGCTGAGTGGGCAAGACGTTATGAAGGAGAAATCGTCCAAAGTGATCGTCCAAATGAACATATTTTCGTTCATAAAGTACCAATTGGAGTTATTGCCGGCATTCTGCCTTGGAATTTCCCGTTCTTCTTAATTGCTCGTAAAGCCGCTCCTGCTTTGATTACGGGTAACACCATCGTCTTGAAGCCAAGTGATGTATCCCCTAACAACGCTATAGAATTTGCAAAGATCATTGAAAAAGTGGGATTGCCTAAAGGGGTTATTAACATTGTTACTGGCAGTGGAAGGACGCTTGGTCAAGAGTTATCAGGGAATCCAAAGGTAGGGATGGTCAGCTTGACAGGAAGTTATGATGCTGGAGTTTCTGTTATGCGTTCAGCAGCGGAAAACATCACGAAAGTGTCCTTGGAATTAGGTGGAAAAGCACCGGCTATTGTTATGGATGATGCAGATATAGATTTGGCGGTACGTTCAATAGTCGCTTCTCGTGTGATTAATACCGGGCAAGTATGTAATTGTACAGAGCGTGTTTACGTGCATGAGAAAGTAGCTGACGAATTTATTGAAAAAGTAGTAAAAGTAATGAAACAAACGAAATACGGGAATCCTTTGGTCGATGATAATCTTGATATGGGACCTCTTGTTAGCATGGAAGCCCTAGAATCAGTAGAAAAAATGGTTCAAGAAGCAGTATCCAATGGTGCTAAAGTGCTGATAGGCGGTAAGCGTTCAACTAGAGAAAAAGGCTATTTTTATGAACCAACTATACTTGTAAATGTAAATAATGAGATGGACATTATGCATCAGGAAATCTTTGGTCCAGTACTGCCTATTGCAATCTTTAAGGATTTAGATGAAGCACTAGAATTAGCAAATGATTGCGAATACGGATTGACGTCCTCCATTTTCACACAAAATTTAGATGTTACAATGCGTGCAAGTAATGAATTGCAGTTTGGAGAAACGTATGTCAATCGTGAAAATTTTGAGGCAATACAAGGTTTTCACGCGGGTTGGAAAAAGTCAGGTATCGGCGGTGCAGACGGAAAGCATGGGTTAGATGAGTATTTGCAAACCCATGTTGTATATCTTCAATATAATCGTTAAAACCCTAATTTAAGAGTTTTATATGGATAAGACTTTTTAGATAATATTTTCGAAAATGAGGATAAAGAGAAGGGAGAATTATTATGTCCAATGTACCTGAGAAAATGAAAGCGGTTATATGTTATGGACCTGGTGAATACAAACTTGAAACTGTAGATACACCTTCCCCTGAAGCGGGAGAGATTCTTATTAAGGTAGAAGCCTGTGGTATTTGTGCTGGTGATGTAAAAGCATGGGATGGCGCACCGATGTTTTGGGGGGGAGAGGATGGTCAACCTAGTTATGTAAAAACCCCTGTCATTCCTGGTCATGAATTTGTTGGTACTGTTGTCGAGGTAGGTGAAGGTGTGACAGAGTTTTCTATTGATGACCGTCTCATTTCAGAACAGATTGTACCTTGTAATACATGTCGATTTTGTAAGCATGGACAATACTGGATGTGTGAAAAGCACGATATTTATGGATTTCAGACCAATGTAAACGGCGGCATGTCTGAATATATGAAGTTCCCGGTAAATTCTATAAATCATAAAGTTCCCCATGACCTGCCGATTGAAAAAGCTATATTAATTGAACCATATGCTTGTTCCATGCATGCAGTAAATCGAGCGAATATACAATTAGGAGACTTTGTTGTTATCTCGGGTGCAGGAACGCTCGGATTAGGGATGGTTGCAACTGCGAAATTGAGAGGACCTGGTACACTAGTTGCTATAGATATGCGTGATGATCGTTTAGAACTTGCCAAACGATTTGGAGCTGATATCGTTCTCAATCCATCAAAGGTAGATGTGGTGGCAGAAATCAAAAATATGACAGAGGGTTACGGATGCGATGTATATATTGAAGCAAGTGGTGCGCCAGCAAGTGTTATCCAAGGTTTACATGCAATCCGTAAGCTCGGGCGCTTTGTTGAATTTAGTGTATTTTCCAGTCCTGTAACTGTCGATTGGAGTATTATAGGCGATCGAAAAGAACTTGATATTTTGGGTGCCCACTTAGGACCTTACTGCTATCCGAATGTAATTAACGGTATAGCTTCTGGATCAATTCCTACTGAGGGGGTAGTTACACATAAGCTTCCTCTAGAGGAGTTTGAGAAGGGGTTCAAAATGGTAAAAAAAGGGGTTGATTCTTTGAAGGTTATTTTAATTCCATAGAAGAATAAAGGGGTTCCTCTATTAATATGTAATTCTATTTTGAGCGCACAACTTGTCATGTGATATATGAAATCACGCCTGAAATTGTAATGTGAATATTATCCGAGATAACGACCTGGAACCCCATATTTCTGAGTTTTTTTAGTAAAACACTCTCTATGAAAAAAATGCCAATTATAATCATAATAAAAAAGTACCTTAGGAGGGAAAAACTATGGCTGGAAGTTTATCTACTTCTCAATCAAAGCAAATCTTTGGTCTACCAATAGCTTTAGTTTGGGGATATATTGCTATTGCTTTCTTTATGACAGGTGATGGAATCGAGCAAGCATTTTTATCTAAGTATATAGTAGATTTAGGTTTTTCTACACAACAAGCTTCATTGGTATTTTCAGTATATGGTTTCACTGTTGCCATAGCATCTTGGCTTTCAGGAGTGTTGGCAGAATTAGTAGGACCGCGACGTACAATGATTTTTGGATTTATACTTTGGATTGTTTTTCATATAGGTTTTCTAACTCTAGGTCTTGAACAGGAAAATTTTGCTATGATGATCACTATGTATGGTATACGAGGAATTGCATATCCAATGTTTATTTACGGATTTGTGGTTTGGATTGCATACGCAGCTCCAAAACAAAAGTTAGCTTCTGCGATGGGATGGTTTTGGTGCATGTATTCTGTTGGAATGGGGGTCTTTGGAACTTATCTACCGAGTTTTTCAATCCCAGCTATAGGCGTTATGGGTACTTTATGGATGGCAATAGTCTTTATTGCAATAGGCGGCTTTATGGCAATGTTTTTAATAAAAGACAACTTCGATAGTTATAAAAAAGAAACGAATGTTGAAAATAGCAAATTTCGTGAAGTGTTAAGGGCAATTACAATCGCATATGAAAACCCGCAAATTGCCATTGCTTCAGTTGTGCGAATCATTAATCAAATTTCACTATTCGGATTTGTAGTCATTCTACCAATTGTATTTATTGATCAAATTGGATTTACAATGTCAGAATGGTTACGTATATGGGGAGCAGTATATGCTACCACTATTTTCACAAACCTTATGTGGGGACTTCTAGGAGATAGAATTGGTTGGGTTAGACAGGTAAGATGGTTTGGATGCATAGGTATGGCTATAGCAACATTACTATTTTATTATTTGCCAATGTCTATTGGGCCAAATATGTGGGTAGGATTATTTGTAGCTATTTTCTTTGGATTTGCAATTGCTGCTTTCGTTCCAATGTCTGCTATTTTTCCAACGCTTGAACCAAACCATAAAGGTGCAGCTGTATCTATGCACAATTTATCTGCAGGTTTGAGTAATTTTGTTGGACCTGCCCTAGCAACAGCGATTGTGCCAATTGCAGGTGTGGAAGGCACTATTTGGGCATTTACTATTTTGTATATTTTCGGTTTTATATTAACCTATTTTATGAAAGTAAATCAACCAATGAACAAATTTATAGATGAAAATCATTCAATGGAAATTGCAAAATAAAATGAGCATTTCCCCCTAATTATGAAAGCGTTAACAAAAAGACGGTTTAGAGGAGTGTGAAAATGACTATTTTAAATAAATTTAGTCTTAAGGATAAGGTATCCATTGTAACAGGTGGGGCTATGGGGTTAGGGAAAGCTATGGCTGAAGCTTTGGCACAGGCTGGTTCCCATATTGTCATTGCTGATCTAAATCTTGAGGAATCTAAAAAAACAGCTGAAGAATTCAAACGTAACGAAGGAATGGAAGCCATTGCAATAAGGATGGATGTAACAAAGGAAGATCAAGTAAACGATATGGTAACGAAGGTGATGGACCACTTCGGGAAAATTGATGTGTTGTTTAATAATGCAGGAATCACGGTACATGAAAAAGCTGAAAATATGTCATTTGAGGATTGGAACAAAGTAATAAATATTAACTTGAATGGAGTTTTTTTAGTATCCAAAGCTGTTGGCAAAGTAATGATTGAACAAAAGAAAGGCTCTATAGTGAATATATCTTCTATGTCTGGAATAATTGCCAATACGCCGCAATGCCAATCTTCCTATAACACTTCAAAAGCCGGCGTTATCATGCTTACGAAGAGTTTAGCTATGGAATGGGCTCAACACAATATTAAAGTGAATACAATTGCACCAGGATACATGAAAACAGAACTAACAAAACCATATTTTGAAAGAGGCGGTGAAATGGTTGAAGCTTGGATGAATCTTACTCCAATGGGGAGACCGGGAACCCCGGAAGAATTAGGGGGAATTGCTTTATATTTAGCTTCAGAAGCTTCTTCTTTTGTTACAGGTAGTGTATTTACAGTTGATGGTGGATACACAGCATTGTAATAAGAAAATAAAGAAAAAAGTTAATGTTTCAATCATAATCTATTGGGCTACTATTAGGGACAGGTTTTTCTATTTAGGAGAAACTGTCTTTTTTTTATTATATGTATAATTTCATGCCGTTTAAATCAATCAAGAATATGCAGGTAAGGCTATATCCGTAAATACACTTATACGGACGGATCCTTATTGACGAGGGCTGCATTATTTCTTTTCTCCTTGCTTTGTAAACATCAAATTCTTTATTAAGTGTATAGACACAGTTATACACTTGGTTTTTGATTTTGTTATTTCTAAGAACACTCTTATAAGAGCAAAAGGAAACCAAAGCAGATTCATCCAACGGAAATGCCTCCAGGTTTATATGGAAATTATTTGGGAAGATAAAAGGTATTAGGGGAAGCTGGTAGCTTGTCGAAATGTGCATAAAAGGATGTGGTTATAAATGAATAATGATAAACATCTTAAATCAGAAACTCCAATATTAGGAACAGACCATACTATTTTAGATTTCTGGAAATGGGGATTTTCAAATATTCTAACAAACAACCTAAGGGGAATTTTTGCTGAGTTTTTAATCGGAACTGCTCTTGGCTGTTTAAATCAATTACGAGTTGAATGGGATTCATATGATTTAGTTTATAAAGGCATGAAAATTGAGGTCAAATCTTCTGCGTATATCCAAGCATGGCATAAAGAAAAATATTCAAACATCAGTTTTAGTATTGGGGCAAAAAAAGAATATGATTATACAACAAATAAATATAACCCGACCGTAAAACGGAATGCTGATATATATGTATTTTGTTTACTAAAAGAAAAAAATCATGAAATAATTGAACCATTAAATATGAAACAATGGGATTTTTACGTTGCATTAACTAAAGACTTAGATATATATTTTCCTAATCAAAAAACAATATCTTTAAATTCACTAAAAAAAATAGCTCACCCAAGTACATATGAAGAATTAAAACAGATAATAGATGGTCTATTGTAGGGATATGTTACTAAAAGGGGGCAAGCAGGTAAATCCAGCTAGAAATTAGGTAATGCAAAAGCCCCTCAAAATAAACGTAGCAGAAGAACTAAAAGTAAAAGCAGCGATTGGAATAGTAATGGTAGACCTTGGACCCTCAGTCCATACTCATTACACCTATAGAATATAAAAAAACAGGATAAAGGACACTTTTTATGTGTGTTCGTTATCCCGGATATTGTTAAGGGGATTATGCCCTTTTTTTAGTGTATGGAAATCTAACTGTGACCAAGGTAGCATATATAAAAAAGATTTGGAGAAAAGTACGTGAAAACGATTCTATTCTGGCTGTAAACTTCATTTTTAAAAATAAGTTTAACATCTAATTATTTCTAAAGATGTAATTCAGTTTTATACAATTGTTTTATCCTATTTAATTATTATAATTTCCTTAAAATAGATCAAATTGCTTACAAAGTAGATGGATAGTTGTATAATATTAACACTATGAGATAGTAAAATGATACCTGATGATATAATAAGTGGTTATAATTACAGTTTTAAGCAAAACGGTATCAAAAGCAGAAAAGGGTAGGTTACAAGTAGATCTGCAAGGAAAAGCTTAAGTAGCCTATAGAGTTCGTTGAAGAAATTTAATTATTTGACTCAAATTATTATAAGTATTAACCATTTATATGGTTTTAATAAACAGTGAAAATACCTGTATTTTTTATTTACGTTTAAAGTATCTATTTATAGAAAAAAGGGGATGTTAGGAAAAAATGTCGTCGAATCCTTTCGTGGACTATCTTAACCAATTTAACGTTTTGTCACCTAATCATTCAAAAATATACGATGAGTATACTTATGAAGCCAACGGGAATAATTTTTCTTTTACCATAGAAACTAAAATTGAGTCTCATTTAATCTCTATATTTAAAAATGAGCCTCATAGTGTAATTTTAACTGGGAATGCCGGAGATGGAAAAACGAGACTTTGTCGTTCTATTTACAATAATTTTAGCACTTCTGAATTGAATGACTGGCCTGACGAAGGGATTATTGACCTTAAGTTTGATAAAGGTATTATTCGATTTGTAAAGGATTTATCTGAGCTTAAGGAAGAGGTTATTGAAAATGAATTATCAAAATTACAGAGCTATATACAAAATAATCATCAAGAAAAAATTTATTATTTAATTGCAGCAAATGAGGGAAAGTTAACAAAATTTTTATCTCAAAACTCCCAGATGAATTACTTGAAAGAAAGTGTCAGGGAGAGACTGAAGACTTATACAAATAACACTCAACAATTTAGTATTTTTAATCTATTAGATGTTACTTCTTCATTATATGTAGATAAAGTCCTCGAAGAATGGAATAAAGAATCTAATTGGGAGCTATGTAGTAGTTGTACTAGAAAAAAAACTTGCATTATACAATTCAATCATGAAAAGACATCTAAAGAGCAGGTAAAAGATAGATTAGTAGAACAATATAGATTGCTAGATTATCTAGGTACTCATATTACAATGAGGGAATTGCTTATCCACATAAGTTATGTTCTAACCGGTGGTTTCGATTGTTCAGATATTCAGAATGCAAGGCATGGTGAATTGGCAAAGCAAATGGATAGACCTTTTTATGAGAATTTTTATGGTCATGGAATAGAAGCAGAAGCTTTTTCGGAAATGAGAGCATTGAAAGCTTTTAGAGAAGTGGACCCCGGTAATTACTCTATTTCAAATATTGATGATTTTATCGTAAATGGAGATTTAAGCAGTAATAAAAAGCTTGAAGAAATTCATAGAGAAATTTTTAACGCCGACCTTGACTTAAAGTTAGGTTATTTTATAAAAAAATTAGATATCTATAGGAACCATAACAAAGAAAGCAATGATAATTTTGTCGATGAGTGGATAAATAAATTAAGAAGAAAATTCTACTTCGAGTTTCCTGAGGAAAGTCTGTTTAATAGAAAAAGTCTTATACCTTTTGATTATATAACAGATTTTGGAGAGTTATTTGATAATGCCCATAAACAGGGAAAGATAAAAAAAGCCCTTATAACAGGACTTAATAGAGCATTTTCTAAAAAGTTGGTGGATCCTTCAAGCGACCTATTAGCTACAAATGATAACTTAATGATTCATGGGACATATAAAATGAGAAACTTAAAAATATTACCTGAAAATGCTCGCCTTGAAATGGATCATAGGGCTTCTAAGT
This sequence comes from Peribacillus frigoritolerans, assembly GCF_001636405.1. Taxonomy (GTDB): domain Bacteria; phylum Bacillota; class Bacilli; order Bacillales; family DSM-1321; genus Peribacillus; species Peribacillus frigoritolerans. Next base: position 1,409,373 of record NZ_KV440950.1, read on the forward strand.
TTTTTTTGTCAGTAGATGAAATTTTAATACCAATGGACTTACATTTATTTGAGTATTTAATGAGGTTAAATTCAGGAAATACTCATAATCTATTAAGAGAAGATGTAGAAATTTTGCTGGATACATTTAAAAATGAGTTGATAAAATTTTCTGAACCAGATCCAGATTACTTGAGTATTCTTAGATATGATAATGACAAAGGAATGTATATAGAGGATGAAATTTTAATCCCATAGGGGGCGATAAAATGGCTAATAATGTAGAACAGTTCTCTTCACAGCTATCCGCTAAAATTTGGGGGCACAGATTTAAGGATGGACAACGGGGACCTGAATATGTATTAGAATTTTTTAATGTAATTTACGGAACAAAATATCAATTAAATGCGGATATGTATTTCAGGAAAAAATCGACCAATCTCAGAAAATTTATATTTGAAGGAGTTAAGGAAGGCAGTAAAAGAGATACTGCTAAATTAGATGAGGAGTCAAAGAATTCCCTTTATGGATTATATGATACTAGTGGTGAAGGGACCGAAAGGGTAGAAGTAATTCGAGAGTTTTTTAGGAATTTAGAAGTCCCATTAGTGGATGGTAAAGGAAAAGAAGCTGATCGTTCCTGGTATGCAAGAACCTTATATCCACTTCATGAAAGCCTATTATTCTTTGAACTTCGCAAAAATGGAGAGAGTATTTCCTACGAACGTAACTTTTTTGCAAGAGGCGGAGAGTTATATTACTTAATGATTTCGTATGGAACCCAAAAGGACCCTAAGTTAAAACTCAGTATAGAAGATAAATTAAGTGCACTTTTAACAAAAAATGTATCTCTTGAGAGAATTGTAGATACTATTTCAAATGCTTTAGGGGATGAAAAAAATGAAAAGGATTTATATCCTTTAAAGAAATTTACCCAACAAAAAGAAAATAATGAATATCCATTTTTACCAATTATTGAGCATTCGTTATTTGATAAATTCGCTCTAGAACTTGATCAATTATTATCCTTAAACATCGATGTATATGAAATGTTTAAATTATTAACAAGTTTAGTTAGTTTCCAACTTACTAGATATATGTATGAACGGTCTAAGCCATATGAAGCATATGATACATTGTACTTTTTCGATTGTTTAGATGGACAAAATAGTCAAATTCTCAAACATTCAGCGAATTCTTTTAAGCGTAATGAGTTACTTATAAAAGATAAGTTAGAAGAATATTTCGTTGATGAGTTTATGAACAATATCGGAACAGCAGAAGCAGTAAATAATCAGTTATTAATGTGGAAAGATAATCCAAACACTTTTTTAGAACTTCAAGGTCTTTCCAAGCTGCAATCTAGAAAACAACCCGTTATAAAATCATTGCTTTCTTGTAAAAACTATCAAGACGTCACTACAAAGTTACTAAAAACAGTTAGAGAAGTTGTATCAGATCAATTGAAGAGACAACAGACAGCTATTGTAAGAACTCTTTGTAGAGATGGGGGTCTAGGAAACTATAAAGCAGGTACCAATTATCGGTATACAATGACTGATAATTTTATACAATCGTTAGTATTTGCAAATGTGAAGCCAGGAGAAACAATGGAATTCAGCGGATTTTTAGAAGCTATATATCAAGAGTATGGTTTCGTAATCGGAGATATTCAAGCCAAGCAAAGTGGGCTTTATGAATCGTCAAAGTTAAATATAAGTTACTACAATAAAAATGTGTTGGCCTTAAGAAGTAAACTAAAGAAAAACGGTTTACTTATAGAATATTCCGATGCTACTGCAATGATTAGGAATCCATATGATGTAGTAGAAGGAGTAGTTGTGTATGAATGAAAACAATTTAATAGGATTATGGATAAATAAATTACTAAGCGACCATTTTAAAGCTGAAAAACGAAACCACACAGAAAAATTGTTTTTAAAAATCACCGGTCTTAATCAAGAAAATATCATAAGTTTATTAAATGAATTTAGGAAAAGTAAGAACATTTTACAGCAATCATATGATCCTATTATTCGTACTATCACTCCAATTAATAGTTTTGAAGAATTTTCTTTCTTTGGGGCAGAGACAAGTACTTGGCTAAGGAATAATACACGAGCTAATCAAGCACTTATACTAGTTATAAATGAAATAACACCAGAATCACAAAGCTTAGAGAATATCTTTACTATTGATGAATCCTATTTATTATCGAAGCAAGGACTAGATTCTCTTTTTAATCTCTTTTCTGAAAATGGAATTTTAGCAGCAGATGAAATAGAAATTCTAAATGACTTTATAAGCTTATTTAGGGAGGTTTCTGAACCGCAACTTAGAAGTGTGTTGCAATTTCTAGTTCAGTTAATTAATGATGAATCTCCCTCAGTAATTGATAAAATTCAAAAAAACTTACCTTCTTTAAATCTATTTAAAGATACAAAATTATCACTAAGTGATAAGGGTAAGTTAAAGAAAAATTATGAGTTGGCCAATTTACAGGCGGGGAATAGAAATTTAGATACTGAACAGTTGCAAAACAAACTCTATTCTTTTTTAGAAGAAGAGGAGAGAGCTGATTGGGCAGAGGATATTTGGGACAGTACGACTTCCGAACAGTTTACAAAAGAAGCATTAGATTTTCTTAACAATAATGATAATACCTTTTTGTTTAATGAATTTAGTTTGGTAGAAAAAGTATTTAGTTTTAAAGTAGTAAAGAATATTAATGAACAGCTTATTGATATTAAACAAACTTATACATTTCAAGATGATAGAGAAGAGGAGGATTTCGAAAACGGATATAATGACGTACTAGATGGAAATGATCCAGAAGCCATACAAAATTTCATTGACGATTGTGAAGATATTCTAAATGTCAAACCAGGTTTGGTGAAAAAATTAACTAGAATTGTAGAAAAATTAAGAAACCCTTCAGAATATGAGGATCTTTTCTATGGATTAATGAGAGAAATATTCTTATTTCTAGAAGATCATTCTGAAAGAGAAAATATTGATAAATTATATTTTAGACTTTCTATAAACTCAAAGCTTCCAGGAAATATACTATCCATACAGAGATTATATTTGAATAATATCAATAAATTAATACCACGGCTGGATTTTGATATTGCGTCATTATTAGATAAATATGATGACTCAAGTAAAGAATTAGATGTATCATACAATTTAAGTTTTCATATTGAAGATAATGTTATTGAAAACAAAAAATTTAAAATAAAAGGGCTTCATCGTCTGGATATTTACAGCCTGTATAATCAGGTATCGAAAAAATCTATACCATACTTACAAAATTATGCGGAAAATGAAATAGAAATAATTGATGTCCAAAATTATGTAGATGAAAAGGTAAAATACTATTTAGCAGGAAATCAACAACAAATGGAAGATCACTTTCATAAATTTTCGAATTTCCTAATAAACTATAGTGAATTATTAACAATTGCTGTAGATGATGGAATAAGTGTATTAAACGTGAATAGTTTAGAGGCTGAGGTTACAAATTTATTAGAAAATGTATATGAGTCTTCTCAAGTAGCAAAGCATATATACCAGTATGTAAATATTATCGGGGCCATTGACACATTTGAAACAAATAAAGGTGAAAGTTCAATACCTAATAGCAGAGTATTGACAATTTTTAACCCAATTCGATTAATATCTATAATTAAAAGATATGAAGAATTAAGTAATCAAATTGAATCTTGGATTACTGCTGCTACATCTAACACTCTACAAGTAGAAAAATTGGATGAATACTTAGGTTTTATTTACGAAAAGACAAGTAATTTAGCACCTAGGTATTTCTCCACTAATAGCGATAGGGTTTTCCTAATTGAACAGGAAGAACGATTAGGTGAAGGTTTATTTACCCTTAGTAATAAGCCTCATCAATCAACCGATACTTTAGTCAATGAGCTATCAGAAGAATTAGGGAAAACGATTAAAAATTATTTAGAAGTATATCCATACTCAAAAGATGGACTCGATGTCCTGCTGCTATATTGTCAAAGTGCTGACATTGTCACAAAATGCATAGATGAAATATTTAAAAAGACAAAGGTGAATAAGCTTAGATTAACAGTTCATAGTGAACATGCTGCCAAAATTCATGGGAAATTAAATAAATGGATTGAACAAAAAGAAGAGTATATAAAGCCACAGTTGGGATCTAAGTTTCCTAAACTTGAGCTAAATGTTATATCCGGAAAAAATATTTCGTCTATTAAAGAAAGTGTTAATAACCGAATGGAAGACGCGGATATAGTTGTATTGGCTGATTACTTTTCACAGGCAAATCAAATTCAAAATAATTTCGAAAGATTTACACCTTCGACAAGTTCATCTTGGTTTGAAACTTTATATAAAGAACCTTTAAACGATGATGAAGCTGTAAAACGAATAAGTTTTGTAAGCGAATATTTGCCTGTTGCGTTACAGTCCTTTTATCAACTCCAATTCATCATAGATACAAATCAAATGCCTGAAAGAAATAACATAAATGTTCTCAAAAATACGATTTCTATATCTAATGTTGGTAATAATGCATTGATTGATTTTATGCATGAAAGGTTCAATTGGGTTGTAATTCTCGATAGGTATTTAGATAAAACGTTATTAATAAAAACTTCTTCTCAGGCAAACATCATACAATATAAACCCAAGACTGGTACGAATAGTAACTTTAAGTTAATTGTATCGTCCTCGAAATATATAAGGAAAATAAGTGAAGAAACAAGTGACTATGCTTATTATGATCGTTTGCATAGAAAGCTTGTATCCATCTTAAAGAATGAAAACGTAAGTAGAGAAGAAGTGATAGCAGCAGTTAATAAAGTGAAAGATATTTCTGGAGCATTAGTACTAAAGGTTATTGGAAAAGGAAAATATGCACATGAAATGTTAGCGACTTATTTAACTACTAAAAAAAGAGGTAATAGTGAATCCAAAACTTTATCAGTTTGGTCTTCATGTGACGATCTTCCATGGTTTGCAAATAATAAGAGAAGACCAGATTTGGTTTTAACTACTATAAATGAAGAAGAAGGTAAATTAAATATTCATTTTGAATTAGTTGAATTGAAATTTGTAAGCCATACTATCTTTGAAAAAGAAAGATATGATGCACTTAAACAAATTAAAAGTGGTTTGAGCCTATACGAAAAGTTATTTGATTTTACTTACCCTAAACTTGATACAGAATTTTGGCGGAGAGAATTAGTACAGTACTTTATCGAAAAAAGTTCATATAAACCAGATCATATTTACTTGTTAAAAAAATTACAACATATAAATATTTCGAATATAACCGTAACGATGAGTGGAAGTGCTGATGTTTATTGCTATACATCAAATTTAACTGAATCGAATTTTCAAAGTGTTGATGAAGGTATTTATTTAGAGAAAATTGATTCTCAGACTGACAACTTTATCTTTACAAGATCTTACATTCTTAAACAATTACAAACAACTGAAGAAGTCACCCCTGAATATGAAGAGTTGGATGAAGGTTATCTTCTTGATATCTCTACGGAACTAATTAATGATGAAGAGTCTGGTGATATTGTTTCAAAAGAACACGAAGTACCAGCTGAAGATGAAAATTTCGGGGAAGTCAATAAGCTAGATAAAGAACCAGATAAAGAGCCTGACAAAGAACTAGCCAAAGAACCAAATGAAGAACCTGACAAAGAACCTATAAATATAATACCTAAAGTGATTTCTCCATCCTTTTATCCTGAACAAGCTGCTTTAGAGGGCGTATCTTTTACATATGAAGATACTAAGGAAGATAACGAAGAATTAAAAAATTCTTATATAAAAAAATTAAAGTTAAAGTTGAATCAAGAGGGAATTCACATCAATGTTAAAAAATCTATCATTGGTTCTGGAGTTATAAGATTGAACCTAGAGCTTCCTTCCGGTTCTTTTAAAAAAATATCTAATCGTTCCGAAGACATTCAAATTTGGTTAGGACTTAGTATGGAACCACATATTTTTATAGATAAAAACGGAATTAATATTGATGTCATTAGAGATGATCCAGAAACAGTTTATTTTGAAAAGTTTATGGAGATCGTACGCGAACAACTGCAAAATGAAATTTCTGGTACAAACTTAATTGCACCACTTGGATTGGATCCTTTAAATAATGTTATTTATATGGATTTCTCGAGCTCTATGTCTCCACATTTACTTACCGGCGGGACAACCGGAAGTGGTAAAAGTGTGACTTTAAACTCTATTATTCTAGGAATGATGTGTCTTTATTCTAATGAACGTGTAGAATTTTTATTTATTGATCCTAAGAAAGTAGAATTTATGATTTATGAAAATAAACAACATACTATTGATGTTATTACAGAAATTGATGGGGCAGTAGGGAAATTAAATGAATTAGTAGCTGAGATGGAAAATAGGTATACTATCCTTGCTGAAAAGCAGGTTACAAATCTAGAAGAATACCTAGAGGAATACACTGAAGGTAGTACTCCGAAATTACCAAGAATTGTTTTAGTTTTTGATGAGTTTGCAGATTTTATGACTAGAGATTCAGAAACCAAGAAGGAAGTTGAAATAGCTATTCAACTTCTAAGTCAAAAAGGGCGAGCAGCGGGAATACATTTAATTATTTGTACACAAACCCCTAAAGCAGACATCATTAATACTAATATTAGAAATAATTTAGTGGGTAGACTTGCATTAAAAGCTGCCGATGCTAATGCTTCTAGTATTATTCTTGATGAAGTAGGAGCAGAAAAATTGGCAGGAAAAGGAGATTTTCTTGCTAGGGTTAGTGGTACTGTTTTAAGAGGAAAGAGCCCTTTCTTAACGACTAAAGTAAGAAGAGCGTTATTAAATTACTTTTCAAAAGAATAAACTTGAAGAACATCTAGATTTGATTCTAGATGTCTTCTTTTCAACAAATCAATCACTGGAAAAGGGTCTCCAGTGAAAATCAGAAAGGCGTTAGATGTGATATGGCATATGGGCAACATCAAAGCTTTTATTTAAGAGATAGATGGTTAAATAAAGGTATTAAGCATTTGGCTACCGATGAAAGATTCTTCTATGATAAAGATGCTTTTGAAAAAATTGGACTTGGTAAAAATATGGTTCAATCCCTTCGTTATTGGGTTGTTGCTACAGGTGTAGTTTCAGAGGTATATAATACTGAAAGAAAGAAAATACATCGAATCACTGAACTTGGCGATTTAGTTTTTAAATACGATAAATTTATAAAATTTCCGGAAACAGCGTCTATTTTACACTATCAATTGGTTAAGGATATTGAGCCATCTTCTACATGGTATTGGTATTTCAATGTATATAAAGAAACAGTTTCAACTAAGGATAGCCTTCTAAATGAACTTATAAAATGGGTTAAGGATACAGAGAAAAAAGCAGTTTCAGATAAATCGTTGAAGCGTGATATTGATTGTCTAGTCAAACTATATACGGCAGGACAAAATGTGAACGACCCTGAAGAAGTCATTCAAAGCCCCTTGCATAAACTAGGTTTAGTGGACGAGATAAAAGGAGTTATTTACAAAAAGGCATCTAACTATAATCATATTGGTCTAACCGCTTTAATGTATGTCTTATTGGATTACTGTTTTCAAAATGATGTTGATACAGTCAGTGTAGATGATTTAGTTCATTCTATTGGCTTATGGGGTAAAACTTTCAATATTAGCAGAAGTTCAATTGTGAATGCCCTGAATCAATTAACATTACATCCAAAATATCCGGTAAGTTATATTCGAACAAACAATTTAGATTTAATTAGAATCCCAAATATTACTCCACAGAACTTTTTACAAGATGAGTATAGCCGAAAGGTGGAAGTAATTAAATGATAGTTAAAGAGGCTCCATTTAAAACAAGCGTTAATATAAAATTCGACTTAGGTAAAAAGGAATTTATAAATCGGTATCTACCTACACCATCTCACGCAGAATCTTTATTAGGTCTCTTAGGAGGATTTACTGGTAAAGAAATTAGATCACATATTATTATTGGTCCTTATGGCACAGGTAAATCACTAATTGCTACCATTGTGGCTGGGCTAGTTTCAAAGAAAGTCGAAAAAAGAACTTTCAATGCTTTATCAAAGAAATTCAACAAGGTACATGATGATATTTTTGATGAATTATTTGAGGTTAATAATATAGAAACAACGTACTTAACGGTCGCACTGAACGGGAATGAAGGAAGATTTAGACAGTCTGTTCTAAATTCAATCATTAGAACTATTAATGAAAATAAGATTAATATTACTCTTCCAGGGCAAAATGGGAAAATTATTCAAACTGTTGATTTATGGTCACAGCAGTTTCCAACAACCTATAGGGCATTTAAGAAAATCCTGAAAGAAAAAGGAAAAGATATAGATACATGGAGATTAGAAGTATTAAACCAAGAGAAAGAAGAAATTGATTGGTTTATAGATATATTTCCTTCATTAACTTCTGGTTCTGAGTTTGTTGTGGACTATAAGGAATCTTTTATTGATCAAATTAAGTTTGTTCTACATGAATTAAAGAAAAAAAATATTGGGTTATTTATTGCATATGATGAGTTTGGCAGGATGCTCCAAACGATCGAACCTCATCTTGTTCATGAAACCATGCAGGATTTACAAGATCTAGCGGAGTTAACCAATAATACAGCGGATAATTTGCATTTGCTATTAATTACACATCGTAATTTAGCTCAATATTTAGGCTTGTTAAATGAAGAATTTAAGAATGAATTTCAAAGAATTGAAAAGCGATTTAGAACCTACTATGTAGAAAGTGATCGCTTCACTTTCATACGGATTGTAGATAGCTATCTTAACAATATAAACAGTAACAGGTTAGTTAAAAATGAAAACATACCGGATTTAATTGATCAACTAAGAAAATATCCTTTATTCCCAGAATTGAATCAACAAGAAGTTGAAAAGATCATTATAGAAGGAACGTATCCTTTGCATCCAGTGACCCTATACTTATTACCATACTTATCTAGTTTTTTTGGTCAAAATGAAAGAACGTTATTCACATTTCTAGAAAGTAGTGAAACTGGTGGTCTAACTAATCATCTCGATAAAAATGATGGATACTATCTTCCATCCCATTTATTTAATTACTTTTTCCCTTCCTTACATGAAGTGGATACCGGTAATGATGGTTTTGAAGCAATGAAGATATACAAAAGCATTATTCATAAAGCCCCCTTATTACTAGAGGATAAGAATAATTTGGATGTTGTAAAATTCATTACGCTATGGGAAATGGCAGGTTTACAATCAAAATTTAAGCTGACAACAGACTTTTTACAGTTTGCCTTGAACAAAACAAGAAATGAATTAACCAATGTTCTTACAAAGTTATCATCAATAAAAACGATTAGATTCAATAGAGTAATGGGGTATTGGGAATTAATGGAGGGTAGTTCATTCTTTATTGAAGAAATTATAAAAGAAAGACGGCCTTTTATTAAACTTAATAGAAATTTAAGAGAAACAATTTTAAAAAACTTGTTAACAAAACGATTCTTCTTATCCAATGATTATAATGATGAGAAAAGTATGACTCGGTATGCTGAAATAGAGTTTCTATTCAGTTCAGAAATTTTACAGGGTGAAGGTTGGAGAGAAAAATATAAGGAATCCAAGAAATCAGACGCGGTAGTTTTTTATATCATACTCGAATCGTTAAGTGATCTGGAATATGTCAAAGAAAAATTAAAAAATTCTAGTGAAGAATATTTTATTTACTGTATTTCTAAATATTCTTTTTCACCAATAGATGAACAAGTTACGGAACTTGTGGTCATTAATGACTTACTGAATGATATTGAATTGTTAAAAGAGGATAAATTTTTAAAGGAAGAATTGATATTAAGGAAAGAGGATCTAGAGTTTTCAATCAGAGATTTTATTGATAAATATACGAGCTATAGTTCTGATTGTTTATGGCTTTATAAGAACGACGAGATTGCTCTTCATAGTGAAATTGCTTTAGAGCAACTTTTAAGTAATATTATGTTCAAAAATTATAGACTAACTCCAGAAGTTAGAAATGATTCGTTTAATAGAAGAAAAATAAATAATATGCAGCGTAAAGCAGGCTATACCGTTCTGGATAAAGTTATCAATAATTATAGTGAAACTGATCTTTCTATAGAAGGACAAGGGCCTGATTATTTAATCTATGCCACAGTATTTAAGAACAACAAATTTGATATAAGAGATCTAGATAATATAAGTTCAATTGAAATAAGAGAGTTAAGAGAAAAATTAGTACATTACTTAGAGAGCAATGTAAATGGTAGTCTGAGCGACCTTTCAGCAATCCTACAAAGAGAACCATTTGGGATTAGGGCCCCTTTAATTCCTTTATTTGTGGTTTCTTTATTAAGAGATAGATGGGATCAGATGATGTTCTATAGAAATGATATGTATATAGCTGGGATTACAAGTGAGATTTTATATAAAATGTTCGAGGAAGCTAATGAATATGAGTATGTTTATTATAAATTTGATCAGCAATACGACGAGTTCTTCTTATCATTAGAAAATATCTTTAGTCATTATGAGAATGATTTAATAAAGAACAAGCCTAAATTTATTCGTTTGAATAACGCAATGCTTTCTTGGCTTAGAAGTCTACCAAGATATACTCAAACTACATCGAAGCTTAATGAGAATATATTGTGGTTAAAAGAAATTATTAGAAAAAGCGAGATAAATCCTCAAGAAACTTTTAGGAAGTTATATGAGAGATATAATAATAATATTGGCGTACTTTCAATGGAAAAGACAGAAATAGAAGTGGCGTATATTGAATTTAAGAAAGTGCTATGTGATGAAGTTTTTAAAATAGTAGATGTAGTCTCATTTGATCAGCTACAATCATGGGCACAGGACAATAATGGAGAAGTAAAGAAGAAAAATAAATTTGTAAAAAGTATAATTAATTTAGATCAATTAGAGAATTGGATTGAAGAGTTTGCCTACTCTTACTTAGGTATTGAACTATCTAATTGGTCTGATATCACTACAGAAATGTTTCTTAGACAAATCAAATCAGATTTCCAGGACACATCAATTCACAATCTAAATACTGGAAATCAAATTGAGATTCAATATAATGGAATAGTAAAGACTCTTAATAAAGTAAGTTTATCAACAAAGTCTGAAACAATATATAAAAATGTTGAGCGGATGATTCGTAATGCAGGGCGTAATGTACCAAAAGAAGAAGTAGAGTATCTTGTTTATAGTTTGTTTGATCAATTTGTAGAATAGAGAAGGTGACTTGTGTTGGATAGAAAACCAGTACATGTAGCTATGTTTAGTGGGGGCGCTGCAAGCGCATATGTTGCTTATCAAATGGTACAAGCGCATGGGAAAGAAAATTGTATACTTTTTTTTACTAATACATTGTGGGAAGATGACGATAATTATAGATTTATGGATGAGGTTTCTGACTATATTGGACTTGAAATTACTGAACGAATAGATGGTAGAACTCCAGAAGAGGTTTTTTATGACTATCGATTTTTGGGGAATTCAAGGTTGGCGAAATGTTCAGAAGAGCTAAAAGTCTATCAAACTATTGTTTTCTTAGAAGAGCTTAGAGATCAACATAACTTAGAACCAATCCTCTACTTTGGAATTGGTCCACATGAGTCTCATCGAGCTGATAATTTAAAGGAATTTTATAGCCACCGACCTCTAGAACCTATTGAAACTAGGTTTCCTATGATTGAAACCTTTAGAGAGGATATTGATGCTAAAGGTATAATTGAAGGAGAATGGCGAATAAAATTACCAAGAATGTATGAAATGGGCTTTTCACATGCAAATTGTGGGGGCCGCTGTGTAAGGGGCGGCTATCAACATTACGCACAATTATACAAAATTTGGCCGGATAGATATGCTTTACAAGAAGAGATGGAAGAAAACTTTCGTAAGAACTTTGAAAAGAATGTATCTATATTGAAAAAAGATGGAGGACCCTTTACATTAAGGGAATATAGAGAGCAAATGGATAGAGAAGGTATAGAGAAATTCTTGAAAACTAAGGATGAAACCGTTCCATGTGTTTGTTCTTTCTCATAACAGTTAAGGCATTGTTGTAAACGATATTAAAGTAAAAAGCCATGATTGGGTAAATCATGGTTTTTTATTGTATACACACCATTTGAATAAGTCATACATATAATGGGAATAAATAATGTATAACCAGTTTATAAAATCTACCTGCAAGGGTGTTATTATGTTATATGTCAAGAATGGCCATGTTCTAGAAATAGGACAAAAAATAAGAGTATACCGGAATTTACACAAAGGAACCTTCTCTATTCAAGATTTAAAGACCAGAATAGTCATAGCTCATGGAGATGGATTTATCCTACATGACGTTGATTTTAAAGTATACAAAAAGGGACAAGAAAGAGTTAGAAACACTCTTCAAAAAAGGGTTCATGCTTATGTAATTGGAACTTATTCTGATGAAGAGTGTAATTTAACATCTGAATATAGCCCCATTTTTTATGATCCGTATAAAACTGATTACTTTGTCGATTTGAAATCATTAAACCCAATTCACAAATCAGATTTATGTCTTTGTTTAAATAATAGGTGTTATATAAAATGAATCTTAACCCAAAATAATTTAAATAATTAATATTTGTATAAATAATTCAAGAAGTATTCTCTTAGAATTATGTTTTGATTCATCAGTTTTAATTTGCTTTATTCAGATTGAAAAATAATTCTTATAAAATAGATATCGTACTATATATACGAGATCAAAATCAGAGTGATAGAGACTTGTGAGGGATAAAATTATGGTTATTGAGAAGATATTAATAGAAATAATAAAAGATTTAAAACAAGTACATACATTAAGTTCAAATATTATCTACATAAAAGGCATCAATCAAAATGTAGTAGATATTTCAATCAATGGAGGGAAAGAGCGGGATCAACAAATCCCTCTCAATACTATATTAAAAGCTTGGTATGAGTTTGTTTCAGTAAGAACTGCTTCACCTTCGGACTTTGTTTTGACCAAAGATTTTTCTATATTAAATATGGCTCTCATATCTAAGCTTCCCTTTGTTGAAGTAATCCATTTAGCTGAGGAGCCAGCTATAAAACTACGAGAATTTAAAACAGACCAGTTACCTGCCGATAATTATGAAAACTTTGAGATTTTCCTTGATGAGGTGTATAACGGCAAATATGACCCGTCTACATTAAGTGAACAAATAAGCGGAAATATATATCATCTTAAGTCTCGCTGTCGCCAAGACTTAAGATTAATAGGTTTGATAAACGAGAAAAATAAAATAAGTCAAACTCATATGAGTGAGTACTTAACTAGTAAGAATAAAAAACAATACCTTAAAAAATTGGTATTGATGCAAGATTATTTTCAAGTTGCATTAGAGTGCTTAAGTATTATGAAAAGGTTTTCTAAAGTTGAAAAAAGAACAGCTCTTATTGAGATAGGTATGTTAATAGTTCGGAATTCTAAAGGTGATAACTTAATGCTTGAATCTGTTGCCGAGAAAAGAACAAATAACCTACTATCATGGCTTGAAAATCTTCAATTAGTCGATCAAAATTGGATACCTATTAAGGAGTTGCAAAAAGTGGACAGTAAATTACGAGAGTATTTTCTGAAAATATCTAGTGAATATATAACAGCAAAAAGTGAGGGTTTTGGTGGAAATGCTTTTGCTAGCTTTGTAAGGCACGATGTACCGAAGGAGATGAGTAAGCTATCATTTCTTGATGATAAAAACTATTCTGTAGCAGCTTCTGCTGGTAAAGGGAATTGGGCAACAGTTCCGTGGATTTCTATTTTAAATAATGAGGTAACGAACTCTACACAAAGAGGGTATTACTTAGTTTACCTTTTTAGTGAAGATATGAAGCGACTTTATTTGTCTTTTAGTCAAGGCGTTACGGAAACGTCTAAAGAAGATATGTTGAGAATCAAAAAGGACATTCGTGGTCATATCACAATGGATTCTTCAGTGAAAAAAGATGATAACATGTTTATTGGAGATAGCAATAAAGCAAAACAATATGCAGAGTCGACCGCTGCTTATATTGAATATAACCTAGATGACCTACCTTCGGAAACGGAGCTTGTTCAAGATCTTAAAATGATGGTTGGTTATTATGAAGACTATATTGCATTTAAAAGTAATCCTATAATTGAAACTTCATATAATTCGAAGCCGGGTAATGAAATTACATATGAAAAAGAAAAATGGTTAGCGAGTAACAAAGAACTAATCACCCACATCCATTCTTACATTACAGCCAAAGGTTTTTTCTACACCAAAGAAGAAGTCACCAATTTGTTCCTTTCTCTGAAAACAAAGCCGTTTGTTATCCTTTCCGGTATTTCTGGTACAGGGAAGACGAAGATTGTTCAGTGGTTTGCGGAGAGTGTGGGGGCTACTGAGGAGAATGGGCAGTTCACGTTGATTCCGATTCGTCCGGATTGGAATGATGGTTCGGATTTGCTAGGGTATGTGGATATTAAGGGGGATTTTAAGCCAGGTCCATTTACGACTGTGATTGAAAAAGCGGAACAGAATCCGGATGATCCCTATTTTGTGTTACTCGATGAAATGAATCTAGCACGGGTGGAGCATTATTTTAGCGATGTGTTGAGCGTGATGGAGAGCCGTAAGTGGGAGAATGGGAAGATGGTTACGTCTGCCCTTCTTTCTGCGGAAATGTCTAAGCGGGATATTAGGCTGCCTGTGAACCTTTATGTTATTGGGACGGTCAATATGGATGAAACGACACATCCTTTTAGTAAAAAGGTGCTCGACCGGGCTAATACGATAGAGTTCAACCGGGTGGAATTATCGAATCTTGTATTTCTGGAAGAGCAGGTGGAAGTGGAACCAAAATTGGTTCAGGATCATATGTTCAGGTCCAAATATTTGCACTTGAAGGATCTTTATTTGGGGAATCAAAAGCTTGTTAAAAAGGTTACCGCTGAATTGGAAGATATCAATAAATCCTTGCAGCTAACCAATGCCCATATCGGTTATCGGGTTCGGGATGAGATATGTTTTTATCTTGCTTATAACGAAGACAGTGAATTGATGAGTTTTGAGATTGCATTTGATCATTGTATTTTACAAAAGATCCTGCCGCGTATTTCAGGCAGTGATACCCGGGTAGAAAGGCTATTAGAGGGTTTATATCGTTTGTTTACTACAAAAGAATATATCGATGATGAGGAAAGTAATGAAATCAGTATACGTACAGCGAGATATCCAAAAAGTACCGCTAAAGTAGTAGAGATGCTTAGGAGGTTACGAGATGATGGCTTCACATCCTTCTGGATCTCCTGATGATGTCGACTTGGTCAAAATAGAGGCAGAGGCATTTTCATTGGTGATTAAGGGAAAGCCGTATCATTACCGGTACGAGGGGTTAAAGCAGTATCGAAAGATGGATTATCATGATATCATGCAATTTTCTGTTTCAGGAGAAGACGTTCAAAGTGTTGAAGTCTATGATATCGAAACAGGAAAGTTAACTGATTCTCAGCAGGTGCGGCCAATTTTCTTTGAAAATGGGACATATCAAGTGCTTATCATTTCAAAACAAAATCAAGAACTGGACTTTTACCATGAACATCCTTTATTACGCCAAGCAATATCTCGCATGGAATTGAGTGGTATGTCGCTATTAACAGGGAATCTCCAATTTCAAAATGAGGTAGGATATACCACTTTTGAAGTTCGTTCAGGTGTACAAACGTTAGTGGAAGTAACGCTTGAAATCTTTCCAGTTAAATTGGATTATCAAAAAGATTATCGACAGCTGCTTGAGGAAGTGAATGATGAGATTTACAACTTGGCTTTTCACTTTATCCGGAAAACGTATTTAGGGGCAAACATCAAGCTTGAAGGCAAGCCAAGCAGGGCTGAATTCTATCGTTTGATGACGAAGCATTTTAAGCAGTTTATTCAGGCTGTAAATCGAATCGAGAGGCAGCCACATCATATATTAGAAACATCATATGTAAAAGCGCGCGGGGATCAGCTCAGCAAGACTGATTCTTATACACAGAAGTATTTGCAAAAACGGAGTCAGTCTTTTATGGAAGTGGAGAATGGAATTAGAATCCATGGGAAAACGATGATGCCGCGTGAAGGGGTTAAGCCTAAAAAAGAACTGCGTTACGATACGATGGAAAATCGTTATGTGAAATGGATGATGGACAGGCTGATTCATAAGTTTGATGATTTGTTGGGCGCTTTAATGAATAAGAATAAGCGTTGGAAGGAAGAACCTGATGCGGAACTGCTGTTACGGCTGACTCAAATGAAACAGCAGCTTGAGTCAAGGAAGAACAATGTCTTTTGGCGCTCGATTGGCAGACTTGATCGATCGGTAATGAGTTTGGTCCTGCAAATGGCACCGGGTTATCGTGATGCCTTTCAAATTTATTTAACTGTCTCAAAAGGCCTTATGCTGCAAGGAAAGCTATATCAAATGTCTGTTAAGGATGTCGCTACTTTATATGAATACTGGACTTTTTTAAAGCTAGGACAAATTTTGAACAGTAAGTATACCCTGTTGAGTCAGGATATTGTCAGTGTAAACCGAGATGGGCTGTTTGTAAATTTAGAGGCGAACCGAACTGCTAAACGAGTCTTTGAGCACCCAGTAACTAATGAAAAGATTGAACTAATCTATCAAAAATATGAAAAAGATTTACCGACCATTCCGCAAAAGCCTGACTCGATGTTGACGATTGAGAAAAAAGGCAAGAATCACCGCTATAATTATGTATTTGATGCCAAATACCGAATTGATTATGCACAACCTGAAAGCCATTATCAATCCCGTTATAAAACGCCGGGACCAGTGGAAGACGATATTAATACGATGCACCGCTATAGGGATTCACTCGTTACCATGAGTAATGGTCCATATGAGCGGACTGCCTTTGGAGCATATGTGTTATTTCCTTGGTCAGATGAGCAAAGTTATGAAGACCATCATTTTTATAAAAGTATAGATCAAGTTAATATTGGCGGTTTGCCGTTTTTGCCAAACGCTACCTATATGGTCGAGCGATTCCTAGAGTGCCTCATTGAAAAAAGTCCTGAGGAAATACAGCGTGAAGGGATATTACCTAGGGGAACGAAAGAGGAATGGAAATCAACATTAGAAGAAAAAGTACTTGTCGGAACGGTTTCGAACGAAGCAATTTATCGAGACTTTATTCAGCAGGGCTACTATCAGATCCCTGTTAATAGCCTGAAAAAGGGCTGGCAAGAAGCAAAATATGTCGCACTTTATATGACCTCAGGGCTTGGGGAGAACGGTGTTAGAGAGTATGGAGAAATCAAGCGAATTGCTACTGAAGAAGATTCTGTCCGTTTCTTTGTGGAGGTTTGGAAGAATACAAAGCAGGTTATCCGTCCTGTTAAATATGGCATAGCAACGTATATGATGACAACTCTTTCTTTACTATACGAGGCGAAAGAACTGCCTGAGCTGTACATGAAAAACAAACAGGAAACCACTCTTTGGAGGATGCTGAGAAGGATTTCTGATCAGATAGAGATTAACCTGGATAACAAGGTTTTGGACGAAGCCTTAGGAGTAGTGACCTTTTCTTTTAAAGGAATTGAAATCTATTTAGATAAAGAGAAACAAACCTTATTCATCAGGAATGATAGTCAGGAACGAATATTAGGTACAGATTTATTATTACATCAACCGTCTAAAGTATTTAGAGAAGTTCTTGGTTTGCTGTGAACCACTATACCTTTGTATGGTGGTTTTTTCTATTTCTAATCATGTATAATCCTCTGTTTCCCAACATTACCCCATGTACTACCCCATAAAAAAGGAATCAGGGAAACAAACATTGGAATGCAGTCTTTTGGGGAAGGTTTCGGGTCCTGCCGTCTTATAGGTGCTCTTGCCGTCATTTTCATCGATGATGCCAAGGAGGGCCAATTAACGGTACATTCAGGTCAGCAGGCTTTCTTATATCTTTGGGTTTGGTTTAAATCGATTAGTAGCAAGTAATGAGATTGCTCTCTTTAAAAGGGTAAGAGGCAATCTTTTGTTATTGAGGAGTTCATTATAAGGTTGGATTATATCAAGAAATATAGAAAAAATCTGATATAATTAAGTTGGTAAATGGTGGATGTAAATAGGAGGAATTACATGTGTACAGAATGTAATATCAAGTCATCAACAGTCGTTGGTTCTGTTGTAATTAATGTTAGAAGGTGTAAGAAAAGGCCTGCAAATGATCATGGCGCCGGAATAGTTGGAAGGTTATTTTATGTTACTAAAATAGCATCTCGAGGAGAAGGGGTGTATGGACATGTCATAAACGAAACTACCGGAAGATTACAAAAAACTCAGGCTCATATTAGAGATTGCGAGTTTGAATTAACTAATTTTAAATGGGAAAATGGGATTTGTTCAAAAATACAAAATATATAGGAGGGGATAGTATTGGGGGTTTATATTTCCGATTTTGAACGAGAGTTTACTGATAGAACATTATCTATATTGGATGAATTAGGAACTGGGATAGAGAAATATGAAGTAACATTATTAATAAATTTATGCATAGGATTAATCACCTTACCTAATGAATACTCGAAAAGAAATAATTCAACATTCTCTAAATTTTTAATGGATAAATATAATGGAATTAGAGTACAAGATGTTTTATCTACTATAGAAGCTGGTAAAGGAGTAATTAAAATTGAAACAACAATATATAAAAATATTCTCAATGTACCATATGTTGACTACTTAAGGAAACTAAGAAATGCAATTTCTCATGGAAGGGTGGAGTTTTCAGGTGAAGAAAATATTATTTCATCAATTACGTTAAGTGATAAAGACAATTCATATATTACGTTAGAGGTTGAAGAGCTTAAAATGATTAGTAGAAATATTGCAAATGTACACTTGAATTTCTTTGATTATATAAAAGCTAAATATTAAAAAGCAGCTTTAAATAGTGTGACCGTTTTTGAACATTCAAAATCGAATTCAAATCTCAAAGTTTTAAGGTGATAAGAATGTCTATTTATAAAAATATTTTTCATTATTATCGTGGACCATCGATAAAAGGCGCCGAAGAAACTAAACATTTACAAATCGAAAATAATACCACGAAGGCATTTGTTAATATTTTACAAAATTCTTCACCAACTCTTACCATGAAACTGACAAAATGGTTAGGGTTAAACGGAAATGAAAATGATACTTTTGAGTACATGTATCAAGTCTCTAATGAGCTTCATCGCAAAACTCCACAAGCTGTTGTAATAGGAATTGCAGAAACTAAAAACATGATAAATAACTTACAAATGAAGAAATATTATACTCCCGATGGAGCAATTTTATCAGATAATGTTTCTATTTTAATAGAAACGAAGATAGGATTAAATTCTTACTTAGAAATTAACCAGCTAGAAGGTCATAAAAAAAGATTTGCTATAAATCAAAAGGTTGAAAAAAATATTATTTTGACCTGGAGTGATATCAGGAACTTTTTACAGGAACAATATCAATTTTTTAAAAAATCAAATGATGTATTAACATGCTTCTTATTGGAACAGTTTGAAGAATTCTGTGTTATTAATTGTATAGGTGGAACTAAGACAAATGAATATTTCTTTCTTCAGTTTGAAAAGGTTAAGGCTCAAAAGTTAGCAAGAAAAATTCATGACTATATTTGGAATGAATCAGGATACCCAGATATACAAGATGCAGGAACGAAAGATGGGATAGGATATAAAAGAGTAAGTAAGCCCAAATTTGCTACTTTATCTATCCAAAGGCAAAGACATTTTATTCTTCATTTCGGCAAGAAAGAGGAGAGATTAGGTCTTAGTATTCAAGAAGAGATAGATAAAATGCTGAGTAGGAACTTTCATAGACCAGACTATGAGATTGAAAAGTATCCTCATGAAGCTTATATAAGATTAGAATGGGTAGATAATTTTGATCAAATTAAACCTTACATCGATTTAGCATATAATTTACGATCGTAAAAAAGGAGACTAAGCATGATGGAGCCAAAGGCTTTTGGATCATTTGTTAAAAGGGGAGAAAATATTTATCGAACATCAACTTTCATTCAGTGGGGAGATTCGGAGGAATCTATTGGAGCATGTCTTTTACAAAATCCAGGATCAGCTACACTAGATAAAGAATTAACTCAGTTACTTAATGCAGTGGGGTCTGCCAGTGGTTGGATTAAGGCAGAAGATCCTACCATGAAACAGTTAGTCTCTGTTATCGAAGGAATTTACGGTAAAAATAAGCCTATTTCAGGTCGATTACATATCTATAATATTTTCAATCTTCAAAATACTAAGTCAGAAGATGCGATAGATCATTTTGAAAATCTTGTCCATTCTGGTGAATATGATATTACAAAACCGCTAGTTAATATAAACGAATTTAAATTGCACCCTTGGATTCTTCTTGGATGGGGGGTTAAACAAGAAAAGAAGTGGAAGAACTTTCAATTAATTAAGGAGAAATGGCTTAAATTAATAAAAGAAACAAATGTTCCTTCTTTCGGAAAAAAACATGAAAAAAAGAATGAATATTATCACCCATGCCCACTCATTTCATCACACAGACCAATGATGGCTCAAGAGCTGATTAATATATATAAGCAGCAGTTTTGTATTCAACGTTTTCCAAGCTATGCAACAAAACCTAATTTGATCGTAGAAATGAAACAAGTTGAAAAATATGACGATGACGACCATGGATGGTATAGAACACCTGCAAATCCTGAATCCATTGTAAAGGGATTCTCTCACCTAAGCATCCAAAGTGGCTATAAACTAAGGGCGTATCAATTTAGTGATGGTGGCGGTAATGGTAATGGAATCGTATGGGCAATTCCTGAAAAAAAGGAGTTACAGGATGTAGAAGATTGTAAGCAATTAGATGGTTTCTTATCTGCTCCAAAACCAGCTCATGCATTGTCAGATTTTATGCAAGTCATTGAAGGAGATAAAACACCTTTATCTTATTTACAGGCGGCAATAGTATATCATGAATTACATGAATTTGGAGCTAATTGGCATGGGACATCTTGGGGAAGAGATGTTATCTTGCCAGTGCAAGAGGAATCAGGAGATGAATCATATGATTATAACGTTAATGATGAATGGGAAATGATTGAGAAAGAGCCTGATATAATAGAACCTCATTTTTATTACAGTAGGGAAGGCTATCCCGTCATTGTATTTCATACCATAAATGATATCGGAACAGTCACATGGAATCGATATGTACATGTATTCAGTAAAGATGACTATACATTAAAAGTTGAACTAACATGTATTGCGACAGGTGGTGCTGGAATTATCTTTTAAGATCGATTGAACGGTACTTGGTTCAGGTCGACTCTTCAAAATAAGTAGTCCCATTTTTTCAGGGGTGCTTGAAAAGAACAAAAAAGAGACATTCCTTTGGGAATGTCTCTTTCCCCTATAAACTCATCACACTCATCATCCCCTCATGCGTAGCTTCCTCAATCGTCCGCGGTCCCAGGCAATCTCCTATTTGTTTCACGATGGGAGCATGGCCTTTCATTTCTTCGAATAGTTCTGTGTTGGGTATGCGGCCAAGGGAGAGGACGATGGAGTCCCAGTTTGTTAGTTCTTGTTTTTGTTGGGTGAATAGGTTCCGGATGATGACGTGATTTTCTTTGATTGCCCCGATGTCGTAATGGGGTAGGAGTGTGACGTTTAGGTTGTATAGTTTTTTTAGGTATTCGTTCCTGAGATATTGGTGGACGGTTTCACCGATGTGCAGTCTTGATGATATGAGTGTGACTTGGTGGTCTTTTTCGGCCAGGTAGATGGCTGCTTCCATGCCGGGCCAGTCACCGCCAAAGTCAAATACGAGTACGTTTTCCCCCACTTTTTTGGTTGAGCTGAAGAGGTCATCACTCATGATGATCCGTGGGTCATCAATTCCTTCGATGGCTGGTGTATAGGGCCTTGATCCTGTTGCACAGATGATGGCGTCAGGTTTTGATTCGGTTATTTCTTGGGCGGTTGCCGTTTTGCCTAATTGTACATTTATATTGCTTCTCATTAGTTTCCTGGAGTAGTTATCGAGCATCGATTCTGCGAGTTCATGTCGCATCGGTGCTTTGCGCATGGTTTGAAGCAGGCCGCCGATTGATTTGCTTTGATCGATCAGTGTAACGGAATGACCTAGTGAATCTGCGGTTATGGCTGCCTGTAATCCGCCGGGTCCTGCGCCGATGACGAGGACATTTTGTTTGTTTCTCGTTTTCTTTAATTCTGGTAAGATCCATGCTTCTTTACCTGTTGTCGGGTTTTGGACACAGCCAATCGGCAGTCCTTTATGATAGTGACCGATACAGGCTTGTAAACAGCCGATGCATGCATCGATTGCCTGCAGGTCGCCATCTTTTGCTTTGTTGGGCATGTCTGGGTCGACGATTAAGGCCCTGGTCATTCCGACGACATCGGCTTTTCCGGTGGATACGATCTGCTCCGCTTCAACGGGGTCGACGATTCTATTCCCGACAAATACTGGTACGGCTCCTGCCATCCTGATTTTGAATCCATGTGGTGAAAGGTATGCGTGCTTTATCGGTGATGGCGGCACGATATGGGTTGATCCCTCGAAGGTACTTGAATCTCCGGCAGTGACATTGATGAAATCCAAACGGACTTTCTCAGCGAGATATTCAACGATTTGCACGGAATCCTTCATCGTTGTCCCGTCCATCGTCAGTTCATCTGAACTCATGCGAATGCCGACGGTAAAGTCTTCCCCGACTCTGTCCCATACTTTCTCCAAGATTTCCACGATGAATCGCATCCGATTTTCAAACGACCCGCCATAGTGATCGGTGCGTTTATTTGTATGCTGTGACCAAAACTGGGCAGGAAGATATCCGTGTGAACAGCAAATTTCCACTCCATCAAGTCCGCCTTCCTTTGCCAGCTGTGCTGAATGGGCGAACCCTTCAATCACTCCTTCAATATCCTCCAAACTCATTGGTTTTGGCATCACGCCAAAGCGCAGGCTAGGAACGGCTGAAGGCGCCCATGCCGCATTTCGATAGTCGCTCGATACGACTTCCCTTCCGCCATGGAATAGCTGCGAGAAAACCTTCGTTCCATATTTATTGAGCGTTTCGGAAAGCTCTTTGTAGGCATCGACGATTCTTTGGTCATAGCCTGCGATCGTTTTGGATGTAAGCATGCCGGATGGATGGACGGATGCCGCTTCAAGGATGATCAATCCGACGCCCCCTTTAGCACGGGCTTCATGATAGGCCACCATATCCGAAGTGGGGATTCCGTCCGTAACATGATTTGTTTGATGTGCTGTACTTAAGATCCGGTTTTTTAATTCAGTAGAACCGATCGTTAATTGGGTAAACAGATTCTTGAATTGAGCCATATCCATGACCACTCCCTAATGTTAGATAGAATGATAGAATGAGAGTATAGAGGGCAGCCATTCGCCCCCTACCTATCCCTATACAGGTTCAATATGCAATAACCATGCCGTTCCAGGGGAATGTGGTTTCATATTCGTTTTTTTACTTGGATAAAGAGGGTATGGCTCATGAATATAGTATTTTATAGATAGATAAGTGAACCTTTTTTGGAAAGAGGTGATTCATAAAAGGTTCGGCATTAGATTGGTTGATATAGAGACCTTCGTCGCTTATGAAAATGATACTTATTTCTTTTCGTATAAAAAAGTGTAACAAAATCGGTTCGAAATCAAAATATGGGGTGATGTGATGGAAGTAAAAAAGGAATCACTAATTGTATTTTCCGATATTTCTATTTTGGATGTAAAAGCATTATTGAAAATTAATTCCTCACCATTTATTGTCATGAAAAATCACTTGGAAATCCTCGGCATATTGGATGAAGGTTTCTTTTTGAAGAGATTGGATAGCGATGGTCAAAATCAGGAAATCACGGCTTATCTTAATACATCGTTTGTCGTCGTGGATGATTTAGATAAGCTAAGTGAAGAGGATTTGAGCACCTATGATTTTGTGATTCAACATGGCGATAACCAATATAGCTGCTATCCGATCTCTGAAGTCAGGGAAATGCAGCTTAAAAAGAAGATGAATAGCTTAATCAGTCTAAATGAATCACTAAAGAAAGAGCTGGAAGTGACAAGAAAGAAGGTAAAGGAGCTCACGCAAATCCTGCATTCCAGCTATGATGAAATTTTCGTGACGGATGCGAACGGGGACACGCTATTCGTGAGTGAAGCGTGCAAGAAGCTTACAGGGCTGCCGCCGGAGGCCTTTATTAATAAGAACATAAATGAGTTGGTTGAAAAGGGATTGATCGTCAATTCGGTTACATTAAAAACGATGAAAACGAAAGCGATCCATTCGGCGGAGCAAACCTATCCGCATGGATTGACGGTATTCAGCACAGCGAAGCCGATTTTTGATGAGGAGGGGAACTTATATAGAATCGTTTCGAATTCCAGGGATATCACGGAATTGGTTGAGATGAAGAATCAATTGAATAGAGTGAACCTTAGGAACCAGCGGGCCCAGCATGAAAATTCGAGAACCGTTTCATTCAATAACTTCATTACAAATTCGGATAAGATGATAAAGGTTTTGGAATTAGCTGAAAAAGTCGCCCCGATGGATTCCTCGATCTTCATCCATGGAGAAACAGGAGTCGGAAAAGGGGTTTTAGCAAGGGTCATTCACGATCTCAGCAGCAGAAAGGATAAGAATTTCATTCAAGTGAATTGCGGCGCGATTCCATCGGCTTTAATTGAGTCCGAGCTGTTTGGCTACGAAAGCGGTGCATTTACGGGAGCTAATAAGCACGGGAAAAAGGGGCTGGTTGAGAGTGCTGATGGAGGCACGTTGTTTCTTGATGAAATCGGGGAAATGCCGCTCGACATTCAAGTGAAAATCCTGCATTTGGTACAGGATCGAACATTCATGAAGGTGGGAGGAACGAAGGAGAAAAAGGTGAATATTCGCATCATCTCCGCCACGAATAAAGACTTGAAGCAAATGATCAAGAATAATCAGTTCCGCGAAGATCTATATTATCGGCTGCATGTCGTTCCAATGGAAATACCGCAGCTGCGTGAGCGGAAGGAAGATATCTTATTATTAACCGATTATTTTCTGAAGAAGTTCAATGAAAAATACGGTCAATCCATCACGGTTGATGATCATTCCAAGTTAATTCTGCAGCTGCAGGATTACCCGGGCAATGTTCGGGAGTTGGAAAATGTAATCGAACAAATCGTCGTGACGGCCAGGAAACCTATCGTAACGATAGAGGATTTGCCTTCCGATTTAACCTACAAAGATACGGCACTGGTCAATTTAACAGGAATCATTCCCTTGAAAAAAGCGTTAGAGGAAACGGAAAAGCAATTATTGTCACAGGCCCTTTCCACCTATAAATCAACCAGAAAAATGGCCAAGGCCCTGGAGGTCAGCCAAACGACGATCATGCGCAAACTGGGCAAATACCAATTTAGCTATCAGGACGATTAATAATAAATTAACCTTTTTGAAATCTGAATATTCAAAAACTTGGTATGGATATTGCATATTTAATGATTGATTATTTCTATTTTGATAAGGGGGGCAAGAAATGGGTGAGCTGATTTTCTCTTTAAGCTATGGGGGTTCCTTAATTGTCATGGGGTGGATCACGAAGGTTTTCCTAGTAAGAATGAAAAGAAACCAAGAAGAAATAAAAGCAAAAGATCCGATTGAAAAGGTGGGGATGTAAGTGGCCTTTCTCCTTGGTATCATTATTTCCTTTTGTGTTTACGTCTCGATTGGCATCTTTTTATTCAGGAAAGTGAAAAGCTCAGAGGAGTACTATGTTTCTGGACGAAGCGGAAACACATTGATGATAACGGGTACGCTAGTTGCCTCTTTCCTAAGTACGGTATCCTTCATGGGGGAAGCGGGATTTTCCTATGAAGGGTATCCGATCCTGCTGCTTATCCTCGTGATTTTTAATGCAAGCGGCTATATATTCGGAGTGTTCCTGTTTGGCAGGTATTTAAGAAGAAGCAAATCATTGACCGTTCCTGAATTTTTTGGTAACCGCTTTCATTCCAAGAAGGTAAGGCTGGCGGCTGCGATCACGACGATTCTCGGAATCGCAGCATACTTGGTTGCCGTTACTCAAGGGGCAGCCGTGTTATTGGCCGAGGTTTCCGGGGTTTCCTATCCAATGGCCCTGGTGATCATGTGGGTCGTGTATTCATCCTTCACCATTCTCTCAGGAGCGAAGGGCGTCATGGTCAATGATACGATAATGTTCTTTTTATTCTCGATCGCAACGTATCTTAGTTTTCCTTATATCATCAAATCCGCAGGCGGATTTCCTGATGCCGTTACGAAAGCGGCAAACCTGGCTGAACGGCCTGATTTATTAAGCTGGCATGGCATTACCGGACCTGCCGCAACGATGGGCACTCCTTGGGAAGCATTGGCCTGGGCCGTCATCATGGGCTTGGTCTGGGGCATTGTCATCGCCGTGAGTCCATGGCAAAGCAGCCGATATTTAATGGCCAGAAATGAACATGTAGCCATCCGGGCCGGCGTTTGGGCAACGATATCCATTTTGACCGTCTATTTGTTCCTTCATATCAGCATATCGACAATCACCACCATTAAAGCGGATATCGCCCCGACGGAAAAGGTATTCATTTGGGCAGCGATGAATATTGTCCCGACATGGCTTGGAGTCATCATCGTCAGCGGCATCATGGCTGCGGCCTTATCATCCTGTTCGAGTTTCCTTCAGATTATAGGAAGCAGCATTACACGGGATATCATGGAACAATCACGGAAAAAGGAATACACAGATCATCATCTATTACGCGCCAGCCGCATATCCATGGTCGTGATCAGCTTGATCATTCTATTGATTGGCTTGTTCCAGCCGCCTGCCGTCATGTGGATCGGCTACTTTGCGGCTACACTATTTGCGGCATCATGGGGACCGATTGCCATATCAAGCGTATTCTCAAAGAAGGTAACGAAAGAAGGCGCATTTTGGAGCATCGTATTCGGCTTTTTTGGTGTGATACTCGGAGAAAGTCTCGGCATGTTTGGTATCAGCCTTCCCGTTTACCTCAATCCTGTCATCATTGGTTTAATCCTAAGCATAGGCGCACTTATCATTGGCTCCAAGTATGGAACGATCACCATCGAAGAAAGGGAATTTCATGCAAATATCCTTCAAACCCCGATTGAAATAGACGAGCAGAAAGAAATGAACATCACCCGCAGATACCCAGCTTATTTAATGATAAGCGGCGTCATGATCATCATGGTTACACTGGTGTTTTATTATTGGCCGATCAATATGAATTGATTGAGATGGCAGGGGGAATCCCCTGTCATTTTTTTCTGAAACTATCACTATGACTATTTTCATTCGCCTCATGAGTAAAAACCAAATGATTTGTTTATGTCAGTCTTTCAACTAAATTAATATTGTGTTGAAAGAGTGGATTTCAATATTTATCTCCTTTTTATCAAACGAGACAAAAAAGTAATATATTTCCATGTTATACTTTGAGTAAACAAATAAGGAGCTGCATACATGATTAGAATATATGCTTTCATTTTAATTTTACTTGCTGGCTTAATGGTAATTGGTTGTTCTTCTCAATCGAATGTAAAGGCATCTAAAGGAAAGACATCTAAAGAAGAATCTGAACTAAAAGATCCCGCAGACTCTTTTATCTACGAAACAAACAAAACTGAACATAAACAAACAGTGATACTTGAATTCGAGTCGAAATAATATTAAAAAGAGCGACTGCAGTTAATTAGCAATCGCTCCTTATTATTTATTTACCTGGTCTTATAGTAGTTTTCAGCAGTGTAAATGGGCCAGTCCCAAAACACTACGCCTTGTGAAATAATATAACGGTCTAAGAAAATTTCGAAATTAAGATTTGGAGATGCAAGTTCTGTAAACTCCAAAATATTAAGGTAATTTGGATCCCCAACCTTTAGTTTTTCTGTATCTAATATGAGATAACAATCACCCAATAAATGCCCAATCGGAATCCCAAATCCCTCCATTAACTCAAGTTCTTGAGCTTCCTTTACTTCATCTAAACTAAATAAATGAAGGCCGCCACCTATGTTAATATCGTCTTCTGCGATCAATTCATATATTCTTGCCCCATTATGAAGTGTTAAGAAGGCCTTATAGTCTTCAGGAAGCTTAATGTTATTTTCCCTTTCAAACATTTCAATTTCAGTTGTTTGTATTGGAGCATTAAAAGAACAAGAAACGTTACCAACTTCACCTTCGTGTGATATTGTCTTCATTCGATTGTTGATATTCAACAATTTTTTAAGTCCAGATAGGGTGTTATGCACGAAATGACTCAATTCACTAATCCCCTCCATTATTTGTTAATATGAAGCCCGCCATAGTTTCTATTTGTTGATGGAGTCATCTTGGCAATGGAAATAAATTAGACATTGAATTTGTTCCGCCATAGTTTAATGGCAATTCATGATGTATATCATTTCGATGTGGAACATGCTTTATTGAAACAGAAATCAAAAGTAAAATCATTCAATGGTTTCAGTAGTTGTTTTTCCTTCATTTGGAGCGTATTTATAGAATGTCATGCCTGCTAACCCAAGAAGAATGATGACTACTAGAACACCAGTAACCCACATGATGATTTTCTTTTTCACGTTTTTCACTCCTTAGATGTTATCTTTTCATTGCTCTTGCCTACTTAATTATTAATAATATCATGCAAAACTTAAATGTAAGATAATTACTTTTTAGGGAGAGGAGCTTTGAAATTAAAACAAGAAAGAACAGCCGACGTCAGGCTGTCCTTTTCAGTCCCCATTATCTTCATGATAAGTGCCTACCAACCTCTGATAAAAAACCTCCAGAGTTATTAATCATCTATAAAACAAAAAATCATTGACTGATGGAAATATCCTGGTTAGAATAGGGGCAAGATTTGAAAGGAGCGATAAATGTGGCATTTTTACAACTATACTGATATACACACATATTATGGAAAAAACCACTTTTTATAAGGGGTTATTTGCTGTGTGTATAGGATGGATATGTTGTAGGAGTTTTGTCGTTCTGCCGGATATCTATGCCAATTTTTTCCGTACACAGAGCCCTTCTGTGTACTTTTTTGTTTTGGAGGGATTTAACTTGATGGAGTTACTTTTCTTTTGATGCGAGTTTGGGAGTTGAGCTCATATCGATTAGATGCTCATTCAGCGGTGACCATGAAATAGGGGGAGTATACATTGCAATTTCTATTATTCTTTTGATGCGGGCTTGAAATAGAAGCTCGTATCGATCCAAGCTATCGATACGAAATCACAAATTTCGGAGGTAGCGAATATGGAACAAATATGTTTTGAATTAGAAAATGTCGAAGTGACTTATTTAGATAAAGAGATTTTGAAGATTGAACGATTAGCTGTGCATCAATTTGACCGCGTCGGCATCGTCGGGAAAAATGGTACAGGGAAAAGTACGTTATTGAAGTTACTTGCTGGAGAAATTCAACCGACAAGCGGAAAAGTGAAGGGTTACGTTGATCGTGGCTATTTTGAGCAAGTTGAAGCGCCTGTTGTTGCAGAAGCTGATCCAGCGTTACTGGGAAAATTGGCAGTTCCGCGAAATTCTGCGTCGCTTAGCGGCGGTGAGCAAACGAGGCTGAAGCTTGCCCAATTGTTTACCCACTATAATGAAGCGTTGCTTATCGATGAGCCGACAACCCACTTGGATCAAGGCGGCATTTCGTTTTTACTTGATGAGTTACGTTATTACTATGGTGCGCTTGTCTTGATTAGTCATGACAGGGCTGTACTGGATGAACTCGTGACAACGATCTGGGAAGTGCATGAAGGCGAGGTATATGTATATTCAGGGAATTACAGCGAGTACATGGCACAGAAGCAGTTAAAACGTGAACAACAGACGCAGGCTCATGAACAATTCATTAAAGAAAAGAGCCGACTTGAAAAAGCGGCGCAGGAAAAAATGAAAAAGGCTGAAAAAATCGCTCAAGCTGGAAGGTTGTCAAAAAAAGAGGCGAATGCAAAACCGAATAAAACGTTTATGACGAAATCGAAAGGCACAAGCCAAAAAGCCGCACAACGTGCAGCGAAGGCAATTGAGCATCGAGTGGAAAAACTTCAGGAAGTGGAAGCAGTACAAGAGGAAAGGCAAATCGTATTTCGCCAGTCAAAGCAATTGGAATTGCATAATAAGTTCCCGATAATGGCGGACCGACTGACTCTTCAAGTGGAGGAGAACGTATTATTGGATGAGGTGAGTTTCCAGCTGCCGCTCGGTAAAAAAATAGCCATCACAGGCAGCAACGGCAGCGGTAAAAGTACTTTGCTGCACCATATTGCGAATAATGGTGCCGGTTTAACGGTTTCTCCAAAAGCGAAAATGGGTTACTTCCGTCAAATGAGCTATAGATTTGCAAAAGATGAAACGGTTCTGCAATTCCTGGGGAATCGCTCGGAATATGATGAAGGATTTTTAAGAAGTGTCCTGCATTCGATGCAGTTTACCGGGACGGATATACTGAAAAGCGTTCAGTCCTTAAGTGGCGGAGAAGCGATTCGCCTCCAGCTTTGTCAGTTGTTTCTAGGGGAATACAACATTCTGCTATTGGATGAACCGACTAATTTTCTGGATATCACTGCCATTGAAGCATTGGAACGATTCATGGCTGGATATAAAGGCACGATCATATTTGTATCCCATGATTCAGCGTTCATAAAGCAGGTTGCCGATATTCAGTATAAAATACAGGCGAAAAAATTGGTTCAAGTGTGATTTTAAAATTATGGCAAAATAAGCCGATGGAACAATTCCGTCGGCTTATTTATATAAGAGTAAATAAACACATTAAGGATGGATCGTAACCAATGTTCCGATTGGAACAATCCTTGATAATTCCTCCACGTCCCGATTATGCATGCGAATACAGCCTTTTGAGACGGCTTTACCAATTGAGCTGGGATCGTTCGTTCCATGAATGCCGTAGTGCTCCTTGGATAGACTCATCCACATTGTACCGAATGGGCCTCCGGGGTTGGGGGCTTTATTAATGATGATGAATTTTCCTACCGGTGTACCGAACAGCATTCTTCCAACGGCGATTGGATATTGTTTCTGCAATACTCCATTTTTTAGCAGTCTTAGCTTACGGTTGTTAACGGACACATCGATCTGAAATGGAATGGTATCAGCAGGAGGAAAACCAGGGATCATAATGGGTTGACCAGGATAAATGACGTTTGGATTTATTGTCGGGTTAGCAGCGATGATTGCCGATAGCGGTTTCCGGTAGTCCCTGGATATCTGTGTCAGTGTTTCACCTGGTTTAACTGTATGAATCAGTCTGAACACCTCCATAGGTTATAGTGGTCACGTTACATTCTATGTGAATTTTTAAAAGTGTTTCGTAACTCGCTGTTATCTGTTTTTAATGAAACTAATATGTTAAGTAACCAAGCCGAAAAGAAACCGAAATGAACTTTTGATAAAATAAGTTTTTATGGAGAAGATTTTTTGTTAGTTAAAGAGGGGGAATAAGGGTGGAGGAACATGTGAAAAAGGCTTTAATCGAATGGAATGAAGAAATCAGTGATGTGTTAAATGGAATAGAAAAAGAGTATGAAGAAGTTAAGCGTGACCTTCAGGTTTATTCCTATAAATTCAATATTACCAAACAAGTTGTACAATCCACTATAAATGATGAAATTATTCGAAACATCCGCGAGCTCTATCATAAACCTTTTGAACAAAAATTGAACGAATTGAAAGAGTCGATAAAAGAGCTGGAAGAAAAGAGAAAGGTTTTTCAAATGTTTGTCGATAAAATCGAAAAGGTTAGTGAAAGAGAAGAAGGAAAACCGCAAATATCAGTCATATAAGGCAGCGAAGGGCGGGATACTCACAAGTACTCTACTATTCTATACCCAAAAACTAGGCAGCGAATATACCTGCTTTTTTTTGCTGGAATAGCAAAAAGCGTCCCTTGTTTACCCCAACATCAACCCGGGTACACTATCCTATAAAAAGGAAATGGGGGAATTCTATGTGGAATGCGGTCTTTTGGGGAGGGGTATCGGGTTCTGCCGTCCTGCTTGGCGCACTTGCCGCCATCCTCATTCCGATCAAGAAAAACATCATTAGCTATATTATGGCCTTTGGTACGGGTGTATTGATTGGTGCCGCGGCATATGAGCTGCTAGCTGATTCGGTGAGTGATGGAGGGATTTGGGCGACGGGGATCGGATTCATAGCAGGGGCCGCCGTGTTTACTGCCTTGGATTTTCTTATTTCCAAAAAAGGTGCGGATAAAAGGAAACGGTCCAATAATAGCTCTTCGAAGGAAGCGGGCCTAGCCATTTTCATCGGGACGGTGATGGATGCCATACCGGAGTCGATCATGATTGGCGCAAGCTTAATAAGCGGCGGCTCGGTAAGCTGGCTATTGGTCATTGCCATCTTCATCAGTAATATTCCGGAGGGGCTCTCAAGTACAACAGGTCTGCTCAAAAGTAATTACTCCAAGAAGAAAATCATGCTGCTGTGGCTTTCCGTCCTGATAATTTCGGCACTTTCCTCGATGTCGGGCTATCTATTCCTAGATCATGCCCCGGACTATGTCCTGGCAGCGATGGCAGCCTTTGCGGGAGGGGGAATCATCGCTATGATCGCCTCAACGATGATGCCTGAAGCATTTGAAGACGGAGGGCCGATCACGGGCATATTCACCGCTGCGGGCTTGCTTATCTCTTTAGTTCTGGATTCGATGTAAGATTGTCCCCTTGGAGGGAAGGGGGGCAATTTTTTTTGTGAATTCTATCATAGAAGGAAATGTACAAGGAATCTATCTCGAAAAAGAATTGTTGGTGTTAAAATATCATTTCAAATCATACACTCTTCATATAGATTTTAGACATTGAGGAGCTGTTGGAAATGAACTTCGAGATGCAAATAGCGAATATGTTAGCTGATAATTTAAAGGGTTTCATTACATTCGTCAGGGAAAATCATGAAAATGAAAACAATTGCTTTTGTTTAAATAAAGATAAATTGTATCAATTGAAGCTTCTTGTTGAGGAGTTTAAGTTTCAAGTATTGGCCGATGAACTTAAACGGATCAACCGGTTTACCTGGGATGAAAACTATACGCACTTATTAGTTGATAGATTCAGAAAAGGGATGGCAATCATTGAAGAGTACGTTGAAAATAACTACAGCGATTTATTCATTTTCACCGCTAGACTTTACACGTTGAATAGCCTCAGCTTAACCTTTTGCAAAGAGGAAGAATCAATAGTCAGCTAATTAGGGCACCCGCGAAAAAAAGAAGAGCACATATTATGTGCTCTTCTTTTTTTTCATTATAGGGATAGTTGACCAAAAAAGATTCTAATTTTATATGCTCCGAGCCCGATCTTATTTGCTTGGCATCGAAGAGATATACTTTTTGACCACTTCATACACATATTCTTGATTGGCTGCTGCTGTATTAGGGTTATATTTACCGCCATTCACTTTATTATTGGATAGCACTCGTATACCTAAGAAGGGCACATCGTAAGCTTTGGCGATTTGTGCTGCCGAAGCTCCTTCCATTTCTTCAACAGATGTACCATATTTCGTATGGAACCATTTAATCCGATCCACTTCATTATTCCAAACATCTGCAGAACCGATAGTACCATCGACAACCTTACCTTTTGTGTAAGTATCTTTAACTGCATGAGCAGCTGCGAGTAAATCCTTATCTCCTTCGTAGAAGCGTGGTTTTTCAGCATTAGGATCTTCTCCTGCACTTCCTTCAGAAGCCATTAGGTCCATTGGTTTCCAAATAGTTGGATCAATTCCTTCGTTTTCAGCTTTATCGGCCGTTTTTAATGAACCTAGGTTTACCGTTCTCTCTCCTAAAACAATATCAAAAACGTTTAAGCTTGGATCATGTCCGCCTGATGTCCCTTGATTGATGATGGCAATAGGGTTATATCTTTCAATGGCCAATGCTGTAGCGGCAGCCGTATTTTCCATCCCTTTACCTGTTTTTGCCACGATTACAGGATAATTGTCTAAAGTTCCAATGTAAAATACAAAATCCCCTGATTTTTCTTCTTTAACATTTTCTAGCCTTTTAGCGAAATTTTCAGCTTCGATTGGCATTGGACCTTGAATCATGATCGGCCTTTGAGCCTTTTTTTCGACCGTTTCATTTTTGGAAGTGGAACTGCAAGCTGCAATCACCGACACGAAAAGTAAAGTAATGATTCCTAATAGAGTGTACTTTTTTAACATGTTTTTTCTCTCCTTAAAAAAAAATTATCCAATTGTTTGAAACACTCGCAGTTGTGGTCAAAGAAAAAGGTCCAGAACGGCGAATGAATGCTGCCTTCTAGACCTACGATAGTCAAAGTATAGATAATCAAGCAAAAATGAAGCGATTGCTAAATCATTAGCTGCTCAAAAAGCGGGCGGCCGAATACTTTAACTCGTAGTCTAGTTCTTTCACTGGGAACCAGGTAGAAACGCTCAGACCATATTTCCGAGCATATACGAGTAATGATATGTACGATTATTACTTTGCTAATATAACAAACAAATGAAAGATAATCAATCAAAAAGGTGAACGATAAATCAAAAGTGTTATTTAATGTTCGTGATTTAGGAGGAGTGGTCCGTTAAAACGTTGATTGGAACGTAAGGAAATCGCTTTCCGCGGGCGGTCGTGGAGCCTCCTCGGCTTGCGCCTGCGGGGTCTCCCCTAGACGCGCTTTTCTAAGCAGGAGTCTCGTACCTTCCGTTCCAATTAACTTTGTGTTTTAAAAGAAAAAACTGCTGGCTCGTCTGATTCCGAACCCTATTTTAAGACTAGTTTATCCTTCATGTTTTTTTCTGTAATCCCTTAAAGGATGGAAGAGATTTGCGACACTCCTGCCGAATAACTGGCTAGCCAAGACCCCACAGGCGCATGAGCCGAGGAGGCTTGGCAGACAGTCGGCGGAAAGGGAGCGGATCTCTGAAATCAACTGTAATGTTTTCTTGAAAAAACTGTAGGCTAGTCTCAATTATGTTTAGACTAGTTTATCCTTTAAGTTTTTTTCAGTAATCCTTATTGGAATGAAGAAATTTGCGACACTCCTGCCGAATAACTGGCGGGCCGAGACCCCACAGACGCTTGCGTCGAGGAGGCTTGGCAGACAGTCGGCGGAAAGGGACGGATTTCTGAATTCAACTGAACGCTTTATTTATACAAAGACTATGGGTTTTGTCAGGGTCGATCATGATCAACCAAAGTTATCACGACATTTCCCTTTTTATGTCCTAGCTCTACGTATTTATGAGCTTCGGGAATCTGTTCCAGCGGGTAGCGTTTATCAATGACCGATTTTAATTCTCCAGTTTCGATTAGCTCTTTGAGAAATAGTAAATCTTCCGTACGTTCCTTTGCTATTCCCTGTCCTTCTACGGACACGTAACGCCCGTTCAGGGTCAGTGCTTTTTTGCATGTGGCTTTCGAACTTTTCCCGACTGCATCAAAGATGATATCATATCGCTCTTGTCTTTCCGAAAAATCCTCTTCCGTATAATCAATTACTTTATCGGCTCCCAATGATTTCACCAATTCAAAATTAGCGGCACTGCATACTCCGGTAACTTCTGTTCCAAAGTATTTGGCCAGCTGTACCGCGGAAGTGCCCACCGAACCGGATGCGCCATAGATGAGGACTTTTTGTCCGGCCTGGATATTGGCTTTTCTGAAAAAATGCAGAGCTGTCGTTCCACCAAAAGAAACGGCGGCAGCTTCTTCATAGTTCATATTTGCAGGCTTCATTGCAATTGGGCCGTCTTCAGGTAAGCATGTGTATTCGGCATGGGCCCCGAAATTCATTCCAGTCATGGCAAAAATCTGGTCGCCTTTTTTGAATTTTGTCACATTCCTCCCCGTGCCTTCTATCTCCCCGGACAACTCCACTCCGAGTATCGGTTTTCGCGGTTTTCTAAGGCCCAGGAACATTCGCATCGGCAGCCATAATAAGAAAGGGCTATTGAAACTCCGGACTCTTACGTCCCCAGAAGCCACTGTTGCCGCGTGAACCTTTACCAGTATTTCGTTGTCCTTTGGGGTTGGCTTTACTACCTCTTTGAGTTCCAGTACATCGGGTGAACCGTATTTCGTGCATACCATTGCTTTCATCGCAAGTCTCCTTAGTTTTTGATACAATCTTTTAATACTATGATGGAAGCTGTAAGATAAAACTAACGTAACTGAAGTAACTTCTGATGAAATGTTGAAAAGCAGTGATTATTCATGGGGATTCCCTGAGGTAATAAGAGTACGTTCATTCGGATAAAGCCGCGAAACCTTTGGCTTTGCTGATAAACGGCAAAAGGAGATTAAAGAATGACCATTAATGAAAGACCAAGAAGAATTATTTTAGATTTAGCAGTTACATTAGATGGATTCATTGAAGGGCCGAAAGGAGAAATCGACTGGTGCATTATGGACCCTGAAATGGGGTTCATTGATTTCTTGAATCAAATTGATGCTATTTTTTATGGAAGGAAAAGCTATGATTTATGGGGGCAATATACGCCAGAAAATGAGGTATCCGATACTGAAAAAGAAATGTGGAATATCGTTCATGGCAAACAAAAATTCATGTTTTCTAAAACGAAAAAAAGCACTGATAATAACGTAACGATCATAAATGAAGATATTGTTGAAGAAGTAAATAAAATAAAGAATACGCCTGGTAAAGACATCTGGCTTTATGGAGGGTCAAGTCTTATTACATCTTTTATAAGATTGGGGCTGGTTGATGAATTCAGGTTATCTGTTCACCCTGTTATTTTAGGGGAAGGAAAACCTTTGTTTATTGACATAAAGGAGAGATTGAACCTAACACTGGTTAATACAAAAAGCTTTTCCTCTGGCGTTGTCCAACTTTGCTATTATCTTAATGAAGAGTAATTGTTAAGCATGATGATATATACTTGTAAAATGATGAATTCACGAGTAAAACGTTGAAATTCACGAGTAAAACCCAAAAACTCACGAGTAAATCCCCAAAACTTACGAGTAAAGCCATAAATAGGTATCCATACTTGATGTGTGGGTACCTTTTTTTATACATATTGCAATTTATAATTTATAAAATGTAATATATATGTTGCAAAAAGTAAAATGAATCATATAATAAGGGTAAGCGATGGAATTAAATGGAGGTCGATTAAAGATGAATCTATTTAAACGAACGAAAAAGATTACGGATGAGCGGATTGAGAATGTAAGAAATAGAATTTATAAAGAAATGTATTATGTCATCTTGGTCATTTGCCTGGCGAGTGCACTTTTCAAACTATATAAATATGGTGCAGGCAGCGGGGAGTTATATCTGGAATTCGCGATCCTTGTTGGAGGGGGGCTGTATTACTTAGCTCGTTCGATTTTCTTAGGTGTATTCTGGGATGAGGTGGAGATGCATGACCGCAACAGCAAAACACCGATGAGCAAGAAGACGGTTCTTGGGACGGTTGCTTTAGCACTTATCATCGCTATATTCATGGGCGTGAATAGTGCTGTATCCTATGCCGATGGCAGTTCCCAGGGTGTATGGTATTTTGTATTGGTATCGTTTGTATCCGTCATGATCTATTTGCCGATTTTACTTCTGTTTTTTGGCGGTATATACTTGCTGGCGAAGAAAATCGGAATGAAAAATAGCTAAGATAAGATAATAAGAAATAGTAGGTGCTATCCCTTGAAAAATATAAAACTGAAGCTTGCGAGAGTAGAAAAGGACTTGTCACAAGAAGAACTGGCCAAGATTGTCGGCGTATCCAGGCAAACGATAGGATTGATTGAATCCGGAAAGTATAATCCCTCATTAAGTTTATGTGTCGGAATTTGTAAAGCATTATCCCGTACATTGGATGATTTGTTTTGGGAGGAAGACTGATCATTGACTTTGATATCTTTTTTTCAGGAATTTATCATTAAAAAATGGGGGAAGGTATAGCATGTAAGCAAAAATCTAACATTCGAGAGGGATGGTTTGATGGATCGTACGATTGGTTACTTACGTGAGATATTGTCTAACTATACGGACCAATATCCTGAGGCGCAGGAAATATATGATAAAATCAAAAGCGGACACTTTCATTCTGAAGAAGAACTCGTCAATAAGCTATCCGGTAAAGAGGCCAGTCTCCTTAACCATATTCTTCCTCAGGAAATCAAGCATGCAAAGGAAGCGAGTGATTCGGAACGGGTCACGCAATTATCAGAGGTATATGAACTGATCATTATATGATGAAACCTTGTCCATGATGATCATGGACAAGGTTTTGTTGGTTTTATTCCATTTCACTAAGTGAATCCATATGACTGGCAATCATGGCGATGATCGTGCTTGCTTCTTCCTTGCTGAAAATGAAATTCGTTTCATCCTTTATCAGGTCATCATCCGCTGTCCGAATCCGATTGATCCGTTTCAGCACACCATCACCCGTCTCCTGAACGATACCGAATTGATAGGTGACCTCCACTTCATTATCCTGGATATAGGCAGTCACTTCAGGCGTTTCCCAATCTACATCGATTTCGTATATATCGGAATTTTCGCCGTCAGGATCATACAAATCATCATTATCATCATCCATATCCATTTCATATGCATAATCGTAATCATCATCCTCATCATCTTCTTCCAAATAGTTATGGAAGCTCTCATGGACAGCATCGATGATATCTTCAATATCCGAAAGGATGACCTTGCTGATCTGCCCTAAATCCGGATCGAACGATTCCATATAAAATTCTTCATTATACGGATCAAAAAACAGCGAGGAAAAATAATCCCGCTCATCGTCTTCCAGCTCTGTATAAAACTCGATGCGTGGATGCTTAGACC
This sequence comes from Peribacillus frigoritolerans, assembly GCF_001636405.1. GTDB lineage: Bacteria > Bacillota > Bacilli > Bacillales > DSM-1321 > Peribacillus > Peribacillus frigoritolerans. The sequence continues at coordinate 1,448,434 of NZ_KV440950.1, forward strand.
CGCGCTCCACGATCATACTGCCATTGCGATCGTATTTCTCACAAATTGATTTAAGATGATCCTGCAATTCCCCGCTTACTCTGTCAAACCATTCTAATGACATCAACATCCACTTCCTTTCGAGATTATTATTTCCCAGAAAAGCCGAACATGACATGCCATTTAAAGGCAACTGCAATTTAACTACGCATCAGGAATGTCCGTAATAAAAAATGAATGTAAAGGGAAAATAAGATAAAAGCAAAAACGTTAGATTTCCCTATACCTTTCAATGATAAAGTCAATAAAATACCTGCTGGCTATTGGCAATACCCTTTTATCCTTATACGCCAAAGTAATGGTTCGGATAATAGAAGGAGAGATGCTTTTCGTTACAATATTATAGGGACATTTATGTAAGAGCAGTTTCGGTAAAATCGAAATGCCAAGCCCTTGTTCAATCATGGACATAATCGCATAAGGGTCATATACCCGGTATTGTGTATCAGGTTCAAAATCGTACTGTTTAAAAATCATTAATGGTTCATGTATCACTCCCTCATCCAACAGAATATAAGGATCTTTTAGCAATTCCTCCAAGGAGACTTCTGTGGATGATGTTAAAGGATGATCAACTGGCATCACAGCCACCATTTCATCTTTTTGCAAGGGAATCGTAGTTAAATCCGAAACATTTGAATTCACAAAGCCAAAGTCTACGCTGCCTTCTTTAATCCAGTTTGAGATTTCCATATAATTTCCTTGATGTAATTCGAAATGTACAGTTGGATAAAGTTCCTTAAAATCCTTGATCAATCCTGGTATCCAATGACATGTAACACTGGAAAAGGTGCCAATACGAATAAGGCCGCTTTGCAGTCCCTCCATCTCTTTATGCTTTTCAGTCAGTTCCCTATGTGAATGATAAATCTTCCTGATATATGGAAAAAATTCCTCGCCATCTGGTGTCAGTGTAATACCCTTTCGAGAACGTAAGATAAGAGTGGTGGAAAGCTCTTCCTCTAATGAATGGACCATCTGGCTAATGGCGGACTGCGTATAGCCAAGTTCTTCAGCCGCTTTTGTAAAACTGCCTGTTTCTATGGTTTTGATAAAAGCATAATACGAATTCAACCGAACTGACCCCTTTGCATTAGTAATTCTAATAGAACTATTATAAAAATTGGTTTTACTAATGTAAATGGAAGAAATAAAATATAGTTGGAATCTAAAATTAATTCATGGAGTTGAAGCAGAAAAGTAATGAAGATTAACGTTAAATACAGAAATATCATTTATGCATGTTTAATGGCTTTTTGTATGTCCTTTTTTATTTCATTCATATTAGTCTCAATAAATAGGGGGTATGATCATCTATTCTTATCTGCATGGTTAAAAACTTGGTCACAGGCTTTTACTTGTGCTTTCTTTGGAGCTTACTTCTTTCCGAGAGTCATACAACAAATAATGAGAAGAATTAATTTTGTAGAAAAACCGCTCATGATTGAGAAGGATTTATTAGTGAGAGAAGAAGACAATGGATGATGCCAGTAGATAATTAAAAGGATTTCCTGATTTTAGTGCTGCCCAAATGATGGGGAGCCTTTTTTGCGTTTCCCTGCAAAATTTCAAGATCATGCTACTTTCATCCTGTAAAAGTTTATATAGAGTGTGAAAGGGGGTGAGTGGCATGGCAAAGCAGATTCCAGTTTCAAGTACGTTGCGGATCGATTTTGAGACAGGGTTAAATGAAAAAGGGGCTCTCGTTTTCAAGCGGAGGACCTTTTCGAACATCAAGGTCGAGGCGACGGCGGATCAATTGTTTTCGACGGCTGTTGCAATCACAAGTGTGCAGAATTATCCAATGGGTGAAGTGACCAGGGTCGATATGTATTCATTGATTGGCTAAACGGTATTTGGAAAGATGCCGGAAGCGGGGGAGGTGATTGGAAATGGCTAAAGTACTGGAATTGATTTTCGTTACGGAGGAAGGCAAGTCAGCGACGATTTCCGTTGATAATCCGAAGGAGCCGGTCGAAGTGAATACGATTAAACTGGCAATGGAAAAAATCATTGAGGGGAACGTGTTCGTTACATCTTCAGGGGATTTCGTCGATTTGAAAGCGGCACGCCTTGTCGAGCGGAATGTCGAGGAAGTGGAACTCATCTAAGAACGGGTCTTGTTGGTCAACCTGGAAGAGAGGTGGAAAAAGTGGATCAAATCCTGCCGTTTGTCAGTGATATTGGGTTCCCGATCATTGTTACCCTTTATTTGCTTCATAGGATTGAAACGAAATTGGATACTTTGAATGAAACCCTTGTGGAGCTGCCAGAACGCCTGCGAGAAGGGATTCCGAAGTCAGGTTAAGGATAAGCGGGGAGCCTCGTGGGTGATAGCATCCATGGGGCTTTTCCTTTTAAAATGGAAAAGTTTTAATAGATTCTAGTTTTATATCAAAACTATCGGGTATACATAAAACTGTAGCTAGTTCATCAAAAATCCAAATAATAAGGAGGAGTTTTAATGGCTAACAACAATGAAAAAATGAGCAGGGAAGAAGCTGGCCGCAAAGGCGGGGAAGCTACAGCAAAAAATCATGATAAGGAATTTTTCCAAGAGATTGGTCAAAAAGGCGGAGAGGCCACTTCCGAAAATCATGATAAGGAATTCTATCAGGAAATCGGCAAAAAAGGCGGAGAGGCTAGAGCCGATCAACGTGATTCCGATGATTGAAAAATGAGCAGGAAAAAGCAAGACTTAATGGCGGGAAAAAAAGCCGCCGCTAAAAAAACGATCTAAAGTTTATAGCTGAATCTAGTTTTATGGCTGTTCAAGCGGGTACATGACATATGTAGCTAGTACATGGAAAATCCAAATAATAAGGAGGAATTTTTAATGGCTAACAACAATGAGAAAATGAGTCGTGAAGAAGCAGGACGTAAAGGTGGAGAAACAACAGCGAAAAATCATGATAAGGAATTCTATCAAGAGATTGGCCAAAAAGGCGGAGAAGCCACTTCCGAAAATCATGATAAGGAATTCTATCAAGAGATTGGCCAAAAAGGCGGAGAAGCCACGTCCAAAAATCATGATAAGGAATTTTATCAAGAGATTGGCCAAAAAGGCGGAGAAGCCACTTCCGAAAATCATGATAAGGAATTCTATCAAGAGATTGGCCAAAAAGGCGGAGAAGCCACTTCCGAAAATCATGATAAGGAATTTTATCAAGAGATTGGCCAAAAAGGCGGAGAAGCAACCTCCGAAAATCATGATAAGGAATTCTATCAAGAAATTGGCCAAAAAGGCGGAGAAGCCACTTCCGAAAATCATGATAAGGAATTCTATCAAGAGATTGGTAAAAAAGGCGGAGAAGCCACTTCCGAAAGTCATGGCAAGGAATTCTATCAGGAAATCGGCGAAAAAGGCGGAGAAGCACGGGGCAATCAACGTGATGATTCCGATGATGGAAAAATGAGCCGTGAAGAAGCAGGACGCAAAGGCGGGGAAAAAAGCCGCCGTTAAAATTTAATCCAGTGAAACTTATAAATGACCGAGGGAGAAAACATTCCCTCGGTTTTTTTATGCCAGCACAGCACATCGCAAAGTGTGCTCAGGGATTAAAGTGGGTAAAGAATAACACCTAGAAAAGAAGAGGTGATGAAGAAGTTGATTGCCCATTATTCATTTCCCCGTTTAAAAGTAGGCGGAGTTACATTCACTGCACGGCATTCATTGCTTGCTCTTGGTCTTGGGGGAATTGCTTATCTGGTTTCCAACAAGAGGAGGAAGCATCAAGCGGTATTCAAAACGGCTTCATTGATGTGCAAAATTGAACGGAAAAAGGATTCCATCAAGCTTATTTGGCCTGATGAAGGTGGTTACTATCGGGTATTCAGGGGGCGAGAGCTGATTTACAGCGGTTCGGAGCCGAAGATGGCAGATCGGGACCTTACTCCAGGAACCATCTATACGTACACGATAGATAGCTTGAATGAAAAAGAACAGGCAGTGAACAGGATGAAAATACAGACATCAACGACCACCGAAAATAAAAAAGAGGATAATATCCTTTTGGATTTGGTATTCACGACAATTGTCGCAAAAGGCCAAGCCAGCCTGGAATGGGAGCCCATCAAGGGAATAAAAGAATATACGATTTATCGAAACGGCGTGGATATTGGGAAAGTGAGCGGATGTTCCTTCAACGATCGGAGTATTAGTGAAGATCAGGAATACACATATACCATTAAAGCGAAGCGGCCCCTTCCGCGCTCGGAGCAGGAGTCCTTTGCCGTGAAATCCCTTGTAGCGAGTATTGTCGGAGCCGTAAAAAAAGGTTCATCCCAAGCAAAGGCGGCGATCGAGGAAATAACGAATACTAAAAAAATAGGACCTGTAAAACAGCTTTTGCAGTCAGTTGAAAACGAAGTGGATGGTAAAAGGAAAAGAAATTGGCAGCTGCGCTATTCCACTTTTTTACCTGAAGAGTGGCTGAAAAACCCCAATCTGGCCTCAAAGGTTCCCTATTTTAAAGGAGACAACCGCGGGTTTGATCCTGAATCATCACGTTTCCGGACCAGGGTCGATGTGTTCATTCACGAAAAGGAAAGGGAAGCCGAGATTGAATTTTCCAAAGCGGTCGGGAAAAGTGAGGCTTACAACCATGATGGGGATTTCCTTGAGGAGGGAGTGGCCTCGGATGAAGGTGTTATAGTGAAGCGCGTATTATCCAATCATGAGAAAACGACAATCCAGCTGACACACTCTGTAGGCAATCCGATCATCATTTCACCTGCCGTGGATTATAAAGTGATCGGGACCTTTTACCGAAATGGTGAAATCAATATCGCCGGCTATCATGATCAGGCCCCGCATCACGAAGTCTACCTAAAGGAGGCAGACGACCAAAACTGGGAAGCGCTGCACCTTGCGGAAAACAAAGGGCTCGAAATGATGGCGCACCCTACGGCCAATCATTTATGGAGATACTCCACATTCACACAATGAAAAGACGAAAAGCCAAGAGCGCTTATCGTCCTTTTTTTTGAGGTCAATGGCAATCCAACCACTACATTTTCTTATAAAAACCGCTTTCGAACACTTGGCGACGGCAGCATACAGCTTTCTTCTTTCTTTCCGAACCATTTATAACGGTTCCTGGCAATGAAATCATAAACGAAGTTCCGGATGAAGCTTGGGACGATGCTGAAACCATAAAGCAATTTCCATGCCCCTTGTAAGCGGCGGCAAATCCTTAAGGCTGCAGACGATTTATAGTAGGCTTTATCCTTTTCGATCAGCACCATGCTATCTATATCTGCAGGAACATCATACTTCTTCAGCAACTCTTGTCCTGCCTCACTTTGAAGCGAAGCGTAATGAAAAAGCCCCTGCGGATCCCGCTTGATAATGAACTGGACACTCGAATCGCAAAAGTTGCATTCACCATCAAACAAAATGACCGGATTCATGAACATTCCTCCTATAGAGAGACGTTATCAAACTCATGCTTATATAATACACTACCCGTTTTGAAAAGGCGAAAACGTCTGGAACTGCCTGGAGTTTTGATGATGAAGGGATTGTCGTTCCGTCAGGTCACTAAGGAGTACGTAAGCCAATAAGCGGGTGGACCCATGATATAGGCAGTTTTTTGACTGTTATCAAACTGTTATTTTCCATTAACTAAACTGTAAACAAGCTGTGATATGGTAGATACTCCAATGAAGTTCCAAGCCGGCAATCCTATAGTAGAGGAACGCCGGCTTTTTCATTCAAACCATAAATGAGGATTAGAAAATATAACTGCCAGTTTCTTTATAGGGGGGAAGATTTCATGAAACGTGATCCGTATTTTGACAATGCGAAAGCTGTCTTAATCGTACTAGTTGTTTTGGGGCACACATTAGCTAGAATGGTGGAAGAAAACCAATGGATTTTAACTATTTATCTGTTCATCTTTTCATTCCATATGCCAGCTTTTATTTTAGTATCCGGTTATTTTTCCAGAAAGATAAAAAGTAAAAAGGACCTCTGGGGGCTCATTAAGAAAATATTAATTCCCTATGTAATATTCCAGGTGATATATACCTTCTATTATCGGAAGGTATTTGATGAACCAATAGACTTCACAATATTGACTCCAAGATGGGCTTTATGGTTCTTAATAAGCTTATTCTGCTGGAATATATTACTGTTTATATTTTCCTCCAGGAAATATGGGATCGTCCTTTCAATCATTGTCTCTCTAATAATCGGTTACTTTGGTGAAGTGAATGAATGGTTAAGTTTGTCGAGGACCTTCTTTTTCTTTCCTTTCTTTTTAATTGGTCATTTTTTAGAAAAAAATCATTTTGAATGGGTTAAAAAGAAAAGTAATGCCCTGATCGGCTGGGCTGTACTAGGGTTGATCTTCACCGGTATTTATTTCTATGGGGAAATGAGTTGGAGGGAATGGTTTTATGGCCGCTTAGGTTATCAGGAATTAATGGAAGGCTCCATTGCCCTCGGTTTTATATATAAGTTACTCGTTTATTTAATTATGGGAGCAGCAACTTACTGTTTTTTATGTATAGTTCCTAAAAAACAAACGTTTTTTACTGAAATAGGATCCATTACATTAGGTATTTATCTTTTTCATATGTTTTTCCTGGAATATGTTTACAACTCATTTATTTATGATTGGATCAAAGAAAGTGGCCAATACTATGTTTTATTAGTCATACCTGTAACCATAATATTTATATTATCAAGAAAACCGATAGTAAAAGTGGAATGTGCGTTAATAGGAATGAAAATGAAAACATAACAGAATTTTAACACTGTAGACAAACTCGATGAAAACAAGTTTGCTCAATTTTCATTTAGGTTTATTAAACCTGGAACGTCGATTGGAACGTAGGGTACTCGCTTTCCGCGGGCGGTCGGGGAGCCTCCTCGTCGCTTTGCGCCTGTGGGGTCTCCCCTCGACGCGCTTTTCCCGCAGGAGTCTCGCACCTTCCGTTCCAATCAACTCTGTTTTGAAATTTAGATAAGCCCCTTTTTGTCTTCAGTTTTTATAAGGGTTCATAAAACATGGAACGTCCATTTCCACTTCAGGTACTCGCTTTCCGCGGGCGGTCGGGGAGCCTCCTCGTCGCTTTTGCGCCTGTGGGGTCTCCCCTCGACGCGCTTTTCCCGCAGGAGTCTCGCACCTTTCGTTCCAATAGACTTTGTGTTGAAATTTAGATAAGCCCCTTTTGTCTTCAGTTTTTATAAGGGTTTATTAAACCTGGAACGTCGATTGGAACGTAGGGTACTCGCTTTCCGCGGGCGGTCAGGGAGCCTCCTCGGCGCGCCTGCGGGGTCTCCCTTGCCACGCTTTTCCTGCAGGAGTCTCGAACACCCGCTCCAATCAACTTTGTGTTTTAAAAGAAAAAACTGCTGGCTGGTCTTATTCCAAACCCTATTTAAGACAAGGTTATCCTTCATGTTTTTTTCCTGTAATCCTTAATGGATGGAAGAAATATGCGACACTCCTGCCGAAAAACTGGCTAGCCGAGACCCCGGAGACGCTTGCGTCGAGGAGGCTTGGCAGGCAGTCGGCGGAAAGGGAGCGGATTTCTGAAATCAACTGGAACGTTTGTTAAGAAGAAACTGTAGGCTGGACACATTCCAAACCATGTTTAAGACAAAGTTATCCTTCATATTTTTTTACTGAAATCCTTAATGGATGGAAGAAATATGCGACACTCCTGCCGATTAACTGGCTAGCCGAGCCCCCACAGACGCTTGCGTCGAGGGGGCTTGGCAGACAGTCGGCGGAAAGGGAGCGGATTTCTGAAATCAACTGGAATTTTTAAAAGAAAAAACTGCAGTCAAACTCGCTTTTCTTAGAGTTTCTCTACAGCCAGAGCCCTTCCGTTTGAAGGGTTTTTTCATGAAAAGAAATTTCCAGATATTTAGTGATCTACAAAAAATTTCATTTAATGAGGGTTAAATGGAGGCTCCACTAAAAGGGTTACAACCCTTTTAAAGTTATTCCAGGAAAGAAAATGAAGGCGATTACCCGAAATGTTTCCAAAATTATTAAGGGGTAATTACTTTTGTATTTCACTTTCAATAAATCAACTCTAAACGTCCAAATTTATTTTATTATGACTATATAAGATTTAACTATCATCAAAGGAGCGGCATATGAAAAAGTTTTTCATCATCTTCATTTTGGCTTTAATCCCTTTCGCCTCTACGAAGGTAAGTGCAGAATCTGACTTACCTCTCAATAGTGAAGCCGGGATCATTATTGACGCGAAAAGTGGAAAAGTATTATACGGAAAAAACATGGATAAACGTATGTATCCAGCCAGTCTAACGAAAGTTGCAACGGCGATATATGCTATAGAACACGGGGATAAGAACGAACTGGTGACTGTTAGCAAAAAAGCGGCGAAGGCAGACGGGTCTTCGGTATTTATTGAACATGGGGAGGAAATAGAGCTTTCCGAATTAATTGCAGGCATGCTAATCAACTCCGGAAATGATGCAGCCATCGCAATTGCCGAGCATATGTCTGGCAGTGAAAAATTGTTCATGGAAGATTTGAATGAGTTTTTAAGAAACGAAGTAAACGTTACCGATACTCATTTTACGAACCCCCATGGATTGTTTGACAAAGACCATGTAACTACGGCCAGTGACCTTGCGAAAATTACCCAATATGCAATGAAAAATGAAACATTCCGTGAGTATTTTGGGAAGAAGGAGTTACCATGGGAAGTGGAAACATGGGACACAACTCTGATTACCCATCATAAAATGTTAAAAGGCGAACTCCCCTATAAGGGAATAACCGGCGGGAAAACCGGTTTCGTAAGTCAATCCGGCTACACCCTGATTTCTACTGCCACTAGAGGAGAACAGGAATTGATTGCTGTCACTCTAAAAGCTCCTTCAGACAAAGTTGCCTACTCTGATACCAAGCTTTTATTCAACTATGGCTTTGAAAACTTTAAATCAGGAAAAATTGATAAAAAAAGCAAACTTTATTCAGCGGATTACTCTAATTCCTACACGCTGAACGAAGACATATACTATACTCATTTAATCAGTGATCAACCCAGTCTAAAAACGAGTAATGATGGAATGCTTTCAATCATGAACCAAGAAGGGGAAGCAATCGACTCCTTTGACCTTAAAACGGTCGCTGATGTTAGGAACACAGTATTGCCTGCCCCAATTAAACAAGAAACAATCAATGATAAGCTAATAAAATTTTCTGTCCCATCTCTAGGGTTGGGAGGCTTTTAAAACTTGTTCCTATACATACCCCAGTTTATAAAAAATAAAAGTGTGCCCTTATCATCCATGAATGATAGGTGCACTCTTTTATTTTTATTGATGATCCGAGAACAGGAATATACTAATCGGACAGCACAAAGGTACCTGAATTGGAAATGGAGTATATGACCATAATAGTATTAAAAAAACTATTAGGGATGATTTCATGATATATATCTATAATGATTATGGGGGTACACATACCACGTCTTTGGCTGCCGCCTATCATTTAAAACAACTACCTCAATCGGAAAGAAAACTAACTTCTGAAGAAATATTAAATGTGAAATATTTTAATAAATTAACGAAAAAGGAATTTGGAAAGCTGATTTTTCGCGGGATCGATGAAGATGGCAATTCCGTTTATACAATGGGACATAAAAGAGAGAAACTCGTTGTTCCGGCATTAAAAGAATTGACTTTACTACTGGAGGAGAAATTTCACTTTAACGAAAAAATAGTATTCTCCAATACATCCCCAACTGTCCCTATTGCCATGTCTATAGGGGGATATTTATCAAGAGCATTAAAAATCGATTTCATAGGTGTGCCATTATTAATTATAGGCACCAAACAATGCTGTGATAATATTTTTCGCTTGGTTGAAAACACGAAACAAATAGGAAAAGCAGCGAATGGGGAAAAAGTGATTATAATAGAAAATGAAATATATAAGTAATCCTATTAAAAATTTACTTAGCCCATCAAAATTCGTTTTTGAAAGTGCAGGTTGCGGAATTCAAGTCAACAATTGATGTTGGCTTTTTTTGTTATGTTTCTGGATGGATAGATGTTATACATGAGGTGACGCTTGCACTTAATCGAACAATAAACCACCACCCGGAAGTGGAGGTTTATTAATGAATCGAGGAAATTACTGTTCTTGCAGGCTGGTTACAGAAACACTTTGTTTTTTATTTGGATCATCAAGGGGATGGATTGTAGCTGTTCCATTTTGTTCATCCACGTGCTCAATGTAGATACTTTCCTCATTATAGGTTACAGTAACCATATTTGGTGAAGAAGCAATTTCTTCTGCTCGTTGTGCGTTCATTTTAGCCACCTCCTTTGAATTTGCAACATGTTTAATATTTGTTCCGATTTACTTAGATATACTAGTTGAAATTAATTCTTCCAAAAATCCCTTACTTAACGAACTGGTGGCTGAGTTATTTGTATGGCAGTTTTTAAATATTTCGATAACGCAGGATAGTTCAAGATAAAATCAGTTGATATAATTACAGAAAATTAAGAAAGTATGGGGGGATGTAAAATGAATAGTGAAGGATTTTCGATTTCCACTAATAAAAAGTATTTAGATGTTGATGTAATACATGAATTTTTGAATCATGAAGCTTACTGGTCAAAGGGAATAACTAAGGAAACAGTAATAAAGTCAATTGAAAATACGACCTTATGTTTTGGGGTTTATAAGGGTGAAATAGGAAATGAAGGTTGTGTTCAAGTTGGGTTTGCAAGGGTAATAACCGATTTAGCAACCCATGCGTATCTTTGCGATGTGTTTATATTACCTGACTATCGTAAATTAGGATTATCAAAATGGTTAATGGACGTTATCACCGATCATTCCGAACTAAAAAAGGTTCGCAGGTTCATGTTAGCAACGAATGATGCACATTCATTATATGAAAAATTTGGTTTTAAACAGATTGATAAACCAGAGCTATTTATGCAAAAAGTCGGTAAAACCCCATTTCAACAATAAGTACTTTTAACACAAAGGGATTAGACCCTGCATAATCGTGCACAGAATGTCGGATGTTTCATTTCAACTCCTGCTATTCTGTTGATATAAGGGAGGTCATTGAATGGATTCGCTCAAAAATATGAATGGTGCCATTAAATTCATTGAAGAAAATCTTACGAACGAAATTGACTTTAAAGAAGTTGCAAGGCTCGCTTATTGCTCGGAATATCATTTTAAAAGGATGTTTTCCTTCCTTGCCGGTATTTCACTATCCGAGTATATCCGCCGAAGACGACTTACACTTGCAGCGTTTGAGCTTAAGAGTAGCAACATAAAGGTCATTGATATTGCGATAAAGTACGGGTACAGTTCACCAGACTCGTTTGCAAGGGCGTTTCAGCATTTGCATGGTATCACGCCATCAGAAGCGAGAAGTAATGGCCATTCACTTAAAGCCTATCCACCGATGTCCTTCCAATTATCCATTAAAGGAGGCAGTGAAATGAACTATCGAATTGAAGAAAAAGCGGCATTTCACATAATTGGAATTAAAAAAAGGGTTCCAATCATTTTTAACGGGGTCAATCCAGAGATTGCATCTATGTGGAAAAGTTTAGACGAGAAAACGATAAATGAACTTAAAAATCTATCGAATGTCGAGCCATTAGGGCTGCTTAGTGCATCCGCGAACTTTTCCGAAGGCCGGTTGGAGGAAAAAGGGGAGCTTGATCATTATATCGGCGCAGCTACAACGAGGGAATGTCCAGATAACTTAACCCAGCTGAATGTCGATGCGTCTACATGGGCGGTATTCGAAGCAGTCGGCCCCTTTCCTGAAACACTGCAAAATGTTTGGGGACGCATTTATTCAGAATGGTTTCCATCCTCAAACTATGAACAAAGAGAAGGGCCGGAAATCCTTTGGAACGAAAATAAAGACATAACCTCACCAACATTTAGAAGTGAAATATGGATCCCCGTTATGAAAAAGTAAGTTTACCAGGCGAAGAATTTATCGGAAGAGCTGTCTTATGGCAGCTTTTTCTTATGGAGCAAACAGGGAAGGATAAGGGAATAAGAGCTAGGTATAATTTGCTTTAACGAGCTATAATGGTGGATAGAAAGTGCTAATATAAGGAGATTGGAAAATGCCTGTTATTGAGTATCAACAATTTATTAAAGCCCCAGTTGAATTATGTTTTGACCTAGCGAGAAGTGTGGATATCCATACCAAAACGACAGCTAACACTAAGGAAATGGCTGTTGATGGTGTGACAGAAGGGCTATTAGAGGAGGGAGATGCTGTTACTTGGGAAGCCATTCACTTTGGTATTAAACAAAGGCTGAAAGCCAAAGTGATACTAATGGAAAAACCAAATAAGTTTGTAGATATTATGGTGAAGGGTGCCTTCCATTCCTTCGTACACACACATCAGTTTAAAGAAGAACCAGGCGGAACTATAATGATGGATACATTTCAATATAAGTCACCGTTCGGTCCAATTGGAGTATTAGCTGATAAGTTGTTTTTAGAGAAGTATATGAGAGCATTTATCGTTTCTCGTGCAAAGGCACTGAAAAAGATTGCCGAGAATAGGTAATAACCTTGTTTAAGACTATACTCTGCTATCATGGGTTGCTGCGGCAGCCTTTTTATTTTCCCCTAGTACCAGGAGGAACTAATTCACTGATTAAGAATGAAGGAGTTGATGAATAATGAAATGATTCCCAGATGATGAAGATGGACAAGTGTTATAAATGCTTTATAGAACTAATGGGTGCTTAGCTGAAGTTCGGAGCTGTCTTTATAACCGGCACCCTAAAGATTAGCGAATGGCTCGGCTCAGCGGTACAACCGTGTTAGGCCCGCGGATACAACCGACCGTTAATTATAATTACGGATCAAATCGTTTGCTGCGATTAGATCTTTTCTTTTGTTTTTATAAGAATAACACAAACAGAACAAATGTTCCAGAGTTAGTGTGTAAAATTATTACTTTTTTTCAAAAATAAATCTTATAAAGGATATAGTTGATTCTCTTGAAGATGAACGGGCAGGATGGTTGAAGCAGCAAGCGAATCATAAATCATATTTTCCAAGGTGGCGCAAAATGAGACTGACGATGGGGATGTATTTGTTTCGGAAATGTGATAAAGGGCAACAGGATGAGTACTCAAAACATGTGAGGTTGACATGACTCATCTTTTGGGAACAAAAAAAAGCACTTTGATAATTAAGGTATCAAAGTACTTTTCATTTAACAAACTACCAATCCCATGACATATGACACCCAAAGTCAACATGGCATTTATTCTGCTTACAACAATGATCGTAATGCTCATTATCGCAGCGTTTTTTCTTCTTACAATCATAATGCTCATTATCGCAGCGTTTTTTCTACTTATAATCGCAATGCTCATCATCGCCGCGGTTTTTCTTCTTACAACAATCATGATGATCAGCATCACAGCTTTTTTTCTTCTTACGATCGCAATGCTCATCATCGCAGCGTTTTTTCTTCTTACAATCGCAATGCTCATCATCGCAGCGTTTTTTCTTCTTACAGCAATCGTGATGCTCATCATCACAGCGTTTTTTCTTCTTACAGTAATCGTGATGTTCATTATCGCAGCATTTTTCCTGCTTCCAACAATGATCGTGATGCTCATTATCGTAGCATTTTTCCTGCTTCCAACAATGATCGTGATGTTCATTATCGCAGCATTTTTCCTGCTTCCAATAATGATCGTGATGTTCATGATCGCAGCATTTCTCCTGCTTCCAACAATGATTGTGATGTTCATTATCGTAGTGTTTCTGCTTACAACAATCCTCGTAATAAGACATGGAAATGTCACTCCTTTCTATCTTTTAAAATATTAATAAAGGCAAAGCCTTCTCTATTTAGAGAGGGCTTTGCTAGTCAAGATTAAAAACTGTTCAACACCGTCATTTACGGAGCAGCAAGAGTATTAGTTGTTGGAGTAGTTGTAGTTTCACAACGACGTTCATTTACGTCGCAAATACCACCGTGTTTATCAACAATAACTGGTCGAATAACTGTAATTGTAGTGCGTAGTACAATCTTGACTAAAATAGCATTGGTAGAAACAAGGCCCGTAGTGCCGATGACTGGGACGCCTGGTTGAGCAAAGATCCCTTCTACTACTAATGCGGGTTCTATTACTGTATCCTCAGGGCAGGCGCCTGGAAAATCTGTATGCTCCTGGAATGGTAAATTCGTTGTAAGTGTGGCTGTTGCAGGAGTTGTTGATCCTGGTGGCGTAAATGTTACCGTAATAACTACAGGAATAAGTCCGATGTTAACGACTTTGTCCCTAATGATTGTCGTGTTACGGGTAATACCAGCTAGATTCGGTACAACAGATACTGGACCAATAGTGGATCCAGCTGGTATAGCAGGAGCAAACGCGGTAAAAGGAAGTGTTGCTTCTGCAACCTTTTGTACCGCTTTTGAGCCTACAACTGAATTGACTAGGACACAGTCGCTGTTTAATGGTGCAGCGAGTTGGCGAGCCGGAGCTTTAAAATTGCAATCGCAAACAGAATCGTCGTGAGACTTACAAACCTTACATGGTTTTTTAAATTTTGAATGACGATCAAATCTTGAATCATCACCGAATCTTGAATCACTCCCAAAACCCCAGTCGCTGTCGGAACATGCAGAACCCCAGTTGCTTTGCATTGTATTTTTTTTACTAAAATTACCCATAAAATCTCAATCCTTTCTTGTAACTATTTTTATTTTCGAAAATGAAATGGAGTGTAGTATCGAACCGTACTAAAGCACTGCCAAAAGCATTTTCGTTGTAGTTACAAAATATAGTATTAATAAAATAAGGTAATTGCTTGGACAGGTTGCTTATATTTGCGGACAAGTCGTAAATATTTATAGGGCTTACACTTATCATTTTGCATTAGAGGAAGTATGGAACGCGGGTAAAGAAATGGATGAATATAAAGGGAAGCAAAAAGCTAAAAAATGAAAAGCGGTGCCACGAAAATACAGATAAACCCAAAAAGGACTTCTTTGCTCGATTTTACAAAAAGTGAACAAAGAAGTCCTAGGCTCTTTTTAAGGCCTCTGAGCGAAGATTCGTTTTTAATCAATAAGATTTATAGAAGGTATACTTTTTTAGATTGTTATTTCTCTTGAAGACTAAAGTGCCAGGGAAGCAAGACAGCCGAGGTATTTTCGGACTGTGCATGTGTTCTATAATTATCCAAAAAAGGAGAAATATTTATGACGGCGTTAATTATATCAATATATATAACTATTACTCTTGTATCGCTCTTTACCTTCGCTGGGCCTTATTCGCCATTGGTGGGACTTGCAGTCGGTATCCCTATACATATCCTAATAGTACTTATACAAATATATAAAGAAATAAAAGTGATATCTAAAAAACTATAATAATAGTTTTTGTCGACTCTATGTCCTGGACAGTAGATATAAGGGATAGTTAATCCGAAAAAGGAAAGGAGTGGGGTTCTTTGGGTATCAATATAGGTGATTTAGTATATCAACTTATTATGTTTATTTTGTTGCTTGGTATGATCTTTGCGGTTTACTTTTTTGTTCGTTCTCTTCTTGCAAGGTCAAACAAACCCAATAACATAGAACAAAAACTTGATAGAATAATTGAGCTGCTTGAAAAGGATAAAAGAGATTAATTTCTTTTTATCCTTTTCATTTTTTTGTTCCCTGTTCAGGTCAATAAGAAGTCGAATAAAACTTAGTGATTTCATCTAGTGCAAAAAAGATTATGGAGCATATAACCGCAGAGATAAAGAAACCTCCCGGGTCAATAAAGTATGTAGCCAATCCGAAACCAATATGTATGAATCCAGATAACCAGAAACGTAAATTGGAAAACTTCATTGAGATGAATTCAGCAATTAGTGAAACCGGTAAACCATAAAAGAAATTTCCAAGCAAACTATAAAAAAGCACAACCATAATGATCAGGAAATCTCCATCCCATTTAAAGGATGGTTCTTCAAAAAACGAGACTAGAAATAAACCAATTGTAAAGGTCACTGATGAGTAGAAGGCCACTTTAATTTTTCTGAATTTTTCTTTAAACAGAAGCTTCCTAATGACAGGAAATGCGAACGCAATCGTTATAAAAGCGAGTAACGTTTTAATTATTATTGGAGTAGTTGAAACAAGTATGATTGTCAACAGAACAGCCATGGAAAAAACAAGAATATAAGAATTTCCTTTTATCATAAATACCTCGGACCTTTTTACCTTCATTCTACAATAAGCTTGAATTAGTGGGAATTGGATGTCGCAAACAATCATTAATTTCAATGAGTAAATAAGGTGTCAGGCGGAGCTGTATGAAATCTTCAAACGGTAAAAATAGGCGCTGATAAACTGTTGATTTTAGGTAGTGCGCGTGGTTGAAAAAAGTTTCTGGTGATTTTTGTGTCATTATCCTATTTAGAACATAAGTTGAATTAACCCATTTAATTTTTTCCTCCTAAAACAAATAAGGAGATGTTTCTATTGTCAAATTGCGGTCATGATTCAAATTGCGGTTGCGGTAACGATGTTGGTGGATTTGGTGGCGGTTTCGCTTTTATAGTCGTATTGTTTATCCTCTTAATCATCGTTGGAGCTGCTTGTTTCGGCGGAGATAGAGGTAACGATTGCTGTTATCCCGTTCAAGGATATGGCGGTTTCTGCTAACAAATGTATAAAGAAAAGCCGACCTTTATTGGTCGGCTTCCTTTATGCAAACTTATTTTAATTATCGTGAAGTAAGCTTTATGACTGAACCGATAATATTATCCCAGTCTTCACTGTGAATTTCATGCCCTGATCCATCAAGAGTCACTAATTCAGCTTGAGGGATGGCTTTCGCAAGAGCAAGTCCGTGCTCGTATGGCAAGGCTGGATCTTCTGTGCCGTGGATGATGAGGACCGGTACGGAAATCTCACCCATTCGATCGAAATATTCATCTCCTCCAGCAAGCATGGCATGATTGAATCTGCTCGGTAGCTGCTTGGCACGGTCTGCTTCTCTTTTTGCCAGTTTATGCATTCTTTCCTGTTCATAGGGTTTGGAACCGGCTAATGTTTTCCATCCATCCGCAAGATAAGCGATGACCGTCTCCCGATTTGACCAATCAATGGAAGCGCTTTTTGCATGATGATCCAATATGCTCTGGTCCATTGGAGGCAGTTTTTCCATCACAGTCCCGAACACGCTTGATGCAATTAGCGTAAGCGTATTTACGCGTTCCGGATATCTTAAGGCAAGAATCTGGCCGATCATACCGCCTAGGGACATCCCAACGATAGAAGCACGCTCTATGGAATAGGCGTCCAGGACACCCGCGGCATCGTCAGCCAAATCCGTTATTGTATAGTTGGAGGTACCGGGTTCATAAACGGTAGACCGTCCCAGATCCCGATGGTCGTAGCGAATCACAAATCTCCCCGAATCGGCAAGGCGGAGACAGAAATCATCATCCCACCAATCTAATGAAGACATCGCTCCCATGATCAAAAGCACGGCAGGGTCCTTAGGGTTTCCAAAACTTTCAGTACATATATCGACTTTATTAATTTTCAGTATCTGTTGACTCATGTTTTTTACCTCCGTATTAAATATTATCCAATAGCCGTTACGATGGCGCAGATCAATATATACTTTCCGGAGCATGATGATTGGCCTGCGCTTTTCATTATCGCAGTCTAACCCACTTAATAATCATGACGCGGCCTCCTTTTAATAGTGGTAAAATAGGAGGTATCCCTATATTACTTTAACATGGGGGATATCTTTTCGTCACCAAATTTTCCCACATATCCATACAGAAAACCCCGAATACATAGCACTTTTTGGTGCCATTTATTCGGGGTTTTTAACATGCATTTTATTGAGCGGTATATCCGCCATCTAATACGACTGCCTGGCCTGTGATGCCCCGAGCTTTGTCGCTTGCAAGGAAAATGGCGTAGTCGGCAATTTCACTTACATCGAGTAAGCGGTTTTGTGGGACAAGTGGATAGATGACCTCTTCCAAAACGCTTTCTAACGGTACCTGTCTTGTTTTTGCCAGGTCCTCCAATTGACCGCGGACGAGAGGCGTGTCTACGTATCCTGGGCAAAGGGCATTGACGGTTATGCCAAAAGAGGCGCTTTCCAGGGCAGCGACTTTCGTCAAGCCGATTACACCGTGTTTGGCACTATTGTATGCGGCTTTGTTGGCGAATCCAATCAGGCCGTTAATGGAAGAGATGTTGATGATTCTGCCGAAGCCTTGTTCTTTCATGATTGGCAAAACGTTCTTAATTGAAATGAATGGCGCGGTCAGCATGATTTTGATCATCAGTTCGAATTTTTCAGTTGGAAACTCTTCAATTGGTGCAACGTGCTGAAGGCCGGCGTTATTGATGAAAATATCGATTCGTCCATATTTGTCTTTAGCTTGTTTGATTAGTTGGATAATATCCTCTTCACTTGTTACGTCAGCTTTTAAGCCGATAACCTCCAAGCCGTTGTTCCTTAGGTCCAGAGCAGCTTTTTCAACTGTGTTTTGATCAAGGTCGGACAAAATGACCTTTGCTCCATTTTCAGCAAATATCTTTCCGATCTCAAAGCCGATTCCTCTAGCAGATCCGGTAATTATCGCCACTTTATCTTTAACCATATTACATTCCTCCAATAAAAAATGTAATGGTCCAAGTCTGTCATTTTATGTCGTGAACAGGGAAGTATTCCGTAGAGTAAATATATAAAGGGAAGGTTATAAAAATATGGTTTAGGTTAATGAGTAGAGTCTATCATGATTTTCAAGATAAAAAAAGAATTTTATTTCCCCTTATCGTTGGCATGGATATTGCATATATAAAAAGGTGAGTAAATAAAGGTAATTGAAACGGAAAGGGGAAGCTGGATGATTAAAAAAATAGCCATTATCGGTTCAGGTGTAATGGGTAGTGGGATTGCTCAGTCTTTTGCAGTTAGCGGGTATTTCGTCACCATTAACGATATAAAGGAAGAGCTGTTAAACCTTGCCCAAAATCGAATTTCTGAGAATCTATCACTGCTCATGGAAGAAGGGGCATTGACTGATCGGGAAAAGCAAGGTGCTTTAGCGAATATTACATACAGCGTGGACTTGGAAGGGGCAGTAAGGGATGCTGATTTTATCATTGAGGCAATTCCGGAAGTCATCGAGCTGAAATTAAATCTATATCAGCAATTGGAGGAAATAATCAAACCGGATGCAATTGTTGCTTCAAATACATCCACCTTTCCGATTTCCCAATTGATGGAGAAGGCCTCGTTTGCGGAGCGAATGGTCATCACACATTTCTTTAATCCTGGCCATTTGGTTCCATTGGTTGAAATTGTTCAGCATGACGAAACGAAGCCGGAAATCGTCAAGACAACCATGGATTTAATGCGTAAAATCGGCAAGTCTCCGATTCTCTTGAAAAAAGAAATAGCAGGGTTCATTGCCAATCGTCTCCAGACTGCCTTGATGCGTGAAGCCTTTTATCTATTAAAAGAGGGCATTGCCGATGCCGGGGATATCGATACGGCGATAACGGCTGGACCAGGTTTTCGCTGGGCATTTACCGGGCCGATTGAGATTGCCGATTTTGGCGGACTTGATACATGGCAGCGTGTTTTCGATAATGTTTCACCGGTATTGGACCAGAGTAAGGAAGCGCCTGATTTGATTCGTGATTTGGTGGCTGAGGGAAAGCTTGGGACGAAGTCGGGAGAAGGCATTTTTACGTATGAAGAATGTACCGTTTCTCAAAAAATCAATGAGAGGGACCGTAATTTTATTAAACTGGGAAAATTGAAAATGGAGAAGGAGGAAGTATTATGAGAGAAGTGGTGATTGTAGGGGCAGCAAGAACACCGGTTGGTGCGTTTGGAGGCAGTCTTGCCAATGTTTCGGCGGTTGACTTGGGAGTTGTGGCAGCTAAGGAAGCGATTAAGCGGGCAAATATTTCGGCTGACATGATCGATGAGGTATTGGTTGGGAATATTCTATCTGCTGGATTAGGGCAAAATGTGGCACGTCAGGTTGCGATTCATGCAGGGATTCCGGAAACAACGCCGGCCATGGCCATTAATAAACTTTGCGGATCTGGCCTCCGTACGGTCATAATGGGAGCGCAATTCATTTCCCTTGGTGATGCGGATGTGATTCTTGCCGGGGGGATTGAAAGCATGAGCAATGCTCCGTATTTACTTCCAAATTATCGTTTTGGACAGAAAATGGGCAATGCCGAAGCGGTCGATTCAATGACTTATGACGCCTTAACGGATGTTTTTAATCAATATCATATGGGCGTGACTGCGGAGAATATCGCCGAGCAGTGGGGGATCAGCCGTGAAAAGCAGGATGAATTTGCATTAGAAAGCCAAATGAAGGCTGAAAAGGCGCAGCTTGAAGGACGATTTGCAGAGGAAATCGCACCTGTTGAATATAAACGCAGAGGAAAGATGATCTTGGTGGAACAAGATGAACATCCGCGTCATGGGCTGACGATAGACCAGCTAACGAAGCTGCGTCCTGCATTTAAGGAAAATGGAACGGTTACGGCAGGTAATGCCTCCGGAATCAATGATGGGGGTGCGATGTTAATCCTGATGTCTAAAGAAAAAGCGGACGAGCTGGGACTGGAAGCATTAGCGACAATCAAATCATATGCAAACGCCGCGCTTGATCCGAAAATCATGGGATATGGTCCAGTTCCTGCGACAAGGAAAGCTTTGGCAAAAGCGGGATTGACAATAGATGATATTGAATTGATGGAAGTGAATGAAGCCTTTGCGGCACAGTCACTCGCCGTGCTTAAGGACCTTGAGCTGAAGCCGGAGAAAGTGAATGTGAATGGCGGGGCGATTGCCCTGGGTCATCCGGTAGGCGCTTCCGGTGCCCGCATCTTAGTGACTTTATTGTATGAAATGAAGCGCCGGGATGCAAAAACCGGCCTTACCACCTTATGTATCGGCGGCGGACAGGGAACTGCGCTGATTGTGGAACGGTAATGACTTGGCCTCATTTTCCTATGATATAATGGAGGAAACTTCAGACGGGTTAAGGAGAAGAGGAATGGCCAGCGATAATGAAACTATTCAATTGGAATTAGTGAAAGCGATATTGGAAGAATTGCCTTTTGGTGTTTTGGTAACGAAAAACGAAAAAGAAATCGTTCTATGCAATCGCGTATTATCCGAGGCTTTTGCCGAGAATCAATTTGATCGGCAAATACATTTGATTTTAGAAAAAAACCTTGTACCAGCTGTAAATACTCCGATCCGTTTGAATGAGAATAATGGGATTGTCAGAAAAGCCATCATTCAAATGGGGGATGAGGAGTATCAGAATTACCTCCTGTTATTTACAAATAATAAAAGCGATTTTCTTAATATCGATAATCATGAAGAAATTCTGTTTAAGGATATTATCGAGTTTGCCTATGACGGCTTGGTGATGGTCGATACGGAAGGGTATGTCCAAATGCTGAGCCATGCTTATGCGGATTTTCTTGGGGTCGATCAGGAAAGCTCCATAGGGAAACATGTAACGGAGGTCATTGAAAACACCCGTATGCATGTGGTCGCCAAAACTGGCAAGCAAGAGGTCGCTGAATTACAAAAAATTAAGGATAATTATATAATTGCGACCCGTTCCCCGATAAGGAAACAAGGCAAGTTAATAGGGGCGGTCGGGAAGATTCTTTTTAAGAATGTCGGGCAATTCACCGCTCTTTCCAAGCGGATAAATTCACTTGAAGTAGAGCTGAAAAAGTACAAAGGCGATTTTCGCGAGAGAAATAAGGCCTCATATACGTTTGATCATTTGATGGGAAGAAGCCCCGCTTTCATGGAAGTGAAAGGTCAGGCCGAAATTGCCGCTAAAAGCGACTCTAATGTATTGATTTTGGGTGAAAGCGGAACAGGTAAGGAGCTGTTTGCCCATTCCATTCATAATGACAGCAGACGGGCCATGGGTGTGTTTGTCAAAGTGAACTGTGCCGCCATCCCGGCGGAACTGCTGGAGTCAGAGCTATTTGGCTATGAAGAGGGATCCTTCACTGGTGCAAAAAAAGGCGGAAAAGCGGGTAAGTTCGAAGCAGCTGAAGGCGGTACGATTTTTCTGGATGAAATCGGTGAGCTGCCACTGCATATGCAGGTGAAGCTGCTCCGTGTTTTACAAGAGAAAGAGATTGAGAGGGTCGGTTCGACGGGAAGTATTCCGATTGATGTACGGGTAATCGCTGCAACGAACCGTAATCTGGAGGAAATGGTCTTGAAAGGGGAGTTCCGGCTTGATATGTATTACCGATTGAAGGTCCTGCAAATCCATGTCCCTTCCTTAAGGGAGCGACCGGAGGACATTGAAATACTGGTAAATCATCTTGTTGAAAAGTACCAGAATCTCATGAAGAAACGCGTAAAAGGGATGAGCGATCAAGCATTGCGCCTGCTTCGTCTTTATAAATGGCCGGGGAATATTCGTGAGTTGGAGAATATCATTGAACGCGCAATGAATATAGTTGAAGAAGGGGAAATGATATGTTCCAAGCATCTCCCTAAAGAAATAACGGGTCATAAAGAAGCCGTCTCGATCCGCACCTTGGCTGAAGTAATGGATGAAACCGAACGGGCGGCGATCGTTTCCTGTTTGGAAATGACTTCAGGCAATAAATCAGAAACGGCAAAGAGACTCGGAGTGAGCCGAACAACACTGTATGAAAAAATGAATAAATATGGTTTATGATTGAAGAAAGGCCCCTTTTGCCAAAGGGTTCAGACTGCAGGCAAATTCGAAATAAATCGAGTTTGCCTGCAGTTTTTTTATTTTTAAAACGTGCAAGATGCTTTCAGAAGTCCGCTCCCTTTCCGCCGAATGTAAGCGTATGCCTGAAGTCCCCTCCCCAAGCTTTTACTAGCAAATATTTGCGTGTGTTAGGAAATCCGTACATAAAACGAAAGGGAATTTAAAAGTTGTAAGAAAAGTCTTACACTTTTTTGGAGTTTATCTTTGTGTGTACTGAAACCTTTACAGTTTTAAGTGATTTTAGGGAAGGAATTGTTTGAAAAAGCTTTAAAAGATGAGATTTTTCCTTGTGTTTAAGTTGGCACAATAATTGCATAATTACTTTAGTGAATGGCCCATCTGTCATTTTATATTGTGTTTCCACGTAAAATGAAAAGGGATTATTGAAAGCGTTCTCAATATTTAGGGGAATCATTCAGCTTGACTTGGGGAAGGCAGGCTTGAATGGTAAAAGCGGAAAAATTAAAAATATGGAATTTAGGAGATTACTAGTTCTATTTAACGGCTTCCGAATTATTTGGGGCAAGGGAGAAAAGGGGGAATTGAATTGGTGATTCAAATTTTAGCCATTGTGGTGGCGCTGGGACTTTTAATCTTTTTAGCCTACCGGGGCTATCCGGTCATTATCATAGCGCCGATTGTTACTTTATTGGCGGTCATTTTATCCGGCGGACATTTGCTGCCAAGTTATACAGAGACATATATGACGTTTGCGGCTAACTATATAAAAGCGTTTTTCCCGATATTTTTATTAGGGGCCGTATTTGGAAAGGTCATGGAGATGAGCGGTGCAGCTGCATCCATTGCCAAGACCATCGTAAAATCACTAGGCTCGAAGCAGGCTATTCTTGCTGTAGTGCTGGCGTGCTCGGCGCTGACATACGGCGGGGTTTCATTGTTTGTAGTGGCATTCGCCGTTTATCCATTTGCAGCGGCAATTTTTAAAGAAGCAGACATTCCAAAAAGACTATTGCCGGGAACGATAGCATTGGGCGCCTTCACATATACGATGGATGCCCTTCCTGGAACACCTCAGATTCAAAATATCATTCCAACGAATTATTTCGGAACAGATGCGTATGCAGCTCCAATCATGGGGATTATTGGCGCGATCATGGTATTCACTGGAGGAATGATCTGGTTAGAGCGTCGCCGTAAACAAGCGGTGGCAAATGGTGAAGGCTACGGGGAAGGACATATAAATGAGCCAGAAAGTGCAGAACAGCAAAACCTGCCTAACTTTTGGCTGTCCATCGTACCGCTCATCCTTGTCGTAGCGTTTAATTTTGCTTTCAGCCGCAGTGCCATTTCGGTTAAGCACTGGTATGATGCTTCGATGTTGAAGGAAACTTTCAACATTGCCGATGTAAGCACAGTCACTTCATCCTGGTCTTTGATTGTTGCCTTGGCAATCGGCATCATTGCAGCGATGCTTCTGAATGTTGGACGCATCAAGGTCAAATTGGCTAGTGGATTAACAGCTGCGGCAATGGGATCATTGCTTGCCATATTCAATCCTGCATCTGAAGTTGGTTTTGGGAATGTGGTGAAAACACTTCCTGGATTCTCGGTCATTCAAAACTGGGTGTTCAATGCAAGCGGTAATCCGCTCGTATCCGAAGCTATTGCCGTCAATGTGCTGGCAGGGATTACCGGATCCGCATCAGGTGGACTTTCGATTGCGCTAGAAGTGATGGGAAGTCACTATTTGCAGGTGGCCCAAAGTGTCGGAATCACCCCGGAAATGCTTCATCGAATAGCATCCATGGCATCTGGCGGAATGGATACGCTGCCGCATAATGGTGCCGTCATTACCTTGCTTGCCATTACTGGACTGACACATCGTCAATCTTACAAGGATATTTTTGCGATTACGATTTTGAAAACAGTGACCGTGTTCATCATAGCTTTTGCAACATCACTGTTTATTTAATAGAATAGTATTAAGAATGGAGATGATGGAAAATGAGTAAATTATTAACATCTTTTGATAGCGCTATTCAACAAATCGAGGATGGAGCGACCATTATCGTAGGCGGGTTCGGATTAAGCGGAATACCAGAGAAACTAATCATTGCTTTGCGTAACAAAGGTGTAAAGGATTTGACGATTGTCAGCAACAATTGCGGTGTCGATGACTGGGGTCTGGGTCTATTGCTTGAAAATAAACAAATCAAAAAAATGATCGCTTCTTATGTTGGGGAAAATAAATTATTTGAACAGCAATTTTTAAGTGGCGAGCTGGAGGTCGAACTAGTTCCCCAAGGAACGCTGGCCGAGCGTTTAAGAGCGGGCGGAGCGGGAATTCCTGCCTTTTATACAGCTACAGGAGTAGGGACGGAAGTCGCAAAAGGTAAAGAACATAAAGAGTTTGATGGCCGCACATACATTATGGAAAAAGGAATAGTAGGAGATTTTGCCTTTGTAAAAGCTTGGAAAGCAGATCATTTCGGTAATCTTGTATATCGGAAAACGGCAAGGAATTTTAACCCTGTCGTTGCCACCGCAGGGAAAGTCACGCTTGTCGAAGTGGAGGAGCTTGTGGGCACAGGGGAGCTCGATCCAGATGAAATTCATACTTCAGGGGTTTATGTACAAAAGGTGCTTGTAGGAAATGACTATGAAAAACGAATTGAAAGACTTACAACTGCTAACGCATAAAAAGGAGGAGTATCGAATGACTAGACAACTAATTTTAGAACGGGCCGTTAAAGAAATCAAAGATGGGATGTGTGTGAATTTAGGGATTGGAATGCCGACCTTGATTGCCAACATGATTCCAAATGACTTTAATGTCATGCTTCAATCGGAAAATGGCTTACTCGGAATCGGGCCTTATCCCCAAAAGGATGAAGTTGATCCGGATTTGATCAATGCAGGAAAGGAAACGGTAACGGCAAAAGCGGGAGCATCATTTTTTGATAGCGCTGAATCATTCGCAATGATTCGCGGCGGCCACATCGATCTAGCCATTTTAGGCGGGATGGAAGTTTCCGAGAATGGGGACTTGGCAAACTGGATGATTCCAGGGAAGATGGTAAAAGGGATGGGAGGAGCGATGGACCTCGTCCAAGGCGCAAAACGAATTGTCGTCATCATGGACCATGTGAACAAGCACGGGGAATCCAAAGTGAAAAAAAGCTGTACATTGCCATTGACGGGAGAAAAAGTTGTCCATTGCCTGATTACCGAACTGGCCGTTTTTCAATTTACAGACGCTGGCATGGAATTGATTGAATTGCAAAATGGCGTAACACTTGATGAAGTGAAAAGTAAAACAGAGGCTGACTTTACAATAAGCCCCTCTATTGAAATCAAAGCGTAAGGTTGAGAGATTAATAAAATAATACATGATTAGACGGCTTTCATTCGCAAACGGGCGAACGGAAGCCGTCTAATTTTTTGGGGGAAATTCCATTTCTATTAATGAAGGAACGACAGGCCTTTTCCCCTCAGTTATCAATACTTGGCAGGCAGCCGGCGGAAAGGGAGCGGATTTCTGAAGGAGGGGATGTGTAAGGATTTCCACTCCAGGCACTCGCTTTCCGCGGGCGGTCCGCCCTCGACGCTTCGCGCCTGTGGGGTCTCCCTTGGCCACGCTTTCCCGCAGGAGTCTCGTACCTTCCGTTCCAATCAACTGGACTTCTTTTTTAGGAAATATTGTAGGAAAACTGGCACTTCTCTCCATTCGTCTACAGTCTGGCGGTTCCATCAATTTTTCGGTAAAAGGAGTATCGGATTGCTCACCCCGAACCAAGATTTTAAAAAGTAAACTTGATTTTTTATCTTTCATATTTTTTACTTGTTTATAAACTTATATTTCATTATTAGGTTCATATTTGTTGCTTCCAGGAAGTTTCTTCAACTTATTTCAGGCTTCAATTGCTTCTGCACGGCTTTTACCTTGATTTTTAGGATCAGCAAAGAAGTCACTAGTGAATTGATTGTAGTTAAATTGAGGTGCAATCTTTTTCTTGAATGTGGGGTCTTTTTTCGTTCTTCTTCCTCATACTAAGCATCTACAACATTACGATACGTTTTCCCTGCGTTACTTTTAAAGTAGTTTTGAAGATATGTTAAAAAATGAAATTTAGGGATAGCAGTCTTGAAAAAGGCTCTCACATCTTGACTACAACGATGGTTTGCCCTAATGACTGTATCAAGGCTTAAATGTACTTGAAGTTCAACCGTCCTATTGATTTTTGTTTTTCTAATAGGATTTTTTATCTCTCCTGTCCGAAGAAATGTTTCAATCCTATCGGAAATTTCTATCATTTTTTAACCAGTAGAACTTATCCAGTTTTCCCTGCAAAACGTTTGCAGTTCCTCTTTCAACCAATAGAAATCTTTGAAACTTTCAATGCTAATATCTTTTGATAGATTAGGTCTCAAACAAAACACTTCCTTAAATTCTAATATATACCATTGAGGAACGAATGTTCTTGCTATTCAAAACAACAATTTACGAAAACAGCCTCTAGAAAAAAACAAAGTCGGCTCATCTTGAAACATGTTGAAGACTAGATTATTCTTCATGTTTTTATACTGTAACCCTTAAAGGATGGAAGAAATATGCGACACTCCTGCCGAGTAACTGGCTAGCCGAGACCCCGGAGACGCTTGCGTCGAGGAGGCTTGGCAGACAGTCGGCGGAAAGGGAGCGGATTTCTGAAATCGACTGAAATGAGATTAAAGAAAAACAGTAGGCTGTACACACCTGAACCAAGTTTAAGACGAGGTGATCCTTGAGGTTTTTTACAGTAACCCTTAATGGATGGAAGAAATATGCGACGCTCCTGCCGAGTAACTGCCTAGCAGAGACCCCGGAGACGCTGGCGTCGAGGAGGCTTGTCAGACAGTCGGCGGAAAGGGAGCGGCTTTCTGAAATCGACTGAAATGAGATTAAAGAAAATCAGTAGGCTGTACACACCTGAACCATGTTTAAGACGAGGTGATCCTTGAGGTTTTTTACAGTAACCCTTAATGGCTGGAAGAAATATGCGACGCTCCTGCCGAGTAACTGCCTAGCAGAGACCCCGGAGACGCTGGCGTCGAGGAGGCTTGTCAGACAGTCGGCGGAAAGGGAGCGGATTTCTGAAATCAGCTGTAACGTTTATTAAGAAAAAACTGTAGGCAACTCTGAACTGCCCCGTAAATGTTAGACACCAAACTAACATTTACAGGGTGTTTTTGTTTTTTATGGTTAATTTTTCTGCCGAAAAACTGGTTAGCCGAGGCCCCGCAGCCGTTTACCGTCGAGGAGGCTTGGCAGGCAGTCGGCGGAAAAAGAGCGGATAAATAACATATCACTTCTATTTCCTATTAAATGAGAACAAACTTTACCAACTCTGCTACTTTTCCGTTAAAAAGGCTTATATAAACTTTGATGGGAACTTAAAAGGAGGGATGATAGTGAAAGTAGCATTACGGACATTATTGGAGCGATCAGTGAAAAAGATGGGCAAAGGGATGAATCCTGTTGTGAAGGCATCAGCCTTGGAAATGGTGGAACGTGCTTATAATGAAGGAATCACTGTACAGATAAGTGCAGGTTACCGCTCTTTGGAAGAACAAGCCAACCTTTTTGGTCAAGGACGAGTTTACAGCTACAAAGGAAAAAACTATAGCAATCTAGCTAAACCGATTGTGACGAACGCTAAGCCAGGCCAATCCTATCATAATTATGGACTTGCTATTGATTTCTTCATTGTGAGTGATGATGGCAAGAAAGCGATATGGACAGTGAACTCAAAATGGCAGCGTGTGGCTGCCATAGGTAAAGAATTAGGATTTATCT
Source organism: Peribacillus frigoritolerans (assembly GCF_001636405.1). GTDB lineage: Bacteria > Bacillota > Bacilli > Bacillales > DSM-1321 > Peribacillus > Peribacillus frigoritolerans. The sequence continues at coordinate 1,477,085 of NZ_KV440950.1, forward strand.
GGGGAGGGGATTGGACTTCATTCAAGGATTATCCTCATTTGGAGATGACGGGCGGGTTATCTCATACACAGTTACAAGCAGGAAAAAAACCTCATATTACTTCTCCAAAGACCAGCAAAGGAGATGGGCATATAATTTCCATACAAAAAACGATAAATGGCCGATATAAAACGTCTATTGCCGTAGATGGCGTTTATGGTCCCAAAACCCGATCGGCCCTTATAATAGGTTTACAAACGGAATTGAATAAGCAATTCAATAAAAAGCTTGTTGTCGATGGAAAATGGGGGCCGAAAACGAAGAATGCTACCGTCACAATTAAAAAAGGAGCTAGCTGCAATATCACATGGATCCTGCAAGCAGCGTTATATATGGAAGGGTTTAACCCCGGTCCCCTTGATGCAATATTCGGGGAAAATACCGAGGCGGCATTATACAAATACCAGAAAGCAAGCAAGATTTCCGCTGATAAGCTTGCAGGCAAAGTAACATGGAATGAATTGTTTGCTTGATGGAAAATCCATGCCGTTAGCAGAAAGTAAAGCTGTGCAAGAGCGCATCAATCAACTACCTTTTCCTCATTACTTATATTTCCACTTAAATAGTAATGATGGATTGCAAAGTTCTTAATATTCCTTTGGAGTACGTACCTGTCGCTATTTTAGTATGAGCTTCCTTTGCTTCTTGAGTTGCATTCCCAACAAGGTAACCATGTTTAACACTTTTTAACATGAGCAGATCATTGCCGCTATCGCCGAAAGCGAAGGCATGCTCCCGACTCAGCCCGAATTTGTCTAGCATAAAACGGACAATCTCATTTTTTCCAGTGCCTAATGGAATGAAGTCTATATCATAACTATCTTCAGGATCGCCGGCAAGGGGATTGCAACGATTGATATTTACCCCTATCCCATACTCTTTGGCCACCCTCTGGATGGTAGCTAAATTCTTCTTGTCGACGGATTCCTGTTGTATTTGATAATAATAATTTCTTTTATAACGTGAACTTCCCATTTGAGTCTGAGGAATCAATGGTATATTGCCGTTAAGTAGAACATTATAAATTTCATCGACTTTCCCCTTATTAAATTCTTCGATATTAATCTGCGAATGCCAATCTGGATCACTTTCCAAAAAGTTATTCTCCGAGAAATAGGTGATTTCGGTTCCTAAGTCACTGGCAATAAAATGCGGGAAAAACCTGAATCCACCTTGTTCCATTTTATGTAATATTGATTCGATACTACTCCCAGTGACCCAGCCAAAGACAAGTTCTCCATCCATGCTTTTTGCTTCTAAGTAATTTTCAAGTTCATATACATCTTCCTGTCTCTCGTAACTCATGGAATGAGGATAATAGGTCTCATCGAAATCACAGAATACAATGTATTTTGGGTTCTCGACATTTAGCAATAACTGAAAACCGCCCTTTTTATTCAAAAACATAACAATCCCTCCATTCGCTAAAAATATAACTTTTTAAAAATACAACTCAGATAAATTTTGTTAATATATTAGGAACGGTTTAATCATAACTTCTGAAATCGATAACATGTCAACCACATATTGCAAGGATGGGATTAAATGACGAGAATTAGCGAGATAGCCAAGATATGTAATGTCTCTAAAACAACGGTATCCAGAGTCTTAAATAATCATCCATATGTCTCGAAAGAAAAGAGGGAACAAATCTTAAAGGTCATGGAAGAGCTTGATTATGCACCAAGTTCACTAGCCCGGAATTTTAGGACAAATAAAACCCAAACCATTGCAATATCAGTCCCAAGTTTCGATCATCCATTCTTTGCCCAATTGGTTAAAGGAGTATCTCTAGCAGCCTTGGAAAATGATTATAAAGTTCTCATTTTTCAAACCTTTTATGATGCGAAAAATGAATTGGATGTTATGGGGAAATTAAAGAATAGAGAAGTAGATGGGGTTATTTTAGGAGCATTAGAAAATGAATGGAATGCAATCAAGCCTTATTTGAAATACGGCCCGATTTTACTGTGTAATGAATACCATCATTCCGCTTCTATACCGATTATTGGATATGACGAATTCGAAGCGACTTACAAAGCGGTTAATCATTTAATAGAAAAAGGCCATAGGAAAATAGGTTTTTGTTACGATACTTCTTATAGTCAGGCTCAGGGTCAAAGAAAAGAAGGATTTATAAAAGCGTTAGCGGATAATAATTTACTGCATAATGACGATTGGATATTTGGACATGGATTTAGTATTGAAGATGGATTCCGTATTTGTGATGAAATAGTAAAATTAAAAGAAAAACCTACTGCCTTATTTACTGGAAATGACCAGGTAGCAGCAGGAATTATTAAAAAGGCAACTGCGTTGGGCTACAAAATACCGGAATGCCTAGCCATAGTTGGTTATGATAATCAATCTATTTGCCAAGTCACAACCCCCACCATAACCACAATCGATATACCGATTATGGAACTGGGACAACGCACTGTAATAGAATTGATAAAATATTTAAATGAAGATTTGAAATTAAAGCGCGACATTATTAAATTGCCTACGGAACTTAAAATCAGAGAATCAACCTGACCTTCATAAAGATATAAAGGCTTCTTATTCAGTTCATTATCCTTTCAGACAAATACTCAAGAAATTCTAAGGGAGGGAATAATTCGTCCTACCCCGGGAATAATCTGACCAACCCCCAGAATAATTCGACTTTCCCGGGAAATAATTCACCTAAACTCAACATAATTCGACTTACCACGGTATGATCCTTCCTATACACAAATCCGCTATACATTAAAGTATTCATTCAAGTTCCAGACACCAATCATTGCATTTCATAAAGCTCCCTGGCGGGTATTCGAATTCACATTCGGAGATGAGATTGAAGCCGAGCTTGCGGCAAATTGCGTTAGATGCAGGATTAGTGATCGAAGGGAATGCGTGAATGTATTTGTAATTTCGTTCGGCTTTGATTTTCTCCATCAGTGCCTTCACGGCATGAGATGCGATTCCTTTTCCTTGAAAGGGAGGGAGGACGCTCCAACCGATTTCGTACACAAATTCATCGTTCCACACTTTTTGCCAGTAGCCAACGGAACCGGCTGCCTTTGCCTCTGGAAACGGGGTGATGCTAAACATGCATCCCTTATCACCAATCTGTAGATACCGCTGATGACGCTTCAGGATTTGTTCATTACTTTCTGGTCCGCCAAGATGTTCCATCATTTCTGGGGCATTTAGTTGAAATAGTAATTGAAGGTCATTATCTTCCCACGGTTTAATTTCCAATCTAGTTTCCGAAATCCGACTCACCCCTAAATTTTATATTTTCTCTTATAATTTTCTTGGCTTAATGCGAGATTCCTTTATTTGACCTTATTATTCTATTGCCTTTGTGCTGAATTTTGATTTAAATAAGAATAAAGAGATGAATGTTTCCCATTAAATGCTATAATTTACAGGTGATTCTATCAAATGGCAGAGAACGGAGATGAAGAAATGAAATCTTCAGTAAATCAGTTTTCCACTCAATTTGAATGGATATTGAATGTGATCAATGTGGGTGTCCATATTGTGAATAAAGATGGGGATACGGTCTTTTACAATGAAATGATGGCGCATATCGACGGGCTGGATCGGGAGCAGGTGCTGGGGGAGAATATTTTTCAGCTTTATCCTTCATTGACAGATGAATCCAGTACGCTGCATGTGGCCTTGGAAAAAGGCAATGAAACGATTGAGTCCATTCAAACATATGTCAATTTAAAGGAGAAAAAAATAACCTCGATCAATAGTACGTATCCTTTGTATGAGGATGGTGAAATTATTGGGGCAGTGGAAATCGCAAAGGATATTACGAAGGTCATGAATATGTATGACCAAATTGTCGATTTGCGTTCCCAGCTGGCCGAGACGCATAGGAAAAATAAGTTTTCTGAAGGGACGGCGACCTATCATTTTAGTGATTTGATCGGCAATAGTCCTGCTTTTAAGCAAGCGATTTCCTTGGCGAAAAAAGCGGCCCGTACACATTCCCCAGTCATGATTTATGGACCAACAGGGACAGGGAAGGAACTGGTCGCGCAAAGTATACATAATGTAAGTGCTCAGCGAAATCAGCCTTTCATCGCGCAAAACTGTGCGGCCGTTCCAAAGGAATTGATGGAGGGGCTGCTGTTCGGCACGACGAAAGGGGCTTTTACCGGAGCGATGGATCGCATGGGCATTTTTGAGCAGGCAAATGGCGGTACTCTTTTCCTTGATGAGCTGAATAGCCTCGACCTCGGTCTGCAGGCAAAATTGCTGCGGGTGCTTCAGGAAGGTGAAGTGCGCCGTGTTGGAGGTTCGAAAGAGCAAAAGATTAATGTGAAGATCATTGCTGCGATGAACATTTCTCCGGAAGAGGCGTTGGAGCGGGGAATCATTCGTTCGGATTTGTTTTTTCGCCTCAATGTCGTAACGATCCAGATGCCTTCTCTTTCCGAGCGTAAAACGGATATTCCGGAAATCGTCAATCACTTCATTCAAAAATTCAACAAATCATTTTTTACGGAAGTGCGCGGGATCAGTCAAAAGGCGATGCAGCGGCTTCTTCAATATCCATGGCCCGGGAACATTCGTGAATTGGGGCATGCCATCGAGTTAACCTTTAACGTCATGGACGCTGGGGAAGATATGATTGATGAACATCATCTTCCTGCTTATCTTTTCCCGTCAGGAAATTATGCTGCAGCAAATGCGCAGAGCCAGCCTTCCCCATTGAAAAGCAGGATTGATTTACCTGTCGTTCTTGAAGAAATGGAAAGGGAAATGATCATCAATATGTTCGAGAAATATAACGGGAATATCAGCAAAACGGCAGAAGCCCTCAATATTAAAAGGCAGGGACTGCAATATAAGTTAAACAAGTACGGCATTGAAAAAGTGTATACGGCAGGGTCGAAGGAAACCAAGTGAATTCAGTTTTTTGGAAACGCTGTCACTTTCTTGATCATGATGTAATGTAAAGAGACCTTCAGAATGTAGACAAGCTCGATGAAAATCGAATTTGTCTACATTTTTTTGCTTGTACAAATTTGGGCGTTGATTGAAACGTGGGGCACTCGCTTTCCGCGGGCGGTCCGCCCCCGGCTGGGCTCTCCCTTGGACTCGATATTCCCGCAGGATTCCTGTACACCCGCTCCAATCAACTATGTTTAAAAATTTGGATAGAACTCCTTTTGTCTACAAACTGGAGGGCTCTTGTGTAAAGAGAGCCTTCTTTTTTATTGCTTGGCGCAAAGAATCTGGCTGCAAAAAATTATGCATAATGAAAAATATCTTGCGATTTTAAGCTCGTTTTACCCCCATTTGCTTATGATTTCCTTGTTATCAATGTTGGCATCATTCTTGCGAGAGTATATAGATAAGTTCTTATAATAAAGGGGGCATTATTAATGAATTTGATGGGAATGGATGTAAAACATAAAGAATACCTAGGTGGACGCAGGCATTATAATGATATCGAATTGTGGAAGGATGTAACGGAAGAGCAGTGGAATGATTGGATCTGGCAATTGACCAATACGATTAAATCACTGGATGATCTGAAAAAGGTCGTCAACCTGACACCGGAAGAAGAGGAAGGAGTCCGGATATCGACTCAAACGATTCCGTTGAACATTACGCCTTATTATGCTTCTTTGATGAATCCCGATGACCCTCGCTGTCCGATTCGATTACAATCTGTACCGCTTTCGGCAGAAATGAACAAGACTAGATATGATTTGGAGGATCCGCTGCATGAGGATGAGGATTCCCCTGTTCCAGGATTGACGCATCGTTATCCGGATCGCGTTCTATTCCTTGTAACGAACCAATGCTCCATGTACTGCAGATATTGTACACGACGCCGTTTTTCAGGTCAGGTTGGCATGGGTGTTCCCAAGAAACAGCTTGACGGGGCGATTGAATATATCCGGAACACTCCGGAAGTGAGGGACGTCCTGATCTCCGGCGGTGACGGCCTGTTGATCAATGATAAGATCCTTGAATACGTATTGAGTAACCTGCGCGCCATCCCGCATGTGGAAATCATCCGGATCGGCACACGTGCACCGGTCGTTTTCCCGCAGAGGATTACAGAGAATTTATGTAATATTCTGAAAAAATACCATCCGGTTTGGTTGAATACGCATTTCAATCATTCACTTGAACTGACGGATGAAGCGAAAAAAGCATGTGATATGCTCTCGATGGCAGGGGTGCCGCTTGGTAATCAGGCAGTCATCCTCGCTGGTATCAACGATAGTGTCCATATCATGAAAAAGCTTATGCATGACTGTGTTAAAGCAAGGGTAAGACCTTATTACATTTATCAATGTGATCTATCTGAAGGGATTGGCCATTTCCGGGCGCCGGTTTCAAAAGGTCTGGAAATCATTGAAGCGCTGCGCGGGCATACATCAGGATATGCAGTGCCAACCTTTGTGGTGGATGCTCCTGGCGGCGGCGGAAAGATTGCCTTGACCCCGAATTACCTTCTTTCGCAAAGTCCGGATAAAGTCGTTTTACGGAACTTTGAAGGAGTAATCACTAGCTATCCGGAGCCGAAGAACTATGTTGCCGGCAGTGCGGATGCTTACTTTGATGAAGTGTATGGTACTGCGGATAGGAAAGAAGCCGTGGGGATTTCCGCGCTTATGACGGATGAGAAATTCAACTTGGTGCCAGAGGGCCTTCGTCGTCTTGACAAGAGAAAAGCGTATGAAAGCACTGATGAACATGCTTCCTTGAAGGATCGCCGTGATAAACGGGATGAAATGAAGGAAAAATTAAGGTTGGCCCAAGAAAAAAAGTTGGCCGCTAGCGGCTCGGTGAAATCTGATGGCAAGGAGGAATGAAGATGGACTGCTTATGGTGCAATACCCCAAACGTAGAAGAAAGTGAAAAGAAGGATTGTTACTGGATCATGCCTGACGGGAAACGCTCAATAAAAGTCCTTCAAGTTCCGGCCATAAACTGTCCTGAATGCGGAATCTATGTGTCTGATTCAATGAATCAAAAAGTGGATGAAGCCTTATCCATATATGATGTGAGTGAATATCCTGATGAGTTTACGTATGAACAGCTTCTTCAGGCACCTGTCAAAAGATTATTCAATTGGAAATAGAATGCCGGGAGAAGCGGATGATATGCATCTCTTCTCCCGAATTCTTTAAATAAGGGGGGTACATAATGCCTGTTCAAAAGCTGCCTTTTTTCACCCAAATGGAGACCGGGGATTGTTATACGATGGAAATCTATCATGATCATGCCAATCAGCGCTTACGCATGGATGATTATCGGGGAAATATCAACAAAGCGATCGATCGGGCCCTTGCCATCGCAAAGGAGCAGGGCTTTACTAAAGTGATACTTAAAGCCAGGAATGAAGATTTATCCGCTGCATTGAGTCAGGGATTCATGCTGGAAGGAATATTGAGCAAGTATTTCAAAGGGAATGATGCCTATTGCATGGCCTTCTATTTAACGGATGAAAGGCGAACAAGCGACTTTTGGGTCAAGGAAGATAGAGTCATCCAAGATGTCAGTCAGATTCCTAGACTGATTGAATCTCAGCAAATACCTAAGGATTATATCCTCCGGTCTGCTACGGTTGAAGATGCAAAAGAGCTGGCGAATTTATATGGTGCCATCTTTGAAACCTATCCTACACCGATGAATGATGAGCGATATATCAAGAAAGTGATGGAGGAAGGTACGATCTTTAGTGTTATCGAATATGAAGGAACCATCGTAAGTGCTGCATCCGCGGAAGTGAATGAGATGTATCACAATGCTGAATTAACGGACTGTGCAACAATTCCTCAGCATCGGAAGCATGGTTTCATGAAGGTGCTCATCTCCGCCTTGGAACAAGAATTGTTCAGGAAAAACATTTATTGCTCTTATTCATTAGCGCGTTCATTGTCAATGGGCATGAACGCCGTCTTTCATCAGCTGGGATATGAATATGGCGGAAGATTAACGAAGAATTGCAATATTTGGGATAAGTATGAGGACATGAATATTTGGGGTAAAGATTTATCCCTCAAGTAGGAGGATTGTTTTTATGGCTAAATACACATGGGTTGATAAAGAAACCTGTATTGCGTGCGGGGCATGCGGTTCAACAGGTCCTGAGATTTATGACTATGACGATCAAGGGATCGCTTTCGTCATCTTGGACGATAATCAAGGGATTGCCGAGGTTCCTGAAACCTTGCATGATGACATGCAAGATGCTATGGAAGGCTGCCCTACAGAATCCATCCTGATTCAGGATGAGCCTTTCAGTCTAATAAGAACGTAATAGATTAATAGATAATGGGTACGAACGTTAAAAGGAGAGATGACATGACACGCAATTATTTGATTAAGCCTACTTTAGATCATGACTATCCCACTATCTCTCATGGGAATGGAATTTATCTTTATGATATAGATGGAAATCAGTATATAGATGGATCATCAGGAGCGGTCACAGCAAGTATTGGCCATGGCGTATTGGATGTTGTCGAGGCAATGACGGAGCAGGCCCGCAAAGTTTCTTTTGCATATAGGTCTCATTTTACGAGTGAAGCCGCAGAGGCATTGGCCAAAAAGCTAAGTGAGTTGGCTCCAGGGGATTTGAATTGGTCATTTTTCGTGAATAGTGGATCGGAAGCGACCGAAACGGCGATGAAGATCGCGATTCAACATTGGCAAGAAAAAGGGTTTGAGCGAAAAAACCGCATCGTCTCCAGGTGGACGAGTTATCACGGGATCACGATGGGCGCTTTATCGATGTCCGGCCATGTACCAAGAAGAAAGCGTTTTGTGCCGCTATTGGAGGATTTCCCTAGCATTTCGGCTCCATACTGTTATCGCTGTCCTTATAATAATGAAACTTCCGGATGCAAGCTTCAGTGTGCAAATGAACTGGAGACAGCCATTCAAAGGGTCGGATCCGAGAATATCGCCGCCTTCATCGCAGAACCCATAATCGGAGCATCCGCTGGTGCTGTAACACCGCCAGATGGCTACTATCAAAGGATTAAGGAAATCTGCGAAAACTATGACATTCTTTTTATTGCCGATGAGGTAATGACGGGAATCGGACGGACAGGAAAAATGTTCGCGATGGAACACTGGGGAGTCACTCCGGATATCATCGCATTGGGTAAAGGAATGAGCGCAGGCTATACTCCAATGGCAGCCACAATGGTTACTGACCGTGTCATGGAGCCCATTTTAAAAGGATCGAAATCAATCATGGCTGGACACACATATAGTGCAAACCCTCTATCTGCTGCCGTTTCATTGGAAGTGCTTTCCTACATTGAGGGAAATGACCTGGTTCAGGCAGCGGAAAAGAAAGGTCAATATCTGTTTAAGAAGCTGCAAGGCTTGGCTGAGAAATTCGACATCATTGGTGATGTAAGAGGGAAAGGGCTGCTCCTTGGGCTTGAGTTTGTCTCCGATCGGATTTCAAAAACTCCATTCGACTTGCAAATCGGCCTGACTACAAGGCTTGTCAATAAGGCTTTTGCGAAGGGGTTGTTAATCTATCCTGCTGCAGGTGCGATTGAAGGAATCGCTGGCGATGCGGTTATTTTATCTCCGCCATTAATCATTACGAATGAAGAAATCGATCGCCTAGTCAAGATACTGGAAGCTTCCCTCGATGAGTTGCAGCAAGAATTGCACGCGGAAGGTTTAATTGAAGACATGCAGGCTATTTAGGAGGAACGGTATGAAGCAGGTCATTACGAAGAAAAACAAAATTGTGACCATGGAAGAAGCGCTGGAGCATATTTCCGATGGATGCACACTCATGTATGGCGGATTTGGCGGAGTCGGGACTCCTCCGACGCTTGTACAGGGTATCCTTGACAAGGGCGTTAAGGAATTGACCTTGATTGGCAATGATACTGGATTCCCTGATATCGGCATTGGCCGGCTTGTGACCGCTGAAAGGGCAAAAAAAGTGATCGCCTCGCATATCGGATCCAATCCTAATGCCGGCAAGCTCATGACTGAAGGAAAGCTGCAAGTCGAATTTTCACCGCAGGGTACATTATCCGAACGGATTCGTGCCGGCGGTGTAGGCTTAGGCGGGATTTTTGTCGATGTCGGGATTGGTACGATAGCCGAAGAAGGCAAGGACAAGATTGTAATAGAAGGAAAAGAATATTTGGTGGAAACCGCTTTGACGGCTGAGGTCAGCATCGTCCATGCCAAAAAGGCCGATTCACTTGGGAATTTAGTGTACGACAAGACAGCATGTAATTTCAATCCGCTGGTAGCGATGGCAGGGGCCTTCACGATTGCGGAAGTGGAGGAAATCGTTCCTGCAGGCGAATTGGATCCGGAATGTATTGCCACACCAGGCATTTATGTAGATATGGTGATTCCGACAAAAGGGGTGAATTGGAAATGGGCATGGCAGTAGATGTACGAAATCGCATCGCGAAACGCGCCGCCAAGGAAATCCATGACGGATTGATCGTCAATTTAGGCATCGGCATCCCTACCTTGGTGGCAGAACATATTCCTCAAAATATCCATGTGCTGTTCCATGCGGAAAATGGAGTTCTCGGTACGGGTCCAAGTCCTGATCCCGGAAAAGAAGATCCTGCCCTCTGTAATGCGGGAGGTTTCCCGATCACCACTGTATTGGGAGCTTCTTACTTTGACAGTGCAACGGCATTTGGAATGATCAGGAAAGGATACATCGACATCACCATCCTTGGGGCCCTGGAAGTCAGTGAAAAAGGGGATTTGGCGAATTGGATCGTCCCAGGAAAGCGGGTGCCGGGTATGGGCGGGGCAATGGAGCTTGCCCAGAAAGCCAAAAAGGTGATCGTCCTGATGAATCACGTGAATAAGCAGGGTGAATCTAAGATCTTGAAGACATGTACGCTTCCATTGACGGCAAGAAAGAGTGTGGATTTAATCATTACGGATATGGCTGTCATGGAAGTAACAGAAGAGGGATTGGTGCTTAAGGAAGTCATGGCGCCATATACCGTGGATGATGTGATAAGGAATACAGAGGCGACATTGAAAATCCATGCTGTCGTCAACACCATTGAATAGGTAAGAGGAGGAAAAAAGCTTGAATGAGGTTGTCATCGTTGCAGGGGCGCGAACTGCAGTTGGATCCTTTGGAAAATCACTCAGGAATGTTAAAGCTACCGAATTGGGCCGTCAAGTATTGGAAGGTTTAATGGAGAATTCCGGTTTGGGTAAAGAAAAAGTCAATGAAGTGATTTTCGGACACGGCTATGTCCACGGAGGCGGACTTAACTCGGCACGAATTTCGTCGCAGCTGGCATGTTTCCCACACAGTGTCCCAGGACACGTTGTAATCAAAGCATGTGGATCAGGTTTAAAGGCCATTACCAACGCCGCTTTAACTATCGCTGCTGGTCAAGAAGACGTCATTATTGCCGGCGGAGTGGAGAGCATGAGCAATGTGCCTTATATCGTGAAAAATAGATGGGGCGGTAAATTTGGAAACGTAACGATGGAGGATGCTCTGCTGGCAGATGGATTAATATGTTCCTTGGAAAATGATCATATGGGAATCACTGCCGAGCGCTTGGCTGAAAAATATGGTATCCGTCGTGAAGAACAGGATCAATTTGCTTATCAAAGCCACAAGAAGGCTTGGAAAGCTATAGAAGAGGGTCGCTTTAATAGAGAAATTATTTCGCTTAAAATCAAGGATCGAAAAGGACTTCAAATCTTCAACCATGACGAAGGGGTACGCGAGGACATTCATCTGGATCAACTAGCCAATCTTCAGGCAGTATTCAAAAATGAAGGAACCATTACGGCAGGAAATGCCTGCCCTATGAATGATGGGGCTGCAGCTGTACTTTTAATGTCCAAGCAGCAAGCAGAAGAAAAGGGATTAAAACCGCTCCTGAAAATAAAGGCTTTTGCCAGTGCAGGAGTTGAACCTGGAGTTATGGGGATTGGACCAGTACCCGCTACTCGAAAGGCATTGGAAAAAGCAGGTCTATCTTTAGGGGATATCGGACTGATTGAACTTAATGAAGCCTTTGCTGCCCAAGCACTTGCAGTGATCAAGGAGTTAGATTTGAATCCGGATATTGTCAATGTCAATGGGGGGGCAATTGCACTTGGTCACCCTGTAGGAGCAACAGGTGCAAAATTGACAGTCACACTGATGCATGAAATGTTGCGTTCACAAGTTAAGTACGGAATGGTAACGTTGTGTATGGCAGGCGGAATGGGACTTTCAGTAATCTATGAGAATATGTGTAATTAAGGAGGATAAACGTGCCGGATATACAAAAACGGATAAACCAATGGATCAAGGATCATCGGGAAGAAGGAACGAATCTATTGCAAAAAATGGTACAAGCCCCGAGTACACAAGGAAATGAAGCGGGGGCACAGGCCATCGTCGCCCAAAAGCTGAAGGAAATGGGTTTGCAGATCGATAGTTGGGAACCAGACGGCAGCGAGCTGAAAAAGCATTCTTATTTCTATTCACCGCGCAGTGAATTTTCCAACAGCCCCAATGTGGTGGGTATCATGAAAGGGACTGGAGGCGGACGTTCCATCATTTTGAACGGACACATCGATGTGGTTCCGGACGGAGACCGAGATCAGTGGGACGACGACCCATATAGCGGAGCGATTAAGAATGGAAGGATGTTTGGACGCGGCGTAACCGATATGAAGGGTGGAAATGTTTCGCTGATCCTGGCGATGCAGGCTTTGAAGGAAAATGGCATCCAATTAAAAGGAGATGTCATTTTTCAAAGTGTGATTGAAGAAGAAAGCGGCGGTGCCGGAACATTAGCGGCTGTCCTGAGAGGATATAAAGCCGATGCCGCCCTGATCCCTGAACCGACGAATATGAGGATCTTCCCGAAACAGCAGGGTTCGATGTGGTTCCGAATCCATGTTAAAGGCCGGTCGGCCCATGGCGGAACAAGGTATGAAGGCGTTAGTGCGATTGACAAAAGCATGACCGTCATCAATCATATTCGTGCATTGGAAGAAAAGCGAAATGCACGTATCAGTGATCCGCTTTATCAGAACACGCCCATTCCGATTCCAATCAATCTAGGTGTCATTGAAGGCGGTAATTGGCCGTCATCCGTTCCCGACCTTGTGAAAGTCGAAGGAAGGATGGGTGTTGCGCCGGAGGAAACGATGGAGCAGGCGAAAGACGAAATGGCGGCCTGGTTATTGCAGCTCGGGGAAGCGGACCAATGGTTCAAGGAAAACCCGCCCGTATTGGAATGGTTCGGGGCACGCTGGGTTCCAGGGTCAATTGATGTAGAGCATGAACTGATGAATGCACTTGTCCATCAATATCGGCAGGTTGCCGGACAGGACCCGGTCATTGAAGCCTCCCCTTGGGGAACGGACGGGGGATTGCTGACACATGTCGGTGAAACGCCAGCAATCGTTTTCGGACCAGGAGTAACCGAGGTTGCCCACTATCCAAATGAATACATCCTGCTCGACAACGTGTTCTCCACAGCCGAAATCATTGCGCTCACTCTAATTCAATGGTGTGGAATGGAGACTGAGCAGGATGGGGTCACCCAATCCGGGAAGAGGGAAACTATACCAGGAAATGGCAATTGAACTGGATGGCATCCCAGCAAGTGAAGCGAACGATTAAGTCTTTCACAAAGCGGTTGTTAAAAAACTCTTTTATTCTTGAACTTTTAACTTTAAAAGAAAATGAGGTAGGAACCTTATGGACATGAATCTCATTGATAATGAAGAACCGACAGTTAAAAGGAATCCCATTCATAATCAAGAACCGACAGTTAAAAGGCAACTGAAAGCAAGACATATGACCATGATTGCCATTGGCGGTTCAATAGGAACCGGATTATTCCTGGCGAGCGGGGCAACCATCCAGAGCGCAGGGCCCGGCGGTGCCCTCGCTGCCTATGCCTGCATTGGGATCATGGTTTATTTCCTGATGACGAGCTTAGGGGAAATGGCGACATATATGCCCGTGTCGGGATCCTTTTCCACCTATGCCACACGCTTTGTTGATCCCGCATTCGGCTTTGCACTTGGCTGGAATTATTGGTTTAACTGGGCAGTCACGCTTGCCGTGGAAATAGCTGCAGCAGCCATCATCATGAAATTCTGGCTCCCTGATGTACCCAGCCTGATATGGAGTGCCTTATTTCTTGGGATCGTCTTCACCCTCAATGCCCTATCCATTAAAAGCTATGGTGAATCTGAATATTGGTTTGCACTAATAAAAGTCATTGCCATCATTTGCTTCATCATTATTGGTTTATTGACCATATTGGGGATTTTTGGCGGAAAGGTGATCGGATTTGAAAACTTCACCATGGATGAGGCACCATTCAAGGGAGGATTTTTATCGATCATCTCAATCTTTCTAATCGCGGGATTTTCTTTTCAAGGAACTGAACTTGTTGGTATTGCTGCCGGGGAAAGTGAAGAACCCGAAAAAAATGTTCCGAACGCAATCCGCCAAGTATTTTGGCGCATCCTCTTATTTTACATCGGGGCCATCCTGATACTCGGCCTCTTAATACCTTATACAAGTCCAAGTTTGTTGAACGGAGATGTCGAAAACATTTCTGTAAGCCCTTTCACGCTTGTCTTTGAACGGGCAGGACTGGCATTCGCGGCATCCGTCATGAATGCGGTCGTGTTAACCTCCTTACTATCCGCAGGGAACTCGGGGCTATATGCATCAACGCGGATGTTATGGTCGATGGCAAAAGATAAACAAGCTCCCAAATTCCTGGCTAAAGTCAACCGCAGGGGAATCCCGATGAATGCTTTGATCATGACATCCATAATTGGGGGATTCGCCTTCTTGACCTCCATTTTCGGGGACCATGTATTTACATGGTTATTGAATGCATCCGGGCTGACTGGCTTCATCGCCTGGATTGGAATCGCCATAAGCCATTATCGCTTTAGACGAGCCTATGTTGCACAGGGTGGTGACCTAAACGAACTGAAATATAAAGCAAAATGGTTTCCATTCGGTCCGATTCTTTCATTCACCCTGTGCATACTCGTCATAGCAGGACAGAACTATGGAGCATTCCTAAGCGGCAGCATCGACTGGTATGGCGTCGCCGTCTCCTATATCGGATTACCGATATTCCTGGCAGTCTGGCTAGGATACAAGATTTATCACAAGACCAAATTAATAGCATTAAAAGATTGTCAATTCGATAAATCAGATGTGGCTTGATACCAATGGAAAAAACCTGAGCTCCCCTTTGGGACTCAGGTTTTCTTATGAAGATTTGCATCGAAATCCAATTATATCTGCGAAAATCGAAATATATCTGCGAAAATAGGAATATATCAGCGAAAATAGGAATATATCAGCGAAAAACGGAATATATCTGCGAAAATCGAAATATCTGCGAAAAACGGAATATATCTGCGAAAATCGAATTATATCTCAGAAAAACGGAATATATCTGCGAAAATCGAATTATATCTCAGAAAAACGGAATATATCTGCGAAAATCCAGTTATATCTCCGAAAGAGACAATTATCTCATTAAAGTTCGCATTGTTTCTTCCATTCCTTCTTTGTATGGAGTTTTAGGGATGGGGCCGATGCGTTTTTCATATTTTTCTCCATCCAGGATGAATCCCTCTTTCGTTATATACATGATTTCCACTACTTCTTTCATGAAAGGGTTGAACAAACCCAGTATCTTAATGATGTTTTTGGTAAGGGGAAGGACCATCTTTTTCTGTCCCGTTACCTGACGGGCAATTTGGATGATTTCGTTTCCGGAAATCAGACCAGGTCCAGGGATGTTTCAATTTTCACCATAGGATTCGTCTTTTTCTGCTATTTCCACAATCATTTTTGCGGCATCCGGTAAGTAGACATATTCTCTTGGTGTTATTAAATCCCCGATAAAGACGGTCGTTTTATTTGCAGCAAGGCCATTCAAGGTTGGCTGAAGGTAGGAGTTCTGTGAGGTAGCGCCATAATAATCAGGCAGCCTGACAATCAATGCTTTGGCATTTTTCCATTTTTGGCTGAATATGAGCTTCTCGAATTCAAACCTGATTTGCCCTTTTTTTGTATGCGGCTGTTTTGGATGGTTTTCATCTCCTTTCGCAACTTGGTGTCCATAGATATATATCCCATCCACAATGACAATCTTCTTACCTAAAATATCGGCTGTCTTCATGACACTTTCCCCAAGTGAAAGGAGTTTTGATGCCATCTCTTGATAGGGAACGTTGGCACATTGGAAAATGACTTCCGCATCCTCTGCAGCCTCTACAATTGTTTGGTAATCAAAGATGTCACCGATTCTGTATGATAAGTGTTGCGAATGATCATGCTCTTTCATTAAATGCTCTAGCTTACTTCTTGAACGCCCGAAAGCGATGACTTCTGTGCCCCTTGATAATAATTCTGACACAATGACTTGACCTGATCCGCCGGTTGCTCCTAACACAATAGCTTTCTTCATAGATTACATCCCCTTTTAATTTATTGATCAATCACTAAATAAACATTCAAAATAAGGAACCGATGAAAATCGGTTCTTACCTGCCCCCGCCATCCATAAGCTCGGGCATATTGATGAAGTGGGAAATATTGCAGAGTATCCCCCTCGCCAGGAAGGTGATCACTTGGTCCTCGGCATTCGGAATTCCGGCAGATTGAAATTTTTCAAGTGTGTGATGTCTAATGCTTGCTAACCCTTTCTGGGTGGAACTTCTTATTGCGTCTTCCGTCACTGAAAGTCCTATGACCTGCAGCGCAATTTCATTGGGATTGGACTCAGTCAATTCTTCATATACCTTGATCATATGGTTAACAAGGTCTTCGGGCCCTGCTTCAATTTCAAAAGCTTGAAGGATCCTTTCGTATGCCCGGTCCAGAGCCGCAACGAATAACTCCTCTTTAGTTTTAAAGAATTTAAACACATAAGGCTGGGAGATGCCGGCTTTTTCTGCAATTAAGGCAGTCGTTGTATTGTAATAGCCTTTATCTGCAAAAACCTCCAAACCAGCTTCCAGAATGTCATCTTTTCGATTCTCTTTTTTGGGTCTGGCCATCGGTATCCTCCATATTTTAATTAATTAGTGATTAATCAATCACTAATTAATAACATAATATCGCAACATGGTAATTTTTGCAATAAGGTATTTAAATCATTTTTTTAAAGCTGAATAATTGGGTAAGTGGTGCAGTATTATTCTATGTACGATTATACTGTGGATGAAAGGAAACTGATGATGAAAGAGGCGTTTCGCGGTACTGGAATTGGAGTCATTTTCATGGCGGTCTTCGGAACACTGTGGGCGGGCACCGGTGTAATGGGATTGCAGGGGTGGGGGTTTCCCTATGTGGAACTCGCAGCCATATTCGTGGGAATCATCATGGTTATCGTTGGCATTTCATTAATACATGCATCACAAAAAATGTCCAATCAAGTTTCAGATGATGGGGCAAGACGTCTTAAGCGTATCGGATTTTTGTTTAATATGGTCTTCATTGCCGAGGGTTTGCTGATTGGGATTGCCATTGCCATCTGTAACTTGATCAATCAGACCGATCTTATACCGGGAGTCATCGCCATTATTGTAGGGATTCATTTTTTACCATTGGCGTCACTTTTCCAAATCAAGGTTTATTATGCAACAGGTGTGCTTCTCTGTTTATTGGCGCTTATTACATGGCTGATTGTGCCAGACATCGTCATGGTTGGGAAGCATCAAATCCTTGCACCGTTATCATTGCTCGGCTTTGGATGCGCGCTAATACTCTGGACCACTGGACTTACGCTATGGCTTGGAATAAAGAATTCAAGCCGAAGAACCGATGAAGAATGAATCAATGAAAAAACCCGTCATGGTGAACGGGTTTTTTTCATTTAATTTTTCATCCAGGTCAAGAGCCTGACAATTTGAAATGGTTCATTCCAAACGAGAATGAAACTTAAAAGAAAGAATGCAGCCACAGCCAAAAATTTCGACATTCCTCTTTCATTTTTATACATGGCCCCTAAGCTGCATAACAAACCAATTAGCAACGCACCGAATCCTGAAATCATTAGCAGATCGGACGCTTTTGAAAAAGCAAGGGAACAGCAAAATGATAGGATACCAATCACTGCAAATACGATTGACCAATGGCTTAAACGTTTCATAGAAACTCCTTTTTTACTAATTATACCAATTTGGTGTTGGTAATGAAATGAAAAAAATTGAGGTTGTCACTTATGGGAATATATTGTAATATATATAACAATATAAAATTTTAGAAGCATTGATAAGGACATGAATCATTTTTACGGTCTGCAGAGAGGGAAGGACAGCTGCGAACTTCCTGGCTTAGGAAACTGATTTACCGCCTTTGAGCTATATCGGTGAACAAGAGTAACTGATATCGTCTAAGCTGCGTTACAGCTCCAGAGCCATGAGTATTTTTTGCTTATGGGAAATTGGGTGGAATCACGGGTAAACGCACTCGTCCCTTACATAGGGATGGGTGCGTTTTTTATTATTATAATTATTGCCATGATAAGGACATGAATCATTTTTACGGTCTGCAGAGAGGGAAGGGCAGCTGCGAACTTCCTGGCTTAGGAAACTGATTTACCGCCTTTGAGCTATATCGGTGAACAAAAGTAACTGATATCGTCTAAGCTGCGTTACAAGCTCCAGAGCCATGAGTATTTTTTGCTTATGGGAAATTGGGTGGAACCACGGGTAAACGCACTCGTCCCTTGCATAGGGATGTGTGCGTTTTTTTCTATATGAAAATCCGGCGATGATAAGGACATGAATCATTTTTACGGCCTGCAGAGAGGGAAGGGCAGCTGCGAACTTCCTGGCTTAGGAAACTGATTTACCGCCTTTGAGCTATATCGGTGAACAAAAGTAACTGATATCGTCTAAGCTGCGTTACAAGCTCCAGAGCCATGAGTGTATTTTGCTTATGGGAAATTGGGTGGAATCACGGGTAAACGCACTCGTCCCTTACATAGGGATGGGTGCGTTTTTTTTATTATTAAAAAGGAGTGTTTATGTGATGGGTGAAAAAATGATTAAAGTTCAATTCCCGGATGGGCAGCAAAAGGAGTATCCGCAAGGGATAACAGTGGAAAGTGTGGCAGGCTCAATCAGCCCAAGTTTAAGGAAAAAGGCAGTAGCTGGAAAACTGGATAAGCAGTTGGTTGATCTAAGTCATAAGCTTAATAAGGATGGGGAACTGTCGATCTTGACTCTCGATTCGGTTGAAGGATTACAAGTATTACGACATACATCGGCGCATGTTTTGGCACAGGCTGTGAAAAGAATTTACGAAAATGTGGAATTAGGGATGGGACCAGTCGTGGAAGACGGTTTTTACTATGATTTTAAGTTAGACCACTCTTTGAGCTCAGAAGATCTGCAAGCCATTGAAAAAGAGATGGAACAAATCATAACTGAAAATCTGGAAATTAAAAGGATCGAAGTGACTTATGAAGAAGCTGTGAAGTTATTCGAGGGCAGAGGGGAGTCATTCAAGTTGGATATAGCAAAGAACATCCCCAATGGTGAAAAATTAACGCTCTATCAACAGGGGGAATTCATTGATCTTTGCAGAGGGCCGCACCTTCCATCCACATCATTTGTAAAATCATTCAAATTGACTCGTGTATCTGGTGCCTATTGGAGGGGAGACAATCAAAATGAAGTTCTCCAAAGGGTGTATGGCGTGGCTTTTCGAAAGAACAAGGATTTACAGGATCATTTTAAATTCCTGGAAGAAGCGGCCAAACGCAACCACCGTAAATTAGGGAAGCAGTTGGAATTATTCATGTTTTCAGAGGAAGCCCCTGGAATGCCATTTTATTTACCGAAAGGACAAATCGTTAGAAATGAATTGGAGAAGTTCTCGCGGGAGCTTCAGACTGAAGCTGATTATGACGAAGTTCGAACTCCCTTCATGATGAACCAGCGGTTATGGGAACAATCGGGCCACTGGGATCATTATCACGAGAATATGTACTTCACTGAGGTGGATCAAACAAAATTCGCGATGAAGCCAATGAACTGTCCGGGTCATATGCTTATTTTCAAAAACAGTCTTTATTCTTACAGGGATTTACCCATCCGGATGGCCGAATTTGGTCAAGTCCACCGTCATGAATATAGCGGTGCATTGAACGGGATGCTGCGTGTCCGTACATTTTGTCAGGATGATGCCCACATCTATGTACGGCAGGATCAAATCGAAAGTGAAATTAAACAAGTGTTTCATCTGATCGATAAGGTGTATCGCACTTTCGGATTCGAGTATTCCGTGGAGCTCTCGACTCGTCCTGAGGATTCAATGGGCGATGATTCCCTTTGGGAAGCTTCTGAAATAGCATTGGAAAATGTTCTGGAAAGCATCGGGATACAATATCAAGTAAATGAAGGAGACGGGGCATTTTATGGACCGAAAATTGATTTTCATATTAAAGATGCATTAAAACGAAGCCACCAATGTGCAACAATCCAACTTGATTTTCAAATGCCCGACAAATTTGATCTGACTTACATCGATGAAAATAATGAAAAAGTCCGTCCGGTTGTCATTCATCGTGCCATCTTTGGATCGATCGATCGATTTTTTGGAATCCTCATAGAACATTTTGCCGGTGCTTTTCCGGTATGGCTCGCCCCGGTGCAAGTACAGATCATCCCAGTCTCACAAGTTCATCTGGATTATTGTTTACAGGTTCAAAATGCACTGAAGAATCAAGGCATAAGAGTGAAAATCGATGATCGGAATGAAAAGCTGGGGTATAAAGTCAGGGAAGCGCAGATGGGGAAAATCCCATATATGCTGGTCATTGGAGATAAAGAAGAGAAAGAAAATGAAGTAAATGTCCGGAAATATGGGGAACAAGAAGTTGAAAATGTCACAATAGAAACGTTCATCAAGAAAATGGTCCAGCAAATAAAAGAACGCAGCATCTAACAAGAAAGCAGCTTAAATTGGAACTCACGAGTAAAAGGCCGGAACTCACGAGTAAAAGTGCGAAACTCACGAGTAAAAGGCTAGAATTCACGAGTAAAGCGAGAAACTCACGAGTAAAAGGCTAGAATTCACGAGTAAAAGTTGCGAAACTCACGAGTAAAGTGCAATTCACGAGTAAAAGCGAGGAACTCATGAGTAAAAGCGAGGAATTCACGAGTAAAAGCGAGGAACTCACGAGTAAAGCGCAATTCACGAGTAAAAGTCCGAAACTCACGAGTAATTGGAATAAAAAAGACAGCCGAATAAATCGGCTGTTTCTTTTTATCTGCAAATCCATACCCAGCCAACACCAGGAATGAACTGCTGAAAACAGTTCCCCCCCGGGCCACCATGACCGCCGCCATGACCGCCACCTTGTCCGCCGCCACCGACAGGGCAGGTTAAGTCTAGGTATTGTAATCCAACTATATCTGTATGATGTATCTCATTTGGTATGCCGCCTTCGAGTATCTGTACCATTCCAGTAGTATTATTTATCCCCATTAAAATAAAGGTGTGCTGGGTGTTACCCCAAAATCCTCTGAAGCAATGACCTTGCCGGCCTGCGTTTAAATGGCTCTGAATAGTGGCTACTGGAACCAGTGTTTGTACTGGCAGTCTGTCATCATAATAAGGCAAATTAGCATAAGAATCATCGTAATAATATGGAGCGGTATAATATGGAACATTATAAGAGTAGTAGCCGTGATTATATATTCAAGAAATCCTCCCTTTGTGTTTACCCTTTCAGGCTATGAACAATGAGGGATAAGTGTCCGACATGGACAAAGAAGGATAATAAAATAGGCGGCTTATTTTATATAAAAATTTATTCGAATTCACGAGTAAATGCTCGACTTCTTATGTAAATAAAACCTTGGCTGCCTGGATGGCAAAGTATAGGCCGATCCCTATAAGGGATATCCCCGAAATGATCGAGATGCCCATTAGAATGGGTTTGGATAAAAAGCGTCTGAAGGTGCTGGCGATGATGGCCATTATGAAATCCCAGGTTAAGAGGCCGATAAGGATTCCTGAGCTGTACAAAAGTAAATCATCCATATCATATTTGGAAGCGGAGTTTGCGAGAATGGATCCGTAAATCCCCAGCCAAAACAATATGGATAAGGGATTCGAAAGGGACATGATGAATCCTGTCAGGAATGAAGAAAAAAGGGAATCTTTCGCTTTTCGTGCATTCACTTCAATCTTGCCTGCACTTAGCAGACTTTCGATTCCGGTATAGGTCAGGACGAAAAATCCAAAAAGCCATAAAAATGTCTTCATGAAGGAGTTGTCCAAAAAGTGGACTACACCGAAAAAGACGAGGGCTATAAAAACAAAATCCGCTAAAATGGCACCCCAGCCAAATACCCAGGCATGCCAAAAACCCTTCTTGATTCCTTTGTCCAATTGAGCAGCGTTTATGGGACCGATAGGAGCCGCCAGTGATAAACCTAATAATACAAAGCTGAAAAAAACACCCAATTCATCACCTCATCGTTTATACATCTTCGCTTATTTGAATGTATTCAAACATTTGAACTTGTACCACCTTTTTAGTCCTATTTTTTGAGTTTAGTCCGCCTTGTCTGACCTGGTATTTTTGTAACAACACAGAAAACTCCTTCATAATGTAATTTAGTCAAATGGAAAGACGCCTATTTTAGTGCATGCGCTATTCAAAGCGGAATTGGAGGAGAATTATGCCTGAATTATCAATGCCGAATAAATACAAAACAATTCTTGATATCATGCATACTGATATTGCAATAAATGAAATGAAGGATCATTTTGAAGAAGGACTTTCAAATGCGTTAAACCTTATTAAAGTATCAGCCCCTTTCGTTTTACATGAAGGTAATGGTATCAATGACAATTTAAATGGTGTGGAGCGGATTCTTACCTTTGATGCTCTGGATATTAAAGATAAACAAATAGAAGTGGTTCAATCTTTGGCAAAGTGGAAAAGAATCACTCTTTCTAGGTATGGTTTGGCTTGTGATGAAGGCATTTACACTAATATGAATGCAATAAGACGTGATGAAAAACTGGATCATTTACACTCGTTATTTGTGGATCAATGGGACTGGGAGAAAGTCATAACGAAAGAACAACGTAACGTGGATACATTAATATCCGAAGTGAAAAAAATATATAGTGCCATTAAATCGACCGAACGTTATATGTTTGAATTCCATCATCTGCTTAAGCCTGTGTTACCAGAGGACATTCACTTCATTACGACCCAGGAGTTGGAGGATTTATACCCGGATCTTACTCCGAAGGAAAGAGAGAACGTGGCAGCGAAGAAATATGGTGCAATTTTCATTATGAAAATTGGCGGAGCTTTACAATCGGGGGAAAAGCATGATGGACGTTCACCGGATTATGATGATTGGGATCTAAATGGAGATATCGTTTTATGGAACCCACTTTTGGAATGTGCTTTTGAGGTTTCTTCAATGGGCATTCGAGTAGATGAAAAGTCATTGTTAAAACAATTAAGATTATCCAAAAATGAAAATCGTAAGGCACTCGATTATCATAAGGCCGTATTGGAAGGAAAGCTTCCGTATTCAATAGGCGGGGGAATAGGTCAATCCAGATTATGCATGTTTTTGTTGAAGAAAGCACATATTGGCGAGGTTCAGGTTTCGGTATGGAATGACCAAATAATAGAGGAATGTGAAAAAAGGAATATTATTCTTTTATAAAGACGAGGCGGGAAACCCATTTTTAAACAGAATGGTTAGACTGTAAATGGAGTTCTATCCAAATTTATTAACATAGTTGATTGGAGCGAGTGCCCTACGTTCCAATCAACGTGCAAATTTGTACAAGCAAAAAGATAGACCATTCTTAAACAGAATGGTTTTTTGTTTTAAAGGGAATAGGGGTAATTTTGGGAGAAGCGCAACTGAATAAATCTTTCTGCACTATAACATAATAATTTAAGACATCTAATATATGATGCAAAACAAATTGGTTTCACAAATGGTCACCTTTTATGCAATAAGTTGCTTTTATAATGGATGAGGAGTGTAAGTATGGAAGGTCATGAGAAGCAAAATAAAGATGTAAGCGTGTGGTGCCTGATCAGTATGGCATCGATTCCATTGGTTATGACACTTGGAAATTCAATGCTTATCCCGGTTTTGCCCATTTTCGAGGAAAAGGTGGGGATATCTTCATTTCAATCAAGTATGGTGATAACAAGCTATTCCGTTGCATCCATCTTTTTAATTCCCATTGCAGGCTATTTATCAGATCGATTCGGACGGAAAATGGTCATTCTGCCAAGCTTGATCCTAGCCCTTATCGGTGGTTTGATCGCTGGTTATGCGTCATGGAAAATAGACAATCCCTATACATGGATCATCATTGGGAGGGTATTGCAAGGGATTGGGGCGTCTGGTGCCTCACCCATCATTTTGCCTTTAGTGGGGGATTTATACAAAGATGATGATGAAAAAACAAGTTCTTGTTTGGGAATCATAGAAACCTCGAATACGTTTGGGAAAGTGCTTAGTCCAATATTGGGTTCACTGTTTGCAGCATTTATCTGGTTTTTACCATTCTTCTCGATTTCATTCTTCAGTTTAATATCTATTGTTTTGGTCTTTTTCTTTATAAAGGTACCAAAGGAGAAGGATGAGCCGAAGAAATTCAAGGATTTCTGGCATGATACGAAAAAAATATTCAAGAAGGAAGGAAAATGGTTATACACGGTTTTCCTCATTGGTGTCTTTGTCATGTTGGTTTTGTTCGGTGTTCTTTTCTTTTTGTCTGATAATTTGGAAAAAATCCATGATTTGCATGGTATCAAAAAAGGTTTAGTGATAGCGATCCCGCTATTTTTTCTTTGCGTATCTTCTTATGTTGCAGGGAAAAAAATCAAGGGGGAATTACCAATCATGAAAAAGATCATCATGATCAGTTTAGCTGTCCTTTCAATCAGCCTTGTATTTGTCGGTTTTACTAAAAACAGGGTCGTCCTTTTATTGATAATAACAAGCTTGGTGGGCATAGCAATTGGTGCTTTATTGCCGACACTCGACGCAATCATCACTCAAAATATAGAAAAGGAACAGCGGGGGACGATAACCTCCTTCTACATGTCATCAAGGTTCATCGGCGTTGCGGCAGGCCCTCCGGTCATGTCCCTTGTCATGAAAAATCATATCAATTTGACCTATATCATTTCTGGGATCATCGGTATAGGCATCGTATTGATCGTTATGAAATTCATCAGTTCAGACAAAAAAGAAGCTGCTGCCTAATCGGCTTCAATACATCTCCAAAAAGCCGGGCTTTCCCACGGCTTTTTTTGTGAATCGGGAAATTTTTTTGGCATGTGGTTATAGGCAGAGGGTTGTCACATAAAATGTACAAGTCATGAACTAGCTCGAAGGAGTGATGCTTTTTGAGTGTACATTTACTGCTAAGTTACTTTTTCTTAGGACTTACCCTTGCAGCACCGATCGGCCCGGTGAACTCCGCTCGTATCGATAAAGGAATCAAGAACGGGTTTTGGCACGCCTGGATCGTTGGGGCAGGGTCGATGATCGCAGATGCCTTGTTCATGATTTTAGTATATGTAGGAATGGTGCGGTTTTTAGAAATCCCGATCGTCCAGATATTTCTTTGGCTTTTTGGCGGATTTGTGCTTATCTATTCCGGGATCGAAAGTATATTACGGGTCAATACGATATTATTAAATGAATACAGGAATAGAGATTCTTTAATTTCCTGTTTTTTGACTGGGTTCATCATGTCCGTGACCAGTCCATTGTCCATTTTATTTTGGTTGGGGATATATGGATCTGTTTTAGCTAAAACGGCTTCAAGTTATGGGACATCCCAACTTTTCATTTATAGCGGGATGATCTTTCTTGGTCTTACTTGCTGGGACTTTTTTGTTGCGGCATTAACGAATGGATTTCGCAGGTTTTTAAATGAAAAAAGCTTAATGGCCATTTCGATCATCTCTGGTTTATCATTGGTCGGCTTTGGGGTTTATTTTGCTTATCAAGGCATTTCTGCCATCCTATCTTAAAGGAGAATGCTTCAGGTTATTACATAGGGTATTTGAAAACTTCTTCCTTGCATAATTCATTGTGGCATTATCAACACTATGAATGATGGAAGGGGGTAATGTTATGACAACAAAAGCCAATTGCAGTTCAGCGAAAGGAAAGGCTATCCAAGATTCCAATGCTTCGGGTGAACAACAGGGCGACATGAAATGGTGGCAGCTATCATTGGTCGGCGTAGGCTGTACGATCGGGACAGGGTATTTCCTCGGATCGACCATAGGGATTAAAACGACTGGGCCATCCATTGTATTTTCATTTGTATTGGCTGCACTGGGTACCTATATCGTTTATAATCTGCTTGCCAAGATGACGGCTGCCGATCCTCAAGAAGGTTCTTTTTGTTATTATGCCAATAAAGCATTTGGACGATGGGCGGGCTTTAGCTGTGGCTGGAATTATTGGTCCTCCAATATATTGATCATGGGAAGCCAGCTTACTGCACTTTCGCTATTATCTCAATTTTGGTTCCCGAAAGTGCCGCTTTGGCTATTTGCATCCGGTTTTGCCATTGTTTCAATTGTGGTGGTATTGCTGGGAACAAAAGGGTTCGACAGGGTGGAAAACATCCTTGCTGTTATTAAGACAGCAGCAATCGTAATGTTTATCATCATTGCAATATGTGCCGTTTGCGGCTGGTTCGGTCTTGCTGGAGCAAAACCGCCATCATTTCCGAATACGTTCAATGAATTATTCCCAAAAGGGTTAAAGGGGTTTTGGACATCCCTTATCTATGCCTTTTATGCGTTTGGCGGCATTGAGGTCATTGGATTGATGGCGATGCAGCTTAAAAAGAAAGAAGATGCACCAAAGGCAGGGACGATCATGCTCTTGGTCCTTACCATTATATATGTGGTTTCATTGGGATTAGCCGTAACCATGATTTCGTTAGGGGCATTCAGTGAAAAAGAAAGCCCATTCGTTTCGGCATTGGACAGTTATCACCTGACATTTTTCCCGCACGTTTTTAATGGTGCGATCATCATTGCCGGTTTCTCGACGATGACCGCTTCACTATTCGGTGTAACCAATTTATTGGTAACGCTATCCAATGATGGGAATGCACCCGCATTATTCATGCAAAAGATCAAGAAATTCAAAGATCTTCCGCTGCCGTCACTGGGGCTTGGAGCCTTAGGTCTTTTAGGATCAATCATCACTGCCTTGCTCCTGCCAGGAAAGATTTATGAATACATTACAACATCAGCTGGTATATTGCTTTTGTATAATTGGGCATTCATCATTCTTTCTTCATTCAAAATCTTGGAAAATAAGATGTGGAGTAAGATTACGGCGGTTTTCGGACTGCTTTTAATTTTAGCGGCCGTAAGTGGAACACTGCTTGAAAAAGAGATACGTCCAGGGTTTTTCATCAGCCTTTTATTCATGGTGATCATCGGTCTTGCAGCCGTTTTCATGAAGTTCAAGGTATGGAATAAGAACAAGGCAATGGC
Source organism: Peribacillus frigoritolerans (assembly GCF_001636405.1). Classification (GTDB taxonomy): domain Bacteria; phylum Bacillota; class Bacilli; order Bacillales; family DSM-1321; genus Peribacillus; species Peribacillus frigoritolerans. The sequence goes on from NZ_KV440950.1 coordinate 1,504,666, forward strand.
CGCAAAAGCGAGTAAATCAGGACTTGATTAAAAAAGGAACTCGACTATTCAAAGTCGAGTTCCTTTCGATTTGGCGCTAAATTTCAATGATTATTGGAAGGATCATTGGTTTTTTCTTAGTTTGATTAAAGAGATATTGCCCCAGTTCCTTCTTAATGGTTTGTTTAATGATGTTCCACCGGTATATCTTTTCACTTTGTAAGTCGTTGACCGTTTTCGTGACAAGACGATTTACATTTTTAAGGAGGTCCTCGGAATTTTGGACATATACAAATCCACGGGAAATGGTATCGGGTCCTGATACTATTTTTCTTTCCGTCTTGCTTAGTGTTATGACGATGACGAGCATTCCATCTTCGGAAAGCTGCTTACGGTCCCGCAGAACGATTTCTCCAACATCCCCGACGCCAACACCGTCGACAAAGGTATTGCCGGCAGCCACCTTTCTTGTTTGACGGGCAACGGAGTTTTCAATATCCACTACATCACCATTATTGATGATGAAAGTGTGGTCCTTCTCCACCCCGACAGACTCAGCTAACAATCGATGCTGGTGCAGCATCCGATACTCACCGTGAATCGGGATGAAATACTTAGGTTTCATCAGGGTAAGCATGAGCTTTAACTCTTCCTGATATGCATGTCCGGATACATGCATGCCCGTTACAGTCCCGGAACCGTAAATGACTTTGGCGCCCAGTTGAAACAGGTTGTCGATGATGCGTGAAACATCCCGTTCATTTCCGGGTATTGGTGTGGAGGCAAGAATCACTGTGTCATCAGGCAAAATGCTCATATCCCGATAATTCGAGCTGGAAAGGCGGGAAAGGGCGGCAAACGGCTCTCCTTGACTTCCTGTACATAAAACCGCGACCCTTTCCGGAGCATAACTATCGACTTCTTGTGGTTGGATAAGCATCCCATCAGGAACCTCGAGATAGCCGCGTTCAATGGCAACGGTTACGACGTTCACCATGCTTCGTCCAATCAGGGCCAGTTTCCGGTTTGTCTTCTGTGCAGCGTTCACAACTTGTTGAACACGATTGACATTTGAAGCGAATGTCGAAAGGATGACTTTCTGTTTTGCCTGCATGAAGGCCTCTTCAATATGGCTGCCAACCAGATGCTCCGAGGGACTGGAGCCGGGACGCTCTGCGTTCGTGCTTTCCGATAGTAGAACGAGGACACCTTCACTCCCGATTTTGGCCATTTTATGAATATCGGGATACTGATCATTCATCGGAGTCAAGTCAAACTTGAAGTCCCCTGTATGAACGACCGTGCCTTCCGGCGTATGCATGGTGACTCCGAGGCAATCGGGAATACTATGATTCGTTTTGAAAAAGTCCAGAACCATTTCCCCGAATTCCAGCTTTGAATCCGAATCGATCTGGATTAATTCCGTATCACCCAAAAGGTTATGTTCTTTTAACTTCAATTCAATCAAACCAAGTGTTAAACGTGTGGCATAAATGGGCACATTCAATTTTTTCAAGAAATAAGGGATACCGCCGATATGATCTTCATGCCCATGAGTCACAATCAAAGCGCGGATCTTCTCCTTATTCTCCTGAAGAAAGGAAATATCAGGAATGATCAAATCGACTCCTAATAAACTTTCATCAGGAAACTTTGCACCACAATCAATAATGACGATATCGTTAGAATATTGAATCACATACATGTTTTTACCGATTTCATTCACTCCGCCCAGAGCCAATATGGACAAAGCATTCTCTTTCACACTCAAGTAGATAGACCTCCTTTATTATGATAAGGATAGTGTTTCCTTAGGTCGCTTTTATAAAACCAACTCTTTTTTAAATCAGGCTAATTCAAGAAGCCATAAAAAAAACACCTGCCGCTTACGGTAGGTGCATATCTTCAATCTTCATCGGCTCAAGCAAGAATGGATGCTTTCTTCAAAAGTCTCCAATGCTTGGATCTGTGAAGCATATCCAGTTTTCAGAGTGGCCAGCAGACTTTCTATCAGAAATTCTCGCGGTTTGTCTGACTGCATCAGCTCATCTTGGATGAAGTCGACCAATTCAATGGCTCTTCTTCGATCTTCATCGCAAGGAATAGCCTTGTTTATCGCTTTTTTCAATTCCGTGGTGGAATGAAGCAAATCATTATGGCAAGCATCAAGCTGGTTTGTGAATTTTGGAAACCACGTATCCATTAATTCCGGGTCAATGATCTGTTCCCCGCTTTCAGCCACTTCATTGACTAAGTGGACAATGCGATTCATGCAATAGCGGATAATTTGTATGTCCGGTGTACCGGCGGGATTAGCACGGTAACTAAAATGATTCATGTGGGTCATCATCGAATGAAAGATAATGACGCTATCTAAAAGATAGGGTTTTTTACTCTCACCGAAGATATCGATAAAACGGTTATACATCCAGCGTAAGCTCAACAATAGCGTCTTATTGATGAATTGCTTTAATTCTTCATCATTGGAAACACGGACTTCTTCGATCAGGATAAGCAATTTGCTTTGCTTATTCACCATCAATTGCAGTTCGAGCTGCCGGATGAAAATTTCAATATCGGCGGAATCTTGACCAATCAACAGTTTTTCCCGTTCATGGCGAATCTTTGTATAAAAGGAGCGGAAAATAGCTATAAATAATTCACCCTTCGAAGGGAAATAATTATAAAATGTACCTTTTGATATACCGCTGCCGTCTAAAATGTCCTGAATGGACGTCGCTTGGTAGCCTTTGTCAATAAACAGCTTATGAGCCGTATCGATGACATTCTGTCTTCGATTGTTCATTATATCACCTGATTTTCATTATACTGCTTGTATAAAATTAATCGTACTCTATTTTTCATCACAGCACAAACCCTTATTTAAACCAGTAAATTTTTATTGCAAAAAATGAACTAGGGGTATATTATTGATTTTGTGAGTTTTTAATATACCGCTCGTCTAATTAAATGAACCAATAGTTTGAATGGAGGAATAGATAAAAAGTGAGTACTGCACAAATAAATGAGAAAAAAGGTTCGTATGGCATTTTGGCCATACTGATGGTCGGTGCGTTCATAGCGATACTGAATTCAACCCTTTTAAATATTGCACTGCCATCAATCCAAATAGACTTGGGAATCGAGACTTCCACAGTCCAATGGCTGACAACGGGCTACATGCTCGTGAACGGAATCATGATTCCGACAACTGCCTTCTTAATAAAAAAATATTCGGTGCGTAATCTGTTCCTGACAGCCATGCTCCTATTCTCAATCGGGACGATCGTGGCAGGTGTCGCGCATGTATTCCCGCTATTATTGAGTGCACGTATGGTTCAGGCTGCAGGTTCGGCAATCATGATGCCATTATTAATGAACGTACTTTTAACTTCTTTCCCTGTTGAAAAACGGGGCTCGGCAATGGGACTATTCGGTTTGGTCATGATGTTTGCCCCTGCAATCGGGCCGACGCTTTCAGGCTGGATCATCGAACATTATGATTGGAGAATGCTATTCCATTTCATTACTCCGCTAGCTTTACTAGTGCTTATTTTCGGCTTCTTCAAACTTAAAGACCACAAGGAAAAAGTCGATATCTCAATTGATAAAATATCGGTCATCCTTTCAAGCTTAGGCTTCGGCGGTTTGCTTTACGGATTCAGTTCGGCAGGCAGCAAGGGGTGGGATAGCCTTGAGGTATACGGAACACTGATTGTCGGTGCCATCTCCCTGATTCTTTTCATAACACGCCAGCTTAAAATGGAAACACCAATGCTTGAGTTCAATATCTTCAAGCACCCGATGTTCGCTTTATCCGCAACGATCTCAATCGTACTGAACATGGCGATGTTCTCGGGGATGATCTTAATTCCGATGTACACACAAACAGTACGTGGCATTTCACCATTCGATTCTGGATTATTGATGCTTCCAGGTGCGTTATTAATGGCCCTCATGTCACCGGTCACCGGTAAGCTTTTCGATAAGTTCGGTGCCCGCATCCTTGCTTCAATCGGTTTGCTTATCACCGTGGTAACCACGTATCTGCTAAGTAAATTATCAATGGAAACCACGTATACAGAAATTGTAATCCTGTTTTCCGTTCGTTCCTTCGGGATGTCAATGTCCATGATGCCGATCATGACAAATGGTTTGAACTCGCTGCCAGCCCGCATGAACCCGCACGGTACAGCCATGAATAACACACTGAACCAAATTTCCGGTGCGATCGGTACGGCATTGCTCGTTACGGTCATGTCTAACCGTGCAGCTTCTACTGCCGAAGATTTAATGACGAAAGCGATGAGCAAATTAACGAGCCAGCCCACCGCTGAGATGATGGGCCAAATGAAAGCCCAAATCGGGATGCAGGCAATGCTGGATGGAATTAACTTCTCCTTCTTTGTATCTACCTTCATTGCTGGTGTGGCGCTGATTCTGGCATTATTCATTAAGCGTGCTTGGCCGGCTGAAGAAAAACCAGCTGTGAAAAAAGATCAAACCGCTTAAATGAAACAATAAAAGGCCCTATGCCACCTGAATCGTTCAGGCAGCATAGGGCTTTTTCTATTCTGCCTTTCAAGTTAAGGCCTAACGGAATGTAATTCAGGCTGCTGCGGAATGAAGCCAAAGGATGAATAAATGGATGAAGGCAGGAATAAGAGGTGTGAAGGCAGAAATGAACAGATGCAGGATGAAAAAATGGGTGAAGGCATAAAACGTATAATTTACTTATAGTCAACATAGTATTTTAGAGGTTTTTTTAAAATAGATCGGGGTTCAAAATGACGAATCCGATCATGGGAGTGAACGGAGATGGAAATTAGGGTTAATCAAATTGAGTTGAATGGACTCACGTTTCAATATCGGGAGTGCGGGGATGTTTCTGCACCACCGCTTGTTGTTCTTCATGCACTGGGAAAAAGTTCGGAATCATGGGATGAAGCGGCTGCCGCATTAGGAGAAAGTTATCGTGTTTTAGCTTTAGATCAACGGGGCCACGGTGGGAGTGCGAGAACGAATACATATACTTTTGAATCGATGCGTGATGATTTGCTTCTTTTTGCAGATGCGCTTGATTTGGGAAGGTTTTCGCTAATGGGGCATTCCATGGGGGGGACGGTTTCCTATCTTTTCTCGCAAACTTTTCCTTCGAGGATAGAAAGGTTGATTGTCGAAGATACGCCGCCTCCTTTCTCGGATAAACCAATGGAGGTTCCTTCCAGGCCTTCTATCCCACTGCCGTTTGATTGGCGGGTAGTGCCTTCGATTCTGCAGCAGCTTAATGAACCCGATCCAGAATGGTGGGCACGCCTCACCGATATTATGATGCCGACGCTTGTTATAGGGGGCGGGGCCAGCCATATTCCCCAAAACAAATTGCAGGAGGTTTCCGAGCTTATCCCGAATTGCGAATTGGTGACGATAGAGGCTGCCGGACACTTTGTCCATGAAGATGATTTACCAGCTTTCTTGTCTGTCGTAAAAAGGTTTCTTTCCAAAGGGCAGGCGCTTTAATACGATAAGAGGGTTGCCTGCGCAGCCCTCTTATTTCTGCTTTAAAGGGTTTATTTTAAAGACGGCATTCACCGATTTATTATTAAGGATCTCCAGCAGCTGTTCAGCCATATAGTCAGCGCTATATTTAAAGCCAGTGTTGACCCATTCGATGATCATGCCCAATATCGCATATGCTTGGTAACTGGAGGCAAGTTCTTTATTGATCTTAGGATTCGGCCGGTAATCTTCCAGGTCCTCCACTGGAAGTTTCTTCAACTCATTACAAATCCGTTCCAGTAATGTAGGCCATGCATTCGACTTTAGAATGAGGGTATAAATGTTTGCATGGTTGGCAACATGTTCAAATATTTTGATGACCGAAGCCGTTAGTTCATTGATGGTGAAAGTTTCGGCGTTCTTATAAGGTTCCCGGTAAGATATGATCAAATCGGCAATCACCTCCTCCATGACCTCTTCAAGCAGTTCCTCTTTGTACTGATAGTGTTTATAAAATGTACCCCGATTAAGGTCGGCGAGTTCTACAATATCAGTAATCGATATCTCCCTGAAATCCTTACTTTGCATTAAAGAAATGAGGGATTCTTTCAAAGCCATTTTGGATTTCCTGATCCTTCTATCAATCCCAGTATTATTATCAGTCATTTTCTTCATCCTTTGTTCGTTATTGTACTTTTAATAAACATAGTTACTACTTTCTGTTCATTATTCAACATTGAGGACAGCATTTGCTGATTGTATAAGCCTACTGAAACTAATTATACTATAAAGGAAGATAGATAATGAACATCTGTACAATAAGTAACGCTTCACTAGAATGAATGGGGGAGTTCAAATGAAATTACAAGACAAAGTTGCCGTTGTGACAGGAGCAGCATCAGGCATGGGGAAACAAATTGCCATAGATTATGCTCGAGAAGGAGCTAAAGTCGTCGTATCGGATTTAAATCTTGATGGTGCGAACGATACGGTGGAAGAAATAAAAGCGAATGGCGGAGTGGCCTTTGCCATTAAAACGAATGTAGCGGTGGAGGAAGATATTCAACATTTAATCGATACCACGGTCAGTACGTATGGAACGGTGGATATTTTGGTGAATAACGCCGGTATCATGGATGGCATGGAACCTGCTGGGGACATTGAAGATTCTAAATGGGATCGGATTTTTGCCATTAACACGACAAGCGTCATGCGTTCGACTAGAAAGGTGATGCCGATCTTTTTAGAAAAACAAAAAGGGGTCATCATCAATATTGCTTCTGCTGGCGGTTTGTACGGTGCCCGGGCTGGTGCTGCTTACACTGCCTCTAAACATGCAGTCGTTGGTTTCACGAAAAACACGGGCTACATGTATGCCAATAAAGGGATTCGCTGCAATGCTATAGCACCAGGCGGAGTAGAAACCAATATTGGTTCCAGCATGACGAATATCAATGAGTTTGGCTTCTCTCGCCAACAACTGGGTATGGCGATCAATCCACGAAACGGCAAACCTGAGGAAATCGCTAAAGTGGCATTATTCCTTGCTTCAGACGATTCCAGTTTTGTTAATGGTACTGTCATTACGGCAGATGCCGGTTGGAGTGCATATTAAGCCATGAATTAAAAAGAATCCATGCATTCCTGCCAGTAAGCAGGGATGCATGTTTTTTTGAGTGGAGCCTTGGCAGGGTATTTGGAGGGGGATTTTGGTTATCCAGTAATTTCCATGAGGAAGGTTTTGACTTCATCGGGTGATTTCAATCGAAAGTGGATTAGTGGGGGCTGGATAGTTCCGCTACTATCCAGTTTTTCTCAAAAAAAAATTATGCTATCAATGGATTTAAAAGATAAGTTGAACTCTGAAATCTCGGATGCAAAATAGGTTCCCTGAAAAAATCCACTTTCCTTATGAAATAGAAACATTGAGTGATTCATTAGTTTGCTGCGGTACCTCGCAAACAATATATTAATGTTCGTGAGAATATTGAAGGACTTTCTGACGGACGTAATCAAGGTGCTTGTACATTTGGCTGAATGCTTCATGTGGATCATGTGCTGCAAGTGCAGCATAGATGGCTTTATGATACTTCACAGTCAGTTCCCGTTCCCTGAATTGAATCAAGCTATTTATTTTATTATGAGTGATCAATAAGGGATCGATCATGCCTTCAATGATGGGATTGTTCGCACTTAAAGCGATGATCTTATGGAATTCTTTATCGGCCTCTCCATAATCGTTGTCTTCACTATTGGCAATCGTGTCAATCGTAACCTGCAGTTTCTCCAGTTGCTCGTCTGTGATCTTCTCGGCAGCCATTGTTACTAATCCCAACTCCAATGCCATTCTCGCTTCGATGATCGCAGGTAAATTATCCGTAGCCAGCGCAAGCATCACAGAGAATGGATGTGTACCGATTTTATCGTTAAAAAAGGTACCTTCACGCGTTTTCCGTGTAATGACCCCTAGTGTATCAAGGGCACTGAGCGCCTCACGTAAAACAGGCCGGCTTACTTCAAGTTCTTTCATAAGTTCCATTTCAGGAGGCAGTTTGTCGCCCGCTTTCATTTGTCCAGTGACGAGCAGATGCACAATTTGATCCACGACTTGTTGTGAAAGAGTGTTGCGATGTACCGATTGTACGCCTAATTTCTTTGACGATTCTTCCATTGTGTAACCCCTTTTCTGTTAAATCCTATATGTATTCCTACTGTAAGACTAATTATATAATATAATACACTTATTTGCATGTAGACCTATGTCCAAAAAAAGTAAAATGCGCCGCTCTAAAGAGAGAGACGCACGCATTGTTGGAAAAAAATCATCTGACAAGGCAAGGTGATTTTGGATTGAACTTCCATCCGGAAACCAAGTATTGCATAGCCGTCGAATCATCACGGGCACCAAGTCCTTTTTGTTTATAAAGCTGATGTGCCTTCTCGATTTGTTCCATATCCACTTCAATTCCAAGTCCGGGTTTGGAAGGGACATCGACCATTCCGCCGACAATTTTAAAAGGTTCTTTCGTCAAACGCTGCCCATCCTGCCAAATCCAGTGGGTATCGATCGCAGTGATTTTTCCAGGTGCGGCTGCAGCAACGTGTGTAAACATGGCAAGTGAAATGTCAAAATGATTATTCGAGTGTGATCCCCAAGTCAGGCCCCAGTCGTTACACATTTGAGCGACACGGACAGAGCCTTGCATCGTCCAAAAATGCGGATCGGCAAGAGGAATGTCCACGGATTGAAGTTGAATGGAGTGCCCCATTTGCCTCCAGTCCGTTGCAATCATATTCGTAGCGGTTGGAAGGCCCGTTGCGCGCCTGAATTCCGTCATGATTTCCCGGGCGGAAAAACCATTTTCCGCTCCGCATGGATCTTCCGCATAAGCCAAAACATGATGTTGATCGCGGCAAAGTTTAATCGCATCCTCAAGCAGCCAGCCGCCATTTGGGTCAAGGGTGATCCTGGCTTCAGGGAAGCGTTCCGCAAGTGCCGTCACCGCTTCGATTTCTTCTTCCCCGCGCAAAACCCCGCCTTTCAATTTAAAATCATTGAATCCATAGCGAGAGTGGGCGGCTTCTGCCAAGCGGACAATCGATTCGGGTGTCAGCGCTTCCTCATGACGGAGTCGAAGCCAGTCATCTTCCGCTTCCGGTTCACTTAAATAACCAAGATCTGTTTTATTGCGGTCACCTACATAAAATAAGTAGCCCAGCATTTCCACTTTATCACGCTGCTTTCCTTCGCCGAGAAGGGCTGCGACTGGAACACCTAAATGTTGGCCAACTAAATCAAGAAGTGCCGCTTCCAATGCTGTTACGGCATGAATGGCAATACGAAGATCGAACGTCTGAAGACCGCGCCCACCAGCATCCCGATCCGCAAACTGCTTGCGGATGGCATTTAGAATGTTGTTGTATGTCCCGATGGACTGGCCGACAACCAGTTCTTTAGCATCTTCGAGTGTCTGGCGGATTTTTTCGCCTCCAGGAACTTCACCTACACCCGTATTACCCGCATTGTCTTTTAGAATGACGATGTTCCGGGTGAAATAAGGAGCATGGGCACCACTCAAGTTCAAAAGCATGCCGTCATGGCCCGCAACTGGAATGACGCTCATTTCTGAAATTACCGGTGTGCCGATTTTTACATTATCCTTTAGCAATTGATTGTTCATGATTTTTCCCCCATATATCAGAATATTTAGTTGATTATGATTTTAACTTAACACGTTTAATTTCACCAACTAGGAATAAATAACTTAAAATCGCGACAAGAGCATTGGCACATACGAAGACTAGCGCACCATTAAACGACCCTGTCGTGGCAATGATATATCCGATGATAATCGGTGTTGTAATGCCGGCAATGTTTCCGAATGTGTTGAAAAGCCCGCCGCTGACACCTGACATTTCCTTTGGTGAGGTATCGGCCACTACCGCCCAGCCGAGTGCCCCGAATCCTTTACCGAAAAACGCAAGGGCCATAACGAAAATGACAACCCATTCCGTATCTACATAGTTTGCTGCAACCAAGCTCATCGATAGAATCATCCCAACAACAATTGGCACTTTTCGGGCGACAGTCAATGAGAATCCCTTCCGTAACAAGAAATCCGAGAATGTCCCTCCGAGAATGCCGCCAAAAAATCCACAAATGGCCGGTAGGGAAGCGACGAATCCAACTTCAAGAATGGTCATGCCCCTTTCTTGTACTAGGTACACAGGAAACCATGTCAGGAAAAAGTACGTTAACGTCGTAATGCAATATTGTCCGAGATAAACACCTAACAGCATGCGATTTGATAATAGCTGCTTAATATGATTCCAGTTGACGCCTTTCTTTTCCTCCTTATTTGTATTGGTTTGATCCATATTGATCAAGGCGCCGCCCGCTTCGATATATTCAAGCTCAGCTTGGTTGATGCGAGGATGTTCCTTTGGGCCATAAATCGTTTTCAGCCAGATGAAAGCAACGATGATTCCTAAAGCACCCATAAAGAAGAAGACGTATTCCCAACCGAATTTATACGTAATGTAACCCATGATCGGTGCAAAGAGAACGGTTGCAAAATACTGTGCCGAATTGAAAGTGGCAGCCGCGGTTCCGCGTTCATGGCTTGGGAACCAGGTGGCAACGATGCGGCTGTTGGCCGGAAAGGAAGGGGCTTCCGCCAATCCAACTAAGAAGCGCAGTCCGAACAATACCATGACAGCCGTTCCCGCAGAACCGAAAAAACCGAGAAACCCTTGTAAAAGCGTAAAGGTGGACCATAACGTGATACTCCAAAAATAAACTTTTTTCGAGCCAAAACGGTCTAAAAGCCATCCGCCTGGAATTTGTCCAGCTACATAAGACCAAGCGAAAGCGGAGAAAACATAGCCCATCATGACTGAATCGAGACCAAGCTGACCAGACATGTCCGTACCCGCAATGGATAGCGTCGCACGATCCGCATAATTCAGGGCTGTAACCAAAAAGAGCATAAAGACAATGAACCATCGTGTGCGTGTTTTTTTCTGGGCACTTGGCAGTTTAGGAGATGGTTGAAAAACTTTTTCTTCAGCGTTCATATACTCACTTCCTTAATCGTATTTAATTATATTTTCTAATTGATACCGCTTACAATGTTAACTGTTTCCTCCTTCGTGAAAATTCTTAATATTTAGTTTTGTCCAATGGTAAGACAAATAAAATTGTTTGTCAATGGCTTTTTTTCTTAAAAGTTTTTTCATTTTAGCTCCTTCATTATCGTGTTTTTTTGTATATAGTAGAAGCGGAATTATCGAGGGATAAAGCAGTGCTTCATTTTTCAGAAAATAAAAAAAATACGATTGACCAGATGGTGTATTTGTCTTACAATAAAACAATAATACACAAGGGGGAATAAAAAATGAATAAGATCCGCAAGGCACCTAAAGGAATTCTCGGATTTCCCGTGGCACCATTCACAACGAGTAATAAGCTTGATGAACAAGCACTCGCCCAAAATATCCAATTTTTATTAGATGAGGGACTAGAAGCTATTTTCGTGGCATGTGCAGCAGCGGAATACCCATCATTAAGTAAAGAGGAATATGAAGCGATGGTTGAGGTAGCCGTATCCGTCACCGCTGGAAAAGTACCTGTATACACAGGGGTAGGCGGGAATATTCAAACTTCCCTCGAACTTGCCAGAATATCTGCGGATAAAGGGGCAGATGGTTATTTAATATTACCTCCATATCTCGTTACTGGAGAACAGGCAGGTCTGTCGGCTTATTTCAAAGCCATCGCAGAGAGTACAGACTTGAATTCCATCGTATATCAGCGTGATAATGTGGCATTTTCACTTTCAACTTTGGAAGCGCTTGCTGAGGTCCCGCAGGTAGTCGGCGTCAAAGATGGTCTGGGCAATATGGAGTTGAATGGACTCCTTACACAAACCTTCGGAAAACGTTTCGGCTGGCTGAACGGAATGCCGCTTGCGGAAGTTACCATGTCGGCCTACGTTCCACTTGGCTTTGATTCCTATTCATCGGCGATATCCAATTACATCCCGCATATCTCACGAAAGTTCTATAATGGCATCCTGAGCGGAGATCAAGAAACGGTCAATGAAATTTACCAGCAGGTCATCATGCCGATCAACAACATTCGCCGTCAGCGAAAAGGGTATGCCGTTTCTCTCATTAAAGCAGGTATGGAGATTATGGGAATGCCGGTTGGGCAAACAGTCAGATTACCGATTCTTCCGGTGGAAAAAGAACATTATGCAGAAATGCAAACGATATTAGAGAATGCTTTAGATCGTTTTCCAAAAGAAACACCAATTCAATCAATCTAATAAGGGTGGGGATTATATATGATAACTACAGTTCAAACAAAAACGTATCTTAACTATATTAATGGTGAATGGGTTGCTTCCATTTCGAATGAAGTTGAAAAAAGTTTAAACCCGGCAGATAAACAGGCAATTGTCGGTTATGTACAAAAATCCACCAAGCAAGACCTGGACCTGGCAGTGGAAGCAGCGAAAAAGGCGAAAGATAAATGGCGCAAACTAGCTGGTTCAGAGCGCGGGGAGTATCTATATAAAGCAGCGCAGATTCTTGAAAAGCGAATTGATGAAATCGCAGAATGTGCAACACGGGAAATGGGAAAGACATTTGCTGAAACAAAAGGGGAAACGGCACGCGGTATTGCGATCCTGAAATACTATGCAGGAGAAGGAATGCGTAAGGTGGGGGATGTCATTCCATCCACCGACAGTTCAGCACTTATGTTCACGACACGCGTTCCGCTTGGTGTAGTCGGCGTCATTACACCTTGGAATTTCCCGATCGCCATCCCAATCTGGAAGATGGCTCCTGCCCTCGTATATGGGAATACGATTGTGGTGAAGCCAGCCACCGAGACGGCCATCACCTGTGCGAAAATCATGGAGTGTTTTGAAGAAGCCGGTTTCCCGGCGGGTGTTGTCAATATGGTTACAGGTCCGGGCAGTGTCATCGGGCAGGGCATCGCCGATCACGAAGATGTAAACGGGATTACCTTTACCGGCTCAAACGGCGTTGGAAAAAGGATCGGACAAGCGGCGTTAGCACGCGGAGCGAAATACCAGCTTGAAATGGGCGGGAAAAACCCGGTGATCGTTGCAGCGGATGCGGATCTTAACCTGGCTGTAGAAGCAGTCATTACAGGTGCGTTCCGTTCAACGGGGCAAAAATGTACCGCGACAAGCCGTGTCATCGTTGCAGCTGAAGTATATGAAGAGTTCAAGCAGCTGCTGGTGAAAGAAACGAAAGGCATTTCCATCGGGGATGGATTGGACAGCGGGACATGGATGGGACCATGTGCCAGCGAAAGTCAATTGAATACGGTTCTTTCCTATATCGAAAAAGGAGTGGAAGAAGGTGCTGCACTTCTAATTGGCGGGAAGCGTGCTGAAGAAGGCCCTCAGGCAAATGGCTTTTATGTAGAACCTACGATTTTTGATAATTGCACGTCAGATATGACAATTGTACAGGAAGAAATTTTTGGTCCGGTGATTGCCTTATTGAAAGCTGATTCAGTTGAAGAAGCCCTGCAACTTGCGAACAGCGTGGAATATGGCCTTAGTGCTTCGATTTTCACAGCCAATATCAAACATCTGCTTTCATTTGTTAATGATATGGAAGCGGGATTGATCAGGGTCAACGCCGAGAGCGCAGGCGTTGAATTACAGGCGCCATTTGGTGGCATGAAAAACTCCAGCTCCCACTCCAGGGAACAAGGAGAAGCAGCAAAAGAGTTTTTTACTTCCATTAAAACCGTGTTTGTCAAATAAGGGAAAAAAACAGTATTTTTGAAAATTACCGGCACGTGTATGTTTAGTGATGTCTGTTTGCTTTTTTAGAATGAAGGAGTGGTGAAGTGGATACGAAAACGCAACTGACGGAGGTACCGCTTTATATTAAGGTGAATGGGACCGACAATGTCGCCATCGTTGTTAATACGGGGGGCTTGGATCAAGGAACCGTATTCCCTTGTGGGCTTGAATTGAAAGAAAGAGTGCCACAAGGCCACAAGGTGGCTTTAATGGACATAGTCGAAAATGAAGCCATCATACGCTATGGGGAAGTTATCGGTTATGCGGCTAAATCAATCAGTAAGGGATGTTGGATTGACGAATCACTGGTGATACTTCCGTCTTCTCCGGATTTAAAGGAATTGCCGGTAGCAAATGATATTCCGAAAACTTTACCCCCGCTTGAAGGGTATACATTCCAAGGGTTCCGCAATGAAGATGGCAGTGTTGGAACCAAGAACATATTGGGCATTACAACAAGCGTCCAATGTGTAGTGGGCGTGCTGGATTTCGTCGTGAACCGGATAAAAAAAGAGCTACTCCCGAAGTATCCCAATGTTGATGATGTTTTCGCCATAAATCACAACTATGGATGCGGAGTCGCTATCAATGCACCGGAAGCGGTCATTCCCATTCGCACGATACAGAACCTTGCGAAACACCCGAATTTCGGCGGGGAAGCCTTGGTAGTTGGATTGGGGTGTGAAAAACTGTCTCCAATGAGAATAAATCCAAGCGGGGACGATTCAGATATCATTTCACTTCAGGATCAGCAGGGATTTGCGGGGATGGTCCAATCCATTATGGAAATGGCCGAGGAACGTTTAATCAAGTTGAACCGCCGGCAGCGGGAGACATTTCCGGTTTCCGAATTAGTCATCGGCACCCAGTGCGGTGGAAGTGATGCATTCTCTGGTGTCACAGCTAACCCTGCCGTAGGATATGCCACAGATCTGTTAGTCAGGGCAGGGGCAACCGTTCTATTTTCTGAAGTCACAGAAGTACGGGATGCGATTCATCTATTAACGCCTCGTGCAGTGAATGAAGAAGTGGGGAGAGCTTTAATAAAGGAAATGGATTGGTATGATAACTATCTTGCATTGGGTGATGCCGACCGAAGTGCCAATCCGTCGCCTGGAAACAAAAAGGGCGGGTTGGCCAATGTAGTTGAAAAATCATTAGGCTCCATTGCCAAATCCGGAAGCAGCCCCATTTCAGGCGTTTTGGCTCCAGGTGAAAAAGCAACGGAAAAAGGGCTGATTTTTGCAGCTACACCAGCTAGTGACTTTGTTTGCGGAACACTGCAGCTTGCTTCAGGCATGCACCTTCAAGTTTTTTCAACTGGAAGAGGCACACCTTATAATCTCGCAATGGCTTCCGTCATCAAAGTATCTACACGAAATACATTGACCGAGCAATGGAAAGATCTGATCGATATAAATGCTGGAACGATCGCTACTGGTGAAGCAACCATAGAGGAAGTCGGGTGGGAAATATTTCACCTTATTCTGGAAGTGGCCAGCGGTAAAAAGAAAACCTGGGCAGAGCATTGGGGCCTGCATAATGATTTGGCACTGTTCAATCCTGCGCCAATTACCTAATAATGAATGAATTGAAGGACTTCCTTTTAGAGGGGGTCCTTTTCTTGTTGGTCCAAATTTTACAGTTGCATTATTTTTCCTCCAGAAAAGAGGACCGCCGGACTATTGGCAGAAGTTATTAATGAAGGAATGATTTACATCAGGGTGATACGGAAGTACATTATGAGGAGGGATACCATGGTCACATTCAGGAATGCGACGGCAAAAGACTTAAGTGAAATCGTACGGATGCTTGCGGATGATGCATTGGGGAGGGAGAGGGAGCGATATGAAAATCCGCTTCCTGAAAGCTATCTAAAAGCATTTGAATCCATTGATGCAGATGAGAATAATGAATTGATCGTTGCATGCCTTGGTGAGGAAATCATTGGGGTGCAGCAAATCACGTTCATACCTTATATTACCCATCAAGGCGGCTGGAGAGCTACGATCGAAGGAGTTCGGATGGCATCCACAGAACGGGGGAAAGGGATTGGAAGCAAGTTAATTCAATATGCGATTGACCGTGCAAAGAAGCGGGGCTGCCATCTCATTCAGCTGACGACTGATAAAAAGCGGGAAGAAGCGCTGCGGTTTTATGAACGGTTAGGATTCAAAGCCACTCATGAAGGCATGAAAATGAAGCTTTAATTCACGGTCTTTTGTCCCGATTTTTTGTGCACAACAATTCGTCTGGCATTATATGTTAAAATTATGCGTGAGATATTAATAGATGTATATAGGCTTTAAAAACTGATGAAAGGGGTGAGCTCGATGGAAAACGAAGCTTGTATTCAGAAGAGGTACGGTGTAATTAGTTTTACTTCATTCATCATTGGAATCATTTGCTTTTTTACTGTTTTTATTACACCTATCAGAATAGGGAATATCGGAAACTTGACTGGTGGTTATATCACATTTTTCCTTACGGTTTCCGGCATCGTCCTCTCTGTCATGGGAATTTTGAAGAAATCGGAGAAAAACATGATTTCCATCATCTCATTGGTTTTCTCCTCATCATTCTTTATATTTTGGGTAATCATCATCACTTTGTTGTTAACGGGTGAAATGGAATGGCCACGCAGAATAATAAGATAAAGGGATTGAATCAGGATGGTGGATATAGTTCTGATTAAAAGGGGATTATTCAATGATAAGAGGTTTATATGAAGCACATTTACCGGTTAGTAATTTGAATCGTTCCATTGAATTCTATGAAGGGCTTGGTTTGCAGTTGGATCATAAGGTTGAAGACAACCTGGCTTTTCTATGGATTGATAAGGATAAAAGTTGGCTGGGGCTTTGGGAAACGGAAAAAGTAGAGGTTGAGTATCATCCCTCCCTACGGCATATCGCTTTTCAAGTATCATTGGCAGATCTAAAGAGCTCAGTCGCATGGCTTGAAGATAGAGGCTATGCGCCAAGAGAGGCTTTTGGATTTTTACCAGTTGAACCTTTCGTGATGCCTCACGGGGAATATGCCCACGCTAAAATTCACTTTAATGATCCTGACGGAAACAGTTTGGAGTTTGATTAGTAAACTAGTGAATCCAAAAAAAATCAAGAATCGTATGTATTTAAGTGAATGGGAACAGCTAAATGAATGCAGAAGTGAAAATAGTAAATGACAGATGAACGAAAATTTTAAGAATAATAATCATTCAAATATGCTTTATGTCAGAACAGAATGGAGAATCATAGAGTGAATGTCAAAGCGGAATTATATTGGAATGAATATTGGCAAGGGAAAGATGAAAAACCCCAGTCAGTCAGTGCATGGCAATTCGGGGCAGATCCCGATCATTTGGCTCAGTTAGTGATGGATGGGATAAAAACGGCTACATGCTCTGGGCATGTTTTTTACGGAGAGGAAAATGAACCATTACCATCCGTGGGTGATTACAGCATTATCTTAAGCAGTGAGGATTTGCCCTTAGCCATCATACAAACAGTGAAAGTCGAAGTATTGCCCATGAATGAAGTGAGTGAAGAGTTTGCGATTGCAGAAGGGGAAGGAGATCGTACCTATACTTACTGGTGGGATGCCCATGAGAAATTTTTTAAAGAAGAACTGGACAAAATCGGGCACACCTTTAAAGAGGATATGCTGCTGGTGTGTGAGCGTTTTGAGTTGATACATGTAAAGTGAGTGTGGACGGCTCGGTCGGAGAGAGCAATAAGTGTTTTTGTTCAATGATTTGCTATAATAGGTCATTGAATTAAAAAACTTATAGAAAGATAGGTATTTGCATGAAAAAGAAACTGATATTCATTGGCTTGGGAATCCTGGTTGTTTTCCTGCTGTTGCTTGGTACGTATAAATTAATGAATTCGAGAACCTATCAGGTGTTCGGTGGATTAACGGATAATGTCGAGACGAATGAAAAAGTGGTCGCTTTGACTTTTGATGATGGCCCATCGAAGAATGTAAATGAGATTCTGCCGTTGTTGGCTAAATACGATGTGAAAGCTACATTCTTCCTGATCGGTAACGAAATCGAAAAGTACCCGGAGGAAGCTGGGAAAATAGCGGAAGCGGGACATCAGATTGGGAATCATACGTATTCGCACAGGCGGATGGTGTTCAAATCGCCTTCTTATATCAAGGAGGAAATCGAGAAAACGGATAAATTGATTCAGAACGCCGGATATGAGGGTGAAATTGATGTCCGGCCTCCAAACGGGAAAAAAATCATAGGTTTGCCTTATTATTTAAATAAAAATGATAGAGAGACCATTACCTGGGATCTGGAACCAGATAGCTATTACACTACCGCTTCTGACAAAGTGAAGTATGTGAAGGAAAATATAAAACCAGGTTCGATCATCCTGATGCATCCGATGTATGATGATACGGGTAAAGAGCTTCAAGCGATTGAAGGGATCTTACGAGAGTTAACGAACGAAGGGTATACGTTTGTGACGGTCAATGAACTTCAGGAAATGTAGTTTTTGGTCCAGAGGATTTTCGAAGAATCGGGTTGCTGCGGCAGCCTTTTTTTATTTGATATAAAGAATAGTACAAAACATGGGCTGCATATTGTTTCTTAACGGAAGGTTGTTGTTAGGGCTTGGATTCGCATGAATTTTTCCTTAGTGGAAATAAAGCTATTAAAATGGGGCTGGTTACTTGTATCGGAATAAAAACACCGCTCTGATCATGATTTTGTGTTTCCTGTTATTCCTATTTCTTGTGGTGCTCATTTTTCGCCACATCACGGTATACTTCGTGTATAGCTCGGGCATCGGCCCGTTATTACTTATCGGGATAATGGTTTTGGCTATCGTTATGCTTTTTATCAGAGGGTATAAATAATCGCGTTTCTTCATTTTTTAGGTTTGTGCATTTTGAACGTTGATTTCCACTCAAGGTACTCGCTTTCCGCGGGCGTTCCGCCCTCGGCGCCTTTGCGCCTGCGGGGTCTCCCCTGGACACGTTTTTCCCGCAGGAGTCTCGTACCTTACGTTCCAATCAACTTTGTTTTGAAATTTAGAAACCCCTTTTGTCTAAAAACTGGAGGCTGCTGTGCAGCCTTTTTTTATATGGAAAAAGTTCTCCGCATCGATAGACATAAAAAAATATAAAAATCAATAAAAAATTAACACTCCAACATTAGTAATATATGGTAAGATTTGAAATGGAATTATTTTCTTATAAATTTTATTCAGGGGTGATTAGTGCGTGGAGTTTTTTACTAAGTGGTCGTTTAAGAACAAGGCTGCCGTTTCATTGGTAACCATATTTATTTTGATGATAGGAGTTGTCAGTTATTTTAAACTGCCGATGGAATTTTTACCATCTGCCGATAATCCACAAGTTACGATTATCACAATGGGGCAGGGCACCGATTCGAAAACGATGGAAGCACAAGTTACAGATCCGATTGAAAGGGCAGTTACGGGCGTTAAAGGAAAGAGTTCCATATACTCCACCACTGGAGATGGTTTTTCTAAAGTAGATCTATTCTTTGAAGCCGGATCGGATATGAAACAAGCGAAACTTGATGTTCAGGAAGCATTAGGCAGTGTAGCATTGCCGCAGAGCATGGCAAAGCCTACTGTTACACAGTTAAATACGTCAATGATTCCCATTTCATTTGTATCAGTTACTTTTAAGGATGGGTTAACAGCTGAAAATATAGACTTTGCCAAGAAAGAATTGGAGCCTTTGTATAAAGATATTAAAGGGGTTTCGGATGTCCAGACATTCGGGGTTTCGCAATCCATTCTTTCAGTCAAAGTGGATAATGAAGAATTGGCTAAAAAGAAAGTCTCCATTCAAGATGTCATGAGCGTCCTTAACGGTCAGAATGCAGCTCTGGCCGTAGGCGAAAAAGTGATTGATGGGAAGGCAAGTAACATCAAGGTTATCGGTGATTTAACAAGTATTGAAAAATTAGAAGCGCTGAAGGTGACTCCGAATGTCGCACTTGGAGAGATAGCAAATGTTGAAGAAGCGAATGATGGCAACCTCATCAGTCGTTTTAATGGAAAGGAAAGCATTGATTTAAGCATTATCAAGGACAGTCAATCAAATGCTGTCACAATCAGTAAAGAGGTTGAAAAAGTAGCGAAAGAAATTAATGAAAAGTATAGTGACCAGAAATCGACCATTTATTTATCTACAGCTGATATGGTGGAGACGTCCGTTCAGACGATGATAAAAGAAGTTCTGTTGGGTGCGCTATTCGCTACGATTGTAATCATGGTCTTTTTACGGAATGTACGATCTACATTCATTACAATCGTATCCATACCGCTATCTCTTGGCTTTACGTTATTTTTGCTGTCATTGTCGGGAGTGACGCTGAATATTTTGACGCTGGGCGGTGTAGCTGTAGCGATCGGGCGCTTGGTGGACGATAGTATTGTCGTTATTGAAAACATTTTCCGGAAAATGCAGCAGGAGAAGATTTCAGTCGAATTGGTGATGGATGCAACGAAAGAGGTGGGAGTGGCAATCACAGCTTCAACCCTTACGACTGTTGCCGTTTTCTTGCCGGTTGCTTTATTGAATGGAGGGCTTCAGGAGTTTCTTCTTCCTTTTGCTTTGACTGTCACTTATTCTTTGCTGGCTTCATTAATTGTGGCATTGACGGTTGTTCCGTTAATGAGCGCAGGATTGCTGAAAAGGACGGAGCTGCCAAAACATCGACCGGCCAAGCGTTTTACGAAGCTGGTTACTTGGTCACTAAACCATAAATGGGTTGTCCTGATTGTTGCGATGCTGTTGTTTGTCGGTTCCATTGGTACATATTTTGCCATGCCAAAAGGGGCGATTGATAATTCTTCAGCAGACTATGTCTCCGTGACATTAACTTATCCAAATGATCAGCCCTATGAGAAAGTAAAGGAAAAAGCGATTGAACTCGAAGAAACGATGCAGGGTATGAGTGAAGTGGATAATATTTTCATGCAATTAGGAAACTCGCCCGAGACAGCACAATATGGAGAAGTCGCATCACCTACAGAAGCGATTTTCGGCATCCTGGTAAAGGATAAAGCAAATGTAGATGCAATCCTGAAAAAAATGGAAAAGGAACAAGAAAACTATCCTGATGCGAAGCTTACGGCCCAAGCCTCTTCCTTTATGATGGGAGCATCAAAGACGAACATTACGATAGATGTGATCGGCAGTAATGCAGAAGATTTGGAACGTACGGCCAATAATGTCAAAGAAAGAATTCAGGATATTAAAGGAATCGAAGAGGTTACAACGAACCAGGATGAAAAGAAAACCATTTATTCATTCACGGTAGATCCGGCTAAAGGCAATACAGAACAAATCGGCCAACAATTGGGTATCATGCTTAATAAAACGCCTATCGGCCATATAATTTTACAGGATAAGCAAACTCCTGTCGTCCTTGAACCAATCTTGGATCCTAAAAAACCAGAGGATTTAAAAAGCATTCCGATCATGACCGACGGGGGTCTAGCCCCAGTGTCAAAAGTTGCTTCTTTAAAGAGCGAAGAGAGCGCAACAACGCAGTTCCATAAAGATGGAGAAACATATCTCCAATTAACGGCAACGGTCGATCCAACTAAGCTGTCCGATATTGCAAGCAAAATAAATCTTGAGATATTTGGAGATAAAGAGAATAAAGGCCTTAGTATTCCGGATGATGTAGAGATTTTAGTCGGCGGAGCCAGTGCTCAGCAGACAGATGATTTTTCCGATTTATTCCTTACGATGTTAATATCGATCGGCATTGTCTTTTTAATCATGGTTATAACCTTTAAATCGATCAGAGCACCGATTGCCATTCTATTTTCCTTGCCATTCGCTGCCATTGGAGCAGTATTAGGATTGGTTATCAGCCGAATTCCAGTTGATATTACAGCACTGCTAGGTGCTCTCATGTTAATAGGAATTGTTGTGACAAACGCGATTGTGCTTTTGGATCGAGTCAAACAAAACGAAGAAAAAATGATCATCCGTGATGCGATCGTCGAAGCGACAGCCACAAGATTCCGTCCAATCATAATGACGGCTGTAGCAACGATTTGTGCCATGCTGCCGCTTTTATATAAAAAGGCGGAAACAGGAAGCTTGGTTTCACAAAGCTTGGCGATCGTTGTCATTGGCGGGCTAGCTGTTTCCACACTGCTCACACTGATCGTCATTCCATGTATATACGAATTGCTGTACTATAAAAAATCGAAAAAACAGAGAAGGAAAAAGAGAGAACCCGTTAACGAACAAATCGAGATGTAAGGAAGTGTTAATAAAAAAGTTTGTAGAGAAAAGCAAATTTTTCTTTACAAACTTTTTTTATTTAAAATAATGGTTGACTTTCCTCTAACCTGTAACTAAAATGATTACAGCAGGTAGTGAACAATCGCAGGAAGCAATCGACTGTACAGTTACTGAATGCCATGTAATTATATTGATTTTTTTTGCTCTGTATTGTAACTATTTTGGTTACAAGTTTAACTGATATTGAAAAGTGAGGGAATATATGATGACAGTGAAAATTAAAGCATATTCTGATTTTATTTGTCCATTTTGTTTTTTAGGTAAAGGGCCTTTGGACGAAATCGTGAAGGAAAAGGATGTAGAAGTGGAATGGATGCCATTTGAATTGCGTCCGAGTCCATATACGAAAATTGATCCATGGAAGGAACCCGATAAGTTGAATTCATGGGATTCTTACATTCTTCCTGTTGCGAAAAAGCTAGGGGTTGATATGCGTTTACCCCGTGTCTCCCCGCATCCATATACACATCTGGCATTCGAAGGCTGCCATTTTGCAAAGGAGCACGGAAAAGGGAACGAATTCCACAACAGAGTATTTACCGCGTTTTTTCAAGAGGAACAAAATATTGAAGATATTGAAGTATTGACAAAATTAGCGGGTGAAGTTGAGCTTCCTATAGATGCCTTTAGAGAAGCGTTAGTGTCCCGAAAGTATCGGGAAGTGCACCAGCAAGCACTCAAACATGCTTATGAAGAAGCAGATATCAGGGCTGTCCCGACGTTCATTATTGGTGATGAAGTCATTCAAGGACTAGCCAGCAAAGAAAGGCTAGCGCAAGTCATTGAGAAGGAAGAAGCAAAAAATAAACGGGATGAATTTGATGGCTTGCAATGTGATGGCAAGGTGAACTGCTAAAAGCCTTTTATTAAATAAAATGAAATGAAACATAAAATTGGAGGACTCAAAATGTCAGCAACTACAACTAATGTAAAAGAAGCAATCATCAATCGCCGTTCCATCCGTAAGGTGAAAAAGAACGATGATATTTCGAAGGAAAGAATCAATGAATTGTTAAAAATCGCTTTACATGCACCAACTTCATTTAATATGCAAAGCGGACGAGTGGTGGTGGTGATGGATGACCAGCATGAAAGGTTCTGGGATATTGTAAAAGAAACACTTCGTTCCCGTGTCCCGGAAGAGAGCTTTGCGGCTACTGTGGAACGACTGCAAGGATTTCGTGATGGAGTGGGAACCATTCTATTCTTTGAAAATCAAGAAACGATAGAACAAATGCAAGAAAAAGCCCCCTCCTATATAGAACAGTTTCCATATTGGTCCCATCAAGGAAGTGCTATGCTGCAGTATGCAATATGGATGACTTTAACAGCGGAAGGCATAGGGGCATCTTTACAGCATTATAATCCGATCATTGATGAAGAAGTGATGAAAACTTGGGATCTTCCAGGCAAATGGTCGTTGATAGCTCAAATGCCATTTGGTGAGCCGAATGAACAACCAGGAGAAAAAACGTTCTTACCTTTCGAAGAAATTGTAAAATTTTATTAATTATAAGATTAAAGATTTAGGATAATAGATTATTAGATTAATCGAAAGCCCGTTTACTCTATGAGTAAAAAGGGCTCTTTTTTTCGAGGAATGAGTTTGAACGTCCCAGCAGCATTACAAACAAGGAAAATGAAGCTGAAATATACGTTCCTAATATTCATCAGCATATAATAACGGAGGTAAATAATTGACAATGAGAATCATTTTCATTTATAGTGAAGTGTGTAATGAAATTAATTCTCAATTAGGAAGGTGATATAGATGAAGGTATTCATTGGTTATGTCAGTTTATCCGGTAATACCGAGAAAATGGCTATAAACATAAAGAATAGAATGAAGGCTGTCGGCTGTGAAGTATATATGGAAAGATTGGATACTGTTGAAGTTGATGCTTTAAAGGACTTTGATTTGGCCTTTATTGGTTTATATACATGGAATCTTGAAGATGTACCGTATGAAGCAAACGAGTTTTATGAAGAAATTGACCAAGTGGACTTTGCTGGAGTGAAAGTTGCGCTCTTTGGTGCCGGCGACCTGACTCATTCGAAGCCCTGCGCCGCGATAGATATCCTTTCGGATAAAATGAAGCGATTTGGATTTGATGTATATGATCGAGTATTGAAACTACACCAAGAAAGCAGTACATACGAACAATGGAGGAAATGCGAAGACTTTGCAGAGCATGCCCTTATATGGGGAAGCAATAGGAAAAAGTGGAGATTCTCCATGTGGGATCGGATGCTAGGCAGCCCCAAATACCAAAAGTCTGTATTTTTGTTAAGGAGGGTCCTTGATGATTACCCAATCAAGTGCAAAGGGAGAAGCAAAAAAAGAAGAACTTATACAAGAACTTCTGAAATTCGGGATTTTTAAAAAATATAATAAACAACTATACGAGCTTCCGATCGTAGTTTTACAGAAGGAATTCAATCAATTGAGAGGTGAATTAAAAAATGTCTAGAAGAAGGAAATCTTATACTCAACTGCTAAAAGAAAACCGCGAGCTTCTGTTGCATGACAAAATCGAAGTGGAACGCATCTATACAAAAATCGATCAGAAAGCCATCAATGAAAAAAAGGGCAGTAAGCAAGTACAATCATGATTGGTCAAAAAATTTGAACGTTGCCTCCAGTCACTAGCTTGCGCCTATGGGGTCAAAGCTTGGATACGCTTTCCCCGCTGAAATCTCGAACACCCTTTACAATTAACTTTGTTTAAAAAGATAGAAATCAATTTGTCCACAGTTTTTTTTTTGGCGGTGTAAAATTTAGATTTCCACTTCAGGCACTCGCTTTCCGCGGGCGGTCAGGGAGCCTCCTCGGCGCGCCTGCGGGGTCTCCCTTGCCACGCTTTTCCCGCAGGAGTCTCGAACACCCGCTCCAGTCAACTTTGAGTTTTAAAAGAAAAAACTGCTGGCTCGTCTTATTCCAAACCCTATTTAAGACTAGTTTATCCTTCATATTTTTTTCCTGTCATCCTTAATGGATGGAAGAAATATGCGACACTCCTGCCGAAAAACTGGCTAGTCGAGACCCCGGAAACGCTTGCGTCTGGGAGGCTTGGCAGGCAGTCGAAAGGGAGCGGATTTCTGAAATCAACTGGCATGTCTGTTAGAAAAAAACTGCATGTAAAACTCTATAGTCTGAACCGAAATCCTTTTGTAGATTTCGGTTTTTTCTTTTGGTTCTGTTATTGAACGATGTTGATTATATTCAACAAAAGAAGGAGGTATTTTCCGGTTGGTTGCCGAATAAAAATCCTTTAGGTAAAACTTAGGGGGAGTGCAAATTGAAAAATGTAATAGATGGAATCAATCATTGGATAGGCTTCATACCTGAAGAGTTCAACCGGATGACAGAAAAAGAATTAAATCATCGGCCAATGCCACACAAATGGTCCAAAAAAGAGATTTTAGGACATCTATGCGATTCTGCATTGAACAATATGAATAGGTTCATCAAGATGCAGTACGAAGAACACCCATATGTTATACAATCATATAATCAAGACCAATGGGTATTAGTCCAGAATTACCAAGAGCGACCATTGGATGAGATCGTTAACCTTTTTTGTGCTTTAAATAAGCAAATCATTCATATAATAACGAATACACCAAATGATAGATTATCTAATCTTTGTGATATAGGAAATAATCAACTAAAATCATTGGAGTGGCTAATAAAAGACTATCTCGAACATATGGAACATCATATTAACAATCAAATCCTAATTAAAAAAGAGTGACCTATATAGGTCACTCTTTTTTAATTCAATTTTTCACTTTTCGCAACAGCTTGTCATGAAGTTTGGACAAGGTGAACAATACGATGATAGAGCCGATCAAGGTTAATGCCATATCCCATTGTGCGTCCCAAATATCACCTTGTGTTCCTAAAAAGTCCTTTGAAGCTTTTCTGCCTTTTGAAATGATGGCAGCTATCCATTCGATGATTTCATAGAGTGCTCCAATGGCAAGCGCAAAACTTACTGTGACAGCAAATAACCACGGTCCTTTTGTTAGGGGAGTTTTACGGATTACTATTTCCCTAATCACAATCGCAAGTAAACCTTTTAGGAAATGACCAAACCGATCATAGTGGTTCCGGGGTAGATCGTAATGATCTTTTATCCAATTAAATAGAGGAACTTTTGTGTACGTATAATGGGCACCGATGAACATGGTAATTGAAAGAACGGCAATGACGAAATAGGATAATGTAGTGAGGCGGAATTTATTATATGTGGCCATGACATAAATCAGAAACACTACGGCAGGAAGGACTTCCATTGTCCATATCAAGTATCCTTCAGGCTTAATCACTGACCAAATAAAAACTGCAGTGACTAGCAATAGAAATAATAAATGAATCAGTCTACCTTTATCTCTTCCCAATTTTTTCACTCCATAAATTTATGATATGTAGATCGCAAAAGATTGAATTGCAATCGGAAAAATCAATCGGATTGTGAATGGATAAAATGCTTAATACTTTCATTTAATTCATTGGCCGCTTTTGTAGGGATTTGATGCTTTACATGATCAATGAATCTTAATTCCGGATAGGGCAATTTTTCATGCAATAAATGTGCATAGCGATACATTGGTTTATCTTGTTTGCCATAGATCAGTAAAGTTGGAAGATTGATTTTCCCAAGCTGATGGGTACAGGTATAATGCAAACTATAATGGTAATACTGCTCGATATTACGGGCATCTCCTTTTAGGGCTTCATTAAACATTTTGTTGAACAGCTTAATGGTATTCGAATTGCTCCATGAGATGGAAAGCGCAAGAATGGGAACTGCGTTTTTCTGGGCAAGTGATATGCCTAAAGAAATCTTTTGCTTTAAAGATGTATCCTTCACCTCGGACATTCCGCCTATTACAATTCCACCTAGAGCCCTGTCGGCACAACTCAGCAAGAATTCCAATACGATGGAGCCGCCTGTCGAGTATCCGCATATGAATGCTTTTTTAATTTTCAAATGATCCAACAGATGTTTGATATCTTCTATAATCAGGGGATAAGTTACTGGCTGTCTTGAATACTGACTTCTTCCATGACCCCTAATATCAAAAGTGATGATTTTGAATTCTTCGGATAATTTCTCCAATTGGTATTCGAAATTCACACTGGTCAGTACAGGAGGATGGATAAAAACAATAGGAACCCCTTTACCCCTAACAGAATAATGCAAGCTGATGCCGTCCGCATCTAACATTGGCATGAATATTCACCCCATTCGAAGAGTACTTGCATAATATCCCTCCTGAAAGAATTTTCCCTATTTAACATGTTTTTATTACTAATTGTTTTGGTAACGAACTAATTGAATTTTTAGGGTTCTTTTGAACAAGATATAAGAGTTCAGGCAATGAACAAAAATATAAAAAATAAGGTGATGTAAATGAGAGCAAACATGGATAAAATTTTACCAGTTGTCGCTTCGGTTGGAATAGGTATTGCCACATATCAAATGTTGAGCGGCAAAGGCGGGAAAATGAAAAATATGGTGCCGCTTGCCACCAACTTGATGGGAATGGGGACTGGGATGCCAGGGCAGAATCAACAACAGCCAGAAAATCAATAAAAACAAAATCACCTCCTATAGGGGATGATTTTAGACTGTAGACAAAACTCGATGAAAATCGAGTATGTCTACAGTTTTTTTGCGGTTTGTACAATTTGCACGTTGATTTCCGATCCAGGCGCTCGCTTTCCGCGGGCGGTCAGGGAGCCTCCTCGGCTTGCGCCCGCAGGAGTCTCGCACCTTCCTCTCCAATCAACTATGTTATAACGTTTAGTTAGAAACTATACCTGAGGAGTTGAAGGTGTTGGTTTGGGAACATCATCATGTGTTGAAAGATATGTTTTCCGAACCCCTTTTGTGTATACAAACTGAATGGGGTGATATTCTTCAGACTGTAGACAAACTCGATATTAATTAAGATTGCCTAGTTTTTTTGAGGGAGTGTAAAATATGAACGTGATTTCCGCTCCAGGCACGCGCTTTTCCCGCAGGAGTCTCGCACACCTAGGTAAACCCCCTCTTGTTTTTATTCATGAAACGGGACTTCCATCATATGCTGGCTTTTGGAAATGACACGATGAATCATATTTACCATTTTTTATAATTAAAGTAATAAAACACCAATAAAATAACTCCTTGCGTTATAATGAATGGGCTCCAAGGGAAGTGTCAGAAACCTGCAGGAGTGATCATTTGAATGGAGGTTATATGTGTTGAAGAAAAAATTATTGGTCATGATTCCAACAGTTGCTTTGATGTTGGCTCCTTTAGGAACGGGGACTTCAAATACCGAAGCGGCATCAAAGGGAAGTCAAATCCAGAAAATCGAAACGAAGGCGGAAACACGCCCGACCCTCAAGAAAGGCTCACGTTCAAGTTATGTAAGAGACTTACAGCAAAGCCTTAAAGATGTTAAATATCATGTAGGTGTTGATGGGATTTTCGGTACCCAAACACAAAATGTGGTAAGGGAGTTTCAAGTGGATCATAACTTAGCTTCAGATGGTATCGTCGGACCGAAGACATGGGCTGCTTTAGATGAAAATAAGGTGGAAAGAAGACAGTTCACGGAGAAAGACGCGATCGCGTTAGGGAAGAAGAAGCTTGGCAGCAACATCGTATTCAGCGGTGATGGCAGATTGCTGAAAGATGGCAACGGAAAATCATATTACAACTTTAAAGCAGCTAATAAAGATTGGATCGATCAAGGCGGCACAGGAACGATTGGGTGGTTCCACATTTATAAAGATGGCCGTGTAGTGGAACAATAAAGGATATACATGCTACATGCAAAAATGGTTCTCACTTTAAGTGGGATTTTTTTTATGTAAAGCATCAAGAAGACTAAATACATCTATTTTTGGCTATAAATAACAAGTAAATACAGATATAATAGTAAATGGACAGCAATTTGGTATAGTGGGCAGCGGTCACTCCTTTTCAGAAAGGGGGTGTCGCTGGTGATTTCTATTATGGACGGACTGATGCTAATGATTTCATTTGCCTCTTTAATCGTCGCAGTAATCGCGGTTACATTAAAAAAGTAACCCCCTCCATACCATCCGGCCAGATGTATGTAGGAAAAGGTTACTTTCATGATCGAGTAGCAACTGACTTACCACAGAAAGCCGCTGCTCTTTATGCAGTTTGCTGTTCATTGAGACGCTGGTTTAACCAGTGTCTTTTTTTATATTTATTATTATATCCTCATTTTCCCTATACATTCAACTAAAAAACCTGGATGTAATCTTGAATATAAGTAAAATCAATTAGATTTTCGTTAAATTCCTGCCGTTTTCCTGTTTGAATAATTTCATCCCTTTATAAGAAACAATCGCAGGAATCATACAAAGCAAGGCCATCGGTAAACAATAAAGAAGATAGAGATGCCCTCCGTTATCGAGCAAGGGAATGAAGGCTAATGCAACAAAAAGTAAAGTGAAAAAAATGATCGTGAAAATCCCGAAAGATTGATGATAGAATGCATGTATTTCCCTTCTTCGTTCATCCTGGTTGGGTAAGGTCTTAACTGCTTTGTGCGTTCGAAGGAATAGGTACAAGGAGAACATTAGAAATAAAGCGGAAAATGGCAAAGCGATCGCAAATAATGAAACGTCCAGAATGGAAAGATAAAAGCTGGATAAAAAGAAAACCTCTGATACCCCTAATGCAAAACAATAATTGAAGATACTTATTCTATCAGGTTGTTTAAGCATGAAATCCCTCCTTCTATATCATATTATGCAACTGCTTTCATGTTCACCACTTTGTCACATTTAAAAGAAAAAAAATCCTCCCGGTTCCACTCAGCACCGCTCGCTGCCCCGTCAAATGTATCAAGCCTGCAGATGTTGAATAGAGTCTTTGCATATTACGAATAGTAATAAATATCGCTTAAGAGGGGAGTGCTCAATGACTGTAAAAACGGCAATCAAAGGATTTTTACTTGTTCTTCTATTATATTTCCTTTATGTAGTTGTGACGGCTGTTGTTCTTTTCCCCAAAGCAGAAAAAGAAGAAGACAGGCCGATTAAACAGGTAAGTGAATATATGGGAGAGAAGGAAGCCACCTTGGATCGTGTCCTGCTTTTCGAAGACGGTTATGAGTCGGGACTCGCCAGAATGCGAATGATCCAGGAGGCCCAGCATTCAATCGATATCGCCTACTATGCTTTCGGAAAAGGCGAATCAACCGAGCTTTTTCTTGGAGCCTTGATCGATGCGGCTGACCGTGGTGTCAAAGTCCGAATCCTTCTGGATGGAATAGCTCATGGACTCAGAGGCCAATTAAGCAGTGCCCGTTATGCATTGGCTTCACATGAAAACATTGAATTAAGATATTACGAAACCTTTAAGCCATTTAAGCCGTGGACCTGGCATAATCGCCTTCATGACAAGATCATCACGGTAGATGGAAAGTTAGGCATCATCGGAGGGAGGAATATTGCCGATAAGTACTTAGCAAGCAAACCGCCGAGGAATTTTGTCTATGACAGGGATGTACTCATTTTCAATGCTAAAGAGGAGAAAGATAGTGTAATCGTTGAAATGAAGGGCTATTTGGATGAATTATGGACCCATCCGTATACGAGCGATATTTTTTCGGACCTGTCGAAAAGGCAAACGGAAAAAGGAAAACGCGAAAGAGATGCATTAGCGAAAAAATACAGCAAAGCTTTGCGCACTGAAACCGATTTCGTGAACCCAGTCGTCGATTGGGGCAAGGCTACTACACCTACTAAAAAAGTGTCCTTCATTCATAATCCGATCGAACGGTTCAACAAATACCCCATTGTGTGGAGATCTTTACTGGATATTGCTGCAAACGCCAATCAATCGGTATACATCCAAAGTCCCTATATTGTCCCTGCGGATGCCTTGAAGGAATATGTACCGAAGCAATTGGATTCAAAGGCTGATTGGACCATACTTACCAACTCGGCTGCATCAACCCCGAACATGATCGCTTTTTCCGGTTACTTGGCTTTTAGGGATAGCGTCGTTGAGACGGGGGCAAGGGTATATGAATATTCAAAGCCTTATTCTTTGCATGGTAAATCGGTTGTCTATGATCAACGATTAAGTGCAGTGGGTTCCTACAATTTGGATTCTCGATCTGCCTTTTTAAATACAGAATCGATGGTGGTCATCGATAGTGAAAGATTTGCAGCGCAGTTGATAGGAGCGATGGATTCAAAAATCAAAAATAGTACACTCATTGCTGACAATAAAAAATATAGACAATTGCCAGAGGATCGGAAAAGGGAAGAGTCCTTTTTTAAGGCCACCTTTTTAAATGCCCTCTCGAAAATTACGGTATATTTCAATAGGTTCATTTGAAACATGACTAAAAAGACAGCAATCTTAGTGATTGTTGTCTTTTTAGCCTTTTGCGGAGATTATCTTATGAATACATATGTAATTTGCTATACTTGAGCAAGCTAATCACAACAATCGTAAGGAGAACAGAAACATGCAAACATTACAGCACCTATCGAAACATATTGCCTACCTGCCTCCAGTTCAGGAAACGGATCGCCCGGTCCTTGCCGCCGTTACGGGAAACAAGAAAACGCTCATCATCGATGCCGGTAACTCTGTCAGGCATGCGCAGCTCTTTGAGGACGAATTGCTTCGGAATGATATAAGCGGGAATTTCCTCGTGCTTACCCATTCACATTGGGACCATGTATTCGGACTAGAGAATATCGGGATTCCGGTGATTTGTCAGGAAAAAACATACACGAACATTAAAGATATGCAGCAGCTTTCATGGGAAGATCAGGCCCTTGACCAACGTGTCGAAGAAGGAACGGAGATTGCCTTTTGTGCCGATGCAATCAAATTGGAACATGGGACGAATAGAGAGATTTCCCTTCCCCTGCCCGATATCATCTTTGAAAAAACGATGACGATCGATCTTGGCGAGATAACCTGTGTCATCGAACATGTCGGCGGCGACCATGCCAATGATTCCTGCATCATTTATATACAGGAGGAAAAGACCTTATTTCTGGGAGATTGCCTGTATGCCAATCTTTATGCGGAAAAATGGAATTATACGGCTGAACAGGCTTTGCTGCTTCTTAAGAAAATAGAAGCCTATGATGCCGAAACCTATATACTTTCCCATCATGATCAGCC
Source organism: Peribacillus frigoritolerans (assembly GCF_001636405.1). Classification (GTDB taxonomy): domain Bacteria; phylum Bacillota; class Bacilli; order Bacillales; family DSM-1321; genus Peribacillus; species Peribacillus frigoritolerans. The sequence goes on from NZ_KV440950.1 coordinate 1,537,004, forward strand.
TCGTACGAAACTGGAGATGGAGGCGGAGCTTAAGCTAATGAAAGAATGTGCCAGAGCGGTGGTCGAACATCGGGGAAACCGGGCTTTAATGGAGCAGGAATTGGCTAAAGAATTAAAGCGGGATTTAACTGTGGACGAGCTCGAAACGATTGGATTTTTCGTGAATGGGTATGTTGAGTGACTGAACTCTAAGTGGGGTATGAGCTCGGCATTATTGGGCTCATACCCAGGCCGATAAAAAAGAGATAATAAACGTTATTAGTGCTGAAAGGGTGAGAACCGATAGGATGCCTGATATGATTTTCCCTGCTTTTGCTCCTCTATTATCAGGATATATATGACCAATTATGAAGGAGGGGATGAAAAATATAGCCGAATAGAACACAGTATAATGAATACCTGAATCTCCATTTGACCAGGAGCTAAGTCCGATAGTATGTAAAATATGATCTCCCATGCAAGATTTATCGCCAAATTCAAACGTAAACAATATTCCCAATAAACATAGCACGAAAGAAAGTGAACCTAATCCGATATCTTTTGTTTTCTTAACTTCAATGGTTGTCATGTTCTTTTTCCTCCTTGCATTAAAAACCAAATTATGGTTTTTTGTAACGTAAATCAGCAAGTACTTAAATCCCTACACCTATACCAGAACCCCGATATATTAAAACTGCACCTCCAATGTCTAACAATTAGGGTGCAGTTCAAATTAATTATGAGCTTTTTCTAGAGCAAGCTTTATCCCGAAACCAATCAAGACCGTCCCGGTTATCCCCTCGAATATCGTTTGGGTTCTAGGCTTTTTCATAAAAGCACTGATTTGGTTCAACAGATAGATATAAAATACAAACCACAACGCAGTTAAAACGGTATACGTCATGCCCATGATAAGGAATGGTAAAAACGTATCATTCCCCGGATTCACGAACTGAGGCAGAAACGTTAAAAAGAAGACGGCCACTTTAGGGTTCAGCAGATTGGTAAGGAATCCTTGCTTAAAGCATGACTGGTTTTCGTACTTACTTTTGACCGTCGTTTCCGCCGCTGCGGCCACTTGCTTATTCCTTAATCCCCATAGTGTCTTGAAGCCTAGATATACTAAGTAAACGGCACCGGCATATTTGAAGATGGAAAATAATAAAGCGGATTTCACAATGATTGCTGAAAGTCCGAAAACGGCAGCAGATGTATGAATGAGCAGGGCACAGCATGTGCCGAATATCGTTTTAAAACCTCCCGAAGTCCCCACGGTAACGGTGTTCCTTGTGGCTATTGCTGTATCTGGACCAGGTAAGATGATGAGAAGGATGCACATGATGATGAATAAATAAAAGTTTTCCATATTCGGACCTCCACTCTTAGTGATGAATTCTGAAAATTATAACATAGATGCACGTGGTTTAGGGAGATAAATTTGATAGTAAATGATTACAAAAAAAACAAGCCAAATCAGTTTTTGATCTGGCTCGTTTTTTGAAAACATATTGTCAGGGTGACTTTTTCAACACAGCACGTACCGGACTTCCATCGGCTTCGACCAAAGGAAGAGGGAGGGCTGCCAACTCATAATTACCCGGTTCGATACCGTCTAATACAAGTCCTTCCAAAATGTGAATGCCATGATCGGCAAGTTCATGGTGGGCAGACAGCTCTTTACTATCCAGTGGATCTACTGATGGTAAATCAAGTCCAATTAGACGGACGCCGTGTTCTGAAAGATATGCCGCTAATTCTGGCTGGATATGTGGAATGGTTTGTGGAAACACACTTCGATCCTTCCATGCATCCGTGCGAATTAACAGACGGGTAACGGCTTGTAGATCTATATGGGATAATTCATCGACTCCGATGCTTGTCTTGTTTGGTAAATGGATAACTCGGGCATTTCCCATATATAAGTCGAGATCCAAATCAATCACTCTTTTTCCATCATCATCAAAATGAAAAGGTGCATCAATATGGGTACCGGTATGGATACTCATATTGATTTGACCTACATTGACAGATCCGCTCTGTTCTTTACTCCAATTGACTTTATAAGAGAAAGGTGTATCTCCAGGCCAGACTGCAACGTTATCATCCAGACGTTGTGAAATATCAATCCATGTCCCCATGCATTTACCTCCGTCCCTACTGGCTGTTTCTTGAATATCTTATAGCTTCGTTCTTAGACTCCATAGCTCTGGGAAAAAGTGTTGATCCAATGCTCTCTTTAAATACGTTACACCTGATGATCCGCCCGTTCCTTGTTTATTACCAATAATCCTTTCCACTGTGGTCATATGATTAAAGCGCCATAATTGCTGTTGGTGGCCGATGTCCACTAACTTTTCCCCCAGCTCATATAAGTCCCAATATTGCTCAACATCGCGGTAAACTGTCAGCCATGCCTCTTCTACACTGGCATTTGGTTCATATCTTTGGGACCAATCCCTGCTGAGGGCTTCTTGATCAATAGGTAATCCGCGTGCCACAAGAGCATTGATCGCCGCGTCATATATACTTGGCTCATGAAGGGCCTGCTGCATTTGCTCGTATAAATCCGTTTGGTGCTGATAGACGGATAGCGTATGGACATTCTTGTTTCCTAATGCAAATTCAATCAAACGATTCTGGTAAGATTGAAATCCGGAAGATTGTCCCAGTTTATCCCTGAACTCCATGTATTCAGCCGGTGTTAAAGTTGAAAGGACATTCCATGACTGGATCAATTGCTGCTGAATCCTCGAAACCCGCGACAGCATTTTAAACGAAGGTTCCAACTTGTTTTGGCGGATGGACTCTGTTGCTGCTGTCAACTCATGTAAAATGAGCTTCATCCATAGCTCACTCGCTTGATGGATAATGATAAAAAGCATTTCATCATGATGATCGGAGCATCTATGCTGACTGGTTAAAATTTTATCAAGGTGGAGGTAATCTCCGTAAGACATCGATTTTTGAAAGTCGGTTTGAATTTCTTTCTCTAGACCCGTTATTGTTTGTTCATTGTTTTCCACATTTTTCATTCCGCAATCTCCTCACTTTTCGCAAAAAACTATTTATTCCGCCATTCTATTCTATCTTCTTTTCCAGAGATTCTTCCATTACATTATGGTTAATATTTCTTCCTTTTGAAATAAAATAAGCAACAGCTAAAAAAAGTAACCAAGGAATCCCGAATTGAAGCATGATTTTGAAATCCGTAAACCATGATGTAATCATCAAACTGAATAGAAGAACGGCTCCTAGTATCGTTAAATAGGGGAAACCGATCATCCTAACAGGTAATTTGCGTCCGCCGGTTTTCTCCCATTTCACCCTGAAAAACAAATGGGAAATGAAGATCATGAGCCATGTGAACATGGCACCGAACATGGAAATCCCCATCATGAAAGCATAGGATGAACCAGGAAGTAACGCATGAACGCCTGCAGCGATGAATATCCCCGTTGAAGAGACAGCAAGGGCTTTCGTAGGAACACCGCTTTTGTTTAACTTTCCTAAAAAAGTAGGTGCATGTTTTCCGCGTGCCAATGAAAACATCATCCGTGTTGAAGCATAGAGCTGAGCGTTCATGGCAGATATGGCAGCCGTTAGAATAATAAAGTTCATGATCCCGGATGCACCTGGAATGTTCAGGATTTCCATCACTTTTACGAATGGGCTTACCTCGATCCCGGCCGTTTTCCAAGGAACGATCATCAGCATGATGCCGATTGTCAGCACATAGAAAGTGGATAAACGGAACACAGTCGCTTTTAATGCTTTTGGGACGGCGGCATCCGGATCTTTTGCCTCCCCTGATGTAACCGCTATCAATTCAGTTCCAAGAAAGCTGAATAAAGAAATAAATACGGCTATCCACATCCCCTTCAAACCAAATGGGAAAAAACCGCCGTCATTCACGAAGTTTTCCGGTCCTATATGCGGCTGTTCGGATGAACCGAACAGTACATAGGCTCCAAGTAGGATAAAACCAACAATGGCACTTATTTTAATAAAGGAGAACCAATACTCAAATGTCGCGAATGTATTCACGCTGGTAGCATTTACATAAATCAAGACACCTGCAAAGAACAATATCCATACGATTCCCGGCACGTTCGGAAACCAATAATTCATATATACGCTGACTGCACTTACTTCAACCCCAACAGCCAAAACATTGCCAATCCAATAGGAATAGCGGACAAGATAGCCTGCCATTGGACTCATGTACTTTTCCGCAATGGCCCCAAAAGATCCGGAAGTAGGGTGGGCAACCGTCATTTCAGCTAAACAGCCCATCAATAGTAAGACAATGAACGCCCCAAGAGCATAGCTGAGCAATACACTTGGCCCTGCCGCTTGAATCGCAAGTCCGCTGCCAAGAAATAGCCCCGTCCCGATGGCACAGCCCATCGCGATCATGGAAAGCTGACTTGTTTTCAGCTCTCGCTTTAATCCTTTTTCTGGCTCATCTTTAAAGTTCAATTGAGTATTGTTTTTCTCCATAGTTCATCTCCTTTTTATCAAAAAGATTTTATCCTGCCTAATTAATTAACCATTTGAGGGATGAGCCCCATCTGGAGGAACTCCGGGTTATGCGACCACTTCACGCTCATTCTTGTATTTTTCATATTGTTTTTCTGACATGATTTTCTTGAGTATTTGTACAACTTCCCAAACTTCCGCATAAGAAGTATAGAGTGCAACCGGGGCGAGGCGAATGATGTTAGGTGCACGGAAATCGGGAATGACACCGTTCTCTTTCAATGCCTTGCATATCCGTGCAGCTTCTTTATGCTCGAGGCTTACATGACCTCCGCGGCGGATGTCTTCTCTGGGGGTTCCAATGAAAAATCCCATGTCTTCCAATTCGAATTCGACTAAATCCATTAAATATTGATTGATTTTCAGGGATTTTTCACGAATATTTTCAATTCCAGCTTCTATAAAAATGTCCAAAGACCCAATCAAAGGTGCACAACTTAACACATGCGGCGTGCCAATTTGATACGCTCCTGCTGATTCAGCTGGTGTTAAGGTATGTTCCATATCGAATTGTTTATCTTTTTTGGAGCCGAACCATCCAGCCAATCCAGGCATCGTCCCAAAATGTTTTCGATTTACATATAAACCGCCAACACCGCCAGGGCCGCCATTTAAATGTTTATAATTGCACCAATACGCAAAATCCACATCCCATTCGCTGAATGAATGCGGGATGGCACCGATGGAATGACATCCGTCAAATCCGATTACAATGCCTCTTTTATGAGCTTCATCAGTCAATCGTTTCATATCCAGTATTTGACCGCTGCGATACAGGACCGTCGGCAAGATGATCAAAGCGATGTCATCGGTCATTGCTTCGATGATGTCATCTTCTTCAAGAAATCGGCCATCACGGCTTTTCACGCGGATGAGATCGGTTTCCGGATCGTATCCATGTGTACGCAGCTGACTTTGAAGAGCATAAATATCAGTCGGGAAGGTTAATTCATCAGCCAAAATCTTTCTGCGCATTCCTTGAGGCTTATAAAAAGTAGCTACAAGCTGATGCAGATTTACAGTTGTGGAGCCGGTTACAATAACTTCCTCGGGAGAAGCTCCGACCAATTGGGACATCTTCGCGCCCAATTTCTCAGCCATGAAAAACCATGGGTGATTCCCTTGCGTCCATCCATCAATCCCATGCTCTTTCCAATCTTCCAAAGACTCCAGAAGAGTGCGTTCAGCCCTTTTCGAAAGAAGCCCCAATGAGTTTCCATCCATATAGATGGAATCCGGCTTTAAATAAAACTCTTCTCGAAAACCTTTAAGCGTATCATTCTCATCCATTTGTTTAGCATGATCCAATGTATATTCAGAAACCATAATCATCCTCCTATTTTAGTTTTTTTAAATTCTAGGAGAATCGTACCAAAGAATATGACACAGTGTCAATAAGTTAATTCAGAAAATTATAAACACTCAAGCTGTCATTCCAACAAATGTTTTTTATTTTATGGAAATCCTTTATGCTAGAAGATAAAGGGAGGAATAAGCATGGAGAATGGCAAAACAGGGGATAAACGGCATTTACGCTCGATCATGACACGACAAAAGCTATTGGAAGCTGCAAAGGAAATATTTCTTGAAGAAGGTTATCAAGCTGCGCTTATTTCCCAAATGATCAAAAGAGCAAACATCGGATACGGGACGGCCTATGTTCATTTTAAAGGGAAAGAGGATCTGTTAATTGTATTAATGGAAAATGTAATGGAGCAATTCTATGAAATTGCCGAGACCTTTTTCTTTCCAAAATCAAAAGACGAAGCAAAACATATCATCAACAGACAAGCTAATGCATTTTTGAAAATGGCAGAAGCTGAACGCAACATGATGCAGGTCTTCGAACAGGCCATTGGGATATCAACCATTATTTCAGATAAATGGAAAGCGATCCGCATGAAGTTCATTCAGCGAATCTCGCAGGACGTCGCCTATGCACAGCAAAATGGACTGGCAAGAACTGAACTAAACCATGAGCTTGTCGCAAGAGGATGGTTTTTCACAAACGAAATGTATCTATGGGAAATCGTGCGAAACGAACATCAAAGTTCAGTAGAAGAAATATCTCAAACCATCACCTCAGTCTACGTTGAAGGCTTATATGTGTAATGATGGTGGCAGCTAACCAATCTTCCGATTATATACAATCGGAAGATTTTTTTATTATCAAAACTCACGAGTAAAGCCGCAGAATTCGCGAGTAATCAGCAAACTTCCGAGTAAACTGCCCAAACTCACGAGTAAACTGTTCAAACTCACGAGTAAATAGCGCAAATTCACGAGTATATCGCTCAAACTCACGAGTAAAGCCACAAAATTCACGAGTAAATAGCGGAACTCACGAGTAAATAGCCCAAACTCACGAGTAAACTGTTCAAACTCACGAGTAAAGTGCCCAAACTCAGGAGTAAATGCAAATTTATGAGTAAATAGCGGAAATTCACGAGTAAACTGCTCAAACTCACGAGTAAAGCCACAAAATTCACGAGTAAATTGCTCAAACTCACGAGTAAAGTGCCCAAACTCAGGAGTAAATGCAAATTTACGAGTAAAACAGCAAAATTCACGAATAAATCGCTCAAACTCACGAGTAAATAGCGCAAATTCACGAGTAAACTGTTCAAACTCACGAGTAAAGTGCCCAAACTCAGGAGTAAATGCAAATTTACGAGTAAAACAGCAAAATTCACGAATAAACTGCCCAAACTCACGAGTAAATAGCGCAAATTCACGAGTAAACTGTTCAAACTCACGAGTAAATAGCACAAATTTACGAGTAAACTGCTCAAACTCACGAGTAAAGTGCCCAAACTCACGAGTAAACTGTTCAAACCCACGAGTAAATAGCGGAAATTCACGAGTAAACAGCAAAATTCACGAGTAAACTGTTCAAACTCACGAGTAGATAGCGCAAACTCACGAGTAAATAGTGCAAATTCACGAGTAAATCGCGCAAATTTACGAGTAAACTGCTCAAACTCACGAGTAAATAGCGGAAACTCACGAGTAAATCGCTCAAACTCTGCGTATATCACTCAAACCCACGAATATATCGCTCAAACTTACAAGTAAGGTGCAAATTCCCGAGTAAAATACCCTCCTCATTAGCATCGGACTTACAGGGGCTACGCCTTAAGTCTTACTAGAAAATATAGCTAAGGCTCATTATACGAACTTGTAAAAGTAGATAAGATATAAACATAGAAAGGAGGACGAAAACAATGAAGAAATTTGGTTTATTTATTGTAGGACTGATCGCACTTTTCCTGTTGTTGGCGAACGTTGGTCCACTAATCAGCCTGGCGATTTGCTTGGCGATCCTATACTTTGGGTTCAAGCAGTTCATGAAGTCCGAATCGACAGGGGCGAAGATTGCGTGGGGATCAGTCTCCATTATCGTGCTGATCGTTTCTATTTCCCATATCCCGGCAATATTGGGACTGGTGGCAGCTTATGTTCTTTACCTGGTTTATAAAAAATGGAATGAAAATGATGAAAGTGCTTCATCGAAAGAAAGTGACCCATTCTCAAATTTTGAAAGAGAGTGGAAAGAGTTGAATAAGAACTAATAGAAGGGATGTAATTGGAATGGGTAATTTATTTTCAAGAATGAAACAAACGATTTCGGCTGATTTTCACGATCTGTTGGATAAAAAGGAGCAAAAAAATCCAATTGGGATGTTAAATCAATATTTGCGTCAATGTGAGCAGGAGACGGAAAAGGTCGGTAAGTTGCTTGAACGTCAATATCTTCTGAAAGAAGAGTTTACGCGTGAATATAATCAAGCGCAAAATCTAGCTGAAAAACGTAAGCATCAGGCTGAGATTGCCAAGCAGTCGGGAGAGACCGATTTGATGGAATTTGCTGTAAAGGAAAGCCTGCACTATGAAGAGCGGGCGCAAAGTTTGAAAGAGGCGCATAAAAGTGCAGAGGTTCAGTTGGCTGAGCTGGAGCGGAAATATGAAGAAATGAAACATAAGCTGAAGGATATGCATCTAAAGCGGTTGGAACTGATGGGAAGGGAAAATATTGCCCGGGCAAACAACCGGATCAATCGGGTTTTGGACGGAGGCAGTTCCGAAGCCAAACCGGTAGCGATGTTTGAGGAAATGGAGCATTATATCGATCGCATCGAGCACCAGGTCCATACAGATTATAATCGGCATACGATCGATGCTAGGATTGTTCAGCTTGAAAAAGAATTGGAACAGAAAGAAGCGTAAAGTTTTTTAGGCATCGCTGTCATCCCCTGGCCTTTTGGAATGGAGGGCGGGGGAAAACAGGCTGTCAGAACGTGACAATTTCATGGTATTCTTAAAAGGCACGGGTTTCTGTGCCTTTTAAGAATACCATGATCATATACAGGGGAGGCGAACCGATGTTGAACAAGATGAAGACGGACTATATGGGATGGATACTTCTCATCGGAGTCGTCCTGCTTTTTTTAGAGATTTCATTTACGGGTGGGGGTCTCCTTTTTTCCATCGCTTTTTCAATAGGCTGTATCTATTTAGGCAGGAAATTCACAAAACGGACAATCGGGAAAATCCTATTTTTTATAGGGCTGATTTCCCTTATCATCACAGTCTTGAATATGTTCGTCTTTAGATTTTTCCTAATGGCGATCCTCATTTATCTTTTGCTTTTATATTATCAGTCCAAAAAGAATCCTGATTGGGTCAGTCCCATTTTAACAAATGATGATTCGGACGAAGAAAAGATCAATAAGGAACGACTGCTGAAAACCGATTATCTATTTAAAAATAAGTTGTTTGGTCATCAACAAACGACCGAACATGTATATGAATGGAATTCCGTGAATGTTCAGGGCGGGGTCGGTGATACGGTTATCGATTTAAGCAAAACGATTTTACCGAAAGGCGATGCTGTCATTTCCATCAGGAATATCATTGGCAATATCACAGTCCTTGTACCGTATGGCATCGAAATCAGGGTCCATCATTCTGTCATTGCGGGCAGAGCGCGGATCTTTGAAAATAAACCTGAATCCAGGGTCTTTAATCAAATTTATTCCTACCAAACGGAAGGGTTCAATGAAACGGATCACAAGGTTCATATCTTCACTTCAATCTTAGTTGGCGATTTAGAGGTGAAGCGGATATGAGCATAATGACACGGCAGATATTGACTGCCCTTGGTGTTGCTTTCGTTCTTTCCCTTGCTTTGCCGGCTATGGTTTTCTTCATCTTTCCTTTATCCGATTGGAGTGTATTGTGGGAGAAAGTGGTCATGGGATTACCCTTCGTCATATTTTTGCCAAGCCTGGTCATGACGATAGGGCTGATTTATGGAGTCGTTTCGGGGATGTTTTGGAAGAGACAGCTTGAAAGGGTGGATGAAGGTCTGCATTTCCTTGAACAGGGCCGCTTACCCTCGCAACAGGAAACGTATCCAATTCAAGAGATGGCTAAAATGGAGGAACGGATGCAACTGATCTATAAGCAAATCAATGAGCAGACTAAATTATCGCAAAAAATGGCGAATGAAAAGGCCATTGATCAGGAGAAACAGATCCAGGAAATCGTTTCCCAGGAACGAAACCGTTTAGCGAGGGAGCTGCATGATTCGGTGAGCCAGCAATTGTTTGCCGCTTCGATGTTCATGTCGGCCATCACCGAATCACAATCCGATATGGAAAAAACGGAAATGAAACAATTCAAGGTAGTGGAAGAAATGATTCATCAATCCCAGCTTGAGATGAGGGCGCTATTGCTTCACTTGAGGCCTGTTGCATTAAAGGGAAAATCTCTACATGAAGGAATGAAGGAGCTTCTTTTGGAATTGGCCCAAAAAGTGACGATGGATATAAATTGGAAGATGGAGCCTGTCACTCTGGATAAGGGGATTGAGGACCATCTGTTTCGGATTTTACAAGAATCGATTTCCAATACCCTGAGACATGCAAAAGCGAATTCGCTTGAAGTGCTATTGATCGTCCGTGATGGAATGATCATTTTACGAATAACGGATGACGGCATAGGTTTTAACGTCGAGGAATCGAAAACGGGATCATATGGTCTGCAAAACATGCATGAACGGGCTGTTGAATTAGGCGGGACGATGCAAATTGTAAGTGTTCCGAATAAAGGAACGAAACTTGAAGTGAAAATCCCATTATTAAATGCTGGAGGTGATCATGATGATTAAAGTATTATTTGTCGATGACCATGAAATGGTAAGGATAGGGGTATCGGCTTATTTATCCGCACAGTCGGATATCGAAGTGATCGGGGAAGCGGACAATGGTTTGAAAGCTGTAGAACTGGCAATGGAATTGCGTCCGGATGTCATTTTGATGGATTTGGTGATGCCGGAAATGGACGGCATAGAAGCGACGAAACGAATTATTGAAAAATGGCCAGAAGCGAAAATCATCATTGTGACAAGCTTCCTGGATGATGAAAAAGTGTACCCGGCATTGGAAGCCGGAGCGACGAGCTATATGCTGAAAACATCAAAGGCCAGCGAGATTGCGAGAGCCGTCCGTTCCACTTTCCAGGGTCAAAGCGTACTTGAACCTGAAGTGACGGGAAAAATGATGGAAAAGCTGCGTCGCCCAAAAATCACCCAGCTTCATGATCAATTGACAAACCGTGAAATGGAAATTTTACTGCTGATGACACAAGGGAAAACGAATCAGGAAATTGCCGATGAACTATACATAGCCCTGAAAACCGCCAAAGTGCATGTCAGCAATATATTAAGCAAGCTTGCCGTGCAGGACCGCACGCAAGCAGTGATTTACGCATTTAAGCATTCGCTCGTTCAAGAAGAAGAGTAAAGAGCGTCTATTTACCAATAGAGGAAAGTTTGTTATATTTAGGGAAATAATCCTGTAAAGTTCATTCAAGGTTGCTGATTGCAGCCTTTTTTACGGATTACAGGAAAAAAGCAGGTGAAATGGTGTTAAGAGTGATTTGGGAATTATTTCGTATAATCACCATTATTTTCGTTATTGGAATGATTATGGGGCTCGTCATTCATTCAATCTATGCGATTTTTGGAATAACCGTAGAGAATACCACGGGCGGATGGATCGTTGGTATGGCAATTTTTCCATTACTTTATGTACTCTATAAAAACCGGCTTCAATTTTCAGGTTTCTATAAAAATGGCAAACAAGTAAAACTTTCAAACAGGACAACTACTATACTGCTTTGCTCCTCTGTGTTAATGTTGACGGTTGCCCCTTTATTTCGCTAACGGATGTAAAAAGAGCATGTTTTATTCAAAACATGCTCTTTTTTATACCGTTTTTTTAGATTATACAGCTTCCTCTGCGGTATCGAGCCTCGTTCCGTATATCCGATAAAGAACCAAAGCGAATACCATTCCTATAAAGGAGATGAAGGAAATGAACAAGTAAAGGGTCTTCCCGCCATATGCTCCATATATGGCTCCGCCTATATAAGATGCAATGATTCCCGAAACCCCGAAGAATAGCAGCGCCAGTACGGTCTGGCCTGTGGCACGCCATTCCACTGGAACAATCCGGTATAGATATTGGATGGCCGCCGAGTAGAAAATCGGGAAAGTCAATAGCTGCATGATTTGCAAATAAGCTAATAGCTGTGGATCGGTAATCCACGCAGAGACGAAATAACGGATAAAGAAAAATGCTGCTGCAAACGAAATGATGATGATTTCCTTACCTTTGCGCAGCCACCAAAAGCTTAGGGCGAATACAACGATTTCACTTCCCGCCGCCAAGAACCAGGTCAAGCCTACAAGCTTGGCACTTCCTCCAAGTTCCCGGATATATACTCCAAGGAAGGTATCGTTCATCCTTGCTGGAACAGCACAGATAAAGACCAATAACAGAAAGAGAAGCGTCTCTTTATTGCTGAAAAAATGCTTAAGGCTGCTTAAGGTGACAGGTTTCCCTGAAACGGGAGCATCAGGCATCATCCAGCTGACGATGAAGCTGATCAAACCTATGCCTGCAAAAAGGAATGCAAGACTGTTAGCTCCGAAATATGACATAACATAGCCGGTGATCAGCGATATGACCGCATAACCCAATGCACCATATGTCCGGATGGAGCCGTAGCTGATCCCGGATTTCTCTGCCATCGTAAAATTGAGGCTTTCCGTCAGGGGATCGATCGGCATCAAAAAGAAATATAGCAGCATGGCAAACAGGATGAGCTGAAGATAACTGCTTGAATCATAGAGGAAATAACCGATTACGCTCGAGAAAAAGATGAGTAACAGCAGGACTTTTCGTATAGTCCTTGTTTTGTCGCTGATCATTCCCCATAAAGGCTGGGTAATGAGGGTGACAAAACCTCCTGTACCGATGATGAATCCGATTTGGGCTGGACGCAAACCTTGATCAGCCAGATAGACTGGGAGAAACGGAATGAAAATGGCAAGCAGTCCAAAATATAAAAAGTTAAAACTCTTTAATAATCGTATTGCTTTCATAAAAAATATGATACCTCACGTGTTCTATAGAGTGGATTGATTTCAGACCATGTTATTGTATCATTGATGACAGAATTTGAAAAAATAGTTTTAAAATAGATTTGGTTTCGAGGGTAAATCTCACTTTTAAAAAATGGATGTAAATGATAGAATTAACACTTATTGTTAATTGAAGAGGGTGGTAATTCATGGACCAGGACACAAAAGTGATACAAGAGTTGCAGCAATTGAAGCAAAAAGTCGGTCATCTTGAAGACTTATTAACGCAGCAACAGAATAAAAAGGAAAAAGCAGGACCATTTCGAATCTTCCTGGACGCAGTAGGCTCAATGCTATTTGGGTTAATTGTTGTAGGACCGGTTATAGTGATTGCGGTTGGGGTTCTGATGGTGGCTGCATCATGGTTAGGGATGGTGTTTTAAACATTTAGGAGAGTCTAGGCTTTTATGAATATATTGATTTGATTAGGTGACCAGTAGGAATTATTGATGATGGATAGGGACAGGATTTTTTCTATTTTTATTCGCGTCGAATGTATGATTTAAGTATTGCATCTTTTCTTAAAAGGGGGATTTTTAAAGTGAAAGTAGTGCTACCTTTTGCAATAGCCATGATTGCACTTACAGGGTGTTCTGCAATAGCCGATAATGGAACCAGTGAATTGAAATGGTATAAAACCAAAGAAGAAACGATTAATCATGGCATTAAAGAAGAAAAGATGAAAAAAGAAGATATCATTGGAGAAGTTAGTGAAAACGGGGAAACATTTGTTATTTATAAGAAACAATTTGAAGAAGGCTTGGGAGTAGGGGTATCAAGCATAAGTGAGCAAGAAGGAAAGTTTGCTTGGTATGACCCTGATCAAGATGTTCTTGTTAAAAACGATAAAGTCAAAAAGTATTCCTCCCAGATCAGTTGGGGAACAACAACACAATCAGGAAAGGATTTTACAATTTACACTGGATTAAGTGAAGATCAAAGTCCTATCGTTAAAACACAAACTAGTGAAGTAAGCCCTGCAATAGACAAGAAAAGTGGGATTTATTTCTATATAGAACCTGCTAAATAAGTCATAAGAACATTTGTTGAGTTTACGAAACTACTGGTAAATTGAGGGTATCCATAAAGGGCACTCTTTGTCTTTAGGAAACCTTGCAAATATGCTTCAACCATCATGGGTTTCTTCATTTTCATCTTTTAAGACTATCTAACACATGATTCTGCAGCCGCAGGATGTTCCTTAAGTGCGATTGAATTTGTATATTATTTGTCCGCCAGTATCCTAATAATTGGATCAAGGGCTTTCACGATTTCCCCTCATTTATTTCTTTGAAAATATTATCCTAAGAAAGTTATTGACAAATTTACCTTGAGTCCGTATAGTATGGGATATTATTAAAAATATTCAGATATAATTTTTCAAACGCAATGAACAGGAGTAGTAAAAGCTCATTATTCGGTGAAGAGAGCTGCGGGTTGGTGCAACGCAGTCCAATGATACTTTGAACTTGCCTGGGAGTGGTAAAGCGAAAGATAGGAATGATTCCATTCTTTTGTTTTAACGATTGACCTTCGTTACCAGGTTTTTAAAGCAGGGTTCTTTAAAGAGCCAATAAGAGTGGTACCGCGGTAAGCTTAAGGCATATCGTCTCTTTCTTCATTTGATTATGAAGGAAGAGACGATATGCTTTTTTTGATTTTTGGGAGGTAAGGATATGGAAACGGACAAACGGAATTTACAGAGGACAATGACTTCAAGGCATATTACGATGATGGCATTAGGCGGTGCCATCGGGGCAGGTTTATTTAAAGGAAGCAGTTCAGCCATTGATATGGCAGGCCCTTCCGTAATCATTGCGTACTTGATAGGAGGCATCATCCTATTATTCATCATGCAAGGTTTAGCTGAAATGGCGGTCCGCAATAGCGGTGCACGAACATTCAGGGATTTGGTCCAATCGATCTTAGGAAAGTATCCTGCCTATTTCCTGGATTGGATTTATTGGAAAATGTGGGTGTTGAATATAGCGGCCGAATCAGTGGTTGCGGCGATTTTCCTTCAATATTGGCTGCCCGGATATCCAATCTGGATATTGGCATTAGCTGTTTCGGTTTTGGTTACTGCGGTTAACTTGCTGTCGGTGAAGGTTTTTGCTGAAACGGAGTACTGGCTTGCTTTAATTAAGATTACGGTCATCATTGTGTTCATCATGGCTGGATTATTGTTGCTGCTCGTTACTTTTGGTGATCATACCGCGGTCGGTTTTTCTAACTTGACCGAACATGGCGGTTTCTTTCCGAATGGATCTACAGGTTTGATTACGGCGATGCTGGTGGTAATCTATTCATATGGCGGTACGGAAATCATCGGGGTCACATTAGCTGAAACGAAAAATCCTGAAAAAGTGGTTCCAAAGGCCGTTCGCAGTACATTGGTCAGGATCATTTCTTTCTATATCATTCCTTTTTTCATCATCGTTAGCTTAATTCCTTGGAACGAAGTAAACGGGGTGAAGGAAAGTCCATTTGTAATGGTCTTTCAAATGATCGGGATTCCAGGTGCCGACCATATCATGAATGCCGTCGTTCTATTAGCGATCATATCATCGATGAACTCCGGGTTGTATGGTTCATCCCGCGTTCTGTATACACAAGCCGTGGATGGTCGCGTTCCGATAATCTTTTCCCGTTTATCCAAGAAGAAAGTACCTGTTCCCGCAATCTTAATGTGTACTTCCGCTTTATATGGCGGTGTATTGATTTCCTTATTTGCTGGAAGCAAGACCTTCGATTTCCTAATGGGTTCGCTTGGATATACCGTATTATTCATCTGGTTGATCATTGCTTTCGCCCATTTGAAATCACGTAAACAACAGTCCGGAAAAACAAGTGCCTATAGGGTAAAATGGTTCCCGTATACGACTTGGGCTGCGATCATCGCTTTAATAACGATCCTGATCGGAATCATTTTCACGACATCCATAGTCGTTACGATCATTACTCTTTGCATCTACATCTTCATTTCCTTAACGTATGTATGGAAAAAACGCCATAACAAAATCTAGAGATGGCGGAGTGATCACTTTTGCCTTCCCGCATATAAGTTTCATATCAAGCCGTGGTATATGCCATGGCTTTCGTTATGTATTTTAGTCGGATTAAAAGTAAGAGATATCCATTTTACTAGTTCATGAGATTCATTAACTTTAGCGATAAAAGAGTGAATCCAGTGAAAAATGTAGTATAATAATCTTTGGAAAAAAACTAATATATTGAAAGCCGGAGCGAGCTATGAAAAACAATTCCATACTATCCTTTCACCCGTTATATTATTTATTACTTTTGATGATTACTAGTTCCATCTATTCAATCATCAATCAATCTTCAGGTCATGCTGTCGATGTTACGACTATAATAGATGGGGAGATTCCCTTTATTAAAGAATTTGCCGTTCCTTATTTACTTTGGTATCCGTATATTTATGGATTGCTGATTTACTATTGCTTTGTTGACCGAAAGCACTATTTCGTCGGATTAGGCAGTTTGATATCGGGGAAACTTCTCTGTTTTCTTGTATATTGCCTTTGGCAAACGACAGTTCCGCGTCCAGAAGTCGTGGGCAACGATATCTTTGCCCAGTTAATGCGGCTCATCTATAGTCATGATCAACCTGTCAACTGCCTTCCCAGTATTCATGTACTGACCACATTCATCATGATGATCGTCGCCCATAAGCGGAAAGAAGAGCACAAATGGGAGTATGCCAGTGTCACTGCATTCGGAACACTGATCATCCTCTCCACGCTATTTACGAAACAGCATGCTGTATTGGACGTACTCGCAGGAATCCTCCTTGCATGCGGTGTATATGCAGCCGTCCAGTATACCTTCCATGCGCTACCTGGTTTTCAGGCCAATCATTACGCAGCGAGGCAAATTAAAAAGTGACCACAGGAAAAAGCCACTGTAAGAATATTCGCTCCCATGAGTTGATATGTTACAGCGGCTTTTTTTTATTGAATGATTGGGTATTTATGTAAATTATATATGGTATTATGTTTTTAATCGAATGGAAACAGTGGAGGGAGGAAAAGAATGCCTTATCATCTTGATCGAATGGCTGAAGACTTGGTTAAAGCAAAGTTGGAAAATTATTGGCCGGGTTTTGAACTTGTTGCCTATGCCATATATGACAAGAGTAATGTTTATCTATTTAATCATCCTAAATTCAGTAACAATCCACCATGTACATATCATATTTTAAAGTGGGATACCGAGTTTGCTGCTGACACAATCATTATGTATGAAGAATATCCCACTGCAATTGTTAATATGGATCACTATAAGGAATATGAAGAATTGTTTTCAATAGCGGTTCATGAATTGTTTCACGGCTATCAATATATAAAGGATGAAAAACGGTTTCCCGATGAAATAATGGGAATCACATATCCGCTGTCAAAAGAAAATGTGGAATTAAGAAATCAGGAACGTACAAATCTTTATTGTGCAATGTTGGAAAATAATTTAATAAAGAAGAAACAATACCTTAATGCTTTCATTGCATTAAGGGAAAAAAGAGCAGTCAAGATTGAAGAGTGCCTAACATATGAAAATTTGATTGAAACCATCGAGGGACCTGCGTGGTATGTCGAATTGAAGGCTTACTCGGAAAAAAGCCCGCTTGATTACGATTCAGTATTAAAAAAGTATGCACAACAACTAACAAACAAATATGAATCTACTTCTCGTATTAGAAGAAGTTGTTATAGTTCCGGTTTATTTATGTGTTTGTTACTGGATGAGCTTTCACCAGGGTGGATGGAAAGTTTTTTTGATAGAGAAGATACATTATATGACCTATTAAAACAGCAGTCCGGTGACTATATGGAGCATTCAATGGCTGATGTGAAAATAAGTCCTGAAACAGAGGAAGTCATTAATTTTGCTATGGAAAAGAGAATGAAAGCATTTGAAGAGTTTAATAAACAAGCAGGAATTCATATATATATAGAAGGGAAAATAACTGCTGAATCCTATGACCCGATGAATATCATTCCATTAGAAGATAGACTTTTACATAAGAGCTTTATAAAAGTAAGAATGAACAATGAAGATTTTCTTATTCAACAACCGGTTATTGCCCATGTTGATCATGGAATTCAAAATATAAATAAATTACATCTGATAATAGAGAATGAACCATTTGAAACCAATGATTCGCTAACCATTGATGGTGTTGGAGAAATAAAGGGAAGATATAAGAAACAAGAAAATATTTGGCATGTACTTATTTAGAATGAATTTTATCTTAACTGGGTTTCAAGCATCAATCCCTAATTTTTGCACCAAGAATTTTGGTTGAATTGAATGTACAGCCTATAAAAAAGCATCGAACCTCCCATGACAGGAAGTCCGATGCTTTTTTCTTTTACATTTCAGCTTCAATTTTCAAAGATGTTTCTTCGCTGAACTGTTCTTTATCCAGGTCGCCCGTTATTTTACTAGTCAGAATACCGGAAGTCATGCTTCCGCTGACATTCACGGCCGTTCTGCCCATATCGATCAATGGCTCGACGGAAATCAACAGGCCGGCCAAGGCGATTGGCAGGTTCATTGCAGATAATACAAGGATGGCAGCGAATGTTGCTCCTCCGCCTACACCTGCAACCCCGAAAGAACTAATGGCCACGATGGCAATCAACATGGCGATAAAGGAAGGATCTAGCGGGTTGATCCCAACCGTTGGAGCGATCATGACCGCTAACATGGCCGGATAGATTCCGGCACAGCCGTTTTGACCGATCGACAAGCCGAAGGATCCGGCAAAGTTGGCAATACCTTCGGACACCCCTAGTTGTTTCTGTGTTTGGATGTTCAATGGCAGAGCACCAGCACTTGTTCTTGAAGTGAAGGCAAACGATAATACTGGGAAAGCTTTTCTCAAATATACGATTGGATTCAATCCTGCAAGCATCAGCAATAGCAAATGGATAAGGAACATGACAATCAGGGCCACATATGAGGCACCTACGAATTTCCCTAATTTCAGGATGGCATCCAAATCACTCGTAGCTACCGTCTTCGTCATGATCGCCAAGATCCCGTAAGGTGTTAAACGCAGGATCAATGTTACTACGCGCATGATGATGCTGTGCAATGTATCTACTATTTTAGCAAAAAATTCAGCATGTTCAGGCTGTTTCCTTTTGACTCCTAAATAGGCAATCCCAAGAAATGCAGCAAAAATTACAACGGAAATGGTTGATGTCGGACGTGCACCCGTTAAATCAAGGAACGGATTGGACGGAATCAATTCAAGAATTTGCTGCGGCATCGTTTTATCCTGAATCGTACCGTATGTTTCCGATATTTGATCCCCGCGGCTTAACTCCGCTTCCCCTTGCTCAATTTGTACGGCTTCCAAATTGAAAACAGTTGCCGATGTGATCCCGACAGCTGCTGCAATCGCAGTCGTTCCAAGCAGGATTCCGATGATCAGGACACTGATCTTTCCAATATTGCTAGTCAGTTTCAATCTTGTGAATGCGGATAAGATTGAAATGAAGACAAGCGGCATGACGATCATTTGCAGGAACTTGACATAGCCGGAACCTACAATGTTAAACCAATCGACCGATTTAACGATCGCCTCTGACTGAGGTTCATAGAAATACTGCAAAAGAAGTCCGAATACAATTCCTAAACCAAGTCCAGTAAAGACCCTTTTTGTAAAGGAAATATGCTTCTTATTCATGTAAAATAAAACGCCTAAAAGAACGAGCATTATGGCAAGATTTAAAAACACATAACCAATCATATATATTCCTCCTAATTCCGATTAACCAAATGAGAATAATAAATATCTGAAGCCTATGATACATCATCCGCTGATTTTTTACCAGAAGAAAATAATTTATTTTTGACTTTTCAAGTAATTCATGTATTTATCTTTATTCAGGAACTGGATTTGAGGGAACTATAAAGGGATGCTGGGTCAAGCTAGGGTAAAAATCTTCATCTATATTATTATCAGGAAGGATAAGCCCTTTGTTTTCTTGAATGATATATGCTTAGCGTTTTTTTGAAAGGGTGAAAGAATGATGGATATATACATTGACAGGCTTAATGAACGGGATGCACAGGCGTTATTTGCATTTGAATGCAATAATAGAAGGTTTTTCGAACAAACGGTCCCAGGACGGGGTGATGATTATTATAGCTTTGGAACGTTTGGAATCAGGCATAAGGAATTATTAAAAGAACAAGAAGAGGCCATCTCCTCTTTTTATTTGATTAAGGATGGTTCAGGCAGAATCGTCGGCAGGATTAATCTTGTGGATATCGACCCCATCAAGGGTACGGCTCATGTCGGTTATAGAATCGGTGAAGCGTTTACGCAAAAAGGGATTGCGAATGAAGCTTTAAAGCTTTTGATGAAGCTGGCGCCGGATTTGAAAGTGACTCAAATAAAGGCCAAAACGACAAGTGACAATATCGCCTCCCAAAAGGTTTTGTTGAAAAACGGTTTTGAACGGATTTCGATTAATGAGGAAATTAGTGCGGATTCGGGTCAAAAGCTAACATTCTTCCATTATAGTAGCAACCTTTAAATCCATTTCCTTCTATATAATAGAACGCATTCCATTTTTTAATTGTGAAAAGAGGGGGAGGAAGCGGATGTCACAGAAAGGACCTTCCCTGTAAACTAACCGAGGATAGACCGCTTGATGGTCGCAAAGGACTTAAGAGTAAATAATTGCGAGATATTTTCCCGGCAAAAGAGTTCGTTTACTTAAAAGGAAGAAAGGAGAATCTAATATGATAGAAGGTTTATATGAAGCCCATTTACCAGTCAAGAACCTGGACATCTCTATCGATTTTTATAAGAAAATAGGCTTGAAGCTAGCTTGGAGGGATGAAGATACTGCCTTCTTTTGGATCGAGGAAAACAAAAGCTGGGTCGGCTTATGGGAAGGGAAGGAATATCAAACTCCATACCACCCTTCACTAAGGCATATCGCCTTTCGGGTAACTTATGATAATATGAAAAATGCATTAACTTGGCTCAAATCCTTGCATATTGAAGTCGTCCCTTTTGGAAAAAGGACAACGATTGAACCATTTGTTCGTCCGAACCAAGGAAACGCTTCCGTCTATTTCAATGATCCCGATGGCAATAGTCTCGAACTGATGTGTTCGATAAAAGTCCCTGATGCATATAAGCATATGACCGAAAAACTTTCGCTTGAAGAATGGGAAGAACTATTAACCAGGTGAACTTTGTAAAGGGAAATTTCCCCGCCCAGTCTCAATCAACAATTTTTAATAGAAGTATGAGCAATCAATATGGAAAGGCTTAGGGTATAAATGTAGATGTTTAAAATTAGAGTGAACTTATTAACTCAAATGACATTGCTTATCATATTCGTTGTTTTCATCAGTACCTTACTTGTGAGCATTCTATTCTCTACACTGCTGGAAGACATCGTCGAAAACCATATGGGTAAGCAAGCAATGACGGTTGCCAAATTAGCGGCTCAAAATCCAACGATCATCCAGGGATTTAACGATGAACAGCCCTCAAAGGTGATTCAACCCGCATCAGAACTGATTCGTCAAACAACAGGGGCCGATTATGTAACCATTGCGAATCATAAAGGACTGCGATACTCTCATCCCAATCCAGAATATATCGGAAAGCCAACGGCTACTAGTAATGATGCAGTACTCAATGAACACAAAGCAATTATTTATCAAGGAAATGGGATATCGGGACCAGCGATTAAAGCTAAGGCGCCTATCTGGAATGATAAAGGGGAAGTTATCGGTGTTTCATCTGTAGGGTTTTTGGTAGAGAATGTGCAAGATCAGCTATCCAATTATAAAATGAAGATTATTCATTTGTCACTTATCCCAATCAGTGTAGGTAACGTGTGGGCAATATTTATAGCGCGACGCTTAAAAAAGCTCATTTTGGGTCTGGAGCCTGAGGAAATTTCCTTTCTTTTTCAAGAAAGGGAAGCGACACTTGATGCCATCCGATATGCTACCATTACGATTAATATTGAAAAACAGGTTACTTCCATGAATAAAAGAGCACGTGAATTGTTTCATGATCATCAGCTTATGGTGGGAAAGCGGATTGTAAATGGACATTTAGAAAAACTCATCAAAATCGTAATCAGCACAAAAGAGGGACAGTTCAATCGCAAGTTACTCTTAGGCCAACAGCTATACATTTTGGATTTATCCCCTATCTTAAATCAGAAGGACGTCAGGGGCATCGTTTTAACAATAAGGACAGTATCCGAAATTGAACAATTAACAGATGAATTTTCAGAAATCAAGGCCTTTTCAGAAAATATGCGGGCACAAAATCATGAGTTTTTAAATAAATTAAATACCATTTATGGATTACTTAGTTTAAAACAGTATGATAGGGCAATGAACATCATCTCTTCTGAAGTGAGAGAGAGGCAAGATATCATTTCGTTTCTTATGTCATCGGTAAAAGATCCTTTAATCGCTGCCTGTTTACTTGGAAAGATAAACCGTTCAAAAGAATTGCAGGTTATCCTAGAAATCGAGCAGGAAAGCAATTTAAACAGTTTATTAAAACCTGAGGATTCCCATCACTTGGTATCCGTTATTGGTAATATCATCGATAATGCGATGGAGGCAGCAAGGCAAAAGAACAAAAATAAGGGAAAGGTCAAAGTTTCGTTTACGGATTTAGGAAACGAAATCATATTTGATATCGAGGATAACGGTCCTGGTATCCCTCATGCAATGGAGGATATTATTTTTACAGATGGTTATACGACTAAAAATGGGGAAAATCATGGGATCGGTTTGGCCATTGTGAAAAACTCCATTGGTCTTTTAAGCGGTGAGATTTATATTGATCGCAGTTATTTGGGGGGAGCAAGATTTACACTCGTCTTCCCGAAGGATATAAAAGGAGAAAAGGAGGCGTGAGAATGTCCAAAGGACCGATTACAGTTGTCATTGTTGAAGATGACGAGAATGCAGTGAATATATATAAACAATTTACGAATCAACTAGAACAATTTACTGTCATTGCTACAGCTAGCACAGGCAAGCAAGCGCTGAATATACTGCATGCCGCACAACCTGACTTAATTTTATTGGATATCTTTTTACCTGATATGAATGGAATTGACCTTCTTCGGGAAATTAGGAGGGAATACCGGGGGATTGATGTAATTCTGATCACCGCCGCGAATGATACCGAAACAGTCAGTGAAGCGATTAGGGGAGGGGCTTTTGGTTACCTTATAAAACCGATCATTATCGATAAGCTTCTTGCGACGCTCAACCAATACGACATGACGAGACGGCAGCTGCATAATAGCAATTTAGTAAATCAAGATAAAGTGGATACTCTTTTTCGGACCATAAGTAATTCAAATACAGCAAATGATGTCCAAATAAATTCTCTTCCCAAAGGAATTGACAAACATACCCTGAAAATGGTCAGAAGCAAGATTCAAAACGTCAATGGCAGTTTAAACGCGGATGAACTAGGTCAACTTGTTGGAATTAGTTATTCAACCATGCGCAGATACCTGGAGTATTTAGTTTCCTGCAATGAAATGGAAGTTGAGGTTTTGTATGGAAGTGTTGGAAGGCCTGAAAGAAAATATAAAATAAAACACATGTAAATCCCAGTTGATGAAATTCGTTTTCATCAATGGGGTTTTTTCTTTTGGCTCTTTTCGTAAAGATTGTTGTTTTTAAAACGAAACTATTTTGGTTGATTGGAGCGGAAGTGCGAGACTCCTGCGGGAGCTGCGGGACAGGTGAGACCCCACAGGCGTTTACGCCGAGGAGGCTCACCGCCCGCCCCGCGGAAAGCGAGCACCTGGAGGGGAAATCAACCACACTGCACTACTTCGTAAATAGCAACAAAGTATGCGAAAACAGCCTTTCTTTTTTAGGCGTGAAAAAAATGAAAAAAACTCTTATTACTTTCTTTATATGTGAATAAGGCTTAATGGATGATAGTCTCTAAAGAAAGCGCTATCAAAACAAGATGGTGATAAACAGAAGGGGGCTTGAAGATGTTATCCATTTTAGGATTTTCGATGATTGCAGTATTCATGTATTTAATTATGTCGAAGCGACTATCGGCACTAGTGGCCATTATGCTCGTTCCCATCATATTTGGAGTGATTGGAGGATTTTTTACAGAGCTGGGACCCATGATGCAGGAAGGTGTTGAAGGGATAGCTTCTACTGCCATAATGATTTTGTTTGCGATTTTATATTTTGGAATAATGATAGATTCCGGTTTATTTGATCCGCTTATTTCTAAAATATTGAAAATAGTAAAAGGAGATCCCTTAAAAATAGTTGTAGGAACCGCTATTCTCTCAATGACCGTCGCATTGGATGGGGACGGGACAACTACTTACATCATTACTGTCTCAGCGCTTTTACCCCTTTATAAGCGTCTGGGCATGAACAAAATCATATTAGCCACTGTTGCGATGCTATCCATGGGTGTAATGAATATGACACCGTGGGGGGGAGCTTCCGCCATGGCGATGGCATCGTTGAACCTTGACGCATCGGAATTGTTCTTGCCTATGATTCCTGTCATGGGATTTGGCCTAATTTGGGTTCTTGTCGTGGCTTTTATATTGGGAAAAGGGGAACGAAAGAGATTGGGCGTAGTGGAGATCCAGCATGATCACAGAAATGAAAGGAACTCGGCGGCCAATTCCGAGTTAGCGGCAACAACGGTTTCCCGTGATTATCGCAGGCCGAAATTGGTCTGGTTCAACTTCATTTTAACGATTGTGCTGATGGCATCATTAATCATTGATTTTATGTCTTTGACCATTTTATTCATGATTGCTTTCGCCATCGCGTTATTGGTCAATTATCCTGATTTGAAAGATCAGCAGGATAGAATCGCCGTTCATTCGAAAAATGCATTGGCCGTCGTTTCAATTGTCATTGCAGCCGGGATTTTTACCGGCATCATGTCTGGAACGAAAATGATTGATGCAATGGCCCTTACGTTGGTCTCATTAATCCCGGAATCTTTCGGACCATTTTTACCGGTTATTGTTGCGTTTGCCAGTGCCCCTTTTACTTTCTTTATGTCAAATAATGCATTCTATTTTGGCGTACTTCCCATTATCGCACAGGCAGCTGATGCATATGGAATTAGCGCGGCAGAAATAGGGCGCGCCTCATTAATAGGGCAGCCAATACACGTATTGAGTCCTTTGGTAGCTGCAGCACATTTGCTAATAGGTTTAGTTGGCACTGACTTTGGTGATTTACAGCGGTTTGCCGTGAAATGGGCATTAGGGACTGTCACGGTCATGACAATAGCGGCGATAATCTTGGGAGTCATTTAGTAAAAGGGATGGTTACTCTATCGTGCAGATGGGCAAATCGATATTTTATAATGGAGGATTTTCAATGTGGATCATCACACTCTATAAAAGCAGGGATATTGTAATGTATGAATTTGAAACAGAACAAGCAGCAAGGGACGTTTTCTGTAATATTCAGGGCAATAAGATACTTTCAGAAGTTATTTACTTTAATGACCCAGGTTTAGCATGATGATAGCAATGTCCTTCAAGACTATGCTTACATTGTTTACCCCGAAAAGCTTAGGCTTTATTGGGGTTTTCCCATTATTTTAAACTTTTAACAATGATTCTTGTGGTAATCTTCGCCAGATTCATGACAGTATCCAGTCTTGTTTCATTTAGAGACTGTTTGGGCAAAAGGGGGTCTAAATAATTTACGACGGCTTTTAGGTGATAATCACCCAATTCAGGTAAGGATTTATTCATCGCTTCACCAGGGCTAAAAGGACCTTTTGTCAGAATGATAGAACCGATTTGATGATAGCCGCCTAAACAAGCATCGATACCAAAAATAAAGGGATTTTTAAATTGCTTTTTTATTTCTTTCAAAACACTTTTCAAATTAAGGGCGTGTACAGGTTCTGCGAGTGTTCCGAAGACATGATGAGGGACTTGGTTTTCTCTTAGCATCGTCCCTACTAAAGGCCCGAATGAATCTCCTGTGGATCGATCTGAGCCAATACATAAAAAGATGATCTCTTTGGACGTTGACCGAAGAACTCCTGCGATTCGAAAAGACATTTCGTCCATTTCTCCCTCTGTATCCAACGTATAGTTGCAATCCTGCATTTCTTTTTTTGTCTCCCCATTTTTCCTGCCACCAAAAGGATACATGCCTACACCCCTAGAGTACCGTGATCTTGAATAAAGTATAACATGATTATGGAAATCACTTGCTTCCCTCTAATGATTAATTTCAGATTTCTTGTTTATTTGTATTTTGTCAATATATAGATTAATTGGTTTTTTTGATAAAATGAAAACAAAAAAATATACTGTATGAAACTTTTGATTTTAAAAAAGGCAGAGCCAGTGTTTTATAGAAGGAAGTGTAAGAATGCAAGTAAGGAATAATGATAGTATCCATAATCAATTACGTGCAGACTGTGAGAATTGTTTTGGTTTGTGCTGTGTAGCCTTGCCTTATGCAAAGTCTGCTGATTTTGCATTTGATAAAGATGGAGGTACACCATGTTCAAACCTTCAATCCGATTATCGTTGCGGCATCCATGAAAATCTCCGAGCAAAAGGGTATAAAGGCTGCACGGTATATGAATGCTTCGGTGCCGGTCAAAAGGTATCCCAGCTTACCTATGATGGAAACGATTGGAGGGATAACCCCGCATCAGCAAAGGGAATGTTCGAAGTTTTTCCAATTATGCAACAACTCCATGAAATGCTTTGCTACTTAAATGAAGCACTTAATTTAGAAGATGCCCAACCTCTTCACCGAGAATTGCATGGCGCTTTTGAAGACACGGAATATCTCACTAAACAAAGTCCAAAGTCTATCATGGACCTGAATGTACCAGCTCATAGAACGATCGTTAACGATTTACTCCTGCGCACAAGTGAAATGGTACGTGCAAAGGTTCCATTTAAGAAAAATAAGAAAAAACCGAACAAAATAGGTAGGGGAAGTGACCTGATCGGTGCAAAATTGAGAGGTGCAGACCTTAGGGGAGCGAACTTAAGGGGGGCTTTGCTTATTGCATCCGACCTCAGGGAAGCCGACATGAGAGTGACGGACCTGATCGGTGCAGACTTTAGGGACGCCGATTTAAGCGGTGCCGATCTCACGGGTAGTTTCTTCATCACACAAGCACAGATTAACTCGGCTAAAGGCGACACGAAGACAAAATTACCGCACTCATTAAGCATTCCCGATCATTGGAGGTAGAAGGATGTTTCATTCATAAGTAAAGCCCAAACTCACGAGTAAAAGTGCCAAATTCACTAGTAAAAGTGCGAAACTCACGAGTAAAAGTGCGAAACTCGCAAGTAAATGCGTAAAACTCACGAGTAATGGGAAATTTACTACATAGTGCATAAACATCAATAGCGGACAAGTAAATTAGATTTGGCTTTAATCCGTTTTACAAAGAGTGAACTCTACTAACAGCGATTCTTCATTAGGAAGGATCGTCTTTTACATTTGGGCAGGAAATGTTCATTTTTCCTTTGACTCTGACGTTGCGTGATACCTTAATGTAAATGTTATCGAAAGGAGGTAAGAAGCAGTGGCAATGAAAGTGAAGGAGCTAGCCGATTTGGTTGGCATTAGTGTGCGGACACTGCATTATTATGATGAAATCGGGTTATTATCGCCGGAGGAAATAACCGATGCAGGTTATCGCCTTTATTCGAATGATAATCTTGAGATGTTGCAGCAAATCCTGTTTTTCAGGGAACTTGGCATGCCATTAAAGGAAATAAAACAAATGGTAAACAGCTCTTCGTTTGATAAACAAGATGCGTTAAAGCAACATCAAAAAATGTTACTGGAGAAACGCAGTCAGCTCGATAAATTAATTAAGACGGTCGAAAAATCGATCAAGCATATGAAAGGGGAAATTCAGATGACGAATAAAGAGAAATTTGAAGGATTTGACTTCAGTCAGAATCCATATGAAGATGAAGCTCGCAAGCTTTGGGGGGATAAAGCTGTCGATGAGTCGAAGGCTAAAGTGGCGGGCATGTCCAAAGATGCACAGAAAGTTGTATCGGAGATCTATTTAAAACTTGCGGCAATCCGAGACGCTTCGCCTAAGTCGGAGGAGGCACAAGAGGCCATTAAAGAATGGTATGATTGTTTGAACAATAACTTCGGCACATACTCGCTGGATGCTTTCAAAGGGTTGGGTCAAATGTACGTGGACGATCAACGCTTCACCAAAAATATCGATCAATACGGTGAAGGGCTGGCAAAATTCATGTGTGATGCGATGGGGCATTTTGCGGATGCTAACAAAAATTAAATCTCGAGATTGAGGAATTCATGAAGGAAGGCTGCTCCGGCAACCTTCTTTTTTGGGAGCTGGATATCAGGCAATAGCCAACCCCTATGGTCTATACCCGTAAGAAAAACTGAATATGAATATGAAAAGTAAAAAAACGGCCAATGCTGGAATGAAACTAATTAGCACCCATCCCTTCGCTTCCTTACTTTTCACACTTGTGAACCATTTAAAATAAATGTACAGGAGAATGATTAAAAAGGACCATAAATAATAACCAGTCATCGTGTCAACCCAGGCTGAATTTTTATCCCAGTAGGCGTCAGGCACAGGAGTGATATTTTCATACCGTTCATCCATTTTATTTTTTGTGGTAATGAAGATATAGGAAATGACAGAGTAATAAACGACAATGGCAGCTTTTACCAACCAGGGTATGAATCTATTGGAAAGGACGATTATAAAGATGATGGCCAGAAACACGAATAATTCGAAATATAGCTCCAAAATAAAAACACCTCCATTTTATATAGTATAATGATTATGTAAAAATTCCCATTATATTATGGTAGACTGCGAGGTACTGGTTAAAATGGAACTTTGGAAAGTCAGTCAAAAGGTTTCGGAGCTAAGCGATTTGATTCCTTATTATTTTTTTAGTCTAGTTTCTTCCTGTCTGTCGCTTTCCACGGTGTTGGTTGTATTCAGCCTGGATACCTGGGGGGTGATTGGCATTATCGTGATTTCTTTTTATGTCGTTATCCCTTATTCATTATTTGCTGTTCCGGTACAGGTCCTTTTCAATAAACATCCTAAAAAATTCAGTGTAATCTATTTTTGCCTTTATATTTTTTTCTCTTTGCCGGCCGTATTCATTTATAGTTCGGTGCTTAATTTTGACTTCAGCATGGATATTTTGACTACAAAGAATTACTATGTAATCAGCCTTTTAGCGGCACTGTTTTTTTGGTTTTGGGATTCGGTCTTTTTACAAAAAAAAAGCTCTGTATCATAAAAAGGGACCTTCAGACAAACAAAAGGGACCGGTTAAATGGTCCCTTCCAACATTATTTCTTTAGCAAGTTTACGATTTCTTTAGCTTTTTCTAATGTAACTCCTTCAATGATACTGTTGTTTTTTCGAACAGCCGTACCGAAATGATAGTGACCGGTATGCAGTTCGGAATGGATAGAAAGGATATTATCCTTATTCAATCCGCTTCCAACCAGTATGGCTATGTCGCCGCAGACTCTTTTCATTTGTTGAATCGTTTTCATGCTGCTAGGGAAATCCCCATGCCCGCCTGAGGTCAATATCGTAGTGATTTCTGGATATTTTGCTAGCATTTCAGCTGAAATGACAGGGTCGTGCGTATCATCGATGGCTCGGTGGAATGTAATTTCCAAACCTTCACATACGGTCAATAGTTCTTCGAGGTATGGTCGATTGATTTCGTTTTTTTCATTTAATGCACCTAATACGACCCCGTTCGCTCCCAGTGATCGAATGATTTGGATATCTTTTTTCATGATTTCCAAATCCTTTTGCGTATAGCAAAACGACTGGCTGTGAGGCCTTACCATCACGTTGACTGGTATCTTCACTGAATTGACGACAGCTTCTATCAGGGCGTGGCTTGGAGTTAATCCACCCTCGGCTAAAGAACTGACAAGCTCGATTCGGTCTGCGCCCGATTCTTCGATCATTAGGGCATCTTCTATCGTTGTGGCAATGAATTCAATGTACATTGGATTTTCCTTTCCTGCATGCAAGTGTTATATGAATATTAAATCCATTAAAAATCGTAAAGTCAATTCATTAATAGTTTTCCACAAATGGAATATCTTTATTTCTCAAATTTATGAAACGAAATGAACATTCAAACGTATAAAAACAGAATATATTCAATGGTATATTTATTCGGCGGGGTAATTAAATGAAAATATCATGACGGAGGTTATTTAATTGGATAAAGAAAGTAAGGAAATAAAGAAATCAAGGTTTTACAAAGTAGGGATGGGGTTCCTTATCATTTCCCTTCTCACTTGGATCATTCCTGTCGCAGCTCCTTTTACGCCATTTTCGACAGCGGTTAAGGCTGGGGTCATAACAGGTGCGATTGTCTTTGCGGAAGTGATGTTTTGGGCAGGCGCGCTTTTGGTCGGGAAAGAAGTGGCCGCTAAATATAAAGGCTATTTAAACCCGAAAAATTGGAGAAAAGAAAAAGGCTGAAGCTGTTTTTTATAAAAAAGGGCTGGGAGTGAAGCTCCAATGGGAACTGAGTTGTTGAAAGTTTTCGATTCCAATCGCATTCAAACCGGCGTGGCTTCGCGAGAGGAAGTACATAGATTGGGACATTGGCATGAGGTTTTCCATTGCTGGTTCGCAAGTTCGGAAGCGGGCGTGGATTACCTATATCTTCAGCATCGTTGTGCGATGAAAAAAGATTATCCGAATCTATGGGATATTACGGCTGCCGGCCATTTACTGGCTCATGAGACGGTATACGACGGAGTAAGGGAGATTAAAGAAGAGCTGGGCATTGACGTTTCCTTTGACGAGTTGGTTCCATTAGGGATTATTGAATACCATCAAACGAAAGAAGGTTTCATCGACAAAGAACTGGCAAACGTCTTTCTATATGAACGTGCACATGGCTTCGGTGATTTCACCCTGCAGCCAGAAGAGGTTTCCGGGATGGTGAAGGTTGTGCTGACTGACTTCGAAGAGCTTTGGACCGAAGCGAAGGACAAAGTGAATATTAAGGGATTTGAAATGAATCACGAAGGCCGCAGGATGATGATCGATCGATTTGTAGGACGGAATGAGTTCGTTCCGCATGATCGTTCCTATTATGACAGCATCATTAGATTGATCAGAGAAAACCTCGCTAAATGAAAATAAAGCCCTGGCAAAACGATTCGAGTTTTGTCGGGGCTTTTCTTTTTTCTTGAAAAAAACATTAAGTATATCGACCTGTATCTTTCCCGATCAACGGCAGCCTATTGGCTCGTTTTGTTCCAGCTTGATACGCATAAGTTCTTAGTTGTTACCTTATTTGTCCTGAATGGCTCATAGGGATAATGACTTTGTCTCTGTGATGATTCAGCTGATAAAGCGAGACACACCAGACTGTAATGATGATGCCAGGCTGCAACGTAAGGGCGGGGATGTAGTTTTTCAGAACTAGGGAATTTATCACTTGTAAGAATATTACAAAATTGTAAGATGAACAGTGTATAAATTTTGTTAAGGGGATGAGTGAAATAATGAAAAAAATGGTTTTATGCATTTCATTTTTTGTAGCTTCTTTAGTCCTTTTTGGCTCCCTTGATTCTTTTGCGAACAAAGCTTCAGCCGAAACACACACCTATGATGGAAAAAGTCCTTACTATAATAGTTGTGCGAATAGCGCTGTCACGAAGAAGTCGGTGAAAATTTATGCCAATGGCGGTTCTGCCAATTTGGAATTGAAATTCAGCACTGTCTGTAAAACCGCCTGGGCGAAGATCACCCTAAGCAGACCGGCTAAAGCAGATGGTGAGGCAACGGCATTGGTTGTCCGCAATACTGATAATAAACAATTCAGCTGTGCATCTCCTGGAGGAAATGGTGAAATAAATAAAGGTCAAACGTCATGCTATACACCGATGGTATATGATTTAGATCCGCGAAAAGCAAAAGCGGTAGCCTTTTGGCCATATACAGCAGGTGAAACCGACTGGTATTAATGAAAAAAGAAAAACCTTCATCTATATTTTTGCAAAGAAAGGATGAATGAATTGAATAAAAAGCTTAAAATGATAGGTTTATCCATGGTGATGACACTGTCGATGTTTATTGTCGACTTTGGATTTGGAAAAAATCAAGCACTGGCCGAAACACACACCTATGATGGAAAAAGTCCATACTATAATAGTTGTGCAAATTCGGCGGTAACGAAGGATAAAAAATGGATCGATTCCAATTCGTACGTAGAATTGAAATACAGCACTGTGTGTAAAACCGCCTGGGCAAAAGTGACCGTAACACGCCCCGCCGTATACAATCATGAAGCGGATGCGAGAATCGTCCGAAGTACTGATGGTAAGGCCTATACATGCTCAAGTTCCGGGGGCAATGGTGTCGTGAATATCGGGCAGACCTCATGCTATACACCAATGGTATATGATTATGACCCGCGCAAAGCACAGGCCCAAGGGATCCATGCGATTCCAAATAGTGATGCCTATAATAAAGCGGTGACTATTTGGTACTAAAAAACAAAAACGCAAAAAAGCATCCTTATAGCCGGATGCTTTTTTTGCGGTCAGATTGTGCTTCCAATTGAAGTAGATATCGTTTCATCTCCGTACCTCCACGGTAGCCGGTAATGGCCCCGTTTTTTCCGATAACCCGGTGACAGGGCACCGTGATCAGAATTGGATTGGCGCCAATGGCCGTACCAACCGCCCGAACAGCTGCAGGTCTTTGGATGATTTGGGCAATATCGGAATAGGAACAGGTTTGTCCATAGGGTATTTCATTCAGCGCTGCCCAAATTTCTTGTTGAAAGGGGGTGCCTTTTACATCTGCGGGAAGAGAGAAAGTCTGCCTGGTTCCTTCGAAATATTCTTGTAGTTCTTTTAGATAGGGATTTAATGCTTTTTCATTTTCAACAAGGTTCGCATTTGGAAAGCGTTTTTGCATCATGGACTTCAGTTCTTCATACGTTTGACCGGGAGAGCCTACATAGCAAAGCCCTTTTTCCGTCCTGGCCACATATAATTGCCACTTATCATAATGCAATATGGCCCAGTCAATGGTTTGTTTTTTATCGTTCTTCATTTGCTTCACGCTCCAAAGCTTGAGTTTTGAGATAAGCATTCCTATATCCTGAAGGGGTATTCCCCATTTTCCTTTTGAATAACGTCATGAAATAGGGTGTACTGGAGAACCCGGCAGCGAAGCCTATTTCAGTTATCGGCAGTTCGGAAGTTTCCAGCAGCCTCACCGCTTTTTCAAGGCGAAGCCGCTGAATGTATTCAGTGGGCGATATTCCCTTCACTCGCTTGAATGATCGTTGTAAATGATACGGGCTGCCGTGGGAAATATCCGCCAATTTGTTCAAAGTGAGGGGTTCGCTGTAATGGGTGTCGATCCATTCGGCTATTTGTTCAACCCATTCTTCTGTCGGCACATTCAGTCCTTCCGGTTTACATCGTTTACAAGGCCGGAACTCCTCTTCCAAAGCCATCATGGCATTTTTGAAGATCTTCACGTTTTCCTTTTTAGGTACCCTTGATTTACAGGAGGGCCTGCAAAAGATGCCTGTCGTAATTACCCCGTATAAAAAATGATCATCATATGCTGCATCACAATCTATAATAGCTTTCCAATACTCATTCGGGAAATCTGCTTTTTTCGGATTCACTCCATTCACCTCTCCATTTAGTATACAAGAAAGGGTTGATATACAAACATTTTGATAATATAAAAGCAAGATAACGTAATTGTTCAATAAATTTTGTTAAAATTAGGGAGTTGAATGAAAGAGCAAGATAACGTATCGGTTTGTCATTAGAATAAAGCTAAAGGAGGGAGCAGGATGAAAGAGACATTATCAAATGATGAAGGCATAAATGAATTGAGTATTCGTGCACCAAAAGAGTTTAGTTTTTCGGAAAATCTTAAATATTTATCAAGATCCTCCAATGAATGTCTGTTCGATATTGTTGATCAAAAAATTTATCGAGCACTTGTTGTCGAAAACGAGACACTTTTAGTAGAAATCAGTGCTTTGAATGAAACGGAGCTGAACGTTCGTTTCCCAGGACGAACTGCACCGGTGGATAATCAGGTAAAGAATGCTGTTTCCCAATACGTTCGTCACTGGTTCGATCTTGAGACAAATCTGCTTCCTTTTTATGAGCTGGCCCAAAAGGACCCTTTATTGCAAAAGCCGGTAAGCCAATTCTTCGGCTTGAGAAATATGGGCATCCCTGATTTATTTGAAGCGATTGCCTGGGGAATACTTGGTCAGCAGATTAACTTGACTTATGCCTATACCTTGAAACGGAGGCTTGTGGAGGGATTTGGTGAATATGTTGAATTCGAAGGAAAGCAATATTGGCTGTTTCCGACACCTGATGCAATCGCGAAATTGACCGTCGAAGATTTTGCCGATTTGAGGATGACGGTAAAGAAGTGTGAATATTTAATAGGTGTTGCTCAACTGATTGCAGAAGGGGAACTAACTAAAGAAAAGTTGTTGAATGCAAAGGATGTAAAAGAGGCTGAAAAAATGCTGACCAACATACGGGGAATCGGTCCGTGGACAGCGAACTATGTCTTGATGCGCTGTTTGCGTTTTCCAGCAGCCTTTCCCATCGATGACGTCGGGCTGCATAATTCCATGAAACTGCTCATGCAAACAGAAGCAAAACCAACGAAAGCGGAAATCCGGAAACTATCGGAAGCGTGGGCCGATTGGGAATCCTATGCAACCTTCTATTTATGGAGATTGCTATATTGAATCCCGGATAGAAAACTGCAAGTAACGTCGATAAAACTCCATATTCGGAGATAAAACAATAAATTTCGTTGATATATCTCTATATTCGGAGCTAAAACAATAGATTTCGTCGATATATCTCTATATTCGGAGATAAACCTGTAAATTACGTCGATATATCCCCATATCCGGAGATATATCTATTTTCTTTTATAAATGCCTTTCCAGCCCAGACACGTTGGGCCCATATTTCATAACTTATTACATTCAATCTTATAGAAGTGAATGATCATGTATATGTACCCAACGTATCAGTATGAAGATCAAGCTTATCTTGAACGGCAGTTTCCCGGTCTATCTGGCTTTCCGGGCATACCAGGATCACCGGGCTTTCCAGGCCAACCCGGTTTTCCCGGTGTGCCTCAATTTCCGGGTCAGCCAGGACCACCGCCGGGTTCGCAAGCACCTACAGCTCCTCCGCCAGCGTTTATTCCCCAACAGCAATCGGCTTCAGCATTTGCGATAGATCCAGGTGCGATTTCCTTTTGTCTGTTCAGGAATACTTTTATATGGCTAAACAATGGTGCGCGTTTCTGGTATTACCCAATCTTCGTCGGTCCGCGTTCTGTTGCGGGCTTCAGGTGGAATGGCAGGTTCTGGACGATTTTTGGCATCGATACAAGACAAATCAATTCATTTACCTGTTTTTGAAAAAATGCTCAAAGGAAATGTTTCCTTTGAGCATTTTATGTTTCAGATTGTTTTGCTTTCAAGACAGAACCAGCATTGTCCAAAGATAACATCATTAAGATTACAAGGTGGAAAACAACTGCTCCTTGAACTTCGCACCATCATCGGCGTGTCCATTTTTCTTAAATAGGACACTGAGAAATAGTCGGTCAACAATGTTCAATATTTAATAGAAATGGTAAAATCATTATGCTCCTATAAAAATTAGTGAACGAAAATGAAAATAGAGGATGCTGTTGAATATGAGGAAAGTATCGCTGGAAACCAAGATTCTCGGGTTAGTCCTATCGTTGAGCCTGTTTTTGATCCTGTTATTGACGACTACTTTTTCCTATATGGAAGGAAGGCAAATAGCGAAGGATAAAGGTCAATTGGCGTTGGAGCTTTCAAAGACGATTAGCTTCATGCCTACCGTTACAGAGGCCTTTAAGACGGATGATCCCGCTGGCATCATCCAGCCGATTGCCGAAAAGATCCGCAGGGAAACAGGTGCTGAGTTCATCGTTGTGGGGAATGCAGAGGGAATTCGCTATTCCCATCCGCTGGCTTCCGAAATTGGGAAGCGGATGGAAGGCGGGGATAATAGCAGGGCCATTCGGGAAGGCGAATATTATGTCTCCGAAGCGGCAGGATCACTCGGCCTTTCCATTCGGGGAAAGTCACCGGTATTCAATGAGGATGGAAAAATAATTGGAATCGTCTCCGTCGGTTTTTTGGTGGACGATGTCCGCGCCCAAATTTTCAAGGATTTGTCCAAGGAGATGATTGTATCTTTAGTGGCCATCATGATCTCGATCATTGGCAGTTATATGCTGGCAAGGAGCATACGTAAAGATACACTGGGGCTGGAACCATTTGAAATCGCCAATTTATATAAAGAAAAAAATGCAGTGCTTCAATCGGTGAAAGAAGGGATTCTGGCCATTGACCAAAATGGGCTGATTACCTCGATGAATCAGCCGGCAAAAAAATTGCTGGATATTAAAGAGTCCGTTCGCCATTTGAACGTCGATGGCCTTTTTCCTTCGAAATATTTATTCGAGGTGCTGAAGTCCGGTGAACCGCAAGTGGATAAGGAGATTTCATGGGAAGACAAATCCGTTATCGTCAATTGTACGCCAATTTTCGATAGTGAAGGGGTAAGCGGTGTTGTTGCTTCGTTCCGTGATCGAACGGAAATTGAGGAAATGGTCAACACATTATCGGAAGTGAAGATGCATTCAGAGGATTTAAGGGCACAAACCCATGAATTCACCAATAAACTATACGTCCTTTCAGGTTTGATACAATTAGGGGAATACGATGAAGCTATCGATATGATTCAAAGCGAAACTTCAGAGTTGCATTCATTGAACCGTGTCGTGTTCGAACAGATAAAGGATACAAAGGTACAAGCCCTGTTACTTGGCAAGATCGGGAAAGCATCTGAGAAGAAGATCATCTTTGAAATAGACGCACAAAGCTACCTGGAGAAACTGCCGGATCATATAAAATTGTCACAACTAACATTGATTCTAGGCAACATTATCGATAATGCACTTGAAGCGGTTTCAAGCATGGAGGAGCCGCTCGTGAAATTTTTCGCCACAGATATCGGAAATGATATGGTATTTGAAGTGAGTGATAACGGAAAAGGAATACCTGAGGATGCCATCGCCCATATTTTCGATCGGGGTTTCACTTCGAAAAACAGCGGAAGTCCGAGTGGTTATGGACTTTCGAATGCAGATCATGTCGTCAAAGAGCTGGGCGGCATCATCGAAGTTCAAAGCGAGGGTGGAAACACCATATTCACCGTTTATCTTCCTAAAGAACAGTAAGGAGGGAAAGAATGCAGAAGATAAGAGCAGTCATCGCAGAGGATGATTTTCGTGTAGCGGATATCCATGAAAAATTCTTGAAAAACTTTGATGAAATAGAAGTGGTCGGAAAAGCTGTCAATGCCAAAAAAACGCTTCGGATCTTGGAACAAAAAAGCCCGGATCTGCTTTTGCTTGATGTATATATGCCGGATCAGCTTGGTACAGACCTCCTTCCGGACATACGGAAAAAGTTCCCGAATGTGGATATCATCATGATTACCGCGGCAACGGATAAAGAACAACTTGAAAAGGCGCTTCACTATGGTGTAGAGAATTATTTAATTAAACCAGTGGAAATGAAGCGCTTCAACCAAGTCATCGAAGAGTATCTGAAGAAAGTCCATCTGATGAAATCCAAACAAGAGATAGATCAGGATTTTGTGGATCTCATTTTGAAAAAGGGTTCTTCCGTTTTGGAATCGAACGATGGGCAGGCCCTGCCGAAAGGGGTCGACGAAATCACTTTGACAAAGGTGTTCGAGGTACTCGAAGCAAGCGATATCGGTTTGTCGGCTGAGCAAGTTAGCGGACAGATCGGTGCTTCCAGGACAACTGCGAGACGCTATCTGGAATACTTGATTTCCGTTAAGAAATGTAAAGCGGAAGTCGTATATGGGGTAGTGGGGAGACCTGAGCGAAGATATTATAAAATTCAATAGAATTAAGTGAGAGACACCTTCAAGATTGAAGGTGTCTTTTTTATGATGCATGGTTTGAAAGATTATGAAAAAAGCAATATATGTCAAAAAAACGATATGTTAATCTGTTATCCTTTTCTTAAGGAGGTTCGGAAATGAGATATAGTCCCATCATTCAAAAAACGATTGAATATATAGAGAATAGCTTACAAGACGAATTATCCTTGGAGAACATCGCACGGTTCGCAGGTTTTTCGAAGTTTCATTATCATCGTATTTTTCACAAGGAGGTTGGCGTGACTGTATCGGAATATATTCGATATCGAAGGATCGCCAATGCAGCTAATATGCTGCTTTATACCGATGAAAAAATAATCGATATTGCTTTATATTACCGCTTTGAAACACAGGAATCCTTTACTCGTTCATTCAAGAAATATTATGACCTGCCTCCAGGGCAATATCGGAAACTCGTAAGTAAACTAACCTTGCAAAGGGAGGAAATGACGATGAAAAACGAACAATTATTAAAAGGCTGGAATTTAAGCGGGAGTCATCCATTCAATTATCAAATGGGAATTGACCGGGAGACATTCCATAAAGGCCAGGCATCAGGATTCCTGAAATCAGTCACTGCCGATTCCAAGGAAGAATTTGCAACGATGATGCAGCAATTCAAGGCGGAAAATTACCTTGGTAAAAGAATGAAACTGTCGGGTTTTTTAAAATCAAAAGGTGTTGATGGATTTTGTGGTTTATGGATGAGGGTGGATAATGCGCTTCAGGATGTTTTGCAATTCGACAATATGGGGGATCGGCCCATCGTCAACGATACGGAATGGAACCATTATTATATTATCCTGGATGTATCCGAAAACAGTGCCATCATTTCATTCGGGGTCCTTCTTTCAGGGCGCGGCCAAGTATGGATCGATGAACTGGAATTCGAGGAAGTCAGTAGCGATACACCAACGACCAATATAGACTACGGCTGTGACCTATTGGACGGACCGGCAAATTTATCATTTGAAGAATGAATGCGCCTAAATAATCGCTGAATTCCTAAAAGAACACGCCATTCAACCCGGGGAGTGGCGTTCGGTTCATCCTCGAAAAAACGCTTCCGTGAACACAATGAACACAATTAACAAAATAGTTTTAAAAAACAATAAATTGAGAACGCTTACAAATGAAGCGGTTTCATATACACTTTATCTTATTAGAAGATAGGAGTGATAGATATGCTCGCTTTATTAGGATACTTGATGATATTAGTGTTTATGATTTTAATTATGACAGGGCGACTTTCAGCCATGATAGCTTTGATTGCAGTACCAAGTGCCTTTGCACTTATTGGCGGGTTTGGCGGTAAAATGGGTGAGATGGCGCTGGAAGGTATCAAAGACGTTGCGCCAACGGGAATCATGATTTTATTTGCGATCCTTTTCTTTGGCATTTTGATTGATGCTGGGGTTTTTGATCCGATCATCAATACGATCCTTAAGGTTGTAAAAGGAGATCCGGTGAAAATTGCCATCGGCACGGCAGTCCTGGCTTTACTGATTTCCTTGGATGGAGATGGTACGACTACATATATGATAACGATTTCAGCCATGCTTCCGTTATATAAACGGATTGGAATGAGACCGCTTGTCTTGGCCGGTATTGCCGTTTCGTCATCTGGAGTCATGAACCTTCTTCCTTGGGGAGGCCCTACAGCACGGGTGATGACCGCTTTAAAACTTGAAATGTCCGATGTTTTCACGCCTGTCATTCCTGCGATGATTGGCGGAGTCCTATTCGTCCTTTTCATGGCATATTGCCTGGGTAAAAAAGAAAGAAAGAGAATCGGGATCATTGAAGTCGATTATCATGCAGTGGCACAGCACGCGGCTGCAACGGAAGATGCTTATATTAAACGTCCAAAATTGATCATATTCAATTACGCATTGACTCTTACACTGCTGGTTGCGCTGATCATGGAACTTATGCCTTCAGCGGTTCTGTTCATGGTAGGTTTCGCGATTGCCATTACGGTTAACTATCCGAAACTCAGTGATCAGAAAGAACGTGTAGCAAACTATGCGGACAATGCTTTATCTGTTATTTCGATGATTTTTGCGGCAGGTGTTTTCACTGGGATCCTTGCCGGCACGGAGATGGTTGATGCCATGGCAAACTCTTTGATTCAGCATATTCCAGATCAAATGGGCGCACATTTTGCTGTCATCACAGCCATCATCTCAGCACCTTTTACGTTCTTCATGTCTAATGACGCATTTTATTATGGTGTGCTCCCATTACTTGCTAAAGCGGGAGCTGCTTATGGAATTGACCCTGCCCTGATCGGCAGAGCTTCACTATTGGGGCTTCCGGTCCATCTATTAAGCCCGCTTGTTCCATCTACCTATCTATTGGTTGGAATGGTAGGGGAAGATTTCGGTGCCTTGCAGCGCACTTTCCTGAAATGGGCATGCGGATCGACGCTTGTCATGATAGTGGTTTGTGTCTTATTGGGAATCATCCCGCTATAATGCTTTAAAGAGTCCCGTTCGTCACGATGCGAATGGGACTTTTTTCTGTCTGCATCAAGCGCTGAATAAATCTGGAAAAGTGAGATACATTATGTTTGTCTTCTCTTTCGCGACAAAGTTAGCTTTTTCTTTTATTGAATGAGGGATGTACGTACCTTAAGATTAAAGGAAACTATATTAATAAGAAGGGAAGAGAGCAAAAATGGCTCACTTTAATATAAAAGTTGCAGTTCAAAAGTTCGGTAACTTTCTAAGTTCAATGGTCATGCCGAATATATCAGCTTTCATAGCATGGGGGCTAATCACTGCCCTATTCATCCCATCTGGTTTCCTGCCAAATGAAAGCCTTGCCAAAATGGTTACACCGATGGTTACGTTTTTATTGCCGCTTTTAATTGGGTATACGGGCGGTAAGCTAATCCATGACCACCGCGGCGGGGTAGTCGGTGCCATTGCGACAATGGGCGTCATCGTCGGATCTGACATCCCGATGTTCCTTGGAGCCATGATAATGGGACCGTTCGGCGGTTATGTCATCAAGAAATTCGATCAATTGATTGAAGGGAAAATAAAAGCCGGTTTTGAAATGCTTGTTAATAATTTCTCGGCGGGGATTATTGGGGGCCTATTGTCCATCCTATCCTTCTTGGCCATCGGGCCTGCTGTTGACGTATTTACAGGCTGGCTTGTAGCAGGAGTCGATTGGCTTGTCGGTACAGGTTTACTGCCGTTGACAAGTATCCTGATCGAGCCTGCCAAGGTCTTGTTCTTGAACAATGCCATCAATCATGGTGTACTATCACCAATTGGTGTAGAGCAAGTCAAACAAACAGGGGCTTCCATCCTGTTCCTTCTGGAATCGAATCCAGGACCAGGTATCGGCGTACTCCTTGCTTATTGCTTTTTTGGAAAGGGAACGGCGAAGAAATCCGCGCCAGGAGCTGCCATCATTCATTTCTTCGGCGGGATCCATGAAATTTATTTCCCTTATATCCTAATGAAGCCGATGTTATTCTTAGCCGTCATTCTTGGAGGAATGAGTGGAGTTTTCACTTTGGTCCTACTAGGCGGAGGATTGTTCGCTCCAGCTTCTCCAGGCAGCATACTTGCCATTACAGCGGTAACTCCGCATAATGCAGGTGCATATATTGCTAACTTTGCAGGCGTCATCGTAGCCGCCCTTGTTTCATTCATCGTCGGTGCATTCATCCTGAAAACAGGAAAGCAATCTGAAGAGAATATTGAAGATGCCGCGAAAAAAATGCAAGAAATGAAGGGCAAGAAAAGCTCTGTTGCCGATGTATTCGCTTCAGATTCGGGAACGATGCCAACAAACGTCAGCAAAATAATATTTGCCTGCGATGCCGGCATGGGATCAAGTGCGATGGGGGCATCGCTGCTTCGCAAGAAGGTGAAGGAAGCCGGATTGAATATCGCTGTTACAAATACGGCAATCTCAAACATTCCTGCTGATGCACAAATCGTCATTACACAGGAAGAGTTAACTCCAAGGGCACAGAATAAAGTGCCGAATGCTTATCATGTATCCGTCGATAATTTCCTATCGAGCCCTGAATACGATTCATTGCTTGCACGGCTTCAGGATGACGGTACCGATGAGCTGCATGAAATCGTCGAAGATGCTGAAGAGAAGGTTCCCGGTGTTCGTGAACATTCAATCGAGCCTGGCATCGACGGCAATGAGCAGGAAGATAATGAATTGCTTCGTGAAGAAAATGTCTTCCTTAATCAACAATTCGCCAATAAGGAAGAAGCGATCCGCTTTGCGGGAAGAGCTTTGGTCAATGCAGGTTACGTTAAGGAAAGCTATATTGAAGCGATGATTGCCCGTGATGAATTGACTTCAACCTATATGGGGAATGATGTAGCCATTCCACACGGAACCGAGGAAGCTAAGAAAGATGTCCTTAAATCCGGATTTACCGTTTTACAAATTCCTGATGGTGTCGACTTTGACGGCCAAAAGGCACGATTGATATTCGGCATTGCCGGCAAGGACGGGACACATCTTGAAATTCTATCGGGCATTGCAGTTACATGCTCTGACATGGAGAATATTGAAAAGATGGTTAAAGCCACATCAGCCAGGGAATTGATGGATATTATAAGTGTAGAAAATAATTAAATACTCTTAACCAAGAATAGAAAAGCGTTATACGCTTTTCTATTCAGTATTTTCTCGTGTTACTCCACCTGAAATGAGTTGGTAGCATGTATATTACTTCAAGGGAAAAATCAATCATAGAATTGATCATAAAAACTTCAGGGAAACATACAGCCTTATCCATTGCGACACAATTGAATGTTAGTGTCCGGACGGTTCAACGCGATCTGAAGTCCATAGAAAAAATCCTGCAATCATTCGAGTTGCATTTAACACGCAATACACATGAGGGACTGTCCATCGACGGGAAGAATGAACAAGTCTTTCGGCTTGTACAGCACCTGATGGGCAACCATCCGATCGATCAAACGCCACAAGAAAGAAAGCTGCATCTTCTTTTAGCTTTACTGCAGGAAGAATCCTATAAAACTCAAGTTCTTGCGGGGGATCTCGGTATAAGCATTACGACTCTTACAACCTATTTGGACGAACTGACTGAATGGTTAAGGAATTTTAATATCGTGATTACCAGAAAAAGGGGAGTCGGAATAGAGCTTGCCGGCACCGAAGAAAATAAACGGAAAGCCCAGGCAGCCTATTTCTTGCACTTCTTTAATGAAGAGCTGATTGAAAGTTTATTTTTGCTGCAAGAAGGGAAATTTCCAGAAGCGAAAATCCTCGACTATTTTGATCCCGAATATCTTCTGGCTATCGACGGGGTGCTGAACTCAACTTTTAACAGTGCCCATTCCCGATTGGCGGATAGCGGGTATATAGGGTTAATTGTACATATTTATGTAACCCTGCAAAGGAATGAAAGCCAATATTTTTTGGAGAAGGACTTCAATAAAATAAACGAACTTTCCGATGAGAATAATCTCATGAATAAAATAGGCAAGGAACTCAGCGCCATGCTGGAAGTTTCTTTTACCATCGATGATATAAGCTACCTTGCAGCAGTCCTAAAAGGCTCCAAGCTTCATGCGGCGGATGCCGTTCCCTATGATAGTGTGCTGCTTGGACAGCTGATAAGAAACCTGATAAAAGATGTTTCAGCACAACTGCAAATCGATTTGACCAAGGATTTCCCATTGTATCAGGGGCTTCTTGCCCATATGGAACCATCACTTTTCCGGATCAAACAGGAAATGGGATTGTACAACCCCTTAACCGAAGATATTAAGCGAAAGTATCCGGTTCTCTTTTTGGCAGTGAAGACCAGTCTGGAAAAGGGATTCAAAGAAATAAAAGAATTTCCTGAAGATGAAATTGCCTTCATCGTCCTTCATTTCGGATCTGCATTAGTGCTGCGGGAGGAAGAAATATCAATTAGGGCACTCATCGTCTGCCCGACAGGTATCGGTACGTCGAAGATGCTTGCAAGCCGGATCAAAAAGGAAATCATCGAAATCGAGACGGTAGAAATCAAGACGATCAAAGACATCCAGCAGCAGGGCAGTCTGAAAA
Source organism: Peribacillus frigoritolerans (assembly GCF_001636405.1). Taxonomy (GTDB): domain Bacteria; phylum Bacillota; class Bacilli; order Bacillales; family DSM-1321; genus Peribacillus; species Peribacillus frigoritolerans. Next base: position 1,581,219 of record NZ_KV440950.1, read on the forward strand.
ACTATGATGTGATCATTTCTACCGTCCGGCTTCCGTATATCGATAGTGATTATATCCTTGTATCCCCTCTTTTGAGTGAAGATAATATTTTGAACATCAGGAATTATTTAAGGAAGAATATCGAAAACTTCACGAAGAATAAGCGTTATGGCATTAAGTCAGCCGATAAGGATACCGTGACAAAAAAAGAGGATGGCGAACTGAAAGAAGTGCTGCAGGAATTGAAAGATGCCCAGCAGAGCATCGAGTCGATCATGGATAATTTCCGGTTTTATCGGCTGCCTAATCGGAAAGGACATCCAGAAATCATCGAAGAAATGGTGAGGATGGCTGAAACGGAAGAACTGCTGAAGGGTGCGGATGATGTGGTCAGATCCTTGAAGGAACGGGAAAAAAAGGGCGGTTTAGGCATTCCGGGCACGGGGATGGGCCTTTTCCATACGAGACAAAAGAATGTAAAAGAACTGATATTCCAGGTGGCTCACCTGGAGGAATATCGTCTGGTCAAAGGTATGGACGGCAATGACGTCCATATGAAAAATTTACTGCTGATGCTGGCACCTGAAGAATTGAGTGTGAAGCAGCAGGAAATCGTCAGCTTAATAAGTTCAAGCTTAATTGAAAGCAATGAATCCATCATGATTTTTTCATCTTCGGACGAAGAAATGATTAGAAGAAGGCTGGAAGCCATATTTTTGGATTATTTATATACTAACTTGATAAAGGGATGATTGTAATGAAACAAGCAGTACATTTCGGTGCAGGAAACATTGGAAGAGGATTTATCGGAGCACTTTTTTCACAATCTGGATATCATGTGACATTTGTAGATATAGCTGATCAAATCATCGATCAGTTAAATGATAAAAAGCAATATCAAGTCAAACTGGCCACTGATCAACAAGAATCAGTCACTGTGAAAAATGTTTCGGGTTTAAACAGTTTAAAGCAGGAAGAGGAAGTCATTAAAGCAATTTCCGAAGCAACCTACCTCACCACTGCTATCGGTCCCAATATTTTGCCTCATATCGCTCCTTTAATTGCAAAAGGATTGGCATCAAGAGTGAAGGAAACCGATGAAAAACTATATGTGATCGCTTGCGAAAACCAAATATCGGCAACAGACCTATTAGAAGGCTACATTCTGGAAAACCTGGATCAAGCCACAAAGGAAAAACTAGCCGATAAAGTCTACTTCTTTAACTCAGCAGTCGATCGCATCGTTCCTATCCAAAATAACGAAGGATCACTCGATGTTTTGGTGGAACCTTATTATGAATGGGTCGTTGAAACGAAGGAAAGCATACCTGCCGTTGAAGGGATGACCATTGTAAAAGAACTCGCCCCATTCATTGAGAGAAAACTGTTTACCGTTAATACAGGACATGCCGTCATTGCTTACCTCGGTTATCTTAAAAATAAAAAATCAACGATTGACCAGTCATTGGAAGACGCAGGCATTGTGGAGCAAGTTAAGAAAACCCTAGGGGAAACGGGTGCCTATTTAATAAAGCAATACGGCTTGGATGCAGGTGAGCATCAGCAGTATATCGAAAAAATCATTAATCGTTTTAAAAACTCCTACCTGAATGACTCGGTGAATAGAGTCGGACGTTCACCGCTGCGTAAACTCGGGCCAAACGACCGTCTCGTGCGCCCTGCCGTAGAAGCAAAGAAAGCCGGGCTTTCCTATACTAATCTGGCGAAAGCGATAGCGGCCGCTTTACTCTTTGATTTTAACGAAGATGAAGAAGCCCTTAAACTGCAAACGATGATCAAAGAACACGGTGTAGCTTCAGCACTTAAGGAAGTTAGCAGATTGGACGAAAATAGCGAAATCACCGAAGAAGTCATCAATCACTACAACAACTTGAAATAAAAGCCGAAGAACTCCTGAAATCCTTTTTCAGGAGTTTTTTACTTAATCAAAAAGCCAATCATCGAAGGAACAGGCATCCGATAATAAAACTCAAAAAAACCTTGTAAACAGTAATCATTACGTTTTATAATGGAAGACAGTCAAGACAAGAGAGAGTGTTTTAAAGTATAAATCGTAATCATTTTGATTTATTAGGTGAAAAGCACTGAAAGAATGGATTGAAAAAGGAGGGTTCGTGCAATAAATAGAGAATTTGGTGCATTTTTTTTATAATTTAGTCCTATTTCAAGAGATTTAGAGCTGTTATTCACGAATTTAGAGCAAACTCGTGAATTTGGAGCAAATACTCGTGAGATTGGAGCAAATACTCGTGAATTTGGAGGATTTACTCGTGAGATTGGAGCAAATACTCGTGAGTTTAGCACATTTACTCGTGAATGGATGTTTACTCTCGAGGAGGATTACATAGTTTGATTTAGGATAAGCAATCGGAGATGTGTTATGTCGTTTGTCATGATGGTAAAGCTGCAATATAAATCGTAATCAATACGATTTTAAAGCAGTTAATAAAAATAGTTGAGGTAATGGAGGAAATATATCGTGTTCAGAAAATGTAAATTGAGTTTTATTGTATGTTTATCAGTCTTTCTTTTGGCTGCTTGTTCCACCGAGTCTGCGAAGGATCAAGCGGGAGAGAAGAAGGAAGTGAACTTGCTTTTTAATTTTGCGACTAGCTCGCTTGATCCGAATGTTGATACTAGTTATGTGTCGCTTAGGGCTGGCATCACGGAGACATTGGTGCATCTCAATGATAAGGATTTGACCATCGAACCTTGGCTGGCGAAGAGCTGGGATAGCGAGGATGGTCAATTATGGAATTTTGAATTAAGGAAGGGTGTGACGTTTCAGAATGGAAAACCGATGGATGGCAAAGCGGTGAAGGCTTCCTTGGAGAGGGCGATGAAAGATAGTCCGGCGATCAAGAATGCTTTGCGCATTGAGTCGATTGAAGCGGACGGGAATGCGCTGACCATTAAGACGGAGGTTCCTTTTCCGGAGTTTCCTTCTGAATTGGTTCATCCAAATACATCTATTATTGATGTGAAGGAAAGTGACTATATAAACAAGCCGATAGGAACCGGGCCATTTGCCGTTTCGAAATTCATACCAGGTACGGCTGTTGATTTAATCCGATATGAGTCTTACTGGGATGGAGCCGCAAAGCTTGAGAGAGCCAGGTTTTCGTTTAATGAAGATGCCAATGCACGGTCTCTTGCCCTTGAATCGGGAGACGCTGATATTGTTTTCCGTCCGGAAGTGGAAAGCCTGGAAAATTTAGAGGCGAAAGATGGTGTGAAGGTTGAATCGACATCGACTTTCCGCGTACATCAAATGACGATGAATTTGGAACGTAAAGCATTGCAGGACATACACGTCCGGAAGGCGGTTGATGCCTTGATCGATCGTCCATCCATTGCGGAAACGATTTTACATGGTCATGCAGAAGTGGCGACGGGGCCATTCCCATCCACTTTCTCTTTTGCCCCGGATTATCCGAAAAAAGCGAATGGAATGGAAGCCGCTAAGGCGTTTCTTGATCAGGCGGGATATAAGAAAGTGGATGGTGTCATGCAAAAAGACGGTAAACCGTTAACGTTTACACTGCTTACATACAGTTCACGTGCCGACTTGCCGTTAATTGCCCAAGTTTTTCAATCGGATGCCGGTCAGTTGGGGATTGATGTGAATATCAAGCAAATAGAAATCCCTGAAGAGTATATGGCTTCCAATCGCGATTGGGATTTAACGACCTACAGCAATTTAACGGCTCCGAGAGGGGATGCCGGTTATTATTTAAATGCTACTTATCATCCAAAGGGTGCCTTGAACTTCAGTGGGGCTGATGATGATCGCCTGACGTCCCTGATTGATGAGCTGAACGTGACGGTCGGGCAGGAGGAGCGCTCGGATTTAGCTGAGGAGATTGCGATGTATGTGGATGAACAGGTGTATAATTCATTCATTTTACATCCGAATACACTTGTTGCTTATGACGCCGATAAAGTTAAAAACTGGATCACTTCGAGAAGCGAATACTACATGCTGACGAATGAATTGGATGTGAAGTGAATGTTTCGCATCTTAGTCCGCCGATTCATTGAGGTCGCGATTTTTGTTCTTGTGATTACATTCATTTCTTTCCTTTTTGTTAGGCTTGCTCCTGGCGACCCGGTTCTCTCGATACTTCAAGTGGATGATGTATCGGTCACAAACGAGCAAGTCAATGAGCTTCGTGAAGAATTAGGGTTCAATGATCCGCTGTTCGTGCAGTATGGCAATTGGTTTGCGGACTTTATCCGATTGGATTTCGGGCATTCCTACCTGACGAATCAGCCTGTGATGGAAATGATCATGAGCGGGCTGCCTGCAACACTTGAGCTGGCGGTTGGTGCATTGCTTGTCATGCTTGGTATAGCCATTCCGTTAGGTTCGCTTGCTGCCTTGTACAGGGGGAGCTGGATCGATCAATTCAGCCGGGCCGTTTCTTTATTGGGGGCAGCCATTCCCAGCTTTTGGCTGGGGCTGCTTTTGATAGATTTATTTGCGGTACGATGGGGAGCCCTTCCAACGATGGGCAGGGACGGGTTTCATTCTTTGATTCTGCCGTCGGTCACGCTGGGGCTGGCCATCACAAGTGTGTACGTCCGTTTGCTGCGTTCGAGTTTGATAGATTCCCTCAGTCATGATTTCATCAGGGCTGCCCGATCTAGGGGGATTTCAGAGATGCGGATATTCTTTGCCCATGCATTTCGTTATAGCTTGCCCCCGGTCATTACCGTTTTCGGGGTCAGCCTTGGCAGCCTGATCGGCGGTGTAGTCGTGATCGAAGTTATTTTTGCCTATCCGGGCATAGGTAAGATGGTAGTGGACTCGATTCGGTCGCGGGATTATCCAGTCATCCAAGGTTACCTGCTGGTGATGGCCATCATTGTATTCATGGTTAATAGTGCCGTGGATTTATCTTATCGCTATTTAAATCCGGAGCTAAGACTGAAGGAAAGGAAGCATGGAAAATGGAATTAGTTATCAAAGAAAAATCCAAAAGGCTCGGGAGAATGACCGTCCTATTTACGGTGATGGCGACAGTCCTTGCCGTTTTGGCTTACACCTTTCTTATTCTGAAACATGATCCGGCACTGGTCAATCTGGAAGAAAGGCTATGGCCGGCGAGCATGGAACATCCGTTAGGGACGGATCATCTAGGGCGTGATGTATTGACGCGCCTTCTGCTTGGTGCACAGCTGACGGTTGGCTACGGCCTCTTATCTTTGTTTGCCGCAGTTATCATCGGCGTCCCGTTCGGGATGATTGCCGGTTTTAAAGGAGGTCTGATCGATCGGATCTTCATGCGCATTGCCGACGCGTTTCTCGCCTTCCCAGATACGATCGTTGCCATTGTTCTTAGCGGTTTATTAGGACCGGGAATCGAAAATCTTCTGTTGGCGATCGTTCTGGTGAAATGGGTGAATTATGCCCGGCTTGTGCGAAGTACGGTGATCACCGAACGTCAGAAGGAATATGTCACAGTTGCTAAAATCAATGGATTAAGTTCATTTGGGATCATGCGGAAGCATCTATTTCCGCACCTTATCGGGAATGTGCTTGTCCTTTCTAGCCTCGATTTAGGAAAAATCATTTTGCTCATATCTTCCTTATCATATATCGGGCTCGGTGCGCAGCCGCCGGCACCGGAGTGGGGAGCCATGCTGAATGATGCCCGTCCATACTTTCAATCCAATATGTTGCTGATGATTTACCCAGGGCTCGCCATCGTATTTGTCGTCCTTCTAACCAACGTGCTCGGTGATTATTTGCGTGATGCATTCGATGTGAAAAAGGAGGTGGGATCATGAGCATTTTATCCGTGAGGCAGCTGCATATCATGGGAAAGCAAAATCATATCGTCAAGGATCTTTCATTAGATGTGCAGGAGGGTGAGTGGTTCGCACTTGTCGGACAAAGCGGGAGCGGCAAAAGCATGACGGCCATGGCAATATGTCAGCTGCTTGCACCCAATCTTCAAGCGAAGGGGGAAATATGGTACGGGGAAAAGAATTTATTAACCCTATCTTCCTCAGAAATCAGGAAGGTTCGCGGAAAGCGCCTGGCCTATATTTTTCAAGATTACCAGGGTTCATTCACACCGTTCCTTACCATCGGTCAGCATTTCGACGAATATCAGCGAACACATTTGAACCTTTCCAAAAAGGCAAGGAGGCAGCAAGCGGTCAATGCGCTCATATCGGTGGGCCTGAATGAAGATATCTACGGCAGATACCCTTTTCAATTAAGCGGCGGGCAGCTTCAACGCGTATCGATTTCAATGGCCCTGCTGCTTGAACCTGATATCTTGATAGCGGATGAACCGACCACAGCCTTGGACAGTGTATCTTCCTTTAAGGTTTTACAGCTATTATCAAAGCTCCAAAAAGAAACCGGATGTGCAATCTTGTTCATTACCCATGATTTACGTCATGTCAGGAAGTATGCGGACCGCATTGCGGTCATGAAAGACGGGGCCATCATAGAGACCGGTGATAAAAATCAGGTATTGAATCATCCACAGCATGCTTATACGAATGAACTGATTCAATCATCGCCATCATTGAGGAGAATTCCATTTAAGCTTGAAGGAGTGTCAGGATGAGTTTATTAGACGTGCGAAATGTCCATAAAAGCTATGATAACGGAGTGGAAATACTAAGGAACGTGAATTTTAGCATGGAAAGGAAGGAATGCCTCGGGTTAGTGGGGGAGAGCGGCTGCGGAAAAAGCACACTGGCAAGACTCATCCTTCAGATTGAATCTTTTGACAAGGGCAGCATCCTATTTGAAGGGACCGAGCTGCAAAACAAAAGTGAACGCAGTTTGAAACCGTATCGGAAGAACATCCAGGCCGTTTTGCAAAATCCTGCATCGGCTTTGAATCCAAAACTAAGGATAAAGGATTCACTAATGGATCCATATCTTCAATTTGGCAGCCTGGTCAATTTGAAATATTTTACGTATACAAGTGAAGCGAACTTTATCGGACAGCTCCTGGAAACGGTGGAGCTTCCAAGGAGTTTTGCGGAACGTTACCCGCATGAGCTAAGCGGCGGACAAAAGCAGCGGGTGACCATTGCACGTGCAATCAGCATCGAACCGGCCCTCATTATATTGGATGAACCGGCTTCAAGCCTGGACGTGCTGTCCCAAGCGGCGGTGCTGAAATTGTTAGGCGGGCTGCGGGAGACTTTGGACACCTCCTACCTTTTTATTTCTCATGATCTATCGGCTGTACAGGAGATGAGCCAACGGATCATGGTGATGAAAGGGGGTGTTATTGTGGATTCATTCGAAAAAGAACAGCTTTTTTGCAGCGATCGCCATTCATACACAAAAGAACTGATTTCGATGTTTGAATAATGAAGTTCGGGTTTTAAATCGTAATGATTTCGATTAAGTTGCAGTTTGATACTTAAGGAGGAAGTAAGGTGAACCATCGATCATATTTGGCCTTGGCCATTCCTCTGACCATATCGACGATAACGACGCCATTGATAGGCGCGGTGGACACCGCTGTTGTGGGTCAGTTGCCAAACCCAGCTTATTTAGGCGGCGTAGCTATAGGTACGGTTATTTTCAATACCTTACATTGGCTGTTTGGTTTTTTACGTGTGAGCACTTCGGGATTTGCTGCACAAGCACTTGGGGCAAACGACGGAAAGCAAGTCTTTTTAGCCTTTTTAAGGCCGTTTATACTGGCGATTGTTGCAGGGATAGGTTTCATCCTGCTTCAGGGGCCAATTGAACAGGTTTCCTTAACACTGATGAATCCCGATGCTGATGTTCGAAGATATGCGGCTGAATACTTCAGCATTCGAATATGGGGAATCCCATTCACCTTAATGAATTACGTCATATTGGGATGGCTGATGGGGATGTCCAAGATCAAGGTTTCGCTAGTTTTACAGGTGTTCATGAACCTGATGAACATTGCCTTGGATTTCCTATTTGTTCATGGATTCCAGTGGGGTGTGCCAGGGGTAGCGATAGCGACCCTCATTTCGGAAGTGACGGCCTTTTTCATTGGACTGATCATTATTGTGAAAGCTTCGCCGCATCGAATGGAAATGCCCCCGTTGAAAGAGATGTTCGATCCTTCATCCATTAAGAAAATGATGTCGGTGAATCGGGATTTATTCATCAGGACGCTTTGCCTGTTGGCAGTTTTTAATATCTTCACGGCAAAGGGGGCCTCATATGGGACGGAGATATTGGCGGCGAATGCCGTACTCATCCAAATTCACTATATGATGGCTTACTTCTTTGACGGTCTCGCAAATGCTTCAAGCATCCTTGTTGGGAAAGCGATTGGTGCGAGAGATAAGCACTTATATAAGAAGACCCTGATCCTGTCGTTGCAATGGGGTGTTCTGTCCTCCCTGGTGCTCGCTATCAGTTACTATTTATGCGCTGATGCCATCCTAGCGCTTTTCACAAGGATACCAAGTGTCATTGAGCTGGCAAAGATTTATGGAATCTGGCTTATTTTGTTTCCTTTAACGGCCAGCGTAGGCATCGTTTTCTACGGTGTTTTTACTGGGGCAACAGAAGCTGCCCCGATTCGTAACTCGATGATTTATTCCTTGATTGCCTTTGTGATAACACTTTATATTTTTGTCCCGGCCTATCAAAATCATGCATTATGGCTGGCCTTTACTGTATTCAGCCTAGGACGTTCGGTATTTTTGGCATTGTATATACCACGGTTAAGCGAAAAAATATTTTCAAATAGGAGTGTGCGCCTTGAAAACGATCAAATGGTCTAGATACCAGGAAAAAATCATTCATACATATATGGATACTTATAAAATTTTACTAGAAGAAGATGATTTATCACCAAATAACGAAATCATCAATCGCGTTTTAACCGAACTGGTTTCTATGATATCGAAACCTTTGGACCAGCATGTGGCAGAAGAAATTCTTAACCATGATGAAATCCGATCGATTCGGGATACCATGCTTGAAAAGCTGACGATTGCTGAAACATTGATGGAGGATCATTATGCCAAATTATTTGTTGGCAGTGTGAACTCCCTGGATGACTTCCGTTCTTTCATTTATTGGGATAACTACAAAGAACTGATTCAAACGGAAATCAATGAATTGAATAAGGTGAAAAATGATATTCGATCATTTGCATTTGTAGGGACGGGGCCTCTGCCTTTAAGTCCTTTGCTGCTTCAACGGGAGTTGGGTGCGAAAATGACATGTCTCGATATAGATGAACAAGCCCATTCACTTGGCCGGCGCATCGTCCAAGAACTGGATAAAGAAGGGGATTCAGACTATATCTTGAATGATGGCGCCCTTCATGACTACACGGGGTTCGATCTTGTATGGATTGCCAGCCTGGTTCCTAATAAAGAAGAAATAATGGAACGGATATATCAGACAAACCCTGATGCAACCGTCGCAATACGGTCGGTGGACGGCATTCATCAATTATTATATGAGCCCGTTGATGCAACAAAATTCAGTAAGGTGGCATGTGAGGAAGTCGGGAGAACCATTGCGGATTCCTTAATCATCAATTCAACCATTTATTACACATTTAAATAGTGGCACCATGGAACGAGTTGCTTCGGCAATTCGTTTTTATTTAGGGGAAAAAAGAAATTCCAATAAACTTACTTGACATTATAAGCTTATGAAAATATAATTACTTACATAAAGTAACCAACAAAAAGGAGAATTCATACATGAATAAAAATGATGCAGCCCAAGTTTTTTTAAGGGTGATATTAGGTCTTACTTTTTTCATTCACGGCGTTTCAAAGTTCCAAGGGGGCATAGGGAATACGGCGGGATTTTTTGATAGCCTTGGCATTCCTGGCTTCATGGCTTACATCGTTGCAGGAATCGAATTGATCGGAGGACTTGCGGTTATACTGGGTTTGGGAACACGAATCGTTTCCGTCCTACTTGCGGTCATTATGGCGGGGGCGATTTTCACGGCTAAATTACCTGCCGGTTTTCTAGGAAACGGGCAAGCGGCGGGTTACGAATTGGACTTGGCACTGCTTGCGATGTCTGTCTATCTAGCGTGTGCCAACCGCACGGTTCTTTCTATGGATAACGTGATTTTCAATAAAAAAGGGAAGTGACAATATGGAAAAATTTCATCAAAAACCAATTACATTTGTTGGCGAAGTGAGTATAAATGTTTTGGATTTGAATAAGGCCATTCTGTTTTATCAAGAAATCATCGGTCTTCAAGTATTGCAGAAAACCGTCCGGAAAGCTGTTTTGACGACAGACGGAAAAACCCCGTTGCTGACACTTGAGCAGCCTGCGGATGTGATTCCGAAAGAAGGGCGGACGACGGGCTTATATCACTTTGCCCTGTTGCTGCCGAGCCGTGCCGACTTATCGATTTTTTTACGCCATTTACTTCAAACGAAATATCCATTTGGAGCGGCGGATCATGAAGTGAGTGAAGCGCTGTACATTACCGATCCGGATGGAAATGGCATCGAAGTATACTCTGACCGGCCATCAGCTGATTGGAGATGGGCAGGCGGGGAGGTCGAAATGGGCACGGATCCGTTGGATGGGAATGACCTGCTGAAAGAAAGCGATGGTGAGTGGAGCAAACTGCCTGCAGGTACCTTGATGGGGCATATACATCTGCATGTAGCGGATTTACGTAAAACGGAGGAGTTTTACATGCAAGGTCTTGGGTTTACCGTCGTGAATCGATATGGAGGAGCGCTCTTTACTTCAACCGGCGGATATCATCATCACATCGGATTGAACACATGGAATGGCGTTGGTGCCCCTGCCCCGAAGGAAAATAGTGTGGGGCTAAACTGGTATACACTCGTTTATGCAGATGAAGAAGCGAGAAACAAAGTAACAGAGCAACTGGAAGGAATCGGGGCTGTCGTCACGGAAAAAGAAGGGTTTTTCACTGTAACAGATCCATCAGGCAATGAGATTCATTTAGTCGTCTAAACGATAAGAATAATATAGAAAGCAATGGTGAGAGGATAATGGGATTCTTAAGCAGATTATTTGGAAATAAAGAAGCCGCGGCAGAAGAGAACGGGAAAATGACAAAAGTATTATTCGTGAAAGTGAACGATCGTCCAGCTGATCAGGCAATCAGCTCGAAAATGTATGACACATTCATACAAACATATAAAGAGACACACCGTGCGGATGAAGTGACCGAGCTGGATTTATTTAAAGAAGACCTTCCTTACTATGGAAATACGGCGATTACCGGACTATATAAACGCAACCAAGGTCTTGAACTGACAGCTGAAGAGGAAAATGCCGCAAAACTGGTTGACCAATATTTAAATCAATTCATGGCCATGGATAAAGTGGTATTCGCTTTCCCTCTATGGAACTCAACGGTTCCTGCACCGTTAATCACCTATCTTTCTTATTTGGCACAAGCCGGTAAAATGTTCAATTATACGGCGGAAGGTCCTGTCGGGTATGCTGGAGATAAAAAAGTCATGCTATTGAATGCCCGCGGTTCTGATTATGCATTAGAAGGAATGGCATCCGCTGAAATGGCCGTGAGTTTAGTGAAAAATATCATTAGCCTATGGGGTATCAACATTCCGGAGACCGTGGTCATTGAAGGCCATAATCAGTATCCGGATCGGTCACAAAAAATCATCGCGGATGGTTTGGAAAACGTTGCAAAAGCGGCTGAAGCATTCTGATTGCAAAGCGAAAAGAATAGCAGGCAAAGAAAGGCCTCCATATCAATGGGGGCCTTTCTTTGCCTGCAGTTTTTTATTTGAAAAACAATTCAGCTGATTTCAGAAATCCGCTCCCTTTCCGCCGACTGTCTGCCAAGCCTCCTCACCGCAAGCGGCTGTGGGGTCTCGGCTAGCCAGTTTTTCGGCAGGAGTGTCGCAATTTTCTTCCATCCAATGAGGATTACAGGTGAAAAACTTAAAAGATAAACTAGTCTTAAATATAAGTTGGGATGAGACCAGCCTTCAGTTTTTTCTAGAAAACAATTCAGCTGATTTCAGAAATCCGCTCCCTTTCCGCCGACTGTCTGCCAAGCCGCATCAAAGCAAGCGTCTCCGGGGTCTCGGCTAGCCAGTTATTCGGCAGGAGTGTCGCATATTTCTTCAATGAGGGTTAATCCCATATAAATGAATACAAAATCATGGAGTAATACCAACTCTTGTTTTTAATTCATTGTAATCATTTCCTCGGTAAATTCTTGTTAGGGATTCGGAATGTGACCAACCTACAGTTTTTATAAAAAACATTCCATTTGATTGGAGCGGGTGTTCGAGACTCCTGCGGGAAAAGCGAGTCCAAGGGAGACCCCACAGGCGCAAGGAGCGCCGAGGAGGCTCCCGGACCGCCCGCGGAAAGCGAGTGCCTGGAGTGGAAATCAACTTCCTGAACCCGTTCCCTTTCCGCCGGTAAACAAAAGGCCCTCCATATAAATGGGGGCCTTCTTTGTGCAGGGATGATTTTTATTTGACCTGATACTTTTTCAAACGGTATTGAAGGCTTTGGCGGCTAATATTCAGGGCCTTGGCTGCTTGGGAGATATTCATGCCATGTTCCTTCAATATCTTCTCCAAGTATTGCTTTTCAGTATTGGCGATATAATCATCAAGAGATAAGGTCGACTCCTGTAAATCTCCATTTGCATGAGTCTCTTTTCTTCCGGGATGAATGTCTTCCAAATGGGCTTTCTTCCTAAATAGGGCCGGAAGGTGGGTGATGGCAATCTTTGTATCGCCAGGTTCCATTAAATTCATGGCCCCCTCAATGATATGTTCAAGTTCCCTTACGTTCCCGGGCCAGTCGTAATCATAAAAAAGCGAGTAGACTTCTTCGCTGATCCCTTCAATATTCAATTCGAACAGCGCATTGAATTTCTCAATGAAGGATTGCGCCAGCAAAGGAATATCCTCTTTCCGTTCACGAAGAGGCGGAATGAATAACGAAACGACACTTAAACGGTAGTATAAGTCCTTTCGTAAATGGTCATTTGAAATGGCATCTATCGGATCTTCATTTATCGTTGCAATGACCCTAACGTCAATTTGTTTATCCTTAGTATCCCCAACACGGCGAATCGTCCTTTCTTGAAGGGCCCGTAATAATTTCGCTTGCATGTTCGGATTTAATGAGTTGATTTCATCTAGCAGGATGGTACCGCCCTGTGCCTGTTCGAATAATCCAGGCCGTTCGATCGATCCGGTGAAGGCGCCTTTCTTTGTGCCGAAGAGTATTCCTTCAATTAGACTGTCTGGCAGGGCAGCACAGTTTTGGCTGATGAAAGGTTGTGTCGAACGGCTGCTGCCATTATGGATGCTTTGGGCGAAGAGCTCTTTTCCGGTGCCCGTTTCCCCAACGATGAGGATGGAGGATGCCGTCCTGGTCGAGCGCTTGCACTTTTCTATGACTTCCAGGAAATTTTCACTCGTTCCGATGATGCTGTCAAAGGTGTATTTGGTATCGCCCTTATTCAATATATTATCTTTAATGATTCTTTCCAGATTCGTTATATCCTTTGCCACTTCAATGGCCCCGATGATATTTTGCTTTTGATCTAAAATCGGAAACGTATTATTGATTGTTGTAATTTCCTGACCAAGATTATTGAAGTAAGTCTGCTTCGAGTTCTCGGTTGTCTTCCCCGAATGAAGTGCCCTTATTAATGTACTCTCCGTTTCTTCCTTGAATTTAAAGATTTCGTGAATCTTCTTCCCTAACACTTCTTCTGAATCCATTCCTTCGATTTCTGCCATTTTCTTGTTATATACAATCGTCCGCCCCTTTATATCGATTATATGTATCCCTGTATCGATTACATCCACAAGCGAATAGAGGATGGATTGGAAACCATCTATTTTAATGATTTGATCTAAATTCATGAATGCCTCCCGTTTTTCTTCTTTTCTTAGAGCTATTGTAGAGGAATTGAAGCAAAGGCGCAAATAAAATTTGCACAGCAAGATTATTTTGCATTGAAGTGCAAAAATATTTTGCGGAAAAAGTGCGAAAATGCTGTTTTTTATGGTTTTTCTAGTTGGCATGAAATTTGCATTAATAAAAAGTGTAAGGTTTAAGCGACAAAAATAGGGATTAGAGCAAAAAAAAATGGCATACTATGTCAATTTTGCCCTTAAAGTGCTGAATTTCATTGCATTTTTCAAGAAAAAACATTATTTTTTCGAAAAAATGAAAAGTTGGCACGGAACTTGCTTGTTTAATAAGGGAGAAGTAAAAACATAAACTTAGGGAGATGAGACATAATGGTCCAAACATATAAACACGAACCATTTACTAATTTTAAAATCGAAGAAAACAATAAAGCTTTTCAAGCGGCATTGAATGATGTAGCTAAAGATCTAGGGAAGAAATATCCACTGATCATTAATGGTGAAAAAGTGTTTACTGATGAAGTCATTACCTCTGTAAACCCAGCAAATAAAGAAGAAGTTATCGGAACCGTATCCAAAGCGAATAAAGATCTTGCAGAGCAAGCGATGCAAGCGGCAGATAAGACATTCCAAACTTGGAGAAAAACGAAAGCGGAAGTGCGTGCAAACATTTTATTCAGGGCTGCAGCGATCGTTCGCAGAAGAAAACACTATTTCTCGGCTCTATTGGTTAAAGAAGCAGGGAAGCCTTGGAATGAGGCGGATGCAGATACAGCGGAAGCGATCGACTTCATGGAATACTATGCACGTCAAATGCTGAAGCTTAAAGACGGCATGCCAGTGGAAAGCCGTCCGATTGAACACAATGCTTTCAATTATATTCCGCTTGGTGTGGGTGTCATCATCTCACCTTGGAACTTCCCGTTTGCGATCATGGCAGGCATGACGACGGCTGCTCTTGTTTCAGGTAATACGGTCTTATTGAAACCGGCCAGTACAACACCGGTCATTGCAGCTAAATTCATCGAAGTGCTGGAAGAAGCGGGCATGCCTGCAGGAGTTGTGAACTTCATTCCAGGAAGCGGTGCCGAAGTAGGCGATTATTTAGTAGATCATCCTCGTACACGTTTCATCAGCTTTACCGGATCTCGTGATGTCGGTATCCGTATTTATGAACGTGCGGCAAAAGTACATGAAGGCCAAATCTGGTTAAAACGTGTCATCGCTGAAATGGGCGGTAAAGATACAATCGTTGTTGATAAAGAGGCTGATCTGGAATTGGCGGCACAATCAATCGTAGCTTCTGCATTCGGATTCTCCGGTCAAAAATGTTCTGCTTGTTCACGTGCTGTCATAGTGGAAGATGTATATGACCAAGTCTTGAATCGTGCCATTGAATTAACGAAAGAAAAAACGATCGGGGAACCAACAGATTTAAACAACTTCATGGGTCCGGTCATCGATCAAGCAGCTTTCGATAAAGTCATGAGCTACGTTGAAATCGGTAAAGAAGAAGGGAAAATCGTTACAGGGGGAGAAGGAGACAATTCAAAAGGTTTCTTCATCCAGCCAACCATCATTGCCGATGTGGATGAGAACGCACGTGTCATGAAAGAAGAGATCTTCGGACCGGTTGTTGCATTCTGTAAGGCAAAAGATTTCAATCATGCAATCGAGATTGCCAATAACACGGATTATGGATTAACGGGTGCAGTCATCTCTAACAACATTGAACATATCGAACAAGCGCGTGAGGATTTCCACGTAGGTAACTTGTACTTCAATCGCGGCTGTACTGGTGCCATTGTAGGATACCAGCCATTTGGCGGATTCAATATGTCAGGTACAGATTCAAAAGCGGGCGGTCCTGATTATTTAGTTCTTCATCTTCAAGGTAAAACAACATCTGAAACGCTATAAATTTTAGGGGGAATCAACATGACAACTTTAACGGAAAAATTAATCGAGCAAACAGAACAATATGGTGCAAACAATTATAATCCACTTCCAATCGTCATTTCGAAGGCAGAAGGAGTTTGGGTGGAAGATCCTGAAGGCAACAAATATATGGATATGCTTAGTGCCTATTCAGCAGTGAACCAAGGCCACAGGCATCCGAAAATCATCGACGAATTAAAAAAACAAGCCGATCGCGTAACATTGACATCCCGTGCATTCCATAGTGATAAATTGGGACCATGGTATGAAATGGTTTCACGCATTACGCAAAAAGACATGGCACTGCCTATGAATACAGGTGCTGAAGCCGTTGAAACAGCCATCAAAGCTGTTAGACGCTGGGGTTATGATGTTAAGGGAATTGCAGAAAACCAAGCTGAAATCATTGCTTGTATCGGGAACTTCCATGGCCGTACGATGGCAGCCGTGTCCTTGTCATCCGATGATGAATACAGAAGGGGCTTTGGACCGATGCTGCCAGGGATCAAGCTTATCCCTTACGGCGATCTTGATGCATTGAAAGAAGCGATTACACCGCAAACGGCTGGATTTTTAATCGAACCGATTCAAGGTGAAGCGGGAATCATCATTCCGCCACAAGGATTCTTAAAAGAAGCTTACGACTTATGTAAAGAAAATAATGTCCTATTCGTTTCTGATGAAATTCAGTCAGGACTTGGACGTTCAGGAAAAATGTTCGCCTCTGACTGGGATGGAGTAGTTCCCGATATGTACATTTTAGGTAAAGCGCTGGGCGGCGGGGTTTTCCCAATCTCTTGCGTAGCTGCGAACCGTGAAATCCTTGGCGTATTCAATCCTGGTTCCCATGGTTCTACATTCGGCGGCAATCCATTGGCATGTGCGGTTTCTATCGCTTCATTGGAAGTCCTTGAAGAAGAGAAGCTTGCGGAACGTTCATTGGAGCTTGGACAATACTTTATGGATAGTTTAAAAGAAATCAAGAATCCAATGATTAAAGACATCCGCGGCCGAGGCTTATTCATCGGAGTCGAACTAACAGAAGCAGCAAGACCATATTGTGAGCAGCTTAAAGAAGAAAAACTGCTATGTAAAGAAACACATGATACAGTTATCCGTTTTGCTCCGCCATTAGTGATTACTAAAGAAGACTTGGATTGGGCAATCGAACGCATTAAAAAAGTTTTATCCTAATATACCTATGAGGTGAATTCCATTGAGTACAACAATCAAAGAAGAAAAAGAAACTGCCAGCTTGCTTGATTCAACACAGGTCGTAATCAAGGAGGCGCTGGATAAGCTTGGCTATTCTGAAGAAGTGTTCGAGCTTTTGAAGGAACCTCTACGGATGCTTACCGTCCGGATTCCAATTAAGATGGATGACAATTCGACGAAGATTTTCACTGGATACCGTGCCCAGCACAACGATGCTGTCGGTCCGACGAAAGGCGGAATCCGTTTTCATCCTGAAGTCGATGAGGAAGAAGTCAAGGCACTTTCAATGTGGATGAGTTTGAAATGCGGAATCGTGAATCTGCCATATGGCGGAGGAAAAGGCGGCATCATCTGTGATCCGCGCCAAATGTCAATCGGTGAATTGGAAAGGCTTAGCCGTGGATACGTTCGGGCAATCAGCCAAATAGTGGGGCCGACTAAAGATATCCCGGCCCCGGATGTTTATACGAATTCACAAATCATGGCATGGATGATGGACGAGTACAGTAGAATAAGAGAACACGATTCTCCTGGTTTCATTACAGGTAAGCCACTGGTACTGGGCGGTTCACACGGCAGGGAAAAGGCGACTGCACAAGGTGTCACCATCTGTATCGAGGAAGCGGCAAAGCGTAAGGGCATAGAATTGAAAGGTGCACGCATCATCGTCCAAGGGTTTGGGAATGCAGGAAGCTTTTTGGCCAAATTCATGCATGATGCAGGTGCGAAAGTGATTGGCATATCGGACGCATATGGTGCCATCTATAAACCTGAGGGTCTGGATATCGATTACTTACTTGATAAAAGGGATAGCTTTGGAACGGTAACGACACTATTCGATCATACAATCACCAACCAGGAGCTTCTTGAACAAGATTGTGATATTTTAGTGCCTGCTGCCATTTCCAATCAAATCACCAAAGAAAATGCACATCTTATCAAAGCCCAAATTGTCGTCGAGGCCGCGAATGGACCTACCACATTGGAGGCAACCAAGATCTTGACGGAACGCAATGTGCTTCTAGTACCTGATGTATTGGCAAGTTCAGGCGGTGTGACAGTTTCTTACTTCGAATGGGTTCAAAATAATCAAGGTTATTATTGGGAAGATGAAGAGGTCCAAACCAAATTAAAAGCGTTATTGGTCAACTCATTTAATCAAATATATGAAATGTCCGAGACGAGAAAAGTGGATATGAGGCTGGCAGCGTATATGGTGGGTGTCAGAAAAATGGCAGAAGCCTCGATATTCCGCGGCTGGGTATAAGCTATAGCCTAATAATGGGGAGTGGAGGAGTGATTCCGTGTTAAAACCGATTCATACCATCGAGTGTGCTCAAGATGGGACCGTCGAACAAGTTTACGTTCAAAAGGATTCCTATGTTTATGAATGGGAAAGGCTCTTTTTAGTGAAGACGGAAGATGGGAAATTGATTGATGTTTCAATAGGTGCCAGTGGTCACATTACTGAAATTAATGTTTCGGCAGGGGATCCTATTAATAGAAAGCTTCCTTTAGCTTTGCTCCAAGACGATTTTGTTATAACTGGCTCTGATTGATTATAGGAAAAAGGGTGTTCCAAAGGCGGAAGCGATTTCTGCTTTGGGATGCTCTTTTTTTTGTTGTGATCATTTATAAGGCAGTGACAAAGCCAGGAAAAAGTTTGAAAAGAAAACACGATGAGGGCTCGATCGTGGTGAGAAGAACATGAAGGACAATCCCACTTACGAAGATTCATCCCACACTTCAATCAGATCGTAAGGTCGATAAGTGGTGGGTAGTTCAACCATGCTGTTCGAAAGATTTTGGAATAGATTAAATGAGTGGCCCGGTCTACCTGGGAAAAGGAAAAAAGAACTAGATTAACATAAGGACTTTTAACCAAGATAAATACATGCTCCTTCGCTGGCCATACGTCATAACAGGGTATGGTTCCGCGAAGGTATTTTTGATTTGGAAGGGCATATTGTCTTATTCCCTTTCATAAACTTTTACAAGCCAGTACCAAGGCAAGAAAGGAGTGGATCATGGTTGCTCGAAACCAGTTGACTCTATCCGTGTGCGCTTTCTAGGAATTTAAGCCCACGACCAGAAGCTAGTATGCTAAAATGTAAATTGAGATTTATACATCAAATAAATAGTGGTTTTTCTGAATCTAACCATATTTACATTCAGAATTCCGCCGTTTAAAGAGGGGAGTTAAATCAGAGTATGAGAATCTCAGAATTAAAGAGGAAAGCCCTTCAGTCGTTGGGAGGTAAATGGGGAGTAACTGTTTCGCTTATGTTGCTGTTGTTCTTGATCAACCTCATTTTTCCTTTAATTGTCGAAGTGATCGGAAGCGGTGGGTTTTCAGAATGGCTCATGCAGGAAGATACACCGTTATGGTCCGATATCTTCAGCATGGTCTTTTCCATTGCCTTAATCCCGCTTACCATTTCAACCACTTGGTTCTACCTGAATTTAGTTAGGGAAGGGAATCCTGGCATTCCAGAAGTGTTCGCTATCTATAAAGATGGAAAAACCTCTTTCAAGCTTATTGGGGCATCCATCTTACAAGCAATTTTCATTTTTTTATGGTCATTATTATTAATCATCCCGGGTATCATCAAGGCCATCGCTTATTCGCAGCAGTTTTTCTTATTGAAGGATCATCCTGAATACACGGTGCTTGAAGCCATTACAGAGAGCAAAAAAAGAATGAAGGGCTTGAAATGGAAGTATTTCCTTATGCACCTAAGCTTCATCGGGTGGGGCATCCTTTGCATGTTCACACTGGGAATTGGTTTACTATGGTTGATTCCTTATGCAGGAACAACAACGGCTGCATTCTATGAAGAATTGATTGTGCCTCAAGAGGATACTGACGATGATCAACAAATAGAGGGATAAAAGACTAACCGATAGCATATGGCTATCGTTCAGACTGTAGACAAACTCGATTTCGATTTTAATCGAGTTTGTCTACAGTCTTTTTATGGCGTTGATTTCTTCTCCAATCAGCTTTGTTATAAAAATTAGTTAGAAACCATACCTGATGAGTTGAAGGTGTTGATTTGGGAACATCATTTGATCAATTTGTCTACAAACAGCAATCGGTAGTAAAAGGCTATCGGTTTTTTATTCCCGATTCTCCTTAAAAAGGTTAAATTGTTCATTTTGCCTGGTGTATAATAGAATATTGAGAATGCCATTTAGGGGGATTACATAGTGAGTGGGTATAATATTGCGGATCTGGTATACCAATTGTTTTGCCTTTTATTTCTAATCCTGATCATCGTTGGGACCGTATCCCTTTTCCGTTCCATCAAGCACCGTAAAACCAGACTGGATATCATGGAAAAGAAAATGGATGATTTGCATGAACTGATTAAAAGGGGAAAAAATTGACGGCGGCATCGTGCAGGCGTTCAAGCTGCAGGCAAACTCGAAGAAAAGCGAGTATGCCTGCAGTTTTTTTATTTAAACAGCTTGATTTCAGAAATAATATTTAATCCTATATAAAAGTGTGAAAAAGTCTAGCCTTATTGTAAATCATGGTTATCACCTTGTGATAGCTAGATGGGCATTCGCCAGGAGACCATTCCGAATCCTATGTTGCCTGTAGTTTTTATTAATTGAAAAACGTTCCAAGAAACGTGATCCACAAACTCAAGCAATTATAAAATAATCTATACTGAAATAACTTAGTGGAAAGCACTGTCTCCAAATTTGGAAAAAGAGGATTGGATTTCAGCATCAATTGAGAGACATAAAAAAATAGAAAAAGAAAGGGAATTGTCAAAAATAAGCAGTTTTACATAGGGGCGTCGGGGTTGTGGGGCAAATTTCACGTAAGGCCGCTGGTATGGAAGATGCATGGTTTGTTGCGGTCTTTTACCCTATAATGGAATAGATGTGTATTTAAGGATTTGGTGAAAAAATCTATCAGGAATGCTCGACCCTATAACAAATCGGCGGAGTTGGAGAATGCTTCACATTCGGTCCTTTTGTTAGGTAACTTTTGAGAAGTGGGAGGAGTCGGTATCATGAAAGAAGTTATTGCAGTAAAAGAAATTACTAGGTTTAAAACAAGGACGGAGGAATTTAGCCCGTACGCTTGGTGTAAAAGGATGTTAGAAAATGACCCTGTGAGTTATCACGAAGGAACGGATACGTGGAATGTCTTTAAATATGAAGATGTGAAGCGGGTTCTCAGTGATTATAAACATTTTTCAAGTGTACGGAAACGGACCACCATATCGGTTGGAACGGATAGTGAGGAAGGTTCTGTGCCTGAAAAAATCCAAATCACTGAATCGGATCCACCTGATCATAGAAAACGCCGTTCACTGCTGGCAGCAGCATTCACACCTAGAAGTCTTCAAAACTGGGAACCTCGCATTCAGGAAATTGCAGATGAATTGATTGGACAAATGGATGAGGGAACGGAAATCGATATTGTGGCATCATTGGCAAGTCCGCTTCCGATCATTGTCATGGCCGATTTGATGGGCGTTCCCTCGAAAGATCGTTTATTGTTTAAGAAATGGGTGGATACCTTATTTCTTCCTTTTGATAGAGAAAAACAAGAAGAAGTAGATAAATTGAAGCAAGTGGCAGCAAAAGAATACTATCAGTATTTGTATCCGATTGTTGTGCAAAAACGATTGAACCCGGCGGATGATATCATCTCAGATCTATTGAAGTCAGAAGTGGATGGGGAAATGTTTACGGATGATGAGGTCGTCCGGACGACCATGCTGATTTTAGGTGCAGGAGTCGAGACAACCAGTCATTTATTGGCCAATAGCTTTTATTCCCTACTATATGATGACAAAGAAGTTTATCAAGAGTTACATGAACACCTGGATTTAGTTCCGCAGGCGGTCGAAGAAATGCTCCGTTTCCGATTCAATCTTATTAAATTGGATCGGACTGTAAAGGAAGATAACGATCTATTGGGAGTGGAATTGAAAGAAGGGGATAACGTGGTTGTTTGGATGAGTGCAGCTAATATGGACGAAGAAATGTTTGAAGACCCCTTCACACTTAATATCCACCGCCCTAATAATAAGAAACATCTCACATTCGGTAATGGCCCTCATTTCTGCCTTGGAGCGCCGCTTGCCAGGCTGGAAGCGAAGATTGCGCTTACTGCATTCCTGAAGAAATTCAAGCATATTGAAGCGGTGCCATCGTTCCAGTTAGAAGAGAATCTTACCGATTCAGCGACAGGGCAAACATTGACATCACTACCGCTTAAGGCAAGCCGCATGTAAAAAACGAAAAACCTTGTGCCCTAACCTGCATAAGGTTTTTTTTCTTTTTGCATGTTGAATGGATGCGTTAAATATGTTCCTGCCACTCCTGAAACGTTCGGCAGGAAATCTTATAGTAACCTGAAGTTGAGGTGACAATGACGAATAGAGTAGTATGATAAAGTAGAAAATTTTGTGCCCAGGCATGTTCCCCGAATTACGTAGGCGGGCGATGAAGCAATTACACCCACCATGCAATGAAGAAGATATGATAAAATAGAAATTTCCAGATGAAACAGTTTTAATAAGTGAAAGGATGTTATTATGAAATTAAAGCAGCAATTAACCATTGCCTTTATAATAAGTGTACTTTCTTTAATCGGGTTCAGTTTCATGGCATTTACAATAAGTGCAAATGAATACCTGAAATTTGATGAAGATGTGATTTCCTTGGTGCAGGGAATTGAGTCCCCTCTGCTGACGGACATCATGAAGTTCTTTACTTACATAGGTTCAACCGCTTCACTGATCATCCTTTCCTTGGTCATTTTGTTTTTCTTATATAGGGTTTTGAAGCATCGTTTGGAACTAGTCTTATTCACTGCAGTCATCGTGGGTTCACCTCTTCTCAATTTGATGGTTAAGCTATTCTTTCAACGCGCCCGACCCGATTTACATCGACTCATCGATATAGGGGGATACAGTTTCCCTAGTGGACATGCCATGAATGCATTTTCTTTATACGGTATTCTTACATTTCTGCTATGGCGTCACATTACGGCTAGGTGGGCAAGGATTCTCTTGATTCTTTTCAGCATGATGATGATCCTCTCGATAGGTATTAGCCGCATATACTTGGGGGTCCATTATCCTAGTGATATCATTGCCGGGTATTTGGCGGGCGGTTGTTGGATTGCGATTTCCATCTGGTTTTTCCAAAGGTACCAAGACCGGCGGAAGAACAAAGATCGTTAATAAAGGGAGCAAGGTTATTGCAAGATAAGCAGCCGGCAGGTAACAAGCCAGCTGTTGATTCAAGAAAGTTAGGAGCGTATTAAATGGAAAACTGGATTACGGAATTCATGAATGATTTTGGGTATATGGGAATCTTTCTATTAATAGCATTGGAGAATATTTTCCCGCCGATCCCGTCTGAGGTCATTCTTACTTTTGGCGGTTACATGACGACAAAAGCGGATATGACGATTATCGGTGTCGTGATCGCTTCGACTCTAGGGTCTGTGGCAGGGGCAGTCGTCCTTTATGGAATTGGTTTACTTCTTGATGTGAAGGTCATTGAAAGGTTCGTGGAAAGATGGGGCCATATTCTTCGGTTAACGGTATCGGACGTCCATAAGGCGAATTCATGGTTTGACAAATACGGGTCATGGACCGTGTTTTTCTGCAGGCTGGTTCCGCTGATCAGAAGTTTGATCTCGATTCCAGCAGGGATGTCCCATATGAGCTTTTGGCTCTTCCTTATTTACACAACATCCGGAACATTAATTTGGAACATCATCTTGGTGAATATCGGGGCAGCTGTTGGCTCTTCGTGGGAAGATATTGTAGGGTACATGGACATTTATTCAAACATCGTATATGCGATACTGGCCTTGCTATTGATCGCTTTCGTTGTTTTGATTTTTAGAAGGAATAAAGGCAAAGTATAATCTCAGTTTAGTTGATTGGGCCGTTATCATCGGCATTCATTCCCTAACCGAATATGACCATTAAAGGCTGTCATTGCGACAGCCTTTTTCTTATTGGAGGAAGATGGATGAGCCTAGAATAAAGGGGGAGTGCTTTGGACAAAATGAGTGAAACGAAAAAGGAATGAGGTTCGGTGCTATGGCTTCTTTTTTCAAACAAAAGAGACAAGTGAAGCAACGTGAAAAGAAAAAGGAAGATGAAAGTCAATCCCAAAGCAAAACGCCTGATTATATTGAAAGTTCCCTTTCTGCCAATCTGGAAATCGTGAAGAAAAAGACGGGGAAAAGTCCCGACATCATTATCCGAACGTTGAAAATCGGAATAAACCCGGAGATAAAAACAACTATTTTGTATGTGCAGGGTCTGATTGATAATCCTAGCGTTACGGACTTTATAATTGAATCAATCATGAAAAATCCCCACCTGTCAAAAAACATACTTCCACTGGAAGCAATGGAAATTATCTCTGAGGACGTGGTTTCCCTCGGTGGCGTAGAAAGGGTCACGGACTGGGAAAAGCTATTTTTGACATTATTATCAGGGGACACCATCATTTTTATTGATGGAGTGAACGTCGCCCTGGTTGCCAGTACAAGAGGAGGAGAGAAGCGCTCGATTCAGGAGCCAAGCACGCATTTGACTGTCCGGGGATCTAGGGAAGGGTTTACGGAATCGAATGGAACGAACATCGCCATGTTACGCCGCATCATCAATACCCCGGATTTATGGATAGAGTCGATGAAAATAGGCACGGTGACAAAAACGGACGTTTCCATCATGTATATTAATGGAATTGTCAAGGAAGGAATTGTCGAGGAGGTCAAGAAGCGCTTAAATCGAATTAACATCGATAGCATTCTTGAATCAGGATATATTGAACAATTGATAGAAGACCAGGTCATGACCCCATTCCCAACCCTTAACCATACAGAAAGACCGGATATGGTCGCAGGAAACCTGCTGGAAGGAAGAGTGGCGATATTCGTAAATGGAACGCCTTTTGTCTTGATCGCCCCGGCATTGTTCGTACAATTTTTCCAATCTGTCGAAGACTACTATAATCGCTTCGACATTGCTTCAGCGACACGTTTTTTACGGATCATCGTTTTCGTCATCTCGATAGTCGGGCCGGCTGTCTATGTTGCAGCCACGACTTTTCATCAGGAAATGATCCCAACGAAGCTGCTGGTCATTGTAGCGGCCCAAAGGGAAACGGTTCCTTTGCCTGCCGTCGTTGAAGCGCTTCTTATGGAAATGACCTTTGAAATATTACGGGAAGCAAGTCTTCGGATGCCAAAGGCCGTTGGTTCGACGATGTCCATTGTCGGGGCATTGGTCATCGGGCAGGCGGCCGTCCAGGCTGGTATCGTATCGCCGGCAATGGTCATCATCGTCTCGATCACGGCGATTGCCAGTTTTGCAACCCCTTCTTATGCCATAGCGATTTCTGCCCGCATTGTGCGGTTCGGATTCATCATTTGTGCCGGCATGTTAGGTTTTTATGGGATGATTTTAGCCTTTATCATCCTTATTGTCCATTTATGCAGCCTGCGTTCACTTGGAGTTCCTTATATGACACCGCTCGCCCCTCTGAATCCGAAAGGGCTTGGCGACACATTCTTCAGAAGACCTATATGGGCATTCAAGGAAAGGCCACAATTTTTGACCAATGAAAATAATCTGATCAGGGAAGGCGATAACCAAAGACCGCTGCCTCCTGAATCGCGTGGAATGAAAACTTCTGACGGGAAAAAAGGTGAAGGCAATGAATCGTAAAAGATTAGTTCTGCTCTTGATGATGTTGATCGCCGCCACATTCACCACAGGCTGTTGGGATAAAACAGAGTTAAATGAAATGGCCATCGTTTCGGCGGTCGGACTCGATAGAAATAAAGAAGGGAGGTTAGTGGGAACTTTCCAGATCATTAATCCAGGCAATGTTGCCGGAGCTCTTCAGGGCGGCGGCGGATCGAATCCACCGATATCCATTTATAGGGCCACGGGAGATAATGTGCTTGAATTGGATAGCATCGCTTCAACTAAAATCTCCCGAGATATGTATTTTGCCCATGCCAACCTGGTTGTCATAGGTGAGGAACTAGCAAAAGAAGAGGGTCTCACCAATATTTTCGATGCATTTGAGCGCTCACCGGAATTCAGGGCAACTACGAGGGTCGTGATTGCCCGGGGTGTGAAAGCCAAGGATATTGTCGAAACGTTAACTGCAATCGATAAGGTATCAGCCGAGAAAGTCATTAGGACGATTGAAACCACTGAAAAAACCCAGGGGAAAAGTATTAGCATCAATCTCCAAGAGGTGATCAAGAATCTGCTTAGTACCGGAAAAGAACCGATAATAAGCGGTTTTACCGTGAGAGGAAACAAGGGGAAGGAAGATAAAATGGAGAATACCATGTCCTCGGATATTGAGGCAAACCCTAATGCAGCAGGGATAGGTGTTTTTAAAGATGGCAAATTGATTGACTGGCTGGATGGTGATAAGGCAATAGGATCAATGTGGGTATTGGATAGAATCGAAAATGTCCATTTATACCTTGATTGGGAGGGTGAAAAAAACGCAGTCACCTATTCAGTCATTCGCCAAAAAACCAATATCGGGGCAAAAATGGTAAACGGCAAACCGAAAATATCGATAAAGGTCCGTGCAGAGGGAGATATCCGGGAAGCGAATGTTCCTTTGAATCTAACCGATATGCATGTTCTGATAGATATTGAAAGGAAGTTAGCGAAAGACTTGAAGAAGGAGATGGAAGACGCAATCGTTCGGGCACAAAAAAATAAATCCGATATTTTTGGCTTTGGGGAGCTCATGCATGAATCCCATCCGAGAGAATGGAAGAAACTAGAGAAAAACTGGGACGACGATACTTTTCCTAAACTGGAAGTTGATGTGCAGGTAGAAACTTTCATTCGCCGTACCGGATTACGTAATAAGCCGTATCTATCGAATTTAAAAAAGGATGAACAATAAAGGAAAGGAAGTGGCATCCTCATGGAAAAGGCAAATATCAGCGGGTACCAGTTGTTCGTCCTTATTTTCCTGTTTGAAATGGGCAGTGCACTTTTGGTTCCGCTTGCAGGTGAAGCCAAGCAGGCTGCCTGGCTGGTCATCCTTATTGCGATGGTAGGCGGATTTTTATTATTTTTCATTTATTATGGCCTTTTTCAATATTACCCTGATCAGCTGTTAACGGAATTTGTCCGGAGTATATTGGGGAATTTTCTAGGCAGGATCGTAGCTTTTCTATACATCCTTTATTTCATCTACCTTGCTGCAAGGGTGCTGAGGGACTTCGGAGATACGCTGCTTACTTTTGCCTATCCTCATATTCCGTTATTTGTCGCGAACGCTGCATTCATTTTAGTCGTGGTGTACACGGTCCGAAAAGGGGTAGAAGTATTGACGAGGACCGGGGAACTATTCTTTGTCTTGGAGAATTTACTTTTAATGACCTTCTTTCTTCTGATAGTGGCTTCAGGCATGATCCATTTAAACAACTTAAAGCCGGTTATTGAAATGAGCGGGACGGAGATGGTGAAAATGGCTTTCACTAAAACGATATTCTTTCCATTTGGCGAAATCATTTCCTTTTTAATGATTTTTCCTTATTTGAACGAACCTAAGCGATTGAAAAAAATTGGGATAAGCAGCATTGCGGCAGCTGGCATTTTTCTCGCGATAATAATGGCTATGAATATTGCTGTACTTGGGGTGGACCTGACGACACGTTCGCAATACCCTCTTCTTTCCCTTATTCAGTCCATAGAGGTCGCTGGCTTTCTCGAACGTCTCGATGTGTACTTCTTGTTTTTATTGATGATTGGCGGGTTCATCAAGATAAGTGTATTTACTTATGTGGCGGTAACGGGTACGGCGAATGTTTTCAATGTTAAACAGCCCTCCAGACTTGCTTACCCTGTTGGCTTTGTCATATTACTGAGTTCCATCATAATAGCAAGCAACTTTACGGAACATATGCATGAAGGGCTAGGAGCCGTACCGATATACTTCCACCTCCCATTTCAGGTGATCATTCCGTTGCTTCTCTTGATCATTGCCTTTTTTAAGAATCGAAAAAAAAAGAAAGGCCAGCACCAAAATAAGTTCCAAGGCGGAGTTGATCAAAAATGAAATTCTTCGGTATTACGCTTTTGCTTTTGATCCCTTTAGTGGTCCTATCATTAGGTATGGATATTCTATTGGGATTCGATCTGGATAATTCGATCAAACATGTCTTTAACCCTTTTTTGGTGAAGGACCCCGCTGAATTTATCCTTTTTTTCATTCTTCTTTCATTCCTTGTATTCAGCTTCTTTTATCGAAAAAAAAAGAAAAAGAACAAGGGCAAAGGACAACAATGATGCTGCAATTCCCGTTGCTGAAATAGAGATGAACTCCGAATGTGGAGTTTGTCTTTTTGCTTTTTTACAACCCTGTAAACCGATTTCATAGTATGATGATAAAATGAGCTTATTTAACAGCGGAATGTAAAACCATTCAACAAAAACCCCGGGAGGAGGACGGCAATTTGGATATCAAATTGAATCGAAAAATCATAAAGGACATGTGCGGGGCCGTCTCCTTCAAAAGAGGGGAAGCTTTTCATCGTGCCAATAAAGTGACATTTGAAAGCTATCGTCATGATGGTTGTGAAGCATCGGTTAGAGGCAAGGAAGACTTCCATGTCACGATTGAAGTGGATGCAGTCGGCGGATTTCAGACGAAATGCAGCTGTCCTGCGCTAGCTTCCTTCCATAGGGATTGCCAGCATATTGCAGCCGTCCTGTTGTCGGTTTACGATCATAAGCGAGATGGAACGGTTCCTGAAGGCGTGCATGCAGCCGGTTCTGATGCTACAGCCCAAGAGAAGTTGTCAGAGGGCTTGCTGACCCTTTTCAATAATCAGTCTGTTCGGAAAAGCGGTCATCAGCGCCATTTTGAAAATAGAACGATGCTTGAAGCGGAGTTTACGTGTAAACCAGTATGGATGGGAATGGAACAATATATGTTAGGACTGGAAATGAAAATCGGTTCTCTCAATGTGTCGAATGTCCGGGATTTCCTGAAGCGAGTTAAAGCGGGAAAGCCTGCCCAAGTGTCCCCTTCATTTATATATGACCCGGTGCTGCATTGTTTTCAGAATGAAAATGATTTAGTGCTTCAGGAGCTCATTACAGTGATATCGGATGAAAAAGTCTATGTGGACGCCCTGACGGATAAATCCGAATATACATTGGACCATCACTTATTACTTCTGCCTCCATCTTCTTTTCGAAGGCTTGTCCCCATCCTTGAAGCGGCGCCAATGGTGAAGCTTGCCTATGGCGGCCTTACATTCAATGGCTTTCGTGTAACAAACGGACCGCTTCCTTTACAGTTTGACTTTACTGAAAGCGAGGACAAAGGTTATCAGCTGAATATTGAAAGGCTGCACGAGATGATCGTCATGAATGCATACACATTGGTCCTATTTGAGGGGAAATTGGTTCAGCTCGAAAATGAGGATTTCAAACGCCTTTCAGAGTTAAAGCAAATGATGGAGGATTCGGGGATGAATCAAATTCCAATCCATCATGACCAGCTGGAATTATTCCTGGACAAGGTGGTACCAGGCTTGAAAAGACTCGGTGAAGTCCATATAGCGAGATCCATCACCGAATTGTTTTTGAAGACACCGCTGGTTGCAAAGCTATACTTGGACCGAGTGAAAAACAGGCTGCTTGCCGGGCTGGAATTCCATTATGAAAATATCGTGATCAACCCTTTGGAAAAACAGGAAACCAAGGTTATGAGGGATGTTGAGAAAGAGGCGGAGATAATAAAGCTGATGGAGGATAGCCAGTTTGCCAAGACGGACGGCGGCTATTTCTTGCATAACGAAGAGTTGGAGTATGAGTTCTTGTACCATATCGTTCCTAAACTCCAGAAGCTGGTGCAAATCTATGCCACGACCGCTGTAAGGAACCGAATTTCCCGTGGAAATGCTGCACCGCGCATTAGGGTGAAAATTAAAAAAGAGCGTACTAATTGGCTCGAATTCAAATTTGAAATGGATGATATTCCAGATAAACAAATACGTGAGGTCTTAGCCGCGCTTGAAGAAAAAAGGAAATACTATCGTTTAAGGAATGGATCGCTGCTTTCCCTTGAAACAAGGGAATACGAGGAAATCAATCGTTTTCTGAATGCACTGCCCGTACAGGATGAAGACCTGGAAAGCACACTGAACATGCCCCTCATAAAAGGGCTCCAGCTCCTTGACTCCGTTAATGACAGCCAGACATTCACGATGGAAGAATCATTCCGGCAGTTTTTGGATAACATCAGGAATCCGGGCGCCTTGGAGTTCACGGTGCCAAATAGTCTGGACCCGATTTTGCGCGAGTATCAAAAAAACGGCTACAAATGGATGAAAATCCTTGCACAATACGGTTTTGGCGGGATTCTTGCTGATGATATGGGTCTGGGAAAAACACTGCAAAGCATCACGTTCATTTTATCCGAGCTACCTGACATCCGTAAGAAAAGGGTTCCGGTGCTTATTGTCTGCCCATCATCATTGACCTACAATTGGCTGAATGAATTCACTAAATTCGCTCCTGATATACAAGCCGTCGTCGTGGATGGAGACAAGACGGAAAGGACGAGGCTGCTTAAAGAAATGAAGGACGTGGATGTAGTGATCACTTCTTATCCATTGCTTCGGAAAGACATCAAGTCGTATGAAAAAGAGGACTTCCATACGGTGTTTTTCGATGAGGCACAGGCCTTTAAGAACCCGGTGACACAAACGGCACGAGCGGCCAAGAAGATAAAAGCGGCCCATCGCTTCGCGTTGACTGGTACGCCCATCGAGAATTCACTAGAAGAGCTCTGGTCCCTTTTCCACGTCGTATTCCCTGAACTATTCATGGGGTTAAAGGAGTATAGCAACCTCTCAAGGAAGCAGATTTCCCGCAGGATCCGTCCATTTTTGCTGCGGAGAATGAAAGAGGACGTACTAGGGGAATTACCGGAAAAAATCGAGTCGCTGGAATCGATGGAACTGCTTCCCGATCAGAAGAAACTGTACGGCGCTTATCTGGCCAAGCTGCGGCATGATACGCTGAAACACCTGGACAAGGATACCCTCCGCAAAAATCGGATCAGGATCCTTGCTGGCTTGACCCGGCTTCGGCAAATATGCTGTCACCCTGCCTTGTTTGTGGACGGATATACAGGCAGTTCAGCAAAATATGAGCAGCTGATGCAAATTGTCGAAGATTCGAAGCATTCTGGAAGACGGGTGCTGATTTTCTCGCAATTTACAAAAATGCTTACGATCATCGGCAGGGATTTGGCCATGAAAGGACAACCCTTTTTCTACCTGGATGGACAAACCCCATCAAAGGAACGTGTGGAAATCTGCAATCGGTTTAATGCAGGAGAACGGGATATATTCCTCATTTCGTTGAAAGCTGGCGGTACGGGTCTCAATCTGACGGGTGCCGATACAGTCATACTATATGACCTTTGGTGGAATCCGGCAGTTGAGGAACAAGCCGCGGACCGTGCCCATCGAATGGGGCAGAAAAAAGAGGTTCAAGTCATCAAGCTTATTGCCCGTGGGACAATCGAAGAAAAAATGAATGAACTCCAAGAGAAAAAGAGACATCTTATCGAAGAAATCATCGACCCTGGAGACAAGTCGTCATCTGCACTTACAGAAGAGGATATCAGGGAAATCCTGATGATATAAGGGTTTAGCCGAAGGTAATAAATGAAAAGTTCAGTTATGGAGCATTCCTTTGTAAAGAGGAATGCTTTTTTATTTTTAAGACTCTTTTCGTAAAGATTGTTGTTTTTTAAACAAAACTATTTAAGGTTGATTGGAGCGGAAGTGCGAGACTCCTGCGGGAGCAGCAGGACAGGTGAGACCCCACAGGCGTTTACGCCGAGGAGGCTCACCGCCCGCCCCGCGGAAAGCGAGCATCTGGAGTGGAAATCAACCACAACTCACTACCTGGTAAATAGCAATAAAGTATGTGGAAACAGCCATTTTTAAAAAGAATAGGATATTTCATTAACAATAATAATATAATAAAAAACAACAATGTTTTATTGTAAAACGATAAAACGTATGTTAAATTAAATGGACAATAAATAAGTGAGGTGCTTTTTATGAAACTAGGAACAACACTCTTTTTAAAGATGGCTGTCATTCTTATTGGAATTCCGGTTCTTGCTTTGTGCATCTTCTTGGTGCCTGGGATAGCGAATTTTGCAGCAGAATTATATCCGGATATGGCTTATTTGAAATATCTCGTTTTAATCGATTTGTATGCATCGGCGATACCTTTTTACTTTGCCCTATACCAAGCCTTTAAACTTTTAAGCTATATTGACAAGAACAAAGCTTTCTCGGAATTATCTGTAAGAGCTTTAAAGACTATAAAAAATTGTGCAATCACAATAAGTTGCTTGTATGTGGCAGGCATGCCGCTCTTTTATCTCATCGCGGAAAAGGACGACGCTCCAGGTATCATATTAATCGGAATGGTCGTTATTTTTGCTTCAATGGTGATTGCAGTCTTTGCTGCTGTTCTTCAAAGGCTTTTACAAGAAGCCATCGATATAAAATCAGAAAATGACTTAATAGTCTGAGGTGAATAACTTGGCAATTATAATCAATATTGATGTGATGTTGGCTAAAAGGAAAATGAGTGTTACAGAACTTTCCGAGAGGGTTGGAATAACGATGGCTAATCTTTCCATATTGAAAAATGGCAAGGCAAAAGCGATTCGATTAACAACCTTAGATGCGATTTGTAAGGC
Source organism: Peribacillus frigoritolerans (assembly GCF_001636405.1). Classification (GTDB taxonomy): domain Bacteria; phylum Bacillota; class Bacilli; order Bacillales; family DSM-1321; genus Peribacillus; species Peribacillus frigoritolerans. The sequence continues at coordinate 1,614,027 of NZ_KV440950.1, forward strand.
TTTAGAATGTCAACCCGGGGATATTTTAGAATACCGAAATGATGAAGGCACTCAAGATTAAGATTTATAAAGGGGAGTTACTCATGAATGAAGATAAAAAATGGAGGCACCAATCATGAGGGCACTAAAACAACTCGTTCGTTTTGGTTGGGAGCAGGCCCTATCATGCTTGTTTCCTGCCGTTATTTTTGCCTCTTTGGCTATGACAAAATTCATCCCGCTTCCCTTTCTGCCGCGGTATGACTGGCTGCTCATCATCTGCCTTCTGATGCAGTGGTGGATGCTGCGTTCCGGGCTTGAAACACGGGATGAACTAAAGGTCATCACCTTATTCCACCTTATTGGTCTTGCCCTTGAACTTTTCAAGGTGCATATGGGCTCCTGGAATTATCCAGAGGAAGGATATTTCAAGATTTTTGGAGTGCCTCTGTATAGCGGATTCATGTACGCTAGTGTAGCGAGTTATCTTTGCCAGGCGTGGAGGAGGTTAAAGGTTGAACTGATCAAGTGGCCGCCGTTTTTTGTCGTTGTATCCCTTGCGCTTGCGATTTATTTGAATTTTTTCACCCACCATTATTGGATGGATGTTCGTTGGTGGCTATCTGGACTTGTCATCATCGTCTTTTGGCGAGCATGGGTCACATACGAAGTTGGTGGAACCCGTTATCGTATGCCAATCGCATTTTCTTTTGTGCTCATCGGATTTTTCATATGGATAGCCGAAAATATCGCAACGTTCTTTGGAGCTTGGGAATATCCTAACCAAACCGATGCATGGAGTCTCGTACATCTAGGAAAGGTAAGCTCATGGCTCTTACTGGTGATTGTCAGCTTTCTTATAGTAGCGACGCTAAAACAGGTTAAGGGGAAAGATTCAGCTGTGATGGATGAGGGTCAATTTTTATAAGGTGAATTATTCAAGTTAGATAAAAATAAGTATAGACGACACATTGTGTCGTCTTTGATTTTTCTATGCTTTTATGTCATTCCTATGAAACAAGTTTTAATCCCACTGCTGCGCCAAGGACCATGGCTATAAAAACGACCCTGCGCCAATCTTTGGATTCCCCGTATAAGAGCATCCCGATTATCGCTCCGCCTGATGCGCCGATTCCTGTCCAGATAGCGTAAGCCGTTCCCATCGGCAAGGTTTTCATGGCATAAGCAAGAAATAGGAAGCTTGCTCCAAATCCGATGAATAACAGCAGCAAGGATTGCCAATTTCTGTCTTTGTGCAATTTATTGATCATCGCAACTCCAAACATCTCAAAAAGCCCCGCTAAGATTAAAGAGACCCAAGCCATTATGATTCATCCCCTTTCTCTGCCTTATCATCCGTCACTAGCTTCAAGCCGATCACCCCTGATAATAAGAGGAGGATCAATAGTGTTTTGCTCAGCTTGAAGGATTCTCCAAAGAAAAGGATTTCGGAAAAAACGGTCCCGGCAGTCCCCATACCGACAAAAACGGCATATACCGTTCCGACAGGAAGCTTCCTGCCAGCCATTATCATCAAGTAAAAACTGATGGTGATCGAAATGACCGTTCCAGTCCAAGTCCAAAAGTCATCGGCATGTTTTAAGCCAATCACCCAAAATACTTCAAAAAAAGCTGCAATGAATACTTTAATCCAGTTTGTGCTCATGCAATAACGCACCTCCGATTTTATTCTTTACCAAAAAAACAAAAAAAGCCCAAGAGATAACTGTTAAAACAGTTTCTCCCAGGCTTTTATCCTTCCGTGACACAGCATGCTGTGAGTTTTCTCTCGGACCAGACCAGCAATGAGACGCACTGCGGAACCCTAGAAAACCTTTGACATATACAATTACCTTTCATTATACATACTTTTTGAACTTACTCAAGGTAAAAGTTTTGTCAAATGTCATGCCGATTTTCCCCTAATATCCGCATATGTCCCGTAACGTTTGCAGCTTTCATCTGAATACAGCGAGGCCATTTCGAACTTTCCGGACTATATTCAAATTTGAAAAAAGCCAGTTTGCCTATAGTTTTTTTTATTTGGGTGAGTTGTGGTTGATTTCCCCTCCAGATGCTCGCTTTCCGCGGGGCGGGCGGTGAGCCTCCTCGGCGTAAACGCCTGTGGGGTCTCACCTGTCCCGCTGCTCCCGCAGGAGTCTCGCACTTCCGCTCCAATCAACCATAAATAGTTTCATTTTAAAAACAACAATCTTTACGAAAAGATAGCAACAAAGTATGTGAAAACAGCCTTTTATTTAAATAACGCAACATAAGGTACGAGACACCTGGGGGCGAGCATTAGCGGATTGCTTTGCAATATGATGAAAAAAAGTGGATATGTCCCTTAGCCGGCATTTTCAGGAACGGAAGCAATATTGTACGTGGAGAAAAAGAAATGGGATATGGTGTTGTTGGATTTAATGCTGCCAGGAATGGACGGGGAGGAAGTTCTTCGTAAAATTAGGGAGCATCATCATTTCCCTATTTTGATTATATCTGCAAAAGGAGAACAGCAAACGAAAATAAATGGATTGCGCGCTGGGGCAGATGATTTCATTACGAAGCCATTTGATATTGAAGAAGTAATGGCAAGAATAGATGCTCATATCTTTGATAGGTTTTATACAGGTGATACTGCAAGAAATAAAAAAGGAACGGGACTAGGGTTATCCATTGCGCAAAGTTTAATGAAAAAAATGAATGGTGAGCTTTTTGCCACTCTGAAAAATCATCAATTCATCATGACCTGTCAATGGAAAAAAAGAACATAGTCCGCTTCTGTTTTCGCACAAAAAAGCCCCGAAAATTATCCGGTGCTTTTTTGGCTTGCTATTTAGGCATTCACTGTCCGTTTCGGGGATGGACCTTCTTTTTTATGTGATACATAGCTATGCAGGATCATTCCCATGATGACGATAAAGATGCCGAACCACGATAACGGAGAAGGAATCGGTAAAGATAGGAATAGTAATTCGCCAGCCAGGGCAAAAAGGACCTCCATCGATTGTGTTGCTTCAACTGAAGCTAATTTCTGCATATTTCCGCGTACAAAATCGGTCGCCATGAAAAAAAGGACCGTGGCGATGACTCCAGAAAATAGTGCCACCAAAAGGGATTGGAAACTCTGCATCTTCGTCGGCGCACCTACTGTAAAGAAACCGTACAAGGAAAGCAAAAACCAGAATGGAAGACTCGCCAAAGTCATTCCCAAAACCCGCTGATAAGCATCCAGACGCCCTTCGGATACTTCCATCATTTTGCGATTTCCCAAAGGGTATGCAAACGAAGCGATGACGATTGGAATCACTCCCAGCCAAAGATCGGCCATTGAAATGTGTTTGGTATGTTCCAGCTGCATCAGGATGATCCCAAGCAGAATGATCATGGACATGAGGAGGCCTTTCACAGAAACCTTTCCTCTTTGCCTTTCGATCCCATCTTTCGTTTGGACATTTTCAAAAAACAGCGGCGCAAGCAGCGCACCCGAAATGATCGTGATTTGCCAAGTTCCGGCGATCAGCCAGCCAGGTGAGTAGGCGGACGCAAAGCATAAAGGAGCATAAAATAACCCAAATCCGACAAAACTCCAAAGCAGCCAAGGACCTGGCTTTTCTCTCATCACTTGTAAAAGGGGACGCAGGTTTTTTCTGCTCCATACGATACACAACAGAAAGGGCACCATAAAGAAATAACGCAGCGAAGCACTCCAAATCCAACTTCCGCCAGACAGCTCCATGGCCTGATTCAAAACAAACGTAAATGCAAAAAAGAAAGCAGAACAAATACCTAATATAATCGGACGCAATTGACTCACCTCAATCTGTTTTATGAGTCAGTAAGACTCTGGAAGGATGGCAATCGTTTCGGCTTTCTGAAAAAAATTCAGATATATCCACTGTTTCAAAAGCGGAATGAATTTTCGGAATATTATAAGCGATCAATTTAAATTTTCCTTCAAAAGCAAAAGAAAATCAACAGGATTCTTTTAAGCTATTGAAATTCATTCTTCGTGATTCGACATGAAATGAAAAGAAAGCTTTTTGGAATTAAATGAAGGCGTTTCCATTTGTGAATTTAAATTAGAAATATATACCAAAGGAAGAAGCGGTAAACGTTGTCGTGACGCGTGTTATGAAGGAATTGCTAATATTTTATATAAAAATCATATAGAGGCAGATAGTATATGAAGATACGAGAATTGACGAATATGGTAGGTAGTGGTATCTTAATAGAAGTGCAAATAATGTCGAATGGTGACGAAATATATAAATGCAACATTCGCAAGAAAGTTAGTGGGGTAAATTAAATGAAATCTACAGGTATTGTACGTAAAGTTGACGAATTAGGGCGGGTAGTCATTCCAATTGAACTGCGCCGAACTTTAGGAATTAATGAGAAAGACGCTCTGGAGATTTATGTAGAACAAGAGCGCATCATCCTTCAAAAATATAAACCAAACATGACTTGTCAGGTAACAGGTGAAGTTTCCGATGACAATATGAAACTTGCTGACGGTAAATTAATACTTAGCCCAGAAGGTGCCGAACTTCTAATTAAAGAAATTCAAGCCAGCATGGAAACTGCTAGATAATTAATATACTAGATAAATAGCATCCAAGTGTAGGGAAGGTTTCCCTACACTTTTTTTAATTAAATGCTGAAATAATAAAAATGGTTCGATTCACGGGCGAAACCAATCTTTTCATAAAGTCTCTGTGCTTTCACATTATCCTGGCCAGTCTCCAGTGAAACCCCTTTAGCACCTGTTTCACGTGCAAAACCGATGGCCGCGTTCAATAACTCCTCGCCAAATCCCTTTTTACGGGCGGACTCCTTCACGAATAAATCATTCAATATCCATGACCGCATCATACTCACAGACGAAAAAGAAGGATACAATTGTACAAAACCAATTGGACTTCCTTCATCAAACGCCATAAAAATCACAGACTCCCCTTTTGTCAGCCTTTCCCTTAAAAACTCCCTTGCACGACCAGGATCAGAGGTTTGCTCATAAAACACCCTGTATAAATCAAAAAGTTCCGTCAGTGATTCCAGCTCATGTAATGTTGCCTTCTGTATGCTCATAAATGGCCTCCTAAAATGTTAGAATACTCTAAATTTACCATTTAACCATGCTATCCGCCAAATTCCGGACCGCATTTTCCAAACCCCTAAATCAGGATGGAGCTCAAAAAGGCACCATCCTGATTTTTTCGGCTATAAACCCAAGGTGAGCAGCAAACTTATGGGATATCAGCGTTTACTCGTGAGTTTAGTTGATTTACTCGTGAGTTTGGAGCAAATACTCGTGAAATTGGGTGATTTACTCGTGAAAGGAGCATTATCCATAGAATACAGCAGTAATCTCATGAGATATCAGCGTTTACTCGTGAGTTTGGAGCAAATACTCGTGAAATTGGAACAAATACTCGTGAATTAAGCCGATTTACTCGTGAATTCAACATTATCCAATAATATTGGGTATTATAAATTCCAAACCGAATCCTCAAATCTTCATTACTCCAGTGGTTTAGCTTCTAAGCCACCTGTGTTAAGGATATGTACCTTTACGTTTATATCATGAATTGAATCCTTATCTAAATAATCCTTAGGCTCTTTTAAATGATTCTTTTGCCAGTATTTTAACTCTTTGATATAAAGGGTTTTGCCTAGGTTTAAAGGGTCCGCGTTCTTTTGGAGCCCTGTTTTAAACGTTGATAGGATTTCCTTTTTTATTTGGCTTTCGAATTTCCGTTTTATTTTGTCGATATCGATTTGGGTATCAAGCCCCAGTATTTTGCCGGAAACGTCAATTTCAATATCGAATTTGTACTTGCCATCCTTGAGAACAGGTTTCACTTTATGAGCCGGATGGGAAAAAGAGGCATAGATGTCTTGCTTATTCATTGTGATGTTCACTGGAGTTTTGTTGGTCCTTTTAGTGAGCCAGCGTAAACCGCTCAGTTCTTTTTCAGAGAACCAGGGCTGGGACACTTTATAGTAAATGATAAATGCACCATCCATATAGAGGCTTTTTCGCTTTTTATCTTTTTCCTTCCAAACTTTATCGTTCCAGGAAATGGAGGGTAATATGGTGGTAGATGCTTTTTCGCGCTGGTCAGAGTAATACCTTTGGACTGTAATGGGTTGGATGAATGATATAATCCGGTATACATCATCCGGAAAATATAATGTCGTGTATAAAGGTGACAAATTAAAAAAGCCGTTAATGGAGAAAAGCTCATCCATGGAATTTTTTGTGGCAAAGATATTGGATGAGTACCTGAGTAATTGGTTTCTGTATATATAATCCACTATTTCTGTGCTTTGCCGGTTCAAAACATTTTCACTGATTACAAATGTGGATACATGCCCTAAATAGAGAGACTGTTGAGTATTGCGCATTAGTTTATTAATGGCGATCGAAATCGACCGTCCTTTTTGTTTCCCTACATATACGGGAGGAGCTTGCGTCGGCTTTGCCTCCGTTTTAGCTACCGCAGCGAAGTCTACAAGTTGCGTATAGACTATGTATTCCCCATCTTTGAAATCTATCCCGATGGCCGTTATATAATGAAAGTCCTGGATCGTTTTTTCATCCCAACAGCCTGAAAGAAATAGCAGTAAATGCAGGGTCAACCAAATTTTACAGATGCGGAACATTGCCTTACTGCCCCTTTCTGGTTTTATCATTAGCGGCCAAGGATCGTTTACTCATGGAATTCCATGGCGACTTCAGGAATGAATCCAGGATTTTTTTGATTCTTGGCGGGTTCATTCCGCCAATATATGAAACCCCGAATGAATCAAGCCTGGATAGTAAAGTGACAATGGAAAGGAAACCGATTATCAAGCCGTAGATTCCATAAATGCAGCTTAGTAACAGAACAAACATTCGCAGAACGGTAACGGCACCTGTTAAAGACTGGTTTACAAGTGTATAAGATGCAACAGAGGTTACGGCAGTGACGACAAGCATGGTTTGTGAAGTCAGTCCTGCCCTTATCGCCGCATCACCGACAATTAGGCCTCCTACAACCGCAACTGTCTGCCCAACCGCTTTAGGTAACCTGACCCCGGATTCACGGAATAATTCAAATAAAATGAGCATGAGAATGAATTCCATCGTGGCAGATAAGGGAAGCCCCAGCCTTGAAAGGGTTATGGTGGCTAGTAACGGGAACGGCACCTGTTCAATATTGAAAGCGGAAATGGAGATCCAAAACCCCGGCAATAAAACGGTAATGCCAAGCCCCATAAAGCGAAGAAGTCGCTCAAGGCTTACAAATAGATAAGGAAGATTCGAATCTTCTGCGGTTTTTATTTGCAATAGTAAGGTAGAAGGGGCCACGATTACCGTTGGCATGCCGTCCACGATTAGAATGAATCTTCCTTGATTGAGTGCTTCGACTACAAAATCAGGGCGACTCGTATAATGGGTGAGTGGGAATATACTATATTTACTGTTAGTGATCAATTCCTCCAATTGTTGGCTGCTCACCAAAATATCTAAATCAAGGGAGTTAATTTCCGTTCTTACATTTTTAATGAGTTCTTTATTGATGATGTCATCCATGTACATCAGTCCGACTTTCGTTTGACTGCGCCTGCCAACGATAAACTCTTCATAGGCGAGCGATTTTGTTTTTAGCCGCTTTCTGATTAAAGCCGTATTGATGGAAATGTCCTCGACAAACCCATCTCTTGGACCTCTTACCGAGACCTCGAAGGAAGACTCCTCGGGCTGCCGGTTCGGCACGTTGGACAATTCGATTGAAAATAACTCTTGGACTGAGGGTATGAATAATAAGGCATGCCCGGAGAAAATCAGCTGCTGGACGTTATTGAATTCACTGTCGATGGTTACTTTCCTGAGGTCTATCAAGGGTTTTAGCTTGTTGATTGATTCTTCGGCATCGATGCTCTCATCCAATTCCATCATTTTGTTTAACTTTTCCAAAATTCCTTCGTTCAGTAAACTGATGTCGGCCATACCCGAGCAGTAAAAAATAAGGACAGGAATGGGTCTTTCGGTTTCTCCGATATAAATCATTTCAAACTTGATATCTGAGCTTGAACTGAATAACTCCCGAAATGTCTCCTCCCTTAATTCTAAGAGGGGTGGCTCATTTTTGGATCGTTTCATTCGCATGTCGTTTCCCCTCCTTAGATCTGATGAAAGTGCCGATAAACAAAAAGGCGGACAACAGTAACAGGAAATAAAAAGCGCCAGGATAGTAGAATTTCTGGCTTATATGCAAGAACTTGAAATTACTGAATGGTACGATGGAGATGACGACCATCAGAAAACCTACAGCGAAAAGAATTCCAAGCTTCACATTATTAGTTTTTCCTTTAAAGACTTCCATTATTAAGAATAACGCCATTGAAACACGGATATAGGCACCAGCAAGCCATTGGTAAATGGAAAAGAAGTCTGTATGTTCAATATATTTACCAATTGTCAGCAAACGCCATTGTTCATAAGCGGGGTACCTCATGACTTCGGCTAAGCTCGGCCCGAATTCAGCGAGTGCTGCTGTTAATGGGCCAAGAAGTAAAAACACTAGTCCAAGGCATAAGAATACTAATACCTTTATCTTGAGCTTATCCGAAAGTTTCTCTTGAAAAAAAGCGATTAAAATCAGTTCGGTAAGGCCATAACCAGAATATTGAAGGGTTTTTATGCCATGAAAATAGCCATTCTCGAAAAGGGGAAGGAGGTGGCTATAGTCTTTTGTCGGTATATTTCCGGTCGCAACGAAAATGCCAAGAATGACGACTATTGGCAATAATACAGAAGAGCAAATGGCGATGGAGCGCATACCAGAATGGGCAAGAAAAATGCATAGCAGCGTAAACGGAATGATAATCGCTAAACTTGGGGTTTCAAAAAGAAAGCTTGTCGTGATCCAATCAATCGTTTCCTTTGTAGTGGCCAAAACAAGACTGATCAGATAAATCACGATAAAGAATAAAGCGATATTTTTAATGTGTTTTCCAAATCTATTTTCAAGCCAATCCGTCAAGGATTGATTATCCATATTCTTGATTATTCTCGATAATATATAGACCCAAATCGGGATCAACCCAATAGTTAGGATAGAAAAAAACCAAGCATCCCTTCCGCCAGTGGATAGGAGGAAGGGGATCAAGATAACGTGATTAAGAAGACCGATTGATAAAAAGAAAATGCTCAGGGTTTGTATCGAACTGATTTTCTTCAAGATGATCCTATCCCCATTTCCATTGTTTAAAGATGGATTGATGCACATGCCATTCATTTGTTTATGATTGCTAAATGTGGAAATAGTATTCGTGCTAATGTTGTGGAATAAATTTCCTGATATTTAGTGATGAGTAGTAGAGCAGAGCAAAGTATACCGGAAAAAGGATTTGTCTTAATCGATAAAGAATATATATAGATGCTATTTTTATTGAACATCAAGGGGGAATGAAGATGGATTTAAGATACCCGGTCGGGAAGTTTCAGTTTGATGGGGAAATTACTTGTGGTATAGCCGGGGGGTGGCTCAACGAGATTGAAGCTTTGCCTCGGATGCTGCGTGAAGCGGTAGGTAACATGGATGATAAACAGCTTGATACGGCTTATCGGCCTGGAGGATGGACGGTCCGCCAGGTGGTGCATCATGTTGCTGATAGTCATATGAATGCGTATATTCGCTTCAAATTGGCCCTTACGGAAGAAAGTCCTGTCATTAAACCGTACGAGGAGGGGCAATGGGCTGAGCTGCCTGATTATGATTTGCCGATTGAAGTTTCTCTATCACTGCTCGAAAGTATACATATCCGAATGTGTAAACTTTTATCGGACCTTCATGCTGATGACCTGAGCCGGACATTCATCCATCCTGATTCAGGAAAGGTGACTGTCGGTGAAAATATAGGCATTTATGCTTGGCACGGACGACATCACCTGGCTCATATTACTTCTTTATCAAAGCGCCAGGGATGGTGAATATATTATATCTTCTAAAAGGTTGTGATTACTTTGAATGCCGATGTGAAAATCGAACAATTAACATCAATTGGATACCATCTTAATGAACTTTCCGACCTTTTGGTGCAGGTGGTGGATGATGGTGCGTCCATCGGTTTTTTACCACCCATGAAACAGTCTGAGGCCGTTGATTACTGGGGCAGTGCCATGAATCGTGATGTGATTCTGTTGGTCGCTAAGTTACAGGGTAAGATTGTCGGGAGTGTACAGTTACATTTATGTTCAAAGCAAAATGGCGGCCATCGAGCGGAAATCGCAAAATTAATGACACATACTGGTTATAGAAGAAATGGCATAGGACGTTCACTCATGCTAGAGGCTGAGCAGAAGGCCAAGCAGGAAGGGCGGACATTATTGGTCCTTGATACGAGGGAAGGAGATCCTTCAAATCTCCTGTATACCTCATTGGGATATATTCAGGCAGGCAGGATTCCTGATTATGCGAAATCTGCAAATGGTGAATTCCAACCGACCATTTTTTATTATAAAAATAATCTCGGGTAACGAATTGAGTGGGGGGAATCCAAGTGCAAGCTGTAATCGAAAAAGAAGGTAATGGGATTATCGCAAGATTCGATCGCCTGCTCAATCATCCGGTTGAAAAGGTATGGGGTGCTTTAACGGAGAATGATAAGGTGGAAAAGTGGATGTCCAACCTGGAAATGAAGGACCTCCGAAAAGATGGGACGATAAAATTCAATTTCAATGATGGGTCAGGGAAATCTTTTGATATGAAGATCAGGGACTTCCGGGAATCTGCCGTTTTAGATTTTGAATGGGGGGACGGCTGGGTTCGTTTCGAGGTATCCCCTGAAAAGGATGGATGCTCATTGGTATTGAAAGAATCCATCACGCCAGTTAATGATCATACATCAAAAGATCTGGCAGGCTGGCATATTTGCCTTGATATGTTTAGTGATTTACTTGATGGACACCATCAGGACTTCCCAATGGATGAATGGGAAAAATGGCATAAGGAATATACGGCCGCCGTCAAACGAATGGATGGATAATGGATGTGTGACATGCAGCAGGGTACATAAGGAAACGAACGGTGAATTTCGGCCAAAGCGGAGGTGATGCTTGTGCCAGAAGGAAGTTTTTTATTGATATTCCAGTTGGCTCCATGTTAAGATGACTTTAACTTTTGAGAAATGGAGGTTTTCCTTGTGACATTTATCAGACTGCGTTTCCAATCTTTGAACCGTTAATTGAATACGTTCAAGAGCTCTGCCGTCCGCAGGGTAAATGGGAATGGTCTGTCTATTTTTAAGGAAACCTTCATTTTACGCATTTAAGAAAAAAGAGACGATTTCAACTCTTTTTTTTGTGTCCAGCTGAAGCCGGGGCAACCTTTGTGATCAAAGGTTTTTCACGATTTCAGTTGACTTTAAAATGGAAGAATTATATGGGGAGAATTACTTTACCTATCCAAGCGTCATTTTGGATAAGTGTAAGATTCTCCATTGTATTGACCAAACCGAAGGCCAGTGGGAGATTGATTTTTTATCGTTAAAATACTCATCCTCTCAGGTTTCTTTAGATAGGTTCTGATCCATTTACTCTAAACACAGGCAAATAGCCTGTGTTTTTTTTAGGGCATCAAGAAAAAATATTGAAAATAGAATGAGGTGTTTAAGAGATGAAATCATTAAATGATCAAGAAAAGGACAATTGGAAAAAGAATATCACTCTTTTTCTAAGCAGTCAGACGATATCCCTCTTTGGTTCGTCCTTGGTCCAGTATGCCATCATGTGGTATATCACGTTGAATACACAGTCGGGTGTCATGATGACGATATCCATCGTTTGTGGTTTCGTGCCCACCTTCATACTCTCCCCGATCGCGGGGGTATGGGCAGACCGCTATAATCGGAAGATACTGATCATTCTTTCGGATTCTTTGATTGCCATTTCGACGCTCGTATTGGCCATCTTGTTTTTAATCGGCTACGATGAGCTTTGGCTGCTTTTCGTCATGTCCGCTGTCCGCGCGATCGGAACTGGGATCCAGACTCCGGCAGTAGGGGCCATTCTCCCGCAACTTGTTCCAGAGGATAAGCTTACGAAGGTGAACGGGACAAATGGAAGCATTCAAGCGCTAGTGATGCTCGTTTCCCCCATGGTAAGCGGCGCGCTGCTTACGATGGCTTCAATCGAAACCATTTTCTTCATTGATGTGATTACAGCTGCAATTGCCATCTTCACATTGCTGGCCTTTTTGAAAATTCCAGCACATGCGAAGGCATTACAAAAGCAAACAACCAGCTATTTCACCGATTTGCAAGAAGGCTTCAGTTATATCAGGAATCACGACTTTCTTAAGAAGTTCTTTATGTTTTTCGCATTTTTCTTCGTGCTTGCCGCACCAGTTGCATTCCTAACACCGCTTCAGGTCACACGCTCTTTCGGGAATGATGTATGGCGGTTGACTGCGATAGAAATCACCTTTGCCATCGGTATGATGCTAGGCGGTATTTTCATGGCTTCCTGGGGAGGCTTTAAAAACAAGATTCATACGATGACTCTTGCAAGCCTTATAATTGGTGCCTGTACTTTCGCTCTTGGAATCATCCCCGTTTTTTGGATTTACTTGATCATCATGGGGGTAGTGGGATTGGCGATGCCCATTTTTAATACGCCGTCCATGGTCTTGTTACAGGAGAAGATCGAGGGTGATCTTCTTGGGAGGGTATTTGGTGTTTTAGGTATGATCTCGACTTCCATGATGCCCCTGGGAATGCTTGTATTCGGACCGATATCCGACATCATTAAAATAGAATGGCTCCTTATAGGAACGGGTATATTGCTGTTCATTCAAGGTTTTTTCCTACTGGGCAGCAAAGTGTTGATCGAAGCCGGTAAACCTATCTCCAAAGATGCCCCCGAGTAATGGGGCAAGGAACGACATGTCAGGCTGAAGGGTTTTTCCGAATCCGGATATTTATTCTTGTAGAAAGATGATGCATGAAAGTCATAAAGGAGGAAAAGATGGGTTTTTTAGGAAAATTATTTAATTGGATGATAGTTATCGGAATAATTCTGCTTATAGGACGATTGATTACGATGGCGTTCTTATTTCTGGAAATTCCATTTACGACCTTTTTTAAGGACTACAGTCTCATTTCGATCATCATTTTAATAATAGGTGCAATTGGTCAGCAATTCACCAAGGCGGGTAAAAAGTAAAATGAGTTATCACCTTTCCTTCATGAAAAGAATCAGCTTCGAATTCACTAGACCGAGATATTCTAATGTCGGTCTAGTTTTTTATTTAAAAAATGTTTCAGTTGATTTCAGAAATCCGCTCCCTTTCCGCCGACTGCCTGCCAAGCCTCCTCGACGCAAGCGTCTGCGGTGTCTCGTCTAGCCAGTTATTCGGCAGGAGTGTCGCAAATTTCTTCAATCATTAAGGATTATAGTAAAGAAACATGAAGAATAAACTAGTCTTAAGAATATTCGGGATGAGACTAGCCTAGAGTTTTATTAAAAAATGTTTCAGTTGATTTCAGAAATCCGCTCCCTTTCCGCCGACAGTCTGCCAAGCCTCCTCGACGCAAGCGTCTGCGGTGTCTCGTCTAGCCAGTTATTCGGCAGGAGTGTCGCAAATTTCTTCAATCATTAAGGATTATAGTAAAGAAACATGAAGAATAAACTAGTCTTAAGAATATTCGGGATGAGACTAGCCTAGAGTTTTATTAAAAAATGTTTCAGTTGATTTCAGAAATCCGCTCCCTTTCCGCCGACAGTCTGCCAAGCCTCCATGACGCAAGCGTCTGCGGTGTCTCGTCTAGCCATAAATTAGAAGTGGCGTTTTCTGCAGTCACCGGCATGAGCTCAACAAAAAGGAACGGTTATTAAAGTGATAGAAGAAATCACCGCCGTATTACAGCAAACGACAGCTTCATCAGAAGAAATTGCATCATCGATGGAGGAACAAGCTGCTTCTTCCAATGAACTTGCTCAATATACACAGCAGCTTACACAGTTAATAAATGATTTGGAGCAGACGCTAGGGGAATTCCAGATAGAGAAGTAGGGAATAACAAATGTTGCAAAAAGGGAGGCCATTACAGTGGTTTCCTTTTTTGTTAGATTGCCATTACATCATTCTAAAAAGGTGAATCGCTGGGACATCTCTTTATGGTGGACATAATCATTGGAAGTATAAAAGTACAATTTAGAGGATCGGGTCAAGTATCCATGCTTTTTTTACAAAGGGGAATAATATATAGGAATCGGACAAGTCGGCACGGATATTAAAAGCTTGCACAAATTTATATGCTATAGATTCATAGTAACGAGAGGGAAAAGTCATTTAGCTTTCCCTCTCGTTACTTCTGCTAGATGATGGGTGATACCAATGGATTTGGGTTCCTGATCAAAAACCCATCGCCTTCGTTATCAATTTCCGTTTGTTATCATGCAAAACCTCAAATACATTTCCCCTCCAAAACTATATCTTCCATTTTTATCAAAGTGTTCACTCCTATATCGTCATCCTCATCATAAATAGGGCAAGCCGTATATAAACGACTTTATCATGACCGGGATTTCTCTAATCTACCCTTACCCATACTGCCAAGATAAACAAAATCCTCTAGGAATTCTTCGATTTCCAACTTTTATCGATGAGGTATAGGAATAAAGGTTTGCTTTTATGGTGTTTAATTGAATCCGACTGTTTGTTTTTAGGAAAAGCAGGCTGAAAGTTTCGTTTATTTTACCGATAATATAATTACTGTAGACATTAAGACTCATCTGATTGGGTGGGTGATAGGATAGAAGGTTCATATGGTGGGATTTACTTGAACATCATAAATATAAAAATATTTCAGCGTATAAAGGAAGGTTAAAATGTTTAATGGAAAAATAAGCTGTATGATACTGACATTGGTATTCATGGTTAGTTTCACTTTCTTACCTGGTTTAAAGGCCGAGGCTGCAGATCCTGTGCATACTGTAATCTCTGGCGAAACGGTGGAATCGATTGCCAAGACATATGATATATCGGCTGAGCAATTGATGAAGACGAATGGTTTACCGGATGATAAGTTATTTGCGGGCCAAAAGTTGACGATCATTCAAACGGCGTATACCCCTTCCATCTATCAATGGTCGGAGAGAGGAAAAAAAATTGCGAAATATGCGAGATCTTTCATAGGGTTTAAAAAGACAGCTGGAGAGGAGACGCCTGAAAAGGGGTTCGATTCAAGCGGATTGATCCATTGGGTGCTTTCCCGGCAAAATGTGCCGGTCGACCGTTTGACAGTAGATGGTTTCTATAAGCAAGGGATGGATACAGCCACTCCGAAAACTGGGGATATAATATTCTTTCTGGAAAAAGACAGCTTAAAAGTCGTGACTGCGGGTATTTATATCGGCGAAAACCAATTTGTCAATTCTGGATATGGTGCAGAAACGGTTCAGGTTAGATCCGCCACAGAAGATTACTTTGCAAAATACCAAGTGGCGTACAAAACATATACTCCTAAAGGAGAGCATATCGTCCAAATGGGAGAAACGCTTAATAGTATATCGGAGCATTACAGCATTTCCATGAGTGCGATCAAAAGCCGCAACGCTTTAAATACCGATGAGTTGATGCAGGGGCAGTACCTTCAACTATACAGCAACCCGCTATTTCCGTTTTATGTAAACCAGGAGGCTGCATATGATAAAGCATATGATGTCATCAAGTATGCATACACTTTACGCGGATTCACCTATGTTTTCGGGGGAGAAGATCCAATGACCGGAATGGATTGCAGCGGCTTCATTTATTGGGTCATGAAGGAGCAGGGCCTTTCTGTAAAACGAGATTCCGCAGAGGATTACTTCTCATTGGTGCCCAAAATCGATAATCCGAAGGCCGGGGATTTAGTATTTTTTAGGGACACGGGAACAAGGGTGGGTGTGACCCATGTAGGAATTTATCTTGGTGATGGCCGTTTTCTCAATTCAACGGAAAACACCGGCGTTCATATCTCCAACCTTTCGTCAGGTTATTTTGCCGAGAAATTCGAAAGCTTCGGTCAAGCCGAAAGCCTCATCGACTAAGAAGGTCATTCAACCTGTTTATATTCAAGAGTGGCTTTTTCAATGGCAGTAACGAACCGTTTAAGAAGATTACAGTGATTGACCCTGTTCTTACTGGTAAAGTCATCACCTTTGAAAAAGCTTTTTCTGAGCTTTGTGGAAAGTTCCAATTGTACGCCTGCGCCAGTTTTGGATGTGTTGGTGATGTTGTTTCCATTCATGCCTGAAAGGTGCTGCGGTGCATGATCAGTTTGAAATCCAGCTTCGTTGAGGCATTGCTGAATAAGGTTCTTATATGGTTCGTTCCTTCCGCCAATGTAAACCAGCCCATTATGTACGTCGTAGTGGCCATGGATCGAAAGGGTGGTCTGAGCGTTCGCTGCCATTGAAACGCCGCTCGGTTCATTGAATAAGCGGGATGGTATATGGAGGACCTGGTTGCCCCTTGGCTTTAGGCCTTCGAATAGGTAGGTGCTTGCACAAAGTCTCTCTCCAAGTGCGGCTGCAATTTCACTCGTACCTGGTTCGATATTCCCGCCATGGATGGCTAGAACTGCAATATCAGGATTCCTGTGATGAAGGATGATGCGGTAATCAAGGTATTCTTGTTCATTTTCCTGCAGTTCAAAAAAATCGGTATAGCTATTTTCAATCATGGTAATCCTCCGTATCTGTAGTGTATCTAATCTTCCATACCCATTGACTGCAAAAATAAAAAAAGCGGGGATGCCCCAGCTTTTTCATTTTTCGACTGTCGTATATAGTTCTATTTTCTTTTGCTCGTCGGGTGTTAACGTTTCTGTCCGTTTAAACGTATTCATTGTCACAAGCAGGGCTGCTACAAGAAGGACAGGTATTACCCAGCTTGTTATTTTTTTTACGATATTCATATTCAAAATCCCCTTATACAACGCTAAAATTTATATGATATTTAGAAAAGGAGGGGCTGGATTGCTTGTTTATTGCTGAGCTTTCCAGCTTCCGTTTCTTCTTTTATCTCCAGCTCCGGATATTTGTCCATTTTTCTCGTTTTTAACGAGTCCTTGAACCCCGCCATAATACATGGGCGAAATCTTCTGAATGACTTCGTATCCGGAATCTTCCAAGTCGGATACAGTTTCATCCGAAAGCCTGGATTCTGTATAAATCTTCTTTCCATCAAAGACGAACCGATTACGATCGACGATATCCTGCAACGAGCCTTCATTTTCTGTATAAGAATAAAGAACCTGCATCAATACTTGCGGAATCCTATCACCGCCTGGTGAGCCGATCCCGATCGATTCCCGCCCAGGTTTCTTGAGAATGGTCGGAGCGGTGAAAGTTCTTGACCGTTTATATGCCTTTTGTGAGTTCAAGCCGGACCTGAAATTTTTCAGTTGATCGTTAAGGAAAAATCCATTTGTATAATCCCCAGATCCGAAAAAGTTACTGAGCGTATTCGTTGCGGAAACGACAGTGCCGTTTTTGTCCATTACCACAAAGTGTGTCGTACTTTCATGTTCTTCGGAACCATTCGATTCTTTATCTTCCCATTTTTCACTTTTGATCTTATTTTTAAGACTATCCAAGTGAATGGGGGAGAGCAATTTTTCCGCCTTGGAGTGACTTATTCCATCTCCAACATTGACGGTCCGATCTTGATAAGCAGTATCCGTAATGCCCGCCAAGACTTTCATATAAGCTGATTTGCTTGAAGAATCACCTAGGTTCATTTCCTCGGCTAGCTTTAACATTTCAAGAACGGTAATTCCTGAAAAGGGCGGAGGTGCGGTAAAAACATCATAACCGGCAAATGTTCCTTGGACCGGTTTCCGTTCTTTCACCTCATAGCGCTTTAAATCCATCAAGTCGATATCTGATTCCCTTTTAATATCCCGCGCAATTTCGCCTTTATAAAAACCATCAGGACCTTCATGCTGGATCTCCTTCAGTGTTTCAGCAAGTCTTTCTTGGACGAGGGTTTTGCCTGGTTCAATGGCATCACCATCAGGATAAAAAAGTGAAGTCGCATCGGAAGATATCCTTGGCTGAGCCGCTTCTAAGCGTGATGATAACGATTCGTTGACTTCAAATCCTTCTTCAGCCAAATCTATAGCCGGCTGAAGAAGGTCTGCCATTGGTACGCTCCCATACTTATCACTGATGACCTGCATGCCGGCCACTAAGCCAGGAATCCCTGTATCGTGTCTTGAACTTGGGTCTTCTGGAGAGGATTCACGATAATCGATAAATTCGGGTTCGCCGGATTCCGGGGCAATCAGCATACCGCCGCCGCCGCCCACGCCAGATCCATAAGGTTCGACTACACCTAATACATACGATACCGCAATGGCGGCATCAGCCGCCGTTCCGCCGTTTTCCAATATATCCATCCCGACATCTATTGCGATTGGATTTGAAGAACTGACCCCATATGATTGTTCCGTTTTACTCTTTATCGGATCATTCGTGTCAGAAATAGGGGGTGTCTTCGAACATCCAGCAATATATATGAGCAAGCTTAGGGATATGAGCACTTTTCCCGTCATACGGTTAATCATCGGTTGTTCCCCCTTTTCGTTGAGATTCTAAGTTGTGTGTCTTCATTCTTCAAATAGTAGTGATAAAGCGTTCCTTACTGAATGGGTTGTATTCCAGGTTGTTTAGCTTGTACGGCCTTTTTCTCTTGTGCTGCTTTTTTCTCCAGTGCAGCTTTCTTTTCCATTGCTGCCTTTTCCTCTTGTTCACGCTGTGCCTTATGATCGATTACCTTCTTGTGATCCAAGGAAATCTCGATGCGATCCTCTTTTTTAGACCATTGGACTTTTTCACTCGTTTCCTTCGTCAACTGTCGGTAAACACGTGATTTGTCAATGGAAGAGGTAGCTGGCCTTGGTGTTGCTTCTTCAATTTGCAACGGTACGACATCGATTGTAGCTTTTCCGTCATTCGCTAAATGGTATTGAACCATGGCTGAATCCTTTGTGCGTGTCCAGCCTTGATCGAATATGAAATTTCCTAGGCTATAGAAAATGATTCCATCTTTATAAACATCGAACGATTGTAGCACGTGGGGGTGATGACCGATGATGATGTCAGCGCCCGCATCGATGATAGCTTTAGCCAAGTCTTTTTGTCGATCGGTTGTTGATGTTGAATACTCTTGTCCCCAGTGCATATTCACCACAACCAAGTCTGCGTTGCCTTGCTTGGCATCACTTGCTTTGCCGATCATTTCAAATAATAAATCAGGGTTGGAGTTCAATAGTCCGGCTTTATCACTTTTTGATACGGCATCCTTACCGTAAACATCTGTGAAGCCAAGTGTTGCGACACGAACGCCATTAACATCCGCATAGTCGATGCTGTTTTTTGCTTCCGCGGTGTTAGATCCAACACCGACATAGTGCATATCCGCACTTTTGAATTCATCAATCGTGTCAAGGAGTCCTTGTTCTTCATAGTCCATCATATGGTTATTTGCCAATGACACCACAGAGAAGCCAGCATCTTTAACGGCTTCCACACCGCTAGTATTGGAGTTTAACCGGATGGGCGTATCGGCTCCCTTGTAGTTAGATACTTCTTCTTTTAAAGCGGTATGTTCATAATTCCCACTGACATAATCCGAATTGGCAAAATAGGGTTTCATATACCGGAAGAGGTATTCATACCCGTGCTTTTCCGTCACTTCTTCAACATAACGTCCCATCATCACATCACCGACCATTGTCATCGTCAATGGTTGATCGGATTTTGTTGCGACTGTTTTCACTTCCTCAGCCCGTCCCATCCAAGTGGTAATGACTAAAGCGATTAGTAATATAGGTAGTATGATTCCAGTGTATTTAAGATTCTTTTTCTTCGTGCGTTTAATAAAGATAAGTGTTTTTTCTTTTGCATTTAAAGTCCGTTTCATTTTTTGCACCTCAGAATAGGTAGTACACGTTCATTAAACCGAATGTTATGCCGGATAATAAAAGCGTGCTGCCAAGTGTCAATGGCATTCCTTGTCTTTGTATGGTATTCGCTATCAATCCAGGTACGATTATACCGATTCCCCGAAACTCGAATATTTCAAAGGGCATGACGGGGTAGACTAAGTCCAATAGGAGTTTCAAGCAAATCCCGGTCACCATCATGGCGGCGAATTTTCTTCTTCCATATAAAATCACCCATCTTGAAAGGCCGTGGGTGACGATTAAATAAGTTACGACACTAATGATCAAAATGGTCAGCATGATTTCCCATTGATCAAATACTAATGCCAAATAACCTGGCACGATAAGTCCTGCGGGTACGACACCCGTCTTTTCTGAAAATATAAGGCTAAGCGTTACTCCCAGTACTAGGGCTACATATAAATCCGATCCAAACATTAAGGTTCCTCCTACTTAACTTGCTTTTTGCTTTGTTTTAGATTTCATGAATGCTTCAATTAATGGTTCCGCTGCACCGTGAATATTCCCGACACCGTAGACGATGCGATTTTTCATCAATGGGCGCAGACGGGCCACGATTTCTTCAGTTGACCAGTTTTCTAAATCCCAATATTCTTTAGTATCCAATTTACCTTGCTCGAATACCTTCGTGATTGGTGATGTAGTTTCACCAATGGCAATGACGATTTCGGATTTTATGTACGGCAATACATCTCTAGCAAACTGCTCGGTACGGTCCACACGGTCTGCACGGCAGTTCATGATGACGATAGGAGGTTCTGTGCTGTATCCGAACGTATTGACACGTTCCCATATGTTCAGCGTCGATGCCGCGTCGTTTGCAGCAAAGCCATTGACAAAGAAAGTTGGCTGGATGCGATCTCCGAATTTGGTGATCCGCATGGCCCCTGGATCTGGATGTGCATTCAGCATGCCGCGGAAAGCCGTTTTTTCATCAATTCCCAAAGCTTCCGCAACGGCCAAGGCCAGTGATGCGTTATCCGGAAATACCATATAGTCGAATTCGCGTAAGAAATCCTCGGAAATTCTTGAATTATCTGCAACAATCACTTTTGTGTTCCGTTCTTTGGCGATTTGTTTGAAAAAGTCCAAATATTCACTTTCAATGGTTATTAAGTGACCATTATGGGGAATGGTAGCAGTGAAGGCTTCAGCAACCTCATCCATAGTCGGTCCCATGACATCCATATGGTCTTCCAATACATTCACGATGACCCCGATGTTTGCCTGGATCAT
The DNA here is from genome assembly GCF_001636405.1 of Peribacillus frigoritolerans. GTDB lineage: Bacteria > Bacillota > Bacilli > Bacillales > DSM-1321 > Peribacillus > Peribacillus frigoritolerans. The sequence goes on from NZ_KV440950.1 coordinate 1,635,252, forward strand.
TTTGTTTTGGAAGATTAGTTGATAGTCAGGCTGTACGGCCATGCACTCACAAACCAGTGCTTCCGTGCCTAAGTCGGCAACTTCTTTAACTACACGCCGTTGTTCTCCTATGTTGGGTCCTTCAGGGCGGCGTACAATCGGTTTTTCCTTGTCGGTAAACCAATAGATCATTCTTGCTGATGTTCCGGTTGTTTTACCTACTGTTTTGTATTTTGCTTCCTGGATCACACCTGTAATTAGACGCGTTACAGTCGATTTCCCTCGAATCCCATTCACATTCACACGTACCGGGATGGAGTCGAGACGCTTCTGATGGCGTTTTTGTTCAAAAATGCCATAGCCAAGCAAAAAGATCGCACAAATAAATATTGGTGCCATTTTTTTTTAACCTCTCTTTTTTTCAAATATTTGAATTACTGAATACACACTACATGATTTTAAACTTAATAGGCAAGAGCCAATTATTCTATCGTAATATAGTTATCATCAGCTTTTTCAAATATATGTATATTAGGGTGTAATAGTATCTAATGGGATGAATTATTTTGTGAGTACAAAGATATGGCTGGTAATCGAGGGAATCGAGGTTTCATTTACACTAAATTATGGAAAGTTTAATAAAGCCCCATTTCAGTCAGAATCAAAATGGTTTTATGAGCATTTGAACCTGATTCATAATGTTCATGTTTGAATAATAATTTTTTAAAAAAGCGAGGTTTATTACAATTTATTAATTGTTTATACCCATTGTTTGACATAAACGTTACAATTTTTATGGATTTGTCATTCAATGTGAAATATTGCATCTTACGACTCAATTAGTTGAACTCTTTTGAATATGGATAAAGATGAGTAAAAGAACACATCTCTTTTTTGTGATCTTTTCCGGTTTTTCCTTGGTAATACCCATGGGTCTATAATTGACCTTTTACCTAAAAAATGAAATGAACTAAAGTTAACCCATTTCTTTTAAAAAATACCTAGTTTCTTCTATAGATATAGTGTTTTTATATAAGAATGAAAAATAAAAAAAGCCCAGAAGCATATCTGGGCTTTCGGCTTTTATATTGTAAATGAATGGAATGGTCACGAATCTCCGTTAATCATGGATAGATTTACCTTTTGTGGGTCTTGAGTTACAGCATGGGTAGCTGAATTATGAAGGAATCAGGTTAACTTGATTTCTTTCTCTCAGAAATCTCAAGGGTGGAGTCCTTTTTACCGCCATCAATCACATAAAATCTAGGAGCTAATCTCCTTTTTTTACGTTGATTGTCAGGATTCATCTTCATATAATTTTCGTATTCTTTGCGAAAGAATTCTTTGGTTTCCCGTTGCAATGCTTTTCTTTCGTTAAAATCTGCGATGAATTTGAAAAAACGTTTCATATGAATTCCTCCTTATGGGGTTAAAAGGTCTTAGTTTAATAGTAACATATCGTTGGTGAAGTTTAACCTTTTTTTGCAATTTTGGAGTGGAAATTATGTTTTTGTGTGAATAAAGTTGTGAATGGTTTGATTCGAGAAAAAGCATGTAATAAATACTTGCTGAGTAAGTGACCGTGCATGGTATTGAAAGGGAATGTCGGGATGTGCAGAAAGCGGGTATTGGAAGCAATGATTATTTGAGTTGAAATATTCCTTATATTCATTATACACTAAATATTCTGAAAACAAAGGAAAATATTCACTTCCAGCCGCTTTTGATAGATTTGCTTTTTTAATGGTTCATTATTGTGTATAGTTATATATTCCCCGAATTTATGAAAATGAAACTTCCCTTATGTGGGAGGGAAAAAAGCAATTTCCCGCATACGGGATTTAACGCTTTTTTTTCAAATTATTGGACCCCTTATCGATATTTTATTCACTTTTTTTTATCGGATTTTTAATGTAATTTTTAAGTAATGAAAAGTTAACCAAATTTGCCATCAGGTCTAATGTTCACTTTATATAAACATCTTGATTTCTTATCATTTTCAAGTTACTATTGACTTGGAAAAATATAATATTCCGCGTTAAGGCGGAAGAGGTTCTAGCTACCCTCTCAAAAAAACTAAGGAGAAACAGTGCTCTATTCTTAGGGTGCTGTTTTTTTCCGTAAAAAGGAGTTTTATAGAAATGAAGAAGAAAGAAAAGGCAGTGGTTGTGTTTAGCGGAGGACAGGACAGTACGACGTGCCTGTTTTGGGCATTGGAGAGATTTGAGGAAGTGGAAGCGGTGACGTTCGATTATAATCAGCGGCATAGCTTGGAAATCGAATGCGCTCAAAACATTGCCAAGGAATTGGGAGTGAACCACCATATCCTTGACATGTCGCTGCTGAACCAACTGGCCCCGAATGCATTGACGAGAAGTGATATTGCAGTGGCGGACGGAGAAGAAGGGGAGCTGCCGTCGACGTTCGTGCCAGGGAGGAATTTGCTGTTCCTTTCGTTTGCCGGAGTGCTGGCGAGTCAGATTGGCGCTAAACATATTGTCACAGGAGTCTGTGAAACGGATTTCAGCGGATATCCTGACTGCCGCGATGTATTCATTAAATCTTTGAATGTGACCTTGAACTTATCGATGGACCAGTCATTCGTGATTGATACGCCGCTAATGTGGCTTAATAAAGAGGAAACATGGGAGCTTGCTGACCAGCTTGGCGCGTTCGACTTTGTCCGCGAAAAGACCCTGACTTGCTATAACGGAATCATCTCCGATGGCTGTGGAGATTGTCCGGCATGTAATCTGCGGAAAAAAGGGCTGGATGACTATGTAAGCAGACGGAAGGTGCTTTCATGATGTACGGTTTTAAGATAGTGGATAAACTCCAAAAAATAGATGAAGATATTCAGCGCAGCCAATTGAAGTATACAAACAAGAGGGTTCTCGTAAGTAAGGAATTCACCTTTGACGCGGCGCACCATCTGCATGACTATGAAGGGAAATGCAAGAACCTTCATGGCCACACGTATAAAGTCATTTTCGGATTGAGCGGGTATACGGATTCACGCGGGTTGATGATAGATTTTGGTGACATCAAGGATATATGGAAAAATGACATCGAAATCCACCTGGATCATCGTTATTTGAATGAAACCCTGCCGCTCATGAATACAACAGCTGAAAATATGGTTGTCTGGATTTATGAAAAAATGGCCGAAGCCCTTTCATTAAAAGAATATGAGGGTGCTAGAGTCGAATTTGTTCGACTGTACGAAACGCCGACAAGCTATGCCGAAGCCAGACGGGAGTGGATGGAAAGTGAGTAAACTCCCGGTAATGGAAATCTTCGGGCCGACCATCCAAGGAGAGGGAATGGTCATTGGTCAAAAAACCATGTTCGTTCGGACGGCCGGCTGCGATTATTCATGTTCCTGGTGTGATTCCGCTTTTACTTGGGATGGCACAGGTAAGGAAGATACCGTTCAGATGACTGCCGATGAAATATGGGATGAGCTGAAGCGAATTGGGGGTTCCGGTTTTTCCTTCGTCACGATATCAGGGGGAAACCCGGCTCTGTTGAAAAACCTAAACGGCTTGATAGCGGTCTTACATGAAAATAAAATGAAAATAGGGGTCGAAACACAAGGGAGCCGATGGCAGGATTGGTTTCTCGATATTGATGAACTGACTATCTCACCTAAGCCGCCGAGCTCTGGAATGAACACGGACTTTACCGTGCTTGACCAAATCATCTCGAATCTTGCCAATCGAAATCCAGAAAACCATGTTTCATTGAAGATCGTCGTCTTTAACGAGGAAGATTATCAATATGCCAAACATGTACATGGGCGTTACCCGGATATTCCCTTTTATCTGCAGGTCGGCAATGACGACAGCAGGACGGCGGATGATCGTCAATTGATCAGCGGCCTATTGAAGAAGTACGAAGAGTTAATTGATAAAGTGATAGCAGATGATGAATTGAATGATGTGAAAGTCCTGCCACAGCTGCATACCTATATATGGGGTAACAAGCGGGGCGTGTAAAGTAAAGGCAGTGTGATGTTTAATCACACTGCCTTTTAAGCTTATTACAACCTTTGCATGTGTGTAGCTTTGAAGGATGATGTGTATTTAAGGCCATATCCAAATAAGCGATCCATTCCAATATGTGCGGTCCAAATTAAACCAATCATCACCCATGCATCCGACTTTAGGAATATGGCTAACAAAATCATGAGGATGGACACGATATAAGTATGGAATGCGTTATAAACCTTTGCTCCAATCCGGTCATTGATCAGATAGGCCAGCATGGAAACATCAGGGGACAAAATCAACAAAAGGAAAATCCACCAGCTGAATTCATATAACGAATAGATGTAAATAACCGCTATAAGGACCATAAGTCCTTCAATATGAAGGAATTTCTTCACCATTTCATAACCTCCAAAGTTTTATTGACCATTGGTCAATAATTTCCGAAAAAATTATATGATGTTCTTGGTGATATTTTTTACATGAAAATAGGCTAAACCTTTTACATCTTGATAAGATAGTTCAGAATTAATGTAAAAAGTTATGAATCCGTGAAGAGAAAGAAAAATCGACCAAATGGATGCAGGATTCAGTTTGTTGTCCGTTAGATCCGTCAAGGACTGGATTAGTTTTTCGTATGTTTTATTAGAATCGAATTGGAGTAACTGCTGAATTTCTTTTTCCTTCGATAAAAACATGATGGAATAATGATTCTGTTGGGTTAAACCGAACTCCAAGAAGCACAATAAAATCTTTTCCATTTTTACGGAAGGGTCATTTTCCGACAGGATGATATCATCGATTGAAGAATTCAAAACGGAAAAATCCGTTTTCACCAAACTATAAAATATTTCCGCCTTGTTTTTAAAATGATAATAAATGGCTCCATGGCTGCAATCCAATGATTTAGCCAATTGCCTCATCGAGACATTCGAATACCCTAACGCTGCAAAAAGGTTTCTAGCTTCATTCAACACCATGTCCCTGGATAATTCTTGACCTGCCGATTTCCTTGGCGACATCTTGTCACCTCCTTATTAATTGACCACTGGTTAATTAGGATGATAGCTCACAGATTTTCAAATGTCAATTATTAGGTCGAACTATAAAGTACTGTTTTTAAGTGGGATTATGCCATTTGTTTCACCAGTGTTGCAAAGGATAAACCCCCAGTTTATTGAGGGTTTATGCAATTTATTAAAAAACTAATGATGCTCTCAAAGTAGTAACGCCATTTTCTAAATAACCCTTTAAACAGGTTAATGTATATACCCAACCTTCTTTTTGTCCGATCATTTTGTTTATTATTTCAGGGTCGTCTTCACTCAATCCTGATTCGTTCACTTCAATGATCGTACTCGTTTTATCCAACTCTTTTAGTGTAATGGCAACAATCGTTTCTTGATCATTTCCGCCCCATGCAAACACGATTTTCCTATCTTCCTCTACTTCCAATACATGAATGACCACTTCTGCATCGTATTCATTGTATCTCAATGTAGGCGTCCGGCCTTTTTCCCATCTTTCCGAACTCGATGAGAACCAGAAATTCCCGATTTTTTCAGGATTCACTATGGCTTCAAACACTTCATTCGTTGGCTTGACGATCTTGAATTTCGTGATTATTTGAGTATCCATAACTAACTCAACTCTCTTTCGATTTGTTTTTATTGTTTTCCGTTTAATTATCCCAGTCTACTGATATGAGCGGCAGGGTCCGTCCAGTTTCAAGCAAGCTCTTCAGGTTACTTAAAAGGGCTGGCCATCCATTATTCAAGCCTTCAAAGGTATTGTCATCATAGACGAAATCTGTCTCCAATAGCTCCTCATGCCTAAGAGTTAACTTCACAGTCGAATCATCCATTTTCAGTAATTCAAAAGTGACCCGTGTAGGCTGCTCGCGGGGTGTTTGGTCTCCTGCCATGATCCATGTAAACGAAAGCAGGTGCAACGGCTCGCATTTAAGTACATGCCCATGATCGGTAATCCGCCCATCATCCAGCAAATATTTAACGGCTGACCCTTCTTGCCAGTCAGACTTTACTTGTAATCCGAAGTGGTATTTCTTCGTGACTTCACCACTCGTCAAGGCTTCCCAAAGCTTCTCTGGTGTAGTTGCGATATAAATAGGATAGACAAACGTAGTTTTTTTCATCATTCTTTTTCTCCTCGCCAAATAAAGTACATGACTCTATCTTTGATTTTCAGCTTTTGTATACAGCCGGTCAAGCAGTTTTATGCGACAGAAATCGGCAAAAGGGGGAAACAGGGCCATTGAAATAAATGGCCAAATCAATCGGTTTCAGCGAATACATACTAAAATCGACGGTATGGAAACTTCTTGATTTCCAACCGCTTTCAAGCTACGATGAATAAGGAAAATGATAATCCGCCCGGGCGGAAGAGGTTCTAGCTACCCTCTCAAAAAAACTAAGGAGAACAGGGCTCTTTCTTAGGGTGCTGTTTTTTCTGTATAAGGAGAATTAAGAAATGTTAAGAATTTTATTGTATTTAGTATCCATCATCACGGCGAATGTGGTTACAGCAGCTTTTGCGCCATTACATTTTGGCATGTTCATCATCCCGATGGGGACATTGCTCATCGGGGGAACCTTCATCTTCCGAGATCTGGTCCAGAATAAATTCGGCCGCACGAAGACCTATATATGCATCGTCACTGCACTTATTTTATCTGCATGTGTATCATTTTTATTAGGAGATACGTTACTGATTGTGTTTGCTTCCGCATTATCCTTCGTGGTCGCAGAAACAGCGGATACGGAAATTTATACCCGTTTAAAGCTCCCGATGAGTTGGAGGGTGTTTTACAGCGGGATCGTTGGAGGATTTTTCGATTCGGTGATATTTGTCGTGATTGGCCTAAGTCCTCTGGGTGCCGATATATTGCCATGGGAAGCGGTACCCGCTGCGGTCATCGGGCAAATCATCGTTAAAACGATCATTCAGTCCATTGGTGCCGTATTGTTGGGACGAATCAACGTAGAACTGGAGAAACGTGTAGTCTCCAGTTAAATGCTAGGAGGGATGCACTCGATGGATGGAACCAAAAAAGAAGAAGAAAAATGCTATTGCCTCGAAGCCTTTCGTGAAAAATATGGCCCGCATGTACAAGGGGAATGCATGAAGCTCTCCTGCGCCAATTATCGCAAGCATAAAGGAATTGACAAAAAAAGGACCTGATTTGGTCCTTTTTTTGCGTGATTGAAGTGACTCACGAGTAAACAGTGCGAATTCACGAGTAAAAGTGCAAAACTCACGAGTAAACGTGCGAAACTCACGAGTAAATAGTGCGAACTAAGTGTACAGTGCGAATTCACGAGTAAAACAGCAAAACTCACGAGTAAACAGTGCGAAATCACGAGTAAAAGTACAAAATTCACGAGTAAACAGTCCAAACTCACGATTAAATAGTGCAAACTAAGTGTACAGTGCGAATTCACGAGTAAAATAGCAAAACTCACGAGTAAACAGTGCGAAACTCACGATTAAATAGTGCGAACTAAGTGTACAGTGCGAATTCACTAGTAAACAGTGCGAAATCACGAGTGCTGCATGAATTAGCGAGTAAAACAGCAAAAAAAGCTTCTGGGCCGTTTCATTAAGTACAGAAAGCTTTTTATTTGGTTTAGAATTGCTCTGAACTTTTTCGAACTAATTTTTCCAGGAAGAAAAAGCATTCGCGTTTCCGCTCAAGTTCGGTTTGTCCATTTTCGGTGACATGATAATATTTCCTGCGGCCTGATTCGGACTCTTTCCAATGTCCTTTTATGAATTCTTTTTTTTCTAATCGTTTAAGGGCAGGGTAGAGGGTGCCTTCACTTATTTCATAGTTGCCCTTGCTCATTTGCTTCAGGATTTTCGTTATTTCATAGCCGTAAAGCTTTTTTTGCGAAAGAAGTGAAAGCAAAAGGAGGTCAATGCTTCCCTTCATTAATTCTTTATCCATATAAAATCTCCTCCTTTTCATTTTTAAAGTGTAATACGTTGTACATCGTATCACAAGGTGCATTTTACTTTTCTTAAAAAAAATGGTTAAATGACGATTGCTAAATAAATTTAATCATAGTAAAATGTGCTTCGGAACGGATGAGTTGTGAAGAGTGTGGTAAGGATACTATATATATGATTTAATTGTTTTAATGAAAATACGGAATAGGATAGAAGAATCACTACTCAAGGGGTATTAATTGATTTTTTTTCGAAAATCATTTAGATTCTATTTATCAACAAGAGCAAAGAAAGAAGGTCCTAGATAGATGAAAGTGAAAGCACCTGAGTCATTCACATATATAGGTGGAAAGAGAGCAGTTCTTCTGCTTCACGGGTTTACCGGAAGTACAGGAGATATGAAGAAATTAGGGAAGTACTTAAATGATCTCGACTATACTTGCCACGGACCTCTTTATAGTGGGCACGGAGTATCAGCCGAGGAACTTGCTAAAACTGGTCCAAAGGAATGGTGGGGAGATGTAGTCAATGGCTATAATTTCCTAAAAGAAGAAGGCTATGAGGAAATTGCAGTTGTAGGAATTTCTTTAGGGGGAGTGTTCTCATTAAAAGTGGGAATTGAATTGCCTGTAAAAGGGGTAGTTTCAATGTGCGCTCCGACGCAAGGAAAAAGTATCGATCGACAAAAGAACCGCTTGCTCAATTATGCACAGGCGTATAAAAAGTTTGAGGGCAAAGATGCAGACCAAATTGCTGCAGAAGTGAAGTTGCTTGAAGAAGAGCCAATGCCTCAACTAAAAGATGTGTTGAACATTATAAATGAGACAGGTGAAAATTTAGATTTAATCACATCTCCAACTCTTGTTCTGCAAGGGCGTTTGGATGATCCAGACTATACGGAGAGTGCTACAGCGATTTTCAATGAAGTCGATACACAGCATAAACACTTGATTTGGTATGAAAAGTCTGGCCATATTATCACATTGGGCAAGGAACGTGAACAGGTGTATGAAGATGTGTATAAGTTCTTGAATACACTGAATTGGTCGGAGTAATAAGGATATATTTGATCCCCTTTAAGTTGAACGTGTAAAGCCTACAGTCGTAAGTAGGCTTTACACGTAACTTAAAGGGGATTTTATTTTGGCTGCAAATCTATTTGTAGAAAAAGACCTTTAAGGTATCGTTATTATCAAGAGTTGCCAATAAGATATCATTCACGTCGGCATTATATGTTAATTTGATTCTGTTTTTCAGCCATGCTTCGTCTTTACCGCCCCGGTTCAATTCTTTAGAATCAATCTTTCCCTCTTTAATAATCGTTTTAGGAAAAGTGAAGGCATTTGTTGCCAGGTGCATATCTGCTGGGGTTACTGCTTCATATTGGGGATCTAAAAACAATGAAATGGTACCGCCCGGTTCCCATAGCGCGAGGGATACTTTTTGAATATCTTCGACTTTTTCCTTTCTTAATTCCGATAATAAAACATCGATGGAGATTCTGGCCCTTGCTAAGCTTTTGTAAATGATTTGTCCATTTTCGATAAGCGGAAAGGGATCTGAGTCAAAAAACCTTCGGAGTTTCCCCCACTTAAGGCTTGCAAACACACTAATTATATATAAAATGACCAATACACTGGTTGTTATCATGGAGCCCTTCAAACCTAACCGTTCATCAGATAAAGGGTGGGCAAGAATGTTTCCAATAATTAAAGCCATTATGAAATCAAGTAATCTTAATTGCGAAATGGACCGTTGCCCCATCAATTTAACCGATAGAAGCAAGAAGAAGAAGGAAATAATGGCTCTTAAGATCCACTGGATTGCAGTAAGAGTTTCCTGGCTATTAAAAAAATCCACAAAAATTCACGTCCTAATTTCCAATAAAGGAGAAGTAATGGGCCTCTTTAGAGGGGGCCGTGTATAGTTTTAGCCGGCTCCTTCATAAGTATTACCCACATTGGCCCTTCGGAGACTTTATAGACTGTTTTCGAAAAATTTATATTAATATAACAACTTTAAAACGTATTGTAATTAAAAATAAACTGATTTAAAATGATATCTTTCCTGAGAAATTTATTTAAAAAATATCCTTGTATAATATCAGTGACAATGGTCTGATAGTTTCTACCTGGCAGCCGTAATGCCGGACTACAAGGAAGTATGAAAATAGAAGAGATGAACAGGTTAATGTTGGTTCGCTTGAAAAAAGCTTGATCCTAAAAAACATGCTTCGATGAAAGCTCTTACTTTTTCACACTTTCTTGCTGCGGCTGAAGGTGTAAAAAAGGTAAGGGCTTTTTATATAAAAAAAACGAATGGGAAATGATATAGCTAAAGGGGATGAAAGCATGTATTTCTTATTGAATATACTAGGTGTTTTAGTGGTAATGGGCATCGTTTACCTTTGTTCACCTAATAAAAAGAACGTTAAGTGGAAAGCCATTCTTACCTTGCTGGTTCTTGAATTGCTTATCACTTGGTTCATGTTATCGACAAAAATAGGGGCGTGGGTCATCAATCTGATCGCTTCATTCTTCACCTGGTTGATTGAATGTGCGAATGAAGGGATTTCTTTTGTCTTTCCTTCGCTTATGGCAAATGAACAAGTGGACTTCTTTTTCAGCGCATTGATGCCGATTATCTTCATTATCACGTTTTTTGATGTTTTATCGTATTTCGGTATACTTACGTGGATCATTGATAAAGTGGGATGGCTCATTTCAAAAGTATCCGGTTTGCCGAAACTTGAGAGTTTCTTTTCGATTCAAATGATGTTCCTCGGAAATACCGAGGCACTTGCCGTACTCCGCCTTCAACTTAGTGCGATTAAGGATCAGCGTCTTTTGACATTTGGAATAATGAGCATGAGCAGCATCAGTGGTTCAATCATTGGAGCCTACCTGTCCATGGTACCGGCAACCTATGTTTTTGTAGCGATACCTTTGAACTGCTTAAATGCCTTGCTGATAGCTAATATGCTGAATCCCGTCGATGTCAGTAAAGAAGAAGACGTCGTTTATGTACCTTCTAAAGAAGAACGTAAAGATTTCTTTTCCACCATTTCCAACAGTATGTTGGTTGGGGCCAAAATGGTCTTCGTCATCATGGCAATGGTTATCGGCTATGTGGCGTTGACGGCTAGCGTAAACGGCATTTTCGGCTTCTTCGTGGATGGATTGACCATTCAAAAGATTTTCTCTGTCATTTTTAGTCCATTTGCATTCCTGCTAGGATTAACTGGACATGATGCCATGTATGTCGCTCAATTGATGGGAATCAAGCTTGCCACGAATGAGTTCGTTGCCTTGCTCGATTTAAAGGATAAAGTCAGTACACTGCCTCCGCATACAGTAGCCGTGGCTGTCACTTATTTGACGTCATTTGCCAACTTCAGTACAGTGGGCATGATCTACGGAACATTCAATTCCATCCTCAATGATGAGAAATCTAACATTATCGGAAGGAATGTTTGGAAGCTGTTGGTTAGCGGGATGGCTGTTTCCCTGTTAAGTGCCATGGTCGTTGGATTATTCGTTTGGTGATTTAAAATGGGCATCTGAAAAAAGCTGTGCAGGATTTTCCGTGCACAGCTTTTTCTTATTTCGTCAAATAGTTCTCTGTATAATATGGTTTATTTTCCTTATCGAAGGCGACTCCGACACCAAGGGATTCAAAATCTTTCTGTAATTTGTTTTCCCTGTGTCCAATGGAATTCATTAGGCCTTCATGGGCAAAGATACTGCTATTCTGACCGGCAGCCAGGTTTTCCCCCGCCATTCGGAACTTGATTTTGTCATCTTCCATCCGGTCAAAAGGGGATTCCCCTTCAAGGTTTGTATGGTTGAAGTATTGATTCACGGCCATATCTGCACTATGATCCTGGGCAGTGACCTTCACTCGTTTATCCCATGTTAGCACGGAGAGATCATGATTGACCCGTGATGCATTGGTCAAATCGAATAATTGATATTCAAAGCCCTTCTTTAATCCGGGGCCGGCTTCTGCAAAATAGCCGCTCTTTTGCTTTTCGAGTTTTGCGTCGATGATTTGGATTGCCGTGACTGTATTTTTCTCATGTTTGTCATAAAAAATGGTCACATAGCTATTATCCATTTCGAACATATCGTATTCGCCGCCGTCACTTCGAATCTGGTAATAGACGTTTCCTTTAAGCAGTTTTGTTACTGGCTCCGCCATTTTTCCCGTCACGGTTTTTTTGGGTGTACCGCGTTTAATGCCTTCCTTTGAGGAAATCAAATCTTGGTTCGTATATAAACCAACAACTTTATTGTTGTTATCGTAGGCAACCATGAAGAAGTTTTGATAATTTTCGTGATAGGCAAACCAGTCCACGCCATATTCATTCCGCGTATTCCGCTTAGCTTTACCAGCCATTTTTTCTACATCATCCTTCGTGTCGCCAATTTCGATATTACGGACTGAAAAGGATGCATCAGCAGGTGCTTCCAGTGCCGGTTTTTTCACTTTTTCCGTTTCCTGAGATTCTTTTTCAGAAGCGGTATCCAATGTTTCCGTCAGCGAGCCAATCAGGCTGCTGACTCCAGTACTCAGTTTTTCCAAGGCTGTCGTAACCTCGGGCCCGTTTATAAATGAACGAACATCTGATGCAAAGGCACTAACCCCCGCTTTGAATCCAGATTCCTGAATATCTTTACCATATCCATACCATAATCCAGAGAGTAGGAGTATGAGGACCACAATATTAAACAATTTACGCAAATCGTTCACTCCTGCTCTATCCAGGATATAGAATCCCGATTAATGAAAGACCATCTGCAGCATACTTAAAACAGGTGGGGCACCTAACAAAAATAGTGAACACAAAATGAGTATTTGCGAGACCATTTTTGGAAGCTTTTCCTTCCCTTTTCCCGAATACCAGCCACTGAACTGAAGTTTATTTCTATACCAGACGAATAATAAAAGCAGTATCGCAATCGAGCCTAGCCAGCCATACTGAGTCACTCCCATGTTTATATATATGCCGTTTACAATGGCCGAAATGATTGTTCCGGCTATCCCGAATATTAATATGATGCGTAACAATTCTAATAAGACTTTCATATGTCACTCCTTGGTTTCCCCATTATACTTCGTCGATTACAAAATAAAAAATTTAAATGTTTGGTTTTACATATTATACCAAAAATAAAGGTGGGAATAAAACAGGTAGCTCTTTCGAAGGTGAAGTTTTCGTTATTAGTTAGGCTGTTTTCACATACTTTGTTGCTATTTACCAGGTAGTGAATTGTGGTTGATTTCCCCTCCAGATGCTCGCTTTCCGCGGGGCGGGTGGTGAGCCTCCTCGGCGTAAACGCCTGTGGGGTCTCACCTGTCCCGCTGCTCCCGCAGGAGTCTCGCACTTCCGCTCCAATCAACCTTAAATAGTTTCGTTTTAAAAACAACAATCTTTACGAAAAGAGCCATTAGTTAAGTCTTTATAAACAAAAAAAGATTAGCCATTGCGCTAATCTCTTTCATTTGGGATTACTTTAATTGATCATTCAAGACACTTTCCTCGAGAACGGAAAACTTATCACCATACACCCTTGTTATGTGGTTTTCCCCCCATGTACATAGTGCGGATAGGATACTTTCCAGGCTTTGTCCATACTCACTTAATTCATATTCCACTTTTGGAGGGACTTGGTTGTAAACGATCCGGTTGATGACTTCGTCCTTTTCCAACTCCCTCAACTGTTGGGTCAACATTTTTTGAGTGATGTTAGGCATAAGGCGCTTCAATTCACTAGTCCGCTTTTTCCCGTGGGTCAGATGGCAGAGGATCACGCATTTCCATTTTCCGCCCATTACTTCAAGTGTCGCTTCTACGGATATATTGTATTTCTTTTTTTGCATGATTTGCATACTCTCCTTATTTTATAGGTACTAAAAGGTGCCTATATCACTTTAAAGTACGTACTGTTTTTTATTTGCATTATATCTCATAATAACATTTGCACACCGAATTCCACTGTACCAATTATAAAAAAAGTTGCTCAGGCAATTTCAATGATAGTACAAAATGACAAGAAGGAGAAGAGGATATGATTTCAAATAAAAATAGAAGTACATGGGCATTGCTGGCTTTAGCGATCAGTGCCTTTGCGATTGGAACAACTGAGTTCATCAGCGTGGGATTATTACCACTCATTTCTAAGGATTTACACATTACAGTGACGACGGCGGGACTGACAGTGTCCTTATACGCTTTGGGGGTCATGTTCGGGGCACCTATCCTGACATCACTGACATCGAATATGTCGCGAAAGACTTTATTGCTTTGGATAATGGTCGTGTTCATTATCGGAAATGCATTAGCGGCTTCTGCGACCACGGTCGGTGTATTATTGATCGCACGTGTCATTTCAGCGCTTGCACATGGTATCTTCATGTCAATCGGCGCTACGATTGCCGCTGATTTGGTCCCTGAAAACCGCAGGGCGAGTGCCATCGCCATCATGTTTACAGGTCTGACGGTGGCAACGGTGACCGGAGTTCCTTTTGGAACATTCATCGGTCAGCAATTCGGCTGGAGATTCGCTTTCATCATCATTGTGGCAATCGGCTTGATCGCTTTCATCGGAAACGGCATCCTAGTCCCATCAGATTTAAGAAAAGCGGCACGGACCACTTTCCGTGACCAAATCAAATTGGTGACGAATGGGCGTTTGCTGCTAGTATTCATCATTACAGCGTTAGGGTATGGCGGTACATTCGTTGTCTTCACGTACCTGTCGCCATTACTTCAGGAAGTGACAGGGTTTAAAGAAGGAACCGTGGCCTTGATTTTGTTAATATATGGAGTAGCCATAGCGATAGGAAATACCCTTGGCGGGAAATTCGCCAATCGCAATCCTATTAATGCCCTATTCTATATGTTTCTTATTCAGGCCATTGTACTTGTGGTATTGACTTTCACGGCACCGTTCAAGGTAGCTGGTTTAATTACGATCATTTTAATGGGATTGTTTGCATTCATGAATGTTCCGGGGCTTCAAGTGTATGTCGTCATGTTAGCGGAGCGTTTCGTGCCGAGTGCAGTGGACGTGGCGTCAGCCATCAATATTGCCGCCTTCAATGCGGGTATCGCCATTGGTGCCTACTTAGGAGGGGTGATAACGGATTCGATTGGATTGATCCATACAGCGTGGATAGGTGGAGTCATGGTGTTTGCAGCAGTGATTTTAACAGGATGGAGCCGGGCCCTGGAAAGTAAAGACCGTACCAAGGGAACGGACAAAATAGCATAGGGTTAAAAAAGTGATGCATCTTAGAAAAATTATACTATGCGTATAGGGTATCAATGAAAAGTATCATTGCATCCCTTCAGTGAATGATGGAAGGTTCCCTGAAGGGATGTAATGATACTGATACTAATAGCGCATTACAATCTATAAAAACAATCATTTGGAGGTAGAGTATTATGGTGAAAAACTTACAAGATACAACTACATTGCATAACGGCGTCAAAATGCCTTGGTTCGGATTGGGCGTATTTAAGGTGGAAGAAGGACCGGAGCTGGTAAATGCAGTTAAAGTGGCCATTAAACATGGTTATCGCAGCATCGATACGGCTGCCATTTATGAAAATGAAGAAGGGGTCGGACAAGGGATTCGTGAGGGCTTAAAAGAAGCTGGAATCTCAAGGGAAGACTTATTCGTAACATCAAAAGTCTGGAATGCCGATTTAGGCTATGAATCGACAATTGCAGCTTACGAAAAAAGCTTACAGAAACTTGGCTTGGAGTACCTGGATTTATATCTTATCCATTGGCCAGTGGAAGGAAAATATAAAGAAGCTTGGAGAGCGTTGGAAACTCTATATAAAGAAGGAAAAGTGAAAGCGATCGGTGTGAGCAATTTCCAGATTCACCACCTAAAAGATTTAATGGAAGATGCAGAAGTGAAGCCGATGGTCAATCAAGTGGAATGCCATCCGCGTTTAACTCAAAAAGAAGTTCAGGCATTCTGTAAGGAACAAGGAATACAACTTGAAGCATGGTCTCCTTTGATGCAAGGTGAACTTCTTGATAATGAAGTTTTACAAGCTATTGCAACCAAGCATGGCAAATCTGTTGCACAAGTCATTTTACGCTGGGATTTACAAAATGGGATTGTAACGATTCCGAAATCAACTAAAGAACATCGTATTGTCGAAAACTCAACTGTATTCGATTTCGAATTGACTGAAAAGGAAATGAACCAAATTGATGGATTGAATCAGAATCACCGTGTTGGGCCAGATCCTGATAATTTCGACTTTTAATTATAGGAAGGAGAGGGACGGGATATCCTTCTGAGTATATAGACTAAAAAGGACCTATCTTTTAACACAAAGTTGATTGGAATGTAAGATGCGAGACTCCTGCGGGAAAAGCGAGTCAAAGGGAGACCCCGCAGGCGCTTGCGCCGAGGAGGCTCCCGGACCGCCCGCGGAAAGCGAGTGTCTGGAGTGAAAATCAACATTCATATTACACTCCCTTTATAAAAATGTAGGCAATCTTAATTTATTCCAGTTTGTCCACAGTCAGGGGACGGGATATCCGTCTTTCTCTTTTTTTATGGATTTCGCACGGAATTTACACTGAAAGCTTCGGGAATCCGATTAGTTGACACAGTATTACTGGGATGATATAAATGCATGTGCATGCATTATATAAAAAGGAGATGAAGAATGATGAATGATTTATTTTCACCTTATCGCATAAAAGAACTTGAACTTAAAAATAGGATCGTCATGCCGCCGATGTGCCAATACTCCGTCGAAGCCGAAGATGGTATACCAACGAACTGGCACCAGCAACATTATGTAAGCAGGGCAGTTGGAGGCACGGGGTTAATAATAGTGGAAATGACCGATGTGGAGCCTGATGGGCGCATTTCGAATCGCGATCTTGGATTATGGTCCGACGATCAAATTGGTGCTTTCTCCAACATCGTTAAGGAAGTTCATCAATACGGTGCAAAAATCGGGATACAAATTGCCCATGCAGGCCGTAAAGCGGAGGATGCGGAACCGCCGGTGGCACCCTCAGCCATTGCGTTTGATGAAACGTACAAAACCCCAAGAGCTTTAGAAACGGAAGAAGTGAAGGAAATGGTCGATAAATTCCGGGCATCGGCCAGAAGGGCAGTTCAAGCAGGATTTGACGTAATCGAATTACATGGTGCACACGGGTATTTAATCCACCAATTCACATCACCGCTTACGAATAAACGTGATGACGAATATGGAAGAGACCTGACTAAATTCGGAGTGGAAGTCATTAAAGCAGTGAAAAGCGAAATGCCTGCCGACATGCCTTTAATCATGCGCATTTCTGCAAAAGAATACGTTGAAGGCGGATATGGTATTGAAGAAAGCATTGCATTTTCACAAGTCTTTAAAGAAGCAGGCGTCGATATGTTCCATGTAAGCTCTGGAGGAGAAGGCCCGATTGGAGCAGGCGGAAGACCTGGTACCCATGCCAGCTATCAAACTCCGTTGGCCAGGGAAATCAAAAAAGCTTTGGATATTCCGGTGATTGCTGTAGGTAGATTAGATGATCCGATTCTTGCAAATTCAATCATTGGCAATGAAGAAGCGGATTTGGTCGCTGTCGGCAGAGGAATGCTGCGAAACCCTTATTGGGCACTTGAAGCATCCAAAGCTTTGAATATAAAAACGGAGATCCCTAAACAATATCAACTGGGATTCAAGCATTGATACCGATTTTTAAAACGCCGGCGAATATTATATTCGCCGGCGTTTTTTCATTCAGTGCATGAGGGGATTTGCATTCGCGAATCCATTACGTGATGTTTGACTGGAAATTTTGCTATAATGAAAAAGATAAATCAAACGATAATTCGAGGTGCTAATTATGGAAGAAATCAAAATCATTACAACGGAAGAAGTGGAAGCTAAGCTTGAGGCAGGAGAAGCGATGGAACTTGTCGATGTTCGTGAAGACGAAGAAGTGCAAGAGGGAATGATCGAAGGCGCGAAACATATTCGCATGAATGATATCCCGGCGAACCTTGACTATTTTGATAAAGAAAAAGAATATATCTTTATCTGCCGTTCAGGACGCCGCAGTGAAAATGTATGCCATTATCTTCAGGAACAAGGATATAAAGTGGCAAACATGGTTGGCGGAATGCTTGAATGGGACGGCGAAGTCATCGTTAAGTGAAGTTCTTCAAAAAGACCTGTTACTTTTGTAAGCGTAATCCAAGAATGTGACGGCTTATTTGAATGAAGAAAGAAAAAAGATCATGGTTTGTTCACAATACCGTAAATATGCGGAAAGACGTGCATATTTGAAGGCGTGAAAAAAAGAGTCCTTTCATCATGAAAGGACTCTTTTTTCTATATGAACCTCACTTACGGGGATGCAAACGTTATATGTTAAAATTAGGGTGCCAAAGTCAGAAGATACAGAAAAAGGAGGATTGAAAAATGAATGTTCATAAAATTGCGGTCATTGCGGGTGATGGAATTGGCCCTGAGGTGATTAATGAGGGTGTAAAGGTCCTTAAAGAAGTGGCGGCCATTGCCGGTGATTTTTCTTTCCAATTCACCTATTTTCCATGGGGATGTGAATATTACCTTGAGCACGGCAAAATGCTGCCCGACGATGGATTGGAACAACTGATGAAGTTTGACGCCGTGTATCTGGGGGCTGTCGGTTATCCTGGTGTCCCGGACCATATTTCCTTACGTGAACTTCTGCTGAAGATCAGAAAGGGATTTGACCAATATGTGAATATTCGACCCGTTAAATTGCTTCAAGGTGCACCCTGTCCATTAAAAGACGTGACTCGTGACCAAATCGATATGGTTGTCATTCGTGAAAACAGTGAAGGGGAATATTCCGGTGCAGGTGATTGGCTTTTTAAAGGCAAGCCGGAAGAAGTCGTCCTGCAGACGGGGGTCTTTTCACGAAAGGGAACCGAGAGGATCATCCGTTATGCTTATGAACTGGCGCGCAAGACGGGAAGGACGCTAACGAGCATAAGCAAGGCGAACGCATTGAATTATTCAATGGTTTTTTGGGATCAGGTTTTTGAAGAAATTGGACAGGAGTATCCGGAAGTGGAAACGAATTCCTATCTGGTCGATGCGGCAAGCATGTATTTTGTCAAACAGCCCGAACGGTTTCAAATCGTTGTCACCTCCAATTTGTTCGGTGACATCATAACGGATTTAGGTGCTGCCATTGCAGGCGGGATGGGACTGGCGGCCGGTGCCAATTTAAACCCGGAACAGATTTATCCTTCGATGTTCGAACCGATTCATGGTTCAGCCCCGGATATAGCACATCAAGGCATCGCCAATCCACTTGCGGCCATTTGGTCCGCCAGTCAGATTCTCGATTTCTTTGGACATGAGGTTTGGGGTGCGAAAGTGTTGGACGTGATTGAACAGGCTCTGGTCGATAAAAAGGTGCTGACTCCTGATATGGGCGGGGCAGCTTCTACAGAGGAAGTCGGGGATGAAGTGGTTAAAATATTATCCGCTTTTCAAACAAATCAAGTATAAAAATCAAGTGAAAAGGGCATCCTGCACAATAACTATCATTATAGTAAAAGGGCGGGGAGAGCCGATGATACAAGTGAAATTATTTGATTATGAGCATGAAAAGGATCTAGAGGATGAAATGAACTTTTTCCTGGAAGACATTCGTGATAATCAAATCGTCGATATCAAATACAATGTCGCCACTACAGGTGAAGAGGAAGAGGAACAGATCTACTGTTTCAGTGCGATGATCATCTATAAAAAAAAATAAAGGCCGGCTGGCCCTATAATCAATAATGGACTACCTATTGCTTGCTGACGGGCAATCAAAGGTAGTCTTTTTTCCGTTTTGACTTCCTGGAAGGGAGCATGTTCGTTGTGGAAATTAGGACGATGTCGCTTCCCCGCCATTGACATGAAGTGTTTGTCCTGTCACAAAACGGGAATCATCAGAGGCGAGATAGACAAAGGTGGGAGCAAGTTCAAATGGCTGGCCTTGACGCTCCATCGGATTATCGACCTGTGTCACTTCGTCTGCCGAGAAACTTGCCGGGATGAGGGGGGTCCAAAACCTTCCGGGCGCAATGGCGTTCACCCGGATGCCTTGATCGACAAGACTGTTTGCCAAGGCACGGGTAAAACCAATGTTGGCCCCTTTAGTCGCCGTATAATCTATTAATTGCTTATTCCCATTGAACGTCACGACAGAAGATGTATTAATGATGGAGGACCCAGCTTTTAAATGGGGAAGGGCAGCACGCGTCGTGTAGAAGTGGGAATAGATATTCACTTTAAAGGTATCATCGAATTGCTCATCCGTAATATCAAGCAAGCTTAATTGCTGAAATTGAATGCCCACATGGTTACAAAGTATATCGAGCTTTCCAAATGTTTCGATGGTGTCTTCCACGATATCGATGCATTGCTGCTTATCCCTTAAGTCCCCTGGCAGCAGTAAGCAACGTTGCCCAAGCTCTTCAATTCTCGTTTTAGTCCGATTGGCATCGTCATGTTCATCCAAATAAGCGATGGAAACATCTGCCCCTTCTTTAGCAAAAGCGATGGCAGCCGCAGCGCCAATCCCACTGTCTCCGCCAGTTATCAATGCGACTTTACCTGTTAATTTCCCGCAGCCCCTATAATTGGGATTTTCGATGATGGGCCTGGGCACCATTAATTTTTCTACACCGGGTTGGCGAAATTGGCGTTGCTCCGGAACCGTGAGGGGTACGTCTTGATAACGGGTGATCTTCCCATAATTCGGATGCATGGGATAGCTTTTACCGGATGATTTCTTTTTATTATCTTCTGCCATGAGGGGTCCTCCTAATAAAGAATTTAGTCGGATTACTTTATGATGATCAGGCATATGCCGTGCATGAAGAACATATATCGGGACGGGCTCGTTGCCGTGCGGCTCGAATATGCTGAAGGGTAGAAAAAAGTTTTTGGAGGCCTCTATATGCCATATTATTATAGCGAAGAAGTGAAGTGGTTATTGGTCGAACAATCGGATGAAAAGGTGGAGTTGTTATATGACTCCAACCCAAATACCTTTGAATTGCCGCTTATTGGACCAAGACCGCCATATTATTATAACCCGCGCTATGTGCCGTACTATCCCGTGATTTAAGAGTGAAGGGAAAATGCATGAAGTGCGGAGTCTGCCGGATTGGGCTGCCTGGGTCTTTTTAAGAGTGGACTGAAGGCAGCCATAATTCGACTTAACTAAATTCCAGATCTTAACATGTCATTAGGAAAAACTGATTATATTCTTCTATGAATTTTACAAACACGGAGATAATGGGTAAAGTTATACATAATACATAGTACGGACTGGTGTATTAAAGGAGAGATTCATTTTGGACAATAAAATGAAACAATTAATAGAAAATATACAGCAGTCGGATGGTGGCCATATTTTATACTGTTTTAATGAATTGGAGTCATACATTGAAAATGAGGCAACTTTCATCATTACCGGTGTTCAACAGGGAGACCATATCCTGGTCGTCGAAAACGACCGCATCTTTCCTTTCGTGTACAAGAAATTGCAGCTTCATTTAAATGAGGAGCAATTGGAGCAAGTGCATCTTATGAATAATTTTGATTTTTATTGTTTTCATGGAGATTTCCATCCTTCGACGATGGTTGATTATTTCTTGGAAAATATCGATGCATACACTAAACGCAATCAGCACGTCCGGACTTGGGGCCATGTTGAATGGGGCCATGACGATCAAGTCAGCTTTGCGATAGGCGAATATGAAAAAGGGATCGACAAATTGATCAAGGAAAGAGGATTGATTTCTGTATGTGCATACGATGACTGCAGAGTGCCTGCCGAGCTTAAAACAAACTTGATCAAACATCATGGAATCCTGATTACCGATGAAAAAATCACGATTTTAGCAAACGGATAGAATAAAGGGGCGAGGTATTTGGAAAGTTTTACTGAACGGGTCATTCATATCATACAACGAATCCCCTCCGGTAAAGTGATGACATATGGTCAAATAGGACAGCTCGCCGGAAGTCCGCGCGGTGCAAGGCAGGTCGTAAGGATCCTTCATTCTAGCAGTAAAAAACATGACCTTCCATGGCACCGGGTGATCAATGCCAAAGGTGAAATCGGCATAAAAGCGGAGGGCGCTGCAGAACACCAGAAGGCGATGCTCGAGAGTGAAGGCATCACGTTCACGGGACGGAATACCATTGACCTCGAAGCATATCGATATCATCCAGAAATATTTTAAACGTATAGCCCGACTAGTAGTGGCGGGTGCGGGTTTGGTCGAAAAAGTACAGTGAAGTCCAAAACAAGAGCACCTACACCAGAATCAAAGCCTAACGTACACGATGTATAGGCTTGCGAAATCGCAGTAAAAGAGGCTGATCCAAGCGGATCAGCCTCTTTTACGGATTATGAACGGGCAGACATGGCAGCATTCATGCCGGCGAGCCTGCCGGTTACTAATGCCGATGTGATATTGTAACCGCCTGTGTATCCGTGTATATCCAGAATTTCACCGCAGAAATACAGTCCGTCCATTAGTTTGGATGCCATTTCTTTTGGATGTATTTCTTTGACGGATACGCCGCCGCCCGTTACGAAGGCTTTTTCTAGCGGCTGGGTGCCGTGCACCCCGAATTGGAAGTCCTTGCATAATTCTGCAAAGCGGCGGATTTTTTCATTTGATATCGTCGCCCCTTGCTCTTGAAGGTCGATGCCGCTTCGCTCAAGCAGGAAGTGAAGGTATCGTTCAGGAACTAAACCTTTTAAGGTGTTTTTAATGGCTTTTTTCGGTTCGGCTTTTATTTCCTTCATGATGTCTTGAAAAACCTCTTCCTTGTTTCGGTCCGGCAGGGCATCGAGTTTCATGGTCACTTCGGACAGGTTCCATTTCTTCATCGCTTTCACGACGAATTGGCTGCATCTTAGAACAGCTGGACCGGAGACGCCAAAATGGGTGAAGAGCATATCCATTTTATGTGTGATCAGGGCCTTGCCCTTTGGGTTAAGGACACTCAATGAAACATCGCGAAGTGCGAGCCCTTGAAGTGTTCGATCTTTAATGAATGTTTCATGGCTAAGTACGGGAACTTCAGTCGGGAACAATTCGGTAATCGTATGCCCTGCCTTTTTAGCCCATGCGTAGCCGTCTCCGGTTGAACCGGTGTGGGGAACTGATTTCCCGCCGACTGCAATCACGACTGCATCCGTGTCAATGGTCTGGCCATCTTTTAACCGGACACCGCTGGTTTTTCCATGTTCATAGAGAACTTCCGCAACTGGAGAGTTCTTGTAGATCGTTACTTTTAAATTCGACAGGCGCGTCAGAAGGGCATCCACGACGCTTTGCGCTTTATCATTGACAGGAAACATCCGGCCATGGTCCTCTTCTTTTAGAGCGACGCCCAATTTTTCAAAGAATTGAATAATGTCCTCATTATTGAACTCTGAGAAAGCACTGTATAGAAATCGCCCGTTTCCAGGGATATGCTGAATGATTTCATCGATTGAGAGCCTGTTCGTCACGTTGCAGCGTCCGCCGCCCGAGATTGCAAGTTTCCTTCCAAGCTTCTCGCCTTTATCCACTAACAATACATGGGCACCTTTTTCCCCGGCTGCTATTGCTGCCATCAATCCGGAAGGACCGCCGCCAATTACCACTACATCATATTTCAAATTGATCACCACTTTATCATTTTCAGTCCCTTCATTATATAGCAAGAGCCCGTCAGATTGCGAATGTAGAAAAAAAGGAATTATTTGTTTGTGTATTATCTTCGAAAACGATAAACTTGAATGTAGTTTTCTATAGAAAAAATACTTTAATATGATAAGATAAAGAGCGTGTGAAACGTAACTGACAGAGGCAGGAAGGGATTAGATGTCATCTAAGTTTTTAAAAGGGGCTTTTATATTAACGCTGGGAGCGATCATTTCCAAGATTCTGGGTTTATTTTATGTCATCCCATTTGAACATATGGTTGGGAATAAAGGGGCTACCCTCTATCAATATGGGTACGTTCCATATACCATTTTCATTAGCTTTGCAACGGCAGGCATGCCGCTTGCAGTATCTAAATTCATCTCGAAGTATAATGCGCTCGAGGAATACGCAGTCGGTGAGAAGTTATTTAAATCGAGCCTGAAATTAATGGTAATCACCGGTTTTCTCGCTTTTTTGATTCTCTATACGATGGCCCCGCTGTTTACTGGAGTCTTTGGGGTCAAGCCGGAAGATGCCGCGGATGTCACGGAGATCATTAGGGCAGTCAGTTTCGCCTTGATTTTTGTACCGTTCATGAGCATCATCCGCGGCTTCTTTCAAGGGCATGAAGCGATGGAACCAACGGCCATTTCCCAGGTTGTCGAACAAATTGTCCGCATCGTGTTCCTTCTGGCCGGTGTGTATGTTGTTTTGAATGTCCTTGACGGAGAGTTAGTGAGAGCCATCCAAATAGCTACCTTCGCGGCGACGGTCGGGGCTGTCGGCGGTTTAGTGGTGTTATTTTGGTATTGGAAAAAACAAAAACCATATTTGGACAGCTTGATGAAGAAAGACAGGGGAACGATGGAAATTTCCCTGAAGGAGATTTATAAAGAAATATTCCTTTCGTCGATTCCTTTCATATTCGTCGGAATCGCGATGCCAATGTTTCAGTTGGCTGACTTATTGTCTTTCAATAAGGCGATGTCGTCGATCGGGCTGCAGCATGTTGCTGAGGATGCACTAGGGGTGTTGAATGTGTATGCCCAGAAGCTTGTCTTGATTCCGATGACGCTTGCAACCGGGTTTTCGATGGCGCTTCTTCCTTCGGTGACGAAGGCATATGTAAGCGAGGATTCAAATGAGTTCAACCGCCAGCTGAACCAAGCCTTTCAAATTTTGTTGTTCATTACGATTCCAGCAGTCGTTGGCATGTCTGTGCTGGCCGATCCAATCTATAGTGCCTTTTACAGCCATGATCCACTTGGAATCAGTGTCCTGAAGGCATATGCGCCCGTTTCCATCTTGTTTGCACTTTTCTCCGTTTCGGCAGCTGTATTACAAGGGATCAATCAGCAAAAATATACAGTGCTCAGCCTGCTTGTGGGCTTTTTAATCAAATTGAGCTTGAATATCCCATTGATCAAGTTGTTTGAAACGGAAGGATCCGTTTACGCTACGGCATTCGGCTACTTGGCTGCCGTGCTGCTGAATTTGTATGTCATTACTTACTTTACTGGATATCGTTACAGCCTTACCATCAGGAGATCTGTTTTAATCACAGTTTTTTCAATAATAATGGGACTGGCTGCCTGGGGCATGAACAGTTTACTATCGCTATGGCTTACATCGGAAGGGCGCTTCCAGGCGATTTTGATCGTGGCCGTTTGTGCAATTTTTGGAGCGCTCATTTATGCGGCTCTTTCCTTGAAAAGCAAACTTGCCCATCGTTTGTTCGGTGCCCGGATCGATCGGTTAAAAGCTAAATTAGGATTGTAAGCTGGAAGTTTGATGTGTAAAAAAAAGGGTATTGAATGGTGAATCCCCGATTAAAATATATTGGCCTTGCCTGTCATTAAAGTGGGCAAGGCTTTTTACTGAAAAAGGCTTTAGGAGGAAACGATGAGAATAGATAAGATTTTATCCAATATTGGTTATGGCAGCAGGAAAGAAGTGAAAAAGCTCCTGAAATCCGGCGCCGTCAAGGTTAATGAAAGGCTGATTAAGGATCCGAAGGAACAAGTGGACCCTGATACGGAAAACGTGACGGTTCATGGTGAACGGGTTGAATACAGGGAATTCATTTATTTAATGATGAATAAACCGCCGGGCGTATTGTCGGCAACGGAAGATAACTACCAAGAAACGGTCATCGACATCTTGGAGCCGGAAGATTCGGTATTCGAGCCATTTCCTGTAGGCCGTCTTGATAAGGACACAGAAGGTTTATTGCTGATCACGAATGACGGAAAGCTTGCCCACCAACTGCTTTCCCCAAAGAAACATGTCCCTAAAACATATTTTGCGGTCATTGATGGCGAAGTAACGGAACGGGATATCGAGGCATTCCGCAACGGAGTGACCTTGGATGATGGATACGAAACAAAACCAGGAGAATTGAACATTTTAAAATCAGGCCTGACATCGGATATCGAGCTAACGATCATGGAAGGGAAGTTCCATCAGGTGAAGCGGATGTTTGAGGCCGTTGGCAAACGTGTCGTCTACCTAAAGCGTCTTTCCATGGGGAGTTTACAGCTTGATGAGGAACTCGAGCTTGGTGAATACCGTGAGTTGACGGCGGAGGAGCTTGAACAGTTAAAGGCGGGCCAACCGGCTGAATGATAGCTGGACACAAAAAATGAGGCGGATAATATTGTCCGCCTCAAAGTATTTTACATATCGATCTTGTTCGGGTGGTCGTTCTTTTTACGATGACATCTTCACCTTTTTACTTGTTGTCGTCCAAAGGCCTCGGCTTGGGCTTTGAACAAGGTCATTGTATGCTAAGACATTTAAATCGCGCTGCACAGTTCGAGGAGTGATGCCAAATTCTTCTACAAGCTCTTGAGTAGAAACCGTACCGTTATTGCTAATGAACATATAAACGGATTTAATACGGGTTAACATGCGATTTGTTGAAGGTTTCAAAAAATCACTCCTTATTCTTTTCATTGTTATTTTGAACAAATGAAAACAACCGATATGTCGGACAGCATTCCAGCTGTCACTATGTACTTGCTATACCCACCCTATAACTCCTCGGAAACATTAGAAAAAATAAGATGTCATTAGCTTCATTCTACCCCTTTGCAAAAGCAAATTCTAGGAAAAGATACTAATTGACTAAATATTACATTTATTATATCAAATTTTAACAAAATTATTCTCATTGCCTATACAAAATTAATAAAGAGTTGTTCCATTTGTTCATGCTCATATTTTGCCAATAAAGAATGCTTACTATGCACACGATACAAACGTTGACTTTTAAAGTATATGCATGTTATTTTACTTAAAACGGCCCTTAAATCGTAATTATTACGCTTTATGTGTTGGTGGAGGAATTGCTTGATGGCTTGCCGTTACGATGTCATAATGAGGTATCGGGCAGTATAGACTTTTCATACATATCCAAGAGGATTTAAATATAAACCAATTCGAGGTAGAGCCATATGAACGATAGATTAATGGAGTTTTTATTGCGCGACGAAGTAACCAGACTTTCTGGCGTCAAAAAACAAGTGTATGAATTCATCGTGAACGAAGAAGATTATCTTGCATCGAAGGCGGACACGGTCGATCAATTCATGAGATTGCTGGTAAAGCATTCCCCGCCCAGGCTTGCAGCCCGTCATTTCAATATGCCCTATGGGGAAATCATCCGTTTCATGAATGAAATAGAAGATGAACTGAATGAGAGATTAGAGGAAAGATGCAAGAAAGTGAAGTGGATGGACTACACGGAAAAGGACCAGCAGGCATTTGAGGAATATCATAGGAAGTTATATCTTTTCGTAAATTAATCAATTGGATCATGAAAATGCCCGGAATGAAAGGGCATTTTTTTTATTTGTCACGGGAATCCAGGACAATCATTATTTGAAATGGACCATAAGAGCAAGAATGAGGACGATTTGGAGCTGGGGTGATTGTTAGAATAGGGACAAATGAATTTTAGGAGCATCTATAATGACTAATATTAAGGAATTCAATGAATTACACTTTTCGAAGGACCTGTTGATATTGGGGAATGTCTGGGATCTATTATCGGCCTTGATTCTCGAGAAATCAGGATTCAAGGCGATTGGAACGACAAGCTGGGGAATTGCCAACTCCCTGGGGTATTCTGATGGCGAATTGATTGATTTTGAAAGACATTTAGGTATCATTAAACTAATTGCGGATAATGTGAAAATTCCCGTCACCGCGGACATTGAAGCAGGCTATGGTGAAACCGCAGACAAGATTGTCGATAATGTGTTAAGGACGGCAGACGCCGGTGTAGCCGGGATCAATATTGAGGATTCACTAAAAAAACAAAAAGGTCTTAGAGATATATATCAACACTGCAGCCTGCTATTAAAAATAAGGGAAGCGTTGGATTATAATGGGTATGAAGGTTTTTACATCAATGCCAGAACAGATACTTATTTTCAAAAAGAAAATCCTTTCCCGGAAACGGCAGAGCGGGCAAAGGCGTATGTGGAAAGTGGTGCCAGCGGAATATTCATCCCTGGATTAACGAACCATGATGAAATAAAAGAAATCACTTTGAATATAGGTGCTCCCCTTAATGTATTATCTTTGCCTGGATTGACGAATGGTAAGGAGCTTGAAGAATTAGGCGTAAAACGCCTCAGTTTCGGGAATGCCCTGTTCGATAAAGCCATTGAATTGTTAGAACGAGATACAGCACGAATAGTAGATCTAAGTGACACCTCACATTTATATGGGAAGTAAAACCTGAAAGGATGCGGAGTATAATGGCTGTTGCTATAAATCTTTCTTTTGAAGAAATGTGGGAGAAAATCATTGCTTGCGACTCTAAATATGACGGATTATTCTTTACCGCAGTAAAGACAACTAAAATATACTGCCGCCCTTCATGCAGGTCAAGGAAGCCGAAAAAAATAAATGTGAAATTCTATCATGACATCGATGAAGTCGAAAAGGCCGGTTTCCGTGCTTGCAAAAGATGCCAACCGGAAGTTGATGATTCCCCGAAGATTGGACTTGTAAGAGATATCATCGCTTTCTTGGTCAATCAGTATAATCAAAAAGTGGAATTAAAGGATATTGCCAATCATGTCGGTGTAAGTTCCTATTATCTGGAGCGGCTATTCAAAAAGGAAACATTAGAAACTCCCCGTTCCTATTTGGAAAAAATCAGAGTGGATAAAGCTTCATACCTTCTAACAAGCACAAGTCGAACGAATCTTGAGATTTGCCTTGAAGTCGGTTTCCAAAGCCCTTCAAACTTTTATAAAGTATTTCGCCGTTTGAAAAATTGTACTCCAAGTGAATATCGCAACATGAATCTTAAGAATCGAGTGTAAGCCACATATACAGAAATGGAGGTCCTTATATGAGTGAATTATATAAACTAGATTATGAATCACCGATTGGAGTTATCGAGATATCAGGAACGAATGATGCCATCAGTTCCATAATGTTCGCTGAAAGGGATATAAAGATAAATATTATGCAAGAGCACACGCCTCAGGTTTTGGCGGAGTGCTTTAGTCAGCTTGATGAGTATTTCAAAGGTGAACGCAGGGAATTTACATTTCCTTATACACTTGAAGGGACCAACTTCCAAAAAAACGTTTGGAACGCATTAACGGGAATCCTGTACGCTAACACGGGTTCCTATAAAGACATCGCCGTTTCAATCGGTAATGAAAAAGCCATTAGGGCAGTAGGGAGCGCTAACGGCAGAAATAAGTTAAGCATCGTGATTCCTTGTCATCGAATAATAGGTTCAAATGGGAAATTAACTGGTTATGCGGGTGGCTTGTGGAGAAAGGAATGGCTCCTTCAGCATGAAAGGAATTTTAATTGAGGTACTAGGCTCAACTTTATGGTAATCGCCCGGGCCACTCTCCATTGATGGAGGACACAGTTTTTTATTTAGGAATGGTCTCATCCCGATCCATCTCATGATTTTAGTGAGGATTTTTTTCCACATTTTTCAAACGAAACTTGGTTATCTTTCACGTATTTTTACTGTTTTATAGGATGAAAACTCTCTGGATTGAAGAAATTTGCGACACTCCTGCCGAAAAACTGGCTAGCCGAGACCCCACAGACGCTTGCGACGAGGAGGCTTGGCAGACAGTCGGCGGAAAGGGAGCGGATTTCTGAAATCAGCTGCAACTTGAACAAAAAAACGGGAACTATACTACTGTATAGTTCCCGTTTTTTTCTTGCTTTTAAGAAAGAATCAAATGTGTGCCGGTCTCTTTAAACGAAGAGATGAAATCTTTAGGCAGATGATCGTCAGTAATGATGTAATCGATTTTATCCAGTGACGATATCCCGATGGTCACATCTTTCCCGAACTTGGAGCTGTCAGCGGCAATATAGACTTCTTGGGATAAATCAATGATTTTTTTTCGTGTGTTCGCTTCTTCTAAATTATAGTCGGATATCCCTTTTTCAACGGTTATGCCGCTCGCACAAATGAATGCTTTTGAAATATTCAATTCACTGAAGTTGAATAAGTAGTCAAATGCAACGATGGATTGTTCATTTCTCCTGACTTTCCCGCCTATGATCAATATCTCGATATCGCTATGAATGAGCTCATTTACAACAGGGATCGAACTGGTTATTACGGTCAGTTTCTTTTTCTGTTTTATATATTTAGCGATTTGATAGGTTGTCGAACCACTATCGATATAAATGCAATCCCCATCGTCGATATACTCACTGCATTTTTGGGCGATGGATTCTTTTTCTTCTAATTGACTGAACATCCGTTCATCTATCGTCGATTCTCCAAACTTCGATTGAACCAGCTTAACGCCGCCATAGATCTTTTCAATTTTTCCTTGCCTTGTAAGAAGGTTTATATCCCTTCTTATGGTTTCGATGGAAACTTGCATTTCTTCAGTAAGTTCGGCAATCTTCATCACTTTTCTAATCGTTAATAACTCGATGATCTTCTTTTGCCTTTCAAGAGGAAGCATAAGTTACACCCGCCTATTCTTCATATCTATCTTCCTGATATTCAGTTTAAGTGTACTGTTTACTGCGAACATATTCAACATATAGCTGATAAAAATATCATTAGTTGGTCAAAAGTTAGTATCAATTTAGTAAAAAGGTGTTCAATATTTACAGAGTATTTACAAAAATCCCAACTTCGGTTTACAAAGGGCTTTTATACTAAGGGTGTATTAAAGGAGGTGAACGGTTTGCTAAAACTACAAAATATTAGCAAGCAATTCGATGGAAAATCAGTTTTGGATCATATAAATCTTGAAATTAAAACGGGGGAGATCGTTTCACTATTAGGACCAAGTGGAAGCGGCAAAACTACTTTATTACATATAATTTTGGGCTTGACGGGTATCAATCATGGAAAAATCATTTTCAATGATACCGATTTGAGTAACGTGCCCATGAAAGACCGGGGATTTAATATCGTTTTCCAGGATTACGCTCTTTTCCCGCATTTGAATGCCTATGAAAATATCGTTTATGGATTGAGGAACAGGAAGGGATCCGTTTCCAAGGAAGAGCTTCAGGAATACATCAATTTCCTGGAATTAACACCGCATTTGAAAAAAAGGATCAGCGAACTGTCAGGGGGTCAGAAACAAAGGGTTTCGATCGCAAGGACTCTTGTAATGAAACCGAAAATCCTATTACTTGATGAGCCGCTGAGTGCTTTGGATGGTGTGATCAAGGAATCGATAAAGGAACGCATCAAATCCATTGCCCGCGAATTTAAGCTGACGACCATCATAGTGACTCATGACCCGGAAGAGGCTTTGACGATGTCGGATAAGATTTTGATCATTAATCAAGGGAATATTTCTCAATTTGGATCGCCGCAAGAAATCATCAATCAGCCAGCCAATGATTTTGTTAAGGAATTCATTCTTAAACAGCTGGAGATCAAGAGAGAAAATATTTATAACTTATTCGGTGAAAAGTATGCCTGATGTAAAACCGGCAATGAGAGTCATTTATATACCTATCTTACTGCTATTTGCCGCTTTTCTTTTCTTGCCGCTTGGCATGTTGTTCGTCCGTTCTTTTGAAACGGCAGATGGAATCAATCTCTCGAATTATCTAACGGTCCTTTCAAATGCAGAGCTGATGAAGTCATTTGGAAACAGCGTGAAAATCTCGGGGCTCACAGCCGTCATTACGACCGTTTTAGCCTTTTTCCTGGCCTATTCCATCCATTGCACCCGATTATATAGTCCATTAAAAAGTGTAATTAAAACCGGGATCCTTATTCCGATGCTGCTTCCGACAATCACATTTGGGTTTGCGATCATCTACTCTTTCGGCAATCAAGGAATCATAACGAAGATTTTTGGAAGGAATCTCTTCGATATATATGGATTTAATGGATTATTGATAGGTTATGTAATCTATACATTGCCATCAGCTTTTCTTCTCATTAATAATTCCTTCAAGTACATGGATAAAAAGTTCATCATCGTCTCAAAATTAATGGGTGACGGAACGATAAGAAGTTTCTTGAATACGATCATACGGCCATTGTCAGGAACTTTAGGTGGAGCTTTTGTACTTTCCTTCATCTTGAGCTTCACCGACTTTGGGATACCGGCTTCGGTCGGCGGGACCTACACCGTCGTTGCGACGCAACTGTATCAAGTCATGCTGGGTTCCATCCCTGATTTCAATAATGGCGCTGTGATTGCCATTCTCATGCTCATTCCGGTAGTGTTCAGTGTTTTCCTATTAAACTATCTGGAAAAACTCAATTTTCATTATGACAAGTTCAGCGATATTGAATTGACGCAGCACAAAGGGAGGGATATCTGTTTTGGCGGTATTTCGCTGCTGGTCTTAATAGGAATGTTTTCTGTATTTGCAGTCATGTTCATTGCACCATTTTTAACTAGTTTCCCTTACGATCTCACATTCACCTTAAAGCATTTTATCGACACATTCCAATCGAGCGATTTAACGGCAGTCTATAAAAACTCCTTATTCGTTGCCTTGATGACGGCCGTACTGGGAACGTTCATCGCCTTTAGCTCGGCGGTCTTGAATGTCAGGACGCCCCTTAAAGGGAAATCATCAATGGATGTCATTTCGATGCTGACGAATACAGTACCGGGAATGGTGTTGGGCTTATCGTATTTGCTGCTGTTCAACGGAAGCAGCTGGAAGGGGACCTTTGCCATCATCATTCTATGTAACATGGTCCACTTCTTTACGACCCCCTATTTAATGGCGAAGAACTCTTTATCTAAAATGAACCCTGGTTGGGAAACCACCGGGAATTTATTGGGGGATAGCTGGATCAGGACAATCTATCGTGTCATCCTGCCTAACTCGGCATCTACGGTAATCGAGATGTTCAGCTACTATTTCATCAATAGTATGGTGACGATCAGCGGAATCATCTTTTTGGTCACGGCCCAAACCACATTAGTGGCCAGTAAAATTAAAGAGCTTCAGCATTTTGCCAAATTCAATGAAATATTCATCCTGTCTCTACTTATCTTTTTTACAAATCTAGTCGTGAAGCTGCTTTGTGATCATTATCAAAAAAGACAATTCAAACATTAATGAGGGGGATATTATGTCTAAAACGATCAAGATAGCCTTACTTTCTTTAGTTGCTCTAAGTTTGGTATTTGTATTGGTGGGCCGTAACAGCGGCAAAGCGGATGAGGAAAAGGTGGTCATTTATACGAATGGCGATGAAGAAGCAACTGCCGCAATGGAGACTTCGCTGAAAGATGCCGGATACGAAGGAAAATATGTCCTTCAATCATTAGGCTCATCTGAATTAGGAGGGAAACTGCTCGCAGAAGGAGATGAAATCGAGGCTGATGTCGTGACGATGAGTTCCTATTTCATTGAAAGCGCACAGGAACAGCACTCCATGTTCAAGGACCTGTCATTCAGTACAAAAGCATTGGAAAAAAAACCAGCCTATTATACACCGATTTTGGCCAATACCGGTTCCATTTTTGTGAATACGGAAGTGCTTAAACAAAAAGGCCTGCCGATGCCTACCTCGATTAAGGATTTAACAAAGCCGGAATATAAAGGGCTCGTTTCAATTCCTAATATCCTGGACTCTTCAACAGGGTGGCTGTTAGTTCAAGCAATAATCAGTCAATACGGTGACGCAGAGGGCAAAAAGGTTCTCCATGACTTAATGGTAAATAGCGGTCCGCATCTTGAGAGCTCAGGTTCAGGTCCAATCAATAAAGTTCAAGCAGGGGAAGTGGCTGCCGGTTTTGGTTTACGCTATCAAGCCGTGATGGCTAAAGAGTCGGGTTTACCGATCAAATTCGTCGATCCGGCTGAGGGGAATTTCTCTTACACGGAATCCGTTGCTGTCGTGAATAAAGATAATGAAGCTAAAACAAGTTTAGCGATGAAAATGGCAGAAACGATCAGTAAAGATGCTAGAGAAGCACTGTTGAAACATTACCCGGTCGCACTTTATGAAGGTGAAAAGGTAACGGAAAAGAACAAACCGGCCCACCCTAAGAAATATAAGCAGCCCCTAACGGTCGAATTATTGAAACAGCATCAAGAATTCTTTAAATCAGCACAATGATGAATACAGTGAGGAGTGAAGGAAAATGAATACCTATAAACTATTGACGCCTGGACCGCTGACCACTACAAGGACGGTGAAACAGAAAATGCTTGTTGACCGCTGCACGTGGGAAAATGATTATAAAGAAATCACACAAAAAATCAGAACCCAGCTTCTTGAATTGGCATGTGCTGCAAACGGAGAATATACGGCTGTACTTATGCAGGGAAGCGGCTCGTTTGTTGTAGAATCTGTGCTGACGACTGCACTTTCAAAATCCGATAAAGTGCTGATCATTACGAATGGCGCATATGGAAAACGGATTGTGAAAATGGCGGAGTGCATCGGTCTGAATCATGTTGAATATGGCGTTGAGTACAATGAATATCCAAAGGAAGCTGAAATCCGGAACATTTTACTGGCTGATCGTGACATCACACATATAGCGATGGTTCATTGTGAAACGACGACGGGGATTTTAAATCCGATAGAGATGGTTTCGAAGATATCAAACGAACAAGGGAAATCCTTGATCATTGATGCGATGAGCAGCTTTGGCGGAGTGGAGATGAATGTGCCTGAACTCGGAATTGATTATTTGATCAGCAGTGCGAATAAATGCATTCAAGGAATCCCTGGTTTTGGTTTCGTCATTGCAAAGCTTGAGAAATTGTTGGCTTGTGAAGGCAATGCCCGCAGTTTGTCCCTGGATTTATATGACCAATGGAAAGAGATGGACAAGGATGGGAAATGGCGTTTCACATCTCCAACACATGTAGTGGCCGCGTTTGCTAAAGCGCTGGAAGAATTAACGGAAGAAGGCGGCATCCCAGCCAGATTCACCCGTTATAAAAATAATAATGATAGGCTGAGGGAGCTGATGGGGAAATTGGGCATCCATGCATACATCTCACCTGATAAACAATCACCTATCATTACAACTTTCCATTTTCCAACTGAAACCTTTGATTTTGGGGACTTCTACAATTTCATCAAGGAGAGGGGCTATGTAATTTACCCCGGAAAGCTGACTGACATAGATACATTCCGGATCGGCAATATTGGCGAAATCCATGAAGAAGATATCGCGGAACTAGGCAGGATCGTAGAAAAATATATGAAAGTGGTGACAGTATGAATAAGGTAGAAGGAATCATTTTGGATTGGGCTGGAACAGCCGTGGATTTTGGATGTTTTGCACCAGTGAATGTTTTTGTGGATATTTTTAAGAATGCTGGACTGGACGTGACGATGGAGGAAGCCAGAGCTCCGATGGGCATGCTGAAAATCGACCATATTCGTGCGATGCTGACCATGCCAAGGATATCTTCGTTATGGGAGGAACAATACGGAAGGCCATTCAATGAGGATGACGTTGAAAAACTATATGCTGAATTCGAACCGGCGTTGATGATGTCATTGGCGGATTATACTGACCCCATTCCAGGGGTTACCGAGACGGTGGAAGCATTAAGGAATCGCGGCCTGAAGATTGGGTCGACAACGGGCTATACGGATACAATGATGGAGGTCGTCACAGCAAATGCTTTGAAAAAAGGGTATGGGCCCGATTTCCATGTAACCCCGGATGCAACCCATTCGATCGGAAGGCCATATCCTTACATGATCTATCGGAATATGGAAAAATTGAAATTAGCGGCATCATGGAAGGTGGTGAAGGTAGGCGATACCACTTCCGATATGCAAGAGGGAGTGAATGCTGGGGTATGGACGGTCGGAGTCATTGTCGGAAGCTCTGAGATGGGATTGAGTTTGGATGAGTATACAAGTTTGCCAGAAAGAGATAAACAAGATCTCATCTCTAAAACGGCAGATATCTTTTTGAAAAACGGGGCAGACTTCACCATCAAAACGATGGAGGAACTACCTGAACTCATAGATCATATCAATCTTCTTATATCGGACGGGAAAAGACCTCGTTCAAACTAACATTCTTCACAAAGAAAGTGCAGCATCTTTCATCCTTGAGTAGGGATGAAGGATGGCTGCACTTTTTTTCAATTTCATACATACGTGCAGAATGGATCGGTTTTTTTGAAATTTAACTCGACTGCTTATTGTAAAAAGTGAGAAAAGAGTGTACGATTAAATGAGAATGATAATCAATCACACTTGGTTACCGGGGAGTGGACGTAGATGGAACAGCAGGATTTATTTGATGTAACGGTTATTGGGGGAGGGCCAGCAGGCCTTTACTCCACTTTTTATAGCGGACTTAGAGAAATGAAAGTTAAACTGATTGAATACCAGCCACGGCTGGGCGGGAAAATTCATGTCTATCCAGAGAAGATGATTTGGGATGTTGGAGGGCTGACACCGACTACTGGGGAAAAATTAATTGAGCAGCTAGTGGAGCAAGGTTTAACATTCAACCCAACAGTCGTCTTGAATGAGAAAGTGGAATCAATCACACGTAATGAAGAAGGCATCTTCGTTTTACATACGGCTTCAGGTCAAGTGCACTTTTCCAAGACGGTCATTGTCGCGGTTGGCGGCGGAATCCTGAATCCGCAAAAGTTGGAAATAGACGGGGCAGAAAGGTTTGAAGTCTCTAATTTAAACTATACTGTCAAGTCTTTCAATCGTTTCAAGGATAAGACGGTGATCATTTCAGGCGGCGGGAATTCTGCTATAGACTGGGCAAATGAATTAGAGCCCATCGCCAAAAAGGTGTACCTGACATACAGGAAAGATAGTTTAGCAGGACATGAATCACAAGCAAGGCAATTGATGGAAAGCTCTGCTGTTTGTTTCTTGAATACGACGATTACAAAATTGATCGCCTGCGACGATCATGAATCAATTGAACATGTTGAACTGACGAATCACGCAACGGGAGAGGTATCTTACTTACCGATCGATGAAGTCATCATCAATCATGGTTATGAGCGTGATACATCACTGCTTCAAAATAGTAAAGTGGACATTGCCATTGCCGACAATTATTATATTAAAGGTACTCCTGCAAGTGAATCCTCGATGGATGGAATATACGCAGCCGGTGATATCCTTAAGCATGAGGGTAAATTGAACCTGATAGCAGGCACTTTTCAAGATGCTGCAAATGCCGTAAACAAGGCAAAGCAATATATCCAGCCTGACGCTCACGGAGTGGGGATGGTTTCTTCCCATAATGAAATCTTTAAAAAGCGCAACAGGGAATTGATCAAGGAAATGATGAAACCGGCTGGGGTACTTTAAAGGGAGCGGATTTCTGAAAGCAGCTGGAACTTCATTGAGGGTTTGTATAATCTGATCGTTGATTTCCGCTCCAGGCACTCGCTTATCAGCGGGGTCTCCCTTGGACACGCTTTTCCCGCAGGAGTCTCGAACACCCATTCCAATCAACTGGAATGTTTTTTTAGAAAAATTTTAGGCGAACTGACTTTTCTCCGGATTTTTCTACAGTTTAAAAGCTCCAGGGTCCCATTGGCCCTGGAGCTTTTAGTATCTTCGAAATTATAGTGATTCTTTAATGACCTTCTTGTAATGAAATACGGATAGGATTCCGAAGATCGAATACAATGCCGTGTATAATGCCATGACGATGATCATCGGTGCCCAAACTTCGGTCCCGAAAAAGAACCATCCGGACTGGACTGCGAAATAACTGTGAAGCAGCCCGACGACTAAAGGAATGCCGAAATTGAAAACTTGTTTTGCTTGGATTCCTCTTAGTAAGTCACCACGCGTGAATCCTAGTTTTCTTAAAATCGTGTAATTGGATTTTTCACCTTCACTTTCATCCATTTGCTTGAAATAAAGGATGCAGCCGGATGTGATGAGGAAGGTTAATCCCAAGAAGCCGACGATGAACATCATAAGACCCATATTCTTCTTCTGGTTGGTGAAATTTTCTAATTGGGAATCATTCACATGTTCTTCTTTAAAATTCATTTTACTGAATAGATCATTCGCTTTTTCAAGTTCAGCTTCATCCTTCACATCAATGCCGATATTAACGGATGATACTTTTTGGATTTTCGGGTCGACATCTTTTTTCAAACGGTCGAATATCGTTTGGTCTACAATGGCAACGGGCAATCCGCCACTCGTAAAGTAATAGGACAGGAAGGTATCATCATTCAAACCCAGATATGTTTGCCGAATCACTTCATTTTTGCCCTTCAGTTCAATCTTTCCGGAATCCTTCAAGGATATGACCTTCTCCATCATACTACTGTATCCGCTGAAAAGGGTCTCATCTTCAGCAAGGTTGATTCCTTTAACGGATTCATCACTGATGACGGGAACTGTCATGATATCCGAATCGAAGTTCACTCCTTCGAGGCTCGTTTCCATTATTTCCTTTACATTGACATCCACTTGAATGACGTCAATCACCTTTACGTCATAATCAATTTTACTGTCTGATAATGCTTCTTTGAATGCATCTGCATCACCCTTATCCGTCATCGAAAAATCGGTTGGGATACTGCTTTGTGCCATTTTCTCCGCTGAGTAGTAGGAGATATAGCTTAATGATAATAAACCGATTGCCAAAGCGGAAACGGTCGTGATGATCGTCAATAATATCGCATTCGATTTCATCCGGAACATGATGGATGAAAGGGATAATACTTCATTGATGTTCAAATAGCCATTTTTCTTTTTACGGATGATATTAAAGATGAAGCTTACGGATCCTTTATAGAATAGGTAGGTACCGATGATGACGGTTGCCAGAATGACGATCATGGCCATGAAAAGCTCGGTCATCTCTGTAAAAGCTCCATCGAATAATTTGGATGAAATGACATAACCAGCAATGATCAGGGCGATCCCGAATATCCCGATGATCATTTCGAACATCGAAACCTTTTTCACTTTTCCTTCCGTCATGGAAGTCACTCTAAATAATGA
This sequence comes from Peribacillus frigoritolerans, assembly GCF_001636405.1. Taxonomy (GTDB): domain Bacteria; phylum Bacillota; class Bacilli; order Bacillales; family DSM-1321; genus Peribacillus; species Peribacillus frigoritolerans. Next base: position 1,674,372 of record NZ_KV440950.1, read on the forward strand.
TAGAATGGTTTGCCTTTTAATGAAGGCATAATTCATCAACATGATTAAAAGATAGATGGCGCTAAAAACGAGCAAGGTTTGCACTAGCGGCTGAAAAGAAAATGTAAGAGTCGCGATTGCCTGGACACCCATTATTTTAAATAGGATCATGATGATCAATTTTGAAGCGGCAAACCCTACAAAGATTCCCAGGAATACGGAACAGAAATACAGGATCAGGTTTTCCACACTCAGGATCCGGAATATCCTGTTCTTCGTCATGCCTATCAATTGGAATAAGCCAATTTCTTTACTGCGTCTTTTAATGAAAATGCTATTGGCATATAAAAGGAATATGGAAACAATCGCAACAAGCAGGATTGATGCAGCCTTGATGGAGGCGGCACCTTTCACCGTACCCTCCGCTTTATCCAGCGCTGGGTCATATTGCAAGGTGACAAAGGCAAAGTACAGGGAAGCGCTGAAGATCAGGGCAAACACATACAGATAATAGTTCTTCAGATTCTTCTTCAGATTTCGCAAGATGAGTTGATTAATGCTCATTTTGAACCCCTCCCAATACACCTTGTGTTTTCATGATGTCCTTGAAGAAGGTTTGTCTTGATTCTTCACCTTTATTCAATTGGGTATAGATTTGTCCATCTTTAATGAAAATGACTCGGCTGCAATAACTGGCGGCCACGGGATCATGGGTTACCATGATGATGGTCGCTTTGTGCTTTTTATTCATTTCGCTCAGTTTGTTCAGTAAATCGGAAGCTGATTTGGAGTCAAGCGCCCCAGTCGGTTCATCCGCAAAAATGATGCTTGGATCATGGATGAAAGCCCGCGCTGCAGACGTACGCTGTTTTTGACCACCGGAAATTTCATTTGGGTATTTATCCTTCACTTCATATATGCCCAATTCCTTCGCCACGCTATCAAACTTTTGTGCCGCTTCACTATTGGGCGTTTTTGTAATGGATAAGGGCAAAAGGATATTTTCTTTGACAGTCAATGTGTCCAATAGGTTATATTCCTGGAAGATGAAGCCCAAGTGGTTCTTACGGAATTCGGCCAAATTCTTTTCTTTCATCCCCGAAATCTCTTTACCATCGATCGTAATGGTGCCGTTGCTGATTTTATCGATCGAGGAAAGGACATTCAGCAAAGTCGTTTTTCCTGAACCGGAAGCACCCATGATACTTACGAATTCACCTTCTTGTATGCTTATATCAAGACCCTTTAATACTTCTTGTTTATTGAATTTATTACCATAGCTTTTATGGATTTTCTTCGCTTCTAATATATTCATTTGGATACACTCCTTTTTTTCTATATCCTCATTATAAAAGGCCATGTATTTCTTTTCCTTCGTTTGGACGAACAAAGAATAAAAGCATGTGACACTTTTGTCACATGCTTGTGATATTCACGAAATCATTTCTTTTTGGGAAGGTCAAGGCAACGGTCGTCCCGGTTCCAAGCTCTGATTTCACATCAATGGAGATGAATAAGGGCTCGGCCGCATTCTTGGTTAAATATAGACCCATGCCGGTTGCCGCACTGTCACGATGATTTGTCGTGGATGTAAATCCTTTATCAAATATGCGGGATAAATCCTTTGGGTCAATGCCCCGTCCGGAATCCTGCACTTCCAGAACCGTTTGTCCGGCTCGCTCATGGCTATATATTATGATATCTGAGTTTTCACTGTATTTAATGGAGTTGGTCAAGAGCTGCCTCATGATGAAGGCCAGCCACTTGGCATCACTAAGCACTTCGGTTACATCCAATTGGATGTCGAAGCCGATTCCTTTTTGAATGCACCATGACCGCAGCGTTTTAATCTCATCAAAGATTATTGTTTCCAAATCGGTTTTCTCTATATACAAATCATTTTCGATGAAAGGCATGCGCCTTTGATGGAGCTGCTGATCAAGAAGAAGATGAATGCGCAGCCACTCATAAGTCAAGTGTGATTTCAGCAATTCATCATCCAAGCGGTCAATCATTAAATGCATCGCCGTCAATGGTGTCTTCACTTCATGAATCCAAGATAATAATTCATCCTTCTCCTGCTCTAAAGTCATTTGACCGGTTGCTGCGGATCGCTTCAATAATTCGGTTTGGTTAATGATGCAGTTTTCTATGATTTTTTCGAAAGGGCTCTCTGGTTCGGCTATATTCGTTATATCCAGGTTGTCTTCCCGTGCTTCTAAACTTTTATAAAAGTAGGTTTCCTTTTTATAGCGGAAAATCAAAAACATACTGAACATGAGCAATGATAAAAAAACAATATACAGTATGGGCCTTAACGGAATGGCCGAATCAAGATAGGCGACAAAGATAATGAATAGATGAAGAAGTATGTAGAATGTGATCCAGCTGAACCTTTCCACGAGATATTTTCCGATCATGCATTTGCCACTTCCACGGCGATATAGCCCTGTCCGACCTTTGTTTCGATAAAATGCCCTAGACCCAGTTCATCCAACCTCTTTCGTAAACGGTTCACATTCACTGTAAGGGTGTTATCGCTTATGAAACGTTTGTCATCCCATAAGCTGTTGATCAATTCTTCGCGGCTTACGATCTTGTTTTTCTGTTCAATGAGCTTTTTCAAGATGAAAATTTCATTTTTCGTCAATTCGATTGTGCCCGTCTCGGCCGAAACCGTGTTCTTCTCGTAATCCACGGTGGCGCCGCACCACGTTTTCAACTCGATCTTTTCCGTATTGTAATTATAGACACGGCGAAGGGTGGCCTGTATCTTCGCGATGAGTACATCGAAATGAAAAGGCTTCTGGATAAAATCATCAGCTCCAAGCTGCATGGACATCACCATGTCCGTAGGATGATCACGTGATGATAAAAAGATGATGGGAACATTGGAATGGGCCCGGATCATTCTGCACCAATGAAATCCGTCAAACTTCGGCAACTGTATATCAATGATGACCAAATCAGGTTTTATGTCCGTGAATTCCTGAACCACTTTACTAAAATCGCCGATTCCGTAAATATCATAAGACCATTGCGCCAATCTATCTTTAATTTCATTGAATAACGTCGTATCATCTTCTATCAATAATAGTTTAAACAATGGGTTCACCGCACTTTCCAGCTTTTTCTTAAAAGTATATAGTAAAACCTTTATAGGTTCTAGAGGAAGGGAGGGGCAAGGGAGGTAATAAACTACTGGTTGTGTGTAAACCATTATTATATTAAAATTGGCATAATGAATGGAGGAAGTGAATTTATGACTGATTTTCCTAATTGCCCTGCATGTGATTCAGAATATACATACGAAGACGGCAGTCTTTTAGTTTGCCCGGAATGCGCTCATGAATGGACGGTGGAAGCGGAAACGGAAAATGGTGATCAAAAGAAGGTTACCAAAGATGCTAATGGAAATGCCTTGAACGATGGTGATACCGTTACGGTAATCAAGGACCTTAAAGTGAAAGGGAGCTCATCCGTCTTAAAAATGGGCACTAAAGTCAAAAGCATCCGTCTAGTTGATGGAGATCATGATATTGATTGTAAGATAGATGGTTTTGGTGCAATGAAATTAAAATCCCAATTTGTTAAAAAGGTGTAATTAAAAAACGGCCTAATCCATTGATTAGGCCGTTTTTTTAGATTACTTCTTAATAAACTTTGTCACCGTTAAAGATTGAATTCTTAACGACCACATAATCCACATTCCGGATGGCTTCCAACTTGGTACCGCCTGCATATGAAATGGATGACTGAAGATCTTGTTCCATTTCCTTCAACGTATCTTCCAAAGATCCTTTGTGCTCGACAAACATCTTTTTGCCTTCAACGTTTTTCTTTTCACCTTTTTGGAATTCAGAAGCTGAACCAAAGTATTCTTTAAAGGCCTTTCCATCTTTCTCGATCGTTTGACCTGGAGATTCTTCATGTCCGGCAAATAGTGAACCGATCATGACCATTGAAGCTCCAAATCTAACTGATTTGGCAATATCACCGTTCGTGCGAATGCCGCCGTCAGCGATGATTGGCTTGCTTGCCGCTTTTGCACACCAGCGAAGTGCAGCCAATTGCCAGCCGCCCGTTCCAAATCCAGTCTTGATTTTAGTGATGCATACTTTCCCTGGCCCAATGCCCACCTTTGTAGCATCCGCACCGGCATGTTCCAATTCACGTACCGCTTCAGGAGTTCCTACATTTCCTGCAATGACAAAACTTTCAGGTAAATGTTTTTTAATATGCTGTATCATTTTTATCACGGCATTGGAATGTCCGTGCGCAATATCTATCGTAATGTATTCAGGCACAATGTTGTCATTCGATAATTGTTCGATGAATCCGTATTCTTCTTCTTTAACGCCGACACTGATGGAAGCGATCAATTCTCTTGAATGCATGTCTTTAATGAAAGTCAGTCGTTTTTCTGGCTCAAAACGATGCATTACATAAAAGTAACCGTTTTCAGCCAAGTAAATGGCAATCTTTTCATCAATGATCGTTTGCATATTGGCAGGTACTACAGGTAACTTGAATGTATGTTTACCTAAAGTAACGGATGTATCACACTCAGAACGGCTATTTACTACACATTTTGCAGGAATTAATTGAATATCTTCATAATCAAACACGTTTTCCATGTTATGCACCTCTATATACGAATATTTTTGTCTTTTTTAATAAAAATTGTTCGCCCATTAGGTAATGTACATCATTTTTGACAGTAAGTCAAAAATTTTATTGGTTTTGTTCTGATTTTATTTCAACTTAATGGGAAATCCGTAACGGGATAGGAAGCGAAATAGACAATGAAAATGATTTCCACTCCAGGCACTCGGGCGGGCGGGAGCCTCCTCGGCGCGCCTGCGGGGTCTCCCCTGGAAACGTTTTTCCCGCAGGATTCTCGTACCTTCCTTTCCAATCAACTTTGTGTAAAAAGATAGGTCTTCTTTGTCTACAAACTAGCTAATAATTGTTTGCCGACAGCTTTTTTGTGGTTTGTAATATGGAACGTTGATTTCCACTCCAGGCACTCGCTTTCCGCGGGCGGGCGGGAGCCTCCTCGGCACGCCTGCGGGGTCTCCCCTGGAAACGTTTTTCCCGCAGGATTCTCGTACCTTCCTTTCCAATCAACTTTGTTTTTATTTAGATAGAACCCTTTTGTCAACAAATTACGTTTGTAAAATGGGAACGTTGATTTCCACTCCAGGCACTCGCTTTCCGCGGGCGGGCGGGAGCCTCCTCGGCACGCCTGCGGGGTCTCCCCTGCCACGCTTTTCCCGCAGGATTCTCGTACCTTCCTTTCCAATCAACTTAAAAAAATGCTGGCTCGTCTTACTCCGAACCCTATTTAAGACTAGTTTATCTTTCATGTTTTTCCCTGTACTCCTTAATGGATGGAAGAAATTTGCGACACTCCTGCCGAATAACTGGTTAGCCGAGACCCCACAGACGCTTGGCAGCCAGTCGGCGGAAAGGGAGCGGGTTTCTGAAACAAACTGGATTTTTTTGTATGCAGCTTAAAATACTTAAGTATTTTCACCAATCAGGACGACTTTTACACCTTTACGTTTTTTTACATCATCTTAACGTTGACCGACATGGCACTAAGTTAAAATGAAAATGGGAAACGAATAAGAATGGGGGGATTGGCATGAAGGTTGAATTACATTGTCATACGAACATTTCAGATGGTTCCAGTTCTTTTGAAGAATTATTGGAGGTTGCAAAAAGGGAGAGCATTGGCCATTTAGCGATTACGAATCACGATACAACAATGAGATTGCAAGAGATGGTGGAACGGGGTAAGGAAATAGGTATTGAAATCATCCCTGGTATCGAAGTTTCCGGTTATGACTTTGCAAGAGGAAGGCGTGTACATATTTTGGGCTATTTTGTCGAGCCTGGTCATAAGGCCCTTGAGGATTTATGTAATCCACTGATTGAAAAGAGGAATGCAGCTTCTGAAAAAATGGTGGAACGGCTGATTCATGCAGGATATCGAATAACTTGGGATCAGGTATCTAAATTCAGGGGAGGAACCGGTGTTTATAAACAGCATATTATGCTGGCGCTTCGGGAATCGGGGTATACGGATTCTATCTATGGAGATTTGTATAGGAAAATCTTCAGCCGCGGCCAAAATGGGGAAGAGCCGGGCATTGCCTTTATTCCTATGGAGTATGTGGATGCCATACTGGCTGTGAAGGCGATTCGTGCTGCCGGAGGCGTCCCTGTCCTTGCTCACCCTGGACAATACGGGAGTTTCGAAATTATCCCTGATCTTGTAAAAGCAGGGCTTGAAGGGATTGAAGTTCTTCACCCGCATCATGGTCATGCAGATGAGGAAAGAGCGATTTCATATGCAGATCAATATAATCTCATTAAAACAGGAGGTTCCGATTTTCATGGGGATTATGGGGAAAAGCCGATTCGGCTTGGCAGTATGAGCCCTGGAACGGAATGTGTGAATGCTTTGAAATTAAGGAAAAAAAGCATGGCCATTAATGATGTGGTATTGAAAAATATCGATCTATGAAACCAGGAATTTGCTGTGAAAGAGGCATGCTTACATGCTGGATTGGGAATTTGAAAGACTGAACATACAGGGTCTTGTATGGAAAAAGATCGATAAAATAAGTGCTTCCTTTCGTTCTGGTAATTGACCAGGACTTTTTTTTTACAAGAAAATCATGATAGCTTCATATTTTCTCATTACACTGACAATAACAAGGAAATTATATGTAAAGGGGGATTTTTGTTGGCGGATGATAAGGTCTTTAAAATTGGCAGGCTTAGGTTAATGGACGATTTCCCGATTGCTCTTCATACATCTTTTGTAACAAAATCAACTTTTCCTGAAATAGAAAAGGACGGTCCGGATATGACCTCCATGTTTCAATATTATCGGCAGCGCGGCTTTGTAGAGTTCGGATCCAGCACGAGCAAGCTGAATGTGATTTTTCCCACTCTTTTCGAACGGGATATTTTGCAGTGTTCAAGTTTGATTCCACTTTTGCAAGTGGAATCATTATGCCGGGATAAGTGGAGTAATCAAGTCCTTGAGCACACGGTCATAATCTATCGGAGCGATTGTTTCACATATGTTATATAAAAACTTCCATTCCAGATATCGATCGAATTCACTAGTAAATGCTCTGAATTCACGAGTAAAAGTACGAAACTCACGAGTAAATGCCCCGAATTCACGAGTAAAGGTACGGAACTCACGAGTAAATGCTCCGAATTCACGAGTAAAGCACGAAATTTGAATAGTGCTGGCTAGGGAAATATGGGCTCTGCCAATCTATCATCTTGGTACAGCCCCTGACAGTCACGATCGTTTCATAGCATGCATGAAAAAAGACCACAAAATGACGTGGTCTCTTTGTTTTGTTTGAAAAGTCTCCGGCTTATTATCTAATTTGTCATGAAAGGCTTATATAAGGGCGGTCTTTATTTCTTGAATCTGTTTGATATGCCTTTGTTCATGTAAGGATAATAACTCAATCCATTGATCCAATGAGAGGTCCCCGAACAGGGGATGTTTGGCTTTCTTTCTATTTAACAGGATATCTGAATCCATATCATAAAGAACCTGTAATAATCGATCCCTTGATTCTGCCAGCAAATCCATGAGGCTCGATAATTGAAATGGGGCTGAAGAGGGTGAAATGGCCTCAGGGGATGAGAATTTCCTTGTTCTATCAGTAACGAAGTATATGTTTTTTTGAATGATATTATTAAAATCCCTTTCCCGAATGCCATTTGCTATAACTTCTGTAAAAACCTGTTCCGTAAGATATAAATGATGGCAAATTTGGGCGATGTTCCATACTTCAGGCACAGGCTTATGGTGGAGCGTTTTTTCATCCAACTCCGTAATTTCCTCAATTAACTGTTTTCTTGATTCAAATAGCAAATCATACTCGATATAATTCATGAGAACTCCCCTTTTGTGACACCCACATATGAAAGCATCACTGAATTTTTTGAAATAGGAAAAAAAGGGATATCTGATTGCATAAAGAATGCATAAAAACTACGGAAAAAACACCTGATTTAAAGTGGATTCATGATGATTGAAGGAGTGCGACACTATGTTTTGAAACATGGTTTCTATTTAATGAAGAGTGTTAAAAGATATCTCTTATAGTACAACGAAAAGACATGTTCACTGGTATTCATAATTTTGGGAAGAAATGCAAATCTGGAGTCAGGTCTGTATTCCCAGGGACTACATTTTTTCTGGAGCTTTGATACCCTATCATGCCTATGCAAAAAAGTTGAGTTTATGCCTACTTAGAATGTTGCGCCTAGGGCATCCGCTAATGAACTGCAAAATGAAGCTGGCATTCAAAGGGAAAAGAATCTATAGTAGCTGGACATTGGAAATTATTATATCTGAATTATAGCACAGTTAATATTTTCCTAGAAATGTTTATATGAAAAGATACGGAAGGTTTCCACATCGAATTTTGACTTTTTATACTATTTAGGGAAAAGTTATTAACGCAATGGGAAGCTTATAAACTGAACGTAGAAAAAATCAACCAGGATTGGATGGTGAATGGAATGGCTAAAACAATAGTTGAAAAACTGAATTTACATAAATATGAACGGGTGGCAGTCTTGAATCAGCCAGACGGGGCGGATTATTTAGCAGAGCTGCCGGATTACGATACAAAGCTTAATGAAAGTGCCTATGATCTTATATTTGCCTTTGTATTGGATATGGATTCTTTAAAGAGAATCGTGGATAAGGTGATCGATAAAAATCATTTAAGTAAAAACGGCTATATTTTTTTGGCGTACCCCAAGAAGGGGAATAAAGAATATGCTACATATATTCATCGTGATGATCTGATGCAGGGCCTTGGTGCGGATGAAGAAGGGTATGTCGGCTCGAGTGACCTGAAGTTTGCGCGTATGGTTGGGTTGGATGATGTCTTTACGGTAGTCGGACTGAAAGTAGATTCGAAAAATAGAAACCGTCCATCTACCAAAGCAAGCCAATCAGTAGATGATTATATCGGCATGATTTCTGAAATTGAGAACGATTTGCAGGATTCCCCTGATTTGCTTGCGTTCTATCAATCACTTACTCCAGGGTATCGCAAGGATTGGGCCCGTTACGTGTATAGTGCAAAACAAGAGGCGACACAAGTGAAACGACGCCAGGAAATGAAAACGATTATAGGAGAAGGTTACAAGAGCAGGGATCTATATCGAAGGAATAAATGAGAGTGGGGAATGTCTTCCATTCTCTTTTTTTTCTGTTCTGTTCACCCTATCAAAAGCATATACTAGACCGAATCCAAACTTAAATCGTAATAATTATGATTTGCGAGGTGGTTAAATATGCTTTTGAAACGCTACACGGGAAATTTGCTGTTATTGATTCTGCTGTTTTTGCTGCTGGCATTCTTTTTTCTAGGCGATGTGTTCATTCCCAAAGCGATTGATTTCTCGGACTACCCGATGCTTCACTCTGTGTTCGTCGTGTTTTTGGGATTGTTTTTAGAATCGATTCCTTTCCTGTTCCTGGGGGCCATTGCTTCATCATTCATCCAGTTGTTCATCAGTGAAGAAATCATTCAGCGGATGATACCCAAAAGACCCCTGACGGCCATTTTTGCCGCGGTTGCGGCGGCGCTGATCATTCCGGTTTGCGAATGTGCAATCATCCCGGTCGTTCGGAGATTGATTCAAAAGGGTGTCCCGGTCCATGCAGGTGTGGTCCTGCTCGTAACAGCTCCAATATTGAATGTTATCGTGTTCGGCTCAACTTATTATGCGTTCCAAAATAATCCGTCCATTCTATATGGAAGAATCATCCTTTGTGTCCTGACGGCCATAATCGCAGGTTTATTCATTCATATATTCAGCACTAAAGATGTGGTGAAAGAGGACAAGGTGGAACTGGTACAAGGGCATGAACATGATATTCAGTCCAGTAAATGGACAAGCTTCATTGATCATACTTCGCAGGAGTTTTTTATGGTCGGCAGATACTTTATCATCGGGGCCTTGTTTGCCAGTGTATTTCAGGTGTTCATGGATCGGTCCGTAATGGCGGATATTGGTCAGGCGCCAATAAAAGGCACGGCGTTGATGATGGGAATTGCGTTTGTGCTTTCACTCTGCTCATCAGCTGATGCATTCGTAGCGGCCTCCTTTTCCCATAGTTTTCTGCCAGGCTCCATACTGGGTTTCCTTGTATTTGGTCCCATGCTGGATCTGAAAAATGTTTTGATCATGATGTCCTGTTTTAAACGGAGCTTCGTCGTCACGTATGTCCTGCTAATTTTTGCAGTCGTCTTCAGCCTCTGCCTGATTGCAGGCGGATTGATCAGTAAGGGGGGCTTCTGATGAAACGTTTTTTTATCCAAAGACTTGAAGGATTGCTGCTGCTGGGATTGGGCCTCATGATCTTTAAATTGTATGTTTCAGGATATTTAACGAAATTGATCGCACCCAAAATGGTTCCATATGCATTGGCGGCACTTTTTGCTTTTTTAGTGATCAGCCTTCTCCGAATGAAAAAACAAAAACAGGGTGAACAATATTGTGATTGCGGATCGAATGGGGAGTCCTCGGTCCTGAAATATGGTTTGTTCTTCCTTCCGATTCTTCTGGGCTTCATCCTGACCGATTTTACTTTAAGCGGGGAAGTGCTGGCGAAAAGGGGGATGGCAAAGCAGCAGGCACAGATGGTAAGTTCATATGATTCTGGGAAACATGCGAATGGGGAGAGAATCTCCGTAACCGATGATAATTATTTTGAAGTGCTGGATGATTTACTGAACAACCTCGATACGATCGAGGGGAAGGAGATAGAGATTTCGGGGTTCATATACCGTGAGGATACATTCACGAAAAAACAAATGGCCATCTCCCGCCTCTCCATGTCCTGCTGTGTGGTCGATGCGACGTTATACGGTTATATGGTCAACGGGAACGTGGAAGGAATGAAGACGAATGATTGGTATACGATTACAGGGACACTAAAAAAAGGAAGCTATAAAGGGGAACCCGTACCGGTGATCGATTTAAAAGAATCGAAGAAAATAAAGGCACCGGAAGAAGCTTATTTATATGAAAATGTACAAATCATTCAGTAGTATTGAAAAACCCGGCAAAAGGATGTTTTGCCGGGTTTTGGTGCCGAAAGGGTATATTATTTTGCCGAACCCGGAAACGGACGTAAAATCGTGCGCTGCGGGCGGAAAATCGAGAAATGGCGCCATTTGTTCGGGAGCACGTAACATAGTATAATGGCCTTACCATGGATAAGAGTGTAAGGGGGGATAATCTTGTCTTCAAGTAATCGAAACAATCAAATTGGTCCGCCGCGCTTTGCCATTGCCATTCACTCTTTGGTTTGGCTCGCACAAAGCGAAAAGCTCCTGACAAGTTCGGCAATCGCCTTAAAGGTGAAGTCACACGCCACTTTTTTAAGAAGGGTGATGGCACAGCTTGCAGCTGAGGGGATCGTCGAAACAAAGGAAGGAAGGGAAGGCGGTTATAGTCTGAAGGTGCCTGCCTCTCAGCTTACTTTGGCGGATGTGTATCAAGCGGTACGGCCGGAATGTCTTGTTTGTATGGAAACGAGCGAATGCGGTGAAGTCGGGAAGCAGCTGGATACGGCTTTGGAGGAAATCATGAACGAAGCCGAAAAGGAAACATTGCGCCTGCTAAAGGGCTATACATTGGAAGAATTCATGAAAAAAGTCGACTTCACCAATTTTGAAAATGAGTGTCTGGGCTAATATCCTTGCAAGAGGATACCCAGAATTATATAATGTGCTTAATGCGATTGCATTTAAAATGAGGAGGTATTTACATGAAGGTGGAAATTTGGTCGGATTATCAATGTCCGTTTTGTTATATAGGTAAGCGTCGGTTCGAAGAGGCGTTAAAGCAGTTTGAAAATAAAGATCAGGTAGAGGTCTCATTTCGCAGTTTTGAGTTGAACCCAGAGGCTGAGCGGGATATCAATATGACTCAAAATGAAATGCTGGCTAAGAAATACGGCATGTCTCAAGCGCAGGTGGAAGCGAACAGCCAAAACCTGACTCAACAGGCTAAAGAATTGGGACTCGATTATCACTTGGACAAAGTGGTCTTAACGAATTCGTTCGATGCCCACCGCTTGATGCACTTTGCTGAATCAAAAGGTAAAGAGAAAGAAATGAATGAACGATTATTTAAAGCTTACTTTACGGAAGGCAAACATATTGGCGATCACGCTACATTGGCAAGTTTGGCTGAAGAGGTTGGCCTTGAAAAGTCCGAGACGGAGTCCATGCTGGAAGGAACGGCATTCACGGCAGAGGTTAGGGGAAATGAGCAAGAAGGAAGCCTGCTTGGCATAACAGGCGTCCCATTCTTCGTCATTAATCGCAAATATGGAATCTCCGGCGCCCAGCCAACGGAAGCATTCCTCGATACGCTAAAAAAAGTATGGGCTGAGGAAAATCCGCTTACGATCGTGAATGATCCAGCAACAGGCGACGCTTGTACGGACGGTTCTTGTAACGTGACGGAAAAATAAAGAAGATACGAAGAAGGAGACCCGAAGCCGGGGTCTCCTTTTTTTACTTGAAAAGGAAATGTCATGTATGGCAAAGAATATATTGTACAGGATAGATTTTCCAAAAAAATGTCTGAAATGAAAGGAAGTTAAATGATGTATATAATGATTGGAATACTAGTCCTCGTGATTGCGTGTATAGTAATTGCCAAACTGAATTCCTATAAATATTGGACATGTATTTATACAGCATTCGGGAATGAAAATTATTATAAGGCGGTTGCGAAATTGGAAAGGGAAGGGATACCCTTCAAAACGAAAACGCCTATGAATTTAGGCACTGAAAACTTTCAGAATCGCCATGAAACCACTCAATATGATGTTTTTGTAAAAAAAGAACAGGAGCATATTGCCCAAAGGGCGATAAATAAGAATTAACAAAAAGTTAAATCGTGAAAATCGCTGTCCTGATGTGGCAGCTTTATTTTTGGCTAGAAAAGATAGCATGAGGAATTTGAAGCAGGCCATGTTTTGCTTTTTTGGAAACTCACGAGTAAAAGCCCAAAACTCACGAGTATTTGTTCCAAACTCATGAGGGCGGGACTTATGAAAAGCAAAATGCAGTAAACCATCTTTCCACTGAATTTATATAAGATGAAGGAAAGAAAAAGCGTTGTTTTTGATATGGAATCCGTTTTTTATAGTTTCATAGACTGAAAATTTGTATAATGGGTGAGATGGATTTAATTGAATGTACATATAGGAGGGGCATGGATGAGTAAGCTTAATGGCAGGACCGTTGCTTTATTGGGGGCGCGGAAGACGGAAGAACTTAGTAAAATCGTTCAAAATCTTGGGGGAGTCCCGCTTGTTCGCCCGGCACAGGGGACGGTTTTCCTTGATGATTCCCATTTGGAAGAGGATGTCACCCGGTTGATGGCAGGGGAGTTCGATTGGATCATTCTCACGACGGGAGTGGGGACGGAATTATTATATAAAACGGCAGTGAAGATGGAAGCGGGAGAGCGTTTCATAGAGGCTTTGCAGTCTATGAAAATTGCAGCTAGGGGCTATAAAACGGTTAATATGCTGAAAAAGCTTGGCCTGCAGCCATTAATCCGTGATGATGATGGCAGTACGGCAGGGCTTGTTCGCAATCTGGAAGGCCATCTGCCTGGAGGTGTAAAGGTCGCTTTGCAGCTTCACGGCGATCCGGCGCCTCTTTTGATGAATTGGCTGGATGAACAAAAAGTGGAACATAAAGAAATCCTGCCATATGAACATATAGCGCCTGAAAAAGAAACGATGCAGCAGCTGATCCAAGAAATCCTTGAAGGCAAAATCGATTCGGTTGTGTTCACGAGTGCACCCCAGCCGCGAAATTTAATGAGATTTGTCCGTGAACAAGGCGTGGAGGATAAGATAGTCGGCCTGTTTGCAACAGATGTAATTGCTCTTGCGGTCGGAAAGGTAACGGCGCAGGTGGTTATCGATGAAGGGATTGAGCGGGTCATATATCCTGAAGACCAACGGATGGGCAGTGCAATGGTGGAGCTGGTGAAATATTATCAGGGAATGGCAAGCAGATAGGGGTGAGTGCGGCATGACCAAGGGCAAGGTTTATTTTGTTGGTGCAGGTCCGGGTGATGAAGGCCTGATTACCGTAAAAGGCCAAAAAGAGATTGAAAAAGCGGATGTCATTTTATATGATAGATTGCTGAATCCCAAGCTGTTGGAGGCTGCCGCCTTCGATTGTGAATTGATATATTGTGGCAAGACACCTTATGCTACTGGCATCAGCCAAGGGGAAATCAATGAGCTGCTTGTTTCCAAAGCACTGGAAGGGCATCGGGTCGTCCGTTTGAAAGGCGGTGATCCTGCCGTTTTTGGAAGAGTCGGGGAGGAAGCGGAATCGTTGAAAGATGAGGGAATCCCATTCGAAGTCATTCCGGGGGTTACGTCCAGCATTGCTGCATCCATGTACGCAGGAGTTCCCGTCACACATCGGGATTACGGACGTTCCTTTGCGATGGTGACGGGCCATGACCAAACGAAGAAGGATATAGATTGGAATGGGCTTGTGAGTATAGATACGGTTGCCTTTTATATGGGTGTGGCCAACCTTCCGTCTATCCGCAAAAATTTGATAAATCATGGAAAGCCGGGGAATACACCGGCACTCGTCATTCAATGGGGCACTTATGGAAGACAGGAAAGTGTCGAGGGGACCTTGGATGATATCGTCGAACGGGTACGTGGAAGGTCGCTTGGCAATCCTGCAATCACCTTGGTCGGGGATATCATTTCATTAAGGGGAAAACTGCAATGGTTCGAAAGGAAGCCGCTTTATGGACAACGGTTTTTAGTGGCCCGGACGGGGACGGCAAAGAGTCCCTTGGCGGAAGCCCTGTATGAACTTGGCGGGGAAGTCATCGAGTTTCCTAAATGGAATGCGGAAAAAGTGAAAATAGAAGAAAGTCAGCTGCTCGCTTTTCTTTCATATGATCGAATTCTCTTCACTTCGCCTGAAAGTGTCCATGGATTCTTGGATTCACTCACTGAACAAGCTATTGATTTCCGCCGGATTTCTTCTAAACTATATGTGTTATCAAGGAAATCGAAAAAGGCTTTGCAGCAACGGGGTCTGACGGCCGAGCTCAAATCCGGGATGCCGGAAGCCGGAACACTGTTAGTTGTTGGAGATCGAAACAGGGATCTTAGAGATCCGGCACATGGGGACGGAGACTATATTCAATCAATCGCTAAATTTGTCGATGAAAGATTCCTTGAAATCTTTCCGAGAATGCTTGATGGGAAACCTGTAGGAACGGTACTATTTTCAAACCGGCATTCAGTCGATATGCTGATGCAATATGGGAACAAGGCAAACGTGGATGTTGAAGCGCTGCTAAAACAAGCCTCCATCGGGGTGATCGGGGAAAGTACCGGCAATAGACTTCAAGACTATGGATTTACATCTGATATGATGCCGAAAGAACCGTCTGCCGAACAATTGGTGGATTTGATCGTGAATAGGAATGTTTTTTAGGCTCTGATAAAAACAGAGTCTATTTCCTTTGGGGGGCTTCGTTATTCACCCTCTATTAATATTGTGGGCGTTCAGTGTTAGGGCCAATCGTGTTATCATTTAATTACGGGACATCACGGAGTACGAAAAGCCCTCACTTACTGCTTTTATTGGCCGGAATTCATTCAAGGACAGAAGGTGACTTCATGTTTAATATTGGCGATATTTTATGGCAATTATTCTACCTTGCCCTACTTGTTCTGTTATTCGTTATGGTTGTGAAGGCGGTCCGTTTCTTTATAAAGCATATGACAAAAATGAATAACCTGGATAATAAAGAGATGAATTACATGAACGATTGAAAAAGAAGGATGAATGAAGGCAAGGCAGGGGGAGTTAAAGGATTTGGACGAATTCACCAAATTTACACTCAATTTTGAGGAGTAAGGAATAAAAGTCTTTTATTCCTTCACAGATTGGGTATTATATATACGTGACTTTTCCAGGGAGGCGAAGTAAATGAAACGGACATGGGAATACGCATTAAGTATCATAGGCGTGAGTATCGCTGCGATTTTTTTAATCGTGACGATCATATCGGCCGTCTATCTCAACAGTATCGATTTGAAAGAAATGGTGGACAACTCATTAATGACAGATTCTCAGGAGTTTTCCTCATCTGAGATAGATATGTCAGTCAAATTTTTCATGGGCTTATTATGGGCTGGGATCATATCTCTGTTCATTGCCTTGGCAGGCGGTTTGATCGCTATCTTTCTATTAAAGGGCGGCAAGGCGAAGGGAGCCGGAATCTTATTGATCATTACGGGCATTCTGACGATTTTTCATGTTTGGCCGCTTATCTTCTTCATCATACCGGGTATCATGTGCCTTGTAAGGAAGCCGAGAGAAACGGTGGAAGTGATCGAATGATCCGGCATCATACATAGTTTTGAGATTTGAAAACAAAGGAGCTTTCCCGATAATGCGGGTAAGCTCCTTTTATGCTGCAAGGATATTTGAGGAGGAAATACCCTATTATACCTGAAATCACCAGTCTATCATGTTACTATTATTATAGATTTAAATATAAATAGACTGGAGTTCGATCGATGAAGATACCTTTAATGAAGATTGGGGCTTTGACCTGTTTAACACTCGGTTTGTTCAATGGACAGGCTTTTGCGGAGTCTGGAATAACCAATGCGTGTTCATCATTCGGTGAGGTTCAACCCAATGAAAATCCTTCACATAAGCAGATCAATTGCTTACTGACGAATGCGGCAATAGAGGCTGAAATCCCCCCTGAAGTGGTAAAAGCGGTGGCTACGCAGGAAAACGGGGATTGGAGGCAATTTAATGAGGATGGTAAACCGATTATATCCGACGATGGCGGCATCGGTCTAATGCAGCTTACCAATAAAAGTGGGTATGACCAGAAAAAGCTGGAAAATGATATAGTCTACAATATCGGGGCAGGCGTCGAGGTCCTGAGTGGCATGTATTCAAGAAGGGATTTACCCAAGATCAAAGGTGCAGGGCGCAGGGGCATCGAAAATTGGTATTTCCCTGTCATGGCTTACAATGGGACAAAACCGGTGAACAGTCCTCTTTACCAGGAAAACGGGAAAATAAATGTGAATGCGTACCAAGAGGAAGTTTTTGCTGAGATAGAAAACCAAAGTTATTTGAATGATACGAAACTGGCAAAATATCCATTCAAAACTTCTGACTTTCAATATGATCGGAACAGCACGGAAAATATCGTCTTTAAAAATCTTGAATACACCCTGACAGATCAAACGCATGACTCTGTTTATTGGTTCAGGGCAGGAGACAAAGTGGTGACGACATCGAGCGCGAATATCAGGAAAGATATAACCACTACGGAAGGTGCAGTAACTGTTCCGCCAAATAAAAGCTTGATCATTACAGGGGATTTTGACTATCACGAGTCTAAGGGAAATAAATTTGTCTTTTACCCCGTACAAACGGCAGACAAGAGTATTAAGGGGTATGTTTCATCAGCTTACATCTCCAATCGGCCACCGATTGTCAAGGATACGAATAAGCCTGTGATTTCAGGGACTGCCGGTAAATCAATTCCATTCAACTCAACTTTCAATCCTAAAACCGGCGTAAAGGCGAAGGATGATAAAGATGGTGACTTAACGAATGTCATCCGAGTTGAAGGTAAGGTCGATACCAAGAAAGTGGGCACCTATAATTTGACTTATACGGTAGCTGACAAAGCTGGGAATGTTTCCAAGGTCACAAGGAAAATAACCGTTTATGATCAAGTCAAGCCTGTGATTTCAGGTGCCGGGAACAAAACCATCAAACTTAATTCTTCATTCAATCCAAAAACAAACGTGAGTGCGAAGGATAATGCCGATGGAAATTTGACTAGTAAAATCAAAGTGACGGGTACAGTCAATACGAAGAAAAAGGGGACCTATACATTAAAGTATGCGGTCACAGATTCATCGAAAAATGCGGCGACAGTCACAAGAAAGATCACGATAGATGGCACCAAGCCAGTCATCTCGGGAGCCAATAGTAAAACCGTTGGCTATTATTCGACATTCAGCCCTAAATCGGGCGTATCAGCGAAAGATAACCTGGATGGCAACATGACAAGTAAAATAAAGGTGACAGGTACGGTGAATACAAAGAAAAAAGGTACGTATACATTAAAGTATACAATCACTGATTCATCGAAAAATACTGCAACAGTCACAAGAAAGATCACGGTAGACAGCACAAAGCCGGTCATTTCCGGTGCCAAGAGCAAAACCATTGCCTATAACTCGACATTCAATCCTAAATCAGGTGTATCCGCAAAAGATAATCTTGATGGAAGCTTAACAAGTAAGATCAAAATAACAGGGACTGTGAATACGAAGAAAAAAGGCACCTATACATTGACTTACACAGTTACGGATAAATCGAAGAACAAGGCGGAAGTAAAAAGGGAAATCACCGTTAAATAGAAGGCCAACAAGGATTCCCTGAATAGGGGAATCCTTTTTTGATGCCTGAATTTGTTTGGCTGAAAGATAGGCATATATAATAGTAGAAAGTGTCCCCCAAGGGTGGAGTCGGTATTGATAAAAATGTTATAATTGTAAAAACATGTAATCGCAAGTGGTCTGAAGGGGGATTGTTTATGGGCAAAGAACACGGACATGTGAACTGGATGGATCAGATTTTCAAGGAATATGAAAGAGAAGGCGGGCTGAAGAATAATCCTGGCTTTGGTAAACCGCTTCCGGAGTCGGCGCTTTCGGGAAATATATACGACAACTTCTTGACGAAAGCCAAGGATGCCGGCTTCCTTCCGCTGTGGATAAAATGGCAAAAAGAAATTCGCGAAGAGCTAGCCGAATTGGTTCGATTGAAAAAAATGAATGGAACTGAATCTGAATTAATGAAACGAATGGGTGAAATAAAGTGAGAAAGTCCGTACATATAATGCGATTTGTCCAACCAAAATGCAGCGCAGGGAAATAGAGTTGGAAAGCATGGAAATCCAGTATGAAAAATGGAAGTAAATGATAATGTGTAAAATGTGGGTATTTGTATGACGTGATCATGAAAGGATTATGTTATAATGGCATGAATAAAAAACAGAGAGAGGGACTTCGATTGGAAAAAAGAAAAGAAGTTTTTTCATGGATAAAAGCGATATTGATTGCAGTCATTCTAGCTTTTTTAATTCGAACGTATATTTTTGCACCGATTGTCGTGGATGGTGAGTCAATGATGCCGACTCTGCAAGACCACGAAAGAATTGTTCTTACCAAGTTTGGAACGAATATCGATAATATAGACCGGTTTGATATTGTCGTATTTCATGCAACGGTAGATAAAGATTATATAAAAAGGGTTATCGGTCTGCCAGGTGACCATATTGAATATAAAGACGATACGCTTTATATTAATGGGAAAGTTTATGAAGAACCATACTTGGACAAATATAAGAATCAGATGGCATCAGGAGTGCCGCTGACTGAATCCTTCAAGCTCGAAGATATTACAGGCAGCATGACAGTGCCGGAAGGCCAGTTGTTCCTTATGGGGGACAATCGCCAAAACAGTTTGGATAGCCGTGAAATTGGCACGATTTCCGACGAAGAAATCGTGGGCAAGGCAAATCTAGTGTATTGGCCGATCAATGAAATAAAGATTGTGAAATAAGAAGAAGCGGACTCAGGTATCGAGTCCGCTTTTATTGTTGCCGATTTTCATCCTTAATGAGGAAACTGCCATACAGGTATTTCAACAAAAAACGTGTCCATTCTTCTTTTTTTCTATTTTTTTTGTGAAAATCAACTCATTTGGGTTAAATTAGGTTATCCTATTAAAAAGAAGTAATCACGTTACCCAGGCCCGCATAAGAAAATGGATTACTTTAATAAAGGGTGCTGAGATGGAGTACTTTAGATGGATATAGTAAAAGATTTAATATCAAACTATGGTTATTTTGCGATATATGGATTGTTGGCGATTGGGATTATTGGCTTGCCGGTACCTGATGAGTTCATGATGACTTTTGTCGGCTATTTGTCATCCATTTCCGTTTTGAATGTCCAGGGGGCATTCCTTGTCAGTTTCCTTGGCTCGATATCCGGGATGCTTGTCAGTTATTTCATCGGGAAAAAGGTGGGGAAGCCTTTTTTGAGGAAGCATGGCAAGTGGATCAAAATGACCCCCGCGAGGTTGGAAAAATTGGAGAAATGGTTCAATAAATACGGTCCATGGACGATTATCATCGCCTATTTCATTCCAGGAGTCCGTCACTTCGCCAGTTACATTTCCGGTATGAATGGAATGGGGAAACGAAAGTATTTTATCTTTGCAGGAGCAGGGGCATTCAGCTGGTGTTTGGTATTTACGACTTTTGGCTATTTCATCGGTGTGTTAACTTAACTCATTACAACTTACAAAAATTTCTTTATTGAATCAGAAAATCCCGTTTCTGAGTTTTAGAAACGGGATTTTCCATTTCTGCTTTAATTATTGAGCGGAGTATCCGCCGTCGATGACAAGCTCGGAACCAGTTACGTATGAAGCTTCATCGGATGCTAGATAAAGCACGGCATTTGCAATATCCGCCGGCTGACCCAAACGTTGTAATGGAGTGGCCTTGATCATTTGGTTCACTAACTCTTTTGATTCTTCTAATTTTTGAGTCATCGGTGTTTCGATGGTACCAGGGAATACGGCATTGACACGGACGCCCATGCGGCCATATTGCGTTGCGGCAGCCTTGGAAATGGCACGTACGGCACCTTTTGAAGCTGAATAAGAGTTTAAGCCCATTCCGATTTGAGCTGTAAAGGAAGAAATGTTTACAACTGCGCCTTTACCTTCTTTAGCCATGTGAGGAACCACGTGTTTCATTCCAAGGAATGGTCCAAATCCATTGATGCCTAACATTAGCTGCCAATCGGCCAATGTCGTATCGTTAATGCCTTTTTCCGTTGAGATACCGGCATTGTTTACCAAAATGTCGATTTGGCCAAATTTAGCGATAACTTCATCCGTCACCTTTTCCAACTTTCGTCTGAAGATACATCAAGTACAGTACCATGGACGTTATCAAGTTCATTCACGGCAGCTACAGCTTTTTCATTGATATCGGCAGCAATGACTTGTGCTCCTTCTTTTGTGAATAGGTCTACCATTTCCCTGCCCATACCAGATGCTCCGCCAGTGATAATGGCTACTTTATCAGTCAATCTTCCCATCATGATCACTCCTGATTAGTTGTTATAACAATGAATATATATTCAAGCATAGTTCAAAAGGTATATTATCAACGAGCAATACTATAACTCATTCAAGAATCCGTCAAGCATTTTATTTTCCGTCTTGCGAAATGCCTTTTTCTTGCTGGATAAAAATGTACTTCCCATAACCCCTGCGGGTTGAAAGCGATATCAATCTTTCAATCTTCAAAATTTGATACGTAAATGATCCAGATTTAAAATGGCTTTTACCCGTTCTATTTGAAACGTTCCACAAGTAATCTTGTAGAGGCATCTCTTGCATGTTGGGGAGCACCATATGTACAATTCTAGTGATTAAAATTAAATACTGCAATCTTTTTGTACTTTGAATACAAAATTTTATAACGATATTCCAATTCTAACTGTTCAGAACTTTTATGTACATAGGAGGTCACATTTTATGAATAACAGAGTATATCTTTCCTTGGCCATCCCGCTTACGATTTCGACGATGAGTACGCCCTTGCTCGGTGCGGTCGATACGGCTGTGGTTGGAAAGTTGAGTGATCCCGCTTATATTGGCGGGGTGGCTGTCGGAACGATAATTTTCAATACGATGTATTGGCTTTTTGGTTTTCTTCGGGTCAGTACATCTGCCTTCGCTGCACAAGCGGAAGGGGCAAGGGATGAAAAGCAAACCCTGATGGCCTTGATTCGGCCTTTTTTCATTGCAGCGATCATCGGTCTGCTTTTTATCGTGATCCAAAAGCCCATTTTGAATGTATCGTTAGGCGCAATCGGTCCGGAATCGGACGTTTCCGCCTTTGCCGCAGATTATTTCGGCATCAGGATATGGGGCGCACCTTTTGCTCTATTGAATTATGTCATCTTAGGCTGGTTAATGGGGAAATCGAGGATAAAAACGTCCTTGTTCATTCAAGTTTTCATGAACGTGATGAATATAATCTTATGCCTCGTTTTCGTTAATGGTTTTTCATGGTCTGTATCAGGGGTTGCTGCCGCTACACTGATATCAGAGATTTCCGCTTTTTTACTGGGCTTGTGGGTCATCAGGAAAGCGGTTAACGTACCCGATTCTTTTTCATTCCGGGAGGGGTTCGATCGGGCTTCCCTGAAAAAAATGATGGTGGTCAACAGGGATTTATTCATCAGGACCATTTGCCTGATCACGGTTTTCAATCTTTTTACGGCCAAGGGAGCGACTTTCGGGACAGAGACCCTGGCGGCCAATGCCGTACTCATTCAAATCCATTACCTGATGGCCTATTGCTTTGATGGCTTCGCGAACGCGTCCAGTCTCCTGGTCGGGAAGGCGATTGGTTCGAGAGATATAAACCTTTATAAAAAAACACTCTCACTATCGGCGCGGTGGGGCTTGTATGCCGCGTTCATACTTGCCGCATCTTACTATCTTTTCAGCGATGAGGTCATTCTCTTATTCACGGATATTCCCGGCGTCATCGAATTGGCCCATGAATATGGACTTTGGATAGTCCTATTCCCATTCAGTGCCTTTATCGGACTCATTTTTTATGGAGTGTTTACCGGTGCGACTGAAGCCGTTCCCGTAAGGAACTCGATGCTTCTGGCACTGATGGCTTTTTTAATAGTCCAGTTCGCAGCAGTCAGCAATCATGGCAATCATGGTTTATGGCTTGCATTCCTGGCTTTCAGTTTAGGACGTTCTTTGTTTTTAGCATTATATATCCCAAGATTGAACAGAAAAGTAACAGAGTTAATGAATGACGATAGTCTAATGAAATCATCCTCTTTTTAATAAAAGAGGGTGTTTTTTTATTTTTGTAAGGAAATTTATCGGTAGTTTGATGTTAGCAATAATGCGGGAATACGAAGAATAGGTAGCAAGGCTTGGCGAATGTGGTAGTAAAAGTGATAAAATGAAAAATATATATAAAAGAGGAGTTGTCATATTTTGAGTGAATTGAATTGGCGAGAAGAAGTTGAAAAACGGAAAATGGACTTATTGCTGGACACACAAAACTTATTGAAAATAAAAAGTGTACTTGATGAAGAACATCCGACAGAGGAGGCCCCACTCGGTAAAGGGGTGAAGGAAGCGCTTGATTTCATGCTTCAATTAGGCGAAAAAGACGGTTTTACTGTGAAAAATGTCGATAATGTCGCTGGTCATATCGAAATGGGGGAAGGCGAGGAGTTAATCGGGATTTTATGCCATGTCGACGTGGTACCTGAGGGAGATGGCTGGAGTTCGGATCCGTTTGGCGCTGAAATCCGCAATGGCCGCATATACGCCCGCGGGGCAATCGATGATAAAGGGCCAACGATGGCTGCCTATCATGCGATGAAGCTGGTCCGGGAGCTAGGAGAACCTTTGAACAAACGTGTGAGGATGATCATTGGAACCGATGAAGAATCGAACTGGCGCTGCGTTGACCGGTACTTTGAAGTGGAGGAAATGCCTTCGATCGGCTTCGCACCAGATGCTGACTTCCCGATCATCAGTGCGGAAAAAGGAATCTGGGATTTCTCGGTTATCCATCCTGCCGATGCAGGAAATGGCACGAACTCAGACGTGAATGTCATCGAGTTTTCTTCAGGTCGAAGGACGAATATGGTACCGGATTTTGCGACGGCTGTTGTGGAAGCGGACAACACTGCTGAAGTGGCGGCAAACTATCAGGATTATTTGCAAAAGTACTCATTGGAGGGGCAAGCCGTTCCGCAAAAAAATCAAGTGCTGCTTGAAATGAATGGTATCTCGGCACACGCGATGGAACCGAACAACGGAAGGAATGCAGGTCTGCATTTAGCCGTATTTTTAGCTGATCTCACTCTTGATCCGCATGCGAAAGCCTACTTCACTTTCATCAAGGACCGTTTGTTCGAAGATTCCCGCGGAAATAATTTAGGTGTGGCGTATTCGGATGAGCAAACAGGAGAATTGACGATAAATGCCGGCGTTTTCAATTATTCTAAACAAGGCGACAGCTCAATCGGTTTCAGCATGCGTTATCCGGTCACGTTTGAGTGGGAACAGCAAAAGGCGGCGCTGGAAGAAAGGCTTGCGGCATATAATTTGAAAGTGAAGACCAATTCGCATTCAACTCCCCATTATGTGGACAGTGAAAGCTTCTTGATCAAGACGTTGCAGGAAGTGTATGAAGCGGAGACAGGTGATAAAGCCGAGCTTCTTTCGATTGGCGGCGGCACATATGCCCGTTCATTGAAAGAAGGCGTTGCATTTGGCCCGCTTTTCCCAGGCAGCGAAGATATTGCGCATCAGAAAGATGAATATATTGATATTGAGGATATGCTTAAGGCTACGTCCATTTATGCACGTGCCATTCATGAATTGGCTAAATAAGAGGCAAAGAGGGAGAAAGACATGGGAAAAATCATTTTTAACGGCGACCTTAAAAGCAGGTCCGAAGTAAAGGTAGATATTGAAGACCGGGGATATCAATTCGGTGATGGCGTCTATGAAGTCATTCGGGTTTATAATGGCGAATTATTTACGGAGGATATGCATCTGAACCGGCTGATGGACAGTGCGAAGTTGATTCAGATGAAAGTTCCCTTTACCATAGCGGAAATCAAAACCCGCATGAAAGAGCTGATCGCTGAAAATCAACTGAAGGACGGTATCGTCTATATGCAGCTGACAAGAGGAGTATCTGCGCGTACACACTCTTTTCCAACTGCAGAGGTGGAACCGGTCTTTGTCGCCTATACAAAAGAAATGCCTTATACAGGCAAAATGAAGCCAGGGGTCAATGCTGTTACCACCGAAGATATACGCTGGCTGCGCTGTAATATCAAGAGTTTAAATCTACTGGGAAATATAATGGCTAAACAGCAAGCGGTGGAAGCCGGCTGTGATGAAGCGATCCAGCATCGTGATGGTACGGTGACGGAGGGAAGTTCGTCAAATGTCTCAATCGTGGTGGATGGTCAACTTAAAACGCATCCGGCCACAAACTTGATCCTGAATGGAATTACCCGTCAGGTGATGCTGAAGCTTTGCGCTGATCATGGGATTCCCTATGTCGAAGAAGCCTTTACGGTCGTGGACATGATGGCAGCCGATGAAGTTCTTTATACAAGCACTAGCGTCGAAGTGACACCAATTATAAATATCGATGGCCAATCGATTGCAGCCGGGGAACCCGGTCCGGTAACTCAAAGACTGCAGAAACTGTTTTCCGAGGAAATCGAGAAGCAATGCGGTTCCATTAAATAGAGGAATGCCCCTTTGCCACTAATGGCAAGGGGGTTTTTTTATCTGATTAGCCGGAAGCGAGATGGCCTTCCCCGAATCCCCGATCACGTTAATTACATCGATAGGCAATCCTCCCTTTTTGACATTTTCAAGAACCAGGAATATACTTGCTAATAACCTAAAAAGTTTACCTATTGCAACAATTTGAGTTGCGTGTAAAAGGAGTAGAAATAGATATGTCCGACGTGTTGCATCAATCTTCTTCGAGAGGAATAAAAAAACTGCTTCCCTATCTGGGGCCTGCATTCATAGCAGCTGTTGCCTATATTGATCCAGGGAATTATGCGACCAATATTACAGCCGGATCTAAATATGGCTATACGTTATTATGGGTTATCTTCGCTTCCAATTTAATGGCTGTGCTAATCCAATCACTATCAGCTAAATTGGGGATAGCCACTGGAAAGAACCTTCCGGAGCTATGCAGGGAAAAATTTTCGAAAAAAACATCTTTCTTATTATGGATTCAGGCTGAAGCCGTTATAATGGCAACCGACCTAGCTGAATTCATAGGAGCCGCACTAGGGATTTATTTACTATTTGACTTACCGTTGATCACATCGGCAATCATAGCAGCGATTGGTTCCTTTGCCATTCTGGAAATCCAGCGCAGGGGTTACCGAACATTCGAAGCTTTGATCACGGTCATGATATTTGTCGTTGTGATCGCTTTTGGCGCTCAAGTTTTTTATGCAAAACCTGACACTTCAGCCGTTGTTTTAGGACTCTTCACTCCAAAATTCGAGGGAGTGGACAGCATTTTACTATCGGCCGGTATGCTTGGAGCCACCGTTATGCCACATGCGATATACCTTCATTCCTCTTTGACTCAAAGAAGGATAGTCGGAGTGAACGATTTGGAAAGAAAAAGGATTTATCGTTTTGAACTAATTGACATTGTCATCGCCATGTTGATTGCAGGTGCAATCAATGCCGCCATGGTCATAGTTTCAGCTGCCCTATTTCATAAGAATGGAGCACTGGTGGAGGATTTGGATGTTGCCTATCAACAATTCGGGGCCATGCTTGGACCATCAGTCGCGATGTTCTTCGGAATAGGATTATTATTTGCCGGTTTATCGAGCTCATCCGTTGGTGTAATGACAGGTGATGTTGTCATGCAAGGATTCATTAAAAGACATATTCCGATTTATTTAAGAAGGGTCATTACTACCTTCCCGCCCCTGCTCATAATATTATGGGGAGTGAATCCATCCAAAGCGCTTGTGATGAGCCAAGTTGTCCTCTCGTTTGGCATCGCGTTTGCCTTAGTGCCATTGATCATGTTTACAAGCAATAAAAAAATCATGGGCAGCCTGGTCAACCATAAAATCACCTCGGTCGCCGCTTGGCTTATAGCTGTACTTATCATTGGGCTGAACTTGTTCCTGCTTTACGAAACAATGTTCAGCTAACATGGGAATGGCAGGGGAGGACCGATTGTTGGTCCTTTAGATTGAAACTCGATAATAATTGAGTCAGGTTTTTAAAATTTGACCGATGATTTCCCCTCCAGGCACTCGCTTTCCGCGGGCGGTCCGGGAGTCTCCTCGGTGCCTATGCACCTGCGGGGTCTCCCTTGGACGCGCTTTCCCCGCAGGAGTCTCGAACACCCGCTCCAATCAACTTTGGATAGTACTCCTTTTGCTCCAGTATTTAGGACCGATTTTTGGTCCTTTTTTGCTGTTTTTTTCGTTAATCTACCCAGCCTGAAAAATACATTCCGGACCTGCGTATGATCCGTCAGGGGCTTTGATCATAGGATGGTAGATTAGGGATATTCCTGTGGAGGGAGTATTTATTAGGAAGCCCAGGAAAAGGTATAGGCAATGGGAGTTATGGTAAAATTAAAGGGAAAACAGGAAGGAATGGAAATGAACATGAATACTCATTTTTTCTTTGCTTTAGTATTGCCTGATGATATTAAGGCCTATTTAAATGCTGTTACGGAACAACTAAAGCCAGACTTTCCATTTAAGAAATGGCTGCATCCAGCCGATTATCATATTACGATGGCATTTTTGGGCAATGCTCCCGATACATTGAAAGAAGATGCTTTGGGGCGTGTGGGAAGCGAGCTTGCCAATGAGGCCTCATTCGGCTTGGAACTGGGCGATATCGGCGGTTTCGGCAAGAGTGATAGTCCAAGGATTCTATGGGCAGGCGTCAAGCAGCAAGAAAGGCTTTTTGCCATTCAAAGGAAAGTCTATAATTCCTGTATCGAAGCGGGTTTTGAACTTGATAAAAAGCCGTTTAAGCCTCATATTACACTGGCAAGAAAATTCGAGGGGGATAATCCCTTTTCGCTGGAGGGCGTTCGCCAGATGGCGAATGTGCAGGATAAGCATTTTGAAGCAGACCAGGTTGCGTTATATCAAACACATCTTGGAGCTTCCCCTTCATACGAGAAGATTTTCACGATAAACCTCCAAAAATAGAAAGATGGGTGGTGGTCGCATGGCACAGCTCATAAGATGCAAGATTATATTTCCCGGTATGAGCAGGATATTTATCGTTATCCTACACAATTTGCGCGGTTGAAAAAACAGCAATGGGATAAATTGGAGGCTGCTTATAATGCGGGCGAGCTAGATCGGTTGTATAGTGAACATACTGAAAGTGAAACACAGGTCAAATTTGATCCTCCTCAGGAAGATTCGAAGCGCCTGTTTAAAAAGGTGAAAGGCATATTCCTTCGGCCAGGTAAACAGGAGTCAGGGGAGGAAGAACTGCCGATGCCGAACCTGATTGAAGATCCTAATGTTTTTTCATTAAGATTTCCGTTCAGGCCGGCCAGTCTCGATGAATTAAAGCAAAATTTTTTAAATCAATTGCTTCGTTTTCAAATGAAATGGGGGAGTTCGACGCTTCGTGAAAAGTCATTTGTGGACCAATCATTCTTTTTGGATGAGAGGCTCCGCTTTTTTCTGCAGCGTTTTCCGGATACGTTTCTCGTATTATACAAACCTATCTTTCTTTTGAAAAATGCGCCTGTTGAGGTCGAAGTCATTTTATTGACCCCTGTTGATGCTTGGTGCATCACGTTTCTGGAAGCGGAAGAGGACGCTGCTTTCATCGGGTCAAGTGAACGATTCTGGGTCCGCAGGCATCATAAGCATCCTGATAAAAAGGTGCTCAATCCTTTGCTTGGTGCAAATCGGATGACGAACATCGTTTCCCAGTTATTTGAGCTATATAGAGTGAACATGCCGATTAAAAAGGTGATTTTATCCCGGAATGGATATGTCGATTATCCCGAAGCCCCTTATGATATTACGATATTGGATAAACGGACCTTCCCGGAATGGTTCGAAAGGATGCGGGCCATATCGTCTCCGCTCAAGGCACAGCAGTTAAAAGGGGCACAGGCTTTGCTTGAATATTGCCAAACTATATCCAGGCTGCGACCTGAATGGGAAGCGGAGTATAACCAAACGGATGGAAATCAGCATGCCGCACCTTAAAGAAACGGTGTATTTCATTGTCAATCCAATGGCAGGAAATGGAGAGAGTTTGAAGGTTTGGAAAAAAGCCGAGAAAATACTGCAATCAAAAGCTGTTCCCCATGAGGTGTTTTTTACACGGGAAAAAGGGCATGCGCTAAGATTGACGAAGGAGATCCTATCAGGGACGAAGCAGGATACCCGGATGATCGCTGTCGGGGGAGATGGCAGGATCAATGAAATGATAAATGGCGACATTGGTTTCCCACACGCTATCATCGGCTCCCTTGCGGCTGGATCCGGCAATGATTATGTAAGGGGCACTCAAAAAACCGAGAGTGTGGAAGAAGCACTTTCTTTATTTCAGGATAATGCCTTTAGTGCCATTGATATCGGACAGTTCGAGACGAATGGTCAGATGGGGTATTTCGTGAACTGCCTGGGAATGGGCATTGATGCTGAAATTTCCGATGAAGCGGACCGTTCCCCTCTGAAAAAATGGTTTAATTTTATCAGAGCGGGTAAATTAATTTATCTGTTCATTTTTATAAAAAAGATAGTGACTTACAAGCCCGGCTGCATGGAATTGATCATTGATGGTGACCGGCATTTTTTGAAAAAGGTTTGGTTCATCGTTATTGCGAACCAGTCCTATTTTGGCGGTGGGATGAAAATTTCACCGATGTCGAAGCTGGATGATGGCAGGTTGAACGTGATTGCGGTCCATGATATTCCTTTGTTGAAATTATTGACCGTCTTCATCACCGTTTTATGGGGCGGTCACCTGAACATTAAAAATGTTGATTCTTTTTCCGGTAAAAAGATAAAAATGAAGAATGAAGGGGCAGTGAAAATCCAGTCTGATGGGGAAATTGTTGGTAGGAACGAAGTAGCTGCAGTGGTTCTGAAAGAGAAATTGCGCGTCATGTTACAGGCTGATAACCGATACAAAAATATGAAATGATTTATTTGTTTTTGTTTTATGCGTATAATCGTTTTATAGTACTTGACGAAGAAACCGTTTTTCAACTAAAATTTAATTTATGGCTATTGTTTAATTGCTCAATAGCTATTTTTTTATTTCTCTAAAATGAGGATGTTTTTAATTGCGGGTATCATCCCGATGCAAGTATATATGCAGCTTCGCCAGCAGGCGGATTTTTTATAAAACATGGACTCAAAGTAGTGGTAATACATACACTAGGTGAACGTACCCACATTTGTATGATTAAGCGAGGAAATCGAAGGTGAACCAGTTGGAACATTTATTAGGTCAGGAGTGGGATATATCCCCTGCTGGAGGAGCTACGGGAGAAGCCTTTATTGCCGAGAAAGAGGGGCAGAAGCTCTTCCTTAAACGAAATTCATCGCCATTTTTAGCTGTTCTTTCAGCTGAGGGCATTGTTCCAAAGTTAATGTGGACAAAACGCCTGGAAAATGGGGATGTAATTACGGCCCAGCATTGGATGGAAGGCAGGGAGCTATCTCAGCAGGAAATGAACAATATAAGAGTCGCAAAGCTGCTTCAAAAAATTCATCAATCCGATCCTTTGTTAAGCATGCTCAAAAGGCTTGGGAAATCCCCTTTACGACCTGAAAGTATACTTACGGACATAGAAACCGGGTTATCTTCGGATGTTACGGACATTCCGATTATCAAACAGGCCATCCATTTTTTACAGAACAATCTCCTGTTGATTGAATGCGACGAAAAAGTCGTCTGTCATTGTGATGTGAACCACAATAATTGGCTCATGACAGAAACGGACGGATTGTTCCTGATTGATTGGGACGGAGCGGTCATTGGCGATCCGGCCATTGACCTCGGCATACTCCTTTATTCATATGTCCCGAGGGAAGAATGGAATCAATGGCTTGCCCGTTACGGCAAGAAGCTTGACGCAGGCCTGGAGATGAGGATGAAATGGCACACGGTTTCACAACTTGTGCTTTCCATCCAATGGCATCATCGCAGGAAGCGGTACGAGGAAAGAAATGAATTACTGCAAAAACTGGAAGCTTTATTGATGGTCAGCTGATCAGAATTGATCTATATCATCCACCCACTGGGACAGGTCGTTCTGGTGGGTTGAAATATGTGCATCTAAATCGGCGGTACCGATGCCCGTCTGACTGTATTCGTAAATCTCCGTCAGTATCGTTTTCACATTGCTGTCAATTTCCATATTGATCATTAAGGATTTGACGAGCCTTTCAACCTGTTCACATTCAGAAACGGATCCGCAGCAGTCTGTTTGATGGTTGGTCAATATATCTTTCAATAGTGAAATTTGGTGTTCATGGGAAAGCGGCATATAATGCCTCTCCTTTCTTAAACATGGATTCAAGGGATTCCCAGGTGGTGCCCGCCTGCCCTTCACTTATTTATGGTGTGTTTTGCTGAAAGTTTTATACATGAAAACTACAGTGACTGTCGCCTGGATGGCCGGCAGTTTTTTTATTTGACCAGTGGGGGTTTCCTGAAAAAATCAACTTGCAGGAATCCATACACTCGTGTTATGGTTTGAACGATTATATTATAAATAGGGGTGTCATCATGCGTTTAAGAAATAAACCTTGGGCTGAAGACCGTTTGAATGATTTTCCACAATATGTAATTCAGCAGCCAGTGAGCCATAAAGGTAAATGGCATGAAGTTTTCGGAAACGATAATCCGTTATATATTGAAGTGGGTACGGGAAAAGGCCGTTTCATCACAGAAATGGCAAAGGCCCATCCCGATGTGAATTTCATTGGAATTGAAGTATATGGAAGCGTCATTGTCGCTGCATTGGACTTGCTGATTGAAGCGGATGTTCCAAATTTAAAGCTGTTGAATGTTGACGCAGCGAACTTAGGGGACTATTTTGCAAAAGGTGACGTGGATCGCGTCTACTTGAATTTCTCTGATCCATGGCCGAAATCACGTCATGCAAAACGCCGATTAACATATAAGACCTTCCTCGAAGTATATGAAGGCATCCTGCCAGACAAAGGCGAGATTCACTTCAAGACGGATAATCAAGGGTTATTCGAATCTTCCTTGAAAAGTATTTCAGAATACGGCATGCTCTTGAAGTTTGTAAGCCTTGATTTGCATAACAGCAGTTTTGAAGGCAACATCATGACTGAATATGAAGAAAAGTTCTCGAGTAAAGGCAATCGGATATACCGATTGGAAGCAATGTTCCAATAAACAACGATCAGAAACCAGGTGCATAGCATCTGGTTTTTTTTTTGTTTATGATTCACGGGGATGCCTTGATTATTATCGATTTCAATATATGGAAGCGGGTGTTAAACTAAAGGCAGAGGAGGGGTAAAATGGAAACGATGCAAATAGGGGAAATAAAATTAACATGGTTGAATGGCGGTGTGACACACTTGGATGGCGGTGCGATGTTCGGTGTTGTACCGAAACCGCTTTGGTCCAAGAAGTATCCCGTTAACGAAAATAACCAAATCGAGTTACGTACGGATCCGATTTTGGTCCAGGCTAATGGATTGAATATGCTTATAGATTCCGGTATTGGCAATGGAAAGATGAATGACAAGCAGAAACGGAATTTTGGGGTGACGGAGGAATCCAATCTTGTCGAAGATCTTGGCAGACTTGGGATTAAGCCAAATGATATCGATTACATTTTAATGACCCATCTACATTTCGATCATGCCTGCGGGTTGACGAAACGTGAAGGTGAAACTTGGGTGCCTGTTTTCGAGCGTGCAGAAATCATAACGACCAAAACGGAATGGGCGGAAATGAAAAACCCGAATATTCGTTCAAAAAGTACATATTGGGCAGAAAACTGGGAGGCTGTCGCTTCTCTTGTACGTCCTTTTGAAGGGGAACGGGAAATTACGGCCGGCATTAAAATGATCCATACCGGGGGGCATAGTGATGGACATGCGATCATCATCATAGAAGATGGCGGGGATAGATTGATCCACATGGCAGATATCATGCCGACGCACGCGCATGCGAATGTCCTCTGGGTCCTCGCTTATGATGATTATCCCATGACTTCCATCGAGGCGAAGGAAAAGTGGATGAAATCCGGACTGGAAAATGGGTCCTGGTATAGCTTTTACCATGATGCCCAATACTGTGCCATCAAATGGGATGCAACGGGTAAGGAGATACTAGCCGAATTGAAACGGAAGCGTTAAAAGGAAAGCAAAAGGAGGACGTCATCTGACGGCCCTCCTTTTTTGTTTCAATCATTTTGAGCATTAAGCTCCAATATCGTTCCTGTCGAAGCATCTGCAACAAATTCGAATTGCTCGCGTTTACCTTCTGTATTTCTGGTGATCCCGCCTTTGTACACTTCATAGTCCAAATCGTTTTTTGTATAGTTCTCCGGCTTCATCAAGATCCATGAGCCATATATATTTCCGTCCTTTTTGACTGTTTCCTTCACTTGGGCCAAGACTTTATCGGGAGAAGGTTTACTTGATTGATCCAATAATTGTTTTGCTGCATAGCCAGCAGCAAACCCGGCTGCAGTACCTAGTAAAAACGTTTTCCAATTCATTGATTTCTCCTCCATTGCATTTTATAAAATCACTTCTTCTAGTATACAGAAGAACGCTTTATTTGACTAATAATTTGAAATTTTACCCATAAACTGATAAATTAGAACTTTCTAGTGTAACATGATGCTAAGTTTTGTAAAATAGAAAGAAACAATACATAGTTAGGGGTAGAAAAATGAATCATGAGACTTTGGAGCTTTTTAAAACATTGACGGAATTACCGGGAGCCTCGGGAAATGAACATGCAGTTCGGAGTTTCATGAAGAGTGAGTTGCAAAAGTATTCGGACGAAATCGTCCAAGATCGCCTCGGCGGAATATTTGGCGTAAAAAGAGGCAATGAGGATGGGCCGACCGTCCTGGTTGCCGGGCACATGGATGAAGTGGGATTCATGGTCACATCCGTAACAGAAAATGGAATGATTCGCTTTCAGACCCTAGGAGGCTGGTGGAGCCAAGTGCTTTTGGCCCAAAGAGTCGAGATCATAACCGATAACGGTCCGGTCATTGGTGTCATCGGTTCGATTCCGCCCCATTTGCTTGATGAGTCGCAACGCTCAAAACCAATGGATATCAAAAATATGCTGATTGATATTGGGGCGGATGATAAGGAAGATGTGAAGAGAATCGGTATTAAGCCCGGTCAGCAGATTGTCCCGATTTGTCCATTCACGCCAATGGCCAATGAGAAGAAAATCCTAGCAAAAGCGTGGGATAATCGTTATGGCTGCGGACTTGCGATTGAATTGTTAAAAGATTTAAAAGGTGAAACGCTGCCGAATGTCTTATATTCCGGGGCAACCGTCCAGGAGGAAGTGGGATTACGAGGTGCGCAAACTGCAGCTCATATGATCAAACCGGATCTTTTCTTTGCTTTGGATGCAAGTCCGGCGAACGATATGTCCGGCAGTAAAAATGAATTTGGCCAGTTGGGAAAAGGGGCACTGCTCCGCATTTTTGATCGTTCGATGGTTACGCATCGCGGCATGAGGGAATTCATCCTTGATACGGCCGAGTCGAATGAGATTCCGTATCAATATTTCGTTTCCCAGGGCGGCACGGATGCAGGGCAAGTCCATATTGCAAACGAAGGCATTCCAAGCGGGGTGATCGGCATTTGTTCCCGCTATATTCATACACATGCATCCATGATTCATATTGATGATTATGCCGCTGCCCGTGAACTGATTGGGAAATTGGTTCGTTCCTGTGATAAAACGACATTCGAGACCTTGATAAAAAACGGTTGATGGAAGAAGCTGGAATGGAAAGGGATGCTGTCATGAATCCTTTTCCATCAGCTTTTTTTACATAGAAGGAAGGTAATTATATTGAAAATAGCAGTAGGCAGTAAGAATCCGGCGAAAGTAAGTGCCGTGCTTGGTGTATATGAAGATGCTGAAATCATTTCGCTTCAAGTGGAGAGCGGGGTCCCGGAACAGCCTTTTTCAGACGAGGAAACGATGGAGGGGGCCATGACACGTGCCCGGAATTGCTTGATACACAGTGATGCCGATATGGGTATCGGACTTGAAGGCGGTGTCGTGAAAATGGGACAAGCCCTGTTTCTGTGTAATTGGGGTGCAATGGCCACGAGGGACGGTGAGGTTTTTGTAGCTGCCGGAGCGAGAATCCCGGTTCCGGGAATCGTTGCCGGGAAGGTGCTGGACGGTGAAGAGTTGGGCCCGGTGATGGACGCCTTCACAAAGCAAGAGAATATTAGCAAAAAGGAAGGGGCGATCGGCGTATTTACAAATGAGCGAATCACGAGGGGCGATATGTTCCTTCACATCATGAGGATGCTAGCCGGTCAACACGAATATAAACTGAAAATGAGAAAGCACGATTTATGAATCACTGTCATGGAAAGGCGTCTTCGAATGGAAACGAACACTGCCAAAACTGAGCAGAATAAGACAGGGTTTTATTGAGCGGTCTTGCTACTATAGTGACAAGGGGTGAGCGGATATGGGGTGGGTTGAATCAATCCAAAAGGCCATCGACTATATCGAGGAGCACTTATTGGAGGACCTTACGATCGAGAGCATTTCCAGGCAGGCGAATGCCTCGGCTTTTCATTTTCAACGGACCTTCACCATTTTAACGGATATATCCATTGGTGAATATATCCGGCGTCGAAGACTGACTTTAGCTGCCCAGGAGATATCATCCACAAATGGCAAGGTCATTGATTTAGCCTACAAGTACGGCTATGACACCCCCGAGGCATTCTCAAAAGCTTTTCGAAGGCAGCATGGGGTATCTCCAAGCGAAGCGCGAAAGTATATGGGAAAGCTGAAATTCTATGAACGCCTGATGATACAGGTCATTCTGAAAGGGGCAAAACCGGTGAAATACAATATCCTTGAAAGGGATTCCTTTCAATTGATTGGAATCAAGCAAGAGTTTTCCTTGGTTAATGAAGAGAATTTGATTGGGATTCCAAAGTTGTGGGAGAAAGTCAATTCGAATGGAACAGGAGATAGGTTAGCGAAGTTGAACAATGGCCAAATAAATGGCTTGCTTGGTGTATGTGTCGATAAGCGTAATGTGGGAAAAAGTGAAACGATGGATTATTGGATAGGTGCAGAGTATGCCGGGAAAGTGCCTGAAGAGTTTTCGACCCTTACGATACCGGCTTCCAAGTGGGTTGTATTTGAAGTTCACGGACCTATGCCTGATAGCATGCAACAAGCTTGGAAGCGGATTTTTTCCGAATGGTTCCCTACGAGCGGTCATGAACATGCCGGAACTCCTGAATTGGAAGTATACGACAATGCGGATGCTTCAAATCCTGACTATTACTCCGAAATTTGGATTCCGATTAAAAAGGGATAATATTCAACCATCAAAATCATTCGTTATTCGCTTGCAGGGGTTAGGCATCTAATTTGCCCCTGCAAGCTTTTTTATTTGTAAATATGAAATGATCAGCCCTTCATGGTTAAGGGCAGGGAGATTTACAGCCCGTCTTCAAAAATATAGGAAAGCACCTTCATGGCTTGGTTCACGGATTCGACCGTGACACTCGCCTTTTCCGATAATTCCTTTAAGGCATGGTGATGGGTTTCCGGGCGAATCAAAATAAGCGGTTTTCCCAGGGCAATGGCGGTGCTTGCGTCCATGGCAGTATTCCACTGCTTATATTTCTCGCCAAACAGAGCGACGACAAGATCGGCTTTTTTCATCAAAAGACCTGTCCGTATATTATTGATTTGGGAAGCGGCTGCATCCTTCAGGATAGGATTCGGCTGTTCCCCGAGGACATCTTCACCGATATTATCGGAGCGTTCATGATTTTCCATCGGGCCGAGGAATTCTAATGGAAGCTTCAGAGCAGCGGCCTTATCTCTCAACTCACTTCTCCAATTTGAATGGATTTCCCCAGCAAGATAAACGGTTAACTTCATTGTTTTCCTCCTCGATATTAAAATTGCTTTCATTGTACCATGTTTTTTAGAAAATGGATGAATTCCATAAATAAGGATAATATTATCCATAAGATAGTAAAAGAGACGGCTGGAGGAATGACGATGGCTTTATCGAATAAGAATTTCCTTGTTATCCTGTTGATAAGCAGTTTGATCGTAGGCTGCTCAGGGATCGAGAGACAAACCGAAAAGGCAATGAAGGCTGCTGAAGTGGCTTTTCGTGACGATGAAAAACAGCCCAATCAAGAGGCAGGGCTAATTCAGGTCCATCTGCCCAAGGATTTTAAAGTAGTGGAAGAACATGATAATAACTTGATTTTACAAAAAGGTGATCAGATTTATATATTATTTGTCAATCCAAATGAAAAAGAAGACAGTTCCGTGTTATATTTGGCGATTAAGGAACAAGAGGATCAATTTGAAGTGCTGCATTCTTTTCAAACTGATGATAAATTCGGCTTTATTTCAATTAAAGAAATACCGAAAGAAAAGTATGAGCTTGCAGTGGGGATCGGCGGGGTGAAACTGACAACGGAAACGGATAAAGACCAATTAAAAACCGATGCAAAACAAATGATGGAAATCGTTTCATCCGTGCCCCAGAGATAAGCTGAACCCTGCCTTTCAACCGATCCGTATTAATGGTTGATTCGGGGAGAGTCTGGTATGATGGGATTATAAAAAATTAAGGTGTCATTTAGAGCAGGAGGAATATTCAAATGGAAAAGTTACAAACCGTCGAGCAATATGATGCATTGAAAAATGAAGGCAAACATATCTTTCTTTTTTCCGCTACATGGTGTGGAGATTGCCGTGTAATCGAACCGATAATGCCGGAGATAGAAACGAAATTTCCTGATTTTACATTCATTTATGTGGACCGTGATGAATTCATCGATGTGTGTGCGGCTAATGATGTATTCGGTATACCAAGTTTCATCGCCTATGATAATGGTAAAGAGCTAGGCAGATTCGTGAGCAAGGATCGCAAAACGCAAGAACAAATTGAGGAATTCATTCAATCACTATAATCATAATCCCCTTCTCGCTGGGGATTTTTCAATGAAGAGGAGGGTCAGTCATGAAAATGGACAGCACTAAGCTGAAAAATATTTTGAAGGAACGTTTAAAAGATGAGAGTCGGACATTCAAATTCGATAGCAAGCAAGATACGTTACGGGTGGAAAATGTGAAGACCGGGAAAGGGATCACCATCGAGTTGCCTCCTGTACTTGCTAACTATGAAAACGTACGGGAAAAGGCCATCGATGAAATTATTTATTACGTGGAAGAGGCCCTGAATGTGATGGGGGGAGAACACAGCATGGAAGGCAAGGAGAAATTCATTTTCCCAGTCATCCGCTCGACCTCCTTTCCAATGGAATCGGAAGACGGAAATCCGTTTTTATTCGATGAGCATACAGCTGAAACCCGGATTTTTTATGCCCTTGATTTAGGTAAAACCTACCGTCTTATAGATGAAAAGATGATTCAACGGGAAAACTGGCAGGGTGACAGGATCCGTGAAATTGCCCTTTTTAATGCCCGTTCGCTCTCCACTGAAATGAAGTCGGATATCGTTGCAGGTAATGCATTTTATTTTTTGAACACGAATGATGGATATGATGCCAGCAGGATCCTGAATGAATCATGGCTTCGGGAGATGAAGGACAAGGTCGAGGGAACCATGGCTGTGGCCATTCCCCATCAGGATGTCATCATCATTGCCGATGTGAAGAATGATACGGGCTATGATATTCTGGCGCAAATGGCGATGAGCTTCTTTGCCAGCGGTCATGTTCCGATTACGGCTCTATCATTCCTTTACGAAGAAAATGAGTTGGAGCCCATCTTCATTATGGGTAAAAACAAAAAGCGTGAACAATAATATAGGGAATCACAAAAGGACCGTGCCAGCATCTGGCAGCGGTCCTTTTAAAGTTTGATAGAGTTTATAACTCTCTTGTAGTTGATATTTATTTTTTAATCGGTGATAATATAATTGTAATATTTTGAAAATATGGATAAAACATTCGATGTTCAGTGCGAACTTACATATGTGCCCGATTATCCTCCACTATATAATGACCCTGAACTGACTGAATTCGTGAAAAATAGCCTGGAAAGCATGAATGACAAAGAGATTAAGAAGGTAGTCGAATTTCCGGTTTTATCAGGTTCAGAAGATTTTTCGTATTATGCAGAAAAGATACCAGGCTGCTTCTTTTACATTGGCTGTAAACCGAAAGGGGTGGAGAAGGCATATTTCAATCACCATCCTAAATTCGACATTGATGAAGATGCCCTTTTGATCGCTTCCAAATCAGTGGCGCAGGTTGTTTGCCGTTTTTATGAATGGAACTAGTCCTTTGGTCTTCGTTTGCAAAAAAAACGGAGAAACCCACAAAACACCGTTCGGTATTAACGAACGGTGTTTTATGGGTTGCGACAGGCAATAGGATTCTGCCGGAGGTTTCATGAAGGATGATGCAATGAATTGGCCAGTCTGTTTTCAAGTCAGCATAAAAAACTTAATCTCTTTGTAAACGCGATTTAACAGCTGTGTTTTATTTAAATAGTAGACTAGGGGCTAATGTTATTTCGTGATGATAGGTTTAAACCCATTGCAGAAGGGGTTTAATAGGGTAGGAGTTCTGCGAAATACGTTAAGGTAGCAAGAATGTGATAAAAAAGTAGATACTAATCCCAATTTAGCTTAAATTTTCTCGATATTTTTAAAATAACTGGTAGAATTAGTTACATAACTACAGATGTAGAAAGAGTGATAGTTTTGAAATGGCTAAATAAGATGAAAAAATGGTTCCAAGCAGAGGAAATTATTGAAATCGAAGAGATTATTATAGATGAACCGCTTGATGAAGAGACATTGAGGAAAATGGATTTTTCGAAGCTTACGAAGTCAAAGAAAGAAGAAATAAAGGTTTACAATCAAAAAGTGGAAAAAATGTCCCAGACGCCAGACCCGGATACGAAAATCCTGTTTCAATATCCAAAAGGCCAGTTCAAGTTTCCGCTCATTCCAGACCGGGAGCAGAATAAAAGAAAACCTAGGGAAAGAAATAGGGAAGACAACGAACCCAAACAGGGGAAGAATGTGACTAAAGAAACAACGAGAAGGCCTGTAAGGGATCCTGAACCAAAACGGAGAAGCCTTGACCGGGAGGAAAATTCAAAAATAGTCCCGTCAAATACTCCATTCCGCCCAACGGAAATCCCATCACCGATTTACGGGTTCCGTCGTCCGGAAAAAAAAATAGTCCCTTCTGAAGAAATTGTCGAATATGAATTGGAAAGCAAAATGCCCATCTTTAAAAAAGAAGAACCCGCTATCGAGATTCCGGTATCGATCCCTGAAATCTCAAAAGATGCGTCACATGAGGAAATGACGGCAAAACCCGCCATTCTTATACCGGAACAAGCGGAAAAAAAAAGGGAAGATACGGAGATACCCGCTTTCTTTCGTAGAAATTCCATTGAGTCATTGCCAGAAGAAACGGTAAGCGAGCCTAACATAATTGAGCCTGAGGTAGAAAAAGAGGCTATTGAACAGGACCAAGTCGATTTTGGACGCGAAGTCGCCGTATCCATCATGGAACAGGCGGACGACACACGGCCTGAAGCGATATCGGTTCATGCGGAGGCTGCTGTACAATCAAATCAACCATTCGTTAGTCAAGAGACAATGCCTGAAAGTGACTCATCTGAGGCAATACCTGAAGTGCAGCCTAAAAGTCCGAAAAAACATATTCCATTTAATGTGATGATGCTTAAGCAAGATCGGGAAAAAAATGGCTTCATGAATAAAATGATGCCGGAAAAAAAAAGCCTTAATCCGGAAAGGGCAGTAGTTTCACCTGATAAACGAGCAATGGATGATGCTGCCCAAACGGAGGCAGGACAAGCGGAACCATCCGCTATTCCCGAACGGAAACCGGAGGAAGGCAGAGTTATGCCGAAAGAGGAGACTCGGGACATTACATCTGCCTTTTTGGACACCAAAACCGCCGGCGGGCCTGAAAATGCAGGTGAATCCGTTATTGGTTCCGACCCTAAGCCGCTTCTAGAACAGGAATCCCCCATTTCTGGAGATGGGTATCAAGAAGCGGTATTAACAGAAACAGCGGAAAGTGGCCAGGGCAATGCCCTTGAAGTTTTTGGTTCCGTGGAAGCGGATGATAATCCATACTATGTGTTTCCGAATATCGAATTGCTGACACCTCCCACTTATGCTGTGCATGATGATGAGTGGCTCGGGGAACAGACTGTATTACTTGATCAGACATTGAAAAATTTCAATGTCCGTGCAAAGGTCGTCAATGTCACCCAAGGACCGGCAGTCACTCGTTTCGAGGTGCATCCGGAGCCGGGAGTGAAGGTTAATAAAGTGACGAACCTGATGGATGACATCAAATTAAGCCTTGCTGCCCAGGATATGAGGATGGAAGCGCCCATTCCGGGTAAACATACAATCGGCATCGAGATTCCGAACAGGAAAAGCAAACCGGTATTTTTGCGTGAGGTTTTGGAAAGTACTGAGTTTCAAGAGCATGAATCACCGCTTGCCGTGGCTTTAGGCCTCGATATATCCGGTCAGCCGATCATCACGGATTTGAGAAAGATGCCGCATGGTTTGATAGCCGGGCAAACGGGGTCGGGGAAAAGTGTCTGTATCAACACCATGCTGGTCAGCTTGCTGTATAAAGCGACGCCGCAGGAGCTGAAATTACTGTTGATCGATCCGAAAATGGTCGAGCTAGCCCCATATAACCGGATCCCGCATTTGGTCAGTCCAGTCATAACCGATGTAAAAGCCGCTACGGCTGCGTTAAAATGGGCTGTAGAGGAGATGGAACGGCGTTATGAATTGTTTGTACATGCCGGTGTACGTGATATCACCCGCTTTAATGAACAAGCGGAAAAAGCCGGTCAATATTCAAGCAAGCTGCCTTATATCCTGGTGATCATCGATGAGCTTGCAGATCTAATGATGATGTCCCCGGCTGATGTAGAGGAAGCGATTTGCCGGATTGCTCAAAAGGCCCGTGCCTGCGGCATCCATTTGATTGTAGCCACTCAAAGACCTTCAGTCGATGTCATAACTGGATTGATCAAGGCAAATATCCCGACAAGGATCGCTTTTTCGGTTTCTTCTCAAGTGGACTCCCGTACAATCATCGATAGCGGCGGTGCAGAAAAACTTTTGGGAAGAGGAGATATGTTATTCGCTGAAAACGGCTCTTCAAAAACGGTGCGCCTGCAAGGGACTTTCGTGAGTGATGAAGAAATCGATCAAGTGGTCAACCATGTTAAACGGGAGCAACAGCCGAAATACCTGTTTGAACAGGAAGACTTGCTGAACAGGGCCCAGGTCACGGAAGAAGCGGATGAACTGTTTTTCGAGGCATGTGAATTTGTCGTGAGCCAGCAGGCCGCATCCGCGTCGAGCGTCCAACGGCGTTTCCGTGTCGGATATAACCGTGCATCGCGTCTAATAGAAATGATGGAGCAACAGGGGGTCGTTTCCGAATCCAGGGGCTCAAGGCCCAGGGATGTATTGATTACGCAAGAAGAGCTGGAATTTTTACATGTTAATTAAGAGAACCTAATAAAAGGAAATTGTATATAATGTGAAAGGGTGAAAACCCTTTTTTATCACCTTAATTGAGGGAAAAGCCAATGATTTGATAAATTGGCATCTGCCTGACATGGATGAATGAATAAAAAAGTGATATAATAGTTTTTTGTTGATGAATGATTGAAAATAAAAGTTCGAAAACCTATGAAGAAATTGCGTTACTAACAAGTCTCGTAATGGAAAAACAAATAAAAGATGACGTCATATACTGTCATACAGGTAGACGATTGGTGGAGGTTCGCTTTATGACTGCTTACCATTTTGTGGGAATTAAAGGGTCGGGTATGAGTGCTCTTGCACAAATACTGCATGATATGAATATTGAAGTGCAGGGTTCCGATTACGAAAAAGAATTTTTTACACAATTGGCATTAGAAAAAGCCGGGATTAAAATCCTTCCTTTCAACGAGGAAAATATTCAACCTGGAATGACCATCATTGCAGGAAATGCGTTTCCGGATAGTCATCCGGAAATCTTGAAGGCAAAAGAACTTGATTTGCCGATTATCCGTTATCACCGTTTCCTAGGTGATTTCATGAAAAACTTCATCAGCGTGGCGGTTACGGGAGCGCATGGTAAAACATCGACGACCGGCTTACTTGCCCATGTAATGGGGGGCGCTAAACCGACATCCTTCTTGATTGGGGATGGAACGGGTAAAGGAATCGTGAATTCTGATTACTTCGTTTTCGAAGCATGTGAATATCGCCGTCATTTCCTTTCCTATTATCCGGATTATGCAATCATGACGAATATCGATTTTGATCATCCTGATTATTACGCTAATGTCGAAGACGTGTTCGAGGCTTTCCAAACGATGGCCCTTCAAG
Source organism: Peribacillus frigoritolerans (assembly GCF_001636405.1). Classification (GTDB taxonomy): domain Bacteria; phylum Bacillota; class Bacilli; order Bacillales; family DSM-1321; genus Peribacillus; species Peribacillus frigoritolerans. The sequence goes on from NZ_KV440950.1 coordinate 1,717,824, forward strand.
TCAACAAAGGCATCATTGCGTGCGGGGATGATGAGCATTTACCACATATTCAGGCGAAAGTACCGGTTATTTTTTACGGATTTGCAGAAGGAAATGATTTTCAAGCGAAAAATGTTTCCGTCACTCCGGATGGCACGACTTTTGATGTGCATGTAAGGAACAATTACTATGATACATTCACTATTCCTACTTTTGGAAAGCATAATGTGTTGAATGCACTTGGTGTCATTGCACTTTGTAAATATGAAAACTTGGATACGGAAGCTGTGAAAGCCCAATTGCGGACTTTTGGCGGAGTTAAACGCCGGTTCTCCGAAAAGGAAATCGGAAGTCAGATCATCATTGATGATTATGCACACCATCCGACCGAGATCTCTGCAACTGTTGACTCGGCTCGTCAGAAATATCCAGAGCGTGAAGTTGTTGCTGTATTCCAGCCGCATACTTTCTCGAGAACGCAGGCATTCCTGGATGAATTCGCCGACAGCTTGAATTTGGCCGACAAAGTATACTTATGTGAAATTTTTGGATCTGCTCGTGAACATCAAGGAAAGTTATCGATTGAAGACCTTCAAGATAAGATTCCAGGTGCCGAACTGATTACGGAGAACACAACATCTATATTGCAAAACCATGATAACAGTGTCGTGTTATTTATGGGTGCGGGGGACATTCAAAAATTCCAAGCAGCCTATGAGCATTCACTGCAGGTAAAATAAAAAAAACGACCATCCGTTGTAGCGGATCGGTCGTTTTTTTATTGGGTTATTTTAAATTTTCCGGATTTAAATTTTCCAATTCAGGTAAAACGAAGCGTCCGTCCTTACGTATCAAGACGTCATCAAAATGGATTTCCCCGCCGCCATATTCAGGCCGCTGGATATTGACCAGGTCCCAGTGAATGTCTGAATGGTTTCCGTTAAAGGCATCATCATAGCATTGTCCTGGAGTGAAATGAAAACTTCCATCAATTTTTTCATCAAAGAGGATATCTTGCATCGGGTGTAGAATATAAGGATTTACACCAATTGCAAATTCACCGACATATCGTGCGCCTTCATCAGTATCAAAAATTTTGTTGATGCGTTCCGTATCATTCGCGACCGCTTCAACGATTTTTCCATCCTTGAATGTCAACTTCACGTTTTCAAAAGTAAAACCCTGATATGGGGAAGGAGTATTATACGAAATCACTCCATTGATGGAATCTTTAACTGGAGCCGTATATACTTCACCGTCAGGAATGTTCAGCTCACCCGCACATTTGATGGCTTTAATGTCTTTGATGGAGAAGGTTAGATCCGTACCGGGCCCAGTTAAGCGGACCTTATCCGTTTTATCCATCAATTCAACAAGGTTGTCCATTGCTGCACTCATTTTGCCATAGTCGAGGTTGCAGACTTCGAAATAAAAGTCTTCGAATGCTTCTGTGCTCATTTTGGCTAATTGGGCCATGGAATTTGTCGGGTAGCGAAGTACGACCCATTTTGTTTTTGGCACGCGGATATTTCTATGTACTTTACCGACTGTCTGTCCATGAATCGCCATCTTCTCTGAAGGGACATCGGATTGTTCATTGATATTATCCCCGGCACGAAGCCCGATATAAGCATCCATATGTTTCATTACGTTTGCTTCAAACTCACCCATCATCTTGTACTGTTCTTCTTTAGCACCCATCAGCAAGGCCCGATCCACTTGGTGATCCTTTAACAGGACGAATGGGTAACCACCTGCTGCATAGGCTTCATTCACAAGTGCGTTAACAAGTTCACGCTGCAATCCAAAGTTTTCGATCAAGATTTTTTCACCTTTTTGAAGCTTCACGGAATAATTGATTAAGTTTTTGGCCAATGTACCAATTCTGGGATCTTTCATAAAAAATACCTCCATTGTTTAAATTCGACTTATCTTTTCTATCATACCCGATTTCCTGCCATAAGTGTCACCCATGAATTTCACGGAGGAACTGGATTCAGACAACAATATTTCCAGATTAGGGTTTGATAGGGTATATTGAAAAAATAAATACGTTTATAATAATAGGGAAGGGGTAATTAATATCTAACAGCTATTAAATAAGTCGATTTTTTTCGGAGGTGTTCCAATGGAGATTATTTTATACGTAAGTGCTGCTGTTGCAGCGATAGCTTTTTTGGTACTCGTTATTTTTCTAACGAAGGTACTGACATCACTTCAAACTACCCTGGACAGTGTGGCCCGGACGCTGACAGGACTAGAGAGCCAAATGCAGGGCATAACGCTCGAAACTACTCAGTTATTACATAAAACGAATACGTTGGCTGAAGATTTGCAGCAAAAGTCAGAAAACCTGAACACGGTGGTGGATGCGGTGAAGGATGTAGGTACATCCATCTCCAGCTTTAATTCTTCCATCCAAAAGGTTTCCCATAAAGTGCAGGCTGAGATTGATAATAATCAAGAAAGAATCTCACAAATTGTACAATGGAGTAATGTAGCCATGGAGATCAGGGACAAATGGAAGTCCAGAAGCAAACAGGCAGCCCCGACCCCGACTGAAAGGGCAGAGTTAGAAAGGGAAGCGCTGGAAACAGATAACTTACCTAAAAAAAGGTTTTTACGTTCTAGATCATAAAATCTAGTTAAATAAAAATGAACTGAAAATTGAAAGGGGAATGTATTATGACTCAAAAAGAATTTCCGACAAAGGACTATCAGAAATCATATGAGGACGAACGCGACTCGATCAATTCTAAGGACTTTATGATTGGCGCCTTGATCGGCGGGATGATCGGAGCGGCTACAGCTTTGTTCATGGCTCCGAAAACAGGCAAGGAATTAAGGAATGACTTCAATGAACAAGCTAGAAACATTTCCGAGAAAACAGAAAGATTAAGACAAACGGCGATGGAAAAAGGTACAGTCCTTGCTGATACTGCAAAAGAAAAAACAAACTCCGTCACGGAAATCGTTTCCAATAAATCTTCGAATATCGTCAACAAAGTGAAGAGCCTGAAAACAGGAAAAGAAAACGGCGACGCTGCTGATGATACAACCAATTCAAGCAATAAGGATATTGATGTAACCGGAACTACCGATGCACCTATCGTATCCGTCGAAACGAACTTTGCTAACAGCAATGATTCGGAAAATAATCCTGCAGATCCTACAAGCGGAAACAAGAATGCGGCAAAATTAAAACTTGATGAAGCGAAAAAGGCATTTGATGAAACGGAGAGTAAACTAAAGAATTAAACTCCCTGGATTCCTTTAATGGGAATGAAGAGGCATTAAGGGACGAAGAATAAGGCGGTGAAGTGCTTCGATGGCTTCATCGCCTTTTTGATGGTAAAATTTATATGACAAGGAAAGGAGACTGCTATATGGTCATGAGCAAAATCGAAACAGAAGAACAATTCAATGAGCTTCTAAAAGAGGATACATTCCTGCTTTTCAAGCATAGCGTAACATGCCCTGTAAGTGCTGAAGCATTTGAACAATATGAGAGGTACACCTTAGGGAACGAACAACTAAAAACGGCCTATTTGGCCGTCCAGGAAGCTCGTCCACTATCCAATTATGTGGCAGAAACCTTTGAGGTCAAACATCAATCACCTCAGGCCATCCTTTTTAAAGGTGGAAAGCCTGTGTGGAATGAATCTCATTGGCGGATTACATATGATTCATTGAGCAAGGCCATTACAGAATGAATGTGAAGGCCGGATCCCTTTGGTAAGGGGTCCGGCCTTTTATTATTCCATTGATTGGCGGGCCTAAGGATGTTTATCCTGGGGAAACCTTTTCTAGAGAGGCCCTTCCGTAAAGACTCTTTAAACATTTCTCAGCTTCGGAAAAGTGGCAGAAGATTTAAACTTTTCTATGCTCTTGTGAAAAATGATCAATTAAATGATAGCTTTCCTGTTCTATTTCCAATATAATTCCTACAACGGATCTGTTTCAATATTCTGTGTAATCGTTTTTCTGGCATGAGCCGAACCTAGTTTTATGCATTTATAACTTTAATGCTTAAAAGCGTTTAATTATTAAAGAAAAATATAGTGACATTTATGGACACTTCATTTATAATTGATTTAATCATACATGAAATATTCTAAATTTTTCATTGATAAAACAATCGGGGTGGATGTTCGAGGATCCGGATGGGATTTTTTTAGTTTGAATCCGCTGAACCGATTTCTATTTTAAAAAACGAAGGGATGGATTTGTAATGAGCAACAAAGAGCTTGATGGACTTCGTAATCAACTGGATGATGTGAACCTTCAGTTATTACATCTTATTAATCAACGTGCTGAACTTGTACAGGAAATTGGTCGCGTTAAAGAAAAACAAGGTGTAAACCGTTACGATCCGGTCCGTGAAAGAACAATGCTGGATCTTATCGAAGCCAATAATCAAGGACCGCTTGATCTTGGTTCGATTAAACATATTTTCAAAGAAATCTTTAAATTGGGCTTGGAGCTGCAAAAGGATGATCAGAAGAAGACGCTTCTTGTATCAAGAAAACAAAAAGCTGAAGACACGATCATCGACATCAAGGGTGAATTGGTAGGTAACGGGATCCCTAGCTTCGTTTTCGGACCATGTGCCGTTGAATCTTATGAACAGACAGCTGCGGTGGCGGAAGTCATTAAAGCTAAAGGTTTGAAATTGATGCGCGGCGGTGCCTTTAAGCCACGTACATCTCCATATGACTTCCAAGGGCTTGGTTTGGAAGGTTTACAAATACTTAAACGCGTTGCTGATGAATACGGCTTGGCTGTCATCAGTGAAATCGTGAGTGCCAATGATATTGAAGCGGCAATCGATCATATCGATGTCATCCAAATCGGGGCGCGGAACATGCAGAACTTCGACTTGCTAAAAGCGGCAGGTGCAGTAAATAAACCAGTTCTGTTAAAACGCGGACTGGCTGCAACGATTGAAGAGTTCATTCATGCAGCTGAATACATCATGTCGCAGGGCAATGGCAACATCATCCTTTGTGAACGCGGTATCCGCACTTACGAAAAAGCAACAAGAAATACACTTGATATCTCTGCTGTACCGATCTTAAAACAAGAAACACATTTACCGGTCATGGTTGATGTAACGCATTCAACTGGACGTCGCGATCTATTGCTTCCTACGGCTAAAGCGGCTCTTGCAATCGGTGCTGACGGTGTTATGGCTGAAGTGCATCCGGATCCTTCCGTTGCTCTATCGGATTCTGCACAGCAAATGGACTTCAAACAATTTGATGAATTCTACGATGAAATTAAACGTTTGAACTGGGTAACTGTTTAAGCTAAGAATGTCTTGAATTGATCTATTTACGGCCCTTACCAACTTGGCAAGGGCTTTTTTTAATGGTAAAATACTAGTTTTTACAGAAAAACCTTCGAAATAAGCACTATTGGATTGCAGGAAAGATTCGACTATCGTATGATAAATAACAAGAATGAGAACTGTTCGGAAGATTGAGTCATACATAAAGTGATATCTATGTGAATTTTATACTTGAATAGGGTATTGAATATTTGACTGAGAAGAGAGTAGGACTGTTTTTTGTTAGGCAGATCGTTCCTAAAATAATCTTCCTTATAGAGAAAAACGCATAAAAGATTTTTTTCCGAAATAATTCGGGTCTTTTATGGGGAAAATGAAAGAAATGGAGGAATGGATGAATGAATAATATAACCATTTATGATGTGGCACGTGAGGCGAATGTTTCCATGGCCACCGTTTCCCGCGTAGTTAACGGGAATCCAAATGTAAAGCCTGCAACAAGGAAGAAAGTTTCCGATGTGATTGAAAAGTTAGGGTACCGACCGAATGCAGTGGCAAGGGGACTTGCCTCGAAGAAAACGACTACTGTCGGGGTCATCATCCCGGATATCTCGAGCATCTTTTTTGCCGAATTGGCACGGGGCATAGAAGATATAGCCACCATGTATAAATACAATATCATTCTAAGCAGTTCTGACGAGAATATAGATAAGGAATTCCATTTGCTGAATACGATGCTTGGAAAACAAGTGGATGGCATCGTATTCATGGGCGGCAACATTTCTGATGAGCATGTCAAAGAGTTTACGAATTCACCGGTTCCGATCGTTCTGGCAGGTTCGGTAGATGAAAGCGGGCAAGTTCCATCTGTTAATATTGATTATGAGGCGGCGGCATTTGACGCAGTGACCTTCTTTGCTAATAAAGGCCACAAGCATATCGCTTTTGTAAGCGGAAACCCTTCCGCGCTGATTAATGAAATGAAACTGACTGGATATAAACGAGGATTGAAAGAAGCTGGTCTTTCATTTGATGAAAGGTATATTGTTGAAGGTGATTATACATATGATTCAGGAATTGAATCTTTTGAAAAGTACCTGGAAGTTGAAGACAGGCCGACGGCTTTCATCGCCGGTGCTGATGAAATGGCGCTTGGTATTGTCCATGCCGCACAGGACAAAGGGTATAATGTACCGGAAGACTTTGAAGTGATCAGCTTCGATAATACGAGATTGACATTGATGGTGCGTCCGCAAATCACGACGATCGTTCAACCTTTATATGATATTGGTGCGGTTGCGATGAGGCTTCTTACAAAGTTGATGAATAAAGAACAAGTGGAGGAAGGTCTTGAAAAGGTGATCCTGCCGCATCGGATTGAAAACCGTCAATCAACGAAATAACTGGTTTGGAGAGTGTCCCGATGGCACTCTCTTTTTGTTTCCCAAATGTTTGACCGAACAAAAAAAGATCGTTTTTCAACGATCTTTTGGTTAACTTTGTTCATTGCTTTTCGATGTTTGCTTGGAAGACCTGATGGGATAAAGGACCTTTTCAAGCGTCAGGGCATTCTTCTCGGTAATTTCAGGCTTTCTCGGAATGGGTTCGTATATATCTTCCATGTCATCCCATTCAGCCGGTAGGGGAACAGGGGACTCAGGCTGCCAGCTATCGAGCCATTCCTTTGATAGGGGACCTGAAATATCATTATCCGTCATTTCAAGCCAGACCCTCGCCCAAGCCCTCGGGACGACGCGCCATATATCATATCCGCCGCCGCCTACTGCAATCCACCGTCCTTCGCAATACTTATGGGCCATTTCATGGGCCAACTTTGGTATTTCCCTAAAAATCTTCATGGTCGCAGATAAATGGGTGAGCGGATCGTAATAATGGGAATCGGCTCCGTTTTGCGTTAATATGACATCCGGTTTGAAGTATTCAATGACCTCTTTAAAGGAAGCCCTATAGCATTCGAGCCAGGATTCATCTTCTGTGAACGCATCGACCGGGATGTTGAATGAATAGCCGTAGCCTTTACCCTGGCCTCGCTCGTTAATCGTGCCGGTGCCGGGAAATAAGTAGCGCCCCGTTTCATGAATGGATAAGGTGCATACATCGGGATCATCATAAAATGACCATTGGACTCCATCACCATGATGTGCATCGGTATCGACATACAAGACACGCGCCCCATATTTCTTTTGCAGGTATTTAATCGCGACCGAACTATCATTGTAAATGCAAAAGCCCGAAGCTTTCCCGCGGAAACCGTGATGCAGGCCACCGCCAAGATTAAGTGCGTGCAGGGACTGACCGGTCATGACGGCATCCACAGCCGTCAAGGTACCGCCTACAAGCAAGGCGCTTGCTTCGTGCATATTGGGGAAGATAGGGGTATCCTCTGTTCCCAGTCCATAATTTACTGCCTTTTCAGGGGGGAGCTTTCCCTGGCCCGCTAATCTGACAGCGTTTACATAATGGTGATCATGGATCAGTTCCAATTCTGCATCGGTAGCCATTCTTGGCTTGATAATTTGATCATCATTGATGGCATGGTGTTTTTTTAATAAATCAAGCGTGAGTTTAAGCCGTTTTTGATTGAATGGATGATCATCGTTGAATTTGTAGGTAAGGAGTTCATCCGAATAGACGAAAAGGGATGTATCATTCATGTGAAATCCCCGGTAGACTAGGCCATAAAACGGTATAGCCTTCTTTCTTCAAATCCTCCACCACCATAAATGGATTCATCGTCTGTACACGAATTACAAGAATTTTATAATCGGTTCCATTTTTTTCAGGATAAACAAGGGTGCTCAGGATATTCGTATTGCGCCTTTTGAAAATATGGGCAATATCATGAAGGGAACCTGCCTTATCCGGGATTCTGATTTCGATTTGGGAACCGGGCTGATTGACTCCTGTCAACTCAACATATGAATGAAGTAAATCAGAACCGGTTATGATGCCCACTAACTTCCTGCCCTTTACGATTGGAAGGCAGCTGATATTGTTATCACAAAAAACAGCCCCGATTTCTTCCACGAAATCAAGCGGGTGCCCCGTGATTATTTCCGTTTTCATGATGCTTGATAATGGTTTTTGTAAATCATTTTTGTATTCTTCGGTACGGAAAATAGAAGGGGCAGCATCCCGAATATCACGGTCGCTGACTAATCCCACAAGTTGAAAGCTTTCATCGACAATGGGTATATGGCGAATTCGTTTCTCCCTAATGATCAAGACAGCGCTATGGATGGTATCCGTTGGAGTGAGGGTGATGACATCCTCATTCATTATTGTTTCAACAATCATTTTCCTTCCTCCTCTTCCTCTCCTCTTTAATACATAAACCGATTCATAAAACGCAATTGGTCGAACTTCTGGATGGATTCCGGCGGGACTCTTTTGCCAATTCGGGCCATCAGGCAGTTGGCCGGGTGGGAACTGATTTCAGGATCATCTGTTGCAAAGTAGACCAAGCCACCCGCACTCATCATTTTTTCCATGACCTTGCGATAGTCCCAAATATTCAGCCCTGTCCCTTTCAAATCCCAATGCCAATAGTATTCAGTGGTGATGATGATGAAGTCTTCAACCGAATCGTCTTCCATTGAAAGGCGGATCAGGTTCTTCCCGACCGAGGCACCCCGGTATTTAGGGATGACCTCGATTGCACCAAGCTCAATCAGGTCCTCCATCTTGATTTCCGACCAGCGCTCCAAGGGATCGGGATATAAGTAAGTTACATACCCCACGATTGTTTCATTTTCACGGGCGATGAAGATCCTGCCTTCAGGCAAGTCTGCTATCTCTATTAACGCTTTATGCTGCAAAGCAGGGGGGCGAAAGGCGACCAAGTCTTCATGAAACTCATAAGCGGACATTTTTTCTCCGCTTAACGGTCCCTCGATGATGAGCGTTCCGCTTAATGTCTGCAGTTCCTTAGTGTAAAAGGTCTTACTATATTCCATTCTTTCACCACCCTTGTTATATAGTAATCTTACACTCTCGCATTCCGAAGCATCGCTTTTAAACCGAATGGAAAGCTTACATAAATTATACATGAAAACAAGGGGCATAATTCAGAAAGTTCAAGGCGCTTTTGTTACAGTGCTCCTTCTTTCCCGGCTACCATATGGATGCACCTTGACCATGACCATATACCAGTAACTTTCAACCTTCACCAAGAAGGGATTTCCCTAATATGGAAGTGCCCAATATTTTAAAAATTGAGATAATTCGATTCTTATACTATAATAAAAATATAGAGCCGAATGAAGGGGGAGTTTGTCGTATGAATGTGAAAGCGTTACCAGTAGTGGAAGGTAATTTTAATTTAAAGAATTATGATGAAAAATACAATAAGTTTGACTGGTCTGAGACGGAAAAGGAATTCTCCTGGTCTGAAACCGGTAAAGTGAATCTTGCGTATGAAGCCATTGACCGCCATGTCGAAACATACAAAAAGAATAAAGTGGCCCTTTATTACAAAGACGATAAAAGAAATGAAAAGTATACATTCAAGGAAATGAAAGATTATACGAACCAAGCGGCCAATGTATTCAAGAACATTGCCAATGTGGAAAAAGGTGATCGTGTTTTCATTTTCATGCCTCGCTCCCCGGAGCTGTATTTTGCATTGTTGGGTGCGATTAAAACGGGAGCGGTCGTAGGGCCGTTGTTCGAAGCCTTCATGGAAGGCGCCATAAGGGATCGTCTTGAAGATAGTGAGGCAAGTGTGATTGTGACGACACCTGAACTTTTGCCGCGCGTTCCAGTGGATGAATTACCCCATTTAAAGCATATTTTCCTGGTGGGGGAAAATATAAAAGAAGAAGGAAAGTACCATCACTTCAATAAGAAATTAAAAGAAGCCGACAAAAAATTCGACATTGAATGGGTCGATCGGAATGACGGTCTGATTCTTCACTATACCTCCGGTTCCACAGGAAAACCAAAAGGGGTGCTTCATGTTCATAATGCGATGATCCAGCATTATCAAACGGCAAGATGGGTCCTTGATTTACAGGATGAGGATGTGTATTGGTGCACAGCGGATCCTGGTTGGGTGACAGGGACGTCTTACGGGATTTTTGGACCTTGGCTGACAGGGACCTCGAATGTCATTGTAGGCGGGCGTTTCAAGCCTGAATCCTGGTACAAGACCTTGGAGGACTTTGGTGTCACGGTATGGTATAGTGCACCGACTGCCTTCAGGATGCTGATGGGCGCGGGTGACGAGATCGTTAAGCGGTTCGATTTAAGCACTCTCCGCCATATTTTAAGTGTCGGTGAACCGTTGAACCCGGAAGTGGTGCGCTGGGGAATGAAGGTATTCAATCACCGGATCCATGATACATGGTGGATGACGGAGACCGGGGCTCAGGTCATCTGCAATTATCCTTGCCTGGAAATCAAACCGGGTTCGATGGGTAAACCGATTCCTGGCGTGAAAGCGGCAATAGTGGATGATCAAGGCAACGAGCTTCCGCCGCATAGAATGGGGAACCTTGCCATCAAGAAAGGCTGGCCTTCGATGATGAAGGCCGTCTGGAAGAATGAAGCGAAATATGAATCTTACTTTATGCCAGGCGATTGGTATGTTTCGGGGGATTCCGCATACATGGATGAAGATGGTTATTTCTGGTTCCAAGGCCGTGTCGATGATGTCATCATGACTGCAGGGGAGAGGGTCGGACCTTTCGAAGTGGAAAGCAAGTTGGTCGAGCATCCAGCTGTAGCTGAAGCGGGGGTCATCGGTAAGCCGGATCCGGTTCGGGGGGAGATTATCAAAGCGTTTATCGCCCTTCGGGACGGATACGATGCGAACGATGAGTTGATTGAGGATATTCGTACATTTGTGAAGCATGGTCTAGCAGCACATGCAGCACCTCGTGAAATTGAATTCAGGGATAAACTTCCTAAAACAAGAAGCGGTAAAATCATGCGCCGTGTCTTGAAAGCTTGGGAACTTGATTTGCCAACCGGTGATTTATCATCGATGGAGGATTGAGAAACTGAGTCATACTGATTATTGAAAATGAAAAAGGCATCCATTGTCACATGGATGCCTTTTTGGGAGATTATAAGGAAACAGGCTGTCGGGGGTTACCCGACAGCCTGTTTTAGTTCAAGAGTGTCATTCTTCCCCTTCTTCCGCTTTATCCGTTTCTTGCTCTTGATCATTGACTGTGCCTTGATCTTTGTCGTTCCCTTGAATTTCTTTATCTGTATTCTCTTTGTTTTGATCTTTGTCTTGAACTGGATCTTTTTCTTTATCCGTTTCCGTTTCTTTTTCTTGTTGTATATCTTTTTCCGGTTGTTTATCTGTATTTTTGTCTGGAGCGTTCTCTTCTTTTGAGTCTGTTTTTTTAACTTCGTTAACTATTTTATCTTTTCCGCGATCATCTTTATTTTTCGTGGAATCTTCTTTGGAACTTGTCTTTTTAGCGCCGCTTTCAACATGTTGGGAAGGGGCTGATTCTTTACCGACAATGTCGACGGCCGTTACGTAATAAGATCCGCCAGATCCGACTTTGTAAACAAGATTCTCCCCAGCATTGATGCTCGACACTTTTTTGCCGTCTTTATAGACACGATAACCGACGACATCTCCTTCATGATGCAAGCCCCATGTAATCTTATCGTTGCTGATCGTTATGGATAGGGGATCTGGTGCTTTGCCATTATCATTCAATTTCGCTGTCGCCCCGACGACATTTCCTGATTTTTCGGCTCCGGGAATCACGGATCCCGGGTCAATGACATATCTCAATCCGATATCTGCAAAGGAATCTGGATTCAACATGAACCCACCGCTTTTGAATTCGCCAGGTGTTTGCGGAAGGGCTGCGTAGCGTTTGCTGCCCACTGATACATATTGTCCATCTATGAAACTATCATCCGCCCTGGATGGAGCATACTTGGCGATGAATAAATCCGATTTGACAAGCCCGGCCTTTTGGCATGAGCTTGAAGGCAGTAGTCCTGAAACGCCACAGAAGGAACGGCTGACAATTCCGCCAGGCATTTCGAATCGCTTATCGGGGTCGATGAGTTTAGGGTCGACTTTATATGCTGCATTGATCAGATCTGCCCAATAATACATATTACGTTTATTATATTCAAGACCATTATAAGTCCCTTGCAAGGATTTAGGCTTGTCATAACCGAGCCATGTCCCGAACGATACATTCGGGACATGGCTACAAACCAGGCATCCCAATAGTTTTGTGAAGTACCGGTTTTACCTGCCCAATCGCTTGAGAAAGCAAGGCGGTTCCTGACCGAGGCCGCCGTCCCGCTGTTTACGACATCACGCATCATATCGAGCGTCAGGTAAGCGGCTTGCGGAGAGAAAACATCCACTGGTTTCACTTTATGCTGATAGATGACTTTGCCATCTTTCGAAACGATTTTATCGATCATATAAGCATCGATGAATTCTCCTGAATTGGCAAAAGTGCCATATGCATTGACGTTTTCTTCAACGGTTACACCTTTTTCCATCGCACCCAATGACACGGCAAGATTGGAGTAATCCCCTTTCGTCACGGTGGAGAAGCCCATTTTTTCCAAATACGAAGCGGGGCTCAGGTTGATGATTTTCTTGTAAAAGAGCGCTGCCGGGATGTTATAGGAATTCTTCAGGGCCTCGCGGGCAGTCGATACTCCCGTATAGCTGCCGCCGCCATAGTTTCCTGGACTCCACGGTTTGCCGCCTGTTGGAATGGAGATCGGCACGTTGGCCGATACGCTGCCAGGCGAGATCTTGCCCAGCTCGATGCCTGGACCATATATCACCAGCGGCTTCATCGTTGATCCGTTCGAGCGCAATGATGCGGTGGCGTGGTTGTACTGTTTCCGCTTAAAATCACGGCCGCCTACGAAACTGATGATTTTCCCTGTTTTATTCTCGATAAGGATGGCCCCGGCTTCAACGGGCTCACCTGCTTTATCGTATCCGTAATTCGGATAGTTTTTCGTTACTTCCTGCATCTTGTCATAAATCTTTTTGTTGACGGTCGTATATACCTTATAGCCATTTTGCCGCAGCTTACGGTCGGCAAGTGCTAGATATTGAGCTTTTAAATCAGCATTCTTTAAATCTTTCTCTTCATATCCATCTTCTTTTGCCAGACTGACAGAGAGTATTTCGATGGAGCGTTTTTCGATTTCATCGATGAGCCATGGATATTTCTCGGATGGCATCTCCGTTTTACCGATAAAGTCTTTAGTAATGTCGTATGCGTTTGCTTTAGCATATTCTTCTTTTGTTATGTACCCGTTACTATACATCCGCTTTAAAACGGTTTTCATCCGGTTGATGCCGGGCTTTTGATTTTCCTTCAGTTTTCCTTTTTGGGTATATGGTGTATATCCGAAAGGGCTTTGCGGCAATCCAGCGATAAAGGCTGATTGGGGCAGTGTCAGATCTTTGGCCTCCACGCCAAAAATACCTTCAGCGGCGGACTCGACCCCGGCGATGTTCCGGCCTGAAGAGTTTCGTCCCAAAGTGGAGACGTTTAAGTACGTTTCCAAAATCTCTTCTTTTTCAAAGAACTTTTCGACCCGGAGCGCAAGAAGAATTTCTTTGGCTTTCCGTTCAAATGATACTTCGTTGGTCAGGACCTGGTTTTTAATGAGCTGCTGTGTTAATGTACTTCCTCCCGATTGGACGGCTGCATTCGAAAATTCCTGGTAAATCGCACGCAGGATGGCTTTCGGAACAACCCCGTCATGTTCATAAAAATACTCATCTTCTGTAGCGATGACTGCATTTTTAAGATGCTTGGAAACTTTATCGATGGACACTTCCTCACGCTCAAGGTCACTCTTAAGCTTGCCCAAGTATACTTCATCTGCAAAGTATACTTCAGAGGTCTCTTCATAATTGTAAATGTCTTTTTTCAAATCTTCTTTTGAGCGTACTGGCTCATCATTGACGAGGGCAGCGAAATAGCCGGCTCCTACGCCGCCGGCGAATGAGAATCCTAGGATCCCGACAATAATGAGGATCAGTGTTAAATTCCAAATGACTTGGTATGTAACCCGCGCGTTCTTATGTGTTTTTTCACTTTGGAAAAAACGGGTCAGCTGCTTCCAGACTGTTTGAAATCTATCTTTTTGATTATTATTCATCGTATCATACCCCCTGAAATCACATATATTATAGCATACAACCGGTAGGGGAAAGGGCATCTTTCTTATTTTTCTATAATCTGTAGGGTGATGTTGACAAGGATTCTTATGTATGATAAAAGTTTATTAACAACAATAAAATGATTAAATGATCGCGATGATAGGACCCAGTAGTCAGACTATCCCTGTTTCAGAGAGCCGGTGGTTAGTGGAAATCGGTACAAATGGTATGATGAATTACTTCCTGGAGCATTTGCTGTGAAATGATTAGTAGCAGGAAACGGCTGACGACCGTTATTCGTCTTGAGCGGAGGGCGTATTATGTCCTCAAGTTGGGTGGTACCGCGAATTCATTCGTCCCTTCATATTTATGAAGGGGCGTTTTTATGTGCTTTTTGCGGGTTTTTTCTAAGATGGAGGAGGAATATTTAATGGAATTGCTTAAAGACCTCGAGTGGAGAGGAATTATTTATCAACAAACGGATGAAGAAGGTTTTAAGAACCTTTTGGAAAAAGAGAAAATTTCTTTATACTGTGGTGTCGATCCAACTGCGGATAGCATGCACATCGGTCATCTATTGCCATTCTTGACATTGCGCCGTTTCCAGCAGCACGGTCATCGTCCCCTTGTGCTGGTAGGCGGTGCGACAGGACTCATCGGTGATCCTAGCGGTAAAAAAGAGGAACGTCAGCTGCAAACGCTGGAAAAAGTCCTTTATAATGCAGACTGCATAAAAGGGCAGCTATCCCACATCTTTGAATTCGACGGTGAAAATGGTGCGGTCATGGTCAATAACTATGACTGGATAGGCAAAATCGATATGGTTACGTTCCTGCGTGATTACGGGAAATACATCGGCATTAACTACATGCTGGCAAAAGATACGGTTGCTTCCCGCTTGGATACAGGAATTTCCTTCACTGAATTTGCGTACACGATTTTACAAGGAATTGATTTCGGACATTTATACAGCAATTACGACTGTAAATTGCAAATAGGCGGCAGTGATCAATGGGGCAACATTACGACCGGCCTTGAAATGATCAGGAAATCCAATGATGAGAATGCCAAAGCATTCGGTATGACGATCCCGCTCGTAACGAAAGCGGATGGAACGAAATTCGGTAAAACGGAAGGCGGAGCGATATGGCTTGATCCGGAAAAAACGACTCCTTATGAATTTTACCAATTCTGGATCAATACAGCAGATGCAGATGTCGTGAAATACCTTAAATTCTTCACATTCCTATCTCGTGAGGTGATTGAAGAGTTAGAGCAATCCGTACAAAACGAACCGCATTTGCGTAAAGCGCAAAAAGCTTTAGGGGAAGAAATGACCCGTTTGATTCATGGTCAGGAAGCTCTTGACCAAGCGATCAAAATCTCTGCCGCCCTATTCAGCGGTGAGGTGAAGAATTTAAGTGCAGCGGAAATCAAATTGGGCTTTAAAGATGTCCCTAGCTTCGAACGTGAAAGCAAGGAAGATATCGGTTTGGTCGATTTAATCGTTGAAGCGAAAATTTCGCCATCAAAGCGTCAAGCCCGTGAAGATATTCAGAACGGGGCAATCTCCATAAATGGGGAGAAAGTGACCGATCTGCAATATGTAGTGACGGAAGCTGCCAAGATTGAAGGGGAGTTCATCCTCGTTCGTCGCGGCAAGAAGAAATACACATTAGTGAAATGATTGTCCAAAGCCCGGCTGAATCCCAGCCGGGCTTTGTTCTGCAATAATTTTTTTTTAAAAAACGTTGATTGGAACGTGGGCACTGCACCCCCTAGAGTCGCTTTACCCACAACCGTCGGGAGGATAAGCCATGATTTTAATTGGGGGAGGAGAATGGAAACCTAAGTCTAAATCTGCAGTAGTCACATTTAAAAGGGTGCAAAAGCCAATCTTACATGGAAGGGTTTGACCCTGGAACTTGATGCTATCTTTGAAAAGGTACCGAAACAGCTTTGTCTAAGCTCCAATAGGCAAGAGATTTCTGCAGATAAGAAGGAGGTAATTATTACTTTCTTTGAATGGTATGCTCTATCGGATTATCATGATTTTCTGGAATCTCCATCACGTCTACTCGAACTTGAGTCAGGATTTTTTAGCTAATCAACATTTTATTATGTTTAGTCTTTGTTGTTTTTCCTCATAATTGATACAAAACAAAACATGGCTATCAATAATAGTATTGCTGGAAACGTATAAAAGCTTCCGTTGTATTTAATAGAGTGATCTACTTTTAAGCCATACAAATAAATAAATAGGATAAAAGAAACAGATAACGCTATAGTTCCGGCTATTAATTTCATAATATCACCTCTCTTTAGTTAATTTGTATTATATACTAAAAAGTGTATACTGTAATTATCAGAAAATTCAGAAAAATATGAGGGGTAAAAAATGAGAATTAATAACCAAAAGTTTTACATTCAGCTTCTTAGTCTTTTCAGCCTGTTTATTCTATTAATAGGATCTCTGAATTTATCAAGGGTCTCAGCAGAAGGGGGAGACGATTCCATTGTAGAAATTGAAGGAGCTAATGTGGAATTAACAGTTGATGCTCCTTACAGTTTAACAAAAGACAATGGAACCTTAGTATTTTTTGATACAGTAGAAGACTATAATGCTTATTTAGATAGCCAAATTATAAAAATTGTTCCTATATGCGCAACGTGTAATAAAACTACAACAACAACCATTACTACTAATACAGCAAAAGAAAAATGGGTAAACTATCACCCTCTTACAAACGCTTGGGCTAAAGCTAGCAGTTATACTATTTCTCGTGGGAAATCATATACTATTTCTGGTTCTTATAGTTATGATGGATTTAATGTGGGTGTTAGCGTAGCTCATAATACCTCAGTTTCTACAACAATCCCAGCTAATTCAAAAAAATACAGTAGATTAGGTGTTTGGTCAGACATTACTTTCAAGAGATTTAAACACATAGTAAAAAGCCCGACTGGAAAGGTTATAAATACGTATTATTCAAATACTGCATGCGGTGTTGGTGCTCCCTATATAAAAGTTAAATATAAATAAGAAATCAAATACAGTATCTATTTTAAATGAATATATTATTTACAATAATTGTCTTAGCCTATTTCGTTACTGTATTTCTCCTACATTTATAATTTAAGTAATGTGGTGGTGACTTGGCTTTCGCTATATTTTTACTTATTATACTACTTTATAAAGTATTCTTCTCTGATATTAAAAACGTCCTCCTATTTCAAGAGAACGTAAAAATAAGCAACAGTCCACAACCTATTTTTTATTGGAGTTTTCTAAACCTCCCTAATTAAACAGGTTATCATACACCATTCTAAAAATCAGGAGAAAAAGAAAAAACCCTAGAAACACTGATGTATCAATGTTTTTAGGGTTTTCCTAATTGCTGTTAACAAAGCGTTTTTATTAACGAGAGTAGAACTCAACGATAAGAGCTTCGTTAATTTCAGCAGGCAATTCAGAACGTTCTGGTAAACGAGTGAAAGTACCTTCTAATTTCTCAGCATCGAAAGTAAGGAAATCAGGAACGAAGTTAGTTGCTTCAACTGATTCTTTGATGATTGAGAAGTTGCGTGATTTTTCACGAACTGAGATTGTTTGTCCAAGAGACACTTTGTAAGATGGAATGTCTACGCGGCTTCCGTCTACAGTGATGTGACCGTGGTTAACAAGTTGACGTGCTTGACGACGTGTACGAGCTAAACCAAGACGGTAAACTAGGTTGTCAAGACGTGATTCAAGAAGAATCATGAAGTTTTCACCATGTACACCTTTAAGTTTGCCAGCGCGGTCGAACATTGTGCGGAATTGACGCTCAGTGATTCCGTACATGTGACGAAGTTTTTGTTTCTCTTGTAGTTGCATTCCGTATTCAGAAATTTTTCTACGTTGGTTAGGACCATGTTGTCCTGGAGCATAAGGGCGTTTTTCTAATTCTTTACCAGTACCTGTTAGGGAAATTCCTAAACGACGGGATAGTTTCCAGCTTGGGCCAGTATAACGAGCCATAGGATGACTCCTCCTTTAAATGTTTTTATTTTGGTAAAATAAAAACCGTGTGAATGTACGATCATGACCATTTTGTTTTCATGTACCTTCGCCCTAGCAGCAGAGGGTTACGAGATACACCTCTGGATTGAGGAACAAAATGAGAACATAAAGGCTATCACATAGGCTGCAATATTTTACACAAAGAGTATTGTATAATATTCTGCTCAATGAGTCAAGGACAGTTGTGATAATTATAGAATAGAGAATGGCGGCAGGAAAAATACAATTTTATCATGAGATAATGAATACAACAATTATGGATGGTTTCCGGGATTACTTGGGACCCTTGCCACGGGTTTCCTTTGCATCATTTAAAAGTGAAATGTCAAAAGGGCCGGTGAGGGAAAGGGTTTGTACCTGGGTACTGAAATGAAAAAGGGAGCAGGCATGGGTTGCCGCTCCCTTTAACTTTTATAGATGATTGGAAAGGATTTCAGCGAACTTCTCCAGTCCTTGCTGATCCATTTCGTCAAAACGGTCCGTTATCGGGCTGTCGATATCGAGGACACCAAGCAATTTGCCATCCTTCATGAGCGGGATGACAATTTCAGATCTTGATGCCGCATCGCAGGCGATATGTCCAGGGAATTGGTGGACATCCTCAATGCGCAGGGTTTTTTCAGTTGCCGCTGAAGTCCCGCATACGCCCTTGCCCATTGGAATGCGGACACAGGCCGGAAGCCCCTGGAAGGGTCCCAGTATTAATTGGTCTTCTTCATATAAATAAAAGCCAACCCAGTTAATCTCATCGAGAAACTGATTAAGTAAAGCTGCCGCATTGCTTAAATTGGCTATCCTGTTCGTTTCATCTTCGATTAAGGCAAGTAGTTGTTTTTGGACCAGTTCATAGTTTTTTTCTTTTTTTCCTTGATACATTTCGACATTAAACAAAAGCGTTCACCTGTCTTCCTCATATTTTTACAGCACTTTCTAATCATGATGCTCCATTGTTGGGAAATTGTCGAGAACTTACTAAAGGATTCAGGCTCTTTCGTGAAGAAGTAGTCCATAAGACTTGTCTCAAAGAAAGCGAGGGATTGCCTGAATGAATCGCCAGACGCCAACGAAACAAGCCATTGTGGATGCTGCATTGCATTTATTTCATTTAAAAGGCTATCATGCTACATCCATACGGGATATTGCGAATAAAGCGAAAGTGAACGCTGCCAATATTGCCTACTATTTCAAGAATAAGCAGGGGTTGCTGGAATTCTGTTTCACTTCCTATTTAGAAGAATATATCCTGGTCCTTGAGACGAACATGACGCTGCTTGAACTTAAAGGCCCGCAGCATTGCTTGATGAACCTTGTAAAGGATATCCTCGCTTTCCAGAGGGAAAACTTCCTTGCTGCAAGGTTCATTTATGGGGAATCTTCACTCGATTCCAATTTAAACCGTGAAATTCATTCGACTTATTTTACAAAGGAAAAGTCTTATTTTCAATATATATTGGAACAAGGAATCAAGAGCAGGAGTTTCCAGCAGGTCTCCGTTCCCATGTATATGCTGCAGTTGAAGGGATTATTGACGGCCCCTGTCCTGCATACCCATTATGCGATGGATGTGCTTCATGTATTCCCGCAGGAAGCGTATTACACGAATATTTATGCCAATGAAGTCGGGCGTTTTCTGCAAGATACCCTATTCATTGCCGAAGACCTGCAGCCGCTGTTAGCCGGCCGGGGCTGAGGTGTAAACATGAGTTACCCATTATACCCTGCAATCAGTGCCTGATGGCCCTGACCCAAATCTTTAGCCTGATGGGCATCGGAACCATAAATGAGCGGAATGCCGAGTTCTAAAGCACGCTTTGCAAATCGTTCAGGAGGGTAGGGTTCACCGCATAGCGGCTTTACAAGCCCAGCTCCATTATAATCCAGTTCATACCTTTGATCCTTGATCATTTCGAGAACCTTGTAAACCCGCTCGTCAAAACTTGATGCCGGCGGATATCGATGCTGGAATTTATGGACAAGCGTAATGTGCCCGATCCGTTTTGGTTTATAAATGCCTAAATCAGTTTCTATTGATTTTTCCAGTGTATCGTAATATTTGGCATAAACCGATTCCACTGAACCTAGTTCATTGGCAATCTCAGCAAACCCATTTTCGCTGAAATCGATGCAATGCCAGCTGTTTTGATGCTTGATGAAGTGAACGGAAAGTATACTATCATCAAGGGATTCTCCGATTTCGTCGAGGAATTCTTTTGTTTCTTTTTCATACCCCTCTATAAAGTCAACCTCCAGACCTGTTTTGATCAGGATTTTGTCTTTATGGCGTTCTTTCAGTACGCGGAGCTCTTGAAAGTAATCGAGGAGCAGGGCAGCGTCCATCCCGCTGTCTTTTTCAGGCGTAGGATCTTGAAAATTTCGTGGCAATGGAGCATGTTCCGTAAATGTGATTTCCTTTAATCCTAGCTCGATTCCCCGCGTAATATATTCATCGAATTTATCCGTAGAGCCGTGAGGGCAAAACGGAGTGTGCACATGACCGTCAGCTTTCATGGTCCTTCCCTCCCAAAAAACAGGTATTTGTAGCAATTTTCTACAAAAAAATCATTTTTCTCGTCAAAAATTATTGCTAACATGGTATCATAAAAGCATTAAATTTAACATTTTTACAATTCATATATAAATAGCAAGACTGTAAGGATTAGAACAGGGGGCTTACCATGGATTACATAATTGGGGTAATTGTATTAATTTTGATTTTCATCATTTGGGGTTATTTTTTCAAAAAGAGATATTTTAAAGAAATCGATCGACTGGAATCCTGGAAAATAAGCATCATGCACCGCCCCGTGCTGGAAGAGCTTTCTAAAGTCAAACAATTGAACATGACAGGTGAAACAGAGGAAATGTTCGAAAACTGGCGCATTGAATGGGACGCCATCATTACGGATCATATGCCTGAAGTCGAAGAGCTTTTATTCGATGCCGAGGAATCCGTCGATAAATACCGTTTCAGCCGATCAAAAGAGATACAGCGCAAAATTACAGTCAAGCTGAATGAAATAGAGGAAATGATCAAAAAGATCCTATACGAACTGAATGAACTCGTAGGCAGTGAGGAAAAGAATCGATTGGAAATCGAGGATATCAAAGAATCCTACCGTCAATTGAAGAAATCCCTGCTTGCACACAGGCATAATTATGGGAAAGCGGCTGATAAGCTGGAAAGCTCCTTGGATGAAGTGTTGCAGATCCTTCAGAAATATGAAGAAGAGACCGTGAACGGCAATTATTTGAATGCGAGGGAGCTTGTTCTCACCATTAAGGACAAATTGGCGGTTCTGTCAGTTAAAATGGAAATGCTCCCAAAATTATTGGTTGATAGCCAATCCGAGCTGCATTCCCAGCTTAATGAATTGAAGGATGGTTATGAGGAGATGTCAGGACAGGGGTACCTGTTGAGCCATATCCAATTCGAGCAGGAGATATCACGGCTTGAGGAAGAACTGGATCTATATAAAACACAATTGGAAAATGCCGAAACGGAAGCAGTGGAAAAAGGAATTAAAGAAATGCGCGAAAGCATCGAGGTTCTTTATGACCTTTTGGAAAAAGAAGTACTTTCAAAACAGTATATCTTGAAAAATGATGAAATTCTCAGGAAAACCATTAGTGACCTAGAATATGAAAACGATAAACTTAAAGTTGAAACCATACATGTTCAACACACGTATCATCTGACGGAAAATGAGCTCGATGCCCAACGGAAAATGGAAAAGCAGATTGCCCAGATTTCAAAACGCCATCAATTGCTCGTCTTGAAAATGGAGGATAATGTGATGGCAAGCTCGCTTATCAGCGAAGAGATGCAGGGGCTTGCAGTACAGTTGAAGGAATTACAGGAAAATCAGAAAGACTTTACCGTTAAATTACAGGCTTTACGAAAAGATGAAATGGATGCCAGGGATTCACTGGCAGAATTGAAGCGCAAAATGGTCGATACTGGACGTTTAATTTCAAAAAGCAATATTCCAGGTCTTCCAGAAGAGTATAAAGTGGTGCTTCAGGATGCCAAAGAAAGCATGGATGACGTTCAGGGTAAACTTGAAGAAAAGCCGCTTGAGATGGCCGCTGTTTATATTTATTTGGAAAAAGCGGTTCAACAGGTTGATAAGGTCCACGAAAAAGCCCAAGAATTGATCGAGCATATGTATTTGGCCGAAAAGGTGATCCAATTCGGAAATCGTTATCGAAGCAGCCACGATATGGTAGCCGAGAGCCTAAGGGAAGCCGAAGCGAAATTCCGAAGCTATGAATATCAAGCCGCATTGGAAACGGCAGCCACTGCCATAGAAAAGGTCGACCCAGGCAGTTTACGAAAAATCGGTGCCAACATAGAAGAAGTCCTTTCCTGAAAACCCGCCATTGCGGGTTTTTTTCTTTTTCTAGATTAGGTGGGAAGTTAAATCATTCTCGGGAATAAAAAGAAGCAGGTATCCTATCATTCTTGGATCGGTGTTTTACATTCTCTTTCAAATTCAATTATGTTAATATTAGAAGTTGCAACAGCAACATTGAAACTTATATTTAGAAGAGTGACCATCATAGATATAAAAACATGGAAGGTGAACCCATGATTTATTTTGACAATAGTGCAACAACAAAACCATATCCCGAAGTAATCGAATCATTCATGAAGGTTACTTCGGACTATTTCGGGAACCCCTCTTCGCTTCATGGACTTGGGGTTCAATCCGAAAAACTGCTTTCCGCTGCCAGAAAGCAGATTGCTGATTTATTAAAGGTGAAGAGTTCGGAAATATATTTCACTTCCGGCGGAACGGAAGGAAATAATCTTGCCATTAAAGGGGCAGCCCACGCTCAGGGAAATCGCGGCAAACACATAATCACGACAGCGATTGAACATCCTTCTGTAGAAGACGCATGCCAATCATTGACGAGAATGGGATATGAGATCACATATCTTCCCGTTAACGAATTTGGACAAATTGATGTAACCGATCTTAAGGATGCATTGAGGGAAGATACCATTTTGGTTTCCGTCATGCATGTTAATAATGAAGTTGGCTCGATACAGCCGATTGTTGAAGTGGGCAAATTGTTAAAACAATACCCAAACGTGCTCTTTCATGTCGATAATGTACAGGGAACAGGCAAGGTTTCCTTATCATTGCGTGAAGCCAATGTGGATTTATGTACAATTTCCGGCCACAAGGTTCACGGTTTGAAAGGGACGGGCATCCTGTATGTTCGTGAAGGCGTTCGGGTCGATCCGCTTTTCCATGGTGGCAATCAGGAAACGAAAATCAGGAGCGGCACCGAAAATGTTGCGGGAATCGTCGCCCTTTCGAAGGCTTTGCGTATTAGTATGAACAATCAATTGCTGTATCATGATAAGCTTCAGCAAATCAAAACTTATTTATATAAAGGTTTGAAGGAAATGGACGGGGTGTTGGTTAACAGTCCCGAAGAGGGTGCACCTCATATTGTGAATTTTTCCGTTCCGGGCCTTAAATCCGAGGTATTGCTGCATGCACTGGAATCGGAAGGAATATATGTTTCGACGACTAGTGCCTGTTCTTCGAAAAAAAGGACGATAAGCAAAACGGTGGACGCGATGTTCCGTCATTCAGCTCGTTCCGAAAGCGTCATCCGTATCAGCACTACCTATGGCAATGAAATGGAAGAAGCAAAGCAAGTTCTGGCGGCGATACAGAAAATAGTCGCTAATTTAGAAAAAATAATGAGGGTTGCTAAATGAAATTTGATCATATAATTATCCGTTATGGAGAAATCTCCACTAAAAAAAGAAACCGTAAAGGCTTTGTAGACAAAATGAAGGCACATATCCGCTGGAGTTTAAAAGATATAGAAGGCGTAGTGCTGACAGCCAACCGGGAGCGGATGTACGTTCTCCTGAACGGTGCTGACCATGTGCCGGTCATTGACCGATTGAAAGGCATTTTTGGAATACAGTCATTAAGCCCTGCAATAAAAATAGAGCGTGATCTGGAAGTGATGAAAACGGCCGCATTGTATTACCTTAATCATACCCTTGAAGAGGTAAACACGTTCAAAATCACGACAAAACGCGCCGATAAGGATTTTCCATATAATACCGATGAAATTAACAGGGCAATCGGGGGGCATTTGCTCCGAAATACAGAAGATTTAAAAGTGGATGTAAAGAACCCAGATTTGAACCTGCTAGTGGAAGTGAGACGCGAAGCCGTGTATTTGACAGGTGAAATCATCCAGGGTGCAGGCGGTCTTCCATTCGGTTCAAGCGGGAAGGCGATGCTGATGCTTTCAGGCGGGATTGATAGCCCTGTTGCAGGATTCCTTTCGATGAAACGGGGTTTGGACGTGGAGGCGATCCATTTTTACAGCCCGCCGTTCACAAGCGAGCGTTCACGTCAAAAGGTCATTGATTTGGCAGGCAAGCTGGCAGAAATAAATGGAAGCATGAAAGTGCATATCGTTCCATTTACGGAAATCCAATTATTGATTCAAAAACAAATCCCGGAAAACTACTCAATGACTACAACCCGTCGTTTAATGATGCGGGTCGCCGATCGCATCCGTGAAAAGGAAGAAGCCATGGCACTGATCACCGGTGAAAGCCTTGGGCAGGTTGCAAGCCAGACGATGAGCAGCATGTTTGCCATCAATGAGGTGACGAATACACCGATCCTGCGTCCGCTGATTACCATGGATAAGACAGAAATCATCAAAATAGCAAGAGAACTCGATACTTTTGAAATATCCAATCTGCCGTACGAGGATTGCTGTACGGTCTTTACGCCGGCAAGCCCAAAAACGAAACCGAAACGTGAAAAAGTCAATTACTATGAAAGCTTCGTCGACTTTGAATCCTTGATTGAAAAAGCGGTCTCCGAAACAGAAATATTAACGGTTAAACCGGGTCAGACTTTCGATAAGGAAGAAGCGATGGAAGACTTATTCTAGAATCCTTTAATTACCAATAAAAATGTGCGAATGAAGCCATGTGTTTTAACACACTCTATAATCACAAGGAGGTGAAAAACACATGGCAAACAACAACAGCTCAAACGAATTATTGGTACCTGGAGTTGAACAAGCTCTACAACAAATGAAATATGAAATCGCTACAGAATTCGGCGTGCAACTTGGTGCCGACACAACATCTCGCGCTAACGGTTCAGTTGGTGGAGAAATCACAAAACGCCTTGTTCAAATGGCTGAACAACAATTAGGCGGAGGTTTCAACAGATAATTTCATAAATATGGCTACAGAGAGCGGGTTTTAATACCCGCTCTCTTTACGTTTGCGGAATTAATTCGTGGACGCCGATTTAATAAACTCTTAGCTTTACTACATAATTTTTTACTGTCTTATATAATATGAAACATTATTGGAATGAAGAAAAGTGCAACATTCCTGCTTGCCGAGACCCCACCGAAAGGGAGTATGTGTAATGACTTCCACTCCAGGCACTCGCTTTCCGCGGGCGGTCCGCCCTTGGCCACGCTTTTCCCGCAGGAGTCTCGTACCTTACGTTCCAATCAACTGGAACTTCTTTTTTAAGAAAGGCTGTTTTCACATACTTTGTTGCTATTTACCAGGTAGTGAGTTGTGGTTGATTTCCACTCCAGATGCTCGCTTTCCGCTGGGCGGGCGGTGAGCCTCCTCGGCGTAAACGCCTGTGGGGTCTCACCTGTCCCGCTGCTCCCGCAGGAGTCTCGCACTTCCGCTCCAATCAACCTTAAATAGACTCGTTTTAAAAACAACAATCTTTACGAAAAGAGCCTTAAGAAACATTGTAGGGAAACTGCCTCTTTTTCTCCAATTCGTCTACAGTCTGGCGGTTCCATCAATTTTCCGGCAAAAGGATTTCCGAATTGCTCTCGCCTCGAACCAAAATTTTAAAAGTAAACTAGATTATCCTTCAGTCCTTAAAGGATTGAAGAAAAGTGCGACACTCCTGACGAATAACTGGTTAGCCAAGACCCCGCAGGCGCTGCTTTGATGAGCTTGGCAGACAGTCAGTGGAAAGGGAACGGGTTTCTGAAAGTGGGTATGTGTAATGATTTCCACTCCAGGCACTCGCTTTCCGCGGGCGGTCCGTGAGCCTCCTCGGCGCTCGCCTGCGGGGTCTCCCTTGGCCACGCTTTTCCCGCAGGAGTCTCGTACCTTACGTTCCAATCAACTGGAACTTCTTTTTTAAGAAACATTGTATGGAAACTGCCTCTTCTTCTCCAATTCGTCTACAGTCTGGCGGTTCCATCAATTTTCCGGCAAAAGGAGTTCCGAATTGCTCTCGCCCCGAACCAAAATTTTAAAGGTAAACTAGATTACTCTTCATAGTTTTTATCAGTATTCCTTAAAGGGTTGAAGAGATGTGCGACACTTCTGCCAAATAACTGGTTACGCCAGGACCCCACAGGTGCTGCTTTGATGAGCTTGGCAGACAGTCAGTGGAAAGGGAACGGGTTTCTCAAATAAAACTGCAGGCTAGTCTCATCCCGAATTATGTTTAAGACTATTTAATCCTTTAAGTTTTTTTCTGTAATCCTTAAAGGATGGAAGAGATGTGCGACACTCCTGCCGAATAACTGGCTAGCCAAGACCCCACAGGCGCTTGCGCCGAGGAGGCTTGGCAGACAGTCGGCGGAAAGGGAGCGGATCTCTGAAATCAACTGGAATGTTTTCTTGAAAAAACCGTAGGCTAGTCTCAGCTATGTTTAGACTAGTTAATCCTTTAAGTTTTTTTCAGTAATCCTTAAAGGGTTGAAAAAAAGTGCGACACACCTGCCGAATAACTGGGTAGCCGAGACCCCACAGGCGCATGCTTTGATGAGGCTTGGCAGACAGTCGGCGGAGAGGGAACGGGTTTCGAAAATCAGCGGAATTTTTAAAAAGAAAAACTGAAGGCAAACTCACTTTAGGAATTGTCTACAGGCTATAAGGGAGCGGATTCCTACACCCGCTCTCTTTTTTAATTTGTAAAAATAAATAGAAATTTTAGAGAAGTATCTTGTATAATGAGTAGGTACTAAGAGTTCATAATTGGAGGGGAAGAATATGAAGCGTGAAGACTTATTGGCTCCGGAACATTACAACTTAGTGAGTGAAATGGAACGTTATGCAAAAGATCCAGGTAAAGTTGCCGTACTTTGGGAGAACGAAACCGGAGATAAAAAACAACTTACATATGAGAATTTATTAAAAAGTGCAAATAAAATTGGAAATGCCTTCAAGAAAAAAGGACTGGGTAAAGGTGATACGGTCCTCATCATAATCCCCCGTTTGGTGGAAGCTTATCAAGTGTATTTAGCAGCATTGAAAATTGGCATGATTGTCATCCCTTGTTCTGAAATGCTTCGTGCGAAGGACTTGCAGTACCGAGTCAACCATGGTGATGTCAAAGGAATCATCAGTTATCATGAATATACTGACGAATTGAATGAAATAGAAGGAGCGGAAAGCCTCCTGAAGTTTTCAATCGGAAAACGAATCGAAAATTGGCTGGATTTGAATGAGCTCGCCGATGAGGAATCCGATCAGCTGACCATCGCTGACACGAAGAGTGAGGATATGGCATTCTTATCGTATACTTCCGGAACGACAGGAAATCCAAAAGGGGTCGTCCATACACATGGATGGGCTTATGCCCATTTGAAAACGTCCGCTGCAAACTGGCTCGGGATCAGCGAAACGGATGTCGTTTGGGCAACGGCAGGCCCAGGGTGGCAAAAGTGGATCTGGAGTCCTTTCCTGGCGGTTCTGGGAACAGGAGCGACAGGCCTTGCCTATCATGGAAAGTTCGAGGCGAAAAAATATCTTCAGCTGCTACAGGACTACAAAGTGAATGCATTATGCTGCACGCCCACCGAATATCGATTGATTGCAAAGGTGGATAACCTTGATGATTATGATTTATCCCATCTTCACAGTGCTGTATCGGCGGGAGAGCCTTTAAATCAAAAAGTGTTCGAGGTCTTTAAGAACCATTTCCAGATTGAAGTGCGTGATGGGTATGGACAGACCGAAAATACCTTGTTGGTTGGTGTAACGAAAGGCATGGAAATTAAATTGGGCTCCATGGGCAAACCGACTCCGGGCAACCATGTGGAAATCATCGATGACTCCGGTAAACCTTGTTCGCCTGGCGTAGTGGGGGATATTGCCGTACATGTCGATACACCTGCTCTCTTTAAAGAATATTTTAAAGATCCCGAGCGGACATCGCAGCAATTCCGCGGGGACTATTATATCACCGGCGATCAAGCGAAAAAGGATGAGGATGGTTATTTCTGGTTTGAGGGTCGTTCTGATGATATCATCATCAGTTCGGGATATACGATCGGACCGTTTGAAGTGGAAGATGCACTCGTTAAGCATCCATATGTTAAAGAGTGTGCCGTTATAGCAAGTCCTGATGAAATAAGGGGAAATGTGGTCAAGGCGTATGTCGTCTTGATGGATGATATCGATCCGAACAGCCAGGACTTGATCAAGACGCTTCAATCGCACGTGAAAGAATTGACTGCTCCATATAAATATCCAAGGAAAATCGAATTTTTAGAAGAGCTGCCCAAAACGACATCTGGTAAAATCAAACGGGTGGATTTACGGAAAAGGGAAGAAGCACTCCTTAACAATTGATTGAAATGCATGAACGTCAGCCTTCAAGGCTGGCGTTTTTTATTGACAGGGACTTGGGTAAAAGCATAAATATGGGAATTCGTGTTATGAGATGGTACACTTACTGCATATCTGCACAGTAACAATCATTTAATAAGGAGTGTAAAGCCGGAATGGGAACGTTATGGTTCAATGGGTCGATTTATACGATGATTAAAGAAAATGATCAAGTGGAGGCAGTATTCACTGATAAGGGGGTAATTGTTGATACCGGCAGCCCGGACCATTTGAAAAATGAATATGCCGGCAATATTTCCAGGGAAATCGACTTAAAAGGACAAACGATGCTGCCGGGATTAGTGGATAGTCACCTTCATTTGGTCGGACATGGTGAAAGACTGCTTCGTCTAGACCTCTCTTTGATGGATAGCAGGGAGTCGATCATGAAATCCTTGAAGGAAAAGTGCTTAAAGACCCCGGCCGGAAAGTGGATCGTTGCCGAAGGGTGGAATGAAAATGAATGGCCGAGACCTGAATTGATATTACGGGATGAGCTTGACGCGATATCGGCAGATCATCCCATCGTATTGAAAAGGGTCTGCCGTCATGCCTTGGTGGTCAATTCCCGGGCCCTTTTGGAAGCGGATATTAAAGAAGATATAAAAGAACCTTCAGGCGGGGTGATCTGCCGTTATCCTGACGGACGTTTAAATGGATTATTTAAAGAAAGCCAGGCGCAGAACCTTATTTTAGACAGCCTTCCCGGCATTGATCAAGAGTATATCGAAAACGCGCTCACAGAGGCCATAGAAGATGCATATAAGCTAGGTTTGACTGGCGGTCATACCGAGGACCTCCATTACTACAATGGCTTCATGCCGACATATCAGGCGTTTAAATCGGTAATCGAGGGCCGGGAAATGGCCTTTCGCGCCAACTTGCTCGTCCATCACGAAGCGTTGGAAGAAATGCTGGCAGCAGGCGGCGGCTATCAGAAAGGTACGCGATATATCAAATTCGACAGCATGAAAATCTTTACTGACGGCTCCCTAGGCGGACGCACAGCCCTGTTGAGCGAACCTTATGTAGATCAAAAGAATACGAATGGAGTCGCGATATTCACTGAAAACGAGCTTCAGGAATGGGGGAAGAAGGCAAGGGCTGCCGGAATGCCGATTGCTGTCCATGCGATTGGCGATCTCGCTTTTGAATACGTATTGAATGCAATTGAAGCCCTCCCCCCGAAAAAGGGACAGAGGGACCGGCTCATCCATGCGCAGATTGTACGGCCGGAGCTTTTGGAGCGGGCGGCAAAGCTGCCGGTAATCTTTGATATTCAACCGGGGTTCGTTCCGTCAGATTTTCCGTGGGTGGAAGAAAAGGTGCCAGCCGATCTATTGGAATCCTCCTATGCCTGGAGAACCTATTTGAACTTGGGCATCCTTTGTGCT
This sequence comes from Peribacillus frigoritolerans, assembly GCF_001636405.1. GTDB lineage: Bacteria > Bacillota > Bacilli > Bacillales > DSM-1321 > Peribacillus > Peribacillus frigoritolerans. Next base: position 1,748,361 of record NZ_KV440950.1, read on the forward strand.
GGAGGGTCGGATGCACCCATTGAACCATTAAATCCGATTTTGGGCATTCATGCCGCTGTCACAAGGATGAAAATCAACAGTGAGGACCGTACCGTATATGGTTTGTCTGAAAGGCTTTCCGTTTTCGAGGCTTTCGCATTGTATACCAAAGGGAGTGCTGCAGCAATCGGCCAGGAAAAACGCCGCGGTGTGATCAATAAAGGGTACGATGCCGATTTTACCGTGTTTAATCTGGATGTCTTTGCTGTTGCACCGGATGATCTCCTGAAAGCTGAGGCGGTCATGACGGTCATCGATGACAAAATCATGTATGATAAAAATTAACAGTTGCAAAAAAAGAAACGGAAATACAAAATTGTTAGATGGAATTAGATAAGGGAATGTAAATGGAAAGAAGGCTTGTTATGAAAGTGGATCAACAAAAAGAAGGGGCGATTTATGCAGCCCTTTCTTACATGATGTGGGGAGTTGTGCCGATTTACTGGAAGTTCCTTCAGGGAGTCGGTGCAATGGAGATTTTAGCTCAGAGGGTATTATGGTCTTTCGTGTTCATGCTGGTTTTATTGATGTTCATGAAAAAATGGCAGGCGTTTCTTGATTATGTCAAAAACATACTGGGAAATCCGAAACTCTTTATGGCATTGCTAACGGCGTCCCTGCTTGTTACAGCTAATTGGGGAGTGTTCATATGGGCCGTTAACTCAGGACGGATCCTCGACACGAGCCTTGGATATTATATCAATCCGCTCGTCAGTGTACTATTGGGAGTGATAGTCTTAAAAGAAAAATTGAGCGGGGCCCAAATCATTTCATTCCTGCTTGCAGGAATCGGAGTCTTGATCCTTGGCATTCATTTCGGCACGATCCCGTGGATCTCTCTTGTTTTGGCCATGACCTTTGGATTATACGGTCTGGCAAAAAAAATGATCAAGGCCGAATCGGCAATCGGGCTGACGCTCGAAACGATGATGGTAACGCCTCTGGCCTTAGGTTACCTGATTTACTTGATAAACAGGTCGGAAATGCAATTCTTTACAGACGGGAGCACAAGCTTGCTGTTGGTGGGCGGCGGGATTGCCACGGCATTACCTCTTTTATATTTTGCAAAAGGGGCCGAGAAGATCCCGTTATCGATGCTTGGCATTTTTCAGTATATCGCTCCGACCTTATCTTTATTGATCGGGGTATTCGTCTATCATGAAAGTTTCACCAAAGCACATCTTTTAGCCTTTTTGTTCATATGGTCAGCTTTGGCTGTTTATACACTATCCATAACGAAATGGGGGCAGGCAAGTGCCCGCAGGTTCAAAGGCAAAGGGAATATTGGTGCGTGAAAAGAAAAAAATGCTTGGGGAGATTCTGCCCAAGCATTTTTTATATCGATATTCAATAAAACGGATTTATGGCATAGGCGAAATGCCAGGGTCATGAAAGGTATATCTTCGAACCTATTTCAGAAACAATACAATTGGAAAGGCTGGCAGGACAGTTATCGGGCATGGCACGGGGGTTATTTAGTTGGAATTGTCTATAGAAGGAACTATCCAGGAAAATGATATGCGTTGTCAGGAATGCTGATATGGTGGCGAATGGCTTTCTATTGCTATTTAATTCATCGATGATTCCCTGTGCAGTGGTAATCCCGATCCCGTGGCCATAAAAGAGGTTTCTCCCTAATAATATGGCATTTTCACCTTGCCATTCAGGGGTTGCCAAGTCGTGATCAGGGTTTTTGAAGTAAACGCAATCACCTGGTGAATAATCTCTTCCCTGGTGAACGATGAGAGCCATATTCCTTGGAGGGCGCCAGTCATATAAAAATAGGTCTGAAAAAAGATAGTCGAAATTCCTGGGTCCGATTAAATCCAAAATCGCCTTTAAAAAAGTAACGACTATTGCTGTCCCGCATTCGAAGGCATAAAGCCCTCCATTCATGAAAATGTCAACGAGCGCAGCATGAGGGAGAATCCCTGGCTGAAGGGTAAAGGTGCCATCCTTTGAAAGGTGCCAATAACGTTGATTGGATTGAGACTCCTCAAGTGTGGAAAATTCCGGACCGCTTTTATCCAACGCAATAGCTGCCTCTATGACTCGGTTCCTCAGCTGTATCTCGAAATTAAAATCCCCAAAGTTCCGGTATTCAAAAACATTAGAATCTTCCGCCAAGCATTGAAGAGTTTCAAGCGATTTGGCAGAGGCTGTACCTGGTTGGATTTGACTGACATCTAACCATTTGTGATTAATCTTTATCATGACATATCCACCTTTTGCTTATGAAATTAAGGGTTTAATAAAGCCAGTAAACAAAAATGTCTACACGTAATGCTCATTATATGAATGGTTGCAAAGAAATGACTATTTGGAACGTGTCCGCCACCGTTGCAGCCAAGAATGAGCGGAATGGAAAGAGACGGAATCATTATACTTTCAATGATTTTCGTTCCAAAGGATGTTTTGCAAGATATCCTGAAGTGCCAGGAATACCTTTCCAATTAGAGAGAAGAAGCAAATTAGTATTCCTTTTTCCCTATGAATTGATATAATGAGAGAGAAAAGTTCATATGTGCGAGAAATGTAGGGGGGCCAGTACTGCTGGCTGAGATTGCATCCATTAGATGCTGACTCTTTGAACCTGATCTGGGTGATGCCAGCGGAGGGAACATATTATGACTGATTTTCTGTTTTGTATGTTAACGTCCGAATTCATCTTCGGGCGTTTTTTGCTTTTTTATCCAGTATTTGAATAGCCCTGGAGCCCTATCATGTTTCCGGCATATGAATCTTATAAGATGTGTAGGAGGATAATGACTTGAATAAATTCTTACCACTGTTAGCTTCGTTCTTCCTTTTAGCTGGATGCGGAGCAGGCGGAACTAATGAAAAAGAAGAAGTATCTAAAAATGAAGAATTAAAGAAGGTATCGGTCGTGCTCGATTGGACACCGAATACAAACCATACAGGATTGTATGTAGCCAAGGAAAAAGGTTATTTTAAAGAACAAGGTCTTGATGTGGAAATTATCATGCCAGGTGAAGCTGGAGCTGATAAGCTTGTCGCTTCAGGGAAATCTGAATTTGGCGTGAGCTATCAAGAGGGGATAACGCAGGCCCGCGTACAGGGTGTGCCGATTGTTTCGGTAGCTGCCGTCATCCAGCATAATACTTCGGGATTCGCTTCCCCTGAGGCTAAGGACATTACGACTCCCAAGGATTTTGAAGGGAAAACGTATGGTGGCTGGGGATCTCCGGTTGAAAAGGCCATTATTGATTCACTCATGAAAAAGGAAAATGCGGATGTAAATGAAGTGGACATAGTCAATACAGGAGACATGGATTTTTTCACTTCGGTTAAAAGGGATATAGATTTTGCCTGGATTTATTATGGTTGGACAGGCATTGAGGCTGAGTTGCGAAATGAAAAGCTTAATATGGTGTACTTAACCGAATACTCTGATAAGCTTGATTACTATACGCCTGTTTTGACTACAAATGAAAAGATGATAAAAGAAGATCCCGAGACTGTTAAAGCATTCGTTCATGCAGCTTCGAAAGGGTACCAGTTTGCGATTAAGAATCCTGATGATGCAGCAGATATGTTAATTGAGTCTGCACCGGATCTTGATCCAGAACTAGTGAAGAAAAGCCAGGAGTGGCTTGCAGCCAAGTATCAGGATGATGCTCCGCGATGGGGTGAACAAAAGCTTGAAATTTGGAAGAATTACAGTGAGTGGATGACTGAAAATAAGCTTCTTGAAGGTGATTTCGATCCTGAAAAGGCATTTACCAATGAATTTTTACCAAAATAGGAGGAAATACAATGGCCAATTCATTAATAAGTATACAAATTATTCCTAAAGGGGAAAATGTCATCCCTATGGTCGATGAAGCGATCAAGATCATTGAAGAATCAGGTGTCAAGTATGAGGTTCACCCGCTTGAAACGACAATGGAGGGGGAGCTTTCCGAGCTTTTTGCCGTGATAGAAAAAATGAATGTAAGAATGATTGAAATAGGATCGCCGAATGTCATTTCCCAAGTGAAAATATTATATCAGCCAAGCGGGATTACGATGGATACGTTAACGGAGAAATATCGGGCATGATCGGAAGGGGAATTTGGAAGAAGGGGGCTCCCTTCTTTCTTTTATTATTGTTGCTGATAGTATGGGAGTCAGTGACAGTCTTATTGAAAGTTGAAGAATGGCTGCTTCCCGCTCCATCGGCCATTTTCATTGAAGGAATTGAGTCGTCCCGCAATCTTTACGGACACCTTATATCCACAACCGAGCTTGCGTTGTCGGGATTTTTTATTGGAAGCTGCATCGGCTTATTGATAGCGGCCATCCTACACCTATTTCCAGGTGTGAAGGAAGCGGTTTATCCTCTGCTCATACTATCACAAAATATACCTATCATTGTTTTGGCGCCGCTTTTGGTGATCTGGTTTGGCTTTGGCATGCTGCCTAAGTTAATCGTGATTTCACTTGTATGTTTTTTTCCGGTTGCGGTCGCATCATTGGACGGTTTTCGCCAGACACCATACGAGCTTAAGCATTATTTCAAGATGATGGGAGCGGGGAAAAACCAGTTATTTTGGAAGCTGGAACTTCCTCACTCGATCCCGTTCATTTTCTCCGGCCTGAAAATTTCGGCTACCTATAGTGTAATGGGTGCGGTTATTTCGGAATGGCTTGGGGCAAAATCGGGGATTGGTGTTTATATGACTCTCGCTTCTTCAGCGTTCAGGACAGATCGGGTGTTTGTAGCCATTTTCATCATTATGGGAATGAGCCTGATCTTTTTTGGAATCATCACTTTCCTGGAGAAATACTTGGTTTCTTGGAAGAGAAAGGAGGGCGAAAAGGATGACGCTGGAAATTAAAGACGTCTCCTATTCTTTCGATGGTAAGGAGAATATATTGGAGAATATGAATTTCCATGTGAATGATGGGGAATTTGTTACGATCCTTGGGCCATCGGGAAGCGGTAAAAGTACATTGTTCCACTTGATCGGCGGGATTTTGAAGCCTGATCATGGCATCATTTCATTGGATGGTAAAAAGATAAATGGATTAAAGGGACATATCAGCTATATGCCTCAGCAGCCTTCCCTTTTACCTTGGAGAACGGTATTGGAAAATGTTTTGCTTGGAAGTGAACTTGCTGGGACCAGAGATAAAGAAAAGGCAAATAACCTTTTGATGAAAGCTGGTTTAGAAGAATACGATAAAGCATATCCGCATGAATTATCTGGAGGCATGAAGCAAAGGGCCGCATTCATTCGGAGTATCTTAAGTCCACAGGACTTGATGTGCCTGGACGAACCCTTTTCTGCCCTGGATGAACTGACAAGATTGCAAATGCAACAATGGCTGTTGTCGGTTTGGGAAGAAAATCGGAGGTCGGTGCTTTTTGTCACTCACAGCATAGATGAAGCGGTTTTCCTATCAGATAGAATTTATGTGTTATCAGCAAAACCGGCTGCTGTCATCAAAGAAGTGAAAGTTCCATTTTCAAGGCCAAGAAGAGAAGAACAGCTTCTTAGTGATGAATTTATTCATTTGAAGAGAGAATTATATGCAGCACTCAAGCCAACTTTCACTACTTAAGTAAGGAGGCGATACCATTTGAGAATCATCGACAGCCATATCCATTTGGATAAGTATGATATTGATAAGCGGAAGCAGATCCTGAAAGACATGGAAAAGGTTCAGTTGGAATCCTTGCTGACTGTTTCCATGAATTTGGCTTCTTCGATTAACAATTATCAACTTTCACTTAAAGATTCACGAATTAAGCCTGCCTTTGGTTTTCATCCAGAGCAGCCCCTCCCGAGTAATGAAGAAGTGAATGAATTATTGAGTTGGATGCGGGAACATCGTCACGATATGGTTGCCATAGGCGAGGTTGGGCTGCCCTATTACTTAAGGCAGGAAAACCCCAATATTGATAACTCAGCATATATAGTGATACTGGAGAGGTTCCTGGCCTTAGCTAAAGAGATTGAAAAGCCGGTTATCCTTCATGCCGTCCATGACGATGCACCTATCGTTTGCGACCTTTTGGACAAGCATCAAATCACAAGGGCACACTTTCATTGGTTTAAAGGCGATATCCGGATAGTTGAAAGAATGGCCAAAAAGGGCTACCGCATTTCGATTACACCTGATGTATGTTATGAGAGGGAAATACAGGAATTAGTTTCGGCCTATCCACTTAAGCTGATGATGATAGAAACGGATGGACCATGGCCGTTTGAAGGGGTTTTCAATGGGGAATGGACCCATCCCGGCATGATGCATGAAAGTGTGCGTCAAATTGCTTCGATTAAAGGATTGCCGATTGAGGATGTCTATGAAGCCCTTTATCAAAATACGAAAGATTTTTATCATATATAAAGGTACCGGTTATCATATCCGGTACCTTTTTTCGTTTGGCTCTTTTCGTAAAGATTGTTGTTTTTAAAACGAAACTATTTAAGGTTGATTGGAGCGGAAGTGCGAGACTCCTGCGGGAGCAGCGGGAGAGGTGAGACCCCACAGGCGTTTACGCCGAGGAGGCTCACCGCCCGCCCCGCGGAAAGCGAGCATCTGGAGTGGAAATCAACCACAACTCACTACCTGGTAAATAGCAACAAATTATGTGAAAACAGCCTTTCGTTTAAAGAAAGGTCCTTTTAACCTTTTCCCAAAAGGAATTGTCTTTTAGCTTAACGGTCTTGATGACCTTACCGCTTAACCGGACCTTTACCTTTTCGACATGATTGATGCTTAACGCTTCATTGTCCATTCCGACGATCGGATAGCTTGGTCCGTTTTGTTCAAGGTGGACGGTCAACGTCTTAGCACCGCTTAAGATGAATGAGGAGCCTAGGGTCCGATAGGTATTATTATTGACGGAAGCAAGCTCGCTCACTTGGAAGCAAGGGAGAAGGGGATCGACAACGGCCCCATTGACCGATTTATTATAGGCGGTGCTTCCGGTCGGAGTCGCAATGATGATCCCGTCCCCGCGAAAAGTTTCAAAATGGAGTTGATCAATGAAAATATCCATGATGAACGTTTTGGTGATCGAAGAGCGGATACTGAGTTCATTAAGGGCATAGAAGGAGGGCTGATCGTCCAATTGGATAGAGATGGTTGGATATTTGCGCACCTCGATTTGCTCCCTTGTCATGGCATCAATCATTTTATCACTGTCTTCCAAGTGGAAATCGCAATACATATTCAAGTTACCTGTCGTGGAAATGCCCGCATATAAACAGTCATCCCTGAACCCGGTTTTACGGGCTGCCTGCAGGAATGTGCCGTCATCACCGATGCTTACGATGATGTTCGCTTTTGTGAAATCCTGGATGACTTCATACGAATGTTGCTTCGCCAAGTCTGATAAGTATTCAACCTTGCTGAGCATCTCTGCATTCGGTGCATGGAAAAAATAAATATTCCTTCGATTGTTCATCATGTTCCCCCCTAGTATGTATGGTAATGAAAGGGCTTTCTATATCCTGGTGACGATAAATGCAATTTGTGCAAAGTGGACCAATTCATTTCCAATTTGAGGATTCTTTGCTACAATTTTATATGTCTTAGTTTATCATGGAATGAAACATTTTTGTTATTAGTTCGTATGGTAAGAAGGATACATATATTTAAGGGGGAAAACAGATGAATGGAAAGCGTTGGGCTGCACTTGGAATCGCAGCCGTTTTATTTTTTGTTTCTATTGCTGTAGGGGCGGCCACTACTCTATTTACAGCGGATACGGAAAATATCATTGATGAATTATTTGCTTCCGAAAGTGCATTTTACGAGGAAGTCATAGAAGGCGAGGATTACTCTAATGTTATTGCCGTATTTGATGTAGAGGGCACGATTCAAGATACAGGGGAAGCCTCATTACTTAGTTCAACAACATATAATCACCGTGCCTTCATGGATAAGCTGAAGATGGCAGAGGAAAATGATGATATCAAAGGAATCATCCTTCGGGTGAATTCTCCAGGCGGCGGTGTCGTCGAAAGTGCAGAGATTCATGAAAAGATCCTTGATATCAAGAAAGTGAAAAAACCTGTTTATGTATCAATGGGGTCTATGGCTGCTTCAGGCGGATATTATATTTCTGCACCAGCCGATAAGATTTATGCCAGCCCAGAAACGATGACCGGTTCACTTGGAGTCATCATGCAGGGTTATAATTACGAGAAATTGGCCAAGAAGTATGGTGTTGAGTTCCAAACCATTAAAAGCGGACCACACAAAGATATTATGAGTCCAACCCGGGAAATGACTGGTGAAGAACGTGAAATACTCCAAGACATGATCGATAATTCTTATGATCAATTTGTGAAAATCATTGCAGACGGCCGCGGTATGACTGAGAAGGAAGTAAGGGAAATTGCCGATGGACGCATTTATGATGGACGCCAGGCTAAAGAAAACCATCTTATCGATGATTTCGGCCATTTGGATGATGTAATTGCCGCTATGAAAACGGATATCGGTAAAAAGGATGCTCAAGTTATCCGTTATACAGATGAAGCAGGTTTCGGTTCATTATTCAGTATGGGTGCGCAAAAAATGTTGGGAAATGATGTGGAAACGGCAGTCTTGACAAAAATCCTTTCCTCTTCAAATTCTCCACGCTTAATGTATTTGTATGCGGAATAGGGGGGCTGAAGGATGACGGAACGAAATGAAAACAATGAACAAATCGCTTCATCCAATCTAATGGCAGATCAAGAGGTTCCCGTTCAGCAGGAATTTACACCAGCCAAAAAGGTCGTGGATGATGACGAAGTCAAGAAAGTGCATTTTGCTGGTTTTTGGATGAGGTTTTGGGCCTATTTAGCGGATCTATTGGTTATTGGAAGCTTGAACCGGATTTTGATTCATCCCATCTTTAAATTTTATGAAGGGACAGATGACCTTTGGTTCTCCGCAGAGGGCTTCTTAACGGGGGTCGTATTCTTCCTATACTTTGTTTTGATGACCAAATTCTGGAATCAAACCCTAGGAAAGATGATTTTTGGACTGAAAGTCGTTGCCTTGAAGGAAGGGAAAAAAACCATTTCATGGGGTACGATATTGTTCAGGGAGCTGATTGGCCGCTATATTTCAAAAGTAACCTGGATTGGCTATCTCTTGGCAGGCCTATTACCGAAGAAACAGGCTTTGCATGATGTCTTTGCAGACACGGGCGTTGTGTTGATCAGAAGATGATTTTTTCCATTCATAAATCTGTAAGAGCGTGAATTTCGCTTTTGCAGGTTTATTTTTTTTGCATATGCCGATAATGATAGGCTGAAGGGGTGTGGGTGCATGAAGTGGCTTTTGTTGATTATAGGTATCCTCATTTTGGTGCTGCTTATTGTTGTTTTCACTAAAGTAAAACTGTCCATCGACTACAAACGTGTCCAGACGAATGACTTAATACATATTAAATTATCAGCTTGGTACGGGCTTTTTCACTATACATTCAAGGTTCCGGTCATGAAATTGGAAGATGACTTGGTAACCGTAGCAGTAAAGGAAGAGCAAGAAATGAACGGAAAAATAAATAAGGAAGAAAAGAAAAAAATCACGGCCGAAGATTTGCGTGACGGATTCGCAGACATACTGGAAATGCTTCAGCATATAATCGGATTCCATAAGATCGTCCGTCAATTCGCTGGGAAAGTCCAAGTCAAAAAATTCACCTGGCATAGTGAGGTCGGTACTAAAAACGCTGCACACACCGGTGTTTTAACTGGTGCATGCTGGGCACTTAAAGGTTCAATCATCGGTTTGCTGACAACCTATTTCAACTTTCGGATCATGCCCTCCTATTCCATTTCACCCGACTTTCAGAGATGGCAGGCAAACACGTCGATTTCCTGCATATTACAATTCAGAATCGGGCAGGCTATGGTGACTGGAATAAAACTGCTTCGTTATTGGAAAGGCGGAAAGCCGCATTTCAAGTCGAGGAAATTAGCGAAGCTATCAGGTGATTCCAATAAACAATCGTTCTAGAGTGGAGGGAATTTAAATGTCAGATCATCCGATTCAAGGTTTAATGAAAGAAGCGATGGAAAATCTTAAAGAAATGGTCGATGTGAACACGATCATTGGGGATCCGGTAGAAACACCGGATGGAAGTGTCATTTTAACTGTATCCAAAGTGGGGTTTGGTTTTGCAGCCGGTGGCAGCGAATTTGTGATGGATGGAAACCATCAAGGACAGCAAGGCGGTTCCAAGCAGCCTTTTGGCGGCGGTAGCGGCGGTGGAGTCTCCATAACGCCAATTGCATTTTTGATTGTCGGTTCCCATGGAGTGAAAATGATTCATCTCGATGAAGGGACGCACCTTCTAGAAAAAATGATGGATTTAGCTCCTCAAGTCGTCGATAAGATTCAGTCCATGCTATCCAAGAAAGACAATAATCAAAAGCAAGGCAATAATCAAAACCAAGGAAATAATCAATACCAAGGCAGCAGTCAACCATCTGGAAACAGGTACCAAGAACCTAAACAGGATATAGACTTCTAATTGCGACTCGGCATCCGCCGAGTTTTTCTTTTTGCTGCATTCTTCCACTACACAAAAAAAGCTCGGATGCAGAACTTGTACAAGCACCATTCACATTTCCTGATTCAATTAATTGCAAAATTCCGGCAAAACAAATATTATTATGCTTGTACATATAGCAGAAAAGGGAGGAATTATTAATGGCTTCAGTTACATTTAAAAACAACCCGATCACTTTAGTGGGACAAGAACTAAAAGTTGGGGACAAAGCACCTGATTTTACAGTATTGGCTAATGACTTATCACCGGTTACTTTAAGCGACTCCAAAGGTTCTGTCCGCATTATCAGCGTTGTTCCATCCGTGGATACAGGCGTATGTGATGCACAGACACGTAAATTCAATGAAGAAGCGGCAAAATTGGATAATGTGAAAGTACTGACGATCAGTAACGACCTTCCTTTCGCGCAAAAACGCTGGTGTGCTGCCAGCGGCTTGGACAATGTTCAAGTTCTTTCCGATCACCGTGACCTTTCATTCGGTGAAGCATATGGTGTCGTCATGCAAGAACTTCGTCTATTGGCTCGCTCTGTATTCGTTGTGAACAGCTCTGATGAAATCACATATGTGGAATATGTGAGTGAAGGTACCAACCATCCAAATTACGAAGGTGCAATCGAAGCGGCGAAAGCGGCAAAATAAGATGCGAATTTAAGAAACCGGGCGCAATATGCCCGGTTTTTTGTTTAAATGTTGATTTTCTTGTTGGTAAACACATGACGTTGAAGTGGACAGGTCCTTTTTAGGATTTAATGTTCATTGGAAAGTTGTCGATCGATACATTTCATTTCAATTGAAGGGTATCATTTATTATATCTGGATTCAGTTAAGGCTCGAAAGTCGGACCATTTTGTGGTAAAACAACCTTGCCAGACCATTCCTGACCATTAGGTGTTCCAACTCTTATGTCAATTTCATTAGGCCACGATGGCACTTGTCTTGGTCCTGGGAAAAACCCCGCTTGTTGCCCTGCTCGAAATCCTTCTCGATATCCTTGTCGATACCCTTGACGAAATCCTTGACGAAAACCTTGTTGAAACCCCTGCTGTTGCCTGTTAAATTCATCTGCTGACTGAATATCATGTTGCTGATTTATCGGATTAACCTGCCCATGATAGTTTTGATATTGATTATCCATATATGATCACCACCTCATGCATCGTATTCTGTTTGGGCCTTCATTGAGCCTATCCAAGTAATAAAAAAATGCAGGGCAACAAAACAACCCGTTTTAGACAAAAGGTTTTCTATCTAAATTTCAAAAAACAAAGTTGATTGGAACGTAAGGTACGAGACTCCTGCTGGGAAAAGCGTGTCCAGGGGAGACCCCGCAGGCGCAAGCCGAGGGCAGGCCGTCCGCGGAAAGCGAGTGCCTGAAGCGGAAATCAACTCCCCCAAGAATAATACATGGATCGGGGTGTGGCCGGGCCTAGCCACTTTCTTAGACAAAAGGGTTTCTATCTAAATTTCAAAAAACAACGTTGATTGGAACGTAAGGTACGAGCCTCCTGCGGGAAAAGCGTGTCTAGGGGAGACCCCGCAGGCGTAAGCCGAGGAGGCTTCCCGACCGCCCGCGGAAAGCGAGTGCCTGAAGTGGAAATCAACGTCCCAATGGTTAAAATTTTGAAATGGGAGTGGGCGCGAGAGTTTCTTATCAAACGGAAAACGGTACGTTAAATAATCGAAGAATGATGAGCAGGACGTACGGCTTGTATCTCTTTCTTCTTACCTTTAAAATAGGGACAGAAGCAAACAGGAGGAATTAATAAGTGAAGTCTACCCCAGTTGAACAATTATTTTATGAATTTGATGAAACAGCTCAAATATTGCAAAGTGAACTATCATGTACGTATCTGGACGCCTTGGGCGAAACGGGCGAGAATTTCTTCCAAGGGAAAGTCCTGCAGGATGAAATCAGTGAAGTATCGAAGAAAAGGTTAGCGAAGCATTATGCAGATTTTTCACCAGAGAAATATGAGAAGGAAGCAATCCGTAAAGCGTATCAGCTTGCCATTTTAAAAGGCATGCAGCAGAGCGTTCAGCCGAATCATCATATGACTCCTGATGCAGTCGGCATGTTCGTCAGTTATTTAGTCGGTAAATTCACCAAGGACCAAAAAGAGATAGTCATGCTCGATCCAGCCATTGGGACGGGGAACTTACTATTTGCGATCATGAATCAACTTACTGATAAAAACATCGCTTCATATGGTGTCGAGATTGATGAAACCTTGATCAGGCTTGCTTATGCCGGTGCCAACCTGCAAGAACATCCGCTGGAATTTTTCAATCAGGACAGCTTGGAGCCACTTTTCATCGATCCTTCAGATGTTGTGGTCAGTGATTTGCCGATTGGTTATTACCCGAATGATGTGCGTGCAGCTGAATATGAATTGAAGGCCGACAAGGGGCATTCGTATGCACATCATTTGTTTATTGAACAAGGTGTTAAACACGCGAAGGATGGCGGACACCTATTCTTCATTGTCCCGAATAACCTGTTCGTCTCGGAGGAAGCTCCGAAACTCAATGATTTCCTGAAGAAGCATACACATATCCAAGGGATGGTGCAACTGCCGCTTTCCATGTTCAAGAATGAATCGGCTGCCAAAAGCATCCTGATCCTTCAAAAGAAAAAAGAGGGTATCGAAGCTCCGAAGAAGGCATTGCTTGTACAACTTCCGAAGTTGTCGGATTTCGAAGCGACAAGGTCTGTCATGCAACAGATGGATGATTGGTTTAAAGAGGAAAAATAATCAATGAAAGCTGATGCCGCAGGCATTGGCTTTCATTTTTTTTGGAAAAGTGATGATTGGCAATTTTTCATTATTATTTGGTTGTAATCGCATGCCATGATAAGATTGTACTATACACAGCACGTTTCATTGAGATGAATATGGAAGAACTAACTTAGAGTAAAGGAGCAGGATCGATGTCAAAAGTCATGGCTATTAATGCGGGCAGCTCTTCATTGAAGTTTCAGCTTTTTGAGATGCCTAGTGAAAAAGTAATTACAAAAGGTCTTGTAGAAAGAATCGGCTTGAAAAATTCCGCATTCACTTTAAGCGTCGAAGGCGAAAAGGTTTCTGAAACGGTGGATATACCCAATCATGAAGTGGCTGTAGGGCTTTTATTGAAAAAGCTCATTGACCATCGAATCATTGACTCCTTTGAAGAGATAGATGGCGTAGGGCATCGGGTGGTGCATGGCGGCGAGGTATTCAGTGACTCGGTCTTGATCACGGAGGATGTAATAGAGGAAATCGAAAAGCTTTCCGAGTTGGCGCCCCTTCATAATCCTGCCAATATCACCGGGATCCGAGCCTTCAGGCGAATACTTGATGATGTGCCAGCGGTTGCGGTATTCGATACCGCCTTCCATCAAACGATGGCAGCAGGTTCCTATTTGTACAGCTTACCTCTTGAATATTATGAAAAGTACGGAATTAGGAAGTATGGGTTTCATGGTACTTCACATAAATATGTATCGCAGCGTGCTGCCGAAATGATTGGCCGCCCAATTGAACAGCTTCGATTGATATCCTGCCATTTAGGGAATGGTGCAAGCATTACGGCCATAAAGGGAGGCAAATCGATTGATACATCAATGGGGTTTACTCCCTTGGCCGGTGTTACCATGGGAACGCGGTCAGGGAACATCGACCCTGCACTGATTCCTTATATCATGGAGAAGACGGGAAAAACGGCAGATGAAGTGTTGGATATCCTGAATAAGAAAAGCGGAATGCTAGCCCTTTCCGGATTTTCCAGCGACCTGCGCGATATTCAAGTTGAAGCGGATAAAGGAAATGAGCGGGCTGAACTCGCACTTAAAGTATTTGCAGATCGGATTCACAAGTACATTGGCTCCTATTCAGCTAAAATGGGAGGTGTGGACGGCATCATTTTTACAGCGGGCATCGGTGAAAACAGTCAAACAATTAGAGGGCGTATCTTGGAGGGACTTGAATTCATGGGGGTATATTGGGATAAGGATCTCAATCATACCAAGGGCAAGGAAGCGTTCATCAATACACCTTATTCCCCTGTCAAAGTCATGGTCATCCCAACCAATGAAGAAATCATGATTGTCAGGGATACCGTGAAAATAGCTTTGAAAGAAACCTGGAAAGCATGACTTCCTGTTTTTTATAATGATCTCCTTATCTCTTTGGTAAGGGGGTCTTTCCAGTGAATGAAGTCTATCAATTTTCATCAGCGGACTTCGACTTCTCGTTGATATTATGTATTGGCAATCCATATCCTTGAACGCCGGATCGCCATCATCCATTCTCAGAAATGCTCCCTTCTATGGTATACTTAAGGGAGAATCCACCAATTCTGTACATAGGAGGCTTGATGCATGGAATTCACGAACCGGGAAATGAAAGTTTGGAATGAAATTAGTGAATGGCAGGAAAAACTCTATCAATATGAGCCAACGGATCTTGCTGCATTGTATGATAAATGGTTGGAGCAGGGGTTTGCCATGCTACCGGAAAACGTCCAACAACAGTTTTTTGAAAAGCTTGATACTTGGCTTTTTCATTTGCATGCCATGGTTCAGAGCTCACAAGTTCAAATAGATGCAAGAGAGCGGATTTTAGCATCTGCGCGCGTGTTTAATGAAGAAATCGAAACGTTGAGTGATTTGAATCACTTATCGATCGATCAGGTGAATTACATAGCCAATCAGCATATCGCTAAGCATCGCTTATATTCTTTTGCACAAGGCGGGATGAGCGGATCAGGAGGCCTGCTTTTGCTGGGGAGCGATATTCCGGCCATGACCGTCATCAATGTCAGGATCGTACAGCTGATTGCGATGTCTTATGGTGTTGAGGTGAATACACCGTTTGAAATGATGCTGGCCCTTAAGGTATTCAATGCAGGAGCGATGCCAAAGAGGCTCCAAGGAATAGCCTGGGAAGAATTGATCCGTGAGGTACAGACAGCAGAAGATGACTATTTTTATTTAGGAATCGAAGAATTGACAAACCCTACCTGGATGGAACAGCCGCTCAAGCAGCTGTTGAAAGCATTATCCATTGCTGTTTTCCGCAAAAAACTGGTTCGGGGCATACCGTTCATCAGCATGGCCATCGGGGCTGGATCCAATTATCAAATGACCCGGAATGTCAGTGAATTTGCCCAGAAGTTCTATCAATATCGTTATTTACTGGAAAAGAAGGCTGATGGAGAATGAGTGTAAAGAATCATAAAAAAGCCGTCACGGAGGCAGTTCGCTGCATGGTGATAACCGTCAGCGATACGCGCGATGAAGAAACGGATAAAAGCGGGGCACTGATGAAGGAATTATTGAAATCGAGTGGTCATGAAGTGACGGAATATGTAATCGTTAAGGATGAGCGGAAGGCGATTCAGGATGCGGTCACTTCTGGCAGTCAAAGCGGCATGGTTGATGTCATATTAACAAATGGGGGCACTGGCATCGCCAAAAGGGATGTAACGATCGAGGCGGTCAAAGAATTGATGACTAAGGAAATACCCGGTTTTGGCGAGGTTTTCCGTATGCTCAGCTATCAAGAGGATATCGGGGCGGCTGCCATTCTATCCAGGGCTATTGCCGGAGTCGTGAACAACAAAGCGGTTTTTTCCACCCCGGGTTCATCAGGTGCGGTTCGGCTTGCAATGAATAAATTGATACTTCCGGAATTGGGACATGTCGTCGGTGAACTTCGCAAGGATTTATAAGAGGGATGCAAAAAAAGCCACAGTTTTAAACTGTGGCTTTTTTTGCATGGAATAGGCCTTAATTATGCATCTTTTCCGTCACGGCTTGATTGGCACGATACCAAAGCCATAAATCATTGATGATGGAAGCAAGTTCCGCAATTTCGGAATTGAGCTGGCATGATTTGGCGAAATTACTCTCATCGGAGAGCTGAAACTGCTTTCGGTTGATCGTGGATTCCAGTTCCTTGATGCGGTCCGGGATGCTTCCCCTGATATTCTCCCAATGTACGAGTATTTGCTGCTGCTCGCCTTTTGTATATTCATCCCACTCCAAATTCAAATCAGGAATGGAGATGCCGAGCCTTTCATCATAGATAAATAGTTCTCTCATATGCCCTCCGCTTTTCGATTTATCATACTCCTAGTTTACTATATTCTCGCGGAAGCATCCAATGTGTAAATTCCCTGAAAATAATAGGGGATTATTTAGCGAAATCTTTAAAATACCCCTTGTATTTCATTAATAAAGATGATAAAGTACTAATCATAGAATGAATAAAAATAACAAACGATGAATTTTTATTCACACGAAAGGACGATGGAAATGGAAAATCAAAAAGTTGTTTTAGCATATTCCGGAGGTTTGGATACTTCCGTTGCAATTAAATGGTTACAAGATCAAGGGTACGAAGTTGTGGCATGCTGCTTGGATGTCGGAGAAGGAAAAGATTTGGATTTCATTAAGGAAAAAGCGATCACTGTTGGTGCGGTAAGTTCCTATGTCATTGATGCGAAGGACGAATTCGCTGATGAATTCGCATTGACGGCTCTTCAGGCACATACTTTGTATGAAGGGAAATATCCATTGGTATCAGCTTTATCACGTCCGCTGATCGCGAAGAAATTAGTGGAAGTGGCTGAAGCGGAAAACGCGGTTGCCGTTGCGCACGGTTGTACGGGAAAAGGAAATGACCAAGTGCGTTTCGAAGTATCAATCTCCGCATTGAACCCTAATTTGCAAGTTCTTGCACCTGTTCGTGACTGGAAATGGTCTCGTGAAGAGGAGATTGAATATGCAGCGAAAAATGGCATTCCCGTTCCGATTGGTATGGCGAGCCCGTTCTCGATTGACCAAAACCTTTGGGGAAGAAGTAACGAATGCGGAATCCTGGAAGATCCTTGGGCAGCTCCGCCGGAAGAGGCCTATGATTTGACTACAAGCCTTGAATGTACGCCAGATACTGCAGATATCATTGAAATTGGTTTTGAACAAGGTGTGCCGGTTACATTGAATGATAAAAACTATAAATTGGCTGACCTGATCGTCGAGTTGAATCAAATTGCCGGCAAACACGGAGTTGGACGTATCGATCACGTTGAAAATAGATTAGTAGGGATCAAATCACGTGAAGTCTATGAAGCTCCTGGTGCGATGACATTGATAGCTGCACACAAAGAACTTGAAGATATCACGCTTGTTAAAGAATTGGCTCACTTCAAACCGGTGATCGAGAAGAAAATGACTGAATTGATTTATGAGGGACTTTGGTTCTCTCCGCTTCAAAAAGCTTTGGCTGCATTCCTGAAAGAAACACAAGTGAATGTAACGGGTACGGTACGTGTGAAACTATTCAAAGGTCATGCGATTGTTGAAGGAAGAAAATCCGAGTACTCCCTATATGACGAAAAATTGGCTACCTATACAAAAGCGGACGAATTCGATCATGATGCAGCAGTTGGATTCATTAAGCTATGGGGACTTCCAACGAAAGTGAACAGCATGGTCAATAGCAAGAAGGTGACAGTGTGAGCAGCAAGCTTTGGGGAGGAAGATTTACGAAATCTGCCGAAGAATGGGTAGATGAGTTCGGAGCTTCCATTTCCTTTGACCAGGAACTTGTCCTTGAAGATATTCAAGGCAGTTTAGCTCATGTAACCATGTTAAAGCAATGCAGCATTTTACCTGAAGAAGATGCGGATCAGATCATTGCGGGTCTGAATAGTTTACAGGAAAAAGCTGAGAAGGGTGAATTGACTTTTAAGGTTGAGATGGAAGATATCCACCTCAACCTGGAAAGTATGCTAATAAGCGAAATCGGTCCAGTTGGCGGAAAGCTTCATACAGGAAGAAGCCGTAATGACCAAGTTGCAACCGACCTTCATCTGTATATGCGGAACCAAACGAAAGTGATTCTGGAACTCATCAATGATTTGCAAATAGCGATTTTGGGACAATCCAAGAAAAATGTGGAAACACTAATTCCAGGTTATACACATTTGCAGCGTGCACAGCCCATTTCGTTTGCCCACCATTTAATGGCTTATTTTTGGATGCTTGAGCGTGACAAGCAGCGCTTCACCGAGAGTTTCAAAAGAATCAACATTTCTCCATTGGGTGCTGGGGCATTAGCTGGGACGACTTTCCCGATTGACCGTGCCCTCAGTGCGGAGCTATTGGGGTTTGAGGGAATTTACGAAAACAGCCTTGATGCGGTAAGTGATCGTGATTTTGCCATTGAATTCATGAGCAACAGCGCGACAATGATGATGCATTTATCCCGTTTCAGCGAAGAAATCATTCTCTGGTCAAGCCAGGAATTCCAATTCATTGAATTGGATGATGCGTTTTCCACTGGAAGCAGCATCATGCCGCAAAAGAAAAACCCTGATATGGCGGAATTGATCCGTGGTAAAACAGGACGGGTTTATGGGAACCTAACGGGGTTATTGACTGTTTTGAAAGGACTGCCGCTTGCTTATAACAAAGATATGCAAGAAGATAAAGAAGGCGTTTTTGATACGGTTAAGACCATTGTTGGTTCACTTAAAATATTTGCCGGCATGATTTCAACGATGAAAGTGAAAACGGACGTAATGGAAAAAGCAACAAAAAATGACTTCTCGAATGCGACGGAATTAGCTGATTACCTGGCTTCAAAGGGAATGCCTTTCCGTGAGGCGCACGAAGTGGTCGGGAAGCTTGTATTGTTCTGTGTCCAAAATGGCTGCTATTTAGTCGACCTGAGCATTGAACAATTCCAGGAAGCTTCCGAGTTGTTTGATCAGGATATTTATGATGCATTAAATCCTTATGAGGCAGTTAAACGCCGTAACAGTGCGGGCGGTACAGGTTTTGCCCAAGTCCTGCTGGCGATTGAAAAAGCGGAAAAACTGGTAAGTGAATAACAGGAAAAAGCTCGTTCACCAATTTGGCGAACGAGCTTTTTATCATTTTCTCTTATTGATTCGTACGTACGACCATTACATCACAGTTTGAATGGCGAACGATGCCTTCCGACACGCTGCCGATAAGGAAACGTTCGACTGCATTAAGGCCTGTTGCACCGCAGACAATTAAATCGATCGAATGCTTTTTCGCTAAATCCCTTGGAATTTGAACTTTAGGAGAACCATAGGCAACTTCTGTTTGGACCTTTGTAATCCCGGAGGCAATGGCTTCCGTTTTATACTTGTCCAATAGCTCATTGGCAAAGGTTTCAGAGTGATCACGGATAGTCATATCATAAGCTTCGACAGTAGGGAAATTCCTTGTATCCACGATGTGTGTGAGCACAAGGGTAGCGTCACTGAGTTTTGCTAAGTAGATGGCCTTTTTTAAGGCCCACTCTGCTTCTTCCGAGCCGTCCACTGCTACAAGAATATTTTTATAATCTATACTATTCAAGTGAATCTCCTCCTTCTATTTCATTCCTATTATACAATGATTTACCTTATGGGTCTGATTTCAATTGTAACAAATTAGCGAATGTTTATGCCAATAATCTGGAAATTATATGATTCCAACCTTATTATGATGTGATGAATCATTGCATGACGAATATCTATTCTTTTTACCTTATTTGTTTATTTATGGTAACCGCTAATGTGAGAGGGGAGTTTTTTTCTTTGAGTGTTTCAAAAATAGTAAACTATGCATTATATTTATACGTGCTTTTGTATGCTTTGATCTATTTCATTTTTATTTCTTACATCAATTTTGTACATGCTACGATCAGTTTAATGAGTATATCAGCACTGCTGCTTCCATTTATACTATTACTATTTTTTCAAAGGATTTCATGGAAATATACCAATAAGCATAATAAAAGGAAAATCAAAATTAGATTTATAGTCATATCAAGCCTTGGCTTTGCCCTTCTGGTTCTTTGTGTGGTTATGTTAGGGGTAAATGATTCTGAATCAAGGTTCACCACTGAAAGATGGTTAAATGATGTTGAAGGAAGAGTCTACCTGGTAGATGACTTAATCAATGAACATGAATTGATAGGCATGACAAAAGATGAAGTGTTCACCCTTTTAGGGTCTCCAACAGAAACGGAATATTTTAAAGAGGAAGATAATGTTGTTTATTATCTCGGTGCCGAGAGGGGAATAATAAGAATAGATAGTGAATGGCTGGTCATTTGGTTTGACGGCAGTGATAAAGCAATGAAGTATGAACTGCGGACCGATTAGTTGATATGTTGGATAAATACCCCCGTCTTAAATGAAAGGCGGGGGTATTCGGATTTCGTTATATTAAATGGTTCATGCATTATCACTTTATGATTTGCAGGCTCTTCGGGAATTTGGTCAAAACCTCACAGCCGGCATCGGTGATCAATAGATCATCTTCAATCCTGACACCTGCAACATTTGGAACATATATGCCAGGTTCGATGGTATAAACCATTCCGGATTGAAGTTCGAGTGAATTCGTTTCAGTCAAGGATGGATACTCATGGACACTGATCCCAAGTCCGTGGCCGAGCCTGTGCGGGAAGAATTCACCGTATCCTTTATCCCTGATGATGTTTCTGGCCGTCAAGTCTATCTCGGAACAGGATACACCAGGTTTACTGGCTGCAACGGCAGCTTCTTGTGCTCTACGTACAGTTTCATATATTTCTGCCTGTTTATCATTGATATCTCCGTAAGCAACCGTTCTAGTAATGTCAGAGCAGTACCCTTCATGAACGACGCCAAGGTCAAAGAGGACAAGGTCGCCGCGCTGAACTTTCGTATTCCCAGGTGTGCCATGCGGGGAAGCGCCATTTTTACCAGTCAGGACCATGGTGGAGAAAGACATTTGGCTCACTCCGGCCTTTTTCAATTCGTATTCAACCGCTGCAAGGATTTCCATTTCCGTTTTACCTTCGTGAATTTCGCTGACACCCACTTCTATCGCAAAGTCGGCAAGGCGGCATGCTTCACGGATTTTGACCATTTCATCTTCCGATTTGATCATTCGCATCTTTTGAAGTTTTTCTTCTGCGGAAACAAGCTTCGGTGCTCCGAAGTGTTGTTGGACCTTTTCATAACGCTCCACATTCATATGCTCTTTTTCAATGGCCATTGTATGAATGGTTAAACCGCGATCCTTGACTGCCTGCTCAACTTTTTCCCAAGGGTTTTCAATGTCGGTGTAACCGATGATATCTCCATCCCATCCAGCTTGTTTAGCATCCGGAACTTCCATCTGCGGGCAGACAAGGAAAGGTTCGGCATTTGCAAAAATGGCAAGTGCCAGCAGTCTTTCATGAGGATCACTAAAAAACCCGCTCAAATAGAAGATGCTCTCTGTAGATGTAAGTAAAGCGGCTTCAGCCTCATTCGCCTGTAGCCAAGTTTGTAGTTCTTTCAAACGTTCATTCATGACGGTACCTCCATTAATAAGATATAATTACCTTAGCAATATTTAAAAGTATAGTAAATGGGAAAGGCCTAAGAAAGCTACATAAAAAAATTGTTGGTATGGGAAGGGAGCATCAAAAATGAAAGTATCTTTTCATGGACATGCAGTTGTAAAAGTCGAAACGAATGGTAAAACAATTTTAATCGATCCATTCATTACTGGAAACGAATTGACCGATTTGAAGGTGGAAGATGTGAAACCGGATGTGATCATCTTAACACATGGCCATAATGACCACGTCGGTGATACGGTTGAATTGGCCAAAAGGCATGATGCGCTTGTCATCGGCATTGCAGAGATTGCCGATTACCTGGGTGATCAAGGGGTCAGGACCCACGGGATGAGCATCGGCGGAGCTTTCGAGTTCGACTTTGGAAAAGTGAAACTGACGCCAGCTTTCCATGGAACGGGATTCAATAATGGAGAGGGGCAAATCATTTATTTAGGAATGCCTGCTGGAATATTGCTTACGATAGAAGGGAAAACGATCTATCATGCAGGGGATACAGCGGTATTTTCCGATATGAAACTGATCGGGGAACGACATCCGATTGACTTGGCATTCTTGCCTATCGGCGACAATTACACCATGGGCCCGGAAGATGCAGCACTTGCAGCGAAATTCCTTCAAGCCAAACAAGTCGTGCCGATTCATTACAATACTTTCCCTGTCATCAAACAGGATCCTGAAAAATTCCTCGACCTGCTTGAAGAGGAAAATGGACTGATCATGGAAGCCGGGGATGAAATAGACTTTTAAAAGGAGCGGGAGCCTGCAGGGGCTTCCGTCAGACTATAGATAAGCTCGATGATAATGGAGTGTGTCGACAGTTTTTTTAGGGTTGTAAAATTTGACCGTTTCTTTCCATTGCAGGCACTCGCTTTCCGCGGGCGGTCCGGGAGACTCCTGCGGGGTCTCCCTTGGACTCGCATTCCCGCAGGAGTCTCGCACACCCGCTCCAATCAACTCTGCATTAAATCTAAGAGAGAAACCCAATTGCCCTCAGTTTTGGAAGGTTTGTAAGTTGACTGTTTCTTTCTCGATTAAGACTTAACAATTTATATCCGCCTTTACTAAAGACTTTTTGTTTTTTATTAGAAAAGGAGAACTTTAGGAAAATAAGTCAAATTCATTATTTTACATATACACTTCCGTACATCTCAATCGAGATGGCGTCCAGTTTCCAAAATCTAATGCATGGGAAAGTCATGGTTGTTGGTGCGTTTGTCTGCACCGCTGTGGACCAAGTGATGATTGGTGATTTACCAATACTACTGCTTCCTGTTTTCCTTGCAAACTACCTCGTACAGTGAGTTTCTTTTCTAAACTTCATTTTTATTTCTGACACTTCTTTATTATCTGTCTGTTTAGAATCATTTTCCTCTCCATTGACTGCCGCTTTAGTACCAGCTTCGGAACATCCATCTATAGTTAGGTCGCTCAAAGCAACTATTATTGAATGGATATGTTTAACAAAACTAATCCCTCCTTATGTATATCGAGTAAATGAACCCCTCTTTTATGAAAAAAAGAATCCATTCAAAGTGAATCTATCTGAAAGTAAACTCTCGCTCAGCAGCCAAGTCTTTTTTCCTTTCACAGGCATAAAATGAATAGATGAAAAAAAAGGGGGGATTGGATGAAACAGAGGTTATTACTATGTTTGCTTTTATGCGGTGTGATGCTGTATTATGCCGTGCCGCGCTTGTCGTTGGAAAGTGGCGGTCTGGAGGGTCTGTTTGCTGGATCCTGGCTGTTGTTTGCATTGTTGGCGGTAGCTGGAAACTTGACGGGCATACTATATTCTCCTAAGAAACAAAAGGTAAAACGACAGCCGGAATACAAAAGGTTGCGCCAATACTAGTAGTTGTTTGATAAACTAGGCTCTTTGACCTTATAATGGAGAATAGGAATACCGTGAAAAGGGTGAAGCGCTTGGCTACAAAGCATGAACAAATATTGAAACATATCGATGGGCTCCCTGTCGGCGAAAAGATTTCCGTCCGTCAAATAGCGAAAGCATTGAATGTTAGTGAAGGTACGGCATACCGGGCAATTAAAGAGGCGGAGAACCAGGGCTACGTGAGCTCGATTGAGCGGGTAGGCACGATCCGCATTGAGAAAAAGAAAAAAGAGAATATTGAAAAGCTCACTTTTGCAGAGGTAGTCAATATTGTTGACGGACAAGTTCTTGGAGGGAAAACGGGACTTCATAAGACATTAAATAAATTCGTCATCGGGGCGATGAAGCTGGATGCCATGATGAGATATACGGGGGCAGGAAACCTGCTGATCGTCGGGAACCGTACACAGGCCCATGAGCACGCGTTAAAAGCGGGTGCAGCGGTGCTGATCACTGGGGGATTCGATACTGAAGAGCCCGTTAAAAGGTTAGCCGATGAATTGGAGATGCCTGTCATCTCAACGAGTTACGATACGTTTACCGTCGCAACGATGATCAATCGGGCGATTTATGACCAATTGATCAAAAAGGAAATCTTGCTGGTGGAGGATATTTTGACACCCGTACAGGAAACGACCTTTTTGACAGTGGGTGACCGGGTTCAGACCTGGCATGAACTGAATCAGGAATCGGGGCATAGCCGTTTCCCTGTTGTCGATGACAATATGAAGGTTCAAGGAATGGTCACATCAAAAGATATCATCGGACAGGAAGAGATGACGCTCATCGATAAGGTGATGACGAAAAACCCGATGACCGTAGGCGATAAAATGAGTGTGGCATCTTCTGCACATATGATGGTTTGGGAAGGGATCGAGTTAATCCCGGTCGTGAATGACAGTCATATCCTAAAGGGTATCGTGAGCAGGCAGGATGTGCTGAAGGCATTGCAAATGAGTCAAAGGCAGCCTCAGGTCGGCGAAACGATCGACGATACGATCACCAGCCAGCTTGTGATGACTTCGAATCGCGGCAAGGGCGAGGAAGTGTATAACTATGGCGTCACCCCGCAGATGACCAATTACCTTGGTACCATTTCAAGCGGTGTGTTCACGACATTGGTCACCGACTCGGCAAATCGAGCACTTAGAAGCTATAAGCGCGGTGACTTGGTCGTGGAAAACATGACGATCTACTTCATCAAGCCAGTCCAGATCGACAGTACGCTTGAAATCCATCCCCGTGTCCTTGATGTAGGACGTAAATTCGGAAAAGTCGATGTCGAGGTGTTTAACCAAGGCAAACTTGTCGGCAAGGCGATGTTGACTTGTCAATTGCTGGACCGATCATGAAAAATAAAAAGGATAATCGAAATTCGATTATCCTTTTTGATTTGCAGCTTCTTCGATTGCATGCGGCAAATAAAATTTATACATTTTATAGCCTCCCCAAATACTGAATAAGCCAACGAAGATGAAAACGGCGGCAATGATATAAGTGATAGTCGTGTGGAATAGAAAAAGCTGATTGATTCCGAATAGTGCGACAAACGCACCGAGGGCAATGGAAGACTTCCCTGAAATCCACTTTTTCTCCATCGGCATTCTGGTTCGGACCGATTTGATTTTATAAAACAGATAGACCCCTAGTGAAAGAACGATCAAGGTGACAAGAATAGGCATCGTTTGAAATTCCCCCAATTTAACATATGTACCTTTTTATTGTAGCGGGAAATGAAAGAGAATGCCACAGTAAACAAGATGAGTCTTCCTATTTCCGCAATTTTTTGATTAAATGAAATATATCATCTTTATAAGGCTCGATAATACATATGTTAAGGGGAGATCAATATGAAAGCTGAAATATTAGCAGATATAAAGCGTTATGATACTATCATTCTCCATCGTCATGTCCGTCCAGATCCGGACGCTTATGGTTCACAGGGGGGATTGGCGGAAATCCTGAAAGCATCTTTCCCCGAAAAGCGAATTTATACGGTCGGGAAAGAAGAACCGTCATTGAATTATTTAAGGAGGCTCGATGTGATTTCGGATGAAACATATCAAGGTGCCTTGGTCATCGTTTGTGATACCGCAAATACGGACCGGATTTGTGATGCACGTTACACTACGGGGGATAAACTGATTAAGATCGATCATCATCCTAATGAAGATCCATATGGGGATATGCGTTGGGTCGACACATCGGCAAGTTCCACAAGTGAAATGATTTACGAGTTTTACCAGTTCGGTAAAGAGCAAGGCTTGAAGATGAGTGATGAAGCGGCACGCCTTCTATATGCAGGCATTGTTGGCGATACAGGTCGTTTCCTATTCCAAAGCACGACTGAAAAGACATTTGCCTATGCCAGTGAATTGATTCACTATTCGTTCTCCCGCCCGCAGTTATATCAGGAGATGTATGACGTCGAAGAAAGCATAGTCCGGTTGAATGGATATGTGCTGCAGCATTTTGAAATCCTTCCATATGGAACGGGGAAAATGATCATCACGAAAGATATACTTGAAAAATTCAATGCTTCCACATCTGAGGCATCGCAGCTCGTTTCCTCGCTAGGTTCGATTAAAAATGTTAAGTCATGGGTCTTTTTCATTGAAGAGGATCAAGAAATCAGGGTTCGTTTCCGTTCTAAAGGACCGGTCATCAATACGATTGCCCGTAAATATAACGGCGGAGGCCACCCGTTTGCAGCAGGGGCTTCGATCTATTCTTGGGATGAAGTGGATAATATCCTTGCCGACATGGAAGAGTTGAATAAAGCGGAATGATAAAACTTAAAGACCAAATCAAAAATGATTTGGTCTTTTAAATTCGGTGGATATTCACCCATCCTTAAGAAGTAGTCCTTTTTAGTTTGATTTCTATATTCATTTTCGTATAAAACATGATTTCAACGACTTCAAGTCGATAGCGCTTTTTATTGATGGTCATGATCTTATTTTCAATCGATTTTTTCAACAGCACCTTACCGTCATAGACACTGGCGACATCTTTGGCGAGAAGAGAGGATAGGTCGTCCTCAATCACATCCTCCGCTTCTGCAATACTCAACTGATCCAGACTGTATTTTTCATTCGTGATCGTTACTTCCACTTCCTGAATCGTCAGGATTTCCTCGTTTTTCTCGTTCAATTTTTTATAATCCTGCTCCCAAATTGCGATTTTCCCGTTTAAATCCTTGATTTCTTCTCTTTGTTCGTGAAGGGTCCGGATCTGCTTCTCTTGCTGGACGCCATGCATATAAAAGAAAATCACCCAGCTGATCAATCCGCCAAGTGCGGCCCCGGCAAAAAACCGCTGCCAGGTGGGAGTCCGGTGATAGGGAGGAATCCTCATGGTGAAATATGCTCCTGCGTGAACCAGTTGATGATCAGTGCTCCTGTCTGTGCCCCTCCAAGTGCAGATAGTATCAAAAGGACCTGCTTGACTATATCCTTCGTTTCCCCGTGGAAAATACCGCGTTCGAAATTATAGACCATATCAAAAGTTCCCCCGATCGCAGCGACAATCGCCCAAATACGAAGGCTGTCCGACAGCCGGAATACAGTCGTCATCGGGGCTTGTCCAGTAAAAAACGCGGCGAGGCCCCCGATTATCGAGCCGCCAAGCAATACGCCAAGCGATATGAAAAAGCTGTTGAGGAAGGCTGGAACAAAGGCTTCATTCATATATCATCATCCTTTTTTGCTTGATATTCTTCTATTTCATTTATATGGGATGTTCAGAGGTATTATGATAGTCGCGGGAAATCAGGAGGTTAAATTGCATTGGTAATGAGAACATATTTTCTTTTTTTGAAATAAACACTATAATGAAAAGAAACATGCCTTACAAAGGTGGGAGAAAAAAACGTGTATACTCATCTCCATATTCAGAGCGGATACAGCCTGCTGACAAGTACGGTGAAGATCACTGAACTTGTGGCCAAAGCGAAAGCGGATGGCTGTACAAGTCTTGCCTTAACCGATCGAAATGTTATGTACGGTTCGGTCTATTTTTATAAAGAATGCAAGAAGCAGGGCATAAAGCCGATCATCGGCATACTTGCGGATGTCCTTGATGAACGGGAATCGCCACATGGACTTCTTTTATTGGCAAAGAATCTGCAAGGATATCAAAACCTGCTTAAAATAAGCAGTGCCATAAAAACGAAATCCCCGTCAGGCATTCCAATGAATTGGCTTAAAGCCTATTCCGGGGGCTTGATTGCAATCACACCAGGTGCAGAGGGGCAAATAGAAACGCTATTGAGAGAAGAAAACCCTGAAGAAGCCAAACAGGCAGCAGGGCGATTTCTGCAAATTTTTGGTCAGGATAACTTTTATGTATCCATACAGAGACTGTCGATTGCGGATGAGGAAAAAGGTAACGAAGCCATAAGTCAGTTGGCGAGAGATTTAGAGATAAAGATTGTCGCGACGAATCCAGTTTATTATTTGAACGAAAGCGATGCACTCGCTCATGAAGTCTTATTGGCAATCGGAAATGGCGACAAGCTGGCGGATGAGACGCATACGGTTCTTGAATCCGATCAATTTTATTTGAAAAGCCGGTCTCAGATGGCAGAACTATTCCATGACAGACCGGATGCACTCGAAAATACCCTGCATATTGCCGCGCAATGCAATCTGGACATTCCATTTCATCGTTCACTTCTGCCTAAGTACCCTACTGAGGATGGAGCCACAGCCGAGGAAATGCTCGAAGCCATCTGCTTCCAAGGGCTGAAGAAAAGAGTGCCGGAGCCATCCATTCAATATGAAGAGCGCCTGCGATATGAATTGGATATCATCACCAAGATGAAATTCAGCGATTACTTTTTAATCGTTTGGGACTTCATGAAATTCGCTAAGGACCATCAAATCCTGACTGGTCCAGGAAGGGGGTCGGCCGCAGGGTCGATGGTCGCTTATGTGCTGTCGATCACGGATGTCGATCCAATCGAACATTCCTTGCTGTTCGAGCGTTTCCTGAATCCGGAACGTGTCTCGATGCCGGATATCGACATTGACTTTCCGGATAACCGCCGTGAAGAAGTGATTGCCTATGTCGCGAAGAAGTACGGGGAACTTCATGTAGCACAGATCATTACATTCGGAACATTGGCTGCCAAGGCTGCGTTAAGGGACACAGGACGTGTTTTCGGCCTGAATTCAAAGGAACAGGAAGCGGTATCGAAAATGATTCCAGGCCGTCTGGGCATCACGCTTCCCGAGGCTTTCAAGGAATCGAAAAGGCTTAGGGAATTCGTTAATGAGAGTGACCTGAATCAAAAACTATTTCAAACCGCGTTATTGCTTGAAGGGCTGCCTCGCCATGCTTCGACACATGCCGCCGGCGTCGTCATCAGTGACCAGGCACTGACCGGGCATATCCCGATTCAGGGAGGGCATGACGGCATCCACCTGACTCAATATCCAATGGACCTTCTCGAAGAACTGGGACTTCTTAAAATGGATTTTCTTGGACTCCGCAATTTAACGCTCATCGATAATATTTTAAATAACATTAAAAAAGGAACGGGGAAAAAGCTCGACTTGTCCCTTATTCCGATGGATGATCCCGAGACGCTGGCCACTTTAGGCAGAGGCGAAACAACCGGGGTGTTCCAATTTGAATCGGATGGCATCCGTAAGGTTTTGATCAAGCTGAAACCGAACCGATTCGAGGATATCGTTGCGGTCAATGCCCTATATCGTCCAGGTCCGATGGAAAATATACCGCTGTTCATCGAGCGGAAACATGGACTTGCTTCGATTGATTACCTTCACGAGGATTTGAAGGATATCCTCGAGCCTACATATGGGGTCATCGTTTATCAAGAACAAATCATGCAAATCGCCTCCCGCCTAGCCGGGTTTTCATTAGGGGAGGCTGACCTGCTCCGACGTGCCGTTTCGAAGAAGAAGAAGGATGTTCTGGATCAAGAGCGGCAGCATTTCGTGAGCGGCGCATTGAAACAAGGATACTCCGAAAAAACGGCAGATGAGATTTATTCCTTGATTGTCCGCTTCGCTAACTATGGATTCAACCGAAGTCATGCGGTGGCGTATAGCTTCATCGCTTATCAGCTGGGTTACTTGAAAACCCACCATCCGGAATATTTCATGGCAGCACTTTTGACATCGGTTGTCGGGAATGATGAAAAGATTTCGCAATATATCCGAGAAGCAAAAAAGAAAGGGATAGCGGTTCTGCCTCCCTCGATTAACCGGAGCGGTTACCCGTTTTTACCGGAAAAGGAAGGGATCCGTTATAGCCTTGGAGCCATAAAAGGGATAGGCGGGACGGTCCTAAAAGATATCTTCGCTGCAAGGCGTCAGAAGAAGTTCGCTGATTTATTCGATTTCTGTTTGCGCGTTTCGGGGAAAATCGTAAATAGAAAAGTGTTGGAGGCGCTTGTCCATTCAGGTGCATTTGATGAATTCGGTGAAGACCGGGCAACATTGTTGGCGAGCCTGGACGTAGCGATCAATCATACGGAATTGGTTAATCCGGATGATGACCTATTCGATATGTTTTCGGATGGCGAGTTTTCACTCAAACCGAAATACCACCGGGTCGATCCTATCCCAATCGAGGACAAACTCTCGTTGGAAAAAAGCGCATTGGGGCTTTATCTATCGAATCATCCTGTGACAAGCTACAGAGAACTTTTTCAGCACTTCGGCTGTTTGACTATAGATGAAGCTATTAATAAAAAGGAATCGAAAGTCTTACTTGGCGCTTACATTACGTCGGTTAAAACCATAAGGACAAAAAAGGGCGATGTGATGGCTTTCTTGAGCGTCAGTGATGAAGAGGGGGATATTGAAGCGGTCGTTTTTCCAAATGTTTATAAAAACCACTCTGCCGACTTGAATCATGGACAACTCGTTATGCTGCAAGGGACATTGGAAGAGCGGGATGGAAAAACACAGCTGCTGATCCGGAATGTATACCCGCTTGAAAAAGTGAAGCAGATGAAAGAGGAAAAAAACGGAACGATATTCCTGAAAATTGAGGCTGGCAAGCAAACGAAGGATACACTGCAAAAAATAAAAAAAATTTTAATGCAGCATAGCGGTGAAACCAAGGTCATGCTTTTTTACGAGAGGGAAAACCGCTATGTACAGCTATCTTATTGGGATTGGGTCAATCCTACAGATAGACTGATGCAGGCATTATTTGACTTGGTGGGAAAAGGGAATGTGGTTTACAAGAAAGAATAACTGTTTTACAACTTTAATAGTTATGTTATATTGAAAACAGGCCGCTGTGGTCTGACCACTAGATTTCAGCATAATTTCAGCATATAAGATAATGGGTTACCCAATTTGTTTTAGGAGTGAAACTATGACATTAAGAGAAGAAGCATTACATATGCACCGCTTGAATCAAGGAAAATTAGAAACAGTTTCGAAAGTGCCGGTTAGGAACGCAGTAGATTTAAGCCTGGCTTATTCTCCTGGTGTCGCAGAACCGTGTAAAGATATTTACGATAAGCCGGAAACCGTTTATGACTATACAATGAAGGGGAATACGGTTGCCGTCATTTCTGATGGAACGGCTGTTTTGGGACTTGGAAACATCGGTCCGGAAGCTGCTATGCCGGTCATGGAAGGAAAAGCCGTTTTATTTAAAAGTTTCGCGGGAGTGGACGCTTTCCCGATTTGTTTAAAAACGACGGATGTGGACAAAATTGTAGAGACCGTTAAATTACTCGAACCGACTTTCGGTGGAGTGAACTTAGAAGACATAGCCGCACCAAATTGTTTTGAAATTGAAGAACGACTCAAAAAAGAAATGAATATTCCTGTTTTCCATGATGATCAGCACGGTACAGCCATTGTTACTGTTGCCGGTCTTGTGAACGCGTTACGACTGGTGAATAAATCAATGTCAGAAATTAAAGTGGTAGCGAATGGCGCAGGCGCTGCGGGCATTGCCATCATTAAATTGCTTTATAGCTATGGAGTTCGCGACATCATCATGTGTGATACGAAGGGTGCCATTTATGAGGGCCGTTCGACAGGTATGAATGATACAAAAGAACAAGTGGCGAAAGTGACCAATCGAAATAAGGTTTCAGGGCCTTTGGAGTCTGTCATTGAAAACGCTGATGTATTTATAGGAGTGTCTGCCGCAGGTGCATTGACAAAAGAAATGGTTTCTTCGATGAATCGGGATGCGATCATTTTCGCTATGGCTAATCCAGATCCGGAAATCATGCCGGAAGATGCAAAAGCAGCAGGTGCCAAGGTTGTTGGAACTGGCCGTTCGGATTTCCCGAATCAGGTCAATAACGTCCTTGCTTTCCCAGGGATTTTCCGTGGGGCTTTGGATGTACGTGCGACTCATATCAATGAAAAAATGAAGGTTGCTGCAGTAAAAGCCATTGCTGGATTAATACAGGAGCATGAGTTGAACGAAGACTACGTGATCCCTGCTCCATTTGATGAGAGGGTGGCACCTGCCGTTGCGGCTGCTGTTGCCAAGGCAGCGATGGAAACCGGAGTAGCTAGAATCAATGTAGATCCAGAGGAAATTAAAGAAAAAACAAAGAAATTAGCGATCATTGGAAAAAGTGAGGAATAATTAATTTGGCAGGTCGTACTTCTTCATCCAAAATTTATCTCGATGTCGTTGAGAGCCTACGTAGCATGATTGAAGCGGACAGCCTCCTGCCGGGAGATAAAATCCCATCAGAACGGGAGTTATCGGATCGTTTTAATGTTGGGCGTTCCTCTGTCCGTGAAGCATTGCGTGCCTTAGAGCTATTAGGTTTAATAGAAACAAGGCGTGGTGAAGGGACGTTTATCAGGGATTTCCAGGAGCATAAGCTAGTCGAGCTTCTGGGAACCTTTTTTTTGCAAGATAAAAAAGTACAAGAAGATTTGGCTGAGACGAAAAGGCTGATTGAAATTGACTGTTTGCGGATCGTCGCCTTTTTCGCTACGGCTGAGGACATCAAAAGATTAATGGCCTGGGTCAAAGCGGATATGTTTCATGATGATGATTTCTTTTTAAGAATTGCCATTTTGAATCGCAATCGATTGCTGGAAAGAATTTGGCGCATTGTCAACAGCTATGCTAGAACATCAGAGATGGTACAGGGTAATGTGAAAAAAGAAGACTATCTGGCACTTCTTACATATTTGCTCGAACGTGATGAAGAAAAAGCCATCGAAACGTATCTTATTAGAATTAGAAATATGTCGAAGGGCGAATGACACCTTTTTACACGATACTAATTTTATTTCTGATATAGTTTGTACCAAGTATCATAAAATAGATAATTGGTGGTAAAGGGAGGATTAAGCTTGCTTAAAGAGCTATTTGCGAAGTCTAAGAAGAAATATGCAACGGTTCCTTTAGATCGGGAGAAACAAGATGTACCAGAAGGAATCATGACAAAGTGCACCGGCTGTAAAAAAATCATGTATACAAAAGAATTGGTGAAAAACAAGAAAGTCTGTCTGCATTGCGGGTACCATCATCCGATGTCTTCCCATGAGCGCATCGAATTTTTATTCGACGCAGGCACTTTTAATGAATTTGATAAAGAAATGATATCCGTTAACCCGCTTGATTTTCCGGATTACTTAGAAAAACTGGAAAAAGATAGAAAGAAAGCCAAGATTAATGAGGCGGTTGTCACAGGAGTCGGAAGCATAAATGGCTACCAAGTTTCAACTGCCATCATGGATTCGAATTTCCGGATGGGAAGCATGGGATCCGTTGTTGGCGAAAAAATTACCCGTGCCATTGAACGTGCTGGTGAATTGAAGATTCCGTTCATCATATTTACGGCATCAGGCGGGGCCCGGATGCAGGAGGGTGTTTTGAGCTTGATGCAGATGGCAAAGACAAGTGCAGCACTCAAGATATTCAGCAATGAAGGCGGACTGATCATATCAATGATGACCCATCCTACCACAGGCGGGGTTTCGGCAAGTTTCGCGTCACTTGGCGATATTAATCTAGCCGAACCTGGAGCACTTATTGGTTTTGCGGGACGAAGAATAATTGAGCAGACGATTCGTGAAGAGCTTCCTGAAGATTTCCAAACGGCTGAATTCTTGTTGAAGCACGGTCAATTGGATGCGGTCGTCAAACGTACGGAAATGAAGGAAACCTTGACGACGATCCTTAAAATCCATGCCCCGGGCGGTGAGTGGTTATGATTTACGAATTAGAGTTCGAGCGTCCCATTACGGACCTGAGAAATAAAATTAAAGAGCTAAAGGCAATCTCGAAGGATGCTGATGTAGACCTTACAGCAGAAATCGAAACATTGGAAAAGCGTTTAGAGAAGCTGGAAGTGGATATCTACAACCATCTTAAACCGTGGGATCGTGTTCAGATTGCCCGGCATCCAGCCCGTCCGACGACGCTTGATTACATTCCGCTGTTATTCAATGACTTCATCGAGTTTCATGGAGATCGTTATTATGGGGATGATGAAGCGATTGTTTCTGGAATCGCAGAATTCAATGGACTTGCCGTGACTGTCATCGGTCATCAACGCGGGAAGGATACGAAGGAAAACATCCGTCGTAACTTCGGCATGCCCCATCCTGAAGGCTATCGAAAAGCTTTGCGTTTGATGAAACAGGCTGAAAAATTCAACAGGCCGATTATTTGTTTCATTGATACGAAGGGAGCTTTCCCTGGTAAAGCTGCTGAAGAGCGCGGGCAAAGTGAAGCCATTGCGAAAAACCTTTTCGAAATGGCAGGGCTGAAGGTGCCGGTCATCAGTATTGTCATTGGTGAAGGCGGAAGCGGCGGTGCATTGGCGCTTGGCGTCGGAGACCGAATTTTCATGCTTGAGAACTCAACATATTCCGTGATTTCCCCTGAAGGGGCTGCAGCCTTGCTGTGGAAGGATGCTTCTCAGGCTAAGAGGGCTGCGGAAACGATGAAAATCACGGCTCCCGACTTAAACCGCCTAGGAGTCATCGATGAAATCATTCCTGAAGTGAGGGGCGGCGCCCATCGGGATTCGAATTTACAGGCAGAAGCCATCAAGGAAATCCTGAAACGTTCATTCAATGAACTATTGCCATTGAATAGTGATGATCTTATCAACCAGCGTTATATGAAATTCAAGAAAATCGGTGAATATGAATTTGCAAAACAACAACCTGAGGGCGAACCTAAGGAAGTGGAACAGCATTCATAAACACATTTTGGAAAAGGAAAAACGTGCTGCCTGGGGCAACACGTTTTTTCATCCTTTCATTCGTGTATATGAATTCATTACCGAAACGAGTAAAGAATATGGTTTGTGTGTAGAATGTAAAGTTTCACACCATTTTACTTCAATTTCTGAAGAGAATCGGTTAGGCTTATAACATCAAGTATGCATAAGTGAAACAGTTACTGCTTATTGAAGCTTGAAAAAGGGTACAATGATATAGCGAAGCTTAAAATTGATTAGTGCTGTAGAGAGGTGACATTTATGAAAAGAATAGGTGTATTGACAAGTGGAGGAGATTCTCCAGGAATGAATGCGGCAGTCCGAGCAGTTGTCCGGAAAGCAATTTTTCATGAAATGGAGGTCTTCGGTATTTATCATGGCTATCAGGGTCTGATAAATGGCAATATAAAAAAGCTTGAACTTGGGTCGGTCGGGGATATCATTCATAGAGGCGGCACGATGTTACATACGGCTCGCTGTCCGGAATTTAAGACGGAGGAAGGCCAGCTGAAAGCAATTGAACAATTGAATAAACATGGTATCGAGGGCATTGTCATAATTGGTGGCGATGGTTCTTACCGCGGGGCGAGAGCTTTAACGGAAAGGGGTTTCCCTTGTATCGGGGTTCCTGGAACGATTGATAATGACATTCCGGGTACGGACTTTACTATTGGTTTCGATACTGCCCTGAATACAGTCATCGATGCTATCGATAAAATTCGGGATACGGCCACTTCTCATGAGAGGACTTATGTGGTTGAAGTGATGGGAAGAGATGCCGGCGATATTGCACTTTGGGCTGGATTGGCTGGCGGAGCTGAAACGATTCTTTGTCCTGAATATGAATATGATATAGAAGACCTGATTGGGAAGCTGAACCGCGGTCATGACCGTGGGAAAAAGCACAGTATCATCATTGTAGCCGAAGGTGTGGGAAGTGCCGTTGATATCTCCAGGAGTATTGAGGCGAAAGCAGGAATTGAAACCCGTGTAACGGTCCTGGGCCATGTTCAGCGCGGAGGATCTCCCTCTGCAAATGACCGGGTATTGGCAAGCCGTCTTGGGGCAAGAGCCGTTGAATTGCTTCTAGAAGGAAAAGGGGGCAGGGCAGTCGGGATCGAACAAAATCAACTTGTTGATTATGATATCATCGAAGCTCTTGCAAAACCGCATACAATTGACAAGAAAATGTATGAATTATCCGCTGAGCTATCCATTTAATCATTTTTATTGACCGATAGGAATCGCCTTTTAGTAATGGGTATTTAAAAGAAGACATAAAACACTGCGCCCCCTGTCTTCAAGAAGTGGACAGGAGGCGAGTTTTCCTTAAAGGAGGATGACACTATGCGTAAAACCAAGATTGTTTGTACGATTGGCCCCGCAAGTGAAAGTATAGAAAAGCTGGTTCAATTAATAGAGGCGGGAATGAATGTGGCACGGCTTAACTTTTCTCATGGAAACCATGAAGAACACGCAGCTAGAATCCGCAATATCAGAGAAGCGAGCGAAAAAACAGGTAAACAGGTTGCCATCCTGTTGGACACAAAAGGACCTGAAATACGGACAAATAATATGGAAAATGATTCCATGGAGCTTGTAGCCGGCAACGAAGTCATTATTTCCATGAATGAAGTCCTGGGAACACCTGAAAAATTCTCCATTACCTATGAAGGGCTTCTGCATGATGTTCACCCAGGATCTAAAATCCTTTTGGATGATGGATTGATCGGGCTTGAAGTGTTGAAGATTGATGAGGTCAGAAAAGAAATCCATACGAAAATCTTGAATAGCGGCACACTTAAGAACAAAAAAGGCGTCAATGTTCCAGGAGTTTCGGTTAATCTGCCGGGCATAACGGAGAAAGACGAACAGGATATCCTTTTTGGGATCGAACAGGGTATCGATTTCATTGCTGCCTCATTTGTACGCAGGGCTTCCGATGTGCTTGAAGTAAGTGAATTATTGCAGCAAAATGGTGCGGAACATATTCAAATCATCCCTAAAATCGAAAATCAAGAGGGCGTGGACCGTCTTGATGAGATCTTGGAAGTTTCAGATGGCTTGATGGTGGCACGTGGAGACTTGGGAGTGGAAATTCCTGCAGAAGAAGTGCCATTAGTCCAAAAACAAATGATCAAAAAATGTAATAATGCCGGGAAACCAGTCATAACGGCTACAC
Organism: Peribacillus frigoritolerans; assembly: GCF_001636405.1. Lineage (GTDB taxonomy): Bacteria > Bacillota > Bacilli > Bacillales > DSM-1321 > Peribacillus > Peribacillus frigoritolerans. The sequence continues at coordinate 1,785,608 of NZ_KV440950.1, forward strand.
AAATGCTCGATTCGATGCAGCGTAATCCAAGGCCGACCCGTGCAGAAGCAAGTGACGTGGCCAATGCCATATTTGATGGAACGGATGCCATCATGCTTTCTGGCGAAACAGCTGCTGGAACCTATCCTGTCGAAGCGGTGCAAACGATGCATAACATTGCTTCACGTGCTGAAACTGCCCTTGATTATCGGGATATATTATCAGTCAGAAGCAAAGTGAACCGTCATAATGTCACGGATGCCATTGGTCAATCCGTTGCCCACACTGCGCTTAATCTTAATGCAGGGGCAATCATCACCCCTACAGAAAGCGGTCATACGGCAAGGATGATTTCCAAATACCGCCCTAAAGCACCGATCATTGCGGTTACATCCAATGATCATGTTACAAGAGGGCTTGCATTGGTTTGGGGAGTCTATCCGCAGATTGGTCCAAAAGCGACGACTACCGATGAAATGCTTCAAACAGCAATAGATGAAAGCCTTCATTCTGGCTTAGTTTCCCATGGGGATTTAGTCGTCATTACAGCCGGTGTGCCTGTAGGTGAAACGGGTACGACTAACTTGATGAAAATTCATGTGTTAGGAGAGGTTCTTTTGAAGGCTCAAGGAATCGGCAGGAAATCAGCGAAAGGTGAAGTGGTTATCGCTAAGAATGCTAAGGAAGCCTTGGAAAAAGTGAAGGAAGGCTCTGTATTGGTTACGATCGGTTCTGACCGCGAAATGATGCCGGCAATTGAAAAGTGTGCGGCTTTGATTACGGAAGAAGGCGGTTTGACAAGCCATGCAGCTGTTGTGGGAGTCACATTGGGCATACCGGTCATCGTTGGGGCGGAGGACGCGACCAAGGTTTTCACGGATGGTCAAAGAATAACGGTCGATGCAGGTCGTGGAGTCATTTATGATGGACATGCAAACGTTCTGTAAAACGAAATTTTGGCTGATTCCTTGCCAATGAGGTAAGATGGATGTACCGCACCAGAAATGGGCTGTGCAGGAGGAATGAAGATGAAATATTTTTTAATGTTTATCATTGCGATGCCGGTCGTTGAAATTATTGTCCTTTTGCTGTCAGGCAATCTGATTGGCTTTTGGCCAACGCTGTTCCTGATTGTAGCCACAGGTTTGATTGGAGCTTATTTGGCTAAACGGCAAGGGATGGAGACGTGGAAAAAGGCACAGGAACAGATTCGTTACGGAATGATGCCAGGAAATGAAATCATTGATGGAATCTGTATCTTTATCGGAGCTGCACTGTTGCTTTCCCCTGGGCTCATCTCGGATATCATGGGATTGATCCTTGTGTTTCCGCCAACCCGGAATCTCCTCAAACCGATTGTTATCCGGTTTATCATGAACAGGATGAATAAAGGGAAAGTTACCATCATTCGGCATAAATAATATAAGGCTGTCTATAGGCGTAAGCTTTTAGGCAGCCTTTTTGGTCTTTTTAAAAAGGTCCGCAAAAGCATCCCGGTTTTTTATGGGGTGCTTTTTTGCTTTACAAATGGCTCCTGTTTCACCATTGAATGATGATTTCCACGAGAATGAAATGTGTATAATAACAGGACTTTTAAATGATTATCACTTGGAAACATTGGTAAATAAGGCTTTTCCAAGCTAAAAAATCTTTTTTTAGATTTTTTAGAAAAAACTGGTGACAAATTTATACAACGTGTTATATAATACAAACAGGAAATAAAACATCTGTATTATAACATAAAAGAGTTGGAAAGGGTGTGGAGAGGCAATATGATTACGGAAGCAAAAGGCTTACAGATTACAGGCAATATTAAGCCAGGATATGAACAAATACTTACAGCGGAAGCTCTTCAATTCATCGAAAGAATGGAACGGCATTTCGGTGGAAGAAGGGCAGAACTTCTAGAACGGCGGAAAAGCGTTCAGGAAGAACTGAATCAAGGCATGCTTCCTGATTTCCTTGAAGAAACGAAGCATATTCGTGCAAGTGATTGGACGATTGCGCCCCTCCCGAATGATTTGCAGGATCGCAGGGTTGAAATCACTGGACCTGTTGATCGTAAAATGATCATAAATGCCATGAACTCAGGTGCCAATGTATTCATGGCTGACTTTGAAGATGCCAATTCACCCACTTGGGAGAATTGCATCGATGGCCAATTGAATCTGCGCGATGCAATCCGCGGAACCATTTCATTTAAAAATCCAAATGGCAAAGTGTATGAATTAAATGAAAGAACAGCTGTGCTAAAGGTAAGGCCACGCGGCTGGCATTTGGAGGAAAAACATGTCCTTTTGGATGGACAGCCTATATCAGCCAGCATTTTTGACTTTGGACTGTACTTTTACCACAACGCAAAAGCATTGGTTGAAAAACAAAGCGGTCCATACTTTTACTTACCGAAAATGGAAAGCCATCTCGAAGCAAGATTATGGAATGAAATTTTCGTATATGCACAGAACGATTTGAGAATCCCGCAAGGAACCATCAAGGCAACGGTCTTGATAGAAACAATTCTTGCTGCATTCGAAATGGACGAAATTCTGTACGAGCTGAAAGAACATTCGGCAGGCCTGAACTGTGGCCGCTGGGATTATATCTTTAGTTTCCTGAAAAAATTCCGTAACTCGGATGATGTCATTTTCCCAGATCGGCAGCAGGTCACGATGACCGTCCCGAACATGAGGGCGTATTCCTTACTGGCGATCAAAACATGCCACAGCCGTAATGCTCCTGCAATTGGCGGGATGGCCGCACAAATTCCCGTTAAAAATGACCCGGTTAAGAACGATGAGGCTTTTGCGAAAGTTAAGGCAGATAAAGAACGCGAAGCAAGAGACGGTCATGATGGAACATGGGTTGCCCACCCAGGTATGGTAAGCACGGCAAAAGAGGTTTTTGACCTGCTCGTTCCAAAACCGAATCAAATTTTCCGGAAACGGGAAGATGTCCATGTAACAGCACAAGAGTTGCTGGCTGTACCGGAAGGAACGATCACAGAGGCAGGCTTAAGGACGAATATTAATGTAGGCATCCAATATATCGCCTCATGGTTATGCGGCAGAGGTGCGGCACCTATCAATAACTTAATGGAAGATGCTGCAACCGCTGAAATTTCAAGGGCTCAAGTCTGGCAATGGATCCGTCATCCAAAAGGCATTCTCGAAGATGGCAGGAAAATAACCGAGGAATTATTCCATCAAATCAAAGAAGAAGAATTGGCGGTCATTAAATCGGAAGTAGGGGAACAAACTTTCAAATCAGGAAAGTTTGAAGAGTCTACTAAACTATTTGAACAATTGATTGAAGCGGATGACTTTGCAGATTTCTTAACTAACGCGGCATATGAAAAATTATCTTAATATTCAAAATATATGATATGAATTAGGAGGAAATAATGATGATGAATGAGAGAGCGCAAAAATTACAACAAAGCTGGGAAAATGACTCACGGTGGACTGGTATTAAACGTCCTTATACGGCCGAGGAAGTCATTAAACTGAGAGGTTCCATCGATATTGAACAAACATTGGCACGCCGCGGTTCCGAAAAACTATGGAATCTATTAAAAACAGAGGATTTCATCAATGCATTAGGAGCATTGACCGGTAACCAAGCCATGCAGCAGGTGAAAGCTGGTTTAAAAGCAATCTACTTAAGCGGCTGGCAAGTGGCGGCAGATGCTAACATCGCAGGGCAAATGTACCCTGACCAAAGTTTATATCCAGCCAACTCCGTGCCGCAAGTCGTTAAACGCATTAATCAGACACTTCAGCGTGCAGACCAAATCAGCTTTGCTGAAGGGAAGAATGATATCGATTGGTTCGCTCCAATCGTGGCGGATGCTGAAGCAGGTTTTGGCGGTTCCCTTAACGTCTTTGAATTAATGAAAGGCATGATCGAAGCTGGAGCGGCTGGCGTTCACTTCGAAGACCAGCTTTCTTCCGAGAAAAAATGCGGTCACCTAGGCGGTAAAGTCCTTCTTCCTACCCAAACGGCAGTGCGTAATTTAGTTTCCGCCCGATTGGCAGCAGATGTAATGGGTACACCGACCATTTTGATTGCCCGTACGGATGCTGATGCTGCAGATTTGATCACGGATGATATTGATCCGGTCGATGCACCATTCATCACTGGTGAAAGGACTCCAGAAGGATTCTACCGCACGAATGCAGGTCTTGACCAAGCCATTGCAAGAGGCCTTGCTTATGCGCCATATGCCGACCTTATCTGGTGTGAGACTTCTGAACCTAATCTAGCGGATGCTCGCCGCTTTGCCGAGGCCATCCATGCAGAGTTCCCGGGAAAATTGCTTGCTTACAATTGTTCCCCATCATTTAACTGGAAAGCGAAATTAAGTGATGAAGAGATTGCCAATTATCAAGTGGAATTGGGTAAATTGGGTTATAAATTCCAATTCGTTACACTTGCAGGCTTCCATTCATTGAATCATAGCATGTTCAACCTTGCTCTTGGTTATAAAGAACGCGGCATGGCTGCATACTCTGAACTTCAACAAGCGGAATTCGCTAGTGAGCCGGATGGCTATACAGCAACACGTCATCAGCGTGAAGTGGGAACGGGTTACTTTGATGAAGTGGCACAAGTCGTTTCTGGTGGAACATCATCCACAACAGCACTTGCAGGTTCCACTGAAACAGAACAATTCGAGACGTCAAAATAATTCTAGTTTAAAACCAAAAATCCGCCTTGTACCCGAGGCGGATTTTTAAGTGGAAAAAGTGAATGCTAATGGAAGTCAGGACCTTAAGTGGTTTTCTTTGTATCCCCGATGATGAAAGTCCATATGGCCTTGAAGACATGGGCACGCTGAAGTGTATTGAATATGACAAGTACGACAGGTCCGGCAATCAAACCTAGGAAACCGATCAACTTGAATCCGATGAACAAGGCGATGAGAGTGGCAAGCGGATCCAAACCAATACTGGATGAAAGAACTTTTGGCTCTATTAGCTGACGCTGGACAACGACGATTATGTAAAGGACGGACAAACCGATTGCGAGACTTGTATTCCCGGCAATGAATTCAAAGATGATCCAAGGAATGAAAATCGTACCTGTCCCTAAATAGGGAATGATATCGACCAGTCCGCATATCAGGGCAATGGTAATTGAATAATTCACCCCTAAAATGAGAAATCCGATTAAAATCGTGACAGTCGTCAATGAAACAAGAGTGAATTGTGCCCGGATGAATCCGAATAAAGCCCGTTTTAAATCCCTGAATAAACGCTTTGCACCCGCAAAAATCTTATCAGGCAACACTTTTCCGGTCATGCGGCCGAAGGTATCCCAATCTTTGCTGATGAAGAATGTGCCAAGCAAAGTAAAAAGGAGTGCCGTTGCTGTAGTTGGAAACCATCCGATGATTGTGGGGATGTTCTTCAAGAAGGCTTGAATGAAGCCGCTTACTCCCGTCGTGATGGATTCACCGATATTTTGGATATTCTTGAGGATTGTGTCTTGCTGTTCGGTATCCAAATTATTGAACATGGCAGCTATTTGATTATATAAAGGGATGACGGTGGTAGCGATGTATGTTTCTATATAATCCACGATGGTTTCAATGTGTTTCGGGATGACTCCGGCAAGGTAATTGGTCCCTGAAATGATCTCGGTGACCAGTAAGGTGATAAGACCCGCAAATAAAAGGAAAATGAGTAAAAGGGAAACGAATACAGCTAACCCCCGTGGCAGCCGCCCTTTCCTTTCGAAAAAGATGACCAGGGGATTCATCAAGAAAGCGATGATCATGGCAATGATGAATGGATATGTATATTTAGATAAATAAAACAAGGCAATTCCACCTAATATTATCCCTCCGACGACCAGTAAAGAACGAATGAAACGATACATATATACCGGATTCAAGTCATATCCTCCTTCAACCATTAAGTTTGTATTATAATTGTAACGATGATGGAAAAGAAAGGAAAGATTCTTTCGTCTTTCGTTTTGAATTTTTTCTGCAGATGCATCGTTCCTTAAATCATTTTTCTCCCAAGAACAAGGGAGTTTGTTATGTTAAAATAACAAAAAAAAGAAGGAAGAAGGTGAAGGGATAATGATCAACGGTCCTGTCGTATTTTTAATTCTGCTTGCTGCAATCGGTTGGTTTGGGAAAAATACCTCACTGATCATGGCTGCGGGTTTTCTTTTAAGCATGAAACTGATTGGCCTTGACGCTAAAGTGTTTCCATACCTTGAAGCGAAAGGAATCAACCTGGGTGTCACGATCATCACGATCTCCGTACTCATTCCCATAGCAAACGGAGCGATTGGTTTCAAGGAACTAGGAGACGCGATAAAATCCCCTTATGCCTGGATTGCACTTGCATCCGGAATAGCCGTTGCACTCATAGCAAAAAATGGGATTACACTGCTGTCGCATGATCCGCACATTACCACCGCTCTTGTATTTGGGACGATTCTTGCGGTTGCCTTATTCAAAGGTGTGGCTGTCGGCCCGTTAATCGGGGCAGGAATTGCTTATTTATGCATGCAGATCTTTAATTTTTTTAAATGAAGTGAGAGGCTAAAGGGAGAAAACCCCGTCAGTACTGGAAATGTAAATTTTCTATTTAATGTTTCGTTTATTCTGCTTTGAGACATTTTTTTTGAAAAAACGATTTTAAACGCATGAATAAAGCAAGAGAATATGTAGCTAATTTTTCTAATAAAATAATAATTTTTTCACATTTTAAGTGCTTTTCATTCCCAAAAAAGTGTTTATTGTTTATAATAATCATGTAACTGCTCTGATTTATTAAAATTGGGATTCAGAATATCATTGATATTTTTGAGGAATCTTAAAAAAAGATGTAGTTATTGAGCAAGCGCTCACTAGGAATAGCTACAAGCATTATTTTTAGAATTTCTTAATTAAAGATTATCGTACATTTTACTATTGTTGGGGTCATATTCTGTGAACGCTTCCAATACAAGATGTATGTCTTCTGCTAAAAAATAGATGGTTGTTTACAATAGCTAATTTCTTGGAAGCGCTACATTTATACGCTAATAGCAAGGGCATAGGGGAATATCTAGGAAAAGGAGAGATTTAGTATGACAGCAACAAAAGGTCTTGAAGGTGTGGTAGCAACAACTTCATCAGTAAGCTCCATTATCGATGACACATTAACGTATGTAGGTTATGACATCGATGATTTGGCTTCGAACGCAACATTCGAGGAAGTAATCTATCTTTTATGGCACGGAGCTCTTCCGAACAAAAGCCAACTAGAAGAATTAACTAAACAACTTGCTGAAAATGCTGAAATTCCAGCTGAAGTGGTTAATCACTTCAAAACATACCCAATTGATAAAGTACATCCAATGGGAGCTCTTCGCACCGCAGTATCTCTTCTTGGTCTTTATGATGAAGAAGCAGATGTAATGAATGAAGAAGCTAACTATCGTAAAGCAATCCGCATCCAAGCAAAAATCCCTACATTGGTAACAACTTTCGCTCGCGTCCGTCAAGGGAAAGAAGCTGTTGCTCCACGTACAGATTTAAGCTTTGCTGCTAACTTCTTATATATGTTAAGCGGTAATGAACCAACGGCAATCGAAGAAGAAGCATTCAACAAGGCATTGGTTCTTCATGCTGACCATGAATTAAACGCTTCTACATTCACTGCACGCGTTTGTGTGGCTACATTAGCTGATATCTATTCTGGTGTAACTGCTGCCATCGGCGCTTTAAAAGGCCCACTTCACGGCGGAGCTAACGAACAAGTCATGAAAATGCTTACAGAAATTGGTTCAGTTGATAACGTTGAGCCATATATCAACGAAAAATTAGCCAATAAAGAAAAAATCATGGGCTTTGGCCACCGTGTATACCGTAAAGGTGATCCTCGTGCTAAACACCTTAAAGAAATGTCACAAAAACTGACTGAACTTACTGGGCAACCTCAATATTATGATATGTCCATCAAAATTCATGAAATCGTAACCGGTCAAAAGAATCTTCCGCCGAATGTGGATTTCTATTCTGCTTCCGTATACCACAGTTTAGGCATCGAGCATGACCTATTTACACCAATCTTTGCTGTAAGCCGTGCTTCAGGCTGGATCGCTCATATCCTTGAGCAATATTCAAACAACCGCCTTATCCGTCCGCGTGCAGAGTATGTTGGACCAGGTATGCAAAAATATGTACCGATTGAAAACCGCTAATTAAAAGTTTTTTCGAAAATCATTTTTTATTTCATCGAATTTGTAGTAAATTAATAGATGTGAGTAAAAAAGGTTAGTGGTTCTGCCTTATTTATTAAGCAGGCCATCTAACCTTTGAATTTGAATCGGAGGTAAGAAACATGACACAAAGCCAAAAAATCACAGTTACTAACGGTGTTCTTAACGTACCAAACAACCCAATCGTTCCTTATATTGAGGGAGACGGAATCGGTCCTGATATCTGGGCTGCAGCATCCCGCGTTTTAGACGCAGCAGTTGAAAAAGCTTACAATGGCGAAAAGAAAATCGAATGGAAAGAAGTTTTAGCTGGACAAAAAGCATTTGACCAAACGGGCGAATGGCTTCCACAAGAAACTCTTGATGTCATTAACGAATATCTAATCGCTATTAAAGGACCTCTTACAACTCCAATCGGTGGCGGTATCCGCTCATTGAACGTTGCATTGCGTCAAGTATTGGACTTATTCGTATGTCTTCGTCCAGTACGTTACTTTGATGGTGTACCTTCACCAGTTAAACGTCCAGAAGACACTGACATGGTCATCTTCCGTGAAAACACTGAAGACATCTATGCTGGTATCGAATATGCAAAAGGTTCTGACGAAGCTAAGAAATTAATCGAATTCCTTCAAAATGAATTCGGTGTTCAAAAAATTCGTTTCCCTGAAACTTCAGGTATCGGAATTAAACCGATTTCCGAAGAAGGAACAAAACGTCTTGTTCGCGCTGCACTTAACTATGCAATCAAAGAAGGCCGTAAATCATTAACGCTTGTTCATAAAGGTAACATCATGAAATTCACTGAAGGTGCATTCAAAACTTGGGGTTATGAAGTTGCAGAACAAGAATTCGCCGATAAAGTGTTCACATGGAACCAATATGACAAAATTAAAGATGCTGAAGGCACTGAAGCTGCTAACAAAGCACAATCTGCTGCTGAAGCTGAAGGCAAAATCATCGTTAAAGATTCCATTGCCGATATCTTCTTACAACAAATCCTGACTCGTCCTAAAGAGTTTGATGTTGTTGCAACAATGAACTTGAACGGAGATTACATTTCTGATGCATTAGCTGCACAAGTTGGTGGAATCGGTATTGCTCCAGGAGCAAACATCAACTACGAAACTGGACATGCCATCTTCGAAGCAACTCACGGAACGGCTCCTAAATATGCTGGTCTTGATAAAGTTAACCCATCTTCAGTTCTTCTTTCAGGCGTTCTTTTACTTGAGCACCTTGGTTGGAACGAAGCTGCAAACAGCATCACTAAATCAGTGGAACAAACAATCGCTTCTAAAGTTGTTACATACGACTTTGCCCGCCTAATGGATGGTGCAACGGAAGTTAAATGTTCTGAGTTCGCTGACGAGCTTATCAAAAACCTTAAATAATTCATTATATGCTTTCTGGAAAAGTGCCTGAACGGGCTGCTTTTCCAGGAGGCTTATATATATTTTCAGAGGATGTTAAAAGTATTCCAAAAGTATTTATATATTTTAAGGAGGAAATAACATGTCTAAACGTAAAAAAATCACAGTTGTAGGTGCTGGATTCACTGGTGCTACAGCAGCATTCCTGGCAGCTCAAAAAGAGCTTGGTGATATCGTTTTAGTTGATATTCCGCAAGCTGAAAACCCTACAAAAGGTAAAGCCCTTGATATGGCGGAAGCAGGACCTGTTCTAGGTTTCGATGCTAACATCATCGGTACATCCGACTATGCAGAAACAGCTGATTCCGACGTGGTGATCATCACTGCCGGAATTGCCCGTAAGCCCGGCATGAGCCGTGACGACTTAGTTCAAACTAACCAAAAAGTTATGAAATCAGTAACTAAAGAAGTCGTTAAATATTCCCCTAATACAACAATCATCGTTTTGACAAACCCTGTAGATGCAATGACTTATACTGTATACAAAGAATCCGGTTTCCCTAAAGAACGCGTTATCGGACAATCAGGTGTACTTGATACAGCTCGTTTCCGCACGTTCGTGGCTCAAGAATTAAACTTATCGGTTAAAGATGTAACTGGATTCGTACTTGGCGGACACGGAGACGATATGGTTCCTCTAGTGCGTTACTCTTATGCAGGCGGAATTCCTTTGGAAAAATTGATCCCTCAAGATCGTTTAGAAGCAATAGTGGCTCGTACCCGCACTGGCGGCGGGGAAATCGTAAACCTTCTAGGAAACGGAAGCGCCTATTATGCACCGGCTGCATCCCTGGTGGAAATGGCTGAAGCGATCCTTAAAGATCAACGTCGCGTTCTTCCGTCAATCGCTTATCTCGAAGGTGAATACGGATTTGAAGGCATTTACCTTGGAGTGCCGACTGTACTTGGTGCAAAAGGCATTGAACAAATCATCGAACTTGATTTGACTGAAGGAGAAAAAACGGCACTTTCAAAATCTGTTGAATCGGTTAAAGCAGTCATGCAAGTCCTTCAATAAAAGATCATAATCGGACTGCCCGGATATTGGAAGAAAAGGCCAAGGCGCCTTATTCCGACTCCGGGCAGTTTTTTAATCCGTTCAAAAGAACCCTGGAGCGTATAATCTACCTGCTGAAGATAGGAATAACTTTATTTCCGTTTTTTTTATGTGTAAATTTCATATAATATTCTTTATAATGGAATTGGATGAGTAGACCAAGAAATTGGTCTTTTGGGTAATACATAATTCAGGAGGATCTAATGTCAAAGAAAATTCTCGTAGTGGATGATGAGCAATCAATAGTTACCTTACTTCAGTACAATTTAGAACAATCAGGCTATACGGTGATCACAGCTTTGGATGGAGAACAAGGGCTGGAGGCTGCCGTGGATATACGACCCGATTTAGTGGTATTGGATTTGATGCTGCCTAAAATGGACGGGCTTGAAGTATGTAAGCAGCTTCGCCAGCAAAAAATCAATATACCGATCTTGATGCTGACAGCTAAGGACGATGAATTTGACAAGGTGCTGGGACTGGAACTGGGGGCGGATGATTACTTGACCAAGCCATTTAGTCCGAGGGAGGTAGTGGCCCGGATTAAAGCCATTTTAAGAAGATCCCAGTTGCAATCGAACGGAAGTGAGTCAAATCAGGATCAGGAAGAGGGTCTCCTGAAATTAGGGGAATTGAAAGTGTTCCCGGAACGATACGAAGCATTCTTTGATGAACAGCAATTAGAATTGACTCCAAAGGAATTTGAATTACTTTTATATTTGGCGAAGAATAAAGGAAGAGTGCTGACCAGGGATCAACTTCTCAGTGCGGTATGGAATTATGATTTCGCGGGAGACTCACGGATCGTCGATGTCCATATTAGCCATCTTCGTGAAAAAATAGAGAAAGATACAAAAAAACCACTCTATATTAAAACGATAAGGGGCTTGGGGTATAAGCTTGAGGAGCCTAAAAAGGAATGACGACCTATCGTAAAAAGCTCTTATATACCCTCATCACATTGGTGATGGTCGTCCTGATGGCCGTGGGCTTTTTATTAGGGCACTTGTTCAAAAGTTATTATATTAAAACGTTCAATGAGCGTATACAGAACGAAACATTTTTCATTTCTACATATATTAAGGAGCATGGCGGGATTGAGTCCTTTTTGGAAAAAGGGAAGACGGCAAAACTGACACCCCTTTTAGATTCTAATTTAACCATTCTTTCCACGAGTGGGGAAATATTATACGATTCGACATCATCCAATGAAATACTTAAAAGCCATGCCAATGTCCTTCGCAAAATAACTTTGGAAAAAGGGCTTAAGAATGGGGAAGGGTATGAAGTGGTCGAAGGCGAATCGGACCTCCATTATTATTGGAAGACGGTTGAAAAGGACGGCGAGATCGAAGGCTTTGTCGTCCATAGCAATGAAATAGAGGCCATCCATCAAGTGAATAAACAAATGTGGCAAATATTGATCATTTGTTTAGGGGTTGCCTTGATCATCATCCTGATGCTTGCGAGTAAAATCACTTCATATTATACCCGTCCGATCGAAGAGGCGACGATGGCAGCCATTGAACTGGCAAAAGGGAATTACGGAACCCGGACATTCGGGAGGCATTCCGATGAAACGGGAATGCTGACAACTTCCTTGAACATATTGGCGAGGAATCTTCAGGAAACAGAGATAGCGAGGGAAATGAATCAGGATCGTTTGGAAACTCTTGTTGAGAATATCGGTAGCGGGGTCTTGCTGATAGACAGTAAAGGGTATACGACCTTGATCAACCGGGAATTCAAGAAAAGCTTCCGTGTGAACGCCGCTACATTTTTGTTTCAGGAATATTATTCGGTCATTAAAGACCAGGAAGTGATAGCCATCATCGAAGAGATCTTTCGAACGGAAAAAACGATAAAACGGCAGGTGAAGATACCGCTTGCCATAGAACGAAAGCATTTTGAGATTTACGGCGCTCCAATAATCGGGAATCACGACGAATGGAAGGGGATCCTCCTCATTTTCCATGATATCACCGAATTGAAAAGGCTCGAGCAGATGCGGAAGGATTTCGTGGCCAATGTGTCCCATGAATTGAGAACTCCGATCACTTCCATAAAAGGCTTCTCTGAAACATTGTTAGATGGCGCCTTAAAAGACGAAAAGACCTTAAAGCACTTTTTATCGATTATCTTGAAAGAAAGTGACCGGCTGCAAGAACTCATTCAGGAGCTGCTGAATTTATCCAAAATGGAGCAACAGGAATTCGTTTTAAACGCAGGGGTCGTGGATATTACGAAAGTGCTTGGCGAAATACAAGAGATGCTTATAGGCAAGCTGAAAGAAAAAGAAGTATCCCTTGAAATTAAAACATCACCGGAACCAGTTTTCATTGAAGGGGAATCTGACAGGATCAAACAGGTTTTCATCAATTTGATTACGAACGCATTGACCTATACACCAAATGGCGGCAGGGTCACCGTTGACATCATTGAAAATGAACAGACCGTCGATATTACAGTTCAAGACAACGGGATCGGCATCGAAGAAAAAGAACTGCCAAGGATCTTTGAACGGTTCTACCGGATCGATAAGGCGAGGAGCCGCGATTCAGGAGGAACGGGCATTGGACTGGCAATCGTCAAGCATATAATAGAAGTCCATAAAGGTAAAATCAACGTGGAAAGCACACCTGGAACCGGGACGACTTTTACAGTCACTTTAAATAAAAGCTTAAAAGGGAAAATGTAGCGGGCATTTTATTTACATGTACTTTACAATTCCTTAAAACGGACTTCATAATGCAGGGGTACAATGGTTGTACAACCCCTCATCCAAGGAGTTAAACATTGACAGAGACATAGTCTCTGTTTGATTATTTAGAAGTTCAACCAAAATTTTAAAGCAAAGATGATTGGAACAGGCAGACAAAACTCCTGTAGGAATTGCGTCTAAGTTGCAACAACATTCAAATCGTACAAACCTTAAACCTTAGGCAGAGACATGGTCTCTGTCTTTTAATTTTGGCTATATTCCCCGTATACCATTCATCTATCCTATTTTTCTGGGAAAATATTTGATTTTTATGAAACTTTAGGCCCTTTCTTGCGTAAATAAGATATAACTGCAAAGAAGGGGTGATACATATCGTTAGCTTAAAAAGGATATATACAATTACAGGACTTGTCTTTCTTATTTTAATTTTGGGTGTAGTTGCGATATCGACCTGGTACACGGTTGATGAATCCGATCAAGCTGTCATAATGACGTTTGGTAAAGTGGAGGAGACGATAACGGAACCAGGACTTCACTTTAAACTGCCTTGGCCAGTTCAATCGGTCGAGAAATTATCCAAAGAAACATTCAGTCTTAAATTTGGATATAAGGAAGAGGATGGAGAGGTGACGGATTACCCGAGTGAGACCAAAATGATTACGGGTGATGAAAATATTGTGCTGGCCGACCTAGTCGTTCAGTGGAAAATCACCGACCCTCCAAAATATCTATACAATGCAGAAGATCCAGAAAAAATATTATACGATACGACTTCAGCTGCATTACGGAGCATAATCGGCAGCACGAAAATCGATGATGCCCTTACATCTGGTAAAGCGCAAATCGAAGCGGATGTACGCGATTTATTGTCACAGCTAATGGAGAAGTATGATGTCGGGATTTCCATATCTGCGGTTAAACTCCAGGACGTGGAGTTACCGAATGAAGAAGTGCGGAAAGCATTTACCAATGTAACGGATGCCCGTGAAACGGCAAATACGAAAATCAACGAAGCGGATAAATATGAAAATAAGCGTATGAATGAAGCGGAAGGGGAAAAAGATGCCATCATTTCACAGGCCAATGGGGATAAAGCTGCGCGTACGGAAGCTGCCCGCGGGGATGTAGCGGTCTTTGAAAAATTACTCAGTGAGTATAAAGGCAATAAGGGGATTACGAAGGACCGTCTAATTATTGAGACCCTTGAGGAAGTATTGCCGAATGCTGAGATTTATATTATGAATGATGATGGAAACACAATGAAGTACTTGCCGCTTCGCTCGCTTGAAAAGGAGGAAACGAAAAAAACTCCTGCCTCTGATGAAGCCGCCATACCTGAAGAAGAAACGAAAAAAGGGAATGCATCGGAAGAAAAAGCGACAGGGGAAGGGGGCACTAAACAATGAGTGGAAAAATAATAGATTTCTCTGAGTTGAAAAAAGGGGATTTTCATTGGAGGGGCTATGTGAGAATCGGCATTTTCCTGATTATTTTCATCGCGCTGCTGCTAATCATCTTCACCAATGTCTATATCGTCAAAGAGGGCGAATACAAGGTCGTCCGCCAATTCGGTGAGGTGGTAAGGATCGATAAGACTCCGGGATTGAAGGCGAAGGTGCCATTCATTCAGAGTATCATGACCTTACCGAAGTATCAGATGACTTCCGATGTTTCCGAAGCGGAAATCAATACGAAAGATAAAAAGCGGATGCTGATCGATAACTATGCAGTTTGGAGAATAGAAGATCCGAAGAAATTGATTACAAATGCAAGGACACTTGAGAATGCCGAAACGAAAATGGAAGAGTTCATCTATTCGGCAGTTCGTTCAGAGCTGGGCCAGCTGAATTATGATGAGATCATCAATGATGAGAAGTCATCCAGGGGAAGTTTAAACGACCGCATAACCGAAAAAGTCAACGATTTGCTGCAAAAGGACAGTTATGGAATCAGCTTGACGGATGTCCGGATCAAGCGGACTGACCTGCCTTCCGAAAACGAAGCATCCGTCTTCAAGAGGATGATTTCCGAGCGGGAATCGAAAGCGCAAGAATACCTGTCCAAAGGTGATGCGAAGAAAAACCGTATCATTGCGGATACCGATCGGAAAGTGAAGGAACTGCTTTCTACTGCGGAGGCTGATGCAGAAGTGATCAGGGCAGAAGGGGAAGGGGAAGCAGCGAAAATCTATAATAAATCGTTTTCCAAAGACCCCGAATTCTATAAACTATACCGGACTCTTGAATCCTACAAGAAAACGATTGGAGATCAAACGGTCATCGTTCTGCCTTCTGATTCCCCTTATGCCAGCTTGTTAATGGGAAATACTAAATAACCTTGATGCCGTCATTTTTCTTTCCGCTTCTACTCATGGTAGAATAGAGAAGGAAAATGAACGGCTTTTTGCGTTTTTATATAGAAGCTATAACTACATAAACCTGTATGACTGGAGGAAGACGGATTTGGATAAAAAGCTAGTGCTCATAGATGGAAACAGCATTGCATACCGTGCGTTTTTTGCGCTTCCACTCTTGAATAATGATAAGGGGGTCCATACGAATTCCGTGTACGGATTCACCATGATGCTCAACCGCATTCTTGAAGAAGAAAAGCCAACGCACATACTTGTGGCATTCGATGCGGGTAAAACGACATTCAGGCATGCATCATTTAAAGAATATAAGGGGGGGCGCCAAAAAACGCCGCCCGAATTATCCGAGCAATTCCCTTTCATTCGGGAGCTGCTTGATTGTTTTCAAATAAAAAGGTATGAACTGGAGAACTACGAAGCCGATGATATTATCGGTACGCTGTCTTTACAAGCGGAAAAAGATGGTTTTGAAGTGAAGGTCATTTCCGGTGATAAGGATTTAACGCAATTATCCTCCCCTAGTACGACAGTGTCCATCACGAAAAAGGGGATTACTGAAATTGAGGAATACACTCCAAAGCATATACATGAAAAATACGGTCTATCCCCTTTGCAAATCATTGATTTAAAAGGGCTGATGGGAGATGCTTCCGACAATATCCCCGGTATTCCGGGTGTTGGTGAAAAGACTGCACTTAAATTATTGCATCAATTTGAAACGGTTGAAAACCTTCTGCAGTCGATTGATGAGGTAAGCGGACAAAAATTGAAAGAGAAAATTGAAGAACATAAAGACCTGGCCTTATTAAGCAAAGAGCTGGCTACGATAACGAGGGAAGCGCCGCTTGAAGTTTCCGTTAACGAGACCGAGTACACTGGCATGGATCAGGATCGAGTCATCTCATTCTATAAGGAGCTTGGTTTTTCGACTTTACTCGATAAATTGGATGTAACGGAAAGCGCACCGCTTGAACAGGAGAAGATAGAGGTGCACACTGCTGAAATGACAGAAGGAATGTTTGCAGATGAAAGTGCCTTGTATGTTGAAATTTTAGAAGATAATTATCATCGATCCGACATAATAGGGATCGCCATCAGTAATGAACAAGGTCATTTTTACTTCCATGGAGAGGATGCTCTGAGTTCCGATGCATTTAAATCCTGGGCGGAGGATGAAACAAAAAAGAAAACGGTTTTCGATGCGAAGCGTACGGTCGTGGCACTGCGTCATCGGGGAGTCGAAATAAAAGGCATCGATTTTGATGTGTTTTTGGCATCCTATATCCTTGATCCGGCAGAGTCAGTGGACGAAGTCGCAGAAATCACTAAAACCCAAGGTACTATCCGGCTTGAAACAGATGATGTTTTTTATGGAAAAGGTGCAAAACGCAAAATACCTGAGGAAGCGGAATTGAGGGAGCATATCGCCAGAAAATCGAAGGCGATCTTTTCTCTGAAAGAACCGATGATAGATAAGCTGCAAGAGTTCGAGCAGTATCACCTATTTACGGAACTGGAGCTGCCATTGTCGATCATCCTGGCAAATATGGAATGGCAGGGAATCAAGGTGGACATAGGCCGACTGAAAAACATGGGACAGGAATTAGCCATTCGCTTAAGAAATATCGAAGCGCGAATTTTCGAATTGGCTGGAGAGGCGTTCAATATCAATTCACCTAAACAGCTTGGGGCCATCCTGTTTGAAAAGTTGGAGCTTCCGGTCATGAAGAAAACCAAAACAGGTTATTCGACTTCAGCCGATGTATTGGAAAAACTGGAGAGCAAGCATGATATCGTTAAGGAAATACTGCTGTATCGCCAGCTTGGTAAGCTGCAATCCACTTACATTGAAGGATTGCTTAAAGTGGTCAATGGCAAAACGGACAAGGTGCACACCCGGTTCAACCAAGCATTGACCCAGACCGGCCGGTTGAGCTCTACAGATCCCAATCTCCAGAATATCCCGATCAGACTGGAAGAAGGAAGGAAAATCAGGCAGGCCTTCATTCCTTCCGAAAAGGATTGGATCATTTTTGCTGCCGACTACTCCCAAATCGAATTACGTGTCCTGGCGCATATCGCCAATGACAGCGGATTGGTGGAAGCATTCCAGGCCGGGATGGACATCCATACAAGGACAGCCATGGACGTATTCCATGTATCGGCAGATCAAGTCACCTCGAACATGAGGCGCCATGCAAAAGCGGTCAACTTCGGAATCGTTTATGGTATAAGTGATTACGGACTATCGCAAAGTCTTGGAATCACGAGAAAAGAAGCTGGAGAGTTCATCGAGAAGTATTTACGAAGCTTTCCAGGTGTTCAGGAATATATGGAAGAAAGCATACATGAGGCCCGTCAAAAAGGATATAGCACGACTCTGATGCAAAGAAGGCGATATATACCTGAGATAACAAGCAGGAATTTCAACATCAGGAGTTTTGCCGAACGGACAGCGATGAACACGCCGATTCAAGGCAGTGCCGCTGATATCATCAAGCTTGCCATGATCAACATGAATAAACGCCTGAAAAGGGAAGGGCTCAAAACGAGAATGCTTCTACAGGTTCATGATGAATTGATTTTTGAAACCCCTCCTGAGGAACTCGAAATCCTTAAAGTGATCGTTCCGGAGGAAATGGAAAATGCCATTGAATTGAACGTGCCCCTTAAAGTGGATTATGCTTTCGGGCCAACATGGTTTGATGCCAAATAATAAAAGATAGGTGATTGCAATGCCAGAACTTCCAGAAGTGGAAACAGTCAGAAGAACGTTAGAGCAGCTCGTACTCGGAAAAGAGATCAAGGAAGTGTCCGTTTTCTGGCCAAAGATCATTAAAGCGCCTGAGCCTGTCGAACAGTTTCAGGATGCCTTAAGGGGGCAGACGATTTCTGCAATAGGCCGTCGGGGCAAGTTCCTCATTTTCACCTTGGATGATTATTCGATGGTTTCGCATTTAAGAATGGAAGGGAAATACGGCGTTCATCCAAAAGAAGAGCCGTATGATAAGCATACCCATGTGATCTTCACTTTCACGGATGGCAGTGAACTTCGGTACAGGGATGTCCGGAAATTCGGAACGATGCATCTATTTGCCAAAGGGGAAGAATTTGAACAGTTGCCCCTGTTGCACTTAGGGCCTGAACCGTTATCCGAAGATTTTACTGTCGAGGGGCTTCGTGCGAAGTTGGCAAGAACCAACAGGAAAATCAAGCCCGTTCTCCTTGACCAAACCGTTGTCGTCGGGATTGGGAATATATATGTGGACGAGTCGTTATTCCGTTCCGGTATCCATCCGGAGAGAATGGCATCTTCACTCTCGTTGCAGGAAATCGAAACGTTGCATGCTGAAATCATTGCGACGTTAGGTGAAGCTGTGGAAAAAGGCGGAAGCACGATTCGTTCATACATTAATTCCCAAGGGCAAATCGGCATGTTTCAGTTGGAACTGAATGTTTATGGACGAAAAGGCGAGAACTGCAAAACATGCGGCACACCACTTGAAAAACTGGTTGTTGCAGGACGCGGCACACATATTTGCCCGTCATGCCAGCCGCTAAAATAGGTCATGTTTTTTCAAACACATCGGATGGGCTCCTTCCATATACTAGGGTAGCAACGAGTAGGGAAGGAGTAATATTCCGATGTGGCTACAAATTATTTTTCTCGCTTTTGCAGTTAGTATTGACGGATTTGGCGTCGGTTTGACATTCGGTATGCGGAAGATGAAAATCCCCTTAAGGTCAATAGCGGTCATCTCATTTTGTTCTGCATTGAGTTTAGGTATAGCGATGGTCATCGGACAATTCATCAGTCAGCTCATATCTATCGGGGCTGCTGAAAAAACAGGCGGCATCATCCTCATTTTTCTTGGTGCCTGGATGGTATACCAGTATTTTAAGCCTGAAAAGGATTTGAAAGATGATAGATATCATGAAAAGATCATCTTTAATTTTGAAATTAAATCACTTGGGGTAGTCATTAATATTTTACAAAAACCATTGAATGCCGATTTTGATAAATCAGGTACGATAACAGGTGTTGAAGCGCTTGTTCTGGGGTTTGCACTTTCGCTGGATGCGTTCGGGGCCGGAGTTGGAGCGGCTATGATCGGGATTTCACCGATCATCCTCGCGGGGTGCATCGCTGTTATGAGTTCGATTTTCATTTGGAGCGGAATTCAAAGCGGAAAATTGCTTTCAAATAATAAAGTTGTCCAGCATTTGACCTTTCTCCCAGGTGTATTATTGATCATAATCGGTTTATTCAAGTTATGATAAGGTTAAAAGGGGGGAGCTTATGGGACAAATCATCGGAATCACCGGAGGCATTGCCAGTGGGAAAAGCACCGTCAGCCTCTATTTACAGGAACTCGGATTCACGATTGTCGATGCAGATCTGGCTTCCCGTGCTGTCGTTGAGCCAGGTGAAGAAGCCTATCACCAAGTTGTGGAGGCATTTGGAGAAGAAATCTTATTGACGGATGGGAATATAGATCGCGTAAAGCTTGGGTCGATCATATTTAATGATCAAGAAAAGAGATTGCTGTTGAATGGCATCGTGCATCCTGCCGTCAGGAATTGGATGCGGGTGAAAACGGAAGCGGCACTATCATCAGGAGAAGAAACGGTGTTCATGGATATTCCGCTCCTATTCGAAAGCAAGCTGACATTCATGGTGGATAAGACCCTTTTGATCTATGTGGATGAGCAAGTACAATTGAAGCGATTAATGAATAGGAATGGTCTTTCGGAGACGGAGGCACTTGCCAGGATCAATTCGCAAATGCCCTTGGCCGATAAAAAGGCCTTAGCGGATGCCGTCATCGATAATAATGGTGACATTAATGAAACGAAGCGGCAAGTGAAGGCCATACTTAGCGAATGGTATGTCATATAATCATGATAAAAAGAAGAAACCGCCCGGTTTCTTCTTTTTATGTTGAAAAAATAAGAACAATCCGCATTTTTATTAGCACAATTCCTCTGAATTATGTTATACTAATTACATGTGAAAGGTAATAAGTATAACACTAATATTTCTGGAGGGTCCGAACAATGAATTCAAGAATAGCGATTAACGGATTTGGGAGAATTGGAAGAATGGTTTTCCGAAAAGCCATATTAGACGAGAGTTTGGACATTGTTGCCATAAATGCAAGCTATCCAGCTGAAACTTTAGCACACTTACTAAAATATGATACGATACATGGTAAATTCGACGGTATCATTATAGCTGAAGATGATTCACTAGTAGTGAATGGCCGCCGAGTAAAACTAATAAATAACCGCGATCCAAAGCTATTGCCTTGGAAAGAGATGAACATAGATATTGTAATTGAAGCCACTGGCAAATTCAATGATCGTTCTAAAGCGGCTCTTCATTTAGACGCAGGAGCAAAAAGAGTAATATTATCAGCCCCAGGTAAAAATGAAGACGTTACCATTGTAATGGGAGTGAATCAGGAGGTGCTGGAAATTGACAAGCATTTCGTCATATCCAATGCATCTTGTACAACGAACTGCCTTGGACCTGTTGCAAAAGTGCTTGATGAAAAATTCGGCATAAACAACGGTTTAATGACAACGATACATTCTTATACAAATGATCAAAATAATATCGATAACCCGCACAAAGACTTGAGACGTGCCCGTGCCGCTGCGGAAAGCATGATCCCTACGACTACAGGAGCTGCAAAAGCCATCTCACTAGTGTTGCCGCAATTAAAAGGCAAACTTCATGGAATGGCGATACGCGTACCGACACCAAACGTATCTTTAGTCGATCTTGTTGTGGATTTGAACCGTGATGTCACGATTGAAGAAGTGAACCAAGCCTTCATCGATGCTTCAGAAAATGAACTCAAAGGAATCATGGAATTCACGATGGAACCTTTAGTTTCCAGTGATTTCAAAACGAATCCACACTCTGCAATCATCGATGGATTGACAACGATGATGATCGGGGACAGGAAAGTGAAGGTCCTTGCTTGGTATGATAATGAGTGGGGTTACTCCAACCGTGTAGTGGACCTTGTAAAATTGGTTGGCTCCGAGTTGAAAAAAATGTCCGAAGTCGAATTATCAGTAAAATAAAATGAAAAACCCGAGCCTGCTAAAATTTTTAGCGGGCTATTTTTCATGCAGTGATCCATGAATTCCCGGCTGCTTTATGGCGCTGAATAAACCGAAGACGGAATTTGGTCCACATTGGAACCTTCGCTATATCCCCATTACATATAAAGTTTATCTTTCCAAAAATTAAATTTGGAGTTGCAAAAAAAATTCAAACCATATATACTATGAATCGTGAACTTCTTCAAAACGGTTTGCATGATGGCTACTTAAAGGGTTAGGACCTCTTTGGACTAACTTTCCCCCGTGGTAGTTATCAGAACTTATTTTTAAATCATGGTAAGGGGGAAGCTTAATATGGAAACAGCTTACACTATGGAAACAATGGGTAGACATGTCATTTCTGAACTTTGGGGTTGTGACTTTGAAAAACTGAACAATATCGATTTAATTGAAAAGATTTTTGTTGACGCTGCTTTGAAATCAGGTGCAGAGGTACGAGAAGTTGCCTTTCACAAATTTGCTCCACAAGGAGTCAGCGGGGTTGTCATCATTTCTGAATCACACTTAACGATTCACAGTTTTCCAGAACACGGCTATGCGAGCATTGATGTCTATACATGCGGTAACTTGGATCCGAATATTGCGGCAGATTATATTGCAGAAGCTTTGAATGCGCAAACACGTGAAAACATAGAATTACCACGTGGATTAGGTCCTGTACAAATGAAAAAAGCCAATATAAGTGCCCTATAAAAAAATGTATACACAGAGATGCCATGGGTGCATCTCTTTTTTAATGCAATGAATCGGCAGTCTGATTCACTTTATTGGAGAGGATTGCCTTGTAGCACAATGCCCTTGGCAACGGTGCTTCAACGGCAGAACAAAAAGTGCCTGCTGCCGGAAGTTACACTTTTTACTTGTACTGTCCGTTCCTTTTAATATAAGATTAAGAAAGAGAAGTAATTCCTTGGGGAACATTTAGATAGGGGAGTCCTACATAAAATACGGAGCTGATAATGATGAAATGCCCATCATGTCAATATAACGGAACAAGAGTGCTCGATTCCAGGCCAGTCGATGAAAGTAAATCGATTCGACGACGCCGTGAATGTGAGGCATGTGGTTTTCGATTCACGACATTTGAAAAGGTGGAGGAAACACCGCTTATTGTAGTGAAAAAGGGCGGGACACGTGAAGAGTTCAGTCGTGATAAAATCCTGCGTGGCTTAATCAGGGCTTGCGAAAAACGTCCGGTTCCCTTGAAAGAACTAGAGCAAATTACCAGTTATGTAGAAAAAGAACTACGCAACCAGGGCATATCGGAAGTGAAAAGCGACAGTGTCGGCGAAATGGTAATGGACAAGCTGGCAGAAGTCGATGAGGTTGCCTATGTAAGGTTCGCATCCGTCTATCGACAATTTAAAGATATCAATGTCTTTATTGATGAACTGAAAGATTTAATAAATAAAGAAAGAAAGTAGAGCTGAAGATTCACTTTGGCTCTTTTTTCACTACATCTTTTGAAAGGTTTGAATGGAGATGTCAATGCATTGGCAAGAATTGCTCCCAGCTGATTCATATTTGGTCTCATCTGCGGGGCTGCTTCATGATTATGATCGGAAAATACTTACCCGACTATATCAACCTCTTATTGGACCTATCTGCATTAGCCTATATATGACGTTATGGAGTGAGTTGGAGGAAAACAGGCTATGGTCGGAAACCTCCTCGCATTATCAATTAATGAATACCATCGGCCTTAAGTTGGGTGATATTTACGAAGCGCGCCTTTTACTTGAAGGAATCGGCCTGTTGAATGTATATAAGAAATCGAAAAATGAAACGAAGGAATTCATTTATGAGTTAAACCCGCCGCTTTCACCCCAGCAGTTTTTCACGGATGGAATGCTGAATATTTACTTATACAAAAAAATCGGTAAAGCTCAATTCAACCGGTTAAAGAGGTTCTTTTGTGATGACCATATCTTAACCGATCAATATGAAGGTGTGACTAAATCTTTTGCGGAAGTATTCTCATCAGATCATTTGGACTCTTTATATGTAACGGATGAAGCGAAAAACGAATGGAAACCGGTGCCTGAACAGCAATACATCGATCGTGCGGAAGGCGTTGAGCCATCGGGGTTTGATGACTTATTCGATTTTGACCTTTTATTTGCCGGGATGAAATCCTCGATCGTGCCGAAAAAGGCTTTTACTCCTAAAATAAAAAGTACGATTGCCAAACTCGCTTTTTTATATGGCATTGATCCGCTGGAAATGCAAAAACTAGTAATGGATGCCGTGTCATTGGATGATGAGATTGACGAGGAATTGCTTAGAAAGGCGGCAAGGGACTGGTACCAGATCGAACGGCAGGCCGATATGCCTTCCCTTGTCAATCGGGTGCAGCCAATTCGTGAACGGACACAAAAAGAAGAACCGAAAACAAAGGAACAAGAGTTAATCCGTCATTTGGAGACGATTTCCCCGAGGGAGCGGCTGATGCAATTGTCTGGCGGTGCAGAGCCGTCAAGCGGTGATTTGAAAGTGGTTGAGGGCGTGATGATCAATCAAAAGCTGAATCCGGGTGTCGTCAATGTCTTGATTGAATATGTCATGCTCAAAACGGATATGAAGTTCACGAAGGGTTATGTGGAAAAGCTGGCAGGCCATTGGGCACGGCTGAAGGTCTCAACAGTCGTCGAGGCGATGGAACTGGCCAAAAATGAACATAGGAAATATCAGGACTGGGCTCAAGGAAGCAGGAATGCTGCGAAGGGCAGCCGGAAAAAGGCGATACGGGAAGAAGTGGTTCCGGAGTGGCTTGAGAAAAAAGAAGAAGCACAGCAGGAGCAGAATGCGGATCAGCCTGAATTGGATGCCCAAAAACGCGAACTTCTGGAGAAATGGAAGCTGTGGAAAGCGGGAGGTGAAATGAACGATGGAAAAGATTAATAGGTCCCTTAATAAATTGGCCAATACAAATCAATTTCAACAGCGTTATGAAAAGCTGAAACAGGAGATTTTTGAAAACGAACAAGTGCGGTTATTCATGAATGCCAACAGCTCGGCGGTCACGAAGGAAATGATTGATAAAAACTTGGGGAAGCTTTATGAGTTCACTTCACAGAGCAATAAGTGTGATAAATGTCCGAGCTTGGATGGTTGCATCAATATGATGCAAGGGTATTATCCTAAATTGGTGGTGCAAGGAAAAGCCCTGAACCTGCATTATGAAGTCTGCCCGAGGAAATTGGCAGAGGATGAAAAGCGGAAACGGGAAAAGCTGATCCGCAGCCTGTATGTACCGAAGGATATTTTAAAGGCCAGCATTGAAGACTTTACCCAAACGGATAATGAAAACAAACGCTTGTCTGTCCTAAGTAAAGCGATGTCGTTCATTATGGAATATGAGCCGGGTAAAAGGCAAAAAGGCTTGTATATATATGGGAAATTCGGTGTTGGGAAAACGTACTTATTAGGTGCGATCGCCAATGAACTTGCAAAAAGGCAAATTTCCTCCCTTATAGTCTATGTACCTGACTATTTGAGGGAACTTAAGGGATCGATAGGTGATAATACAGTCAATGAAAAAATTGAAATGGTGAAAACGGCACCTATCCTCATGCTTGATGATATTGGAGCGGAATCCATGACGAGCTGGGGACGCGATGAGGTTTTTGGTCCGATTTTGCAATTTAGGATGCTGGAAAACCTGCCGACGTTTTTCACTTCGAATTTTGACTTGAATGGCCTGGAGAACCACCTGACCTTTTCACAGCGCGGTGAGAAAGAAGAAGTGAAGGCGGCCCGGGTACTGGAAAGAATTCAATATTTAGCTGAGCCGGTCAAGCTTGATGGCGTGAATCGGAGAAGATGAAGAAAAGTGGTCTCTTAATGGAGGTCACTTTTTTCTTCTTACAAGGCCCATCCTACTTCTAAACACGTCCCCATCCCCATATACATGAAAAAAGAAGCAAGGGGGAAGGGGGGATGTCGTAGTGCAAATTTTGTTTCAAAACGATTCAGAGGCATTGAAATTACTGAATTTCGTTTCTGTCCATCCACTGGGGGCAGAATTTCAAGCATATATTCGATTTATTCCGCAACAAGGCATGCATGTGGATATGACGGAATCTTCAGGTGATGAATGGCTAATTCTGCTTCGTGATGCATTCCATTCTTTTTTATTGGAAGAAAAGACGCTTCCTGTTCTGGAGCAAATTATAGTCGGTAAATTTTTTTATAGGGAACGGGAAGAAATTGAAGCCATCATTGAAATTGCATCATCCATCATCGAGGCGGAAAGAGCCAGGAATCAAGATGAAGCATTCAGTACGGAGAAACGATTGATTGAGGAAGGACTTCAAAGCATCTTGGCTGGAAAGGTATCTTTTTCATTCGATTCTTTTACGACCTTCCGTTTAAAATCGTTTCAGCATACTTTGGAAAAGTATGTCGTCAAGGCGATTGATGAATATAAGCTGGAACAGGACTATCAAAATTTCATTGCTACGCTCCGTGACTGCCTTCAAGGGCAGGAGTCGAAATTAAGAAAGCTTCACCTGGTCAACCGGGACGGTTTTCACTTCTATGATCAGAAATTCAGCAAACTCGACCGTCCAAAAATCAATAGTATGATCGACAGGAGGCTTCTTGCCAAAAGCTCACTTTTTCTCGATACGGTGATACTTGCCCCGCTTTTATCGATTGCTCCTGAAAACTTGTGCATATATACCGATGACAAGGAAGAGGGGCTCATCCAGACCATTTCAAGGATTTTCGAAGAACGGGCGACTATCTTGCCACTTTCGTCATTTTCTATGCAGTTGAATGAACTTTCGTGGAAAAAAGAAAATTAACCTTGATTTTCACCGTATAACAAATTATAATTTCCTACATACTATTAAAAAACTAAAAGTTATGATGAGGACAAGGGTATTCTAGTCGCCGATTATCAGAGAGGGAAGCCAACAGGCTGTAAGCTTCCTATTCGCATGGAACACTTACCACCTTTAAACTTCGGCTCGGAAAGCAGTCATACTGCGAATATGAGCTGACGGGAAGCTGCCGTTACCAAGTTACAAGTGCCATTTTGCCGTGAAAAGCAAGCTGGAACGAGGGTGGAACCGCGGGTTAATGATATTTATTACTAAGCTCGTCCCTGTTTTATACAGGGGCGGGCTTTTTTGTGTTGTAATGGAATCAAAAA
This sequence comes from Peribacillus frigoritolerans, assembly GCF_001636405.1. GTDB lineage: Bacteria > Bacillota > Bacilli > Bacillales > DSM-1321 > Peribacillus > Peribacillus frigoritolerans. The sequence continues at coordinate 1,812,689 of NZ_KV440950.1, forward strand.
CCTGTAATTTGTTCGAACAAATAAGAAGGAGTGAAACTGAATGGCAGAACTACTGAAAATATCTTTTCCTGACGGAGCGGTCAAGGAGTTTGCTAAAGGCACAACAACTGAAGACATCGCTGCATCCATCAGTCCTGGTTTAAGGAAAAAATCCATTGCCGGAAAATTCAATGGTGAATTATATGATTTAAAACGTCCGATTGAACAAGATGGTACAATCGAAATCGTCACACAGGACGCAACGGATGCTCTTGAAGTATTGCGTCACAGTACAGCGCACTTGATGGCACAAGCGATCAAACGTTTGTACAAAAATGCTAAATTCGGAGTAGGGCCAGTCATTGAGGGCGGCTTTTACTATGATATGGATCTGGAGGAATCATTGACTCCTGAAGACCTTCCATTGATTGAAAAAGAAATGAAGAAAATCGTCAACGAAAACTTGGCAATCTCCCGCATCGAAGTGAGTCGTGATGAAGCGATTTCCCGTTTTAAAGAAATCGGCGACGAGTATAAATTGGAGTTGATCGATGCGATTCCTGCCGATCAGCAGGTAACACTTTATGAGCAAGGGGAATTCTTTGACCTATGTCGTGGAATTCATGTTCCATCAACTGGGAAAATCAAAGAATTCAAGCTATTGAGCATCGCTGGAGCATACTGGAGAGGCGATAGCAAAAACAAAATGCTTCAACGCATTTACGGTACGGCTTTCTATAAAAAAGAAGATTTAGCCGAACACCTGCGTTTCCTCGAAGAAGCCAAGGAACGTGACCATCGTAAAATCGGCAAAGAATTGAACTTGTTCATGAGCTCACAAAAAGTGGGGCAAGGGCTGCCGATGTGGTTGCCAAAAGGCGCGACAATTCGCCGTACAATCGAAAGATATATCGTGGACAAGGAAGAACGTTTAGGTTATGACCATGTCTACACACCTGTAATGGGAAGCGTGGACCTTTATAAAACATCCGGACACTGGGATCATTACCAGGACGGCATGTTCCCGGTCATGGAGATGGAAAACGAACAGCTTGTCCTGCGTCCGATGAACTGTCCGCATCACATGATGGTCTATAAAAACAGCATCCACAGCTACCGCGAACTGCCAATCCGGATTGCCGAGCTAGGCTTGATGCATCGCTATGAAATGTCAGGTGCCCTTTCAGGCCTTCAGCGTGTACGTGGGATGACATTGAATGATGCACACATTTTCGTTCGCCCCGACCAAATCAAAGAAGAGTTCAAGCGTGTTGTGAACCTAGTTCTGGAAGTATATAAAGATTTCGATATCAAGGATTATTCATTCCGTCTGTCTTATCGCGATCCTCAGGATACAGAAAAATACTTCGATGATGATGACATGTGGGAAAAAGCGCAAAGCATGTTAAAAGGCGCCATGGATGAGCTTGGTCTTGATTACTTTGAAGCGGAAGGTGAAGCGGCATTCTACGGTCCTAAGCTTGATGTTCAGGTGCGCACTGCCTTAGGGAAGGATGAAACGCTTTCCACTGTTCAGCTTGATTTCTTGCTTCCTGAACGTTTTGACCTTAATTATGTCGGTGAGGACGGCAAGCAGCACCGTCCGGTTGTTATCCACCGCGGTGTCGTTTCCACAATGGAACGTTTTGTCGCTTACTTGATTGAAGAATACAAGGGGGCATTCCCGACTTGGCTTGCACCTATCCAAGCACAAGTGATCCCGGTCTCACCTGAAGTGCACTTGGATTATGCGAAAGAAGTACAGGAAAAGCTTAAAGCGCAAGGCATTCGTGTCGACCTGGATACACGTGACGAGAAAATCGGTTACAAAATCCGTGAAGCGCAAATGCAAAAAATCCCGTATATGCTGGTTGTTGGAGACAATGAAGCCAAAGAAGGCAGCGTGAATGTACGTAAATACGGTGAACAAAAATCCGAAACGATCGCATTTGAAGATTTCGTTTCAGCGATTAAGGCGGAAGTGATCCGTTAATAGCAAAAAGAGGGGCACATATAGTTGTGTCCCTCTTTTTAATCATGGCATGATAAAATGAAACCATCATGTGAAAATATGTACAGCAATGAAAAGGAGGGGCAGCATGAAAAAGAAATTTACTTATCTATTCGGACCGACATTCCTTGTCATCATCATCTTTTTGTTATTGGATGATTATCGACAATATGCCATCGTCCCGGTCCTGTTTTTTTGGATAGCGCTATTTTCTTGGGACGCCATTGAGAAAAAGAAAAAGGCGAAAGAAGACTCTTAACATGTGATGGCTTCGGCCAGTATGGACTGCAACTAAAGGGGGAATGGGGATAAATGGAGATTAGAAAGGCTTCAAGGAAAGACGCGGGTAACTTGGCTGCTCTGTTCAATAATGTAGAAGATTCCGGGTATATGCTGTTTAATCCTGGGGAAAGAAAAGCTACGGCGAAACAAATGGAAAAGCAATTGGAGCAAATCGAAAAAAATCCCCCTTCCATTGTTCTCGTTTCCGCTAGCGGCAATGAGTTGAATGGTTACCTAATCTTATTGGGCAATCAAATGGGCCGAACGAGGCATTCCGCCAAAATCGTCATCGGCATCCATGAAAAGGGTAGAGGAAAAGGCATCGGTACGAAGCTATTTCAGAAAATGGAGGAGCATGCACGGACTAACGAAATACGGCGCCTGGAATTGTCCGTGATTGCAAATAACGCCCCTGCGCTTTCCTTATATCGAAAGATGGGGTTCGAAAAGGAAGGAATAAAGCGGGAATCACTGTTTTTTGATGGAAAGTATCATGATGAATATTTTTTGTCCAAATTACTTTAAAAAACGTATTGTCAAATAACTGAATGTCTGATAATATTAATTTTGTTGTAAAAAACGAATAAATTAGCATTTGACAAGTCATCAGTGTTTATGATATATTTCTAAAGTGAATTGAATACGTGTTTGAGGAAAAGAAGAAGCACCCGCTTCTCACCTGGTTGACGCAAACAATGCAGTTAACAGGTCATGATTTGATTATTTGGATCTTTCTGAATGAGTCTATCAGTGTGGGTGCAACATGCATCCACACTTTTTTATTATGATTATATCCTGTAAGCGAGTTGTGAGCGTGACCGAATTTATTCAAATATTCGTATTCGCCAATATCTTTGGAGGTGGCTAACTATTAGTAAAGACGCGATGGTAAACGAGGGCATCCGAGCCCGTGAAGTTCGTCTTATTGACCAAAACGGAGAACAACTTGGAATTAAAACGAAATTCGAAGCATTGGAAATTGCCGCTCGTGTAAATCTTGATCTAGTTTTAGTTGCTGCAAATGCAAAGCCTCCGGTAGCCCGGATCATGGACTACGGAAAACACCGCTTCGAGCAGCAAAAGAAAGACAAGGAAGCACGTAAAAATCAAAAAGTCATCAGTCTGAAAGAGGTTCGTTTGAGCCCGACGATTGAAGAACATGATTTCAATACGAAGCTTCGCAACGGTATTAAATTCCTTGAAAAAGGCGATAAAGTAAAAGCTTCTATCCGATTCAAAGGACGTGCCATTACGCATAAGGAAATTGGTCAACGTGTACTCGTTCGTTTTTCTGAAGCATGTAAAGAAGTGGCTACAATCGAGCAACACCCAAAAATGGACGGGCGCAGCATGTTCATTATCTTAGCACCGAAAAACGAAAAGTAATTGTAAAGTAATTTGTAATGAGGAGGAATACCTTATGCCTAAAATGAAAACTCACCGCGGATCTGCTAAACGTTTCAAAAAGACTGGATCCGGCAAACTTAAGCGTTCTAACGCTTACACAAGCCATTTATTTGCTAACAAATCTACTAAGCAAAAGCGTAAGCTTCGCAAAGCTAGCCTTGTAAGCAAAGGTGACTTCAAACGTATTCGTCATATGCTAGACAACATTAAATAAGTTCGATTTATCGAGTTAAATAGGAGGGAAATAACATGCCACGTGTAAAAGGCGGTACTGTTACTCGCAAACGTCGTAAAAAGGTAATAAAATTAGCTAAAGGTTACTATGGCGCGAAACATATTCTTTTCAAAGTAGCTAACCAACAAGTAATGAAGTCAGGAAACTATGCTTTCCGTGACCGTCGTCAAAAGAAACGTGATTTCCGCAAACTTTGGATCACTCGTATCAACGCTGCAGCACGCATCAACGGTCTTTCTTACAGCCGTTTAATGCATGGCCTAAAGCTTGCTGGTATCGAAGTGAACCGCAAAATGCTTGCTGATCTTGCTGTTGCTGACGAACAAGCTTTTGCTCAATTAGCAACTGCTGCTAAACAACAATTAGACAAATAAGTCTGACTGATACAGCCACTCTCTTTTCAAGAGGGTGGCTTTTTACATATTTAAAGGAGGGAATGGGAATGCAAGGAGTATGGTTCATTGCTGCTTATATGATCATCACGAACATCATCGGCTTTGCCTTAATGGGAATCGACAAAAGGAAAGCGCGTAATGGGGAGTACCGGATCAGCGAAAAGACACTTTGGTTTTGGGCAGTCATAGGAGGAGGGACTGGGTCCTTTTTGGGGATGAAGCAATTCCGCCATAAGACGAAGCATGCCGCTTTTAAGTGGGGTCTGCCTATATTGATGATTCTTCAGATAGGCTTATTGATTAAGGTATTCATTCAATTGTAATAAGTAGCACGTATAGTGTATATGCTTGTAGAAGCAGCAAAGAGTAGCTGGAGGGAGAGCATGAATGATAAATTGACACTTGTGATGAGCTACGTTCAATCTGGAAGCGTGTTTGCACCGTTGATTTTTATCACTTTTCATTTATTAAGGCAATTTTTATTCATTCCCGTCATTGTGGTTTGCATGTCTGGAGGAGTATTATTCGGGGCAGCTTTTGGAACCATCTATTCGGTAATCGGTTTGACGCTGTCCAGCATGGCCTTTTATTTCGTGATAGGCAAATTTCCGAAAACAAAGGATAGGCTGCTGGGGCTTAAGAATAAGCTGTTTGGTAACCGAAAGCTGAACAGCCGGCAAATTGCAGTACTCAGGCTAATACCATTCATACACTTTTATTTACTGTCGCTTTGTTTATTGGAATCCAATAAAGGGCTGAAAAATTATTTTTACCTATCCTTTATGACCAATCTTCCTGTAGCATTCGTATACACGGTTTTTGGCCACTATATTGCAGATTTCAGTCCCACGCTGATCGTCATCATTTTATTATCTTTAACCTTATTGATCTATTTATTGAGAGAGAAGCAGACGGTCGTCCCCTGGAAGGAATTTTTTCGTTCAGATGATTAATATAGAGCCTTGAGTCCATTTTCCTCAAGGCTCTTCATTATGCGTGATTTTTTCAATTTTGTAAGAACTCCTTGACCGGGCTCTTCCAATCAATAACGGCATCCGGGTATTGTTTTTTTAAGGCTGCCTCGATTTTCAAGAAATCATTTCGCTTCAAGCCTTTCAGGCCTGCCACTTTTTTAGGCCAAATGAAGATGGAGATGACCTCGAAGGAGCGTTCCGTCGTCCCTAAATACTTTTCCCCTTCAAACATCACCCCGTTGTACGTCAATAAAAAATTCTTTCGTATATTGGCTGTATCGTCGAGCAGAAAGAATTTTTTCTGTTCATGTGCCAGCTCTAATTTTCTTTTCGGATTAAATAGGTATTTAATGACTGTATAGATTAAGAAAATGATGAGAGCCAAAAGAATGAACCGCATGATCAATACCATGGAGATACCTCCTTAAACAGAGTGATTCCCTTTCATTTACGTATGGGTTTTTAATAAGTTTCATTTATTTGATATAATTTAGGGGAAGACGAAGGAAAGAAGTGATGAAAATGAACATAAGTAAATTAATGGAAATGCAGGCGGCTTTGGATGAGCATATACAGTCCAAGCATGATTTGGGTGCGGAAGACTTGGTGGAACGAAAGATACTTGCTCTTTTAGTGGAGCTTGGAGAGCTTGCCAATGAAACAAGATGTTTTAAATTCTGGAGTCTTAAAGGACCCTCTGATAAAGAAACGATTTTGGCTGAATATGTGGATGGCATTCATTTCATTTTGTCACTCGGGATCGAACGGGGTTTTGTACCGGAAGTTCCATCTGCCCTAAAGTTCCATCAGGAGGATTTGACGGTTCAATTTACTTCCATTTACGGTTACATCAGTGAATTTCGCACACAGCTGACAAAGTCATCTTATCAAAAGGTTTTTACTGCGTATTTACATTTAGGGGAGTTGCTCGGATTTTCGGCAGCGGATGTGGAAAAAGCATATGTAAGCAAAAATGAAGTCAATTACGAAAGGCAAAAGCAAGGCTACTGATTGTTTATGAAATCGATTGTCTGTATAATTATTCTTGTAATGTAAGTTATAAGGAGGTAAGAGAATGGCTCAATTGGATGAAACCTTAAAGATGCTTGCTGACTTAACGGATGCTAAAGGCATTGCAGGAAATGAAAGTGAAGTAAGAAAAGTGATGACCGAATACATAACACCATTTGCGGATGAAATATCGACAGATGGCCTGGGAAGTTTGATCGCCAAGAAAACGGGAGATGAAAACGGACCGAAAATCGTCGTTACCGGGCATATGGACGAAGTCGGTTTCATGATCACCCAAATTGATGATAAGGGATTTTTGCGTTTTCAGCCGGTAGGGGGCTGGTGGTCCCAGGTAATGCTGGCCCAGCGCGTGACGATCGTTACGGGTAAAGGTGATATAACGGGCATTATCGGTTCCAAGCCGCCACATATCCTGTCAGCGGAAGCGCGGAAGAAGGCGATTGATATTAAGGATATGTTCATTGATATTGGTGCATCCAGCAAAGAAGAGGTTAAGGAATGGGGCGTCAAGCCGGGGGATATGGTTGTGCCATATTTTGAATTCACGGTTATGAATAATGAAAAGATGCTGCTCGCCAAAGCCTGGGACAATCGAATCGGCTGTGCAATCGCCATTGATGTGCTTAAACAGCTGAAAGACAGCGACCATCCTAACATAGTTTATGGAATTGGCGCAGTGCAAGAAGAGGTCGGCCTGCGTGGCTCCAAAACATCCACATTCAAAATTCAGCCGGATATCGGTTTTGCCGTCGATGTCGGCATTGCTGGTGATACACCGGGGGTTTCCGAAAAAGAAGCGATGAGCAAGATGGGGGAAGGCCCGCAAATCGTCATCTATGATTCATCGATGGTGGCACATAAGGGATTACGCGATTTCGTCACCGACACGGCTGATGAAATGAATATTCCTTATCAATACGAATCGATACCGGGCGGCGGGACGGATGCCGGCTCCATCCATTTAACGGCAAATGGTGTTCCCGCCCTGGCAATCACGATTGCCACACGCTACATTCATTCACACGCAGCAATGCTTCACAGGGATGATTATGAAAATGCAGTTAAGCTCATTGTCGAAGTGATTAAACGACTCGATCGCGAAGCGGTTGATCGGATCATTTACGAGTAATATAGTAAGTTAAAAATGGAGAGGCCTAATATAGGTCCTCTCCATTTTCTTTTTTCTACTTGTCTTCGACGATTATATAGACGGCTTTGATCGGTCCATGGACGCCGACGACTAGGTCCATTTCGATATCAGCCGAATTGCTCGGCCCTGTTATGAAATTGATGCAGGAAGGAACGACTTCGCCCCGGGTAACCTTTGAACGGATGGCCGCAGCAGCCTGGGTCATTCGCGGAACGATGGTGCTTTTTGGAATGATGGAAACATGGCAGGAAGGAAGGAAGCTGATGGAACGGCCGTGGTCCTTGTCGCTGAACAAGACGACGGTCGCTGATTCTGCTAGTGTCATCTCACTGAATGTGATTCCGATGTTAGCACTTTCTGCTTTTTCGATATTTTCATTCCCGGCTTGGTGATCCCATATATGGACATCATTTTCCTTTAAGATGCCCTCTAACCCATACTCGGTAAATCGACCGTCCTTAGGGATGATCACGGGTCCGTTTCCAAGTTCCTCGATCACCTTTGTTAAGCAATGCACCACTTGCTTGGAGTCGGTAACGTGAAATTGAGTATGCACCCGTTTACATTGCTCCTTCAATTCCGCGACAAGATCATTTTGTGTCGCATGTTTCAAAACTTCTTTTTGGGGGGCGTGCTTCCATTCCGGAACGGAGATGCCTTCCGTAATAGGAGCCCTTCCCAGGTTTTTGGCTATATTGTTTAAAAATGCCCCTTCATTATGGATGGTTCCATTCATGATGATTTCCCTCCTTTTTCCCGATTTTTGAACCAGTCCCGAAAGCTCTCTTTCCCTGGAGCAGGGAACTCGCGGCTTTCTGTCCAAGTTTTGAGCGGTCCCGGGCCTTTCGAGATGATATCCCCCGTTTTAAAAGGTGACATCGCTGATGGGGCCATTTTGGAGCCGAATTTATAAAGCATAGGCGATGCCGCACCAATCCCAAAGGCCTTCATGGCCATCTTTTCTGAAAACGGCGCCATTTTTTCCTTTTCAACGATGACTTCACGATGCTTCCTCAGTAAATCATGGAGAGGAATCTTTACCGGACAGGCATCTGTACAGGCTGCACAAAGAGTGGAGGCATACGGCAGTTCCTTGAAATCATCATATCCCCCGAGTAAGGGTGAAAGCACAGCGCCGATTGGTCCGGGGTAAATTGAACCATATGAATGACCGCCAACCTGGCGATAGACCGGGCAGACATTTATACAGGCAGCACAGCGAATGCATTGAAGAACGGATTGAAACTCAGTTCCTAAGATGGAGGAGCGTCCATTATCCACGATCACTAGGTGAAACTCCTCGGGTCCGTCTACATCACCTTCATCACGCGGACCGGTAAGTGCGGTGATGTAACTGGTCAATCTTTGACCGACAGCGCTTCTTGTCAATAAGCTGACAAGGACTTCGAATTCATCGAATGTAGGTACAAGCCGTTCCATTCCCATCACGGTGATTTGCGTTTTTGGGAGGGCAGTGACCAAATCGGCATTTCCTTCATTCGTCACCAATCCGATCGAGCCTGTTTCCGCAATCGCAAAATTACAGCCGGTAATGCCCACATCGGCGCTTAAGAAATCTTTCCGCAAAATGCCCCGCACATGGGCGGTAAGCTCTTCCGGTTTTTCGGTTTGCGTATAGGCAAGCTTTTCTTTAAAAACATCCCTGATCTGTTCTTTATTTTTATGGAGCGCAGGTGCGACGATATGGGAAGGGGGATCATGATCATCCACTTGTAAAATGTATTCTCCAAGGTCCGTTTCAACGACATCGAGGCCAACTGCCTCAAGAGTTGCATTCAAATTGATCTCTTCCGTGACCATCGATTTGGATTTAACGACCTTTTTGGCATTCTTTTTTACAATGACATCCTTAATGTAGCCGCTTGCTTGTTCAGCGGTTTCAGCGAAGAAGACATGACCGCCCCTTTTCGAAACGTTTAGGGCAAGCTGGTGCAAATAGAAATCAAGGTTACTGAGCACATGCTGCCGAATTTCTTCCCCAAGGGAACGCCAATCCTCCCAGCTTCCCAATTCATCAACGGCAGTCAGCCGCCGTCCGTGTAATCGTTCTTGGGCACTGGATACGGCCAATCGCATAAAGTCATTATGTATTCCTTCATCCACCCGGTCTTTAAATTTGGCAGAGCTGGTTTTCATAGCCATAAGTTTTTCCCTCCTCGCTTTCTTTAAATGCTATTCAGGACTTCCGCAATGTGAAGGACTTTCACCGGTTGCCCCTTCCTTTGGATCCGTCCGCCGATATTCATCAAACATCCTGCATCCCCGCCGATTAAAAAGTCGGCACCGGTAGCTTCAATATTGCATACCTTCTCCTCGACCATTTGCCCGGAAATGTCACCCATCTTAACCGAAAAGGTCCCCCCGAACCCGCAGCAGTTTTGGGCATCCGGAAGTGGTGTCACTTCCAGCCCCCTGACATGGCTTAATAAAATGGCAGGTGCTTCCTTCACTTTAAGCAGCCGTGTCATATGGCATGAAGTATGATATGTGGCCTTTCCCTTGAGGGTAGCCCCGACGTCGGTCACTTTTAAAACATCCACGATGAATTGGGACAATTCATATGTTTTAGCCGCTAATGATGCCGCTTTCTTTTCCCATACGGCATCACCTTTGAAAAGTACCGGATATTCCTTGAACATCGCTGCACAGGAACCGGAAGGGGTTACGACGTATTCAGCATCCGCGAACGTTTTAATCATCTTTTTCATGGCTTCCTTCGATTCCTTCGTATACCCGCTATTATATGCCGGCTGTCCGCAGCATATCTGGGACACCGGGAAATCGATCTCACAGCCTAATCTCTCGAGTAGCTCCACTGTCGCTTTGCCGACATTGGATTGAAACAAATCCACTAAACATGTTGCAAAGAGAGTAACTTTCAATCTGAATTCCTCCTTTTTCAAAATAGGTTAACAGGTCATCTGATGACTAGAAAGTGGAAAAAGGAAATGGCTAAGAGAAGATACCAATTTCCAAGATTTTTTAAATGAAGTAATCGTTTTCAAAATAATATATCAATTTAATCCTTTTTTGTATAGGGTATTTTTGAAATTTAAAGGAATATCAATGACTCTTTTGCTGATTTTTTTGGATGACCCGGTCCAGCGATTCCTCGACGCTTTGAAGATGAAACAGCATGGCACTGCGGGCTCCGTCTTCATCCTGTGCCACGATTGCATCATATATCCTGACATGCTGCTGGTAAAGCTGCTTGAGTGTCATCTCTTCGGAATAAAGCGCAGCCCGACGGATATCACGCATCTTTTCCGTCATTAATTCTGAAACATGATTCATCAATGTAATCAGCAGCTCATTTTGTGATGCATTTGCCACGGCAACATGGAAGGAGATATCCGCTTTATCACTAAGTTCTTCATCATCCGAGACCTTTTCCATATTAAAAAGCATGTCCTTAAGTTCGATAAGGTTTTCTTCCGTTCTCTTCTTCGCTGCCACTTCCGCCGTACCGGACTCAAGGATTTTCCGGACTTCCAGTAAATGCTTGATATTGTCTTGATCCATCAAAAGGGCGGCAGACAAGGGGTGGTTCATGATGGCGGGGTCGAAGGTTTTGACGAATGTTCCTTCACCTTGTTTTATTTCAATAAGACCCATTGAACTCAATGCACTTAATGCTTCGCGGATGGCCGGGCGCCCGACTTGGAAATTTTCCGCAAGCTGCTGAATGGAATCCAATTGTTCACCTGGTTTCAGGCTGCCTGACCGAATCATTTCATAAAGTTCATCGCTGACTTCTTCATAAATTTTTTTCGGCTTTATTTTTTTATATACCAAGTGTAGCACCTCTATTTTCTATGAGTTTCTCTAGTTAATATTATATAACACAAATGATCTTTGACACTTCCAGAAGAGTTAAAAAATCAACAAAAAATAAAAAAAATCTTGCTTTTATATTTTCAATCATTTAATTTAAATGAGTACTCATCAAGTCATCTGATGACTTTGAATATTTGAATATGTAAGGGGTTTCAATTAGCGTTTGATTTCTGAATTTTTAAAAAATCAATAGTAAAAGGAGTCGAAATGAATGACATGGACACAAAACTTTACGCCGATCACCGATAATTTAGTTTTATCATCTCTTGCCGCACTCATTCCAATTCTTTACTTTTTCTGGGCGCTTACCATCAAACGCATGAAAGGTTACATGGCAGGTATAACCACGTTGCTTGTAGCTCTTGCAGTGGCTGTATTGATATATGGGATGCCTGCAGGAAAAGCAGTGATGTCCGCTTCACAAGGAGGCGTATATGGGCTGCTCCCAATCGGATGGATAATCATCACTTCCGTATTTTTGTACAAGATGACTGTTAAAAGCGGACAATTCAATATCATTCGTTCTTCTGTGCTTTCGCTTACGGAAGATCGGCGGCTCCAGGCATTATTGGTGGCATTTTCTTTCGGGGCCTTTTTAGAAGGTGCTGCGGGATTTGGAGCACCGGTCGCCATTTCAGCTGCGCTTTTAGTCGGTCTCGGCTTTAACCCGCTATATGCAGCAGGGATTTGTTTGATCGCGAATACCGCTCCGGTAGCGTTCGGGGCGGTTGGAATACCGATCATCGCCATGGAAGGCCCTACTGGCATAGCCGCCATGGAGATTTCCAAAATGGTCGGCCGCCAATTGCCATTCCTTTCGGCTTTCATTCCGCTTTATCTCATTTTAATAATGACCGGGTGGAAAAGGTCGCTTGAGGTCTTGCCGGCAATTTTGGTTTCCGGAATTTCCTTTGCCATCACACAATACTTAAGTTCGAATTTTCTTGGGCCCGAATTACCGGACATCCTTTCCGCGTTAGTGTCACTGTTTGCTTTGGCGATTTTCCTTAAATTCTGGAAACCTAAGACGATCTTTCGCTTTGCATCAGAGGAAACGGCAGCTGCTGTCGAACCATTATATACAGCCGAAGCGGAAACAAAATACACGAAATGGCAGATATTCCATGCTTGGTCACCATTCCTCCTGTTGACGCTTTTCATCACAATATGGGGGATGAACCCAATAAAGCCGGCACTATCCGGACATTATGAAGGCAACAATGTGCTGCTTGGCGGAATCAATGAAATCGGGAAACTATTAACCTTCCAAATCGAAGTGCCAGGTCTGCATAATGAGATAATCGGAAGTAATGGATTGCCGATTGCGGCTTTCTATAAAATAGAACTGCTCGGAGCAGCCGGGACGGCCATTTTACTGGCTGCCATCGTAACGAAGTTCATTGCACACATGTCTGCAAAAGACTTTTATGGCACCTTTGTTGAAGCGATGAAAGAGTTGGCCAAACCAATCTTGATGATTTCTACCGTGGTCGCTTTTGCTTATGTGACGAATGCTTCAGGCATGTCGACAACACTAGGGATGACCCTGGCAAAATCGGGTGATTTATTTCCGTTCTTCGCACCTGTTCTCGGCTGGCTGGGTGTGTTCATTACCGGATCGGATACATCAGCCAACCTCTTATTTGGCAGTCTGCAGAAAGTGACTGCGCTTAAAGTGGGAATGGAACCGGTCCTGGCACTGGCGGCGAACTCTTCTGGAGGGGTCACCGGAAAGATGATTTCCCCCCAATCGATAGCGATAGCTTGTGCTGCCGTAGGATTGGCGGGCAGGGAATCGGAATTATTGAGATTCACGCTTAAACATAGCTTATTTTTATTGCTGCTTGTTTGTGTGATTACCTTCTTGCAAAATGGCGTCCTTTCCTGGATGATTCCATAAGTAAAATGAGGCTCCCTTTTCATCGGGGAGCCTCGAAATATTTTCAAGTCCATTCAAAAAAAGGAGGACATATCATGCAATTGGCAGCTGTTGCAGGAAAATTGGTGCATGAGGTTCGAAAACTGATTGATGAAGAGATCATCATTATTGATCATGCCGGCATGATTATCGCCAGCACCGATGGCAGCCGCATTGGATCTTTTCATGAAGGAGCCATCCACGCTTTCAACAATCGTGAGAAATTGATCATCAATAAACAGGATGAACGAAGTTGGAAAGGAGTGAAGGCAGGGATAAACCTGCCTATTTTCTTTAATCAGGAAGCCGTTTGTGTCATTGGAATTACAGGTGACCCCAAACATGTTTCCCCTTATGCGGAACTATTAAAAAAGATGACGGAGATGTTCATTCAGGAAAGCTATCATATTGAACAAGCAGAATCCCAATCACGCCTGATGGAATTCTTTGTATTTGAATGGCATCAGCTGCAGACGTTCAATGAGCACTTCCTTCAGAAGGCCAAGTTGCTTGGGGTCGATGTTCATGCGGACCGGATCATCACCCTTGGTGAATTCAAGACTGAGGAAATCATTGAACCTCATGTATGGAGAACGCTTCAGATATTCATAAGACAGCAGCATCCCAATGACATCGCAGTACGTTGGGGGAGGAACCAATTCGTCCTTCTTTCAATGGCCGATTTCATCGGTTCAAAAGACCAGCAATATATGAAACTAAGTAAACTGCAAAAAAAGCTGGAAGAGAGTTCGGGCTATAAAGTGTATGCAGGAGTTAGTTCGCGTGCATCAGGATCCGCTTTCAGGCCAGCGTTTTTTAAAGCGGAACGTTCCTTGAAAATCGCTTCTTCTTCATCAGGTATCATATTTGACGAGGACTTGAAACTTGAGGTCCTGCTTGATGAAGTTACCGCTGAAACTAGACAGGAATATTTATCCCGGACGATTCAGGAGTTGCTTCCTAATGAGGAACTGCTTAAAACCCTTTCCATGTATTTTGCATGTGATCTATCTTTAAAAGAGACCGCTAGAGCCCTCCATATCCATATCAATACCCTCCATTACAGGCTCAAGCGCATAGAGGATTTGACCCGGCTGAATCCTAGGAAGCCAGCCGATTTAGTCACGATGTATCTAGCATTAAGTGTATTGGATAAACATACAAATTAATTCTATGTAAAGCTCAAAACTTTATATGTTCATACATAGAAGGCCGAGTGTTTTTTTTCTTATACTTACATCATATAAAAAATCTAGAATTTCCTATGTTTATATGAGGAGGATGTACATGTTAACAAAGCAGGTTAAGCAGCTACTTCTTGCCATTGTCGGTCAGGAGAATTACGATGACTCGAAAGTGGAATGTCTAGTCCATTCATATGATGCAACGCCTGGGTTTCAAGCGTTGCCGGATGCTGTCATCAAACCGGGCAGCACAGCTGAAGTCGCAGCCATCGTCAAAGTTTGCAACGAATACAATGTTCCGATCGTTCCGCGTGGTTCTGGGACGAATTTAAGCGGAGGCACATGCCCGACAGAGGGGGGGATTGTCCTTTTATTCAATCGAATGAATTCATTACTTGAAATAGATGAGGAGAACTTAACAACGACCGTACAGCCTGGGCTCATCACTTTGGACTTGATTTCAGCAGTTGAAGAGAAGGGATTGTTTTATCCGCCGGATCCAAGTTCGATGAAAATCTCCACGATTGGCGGCAACATTAATGAGAATTCTGGTGGACTGCGAGGTTTAAAGTATGGAGTCACCCGTGATTATGTCATCGGGCTTGAAGTCGTCCTTCCGAATGGGGACATCATTCGAACAGGGGGCAAGCTTGCCAAAGATGTAGCCGGATATGATTTAACGAAACTTTTTGTCGGATCGGAAGGGACCTTGGGCATCGTTACGGAAGCGACCTTAAAGCTGATTCCAATGCCGGAAACGACTAAGACGATGCTTGCCTTATATCAAGATTTGGATGCTGCAGCCCAGTCAGTGGCCAAGATCATTTCAAATAAGATCATTCCTGTGACATTGGAATTTCTGGATCGGCCGACTTTGATCGTTGTTGAAGACTTTGCGAAAATCGGTTTGCCTACCAATGTGGAAGCCGTCCTGCTGATTGAACAGGATGGTCCGCCTGAAGTGGTGGAACGTGATATGAAAAGGATGGCCGATATCTGTCTAGAGGAAAAGGCGGTTTCCGTGGAAATTGCCGAAACGGAATCTGACGCTGTCGCCTTGAAAACGGCAAGACGGACAGCACTTTCCGCATTGGCACGCCTCAAGCCGACGACCATTTTGGAAGATGCCACCGTTCCTCGCTCGGAAATTGCCAAAATGGTTAGAGCGATTAATGAGATCGCTGACAAGCATAACGTGGACATTTGCACGTTCGGTCATGCTGGGGACGGGAACCTGCATCCGACATGCATTACCGACGCTCGTGATCATGAGGAAATGGAGAGGGTGGAGCTCGCTTTTGCCGACATTTTTGCCGCGGCTATCGACCTTGGCGGGACGATTACCGGTGAACATGGTGTAGGAGCGATGAAGGCCCCGTATCTTGAATGGAAGCTGAAGAAAGAAGGGATTGATGCCATGAGGGCGATTAAACAGGCTTTCGATCCCAATAACATCATGAATCCCGGCAAAGTATTTGCCAAGGAAACCAGGAAAAGGGTGGTGGTTTCTTCATGACGACAGTTCAGGAAAGGGAAACCATTGCCATTCAATTCGCGGAAAAAATGAATGAAGATGAATTGTTGAATTGTATGCGCTGCGGTTTTTGCTTACCCCATTGCCCGACATACATAGAATCGGGGCTGAAGGAATCCCACTCACCAAGGGGCCGGATTGCGCTTATGAAAGCGGTGGCGGATGGCGTGATTGAGCCAGATAGGGATGTAGAACGTTCTTTGAGTCTTTGCCTCGGCTGCAGGGCTTGTGAACCTGTGTGCCCTTCAGGTGTGAAATACGGACACCTTCTTGAAGAAGCAAGGGATATCATCCATCAGAATAAAAAACACAGCTTCCCTGTAAAAACGATCCGCAAGGCGGTTTTTAGTGGACTATTCCCGCACCAGGAGCGAATGCAGACCATGACAAGTTTGCTTGGCTTCTATCAGAAATCAGGCCTGCAATACATGGCCCGTAAAACGGGAGTCCTCAACATGCTTCCGGATAATTTGGCAGCCATGGAAAAAGTGCTGCCGAAAGTCCCGAAAAAAGCAGAAATGAAAAATAGGCCAACCGAGCTGCCTGCAATCGGAACGCCGCTCAAAAAGGTGGCTTTCTTTTCCGGCTGCTTGATGGATACGATGTTTTTGGAAACGAACAAGGCCACACTAAAGCTTCTTCAGCTGGCCGGATGTGAAATCTTGATACCGAAATCCCAGGCCTGTTGCGGTGCGCTGCATGGTCACAGTGGTGAAAAAGCAGGTGCAAAGCAACTGGCCAAGCGTAATATTGAAGCCTTTGAAACGGAGGAAGTTGATTATATCATTACGAATGCCGGTGGCTGCGGCGCTTTTCTCATAGATTATGATCATCTGCTCCAAGATGAACCGGAATGGCACGACCGTGCAATCTCATTTAAAAATAAGTTGAAAGATATCAGCCAGATCCTTGTTGATTTGCGTTTTCAGGAAAAAGTTCGCCTGAAACTGCCAGCTCAAACCGTAACTTTCCAGGATTCCTGTCACTTACGGAATGTGATGAATACCTCCTCGGCTCCGCGAATTCTCCTTCAATCAATAGAAGGAATCGATTTCAGGGAAATGAAGGATGCCGATCGCTGCTGCGGCTCAGCTGGGATATATAATATTGTTGAATCAGAGATGTCCATGAACATTCTTGACTCTAAAATGGAGCACACGAAATCGACACAGGCCGATATTGTTGTCACGGCAAACCCTGGCTGCCTGTTGCAAATGCAATTGGGGATCGAGCGGGAAAACTTGGGGGAATGCACAAAAGCGGTGCATATTGCGGACCTGCTAATAAAGGCTGTGGCTTTATGATAGAAGAAAAAAAGAACACAAGCATTATTTGAAAAAACGAAATAGCAGGATTTGGTTAAACATTACATTTTTATAAAGGGGGAAACCCTTGTAAAGGCTGGATCTCAATTAAAAATGCGTTCTGTGCTGAGAACAAATTGTAAATGATATAACAAAAATGAAATATGGATTCCTCGTTTACTTAGGAACATGTCGGGTATTGTTTATATATAGCATCCACTAACAGAAACAACAAAACCTAAGGAGGAATGTAAAATGAATAAAACAGTATATGGAGTATATGAATCAAATGCAGAAGTGATCCAAGCAATTAATGCACTTAAGGCAAAGGGTTTTGAAGGGGACGATATTACGGTCGTCGCAGATAAGGAAGAAACACTGGATTTCACGAACCATCAACGTGAAACGGATGTTCACACAATGACGAATGTTCCTAACGACGAATCGTTTATGGACAAGGTGGCACGTTTCTTCATGCCGGAAGACACGGCAGACCTTTCAACAAGATTGGCGAATGCGGGCCTTTCGAATAGTGATGCGGCTGAACATGTCTTTGATGTAGAAAATGGAAAAGTCCTGGTTCTGGTTGAAGAAGGTGAAGGCCATCTTGGAACGGCAAGAGATAAATTCACGACCGGAACAATGGACACTGCCGGTACAAGGCTTGATACTAACTCCACCAACCCACTATATAATGGTACGGAAAAAAACGATGCATTAAATAAAGAAGATGTTTATGGAGTCAACGGACAAGGCCGTGAATTGCCAGAAGATGAAAGGACGCTTAGACTTCGGGAAGAACAGCTGAACATTGACAAAGAAAGAGTTCAGACAGGAGAAGTCGTCATTAATAAAGAAGTAAATGAACAGCATAAAACGATCAATGTCCCTGTTGAACACGAAGAAGTGACAGTTGAGCATAGATCGGTTTCAGGACGTGAAGCGAATCAGGAAACCGGAACCATTGAAGATGGGGAAACATTACGAATCCCGGTTGTTGAAGAAAAACTGGAAGTTTCGAAAAAACCGGTTGTCACCGATGAAATTGTCATCAAGAAACATGCTGTACAAGAAACGGAGCAAGTTCAGGATACTCTTAAAAAGGAAGATATCCAGCTTGATAGTACAGATGAATCGATCGTGAATGAGAAAAAGGCAACTGAACGTAGAACCGACCGCTTCTAAGAGTGAAGGAAATGGCCTGCAGTTTTAAAACTGCAGGTTTCCTTTTGTTTTTTAGACTGATTAAAGGTCCGAGCTTAGGGAAGGCAAACCTTTTTGTTTAATTGGCACCCATCAGGGTATAAATACACATAAGAAGAAATATCGGAAAAAGGAGGAGGAATATGCATGGGAAAAACGTTATATGGTGTTTTTAATACGGAAAGAGAAATGATCCAGGCTATACAATCCCTCAAGGAAAAGGGGGTTCATGAAGGGGAAATAACGGTAATGGCTGATAAGAAAGAAGATTTGGATTTCGTTAATGAAAAGCATGATCCGGATGTCGAAGTCGTTACTAACTCTAACGAGGAATCCTTCATTGATAAAATGAAACACTTCTTCCTGAACGAGGGTTCCGAAGATATAAGGAACCGCCTAGGTGAGCTAGGGCTTGCCGATAGTGAAGCAACCGCTTATATAAATGAAGTGGAGGCCGGAAAATTCCTCATTCTTTTAGATGAATCGGAAACCGTAACAGCACGTGAGAACATGACTTCCAATCGCATCGAGGATACGGACGCACCTGCAGAGAATCCGCTTAAAACAGGGGTGGTGAACAATCCGGACCCGAACCTTTTTCCGGAAACAACCGCGAATGCCTATCAAACAAGGGAAATGGAAGCACAGCCAGGAAGAAGCGAAGAGCTTCACGGAAATTCCGCCAATATCTATGAAAATGAAGAGCTGGATATGAAGCGAGCTCAAGAAAGGGAAATCTGGGGGAATTCCACAGAAAAATTCAAGAAGCAAAAACCAGGGATTCATGAAGGAACACTGGCAAGCGACCCGTTTGCAGACGATGCTGACAAAAACCTGGACGCTCAAGGATCACTGGATCGGACCGCGGGACCGACAGCGAGCGGACAGCAAGAGGAAGGCTTACAAGATGAATACATCAAAAATCGAATCAATACCGACAATTTGTAATACCGCAACAAGAGCAGCCTGCATAAGGCTGTTTTTGTTTGTTTACTTAGATTGAAGAAATTTGCGACACTCCTGCCGAAATCACTAGCTGAGACACGCAGCCGTTTGCTTTGGCTTGTAAGACAGTCGATGGAATGGGTGTGGAACGTTTTTAATGGCTCTTTTCGTAAAGATTGTTGTTTTTAAAACGAAACTATTTAAGGTTGATTGGAGCGGAAGTGCGAGACTCCTGCGGAAGCAGCGGGACAGGTGAGACCCCACAGGCGTTTACGCCGAGGAGGCTCACCGCCCGCCCCGCGGAAAGCGAGCATCTGGAGGGGAAATCAACCACAACTCACTACCTGGTAAATAGCAAAAAGTATGTGAAAACAGCCTTTTTAATAGGACCGCAAGCAACCTCGATTTTCTTAGAGTTTGCTATAGGCTGTTATTTTAAAAAAACCTTTAGGCAGAGGGTTCCCTTGTTCGTCTCCATAGACTATTTGCTTGTTTATTGATAAAGCTGCAAGGTATAATGACAAAGGAATTTTATTTTAAGTAGAGTAACAAGGAGGGGGAGAAACATGGAAAAAAACGTATATGGTGTTTTTGACTCTAATCCGGAACTACTTGCTGCAATTTCAGACTTAAAAGCAAAAGGCGTAACTGGCACCCAAATGACAGTGGCAGCTGATATAAAAAATTATGTGCAGCTTGGAAATGAACATACGGATATACTGATCATCGCCAATCAGGATAAGGAGGACACTCTTTTTTTGAAAATCTTCCATTACTTCACAGATGAAGGATCTGGAGATTTACGCAGCTTTTTCACGAAATACGGCTACTCTTTTGCTGAGACAAAAGCGATGCTTGAAGAAGTGAAAGCAAAGAAATTCATCTTGCTGCTTGATGAAGAAGTCTCCATCGAAGAACTGAAGGCTGGCGAGGCGAGGCGAGATTAAAAAAATAACAGCCTTTGAAGGCTGGCGAGGCGAGATTAAAAAAATAACAGCCTTTGAAGGCTGTTATTTTTTTAATCCTGCTTCGAGGGCAGTGATCATTTCCTGTTTTTCCTGCTCGGATGAATTTTGCCAGATGACCTCGAATAATACTCCCAATCCAGGAAGCATTTTTTCCTCGCCATTTTGTATGGCATCGACAATCGTGTCTTCCAGCTGCTCTTGCGTATTTCCAGATACATTTTGGATGATCGCATTACGTAAGTTTAAATTCATAATTATTCCTCCTCTAACACATAATGACTGACATTAATAGCATTTCACAAACTCGCATGCAATATGTATGTGAATTGCGTTATAATTAGGAAAATCAGTGTGAAGTTAAAGGAGCGTTTACCCTTGAAATATATCGAATCCGTAAAAAACCCGCAAGTTAAGCAATGGAAAAAACTTTTGACGAAAAAAGAACGAGATAAAACAGGTAAATATTTAGTCGAGGGTTTTCACCTAGTTGAAGAAGCCTTAAAAGAGGAAATCGTCTTGGAAGTGATCATCAATGAAGAAACTGAAATGCCTGCCCATTTTAAGGTGGAAGGCACAGAACTCATTTATGTGAAAAATGATATTATGAAGGCGATTTGCGATACCGAAGCACCGCAGGGAATTGCTGCGGTTTGTGAACAGAAATCAACGAGCATGGCGTCCATCAATCCGGAGAAATTATTGTTGATCGATGCCGTCCAAGATCCTGGGAATATTGGAACGATGATCAGGACAGCGGATGCAGCGGGAATCGATGCGGTCATCCTTGGGGAAGGGTGTGCTGACTTGTATAATCCCAAAGTGGTCCGTTCGACGCAAGGGAGCCTCTTCCATATGCCTGTCATTAAAGGGAACCTATCCGAAATCATCGATGAGCTTAAGCAAAGTGGCACACCGGTTTATGGTACGGCATTAGAAGGGGCATCGCCATTTGAAGAAGTCGAAAAGTCTTCCCGATTTGCCCTGCTGGTCGGTAATGAAGGCCAAGGGGTATCGAAGGAATTACTGGAGAAAACGACTAAAAACCTCTATATTCCCATCTACGGAAAAAGTGAATCTTTGAATGTGGGGATCGCTGCCGGGATTTTAATGTACCATTTACGAAAATCGATTTGAAACGGCCGAAGAATTATAATATAATAAAACAGAATTTTATAATGAAAACAACGATGACAAAGAGTAGTAGCTTAAAGTTAACCATATCCAGGGAGAAAATGCCTTGACTGAAAGCATTTTTATGGCACTGCTTAAGTGAATTCACCTTTCGAGTTGGCATTGGGAAGACAGGATGTCCGAAAAATGTTCCGGTGAAGAGCCGTTATTTTTAATGAAGTGAGTGCAGAAGTTTTTTTGTTTATGCACTAATAAGGGTGGTACCGCGATACATAAACCTCGTCCCTTTAGGGATCGGGGTTTTTTTGTGTTCATTTTTACAAAAGGAAAATAAAGGAGGAAGACATGATGCAGGAACGTTTACTAGAACTGCAGGAAGAAGCGTTGCAAAAAGTTGCCGCCGCTTCCGAATTAAAAGAACTGAATGAAGTCCGTGTTGCTTATTTAGGGAAAAAAGGGCCAATCACTGAGGTATTGCGCGGCATGGGTAAATTATCTGCCGAAGAGCGCCCGAAAATCGGGGCACTAGCCAATGAAGTACGCGAAGCGATCGCAACAAAGATCGAGGAGAAACAAAAAGCGCTTGAAACCGCGGCAGTCAATGCAAAGCTAGCAACTGAAACGATTGACGTCACTCTTCCAGGACGTCCGGTAAACAAGGGGAATCTTCACCCATTAACACGAATCGTGGAAGAAATCGAAGACTTATTCATCGGGATGGGTTATACGGTTGCGGAAGGTCCTGAAGTCGAGAGCGACTACTACAACTTCGAGGCACTTAACTTGCCAAAAAGCCATCCGGCACGTGATATGCAGGACTCCTTCTACATCACGGATGAAATCCTGATGCGGACGCACACTTCACCGGTTCAAGCCAGAACGATGGAAAAACATAAAGGTCAAGGCCCTGTTAAAATCATTTGCCCAGGAAAAGTATATCGCCGGGATAACGATGATGCGACACACTCCCATCAATTCCAGCAAATTGAAGGCTTGGTCATCGATGAGAACATCAGCATGAGCGACCTGAAAGGAACGCTAGACGTATTTGCGAAAAAAGTATTCGGGCAAGACCGTGAAATCCGTCTTCGTCCAAGTTTCTTCCCATTTACTGAGCCTTCCGTCGAAGTGGATATTTCTTGTAAAATCTGCAGCGGTAAAGGCTGCAGCGTATGTAAAAAAACAGGCTGGATCGAAGTGCTTGGCGCTGGGATCGTTCATCCGAACGTCCTTGAGATGGCTGGCTTCGATTCCAAGAAATACTCTGGATTCGCATTTGGAATGGGCGTGGAACGGATTGCCATGTTGAAGTACGGTGTGGACGATATCCGTCATTTCTATACGAATGATGTTCGATTCTTAAAACAATTCAACCATCACGAAGCATAAATTTTTATTTTAAAAAGGAGGACCTACCATGTTTGTGTCATATAAATGGTTACAAGATTATGTTGACCTTTCAGGCATCAATGCGACGGAGCTTGCTGACAAAATCACGAAAAGCGGCATTGAGGTTGAAGGGGTGGAAAAGAAAAGTGAAGGGCTAAAAGGGGTCGTCATCGGGCATGTCTTAGAACGTGAACAACATCCAAATGCGGATAAATTGAATAAATGCCAAGTTGATATCGGGGCCGAAAATCCCGTTCAGATCATCTGTGGAGCACCGAATGTCGATAAAGGCCAAAAAGTCGCAGTCGCTACTGTTGGCGCAGTCCTTCCAGGTAATTTCAAAATCAAGAAAGCGAAACTTCGCGGAGAAGAATCGCACGGAATGATTTGCTCGCTTCAAGAATTGGGCTTCGAATCCAAGCTTGTTTCCAAGGATTATGCTACAGGAATCTTCGTCTTCCCTAATGATGTGGAAGTAGGGAAAGATGCATTAGAGGAACTTGGTTTAAGTGATGAAGTGCTGGAACTTGGGCTGACTCCAAACCGCTCCGACGCGCTAAGCATGCTTGGTGTTGCATACGAAGTGGGAGCCATTCTAGGCCGGGAAGTGAAATGGCCGGTAGTCGAGAAAGAAGAGGCAGCTGAAAAAGCAACTGATTATATCAGTGTCAAAGTGGAAGCGAAAGAAGATAACCCGATATACATGGCTAAAATCATCAAGGATGTTAAGATCGGACCCTCACCGCTTTGGATGCAGACTAGGTTGATGTCTGCAGGTATCCGACCTCATAATAATGTGGTGGATATCACGAACTACATTTTACTTGAATACGGCCAACCGCTCCATGCCTTTGATTATGACCGCTTTGGTTCAAAGGAAATCGTCATCCGCAGAGCGAAGGATGCTGAAAAAATCGTAACATTGGATGAAGCGGAACGCACTTTGACACCTGACCATTTAGTGATCACGAATGGCAGTGAGCCAGTTGCGATTGCTGGTGTGATGGGCGGAGCGGATTCCGAAGTCAAAAATGATACGACGAACATCATTATTGAAAGTGCATATTTTGCAGGTACAGTAGTTCGCAAAGCTTCAAAGGACCATGGATTACGCAGTGAAGCCAGTGCCCGCTTTGAAAAAGGCGTCGACCCGGCACGTGTTCGTGAAGCAGGGGAACGTGCTGCACAATTGATTGCACAATATGCAGGGGGAACAGTCTTACAAGGAGCAGCAGAAGTTGACGAATTGTCAATGGAACCTGCGGTCATTAGCATCACGCTTGAAAAAATCAACACACTCCTTGGAACGAGCATGACCGTATCAGTTGTGGAGTCAATCTTCAAACGTCTGCAATTCGGCGTGGAACTTGACAATGAAACATTCACGATCACTGTCCCGACGCGCCGTGGTGATATTACGATTGAAGCCGATTTAGTCGAAGAGGCTGCACGTTTATATGGATATGATAACATACCCGTTACACTGCCGATCGGTTCTGCTAACCCAGGACAATTGACAGACTATCAAATTAAACGGCGGAAGGCACGCCGTACACTTGAAGGCGCAGGCCTTTATCAAGCAGTGACCTATTCACTGACAAGCCAGGAAAAAGCGTCCCAATTCGCATTGGAAGCAAGAGAATCCATTCGATTGGCAATGCCAATAAGTGAAGAAAGAAGCCAGCTACGTTTAAGCATCGTGCCTCAATTGCTGGAGGTCGTGAAATATAACAATGCCCGTCAAATTGATTCACTGGCACTGTATGAAATCGGTTCGGTATTCTTTAAGCGTGACGAACAAGAACTGCCTGAAGAAAAAGAACATGTTGCTGGAGCAATCACCGGCCTATGGGAGTCACATCTATGGCAGGGTGAAAAGAAACCAGTGGATTTCTTTGTAGCCAAAGGCGTGATCGAAGCATTATTCGACACACTTGGATTAGCTGATCAAATCAGTTACCGCCAAGCGGAAATCAACGACATGCATCCAGGACGGACAGCCGAAGTCCTATTGAATGGTGAAGTAATTGGCTTTATCGGTCAAGTGCACCCAACTGTCCAAAAAGACTTGGATATTAAAGAAACATACATTTTCGAACTTTCCTTAAAAGCATTGGCCGAAGCAGAAGTCGCGCCGATAGCGTACCAAACGATTCCGCGCTATCCATCAACCACACGCGATATCGCGCTCGTTGTGGAACAAGCCACGAAAGCCGGGGACATTCAGGATATTATTGAAGAAGCCGGCGGCAAACTGCTGAAAGAAGTAAGCATCTTCGACTTATACGAAGGTGAAAGAATGGAGGAAGGCAAGAAATCCATTGCCTACTCACTGAAATACTACGACCCGGAACGTACACTGACGGACGAGGACATTACAAAGGCACATGATAAAGTGCTTGAAGCCGTTAAAGAAAAAGCGGGCGCAGAGCTAAGAGGATAAAACCAAAAAGACAGCTCCCTGAATCATGGGGAGCTGTCTTTTTTCATTTTACGAGTAAAAGGTGCAAACTCACGAGTAAATGGCGTAAACTCACGAGTAAATGGAGCAAACTCACGAGTAAATGAAGCAAACTCACGAGTAAACCGCGCAAATTCACGAGTAAAAGGCGGCTGTTCAGGAAGATCAGCCGCTTTCTTCTATTTATGATATTTCTGTTGATAGAGTCGCTTCGCTTTTTCTGTGTTGGCAAAATGGGTTTTCGTGAATTCGTGTAATGAATCGATTCCCTTTTCGTGAATCAATCTTGCGGCCGCTTCATCTACTGCAAATCCGGCACCTTTAGGGATTTTGAATCCGGCTTTTTCACTCAGCAAGTCAAAGCGTTTGACGAATGCATATCGGGCCAGGATGGATGCGGCTGCCACTCCAAGGTGAATGCCTTCCGCTTTTGTGCATAGATAGGTGGCATTAGCTTGGAATAGTTCTTGACCTTTTAGGTAATTGAAAAATACCTCTGGTTGAGCAAATTGATCAATAAGGACGGCTTCCGCTTGTTCTGGCTGGATTTTTTGCATGAGGTTCTTGATTGCTTGGTTATGGAGGAGTGCCTTCATTTTTCCTTGTGACATTCCCTTTGCCTGAAGCACATTATATTTCGGGTTGTCGCATGTGAGCAGGCTGAAGGGCACTACATCCTTAATCTGTTTGGCAATGTCGATGATCTGTGGGTCTTTCAGGTTTTTGGAATCCTGGACACCAAGCTCCTTTAATAGAGCGAGTTGCTCCTTCTTGGCATATACGGCTACGACGGTCATCGGGCCGAAATAGTCTCCTGTTCCGACCTCGTCTGAACCAATCACTGACATGGTTCCGATATTTGCAGGCGGCGAATATCGATGGACGTTGACCGATGCAGAGGATGCCGTTTTTTTCTTTGGAGCCGCAGCAGTGGTACCTTTTTGCCATTTTACCGCTTCTATTTCGGCATTCTTACCTTGAAAAAGGACCTTCCCGGATTTATATGCCGTCACCGTGCATAGCGGCGGTTTGGCGGAAAAGATGCTCCCCGGCGGCTGCTTGGCGGCCAAGGATGAAGAATAATGGGACTTCATCGCCTTTATTTGTTCAGGACTGATAAGTAAAACAACATGGGACATAATGGGTTAGCTCCTAACTTCATTTTGTTTAATAGGTAATCTTCTTCCTAAATTCGATATCGTTTGACAAATTATTGAAATTTTAATGCAAGAAATGACGATGTACTCTCTTTCATGACGAAAAACTTCATGATATGATAGAATTAGGATTGTTTAGATTGGGGGCATCATTTTGTCAGACGATAAACGAAATAAAACAACAGTTGATATATACGGACAGCCATATACAATCGTCGGCACAGAAAGCGCAAGTCATATGCGCCTGGTCGCTTCGATGGTTGACGAAAAAATGAGAGAGATCAGGATGAAAAATCCACACTTGGATACAAGCAAGCTAGCGGTGCTAACGGCCGTGAATACCATCCATGAATATATTAAATTAAAAGATGAACTAGACCAGCTTCAACTGGAATTAAAGAGAGAGAAGGACTGAGTACATGCTTGATTTAGCAATTCTGGCCATTCTTTTAATCGGTTTATTAATCGGTTTAAAGCGTGGCTTCATTTTACAAACGGTTCATATGACTGGGTTCATTGTAGCCTTCATCGTCGCCTATGTATTTTACGGAGATCTTGCTCCCAATTTAAAATTATGGATTCCGTTCCCAACGATGGGTGATTCCTCGACCCTTAATATGTTTTTCAATACAGTCGGGCTTGATACGGCGTATTACAATGCAATTGCCTTTGCAATCATTTTCTTTGCTGCCAAGATTCTTTGGCAAATGATAGGATCCATGCTCAATTTCATTACCCATCTACCGATATTAAAGCAGCTGAATCGCTGGGGCGGAGGGATATTGGGTTTTCTCGAAGTCTATCTTATCATGTTTATTATATTATATATAGCTGCCATGCTGCCAATGGATTCCATCCAGAAACCATTAACTGGCTCATTTCTGGCAGAATCGATCGTGAAACATACGCCGTTCCTTTCCGAGCAAGTGAAGGAACTTTGGTTTCATGATGTAAAACAATCTTAATGTCAGTATAAGAGGGCCTGCCTCCCGTGTTCAAAGTCCTGGATTCCTATACTTTGAACACGGGGGAGGCCCCTTTTTATGTAGAGGCATGTAGCTTCTTTCTATTTGATTCGAGGGTTAAGAACCTGACTGCTTGTACTTTACCTCCAAGAAAGGTATCTTTAAGAAAGTGAACATGGGGCACCCTACTAATTTTTTCGGCGGTGAATTAAATGACAATTAATAAAAAAGATATCATTAAACTATTAGAAAAAATTGCAATATATATGGAACTAAAAGGAGAGAACCCGTTTAAGGTTTCAGCTTTCCGAAAGGCAGCGGGCGCCTTGGAAACGGATGACCGGAGCCTGACGGAGATCGAAGATTTTACCGCTTTGAATGGAATCGGGAAAGGAACGGCATCCGTCATCGAAGAGTATATAAATGAAGGGAAATCGACTGTACTTGAAGAGCTTCAGGAGCAGGTGCCAAAAGGATTGATTCCGCTTCTGCAGCTTCAAGGTTTGGGCGGTAAGAAAATTGCCAAGCTTCATAAAGAGCTGCATGTCAAAGATGTGAATGATCTTAAAATCGCCTGTGAGGAAGGCAGGGTCGCGGCGCTTGCCGGTTTCGGCAAAAAAACGGAAGAGAAGATCCTGTCTGCAATTGCCGAGGCGGGTTCAAGGCCCGATCGGCTGCCCCTAGCCTTCATGAGGCCGATAGCTGCTGATATTGAAACGGCCCTTGCTAACATGGATTACATCATCCGTTCTTCCAGGGCGGGCAGCATCCGGCGTATGAGGGAAACAATCAAGGACCTCGATTTCATCATTTCGACAGATCATCCCGAAGAGGTTAAGAATCAACTGCTTGCAATAAAAGGGATAAAACAGGTGATTGCGGCCGGTGATACAAAAGTATCGGTCGTGCTTGATTATGAATATGACATTTCTGTCGATTTCCGAATCGTTAAGGATAAGGAATTCATCACGACACTTCATCATTTTACAGGTTCGAAGGATCACAATGTGCGGATGCGCCAGCTTGCTAAAGATCGCGGAGAGAAAATCAGCGAATATGGGGTGGAAGTGACTGAAACCGGTGATGTATTGACGTTTGAAACGGAAGAACAATTTTATAATCATTTTGGCCTTCCTTTCATTCCCCCAGAAATACGTGAAGACGGAACGGAAGTGGAGCATTATGATGCTAATGAACCTCTCATATCTTTAGAGGCCATTAAAGGTGATCTGCATATGCATACCACATGGAGTGATGGTGCTCATACGATTGAAGAAATGATTGAAGCATGCCGTGCAAAAGGGTATCGATATATGGCCATCACCGATCATTCGCAATATCTGAAAGTGGCGAACGGCTTGACCGCTGAACGTTTACGTGAACAAAAACGGATCATCCATGAACTTAATGAAAAATACACTGACTTTACCGTTCTTTCCGGGATAGAGATGGATATACTTCCTGATGGGACACTTGATTATGACGATGAGTTGCTTGCAGAGATGGATTTGGTCATTGCATCGATTCACTCAAGTTTTTCACAGCCTCGGGAAACGATCATGGAGCGCTTAAAAACGGCTCTGAATAATCCGCATGTAGATATCATCGCCCATCCAACGGGAAGGATCATCGGCAGGCGCACCGGATATGATGTGGATATAGAAATGCTGATCGAACTGGCCCGTGAAACGAATACGGCCTTGGAATTGAATGCGAATCCGAACCGATTGGATTTGGCACCTCCGCATCTGCGCAAGGCTCAGGAAGCAGGCGTTCCAATCGTGATCAATACGGATGCCCACAGCATCGACATGCTTGAACATATGCCTGTGGGGGTCTCGTCAGCCAAAAAGGGCTGGATAAAAGAATCCACGGTTCTTAATGCGAGGGATACGGATGGCTTATTGGCGTTTTTAAAGAGAAATGATTAACTATTTGCCCATAAATAAGGAGGAGCTTTAACTCCATGCATAATAAAGCTTTAAAGACATTGGAATTTCATAAAATAAAAGAACAATTGATCTCACACGCATCCTCATCCATAGGAAAAGAAAAGGCGGAGCAATTGATGCCTTCCACGGATTTTGAAGAAGTGTCGAGATGGCAGGAAGAAACAGATGAGGCTGCCAAAATCGTAAGGTTGAAAGGTAACTTGCCATTGGGCGGAATTTTCGATATCCGTCCGCATGCAAAAAGGGCACAGATTGGCGGTATGCTCTCACCGATGGAATTGATGGAACTTGCGAGTACGATTCGTGCCGGCAGGATCTTAAGCCGCTTCTTCGAAGAACTGGCAGAGCAGGAGATTGATGTTCCGCTTTTAGCCGAATATATCGATTCCCTTCATCCATTGATTGATTTGCAGCAGGAAATTACGTATGCAGTAAGCGAACATGGCGAAGTGATGGATTCTGCCAGCGACAAGCTTCGTACCCTAAGAAACCAAATTCGGACGAACGAAAGTCGCGTAAGGGAAAAACTGGAAAGTATGATCCGTTCTTCCAATGCATCAACCATGTTATCCGATGCCATCATCACCATCCGGAATGATCGATTCGTCATCCCGGTAAAACAGGAATACCGCAGTGTGTATGGCGGGATCATTCATGATCAATCATCATCAGGGCAGACGTTGTTCATTGAACCGCAAGCAATCGTTCAGCTGAATAATGTCCTGCAGGAAACCCGAGTGAAGGAAACGCAGGAAATAGAACGGATATTGGTTGAACTATCGGAAAAAGTCGGTGCGTTCACCCCTGAATTGCTTCATAATGTCAAAGTGCTGGCACAAATCGATTTCCTTGTCGCCAAGGCAAAATATGCAAAAGCGATAAAAGGATCCAAACCGATTCTGAATAATGAGGGGCGCGTGAAATTATTTAAAGCGAAACACCCGCTCATTCCGAATGATGTCGTCGTGGCCAATGATATTTTTCTTGGTGATGAATTTACGACAATCGTCATCACCGGTCCGAATACAGGTGGTAAGACGGTTACCCTGAAAACGATTGGCCTCTGTACGTTAATGGCCCAGTCCGGTCTGCAGATCCCTGCGCTGGATGGTTCCGAAACGGCTGTGTTTTCCTCTGTTTATGCCGATATAGGCGATGAACAGTCAATTGAACAAAGCTTAAGTACATTTTCTTCGCATATGGTCAATATTGTCGATATCCTTAAGCATGTCGATTATGACAGTCTTGTTTTATTCGATGAGCTTGGAGCGGGAACTGACCCACAGGAAGGTGCAGCTTTGGCCATTTCCATTTTGGATGAAGTGTATAAGCGCGGAGCACGTGTGATTGCAACGACACATTATCCGGAATTAAAAGCGTATGGATATGATCGGGAAGGCGTCATAAATGCAAGCGTCGAATTTAATGTGGAAACCTTGAGTCCCACCTATAAACTTTTAATTGGTGTACCAGGGCGGAGTAATGCGTTTGAAATTTCCAAGCGCCTTGGTTTGGAAGAAAACGTGATCAGCAACGCCCGCGGCCATATCGGTGAGGATACGAATAAAGTTGAAAATATGATAGCGTCCCTTGAAGACAGCCGCAAGAAGGCTGAAGAAGAGGAATTGGAAGCCAAGAATCACCTGAAACAGGCGGAAATTCTTCATAAAGACCTTCAAAAGCAAATTGATGAGTACCATCAAGAACGGGATGCGATGGTTGAAAAGGCAGCAAAAGAGGCAGCGGCAATCGTTGAAAATGCACAAAGGGAAGCGGAAGCGATCATTGCCGACTTACGTAAACTGAGACTTGAAAAGCATGCCGATGTTAAAGAGCATGAACTGATCGATGCAAAAAAACGGCTTGAAGAAGCAGCGCCTAAAGTGAAAAAAACAACAAATAAAGCTGCGAGGCCGCTGGATAAAAGCTTAAAACCTGGAGATGAAGTAAAGGTCGTAAGCTTTGGTCAAAAAGGTCACTTGATTGAGAAGGTCTCAAATAATGAATGGCAGGTTCAGATCGGCATCATGAAAATGAAAGTGAAGGAGTCTGACCTGGAATTCATCAAGAGCACAAAAGTAAAAGAAACAAAGCCGCTTACCACGATCAAAGGCCGCGATTATCACGTTAGCGTCGAACTTGACCTTCGTGGAGAACGCTTTGAAAATGCCATATCAAGAGTGGAAAAATACGTTGATGATGCTCTTTTGGCCGGTTATTCGAGTGTCTCCATCATTCATGGTAAAGGGACGGGTGCTCTTCGGTCCGGGGTCCAGGAATACCTGAAAAATCACCGCTCTGTCAAAAGGATTCGCTTCGGCGAAGCCGGTGAAGGCGGAACAGGTGTTACGGTGGTGGAATTTAAATAAAGGAAAGCGGTCATTCCGGCAATTCAGCCAAGCCGGGTGGCTAGTTACCATTCGGGAGTTGGACCATGGAGAATATGTGGGAAAATGAATATGTATATATAGCTGCTCGTTACAGTGTCGTTATTCTGTGCATGATTGTTTTTTTAGCCATTTTTGAACTTGTCACAAAGTACAAGAACTGGGAGGAGATCAAACAGGGAAACCTTTCTGTCGCGTTGGCAACAGGTGGTAAAATTTTTGGGATCGCCTATGTATTCCAACAGTCCATTCTCCATCAGAATTCGCTTCTTACCATGATTGGCTGGGGCGTCTACGGTTTTGTCCTGCTGTTGATCGGTTATTTCATTTTTGAATTTATGACTCCTGGATTTAAAATAGATGAAGAAATACAAAAAGATAATCGGGCAGTTGGATTCCTATCGATGATCATATCAATCGCATTATCTTTTGTCATCGGCGCCGGAATTTCTTAATGCCCTTCATGAGAGGGAGTAAGCTGTGGAGAAACTTGCAAAAGTCTTAATTGTTTGTTGCGGAATCTTTTTTCTGTTTGGAATCATTTATATGACATTGTTCAACTGAAGCGGCCAGTGTGCCGCTTCTTTTATTTGGTTCTATTAAAAAAAATGGGGGGCCATGTATAATAATAATGGTCAAATAGACTTTTGAAGAGAAGGTGGAATATGGATCAGTCCAAATGGATACAGAAGATTGAAGAATTATCGCTGAATGCTTTACCCGCCATGCAAACGCAAATCTATGATGGATGGGTTATCCGATTTGCGGATGGATATACGAAAAGGGCGAATTCCATCACCCCCATCTATCCATCGAATGAAAATGTGAAAAAGAAAATTTCGAATTGTGAACAATTATATTTTGCAAGGAATGATAAGGCCGTGTACAAAGTGACTCCACAGGCAAACCCTATCAACTTGGATCGTGTGCTGGAAGAGTCTGGGTATGCCCTTGAAGGAACAACAAGTGTCCAGGTATTGAATTTGGCAGATACAGAGTCACCGAATGAAACCAATGTCATAAAGTATGATCATTTACATGATGAATGGTTTCACGATTTCTGCCTGCTAAGTAATATTGATGATCATGATCAAACCATCCTGAAAAAGATGTTAGGGAATATCATTCCAAAAACATGCTTTATGCTGTTGACTGATGAAGGTGGAACCGTTACAGCAAGTGGACTGGGTGTTTTGGAAGACGGATACATAGGCCTGTACAATATCATTACCCATGAAAACTTTCGAAACCAAGGCAATGGTGCAATTCTCGTTCGTAATCTATTGAATTGGGGTAAAGAAAATGGAGCAAAAAATGCTTATCTTCAGGTGATAGAAACGAACGCACCTGCTTTAAGCTTATACGGAAAATTAGGGTTTGAAGAAAAGTATAAGTATTGGTATAGAATTAAAACCAAGAAGTAGAACGCCTCTTTTCAGTGGACGACAAAAGGGATCGGAATGCTCTCCCCGATCTGTGATCATAAAGGAAATTTGCATATCCTTTATGTTTTTTTCTTGAGGGGTTGTAAAATTTGAGCGTTGATTTCCACTCCAGGCACTCGCTTTCCGCGGGCGGTCGGCCCTCGGCTTGCGCCTGCAGGGTCTCCCTTGGCCACGCTTTTCCCGCAGGAGTCTCGTACCTTCCGTTCCAATCAACTTTGTTTTATTTAGATAGAACCCTTTTGTTCAAAACTAGATAATAATTGTTTGCCGACAGTTTTTTTCTGGGTTTGTAAAATGGGAACGTTGATTTCCACTCCAGGCACTCGCTTTCCGCGGGCGGTCGGCCCTCGGCTTGTGCCTGCGGGGTCTCCCCTAGACACGCTTTTCCCGCAGGAGTCTCATGCCTTCCGTTCCAATCAACTTAGTTTTTATTTAGATAGACCCCTTTTGTCTACAAATTGCGTTTGTGAAATGGGAACGTTGATTTCCACTCCAGGCACTCGCTTTCCGCGGGCGGTCGGGAGCCTCCTCGGCACGCCTGCGGGGTCTCCCATGCCACGCTTTTCTGCAGGAGTCTCGTATCTTCCGTTCCAATCAACTTTGTGTTTTAAAAGAAAAAACTGCAGGCCAGGCTCATCTAAACCATGTTTAAGACTAGTTTATCCTTCATGTTTTTTTAACTATAATCCTCAATCGATTGAAGAAATGTGCGACACTCCTGCCGAAAAACTGGCTAGACGAGACACCGCAGACGCTTGCGTCGAGGAGGCTTGGCAGACTGTCGGCGGAAAGGGAGCGGATTTCTGAAATCAACTGGAACTTTTTTTAAAGAAATATTGTAGGGCAACTGACTCTTCTTCCAATAGTCTGGCGGTTCGATCAATTTTCCGGCAAAAGGATTTCCGAATTGCTCTCGCCCTGAACCAAAATTTTAAAAGTAAACTAGATTATTCTTCATAGTTTTTACAGTATTCCTTAAAGGATGGAAGAGATTTGCGACACTCCTGCCGAATAACTGGCTAGCCGAGGGCCCAACAGGCACTTGTGCCGAGGAGGCTCGGCAAGCAGTCGGCAAAAGGGAGCGGATTTCTGAAATCAGCTGGAACTTTTTTAAAAGAAAAAAATGAGGGTAAAAGGGTTGTCTATATTCTGAAAGGAGTATAGCCAACTCCTTTTTTTGTTTCCCTTTATATATGTCCCATTCCGACATTCCCTGTAGTTGGAATGGGACATATATACTATCCAGCTTTTCATCGTAAGGCCTTTATACTCTGAAATTCGGCAATTGTAAGAAAATCCCGATTGTATTATAATGATTAAGAGTATTGAGAATATTCAGAAGGAGGGGGCAAATGAGCAATAAGCCATGGCAAGCTATTTATCCGGAACAGATACCCGCTGTTTTGTCGTACGAAGATAAACCTCTTTATTCTTTTTTGAAGGAATCAGCCGAAGAATTCCCTGATAAAGTATCGATTCATTTCCAGGGAAAAGAATTAACTTTCCGGGAAGTACATGAATCTGCTTTAAAGTTTGCAGCCTATTTAAAAAGTATCGGACTTCAAAAAGGCGAACGCGTTGCCGTCATGCTTCCTAACTGCCCTCAGGGTGTCATAAGCTTTTTTGGGATATTGATGGCCGGAGGAGTCGTGGTTCAAACGAACCCAACCTATACTGAACGTGAATTAGAATATCAAATGAAAGATTCCGGAGCGAAAATGATTTTAGTGATGGATATTTTATTTCCCCGTGTTTCTGCAGTGGCATCAAGAACGGATATAGAACATATAATTGTAACCGCTATCAAGGAATATTTACCTTTCCCGAAAAATCTTATCTATCCTTTTATTCAAAAAAAGCAATACGGCATTGTCATCAATGTGGAGCATGAAGGGAATCATCATTTATTTTCCGAAATCATGAAACGAAAGATCACTGAAGAAGTCGACACTGTGCCGATCGATGTCAATAATGACCTTGCCCTTTTGCAATATACAGGTGGGACAACTGGCTTTCCCAAAGGGGTCATGCTTACTCATAAGAACTTGCTGGCAAATACGAAAATGTGCAATGCATGGCTTTATAAAAATAAGCGCGGTGAGGAAAGGATCCTTGCGATTCTGCCTTTCTTCCATGTGTACGGTATGACTACGGTCTTGGTTCTTTCCGTCATGGAAGGGAACACCATGATCATCATGCCGAAGTTTGATGTCGAAGCGACGCTTAAAACCATCCAAAAACAGAAACCGACCATGTTTCCAGGAGCGCCAACGATGTATATCGGCCTCTTGAACCATCCGGATATCGCTAAATATGATCTTTCTTCCATCAATGCCTGTATTAGCGGTTCTGCATCATTGCCCTTAGAGGTTCAAGAGCAGTTTGAGAAAATTACCGGCGGGAAGCTTGTTGAAGGCTATGGACTTTCAGAAACCTCACCTGTGACACATGCTAACTTCATTTGGGATCAGCCGCGTGTAAAAGGAAGCGTTGGACTGCCGTGGCCGGACACTGACTCGGCGATTCTGTCCCTGGAATCCAATGAAGAGCTTCCTCCGAATGAAATAGGCGAGATTGCCATAAAAGGACCACAGGTAATGAAAGGTTATTGGAACCGTCCGGATGAAACGGAAAAAACCTTTAAAAATGGCTGGCTGCTTACTGGCGATCTGGGTTATATGGATGAGCAGGGGTTCTTTTATGTCGTCGAGAGGAAAAAGGATACAATCATTGCAGGCGGTTTCAATATATATCCACGTGAGGTGGAAGAGGTGCTATACGAGCATGAGGCCATACAGGAAGTAGTTGTGGCAGGCATCCCTGACCCTTATCGAGGAGAGACCGTCAAGGCCTATGTCGTCCTGAAAAAAAATGCCAGGGTCACTGAAGAGGAATTGAATGAATTTGCCAGAAAGAACCTGGCTTCGTATAAGGTGCCGCGAAGCTATGAATTCAGGGATGAACTTCCTAAAACGACGATAGGGAAGATCCTGAGAAGAGTCCTTATCGAGGAAGAAAAGAAAAAATTATCCGAGGAAAGAAAAGAAGCTTAAACAAGCACCCCCTTTAAACGGAGCAGCGGAAGAGGGCTCCGTTTTGCAGAACAGCTGGACAAGCTATGGATGGTGGCTGTACAATGAACAGAAGTGAAATGTCAGGAGCCTTATATAAGGTTTTGCTTGACAGTAAAGGGTCGTCATTTTATGATAGAAATATGAATGATGGTTCATTCATTTTTCTGAAAGGGGACATCCAGTGAAAAGCAACAGACCAAAGTATAATCAAATTATTGATGCGGCCGTTATTGTCATTGCCCAAAACGGTTACTATCAAGCCCAAGTATCCAAAATCGCCAAACAGGCAGGCGTAGCGGATGGCACCATTTATCTTTATTTTAAAAATAAAGAAGATATCTTAATATCATTATTCCATGAAAAGATGGGCTATTTTGTGGAACAGATCGAAGAAGAGATAAAAGGAAAGACCACTGCTTCGGAAAAACTGCATGTGCTCATCCAAAAACATTTTCAAAACCTTTCAGAAGACGTGAATTTAGCAATTGTCACTCAGTTGGAATTAAGACAGTCGAATAAAGAATTGCGCCTTAGGATCAATGATGTGTTAAGAGGGTATTTAAATTTAATCGATCAGATCATTATAGAAGGAAAAGAGAACGGCGAATTCCTGCCTGATTTAAATAATTTACTTGCCAGGCAGATGATTTTTGGAACGATTGATGAAACTGTGACGACTTGGGTCATGAATGAGCAAAAGTATTCGCTTCCTGACCTTGCACCAGACGTTCACCGCCTGCTGATTGGCGGCTGTGGCCTGAAAAGTTAACGATTTAAATAGAGGGTGGCTAGCCATCCTCGAAAGAATCGGTTAATTCAACTTCCAGCTTTAACTGGAAGTGATACATAGAGAATTATCAAAAAAGTTTGACTATCATGCCTGGAGGGATTGATATGGAATATCTTAAGCTTTCTGTCGAAAATCATGTGGCTTTTATAACGATTGATCATGCACCAGCAAATGCACTTTCTTCGGCTATCATCGGAGAGCTTTCACAGGCATTCGATCAAATTGGGAAAGACGAAGCCGTACGGGTTGTCCTACTTCATGGTGAAGGAAGATTCTTCTCTGCAGGAGCGGACATTAAAGAGTTTACGGAAGTGAAAAACGGGAAAGCTTTCGAGAAGCTGACCAAGAATGGTCAATCTGTATTTGAGAAAATCGAATCTTTTCCAAAACCGGTCATTGCAGCCATCCATGGAGCGGCGCTTGGCGGAGGATTGGAGCTGGCTATGGCCTGCCACATCCGCTTAGTCACCGAAAGGGCTAAACTTGGTTTGCCTGAGCTGCAGTTGGGCTTAATCCCCGGATTTGCTGGGACCCAACGTCTTCCTCGTTACGTAGGCATGGCAAAGGCAGCTGAAATGCTGTTTACAAGTGAACCGATTTCAGGCACAGAAGCTGTGCAATGCGGATTGGCGAATCATGCCTTCACGGATGAAGAACTGATTCCAAAAGCTAAGGATCTAGCCAATAAAATTGCCAAGAAGAGCCCACTGGCATTAAAGTCGGCCATTGAGTTATTAAATTATTCCAAGCATGATTCCTACCATAAAGGTGTGGAAAGGGAAGCTGCCCTCTTTGGCCAGGCTTTCGATACTGCCGATGCACAAGAAGGAATCGCCGCTTTCATTGAAAAAAGGGAAGCTGTATTCAAAGGGAAATGATGTTTCGGTTTAAATAACTATTTTTATATATCATGCAGGATTTTGGTGAAATCTGTAGAACATTACTATATATCA
Organism: Peribacillus frigoritolerans; assembly: GCF_001636405.1. Classification (GTDB taxonomy): domain Bacteria; phylum Bacillota; class Bacilli; order Bacillales; family DSM-1321; genus Peribacillus; species Peribacillus frigoritolerans. The sequence continues at coordinate 1,850,772 of NZ_KV440950.1, forward strand.
ATAAAATTCATAATCTTCAAAACTCAAATTATTCGGGAGGTATTATCGTGAACATTTATGTACTGCTGAAAAGAACATTTGATACAGAAGAAAAAATTACACTATCCAACGGGAAAATCAATGAGGATGGGGCAGAATTCATCATTAATCCATACGATGAGTATGCAGTTGAAGAAGCAATCCAGGTGCGTGATGCACAAGGCGGCGAAGTAACGGTTATTTCTGTCGGAACAGAAGAGGCAGAAAAGCAATTACGCACAGCGCTGGCAATGGGTGCTGACAAAGCTGTATTGATAAATATAGAAGACGACATAGAAAATGGCGACCAATTCACGACTGCCAAAATTATTGGCGAATACTTAAAAGATAAAAATGCGGATCTAATCATTGCAGGGAACGTTGCAATCGATGGCGGCTCTGGTCAAGTGGGACCACGCGTTGCCGAAATTTTGGGAATTCCTTATATTACAACCATTACTAAATTGGACATAGAAAATGGAAATGTAAGCGTTATCCGTGATGTCGAAGGGGACTCTGAAACGATCGAAGCCTCTCTTCCATTATTGGTGACAGCGCAACAAGGGCTAAATGAGCCACGTTATCCTTCATTGCCAGGAATCATGAAGGCAAAGAAAAAACCGCTTGAAGAATTGGAATTGGATGACCTGGATTTGGAAGAGGACGATGTTGAGGCCAAAACAAAAACGATTGAAATTTACCTTCCTGCTAAAAAAGAAGCTGGAAAAGTTTTGGACGGGGAAATCAGTGCTCAAGTTACCGAGCTTGTTCAGTTATTACGCAGTGAAGCAAAAGTGATTTAATCGAAACGGTACATCTCAAAACAACAACACACGACAAAAAGAAAAATAGAGCACAGGAGGTTTTTATAAATGGCTAGAAAGTTTCTTGTATTGGGCGAAGTTCGTGATGGTTCACTAAGAAATGTATCATTTGAAGCTATCGGTGCGGCTAAGCTTGCAGCGGATGGCGGGGAAATCGTTGGTGTTTTAGTTGGTGACAGTGTTCAGAATTTCGGTGATGAATTGATCCAGTATGGTGCAGACCGGGTTATTGCAGTCGAAAATGATCAATTGAAACAATATACTTCAGATGGATATGCGCAAAGCTTGCTTGCCGTCATCGAGCAGGAAAAGCCGGAAGGAATTTTCTTTGGACATACAGCCTTAGGAAAAGACCTTGCACCTAAATTGGCTGGAAAACTTGAATCAGGATTGATTTCCGACGTTACATCCATTGAAGAAGAAGGCGGAAATATCGTTTTCACCCGCCCGATATATTCTGGTAAAGCATTTGAAAAGAAAATTGTTACAGCTGGCGTGATTTTCGCGACAATCCGTCCGAACAATATCGAACCATTAGCGAAAGATGAGTCCCGCTCCGGTGATGTTTCTACATTAAGTGTGGATATTAAGGACTTACGGACAATCATTAAGGATGTTGTTAGAAAAGCCAGTGAAGGGGTCGACCTTTCAGAAGCGAAAGTAATCATCGCGGGCGGCCGTGGCGTGAAAAGTGAAGATGGTTTTGAACCATTAAAGGAACTGGCACAGGTTCTTGGAGGAGCGGTAGGAGCTTCCCGGGGAGCATGTGATGCAGACTATTGCGATTACTCATTACAAATCGGGCAAACGGGTAAAGTCGTAACACCTGACCTTTATATCGCCTGCGGAATTTCCGGTGCGATCCAGCATTTAGCGGGAATGTCCAACTCCAAGGTTATCGTTGCCATCAATAAAGACCCGGAAGCTAACATATTCAATGTAGCTGATTATGGAATTGTCGGAGATCTTTTCGAAGTCGTTCCATTACTTACGGAAGAATTCAAAAAACTTAAAGTTAACGCGTAATAGAAATAATACAGATGAGGGGCAAGACATTCGGCATAAGCCGATACATGTCTTGTCCCTTTGTTTGCGCTAATGGGGAGGTTTTTTTGCCTGCATAGTTACTTTTTTTTTGGACATCCTACCACTGAAGCAAAATATTAGCATCGTTTTGAGCAACAGTGGTATACTGTTTTTAGTTATTTGAGTAAATTTGAGGAGGAAATATATATGGCTATTGTAAATGCAACTGACCAAACTTTCACAACAGATACTAGCGAAGGTGTCGTTCTTGTAGACTTTTGGGCTCCATGGTGTGGACCTTGTAAAATGATCGCTCCTGTTCTTCAAGAGCTTGATACTGAAATTGGCGATACAGCAAAAATCGTAAAAGTGGATGTAGATGAAAACCAAGAAACAGCTGGAAAATTCGGTGTGATGAGCATCCCGACATTAATCGTCCTTAAAGACGGTGAAGTGGTCGATAAGGTTGTTGGTTTCCAACCTAAAGAAGCACTTGCTGAACTTATTGCAAAACACGCGTAATAGTAAGATAGCTAAAAAAAGCTTCAAGTCTGCGGACTTGAAGCTTTTTTAGCTATCTTGATATATAATGATTGTAAAAAAGGGAGAACAGGAGGCTGAATGCATGAATCAACAAATAAAGAATAAACTTGCCCTTCTTCCCGATCAACCTGGTTGTTATTTAATGAAAGATCGTCAGGGAACGATCATATATGTAGGCAAAGCGAAGGTGTTGAAAAATCGTGTCCGTTCTTATTTTACGGGATCTCACGATGGTAAAACATTTCGACTCGTGAACGAGATTGAGGATTTCGAATACATTGTCACCTCTTCCAATATCGAGGCTCTTATTTTAGAGTTGAACTTAATCAAAAAACATGACCCAAAATATAATGTCATGCTAAAGGATGATAAGACGTATCCTTTCATCAAGCTGACTGCGGAACGCCACCCGCGTCTAATCATTACGCGAAAAGTCAAAAAAGACAAAGGGAAATATTTCGGTCCTTATCCGAATGCATTTGCAGCTAACGAAACGAAAAAATTGCTCGACCGCATCTATCCCCTAAGAAAATGCAATACGTTACCGGATCGCGTTTGTCTCTACTATCACCTTGGTCAGTGCCTGGCCCCATGTGTATATGATGTAGAGGAACAGGAATATAAAAAAATGGTCGATGATATCAACCGGTTCTTGAACGGCGGGCATACTGAAATAAAAAAAGAACTGACTGAAAAAATGCTGGAGGCATCGGAAGAACTCGATTTCGAGAGGGCCAAGGAGTTTCGTGACAAGATTGCCCATATCGATATTACGATGGAGAAGCAGAAAATGATGACGACCGATTTCATCGACAGGGATGTATTTGGCTTTGCCTATGATAAAGGCTGGATGTGCGTTCAGGTATTTTTTGTCCGGCAGGGTAAATTGATAGAAAGGGATGTTTCGCTTTTTCCGGTCTACGATGAACCCGAACAGGAACTTCTTACATTCCTCGGTCAGTTTTACGAGATTACGAACCACTTTAAACCAAAGGAAATCTTGCTGCCTGAATCTGTGGATGCCGAAATGGCGGAAGGGCTGCTTGGTGTCAAAACGATTCACCCGAAACGGGGAGCGAAAAAAGACATGCTTAAATTGGCGAATAAAAATGCCTCCATCGCCCTTCAGGAAAAATTCTCTTTGATTGAGAGGGATGAAGAAAGAACGATCAATGCGGTGGAAAACCTTGGGAAACAATTGGGTATTTACACCCCGCATCGAATTGAAGCTTTCGATAACTCCAATATTCAGGGAAGTGACCCCGTTTCCGCTTTAGTCGTGTTCATTGATGGGAAGCCGGAAAAAAGAGAGTACCGAAAATATAAGATCAAGACGGTCCAGGGACCTGATGATTATGAATCGATGCGTGAAGTGGTCAGAAGAAGGTATTCACGAGTATTGAAAGAAGGGCTGCCGCTTCCGGACTTGATCATCATTGATGGCGGAAAGGGACATGTCGAAGCGGTGCGGGATATTCTGGAAAATGAATTAGGCTTGGATATTCCACTTTCAGGCCTCATTAAGGATGAAAAGCATAGGACCTCGCAATTGATGATCGGAAATCCGCTTGAACTTGTACCTCTTGATTCAAGGAGCCAGGAATTTTACCTATTGCAAAGAATTCAGGATGAAGTGCATCGGTTCGCGATTACGTTTCATCGCCAGCTACGCGGGAAAAATGCGGTTCACTCCCAGCTTGATGATATTCCAGGAGTCGGGGAAAAGCGAAGGAAGCAATTATTAAGGCATTTTGGATCATTGAAGAAAATCAAAGAGGCGACGGCCGAGGAAATCATGGAAGCTGGCATGCCAAAAGGGGTAGCCGAGGGAATCGTTAGAAAATTACAAGAATAATCTTGCTACCGATAAATCTCTATGCTATGATTAAAAGGAATTTTTAACTAGACAACTTAAAAGTGCTGATAGAGGTGCGGAATTCAAGAGTAAAAACCTGGAGAAGTATGAGCTTCCATGAAAGGTTTTGAAAGGGGACGCCGCCGAAGGAAGTCAAGACTCATACCTTGTCCTCCTGGTCCGACATTTAAGAAATGGCGGATTGTCAGGGTTTATACCCTGGAGAGCTATCTCACTGTGATTACAGTATTAAGATATGTGACCACAGCAATGAGATATTTCTCATTGCTTTTTTTATTGCCTAAAAAGTAGAGAGGGTGCATGAGGATGGCATTAATCGTTCAAAAATTCGGCGGAACATCCGTCGGTAGCGTAGAAAAAATCAAAAATGTTGCCAATCGGGTAATCGAGGAAGCGGAGAAAGGAAATGAGGTTGTCGTCGTTGTTTCAGCTATGGGGAAAACAACGGACCAATTGGTTTCCATGGCGCGTGATATTTCCGGATCCCCGAGCAAGAGGGAAATGGATATGCTATTGACGACTGGGGAACAGGTAACGATTTCCCTGTTAACGATGGCATTGATTGAAGAAGGACATGAAGCCATTTCGTATACCGGCTGGCAGGCTGGCATGCAAACGGAATCCGTTCATGGGAATGCCCGGATTTTAAACATCGATGCCACGAGGATCCAAGCCCAGCTTGAGGAGAAGAAAATAGTGGTCGTAGCCGGTTTCCAGGGTAACGATGCAAATGGGGAAATCACTACCTTAGGGCGAGGCGGTTCCGATACGACGGCAGTTGCCATCGCAGCAGCGCTTAATGCGGATAGATGCGATATTTATACAGATGTAACGGGTGTATTCACAACGGACCCACGCTACATAAAAGGCGCGCGAAAACTCCAATCCATTTCTTACGATGAAATGCTGGAACTTGCCAACCTGGGGGCGGGCGTCCTTCACCCAAGGGCTGTCGAATATGCAAAAAATTATCAAATTCCGCTTGAAGTCCGTTCAAGCATGGAGAGAGAATCAGGTACGATCATAGAGGAGGAAGCAACTATGGAAGAAAACTTAATTGTACGCGGCATTGCTTTTGAAGACAGTATTACGAGGGTCACAATATATGGTTTGCCCCAATCACTTGGTGCATTATCCACGATCTTCACGACGCTTGCGAAAAACCGGATCAATGTGGACATCATCATTCAAAGCATGACTGCCGAGGATACGACGAATCTATCTTTTTCCACAAAAAGTGAAGATACGGAAGCGGCCTTGATCGTGCTGGAAAATAATAAAGATCAATTGGGATTCGACCGGGTCGAAACGGAGAGCGGATTGGCCAAAGTGTCCATCGTCGGTTCTGGTATGGTATCCAATCCGGGAGTGGCTGCCGAAATGTTTGAAGTGATGGCCAATACAGGCATCCAGGTGAAAATGGTAAGCACATCGGAAATTAAAGTTTCGACCGTCGTCAATGAAAAGGAAATGGTGAAGGCGGTTGAATCCCTTCATGAAGCATTTAAACTTGGTCAGCATGCAAATGTGCTAGCTTAAGTGTCAGGAGTCCAATAAAAAACAGACTTCCGGTAAAAAGGGTAAGTCTGTTTTCAGGGCTCATTAGATTGGATCTCTGGGATCCCATTGGATGGTGAATATCACTTTTTTTGCGCGGCGTTTGATTTCTTCCGTTGATTCGCTGAGGAATTTTTTTTGCAGTGTAAACTGCTCGGCAAGGAAACCGGCTTCAAGCTGGAAGTGACAATCAGGGTGTAAATCCAAGCGGCGGCTGATTATTTTACCTGTCAGGGATAATTCCATCTGGTGTTTCGTATACTTCAAGATTTCCAGATTGCCCCATCCAGCGCTTTGGAAAAATTCAATCACTTCCTGATCGCCATTCAATGGGAATTTTCTTGCTAATTGTTTACCTGCCCAATAGAGGATTTGATTAGAGTCTTTTCCAAGAATATCGTTCAATAGAACTTCTCTGATTAATTCGTATCCGAAAGCTGGAACTAGGAATTCCTCAGTTTGAATTTCTTCAGTTTGAATCTCTTCTTCTATCGCAGCAGCAATATTTTTTTTCATAATTTATCGCCTCTTTCTGTAAATCTATTATAAACGTATTTCTTTTGCAAATTATACTGTTTTTTATTTATTTAAATCACATTTGGAAAAAAATGAGAAATTATACCGAGATATTAATAGTTAAATTAGAAATTTATTCAAAATATTATCTTGACAAACAAAAAATACCCAATATAATCCAATAAAATCTATTCTGAAAAAGAGATTTCTTGTATCCGTTTTCTTGACGCACATAGAAGTCAGGAGTAAAATGGACATGTCACATAATTGTAAAGGAAGTATAGAGGAGTTTTTTGACTCTATACTGTATTTTCACGCGGAGATAAAAGGTAGCCACCAGTTTATCTTTGCATGATTTTTCACAAATTAAGGGGGGGCACTTAGTGGCAAAAAATCGTGAGTTTGGGAATCGCAGGCTTCATTCACTTCTAGGAGTAATTCCAATTGGTCTATTCCTAATTTTTCATTTATCTGTAAACTTTATGGCAACAAAAGGAGAAGAAACTTTTAATGGGGCAGTTCATTTAATTGAGTATACGCCCGTGAAGATTTTGGTAGAATGGGTCGTCATCTATCTACCGCTCATTTTCCATGCTGTGTACGGAATCTATATTGCCTTTACAGCAAAAAACAATTTAGGCAGATTTAGTTTCTTCCGTAACTGGATGTTCATGCTACAACGCCTAACTGGAATCATAACGTTGATTTTCCTTGTTTGGCATATATGGGCAACTAGAATCCAAGCAGCTATGGGTGCTGAAGTTAACTTTGACATGATGGCAGAGATTTTCTCTAGTCCATTCATGATTGTGTTCTATATTGTTGGTATTATCTCGGCAATCTTCCACTTTGCTAATGGATTATGGTCATTTGCTGTGAGCTGGGGTCTTACAGTTTCACCAAGATCGCAAAGAATCATGACTTACTTTACATTGATCGTTTTCGTTCTTCTTTCTTATATCGGAATCAGCGCAATTTTCGCATTCGTATAAGAAGATAGAGTTCATTTATAAGAATTAGGAAAAACATAGCTTGGCTAATGGAAATAAGGGAGTGACAGAATTGGGTAAAGGTAAAATAGTTATCGTTGGTGGAGGTCTAGCTGGATTAATGGCTACGATCAAAGCAGCAGAGCTGGGACAACAGGTTGATTTATTTTCTTTAGTGCCTGTTAAACGCTCTCACTCAGTTTGTGCCCAAGGCGGAATCAACGGGGCAGTAAATACAAAAGGTGAAGGGGATTCTCCATATATCCACTTCGACGATACAGTTTATGGCGGGGATTTCTTGGCTAACCAACCGCCGGTTAAAGCGATGTGCGAAGCAGCACCATCAATCATTCATATGTTTGACCGTATGGGTGTTATGTTCAACCGTACTCCGGAAGGTCTTCTTGATTTCCGTCGTTTCGGTGGTACTCAACATAGCCGTACAGCATTCGCTGGTGCAACAACTGGTCAGCAATTACTTTACGCATTGGACGAGCAGGTTCGCCGTTATGAAGTTGAAGGCCTTGTAACGAAATATGAAGGCTGGGAATTCCTTGGAGCTGTTATAGATGATGAGCAAACAGCACGCGGTATCGTAGCACAAAACCTGACTTCAATGGAAATCAAATCATTCCCTGGAGACGCAGTCATCATGGCGAGCGGCGGCCCTGGAATCATTTTCGGTAAATCAACGAACTCAATGATCAATACAGGTTCAGCAGCTTCAATCGTTTATCAGCAAGGTGTTAATTATGCTAATGGTGAGTTCATTCAAATTCACCCGACAGCAATCCCTGGCGATGACAAACTTCGTCTAATGAGTGAATCCGCTCGTGGTGAAGGTGGACGTATCTGGACATATAAAGACGGGAAACCTTGGTATTTCCTTGAAGAAAAATACCCTGCTTATGGTAATCTAGTACCTCGTGATATCGCGACTCGTGAAATCTTCGACGTATGTATGAACATGAAGCTTGGCATTAATGGTGAAAACATGGTTTACCTGGATCTATCACATAAAGATCCTAAATTACTTGATATTAAACTTGGCGGAATCATTGAAATCTACGAGAAATTCATGGGTGAAGATCCTCGTAAAGTTCCAATGAAAATTTTCCCTGCCGTTCACTATTCTATGGGCGGACTTTGGGTGGATTATGACCAAATGACTAACATCAAAGGTTTATTCGCTGCAGGTGAGTGCGATTATTCACAACATGGCGGTAACCGTCTTGGTGCCAACTCACTTCTTTCTGCAATCTATGGTGGTTCAGTCGCTGGACCGAATGCCGTTAAATATATTGAAGGCCTTGCTAAAACTTCAGAATCCATTCCTTCTTCATTGTATGAAGGGTACGAAAAACAAGAACAAGAGAAATGGAATGAAGTCATGTCTCTTGATGGTAACGAAAATGCGTACATCCTTCACAAAGAACTTGGTGAGTGGATGACTCAGCATGTTACTGTAGTTCGTTACAATGACAAGCTTAAAGAAACGGATAACAAGATCCTTGAGCTGATGGAACGTTACAAGAAAATTAACATCAATGACACGGCAAAATGGAGTAACCAAGGAGCTGCATTCACTAGACAGCTGCAAAACATGATGCAATTGGCCCGTGTAATCACAATTGGTGCGTTAAACCGTGATGAAAGCCGCGGAGCGCATTACAAACCTGATTTCCCAGAACGTAATGATGAGGAATTCATGAAAACTACTATGGCAACATTCAAAGGCTTGGATCAAGCACCTGAATTCCATTATGAAGATATTGATGTATCACTGATCGCACCGCGTAAACGTGACTACACTACGAAACACTAAAGAGGGGGAGCAAAAAAATGGTTGAAACTAAATCTGAGACTAAAACAGTCCGTTTTATAATCACTCGTCAAGATACACCGGATTCAGCTCCTTATGATGAGGAATTCGAATTAGCGTACCGTCCGAATATGAACGTAATTTCCGCCCTAATGGAAATTCGTCGTAATCCAGTAACGGTACAAGGTAAGCACACTACAGCAATCGCATGGGACATGAACTGTCTTGAAGAGGTATGTGGTGCTTGTTCAATGGTTATCAATGGTAAACCAAGACAATCATGTACAGCTCTTATCGATCAATTGGAGCAGCCGGTTCGTCTAGCACCAATGCGTACATTCCCTGTTGTTCGTGACCTGCAAGTCGATCGCAGCCGTATGTTCGACTCATTGAAAAAGGTAAAAGCATGGATTCCAATCGATGGAACGTACAACCTTGGACCAGGACCGCGTATGCCAGAAAAGAAACGTCAATGGGCTTACGAGTTATCTAAATGTATGACTTGCGGTGTATGTTTGGAAGCTTGTCCGAACGTAAACAGCAATTCAGACTTCATTGGGCCACAACCATTATCGCAAGTTCGTTTATTCAATGCACATCCAACGGGTGCAATGAACAAAGCTGAACGTTTAAATACGATCATGGGTGATGGAGGACTTGCAAACTGCGGTAACTCACAAAACTGCGTGCAGTCTTGCCCTAAAGGCATTCCATTAACGACTTCGATTGCTGCGTTGAACCGTGATACTACGATCCAACAATTCCGTAACTTCTTCGGCAGTGATGAAGTTTAATCATGAACATGAAAGAACCTGTATCTTATGATATGGGTTCTTTTTTTCATTGTTTTACATACACAGACTTGGTTGGGAATCGAGAGAATCATAAACGATTGATAACTGGGGTTGTAGTGTAAATCTGGCACCAGGCCAACTGTGAAGGATTTGTGAAGTGAGCTTGATAATTTACCCTGCTTTCAATAGAAAATCCTTTTCATTATCGTTGTTTTCTTATAAAATGAGTGAATAGTCATTCAATTCAGAAAGGGTGTGCACAAGTTGGGCAAAATATCATATATCGATAATATAACGGAGTGGATCAATGATTTTTCTTTTAAACATGAGATTAAGATCCGCTTTTCGGAAACTGATATGTTTGGGCACTTGAATAACACGATTCCTTTTACTTATTTTGAGGAAGCTCGGATTGAGTATTTCAACAGTATGGGGTTCATGAAGGATTGGACCTCGGCTGAATGCGGTGAGATGCCGGTTGTTGCCAATTTACAGTGTGATTACCTTAAGCAGATGTTTTTCAATGATCAATTGACAATCCATGTGAAAGCTGACCATATCGGAAATTCTTCAGTGGAGCTACACTATATGGGGACTAAACAAGATGGTTCAATTTGTTTAACGGGCAGGGGGACGATTGTGCAAGTGTCCAAGGCCACCGGGAAGCCGGTACCATGGACGGAAGACATGAAGCGTTCGATGTTGTATACTGTGCTGGAACATTCCTGAAAATATTTCCATTTAGACAAGTAAAAGAGTCACTCCATTGCCCCAGCCGACATACTATATCTTGACTAAATAGACACCCACTCCGGGTTTTATGCTGGTGAAGGCAAGGAGGGTAACATTACTTGAAGGAGAACGAATTCACTCATAAGCCATTACTCACCAAAAGAGAAAAAGAAGTATTTGAGTTACTAGTACAAGACAAAACAACAAAAGAAATCGCAGGTGAATTGTTTATTAGCGAAAAAACAGTTCGAAACCATATTTCGAATGCGATGCAGAAGCTTGGAGTTAAAGGACGTTCGCAGGCAGTCATAGAACTCCTTCGTATGGGAGAACTTAAGCTTTAATGTGTTAACTCTTAATACGTAAGCCTTATAAATAATTTCTCTCCCGTTCATTGGCAGCATATGAGGAAGGGCAAAACAATTTGGTTGTTTTGACTTCTTTGGATGCTGCTTATTTTTATGGTGGGGTTTCATTATGATTCCAGTCAATCAATCTTGAAAATCATTTCACTTTCATCCAAAATGGTAGTATGATAAGTTTCATGAAGTGGGGAGCTGTGTTTATGGATGAAGAGAAGCAGGCGGCATATGTAGCCGATATCGAGAAGGAATTGCGCTATGTATCGTCATGGCTTAAGCAAAGGGGAAGAGAAATTCTCCATGATTATAAAATAACCATTCCTCAATTTGTGGCTTTGCAATGGCTTTTTGAATCAGGGGACATGACGATTGGCGAATTGTCCACGAAGATGTTTCTCGCTTTCAGTACAACGACGGACCTGATTGACCGCATGGAGAAACATCAGCTTGTCCAGCGTGTCAGGGATGAAAAGGATCGGCGTGTGGTTCGAATTCACCTTCTTGAAGAAGGCGAACGGATAATCGAAGAAGTGATTAATAAACGGAGGCAGTACTTGAGTGGCGTGTTAGTCAATTTTAACGAATCTGACATCATGTCCCTCAAAGGGATTCTAGTAAAACTACATCAAGAAATGAAAGAAAAATGAGGCGAGTTTTTTGAAACAACCGATAGGCATCATTGATTCAGGAGTAGGCGGCTTGACAGTAGCTAAAGAAGTCATGCGTCAGCTTCCAAATGAAAATATAATTTACTTAGGTGATACAGCAAGATGCCCATATGGGCCGAGGACAAAAAAAGATGTCCAAACCTTCACATGGCAAATGACGAGATTTTTGATGAAGAAGGATATAAAAATGCTGATCATCGCTTGCAATACAGCAACTGCAGCTGTATTGGATGAAATCAGGGCTATACTTCCGATTCCTGTGTTGGGTGTCATACACCCAGGGGCAAGGGCGGCATTGAAAGTTTCTGATTCCTTGCATATCGGAGTTATCGGTACGGAAGGCACGGTAAAAAGCAAAGCTTATGACGATGCACTTGCTTCCATCAATTCCGATGTGAAAGTAGATAGTTTAGCATGCCCGAAATTTGTCCCAATCGTAGAAAGCGGGGAGTTTCAAGGGGGGATCGTCAATCGGGTCGTGGCACAAACCTTGAACCCGTTGAAGAAAACGAAAATCGATACACTGATCCTTGGCTGTACCCATTATCCACTGCTGGGGCCTGTAATCTCTTCCTATATGGGGGATGAAGTACAAGTCATTTCCTCTGGAGAAGAGACGGCCCGGGAGGCAAGTGTCATTTTGGATTACTATAAATTAATCAATAAAAGCAAGCTCCGTCCAGTTCATCGCTTTTATACAACCGGTTCAAGAGATATGTTTGGTTCCATCGCGTCGAGCTGGCTCGGTATTCATGCCAATACCATCGAAACAATTAAAATCGATCACTTATAAGACTTCCATTTGGAAGTTTCAGACTGCAGACAAACTTAATGAAAATGGAGTTTGTCTGCAGTTTTTTTATGGTTTGTACATTTGCCTGTTGATTGGAACGTGAGGGACTCGCTTTCCCTGCAGGTGGATGAAAGGATCCTATCCAGCATTCAGATTATACTTGGGGATGGGAGTCGATTGTTCCATTCAGGAAGTCTCCCAAATCCTAATGAAGCTGAAAAAGATGCATCAGTACGGGCAACTTGCCCAGCTCCATTATCGTAGGGAAAAATAATTGGTCTATTTTCCCCTAGGGCTCGTATAAATAGGAGTACAAACTGTCCTAGGAGTGATTTTATGTCCAATAAATCAAAAGTAACAATGGCTGTGACCATTCTGGCATCTTCTTTTTGGCTTTCAGGCTGCGGATTATTTGGCGGTGAAGAGAAAAAGGAAATTGATCCCCCGAAGGATGTTTCATTAGTCGAGGATGAATCTTCATTAAAAGAAACAGAAACGAATGGTGAGGAAAAGCCAGCGACTGAGGGAGAAGAAGGCGCTGTAGAATCGAAAACGGTGAAGACGGAGTTATATTTAATTGATAAAAGCGGGTATGTGGTTCCACAGACATTGGAACTTCCTAAATCGGAAGCTGTCGCTAAACAAGCCCTTGATTACCTTGTCAATAACGGACCAGTCACGGATAAACTTCCAAATGGGTTCAGGGCCGTCATTCCTGCCGATACCCAAATAAGCGTGAACATTAAAGACGGGGTGGCTGTGGCGGACTTTTCGCCGGAATTCAAAAACTATCAGAAAGAGGATGAACTTAAAATCCTTCAAGCCATCACATGGACCCTGACGCAATTCGACTCGGTCGATAAAATCCAAATGAGAATCAATGGGGAAGATATTTCCGAAATGCCGGTCAATGGCACACCGATAGATGAAAATATCTCAAGGTCTTCAGGAATCAATATCGATACGAGTGATGTAGTCGACATTTCCAATACCAAAGCACTGACCGTTTATTATGTAGGCGGTGATGAGGAGTACACTTATTATGTTCCCGTGACGCGCAGGATCAGCGAAACGGTGACTGATAATGTAACAGCAGTCATTCAGGAATTAACGAAGAGTCCTTCGGGTTCTAGCCTGCAAACAGGGTTCATGAGTGATGTAGCTTTACTTGACGAGCCAAAAGTGGCAGAAGGTAAGGTCAGCCTGAATTTTAACGAAAATATCCTTGGAAGCTTTAAAGAGAAAAAGGTATCACAAGAGGTCCTTGATGCCTTGGTCCTTTCCTTGACGGAACAGAAAGGAATTGAAAGCGTTGAAGTGCAAGTGCAGGGCAGCGCAGATGTTCTTAATGAAGAAGGTAAGAAATTATCCGAACCAGTCGTCCGTCCAGAGAAAGTCAACACAGGCAGTTTTTAAATATATGTAGAAATAAAACAATGAGGCAGCTTGCAGCTGCCTCTTATTTTTTTTGCCTCCGGCTTTGAATGACCACGCTGTTAGAGAGTTGAAAGCTTACCGCCCCGAAAAAGTTTTTACATAAATAAATTTTTAAAAGGGGAAATTACTTTTAAACATGTAATTAATGGGGGGGTATTATGGATCAAAAGGTCATTCAGGCTTTACACATCTATGTTTTAATCATCATGAATACAGGGTTCATGGTACATGTCCTGCTCCTTCCCAATATCTTATCCGCATCTCAACGCGACGGATGGATAAGTGTCATAATAAGTGTTGTTCCATGTATCGTTTGGACACTATTTATTTTTTATATTTATAAAAAACTAGATAAAGAAGATATAATCTCTTTTCTAAAAAAATGGTCTACACCTTTTGTTACATATATTTTCACGATAGCATTTGGCTTGTACTTTATAATTAACGCCTTCATTACCGTCAAATTTACATTGATTTGGGCAAAAGCTAATTATACTCATGACATACCAAACATCGTAGTCGTCAGCCTATTCACTTTTATTTGTATTTTTGCAAGCTATAAAGGAATACGCACCATAAGTACTTTGGCTCTCCTATTTCTACCGGTCGTCACTATTTTGGGGATATTTGTGGGGCTGGGGAACACGAGTAATAAGAATTACGAATTATTGTTCCCGATATTTGAAAGCGGGTATCGCCATACACTAAATGGAATGCTGTATACGAGTGCAGGATATTTAGAAATCATCGTTTTTTTATTTTTAACTCCTTACTTGAAAAACAAGATAAAAGCCAAGTGGCTTTTACTGGTTGGTATTATCCTCATCATGCTGACGTTAGGCCCCCTCATGGGAGCGATGGCGGAATTTGGTTCTGTGGAAGCGGTGAAAATGAGGAATCCGGCTTACGAACAGTGGAAGTTGCTAAGATTTGGCTATTATATTACTCGACTCGATTTCCTTTCCATTTTCCAATGGCTTTCAGGTGCCATGATCCGAATAAGTTTAAGTTTATTTATAGGCTATAAGTTAATCTCGAATTCAAAACATCAGAAGTGGATACTGCTTACACTATATTTGTTAATTGTTATTGGAACGCTAATCCATTGGGATGCTACTTCATTTTTTAATCTTTTATACAAATATTTCTTTCCGATAAGCAGTCTGTTTCTTTTTAGTGCTGCAATTATACTGTTATTTATTATTTTTAAAAAGGGAAAAGGAAAAGGTGAAACATTATGAAGAAGGGAAATTTGAATGATACTCCTTCTTACATTGACCAAATCCGAAAATGGTTCGAACATTCTTCCGATGTTGTTTTAAGAACAAAAACTTTTGATAATGAAGGTCGTTATTTGTTGGGATTTTTATATGCGCCAAACTTAGTGGATATGCCATTCATCAATGAAGTGATTCTGCCTACAATATCTAAAGCGGTTCAAGAAAATGGCGAATTAACAATTGATCAATTAAGCAATATCATGGAGATCAGTACGCTTAAAAAGGGCTCCGATTTAAAAGACGGAGTAGAAAGCATTCTTTTTTCAGGAGACCTGATCATTATTAATGAATCTTCCAACGAAATTTACCATACCCCATTAGCCAATTCCCCTAAGCGCAGTCCGGAAGAATCCAATATAGAATCTTCCATTCGGGGACCTAGGGATGGATTCGTTGAGAATATAGCGGATAACATGTCTTTAATTCGCCAAAGGTTAAAAACGGCATCACTTAAATGTATAGAATATACAATCGGGAAAAGAAGTAAAACTAAAATATTGCTGCTATATATTGATGACATTATCAATCCCTCGATTCTTTTGGATGTTAAAAAACGATTGGATTCATTAAAGGCTGATATCATAGTCAGCAGTTACCAAGTTGAAGAACTCTTATATGATACTCAACTTTCCATTTTCCCCTTAATGGAGTATATCGGTCGACCGGACTATGTTGTTGAATCCTTGAATCAAGGGCGCTTTGCCATCCTGGTAGACGGGAATCCCACAAGCTTGATCGGACCAACGAGCATTAATCAGTTACTTTATGCTGCCGATGACGCACATGCAAGCTTTTTTTACATTAGTTTTATGCGCATCATTCGTGTAGTCTCATTATTTGTAACGGTTACGTTACCGGGATTTTTTATAGCTTTGGTTACCTATCAATTCGATCAAATTCCCTTTTCGCTTCTTGCGACGATTTCAATCACGAGACAGGGATTACCCATACCTGCTTCTTTGGAGGCATTCGTAATGATCATATTGTTTGAACTATTTAAGGAAGCCGGTCTTCGCCTGCCAAAAGCAGTTGGTCCGACGGTTTCTGTATTGGGTGGATTGATTATAGGTGATGCAGCGATTCGGGCAGGGCTGACTTCACCCTCCATGCTCGTAGTAATAGCTGTTACAGTTCTCTCAAGCTATACCCTAATCAATCAGAATATCGCTGGGAATATCGTTCTTATAAGGTTATTCATATTTGCATGTTCAGCATTTCTAGGCTTGTTCGGATTCTTCATGGGAGTATTTCTTATCTTGATTGTTGTGGTGTCCTTGGAAAGTTTCGGACAGCCTTTTGTGAATCCATTTTCCAAACCAAATAAATCGGACATGTTAAAAGTCTTATTCAAGCTTCCGTATGGGATGTTAAGGCAGCGGAATCAAGCTCTACAATCCAGTGATAATGAATCGCAAAAGGAGTCGGACAAATGAGAAAGCTAATTGCAGTCATGGTAATTGGCTGTCAACTTTTATTGACGACAGGCTGCTGGGGAATGAAGGAAATTCAAGCTCAAACATATGGATCCGCTCTAGGGATCGATTATAAAGAGGGTGAATTCATCTTATACTTTCAAGCATTGAATTTTGCGGATATAGCAAAACAAGAGGGAGCCACAGCATTACAAGAAAAAACTGGTGTTGTCATTGGGAAAGGTAAAGGGGAAAGTATCGAAGAAGCATTTACTGAATTGGAACAAAATGCAGCATTGCCACTTTATATAGGGCATGTTAACTCCTTCATTTTAAGTGAGGATGTAATCAATAAGAAAATGAAGGATTTCATTGAATATGTAGGGAAAGAGCCCTTATTGCGATACAATTCATGGCTGTTTGTTACAAACGAGGATATTAAAAAGGTGTTTAACGGTGATAGTTTCTTTAATCTTCCTAACTTATTCACGATCATTCAAAGGCCAGAGACCGTTATTCATGAAAACTATTTCATTTCCCCGTTAAAATTCAGTGAACTGGTTTCGAAATTTTATCAACCGGTTGGTTCCATTTTAATTCCCTCTATGGTAATAAATGAGCATCATTACACAGACAGGGGGAAAGAAAAAAAGATACCAACGTTGAATGGCGGCTATGTTTTATCAAAACAACAGTATAAAGGGTTCGTAAGTAAACAAGATTTGACTGGTATGAAATGGGTTGAAAATAAGGCGACAGTCATGTTTTTTTCCCTGAATAAACAAAAGGTAAGTGTTGAAATCATGGACCCCAAAACAAACATCAAAGTATTGGAGCAACAAAAGAAACCCTTATATGATTTAGAAGTTAAAGCAAATGGGATATTGAAACAAAATTTAGACAACCTGGATATGGGAAAAATCGAAAAAAAGGTAGAAATAAAAATTAAGGAAGATATTTTGAAGACATTGGAGACGGGGGAAAAAATCAACACAGACCTTTTTAACATAAGTGAAAAGGCATACAGATACCATGTCAATAAGTGGGATAATAAAATTATTAATTCCTTCGATAAGACTTCAATAAATGATATAAAAGTTAATATCCATATTGAACATAGTGAAAATTACAAACGTTAGTTTATAAGTTTCAGGTTATTGCAGGTGAGGGAGTTGTGTTAGACTTAACTTATCTGGAAAATTCAGCGGCTGTTGTTGATCATGATAGGCAGAGTTGAATCCGTCCGTTGGCACTGGAGAAGAAGCGGCTTTTACATATGACGAATGACAGCAAATTCTTTCTCAGCCCAAAAGAGCTCCCGTGCCGATAAAATGAAAAAGGGTGAAATGAAAAATGAAGACAGTAATCATTGCAACGAAAAATAAAGGGAAAGCCAAGGAGTTCGAAAGCTTATTTTCTGCTAAAGGTTATGAAGTCAAAACACTTCTCGATGTACCGGATGCCCCGGATGTGGAGGAAACAGGCACGACCTTTGAAGAAAATGCGATCCTGAAGGCAGAGGCCATTGCCCATCAGCTAGGCCACTTTGTCATTGCTGATGACTCCGGATTGATTGTAGATGCATTGGAGGGCCGTCCAGGCGTTTATTCTGCCCGTTATGCTGGAGAGGCCAAAAGTGATGAAGCAAACACGGAAAAAGTCCTCCGCGAACTGGAAGGCGTGCCAAAAGAGGCTAGGACGGCGAGATTTTATTGCGCCTTGGCACTAGCGTCACCCAACCAGGAAACGATTACGGTATCGGGAACGATGGAAGGCTTGATCACGGAACAGCCTTCAGGAACGAATGGATTTGGTTATGATCCCATCTTTTTTGTAGAGGAACAGGGCAAAACAAACGCTGAATTGACAAAAGAGGAAAAAAATCAAATCAGCCACCGTGCCAACGCGTTGAGGGCTCTAGATGAAAAACTTGATCCATTTCTAAAAAGGGAAGAAGGAATGTGACGATGAAAGTGCTAATAATGAGTGACAGTCATGGCTTAACTCATGAAATCAGCATGATTGCCGAACGTCATAAACAAGAGGTCGCCGCCATGATCCATTGCGGTGATTCAGAGTTGGAAAGAAATGACCCTCACATGGCGGAGTTTTTGGCCGTTGGCGGGAATTGCGACTATGATTCGGCATATCCGGATGATATTGTGGAGAATATCTCAGGCAAGCGTTTCTTCGTTACGCATGGACACCTCTATAATATAAATATGACCTTGATGAACCTATCTTATAAAAGTGAGGAGACAGGGGCGGATATTATTTGCTTTGGTCACTCCCATGCTCCAGGTTCAGAGTGGATTGACGGCAAGCTCTTCATCAACCCGGGAAGCATACGGCAGCCGCGGGGACGAAAAGAGAAAACCTATGCCATTTTGGAGATTGGAAATGACCAACTTGAAATCATCTATTATGACCTTGAAGGAAAAATCGTTGAGGATCTAAGAAATGCTTATCAAATGGAATGACTTCATGTATAATGAACAGGAAGCGTTTTTCCCCGCTTCCTGGTTCTTAAAAAAAGAAAAAAACTTTTTTTGAAAAACCGTTGACTTTCTTTTGATATCCTACTATAATAAGAAGTGTCCTAAGGGAACAGTTAAGGTAATACATAAGTTTTACCGCAACTTATATCATAAACGTCTCAGTAGCTCAGCTGGATAGAGCAACGCCCTTCTAAGGCGTCGGTCGGGAGTTCGAATCTCTCCTGGGACACTAACTTAAAAAGCCAAAACCTTCTAAAGGTTTTGGCTTTTTTACTTTTTTTGGGTGTTTAAGCTAACGAGGGTCATTTTTAACCATGAAATTTTTTATTTCATATTTATCGCAGGTGGATGACCATTTGTGTCGAACTTGTAATAAATAAGGAGATGTTTAAATGAATAAAGATAGATTATTCAAGTTCATTCAAACTTCCACTCGGGGCAATTTCTTCTCAGTCGAAATAACCGAAGATGGAACAGAAGTGGTCCAATTAGCCAAAGAGTTAGAAAAAGAAGGAAGAATCAAGTTGAGGGAATGTAAACGAAAAGAAAAAGGTGTTTATCTGGAAGGAATACTTAAGTTTGTACCTAGCTAATACTTAATGAGCTCTGCGAAGGATTTTTATAAAGGATTTCATAAAACATCCTTCGCTACAAAATGGGAATCGGAGACCGAACAGTGAGGTAAAGGGTTAAAAAAATTCATGAACGGTCGAATATTGTGTGGTTTAGGTCGATAAACTGCTCAGGTCTTTATGGTCTTAACTGTAATCCTCGCTGGATTTAAGAAATTTGTACAGCGCTACTGCCGAATAACTGGCAGCCGAGACACCAAAAGTGCTTGCTTTGATGCGATTTGGCAGACAGTCGGCGGAAAGGGAGCGGATTTCTGAAATCAACTCCAACTTTCTCAAATAAAAAACTGTAGGCAAAAAGATTTCTATCTGAATTTTTAAGGGTGTGCGAGACTCCTGCGGGAATAGCGAGTCCAAGGGAGACCCCACAGGCGTAAGTGCGCCGAGGGCGGACCGCCCGCGGAAAGCGAGTGCCTGGAGGCAACGTTCAATTTGTACAGGCTAAAAAAACTGTAGGTAAAATCGACTTACATCGAATTTTGTCTACAGTCTGAGGCATCCATACTTGGATGTCTTTTTTTCGATATCAAATTCTATTTAAGGTTCGGAGATTTTTTTAATGATTTCACGGTTTTTGATTATTGCCGTATTCAATTCTTCGACGGGTGAACTTTTTTCATCAGCTTCACTCAGCTGCATCGATTGTTTTTGTATAAGTGATTCAATCGTGAGACCTTGAATTGTTCGGATACATGTTGTGATGCCTTGTGCAAATCGGTGTTATGGATCGATGTAATCGCTTCGTTTTCCTCTTTCGATAAGATATCCTCCTCTAAAGCTTATTCACGTTTATAAAGCATATTATTGGGGAAATTCCGCTTATTACTCTTGATACTATATCGGCATAGTGCCATGGAAACCGTAAAATGGAAGGTGAAAACCCTTGTCAGCTTTATGTTATGAAGCCCCTCTGACTAAGAAGGCCATAATTTGCTGGAATTATAAAAAACAGAAAAAACATTGACATAATACAAACAAATAAATAATATGTTTATTATATTATAAACTTTATAGGGAAGTGTTTGTTTAATGAAGGACGCGGAAATGTTTTGGAGCGCATCTCAGGATGAGCTTAAACAAGGGTACATCGAAGGTGAGAATCAATATGTTTGTTTGCTGTGTGGAAATGCAGTTGAAAAGGGGATAGTATACCCGAAAGATGGAGTTCTTTATGAAGCGAAGAGGTATATGCGCATTCATATTGAACATGCACACAGCTCGGTATTTGAATACTTGATTGATCTCGATAAAAAACTTACAGGTCTCACCGACCATCAAAACCGTCTCCTTCGCCTTTTTTACCAAGGGAAAAATGATGCCGAGGTTCAGGAGGAAATGGGAATTGGCAGTCCTTCCACGATTCGGAACCATCGTTTTGTGTTGAAAGAGAAAGAGCGTCAGGCAAAGTTGTTTTTAGCCCTGATGGAACTATTGAAAGATAAAGATGAACACGCGCCGGCATTTATCCCGCTTCATCAAAAAGCAAGGATGGTCGATGATCGTTATAACGTTACTGAGGATGAAAAGGTGACTGTACTGAAAAAATACTTCCCTAAAGGCAGTCAGGATGCATTAAAGTCTTTTCCGCCAAAGGAAAAACAAAGGCTGATCATTCTCCAAGAAATTATGAACCGTTTTGAAAATGAGCGGAAATACGAAGAAAAGGAAATCAATCAAATATTGGGTGCGATTTATCATGATCATGTTCTTTTGAGAAGATACTTAATAGAATATGGATTCTTGGATAGAAAGCCTGATGGGAGCCAATATTGGCTGAAGAAATGATGACTGGGGGCAAGAAAGATGGATCGTAAAAAAGAATTGAAGCAATTATATAAAGAAACGAAGGTTGAAGCAGGGGTATACCAAATCAGAAATACGGTAAATAATAAAGTCTTTATCGGAAGCACCAGGAATTTAAAGACGTTGAAGGGGAAACAATTTGAATTGGAAGTCGGGACAAACACCAATAAAGTGCTGCAAAGTGAGTGGAACCAATATGGGAAAGATGCTTTTTCTTTTGAGGTACTGGAGGTATTGAAGCCAAAAGAAACAGGATTTTTTGATGCTAAACGGGAATTGAAAAAACTTGAAGAAAAGTGGATGGAAAAAATACAGCCTTACGAAGAACGGGGATACAATGGAATGAAACCCGCTGACTTGTAATTGGCCTTTAGGGATTCTCCTTGATTCCCGGCTCCCGATTTACCTTTGATGCATTTCATTCTTATTTCTTTATGAAAAATAAGGTATTATGGAAGCAAATGGTAATATACTTTAGTGTTTATGATTAGGGGGTGCTGGGATGGAAAATGG
Source organism: Peribacillus frigoritolerans (assembly GCF_001636405.1). Lineage (GTDB taxonomy): Bacteria > Bacillota > Bacilli > Bacillales > DSM-1321 > Peribacillus > Peribacillus frigoritolerans. The sequence continues at coordinate 1,872,867 of NZ_KV440950.1, forward strand.
AGATGGATATCTACGGGCGAAAAAAAGGGTTGAAAACCTTAAGGCATTCTACATTCATCTAATGGTGTATGTATTGGTGAATGTCATGTTGATTGCAATTAACCTTTTGACGGATCCCGGTTATTGGTGGTTCCTTTATCCCCTCGGTGGGTGGGGGATTGGTGTTCTGATACATGGAATTACCATTCTTGCACAAGGAAACTTCGGGTCAGAGTGGGAAGAAAGAAAAATAAAAGAATATATGGAAAAGGATAAAAAGAACGGCTGAATTTGGGCGTGTTCAAAACAGGGGTCATTTATGGCTCTTTTTTTGTGGGAAAAAATAATCGGTGGATCTCACTTGTTGTAAGTTTTTAAATGGTTTAAGCTAGTAATGAGGGACCTGTCTATGAAAAAGGGGAAACCCGTGGAGGACCTTCACTAAATAATAATTAATCTTAGGAGTTGCGAATGAAAAAAATAGGATGGACCATAACGGGAATAGGGGCAATCATGGCGCTGGGGGCCTTGCTTTATCCTTTGAATGTTATTGATAAAACTCTATGTATATATTTATTGCTCGGCGGTGCAGGGCTAATGTTTGCCGGGTCGATGTTCAGGGCCTTTTCGCTCCTGAAAAGATGACTGATTTTACCATTTGATAAAAACGCTCGATTAAGGTGATGACATGGAGAAAAACCAATTGAAATATGCCCAGCAGCATCTGGCTAATGAACGCACCTTCTTGGCATGGATAAGAACGGTGATTGCAATAGTGGGAGTTGGCTTTCTTGCGACAAGCCTGCATTTTACGATTGGTGTGCATCGGGATGCCCGGATTGACTTGATCAGCATCGTGCTGGGGATGTTTGCGTGTGCATTGGGACTTGTGATTACCGTTCTGGCGACAATCGGTTATCTTCAGAAGAAACGGCAAATCAATGAAGGGACGTTCCGGTCTTCAAGTGCACACGTAATTCTAATCGCTGTTTTTATGGTCATATTGTTATCGATGATCATTTTATATTTTGTTTTCATTTAAAACTGTCCTAACCTGATTAGGGCGGTTTTTTTAGTTTCTGCTATTATATACTTATTCTTACATCGATACGGAAAGATTTCTTCCATTAATTTAATGCCATCAAAAAACGAAAGCTTGGAAAACACTGTATTTCAGGTTATGAAAGAATCATTCAGAATTAGACTAATTCGAAGAAAACGAGTTTGTTGTAATGTTATGGCTGTTACAATTTGGGCGTGGATTTCCCATCCAGGCACTCGCTTTCCGCGGGCGGCCCAGGTGAGCCTGCGGAGTCTCGCACCTTCGTTATGAATGCATTTTTGTGCACGTTAAACATGGTGAAATTTTAAACCGGAAGGGTATATAAGCGTAGGGAAAAGATCGATCAAGTTTTTTCTTTTGCCTTCCTTTTAAAATATAAACCATCATCGTTTTGTAAATAAACTTCACATGGGTAATTCCTAACTTTATAATCCTTGAAAGTACTTGCTTTATTCAATTTCAATCACGTTTTAAATATTTGTTTAATTTCCTTTTTGTGAGATATGATAAAGAGGAATTAAAAGGAGGTCATCGTGATGGTGGATATCAAAAAAGGTGAAAGTTCTTTTTTTGTCGAAGAATCAGGTGAGAAACTAGCGGAAATTACATTCTTTAAATCAGGTGATGATGAGATCACGGTCGATCATACCGTTGTTTCTGACAAGCTTCGCGGGCAAAAGGTAGGAAATGCCCTTGTTGAAAAGATCATAGGATTCGCAAGGGAGGAAAACCTGAAAATTGTTCCGGTATGTTCATTCGTTCAAAAACAATTTGAAAAAAATGCAGAATACGAGGATGTATTGGCTAAATAAACCGGAGGGCTGACTTAGGGGATGATTAATATCACCTATGTTCAGCCCTTTTTCATTTTCCAGATAATCTTTACACCCCCAATAAAATAATGGTAAAGCCTTTCCTCCTACAGTTATGTTCGCATTTAATATAGGGGAGGTGCTAGGATGGCCATCAAATTACAAACCCTATTGAATCATGCAAAGGAAAATATGGGAAGCGGTATGAACCCGGTCGTGAACGAAACGATACTCGAAGTGGTGAAATTAGCTTATGAAGCGGGGATATTTGTTCAAATAACGGCTGGTTATCGAAGTTTCCGAGAACAACATGAACTGTATGAACGAGGCAGAACGAATAAATCCAAGCCAATCGTGACATATGCCAGAGGGGGGCAATCCTTGCATAACTATGGCCTTGCAGTCGATTTTGTCATCCTTAGTGATGACGGCAAGCGGGCACTGTGGACAGAGGGCGAGAAGTGGACAAAGGTGGCAGCCATAGCAAAATCCCTGGGATTTGTTTGGGGAGGGGATTTTGAATTGTTCCGTGATTTTCCGCACCTTGGAATGTCAGGCGGTTTATCAACGAGAGATCTTCAAAAGGGATGGCGGCCGAATCTTATATCGCGAGTGGCGTCCGCAATCAGTGAAAATGAGGCTGAAAGGGAAAATGGATGATTCTTTTTTAGGGATCCGATACTTGTGACTGACATCATGTGGATGATGCGTGACATTAATCATTTAATTGGGATATCCGATGTTTTTAAAAATTAAAAATTGAAAAAACTTTTTTTATAAAATGTGGCCATGATAGGTATGTAAGCGGATACAACAAATCTTTCAATTTAGAATTATCAAAAAATTTAAAAAAACCTGTTGACTACTACCTGAAATACACGTAAGATAATCACAAATACAAGACATCAAACATAAGCGTTTCGAAAAATATGAATAATGCGAAAAGCATTGAAGAGGATAAGTAGTCTTTTAAAAAGGCAGTCACAGAGAGCCGGGTAGCTGAGAGCCGGTATTGTCCCAAAAGATGAACTCACCTTGGAGTTTCAGCTTGAACGTCTGACTAGTAGAGCTGAACGGGTGCGTACCAGTACCCGTTACCAAAACAGAGAATAGTGTAGTCTATTCAAAGTGCGCATGGAGTTTCATGCGAAAAAGGGTGGTACCGTGGAGTGGCTCATCAAGCCTTTTCACCCCTTTAACTTGCCGAGTGCAAGTACATTTGGGGTGAAAAGGCTTTTTTGTATGCTTAAAAAGCTGAAAATTCTGAATTTTGAGAAAACATTCAATTAGGAAAGCGAAGGAGGTTTTTTACGAAATGACACAAAAGTCAGTTGTTGCTGATCGGAAAAGTGGAAAGACACATTATAGTGGTGCCGAATTTCTGCTGGAAGCGTTGAAAAAGGAAAATGTTGATGTCATCTTTGGTTATCCAGGAGGTTCTGTATTGCCGATTTATGACAAACTTTACAGTTCAGAACTTTTCCATATTTTGACAAGGCACGAACAAGGTGCGATTCATGCAGCGGAAGGATACGCCAGGATTACCGGCAAGCCGGGGGTGGTCATCGTCACATCCGGTCCAGGGGCAACGAACATCGTCACTGGTTTGGCCGATGCAATGATCGACTCTTTACCGCTAGTTGTAATTTCAGGTCAGGTAGCTACCAGTGTAATCGGCTCGGATGCTTTCCAGGAAGCGGATGTACTGGGGATTACTACCCCGATCACAAAACATAACTATCAGGTAAGGAAGCCGGAAGACCTTCCGCGCATCATTAAAGAAGCGTTTTATATCGCTTCCAGCGGCCGGCCCGGTCCAGTATTGATCGATATACCTAAGGACATGGCCATTTTGGAAGGTGTATCGACGGATGAGGAGCCAGAAATGAATCTCCCTGGCTATCAGCCGACGACCAAGCCGAATTACTTACAGATCAGAAAGCTTGTTGAAGCCGTAAGCGGGGCGAAAAGACCGGTCATTCTTGCAGGGGCAGGTGTCCTGCATGCAAAGGCCTCCCATCTATTAAAGGAGTATGTCGAGCAGCAAGGCATCCCTGTCGTCCACACTTTATTGGGACTTGGGGGCTTTCCGGCGGATCATCCACTCTTTATCGGTATGGGTGGTATGCATGGCTGCTATGCAGCAAACATGGCGTTAGCGAAATGTGATCTATTAATCAATATCGGTGCAAGGTTCGATGATCGATTGACTGGGAATCTAGCGAAATTCGCACAGCACGCAACGGTTGCCCATATCGATATTGACCCAGCCGAAATCGGTAAAAATGTTCCGACAAAAATTCCAGTTGTCGGAAGTGCTAAAGAAGCACTCTCGGAATTGATTGCGCAAAATGGCAAGAAACCGGAAATTGATGAATGGACAACACAGCTTACTGCATGGAATGAAGAGTTCCCATTGCGCTATACCCATGAAGAAGGCGTATTGAAACCTCAGCGGGTCATCCAGATGCTTCATGAAAAAACGAATGGGGAGGCCATTGTTACGACCGATGTTGGACAGCATCAAATGTGGGCAGCACAATACTATCCATTTAACAAACCGAATTCATGGGTCACTTCCGGTGGATTGGGGACGATGGGCTTTGGCTTACCTTCGGCTCTCGGAGCGCAGCTGGCGAATCCGAAAGCGACGGTGCTTTCCATATCGGGGGATGGTGGATTCCAGATGTGCCTTCAGGAACTCTCGGTCATTGCCGAAATGAATCTGCCAATCAAAATCATCATCGTCAATAACGGTGCACTAGGGATGGTAAGACAGTGGCAGGAACTCTTTCATGATAACCGTTTTTCACACAGTATTTTTCAATCGCATCCGGATTTCGTGAAATTGGCCGATGCCTATGGAATTCCGGGATATAAGGTGACGACGGAGGAAGAAGCAAGCAACTGCCTGGATGTAGCGTTAAAGACTGATGGTCCAGTGTTGATTGATTTCCGGGTCAAACAAAACGAAAATGTCTTTCCGATGGTAGCACAAGGAAAAGGGCTAGATGAAATGGAAGGAGTTTAATCAATGAAGGGAATTCTTAGCCTCACCGTGAATAACCGGCCAGGCGTCCTTAATCGGATTACGAACCTGTTCACGAAAAGAAATTATAACATTGAAGGCATGACTGTCGGACCTTCCGAACAGGATGGCATTTCAAGGATGACCTTTGTGGTCGATGTCGATGACGAAACTGTCATTGAACAGATCACCAAGCAGCTGAATAAGCAGATCGATGTTTTGAAAGTATATGATATTACGAATCAATCGATTGTGGCGAGGGAACTTGCACTCATTAAAATATTGGTGACTACACAAACCCGAGCCGAGATTTATTCAGTCATCGAACCCTTCCGAGCTTCAGTTATTGATGTCAGTAAAGATAGCGTGACCGTCCAAATCACAGGAGAATCGGATAAAATCGAAGCTTTCATTGAACTGATCAAGCCATATGGCATCAAGGAATTGGCAAGGACAGGGACTGCCGCCATCCCGCGTGGAATGCAAATTGCACACGCTAAGAGTGCGACAATCGTATAAAACAAAAACAAAAACAATGATGAAAAGGGAGATGTAATTATTATGGCAAAAGTATATTATAACGCAGAGGCAAACGAGAATTTCTTCAACAATAAAAAGGTAGCGGTCATCGGATATGGTTCACAAGGACACGCACACGCTCAAAACCTACGTGACAGCGGTGTAGATGTAATCATCGGAATCAGGAAAGGTAAATCCTTCGATAAAGCGGTGGAAGACGGCTTTAATGTTTTCACAGTGAAGGAAGCAGCTGAACAGGCAGACGTGATCATGAACCTATTACCGGATGAAACTCAGCCGAAAGTATACCAAGAAGAAATCAAACCGGTATTGCGTGCAGGTCAAGCGTTAATGTTCGCACACGGATTCAACGTACATTTCAATCAAATCGTTCCTCCGGCAGACGTAGATGTTTTATTAGTCGCTCCAAAAGGTCCGGGACATCTTGTTCGCCGTACATATGAACAAGGGGCAGGGGTGCCGGCATTGTTCGCCATCTATCAAAATGTTACGGGTGAAGCAAGAGAATTGGCACTTGCGTACGCTCGGGGAATCGGTTCTTTAAGAGCTGGCGGTTTGGAAACCACTTTCCAGGAAGAAACGGAAACGGATCTATTTGGAGAGCAAGCTGTACTTTGCGGCGGATTGACTGCCCTTGTGAAAGCTGGATTCGAAACCTTGACAGAAGCTGGATATCAACCGGAAGTAGCATATTTCGAGTGTTTGCATGAACTTAAGTTAATCATCGACCTTATGTATGAAGGCGGTATGGAAAACATGCGCTATTCCATCTCTGACACAGCTCAATGGGGAGATTTCGTTTCTGGACCACGCGTTGTGACGGAAACTACGAAAGAGGCAATGAAAGCGATCTTGAAAGACATCCAAGACGGTGAGTTCGCTAAAGGATGGATCTTGGAAAACCAAGCGAATCGTCCAGTCTTCAATGCGATCAATAATCGTGAAAACCAACATCAAATCGAAGTGGTTGGCCGTGAATTAAGAAAAATGATGCCATTCGTAAAACCTCAACAAAAAGAGAAAGAAGTGGTAGCCGTTGCGAAAAATTAATATATTTGAAACCACACTTCGTGATGGGGAGCAATCCGCAGGTGTAAATTTGAATTTTACCGAAAAACTTGAAATTGCTTATCAGCTTGAAAGATTGGGTGTTGATATTATCGAAGCCGGTTTTCCGGCAGCATCCAAAGGGGATTTCAACTCCGTACAGGAAATCGCGCGCAAAATCAAAAACAGCTCTGTCACAGGGCTGGCGCGTGCTGTAAAAGGAGATATCGATGCAGCTTGGGATTCATTAAGGGGCGGCGCAGAACCAAGATTGCATACGTTCATCGCCACTTCGCCCATTCATCGTGAATATAAGTTGAAAATGTCTAAGCAGCAAGTGATTGAAAGGTCGGTTGAAATGGTTAAGTACGGAGCAGCGCGTTTTCCGATCGTACAATGGTCTGCAGAAGATGCAAGCCGCACGGAACTTGACTATTTGGCTGAAATCGTTGAAGCGGTCATTCAGGCTGGTGCCAAGGTCATTAACATCCCGGATACAGTAGGATATGCAGCTCCAATCGAATATGGCAACATTTTCAGATACCTTCGTGAACATGTTCCTTCTATTGAAAAAGTTAGTTTATCTGCACACTGTCATGACGATCTTGGGATGGCGACGGCCAATTCATTGGCGGCCATCGAAGGCGGGGCTACGCAAGTCGAAGGCACAATCAACGGAATTGGTGAACGTGCCGGAAACGTGGCACTTGAAGAAGTGGCCATGGCACTTTACATCCGTAAAGATTTCTATCAAGCGGAAACGGGTCTTGTATTGAATGAAATTAAAAGGACCAGTGATTTGGTCAGCCGCCTTACGGGAATGCAAGTTCCTGCTAATAAAGCCATTATTGGTGCCAATGCTTACGCACATGAATCAGGCATTCACCAGGATGGCGTGTTAAAAGAAAAAACGACATATGAAATCATATCACCTGAACTCGTCGGGGTTTCGTCCAATTCACTCGTTTTAGGAAAGCATTCAGGACGCCATGCTTTCAAAGAAAGATTACAAGAGTTGAATTTTACGGTAACGGATGAGGAAATGAACTCATTATTCGTCCAGTTCAAGGAATTGGCCGATAATAAAAAGACCATGACTGATGAAGATATCGTTGCGCTGGTGCTTGAAGAGAAAGCCACGGATATCAGTTTCTATGACATGATTTCCTTACAGATTTCACATGGCACCCATCAGACGGCGACTGCAACGGTCACACTGAAAAAAGGCGATAATGAAGAGATTCAGGAAGCGGCTACAGGTGCAGGAAGTGTAGAAGCCCTATATAACACGCTTGAAAGATGTTTGGGCAAAGAGATCAACTTGCTGGACTATCGAATTCAATCGGTGGGGGGCGGAATGGATGCCCTCGCACAGGTTTTTGTGAAAATTGATTATAACGGTGTGGAAACAAGCGGCAGGGGTCTTGATCAGGACGTCTTGGAAGCATCCGCCAAAGCGTATTTGAACGCTGTTAACCGTGTGATCATCATGAAGGAACTGGAAGAAAAAGCAGTATTACAATAGGAAGGGGAGATTTCGATGAAAAGGAATATTGCGGTGCTTCAAGGAGATGGCATCGGGAAAGAAGTAACAAGAGGCGCTGTAGAAATCCTCGAAGCCGTTGCCCAAAGATATGGACACGATTTTGAATTTCAATATGGTGAGATTGGCGGAGGGGCCATCGATAGCACAGGTTCACCCCTGCCGGATGAAACAGTGGAGATTTGTAAAAACAGCGATGCGGTATTATTAGGGGCCGTTGGAGGACCTAAGTGGGATGACCAGCCTGCGCACCTAAGACCGGAACGAGGTTTGTTGAAAATCCGAAAAGATTTGAATCTTTATGCTAACATCCGTCCAATCAGCTATTATTCCAGCTTGTCGGAATCTTCTCCTCTTAAGAAGGAATTCATTGAAGATGTGGATTTCGTAATTGTCAGGGAACTAACTGGCGGCCTTTATTTCGGAAAGCCAAGTGAGCGCGTTGAGAAAGAAGGGAAAGAAGCGGTCGTCGATACACTTTTCTATCAGAAAAGCGAAATGAAGCGCATCATCGAACTTGCTTTTTCATTAGCATCGGAGCGCAAGAAAAAAGTAACTTCCGTGGATAAAGCGAATGTTCTTGAATCCAGCAGGATGTGGCGTGAGACGGCTGAAGAAATTGCCAAGGACTATCCGGATGTAATCCTTGAACATATGCTTGTTGATAATGCAGCCATGCAATTGATCAAAAACCCGAAACAATTTGATATTATCGTGACGGAGAATATGTTCGGTGATATTTTAAGCGATGAAGCGTCGGTATTGACTGGCTCGCTTGGAATGCTTCCTTCCGCCTCCATATCAACTAATGGTCCTAATCTATATGAACCGATTCATGGCTCTGCCCCGGATATCGCAGGCAAAAACCTGGCTAATCCGATTGGGACGATTTTATCGGCGGCTTCCATGCTGCGTCTATCCTTTGGTTTGGAAGATGAGGCGAAAGCAGTTGAACAGGCGGTGGAAACGGTCCTTGAATATGGCTTGAGAACAGGCGATATCGCAAATGGCCAACCGACAATTACGTCTACCTCAGAGATGATTGCAGAAATAAAAGCAAACCTTTTAGACCAGGAAGCCATTTCCAACATCATGGGAGCTTATGCATAAACTTCTTTCACGGCCTAACATTAGGCCGTGTTTTTTAAAAAAAATACAAGATTGATCGAGGTGGGATAGTGATGGGTAAGTCGATAATAGAGAAAATATGGGATCGCCATATTGTAAATGAAGAGGAGAATAAACCGGATTTAATTTATATAGACCTTCAATATATTCATGAAGTGACCTCTCCGCAAGCATTTGAAGGATTGAGATTAAAAGGACGGAAAGTCAGGAGACCCGATCGTACTTTCGCTACAATGGATCATAATGTGCCAACCGTTAATCGCTATTTCATCGAGGATGATATTGCGAGGAAACAACTAGAGGCGCTTGAGCAAAACTGTAAGGAGTTCGGTATCCGCCTTGCTGATTTAGACAGTCCGGATCAAGGTATCGTTCACGTTATCGGGCCTGAATTAGGGCTTACACAGCCAGGGATGACGATTGTCTGCGGAGACAGTCACACTTCCACGCATGGTGCGTTTGGCTCGATTGCATTTGGAATCGGTACGAGTGAGGTCGAGCATGTTTTGGCCACACAAACCCTATGGCAAACAAAACCCAAAACATTGAAGCTTGAGGTTAATGGCAAGCTTGGTCATGGCGTGATGGCGAAAGATGTCATTTTATATGTAATTTCCAAATTCGGGGTCGATTTCGGTACGGGACATATCATTGAGTATTGCGGGGAAGTTTTCCGGGATATGTCAATGGAAGAAAGAATGACGGTCTGCAATATGTCTATTGAAGGCGGGGCAAGAGCAGGGCTGGTAGCGCCTGATGAAACAACGTTCTCTTATTTGAAAGGCCGTAAATATTTGCCGAAAGGAGAAGAGTTCGAGCAATGTGTTCAGGACTGGAAGTCACTTTCCAGTGATGAGGATGCTGTTTATGATCAAGAAATCATTCTTGATGGCAGCCTGATTTCACCAATGGTCAGCTGGGGGACAAATCCTGGAATGGCTAGTGGCGTGGACGGAAAAGTACCTACCCTCGCAGAGGATATCATGGATCCTAAGGAATTGAATCGAGCCATTGAGTATATGGGCCTTGAGGAAGGGATGCCGATCACGGAAATTCCCGTACAACATGTATTCATAGGATCGTGTACCAATTCACGCATTGAGGACTTAAGGCAAGCCGCAGGAATGATCGATGGCCAAACTGTTCAAAAAGGGGTTCGGGCGATGGTCGTTCCCGGTTCACAAAGCGTCAAAAGGCAAGCGGAGGATGAAGGGTTGGATGAAATTTTCAAATCTGCAGGCTTCGAATGGCGCGAATCGGGCTGCAGCATGTGCCTGAGCATGAACCCTGACGTGGTTCCGGCCGGCGAGCATTGTGCCTCCACAAGCAATCGGAACTTCGAAGGCAGGCAAGGAGCTGGAGCAAGAACACACCTGGTTAGTCCGGCTATGGCTGCCGCGGCCGCCATTCATGGGAAATTTGTCGATATTAGGAATTTGAAAAGAACTGAACAAGTCCAATAAGGATACGAATTAACCGGAGGTGCAGAAAATGGAACCCATTACTATATATAAAGGAAGAGCGGCGGCACTTGACCGTAAAAACGTGGATACGGACCAAATCATTCCAAAGCAATTTTTAAAAAGGATTGAGCGAAGCGGATTTGGCGAATTTTTATTCTATAACTGGCGTTTTGATGAAACCGGGAAGAAACGTCCTGATTTTGAATTGAATCAGCCCCATAATCAAAACACGTCCATATTAATAGCAGGTGAAAATTTTGGCTGCGGTTCGTCCCGTGAGCATGCCCCTTGGTCTTTGAAAGACTACGGGTTCGATATCATCATCGCTCCGTCTTATGCTGATATCTTTAAAAGTAATTGCATGAAAAATGGCATGGTCCCCATCGCTTTGACCCAGACTGAAGTAAACTATTTAATGGAGAGAGTGTCGGCACCTGATTATGAGCTGACTATCGACCTTCCCAATCAGACATTGAAAGATGGTCAAGGGTTTGAAACGAGCTTTGAAATTCATCCATATTGGAAGGAAATGCTCGTCAAAGGCTGGGATGAAATTTCGATAACGCTTCAATATGATAAAGAGATTTCTGCCTATGAATCTCAAAAAAAGGCTGTATCGAGTATATAATAGAAAAAAGTCATTTCCCGTTATCCTTTCTTATTTGAAAGGATACGGGATTTTTTTTATCGGGGAAAGAAGGTATCCGCCCATATAAATTTTTGTGTTTCCAGCTATTACATGCTAAACTGTTTCTCAAAAAGCGAACGGTGAGGCGGAAAATAGGATGGATGATGAGAACAACCAAAAGAAGGCCGGAGAAACAAAGATTATCGCCTTTCCAAATCTCGGTGAGAGGCTGATTGTAAAAGGACTGGATGAGCTTGGTAACAGGAACTTTAAAGCGGCTGCGCAGCTTTTCAGCCAAGCCAGGGAGTATGAGCCCGAAAATGATGAAGTTTGCATGGGACTGGTGGTCTCGCTAGTTGAACTTGAGTATTATCAGGAGGCAAAAGAGTTGTGTATAGAGATGCTGAATAAAGGCATCGGCGACTATTTTCAACTGATCAATATTTATTTGATGGTACTGCTGCAATTAGGCGAGCATCAGGAAATGGTCACGACGATCGAACTGCTATTTGAAGAAAACCAAATTCCCTTTGATAAAGAGGAACATTTCGAAAAGATGCTTCAGTTCAGTAAAAGGGCCCTTGAGGATAAAAAAGAAGAGAAAGAAAGGCAAAATCAACAGCTTTCAGAGGAAATGCAGGAGGATGAACTTTTTGAAGGGAAAACGGATAATGAAATGCTTATGGTCATTTCAAAACTCACGAATATCAATATTCGACCATTTATCCCTCAAATCGAAGAATTTCTACAAAAAGATGAGGGACATCCTTTCTTCAAAACGATGCTCCTTAACATCCTTATCGACCAGGAGTATAACGAGGAAATGACGGTGAGGAAATTCAATCAATCGAAGTCGGTCATCCCAAGGGAATTGAAAAGTTTGAAGGAGACGGACTTCTATAAGATGGTGACCGGACTGGCCGAAGAGGAAATCAGTCAGGATAATCCGAGCTTATATGAAATGGTCCATAGTTTGATTGAACGTCATTCCTTTTTATTGTTTCCTTTTGAACCAGGACCTGAAAGCTTGCCTGCATGGGCAGCTGCCTACCATGCCTTGGCGGAAGAGTACATGACCGGGGAAGTTTCCGTGAGGGACTTAGCGGATCTTTACGAGGCAGATGAGGAAAGCGTTGCGGATATTCTTTCCTATATTAAAGAAATTGAAGAAATTTCTTATCCTATTATTTAAGCTATTGCTGTTGTAACAGATTAATCCTGTGGTATAATGTAGTGGTTGTAATGTATAATTCGTCTAATTTTGACGATTTCCCCATTATTTTGGGGGTATATTTGAAGGATGACTTGTTAACACTTGCAAAGCATAATCATCCAATGCTTATTATTGAAGTATATAGATTTTTGGAGGGAAACACATGTCTGTAAAATGGGAAAAACAAGAAGGTAATCAAGGCGTACTAACAATTGAAGTTGACGCTGCAAAAGTAAACGAAGGTTTAGACGCAGCTTTCAAAAAAGTAGTGAAACAAGTAAATGTACCTGGCTTCCGTAAAGGTAAAATGCCACGTCAAATGTTCGAAAAAAAATTCGGCGTAGAATCACTTTACCAAGATGCGCTTGATATCATTCTTCCAGATGCTTACGCAAATGCTGTCGAAGAAGCTGGAATTCAGCCTGTAGATCGTCCAGAAATCGACATCGAGAAAATGGAAAAAGGCGAAAACCTGATCTTCACTGCAACTGTAACAGTTAAGCCTGAAGTTAAATTGGGAGATTACAAAGGTGTTGAAGTTGAAAAATTCAATACTGAAGTAACTGACGAAGATGTTGAAAACGAATTGAAAACTTTACAAGAACGTCAAGCTGAACTTGTCGTTAAAGAAGAAGGACAAGTCGCTGAAGGCGATACGGTTGTTCTTGACTTTGAAGGATTCGTTGACGGTGAAGCATTCGAAGGCGGAGCTTCAGAAAACCATTCATTGGAAATCGGTTCAAACTCTTTCATTCCAGGATTCGAAGAGCAACTTGTCGGTCTTGAAACTGGCGCTGAAAAAGATATCGAAGTTACATTCCCTGAAGAATACCACGCTGCTGAACTTGCAGGTAAACCAGCAGTATTCAAAGTGAAAATTCACGAAATCAAAACGAAACAACTTCCTGAGTTGGATGATGAGTTCGCGAAAGATGTCGACGACGAAGTGGAAACTTTGGCTGAACTTAAAGAAAAAACAAAACATAAATTAGAGCATGACAAAAAACATGAAGAAGAAAACTTCATCCAAAACACTGTAATTGGTAAAGCTGTTGAAGGTGCAGAAATCGACGTTCCTGAAGCAATGATTTCAAACGAAGTTGACCGCATGATGAATGAGTTCTCTCAACGCATCCAATCTCAAGGTCTTAATTTGGAACTTTACTACCAATTCTCAGGTCAAGACGAAGAAGCTTTAAAAGCGCAAATGAAAGAAGAAGCTGAAGGACAAGTTCGTACGAGCCTTACTCTTGAAGCAATCGCAGAAGTTGAAAAACTTGAAGCGACTGACGAAGATGTAGAAGCTGAACTTGCACAAATGGCTACTATGTACAATATGGAAGTTGACGCGATCAAACAAGCTCTTGGAAACTTAGAAGGAATCAAAGGCGATCTTAAAATTAAGAAAGCAATTGACTTCTTGGTAGAAAACAGCAAAACAGTTGACGCAAAATAATTTTTATAAATAAGTAGATTTAAATATTTCCTTTAAAAAAACAAGGCGCGAGTAATCGTGCCTTGTTTTATACATATTGAGAATTAGTGTAAATTTTAAATATCGGTTAATTCCTGATTGATTTTTTTGGATTTCGGTGTAGATTAGTTCTAATACCGCATATACATATTTATACAGCAAATCCTGCTTTTAAAAATCCGAAGTTTTGGGCATGCTGGTAAAGGGCAAATACATATTGATTGATTATTGTACTTATTTAACAACTCGGACCGTGAGCATTTTTGTTACTAAACTTCCAAGAACATGATAAAATGCAAAACATACTAGGGATTTTGGAATGTTTAAGCAGATGTGTGCCTAGTTTTTTTTCTTTACGATTAGGTACCGCTATGTAATAGAGTTGGAAGAGTATTTAAAGGGGTGAACGTACATGTTTAAATTTAATGATGAAAAAGGACAGTTAAAATGTTCTTTTTGCGGTAAAACACAAGAACAAGTCCGTAAACTGGTTGCTGGTCCAGGTGTCTATATTTGTGACGAGTGTATAGAACTTTGTACGGAGATCGTCGAGGAAGAGCTGGGAACTGATGAAGAAGTAGAATTCAGAGATGTTCCTAAACCTATGGAAATCCGCGAAATTCTTGACGAATATGTGATTGGACAAGAACAGGCAAAGAAATCTTTGGCTGTAGCTGTTTATAACCATTATAAACGTATCAATTCCAATAGCAAAGTCGACGATGTTGAGCTTTCTAAAAGTAACATCGCCCTAATCGGACCGACGGGAAGCGGGAAAACCCTTCTTGCGCAAACATTGGCACGTTTACTCAATGTTCCTTTTGCCATTGCTGATGCCACTTCCTTGACGGAAGCTGGATATGTTGGGGAAGATGTTGAAAACATCCTTCTCAAATTAATCCAAGCAGCTGATTATGATGTGGAAAAAGCGGAAAAAGGCATCATTTATATTGATGAAATCGATAAAGTTGCCCGTAAATCGGAAAATCCTTCCATTACACGTGACGTGTCTGGTGAAGGTGTGCAACAAGCTTTATTGAAAATTCTTGAAGGAACGGTTGCAAGCGTTCCGCCTCAAGGTGGACGTAAACATCCACATCAAGAATTCATCCAAATCGATACGACCAATATTTTGTTCATCTGCGGCGGTGCCTTTGACGGCATCGAACCGATCATCAAACGCCGTCTTGGGCAAAAAGTCATTGGTTTTGGCTCTGACGTGAAAAAGGATGATATTGCAGAAAAAGAATTGCTTTCCAAAGTCCTTCCTGAAGACTTGCTTCGTTTCGGATTAATTCCGGAATTCATCGGACGTCTTCCGGTAATTGCGACTCTTGAGCAATTGGATGAAGCGGCTTTGATTGAAATCCTTACACAGCCGAAAAATGCCCTTGTTAAACAATATCAAAAATTACTTGAGCTTGACGATGTTGAATTGGAATTCGAACAGGAAGCGCTAAGTGAAATTGCTAAAAAGGCAATTGAACGCAAAACTGGTGCACGTGGTCTGCGCTCCATCATCGAAGGCATCATCCTTGAAGTGATGTTCGATCTGCCTTCACGTGATGATGTTGCAAAATGTGTAATCACAGGCAGCACGATTTCGAAAAATGAATCTCCAAAGCTCGTCCTTAAAGACGGTACAACCATAAAAGGACAAGAAAAGAAAACATCTGCTTGATTTATAAGGAAAAGAAAGACTGCCAGTTAATGCTGGCAGTCTTTTTGTTTTTGGCTCTTTTCGTAAAGATTGTTGTTTTTAAAACGAAACTATTTTAGGTTGATTGGAGCGGAAGTGCGAGACTCCTGCGGGAGCTGCGGGACAGGTGTGACCCCACAGGCGTTTACGCCGAGGAGGCTCACCGCCCTCCCCGCGGAAAGCGAGCACCTGGAGGGGAAATCAACCACACTGCACTACTTCGTAAATAGCAACAAAGTATGCGAAAACAGCCTTGTTTTTAGACCAAAGTTGATTGTAACGGAAGGTACGAGACTCCTGCGGGAATACGCGTCCGAGGGAGACCCTGCAGGCGCAGGCCGCCCGCGGAAAGCGAGTGCCTGCAGTGGAAATCAACGTTAAAACCTCAAAACAGCAGGGTAAAACCAGATAATTTCGAGTTGTTTACAGTCTGAGACTGCCAGTTCATCCTGGCAGTCTTTTTCTTTTCCCTTTTTTCAAAATTGTTGTATTTAGGATAAAAACGCCAATTTTTCAACACGAATTTCTTGGATAATTTCGCCCTTCCAAAGGAGATACTAACAGAAATGACAAACTAGGAGAGTGCAGGAGGGAATAAGATGAATTGGACAGGATTGGCGTTGTTTATCCAGCTGTTTTTTGGGATTATTATTGGATTGTATTTTTTGAACTTATTGAAAGGCCAGCGGACACAAAAAGTTTCCATTGACCGTGATTCACGTAAGGAGATGGACCAATTACGGAAGATGAGATCGATTTCGTTAACAGAACCATTGGCAGAAAAAGTTAGACCAAGCACATTTAATGAAATCATCGGTCAAGAAGATGGGATTAAATCTTTAAAAGCTGCTTTATGTGGGCCGAATCCCCAGCATGTGATAATTTACGGTCCTCCTGGGGTAGGGAAAACGGCAGCTGCCAGACTTGTTTTGGAAGAGGCGAAGAAAAATGGCAAGTCCCCTTTTAAGAATTCGGCCGTTTTTGTTGAATTGGACGCCACCACAGCCAGGTTCGATGAACGAGGAATTGCCGATCCGCTCATCGGTTCTGTGCACGATCCAATCTACCAAGGAGCCGGGGCAATGGGACAGGCAGGCATTCCGCAGCCAAAGCAGGGTGCAGTCAGCAATGCACATGGAGGCGTACTGTTCATAGATGAAATAGGGGAGCTTCATCCGATACAGATGAATAAACTTTTAAAGGTATTGGAAGATCGTAAGGTTTTTCTGGAAAGTGCCTATTATCAAGAGGAAAATCAAAATATTCCCACTCACATCCATGATATTTTTAAAAATGGACTGCCGGCTGACTTTCGGTTGATTGGTGCTACAACAAGAACGCCAAATGAAATCGCGCCTGCGATACGTTCAAGATGCATAGAAGTGTTTTTCCGTGAACTGGACCGGGAAGAAATAATCGCCGTGGCCAAGAATGCCTCAGATAAAGTGGGGATCACCATCAGTGATAAAGGCTTGGAATCGATTTCGGATTATGCCCGAAATGGCAGGGAAGCTGTCAACATGATTCAGACTCTTGCAGGAATCTCAATTAATGAAAACAGGACTTTCATCAGGGAAGAAGATATAGATTGGATGGCCCATAGCAGCCAGCTGACCCAAAGAATGGACAGGAAAATACAATCGAAATCCAAAATAGGCCTTGTCAACGGTCTTGCAGTCTATGGTCCAAACAGCGGGGCATTGCTGGAAATAGAGGTTACGGTAATGGCTGCCTCTGATGAAAAAGGTTCGATAAACATTACCGGTATCGTTGAGGAAGAAAGTATCGGCGGCGGGAGTGGCAAATCGGTTCGACGCAAGAGCATGGCGAAAGGTTCGATTGAAAATGTCATTACGGTATTACGTTCGATGGGAGTGCCTGCCAATCAATTCGATATCCATGTGAACTTTCCGGGCGGAAGTCCAGTGGATGGCCCTTCTGCAGGAATTGCAATGGCCACAGGCATATACTCGGCCATATATAAAATCCCTGTTGACCACACTGTGGCGATGACTGGGGAAATAAGCATTCATGCCGGCGTTAAACCGATCGGCGGTGTCATTCCGAAAATCAAGGCGGCTAAACTTGCCGGGGCAAAAAAGGTAATCATCCCAGCCGAAAACATGCAGCCGCTTCTATCTGAAATCAAGGATATAGAGATCATTCCTGTTTCGAATGTGAAAGAAGTGCTGGATCAGGCACTGAAGAAAGAATTGATGTCGGAACAAATCCTCACAACCTTGGACCTATCAAAAAAAGAAAGTGTATAAAGGACATGCCCCGGCTAAAAATAGAACCGGGGCATTTTAAGGACAAAATTGGCGTTCCCGGCCACCCTGTCTTAAAAAACACGCATTCAGACGTGCTTTTTTATCTAATATTGGAGATAATAATAGCAGTCGAAACGTGTTAAGGTAAACGAATAGACACTTCTATATAAATAGGATAGAATTGTTAAAAGGTTGAGAACATGGGTAAATAGTTTACAACGACGATACTAATTAGATGGAGGTGTCAGGAAATGACTGATAAAGAAATCATCGTCCCCCTCCTGCCGCTTAGAGGACTGCTTGTATATCCAACGATGGTACTTCATTTAGATGTAGGCCGAGATAAATCGGTACAAGCCCTTGAGAAAGCAATGGTGGAAGACCATCTTATATTTTTGACGACACAACAAGATGTTTCGTTGGACGAACCAGGTGAAGAAGATTTATTTACAATGGGAACTTTAACAAAGGTAAAACAGATGTTGAAGCTTCCGAATGGTACAATCCGGGTGTTGGTGGAAGGGTTGAACCGCGCAGAAGTCATGGAATTTTACGATTATGAGACACATTATGGTGCCAAGATTAAAATATATGAAGACAGTGATGAAAAGGATGCTGAACATCAAGCATTAATGCGCACACTACTGGATTATTTTGAACAATACATAAAAATGTCCAAGAAAATAACCGGTGAAACGTTTTCGTCCACTTCGGATATTGAAGAGCCTGGGCGATTAGCGGATATAATCGCTTCCCATTTGCCTTTGAAATTGAAGGAGAAGCAAGAAGTGCTTGAGACCATTGATATGAAAGAGCGTCTTAGCCGTGTAATCGAGATCATCAATAACGAAAAAGAAGTTCTTTTTCTCGAGAAAAAGATCGGCCAGCGTGTTAAACGTTCGATGGAACGGACTCAAAAGGAATATTATTTACGAGAGCAAATGAAAGCGATCCAAAAGGAATTGGGCGATAAAGAAGGAAAAACAGGGGAAATTGAAGTCCTGAACGAAAAGATAGAAGAAGCGGAAATGCCTGAGCATATCAAAGAAACGGCATTAAAGGAATTGGACCGTTATGAAAAAGTTCCTTCGAGCTCAGCCGAAAGCTCTGTGATCCGCAATTATATCGAATGGCTGATCTCTCTTCCTTGGACCAAAGCGACCAAAGATGACTTGAATATTCATAAAGCCGAAAAAATCCTGAACCGGGACCACCATGGTTTGGAAAAGGTGAAGGAGCGTGTGCTTGAGTATTTGGCCGTACAGCAATTGACCAAATCATTGAAGGGACCGATCCTTTGCTTGGTGGGACCGCCAGGAGTCGGGAAAACGAGCTTGGCTAAATCGATCGCTTCATCCCTGAATAGGAATTTCGTCCGTATATCTTTAGGTGGGGTGCGCGATGAATCAGAAATCCGCGGACATCGCCGCACATATGTAGGGGCAATGCCGGGACGGATCATTCAAGGCATGAAAAAAGCTGGAACGATAAATCCGGTCTTTTTACTGGACGAAGTGGATAAGATGTCCAATGACTTTAGGGGAGATCCATCTGCAGCGATGCTTGAGGTGCTCGATCCAGAGCAAAATCATAATTTCAGTGATCATTATATTGAAGAAACCTACGATCTTTCCAAAGTCATGTTCGTCGCAACGGCAAATAATTTGGGCTCGATTCCTGGTCCGCTTCGTGATCGTATGGAAATCATTTCGATTGCAGGTTATACTGAGATAGAGAAACTTCATATAGCCAAGGATCACTTGCTGCCTAGACAGCTTGAAAACCATGGTTTATTGAAGACACAATTGCAAGTCCGTGAGGAAGCACTTACAAAAATCATCCGTTACTATACTCGGGAAGCCGGTGTTCGGAGTCTGGAACGACAGCTTGCAGGCATCTGTCGGAAGACTGCAAAAATCATCGTGTCCGGAGATAAAAAGCGGGTCGTCATCGCTGAAAAGAATGTCGAGGAGTTTTTAGGGAAAACCATGTTCCATTATGGACAGGCGGAGGTCGAGAACCAAGTTGGTGTTGCTAATGGTTTAGCATACACGTCGGTAGGTGGCGATACGCTGCAAATCGAGGTTTCCTTATCACCAGGTAAAGGGAAGCTGATCCTGACAGGAAAGCTTGGCGATGTAATGAAAGAGTCAGCCCAGGCTGCTTTCAGTTATGTCCGTTCAAAAACCGAGAAACTTCAGATTGATGCGAACTTCCATGAAAAATATGATATTCATATTCATGTCCCCGAAGGTGCGGTTCCAAAAGATGGCCCTTCTGCAGGCATCACGATTGCAACAGCGTTAATATCGGCCCTTACAAATAGGCCGATCAGAAAAGAGGTAGGCATGACAGGCGAAATTACATTACGCGGACGGGTTCTTCCGATCGGCGGGCTTAAAGAAAAATCTTTAGCGGCCCATCGCGCAGGACTTACGAAAATCATCATCCCGCAAAATAACGAAAAGGATATTGATGATATCCCGGAAAGTGTCCGTAAAGCATTAACATTTGTTCCAGTTTCACACGTCGATGAAGTCCTTGAGCATGCATTGGTAGGTGTGAATGAATGAAAGTAACAAGTTCAGATATTGTCATCAGTGCTGTGAAGCCTGAACAATATCCCAATACGCCAATACCGGAATTTGCCTTGGCAGGCCGTTCCAACGTTGGGAAGTCCAGTTTCATCAACAAAATGATCAATCGAAAAAACTTGGCGCGCACATCCTCTAAACCGGGGAAGACGCAGACCTTGAATTTTTATATCATAAATGAAGCACTCCATTTTGTGGATGTACCCGGTTATGGTTATGCAAAAGTATCCAAGACGGAGCGTGATGCTTGGGGGAAGATGATTGAAACGTACTTCACTTCCCGTGACCAGCTCCGCGCTGCGCTTCTGATCGTCGATTTGCGTCATCCGCCGACAAAGGATGATATCGCAATGTATGAATTCCTGAAGCATTATGACCTGCCCCGGATCGTCATTGCCACCAAAGCGGATAAAATTCCAAAAGGCAAATGGCAGAAACACTTGAAAATCACGCGCCAAACGTTAAATATGGAAAAAGAAGATGAATTGCTTCTATTCTCTGGTGAAACAGGCGAAGGTAAGGAACAAGCATGGGGCGTCCTTAAGAAATATATGTAAAAGAAAAGGGTATTCCGCATCTGGAATACCCTTTTTCATTATGGAAAATCTTCACTTTTTTCGAACCAAAAAATAAATGCCGATCGCCATCAAGGCAAAGGGCCAAAACCTTTCGATGTTCGCGGTGGTTGTTTCAACAAGCCCGAAAGACGTTTTAATTTTATCATAGAATAAGAATGTGATCGAGACGATGAATATGACCAACCCGTAAAACATTCCAGAATTTGCTTTACGTGCCCGGAGAATAAATCCCAGTGAGATGATTAAAATAAAGATACCTATATCATCCGGCCAAATCTCCAGGTTCTCGGCGATGTGGAAGTGAGCCCCGAACCCCAGTAAGATGACGCCTGGCAGGATGGACTCATATTCATTACCGCTATATGCCTGAATCAGGAAGGCGGCACCGACAATACATAATAAAGTGGGCCAGCTGAAAAAGCCCGGAAAGATTTCAATTTGGGAATGTTCAAGAAAAAAATAGAGCCCGAAACCGATTAAAACGATTCCTGGGAAAATACGATGCGTTTTCATTTTATCCTCCTATGCAATTCGATTACTTGAAGTTTTTTGCCATTTTTGATATGGTACTTTTGTACACAATGTCGAAATATGTATGTAACTTTACAAATCCCGCTTAGACACCTTTTGTAGCATTGAGGCGTTTTGGCTGTCTTTTCATGGTAGCATACGTTTTCATAAACTGTTCATATTATTTGCGTGAATCCATTTTAGTACATGGTATAATTAATTTACATGAAAAATTTTGGGGGTGCAAAACAAAAGGATGCATATTCTAGCGGTTGGTATAAATTACAAAACTGCCCCTGTAGAAATTCGGGAAAAACTATCGTTTAACGAAGCCGAACTTGCCGAGGCAATGAAAGCTCTTAAAAATAAAAAAAGCATCTTGGAAAATATTATTATTTCAACATGCAACAGGACGGAAATCTATGCGGTCGGGGACCAGCTCCATACAAGCAGGTATTATATCAAGGAATTTCTTTCGGAATGGTTTAACATCGATAAAGAAGAATTTTCTAAATATCTGTTCATTTATGAAGGCGACGGGGCTGTAGAGCATTTATTTTCAGTTACCTGCGGCTTGAATTCCATGATACTGGGGGAAACTCAGATTTTGGGACAAGTACGTTCAAGCTATTTGTTAGGGCAGAAGGAAGATACGATCGGTACCGTTTTTAACCATCTCTTCAAGCAAGCCCTTACATTAGCTAAAAAAGCTCATTCGGAAACCGAAATCAATACCAATGCCGTGTCCGTCAGCTATGCGGCAGTCGAGCTTGCAAAAAAAATCTTCGGAGGCCTGAACGGCAAGAATGTCTTGATTCTTGGGGCCGGTAAGATGGGTGAGCTTGCCATTCAAAATCTGCATAGCAATGGCGCCGACAGCATTACGGTCATTAACCGCACCTTTCAGAAAGCGGTCGACCTGGCTGAGAGATTCAATGGTACGGCCAAACAGCTGCAGGAGCTTCAATGCGCTTTAGTGGATACCGATATCCTGATTACTTCCACTGGTGCAAAAGATCTTCTTGTAACAAAAGAAATGATGTCATTCGTCAATAAGCTTCGTAAGGGCCGTCCTATTTTCATGGTCGATATCGCAGTGCCGCGTGACCTCGATCCAACATTGGCCGAGCTGGAAAATGTCTTCTTGTATGACATTGACGATCTCGAAGGTATCGTGCAAGCCAATATCGAAGAACGTAAAAAAGCTGCCGAGAAAATAGAAATGATGATCGAATCAGAAATCGTGGACTTCAACCAGTGGATTAATTTACTTGGTGTGGTTCCCGTCATTTCTTCTTTACGGGAAAAATCCCTATCGATACAAAAGGAAACGATGGAAAGCATCGAAAGAAAGCTTCCGCATTTGAGCGAACGTGACAAAAAAGTCCTGAACAAGCATACGAAAAGCATCATCAACCAAATGCTGAAAGATCCGATACTTTATGCAAAAGAGCTGGCAGATGAGCCGAATGCAAAAGAGCAATTAAATAATTTCGTGAAAATCTTCCATTTAGAGGAATTGATTGAAGACCAGCTGGTTGCGGATGAAAAAGAACGGAACAGCTCCAAGTCATCCCTATTGAATCCAGTTCCTGTCCAGTAATGAGGTAGATATGGAATTACTAATGACAAGATTGCATGAAGCCACTGTTTTGCTGTATGCCATCAGTATGCTTTTATACTTTATTGATTTCCTTAATAATAACCAGAAGGCGAACAGGGTCGCCTTCTGGTTGCTTTCTATTGTTTGGGTGCTGCAAACAATTTTTTTGTTTCTGTATGTGTTGAAAACGGGAAGGTTCCCGGTATTGACGATTTTTGAAGGATTATATTTTTATGCATGGGTCCTCATATCGCTATCATTGATCATTAACCGATTGCTAAGAGTCGATTTTACGGTCTTTTTTACGAATGTATTAGGTTTCATGGTTATGGCCATCCATACCTTTGCACCTGTTCAGATAGAATCTCAAGTGCTTGCACAGCGCCTGGTTTCAGAGCTATTGCTCATACATATCACTTTTGCGATCCTATCATATGGGGCATTCACGCTTTCTTTCGTTTTTTCAGTTTTATACTTAATTCAATATGATTTATTGAAACGGAAGAAGTGGGGAAAACGCCTGCTTCGACTCGGCGATTTAACAAAGCTCGAGCATATGTCCTATGTCCTCGCAGTTATAGGTGTTCCATTATTGGTGGTCTCCCTCATCCTGGGGATTCAATGGGCTTATATAAAAGTCCCTGGGGTATCCTGGCTGGACATGAAGATCATCGGCTCATTTATTTTGCTTATTGCTTACAGTGTGTTTTTATACTTGAAAATTCGGAAACAAATGTATGGAAGGACGCTAGCCTTTCTGAATATTGGATCTTTCATGATTGTGTTAATTAACTTTTTCCTTTTCGGAAGCCTTTCAACATTCCACTTTTGGAATACATAGGAGGAAACTATGAGAAAAATAATTGTCGGTTCAAGACGTAGTAAATTAGCGATCACCCAAACGAACTGGGTGATCGATCAACTTAAAGGACTTGGGGTCCCATACGAGTTCGAGGTGAAGGAAATTGTCACAAAGGGTGACCAAATCCTTGATGTAACACTTTCCAAGGTCGGCGGAAAGGGCTTATTCGTTAAAGAAATCGAACAAGCGATGCTGGATAAAGAAATTGATATGGCCGTACATAGTATGAAGGATATGCCGGCAGTGCTGCCTCAAGGTTTGACGATCGGCTGCATACCACCGAGGGAGGACCATCGGGATGCCTTGATTTCAAAGAACCATGAAACCCTTTCCGAACTGAAGCCCGGTTCCATCATAGGTACAAGCAGCTTGCGGCGTGGCGCGCAAATTTTGGCTAGAAGGCCGGACCTTGAAATTAAATGGATTCGCGGGAATATCGATACCCGTCTGAATAAGCTGAAAACGGAAGATTATGATGCTATCATTTTAGCGGCAGCCGGACTATCAAGAATGGGTTGGGAGCAGGACATCGTAACGGAATTTTTAGATGAAGATATTTGCATTCCGGCAGTTGGACAAGGAGCTCTTTCCATTGAATGCCGTGAAGACGACAAAGAACTGCTGGCGGAACTTGCGAAATTGACCTGTGAAACAACGAAAAGGACGGTTGAAGCGGAACGTGCCTTTTTGGATAAAATGGAAGGCGGATGCCAGGTGCCAATTGCTGGATTTGCGGTGGCAAAAGATAATGGATCCGTTTCCTTGACGGCTTTGGTCGCTGCCCCGGATGGAAAGGTGATATATAAAGAAATGGTTGAAGGTGCTGATCCCGAGGCGGTTGGGCATGCCGCTGCCAAACAGATTAGCGAAATGGGCGGTAAAGAACTGATCGATCGCGTTAAAGAAGAGCTTGATCAGTAATGAAGCCAGTTCAACCTCTTAAGGATTATCAGGTATTGATCACCAGAGGGAAAGGACAGGCAGATGGTTTAAAAGAGTCGATCGAAAAAAATGGCGGAACGCCGCTTCTTGTGCCATTGCTTGAGTTCACCCTTCCAGATCATATGGAAGATGTGCAACAGCGGTTTGAAGAGCTGCTCACATATGACTGGATCATTCTGACCAGTCAAAATGGAGTGGATTTCTTCTTTAAGCTTCTAGGAAACCAGCCTTTGAAGCTTCCGAAAATAGCCGTAATCGGCTCCAAAACAGAAGCGGCCCTGAAACGGCATGGATATAAGGCGGATTTCGTTCCAGCTCAGTTTGTTGCCGAAGGGTTCGTGGCGGAGTTCAATACCCTGCTTGATCCGGGGGCCCGCGTGTTGCTTGCAAAAGGAAATCTCGCAAGGGCGGTTATTGCGGAGGCGATCAATGAAGCTGGAGCAATCTGTGATGAAGTGATAATTTATCATACAGTGCTTCCCCGAAGCAGTGAAAAAAAACTGGTGCAGCTTATAAAGAACCATGAAATCGACATCATGACCTTTACGAGTTCATCGACGGTCAATCATTTTTTACAGATCATGAAAAGCCATGAATTGGATACATACATAGACCGGATCATCATCGCCTGCATCGGGCCGATTGCCGCTAAAACGGCTGAAAAACATGGGCTATCCGTCGATGTCTGTCCAGATGTTTATACGACGGATGCCATGGTTGCGGAGTTAATACGCTTTATCTTGAAAAGAAATAAAAAGGGAGGAACTTTCAAATGAAAAACATTCCATTCAATCGCCACCGCGGCTTGCGTGCAAGTGCTGGCATGAGGGCTTTAGTCCGTGAAACACAATTGCATAAAGAGGATTTGATTTATCCGATCTTCGTCATCGACGGGGAAAATGTGAAAAATGAAATCAACTCCATGCCAGGTATCTATCAGCTATCCATGGATAATCTGGGTGCCGAAATGGATGAAGTCGTGAGTCTGGGCATTAAATCAGTCATTTTATTCGGTGTCCCTTTTGATCATGATAAAGACGAACAGGGAACAGGGGCATTTCATCACAACGGACTAGTGCAAGAAGCAACGCGGTTTATTAAAAAACAATATCCTGAAGTTATTGTCATAGCGGATACCTGCCTTTGCGAGTATACAAGCCATGGCCATTGCGGGGTCGTTGAAGGGGAAAAAATCCTTAATGACGCTTCTCTTGACCTTCTTGCCAAAACGGCAATCAGCCAGGCTGAGGCCGGAGCAGACATCATTGCGCCTTCCAATATGATGGACGGTTTCGTTGCGGCCATCCGTGCAGGTCTGGATGAAGCGGGTTATGAAGATATTCCGATCATGTCCTATGCGGTGAAATATGCTTCGGCTTTTTACGGTCCATTCCGTGATGCCGCGAATGGTGCGCCGCAATTTGGCGACAGGAAAACTTACCAAATGGATCCCGCCAATCGCCTGGAAGCATTTCGTGAAGCTGAATCCGATGTTGCTGAAGGTGCGGACTTCCTAATCGTGAAACCAGCCCTTTCCTACATGGACATCATCAGGGACGTTAAGAATAACTTTAATCTTCCGATCGTTTCCTATAATGTCAGCGGTGAATATTCAATGGTCAAAGCTGCTGCCCAAAACGGCTGGATTGATGAAAAAGCGATAGTGATGGAAATGCTGACAGGCTTGAAACGCGCAGGTTCCGACTTGATCATCACGTATTTTTCAAAAGAGGTAGCACGCTGGATAAACGAAGATAATCAATGATAAAAAAATATAACCTGTAATGGAAAAAGGGGATTGAATCATGCGGTCATATGAAAAATCGAAAAAAGCTTTTGCCGAAGCAAAAAATTTGATGCCAGGCGGCGTGAACAGCCCGGTACGTGCCTTCAAATCTGTGGACATGGATCCCATTTTCATGGAGCGTGGAAAAGGCTCGAAAATGTATGATATCGATGGAAATGAATATATCGACTATGTTCTTTCATGGGGACCGCTCATCCTGGGTCACACGAATGACCGTGTCGTGGAATCATTGAAAAAAGTAGCGGAGTCAGGTACAAGCTTTGGAACCTCTACACTGATTGAGAATGAACTGGCCAAGCTGGTCATGGAACGGGTGCCTTCGATTGAAATGATCCGGATGGTATCATCAGGAACCGAAGCGACGATGAGTGCGCTAAGGCTGGCACGAGGCATTACAGGCCGTGATAAAATCCTGAAATTCGAAGGTTCCTATCATGGCCATGGCGATTCATTGCTGATCAAAGCGGGTTCCGGCGTTGCAACATTAGGTTTACCGGATAGCCCTGGTGTACCGGAAGGCATTGCAAAAAATACGATTACCGTAGCATATAATGATCTTGCTGCAACCAAATATGCGTTTGAACAATTTGGTGAAGACATCGCCTGTATCATCGTAGAACCTGTTGCAGGGAACATGGGCGTGGTTCCGCCACAACCTGGTTTCCTCGAAGGCTTACGTGAAGTGACGACCCAATACGGAGCTCTATTGATCTTTGACGAAGTCATGACAGGGTTCCGTGTCGGCTATAATTGTGCACAAGGCTATTTTGGCATCGTACCTGACCTGACTTGCCTTGGGAAAGTAATTGGCGGCGGCTTGCCTGTCGGAGCATTCGGAGGCAAGCGCGAATTCATGGAACAAATTGCCCCGAGTGGGACAATCTATCAAGCGGGAACATTGTCCGGTAACCCTCTTGCCATGACGGCCGGCTTTGAGACGCTGAGCCAATTGACTCCAGAATCTTATGATGAGTTCACCCGAAAAGGGGATATGCTCGAAAAAGGAATTGGAGCGGCAGCGGATAAGTACGGTGTTCCCCATACATTCAACCGTGCCGGCTCCATGATTGGACTTTTCTTTACTAATGAAGATGTCGTAAACTATGATACAGCAAAAACATCCGATTTAGAGTTCTTTGCTTCCTACTATAGGGAAATGGCGAATCAAGGCATCTACTTGCCGCCGTCACAGTTTGAAGGGTTATTCCTTTCCACTGCACATAGTGATGAAGATATCGAAAAAACCATTGCTGCGGCAGAACAGGCTTTTGCCAAATTAAAAAAATGATTCAAGGCTTCATGAGCTACCGCGATATTCGATAATGATAAATTTGAACTGGCTGCCATTTTTCCAAAAACTTTTGGAGAAAGGCAGCCAGTTTTTTTGAATTCAATCCGTATGTGTAAGAACCGAATTTAACGTTCACGGCCGAATTATTTGGAGGTAGATCTAAATAATTGGTAGAAAGCAGAATTAATAGGCTGTTGAGAATTAATATGGCGGTATAACCGAGCGGGTTTTTCAATCTGATTGTATTCCCGCTTGATTTAGCCTGAAAATTGAACCCCCTTCTATTAAAAGGTTCAGGGAATATCTAAGAAGCGCTGCAAATGAAATTAAGGAATAAACAGCTTCCTTCCTTCATAGATTGATATTGGTATAGGTACCGTTTCATGAAGCTGAAAGGAGGAGTTGTCTTGTCGCAAGAAAATGAATCGTATTTACGATTTTCTTTAGAGGAATCCGTTTGGTTTCAGAAGGGACAGGAAGTGGCTGAGCTATATTCGATTTCCCTTGATCCAAATGTGTCGATTCAAGAAAGTGATCAATATGTTTTTATACGAGGCTCGTTGGATTTAAGCGGTGAATACAAAGACTCGCAAAATGGTGAAGAAGAGGAGTTTTCGCAGACCTTTTTGCCAAAAGCTGTTCAAAAGGTCGAGAGGCATCCCAATGGACTTAATGAGTTCACACACCGTTTTCCGGTTGATATAACGATTCCGAATAATCGGATTGCCTCTTTGGATGAGGTTGATGTCTCGATTCAAAGCTTTGATTATGCCATGCCAGAGCATAACTGCTTGAAATTGCAGGCGGACCTTTTGATAACCGGAATCTATAATGATTCATATGTGGAAGAACGGTTTGATACTGAGCAGGAAGTTGGGGAAACGGAGGATCAGGAAGAAACGGATGGGGAAAATGAGTCATACATTCCTTATGCAGCTGCAGTGCCGCCAATCCCGGATTTTCAGCCCGTTTTCCGTGATGAGGAGGAAGAAGAGTTATACGCCCCTTTTTCTGCAGAGTCAAAACGGGTTTCTGAAGCAAATGAAGAAGAAGAAGAGGAACCGATTTATTTAAGCGATCAGCATAATGCTCCCGTTTTTGAAATCCCGGTTTCACCATATCCTGAAGAGGAGGAATGGGAAACGGAAGTGCATAGACAGGAAGAAGCTCAAGCTGTAGAGGAAGAAGTAATTGGTGATCCGCCTGACTCCTCGGAAAAGGTACCTTTCATGGGAGAGGCAAAATTGGAGGAAGAACCAAGCAGGCAGGATTCCTTGGAGATTCCTAGAGTGACATTTATAGAAGAAGTAGAGGAAGAACCAAGTCAAGCAACCGATCATCAAAGTAGCCCAGTTTTAAATGTAGAAACCGAGGATGTCATCCGGCAGGAAGACGATGCCGTTACAGCGGGTCCTATCCTTAATGAGAATGTGAAGGTGGAGCAGGAAGAGGAATCCAATTCATCCATAAGCGATCTATTCAAAAAGAGGGAAAGACCTGCGCCTCCGGCTAAGGAAGGTAAGAATTTCAAAGGCAGGAAACAAGCAGCGGAACGTGATGAAAAAGATACGGCCGATCATGATGAAAAGCAGCTTTCCATCATGGATTTATTCGGACGGAAACAAGAAGAAGAACTGGTAAGGATGAAGGTTTGCATTGTTCAGCAAGGGGAAACGCTTGATGACTTGGCTCAGCGATATGATGTTACGGTTCAATCGATCCTTTTCAGCAATGAATTGGAGTCGAATCAGAACGTCCATGAAGGGCAAGTCATTTATATACCGAAGGCGGTTGCGTATAAGAATTGACCGGAACAGAGAGCAGGGCATATGCTCTGCTCCTGTTTTTTAAATGCTAGAGGAAGCGGATTGTTTAGTTTTTTTAGAGAAAGTGAGTGAGTCTCGTGAGGGAAAACGAGAATCAGCAGCCTGCCAATCGGGATCGGGACACGGAGACCGTATTGAAGGAATATGCCATGTATGTACAATATATTGAGGACTTCGGGCGTGTAAAAAAAGTATACAGTGATCGCGGTACATTTGCCTTGAAATCCATGTCACCGCATAACGGCATTGATTTTATCAAAAATGTTCAAAAACTGTACCATCGCGGCTATAATCGAATCGTTCCCATTTATCAAACGATGGATCAGCGTTACGCCGTTCTTCATAATGGACGTTTGTATTACCTGATGCCCTGGCTCAATGATGAAAGGGACGGGGAGCGCGATGAAAAGCATAAGCAATTGTTCAGGGAGCTTGCTCGCATGCATACACTTTCCGTTAAGGAAATACAAGTGGATATTGAGGAACGGGAAGCCCATTATGAGCGGACGCTTGATGCCTGGAATAACGAAAAGGAATTTATAGAAGAGTATATTGTCAGCTGTGAAAAGAAGTGGTATATGTCTCCATTCGAACTGACGGTTTGTTCTTTCTACACTGATATTTCACAGGCGCTGAAGTACTCGATCAAGAAGTTTGAAACCTGGTATGAAAAAACGAAGGATAGTGAAAAGGTTCGAACCGTGGTAACGCACGGAAAGGTTTCTTTGAAGCATTTCGTTTATGATGAACGGGGATATGGCTACTTCATCAATTTTGAGAATTCGAATACGGCTCCGCCGCATTTCGATTTACTGCCATTTCTCGTTAAATCGGCCAGGACCTATCCTGTCCAATGCGATGACTGTGTTGACTGGCTATATAACTATTTTCGTTATTTTCCGTTAAAAGAAGAAGAATTATTGCTCATGCAAAGTTATCTGGCATTCCCTGGATCAGCTTTGGAATTAGTGAAGGGTTATTCCGATGGCAGGAGCCATCGTTCAGAGCTTGATAATGTCACACAACTTCAGAGGCAATTTTGGCTTTTGAAAAATATTGAATATATGGTGATGAGAATCGAAGAAATCGAACAGAAGAAAAAGGCCGCTGCCGAGGCTGCCAACGAAGAACAATCACCCCCAAGCTAAATATACATGATTGGATCATCTCCAGTCATGTATATTTTTTTGCTGTAAGGGAATAATTAAATCCATTCGAAATACAAAGACATGGCCAGGAAAATAAACGCGATAAGCAGGAGCATATCGAAAAAAGTCGGGAAAATCAGCGTACGTAATCCTTGGAATACGATAAAGGGGACGATGAACTGCTGGCAGACACCGCGGAATTTTTTCACCCAAGGCGGTAAAGTATAGGGAGTATATCTTCGCTTCATATTATTACCTTCCTTTTTAGGACTTCTTATATTCTATGGGTGGGCAGTGAAAAAGGTGAAACAGCCGTCACATTCACTGTTCCTGGAGGATAAAATAAAGAAAATGAACTTGAATGCATCAAATGGGATGATTCCTGAGAAAGTAAGCGAAAAGATGATTGACTGGAGCCCCATGTTTTTTGTACTATATACTATATGCATTCAATGTTTTTACATATGAATATAAATCAATGCAAAGACCGGAAATAGTAAGATGAAATGCACTTTTCAGAGAGGAAACCAAATTGGTGCGAGGTTTCCAGGAAGCAGCATCCGAAGTCGTCCGCGAGCAGTCTTCGTGAACTTCTTAGTAGCGAAGGCCGGTGAAGAGCCGTTATCCGATTTGAGAGCCGAAAGGGATTTTTTCTTTTTCGGAAAAAAGGTGGCACCGCGAACAACTTCCTTCGTCCTTTTGTGATGATGGAAGTTTTTTTTATGCCCAAAAGGAGGAAATGATATGGAAGAGAACCAAATTTCAATGCCGACTAAATATGATCCGCAGACGATAGAGAAAGGCCGCTACAAATGGTGGCTTGATGGAAAGTTTTTCGAAACGACGGGTGACGATAAAAAAGAACCATACACGATCGTCATCCCGCCGCCTAACGTTACAGGTAAGCTGCATCTTGGCCACGCTTGGGATACGACTCTTCAAGATATACTGACACGCATGAAAAGGATGCAAGGCTATGATGTTTTATGGTTACCAGGCATGGACCATGCGGGTATTGCCACTCAAGCGAAAGTAGAACAGAAACTTCGTGCGGATGGCGTGAGCCGTTATGACCTTGGGCGTGAAAAATTCGTGGAAGAGACATGGAAATGGAAAGAGGAATATGCGAGCCATATCCGTGAACAATGGTCAAAGCTAGGTCTTGGACTTGATTATACCCGTGAACGCTTCACCCTGGATGAAGGTCTTTCAAAAGCAGTGCGCGAAGTGTTCGTTTCGCTTTATAACAAGGGCTTGATTTATCGCGGCGAATACATCATCAACTGGGATCCATCAACGAAAACGGCGTTATCCGATATCGAGGTCATATACAAAGATGTGCAGGGCGCATTTTACCATATGAAATATCCATTGGTTGACGGATCGGGTGAAATAGAAATTGCCACCACCCGTCCAGAAACGATGCTTGGCGATACTGCTGTTGCTGTACACCCTGAAGATGACCGTTATAAACACTTGATCGGCAAAAAGGTCCGCTTGCCAATTACTGGCAGGGAAATCCCGATTGTCGGTGATGATTATGTCGATATGGAATTCGGTTCAGGCGCGGTCAAAATTACTCCTGCTCATGATCCGAATGACTTCGAAATCGGGAACCGTCACGACTTGGAGCGCATCCTTGTCATGCATGAAGATGGCTCGATGAATGAAAAGGCCGGTAAATATGAAGGCATGGACCGTTTTGAATGCCGTAAGCAAATCGTCAAGGACCTTCAGGAAGAAGGAGTACTCTTCAAAATCGAAGATCACCTTCACTCAGTAGGCCATTCAGAGAGAAGCGGTGCTGTTGTTGAACCATATCTTTCGACGCAATGGTTCGTTAAGATGCAGCCGCTGGCTGATGCTTCCGTTGAGCTTCAAAAAGGAACCGATGAGGAAAAAGTTCATTTCGTACCGGACCGTTTCGAGAAAACGTACCTGCATTGGATGGAAAATATCCGCGACTGGTGCATTTCCCGTCAGCTTTGGTGGGGTCACCGCATTCCCGCCTGGTACCATAAAGAAACAGGTGAAGTGTATGTAGGTCATGAAGAGCCGGCGGACGCTGAAAACTGGGAACAAGATACAGATGTCCTTGATACATGGTTCAGCTCGGCATTATGGCCGTTCTCGACTATGGGCTGGCCTGACAAGGACAGTGTCGATTTCCAACGTTACTATCCAACCGGGGCACTTGTGACAGGCTATGATATCATTTTCTTCTGGGTATCGCGGATGATTTTCCAAGCTCTTGAGTTCACAGGTGAACGACCATTTGAAGATGTGCTGATCCACGGTCTGGTTCGTGACGAACAGGGGCGCAAGATGAGTAAATCGCTAGGCAATGGTGTCGATCCGATGGATGTCATCGATCAATACGGTGCCGATTCCCTGCGTTACTTCTTATCTACGGGCAGCTCGCCAGGCCAGGACCTTCGTTATAGTACGGAAAAAGTCGAAGCAGTTTGGAATTTCTCCAATAAGATTTGGAACGCATCCCGTTTTGCTTTGATGAACATGAATGGCATGACGTATGACGAAATCGATTTAAGCGGTGAGAAGTCTGTAGCCGATAAATGGATCTTGACGCGTTTGAATGAAACGATTTCCAACGTAACCAGACTTGCGGACCGTTATGAGTTTGGTGAAGTGGGCCGTGTGCTATACAACTTCATTTGGGATGACTTCTGTGACTGGTATATTGAAATGGCGAAGCTTCCTTTATATGGTGAAGACGAAGCGGCTAAGAAAACGACGCGCTCGATCTTGGCGTATGTACTGGATAACACAATGAGATTGTTACACCCGTTCATGCCATTCATTACCGAAGAAATCTGGCAGAACCTACCTCACCACGGTGAGTCCATCACTGTTGCCGCTTGGCCGGAAGTGAATGAAGAGTTGACAGATACAGCTGCAGCCGAGGAAATGAAGCTGCTTGTTGAAATCATCCGCTCCGTCCGTAATATCCGTGCTGAGGTGAACACACCGTTAAGCAAAAAAATCAATTTGATTTTAAAAGCGAAAGATGAGGCCATCTTAGCGACATTACAGAAAAACAGCAGCTATATCGAGCGTTTCTGTAATCCTGAACAATTGACGATCGGAATCGAAGTCGAAGAGCCTGCTCAAGCCATGACAGCTGTCGTAACTGGCGTAGAACTAATCCTTCCGCTTACAGGACTGATCAATATTGACGAAGAAGTGAAACGTCTTGAAAAAGAACTCGACAAACTTAATAAAGAAGTTGAGCGTGTACAGAAAAAATTAGGCAACGAAGGCTTCGTTAAAAAGGCGCCGGCAAGCGTCATCGAAGAAGAACGTGCCAAGGAAAAAGACTATAGCGAAAAACGCGACTCTGTAATCCACAGGATCAGCGAACTGAAACAACTGTAAAACAAAAGGATGAACCAGCTTGAAGCCGGTTCATCCTTTTTCTGTTTACATGCTATTTAAGAAGAGGATATGCTTTCTTTTATGAATGTAAGGTACTCCCCAACGATATTCATATCACTTAGTGCACTTAATGTCCGGCTCCCGACGACATCCTCAATTTCGTTCAGCATGAGGCTGCCATCTTCGGCAAATATGAAATCGATACCGACCAGGCCGAAATCAAATGAACTCATCACTCTTTCAACAAGGCCAAATTCAGATGCAGTCAGCTCATATAGCGAAGCCGATCCGCCCAGTGTATAATTTGCCTTGAAACTGGAAGCGGATTCCCTGAGTACAGCAGCCTTCACTTTATTACCAACCACAAAAACGCGAATATCCCTACCGAATAAGCCAGGTTTTTGAACTATCCAATTCCCATCATTCAGTTGGGCAAGATCATCGGCATGCTCGATTAGAAATACTTGTTTCCCGCCGCGGCCGCTTGTTTCTTTAGCAATGAAAGGGAGCTCCATGTCATCGGCACTCGGCCTTCCGTTACAATATACGGTATCGGCCATTGGAATCCCAAGCGAGGACAAATATTGATGCGTCTTTGCTTTGTCATTCGCGATTTCCGATACGAAGGAGGAGTTAAAGCAAGCAATTCCCAATCGCTCTAGTTGCTTAGTGAAAAAAGGATCAATGGTCCGGACGATGGCAAAGTCCGGCAATGAAATTGGCAGCATCTCATGTTCCACATACAACTTGTTGAAACGATGTCCGATCCTAAGGTCTTCCCGAAAGTGAAAGTGTAAATCAAGATCAAGCTTACTGGCTTCGTCAAGCATCCAATCTATGTATCCTTTATTTTTCAAGGCATCCTCACGGTTGTAAATCAACCAGCCTGCTTGTTTTTTCATCAGATGCACTTCCTTTTCCTAATTCTTTCAAGATATAATCGAACATGCTATCGGCGATGTTGATGCCTGTACATTCAAAAATATTCAGTAAATGCGAATTCGAATTCACTTCGCATAAAAGCGGACCTTCTTCACCAAAAAGCAAATCGACGCCAGCGAAGTCGGCACCGAGAATTTGCGCACATCGAATGGCAAGTTGTGCTTCTTCACTGGTGGGTATATATGGTGCAGCCTGCCCCCCGGCAGTCATATTAGCACGGAAGTCCTGCTCGGAATGACGTTGCATCGCTGCTATGACTTGATTGCCCACGACATTCACGCGAATATCCCGACCTTTACTGTGCTCGATGAATTCCTGGATGATAAATGGTTTATGGCCAAGATCACGGACCGTCTTCAGTAACTCATCCTCTGTTTGGATTAAATATACTTGTTCCCCAAAAGAACCGTATGCTTCCTTTACGATAAGAGGATACCCGAGTTCATTGCCGATTTGGATAAAAGCATCCATATTACCCCTTTCAATCCCTTCGTACGTAAAAGGGGGAAATATGGTTTTCGGCATCGGTATGCCATGCCCTGTTAAGGCTTGATGTGTTTTTGCTTTGCTGTCGCATATATCGATTGCTGCACTGCTGTTATATACGGGGATGCCGAGCAATTCCAAATGGCGCGCCAAATGAATGTCTTTATCCATGAACAGAACAAAATCCGGCAGCTTATCAAAGGTTCCTTTAAGCAGCGGCACTCCTTTTTCGATTATGGGAATGAGATCTGAATTGCGGATAAGGGTTGCCATGATATCTTTCCTTTCAGCCGCCTCTTTAATGAACAAAGCTAAACTGGAAAACTTATCATGCTGTAAATAGCCGTTGACGACAATCCAGCAGTGGAAATCTGAAGGTTTCATGGTAAAACACTACCTTTCATCTAGGTTAATCGTACATATATTGATAAAATAATCTTAACGCATAAGAGCGGTATAAAGAAAGAGGAGGCTCCACGATAATGGTTACAGCCATGAAAGAAATCAATCAATTTTTCGAACGGCGCCAAGTTCGGTTGGGCATGAATTTTGGCCTGTCACGGATGGAAACATTGTTAACTGAATTAGGCGACCCGCACAAGGAGCTAAGATATATTCACATTGCGGGGTCCAACGGGAAAGGATCGACACTGCAATATATTAAAGAAATTCTGCTTGCCCAAGGGATTCGGGTCGCTTCCTTCACTTCTCCTTATTTAATCCGGATGAATGAACAGCTGAAGGTGAATGAGGATGAAATCAGTGATCAGGATTTCATCGATGTCTTCCGGAAGCTTTGGCCGATCATCCATGAGATGGACAGCAAGGGGATTGGTCCCACCCAGTTCGAAATTTTGACTGCAATGTCATTCTCTTATTTTAGCAAAAAGGAAGTCGATTTGGTTTTGATGGAAACCGGTTTGGGAGGCAGGCTTGATACAACCAATGTCATCCAGCCGTTTCTTTCGATCATTACCTCGATCTCTTTGGAACATACGAACATCCTGGGTAACACACTTGGGGAAATTGCTTTTGAGAAGGCAGGCATCATAAAAAGCGGGGCGCCGGTCATCAGCGGAGTCACAGCCGGGGAACCAGCAAAAGTAATTGAAGAAAAAGCGTCAGCTTTAGGCGTACCTTATTACCAATTGGGTAAAGACTTTCGTGTTAGCGATATGAAGCGAAGTGAACGTGGGCAAAGTTTCTCATTTTCGCTTGCCGACAGGTCGATCGAAAATGTGGAAATGCGGATGCTGGGCCGTCATCAAATGGAAAATGCGGCACTGGCCATTGCTGCTGTCACAGTAGGGATGGAAAATATCGATGAAAAAAGCATCCTTAAAGGAATAGGGGCAGCGAAATGGGATGGACGCTTTGAAAAAATATCAGATGAGCCATTGGTGATCATTGATGGTGCACATAATCCTGCCGGCATCGACGTACTGAAGGAAACGCTAAAAGTGCATTACCCCGACTATAAGTACCGATTCGTATTCAGCTCATTTAAAGATAAAAACTATTCCGAGATGCTTCGTGGACTGGAAACGGG
This sequence comes from Peribacillus frigoritolerans, assembly GCF_001636405.1. GTDB lineage: Bacteria > Bacillota > Bacilli > Bacillales > DSM-1321 > Peribacillus > Peribacillus frigoritolerans. The sequence continues at coordinate 1,910,288 of NZ_KV440950.1, forward strand.
GGCAATGGAAATCATCATTACCGAATTCGACCATGAACGGGCGGCGGATGCGAAAACGCTTTATGAAAAATGCAGTCATCCAAATAAAAGTATAAACAAGGATTGGCAGGCGGCGATAACGGAAGGCAGAAGGAAAACGGGGGATAAAGAGATCCTTGTCATTACAGGGTCCCTTCATTTCCTTTCACTGGTGAGGGAGTTCCTAATCAGAGAAGATGCCTAAAGGATGTGCATTACCGTAATGAGGCACTTTATAATGGAAACCAAAGCCTAAGAACCAACGGTAAGCCATATTTGTTTCAACTTCTTCAATTGCTTTATGCATTGAACGAATACCGAGAGTAAATCGAATGAAAGTCAGTTTGGCTAATATAACTGGATCAATACTTGGGCTTCCTATCTCTGAATATATATCTTTCACCAAATCATAAATAAAAGTGAAGTCAATGGCAGCCTCAATTTTACGAACCAAATGATTCGCCGGCACCAGTTGATCTAAAGTAATCATTTCAAGTTGGCCTCGCTGAATAGAATAATGTTTCGAAAGCATCATCTTCACCTGGCAAAAGGGGTTCTATCTATAAGTTAAAACAAAGTTGATTGGAGCGGGTGTACGAGACTCCTGCGGGAAAAGCGAGTCCAGGGGAGACCCCGCAGGCGCAAAGGCGCCGAGGGCGGACCGCCCGCGGAAAGCGAGTGCCTGGGGAGTGGAAATTAACGTTCAAATTGCACAAACCCCTAAAAAACTGAAGAGAAACTCTATTTTCATCGAGTTTGTCTTCAGTCTGAGAAAAGGATCTTTTCAAAGGTCCTTTTCTCTTGTTAAAGAGCCTCTTGGAAAGAAAAAACTCCAATAGAGTGATTGATGACAAATCAGCCAGTTTATTTGTTAAAATATGTTTATATATTGCATTCCATATGAATAGGATCTGCTTAATAAAATGATGGGAGGAATGAGCATGAAGAACCCAATGGTTAATTACATAGCGGAAGGGAATTTTATATCAGGGTTTCAAAGAAAGGCAATCGAATCCTCATGCACTTTGTATAAATGATGGCTATCCATATCTATCTCTTCGTATTGGGCTTAATTTTAGGCTCATTCTTTAACGTTGTCGGTTTAAGTGTTCCAGCTGGTCATTCATTCGCGAATCGTCGCTCCGCCTGCCCTTCTTGCGGGCGTACATTGACATTCTTCGAGTTGATACCGGTTATTTCTTATATGTTGCAAGTCGGTAAATGCCGGGGCTGTAAAGCAAGGATATCCCCCCTTTATCCGGCCGTGGAAATACTGACCGGTGTTTTGTTTGCCTCTGCTCCGATATTCCTTGGCTGGTCGGGTGAACTGTTGGTTGGCTGGATATTGATTTCATTATTTATGATCATCTTCGTGACTGATGTCGCCTATATGCTCATACCCGATAAAATACTGCTTTTCTTTATAGTGATTTTTATTGTTTTAAGAGTCTCATTTCCACTGACGCCCTGGTGGGATTCAATTGTCGGGGCAGCGGTTGGTTTTAGCCTGCTGTTATCAATCGCGGTCGTAAGTAAGGGTGGCATGGGTGGCGGTGATATCAAGCTGTTTGCAGTGATTGGCTTCGTATTGGGAATGAAGATGGTGCTGTTATCTTTGCTTTTTGCGTGCTTTTATGGGGCATTGCTTGGCATCATCGGGTTGCTGACCGGAATCTTAAAAAAGAAAACCCTTATTCCTTTCGGACCGTATATCGTTTTTGGGACATTGACTGCTTATTTTTGGGGCGATTCGCTATTACATTGGTATGTAACATTTTTAAGATGAGCTTAAAGGGCCATCCTGATCCAAGAGGAATTTGTCAAAAATCACCTGAAAAATAGCTCAGTAGGGAACCATCCCCATTTGACGGCAAGAGATTATGAAATGATAGAGGGAGGTATGTAATTGGTGAGAGGTGATATGGAATGGTTCATGAAGCAATAGTACCAGTACCTGGAATTCCTTTTTGGTTACCCATATATGAATAGGGAAATTTGACGAAACCTATTAATGACAAGACGACAAAAGTCTTGTTATTTTTTTTTCCCTCTATGATAGGATGAAAAAAATGATCTGGAGGGGAGGAAAAAAATTGGGCAAGCCGGAAGAAAGCAAGGGTGTAACGATTAAAATAAATGGGGAAGAAAAAGTATTTGCCGATAAAAAAATTGAAAGTCAAGAGGCGGCGAGTAAGGAGCAGGAACAAACTGATGAGAGTTTCGAATGGATACTCCCTGAGGATTCAAATGAAAGCAAGATCGTATTGGTACCCACACCGCCAAAGAAGAAAATGCCGAAGCTCATCGGTTTTGGTACCGGGTCACTGAAAAGCTCGGATAAAAGACCGATCAAGACATTCATGATTGCAGTCATTTGTGCTGTGTTTTTTGGGTCGATTCTTGGCTTGATCGCCGTTAAAACGATTACAAAGGAAAAAGCCGAAGTATCTTCGGTCGAGACCCCGATTCCAACTGAAGCCACAGTTGAAGATAAAAAAGCGGCAGTGACTGAACCGGGAAACCAGCTGAAGACATTCCTTGTACAGGGTGGAGTATTCAGCAGCGAGGATGCGGCAAGGCAAATTCAAAAGAAAATCATTGAAAAGCAGGTTCCTGCTGAAATCTTCAAATTGGAAGAAAGCTATTATCTATTTCTGGGATCGGCAGAGAGTCTAGCTGCAAGTAAAGAACTGGCCTTGTTCTTAAAGTCATATGATGTGGATGTATATTGGAAGGAAATCAATTTTGAAGCGGCCGGGACAAGCCAAGAAGATGAAAAAACCCTCGACAAGATGAAGGCAGTATATGCTTCGTTGGCAGAAACATCCGCAACAAAGCTTCGCGGAAAGGCAGGGACGGTAAACGGGGAAACCCTGAAAAAAAACATGGATGAACTGAAGGCGGGAAAATTATCGCCGGCGTTTTCAAAGATGAACGATGACCTGACTGCTGCGGCAAAGTCGATTGATGAATATGAGACTTCCAAAAACGAAGAAAAGCTATTCCAGGCTCAAGAAAGTCTTCTGAATTTTTTATTGAATTACCAAAAGTAAAGAAAAAGGGGGGGCTGCCTTATGGGACAAGCCTCCTAATATGAAACCATCTGTGACACCTTTTTTATTTTCCGGGAAATACTTACAGGGATTTGTCGATTCCTAGTAAACAATAATTGTGGATTGCACCATTATTTGATAGGATAGATATGTATCTCCCTATGTAAAGAAAGGTGACTTTTATATTATGCAGCCATTGATTTTAGCTTCCTCATCACCACGTCGTAAAGAACTTCTTCAATTTCTTCAAATCCCCTTTGAAAGCATGAATTCCAATGTTGATGAAAGTATTGATGAAAACATGTGTGCTGATGCAGCGGTGAAAGAACTGGCATCCCGTAAAGCGGAAGCCATCGCAGCAAAATTTCAGGAAAGCTGGGTAATCGGCTCGGATACCGTTGTTGTCCTTGATGGTAAGATTTTGGGTAAGCCGGTAAGCAGGGCGGATGGAAAAAGAATGCTGGAAATGTTATCAGGACGGACACATGAAGTATACACAGGTGTCGCCATCCTGTTCGGAAAGCATCGCAGAGTATTCGCAGAAAAAACGGAAGTGACATTTTGGGAGCTGCCAGAAGCTGAAATCGAACGATATCTGGATAGCGGGGAACCTTTTGATAAAGCTGGCGGCTATGGGATTCAAGGATACGGATCTCTTCTTGTCAAACAAATCAAAGGGGACTATTTCTCAGTCGTCGGGCTTCCGGTCTCAAGACTGGCCCGGGAACTTAAAGCGATGCAGGAAGAGTTAGGATAATCTGATTTCCCCTGGCATCTTCCCTTTTCTAAGGAAGGGTTGATCTTTTGAGCGAAAAAATGTTAATACGGGATTACCCGAAAGAAGAGAGGCCGCGCGAAAGGTTTCTCCAGGACGGGCCGCAAAGTCTTTCCAATCAGGAATTGCTTGCTTTGCTATTGAGGACAGGATCAAGGGAAGAATCAGTCCTGCAACTATCCGGCAGGCTCATCAATTCCTTCAAGGGCCTGCGCCTGCTAAAAGAAGCCTCAGTGGAAGAACTGACCGTGATTAAAGGGATTGGTGAAGCAAAAGCGATACAAATCCTGGCCTCTGTCGAACTTGGCAGGAGAATTAACAATTTGAATGACCAAGACCGTTATGTGATTCGATCTCCTGAAGATGGAGCTAATTATTGCATGGAGGAAATGCGGTTTTTATCACAGGAACATTTCGTCTGTCTCTATTTAAATACGAAAAATCAAGTGCTACAAAAAACTACGGTATTCATCGGGAGCCTCAATGCCTCGATCGTGCATCCGCGCGAGGTCTTTAAAGAGGCTTTCAAAAGGTCAGCTGCCTCTATCATTTGTCTTCATAACCACCCCTCCGGAGACCCCTCTCCCAGCAGAGAAGATATTGAAGTGACAAAAAGGTTAGTCGAATGTGGTAAAATAATCGGCATTGAAGTATTGGACCATATCATCATCGGGGAACATAAATATGTTAGCTTGAAGGAAAAAGGTTATTTATGACACTATCAAATTTTTTGACGATACGATATAATATTGTTTATGATTTTTAAAAGAGGAAACTTTTTCAAAACTCTTATTGTCAAAAAACGACAAATTATTATTTGAACTTATAAAAAGGCATTTTTGTTTACGAAAGGGAGATACCATAATGTTTGGAATTGGAGCAAGAGATATAGGGATTGATTTAGGAACGGCGAATACGCTTGTCTATGTGAAGGGAAAAGGCATCGCAGTACGTGAACCATCGGTTGTAGCGGTGCAAACAGATACAAAGCAAATCGTTGCAGTCGGAAACGATGCCAAAAACATGATCGGCCGTACGCCTGGTAACGTGGTTGCCCTGCGCCCGATGAAGGATGGAGTAATTGCCGATTATGAAACGACGGCTACCATGATGAAGTACTATATGAAGGAAGCTCAAAAGAAGGGCGTATTCGGCAACAAGCCATATGTCATGATTTGTGTGCCTTCTGGAATTACGGCAGTTGAGCAGCGTGCAGTCATCGATGCAGCAAGACAAGCTGGAGCCCGTGACGCATATCCTATCGAAGAACCGTTTGCAGCAGCGATCGGGGCGGACCTTCCCGTTTGGGAGCCTACAGGCAGCATGGTCGTCGATATCGGGGGAGGGACGACGGAAGTGGCCATCATTTCCCTTGGCGGAATCGTTACAAGCCAATCGATCCGTATTGCCGGTGACGAAATGGATGATGCCATAATCGTCTACATCCGTAAGAACTACAATTTGATGATCGGTGAGCGTACTGCTGAAGCGATCAAAATGGAAATTGGTTCTGCTGGAGACACGGAAGGCGTCGAAAACATGGAAATTCGCGGCCGTGACCTATTGACTGGATTACCAAAAACGATCGAAATTACAGCTGAGGAAATATCCAAAGCATTAAGCGACACCGTTTCTGCAATTGTGGATTCCGTGAAAAACACTTTAGAGAAAACACCACCTGAATTAGCCGCTGACATCATGGACAGAGGCATTGTACTGACAGGCGGGGGTGCTTTGCTGCGCAATTTGGATAAAGTCATCAGTGAAGAAACGCAAATGCCGGTGATCATCGCTGAAAATCCGCTGGATTGTGTTGCGATCGGAACGGGAAAAGCGCTGGACCACATTCATTTATTCAAGACTAAATCAAGAGATTCGCGATAAGCATCACTTCTCAAATAGGGCCGGCTCAACAAAAGGTGCAATTTTGAGCCGGTTTTCTTATGTTTTGCTGTTTCATTGAATCCATAGTGTAATTTTAAAAACCATAGAGTAAATTTTAGATAGAGGTGTAATCACCATGCCACAGTTTTTTAATAAAAAGCTCCTTCTCTTGCTCGTTAGTATTATCGTTCTCGTGGCATTGATCGGTTTTTCATTAAGGGAGAGAGAAGAGTTGACCTGGCCGGAGCAATTCCTGAAAGATACGACAGGCTGGGTCGGAAATGTGTTTAATAAGCCAGTATCGGGTATAACAGGTTTTGTAGGGGGCTTAAAAGACCTTCAACATACATACGATGAAAACAAAAAATTGAAAGCCCGCTTGGATGAATATGTATTATTGAAAACCCAAGTCCAAGATTTAAAGGAAGAAAATGAAGAACTACGCGACAACCTCAAAAAAGAAGATGACCTGCGGAAGTATTCGCCCACTCAGGCGACGGTCATCGGCCGTAATCCCGACCGCTGGCATGAAATGCTGACGATCAATAAAGGGAAGCGTAATGGGGTAGAAAAAAACATGGCTGTCATCACTTCCAATGGGTTAGTCGGTAAGGTGAAATCGGCGACGGATTTCACGGCCTCGGTTCAACTTTTAAGTTCGATCGATAAAGCCAACCGTGTCTCAGCCATCGTTCAGGGTGATGATAAAGCATATGGCTTGATTGAAGGGTTCGATGATAAGAAGAACCTTTTGCTGATGAAACGGATTCCTTACGATAAAAAGATCAAGAAGAATTCATTGGTCATCACATCCGGTTATGGAGGAATCTTTCCGAAAGGTCTGCTGATCGGGAAAGTTGTCGATGTCAAAGTGGATCAATATGGATTGAACCAGACTGCATATATCGAACCTTCGACGGATTTTTATGATATTAATAATGTCATGGTCGTTCAGCGTGAAGTGGACGGTGTACCGAAAGAAAGTGAAGGGGAGGATGAAGCTGAGTGAGATATTTCATCCTTTCTTTCATAGCCTTGGTTTTTTTTGTTTTTGAAAGCATCTTCGCCCAGATGTTCGCTGGAGATGCATTCGGGGCCGATAAAATCCTCGTGCCCCATTTCATGATGATATTCGTTTTTTTCCTGACCATGTACGGGTCCAGGAAAATGGGTATGCTTTATGGGGCGATTCTTGGGTTGACTTATGATGTCGTATATACAGAAATCCTTGGAATTTACATGTTCCTGCTGCCTTTTCTTGCCTATCTGATATCGAAAAGCATGAAAATCCTGCAAAATAATATTTTGGTTGCCTGCCTTACTGCGCTTTTATTCACGGCAGTTTTAGAGGTTGTCATCTTTCAGATGAATATCATCCTATCATTTGCAGATATGGGATTTGGTGAATTTGCGGAACGGAGATTGATTCCGACATTATTATTGAATCTCGCATTCATTATCATCAGCTGCTATCCTTTAAAAAGAATGATTGAAATGCTTGATTTGCAAGGAGAAACGGAATAACGTTCCTGTGTCTTTAAGAAGCAGGTGGGAAATGTATTTTCTCTTTTCCGTGTACGTAGAAAAAGGAAATTTGTTTTCCTATGTCGAATTATATTTCATTGAGGTGAAACAAACGTCATGAATAAAAGAATTCAGCAAAATGTCATGATTAAGGGAACAAAAGACGGGTTTATGCTTCATCTCGATGATTCTTGCTCATTTTCCGAATTATTGAAAGAGTTAGAAGTGAAGCTTTCGGCAAACTATCAGTTTCAAGAAAATGACCCGTCCATTTCCGTAAAAGTACATACAGGGAACCGCTATCTTGATGAACAACAAGAAGAAAAGATTAAAGAGGTCATCCATAAAAAGAAGAAGCTTTTCGTGGTTGAGATGATTTCGAATGTCCTGACGAAGGATGAAGCGAAACGATGGAAAGAAGAAAACCAAGTGACGACCGTGACAAAGGTGATAAGGTCGGGACAGGTTTTTGAAGTTCCCGGTGACTTACTGTTAATTGGGGATGTCAATCCCGACGGAACGGTTCGTGCGGGTGGCAACATATATATCATGGGACAGCTAAAGGGAATAGCCCATGCCGGATATAAAGGGAATAATGAGGCCATCATAGCTGCCTCTGTCATGAAGCCTGCCCAGCTGCGCATTGCCGGACAAGTGAACTTATCTCCTGATCAATATTCAAAATGGGGACATGACCTGGAATGTGCCTTCATGGATGAAGAAGAAAATATCATTATAGAAAAACTGCAAGTTTTAAAGAAATATAGACCTAATTTAAATAGATTAGAAGGGGGTCTCTAATCGTGGGAGAGGCAATAGTTATAACATCCGGTAAGGGTGGTGTCGGGAAAACGACCACCTCCGCCAATTTAGGAACATCTTTAGCTCTTCTAGGCAAGAAGGTTTGCTTGATTGATACGGATATTGGTCTTCGGAATTTGGATGTGATCATGGGATTGGAGAATCGCATCATCTATGATTTGGTCGATGTGGTCGAAGGGCGCTGCAAGATACACCAGGCGCTCATTAAGGATAAACATTTCGAGGATTTGCTTTATTTGCTTCCCGCTCCGCAAAATAGTGATAAAACAGTGGTGAATGAAGAGCAGATGAGGAAACTCATAAGCGATATGAAGCCTGACTATGATTATGTCATCATTGATTGCCCTGCAGGCATCGAACAGGGGTTCAGGAATGCCATAGCTGGGGCAGACAAGGCGATTATCGTTACGACGGCAGAGAGACCTGCTGTAAGGGATGCTGACCGTATTATTGGCCTGCTTGAAAAAGAAGAGCATATTGAACCGCCTCAATTGATCATCAACCGGATTCGCGGCCATTTGCTTCATGAGGATGAAGAAATGGATATCGATGGAGTTGCCGATTTTCTTAAGATTGATTTGATCGGCGTCATTCCTGATGATGACCAGGTCATCGTGGCAGCGAATAAAAAGGAACCCATTGCCTACAATCCGGACAATAGAGTCTCGCTTGCCTATCGGAACATTGCCAGAAGGATCCTTGGTGAATCTGTGCCCTTGACTCCAATTGGCAGCGAACCAAAGGGCTTCATGTCCAAGTTGAAAAAATTCTTTAGCGTGCGGTAAATCTATATTCTTTTGTCCAGAAGCGGGGAGCATTTGATGCCCTCGCTTTTTTTTTGCACGGAACTTCATGAAAATAAAAAAGGCAAGCCGTATCCCGGCTTGCCTGTTCTATATGCTAAAATGCAGCGGGTTATCCGCGTCTTCCGCCTCTGCCGCCGCGTTTTGATTCAGTGCTGCGTTTAAGAGTCGATAAATTTTCTTCGCTAGTCTTTAAAAAGCGCACCATTTTATCTTCGAAATTTTCCTTTGGTTGGAAATTACCTTTTGAACGAAAATCTTTAGAACGGCTATCCCCTTGGCGTGGTGGGCGTTTGGTATAAGAAGAGGTTTGCCCTTCGGGTCTATCTATAGCCTTTTTGATGGACAAGGCAGTTTTTCCGTCTTTCTCACTAATCACTTTTACTTCAATTTGGTCGCCTACTTTAAGATGGTCATTTACGTCTTTTACATAGCTATCTGCTACCTCACTGATATGCACAAGACCTGTTGAGCCTCCTGGTAATTCTACGAATGCTCCAAAATTAGTGATACCTGTTACTTTACCTTGTACTTTGCTGCCTATTTCGATTGACATAAAAAAATGTTCCCCCTCAATAATGTTAAAACCACTTTATTATAACAAATTTCGGGGAACAATATCAATCTCAATTATTAGATTTTCTGAATCGATACAGAAATCACCTTGGAAATTCATTAGTTTCCGGATGATTTTTCATTGGGAAAAATTTTTCAGGATGTGCAGAAAGAATATCTTTTCTCCGTCATAGTCTGGACAAGTTGCTCATACGTTGTAATATAGCGCTTTGACATGAGCAGGGAGGGGAATCTGGAATGGATGATCGCAGGAAAGATATCCGAAATCGTATCGCCAAGAGACGCAAGTTTAATGATAAGCCGGCAGGAAGCAGCAGTTGGACGGAAATCAACAATGAGGAACCATATGGGATTGATTCATATAACGGGTATTCAGAGAAAGATCATCCGCTCTTCAAGAAAGAATATTTTTTCTTTAAAATCCTTGCCAGTGTATGCCTGTTCCTGATAGTAGCGGTGATGTTCAAACACCCTTCAGTGCGGCTTGACCCTGCCAGGAGTTTTGTCATGGAGAACATGAACAAGGAATTTCAGTTCGCTTCAATTTCCAACTGGTATGAAAGTGCATTTGGTAAACCAATCGCTTTTTTACCGAATGATGCCGATACGGAAACTGTTGATTCGAATGAAGAATATGCAATGCCTGCTTCTGCGAAGATTACCCAAAACTTCGAGACGAACGGTGAGGGAATCATATTGGAAACGAGCAAAGGCTCAAAGGTCGAGGCCGTTAATGAAGGGGTCGTCATTTTTGCCGGTGAAAAGGAGGGGATCGGAAAGACGGTAGTCATTCAGCATGCCAATAAAACTGAATCTTGGTATGGGCAGCTGAAAGAAATTGATGTGAAATTGTATGAGTTCGTTAAAAAGGGCAATGAAGTCGGACAGGTTACACTAAGTGAAGATGGATCGAAGGGCAGATTTTATTTAGCGATAAAAGAAAATGATGCTTTCGTCGATCCTAAAAAGGTGATTTCCTTTGAGTGAATATGCGAAGTTACTGTTTAAAATCAGGGTGCACCCGACACTGTGGTTTGTCATTGGCATCGCCATCCTCACAGCCCATTTCGTTGAAATGATGATGCTGCTGCTCATCGTCTTCATTCATGAAATGGGGCATGCTGTCTGTGCCCAGCACTTCAAATGGCGGATAAAGTCAATCCAGCTGCTTCCTTTTGGCGGGGCTGTCGAGACTGAGGAGTATGGAAATAAGAGTTTGAAGGAGGATTTGGCGGTGGTGCTTGCCGGTCCGCTTCAACATGTTTGGCTCATTGGTGCAGCTTTTTTGCTCTATTTCTTCACTATTATCCCATATGAGCTGTATCAGCCCTTTTTGTATATGAATCTCATGCTGCTGATTTTTAATCTGCTGCCAATTTGGCCCTTGGACGGGGGACGCTTGCTATTCATCGGCATTTCCCTATACTGCACCTTTTTGGAAGCGCAGAAACATACCCTTCACTTTTCTGCAGTATTCGCTGTCCTGGCTTTTTTGACCTGGATCATACTGGATCCGCTCAATTTGAACATCTGGCTCATCATCTTTTTCATAAGTCTCTCACTCGTCATGGAATGGCGGCAGAGGTATTACGCGTTCATCCGCTTTCTTTTGCAGCGCCATTACGGGCATACGAATGATTTGGCGAAACTGAAGCCGATATCGGTGGATTCACAAGAACCGATTTATAAAGTGCTGGAACTGTTTCAACGCGGCTGTAAACACCCCGTCATCATCATGAAAAACGGGAAAGAGAGCGGCTCGTTGGATGAAACGGAAATCCTTCACGCCTATTTTTCGGAGAAAATGACGAACGGGAAAATCGGCGACCTATTATATTCTTATTAAATATGTTATCCTTTCTTCAAATTGAGGAGAGGATTTTTTTTGATGAAAAAAATGATCGCGAACCTAGCTTCACGCGAAAAAAGAGTGGCCGTCCTTGAGAATGGTGTTTTGCGTAAACTTGAAATCATGCCGCCTCAAAAGCGCAGTACGGTCGGTAATATTTATCTTGGGAAGGTGACGAAGGTGCTGCCGGGAATGGATGCCGCCTTCATTGATTATGGTGCAGAGAAGAATGGTTTTTTACACCGTGACGAGATTCCCTCCTTCCAGCTTACAAAAAAAAGTGATGGGAAAGCATCCATCGGTCAATTTGTCCGTCAGGGAGAAAAGCTGCTAGTTCAGGTGACCCGGGATGAAACGGGAACAAAAGGAGCTAAATTGACGGGGCTGATCGAGTTTTCAACGGAGTCCCTCGTTTACATACATGGAATAGATTATGTTGGTGTTTCAAAGAAATTCAAAAACGACGATCTTCAGAAGCAATGGCGGGAAACGGCCATGCAGCATAAAAATCCTGATGAGGGACTGATTGTCCGCACCTCGATGGAGAACGAAAGTGAATCGGTCTTCCTTGACAGGTTAACTGGATTGCGGGAGCTCCATAAAGGGCTTGAAGTCAAGGCTGCGTCCCTAAAGGCCCCGTCCCTTCTCTATGAAAGGGACGCATACCTTGATATGATCATTTCCGAAATGTCGGGAACGGCGAATGGGGAACTTGCCATCGATGACTTCGAGGCCTATCGCGAGTTGAAAAAGTGGATACAGGAAAACCGTAAGGAGTGGGAAATATCCCATGTAGCGGGTACCAAGAATATTTTTTCCGAATGGAATGTGGAAGCGCAAGTTGAGAAAATGGCCAAGAAAATCGTTTGGCTTGATAATGGCGGATATTTAATTTTTGAAGAAACGGAAGCTTTCACCGTAATCGATGTCAATTCAGGTAAGTTCACCGGCAAGGTGGCGAAGGAAGCAACCTTGTTTGCGGTCAATCAGGCTGCGGCGAAAGAGGTCGCCCGTCAACTGAGATTGAGGAATATCAGCGGAATCATCCTAATAGATTTCATCAATATGGACCAGTCCCGGCATAAGCAGGAAATCATCGAAATCGTCAAAAAGGAAGCGGTGAGAGATGAGAAGCGAATCCAGGTCATCGGTTTTACGGAACTGGGCATTTTACAAATGACGAGAAAGCGAACCTCCCCGTCTTTAAGTGAAATGACGACGGTGCCTTGCCCTGTGTGCAGTGGAAGCGGTAAAATCGAGAGCCCGGAAACGGTGGCCTTCCGGTTGGAACGTGAACTGCTGGAACACAGGAAGACGGATGATGAAGCGGTATGGGTGGAGGTCAGTAAAGCGGTGGCGGACGTGCTGCTTGGTGAAAAGGAATCATATCGGCCGGCATTGGAGGAATTGATCGCTAAAAAGATATTCCTGTCTTTTATCCCAGGTTTGACGAATGCCTATTCCATCAAGCGGTTCGGAAGCATTCAGGAAATCGGGCGGGCTTTCGAGTGAAGAGCGGGAATTGTTATAAATATATTGACAGCCTTTCCTGTTTCATGGTAGGATTTTAATGTTATGTTTGTAGCACCCGTGCTACAACCGCTCAACATCAGGTTTTAAGCTTTTGCCTTTTTGGTAAAACGCCTGTGATTGGCGAGTCTGAGACATTTAAGGAGGTGCAAGTATGTACGCAATTATCGAAACTGGCGGTAAACAAATTAAAGTAGCAGCTGGCGAAGCGGTTTACATTGAAAAATTAAACGCAGAAGCAGGCGAAACTGTTACATTTGACAAAGTTTTATTCGTAGGTGGCGAAGACGTGAAAGTCGGTGCTCCACTAGTTGAAGGCGCTACTGTAACAGGTACTGTCGAAAAACAAGGTAAGCAAAAGAAAATCACTGTTTTCAAATACAAAGCGAAGAAAAACAATCGTAAAAAACAAGGTCATCGTCAACCATACACTAAAGTTGTTATCGAAGCAATCAACGCGTAAGGGCTGATTCTAGATGATCAAAGTTGTATTTGATGCTCCGCAGGAACGGATTGCTTCGTTCACCTTAAGCGGACATGCTGATTTTGCTAAAAAAGGTTCTGATATCGTTTGTGCAGGTGTATCGGCTGTTTCCTTCGGGGCAGTCAATGCCATCATGTCCTTAACGGACGTAGAGCCTGAGATTGAGCAAGGGCGAGAAGGCGGCTATCTTCGCTGCGCCATTCCGGGGAATCTTTCGCCGGAATCGGAAGAGAAGGTTCAGCTGCTTTTGAACGGAATGCTCATATCGCTGCAAACCATCGAACGTGATTATGGTAAATACATGAAAATTATCCTCAACCAATAGGAGGTGGAACAAATGTTAAGATTAGATCTTCAGTTCTTCGCTTCGAAAAAAGGAGTAGGTTCTACAAAGAACGGACGTGACTCAATCTCCAAGCGTCTTGGCGCTAAACGTGCAGATGGTCAATTCGTATCTGGTGGTTCTATCCTTTACCGTCAACGCGGAACAAAAATCTATCCTGGTGAGAACGTAGGCCGTGGTGGAGACGATACTCTATACGCTAAAGTAGACGGTGTTGTTAAATTCGAACGTTTCGGACGTGACCGTAAAAAAGTAAGCGTATATCCAGTTGCACAAGAAGCATAATTGGCATCTTTGAACAGAGGCTGACTCAAAAGGGTCTGATTCCTTCTACAAGACACTATATACCGCGTCATTATTAATAATGGTATGCTATATAGTGATGAAGGGGTCCGGCCCTTTATTTATACTATAGGAACGAACCAGCATTTTGCAGGAGACTTTAGTCATTAGTATAAGGAAACAACCTCTGACTTACAAAAGGCTCGCCAATAGGCGGGCTTTCTTAAACTTTCAGGGGGTAAATCCAAGATTATTCATCCATCCGATTTGGTTAAACCAAATAGACACTCCAATTCAACTATAATATCTCCAATTGGTGCATAAATAAGGCCCATTCTCTTTTTTAGTTCAAATGGCTCTACCATCGTCCAAAGAACTCAGGGTGTGCGGCTGTATTTTTTGGACGGGGGCTTTCATGTGAAGGCATGTGAATCGAGCTTCATTTCCTGTTTGTTGTTTTTTTGATATACTGTACAAATGGAAGTATTCAACATGATAGAGCTGAAAAAAGTTTCTTTATCATAATTGAAGGTGTTAATAATGGATAAAAATTGGACGACTATTGAAACTCTGCGTCAAACCAGGCATGACTGGCTGAATAAAATTCAAATCATCAAAGGGAATCTGGAGTTGAACAGAATTGATCGTGTCAAGGGCATCATTGATGAAATCATTGTTGAAACCCAGAATGAAGCACGACTTTCCAGTTTGAATTTGCCCAAGTTCACCGAGATGCTGTTGACGTCGAATTGGAATAATGGATCATTTTTTTGCGAATATGAAATCATTGATGTTTTTGAAGGCTCAACCGAGATGGACGGGCTGATGTATCGCTGGACAAACGATTTCTTCAAGATTCTGGATAAAAACCTGGATCCGTTTTTTGAAAATATACTGGCTGTTTCTATGTGTAAAAAAGAAGTGAGCGATATGCACTGTACATTTCATATGCAAGGCAGGTTCATTGATCAATCCCCAGTGATCGAGTTTTTGGAAAGTTCATTAACGGCCGAGCAATCAATTGAAATTCTTGAATGTAATGAGGATGAAATATTTTTTAAGATGGATATTAACTTTTAGAGAAGTATACAGCAAGAATTGACTTGCAGAAAACAAGGAAGTGATAGCATGTTTGTCGATCAAACGAAAGTCTATGTAAAAGGCGGAGACGGTGGTAACGGGATAGTTGCTTATCGTCGTGAGAAATTCATACCTAAAGGCGGACCGGCTGGCGGAGATGGCGGTAATGGGGCCAATGTCATATTTGAAGTGGAAGAGGGCTTGCGTACATTAATGGATTTCCGTTACCAACGTCACTTTAAGGCACCTCGCGGAGAACATGGCATGTCCAAAAACATGCATGGTGCGGCTGCAAAAGATATGGTCATCAAGGTTCCACCTGGCACCGTTGTCATCGATGATAAAACGAAGGAAGTCATTGCTGATTTAGTTGAGCATGGACAACGCGCCGTTATCGCCAAAGGTGGCCGCGGAGGCCGGGGAAATTCCCGTTTTGCCACGCCTGCCAATCCTGCACCTGAAATCGCGGAGAATGGCGAACCCGGCCAAGAACGCGATATCGTCATGGAATTGAAACTGTTGGCTGATGTCGGTTTGGTTGGTTTCCCAAGTGTAGGGAAATCCACTTTGCTTTCTGTCGTATCCGCAGCAAGGCCTAAAATTGCCGAATATCATTTTACAACGATCGTACCGAACCTAGGAATGGTGGAAACGGAAGATCACCGCAGCTTCGTCATGGCCGATTTACCTGGTCTGATCGAAGGCGCTTCAGAAGGAGTGGGACTTGGACATCAATTCCTGCGCCATATTGAAAGAACGAGGGTAATCGTTCATGTAATCGATATGTCGGGTCTTGAAGGCCGGGATCCATATGAAGACTACCAAACAATCAATAAAGAATTGGAAGAGTATAACCTGCGCTTGACTGAACGTCCGCAAATCATTGTAGCAAGTAAAATGGATATGCCGGACTCAGAAGATAACTTAGCTGCTTTCAAAGAAAAGCTGGAAGAAGACTATCCTGTCTTCCCGATTTCTGCCGTGACGCGTGAAGGGATCCGTGAGCTTCTTTATGCAATCGCTGATAAAATTGAAGAGACCCCTGAGTTCCCTCTTGAACATGAAGAAGAGAATACTGGAATCCATCGGGTTCTATATAAACATACATCACAGTCGGATGAATTTAACATTGAACGCGAACCCGATGGCAGCTTTGCCGTATCAGGATTCAAGATCGAGCGTCTATTCAAAATGACTGACTTCACCCGTGAAGAGTCCATACGTCGTTTCGCCAGACAGCTTCGTTCATTCGGAGTCGACGAAGGCCTTCGCCAAAAAGGTGCGACAAATGGCGATATCGTCCGTATCCTTGAATATGAATTTGAATTTGTTGATTGATTGGAGAACATGATGGCAGGCAAAAGGAGGCGTGCGGAGTTTGAATAAGTCCGATCAGAAATTTTTCCTCGTTCGAGAGGATGTCCTTCCCGAAGCGATGAAAAAAACGCTGGATGCAAAAGAAATGATTGAACGGGGAAAAGCGGAATCAGTTTGGGAAGCGGTACAGCGAGTGGACCTAAGCAGGAGTGCTTTTTACAAATACCGTGACACGGTTTTTCCGTTTCATACAGTTGTTAAGGAAAAGCTGATTACACTGTTCTTCTATCTTGAAGATCGTTCTGGTACTCTATCGGAGCTTTTACGGCTCGTCGCCTCATCCGGTTGCAACATCATGACCATCCACCAAACGATTCCTTTACAGGGACGTGCAAATGTCACCCTATCCCTGAATACGGGTGGGATGACGATGGATATTAATGAACTGCTCACTAAACTGCGTAAAATGGAGTTCGTCGAAAAAGTCGAAATCATTGGTAACGGCGCATGAAAACAGCCTGTACATGACACATGTACAGGCTGTCAGTTTGTAGACAAAAGGTTCCCAAACCTTTTCCAACTGATACTGAACAAAAAAGTTTGCCTATTCGTTTCATGCGGTGCAGACCGTAATGGATTTATGTTGGGGACGATAGTAGCTCCGGGAAATAATCCGGCAGCTTTCATTAAAATGCAATAGTAAATCTGTTCAAACAGGTGACCGTCCGCGGAAAGCGAGGTCAACGTTTAAAAACATAAAATAGCCTGAAGACAAACTCATTTATTATCGGGTTTGTCTTCAGGCTGTTTTCATTTGTAAGAGGAAATTAACGATTAACTATTGTAAAAAATCAGAAAATGGCATAACATAAACAATAGATTTTCCGTGAAAAGGAGTTTATAATATGACAGCGAAAATTGCATTTCTTGGACCAAAAGCAACGTTCACGGATTTAGCTGTATCGCGACTATTTCCTAATGATATAAAAATACCGATGAACACGATTCCGGACTGCCTTGATGCTGTTCGGGACGGGGAAGTGAATCACGCGCTCGTGCCGATCGAGAATGCTTTAGAGGGTTCGGTAAATATAACGATGGATTACTTAATCCATGAAGTCACATTGCCGATGAAAGGCGAAGTGACGATTCCAATCCAACAGCATTATATGGTGCACCCGGATCATGCATATCCTGGTTTCAAACCTGACATGGTTTATTCGCATTCCCATGCCATCGCTCAATGCCGCAAATTCCTACATAATGAGCTAAGGGGCATTCCGTATGAGTATGTCACATCCACAGCAGCCGCTGCGAAAATGGTGATGGAGAATCCCGATATCAATATTGCGGCGATTGCGAATGATATGGCTGCGGAGGAGTACGGTTTGACGATTGCCAAACAAAATATTCACGATTACGAACATAATCACACCAAGTTTATCGTCGTATCCAACAGTGAAGTCGACTATGAAGGGCATTTGACCGTTGAAGGGGACAAGAAAACGACCTTGATGATTCAGCTGCCTGCCGACCACTCAGGGCAGCTGCACCAAGTCCTTTCCGCTTTTTCCTGGAGGAAACTTAACCTTTCCAAGATTGAATCAAGACCAATGAAAACAGGATTGGGCAATTACTTCTTCATCATCGACATCGAAATGTCCCTTGACGATGTCCTCATCCCAGGAGCGATCTCTGAGCTCGAGGCCTTAGGATGTACGGTATCGATCATGGGAAGCTATTCATGTTTTAAAGTCCAAACTGGTGTACCGCAACGATGAATGTTAAAAGCTGAGTACGATGAATAAGATGGGTGCCCCGGAATTATTTCCGGGGCATTTTTTGTGTTCGTTAAGATTTGTATTTCCCTTGTGTACAAGTTCCTAAAATGGTGGGCTGTCATTTGATGAAATATATAGCAATAGGCAGGTTTATTGGATTCTGGGAAGATGGAGAAGTTTTTCATGATAAAAAGTGCCTATGATTCTGGATGGAAAACAAACACCGATTGTGCTGAAAGCAAATACAATAAGTAAATCTCGGTAGGCCACATGTGGAACTGGCAAATACATATTTGAAAACTAATTCAGTGGATGCACCTTTTTAATCAAAAATGTAGAGAGAGGGTGGTGGTCACCAGAGATGGATAATCAATTCAAAGAAACTTTCGGTTCGTGGACCCAAGCGATAGGTACCATCATTTCAGCTGTTGCTGGTACACCGTCCCATGTCTTGGACGAAGAATTTCGTAAGAACTTGGATTTGATTGGAAATGAACTTCAAGCAACAGGAAATGCCTTATTGGCCGACGCGGAAGAAACCTGGTCCCTGGATAAATTCGGGAATATAATACAGGCAATCGGAAATTCGACTGTTATCTTAGGTCTAGTCATTGACTTTGATGAAATAACGAAACAGGAATTAATCATCAAAGGCAATCTGATTCAAGCGTTGGGAGGAGGAACCGCTTTGGCGGGGGCATACGAAAATCCGGATGAACCGGAACAGGCCTTCAATGCTACGGGAAATTTGTTGCAGGCGATTGGTAATTCGATGCAAGCGATGGGTGGAATTGCCGAACTTAAAAATAGCATTCTAGAAAAAGACCAAGATAAGAATCATGAACAAGAAGAACAAGATAAGGAGCAGGAACAGCAAAAGTATCAATATCCTAATTTGGAAGAGAAGCCATCTGATGCAGAATTAATCCAAGTGATGGGGGGATGGGTACAGGCGGTCGGTTCCGTCATTAGCCTTATAGGGCAGTTGAGAAGTAACGAAGATGAAAACTCCGGGAATGGAAGCTCAAATGAAAGCAATTCCAATGATGAGTGAGCATGAGAGTCCATAAAAAAAATCCTCAAAAGCCCTATTTTTGAGGATTTTTCGTTCATTCAATCGACTAAAATGCCGGCATCCCTCAAAGCGCACTCCGCTTCGTCGAGCAGTTCTTCAGATGATGCGCTCAGTGTATGGAGATGGATGCCGCTCGTTAGTTCCGATAAAAACGATGCATTCGTTGCCGTCACCCTTGAAAGGAATTGCTGGACCTCCTTACGGCTGCTGACCATGATGGAAGCGGTTAGGTCGCCGTATACGGGGTGCTCGATTTTGACATCTTTCACCGTGATGCCGATATCCACTAGTAAATATAGTTCTTCTTGGGTCCGGGAAGGATCGTGCTGGCAAGCAATGATCCTTTCCGGCTTCTGCGTGCTCCCCGTTTGCAGGTACAGATAGCCTTGGCTTGTGGCAATGATAGGTTCATTCCGCGCTTTCAGGAGGGTTATGTCACCAACGATAACCTGCCGGCTTACATTCGTTATTTGCGAAAGCTCGCTGCCCGTTACAGGCTCCGTGCTTGTTTGCAATAAATGTAAGAGTTTCGTCCGTCTTTCTTCCCCAAGTAATTTCTTTCTTTCCATAAACATTCACCTCTTTAATTACAAACATTCTAACACAGATTGGAGGGTTTTATCGAATGGAAGCTATTCCTTCGATGCAGTCCGCCAACTTGTGAATGTCGTCGGCCGTCGTGTTTTTGCCAAAGGAAAAGCGGACGAATTGATGGGCTTCATCTTCGCTTTTTCCAATGGCCATCATCGTTTTTGAAGGATCCTGTTTTCCGATTTGGCAGGCGCTTCCCGTCGAAACGGCGAATCCTTTCTGGTTTAATTCCAGCATGATGTACTGTCCTTGCAATCCAGCGAAGGTCAGCGCCAATATGTGAGGCAATTGCTCGTATTTTGCTTCAATGATTTGAAAATCGATTTTCCTTTCCGTCAGCCGTTGAATCAATTGCGTCCTAAGTGCGGAGATCCGTTTTCGTTCATCTTCCATGATGTCGCCCAATTTCTTAGCAGCGGTCACGAAGGAAGCTATCGCGGGGACGTCCACTGTTCCTGGTCTGAAACCATATTCATGAGTGATATTCGGTACCGAAGCCTTCAACTGATGGATGGCCGGGAAAATGACGGCCCCAGTCCCTTTTGGACCATAAACTTTATGACTGGAAACGGATAGTCCATCACATGAGGCGGCTATCTTGCCAAGTGGTAATTTAGCAAATGATTGGACGCAATCCACATGAAAAAAAGCCTTGTGTTTTCGAACGATTTCACTTATTTGCTCAATGGGTTGAATGACCCCGATTTCCGAATTCACATGTTGGACAATGACTAAGCATGTTCTCTCCGACATGCATTCCTGCAGATGTTCAATATCAACACGGCCATCTTTCAAATGCCGTAAATAAGTAACCTCGAAGCCATCTTGTTCAAGCTTTTCGACGAAATTGGCAAGAGATGCATGTTCAGTCCGGCTTACAATCAAGTGGTTCTGCCAGGATGGTTTCGAAGCGATGAAAGTATCGATCGCAAGCATGTTGCTTTCTGATCCGCCGCTCGTAAAGATGATTCCTTCCTTTTTTATGTTCAGCATTTCTGCGAGTTGCTGCCGTGACATATCCAATAAACGTGCCGCTTCAGAGCCAATATCATGCAAACTGCTCGCATTCCCGAAAAACTTCCGGGATGCTTGGCTGAATACGTCAAGAGCCTCCTCATCAATCGGAGTTGTAGCGGCGTAATCCAAATAAATCAAGAAATCACTTCCATCCTTTAATCTTAAAAAACTCTTGATAATAGTTTAATAATATGTAAATATAGTTGTCAAGACACCTGTCATAAACAGGAGGAATGAAATAATGGTAAAAGCGGATATCATCGTGATAGGCAGTGGGATTGCTGCCTTGAAAACGGCATTGGAAGCAAGTGAACATAAGCATGTGATACTCATCACAAAATCAAATATCCGTCATGGTAATTCTTATTTAGCCCAGGGCGGGATTGCTGCTGCAATATCTGATCGTGATCGAGTATCCTTTCATAAAAAAGATACGCTGGCGGCTGGTCAGCGATATAACAAGGTGAAGGCAGTGGAAAAACTCGTTGAAGAGGCACCTTCGGTTATAGCTGAACTTATTGCTTCGGGTATGCGATTTGACCGAGATGATGACGGAATTTTATTGCTTGGCATGGAGGGGGCCCACAGTGAACGAAGAATCCTCCATAGTCACGGGGATGCTACCGGAAAGTACATGATGGAACATCTTATAGGCTGCTTGAAAAAATCATCGGTTACTGTGATGGAGAATGTTGCTGCAGTGGAGTTGATCATCGGGAAAGATGATTCTTGCATAGGCGTCAAAACACTTGATAAGGCAGGGGAACTTGTTGCCTATCACGCGGAACGGACGGTTTTGGCAACAGGCGGCTGTGGTTCCCTATACCATTTCACTTCAAATTCACAAACGGTTTCAGGTGATGGGATCGCACTTGCATTCAAGGCCGGTGCAAAAGTGCGTGACATGGAATTCATACAATTCCATCCGACCCTGCTTTTTGTGAATGGCAAAGTGAAAGGGCTGGTTTCAGAAGCGGTTCGCGGGGATGGTGCGAGATTAGTGACGGAAATGGGAAAGCCGATCATGGAGGATGTCCATAGCTTGAAGGATCTAGCACCAAGGCATATTGTTGCACAGACGATTTTTTCTTATTTGCAGCGCGGTGAAAAGGTATTTTTGGATATTTCGATGATCAAGGATTTTAAAAATCGTTTTCCGACAGTGAGCTCATTATGCGAAAAAAGCGGGCTGGACCTTCAATTGGGGAAAATCCCGGTTGCACCTGGAAACCATTTTCTAATGGGAGGGATTGATGTGGATGAATCGGGGCAAACCTCTGTACCCTCTTTGTATGCAGTTGGTGAAGTGGCATGCACTGGTGTACATGGTGCAAACCGATTGGCAAGCAACTCCCTTCTCGAAGGATTGGTTTTTGGAAATACGCTTGGCCGTTTCCTTGCTAAAGTGCCGGCAAGGTCGATACCGCAAGAAAAAGAGCAGTCCAAGAGTTCCAGTCAAATTTCCTTTCTACC
Source organism: Peribacillus frigoritolerans (assembly GCF_001636405.1). Lineage (GTDB taxonomy): Bacteria > Bacillota > Bacilli > Bacillales > DSM-1321 > Peribacillus > Peribacillus frigoritolerans. The sequence goes on from NZ_KV440950.1 coordinate 1,932,565, forward strand.
TGAACTCACGACATTGCAGGAAAAATTAATGAACGAAGCGGGAATCATTCGAAATGAAGCGGGTTTAACTCGACTGAAGGATTATCTTGAGACATTTAATATCGAAAAATTGCTGCAAATGGAAGTGACGGCATTACCGATACAGGAAATAACGAAAATCAATGCCATCATCGTGGCGTGGCTGATTGCCGAATCCGCATTGACCAGAACCGAAAGCAGGGGCGGTCATTTCCGCAGTGACTATCCTAACGAAGATGACACCCAATGGCTTGAAAATTCGGTTAGCCTTGCTTGCACGGATGTAAAAAACCGAGTGAAAGGGAGACGACTATATGAATATATTGAAGCTTAAGCAGATGCTGCAACAATTTTTAATGGAAGATATAGGGGAATGCGATGTAACGAGTGATACGATTTTTGATCAAGGTGAACAGGGTACTTTGACATTCATCGCAAAAGAAGGCGGGGTCTTCAGTGGAGGGGACGTCATCAAGACGGGATTTGCATTGCTGGATGAGCAAATCGAGGTTTTCCTTTTTGTTCAAGATGGCGAAGTTTTCGAAGAAGGACAGCAGCTTGCAAAAATGACCGGCGATATGGCCTCCCTTTTAAAAGGGGAACGGGTCGTTTTGAATTTGGTGCAGCGTATGTCCGGAATTGCGACACAGGCTCAAAAAGCTGCCATGATATTAGCGGGGACGAAGACGAGAGCTTGTGATACGAGAAAAACCACACCGGGCCTGCGGATGCTGGAAAAATATGCGGTCCGTTCCGGCGGGGCATTCAATCACCGATATGGTCTGTATGATGCAGTCATGATAAAGGACAACCATATTTCTTTCGCTGGGTCCATAACGAAAGCGGTTCAAACGGTAAAATCCAAACTGGGACATACCACTAAAGTGGAAGTGGAAACGGAATCACCGCAGCAGGTGCTTGAAGCAGTGGAAGCCGGTGCAGATATCATCATGTTCGATAACCGGAGCCCCGAAGAAATCAAGCAACTGATCAAATTGGTTCCCGCCCACATCATTACTGAAGCTTCTGGAGGAATCCATTTAGACAATCTAGCCTCATATCGGGAAACAGGGGTAGATTATATTTCGTTGGGCAGCTTGACGCACAGTGTCAGGGCACTTGATATCAGCGCAAAGGTCAAAGAGCAGGAGGGGATATTGAAATGAACATATTGGAGATGGCTAAAACAGCAGGAAATACATTGCCTGAAAAGTATAAAACGATGACAAAGGAAGAGATGGAGAATCGGGTCCATGACATCAAGAAACGACTGGGGACCCGTCTTTATATCCCAGGTCATCATTATCAACGGGAGGAAGTCATTCAATTTTCGGATTCAACGGGGGATTCACTTCAATTGGCACAGCTTTCCGCGCAAAATCGTGAAGCGGATTATATCGTGTTTTGCGGCGTGCATTTCATGGCTGAAACAGCGGATATTTTGACGGAAGAAGGGCAGACGGTTATCCTTCCTGATATGCGTGCAGGCTGCTCCATGGCGGATATGGCCGATATTGAACAAACGGAACGGGCGTGGACAAAGCTTCAGGATCTTTTTGGCGATACGATCCTTCCGCTAACTTATGTGAATTCAACTGCGGCCATCAAAGCTTTTGTAGGGAAAAATGGCGGGGCGACGGTGACGTCTTCCAATGCACAAGGGATGGTCTCGTGGGCCCTCTCGCAAAAAGAAAGAATCCTTTTTCTTCCCGATCAGCATCTTGGGAGGAATACCGCCTTTGACCTTGGAATCCCATTGAATGAAATGGCTGTCTGGGACCCGCATAAGGATGAATTGATCTATGAAGGGGAACTGGAAGATCTGAAGGTACTTCTTTGGAAAGGACATTGTTCAGTCCATGAAAATTTCACTACGGCGAATATTGAAACGCTTAGAGCGGAGCAGCCTGAAATGAATATCATCGTTCATCCCGAATGCCGCCGTGAGGTAGTCGCCCTGTCTGATTACGCGGGTTCGACATCGTACATCATAAACATGATTGAAAAAGCCGAACCAGGTAGTTCTTGGGCAATAGGCACGGAAATGAACCTTGTCAAGCGTCTTATCGCCAATAATCCTGACAAGAACATCATCTCATTAAATCCGAATATGTGTCCGTGTCTTACAATGAACCGGATTGATCTGCCTCACCTGCTATGGGCGCTTGAAGCCATTGAAGAAGGTATCATCATCAATCCGATAAAAGTGGAGAAGAACATTGCTGATAATGCCATCCTGGCATTAAACAGAATGCTGGAGCGCGTTTGAGTCAGTGCAAAAGACTTTGAATCATGAGAAAAAGAGGGGTAGAACACCCGTTCGGTCAGTCGGCCTAATGAGGATTGAATGGTCTTATCCCGAATGCAATTTTATCATGGGATTATTGCCATGATTTTAAAACAAGACAGTAATCCACGTGTATTGTTACTGTTTTAGCTGAAACTCACAGGTTTGCGACTCTCCTGCCGAATAACTGGATAGCCGAGGCACTTGCGTCGAGGAGGCTTGGCAGACAGTCGGCGGAAAGGGAGCGGATTTCTGAAATCGAATATAATTTTCACCATAAAAAAGGAGACAAACTCGCTTTTCTTCGAATTTGTCTCAGTCTGAAAGGGGGATAAACTCCCCCTTTTTTTATGTTTTGAAACAAGTAGAACTTTTAAAGGTTATTCGCTTTAAAAGTATTGCCTTCATTCATATCACCGGATTTAAATCCTTTATTGAACCACCGTTTTCTCTGTTCGGATGTACCGTGCGTGAAGCTGTCCGGAACCACGTACCCCTGTGCCTTTTTTTGGATACGATCATCTCCCACACCACTTGCTGCATTCAAGGCTTCCTCAAGATCGCCTTCTTCAAGCAAATTCTCTCCTTGGACATGATGTGCCCAAACTCCAGCCAAATAATCGGCCTGTAATTCAAGACGGACAGAATACCTATTATATTCAGTCTCGCTGACCTTTGACCGATCGGGCATTTCCTTCTCCGTTGTCCCTAAAAGTGTCTGAACATGATGTCCGACCTCGTGGGCAATGACATAGGCCATGGCGAAATCCCCGGGTGCCTGGAATTCTCGCTTCAACTCTTGATAAAAGCTTAGATCAATATATAGTTTCATGTCACCAGGACAATAAAATGGCCCTACCGAAGAAGCTGCCATCCCGCATGCCGATTCGACACTGCCTGAATACATGACAAGTGTAGGTTCCCTATATTCCAGTCCATTTTTACGGAATTCTTTTGTCCAGACCTGTTCCGTTTCTGCAAGGACGACAGATACGAACTGCGCAAGCTCCTTCTCTTCATCCGTTTCGACATAAGAGCTGCCATTGTTCGGTTCAGTAGAATTCAAGCTGCCCAGCAAATCACTTGGATTACCGCCAAGGAGCGTCACGATCAAGACAATTACCAATCCGACCCCACCGCCGATTCCTGCCATGCCTTTTCCGGTCATCCCTCTTTTGTCCTCGACATTCGAGCTGCCCTGTCTACCTTTCCATTTCATTATTATTCCCCCTAGGAATGTAAGATAAGTACCTGAAGACAAAGCCTTAGGCCATTTACTTTCTTATACCCGTATTTCCCTAAGTTTAGACAGAAGCTTGAAAGAAGCATTTCAGAACATAACTAAAAAACCATTGCCTCCTCTCTAGGATGAATGCAATGGAATCTCCTTTTTTAAGATGTCATATCATTTATTTCTTCTCCAAAAAAGTAGCTTCCATGTCCCTAAATCATTGAACCAATCATAAAAGTCATTTTTCACGCATAAGTTTTCATGATAAAAATAATAGCATTTCACCCACTGCTTCATAGAATATATGGACATATGCACAGGAGGGGTTAACAGCGTGAAAATTCATATAGTCCAAAAAGGCGATACACTTTGGAAACTCGCCAAAAAATACGGCGTCAGTTTTGAAGAACTTAAAAAAGTTAACGCGCAATTGAGCAACCCGGACATGATGATGCCCGGAATGAAAATTAAAATTCCAGGGACATCCGGAGCTGTAATAAAAGAAACGGGTAAACCAAACGTGAATATTCAGCCGGGAATGAAAGAATCCCAAATTCAACCGTATCAGCCTCAGCAAGCACCAATGAAAGAGCAGCAAATCATGCAAAAGCCGGCTGTAAAAGAACAGCCGAAATTTCAACAGCCCGTAAAAGAGCAGCCAAAATTTCAACAACCGGTAAAAGAACAGCCGAAATTTCAACAACCGGTGAAAGAACAGCCAAAATTTCAACAGCCCGTTAAAGAGCAACCGAAATTTCAACAGCCTGTAAAAGAGCAACCAATCGTTCAAAAACCAAAAAAAGAGCAGCAAATCATTCAGCCAAAGCCTATCATTAAAGAAAAGCAAAAAGTCGTTCCAAAAGAAATGCCGGTGCCTATGCCGGTAATTCCGGAGATCGATGTCAATAATTATTATATGGTCAACATGACTAATATGAGTGTGCAAAAGCCTCCTGCACCACCGCCTTTACCAAAGAAAAAAGAAGAGCCTGCAGTCACTAAAAAGAAGAAGAAAAAGCCAGCTGTACAGTCAGCTCAGGATGAGCCGGTGGATGATTGTATTCCAGTAACGCCAATCTTGCCTGGAAGCGGCTATTGCATTCAACCGCCACCGTGGGCACATATGCACATGCAAGGCATGCAAGCCCCATACCAAGGCGTTCAAGGGTATCAGGGGGCTCCGGAAATGCATGGTTATCAAATGATGGAAGAGAGCTCTGATATTTGGGGAGAATCTCCTGACATGGAAATGATGGATCATGGATTTGTCCAAGGGGCGAGCATGAATGCACCAAGCCAGCAATATTATCCATATCAAGCCTCCGCACCGGTTCCGCACCATTATTATGGAGGGATGAATCAACAACCTCAAGCAGGTTCATATATGCAACAAGATTATGAGTCACCAGGTGAATCACCTTCCTACAATCAAAACTTCCCTCAGTTTTCACAGACTGCCGGTGAGGAAGAGGAAGATTGCGGCTGTAATAAGGGGCTACTTGGAACTTATGGTCCGGGAGTGAAGGGACAGTATCAAGGGAACCAAGGGATGGATGCCAATGCACATAACCATCCGGATTATCACCAATATCAATCCGTTCAATCACATCAACAGGCCCCATACCCAGGGATGTCACCTAACGAGTCTCAGATGGGAATGGATATGCAATATCAATTTGATGATGAGTCAGAAGAATCAGATGGATTCATGATGATGGGCGGCCAAAACGGAGGTCAGGCACCAGGCATGATGATGGGCGGCCAAAACGGAGGTCAGGCACCCGGGATGATGGGCGGCCAAAACGGAGATCAGGCACCAGGCATGATGATGGGCGGCCAGAACGGAGGTCAGGCACCAGGCATGAGGATGGGCAGCCAAAACGGAGGTCAGCCGGACATGTTGATGGGCGGCCAAAACGGAGGGCAGCCACCAGGCATGATGATGGGCGGCCAGAACGGAGGTCAGGCACCAGGCATGATGATGGGCGGCCAAAACGGAGGTCAGGCACCAGGCATGATGATGGGCGGCCAAAACGGAGGTCAGCCGGACATGTTGATGGGCGGCCAAAACGGAGGTCAGCCGGACATGATGATGGGCGGCCAAAACGGAGGTCAGCCGGACATGATGATGGGCGGTCAAAACGGAGGCCAGCCGGACATGATGATGGGCGGTCAAAACGGAGGCCAGCCAGGCATAAAGGAGATGCAAATAGGAGGTCCTCCAGGGATGGTGGGCAGCCAAAACGGAGGCCAGCCAGGCATGATGATGGGTGGCCAAAACGGAGGTCAGGCACCAGGCATGATGATGGGCGGCCAAAACGGAGGCCAGCCGTGGATGATGGGCGGTCAAAACGGAGGTCAGCCACCAGGCATGATGATGGACGGCCAAAACGGAGGCCAGCCGTGGATGATGGGCGGCCAAAACGGAGGTCAACCAGGAATGATGGGCAGCCAAAATGGAGGCCAGCCGTGGATGATGGGCGGTCAAAACGGAGGTCAGCAAGGCATGATGATGGGTGGTCAAAACGGAGGTCAACCAGGAATGATGGGCAGCCAAAATGGAGGCCAGCCGTGGATGATGGGCGGTCAAAACGGAGGACAGCCAGGAAGGATGGGCGGCCAAAATGGAGGCCAGCCGGGGATGATGGGCGGACAAAACGGAGGTCAGCCAGGCATGATGATGGGTGGTCAAAACGGAGGACAACCAGGAATGATGGGCAGCCAAAATGGCGGCCAGCCGTGGATGATGGGCGGTCCAAACGGAGGTCAGCCAGGAATGATGGGCGGCCAATATGGAGGCCAGCCGTGGATGATGGGCGGCCAAAACGGAGCTCAGCCAGGAATGATGGGCGGCCAAAATGGAGGCCAGCCGTGGATGATGGGCGGCCAGAACGGAGGTCAACCAGGGATGATGCCGGGACAATTTGGCGGTCAGCCGGACATGATGCGCGGACAGCTTGGGGGGCAACCTGAAGCTATGTTACCTGGACAAATGGGAGGCCAGCCAGGCCAATTCGGGGGCGTGCGTGCACCTGAAACATTTGGGATACCGACATATGTAGATGAAAGCGATGACTACTAATCATCAAGGAGACAGTGTTTTTAACACTCGTCTCCTCTCTTATTTAAATCGTAAGCCAAAGAATGTCCACCATATCCAAAGCAGTGTCTATTTAATAAGTTTTGAAAAAGGTCATTCAATGATCCTTAAAGGGTTTGACAGTTTTGAAAAATGGGATCGACAAAGAGAACTGACTTCTTTATTAAAACAAAAGGGATTTCATCAAACGTATTATATTCATCAGAATTTAATGCCCTTTCAATTTAAAGGGAAGTGGTATGGCAGTATGGACTATTTTCCGCCGAACAAGAAAAAATTCAGGTTTTCCAATGATAAGGACCGCTTAGAAGGCATTCAGTTACTGGAAAGCTTCCATGATGTGTCGGAAAATCTCTCCATTAACGCGCCTGTGTTCAATCAATCAAAAAAGTGGAAAGAACGCTTATCACTTTTTAAAAAGAACTTTTCTTATGTTCGCCAATATGTTTCCGAAGATATAATCAAGGAATGGATTAGATGGGGGGAATGGTCGCTAGAGGGGTTTGATAAATATCAGTCTTTATGGGATAAGGAAAAGAAAGTCATCATTCATGGTGATTGTGCCCACCATAATTTCTTGCGGAGAGCGGACGGTATTTTGACTTTAATCGATTTTGACTTAATGGCAAATGCCCCGAGGTGCATTGATTATTTACAGTACGCAAATCGAATTTCGCCCCATTTGGAAGATGCGGCCAACGAGCTGTGGGAAGTGCCGCAATTGCAAAGGTATCAGTCAGACCTGGCCTTTTTATATGCTTTAACTTACCCTACCGATATCTTCCGTGAATGGAATCGTCTTAATAAAAGTTCTTCCCAGCTTCATTCGGTCTGGAAAATGACAGTGGAAGGTTATTCGGAGCGGATGGAGATGAATGAAAAATTGGCGAAAAGGATTTCTTCCCTTAATAGGAATTAAAACGGGATTTTGGCCGTATCTTACAGAGTACATTTCCCGTTCGACACCCATGCTAATTATGAGCGGAATATAGCTCATTCTATTGCAATGGGAGGGTTATTGGTGCAGAAAATAAAATGGGCACAGCCGCTTTGTACGGTATTGGCCGCCGTCAGTTTGGTTGGATGTGCTAATAATGATACAGCGGAAAATGAAAATATCACGAATGATACAGGGTACCATGAAAAAGATGCATTGGTGCGAAACATCAATTATGAGAATATGGTGCATGGTTTATACAATAAAGATGATGCGTACAGTAAGAGTGACCGTAACTACCATGGACATGAAAGTAAGCCGCTAAAGGCAAAATCATCTTATTATAATTCTTATGAAGGCACTTTAGCCGACAGAGTAAATGGTGTCGCCAATAAAGTGGAGCAGGTTAGCGATGCCAGGACAATCATCATGCAAGATGAAATGCTGGTAGCCTTGCTGCTTGATGACTACAGCCAAGCAAATGATGTTAAACAGAGAATCAAGAAGGAGATCGGACCGCTTACCAATGGCCGTACCCTATATGTAACCACCGATGAAGGTGTCTATTTCAGGACGATGACACTTGATAACAATCTTCGGGATGGAGATACGAGGGAAATGATCATTTTGGATGCCAATGACATGTTCGATAACCTTAACATCCACGAAAATCACTTAAAATAATTTGTGGGCTGACCCGACTTGGAGTCAGCTCTTTTTGATTTTTTCAGGTTAATAATCCTTATTTAGGTCAAACTACATAAAAAGTAAACGCCTTAAGAGGTGAGTATATTGTTTAATCAACTTAGAATCCAATTTTTCATGGCACTTTTCATATTGCCATTTTGCTTAACCGTTTTTGCGGAAGAAACCGTTCAAAAGGAAAATGATCCAATTGAAAGGAAGGTCATTCTTCAGCGTATGTATTTGGATGGCGAGTTAAGTGAAGAGAAATTGACAGAAACAATTTGGTCGATGGAGGACTTTTGGGCAAAATATGAAGGATGGCAAGTAGTCGATCAAAATGAAGAGCAGATTGTCATGAAGAAAATTGAGAATGACATATCTCCGCTGTTAAAAGCGAATGGTTACCTTGGGATGAGGGAAGATGGTACATTATCCATTTTTATCGGCAGGCCTGAGCACGCCAAGATCATTCATACATTCTACCAAATAGACGTTGGTAAACTTGAAGCATACAAGCAGGAGGAACTGCAAAAAGGGATTCCGATCATGAATAAAGACCAATATAAACAGCTCATTAAAGAATATGAGCCATATTCGGTAAACTAGGGTGGGATGATATCCCACCCTTCAGACTGTAGACTAACTCGATAATGATGGAGAGTTGTCTACAGTTTTTTTGGTGTTTACCATTACCGTTGATTTCCATTGCGGGCACTCGCTTTCCGCGGGCGGTCCACCCTTTGTGTTTTTGCGCCTGTCGGGTCTCCCTTGGACGCTAGTCTTGCACGCCTGTTTCAATCAACTTTATTTTAAGCAGTGAGGTGACACCCGGAATTCCTCGTGAATAGACTTTGCCGATTATGAAATAACTTTTAATGAACAACACCCCCTTTTTATGATAAAATGAGAGGTACAGCAAAATCAGGGAGAGAATTAATTTGTATGATTATATAAAAGGCAAGGTCGATTATATCGGACCTGAATACATAGTTGTGGAAAATGGGGGGATCGGATATCAAGTGATGACGCCGAATCCTTTTATTTTTTCCGCTCAATACCAGAAAGAAATCCAAGTTTTCCTGTATCATTATGTTCGTGAGGATATGGTGGCATTATACGGATTTCAGACTCGTCAAGAAAAGGCATTATTCACAAAATTATTGAATGTAACCGGAATCGGGCCGAAGGGTGCCCTAGCCATATTGGCATCAGGCCAGGTTGATCAGGTGGTACAGGCGATCGAAAATGAAGATGAATCATTTTTGGTGAAATTCCCGGGAGTCGGAAAGAAAACGGCACGGCAAATGATTCTCGACTTAAAAGGGAAACTGGAGAACATTATACCGGATGCGTTTCCAAGCTTGTTTAACGAAGGCGTCACGGCTGCAATCAGTCCAAATGGTTATACGGAGGAATTGGATGAAGCAATTCTTGCATTGAAGGCTCTTGGTTATTCTGAAAAGGAAGTCCAAAAGGTAGCCAAGAAATTGCAGGCTGAAGATATGACGACCGAGCAATATATTAAGAAAGCATTGCAAATGATGTTAAGATAAGGAGTGGCGCAATGGAGGAGAGAATATTCAATCAGGAAGCCGATCTGAACGAACTGTCCTTTGAACAAAGCCTGCGGCCGCAAAACTTAAAGCAATATATCGGACAGGATAAAGTGAAAGCGAATTTGAGTGTATACATCGAGGCGGCAAGGATGCGTGAAGAAACGCTCGATCATGTACTTTTATATGGACCGCCTGGTCTTGGCAAGACGACGCTTGCCGTCATCATCGCCAACGAAATGGGTGTGAATATCCGCACGACTTCCGGTCCCGCCATTGAGCGGCCGGGAGATCTGGCGGCCATTTTGAGTGCACTTGAACCAGGTGATGTATTGTTCATTGATGAGATTCACCGTCTCCCTCGTGTTGTTGAGGAAGTGTTATATCCGGCTATGGAGGACTTCTGTCTGGATATTGTGGTCGGTAAGGGGCCGGAAGCCCGTTCGATCCGGATCGACTTGCCGCCGTTCACCCTTGTAGGGGCCACGACACGGGCAGGCTCGCTGTCTGCACCGCTCAGGGACCGTTTTGGCGTATTGAGCCGTCTTGAATATTATACCGAAAACCATTTGACTGATATCATCATCCGTACAGCAAGAATCATGGATACGGAAATGGACGATCAAGCAGCGGCAGAGCTTGCAAGAAGGTCAAGGGGCACACCAAGAATAGCCAATCGGCTTTTACGGAGGGTCAGGGATTTCGCCCAGGTACGCGGTGATGGGACGATAACGGCGGAGCTTGCCGATTATGCGCTTGAATTAATGCAGGTCGACCGTTTAGGACTTGATCATATTGACCATAAATTACTTAAAGGGATCATTGAAAAATTCCGTGGCGGGCCCGTGGGCTTGGAAACGATTGCGGCAACGATTGGCGAAGAGGCACATACGATCGAAGATGTGTATGAACCATACCTGTTGCAAGTCGGTTTTCTTCAGCGCACCCCAAGAGGCCGGATGGCAACACAGCTTGTTTATGAGCATTTCGGCATGGAGATGCCTGAATGATGAATATACCAAAGATGGTCATGATTCTGGGTGTGATTATTTTCGTGATTGGTTTCGCGATGAAATATATCCATCTCGGCAGGCTGCCGGGAGATATTTTTCTGAAAAAGGGGAATACGACTTTTTACTTTCCTATCGTTACATCAATCATCGTCAGTGTTGTGTTGTCCGCGATTTTTTATTTGATCGGCCGTTTTAAATAATGATTACAGCTTGATAGACACGTAAGGAAGTGGAACAGATGAAATTGGATATGTTTGATTTTCATTTACCGGAGGAACTGATTGCCCAAGTTCCTTTGGAGGATAGGGAAGCAAGTAGATTGATGGTACTGGACAAAGAAACCGGTAAGCTCCAGCATGATGTATTCAGCCATATCACGGAATATATCAAACCGGGAGATTGCCTGGTGTTGAATGATACAAAAGTGCTTCCGGCCCGACTATACGGCAGTAAAGAAGGGACAGGTGCAAAGATCGAAGTATTGCTGCTTAAGCAAGAGCATGATGATGTCTGGGAAACGCTTGTGAAGCCGGCCAAGCGGATTAAGGAAGGCTCGACGATCGTTTTCGGCGATGGTAAGCTGAGTGCCGTCTGTACAGGTGTACTCGAGCATGGCGGCCGTATCCTTGAATTTAAATATGATGGCATATTTTATGAAATACTGGAGAAGCTGGGCGAAATGCCGTTACCTCCATACATCAAGGAACAACTTGATGATCAGGACCGCTATCAAACCGTTTATGCGCGGGAAAGGGGATCTGCAGCTGCACCTACCGCTGGCCTGCATTTTACGGAGGATTTGCTTGAGAAACTTAAAGGGATGGGTGTCCACATCGCCTTCATCACGCTGCATGTCGGGCTTGGTACATTCCGTCCGGTAAGTGTCGACGATATTGACAGCCATGAAATGCATTCGGAATTTTATCAAATGACGGAAGGCACTGCCAGATTACTGAATGACGTGAAGGAAAAAGGCGGGAAAATCATTACGGTCGGCACTACTTCCACAAGGACATTGGAAACGATTGCGTCCCGCAATGATGGGGTTTTCAAGGAAGAGAATGGCTGGACGAGCATCTTCATTTATCCTGGTTATGAGTTCAAAGGGATCGATGCGATGATAACGAACTTCCATTTGCCTAAATCGACTTTAATCATGCTTATTTCTGCACTTGCAGGCAGGGAGCATGTCCTTCATGCCTATGAAACGGCTGTGGAAGAAAAATACAGGTTCTTTAGTTTTGGAGATGCAATGTTAATTAAGTAATATAAGAGTGAGAAGCTCTTGAAGGGAGTTATTGCGTTGACTGCAATACGATATGAGTTAATCAAAACATGTAAACAGACAGGTGCACGGCTAGGCCGGGTCCATACGCCGCATGGTTCTTTTGAAACGCCGGCATTTATGCCGGTTGGAACGATGGCTACTGTCAAAACGATGTCCCCGGAAGATTTGAAACAAATGGGGGCAGGAATCATCCTGAGCAATACGTACCACCTATGGCTGCGTCCGGGGCATGAAATCATCAAGGAAGCTGGCGGATTGCATAAGTTCATGAACTGGGATCGCGCGATTTTGACCGACTCAGGCGGCTTTCAAGTCTTCAGTTTAAGCGAGTTTCGCAAAATTGAAGAAGAGGGTGTGCATTTCAGGAACCATCTGAATGGCGATAAATTATTTTTATCTCCGGAAAAAGCGATGGAAATACAAAATGCGCTTGGCTCCGATATCATGATGGCCTTTGATGAATGTCCGCCATTTCCGGCGACTGAAGAATATATGAAGAAGTCGGTTGAACGGACATCGCGCTGGGCGGAACGCTGTTTGAATGCACATGAGCGTCCAAATGACCAAGGGCTGTTCGGAATCGTTCAAGGCGGGGAGTTTGAAAATCTTCGCAAACAAAGTGCAAAAGACCTTGTCTCCCTTGACTTCCCGGGTTATGCTATTGGAGGACTATCCGTAGGGGAACCGAAGGACATCATGAACCGCGTCCTTGAGTTTACAACTCCGCTGCTGCCATCTGACAAACCGCGCTATCTTATGGGTGTCGGTTCACCGGACTCATTGATCGATGGTGCACTCCGCGGTGTTGATATGTTTGACTGTGTACTGCCGACGCGAATCGCGCGTAATGGTACGCTCATGACGAGCAATGGGCGGCTGGTTGTGAAAAATGCGAAGTATGCACGCGATTTCGGTCCAATCGATGAAAATTGCGATTGCCATGTTTGCAAGAATTATAGCCGGGCATACATCCGCCACTTGATTAAATGTGAAGAAACCTTTGGAATTCGCCTTACGACTTACCATAATCTTCATTTTCTGTTAAACTTGATGGAACAGGTCAGACAAGCTATTCGAGAAGATCGTCTTGGAGACTTTAGGGAAGAGTTTTTTGAGCAGTATGGTTTCAATGAACCAAATGCGAGAAACTTCTAATTCCATAAATATTTTAATGAACGAAAGGAGTGAATATACTTAAATGGGTTCTTTAACACAAATACTTCCGTTGATTTTAATGTTCGTATTGTTCTATTTCTTATTGATCCGTCCGCAGCAAAAACGCCAAAAGGCTACGCAAAACATGCAAAGCAGTTTGAAAAAAGGTGATAAAGTTGCTACTATCGGCGGCATGCACGGAACAATCGATGCAATCGATGAACAGCAAATCGTCATTAAATCACCAGACGGTACAAAACTGACTTTTGACCGTGCAGCAATCCGTGAAATTACGGAAAGCGCACCGAATAAAGAAACATCCCTATAAAACAAACGAAAACCGGGCCGTGTGCCCGGTTTTTTGCTGTCTTTTTTTAATCGGAACGTGAGTCGGAACTCATGTTGACCCCAAGAACGCCACCCATCATGGCCGTAATCACAAAACAGCCATAGTATATCCATTGCTTGATGGTGAAAAGGGCATCGTGACCTAAATATTGAAAAAGGAACACGACCAACAGATAAAGCAGCCCAGTGCTTCCGCCCAAGAATAATCCTTGCTTTTTCCCTTTGCCTCCTGATATGAATCCACCAATGAACAGCGATAAAAAGGACACGATCATGACCACGTATGTCAGGGATGATTCCGTCAGTGAAGTAAAACGTAGAAGGATGGAAACGATTAAACTAGCAATCATCGCTATGGCAAAGATGGAGCCTACGCCATAAATTACGGCGACACTCATTTTTTTAGTTTCGATGGGTATTCCTCCTTTTTAAAAGGCTGATACGTATAGCCTGTTTATGTGTTTGTACAAGCATATTCCCGATATCGAACCTTTAGACCAGGTTTAAGAAGCTTCCCGTAAAATTAGAAAAGATTATGGAGTAATTTTTCAGTTCCCAAGCCATGCTATGGATGAAGGAAGTGTTGTTGAATTGGATATCTATCTAGGGATTATATTTCGAACGGCGGTAATCTATCTGGTCATCTGGTTCCTTTTTCGAATGATGGGTAAGCGGGAAGTTGGGGAACTGAGCGTTCTTGATTTAGTGGTATCCATCATGATAGGGGACATTGCTGTGCTATCCTTTGAAGATTTGGAAAGACCGTTTATCCGACAGACTATCCCGATGTTTGTTCTCGCGTTCCTCCAAATCACATTGGCATTTGCCTCATTGAAAAGTGTCAAATTACGCAATTTCATGGACGGTAAGCCACAAATCATCATTAATCAGGGGAAAATAGATGAAAAAGCGATGCGCAGACAACGATATAATTTTGATGACTTATTGACGCAACTTCGTGAACAAGGAATTATTGATATAAACGAAGTGCAGTTTGCCATCCTTGAGACTTCAGGAAGGCTCTCGGTGATTAAAAAAAGCGACAAAGAAGGGTCGGAAAGTCAGGTACCATTCCCGCTGATTGTCGATGGGGAGATACAGGAAAAAAATCTTGATAAAATTGGGAAAAACCATTTTTGGCTTCTGAATCAGTTAAAAGAACATGGAGAAACGAAGGTTAAAGAGATTTCGATTTGCGGGTACATAGATGGCCAAATTTACATCGATAAAAATGAAACGAAGAAATGAACCGAAGCCTTGAATGCTTCGGTTCATTTTATTTCCAAGCCAATTTTGACAAATAGCCGCCCACTACAGGAATCCTGATCAGATCGGCCTTTTTTATGCTGCCGGTCATGAGCAGGAAAAATGTGAACAGCAGGATAACGACGGTTACGGAAAGCAAAAGCCGTATGCCGATAGGCTGTGAGGAGAGCGGGAATTGATAAAGATAATAACCGCCCCATCCTGAAATTAAAGCAAGGACAAGAGCTGAGATATAGCTTCGGAAATGAAGCGTGAAAGGGACGACCTTCAGCACGGTTGAAAAATGCAGGAAAGTAACGAGCATCGTACCGACAGCTATCCCGATTGCGGCTCCCATGATCCCGAAACTTTCCTTTGAAGCCAGAAGACAGATCACACCGATTTTAAGGATGTTCCCAGCCAGGCTGTTGAACATTGCAGCCTTTGCAAGGTCCAGTGCTTGCAGCATGGATTGCAGCGGATATTGAAAGTAATAAAGGATGAAAAAAGGCGCCAGGAATTTAATGAAAACGGCAGCATGCGAAGATCCATACATGACTTGCAATATCGGTTCGGCAAAGATGAACAGAATGACGATAGCTAAACAGCCTGTGATGAAGGTGATTTTCAGGGCTTGTTGAAACCTGTGTTCAACGAGTAAAAAGTTTCCGGTCGTACGGGCTTCGCTCACTGCCGGGACAAGTGCTGTCGCCAATGATGATGTAACGAAGGAAGGAAGCATAAGTAAAGGCAGAGCATATCCAGTCAACTCCCCGTATTGACTGGTGGCTGCGGCCGCGGTGACCCCGGCAAGTGCCAAACTCTGGGCGACCACTATCGGTTCGAAAAACCACGATACCGATCCAATCATCCTGCTTCCGGTGGTAGGAAGGGCAATCCCCATCAATTCGGTGAACGTTCCTTTTCCCGATTTGACATTATTGAAGAAACCCTTTCTGAACTTAAAATGTTTCTTTATTTTAAAGCTGGTCAATAAGTAAATGAGAGAGACGAGCTCACCGATAATCGATGCAAGCATTGCCCCGGCTGCCGCATATTCGATACCGTATGGCAAAAAGGCCTTGGTCAGGACGGCTATGAAAGTGATTCGGGCCACCTGTTCGATAACTTGTGAGAAAGCGAAGGGCTTCATATTTTGCTTGCCTTGGAAATAACCGCGCAGTACGGATGAAATGGCAATGATCGGGACGATTGGGGCAATCGCCATGAGCGGCCATAATGTCCGTCCGTCCGTGAATAGGTATTCTGATAGAACCGGTGCGAAAAGCAGCATCGCAGGAGTGAAAATCATCGATAGAGTAAAGGTGCATGCCAAAGAGACGACAAGGATTTTCTTGATTTTCCGTTCATCACCCCTTGCATTGGCTTCGGCCACGTATTTCGAAATGGCGATTGGCAGGCCTAACTGGGTTATGTTCACGACGAGAAAGAGTGTCGGTAAAGCCATCATATATAAACCAACGCCTTCTTCGCCGATGAAGCGGGCGATGACAATACGGTTAATGAAACCAAGAACCCTTGTAATCAGGCTTGCGATTAATAAAATCAGCGTCCCTTTTAAAAATTTGGACATTGAACTCCCTCCCTGCCTTCTCAAAAAAGCGGTTATGCTATACAATTATCTATATGCTTGTACTTGGACAAAGCATGACAAAAGTGTTTGTTTGCGTTCTAACAAATGATAAGAAACCCTTCTAAGAAAATGCGCATTCATTTGAGAATCATTTTACTGGAGGCAAAATGATGGCAAAAAAGAATCATCCCTATCAAAGGTATTATCTAAAGGTGCGTCCATTTTTGAAGAGTAAGCGCGAGGAATTCCAAATGGTCGGATTGAATGCCGTAACAGAGGAAGACATATGGGGAACCTTAACCAAAAATAAATGGAAGCGCCCGCAGGAAAACATTCACCTTCATGAACTTGTCGCAGATATCGTGACATTTTCGAGCAACCAGTTCATGACCTTCCAAATGGTCGAAGCTTATAAATCACCGAACCTATTCGAGCCGCTTTCCGAAGAGGAACTGAAGGAGCTTTTGAAAGAATAACGCAAAGATATACTTAAATTGACAGCTGTTTGTATATGACTCATAATAGATATGGTTATGCTTTTTTTGGAAAAAGTATGGAAAGCTGTGTCTTTTTTCTCAAAAAGCATAGTGTATGCAGTTATCATATAAACAAAAAATGACAGTTTTTTTAACTTCAGGAACAGGCGTATTATAGAAAGGGGCCTACTACATAATGGTAAAAAGAAGCAGGATCGTTGCGTTTTTTCTAATCGCACTTTTGATTTTCGCAGCGATGGGTACGACTTCAAAAGGAATCCTAAAGGATATCAAGCTGGGTCTTGATCTTCAAGGCGGGTTTGAAGTGTTATATGAAGTAAAACCGCTGTCTGGGGAAAAGATCACCCCGGAAGTTTTACGGGCTACAGTAAGCTCACTTGAGCGGCGTGTCAATGTGTTGGGTGTTAGCGAACCAAACATTCAAATAGAAGGGAAAGACCGGATCCGCGTTCAATTGGCTGGTGTCAAAGACCAAAACAATGCTCGGGAAATCCTTTCTACACAAGCTAAATTATCCTTCCGTGATTACAACGATAAGGAAATGATGACCGGTGCCGACCTGAAAGAAGGCGGCGCGAAACAAACGTTCCAAGATAATAAACCGGTTGTCGAAGTCACGCTGAAAGACGTGAATAAGTTTAAAGAAATCACTCAAAAAATCTCCTCGATGGAAAGTCCGACCAATGTACTGGCAATCTGGCTGGATTTCGAGGAAGGAAAAGATTCCATTAAGGATACAGCTTCACAGGACAATATGATTTCAGCTCCAGCTGTAAGTGAAGTTTTCAATACGAAGAAGGTGTATATTACCGGTCAATTCACAGTGGATGAAGCGAAAGAGCTTGCAGACCTTCTGGATGCAGGTGCCCTGCCTGTAGATTTGAAAGAAAAGTACTCCACTTCAGTAGGTGCCCAATTCGGTGCGGGTGCACTGAATGATACCATTTTTGCAGGAATCATCGGAATTGCACTTGTTTTCATCTTTATGCTTGTGTATTACCGCTTCCCGGGATTCATTGCAGTCGTCACTTTAAGCATCTACATTTTCTTGACGCTATTAGTGTTTGATTGGATGAATGCGGTCCTTACGCTGCCAGGTATTGCGGCATTGGTTCTCGGAGTCGGGATGGCTGTCGATGCCAATATCATAACTTATGAGCGAATCAGGGATGAATTGAAACTTGGCAGATCGGTTAAGGCAGCATATAAAGAAGGTACCAAGAATTCACTTGCTACAATCACGGATGCCAACTTAACGACCCTGCTGGCTGCGGCCGTACTGTTCTATTATGGTACAAGCTCGGTTAAAGGGTTTGCCACCACTTTGATCATTTCGATCTTAATGAGTTTCATTACAGCCGTTTATGGTACACGCCTCTTCATGAGCCTGTGGGTGAATAGCGGGTTCCTGGACAAACGTACTGGATGGTTTGGCGTGAAGAAGAAAAATATTCACGATTTATCCGAGAAAATGGATTTAATGTCATTGCCAACACGCTTTGATAAAATCGATTTCGTGAAACATCGGAAAGTTTTTTACGGCATTTCAATCGGTGTCACCATTATCGGGATCATCTTCCTGCTCGTCTTCAGATTGAATCTTGGGATTGATTTCACGAGCGGCACCCGAATCGAGATTGCGTCCAAAGATGTCTTGACGACTCAGCAAGTCAATGACGAAATGGAAAAGGTTGGTATCGACGAAGATGATATCAAGGATGTCAGGCTCGCTGGACAAGACAATAAAAATGCTGTCGTTCGGACAGTCGGTGTCCTCGATAAGCAAGAGATTGCTGAATTGAAGGACCATTTCAAGAAAAATCACGGAGCAGAACCGAATGTCAGCACCGTATCACCGACAGTAGGAAAAGAGCTTGCGAAAAATGCCATGTTTGCGTTAGCGATTGCCTCAATCGGAATCATATTGTATGTATCGATACGGTTTGAATGGCGAATGGCTGTACCTGCCGTGGTCGCGCTTATACATGATGCATTCTTCATCATCACGATTTTCAGCTTGCTCCGGCTCGAAGTGGATATCACCTTCATTGCTGCGGTTCTGACGATCGTCGGTTATTCGATCAATGATACGATCGTAACCTTTGACCGTATTCGTGAAAACCTGCGCTTCAGCCGTAAAGTAAAAACCGTCGAAGAACTTGAGAACATTGTGAACGTCAGTATCAGGCAAACGCTGACGAGATCCATTAATACGGTTCTGACCGTTCTCATTACGGTCATCGCGTTGATGATCTTCGGCAGTGAAGCTATCCGTAACTTCTCCATTGCCCTGTTTATCGGTTTAATATGCGGCGTGTATTCATCGCTATTGATCGCTTCCCAATTCTGGCTTGATTTGAAAATCAGGGAATTGAGGAAGAAAGGTCCGCTGAATACCGCAAAAGAAAAGAAACAAAGTCTTGAAGGACAAGTTTAAAAGGTGAAAGGGGGCTGGCGTGATGCCAGCCTTCTTTTTGTTGAACTAGCTTATTGAATAGGGAATTACAGCCAATTATGAGTTTAAAATAAAATTGAAACTGGTATATTCGTTTTGTATAATGAGTAGGTTGAGGGGTGAATAAATGTTAAAGCCAAAAACCCGGTGGAACTTGCGAACTGCCGATGAAAACAAAGTTGCTGTACTAGCTGAAGAGCTTCATATCACACCTTTGGTTGCAGCCCTGCTTGTGAATCGAGGCCTGGATACGATTGAAAGTGCCCGATCGTTTTTATTTGTAAAAAATCAAACTTTTCATGACCCATTTTTATTGAAGGATATGGATAAAGCAGTATATAGAATAAAAGAAGCGATTCAAAATGGAGAAAAAATACGTATATTCGGTGATTATGATGCGGATGGCGTGACATCGACCACCGTAATGATGACTGCGCTGACGAGATTGGGGGCCGATGTTGATTTTTATATCCCGAATCGGTTTACTGAAGGATATGGTCCGAATCCGATGGCATTCCGCCTTGCAGCCGAGCAAGGTGTGAAGGTATTAATAACCGTAGATACCGGAATTTCCGCAGTCGCTGAAGCGAAACTTGCCGCCGAGCTGGGCATGGATTATATTTTGACCGATCACCATGAACCGGGACCGCAATTGCCTGAGGCATTGGCGATCATCCATCCTAAACTTGAGGACAGTACCTATCCATTTAAAGACCTGGCCGGAGTAGGGGTCGCATTTAAGCTTGCACACGCCTTGCTTGGGGAATTGCCTGAAGATTTGCTAGAAATTGCGGCAATCGGGACGATAGCGGATTTAGTGCCTTTACAAGGGGAAAACCGCGTCATTGCTGCTAAAGGCATCGAGCAGTTACGATTGACTCGCCGCCCGGGACTTGTTGCGTTAATGAAAGTGGCGAATGTTCAGCAGGAAGCATTGAATGAAGAATCGATCGGCTTTGCAATGGCACCGAGGATCAATGCTGTCGGCCGCCTTGGAGATGCCGATCCCGCTGTTGATTTATTGATGTCCGCAAGTCTCGAAGAAGCAATGGAACTTGCTAATGAAATCAATGATATCAATAAAGAGCGGCAGGAAATGGTTGCAGCAATGGCTGAGGAAGCGATTGCTGAAGTTGAGGAAAACTTCCCGCCGGAGTCCAATGGCGTGCTCATCATCGGCAGGGAAGGCTGGAATGCCGGAGTTGTGGGGATTGTGGCCTCTAAACTTGTTGAACGCTTTTACCGGCCGACGATTGTATTGAGCTATGATCGGGATAAGGGATTAGCTAAAGGTTCTGCTCGGAGCATCGTTGGTTTCGATCTTTTTCAAAGTCTTTCCCAATGCCGTGAAATGCTGCCTCATTTCGGTGGACATCCTATGGCAGCTGGAATGACGTTGAAAATAGAGGATGTTCAGGAGCTTAGGGACCGCATGAACTTGATTGCGAAGGAAGAACTGAACGAAGAGGACTTCACACCGATTACAAACTTGGACGGTGCTACGACTTTAGCTGAAGTTTCCATTCAAACGATTCAGGAAATGAGCTTGCTTGCACCATTTGGGGTTACGAATCCCAAGCCGAAGATTTTGATAGATTCCGTACAACTATCAAGTGTCCGCAAAATTGGTGCCAACCAAAATCACTTGAAGGTTCAGCTGGAAGATGGTGAAAAACACAAACTTGACGGTGTGGGCTTCGGTCTCGGTCATTTTGTCGATGAAATAGCTCCGCACGCTGAAGTTTCGGTGATTGGAGAGCTTTCCATCAATGAGTGGAATAATATGAAAAAGCCCCAGATCTTTGTCCAGGATGTCTCGGTGGACCATTGGCAGTTATTCGATTACCGCGGCAAGGGACAGGCAGAGAAGTGGCTTGCCGACATTCCTGCACAAAACCGGAAGATCGTCATTTTCTCGGAAGATATTTATAGCAGATATCCATTTTTGCAAAACCATCCAGATCTCGTTCATATCGAGAAAGAACTGGATGCTGAGCAGCTCGACTGCTTCGAAGGGCATTTGGTGCTCATGGACATGCCGCCGTCCAGGGAATATTTGAAACGGGTGATTGCCAAAAAGAACCCTTCCCGTATCTACGCTCATTTTTCCCATGAACAGGACCATTTCTTAAGTACGATGCCGACAAGGGATCATTTTAAATGGTTTTATGCCTTCCTTGCCAAGAAGGGTCCGCTTGATGTGAAAAGATATGGTGATGACCTGGCCAAATATCGCGGCTGGTCAAGAGATACAGTGGATTTCATTTCTAAGGTGTTTTTTGAGCTTGATTTTGTTACAATAGAAAATGGGTTAATTATGCTCACAACCAATGCGAAAAAACGCGATTTCAGTGAATCTGAATCGTATACAAGAAAGAAAGAGCAATTTGAGCTTGAACAAGAGCTTGTTTATTCTTCCTATCAGCAATTATTCGATTGGTTCAATCATTATTTAGTTCATGAGGCAACAGACCTTGAGGAGGAAACAAAGCAATGGATTTAAAGCAATATGTAACAATTGTGCAAGACTGGCCAAAACCGGGTATCGTCTTCAAAGATATTACAACATTAATGGATAACGGCGCAGCTTATAAATACGCAACAGACCAAATCGTCGAGTATGCTCGCGATAAAAATATCGACTTGGTGGTCGGGCCGGAAGCACGCGGATTCATTATCGGATGTCCAGTCGCATACTCATTGGAAGTGGGCTTCGCGCCAGTGAGAAAAGAAGGAAAACTTCCACGTGAAACGATAAAAGTCGAATATGGTTTAGAATACGGCAAGGATGTATTGACAATCCATAAAGATGCCATTAAACCGGGACAGCGTGTCCTGATTACGGACGATTTGCTTGCTACCGGGGGAACAATCGAAGCGACGATCAAGTTGGTTGAACAGCTTGGCGGAATTGTAGCAGGGATTGCCTTCCTTATTGAATTGACTGACTTGGATGGAAAAGATAAATTAGACGGCTATGATGTCTTGACATTAATGAGCTTTTAATAAAGGAGAGCACTCTGACCAGGGTGCTCTCTTTCTGTTTTTCCCATTTTAGCTGGATTTTGTCGAATTTCCAGTGAAAAAATGCACTATTCTTAATAAAATACACGTTTAACTCTTTACATCCTTGCCTTTTTTTTCGATAATAGTAATAATAAAGAGTTTTTCTGCTAATAAGTTTATTTGCACTTTTATCCGTTTAAGCGGATTTATTTTTTTTCGCAAAAATTGTCACGTTTTGCAGAATAAAGGGAAGTGCTACCAATCATACTCAATCCGGATCATATCCGGTGGCAGTTAAAGTGGGGTTAAGGTGATTAAATGGCTAATGATCAAATATTGACTGCCGAGCAGGTTGTAGAACGGGCCAGCTTATATCTTCAGCCGGAAGAAGCTGAATTTATTCATAGAGCGTTTAAGTATGCAGAGTATGCTCACCGAGAACAATTCCGTAAATCGGGAGAGCCGTATATTATTCATCCGATTCAAGTGGCGGGCATTCTGGCTGATCTTGAAATGGACCCTGCAACCATTGCGGCAGGTTTTTTACATGATGTTGTTGAAGACACGGAGATCACTTTGAAGGATATTGAAGAAAATTTCAGTCCTGAAGTCGCCATGCTTGTGGATGGCGTGACCAAGTTAGGGAAAATCAAATACAAATCACAGCAGGAGCAACAGGCGGAAAACCATCGGAAAATGTTCGTGGCGATGGCCCAGGATATACGGGTCATCTTGATCAAGCTTGCGGACAGACTGCATAATATGCGGACATTGAAGCATCTGCCGCAGGAAAAGCAGAGAAGGATATCGAACGAGACGTTGGAGATCTTCGCACCGCTTGCCCATCGTCTTGGTATCAGCACGATTAAATGGGAACTGGAAGATACTGCACTAAGGTATTTGAATCCTCAGCAGTATTACCGAATCGTCAACCTGATGAAGAAAAAGCGTGCAGAACGTGAAAACTATCTGGAAGAAGTCATTGATGAAGTGCGTAAAAACGTTGAGGAAGTCAACATTAAGGCTGACCTATCCGGCAGGCCGAAACATATATACAGCATTTATCGCAAAATGGCATTGCAGAATAAACAGTTCAGCGAAATTTATGACTTGCTTGCCGTTCGGATCGTCGTCAATAGCATAAAAGACTGCTATGCCGTTTTAGGGATCATCCATACATGCTGGAAACCGATGCCTGGCCGATTCAAGGACTATATCGCGATGCCGAAGCCGAATATGTATCAATCGCTCCATACGACGGTGATCGGACCGAAAGGCGATCCGCTGGAAGTGCAGATCCGTACTTCCGATATGCATCGCATTGCCGAGTTCGGGGTTGCTGCGCACTGGGCTTATAAAGAGGGAAAAGATGTCGGTGAACAGCCTTCACTGGAAGAAAAATTGACATGGTTCCGGGAAATTCTTGAATTCCAGGATGATGCGACTAATGCCGAGGAATTCATGGAATCCCTTAAAATAGATCTTTTTTCTGATATGGTATTCATTTTCACTCCAAAAGGCGATGTCATCGAACTGCCATCAGGATCCAACCCGATTGATTTCGCTTACCGGATTCATTCGGAAATCGGGAACAAAACGATTGGTGCCAAAGTGAACGGGAAAATGGTACCGCTGGATTATAAACTGAAAACTGGCGATATCATAGAAATCTTAACATCGAAGCATTCATATGGCCCAAGTCAGGATTGGCTTAAACTAACGCAAACATCTCAAGCGAAAAATAAGATCCGCCAATTTTTCAAGAAGCAGCGCCGGGAAGAAAATATCGAAAAAGGCAAAGAGCTTGTTGAAAAGGAAATCAAGGATATGGAGTTCGACCTGAAGGAAATCCTGGCTGCCGAAAATATCAGGCGTGTTGCGGATAAATTCAACTTCCTGAATGAAGAGGATATGTATGCGGCAGTTGGATATAACGGAATAACAGCCCTTCAGGTAGCTAACCGCCTTACCGAAAAATGGCGCAAGCAGAAAATGGTCGAGCAAGAAGCGGATATTTCTGAAGCGGTAGCCGATCTGAAAACCTTCTCGAATACATCTAAAAAACGTGACTCGGGCGTACAGGTACCAGGGATTGATAATCTGCTTATCCGCTTATCACGCTGTTGCAACCCAGTACCAGGGGACGAAATCGTTGGTTATATAACCAAAGGCCGTGGAGTTTCAGTTCATAGGCAAGATTGCCCGAACCTGGATAGCGGGGATGCCGATCATCGCCTTGTACCGGTTGAATGGGAAAGTACGATTAACGAACGTAAGGAATACATCGTGGAAATTGAAATCAGCGGATATGACCGTCGCGGCTTATTGAATGAAGTCCTTCAAGCCGTCAATGAAACCAAGACCAACATTTCAGCGGTCTCGGGTAAATCCGACAGGAATAAGGTGGCGACCATTCACATGTCGATTTATATTCATAACATTGCCCATTTGCAAAAGGTTGTCGACCGTATTAAACAAATTTCAGATGTTTATTCCGTTAGAAGGATCATGAACTAAGGAGTTTTTATTGCCATGCGTGTTGTTTTACAACGTTCCAAAGCGGCAAAAGTAGTTGTCGCAGACCAAATAATCGGACAAATCGACAGCGGTCTCGTCCTATTGGTTGGTGTCACCCATGGAGATACGATCGATGACGCCGCCTATTTGGCCGAAAAGATTGTCAATCTAAGAATATTTGAAGATGAAAATGAAAAGATGAACCACTCACTATTGGATGTGGGAGGTTCGATTTTATCCGTTTCACAATTTACCTTATACGGCGATTGCCGTAAAGGGCGTCGACCGAACTTCATGGACGCCGCCCGTCCTGAAGAGGCGAATGAATTATATGAAGCATTTAACGAGGAACTCCGCAAAAAAGGCGTCCATACGGAAACAGGTCAATTTGGTGCCATGATGGATGTTCAGCTTACTAATGACGGTCCCGTCACATTAATACTCGAAAGCAAAAAATGACCTGCTGCGGCAGGTTTTTTTTGTAGAAAAGCCAGCTTCGATACGAAGCTGGCTTTTCTAGTCCTTATTTAAAATACCGTGCCAAGCCATTATAGATGGCCGATGTGATTTTTTCTTGATACTCATTCGATGTTAATGTCAATTCTTCCACTGGATTACTTAAATAACCTAGTTCAATGAGTGTAGCTACCCGTTTATTTTCACGGGTAACATGATAATTCCCGTATCGTGATCCGCGATTGGGCACCTGCATGGTTGAACCGAGTGAATTGGCCAGAGTAGCCGCCAATGCACGCTGGTAGTCATGATAGTAGTATGTGGTTATCCCGCTGGTGATCTGGTCCTTGGTGCTATCATAATGGAGGCTGATGAAAGCATCCGCGTTATGTATATGAGAAGTGCTGACCCGGGAAGGAAGTGGAATATAGGTATTTCCGCTTCTGGTCAGGATCACTTTAGCTCCTGCCGCTTGAAGTTTGTCCCGCAGCAATTCTGCCGTTCGAATCGTCAGGTTTTTCTCAAGTGTTCCACCGACCCCGATTGTACCGCTATCCCTGCCGCCATGTCCGGGATCGATCACAATCGTTTTATCCTTTAGGTATTTCTCAACTCCAGGTCGTTGGATCTGCTCGGCATTCCCTTCGATCGTCACGATCCATCCGGCCACATAAGCTGTTTTTCCGCCCTTTAGTTTAATGGAATACCAGTCGCCTTCCATACCTGATGCCGTGAACGTTTCACCTGCATTGGCCTGCTCTACAATCCCCGAGTCGCCATCCGGCTCATTTCTAAGGATCGTACCATCATGAATGATGGTAATCTTGTTTCCTTTTACATCAACCTTTTTTTCCTTCGACGTTTGCTCAACATTCTCTTTTTCCAGATACCAACTCACGACCCAGCCCTTTTTCGAACCGGAGAGCTTGATCTGTGTCATATTTCCCTTTGTTTGGAGCACAGCGTAAGTCTCATCCTTGTTGACCGAACCGATGACCTTGCTTGAGAGCGAGGCTTCATTCCTGACAGTTAAACCCGTGGCGGTCACCCTTGCAGTAGCGCCTTCCGTTTCCTTTTTAATATCAACATGATCTTCGCTTACTTGTATGTAAGGTTCAGCTACCCAACCGCGGGTTCCTTGGAAATCAATTTCGGCCCATTCATTTTCAACCCTGTAGACGGTCACTGACGTATTTTTATTCAGCTTTCCGAGAGCGGCACTGTTTGTAGACGGTTCCGAACGGACATTGAGCCGGTCCACCAAAGTTACTCCGGTTTTTACGGATTGATTCGTTCCTTTTTCCCTAGTTGAATCTTTCTTCGCTGCTTTTTCCGATGCGGAGGGAAGTGTTATGTAGTCAGCAGAGACCCAGCCTTCGATATCCGCCGTTTTGACCTTTATCCAATTCTCATTCTTTTCAATGATGTCAACAAAAGTTCCTTTACTCAAGGACCCAACCGTTTGAAATGTAGTGCCGGGACCTGTTCGGACACGGACGGAGCTGCCTGATATCGTCCCTTGTCCGGATTCCTTTTTGACCTGATTGGTATCAGACCCTGATTGTCTCTCCACTAACCAATTGGCAACCCAGCCCGTTTTGCCGGTGCCAATCCGGATTTCAATCCAGTCGCCATCTTCATTCAGAATGGGATACGATTCCCCTTTTGACAGTTTTTTTATAATAGGGAAACTGAGACCTGCACCTTCACGGACATTGACCACTTGGGTCGTCACGATATTTTCCCCATCATCTTTTCCAAAAGCGTGATGGACGGGGAAAATCGCTGAGAATATCAGCATCAGTGTCAGGCCGAATAAACCCGATTTCTTCTTCATAAGTTGTCTCTCCCTTTTAATGTCTATATGTATGTATTCTCGTTCAATGAAAATTTCCCTCTTTCCCTGTGCAAAAAACATTTTTTTTAGGAAAGAATATAGCTTATATAACTGTAGGAGGGAAACCACATGAAATTCAGCGAAAAAGATCAAACGAGCTTAAGCGGAGGCAACCAAGTACTGGGTGTCGATTTTCACGATTTCATCCAAAAGGAACAAAGCGCAAACCTTGTTGAATTGGCATCCGAATTCGGGGTCAATGTCCGGACGATCAAAAATTTGAAAAAACGATTGAACCAGTAAAATGCGACAAAAATCCTCAGTCTGCCTTGACATTTGATGTTAACGTCCGTATGATTATAAAATATCAGACTTATTACTGCAATAACCAATGATGGAGAAGAGTAATTAAGAAACACATGAAAAGAGAGGAAATGCCGAGGCTGAAAGCATTCCACATGATGACTTAATGAAAGAACCCTCCGTAGGCTTCACTCCGAACGGATTTACTTAATAGGAGATGGACGTAAAACAGGCGTTAACTGTTTTTGAGCGGGGGCACTTTTTTTGTGCTTCAACTAGGGTGGCACCACGGGATATCCAAACTCTCGTCCCTTGTAACATAACGTTACAAGGGGCGGGAGTTTTTTGTTTGGAAAAAAAATCAGTATAGCGTGCCGGATAAGAAAGGCCGCTTTGCTTTAAAGGAGGAAACACATATGTCTATTCAGATTCCTAGAGGTACCCAGGATTTATTGCCTGGCCAAACGGAAATTTGGCAGTATATCGAGAACACAGCGCGTGATATTTGTCACCGTTACCAATATAAAGAAATCCGCACACCGATTTTTGAGCACACGGAATTATTTTTACGCGGTGTTGGAGATACAACCGATATCGTTCAAAAAGAGATGTATTCATTTCAAGATCGCGGTGAAAGGAACTTAACCCTTCGTCCGGAAGGCACCGCATCGGTTGTACGGTCATATATCGAGAACAAAATGTTCGGGTGGGCCAATCAACCGGTCAAGCTTTATTATATCGGGCCGATGTTCCGTTACGAACGTCCGCAAGCAGGTCGATTCCGCCAGTTCGTTCAATTCGGCATCGAAGCTTTAGGAAGTAAGGATCCCGGAATCGATGCAGAGGTTCTGTCACTTGCGATGAACCTGTACAAGGAACTTGGTTTGAAAAAGCTGAAGCTAGTCATCAACAGCCTTGGTGATAAGGAAAGCCGGACAGCGCATCGCAATGCGTTAATCAAACATTTCGAACCACGCATCGGCGAGTTTTGCGGCGATTGTCAAAACCGCCTTGAAAAAAATCCATTGCGTATCCTGGATTGCAAAAAGGATCACGATCACGAATTGATGAACACGGCTCCTTCCATCATTGAATATTTAAATGATGAATCCCGTACTTATTTCGAAAAGGTGAAACAGCACTTAACCGATTTGGAAATCGATTTCGTCGAAGATCCGACTCTAGTGAGGGGCTTGGATTACTATAATCATACCGCATTTGAAATCATGAGTGATGCAGAAGGCTTTGGCGCCATCACTACACTTTGCGGCGGCGGCCGTTATAACGGGCTGTCTGAAGAACTTGGCGGACCGGAAACACCGGGAATCGGCTTTGCACTTAGCATTGAACGGCTGATTGCTGCCCTCCAAGCAGAAAACATCGAGCTTCCGATCAAAAAGGGAATTGACTGCTATCTTGTCTCACTAGGTGAAACAGCCAAGGATTATACCGTCAAACTTGCCCATCAATTGCGGAATGCCGGTTTTACCGTCGAAAAAGACTATCAAGATCGTAAAGTGAAAGCGCAATTCAAATCAGCCGACCGCCTCGAAGCAAGATATGTGGCGACACTTGGGGATGATGAATTGGCAAATAATAAAATCAATGTAAAGTTCATGGAAACCGGTGAACAAGTCCAAATGGATCTTGCAACATTCGTTGAACAATTCAAAAAGCTACAGGCTTAAGGGGGAAATACCATGTTTGGCAGAACATACTTCAATGGTGAAGTGACAGAAGCAGCAATTGGTGAAAAAGTAACATTAAAAGGATGGGTACAAAAACGCCGGGATTTGGGCGGGGTCATCTTTATCGACCTACGTGACAGAAGCGGAGTCGTCCAAGTCGTTTTCAATCCGGACATTTCGGCAGACGCGCTTGCCACAGCCGAAAAAATCCGTAATGAATACGTCCTTGATATCCAAGGGACCGTCATCAAACGTGACGAGGCCAACTTCAATCCGAACGTAACAACAGGGACCGTCGAAGTTCAAGCCGAAAACGTTACAATTTTAAACGAAGCAAAGACCCCTCCATTCATCATTGATGAAAGAACGGATGTATCAGAAGACATCCGCTTGAAATATCGTTATCTGGACCTGCGTCGTCCGGCAATGTTCGAAACATTGAAAATGCGCAACAAAACAACAAAAGCGATCCGTGATTACTTGGACGGTGAAGGCTTCCTTGATATCGAAACACCTATCTTAACAAAAAGTACACCTGAAGGAGCACGTGATTATTTAGTGCCTAGCCGCGTACACGAAGGGGAGTTCTATGCACTTCCGCAATCACCGCAAATCTTCAAGCAGCTATTGATGGTATCCGGTTTCGAACGTTATTATCAAATTGCCCGCTGTTTCCGTGATGAAGACTTACGTGCTGACAGACAGCCTGAATTCACGCAAATCGATATTGAAACAAGCTTCATGAGCCAAGAAGATATCATTAACACGGCAGAAAACATGATGGCTAAAGTGATGAAAGACGTAAAAGGATTGGACGTAACACTGCCATTCCCTCGAATGACTTACAACGAAGCGATGAGCCGTTACGGTTCCGACAAACCGGATACACGTTTCGGAATGGAACTTAAAGATGTTTCCGAAATCGTCAAAGACAGTGATTTCAAAGTGTTCACCGGTGCTGTTGCAAGCGGAGGACAAGTTAAGGCAATCGTCGTTAAGGACGGAAATGCGGATTATTCCCGTAAAGACATTGATGGCTTGGCTGAATTTGCAGCGATCTACGGTGCTAAAGGCCTTGCATGGCTAAAAGTTGAAGAAGACGGTGTAAAAGGGCCAATCGCAAAATTCTTCGCAGAAGATCAAGAGCAATTAGTATCTGCATTGGAAGCTGAAGTGGGCGATTTAATCCTATTCGTGGCGGATAAGAAAGGCATAGTCGCAGATGCACTTGGAGCACTTCGCATCAAGCTTGGTAAAGAAAGAGGCTTGATCGATCAAAGCAAATTCAACTTCCTATGGGTGACGGACTGGCCATTACTTGAATATGACGAAGAAGAAGGACGCTACTATGCAGCACACCATCCATTCACAATGCCATTCCGTGAAGACATGGACAAACTGGAATCAGACCCAGCAAGCGTCCGTGCACAAGCATATGACCTTGTCTTGAACGGCTACGAACTTGGCGGTGGATCACTGCGGATATTCGAACGCGACGTTCAGGAAAAAATGTTCAAAGTTCTTGGATTCTCCGAAGAAGAAGCAAACGCACAATTCGGCTTCCTAATGGATGCATTCGAATACGGAACGCCACCACACGGCGGAATCGCCCTTGGACTGGACCGCATGGTCATGCTGCTTGCAGGCCGCACGAACCTTCGCGACACCATCGCGTTCCCGAAAACAGCAAGCGCAAGCGACCTGCTCGTTGACGCACCGAGTACCGTAAGTGACAAGCAATTGGCCGAACTTAACCTAAGGCTTGCTGCACTTAAAAAATAATTCATTTGGGAAAAATATGAAAAAATACCTATGTGTTTTTCCTTGAAATAGAGTTAAGCATTATGCTATGATGTTTTCAATAAGTAAGAGTCCTGATGTGTTCGTTCTTTAACCTATAAGTTTTGACCGAACACTTATAGTTACCGGGAGCACTAGTTTCCTGGCCGCGTAAAAGCCTCCCTCGAAGAGGACTTACAAACGCGAGGAACCGAGCACCCACCTGCGGAGAGCGGGTTCAAAACAAAGGCGTAAACGGCACAATTGGGACTCTTACACCTTACAAAGCAACTCATGTTAAATAACATGGGTTTTTTTGTGCATTAAAATAGTTAACTCACGAGTAAACTTTGCACAAACTCACGAGTAAATGGCGGAAATTCACGAGTAAAAGAGCCAAATTCACGAGTAAATGCCGCAAACTCACGAGTAAATGGTGCAAATTCACGAGTAAACAGCGGAAACTCACGAGTAAACGATCCAGACTCACGAATAAAGACCCCATACTCAAAGAAAACAACTAAAAACCAGCGAATAAACTTCAAATATTCCGATTTAAGTAACACTCCGCAATATAGAATCGTAAATTATAGTAAGGTTGAGCAATAGTCAGCCAAGGATAGAAAGTAGTGAGGGCTTTGAAAGATTTATTGTATGCAAAGAGGATGGAAATGCTTCAATTAGTGGAGCGGCTAGTGAATATAGATAGTGGTTCTCATACGAAAAAGGGTATTGATGAAATTGGTTCGATTTTGAAAACGAAATTTGAAAGCCTGGATTTTATTGTGGATACCGTTGAGCAGCAGAATTATGGCAATCAGCTGCTCATCCAGCATCGTGATGCGCATCAACCGCATATTCTGGTCGTTGCTCATATGGATACGGTTTTTCCGGAGGGGACAGCGCAAAAACGTCCTTTTAAAGTGAAGGGAAATCGGGCATACGGTCCCGGTGTGGCGGATATGAAGTCTAGTTTGGTTGAGCTTTTTTATGCGATCCTTTGCCTGAAACAGACGGGGCAGACAGGCTATAAGCATGTCCAGATCATTCTTAATAGTGATGAGGAGATCGGGTCTCCGTCCTCCGCTTCACTCATATCGGAAAAAGCGGCCAATAAGAAGTTTGCGCTAATTCTTGAACCGGCAAGGACGGACGGTTCGCTTGTAACGGCAAGAAGGGGCTGCGGTCAGTTTAAAGTGGATATTGCGGGGGTGGCCGCCCATTCAGGGATCGAGCCGGAAAAGGGACGAAGTGCAATTGAAGAATTGGCCCATAAGATCATCGCCTTACATCGAATGAATGATCAGCAGAAAGGAATCAGCGTGAATGTCGGCAAAATTGAAGGGGGCTCCGCTGTCAATATGATTGCTTCCCATGCGGCTGCCTTTGTGGATGTGCGGATTTCGGAAAAAAGGCAGGAAGCCGTCATCCTCAAGCAACTAAAAAAAATATGTGCGGAAACCTATATTCCAGGAACGAAAACGACATTAAGCGGGAAAATGGACCGCTCTCCCATGGAAAAGAATGAAAAAACGAACTTGCTTTTAGAGATGATCCGCCAGGCTGGGAAGGAAATCGGCATCGAAATCAAGGATACGGCCACGGGTGGAGGTTCGGATGCTTCCATCACTTCTGATTTGGGAATCGCGACAGTGGATGGACTCGGGCCCATTGGAGGGAATGCACATAGTGAAGAGGAGTATTTGGAAATTCCCAGCCTTACGGAAAGGACACTCCTATTGGCAACAGTCATTCAAAAATTATCAAAAATGACCTAGCACACTAATTCCGATTAGACTGCTCATATTTCGCTTGTCATTAATGATGTTTATGATATATTGTTAATTGGGAAGCTAAATAAGAACAGAATTTATTGGAGTTGAATATATATGCTGCATCAGTTTTCACGAAATGAATTGGCAATTGGCAAGGAAGGAATCGATATACTGAAAAATACGACCGTTGCAGTCCTGGGTGTTGGAGGCGTCGGTTCATTTTCAGCCGAAGCATTGGCACGTTCCGGGGTAGGCCGTATTATTCTTGTGGATAAAGACGATGTCGACATCACAAATGTAAATAGGCAGATCCATGCTCTATTATCAACAGTCGGTCAACCGAAAGCGGAATTGATGAAAAATCGCATTCAAGATATCAATCCTGACTGCGAAGTGATCGCTCTTAAAATGTTCTATACAGAAGAGACGTTTGAAGAATTCTTCAGTTATGGCTTGGACTATGTCATTGATGCATCGGATACGGTCATTTACAAGATACATGTGATGAAGGAGTGCCTCAAACGGAATATCAAGGTGATTTCAAGCATGGGGGCCGCTAATAAGATGGACCCGACGCGTTTTCAAATTGCCGATATCTCCAAAACGCATACCGATCCGCTTGCCAAGGTCATTCGTACTAGATTGCGTAAAGAGGGCATAACAAAGGGAATTCCCGTTGTCTTTTCCGACGAGAGCCCTATTGTCATTCGGGAGGATGTGCGGAAAGAAGTCGGCAATGATGAGGCAAAAATCCGTAAAGCCCAAATGCCTCCGTCTTCGAATGCTTTCGTACCATCCGTTGCGGGCTTAATTGCAGCAAGTTGGGTGATCAATGATATATTGAAAGACATTGAAGTTCGCCGTGTAAATGATTGATAAAAATCAACTGACTCTATAAAGGGTCAGTTTTTTTTGTGGCGAATAGAAGATATTCCTTTAAATAACTTTTTTATCCATATCATATAGACGGGGTCGAAAGAATGAGATACACTATATTTTCAGAATATTATTTTTATTCAGATATTCTATTTGTTTAAAAGAACATATTAAAACAAGGGGGTTTCAAATGAAGAAGAAAAAGCTAGCAGGAGTGTTTCTATCACTTTCTTTGGTTGCAGGGACGCTGGCAGGTTGCAGCGGCGACTCGAAAACCAGCAGTTCAGGCGGGGGTTCATCAAAATCGGGTGACACCATTAAAATTGGGGCCAACCTTGAATTGTCCGGAGGTACGGCATCATTCGGCCAATCGGCTGCCGATGGTTTGAAACTGGCCATCGATGAGATTAATAAAGAGGGAATCGACGGTAAAAAATTGGAAATCGTGAAGGTTGATAATAAATCAGATGCAGCAGAAGCTACAAGCGGTTCGATCAAGTTAGTCAGCCAGGACAAGGTAGTGGCTGTAGTCGGATCTGCGACAAGCACGAATACATTGGCACAGGTTCAAGTCGCACAGGATAATAAAGTTCCTCTACTCACACCAACTGCAACAAATCCCGACATTACCAACAAAGCTGGAAAATTAAATGATTATGTGTTCAGAACTTGCTTTATCGATCCATTCCAAGGTACGGTGGCAGCCAATTTCGCATCTGACGAAATAGGGGCAAAGACGGCTGCGATCTATGTGGATAGCGCAAGCGATTATTCTAAAGGATTGGCCGCAGCTTTTAAAGAAGCATTCACTGCCAAGGGCGGTAAGATCGTGGCAGAAGAAGCTTATGTAACGAAAGATACTGATTTCCGTTCTACATTGACACGTATCAAATCGGCAAAACCTGAGTTCGTTTTCCTTCCTGGTTATTATGAGGAAGTCGGATTGATCCTAAAACAGGCACGTGAAGACGGCATAGACCTTCCATTCATGGGCGGGGACGGCTGGGATTCCCCGAAGGTCGTTGAAATTGCCGGAGCGGAAGCTTTAAAAAATACTTATATCACGAATCACTATTCCCCGGAAGATGAAGATGCAAAAATCCAGGATTTCGTTGCAGCCTTCAAAAAGGAATACGATAAAACACCGGATGCCTTTGCTGCACTTGGCTATGACACTGGGTACTACCTGGCAGACGCCATCAAGAGATCTGGAGATGCTTCCCCTGAAAAAATCAGACAAGCGTTGGAAGATGTAAAAGATCTTCAATTAGTTTCCGGAACGCTGAACCTTGATGAAAATCATGATCCGATCAAATCGGCGACCATCCTGGAATATGTGGATGGCAAACAAACATTCAAGACAAAAATCAATCCATAATACCTTACGTGGATAGGGGGCAAGTCCCCCCTATTCTATATTCACTTAAAAAACACCTTAACGGGGAGAGTGCAATATGGAACTGATTCAGCAATTGGTAAATGGCATTTCACTCGGAAGCATTTATGCTTTGATCGCGCTTGGTTATACGATGGTGTATGGAATCGTCAAACTCATAAACTTCGCTCATGGAGACGTATTCATGGTCGGTTCATTTGTGGGCTTTTACGCCATTACCGTAATGGACTTATCCTTCATCCCGGCTTTATTGATTTCAATGGCCACATGTGCCATCTTTGGCGTTTTAATTGAACGCATTGCTTATAAACCCCTTCGTAATGCAACACGGATCGCGGCTTTGATAACGGCCATCGGTGTTTCCCTTCTGATAGAAAATGGGCTGATTTACATCCGGGGCGCCCAGCCGGAAGCCTATCCAAATAATGTCCTTCCGATGGATAAACTCGATATATTCGGAGTTTCCATCAGCAGTCAATCGATATTGATCTTATCCGTATCCATCATATTAATGATCATCCTGCAATTCGTTGTCCATAAAACCAAAATCGGCAAAGCGATGCGTGCCGTTTCTTTCGATTCCGAGGCGGCAAAGCTGATGGGAATCAATGTGAACAATACGATTTCCGCTACTTTCGCCATAGGTTCGGCCCTGGCAGGGGCGGCTGGTGTCATTTTTGGCATCTACTATATTAAAATCGAACCGTTGATGGGTGTCCTTCCTGGCCTTAAAGCATTTGTTGCAGCCGTCTTGGGCGGTATCGGCATCATTCCGGGAGCGATGGTCGGCGGTCTGCTGCTTGGTGTGATCGAGGCTTTGGTCAGTGCCGCCGGTTACTCATTATGGCGCGATGGTGTGGCTTTCGTCGTACTTATCTTGATTTTGATTTTCTTGCCGCAGGGACTATTCGGTAAAAATAAAAGAGAAAAAGTATAGGGGAGACATGGCGATGACTACTTTAAAGAATTCAAAGGGTTTTTGGCTCTCGATCGTGCTCGCACTTATTTTTTTCGGAATCATGCAGTACACCATTTCAAACGGTATCCTCAATCCATTTTATATCAACACGCTCATGTTCATCGGCATCAATATCATGCTGGC
Organism: Peribacillus frigoritolerans; assembly: GCF_001636405.1. Lineage (GTDB taxonomy): Bacteria > Bacillota > Bacilli > Bacillales > DSM-1321 > Peribacillus > Peribacillus frigoritolerans. The sequence continues at coordinate 1,968,708 of NZ_KV440950.1, forward strand.
GACGAGCCTTCATTTAATCATTGGAATAACCGGGCAGTTCTCTATCGGGCATGCAGGTTTTTTAGCGGTTGGGGCCTATGCTTCGGCAGTCATGACAATGAAGCTGGAACTTCCTTTCATCATAGCTGTATTGACTGGGGGCGTCATCGCCGCTGTTGCGGGTATGGTGATCGGGATACCCAGCTTGCGCCTGAAGGGGGATTACCTGGCGATAGCCACCCTTGGATTTGGGGAAATTGTCCGGATCGTCCTTTTGAATATTGAATATGTAGGCGGTGCAAGCGGGATGCAGGTATCCCACCTGACTACTTGGCCATGGGTTTTTGCCTGTGTCATGATCACCGTCTTAGTCATCAGGAATTTCACCAATTCGACGCACGGGCGTGCATGCATATCCGTAAGGGAAGATGAAACGGCGGCTGATGCGATGGGAATCAATACGACCTATTATAAAGTGGCGGCCTTCGTCATCGGAGCTTTTTTTGCCGGAATTGCCGGATCGCTCTATGCCCATAATTTTTATATTATCCAGCCATCGAATTTCGGTTTCCTGAAATCCTTCGATATACTGATTTTCGTCGTACTTGGCGGTCTTGGAAGTCTTTCAGGTTCGGTTTTGGCCGCCATTTTACTGACGATCGTGACGACATTCCTTCAGGATTATCCGGAAACGAGGATGATCATCTACAGTCTTGTCCTGATCCTGATGATGATTTTCCGCCCGCAGGGGTTAATGGGAACAAAAGAAATCACATCATTGTTCACACATAAAAAAACGAAAGGGGGCCCAAAGGATGGAAGCCACAATACCGTTGCTTAAGGTAGATTCGGTGGGTATCCGCTTTGGCGGATTGAAAGCGGTGTCCGATGTGAACGTGGAATTATTTCCAGGGGAACTTGTAGGCCTGATCGGGCCGAATGGAGCTGGGAAAACAACCTTCTTCAATTTATTGACGGGTGTGTATGTCCCTACAGAAGGAACGATCGCCTTGAACGGGGAAAATCTAAATAAGCAGCAGCCTTATAAAATTACCCGAAAAGGGATCTCGAGGACCTTTCAAAACATTCGTCTCTTCAGTGAGTTATCCGTGATCGATAATGTGAAGGTTGCTTACCACTCGCTTGCCAAGCATGGAATTCCAAGCTCCATATTCCGGTTGCCCGGACATTTTTCAGGGGAAAAGGAAATGGATGAAAAGGCGCTCGAATTTTTGCGGATTTTCAATCTTGACCATTTTAAGGACGAAAAAGCGAAGAATCTTCCATACGGACAGCAAAGGCGGCTGGAAATCGCCCGTGCCCTTGCAGCCAATCCGAAACTTCTTTTACTGGATGAACCGGCAGCCGGGATGAACCCCCATGAAACGAAAGAATTAATGAACCTCATAGCTTTTATCCGGAAGGAGTTCAACCTTACCGTTTTGCTAATCGAACATGATATGTCACTGGTCATGGGTGTATGCGAACGGATTTATGTCCTTGATCATGGACAGCTCATCGCTCACGGAAAGCCGGATGAAATCCGCAACGATCCAAAGGTTATCGAGGCATATCTAGGGGAGGAGGTTTCCTGATGCTGAAAATAGAGGACATCAATGTTTATTACGGCAATATCCAAGCGCTAAAAGGGGTTTCCATGGAGATAAATGAAGGGGAAATCGTGACTTTGATCGGGGCGAACGGAGCGGGAAAAAGCACGCTGCTCAAAACGATTTCCGGTCTGTTAAAACCAAAGCAAGGAAAAGTTCTGTTCGAAGGCGATTCGATTGGGGGAAAAGCGGCACAGGCCATCGTGAAACTGGGCATATCCCATGTGCCTGAAGGACGACGTGTCTTCGCCAACATGACGGTGGCCGAAAACCTGGAGCTTGGAGCTTATTTGCGGAAAGACAAGGATGGCATCCATAAGGATATGGAAAAGGTATACGAGCTATTTCCGAGGCTGCTGGAAAGAATCAAACAGCAGGCTGGCACGCTTTCAGGCGGTGAACAACAGATGCTTGCAATGGGCAGGGCCTTAATGGCGAAACCGCGATTATTACTGCTCGATGAACCTTCGATGGGCCTTGCACCGCTTCTGGTGAAGCAAATATTCAACATCATCCAGGAAATCAGTGAGTCCGGCACAACGATCCTTTTGGTCGAGCAAAACGCCAACCTCGCCTTATCCATTGCAGATCGGGCGTATGTCGTTGAAACGGGCCGAATCGTCCTGTCGGGCAATGCCGAGGAACTAACATCAAGTGAAGAAATAAAAATGGCCTATTTAGGAGGCCACTGAACCGCCATTTGGCGGTTTTTTTGTTTGTTGATCGGGTTATGCAAAATATGCAAAAAGATAAAAAAGCACAGGGTTTCATGCATGATTTTATACATCCAATATAGTATTATTCAATTTTGATATAGGAATTAAGACTAAAAAAACACGAAAAAACTGGGTTTAATTCCCTATCAATATACTTGTATTTTGGTAAAAATGTAATTAATAGGATGAGTAAAATTAGAGAATGAATAAAATTTTTTGATCTGTAAATAAGGAATTTATAATATCAATATAATTTAATTATTCGTTTTTTCTGATTATATCGCCTATTGTCGCAATATTTAAAATATATAAAGATAAAAATGATAGGGCACTACCTGTGAAGAATATCCTAATTACCGAAATCTTCTCGCAATTATTGTATAGACGGAATGAAAATTATGCGGTAAACTATTTTTCGAAATATTAATTTAATTTGAAACATTTCATCTAATCAATTTTTTTCTGAAGGATCATGAATAAATATTCATGCATCAGAGCTTGATTACAAAATGGGGGGATTATTTATGAAAAAGAAAAAATTAGCAAGTGCATTCCTTTCTCTATCACTTGCTGCAGGAGTGCTAGCGGGTTGTTCCGGCTCTGGTTCATCTGAAAAATCAAGCGGGGATGGAGATACGATCAAAATCGGTGTCAACCTTGAATTATCAGGCGGTGTAGCTTCATATGGACAATCGATTGCAGAAGGTCTGGAGCTTGCAACTGCAGAAATCAATAAAGAAGGCATTGACGGTAAAAAAATCAAACTAATTAAAGTCGATAATAAATCTGAAGCGTCCGAAGCGACAAGCGGGGCGATCAAGCTGACATCGCAAGATCAGGTAGCAGCGATCGTGGGCGCAGCAACAAGCACGAACTCGATTGCACAAGTACAGATTGCCCAAGATAATAAAGTGCCGGTCATTTCACCTTCTGGTACAAGCCCTGAAATCACTTTCAGCAAGGATAAATTGAATGATTTCGTTTTCAGGACAAGCTTCATCGATCCGTTCCAAGGGACGGTAGCTGCAAACTTTGCCGCTAAAGAAATCAAAGCGAAAAGTGCAGCCATCTATATTGACAGCTCAAGTGATTATTCAAAAGGGTTAGCCGCAGCCTTTAAAGAACAATTCGAAAAGAATGGCGGAAAAGTTGTTGCTGAGGAAGCTTACATTGCGAAGGATACTGATTTCCGTTCCACATTGACTCGTTTGAAATCGGCAAAACCTGATTTCATTTTCCTTCCTGGTTACTATGAGGAAGCTGGTCTGATCGTGAAGCAGGCACGGGAAACTGGACTTGACGTTCCATTCATGGGCGGCGACGGCTGGGATTCTCCTAAGCTAGTTGAAATTGCCGGTGCAAAAGCTCTAAATAATACGTTCATCACGAACCACTATTCTTCAGGTGATCCTGATGAGAAAATTCAGAATTTTGTGTCAGCATTTAAAGCGAAATACAAAGATAAGTCCCCGGATGCATTCAATGCCCTAGGATATGACACAGGATACTTCCTTGCAGACGCGATTAAACGTGCTGGTTCAGCGGATTCGGAAAAAATCAAAGAAGCGCTGGAAAAAACGGCTGACCTTGAGCTTGTTACGGGTACATTCACATTGGATGAAAAACATAATCCAATCAAATCTGCCACCATCCTTGAATTTAAAGAAGGAAAACAAGTATTCAACACAAAAATCAATCCTTAATTTCGGAGAACAACTCCAACCCTTTCGCCGGCCCTTCCTTAATAAGAAGGTGCTGGCGAATTCTCATTTTTCAAGCATGCCAGGGTGTTGAACATCCCCTTAGCGGAATGAAAAGAGTCTGGACTAATCACTCATAAAATTAGATTTTCAAGGAGAGTCGAACATGGAATTGATACAACAGTTAATTAACGGGGTTTCATTAGGAAGTATTTATGCCCTTATCGCTCTCGGATATACGATGGTTTACGGGATTGTTAAATTGATAAACTTTGCACATGGCGATGTATTCATGGTCGGCTCATTCGTTGGGTTTTACTCAATAACGGTCCTGGATCTGTCATTCGTGCCCGCCCTATTAATCTCGATGACGGTCTGTGCTCTGTTTGGAGTATTGATCGAACGTATCGCGTACAAGCCATTGCGTAACGCAACACGTATCGCGGCACTTATCACTGCCATCGGTGTTTCCCTTTTGATCGAATACGGATTCATCTACGTCCGCGGTGCACAGCCGGAAGCTTATCCGAATGATGTATTGCCGACAGACAAGTTCAATATTTTTGGAGTTTCCATCAATAGTCAATCGATTTTGATTTTTGGAGTGGCTGTAGTCTTGATGATCATCCTTCAAATCATCGTTCATAAATCGAAAATTGGAAAAGCGATGCGTGCCGTTTCCTACGATGCGGATGCAGCTAAGCTGATGGGTATAAATGTCGATAACACGATTTCTGCCACCTTTGCAATCGGTTCCGCATTGGCTGGGGCAGCGGGCGTCATTTTCGGTATTTACTATATTAAGATCGAGCCGCTCATGGGTGTGCTTCCGGGATTGAAGGCATTCGTTGCCGCCGTACTTGGAGGGATCGGGATTATACCGGGCGCGATGGTCGGTGGCCTATTGCTAGGAGTCATCGAAGCTTTGGTCAGTGCCGCCGGTTACTCATTATGGCGTGATGCTGTAGCCTTCGTCGTACTGATTCTTATCTTGATTTTCATGCCACAAGGCTTATTCGGTAAAAACAAAAAAGAAAAAGTATAGGGGAGACAAAGCAATGACTACAATTAAGCGAGCAAAAGGTTTTTGGCTCTCGATTTTACTATCATTGATCTTTTTCGCCGTAGTTCAAGTGTTAATCGGCGGCGGATCGCTAAATCCTTTTTATCAAAATACGCTCATGTTCATCGGGATCAATATCATTCTGGCGGCGAGCCTGCACTTGATCATCGGGATAACCGGGCAGTTCTCCATCGGGCATGCCGGATTCCTGGCAGTCGGTGCCTATGCTTCAGCCGTCATGACGATGAAGCTGGAAATGCCATTTTATGCGGCATTGATAGTCGGCGGTTTGGCGTCAGCGCTGGCAGGATTGATCATCGGAATTCCTAGCTTACGCTTAAAAGGTGACTATCTGGCGATTGCGACCCTTGGTTTTGGGGAAATCGTCCGGATCATGCTTTTGAATATCGATTATGTCGGCGGGGCGAGCGGCATGCAGGTTTCCCATTTGACCACTTGGCCGTGGGTATTCGCTTCCGTCATCGTAACGATCATCGTCATCCGAAACTTTACTAGCTCGACCCACGGAAGAGCCTGCATATCGATCCGCGAGGACGAAACGGCTGCCGATTCGATGGGAATCAACACGACTTATTATAAAGTTGTCGCCTTTGCGATCGGTGCTTTTTTTGCCGGTATCGCTGGGGGGCTTTACGCTCATAACTTCTATATCATCCAGCCGTCGAACTTTGGATTCCTGAAATCATTTGATATTTTGATCCTTGTCGTACTTGGCGGTCTTGGAAGTCTTTCCGGTGCCGTATTGGCCGCGATATTACTGACGGTAGTCACGACTTTCCTGCAGGATTATCCGGAAACACGAATGATCATCTACAGTCTTGTGCTTATCGTGATGATGCTCTATCGCCCGCAAGGTTTAATGGGTACCAAAGAAATAACATCCATGTTCAAACGTAAAGGAGGAAGCAGCCATGAAAAAAATAAAAACACCGCTGCTTAAAGTCGATTCGGTCGGCATCCAGTTCGGAGGGCTTAAAGCCGTTTCTGATGTTAACGTCGAATTATATCCAGGAGAACTAATTGGCTTGATCGGGCCGAACGGCGCTGGAAAAACCACTTTCTTTAACTTGCTGACAGGAGTTTACGTCCCGACGGAGGGCACCATTTCTTTGGAAGGTGAGAACTTAAGAAAACTGCCTCCATATAAAATCACGCAAAAAGGGATCAGCCGGACATTCCAGAACATTCGCTTATTCAGCGAACTATCGGTGATCGACAATGTAAAAGTGGCCTATCATTCGCTTTCGAAGCATGGCATCTTAAGTTCGGTCTTCCGCATGCCGATCCATTTTAAAGGCGAAAAGGAAATGGATGAAAAAGCGATTGAGTTCCTGAAGATCTTCAACCTTGATCAATATAAGGATGAAAAGGCAAAGAACCTGCCATATGGTAAACAAAGACGTTTGGAGATCGCCCGTGCCCTTGCCGCCAACCCGAAACTGCTTTTGCTCGATGAACCGGCAGCGGGGATGAACCCCCAGGAAACGCACGAACTCATGAACCTGATTGCCCTCATCCGTGAGAAATTCGATTTGACCGTATTATTGATAGAACATGATATGCCGCTCGTCATGGGTGTTTGTGAACGCATATATGTACTCGATCACGGACAGCTGATCGCTCAAGGAAAGCCAGAGGAAATCCGTAACAATCCAAAAGTCATCGAGGCCTATCTGGGCGAGGAGGTTTCATAATGTTAAAAATCGAGGACATCAACGTCTATTACGGAAACATTCAAGCCTTGAAAGGAATCTCGCTTTCTATTAACGAAGGCGAAATCGTAACCCTGATCGGGGCGAACGGAGCCGGGAAAAGCACGTTGCTGAAGAGCATTTCCGGCCTATTAAAACCAAAACAAGGGAAGATCATATACGAAGGGGATTCCATCGGGGGGAAGGCAGCGCAATCCATCGTGAAAATGGGCATTTCCCATGTCCCTGAAGGCCGGCGGGTCTTTGCTAACATGACCGTCGAAGAAAACCTTCAGCTAGGTGCTTATCTGCGCAAAGATAAGGCAGGCATCAAGCAGGACATGGAGAAAGTCTATGAATTATTCCCGCGTTTGCTGGAGCGCCTGAAACAGCAATCCGGAACCCTTTCCGGCGGGGAACAGCAAATGCTCGCGATGGGCAGGGCACTCATGGCCAAGCCCCGGCTTCTGTTACTGGACGAGCCATCGATGGGACTTGCTCCATTATTGGTGAAGCAAATCTTTCATATCATCGAAGAAATCAACAAAACAGGTACGACGATTCTGCTGGTCGAACAAAATGCCAACTTAGCACTATCCATCGCGGACAGAGCCTATGTTGTCGAAACCGGCCGAATCGTCCTATCAGGCAAATCAGAGGAGCTGACTGCAAGCGAAGAAATCAAGAATGCCTATTTAGGCGGACATTAAACCTGTTACAGACTGCAGACGAACTCGAGGAAAAAGCGAGTTTGGCTGCAGTTTTTTTATTTTAAAAAGGTTCCAGTTGATTTCAGAAATCCGCTCCCTTTCCGCCGACTGTTTGCCAAGCCTCCTCGGCGCAAGCGCCTCCGGTGTCTCGGCTAGCCAGTAATTCGGCAGGAGTGTCGCAAATTTCTTCCATCTATTAAGGATTACAGCAAAAAAACATGAAGAATAATTTAGTCTTGTTTTAAAATCATGGTTTAGGATTAGACCAATCGGAACTCCCAGACTGACTGGAGATATATTCGAGGAAAAACGAGTTTGGCTGCAGTTTTTTTGTTTGTAAAACTTGAACCGTTGATTTCCACTCCAGGCACTCGCTTTCCGCGGGCGGTCCGTGAGCCTCCTCGGCGCTTTTGCGCCTGCGGGGTTTCCCTTGGACTCGCATTTCCCGCAGGAGTCTCGTACCTTCCGTTCCAATCAACTTTGTTTGAATACTTAGATAGACCTCCTTGTTGCCTGAAGTTATTTTGTTTGTAAAACTCGAACCGTTGATATCCACTCCAGGCACTCGCTTTCCGCGGGCGTTCCGGGAGCCCCTCGGCGCTTTTGCGCCTGCGGGGTTTCCCTTGGACTCGCATTTCCCGCAGGAGTCTCGAACACCCGCTCCAATCAACTTTGTTTTAACAGTAAAATAGACCTTCTTTTGTCTACACTTTTTTTGAGGGTGTGTAAAACTCGAACCGTTGATTTTCCACTCCAGGCACTCGCTTTCCGCGGGCGGTCCCGGGAGCCTCCTCGGCGCTTTTGCGCCTGCGGGGTCTCCCTCGGACTCGCATTTCCCGCAGGAGTCTCGCATCTCGTAGATAGAACCCCATGACCATCAAGCTAAGGTTTTTAATAACGAAAAGTTTACCCTCCACAGTTATTTATGAGATTTTGGCTCATTTTTTCGTTTTTTTGGGAACCATTAATTTCTTAAGTTGATGGTAAGCATGATTCCCCCTATATAACAAAGAAGGAACCTATCATATTTCATGATAGGTTCCTTCTTTAAATGCAATAACATTATCTTTAGAATCGTTTCCGTTTTTATAAAGGTCTTACAAAGTCGAATTTTTTGTATTATTTTAGCTGGATGTTGGTTTCTCATCAGCATTCAATTTTTTCATGATTCAATCTATGAATAAAATATCTACTGCTGTTTGTTAGGTAGTGCATGATAGCCAAAGGCTAAATCCAGCAAAGCACTTGCTTCTTGACGCAATAACAAATCCTTCGGACGGAAGGTTAAGGATCCGTCAGCATTAATGGAAGTATCAGGGTCTAGAATGCCTTGGGAGGCAAGTGCCTGAATCGATTGAATTGCCCAGTCATCCGCAGCATCAAGTAATGTAACTTTAATAGCTTTGTCAGGTTGAATCGGTTTCATGTCATGAATTTGCTTTAAGTTTTGAATCATGGTTGCTGCGACCTGTCGGGTAATCGGAGTAGCACGGTCATACCCTGGAATTCCTTTCATAACTTTTTCCCTTGCCTCCTTGGAGTCGTCTGGAAAACCGTTCCATCCATAAGCAAGTAACAACGTATCCGCAAACTCTCCTTGTGTCATGATGTCCATCGGTTTGAATAGATTACCTGTTTTAGCACCCATAATATTTAGAGCATGAAGATTATCAATGTGACTTCTATAGTTACCCTTTTGTGGAACGTCATCAAAAGGTGGTTTGTTGTTAAATCTCTGGGCATCTGCTACAAAATCAAGGCTTTTAGGAGAGCTGTAGTGAAAATATGCGATTTCTCCAGCTGAATTCTTTTTGAAAGCAACTTTGCTGCCTTCCGAATCTTCAAATAACAACGGATGAATCATTTTGAGAACTTGTTTTCCAAATCCACTCTCCATGACCAAGTTCCCATTTTCATAAGTGAAATGAGTGCGAAGTGCAGCGAAACGCGTATTTTGGAATAAGCCGAAGTATTTATGAGCTTCTTTTTCCTCTAACGGGAGATAACTTGTTTTTCCTTCATTCTTCTTAGCAGGGAAATAGTGATCCATGAGAGTTTCATATATGTCTAAACTCATCCTTGAATCATTATTGTAAGACATGAAGAATGCTGTTTTTTGTTCAGGCACTAAAATCAGCAGTGATTGATGTCCAGGCATGCTTCCCCCTTTTATTACAACGTGTTGACCGTTAGCAAATTCATTAAAAGGCGTTTCAAATCCAATTGTCGCAACAGGAATCTTCTTATCATCAAAAACTTGATAGGCATGCATCATATCCAAGCTTTTTTTACTTACAATTTCCTTGTCTTTAAACTTTCCTTTCTGTAGTTGCATAATCATGTATTTTGACATGTCTTCTGCAGTAGATAAAATGCCTCCTTGTGGTGTATCCCTTAAACCGCTCCCACTTGCTGGAATCGGATCGCCAGTGGGACCATAAGGTGTGGCCATTTTTTCGAGAAGATCAGGCGTAAAGCTCATGCTTGTAGATTTCATATCTAATGGTTTGAAAATATTCTTTTCCATATATTTCGAGAAAGGGGTGTTGGTAGCATTCTCCACTGCAAACCCTGCGAGCGCAAATCCGACGTTGTCATACGTATAAACTTCTCCTGGTGGCCGTACCACAGTTGGCATATGTTTAGCGAAAAATTCTTTCATCGGTATACTATTATTATTATTAATATATTCAGGTCCAGTTATGTTTGTAAGATCGGGAAAATCCACCCCGCTGGTATAAGTGAGCATATCAAACAGGGTAAGAGGTTTCCCAGTTTGATTAGGCATTTTTAATCCACCAAAATATTTTTGTACGTCTTGATCTAGTTTAAGCTTTCCTTTATCGACTTGCTGTATCACAGCCAAAGCAGTAAAAGTTTTCGTGACTGAACCGATTTGAAAGACCGTGTCCTTAGTGACGGGGATTTTCTTTTCTTTATCGGCATATCCATACCCTTTATTGACAACGACCTTTCCATCATGAACGACGACAAAACTAGAACCGTTCACATTGAACTTCTTCATTTTTTCTTCAAATAACGGATCAGCAAAAGATTCTATTTCTTTTTTATTAATAGGTCCTTTCGTCATTTGGATATCAGTCGTGGATGCCGATGGTTTTGATTTTCCTGCTTCTAACGATTGTTGGGAACACGCAGAAATCATGGTTGAAGAAGTAAGGAGAATTGCAACGATCCCCAGTTTGTTAATTGCTTTTTTCATTTTTGTACGCTCCTTTATTTGATTGGAATTTTTGTTAGCACAACGAGTTAGGGGCTCGTTAGCGTATGAACAAAGTGTAGCAAGCGGCGAGTCATAGTCGATAGTGAGCTTTTGTCATATTTATAAAGAACAACAAAAATTGAGTGGGAAACGGCTGTATTAATAGCTATGTCATAGAAACCATGACATTTTGACACTACCGTATGTGACAGAAAAACACCTAGAATCAAAGAGCGGTTTTTACCGCATTAACAATAAATGAGGAGGGGAGGTTTTTATTGTGCATGATAAAAATATAAAGAGGAGTGAAAGAGGAAACAGGTATGAACTACATTGGCGGAGATAATGGCCGTGTGGTTAATACGAAACAGCAAACAACTAACTATACAAGATAAATAGAGATGAGGAATACCTTATGAAAACACGTAGCAAAATTACATTTGCAAGTCTTGCCCTTTTAATAGCTGGAAGTTCCCTGTTATACACAACGCCAACCTCAATTGTAAAAGGAGAGCCTACTAAAAATGTATCTAGTTCTTTACAAACAAGTACTCAACGAGATCGTACTGCTGTCAAGCAAGCAATACGGGATACATTGCAATTTGGATTCCCGGGGATACTTGCTAAAACTGCTGAGGGTGGAAAAACGCGGGGGTATGCCGCTGGGGTAGCGGATCTTAGCACCAAGAAACCAATGAAAACAGATTTTCGCTTTCGCATTGGCAGTGTGACGAAGACGTTCATCGCGACGGTTTTACTTCAATTAGCTGGAGAGAACCGCCTGAACCTAGACGACTCCATTGAAAAATGGTTACCTGGTATCATTCAAGGAAATGGATATGATGCTAAACAGATTACTATCCGACAGATGTTGAACCATACAAGTGGTATCGCTGAATACTCAAGATCAAAAGAAGCTGATTTTACGCATACAAAAAGAGTGTATACCGCTGATGAGCTAGTAAAGATTGGACTTTTGATGCCCCCAGACTTTGCCCCAGGAAAGACCTGGTCTTATTCAAACACAGGATACGTATTACTAGGTATCCTTATTGAAAAAGTAACCGGAAACAGTTATGCGGAAGAGATTGAAAATCGGATCATTGAACCGCTTGAATTGTCGAATACATTCCTGCCTGGCAATTCAAGCGTTATTCCAGGCACCAAGCATGCCCGGGGATATTCCCAACCAGACGAAGCAAGTGAGATAAAAGACGTTACTTATTTTAATCCAAGTATAGGTAGCTCGGCTGGAGAGATGATTTCTACTGCTGACGACTTAAACAAATTCTTTTCTTACTTGCTTGGTGGCAAATTAATGAAGGAACAGCAGCTAAAACAAATGCTTACTACAGTTCCTACAGGAAGAGCTGAAATCGGGAGATATGGTCTTGGAATCTATGAAACTAAGCTTCCAAGCGGTGTCCCGATATGGGGACATACAGGTGGCATACCAGGATTCAGCACTTTTGCTGGAGGTACACTTGGCGGTAAGCATACGTTGGCCGTCAGTTTGAACAGTTTGGGTAGGGATAACGGTCCTGATCCTTTTAAAAATATTTTACTTGCTGAATTTAGCAAGTAGGCAAAAAGGAAAACCGGATAAATTTTGTCATAGTTTTTATAGTTGAAAATATACCTTTCTGGTTCAAAAAAACAACTTACTCTAAAAATCTTTTGGGAAAGGAAAGTTCTTAATTTGATGGACATGTGGTACCACTTTTCGAAAAACGCAAACATTCTGTCTAATGAAGAATGTAACAACAAAGGAGAAAAAAACATGAAAAAAAAGAAGCAAAGTTTAGCAGTTTTATTGTCAGCTGGTGTTATTGCTACATCAATTAGTTTACCGGTATCTAGCTATGCAGTTACATCAAATAATGTACTGTCTACAGAGAAATATAATGAAACTGTAGTATTTCGATATGATGATGAAAATAAGGACAAATATAAACTAGGTACAAAGAGTGTTCAAGAATCATTCACTGTAAAGAAACAAGAAGTTAATCAACGGTTTTTATCCCCACAACTAGGTAACCATAATTATTTTATTGAAGTAGGGAGGCGAAATCCTAAAGCATAATATTTTTACATGCAGCAAGCGGCGAGTCATAGTCGATAGTGAACTTTTGTCATATTCATAAAAAAAAACAAAAATTTGAGTGGGATACGGCTGTATTAATAGCTATGTCATAGAAACCATGACATTTTGACACTACCGTATGTGACAGAAAAACCCATAGAATCAAAGAGCAGTTCTTAACGCATTAACAATAAAGGAGGAGGGGTGATTTTCATTGTGCATGATAAAAATATAATGAGGCGTGAAAGGGGAAACTGGTATGACCTATTTATGAAAAACAAACCAGTAACAAGAGTCTTTTAAGGAAAAGAAGTAATTTCTAGGGTTAACATACATGTGGAAAAAGAGGAATTTACCATTTGTTAGAACTCAATGGCGTTTGTGAAAATAATAATGAGTAAGATAATTGCAAATCCACTCTTGCCCTTTTGTCTTTGGTTAAGATGAAAGCTGTGAGACTAGTATAAAACAGCAAATAACTACCGATACAATATGAATAGAGGAGAGGAATATCTTTATGAAAAAGCGTCAAATTACATCTACAGGTTTAGTCCTTTTAATAACTGGAAGTTCTCTGTTATATACAACACCAACCTCCATTATAAAAGCAGAGCCCACTCAAAATGTATCTAGTTCGTTACAAACAAGTACCCAACAAGATCGTACTTCTGTTAAGCAAGCAATGCGGGATACACTACAACTTGGATACCCTGGGATACTTGCTAAAACTGCTGAGGGTGGAAAAACATGGGGTTATGCCGCAGGGGTAGCGGATCTGAGAACCAAGAAACCAATGAAAACAGAATTTCGCTTTCGCATTGGCAGTGTGACGAAGACGTTCACCGCGACGGTTTTACTTCAATTAGCTGGAGAGAACCGCTTGAATCTAGACGACCCCATTGAAAAATGGTTGCCTGGTGTCATTCAAGGAAACGGATATGATAGTAACCAGATTACTATCCGGCAGATATTGAATCACACAAGTGGTATCGCTGACTACATAAAGTCAAAAGACTTTGATATTAAAGATACAAAAAAATCGTATACAGCTGAAGAATTCGTAAAGATGGGGGTTTCTCTTCCCCCAGACTTTGCTCCAGGAAAGGGCTGGTCTTATTCAAACACAGGATACGTATTACTGGGCATCCTTATTGAAAAAGTGACTGGAAACAGCTATGCGGAAGAGGTTGAAAATCGGATTATTGAACCGCTTGAATTGTCGAATACATTCCTGCCTGGCAATTCAACGGTTATTCCAGGCACCAAGCATGCCCGTGGATATGAAAGTTATGACGGAGAAAGTGAGCTAAAAGACGTTACGTATTCTAACCCAGGTAGTTCGGATGGAGATTTGATTTCTACTGCTGACGACTTAAACAAATTCTTCTCTTGCTTACTCAGTGGCAAATTACTGAAGGAACAGCAACTAAAACAAATGCTTACTACGGTTCCTACTGGAATGGAAGGGGTCGATGGATATGGTCTTGGAATCTATGAAACTAAACTTCCAAACCACGTCTCGATATGGGGACACGCAGGCGGTGTTCCAGGGTTTTCTACTTTTGCTGGAGGCACACTTGGAGGCAAGCATACATTGGCCACCAATTTGAATGGCCATAAAGCTAATGGTGGTTCTGATCCTTTTAAAAATATTTTACTTGCTGAATTTAGCAAGTAGGCAAAAAGGAAAGTCATGCTATTAAGCTAATAAAACAAAATCCTCCATAACATGAAAAAAACGTTATTCTTTCTCTAGAATCATAGGAAAGGATAGCGTTTTTTTGTTGTGCAAATAAGTTAATTCAACTAGATAAAAAGGTTAGTAAAACCGAATCGGACGGTATACAATCTAGTTAGGAATAATAGTAGAATTGGTTCATGATCTAACCTCATCGATAGCTATTCTTAATCATATTTTTTGGAGTGATTGTATGCACAAGCTTATTCAGGCCATATTGCCGGTATTATTACTATTTATGATTCTGCCAATCTACCAGCCAGATGCTGCGTCTGCGGAAGGGACGCAGCAATCTGATGGTGTCATCGTCAAGTACAAAGAGACGAGCGATGAGCCGATCAACGAGTTGATAGAAAAGGTGGAGGTTCCTAAAGGGGAATCAACCGATAACCTGATCGAGGAACTTGAAGAACAGAAGGATGTGGAATATGCAGAACCAAACTATCTGTTCAAGAAGATGGAAAGCCCGAACGATCCAGCCTACATAGACCAGTGGCACCATAAAAAGCTTGGTACGGGTGCAGCGTGGACAAAGTCAATGGGATCGAAGGAGCTGATCGTTGCGATCATTGACGACGGCATCGATCGCAACCACGAAGATTTAAAAGGGAGGATCGTCAATGCCTATGATACGATACGCAATCGGAAGCATATCGTCCCAAAAGGGGAGCATGGAACGCATATCGCTGGCATCATTGCCGGTTCTGCGAACAACGGCATAGGCGGAACGGGTGTTGCCCCGAACGTAAAACTAATGCCGATCAACGTCTTTGATGGGGAGTATGCCGATACGGCAGATATCATTGACGCGATACATTATGCCGTTCAGCAAAAGGCAAACATCATCAATATGAGTTTAGGCGACACCAGTTATTCGGAGTCCTTGAACAAGGCCGTCCAGGAAGCCTATAAAAAAGGCGTACTGATCGTCGCGGCTGCCGGGAATGAAGGGGATATGGGCAAAAATGTACAGCGTGTGTACCCAGCTGCATTCAGCCACGTCATTTCCGTTGCTGCCACTAACTCAAGTGACAAACGTCCCAGTTATTCCAACTACCATTCAACAGTCGATATTGCGGCCCCTGGAGATGACATCCTTTCAACCTTGCCAAATGGTAAATACGGCTGGATGAGCGGAACATCGATGGCGACGCCAATGGTGGCGGGTGTAGCGGCATTGATTTGGTCCCATGAGCCCAAGCTCAACAAAACGGAGGTTGAATACCGTCTCTATGATTCAGCCGTGGACCTAGGTACAAAAGGGAAAGACATTTACTATGGAAACGGACGGGTCAATGCCAAAAAAGCACTGGAAATGAAGACGCTGACCAAACCGTCCGTGACTGCGATATCCGATAAGGACACCAAAATCAATGGGAAAATCCCGGCTGATTTCAAAACGGGGACAGTCTCCATTTATACCGATAAAAAACAACTCGCCATAGTGAAGATCAACGGCGAAAAAACGTTTACAGCGACCATTGCAAAACAAACAGCCGGCACGACCATCTTTACTAGGCTCATCGATAAATCGGGAAATAAAAGTATACCTGTTTCATTTAAGGTGGCAGATAAAACGGCTCCTGCAAGACCGTCCGTAAATACGGTAGGTGACAATACCGTAAAAGTAACCGGCAAAGCGGAAGCTAGCTCTTCCGTCACCGTCAAAACCGGCAAAACGGTTCTAGGCAAAGCAAATTCCAACAGCGCAGGGAATTTCACCGTAACGATGTCAAAAAAACAAAAAGCCGGAAAAGTCCTATCCGTTACAGCAACCGATAAAGCGGGCAATATAAGCTCGATCAAAACCGTGACCGTCGCAGACAAAACGGCACCAAGTAAACCGACGGTCAACACAGTCACGACAAAAACGACAATAGTAACCGGAAAGGCAGAAGCTAACTCCACAGTGTACATCAGAGCATCAAAAAAAGTGATCGGCTCTGCAACAGCAACGACCAAAGGTACATTCTCGGTTAGAATCCCCAAGCAAAAAGCCGGGAAGAACCTATATATTCATGCCAAAGATAAAGCGAAAAACGTAAGCGAATCAAGAAAAGTAACAGTTAAAAAGTGAATGGAAAAACAGGAACAGCCTCCAATCATCTGATTGGGGGCTGTTCCTGTTTCAATTGAAGGGGGGAAACGATACCGTTTTGGGCAAAAAAATAAGCAATAGCCAAAACAAGATAAGCAGTCGAGGAAAATGAATGTAATGAAGGTGCCGCTGCAGCTTTGCAGAAATTCAATAAATCAAATCTCATCTAAATTGCCATCATCGTTTAAAAAGAAAAATACAAATAAGGTGCTGCCATTACGTAGCACCTCAGTTCTTTAAAAATTATAGTAGCCATACTAAATCCAAAGCATTTATTCTTTCTTTGATTGTAACCAGTCTAAAAAGTCATCCCTGAAAACCCTTTTGGACCTTTTTAAACGAATCAAAGGAAAATCGGGATTTCCCATGTATTCATCAGCAGTTCTTTCACTAACATTTAAATAAGCTGCCAAATGCTCGACTGTTAATAATTCTGGCAGTTGTGAAATCTCATCCGTTTCGTTCGTTATTATTTCTGCCTTTTTTTCATGATATACGTAATTTATATGCCCTTCTCCCATGCAACCTGCTACTTTCTTCGAACACTTGGGACACGTCAGTGTATCAACTTTATCTTCCATAACAGAAAAACGAGAAACTACGCCAAATAGTGTTAAACAACTTTCACATAAATAAGTATATACACCTTCCACTTTCAAATGTATCACTCCTTAGACTTATCATTTGTTAAACTAACAAATTTTATAAGGAGCTAATCTGATATATGGTAGGCTTAAACGCTTGGTCTATATTCCCTATATAATATCACGGAGAAATGCTTGAATCATTGGAAGATAAACGGGCTAATCCTTGCTTCAATGTAAAGTGCACACATGCAATTAATAATAATCATATTTTCACTCATATTCCAAGGGAATTAAAATCACATTTAGGTCAATTATTAAAACAATGTTACTAATTGTAAAAAGTGTGTTAAAATAAATTTTATGTTTAAAAAGACCCTTGTTTTTTTATAAAGTTGTAACAATAAGTACATCGTACTAGAGGTTGATGATGCTTAATAAGGGACGGTAAAAAATCGCATTATCATATAGTTAAAGACTCTAAAAATTTTGCAGATTATATTATCTACTCAAGTTTCTCACCTTAAAAACTTAAACTCTACAGAACTTTATCAAGGCTCTAGCTATAGGGTAACATTTGTGACGAAGTCAACGAACTCGATTTTGCTGTTCATTGGAGCAGTTGTTCGAGCTACTTTAAGATGCCTTGAAGTACGAATAAATAAACACTGAAACTAATGAAAAGTTGAGTTACCTATCTCAAATTCGAGATATTTTTCCATTTATTAGAAATACTGGGGATATTTTTGGGGACTAAAACAAGATTCATATACAACCATATTCGAGCTTATATAACGGTTGAACAACATATGGTTCTTTTCCAAGCAAAAGATAAAAAACATTACGATTTTACTTATAGACAAGAGAGGGAGAACCAAAAGATGAGAGTTAAAAAAGCTATTATTCCAGCTGCAGGTCTCGGAACAAGATTTTTACCTGCAACCAAAGCCATTCCAAAAGAGATGTTGCCAATTGTAGATAAGCCTACCATTCAATATGTAGTGGAAGAGGCAATAGCATCTGGAATTGAAGATATCATTATTGTAACTGGAAAAGGAAAGCGGTCTATTGAAGATCATTTTGATTACGCTGTCGAATTGGAACAGAATCTTTTAGAAAAAGGGAAAAATGACTTACTTGAAAAGGTACAAGCGTCTTCCAAGGTAAATATTCATTATATAAGACAAAAAGAACCACGTGGTCTTGGTCATGCAGTATGGTGTGCCCGTAAATTTATTGGAAATGAACCATTTGCAGTCCTACTAGGAGATGACATTGTCCAGGCTGAAACACCTTGTTTGGAACAACTCATAAATGAGTATGAAAGAACTTCTTCATCTGTAATTGGTGTACAAACAGTACCTGAAAATCAGACACATCGTTATGGAATTGTTGATCCTCTAATGAAAGAAGGTAATTGTTACCAAGTTCTGAACTTTGTAGAAAAGCCTTCACCAGGTACAGCACCATCTAACTTAGCAATTATGGGACGATATATATTAACACCTGAAATCTTCATGTTATTAGAACAACAAGAGGTTGGAGCAGGTGGAGAAATCCAGTTAACCGATGCAATACAACAATTAAACCAAATCCAAAGAGTTTTCGCTTACGATTTCGAAGGTACAAGATATGATGTTGGAGAGAAATTAGGATTTATTCAAACTACTATAGAATTTGCATTGCAAAATGAAGAGTTAAAGAAAGAACTTCTCGGATATATAAAAGGCATTTTAGAAAAAGAAGAGCAGTTACAGGTTAACTAATTAAATTTATATTTCTCTGTCCGCACGGAGACTTTCTAGAGGTATCAGGCTAGTTACTACTGGCTTTTTCTTCGTGTGGGAATTAGAGAAAAAACGTAAAGAGTAAAGTGAAAAAGTAACCTATCATCAAGGAGAGAGCATTTTGGCAATAAAGAATCGTGACGATTATTACATTTATCTAGAATCTGATTTAGTAGCAAGAAAGTTGAAAAAGTGGAAGTACAGCTATAAAGTAATGCATCCTGAACTTTATTTCCAACGTCTGCTTAGAAAATCAGAGTATTTAAAGACTAAGAAATTAAACAGTTCATTTTCCATGTGGAGATATAACATGTCATTGAGAAAACTTAAAAAGGTAGGATCTATGCTAGGAATATCAATACATCCAGTGTCCTTCGGTCCAGGGTTAAAGATACCTCACAGTGGTTCTGTAATTGTTAATAAGAAGGCTCGAATCGGTAAGAATTGTGAAATTCATTCTGGAGTTAATATTGGAGTTCATAAAGGTCAGGTTCCTAAAATCGGAAATAATGTGTACATAGGACCTGGCGCAAAGATATTTGGGGGTATCAAAATCGGCAACAATGTTGCAATTGGTGCTAATTCAGTAGTAACCAAAGACGTACCTGATAATGTCACAGTTGTAGGTATTCCAGCTAAAATAATTTCTAGAAATACAGAAACTCAAGTTGTAAGAGCATATGACAAAGTGAAAAAGAAATACATGAATAAAAAATAAAATTTTTGCTATCTCTTCATATGAGCCAATGTTAATCATATCAGAAAATTCAATCAACATCAGTGCTTCCCTTTACAATTAGAGCTAATCATACAAAAGATAATAGGTGTATGGCTATGGGGAAAATAAGGAGGAGTAGGAGTATCAAAATGCGTGAGAGAAAAGAAAATGAACTGGCATTTAATCATGTCACCTGGGATGGGGTAAATCTACAAATTACTTTTGCTAAAGAAATTTTAGATAATATAGATACATTTCAACTTCAAATTCAAAGTCGGTATAGTAATAAGAAAAGAATTGTATCTTACAAGCGTAAAGCGTTTTTAAAGGAGCACGTAATTATAATTCCTTTAAAGGAACTTGAAGGGTTAGACAAGGGACGTTGGGACTTCTTTATTGAAGTTGAAAGCAATAAAGATGTTCGTAAGAAGAGAATAGGCCTATATGCTGCACGTGCAGCATCTGAATTAATGCGCTATTTAAAGCCCATTATTAATAATGGAACACAGGCTTTTATTCCTTATCTAACAGAAAAAAATGGTTTATCTATCCACAGCGCTAATATGCTGCAACTGGAAGACATTAGTTATAATGTTATACGTCTTTCTAAACAAGTATTGAGTGTAAAAGAAACAGATACAAAAGTATTCCTCAACTTTTCTGAGACTTTAAATAATAACATAAAAGATACGAGACTTGTTATGAAAAGTGGGGACAGTGTTTTTGTTCTTCCCATGAATATAGATACTGATGGAAAAACTCTTATAGTCAGTAAAAAAGACCTTCATTCGGTTTCACTAAAAGGAAAATGGAACTTATATTTACAAATGACCAAAGGCCATATACTAGAACGCTATGGTATAAATGTTCAAGTGAAATACCAAGATGATGAAATGAAGTTTCTTGTAAGAAAACAAGTAAAACAAATGTCCACGATTATTCAACATATTAAAGGGCAAGTGGATGCAGAAAATCTAAGGGTTGAGGATGGATATATAACATTTGATATATCGTCAAAAGAATTGAAGCATGCAAATAAGGTTGAATTTTATCTAAAGAAAAGACAAGAGCCTGAAATAATAACACTTGATGTAAAAAGGACCGTATTCGGGGGGAAAGAACAAATCATCATTCCGGCTTCACAGTTGAAAGAAAAGATTGCTGTTATAAGCCGTTGGGATTTGTATATGGAACTCTCCCATGATCACGTGAAAGTGAACAGACGGATAGGAAACTACAACGTTACGCCTTTGTCAGAGAAAGATAAGCGTGCAGGGTATTTAATGCTAAATGAAGCCGTAGGTATATCACCATATCTGACAAAAGATAACGAGTTCTCATTATATTTTTGTACTGAAGAACAGTATATGAATTCAAAGTATCCTGCAAAAACAAAACTTCATGAAGTATCTATGAATAAGGAAGGATTACTACAACTTACTGCCTCTATTCATGTAAAAGAAACAAATAGTTTTGTAGTAGACCATGTAACACTGAGGTTACGACAGGATAAGAGCCAGGTAATTCAGGTCCCTTGTGCTGAAGAGGTGTCACAGGACAAGTATAGTAGAAAGGTCAAAGCAGAATTAAATATTAGTCAGTTAGAATTAGAGCAATTTTATTGGGATTTTTTCATTACAATTACTCTAGGTAATGGTGATAAACGCCATGTACGTCTTAACAATGATAATTATTTAATTAGTAAAAAATTGAAACATGGTATGTTTCGATATACGATAAATACCCCGGATGAATATATGATTTATCCCTATATTACTATGAATGATTGTTTGAGTTTAACCTATCGACAAATAGGTGAATTTGAGTCTTTCAAGCATAAGAGTAACGAGTATACGGCCTATTTCCTATACATTCTTTTGGGTTGGTACTTTGCATGGAAGCCAATTTGGCTTATTCATGAAAAATATTCCGAAACGGCTCAAGATAATAGTTTCTATTTCTTCAAATATTGTTATGAAAATCATTATAATAAAAAGATATACTATGTGATTAAAAAGGGATCAGCTGATGAAAAAAATTTAGCCCCCTATAAAAAGCGCATCGTTTATTTTATGAGTGTCAAACACCTCCTACTGTTACTTGGATCAAAGCTAATTGTATCTTCGGAGACAAAAGGACACGGGTATGCATGGAGGGTTTCCCAAGGAGCTATCCGTGAATTTTTAAATGAGAAGAAATATGTGTTTTTACAACATGGAGTACTAGGTTTGAAAAGAGTCGATAATACATTTAAAGCAAATTCATCCAACGGTGCAGACCTATTTGTAGTATCCTCTGATTTTGAAAAAGAAATCGTAAAAAGCTATTTTGGATACAATGAAGAAAACGTCATTGTTACAGGCCTGTCAAGATGGGATGCATTAGAGGATAAATCGCTTCAAAATACAAAAAAAGAGATTTTCTTAATGCCTACATGGAGAAATTGGCTTGAAGAGGTAGAGGATGATAAATTTGTTTTATCAGATTATTTTCATGAATATAACAGTTTAATTCAATCAGAAAAGCTCTCCCAATTATTAAAGGAAAATGATATCACATTAAACTTCTATGTCCATCCGAAATTTATGCCGTACGTTGCAAATTTCACTAGTTCTCATGAGCATATTAATGTTATACAGTTTGGTGAGGCAAAAATTAATGATTTAATTATGCGTTCAAGTTTATTGATTACAGATTACTCTAGTGTAGCTTGGGAGACATATTATCAAAAGAAACCCGTTCTCTTCTTTCATTTTGATTTGGATAAGTATATAGAGAATCAGGGTAGCTACATGGATTTAAGAAATGATGTTTTTGGAGAGGTTGCTTACAACTCTTCAGAGTTAGTTGATAAATTAAGAGTTTATATAAACAATGGGTTTAAAGAAAAAGAAGAATTCAGTTCAATTAGAAACAATTATTTTAAACATGTTGATCACGATAACAGCTCAAGGATTTATAAGTATATCAGTGAACGTGAAAAATCACTTGTTAAATCGGATGGAATTCTAAAAGTCTTGAAAAGAAGTTACCTTCTTAAATATGTTTGGAGAAAGTACAAGCAAAATCCAATTGTTGGACGGATTGGCATGAGCATGTTAAATATATTAAGATAAAAACTTGAAATGCCGTTAGTTTTAAATTTTAACGGTAAAAATAAAAGCCCCTAGGATTTGAACTAGGGGCTTTTATCTATGGGGCTAGGTACCGGCTAATCAGCTGCAGTATTTGTTTCTAATGATTTTGGGGGTGAATTTATAAATGAATTTGAAGAAGCATTTACGTTCTTTCTAAATTCTATAGTTTTTCCATATAGAACTATTGGGGAACCTAATGTATCTACGAATTCATTATTGTGTATTTTAAACTTAGCAATCACTAATGCCCCTTTTGAGCTTTTATCCTTTCCATTTTTCGGATAGTAATAGTTACCTAGACTATCAATCTGAATTCCTAGTGCACATTCTATGAATTGATTTTCTTTTATAAGAACGTCTTTCCAATTATGTCCTCGTATAGCTGCATATGTCATTTTTTCAAAGGTATTGTCTATAATTTGAATGTTTGTGTATGGTCTATTATGGGACGCTGAATGACTGCCTACGCCAACCCCCCACGGATTCATATTTCTTACGTGCGAATTCCCAAAATAATTATGTTCTATCCTAACGTTTTTAGTTACAGTAAAGTCTACACTCCCAAATCGTCGAAATGCTTTATCAGATATCATCCCATCAATCTGAATGGCTTCTGTGTAATCATCATTACTCGAACGAGATCCTAAAAACTTACTATTTCGTATGAGAACATTTTTATTGCCTGCTAAATCTATTGCATGGCCACCTACTATGTTCTTTAACACGGTATCCCGGATAAGGATATTATGACCATGGGCAAAACCAAACACAGAAGGAGTTTGGAGTTTTATATTCGCTCCTCCAGCGTCCCAAATCCCGCCATCTATAATAATGTTGGAATTTCCATTATAACCATGGTAGGTAGCTTTAAAATCTCCATTCAACAACATAATGTCATTATTTGAGTCAGCTTTTTGCAGAATTGTTTTAGATGGAATCTTAAGCCATGTATTACTATAAATGTGTAATGATTTCTTCAGTGTGTACTTCCCTTTAGGCAATATTACTTTAATAGGTGTATCCGATTCTCTTGCAGTGTTCAATGCTTTTTGAATCTGTTTACTCGCATCACTTCCGTGTGGGATTGATACTGGGATTGTTTTATAGTCTTTTTGCAAAAGGTGCAATATCTCTTCCGTAAAAGGTTTCTGAATTGTAGATTGCTCGATTGTCTTTTCTGAAGACCTATCTGGGGTGGGAGGTGCAAAAGGATTCCACAATTTGAACAGCACTACGGAGCCTACAATAATAACTAAGATGACTGATATTTTCTTCAATTTTTTCAACCTTCATTCTTTGGGTATGCTACCGATAATTCCTTGCATCATGCAGTCTTGGAGAGGTATGGTTTATTTGCTTTCACTAATGGAATAAAATTTATTGAGCAATTTGCCTACACCAGCCTTACGATTCTTATGAAAATCTTCTTATGACGATGAAGCTAGGAGTAATTCATCTCTTTCTATATGTAAACACGTGAATTCATTGTTCCTCATTAGAGACGAATTCTTTTTGTGTGTATTGAGTTGCCATGGAAGAAAACGATCAGGATATAGTAAATTGAATATCATTGGAATCCAATAGGTGTTTTACGATCCAAACGCTGTTTTATGTAAAAATCTATTCTACATCTATATTAGAAGGAGATTTGACAGGCACGCCATGCTAATCAACAGAAATATATAAAGTTTTGAGACGTTGGCTTCTCGTGAGTGTATACGAGATCGTTTTATTTCCAAATTGGATAAAGTTCTTCGACCATCTTTCCTTTGTTGGTCTATTATAACATTATCCTAGTATTAAACACTTCCTAACTATTACATCTGCTCATACCACATAATCGCAGTATCCAAATCAGTTAACAGCCAATCCAACATGAGTAATTGCTGTCAGTATCCCCCTGATAATGAATATACCCTTTTAAGGTGAGGGCAAACGGTACTTTTTTTGGACAAAAAAAAGAAGCAATAGCCAATATTGCTTCTGGTTTACATATATCGACCTCATGAAATTCTTTAAATCTCACCCTCTTCAAGCCTCCTATTATACTCAACTTTACTTATTAATCCCTTAGCGTTACAGGTAAGACAATCTGTATAAATATCGTAAGCGCCTGTACCTGCACAAACATGGCATTTAACATGAGTTTCCGGTATATCCTTATGCATGAATGAAAAAGCTTTTCCAATATACTGCAGAATAATCATTCCCAAAACTCCTTTTTTTTCTATCATACAACGAAAAAGAGAGAAGGAAACAGGAAATACAATAACATTACTTAAAACAAATAAAACCATAACATAGTTTACATGGGGTTAAAAAATTGAAGGGGATTCGTTTTTAGTATTAGGTTTAATGCTCGCAGAGTTCGTCTCTACCAAAGCAAAATAAAAAGAGCCCTAGGGCTCTAAAATAAACTATTAATGATCAATTTTAGCCAACCAATAAAAGAAATCCATAACGGTATGCTCAAAGATGTACCAAACAAAAGTCCTTTAAAGAAATTCCCTTCATTTTCACCTATCATATAGAACACACCTCTCGGCTTGGTTTTCTTGTGATAATTATAAATGAAAGCGTTTTCTTTGGATATGAGTCATTTGAAGCAATTACTTTACAATTTAATCCTAAAGATTAAGCAGATCAGTTGAATCTGTCGGAGGACATAAAAACTAATTGTCGAGTGTTGTCTGAATAAATTGGAAAATTATTCATTAATGCTGAAAATCTGATAGTTATAATTAATGAGAGAAAAATAATCGAAAAAAGTGGAGTAGAGTTTCTGTAACGGTACTCAAATAAGAGTTTGCTTTATTTTATATGACTTCCATGTCAGTTACTAATATTCAATTATTATGGGAGGTAAAGATGAGGAAATATGGTTTAGTCATGATCGCTGGAATTTGCTTAGCAGTGCTGGTTTTTGGCCATCTGCATTGGAAAAACATAAGTCAGGCAGCAGGGGTAGAGGCTAGAGAAGCTGCAACAAAAGTGAAAGAAGAGGAAAAAGAAGAAAGGGAAGCATTAATCCAAAGTTTAAATCCGGAAAATAATAAACAGCAGCCGTTAATAGATTACCTGCATTATAAGTCGCTAACGCAAGAAAGGGTTATTGTTTCCCTATTGGGAAGTAACGGTACCTCAGGAACCGGGGCAAGTAAGACTTCCAATAGTTGGGCTAGAAGCTTAGAGAAGAGTCTGCGAGCAGATCGTGATGATTTAGAAACACTAAGTTTCATTAATCATGGACATGAGGGATATTCAACAGAGGATTTGATAAAAGGAAAGAAAATTGAAGCGGTCATACAAGATGATCCCGATCTGATTATTTTTGAAAATTCGTTGATCAACAATCATTATCAATCATTAAGCTTGGAACAGACAAAAAAAGATTTGGAAAGCATCATGACAAAGTTACAGAAAGAGCTACCTAATGCAAAGATTCTTATCATTTCACCAAGCCCAGTCGCCAATGGTAAAACGGAGAATAGTTTAGGTTTGAATTATTTAGATTATATTCATGCTTCCGAACATGTCATCAATACGAATAAATGGAACTATCTGAATAAGAAAAAAAAGATAGAAAAGAAGCTAAGTGAAAAGAATATGAGATTGGCTGATATACTGACGAATGATAATATCCATCCCAATGATCAAGGAAGGGCATTACATATGGTTCGAGGTGTTGCAGGAATATTTTAAGTTAAAGTAGTATATATAATAAAAGGGGGAAACGTGGCTATATCCACGCTTCCCCCTTTAATTTTATTCATTGTACGAAAAGAAAGCGGTATCATAATTTCTCAAGCCTTAAAGACATCACTTTCTACCTTGAATAAATTCGCGCATTTCCTCTTTCGATATACCTGAACCCATAACATCCTGCATGATTTCCATCCACTCTTCATCCATGACCTTGTCTACTTGTTCATTCAACAGAGCATCCACTTTAATACAAAGGATTTTAGCGATCTTTTCCAAAACTAAAATAGTAGGGTTTGTTTGAAGGTTTCTTTCAAGTGAGCTTATATAGGATTTGGCAACGCCGGATTTTGCGGAGAGTTCACTTATTGACATTTTCCTTTCTTCCCTAAGCAACTTAACTCGGTAACCTATCATTGTGACCACACCTAACCATTAATATAAAATTACATACTGATTTAAACTATCACTTTCAGTTTACACATTTCCCTTTCATTTTTAATGATAACTAGGCACTAAAATACTTGACACAATTATATATATAAACGAATTTTCCTGTGTTGGTAGGCATTTAGTTAGGTTTTCATTATGGTAAATATTGTTAAATCGCACGCGACCCTAACAAAATATGGTAGTAGGTGTATACTTAGGTTTAATGAAATTTCAGGCGCAAATATTCTGGAATATGAGTTATTTACAGGTCATTAATACAATATTTGAAATTTAGAATTTTTTTCCTTTGTATTAGCGTTTTCTTTTTTGTAAAATTACTTAGGCATTTGAAAAGAATTCTTTCATTGTAAGTTTCATGTAAATTTCCTTGAAAATACATAATAATAGGTAATATTATGGTATAATGCAATAGGTCATTTTTAACATATCAGGAGGATGAAATGGAAGAAACTATTAGTATTAAAGATATTTTTAAAACATTAAAGAAACGTTGGAAGCTAATCATGCTGCTAACATTAATTGCCGCTTTGATTAGTGGATCAATTTCTTATTTTTTATTAACACCAGTTTACCAATCTTCAACACAGATCCTGGTTAATCAGAAACAATCGGAAAACCAATTGGACTCGATTCAAATCAAATCGAATATTGATATGATCAATACATACAGTGTGATCATAAAAAGCCCTGCCATTTTGGAGAAGGTCATTGATGAGCTTGAACTAGACCAAAGCGTAGATCAACTTAGTCAAAAAATCACTATTAACAGTCAAGAAAATTCGCAAGTCTTCTCATTAACGGTTCAAGATAGTAATCCTGCCAAGGCAGTTGAGATTGCCAACACGGTTTCTTCAATTTTTCAAAAGGAAATCAAGGATATCATGAACGTCGATAATGTTAGCGTACTTGCTAAGGCAGAAATTAAGGAGAACCCTACACCTGTAAAACCTAATCCACTATTGAATATCGCTATTGCAGTTGTGGTGGGATTGATGGCTGGAATAGGCTTGGCATTCCTACTAGAGTATTTGGACAATACGATTAAGGACGAGGATGATATAGAGAGACTCCTTGACTTGCCATTACTTGGATCTATTCAAAAAATATCGCAACATAAATAAAGAACCATTCAGTGACAATAAGAAAGGAAGTGGGATTTTTGAGAAGTAAAGATGATAAACAAGTGAATTTAATTGCGCAGACTAATCCTAAATCGCCTATTACTGAACAATATCGATTAATTAGGACAAACATACAATTCTCTTCAGTAGATAAAGAAATCAAAACGATTGTGGTTACTTCATCGGAGCCTAATGATGGGAAATCGACGACAGCTGCCAACCTAGCGATTGTGCTTGCTCAAGAAGAGAAAAAAGTATTACTCGTGGATGCGGACTTAAGGAAACCATCGGTTCATTATGCATTTAACCTTAGTAATATACATGGACTTACTAGCGTATTGACAAAGAAAATAGACTTAAGAAAAACTATCTTGAATTCAAATGTTTCAAACTTAGACATTTTAACAAGTGGGCCTATACCACCTAATCCTTCAGAGTTATTAAATTCCAAAGCGATAGAAACTGCGATTGATGAACTAAAAGGAATGTATGATTATATCATTTTTGATACACCACCAGTTCTGGTAGTGCCGGATTCCCAGATTGTTTCCAATAAATGTGATGGCGTGATAATGGTAGTGGCGAGCGGCAAGACAAACAAACAAAGTGCAGTGAAAGCAAAGGAGCTTTTAGTGAAAGCTAATACAGCCTTGCTTGGAGTAGTTTTGAATGGTGTTGAAACGGATAACAGCAATTATTATTATTATCAATCTTAATGAATTAAAACATTTTTCGACAAAATAACACCCTGTTTGATGGCAGTTTTATATGCTACTATTAGTCAGGGTATTAATTCCTATCTGGTTTCTTAGTGATTAAGCCGATTATCCCATTTTTATAAAAGGAAGTGTGAGAAATTTGATTGACATACATTGTCACATTCTCCCAGGGGTTGATGATGGATCTGTGGACATGAAGGAAAGCTTGAATATGGCAAGAAAAGCTGTAGAAACAGGAATCACCGATATTTTTGCCACGCCTCATCACTTAAATGAGAAATATGTAAATGTTAAGAACGATATCATTAACCGTGCAGTGAGATTAAATGAGAGTTTACGACAAAACAATATTCCTCTTATTATTCATCTAGGTCAAGAAGTAAGAATACACCGGGACATATTTACTACACTTGAAAAGGAAGAAATCCTAACGCTAGACGATAACGGAAGGTATTTGCTACTAGAGCTTCCGTCGGGAAGCGTCCCTACATACACCCAAGAAGTGATTTACGAGCTGCAGCTAAAAGGAATAAAACCTATTATCGTTCACCCGGAAAGAAATAAGGAATTGATCGAGAATCATAAACTTTTATTTGAGTTGGTTCAAGAGGGTGCCTTAACTCAACTTACCTCTGGTAGTATTATCGGTCAATTTGGAAAAAATGTTAGATCATTTTCAAAAAAAATAATTGAACATAATCTGGCTCACTTTATTGCAACAGATGCACATAATATAGGCTCTAGAGGGTTCACGTTACAACAAGCCTATGAAACAATCACAAAAACATACGGAATGCAGCGTACATTTTATTTTAAAGAAAACGCAGAACAGTTATTAAAGGACCAAAGTCCTGCTGTTGAAAAACCAGTACCATTCAAAAAGAAAATTTTAGGGATTTTTTAAAAAGATTGATAATTAGGGGCGTTTACAAACAATAAAAAAATTTTGTCTTCATGTAAAGTTCTACGTTATATAGTTATTAGTATGAACATTATAGATTGATAAATTACCTTCATTTTGGTTAGTGTCTGTTCAAACGACAAATAGCCTTTAGGTTATAAGGACATAAAAAAAGCAAAAAGGAACTTACACAGCATATTTATTTTATTTAAAAAATGAAAATCATGTGAAATGGAATACAATTCATTAAAACTGTTTTTAATAGAGAGTAAATCAAACATTATTTAAGGGGGAAATGTGGTTGGCCTACCGAAAACGATTAACACTTCTGGCCCTATTAGACTCATTAATAGTATTATCGGCCATATATGTAAGTTATTTATTCTTGTATCCCTATTTGGAAATATTTAAATTACCAACGCTCTTAGTCACATCAGTATCTCTATTAATCAGCCATCATTTTTTTGCTTCTATTTATAAACTGTATAAAAAGGCCTGGGAATATGCGAGTATTGGAGAGTTATTGTCCATCGTTAAAGCCGTAAGCCTATCGGTTATCACAGTTATCGCCATTCAGTTAATCGTTTTTCAAGATGTTTATGTAAGGGCCATGGCATTGACGTGGATGATGCATGTCATCCTAATTGGCGGTTCCCGGTTTTCGTGGAGAATGCTTCGTGACCGTTTGATAAATAATCAAAAGGAAACCAGAAACACATTGGTAATCGGAGCGGGATCTGCTGGAACCATGGTTGTACGTCAGCTTCTAAATAATCATGATACTGAACTTAAACCAGTAGCATTCATTGATGATGATCCGAAAAAAGATAAGCTAGATATATTAGGAATACCTGTTGTCGGTAACTCAAAATATATCCCCGAAATGGTGGAAAAATATCATATAGATAATATTGTCATTGCAATTCCTTCATTAAGTAAGAAAGAATTGAAGGTCATCTTTGAGGAATGTGTAAAAACTAATGCAAAAACACAAATCATGCCGATGCTTGAAGATATTATGTTAGGGAAAGTAGCCGTTAATCAGTTTAAAGAAGTAGAAGTGGAAGATCTTTTAGGAAGAGAGCCTGTTGAATTAGATATTAATAGTATTTCTGAATATGTAACTGGTAAGACCATATTAGTAACTGGAGCTGGAGGATCTATTGGTTCGGAGATTTGCCGTCAGATATGCAGGTTCTCTCCTGGAACTCTTATAATACTAGGACATGGTGAAAATAGCATTTATCAGATTGACATGGAACTGAAAAAGCTATATGCCAATCAAATCGAAATCATACCTGTCATTGCAGATATTCAAGATCGAGATAGGATTTTTGAAGTGATGGAAACCTACCGACCTGATGTTGTTTACCATGCGGCTGCACACAAACATGTTCCACTAATGGAATACAACCCTCGTGAAGCAATCAAGAATAACGTTTTTGGTACAAAGAATGTTGCAGAAGCGGCAGAAACTTTTGGTGTTGGTGCGTTTGTCATGATTTCTTCTGATAAAGCCGTTAACCCAACAAACGTCATGGGTTCAACCAAGCGAATAGCTGAAATGATCATCCAGCAGTTAGCAAAAAATAGTTCAACAAAATTTGTTGCGGTTCGTTTCGGAAATGTTTTAGGCAGCAGGGGAAGTGTCATTCCTTTATTTAAAAAGCAAATCCAGGCAGGTGGACCAGTAACGGTCACACATCCAGATATGACAAGGTATTTTATGACTATACCTGAAGCATCCAGATTAGTCATTCAGGCAAGTTCTTTGGCTCGAGGCGGAGAAATATTCGTTCTTGATATGGGTGAACCTGTTAAGATTGTTGAATTAGCAACAAACCTTATCCAGTTATCAGGTTATTCCATAGACGAAATTGGAATCGAATTCTCAGGAATTCGGCCAGGTGAGAAAATGTATGAGGAGCTATTAGGAGAAAAAGAGGTTCATAGTGAAGCTGTGTTTCCTAAAATATTTATAGGGAAAGCGGTTCTGGAGCAGGAAGAGGAAATACAGTATCTTTTAAACTCTTATGATAATTTTTCCATAACAGAACTTAAAGAATTTGTAATAAATTTAGCAAATCGAAGAAAGAACAAAGCTTTCGCGGCAGTGAAATAGCCAAAAGTAGGAGGACTAATAAGTGAAGAAAATCACAAAAGCAATCATTCCTGCAGCAGGATTAGGTACTCGTTTTTTGCCTGCTACTAAAGCGATGCCAAAGGAGATGCTGCCAATCGTTGATAAACCAACGATTCAGTACATAGTGGAGGAAGCTGTTGCATCAGGAATAGAAGATATAATAATTGTTACTGGAAAAGGTAAACGGGCGATTGAAGATCATTTTGATTACGCTCCTGAACTTGAACAGAATCTAATGGAAAAAGGAAAAGTAGAGTTGCTCAATAAGGTACAATACTCCACTAACCTTGCTAATATCCATTACATTAGACAGAAGGAACCAAAAGGATTAGGTCACGCTGTATGGTGTGCACGTAAATTCATTGGGGACGAGCCATTTGCCGTACTTTTAGGTGATGATATTGTACAGAGTGAAACTCCTTGCTTAAAGCAGTTGATGAATCAGTTTGAGGAATCAAATAATTCAATTATCGGAGTTCAGACTGTACCTAAGGAAGAAACCAATCGCTATGGGATAATAGACCCTGCTTTTCAAGATGGACGGCTATATCAAGTTGCAAACTTTGTAGAAAAACCAGCATTAGGAACAGCTCCTTCCAATTTGGCAATAATGGGAAGGTATATCCTTACTCCAGAAATCTTCAGTATGCTTGATCAACAAGAAGCTGGTGCAGGAGGGGAAATTCAGTTAACGGATGCGATTCAACAGTTAAACCAATTACAGCAAGTTTTTGCTTATGATTTTGAAGGAAAACGATATGACGTTGGGGAAAAGTTTGGGTTTGTGAAAACTACGATTGAGTTTGCACTTCAGGATAAGGAACTTAGAAATGAATTATTGGAATTTATGGAGTTAAAAATCAATGAAAAAAGGTCGAGTTTAATACAAAAATAAATTTAGAAATTATGTTGTACCGCCCTACTTAAATGATTTTTTATAGTATGTGCGAACTATTTTGAAAAATAGAAGATATTATTTTAAGTAAATGAAGGATAATGTCACTTGTTTATTCCCTTACACAAAAGAAGAGTTTTTATCTAAAAATCAAAGCATAAAGTAGGTGCCTTATTTGAGACAATTTCAACTAATCATAAAAAGAACATTGGATATTTCACTTTCTTTTATTGGGATAATAGGGTTAAGCCCAATCATTTTAATCATCTCAATAATGATAGTGAAAAAGCTCGGTAGTCCCATATTTTTTGTTCAAGCTAGACCTGGGAAAGACGGGAAAGTTTTTAAAATGATTAAATTTAGGACTATGTTAAATTCAACAGACAAAAACGGAAATCTTTTACCTAATGAACTAAGACATACTAAATTCGGAAAAGTTTTAAGAAGTACAAGCTTAGATGAATTGCCAGAGCTCATCAACGTATTAAAGGGTGATATGAGTTTAGTAGGGCCAAGACCTTTACTAGTTGAATATCTTCCTCTATACAATAAAAGGCAAGCAAGAAGACATGAGGTTAGACCAGGGATTACTGGGTTAGCTCAAGTTAATGGTAGAAATGGTTTATCATGGGAAGAGAAATTTGATTATGATATAAGGTATATTGACAATTTTAATATACTTTTAGATATTAAAGTCCTTATATTAACTATAAAAAAGGTTTTTGTAAGGGAAGGAATAAATTTTGATAAGGAAATACAAAATCAAAATAACAA
The DNA here is from genome assembly GCF_001636405.1 of Peribacillus frigoritolerans. Lineage (GTDB taxonomy): Bacteria > Bacillota > Bacilli > Bacillales > DSM-1321 > Peribacillus > Peribacillus frigoritolerans. The sequence goes on from NZ_KV440950.1 coordinate 2,002,274, forward strand.
GTTCTCTGGGGAGGGGAATCAATAAGTGAAACCTCTATACATCATTGGAAGTGGCGGCTTTAGTAAACAAGTTCTGGAGATTGTGGAAGAAATAAATACTCATAAAAAAGAATATGAATTAGTAGGAATAATTGATGATGATAAAAGTAAATTGGGGAAAGAAGTACTTGGATATAAAATCATTGGAGATACAAATTATTTAAAGTGTATCTCTGAAAATAATGTTATATACGCTGTTATTGCAATTGCTGATGGTAAGGTAAGAGAGAAACTTAGTAAAAATTTATTAAAAGTAAGATGGATTAATCTTATTCACCCTAAAGCGATTATTAGCAAATATACAACTATGGGTGAAGGAAACGTGATATGCGGAGGAGTCATTATTAATCCAGAATGTGAAATAGGTAATCATTGTAATATAAACATTAGTTGTACTTTAGGCCATGATATTGTTTTGGACGATTATTCTACTTTAATGCCAGGATGCAATATTTCAGGTAATGTAAAAATAAAATCTTATTCAACTGTAGGTACGGGAAGCTGCATTATTCAAAATAAAACAATTAATGAGAATTCTTATATTGGAGCAGGTTCAGTAGTAATTGAGGATGTTGAAAAAAACAGTTTATATGTCGGTGTTCCTGCAAAAAAAATTAAAGAACATGGATTCAGGAGGGCGTTATGATTAATAAAACAATACCTCTTTCAGTTCCAAACCTATCTTTAGAGATCCTAGAGAACGTTAAAGAAACAATTGAAACGGGTTGGGTGTCGACTGGAGGAAGATTTATTCAGGAATTTGAAAATAAAATGGCTAAATATGTGGGAATGGAAAGAGCAATAGCTTGTCAAAGTGGGACTGCAGGTTTACATCTTGCTTTAAAAGTGCTTGGTGTAGAACATGATGATGAAGTTATCGTCCCAACTTTAACATTTATAGCAGCAGTGAATCCTATAAAATATATGGGTGCAGAGCCTGTTTTTATGGACTGTGATGATAGTCTTAATATGGACATGGATAAGCTAGAAGAGTTTTTAGAATATGAATGTGAATTTGTAGGCGGACAAGTTATTAATAAAAAGTCTAAAAAAGTAATAAAAGCTATCATTGTTGTCCATGTTTTTGGAAATCCCGCGAATATGGAAAGATTGATGAAAATTAAATTGAAATATAACTTGAAAGTTTTAGAGGATGCAACTGAGGCTTTGGGGTCTTTTTATTTGGAAGGGGAATACGTAAATAGACATTGTGGAACTATTGGTGATATAGGAGTTTATTCCTTTAATGCCAATAAAATTATTACAACCGGTGGGGGAGGCATGGTGGTATCTAACCAACTAGAGTTACTAGAAGAGATAGCTTTTCTTTCTTCTCAAGCTAAGACAGATCCCTTATATTTCGTGCATGATAACGTTGGTTATAACTACCGTATGACCAACATTCAAGCAGCTTTCGGTACTGACCAGATTGATAGACTAGAACACTTTATAGAAACAAAAGAGAAAAATTATAACCTATATAAAGAAGCTATTGAAAACATAGAAGGTCTTACCATATTGCCTTTTAGAGCAGATACAAGAGCTAATTATTGGTTTTATTCAATAATTATAGATAAAGAAAAATATGGGGTGGATCGAGATAGGTTATTAAAAACTTTAAATGAATGTAATATACAAACTAGACCTTTGTGGGGATTAATTCACAAACAAAAACCATACTTAAACAACCAAGGTTATAAAATTGATAAGGCATATTATTATGAGCAAAACCTTCTTAATATTCCATGTAGCAGCAATCTGATTAGTGAAGATATTAAAATAGTAATCAAAGAATTAAAAAAATTTACAGTGGAAATGATGAGGGGAAATTGAATTGAAGATACTATTTGTTACCACGGTATCCAATACTATTAATGCATTTCTAGTTCCACACATAAAACTACTTATTGAAAAAGGCAATGAAGTTGATATTGCTTGTAATGTTATTGGAGAAGTTAAAAAAGAATTAATAGATTTAGGGTGTGATATTCACAACATAAAATTTCAACGTTCAGCTCTAAACAAGAATAATTATATTGCTTATAAAAAACTTAAAAAGTTAGTTATATCAGAAGAATATGATTTAGTTCATACTCACACTCCAATAGCATCTTTTTTGACCAGACTTGCATGTAGAAATATTAATAATATAAAAATTATGTATACTGCTCATGGATTTCACTTTTATAAAGGTGCACCGTTGAAAAACTGGATTGTTTATTACACTATTGAAAAAATTGTAGCCAAATGGACTGATTCTATTATCACAATAAATACAGAAGATTATGAACATGCATTAAAGCTTAAAATGGGGCATAGTTCTCAAGTTTATAAGGTTCCAGGAATGGGCGTGGACATTGAAAGATTTTCCAACGTTGATAGAAATTTTTGTTTATCTAGAAAAGATTTCGGTTTTTTAGAAGAAGATTTTATTTTAGTTTATGTTGCAGAATTAAACAGTAATAAAAATCAGCTCATGATTATAGAAGCTGTAAGACAACTAAAAGATCAAGGTAAAACAGTTAAAGCAATTCTAATCGGAAGTGGACCTAAAGAAGTCGAATATAAAAAGACGATAAAAGAATATGGGCTTGAAAAAGAAATAATTTTAACTGGAAAAAGAATGGATATAGAAAAGATCTTACCAATATGCGATGTAGCTATCCCAACTAGTAAAAGGGAGGGTTTTGGTATTAATTTGGTTGAGAGTATGGCTAGTGGATTGCCTGTTATTGCTTCAAGAAATAGGGGTCATAAAGAAATAGTTGTCCATGGAGAAAATGGTTATTTGTTTGAATTAGGCAATTTAAACGAAATGATAAATTACATTAGTCAATTATATGAGAATAGATTGCTGCTTAGAAAAATGTCTAATAGTGCAAGGGAATCAGTAAATAAATTTTCTTTACAAAACTCTGTTAAAGAAATTACAAAAACATATAAAAATTATTTTTAATATTAAAGAGGGATTTTATTGATAGGGATTATCTTTTTACTAAATACAAGTTTTGCACCGTATATGAATAAATATATCAGTATTCTTGAACAGGAAAATGAGGATTTTGAGATAATATATTGGGATAGATTGGGTAGCCCAGATTGTCCAGAAAAATACAAATCCATTGTTTTTCAAAAACCATCCCGTCTAAATTTATCACACAAAGATAAAATAAAGGACTTTTTAGAATTTAGAAGATTTGTCATTAAAAATATAAATAAGAGGAAATATGATAAATTAATAGTCCTTACATCACTAACAGGAATATTTTTATTTGATTATTTACAAAAGAATTACAAAAATAAATTTATATTTGATATAAGAGATTATACATTTGAGAATTTTTACCCTTATAAAATGATTGAAAATAGGGTAATAAAAAGTTCATATTTTACCACTATTTCCTCTGAGGAGTTTAAAATGTTTTTGCCTTCATCAAATAAATATATTTTATCCCATAATATATTGCGGGAAGAAATTGAACAGGCTAATGAATTTAATAAACCTAAAGAAAGAGATGGGATAATAACTGTTTCATTTATTGGTGCAATTAGACATTTTGATATCGATTCAAAAATCGCCTTAAAATTAGCAAATGATGACAGATTTAAGGTTGTTTATCATGGTTACGGAGTAGCATACGAAAAGTTTAAGGCTTTTTGTCAAGAAAGAAAATTAGATGTTCAAATAACAGGCAAGTATGATAGAAAAGATAAGATAAAGTTATTAGCTAATGCAGATATTATTAATGCCTATTATGGAATTGAAAGCTATGCGAACCTTTTTGCAATGCCTAATAAATATTATGATTCCTTGATTTATAAGATTCCTTTCTGGGCTAATCCAAAAGTTTATTCTGGTCAACGTTCAATTAAATCTGGAATAGGGTTAAATGCAGATTTAGAGAGTGAGAGCTTTGCCAATGACTTATATCATGAATATATGGAAATTGATAGGCTGAAATTTGAGAGGGATTGTAATCAAGAACTTTCTAAAGTGGTTAAAGAAGATGAACTTTTTATTTCAAAGGTTCAAGAATTTATTGAAATTGGAGGATTAAAGTGAAAATATTGTATATAACATCAGCGCCCATTACAACTACGAGTTCAGCGAATATATGTAATATTGCAATAATAAAAGGATTTTTGGCTCTTGGCCATGATGTTACTGTACTATGTGCTCATTCAGACTCATTAGTAAATGAAGAAATATTAATATCTCTTGGAATAGAGCGTGCTTCTATTGTACCTATTAGGTATTCTCGACCATCGATTACAGTAAATAATAACAATATTAAATCAAAAAGGAAAATTTCTGCTAAAAATGTAGTTAGAAAAATATATCATAGCTTTTCCATATTTGATCACTACAAAATACTTGCAAAAAGGTTGTCTGAATTAAATGTATTTGAAGAATATTTCGATCTAATGATTACTTCTTCTGATCCTAGATCGGTACACCTTTTAGGAGAATGGATTCAAAAACATAAAAGGAATTCATATGGAAAATGGATGCAATTATACGGTGATCCGATTTTATTGGATATTTCAACCCAACTGAAGTTACCCAAATCTTATATAAGGTATATAGAGAAGAAACTTATTCGGATGGCAGATAAAGTCCTTTATGTTTCCCCTTTGACTTTAATTGAACAAAAGAAAATTTATCCTAGTTACAGTGACAAAATGCACTTTATATCAATTCCATATATAAAAGAAAAGATTTTTGATAATAAAAAAATAATTAACTCTAAAATAAAAATTGGATATTTCGGTGACTACAATCCAAATATCAGGAATCTGAAACCATTATATGATGGCGTGAATAAAATGAAGAACCTACAATTATTTTTGTATGGAAACAGTAGCTCCCCCTTTGATAGCACTACAAATGTAACTGTTAAATCTAGGGTTCCATTTAATGAGCTAGAGGAAATAGAGAAACAAGTAGATATATTAATAGGTGTATGTAACTTAAAAGGTACACAGGTACCTGCTAAGCTTTATTATTATGCTGCAACAAACAAACCAGTTATATTTATTATTGACGGAAATGAACAAAACAAACAATTCCTCAGTGAGTACATCACTAGTTTTAATAGATTTATCGTATGTGAAAATAATATAGAATCTATAGAAGACACAATAATGAATTTTGAAGAATTAAACAAAACAGTGAATAATTCTCCTATAGAAAAATTAAATTTCATAAATGTTGCAAAGGAGATATGTAATATACTTTAGTTTAAATGGAAGTAAGGAATGGGGTAATCTAAACCTATGTCAAAAATAAGAGTTTTACACTCTGCTATTATAGTCTTCTCCATGATAGCGGCAGTTCTTGTTTCTTTATTAAGTGTAAATTTAGATAAATATTATCTAATAGGTTTTTTACCGCTAACGTATAGTATATTACTACTCATTTTTCCTAAATTAACAGTTCTTTCCACTAGATATATAGGATTAGGGATATTATACGTAGTATTATTTGTTAGATATACTATTACACCATTATTTATAGTATTTACTGAAAGAGCTGGAACGTCATTAGTAATATCGCACTTTTCAAATGATTACTTAAATAAAGCAATATTACTAATGGTTTATGAATTAGTAGTTTGTATTTTAGTGGTAGTTTTCGTGGGAAATAAGGTGTTATTAAAAAATAAAGTTAAGTTTTCCCTAACAGAAATACAAAACGGCAGGGTTAATTTTGTTTATATTTTTATTATAACTATTTCTTTTTTATTAATTCTTTTTTTCCCTTCATTGTTAAATAATTTTCAATTTATTTCTATTGATGATTCAAAATTAAATACAGTTAGTTATTTTAAAGGAATCGATATTAGAATACTGTTAATATGTAAGATGGCTTTATACTTAGTTCTATTAAAGTTTTTGGCATATAGATATAATGAGAAAAACAAGAATAATATTTATTTTATATTGGCTTTACTTTTATCATTCTTGTATATATGTATATTTACTGGAGAAAATAGAACAAATATAGTAGTAGATTTAATTTGTGTTATTGCTGCCTTATGGTACTGTTTTAGTACAAAAAGAAAGTCAATGTTAATAGTTATTAGTAGTTTTGGGTTGATTTTGCTGTTTACTATTAGTGCTTTTCGGTTATTTGCCCCTCGGGCGTGGAGGCCAGATGGAGGGACTGCTGAAATCAACGGATCTTTTTTTGTTAATAACCTTCAAATTTACGTTTCGGGACCAGAGAATGTTGCTATTGGCTTACAAAGTATAGATATATATAATAATCAAATAAATCTCAACACTTTTTTTAACGATTTATTTGTGTGGACGGGTTATTTAGGGAATTTTTTAAATCTTAATCAAAGCAATACCACTTCTTTTATATTTAACTTATTTATGAATGGAACTGATCCGGCTGGAAATGTCTCGATAACACAAATAGTTCCAATGGTATCTCAAGGATATGCTTATTTTGGATTTGTAGGTGCCCCATTATTCTCAGTTTTAAATTGTTTAGCTATTATTGCGTTCGATAAATTTGTTTGTAAGGCTAAATCATTAGATCTTTTATTTGTTAATGTATTTTTAGTTGTTAGGTTAAGTTTATTCTTAGGTTTAAATGCAACTATAATACTTATGTTTGTTTTTGATAAATATTTTCAACTTTGGTTCACTGTGAAAATAAATCAACTGATTAAAATTAGACTAAAAGACAGAACAGATAAAACATGATTTTTTAAAAAAAAAAGAAGATGTGATATAAATGAAAATAATTTTTGTAGTAAATAACTTAAATAATGGTGGAATGCAAAAGGCGTTAATAAACTTTGTTAATGAATTATCCGGAAAATTTGATATAACAATATGCTTATTGGAATATGGAGGGGAGATGCGTAATCAGTTAAATAATAATATAAAAATAATTAATCAACCCATTTATTTAGATAATTTTCTCAAAATGATGGCAACACATAAAAATGAATTAAAGCAAAAAAATAAGTTCAAGTATATAGTAAAGGGAATTGTTCGTTATTTATCAAAAATAGGATTAGAGAGTTTAATATATAAAATAGTATTAATACGTATTAAAAAGATAAACGGTTTTGATTTAGCGATATCCTATACTGGCATGCCGGGCTTATGGGATAAATTTGTTTTATGGAAAATAAACACAAAAAAGAAAATTACATGGATACACAATAATCCGGAAGTCTTAGGTATTGATTCTCGAAACTGTTTTAGAAATTATAATGAATTTGATGCAATCATAAATGTATCAAATGATTGTAAAAATAGATTTGAGAAAATTGAGCCCCGTTTAATTGGAAAATCCCATTTGATTTACAACTTAATTAACATTAATGAAATAGAGCAGAAGTCTTTAGAGATTAAACCTTATGGAAATAAAGAAAAAATGATTATTGTTACTGTTGCTAGACTTGATAATGTACAAAAGCGTTTTGATAGGATTATTGAATGTTGCAAGTTATTGGTTAATGACGGGGTTTGTAACTTTAAATGGTTTATTGTTGGGAATGGTCCTGATCATTTGTGGCTTGAAAATCAAATAAAAGATAATGGTTTAGATCGATTTATTGAATTAGTAGGATTTAAGCAAAATCCTTATCCTTATATTAAAGAAGCAAATCTCCTTGTTCTAACATCTGATTTTGAAGGACTTCCAGTAACGATTATGGAAGCACTAGTTTTACGAGTGCCCATAGTTTCTACGGATTTCAATTGTGCAAGAGAAGCAATTGAAGAACATGTAACTGGGATAATAGTTAAAAAAAGCGGGGAAGCAGTTTATGAAGCTGTCAAAAATCTTATTCTAAACAATGATTTATATATGAACCTTAAAAATAATGTAATGTCTTATGATTTTCAGAACCAAGATAGCATAAAAGATTTTGAAAAAATCATAGAGAAGGAAGAGTATGAGAACTAAAAATGTTTTATATTCATTGTTATCTTCATTTGTATATCAATTCACATACGCGGTATTCAATTTAATCACATTAAGACTTTTTCTTTCTTCGTATGGATCTGAGGTAAATGGCTTGTCCGTAACGATTATTCAAGTAGTTAATTATATGAATATTGTTGAGGCCGGTATTGCATTAACTGGTATTAGTGCATTGTATAAGCCGCTAGTGCAAAATGATTATACAAAGATAAACAGTATACTATCCGCATGCAATGAATTATATAGAAAATCAGGTTTTTTATTTCTTTTAATCACTTTGGTAGGAAGTATTAGTTATCCATTTTTAATCGAGTCATCTATTCCTTATTATCAAATTGTATTATTAATATTAATCATGTCTGGTGGAAGCATAGTTGAATATTTCTTATACGGTAAAATGCGAGTTTTGCTTGTAGCAGATCAGAAGTCTTATATTATTAATAGTGTGATGACGTTAACGGTTATTATAGCTTCGATACTTAAAATATATGCAATCAATCTTGGGTTTAGTTTTTTAATAGTTCAGGCAATATATTCAATAAGCGTGCTTATCAGAGTTTTACTGACTAAGATTTATATTTCGCGTAACTATTCGTTTATTAAGTACAATGTGAAACCTGATTTCTCTCAAATGGGACAAAGATGGTCCGTTTTATATCACCAAATTGCTGGTCTCTTAGTTTTTAATAGTCCGTTAATAATTATATCAATTTTTTGCAGTTTGAAAGATGCTAGCAAATATGCAGTATATAACTTAGTTTTCAGTGCTTTAATAACCATCCTGCAATTATTTTCTAAATCTGTTGTTTCAAGTTTCGGTAATCTAATAAATCAAGAAAATAATTCTGCTTTACTAACTATTTTTAGAAATTATGAATCAATTTTTTATTTGTTTACTGCATGGTTATATTGTGTGGCATATCTTACGATTGAACCGTTTATACAAATTTATACAAACGGAGTAACTGATGTTAATTATATTGATCCTATATTGTCAATTATGTTTATAGTAGTTGGCCTTTTTAATGCAGTTCGTATACCTTTAAATTCTTTAATTGAAGCTTCCGGTCATTATGAACAAACTCGGAACAGAGCTATTATAGAGGCATGTATTAATATATGCGTATCCATTATTATGGTACAATTTTTAGGTTTATATGGTGTACTTTGTGGCAGTGTCGCATCTTATATCTACAGGTCGTTAGATATTATTTTATATTCAAGTAAAAATATTTTACATATAAAGCCTACTGAAACCTTTATTAAAATATTGATGAATATATTTCTACTGTTTTTAGTCACTCAGTTGATTAATAGTATTACCAACATAACCATTTCTTCCTGGATTAGTTGGATTGTCTATTCGTTTATTATTTCAATAGTCGTTGGAACTACCTTTTTGATTTTTGGGGAATTGACAAATAGAGGCCTAATTAAAAATTTATTTTTAAGAATGCGCAATGTTATTTCTAAATAATTTAATAAAATTTGCTTAGTGATTGTGCTAAATGTGAAGGCTGGATACTGGGTTTCTCATTTAGCAGATTCTATGATTACAACTCCTCCCAGAATGATAGATGTGTTATTAATTGTATCAAAAAACTTTTTGGAGGGAGATAATATGAAAAGAAGAAAATTTATACTTCTAATTTTTATCATTATTTTAATCCTTATTACTAATTATATATTTAGGTTTAAATTAAAAGGGATTAATATCAAATGGTTTGGAGCAAAAGGGGATGGAATTTCAAACGATACTAAAGCATTTATAGATGCAATAAATATTGTTCATAAATTAGGTGGTGGAAAAATAATAATACCAAGAGGTAACTACAAAGTTACAGGGGGAGAGATATTTTTAAAGTCAAATGTATATCTAAAAGGTATAGGGTTGCCACGGATATTTACTAATTCAGGAAATGGATATTTTTCAATAATATCTAAAAAACTAGAAGATACTGTTGAAGATGTTACAATATCAGGCATATTTTTTGATCAATGGGATGAATTATCATCTGATATACAACCTAATAATAACCAAATCCCCTGTAATTGTATAACCCTATTAGGTAAATCGCGAAATATTATTATTATGGATAACTTATTTCAAGCATTTGGAGGCTGGGTTATATCTGTATCCGATCAAGAAGACTATTATGGTAGCGAAAGAGTTTTTTTAAAACGAAACAAAATTCGATGGCAACTCAAAGGGAAAACTTGGTATGACGCATCTCCTATCTATGTTGAAGCAACAAATCATGAAATTGAAAATAATGAGATAGAGGCATTTAAAGTCAAAATTGACCCTCCAGCTAGATGGAAATTAGAAGGTGGAATTGAAACACATGGCTTTGGTATCGTAAGAGGTAATGTTATTAAGAATGCTCAGGCTGGAATTAATGTCGTGCCCCCCAAATATAATCCCGGAGCATATTTAAAAATGGGATATAGAGATATATCTGATAATACATTGAGAGGTGTTAATAGGGGGATTTGGTTTTGGCCAATAAATTACAACAATGGTTTGGAAAAGATAAAAATCTTTAACAATGATATAGAGGTCGTTGCGGAAGGATACTATGCAGGCCATGGTGGTATAGTCACAGTTATGCAAGAAACCCCTTTTATTAACGCTTCTATGAATGGTCCGATTAAAAATGTCGAGATATACAACAATCAGATAAAATTTGTAGATAACGGCTATACAGGAAAAGAATATTTTCATCTTAATAATGTTGGAGCAATTCATTTTGGGGCAAACAACAAAGTTTCTAATGTGAATGTTTATAACAATCACATTGTTAATTTCCCTTGGTGTGCTGTTGACACAGTCCAATATGAATTTGATTATGTGAGAATGCATGATAATTTTAATATATTTAATAACACTATAATTGATTGCGGATACGGAATGAGTAATGACTTCCAAAAATCTGTTTTTTATTTTTCAGATATTAATAATGTCAGTGTAAATAATAACACTATTAAATGGATAAATCAAAAGGGGACAAAGTATCTAATAACGGCCGGAAAGGTTACTACATTGTTAGTTTTCCAAAATAATCGTCAGATATCGGAAAATGGCTTTTATTTGAGTACCTCAAATGTTGTTAATACAAATAAAATACAATAAGTAGTAGTCTTTTTGATAAATCAATATACTTTTCCAATCATTATACTTTTATGTAATAAGTCTTGCAAAGTGTCTAGATTAAGAATGAAGGTGATTATAACGTAGAGCGTATAATTTCAAGGGTATTGGATTTTAAGGCAGTATTTGTAATTACAAATTATTACTTTCCTTAAATAGTATTTAGTAAGATTATAGAGAGAGTGTATTTTTTGGAGATATCATTCTGAATTGAACTCACATTATTTGGATACTGAAATACTGGAATTAAAAGGGGTTTCCAGATCTAGTCCCTTTCAAGCAATATCAATGATGAACATAAAGTGTCAGCTAACGGGGAAAAGTTATAAAGCAAACTTTATTACGTAATGAGGAGTAAACTATGAATAATAGAATTAAAGTTATGACAATTTTTGGTACTAGACCAGAGGCAATTAAAATGGCACCTCTAGTACTAGAATTAGAAAAATATAATGAAATTATTGAATCAATCGTAACTGTTACTGCTCAGCATAGAGAAATGTTAGATCAGGTTTTAGATGTATTTAGTATTACACCTGATTATGACTTGAATATTATGAAGGAGCGACAAACTTTGACAGGAGTAACAATTAACGCATTATCAGGTTTAGATAATGTGATGAAAGAAGTACAACCAGATTTAGTTCTAGTTCACGGAGATACTTCAACTACATTTGTTGCTAGTCTAGCTGCTTTTTATAATCAAATTTCAGTAGGACATGTTGAGGCTGGTTTAAGAACATGGAATAAATACTCACCATTTCCTGAAGAGGTAAATAGACAATTAACTGGGGTAATAGCTGATTTGCATTTTGCTCCAACTGCTCAATCTAAAGGGAATTTAATACAAGAAAATAAAAAGGAAGAAGCAATTTTTGTAACAGGTAATACTGCAATTGATGCTTTAAAGACTACAGTATCAAGTTCTTATAAACATGAACTATTAGATAAGATAGGATTAGATAGAATAGTACTGTTAACTGCCCATAGACGTGAAAACCTCGGGGAGCCAATGAAGAATATGTTTAAAGCAATTAAGCGATTATTAACAGAAAATAGCGATGTACAAGTTGTATACCCTGTTCACCTTAACCCAGCTGTTCGAGAAATTGCAGATGAATTACTAGGCAATGATGAGAGAATACATCTAATAGAACCTTTAGGAGTAATAGATTTTCATAACTTTGCTTCTCGTTCACATATTATATTGACTGACTCTGGTGGTGTTCAAGAAGAAGCACCAACTCTAGGAGTTCCTGTTCTCGTTTTAAGAGATACAACAGAAAGGCCTGAAGGAGTTGAAGCTGGTACTCTAAGACTAGTGGGGACTAATGAAGATACTATCTATCAAGCAGCTCATGAATTATTAAATAATGAATTGGAGTATAATACCATGGCCAGAGCGACAAATCCATATGGGGATGGGAAAGCATCATCTCGCATCGTTCAAAGGATATTACATCGTTTTGGTAAAATAGATTTAGCTCCTAAAGAATTTGAATGAGGGAATATATAGCGACAATTCTTTCTTTTGTTGTTTTAAAAAGAGGATGTAAGGAGGTAACGCCAGTTGTTTACCTATCATTTGGTGTTTAATGGTTTGTTGTGAAAAATCAAATGAGAAGTATTACATCCTTTTATCCACAGCAGATACTTATAAAACTCTGAATTCTTAACGGAGAAAATTCAAACAAGCTGATCATCCTTATAATTGATCAAGGATTTTCAAACATATAGAATCTGATGGTGCTCAAATCTTCGTTAATTGGTGGTAGCCATGACCCCAGTTCTGATTATTTTTCAGACTTATTGAACTTTTGAACTTGTGTAGTGGAATTAGATATACATTATTAAGTACGGCAATTTAAGCGAATATATAGTGCTCCGAGAATGTGACCTAGTCAGCTTATAGTTTTATCTAAAAAAATATATCATGAACTAGGCTGGAAAAAGCCATTTTCTAAGTGCAGTTTTGAAAATGCTTATGATTTGTGATTTAAAGCTGAATTTAAAGCTGTTGAGAAACTTCTCAACAGCTTTAAATATACAGTTAAAGACACTCATAGCATATATGGGTTTATTCTACAGAATAAATGTAATAGTTGTCCCAATCCGGAAATTTTTCTCAAATGTAAGTTAAATAAATGGAAAATATGATATTCTTTATACATGGGGTGTGTATCAATTGACTAAAAAATTGAAAATTGTAACTTGGTTAGCTCGAGGTTTAGTTTTAAGGAGAAAAATAGACAAGTGTGGACGGCGTTTTTTTGTGCTAGGGAAAGTAAATATTTCGCGCCCCTACAAAGATACCGAATTGAATATGGGTGATAATGTAAGTTTGTATCAGAATGTTGGATTCTTTTTAGATTCTCCAGGAGCAAAAATAGTAGTTGGTGATCGCACTTTTATTAATAGAAGATCTGAAATATTGTGTATGGAAAGTGTAAATATAGGTAATGATTGTGCTATTTCTTGGGATGTTGTTATTACAGACACTGACTATCACCAGCTAAATGGAGAGATTTTCGTAAAACCAGTTGTGATAGGTAATAATGTTTGGATTGGTTGTAAATCAACAATACTCAAAGGGGTAACTATTGGCGATGGAGCAGTGATAGCAGCAGGTTCAGTAGTTACACGTGACGTTCCCAGCGGAAGTATAGTCGGGGGCAATCCCGCAAAGGTGATTAAGAACGAAGTCACTTGGGTCGTTTAAGAAATAATATGAAGTTTAGAACGAGGAGGCTGAAGTTTCTGCCTCTTTTTCAATATCATCGATAGTTTTGGAAATAAACTGTGCGTTACCTACAATTTAAATAATTAATATAGACTAAGCCGCTTATTAATTAGAGAACGGCTTTTTTTATGTAGAAAGTGTTAAAGGGGAGATGGAAGTAATCCTATAAATAGGCCTACTTATATCAATAGAATATAGACATATTACCAACAAAAAAACTAAAAAAAGGATGAATTTCATGAAAAAAATCATAGGTTTTTCCTTCTGTTTTTTGTTGATTGTTATCTTCATTTTTCAGCAGAAACAATCTCTATCAAATCACAAAGAAAAGATATACGTTGAAGATTTTAAAGGGGCTAATGATTCTGCGAAGATTCAGACTGCCATTGATCATGCAAAGGCCACTAAGTTAAAGACGGTAATGCTGGATGATAGGGAGTATTCGATTTCAACACCTATCAAAGTTAGGAAAGGTGTTAGGCTGCTATTTGGATACGGAACAAAGTTCATTGTTGAGGGGAACTTCAGGGTGCTTGAGCTTGAGCAGAATGCTTCCCTTGAAGGTGCTTATGTAGTGATTAATGATGCTGAGTTTGACTCAGAGGTCATATACTTAGATGGTAAGTATAAATATTATAATACCTGGAACAAAACGCAAGTGAAGGATGTAAATATCATTAATTGGTCTGAGAGTAATCAGGGTACAGGGGTATCTTTATATGCTGGCGGTAAGGAACATGAGATTTCTTTCGTGAACTTTGAAAATGTCAAGGTTGCTGGGATGGAGACTGGAGTAAAGTTAATAGCTGAAGAACCGTCTTCTGGTAAGGCCTGGATCAATGCTAATCGTTTTTTGAATCTATCATTGGAAGATTGTGTGAATATGATTTACATAGATAGTAACTCTACCGTACCGAATGAGGTTAGTGGTAATCAATTTACTAGTTTACAGATACAGCCTTCAGGGAAAACAAAGAGCATTATGAAGGTAAATGGGCAATACAATAAGTTTGAGGGCATGGTTTGGGATCTGGACAAAATCACACTTCAAAACGAGGTTATTGAACTTAAGGATAATAGCATGGGCACTATCATTGAGATCCCATCACTGCCTATGAGTAGAATCATCGACAGAGGTCAGGCCAATATCTTGAATCAATAATAATAGCGAAAAGGGTGATTAGCCAATAGGGATGCACACACCCTGTAATGTAATTTGGAGATAACATTTATGACCATTAATTAACTGGTATTATTAATTTTTATCACTGGGGAATAATTCTTTCCTCTTTGGATAAAGAGGATATATGCCAGTTTTTTTTATATTTAGTAGTCATAGCTTTGTAGTGATAATTTGGCCTTGGTCATTAATAGTCACTTTCCACTTTGTTCCGTTTGGTGAAGCCATTGTCACAGCTTTCCCTTTTTGAAGTTCTAAATCTCCATATAATGTTCCACCTGTAGTCGGCAGCCAAGCTGCACCTTGCTGTAACGATGATCTTGCGAAAATCCGATTAATCCGGAATCGTTTGTGCTCTTGTGTATATCCGCTTAAGGTCAGTCTAATCTTGTACAGTGTTTCTGCTCTTGCTTCTGAGATTACAGTATTACCGGCATTAAAAGGGAGATTTTTTGCAACTATCCAAGGTCCATTTAAGCTTTGTTGATATTCAATTAATACTCGGCTGGGACTTTCATTCCATCCAAAATAAATACCAAAGCAATTTAGCATTTTAATAGGCTGTTTGGTAAAATCCAATTCAATCACTACCGGTTGGGAACTAGGGACATCGAGGTAATTTACACTTTGCTCATCGAGTAAATTGAAACAGTTATTGATATTTCCTCCATAAGGAGCCTTTCCAGTAAGCTGACGTACAGCGTAGCGGACGTTTGCACTTACTAAAATATCGTCTTGATTCCCGACCAGATGGGCTTTTCCTAAGGCTAGAGGTGGATATACTTGAAGCGATTCTTCATGTGGCGATGTGCACCGATTGTATTGGCCACGGTCTAGAATTGATGTAGCTATTTGGTTCGAAAAGAGGTAGTTGTGATGAGATGTAGAAGAGAATTCGATGACCAGAGGAGGAGCATCCATACGATAGGTATCCCATATAACTCCTTCAAAAATATTATAGGCACCCGAACAACGGATGACTTTCTTTGTTTGGCTCCGGCATTGAACTTGGATTCCGGTAAACATATTTCCGGAAATTTCGTAAGGTAAATCACTGTTTCCGACAATCTCGATACCGTACTGACAGCCATCTATAAAAATGGACTCGAAGGAGTTGGCATTAATCCAGCATGGGGTATCTACATTTGATAGTTTTTCAGTTTTTAAATAGAGGGCTGTATGGAAATTTGTGATTTGGAGGGAGTTTGCCTTAAAGAAACTGATGAAATCCCATGCTTTGTTGCAATATAGATGGATGGCTATACCTTGATATGTTGTAGTACGGTTAATAATATTGATATTGGATATAGCTGTATGATTATGGATTTCTATTTGCTGCGCCCCGGAAAGGAAAATGACGGATGAATTGAAGCTGGTATCGACTACTTCAATCGTCCCGCCGGAGAGGGAAGCATCCTTTTGCAGTTCAAAAACCTGGAAATTACCTTTAATTATTAATGTTATCGTCGGATCAATTTCTAGATGGACATTTTGCTTAATGATAATGGGGGAGGAGAGGGTATATTGTTTCTTCCCTGTTATGACAACTTTAGAGTAGTTATTATCTACACAATAATCAATCGCTGCTTGAATGGCTGGTGAATTATCAGCTAGATTGGGATCGGCTCCAAAACAATCTATATTAGCGACATTCCTGTTCTGGCAATCCTCAGGGGGGTTGAGTGGGTCTGCCATATATAACACTCCTTTTATGGTGATGTTATATAGCATATGCTTGTCCAAAAAGTATGTATAGGTATAAAAAACAAAAAACAAACGAGGTCATCGTTTGTTTTTTGTTCATTGATAGGTTTTGAGTGTAGAATGAATCATATTCGAGAGGGAGAAGGATTCTTCTACTTTTTGTCTTGCTTTAATTCCCAAGCGTTGTCTTAAATCTACACTATCTTGAAGCGTTTTAATTTGTTTGGCAAATTCCTGTTCTGAATGCTGTGAAATGAGAATCCCGGTTTCATTGTCCACAACCGCCTCTTTAATGCCGCCTACATCGACTGACATGATTGGTGTTCCTGCTGCCATTGCTTCCAGGACGACCATCGGAAAAACTTCTCTAAGTGATGTTAAAAGAAGTACGTCCATATTGCATATAAATTCATATGGATTGGAGGCATTGCCAAGGAGCATCACTTTATGGCGTAACTTTAAGTCTTTAATCATTTTTTCTACAAATTCCCGCTCCGGCCCATCTCCAGCAATATAAAACATCACATTAGGTACATCCTTTAACTCATTAACGATTTTTAAGAAAAGTTCATGATTTTTCTCTTTTGATAAGCGGGCTAAAATTCCCACATTGAAGGTTTCTTTAGGCTGTAGTTGTTTAAAAGAAAAGTGCTCCACATCTACGCCATTGTAAATCGTCCGAATAAGCTCCTTCCTAACACCAAGCCGAAGTAAGTTATCCCGTTCAAAATTACTAATTGCGATAATTTCTTCCACATGCTGATTCAGCACTCTTTTAAATAGAAAGGGCATCTTTTTTTCTAGGATGGTTACATTATGCTTGGTATACACGAGCTTGATATTTCTTCTAGTCAGTTTCTTGATGGCAATCGAATATAGCAGCATTCGTAAACTATTGGCATGAATGACATCGATGTGTTTTAAGCTGACTTCTTTAGTCAGTATTTTAAGGTTGGCAAGGTGATTCTTTAAGCTTAAAGGGATGAATTGTTGTTTGTTATGAATTTGCTTGTACAATTCCCCCGTCGCAGCAGCAGAGTAAAACGTCATGTTTTCATCCTGGAGATGGTTTTCCAATTTGCAAAAATACATCTCAGCTCCGCCAATTATGAGTTTATCTGTAAGTAGCAGGACATTGTTCATATACCTTATTTCCCTCCATTTAGTAAAGAGGCAGGCTGTGAACCTCTGTTTTTGTTGTATGCGTTATAGGCGTATTTGCTAAAATAGAAGTTAGCTTTTACGAAATTTAATTTTTCCTGGCTTCGTAACAGCTTCCAATATCGGTAAGCAGCCTTAAATTTATTTCTTGAAGTAGAGTTACTTACAATCCGATATTTGGATAAGACTTTTGGTAAGCCATGCGCTTTATATCCTTGTCGTAACAGTAACAGCCATAATGCAGTATCTTCAGGCTGAATATCGGGCATTTCGATATGCTTGAATTGCAGCCTATCCAGCATCACGGTTAAACAGCCAATTGTTGTATTTCCAATCAGATGCTTATAATCCACTTCTTTAGGTGCCTTTACTTCAACATCAAGAGACTTACCTTCTTCATCTATTAAAGAATAGGAGGTGAAGGAGAATGCTAGATTTCCCTTTTGCATAAATGCGACTTGTTCTTCCAATTTAGTTGGGAGCCATAAATCATCACTATCAAGAAACGCGATATATTTTCCGTTGGCTTCTTTAATGGCTATATTTCTTGCGCGGGCAGCTCCGACATTCTTGGATAAGGGAATAAGTCTGATCCGTGAATCGTGCTCAGCATAGGATTTAATGATAGAAACAGAATCATCCTTTGATTGATCATCTACAATGATCATCTCCCAGTTAAAATAGGTTTGATCCTGGACAGTTTTTATCGTTTCAGGGATAAAAGACGAGCAGTTATACGAGGGAGTTATCACGGAAACTAAAGGTCTATCATCCTTTTTGCTGTAGGTCATTACATTCCACCTCTTTTTTCTCATATACCGAAATATATTTTAAAGTTAGTGCTAAAAAGGAAAAAAATGCTTCATTAATCATGAGTGAAAGGGACATCATCTGTATTAAGAAAGCAAAAAGAGTAAGCACAATGAACGGTTTTTCTTTATGTAATTTAGTCTTGAATAAAGTGATGATAAGCATTAATAAAAAAGAAAGGTAAAAAAGAAAACCAATGATTCCAGACTCTACTAAAACCTCTAAATACGTATTGTGAACATATAGCTTTTCATTATGCTCAAAAGCGTAATAATCGGAAAAATTAAAAGCGCCAATTCCAAAAAGGGGATTTGACATAAAGTAGTTGATCGCCTGCCCCCATAATTCAAACCTTCCGCTGCCCCCATCTGTTGAAAAGTCAGAAATGCGACTCGTGACGATTTCATTGAGATCTATATTGATAAGAGATCCAGCAACATATATTACCCCTAAAAATAATAAGGAAACAGCTAACATTTTGATTTTTTTTGAGAAATTAGCTAACAGCATGTACAAAACGACCACCAGTACAAGCGCTAAAATACCGCCTCTAGAAAAAGTCAGAAGGGAAGTAATCATACATAGGAGGAATCCAATTGAATGCTTGAATCCCTTTAAATTGGTTAAATAATAGGAAAAAAAGATTGTGTTAAAAAAATGAAGATGTTTGGATCATCCAGCAAACCGATTAATCTTGGATAATCCCGGTCCAATAATAATCCATATGATGTAATCTCAACACCTGTTGGAAATCTTCCTGTCACCTGTATTCCAATGAAGTATAATAATAGGCTAATGACGTTAAAGATGATTCCGACATTTGCAATCGATTTCTCAATCGCACTTAACGAAGTTAGCTCCAATACATATCTCATGATGAAATAACAGCCAAGTACGAGTATCACTCCTAGAATGACCCGAATGCTCGATTCAGGATACTGAGAAAAAGCGCCGCTCAGACAATAGGTGAAATAAAATAAGAGCAAAAGGATTTCATAATGATAAAGGGTATGGAAATAAAAATCCCGAAAATGAATGCAAAAGAAAATGGCTAGAAAAATCATGTAAATTTTTAATGAAAAACCTATGGAGATATTATATTTACTAAGTGTAATAAAAAATAACAAGAGAAAGACTGACCAGATAGAGGTGTTTTTATTAATTAGCAATCTTTCCATTCTCTTTTTGTCTCCCATCTTGTAAATGTTCGGTAGCAGGTTTCTTTTTAATAAAGCCAACGATTAATTGCTTGATGCTCTTATCGAGCAGCAAAATTAGAGCAGTGACGAAAATTATGGTTGAAATCATGGCTATAAAAGGATACTTGGATAATAAGTTTTGCATTAGGATGAAACTAATGCAAAAGAAGGTACCATACGGCAGGATGACCTTGAAAAGTACCGCTCTTTTTTCTGGGTTGGCAGCGACATATCCAATGAATGAGACAATTTCCATGGTAAGGACGGCAAAAGCTGAGCCAGCCACTGCATAGTTAACGCTCATGAAATAGAAGGAAACCAAACCAACGGTGATGGTTATAAACTGGACAATTGTACGCAGGTTCTGTAATCCCCTTGTTGTGAGACCGTCAGCAATGGCAATGTTAAAGCCTTGCAGAACGATGATAAAAGCCAATATTTTTAATGGCTGAACCGCAGATCCCCACTCGGGTCCAAATAAGATGGTAACAAGATAGTTGGCCAAGTAGAATAAGGTTATAGTCATGCACATGCCGATATAGGACATGATTTTCATTTGCAGGATATTCAATCTTGTGTGTTCTGCAAGCTCCCCTTGGTTATATCGCTTAAATAAAAGCGGAAAAAAAGCGCCTGCGATGACCCCTGGTATTTGGTATAAAGCAGAAGGAATCCGATAGGCTACTGCAAAGAGGCCGACAAGCGCTAAAGGCAGTGTTTTTTCCAGCACCAATGGACCCAATTGTGGGGTTAACATAATAAATAACCCACTGATTAAAAACGGACTGAGATTCGTTAATAATTGTTTTTCAAAAGGAGACTTCCATTGTATTTCCGCTTTTTTCAGCAGTAAATAAAGGCTGTAAAATCCACCGGTTAAATACGAGAATCCATATAAAAAGGCTGCTAGGTGAACATCCACTTTTAAGCCCATACTCACCGTGGTTGAAAGTATCAACGCAAAAGAAGAGAAGATTTTTATCGACGCGATGAATTGCATCCTTTCAGTTAATTGAAAATAGGTTATCCCTATACTTTGCATCGCCAGGCCAATGACCATTGGAATCATTAAGCTATAGATCATATAAAGAATTTTTTGTTCTTGATAAAGAATATGAATGCCGGCAAAAAAAACAAAAAAGGTCAAAAGAGAGCAAACAATCCGAATCTTAATATAGGAAGAAAATGTTCTTCCTAGGTTTTCCTTTTTCGATCCTTCCCTTAAAAAAGTATTACTTGTCCCAAGGTCCGTAAAAAAATTCATGACCATGGCGAGAGCCAATGCCACACTGAAAATTCCATAGTTCTTTGAGTTAAAATAATTAGCTAATAGAATGAGCGTGGCCGCATTAAGAACATTGGATAGAATGGTACTGTAAAATAAATGGACAATATTTTTTAAAATAGAGTTCTTCTTAGTATTCACTTTATTCGCTCCCGATTTTATGACGATAAAGTCGTTGGCTTGAGTAGAGGTGCAGGTGAATGAATTGTCTTGCTGGTTAAAGAAGGCTGATTTTGGTTTAAATAATATTCATATGTGCTCGTAAGACCCTGTTCAAGTGAATGAGTGGGGTGCCAAGCCAATTTTTGAAGTGTCGTTTTATTACAGAGTATGCTTTCTTTGATATCCCCATTTTTCGCTGGCTGATAAACAGGAGATAAATCATTACTGCCAAAGGATTGAATAATCGAGAATAATTGATTGATGCTTGTACTGGTGGTTGATGAGACATTGAAGGTGCCGCTTTCTTCATATTCCAACGCTTTCAGATTGGCATCGGCTACATCCTTTACATAGATGAAATCCCTTGTTTGAGTGCCGTCTCCATAAATGACGGGCCGCTCATTTTTTATGACAAGATTAGTGAAGATCGATATAACACCGCCTTCGCCGCTAGCTGTCTGTCTTGGCCCATATACATTGCTGTATCGAAGATTCACATAATTTAAATCGTATAATTCTTTTGCGAGCTTTAGATAATCCTCTGCCGTTTTTTTTGATGCACCATACGGTGATAATGGAGAGGTAAGATGTGATAATGTGATTGGCATGACATCAGCATCTCCATATACAGCCGCAGATGAAGCAAACACGATTTTTTTTATGGCATACTTGTGAGAAAGCTTAGCGATGTTTATCGTTCCCATGATATTGATTCGTGCATCATTCGTAATATCCGAAATGGATTGTTGTACACTTACTTGTGCAGCCTGATGAATGACATAGTCAGGCCTAAATGTCTCCATAGCATTTTCAAGCAGGACCTCATCTTCAACATTTCCAAAGAAGGGAGTGACTTTGGCCTGGACATTCCCAATAGATCCGGTAGAGAGGTTATCATATATAGCCACTTCATAATTATTACGGATTAATGTATCAACAATATGAGAACCAATAAATCCAAAGCCCCCAGTTACTAGCACTTTTTTCATTTTTTACTACCCCTTTTTTTGATTATCTAGCTCCATTACCAGTAAAGACTATGGTCAATGTTCGGAATAAAATCTTGATTTCCATAGCAAATGACCGGTGTTGAATATAATATAGGTCGTAATGCAGCTTTTCTTTTGGTGATAAATCATAACCCCCATTTACTTGAGCCCATCCAGTAATTCCAGGTTTTACATATAAACGGTTTTTTAAAGCCAGGCAAAAACTTTTCAAATTCTTTATAGAAATATTCCCTTTCAGGTCTTGGCCCGATGAGTGACATATCTCCTTTTAAAACATTAATAAGTTGAGGGATTTCATCAATCCGTGTTTTTCGTATAAAGGCTCCTATTCTAGTCACCCTGGAATCATTTGCACTTGCCCACTTAGGTCCATTTTTTTCGGCATCGATGCCCATGGAACGCAGCTTAATTATATTGAAGGGCTTCCCATCCAGGCCTAGTCTTTGCTGATAAAAAAAAGGGGAGCCAGTTGAATCAATAGGGATAAGAATGCAGAATAAAAGTAAAATAGGTGCTGTAAGTATAAGCATAAAAAACGAGATGATTAAATCCATAGTGCGCTTTATATTAAAATTAGCTGATGTCGATAGTGGTTTTGTCAGGATTTCTTCCTGCCTATCGACTCTGACTTTCGAATCCACTGGTTATCCTCCCTGAATTAAGAAATGATCATTGATCCTGAAATTTCAAGATTTGCCCGTTCAAATTGCATTTTCACACCGGCAATTTTCTCTAACTTATCTCTTCCTTCTTGTATCGCTAATATTATCCCATCACAATATTTAGCAATGATATTTGCATCAGGTTTATTTAAACTGTCTGACGTATGGAATAAAATGATGTCAAAATCCTTCTTCCACTCTTCAATCAGAGTTGGAAGGGTCTCTAATGTTAATAATGTTGCTGGTTCATAAATGGCTTCGCTTGTAGGTATACAGAATAGATGACCCTTAATATGTATAGCATGATCGTTAATGGGCGTCTCATTTAAAAGCAGGTTGGTCAAACCGAACGAATTATCAATATTAAACACATGATGCAGCGAAGGCTGTCGCAGATTAGCATCCACTACAAGCACCCGTTTACGCTGCTCAGAAAAGGCAAGTGCTAAGTACGCGGTAGCATTTGCAATATTCTGTGACTGTGAAAGAGATGTAATCATTAATATTGAATCGTCTTTATGAAGGTTGGACTCGATATTGTTACATATTGAATAAAATTGCTCTTTATTGATTTCATTTAGGTAAAAGGATTGTTTCCTTGTGAATTTAATACTCACTATATTCACCCCGTTTTGTGGAAGGTAAGGTTTTATAAGTTGTTTTACGTTTTCTGTTTATTCTTTTGGTATTCAAATCCAGCCTCCCTAATAATGGAATTCCAAGAAGTTCAAGCTCCCTATCGGAGTAGGTTGAATCATCAAAATGCTCTCTAAGAAGTGCTAAGCCTATTCCAGCAAAAAAGCCTATTACGATTGAAATGGCTATGATGAATTTCGGCTTTGGGAAAAGCAGTTCTGCTTGTCCCATTTCATTATCATTCAGAATACTAATCTGTTTAACGTTTGTAATGTCTTTAAAATTAGATATCGAATGCCTCGCGACAGTTTGGGCGATGTCTTTAGCGGATTCAGGATTTGAATCCTTGACGGTAATCGTGATGATTTGTGAATTATCTCGATTAGTAATGGAAACTTGCTTAAGTAAGTCATAGCTAGAAGTCTTAAGATTCAATTCCTCTTTAACTCCTAACATGATCTGCGGACTTTTAATGATGTCCATATACGAAAGGGCAAGCTGTCTATTCTCTTGAACCTTGTTTATCGAGGCTTCCTTTTCATCCATGCTTAATGATCCTGCCAGAACTTGAGTGGAATACTGATAGGTTGGTTTCATAAGGTACATGGACGAAAAAATAATAAAACCAGTAATACAAAGGGTAGATAGAATAATGATAAATATTCGCTTTTTTAAGATTCGTATAAAATCTTTAATTTTTACTTTTTCATTCATCGATTTCACCACTTTTTTAGAGATAGTAAGAATACGTTCACAACTTGCAAAGAATTTTTATATAATAGTAGGAATTATCCTATTTTGCGTTTTAAACCTATGCGGTCTTTGGAAATTACTTTTTCTTGTTTGTTTCTTGTGAAGTACGCTCCGAGCCTCATACATGGTTCTTCCACGAGTAGATAGGAAGCTGTAGACAGTAAAAAAGAAAAGAAAAAGGAAAAGATCAATATTAAACCGGTAGGCAGCTTGTTATAGAAAAGGTACATCAATGAGAATAAGGATATAAGATGGTACAAATACAAGCTATATGAAATTTTCCCAAGAAGAGTTAGCATTCTAGACCTCAAGATCTTTGAAACTTTCTGGGAAGACACGCTCATGAAAATAAAAATGCAAACACCGCACGAGACTACATAATCCCTGAAAATATAATTGTTTAAAAAATCCACTTCACCAATGATGCCTTCGTACATAAAACAGATAATTGCACCCAACAACAATGCGATTTTTACAGGTTTTTTCATTTTCAAGGTGTAGGAAAAAAGCCCATGTCGATATTTAGCTATTATTGCTCCCATTAGAAAAAGAGTACTGTAGTGGAAACTAAGAAGAATGCTTGTTATATCCACATTAGAACCAAACAAATACAAAAACAAAGTCGATGAAAAAATTAAAACAAAAAGGCATAATAAAGAGTCTTTAAGCTTTTTTCGTATAAATAAAAAAATCAGTAAAGGAAATATAATTGAAATTCTCATTTCGTGTACAAGGGACCATATAACATTGTTATAGGCGTCTGTATTGTACTTCCCAATGAACAAAAGATGTTCTATTAATAAGGAAGGAGTATCCGGCCCTGTCCAAGATTTATTAAACCAGTCAGTGATAAAGGGCAAATCAATTTGGCTTAAAAACATTTTAGCCAATATAGCCATGCTTATTGCTACTAAATATGGTAAATAAATTCGAAACACTCGTTTTATTAAGTATGTAGAATAGTGGAATTTAGCACTATTAACTGATAAATACAAAACAAAACCACTCAATACAAAGAATAGAATGACAGACTCATTTCCACTACTGAAAAAAAGGCGTAGAGGAGTTTCCTTGAATAAATAAATTATGTAGGAGCTGTTTGAACCATACTGATAATTAGCATATGAAGGGTATACCATCAAATAATGCCCAATTAACACAATGAGAGCGGCTAAACCCCTTAATGAGTCGAATTCCTCATATCTAGTCATATCCTCCTCCATATGAATCGTTTTTTTTATAATATAGCATTTGTTCTCAATAAAGTATAGTTAGTTCTTTAAAACAGACAAGAATAGACAGAAAAATACAAAACTAACTATCATATCCTAATTTTTAAGCTCAATTATGAAATGTTTAATGGGTGATTAAAACTTTTGTCAATTAATAAAAAGGAGCATAGTTGAAAGTCGGAACACAAATGCCTTAATAAGAGATTTCAAGACTTTGGCCAATGGATAAACCCAGTTCCCACTACCATAAATTTATGTGAGATATGGAAGTTTGGGGATTAGTTAGCAAGTTGTGGATTAGACATACAGGTGATGTTTATTATTCCTGTAAGAGGGAAATAAACTACTAAATATGCAAATAGAATAAATTTAAGAAACCAATTGACATAATAATGTAAAGATGGTAATTCAATTTAACTATTCGTTATAAAGAACGTTTTGTTTGTTATGTTAATTATATAACCTGTTAATTCTATCGAAGAATATAAAATAAAGGAACAAAAAATGTAAAATGATGGATGTTACTATTTAATATATACCTGTCATTTTTATAAGAAAAAGCTCAATTAATAATTTATAGAAGAAAGGATGATCTTTAATGCCTTTATACCAAATGAGAGAAATATGGACACCTTTAAAATTAGTTGGAGTTAAGTTTTTTAAAACAGAAGAAGGAAGTATTTTTATGAAAGTTTTTAATAAACGGCGAAGAAAGTTAACGTAATGCTTTGTTTTAATATTAATCCCTATTCAACTTGTTGTGATTGATAAAAGTTCCTAGATATCTAGTTATTATTTTAAGAATATTGTAGAATGATGGCGGAAATTAACGAAAAGTATTTTAATTAATGGACAGGATTTTACGTATAATTAACATGAATATAGTATTTAATACTTAGTGAAAAAATTCATGGGCTTTTACGATTTCTTAAAAAGAAAGAATGAAAAAATTAACTCCATGAACCAAAATAGGAAGATCATAATGTGAAATATACTTGAGAAAGGCAAACCTATTGAAAAGTAGGGACGCAAAATTACAGGTCTAAGGCTACATGCTAAGACGGCTGTGTTACCACAAGCTAGGTGGGGTTTATCATGGAAGCTAACAATGAACGGGAAGAATGGGTTTATTTAATGTTAGAGGCTAAAAATCTAGGATTATCTATTGAAGATGTGCGGGAGTTCATGAAGGAAAATGAACTGGAAAAAACAAATCAGGGATAATAATTACGTTAGGGAAGGCTGTTATACAGTCTTCTTTTTTTTATTTTCATTAACGTAAAAGGTATCCAGAATAAAGAACATGGCGATAATAATAAAAAAATGCAACCTTATTGAGGGGGATTTTTATTATGGATGTACCTATTGCCTTTTTGAAGGGATTAATGTGGGGAACTGTATTTAGTGTACCGTTATGGTTGGCATTTTGCGGTTGGATAAAAATAATCATCAATTTTATAAAGTGAGTGCTTAAGATTTAGATTATTAAAATGATACCTAGGCAGGATTTGAAATGTTTTCATAGAATTTTTTAATGTACATAATGCGTTAGACGCAACCTTTTACAGATTTAGGAGATATAACCTATAAAAAATAGTTAATAATACCTAAAAGTCTTTGGTTTTGTGCCGATACTAAATTATAGAGATCAAGCAAAGGGACTTCGCAAGTGGCGATGTAGATAGCTGCCATCAAAGTAAAAGGAGATTATTTGATGACAAAAAATAAATTCATTACGTTCGAGGAAGTTTATGAAAAGAAACAGAGAAGGAAGAAAATTTTTATTGGGATTTATATTACTATTATTTTAGTTTTAATTTCATTAATAACTTATCTTATGGGATAAGTATAATATGGGGTGTCGATGGGGCTGAGGAATCGGTCCTTTTTTGTTTTCCTTTAAATCACATAAATAAGTTAGTTTTACTAGTAATCCTTTCTACTAATGTTTAGTAATTGTTAATTTTCTGTGAATTATCTAATGATAAACGAGTTTCCGCTTGCCAATTCCTACGATATATGTGATTATCAAATAAATGAGCTATATTCCTTATTTTTGAAAAAATATTAGGACAACAGTATGAAATGGTGGCTCAATTAAATATTGGAGTGGAAATTTCGAATGGATTTTTTTGATATTTTAAAAGACACTTTTGCCAAGGGTGAGTCTGGACAAGATGTTACTGTAAATGAACTTGTGGAAGAGATTAAGGAGAAACTAAGCGGGATCATTGAACAACCCGATAGTATATGATTTGTAGATAATTGGTCTTGGGCTTATTGGTGTTGGGTATTGAAAACTAACCGGTGGTCGTCCCCTTTATGGCAGGATATCATCCTGGTCACGATTGGCGGTTTACTAGGAATCTTCTTTTCTTGTTTCAATGAAGAAGCCGCTAATAAATCTGAAGAACTCATAGGGCTACATATTATGAAGGAGCATGTTCATAACATGCTTCTTTTTTGTCGTTTATGTAAGTAAACCTATGAAGGCGATGAATAAATGTAAGATCTTAACGAGTATTCTTCTGGTGAGGAGCTTGTATCATTTTTCATTGGCCACGCATTTGAAAAGCGTTTCGAAGCTACGATATAATCGCGCAGAATATGTGCAACATCGTTGTCTTGTACTTTTACAATATGGAAGTAGAGACCTTTCAGTATGATAATGTTGGTCGATATTTAAGAAAGTGAAAAACTAGTGTCTGGATTAGGTTGGGAGGCAGTATAAATCGGCCTATGAAATACCAGAGCTACACAGGTCTTCAAATCTCGCTATAGGGTGTTTATTTTGGAACAAAATTGCTATGTCGTAAAGGAAAAAGGTGAATGGTGTTTGTTATGGATTATCAGTTAGAATAGATTCCTCTCCTTTTTCAGGCTCAAGTTCGTTTTATTGAAAAGGGAGAGGCGCTGCTCTCATAATAATGCCGAAAAGATCTACCTCTCATGAAACATATTTCATTCTTGAACGGTCACTGATGGCTTTCAGAATAAACATTTTGTCCTGTTTGCTTAGCATAGCCCAGCTGCCTGCTTTGATTTTCATTTAAATCCACTCCTTTTGTTTAGGATCATTTATTATAGTTGATGAATGACGGTTGATGGAATTCCGGGTCCAAAGAATAATAGTGTCAAGTGATGAAAGGGGCAAGGGGAAGATGGGATTGTCAGCTCATATTAGATTATACCGTCTTTTCATGCCTAATAAACAACAAAAATTCCAACAAATCTCTACATTTGGTGTTCGTTTTTTGTCAGAATATTGGACGGGGAAAATGAAAAAGCTGTCAGGATGCGGGTCCGGACAGCTCTTTCATTTTTTCTTATTTTATGGATAATTGTTCTTTTAATTCGGATTGAACCTTTTCTTTTTCTTCATCTGACACAATATAATAGTAGATGCCGTCGATTTTCGTTCCGTTTCCATTTATGGACGATTGGGTAATGCTTTTGCTTGCGTCCCTGTAGTTCTTTTGGATGTCCATCATGTCATCAAACGTCAAATTCGTCTGGATATTATTACCGAGTGCATCGAAGACTTCATCGTATTTCGTCAGGGAGGAAAGGCTTGCACCTTCCTTAATGACTGCTTCGATGATGGCACGTTGTCTGGATTGACGGCCGAAATCACCACTCGGATCATCATGTCTCATTCTTGAATAGGCAAGGGCTTCTTTCCCGTTAAGGGTATGCGTACCTTTTGCAAAATGAATGCCATCGGATGTGAAGTCCAAATCGTTTTGAACGGTCACGCCGCCGACTGCGTCAACGATATCCTTAAATCCTTCCATATTGATCTTCATATAATAGTCGATTGGAATATCCAGGAAGTTTTCAACGGTATCCATGGACATTTTCGCGCCGCCGAAGGCAAATGCATGGTTGATTTTATCCTGTGTTCCATGACCGACGATCTCGGTCCGTGTATCACGCGGAATGCTTAGCATTTTGACCGATTTCTTTTGTGGATTGACTGTTAAGACAATCATAGTATCTGAACGGCCTTTGTCGCCATCACGTTCATCGACACCAAGCATGAGCATCGAGAATGGCTCTTGATCTGACAGTGCAAGGTCTTTCGTTCGTTTATCGGTGGTACGGTCTATTGGTGTATGCATCGTGTCAACGGTTTTAGTCAATGAATTCCATACGGAGTAGGCAAAGGCTCCCCCAGCAAGTATAAAAAGTAGGACAATTATCCCGACTACCTTCAGCCATGTCCGTTTCTTTTTCTTCTTTTTTTCATGTCTCATAGTTTACTTCCTTCCTCTTTTTGTAACCACTTCATCTATTATATTTAATTTCATAGTAAAAGAATAGTATATTTTGCTATTTTATAATACCTTTGGCATATTTTGGTGTAACTCAACTAGAACAATTCTTCAATTAAAGGTTTAATGCTAAAGGAGTGGCTGATCGGAAAATCTACACTTCTTTGGTTATTAGTTGTGCAATTTGGCCTAGTGTTTATTTCTTTTTTAGATTCGCGATTATTAGAGTTGCATATCTTTTTTATATTGTACTTGGGTAATCATGATTTTACAGCAAGCTTTGCTGCCCTTGATGTTTGAAGCGGGGAAGATTTATGGGGTGTAAGGGGCCAATGGATAATTCATTCTGATTAAGGTTGGCGAGATCATCTCCAAGGAAAATGTCGAGGGTCTTCGAGAATCTAGTGGGAAATCAGTGATCGGTTGGCTAAAAGGACATCATAGCTAATATGAAGGAATAATAAAGTAGCTTCGGGAAGTCCGAGGTTATTTTTTTGTTTGGAATGAGAAAAACTATGACTCTAATGAATTTGATCAGGTGAAATGGATTAATCAAATATATCCAGGTGTATGAAGTTTTACTTCAAAATGGGTGATAAGCAAAGTCCCTCCATGAAAGAAGGCGCATATATATGCAATACGGATATCCTTAAAGAATAAATAAATCTTGGAGGCTAAGCACAAATGGAATATTTAACTGAAAGTTCATCATACGAAGAAAGTAATTCAACGGAAAGTTCATCATACGAAAGTAATTCAACGGAAAGTTCATCATACGAAAGTGATTCAGCGGAAAGCTCATCGTACGAGAGCGATTCAACGGAAAGCTCATCGGACGAGGGTGATTCAACGGAAAGCTTATCAGATGATGAAAGTAGTTCAACTGAAAGCTAATCAGATTTAACAACTAGTTAAATTAGAACGAAGATTTACTTCAAAATGGGTGATAAGCAAAGTCCCTATTAGAAAGTAGGAACATATATATGCAGTACGGATATCCCTAGAGGATAAATAAATTTTGGAGGTTAAAGAATAAATGGAATATACAACGGAAAGTTCCTCGTACGAAAGTGATTCAACGGAAAGCTCCTCGTATGAGAGTGATTCAACGGAAAGCTCCTCGTACGAGAGTGATTCAACGGAAAGCTCCTCGTATGAGAGTGATTCAACGGAAAGCTCATCGTACGAGGGTGATTCAACGGAAAGCTCCTCGTACGAAAGTGATTCAACGGAAAGTTCATCAGATGAAAGTGACTCAACGGAGAGTTCATCAGATGAAAGCAGTTCAACGGAAAGTTCATCAGATGAAAGCAGTTCAACGGAAAGCTCATCAGATGAAAGCAGTTCAACGGAAAGTTCTTCAGATGAAAGCAGTTCAACGGAAAGTTCATCAGATGAAGGCAATTCAAATGAAATCCTTTCCGAGGCCACAGAAGAAGAAACTGAAAATTCAGCTGAGGGTGAGGAAAATGGCACTCCTCGTCGTGTGAATATATTTAAGAAAATGTGGCTGGATAATATGATTAAAGCATCGAAGGGTATCTATAAAGACGAAGATTGACCATACAGGTACAGCAACCAAAGAGTTGTTGTGCCTTCTTTTGTAAAAGGACATGCCGCTAGACTCATAATTGACGCTAGGATTGTAATCCATTTACTAGATACGAGAAAAATTGGCCAAGCAAGGCAATTCAAAGGGAATTTAGCTTAAGCGGTTTCTTAAGGACCTAGCCGGAGTGTTTGGCTGACAATTGTACATATTGCCTATGGATGATTAAAGCACAATGGTTTACTGGTGGTTTTTTACGGGATAATGGTCAATATATTGAATGGATCTCTTTGGAAAATTCATGGAGTTGGGATTTTAATAGAAATAAGTTTTAATGGAATGTGGCTGTACACTTTTCTGTTTACAAACCAAAAAACTGGTTCGTGCTCAATTTAGTTTGCGTCCGTTAGATTAGTGGGATGGTCAGTGTGGTGAAAGATGGCATCATTGAGATGATGAATGGGGAGGCAGTTTTGTCACCATGAGGCATGCTGAAAGTTTTCAATAAAAAAACCCCGGATTTGAAGTGATCCGGAGTTATTTCTTTTTCTCGATATTTTCATAGACCGAGGCAAGTGCTTGTTCAAATTTCCCGCTCTTTTTCGGTTTGTAATATTTTTTGCTGCGCAGTTTGTCCGGTAAGTATTGCTGTTTCACCCAGCCATTCTCGTAGTCATGCGGATAAAGGTAGTCGATGCCGCGGCCGAGTTCGGTGGCCCCTTTGTAATGGGCATCCTTAAGATGATCTGGTACATCGCCGCTATGGCCGCTGCGAATGTCTGATAGGGCTGCATCGATTGCGACAATGGCCGTGTTCGATTTAGGTGATAGGCATAATTCGATCACTGAGTTGGCAAGTGGGATCCGGGCTTCAGGGAAACCGAGTCGTTCAGCGGCTTCGACTGCAGCGAGGGCCCTGGGGCCAGCCTGGGGATTGGCAAGAGCTATGTCTTCGTATGCGATGACTACCAAGCGGCGGGCGATGCTTACAAGATCTCCGGCTTCGACTAAGCGACCCAAATAATGAAGGGCGGCATTCACATCACTTCCGCGAATTGATTTTTGGAAAGCCGACAGGACATCATAATGGGCATCTCCATCCTTGTCATGTGAGAAGCTTTTTTTCTGCATGCATTCCTCGGCAATTTGCAGATCTATATGAATGGTTCCGGACTCATCGGGTTCGGTGGAAATGACGGCGAGCTCAAGTGCGTTAAGGGCACTGCGGACATCTCCATTCGAAGCAGTCGCGAAATGGGTAAGGGCATCAAGGCTGACCTCGGTTTCATATGCACCAAG
This sequence comes from Peribacillus frigoritolerans, assembly GCF_001636405.1. Classification (GTDB taxonomy): domain Bacteria; phylum Bacillota; class Bacilli; order Bacillales; family DSM-1321; genus Peribacillus; species Peribacillus frigoritolerans. Next base: position 2,035,071 of record NZ_KV440950.1, read on the forward strand.
TCCCCGCTCTTCATCATGAAGTGCCCGTTCCAGCGCTTTGGTTATATCTTCGGTTACCAATGATTTGAGCTCGAAAATCTGGCACCGGCTTCTGATGGCCGGATTGATGGCGTGATAGGGATTGCTGGTCGTTGCACCGATCAGGGTGATCATCCCGTTTTCAAGATAAGGCAATAGGAAATCCTGCTTCGCCTTATCGAGCCGATGAACCTCATCAAGCAGCAGAATCACTTTACCGGACATTTTAGCTTCGGCTGCCACGATTTCCATATCCTTTTTATTATTGGTCACCGCGTTCAGCGTCCGGAACGCAAACTTCGTGCTTCCGGCAATCGCACTTGCGATCGATGTCTTGCCAATTCCCGGCGGACCATACAGGATCATGGAAGAAAGCTGCTTGGCTTTTACCATCCTTGCGATAATTTTTCCTTCACCGACCAGATGCTCCTGCCCGATGATCTCATCAATCGATCGAGGCCGCATCCGGAAAGCAAGCGGTTTAATATTCATTGCGCACCTCTCCTTTTTATATAAGGTATCACAACTGATGGGGGAAATGCGCTGATTATGCTATAAAAAGAGGGTGATTTCCTATTATGGCAGTCTCTATGGGGATTTAATGTGATGTAGGGTTTATCAATCGACCCAGCCTCACGAGCGAATAATTCGATCATACCCCTCGAACGGTTTACATTTCATTCTTTATTTTCACTTTTCCTATCTCTCCAATTAGGATAATTTGACAAAGGAAGGGCGGGTGAATGCATTTCCGGCGGGAATATGCTATAATTTCAAAAGAATTTAGAAACGGATAAATAATTTGAGGTGTATATGTATGAAGATATCTACTAAAGGCCGTTATGGTTTGACGATCATGATCGAGCTTGCTAAACATTATGGAGAAGGCCCGAAGAGTTTGAAATCGATTGCCCAGACGCATAATTTGTCGGAGCATTATTTGGAGCAGTTGATTGCACCGCTTCGTAATGCAGGGTTGGTGAAGAGTGTCCGCGGTGCGTATGGCGGGTATGTCCTGTCCAAAGATCCTCAGGAGATTACTTCAGGTGATGTCATTCGTGTATTGGAAGGGCCGATTACGCCTGTTGAGGGAATCGAGGATGAGGAGCCGGTGAAGCGTCAGCTTTGGATCAGGATTCGCGATGCCGTGAAGGATGTATTGGATAATACGACGCTTATGGATTTGGCGAGCTACAAGGATACGGGTGAAATCGATTCTTATATGTACTATATTTAATTGATTAGCAATGCGCCTATTATGTAGGCGCTTGCGTTTTTTAATGGAGGCGACAAAAAAGTGGACAGAATATATTTAGATCATGCTGCGACTTCACCGATGCATCCGGATGTGATCGATACGATGATGAGGGTCATGAGCAATGATTTCGGAAATCCGTCGAGCATTCATGCTTTTGGACGGGAGGCGCGCCATGTTTTGGATGAAGCGCGTTCGAGTATTGCAGCAAGCATCGGGGTCGGGCGGAATGAAATCATTTTCACGAGCGGCGGAACCGAGGCTGATAATACGGCGATCATTGGTGTTGCGAATGCTTATAAAGAACAAGGGAAGCACATCATTACGACGGAGATTGAGCATCATGCGGTCTTGCATACTTGCCAATACCTTGAGAAGTCTGGCTTTGAGGTCACATATTTACCTGTGAATGAAGCGGGGCTTATTTCAATTGCCGATTTAAAGGCGGCATTGAGGGACGACACGATTTTGGTTTCGGTCATGTTCGGCAATAATGAGGTGGGTACGATCCAGCCGATTGCTGAGATAGGGCAGGTGCTCAAGGGTCATCAAGCCATTTTCCATACGGATGCGGTTCAGGCATATGGTTTGATCTCTATCGACGTTCGTGAGCTGGGTGTGGATTTGCTGAGTGTAACCGCGCATAAAATCAATGGTCCCAAGGGAATCGGCTTTCTTTATATTCGTGAAGGATTGAAGCTGAACCCGCATTTATATGGCGGGGAACAAGAACGCAAGCGCCGTGCTGGTACGGAGAGTGTGCCGGCAATTGCCGGTTTTTCAGAAGCTGTTTTAATTGCACAAAGCACGATGGAAAAGAAAAAGGAGCAATACAAGCGATTCAAAGACGTATTGCTTGCCGTCTTTGATGAGGCGGATGTACAATATGAAATTAACGGATCCATGGATCAGTCGCTGCCGCATTTGCTGAATGTTAGTTTTCCGGGTACGAATGTGGAATCGATGCTCGTAAATATGGACTTGGCAGGTGTTGCTGTATCGAGCGGATCCGCTTGTACTGCCGGGTCAATCGATCCGTCGCATGTGCTTGTGGCGATGTTCGGGAAGGACTCGGAGCGGACGAAGAATTCGATCCGTTTCAGCTTCGGTCTGAACAACACGGAAGAGGAAGTAAGGCAGGCGGCAGAAACCACCGTTAAAATCGTTAATAGATTAGTGAGAAGATAATTCTTACTTTAAAATAAATGAGGTGACAGAATGAGAAAAGCACCACAGGACACCCGCGTCGTCGTGGGTATGTCAGGAGGCGTGGATTCTTCTGTGTCAGCCCTGCTATTGAAGAATCAAGGCTATGATGTGGTCGGGATTTTCATGAAGAACTGGGATGATACAGATGAAAACGGAGTCTGTACGGCAACCGAAGATTACAATGATGTAATTGCCGTTTGTAATCAAATCGGCATCCCTTATTATGCGGTCAATTTCGAGAAGCAGTATTGGGATAAAGTTTTCACTTATTTCCTGGATGAGTATAAAGCGGGCCGTACCCCGAATCCGGATGTAATGTGCAATAAGGAAATCAAGTTCAAGGCTTTTCTTGAACATGCGGTAAGCCTTGGTGCCGACTATGTGGCTACAGGTCATTACGCACAGGTTGAATACCGGGATGGCGAATACAAAATGCTGCGCGGTGTCGATAATAATAAAGATCAAACGTACTTCTTGAACCAGCTTACTCAAGAACAGTTGGAAAAAGTCATGTTTCCGCTTGGACATATTGATAAGAAGGAAGTCCGTGAAATTGCGAAAGAAGCGGGTCTTGCCACGGCAACGAAAAAAGATTCTACAGGGATCTGTTTTATCGGTGAACGCAATTTCAAAGAGTTTTTAAGCAATTACCTCCCAGCACAGCCTGGTGATATGGTCACGATGGATGGCAAGGTTATGGGCAAGCATGACGGATTGATGTATTACACGATCGGTCAGCGTCACGGTCTGGGGATTGGCGGCAGCGGCGATCCTTGGTTTGTTGCGGGAAAAGACTTGAAGCGCAATGTACTGTATGTGTGTCAAGGCTTTGATAATGATGTGCTGTATTCCAATTCCCTTCGTGCAGTCAATGTCAGCTGGGTAGCGGAACATGCGCCTGCCGATGAATTCACATGCACGGCAAAATTCAGGTACCGTCAGGACGATAGCGGTGTTAAGGTGAAGGTCTTGGACAATGGTGATGTCGAAGTCATCTTTGACGAGCCCGTCCGCGCAATCACACCTGGACAAGCAGTCGTCTTCTATGATGGTGAAGTGTGCCTTGGCGGCGGTACGATTGATGAAGTATTTAAAAAAGGTGAAAAACTGACTTACGTAGGGTAAAATAATCATGTCCCCAGCTGTGTTTGCGGTTGGGGACTTCTTTTGGATTGCGGGTGACCGCCTGAATTCGGCCACTGGCTTATGCTATACTTTTTAATATAAAAATGGAGTGTGAATGGATATGGATAAGAATCAACAAGGTATTGAATTTATGCAGCAAGGGAAATACGAAGAAGCGGCGAAAGTTTTTAATGAGGCGATCGAGGAAAACCCGAATGAGCCTGTTGCTTACATAAACTTTGGGAATGTATTGACTGCCGTTGGTGAAACGGATAAAGCGGTCAAGTTTTACAAAAAGGCGATCGAGCTGGATGAAAATGCAGCAGCGGCCTACTATTCATTAGGAAACTTATATTATGAATCCGATTCTAAACTGGTCGAAGCGAAGGATATGTTTGAAAAGGCCATCCGTCTGGGACTGGATAACAGCGATGCTTATTTCATGCTTGGATTGACATTGATGGCATTGGATCAACCGAAATTGGCGATGCCTTATCTGCAGAGAACGGTGGAGCTGAGCCCTGAGGATGTTGATGCAAGATTCCAATATGCGTTATGTCTTGCTAATGCGGAATTGTATGATGAATTGATCGATCAACTGAATAAAGTTGTGGAACAGGATCCGAATCATGCGGATGCTTATTATAATTTAGGCGTTGCGTTTGCAGGGTATCGTGAGGATGCGAAAGCCTCGATGGTTTATTTTGATAAGGCTTTGGAAGCACAGCCTGACCATATGCTTGCTGCGCACGGTAAGAAACTGTTGGAAGAAATGAATGCTGAGTAAATAAAAAGCATATGCATGGAAAGGTGGGGAGAAGCGTTGAGCCAGCAAGATTCGTTGGATTTGTTTTCAGAAGAGAAAAAGTTCATGAAAGGCAGTCATTTAGTGACGATCTTTCATAATGAAGAAAATATGTACTCGGTTGTGAGAATTCGTGTGCATGAAACGAATCTGGATTATGAAGAGAAGGAAGCGGTCGTAACAGGTTATTTTCCAAGGATGCATGAGGATGAGATCTATATTTTTTATGGGGCCATGAAGGAACATCCGCGTTTTGGCCTTCAATTCCATGTAGAGCATTTTCGCAAGGATCTGCCTCAATCCAAGGAAGGCATCGTCAGTTATTTGTCAGGTGACCTTTTCAAGGGCATTGGGAAAAAAACAGCCGAAAGCATTGTTGAGACACTGGGTGATAAGGCCATTTCAAAAATTCTGGCTCAGCCTTCGCTGCTTGATGATATCCCGAAGCTATCAGGGGAAAAGGCAAAGGGCCTCTATGATACATTAGTCGAACATCAAGGTCTGGAGCAGGTGATGATCGCCTTGAATCAATATGGCTTCGGTCCTCAGCTGTCGATGAAAATCTATCAAATGTATAAGCAGGATACGATCACGATGGTTCAGGGTAATCCGTATAAGCTCGTAGAGGATATAGAAGGGATTGGGTTTGGACGGGCGGATGAGCTTGGGCATCAGCTGGGCATTTCCGGCAGCCACCCCGACCGAATCAAGGCTGCGTGCTTGTATACGCTTGAATCCCAATGCCTCCAGGACGGAAATATCTACATAGAAGCCGAGCAGCTTTTGGAAGCGGTCAAACGGCTGCTGGAGGAAAATAAACGGGATCGCATTGAGTTCACCAACATTTCCTCGGAAATAATCGAATTGACGCAAGAGGGGAAAATCGTTGTCGAGGATCAACGAATTTATCCGCCTTCGCTATTCTATTCGGAAAAGGGAATCGTGATGAACATCAAGCGGCTGCTTGCTCAAACCGAGTATGAGGACCAGTTCCCCGAATCGGAGTTCTTGCTGGCACTTGGGGATCTGGAAGAGCGGCTTGACGTTTCCTATGCCCCGGCCCAAAAGGAAGCGATCCAGACAGCCCTGCAATCACCGATGTTGATCTTGACGGGGGGACCGGGTACCGGTAAGACGACAGTCATCAAAGGCATCGTTGAGCTATATGCAGAGCTGCATGGTGTATCCATGGACATTAACGATTATAAAAAAGAAGGAAGCGATCCCTTTCCATTCGTACTTGCGGCTCCTACTGGCCGTGCAGCGAAACGCATGGCCGAGTCGACGGGGCTCCCCGCAGTCACGATCCACCGTTTGCTGGGGTGGAACGGAAGTGAAGGCTTTTCCCATGATGAGGATAATCAGCTGGATGGCCGTATCGTGATCATCGATGAGGTTTCGATGGTGGATACGTGGCTGGCCCATCAATTGTTTAAAGCTCTGCCGGAAAATGTCCAGGTGATTTTGGTTGGTGATGAAGATCAGCTGCCATCTGTTGGACCTGGGCAGGTTTTAAAGGATTTGCTTGCATCGAATTGTGTACCGACTGTCAGTCTCGAACATATATATCGTCAAGCTGATGGGTCATCGATCATTGAATTGGCCCATGAAATCAAAAAAGGAAGGCTTCCGGATGATGTCACGAAACAGCAGGAAGATCGATCGTTCATTCGCTGCCAAACCAATCAAATCCCCCAAGTGATCGAGAAAGTGGTTGCCAATGCCAGGACGAAAGGCTTCACGTCCAAAGATATACAGGTGCTGGCTCCCATGTATAGAGGGCCTGCCGGGATTGATGCACTGAATAAAATGCTTCAGGAAGTGTTCAATAGCAATGCGAATGAAAAGCGGCGGGAAATAAAATTCGGCGACGTGATATATAGAACCGGAGATAAGGTGCTTCAACTGGTGAACCAGCCAGAAGAGGGTGTCTTTAATGGCGATATGGGGGAAATCGTGTCAATATTATTCGCTAAAGAAAATACCGATTCTGTCGATAAAGTGATCATATCGTTCGAAGGCATCGAAGTGACTTACACGAAGCAGGATTTGAACCAGATTACACATGCCTATTGCTGCTCCATCCATAAGTCGCAGGGAAGCGAATTCCCCATCGTCATTTTACCTGTAGTGAAAAGTTATTACCGGATGCTCCGCCGTAATTTATTGTATACGGCGATTACCCGCAGTAAAAATTTCTTGATCCTATGTGGTGAAGAAGATGCATTCCGTTTAGGGATCGAGCGTAATGATGAGATGCGCCGGAAAACGACTTTGCGTGAAAAGCTGCGGGAGATCTTGAGTGAAGAAGGAATGCCGGTTGAAAAGGGAGAGGTACATCAAGAGGCAAGTTATCTTGATATTCTTATGCATGCCGACCCGATGATCGGGATGGAAAATGTCACGCCATATGATTTTATGTAGGTTCTTTTTGATTGATTTTGTTTAAAATTCATGGTTTTGGTGGAACTAATAAGGATATAACTTATATGTGAGCAGGGGGGATTTGATGAAAAAAGGTTGGATAGTCGGAATAGTCGTTGTCGTTCTATTGGTCATTTATGGCGCATCTTCCTACAACGGACTTGTTAGTGCCAGTGAAGATGTCGATAATAAATGGTCACAGGTGGATAACCAATTAAAACGAAGAGCGGATTTGATTCCGAATCTTGTTGAAACGGTGAAGGGTTATGCCGCTCATGAAACGGAAGCCATTAAAGCGGTGAGTGATGCACGCTCGAAGCTGGCAGGTGCCAATTCGACCGAAGATGCGATTGAAGCCGATCAAGAATTGAGCGGGGCCTTGAGCCGTCTTTTGGTTGTTGTCGAGAACTATCCGGACTTAAAGGCCAATGAGAACTTTAAGGGCCTCATGGATAGTTTGGAAGGCACGGAAAATCGGCTGACGGTAGCACGAAAAGACTATAATGATGAAGTTACCAACTATAATAAGATGATTAAACGCTTTCCGAAGAATATGATGGCAGGAGCGTTCGGGTTCGATGCCAAACCATATTTTGAAGTGACCGATCAAGAAAAAGAAACGCCAAAGGTTGATTTCGGGAGCGATAAATAATGAAAAAACTCGCTGTGTTTGCGCTATTCTTCATTCTCACGTTCAGTTTAGCAAACGTGGCCGCAGCACAACCTAACATTCCTGAACCAGTGGGGGATATATATGTTCAGGACTTCGCCGGAGTCCTGGATGATCAGGAAAAATCGGAACTCATCGAACTTGGGAAACGATTGGATGATGCCACAAAAGCACAAATTTCCATTTTGACGGTTGATTCGATGGAAGGATCCGAGATCGAGGAGTACTCGGTCGAGGCATTAAGGTCATTCAAGCTTGGTGATGCCGAGCTGAACAATGGAGTCCTCATCGTGCTGGCCATGGAAGAACAGAAAATCCGTATTGAAGTGGGGTACGGTTTGGAAGGGGCCATCACCGATATAAAATCCGGACAAATTTTGGATGATGTGGCTATCCCCGCGCTGAAAGAGGGTAAATATGATGTTGCCCTGACGGAGACCTATAAGGCTGTATATAATGACGTCACGAAAGAATACAACCTAGGTGACGAGTTTTATCAAGATCTCTCCGTTCAGCCCGAGTCAGGAACCTTTCAGCCATCAGGTTTACAGATTTTCCTCATTATCATCGTCGTCATCATCGTATTCATCCTCGATGCCAAGTTCTTTAAAGGGTTTTTCCTTCAAACGCTAATCAATATCCTTTTGATATTCATAAGTCGCGGCGGCGGCCGTGGAGGCGGAAGCGGCGGTCCACGGGGCGGCGGCGGAGGAAGTTCCGGCGGCGGAGGTGCCAGCAGGGGCTGGTAAAAAAGCACGTGTATCTGACCGGGAAACCGGTCTTTTTTTTATGTAGGCCCCTGTGTTGGACCAACAATGGAAAACCTTTCAGCACATCTATTTTCAGTAGTAAAGAGATAATAAAAATGTTCGGAAAGGCGGGATGACCTTGCGGACGTTTTCTTTATTGAAAGGAATGCCGGTTTTCACAATCAAAGGAGAAAGAATCGGCACGGTCCACGATTTATCAATTTCTGAAATGGGACAGGTAACGGGCTTGGTCGTTCATCAGCAAGCATTGTTCAAAAGAGCTTTTCATTTGAAACTTGACGATATTTCTTCATTCGGTCCAGATGGGATCGTCATCAGCCAACAAGATTCAACCTTAAGGAAAGTGCCTGCGGATTCCATTTGCCTTTCGAAGGACGAAGTATTGGGACGCATGCTGTTTTCAGAAATGGGCGAAGAACTTGGTTTACTGCAGGATGTATATTTCAAGGAAGAAATGGGCACGATTATAGCGTATGAAACAACGGATGGGTTTTTCTCGGAGTCGACAGTGATAGAATCAAAACAGCCGCCTGCATTAGGGAAGGATACCATCATTGTTTCAGTTTATGAACAGTGAGGTGTCCATTTTGGAAATTAAATGTCCGAATTGCCGCAGTAAAGATGTTGGGAAGATTGGCGTAAATCAATATTATTGTTGGAATTGCTTTATTGAAATGACTCTGTCCGAAGGGCTCATCAATACGCACCAAGTCGAGGAAGATGGAAGTTTAAGCTCATTGGACGATTTGTTTGAGGAAAATGACCGCCGCTTCGGTATGTAAATAACGGAAGAGGTGTTTGCAATGGCTAGACGTTCACGCAATACTCTAATGAATATGGGTTCGGACTTGATGAACTCGAAGATGATCAAACGGAACATGAAGAAAATACGCAAAAGATTAAAGTCATTATTATAGCAGGAATGGGTGTCCTGATAATGAGGGCACTCTTTTTTATGTATGAAAACCTTCCGCCTTTCGAAGAATAAATGAGCGGGGGGTGTTTATTGTGAGTATTCGGCTAAAGTGGTTTTATCGCCTGGGTTTTTTATTGCTCTTATTTTTCGTCATCTATATTTTTATGAAACTTAAGCCCATGTGGGGACCTGCCGTTACTGTATGTGTGACGGTACTGCTGCCCTTTTTGGTCGGTGCGTTCATCAGTTACTTGCTGCACCCTGTAGTGGAATATTTAAATGAGAAAGGGATGCGTCGCTGGCTTTCGATCACGATCATCTATTTGTTGTTTTTCGGGGGGATCGGTTTTGCCGTTTATAAAGGGATTCCAGTGATCGTCAGCCAGGTTCGCGAGCTGTCGGAAAGCGTGCCGGAACTGGTTGAACAGTACCGGGGCAGGATTGATAAGCTCAATCATCAAACGGCGGCTTGGCCGTTCGGAATTCATGAAAGATTCGAAGAGGGTGTCACCCTTTTCGAAGGCTGGCTGAAGCGTATACCTGAAAAGGCGATGGAGTATGCAATGAAGATGATTGATTTCATCGTCCTGATTGCGTTGATTCCATTCATTGCTTTTTATATCCTGAAAGATTTCACCGTTTTAAAAAAAATGGCATGGTATATGACCCCGAAAAAATGGCGCAATCAGGGACGGGCATTCGTTCGTGATGTCGATGCATCGCTTGGCGGCTATATCCGCGGACAAATCATCGTCTGTGTCGTGATCGGCTTGATTTCCTCGCTGCTCTTCTGGATAGCCGGAATGAAATATCCGCTTCTTTTGGGGGCGATAATCGGAATAACGAATGTCATTCCGTATTTCGGACCGATTATTGGGGCCATTCCTGCTGTGGTCATCGCCGCGACAATGTCAGTGAAAATGGTGTTGATCATCGCGGTCATCGTGCTTGTCCTTCAATTTCTCGAAGGAAATATCCTGTCTCCGCTAATAGTCGGTAAAAGCCTTCATATGCATCCGCTGTTCATCATGCTTGCATTATTGGCCGGAGGCGAAATAGGCGGTATCGTCGGCATGGTCCTTTCGATTCCCATCTTGGCTGTGTTGAAAGTTTTTGTACTTCATGCCCGCGTTCACTTTAGAAAGAAGCCGCCCCTTATTGACAAATAAAAGTCTTGTGAATATAATCCATAACATAAGATAATTCGTTGAAGGATGAAGTATGCTGAAGTCCATCTAAAGAGAGGGGTCCCCCAGGCTGAAAGGGACTGCCAGGTGAAGAGCAGCAGAAAGCTAGTCCTGAGAGCAGCTAATACCTGCCGTCACGCCGCGTTAAGGCTTTTATGAAGGTGATGGGCCTGGGATCAATTCCTGCGTCCATAATCAGGGTGGTACCGCGAGTCAACTCTCGTCCCTGTTTTTGGGATGGGGGTTTTTTGTGTGCTCAAAATTACATAATTTTTAAAAGGAGGATATATATATGAAGTATTTAACTGGTGCTCAAATCCGCCAAATGTATTTAGACTTTTTTAGTGAAAAAGGACATAACATCGAACCAAGTGCGTCATTGGTTCCTCATGAAGATCCATCATTGCTTTGGATCAATTCCGGGGTGGCGACGTTAAAGAAATATTTTGATGGACGGGTGATTCCTGAAAATCCAAGGATTACGAATGCTCAAAAGGCGATCCGTACAAACGATATCGAAAACGTGGGGAAAACGGCACGTCATCATACGTTTTTCGAAATGCTCGGAAACTTCTCCATTGGTGAATATTTCAAAGAAGAAGCCATTACATGGGCATGGGAATTTTTGACCGATGAAAAATGGATTGGGTTCGACAAAGATAAATTGGCTGTGACGATCCATCCTGAAGATGATGAAGCATTCGAACTTTGGAATAAGAAAATCGGTGTTCCTGCTGAAAGGATCATTCGCCTGGAAGAAAACTTCTGGGATATCGGGGAAGGCCCAAGCGGTCCGAATACGGAGATTTTCTATGACCGCGGACCAGCATATGGCGATGATCCGAATGATCCGGAACTATATCCAGGCGGGGAAAATGAACGTCATCTGGAAGTGTGGAATCTTGTATTTTCTCAATTCAACCATAATCCGGACGGTTCTTACACACCGCTTCCAAAGAAAAATATCGATACAGGGATGGGCCTTGAACGTATGGCTTCCGTCGTTCAAGATGTGGCGACGAACTATGATACAGATTTATTCATGCCAATCATCCGCGCAGTCGAAGAGATATCCGATGTGAAATATGGTGTTGATTCAGAAAAAGATGTTGCATTCAAAGTCATTGCCGACCATATTCGTACGGTAGCCTTTGCAGTAGGTGACGGGGCTCTTCCATCCAACGAAGGCCGCGGTTATGTATTGCGCCGTTTACTTCGCAGAGCGGTTCGATATGCTAAGCAAATCAACATCAACCGACCATTCATGTTCGAGCTTGTGACGGTCGTCGGTGAAATCATGAAAGACTTCTATCCTGAAGTCCTCAAGAATAAAGAATTCATTGCAAAAGTAATCAAAAATGAAGAGGAACGCTTCCATGAAACCCTGAATGATGGACTGTCCATCCTTTCTGAGGTCATTAAAAAGGAAAAGGAAAAAGGTAATACGACCATTCCGGGCAGCGATGCATTCCGTTTATATGACACATATGGTTTCCCGATTGAGTTAACGGAAGAGTATGCAGCAGAAGAAGGCATGGCGGTCGATCAAGCTGGATTTGAAAAAGAGATGGATGCACAGCGTGAACGTGCCCGTTCAGCGCGTCAAGATGTTGATTCCATGCAAATCCAAGGCGGGGTATTGGGCGATATTAAAGTTGAAAGTAAATTTGTCGGATATGATCAAGTTGCTGTCGAAGCCAAAGTTGCTGCCATCATACAAAATGGCGAGCTTGTAACGGAGGCACAAGAAGGAGAAGAAGTTCAAGTGATATTGGACAGGACTCCTTTCTACGCGGAAAGCGGCGGACAAATAGCCGATATAGGAACGATGGCCAGTGAATCGGTGAAGGTTGATGTACTTGATGTCCAAAAAGCTCCTAATGGCCAAAATCTGCACCGTGTAGCAGTTACTGCCGGAACATTAACAGCAGATTCCCATATCGTTGCTGCGGTAAATCAAGAAAATCGCATCCATATCACGAAAAACCATACAGCGACGCACCTTTTGCATCAGGCGTTGAAAGATGTGCTTGGTACACATGTCAACCAAGCGGGTTCACTCGTACAGGCTGAGCGCCTTCGCTTCGATTTCTCTCATTTCGGCCAGATAACGGCGGATGAGATTGAACAAATCGAAACGATTGTAAATGAAAAGATTTGGCAAAGCTTACAAGTGAATACGGATTATAAAAACATCGAAGAAGCCAAGGCTATGGGCGCAATGGCCTTGTTCGGCGAAAAATACGGCAAGATTGTACGTGTCGTTCAAATAGGCAATTACAGCTTGGAACTTTGCGGCGGTGTCCACGTTCCGAATACAGCGGTGATTGGCTTGTTCAAAATCGTTTCCGAAAGCGGCATCGGTGCAGGAACTCGCCGTATAGAAGCGGTAACGGGTGCCGGGGCGTACAAATTGATGACCGATCAAATCGGTGTCTTGAAGGACGCGGCTGCTAAATTGAAAACGAACTTGAAAGACGTACCTTCAAGAATTGAAACGGTACTGGCTGAAGTGAAGGATCTTCATCGCGAGAATGAAAGCCTTACTGCAAAATTAAGTAATATTGAAGCAAGCAGCCTTGTTTCTAACGTAAAAGAAGTAAATGGTGTTCAAGTATTGGTGGCGAAGGTTCAAGCTACCGACATGAATAATCTGCGTGCCATGGCGGATGATTTGAAACAAAAGCTCGATTCTGTCATTATCGTATTAGGTTCGGCCCAAGGCGATAAAGTCAATTTGATTGCCGGGGTGACCAAGGATTACATCGACCGCGGTTTCCATGCTGGTAAATTGGTGAAAGAAGTTGCTTCCCGTTGCGGCGGTGGCGGTGGCGGACGTCCAGATATGGCCCAAGCCGGCGGAAAAGACCCTGAAAAATTGGATGCAGCACTTAATTTTGTTGAAGAATGGGTCTTATCGATTTCATAATCAATGGAAAGTGTTGTACAATGTAGGTAATAGTGGATTTGGACGCTGAGGAGAGGTGCATGTTAATGAGTTCCTTTGATAAAACGATGAAATTTAATTTTCCCGAAGAACCATTCGAAAGAGATGTACAAGAAGTATTGTCTCAAGTGTATGTTGCACTTCAGGAAAAAGGTTATAACCCGATAAACCAGATTGTCGGTTATCTATTATCTGGTGACCCGGCCTACATCCCGCGCCATATGGATGCTCGAAACATTATTCGTAAGCTTGAACGCGATGAAATCATCGAAGAATTGGTTAAGTCGTATCTTAAGAACCATCGAGAGGAATACTAATGCGCACAATGGGACTTGATTTAGGTTCAAAAACCATCGGCGTTGCCTTGAGCGACGCGATGGGCTGGACTGCACAAGGATTGGAAACGATCAAAATTAACGAAGCTGGAAATGACTTCGGCTTTAAACGCCTCAATGAAATAATAAAAGAGCATGATGTTTCTAAAATTGTCCTCGGTTTACCTAAGAACATGAATGGGACTGTTGGACCGCGAGGCGAGATCAGCCAAGATTTCGCTAAACGATTAGAAAACAAATTCAAGCTGCCGGTGTTTCTCTGGGATGAACGGTTGACAACTATGGCGGCTGAACGTGTCCTTCTTGAGGCGGACGTGAGCCGAAGCAAACGCAAGAAAGTCATTGATAAAATGGCAGCTGTCATGATTCTGCAAGGATTCTTGGACAGACAAACAAATTCAATATGAGGTGAATACAAATGGAACACGGCGAAAACAACATTACAGTAGTAGATGAAAACGGAAACGAGCAGCTTTGCGAAATCCTTTTCACATTCGACTCAGATAAATTCAACAAATCTTATGTACTTTACTATCCGATGTCTGCAGAAGATGAAGAGGAAGAAATTGAAATCCACGCTTCATCATTCGTACCGAGCGAAGATAATAAAGATGGTGAACTTACACCGATCGAAACAGAAGAAGAGTGGGATCTTGTCGAAGAAATGTTAAATACATTCCTTGACCAAGAAGAAGCTGAAGAAGAATAAAAGAAAAAAACCGGCCCCTAAAGGTCGGTTTTTTTTTTGGCTCTTTTCGAAAAGATTGTTGTTTTTAAAACGAAACTATTTTAGGTTGATTGGAGCGGAAGTGCGAGACTCCTGCGGGAGCAGCGGGACAGGTGAGACCCCACAGGCGTTTACGCCGTGGAGGCTCACCGCCCGCCCCGCGGAAAACGAGCACCTGGAGGGGAAATCAACCACACTGCACTACTTCGTAAATAGCAACAAAGTATGAAAATAGCCTTTTTTAAAAAGGGACTTCATCTAAAATTTAATAACAAAATTGATGGGAGCGGGTGTGCGAGACTCTTGCGGGAAAAGCGTGTCTAAGGAGACCGCGCAGACGAAAGCCGAGGGCGGACCGCCCGCGGAAAGCGAGTACCAGGAGTGGAAATTTAAGTCCAACACCAATAACATTTTATGGTCGGCTTGTGACATTCCGAGCCAAAAGGGTTACAATCTGAATTTTTTATAAAATTTTATTGGAACGGAAGGTGCGAGACTCCTGCGGGAAAAGCGTGTCGAGACCCCGCAGGCGAAAGCCGAGGAGGCTCCCGAGACCGCCCGCGGAAAGCGAGTGCCTGGAGTGGAAAGCAACGAATTGTAAAAACCTGTATAAAATTGTAGGCATATAGATCGTTTTTTCATTTTTGTACCAGTTACCCCTTATCTTTTCTTTGTGAATAAAAGCATAAAAGTAGCGAACGGGCCCAAAAATAATGATAGCAAGAACCAGTTCAGCGCCGTTCTATTTTTTCCTTGAGCAAGTCCGGCGTTTATGAGTGCCAATGTCCCCCAACCTACAAAATAAGATTGATCCAACTCCTTCACACCTTTCCTTTTCCTCAAATCATTATGGCATTCCTATATGAATATTCCTGCTATTTCTTGAAATGCCTAATACATGCAGGGAACAAATTTTTAAGCTGAATAAATAATTAAAGTTGATTGGTCCCCGAGACAGTCCGCGGAAAGCGAGAACCTGAAGTGGAAAGTAAGTCCACCACCAAATAACATTTCATTGTTCGGCTGTGACATTCCAAGCCACTTTTTTAGAAAAAAGGGTTACAAACTGAATTTTTTTAAACAAAGTTGATTGGAACGGAAGGTGCGAGACTTCTGCGGGAATACGTGTCCAAGGGAGACCCCACAGGCGCAAAAGCGCCGAGGGCGGACCGCCCGCGGAAAGCGAGTCCCTGGAGCGTAAATCAACGTCTAGATTGTACAAGCCATAAAAAGACTGTGGGCAAAAGGAGTTCGGAAACATATCTTTCATCAAATGATGTTCCCGAACCAACTGACCCAAGCAGCACCATCAACTCCTCGAGTATGGTTTCTAAGTTAATAAATAGTTGATTGGGGAGTAAGGTAGCGGGTCTCTGCGGGAAAACCGCATCAAAGTGAGTGCCTGAACTGGAGCGGAAATCAATATGCCCTCAAAAAAACTTTAGACAAGGATATCACTATTTTCCTATTAAATAATACCTGTATATTGACAAAACAAGTGCATTTTTGCCATAAATAGAGTATTGATGAATGTAGTTTTGCAAAAAACATGTAATTATTTGTTGATTTTAGTATAATGTTCGAAGCAAAGATTAATTAGAGAAAGCATCATCTAGAAACCATTCTGTAGTTGGTGTGAGTTTGCAGGGGGAATGAACATGGATGAAAAAGATAAAAATCTATCTAAAAAGGAACATATCCGAATGAAATTGTTAGAACAGCAAGGAGAAGCCAAGCTGGTTCGTAAAATCATCATGATTACGATCGCTTCGCTTATTTTACTAATTGGGATAGTTGGTCTTGTGGGCTTTTTATATATCAACTCAGCCATGAAACCAGTCGATCCGGATGATGACACCATCAAGAAAGTGAAAATCCCGATCGGTTCATCCGTTAACGGAATTTCAACTCTGCTTGAAGAGCAGGGAATAATCAAGGACGCACGCGTATTCAAATATTATATTAAATTCCGCAATGAATCCGGTTTTCAGGCAGGGGAGTATAAATTATCACCTTCCATGCCGATTGAAGATATTGTCACAAGCATCAAAACCGGAAAACTCATGAAGGAAGCGGCAATGAAGATAACGATTCCTGAAGGGAAGCAGCTAATCCAAATTGCCGATATCATCGCGGGGAAGACGGGTGAAGATCCGAAAAAGGTCTTCAAGAAATTGAATGATAAGAAGTTCGTTAATTCCATGCAAGAGCAATTTCCGCAGCTATTGACCTCGGAAATTGAAAATGAAAAGGTTTTATATCCGCTGGAAGGGTACCTTTTCCCAGCTACTTATGACTTTTATGAAGAAAAGCCGACCCTGGAGTCGATCGTCATCGAGATGCTGAAGAAAACCGAAGAGACATTGCAGGCTTACGAGGGCCAAATGGACAAGAACGATTATTCCGTACACGAGATGCTGACCTTCGCTTCGCTTGTCGAAGAAGAGGCGACGGCACAAGTCGATCGCGGAAAGATAGCTTCCGTCTTTTACAATCGTATTGAGGAAGATATGCCGCTTCAAACGGATCCGACCGTTTTGTATGCGAAGGGTTCACATAAGAGCAGGGTGTATTATAAAGACCTTGAGGTGAAATCCCCTTATAATACGTATAAGAACAAGGGACTGCCGCCAGGGCCGATTGCAAATGCCGGAACGACATCGATCGATGCGGTATTGAAACCTGAGAAAACGGATTACCTGTACTTTTTGGCAACACCTGAAGGGGAAGTCCTTTACTCCAAGACCTTGAATGACCACAATAACAAAAAGGCAGAGCATATTTCCAATAAATAAATAAAAAAATGCAAGGACACCGAGGGGGGAGAGATATTACTTTCCCCTTGTTTTTATGATAGAATAGTACAAGTGAATTTTTGATCCGATTCTTATCGGTGACGTAACTCGGCGAATGCCGGGTTTTATTTTGAAAGATAAGGAAATGTAGATCGTCAAGCATACTTGTTTCAGCTCCTTATGAAGAAATTGTTCAATCAATTTTTTCATGTTACTGACCAAGCGCTTTTGTTTTCCTTATAAATGGAGGAAACGTTTTGAACGGAAAAATAGAACAATATCTTCATTCCTTAATTCCGGAGCGTACGGGTTTGCTTAAGGAGTTGGAAGATTTTGCGATGGAAAATAATGTGCCGATCATGGAGCCCGAAGGAATTGAAGTGCTGCTTCAGATTTTAAGGCTTCATCAGCCAAAGGCGATATTGGAAGTGGGTTCGGCAATTGGCTATTCGGCCATAAGGATGGCTGAGACCCTTCCGGAAGCAGAAATCGTCACACTTGAACGGAATGAAGCCCGCATTGAGCAGGCAAGGGCTAATTTCAAGAAGGCAGGACTGTCGGAAAGGATCACCCTCATTGAAGGGGATGCCCTTGAAGCGGGACCGAAAGTGATGGAGCATGGCCCGTTCGATATCATCTTCGTTGATGCAGCTAAAGGGCAGTACAAGCGATTCTTTGAACTGTTTGAACCATTCCTTGCTGATGCTGGCATCATCATTACTGACAATGTTTTATTCAAAGGCTTGGTTGCCGAAAACATTGAAGAAATGGAAATGACGAGAAGAAAGCGAGCTCTTATCAAAAAAATCAGAGACTTTAACATCTGGTTACATGACCATCCCCATTTCGATACCGTAATTTTGCCGATTGGTGATGGTGTGGCCATTAGTAAACATAGAGGTGACAAAAATGAAAAAGCCTGAATTACTTGTGACTCCGACAAGTGTCGATCATATAACAGAACTCATCGATGCTGGCGCTGACGCCTTCGTCATTGGCGAGCAACGTTACGCGCTAAGGCTGGCAGGGGAGTTCAATCGTGAAGATGTAGAGAAGGCGATTGAGCTTGCACATGCTGCGGGCAAGAAAGTGTACGTATCCATGAACGCCATTTTTCATAATGAAAAAGTGGACGAGCTTGAAGGGTATGTTACATTCCTTAAAGAGGCTGGTGCCGACCGGATCATTTTCGGTGATCCCGCAGTCTTGATGGCTGTCCGTGCCGTGGCACCTGATATGCCCCTGCACTGGAATACAGAGATGACGGTAACGAACTGGTACACATGTAATTACTGGGGAAAACGCGGTGCTGTCCGTGCCGTTGCCGCCCGTGAGATAAGTCTGGACGAGATCGTGGAAATGAAGGAAAATGCCGAAGTGGAGATTGAGGTGCAAGTGCATGGCATGACATGCATGTTCCAATCGAAGCGTACGCTCCTAGGTAATTACTTTGAATACCAAGGCAAGGCATTGGAAGTGGAAAATCGGAAGGAACAAAGAAATATGTTCTTGCATGATAAGGAACGCGAAAATAAATACCCGATTTATGAAGATGAAAATGGTACACATATCATGAGTCCGAATGATATGTGCATGATTGATGAACTTCAGGAATTGATTGAAGCGGAAATTGATTCACTGAAAATCGAAGGATTACTGCAAACACCGGAATATGTCATTGAAATGACAAGGTTATATCGGGAAGCTATTGACGTATGTGCTGAAGACCCTGACCGCTATGATGATATCAAATCGGAACTTTTTGAAAAAGTCAAAGCGGTTCAGCCGGATAACCGTGAGTTGGATACTGGGTTCTTCTTTAAAGAATCGGTTTATTAAAGAAAAGGGTAAGAGAAAGAGGAGGAATAGCCTTGAATGCTATTGCTGATAAAATTTCCAAGATCGTTGATGGAAAGAGAGTCATTGTAAAAAAACCGGAATTGCTGGCTCCGGCCGGCAACCTGGAAAAATTAAAAATTGCCGTCCATTACGGCGCGGATGCCGTGTTCATTGGCGGTCAGGAATATGGCCTTCGTTCCAATGCCGGTAACTTCACGTTTGAGGAAATGAAGGAAGGCGTCGAATTCGCTAATAAGTATGGTGCAAAAGTATATGTAACTACAAATATCTTCGCACATAATGAAAATATCGATGGTCTTGATGAATACCTGGAAGGTCTTCAGGAGGCAGGGGTTCATGGTATCATCGTCGCCGATCCATTAATCATCGAAACCTGTAAAAGGGTCGCTCCGAAAGTCGAGATCCATTTAAGCACACAGCAATCGCTATCGAACTGGAAGGCTGTTCAGTATTGGAAAGAGGAAGGCTTGGAGCGTGTTGTTTTGGCACGTGAGACGAGTGCTGATGAAATCCGTGAAATGAAGGAAAAGGTCGATATCGAAATCGAGGCTTTCGTTCATGGGGCCATGTGCATTGCCTATTCTGGACGCTGTACCCTTTCGAACCATATGACGGCGCGTGATTCGAACCGCGGCGGCTGCTGTCAGTCTTGCCGTTGGGATTATGATTTATATGAGTTGGATCAAGATGGGGAAAAGGCTTTATTCGATAAAGAAGATGCTCCATTCGCGATGAGTCCAAAAGACTTGAAGCTGATTGAATCACTGCCTGGCATGATTGAAATTGGCATAGACAGCTTAAAAGTCGAAGGAAGAATGAAATCGATTCATTATATTGCAACGGTTGTCAGCGTGTATCGTAAAGTGATTGATGCGTATTGTGCCGATCCCGACAATTTCAAGATTAAACAAGAATGGCTGGAAGAGCTTGATAAGTGTGCGAACCGTGAGACGGCATCATCGTTCATGGAAGGGGAAATTCCTGGGTATAAACAGCAAATGTTCGGGAATCATACCGTAAAGACTCGCTTCGACTTCGCAGGATTGGTGCTTGATTACAACGAGGAAACTAAAATCGTCACCATGCAGCAACGTAATTTCTTCAAGCCTGGGGATGAAGTGGAGTTTTTTGGACCGGAAATCGAAAACTTCACTCAAAAAATCGGTACGATCTGGGATGAGTCAGGTAAGGAGCTGGAGGCAGCCCGCCATCCGCTTCAAATTGTCCGCATTCAAGTAGATAATAGAGTTTATGTGAACAATATGATGCGGAAGGAGAATTGATATGACAAGAAAGAAACCAGTGGTCATCGGAGTTACCGGAGGGTCGGGATCAGGTAAAACAAGTGTTACCCGTTCCATTTTTGAATTCTTCCAAGGACATTCCATCTTGATGATCGAACAAGATTATTATTATAAAGATCAAAGTCATCTGCCTTTTGAAGAGCGCCTGAAAACGAACTATGACCATCCGCTTGCATTTGATAATGATTTGTTAATCGATCACATTAACGCTTTGCTGCGCTATGAAACGATAGAAAAACCGGTTTATGATTATTCGATCCATACGCGCTCGGAAGAAGTCATCACAGTTGAGCCACAGGATGTCATCATCCTTGAAGGGATTCTTGTACTGGAGGATGAGCGCCTACGAGACCTGATGGATATGAAGCTATATGTCGATACGGACGCAGACCTGCGGATCCTTCGACGGATGACCCGTGATATTAAAGAACGCGGCCGTTCCATAGATTCCGTCATCGAACAATACATCAGTGTCGTCCGTCCGATGCATAATCAGTTCATAGAACCGACGAAGCGTTATGCCGACATTATCATACCAGAAGGCGGTCAGAACCATGTGGCCATTGACCTTATGGTGACAAAAATTCAAACAATCCTTGAACAAAAGTCTTTTTTGTAATAACATAGCATAAATAATGATAGGTGCCATTTTCCTCCGTTTATTTAAAAATCCCATTTATTTAATGGGAAAGACTGGACAAATGTTGGAAAACGCAATACTCTATTCTTGATACAGAACGAACCGGCTGCTCACCGCAGTCGGTTTATATACTAAGGAACGGATTGTTTCTTAGTATCGAAGCGCGACTTTTTAAGTCGCGCAATTATATATTTTGACTCGATTTAGGGTTAAGCACGATATAGTACATAAACTTGTCACAGCGAATACTTGCTGTAAAGAATTTGAAGGAGTGAAGGGTTTTGGCAATTGAAAAAGAATATCCAATGACTAAAGAAGGTAAGTTAAAGCTTGAACAGGAACTGGAACAGTTAAAAACGGTTAAACGTAAAGAAGTGGTGGAAAGAATCAAAATCGCCCGCAGTTTTGGGGACCTTTCCGAGAACTCAGAATACGATTCCGCAAAAGAAGAGCAGGCTTTCGTTGAAGGACGTATTACAACGATCGAAAACATGATCCGCAATGCAAAAATCATTGAAGGCAATGATTCGAATACAGATACAGTTTCGCTTGGAAAATCGGTAACCTTCGTGGAACTTCCAAATGGTGACGAAGAAACATATTCCATCGTAGGAAGCGTTGAAGCGGACCCATTCGAAGGAAAAATCTCCAATGATTCCCCGATCGCGAAAAGCCTGATAGGGAAAAGGGTCGGCGACAAGGTATCGATCATGACACCTGGCGGCGAAATGAGCGTCAAGATTGTATCCATCGACTAAATAAAATGCAAAAGGGGATGTCCATCGGGGCATCCTCTTTTTATGTAAGGCTGTTTTCACATACTTTGTTGCTATTTACCAGTAGTGAGTTGTGGTTGATTTCCCCTCAAGATGCTCGCTTTCCGCGGGGCGGGCGGTGAGCCTCCTCGGCGTAAACGCCTGTGGGGTCTCACCTGTCCCGCTGCTCCCGCAGGAGTCTCGCACTTCCGCTCCAATCAACCTTAAATAGTTTCGTTTAAAAACAACAATCTTTACGAAAAGAGCCTTATGGAAAAGTGCCGCGTTAAATTTGTTCATAATTGTTTAAAAATTCGCACCTCGTCAACAATGGTTATCGAGGTGTATTTTATGAAAAAGAAACGAATGAGGTTGCTGGCACTTTTTTTGACCACTTTCATGCTGATGCTCATAGGCAGGCTTGCCTACATCCAACTTGTATCGACAGAATCTTTTTCAAAGCATGATGTGAACCTGTTGGAAGCAAGTGTGAATCAGCGTTCACAAATATTAAAGATTGATGATGGACGCGGAAAGTTCTATGACAGAAATGGAGAACCTCTGGCACATGAAGAAATCCCGACGCTCGTCCTTTTTCCCTTTTTAAAAAAAATGACATGGCCCATAGATGAAGTGGCTTCGATAATAGGGAAATCGGAAGCGGAGTTAAAACGGGCGATAGAAGAAGCGGATGAACCATTCGTATTTGGCGGGGATGAACCGATAGAGTTGACGTCCAGCCAGTCGAAGGCGATCAATGAATTGAAGATTCCCGGGGTCTTTGCCGTGAATGAGAAATTATATCATGATCAAACGCCTGCAGCACAATTGATCGGAACGACGAATATATCTGATGCGGAAAAGAAAAACCGTTATCCGGACATGAATTTATCTCCTGAAACGAAAATAGGCAATACGGGACTGCAAAGGACCTTCGATGAGTTCTTGCTTTCCGCTGGGGAATCGAAGCTCGTTTTTCACGTGGACGCTAGCGGAGGACCGATGTTCGGTGTCGATGTTAAATATGTGGAACCAGCAAATCCGCTTTACCCGGTGAAGGTCATGACGACGATCGATAAAGAAATTCAGGAGAAAGCGGAGAAGCTCGTCGATGAACGCGGGATAAAAAAAGGCGGTCTCGTCCTGATCGATATCGAAAAAAGTGAAATCGTCGCCATGGTATCACGTCCGGCGCTTAATATAAAAGATCCGAATGGGGAAGGGGCCGTCAATATGATGCTGACTCAAAAAACGCCGGGTTCCGTCTTTAAAACGGTCACGGCAGCAGCGGCCATCGATTATGAAGCGGCCAGTCCCACCCGGACATTTAACTGTAATTTGACGATAGACGGCAAAACGGATAAACAGAGGGAACTGGGCGTACTTAATTTTGAAAATAGCTTTGCCCAAAGCTGTAATAGGACGTTTGCCGAATTGTCACAGGAAATAGCGGAGAAGGATCCGGACTTTTTAGACAAATATGCAAAAAGGTTAGGGCTGGTTGGTGAAACGGGCTGGCAGGGGGACGTATATCACACGGAAGTCACTCAGCTGCATCATGAGCAAACAGGAAAGGTCTGGCATGATGACGATTTAAAAAAAGATCCCAAAATGGTTGCCAAAACGGCAATTGGCCAGCAAGATGTCCAAACGACGCCGCTCGCGATCGCGAATATGATGGCAACGATTGCCCGCGGCGGCAAGAAGGAACAGGTCAAAGCCGTTTCCAAGGTCGAATTTAACAATAGTACGACCGTAGTCGATTTTCCCAATCAAAGCATTGGCGGCGAGACACTGTCTCCATATACAGCGATGAAGATGCAGCATCTTCTTAGGAAGGTCGTGACGGAAGAGAAAGGGACGGGCGCCTCCTTGAGAGATTTGCCTGTGGAGGTCGCCGGCAAGTCCGGGACAGCTCAGACCAATATTGAAAAAGGGGAGCTCAATAAATGGTTTGCAGGCTACTTTCCCTATAAAGATCCCAAATATGCTCTTGTTACCGTAAGTTTTGAAACGAAGGAAAACAGTTCCAGCATGACGCCTCTTTTTTCAGATATTGTAAAAGTCCTGTACTCGAAGGACCAGGACAATAGCGAGAATTGACGAAAAGTGTAGGAAACCCTTCCCTTCTATCTCTGGCTAAATCATGTTAAAATGAGGCAGTAAGAAATGGTAAGGGGAGGAATGGACCTTGGGCTCACGTTTCAATCAGAGAGATCAAAAAAGAAAAGTAAATAAAATATATAATATTGCCATCACCATCGTTTCCATTTTAATCGTCATTGTCGCAGTCTCGATTTTCTTAAGTGATGATGGCACCGAAACAAAAAAAGCCACGACTGAACCAAAGCAAGTCGCCGAGACTGAAAAAGGGAAAGTAGTGGACAAACCTTCTGGCAAAGAGGAAGAAACGGATTCAGAGAAGGAAGACGCAGTAGGTGATAGTGAAGCAACAGAAGAGGATGCCGAAAAAGAAGATAGTAAAGCAACAGAGGAAGATGCAGAAGAGAAGGCTGAAGATGATGCAGATCCAGAAAAAGCAGGAGATGCCGAACTTGTGGAAGTGGAAGGCAGCGGCGATGGCAATGTTGCGTCTACATATACAAGTGAGAGTTGGAAACCAGTAGGAACGGAGCAATCCGGGGAGCACACTACCAGCTTCGAAAAGGGCTCGGTCGATTGGAATGAAATGAGTAAAGCGATAGCAAGCGGAGCTGGAATCGATGAAGGCAGCATGAAGCTATGGTGGCTGCAAAACGGCGGTTCGCCGACCACGGCAATCGGTACGGTTTCTGAAGGAGACAACCCTAAAACCTTCCGGGTTTATATTGAATGGGTGGACGGATCAGGTTGGAAACCTGTAAAAGTCGAAGAGCTGAAGACAAACGATAAAAGATAATGTTCAGAAAAAATGTATAAACGAAAAACCCCCGAAAGGAATTCCGCTTTTCGGGGGTTTTTCATATTGCTCATTTTTTAGCTTTAAAGTGGACGACTGCACTATAAAAACGTCTGCCTTCTTCACTTACATACATTTGGTGTGACACGGATTCCACCTGAAGCATGATCGCTTTATTGATTTCAATTTGTGATTGGATTTTTTCTTCAAGATTCTTGATGCTTTCTGCCTCGAAAAATTCTATTTTATCTTCGAATAAGTTTAAGTCGAGTTGAAAACTCATGACTGTTCCCCTCCAACATTCAGATACTGTTAGTTTACCACCATTTTGTCCGAATCTGAACCTAATGAATTTGCCTAAAAACAAGAACTGTTTCTCTGTTTATATCATATTATGCTTATAGGTTTTATTATCTTATTATAAAAGGTGATTAAAAATGGGCAGAGAATTTATCGATTTATTTGAAGAATGGTCGAAATCGTATGATGATACGGTTGGTGGACACGATATTGAGTATCAAGAGGTTTTTAAACATTATGATGGCATATTGGACAGCGTCACCAATCGGGCTTTTGGTCATGTGCTGGAGTTCGGGGTGGGTACCGGGAATTTGACGGAAAGACTTTTGAAGAAGGGCCTAAAGGTATCGGGAATAGAACCTTCTCCTGCGATGAGGGAAATAGCGGTAAGCAAGCTGAGCGGAAAAACGGAAATTGTAGATGGTGATTTTATCGATTTTCCGAAGCCGGAACAGGTTGATTCGATTGTGAGTACGTACGCGTTTCATCATTTAACCGATGAAGAAAAAGAAAAAGCGATAGCCAACTATGGAAAGTTACTGAATACTGGTGGTAAAATAGTGTTTGCTGACACAATGTATCAATCAAAGGAAGCTCATGAACGGGCGATTCAAGATGCAAGGCAGGCAGGCTTTCATAATTTGGCGAACGATTTGCAAACGGAATATTATACTACGATTCCTTTTTTGGAAAAAGTGCTTGAAGCAAATGGATATAAAGTGAACTTCGAGCGCTGCAATCAATTCGTCTGGATCATGGAGGCGGAAAAATTATAGGAAGAGGTTTTTACTAATGAAGGTAGCCATAATCGGAGCAATGGAAGAAGAAGTTACGATTTTACGTGATAAATTGGAAGGGTTGGAGCAGGTGACCATTGCCGGTTCCGAGTTCAATACAGGCACACTGAATGGTATCGAGGTCATTTTACTTAAATCTGGTATCGGTAAAGTGAATGCGGCAATGTCCACTGCAATCCTGTTAGAAAAATTCAAACCGGATGCGGTCATCAATACTGGCTCTGCCGGCGGTTATCATCCAGATCTGAATGTAGGGGATGTGGTCATATCCACGGAAGTGCGGCACCATGATGTCGATGTGACGATTTTTGGATATGAATACGGTCAAGTCCCTCAGCTGCCTGCAGCTTTCACACCGGATGAAAAGCTTTTTGCAATCGCAGAAGAAGCAGCAAAAGAAATCGAGGATATACAAGTGGCGAAAGGGTTGATCGTGACGGGGGATTCTTTCATGAATGATCCTGACAGGGTTGAATTCGTCAGAGGGAAATTCTCTGATTTATACGCGGTGGAAATGGAAGCGGCAGCCATTGCACAGGTAGCCTTCCAATTCAAAACACCGTTTGTCATCATTCGTTCCCTTTCGGATATCGCAGGTAAGGAGTCCAATATTTCCTTTGATAAATTCCTGGAAACTGCGGCTCTTCATTCAGCGGCACTGATTTTGAAAATGGTTGAAAAAATGAAATGAATGGTAAGTGATCAGCGGAAGCTTTTCTGCTGATCATTCTTTATTGCATAATCCTCATTAAATTGGTAGGATAACTATGAAAGGATGTCCGAATATGAAAGTCTTTAAAAATATTCATGAGCTGATAGGGGAAACGCCGATGATGGAAATCACCCATTTCCCGCTTCCGGATGAAGTCCGTATCTTTGCCAAACTGGAATACTTCAATCCGGGAGGCAGTGTGAAGGATCGGCTTGGTCAAGAACTGTTAGCCAAAGCGCTGCAGACAGGGAAGGTGAAAAAGGGCGGGACGATCATCGAACCGACTGCCGGAAATACCGGGATTGGCTTGGCGTTGGCTGCGATAAACAGTGGGGTGGACGTGATATTTTGCGTTCCGGAGAAATTCAGTACCGAGAAACAGGAATTGATGCGTGCCCTTGGAGCGAATGTGATCCAAACCCCGACAGAGGAAGGGATGACAGGAGCAATCGCCAAGGCTAAGGCGCTGCTGGCTGAAATTCCGGGATCATATTGTCCCCAGCAGTTCGCCAACCCTTCAAATCCTGATGCCTATTATAAAACGCTGGGACCTGAAATATGGGAACAGATGGAAGGCGATGTGGATGTGTTTGTTGCCGGTGCCGGGACGGGCGGAACATTCATGGGAACATCGCGATATTTGAAAGAAAAGAACGCTGCTGTCAAAACGGTCATTGTCGAACCAGAAGGATCGATTTTAAACGGCGGAAAAGCCGGACCCCATAAAACAGAGGGGATCGGGATGGAATTCTTACCTGCCTATATGGATGAAACGTATTTTGACCAAATCCATACGATAAGCGATCGTGACGCTTTCCATATGGTAAGGGAATTGGCGATTAAAGAAGGCCTTCTTGTCGGCAGTTCTTCAGGTGCGGCATTTGCAGCGGCCATGAAAGAAGCGGCCAAGGCTTCCCGGGGGGCAAATATCGTCGTCATATTTCCGGATTCAAGTGAACGATACTTAAGCAAAAAAATTTATCAGGGAGGAATGTAAAATGAGAAAAAAAACACAATTGATCCATGGCGGCATTTTTGGTGATGAACAAACAGGGGCGGTTTCGGTGCCGATTTATCAAGTGAGCACCTATAAACAGGATGGTCCGGGGAATCATCGGGGCTATGAATACTCCCGTACAGGCAACCCGACCCGCCATGCCCTCGAAGAATTGATCAAGGATCTCGAGGAAGGAAAAAGAGGTTTCGCCTTCGGATCAGGAATGGCAGCAATGACTGCGGTTATGATGCTGTTCAGTCATGGTGATCATGTATTGATGACAGATGATGTTTATGGAGGTTCTTTCCGGGTCATCACTAAAGTGCTTAACCGCTTTGGGGTGGAAGCTACGTTCATCAATACGAGTGACATACACTCGATCGAAAAAGAGATAAAGGACAATACGAAAGCACTGTTCATTGAAACTCCGACGAATCCATTATTGAAAATCACCGATTTGGAAGAAGTATCAAAAATAGCAAAAGAAAACGGCATCCTCACCATTGTGGACAATACCTTCAGTACGCCATACTGGCAAAATCCGCTTTCACTTGGAGCCGATATCGTGCTTCATAGCGCAACGAAGTATCTGGGGGGACACAGCGATGTTGTAGCGGGTCTTGTCGTGGTGAATGATGAAAAGATTGGCAATGACCTTCATTTCATCCAAAACTCCACAGGAGGCGTGCTAGGGCCCCAGGATTCATGGTTGCTGATGCGAGGCATTAAAACGCTGGGAATCAGGATGGAAGAACATGAAAAAAACACATCTCAAATCGTTCGTTTCCTATCCGGGCATGAAGGCGTTTCGAAAATCTATTACCCAGGTCTTGAAAACCACCCAAATCATGATATTGCCAAAAAACAATCGCGTGGATTCGGCGGTATGGTTTCATTTGATGTCGGCAGTGCGGAAAAGGCCGAGTCCGTTTTGAACAAAGTGAGATACTTTACACTTGCGGAAAGTCTGGGGGCAGTGGAGAGCTTGATTTCCATTCCGGCTTTGATGACACATGCTTCCATTCCGGCTGAGCGTCGTGCAGAACTTGGGATAACTGATGGGTTGATTCGCATTTCAGTAGGTCTGGAAGATGTTGAAGACTTATTGGAAGACTTGGAACAAGCGCTGCAAGGATAGTCGTTTAGGGACCAGAAATTCATAGCTGACTGCCATTATTTACACCCTGTCATTTGGAATAAATATGGTAGAATGAGATATCGATATCTTATTAGCTTGAAAGAAGGTGGAATGGCATGAAAAACCGCAAAAAACAAACGGCGGCAATGCTGCGTTCGAAAATGGTCGATTTTAAACAATTTGCGATCACTTTGTTATGTGTGGGTTCGTTCTTCTATATAGGAACCATCCTTCCCACTGGCGACAAAGCGATGATTGACACATATGTCTATATGGGAGCGACAATCATGTTCCTGGGCATATCCATAGTATTTTTCTCATTATCAAAAAAATATAAGAAGATCTTGGCCGAAATGGATGACCAGGACACTTTACAACAATAGAAGCAAACCTTACTCCTGCAGGAAAAGCGCGTCGAGGGGAGACCCCGCAGGCGCAAAAGCGCCGAGGGCGGACCGCCCGCGGAAAGCGAGTGCCTGAAGAGGAAATCGACGTTCGAGATTTTACAAACCCTCATTAAATCTGTAGACAAACTCGAGTTTGTCTACAGTCTGTCCTGATTCTTTTAAAGAATCAGGTTTTTTTATTTTTCTAGTGTTGCAGCCCATTAAGGGGCAGATTTAACATACAAATTACCTCCTTTAGGTAATAATAGCTCATGAAAATGGGTAGAAAGATTGAAATTTTCAAATAAATAGGCAAAAGCCGTTTACAAATATCGGATTTGTGGATATACTTACCAAGTAATAAAAAATATTCCAAAGGAGGTCGAAGAAAATGACATTGTATCTATATGGAGTCGTCGCAATCAGCCGGTCCGTTTCAAATGACAATCACATAACATTCGACCTGTGCCAAGCGGAATATTTCTAAAGCAATTTGGCTTTATTAATCATTCAGACATAGCGGCCGCAGGGAGAAGTGTTTTATCCTGCGGTCTTTTTATATTCTCTAAAAAAGCCCGCAGGAGGACGTAACTTTCTGCGGCCTTTTTATGCCTTTTTGTTGGGCCGCTCCCTTAAAGGAGGTGATATTATGACACTGAATATGCTTTTTTTCACAATCACGATTAAAATGAAAAAAATGACTGCCGAGGAATGTTTGCAACAGGAGAGAATCCACAAGATTCGAGAAGAACATCTAGATAAAGCGATGAAGCATCGTCCTTTTTTCTAAAAAGATATGAGGTAGGTATTCCGTTCATAAAAAAATTAAAGAAAGGTGGAGGTTAATATGTTGAACTTGTTTTACGTAAAAGGAGAGAAGCGTTGCTATTGGCAGGAGAAGGATACCGGCTAACGTATTTGCCGGTGCATGGCCAGCATTGTCATGGTTTGTATGTATAAGAACAGCGGAAAATGCCATTGGAAAACGTGATGAATTGAAGCGATGTTGATCAAGATGGTCATGACGCTGATCAACTCGGAACGCAACGTTAGATATGAATAGGTAAAATGGGAAAACTCGGCCCTATGGCCGAGTTTTTTTCTTTGCCTGAATCAGCAGCACGGACCTGACCCTCCATAACCAAATCCACATCCCGGCAGCCACCAAAACCCGAAAATGAGCAATAAAATCAGAAGGACAATAAACAGGCCATAACCAAAGCCGTAACCGGACCCTGAATAACAAGGCGCAGGAGCCGGATAACCATAGCTGCATCCGTATGGTCCATAGTTATATCCCATCGAAAAACCCCCCTTTCCCTAAAAAATTCCCTATCATTATATGAACATTTGCCTTCGTTCGTTTGTGAATTCATCCAGGCTGGTTTGAACATTTAACACTTTCGTGATTTCTTTTGGTGGGACAGACACGAACAAGCCCACCGTTGCATAGGTATGAATAGGGAAACCAAAGAAACGGGGGATGAAGCCAATGCCCGGAATACTTACAGTTGTCGGTTATATTATCAAAGAATTTTACTTATTTGTTTCCTATGTGAAAAACAATGCTTTTCCCCAGCCCTTGTCATCTCAGGATGAAAAGAGATACCTGAAGCTTATGAGTGAAGGGGACGGTGATGCTCGCAACATCCTGATTGAACATAATCTCAGGCTTGTTGCCCATATCGTCAAGAAATTCGAGAATACTGGCGAAGATACAGAGGATTTGATTTCAATTGGGACTATTGGTTTGATAAAGGCCATTGAGAGTTATTCGGATGGTAAGGGTACGAAGCTTGCCACATATGCGGCGCGATGCATTGAGAATGAGATCTTGATGCATTTACGTGCGACAAAGAAAACAAAGAAAGACATTTCCCTGCATGATCCGATCGGTCAGGATAAAGAAGGTAATGAGATCAGTTTAATCGATGTACTGAAATCGGAATCGGAAGATGTCATCGATACGATTCAGCTCAATATGGAAATTGAAAAAGTGAAAAAGTATATTGATATTTTGGATGAACGCGAAAAGGAAGTCATTGTAGGCAGGTTTGGACTGGATTTGAAAAAGGAGAAAACCCAGAGGGAAATCGCTAAAGAGCTTGGCATTTCCCGCAGTTATGTATCAAGGATCGAAAAACGTGCTTTGATGAAGATGTTCCATGAATTTTACAGGGCAGAAAAAGAGAAGGAAAAGAAAGCTAAAGGATAGGAATGGTAACCAAAGAGAGTGCGGGGAAATTCCCCGCACTCTTTTTTTAATATTTATTTCTGATCAAATCTGTAAATGCATGATAAATCTCGATTCCCTGAAAAAGGAACAGACGTGAAGCGGTTAAAGAAAAGACCCCTACCATAATTAGTCGAAACCACATATGAATCACTCCTCCATTTTATTTTTATAAAATGTCAGAGCGTGAGGCTACGTAATTCGCCTGATAAAAAACGGGACTGAGATATCGCCGTCGAAGATTCGAGTGAAAATAAAGAAAGCCCAAAATGGCAAATTCGAAAATGAGTATTACGATAAGTGACTGCCATGAACTAAAGGACGGCATGAAAGGCTGTTTCTTGTCGGCCTTATCCCAATGGTGAACATCGGTATGTTCTTCAATGGTTAGCTGCTGTGCATGATTGTGGAACTGTATGGGCAATGTCCAAAGGAGCAGGATGATGGCAGACATGTGAATAAAGAATTTCATATGAATCAACCACCCCTTTCCCAAGATTATATTCATCATAACATGCTTTTAATCTGGGATATAGAAAAACGTTCTGAAAAATACTGAAAATTCCTTTTAATTAGAAAAATATTGAATGAACCTCTATAATGGGGTTAGTGATAAAAAGGGGGCAATTTAGTATGGGATATTCTATGACATGGGATTTGGATATCTTTTTTAAAGGGGGAAGCTCTTCTAAGGAGTTCCTGATTTTTTTAGATGAATTCAACGAAGAGGTAAAAGAATTGGACAGGCTTGTAAGCAATATCAATCCGGTAGGAAATGATGAATTCAGTTTAATCCAGGCATTTGATCTTTTTAAAAATACAAATATGAAATCTTCGCAGTCAGGTGCTTTCATTGGATGTCTGGAAGCTCAAAATGCACAGGATAAGAAGGCTGGTCAGCTGCGGATCAAACAAATGAAGATAGTCGCTTCACTAAAAATGGTGTTAAGCAAGCTGGATGAAAAGTTGATACAGCTTGATGATGCATTTTTCATGAAAATCCTCGAAAAAGAACCATTGAATGAATTGAAATTCGTATTGAATGAACGTCGGGAAAAGGCAAAGGAAAAGCTTTCCGTGAAGGAAGAATCATTAATCACCCAATTGGCCATGGACGGTTTCGAAGGTTGGAGCCAAATGTATGATACGATCGTCGGTTCAATGACCATCCCTTATAAGGGTGAAAAGCTTTCTGTAGGCCAAGCGGCGAATAAATTTTCTGATCCTGATGAAAGGACCCGGAAAGAATTATTTACTGCGTGGGAACAGGCTTGGGAGGAAAAAAGTGACCTGTTTGCCCGGACTTTGAACCACTTGGCTGGCTTCCGTCTCAGTGTGAATGAAAAAAGGGGCTGGGATGATATTTTGAAAGAGCCTCTAGAAATAGGAAGGATGAAAAAAGAAACCCTCGAAAGCATGTGGAATGTAATTGCCGATCATAAAGAGCCGCTTGTGAGATTTTTAAAAAGGAAAGCGGAGTTACTGGATTTGGATAAATTAAGTTGGGCGGATTTGGATGCACCGCTGGCTGTTACGGCAGAATCCAAAGTAATGGATTATCAAGAAGGTGCAGACTTCATCATCCAGCAATTCGCTAAATTCGGCTCTCAATTAGCGAACTTCACCCAAAAAGCTTTTGAAGACAGCTGGATTGAAGCTGAGGACAGACCAGGTAAGAGACCAGGCGGTTTTTGCACCGGCTTTCCATTAAATAAGCAGTCAAGAATTTTCATGACGTATTCGGGCACACCGTCCAATGTATCGACATTGGCTCATGAATTGGGACATGCATTCCATTCTTATGCGATGAGGGATATCCATCCATTGAATCGGTCATATGCAATGAATGTGGCGGAAACCGCCTCCACTTTTGCTGAAATGGTCGTAGCGGATGCAGCTGTTAAGGAAGCAGCCAGTGAGGAAGAAAAGCTGGTGCTTTTAGAAGATAAAATTCAGCGTTCCGTGGCATTATTGATGAATATCCATGCCCGCTACTTATTCGAAACTAGGTTTTATGACGAGAGGAAGCAAGGATATGTCAGTGCCGAACGGTTGAATGAACTGATGGTCGATGCACAAAAAGAAGCTTATGGCGATGCTTTAAGTGATTATAATCCAACTTTCTGGGCTTCAAAGCTTCATTTTTATATTACAGGTGTACCATTTTATAATTTTCCGTACACATTCGGTTACTTATTCTCATTAGGCATATACGCGAATGCCCTGAAAGAACCTGAAGGATTCGAAGAAAAATATATCGCTCTATTAAAGGATACCGGTTCCATGAAGGTCGAGGATTTGGCGGAGAAACATTTAGGCGTCGATTTAAAGACCCGGGATTTTTGGGAGGAAGCGGTCAATGCCTGTATGGAGGATGTAGAAGAATTCATGCGTTTGACCGACCCATTAGTCCGAAAAGCATAAGATGGGTTTAGGTTGGAATAGGAACAAAAGAAAGCGGATGTCCGGTTTAGGACATCCGCTTTCTTATTAAACTTTCTTCAGTTTAAATGGACTGACCATAAGTAATGATAATATAATCATGAGGGATAAGAAAAAGACTGGATGGAAATACGGAATGGCTAAATAACTTAAAGTGGCGATGCAGCCAGCAACCGTAATGGGCACTCCTGTAAAATATCCATTGCTTTCACTTATATTGAAGCGGGCGAGACGAAACGCGCCACAGCCAATATAGAAAACCGTGAAGAGTGTGCCAGGTGCTCCGAATTCTATCAATATTCCTTGGTATAATAATAGAGCCGGTGCGACGCCAAAGGATATGATGTCACACATGGAATCAAGTTGCTTACCCAATTCCGATTCAATGTTGAATTTCCGTGCAACCATACCGTCAAAGCGATCCGCTAGGGCAGCCAGGAAGATTAAAAGCAAGCTTAAATTCAATTGACCGTGCATCACGGCAATTATCGCAAATCCACCAAGGGATAAATTAATTAAGGTAAGTATATTTGCTGTTTGTGCTTTCACTTTTTTAATGGTTTGATCTAGGGCGTGTAATAAAAACATCTTTTCACTCCTTTCAAATGAAACAAATTAAAACAAAATATAGTAAACATAAGTATTTATTATATAATAATATTTTATTTAACACAATTTATGCAAGGGGATTTTAGAATAATTTTACAATTTTACAATTTGGAGTGGTTATATTTTGTTTCAGTCTTTGTATCGCGTTCTTATTGAACTGACGAATGGTCAGTATTCATCAGGTTTATTAAAACACTTTAGCCAATCTCGTTGGAGCAGGCCCCTAATTTTACTTTATGTAAAAACATTCAACCTTAATACACAGGAATTTGGTAAGGAGTTAAAAGCATATACCAATTTGCACGAGCTATTTACAAGGCAGTTAAAGGCTGACGCGAGGCCAATTACGGCAGCTCCGTCTGCGGTAGCTTGTCCCGTGGACGGTGTACTTGAGGACTCAGGGGAGATACACGCTGATAAAAAGATCGTCGTTAAGGGAAAGGTATATTCAATGGAGGAAATGCTCGGGGATGAGCTTTTATTGGAAAAGTACTTAGGCGGCAAATATCTCGTGTTATACTTAAGCCCGAGTCATTACCATAGGATCCATGCGCCCATCAAGGGTTCCGTGGTCAAACGATGGACGCTTGGAAGGAAATCATACCCCGTTAATAAATGGGGGATGAAATATGGAAAAGAGCCTTTATCAAAAAATTACCGGACAATAACTGAACTTCAAAATGAGGCGGGAAATCTGGCAATGGTGAAAGTCGGGGCCATGTTCATAAATTCGATCGTCATTACTGATGATTCGGATGAATTGGAAAAAGGGCAGGAGTTTTCTTATTTCAGCTTTGGGTCCACAGTTGTGCTTCTTTTTGAAAAAGGAAGTTTTGAACTTGAAGGAAACATATCCATTCCCGCAGATGTCCGTGTAGGTGAAACAATCGGATTCATGAGAGCGGTCTAACTTCAAATGAAAATAAGAGGCTGACATTTGATGTCAGCCTATGTATTTCATATTAAATTATGGATCGGATTTTATGTGTTAGGGACCTTCGATGAATTTCCGTTTCTATGAGGCGGATGAAATCGGTACTCAACTTTAAATTCTGTGCTTTAAAATAGGATTCAAGCAACAGGTCATCAGATAGTTTTTGCATCAGAACGCCACTTAAGGGCTGCTCACCTCCAGTAGGGATTGCGAGGAATAATTTGGTGTTTACTTGCATATATTGATAAGTCTTCCTTGATGTACCCCTACTGTATCAGAAATAAACGTGGAGAACAATCGTTCTGTTATCCACAGATGAAAGTGGATAACCTGTGGTTAAGTTGTTTGCAAAGTGAACGAAATGGTGCCTATCAGTATGGAAAATGTTAGTAAAGTTATCCACAGGTTGAATAAATGAAATTTTTGTCGAAATCTTTTATGAATAATTAGTTCTTTGGTTCTGGTCTGCCTGCAAATTTCCCATTATTTAATGAAAAATGCCTTTCCATATCAGAAAACATACATTATGATGTTTCTTTACCGTCAGCCATTCTTTCCTAATTTTTTTTGAAAGTGGGCTGAAAATTCGATATGATGGAAACGGTAAATTTTAATGAAAATATAGAGGTGCCAATATGCTTAAATTATTTTTGCCGAGTGAACATGTTAAAAGCATTTTTAATATAGATCCTCAAGAATTGAAAAAAAGAGGGATCAAGGGCGTCATTACCGATTTGGATAATACTCTCGTTGAATGGGACAGGCCGACTGCCACCCCCGATTTAATCAAATGGTTCGACAATATGCAGGATCATGGGATTTTAGTGACGATTGTGTCCAATAATAATGAAAATCGGGTTCGGGCTTTTTCCGATCCGCTTCACATTCCGTTTATCTTCCAGGCCAGAAAACCGATGGCAAGGGCTTTCCATAAAGCCCGTAAGACAATGGGGTTGAAATTAGAAGAAACGGTGGTAATCGGCGATCAGTTATTGACGGATGTATTGGGAGGGAACAGAGGCGGGTTTCATACGATCTTAGTGGTCCCTGTCGCACAAACCGACGAATTCAGAACAAGGATCAAT
This sequence comes from Peribacillus frigoritolerans, assembly GCF_001636405.1. Classification (GTDB taxonomy): domain Bacteria; phylum Bacillota; class Bacilli; order Bacillales; family DSM-1321; genus Peribacillus; species Peribacillus frigoritolerans. Next base: position 2,071,345 of record NZ_KV440950.1, read on the forward strand.
CGTTATTTTGAAAGAAAGATCATGGCGTTTTTTAAACGAAAAGGAATGATAGAATGGGAGGATCACAATTGAACAATCATCAAGAATTAGTGTGCATCGGCTGCGGTGTGAAGGTACAGACTGAAGATCCGAAGGAGTTGGGCTTCGCCCCTAAATCGGCTCTGGAAAAAGAAAGCATCGTTTGTCAGCGCTGCTTTAAATTGAAACATTATAACGAAGTTCAGGATGTATCCTTAACAGACGATGACTTCTTGAAAATCTTGAATAAAGTAGGCGAAACCGACTCTTTGATCGTCAAAATCGTCGATATTTTTGATTTCAATGGAAGCTGGCTGCCTGGCCTTCATCGATTTGTAGGAAGAAATGATGTTCTTCTGATCGGAAATAAGGTCGATTTATTGCCTAAATCGGTAAAACCGAACAAGTTGATCAATTGGATGAAGCAATCGTCCAAGGAATTGGGTCTTAACCCGATCGATGTCCTGCTTGTCAGTGCGGAAAAGGGAAAGCACATACTTGCAGCGGCGGATGCGATCGAGCGGTATCGCAGAGGAAAAGATGTCTATGTGGTGGGCTGTACGAATGTAGGAAAATCGACTTTCATCAACCGTCTTATAAAAGAAGTGAGCGGTGAAAGTGATATCATCACGACTTCCCACTTCCCTGGGACTACCTTGGATATGATTGAAATTCCTTTGGATGATGAACAGGCATTGATCGATACACCTGGAATCATTAATCATCATCAAATGGCTCACTATGTGGACAAACGGGACTTCAAGGTGATTATGCCGAAAAAGGAAATCAAGCCGAGAGTGTACCAACTGAATGAAGGGCAGACGCTATTTTTCGGAGGGTTGGCCAGGTTGGACTATGTCTCAGGCGGAAGGCGTTCATTGACTTGCTACCTTTCGAACGAATTGAATATTCACCGTACGAAACTGGAAAATGCCGATGAATTGTATAAAAACCATGCCGGGGAATTACTGACTCCCCCACGGCCGGAACAAATCGAGGAGTTTCCGAAGCTGATTCCACATGAATTTTCCTTGAAAGATGGTAAAATGGATATTGTGTTTTCTGGTCTTGGCTGGGTGACGGTCAATGAGCCAGGGGCGAAAATCGTTGCACATGTTCCAAAGGGCGTCAATGTGATCGTTCGCAAATCATTAATCTAAATATAGGGGTCGTCTAGTCTATGAAAAAGATATATGGGGTAATGGGAGATCCAATTGCACATTCTATGTCACCGGACATTCATAATGATGCATTTGAAAAAGAAAATATAGAAGCGGTTTATCACCATTTTCATGTGACGAAAGAAGGTTTGAACGATGCCGTGAAAGGCATGAAAGCCCTTGGTATAGAAGGGTTTAACATCACGATCCCTCATAAGACTTCAATCATCCCTTTCCTTGATGAAGTGGATGAACTGGCCCTGGCAATCGGGGCTGTAAATACGGTTGTTAACAAAAATGGTCGGTTTATAGGGTATAATACAGACGGAAAAGGATTTTTTAAATCTTTATGCGATGAAATATCAGGTGACATCAAGGCTAAAAAAACGTTAGTGATCGGAGCGGGCGGTGCTGCGCGTGCGATTTATTTTACCCTCGTGAAAGAAGGGGTAAAGCAAGTTGATATTGCAAACCGGACAAAGGAAAGAGCGGCCCAGCTTGTTTCTGATTGCCCTTATGATAAAGTATCGAAGGCACTCTCGATTATCGAAGCGGAAGAAAGCTTATCACAATATGATTTAATCATCCAAACGACTTCTTCAGGAATGAGTCCTGAACTGGATCATTCGCCGTTAAAGGTCGACCAGCTTAAAACCGGTGCAATTGTCAGTGATATCATCTATAACCCTCTGCAAACCAAGCTGCTGCGTGAAGCTGGGGAAAAAGGGGCGGAAACGCAAAATGGTCTGGGAATGTTCATTAACCAGGCCGCACTTGCCTTTGAGATATGGACAGGCATTATGCCGGATACAGCAAGAATGACAGATATTGTCTTGAACAAACTAGGAGGTAACACATGTTAACAGGAAAACAAAAAAGATTTTTACGATCAAAGGCCCATCACCTCAATCCAATTTTTCAAGTTGGTAAAGGCGGAGTCAATGATAATCTCATCAAGCAAATTGGTGAGGCGCTTGAAGTACGTGAATTGATCAAGGTCAGCATCCTGCAAAACTGTGAAGAGGACCGCAATGATGTGGGGCTTACTTTATCAAAAGGTGCACGTGCTGAATTGATTCAGATTATCGGCAACACAATTGTGCTATATAAAGAATCAAAAGAAAACAAACAACTTAAATTACCTTAAGGAACCTATCTATGAAAAAAATTGGAATTCTTGGCGGTACATTCAATCCTCCGCACATCGGGCATTTAATTATAGCCAATGAAGTGCTGGATGCCCTTGAGCTAGATGAAATCAGGTTCATGCCAAATCACGTTCCTCCACATAAGGAAAAATCGGAGGAAGTAACCGATATGGACAGGCTGGCCATGTTGGAAAACGCGATAGCCGGAAACCCATCTTTTTATATTGAGGGTATTGAAATAGAAAGAAAAGGCACATCTTATACGTATGACACGATAAAATTGCTTAAAGAACTTGAGCCAGCCAATGAGTTCTATTTCATAATTGGCGCAGATATGATTGAGTACTTACCGAATTGGCATCGTATCGACGAGCTGGTGCATATGGTCAATTTCGTCGGGGTGAAGCGCCCTGGATATAATGAGAATACCTTATACCCGATCACGATGGTGAAAGTCCCACAGATGTTCATTTCGTCTTCCATGATACGAAGGAAGTTAAGAACAGGGAAAACCGTGAAGTATTTAATAGCAGATCCAGTGGTGAAGTATATTAAAGGGAATGGTTTATATGAATCGTGAGAAAGCATTGGCGCTGGTTAAAGAACAAATCACTGAGCGCAGGTACATTCATACCTTGGGTGTGGTCGAGTCAGCGATTGAACTTGCTGAACGGTATGGTGCCGACGTCAAAAAAGCGGAACTTGCAGCCATTTTCCATGATTATGCAAAATTTCGTCCTAAAGAAGAAATGGAGCAAATAATAATCGCTGAAAAAATGGACCCGGCGTTACTTGAATACAATATGGAGCTGTGGCACGCTCCTGTCGGGGCTTATCTGGTGAATAAGGAAGCAGGCATTCAGGACGCTGAAATCTTGGATGCGATTGCCTATCACACGTCTGGCAGGGTTGGCATGAGCCTTTTGGATAAAGTCGTATACCTTGCTGATTATATCGAGCCGGGACGTTCTTTTCCCGGTGTCGACGAAGTCAGGCAGACAGCAAAGCAAAATTTGGATCGTGCTGTCATCCAGGCTTTAAGGAATACAGTTGTTTTTTTAATGAAAAGAAATCAGGCAATTTACCCTGACACATTTAAGACATATAATGATTTGATCATGAATTTGAAGGAGAAGATGTAATGACTGAACGTGAACTTCTTGTAATTGCAGCAAAAGCGGCGGATGATAAAAGAGCGGAGGATATCGTGGCATTGAACATGCAAGGTATTTCCCTTGTAGCGGATTACTTTTTGATCTGCCACGGTAATTCTGAAAAACAAGTACAAGCAATAGCTCGTGAAATGAAGAGCAAAGCTGATGAATCAGGAATCAATGTAAAACGTCTTGAAGGTTTTGACGAGGCGAAATGGGTGCTTGTGGATCTTGGCGATGTAGTGGCCCACATTTTCCATAAAGATGAAAGAAACTACTATAACCTTGAACGTCTATGGGGAGATGCACCTTTTGAAGATCTAGAGAGTGAACTGACTTCATGACTTACGAACGCTTTGCCTATGTATACGATGAATTGATGAAGGACGCACCTTATGAAAAATGGCTGATGATCCTTACGGCGAAGCTGGAACAGTATGGAATTGGTGGAAGGAAAGTCCTGGATTTGGCGTGTGGAACCGGGGAAATGACCGTTGAATTGGCGCAGCACGGATTCGAAGTCACCGGCGTGGATTTATCTGATGAAATGCTTCTTGTTGCTAATGAAAAAGCGGTTAAGCTTGGATTATCGATTCCGCTTTTCCAGCAGAATATGGCAGAACTCGAAGGACTTGGCCAATTTGATTGTGTCACGATTTTTTGTGATTCGCTGAACTACCTTCGCGACCAAGAGGATATCGTCAAGACGTTCAGCCGGGTTCATGAGCATTTGAAGGATGGCGGATTATTCATGTTTGATATCCATTCCCTTTATAAAATGGAAGAAATCTTTAGTGATCATACGTTTGCTGTCAATGGTGAAGAAGTATCCTATATATGGGATTGCTTCCCGGGTGAAGAACCTTACAGTGTGGAACATGATTTAAGTTTTTTCGTAAGGGATGATGAAAGCGGTCTTTATGACCGTTTTGATGAGTTGCATTATCAACGGACCTATCCGGTTGAACAATATAAAAAGTGGCTGGAGCAAGCAGGTTTCACGGTTTCTGAAATTCTGGCGGATCTTGAAGAAGCACCGCTTGTAACGGAAACCGAAAGAATCTTGTTTGTAGCCAGTAAATGATAAAGAGGTCAAGATCCCCGTTCGTACAAGGACGATTGGAGGTCTGACCTCTTCTTTTTTTTATTTTTAGAAGGAATTGAAATCTTGATTACGAATATTAATAAGGATGGCCGAACTGTTTTTCAACTTCGTGAAGATCCTCTGCAAACTTTTCATGTGTCGCTTGAAAAAGATGATGGAACATTTCCCCGGTTTCAGCTTCTAAAACCTTGATCCCCTCACCTGTTATTCCACCTTTTACACAAACCTTTTCCTGTAAGGTCGGCAATGTATAAACCCCTTTACCGAGCAATTCCCCTAAGCCAACCAGCATATTCTCAGTCAAAGTCGTAGCCGTTTCTTTATCTATCTTCGTCGTTTGGCAAGCCGCGTCAATGAAAGCTTGAGCTAAATAGCTGAAGAAGGCAGGGCCGCAGCTGACAATATCGGAAGCTACCCGGGTGATATCATTTTCAATGATGACCGGTGCCGATATGGCGGAGGCCAAATCAAATAAAGCTGACACTTTCTCCTTACTGCAGCTCTCGCTGAAACTCAGTAACGATACGCCTGAACCCACACGGTTCGTTATGCTCGGTATAAAACGGGCACAGGGTGCATTCACTGCCGATTCGAGCTGGGAGACGGAAAGCGGGCTTGTGATGGAAATAACCAGCTGATCCCTTTTTATATGCTGTTTGATGCCTTGTAATAGGCTGTTAATTTGCAATGGTTTTACACAGAGAAAGATAAAGTCCGCTTGTTCGGCGATTTCGGCTGCGCTTTCCGCAACCTTGATACCCGGGTGTTTCTCTTTTAGCACCAATGCTTTGGAAAGTGTGCGATTTGTAATGATTAGATCTGCCGGATTCAATATTTTTGCCTCCAGCCATGCCTCGATTAAAATGGTACCCATATTTCCGGTTCCGATAACACCGATTTTCTTCAATTCCGATCAACTCCTCTCACTTAAAGCGATTGATTCTCCTAAAAACACTATGTATTTTTAATCTGTCCTATGACAATGTATCGTGCGAAATCCAATAAGGAGGTAAAGAAATGGAAGGGATTTTAAAAAGGAAAATGACGAGGATTACCGTTGCCGTGGCATTTGTGGCAGGGGGCATTTACTTTTTTTCTCAACAAGGGGAGGATCCGGCTGATACGGAAGATATATTTTCCGTTACTGCAAAAGAAGCTGAAATGGAACAAAGTGTAAATGAATCGGCTGCCGAACCTGAGATCATTAAAGTGGACGTTAAAGGAGCGGTCAAGTCCCCGGGCATATTTACTGCACAGGCAGGTGACCGGGTGATTGATTTGATTTCGTCTGCGGGCGGTTTTACGGAAAAGGCCGACACGGATAAAGTGAATTTTGCCCAAATCATCGAAGATCAAATGGTCATTTATGTTCCGGAAATAGGTGAAGAAGACAAAGGGAACTTGGAGAATATACAAGTCGGGACGTCTGGTGATGCCGTCACTAAGGGTACGTCAGGAGGACTGGTGAACTTGAATACTGCTACACAGGAAGATTTGCAAACCTTGACGGGAATTGGACCATCCAAAGCGGATGCGATCCTGGAATACAGGGAGACGGTAGGGAAATTCAAGGAGGTCGATGAATTGAAGCAAGTTACGGGAATCGGAGATAAAACGTTTGAAAGGTTACGGGATTCCATTTCGGTGAAATGAATGCTACACAAATGGACAGGAAGAGGGTAAAATTGAAGAAAATCATTCTAGGGGTAAGGGGATACAACATGAACAGAATTAGTTGGGATCAATATTTCATGGCACAAAGCCATTTATTAGCTTTAAGAAGCACATGTACACGCCTCACTGTAGGGGCGACCATCGTCAGGGACAACCGAATCATTGCCGGGGGATATAATGGGTCCATTGCGGGAGGGACGCATTGTATTGATGACGGCTGTTATGTAATCGATAATCATTGTGTCAGAACGATACATGCAGAAATGAATGCACTTTTACAATGTGCGAAATTTGGGGTGCCGACTGATGATGCGGAAATATATGTGACGCATTTTCCGTGTCTTCAGTGCTGTAAATCACTCATCCAAGCTGGCATAAAGGCCGTTTATTATGCCGAGGATTACAAAAATCATCCATATGCCCTCGAATTATTCAAACAGGCGGGTGTCAAGACCGAGAAGGTTGAAGCAAAAGGGGCCATCGATGTTAATGGAAAACAAAAAAAGGACTTTGTATTCTCATTGCTAGCTCAACTTGAACAAAACGGTCTGGGAAAAGAAGATATATTGGAACTGGAAAAGCAGGCCAATCAGATATTTGAAAATTAAATAGACGGGGGGGGGGGCAGGCATGGCCAGACATCTTATCTTACTGGCCGTTTCAGCCACATTTGGTGTTACGGCCCATTCTCTTTTACATGTAAGGCTGCTGATCATTATCCTTATTTTTCTCTGTTTCATTTATTTTTCGGTGGGCTTAAGTGGGAAGGCCCTTAGTTTTCATTTGGTGATCATGGGGATATTTTTAGGGGCCGCCTCCTTCTCCGATCACCGAAACAAAACTGCCTATCATGGAACGGAAAGCCAATTCATCATCACATTTACCGACCAACCGAATATAGATGGAAATTCATTAAAAGGATTCATTGGCAGTGAGAAAGGCGAACGGCTAGTGCTTCGTTATAAAATCACGACCGAATTGGAACAGGAAAAGCTGAGTCAGTTTCTTCGAATCGGTTTATCTTGTCCGGCTGAAGGGACATTGCAAGTTCCCGAGAAAAACAGGAATGAAAACAGTTTCGATTACCAGCGTTATCTTTTCCGCCAAGGCATCCATTGGATATTCAAAGCGGATTCCATTTCATTTCAAGAATGCAAAGAAGGTGGAAACTCGATCCTGGTTTCGATTCGTAATTTGCGCCTGAAGGGGATTGCATATATTAGAGAACACTTTCCTGAAGAGTCGAGCGGTTTTGTCACAGCGCTCATATTCGGTGACCAGAGATATATAGATGAAGGGGACCTTACTAATTATCAGCGGTTGGGGTTGGTTCATTTACTGGCGATTTCCGGCCTTCATGTCAGTTTTTTAACGGGGGTGTTATTTTACATCGGCATCAGGGTTGGGATTACACGGGAAAGAATGATGATGGCCATCTTACTCTTCCTTCCGGTTTACATGTTACTTTCAGGTGCCAGTCCATCAGTGGTGAGGTCCTGTTCAATGGCTATGCTTTTCTTTCTACTCCTGCTATTCAAAAAGCGGATTTCGGCGGGTGCCGCAATTGGATCGACTTATTTGGCGCTATTGTTTTTTCGGCCTAATATGCTTTATGATATAGGTTTTCAGCTTTCATTCGCGGTCACATTCTCCATTATCATGTCTTCAAGCATCTTCTTGCAATACCCGAAGAAATCGATGCAGCTATTCATCCTCAGTTCCATCTGCCAACTGGCAGCCCTTCCGATTGTGCTTTTTCACTTTTTTGAAGTATCTTTACTTGGCGTGTTTCTGAACGTATTGTATGTTCCGCTTTATTCCATCATATTACTGCCACTTTCACTGATTTCCCTCCTCATTCATTTATTACTGCCTTCCTTTGGTCAACCTCTCATATCATTATTGAATTTCACCTTTGTACTCTGCAATAAAGCCGCAGATGCAGCATCGGATTTACCGCTCGCATCCATACCGTTTGGAAAGCCGACTTTCCTCATGATGTTACTACTTGTTATTTCCCTTATAGGGTTATGCCTGACTTGGGAAGTATCCTTTGGAAAAAGTAAAATCTGGTGCGGAATGATAATCGTCCTTTTACTTTTGCAATATAACTTACAAAGGTTCTCGCCCTTTGGTGAAGTGCAAATAATCGACGTAGGACAAGGTGACTCCATTTTAATTTCCCTGCCTTTCAATCGCGGTAATTATTTAATTGATACGGGCGGGCAAATTACATTTCCAATCGAAACGTGGGCGATAAAGCGAAAGAAGTTCAACTCGGCGGATGATATCATTATTCCTTTATTGAAAAGTAAAGGAATTCACCAATTGGACAAACTGATTTTAACCCATCCTGATGCAGATCATATGGGAAGTGCAAAAGAATTAATAGATAATTTTAAAGTTGCGGAGATCAGCATTGGAGGCTGGAGTGAAGAGCAATACAGGGATATGGATCTTGTAACCGTGGCGAGAGAGAAAAAAATGAAAATGACCGTCCTGAAAAGGGGGGACCAATGGGTGGCGGGCGGAGCGCGGTTTGCTGTGCTAAGTCCATTTAAGCAAGAAGAAGATAAGAACGATTCATCCATCGTTCTATTCACTGAGCTTGGGGGAGTGTCATGGTTATTGACCGGCGATATGGGAGAAGAAGGGGAGAGGGAACTTTTGAGAACATTTCCGCAGTTGCAGGCGGATATCTTGAAAGTCGGTCACCATGGCAGTAAAACGTCTTCTTCCGCGCCCTTCCTTGAACAGCTGCAGCCGAAAGCGGCGCTTATTTCAGTTGGAAAAGATAACCGCTACGGGCACCCTCATGAAGACGTAATTGGGAATCTGGAGGGGAATGGCATAAAAGTGTTCAGGACGGATGAGGATGGTTCTATTATTTACAAGTATTACAAAAGCAGTGGAACCTTTCGGAAGACTCTCCCATAGTATATAGAAAATCAAAAAGAAAGAGACTGCAGCAGCAGCCTCCATCAGGAAAAATAAGTGCATGTAATGAATGAAATCAGGATCCGACAGCTTTAATGACGACAGCTATGGTGAACATGGCAGCGAAAAATACAAAAGAACCGATGAATCCTATAGCGGAATCAGCGACGTCATCTGTCTTTGATTGAACATTCTTTTCGAATTCGTTCATTATTTACCCCTCCTATTTCTGCTAATAGTATAAAACATTACCAAAAAAAAATCTACAGGCTTCATTCCTTCATTTCCTTTACTGACAAGAGTTGTCACAAATAGTTTGGGAATTTGAGGTCAAAATAAAAGTACAAACAAAGCAAGCGAAAACGAAAAGCTCATTTGTTCTACATGAATACTCTACCCGCTTTCAAGGGAGATTACCCGGGCCTTTCTTGAAAGTGTTCATATAGATCCGGAATTAGCCCTTTTAAGGGCTAGTTCCCTTTATAGCTTGTCAAATGGTCCATCCACCTATACCATTAGAGAAGAATACATAGTAAAGAGGCGGATTCTATTGGTATTAGACGTTTGGAAAAGTATAAAAAAAGGGCAATTCGCGCCAGTATACTTGTTATATGGGACGGAAGCCTATCTAATTAATGAAACGAAGCAGCTATTGATCGAGAATGTCCTTCACGAAGATGAGATGGATTTTAACTTTTCTCAATTTGATTTAGAAGAGACGCCTGTTGAAACTGCGCTTGAAGATGTCGAAACCCTCCCGTTTATCGGGGAAAGGCGCCTTGTCTTCATGCAAAACCCATTTTTTTTGACAGCTGAAAAAACGAAGTCAAGAGTTGAGCATAATGTGAAAAGACTGGAAGCGTATTTGGCTGACCCGGTTCCATATTCTATTGTCGTATTGACCGCACCTTATGAGAAACTGGATGAACGGAAAAAAATCACCAAGGAACTGAAGCGTAAGGCGGTTCTCGTTGAAGCGAAGAAGCTTGGTGATCATGAGTTAAAGGGGTGGGTGAAGGAGAGGGTCGAAGCTTCTTCAGTCCGAATAGATGAGCAGGCTACAGAGCTTTTACTTGAACTTGCAGGAACGAATCTGATGATGCTGACGAATGAACTGGATAAAATGGTGCTTTATACGGAAGCTGAGAAGCACATTACAGTCGAGGTAGTGGAAAAGCTGGTCGCAAAATCCCTTGAACAGAATATCTTCACACTTGTTGATCATGTGTTACAGAGAAAAATGGAGAGTGCCATGACGATACTGCACGATCTTCTCAGGCAGAATGAAGAGCCGATCAAGATCTTGAGTGTCATGGCAGGTCAGGTCAGGCTCATGTATCAAGTGAAGGAGCTTTCCCGTCAGGGCTATAGCCAGCAAAAAATTGCGGGTCAACTGAAGGTGCACCCTTACAGGGTAAAGCTGGCACTTGAAAAGACGGGGAAATTCCAGGAACGCGAGTTGTTGAGCATCATGAACGACTTAGCGGAGGCGGATTATAAAATGAAGACCGGCCAAGCAGATAAGGCAATCACGCTTGAGCTGCTGCTTTTAAAAATTAGATGATAAAAAAGGTGGCAGATATCCTGTCACCTTTTTTATGCAAAAAACGGCACAAAAAAAACGATCCGATTGGATCGTTTAATTTTTTGTCATTATGCGTTAAGAGCGTTAAGTCTTTTCGCTAAACGAGATTTTTTACGGGCTGCCGCATTTTTATGGATTAATCCTTTAGATGCAGCTTTGTCTAATTTCACAGCAGCTGTTAAAAGAGCTTCTTTAGCAGCTTCGACGTTTTCACCAGCTAATGCAACTTCAGCGTTTTTCACTGTAGTACGCATAGTTGATCTAACAGTAATGTTATGAACGCGTTTTTTGTCGTTGATTTTTACACGTTTAATAGCAGATTTAATGTTTGGCATTCCGTTCACCTCCTACAAAGAAATCGAGATTATATGAACTCGACTTTTCAAATCCATATCAAATAGCACAAGTGATATTCTATCAGACTGCTCATAAATATGCAATACTTCAGATTGAGAATCGAAAAGGAATTATAATTTCGGGAAAAAATTCATCTCGTCATCATTCATTGTACCAAAAAAATGAATAATAAAAAAGCAAAAACGACAGAATGTTTAAGAGAGACTATTGAAAATACTAGATTAGATACAATTCAAACATCAGGAGGCCGTTATGGAAAATAATTTGGACCTTAGTGAATACGGAATTCGAACAGATTTGGCGATTGAAGCAAAGGAGATTGCCCTTGAACATAAAGGTGTAGTAGAGGAAGTGGATGTTTCCCGCATCGAAGGGGTCATTATTAAGGAAAAAGATGTGGATGATTTGAAGGTATCCTTAGTCGAGGTCACGGCTGAGGGGGAAAAAGAAATCGGAAAAAAACAGGGCAGCTATTTGACCATCGAGGTCCAGGGAATCCGCCAGCAGGACACGGAAACGCAGCAACGGGTGGAAAAGGTGTTCGCCAACGAACTGGCTTACTTCTTGAAACGGAATAAAATCACAAAAGAAAGCAGTTGTTTGGTTGTCGGTCTTGGTAATTGGAATGTTACCCCCGATGCCTTGGGGCCTGCAGTCGTTGAGAACCTTGTGGTCACAAGACATTTGTTCGAATTGCAGCCTGAATCCGTCAAGGAAGGCTATCGGCCGGTCAGTGCGATTTCCCCCGGTGTTATGGGGATTACGGGAATCGAGACGAGTGACATCATAAAAGGCGTCATCGAAAAAAGTAATCCTGATTTCCTGATCGTCGTTGATGCATTGGCTGCCCGTTCGATCGATCGTGTGAATGCAACGATTCAAATTACGGATACAGGTATCCATCCAGGGTCTGGTGTAGGAAATAAACGTAAAGAATTGAGTCAGGCTACACTGGGAGTTCCAGTTATAGCAATTGGAATACCTACCGTCGTGGATGCCGTATCGATTGCTAGCGATACGATTGATTATATTTTAAAGCATTTTGGCAAGGAAATGAATGAAGGGGACAGACCATCACGTTCATTGGCACCTGCTGGATTCAGTTTTGGAAAGCGGACAAAGCTGACCGAAGAGGATATGCCAGGTGAAAAGGAACGCCAAACCTTTTTGGGAATGATAGGTGTCCTCCCTGATGAAGAGAAGCGGAAATTGATTTATGAGGTGCTTTCGCCACTTGGTCATAATTTGATGGTTACACCAAAAGAAGTCGATGTTTTCATCGAGGATATGGCCAATTTGATAGCCAATGGTTTAAATGCAGCCTTGCATCATTCAATAAATCAAGATAATGCCGGCTATTACACCCGTTAAATCACTTTCAGTGCCCAAAAATGGTGTTCTACCCTTTCTAGCAAAGTCATAGGTATTAATAGACAAGCTATAGAGAGGGTGGAAGGATGAAAAGAAGAAATTCCCCAGGAATCATAACAGCCATTCACGGATCAACAATAATAAAAACTTTTCTAGGTATTCTCGCCTTGCTTCTTTTTGTTTTTTCAGTCAGTGGGGTCATGACTTCCCTAAGACCGGAGTATCGGATATCTTCTAACTCCGTACATACTGTAGCCAATCAATTCTCGGGAAAAATGCTGTTTTCGATGCTGGCCAACGAAAATCATTATCTTTTTAATGCCCTGCCGGAAGGTAAGCAGGAATCGATCATCACGAATCAATTGATAAAAGTCTCGACCAACATTTCACTTGAGGACCCGCGAAGTTTACTGGGAAGGGAGCTTCCTGGCTTTTCGATTTTTGATAATGAGATCCTCGTTGCTGGGGAAGGAACGAATTATACGAATATGCCGTATGAATCTTCACCGCCAGTGGATGTCCTGAATGAAGAAAGGGATGCATCCCTTCAAAACCTGGATGAGATTAAAGAACCGGATAAAGGAGTGACCAATCAGCCGAATCAAACGACCAATGGCCGGAAAGTGGTCGAGATATACCATAGCCATAACCGGGAGTCATATCTTCCATATTTAAAAGGGGTGACCGACCCCGACCTAGCCTACCATTCTAAAATCAATATTACGAAACTCGGGGAACGGATGGTTGAAGATTTGGCTGATAAGGGGATCGGCTCCTCGCTCGATAAAACGGATATCATGGGAAATCTGAATAATAAAGGATTGAATTATGCCAAATCTTATCAAGAATCACGGAAATCGGTCCAGACGGCATTGGCCAATAACAAAGATTTAGAATACCTGATTGATATCCACCGCGATTCAAAGCGGAAGAAACATACGACAATTACAATCAGAGGTAAAGAGTATGCCAAGATCGCCTTCGTGATTGGGGGGAATAACCCGAACTATGAAAAAAATGCCGCGCTTGCCAATAAGCTTCATAAAGCATTGGAGAAAAAATACCCAGGTATTTCCCGAGGGGTTATGAAACAGGGCGGATCTAGCCATAATGGTATATATAATCAGGATTTATCAGGCAATGCCATGCTTATTGAAGTTGGCGGTGTTGATAATACTTTCGAGGAAATGTACTTGACCGTTGATGCCTTCACCGAGGTTTTCAGTGAATTTTACTGGGATGCCAAAGCAGTGGATAACCCGACCGGGGATTCGGAAGCGAGGTAATTTGAAAGGAGTTCTCTTATCATGGTTCGATTTTGGTTGAAATGTACAGGGATTGTGCTCGTATTATTTTTAGGTGTTCTAATCGGGATGCAGCAAGCGAACGACGGGATGAAAAAAATGAAGGGGTATGAAGATCCCTCTTTGAATAGTGCATTCATCATTAACCAAACGGACCAAGGGAAGATGGAAGCGGATATCCTTGGCGAAAAAGTGACGAGTCATGATTTGGAGACGAAAAAAGAAAAGCTTGAAGAAATGAAAGCTTTCAACTTTTTCTCATCGATCGGAAAAACGCTTGGAGAGACCATATCAGGTGCCTTTCAAGCCCTTATTGATATGATTTGAGTAGGAAATAAGTTGATTGTGCCCTGCAAAAGGCTGTATCCGAATCCGGGATGCAGCCTTTTTTTATGCTTTGTCCTGCAATGATGCTTCTTTTGTAACTATTCTGTTGAATCTTGCATTTTCTATTGATATAATAAAAAATAGTGTATTGTGTCGACTAGTGGGAGTGAACGTCATGAATAGAGAAGAAAAATTAAAAAGACAATCAAAAATTCGTAACTTTTCCATCATCGCTCATATCGATCATGGTAAATCTACATTGGCGGATCGTATCATTGAAAAAACGAACGCCATGACTCAGCGTGAAATGAAGAGTCAGCTGTTGGATTCCATGGATTTAGAGCGTGAGCGTGGAATTACGATCAAATTGAATGCGATTCAATTGAAATATAACGCGAAAGATGGAGAAGAATACATCTTCCATCTTATTGATACACCGGGACATGTCGATTTTACGTATGAAGTGTCACGAAGCCTTGCAGCTTGTGAAGGCGCTGTCCTTGTTGTCGATGCGGCACAGGGAATTGAGGCCCAAACGCTTGCAAATGTGTATTTAGCTTTGGACAACAACCTTGAAATCATTCCGGTCATCAATAAAATTGATTTGCCGAGTGCAGATCCGGAACGGGTGCGCGGAGAAATCGAGGAAGTGATTGGATTGGATGCTTCCGATGCAGTTTTGGCTTCGGCTAAAGCGGGAATCGGAATCGAGGAGATTTTGGAACAGGTAGTTGAATTGGTTCCAGCTCCGCAAGGTGATCCGGATGCTCCTTTCAAGGCGCTTATTTTCGATTCACTGTTTGATGCGTACCGCGGTGTAGTTGCCTATATCCGTGTTGTTGAGGGTTCCATTAAAGTGGGCGACAAAATCAAAATGATGTCCACTGGCAAGGAATTCGATGTTACCGAATTGGGTGTTTTCAACCCTAAAACACAGCTTTTGGATGAACTGAACGTCGGTGATGTAGGTTTCCTTACAGCATCCATTAAAAACGTTGGTGATACGACTGTCGGTGATACGATCACGAGTGCCGTGAATAGTGCGACAGAACCATTGCCGGGTTACAGGAAGATGAATCCGATGGTATATTGCGGTTTATACCCAATTGACGCATCGAAATTCAATGATTTACGGGATGCATTGGAGAAATTGGAATTGAACGATTCAGCGCTGCAGTTCGAAGCGGAATCATCGCAAGCATTGGGCTTCGGTTTCCGTTGCGGATTCCTTGGACTCCTTCATATGGAAATCATCCAGGAACGGATTGAACGTGAATTCAAAATCGATCTGATCACCACTGCACCGAGTGTTATTTATGATGTGGTGCAAACGGACGGAACGGTCCTGAAAGTGGATAACCCGTCCAATATGCCTGATGCTCAAAAGATCGAACGTGTCGAGGAGCCATATGTCAAAGCGACAATGATGGCACCGACGGAGTTTGTCGGGGCGATCATGGAAATCTGTCAAAATAAACGCGGTAACTTCATTGATATGGAATATATCGATGAGACTCGTGTGAGCATTCATTATGAAATTCCATTATCGGAAATCGTGTATGATTTCTTCGATCAATTGAAATCCAATACAAGAGGCTATGCTTCATTCGATTATGAGCTGATCGGCTACCAACCGTCCAAGCTTGTGAAGATGGATATTTTACTGAATGCTGAAACTGTCGATGCTTTAAGTTTCATCGTTCATAAGGACTTTGCTTATGAACGCGGTAAAGTCATTGTTGAAAAATTGAAGAAATTGATTCCAAGGCAACAATTCGAAGTGCCGATCCAAGCGGCGATCGGGCAAAAAATCATCGCCCGTTCTTCGATTAGTGCAATGCGTAAAAACGTATTGGCTAAATGTTACGGCGGCGATATTTCCCGTAAACGTAAGTTGCTCGAAAAACAGAAAGAAGGTAAAAAGCGGATGAAACAAGTAGGTTCCGTTGAAGTTCCGCAAGAAGCTTTCATGGCTGTTTTGAAAATGGATGATACGACACCCAAAAAATAAATAAAATAAACGATAGTTAGAAAAAAGAGGGTAGAGGAGATCTAGCCTCTTTTTCTATCGACTCATTCGATTAAAAGGTTGTGAACACAATGATCAAAAGCGCCTACCTCCATATACCATTTTGTGAACATATTTGTCACTATTGTGATTTCAATAAAGTATTTTTGCAGGGACAGCCGGTCGACGAATATTTACAGATGATGAAAAGGGAAATGGTGATGCAGCTTTCCAAATACCCGACTGCAGGTTTGGATACGGTTTTCGTCGGTGGAGGGACACCGACCTCACTGGATGAAAAGCAGCTTGCATTCTTATGTGAAGCAATCAATGAAACCCTGCCTTTTGATCCTAAGAAGGCTGAATATACATTTGAAGCCAATCCCGGGGATCTTTCAAGGGAAAAACTCAAGATACTTTATGATTCAGGGGTCAATAGACTTAGCTTTGGAGTGCAAAGCTTCAATGATGAATTATTAAAACGGATTGGCCGGACTCACCGGGCTTCAGAAGTATATGAAACGATCCATTTGGCTCAAGAAGTTGGCTTTACGAATATAAGCATCGACTTGATTTATGGATTGCCGGGCCAAACGATGGAAGATTTCAAGGATACGCTGGATAAAGCGATCGCTCTTCAATTGCCGCACTACTCAAGCTACTCATTGATCGTTGAGCCGAAGACGGTTTTTTATAATCAGATGCGAAGAGGTAAATTGAACCTGCCGCCGCAGGAGCTCGAGGCTTCGATGTATGAGAGGCTGATGGAAGAGATGGAGAAGCATGGTCTGCATCAATATGAAATCAGTAATTTTGCCCGGGCTGGATTTGAAAGCAGGCACAACCTGACATATTGGGATAATGTGGAGTATTATGGGATTGGTGCTGGTGCACATGGCTATACTGGAGGTAAAAGGGTGGCCAATCATGGGCCTGTGAAGAAATATATCACTCCATTGCTTTCGAACGAGCTGCCTGTGTTGGAAGAACATCCAGTACCGCTTCATGAACGGATGGAAGAGGAGATGTTTTTGGGTCTCCGGAAAACGCAAGGGGTTTCATTGGAAATCTTCAAGAATAAATTTTTTGTAGAAATGACGGAGATTTTCAGGAAACCGCTCGAAGAAGGATCGGCAAAGGGTTTGCTTAAGGTGGAAGGCGGGTTCGTCCGCTTGACTGAGCGGGGCAAACTGCTAGGAAATGAAGTGTTCCAAACATTTTTAGGCGTTATTGATTCCGACTGAAGGAAATCCATGTTATTTTAACGATGAATTAGCGGTTTTCATTGTTGACATCATAAGCTGCATTTGATAATTTATTAGTATATTAGCACTCGATGAGACAGAGTGCTAACAGAGGTGATCATACATGCTAACTGATCGTCAATTATTGATTCTACAAGTGATAATCGAGGATTTCATCCATTCTGCCCAGCCAGTCGGGTCACGAAGTTTGTCGAAGAAAGATGAAATCACGTTCAGCTCTGCCACAATTCGCAACGAAATGTCTGACCTTGAAGAAATGGGATTTTTAGAAAAAACCCATACTTCTTCCGGCAGGATCCCTTCTGAAAAAGGGTATAGATATTATGTGGATCATTTACTTTCTCCTCAAGCTCCGAAAAAGAATGAAGTGAAGATATTAAAATCCGTTTTTGTGGAACGAATTTATGAATTGGAAAAAATCGTTCAGAAGTCAGCGAAAATACTTTCGGAACTGACGAATTATACGGCGATTGTACTCGGACCAAAAGTGAATGAGCATAAGCTGAAAAAAATCCAAATCATTCCCTTAAGTCCTGAAACGGCAATAGCCATCATTATTACGGATACAGGTCATGTGGAAAATCGAATGATTTCCTTACCGCCTTCTTTTGATATAAACGAAATTGAAAAGATGGTGAACATATTGAATTCCCGTTTGGTCGATGTTCCGCTAGTTGATCTAAAGGATAAGATCTATAAGGAAGTTGCCGTTCTATTGAGCCGCCACATTCATAACTATGGATCGATGGTCTCGGTCCTTGCGGAGACCCTGACGGACACAAAGCCCGAAAAAATATTTTTCGGCGGGAAAACGAATATGCTGAGGCAGCCGGAGTTCCATGATATTGCGAAAGTAAGCACGCTTTTATCGATGATTGAGCAGGAACAGGGATTTTATGAACTAATTACTCAAAATCCATCGGGCATCCACGTCAAGATCGGCCGTGAAAATCAAAACACAGTGCTCGATGACTGCAGTTTGATTACGGCAACCTACTCAATCGGGCAGGAGCAAGTTGGCACATTGGCCATATTGGGTCCAACGAGAATGGAATATTCGAGAGTGATCAGTTTGCTTTCGTTTTTCTCGAAAGATTTAACGGCCCTGATGACAAAACTGTATCAAAAATAGTAGCAAAGGTAATATTGTTAAGGTGGCGGAGGAGTGTATTCCGCGGCCTGGCATATTACTTTAGCATAAATTGTATAACCCTTTTAGGGAGGTGAGATTGTGACAGAAAATAAAAACGAAGAACAAACATTGGAAAATGAAACAATCGAGGAAAGCACTGCAGAAGCAGTTTTCGCTGAAGAAGAAATTCCAGCAGCGGAAGAAAACGATAGTCCTGTTGAAAAAGATGAACTTCAATTGGCTCAAGAAAAAATTGCCGAACTTGAGGCGAAAATCGAAGAAATGGATAACCGTTATCTTCGTCTGCAGGCCGATTTTGATAATTCAAGACGCCGTGCCAAGCTTGATATGGAGGCGGCTCAAAAATATAGAGTTCAAAGTATTGCTAGTGATTTAGTGGAGGCTCTTGATAATTTTGAAAGAGCAACAAAAATCGAAGCGGAAAATGAACAGACGAAATCCTTGCTATCCGGCATGGAAATGGTCTATAAAGCGATTACTGGTGCATTGGCTAAAGAAGGCATCGAACCGATCAGTTCGGTTGGCGAAGAGTTCGATCCGCGTTTGCATCAAGCGGTCATGCAAGTTCAAGATGAAAACTTCGGTTCGAACATCGTCGTCGAGGAATTCCAAAAAGGATACCTTCTTAAAGACCGTGTGATTCGACCTGCAATGGTAAAAGTGAACGAATAGGATATTTACATATAAATAATTGGGAGGTAGTGAAACTATGAGCAAGATTATTGGTATTGACTTAGGTACAACAAACTCTTGTGTATCTGTACTTGAAGGCGGGGAACCAAAAGTAATCCCGAATCCGGAAGGAAACCGTACAACACCATCCGTAGTGGCATTCAAAAATGGAGAAAGGCAAGTTGGGGAAGTGGCAAAACGCCAAGCGATTACAAACCCTAACACGATCATTTCCATTAAACGCCATATGGGTACCAACCATAAAGAAGTAATTGAAGGAAAAGAATACTCACCTCAAGAAGTTTCTGCAATCATCCTTCAATACTTGAAATCATACGCTGAAGAGTATCTTGGCGAAAAAGTCACTAAAGCGGTTATCACTGTACCTGCTTACTTCAATGATGCAGAACGTCAAGCAACTAAGGATGCTGGTCAAATTGCCGGCCTTGAAGTGGAACGTATCATCAACGAACCGACAGCTGCAGCACTTGCATACGGTTTGGATAAAACGGAAGAAGATCAAACGATCCTTGTATTCGACCTTGGCGGCGGTACATTTGACGTATCGATCATGGAACTTGGAGACGGCGTTTTCGAAGTTAAGTCCACAGCCGGCGACAACCGTCTAGGTGGGGATGATTTCGACCAAGTCATCATCGATTACCTGGTTGAAGCATTCAAGAAAGAAAACGGAATCGACCTTTCAAAAGATAAAATGGCGGTTCAACGTTTGAAAGATGCAGCTGAAAAAGCGAAGAAAGATCTTTCCGGCGTAACGTCAACTCAAATTTCTTTACCGTTCATCACTGCTGGAGAAGCTGGCCCGCTTCACTTGGATGTAACGATGACTAGAGCTAAATTCGATGAGCTTTCCACAGGTCTTGTGGAACGTACGATGGGACCTACTCGTCAAGCATTGAAAGATGCCGGTCTTTCAGCATCTGAAATCGACAAAGTAATCCTTGTAGGTGGATCTACACGTATTCCTGCTGTCGTTGAAGCGATCAAAAAGGAAATCGGTCAAGAACCAAGCAAAGGTGTAAACCCTGATGAAGTGGTGGCTATGGGTGCTGCAATTCAAGGTGGCGTATTGACAGGTGATGTTAAAGACGTTGTCCTTCTTGATGTAACTCCACTTTCACTTGGAATTGAAACGATGGGCGGAGTATTCACGAAACTGATTGACCGTAATACTACGATTCCGACAAGTAAATCACAAGTATTCTCGACAGCGGCTGATAATCAAACGGCAGTTGATATCCATGTCCTTCAAGGTGAGCGTCCAATGTCAGCGGATAACAAAACTCTTGGTCGTTTCCAATTGAGTGACATTCCACCGGCACCGCGTGGAGTTCCGCAAGTTGAAGTGACATTCGATATCGATAAAAACGGTATCGTGAACGTTCGTGCGAAAGATCTTGGTACGAACAAAGAACAAGCAATCACCATCAAATCATCTTCAGGCCTTTCTGATGAAGAGATCGAACGCATGGTACGTGAAGCGGAAGAAAATGCCGATAGCGATAAACAACGTAAAGAAGAAGTTGAACTTCGTAACGAAGCAGATCAATTAGTTTTCCAAACGGAAAAAACGCTTAAAGATCTAGAGGGTAAAGTGGACGAAGCGGAAGTGACAAAAGCGAATGAAGCGAAGGATGAACTGAAAGCTGCAATCGAGAAAAATGAGCTTGAAGAAATCCGCGTGAAAAAAGATGCACTTAACGAAATCGTTCAAGCTTTGACAATGAAGCTTTATGAAGAAGCGGCAAAAGCTCAGCAAGCTGGCGAAGCGGGTGCTGGCGAGTCTGCTCAAGACGATAATGTCGTTGATGCTGAATACACTGAAGTAAACGAAGAAGAGAAAAAATAAAAAAGTGCCCCAATCGGGACACTGATATATCGGGCAGTACTCTGCCCCATTGTAAAAAAGTCAAAGTCAGGTTATCTTGACTTTGGCTTTTTTTACAGTGAATGGAAACATTGTTGCAATCACTGATGGGGAATCGTGGGATTTTAGAGAAAAATGTGTGCAAATTGGGGCTGGCAATGCCATTTGCAAAAATGTGTTAAAGCCGTTTGTACTTTTCTAGTTGATTATTATCTTCGTTCAGTGATAATATTACCTTTATGTGAATCGAATCGGGAGTGGATTTTAGATATGAGTAAACGCGATTATTATGAGGTGTTAGGCCTTTCGAAAAGTGCTTCGAAGGATGAAATCAAAAAAGCGTATCGAAAGCTCTCCAAACAATATCACCCTGATATTAATAAAGCGGACGATGCTGCGGATAAATTCAAGGAAATCAAGGAAGCTTACGAAGTATTGAGTGACGAACAGAAAAAAGCCCATTATGACCAATTCGGACATACAGATCCCAATCAAGGCTTTGGCGGTCAGGACTTTGGCGGTTTCGGCGGTTTTGAAGATATTTTCAGTAGCTTCTTTGGTGGCGGCGGACGCAGGAGAGATCCTAATGCACCGCGTCAAGGAGCGGATTTACAGTATACGATGACGCTTTCGTTTGAAGAGGCTGCATTCGGAAAAGATACTGAGATCGAAATTCCGCGTGAAGAGGATTGCGGTACATGTAAAGGATCCGGTGCCAAACCAGGTACAAAGGTGGAAAACTGTTCACATTGTCATGGAACCGGTCAATTGAATGTTGAACAAAACACAGCTTTCGGAAGGATTGTGAACCGGAGAGCATGTCACCATTGTCAAGGAACAGGGAAAATCATTCCTAATAAATGTTCAACATGCGGCGGCGACGGAAAAGTCCAAAAACGTAAAAAAATCCAAGTCAAGGTGCCAGCAGGAATTGATGATGGCCAGCAGTTACGCGTAACAGGCCAAGGCGAGCCTGGAATCAATGGCGGCCCCGCAGGAGACCTGTATGTAGTCTTCCATGTGCGCAGCCATGAATTCTTTGAACGGGATGGCGATGATATTTATTGTGAAATGCCGGTTACTTTTGCCCAGGCAGCATTGGGCGATGAAATAGAAGTTCCGACGCTGCATGGAAAAGTGAAGCTGAAGATTCCAGCAGGTACACAAACTAGCACTCGCTTCCGTTTAAAGGGCAAAGGAGTTCCGAATGTCAGAGGATATGGCCAAGGAGATCAGCATGTGGTCGTATTGGTTGTCACGCCTAAGAAATTAACGGAAAAACAAAAGGACTTGCTTCGTGAGTTCAGTGATATCAGCGGACAAGGTGTAGATGAACAAGAAGATGGCTTTTTCTCAAAAGTGAAGCGTGCTTTTAAAGATAGGTGAATAAAAGTAAAAAAGAACAAATTGGGAGTTGGTAGATTATGAAGTGGTCTGAATTTGCAATCCAAACAACGAATGAAGCGGTTGAACCTGTTTCGAATATTCTTCATGAGGCAGGTGCGAGCGGTGTTGTCATTGAGGATCCTCTAGAATTAGTCAAGGAACGTGAAAATGTTTTTGGCGAAATCTACCACTTAAACCCCGATGATTATCCGGATGAAGGTGTAGTCATTAAGGCTTATCTGCCCGTTAACAGCTTCCTTGGCGATACCATTGATGCTATTAAGGAATCAATCAATAATCTCCTTCTTTTTGATATTGACCTTGGGAAAAATGTTGTTTCAATTAGTGAAGTGAATGAAGAAGAGTGGGCGACGGCTTGGAAAAAATATTATAACCCCGTCAAGATATCCGAACGTTTTACCATCGTGCCAACGTGGGAAGACTATACTCCGGTAAGCAGTGACGAATTGATCATTGAACTTGATCCAGGCATGGCCTTCGGAACGGGAACACACCCGACGACGGTCATGTGCATCCAAGCGCTGGAACGAACAGTAACGCCTGGGGATTTAGTCGTTGATGTAGGAACTGGATCTGGTGTTCTAAGCATTGCAGCTGCATTATTGGATGCAAAACGAATCCAGTCACTTGATTTGGATGAAGTGGCAGTACAGTCAGCCAAGCAAAACGTTGAAATAAATAACGTGCAGGATAAAGTGTCCGTGTCACAAGGCAACTTACTGGATGGTGTAAATGAACAAGCGGATATCGTCGTGGCTAATATTCTTGCCGAAGTGATCATGCGTTTTACGGATGATGTAGCGAAAGTCGTTAAACCTGGCGGTTATTTCATCGCTTCCGGAATCATTCAAACTAAGAAACAAGATGTGAAGGAAGCGATTATAGCATCTGGTTTCACCGTTGAGGAAACGATCTTGATGGAAGATTGGGTGGCAATAATCGCAAAAAGAAATGCTTAATTGGAAAAGTTACTCTGATTATCGGTTTTTTTGATAGTCAGAGTACCTTTTTTTAGCTTGAATCTTTGCACGGCTTGCATTCTGGATTCCCGACTGTTAGCCTGTAAGTTATTTAGACTAGACGAAGTAGGTGGCAGTGTGCAACGGTATTTTCTTAACGAAGCAGATATCAATGGAAACATGGTGACAATATCAGGTGATGATTTTCACCATATCGCCAGAGTGATGAGAATGGGGCCAGGTGAGCGGATCATCACGGTGAAAGGTAATGGCATGACAGCTGTTGCGGAAATTTCGGAAATTACTGATGATGCTGTAATAGGTACGGTAACTGAATGGAAGAATGAAGAAAAGGAACTTCCTGTAAGGGTTGTGATTGCGAGCGGTCTGCCTAAAGGGGATAAATTGGAATATATCGTTCAAAAGGGCACTGAACTGGGGGCCGTTGAATTTATCCCTTTTATTGCTGCTCGTTCGGTGGTAAAATGGGACCACAAAAAGGTAGGCAAGAAATTGGAGAGGCTCCAGAAGATTTCAAAAGAGGCGGCTGAGCAATCTCACCGCACGGTTATCCCTGCCATCAAGGAACCGATGACGGCAGATCAGCTAGCTGGGTATGCTTCCGGTTTCGATCATAAATTAATCGCTTTTGAAGAAGAGGCAAAACGGGGGGAAACTTCTGTACTCGCTTCTGTCTTGAAAGATATTACTGCTGGGCAATCCATCCTATTCGTTTTTGGGCCTGAAGGTGGTTTGGCAGATAAGGAAATTGAAAAACTGACTGATGCCGGTTTTATGGCTTGCGGTCTTGGACCAAGAATATTAAGAACTGAAACAGCACCTTTATATGCACTTTCCGCTGTTTCTTATCATGTAGAACTTTTGAGGTGATGAAAAATGGCAACGGTCGCTTTCCATACATTAGGCTGTAAAGTGAATCATTATGAAACAGAGGCTATATGGCAATTATTCAAAACTGGGGGATATGATCGTGTTGAGTTTGAAAATACATCAGATGTATATGTCATCAACACATGCACGGTGACAAACACTGGCGATAAGAAAAGCCGTCAGGTCATCCGTCGTGCCATTCGTAAGAATCCGAATGCCGTCATAGCGGTGACGGGATGTTACGCACAGACATCGCCGGCAGAAATCATGGCCATACCAGGTGTGGATATTGTTGTAGGAACACAAGACAGGGTTAAACTGCTTGATTACATTGAGCAATTCAAGGTTGAGCGTGAACCAATCAATGCCGTAGGAAATATCATGAAAAACCGTGTCTACGAAGAGTTGGATGTACCTGCTTTTACAGACCGTACACGCGCTTCACTGAAGATTCAGGAAGGCTGCAATAATTTCTGCACTTTCTGCATCATTCCTTGGGCACGTGGCTTGATGCGTTCCCGCGATCCAAAAGAAGTCGTTCACCAGGCTGAACAGCTTGTTGAGGCAGGCTATAAAGAGCTAGTCCTTACTGGAATTCATACGGGCGGCTACGGAGACGATTTGAAAGACTATAATCTGGCGATGCTGCTGCGTGACTTGGAAAAAGTCGATGGGCTGAAGCGCATCCGTATTTCATCCATTGAAGCCAGCCAAATTACAGATGAGATCATTGAAGTGCTGACGAATTCGAAAAAAGTGGTACGTCATTTGCATATACCAATCCAATCGGGTTCCGATACCGTTCTAAAACGGATGAGACGTAAATATACGATGGATTTCTTCGGTGATCGAATCGAAAAGCTGAAAATTGCACTTCCGGGCCTTGCTGTTACCTCTGATGTCATCGTAGGTTTTCCGGGTGAAACTGAAGAAGAATTCATGGAGACATATAACTTTATAGAAAAATATAAATTCTCCGAACTTCATGTTTTCCCTTATTCAAAACGGACAGGGACCCCGGCTGCCCGTATGGGAGATCAAGTGGATGAAGATATCAAAAATGAACGAGTCCACCGCCTAATTACGTTGTCGGATCAGTTGGCAAAAGAGTATGCCTCCCGATTCGAGGGGGAAGTTCTGGAAGTCATTCCTGAAACGAAGTTGGAAAATGGCCTTTATGAGGGCTACTCAGATAATTACATGAAAGTCGTCTTCCCGGCATCGGAAGAAATGGTCGGTGAAATCGTCAAAGTTAAAATCACAAAATCTGGCTATCCTTTTAGTGAAGGTCAGTTCGTGACGGTCGTGAAGGATTTTCCGTTGCAACAAGCATCCAATATCTAAGACAGCGGTTAACCGCTGTCTTTTTTTATTATCCTTTTTTAGATGTGTTTTCTTGGCGCTTTCGGGTAATGACTATATATATCGTCAAATTGGATAAACTATGGTATCATGAGAGGTACGTACAACTAGGTATAGATTGTTTTTGAGGAGGATTTATTAATGTCACAAAATGTAGCAGGTTTAATTGACCACACGTTATTAAAAGCAGATGCAACCAAAGAGCAAATAAAGGTATTATGCGAAGAAGCGAGAGAGTATAACTTTGCTTCCGTATGCGTAAACCCAACTTGGGTGAAATATGCAAGTGAACTTTTGGAAGGTTCAGAAGTGAAAGTTTGTACGGTAATCGGCTTCCCTCTAGGTGCAAACACACCGGAAACCAAAGCTTTTGAAACGAAAGATGCCATCGCCAATGGTGCTCACGAAGTCGATATGGTGATCAATATCGGCGCATTGAAGGACAAGGATGATGAGTTGGTAGAGCGGGATATTCGTGCTGTGGTAGCGGCATCCACTGGTAAGGCTCTTTCAAAAGTGATCATTGAAACTTCTTTATTGACCGATGAAGAAAAAGTCCGTGCATGTGAATTGGCCGTAAAAGCCGGAACGGATTATGTGAAAACATCAACTGGTTTTTCGACCGGCGGAGCGACAGTTGAAGATATCGCGCTTATGAGAAAAACGGTTGGACCGGATATCGGTGTCAAAGCTTCAGGCGGGGTCCGCAACACGAGCGATGCCCAGAATGTGATTGAAGCTGGTGCAACAAGAATTGGAGCGAGTGCAGGTGTCTCCATCGTGAAGGGCTTAACAGCTGATTCCGATTATTGATTTTGTAAAGACCCGTATAATTCCCTAAAATAAAGCAGGCGGAGAAAAATGAATTATTTTTTCTTCGCCTGTTTTTTATTGATTCCAAAAATAATTCAACTGGCAATTTCCCTTGCCCCTGGTGAAGTTTTAAACTTCAATAACCGTTTATAAGGCTGTCCCATAGTCAGTTGCCAATGACTTTATTTTGGACAGCCCTTATTTTTTTAAGTGTGGCCGATGCACCAAAAGAATGAGGTTGGAGAATCGCCGTGCGAATGGCAAGACGGCCAAAGAAGTCAAGATATTGAAAATGACACTGGCATGGGCGAGCTGTGTCCCTTTGTTTTCGGTGAAATAGGCAGCCGCACTTTCCAGGATGTCCACAAAAGGCAGGAATGCGGCAACCCCGATGATGTTCAGCCAAATATGTGCATAAGCTGTGAAGGCAGCTTGTCTGCCAGAACCGATGCTGGCCATGTATCCGGTGATGCAAGTGCCGATATTCGATCCGAGCATGATGATGATTGCCGAGGACACGGATAACTCCCCATTCATCAAAAAACTCATGGCTATCCCGATGGTTGCAGAACTGGAGTGAATGAGTGCCGTCAATAATAACCCGGCAATCAGGGCATAACTCATATGGCTCTCTATGTACTGGATAAGCGTTTGTATGGATGGATAGGCTGCAATCGGTGTCGAAAGCGTTTTAAAACCGCTCATCGCCGCGAAGATGGCCGAGATTCCGATCAGGGACATTCCTAGGCTTCTCGGTAATGCTTTTGGCATGAAGCAAAGGAAAGCGCCGCTTACGACACCGGGAATGATCCAGCGATCCAAAGAGAAAGTCATGAACTCTGCTGTAAAGGTAGATCCGATATTCGTTCCAAGAATGATCCCGATAGTTTGCGGGAATGTTAAGCTTCCTGCGGAAACGAGGCCGACCGTCATGACCATGACCGCCGAGCTGCTCTGCAGGATCCCGGTAAAGATGGTTCCGGCCAAGAAGCCTTTCCATGGCTTATCCGTAACCTTTGAGAGAAATGTTTTTAATGCTGCACCGGACATATTGAACAGTCCGATTCGTAAAACTGACATACCTGCCAGAAATATCGCTATGAATAAAATGAATAAAAATAGCTCATGCATGACTGTCACCTCATAGTAAGCTTATGGCCCATTACCGGGGGACATGCTATAAATTGGAATTTCATGCAAGTTGAATCATCGCTTAGTGAAAAATTATGATAATAACACGATTATATTCAAAATAAGTTTGATTTTATTGGTTGACCTGCTAAAGATGATATATTATAATTGTTTAGTACATGTATAACATGTTGACAACTTGAGTTAGTGTGTTGTTTTCGGAGGGAGGGAAAGAGATGTCTAAAACCGTCGTTCGTAAAAACGAATCGCTTGAAGATGCTCTTCGTCGTTTCAAACGTACTGTATCTAAAGCAGGATCGCTTCAGGAAGCTAGGAAGCGTGAATTTTATGAAAAACCAAGCGTAAAACGTAAGAAAAAGTCTGAAGCTGCAAGAAAACGTAAATTCTAAGAGAGGGTGGAAAGATGAGTCTTCTCGAGCGTTTAAATAATGATATGAAACAAGCGATGAAGAACAAGGAAAAGGACAAACTATCTGTTATTCGGATGCTGAAAGCTTCTATTCAAAACGAAGCCTTGAAGCAGAGACAAGATTTAACAGATGATGAAGAATTGACAGTGCTCTCTCGCGAATTAAAACAACGCAAAGACTCCCTCCAGGAGTTTGAAAACGCAGGTCGTTCAGATCTCGTGGATAAAGTCCGCACCGAACTAGTATACGTAGAGGCATATATGCCTCAGCAACTTTCAGAAGAAGACATTTCTAAAATCGTTAACGAAACGATTTTAGAAGTCAATGCAACATCCAAAGCAGATATGGGCCGAGTTATGGGAGCTTTAATGCCTAAAGTTAAAGGTAAAGCGGATGGTTCTCTAGTTAACAAATTAGTACAACAACATCTATCTTAAACTCTAAACTTAAAACTCGAAACCTAACCGCAGGCAAATTGCCTGTGGTTTTTGTGTATTTCATGAATTTTATGCGTATATTATTGAAACGAAGCCCAAGATAATTGTGGCACTTTTAATTTTATTTGCTTTTTTTTGAAACCTTTTTCATATACATACGTAATAACTAAAGAACAGGGTAAAGGGTTGCTTCAATTGCTCCTTATTCGAATTTTAGTTGCGGGCTGAATTTACTGGTGAGTTCCTGGATAATGGGACACTTACCGCGTTTAATACGGGAAAGGGGGCGTTCCGTTGAAAATTTGGCGTTATTTATCTGTTCTCCTATTTGGATTGCTGTTCAGCATGTCTTCCTTTGGTGGAGCGGCGGTATCTGCAAACGAGAAGATCGTTTACCATGTACCCATTGAAGAAACGGTGGAAAAGGGACTCTCGGCCTTTTTGGAACGAGCACTGACCACTGCTGAAGCAGCAGATGCAGATCTTGTCGTTTTCGAGGTGAATACCCCTGGAGGTGCTGTGGATGCAGCGGGGGAAATTGCAAAGTTACTGGCGGATTCACCAATAAAGACAGTTGCCTATGTCAATAACAGGGCTTTATCTGCAGGGGCATACATTTCCTTAAGTGCGGATGAGATCTATATGGTTCCGAGTGCCACCATGGGATCTGCAGCTGTGATTGATTCAACAGGGAACGCTGCAAGTAAGAAAGCGCAATCTTATTGGTTGGCTGCCATGAAGACCGCTGCTGAACAAAATGGACGTGATCCCATATACGCCCAGGCGATGGCGGATGTTGACATCGATCTACCCGAATATGGAGCGGAAAAAGGGAAGCTGCTGACATTTACAGCCGAACAGGCAAAAAAGGCTGGGTATAGCGAAGGCACCGTCTCTGGAAAAGCGGAGCTGTATAGTATACTTGGAGTTGAAGATGCTGATATTCGGTCAATCGAAGAAAGCTTTCCTGAGAAACTAGCCCGCTTTTTGACCAATCCGATCGTCGTTCCCATTTTATTAACGATAGCGGGAATCGGGATTGTGATGGAATTGTTTTCACCCGGTTTTGGAATTCCGGGCGTAATTGGAATCACCAGTCTTGTCTTATTCTTCTATGGTCATCTTGTCGCCGGTATCACCGGATACGAATCGTTAGCTATGTTCATCATTGGGGTCATTCTCGTACTAATTGAATTTTTTATCCCAGGGGGGATTATCGGGCTGCTCGGGTTTACAGCGGTAGTGGGGAGTCTATTCCTTGCGACAGGTGATCCGGTCCATATGACGATCTCCTTGCTAATTGCGGTCACCGTATCCATTTTGGTATTCATCCTACTTGTAAAGGTGTTTGGAAAACAGATGAAATTTTTCAGGAAAATGATATTAACCGATGCAACAAAAACGGAACAAGGATATGTCAGTAATCCGAATCGTTTGGATTTATTAGGTGCAGAAGGGAAGGCCCTAACAGATTTGAGGCCTTCAGGAACAGCCTTGGTCAAAGAAGAAAGAGTGGATGTCGTGACCGAAGGAAGCTTTATTTCCAAAGGTTCGGCAATCATTATCGTTAAAGTTGAAGGATCAAGGGTAGTCGTCCGGGAAATTCCGGATTCAAATTAAAATTAAAGGATACAGGAAGGATGAATCATTAAGTGATAACTTCAGGAACGGTATTTATTGTACTGGCAGTGATTGCTGCTATCATCGTATTGGCAGTGTTTTTCACATTCGTACCAGTCATGCTTTGGATTTCCGCTTTAGCGGCAGGAGTCAAAATCAGTATTTTTACATTAGTTGGGATGAGGCTTCGCCGTGTTATACCAAGCAGGGTCGTCAATCCCCTTATCAAGGCCCATAAGGCTGGAATCAATGTTTCGACTAATCAATTGGAGAGCCATTACCTTGCAGGCGGTAATGTCGATCGAGTGGTGAATGCATTAATTGCTGCAGAACGCGCCAATATCACGTTACCTTTCGAACGGGGTGCAGCCATTGACCTTGCCGGTCGTGATGTACTGCAAGCCGTTCAAATGAGCGTTAACCCGAAAGTGATCGAAACTCCATTCATCTCAGGTGTGGCGATGAATGGTATTGAAGTGAAAGCGAAGGCAAGGATCACGGTCCGGGCCAATATTGAACGCCTGGTCGGTGGTGCCGGTGAAGAGACGATCATTGCCCGTGTAGGGGAAGGGATCGTATCGACGATCGGTGCTTCGCAAATGCATACGGATGTACTGGAACATCCCGATTTGATTTCAAGAACGGTTTTATCGAAAGGGTTGGATTCAGGGACGGCATTCGAAATTCTTTCCATTGATATTGCTGAAGTGGATATCGGTAAAAATATCGGGGCCATATTACAGACGGACCAAGCCGAAGCCGATAAGAAAATAGCCCAGGCAAAGGCCGAAGAACGACGTGCGATGGCTGTTGCACTTGAACAGGAAATGGTTGCCCGTGTTCAGGAAATGAGAGCGAAGGTTGTTCAATCCGAAGCGGAAGTTCCGCTGGCCATGGCCGATGCACTGAAAAGCGGAAACCTTGGAGTGATGGATTATATGAATATCCAAAATATCACGGCCGATACGGATATGCGCGGTTCCATCAGTAAAATATCCGAAAATCCAAAAGATAACAACAATAACCATAATAATAATTAGGTCAGGGAAGGAAGGTCTTTAAATGGGAGATTTTATTGATTTCTTTCTCAAGAACCCATTCCTTATCATTGTCTTGATCGGTATTTTAACGTCCATGTTAGGAAAGAAAAAACAGCCTCAAGATCCTAACACCCCTCCGAAAAAGAAATGGCAGGAGGTCATGCAGGAGCTTCAAGGTGAAATGCAGCAAGGGAAACAGCAGCAAATGCCTGCACCTGCTCCCGTAAGGAAAGTCGAACAGCAGGCAGCACAGGCTGCAGAAGTGATCGATGAGACGACGAACGAAGCGAACAAAAGGATTGCGGAGCTTAGACGGCTACAGCAGAAGTACGATCAAGAGCGTTTGTATCAAAAAGCGAAGGCAGATCAACTTACATCTACGATTTCTGATAATAACAGTCCGGTCTATCGCAAAGGACCGTCTTTTGGCAAAAAGCAGCTGATTGATGGCATCATCATGTCAGAAGTGCTGGGGCCGCCAAGGGCGAAGAGAAGTCTTCAGAGGTCCAGAAGGTGATTCGGAGCCCCGGGCTTTTTTTAGACCGTCATTAAATGAGCATGAAAAAATAGACTTTCATTCACTTATAATTTTGTGCTAGAACCCTCTTTCATTTCATACATTGAGATGAAAGGGGGTTCTTTTTTATGGCACGCAATTGGGGAAAAAAAGTGAAACAGCTTATGACCAAAACAATGGACCTTCCGCAAGATGTCATGATGGACCTGCCGCGAATTACAATGATTGGACAATTACATATTTATATTGAAAACCATCGTGGCTTATTGGCTTTTACAGACAGCGAAGTACGATTGATGCTGAAAAATGGGCAGCTGCTGATAAAGGGAAATGCCTTTGTCATAAAGACGATTTTGCCGGAAGAAATCATGCTCGAAGGCAAAATTGACAAGGTTTATTTTATCAATGAATGATCCCGGGAGGTCTCCATGAAAAACCAATGGACAAACTATTATACAGGCTATGTAAAGGTGAAGGCTTATGGAAAAGGTGCAGAACGGTTAATTAATATGCTGACGAGAAGGGGGCTTCATATCTGGGATGTGAAGCGTGTCGGAAGTGAAGCCCTGATTTTCCATATGGATATCAGGGATATCCCCAAACTCCGTCAGGTCATGCGTAAGAGTGATTGTAAAGTAAAGTTCATGCAGGGAAAGGGTTTCCCTTTCCTGATGAAGAGAGTCATGAAAAACAGCGGGTTTTTAGCGGGGATGATCGCTTTCCTGCTATGTATATTTGTACTTTCCAATATGGTATGGGGCATCGAGGTTCGAGATGCCAAACCGGCAACCGAGCATGCCATCCGGAAAGAATTGGACAAGATGGGCGTGAAGATCGGTAAAGTGCAATTCTTTGTTGATGATGTGGATACGATTCAGCGTAAGCTGTCGGACCGGATCGGTGCATTGACATGGGTGGGGGTCGAGCTAAAGGGAACGACATATCATTTTCGGGTTGTGGAAAAACGGCAGCCTAAAGAGGTCGAGAAAACATCTCCACAGAATTTGGTAGCATCAAAAAAAGCGATCATCGCTGATATGTTCGTTGAAAAAGGACAATCTATTGTTAATGTGAATGATTATGTAGGAAAAGGACAACTTCTTGTTTCAGGATTGATTGGTAAAGAGGATAAACAGGAAATTGTATCCGCAAAGGGAGTAATAAAAGGGAAAACGTGGTATAAAGCGAAAGTGGAAGTTCCGTTAAAAACCAAGTTTTCCGTTTTTAACGGAGATGAAACGAGCAAGCACTTTTTGAAAATGGGGGGCTTTTCCCTCCCGGTATGGGGCTTCAAGGATCCGGGATATGAAAAACAGGAAAAGGAAACGACAGTGAGGCCTTTTCACTTTCTTCAATGGGAAATGCCGATTTCTTATAAACAAGTGACCTTAAGGAGCAAGGAAGATATTGTACGAAGCTATACGGAGAAAGAAGCGGTGGAGGAAGGCCGGAAAATGGCTAAAGCGGAATTAAAAAAACATTTAGACGAGGAAGATGAAATCGTCGAAGAAAAAATTTTGCACGAAAGCATGGAGAATGGTAAAGTTAAATTGTCTATACATTACCAAGTTATTGAAGATATAGCGATTGGACAGCCAATCATTCAAGGAGACTAACGAATGGCAGATGATGTGAAAGTAATTAAGCTCGAAATCGAATCACCCAATGAAGCGGTCGCGTTATTGGGCAATGGAGATTCAAATGTAAAAGTGCTCGAAGAGGAACTTGGCATTTCCGTCATAACCCGAGGTGAAGCGGTGAGTGTTGCCGGGGATATCGAGCGGGTAACGATGGGGGAGGAAATCCTCAAGGCATTATTGACTGTAGTCAGAAAAGGAATTGCAATCAGTTCCAGAGATGTGCTTTATGCAATTGAATTGGCAAGAAAAGGCACATTGGAGTATTTCGGTGAATTATATGATGAGGAAATCGCTAAAACGGCTAAGGGGAAATCCATTAAAGTCAAAACAATCGGGCAGAGATACTATATCCAGGCAATAAAGAAACAGGATCTTGTGTTTGGAATTGGGCCTGCCGGAACCGGGAAGACCTATCTTGCTGTAGTGATGGCCATCAATGCTTTGAAAAATGGACATGTTAAACGGATCATCCTGACACGGCCTGCCGTCGAAGCGGGGGAGAGCCTAGGTTTCCTGCCTGGTGATCTGAAGGAAAAGGTAGATCCTTATCTAAGGCCGCTGTATGACGCTCTCCATGACCTCCTGGGGATGGAACAGACGCAAAGGATGATAGAGCGCGGAACGATCGAAATAGCTCCCCTGGCTTATATGAGGGGGCGTACGCTTGAAGATGCCTTTGTCATATTGGATGAAGCCCAGAATACGACGGAAGCCCAAATGAAGATGTTCTTGACCAGGCTTGGTTTCGGATCGAAAATGGTCATTACGGGAGACCGGACCCAGATTGACCTTCCTAAAGGCATGAAGTCAGGTCTTGTCCGGGTAGAAGAGATATTGAAGAATGTTAAAGGCCTTTCCTTTGTTTATTTTGAACAAAGTGATGTAGTAAGGCATCCGCTTGTCGCTAAAATCATTACTGCTTACGAGCAGGCGAAGTCATAAGAAAAAATCCGCCATTTCAATCGGCGGATTTTTCGTGATGTGTCTAAATGACGAACTTTATGGTGAAAAAGTGGATATGAAATGACAGAACCTTTACATTTATCAATACGAAGGTGAAAATTCAAATGAAAACTGTTATGATTTTACATATCTAGAATAATAAACATCATTTTTTTAGGAGGACCTTCCTTGAATCGTATCCAGAAATTTTTCACTCAAATAAAAGGGCTGTTGGTCCATCGTTTTTTTCAAGTGCTTTTGTTCATCATGCTTGGTTTGTTTGCGTATGGTTTAATGTTCTCCAATGTGAAGCCGGAAAGGGTTCAGGTAGAGCTTTTTAAGCCTGCGGAACAAACGATCCGATCAACCAAGACTGTGGAAGATACCTATAAGACGGAACAGGAAAAAGAAGAGATTTCAAAACAGGTGGCGGATGTTTATTCTTTAAAAAAAGAATATGCCAAAAATAAAGTCGATCTGATTTCATCCATTTTCGATTCAGCGATTGAGGTGAATAAAGAAACGGACCCCGATGAAGATCATAAAGAAGATGAGGATAAAAAAGAGACCGTAAAGACGGATGCTCAAAAAGTTTCGATATTAAAAGAAAAATTGACTGATGAAGTGAATAAAAATATCGAGGAATCCGTTTTCCTTGCATTAGTGCAGGCGGATGAAGATGAGTTGAAAATAGCGAAGGATTCGACCATTACGGCAGTGAATAATGTGATGAGCTCCCGAATCGCTGCAAGTGACGTCGAAAATGCCAAGAAAAAGGTTGTAGAGGAATTGGGTTATATGAGCATTAGTGGCGATATGAAAAAAGCCTCCACTTCCCTTGCGCGTACGGCAATCATTCAGAATGTATTTTTCGATAAGGACAAAACCGAGGAACAGCGAAGGAAAGCGGTTGAAAGCGTGGAGCCGATCAGAATCCTTCAAGGTCAGATCATCGTTGAAGAAAATCAGTTAGTGGACAGGGATGTATATAGGCAGCTTGAACTGGCAGGCTTCTTAAGTACGGAGTCCACCATTTACCCGTATATCGGCCTGCTGTTATTCATATTCCTGACTTTTGCCGCTTTTTATTATTATTTCTACTATTCCGTTTCCAAAAAGGATAACAAGTACAATCAGTTATTGATCTTCAGTCTTGTCTTTATCCTTTCAATGGCTACCATGAAAACGGTCAGCATTCTGGCAGACCTGAAAAACTCGAACTTGGAATACATTTTTCCGGGTGCCATGGCGGCGATGCTCATCAAGATATTATTGAATGATAGGTTAGCGGTAGCAATGATCATATTATTAGGTTCGTATGGTACGATTATATTTAATGGTGATACACCTGGAAATCTGGATTTCTCGATGGGGCTTTATATCATTTTCGGGGGATTGACGGCAATCATCATCCTATCCAGGCCCAATTTCAAATCAAAGGTGCTGGTAGCGGGGCTGCTGTTGTCTTTAATCAATATGGCATTTGTTTTTTCGCTCATCTTTATTATGGACAGCCATTATACTAGAATGGAGTACTTGTATTATGCTTCTGCTGCCATAGGTTCTGGAGTGGGTGCAGCCGTTTTGACAATGGGCCTGTTACCGTTTTTCGAGGCTGGTTTCGGGATTTTATCATCGATTAAGCTTATTGAGCTCGCGAATCCCAATCATCCGTTATTGCGGAAGATCTTGATTGAGGCGCCGGGGACATATCATCATAGTGTAATGGTCGCCAATTTGGCGGAATCGGCTTGTGAAGCCATCGGCTCGAATGGCTTGCTGGCAAGGGTCGGCAGTTATTATCATGATATCGGTAAAACGAAGCGGCCGCACTTCTTCATCGAAAATCAGATGAGTGAAGAGAACCCGCATGATCGGCTGCAGCCGGAAACGAGCAGGGATATCATAATTTCCCATGCCGTAGATGGCGGGGAGATGCTGCGCAGTCACAAAT
The DNA here is from genome assembly GCF_001636405.1 of Peribacillus frigoritolerans. Classification (GTDB taxonomy): domain Bacteria; phylum Bacillota; class Bacilli; order Bacillales; family DSM-1321; genus Peribacillus; species Peribacillus frigoritolerans. The sequence goes on from NZ_KV440950.1 coordinate 2,107,615, forward strand.
TCCCGAAAGAGATTGTGGATATTGCAGAGCAGCATCATGGGACCACATTATTGAAATTTTTCTACCATAAGGCAAAAAAACAGGATGAGGCCACACTCGAGGCGGCCTATCGATATCCCGGGCCGAGGGCGTTAATGAAGGAAGTGGCCGTCATCGGCATAGCCGATAGTGTGGAGGCTGCAGTGAGATCGATGAAGCACCCAACTCCGGAGAAGATTGAAGAGCTGGTAAGTTTCATCATTCAGGACAGGATTTCTGATGGACAATTTGATGAATGTGACATTACTATGAGAGAATTAAGTATCGTGAAGCATTCCTTATGTGAATCGCTGAATGGTATCTTCCACTCCAGGATTGAATATCCGGAGCCGGATAAATTAGGACAGAAGGTGAAAGAATGATTTTAGCTATCGATTTAATGGATGAAACGAATGAAGTAACGGAGGAAGCTCAGCAGCTTGTTGAAAGCATTCTTCAATTTGCGGCAAGAAAAGAAAACATTGAAAAAGACACCGAGCTGTCTGTTACATTTGTAGACAATGATAGGATTCGGGAAATCAATAAAGAATATCGTCATAAAGATTCAGCTACAGATGTCATTTCTTTTGCGCTTGAAGAAATGGGAGAAGATGAGGTGGAAATTGTCGGAGCGGAAATGCCCCGCATGTTAGGAGATATCATCATTTCCATTGAACGCACGAAAGAACAAGCTAAAGAATATGGTCATTCATTTGACCGGGAACTTGGATTTTTAGCACTGCATGGTTTTCTTCATTTATTGGGATTCGACCACATGAATGAAGAAGATGAAAAAGTGATGTTCACAAAACAAAAGGAGATCTTGGAAGAATATGGACTTTCAAGAGAAGGATAAAAAAAAGTATCCTTTATTAAAAAGTTTCTCTTTCGCCTGTCAGGGAATTTTGGAGGCTGTTCGGACTGAACGCAATATCAAGATTCATTTCGCGTTAACGGCAATCGTCGTATTCTTTGGTTGGCACTTCTCATTGAATGGGATGGAGTGGCTTTTCATTTTGGCGGCCATAGCCGGTACGATTACGTTGGAGCTCGTTAATTCCGCGATTGAAAGGGTAGTGGACCTGGTAACGGACCAAATCCATCCGCTTGCCAAGCAGGCAAAAGATATTGCAGCCGGAGCTGTATTCATATATGCTATATTTTCTATAATAGTTGGATTGATTATCTTTTTGCCTAAGGTTGGCCTGTAGGTTGCCGAAATGGTACTCAATTTGAAAGGAAGATGTGAATTGAATACAAAAGAATTGATTGAGGAAGCTAAAAAAGCAAGGGATAAAGCTTATGTGCCTTACTCCAAGTTTAAGGTGGGGGCAGCCCTTTTAACCGCTGATGGAAAGGTCTATCATGGTTGTAATATAGAAAATGCTGCATACAGCATGTGTAATTGCGCCGAAAGGACAGCTTTATTCAGCGCTTATGCCCATGACGATAAAAAATTCACCAAACTTGCAGTCGTGGCGGATACCGATGGTCCCGTCGCTCCATGCGGGGCATGCAGGCAGGTTATTTCAGAACTGTGCGAAAAGGATATGCCGGTCGTTTTGACCAACTTACATGGGGATATAAAAGAACTAACAGTACAGGAATTGCTTCCAGGAGCTTTTTCACCGGAGGATTTAAATGGATAAACTATTTGACGATACACAAGTAAAAGGTTACAAATCAGGTTTCATTTCAATAATTGGACGACCTAATGTAGGAAAAAGTACATTTCTGAATCGGGTCATCGGTCAAAAGATCGCCATTATGAGTGATAAACCGCAAACTACAAGAAATAAGGTCCAGGGTGTACTTACGCAAAACGATTCACAAATGATTTTCATCGATACACCCGGCATTCATAAACCAAAGCATAAGCTTGGCGACTTCATGATGAAAGTGGCAACGAATACATTGAAGGAAGTCGATTTGATTCTCTTCATGATCAATGCGACTGAAGGGTACGGACGCGGGGACGAGTTTATCATCGAAAAACTTCAATCCGTAAAAACGCCTGTTTTCCTGGTCGTAAACAAAATCGATGCGATGCATCCAGATGATTTACTTCCGATCATTGAAAAATACCAACAGCTTTACCCTTTTGCGGCAGTCGTCCCGATTTCTGCGCTTGAAGGAAATAATGTGGATACACTGCTTGAACAAATCAAAGATCATCTGCCTGAAGGTCCCCAGTTCTATCCAGCTGACCAAGTGACCGACCATCCGGAACGTTTTATCATTTCGGAATTGGTCCGTGAGAAGGTGCTGCACCTGACACGGGAAGAAATTCCACATTCAGTGGCTGTTGTCATCGATTCAATTAAAAAGATGGACAATAGCGACACCATCAATGTCATGGCGACTATCGTTGTTGAACGGGATTCACAAAAAGGCATTGTCATCGGAAAGCAAGGGAAAATGCTTAAAGAAGTCGGCAGCCGTGCCAGGGTGGATATCGAAAACCTATTGGGCTCTAAAGTTTTCTTGGAACTGTGGGTGAAGGTACAGAAGGATTGGCGTAATAAAGCAAGCCAGCTTCGCGATTACGGCTTCAATGAAAGCGAGTATTAATTAACAAAATTTACGCATCATGAAAGTTAGGAAAACGGTCAAGCTAATCATATGGTCGGATATTCATATTGCTAGTTAAAAATGAAAGGTGGGCTTTATATGTTGGATTTTACCTGGGAATTATTCACTGAAACAGGTAATGTGGACACCTATTTGCTGTTTAAGGAGATAGAAGTCGAAAGACAGGAAAGACACTTGGGATTGAATGATGAGCTAGCAGAAATTGATTTTCCTGTTTCATAGGTTAGCCTTGGCGAGCATGGGTGGTGTCTTGGTATGCTCCAAAAATGTGAGGGCATTGTCATAAGGCGAACTGCATATGGAGAAAATAACAAAATCATTACTATATATACCCGTGAGCTAGGGAAAATTGGCGTCATGGCGAGAGGGGCCAGTAAACCTAACAGCAGGCTTTCTGCCGTCACACAGCTTTTTTGCTCCGGGTATTTTCTTGTAACCACATCAACCGGACTCGGCAGTCTTCAGCAAGGCGAAATGGTCGATTCACTCCGTTTCATAAGGGAGGATCTTTTTGCCACCGCTTATGCTTCATATATTGTTGAATTGCTTGATAAAAGCGTCGAGGATAAGAAACCAAATCCATATTTGTATGAATTGCTTTCGCAAACCTTGCATTACATAAACGAGGAATATGACGCGGAGGTTTTGACATTCATTTTTGAAATGAAGATGCTGCCCGTCAATGGGATTAACCCAGTGTTGAATCAGTGTGCCGTATGTGGTGAAACGGAAGGGGAATTCTCCTTCTCGCTTCGGGAAGCGGGCTTTATTTGTCACCGCTGTCTGGGGAAAGACCCTTATCATTTTAAAATTTCACCTGCAGCCGTCAAATTGCTTCGTGTTTTTTATTATTTAGATTTATCAAGGCTCGGAAACATTTCCGTCAAGCCTGAAACGAAAAAAGAACTGCGGAAGATCATCGATGCATATTATGAGGAATATTCCGGTCTGCTTTTGAAATCAAAAAAGTTCCTGAAACAGATTGATACGATGAAAGATATGTTTTAGGTTCTGACCTATTGACATTCCATGCTAGTTTGTATAAAATTCTAATCATCAAAATAAGAAGATTGCGTTGATGGAAAAGAGTATCTGTCATTCTCCATAAAAAGCGAACCCGGGACGGTGGAAGCCGGGATATGGATTTACAGGGAAGGGCGTTTCCGGAGCATGTTGCTTTGAAAAGAGGCCGTTTTGTAAACGGCAATTAGGGTGGAACCGCGGGTATACTCTCGTCCCTATGCATTTCGCATAGGGACGGGAGTTTTTTGTTTGCCAAAATGTAATGGGTTTCCGACCTATAATCTAAAAGCCGTTTAAATAACCTGGAGGTGTACGATGAATATTCAAAATATGATTTTAACGTTACAAAAGCATTGGTCTGAGCAAGGCTGCATATTGATGAATGCTTATGATGTCGAGAAAGGGGCAGGTACGATGAGCCCATACACGTTCCTGAGAGCCATTGGACCGGAGCCTTGGAGCGTGGCTTACGTAGAGCCTTCCCGCCGTCCGGCTGACGGTCGTTATGGTGAGAACCCTAATCGACTGTATCAGCATCATCAGTTCCAAGTGATCATGAAGCCGTCGCCTGACAATATCCAAGAGTTGTATTTGGATTCATTACGTGCTTTAGGGATAAATCCGCTCGAGCATGATATTCGCTTTGTGGAGGACAATTGGGAAAATCCATCTCTAGGGTGTGCCGGACTCGGTTGGGAAGTGTGGCTTGATGGAATGGAAATCACCCAATTTACATATTTCCAACAGGTGGGCGGCCTTGAGTGTAAACCGGTTTCCGTGGAAATTACATACGGGATCGAACGTCTCGCCTCTTACATTCAAGATAAGGAAAACGTATTTGACCTAGAATGGACAGATGGATTCACTGTTCGCGATATATTTGGTCAGCCGGAATACGAACATTCGAAATATACGTTCGAAACCTCCGACCTTGACATGCTGTTTCAGCTTTTCACGATGTATGAAAAGGAAGCGCATCGACAAATGGAAGAAGGACTTGTACATCCTGCATATGATTATGTTTTGAAATGTTCCCATACATTTAACCTTTTGGATGCCAAAGGTGCCATCTCGGTGACGGAAAGAACGGGTTATATTGCCCGGTGCCGTAACTTAGCGCGTAAGGTTGCCAAAACCTTCTATGAAGAGCGGGAAAAATTAGGCTTCCCGATCCTGAAAGTGAAAGGGGAGAATACAAATGAGCAAGCGTGATTTGTTATTGGAGATTGGATTGGAAGAGCTGCCTGCCCGTTTTGTGACAGCATCAATGAAACAGTTGTCAGATAAAGTGCAGAAATGGCTAACGGAAAAAGCGATAGAATTCGGGACGGTTGAAGCTTTTTCCACACCAAGACGTTTGGCCGTATTGGTGAAGGACGTGGAAGAATCCCAAAAGGATATCGAAGAAGAGGCAAAAGGTCCGGCCAAAAAAATCGCGTTGGACAGTGAAGGCAACTGGTCTAAAGCAGCATTGGGATTCGTCAGGGGTCAAGGCATGACTTCAGAGGACATTTATTTTAAAGAACTCAAGGGTGTGGAATATGTCCATGTGAATAAATTCATAAAAGGACAGCAGACCGTTCAGCTTTTATCTGAGCTTGGTGAAATCATCAGCGGCATGACGTTCCCGAAAAATATGCGCTGGGCCAATCAGGAGCTTCGCTTCGTCCGTCCGATTAAATGGCTGATTGCCTTATTTGGCAATGAAATAGTGCCATTCAGCATTGCTGATGTGGAAACGGGCCGTGAAACAAAAGGACATCGTTTCTTAGGCAATAGCGCCATCATCGAGCAGCCGGAACGGTACGAAGATACGCTGACAGAACAATTTGTAATGGCAGATCCAGATAAACGCCGGCAAGTAATATTGGATCAGATTAAAGAGCTTGAGCAGGAGAAAGGCTGGATCATCCCTGTCGATGAAGATCTGCTTGAAGAGGTAAATAATTTGGTAGAGTATCCAACGGTGTTATTTGGACATTTTGAAGAAGAATTCCTTGAGCTTCCTGCTGAGGTACTTATCACATCAATGAAGGAACACCAACGTTATTTCCCTGTTAAAGATCAGGAAGGGAACCTGCTTGCTTACTTTGTAACCGTGCGCAACGGCGATGACCGCCATTTGGATAAGGTTTCTAAAGGTAATGAAAAAGTATTGCGTGCCCGCTTATCGGATGCAGCATTTTTCTATAAAGAAGATCAGAAAAAAGAGATTTCGGATGCTTTGAAAAAGCTTGACAGCATCGTTTATCATGAAGAAATCGGTACATTGGCCGAGAAAACTGCCCGGGTAACTGAAGTGACCGGTGCTCTTGCGGATGCTTTGAATTTAAAGGCGGAAAAAGAAATGGCGCTTCGTACAGCGGCAATTGCCAAGTTCGATTTGGTAAGTAATATGGTTTATGAATTCCCTGAATTGCAAGGGTATATGGGTGAAAAATATGCTCTCTTAAAAGGGGAAGCCAAAGAAGTGGCCGCGGCTATCAATGAACATTATATGCCAAGGCATGCGGATGATGATGTACCGCCTTCAGTCATTGGCGCGGTTGTGAGTTTGGCTGAAAAAATTGATACTTTGTCTTCGTTCTTCGCTATTGGCGTCATTCCGACAGGTTCCCAGGATCCTTACGCATTAAGAAGGCAGGCGAGCGGTGTCGTCCAAATTCTAGCTGAGAAGAAATGGAATATTTCATTAGAGGAGCTTATTGTTTTAGGTCTTAAAGGACCGGAATCAAAAGGTATCTTAAAACGTGATCTTGAAGAAGTTAAAGCGGATATGTTCACATTCTTTAAAGCACGTGTCAAACACATGCTTCAAGAACAGCAAATCCGTTACGATTTGATTGACGCAGTTTTGTTCAATGAAATCGGTTATATCCACTCAATCGTGGAACGTGCACATGTATTGGATGCGAAAAAAGAAGAAGCAGGCTTTAAGGAAAGCCTGGAAGCTTTAAGCCGGGTCATGAACATTGCCGTAAAATGTGACAATCAGGTGACAGTCGACCCTGCTGCCTTTGAAAATGATCAAGAAAATGCGTTATATGTAAAATATCAAAAAGTGGCAATGCGTTATATGGAATCTAAAGATGAGAATGAGCGGTTTGAAGAGCTTGTTTCGCTTCAATCGGAAATAGAGTCATATTTCGAGAATACAATGGTCATGGCAGAGGATGAAGCAATCCGCAACAACCGTTTATCCTTAATGAAGGAAATCAGTGATTTGGTTGCAGGTTTTGCTGCCATGAATAAAATCATCCTTACATGATCGAAAGGATGTATGGAATCGGAAACCCTTTGAATATGGGTTTCCGATTTCTTAAAAAGATAAATGGTCAATAAATAGGACAAAAATGCCCTAATTAAATTATTTAGTATATAATTATTAAATGAATAACTTTTGTTACTTTACTCTGCGAAAGCAGTGGGGTGGTGATTATAATCCAATTGAATAAGCGTCAGGAACAAATTTTACAAATTGTAAAAGAAAACGGACCGATTACTGGAGAACATATTGCGGATAGATTGAACCTTACCAGGGCGACACTTCGCCCGGATTTAGCGATTTTAACGATGGCAGGTTTTCTTGATGCCCGGCCCAGAGTGGGGTATTTCTATACAGGCAGGTCAGGGACACAGCTTTTGACAGATAGCCTTAACCATCTTTATGTACGGGACTACCAATCGATACCTGTCGTCGTTGACGAGGGCATTTCCGTATACGATGCAATCGTCATGATGTTTTTAGAAGATGTCGGAACAATGTTCGTCGTCGATAAGCATGCATTGCTTGTTGGTGTCTTATCAAGGAAAGACTTATTGCGTGCGAGTATTGGGAAACAAGAGCTTAACTCCATTCCAGTCAATATCATCATGACTAGGATGCCCAATATTACAATGTGTTCAAAAGAAGACCTTTTGATTGATGTTGCCAAAAAACTGATTGATAAACAAATCGACTCATTACCGGTCGTCAAAGACACAGAAAAGGGCTATGAAGTAATTGGAAGGATTACAAAAACCAATATTACGAAAGCATTCGTAGCTTTGGCTGATGAAGGCTATTAGGGGGCTTGCAAAAGGAATGACGGAGAATATGAACGGTTCTATTATATATGTTGTATCGGATTCAGTAGGGGAAACAGCGGAATTGGTCACAAAAGCCGCTGCAAGCCAGTTCTCGGGATCTGCTTTTTCCATAAAGAGAATTCCGTATATTGAAGATGAACAAAACGTGGATGAAGTGATATCACTGGCTAAGTTGGATGGGGCGATCATTGCTTATACTCTGGTGAAGCCAGCAATTAGAGCGTATATGAAGGCACAGGTCGAGAAAGAAAACCTGGCTGCTTATGACATTTTAGGGCCGCTCATGGACATCCTTCAGGAAAGGGCTCCAAAAGGTCCGCTTAATGAACCTGGTCTGGTAAGAAAGCTGGATGATGACTATTTCAAGCGTGTGGAAGCAATTGAATTTGCTGTAAAATATGATGATGGACGTGACCCTCGCGGCATTTTACGTGCAGATATCGTCCTTGTGGGTGTTTCACGCACTTCCAAAACGCCATTATCACAATATTTAGCCCACAAACGCTATAAAGTGGCGAACGTACCTTTAGTGCCTGAAGTGGAACCGCCAGAAGAGCTGTTCCTGGTACCTCCTGAAAAATGCATTGGTTTAAAGATCAGCCCGGAAAAGCTGAACCATATTCGTAAAGAACGATTAAAGTCACTTGGGCTCAATGATCATGCCATTTACGCAAATGTGGAGCGCATAAAAGAAGAATTGACATACTTTGATAAAATCATATCAAGGCTGAATTGTCCTATCATTGATGTAACCAATAAAGCTGTTGAAGAGACAGCCAATTTAATCATCAATATCCTTCAAAACAAAAACCGTTGATCCTTAAATTAAGGCAAATCAAAATGTGAGCTAGACACTCTATGTGTCAGCTCACATTTTAATGCCAAGGTCAAATAAGGGATTAATAAGAATAAATTCAAAATAATTACATAAAATTCCTCTTAGTTTCCACGTGCAAATCCATTGATTTGCATGAAAACACATTCGGGATTTAAATGTTGGCATCTTCTAATTAAATAGACTATAATAAAAAATTGTGAGAAAAAAGTAATCTTAAGGTTTAGACTTAATTAATAAGGAATAAACTAAAGGTTAATGAGATGTCAAGGTTTTTATCATAAAAATAATTCGACATGTTCCGTATAATTCAGGAAGGGCTGGTCTTTTTCAAGGCAAATGAGGTGCTTTCACTTGCATAAACAGGTATTCTTTGAAGGATAATGTTTGCTCTTTTAGAGGGAACGCTCTGAATCATGCTGGAAATTCACCATATCTTCATAAAGTTTAGGGGAGAAAAAGGATTATGCAGAAAGATGTAGAATTAGAAGGTATGAATAATAAACCTACGATACACGTCGATGCCGATGCATGCCCGGTGAAAGACGAAATCCTTCATTGTGCAAGTTTGCACGAAATTGAAGTCTGTTTTGTTGCATCATATAAAAATATGATGAATAACCCTGAAGGTAAATGGGTATATGTCGATGCAGACAAAGAAGCGGCAGATCTTTATATAGTAAACTCAGTAAAAAAGGGTGATATTGTCGTTACTGCAGATATTGGTTTGGCTGGGACACTGCTTCCTAAAAACGTTTATGTCCTTTCGCCAAGGGGAAAAGAATACACGGAAGAGAATATTTTCATGCTCTTGGATATGCGTTATCAGTCGGCGAAACTCCGCAGGCAGGGTAAGCATACGAAAGGGCCGAAAGCATTCACAAAGGAAGATCGTGCATGTTTTACAAATAAACTCATGAAAACATTGTCGAACTTTGCAGGGAATTAGGAAACAGTATCGAATAAGAAACTATCACCAATATTGCAAGGTGGAAAAATGATAAATGGCCGTATAGAAGATGAGAAAATTAATCAAATTCGTGAAGCTGTTGACATTGTTGATTTAATTGGGGAGTATGTCCAGCTGAAGAAGCAGGGGCGCAATTACTTTGGCCTATGTCCTTTTCATGGTGAAAACTCGCCCTCGTTTTCCGTTTCAACGGAAAAACAAATCTTTCACTGTTTCGGTTGCGGGGCAGGCGGAAATATTTTTACCTTCTTAATGGATATAGAAGGCTACAGCTTTGTGGAATCTGCAAAAGTTTTAGCTGAAAAAGGAAATGTTCCTTTGGAAGTTGAAATCAATAAGGATTCCAAGCGTTCCAACATGCCGGCAGGCGCTCAGCAAATGATTGAAGCCCATGACCTGCTGAGGAAGTTTTATCATCATCTCCTCGTTAATACGAAAGAGGGGCAGGATGCTCTTGAATATTTACTTAAACGAGGGTTTACTGAAGAGACGATAGAAAAGTTCCAAATTGGCTACTCTTTGGATTCATGGGACTTCGTTTCCAAGTTTCTTTTAAAACGCGGGTTTCCAGCGGAATACATGGAGCAGGCAGGGCTTATTATTTTCAGGGAAAAAGACGAGTCATATTTTGACCGTTTCAGAAATAGAGTCATGTTTCCAATTATGGATCATCAAGGAAATACGATTGCGTTTTCAGGAAGAGCGATGGGGGACGATGAGCCCAAATATTTGAATAGTCCTGAAACGCCAATCTTTAATAAAAGTAAAACTTTATATAATTTCCATCATGCAAGACCGCACATACGAAAGAAAGAACAAGCAGTCATTTTTGAAGGCTTTGCCGATTGCATTTCAGCAGTTGGCGCAGGTGTGGAGAATGCGGTCGCTACAATGGGCACTGCCCTGACGGACCAGCATATCCAGCTTTTAAAAAGAAATACTGACCAGATACTTATTTGCTACGATTCGGACTCAGCGGGATTGAACGCTGCCAATCGTGCAGTCAATATGTTACAGGACCATGAGTTTTCCGTGAAAGTCGCTCTCATGCCTGATAACCTGGACCCCGATGACTACATAAAGGAATTCGGTGAAAAAAGCTTTGTTTCTGAAGTAATAGGGGCCAGTTTAACCTACATGGCATTCAAAATGCATTATTTGCGTCGAGGGAAAAATGTAAATAATGAAGGAGATCGAATTCAATATATCGAAGAAGTCCTTAAAGAAATTTCGCGATTGCCCAATGCAGTGGAGAGGGATCATTATCTCCGGCAGCTATCCTCTGAATTTTCCCTTTCATTGGATGCGCTGGAACAGCAGCAGCGTCAGGTGTTCTTTACGGAACGCAAGAAGGGGACATTGCCGCAGCCAGCAGCCCAAAAGAAAATGGCCCTGCAATATGAGCATAAGTTAAAACCTGCTCACCATAATGCTGAAACGAAGTTGATTGCCCATATGCTGAAAAGCAGGGATATGACTTTCAAAATTCAGCAGTTGCTTGGGCAAACGGTCTTTCATGTAGATGAACATCAGGCAATCATCACCTATTTATATGCGTTCTATGAAGATGGACACGAACCGGATACAAGCTTTTTCCTTACTTATTTACCGGATCCAAACTTGAGAAGGATCGTTTCGGAAATAGAAATGATGTCAGTGAATGAGGAAGTTACCGATAAAGAACTGACCGATTGTATAAATCAAGTGTTGAAATATGAAAAGTTGTTAAAGATAAAAGAAAAACAAGTTGAAGAAAAAGATGCAGTTAGACGAAGTGATTATGTCACTGCTGCACAAATTGCCATGGAAATCATTAAATTGCGTAAAATGTTGTAGTCGTTTAGGTGTAAGTCCTGGAAGGAGGGGAACTAATGGCTGAAAAACCAGCACGTTCCAAACAAGTTGATAATGAATTTAGCCTTGAACAGGTGAAAGAAAAACTACTAGAGCTAGGTAAAAAACGAGGCTCTTTGACTTTAGAAAAAATCGCTGAAATGATTGGCGGTTTTGAGTTGGATTCCGATCAAATGGATGAGTTCTATGAGGTGTTAGCAGAAAACGGCGTCGAAATACTCACTGATGGTGAGGAAGACGAAGATGAAGATGATCCAGATGAGAAGAAACTTGCAAAAGAAGAAGAGTTTGACTTAAATGATTTAAGTGTTCCTCCTGGCGTGAAAATTAATGACCCAGTACGCATGTATTTAAAGGAAATTGGCCGGGTCGACCTTTTATCGGCAGAAGAGGAAATCTCTTTGGCGACGAGAATTGAAGATGGAGATGAAGAAGCGAAACGCCGTTTGGCAGAAGCTAACCTACGTCTTGTTGTCAGTATCGCCAAGCGTTATGTCGGACGCGGAATGCTTTTCCTTGATTTGATTCAGGAAGGTAATATGGGACTTATCAAAGCTGTGGAAAAATTTGATTACCGCAAGGGATTCAAATTCAGTACGTATGCAACATGGTGGATTCGCCAAGCGATAACCCGTGCCATTGCCGACCAAGCAAGAACGATCCGGATACCGGTGCATATGGTGGAAACCATCAATAAATTGATTCGTGTCCAAAGACAGCTTCTTCAGGATTTAGGACGTGAACCTTCACCGGAAGAAATTGCGGAGGACATGGACCTGACTCCCGAAAAAGTTCGTGAAATCTTGAAAATAGCTCAGGAGCCTGTTTCATTGGAAACGCCAATAGGTGAAGAAGACGATTCACATTTAGGTGATTTCATTGAAGATCAGGATGCGACTTCCCCATCGGAGCATGCAGCATATGAACTATTGAAAGAACAGCTTGAAGACGTATTGGATACTCTTACTGACCGTGAAGAGAACGTCTTGAGACTCCGCTTTGGACTTGATGATGGCCGTACCCGTACACTTGAAGAGGTAGGTAAAGTGTTTGGGGTCACCCGCGAGCGTATCCGTCAAATCGAAGCGAAGGCGCTGCGTAAACTGAGACATCCAAGCCGAAGCAAACGATTGAAAGATTTCCTTGAATAGAATATATGCCCTTAACAGAGCCCTCTTTGAATGCCCAGCGTTCGGGAGCGGCTCTTTTTTTCAATTCCGATGTAAAAAAATCCTAATCAGGACAATAGTTATCCATTTTTCCATATAACGGAAAAAGATTTAAAAGCTAAGCCGTTAAAAAGGAGTTCATCATGAGGATGTGAGATTCATGGATGAAATGAGAAAGAAAATCATCATTCAAGAAATAAACTCTTGGAAGGAAAGTCGTATGCTTCCGGAGCAATATTGTAATTACCTGCTTGCATTATACGGTCAAGGCGAACTGCCGCCATCAAAATCGAATGAAACCGCGAGCAAAAAAAACGACATCTTTTTCGGGGTGTTGATTGGAACTTTTTTTGCATTTATTGTATTTTTGAATTATTTTACTGAAATAACCATAAGAATGCAAATGCTTATGACAACAATTTCAATACTTGTCTTTGGGCTGGCAGTCCGCCGCTTAAAAGGCAGGAAAATCATTTTTCAGATGGCGTTGATGGGGATGGTACTATCATTGCTTTTATTAACAGTCAGTTTGGCGGAATTCATGGCACCCGGCAAAGCGGGTATCCTTTATATTTTCTTATTCATTAATTGCGGATTCTGGATTTTATTGGGCTATAAGCTGAAGCTGCTCCATTTTTCCATAGTGGGAAGCTTTGGAGCACTGGTCACTCTTTACTTTTTAATATTATAATTCAAGGAAATTCCAGCGGTTTTAAATAATGATTTTTGGGTATTATGAAACATATGTAAGAAAAAGTAAAATTGTTTGGAAATATACATAAGTTTTTGACAATTTTAAGAAATTATATAATATCTTCTATTTTTGGGCTTTTACTTGAAACTCTTTTCAAGTAAAATAATATATAGCTGTTTGTATATAATATTAAATATGGTAAGTTTAGGTTCTACATAGGGGAGGAAATACTATGAATCGCAATCCAGTAATGCCTTTTATTATTATCATGGTTTTTGGTATTGGACTTATGTTTTTACTTTCGTTTAAAGGTTTGGGTGATGCCAAAGATCTTGCCAAGGAAAAAGAGGGCGGCGAAAAGACAGAAGAAACAGAAAGTGCCTCAGCATCACCTGAGGACATTTATAAGCAAAACTGTATCTCTTGTCATGGTGACGCCTATCAAGGCGGTGTCGGGCCTGCTCTAAAAGGAGTTGGCGATCGCCTGTCGGTGGACGAGGTTAAAGACGTGATCACTAATGGACGAGGTGCAATGCCACCAGGTTTAGTCGAAGAACAGAACATTGACGCCATGGCCGAATATATTCATGGACTGAAATAATTCATGAAACTGACTCAAGAAATCGTTGGAAAGCGAACTTTTTGAGTCAGTTTTTCATTTATTCAGAAAAGGGAGAATCCAGATTGCAGTTTTTCTTTTGCCCATGTATAGAAAGAACCCTATTTCTCCTTTCTGTAATTTTTCGATTGAACTTGGTATAATCGAATGGGAAAGTAATTATAGCAAGACATTATTTGAATTAAGAGAGTTGATAAATATGAATCATGAAAAACTATCGATGAGATTAGAACGTGTTGCCATACATATACCAAAAGGAAGCATCCTGGCAGACATAGGATCAGACCATGCTTACTTGCCGTGCTATGCGGTGACTAACGGCTTGTGTGCCAGCGCCATAGCAGGTGAGGTTGTAGAAGGACCCTATCAGTCAGCACGCAAGCAAGTGGCAATGACGGGTCTTGGAGACAAGATAGAGGTCCGTAAAGGAGATGGGCTTGAAGTATTGAATCCCGATGAAGCGACATGCATTACGATTGCAGGCATGGGAGGGACTTTAATATCAAGTATATTGGAAAGCGGAAAAGCGAAACTCGGCAAGGCAGAAAGGCTGATCCTTCAGCCTAATGTCGGTGCAGCGAATGTTCGCAGCTGGCTGATCGAAAATGGCTGGGAGCTTTTTGGAGAGGAGATCCTTGAGGAAGATGGGAAGATCTATGAGATCTTAATTGCCAAAAAAGGAGACCCGCTCCGCCCTTATGGTGTAAACAAGCAAACGGGCCTCACTTTTGGTCCATTCTTAAGAGAGCAATTCAGTGAAATTTTCATAAAAAAATGGCAGCTTGAGAAAAAACATTTGGAGAGAATCATCGAACAATTGGATGAAAGCGGAAGAAGCGGACTGGAAACGAAGCGCAATGAATTGAAGTCCCAAATTTCGGTAATCGAGGAGGTGCTTAAAGGTTGAAGACAGTGAATGGTCACAAAATCATTGAGATGTTTGAACAATTCTCCCCAAAGCATTATGCAATGGAGGGAGATCCAATCGGGCTGCATGTCGGGCAGTTAAATAAGCCGGTTACTAAAGTGCTGATTGCCCTTGATGTGCTGGAAGAGGTTGTAGACGAAGCGATCGAACATGGCGTGGAATTGATCATTGCCCACCATCCGTTAATTTACCGACCATTGAAAAAGATCGATACAAACACAGCTGGAGGCCGCATTATCGAAAAGCTGATCAAACATGATATCGCTGTTTATGCTGCACATACCAATTTGGATGTTGCTAAGGGCGGAGTGAATGATTTACTTGCCGAAGCGCTTCAATTGCAGGACACAGAGGTATTGATTCCAACCTATGAGACAGCTCTTAAGAAATTGGTCGTATATGTTCCAAAGACCGACGAACAAAAGGTGAGGGAAGCCTTGGGCAAGGCGGGGGCCGGAGCGATCGGGAACTACAGCAATTGTTCGTTTTCGGGGGAAGGTACCGGACGCTTCTTGCCAGGTGAAGGCAGTGAACCGGTTATCGGCTCTGAAGGAAGGCTTGAAGAAGTAGCTGAAATGCGGATTGAAACGATATTCCCGGAAAATATCGAGAAGAAAGTACTAGCTGCGATGATTAAAGCTCATCCATATGAAGAGGTTGCTTACGATATATATAAACTGGAGAATAAAGGGGAGTCACTTGGCTTAGGAAAGATTGGTGTACTTGCCGAAGAAATGACGCTTGAACAATTTTCCGAACATGTGAAGCGGACACTCGATGTTGAAAAGGTGCGTGTCGTGGGAGATCTGCAAAGTCCGATAAAAAAAGTGGCCGTTTTGGGCGGAGACGGCAATAAATACTTTACGACAGCAAAATTCAAGGGTGCTGATGTTTACGTTACAGGTGATATGTATTACCATACAGCCCATGACGCGATGATGATTGGACTGAATATCGTCGATCCCGGCCACAATGTTGAAAAGGTGATGAAAAAAGGGGTGGCACGATTCCTTGAAAAAACGTGCCGCGAAAAGAACTGCGATGTGGAATTCATTCCATCCAGGCTGAATACAGACCCATTCCGCTTCATTTGATAACACGAAAAAGGCAGCCTAGTGGCTGCCTTTGAATTTGTGCAATCATTTCTTCACTTTAATTTTAGGTAAAATTTTATGCAATGGCGTTTTCTTTTCGGTATTCCAAGTTGATTCCTCATTTGCTTCATATTGTTCTAGAAATGCGATAACTTCCTTCGTGATCGGAGTTGGTGTAGAAGCCCCCGAAGTGACGGCAACCGTTTCTGCACCTTTTAGCCATTCAAGGTTCAGCTCGGAAATGTCAGCGATTCGATAAGCTCTCGTCCCGGCAATCTCTTGGGACACTTGTGCAAGACGGTTTGAATTATTACTCTTAGGATCTCCGACAACGATTAAAACATCAGCTTCGCCAGCTTGCTCGGCAACGGCTTCTTGGCGAACCTGTGTCGCTAAGCAAATTTCCTTATGGACTTCGGCATGTGGGAACTTTTCCTTGACTTTATCCATGATATCCAAAACATCCCATTGGCTCATCGTTGTTTGATTGGTGACGATGATCTTATCACTATTCAAAGTCAAGGCTTCCACATCTTCATCCTTTTGAACCAGGTGAACGACATCGGGAGCAACTCCGACAGCACCCTCAGGTTCCGGATGGCCTTTTTTGCCAATATAAATGATTTGATAGCCTTCCGCTTGTTTTTCCCGAATTAAGTCATGTGTTGCGGTAACATCGGGACATGTTGCATCAAGCGTCACAAGCCCTTTTTTCTCAGCGATCTTCCTGATCTCAGGCGAAACGCCGTGAGCAGTAAAGATGACGGTTCCGCTGTCCACCTGTTCGATGATATCGTTGCGGTTGCTGCCGTCCAACGTGATGATGCCTTCTTCTTCAAACGCATCCGTCACATGTTTGTTATGCACGATCATTCCTAAAATGTAAATGGGACGTGGCAAGGTTTTATCTAAAGCCGCATTTCGGGCGATGACCATGGCATCGACAACGCCATAACAATAGCCGCGCGGGGAAATTTTAATCACTTTCATCTATGTGTCCTCCTTCAAGGCAAGAAACTCTCACTTTTTATACCTTTCTATTATATAAGACCATAGATGATATTACAAAACATCATATTTACATAAAATCAGTTATTGGTAATTTTTTTGTAGCCTTTAAATATAAAGCTTGGGACCTGAAGATCTCTTCCTTTTGGTTTCGGGACGAATTGGCGCAGTGGGGTTAGCTTCTATAGCTTTTTCTTTTTTCTTCGAAACCGTTTTTACCTCACTGTTTTCTTGTGCCCCAACCGCGGGGCCGCTTTCAACGGAAGCTCCGTCGTCCTTGGTCTCATCGGCTGATGATATGCTTCGGAAAACTTTCCACATGGAAGGCAGGTTTTTAATCACTGGACCGTATTGTTCCACCATAGGCGTGAATTGTTCAGCCGCTTGCAACACCTTTTGCGTGTTGGAAAGCATATTATTAAGGGAATCGGGGTTTTTTAATGTTTCTAAGATACCGCCTCCGCTGCTTCTTGAAGAACTTTGGTTAGTGGAACCCGCTGGCGCAAACAAATTCGGAGAAGCTGCTTTTTGTTTCGACTTACCGAGTATTTTTGACAATAACCCTTCTTTCTTTGCTGGCGGCATTTCCTGCCGCTGCTGTTGGTTGAATGGGCCGCGGAAACCTTGAGGTCCCTGTGGCACATGCGGTCTGTTTGGAATCATCGGACGCTGCATCTGCTGATAAGGATGGGGAATTTGCGGTGACTGCCTGAATGGAGCAGGGGGCTGCTGCCTCCTTCGGCCATTGGGTGGCGGAAAACCGGGTCCGGGTTGACGATTTCTATTTGGGAACATAGGTTTCACCTCCTAAGAATATTATATGCTGGTGTAATCTTCTATATAAATTATGCAACTCGACAAAAAAGGTTTGAGGAAAGAGTGACTGGGCAGTTGTGAAGTAACCGGAAAGAAGGTAAGATGGTAACGGTAGTCTTTTAGCTCCATGTCTGCGGGGGATACGCTATGACCAGGACAGGGGCTTTTCGTTTGCAAGAGTCCATTTTAAGAGAACTAACCTCAGCGTATGCGCTTTTATGATTAGAATGAATGGGGCATATCGGAAAAGGCGAATGACCTTACCGTTATGGGACAATCCCTATTTTCTTCACGAGCAACCCAGGCGCTTGCGCTTTTTGTGTAATCCAGCTTCAGCGCCTAGCTCGATGTGAAAAAGAGGATTGCCCTCACAAGGCAAAAAGCGCCTTATGGGACAATCCCTATTTTCTTCACGAGCAACCCAGGCGCTTGCGCTTTTTGTGTAATCCAGCTTCAGCGCCTAGTTCGATGTGAAAAAGAGGATTGCCCTCACAAGGCAAAAAGCGCCTTATGGGACAATCCCTATTTTCTTCACGAGCAACCCAGGCGCTTGCGCTTTTTGTGTAAAATTTATTATAATAACAGGACATGTCTTATGACTGACAGGATAAAGGGGTTTTTTGATGAAACAAAATCAATTTGAACGATTTAATTTGAAAAGCTACATTCTAGATGCGGTTCGTACTTTAGGGTTCGATAAGCCGACGGAAATTCAAGAGCGCGTGCTTCCGTCGCTTTTAAAGGGAAGTAGCTTAATTGGACAGTCGCAGACAGGTACAGGAAAGACACATTCCTATTTGCTGCCGATCATGAACAGGCTTGATGCTGGTAAAAATGAGGTTCAAGCGATTATTTCCGCACCAACCCGTGAGTTAGCGAACCAAATCTACAAAGAAGCTTTGAAAATTGCTGACCATTTCCCTGAGGATGAGCAGATTCAAGTCCGTTGTTTCATCGGTGGAACTGATAAACAGCGAATGATCGATAAATTGAAGACACAGCCGCAATTGGTAATTGGTACGCCGGGCCGGATCAAGGACTTGGTTGAAGCCCAGGCATTACAGGTGTACACAGCAAAAATGCTTGTGGTCGATGAAGCGGATCTTATGCTAGATATGGGATTCATAGAAGATGTCGATTTATTTGCATCACGCATGGCTGAAAAAATTCAAATGCTTGTCTTTTCGGCAACCATCCCAGAAAAATTGAAGCCGTTTTTGAATAAATATATGGAGAATCCAAAGTATGTTCAGGTGAATCCCAAGCAGGCGACCGCTTCGAAAATCGAACATGTTCTCGTACCGCTTCGCCACCGGAACAAAGAGCAGTTGCTTCATGACATCATCGTTCGTTATAATCCATATTTGGCGATTATTTTCACGAACACAAAGAAAATGGCGGACCATGTGGCTAATTCCTTAATCGATAAAGGGTTGAATGTCGGCCGTATTCATGGGGATTTAACGCCTCGTGAGCGTAAAAAAATGATGAAGCAAATCAATGATTTGGAGTATCAATTCATCGTTGCGACTGATCTGGCTTCCCGTGGAATCGATATTGAAGGTGTAAGTCATATCATTAACTATGAATTGCCTTCAGATTTGGATTTTTATATCCATAGGACGGGAAGGACGGCTCGTGCAGGATATTCAGGCATTGCCACTACCATTTACGATACTTCCGATGAAGATGCATTGAACCGCCTTGAAAAAATGGGCATCGAGTTCCGTGATGCCGATATCCAAAACGGTGATTGGGTTGATATCGACGAGCGTAATAAACGGAAAAACCGTAAAAAACAAAAATCTGATATCGATGTTAAGGCGAGCAGGCACATTAAGAAGCCAACTAAAGTCAAGCCAGGATACAAGAAGAAAATTCAACGAGATGTGGAAAACTTTAAAAAACGCGAACGTCGTATACAGAGAAAGAAATAGGGGAGAAATCAGATGCTGAAGATTGGATCGCATGTTTCAATGAGCGGGAAAGGCATGCTTCTTGCTGCGAGTCAGGAAGCGGCTTCGTATGGCTCCAATACATTCATGATCTATACAGGGGCCCCTCAAAACACAAGACGTAAAAAAATCGAGGATTTAAATATCGAAGCCGGAAGATTGCATATGGAGGAAAATGGAATCAGTGATATCGTCGTCCATGCTCCGTATATCATTAATATAGGAAATACCACGAATCCAGCCACATACGAACTTGGAGTCAACTTCTTACGCAGCGAAATCGATCGGACCGAAGCGATTGGCGCAAGGCAGATCGTACTTCATCCAGGTGCGCATGTCGGTGCTGGAAGCGAACTGGGAATCAAGAGAATCATCGAAGGTTTGAATGAAGTGCTGACTGCCGATGATAAAGTTCAGATTGCCCTTGAAACGATGGCGGGTAAAGGTTCCGAATGTGGCAGGTCTTTCGAAGAGCTGGCGATGATCATTGATGGTGTGACCCATAATGAAAAATTATCGGTTTGCTTCGATACTTGCCATACTCACGATGCCGGATATAATATCATCGAGGATTTCGATGGAGTACTGAATGAATTTGATAAAGTGGTCGGCGTTGACCGAATCAAGGTACTTCACATAAACGATAGTAAAAACGAACGCGGCACGCGTAAGGACCGCCATGAAAACATTGGTTTCGGTCATATTGGTTTTAAGGCTTTGAATGATATTGTCCACCATCCGCAATTAAGCTCTGTTCCTAAAATCCTGGAAACACCTTATGTAGGGGAAGACAAAAAAGACAAAAAGGCCCCATATAAATTCGAAATTGATATGTTCAAGAATAAACAATTTGAAGAAGATTTATTGGAAAAGATCAGATTCCAATTATCACAAATAGAAAGGGACGATTCATCGATATGAAGATGAATCGTCCTTTCATTTTGCATTTGGATTAAGTATGCTCAAATAAAGACTGTCGTCAGCAGGCTTGGAATCTTTAAAAATTGGATGTAAGGTTGTTGAAGAGGGATTCTATTTCCCTGGCCGTGCTTGCTCCGGCAACTTTTGTAATTTGACCAAGTACGTTCTGTCTTTGACGTATATCAAAAATGTTAATATTTTTACCGGCTAGAAGTGCAGTAATATCCTGTGCTTGTTTTTGAGTGAGTGCAACCTTATGCTGTTTAGCAAGGGAAAGCAGTTCATCTGGGCGTATACTGTTGATTTTATGATTGACCATCATTTCAAATAATTTCAAACGATCTCCTCCTTTGTTAAAACATATGAAGGAAGTGGATGTATGTGAACATGAAACTTTGTTTGATTACGAAATTGGTTCAGATAACATTTTTTTGTGATTCAAGGCATATCGGCACTTGTTCGGAGGACCGGATTCTTTACATCTGGACTTCTTTGATTTATACTAACGATTGTTAATCGTAATGATTCTTAAAAAATAGGTGATCTCTTTGGATAATGTAGTAAACCCCATAGTTAAATTTGAAGATATATCTTACAAATATACAAAAGATCTGGTGCTGGAACATGTTTCGCTTGAAATTCCCAGAGGGGCATTCCTAGCTATCGTCGGGCCGAATGGATCCGGTAAATCAACGCTTTTGAAATTGCTGCTTGGTCTGTTCAAGCTCCAAAAGGGGAAAATTGAAATATTCGGGGAAGACATTCGGCGCTTTAAAGATTGGCAAAAGGTCGGGTTCGTTTCCCAAAAGGCGAATTCCTTCAACTCAGGATTCCCTGCCACTGTATTTGAGGTGGTTCAGAGCGGTTTGACCAAAAAAATAGGCTTATTTAAGTTCGCTGGCAAAGAGGATAAGCAAAAGGTTAAGAAGGCTCTGGAATCAGTGGACATGCTGGAATATCAAAATCGCAATATCGGGGAATTGTCCGGAGGCCAGCAGCAGAGGGTATTCATTGCCCGTTCACTGGTCAGCGAGCCGGAATTGATGATATTGGATGAGCCCACTGTTGGCGTTGATTCAAAAAACGTCCACCAATTTTATGAAATGCTTGAGATGTTGAATAAAAAATTAGGAATAACCCTGATTTTAGTAACCCATGATGTTGGTACTGTGACCGATAAAGTCACACATGTCGCCTGCTTGAATAAAAAGCTTCATTTTCATGGGGATGCCTGTGAATATAATGAGTTGGATGAAGGTGAACTCTCGTCCATTTATGGACATGGAGTCCAATTTTTAAATCATGATCATTAATATGTTTTGGAGGATAGCCCAATGATATCGGGGATATTGCAATTTGAATTTTTGCAGAACGCATTCTTGACCGGAATCATCATCGGAGCGATTGCGCCATTAGTGGGCGTTTTTGTCGTGGTAAGGCGGATGTCGATGATTTCCGATGCGCTCAGTCATGTAGCGCTTGCTGGTATAGCGTTCAGTTTATTGCTGCAGAAGAGCTTTCTATCTTTAGCAGGATTGAATCCACTTTATATTGGAATGGCGTTTTCTGTAGGTGGTTCATTATTCATCGAAAAATTAAGAGGGGTGTACAAGCATTACCAAGAGCTTGCAATCCCGATCATTATGTCCGGCGGCATGGGTCTTAGTGTCATCTTCATATCCATTGCTGATGGTTTCAATACGGATTTATATGGTTATTTATTCGGCAGTGTCAGTGCCGTCAGCCGTGCGGACTTGTACGTCATTTTGGCAGTGGGGCTAGTCGTAGCCTTGATGCTCACTTTATTGTATAAAGAATTATTTCTGTTATCATTTGATGAAGAGCATGCCAAAGCGTCTGGAATCCCTTATAAAGCGATTCATTTTATTTTTATCGTCATGGTCGCATTGGTTATTGCCGCTTCCATGAAAATCATTGGCATATTACTTGTTTCTTCGCTCATGACGCTCCCGGTAGCAGCCAGTCTCCGCTTTGCCAAGGGCTTTAAGCAGATGATTGGTTATTCGGTATTATTCGGTGAAGTTTCCGTCATAGGCGGATTATTCTTATCATACAACCTTGACCTCGCTCCCGGCGGGACCATTGTAATAATAGCTGTACTAATTCTCATCTTGTCAATTTTGTTTGATAAGTGGAAAAATCGATAGATGGGGTGATGTATTTTGAACGTAACTACTGCCATGCAACTTTTAAAAGATAAAGGTTTTAAGCATACAGGAAAGAGGGAAGAAATGCTTCAGCTCTTCTCTTCCAGCGATAAATATTTAACGGCCAAAGATGTATTGGAGAATATGAAACAGGATTATCCAGGTTTAAGCTTCGATACGATTTACAGAAATCTTTCATTATTTGTCGAGCTGGGCATCTTTGAAGCGACCGAGTTGGAAGGGGAAAAGCGTTTTCGTTTTACATGCGGTCATTCTTCCCACCATCACCACTTCATCTGTTTGAACTGTGGAAAAACGAAAGAAATTGAATTGTGCCCGATGCAGGAACTTCAGGAAAGCTTGAAGGACTACGATGTTTCGGGGCATAAATTTGAAATTTACGGACGCTGTCCTGCATGTAGCGTATCTTTGGAAGCATAAAAAACCATTGACCTCAAGTCAATGGTTTTTTCTTGTCTCATTTTATAGTTGCCGGTTTCCCTGACATCCATTGATTCACCCAGGCAGAGGCTTCTTGCCAATTGTTGACCCGAATCACCCTTTCAGGCACGGGATCTTGGTTGTAAGGGGTATTAAATAAAATCACGGGTATTTTACACTCTTCTGAAATCGCCACTGCATTATCGTGCTTGTCCTCCAAAAAGAGATCGACTTCGAATTTTTTGGCTGCAGCAATCTTATCGTGTGAACCTACAAGCTCTATATGATCATATAGGACTTGATTACTCGTGAACCAATTCTTCGTTACATCCAATAAACGGGAGCTCCTGGCACTGATGAAATAAAGGTTGGCTTGTTCTGTCCATTTTTCCAATACATCTTTCGCACCTTCAGCCAATAATGATTCGGAATAGATGAGCGGCTCGGTCTCGATGAACCATTTAGTGAAATCCTCTTTTGGAACATTCACGAAAGGCAATAAGTCATATTCGGTTATGTCTTCATATGCTAAATTCAGTTGAAATGCTTTATTTAAAAAGGGAACCATGGAATCAGGTCTTGTGACAGTCCCGTCTATATCGATGCCAAAACGTTTTTTCATGATGAATCTCTCCTCATTTTCAATACTTGTAATAGTGTAACATATCCCATCATAGCTTTGGTAAAAACCCATATTTATTTCCAAGACATGAAACCATTTTCACGATGGGTTCCTGCGATTTTTACATACACTATAAATGCTTCACAAACGAAAGTGAGGGATGCACGAATGGAAAAAGATCAATACTCCAGTATTGACGATGAAATGCAATTGACGAAAGAGGGCAGTGAACCATCCGTTGTGGATGATCAGCATCATGAGCGGTATTATAATGAAGATAAACCTGAAGATGACAGACGATATGAGAGCGGTGAGACCATAACCAACATGGATAACCGTTATCAGGAAGAAACGTCTGCCGAGATTTCAACACCGCCTCAGCGAATCAGGTCATATAAAAATGATGAAACCGAAGAGGGTAATGGTTTGGGGAATGTGGCATCAAGAGGAAAAGCCATTGGTGTCATAGCATTGATCATCTCCATTTTATCGTTATTCATGATGCCTTTCATTTTAGGGATTGTGGGTATCATTGTAGGTATAGTGGCAAGAAGCCGGGGATCGAACCTGGGTACTTGGGCCATCGGCATAGGTGTTGTCTCCATCATCGTTGGCATATTTATTGCCCCGTTCTTTTAGCATCGTTAAACCCTTTGATGTCATTTACATCAAAGGGTTTTTCAAATGATAAAAAACAAAAAATCCCGATAATGAAAATTCGGGATTCTTTGTTTTATTTATTTAGTAATGCTGCTGCAGCAGCTTCGGCTCTTTGTTTTTCATAGTACTCTTCAGCGATTTTGTCAATTTCCTTTTTCAGTTCCTCGACCATCGTCTCTTCAGGCACTTTACGTACGATTTGTCCTTTTCTAAACAGTAAACCTTCACCGCGGGCGCCGGCTATGCCGATATCAGCCTCACGGGCTTCTCCAGGGCCGTTTACAGCACAACCAAGCACTGATACCTTGATTGGTGCTTTAACCGTCTGGATGTACTCTTCAACTTCATTGGCGATGGAAATCAAATCAATCTCGATTCGACCGCAAGTTGGGCAGGAAATTAAAGTGGCCATGTTGGAAGCAAGGCCGAATACTTTTAGGAGCTCCCTTGCCACCTTCACCTCTTCGACGGGATCGGCACTTAAGGAAACACGAATCGTGCTTCCGATACCCTGACTTAGGATGGCACCTAGTCCGGCAGCGCTCTTTACGGTTCCGGAGAACAGTGTACCTGATTCCGTGATCCCAAGGTGTAAAGGATAATCGAATGCTTTTGAAGCTTTTTCATATGCCTCGATTGCTAAATTCACATCGGAAGCTTTCATCGAAACGATAATATCATGAAAATCCAGATCTTCTAGAATCTTGATATGGTGTAAAGCACTTTCCACCATTCCATCAGCAGTCGGGTAGCCATATTTCTCGAGGATTTTCTTCTCTAGAGAACCAGCATTGACGCCGATACGGATTGGTATTCCTTTAGCCTTCGCAGCTTTCACGACTGCTTCAACCTTTTCACGGCGTCCGATATTACCAGGGTTTATCCTGATTTTATCCGCTCCGCCTTCGATTGCCTTCAGAGCAAGTTTGTAATCGAAATGAATATCGACTACAAGAGGGATGTTTATCCGTTTTTTTATCTCAGAGATTGCGTCAGCTGCCCTTTCATCCGGACAGGCTACGCGTACGATTTGACATCCCGCCTCTTCAAGACGAAGGATTTCTGCAACCGTTGCTTCAACATCATGTGTTTTTGTCGTTGTCATGCTTTGTACTATAACTTCATTATTGCCGCCAATCGTTAAGTTTCCGACTTTAATTGGCCGCGTTTTGGTGCGATGTATGATTTCACTCAAGTGGAATTCTCTCCTTTAGGAAAAAATCAGTTTTGATTTTTAATTTGTTTCTCTGAAATATTGTATCAATGTACTTACCGCTTGACAAGGAAATAGGACGCATAATCTTTTTTCAATAAGTGACATCTCCTATTTATGGGAGTTTTTGGTATTTGGAAATCCCCTTAAGTGTGTTTGTGAAGGCACTAATCCCCATATGAAAGTTATTTATAAACGGGAATTTTATAAGTTTTGCCAATCTGCATATTTTCTGGCTTCAATCCCTCATTCAAACTTTGAAAGTCAGAGATGATCGTTTCGATTGGGTGATTGGATTTGCCTTTTTCCTTTTCGACGATGGAGAGTAAGGTATCCCCGGGTTGCATTGTGATTTCTTTATAAGCGGCAGACGGTGCGGATTCAGGCTGGCTGGCCGGCACGGCCGGTTCGCCTGTAGAGGCAGGTGGATGGGAAGCCGGCAGGGTACCCGTAGTCAAATCAAAATAAATAATAAATAAAGTGAAACAGAATGAGATAAAAAGCAGTAGCCGTTTCAATTTTCCATCCTCCCAAGCTTGTCTTTAATTCATCTATACTTGGAGGGGGCAAAAAATATGCCTAAAAATGGGCGATTTTTCAAATGGAATGTGAGAGTGGCCGTTCAAATTGTCTATTTCAGTTGAGTAACATCCTTATTATTTGAATGATTGCTGAGAAAGGAGCGAATTTCCTTTTGGGTCAGCCCACTCTTTTTTGCCTCCAATATGAGTAACAACCACTGTACATCAATATGACTCTCTTTCACGTCTATCACCTCTTAAATACTATTTCAATCATAAGTATAGTAATAACTGGGTGAGTATTTTGTCGAATTAAGTAGATATAAAAAATGATGACTGTAGTCATACGAGGGAATGGCAAGGATTGCCCGGTTTTGTGCAAAAGCAAAAAAATCCGGACCTAGGTGGGTCCGGATCTTATTTAACCTCAATTTCCCATCTTATTGGCTGATGTTTCTTTAATGGATAAATATAACATCATTAATGTAACAAACCAGCTAATGATGGAAGCGAATGGTACAATTGCTTGAAAAGCATCCATGATGGTGAAGAATATGGTGGCAAGAGTTATGCTGTATGCACTAATTCTCCAAAGATGCCTGTAGGAAAGTGGACGGCCAAGAGCGTTCTTGAAAAAAAGACCAAAAGCAGCAATGATTGTCACTTTAATGAAGATTCCGCTAGCAGTAAACAGGTATAATATGAGTAGAAGCAATGGAATGATGATCGGCAGCACAGATTCAACTGAATCAAGCCAAGTGGATATTTCCTGATTATCTCCCTCCAGAACTGAATAAGGAGAGGATTGCACATTGCCTCCGGATACGAAAACCAGGTCAGACTTCAAAAGTGCGACAGCCTCATCAGCTTCTGCAGCTACCTTTTCCGGGGTCAAGGCTCCCGTGCCATCCACAAAAATTTGATATCCGTTTTTATTCAGGCTAAATGGCTCATCTTCTTCAGTCGTCAACGTGCCATTTTTGATTTCAAATGCCGGTAAGTCTTCGGATACTGTTTCGTGCATGGCATCTATCCCGTCAACTATCATTGTACCGAAATAAAAAGCTGAAGGGAGAAAGGCGATGAGACTTATAAAGAAAACGTATAAAATCGTTTTCCCGATACCTTGGTTTTGAAAGGAAGCGATATCTTTAGGGGAAAATATGCTAACCCATAGTTGTTTGAATATGTTCAATGTTTTCAGCACCTATCTATATAAGATTCCTAACCAATTTTAACTATATGGGAAAAATAAAACAACCTGTATTCAGCTTCATTGGTTTCAAACAACAGTAATGAGGTAATTATGGAGAGATAAATCAAATTATAAATTAAATGAGAAAGGGGCTTTTGAGATATGGACACACTATTTTGGATAATAATCACCCTCATGTTCATAATGGGATTTGTCGGTCTGATTTTTCCAATCATCCCAAGTGTTTTGTTCATTTTTGGCGGAATATTGTTATATGGACTTTTTTATTCTTTTGAACCATTTGGCTGGTTTTTCTGGACGGTCCAAATTTTATTCGTCATCCTTTTATTCGCAGCCGATTATATTGCCAACATGGTCGGGGTCAAAAAGTATGGCGGCACGAAAGCGGGTATTTGGGGCAGTACGATTGGGCTTCTGGTCGGGCCATTCGTGATTCCATTCGTCGGAATTCTGATAGGTCCATTCATCGGGGCATTCCTGGCAGAGATCCTGGTACATAAACAAGACCCTGTTACTGCTTCCAAAATCGGCCTTGGTTCCGTTGTAGGTTTTATAAGCAGCGTAATCACAAAAGGCATCATACAGCTTCTGATGATAGGATATTTTATATTCGTGGTATTCTCATAGGAAAAATAATAGAAAAATGAAAAATTGAGGCATATGGTTTGAAACGGTTACAAAAATTTGATACTCTATTGCTAGCGAGCTTTAGGTATCTTTCGAGAACTGAAGCCCTCAAAAAAACAGCTTACATAGGGAGGAATTTTATTATGGCTTTTGAACTTCCACAATTACCGTATGCATATGATGCATTAGAACCACACATCGACAAAGAAACGATGAACATTCACCACACTAAACATCACAACACATATGTGACAAACCTGAACAATGCGCTTGAAGGCAACCAAGAACTTCTAAGCAAAAGCGTAGAAGAAATCGTCGCTAACCTTGACGCAGTACCTGAAGCTGTTCGTACAGCTGTACGCAACAATGGTGGCGGACACGCTAACCACACTTTATTCTGGGAAATCCTTTCACCTAACGGCGGCGGACAACCAACTGGTGAATTAGCGGATGCCATCACTTCAAAATTCGGAAGCTTTGACAGCTTTAAAGAAGAGTTCGCTAAAGCGGCTACTACTCGTTTCGGATCTGGCTGGGCTTGGCTTGCAGTCAACAATGGCGAGTTGGAAGTAACAAGTACACCAAACCAAGACAATCCATTATCAGAAGGTAAAACACCGCTACTTGGATTGGACGTTTGGGAGCATGCTTACTACTTAAACTACCAAAACCGCCGTCCTGAATACATCAATTCTTTCTGGAATGTTGTAAACTGGGATGAAGTTGCAAAACGTTACAGCGCTGCAAAATAATTTGTAATTAAAAAAGACGGGATTCCTTTTACAAAAGGAATCCCGTCTTTTTTTGGTTTCAACCGAACCGGAATATTAAAAGGCATCTCGTATTGCTTGTTTCTCCCAAAAGAAATGAAAGAAATTCACAAGTAAAAGCTCCGAATTTACGAGAACGCATAAATTCACGAGTAAAATCTTCAAATTCACGAATAAAAGCTCAAAACTCACGAGTAAATGCCCAAAACTCACGAGTAAAAGCCCGAAATTCACGAGTAAATGCCCAAAACTCACGAGTAAAAGCTCAAAATTCACGAATAAAAGCATCGATTCACGAGTAACCCCCCCAATTCATGAGTGAAAACTCGAAATACACGAGTAAAAGTCCGAATTCACGAGTGAACACCCCAAATTCATGAACATCCCCTTCGTCTCCCAGTCGAAGAGTGTTCTTTATACTGTTCTTGATTTAAAGGGAAAAGCTTTTAAGGAAAACAGTATAAGGGCAACTACTTCTCTGTCAGCGCCATCTTGGCTCGCCAATCGAAGAGTTTTCTTTATACTGTTCTTGATTTAAAGGGAAAAGCTTTTAAGGAAAACAGTATAAGGGCAACTACTTCTCTGTCATCGCCATCTTGGCTCGCCAATCGAAGAGTTTTCTTTATACTGTTTTTGATTTAAAGGGAAAAGATTTTAAGGGAAACAGTATAAGGGCAACTACTTCTCTGTCGTCGCCATCCTGGCTGGCCAATCGAAGAGTGTTCTTTATACTGTTTTTGATTTAAAGGGAAAAGATTTTAAGGGAAACAGTATAAGGGCAACTACTTCTCTGTCGTCGCCATCCTGGCTCGCCAATCGAAGAGTTTTCTTTATACTGTTCTTGATTTTATTTGAGAGAGCTTTTAAGGAAAACAGTATAAGTGCAACTACTTCTCTGTCATCGCCATCCTGGCTCGCCAGTCGAAGAGTTTTCTTTATACTGTTCTTGCTTTAATAGGAAGAGCTTTAAGGAAAACAGTATAAGGGCAACTACTTCTCTGTCATCGCCATCCTGGCTCGCCAGGCGAAGAGTTTTCTTTATACTGTTCTTGATTTAATAGGAAGCGCTTTAAGGAAAACAGTATAAGTGCAACTCCTTCTCTGTCGTCGCCATCCTGGCTCGCCAGTCGAAGAGTTTTCTTTATCCTGTTCTTGATTTAATAGGAAGAGCTTTAAGGAAAACAGTATAAGGGCAACTACTTCTCTGTCATCGCCATCCTGGCTCGCCAGGCGAAGAGTTTTCTTTATACTGTTCTTGATTTAATAGGAAGCGCTTTAAGGAAAACAGTATAAGTGCAACTCCTTCTCTGTCGTCGCCATCCTGGCTCGCCAGTCGAAGAGTTTTCTTTATACTGTTCTTGATTTAATAGGAAGAGCTTTAAGGAAAACAGTATAAGGGCAACTACTTCTCTGTCATCGCCACCTGGCTCGCCAATCGAAGAGTGTTCTTTATACTGTTCTTGATTTTATTTGAGAGAGCTTTTAAGGGAAACAGTATAAGGGCAACTACTTCTCAGTCATCGCCATCCTGGCTCGCCAGTCGCAGAGTTTTCTTTATACTGTTCGTGATTTAATAGGAAGAGCTTTAAGGAAAACAGTATAAGGGCAACTACGTCTCAGTCATCGCCATCCTGGCTCGCCAGTCGCAGAGTTTTCTTTATACTGTTCGTGATTTAATAGGAAGAGCTTTAAGGAAAACAGTATAAGGGCAACTACGTCTCAGTCATCGCCATCCTGGCTCGCCAGTCGCAGAGTTTTCTTTATACTGTTCGTGATTTAATAGGAAGAGCTTTAAGGAAAACAGTATAAGGGCAACTACGTCTCAGTCATCGCCATCCTGGCTCGCCAGTCGCAGAGTTTTCTTTATACTGTTCGTGATTTAATAGGAAGAGCTTTAAGGAAAACAGTATAAGGGCAACTACGTCTCAGTCATCGCCATCCTGGCTCGCCAGTCGCAGAGTTTTCTTTATACTGTTCGTGATTTAATAGGAAGAGCTTTAAGGAAAACAGTATAAGGGCAACTACGTCTCAGTCATCGCCATCCTGGCTCGCCAGTCGCAGAGTTTTCTTTATACTGTTCGTGATTTAATAGGAAGAGCTTTAAGGAAAACAGTATAAGGGCAACTACGTCTCAGTCATCGCCATCCTGGCTCGCCAGTCGCAGAGTTTTCTTTATACTGTTCGTGATTTAATAGGAAGAGCTTTAAGGAAAACAGTATAAGGGCAACTACGTCTCAGTCATCGCCATCCTGGCTCGCCAGTCGCAGAGTTTTCTTTATACTGTTCGTGATTTAATAGGAAGAGCTTTAAGGAAAACAGTATAAGGGCAACTACGTCTCAGTCATCGCCATCCTGGCTCGCCAGTCGCAGAGTTTTCTTTATACTGTTCGTGATTTAATAGGAAGAGCTTTAAGGAAAACAGTATAAGGGCAACTACGTCTCAGTCATCGCCATCCTGGCTCGCCAGTCGCAGAGTTTTCTTTATACTGTTCGTGATTTAATAGGAAGAGCTTTAAGGAAAACAGTATAAGGGCAACTACTTCTCTGTCATCGCCACCTGGCTCGCCAATCGAAGAGTTTTCTTTACCTTTTTTTACATAAATTCTTTTGTTTTTTCAAACACTAGAGTGGAATTTAAAGGAGAGTTAAAACAATGGGTATTTTAGAGAGATGGTTGGGTGAAGCGGGCGGGAAGAAGGATTTGCACCTCCTTTTGTTTATTGGCGGGCTGTACAGCCTAAGTATTGCTTTATCCAATACATTCGTTAATGTGTACTTGTGGAAACAATCCGGTCAAATTGTTGATATTGCCGTATATAATCTAACCGTGGTGCTTTTTCAACCGCTTACTTTTGTCTTTGCCGGCAGGCTCGCGAAAAAGGTTGACCGAATCATTGTTTTGCGTCTGGGTGTTATCTTTTTGGCCCTGTTTTATTTATCGGTCCTATTGGTCGGCACACGGGCAACGGATTTCCTTTGGTTGCTTGGTGGGCTGTTAGGAATCGGTTATGGGTTTTATTGGCTTGCCTATAATGTCTTGACTTTTGAAATAACTGAACCGGAAACCAGGGATTTCTTCAATGGATTTTTAGGGATTTTATCATCCATTGGGGGAATGGTCGGTCCGATTCTTTCAGGGTTCATCATTTCGAGGCTTGAGAAATTCACGGGATATTCCATTGTATTCGGATTGTCTTTGCTATTGTTTTCCGTTGCGGTTTTTCTTAGCTTTTCGTTAAAAAGACGTCCGGCTCATGGCAGGTATTGCTTCTTTAGGATATTGCAGGAACGGAAAAATAATCGGAATTGGCGCTTGATCACTCGTGCTCACTTTTTTCAAGGGATACGAGAGGGCACATTCATGTTCATCATTTCGATTACCGTTTTCATTCAGACGGATAGTGAACTTGCCTTAGGGAGCTATGGTCTGTTAAATTCGGCCATATCATTCGTTGCGTATTTTTTTGCTTCACGATATATAAAACAGCCGATGCGCAAAAAGGCGATACTTATTGGAGGAATCCTGTTGTATGCAGGGGTCTTATTGATTGCATTTGATATCACATTCGGGAAGCTTCTCATTTATGGGGCAATTGTCGCAACCGCTTATCCTATTCTTTTGGTCCCTTATATATCACTGACCTATGATATTATAGGCCGGGCTTGGAAAGCAGCAGAAATGAGGATTGAATATATCGTTGTCCGGGAATTGTTCGTTCATATTGGAAGGATTGTATCCATATCAGGATTCATACTTTCCGTCATGTTATTCGACCTAAAGCAATTACTGCCGATTTATCTGTTGATCGTCGGGGCAGGGCATACCGTGATATATTGGTTTGTACGGAAAATCGATATCATTGACCAAGATTGAAAAGAGGCCTTAGAGGCCTCTTTTCAATCTACATGACTTACGGTTGTAGGATTTATGAGCCGTAAGTCACTTTTTATGTAAAGTTCGTAGATGTTTAATATTTCTAGAACACTAAGGTAGAAAAAAAGACAAATGTTCTATAGAATAGTATAGGATCTATTATGACTATGTAAAAAGGATGTGTGGCTTAGTGTGAATAAAAAGAAAAAGAAAAAGACGCATGTGCCTTTCAGATTGAATATTCTTTTCTTTTTAGTGTTTGTTTTGTTTTCCGCTTTAATTTTACGCTTGGGTGTTGTACAGATTGTTTATGGTGATGATTACCGGCGTGAGATTGAAAGAACAGAGGAAGTGACCGTGAATAATTCGGTACCCCGTGGGAAAATGTATGACCGTAATTTAAAACTTATGGTCGATAACCAACCACTGGATGCAATTACATATACACGAAAGCAAGGTACGAAACAAACAGAAATGGTGGAAACGGCTGAGAAACTCGCGAAGTTGATCGAAAAGGAAACAGATAAGGTGACTGAACGCGATAAAAAGGATTTTTGGATTTTGAAGAATCCGAAGCTGGCCGAGAAAAAGATTACCGATAAAGAGCGCAAAAAAGTGGAAGAGGGCGAGATGGAAGAAAGTGATTTGTATAAGCTTCAGATTGATCGGATTACTGAAGAAGAAACAAAGCTTTCGGAAAAGGATCTTGAAGTTCTTGCCATCTATAGGGAATTTGCAAGCGGATATGCCCTTACCCCGCAAATTGTGAAAAACAAGAAAGTAACAAAAGAAGAATTCGCCAAGGTGAGTGAAAACCTTGATTCGCTCCCAGGGGTCGATATTTCTACAGATTGGGATCGTTTTTATACATATAATAAAACACTTAAATCTGTATTGGGTAAAGTTTCTTCTTCTGAAGAAGGGTTGCCTAGTGAAAGCCTGGACTACTACCTCGCACGTGATTACAGCCGGAATGACCGTGTAGGTAAGAGTTATATTGAGGCGCAATACGAAGATATCCTTCAAGGGCAGAAAGCGAAAGTAAGGAATGTGACCGATAAATCAGGAAATGTCGTCGATTCTGAAGTGATTTCTGAAGGTTCGCGAGGAAAAGATCTTATATTGACAGTTGATATGGATTTACAGCTTGCTACTGAGGAAATTATTGAAAAGCAATTGATTGCCAAGAAAAAAATGGGTAACACCAAATTCTTGGACAGGGCCTTTGTCGTCATGATGGATCCCGATACAGGGGAAGTGTTGACGATGGCCGGTAAGAAATATGAGAAGGACCCAAAAACGGGGAAATCCACCATTGAGGACTTCGCATTAGGAAATATCACAACTTCCTATACGATGGGGTCTGCGGTTAAAGGCGCTACCGTTTTAACCGGTTATCAGCAAGGTGCGATCCAGCCGGGTACGTACTTTTACGATACGAAGTTGAGAATCAAAGGTACACCGCCCAAAGGTTCATATAGTGACTTCGGAAACATAAATGATTTGACCGCATTGAAAGTATCTTCGAACGTTTATATGTTCAGAACGGCCATTAATATTGCGGGTGCGCATTATGTACCGAATGAACCTTTGAACATTAGTTCAGGCGCGTTTTCAACTATGAGGAATTCATTTGCCCAGTTTGGCTTGGGTGTTCGCACGGGAATTGATCTTCCTAATGAAATGAGCGGATTCAAAGGTTCCGAAGTATCTCCAGGTAAGCTGCTTGACCTTGCTATCGGACAGTATGATACGTACACACCAATGCAGCTCGTGCAATATGTTTCAGCGATTGCAAATGGCGGTAACCGCATGAAGCCGCATATGGTTAAGGAAATCCGCGATCCGGTTGATAATAATGAGGAATTGGGACCTGTTGCCGAAGACGTTTCACCGACTGTCCTTAATCGTCTTGATATGAAGGAAGAGTGGATTGAACGTGTTCAGAGCGGTTTCGAGAA
This sequence comes from Peribacillus frigoritolerans, assembly GCF_001636405.1. Taxonomy (GTDB): domain Bacteria; phylum Bacillota; class Bacilli; order Bacillales; family DSM-1321; genus Peribacillus; species Peribacillus frigoritolerans. The sequence continues at coordinate 2,142,273 of NZ_KV440950.1, forward strand.
AGTTGCGATGGAACAAGGCGGAACGGCCTATACCTATTTTGGGAAAAAATCGTATACAGTGGCAGCTAAAACCGGGACGGCGGAAGCATTCTATGACGGCCCGAACCGGATGAATTATAGCGAGCCCCAAGAAACGATGAACATCACGCTTGTTGGCTATGCCCCAGCTAAAAATCCAGAGGTCGCTTTTGCGGTCGTTGTCCCGTGGGCATATCAAGGACATACGGGCCATAGCATGAGTAAAGAAATAGGTGAAGAAATCATGGATACCTATTTCGAACTGAAAAAAGAACGGGCTAAGAAGGAAAATACCGAAACCTCTACTGATTTGAAGGTGGAGAATGGTAAAGACGTTCAAAAGGACCAGGCTGAAGTTAGAAAAAGCCAGGAAAATGAATAATAAAAGGTTAAAAACACGTTTTTGGGTAAAACCGGAAACGTGTTTTTTTTGCATTTTAAGAACGGATCAGCACTGTTCTTACATCTTTACAATAAGCACACAATTATTTACTGAATATTTACAAATGCTTTAAACGGAATTTACAGTCTGAAAGTATGATGTGAGAGTAGGACAAAATATTCATATAAAATTCTTAGGGGGATTTACAAATGAGACGTTTCAAATTTATGGCTATGACCGCAGTAATGGGTGGAGTAATCGCAGTGGCAGCTGGATGTGGATCTAATGATACTTCAAACAGCGGTAAAGGAAATGAAGCGGCTTCAGATCAACTCAAGGGCGAAGTTATTACGGATGGTTCTTCAACGGTCTTTCCGATCATGGAGGCAGTTGCAGAAGAATATATGGCTACACAGCCTGATGTGAAGGTTTCAGTGGGATCATCAGGAACAGGTGGGGGATTCAAGAAATTCATCGCTGGTGATACGGACCTAGCCAATGCATCCCGCCCGGTGAAAGAAGAAGAAAGTGCCTTACTTGATGAAAAAGGTGTTAAATATACAGAATTGAAACTGGCATTTGACGGTATTTCAATCGTCGCCAATAAAGATAATGATTTCATCGATTCACTAACAGTTGAAGAACTTCAAAAACTGTGGATTGATAATGGAAAGGTGAAGAAATGGTCTGATATTCGTCCTGAATGGCCGAACGAAGAAATTAAATTCTACTCTCCGGGAACAGATTCAGGAACATATGATTATTTCAATGAAGTGATCCTTGAAGAAAAACCAATGGTGGAAAATGCTACGCTTTCAGAAGACGATAACGTTCTTGTACAAGGTGTAGAAGGTGATAAAAATGCGATTGGATTCTTCGGTTATGCCTACTACTCTGAAAATAAAGATAAGTTAAAGATCATTTCCATCGACAACGGCAAAGGTGCTGTAGAGCCAACGCATGAAACGATTAAAAGCGGGGAGTATGCACCATTGTCACGTCCACTTTACACATATGTAGCTAATAAGTCGGTAGCTGAAAAAGAACAAGTTGCAGATTATACTCAATTCGTCATTGAAAATGCAGGAGAGCTTGCAGAAGAAGTGGGTTATATCAGCCTGCCGGAAGAAGAGTACCAGAAAGATCTTGATAAATTAAAAGAATTGGAAAAATAAACGATATTACAGGCTATTGAAATCCCGCCTTGACTCGATTAAGGCGGGGGTAACAGCTTGTAAATCCAAATATTGCGTGTCTGAAATGGAGGATGCAAGTTGGAACTTAGAAAAACAGAAACCTATTCTGTACAGCAAATGATTCTGGAAAAGAAAAGTAAGAAAAAAATCAATATGGAAAAAGTCATGCCTAAGCTTTTGTTCCTTACGGCGGCAATTTCCGTTTTTACTACAATCGGGATCATCCTGACCCTTATATTTGAAACATTCATCTTTTTTGACAGAGTATCCATCGTCGAATTTTTTACGGAAGCTAAATGGCTGCCATTTGCAACTGCACCTTCCTATGGGATTATGCCCCTTATTGTTGGAACGTTGAAGATAACAGTCATAGCAGCGGTGGTTGCAGTTCCAGTAGGACTTGCAACAGCCATTTTCTTGAGTGAATATGCATCAGAGAAAACACGGAGAATCATCAAGCCGATTTTAGAAGTTTTAGCTGGGATTCCTACTATCGTTTATGGCTTTTTTGCCTTAACTTTTGTAACACCGGTTTTGCGGGATTTATTTCCTTCCCTTGACATGTTCAATGCCCTGAGTCCTGGAATCGTCGTAGGTATCATGATCATGCCGATGATAGCTTCTTTGTCGGAAGATGCCCTGGTATCAGTGCCGAAGTCGATTCGCGAAGGTGCGTATGCTTTAGGAGCAACGAAACTTGAAACGACCATTAAAGTTGTATTGCCAGCAGCCATTTCTGGAATTGTGGCATCTATCGTTCTTGCTTTATCCAGAGCGATCGGGGAAACCATGATTGTGAGTGTTGCCGGTGGCTCGACCCCAAATATGAGCATGGATGTCACTTCATCGATTCAAACGATGACCGCTTATATCGTTCAGGTCAGTTCGGGGGATGCAGGGTATGGGACAACGATTTACTACAGCATATATGCGGTTGGAATGACACTGTTCGTCTTTACGCTTGTCATGAATTTACTGGCGCAGTTCATCTCTCGCAAGTTCAGGGAGGAATATTAAGTCATGAAACTGATAAACAAAAGTCATGTTGCAAAAAAAATGCCTGCTAGGCTTGCTGTTAACACGATTTGTAAAGGATTATTCTTCTTGGCAACATTGGTTGGCCTCCTCGTATTGGCCATCTTATTTTATCGGATATTCACTCAAGGAATTGGTAGTCTGAATGGGGATTTCCTTCAGAATTTCGCTTCTAGGAAACCTGAAGAGGCTGGTATAAAGGCAGCGCTGATCGGTTCAATATGGTTGATGGTAGTGGTGGCCCCGGTTTCCCTGCTGCTCGGTGTTGGAACGGCCATTTATTTAGAGGAATATGCGAGGAAGAATTGGATCACCACTTTTATCAAAGTGAATATTTCCAATCTGGCAGGTGTCCCGTCAATTGTATTTGGACTACTGGGCTTAACGGTTTTCGTTCGTGCTCTTGCCTTGGACCGGTCCATATTGGCAGCGGGCCTGACCATGAGCCTGCTCGTTCTCCCGGTCATCATAGTCGCTGCACAGGAGGCCATACGTGCCGTACCTCGTGATTTAAGGGAAGCTTCGTTTGGAATGGGTGCAACAAAGTGGCAAACCATTTTGAAAGTGGTCCTGCCTGCTGCGATACCTGGCATTTTAACTGGAGGAATACTTGCTTTGTCACGGGCAATCGGTGAAACGGCGCCATTGGTGGTGGTTGGCATACCAATGTTCATCGCCTTTTTACCTCAAACGGTCATGGATACATTTACAGTGCTGCCAATGCAAATCTATAATTGGACATCTCGTCCGCAGGAGGAATTCCAGCAGGTTGCTGCCGCGGGAATCATCGTTTTACTCATCCTGTTAATATTCATGAATTCAATAGCCGTTATAATTCGAAATAAATTCCAGAAAAGATACTGATAGGAGGAAGGAAGCATGAATATGACCTTAACGAGAGAAAAAGAGTCACCGGCTATCGAAATCGATAATGTCGGATCAGCTGCCTTGACGGAAAAGGTGTATGAAACATCCAATCTTAATTTATGGTATGGAGAAAACCATGCTTTGAAAAATATTAATCTGGATATGCACCAAAATGAAGTGACGGCCATCATTGGGCCTTCAGGATGTGGGAAATCCACCTACATTAAAACATTGAACCGAATGATAGAACTAGTCCCGGATGTGAAAACGACAGGACAGATTAAATATAGGAACAGGAATATCCTTGATCAGTCCTATAAGGTGGAAGATTTAAGGACACAGGTGGGGATGGTCTTCCAAAAGCCTAATCCCTTTCCTAAATCCATTTATGAAAATGTTGTATATGGACCAAAGATCCATGGAATTAAAAATAAAAAAATTCTTGATGAGATTGTCGAAAAGAGTTTAAAAGGGGCAGCGATTTGGGATGAAGTGAAAGACCGTCTGCATGAAAATGCATATGGACTTTCAGGTGGACAGCAACAGCGTCTTTGTATTGCCAGATGTTTGGCAATCGAACCAGATGTCATTCTAATGGATGAACCTACTTCTGCCCTTGATCCGATATCCACGTTGAAAATAGAAGAATTGGTCCAGGAACTGAAAAAGGATTTCAGCATCATCATCGTTACCCATAACATGCAGCAGGCAGCACGTATCTCTGATAGAACAGCTTTCTTCTTAAATGGGGAAGTCATCGAATATTCTGATACAAATACCATCTTCTCTAATCCGAATGATAAAAGAACAGAAGATTACATTACCGGACGTTTCGGTTAAGAGAAAAGGAGATGCGATAATGATCGTTCGTGAAAATTTCGAGCTTCAATTGAAAGAGCTGCAAGAGAAAATCGTGAAGTTGGCTAATTTAGCTTCAGGTGCCATATCAAAATCATATGCCGCACTGGAAAATAATAATGTAGATGAGGCTCTTGAAGTTATTGATGATGATACAATAGCTGATTTACTGGAAGAGGAAATAAATGACTTTGCGATTTTACTGATTGCTAAGCAACAGCCGGTTGCGATTGATTTGAGGCGTATCATTGCTGCCATAAAAATCGCCTCGGATATTGAAAGGATGGCAGACTTTGGTGTGAATATCGCCAAATCGGCGATCCGAATCGGTGACCAGCCATTTATTCTGCCTTTAACACCATTAAAGCAGATGCATGATATTACATTAAAGATGATTCGACTTTCAATAGAAGCATTTGAGAAGGAAGATGTTGTTCTTTCAAGAGAAATCATTGAAATGGATGATGAGGTTGATCGCTTTTATGGAGAAATGATTCGAAGTCTCCTACGCCTTTCAGATGAAAAAAACCTTCAGCAGGTTACGCAGCTTTCCCTAATTGCTCGATATTTGGAAAGGACAGCGGACCATACAACGAATATCGCAGAGAATATTTACTTCCTTGTAAGAGGAAGATATATCAGCAGGAATGAATGACCCCATTCTATTTGAAAAAAGAGAGGCTTTTTCTCGGACATAGTCCATTTAAAAGTCTCTCTTATTCATTAATGTGTCAATGTATTGGCCAATTGTCTATATGTCATATTATTCGTAACGACAAACTCGCCGATTTGTATTTTTTTCGAGAAATCCCGGTCATTCATGTAAGCTTCAAATTCAGCATCATCATCGATGATTTTTTCCTTGGAAAGGAGATCGGCAATCTCGGCAGTGGTCATATTCGTTTTCACTTTAATTGTATAGGTTGAAGCTTCCTTCTCCATTAAAACCTTATCCGGATCCTTCGGTTGGGCGGTCTTTTTAGCTTCCTCGGTAGGAAGTGTAACGACGAGTCCCTTCTTTACGAGCAATTCCTTAGCTTCCTCCGCAGTGGGAGTGGTGCCTTCGAACTTTCCGGTGCCATAATAAAAGGCAGCAAAGATTGTTGTTGTAAAAATGATGCCGGCGGAAAGATCTTGCAGTCTTGCTTTATTCATGTTCATTCACCCCGCAATCTTTGCTGCTCGATCACTGAAATGGTTTGTTCCTTCGTTAACGAGGATTGTCTAGCGATCTGGTCGAAAGTGAGACCTTGACTATATAAAGATAGAACCTGGCTTTTTAGAATCTCATGTATGGGTTCGATATCATTGGGAGTGACAGTTGATTGATCCTTTACAGAGGGAACAGGGTCATCCTGGATAACGAATTCCTCTTCAAGAATCTTCACCTTCTTCTTTAATTGGTAGATATCCTGCATATACGTTAGTGTCATCTGTTCTAAATCTTCTTCTAATTTGGCAACTTTATCTTTACCGAAAAAGGAAATGATGAGAAGGACGATCGCTAATGAAAAAAGAAGGACGATAAGTGTTTCCATGTTTTCACCTCAGAAGTTAATTTTCGACAATATACTTATAGTTTACACATATTCGAAAAAAATTGGGGATTTTCATATTTTTATATTTTCGGAAGTAGGCAGTAAACTTCATTTATTGTCTGTTTTTTTTCAAATATTGTCGAAAAGCGATGTGACCGTCGTTGATGGAAAAAAATTAGGCATGAAAATGGGAAAAAAACCTTTGAAAGATAACGTACATAAAATTCGACAAAATGTGTTTATTGTCCATCAGCCAATTCAGTGCTAACATAAAGATAGAATAAATCGAAAAAACGAAATATTTTGAATTATTAAAAATCAATGATCCTATAAGAAAACGGTGTGCAGAATTTAAAGTGGATAGTTTCACTGTCAGCGCCTAACGATAAGTAATATAAAGATAAAAGAAGGGGAAGGGATGATTATATGAATTCGCTATTCGCGTATATGCCACAGGATAACCAGGAATTATTACGTAAGGGATTAAAGGCTGGATTATGGATGGATGAGAGTTTTGATTGGTATCCTGAGGAGGATATGATGAGTCATCCTAATGGAGAGATCCGGACACTTTCACAGACGTATACCCAAGGGCAGGTGACCTTTTCGAAGTTCACGATCAGGAATACCTCATTCGAGACCAAGCGCCCAAAAGTGTTTTTTCACTATGAAAACGCTTTCGAAAGGCAGGCGGTGGCTTTTTACAGCCCGAATGAACGGGCCATTTTACATGTAGCCCCTCAATCGATTGCCTTATTGGGTGGATTGGTGAAAGGAAAAAGCATCTCTCAATATTGCATCCAAGGTAAGGGAAGCCTTTATCAAGAAGGATGCTTCAAATCTTTGAAAGAAGGTCTCCTGGCTTATTCACCGCTAGCTAAAGGGGAAGTTACCAGTGTGTTTACGCTAGAAACGGAAATCTTACCGAAAGAATGTGTGGAAGCTGTGGCTTGGGTCATTCATGCCGAAACGAAAGAAGAAGCGAAAGTTATAAATAATCAACTCCTCCTGACGATGCAAAACGTAAACAATTAAGAATACGAAAAAGTTATGTTGGATTTCCCGAAAAACATACTAGCAATTCGCATTGAATAATGATATTATAGAAAAGTCCTATGTGAAAATGTCAATATGTTTGGAGGGAAATACACAATGCGCGTAAATATTACATTAGCTTGCACTGAATGTGGAGACCGTAACTATATTTCTAAAAAAAATAAACGTAACAATCCAGACCGTCTTGAGCTTAAAAAATACTGCTCAAGAGAAAAACGCAGCACGACTCACCGTGAAACAAAGTAAGCAACAGGATTTTTCCTGTTGTTTTTTTTATGCATTTTTTTAAGTCCTTTTTTTCTCTCTTTCCTTTAGTGAATATTTTCACCAGAATGCACCAATGATTCGGCGATTTCCGACACCGTATTTTCGTAAATGGACAAATATTATGAGATAATGATAGAAGTAGAATAAAGGAGTCGGAAGAGATGAGAGAAAACAAGAATAAGCTCCGTCAAGAAGTTAGGTCCCGTTTAATGGAGCTGACTAAAGAGGAACATGAAGAACTATCCAACAGAATCGCTGAAAACTTATTTGCATTGGAAGAATGGAAAAATGCTGATACCATTGGCATCACCATCTCCATTCCGCCTGAAGTCCCAACGGTACGGATCATCGAACAAGCATGGAGCGAAGGAAAAGTAGTGGCTGTACCAAAATGTGATCCCGAAAAAAAGACAATGGAATTCAAAAAAATTTCGTCCTTCAATCAGCTCGAGTCCGTTTATTACGGATTGCTGGAACCAGTGGCTGAAACAGCCAAGGCCAGCAAAGAGGAATTGGACGCATTGATCGTACCCGGCCTTGCTTTTACCAAGGAAGGGTATCGCCTAGGCTTTGGAGGGGGTTATTATGACCGTTTCCTATCTAATTACCGAGGAGATACATTGGCCCTTACATACGAGCTTCAATTAATGGATGAACTCCCGATAGAGGTACATGATCTAGCGGTGGGCAAACTCATTACCCCATCCAAGGTTATACGCACGTACGCCCATTAAGAAGAAGTTCATTAATTATCACTTTTAGCTCATAAAAATCCTATCCTGTATCACACTATTGATAGGAGGGATTGTTATGCTTCGATTAATTATTCAGATCTTCTTGGTTGGTTTAGCTGTTTATGCAGGTTACAAAAACCGGTACCGCCTGATAAATGTTGCGCTGTCCAACGGCATACTGAGAAGATTTCTAGTGACTAAATCCTTGGATATGCCAATGTTCAGGGATAAAATGATGCAAAGCATGTTCACTCAGACCAAATGAGGATGCCGGCATCTTGAAAAGGGAACCTGAACAGGGGTTCCTTTTTTATTTTTTAGGAGCGGGAAAACAGTCTCCTTTTTTACTTTTTACATGATTTCGTCTATAGTTTTAATTAAAGAACAGGAATTTTAGTAGCTTAAGTTTTATTGGAAAGTGGGGAAGGCATTGGGATTTAAAGAGGATTATTTTTTTTGGGAAACCATAAGGGAGTTGTCTGCCCATTACGATTATCGAATGATCACAGTCACGGAAAACCATCAGGAGATTTGGCTTGAGAGCGATAAGAATAAGGAGTTTCCAGTCATAAGACTCATCCGGCATGATTTGGATTGGGCTAATTGGCTGAAACGCGATATCGAGCGAACATTGCAGAATGGGGAAAGAATCAGAAGGAAATTATACAAAAAGCCCATAAACATATTAAGTATCTATGTTAGTAAATTCGCCCCGGTCGATGATCATGACTTTAGTTCACGGGTGGCCTCCTTTAAAAAAACGAATGTCAACACGTTCCTTCTAACTTGTGAGAACTTTCATGATTCGTTGCAAAACCTTGAACATGTTTTGAAAAAACCACTTTCAATTCAAGTTCTTGAGGAAAATGAAATAGATGAGGAAAAGGTTCTTGAAGTAAAGAAGAATGCCATCTCGGAGTCAGTCAAAAAGGCTAAGGCCGAACAGAAGGTATTTCAAAATGCCAATAAGCCATTCTTTACATATATATTCATGGCGGTACAAATAGCAGTGTTCATCTTGATGGAGTTTAATGGGGGCAGCACCAATTCCAAGACTTTGATTGAGTTTGGCGCTAAATTTTCCCCTTATATCATCCAAGGGGAATGGTGGCGGTTCTTTACACCGATGATCGTCCATATTGGGTTCATTCATTTACTGATGAATACATTTTCGCTGTATTTGATTGGTGCTGAAGTTGAAAGGATTTACGGTAATGCCAGGTTCCTTTTCATCTATATATTCGCTGGTTTCGCTGGAACCCTTGGCAGCTTCATCATGACCCCGAACCTTTCCGCAGGAGCGAGCGGAGCCATTTTTGGCTGTTTTGGGGCACTTCTGTACTTTGGCATCGTCTATCCGAAATTATTCATGCGCTCGATGGGCTCATCGGTGATCGTGTTGATCATCATTAACTTAATATATGGTTTCACCGTTTCGGGAATTGACAATGCAGGGCATATCGGAGGTTTGATCGGAGGGTTCTTGGCTGCTGGAGTGGTCCATCTGCCAAAATCCAAGAATATCTTTCGGCAGCTGGCTTTTCTGGTCGGGACGGTAATACTGACCTATTCCCTGCTGCAATTTGGATTCAATCATCAGGAAAGTGCAGCTATCGATGATAATACCATGGCAATGCTGGCCCAAAAGTATATTGATGATGATGAAGAGGATAAGGCGGAAGAGATGCTATTCAAATATGTGGAGTCAAATCCTGATGCACCGCTATCGCTCTTTATGCTCGGAAATTTATCTTTTGATAAAAAGGACATATACAAAGCAAAGGGTTATTATGAAAAGGCGATTGAAAGTAATCCGGATTTGCATGAAGCCCATTACAATCTTGCCTTGGTCTACATGAATCTCGAATCATTCGATCAAGCTAAAGAGCAAGCTGATAAGGCTATTGAGCTTGCCCCGGATAATAAGTCATACACTAAACTACTGGAAGAAATCGAAAAGCAACTATAACTCTTGACGCAGCATGATTGGAGTATCGTCTTTCAGGGTAAACAAGACAAGTATTTCCCTTTGATTCTTCGCCATAAGCAATTGGGGGATGGTGCTACCTTGTGGACTCACAGTGGAGCCATCCTCCTTTTTTACTCCCAACACATAATTTTTGTATAGTCCTTCCCATAGTTTTCCCACAATTTCTTCCCGTTTGAATTGGGGGAAGGCAGCAAGCCATTGGTTTTTCTTTGAAGGCAGATCTGTTAAAGAAATGATTTTGTACTGATCAAGATTAACCTGAAAGGATTGCCCGGCTTTCTCCAAACCATTTCGAACCGTTTGATCTGTCAAGCCGTCCAGCGTTTTTTTCCACTGAATCTGTTCTTCTGACAGGGGGCGGTGGAAAAATTGAAAAACCGGTGTCGTTACTGTATAGAGTTTATCTTTACTGAGCTGCTGGGCACTGGTGAAAATGGTGTCACTTGGATGAACCTCGGCATAATGAAACGTTACAGCTTCATAACGCCCACTCTCGGATTCTTTATATTTCGCTTTTTGAGAGAGTTCTTGTTTATTTTGGCGCCAATTTTTTAAAGCCCCTGCCAATTTTCCATTTTTGTATAAAAGCGATACGTCCTGACGCAAGTAAGCAGGCTGGTCCAACGTAGAATCCACCCTCCAAGTGATGGTATAGGTGGAATCCCCGGTACCTTTAGGTGTCAGGTTGGTGGAAGCATGTTCAAAATGGAGCGAGGAATCGATGGGAAAAAAAATGATGGTTTCCTCTGTCCGTTTATGATTTGATAAATAAAGGATGACAAAAATGGTGGTTAAAACCAAAAAGACGGTATACTTCAATTGTACTTTCATTTTTCCCCTCCGTTTTCACGCGTGATGAATGGTTTAAAAACATTAAGCTGTTAAATCAAATCAAAGGAGTCCACATTCTTGATATTTCATCATATGAATACAGTTGGACATGTATGAGGGGGATGGGGAAATTATCAAAAGAGGAAATGGGCGCTTGTTACAGAGGTGCTGATTCGATATACTTTCCTAAAGAAAAGAGTAAAGAGGTTTACTATGAAAACATATTATGATCTTCAACAATACTTGAAAAGATTTGGTACATTTATCTATATTGGCGATCGCTTAGCCGAGCTTGAACTGATGGAGACCGAAATAAGGGAACTCCACCGTATGCAGATGATGGATACGAAAGATTATCAAATGGCGATTCTTTTAATCAGGCAGCAATTGTCTCTTGAAAGGGAAAAACAGAAAAAAATTGATAAAAAAGGTGAGAATGATGGAAAAGTGGCTGATGGGTGTGGATTTAGGCGGTACAACTACCAAACTGGCTTTAATCAATTTATACGGCGAGATCATTCATAAGTGGGAAATCAGCACGGACATCTCCGAAAAGGGAAAATACATCACGATTAACATAGCCAAAGCAATTGATGCGAAGCTCGTGGAACTTAATGAACCGAAGAGTAAGATAGTAGGGATAGGGATGGGTGCTCCCGGTCCTGTGAAATTTGTTAACGGTTCCATATATGAAGCCGTCAATCTTGGCTGGAAGGACTATCCTTTAAAAGATTTATTGGAGGTGGAGACAGCTCTTCCAGCTGTGATCGATAATGATGCCAATATGGCAGCTTTGGGAGAAATGTGGAAAGGTGCCGGTAATGGAGCCAAAGACCTCGTTTGTGTCACTTTGGGAACGGGTGTAGGAGGCGGAATCATCCATAATGGCCAAATCGTCCATGGTACCAGTGGAGCTGCTGGGGAAGTAGGCCATATAACGGTCGTAACGGACGGAGGGGCACCATGCAATTGCGGCAAGACTGGTTGTTTGGAAACGGTTGCTTCGGCAACGGGAATCGTCCGTATGGCTTTAGAAGCCTTGAATGCCGCCGATGAAAAGTCATTGCTTCAGCAAAAAGTAGAAGAGGGGAATACGGTTACTTCCAAACTGTTATTCCAATGCGCCGCAGCAGGTGATCCCTTGTCCAAAGCTGTGGTGGATAAGGTAGGCAATTACTTGGGGCTGGCACTATCACATGTTGGGAATGTCATGAATCCAGATAAAATCGTCATTGGCGGCGGCGTTTCACAAGCGGGAGACATTTTGCTTGATACTGTCCGTTCTGCATTCGGAAAGTATGCATTCAAACGGGTTAGTAAATCAACGAAAATCAGCCTGGCCACTCTAGGCAATGATGCAGGGGTAATAGGTGCAGCCTGGCTCATTAAAAGCCAAATGAATACGTGATCCCATACTGTCCTCTGGCAATCTGGGTTATAAGAAAAAGAGATGGAATCTTCAAAGATAGTTCCCCCTTTTTGAGGGGGAGAAACATGACCCATTATTGAGGCTCTGGATCGCAGATCCAGCGCTTTTTCGATGAGGAGGGACCAGATTGAAAAGGGTCTTCAAAAAACAGGGATATTCATTGTTTTGGGTCGTATTGATTTCACTTTGGCTTAAAACATATATCGCCTATAAAACAAGTTTTGAGATAGATATTGATAATTGGATCCAGGAGTTCATACTATTCATCAATCCTGTCAGTTTCCTTTTACTTACACTTGGCGTGAATCTATTTTTAAAAGAAAATAGACGGACTGCATACTTATTGATCATGAGTTTTTTCATCACCTTCGTCCTCTTTGCCAATCTTGTTTTTTTTCGCTTTTTCAATGATTTTTTAACCATTCCCGTTCTTTTTCAAACGAGCAATATGAACGACCTTGGAAGCAGTGTACATGAATTGATCAATCCGAGTGATCTATTGTATTTTGCCGATATTCTGTTCTTGATGCTTCTGCTGAAATACAAACCAAAAACATTCCATGAAAGTCGATACAATCCCCAGGACCGTAAATTCTTTTTGTTAATGGCTTTAGGAGTGACATTTTTTAACTTAGCTTTAGCGGAAGCGGCGCGTCCTGAACTCCTGACAAGAACGTTTGACCGCGAAATCCTCGTTAAGAATATCGGTACGTACCATTATCACCTCTATGATGCAATATTACAGACGAAATCATCAGCTCAACGTGCACTTGCTGATGGCAGTGAATTGTCGGAAATTGAAAATTATGTCCGTGCCAATCAAAAAGAAGTTAATGATGAACTTTATGGTCTGGCAAAAGGCAAAAATGTGATTCTTATATCATTGGAATCCACTCAAAGCTTTGTCATCAATAAAACTGTTAACGGGGAAGAAATCACTCCTTTTCTGAACCAATTCATTAAAGATAGCTATTATTTCAATAACTTTTATCACCAAACCGGCCAGGGGAAAACATCCGATTCAGAATTCATTATTGAGAATTCCCTCTATCCTTTAGGTAGAGGTGCAGTATTTTTCACTCATGCCCAAAATGAATACAAAGCCACACCTGAAATCTTAACGGAAAAAGGTTACTATACGGCTTCCTTGCATGCCAATAATAAAAGCTTTTGGAATCGTGACATAATGTACGATTCTCTTGGGTACCAACGGTTTTATGATAGTGATGAATACAAAGTGTCTGAAGGGAATTCCATCAATTGGGGTTTGAATGATAAATCGTTCTTCAAACAATCAATTTCTCACTTGAAGAGGATGCCTGAGCCTTTTTATGCCAAGTTCATAACGTTAACCAATCATTTTCCATTCACTTTGAATGAAGAAGACCGGACATTGGAACCTTACGATTCTAATTCCAAAACATTGAATCAGTATTTTCCGACCGTACGTTATACCGACGAATCCTTGGAGCAGTTTATTGGCGATTTGAAACGTAATGGATTATATGAGGATTCCATCATTGTTCTATACGGAGACCATTATGGAATTTCTGAAAATCACAACGCTGCCATGAGCCAGTTCCTTGGGAAGGAAATTACGCCTTTCGAATCGATCCAGCTTCAGCGTGTCCCGCTCATCATACATGTCCCCGGGCAGAAGGGAAAAACGATTTCCACCGTTTCCGGCCAAATTGATGTAAGGCCGACTCTCCTTCATTTATTGGGAATTGAAAATGATGATTATATTGAATTCGGCAAAGATCTATTTTCAGAAGAGAAATTAGAATTCACCGTTTTGCGCGATAGCAGTTTCATCACGAAGGATTACCTCTATACGATGGATACCTGCTATGAAAAAAACACCGGGGCGGCGACTGCAAAGGATTCATGCGAGAAGTATTTGGAAAAGGCAAAGCAGGAGCTTGATTACTCCGACAAAATCATTTACGGGGATTTGCTCCGATTTTATGAGCTGCCTTGAAAAAGGAAACCTGGCGCAATCCAGGTTTCCTTTTGATTCTTTATTGGAATTGAAGCAGGTATAGAGAAACAGTTGACCTCTCGTGATTCTTCCACTTATTCTTGCCAATTTAGGACGTATCACTACTTTTGAGGATCTTTTCTTTCCGTACATTGTGCTCAAAAAAGAACTTGTTGCGCAATTATGTTTCGGTGTTGATACTCACGATAATAAGTATCTCGTAATCACAGGTGTTTTATAAGGCATCTTCGGCTACAGCTTCGGGTTTCAACTCTTCCAATCAACTTTTCCACTATAGACCTTTAGGAAATTACTATCATACCTGGTGTTACAAGCGTGCCGGCTAAAAAATCGTTTGGATGGTTCAAATATCTAAAGTAATCATTTCAAGCCGATATCGCTGAATAGAATCATGTTTTGAAAGTTTTTTTAGTCACCTCAAGTTTTAATACTATACAAAAAAGACTGTAGACAAAAGTGTTCTATCTAAAAGTTAAAACAAAGTTGATTGGAACGTAAGGTGCGAGACTCCTGCGGGAAAAACGTGTCCAGGGAGACCCCGCAGGCGCAAAGGCGCCGAGGGCGGACCGCCCGCGGAAAGCGAGTGCCTGAAGAGGAAATCGACGTTCAAATTGCACAAAACCTAAAAAAACTGTAGTTGATTTTCATCGAGTTTGTCTACTGAAACCTGGCGCAATCCAGGTTTTTTCGCTTTTTCAGGGAAATCGGTATTCCTTACAATTATGAAACAAGAGACTTCCTGAACATCTTTCTGTTTTTTCCTTCATAAAGATAAAACAATGAAAGGGGCGGATGCTGAATGAAAGTTGTGAGCAGAAGCGGGGATGATTTGGCATATTACAGTCAATTGTTCCAAATTCCCCGGGTTTTGATTGAGGATGCCAATCCGGCCATTACTGGCGGAGTTTTGCCAAATGGCATCGAAGTACAGATACCTGGATACATTGTTCAGCAAGAATCCCGGTTAGATATCGATTTTGCCGAAATCGCTTTACAATATCACCTGCCAATCGATGGGATAGTATTAATGAATCAAGATGGACAAAAGCCTTTTTCCGTACCCGTCCGGGTGATGAATCCCGTGATTGTCACCGACAAGCCCTACGAATATCAATCACTTCTTGACGATCTTGATGTTCTATCTTGTCATTACCCCTTTATTAAGGTTGAGTCGGTCGGAAAGAGTGTGTTGGGAAAAGAACTCCTTGAGGTAAGAATCGGTCAAGGTGAAAAGATCATACATTATAACGGTTCATTCCACGCTAATGAATGGATCACTACTTCGGTTCTGATGAAATGGCTGAATGATTTTCTACTGGCAGTAACGAATGATCGTACACTTTGCGGAATGGATTGTATGCCGTACTACCGGGATATGTCCATATCGATCGTTCCAATGGTGAATCCGGATGGAGTCGACCTTGTCCTAAAGGGGGAGGAGGCGGCAGAGGGGAAGGTTGATGTTTTAAAAATAAATAATGGCAATCCTGCTTTTTATGCTTGGAAAGCCAATATCCGCGGTGTAGACCTGAATAACCAATATCCTGCTAACTGGGAGGTTGAAAAGCGCAGAAAGATTCCAAAAGCCCCTGCACCGAGGGATTTTCCAGGAGAAACCGCGTTATCAGAACCAGAAGCATTGGCCATGAAGGAGCTGGCAGTAAGACGGAATTTTGAACGAGTGCTTGCACTTCACACCCAGGGAAAAGAATTCTATTGGGGATATGAGGGACATGAACCTGAACAGGCAGCGAATGTTGCGAGGGAGTTTGAGGAGCGCAGCGGATATCGGGCCGTAAAATACGTTGACAGCCATGCTGGGTATAAAGATTGGTTCATTCAGGAATTCAAACGCGGGGGATTCACAATCGAACTGGGAAAGGGCATCAATCCGCTTCCGCTATCCCATTTGCCTGGTATATATGAAGATTCCGTCAAGATTTTGATGGCAGGCCTATATATGTGATGCATCCCCCTAATGAATATACTTCCAAAAAAATATAAGATCATTATCCGCCACATTTTCTCTTTTTTACTTTATAATGAAAAAGGGTAAGGATTCGATTGGTTAATCCTTACTCTCTTTCTAATGTCTCGCTCACATATGCCAGGCGTTTTAGTTTTGAAGTGGGAGGTGTGTGGAGATTAAAGTATCCAAAGCAGCACTTTGTATGCGGCTTTCCATTTGTAAGATGTTGTGTTTCGTCCCATTATTTATCTCCACTATCCTTCTTAGCTCGGCTTGTGAGCCTTCCAAGGACCTTAGTAAACCCGTAAATGATACGGAAAAAGAACACTCCCAATCTAACCAGGAAACTTCAGTAAGCAATTTAAAGGTCCCGACCGCAGAAACGGAAAAAATCGAAGCCATTTTTGGATGGCTGGATTCGAAAACCATTTTATATTCTGTGAAGCGGGATGGTAATGAATTATCCCAGTTGATGGAATGGAATTTGGAAACGAATGAAACTTCCGTTTTCTATCAGCCGGCTTTAGCGTTTTCTGAAGTATCGATCAGTCCGTCTGGTACGCATATTTTGTTGTCGTCCTTTACC
Source organism: Peribacillus frigoritolerans (assembly GCF_001636405.1). GTDB lineage: Bacteria > Bacillota > Bacilli > Bacillales > DSM-1321 > Peribacillus > Peribacillus frigoritolerans. The sequence continues at coordinate 2,159,031 of NZ_KV440950.1, forward strand.
TCTTCGGATAAAGCATCAATCACAATACTCGATAAAACGGGGAATCCACTGTATTCCGTGGCAATCCCAGCCTATGAATTAGCTTATGAGTGGAATTCATTTATAGATGGCCGGTTGTTTGTATCGAGTTTTTATGAAGATTGGACATACAGCAGTTATGTATTGAATCCAGATGAACAAACTATGGAAACCCTGGACTTTCCACAGCCCTTTGCTCAATGGGCAAGTGAAAATGACTTGATGTTTTTGGATTGGGACAAAGAAGAACCTGCTTTGACGGCTCCCCTAGAAAGAAAAGCGCTGCATGGGGATGGGGCAGACAGCCTTATGCTCGATGTCATTCACTTTAAAAAAATGAAGCAAGCGCTGATGACGATTCAAGTGGAGACAGAAAAACAAGATCGGGGTACATATGCATTTTATGATCCAACAAACAAGCCGATCCACTCTTTTTCCGTGCCACTATTGAAAAGCTTTTCAGATTGGGTCATTCCATCCTATGATTTCATTGAAAAAAACAAGGAATTCATAACGTTTATTCCTAATGAATCAAAAGATGCGGACCAATATGAGGGAAGGTTTACCTTAACTAAATTAAATTGGGAAAAAGGCACACAAGAAGAATTGATGAAGGACATGGAAAATGAACCATTAAGCTGTTCGCTTGATGGCAACTTCTGCTTATATGGATATCAATTTGAGAAAATCATTGATATGAAAACCCATCAAATACAAAGATTGTTCAAACAAACATGATAACCTAAAACAAAAGCTCGCCGGTTGGCGAGCTTTTTTCTTCAATGGGCAACAGGAAAACCGCTGTTGATGACAGTCATGACAGTGAACCAGCCAAACACGACCGCACTGCCGGCTGCAAAAATGAATCCTAAGAAGTTTCTCTTTTTTAATGAGGTAAACACAGCTGCTACTCCTAATATAGCCACAAGTCCGAAAACAACCATTAATATCATGTCAAAACCCCCTTTTTTCATAATGAATACCTAATCCCTAATAATATACCCAGAGAATAAGGCAACTACCAAAAATATGTAGAAAAGATTGCATTTGTTAATATCTTAATATTTTTTCAATTATTTGTCGAGGTTTAATAGGTGACACTTCTATGACATGAGAAAACTGAATTAACATTAGCAGCTTAATTAGTGTAAGATAAGGATAGAAAATCATAATGGAGTTGATGGAAATGAAATGGACACAAATTCCTCTAGGCCCGCTGCAAACGAATTGTTATGTAGTTTCAGATGGACAGGATTGCATCATTTTCGATCCGGGTGAAGAGCCACAGAAAATTATACAGTACATACAAACAAAAAATTTAAAGCCTTTAGCGATTTTATTGACACATGCACATTTTGACCATATCGGTGCTCTGGATGCTATTCGGGATCATTATGGAATCCCTGCATATATTCATGAAAAAGAGGCCAAGTGGCTACTTGACCCAGCATTGAATGGTTCTCAAAACTGGTTCCCTGAAAATCCAATGCGAATGAAGCCTGCCGATCACATCTTGGCAAATGAGCAAGAGCTTACGATTGGAGGATTCACTTTCGAAGTATTCGAAACCCCTGGACACTCACCAGGGAGCGTTTCGTATTATGTGAAGGACGAACGTCTCCTCTTTTCTGGGGACGTCTTGTTCCAAGGAAGCGTTGGCAGAACCGATTTAATAGGCGGAAGCGAGTCAGTGCTCTTAAATAGCATTGAAACGAAGCTGCTGACACTTTCTGATGATGCTATCGTTTTTCCAGGTCATGGCCCTGTCACGACGATTCTGGATGAAAAGAATACTAATCCCTTTTTGAGATAATTACTTATACAGGTGCCGCAATGGCACCTGTTTTTTAAGTTCTTAATTATGTAAAAATATTGAAATGGTTCAAATCCGGAACTATACTGAATATAAAAAAACAGGGTCTACCCCAATGTTTTTGAACCTCCTGTGAAGTAAGATGCCTATTATTAAATTCATTTAGTGGATGCACTGTTATAACTGCGAGATAAAAATTTGAACATTTTGTGAACTTTAAATTTGTTTTCATATATGAATGTCGTTAAAAAAACTTATTTACTATGTTAGGTGGAAAATCATGGAGACGGAGGCTATTGTGTTGAAAAATCATTTAAAGGAATTGATTGCAGGAAGCCCTCAAAAAAGAATCTCCTATAATGACTATATGGATGCTGTTTTATATACTCCAAATATAGGCTACTATGCACGCGCAAAAGAGAAGATTGGCCCAAGAGGGGATTTTTATACGTCCGGCAATGTTGGGGATGCATTTGGGAGATCACTGGCGAGATGGTTCGTATATTTGATAAAAAGATGCGGAGTTTCACCAAGAATCATCGAGGTCGGCGCAGGGGACGGTAAACTGGCGTATGACATCCTCGTTTACATAAAAGAAACGGAACCGCAGATATGGGACTCTTTGACTTATATTCTTGTGGATGGCAGTCCATTTCATAGAAAGGTTCAGCACGAACGTTTAGGGATATTCAAACAGGCAGTTTCTGCTGCCAGTTTAGAAAAATGGACGAATGTAAAAGGAATCGTCTTTTCAAACGAACTTTTCGACGCGTTGCCTGTGTATGTCATTGAAAAGTATAAGGGAGCCTTGGTAGAGGTATTCGTCACTGAAAAGGAAGGCGATTTGATAGAAGAGAGAGAACCTTTGGACAACCCTGACATTCTTTCTTACCTTACTGAACGAAAAATCACCTTAAATGAAAAACAACGATACGAAGTTCCGCTAAACATGATCCGTGAATATGAGAAGATCGTTTCCTGTATCGAATCGGGTATTCTCCTTACAATTGATTATGGCTATACCGATAGGGAATGGAAGGAGCCAGCTCATCTTCAAGGGAGCTTGAGGGGCTATCATAGGCATCAAATGATTAAAGATGCACTTATGTATCCTGGTGAGATGGATCTGACGACACATATCCATTTTGACACATTAATCGAGATTGGAAAAAGAAAGGATCTTTCCAATCGAGGGCTTTTTCTTCAAAATGAATTCTTGCTTAAAGCAGGGATACTAGAGGAATTGAAGGACCATCAAGGAACTGATCCATTCTCGAAAACGGCAAAGCGTAATCGGGCAATCCGGGGGCTAATCGTTCCTGGGGGATTTAGTGAACATTTCAAAGTGTTGCTTCAATCGAAGAATTTAGCAGATGATGTAAGGGTCTTTCCTGAATGGTGACAAGTAAAAACCCATGAATCCAAATTCATGGGTTATGTAATATTGCTTGTTCTTAATGCGCAGCACCCGGAGTCATCATAAATACGCTCCAGTAAGAAAATCCTGCAAAGAAAACGGTAAGATAGGCGCCGAAAACATAGATATACATGCGCTCGGATAATTTCAAATAACTTAAAAGTACAAAAAAGATCGTTTGTGCAAAGAAAAGCAAAGACGTTTGATGCATATGGCCAAGATAAAAGAAAATGGCCATAATTCCTGTCCAAAATCCACATACTCTGAACATGCGTTCCATCCGAATCCCTCCTTATGTCTAGTCGTGTACATTCTAAATAATTATAAATGAAATTGTAAGGTAATGTAAAGGATGCCTTTTGTTTCTATGTGAGAACCGAAGCCTGGTATGAGCATGCTGCACAATTGGACATCATATTTTCTATTTCCACAATAGTGACATTCTCAAACAAGGCTTCGAACATACCTTTTAGAAATGAATTATGCATGGAGCAGATTGTTCCTGGCTCGACTTCAGTAACTTCCTTAAACGGGCAATTGAAGATACGGAAGGATATTTTATTTTCTTCTTCGCTTGCTTGTATTTCAGGAGATAACCCTGCAATGGTAGCCGCATTTTTAAGCATGTTGACTTTTTCCGCAAAAGCAAGCCGATCGATCGATGTCGAGTTCAGGGCTAGTTGCTGATTGATCAATTCCTCCCCGAATACTTTTCCCGTTTCATAAAGAGCCTGTTTTCCTTGTTCCCCTAATGTCATCATCGACTGGACGGCAATCTTTGCAAGCAGCTGATAGTTCCAATATGGAAAATGAAGCTGTATGACTTTGTCAGATAATCGATAAAGTCTGCTTGGGCGGCCGCCTTTCCCGGTCTTTCGGGAAATCGAGGTCAACATATCGATATCCTCGAGTTTTGACAAATGTAGACGGGCAACATTTGGATGGATGTTGAATGAATCGGCGATTTCCTGTACCGATACATCACCATGGTTGTTCACTATATGCTGATATATATAATATCTGGTGGGATCAGCTAACACGTTTGTTATTTTTAACGTTTGTTCCATTACACCCTCCTGCTATTCCATAGTTTACCTATGTCCATTATAAAGCAGGCAGAAAAAAATGGAATAAGGGAAAGGGCAAACACTCTTTAGTTTAAAAAACGTTCACATTTAAAACGGTTTTATAAAGCAAATATATATACATTAATTATACAAACATTGTACAATAATTGTATAAACTATAAATGTATACAAAATGTGAACGGGGAGTGATTAGTATGGCACAGTTAACTTTCTTTTCGTATCCAAGCTGTACATCTTGCCGCAAAACAAAAAAATGGTTAAGCGCCAATCAAGTATCCTTCGATGAGCGACATTTATTCAGAGAGACTCCAACTGTAGCAGAGTTAAAAAGAATTCTTGAATTGACATCGGAGGGACTTGATGAAGTCTTGGCGACAAGAAGTGAAGCTTACAAAGACTTACAAGTTAATATTGACGAAATGATGCTTTCTGATGTCATCCAATTATTAACAAAAGAACCGAAGTTATTAAGAAGGCCCATTCTCATAGACGGGGAAAAACTGGTGATTGGCCATAATGTAGATGCATTAAGAAATTTGGTTTCCCGGAGACTTGATTTGAAAATGAGCATGTGAGATGATTCTCGAATTTTTTTCGGGAATTTTTTTTATTCTGAAGCAGGAATTTGTCGTGGATTGTCGAATCAATACAACAAGAAACATAGGAGGTGATGAATGAATTGATATCGATTGAAAAGACCGCAGAAAAAATACTAACCCGTGCCATCGTGGAATCGGCATCGGATATCCACATTTTTTTTCGCGGAGAGGGGCCTCACATCCAATTCAGGATAGACAATAAGCTTGTTCCCCAGGAAACATTATCATTCTTTGAAGCTGAAAGGCTGATCGCTCATTTGAAGTTCCTTGCCTCGATGGATATAGGGGAGAAAAGGAGGCCCCAGAGTGGTGCCATCACCATCAATTTGGCTAACCAGGTGGTCGGACTCCGCCTTTCCACTTTACCCACTGCCCATCTCGAAAGTTTGGTCATCCGCTTAATACCCCAACAGAATATCCTTCCTCTAGAACAGTTATCCTTATTTCCAAACACCGTTCAAAAATTGATTGCACTCCTGAAGCATTCCCATGGCATGCTCATATTTACCGGCCCGACCGGCAGTGGGAAAACCACGACACTATATTCCCTGCTTCACCACGCCCATGAGATGATCAATCGAAATATCATTACACTTGAAGATCCCATTGAAAATGTATCCGAAAAGGTATTGCAAGTCCAAATCAATGAAAAGGCGGGCATTACGTATTCAGTCGGCCTAAAAGCTGTTCTGAGGCATGACCCGGACGTGATCATGGTTGGGGAAGTCAGGGATGCAGAAACTGCCAAAATCGCAGTCCGTGCCGCATTAACCGGTCATTTGATACTAACGACCATGCATACGAGGGACGCCCAGGGCGCCATCTCGAGATTACTGGAATTTGGTGTCAGCTTACTTGAGGTTGAACAGACTTTGATTGGCGTGACAGCGCAGCGGCTGGTTGAATTGCGATGTCTTCCGTGTAAAGGGGACTGTGCTTTAGCTTGCAAAATGACTGCAAGGAATAAAAGGGCAAGTGTATATGAATTGCTATATGGAAAAAGTCTGGCTGAAGTTCTCCGGATAATGGGAGATGAAAAAGGTAAGGCAACGGTCAGCTACCGCCAATTAAAGGATGAAATCGGAAAAGCGGTTGCGATGGGCTATGTGGGATCTCAGGAATATGAACGGCTGGTCTACCATGAAACCAAAAAGTAAATGGAAGGTAAAAGAGCAGGCGGTCTTTATTTCGAAGCTAGGTGAATTATTGAATCATGGTTATCCTTTGGCGGAAGCTTTACATTTTCTTGAGTTCCAGGAATCAAAGAAGAAAGCGGAAGACTTCACTCAGGCTATAGCCGATTTAAGGAACGGCTACCCGTTGCACATGGTGCTGACCCATCTTAATTTTCATCCGCAGCTTGTAAGTTATATATTTTATGGAGAACAATATGGCGACCTGGAACGGGCGTTGAAAGAAGGGGGGCGATATTGGAAGAAAAGAATCGAGGATATGGATAAAGTAAAAAAGTTAATGGTGTATCCCGTATTCTTAGTCTTTTTTGTAAGCATCGTTTTTTATATTCTTCAGAGTGTTCTCCTTCCCCAATTCCAGACCATCTATTTCACGATGGATGTCGATCAGCATATTCTCTTAAGATTAATGTCAGCCTCCACGTTCATTCTTCCAGCACTACCCTTCTTACTACTCGGATTGCTCCTATTCTTGTATGCACTCAAACGATTTTGGTTCAATGGATTATGCCCATTAAGGCAGCGAAGGATTTTGATGGGAATTCCGATATTCGGGACGTTCATCAAATTATACGAAACTTATTTTTTTGCAAGCCAATTCAGTGGCTTGCTTTCCGGAGGACTATCGATTAACGATAGCATCAAATTATTCTCGATAAATCAACAGCAGCCTTTTTACCAAAAACTTTGCAATATCATCAAGGATGATCTGATCGAGGGCAGATCACTTGAAATGATATTTCGGGAGCTCCCATATTTTGATGGGAATTTACCGGTGGTCGCTGCAAATGGTCAAAAATACGGTAGACTTGATGCCGAGTTACTTCATTACAGTCGTTTTATACTGGAGAAAATTGAAGAGAGAATGAATGCAATCTTGAAAATCATTCAGCCTCTAATGTTTTCACTGATAGGTCTTTTGATCGTGTCCATTTATTTGGCGGTTTTGCTGCCGATGTTCTCACTGCTCGAAGGTTTATAGGATTTCATTTTTGTATTCCGGAGGTGAAAATGCCCGAAGGTCATCTGGTATTCAGATGCTTTTAGGAGCATGATGATATGTTGAAGAAAGTGATGAATGAACGTGGTTTTACCCTAATAGAAATGCTTATTGTTTTACTGGTGATATCCATCCTTTTGATTATAACAATCCCCAATATCACGAAAAACCAATCCACAATCCAGTCTAAAGGATGTGAAGCTTTCGTTAAGATGGCCCAAGCACAGGTGCAGGCCTATGAAATCGATAATGCTAAACTGCCCGAAAGTATCGGTGAATTGGAAAGTCAAGGCTATCTCAAACAGACATCCTGCCCTAATGGGGATGAAATTAGTTTGGATAGTAAAGGAAAGATAACGGTCGTTGAGTAGGAGAGAAGTGAATATACGGCATTCCGATGGTGGGTATACACTATCTGAAACCCTTATTGTCCTCGCTATTTTTGTACTCCTAATTTCCATCGGTCCTAATCTATATCCCAGCTTCACTAAAGGAATGGAAAATAGGCTTTTTCTTTCACAATTTCATGAAGATCTTTTCTATGCTCAACAGTATGCCATCAGTCATAAGAGCTTGATTTACCTCCATATTGATAATACCGAAAAGATTTATACCGTTTCGTCTTATAAGGAGGGAATCGTTTTAGAGAGAAGCATACCAGAGGATATCCAGTTTTTAAGCGGCACTTTGGGGTTCAGCTTTCATTTTAATCAATATGGAAATGCATCCAAAGCCGGAACGATTATGATTGATACCTCAAAGGGAAAGTACAAGCTGGTCCTCAATATCGGTAAAGGGAGGTTCCGGATTGAGAAATTGTAAAGGGTACGTCTATCTTGAGCTGATGGCGGCATTTTCTATTTGTATATTACTGGCCCTTGCCATTTTACCAATTCTTGAAGAGATATTGACGCAGCGGAAAGATATTCCCGTAAGGACTGAAGCCCACCATTTATTATATGAAAGATTGACGGCGTTCATGGATGGGGAGATTCAAGCAGTTGGTCAGGAGATCATTTACAAAAAAAGAAGCTTTGAATTATTTTGGAAGGACCATGGGGATTTCCCGGGAATGATTGAAGGGTGTGTACGCTATGAACATGAAACGGGTAATTGGGAATCCATTTGTGATGCTGCGAAAAAATGATGGCTTTACGATGATCGAATTGCTTTTTTCTTTATTGATTTTAATGACGACGTCGCTTTTTGTTCTGCAGCTCTTCTCGATCATTCACACCCAGATGAGGTCCGTTGATAAATTGCATCCTAAGGAGTGGGAGGTCTTTACCATGCAAATGAAGCAGGAGGTCCGGAGTTCCAAAGCACAAGATGTAATGGGAAATAAATTATATTTGCTTTCAGGTGAACAATTAGCATTGCTGGAACAATATGAAGATAAGGTCCGAAGACGAGTGGATGGTATGGGGCATGAGGTCATCTTGCAGAACATTTCGGAATTCCAGGTCAATAAGGATGGCAGTGTCATTGTTATAAATATAACGGATAAAGCAGGGACTACTTTCAGTCGAAGATTTCATCCGTTCTTTAGGAATGGTACGAAAATCGATGAATAATCAAAAAGGAGTCGTTTTCCCGATGGTCATGATTGTGGCGAGTGTTTTCATTATGTTCACGATACTAATGATCGACCAGTTTATCATTGATAAAAAGTTTTATAAAGAAGTGGAAGAGTCGCTTGTGGCCGACCATCTTGTCCATCTAGCCATCAAGGATGTGACGGCAGAGTGGGGCGAAGAGATTCCGAAAATCATCCAGGGGGAAATATCATATCCCAATGGTGTGGTGCGATATTCCTTAATGAAGCAAGAAGGTCCTTACGTCTATATCGAGTTTTCTTCCAAAACTAAAAATGATCGAGAGGGCAGGGTCATCATTCAATACGATAAAGAAGCGGGGGAAGTGAAAGAATGGTTGGAGAAGCAAGCTGTGTAATAGCAAAATCAACACCATTTTATTAGGGAACGCGACAGGTTTACGGTGAAGGGAGCAAGGAAAGGAATAAAAAAAGCGTAAACCGGACATACTTTGCGTAGGGTGATGATTTTATATGTCTACAAACGCTTATATTAAATATCTGACGCAGCAGCTTGTCGAGTATTTCAATCTGACGAAAAAAGAACGAAAAGAAAAACGCCTTCACAGAAAAGAGGATAAAAACCAGGGTATGTCACATTGGTTTGGCATTGTCCCTTTTGCTTTGTCGATGTTTATAAGGAAAACGATCAAAAAGTAAAACAGATGTCCTGAACTTGGACATCTGTTTTTTTGTTCTTTCCTTATCCCAACGCCCTATCTGAAAGGTAAAATAATCCTCCGTTGATGATGGATATTCTGATGTTGGGTTCATATTGTGCTTTTAGTGCTTCTTTTTCGGTATAATAGCTCTCACTTTTTTCGTCCATATCCTTGTAAAAATGCTCCAATAAATTCAAGTCATTCTGCCAGCGCAGCATTGCTTCCTCCGCCCAGGAATGGTCATCATCCTCGAAACTGGTTCTGATGTATGTATCAAGTCTTGCCAATCCACTCTTGGGCATGATCAGAGGTGAAAGCGTAAAGGAGTAATCCGGTATTTTCGGAGTGACATTAATCGGTAAAACCCGATGGTGAAACCCTTCCATTATTTCACCAGAGATTAAATTCAGTCCGATTGACATGAAAGTATCTTTTTTGCGGTCGCATTGATAGGATATTTTCACATTCAGGGTCAGCCAAGGAAACAAAGGATTATTTCTGCCTTTTGATGGAGGCGTATTCTCAAAAAGTCTAGTATACCCTGCCAGCTTTTTTGTTGATTGAATAATCTGGTGAAGGCGAGGGGAGCCAAAATGAATCATTTCTCCCTTTAAATCGGATGGAGCTTGTTCTGGATCGGTAATGAAAGTGATTTGTGCAGGGTTCGGAACACCTCCTGTTTTTTCTAGATAATGCCAATAAAAGGGTCTGTTCATTAATTCTTTATCCATCTCAATCGTCAATTGCACTGTAAGGTGGGTTGGTGCATTATCCAGTATTTCACAATCATTGGCTTTAAAGAAAGTGACTAAAAAATCATGAATTTCCCGTTGCTGCATGAACCTCACCTTCCTTCATTGATTGAGCGAATTGGATCAAAGATGAAAAATTATCCATCTTGATTTTCATTTCGCCTTCTGTTTTGGACTCACCGACCACATCAATTAAATATTCTTCAATGTTGTTAATATCCAGTTTGGTTAAGATATCATCCAATTCACCGATTACTTTTTCAAATAAATTTATTTTTTCGTATAGCAACTTCAGTATATGTTCTTCAACTGTATTTTTCGTGGCAAAGTTATAAATCATCACATCTTCTTCCTGACCAAGGCGGTGAATCCGTCCAATTCTCTGTTCAAGCCTCATTGGGTTCCAGGGCAGGTCAAAATTAATCAAGTGATGGCAAAACTGAAGGTTTATCCCTTCCCCGCCAGCTTCTGTTGCGATTAATACCTGAATATTCTTTTGGAATAATTCACGCATCCAGTCTTTCTTTCCACGCTTAAAACCGCCTCGGAAAGGAACGGAAGAAATTCCATTCTGCTGTAGGTACCATTGGAGATATAATTGAGTCGCCCTATATTCCGTAAAGATAATCACTTTGTCATCAATTTTCTTGATCAGTTCCAAAGCTTTTTCAGCCTTTGAGTTCTGGACCGTTTCATTCACTTTAGTAAATAAATCATCAAGCTTTGCCAAAAAATCAGGGGAAGGCTGATCATATTTATCTCTCATATTCTTTAATGTATAAAAGACAGCCTCTCTGCTGCTGCATGCTTCCCTTTGGAGAGTGAGAGCCGAAAAGGCGCTTCCTTTTGATCCATCCGAAATTGGCTTAAATTTTGAAACGGCATCATACAATGCTTGTTCCGTTGGAGAAAATTCAATGGTGATGGTTTCTACATGCCGTTTTGTCCATTCAATGCCAGTATCGGCCCTCCGGTTTCGAATCATGACAGTGTTGACCAGTTCCTTTAGGTGTTCATCTTCAATGATGTTCCGACCTTTCCCTTTATACTTTTCCGAAAAGAGCGAAGCATTTCCCAAGTGGCCCGGTTTCAATAACGAAACGAGGTGGAATATCTCCTCGACTTTATTTTGAATCGGAGTGGCTGTCAGGAGTAAACAAAATTTCTTTTTCAGATTTTGGACGAATTCATAGTTCTTCGTCTTATTATTTTTAAGTTTATGAGCTTCATCAATAATGATGAAGTCATATTCCTGAGTAAAGATGATATCCCGATGTGGAGCGCGTTTCGCTGTATCAATGGATGAAATGACCACATCACAGGAGTCCCAAACATAACTTTTTCTCTGAACGACTGCCGGAATATGAAACTTGGTATTCAATTCAAATGCCCATTGTGTGACAAGGGAAGCCGGAACAAGGATCAATACTTTTTTTACAAGGCCCCTAATCATATACTCTTTTAGGATCAAGCCTGCTTCAATTGTTTTTCCCAGCCCTACCTCATCAGCCAAAATGGCTTTTCCATTCATCTTTTCCACTACTTGCTTCGCCGCTTCCAATTGATGGGGAAGCGGGGTTAACTGAGGAAGGTGCTTGGGCGCCTGTAAACCTTCAAAATCAGGGATGATAAGGTTTTCCTCCATTTGAACCGCCAACTTATAAAGCTCCCAATTTCCCCATGGACCGTCATTTTCCATCTTTTGCAGAAACTCGTCATTCCATTCAGAATTGAAGGATATATTGATTTTCATAGAAATAACTCCCTCTTAAATCATAAATTCCTTAATATAAGGTCAAAACCCGAACATTTCATATGTGAAGTAAGAAAAATATTTCTCTTCAAAAGATATTGCAGAGATAAGTTTCTTAGGGTAGGATATAAGTATATTTAGAAAATTCCAATTTCCAAACGCTACAAAGAATGTTTGTACATCGATTTTGCAGTTCGCGTTTTCTTAGTATGGGCTATAGGCTCCTAATTTATCCAAGATTACTGAAGGAGATCAGTCAAACGGTTTCTGAAGTTTTAGGAGAATTGGCAGAGAATGCATTCCATTTATGCTCAAAGGTTTTACCGATGCTTGGGGCTTATTCGCTTCCTTTCAATGGTAGACCATTTATATGCGGGTGAAGATAAGGGGAGAGACTACGGATGTAGCGCCGAAGGAGCAAACTTAGCAGTGAATCTCTCAGGCAAAAGAACTCTTATTGGACGCAACTCTGGAGAGCGCCGCCCGTTATGGGACGGCCACCAAAGGGGAAAACCTATTACATAGGTAAACTTTCAGGTTTCAGGACAGAGAAAAAGCTCAAACGGGCTTTCTCTGTCCTTTTTTGTGCTTTTTTCACATCATGAATCAGGATGTATCTGATGCGTAATGACAAGAAGCTTTTGATAATGAAGCCAATTAATTTTTAAAAAAATCTGAAGGGGGTCATTTTTTGACCAATTTAAAAAGAACACCACTATTTGAGGTTTATCGTGAATACGGAGGTAAAACGATTGATTTTGGCGGCTGGGAACTTCCTGTCCAATTTTCGGGTATAAAGGATGAACATGAAGCCGTACGGACAAAAGCGGGGTTATTCGATGTTTCCCATATGGGGGAAGTCGATGTTAAGGGGCCTGGGAGCCTTTCCTTTTTACAGAAGATGCTGACCAATGATATATCAAAGCTGCAACAGGGCGGTGCCCAATATACCGCCATGTGTTATGAAAACGGAGGCACGGTTGATGATCTTATCGTGTATAAAAGGGCTGAGGACGACTATCTGCTCGTGGTAAATGCAGCGAATACAGAAAAAGATTTCAATTGGCTGCAAGCTAATTTAACGGAAGATGCCCAAATTACGAATGTATCAAGTGACTATACACAGCTGGCACTTCAAGGACCAGCTGCAGAGAAGATATTACAAAAACTATCCGGAAGTACTGACTTAAGTGAAATTGGATTTTTCAGGTTCAAGGATGATGTCATGATTAACGGTATCTCCACGCTGGTATCCCGTACTGGATACACTGGTGAAGATGGTTTTGAAATATATAGCGACAGTAAAAATGGCCCTGCACTTTGGAAGGCGATTATGGATGCCGGTAAGGAAGAGGGGGTTCAGCCGATTGGTTTAGGTGCTCGTGATACCCTGCGTTTCGAAGCGAAACTGCCGCTGTATGGGCAGGAGCTTTCGGCGGACATCACCCCGATAGAAGCTGGGATTGGTTTTGCAGTAAAAGTGGATAAGGAAGTTGATTTTTTCGGGAAAGCCGTTCTTGCTGAGCAAAAGGAGAAAGGGGCTCCCCGGAAGCTTGTGGGAATTGAAATGATTGACCGTGGCATTCCACGTCATGGGTATAAGGTCTACAGCGGTGATGAAGTCATTGGCGAGGTCACGACTGGTACCCAATCGCCAACATTGAAGAAAAACGTTGGATTGGTACTTCTCGATAAGGAATTTTCGGTGCTGGATGCGGAAGTCGAAGTGGAAATCCGTTCCAAACGTTTGAAAGCCGTTATAATACAAACACCTTTTTATAAAAAACCACGTAAATAGAGGGGAATGGTCATTAGATGAAACATCGTTATTTACCCATGACAGAGCAAGATAAACAAGAAATGCTGGGAGCGATAGGGGTATCGTCTGCTGAAGAACTTTTCAATGATATCCCTGAAAGCGTTCGTTTTCAAGGAGAATACGATATCAAGGCTGCTAAATCGGAACCTGCATTAATGAAAGAATTATCAAGGCTTGCTGCAAAGAATGCGGACCTTAAAAATTATGCTTCCTTCCTTGGTGCGGGTGTCTATGACCATTACGCGCCGGTCATCGTCGATCATGTTCTTTCCCGTTCTGAGTTTTATACGGCGTATACACCTTATCAGCCTGAAATTTCACAGGGCGAGCTTCAAGCAATCTTTGAATATCAAACGATGATATGTGAATTGACGGGCATGGATGTGGCTAACTCCTCCATGTATGACGGCGGGACGGCGCTGGCTGAAGCAGCGATGCTTGCTTCAGGACAGACAAGGCGGAAGAAGATTCTCATTTCAGGAACCGTTCACCCTGAATCAAGAGAAGTTGTGAAGACATATGCAAAAGGGCAACGCGTGGAAGTGATCGAAATTCCTCATAAAGACGGTGTGACGGACTTAGCCGCTTTAAGGGAATTGGCGAATGATGACATTGCAGGAGTGATCGTGCAATACCCGAACTTTTTTGGCCGGATCGAGCCATTGAAAGAAATGGAAGAAATCATTCATGGCATCAAGTCCATGTTTATCGTTTCCAGTAATCCGCTTGCATTGGGAGCTTTGACATCCCCTGGTGCACTCGGTGCAGATATCGTAACGGGGGATGCTCAGCCATTCGGCATTCCAGCGGCATTCGGTGGCCCTCATTGTGGATATTTTGCGGTTACTAATAAACTTGTACGGAAAGTTCCGGGCAGACTCGTCGGTCAAACGGTTGATGAGAATGGAAAAAGAGGGTTTGTCCTGACGCTTCAAGCTCGTGAACAGCACATTCGCCGTGACAAAGCCACTTCCAACATTTGTTCCAATCAAGCTTTGAATGCCTTGGCAGCTTCTGTTGCAATGACTGCGCTTGGGAAAAAGGGTGTCAAAGAAATGGCCGTGCAAAATATTCAAAAAGCACATTATGCGAAAAAAGCAATTATGGCAAAAGGGGTGGAAGTGATTTTCGACGGTCCTTCGTTTAATGAATTTGTCATTAAACTGCCTGCTCCGTTTTCAGAGGTCAATAAAAACCTTTTTGAAAAAGGGATGATCGGCGGCTTCGATTTAGGGACGGTTTATCCTGAATTGAAAGACCATATGCTGGTTGCGGTAACTGAACTAAGAACAAAAGAAGAAATTGATGCACTTGCGCAGGAATTGGGGGATCAACATGAATAATCAAGATCAATCACTCATTTTTGAAATCAGTACTTCCGGCCGGATCGGGTACAGTCTGCCAGAAATGGATGTTGCAACTATTCCGCTCGAAGAAATTCTTCCTGCCGACTACATCCGTGAAGAAGAGGCAAAGCTTCCTGAGGTTTCCGAACTGGATATCATGCGTCACTATACTGCACTTTCCAAACGGAATCATGGGGTGGATTCGGGTTTTTATCCGCTGGGTTCTTGCACGATGAAATATAATCCGAAAATAAATGAAAATGTGGCACGCTTCAACGGTTTTGCCCATATCCATCCATATCAAGATCCCGCTACTGTACAAGGAGCATTGGGACTATTATTTGATTTGCAGGAACATTTAACGGAAATCACCGGGATGGACCAAGTGACATTACAGCCTGCAGCAGGTGCTCACGGTGAATGGACAGGATTGATGATGATTCGCGCTTTTCACGAAGCGAATGGTGATACAGAACGGACGAAAGTGATTGTACCTGATTCGGCCCATGGTACGAATCCTGCCTCTGCCACTGTTGCCGGACTAGAAACGATTACAGTTAAGTCCGATGAAAATGGGTTAGTCGACCTTGAAGATTTAAAACGTGTTGTCGGACCTGATACGGCGGCCTTGATGCTGACGAACCCCAATACATTGGGATTGTTTGAAGAAAATATTTTGGAAATGGCACAACTTGTCCATGACGCAGGTGGGAAGCTTTATTATGATGGAGCGAATCTGAATGCAGTCCTATCAAAAGCACGACCGGGTGACATGGGCTTTGATGTGGTTCATTTAAATCTCCATAAAACATTCACAGGCCCGCATGGCGGCGGCGGCCCGGGTTCTGGTCCTGTAGGTGTGAAGTCCGACTTGATTCCTTACTTGCCTAAACCTCTTATAGTCAAGCAAGGTGAGCAATTCGTCCTTGATTATGATCGTCCGCAATCCATTGGCAGGGTAAAACCTTATTATGGTAATTTCGGAATAAACGTGAGGGCATATACGTACATCCGTTCAATGGGTCCTGACGGCCTTAAAGCCGTAACAGAGAACGCGGTCATCAATGCCAATTATATGATGCGCAAGTTGGAACCTTATTTTGACCTACCATATAATCGTCATTGTAAGCATGAATTCGTATTAAGCGGACGCCGGCAAAAGAAATTGGGGGTAAGGACTCTCGATATAGCTAAAAGATTGCTGGATTTCGGGTATCATCCTCCAACCATTTACTTCCCGTTGAACGTGGAAGAAGGAATGATGATAGAACCGACTGAAACCGAGTCAAAAGAAACGCTGGATGCGTTCATCGATGCGATGATCCAGATTGCCAAGGAAGCGGAAGAAACCCCGGAAGTCGTTCAGGAAGCTCCGCATACAACCGTTATAAAGCGTCTTGATGAAACACTTGCTGCAAGAAAACCCATTTTGCGTTATCAAGCCTAGATTAGTAGCTTACACGAAAAAAATCCCTGCCTTCCGGCGGGGATTTTTCATGTTTATGTAAGATTCCATTAAAGTCCAACTGTTGACTTTCTTTTACTTGAGCTATGGAATTAAAAAGAGCCCATGCCGAGATGGGGTCTTATTTCTTTGCTTTGATTTTCCCGGTCCACATCTTGAAACCGCCCTTTAAGTGAAAAAGTTCCCTGTAGCCCTTTTTGTATAGCATGGCTGCAGCTCTGCCGCTGATGATTTCGCTTTGAGCGTACAAATATACAGGCTTGTCCGGCCTAATTTCGACCAAGCGGGTTTTCATTTGAGTCATAGGGATGTTTCTTGCGCCTAAGATATGACCATTTTCGAAATCATTCGGTTCCCGCACATCAATTAGCTGCACTTTTCTGTAGTTGGCGATAAATTCGTCCTGTGTTAGTGTTTTAACGATTTTACGCTGGCGGTACCAATTAAAAAGTGAATACGCAATAACCACTCCTAGGATGATGAGCAGTGTATATAATATTTCCAAACATAAAAACTCCCTTCTACCTTAACGAATACAGACAATCTTTATTATATAATTGCTTTACCCAATAATCAAAAAGAATTTTCATCAAATTCTTCATGACTTGATAGCACTTTCTTTTTTAGAGTGTTAAAGTCTGTTAAACTACTACATGTGAGTTTTTTGTGGGGGATTGAAAAACGTCTATCGAAACGAGGGGTAAGGATGACTAAAGAAAAATGGGGTTTTATAGATTCTGGGTATTGTTCACCGGCTTTTAATATGGCGCTGGACGAAGCCCTGTTAAACTGGCAAAGCAAAGGGGAAATTCCGCCGATCATACGCTTTTACGGCTGGGATCCAGCGACATTGTCGATCGGTTATTTTCAAAAGGCAGAAGCGGAGATTGATCTGGAAGAGGTCAAAAGGCAGGGCCTTGGTTTTGTTCGCAGGCCGACAGGAGGACGGGCGGTACTGCACGAACATGAATTGACTTATAGTGTAATCGTTCCAGAATCCTATCCGGGAATGCCAACCACCGTTACTGAAGCTTATCGTGTCATTTCTGAAGGAATATTGATGGGGTTCAGGAATCTGGGCTTGGATGCTTATTTTGCCGTGCCTCGAAGCGAACAGGAAAAAGCGGCTTTAAAATCGCCCAGGTCTTCCGTCTGCTTTGATGCACCTAGCTGGTATGAACTGGTCGTTGAGGGCAGGAAGGTCGCTGGCAGCGCTCAAACCAGGCAAAAAGGCGTCATCCTTCAGCATGGGTCCATTTTGCTTGAGCTTGATGATGATAAGCTCTTTAGCGTATTTAAATTCTCAAATGACAGGGTTAAAGAGAGGATGCAAAAAAACTTAAAAAACAAAGCTGTGGCCATGAATGACATTGCCGGGAGAAAGATAACCATCCCTGAAGCGAAAGAAGCTTTCGAAAAAGGTTTTGCCGAAGGACTTTCGGTCGATTTAGAGCCATATGTCCTCACCGAAAAGCAATTGCTGGAAGTGAAGGCCATTGCAGAAAGCAAATATGAAAGCGATGAATGGAATTTCATGAGATAGAGGAAGCATAATTAGAGTGGATAATAAAAAGTTTTTTCAGATTTGTTTGACCGAATAACACATCCCTTGCAGGGATAAGCCCTAAAAGGGATGGGGAAAAAGCAAGGTCCAAATTAATTGAAATCTGATGAAAAATTATTATAAATCGACATTTTCCTCCCTTTTGCTAACTATATTAATTGATTTAACGTTTGACAAAATTAAAAGTTATTCAAAACAAACACAATATATAGTAGTTGAAATATTTAATGCGACACTATATGTTGATTTTTGAGTTTCGCTATGATAAATTTAGGGTACTTGTTAAGCGAAACGGACATGTAAGGCTACATAAAGATTTTTGCGGCAGCAAGAACGGATCATGAAACATATAAAGGAGAGGGAATTATGTCGGTTGTAATAAAAGAAGCTTTAAAGGTTGATCTAGAAAGGTTGAATAAGGATATTTCTTTATTTCCCCAGGTTCACCCTGTAACTGCTGATATGAAAATGGCGCATAAGGGAGTGTCCCGTCTAGTCATGCTTGACCGCTATTCTTTTAAGGATACTGAAAAAATCACACTCTCGGCAGGCGATTTCGTCGTGTTGACGATTAAGGAAGATCCGAAATTCCCAGCAAGGGGTCTCGGTTACATCGTTGAAATTGATTGGGAAACCAAAAAAGCCAAGGTATTGGTGGATGAAGAATTCCGTGGCGTATTGGATAATCCGGAAGAAGTTGAGACGGGAATTGTAAACCGTCCGTTGGATATAATCGAAAAGCCTCTTGAAATATACTATGAACAAATTGCGAAACGTAATGCAACGGGATTGGCATCAGTGGAAACGACGGAAGAAAAAAGAACGGAATGGTTCAATAAATTCTATGAAGAATTAAAGAACCTTAATTTCGTCCCGGCAGGCCGAGTATTATATGGTGCAGGTTCCAATACGGATGTTACTTATTTCAACTGCTATGTAATGCCATTCGTACCGGATTCACGTGAAGGTATTTCAGAACATAGGAAACAAGTGATGGAAATCATGAGCCGCGGCGGCGGAGTGGGTACGAACGGATCGACACTGCGTCCAAGAAACACTCTGGCAAAAGGGGTAAATGGAAAATCCTCGGGTTCAGTGTCATGGCTTGACGATATTGCAAAACTGACGCATCTTGTTGAACAGGGCGGCAGCAGACGAGGCGCGCAAATGATCATGCTTGCTGATTGGCATCCCGATATTGCAGAGTTCATCATTTCCAAAATGCAAAATCCAAGGATTTTGCGTTACCTAGTGGAAAACACTAAAGATGAAGCCATCAAGAAATATGCCACGGATAAATTGAAATTCACGCCGCACACGGAACAGGAAACCGCTATGTATCAAGGGATCATCAATTATAAGGAGATTCCTGGCCAAGGCGGGTTCAGCGAGAAAATCATTAGGGATGCAGAGGAAAAGATCCGTACAGGCGGAACATACAGTGTCCATAATTCGGATTTCTTGACTGGAGCCAATATCTCTATTTGCCTGACCAAGGAATTTATGGAAGCGGCTGAACAAGATGCGGAATATGAATTGCGTTTTCCTGATGTTGAAAGCTATAATGCCGAAGAAATGGCCATTTACAATGAAGAATGGCATAATGTCGGCGATGTTCGCGAATGGGAGAAAATGGGTCATAAAGTCCGTGTTTACCGTAAAATCCGGGCTAAAGAGCTTTGGAACTTAATAAACATTTGTGCAACATATTCTGCTGAACCAGGTATTTTCTTTATCGATAATGCTAATGAAATGACGAATGCCAAAGCATACGGTCAACAGGTTGTAGCCACGAACCCTTGTGGAGAACAGCCATTGGCTCCATATTCAGTATGTAACCTTGCTGCTGTCAATCTGGCTGAAATGGCTGATAAAGAAAGCAAAACGGTTAATTTCGAGAAACTTAAGCAGACGGTTGAAGTCGGTGTGCGCATGCAGGACAATGTCATTGACGCAACTCCTTATTTCTTGGATGAAAACAAAAAACAGGCACTGGGCGAGCGACGGGTTGGACTAGGTGTAATGGGTCTGCATGACCTGTTGATCTACTGTGAAACGGAATATGGCTCCGAAGAAGGAAATATCCTGGTTGACAAGGTGTTTGAAACGATTGCGACCACAGCTTACAGGGCTTCGGTGGAACTTGCTAAAGAAAAAGGCAGTTTCCCGTTCCTGATCGGGTCAACGGACAAAGAAACCAATGAGCTTAGAACACGTTTCACACAAACCGGATTTATGGAAAAAATGCCGGAAGATATCAGGGAAAGTGTTGCTGCACATGGTATCCGTAACTCTCATTTATTGACAGTGGCTCCTACGGGAAGTACAGGAACGATGGTTGGGGTATCAACAGGTCTTGAACCGTATTTCTCCTTCACGTATTTCCGCAGCGGCCGTCTTGGTAAATTCATTGAAGTTAAGGCTGACATTGTACAGGAATACTTGGATCGCCATCCGGAAGCCGATACAGAAGAGCTTCCAAAATGGTTCATTTCCGCTATGGAATTAGCTCCAGAAGCACATGCTGATGTTCAATGCATCATTCAACGCTGGATTGACAGCTCGATCAGCAAGACGGTCAATGCTCCAAAAGGATATACTGTCGAACAAGTTGAAAAGGTATATGAACGTCTATACAAAGGCGGAGCAAAAGGCGGAACGGTATATGTGGATGGCAGCCGTGACAGTCAGGTCCTTACGCTCAAAGCGGAAGAAAACCAAATGGACGAGCAGCTTGAAATGGATGAATTGACAGATGTGGAAGAAAAGAAAAAAGTTGTATTGGTCGATACGATAAATGAGCTGCGTTCGACGAATGTTACAATTGGTTCGGAAGTGGGTAACACTTGCCCCGTATGCCGTAAGGGTGAAGTTCAGGAAATGGGCGGATGCAATACGTGCACGAATTGCGGAGCGCAATTGAAATGCGGGCTATAAGCTGATGAAATGGAAGTCGTTAAGTATGCTGCAAAGCTATCTTAACGGCTTTTTTTTAGAGTCATTAATCCAGGGCAGTGACAGTCTGTTCAATTAAATACCAATAAAGAAGACCGAATCATCGTAAATTCGGTCTTCTTTTCACGTTCAATCAACCATTTTCATTTTGCTGCCCTATTTCCTTTTCGGCTAGATATTGGTTGCCATCTTTCAATACCGAAAATTCATCGACAGAGTCTCCCGGTATATTCCTTGGATTTGGAAATTTATTATCTGTTTGAACGGTGATCGTTTGTTTTCCCATTCCATTTGTCAAGTAGTCTCGTTTATTAGCCATATCGCATCTCCTTCATTTTGAATTTCCAAGTAAAAACAATCATGAGGATAAAAGAATAAAGAAAAACTATCCTTATGAATTAGATTGTGTAGTTCGATTGAAAGTATGAATAAATCGAAAAAAGAATGGAGATCGAAATGAAACCATTTATGCCACAGTTAGTATATATCGAGCCAAGGGCATTGGAATACCCGCTTGGCCGGGAATTGAAGAAGAAATTCGAAGATTTGAACATTGAAATCCGTGAGACCACATCGCATAACCAAATTAGGGATCTTCCTGGAGAAAATGATCTGCAAAAATATCGTGTCGCCAAATCGACACTCGTGGTAGGAATCAGAAAAACATTGAAATTCGATTCTTCAAAGCCATCTGCTGAATATGCCATCCCTCTTGCTACAGGGTGCATGGGGCATTGTCACTATTGTTATTTACAGACGACACTCGGATCAAAGCCATATATTCGGACATATGTGAATCTTGACGAGATTTTCGAGGCAGCCGAAAAATATATAAATGAGAGAAAGCCTGAAATTACCCGTTTTGAGGCAGCCTGTACATCGGATATCGTCGGAATTGATCATTTGACACATTCGTTAAAAAGGGCCATAGAGTATTTTGGGAAAAGTGAATATGGGGTTCTTAGGTTCGTCACTAAATTCCATCATGTCGATCATCTGTTGGATGCTGAACATAATGG
The DNA here is from genome assembly GCF_001636405.1 of Peribacillus frigoritolerans. Taxonomy (GTDB): domain Bacteria; phylum Bacillota; class Bacilli; order Bacillales; family DSM-1321; genus Peribacillus; species Peribacillus frigoritolerans. The sequence continues at coordinate 2,181,088 of NZ_KV440950.1, forward strand.
AAAAACGAGATTTCGCTTCAGTATAAATTCACGTTATGTGATAAAAAATTTCGAACCCGGGACTTCGAGCTTCGAAGAACGGATGGAAGCGGCACGTAAAGTGGCAGGTGCCGGATATCCCCTAGGTTTTATCGTAGCTCCAATATACCGTCATGAAGCATGGAAGGAGGGCTACCATGAATTATTCGAACGGTTGAGTGAGGCCTTGAAAGGGGTGGATACCCCTGACTTGACTTTCGAATTAATCCAGCATCGGTTCACTGGTCCAGCAAAAAAAGTGATTCAAAAAAACTATCCGAAAACAAAATTGGAACTGGACGAAACGAAGCGTAAATATAAATGGGGCCGATATGGAATTGGTAAATATGTTTATCAAAACGAGGAAGCGGCAGAACTGGAAACGACCATTCGTGGGTATATAGCGGAATTCTTCCCGAAAGCGGAAATTCAGTATTTTACCTGAATCAAGGCAATTTTCTTTTTAAAACTGTCATAAATCGCTCTAATCCTGCTTAGAAATGTAAAGACCGGATTAGGGGAGGGCAGCTATGATTATTGACGGCGTTTTTTCCGGAGGCGGGATTAAAGGCTATGGTTTAGTGGGAGCCCTGCAGGAATTGGAAGAAAAGGGATTTGTATTCCATCGAACAGCAGGTACGAGTGCAGGATCCATAATTGCAGCATTCGTAGCGGCTGGGTACACGGGAAAAGAAATGGAAAAGTTTTTTCTTGATATAGATTTAAGCGGCCTGCTGGATAAGAGGCGGGGTCTTTTGCCTATCCCATTTGCTAAATGGCTTCTTTTATACTGGAAACTGGGCCTTTATAAAGGCAACGCCTTGGAAGCATGGGTCGCCGGTAAACTTGCCGAAAGAAATGTAGTCACCTTTAAGGATGTTCGACCGAAATCACTCCGTATCATAACCTCTGACATTTCAAATGGGAAATTGGTCGTACTGCCTGATGATTTGCCTAATTATGGAATAGACCCGAGCGCTTTTCCAGTGGCAAAGGCAGTAAGAATGAGTTGCAGCATTCCGTATTTCTATGAGCCAGTCAAACTTAATGTCGGAAAAAGCAAGTTCCTTTTTGTTGATGGAGGTGTGTTAAGCAATTTTCCAATGTGGTTATTCAATTCAGATCATGTTAGAAAGGAAAGACCGGTCATTGGCTTGCGGTTAAGCGTCGATGAGATATGGAAACCGCATGAGGTGGATAATGCCGTTGAATTGTTCTCCGCACTATTCAAAACGATGAAAGATGCCCATGATGCACGGTATATTTCCAAGAAACACGTCCATAATATTGTATTCATCCCAATGAAGGGAATTTCTGCAATGGATTTTAATCTGAATGATGAAAAAAAGAGTGAATTAATCAATAAAGGCAGGCAATGTACGAAGGAATTCCTTAAAAAATGGACTTATTGATAATAAATAAAAAATCGGGCTCTTAAAAAGAAGCCCGATTTTTCTTTTTATTCTTTTTCCCTTCGATGACGGTTAAGTGACTATCCGTTTTCTTTCTCCATTTTATTTTCTTTGATGATTTTGCTGCAGAGAAGCTAGCCACATTATCTTTTTTCGAAGTTCGGTTTTTTAGCCTTTTTTTCGATTGGCGGGCAGCCTTTCGGAATGCTTGCTGCTCTTTCTTAACTGGTTTTCCCTTTGTTAATCCGGTATAAATCATATAAATAATCCCTGCGACAATGGCTATTATGAGAATGTTTCTAAAAAAGCCAATCGGGTCATTAAATAGTCGGCTCAATAGTCCGAGGACTCCGAGGGCGATGATTCCGTATATCATGAAAGATATGAAACGTTTCAACAAAGACACCTCCTTAAGAGCATCATAAGCATTTTTAGCTTATTTTAAACATTCTAATTGTGAAATATTTGAAAAAAATGAAGATCATTCATTTAGTTAGTATATGATTTTTCATCATCAAAATGTGTATAGATGTTTTACACAATTACATCTGATTCTAAACCTTTTTCGGTCTCTTTTTCCATCCTCAACAGTTCTTGGAAGGATGCCAATGCGACTTCGACTTGATCATCGGTAGGGGCTTTGGTTGTCAATAACTGAAGCCAAAGGCCGGGATAGCCAAGGTAACGCAGGATGGGAGTGTCCCTTACTTTGTTAGTCAACTGCAAGACTTCGAATGCTATGCCGAGCACGACGGGGATAAGCAAAATGCGATTGACGACACGAACCCATAGCGGATCCGTTGGTACAAGAAGATAGACAAACATCCCTACAATGACAGTAAATAAAATAAAACTGCTGCCACATCGATAATGAAGGCGGGAACTTGCCTGCACATTCGCAACCGTCAATTCTTTTCCGCTTTCAAAGCAATTGATCACCTTATGCTCTGCTCCGTGATACTGAAAGACCCGCTTGATCAATGGCGTCAAGGAAACTACATAAATATATACGAGCAGTAAGATCAGCTTGAACAAGCTTTCCACTAATACCTGAGCCGTATGGCCACTGAAAATGGGTTCTGTCAATTTTGCGAGGAAGACAGGAATCAAGGTGAAAAGCAATTTCCCAAATAGGAAGGAGATCACACCGATCACGGCAACACCTAACCAAAGACTTAATTTAGAGGGGTCTTTCGTTTCTTTTTTCGTTTCGACCTGTTTTTCCCCGTCTTCTTCTTCTTCATACTGTTCAGTTGAAAAGTTAAGATGTTTCGAACCGCTGGCACTTGACTGAATCAGTGATACGATACCCCGTAAAAACGGTATTTTTTTTAAGCGGTTTACAACAGGTTTCGATTCACGCGGCAGATGATAATATACAATCGTCGAATCTTTGCGGCGTACCGCAGTGACTGTGTGATGTTTGCCACCGAACATGACGCCTTCCACTACAGCCTGCCCTCCATAAACGGGTTTTTGAACCTCAGACATTTCTACACCAACCTAATAGTTATTCACGTAGCTCTCTCATGGGTGCTAACATGTGTATTATCAAGCATCACAAGGGTTTAAGGCGGTCCTCCAAAAATGGAATGGAAGCTTTATCCCCTGCAATTGCTTTTTGAATGTTGAATCACAGGAAGGTATTATCCTGTGTACATTATAAATTTCAACAGAGGAAGGGGATTTTCCTCTGAAAAAAGCAGATTATTTATGATTTAATCATACAGAATTAATCACAAAACCTCTAGTGATTCTCCTCCCCAATAATAAAAAAAAATAGTTCTATTTAACAAAGGGCATACTACGTAGCGGAGGTGTTTGATATGTCTTCTAATGAAAATGGACAAATTCAACCGGAATATCAAAGCATGTTAATCTACAATGTACTTGCTGTCGGTTTTGTAGGGGGGGCTTTAGCCAGTTTTATCGGGATTCTAGCCCATTATGTTAACTTTATGGATTTTAGCCCAAAATTCATACTGACTTCGTGGTCAAATATGACCTGGATCGATCATTGGCTCGGTACGGTAATGACCATGATTTTATTCGGAATTCTATCCGTGGGAATCGCTTTTATATACTATAGCCTCTTTAAAAGGATGAAGAGTATTTTTCCGGGTATTATTTTGGGGGTGGTCTGCTGGGCTTTGCTTGTATTTGTCCTGAAACCGATGTTCATCGATTTGCCAACCTTTTATAAAATGTCAGCAAATACGGTTATAACAAGTGTATGCATTTTTATTATATACGGTCTTTTTGTAGGGTTTTCTATATCATACGATCATCAGGAATATTTACGCTATAAAAACAAGGCCGAGAAGCAATCGGAAAGCTGATTGCTTCTTGGTTGTAAAAAAGTAGTAAGACAATTTGTAATTATGATAGAATGTTCATGGAAAGCATTCTTTTAACATGAGCAGGTGTTTGATGATGACAAAAATCTTACTTATCAATGGTCCGAATTTAAATCGCTTGGGGAAGCGGGAACCTGCACATTATGGATCCTCGACGCTTGCGGATGTGGAAGCGCAATTAATGCTGCAAGCACAAGGGTTAAATGTGGAATTAACCTCTTTTCAAACTAACCATGAAGGAGCGATTATCGACAAGCTCCATTGGTCAGAGGATCATGGGATCGACGGGATTATCATTAATCCTGGGGCTTTTACTCATTATAGTTATGCGATTCGTGATGCAATAGCCGGAATTGATGTTCCAGTGGTGGAAGTGCATATTTCGAACATACATGCCCGTGAAAGCTTTCGACATGAATCAGTGACCGCTGCGGTATCGGCGGGACAGATTGTCGGCTTGGGGATACACGGTTATGAATTGGCGTTGCAGGCGATCACAAAGATTGCAAAGGGGGAAATTAAATGAATAAACTAATGCGCTTAAGAGCCTCGATGGAAAAGGTGGGCATTGATGGTTTTTTGATCACCAGTACATATAACCGCCGATACATGACCAACTTCACGGGAAGTGCAGGCGTTGTCCTCATTTCCCAAAAAGAAGCTAAATTCATCACTGATTTCAGATACGTCGAACAAGCGGGCAAGCAGGCACCAGACTATGAAGTCGTTCAACACAAAGGAACCATAATGGAAGAAGTCGGCAAGCAGGCTAAAGCGATGAATATAGGCAAGCTGGGTTTTGAGCAAGAGCACCTGACTTATGCTACATATAAAGCTTATGAAGCGGCCATTGATGGCCAACTTTTGCCGGTGTCTGGGGTTATTGAGAATTTACGCTTGATAAAGGCTTCATCAGAGATTAAGATATTAAAGGAAGCGGCTGCTATTGCTGATGCTGCGTTTACGCATATTCTGGATTTCCTGCGTCCAGGGATTTCGGAACTGGATGTATCCAATGAACTTGAATTCTTTATGAGGAAACAAGGGGCAACTTCTTCTTCCTTCGATATTATAGTAGCATCCGGCATTAGGTCCGCACTTCCGCATGGAGTGGCTACTGATAAAATCATCGAAAAAGGCGATTTTGTCACATTGGATTACGGGGCATATTATAACGGGTATGTGTCTGACATCACTCGGACATTAGCGGTTGGCAAGCCAAGTGAAGAACTTATTAATATTTATGACATTGTTTTAGAAGCTCAACTGAGAGGAATGGCTGGGATCAAACCCGGTATGACTGGCAGGGAAGCGGATGCACTAACTCGAAATCTAATTGAAGAAAAGGGATATGGGCAGTATTTTGGACATTCGACCGGACATGGAATCGGCCTTGAAGTTCATGAAGGTCCAGCATTATCCTTTAGGTCTGATATCATTTTAGAACCAGGTATGGCTGTAACCGTTGAACCGGGCATTTATTTACCGGGCGTAGGCGGAGTGCGGATTGAAGATGATACAATCGTTACAATTGACGGTAACGAAGCACTTACTCATTCAACTAAAGAGTTAATCATTCTGTAAACATGTACATGTAGGAGGACAAATTTATGATTTCTGTAAACGATTTTCGCACGGGTGTTACGATTGAAGTAGATAATGGAATTTGGCAGGTTATCGAGTTCCAACACGTTAAACCTGGTAAAGGTGCAGCTTTTGTACGTTCTAAACTTCGGAACCTTCGTACGGGTTCAATCCAGGAGAAAACATTCCGTGCTGGTGAAAAAGTTGCTAAAGCACATATCGAAAACCGCAAGATGCAGTACCTTTATGCAAGTGGAGACAGCCATGTATTCATGGATAACGAAACGTATGACCAAATCGAGCTGCCGGCTTCAAGCATTGAACGTGAACTTAAGTTCCTAAAGGAAAATATGGAAGTACATATCATGACTTTCCAAGCGGAAACTCTTGGTGTCGAACTTCCAAACACAGTGGAACTAGAAGTGGCGGAGACTGAGCCTGGAATTAAAGGCGATACATCTTCAGGCGGCACGAAATCAGCCGTACTTGAGACGGGCCTTTCGGTTCAAGTGCCATTTTTCATCAACCAAGGTGACAAACTATTGATCAATACAAATGAAGGTTCTTACGTATCACGTGCATAAACGAAAGAAGGCCGAGATTAATTAATCGGCCACAAATTGCAGACAAAAAGGTTTCGGAATGGTCTCATTCCGAAACCTTTTTGATTTTTTATGGGATTGGACTTCATGATGACGCAGATGATCTGCTTCTTCCGAATATTCCTGCCAATATGGAGTGCCACCACTTTCTGAAGGTCCTTAACTTTCTGTACAACGAGTCCTGCACAAATGCAATGCAATTGGATGATTTGTACACACGATAGTCCTCTTTAATCTCCATTTTACAAGCTGGCACCAGTTGGTCTAAAGTAATCATTCATGCTGATCGAATCATGATCATGTTTAAAAAGCATCCCAATCTCCTCAGGTTCCCAGTCTGAAAGGTCCGTATGGTCTCATCCCAAACCATGATTTTATAAGAAGACTTGGTCACCCTTCATGTTTTACTTTTTTATGGAGTGGAACCCTCACTGGATTGAAGAAATCTGCGACACTCCTGCCGAATAACTGGCAGCCGAGACCCCACAGGCGCTTGCGCCGAGGAGGCTTGGCAGACAGTCGGCGGAAAGGGAGCGGATTACTGAAATCAACTGCAACTTTTTTTAAATAAAAAGACGTAGACCGAGATTAATTTCTCGGTCTTTTTTAGATTCAGGAGGTTATAAAAAAATCAATAAATGGTCGATTTCTTTAATAGCCTGTCATCATTATGGGCTTGTCGGCATATATTTTATTGAAAGTGGTGTATACAGGAGGATTGTCAAAATGGAAACGATTCTTTCTTTTTTACCGAAAAGTTTATACGAGCAACTCCGCGGTATGACACCGATGATGATCGATAGGATGGAAGAACTGCGAATTCGGGTTGGCAGGCCGCTTGAGGTCATTGTAGGGGGGGAACCATACTTTTTTTCCTATGAAGTGACCCATTCGGATGCAGATCAATTATTGAATAATATAGGTCAATTTTCGTTATATACGCTTGAGGAAGAATTAAAGCGAGGATATATAACCATAGCGGGCGGACATCGGGTGGGGCTTGCTGGCAAGGTGATCCTGGAAAATGGTTCGGTCAAAGCGATCAGGGATATTTCCTCATTCAATATTCGGGTTGCACGTGAAAAAATAGGTGCAGCTGAACCTCTCACTTCATATTTATATGACGGGGAATGGCAGCATACCATGTTAATCGGTGCTCCGCAAACGGGAAAAACGACCATATTACGTGATATTGCAAGAATGATATCCAGTGGTAATGAAAAACTCGGCATTGCCCCTCAAAAGGTGGGGATAGTGGACGAGCGCTCAGAAATTGCCGGATGTGTGCATGGAGTGCCGCAGCTCGAATTCGGAACAAGGGTTGATGTTCTCGATGGATGTCCCAAAGCGGAAGGGATGATGATGATGATCCGTTCGATGTCCCCGGATGTATTGATCGTGGATGAAATAGGCCGCGAAGCGGATACGCAGGCTGTGCTGGAAGCCGTTAATGCAGGTATTAAACTCATGATAACCACGCATGGCCATACACTGGATGAAATCAAGAAGAGACCCATTATCGCTGAAATATTAAAGCAAAACATCTTTGAACGCTTTATTGAATTAAAAAGAAGTAAATCCGGTAGGAGGGGCTACAAAGTCCTTGATGCAGCAGGGATTCCCATTTACTTAGGAGAAAGTGTGAACCCGGATGTTTAAGTTAATAGGAGCAGCGATAATTATTATAGCGACGACTTGGGCAGGTTTTGAAGCGGCGAAAAAATTAAGTATGAGGCCTCGTCAACTGAGACAGCTGAAAGTCGCCATGCAATCGCTTGAAGCTGAAATCATGTTCGGTCATACACCTTTGAAAGAAGCGGCAAGGAAACTTTCTAAACAGATGGCCAAACCTTTGTCCAGCTTTTTCGATACATTTGCAAATCGGCTCGAGTCAGGTGAAACCACCGTCAAAGAAGCATGGGATGATAGTTTGAAGAAAATATGGCAATCCCTTGCTTTAAAACAGGGAGAATTCGAGATTCTTTCACAGTTTGGGGAGACGCTTGGGAAAAGCGATAAATATCATCAGCAAAAGCAAATCATGCTAACGATGGCACATCTGGAACGGGAAGAAACCGATGCACTCGACCGCCAGGGGAAATATGAAAAAATGATGAAAAGTCTTGGTTTTTTATCAGGGCTATTATTGATCATCTTGCTGATGTAGGAATATGTGGGGGGAATGAAAATGGGCATTGACGTGGACATCATATTTAAAATAGCGGGTGTGGGGCTTGTAGTGGCATTTCTTCACACGATACTCGATCAGGTTGGGAAGAAGGAATATGCCCAGTGGGTGACACTTTTCGGATTTATCTATATTTTATTCATGGTTGCTTCTGTAGTAGAGGATTTATTTCAAAAAATTAAATCTGTATTTCTATTTCAGTAAGGGAGGGATTCGCGATTGAAATCATAAAAATCGTGGCCATTGCCCTAGTTGCCACCTTTTTGGCACTGATCGTCAAAGAGCAAAAACCAAATTTAGCATTCCTGCTTGTTGTTTTTGTAGGATGCTCCATTTTTCTTTTTTTAGCTGACAAGATATACGAAATCATTCTAATGTTAGAAAAAATTGCAGTTAATGCGAATGTAAATACCGTGTATCTAGAGACCATTTTAAAAATAATCGGAATTGCCTATATTGCAGAATTCGCTTCACAAATTACAAAAGATGCAGGGCAAGGTTCGCTCGCTTCCAAAATAGAATTGAGCGGAAAAATCTTGATTCTTGCCATGGCGATTCCGATTTTGACCGTCATTATCGAAACGATTCTAAAGATGCTCCCAAGTTAATGGATTACTCCTAGTCAATGAGGTGAATGTATGAAGCAGCGGATGCCTTACTTATCCATACTATTCGTTTTACTCTTTTTTTTGCATGCATCTATTGGACAAGCTGCCGAAAATCCAGAAAATGGTGAAGTTGATCAAGAGCCGATCATGCAGTCCGAACTGGTACAAGCCCAAATAGAAAGGCTGGGCGTCGATGAGCTCAAACAATATTGGGATGACATCGTTACGGAATATGGAGGATTCTTACCGGAAAGCCAGAAAGGGAGCTTCATGGATTTTGTAAGCGGCGATAAGAAATTTTCATTTGATGAATGGATAAAGGGTATCACAAAATTCATTTTTCATGAACTGCTCGTGAATGGAAAGCTGCTGGGGTCACTCATTTTATTAACCGTTTTCAGCATGTTCCTCCAGTCTTTGCAGAATGCGTTCGAGCAAAGCTCCGTAAGTAAGGTCGCTTATGCAATCGTTTATATGGTGCTGATCATTTTGGCACTTAACAGTTTTCATGTGGCGATTGAATATACAAAAGATACGATAGATTTGATGATTTCCTTTTTAATGGCGCTCATCCCTTTACTCTTGGCATTGATAGCTGCTTCAGGCGGACTTGTATCGGCAGCCTTCTTTCATCCGGTATTGATGTTTTTGATGAATACAAGCGGCATCTTGATTCAGTTCGTCGTCCTTCCGTTATTATTCTTTGCAGCGATTTTAAGCATAGTCAGCACGTTGACCGAACATTACAAAGTGACACAGCTGGCACAACTTCTCCGTAATTTTGCCATCGGGATCCTTGGAGCATTCATGACCATATTCCTTGGTGTGATATCCGTTCAGGGAGCATCCTCAGCTGTAGCTGACGGAGTGACGATCAGGACAGCCAAATTCGTGACAGGTAACTTTATACCGGTCATAGGGCGCATGTTTACCGATGCAACGGATACGGTCATTAGTGCCTCCGTCCTTTTGAAAAATACAGTGGGATTGTCAGGTGTCATCATTCTCTTGCTCATTACCACATTTCCCGCCATAAAAATCCTGATGATTTCTTTTGTCTATAAATTGGCAGCGAGTCTTTTGCAGCCGCTGGGCGGAGGACCTGTAATAAAATGCCTTGACATTATAAGTAAAAGCATGATTTATATTTTCGCCGCATTGGCCATTGTCTCACTTATGTTTTTTTTAAGTATCACGGTAATCATCGCCTCTGGAAACATTACCCTGATGGTTCGTTAGAAAGGAGGGGGACTTGGTGAGTTTTTTAGCTGGCTGGGTATCCAACATCATCATATTTGTACTGCTGGCTACTGTGATCGATATGCTTCTGCCGAATTCAGCTTTACAGAAGTATGCCAAAATGGTTATCGGGCTTTTACTGATTGCAATCATCATCACTCCTATATTGGGATTATTCAATAAGGATTTCGATGATATTCTCACTGCGGCCACTAGTGAATTTGAGGATCAGAAAAAAAAAGATTTAGGAAATTTGACAGAAATGAAGAAAAAAGAAATACAAGCTACCCAGGGTGCATATATTTTAAAACAAATGGCTGTTGACTTACAGGCAGAAGTGGAAGAGGAGCTGATGGCGGATTATAACATGAGGATTAGTTCAATTGATGTAGGGGTCAAGAATGAGGAAGAGCCGGGTGTTGATGATCTGCAGAACATAACCATCTCATTGGAAAAGGCAGAAGGGAAAGAAAACTCGGAGATAGAGGCAGTAGCGAAGGTTGATATCAATACAGATAGCCCATCCACTTCGAATGATGCCAATCTGGATGCTGTCAAAAGGTTTCTGGCAACAAGTTGGTCTGTTGATGAAGAGATCATTGAAATCGCCGGGGAAAGGAAGTGACTGAGTATTGAACAAAGACAAAGGTCCATTATCCTGGCTGCAAAAACTATTAAATAAAGACCCTGACCAAAAAGAGCCTAAGGAAAAAAAACCTTCCCTGTATGTCTATGCTCTAATAGTTGTCCTTTTGGGATCGGGAATCATGATGGCCGGGAATTTGTTAACCACCAACAAGACGGGACAAACATCTGAAGTGACGACTGTATTCAATAATGATAAACAGCAGGAAGAAGATGGGGATGTTGAAACATTCGGCCAGAAGAAATCAGAGTTCAAGACTACAAAAGACTATGAAATATATCTACAGAATGAAATGAAGGAAGCGCTAGAATCCATCGCAGGCGTCCAGGATGTGAAAGTCGTAATCTACGTCGATGCATCCGAGAAAAAAGTATATGAAAGAAATAAAGTCACCCAAAAACAAGTCACTGAAGAAACCGACCAGGAAGGCGGCAAAAGGACGGTCGAAGACACATCCGTTGATGAACAGCTAGTTTTGGTCAAGAGCGGTGAAAAAGAAGGACCGATCATTTCGGAAACGAAAAAACCTAGTGTAAGAGGAGTCCTGGTAGTCGCTAAAGGGGCCGAAAACATTCAAATAAAGAAGTGGATCATCGAGGCTGTCACACGCTCACTTGACGTACCGAGTCACAGGGTTTCTGTCATGCCTAAAAAATAAGGGGGAAAATCTACATGTTATTAAAAAAACAAACCGTTTGGTTATTGACTATGCTAAGTCTGGTCGTTGTGCTTTCAGTCTATTATTTAACCGCTCCTGAAGAAAATGCCGCCGACATGACGGCAACAGAGCAAATGGAACAGGAAGAAAATAAAACAGAAAGTAAAACAGAGAACAAAGCAGAGACAAAAGGGGAAAATAAAAGTGAAAAAGAAACTTCCAAAAATGCAGAAGGTTCCTCAGTAACCATTGCATCTGGAGATGAGTTCGAATCGTTAAGGATGCAGATTGAAGATGAACGGGCGAAGCTGAATGAAGAATTGACTGCTAAGATGGGCAACACAGAACTATCAGCTGAAGAAAGAGACGAGGCTTATGCAAAAATCGAACAATTAAGTGAAACGAAAGTGAAAGAAAATATCATTGAAAACTTAATTGTTGCCATGGATTACAATGCCGCACTGGTCCGGGTTGACGGAACGGATGTTAAGGTAAGTGTCAAGGCGGATAAACAAACGAAAACAGAGGCCAATAACATTATCCGCCTCGTAAGGAAAGAAGTGAGCGATGCACAAAATGTAGTGGTCGATTTCCAACCGGAAAAGTAAACACACATACAGAAAAAAGTGACTGATACAGAACAGTTCAACATCATAAAAATTTGAAAGCCCCCTTAATAAAAAAATGGGAGGCTTTTTATTATGATTTTATTAACTATCTCACAAACCTGGAAACTTTTGAGGAAAAGTTTTTTTATGTCGATTGGAATCAGGAACTCAAATAGAAATGGTGATAATGATCATCCGTAATATTCTAGAAAAGTAATTACAATGGATATTATGGCTGGTTTCCCAGGAATGAAATGCAAAATTAAAGAGCAAGCGTTAAGGCGCCCAAGTTGATAAATATTCACAATATTATAATAAAGGTGTAAGATGGAAGTATGGATATTCAGTAACAATTAATCTATCATTGAATTTGTATAAGCTAATATTGTATGATGTTAGAAGCTGGTCATAAACTTTTCAATTTTCTTAGGGAAACAATATTTTGAGAAAGTGAAATATCTGTTATAATACAGATGAGGTTTGTAGTCAGTTTATTCGCATTCGCGTAAAGAAAGCGGCTACTTTGTGCAGTATTGGACAAAGTAGGATAAGCTAAGGGTAGGGTTACATAAAATATTATTGCCTCACAAACTCATATTAAATTAGACAAGGGGTGCCACAAAATGAAAGTGCAAGAAATTCGTGAAATTATTAAGTTAGTCGATCAATCAAATATCGGTGAATTCGTTTTCGAAAATGAAGGAACGAAAATTAAATTGAAAAAAACCGAAACGGGTACAGTATTACACCAAGCAGCAGTTGCTCCAGATGTTGTTCAAGCCAATGCAGCTGTAGAGGTCAAGCCCGCAGCGGCCCCTGCCCCTGAAGTACCGAAAGCTGTTGAACCTGCAAAACCGGCTGCTGCCGTCACTGAACAGGAAAATTTACATAAAATCACTTCCCCGATGGTAGGGACATTCTACCAATCTCCTGCACCGGATTCACCTGCATACGTAAAAGCAGGCGATAAAGTGACAGGGGATTCCATCGTCTGCATCGTGGAAGCCATGAAACTTTTCAATGAAATCGAAGCTGAAGTAAGCGGTGAAATCGTGGAAGTCCTTGTAAAAGAAGGTCAGCTTGTAGAATATGGTCAACCATTATTTTTAGTAAAGCCGGAATGAGGAGCTGTTTCTAAATGATTAAAAAGGTATTAATTGCCAATCGTGGGGAAATTGCTGTCCGAATCATCCGGGCATGCAAGGAATTAGGAATCGAGACTGTTGCTGTCTATTCAGAAGCAGATAAAGAAGCATTACATGTTCAAATTGCTGATGAAGCATATTGCATCGGTCCTAAATTATCAAAAGACAGTTATTTAAATACAACCAACATTATCAGCACAGCCAAGAAAACGGGATCCGATGCAATTCATCCGGGATATGGTTTCCTAGCTGAAAATGCCGACTTTGCCGAGCTATGCCGTGAATGCAATATCATTTTCATCGGTCCTAGCCCCGAAGCGATCAATAAAATGGGAACAAAGGACGTAGCAAGGGAAACCATGCGCAAAGCTGGTGTACCGATCGTGCCAGGTTCTAAAGGCATAATCAAAGATACGGATGAGGGTGTAGCACTAGCTAATGAAATGGGCTATCCAGTCATCATCAAAGCTACTGCAGGCGGAGGCGGTAAAGGTATCCGCGTCGCAAGGACGGAAGAAGATCTCATCAAGGGCATTAACATCACGCAACAGGAAGCCGCGACGGCATTCGGGAATCCTGGCGTGTATATTGAAAAGTTCATTGAGGACTTCCGTCACGTTGAAATACAGGTCATGGCAGATAATCATGGCAACGCCATCCATTTAGGTGAGCGTGATTGTACGGTCCAACGACGTTTGCAAAAACTTGTTGAAGAAACCCCGTCACCGGCGTTGGATGGTGAAATACGTGCGGAAATGGGGCAGGCCGCTGTGACGGCTGCACTTGCCGTAAACTATTCAGGTGCCGGAACAGTAGAATTTATTTATGACTATGTGAATAGAAAATACTACTTTATGGAAATGAATACACGTATCCAGGTTGAGCACCCAGTTACAGAAATGGTAACGGGCGTGGATTTGATTAAAGAACAGATCAAAGTTGCTTCAGGCAACAAACTATCGCTTTCGCAAGAGGATGTCACATATAACGGATGGTCTATCGAATGCCGGATCAATGCCGAAAATCCAGAAAAGAATTTCATGCCTTCCGCAGGTAAGATTCAAATGTATTTACCTCCAGGCGGCTACGGGGTTCGTGTTGATTCTGCGGCATACCCTGGGTACTCGATACCGCCGTATTACGATTCCATGATCGCTAAATTGATTGTCCATGCACCGACTAGAGAAGAGGCGATCGAGAAGATGAAACGCGCCTTGGGTGAGTTTGTCATTGAAGGGATCAGTACCACAATTCCTTTCCATATTAAGTTACTTCAGCATGAACAATTTGTTTCCGGGGAATTTAATACCAAATTCCTTGAAATATATGATGTAATGAACTCATAATGTAAAGGAAGACAGGAGGTGCTTTTGAATGAGTGAAATGGAAGGCCAATTACTCGAAATGAATGATTATAATAGTGGGCTGGGCAAAGTGGAGATTGCGCCTGAGGTGATAGAGGTGATTGCGGGTATCGCTGCATCGGAAGTTGAAGGTGTTGCACATATGCGCGGGAACTTCGCTACGGGTGTTGTTGAAAAGCTTGGTAAAAAGAACCACGGTAAAGGTGTTAAAGTGGACTTAACGGGAGAATCCATCAAAGTTGAACTTTATTGTGTCATGAAGTTTGGTGTTTCAATTCCGAAAGTTGCTCAGGAAGTGCAAGATAACATTCGTGAAGCTTTATTGAATATGACCGCTATCGACGCTGGCGAAGTGAACATTCATGTAGTGGGCATTGCGTTTGAAAACGCTAAACAAGAAGCGGATTACGAACAAGAAGTGTAAGTGGGCTTCATTCGATTCACACCTGCAAAAACCCGGCAAAAAGCCGGGTTTTTGTTTTTTGAATGTAAACTCAAAGATACCCGTTTTTGGGGCCTGCTTATAATATTAAATTTAAATGAACATAATAAGGCGGTGTCTGGAAATTTCCCTTTAATTCAAGGGTGATTTCTGTTAGAGTGTAAAAGGTGAAATATGAGCATGAAAGCTAGGCAAGAGCTTTTTGACACTTTCAAAAAGTATGGGACTGTGTTGGCCGTTTAATTGGAAAGTAATCTTGAAATGTAATCTTGAATCAAGATATTGAATCTTTTGGCCTTTAATTTAGTGGGATTTAGCTTGTTTTTATAAATAATATAGCGAGAATCTTAATATTTTTGAAAAAATGTTATTTAATGTTCGTTTGTTCTAGCATTTTCATATATAATAGTAGATGTAAAAGGAGTAAGATTATGAAAAGAAGAGAAGCCCGTGAAAAATCCCTTCAAGCACTATATCAGATAGATATTGCCAACTCGAATGCAGAAGAAGCAATGGAAAGCGTACTGGATGGTG
The DNA here is from genome assembly GCF_001636405.1 of Peribacillus frigoritolerans. GTDB lineage: Bacteria > Bacillota > Bacilli > Bacillales > DSM-1321 > Peribacillus > Peribacillus frigoritolerans. The sequence continues at coordinate 2,196,493 of NZ_KV440950.1, forward strand.
CTCCCACTGATAATTATTTCAAGAAATTAGTAATGGGGATAACGGAAAATCGTGAACAAATTGATGGAATGATCAGGGACAATTTAGAGAATTGGACGTTGGAAAGACTGGCGAACATTGATCGGAATTTACTGCGGATCGCGGTTTATGAAATGATTCACAGTGAAGATGTTCCTGTAAGTGTTGCAATGAATGAAGCTATTGAAATTGCTAAGAAATTCGGTGATGATCAATCAAGCAGCTTTGTAAATGCCGTTTTATCCAAAGTGAAGGTGAAAAGCGGCAGCTAAAGCTGCAGTCTTGAACAAGGATTCTCTCAGCAATTTCTTTAGCAAAATTAACTTGGGAGGAATAAACACATGTCAGCTCAACTCATTAATGGTAAAGAAATTGCAGAGTCAGTTAGGCAGGAAATCAGTAAGGAAGTTCAACAGTTACGGGAAAAAAATGTCGTTCCGGGTTTAGCTGTAATCCTGGTGGGTGACAATCAAGCATCTCAAACTTATGTGCGCCATAAGCAAAAGGCCTGTGAGGACTTGGGGATGCATTCCGTACTAATTAAAAAGCCTGCGGATCTCTCTCAGGAGGAATTAATTCAGAGCATTGCTGAATTAAACCAGGATGACAGCATTCATGGTATATTGGTGCAGCTGCCCTTGCCTGGACATATTCAGGAAAAGGCGATCATTGAAGCGATTTCCCCTGAAAAGGATGTAGATGGATTCCACCCGATTAATATTGGGCGGATGATGACGGGACAAGATGCATTTTTACCTTGTACTCCGTACGGCGTCATGGTGATGCTTGAGTATATCGACTATGACCTTGAAGGTAAGCATGTTGTCATCGTAGGGAGAAGTAATATCGTCGGAAAACCAGCCGGACAATTGTTTTTAAACGCAAATGCAACCGTTACATACTGTCATTCACGGACAAAGGATCTTGCTTATTATACCAAGCAAGCCGATGTCGTTGTGGCAGCGGTCGGAAAGAGGGACACGATCACGAGTGACCATATTAAAGAAGGCGCAATCGTCATTGACGTCGGAATGAACAGGAATGATGAAGGGAAGCTTTGCGGTGATGTGGCGTTTGATGAAGTGAAAGATAAGGCTTCATACATTACACCTGTTCCTAAAGGCGTTGGTCCCATGACGATTACGATGCTTATGAAGAATACGGTCAAATCTGCTCAAAAAGCACTTGAATCAAACAAGCAAGCATTAAAAAGCTGAAAAAAACGTTAAATTATTTTAAAGAAGCGGACCTCTTGTTTTATAATAACGGGAGACCGCTTTTTTCCATTCATGGATTTATGATAATCTATAGGTGAGTTTTCTGTATATCCGATTTCCATCGGAAGGAGACATTATATGAGCAACCAACAATATTTGAGTGTGTCGGCTTTAACGAAGTACATCAAAAGGAAGTTCGATGCCGACCCCCATTTGCAAAGTGTATACATAAAAGGTGAAATTTCGAATTTTAAACAACATACAAGCGGGCATATGTATTTTACTTTAAAGGATGAGAAGGCACGACTTCTCTCCGTCATGTTTGCCGCCAATAATAAAGGGATGAAATTCTTGCCTGAAAATGGCATGAAGGTACTTGTTAAGGGTGATATATCATTATACGAAGCTGGAGGACAGTATCAGCTTTATGTGAAAAGCATGGCCCCTGATGGTGTGGGGGATTTATATCTTGCTTATGAACAGCTGAAGAAAAAGCTGGAGGGGGCAGGCTTGTTTTTGGCCGAACATAAGAAGCCGATCCCGCAGTACCCTAAGTCTGTAGGGGTCATAACTTCGCCGACCGGAGCTGCATTAAGAGATATCCTGACAACCATCAAGCGGAGATATCCGATTGCCAGGATAATCGTTTATCCAGCACTTGTACAAGGGAATAATGCCGCTAAATCGATTGCCAAGGCAATTTCCATGGCGAACGCAAGGGCGGAAAGCGATGTTCTCATTGTCGGAAGGGGCGGCGGGTCGATCGAGGAACTATGGGCCTTCAATGAGGAGATAGTGGCTGAATCTATATATGATTCCGATATACCTGTAATTTCTGCTGTCGGTCACGAAACCGACTTTACGATTGCTGATTTTGTCGCCGATATGCGTGCTCCTACACCGACTGGTGCAGCAGAGTTAGCGGTTCCTCACTTGAATGAAATACTCGAACGCCTGATGAACCGCAAGAATCGATTGACCCGCTCCATTCAAGAAGCAGTGAATTTTGAACGAACCCGTTTGACCAGGATGGAGAGGTCTTATGCCTTCCGTTACCCGCATAAAATGTACGAACAGAAGCTGGAACAACTAGACAAGACGATGGACAGGCTAGGGAGGACCAGCACGCGATATTTCATGAAAAAGAGAGATGAGCTGAATCAGCTGAACGATGTTTTGAAAAAGCAGCATCCTGAACAAGCGGTGAAAAATGCGAAAGATGAACTGCAGCAGCATGCAAAGGTATTACGGAGGGCCATGGAAGCCATCTATCGGCATAAATCTCAGCAGTTCGTCCATATTACAGCCACTTTATCTGCTCTCAGTCCACTAAAAATCATGGAACGGGGCTATGGATTGGTTTTTGCTGAGGATGAGACATTAGTGAAAAGTACACAGCAAGTATCAAAAGGGGATAAGATAGCGGTTTCGATAAAAGATGGAACTCTTGAATGTGAAATTAAAGAAATTAAGGAGCGGATTGAATCATGACAAAAAAACAGGAAGCTACATTTGAAGAAGCGATGGAGAATCTCGAAAAAATTGTAGAGCAGTTGGAAGAAGGCGATGTGCCCTTGGAAGAAGCCATTTCGATATATAAACAAGGAATGGATTTATCAAGGCTTTGCCATTCAAAGCTTAAGGCTGTTGAAGATCAGTTGACTCAAATTTTACGCGAAGATGGGGAACTTGAAAACTTTGCTGTACAGGAGGAAGAATGACATGGGTACGGCGTCCTTTGAAATGTTTTCTAATGAATATAAGGCAATTATAGAACGGGAAATCGTCGAATATGTCAATAAACTTAAAGCTCCGGCAGTAGTCAAAGAAGCCATGATCTATTCACTTCAGGCAGGGGGTAAACGGATTCGCCCATTATTGGTCTTTGCGGTTTTGGAGGCCTTTGGAAAAAGCTTGAGGGTAGGGATTCCTGCAGCGGCTGCCATTGAAATGATTCATACATATTCTTTGATTCATGATGACCTACCGGCAATGGATGATGATGATCTCCGCCGCGGAAAACCGACGAATCATAAAGTGTTCGGTGAAGCGGTGGCCATACTGGCAGGTGATGCACTTCTTACTTATAGCTTTCAATTGGTGACGGATATGACCAATCCCGAGGTCACGGCTGAAATGAAGCTGAACCTTGTAAGTGAAATTGCGAAGTCTGCCGGAGCCGAGGGAATGGTTGGGGGGCAAGTTGCCGATATGGAAGGTGAGAATAAACGGCTGACCCTTCAGGAATTGGAGTATATACATGAACATAAAACAGGGAAGTTATTGACTGCAAGCATCCTTTCCGGTGCTATATTAGCAGGGGCGAGTGAAGAACAGCAACTGCATTTACGTGACTTTGCATACCACCTGGGGCTTGCTTTTCAAATTCGCGATGATATTCTGGATATTGAAGGGTCAGTCGAGTTGATCGGCAAGCCGGTTGGCAGTGATGTGGGGAATCATAAAAGCACATATCCTTCTTTACTAACCCTTCAAGGGGCAAAGCAAAAGTTGGAACATCATATAGAACTTGCCCATGCCGCTTTAGGAAAAACAACCTTACAAACGGGTTTGTTGAATGAACTAACTGATTTAATTGCGAACCGTAATCATTGATTGTGGCTAAATTTGTTATCAATTGAGGTTTTGTGGTATACTCATTGTGCAAAAATATGTGAAAATCAAAATGAATTTTTAAATTGAGATACGTGATAAAATAGGTATAATAAGCCGCCGAAATCACCTGGGTGTTGGCGGCTATTTTTTAACTTAAAACCAATTTTTCGGTCAAGTCTTCCATAGCCCTCTTTCATGTGGCTTTGTTTATGCTAACCACCGAAAATGACAGAAAGTGAGTGGTCCTGTTTGGATCTTCTATCTATAAAAGACCCTTCTTTTTTGAAGAAGATGAATAATGAAGAACTTGTCGAGTTAAGTGTGGAAGTACGGAAATTCCTTGTGGAAAAATTATCTGTGACCGGTGGGCACATTGGTCCCAATTTAGGTGTCGTCGAGTTGACTATAGCCTTGCATAAAGAATTCGACAGTCCGAATGATAAAATTTTATGGGATGTCGGACATCAATCCTATGTCCATAAAATCCTGACTGGCAGAGCAGGAGAGTTCGACACCTTAAAGAAATATAAAGGTCTTTGCGGTTTTCCTAAAATGATTGAAAGCCCCCATGATGTTTGGGAAACCGGTCACAGTTCGACTTCCCTTTCAGCTGCAATGGGGATGGCGGCTGCCCGTGATATTAAAGGGGAAAGCAGCTTTATTTTGCCTGTAATCGGAGACGGTGCCCTAACAGGGGGGATGGCGCTTGAAGCGTTGAATCATATCGGTGATGAAAAAAAGGACATGATCGTCATCCTGAATGATAATGAAATGTCCATAGCCCCCAATGTAGGTGCCTTACACACGATATTGGGAAGATTGCGGACAGCAGGTAAATATAACTGGGCAAAAGATGAATTGGAGCTGCTTTTGAAAAAAATTCCTGCAGTCGGTGGTAAACTTGCGGCTACAGCTGAACGTTTGAAGGATAGCATGAAATATTTATTGGTATCAGGAATCTTTTTCGAAGAACTCGGATTCACTTACCTTGGACCAGTAGATGGACATAATTATGAAGAATTGCTTGAGAATTTAAGATATGCCAAGAAAACGAAGGGACCGGTCCTGCTGCATGTCATCACGAAAAAAGGCAAGGGATATTCACCTGCCGAGTTGGACACAACCGGGAACTGGCATGGGACAGGCCCATATAAGATCGAGACAGGTGATTTCGTGAAATCCCCTAGTAAGGGTCCTGCTTGGAGCGCTCTCGTAAGCGATACTGTCAGCAGGCTAGCCCGTGACGATGAGCGGATTGTCGCGATTACACCTGCAATGCCCGTAGGTTCGAAATTGGTGGGCTTCTCTCAAGAGTTCCCAGAGCGTTTCTATGATGTAGGGATTGCCGAGCAGCATGCTGCAACTTTTGCAGCCGGATTGGCAACGCAAAAAATGAAACCATTCCTGGCTATATATTCAACCTTCCTGCAAAGGGCTTATGACCAGGTGGTGCATGATATTTGCCGTCAGAATTTGAACGTATTCATAGGAATCGATCGTGCCGGATTGGTTGGTTCCGATGGTGAAACGCATCAAGGCGTTTTCGACATTGCTTTCTTGCGCCACGTACCGAATATGGTGCTGATGATGCCGAAAGATGAAAACGAAGGCCAGCATATGGTCAATACGGCATTAAAATATAATGATGGTCCGATTGCCATGCGTTTCCCTCGTGGGAATGGTTGGGGAGTTGAGATGGATGCTGAATTACAGCAGATTCCGATCGGTTCGTGGGAAGTTCTTAAAGAAGGAACGGATGCTGCCATCTTAACTTTCGGCACAACGATTCCCATGGCACTTGAAGCGGCAGAACTGCTCGAGAAAGAGGATTATTCAGTAAAGGTGGTCAATGCCCGGTTCATTAAGCCTTTGGATGAGAACATGCTGAGCAGTCTCCTTGGTGAAAAAATGCCAATCCTGACAATAGAAGAAGCGGTTCTTCAAGGTGGTTTTGGTAGTTCTGTTCTTGAATATGCTCATGATCAAGGATTTTATGGGGCAATTATAGATCGAATGGGGATACCTGATTATTTCATTGAACATGGAAGCGTCGATGAACTTCTTGATGAAATCGGTCTGACGACTGAGACAGCCATCAAAAAGATTAAAATGATAACACCCAAAAAAGAAAAAAGGGCCTGAAAATATGAAAGTGATGAAAGAAAGAGTGGATGTATTACTTGTAGAACAAGGCTTGGCCGACACACGTGAAAAAGCGAAGCGTATGGTTATGGCAGGCCTTGTCTACGCGAATGAAGAGAGATACGAAAAACCGGGGGAAAAAGTGCCGGTCGATCTCGAATTCACGATCAAAGGAAAAGTCATGCCTTACGTTTCAAGAGGCGGTCTTAAACTTGAGAAGGCATTAAGGGAATTCGATTTACAAGTGAATGGAAAAATACTGCTTGATATCGGATCATCAACTGGCGGGTTTACGGATTGTGCTTTGCAAAATGGCGCCATAATGTCTTATGCGCTTGATGTCGGCTATAATCAACTTGCCTGGAAGCTTAGGCAGGATGAGCGTGTAAAAGTAATGGAAAGAACCAATTTCCGTTATGTTACACCCGCCGATCTCGACGGGGAGATGCCAAACTTCGCAAGCATTGATGTTTCCTTCATCTCGCTTACGTTAATTTTACCGGTACTAAAGACCTTGCTCGTCCCGAATAGTGATGTCGTTGCCTTGGTTAAACCGCAATTCGAAGCCGGGAAGGATCAAGTGGGTAAAAAGGGGATTGTTCGTGATCCCAAAATCCATAAACAAGTGTTGGATAAGATCATTTCTTTTTCTTTAAAGGAAGGCTATGATATTAAGGATGCCTCCTTCTCACCGATTACCGGCGGTGATGGAAATATTGAATTCTTACTTCACTTACACTGGCAAGGGCCGAAGGAAGATGGAGCATCATTGCTTTCGAAAACGGTTGATGACATCGTTGGAGAGGCACATGCCCAATTTAAAAAAGAATAGTTAGAACTTTGTATGGCTCCTTTGGCTGAATGGTTGGCTAAAGGAGCTTTTTGACTATACATTGTCGTCATGAACTTGAATCGTTTAAAGGTGGATACATAAAATAGGTAAGTGCAAAAATTAGACTTGTATTCATTTTAGAGAAAAAGTTGTACAATTGCATAAAAATCCGATAACATTAATATTAGCCACTTAGTAAAGCGGCCTATTTGCACGTACGGATGATACCGAGGCAAATTGGGCAGCTTGCTTAAGTAAGAAATGAAAGTGATACCATTACCATTAAATGAGCAACAGTTGAGAAGAGGTGCTTCTACTTATGAATAAAGGACAACGACATATAAAAATAAGGGACATTATAACGAATAATGATATCGAAACACAGGATGAGTTAGTTGAAGAATTGAAATTAGCTGGATACAATGTAACTCAAGCCACCGTTTCAAGGGATATTAAAGAGCTTCACCTTGTAAAAGTTCCTTTAACGGATGGAAGGTATAAATACAGTCTGCCGGCCGACCAGCGTTTCAATCCACTTCAAAAATTAAAGAGGATCCTTGTCGATGCCTTTGTACGCATAGACTCAGCCAACAATTTGCTGGTTATGAAAATGCTCCCGGGTAATGCCCAGGCCATCTGTGCATTGATTGATAATTTAAATTGGCAAGAAATACTCGGGACGATCGGCGGCGACGATACATGTTTAATTATCTGCCGTTCCGAGGAAGATGCAAAGATCATTTCCGGCAAATTCTTGGACATGCTCTAATAATGTTGTGAGGTGATCTAGTTTGTTAACAGAACTATCGATTAGGAATTTTGCGATCATAGACAGCCTGTCCATTTCATTTGAAAAAGGCTTGACGGTCTTGACAGGAGAAACAGGTGCAGGGAAGTCAATCATAATAGATGCCGTTCATCTCTTGGTTGGGGGACGTGGTTCTGCAGAGTTCATTCGGCATGGTGAGTCGAAGGCTGAAATAGAAGGATTATTCCAAATTGAAGATGAAAAACACCCGGTCTTTGCCAAAGCGGAAGAGTTTGGCCTGGATATGAATGATGGGATGGCGATACTTCGAAGGGATATCTCACAAAGCGGTAAAAGCGTTTGCAGGGTAAATGGGAAACTGGTGACGATTTCCACTTTACGTGAGATAGGGCGAACATTGATAGACATCCATGGTCAGCATGAACATCAGGAATTAATGGATGAACGACTCCATCTTCCTCTGCTTGATCAATTCGGCGGTGAAAAAATCGCAGCTGCACTCACTGAATACCAAAAGTTATATAAACGATATGAAACCGCTTCTAAACAATTGAATGGTTTGAGCCAAAATGAACAGCAAATGGTCCACCGCCTTGATTTGATCCAGTTTCAATTCGATGAAATCCAAAAAGCTGATTTGAAATTACGCGAAGATGAAGAATTGATGGAAGAACGGAAGAAAATTAATAATTTCGAAAAAATCCATGAAGCGCTGCAAACCAGTTATAATGCTTTAAATGGTGAGCAGCATGCAATTGATTGGCTTTCCGTAGCCATGAATAATTTGGAGGAAGCGGCAGGGCTTGATGAAGGTTTAAAGCACAGCTCTGAAACCGTTTCAAATAGCTACTTCCTGCTCGAAGAGGCTGTGTCAAACATCCGGGACCAATTGGACTCTTTGGATTATGATACAGAACGTGTGGAATTCATTGAAAGTCGACTTAATGAAATAAATCAATTAAAACGTAAATACGGACGGACCATCGAGGAAATCCTGGAATATGGGGCCGCAATTGAAGAAGAAGTCGAAAAGCTGCAAAATAGGGAAACCCATATCGCGAAGCTTGAAAAGGAAATGAAATCCATCAAGGCAGACCTTATCGTCGAAGCAAAGAATCTGTCTGAACTTCGCCAGAAATTCGCTCAGCAGCTAACCAAAAAGATTCATCAGGAATTAAAGGATCTATATATGGAAAAAACAATTTTTGAACCTCATTTCCTTCAGACAGCCTATACTTTTGATGAATTGTCAGATAGGGGCATTAATCAGTCAGGGCTGGATTCAATGGAATTTTATATTTCCACCAATCCAGGTGAACCGTTAAAACCTCTTTCTAAAATCGCATCTGGTGGAGAATTGTCGAGGATCATGCTGGCTTTGAAAAGCATTTTCTCCAAGCATCAAGGGATAACGTCCATTATATTTGATGAAGTGGATACAGGTGTGAGCGGACGGGTTGCACAATCCATTGCCGAAAAGATCTATAAAGTGGCAACTGGATCACAAGTATTGTGCATATCCCATTTGCCACAGGTGGCAGCAATGGCGGATACTCACCTTTTCATAGCGAAAAATGTAAGGGCCGGACGCACGAATACCTCGGTCAAGCCGCTAATTGAAACTGAAAAAATAAAAGAAATTGGCAGGATGATTTCGGGAGTAGAGATTACGGACTTGACGAAACAACATGCCAATGAATTAATCCAGCTGGCCAAAAGGCTGAAGATTACATCTTGATGGGCCTGTAAGGAGATTATTTAAACTTATCATAAGCATTCATTGTAAAGCTATCCAAAAACGGATAGCTTTTATTTTTTGCACCTGTTATAAATGACTGTCATGAGGGCTAAATTAAAGGTGTAGCCATAAAGTTTCAGAGAGCGAGGAGAGTGAATGGATTGAAATTTATATGGATAAACAGGATCATCGGTGGAATTCTCCTTGTTTCGCTATTAACATTAGGGTTATACCAGCCATCTCGTGAATATTTTTTAATTCCAAATCATCTTGTACTATTTGAAGGAAGTCAATATAGTATTTCCAAATCATTGCCTGTTTCTGCAAAAACTTCGGGATCCAGTGATGGAATTTCACTTCATGATGAACAAGCTTCGATTACGCTTGGTGCCGAGAAACCAGGTACGAATGAAGTGTTACTCGATGTAGCAGGCTTGCCTGCCAAAAAGGTCGACATCAGGGTGTTAAAAGACTTTAGGGTCATGCCTGGAGGCCAATCCATTGGAGTGAAGCTTAATACTCTTGGGGTGCTCGTAGTAGGTCATCATCTTATTGATACGGCGCAGGGGAAGAAATCACCGGGAGAAAAAGCTAAAATTGAAATCGGTGATATTATTACAGAAATCAATGGTCAGACGATAAAGAAGATGGGGGATGTAACCCCTTTTGTTCAGCAGGCAGGTGAAAAGGGTGAGGCGTTGAAAATTGTCATTAACCGTGATAATGAAGTGCTTCATAGTACCTTATTACCGCTAAAAGATAAGAATGAAGGAACTTACAAATTGGGTTTGTATATCCGTGATTCGGCAGCTGGCATCGGAACGATGACGTTTTATCACCCGGATTCAAAAAAATATGGGGCGTTGGGACATGTCATATCCGATATGGATACAAAAAAGCCGATTGTTGTTAAGGACGGACAGATCGTTCAATCGACGGTCACATCCATCGAAAAAGGAAGCAATGGTGATCCAGGAGAAAAATTGGCACGCTTTTCTTCCAATAAAGAAAAAATAGGAAATATCAATCGCAATAGTCCCTTTGGCATTTTTGGGAAATTAAATCAAGATTTTAAAAATGGAATTAACGACAAACCACTCCCCATCACCCTTTCCCATGAGGTAAAGGAAGGGCCAGCAAAAATCCTTACAGTGGTGAATGGTTCTGAAGTGGAGGAATTCGATGTCGAAATCGTCAGTTCCATCCCACAGAAGTTTCCTGCAATCAAAGGAATGGTCTTAAAAGTGACGGATAAAGAATTGCTTCAAAAAACGGGTGGGATCGTTCAAGGTATGAGCGGCAGTCCTATCATTCAAAATGGGAAATTAATCGGTGCAGTCACCCATGTATTCGTTAATGATCCTACAAGTGGGTATGGAGTCCATATCGAATGGATGTTAAACGAAGCCGGTATAAATATATACGACAAAGATAATTATGAAAAGGCAAGCTAAGAATCCGGGTATCCTTTTGGATGCCCCTTTTTAATGGAAAATTATGATTAGCATAGGTTTGGGTCGGAATTAATTTTGATTTCTTCAAAAAATAGAGGTTTTTTTGGAACGATGTGATAAAATGAAAACGATATGAAGATTTTTCGACAAACGGTTTATTCCAATAGCAAACGAAGTCGAAAACAAGAGATATCCGGAGAATAATATTGAATTCCTTATATTTTTTCAAAAATAAAAGGAATTTAGTTTCCATTGTCGAAAAGTTCAATTACAATAGAATTTAGTCATATAGAAAAAAAGACCAATTGTAGTTGAGGAGGAAATCAAGCGTGAAAAAAATTAAGGTGTGCGTTGTAGATGATAATAGAGAACTTGTTGGCCTTCTGGAAGAATACATTTCTGCACAGGAAGACATGGAAGTGATTGGGGTGGCACATAACGGTCAAGATTGCCTGGGTATGCTGGAAAGCGTTGATCCGGATATTTTGATCCTCGATATTATCATGCCTCATTTAGATGGGTTAGGTGTACTTGAGAAACTTCGTGAAGTAAAACGGGGTGCCATGCCTAATGTGATAATGCTTACTGCCTTTGGTCAAGAAGATGTTACGAAAAAAGCAGTTGATTTGGGTGCGTCTTATTTCATCCTGAAACCATTTGATATGGAAAATCTGGCCAATCATATCCGTCAGGTAAGCGGTAAAGGGCAGGCGGTTTTAAAAAATCATAGTCAATTTAGCTATCGACCCCAAAATGAATCCAAACCGAAGAACCTTGATGCAAGCATCACCAGCATCATTCACGAGATTGAAGTGCCTGCACATATTAAGGGCTATTTGTATTTAAGGGAAGCCATATCCATGGTATATAATGATATTGAACTATTGGGTTCCATCACCAAAGTTTTATATCCGGATATCGCAAAAAAATACAATACTACGGCCAGCCGAGTTGAACGTGCTATCCGGCATGCGATTGAAGTGGCATGGAGCCGTGGAAATATAGAATCCATATCATCTCTTTTCGGCTATACCGTAAGCATGACCAAGGCAAAACCTACAAATTCCGAATTCATCGCCATGGTTGCCGATAAGCTGCGCCTCGAACATAAAGCTTCTTGACAGGGGTAGGGTAATACCGGTTGTTAAGACTCAGGGTAACTATTGACCTTATAAAGGCTAGAGCCGCTAAATATAAATAGGAACTCTCCGTCTGGAGGTAAAGGACAGGAAGAAGTTGCTTCGTGATTTTTTCTAATCGGCAACTTCAAATCTTTTTACGCCGGTTAAAAAAATTAAACGCCTTTTATTTATTGGATTTTGCAGCAAATCCCATAAATAAAAGGCGTTTTTGTTTGGGTGAAAAAGCGGCACAAATCAGATTGTAAAAGAAGTGGGGTGATTTGAGGAAAGGAACCTTCTAAGCAGAAAATAATCACCTGCGTTTTGATTGCAGAATAGATCTAGATGAAAATAATTTGCTGTTTCTGTTCATAAAATCGGTGTATAACAATTTTTGGGAGAGGCGGCGTTTCATCATGACCTTAATCTTTGCACATCGAGGCTCTGCAGGAACTCATCCGGAAAATACGATGTCGGCGTTCAAGGAAGCTGCCCGTGTCGGTGCGGACGGAATTGAAACGGATGTCCAGCTCTCGAAAGATGGAGAAGTGGTCATCATCCACGATGAAAAGCTCGATCGGACCACGAATGCCTCGGGGTATGTAAAAGACCGGACCTTAAAGGAGTTGAAAACCCTTAATGCGTCCGCAACCCATAAGGGCAATTTTGGTAAAGAAAAGATTCCCACGCTTGAAGAACTGTTTATTTGGCTTAATGATAATCAGCTTTTTTGCAATATTGAATTGAAAAATACGGTTTTTCTGTATCCAGGCTTGGAAGAGAAAGTCATCCGGCTCATCCGTACCTACGAAATGGAGGAAAGGATAATCCTTTCTTCTTTCAATCATTACAGTTTGGTCAATTGCCATCGATTGGCACCAGAATTGGAAACGGCACCGCTATATAGGGATGGCCTATACATGCCGTGGATATATGCCAAGGCAATAGGCGGAAGTGCAATTCACCCAAATATCCGGGCTGCCCCTGATGCACTCATCCAATCATCGGTTAGTATGGGTGTTCCTGTAAGGCCCTATACCATTAATGAAGAAACCGAGATGAAGCGGTTATTCATATTGGGGTGCAGCGGCATCATAACCGATTTCCCCAAAGCAGCGGTACGGATAAGAGAAGAATTGAAGTCAAGATAAAGAAAGAAGGTGCCATACAAGGCACCTTCTCAGACTTTAGACAAACTCGATGAAAATCGAGTTTGTCTATTTTTATGGCTTGTACAATTTGGACATTGATTTCCACTCCAGGCACTCGCTTTCCGCGGGCGGTCGTGGAGCCTCCTCGGCTTTCGCCTGCGGGGTCTCCCCTAGACGCGCTTTTCCCGCAGGAGTCTCGTACCTTCCGTTCCAATCAACTTTGTCTTACCTTTTAGATGGAACAACTTTTGCATTTTAATGACAGCTGCTAATAATAAGTTAATAAGTGCTGAACACGTTTTCGTGGATTCCACACATGTGAAAGCCAGTGCGAATAAACGGAAATAAGAAAATCGTTCGTAAAGAAACACGAGCGTATCAAGGACGTCTTCAAGAAGAAATCAATCAAGATCGTGAAAACCATGGAAAAAAGCCTTGATGAATTTGATAAAGAAGAGACCAAAGAGATTAAAGAAAGTACAACGGATTCTGAGAGTTGTAACTATGTGAAAGATGAACGAACAGAACAGTTTGCCTATTCATTCCACGCGGCAGCAGACCGCAACGGTTTTGTATTGGGAACGATTGTAACACTTGGAAATACACATGACAGTCAGATCTTAGAGCCACTAGTTGAACAAGTGATTGAGAAAGTTGGAAAACCGGAAGCTGTTGCCGCAGATTGAGCTTATAAAACACCAGCGATTAAAAGCTACCTAATTAACAAAGACAAAAGGGGTTCAGAATTTTTTAATTCCGACCCCCTTTTGTCTACAAACTGAGAAGGTGCCATACAAAGGCACCTTCTTTTTGCGTTTAAAATTTATTGAACCTGCTCTGGACCTTATTTTGTTTTCGATCTCGATGTAGGACGAAGCCGGCGATAAAGGCTATTCCGCCTATCGTAATGAGCAGTCCTATTAAAAATTGCAGCCAAAGGAATGGATAGGGGGGCTGTAAAATACCGAATACCATGTCCCTCATTATTTTTATGCCATAGGCAGCAAAGGCACCGGGTATAAAAAGAATCAAAAAAGCGATTAAACGTTTCATGCAGTCAAATCCCTTCCGAAAATTCCATCTTTAAAAAATGATAAAGGATATAAATTATTTGTCAAGTAACGGGAATCTAGATAATGACTGGGAGTTGGTGGCTGTTTTTAATGGGGGCCGATATGGTAAAATGGTGTGGAGTATGAAAAAAATTGCAGGGAATGATCTATTTAAAGGGGCAATTATTTCTTAAGGGGGATGGCTGATGCAAAAGGTCATGATAGTAGGGGGAGGAGTGGGAGGGACGACCGTGTTGAAACTCCTATCGGAAAGTGAAGTATTCTCCATTGTTTGTATGGCTGATACGAATGAATCCGCTGAAGGGATGCTTGCTGCGAAGGAACGAAGGATTCCTACCGTGACTAATTGGAGCATGGGATTGAAGTGGGATTTGGACATCATATTTGATACGACCGGTGACCCGTCTGTCTATAAAAAGATAAAAAGGGACATGGGCGAACAAACGATTCTCATTCCTGGAAGTGTCGCCCTCATTATGACTAAGTTGTTTGAAGAGAAAAATCGTTTAATAAGTAAATTGGAGAATACCTCCGCAAAAATGGATTTGATCCTTAATACGACCAGTGAAGGAATGGTGGTGATTGACCATGAAGGATTCATCATCATGTTCAATGATAGTGCGGAACGTGCATCAGACACAAAGCGCGAGGATGTGATTGGGAGACATATCAAAGATTTCATCCCATCAACAGGATTGCTGCGAGTGATGCAAACGAACCAAAAAGAAGTGAATCAGGAAATCACCCTTGGCAATGGGATGGAACTCATAACGACAAGGATACCTCTGGTGAATGCCGATAAGGAAATCATAGGGGCTTTTGCCGTGTTTAGGAATAAGATGGAAGCTGTGCAATTGGCGGAGCAGATCACTGATTTAAAAGAGATACAGACGATGCTCCAGGCAATCATTCAATCCAGTGATGAAGCCATATCTGTTGTGGATGATCAAGGAAGGGGGCTTTTGATCAATCCGGCATATACAAGAATCACTGGCTTAACAAAGACCCAAGTGATCGGTAAACCGGCTTCCATCGATATTTACGAAGGCGAAAGTATGCATATGAAAGTGCTTCAGACAAAAAAACCTGTTCGTGGTGTCAATATGCGTGTCGGCCCAAAACACAAGGAAGTGATCGTGAATGTTGCTCCAATCATCGTGGATGGGTGCCTGAAAGGAAGTGTTGGCGTCATTCATGATGTATCGGAAATTCAAGCCTTGACCCACGAACTTAATCGGGCAAGACAGATCATCCGGACATTGCAGGCTAAATATTCCTTTGATGATATAATTGGGGCTTCCGAAGAAATGAAGCTTCCCATTGAACAGGCGAAATTATCGGCTAGAACACCTGCTACTGTTTTATTAAGAGGGGAATCAGGGACGGGAAAAGAGTTATTTGCACATGCCATCCATAATGCGAGCGATAGGAAGTTCAATAAATTCGTTCGGGTAAATTGTGCGGCCATCTCGGAATCATTACTTGAAAGTGAACTATTCGGTTATGATGAAGGAGCCTTTACCGGGGCAAGCAGGGGCGGAAAGGTCGGTTTTTTTGAAGAGGCAAATCAAGGGAGTATCTTTTTGGACGAAATTGGTGAATTGCCAGCTAACATCCAAGCTAAATTACTTCGGGTTTTACAAGAAAAGGAAATCGTCAGGGTGGGGGGGACGAAGCCGATCCCCATCAATGTCCGGGTCATAGCCGCTACGAACATCAATCTTGAACAGGCCATCGCAAACGGGTCATTCAGGGAAGACTTATATTTCAGGCTGAACCGCATGCCTATTTTCATTGCTCCATTAAGAAAGAGAAAAGAAGATTTGAGAGAATTGGCGGAGCATTTGATTAATAAAATCAATCAGGAGTATGGACGGAGCATAGAGGGAATTACAGCAGCAGCTATACATAAGATGCAAATCTACAACTGGCCGGGAAATGTGAGGGAACTGGAAAATATCTTAGGACGGGCAATCATTTTCATGAAATTGAACGAGACAATCATTGATATCCATCATATTCCGGATTTTATCGAAGGGATTCCATTAAATCAAGAGAAATTATTAATGAAGCCTTCCGGCTACGTATCGGGGAAACCGCTCTCGGAGATAATAGACCAGTATGAAGCCGAAATCATTGAGCAAGCGTTCCATACCCACAAGGGAAATAAAACACTTACGGCAAAAGCGCTGGGGATTTCAGTTAGAAATCTATATTATAAAATGGAAAAACTAAAATTGTGAAAATTTTTGCATGCAATTATTTGCACACTATGAAAAATAATGCATGGAATTTTCTGATTTATTTTAATTTAAGCGAGACTCCACTTCTGACATGAAATTTTTTTGAATTTGTTATAGGCTATAGTTGCCCAACTTATTAACCAGCATGTCCTTTTTTTGGATAAATAGGTGCTGATTATGTATTTTATTGGCATGTTATTTGCATATTTAAAAGTGCATGGGTTTTTCAAGGGAACCATTCCCCATGGGGAAAATATCATGTGAGTAGCGGATTTTTATTTAAAACGAACGTAGGAACAAGTAAGTATGAGGAGAAATTCAGTAGTCTCATATCTGACATGTATTAAAACATCTAGGGAGGATTCCTTTATGGAAATTTTTAAATATCTTGAGAAGTATGATTACGAGCAACTGCTATTCTGTCAGGATAAACAATCGGGTTTGAAAGCGATTATTGCCATTCATGATACAACATTAGGGCCTGCGCTTGGGGGCACAAGGATGTGGACGTATGCATCTGAAGAAGATGCCATTGAAGATGCCTTAAGGCTTTCAAGAGGAATGACATATAAGAACGCCGCTGCCGGCTTGAATTTAGGCGGGGGGAAAACAGTCATCATCGGAGATCCGCGTAAGGATAAAAATGAAGAAATGTTCCGTGCATTCGGAAGGTATATCCAAGGGTTGAATGGCCGTTATATAACAGCTGAAGATGTAGGTACAACGGTCGAGGATATGGATCTCATTCATGAGGAGACGGATTTTGTCACGGGGATTTCCCCTGCATTCGGTTCTTCGGGTAACCCTTCCCCAGTAACGGCATACGGGGTATACCGCGGTATGAAGGCGGCTGCAAAAGAGGCATTCGGAACAGATTCCTTAGAAGGCAAAGTGGTTGCAGTCCAAGGCGTCGGGAATGTTTCTTATAACTTATGCCGTCATCTTCATGAGGAGGGCGCCAAGCTCATCGTTACTGATATCAATAAAGAAAGCGTGGCCCGTGCGGTTGAATCCTTTGGGGCGACTGCAGTGAATCCAGATGAAATTTATGGAGTCGACTGTGATATCTATGCACCATGTGCATTAGGGGCTGTCATAAATGATCAAACAATCAATCAAATCAGGGCGAAGGTCATTGCAGGTGCTGCGAATAATCAATTAAAGGAAACTGTTCATGGCGATCAAATTCATGAAAAAGGGATTATATATGCTCCTGATTATGTAATTAATGCAGGGGGAGTCATAAACGTGGCCGATGAGCTTTTAGGGTATAATCGGGAAAGAGCCCTTAAGAAAGTGGAAACGGTTTATGATACAATTGAAAGAGTCATCGAGATTGCAAAACGTGATCAAATCCCAACTTATAAAGCGGCGGATAGGATGGCAGAGGAGCGGATTGCTCGCATGAGGAATTCAAGGAGCCAATTCCTGCAAAATGAAAAACATATCCTGAATGGAAGAAAATGAATGTAATTTTACAAGATTAGATTCCTGTGTTTTTTTAAATAAACACAGGAATTTTCAACATGGATAACGTAATAAACATAGGGCAAGTAAAAATGGTGACAAATTGTATGTATTTGTGAGGAGGAGTGGTTTTGGCTGAAGAATTTGACCTCGTTATCCTCGGAGGAGGAACTGGCGGGTATGTGGCGGCAATAAGGGCTGCTCAATTAGGATTGAAAACGGCTGTCGTGGAGAAAGGCAAGCTCGGCGGAACGTGTCTACATAAAGGCTGTATCCCTTCGAAAGCACTTTTAAGGAGTGCGGAAGTTTATCAGACTGCAGTGAAAAGTGAGGAATTCGGTATTGTTACCGGGGATGTAAAGGTAGATTTCCTTAAAGTGCAGGAAAGAAAGACTAAAGTGGTCGATCAACTCTATAAAGGAGTTCAGCACTTGATGAAACAAGGAAAGATAACGGTTTATGAAGGGTTAGGGCGTATACTTGGTCCTTCTATATTTTCACCGATGCCTGGGACAATTTCCGTGGAAATGAATGATGGCAGTGAAAATGAAATGCTCATTCCCCAGAATGTCATCATCGCAACCGGTTCGCGTCCGAAGACACTGCCCGGTTTAACGGTTGATGGGGAATTGGTGCTTACATCGGATGAAGCTCTAAAGCTTGAGAGCCTGCCAAAATCGATGATTATTGTAGGCGGTGGAGTTATCGGCATTGAATGGGCTTCGATGCTCAATGATTTTGGTGTGGAAGTGACAGTACTGGAATATGCAGATAGAATCATCCCGACAGAAGACCATGATATTTCCAGTGAAATGCTTCGCCTCCTAACGAAAAAAGGCGTCAAATTCGTTACAGGTGCCAAGGTATTGCCTGAAACCCTGAAAACGGGTGAGTCAGTATCCATTTCTGCTGAAGTCAAAGGTTCGGTAGAGGAATTCACAGCTGGAAAAATGCTGGTTTCCGTAGGAAGATCAGCAAATGTTGAAGGGATCGGCCTTGAAAATACGGAGATTGTGAAAGAAAAAGGTTTTATTGAAACCAATGACTTCTTCCAAACGAAGGAATCACATATCTATGCGATCGGTGACTGTATCGGCGGTCTGCAATTGGCACACGTTGCCTCCCATGAAGGTATTACGGCCGTTGAACATATTGCAGGCAAAAAACCGGAACCGCTGGATTATTCGCTCATTTCTAAATGTGTGTATTCAAGCCCTGAGGCTGCAAGTGTCGGTTTGACGGAAGATCAGGCAAACAAGGAAGGCTATGACCTTAAAATAGGGAAATTCCCATTCCGTGCAGTTGGTAAGGCCCTTGTTTTCGGGGAAGCGGATGGTTTTGTCAAAATCATCGCCGATAAGAAAACGGATGATATACTGGGCGTTCATATGATCGGGCCACATGTTACGGATATGATTTCAGAAGCTGGACTTGCAAAAGTGCTTGATGCGACACCTTGGGAGATAGGCAAGACAATTCATCCGCACCCAAGTCTTTCCGAAGCAATCGGGGAGGCGGCCCTTGCTGTCGATGGACGTGCCATACATTCTTAAAGAATAAGGTCAGGAGGTTTTATGATGGTAGAAAAACGTCATGAACAATTAGGCTTAAATGAGGAAACGGTTTTAGATATGTACCGGACAATGCTTTTGTCCCGCAGAATTGATGAGCGCATGTGGCTTCTAAACCGATCCGGGAAAATTCCCTTCGTGATTTCCTGCCAGGGGCAAGAAGCTGCACAGGTTGGAGCAGCGTTTGCGCTTGATCGGCAAAAGGATTATGTACTGCCTTATTACCGGGATGTAGGTGTGGTGCTAACCTTCGGAATGACCGCAAAAGATTTGATGCTTTCAGGTTTCGCGAAAGAGGAAGATCCCAATTCAGGCGGGCGCCAAATGCCAGGTCATTTTGGTCAAAAGAAAAATAGGATCGTCACTGGTTCATCGCCTGTAACGACACAGGTCCCGCATGCAGTCGGAATTGCCCTTGCAGGGAAGATGGAAGGTAAGGATTTGGTGACTTTCGTAACGTTTGGTGAAGGTTCATCAAATCAGGGCGATTTTCATGAAGGGGCCAACTTTGCAGGTGTACATAAGCTACCGGTCATTTTCATGTGTGAAAATAATAAATATGCGATTTCCGTTCCTATTGAGAAACAGCTATCGTGTGAAAATGTTTCCGACAGGGCGATTGGATATGGGATGCCTGGAATAACGGTGGATGGCAATGATCCATTGGCCGTGTATGCTGCGGTGAAAGAAGCGGCTGACCGTGCACGAAGGGGAGAAGGCCCTACACTAGTGGAAACCGTCTCATACAGGCTCACACCACATTCAAGTGATGATGATGACCGAAGCTACCGGACAGCGGACGAAGTGGCCGAAGCCAAAACGAAGGATTCCATAATGACATTTGGAGCCTATTTAAAAGAAGTGGGAATCATGGATGATGACCTTGAGAAACAAATGAATGATGAAGTAATGAAGATAGTCAACGAAGCAACCGATTATGCTGAAAATGCTCCATATCCAAAGGCTGAAAGTGCTATGAATCATGTCTATGCACAAAAGTAAGGGGGTAATAGAATGCCAGTGATTTCTTATATAGATGCCGTGACAATGGCAATGAGGGAAGAGATGGAACGAGATTCCCGTGTATTCGTATTGGGAGAGGATGTAGGAAAAAAAGGTGGGGTCTTTAAAGCCACTAATGGTTTATATGACCAATTCGGTGAAGACAGGGTCATCGATACCCCGCTCGCAGAATCCGCAATCGCAGGAGTTGGAATTGGAGCCGCCATGTATGGGCTTCGGCCGATAGCTGAGATGCAATTCGCTGATTTCATCATGCCCGCCATTAACCAAATCGTTTCAGAGGCAGCCAAAATCAGATATCGTTCCAATAATGACTGGAGCTGTCCTATGGTAATCCGTGCCCCATATGGAGGGGGAATTCATGGAGCCCTTTATCATTCGCAATCGGTTGAAGCGATCTTTGCCAATCAGCCAGGCTTGAAAATTGTGATGCCTTCCACTCCGTATGATGTAAAGGGTTTGCTTAAAGCTGCCATTCGCGATGAAGACCCAGTGCTTTTCTTTGAACATAAACGCGCATACCGCTTGATCAAGGGTGAGGTGCCTACTGAAGATTATGTACTTCCAATCGGTAAGGCGGATGTGAAAAGGGAAGGGGAAGACATTACCGTCATCTCCTATGGCCTTTGTGTGCATTTTGCCCTTCAGGCAGCAGAAAAATTAGCTGCAGATGGAATTTCTGCACATGTTCTTGACTTGCGTACCGTGTACCCTTTGGATAAGGATGCCATCATAGAAGCAGCTTCTAAAACGGGGAAAGTATTACTGGTTACGGAAGATAATAAAGAAGGAAGCATCATGAGTGAGGTCGCAGCCATAATTGCCGAGCATTGCCTTTTTGATTTGGATGCCCCTGTAAAACGATTGGCCGGCCCGGATGTACCTGCCATGCCTTATGCGCCCACGATGGAAAAACAATTCATGGTGAATCCTGATAAAGTGGAAAAAGCAATGAGGGAATTGGCCGAGTATTAATGACTGTTAAGAAGGAGGAACGAATTATGGCTATGGAATTAATGAAGATGCCCCAACTAGGCGAAAGTGTCACAGAGGGAACCATCAGTAAATGGCTTGTTAAGCCTGGTGATCATGTCACGAAATATGACCCGCTAGCTGAAGTGATGACGGATAAAGTAAATGCTGAGGTTCCTTCTTCCTTCACCGGCATCATCAAGGAATTGAAAGCGGATGAGAATCAAACATTGGCAGTCGGGGAAGTCATCTGCTCGATTGAAGTTGAAACGGCAAAGACGGATAACGAAAATGCTGGGCAAGTTTCTCATAATGAGGAAAAAGTTGATGCACCTCTTATAAGAGATGTGCAGCAAGCGGCAGAACCATCAAGGAAAGCTCGCTATTCGCCAGCTGTGTTAAAACTTTCCCAGGAGCATGGAATCGATCTATCAAAAGTTAAAGGAACGGGGAATGAGGGAAGGATCACCCGTAAAGATTTACTGAAACTTGTTGAATCAGGGAATCTTCCTAAGGCGGATGAGCCTTCCGCAATTTCCGATGCGGCTCCTGAAGAGATCGCCCCTCAAGTCAATCGTCAAACAAGTCCAGTAACAAACGTGCCGACTGCGGCTGGTGACAAGGAAATACCGGTAACCGGCATCCGTAAGGCAATTGCGTCCAATATGTTGAAAAGTAAGCACGAAATTCCGCATGCTTGGACGATGGTGGAAGTTGACGCCAGCAATATGGTGAAGTTGCGTGATAACCTAAAATCCGATTTTAAACAAAAAGAAGGCTATAATTTAACGTACTTTGCCTTTTTCGTAAAAGCGGTTGCTCAAGCCCTTACGGAATTTCCAGAACTGAATTCGATGTGGGCCGGCGAAAAAATCGTACAAAAGAAAGAAATCAATATATCGATAGCCGTGGCAACCGAAGATGCCCTATTTGTTCCGGTCATTAAAAATGCAGATGAAAAATCAATCAAAGGTATAGCAAGGGAAATACAGGAACTTGCATCCAAAGTGAAGTCAGGTAAGTTAAAAGCAGAGGATATGCAAGGTGGTACGTTCACTGTTAATAACACTGGCTCATTCGGTTCTGTCCAGTCCATGGGAATCATCAATTATCCACAGGCAGCCATTTTACAGGTTGAAACGATTGTAAAACGTCCAGTGGTCATTAATGACATGATTGCAGTACGAGATATGGTGAATCTCTGTTTATCACTTGATCATCGTGTTTTGGACGGACTGGTATGCGGACGATTTCTCGCGAGGGTTAAAGAAATCATCGAAAAGATTTCCAAAGACAACACTCCCATATACTAAAATGAAGAAAAGGAAGGCCGAAAGGTCCTTCCTTTTTTTTTGCACTTCGCTTTTCCGTAGAAAAACATCGACAAAAATTTTATTTTTGCTATTATTTTATTAAGAGCTGTTCTAATACAGGTCAGGGGCTGTACTTGATGTGAAGAGGCAAAATTGGCTAGTGGTTTCCCTAATAACAGGTTTGCTAATTTCTATTGTCTTAAATTTCAAGAAAATTATGGTAGAATGTTAGTATAATCCAGATCAAATTGACGGGAGGGTGGTTTTCTTATCCAAAACTGACTGAGCGTTCGTTCTCCCTATAAGGAAAAGGGCGTATGAGGATAAGAAAGCGATTACAGATGGAACTGAAAGATGTAAAAAACATAACCTTTCCTAAGCCTTCTTTTGAAGAGTGGAAAGAAGCTGCGGAAGCAAGTTTAAAAGGGAAAAGTGTAGAGAAGCTTAAAACGAATACATATGAGGGCATCGCTTTATATCCACTCTATACAGAAAAGGCGGAATCGACGGAAAAAGTAGCTGAATTGCCAGGATTTTTCCCTTTCACCCGAGGAACGTCCCCAACGGGATATCATGACAAACCTTGGCTTGCCGTTCAACCTGTAAGCGGTATCACGGCTGAAGAAGCAAATGAAAAGATGAGGACTGCATTCAAACGCGGTCAAAATGTCGTGGCATACCCTGCACGATTGCTTTCCGGGGGAGCAAGGGCTGAAACATTGTTTAAGGAAATACCATTAAAAGAAATGCCAGTTTTCATTGACCTTAAGGGGAAACAAAAAGAATTATTCCCTCAATTCAAAGCTGTTGCCGAAGCACAAAATACCCAATTGACAGGCGTCATTGCTGAAGATCCAATTGCAGAATGGCTCATTTGCGGTCAGCTGCCAGAAGATACGGATAACTATTTTGCAGACTGGCTGAAGACGATCCAGGATTATCAGAAGGTAGGCAGTGATTTAAAAACAGTTTTGATTAATACGGCAGTCTACCATAATGGAGGAGCCAATGCCGTACAAGAAATAGCTTACGGATTATCGGCAGCCGTCCAATATCTATTGGAAGGGCAAAAGCAAGGGCTTTCTATTGCTGCGGTTTCCGAAAAAATAGTATTCTCGTTTGCCGTGGATTCAAATTACTTCATGTCCATCGCTAAACTGAGGGCTGCCAGAAGGCTTTGGGCAGGTCTTGCAGAAGCTTTCGATACAGCATCGGACCATTTTAAAATGACGATACATGCCGTAACTTCCGAGTTGACGGAAACGCTATATGATCAGCACGTCAATATTCTACGGACCACGAACCAAGCTTTTGCAGCAGCTATTGGAGGCATTCAATATCTTCAAATCCATCCATTTACACACGCAACTGGTGAAACCGATGAGTTTTCAGAAAGAATTGCCCGTAATACTCACTTGATTTTAAAAGAAGAAACAAATATTACAACAGTTGTCGATCCTGCTGGCGGTTCATGGTATGTTGAGCAACTAACGGATGAATTGGCTGAAAAGGCTTGGGCCAAATTCCTTGAAATCGATGCAGCTGGAGGGATTCTGGAGCTAATTAAACAAGGTACCCTTCAGAAAGAAATAGCTGAAGTTTACCAAGGAAGAGTTCAAAATGCGGCTTTCAGAAAAGAAAGTATCATCGGAACGAATGTATATCCGAATCCCGCTGATAAGATTAAAACCACCACAAAGGATAAACATGTGTCATATATGAAAGTTGCGAAGCCGGTTGGCATTACCCCACTTGAATTGGAACGGGTATCCAGTCAGTTCGAACAGATAAGACTACGCAGTGAAAAGTTTAAAGGAATAAGCGGAACGGCTCCAACTATCGGTTTAATTAATTTGATAAATCTCAAATCCTATAAACCTCGTGCAGATTTCGTTCAAAGTCTTGCGGCAGCAGGTGGTATTGAAACAATCGGCAGTAAGGGATGTCAAACCGTTGAGGAAGCAATCGAATATGTAGCTGCGACCAAGCTCCCAATCTATTGTCTTTGCGGCAGTGATGGTGACTATTCGGAATTAGCGCCAGTCATCATTAAAGAAATTAAAAAGCAATTCCCTGAAATCACTATTTATAGTGCCGGCAAGCAGCAAGAAGAATTGGAGATTACACTAAGAGAAGCCGGGGTCAAAGATTTTATCCATGTTAAAATGAATGCAATATCCATTTTACTTGAATTATTGCAGAAGCTAGGGGTGAACTGAAATGAAAAAACCGAATTTTTCTGCTATAAATCCTGCTAAGTCCGAGATGAAAGGTACAGTGGAAGTATGGAAAAAGGAAGTTGAAAAGGCCGTTGGGAAAAACATTGAGGATCTTCTGTTTGAAACCAATGAACAAATAAAAATCAAACCGCTTTATGTTGAGGAAGATATTCGCGGCCTGGAGCATATGGAAAGTGTGCCAGGCATCGCTCCTTTTACAAGGGGTCCCTATCCTTCGATGTATGTCAATCGTCCTTGGACGGTACGGCAGTATGCAGGTTTTTCGACTGCCGAGGAATCCAATGCGTTTTACAGACGTAATCTGGCGATGGGGCAAAAAGGGCTCTCGGTTGCTTTTGATTTAGCTACACACCGCGGTTATGACTCCGATCATCCGCGCGTTGTCGGTGATGTGGGGAAGGCGGGAGTTGCCATTGATTCCATTCTTGACATGAAGATCCTGTTCGACGGCATTCCGCTTGATCAGATGTCCGTGTCAATGACAATGAACGGTGCAGTATTACCGATCCTTGCGTTTTATATCGTGACAGCTGAAGAACAAGGCGTAACACAGGATAAGCTTTCAGGCACGATTCAAAATGACATCTTAAAGGAATACATGGTTAGGAATACGTATATCTACCCGCCTGAAATGTCCATGAAAATCATAGCTGATATCTTTGAGTATACTTCCAAATATATGCCCAAGTTCAATTCCATTTCCATCTCCGGTTATCATCTGCAAGAAGCGGGGGCGCCGGCTGATATCGAACTTGCCTATACGTTGGCGGATGGGCTTGAGTATGCACGTACTGGAATGAAAGCAGGCATTGATATCGATAAATTTGCACCACGCCTGTCATTCTTCTGGGCTGTAGGAATGAACTATTTCATGGAAGTGGCGAAAATGCGGGCGGCTCGTTTCATTTGGTCAAAACTGATGAAACAATTCGAACCGAAAAATAATAAAGCGATGGCATTGAGGACTCATTCCCAAACCTCAGGCTGGAGCCTTTCCGAGCAGGATCCGTTTAACAATGTCGCAAGGACCCTTATTGAAGCGCATGCGGCTGCACTTGGACATACACAGTCGCTCCATACGAACGCATTGGATGAGGCCATTGCCCTGCCAACGGATTTCTCGGCACGTATTGCACGTAATACACAGCTCTATCTTCAGGAGGAAACCGGAATCACAAAAGTAATCGATCCATGGGCGGGTTCTTACTATGTAGAATCGCTCACTAATGAATTGATCGAACGGGCTTGGGCTCACTTAGAAGAAATCGAAGGTCTGGGAGGAATGGCGAAGGCAATTGAAACCGGCCTTCCAAAAATGAGGATCGAGGAAGCCGCTGCAAAGCGTCAGGCTAAAATCGATTCTCAAGATGAAACGATCGTAGGCGTCAATAAGTATCGGTTGAAAAAAGAAGATCCGATTGAAATACTGGAGATTGACAATACAGCAGTTCGCGAAAGTCAGCTTAAGCGATTGAGCGAATTGAAGGCGAAACGTGATCAGGCAAAGGTGGATGAAGCTCTTCAAGCGCTTTCAATGGCTGCCAGAACTGGAGAGGGTAACCTTCTTGAACTGGCTGTGCAAGCAGCAAGAGTACGGGCTTCATTAGGTGAAATCTCCGATGCGATCGAAGAGGTGGCTGGACGTCACAAAGCAACGATCCGTTCTATCAGCGGCGTATACAGCTCGGCATACTCAAAAGAAGCGGAAATTGAGGAAGTCGTCCGCATGACGGAAGAATTCCTTGAAAATGAAGGAAGAAGACCGCGTTTGTTAATGGCTAAAATGGGCCAGGACGGTCATGATCGCGGAGCTAAAGTAGTCGGAACGGGGTTTGCGGATTTAGGCTATGATGTCGATATCGGTCCATTATTCCAAACACCGAAAGAAACCGCCATCCAGGCCGTGGAAAATGATGTGCATGTAGTCGGAATGAGCTCCCTTGCTGCCGGCCATAAAACATTGTTGCCGCAGCTTATGACGGAACTGAAGAACTTGGGACGAGAGGACATCATAGTGATCGTAGGCGGCGTCATCCCTGCACAGGATTATGATTATCTTATGGAAAATGGCGCTACAGCCATTTTTGGACCTGGGACGGTCATTCCGCAGGCAGCAAAGAAAGTGCTTCAGGAAATATACAATCGCCTCGGATATGAGGAAGTGGCCCAATAATGAGTGAAGACAAGAAGCCGGAGTGGGTCGATCTTAACAATCAGGAAGGTTTTGCTTCTTCATTAAAGCCAGGTGTGGAATTAGCAGCCAGCCAAAACAAACCTTCAAAAAGCAAATTCGTCAAAAAACATAATGTAAACATACCGGTCCATGAACTTAAAGAGGGAATCATAAGAGGGGACAGGGCCAAGCTAGCCAAAGGGATTACATTGGTTGAAAGCAATGCATCCCACCATTTGGATCATGCACAGGAATTATTGCATAGCATCCTTCCTCATACAGGGAACTCAATGCGCATCGGGATTTCCGGAGTGCCCGGTGCCGGGAAAAGTACCTTCATCGAGACGTTCGGAACCTACTTATGTGACAGGGGCCATAAGGTTGCCGTTCTAGCCGTCGACCCAAGCTCTTCGGTCAATGGCGGAAGTATACTGGGCGATAAGACAAGGATGGAGGAACTGGCTAGAAACCCCCATGCCTTCATAAGACCTTCACCATCCGAAGGAACTCTTGGCGGGGTTCACCGCAAAACGAGGGAAACGATGTTGCTTTGTGAAGCGGCAGGTTTTGATGTGATACTGATAGAAACTGTCGGGGTCGGTCAGAGTGAAGCTATAGTTCGAAGTATGGTCGACTTCTTCATGCTCCTTGTCCTAACGGGTGCCGGAGATGAATTGCAAGGGATGAAAAAAGGGATTCTGGAACTTGTGGACGGAATTGTTGTCAATAAGGCCGACGGCGAGAACCTCCCCCTGGCGATTAGGACGAAATCCGAATATAGCAGAATCTTGCACTTCCTTCAGCCAGCCACAAAGGGTTGGGCAGGAAAGGCATATACTTGTTCCGCCATAACCGGTAAAGGAATTCCTGAACTTTGGGATGTATTGAATGAATTTTCCCAAATGACCAAGGAATCGGGTGTTTTTCAAGAACGGAGAAGAATGCAATCTAGGGAATGGCTTTATTCATTGATCGATCACCAGCTTAAAACGATGTTTTATAAAAATGAAACCGTCAAGAGTCTTCTCCCTATGCTCGAGAATCAAGTGATGTCAGGGAATAAAACGGTCACTGCTGCTGTTAAGCAGGCCTTTCAATCTTTTGCAGAAACATTTAAGTCTAATGAAAAATAAATGGGATGGGGCAGGCATGGATCTATTCCCACGCCTGCCCCATCCTTTTGTAAGTCTTGTTGTTACACACATGATTCCCGCTCCCCTTTCGTTTTAAACATGTTCGGAACGGATTATGCGGTTTTAACAGGTAAATTTATTGAATCACGAAGAGGCAATTGTTATGATAGGATTGAAGAGAAAACTTGGAAGGAGCAAATGCCATGAATATGGATTTTAATTTTTTAATGAACGACGTAGTCAAACAGGCTCGCGATGAGATTAAGACTGCTGGATATACAGAACTGACCACTCCCGAAGAAGTAGAGGAAGTATTTGCACAAAAAGGAACGACACTTGTCATGGTAAACTCCGTTTGTGGCTGCGCTGGGGGAATAGCTAGACCTGCAGCTGCCCATGCAATCCATAATGATAAACGCCCAGATCAGCTTGTAACCGTTTTTGCTGGGCAAGATAAAGAGGCGACGGAAAAAGCCCGTGATTATTTCGAAGGATATCCGCCGTCATCCCCATCATTTGCATTGCTGAAGGATGGAAAAATCATCACCATGATAGAACGCCATGAAATTGAAGGGCACCACCCGATGTCTGTAGTAGAAAAATTACAAGACTACTTCGATCAATATTGCGAAGAAGTTTAATCCATATCGATAAACTAAAAACCCGCCCAATCGGCGGGTTTTAGTTTGTCGACAAAAAGAGATTCGGAATGGTCTCACCCGAACCAAGATCTTAGAACAAGTCTAGAATTTCATAGGTGGTTTTTACTTTAAATCATAATTGGATTGCAGCGATTACGACAGCCCTCCCGGATATTTGGCTTTTATGCCCCTTTAGGTGCTTGCTTTAATGAGGCTTTGGTAGACAGTCGGCGGAAAGGGAGTGGATTTCTGGAATCAACTGAAATGTAATTTTAAGAAAAAAACTGAGGCTGGACATCCCGAACCAAGTTTTAGAACAGGTGACCTTGATTTGTTTTACATTGATCCTAACTGGATGGAAGAAATGAGCGACACTCCTGCCGAGTAACTGGCTAGCCGAGACCCCACAGGCGCTTGCGCTGAGGAGGCCTGGCAGACGTCGGCGGAAAGGGAGCGGATTTCTGGAATCAACTGAAATGTAATTTTTAGAAAACCAGAAGGCTGGACACATCCCGAACCAAATTTAAGAACAGGTGATCCTTGATTGTGTTTACATTGATCCTTAATGGATGGAAGAAATGAGCGACACTCCTGCCGAGTAACTGGCTAGCCGAGACCCCACAGGCGCTTGCGCTGAGGAGGCTTGGCAGACAGCCGGCGGAAAGGGAGCGGATTTCTGGAATCAATAGAAATGTAATTTTTAGAAAACCTGTAGGCTGGACACATCCCGAACCAAGTTTTAGAACAGGTGACCTTGATTTGTTTTACATTGATCCTAACTGGATGGAAGAAATGAGCGACACTCCTGCCGAGTAACTGGCTAGCCGAGACCCCACAGGCGCTTGCGCTGAGGAGGCTTGGTAGACAGTCGGCGGAAAGGGAGTGGATTTCTGGAATCAATAGAAATACTTTTTTAAGAAAAAAACTATATGAAAACTGGCTTTTGTTCGAATTTTGTCTACAGTCTGAACCCGCCCAATCGGTGGGTTTTTTTATTCATGAAATTGCATAAGTCAGGAACTTTTGGGAAAGAAGATAGATATGGAGGCGGATATATTACCTTTGATAAGAAAGCACGAAGCCAGATGTGGAGTTATGATAATATTCTGAAAAATGAATCTATTATTTACGTTATTGAATAATTATTAGAGTGTGTTAAAATACACATTAGTGTATGAATATTAGTTATTCGAAATTTAACTAACCTAATTTAATAACAAGAGAATTGAAAATATCATTTTGGAGGAATAATAATGAAGTTGAAAAAGCAGTTAGCATTGTTGCTTACTTCTATTTTATTAGTAGGTATTTTAGCGGCATGCGGAACATCAGAGAAAGAAGATAAGAACACAGCTGACAATGAAGACAAGAAGGTCCTGGTAATGGGAACATCTGCGGATTATCCGCCATTTGAATTTGTTGAAACATCTAAAAGTGATGAAATCCAAGGATTTGACATTGATATCGCTAAAGCAATCGGAAAAAAATTAGGTTATGAGGTCGAAGTGAAGGACATTGACTTTAATAGTCTTGTGCCTGCCCTGGAAAATAAATCGGTCGATTTCGTCATCTCCGGAATGACTCCAACAGAAAAACGTGAACAATCAGTCGATTTCAGTGATATTTACTATACAGCTAAAAACATGATCATCACGACAAAGGACAGTAAAATCAAAACTGTTGAAGATTTAAAAGGGAAAACGGTAGGCGTACAGCTTGCATCCATTCAGGAGACATTGGCAAATGACTTGAATAAATCCCAAGATATCGGGATGAAAGTTGAAAAACGGAATCGTATTCCTGAGGTTGTTCAAGAAATGTCAACAGGACGTTTTGACGCCGTGATCATGGAAGATACTGTGGCAAAAGGCTACTTGAAAGATAATAAAGAATTGGTTGGCCATTTGATCAAGTCTGGTGATCAAGATGCAGGTTCGGCAATCGCTTTCCAAAAAGGAAGCAAGTTAACTGAAGAATTCAATGCCGAGTTGAAAAAAATGATGGAAAATGGTGAAATGGAAAAATTAATATTAAAATGGTTCGGTGGCAGTGAAACTGAATAAAACAGAGAGATGAAAAGCGTTCAGAATGCCTTCTGAACGTTTTTCCGCGCTTTATTGTCAATAAAATGAAGCAGGAGGAAGGCCCAAGATAACGGCCTTCATAAGAGAGGATGAATGGAGTGAATCTGGAATTTGAAAGGATTATGCCTTCCCTTCCATATATCCTGGAGGGAATACCGACTACATTAAAGGTTGTAGCGGTAGCGGCAGTAATCGGATTTGTTTTGGGAATATTATTATCTATACTTAAAATCAGCAGAATCAAGCCATTGAATTGGATTGCTGACTTTTATACATCCATTTTTCGCGGTACCCCTTTGGTGCTGCAATTAATGCTGATTTATTTTGGTTCACCACAAATATTAGGGATTCAAATCGAAGCGTTCCAAGCAGCATTTTTAGCATTCGGGCTAAATTCAGCTGCATATATCTCTGAAATTATCAGGGGAGGCATTTTAGCGGTCGATAAAGGCCAACGAGAGGCTGCACTTGCACTTGGGGTTCCCTATTCAGGGATGATGCTTAATATTATCCTTCCGCAGGCCATCAAGAACATTCTGCCATCCCTTGTTAACGAATTGATTTCCTTAACGAAGGAATCAGCCGTTGTCACAATTATTGGATTAGGGGATATCATGCGCCGTGCTTATATTGTCGGCGGTGAGACATATAAATTCTTCGAGCCGATTTTATTTGCCGGTCTCATTTATTATGTGATGGTCATGATTCTCACCATCTTAGGCAAAGTGATTGAAAGGAGAATGAGACGCAGTGATTAAAATTGATGGACTCAAAAAAAATTATGGTAAGCTCGAGGTTTTAAAGGGAATCAGCACCGAGATAGGACAGGGTGAAGTGGTAGCGATCATCGGTCCATCCGGCTCGGGAAAATCAACTTTCTTGCGCTGCATCAATATGCTTGAAACTCCAACTGATGGTCAAATCAGGTTTAAAGATCAAATCATCACTGATAAAAAGACCAATATCATGAAAGTGCGTGAAAATGTCGGAATGGTATTTCAGCATTTTCATTTATTTCCACATAAAACCGTACTGGAGAATTTGATATATGCACCTATGAAAGTGAAAAAATTATCAAAGGCCGAGGCTGTAAAACAAGCTCGTGAGCTCTTGACTAAAGTCGGTTTGGCCGATAAAGAATCGACTTATCCGAATCGTCTGTCAGGCGGACAAAAACAAAGGGTCGCGATTGCACGGGCATTGGCAATGAACCCGGAAGTAATGCTTTTCGATGAGCCGACTTCAGCGCTTGACCCCGAGATGGTAAAAGAAGTGCTCGAGGTTATGAAGTCACTGGCACATACGGGGATGACCATGCTGATTGTAACGCATGAAATGGGCTTCGCCAAAGAAGTGGCCGATCGAGTACTATTCCTGGACGGGGGTCTGCTCGTTGAGGAAAGTGCTCCGGAAGATTTCTTTTCCAATCCGAAAAGCCAGCGTGCAAAAGACTTCTTGGAAAAAGTTTTATAAGCTAAAGCAAATAGTATATAATTGTGAAAAAAGGTAACGTTTAGTTACCTTTTTTATTTTTTTCCTATAATGTATTTTTGCGTGCATGTATTTAGAAAAATTGGAAATTTAACTCACAAAGGACTGTAAAAATTTCTGATTTCCTGATAGTATTATAATAGATGGAGAAAGAGCCAGGTGATACATAACAATGTTTAAAATCGGATACAGGACGATTAAAACTGCTTTGGGGGCCACCCTGGCAATTATTATTGCACAAATGCTTAATCTCGAATATTTCTCTGCCGCGGGAATCATTGCGATCTTATGCATCCAAGTTACAAAAAAGAAGTCGGTGTATGTCTCCTGGCACCGGTTTTTAGCTTGTTTGATCGCAATGGCCTATGCATCCCTATTATTTCAGTTCATTGCATTCCATCCGCTGATAATAGGTTTGATTCTCTTGATTTTCATTCCAACGGCAGTTGCCTTGAAGATTAATGAGGGGATCGTGACGAGCAGCGTCATCATCATGCACCTATATGGGTCCGGTAACATCACTTTTTCCCTGCTGATCAATGAAACGATATTAATTGCAGTTGGAGTTGGAGTGGCACTTGTCATGAATCTGTACATGCCCAGTGTCGATGACAAACTGCTGGCCTATCAGGAAAGTATCGAAACGAACTTCAGTGCGATCTTGATGGGAATTGTCCGCTATTTGAGGGATAATGATCACACATGGGATGGTAAGGAAATCACCGAAACAGCCAACCTTCTTAATCAAGCCAAGAGCCTTGCCTTCAGGGACGTGGAAAATCATTTCTTAAGGGAAGAAGACCTGTATTACCATTATTTCAAAATGCGTGAAAAGCAATTTGAAATAATTGAACGAATTCTTCCCCTGGTCACGAATATTCCGTTGGTCGTCAAGCAAAGCGGGATAGTGGCTGATTTTATAGAAGATTTGGCAGAAAACGTCCACCCACAAAATACGGCCATCCTTTATCTGAAGAAGCTTGAAGAAATGGAGATCCATTTTAGGGGAATGGCACTGCCGCATACACGTGAAGAATTCGAATCCAGGGCTGCATTACTGCAGCTCATGAAGGAAATGGAGCGCTATTTATTGTTGAAGCATTCCTTCAAGGGATTACCCAAGCTGACCGGCAACCGAATGAAAAAGAGGCACTTGGCTTAAACTAAGCAAAAAAGTAAAGGAATGATACAAATGAAATGGATCCTTTCTTTGTTGCTTATGCTATCTTTGTGGCCGTTACAGGTACAGGCCCAGCCTCAATCGGTTAAGCCTGGCGATCCGTTTATCATAATCAATAAAGCCAACAATAAATTGGCGTTCATTGATGATAACGAGGTCAAGGAGATTCTGCCGGTCGGTACGGGAAAGAGTCAGGAACTGACACCTGAAGGGATCTTCACGGTCAAAGTAAAAGCGGTCAATCCATATTACCGGAAAAAGAATATTCCTGGCGGTGATCCCAGGAACCCTTTGGGGTCGCGGTGGATTGGATTCGATGCGCGAAATACCGATGGGAGGATATACGGCATACATGGTACGAATCAGCCATCATCGATTGGTGAATATATTTCAAATGGCTGTGTACGGATGCATAAATCCGATGTGGAGCGTTTGTACGAAAAAGTCCCCATCGGCACTAAGGTGTTGATCACCCTATCGAACGAGGATTTTAAAACGCTGGCTAAGAAAAACGGAGCGATAAAATAAAGAGAGGGAAGCTTTTTGCTCCCCTCCCCGGTGTCTATTACAAAAGAAATGCGATACCTGATAATAAGCTCGTTAATAACATTGAGATAAGCATTAAATACACGACGATCTTTCTGATTTTCCTGTTTCCCATATGCTCTCTCCCTTAATACAGTTTGATTGATTTTATTTTAACTTGAACATTTAGTAGAAACAAGTAAAAGTATAATGTTCATATTATTCCGAATCTTAAAAGGCTTTAATGCAAGATTAGTAGTATTTTAATGGAGTCATCCAATAATACATAGCATGGGGGTTTTTATGATGATTAAAAATATCGATCATATCGGTATTGCCGTCAAGTCACTAGATGAAGCCTTGCCGTTTTACACGGAAACGTTGAAATTGAAACTTGAAGGAATCGAGACAGTGGAGAGCCAAGGAGTGAAAGTGGCCTTCATCCTGGCAGGCAATACCCGTTTGGAATTGTTGGAAGCGTTGTCACCTGCAAGCCCAATCGCCAAATTCATCGAAAAACGCGGTGAAGGGATTCATCATGTGGCACTAGGCGTCGATGACATCGAAGATAGAATAAAAGAAATCAAAGAAGCTGGATTGCGCATGATTGATGATTCATCAAGAAAGGGAGCGCACAATGCGGATGTTGCTTTCGTTCATCCAAAGTCTACCGCGGGAGTATTATATGAGCTTTGTGAACAAGCATTATCAAAGGAGGAGCAGAAATGACAGACATTTATGATACGATCAATGACCTATATGACAGACGCCGAAAAGTGGAAATGGGCGGCGGTGAAGAAAGAATCGATAAGCAGCATGAAAAGGGCAAACTTACGGCAAGGGAAAGAATTGAACTTCTAGTTGATCCAGGTACTTTCATCGAGCTTAATCCTTTTATCAAACATCGTAATACCAATTTCGGCATGGAAAAGGAAGAAGGGCCGGGAGAAGGGGTTGTCACCGGTTACGGAAAGGTCAACGGCCGCGACATTTATCTGTTTTCACAGGATTTTACTGTTTTTGGCGGTGCACTCGGTGAAATGCATGCTCTGAAAATTGCCAATGTTATGGATTTGGCAGCGGAAAATGGAGCCCCTTTCATAGGTTTAAACGATTCTGGTGGGGCGCGAATTCAAGAAGGCGTAGTTTCGCTTGATGGATATGGTCAAATATTTTACCGGAATTCCATATATTCAGGGGTCATTCCACAGATTTCGGTTATTATGGGACCTTGTGCAGGCGGAGCCGTATATTCCCCAGCCATTACCGACTTTGTCTTCATGGTTGAAAAAACGAGCCAAATGTTCATAACAGGTCCTAAAGTCATTGAAACGGTTACAGGTGAAAAGATTTCATCCGAAGGATTGGGCGGAGCGGCTGTACATAATACCATAAGCGGTAATGCCCATTTCAAAGGGGCATCTGAGGAGCAAGTTTTGGCAGACGTTAGACGGCTCCTGAGCTATCTTCCACAAAATAATGAAGAGAAGCCGCCGGTTTTGGAAGCGGATGAGGGAGATGACTACCGGCCGGACTTAACGGATGTAGTCCCTTATGAAGGGATCCGGCCATATGATGTTCGGAAAGTATTGGAGCAGGTTGTCGATGAGGATTCCTTTATGGAAGTGCAAGAGGGCTTTGCGAAAAACATAGTGGTCGGCTTGGCGCGGATCAAAGGGAAATCAGTGGGGCTTGTCTGTAACCAGCCAAAGGTATTGGCAGGGGGACTTGATATAGATTCATCAGATAAAGCTGCCCGTTTTATTCGTTTTTGTGACTCGTTTAACATTCCGCTTATTACGTTTGAAGACGTTTCAGGGTTTTTCCCTGGCGTTAAACAAGAACATGGCGGTATCATTCGCCACGGTGCAAAGCTGCTATATGCTTATTCGGAAGCAACTGTACCTAAATTGACGATCATTCTGCGAAAAGCATACGGAGGAGCTTATGTGGCTCTTAATAGTAAATCCATCGGTGCGGATCTTACGTTTGCATGGCCGAATGCTGAAATCGCTGTAATGGGTTCTGCTGGAGCGGCAAATATCATTTTTGCCCGTGAAATTCAAAATAGCCAGGATCCGGAAGCGACACGAGCAGCTAAAATTGAAGAATACCGTGAGAAGTTCGCCAATCCATATGTCGCCGCAAGTCTTGGGATGGTGGATGATGTTATCGATCCCCGTGAAACCAGGATTAAGATCATTCAATCTCTTGATATGCTACGCAACAAAAAAGAAACTCGACCATGGAAAAAACACGGTAATATCCCGTTGTGATCAATCTTTGCAAGGAGCCCTAACGATCTGTTTTGGGCTCTTTTCCATACGGGGGAAGATATCATTTTGAAATAAGTCATCATTCACTTTTTAAAACGGTCTTAGGACCAGCATGCCACATTATTTGCCGGGGCGCCGCTTTTAGAAGTATAATTGAAGAGGAAAACTTTTTTGGAGGTTTTATTTTATGATTAATGAAGAACGTTTAGTTAATGAATTTATGGAATTGGTGCAGATCGATTCCGAAACGAAAAATGAAGCAGCCATCGCCAAAGTGCTGAAAGAAAAATTCGGGGCACTGGGTGTAGAAGTTTTTGAAGATGATACAACAGCAGTCACCGGTCATGGTGCAGGGAATTTAGTATGTACTTTAAAAGGAATGAAAGAAGGCGTAGATACCATTTATTTCACCTCCCATATGGATACGGTTGTACCGGGTAATGGAATCAAGCCTTCCATCAAAGATGGATACATAGTGTCAGACGGAACGACCATTTTAGGGGCGGATGACAAAGCTGGATTAGCGGTCATGTTAGAATCGCTTAAAGTGCTGAAAGAACAGAATATCGAACATGGTACAATTGAATTCATCATTACAGTCGGTGAAGAATCTGGCTTGGTAGGGGCAAAGGCATTGGATCGCTCCCTTGTAACGGCTAAATTCGGTTTTGCACTTGATAGTGATGGAAAAGTGGGCAATGTGGTTGTTGCTGCACCTACTCAGGCGAAAGTGTCCGCAACCATTTTAGGCAAGACTGCTCACGCTGGTGTCGCTCCAGAGAAAGGCGTTTCGGCCATTACGATCGCTGCCAAAGCAATCTCTAGAATGCCATTAGGCAGAATCGACGAAGAAACGACAGCCAATATCGGACGTTTCCAGGGGGGACAGCAAACCAATATTGTTTGTGACCATGTTGAAATCCTTGCAGAAGCAAGATCCTTGATCCCTGAAAAAATGGAAATACAGGTAGCGAAAATGAAAGAGGCGTTCGAGACTGCAGCCATTGAAATGGGCGGACGTGCTGAAGTTGAAGTTACCGTCATGTATCCTGGTTTTAAATATGGTGCTGGTGACCATGTTGTCGAAATCGCAAGAAAGGCAGCAGAGAA
Organism: Peribacillus frigoritolerans; assembly: GCF_001636405.1. Taxonomy (GTDB): domain Bacteria; phylum Bacillota; class Bacilli; order Bacillales; family DSM-1321; genus Peribacillus; species Peribacillus frigoritolerans. The sequence continues at coordinate 2,234,066 of NZ_KV440950.1, forward strand.
AATCGGCCGTCCATGCGAGCTGGTTAAAAGCGGCGGTGGAAGCGATGCAAATGTCATTGCAGGCTTTGGCATCCCTACTGTCAATCTCGCAGTGGGCTATGAAGATATCCATACTACGAATGAAAGAATTCCAGTTGAGGAATTAACGAAGCTAGCTGAAATGGTCATCACTATCATCAAAGAAGTTTCAGGGGAATAATCACCCATAATAGGTCAAGATGTTCAAAGTATTGAAGTATATATGTACAGTCATCAATGATATGATGGCTGTTTTTCTTGGAGTGGAAGCATCTTTCAGCGTGGTTACCAAAGATGAATAGGGATACTTTAATAGAAATGTTTTTTATTTTTACAAGGATGTGACGGTCAAACATGAAGGACATGTATCCCAAAAATGGCAGGGTCATTCTCCATGTAGACATGAATAGTTTCTATGCTTCAGTGGAAATGTCATATGATGTTTCATTGAAAGGCAAACCGCTTGCCATTGCAGGGAATGTTGAAGAGAGAAGGGGCATAATCGTCACCTGCAGCTATGAGGCGAGGAAGTTCGGGGTTAAAACGACCATGCCGATTTGGCAGGCGAAAAAATTATGTCCTCAACTAGTCATTCAGAAACCGAATTTCGAGCGCTATCGAAAGGCATCACTGGCTATTTTCGATGTTTTGAGGCAATATACAGAGATGGTTGAACCGGTTTCGATTGATGAGGGGTATCTGGATATCAGTGAATGCGCCGAATTGGGTTCGCCTTTAGATATAGCCAATAGCATTCAGGAAAGAATTTTTAATACGATGGATCTCCCTTGCAGTATCGGGATTGCCCCTAATAAATTTTTGGCCAAAACCGCTTCTGATATGAAGAAACCTATGGGGATCACCGTGTTAAGGAAACGGGACATTCCGGAAAAGCTCTGGCCTTTACAAGTGGGCGAAATGCATGGCATCGGGGATAAGACATCGGAAAAGCTTCAAACTATCGGGATCATGACGATCAGGGACCTTGCACACGCCAATGATAGTCAACTTAAACAGCTTCTTGGGATCAATGGCATCCGTTTGAAAGATAGGGCTAATGGAATTGACCCAAGGGTAGTGGATCCCGAAGCGATTTTTGAGCATAAGAGCATCGGGAACTCGACAACTCTTCCGCATGACTCCGCCAATCAAAAAGAATTGATCGGTGTATTGGAAAAGCTTTCCGGGAAAGTTGCCGTCCGCTTGAGAAATAAACGCCTCCTTGGTCAAAAAATAGGTGTGACGATCCGTTACAAAGACCGCCGGACAATTACGAGAAGCAGGACGGTTCCTAATCCAGTTTTTGAAAAAAAGGATATTTTGGATGAAGCCATCGATCTCTTCATGAAAAATTGGAATGGGGAAGGAATCAGGCTTCTTGGTGTCACAGCCTATGATGTCATCGAAAAAGAGTCGGCCTTCAAGCAACTGGATATTTTCTCCTTTCAAGAGGATGCAGAAAAAGAACCTTTGTATGATGCGATGGAACACTTGCAAAATAAGTACGGAGAAAATATTATTAAAAAGGGATTACTCTTGAAAAAACGTTCAATAGGAACAGACACTAGCTTCAGCAAAGATTTCTTTGAGCAATCCAGGAGGAATGATCCTTCTTTTGACAAAGAATAGCGTACAAGCTGTGTAAAGATAGAGAGAAGGGAAGATGAATCATGACAAAACAGCAGATTGGCGTTATCGGACTAGCCGTAATGGGCAAGAACCTTGCATTTAATATTGAAAGCAGGGGATATTCAATTTCCGTATTTAATCGCTCAGGATCAAAAACGGACGAGATGATGAAGGAAGCGGAAGGCAAAAATGTAACAGCCGCTTATACGCTTGAAGAATTCGTCAATTCTTTGGAAACTCCACGCAAAATTTTATTGATGGTTAAAGCCGGAGCGGCAACGGACGCAACAATCGAGCAATTAAAACCGTTGCTTGAAAAAGGTGATATCGTTATTGATGGAGGGAATACCTTCTTCAAGGACACTCAGCGCCGCAATGAGGAGTTAAGCAAGCTTGGCATCCATTTCATCGGTACAGGCGTGTCAGGTGGGGAAGAAGGAGCTCTAACAGGTCCTTCCATCATGCCTGGAGGTCAAAAAGAAGCATATGAACTTGTTGCACCGATTTTGAAGGATATTTCAGCTAAGGTCGATGGTGATGCTTGCTGCACGTATATCGGACCGAATGGGGCAGGTCATTATGTTAAAATGGTACATAATGGTATTGAATACGGGGACATGCAATTGATTTCCGAATCTTATTTCCTTCTGAAAAATCTCCTTGGACTATCTGCTGAAGAATTCCATGAAGTCTTTACTGAATGGAATGAAGGGGAACTTGATAGCTATTTAATTGAAATTACTGCTGATATTTTCAAAAAATATGATGAGGAAACCGGCAAGCCGATGGTCGATGTCATTTTAGATAAAGCTGGCCAAAAAGGTACAGGTAAATGGACAAGTCAAAGTGCGCTTGATCTTGGTGTTCCGCTTCCAATCATTACGGAATCCGTGTTTGCCCGGTTTATTTCAGCAATCAAGGACGAGCGTGTCGAAGCGAGTAAGATCCTTCGTGGTCCAAAAACCGATTCATTTACAGGCGACAAAAAGGCTTTGATTGAAAGTATCCGAAAAGCACTTTATATGAGCAAAATCTGTTCATATGCACAAGGATTTGCACAAATGAAAGCAGCATCAGAAGAAAATGGCTGGAACTTGCAATATGGGGAAATCTCGATGATTTTCCGTGGCGGCTGTATCATTCGTGCACAATTCCTCCAAAAAATCAAGGAAGCGTACGATCGTGAAGCGAACTTGAACAATCTTCTTCTAGATCCTTACTTCCAAGGGATTGTCGAAAGCTATCAAGGAGCTTTACGTGAAGTAGTATCAACGGCTGTGATGAACGGAATCCCGGTTCCTTGCTTGTCATCTGCACTTGCCTATTTCGACAGCTATCGTACAGAAACACTGCCAGCCAACCTGATTCAAGCTCAGCGTGACTATTTTGGAGCTCATACTTACCAACGCATTGATAAAGAAGGAACGTTCCATACCGAATGGATGGAAAAGTAAAAAGTTCAAGCCGGCTTGGAAGGGGAACCCCTTTAAGCCGGCTTTTTTGTATCATGTAAAAAGGGGGCGCTTGGCGCCCCCTTTTATTACTATCTCCGATGCTCTACAAGGTCAATGACCCCTAATACAACATGTGCCAAACCGAAACCGAAAACCGTATTAGCTACCATTTTGTTTGAACCCCGGGTCTGCTTCATTGCATAACCCGCAGCTGTCACGGCTGTGCCCAAGGCTGTTGGAATTAATCCTTCACGAATGTCCATCGTTTAATCCCTCCACATCGAAGTTAGCGGTACTGTCACTAAGCACCTTTTTTAGTGTATCCTCAGCAAAGCCTTACCATTCTTTATAGATAAGGGTGGAAATGGTAAAAACGAACTAGTTGTAAATAGTTCCAATTAATTTACCTTTTTTAGGGAAAACGTAGTATGATGTATGACATTCATCCTTGCTTTTTTTAGGTTTAAACACTTGTGGAAAAAGGAATATAAACATTGAAAGAGATGGGCGGGCCGTAGAATACAGTAGGCAGAAAGAGAGAGAAGGAGCGGAGGACTTTATGTTCATCATCTGGTGGGCTGTAGCCATTTTTTTATTTTTCATTGCCTTAGAATCCGTTGTATCATTTTGGCTTAATTCAGAAAAAGAGGAAGAAATGTCCAAGTTCAAGGAAATGTTTCATATTATCCGGAATAAATTGCTGAGGAAGAGTGTTTCATGAAGAAGAAGGGATGCAGATTCAAATCTGCATCCCTTTTTCATTTCAATCATTATTTTCGTTTTTCTTGACTTGCCACCAAATATGTCCATCTTCCGCCAGGAGTTCATCGGATGCAAGTGGACCTGTTGATCCCGCTTCATAGTTAGGGAAAGACTCGTCTTTAGTATTTTCCCATGCATTGGAAATGGTATCGACGAACTTCCATGAGAGGGCAACCTCGTCCCAGTGCGTAAAGTTCGTAGCATCCCCGCGCATGCTGTCAAACAATAGCTTTTCATATGCCTCGGGAGAATTGATGTGTTCGATCCCTTTGTTCGAGACGGTCAGCTTCATTGGCTTTGTATTGGATGTCGTCCCGGATTTCTTGACATTTAAGTACAATGTGATACCCTCGTCAGGCTGGATATTGATGACGAGAAGATTCGGATTCAGCGTTTCTTCCGTTTTATAATACAGATTCATTGGAATATCTTTGAATTGAACAACGATATTCGTTGATTTGACATCCATTCTCTTACCGGTACGGATATAAAAAGGAACACCGGCCCAACGGAAGTTATCAATCATCAATTTACCCGCAACATAGGTCTCTGTGTTGGATTCGGGATTTACATTATGTTCATTTCGGTAGGCCGGAAGCATTTGACCGTCTATCGTTCCTTCACCATACTGGCCACGAACGAAGTATTGGTTGACTTCGTCGACCTTCATTGGTCGAAGTGAACGCAATGCCCGTACTTTTTCGCTTCGAATCTCTTCAGTCGTCAGAGCGATCGGGGGTTCCATTGCAAGCAAGGCCACCATTTGCAGCAGGTGGTTTTGGACCATATCCCTTAGGGCACCGCTGGTTTCATAATAACGCCCGCGTTCTTCAACGCCGAGTGTTTCGCTTGAAGTGACCTGGATATTGGATATATATCTGTTATTCCATAGCGGCTCGAAAAGGGCATTGGAAAAACGGATGACCTCGATATTTTGTACCATTTCTTTACCTAAATAATGATCGATGCGGTAAATTTCATCTTCAGCGAATGCAGTCCGAATCTGCTCATTCAATTGTTGTGCTGTTTCAAAACTGTGTCCAAATGGCTTCTCGATGACCAGGCGTTTATATCCATCCGTGTCACTCAGGCCTTGAGCTTTAATCTGTTCGGCAATCGTACCGAAAAACTCAGGTGCCATCGCCAAATAGAAGATCCTGTTTCCCTCTAATTGATATTGTCCGTCTAATTGTTCGGCAATGTCTTTTAATTGCAAGTATGATTCCGAACTTGAGACGTCATGGGAGTGATAATGGAAATGGGAAATGAATTCATCGACCTTTTCTTCCGCATGTCCGAACGTAAGAATCGAGTCCTTGACACTTGTTTGGAACTCCTCGTTCGTCAATGGCCTCCTTGCCACACCGACGACCGCGAACTTATTGATTTTCTCTTTTTGAAATAGTCGATATATGGAAGGAAACAATTTCCTTTTCGCTAAATCTCCGGTAGCACCAAAAATCATGATCAATGCTGTGGGTTTATTGTTTTCTGTCATGTTAAAACCTCAACTTTCCGTTAAATCTGTCTATAAAGTTGGAATTCCCGTATGTGTACCAATTTCTAATTTTACGTTTAGCTTTCCCTCAAAGCAATCAATTTGCGCATTTTTTCTCAGATTTCATTAAAAGTTTAATTTGGTTTCGGTTTTAATGGGTCATAAATGAAAGAGCACCTTGGTTATGCTATAGTTAAGGCATAAAGTATTTGCAACGGAGGTAGTATGAGTGGATTTCGTTTTATTGGGTACAGGCGCTGGCGTTCCGGCCAAAGCGCGGAATGTGACATCAATCGCCCTTCAATTATTGGAAGAACGAGGGACTATTTGGTTATTCGATTGTGGGGAAGCAACACAGCATCAAATATTAAAAACGGCGGTCAAACCGCGAAAGGTTGAAAAGATCTTCATCACCCATTTACATGGTGACCACATCTTCGGACTGCCTGGTTTTTTAAGCAGCAGATCTTTTCAGGGCGGAGTGGATAAATTGACCGTATATGGTCCACAAGGCATAGATTCATTCATTAAGACGAGCTTACAGGTGAGTGGGACTCATTTGAAATATCCCTTGGAAATCATCGAAATAGAAGAAGGCACAGTATTTGAGGACGAACAATTCACAGTGACGGCCAAGTCGCTTGATCATGGCATTTACAGCATCGGTTATCGGATTGTGGAAAAAGATCGTCCGGGTAGCCTGCTGGTCGACCGCCTGCGTTCCGAAGGTGTGAAGCCGGGGCCTCTTTTTAAAGCATTGAAAAATGGACAAACGGTCTGTCTCGATGATGGCCGTGTCATAAATGGGAAGGACTATATCAGTACTCCGAAAAAAGGCCGGATCATCACGATTCTTGGTGATACAAGAATGTGCAGCAATGCGCTCATTCTTGCTGAATCGGCGGATTACCTTGTTCATGAAGCTACATTTTCAGCGGAAGAATCTGAAATGGCATCAGCCTATTATCATTCGACCACCGTTCAGGCTGCAGAAACGGCCTTGAAAGCGGGAGCTAAGCATCTAATCCTTACGCATATCAGCTCACGGTATACTCCAGAGGATGCTGAGAGGCTGAAAGAGGAAAGCAAAGCAATCTTTGCAAATACGATCATGGGTGAAGATCTGATGGCGATTAAAGTTCCTTTGTATTCAGAGGAATCGGACAGCTGAAATCAAAGCCAATGTTTGATATAATTAATCAATTGTTCATTGGATATTTAAAGGAGTGTAAATATGACTGACAAAAGTGACCTACATACTAAAGCAATGGATTTTCTCCTAAAAACAAGCCGGACTTTTTTCATTCCAATCAGTTATCTTCCAAAGGGATTGCAAGAGGGTATTGGAGCTGCATACCTTTGCATGCGCGCCATCGATGAGATCGAGGACCACCCAAGTCTTCCTGCAGATAGTAAGGTTTCTTTGTTACAGGCCCTTAGTGAGCTGCCGGATGCGGATTTCAAGGAAGAGAATCTTCAAAAGTTATTTGAACCATATAAGGATGAACTGCCCGAGGTGACCCTGTTTCTTTCGGACTGGGTTGAATTTTGTCCACCCGGTGCAAAAGACAAAGTCTTGGAGTCAACAAAGGAAATGGCCGAAGGCATGGCAAAATGGGTTATTAAGGACTGGCAAATCCATAATGAAGAGGAACTCGATGATTACACTTATTATGTTGCAGGATTAGTCGGGGTCATGCTGTCTGATATGTGGAACTGGTACGATGGAACCGAAACGGACCGTGAACTTGCCATCGCATTTGGCCGTGGACTCCAAACGGTCAATATCCTGCGTAACCGCGAGGAAGATGCAGAACGTGGTGTGAACTTTTATCCGGATGGCTGGGGTTTCGACGAGATGCTTGCCCATACGGAGCGTAATCTTGCATTAGCCGATGCGTACATTGAAGAGATTGAAACGAAGGACATCATCCAATTCTGTAAAATACCTTTGGAATTGGCAAAAGCTACATTGAAAGCCCTAAAAGAAGGTAAAGAAAAAATTGATCGGGCTACCGTTACCGAAATTGTCAGCCAGGTTGTCGAACATTGATTTTTCAAAAAGCTGCTGTGAAAGTTACCATACCTTTCACAGCAGCTTTTTTCATGTTTTACACACAGAACTCAAAAAATTCTAAAAAGTTAAAAAATATATTGGAATAATTGGGACTAAACGATTATAATTTAGGAAATAAAAGCGAAAAAAGCTGGCATCGTTAGAAAAACATTATTTTAAATAAGGAAAAAGCGGGGGGAAAATATGAAAAAGAAATTATATTCAACTGCAGCCATGACATTGGTCGCAGGTTTATTATTGGCTGGGTGTGGAAATGAAAAGGAAAAAGATGCGGCAAAGGATGAAAGCGGAAAGGATACCATCAACATTGGGGTAACACAAATAGTTCAGCATGATTCCCTGGATCAAGCATATGAAGGCTTCCAGGCGGCATTGAAGGATAGTGACATCAATGCAAAATATGATCTTCAAATTGCTCAGGGTGACCAAAACAACAGCCAAACGATTGCCAATAACTTCGTTGGGGATAAAGTGGATCTGATATTTGCGAATTCGACTCCTAGTGCTCTAAGTGCTTTAAATGCGACCAAGGATATTCCGATCGTCTTTACATCGGTTACCGATCCTGTAGCGGGGGAGCTTGTCACCTCTTTGGAAAAACCAGGCGGAAATGTGACGGGTACGACGGATTCCCATCCTGAAGCCATTGCAAAGTCAATGAAATTTCTAGCGGAAGAGCTTGGCGCCAAAACGATTGGAACGGTTTATAACACAGGGGAGCAAAATTCAGTCGTCCAAATAAAAAATGTGAAGGCGGAAGCGAAAAAAGCTGGATTGAAAGTCGTGGAAGCATCCGTCTCGACTTCAGCGGATGTTAAACAGGCAACGGAATCATTAATCGGAAAAGCGGATGCTTTCTATATCATCACTGATAATACAGTTGTCTCTGCACTGGAATCGGTCATTTCCGTGGCAAATGATCAAGATATCCCCTTGTTTGTCGGCGAGCTTGATTCCGTGAATGCTGGCGGTTTTGCAGCATATGGCTTCAGTTACTATGATATTGGTTATGAAGCGGGGCAAAAAGCGGTTGAAATCCTGAAGGATGGTAAAAAACCTGGAGATATCCCGGTTCAATATCCACAAAAACTGAAATTGGTCATCAATGAAAAAGCAGCAAAAGATATGGGTGTTGAAATAAAAGAAGAATGGAAAGCAGATGCTGAGTTTGTAAAATAAACTCTGCTTTTGTTCGGGGAAGGAAGAAAAAAATGTTCTCAGCCTTATTCAACTCTTTTGAGTCGGGAATGATTTATGCAATCATGGCACTTGGTGTCTATTTAACATTCAGGATTCTCGATTTCCCGGATATGACTGTGGAAGGCAGTTTTGTGACAGGGGCCTCTGTTGCCGCGATTATGATCGTTAACGGTTACTCGCCGATCGTAGCCACGTTGTGTGCCATGGTGGCAGGGTTCATCGCTGGGACGATAACGGGGTTCCTTCATACAAAAGGGAAAATCAATCCTCTCTTGGCAGGTATCTTAATGATGATTGCGCTCTACTCAATCAATTTGCGGATCATGGGTGCATCCAACATTCCGTTGCTTTCCCAAACAACCATTATCACGAATATCCAGGATGCCTGGGCTGGCACTGGGCTGGACAATTTGTTGAATGGTCTTTTATCATTCGTGGGTCTTGGTGACAGCCTGCCAAAAACGTGGGCCATATTAATCGTTATGCTGGTTGTGGCTGTAGTCATCCAAGCGGGAATGTCAGCGTTTTTAAAAACGGAAATTGGTCTTGCCTTACGGGCGACTGGTGACAATGAAGCAATGGTCAAGAGTTTTTCCGCCCATACCGGCAACATGAAGATCTTAGGACTTGCAATCGGAAATGCACTTGTGGCTTTTTCGGGATCCCTGGTTGCCCAATATAACGGTTTTAGCGATATAGGCATGGGGATTGGAATCATTGTCATCGGATTGGCATCCGTCATAATCGGTGAAGCTCTATTCGGGGCAAAAACGATTGCACGTGCTACGCTGGCGGTCATTGGAGGGGCGATCATTTACCGAATCGTCGTAACCTTGGCACTTCGCGTTGAATTCCTTGAAACGGGAGATGTTAAATTAATTACGGCTCTTATTGTGGTCGGGGCACTTGTCATTCCAAAAATTTCCGATAAACAAAAGGAAAAAACCCGGAAGAAAAGGCGGCTTAAAGAAATACAGATGCGTCATGATGGCACTTTACCGAAAGGGAGGGAAGAATATGCTTCGGTTAAATCAGATTTATAAAGTGTTCAATGAGGGAACACCAGATGAAAAGCTAGCCCTTGGAAATCTGGAACTGCAGATGACAAAAGGTGAATTTGTAACAGTCATCGGTAGTAATGGAGCAGGTAAATCGACTTTGATGAATATGATTTCCGGTAAGATTCTCCCTGATGCCGGTGAAGTCATCATCGATGGTGAAAACGTATCGGCCATTGAAGAACATGCCCGTGCAAAAATGATTGGACGCGTTTTTCAGGATCCCATGCTGGGTACGGCACCGCATATGACGATTGAAGAAAATATGGCAATTGCTTATGGCAGAACCAATAGAAGAGGTTTAGGCTTTGGGGTGACAAAAAAACGGAAAGAACTTTTTAAAGAATGTTTGGGCACCCTTCATTTAGGCTTGGAAAACCGGATGACTGCAAAAGTGGGATTATTGTCAGGAGGGGAGCGTCAGGCACTATCACTGCTGATGGCGACCTTCACCGATCCTAAAATCCTGCTTCTTGATGAACATACTGCAGCGCTTGATCCTTCGCGGGCAGAACTTGTTACAAACCTGACAAAGGAAATCGTCGAAAAGAACCAATTAACGACGTTGATGGTGACTCATAATATGCAGCAGGCAATCGATCTTGGAAATTCCCTGATCATGATGGATAAGGGACAGATCATTTTTGAAGCCAGAGGCGCTGCAAAGCAGAAGTTAACCGTCGAAAAACTGCTTAACGAATTCCAACGCATAAAAGGCGAAAAAATGATCAATGACCGTGCAGTGTTGATTTAAAATGATGAAAAGGCCCGACCCAGGTGAGTTTAATCTTGGGTCAGGGCCTTTTTATTTTGGGGTAATTAATAAGATCATGTCCTATTTTTGAAGAGATGCTTTGCCTAGCAAAAATGGTTATTCGTGGGGTGCTCATGAAAGATCTTGTTAATAGATGTCAATCGCTGTCGGCTGTGCTCCATGATGAACTATCGTTCTTTCTGTTTCCGAAAATCATTTTTATGAATGGCCTTTTCTTCGTCTTTTTAGTGGCAGCAGCTTCTTCAGCCGCGAGGAAATAATCAAAGTGCTGGCCCGTTGGTGTTTCTAACGCTTCGATACGGGCTTCAAGCTTTTTAACGAGTTTGTGCATTTCTTCCATTTCACTTCTGTGCTGTAAAAGCTGATAGGATACAACATCGTCCGCTTTTGTTTTCAGGCCATTTTCTAGCCTGATGACCCGTTCAAGCAGTTGATCATGTTCTTTATTCGGTTCGGAGTGTTTCTGGAGGGTTGCTTTTCTAATCTTTTTCTCTGAGATGCTGACCTTTTGGAGAATGATGCCCTCGTTCAGCTGATCTTGGATTTTTCTCAATAATGCAATGTCTTCATCCGAAAACTGGTAGTGGCCAAGCTGATTCCGTTCTACTTCCATGTTCAATTGGGTGACCCAGCGTTGAATCGTACTATGGGAAACATTCAGTAACCGGGCAACTGCGCTTGTATTCATCGAGATTCCCCCTTCTGCTTGTTGAATTCGATAAGTATGGGGGAATTCCTTTACAGATGACAAAACATGTATTCATTCGGCAAAGAAAGTGGAATTCCTACGTAATTTGCATGAGGGGCAATCCAAGGTGGAATTACCCGTGGTTTTGCAAAGTGGTGAGCAGTGTTAGGAACTTTAAGAAGCATTTGCTATGGTGTGGGTGATGGTCAATCAAGCTAAAAAGGGAAAAGTGATCCAGATGTCGAATTTACCCTTAAAACATGGAAAAGGAGGACTAGCATGAACAGGATCAACATTATAACTTTAGGTGTCAGGGATATTACTCAATCATTAAGGTTTTACCGGGACGGGTTGGGATTCCGTACATTGATTAAAGAGGACGATCCCGCAATCGTTTTTTTTTAATAATGCCGGTACGAAACTTGCTTTGTATCCTTTAGAGGAGCTGGCAAAAGACATTAATGAAATGGAACCGCCTAAGGAAAATGGTTTCCCGGGTCTTACGCTCGCTTATAATGCTAAATCAATTGAAGAAGTGGATGAAGTGATCAACAGGGCTGAAAAGGCTGGGGGAACAATCGAGAAATCACCTCAGCATGTTTTTTGGGGAGGATACAGCGGATATTTTTCAGACCGCGATGGTTATTATTGGGAGGTTGCGTATTCGAAGGACTGGAGTTTCGATGAAAATGATATGCTGATTATAAAGTAACGCTCACTTCAGAAGATTTACCCTTTATAAGGCGTATGGATCATAAAAAGGGCTGTTGCCTGCCACTGTTGCAGGCAACAGCCATCATCATGAGGCTTACTGCGAAACTACATATTTGGCCAGTTCTTTACTTATTTGGTTGCCCATTCGCTTCGATTGCTCTGTCGCTTCTTGTACACAGGCAATGAATGCATCTTCCACTTGGTGTGCTTGTAGTGCTTTCAGACCTGCTTCAGTCGTTCCGCCTGGTGAAGTTACTTCCTTTCTTAGTACGGCAGGCGTTTTAGGTGATTTCTGTAACATGTCGGCTGCGCCCATCAATGTCTGGAGAATCAATTGCTTAGCGGTTTCGGAATCGAGCCCTATTTTTTCCGCTGATTTTTCCAATGCCTCGACCAAGTAATAAATATAAGCAGGACCACTGCCTGATAAGCCTGTTACCGCATCTAGCTGGGCTTCTTCGACCACTGCCACCGTACCCACCGTTTCAAAAAGGGTAATCGCCGTTTGTAATTGCGAGTCTTCCGTATGACAGTTAGCCGCAAGGGCCGTTGCTGATTTTCCTACAGCTGCCGATGTATTAGGCATGGCACGGACGATCGAAAACCGCTTGTTGGCGATTCCTTCCAAGCTTGTTGTATGAACCCCGGCAACAACGGAAATGAACAGCATTTCTTCACGAATGTATTCTTTTATTGATTGCATCGTTTCTAAAATATCTTTCGGTTTCACCGCCAGTACGACAAGGTCCGCATCCTGTACTAATAACTGCAGTGATCGTGTTGCCGTTACACCATATTGGTCCTTTAAATAAACGAACCGATCATCATTTGATTTATTTGTTACAAAAATATTTTCTGGTTCAATTACCTGTTGGGTCACCAGCCCCGAAATGATTGCTTCTGCCATCGATCCAGCTCCGATAAACGCGATTTTTTTCATATTTCCCGCTCCTTTTTCTTTTGAATTTTCGGCCATTTTATGAAGGCTGTTTTCACATACTTTGTTGCTATTTACCAGGTAGTGAGTTGTGGTTGATTTCCCTTCCAGATGCTCGCTTTCCGCGGGGCGGGCGGGTGAGCCTCCTCGGCGTAAACGCCTGTGGGGTCTCACTTCCCGCTGCTCCCGCAGGAGTCTCGCACTTCCGCTCCAATCAACCTTAAATAGTTTCGTTTAAAAACAACAACCTTTACGAAAAGAGCCTTTATGAAAAACAAAAAGACCCCTCATCCAATAAAGGACGAAAGGTCTAGCTTCCGTGGTACCACCTTTGTTCAACTTTTCCATAATAAATAAACAGAAAAGCTGCACTTGATTCCTCTAACGCGGGAATTACGTCAGGTTTTCCTGAAGGCTCATAAGGTAGGTTCAATAATGAGGGGGCGATGAAGCCTTTCAGCACATTCCAGCTTCACTCTCTTTACGCCATCAATAATTTACTTGGCCTTAATCAAAGCCATGCCGTCTTTAATTACTTGTGATTATGAAGGATATATCAGTACTCTGTCAATGATAATATATGCATGCACGATAAAAAATAGACATGAATTATGTGAAAATAATGACAGTATTTAAAAATACATGTAAAATGTTAATTATACATGATAACTATACTTAGAATCCTGGTTAGCGTATAAAAAGATTTATATAAATATAATTTTCTAAGGTGGAAAAGATTATGGCGAATTGGAATGGAGATATTGCGAAAATTGCTTTGCCCACGCCGTTTGCAGTGGGTGATGTGAATGTTTATGTCGTTAAAGGGGATGCTTTAACATTAATCGATACTGGTGTGAAAACAAAACGTTCAAAGGAAGCCTTGACTGACGGTCTTGGAGATTTAGGTCTGAAACTGACTGATATCGAACAAATCATTTTAACCCATCATCATCCCGATCATGCTGGTGCACTCGATTTCTTTGAAAAGGATATCCCGGTTTATGGACACAAAAATAATCAGCGCTGGCTTACTATCAGTGATGAGTTTCTTGAAACACATAATCGTTTTTTCCTTGATTATGCCAAAAAGTTCGGAGTGGCAGAAGAGCTGAAAAATAAACTGATCCATAACCGCGACGAAATCCGTTTCCTTAGTGAACGGAAGCTGCATGGATATTTAGCTGAGGGGGATGAGCTCCCTGGTCTTCCAGGCTGGAAAGTGATCGAGACTCCAGGGCATGCGCAAAGCCATTTATCTTTTTACCGGGAAAGTGACGGGGTCATGATCGCTGGCGATCACTTGCTTGCCAAGATTTCACCTAACCCATTAATGGAACCACCTTTACTCCCTGGAGGCATGAGGCCTCGTCCGTTACTGCAATATAATGCATCACTTCAAAAATTATTGGATTTCCCCATATCCACTGTTTACTCAGGACATGGATCTGAAGTGGCAGGAGATGCAGTTGCAGACTTGATTCAATATAGATTCGATCGGCAGCATAACCGTGCCATGCAGGTGAAAAGCATGCTCCAAGATAAGCCTTTATCTGTCTTTGAAGTGTGTCAGCAGTTGTTTCCGAAAGTATACCTTCAGGAAGTGGGCCTGACACTTTCGGAAACGGTCGGTCAGCTGGACTATTTAGAAGACTTGGGTGAAGTCCAAACAGAAATCCAATCAGGGGTCATTCTGTATTCAATCGCTTAATGTTCGAAGGAGGCCGCTTTTTTTGAATAAGTTACAAGGTAAAGTTATTGTTATTACCGGTGCTTCCGGAGGGATTGGCAAGGAAGTTGCCATTCAAAGTGCAAAACAGGGAGGCCGTCTCGTCCTCTTGGCCAGAAGCATGGATAAATTACTGCTGCTGAAGAATGAACTGATCGCCCAATATGGGATTGATGCATATGCCTATAAGCTTGATGTTGCAGACACTGATCAGGTGACAAATGTTTTTAATGACATCCATGAGCAAATAGGTGAAGTGGATGTGTTGGTCAACAATGCTGGTTTCGGCACGTTTAAAGAAGCGCAGGATACGGAATTGAATGAAACGAAAGCAATGTTTGCTGTCAACGTCATTGGCTTAATGGCCTGCACAAAGCTGGTTCTGCCGTATATGAAGCAGAGAAAATCGGGGCATATCATCAATATCGCTTCACAGGCCGGTAAAATCGCCACTCCTAAATCAACATTGTACTCTTCTACCAAGTTCGCAGTTCTTGGCTATTCAAACGCACTTCGGCTCGAACTGATGGAAGATCATGTTTTTGTGACCACAGTCAATCCTGGCCCTATAGAAACGAATTTCTTTAACATTGCGGATGAATCAGGTACATACTTAAAGAACGTTGAAAAATTTATGCTTAAGCCTGGAGATGTCGCTGCTAAAATCGTAGCGGCGATGCTGACCAACAAGAGGGAAATCAATCTCCCTGGCTGGATGAATTTAGCTGGGAAATGGTATAACATGTTTCCGAAGATCACCGAAACATTAGGAAAAAAAGCATTTTTCAAAAAGTAGGCTAGTCTTTCGATACCAGACGAAAAATGGTCCAATAATAGGTAAAGGGGAATGTCGATGACATTCCCCTTTTGATTTAACCGAAGTTATCATTTGAATGGGTAACTATTTCATGGGGAATCCGTCTATTTCTATTAGGAGGGATTTTCATGAAGATGATTGTAAACCTTTATATATATTTATTCGTCGCCTTTATACTGGGCAGCTGTCAATCCCCCGATTGGAACATGGATGAATCCATTGATAAAGGGGAAGAAGGTTTCATTACGGATCTTGATGATAAGAGGATTTTGATTAAAGGGACGTACTATAAGGTGACCAATGATACATATATTCAAGATCAACATGGTAATGACCTCGATTATTCCGAACTCGAAATCGGGATGAAAGTGAAACCATGGCACCGGGGCGGGGTGAAGAAATCATTTCCTGGGAAAGCGGAAGCTGAATTGATTCTTGTTTTGACGGATGAAAACAGCTTAGCCGAACAAAGGGCGGTCATTGCTGCTCTGGATCATGTCAGCAAAGCGGAAAGTCAGCGATTCATGGTTCTCGAAGTCGTCCATTTACCCTCAGAGCATGTTTATAATATCGAAATGATGAATCGTTCAAACTTGGACTCTTCATTCATGGTGACAGTAGAGGATGTAACGGATGAAATATTATATATAAAATAAAACAGCCGGACTGAATCACTTTGAATTCTGTCCGGCTGTTTGTCTTGGATTTTATAAAGTTTTCGCACCTAAATATTTTGGTTTCCAATAAGAATTATCCATATCCGTAATGGTTATTCCTTTAGAAGACGTAGCACTAATGAATTGGCCATTTCCGATATAGATCCCAACATGGGATACTCCTGTTCTTCCAGAAGAAGTATCAAAGAATACAAGATCACCCTTAGCTGGTGAAGATACTTTTAAACCTGTATTGGAATAGAGCAATGATGTTGTACGCGGTAAGGTAATTCCTTGTGATTTCTGGAATACATAATAGACGAAGCCTGAGCAGTCAAATCCAGTTGGTGTTGTCCCGCCCCATTTGTAGGGTTTGCCTATTAAGGTTTTTGCATAGCTGATCAAGCTAGTATTATTGACATTATAAACACCAAGCGCGTTAAATGTGTTACGGCCGGCAATTCCGTCTGCAGTCAACCCTTTGGCTTTTTGGAATTTTTTTACTGCGGATACAGAATAGGTGCCGTAATATGTAGTCAGTGAACCTGAATATGTGAAATAACCTTTGGTTTTTAATAGTTGTTGTAGTTGTTTGACATCACTATGTGTCATTCCGGGTCTGAGGGTTTGGTCTCCAATATTGGCAAAGGCTTGCAGTGGGGTTAGCATCATGGCTGATGCAACAGCAGCTGAAGCGATCCATTTCTTCATAATTTTCATTTCCTCTCTATCTATCTCTCTAGTATTGTTAACAATATTATCCTACAATACCATTATGACAATTAGACATAATTTCGGTTACAGTTTCATTACAAAAAATGAGCATTAAGACTGGATTCCAAGAGGACGAAAGCCTGTTGAAAAGGGTGGGGGAATTTTAAAAAACCGAGCATATGGACCTACTTGAAATTATTCAAGCTACCAATTAATCTTTTTCAAAAAAACAAAATGGATACTCAGTTTAAATTTGGTATTTTATCCATTTTTAGTATCCATTATAGTTTTCAAGGAAATTACAATAAAAAGTAGAAATTTGTATGAAAACTTCCATTGAATAAGAACGTATATTCGGTTAAAGTTATGAATATAATAAAGCGAACGTATATTCTTGTTAGGGTGAAGAAATGATGGATTATGGGACGATGCCGAAACAATCAATTATGTGTATCGATATGAAAAGTTTTTATGCAAGCTGTTCAGCGGTCATGCTTGGTCTGGACCCGCTTGATTGTTATCTTGCGGTGGTTGGTGATTTGAAGAGGACAGGGAGCATTGTGCTTGCGGCTTCTCCAAAGATGAAGAAGGAATTTGGCATCAAGACAGGTTCGCGGATGTTTGAGATCCCGAATGACCCGAGGATTGTCGTCGTTGAACCTAAAATGGCGACTTATTTAAGGGTTTCGACGGAAATCACCCGCTTGTTCAACCGTTATGTGCCAAAAGAAGCGATTCACGTATATAGTGTGGACGAAAGTTTTGTGAAAGTCGATGGTGCTGCTTCTTTATGGGGAGATGCCCGCATGATAGCTGAAAAGATAAAAGATGAAATTGAACGGGAATTACAGCTCCCCTGTGCCATTGGAATTGGACCGAATATGCTCATGGCAAAACTTTGCCTTGATTTGGAAGCCAAACATAAAGGGATTGCGGAATGGAAGTATGAGGATGTGCCAAGCAAACTTTGGCCGATTTCCCCGCTTCGTGAAATGTGGGGGATCGGCAGGCGCGTAGAAAAAACCCTTCATGGAATGGGGATATTTACGGTTGGGCAGCTTGCCAATTATGATCTTGAATTACTTGAAGCGAAGTTTGGAATTATGGGCAATCAGCTTTACCACCATGCCTGGGGAATAGATTTATCCGATATGGGGGCAGCGATCATCGAAGGGCAGGTCAGCTTCGGCAAAAGTCAAATCCTGCTGCGGGATTATAAGGATGAGCATGAGGTAAAGCAGGTCATGCTGGAAATTTGCGAAGAAGTTGGAAGAAGGGCACGCACCCATCGTAAGGCAGGAAGAACGGTGAGCCTAGGCATTGGCTACAGCAAGGATGAGTTTGGCGGAGGTTTCCATCGTTCGCGTTCGATTAACGAACCGACCAACATCACGATGGAGTTATATAAAGTTTGCCTGGAGCTTTTCCATGAGAACTATAAGCAAAAAACGGTTCGAAGCATAGAGGTCAGACTCTCGAATATTGTGGATGATAATGAAATGCAACTGACTTTATTTGATGCTTCGCGCTGGAAGAAGCGGGAATTGAGTTACACGGTTGATCGAATCCGCCACAAATATGGAGCCAAATCGTTATTGCGTGCAGTTTCGTATACAGAAGCAGGTACAGCCGTATACAGAAGCAAGCTGCTTGGTGGGCATAAGGCGTAAGGCTGACTTTGAAAGGAGGGAAAAGAAATGATTCGTGATCGCGGCCGTATCAAATGGACATCGATGATGTTGCCGGAACATGTGAAGATGCTCCGTGATTGGGCGGTGGAGGATGGCTATGAAACGAAGCGCATCCTGGATGAGCAGCAACTGGAAGAAATGAATGCGGTAATGGGGGAAGCGATGGAGGAAAGAAAGGATGTCACGATTGCTCATTATGAAGGAAACCGGTATCAGCTGTTAATCGGCAGGATCCATTATTATAATGAGCTCACCCAAAAGCTTCATATCGTTGACCGGTTTGAGCAGGCTCACTATATCAGGCTTTCCGATATAGCGGATGTAAGGATAATGGAATGATGAGCGGAAGGGCTGTTCCCCAAGGGACAGCCTTTCATTTTCGAAACGGCATCGAGATGAAAGGAATGACGTGGCATAAGAGAATCGGCATTGTTAGAACGGTCCGTGAGGAAGTGATTTCCGTGAGGGCAGATCTTGTATATGGAAGCAGGCAGTTTCGTTAACAGAAACGTTTTTATCGTTTATAATGGGGGAATGCAAAGACATCGGGAGGCAGCAATCATGTATATTGAATGGACGGAAACAGCGGCTGGGAAAATAGCCGGTAAGGTACAGGGACAAGAAGGATATTTACAGTTGAAATATGATACTGATGGCTGCGGCTGCGTGGTAAGTGGTGTGACGGCGCTATGGTGGGTCAACGAACCTGAAGAAGGTACCGAAAAAGTGGAAACGAACGGAATTCCGCTATATGTTGAGAAATCAAAAATGATTTTTCTTGATGAAGTCATGAAAATAGACTTTGTTCCGGAAGCGAACAGCTTTCAATTAAAAAGTCCGAATCAAATCTTAAATCCGAGGATGAGCTTTTTTAATAAAATCTAACTAAAAGCAAAAGAGGGGATCGTGGATACCCTCTCATTTCTTCTCAGACAAGTTTTTTTAGAAACTGATCGATTTGATCTTCGTATTCTTTTGGATTTTCATTATAAGATTGAGCGTGGGCCCCTTTTTTAGCGATGTACAGCTGTTTTGGGCCCTCTTTTGCTGCATATAATTCCGCTGTCATGGAAGCGGGAATGAAACTGTCATTTTCACTATGGATGAACAGCACGGGTTTTCGGATATTTTTCATATAATCGATTGGGGACACTTCATTGGTCCAATATCCGTCACGGAGTTTGATGAACGTACGCCCGAGCGGAAATACGGTCCAAGAAGGAAATGGGACTTCATGCTTGAGCTTGTGTTTGATTTGATCCTCGAAGTTAGAAAATGGACAGTCGGCAATGTAAAAATCAGCACCATCTTCAAGCATTCCGGCATATAAAAGCAGGGTTACGGCCCCCATGGATTCTCCATGAATGCCAATATGAAGGTCGGGCCCTTTACGTCTTTTCAATTCATCGATTACGGCCTTCAGGTCGAATTTTTCATAATGTCCATAACTGCTCGTCTTGCCGCCGGAATCCCCATGCCGGCGGTGGTCATAAATGATCGCATTGAAGCCCCGCTTAAGAAAAATGTTCATGTACTTAATCGAATTGACTTTGTTCTCCGTCACACCATGAGAAATGACCACCCACTTTTTAGTGTCATGCGGTTCGATAAACAAGCATTTCAAGGAATATCCGGATGGTGACGATACCCAAATTTCCGATTTAGGCAGATTATCAAAATCCTCCGTGATCAGGCGTTTAGCCATGATTTCACGATTCTGGATAAAATCATCTTCCTTCTTTTTCATGTACATGATCCGATTGGAAAAATAAAGACCGACGCCGATGATATACGCTAGGATTCCAGCCAGTGTAAACCACCATTTCTTCATGAAAGGACCTCCTCGAATGATTTTCTTTATTTTACCATGAGGGAAATGGGAAAACACTGTTTGAAAACCATGATGAGGAAAACGGCAGTCGTGATATAATAATTTCATAAATGGCCAGGAGGTTTTAAGGATGAAAAAGAAACAGCCGCGAAAACAAAGTCAAAGCAAAAATCAAGATAAAGATTCATCTTCATTGAAACTAGGTGATATGATCAATCAAGATATCATGTCCCAGCTTCGTCAAAAGCAAAAAGAACTTAATGAGGCTGAACAAGAGAAAAGGGAAGCGGAAGAAGAAAAAAAACGTGAAGAAAGAAAGCGGCGGGAGAAGAATAAATCATTCGAAGAACTATTGGGTGAAAGCAATCTGAACTGGAAGAACTATAAATAAGAACAGGGAGCAAATTAAAAGGGCTGGCACCCTTTTTCTGTTCAGGAAGATTTATTGCTTGCTGATATTCCTTTATTTTAGAAAGTATAACGATTATATTAAAGATAAGTTCGATATGCTTTCATATCGGATGGACTACTATTAGCTGGTGATAGGATGCAAAATAAAATAGAAAAAGTGCTGGAAGACCAATTATGTTTCCTGCTTTATGCAAGTTCGCGGGAAATGACGAAGAAATATAAACCGCTGCTTGATAAACTTGAAGTGACATATCCTCAATATCTTGTTCTGCTTCTATTATGGGAACAGGATACACTTACAGTAAAAAAACTTGGGGAGCTCCTTGCCCTCGACTCAGGAACGCTTACCCCCATGTTGAAACGAATGGAGCAGAATGGCTTGATTGTCCGTGAACGTTCGACTGAAGATGAACGGTCTGTCATGATCAAGTTGACGGAAAAGGGACTCGGTTTACAGGAAGATGCCTGTTTCATTCCCGATCGCATTTCGGCAATGTCGGGTGAGGATAAGAAGGTGGTCGAGGATTTAAAAGCTTCGCTGCTCCAACTATTGAAAACATTACAGGAATTTTAGCGAAGAAAAGACGCTTGGGAACCCCCAAGCGTCTTTTTATTGGATTTAGTCTACATCTATTTCAAAGGCGACGTCCACATTGCCGTTGATTGCTTTTGAATAAGGACACATTTGATGCGCTTTATGAACAAGGGTTTCGAATGTCTCCTTGTCGACCCCGGATCCCTTCACAGCCAAAGTTACAGCCAAGCTGTACTGATGCATCTCACCCATCAATAGACTGACGCTTGCGGTGACTTTTGACTCGAAAGAAACGCGTTCAATTTTACCAACTGATTGCAAAGCACTATCAAAACATGCAGCATATCCAGCTGCAAAAAGCTGTTCCGGATTAGATGCTTCAGGCATCTGTTTAGCCCTTGGTGTTCCAGGCATCGCAATATCAACCGTGAAGTTGCCGTCAGCAGAAATTGCCGTTCCTTCTCTTCCGCCATCGACTGTTACAGACGTTGTAAATAATGTTTTTGTCATCATTTTTTCTCCCTTATCTTTTTTATCATTTGATTGTGCACAACTGAATTGTACAATATTAATTTTGAGATGTCCAATGAAAAGTTTAAAACCGTTAAATGGGTTTTGGAAGGAATTAGAATGATCGGAAACTTGAAGTTGGTAAAGAAGGCGAAAAAAAGATGGAACGGAAAAAGGCTGACTATCCCGTTGGTTAAACGGAGATAGAGCAGCCTAAAGGTTTGTCCTGACATTTCTTTTTTAATTCCGGTGACTTTCATATTTGTTCACTTTGGTCAACCGCTTCAGGATATCCAACTCGGTTGTGGACAGTGAAGGGCTGTTGGCAGCTTGGCAGTTATCACGTAGCTGCTGTACTGAGCTTGCTCCTGGAACAACGGTAGCTACGCTTTGATGGGACAATACATATTGAAGTGCCGTTTCATTCAACTTCCTATCGGAAAGTTTGTCCTTTATTTGCGGAAGCAAATCTTTAAGTTCGTGATAGCTATAGTCAAGGTATCCATCCTCATTTGCCTTTTCAAGCATTTTTTCACTGAGCAGCCCTTTGGCAAGGGGGCCACGGGCGATCATGCTGATCTGTTTGTTGGCGAAAAGGGACAGCCACTCTTCTGGGCGGCGGTCGAGCAGATTAAACTGCATCATCACGGAATCAAGCTCAGACTTTTCAGTGAATTCCTTGATGACATTCGGACGAATCGAGGAAATTCCATAATATCGGATATAGCCTTCTTTTTTCAAATCTTCAAATGCTTCCACCGTTTCTTCGATATTGTCTGAAATGGTGCCGCCATGTAACTGATAAAGATCAATATAATCAGTCCCCAATCGCTTTAAGCTATCTTTTACTGCCGTTTTAATATGAGCGCCGGATGGGTCCCAGCTCCAGGAATCTTTATTTTCATTCCAGCGGTTTCCGACCTTGGTGGCTATGTATACCTTATCGCGGACCGATTTTAAATTCTTTCCGACGATTTCTTCATTCATACCGAAATCATATAAATCGGCCGTATCAAAATAATTGATTCCTTCATCTAAAGCGGCCTGTATGATCTCGGATGCCTGATTTTCAACAGTCCCCAGTGACATGCATCCAAGCCCGATTTCAGAAACTAGCAAGTCAGAATTTCCTAGTCTGCGTTTTTTCATGTTATCCACTCCCTTTACATTCATTGTAAAGGAGAAATCCATTTCACTCAAAGAATTCACTTGATCCGTTTTAAAGGAGTGGGTGGCACCTGATGGTGAATGTCGGCAATCCAATCATTGACATAAACATATTGATTTTGTAATTGCTTGAGTTTTCGAAGGATTTCCCAGCTCTTTCCGGATAAAGTAACGCTTTTTTCCAATACGTAAACTTTCATTAAATCGCCCTCCATCTCTATTATGGTAAAATGTATGAGGAATCATGCTGCAATTAGAACAGAGGAGTGGTCACGATGAAAAAATTTGAAGAAAAAACGCTGTCTTCGGAAAAAATCTTCACAGGAAAAGTAATCAGCCTGCAAGTGGATGATGTAGAGCTTCCTGATGGGAAAACGGGTAAACGTGAAATAATCAAGCATCCGGGAGCGGTTGCCGTCATAGCTCTCACGTCAGAAAATAAAATCATCATGGTTGAACAGTACCGTAAAGCACTGGAGAGAAGCTTGGTGGAAATTCCTGCAGGGAAGCTTGAAAAAGGCGAAGAACCGGTGCTGTCGGCTAAACGGGAGCTGGAAGAGGAGACAGGTTATGAATGTGAAAAAATGGAGCACATCATATCCTTCTATACATCCCCAGGTTTCGCCGATGAATTGGTCCACATGTATGTGGCCCACAATTTGAAAAAGAAAGAAAATGCGGCACCGCTGGATGAAGATGAATTTGTCGAGATGCTTGAACTCACGCTGGAGGAAGCTCAAACTTATATGGATGAAGGGAAGATCCAGGATGCCAAAACGGCATATGCAGTTCAGTATCTGCAGTTGAAAAAGGCGATGACATCATAAATGAAAGAGTATTACGCTGACCTGCATATCCATATAGGCAGAACGAGAAGCGGAAGGGCCGTGAAAATAACAGGTGCTAAAACGTTAACCTTCAGCAATGTACTGCAAGTGGCAAGTGAAAGGAAGGGCCTTGATCTAATCGGGATAATCGATTGTCATTCTCCTGAAATTATCGAAGAGATCGAAGCGGGGATTCTTGATGGCGAAATCACGGAAAAGACTGAAGGCGGGCTTCAATACAAGAATACAACCATCATTCCGGGTTCGGAGATTGAAATTTATGATCATAATTGTAATGGACCGATCCATGTCCTCGCCTATTTTCCCACTTTAAAAGCGATGAAGGAATTCTCCTCATGGATGAGCGGACATGTTAAAAATATCACCTTGAGCTCCCAAAGGATTTATTGTGATGGAAGAACGCTGCAAAAAATCGTGAAGTCACTGGGTGGCCTGTTTATCCCGGCACATGTTTTCACCCCATTTAAAAGCTTATATGGAAAAGGGGTGCGATCCAGTCTGACTGAAGTATTCGATCCGGAGCTAATTGATGCCATCGAGCTTGGTTTAAGCTCAGATACAGAAATGGTCAAGGATATCAAGGAGTTGGACTCCTATGTATTCGTAACAAATTCCGATGCGCATTCGCTTGGGAAAATCGCTCGTGAATATCAAAAGGTCCTGCTTGAAGAACCAAGTTTCAATGAGCTGGCAAAAGCCCTAAAAGAAACAGGGAATCGCAAGGTGACCGTTAATTATGGATTGAACCCCTTATTGGGAAAGTATCATCAAACCGTATGTTCAGGGTGTTTACATCAGGTATTGAGGGATAGTGAACAATGTCCTGAGTGTGGTAATAACTCCATTATTAAAGGGGTATCGGCCAGGATTGAAGAACTCTCCGTTTCCGGGAGGGACAGAAGTGACGGAAAGGAAAGGCCGCCGTATATCCATCAAGTGCCACTCGACTTCATCCCGGGACTCGGGCCTAAATCCATGGAAAAACTGCTGGTGGCATTTGGAACAGAGATGAATATCCTTCATGAAGTTACGCTTGAACAGCTAATGGAAATCGTTCCTGAAAAATTGGCGGTCTACATCGATTCTGCCAGAAAAGGGACGCTTTCTTTTGAAGTGGGGGGCGGAGGAAAGTACGGAAAGGTCAAAAAGGAATTAACCTGAAAAAAGTCCTGACAGATGAGATCTGTCAGGACTTTTTTAATTTGTTGTTTTTGCATAAATGGAGGTGTCCCGCACTTCCATGCCGTCTGCACTAAGGCAGTCATTACGCAAAATTCCTTCAAGGGTGAATCCCAGCTTCTCGGGAATCCGTTTGCTGGCAATATTATTAGGGTCACAGCGGATTTCGACCCGTTTTGCACCGTAATGGTAAAAGGCGAATTTAGTTAACTTTTCCACTGTCTCCGTTATGTAGCCCAGTTTACTGAATCTCGTATCAATCCAATAGCCAATTTCGAATTTAGGAATATCCCAGTTGATTCGGTGCAGACCAGTGGAGCCGATGAATTGATCGTCTTCTTTCCTATAAATATGGAGTCTGATATCCTCTTTTAAAATAAAGTCCGCAAAGGCCTTAAGGACGTTCTGTTCAGAAGTTTCCAAAGAAACATCTTGATGGGCAAACGGCAGCCACTGTTTCAATTCAGGTTTAGAATGGACAATGGCTTCGTAAAGGTCCAGGCCATCGCCAGGCTGACAAGGTCTTAGATATAATCGAGGGGTTTCAATTTTTTCGGGAAAATCCATTAATATAGCTTTCATATCCTGCCTCCATCTCATTGATGTGGAAAATTATAACATAAATTAGGTTCAATGTATTCGGCTGAAGGGGAAAGTTTTCTTAGCATAAATGAAAGAGTGAAAACATAGATTCTAGTAAGCGGAGTTGGGAGGATGAAAGATGAAAAGAAAATCTGTCGTACAAAATGCCGTAATGAAACATATTAACGAACATTCCTCATTATATGTCTTTATCACTGTGCTTTTTTTGATGGGTGTCATTTTTGGGGCAATATTGGTGAATAGTTTGAGCTTTACCCAAAAGGAAGACTTGTTCTATTATTTATCGCAATTTTTCGGACAAGTATCCAAAGGTGAATTTGCATCTTCGCATGATATGTTCAGCCAAAGTATTATGCATAATATAAAATATATCGGGGTCATCTGGATTCTCGGAATATCGGTCATCGGTTTGCCTGTCATCCTGGTTTTGTTATTTATAAAAGGGATGGTCGTTGGATTCACGGTAGGCTTTTTAGTCAATCAAATGGGATGGAGCGGGTTCTTATTATCGTTTGTCGCTATTCTTCCCCAAAATATATTCATCGTCCCGATATTCATCGTAATAACCGTCCTTGCCGTTTCACTATCCATGAAAATGATCAGCCGGATTTTCCTTAAGCAGGTTCGTGAACCGCTGAAGCCGATAATTTCACGGTATATTTTCTCATTGGTTTTGTCAGGGTTATTCTTGATTACGGCTGCTGCATTTGAAGCGTACCTATCCCCTTCTTTAATGAAAAATGTCGTAAGTTTATTGGGTCATTGATGGAAATATACCGTTCCCGCAAATTTTTTTATCATTAACAAGAAATCTATTTTGACAGTTTTCCCTCTTTTGATATAATGGATAAGATAGCGGCGCGGGAGGGAATATTAGGTATGGAAATAGAAAACAGAATTGATAGGATAAAAAAGCAGTTACACTCGTCCAGCTACAAATTAACGCCTCAGCGAGAAGCGACCGTCCGCGTTTTACTTGAGCATGAAGAGGATCATTTAAGCGCAGAAGACGTTTACCTCCTTGTCAAAGAAAAGTCGCCGGAAATTGGATTGGCAACAGTTTACCGTACGCTAGAGTTGCTGACTGAATTGAAAATAGTAGATAAAATTAACTTTGGAGACGGGGTTTCCCGTTATGATTTAAGACAAGAAGGAGCTGCGCATTTCCATCATCATCTTGTTTGTGTGGAATGTGGTGCGGTAGATGAAATCCAGGAAGACCTACTTGAAGACGTAGAAGACATTGTGGAACGCGACTGGAACTTCAAGATAAAAGACCATAGATTAACCTTTCATGGCATTTGTCATCGATGTCATGACAAAGAAGAAAATTAAGGTGAATGAAGTCGGACCTTTTCCATTTAATGGAGAAGGTTTTCTGCATTTTAATAGCTGGTTTTCTCAAGTAAGAGCTGTTTTTGTTTTCTCCTTTCCGAAATACGTATAAAACTTGTCCTGTTGGGCATAGATTGATACAAAGGGTCGAATGGGAGGGGAAAGGATGAAAACATCATTATCGCTTATTTTGCACACGGCTAAAGTGATGATTCTCTTTGTTAGCTTCACTGTTCTTTTTTATATAGGAATGGTATGGTTAAATCAGGAATATCAAAGTTATCATCGTTATGATGAACCGAAAGGCATGGCTGTAAAAGTATCGAAGGCTGTTGATACGGGTGATGATGCATGGCTTGAACGCCTAATGTTGTTTTATTTAAACGGGGAGTAATGAATATGGAGAATCAAATTAGGGATTTCATTCATTTTTTAACCATTGAAAAAGGACTTGCCAAGAATACGCTCGTTTCGTATGAGCGTGACTTAAGATCATATTGGAGCTTTCTGAAAGATGTTGAAACCATTGAAGATTGGAATGATTCGCGGCGGGTGAACATCCTGCATTTTCTCGTGCAGTTAAAGGATCAAGGGAAATCATCGAAGACGGTGGCGCGTCATATAGCTTCCATTCGGTCTTTTCATCAATTTCTTCTAAGGGAAAGAGTAACAAATCAGGATCCGTCCATACATATAGAAACGCCAAAACCGGAACGAAGCCTTCCAAAGGTATTAAGCATGGAAGAGGTTGAAGCACTATTGGAAGCCCCGAAGAAAATGGATGAATTCGGATTACGCGATAAGGCAATGCTCGAACTGATGTATGCGACGGGTATGCGTGTCAGTGAGTTGATATCCATGGATGTGAGTGATGTCCATGCATCGATGGGTTTTGTCCGTTGTGTAGGGAAAGGAAATAAAGAGAGGATCATTCCGATTGGACAAACTGCATTGGGTGCGATTGAACATTATTTGGAAAGTTCCCGGGGGAAAATGGCCAGCCCCAAGCACAGGACAGATTCACTTTTTTTGAATCATCATGGAAACAGGCTGACAAGGCAGGGATTTTGGAAGATTCTAAAAAAACTTGTAAAATCGGCACAAATTGAAAAAGAAATTACACCACATACACTGAGACATTCTTTCGCGACACATCTATTGATGAATGGGGCTGATTTACGTGCCGTCCAAGAAATGCTTGGTCATGCGGATATTTCGACAACTCAAATTTATACACATATTACGAACGTACGGATTAAGGATGTCTATTCAAAATTCCATCCGCGAGCTTAGAGGATTAATAGAATGATAGAAAGGTTGTGAATTTAACTGCAAGGCAGTTGAAGGAGCAGCCTTTTCTGTGTCGGCGAGACGGCTATACGGATGCTGATGATTCTAACGGACATCTTATGGCACTTTGTTTCATTCCGAAATATATTATTTGTCTCCATCATGGTAATCGTTTACAATGTAGAGAGGTCAGACTTCTGACGTTCTTGCGATTTCATTTAAATGAAGAGTAACTGAGCAGAATAAGGGTATTATAGAGAGTATAAAAAGTGATTTACTATTTTAGGAGGAATGACTCATGAAAGGGAATTCAGCATTTAAACGAATATTTGTAATAGTTATGGATTCAGTTGGGATTGGCGAAGCACCTGATGCAGATTTATTCGGCGATAAAGGTGCGGATACACTCGGCCATATCGCAGAAAAAATGAACGGATTGAACATGCCGACTCTCGCAAAATTGGGTTTAGGCAATATCCGTGACATCAAGGGAATTGAAAAAGCTCAGCAACCTCTCGCATACTATACGAAAATGAAGGAAGCCTCTACAGGAAAAGATACGATGACTGGACATTGGGAAATCATGGGGTTGAATATATCGACTCCATTCCGTGTATTTCCGGATGGTTTCCCGGAATTATTAGTCAATGAACTCGAGGCGAAAATGGGTCGGGGAATTATTGGGAATGTCCCGGCAAGCGGCACGGAAATCATTGAGAGGCTTGGCGAGGAACATATGAAAACGGGTGCGCTGATTGTATATACATCAGCTGATTCCGTATTACAGATTGCTGCACATGAAGATATCGTCCCGATAGACGAATTATACAAGATTTGTGAAATTGCCCGTGAAGTGACAATGGCTGATGAGTTCAAGGTTGGACGCGTTATTGCCAGACCGTTCACTGGTGAACCAGGCAACTTCAAAAGAACGCCTAACCGTCATGATTATGCATTGAAACCGTTTGACCGGACAGTAATGGATGAATTGAAAGATTCTGGATATGATGTCCTTGCAATCGGGAAGATCTCGGATATCTTTGATGGGGAAGGTGTCACTGAATCATTAAGGACCGTATCCAATATGGATGGAATGGATAAATTAATCCAAACGGTAGAACAGGATTTCAAAGGGTTAAGTTTCCTTAATCTAGTCGACTTCGATGCTTTATACGGTCACCGCCGCGACCCAGAGGGATACGGAAAGGCATTGGAAGAATTCGATGCCCGGATGCCTGAAGTCCTTGATAAATTGAAAGAGGATGATTTATTGATCATCACTGCCGATCACGGGAATGATCCGGTCCATGAAGGAACCGATCACACACGTGAATATGTACCATTGTTAGTCTATTCCAAACGATTTACAGAAGGTGCCGAACTCCCGATAAGAGATACATTTGCTGATATAGGGGCGACGGTCGCTGCTAATTTTGATGTGAAAATGCCTGCCTTCGGAAAAAATATATTGGGCGATCTAAATTTAGGGGAGAATAAATAGATGTTTAATAAAATAGAGACTGCTGCGTCATTCATAAAAAGTAAAATTGAAGGCTCTCCGGAGATAGGACTGATTCTTGGTTCCGGACTTGGAGTATTGGCGGATGAAATTGAAAATCCGATAACGATTCCTTACCACGAAATCCCGGAATTCCCGGTATCGACTGTTGAAGGACACGCTGGACAGCTTGTCATTGGACAATTAAGTGGCAAAAATGTTGTCGCGATGCAAGGACGTTTCCACTTTTATGAGGGTTACTCCATGGAAAAGGTCACTTTCCCTGTCCGTGTAATGAAACTTCTTGGTGTTGAACAGTTAATCGTAACGAATGCTGCCGGAAGCGTTAATGAAAGCTATCAACCAGGTGACTTGATGCTCATTACGGATCATATTAATTTAATGGGGACAAACCCATTGATTGGTCCTAATGAAGAGCGTTTCGGCCCTAGATTCCCTGATATGTCGGAAGCTTATAATAAAGACCTTCGGACGCAAGCAAAAAAAATAGCAGCTTCACTAGGATTGGATATTAAAGAAGGTGTCTATATCGGTAATACAGGACCGACCTATGAGACACCGGCAGAAGTGAAAATGGCAAGGATCCTTGGCGGGGATGCAGTTGGTATGTCGACAGTCCCGGAAGTTATCGTAGCAAGGCATAGCGGAATGAAGGTGCTCGGAATCTCCTGCCTTACCAATATGGCCGCAGGCATTCTGGATCAGCCTTTGTCACATGAAGAGGTAATTGAAACGACTGAAAAAGTGAAAAGCAGTTTTCTTGAATTTGTTAAGCAAATCGTTAAAGACATATAAAACGAACCAAAAAAATATAAGTACACCTAAAGAAAATCGGTGTCTTTAAAAAGTGGGGATTCTAATATGAGAATGGTAGATTTAATCGAGAAAAAGCGTGATGGAAAGGCTCTTACTACAGAAGAAATACAGTTCATCATCAATGGGTTTACCGATGGATCGATTCCGGATTACCAAATGAGCGCTTGGTCAATGGCTGTTTATTTTAAAGGCATGAATGAGCAGGAACGTGCTGATCTAACCATGGCAATGGTCGAATCGGGAGATCAAATTGATTTATCGATGATTGAAGGAATTAAGGTCGATAAACATTCAACAGGCGGTGTGGGTGATACCACAACTCTAGTGCTTGGACCATTGGTTGCTGCTGTTGGTGTTCCAGTGGCAAAGATGTCAGGACGCGGTCTTGGCCATACAGGAGGGACGATCGATAAGTTGGAGTCTGTAAAAGGATTTCATGTCGAAATAGAAAATGACGAGTTCATCAGACTTGTCAATAAAAATAAGATAGCTGTCATTGGGCAAAGTGGTAACCTTACTCCGGCCGACAAAAAATTATATGCATTGCGCGATGTTACGGGTACCGTTAACAGTATCGGTTTGATTGCTGGCTCGATCATGAGTAAGAAAATCGCCGCTGGTGCTGATGCAATCGTACTTGATGTTAAAACGGGAGCGGGCGCTTTCATGAAAACTCTCGAAGATTCCGAAGAATTGGCGCATGCAATGGTTAGCATCGGAAACAATGTGGGACGAAACACGATGGCTGTCATTTCCGATATGAGCCAACCGTTGGGTTACGCTATCGGAAATGCTTTAGAAGTGAAGGAAGCCATCGATACACTTAAAGGAGAGGGACCGGAAGATTTAACGGAACTTTCTTTAACACTGGGAAGCCATATGGTATACCTTGCCAAAAAGGCAAGCTCGCTGGAAGAAGCAAGAACCTTGCTGGAAAATGCGATCAAGGATGGTTCTGCACTTAACTCATTCAAGATTTTCCTGGAAGCACAGGGAGGCGATGGTTCGGTTGTAGATCAGCCGGAAAAACTACCGCAGGCTGCTCATACTTTTGAGCTGGAAGCGAAAGAGGACGGATATGTATCGGAAATCATCGCTGATGAAGTAGGAACGGCAGCCATGCTGTTAGGCGCCGGGCGGGCGACAAAAGAATCAGAGATTGATTTGGCCGTCGGACTGGTACTTCGTAAAAAAATCGGGGAAACCGTGGCAAAAGGTGAATCACTTGTGACGATTTACAGCAATTTCGAAGATGTTTCAAAGGTGAAAGAAAAATTGTATGAAAGCATTGCGATTTCCAAAGAGAAAATAGAAAAACCTACATTGATCTATAAAGAGATCATGGAATAAACATTTCCCAAAAAAGGCCGCGCTTTTGAGCGGCCTTTTTACGTTTATCCATTGAATAATTAAAAGAGGATGCCCATGCGCATCCTCTTTTAATTTGGTTCACATTGTTACCCTATATCCAGTATATGTTCAAAATTCATCTTTATTTGTATAAAAATGGGTTTAATGGAAAAAATAAAAAATATAAAGATTGGAGGGTATGGAGATGAAGCGGATTCTTTCTGTATTTTTAACCGTTTTGGTAGCATTGGGTTTTAACATCCCGCATACAAAAGCAGCTGAAGAAAAAGGAGTCGAATTGGCGGCAAATGCTAAATCCGCTATTTTGATTGAACGGGATACAGGTACTGTTCTCTATGATAAAAATGCAGACGATCGCCTTTCACCGGCAAGCATGACGAAAATCATGACGATGCTGCTGATCATGGAAGCGATCGATAAAGGCGAACTCAGCATGAAGGAGAAAATCAGGACTAGTGAGTATGCAGCGTCGATGGGCGGTTCCCAAATCTTCCTCGAGCCAGGTGAAGAAATGACCACGGAACAAATGCTTAAAGGCATCTCGATTGGTTCGGCGAATGATGCATCGGTGGCTATGGCTGAACGTCTAGCTGGATCGGAAGAAGAGTTTGTCAGGGAAATGAACAAAAAGGCGAAAGACCTCGGGTTGAAAAATACAAAGTTCCAAAACGCAACAGGACTTCCTGTTAAAGATCATTACAGTTCAGCACATGATATGTCGATCATGGCGAAGGAATTATTGAAATACGATACGATTACAAGGTTCACGGGTACATATGAAGATTATCTCCGTGAAAATACCGAAAAGAAATTTTGGCTTGTCAACACAAATAGGTTAGTGAAATTTTATCCTGGGGTCGATGGACTGAAAACAGGATTCACAAATGAAGCGAAATATTGTTTGACAGCGACTGCCAAAAAAGGGAATATGCGTGTCGTTGCCGTCGTTTTCGGAGCCGTTTCTCCAAAGGAACGAAACGCTCAGGTTACCAAGATGTTAGATTATGCATTTTCACAATACATCACATATCCTATTTATAAACGCGGTGAGGTGTTAGGTGAAGCCAAGGTAAGTAAAGGGCAAAAGAAAACCGTGGTGGGCGTCACAAGTGAACCTATTTCAGTTTTGACAGCCAAAAACGGAACGGCAAAGGACTTTACAAAAAAAATCACGCTTGATAAAGATTTGGATGCCCCGATTAAAAAAGGTGATGAAATTGGTACGCTTGAATTGAAGAAAAACGGTAAGGTATATATCGAATCTCCAATTGTTGCGAAGGAAACTGTTGATAATGCCAGCTGGTGGCAATTGTATAAACGGGCTTTCGGCATGTTTACCCAGGCGAAATAGAATAAATTGTCGCATTGCCTGTTAATCGTACTAATTTAGGCGAAACTCCACTAGTTTTGCTAGTAAGGAGGAATCGGCAGGTGAAAAAGAGAATTTGACTCTTTATAAGACAGTGAAGGAGGCTGTATATAATGAGTCTTACGATTAATATGGAGGCGAAAAATCGCGTATTGTGCATTCGTCTCAAAGGTGATTTAGATCATCATACAGCAGAAAAACTGAAAAATCAGGCAGAGGCAGCCATTCAAAAGCATAATATCAAGCATATCATCCTCAACATGGAAGAATTGGATTTTATGGACAGTTCAGGGCTCGGAGTTATTTTGGGCCGTTATAAGCAGGTAAACAAAAAGCAAGGTGAAATGGTGGTCTGTGCAATTTCTCCAGCAGTAAAGCGGTTATTTGAGATGTCAGGGTTGTTTAAAATTGTTAAAATGGAACTATCCGAAAAAAACGCTTTGCAAAGACTGGGGGTTGCCTAATATGAAAAATAAAATGGAAACGAAATTTTCTGCACTTAGCCAAAATGAATCTTTTGCCAGGGTAACTGTTGCGGCATTCATTGCCCAATTGGACCCGACGATGGATGAATTGACAGAGATCAAGACTGTCGTGTCAGAAGCCGTTACGAATTCGATCATCCATGGGTATGAGAGTGACCCGGAAGGTTGGGTCTACATTTCAGTGGTCATCGAAGGCGATACTGTGGAATTGACCATCCGGGATGAAGGACTGGGCATTGAAGACGTCGAGGAGGCTAAACAGCCGTTATTTACGACAAAACCCGAACTTGAACGTTCCGGTATGGGATTCACCATCATGGAAAACTTCATGGATGAAATCAATATAATTTCCCATAAGGGCGAAGGCACGATCATTCGATTAAAAAAGCACTTAACTACAAGCAGAGCTTTGTGCAATTAAGGGAGACTTGCATATGGATGTGGAGGTTAAAAACGAGAAGAGCAAGAAAGGCCAGCCCCATTTAAAAGATGAGGAATTGCGGAATTTAATCCAACGCAGCCAGAGCGGTGACCAAGATGCGAGGAATCTGATTGTCAATAGCAATCTGAGGCTTGTATGGTCAGTAGTGCAAAGATTCCTCAATCGAGGTTACGAACCGGATGACCTTTATCAAATAGGCTGTATAGGTCTGTTGAAGTCCGTGGATAAATTTGACTTATCGTTTGAAGTGAAATTCTCAACGTATGCTGTGCCTATGATCATTGGTGAAATCCAACGTTTTATCCGTGATGACGGAACGGTTAAAGTAAGCCGGTCATTAAAGGAAATGGCGAATAAAATTCGCAGGGCCAAAGAGGAACTTTCAAAGACGTATGGCCGCGTTCCTACTGTCAATGAATTGGCGGAACATCTAGAGCTTTCGCCAGAGGAAATCATCATGGCCCAAGAAGCTAGCAGGAGCCCTTCATCGATCCATGAAACGGTTTACGAAAATGATGGAGATCCGATTACTCTTCTTGACCAGATTGCCGACCATAATGAAACATCCTGGTTCGATCAAATCGCTTTGAAAGAAGCCATACATGAATTGAATGAACGTGAAAGGCTGATTGTTTTCCTGAGGTATTATAAAGATCAGACGCAATCGGAAGTGGCGGCAAGGCTTGGTATTTCCCAAGTTCAGGTATCAAGGCTGGAGAAGAAGATTCTTCAGCAAATGAAAAACCACATGAATCAGTGATTCATGTGGTTTTTTTTTATTGAGCTGAAAATAAATACTGATTTTAGGAAAAAGTAAAAGTGATTTAAGATGAAACTAGGGATGGGGTCGGATTTTTAGTTGAATTTAGGGATAAAAACGAATATTATAGTAAAGGTCGCGTTTCTCATTCGTTTTTTTATCTTTCTTTCAATGAATAATGAACAGGAAAAACGTCGATGCATTACAATATTAGGACACCTTGTCTTTTCGTGCAAACGGTTGTCGGTGATTCCTTTAGATCTGGAGGTCTAAAATATGTTTATGGAAAAGTTTTTCTCCCTGAAAGAAAATGGGACGGATGTCCGTACAGAAGTCATGGCGGGTGTTACGACATTTTTAACTATGGTTTATATCCTTATTGTGAATCCGGCATTATTGTCTTCAATCGGAATTCCATTTGAACAAGTTTTCATGGCAACGGTCATATCAGCGGTGATTGGTACCCTAATCATGGGGCTCGTTGCAAAATACCCGATTGCGATAGCACCAGGGATGGGCTTGAATGCTTATTTTGCCAGCGTGGTGGGGGCACAGGGCCTTTCATACCAGACCGTATTCGGTACGGTTTTCATTGCTGGTTTGCTATTTCTATTAATTAGCGTGACTAGCTTGCGTAAAATGATAATTGATGCGATTCCTGACTCATTAAAATACGGCATTACATCCGGAATTGGTTTATTCATTGCGTTTATCGGATTGAAAAATGCTGGAATCGTAGTGCCAAATGAATCAACGATGGTGACGCTTGGCGATTTACATCAGCCAGGAACCGTCTTAGCGTTAGCAGGCTTATTCATTACCTTGATTTTTATGGCCCGTAATATAAAAGGGGCCATTTTCATTGGCATGATCGTTACGGCAATCATTGGCTACTTTATCGGTTTGCTCAACTTCGATGGGGTCTTATCTGTACCTCCAACACCGGTATTTTTCGATATCGATATCGCTGGGGTCTTCACGAATTCTTTATATTCAATTGTCTTCGCCTTTTTACTTGTGACGATCTTCGATACGACAGGCACCTTGATTGGCGTGACAGAACAGGCAGGACTAACGAAGGATGGGAAAATCCCTCGTGCCAAGAAAGCCTTTTTAGGTGATGCGATTGCGACTACAGTCGGCTCGATGTTTGGTACAAGCCCATCGACTGCCTATGTGGAATCGAGTACTGGAGTGGCTGCAGGCGGACGTACGGGATTAACCGCAACTGTCGTGGCCATCTTGTTTGCTGTATCGATTTTCTTTTCTCCATTGATATCGGCAATTTCTTCCGTTCAGGCAATCACAGCACCCGTTTTGATCATCGTGGGATGTTTCATGATGGAAGGTCTGGCTAAAGTCAATTGGAAAATTTTTGATGAGGCATTTCCGGCATTTGCGATCATTTTAACGATGCCGCTTACTTCAAGTATATCTACAGGGATTGCAATTGGGTTCATCACATATCCCCTAATGAAGGTATTCAGCGGAAAAGGGAAATCGGTACATCCGCTCATTTATATTTTTGGATTGATATTTTTGGTTCAGCTGATTTTCTTCCCCACTCATTAATAGTTGAATGTAAACCAAAAAGACATCTCTGCCATTGCAGGTGTTTCAGTTTGTAGGCAAAAGGGGTTCGGAATTATTCCGAACCCCTTTTAAAATTCCCTTTGAAATTTTGACCAAAGGTTAAGAGATTTGGGCTCTTCGAGTCACTATGTTACAGGATTTTAGGACCTTGCCATGTCCACGTGGCCATCTTTTTTAAATTAATGGCAGCGAAAGTAAGCATCGCTTGCATCAACAATTTTTTAAGTCCCCTTAAAGTTATCCAACGCATACAATGCTTTTCTTTTGCATCTGCGAATACATGCTCAATCGTTTCTTTACGTTTCCCATACAAAGGTTTTACATCTTGATGATGACTGGATCAATGGAAGCCTCCATTTTACGAACCAAATGGTTCGCCGGCACCAGTTGATCTAAAGTAATCATTTCAACTTGATCTCGTTGAAGATGATGTTTCGAAAGCATCCTCATCACCTCAAATTTTAATAGATCTATTTTAAAACAAAAAAGACTGTAGGCAAAAGGAGTACTATCCAAATTTTTAAACATGTTGATTGGAGCGGGTGTGCGAGACTCCTGCGGGAATAGCGAGTCCAAGGGAGACCCCACCGGCGCGAATGCGCCGATGGCGGACCGCCCGCGGAAAGCGAGTGCCCTACGTTCCAATCAACGTCCAAGTTTGTACAAGCAAAAAAACTGTAGTCAAACTCGTTTTTAATCGAATTTGTTTACAGTTTGAGACATGCTGTCTTGCAGCGTGTCTTTTTTTGGTTTCAAATTAGTAATATTTGGACATGGTTCACTTCCTGCATTTTCAAACTGCTTCCAATCCATACTACTAGCATAAGGAAATAAAAGGTCGGGATGTGATGATAATGGCAGTTGTATATATCAGGATGAGGAACCGTGTACAAGCAAAGGGAAATCAAACGGTGAGGATAAAAGATATTGCAAGGATAATCGGACCTGAAGAAGTGATTACCAAAATTGAAGAAATCATATTATTAACGGTCAAGAAGGAAGATAAGAATATTATTGTCATTGATTTAGCTCAAGTTATCATGGCCATCCGCAAGGTGGATCCGACTATTGAAGTGGAAACATTCGGCCCTTCCCAAACGATCATCGAAGTCATCCTCTCGAAAAAGAAAATGTCATACCTGACATTCGCTTTAGTTTGGTTTTTGTTATTTGTCGGCGGCGGGATGACGATCATGAATTTTCATGTGGATGTCAGCATGGGGGAAGTGCATCAAAAAATCTTTACTATAATAACGGGAAAAGTGGAAGATAAGCCGTTATTGATCCAAATCCCATATAGCTTCGGCCTTGGTATGGGCATGATTCTATTTTTTAATCATTTCTTTAAAAAACGCTTCAATGAGGAACCTAGTCCGCTCGAGGTTGAAATGTTCAACTATCAGCAGGATTTGGACCGTTATGTAATCATGAATGAAAATAAGGAAAACGTGCGCCACCTTGATGACCGGTAAAATCATCTTCGGAATCTTTGTCGGTTTAGCCGGGGGGTTTGCAACAGGTGCCGGTTTTGTAGCGTTTTTAACTGTACTTGGGGTGATTCCAAGACTGACTCAGCTGACAAAAACAATGAAAATGATACATTACTATGAAGGAGCCATCATTGCCGGAGTTGTCGCAGGAACATGGTTAGGATTACAGGAAACGGAACTTTCACTTCCGCATTTTCTTTTAATTCCGATCGGGTTGGCTGACGGGATATTTAATGGGATGCTTGCGGCTGCCTTAACTGAAGTCCTGAATGTATTTCCAGTTCTTTCAAAACGAATCGGAATTCAAGAGAAGATCATTTATTTGTTAATGGCACTCGTATTGGGGAAAATAGCCGGATCATTATTCCAATGGATTTATTTTGTCGACTTATAAGTGTAAGAGGTAACTATTCCTGATGATGAAAGGTAGGCCCAAGATGGTGACCAAACGAAAAGTGATATTGATTACGGATGGAGATGAGTATGCAAAACGGGCTGTCGAGCATGTAGCCAAGGAAATAGGGGGAAGATGTATCTCCATGTCCCAAGGTAATCCATCACGATATACGGGCTTGGAGTTAGTTGAATTAATAAAAAAGGCGAAGTATGACCCTGTATTGGTCATGTTTGATGATAGCGGTTTTATAGGAGAAGGATCAGGCGAACAGGCAATGAAGGTAGTTGCCGGACACCCTGATATTGATGTCCTTGGCGTGATAGCGGTCGCTTCAAAGACTAGAAGGGAAGAGTGGACCAAGGTGGATATCTGTATTGACCGTGATGGTAATTTGACACCGAACGGGGTTGATAAATACGGCGCCGAGGAATTTGAGCTGGGCAAGATAACAGGAGATACGGTGTATTGCATCGATCAATTACATGTTCCCATAGTAGTTGGGGTAGGGGATATCGGAAAAATGTCCCATCAGGACGATTTTAAAAGAGGAGCACCGATAACGAAGCTAGCGGTGGAAATCATATTGGAAAGGAGTGGTCATGATGACTTCAGAGAAACCTCAAAACATGATGCCGATTCCGAGTAGGGTAGCGGAAGTTGACGCATACATGGAAGAGAAAGTAGGTCTAGGCGTCAGCTTTGACTTAGGAGTAAGAAAGATAAAGGTTTTAAGAAAAGATGTACATCTTTACTATATAAATGGGCTGACGGATACGGAGTACATCATTGATATCCTCGATTCCCTCATTCATAACAAAAATGCCGATATCGTGTCTACTAAAGTTTTTGATGTAGTCAAAGACTTGCTCGTACACCAATCCGTTCAGGAAATAAAGACGATGGATGAGCTTGTTGATCAGGTATTATCCGGTTTAATCGTCGTTGTTGTTGATGGTAAACCAATAGGGCTGGTCGTGGATGTCAGGAGTTATCCCGGGAGACAGCCAGTAGAACCCGATACCGAAAAAGTCGTCCGTGGATCAAGGGATGGTTTTGTCGAGAATATCATCATAAACACGGCGATAACCAGACGAAGAATCCGGGATGAAAGATTACGTTTCGAAATGCTGCATGTGGGGGAACGATCGAAATCGGATATATCCATCGGCTACATTAAAGATATTGCCGATCCGGATTTAATAGAAATCGTTCGTAAGGAATTGAATAATATTGAGGTTGATGGTATAACGATGTCTGATAAAACGATCGAAGAGTTCATCGTAAAGCAAAGGTATAACCCATACCCGCTTGTCAGATATACGGAACGGGCTGATGTGGCGGCAACGCATTTGCTTGAGGGCCATGTCCTTATTTATGTGGATACCTCACCGAGTGTCATCATTACCCCGTCCACCCTTTTCCATCACATGCAACACGCCGAGGAGTATCGGCAGGCACCTGCCGTCGGGACCTTGGTGCGCTGGGTCCGTTTTCTCGGGATTTTCGTTTCGTTATTCTTGCTGCCGATTTGGTTATTGTTTTGTTTAGAGCCTTCCCTCCTGCCGGAAAAGTTCGAGTTTATCGGGCCGAATGAAAAAACGCATATACCCATTGTTGTCCAAATCTTCATTTCCGATATAGGGATAGAATTTTTAAGGATGGCAGCCGTTCATACCCCGACCCCGCTTTCCACGGCAATGGGCTTGGTTGCGGCGGTTTTGATAGGGCAAATAGCGATAGATGTTGGCCTATTTGTTCCTGAGGTGGTTCTTTACGCTTCCGTAGCGACAATAGGTACATTTGTCACTCCAAGTTTAGAACTAGGGGTTGCGAATAAAATTACCCGTTTAGCACTGATAGTCTTGGTCGCATTATTTAAAGTGCCTGGCTTAGTCATAGGCATCACACTCTATTTGATCATGCTCACTAGTATAAAAACATTAAATACACCTTATTTATGGCCGCTTCTCCCGTTTCAGCCGAAGGCCTTGTCACATATAATATTTAGAAGACCTTATCCAGGTTCTATAGAACGTCCAAGCATTGTACATCCCCAGGATCTATATAGGCAGCCAAGAAAATCTAAAGGTTGATGTTGTCGAAAAGTTGTGGTAATTTATTTTTATTCGGATAAAGCGATAAAGTTGGGCTTAACAAAGAGATAAAGCTACTATGACTCTTTGGAGTTTAAACCAATCTGTCTTTCCCTTCGAACTACTAAGCAGTCATAGATAACAATATTTACATGGGATAATTGATTCGGATGAGGCTGGATTATATAGAAGACCCTTTACAGCAGGTTTTCTTTATTTGAGGCTGCCTCATTTCTTATTAATAGTTTTAAGTCAGGAAGGTGAGGCTATCATGCATTTGTACGGAACCGGCGGTGTCAATGAACGTGGACATCTGGAGATTGGCGGAGTGGACACGATCGAATTGATCGAACAATTTGGTACACCATTATATGTTTATGATGTAGAGCTAATTCGCGAACGGGCGAGGGGGTTCAAGAGAACTTTTGAGGAATTGGGGGTTTCAGCACAAGTTGCTTACGCAAGTAAGGCCTTTTCTTCGATTGCCATGATCCAGTTGGCTGAGCAAGAGGGACTGTCTCTCGATGTTGTCTCAGCGGGGGAATTATATACGGCAATTAAGGCAAATTTCCCAACAGAACGGATTCACTTCCATGGAAATAACAAAAGTGAAGAAGAGCTACATATGGCTTTGGATCATGACATTGGCTGTATAGTAGTCGATAATTTTTCAGAGTTGACACTGTTGGAAGAAATTTGTACAAACCGTGAACAAAAGGTGAAAATCCTTCTTCGTGTAACACCGGGTATTGAAGCCCATACGCATGATTATATTTTGACAGGGCAAGAAGATTCGAAATTTGGTTTTGATCTTATTAATGGCCAGGCAGAAGCTGCCCTTCGACAAGCGATTCATAGTGAGTTTCTGGAAGTTCTTGGATTACACTGCCATATCGGCTCCCAAATCTTTCAAACGACCGGTTTCCTTCTGGCAGCCCAAAAAATTATCGGCAAGCTGAGTGATTGGCACGATTCGGTAGGGTTTCAACCACAGGTATTGAATCTCGGAGGGGGATTCGGGATTCGGTATACACAAGAGGACGACCCGCTACCGGCGTCTCAATATGTTGAGGAGATCGTTAGGGAAGTGCAGAACCTGATTGCTGATTCTGATTTAGTGATGCCTGAAATCTGGATCGAACCTGGCCGTTCATTGGTAGGAGACGCCGGTGTGACACTGTACAAGGTGGGTTCTGAAAAGGAAGTTCCTAATGTCCGTAAATATATTGCCGTGGATGGGGGCATGAGTGATAATATACGTCCCGCTCTTTACGAAGCTAAATATGATGCCATTCTTGCAAACCGGCCGCTCGACCCTGTGGAAGAGACAGTGTCCATTGCCGGCAAATGCTGTGAAAGCGGAGATATGTTGATTTGGGATTTACCATTGCCGAAAGCCGGACGCGGTGATGTCTTGGCGGTATTTTGTACAGGGGCATATGGATATTCCATGTCGAATAATT
This sequence comes from Peribacillus frigoritolerans, assembly GCF_001636405.1. Lineage (GTDB taxonomy): Bacteria > Bacillota > Bacilli > Bacillales > DSM-1321 > Peribacillus > Peribacillus frigoritolerans. The sequence continues at coordinate 2,275,987 of NZ_KV440950.1, forward strand.
ACAATCGCATTCCGAGACCGGCTGTCGTCTTTGCCGAAAAGGGAGAAGCCCGGTTGGTCATCAAACGCGAAACTTACGAAGATCTTATTCATTTGGACTTGGCCCTTCATGAAGCGGCAGTCGTCAATAAAGAATAGAAAAAAGGATGGCATTTGCCATCCTTTCAGTTTATAAATAAAGGGCTTTGGAAAACGTAACTTTGCTCAAATGATGTTCCCGAACCAAATAACCAATAGCAATACCTTCAAGACCTCAGGAATTAATTAGAACGGAAGGGACGAGACTCCTGGGGGAAAAGCGCGTCAAAGGGAGACCCCGCAGGCGAGCGCCGAGGGCGGACCGCCCGCGGAAAGCGAGTACCTGCAGTGGAACTCAACGGTCAAATTGTACAGGCAATAAAAATAGACAAACTCGATTTTCGAGTTTGTCTACGTCTGAAAGGATGGCATTGGCCATCCTTTTTTTATTTGAATCAGCTGAAAAGTGATTTGATTGCGTCTATTAAACTACTGAACACTTCTTTCAATTTATCCAGAAATGATTGACCCTCTTCGGATTCAAGAAAATTGGAAAGTTTATCTTTAGCTGCAGTCAGCTGATCACCGACAGCGTTCCAATCAATATTCAATTCTTTTAGCTTATTGAATAAATCAATTAAACTTTGTACTTGATCTTCATTTAAGGCGATTCCAAGGTCTTTTGCTGAAGACTCGACAACCTCGCGGACCTCTTCAGTATTGGCTGGTGGATTTGCAGCCATTTCCTCTTTGATTTTCGTAACAAGTGCAGAGGCTTCTTCCGTACCGATTTCGTCACCCAATTTTGCTGTTTTCACCATTTCTTCATTCGCTGCCTGTTTTACATCTTCAGGAATCTTCTTGTCGGCAGATATTTCATAGGCTTTAATGACTCCTGTCAAAGCCGCTGTACCGGAAACGGGTATAGGTGCGGTGACATAAACGGTAGCATCTTTTACTCCTGCAGTAGCCAGTGCATTGATATACATTTCATCGGAAACCCAGTTAATGTTTTTCGACTCAAGTTTAAGACCGGTACCTTTTTCCTCCAAAGTAATCGCAGAGGATGAAATCGCTTTTGTACCGATTAGACGGCTAGCGATATAGTCTCCTAAGTATTCATGTTCCTCCGCATTTGTAACGGTTAAAACCTCAACATCATTTGGTGCTTTCATTTCTGATAAAATCATATTTTTTTGTTCATTTGTCAAATTCTCACCAAGTGTGACGATCATTTCACCAACAGCTGCATCTGCAAAAGCCTTATATGGCAATAATAGACATAATAAAATGGTTACAATGACCCATTTATTCATTTTTTTCATGATAATCCTCCTTAACTTTCCTGCTGAATTGGGAATCTTTCAATAAAAGGGCGGCACTTTAAATCAGATTCATAGTATTTGACGAAACAAAGGCTAAAAAAGATACATATATTCCTGAAAAAAATTTATAGCCAAATAGCTACGTTCATTTAAACGAAGAAGTTGGGTGTATCTTCGACTTTTATACCTAAGATGGCACTCTATGAACCTAGATCACTTTACCAATGTAGTAAAATTGAAGCAAGATTGCAAGGATATTTGTCAGATTGTGTTAAGTTATAGTAGAATGAATTCGTTATTTAAATATTTGGACCATTCATAAAGGGAGTATGGGATGAGGAAAAGTAATAAGACTCTTTTACTTATGATGCTTATTATCGCTTTGATATGGGGAATCGTATACTGGCTGTTTATCGCTTAGCACATAGCCCATTGATAAATCAAGTGCTGAAAGTGATGTTGAAACGAACGGGATTTTTATGTATGATGTAAATGTTATATGTGAGGATTATTATTCAAAGCAAATTAATTGGAAACAGGAAGATAATAAAAACGTTATTTAGTAACGAGGGATATTATGTTGATTAAGTATAAGAAAAGTTATGAGAAGTTTGCCATGGGATTATTATCTTTCATGCCAAATGAAAAAGAGATAAAAACGCTTCGGAATACGATGAAGAATTATGAAACGGATGAAAACCTACAGCTGTTCTTATGGAAAGATGAAGAGATTACGGGCCTGATCGGTATAGAAGTCTCTCCAACCCACATTGAGATACAACATATATCTGTAAATCCATCCTTCCGGAAGCAAGGTATCGGTAAAACGATGGTCAGGGCCATCAAGGAGCAATATCCTGACAAAGAATTAAAAGCAAATGAGTTTACGGAAAGCTTTCTTGACAGGTGTGAAGATTTCTGAATATGAAAGCTTGAATGGAGGATCGCCTTTAAGGGCGGTCCTCCATTCTTGTTTTTCGAAGGGATAGCTGTCGAGCCCTTTCTGAAATGACATCCGAACGGTCTCGCATTAGGTGCTTATCAACTATCGATGTATTGGTCATGTCGCTATCCGCACCCCATATGCATCCTTCTTGCGAACACATGGATTGGCATTTTTCGATCAGTCTTTGATCCGATATTGGCAGATTGATGCTTTTATATGGCTTTTGTGATAACATTCGCTCATGGGTATCCTCGAGCAATTTGAACAGTCGTTCTGGATCGAGTCCCAACTTCAGGAGCTCGGCCTTTTTTAGGTGGAGATTTGCCAAGGCTTTAGACAGGGTCCTTGCAGCCCCTTTTTTGTTTCCCCTGCGATCATGATACAGGGCAACCGCAATCTGAATGAGCCCGACCCAATGAGAGTCACGTTCTTTTGGTGCGGTTTCCTTCCAATATTCTTCAAGGATTTCATGACATTCGAAGTAATCCCTCGTTCCATGGAAATGGACAAGGAAAGAAAGGTAGTCTTCCGCGTAAGTCAATAGGAGCACCCCTTTTGTTTGATGGAATCAACTAAGTATGGCAAAAAGCCATTTTCTTATAGCTTAACATCCGCTATGTATACTCACTAAGTTTAGCATAGAATTTTTTCCTGGAAAATAAAGAAAGCTGATTGCAAGGCAATCAGCTGATTCATCAGTCTCCCATTAACACCAAGAAGCACCGACGATAACTAATAAAATGAACAATACTACAATAAACGCGAATCCGCCGCCGTTTCCAAAACCACCTGCACCCATAATGAGTACCTCCTTTGTTCTGCTATTCTTACATTTCTAGGTTATGTTGGATTTCAGAATGTGATTGGGCACCGACCCATTTGACGGTAATCCCAAATAAAAACTTTTCTATGGACAGTAAATTATTATTTGGATAAAGGGCGGCAATCCACTATACTTGATTAGTAAAAGAAATAGGTCCATATCGGCCAATTAGATTTAAATGAGGTAATTTAATGGGTTATAACATAAAAATTGACGCTTTCGAAGGTCCGATGGATTTACTCCTGCATTTGATCAATCGCCTGGAAATAGACATCTACGATATTCCGATGGCTGATATTACAGATCAATACCTAGGTTACATCCATACGATGCAGCATCTGGAATTGGATGTGGCCAGCGAATACCTGGTGATGGCTGCGACACTGCTTGCCATCAAGAGTAAAATGCTGCTTCCAAAGCATGAAGATGAGCAAATGATTGATGAAGATGGTGAAATATTTGAGGAAGATCCACGGGATGAGCTTGTGGAAAAACTATTAGAATATAAAAAGTATAAAAATGCAGCCGAAGAATTTAAAGGGATGGAAGAAGAAAGAAGCTTGATGTTCACCAAACCCCCAAGTGATCTATCTGTTTATGTTAAAGAAGCGGAAAGTGATAAACAAGAGTTGAATATAAGTCTATATGATATGTTGGGGGCTCTGCAAAAATTGCTGAGAAGGCAAAAAATTCAAAAGCCGCTTTACACGAAAGTAACGAAACAAGAGATATCGATAGAGAAACGAATGGATGAAATCAAGATTGAGTTACAGTCCATTAAAGGGAAGAAAAGTTTTTTTGAACTGTTTTCGATCCCGGTCAAGGAGCATATCGTCATCACTTTCATGGCGGTGCTGGAACTGATGAAACTTAATGAAATCATCGTTGAACAAGAAGGTAATTTTTCTGAAATCATGATTGCTGCTAAGGAAGGTGTAGAACCAGTTGGAAGTTATTAATTGGAAAGGGATTCTTGAGGCATTATTGTTTGCTGCCGGAGATGAAGGGCTCTCTGTCAAACAAATTGCCTCGGTCCTGGAAATTACGGAATATCAAGCAACGGACATCGTTGAAAGTTTAAAGGAAGAATATGTATCGGATGTACGTGGGGTTCAAGTGATCGAAATAGCGGGCGTTTATCAAATGACGACAAAAAAAGAGCACTCGGATTACTTGAAAAGACTAGTCGAAACATCAAGCACTCAAGGCTTATCCCAGGCGGCATTGGAAACACTCGCAATCATTGCTTATAAGCAGCCGATTACTAGAGCTGAAATTGATGAAATACGCGGAGTGAAAACGGAACGCCCCATTCATACACTTGTCACCAAAGTCTTAATTAAAGAGGTCGGACGTGCTGAAGGCTCGGGCCGGGCTTATTTATATGGGACAACAAAAGAGTTTTTGGATTACTTCGGCCTGAATTCCATAGATGAATTACCGCCTCTCGCCGATAATTCGGATGATAGCTTTGAAAGTGGTGAAGCCGATTTGTTTTTTGAAAAATTTCAGCAAACAATCGAATAACATTTTTCTTTGAATTGTGATAATATAGAAAAAAATGAATGCGGGGGGATTGCGGGTGCGAATTGTAGCATGCAATGGATTTGGACTTGAAAAGGAAAAGTCAAATTCACCTGAGGACTTCTTTAATCGATCCGTTATACAATACATAAAGGATGGAGAAGAAAAGACGCTGAATGTACTGTATCTTCGCTATTTTGATGAGATGGTCACTCTTTGGACCCCATATCCCGCCAACCCCCTATTCAAAAGCCCTAACAGAGATATTTATATGGCTGACATCATCGCCATGGTCTGTCTACTCAAAGACCCGGGCCTGGTTAACCGAAAACGAATATATATAAATGCAGAAAAAGAGCTGGCTGGTTATTTCGAAAATATAGATTTTGAAAAATTGGAGAAAGTGTTTATATCTATTGACCAAGCTAAACCATATGATATAGAATCACATGTTGACTATTATATTCAATCTTAATCAATTTGAGGAGGGTTCACGGTTGGGGAATACATTGGTAAAATCTCAGCTTGAGGATGTAAAGGGCTTTTTGGAAACGACAGTGGCTCAACTGGAAGAATTTATAAATGAGACGACCTATTCTAAGCTGCAAGAAGAAAAAAGCGGGGATGAAACCTATTATAAAGGAATCCTTTCAAGTTTAAGAAGAATGCTTGTAAGTTGTGAAGAAGGCTTGGAGGCTTGCCAAATCGTTCTGAAAAATGATGTTTTCAATAAAGCTGCAGCTGAAAAGACGCTTTATAGAGTTTATCATCAATGTATCGAAGAATACTTTTCCCCAAAATCAGATCGGTGGTTTGAGGACAGCAGATCTGCCTATACAGGAAAAAACTCGATTAAATTTCACCAAAGTGTACCTGACAGCATAATATCCATCCTGAAGGCCGTGGAAAGTGGATTCCAGACCATGCGTGAAGAATTGGAGTTTTATGAAACGGATTACCGGACGAAAATGTTGCAGTCAAGATAATGAAACAGCAAGGCTTAATAAGCCTTGCTGTTTTTTTTTAGCTATAAATGGAATCTCCGCTTAATCGATACATAAAATACTTTGATGATTTATGTGCATGGGAATAGGGGGAGGTTGCAAGATGTCTGAGGTAAGAGATTATGCTAAAGAGGTAAGTGATTGGGTTGATGGGGTGATGGAATATCTTGAGAAGATCGATATCACCGATTCGCCGTTGCTGTCAAATATTGAACGGCTTTCCGGGTTGGCAAAGAATATGGATGAGGAAGAAATGGATTATGAGGATATGGTCCTGATTGAAGAAGAGATGGCTCGGGTCTACGAGGAAATTGAAGAACTCGCTAGAGAATTCAATATACAGGAAAGGCAATCAGTGCCGATTGGGAAGCATACGCTACCGCCGTTACCTTATGCCTATGAAGCGTTGGAGCCGACGATCTCAAGGGAAATCATGTATCTGCACCATGATAAGCATCATCAAGCATATGTCGATGGTCTGAATAAAGCGGAAATGATGATGAAAAAAGCGAGAGAATCGAATGATTTTTCCTTGTTGAAACATTGGGAAAAGGAAGCAGCCTTTCATGGATCGGGCCATTATCTCCATACGCTGTTCTGGGAAGTGATGATTCCGGGAGGGGGCGGACAGCCAAGGGGGGATTTACTTAAACAGATTGAGAAGGATTTTGGAAGCTTTGCAGCTTTTAAAAGTCATTTTAGTGAGGCTGCCAAACAAGTAGAAGGTGTTGGCTGGGCGATATTAGTCTGGTCTCCGCGTGCGCGGCGGCTAGAAATACTTCAATCGGAATTGCACATGGTTTTGACCCAGTGGGATACGATCCCAATCCTTGTTCTTGATGTATGGGAACATGCTTATTACCTGCAATATAAAAATAATCGGGCAGGCTATGTGGACAAATGGTGGGACGTTGTAAACTGGCCGAAAATAGCCGTAAGGTTCACCGAAGCGAAAAAGCTTATTTGGAAAAAGCAATAACTGATAAAATATAGAAATGTCTTTGGAGAACCAATTACAACTAAACGGGCCGTCAAGGTTCGTTTTTTTTTGATTGAAATTTCGAAACAAGAATTTTTTAGGGGAAATATGGGAAAGATATGAAGGAGACCTGAAAAATTTTATTAGAAAGCTACTTATGATTCTCATTTGGATATTATAATTAGATTGAAAAGGAGAGGAAATCATCTCACGAAATAATGAGCATGTGTCTTATTTGTATCCTAGAAATAATATTGGAAATGTGTTGAAAATGCTAATTTAAAGTACTAAGGGATTTTAAAAATAATTAATTTATATTAATATAAAAACTGTGACCAATTTGTGAACTTAAAAATTATTAAGGTATATTTATTGACTAGTTTCTATTTAATAATTATTATAAACAGGAGCAGATAAAAAAATAGCTATTGGAGGAATTTATTATGTCATTGATCAATAAACAAGTTGAAGATTTTAAAGTACAAGCTTACCATGCAGGAGAATTCAAAGAAGTTACACTTGAAGATGTTAAAGGGAAATGGGCAGTATTCTTTTTCTACCCAGCTGACTTCTCTTTCGTATGTCCAACTGAATTAGCCGATCTTCAAGATAACTATGAAACATTCAAGGAAATTGGTTGTGAAGTTTACTCAGTTTCAACAGATACTCATTTCAGCCACAAAGGATGGGCTGATGCTACAGATACAATCGGTAAAATCCAATATCCAATGTTAGCTGACCCAGCAAACGTTTTATCCCGTCAATTCGGTGTATTGATCGAAGAAGATGGATTGGCTTTACGTGGAACTTTCATTGTAAATCCAGAAGGACAAATTAAAGCATACGAAGTCAATGATTTAGGAATTGGCCGTAATGCCGAAGAACTTGTAAGAAAAGTTCAAGCTGCACAATTCGTAGCGGAACATGGAGATAAAGTTTGCCCTGCAAAATGGACTCCAGGTGAAGATACTCTTGAACCAAGCCTAGACCTTGTAGGTAAACTTTAATTTTTAATGGGAGGGTCCATTTCTACAGGTAATGGACATACCCAGCATTGATTACGATTACTGGACAAATCGTCCGACATGATACAATGACAAAAGGCACTTACCTAAAATAAGTGCCTTTTGTTTTTCAAAATAATCAGTTTAGCACGTTATAATCATTCAGCAAGGAGCACAAAAGATGAAAAAAATATATGATTTATTAATTATTGGCGGCGGTCCTGCAGGCCTCTCAGCCGGTGTTTATGCAGGAAGAGCGAAGCTAAAGACGATAATTCTTGAAAAAGGCACTGGCGGCGGTCAAGCTACAACTACTTCGGAAATAGCCAATTATCCTGGTATCCGTCATATATCGGGTCCTAGGTTAGTTGAAGAAATGAAGCTTCAAAACGAAGATTTTGGCGTTGAGTTCGCCAAAGCTGATGTAACGGGTGTGGATTTCTCCGGTGAGGTGAAAGTGGTTAAAACCCTTGGCGGGGACTACCATGCACGCGCCGTCATCATTGCAACGGGTGCTTCACCAAGAACGCTAGGATTTCCAGGTGAAGAGGAATTCACTGGCCGCGGTGTAGCTTATTGTTCAACATGTGATGGTGAATTCTTTGAAGGGTTGGAAGTTTTCGTTATCGGCGCAGGATATGCAGCCGCTGAAGAAGCGATATTCCTGACACGTTTTGCTACAAAAGTCACAATCATCGCCCGTGAATCAAGCTTCTCGTGTGCCCCGTCCATTGTTGATAAAGTAATGGCAAATGATAAGATTGAAGTGAAATTCAATACGGAAATCCTTGGGGTTCATGGAGACGGGATGATTCAAAGTGCACGTTTCATCAATAACGTTACCAAAGAAGAATTTGAATATAAGGCGAAGGAAGAAGACAATACATTTGGCGTATTCGTTTTCATAGGTTACGAACCGAAAACAGAGATATTCAAGGGCCATATCGAAATGGATGATGCTGGTTACATTTTAACCGATGATGATATGAAGACTAATGTGAATGGTGTCTATGCGGCGGGCGACCTAAGGCCAAAATCCTTGCGCCAGATTATCACAGCTGTATCCGATGGAGCGATTGCAGCAACGGATGCCGGCAAATATATTGAGGAAGAAAAAGATCGCCTGGGAATCAAGGATGAACCTGAAGTTGAAAAACCGGCGAAAAAAGAACAGGCAGCTGTCCCAGCAGGCAAGAGCGCTTTATTAAGTGATGCGTTACGTGGCCAATTAAAGGGAATCTTCGGCAAGATGGAGAGCGACGTTACTATGGTGTCCATTGTCGATGACAGTTTGCCAAAATCAGTCGAATTGCGAGACTTCCTGTTGGATGTTGCGGAATTAGGAGATAAGCTTCATCTTGAGTTATACAACAAAGGGGAAAATGCGGAAATCGAAGAAAAAATCAATGCGGATAAGTTCCCTGTCGTTGCCCTCTTAAATTCAAATGGTGAATACAGTGGCGTCAAGTTCCACGGTGTACCAGGCGGCCATGAGTTGAATTCCTTCATTTTGGCCATCTATAACCTGGCTGGACCTGGTCAAGCATTGGATTCAGCGGTATTGAATTCAATTAAGGGAATCAGTAAAAAAGCGAACATTAAGGTCATGGTTTCATTGGCATGTCACTACTGTCCAGACGTTGTTGTGGGTGCACAGCGCATAGCGATTGAAAACCCTAACGTTGAAGCTGAAATGGTCGATATAAGCAATTTCCAGGAAATCAAGAAGAAATATAAAGTCATGAGTGTGCCGGCCATGATCATCAATGATGAACAAGTGGTATTCGGAGCTAAGAAAATTGATGAAATCGCTGCACTATTAGTATAATAGAACACTAAATCGATAGGAGTCCCTATCGATTTTTTTTATGGGAATTCTCCCTTGAAAACAGTGGATATCATGAAGGTTTAGATTCTTTTATTCATAACCCTTGTCCCTTTGCATAAACTTGTACAAAAACAAGTAAAGAGACGAGGGGGCACTCATGCGTTTTCTATATAAAGGGTTATCGAGTATGTGTATCGTCATTCTCCTGTTGTCTTTCATGGCACCTGTACAAAGCGCCAATGCAAATGTATCCGTAAGTGCCCATAGCGCGATTTTAATGGATGAGGATAGCGGAAGGGTCATTTATGAAGTGAATGCTCATGAAAAGAATCGCATAGCAAGCATTACGAAAATAATGACGGCCATCTTGGCTATTGAATCGGGACAGATGGATGAGACAGTGAAGGTGAGCAGCAATGCCTTCGGGACGGAGGGATCTTCCCTTTACTTAAAAGTAGGAGAAAAAATTAAGCTCGAAGATTTGGTATATGGCTTGATGCTTCGTTCAGGTAATGATGCAGCAGTGGCAATCAGCGAAAAGGTTGGCGGAAGCCTGGATGGATTCGTCTGGATGATGAATCAAAAGGCTGAAGAAATAGGGATGAAAAATACCCACTTTTCAAATCCACATGGTTTGGATAATACGAAGAACCATTATTCAACCGCCTATGATATGGCCATTCTCACTCGTTATGCCATGCAAAATGAAACGTATGCGAAGATTGCCGGCACAAAGGAACACAGGGCACCTAATTCCACAGAACAATGGGATTATGTATGGAAGAACAAAAATCGCCTACTTACACAATTATATGAGTATTGCACAGGGGGGAAAACAGGGTATACGAAACTAGCAAAACGTACCTTGGTCACGACGGCAACAAAAAACGAGCATGACCTGATTGCTGTGACATTGAATGGTCCGGATGATTGGAATGATCATATTCACATGTACGAATCCGCCTTTAAGGATTATAAGCCAACAGAAATTTTACCCGCAGGCATGGTGGAAAACATGGAAAATAAAATATATAAAGGACATGTCTATATTAAAAATGATTTTTCATACCCACTGACAAACGAAGAGAGAGAATTGGTCAAAGTGAAAATGAAATTGTTGAAGCCCCAGAAGGCTTGGGATGATAAAAGGAAAATCCCGGAGGTTGTCGGCAGAGCATCCATCTATCTTGATGGGAAGAAAATAGGAACTCGGTCAATTTTTTATGGGGAAGCAAAAGAAAGCTTCAAGCAACAATCATTCCAATCTTCATGGGCTGAAGTATTTGAAGCGGTATTGGGAATCGGACGCAATGGTTAATTACATTTGGGTCGGGATGTTCGTGATCGGTATCGTCTTTGGCATGGTTAATGGAACGATGGATCAGGTGAATGAAGCTCTATTTGTCAGCGCAAAGGAAGCGGTCACCCTTTGCCTGGGACTGATGAGCATACTTGTCTTTTGGCTGGGTTTGATGAAAATAGCGGAGGAATCGGGGCTGTTAGATAAACTATCCAACTTGTTCAAGCCGTTCATGAGATGGCTATTCCCTGAAGTGCCTCCTAATCATCCCGCTATGGGGTATATACTTTCCAATATGATGGCAAACACATTCGGGTTGGGGAATGCAGCTACGCCTCTTGGTATAAAAGCCATGGAACAGCTTAAGAAACTAAATGGAGGAAAAGCAACGGTCAGCCGTTCGATGGTCACTTTTTTAGCAATCAATACCTCAAGCGTAACGTTGATTCCAACTACTGTCATTGCGATCCGCATGAACTACGATGCCCACTCCCCGACGGACATCGTATTTCCGACCATAATAGCAACGGCCATTTCTGCGGTTGGAGGAATCGCGATAGATCGATATTTTTATTACAGGAGAAAGAGGAGCGGGAGGGAATAGGATGTTGCACTGGATGACTACCATTTCAATTTGGATGATACCTGTTTTGATCCTCGGAATATTACTGTATGGCACATTGAAAAGAGTTCCCACCTATGAGACCTTCGTTGAGGGGGGGAAAGAAGGAATCAACATGTCCTTTTCCCTCATCCCTTTCCTGGTGGGGATGCTTGTGGCAATTTCGGTATTTAGGGCATCAGGGGCCTTGGATTTCATTGTACAATCACTAAATCCCTTGCTTTCCCTTCTTCATTTTCCATCTGAGGTTTTACCCCTCGCGATTATTAGACCAATATCCGGAACAGCAGCTTTAGGAATCACCAGCGACCTGATATCGGTTTATGGACCGGATTCCTTTGTTGGCCGCTTGGCTGCCACGATTCAGGGGAGTACGGATACCACCTTCTATGTATTGACCGTTTATTTTGGAGCCGTCGGAATCAAAAAAATGGGTGATGCCCTTAAGGTCGGCCTTTTGGCAGACTTGATCGGAATCATAGCTGCCGTTATTGTCGTCACACTGGTTTTCGGAATGAATTAAAATGTAGGGAAATGGACGATTCCATTTCTTTTTTTTTGTCTTTTTTCTTAAAAGCAGCCCTCCATTATTAAGGTGTATTCAAACTTTCATCAAAAGAAACATTTTTTTGTATGGAAAAATAAGCTATGTTACACTCATTATGGAAACCAACCCATTTAACCGTCCCATTATTGGTGTAATAATAAAAGAAAAGCTCTTAATCGCGAAAAACCTTTTGTTTTTGCCTCTCAATATGTAATAATTGTATGATTGTGTATGTATAGACAATAACAAACGAATGATTATACTATGGGGTGAAGATAGATGGAACGATTACAAAAGGTGATAGCACATGCTGGACTGGCTTCCCGCCGTAAAGCAGAAGAGTTGATTTTAGAAGGTAAGGTAAAAGTGAACGGCAAAGTAGTGAAGGAATTAGGTGTGAAAGTGGGGCCTAATGATAAGGTTGAGGTTAATGAAGTCCCGCTTGAAAAAGAAGCTCCGGTTTATTTCCTATTCTATAAACCGCGCGGCGTCATTTCGGCCGTTTCTGATGATAAGAACAGAAAAGTCGTAACGGACTTTTTCCCTTACATCAATGAACGAATTTATCCAGTTGGCCGCTTGGATTACGATACTTCGGGCTTGTTGATTTTAACCAATGACGGGGAATTTGCAAACACATTAATGCATCCGAAGCATGAAGTGGATAAAGTGTATGTGGCAAAAGTGAAAGGGATGCCTTTGCGTGAAAGCTTGAAAAAGCTGGATAAGGGAATCAAGTTGGAGGATGGCAAGACTGCTCCGGCCAAGACAAGGGTATTGTCTACCGACAAGAAAAAGGAAACGGCCATAGTTGAAATCACAATACATGAAGGCAGGAATAGGCAAGTCCGCCGGATGTTCGAAGCAATTGGCCATCCCGTCATTAAATTGAAGAGGGAGCAATATGGTTTCTTGACCTTGGATGGTTTAACTGCAGGGGATTCCCGGGAGCTGACTCCACATGAAGTTAAATTAATGCGGACTTTAGCAACGACCGAGCCTAAACAGCGGAGAATGTAAGCTAGTATTTTTCCCGTATTGATAGGTTGAAACCACTACCCCATTCTTCCCCTGGAAGAAATGGGTGGTGGAAAACAACCTGTAAATACCTTTTCCTTCATGAATCGGGAAAGAATGTCACAAAACCTTCAGAAATGTAAATATAAAGGACATGGCGTTAAATGGTATAATGGTATGGTTAAATTTAGTGTGGCCTTAGGAGGATCTCTATGGATAAAAAGAAGCGACGCCTCATTAGCAGAACCATCATTCTCCTGCTTTTAGGTGCAGCTTTAGTGTTTGCCCTTTATACGAACTTCACTAAAGATAAGAATGAAAGCCTGAGAAAAGGATCCGAAGCACCCAATTTCGTCTTGACTGATATGGAAGGTAAAGAGCATAAACTTTCAGATTACAAGGGAAAAGGCGTCTTCCTGAATTTTTGGGGTACATATTGCAAGCCGTGTGAATATGAAATGCCTTATATGGAAAATCAATATAAAAACTTTAAAGACCAGGGCGTTGAGATATTGGCCGTTAACGTCGGGGAATCTGACTATGCTGTCAATAATTTCATTACAAAGCATGACCTTACATTTCCTGTCATGATCGATAAAGGTAGGGAAGTGGAAAATGCTTACCGCGTGGATATATTGCCTGTCTCCTTTTTGGTTGATAAAGAGGGGAAAGTGATAGATATCATCACCGGAGCTTTGACAGAAGAGAGCATCCAAAAGCATATGGAGAGAATTAAACCATAATATTGGGGAGTTTTTGACATGAAAGAAGTAAAATGCGATTGTGGTCATGTAAATCCGTTTGGCACAAAGATATGCGGGAAATGCGGAATGGTGCTTGGTAACGAAAAAGAGAACCAGCTTATTGATATGAGATATGAAGGAAGTGCCAGGCGTTCACAAACATATAAAAAAACGATCATCGATAAAATATGGAATTTCTTTTCTTCCGTTAAGGTCGGGGTGACGCTCATTGTCATTGCTTTGATCGCTTCAGCTATCGGGACGATTTTACCCCAGGAAATGTACATCCCTTCAACCGCGACGCCTGCAGAGCATTATGAACTGGAATATGGCTGGTTCGGAAGGGTGTATTATGAACTCGGGTTTCATAACTTGTATAGTTCATGGTGGTATTTGATTATCATAGGAATGCTGGGCATATCACTATTGATTGCCAGTATCGACCGGTTCTTTCCGTTATATCGATCGTTAAAAAAGCAAGGGGTCACACGTCATGACGGTTTCATGAAACGTCAGCGGATTTATGGGGTGACAAAGCTTGAAGAACAAGATATAAACCTTGAAGAAGTAAAGGATAGACTAAAAAGGCAGCGTTATCATATACGAGAGGAAAACGGTCATATACTTGCCGAAAAAGGTCGTTTTTCACGTTGGGGACCCTATGTCAATCATATTGGACTTATCATTTTCTTAATTGGAGCATTATTGCGTTCCGTCCCTGGGATGTATATCGACAAAGTACTTTGGCTGCGTGAAGGCGAGAGAAAAGAAATCCCGGGTACAAATGGTCAATACTATCTTCAGAATAATGAATTTACCTTAGAGGTGTATGACAAAGAGAGTGAAGAAGATAAGCAGTACAGTGCTGCAATTGATAAAACCGGTACGATCGCAAAAACATATCAATCCGATGTTACGCTCTATGAGCGCAAGGGAGAAACCTTACCAGGGGAAAAAGTGGACCTTGATAAGCTTAAAGATTATAAAATCAAAGTCAATGAACCTCTGAAACATGATCATTATGCCCTCTACCAAGTAGACTATAAATTGGATGAGCTCAGTACGATGGCTTTTAATTTGATAAATAAAAAAACCGAAGAGAAATATGGAAGCTTAAAGGTTGATTTGAACAACCCTCAAAAGAAATACGAGTTGAAAGAAGGATATTCCGTTGACTTGATCAGTTACTTCCCTGATTTCGAGTTCGATGAAAAAGGCGAACCTAGAACGATATCGAAGATTCCGAATAATCCAGCATTTATCTTTAAGATGCATACTCCGGATAAGCCAGAGGGTGAAGTCAGTTTCGTAGCGATTAAGGAGACTGTGGAGCCTTTAGGGGAAAACACTTATAAAATGGCTTTTAATGGTGTGGAAACCCAAGATGTCACGGCTTTGACCGTCAGGAAGGATTTAACGCTTTGGATCTTATTCACGGGTGGAATCATCTTCATGATCGGCGTTGTCCAAGGGTCTTATTGGAATCACCGGCGTATATGGATCAAGAGGAAAGATGATGAGATACTTTTGGCCGGCCATACAAACAAAAACTGGCACGGCATTAAAAGAGATATAAAACAAGCGATAGAATCAACATCACTTTCCGAACCAATGGATCAACTTGAAGAGGAGAAATCTTCTAGTAAGGGGGAAGTTTTAAATGGCTGAATTAAGCAGTAACCTTTTATATGCAGCTTTCATTTTATATCTGATCGCTACCTTTTTATTCGGGGGATCGATCAAGGATAAACGCGGTGCGGAGGAAAAGAAACAAAACAAATGGGCAAAACTGGGCATTTTCGTCACCATTATCGGGTTCGCGGCGCAAATTGGGTATTTCATCACTAGATGGATTGCTGCCGGCCATGCCCCAGTAAGTAACCTGTTTGAATTTACGACCTTTTTCGGAATGATGCTGGTCGGTGCTTTCATATTAATTTATTTTCTTTATAAAACACCTGCACTTGGGCTATTCGCTTTACCGATAGCATTATTGATAATCGCTTATGCAAGTATGTTCCCTACAGAAATTTCGCCACTCATCCCTGCTTTGCAGAGTGATTGGCTCCATATTCATGTAACGACTGCAGCGGCAGGACAGTCAATCCTTGCCATAAGTTTCGTTACTGCCATCATTTATTTAATCAAGTTCGTTGATCAGACACAATCAAGCAAAAGAACGTTCTGGCTTGAAGTCATCATGTTCACATTAGTCTGCACCATCGGTTTCGTCATCATCACTTCTTCTTTTGCTGCCATGGATTATAAGGCGAATTTTGATTGGGTCGATAAAAAAGGTGCCGAAGTCAAACAGGAATTCAACCTGCCGGCATTGGTAGGTCCCAATGAAGGGAAACTCATCGAGACGTATCGATTTGAACCGCTGGTGGACATGCCTGCACTGATCAATGCCAAGAAACTGAATACTGTTCTTTGGTCATTCGGCATGGGACTCGTCCTGTATGGTTTAATAAGGTTGATTGCTCGCAAAAGAGTGGCAGCTTTGATTAAACCGATCGTTAAAAATGTGAATTTGAATTTATTGGACGAGATTAGTTATCGTTCGGTCCTTATCGGTTTTCCGATTTTTACACTCGGTGCCCTCATTTTTGCAATGATCTGGGCCCAAGTGGCCTGGACACGATTCTGGGGCTGGGATCCGAAAGAGGTCTGGGCATTGGTTACTTGGTTGTTTTATGCGGCTTTCTTGCATCTGCGGATGTCAAAGGGGTGGCAAGGGGAAAAATCGGCTTGGCTTGCCGTCATCGGTTTTGCCATCATCATGTTTAACCTGATTTTCGTCAATCTTGTTATTGCTGGTTTGCATTCATATGCTTGATTCTGTATTGTAATGGTTAGATGAAGGGGGTCTTTTGATAGAAACGTCGAGAGTTGGCTTATCGATTTTTCTAGAGAATGATCCCTTTTTCTGTCAATCCCATTCAATGGGAATATTTCGTGAAATAGCAATTATCCATTCTTGATGGGCGGTCGGAGTCTTTTTTGTGACAAAATGGTGAAAGGTTCATGGAAGCCTTGTGAAATCGGCTCTTTATCGTACGATGTAAGGAAAAAGTATTAGTCATGGAAGTATTCATTTTGTAGAATATATCATAGGAGGCTGATTACATAATGTATAACGCTATTAAAATTCTCGTGGTGGATGATGAGGAAAGAATCCGCCGGCTGCTGAAGATGTATTTGGAAAGGGAAGAATACATAATCGATGAAGCTGAAAATGGAGATATGGCTTTAACAAAAGCCCTGGAAAATGATTATGATTTAATTTTATTGGATATTATGATGCCTGGGAAAGATGGAATCGAAGTTTGCCGTGAATTAAGGGAAAAGAAAACGACTCCAATTATCATGCTGACGGCTAAAGGGGAAGAAGTGAACCGTGTTCAAGGATTCGAAGTGGGGACCGATGATTATATCGTAAAGCCGTTCAGTCCCCGTGAAGTCGTGTTAAGGGTTAAAGCTTTATTGCGTCGCTCTTCAAGCACAGGTTACATGCAGACGGAAACGACGGCAAAAGATGTGATCGTCTTCTCACATCTAACAATAGATAATGATGCCCACCGTGTACTTGCTGATAACAAAGAGGTTTCATTAACACCGAAAGAATATGAATTGTTATATTTCTTGGCGAAATCCCCAGATAAGGTTTTTGACCGGGAGCAATTGTTAAAAGAAGTATGGCACTATGAATTCTTTGGAGATCTTCGAACTGTAGACACGCATGTTAAACGCTTGCGTGAAAAATTAAACCGCATATCCGAAAACGCAGCCAAGATGATTGTGACCGTTTGGGGTGTAGGTTACAAGTTCGAAGTCATTAATGACTGATGCTATGGGGCAGTGTTGTAGGGAAGCTATGGGCAACGATTTTATTGCTCGTGTCGTTTGTATTAATTGTTTTAACCGTTCTGCTAGTCGAATTCTTTGAGAATTTCCAAATTGAAAATATTGAAAATGATTTAACCAAAACGGCTGAACAAATCATTAAGGTGACCAATGAACATCAGGGATCCAGCAATGAGGTATTACAAATAGCTTCGGAATTAATAGGCAATGAAACGAAAATGATCATTCTTAATGATGACAAAATGGTATTCTCATCCATCGGTGGAGATAATGAGTTTGAAATCACGCCGGAACTCATTAAAAATGACCCCGAATTGCTCAAGGTTTTTACGGAAAGAAAGACTGTAAAAAAGGAAATGGCGCTATCGGATGATGCGGGAAACGAGGGCTTATCCGCAATCGTGGTAGGCATTCCGCTTGAATTGAATGGGGAACAGGATGAAGTGTTCCTATTTCAATCGTTGGAGTCCATGGAAGAAACCACAAAATCCACTACACAGTTCATTTTATTGGCAGCGGGCATCGCCATTATTTTGACAACGATTTTTGCTTTCTTTTTATCTACAAGAATCAATGCTCCATTGGTGAAGATGAGGGAAGCAGCCCTAGCGATTGCCCGGGGGAAATTTGATACAAAGGTTCCAATACTGACTCAAGATGAAATCGGTGAGCTGGCCATAGCGTTTAATCAGATGAGAAAGCAGCTGAAATTCAATATGAATGCACTTAGTCAGGAAAAGGAACATCTCTCCAGCATTCTTAGCAGTATGGCAGATGGGGTCATCACCTTCAATAAAGACGGCACAATTCTTGAAACGAATCCGCCAGCGGAAAGGTTTCTCCAATCCTGGTATTTTGAAAAGGGCTATAACCGGGAAGATAATGTGAATGTCCCTTTGGTTTTGATGAATCTTTTTGATGAATCTGAGTCCTTCGATAAGGAACAAGTCGGTGAAATTACCTTGCAGGGCCGTAATTGGGGATTGATTGTCAGTCCGCTATATACAAATGGCGACAATATTCGGGGAGCGGTGGCCATCATAAGGGATATGAGTGATGAAAGACGTATGGACAAACTCAGGACTGATTTCATAGCGAATGTCTCCCATGAGTTAAGGACCCCGATTTCAATGTTGCAAGGATATAGTGAAGCGATTGTAGATGACATTGCGGGCAGTGAAGAGGAAAAGGTGGAAATGGCCCGCATCATCTATGATGAATCTTTGAGAATGGGACGTTTGGTCAATGATCTACTCGATCTAGCTAAATTGGAATCGGGTAAAATGAATCTTAGCTATGAATGTGTACCCGTTTCTCCATATTTAAAGAGGATTACAAGTAAGTTTTCTGGGCTGGCTAAAGAAAAAGGGATTACTATATCAGCCAGCCTGCAAGACAATCAGATTCAATGGCATTTCGATCCGGACCGTATTGAACAGGTTTTGACCAATTTAATTGATAATGCGATTCGTCATACTCCCCCAGGCGGTAACATTGATGTCATTCAGAGGACAAGTGATCGAAGGGGACTGATCATTGATGTGAAGGACTCTGGATCTGGAATTCCCGAAGAAGATCTGCCTTTTGTATTCGAGAGGTTTTATAAAGCGGATAAAGCAAGGACCCGCGGCCGTTCGGGTACCGGATTGGGTTTGGCAATCGTAAAAAATATAATCAATGCCCATGATGGCTACATTTCGGTAAACAGTTTACCTAATAAAGGGACGACATTCAGTATCATTTTGCCTCGAATTATGGAAAACGCTGAATGAATGACAGGTAGATCGCCAGATAATCTTGTTTCATAAAGAACTGCGAAGACAAAGGCAATTGGATTTCTTTCCAACTTGTCTTTGTTTTTTTAGGAAACAAAATAAGAAGTACCTGATATGTGGAAATTAACGGAATTTTATAATAAGATTAAAGCCGAAGTATGTAACTTTTGTTTAGGATTGACGACTATATTTATGAACGGATGTGGGGAAATGATGGATTCCGTTTTCCACGATCTTTATGAAAAATATCATCAGGAAATATATCAATTCATTTTCTATATGACTAAAAATCGAGAAACCGCCGAAGATCTTGTTCAGGAGGTCTATATCCGGGTGATGAAGGCCTATGAACGCTTCGAAGGAAAAAGCAGTGAAAAAACGTGGATGTATTCGATTGCCAGAAATGTGACGATTGATCACTTTCGGAAACAAAAAGGTTGGAAAGACAAAATCTTTCCTAATTTTGATTGGGATAGGCAATTGCTAAAAGATGAAGAGCCCATTCCCGAGGAAGTGGCTATCAAGAACGATGAAATCCAAGATATTTACCTATGTTTAAACCGGTGTACCACGAATCAAAGATCCGTGATCATTTTACGATATATTCAGGGGTTGTCCATTACGGAAACTTCTGAAGTATTGAATTGGAGTGAAAGTAAGGTAAAAACGACCCAGCACCGAGCTTTGAAGGCCATTAAAAAGTTGATGGAAGATTTATCAGGAAAGGAGGGCCACCGCATTGAGGAGATCCCGTTGGAAAGAAAGCGAAATTGAAGACATGCTGCGCGAGCTTCCCACATTAAAAGATGACCGGACCAAGGCAGAGGTGTATGCGAGAATACATAATAAAAAGAAAAAGAAGAAGAAACACTGGATACCTCTATTCGCGGGTGTTGCCTCCTTATTCTTAATGGTTGTTTTGGCATCATCGTTCATTATTGAAAAAAAAGGAACGACAAGTCGAGAAGACAGCGGCAGCAGTGGGAAATTATCTCTATCTGAAAGTAAGGAAATGGCAGATCTTGAACGGAAGGATTCAAGTAACCAAGAAAAGCCCTCTGAAGATAAACAGGAAGCTCAAGAGTTTTCGAGTAACCAAGCGAAAATCGAATCCAAAGACAAGTTTTCAGAAATGGAACCGCGAAAAGGGGAAAAGGAAAAGACATTTGAACAAGCGATCTACCAGGATGACCTTAAAAATGCCTCGATCATTACGATGGGTGTCCCGGATGATCAAATGAATTTCATCGTTCCCATTTCAATTAAACTTAAACATCATGATGAAAGTGATACACTGAATCAGTTAGTTAATCAAATGTCCGATATTGATGAAGCGCAATATGGGCTATCTGACTATTTTCCGCTTGATATAAAGATTAGCCAAGGAAACGATATAAACACTGCACATATCGATTTTCCAGAAAAAAGCCAACTGTTGGCTGAAGATACACTTTTTCTCCATTCGATGGAAGAAACGCTTTCCTATAACAATATAGAGAAAATGACATTTTCCACAGAAGGTAAGCAAGGTGCCAGGTTTGCGCATGCGGGATATTTAAAGGAGGTGGATATACCTCATCAAAAAAAACGCACATACCTTCTTTATCAAAGGGATGAGTCCTCTCCAAGTTTCCTTGTTCCAAGCAATATGGGTTATCGGGACTTTGAGGAGGCGCTTCAAGCCGGAAAAGGGGAGGCGGACATCGAGGGAATTTCACCTGCAATCCCACATGGCCTGAAATGGGAAAGGATAAGCTCTAATGGAGATCTTGTGACCATTCACCTATCAGATCAAGCCGTTATTGAAAATAGTCAGGAAACACTTCAAGCTTTAGAAGCCATACTCTTCATAGCTAAGGATTTTGGTTTTGAAAAAGTGAAGTTTGAAAATGCTCCTATTGAAGAGGTGGGAAAGCTGAATTTAACGGAAGACATAATGGTGCCCGAAGCACCGAACCAAGTGAATTGAATGCATTAACAGAAAAAAAGTGCCCGCGCTGCGGGCACTTTTTTCTTCTTATAATGAAATACGGGCCAAGAACGTAATTTCTTCTGTTTCCATTAAAAACTGTTTCATGTTGTCTTCTAATGGTAAATCGAAGCTCAAAACCATGATGGCTTCACCGCCAGCTTCTTTTCGGCCAACCTGCATGGTGGCGATATTCACTCCGTGATCACCCAGGACCTTACCTACGTTACCGATTACACCGGGTTTATCGGTATGCTGGATATAAAGTAAATTCGATTCTGGGTGAAAGTCGATTTTGAAACCATTCAAACTTACAATTCGAGAACCGTAATTTTCGATATAGGTCCCACTTATTGTTAATTCTCGGTTGTCACCTTTTACTTTAAGGCTGATCAAATTCGAGTACCCTAAAGAGTCCGTAGAGATTTTTTCACCAATGGTTATGCCACGCTCTTTTGCGATCAACAAGGCATTCACTTCATTGACTGATGCATCGACTCTTGATCTTAAAAAGCCGGAGATTAAACTTTTTGTAAGAATCGCGGTGTCGAAATCCAAAGATTCTCCTGCATATGTAACGGAGATTTCCTGAATTCCTTCATTCATGCACTGGGAAGCAATCGATCCCATTTGCTGAACAAGTTGATGGAATGGCTGTACCTTTTCAAACACTTCTTTAGATATGGCTGGAAGGTTGATTGAACTTGAGACTGGATTTCCTTCGAAATAGGTCAAAACTTCTTGGGCAACCTGTACGGCGACATTCAATTGGGCTTCTTTCGTGGAAGCGCCTAGATGCGGTGTAGCAATGACGCTGTCCAGTTCCAGCAGTTTATGGCCAAGTGGAGGTTCTTCGACGAAAACGTCCAGTGCCGCCCCTGCAACATGCCCTTGAACTAACATTTCATATAAATCATCTTCGTCTAGAATTCCACCACGGGCGCAGTTCAGTACATAAACCCCTTTTTTACAGGTAAGCAGTTTTTCTTTATTAATTAATCCTCTAGTTTCATTCGTTAGTGGTGTATGAACAGTAATGATGTCTGCTTTAGGAAGCAATTCATCCAATGGCAGGGCCGTTACGGACATTTTCTTTGCACGATCTACAGTCAGGAACGGGTCATAGACAATGACATCCATGCCAAACACTTTAGCACGTTTGGCAATTTCCCCTCCGATGCGTCCAAAGCCAACTATGCCTAATGTTTTTCCACGAAGTTCAGTTCCCGTATATGAAGAACGTTTCCAATCCCCATTTTTCAATGAAGCATAAGCTTGCGGGATGTGGCGCATTAATGAAGCCATCATCGCGAATGTATGTTCAGCTGTTGAAATGGTGTTACCGTCAGGTGCATTAACCACGACAATCCCGCGTTTTGTCGCTGCGGGGATGTCTATGTTATCAACACCGACACCAGCGCGTGCTATAATTTTCAACTGCGGCATACGGTTCATTAAATCTTCCGAAACCTTCGTTGCACTTCTCACAAGAATTGCATCGATCTGATCAAGTTCGTTTGCAGCTTCCTCTACGGTCTTCTGAATGAGCTGAATATTGGATGCCTCTGAAAGCGGTCCGAGTCCTTCTGGTTTAATGGCGTCTGCTACTAAAATCCGATACACGTCTAAACACCTTCCTAAGGGAAAAATTATCTTAAATTTCAGTTAATTTTACAATTGAAATGCTGATAATGTCAATTTGGCATATCTGAATGAAAGCGCTTAAACAAATGTTTTTCTTCTGATCATCCGTTTAATGTGGCGATATAAATGGCTTTGTCTCCTTTTGCGAAAAATTTTCGAATTGTCATATTGTAAATCCGCCATTTGTTTTAAGCCGTTCACTGCGACAATCGATATTCATCCTACATGCATTAAATGAGAAAAAATGCTATCAAAAAAAAGGCATTTCAGATATAATGGGAAGTATAAAAAATTTTATAGGTCTATCTTCGGGGCGGGGCGCAATTCCCCACCGGCGGTGATGAAGGAATTTCTACTTCTAAGCCCGCGAGCCTTACAAGGCAGGATTTGGTGTGATTCCAAAGCCGACAGTATAGTCTGGATGGGAGAAGATGGAGGTTCCTTAGTGCGTTTCAACAGTTATTTGCTGAACGTTTGTTTGATGTAACCTTTAATTTATCCCTTTAATTCCATTGGAATTAAAGGTTTTTTATTGAACATCAACATATTTTGGAATCCTAACCTCTTTTTCAGGTAGATCGGAAAAGAAGGAGAGAGAACTATGAAAAAGAACAAAGTGAAAAAAATGGTCTCACTTGCCATGATGGGAAGCATTTCGTATTTATTGATGCTTTTAAATTTCCCGTTTCCGGGATTCCCGCCTTTTCTCAATGTTGATTTTAGCGACATACCAGCACTGATGGCGGCATTGATTTTCGGTCCGATGGCTGGAATTCTAGTCGAGTTCATTAAAAACCTATTGGATTTAGTCATGACAGGGACCTTGACTGCTGTGCCTGTAGGGCATATCGCTAACTTTATAGCCGGAATACTTTTTGTCTTGCCAACTTATTATGTATTTCAGAAAATCAATTCAAAAAAAGGAATGACGTTCGCCTTACTTGCGGGAACAGTTTCCATGGCAGTATTCATGAGCGTATTGAACTATTTTGTCTTTTTACCGGCTTATACCTTCTTTATGGGATGGGATGCCATGTCGGCGCCCGAGTCTAGAAAGTTCGTTACGACGGCAATCCTGCCTTTCAACGTTATTAAAGGCGTGCTCATCACATCTGTATTCATGTTGCTGTTCATTAAATTACAGACCTGGATCAATAAGCAAACATTATATAAAAATGCTTAATGGCATTGACGATAGATATGAAAAAACAACCGGATATCCATATCCGGTTGTTTTTTCATGCCTGTTTTTTGGTAGGGAAGATGTAATGCGACATTGGCCAAAAGAAAAAGCCATTCTCGATTGAAAATGGCTTGTACCTTTATTCGAATTTTAGTGCATCTCCGTCAAATGCCTCGTCAGCAACTTTGATGGAATCCGTTGGGCATCCTTCAAATGCATCCATCATGTCGTCTATAAGTACATCTGGAATTTCAACGATACCCTCGTTATCGTCAAGGGTAACAAATGCAATCCCTTCGTCATCATAATCATATATATCTGGTGCCGCTGCTCCGCAAGCTCCACAAGCTATGCATGTTTCTTTATCCACAATAGTAAATTTTGCCATGAATATAACCCCTCCTAAGTTGATTAACAACTGATAATCTTTTTATTTCAGATTATTATCTCTTTCTTATTGTAAGACCGAATGCCAAACTTTTCAATAGAAATTGTATTGATAATAACTATCATGTAGCTGAATGTCAACGAAAAACATCGAAATAATTGACTTGGACCTTTCCATGTTTCGTCATTTAGTCACATAATTTCCGTTGTATTCATCAATAATAACGGCGGTTTTTGCAGATTTTTGTTACAATGGGTTTATTGGTTAAATGAAACAAGGATGTGAGTCCCATGAATAATTATCTACAGGCCATCATTCTATATGCGATAAAAAAATTTCAAGGTGAGCGCTCCATTTATGCTATATACCATATGCTGCAGGGTAAGAAATCGTCACAAACCATCCAAGATGCCCACTTATTCGGGTTAACGGATATTTTTGGGACAATACCTCGATTTACCCGTCAGCAATTAAATAAAAACATTGAACATTCACTTAAGCATGGCTTAATTAATTTAACGGATAAAACGGATGCATATGAAATTAGTTTGCAAGGTGAACGAATGTTGGACGATTACTTTAAAAATAATCCTTTTCCGGAGTATTTAAATGGTTGGAAGTATCACAATATCACCCCTGTTTTCTGGGGAAGGTTAAACTTACTTATTCAAACCATATCCCATATTGTCCACAATGAAAGACGTTTTTATCCGATACAACGAAATCCCAAAATCCAATTCTTCGTAAAGGAATTTTTACATGCCAACCGTCAGGATCGAGCGTTGATTGCCCAACATCTATATGATGAACTGGTATCCCTTTTAGAAAATCAAAGTGATATGAAACGAGACATTTTCATTTTGAAATTGACCGGGATAAACAGGATTGGTCTTACGTTTGAACAGATTGCAAAAAGGAAAAATGCGGAAGAAGAGTATGTTCGCTATACATTCCTTGACTCATTGCATCAAATGCTTGCAGAAATGGAAACGGGTGGTGATTACCCTCTCTTATCCTCATTAACCAATGATTGGAAAAGAAGTGGTAATCCTCATTTGACACAATCTACAAAGACTACTTTACGATACATCCAGGAAGGGAAAAACCTCGGTGAAATAGCTGAAATCCGCAGATTGAAAGTCAACACCATCGAAGATCACCTCGTAGAAATTGTTTTATCGGAAAAAGATTTTCCGATTTCCGATTATGTGACGATCGAGGATGAGAGGGAAATTGCTGAAGCGATTGAGGAACTTGGTACAAAAAAGCTTAAAGCTATCAAGCAGATGGTCGATAATAAACAAATAAGCTTTTTCCAAATAAGACTTGTACTTGCGAAAATAGGTGAGAGATGATGAACATGGAACGAGTCCTCAAAGAAAAATTCGGTTTTGATGAATTCCGTCCTGGACAGAAGGAAGTGGTTGAATCATTGATGTCCGGCCGTCATACATTAGCGATGCTCCCAACCGGGTCAGGTAAATCATTATGTTATCAGCTGCCGGCTTATCTGGTAAATAAGACTGTCATAATTGTCTCCCCGTTATTATCTTTAATGCAGGATCAAGCGGATCAGCTGAAGATGAGCGGCGAAAAAAGTGTATTGACCCTCAACTCTTTTTTGACGCTTAATCAAAAAAGGAAAGCTTTCGATAGGTTACATAGTTATCGATTTATCTTTTTATCTCCTGAAATGCTGAGCATCGATGGTGTGATAAAATCCTTGAAATCCATAGAAATAGGTTTGTTCGTCATAGACGAAGCACACTGCATTTCACAATGGGGGTACGATTTCCGTCCAGATTATTTGAATTTAGGAGAAGTGAGGCGTGAACTGAATAATCCGTTGACGCTTGCCCTGACGGCAACTGCAACCGATGAGGTCCGGAGGGACATCGTTGTTAAACTTAACATTGGGCAGACCGAGGAAATGGTCTCATCCGTTGATCGTGAGAATATTGCCATTATTATCGAGCGAATGTTCAGCTACGATGAGAAGCTAGCCCGTGTGCTGGAGCTTGTCAGGAAATTTACCGGAAGCGGAATTATTTATTTTTCCTCTAAAAAAGTGGCGGAATCAGTCGCTGGGTTTTTACAGGATAACGGGATCGATAGTGTCAATTATTATCACGGTGGAATGGAGCAGGAACAAAGGATGCTCATTCAGCAGCAATTCATTTCCGGCCAGTTGAAAATCATATGCGCAACAAGTGCTTTTGGAATGGGTGTGAATAAATCGGATGTCAGATATGTTATCCATTATCATATCCCGTCCACGATGGAAGCATATCTTCAGGAGATTGGCAGGGCGGGGCGAGACCGGAAACAAAGTGTGGCTGTCTTATTATATAGCGAAGGGGATGAAGGGCTTCCCCTTCATTTGATGGAGCAACAGTTGCCTACGGATTCGCAAATCGATGGTGTATGTTCTTTCCTTAATGAATCACAAAAGAATCTGGCTAGTTTGACCCCCTCAGAAAAAGAGCAGCTGTCGCAATCCTTTTCGTTGAACGAAATCCAGCTCCGTTTTTTTACCCAGTTTATTATGGGCAATAACCAGGATCAAGTGGCAGAGATGAAAGAGTATTGTCAAAAGAGGAAAACCAGTAATCAAGAAAAGCTGCATAAATTCCTTCACTGGATATATGCACAGAAATGTCGCCGTTCAGGGATACTGGACTATTTTGGAGAAAAGCATCGGGAAGCGAACCCCATCTGCTGTGATATCTGTGGGATGGATGCCGAAAAAATGGCTGATGTATGGCCGGAAGTAAAGGTGGATCCGGCTAATTCCTTTTCAACTTGGAAAAAGGAATTGGCTTATATCTTACTAAAGAAGGAAAATGGCAATGAAAAATAAGCAAGCTGAATTAATTAAACAACTTACAGATAGACAGTTGCTATATAATTTGTTTCTTACACAAATTATTCTCTTAACGTTAGCCATCTTTTTAGGTATTATTTTATTTAAAGACCGTTCTGCTTTTTTCGACTTATTTATCTTTAATGACCTGAACATTTTGCTGATTGGTGTTCCTTCTGGAGTCATTGTCGTGTTAATTGACATATTGCTTATGAAAGTGACACCATCTTCCTATCAGGATGATGGCGGTATTAACGAACGCATTTTCAGTAATTTGTCATACCCGATGATATTTGTCGTAGCTTTGGTGGTAGCGATAAGTGAAGAAGTATTATTCCGTGGAGTGTTGCAAACACATTTTGGTTTGCTTCTTACGAGCCTCATTTTTGCAGCCGTTCATTATCGTTACCTTTTTAATTGGTTTTTATTTTTAAATGTATTGGTTTTGAGCTTCTTTATCGGGTTTCTATTTGAAATAACTAATAATATCATCGTGACGATAACGGCCCACTTTTTGATTGACTTTATCCTTGGTATTTTAATCAGGAACAAAAAGCAAAGAGGGTTTAGCAAGAAAGGGGGTGACTTGAATGAGCCGGGTGCAAAAGAATGAAAAAGAAAATGATCAGGCTGGTGAACTTCGTTCGCGAATTGAACGCCAGAAGGCTAAGTCATCATTGCCCAAACGGAGCAAAGTCCACCAGAATAAAAAGAAAAAAAGTAAAGTGAAGATTAAACTTCCAATGATACAATTATTAGCGTTATTTTTCATTTTGCTTCCAATTGGATTTTACAGCCTTTATACATATTTTCAGGATAGGCCTTTACCTGTTACTAAAAGTGACCAAGTCGTCTTAAAAGAGGAAGATAAAGAATCGATTCCAACTACAGCAACGGCAGAGGACATAAAGGAAAAAGAGTCGGCAAAGGCTGAAGCGGAGAAAGAAAAAGAAGAAGCTGAGGCTAAGGCTAAAGCCAAAGCGCAGCAGGAAGCTAAGGAAAAAGCCAAGGCACAGCAAGAAGCAGAGGAAAAGGCTAAAGTGCAGCGAGAAGCTGAGGCTAAAGCCAAGGCGCAGCAAGAAGCAGAGGAAAAGGCCAAAGCGCAGCAAGAAGCAGAGGAAAAGGCCAAAGCACAGCAAGAAGCTGAGGAAAAGGCAAAGAAAGCAGCAGCAGAAAAGAAAAATGTACAAGCCGCTAAACCGGATAAAGAGGGATACAAAGTTGTCTTACATACTGTTCAAGGTGAAGAAACATTATTTCGAATTTCCATGAATTACTACAAATCACAGGAAGGGATTGCTCTGATCAGGGAGTGGAATGGGCTGAATGGCAATGAAATTTCCAAAGGTCAGGTATTGAAAATTCCAATCAAGAAATAATGATGGCACCTTTAGAAAAAATCAAGTTTTTAAATCCTTCCATTTCAAAACAAAAAAGACTTTAGGCAAAAGGAGTTCTACCTTAATGTTAAAACAAAGTTGATTGGGGCGGGTGTTCGAGACGCCTGCGGAAAGCGAGTGCCTGAAGTGAAAATCAACATTCAAATTTTAAAAACCTAAAACGCCAGTCTGACCCTGTCTTTATAGGCAGGGTATTTTTAATATTGTTCAACTTGGTTAAGTATGATGGCCATCGTGACAGGTACATTATCATTTTTTCCTCTACTCTTTCATATCATGATTTGAAAGAGCAGAGGAGGAAATGCGATGGAATCGACAATCATTTTACTGGATGAGAAAACGGATCAAGCAACAAAACAAATGCTGCAAAATGTCGTGGATCGGAAGAAAAAATTCGAGGCACTTAAAAAGAAGCACCTTCAAAGCTTATGGGCAACCATGATTGTTGCTGTCCTTTTTATGATTTATCTTTATTTTTATATCGTTGTACCTTATTCCTATTCCTTTTTCAGTATGTTTAGTGTTTTCGTCGACCATTTTAGCCATTTCCTTTTTTTGGCGGCAGCGATTGGTCTATATGGATATATGGTTTTAATTAAAAAAAAGCTAGATAAAGCTGAAAAGGAGTTTCAACTGCTACGCTGTGAAATCATTAATAAAAGTAAGCAATTGTGGGAAAAAGAGGAAGAATGGAAAAATCGCCATAAGGTTTTTGAAATGATGAAGAAGAATTATGATATTAACTTATATCATGAAAATAAATGATGATCGCGTTAAATCATATTTAATTGCGGGTAATACCGTTTTATGGTTATATGAAAGTACGTTTGGATAAGGATGGAAAGAAGGTTTAACGATGATGTTATGGTTATCTGGATTATTTTTAATCATCATCCTGCTGTCATTTGCCATGATCTTTTACATGTGGCGTACGGCTATGCAAGATAGGGTGATTTCTCAAGACCTATATTTCAAAGACTTTCCTGAAGGCTTTGGCGATGTGCGGATTTTTTTTATATCCGATCTTCATCGGCGTATCGTTGCGGATAAATTGATTGAGGAAACACGTGACAAGGCAGATTTGGTGATAATCGGCGGTGACATTAGGGAAAGAGGGGTTCCCTTAGAACGTGTGGAAAAAAATATATTGAAATTAAAAGAACTTGCTCCCCTTTATTTTGTTTGGGGTAATAATGATTATGAAGGAGACTTCCATGAACTGGATGCGGCTCTTTTGAAACATGGGGTGAAGATCCTTGATAATACAGCTGTTTCTTTTGAGTCTCAGAATGGCAGCAAAATCGCTCTTCTGGGCATTGATGATATATCGGAAGAACGTGATAGGCTTGACCTTGCCCTGTCGGATTGCGGGAATGAAGATTTCCGGATTTTGGTGAGCCATAATCCATTGGTCAAGAAACAGTTGACTCCGGAACACCATATTAGTCTTGTCCTGTCAGGTCACACCCATGGCGGGCAGATTCGGATATTCGGATTCGGGCCCTATCAGATCGGAAGCGTTAAAAAAGAGGGGGACTGTATATATATGACGAGTAATGGCTATGGGACAAGCGCAGTGCCTTTAAGGCTTGAAGCTAAGCCTGAAACGCACCTCTTCACCCTGAAAAGGGGGACAGACACCGAAATAGGCGAAGCTGTGGAAAAAACCTATTAGGCTGCTTTTAAGCGAGCATACCGGGATTTTACAGACCTTGAAAAATCCACTATAATTTCATCAAATGATCGTACAATTATTGGAGGCCTTGTAAAACCATGCAAGAAGGTAAATATAATATAAAGGCAGTTTCAAAGCTGCTGGACATTCAGTCGGGAACCCTTAGGGCTTGGGAAAGGCGCTATAAATTTATCGAACCTGTAAGGAATGAATCGGGGCACCGGCTGTATACTGAAAAACATCTGCAAATCCTTAAGTGGCTCATTACTAAAACAAAGCAAGGTTTTACAATAAGCCAAGCCGTTTCACTTCTCGAAAGTACAGGCACCCTAGCGCCTGGAGTTCCTGAAACGAACCGTAAGGATGAACAAGCGATTAAGTTATCGGATGAATTAATCGAAGCTCTATTGAATTTCAATGAAAATAAAGCCCATATGCTGATAAGCCGAGCATTCAGTATGTATACAATCGAACAAACCATAGTGGATGTACTCGGTTCAATAATGGTTCAGATTGGGGATAAGTGGGAAAGGGGAGAAATTACTTCCGCTCATGAACACTTTTCGTCGAACATAATAAAATCCAGGATCAGTTCGGTTATGCATACAATTCCGACTAATGGTTTTCTTCCGAAAGCCCTTACCGTTTGCGCTCCCGGTGAAAAACATGAATTTGGACTATTGATCTTCACCATTTTTTTGAAGCGGAAAGGGTATGAAACCATTTATTTAGGAGAATCCATTGCTGATAAGGACCTTTTCACCGTTTTAAACATCATTAAGCCCTCTTACCTATTCATGTCATGTTCACTGAAAGAGAATCTTGGTGGAACATTTAAGCTGGTTGAAGCGTTAA
This sequence comes from Peribacillus frigoritolerans, assembly GCF_001636405.1. Classification (GTDB taxonomy): domain Bacteria; phylum Bacillota; class Bacilli; order Bacillales; family DSM-1321; genus Peribacillus; species Peribacillus frigoritolerans. The sequence goes on from NZ_KV440950.1 coordinate 2,307,285, forward strand.
TAAAGGATTTTCCGGATTTGAAGGTGGGTCTTGGCGGTGCGGCTTTGAGCCTTATTTCTGAAGAAGACCGAACTGCCTTCAGCGGAGTCTTAATGGGGGACACGCAATCGAAATGGGAGGAGTGGCTTAAAGGTTAGCGACGGCCTTATTAGGAGAAATAATGGATATGCACTCTAAGACCAAGGCTTCATATGATGTATGAAGATGGTAACCAGGGGGCATTTTTTTATGAAGCTGGAACGATTAACTAATAATAAAATCAAGATTTTTTTGACCCTTGATGATTTAATTGATAGAGGCATAACGAAAGAAGATATTTTAGGGAATTCCTTAAAGGTCCACAAGCTATTTCAGGATATGGTCGAAGAAGCGTGCGAAGAACTCAGCTTTAAAATGAGTGGCTCCATTGCAATCGAAATTTTCTCCTTGCCTGCACAAGGGTTGATAATCATTGTGACAAAGGAAGAAGAGGAACTATTGGCAGACGAAGAGGAATTTTTGGATTTACAGGTGAAAATTGATGATTTCCCCCATATTCTTTATGTTTTCGATGACTTTGAAGATATCGTCCAATTATCTCATAGATTATCTTTTCAAGGTTTGCTTAAAAGTACCCTTTATCATTTTGAGGGTAGATACTATTTACTTATCGAAAATGTTAAAGACACGACATATGACACGGTCATATCTCTAGCGGCTGAGTATGGTCATGCATCTACATTGACACTCAGCCGCATCGATGAATATGGAACATGTATAATCGAAAATGAAGCGATACATGTTTTGCTCAAACATTTTAGCTGATGTAAAACAAAGAAGACAAGGCAGCCGCATTTCGGTAAAAAAATGCGGTTTGCCTTTTTTTATGTCAACTTTCGGCCGAACAAGATATACGGTAAAAGAGTAAGAAAGCAGTTGATATGATAACGTTTTCATTTTTAGAATATTTCCAACTTTTAATTTCCCGTTTTTACTCTTGCATAAATGTAACGAAGGTGTATACTAGCCATGAAGAGGACTATTTGTACATTATAATATTATATATGGATGAGATATTCTAGGAGGTACTTTTAATGGAATCGGCAAAAGGCAATAGCCATGTAAATGAAGAAGAAAAACACGACGTACTGAGGTCAACCCAAACTGTAATACATAAAGCTTTGGATAAGCTGGGTTACCCGGAAGAAGTTTTTGAGCTGTTGAAGGAACCTTTGCGTTTATTGACGGTGAAGATACCGGTACGCATGGATGATGGATCGGTTAAAATTTTCACGGGTTACCGTGCGCAGCATAACGATGCTGTTGGGCCTACAAAAGGCGGTATCCGTTTTCACCCTAATGTAACGGAACGTGAAGTGAAGGCATTATCCATTTGGATGAGTTTGAAATGCGGCATCGTAGATTTGCCATACGGCGGGGGTAAAGGCGGTATCGTTTGTGATCCTCGTAATATGTCATTCCGTGAGCTTGAAAGACTGAGCCGGGGCTACGTTCGCGCAATTAGCCAAATCGTGGGGCCGACTAAGGATATCCCGGCACCTGATGTATTTACAAATTCCCAAATCATGGCTTGGATGATGGATGAATACAGCCGTATGGATGAATTCAACTCGCCAGGATTCATTACGGGTAAGCCGCTAGTGCTTGGTGGTTCTCATGGCCGTGAATCAGCCACTGCTAAGGGTGTAACGATCTGTATCAATGAAGCTGCCAAAAAACGCGGCATCGATATTAAAGGGGCACGGGTCGTCATTCAAGGTTTTGGTAACGCAGGTAGTTTCTTAGCTAAGTTCATGCATGACGCAGGTGCTAAAGTCATTGGTATTTCAGATGCATATGGTGCACTCCATGATCCGGAGGGATTGGATATCGATTATCTTCTCGATCGGAGAGATAGTTTCGGAACCGTAACGAAATTGTTTAAAAGCACAATTTCAAATAAAGAACTGCTTGAATTGGAATGTGATATTTTAGTTCCGGCTGCAATCGAAAACCAAATCACTGAAGAAAATGCTGCGGATATCAAAGCATCGATCGTTGTCGAGGCAGCTAACGGACCTACAACAATTGAAGCGACACAAATCCTGACGGATCGCGGAATCCTTCTTGTTCCTGATGTGCTTGCTTCTGCTGGCGGTGTAACTGTTTCTTACTTCGAATGGGTACAAAATAATCAAGGGTATTACTGGTCTGAAGAAGAAGTGGACGAAAAGCTGGAAAAAATCCTTGTGAAATCTTTTAATAACATTTATGAACTTGCTCAATCAAGACGCGTTGATATGCGCCTAGCGGCTTATATGATCGGCGTTAGAAAAATGGCTGAAGCTTCTCGCTTCCGTGGTTGGATCTAAAAGGATTCAAATCGGTTTTAATATATAGTTAACATCATGTTCATTGCTTTATCATTGAAATGAATTGTAAAAACTCCTATCATGTATTGATAGGAGTTTTTATTTTTAGACGAACGTATCACATAGTGGATGGAAAGGCAGTGGAGAATAAAGATGAATGTTGAAGAAGTCATTATCATAGGTGGGGGCCCGTGTGGATTGGCTGCTGCGATCGCTCTTAAAGAAGTGGGAATACAGTCCCTGATCATTGAAAAAGGAAATGTGGTTGATTCCATTTACCGTTATCCGACACATCAAACATTTTTCAGTTCGAGTGAAAAACTGGAAATTGGTGATGTCGCTTTTATAATCGAAAACCGTAAACCGGTCCGCAATCAGGCGCTAGCCTATTATAGGGAGGTAGTCAGAAGGAAAGAATTGCGGGTCAATACATTCGAAAAAGTGGAAAAAGTGGAAAAAAGAGAAGATGGCAAGTTTTTAGTAAAGACATCGAAAGGGGACTATACAGCTCTGCATGTGATCATATCGACCGGATACTATGACCATCCTAACTATATGTGCATACCGGGCGAACAGCTCCCTAAAGTATTTCATTACTTCAAGGAGGGCCATCCCTACTATAATTGTGATGTTGCAGTCATCGGTGGCAAAAACTCAAGTGTGGATGCAGCTTTGGAATTGGTCAAATCAGGAGCAAGGGTATCAGTCCTTTACAGAGGATCGGATTACTCTCCAAGTATCAAACCTTGGATTCTTCCGGAATTCGAATCATTAGTCCGCAATGGAACGATCAAGATGGAATTTAATGCGAATGTCGATAGGATAACGGAAGACAGCGTGATTTATCATGTAGGTGATGAGGAAAAAGTCATTAAAAATGATTTTGTATTTGCAATGACTGGTTACCATCCTGACCATTCCTTTTTAGCTGCAATGGGCATAACTATTGATAAGGAGACTGGAAGGCCTGCATATAACGAGGAAACGATGGAAACGAATGTTAAAGGTCTTTATATTGCAGGAGTTCTGGCAGCCGGAAATAATGCGAACGAAATCTTCATCGAGAACGGCAGGTTTCATGGTGGATTGATTGCCTATCATTTGGCCGTTAAAGAAAAGTGAATGATATAAATGAGGAGCTGTGACCGTATGGAAAAAATTTCATTAATAACGACTGGTGGGACTATTGCCAGTAAAGAAACTGCGAATGGGATGTTGGCATCTGGTGCATTGACAGGCCATGAGTTGGCCTCTCTTTGCGAATTGCCCAGCGATATCGAAGTTAAAGTGGTTGATCTTTTCCAGATTTCAAGCATGTCCATGTCCTTTGAGAAAATGCAGCAGCTTAAATCAGCCATACAAAAGGAATTGGAGGATCCTGAAGTTACGGGGATCGTCGTGACACACGGTACGGATACACTTGAAGAAACGGCATATTTCCTTGATGTCACGAGTAATGACCAACGTCCAATCGTATTAACCGGCTCCCAACGTTCTCCTCAAGAAGTGGGCACCGATGTATATTCCAATCTAAGGAATTCGATATTATGCGCTGCAAGTGATCTTATTAGGGATGTTGGGGTAGTGGTCATTTTTAATGAGCGGATCTATTCAGCAAAGTATGTCAAAAAAGTTCATGCTTCCAATTTACAGGGATTCGAATCTTTTGGCTATGGATATTTGGGGATAATTGATAATGATGTCGTGAGCATCTATCAAAAACCTTTACATAGGGAGTGTTTTGATATTCAGAATCTCATCCCAAGGGTCGATATCATCAAGTGCCATACAGGAGCTGACGGCCTCTTTATTGATGCTGCGGTTGCAAACGGTGCGAAAGGCATCGTGCTCGAGGGTGTAGGAAGGGGACAAGTCACCCCTGTAATGGTAACCTCCATACAAGCTGCAATCGATAAAGGAATAACGATCATCATGACTACAAGTGCAGAAGAAGGAAAAGTGTACCCAGCTTATGATTATGAAGGCAGCGCATTTGATCTAAAACAACGCGGTGTGATTTTAGGCGCTGATTATGACAGCAAGAAGGCACGAATCAAGTTAGCTGTCATGCTGGCAAGCGAAAACCCTATAGATGAGACCTTCTTTAAGTACTGAAGGATTAAATAAAGTATGGAAGAGTTGATTCTTGGATTCAGTTTTTCTTCATTCCATGGTACGATTAAGGAAACGAAGATGAAAAGAGGGTCAGCTAATGCTGGTCATGTTGTCAGCGGCTATTGCGCCAGGATTGGCGCTACTGAGCTATTTCTATTTGAAAGATCAATATGAGACAGAACCGATATCGGTTGTGGTCAAAACATTTATATTCGGTGTTTTTCTTGTATTGCCGATTATGTTCATACAGTATGTGCTCGAAACCGAACATATCTTGAATACGGATTTAGCAAATGCTTTTTTATGGGCTGCACTGCTTGAGGAATTCTTCAAGTGGTTCATACTCATTTACGTTATTTATCAGCATGTGGCATTCGATGAGCCATATGATGGGATTGTTTACGGAGCTGCAGTCTCCCTTGGATTCGCCACAATGGAGAATATTTTGTACCTGCTGGCCAACGGGGTGGAACACGCTTTTCTCAGGGCGGTTCTCCCAGTATCCAGTCACGCTTTGTTCGGTGTGATCATGGGATATTATTTGGGCAAGGCGAAATTTTCGGCTTCGAATAATAGGGTCTATTTATTATTGGCATTGATCATACCAATTTCGTTACATGGGGTTTACGATTATATTTTGGTTTCCCAAAAATTTTGGGTGTACTTTATTATGCCATTCATGATTTATCTATGGTGGTTAGGCATGAAAAAAGTAAAGAAAGCACGTTTGTTGTCTGACTTTCACGCAGAAAAACTATCACAGAATCACTACCTTAGCAAATGACGAATACTATCAAAAAACGGAGTGCTGGCATATTTTGCCCGCTCCGTTTTTTTTATGTTTGGAATAAAAAAGCCAGTAAAGAAGAAAATAGAATTACATTAATTCAAGAAAAAGAGGAGTGTTTTTGATGAAAGGAATTTCGTCAAAATGGAAATGGCTTTTGCTGTTTTCGTGTATAACTATATGTTTCGGAATTTACCCGGAAACAAGAACAAATGCCTTTTCGAGCCAAATCATTCAAAAAGGTGCGGTTGGAGATGATGTAATTGAACTGCAGGCACGCCTGCAAAACATCGGTTACTATAAGGGAAAGATTGATGGAGCCTATGGATGGGGCACTTATTGGGCACTTCGAAACTTTCAACAAGATTTCGGGCTGCCAATCGATGGTTTAGCAGGGACTACAACAAAACAGAAGTTAGCGAATGCGTCCAATTTCAATAAAGCATGGATTCATGAGCAAATCAATAAAGGAAACGAGTTCACCTATTTTGGGGGAGTCCCCATTGAAAAACAGGTAAAAGCGAAAGGGAATGGAACTGGAGGGACCGCAACCGGAAAGGCCCCTTCCAAACCAACGACATCTGCCAATCTTCCAGGTGGTTATTCTCAAAACGATATACAGCTGATGGCCAATGCCGTTTATGGAGAGGCGCGAGGGGAGCCATATACAGGTCAGGTTGCCGTTGCAGCTGTAATCCTGAATAGGGTGGAAAGTGCTGCATTTCCTAATACCATTTCGGGAGTGATTTTTGAACCTGGGGCGTTTACGGCTGTTGCGGATGGACAGATTTGGCTTACACCGAACGAAAGGGCAAAGGAAGCCGTGGTGGATGCTATCAATGGGTGGGATCCAAGCGGTAATGCAGAATATTACTTTAATCCCGATACGGCAACAAGTAAATGGATCTGGTCAAGGGAACAAATTAAAAGAATCGGAAAACATATCTTTTGTAAGTAAAGAGGTGAAGGAAAATGATCAGGAATATAGTGATTGCCCTGCTTGTTGTAGTTGTTGCGGGAACTGCATTCTGGGGTTATCAAGAACATAAGGAAAAAAATGCTGTATTAATCAACGCGGAAAATACGTATCAGCGTGCCTTTCATGATTTAAGCTATCAAGTGGATTTATTGCACGATAAGGTCGGCAGTACTTTGGCCATGAATTCACGTTATTCATTAAGTCCGGCGTTAACAGATGTTTGGCGTATCACTTCCGAAGCCCAGAGTGATGTCGGGCAGTTGCCATTGACCTTGCTTCCTTTTAACAAGACAGAGGAATTTTTATCGAAAATTGCGGACTTCAGTTATAAAACGGCGGTACGGGACCTTGAAAAAGAACCATTGGATGATAAGGAATATGCGACACTGCAATCCTTGTACACACAGGCAGGAGACATCCAGGGCGAGTTAAGGAAAGTGCAGTATCTAGTCCTTAAAAACAATTTAAGATGGATGGATGTCGAGATGGCTCTTGCATCAGGGAAAGAAAATTCGGATAACACGATCATTGACGGATTAAAGACGGTAGAGAAAAAAGTATCTGGGTACGGGGAAACAAATGAGATGAACCCGACTTTTACTTCTGCACAACAGAGGGATGAAAATTTTAAAAATTTGCAAGGTGAAACCATTACGAAAGAAGAAGCAATCGCGACAGCAAAAAACTATGCACACTCAAAAAGCAAAAATTTGAAGGTGAATGTGGAAGAAAACGGAAAAGGTTCCGATTATGGATTTTATAGTGTGAGCATCCTCGATAAAGATTCAGATACTGAATTGAATATGGATTTGACAAAAAAAGGCGGTTACCCTATTTGGTATATCAATAATAGAGATGTGAACAAAACAAATATTGATTTGAATCAAGCCCATACAAAAGCCGAAGCTTTTTTAAAGGAACATGATTTCAGTTCACTTGAATTATTTGAAAGTGCTCAATACGATAATATCGCATTATTGAATTTCGTAACATCAGAAAATGGAGTCAAGATTTACCCAGATTCAGTCAAGGTCAAAATCGCATTGGATGATGGATCCGTTATAGGTTTTTCAGCTGATGAGTATTTAAAATCACATAAAACCAGGGAAGTGGGTAATCCGAACATATCCGAGAAAGAAGCAAAGGACAAAATCAACAGCAACGTAAAAATAATGGAAGAAGGAAAGGCGTTAATCACCAATGATATTGGTGAAGAAGTTCTTTGTTATGAATTTCTCGGTACGATTAAAGACGATACCTACCGAATTTTCATTAATGCAGATACCGGTCAAGAAGAAAAGGTGGAAAAACTAAAGAATTCCGAACCGGTATATGAGAATTTAATTTAAAACAATCGCCAATCATAAGGTGTAGGGAAATGTGCTTAGTCACTTTCCCTTTTTCTTATGACATAATAACTTCATGATTATTGGATTATATGGGGAATTTCGTAGGGATATTATGTGGTTTCCTCCTATCGAAAAGGACGTGGACGACGATGTTTAAAATTTGGTGATATATCAATGCTCGAACCGAAATACATACCACAGAAGGAAAAGTTCAATTGAATGGTTGTAGAAATGGGAACGGGTTGTTTCTATACGGACTTTCCCATCGATGTAGAGACTGGGAAAATTGCATTGCTTATGGATGGGACACAGTTCAATGTCACATTTTCCAATGAAAAGCAGGCTGTTTATGTATTCGAGTCTGAAGTGCCTGGAAAAGTGAAAGGTAGAATACCCATGATGCAACTATTGCTGCCCGAAGCAGAAACGTTTGTTAAAATCCAGTGGAGGCAAACTCGTACGCCTGGATGTAACCTTGGATACGGCGATTTATCCAGAACATTCCGAGTTTACCCCTTTTCGCACATTAACGGAGGATATCAGCGCTGGAGGAGCTTCCATAAGGCTTTTAATAGGCACTGCAATTCAATCGTTTTCGCAATTATACCTGTGGATGCCGCTTACGTTGAAATCAGGTGAGTTTCATTATTTAAGGTTAAAAAGCAAAGTCATTCGCGTAACGGAAAAGAGCATGGAAATATGCTGCTGCACGTCCAATTTTTTGAACCTTCAAAAAATGATATTCAGACATTAATGAGGTTTATATTTGAAAAGCGGGTGGATTTAAAGAAAAAAGGTTTGCATGTTTAACTTGATTGAATGAAAAACAGCGATTCCATCCATACTGCTAATATAAACGGATGGAGGGTGCGGCGGCTTATATGAAAACATTTGAAAGACTATTAATTAAAGTGATCATCATCCAATTGGCCTGCTTATTTTTTTTCCAATTCCTTTTGAGCAGGGAGGATCAAATCTTTGATTTGACCAAGCTCTCGAGGTATGAAGGTGTCACCAGCAATAATTATACGAAAATCATTGAAACATTCAATGGGCCCCATAAGTAAAAGCGGTGATACCCGCTTTTTTTTGTAAGAAGATATTCAGTAAAAGGATAACTTTTGATGGCTGTTGGGATCAAAAAAAGAACAAAGGTGATTTTAAACGTACACATCCCTTTTATTAATGATTTTCCCGCTAGTTGTGATAAAATGAAAAGGTACTAAATAATCAGCATGATTGTAGGATTCTTGGGAGGATTTATGAAAAAAAAATTATCAGTCGCAATCGATGGACCAGCTGCTGCTGGAAAAAGCACGGTTGCTAAAATTGTTGCAGAAAAGTTCAATTACATATATGTGGATACAGGGGCAATGTATAGGGCCATTACCTATAAGGCCCTTAATCAAAAGATACTTCTTGGTGATGAACAAGCATTATCAGAAGTTCTCATCAATACGGAAATCGAATTAAGACCAAGTGAAAATGGGCAGTTGGTTTTCTTGGATAACGAGGACGTGACAGCCCAAATCAGGAACAATGAAGTGACTGGTTCCGTTTCGGAAGTGGCCAAGCACCGGAGCATCCGGGAGGAATTGGTTCGCAGGCAGCAAATCTTAGGTGAAAATGGCGGTGTCGTCATGGATGGCAGGGACATCGGTACGCATGTGTTACCAAACGCCGAAGTAAAGGTATTTCTAATCGCTTCTGTGGATGAAAGGGCACAGCGGAGGCATCAGGAAAATATATTGAAAGGTTTTCCATCAGATATCGAAAAATTAAGGGAAGAAATCGCAACAAGGGACAAGCTGGACTCCGAACGCGAGGTATCGCCATTGAAAAAGGCAGCGGATGCTATCGAAATCGATACGACCTCATTATCGATTCAGGAAGTTGCAGAAAGTATCATGTCTTTAATAGAAGAGAGGAAAAGATGACATTGGATTTTTACACATTTGCCAAGAACATCGTAAAAGGCGTTTTAACGCCTTCGTTTAGGGTTAAAGCACTCGGAAAGGAACATATCCCTAAAGAGGGCGGGGTATTGATCTGTGCCAATCACATTGATAATTTGGATCCGCCAGTAGTTGGCATGACGTCTCCAAGGGATATTCATTTCATGGCGAAAGAAGAGTTGTTTCATGCACCTGTTTTAAAGGGTATATTACCAAGAGTAAATGCATTTCCCGTGAAACGCGGCAATAGCGATCGGGAATCCCTTAGGAAAGGCTTAAAGCTTTTGAAGGAGGGCAAGGCGATTGGTCTGTTTCCCGAGGGAACCAGAAGCAAGACTGGTCAATTGGGAGAAGGTTTGGCGGGGGCCGGATTTTTTGCGTTGCGGTCTGATGCCGTTATCATACCGTGTGCAATCATCGGCCCATATAAATTTTTACGTCCATTGAAGGTCGTTTACGGTCCTCCAATAAATTTTACCGAATATCGTGAACAGAAAATATCAGCCGATGAAGCCACCAAGATCATCATGGAGCATATTGGGAAATTGATTTCCGAGCATAAATAGTCCTTCATACTTGACAATTTTCTGATTTTGTTAGAATTTATAAAATAAGGGTATTGTTCCTTATTGCCGATGAAAAGGAATTATAACTTTATTACTCTAAAAAAAACTGTTTTTATCTTTATTGGGAAAGTGTTTTTATTGAACCACTTTAAATAAAATATGTGGCCGATGAAGAGGAAATTTGCTGATCAGTCATGGGTTAAGGAGGAGTTAGTAATGACAGAAGATATGAACCAAGTAGAAGTGAACAATTACAAAGTTGGGGATCAAGTTAAAGCAACCGTTTCAAAGGTAGAAGAAAAACAGGTCATTGTCGATGTGGAAAACAGCAAGACTGATGGAATCATACCTATCAGTGAGCTTTCAAGCCTGCATGTCGAAAAGGCGTCAGATGCCGTTTCGGAAGGTGATGCATTGGAGCTGGAAGTCATTAAAGTCGAAGAAGAAGCTCTCATTCTATCAAAACGTAAAATTGACGCTCTTAAGGCATGGGATGACCTGGAATTGAAATTTGAAAATGGAGACGTATTTGAGGCTGAAGTTAAAGATGTCGTCAAAGGCGGGCTTGTCGTAGATCTAGGCGTACGTGGTTTTGTTCCAGCTTCTCTAGTAGAAGACTATTTCGTTGAAGACTTTTCTGATTACAAAAACAAAACTTTAACATTCAAGATCGTTGAACTTGAGAAAGACAAAAATCGCTTAATCCTCTCACATCGGGCAGTGGTCCAGGACCAAAAGGAAAAGCAAAAAGCAAACGTCTTGGATAAGATTGAAAGCGGGCAAGTGCTTGAGGGTGTGGTCCAAAGGATTACCGATTTTGGTGCGTTCGTGGATATTGGTGGCGTAGACGGCCTTGTCCACATTTCCCAGCTTTCCCATCAGCATGTCGACAAGGCATCCGATGTCGTGTCTGAAGGGGATAAGGTGCAGGTGAAAGTGCTATCCATCGATCGTGATAATGAAAGGATTTCACTTTCCATCAAGGATACCCTTCCTGGACCTTGGGCAGGAATAGCAGAAAAAGCTGCCAAAGGCTCTACACTGGAAGGTATCGTCAAACGCCTTGTTTCTTTTGGTGCATTCGTGGAAATTTTTCCAGGCGTAGAAGGGCTTGTCCATATATCACAAATTTCACACAAGCATATTGCCACACCGCAAGAAGTACTTAAAGAAGGCCAGTCTGTCGAAGTGAAAGTGCTGGAAGTCAATGAAACGGATCAGCGTTTATCATTGAGCATCAAGGAACTAGAAGAACCCCAATCCAATTACAACACATCAGATTATGAGATGCCTGAAGAATCGAAGGGTTTTCAGTTAGGTGAAATGATCGGTGATCAATTGAAAAAACTAAAATAAGATAATAATGGTGATGGCCTTGGAGAGAAAACAACGAAAATTAGATCATATAGAATTTGCGCTTAAGACAGGACAGCAGCATCAAACCGGACTAGAAGATATTTCGTTTATTCACCAAAGCTTACCAGGTATTTCCTTGAATAATGTAAACCTCACAGCAGAAGTTGGCGAACTTGAATTAAGTTCGCCAATTTTTATAAATGCCATGACCGGAGGCGGAGGCCCTGAAACGGAAAAATTGAATGGTGACCTAGCCATTGCTGCAAGGGAAACGGGAATCGCCATGGCGGTAGGATCGCAAATGGCAGCCATCAAGGATCCTAGCCAGCAAGCTTCTTTCAAAGTTGTAAGGAAGGAAAATCCTGATGGTGTGTTGATTGGTAATCTCGGTGGTGAAGCAACAGTCGAACAGGCTAAGCGGGCAAGCGAAATGATCGGGGCCGATGCCCTTCAAATACATATTAACGTCATCCAAGAATTGACGATGCCTGAAGGGGACAGGGATTTTGCGGGTACCCTTTCGAGAATAGAAAAAATCAATAAAACGATCGGAATTCCTGTCATCGTAAAAGAAGTTGGATTTGGGATGAGTATGGAAACGGTGCGGCAATTACATTCCGTAGGTGTTTCAATCATTGATGTAGGCGGGTTTGGCGGAACGAATTTTGCTAAAATCGAGAATGAAAGACGAGCAAAAATACTCGGATATTTTAATGAATGGGGCATACCGACAGCCGCTTCGATTGTCGAAGCAGTGAATGTTTCACCGCAGCTTTCAGTCATTGGGTCGGGTGGCATTCAAAGCCCTTTGGAAATTACAAAAAGCCTGGCGCTAGGAGCGAAAGGTGTCGGATTGGCTGGACATTTCCTCAAGCTCTATAAAGAGTCGGGCTTGGAGCATTTAATTAAAGAAATACATTACATACATGAAGATTTAAAGGTCATCATGACAGCACTCGGATGCGGTAATATCTCAGAGCTAAGAAAATCGAAATTAGTCATCAAAGGAAATACCTATCATTGGTTATCTCAAAGAGGCATTGATTGTTCCGCGTATGCTAAATGAATGACCACAAAAAGGAAGCATCTCATTGAAACGATTGAGATGCTTCCTTTTTGTTCATGGATAGACTTAACTATTCCTTTTTCGTGCCTCTTCTGGGCTTTCCATTCTTGTTGCCCCTTTATGACCCAGTGATTGGTCCCTGTCGGACTCCACCCGTTTACTTTCTCTTAATTTCTTCTCTTGTCGATCTTTTCCCATGTTCACACCTCCTTTTTTAATGAATGGGGTAACGTTTCCTCATTAAATGCCGTGCTTAACGTTTATACTTTGAATAAACAACCCATAATGTTCCTAAAAGGGGGGACGCTGCATGGATGGAATTATATTTTATTGGATTTCATGGATAGTTTGGGTCATTGTCATGTATTTTATTCCGAAAACGGTTCCCTTTCGTTTTGATTTTCTTTTTCATCTATTAGCCGTAATGGTATTAGCGGGCTTTAAACTGGAGGCTCCGTTGGTTTCCGTGCATTTGAGCGGACCGTATCTTTTCTTTATTCTGTGTGTGTATATTAGGAAGAAAACAATCATCAAGATGATGGAACTGATCAGCGGAAGTCTTATTATCACTCTCGCTTATGCGAGTTTTCAACTTTTTTCTTTACTTGATCCGATATGGCTCATAATGAAACCCTCTTATCTTTTGTGTATTTTCCTGAATTATCTTATATTATTACTTTTTAAAAATTGGAAACATCGATTGTTCGTCCTTTTAATTGGGATGCTGCTGGGAGATATCATATATTCCGGATTACTTGCTTACCACTCTTTACCTTATGTGGCCCTTGCTTACGCATGGCATGATAATGCCGTGCTGGTATTGGGAGCAAACATACTGTGGAGAATGTTGGAACTGGTTGGCCAATACATTTATACAATTTCCCATTCGAGATTTTTATCAAAACAAGGAAAAGAGAATTTTAATCAATGAGTATGGAGAAAATTAATATGGGGTATTAGCTGTTTTATCAAAAGGCAGAAATATAAATGGAACCAATTGGAATTGGAAGGCTTTTATTCATACAATCATTGTTGATTGGCGAGAAATTTGTTACTATAGGATAGTTAGAGGTCTGTAGATAAATCGTAAAATGCTCTAAACAATTAAAAAGGAAGCCGTATGCCGAAGCTTTCTTCATTTTTTTGGGCTGTTTAGAATCAAGTTTTAGCATGCAGAGGGTTCAGCTTCATGTCACCTAAGGAACCGGGGCGTCAAGTGGACAAACCGCCCGTGAATACCTGATGAGTTTAACTGAACATCAGTTGGGATTATCCTTACTGATGAAAGATTCCTTTAAATGATGATGAATACAACCTTTTCCTTTAAAAGGGAATTATGAAAATCAATAATGCAAAGCAACCGTAATAAATGCATTCATGAATTTCGTGACTTTGACAGAGATATAGTAGCAGAAAGGGTGAATAGCAATGCCAAAACCGGTAATTGCGATAGTCGGTCGTCCGAACGTGGGAAAATCGACAATCTTTAATAGAATAGTTGGGGAACGGGTTTCGATTGTTGAAGACGTTCCAGGAGTGACCCGGGACAGGATTTATAGTTCGGGTGAATGGTTGACACATGATTTCAACATTATTGATACAGGTGGAATTGATATCGGTGACGAGCCGTTCCTAGAACAAATTCGCCAGCAGGCTGAAATTGCCATTGACGAAGCTGATGTGATAATTTTTATGACGAATGGTCGTGAAGGTGTAACGGCTGCTGATGAAGAGGTCGCAAAGATACTCTATAAATCAAGAAAGCCGGTTGTCCTTGCAGTAAATAAAGTCGATAATCCAGAAATGAAAGATCAAATTTATGATTTCTATGCGTTAGGTTTTGGCGATCCATTCCCGATCTCCGGGTCTCATGGACTTGGTCTTGGTGACCTTCTGGATGAAGCGGCTAAACATTTCCCTAAATTTGACGGCCCGGATTATGCTGATGATGTCATTAAATTCAGTTTGATTGGAAGACCGAACGTAGGTAAATCTTCTCTGGTCAATGCATTGTTAGGTGAAGAACGCGTCATTGTCAGTGATATTGAAGGTACGACTCGTGACGCGATTGACTCTCCATATAAGTATAATGGCAAAGAGTATGTCATTATTGATACAGCAGGGATGCGGAAAAAAGGCAAGGTGTATGAAAGTACGGAAAAATATAGCGTACTTCGTGCATTAAGGGCAATTGAACGTTCAGACGTTGTTCTTGTAGTCCTGAACGCTGAAGAAGGAATTCGTGAGCAGGATAAGAAAATTGCGGGATATGCCCATGAAGCGGGTAGGGCGGTCATCATCGTCGTCAATAAGTGGGATGCCATCGAGAAAGATGAAAAAACGATGAAGGATTTTGAGGAAAAGATCCGTGCTCATTTCCTGTTCTTGGATTATGCGCCAATCATTTATCTTTCTGCCTTAACGAAAAAACGGACACATACCTTAATACCGGTCATTGATCAGGCTAGTGAGAATCATGCTATCCGGGTTCAGACAAATGTATTGAATGAAGTGGTAATGGATGCCGTGGCAATGAATCCGACACCGACTCATAATGGCAACCGTTTGAAAATTTACTATACGACACAGGTAGCCATCAAGCCGCCAACTTTCGTCGTATTCGTTAACGATCCTGAGTTATTGCATTTCTCATATGAGAGATTTTTAGAAAATCGAATTAGGGATGCCTTTGGTTTTGAAGGAACACCAATACGAATTTTTGGACGCCAGAGAAAATAGTAAAGGTGGTTATACCGTGGTAAAAGAAAAAGAAAGTATCGCAGTGATTGGAGCTGGGAGCTGGGGGACTGCTTTAGCGCTTGTAATCGCTGATAACCAGCATGAAGTGAGATTATGGGGACATAACCAGAAACAAATCGATGAAATCAATCAAAATCATACGAATGAAAAATACTTGCCTGGGATTGAATTGCCTTTGGGGATTAAAGGTTATTCTTCCATTAAGGAAGCATTGGCCGGGATTGAAATAATAATCTTGGCTGTTCCGACAAAAGCCTATCGGGAAGTGCTTGGCCAGATTGAAGAGGCTCATGATAAACCGTTGACAATCGTTCATGTGAGTAAGGGAATTGAACCTGATTCCCTGCTTCGTATATCGGAAATGATTGAAGAAGTCTCTTCGTCAGAATGGCTTAAGGATATAGTGGTTCTTTCAGGACCGAGCCATGCGGAAGAAGTCAGTTTACGTCACCCGACAACAGTTGCCGTTTCTTCAAAGAATATGAAAGCTGCCGAAAGGGTTCAGGACATCTTTATCAATAATAATTTCCGTGTATATACGAATCCGGACTTGATTGGTGTTGAAATCGGAGGGGCTTTAAAGAACATCATCGCTTTGGCTGCCGGCATCACGGATGGTTTAGGCTATGGGGATAATGCCAAGGCTGCATTAATGACTCGAGGGTTGGCTGAAATATCCCGTCTAGGGGTGGCCATGGGGGCTAACCCACTAACGTTTTCAGGTTTAGCTGGGATTGGCGACTTGATCGTCACTTGTACAAGCGTTCATTCCCGTAATTGGAGAGCTGGGAATATGCTTGGTAAAGGGCAAAAGCTTGAAGAAGTTTTGGAAAACATGGGGATGGTCGTTGAAGGCGTCAGAACCACTAAAGCCGCCTATCAACTAGCCCAAAAGTACGAAGTGAATATGCCGATCACCGAAGCCTTGTACGATGTTTTATTCAATGGGGAAGAAGTGAAAAAGGCAGTTGACCTTTTGATGAATCGTTCAAAAACGAATGAGATGGAAGAACTTTTTAACATATTGGATAGCAGGCAGCAGGATTAATCTCCAATCTGTTGATTTTCATAAAAGAATTTCATTAAATTAGGCATTTGATGATGCGCCTTGCCGTGTATCAGCATACAATGCAACGAAAGTAAACTAGTAATTTGACCTCGGCACGGGGGATTTAGTCAAATGAGCAGAAGATATCTAAATATCTTCTGCTTTTTTTTATGGGCAAAAAATCTTCTATTTATGAATAATTGAATAGATTATTCAGATTTGCATAAATCATTCTACATATTTCCTTGTTTTTTGTTAAAAATCGACCCTTTTTTTTGGTATGAAAATTGCGAAGTGTAATATGACCAACAATTTATAAGGGAGGCCAGAAAAGTTTGTCTTAACTTTTCTCGCATAAAAGGAAGGGGAATGATACATGCAAACAGGTAATCTGAAAAGGTCATTAAACTTGTGGCATATCGTATTGCTCGGTGTTGGATATATGACGCCGATGGTTGTTTTTGATACATTCGGGATAGTTTCCGAAAAAACCGGGGGGCATGTGCCGACCGCTTATATCATTGCTCTTTTGGCAATGTTGTTTACAGCAGCCAGTTATGGAAAAATGGTTAAAATATATCCGCAGGCAGGTTCATCCTATACGTACACACAAAAAACGATCAGTCCGCATTTAGGCTTCCTCGTCGGGTGGTCTTCGTTACTTGACTATTTATTTTTACCGATGGTGAACGGCATTTTGACAAAAATATACTTAACTGCTCTTTTTCCGGAAGTATACCCGTGGATATGGGTGGTGGCATTTGTCCTTTTAATGACGGTCATTAACTTATTCAATGTTAATTTTGCGGCCAACTTTAATAGCTTCCTTGTTTTTTTTCAAATGTTGGTCATCGTCATTTTTGGGGCACTTGTCGTTAAAGGAGTCATGGGTGGAGAAGGGACTGGAGAGGTCTTGTCGGTTCAGCCATTCATCGGGCCCCATATGGAGATCTCGACGCTCATAACTGGTGCTACAATCCTTTGTTTTTCTTTTTTGGGGTTTGACGCAGTCACTACTTTATCGGAAGAAACGCCGAATCCATCCAAAACGGTTCCCCGGGCCATCTTTTTGACTGCCCTGATCGGAGGAGTTTTATTCGTGACGGCATCATTCTTTACACAGTTATTTTTCCCGGATGTTTCCCGTTTTAGCGATCCTGAAGCAGCTTCTCCGGAAATTGCCCTTTTCGTGGGCGGGAAGTTATTTCAGGCATTCTTTCTTGCAGGAACCTTATGCGGTACCCTTGCCTCCGGTCTTGCATCTCACGCTAGTGTTTCTAGGTTGCTATATGTCATGGGGCGTGACCAAATGATTCCGAAAAAACTATTTGGGTTTATCCACCCCAAATACAACACGCCATTTTTTAATGTCATCTTTGTCGGGTCGATATCACTGGTTGCCTTATTCCTTGATTTGGTTACGGCCACTTCCCTCATAAACTTTGGGGCATTAATCGCTTTTACCTTCGTGAATATTTGTGTAATCGTCCATTCGATAAGAAACAAAAGCTTCAGAACGATTAAAGGATTTCTTTCAACTATTCTGTCCCCGGTTTTAGGCGCGGCTTCGGTCTTCATCCTTTGGCTTAATCTCGAGATGAGTTCCTTGATTTTAGGAATAGTCTGGGCGGTAATTGGGATTGGTTATCTTCTATATCGGACAAAATGGTTTACGGAATCCCCTCCGCTATTCCAATTTGAAAAAGCACAGTGAATGTATTCTACTGTTTCATTACACGAGGGAGGGTGTTATATGCTGATGAGAAATGAAGAGGTCATTAATGCTATTGCTTGTTGTCTATTCCGTTCATGGCGTTAGCAACATGTATCCAGCGCTTAGGGCAAGAATATGTCGCTTAGTATGGTGCCCGGGAGCTTTCATGGTAATGCTTTTCCCGGCGTACGGTTATGTAATGTTGGCAAAGTCATTCCTTCGGCAGGTTCGGTGTAGGTTTATATGCAAAAGTCCATTCATACATATGCCTGTTTTTGCAGGTTAGTCGACACTGATGGATTAATTATTCATTTCAATTATATTGCTTTTAATATATTTCCTTTTGTACTGACCTTTCCATAAGCATTGAATTTACTGATTATTGTGACGGTTTCCGTATTATGGTTGGGAAAATGGGTGCGAATGCAATGCTGTACTAATGTTCGTCGCCTTGCTTTTGATGGTATTTATTTATCTGGGAAATTATGTAGGGGGATGAATAAGGAATAGTGACGGGGGCAGAAGCATTGGAAGCATATATTTTACCCTTGGTTCCTTATAATGTTGCAAACAGGTATGAAGCCGTAATGACGGTATGGAGGGAGCTGTCCTATCTGTATAAAAAGCCCTAGCGAGGGACGCCATCCATGAATCATAACAAACAGGAATAAGCAAAATTCAAACATGATTGGAATGTATAAGATAAGGTGGACGGTCCTTTATAAAATAAGTCTAAGCTGCATATCAGGTTTTTAGGTCAAAAGGGTCCGTTTAAGGACCCTTTTGTCGTGGGATGAGTAAAGGTAAATGCTGGATATGAGTAATGGTGCCTCTTATTTTTTATCTTGCAATTCGGAATTGTGATAAAATATAGGTTAGGTTACAAAAGGAGAGTGAAACTGTGTTATCTATTCCGGATGATAAAATTAGACCATTCATAACTATAACAATTGATCAGCCTACATTTTCAGACCAAAATATTCATGAGATACAGGAACCTTTCTTCTTTCTTATGAAGGAAAATCAAGTGTTTGCGTATATCCGCATGGATGACCTCCCGTTAAATGAAAAAATAACGACAGTCGATCAGCTTTTACAGTATGCTTTTTCGATTGATAATGTCTGTAAATTGCACCCTAACATTTCCTTGCCGCATTTGTTTCAAATTATCGGTGAGCCTATCGTACTGATAAAAACGGATGATGGCCTGCTAACCGGTTATGTAAAAAGGGAAGATGTATTAGCTGAATTATTCAAGCAGGACAGCAAACAAAATTTAGACCTGCTAAATGTTATATTAACCTCCATTCCTATGGGGATATTTGTGGCTGATAAAGAAAAGAATATCGTGAACTTCAATGAATCAGGCTTGAAGATGATAAAAAAACCTTCTGAACAAGTCCTTAATGAACCTGCTGCGAACATCTTCAATAAGCAGCATATACATAGCGTGTTTTCCAGCGGGAGCAGTATTCTGAATCAGTTGGAGATTACTGATGTCATGAGTGTGCTTGTCGACTATAGCCCGATTCTGAACCATGAAAAAGAAGTCGAGGGCCTGATCATCATCGTTCAGGATTTACCGATGGTTGAGGAAATGGCCATGGAAATAGAATTGATAAAAAGCTCGAATAAAGATTTGAATGCCATTTTAGCGAATATCTATGATGAAATACTTGTAGTCAATCAAAAAGGAGAGCTGCTGCGCTATAGTGACAGCATCATCTCGGGATTCTGGGGGAAGGACTTAAAAGATTATATCGGGAAGAATCTCTTGCAATTAGAAGATGAAGGGATTTTTAATCCTTCGGTAACCCGGTTAGTCCTTGAACAAAAAAAGAAAGTATCGATTGTCCAAGATACGAAAATGAATAAGAAAGTCCTTTCCGTCGGCACCCCTGTGTTCAATGAAAAAGGGGAAATAGATCGAATAGTCATTGCATCAAGGGATATAACGGAAACGACACAATTGAAATCGGAATTAAATGAAATGAGGAAAGAACTGGACTCTTTCAAAAAACAGGATCAATTTTATAAAGAGTTGGTTTTTGCAAGTCCTAAAATGGAGCAGATAATCAGCCAAGTCAAGAAAATCGCCCATTTTTCATCTACTGTATTAATCAATGGGGAGTCGGGAGTAGGTAAAGAAGTGATAGCTGAAGCCATTCATAAAATGGGCAGGCGATCTAAACAGCCTTTCCTGAAGATAAATTGTGGGGCGATTCCGGAAAACCTTCTCGAAAGTGAATTGTTTGGTTATACGAAGGGTTCCTTTACAGGAGCGGATAAAAATGGGAAGGTAGGATACTTTCAGCAGGCTAATAAAGGTGTTTTATTCCTGGATGAAGTTGGTGACATGCCCATACATCTGCAAGTCAAGCTGCTGCGGGTACTCCAGGAACAGGAAGTGATTCCGATTGGCAGCACTACACCCATTTCCATTGATGTTCAAATTGTTGCGGCCACGAATAAGAGTCTGGAAAAAATGGTCGAGATGGGCACGTTCCGGGAAGATTTATTCTATCGGTTGAACGTCATACCCATACATGTGCCCCCATTAAGGGAAAGGCCGGAGGATATACCGCCGCTAGCCTTTCATTTCCTGCAAAAACTGAATGAAAGGTATCAGCGGAATTATCACTTTTCCCCCGATGCATTAAATATACTGGAAGTCTATACTTGGCCGGGAAACATTCGTGAGTTGCAGAACATGATTGAAAGATTGGTTGTTTCTGCAGATGAAGAGATGATCGATGCTGACTTCATTCAAAGGTTCATACCTGTGGGCAGTGACTTTAAACAAACGAAACCCATCATTACGAGAATCCTTCCGCTGCAGGAAGCGCAGGATCATGTGGAAGAACAATTGATCATGCTTGCCATGAAACAGTATAAAACCACGACCAAAGCGGCTAAAGCGCTTGGGATAAGTCAATCGTCAGTGAGCAGGAAGTATCAAAAAGTGTTAGCTGAACAAAGTAAGAAAATCGAAAATGATGCATTTTGATTAAAAGCCGTTGCCGAGTGATGAAAATCACTTGTCAACGGCTTTTATTTTTATGAAGGCATTTTCGAAGCTTTTCAATGATTTCCCAAACTCGATTATGCAAAGTGAAATAACGATATGCATATTTGCATAGTTTTAGAGTGATTTTTTTAAAAAAATGCGTTTTTATTGGTTAATTAACTTGGCATGGTTCTTGCTTGATTAGTAAGTATAAGAAAAAAGGGAGGTAAGCATCAAAGTTTCATAAAAAAAAGCAAACTTAATTAACCCATCAACTAAAACTATAAAAAAAGGAGATTATAAAATGTCAATTAACGTAGAAAGTAAAAACACTCAAGCTAACCAATCAGCAACTCAAGATTATATTAAAAAGGTGCTTCAATTAATCGAGCAAAAAGAAATTTCAAAAGAAGATGCACAGTGGGTAACAAGAGAAACGGTCGAGAATTTCCGTAACCATGTAAACCCTGGGTTTTTGGAATACCGGAAGACGGTCACTAAAGACACACAATTCGCTTCGGTGGAGTGGTCTGATCAAGATTCCTGTTTTACGGATGTAAATGGAAAAAAATATATTGATTGTTTAGGTGGCTTTGGTATTTATAATGTTGGCCATCGTAACCCTAAAGTAGTAAAGGCAGTAACCGATCAGTTACAAAGACAAGCCCTTCATAGCCAGGACTTGCTTGATCCATTACGTGCAATGCTTGCCAAGATTCTTGCCGAAATCACGCCGGGAGATCTAAAATATTCGTTCTTTACGAACAGCGGTACCGAGAGCGTGGAGGCTGCACTTAAGCTGGCTAAAATGTACAGTGACAAATACACGATCATTTCCACGACAAAATCATTCCATGGCAAAAGCCTTGGCTCCCTATCGGCAACGGCAAAGGGCATGTTCAGAAAACCGTTCATCCCGTTGGTACCAGGTGTGCGTCATGTACCATTCGGTGATGTGGATATGATGAGAAAAACGTTTGAAAGTTGCGCATTGGTCGGTGAAGATGTTGCTGCTGTGCTGTTGGAGCCTATTCAAGGTGAAGGAGGGGTCATTCTTCCTCCGCAAGATTATTTAAAGCAGGTTCGGGCATTGTGTGACGAATATGATGCGTTATTGATCTTGGATGAAGTGCAAACAGGAATGGGACGGACAGGTAAAATGTTCGCTTCTGAGCTATATGATGTTGTTCCGGACATTATTTGTTTAGCGAAAGCATTTGGTGGCGGTGTAATGCCTGCCGGCGCTGTTGTAGCCAATGAGAAAGTATTTAAAAGCTGGTTCGACAATCCATTCATGCATACTACGACATTTGGTGGAAATCCATTAGCTTGTGCTGCGGCCATCGCTACGATCGACGTACTTTTGGAAGAAAACTTACCGCAGCGTGCTGCGGAAGTTGGAGAATACTTCTTAAATGGGTTAAGGGAAGTGGCTGCTGAGCACAAAGATAAGGTGCTGGAAATCCGCGGCCAAGGATTAATGATCGGTATTGAGTTCCATAAAGATGAAGTGGGTTATGAATTCTCAAAAGCCCTTTTTGATAAAGGCATCTTGGTGGCAGGTACGCTTATTAATTCCAAAACAATCAGGATCGAGCCATCATTGACTATTAAGCTGGATGAAGTCGATACAGTAATTAAAGCGTTTAAAGAAGTCTTGCCGACTCTTCAATCTTAATTAAAAAAAGCAGAAAAACAGCCTTTGGGCTGATTCAGACTGTAGATAAAAAGGTTTCGGAATGGCATCATTCCGAAACCTTTTTGAATTTGTGGCAGTTTTAGATAATGATGAAATCTCCAAGGTCATTATTTCGACCATTTCTCCCCTTCGTCAAGTCCAGGTGGCCATCTTCTTTACATGAATGGCAACCTACATTTTACTAATCTGCAAGAGGTGGTCTAAGTAAACATTTCAAGCTGATCAAAGGTATCCTCACCACCTCGAGTATTCATCCTTAAATAAGGAGCTTATCTTCCTGTTAACACAAGGTTGACTGGAACGGAACATACGAGACTCCTGCTGGAAAGCGGGGCCAAGAGAGACCCCACAGGCGCTAATAGAGCCTAGGGCGGACCTTCCGGGTAAAGCGAGTACCCTACGTTCCAATCAACGGTCAAATTTTAAACACCTTAAAAAACTGTCGACAAACTCAATTATTATCGAGTTTGTTTATAAACTGAAACAGTCATTGCGCTGTTTTTTTGTTGCTTGGAGGAGGGAATAATTAGATATTTCTCGTTATATAACTGGATCTCAGAATTTTTTTTCACGAGAACGAGTAATGAAAACGGGAATTACACAGATTGGACAATTTAATTCCTTTAACGTAATTTGGTATGTTATAATAATTTCTGGAAAAAGGAGTGATGAAGATATGACACCTGCTCTGCAAAAAATGTGGATATCCTTTATAGCTATGGGCTTTATGGTTATCTCTATATTTCTAATCTACTTAAGCCGCTATAAATTAAAAGGTTTTTGGAGAGTCTTGACAGCAATTATCGCATACATACTTATGATTCTGGCCGGCTTGATCATCCTTATCGTTGTTCTTAGCGGGCCAACCACTTGATAGGTGAGGAGAAATGATGAGAAATTTTTTCAAAATATTATGTTTATTATGCATCTCTGTATCATTATCCGGCTGCTTATATCCGGAGAAGCAAAAAATGCAAAACCAACAGCCTTATAAAGAACAAATACAATCCGTCCAAAGTGCAGTGGATCAATTTCAGAAGGATGAAGGCGGCATACTGCCGATAGTTACTAAAGATGCAGGGACACCGATTTATCAAAAATATGTCATAAAATTTTCTAAGATTTCGCCGAGGTATATGGCTGAACCGCCGGACAATGCCTTTGAATCAGGGGGTGTCTTTCAATACATCCTCGTTAATGTTGAAAAAGATCCGACTGTAAAGCTGTTGGATGTCAGGATGGCGCAGAAGATTCAGGATGTTTCCTTGAGATTGACTGCCTATCAGCAAAGCAACGGATACCCGCCGTTTAAGGAAAGGTTATCCGATAATGTCTTCACGCTTGATTATGAAAAGATGGGCCTGAAGGAAGCTCCGACGGTCACGAGTCCATTTTCACAAAAAGATTTATACCTTGTAGTCGATGGTCAAGGCAGCATTTTTGTTGATTATACCCCGGATTTACTTGAGGCATTGAAGAAGAATGAGGGGAAAATCAAGCAAGGTGAAGATATCCGGGAACTGCTGGTGCAGAGTTCGGAGTTCGTCCCTGCCTATTCGTTACCATATACAATTGATGAAAAAACAAATACTCCAATATTTCTTACAAAATAGGCATAACCCTTCTTCTGCAAAATATATTGTAGGGGAAGGGTTATTTCTTTTATCTTTATTTCATCTTACTTTTAAAATAACAACCCTTATATAAAAATTTCTGGTGGAGGAAGGGATTGAACCAGGGAAATAAATGGAATAAATTTTTAGGACAACATCATAGATATATATTGTCCTAAATAAATGCAAATGGATAAACGAAATCCCAAAACTCTAATTCGGGAGGGGATACCTTGGAAAAGGTAGATATTTTTAAAGATATAGCTGAACGGACCGGTGGCGATATATACTTGGGGGTGGTCGGTGCCGTCAGGACTGGAAAATCCACATTTATTAAAAAATTCATGGAGCTAGTCGTCATTCCGAATATACCGTCTGAGGCGGACCGTGCCAGGGCACAGGATGAATTGCCTCAAAGTGCTGCCGGAAAGACGATCATGACGACGGAACCCAAATTCGTACCGAACCAGGCAGCATCGATTCAAGTAGCTGAAGGTCTCGACGTGAACATCCGTTTAGTCGATTGTGTCGGTTATACAATACCCGGGGCAAAAGGGTATGAGGATGAAAATGGTCCCCGCATGATTCACACGCCTTGGTATGAAGAGCCGATTCCGTTCAATGAAGCTGCCGAGATCGGTACTCGTAAAGTAATTCAGGATCATTCCACATTAGGCGTGGTCGTTACGACGGATGGTTCGATAGGAGAAATCCCGCGAAGTGATTATTTAGAGGCCGAGGAAAGGGTCGTCGAAGAATTGAAGGAGGTTGGCAAGCCGTTTATCATGATTGTCAATTCCGTTCAGCCTCACCACCCGAATACGGTAGCATTGAGGGAATCCTTGCAGGAAAAGTATGATATCCCCGTATTGGCCATGAGTGTCGAAGGAATGCGGGAATCGGATGTTTACAGCGTACTGCGCGAGGCCTTGTACGAATTTCCTGTTCTCGAGGTCAATGTTAATCTCCCGAGCTGGGTAATGGTTCTGCGTGAGGATCATTGGTTAAGGGAAAGTTACCAGGAAGCGGTTAAAGAGACAGTCAAGGACATTAAGCGCCTGAGGGATGTTGATCGTGTAGTCGGTCATTTCAATGAATTCGAGTTCATTGACCGTGCAGCGCTTGCAGGCATTGAGATGGGGCAGGGTGTTGCAGAAATAGACCTATACGCCCCGGATGAACTATATGATGATATTCTGAAGGAAATTGTCGGTGTGGAGATTCGGGGCAAGGATCATCTGTTATCATTGATGCAGGACTTTGCGTATGCGAAAGCAGAATATGATCAGGTGGCCGATGCTTTGAGAATGGTTAAACAAACTGGATATGGTGTCGCAGCCCCATCCCTTAACGATATGAGTCTTGATGAACCGGAAATCATCCGCCAGGGAGCCAGGTTCGGTGTCAGGCTAAAAGCTGTAGCTCCTTCCATCCATATGATCAAGGTCGATGTCGAATCCGAATTCTCGCCAATCATCGGTACGGAAAAGCAAAGTGAGGAATTAGTACGGTATCTGATGCAGGATTTTGAAGACAATCCACTTTCCATTTGGAACTCCGATATTTTTGGAAGAAGCCTAAGTTCCTACGTAAGGGAAGGCATTCAGGTGAAATTAGCGATGATGCCAGACAATGCACGCTATAAATTAAAAGAAACACTTGAGAGGATTATTAATGAGGGCAGTGGCGGTTTGATTGCCATCATCTTATAGAAAACGTTTAAGGCCGGACCAACTCCATTTATGGATTGGTCTTTTTACATGGAAGAAACCGCAGGATCGAAAGAAAAATATCATTTATGAACGCTAATATTTGAATTAATCTGCTGTTCTTTAGTATAATCTTGAAAAAACCTTGTGGTTAAGCGATTTTCAGCAATATAATAAGTTTAATTTCTATAAAAAAGGGAAATGATGAATAGCGAAAGACAAAATTTATAATATATACAATTATTGATGAAAAGATTCCCATTATTTTTTGAATTCCCTTGCTAAGCTTATAGGATTTGTGATAATCTACATACAGAAAACGCGTTATAACAGCGATTTCAACCTATTTATAAATTTCTGAATGAATTATTTGGAAATTAAATCGGCTTGGTAATCCTTGATTGTCAGGGAATGAAAATTTTTTGACCGAACCTAATATCAAATCACTATTATAGTGTTGTAATAATGATTTTTTATAAAGATTCCTTTTGGGAGGAGGTGAATGGCATGAACAAAACAGAATTAATTAATGAAGTTGTTACAGCAACTGAAATTTCTAAGAAAGACGCTACAAAAGCTGTTGATGCTGTTTTTGATACAATCTTAGAAGCTCTAAAAAACGGTGATAAAGTCCAATTGATCGGTTTTGGTAACTTTGAAGTTCGTGAACGTGCGGCTCGTAAAGGCCGTAACCCACAAACTGGTGACGAAATCGAAATTGCAGCTAGCAAAGTGCCAGCTTTCAAACCCGGTAAAGCGCTGAAAGATGCAGTGAAGTAATTCTACCATTACATACGGGTGCTTAACCGAAAAGGGCCGCGTGAAAACGCGGTCCTTTTTTTGCTTCTTAATTTCCATCTGTGATAATATAAAAGACAGTGAATATTTTAGATACGCTTCAGATGGTAAATCTGTCACAAGAAAATACCCATCCGAAACCGCCTTTAAAGGGCTTCAATCTTTGGGTAATCGGTCGCTTTATAATTGCAATTATGGATTTCCGGGTGCAACGCGCTTTGGTTTTTTTATCTGAATACATAATATTATTGATTTTTTAGGAGGTACAAAAAATGGCGAATGTTGATCATGCCAAATTAGAAGAAGCGGTTAAAATGCTTCTCGAGGCTGTAGGGGAAGACCCAACGAGGGAAGGACTGCTGGATACTCCTGCTCGTGTAGCCAGAATGTATGAAGAAATTTTTTCTGGACTTAATCAGGATCCAAAGGAATATTTCGATACTGTTTTTGGGGAGGACCATGAAGAACTCGTACTTGTAAAGGATATTCCGTTTTACTCGGTATGTGAACACCATTTAGTCCCTTTTTACGGGAAAGCCCATGTAGCATATATTCCGAAAAACGGAAAAGTGACTGGTTTAAGCAAATTGGCACGGGCGGTTGAGGCTGTATCGAAGCGTCCGCAGCTTCAAGAGCGCATCACATCTACAGTTGCAGACTCGATAATGGAAAAGCTCGAGCCTCATGGTGTAATGGTTGTAGTAGAGGCTGAACATATGTGCATGACCATGCGAGGCGTGAAAAAACCCGGATCTAAAACAGTGACTTCAGCTGTAAGGGGAACGTTTGCGAAGGATCACCGTACTAGAGCTGAAGTACTGGCATTCATTAAAGACTAAGGATATGGGGGCAGGAAAAAATGAATGATAAAAAGATTCTGAATGATTTTGTCGTAATCAAAGCCATTGAGGATAGTGTGAATGTCATCGGGTTGACAAGGGGAACGGACACCAAGTTTCACCACTCCGAAAAACTGGACTCAGGAGAGGTGATGATCGCACAATTCACGGAGCATACCTCGGCAATTAAAATCAGGGGCCATGCAAAGGTTTATACTCCATTCGGAGAGATAGAAAGTGATTCGAAAAAGAATTCACCTGACAAATGATCGTTTCTCAATGCTTGGTTAATTATAAATCAATCACCTGATATCGCGTTTAACAAGCTGTAAATTTCCCGCATCCATTTTTTGAAGAGCAAAAGTCGATGATTTCCTTGTTTTTGGAAGTTTCATTTTATAAACGTTGACCATTTCATCTGATTGTTTTTATGGTATAATAATGTGTATTTTACACAGACAGAAACCAATATGTATGAAAAAAATTATCTTTCGGGGATGCAAGGGTGATCTCAATTGTTAAACATAACGGACGACATAAGGCAATTAAAACGATTAATAGAAACGAAAGCTCAACATCCATATTTGTTGAAGTATATACAAAAGCCAAGCTTGGACGAAGATAAACTGATGTTGCTTTGGGGATTGTTTAACGATTTGGACGTTACAAGCGAAAAACGGAATCAATACATCATTTCAACCATGTTAGTGCAAATAGCTCTGGATACCCATGAAATCGTCTCGAATTCGGGTGAAGGAATCGAGTCGCCCGAAGTATTGAAAAATCGTCAATTACAAGTGCTTGCCGGTGATTACTATAGTGGCTTATATTATCAAGGGCTTGCCAGTATAGGTAATGTTGATATGATCCGTATCCTTTCAAGCGCGATAAAAAAAATAAATGATAATAAAATCATTCTATACCAACAAGGGTCGATTCAAGATGTACCAACGCTTTTAATGACGATAAAAGCGATCGAGGCTTCGCTGATTCAGAAACTTGCGGATTACTATAATGAGCCTGCCTGGATAGAGATATCGGAAGATCTGCTGCTTTTAAAACGGTTGCATGCCGAGAAGAGAAGGTATATGAAGTCGGGGGAATCAATAGTTTTTAATGTCCTAAGGGAAATGCCTTTTGATGACTCGATCGGTGGGGATGTTCCCATTTCGGAAAAGGAAGAACAGGTGCGCACCCAATTGGACAAGTGCCTGAGGGAAGCCAGGCAATCCGTAGAGCGCTCGATGCGGAAGCTGGCAAAGTTGGATGATGAACTACTGGAAAGAGTGAAGGCCATCTTGGAACAAACAGAGAGTATGGCAAATTCATATGTGAAAGAAGGGTGAATCATGGAGCAGTCTAAAGAGCAAAAAGTTCATCATGTCTTTGAAAAGATTTACGGAAATTATGACAAGATGAATTCCCTCATCAGCTTTAAACAGCATCTTAAATGGCGGAAGGCTACAATGGCCATCATGAATGTCCCAAAAGGCGCCCATGCACTGGATGTATGCTGTGGAACAGCGGACTGGACCATTGCCCTTGCTAATGAAGTAGGACCAGAAGGAAAGGTTGTTGGTCTGGATTTTAGTAAAAACATGCTGAAAATCGGCGAACAAAAGGTGAAGGAACTCAATCTGGATCAAGTTTCCCTAATGCATGGGAATGCAATGGAACTTCCTTTTGAGGATAATAGCTTTGACTATGTCACGATCGGTTTCGGGCTGCGGAATGTCCCTGATTACATGAAAGTGCTTAAAGAGTTAAACCGTGTAGCGAAGCCAGGTGGTATGGTCGTTTGCCTGGATACGTCACAGCCAACGATGCTAGGCTTTAAACAGGGATATTATTTTTATTTCCGTTTCATCATGCCCATGTTCGGCAAATTATTCGCAAAAAGCTATAGTGAATACTCATGGCTGCAGGAATCGGCTCGAGATTTCCCAGGCATGAAAAAGCTTGAAAACATGTTTAAGCAGGCAGGAATGGAAAATGTCAGTTATAAAGCCCATTTCGGTGGGGTAGCAGCAACACATTTCGGGTACAAGCCTTCAAAATAAGCAGAATAGCAATGGACAAAGCTGGGTGGAATGTATGAAATTTAAGATGATGTATTCATTTTTGAATGCAGATTTGCAATTAATAGAAAAAGAACTGGAAGCCGCAATTGAAGCGGATTCCGCGGTTTTAAGGGAAGCTTCCCTGCATTTACTGCAATCCGGTGGAAAACGGATCCGTCCGGTATTCGTCCTATTGGGTGCGAAGTTTGGCAACTATGATATTCATGTCGTAAAGCATGTCGCAGCGACTCTGGAACTGATTCATACGGCTTCCCTTGTACATGATGATGTTGTGGATGATGCGGATTTACGCAGGGGGTCGGCTACCATCAAGTCGAAATGGGATAATCGTGTCGCGATGTACACAGGCGACTTCATTTTTGCTCGTGCACTGGAAATGATGGCGGTCATCGAGTCTCCGCTTGCGCATCAAATTCTCGCTGATACCATGGTTGAACTATGTCTTGGGGAAATTGAACAAATTAAAGATAAGTATAATTTCGAACAGAATTGGCGGATATACTTTAGACGGATCAAACGGAAAACGGCATTGCTCATTGCATCCAGCTGCCAGTTGGGAGCCATTTCAGCAGGTGTTGAAGAGGGAATTCATGAAAAGCTATTTAAATTCGGATATTATGTCGGCATGTCCTATCAAATCACCGATGATATATTGGATTTTACGGCGTCGGAAGAAGAGCTTGGTAAACCGGCCGGGAGTGATTTGATTCAAGGTAATATCACTTTACCCGTTTTGATCGCTATGGAGGATCCAAAGTTAAAAAAGCTTATCGAAACTGTTCGGGAAGATACGCCAAAAGATGAAATGTCCCATATAATCAATGCGATAAAAACTTCCGGTGCCATTGAACAGGCAGCGAGGATCAGTGATATGTATTTAGAAAAAGCTTTTACTGAGTTGAAAGGTCTTCCTGCCATTAAAGCTAGAAAAACTTTATCGGATATCGCGAAAAATATCGGAAAAAGAAAGTTTTGATAATGGGAGTTGCGAAACTCATCAAACAATGGTAATATTCTAAAAGTATTGCCTTATATAGGCAAATAACAATGATACATATTAGGAGTGACATTCATGGAAAGAACATTTTTAATGGTAAAGCCTGACGGCGTTCAACGCAATTTAATCGGTGAAATCGTTTCCCGTTTCGAAAAGAAAGGCTTCCTTCTTGCAGGAGCAAAATTAATGGTCATTTCTCAAGAATTGGCTGAGCAACATTATGGCGAGCACAAAGAACGTCCTTTCTTTGGCGAATTAGTGGACTTCATTACTTCAGGTCCTGTCTTCGCAATGGTTTGGGAAGGTGAAAATGTAATCGCTACAGCACGTCAAATGATGGGTGCTACTAACCCTAAAGATGCAGCAGCAGCAACAATTCGTGGCGATTTTGCGGTAACTGTCGGCAAAAACATCATTCACGGATCTGATTCAGCTGAAAGCGCTGTACGTGAAATCGGTTTATTCTTCAAAGAAGAAGAACTTGTTGAGTATTCTAAACTTGTAAACGAGTGGGTTTATTAATTAGTACTCATCACCATATAGGAAGCGGGTTTCATCGTCATTATGCGATGGAACCCGTTTTTTTTTTTGCATTGCTTTTTTAGCTTCCCGGGATGGTAAGGAATTATTGTGGTTTAAAGAAAATATGGCACTCTCCGATATATAAAGGGAAGGACCACTTAAATAATTATGTGCAGGGGAGTCGTAGGAATGCATCAAGAATATGAAGAGTTTATTCACAATATCAAAACGCTGACAGGCATTGATTTGGCATTATATAAGGAAGGGCAAATGAAAAGGCGATTGACATCTCTATATGAAAAAAGAGGATATCATTCATTTCGTGAATACCATAAAGACATTCAAACCAATCCCGAAGTTTTAAATGAGTTTCTGGATAGAATGACAATCAATGTTTCCGAATTTTATCGAAATGCGAAAAGATGGGAAGTGTTGGAGCGGAAAATCCTTCCAGGTTTATTAGCAAGCAAAAAAAAGTTGAAGATTTGGAGTGCGGCCTGTTCAACTGGCGAGGAACCATACACGCTTGCCATGATTTTATCCAATCTGGTTCCACTTAGCCAGATAGAGATATTGGCGACGGATCTGGATGAAAATGTGTTGGCGCGAGCGAAATTGGGGATGTATCCTGAACGTTCCTTAAATGAAGTGCCTGAAGAAATCAAAAGGAAATACTTTGAAAAAAAAAGCGGACTTTTATCGTGTTGATGAAGAAATAAAGAGTAGGGTGACATTTAAAAAGCAAAATCTTCTCGCTGATCGTTTTGAACAGGGGTTCGATTTAATCATTTGCCGCAATGTGCTAATTTATAAGAAGCCAAAAATTTGTTATATGATAAATTCAGTGCATCAATAAGAAGCGGCGGGGTTTTTTTTGTAGGAAGTACAGAGCAAATATTCACCCCTGGAAAATATCAATTTGAAACGATCGACACATTTTTTTATAAGAAAAAGTAAATACTTTTTAAAATAGGGACTGATTCTGCTCATTGGCGATCAGTCCTTTTCGTTTGTCGAGTAATAGCAAATCCAGTAGAACTCTGATTTAAAAGAAAAACTATATCGAAAATGTTTAAGTACTTGTAAAATAGAGTGAAAAGTGATTAAATTCAAACAATATGGTTTTTACGTTTTACATATACCCACATTTCATAAAATTGTGGTATATTGATACATATACACTTTAAAGTGCTAAAAGGGGGCTGGAAGATGAGATATTTAACAGCGGGAGAATCACATGGTCCGCAACTGACTACTATCATTGAAGGTTTACCGGCAGGAATGCCGATTTCGAATGAGGATATCAATCAAGAATTGGGACGCCGGCAAAAAGGTCATGGACGTGGAAGAAGGATGCAGATCGAGAAAGATCAGGCTTTTATTTCTTCAGGAATCAGACATGGCTACACACTCGGTTCACCGGTCGCTTTGGTGGTCGAGAACGATGATTGGAAACATTGGACAAAGATTATGGGAAGTGAAGGGCTTTCAGAAGAGGAAGCTGAAGAAATTAAACGTAAAATCACCCGGCCTCGTCCTGGTCATGCGGACTTGAACGGCGGGATTAAATATGGGCACCGCGATTTGAGAAATGTTCTGGAACGCTCTTCAGCCCGTGAAACGACAGTAAGGGTGGCGGCAGGTTCTGTCGCAAAAAAACTATTGTCTTTATTGGGGATAGAAGTGGCATCGCATGTTTTGGAAATTGGCGGAGTGAAGGCAGAACCGCCAAAATACGAAACGATCCAGCAATTGCAACAGGTAACAGAAGAATCTTCCGTTAGATGTTTCGACAAAAACGTAGAGCAGCAGATGAAGGATGCAATTGATGAAGCGAAACAAAAAGGAGATTCCATCGGCGGAATCGTCGAAGTCATTGTAGAAGGAATGCCGGTGGGAGTGGGAAGTTATGTGCATTATGACCGTAAGCTTGATGCAAAACTTGCCGCAGCGATAATGAGCATCAATGCATTTAAAGGGGTGGAAATAGGTCTAGGATTTGAAGCGGCCCATCTATTCGGCAGTGATGTCCATGATGAAATTGCATGGGATGAAGAACAGGGTTATTACCGGAAAACCAATCGCCTTGGAGGTTTTGAAGGCGGTATGACAACTGGAATGCCGATAGTTGTACGCGGTGTGATGAAGCCGATCCCCACTTTATATAAACCTTTGAAAAGTGTTGATATTGATACGAAGGAAGTGTTTGAAGCAAGTGTCGAGCGTTCCGATAGTTGTGCGGTTCCTGCAGCAGCAGTAGTTGCTGAGGCGGTAGTGGCATGGGAACTGGCGGCTGCCATCGTTGATCAATTCCCTTCAGATCGTTATGAGCAATTAGCAGAGTACATAAGATCATATCGGGAAGAAGTAAAGGGGTTTTAAATCATGGAATCCATCCAAATAAAAACGGCTTCCAAGCAATATCCGGTTTTAATTGGCAAGAAGGCAATCAATGAATTGCCCGAATTAATAACACAAGAGCTGAATCATCTAAACAAGATTCTGATCATAACTGATGAGAAAGTGGCGGCACTTCATTTGCAGACTGTGAAGGACGCCCTGATCAAGACGGGAAAACCGGTCTTGCATCATGTAGTGCCAGAGGGGGAGCATGCTAAAACATTCGATGTGTTTTATGAATGCCAAAGCTTCTGCTTAACACAACAGATTAATCGCAAGTCATTGATTATTGCCCTTGGCGGCGGTGCAGTCGGTGACTTGGCTGGATTCGTTGCAGCTACATTTATGAGAGGGATTCCATTTATACAGGTTCCGACGACTTTGCTCGCCCACGACAGTGCAGTGGGCGGCAAGGTTGCCATCAATCACCCGCTGGGGAAAAATATGATTGGGGCCTTTCATCAGCCTGAAGCCGTCATTTATGATCTGGAATTTTTAAAGACTCTGCCACTTAAAGAATTAAGGTCAGGTTTTGCAGAAGTCATTAAACATTCCTTGATAGCAGATAATGAGCTTTATCTATGGTTAAAGTCG
Organism: Peribacillus frigoritolerans; assembly: GCF_001636405.1. GTDB lineage: Bacteria > Bacillota > Bacilli > Bacillales > DSM-1321 > Peribacillus > Peribacillus frigoritolerans. Next base: position 2,341,590 of record NZ_KV440950.1, read on the forward strand.
AATATTGTTGATTTGAATGATATAACGGATGAGCAATTCCTTACCATGATTACAAAAGGGATTAGCATTAAAGCTAAAATTGTCGAAGAGGATGAGAAGGAAAACGGCATTCGTGCCTTTTTGAATTTTGGTCATACGCTTGGACATGCAGTGGAAGGTTCAATGGGATACGGAAACTTTACGCATGGGGAATCGATTTTAATCGGGATGGTATACGCTCTAAAACTAAGCAGAAAGAAAGTGGATCTCGATTTCAAACTAGATGAGTTTATTGCCTGGGTTTCTTCTTTAGGTTATCAAATAACCATTCCAACCCGACTTGAACATGAAATGCTGCTTGAATTAATGAAAACAGACAAAAAATCGGTCAATGATGCAGCTACCTTTGTCCTGCTAAACGAAGTAGGGTCACCGCTATTAATGGATATAGCCGACTCTGAGCTGATAGAGGAAATGGCGGAGATGATTTAGAGTTCAGTAGAAGGGGGACTATGTGTGATAAGAGGAATAAGGGGTGCCACTACAGTAGAAAGTGACACAGAAATGGAAGTGATTTCTGCTGTCGAAAAGTTGATGGCCGAGATCATTCAGGTCAACGAAGTTGATCCCGATATGGTAGCTTCTGTATTTTTTTCTGCTACGGAAGAGATTCGTTCTGTCTTCCCTGCCAAAGCCTTGAGGAAATTCGAAGGCTGGACTTATGTACCGGTTACATGCATGAAAGAAATACCGGTGAGCAATTCCTTGCCATTTTGCATCCGGGTCATGATCCACGTAAATACGACAAAATCTCAAAAAGAGATACAGCATGTATACCAGGCAGGGGCTACGGTATTACGGCCAGATTTGACAAAGCGGATATAAGATGATCATAAATCTATGAATATGATATACTAATCTCACACTTTCTTACTTTAAAGTGATAAAAATATAGAGGTGATTGACATGAAATGGAATGAAGCGGTCCTTTCCTTGAAGTCTTATCAACCGGGAAAATCCACTGATGAAGTGAAAAAACTATACGGGTTGGAAAAAATCACGAAATTAGCTTCAAATGAAAATCCTTTTGGCTGTTCGGAAAAGGTCAAGGAATCCGTTAGGAATTCAACCCATTCGTTTGCCATCTATCCAGATGGATATGCAACGATGCTAAGGGAAGCTGTTGCGAAACATACAGGTGTGAAAGAAACTCAGCTTATTTTTGGAAATGGATCTGATGAGAACATTCAAATCATCTCCAGGAGTCTATTGGGAGCTGGAAAGAATACGGTCATGGCAACAGGCACTTTTTCGCAGTATCGCCATAATGCCATACTAGAAGGAGCGGAAATCAGGGAAGTTCCTCATATTGACGGTGCTCATGATCTAGAAGGAATGCTTAAAGTAATAGATGATGAAACATCGGTTGTATGGCTTTGTACACCAAATAATCCAACAGGTAAATACATTTCGGAACAGGACTTATTATCGTTCATCGAAAAAGTGCCGGAAGATGTTCTTATCGTTTTGGATGAAGCTTATTGTGAATATGCAACGGCTGAGGATTACCCTAGAACGAATCAATGGATCAATAAATATAAAAATTTGATCATACTCCGGACTTTCTCAAAAATTTATGGACTTGCCAGTTTTAGGGTAGGGTACGGTTTGGCGGATGAGGATATCATCCAGAAACTAGATCCATCCCGGGAACCATTCAATGTGAACACATTTGCACAGAATATTGCTATCGTCGCTTTGGAAGATCAGGCCTTCATTGAAAAATGCAAGGAAGAAAATCAAAAAGGGCTAAAGCAGTACTATGAATTTTGCAATAAGGAAAATTTGGCTTATTACGCGTCACAAGGTAATTTCATCTTTATCCATTTTAAACAGGATGCCGATGTGGTATTTCAATATTTGCTTGAGCGCGGCTTCATCGCAAGGTCGGGGAAATCTTTCGGTTTTCCTAACAGCCTGAGGGTAACGATTGGTTCTACGGAAGAAAATGAAGGAATGATCCATGCTATTAAGGCTTTTTTGAATGAAGTTGAGGCACCTTCTGATTCGCTGCTTTAACGTTTCATCATACCTAGAGGAGCATAAAAGATGCGGGGGAGAGAAGAGTGAAGGGTAAGGTTTTTGTAATAGGTTTAGGTCTAATAGGCGGATCATTGGCCATGGCTGTACGCCATGCACATCCTGAAGCCGTGATTGTTGGTATGGACCTAAGTGAAAAGAATATTCAACTATCGATGCTATTGGGGATCATTGATGATTCTGTATCATCTTTGGAAGCGGGAGCATGTGAAGCTGATTTGATTCTACTTGCTGTGCCTGTCAATGAAACCGTGAAGATTTTAGCTCAATTGGCTGATATGGATTTAAAAAGTGATGTCCTCATATCTGATGCAGGAAGTACGAAGGATACAGTCGTTAAGGCAGCGAAACCATTGATAGATAAAGGGGTGGCCTTCATTGGGGGGCACCCTATGGCTGGTTCCCATAAGAGCGGCGCTGCGGCAGCCAAATTACATTTATTCGAACATGCATTTTATTTGCTTACTCCCGGGGACACCATCAAAGAAGAAAGAGTTGAGCAGCTGAAAGGGTGGCTGCAGGGGACAAGAGCTAACTTTCTTATTGTTAGTCCTGCCACACACGATAAGCTGACTGGGGTCATTAGTCATTTTCCACATATTGTCGCATCAGGGCTCGTCAAGCAGGCAGAAAACTACAGTAAGGAAAACAAGTTGATTTCAAGGCTCGCAGCAGGTGGATTCCGGGATATTACCAGAATCGCCTCAAGCAGTCCGGAAATGTGGCGTGACATTTTGTTACATAACCGGGATGTGCTGCTTGAATTAATGAATGATTGGCTGAATGAAATGGAGCATATAAAAGGTCTGGTTGCGAATGAAGAAAGTGAAGAAATCCTTCGATTCTTTACCGATGCCAAGATTTTCAGGGATGATTTGCCGACACATGCGAAAGGCGCCATACCAGCGTTTTATGATTTATATATCGATATACCGGATTATGCCGGAATAATTTCTGAGATTACCGGCTATTTGGCACAAGAAGGTATCAGCATTACAAACATAAGGATCATTGAAACCAGGGAAGAGATATACGGCGTGCTGGTCATCAGTTTCCAAACGGATGTTGATCGCATAAAAGCTGCGGAGTGTATTTCAAGACATACAGATTATGAAACGATCCTGGCATAATAATATAGGGAAGGATGGTTTTATGAATACTAAAAAATTACAAACGAACATCCAAACATTGCGTGGTTCGATTGCCATACCTGGAGATAAGTCGATCTCGCATCGTTCGATAATGTTTGGAGCCCTTGCCGAAGGGGAAACGACAGTAACTAATTTTCTTCCAGGAGCTGATTGTTTAAGTACGATTTCCTGTTTTAAGCAGCTTGGGGTCCATATTGAACAAGATGGCCAGCACGTCAAAATTGAAGGCAAAGGTTTTAATGGATTAAAGGAACCTGAATCAGTACTGGATGTCGGAAATTCTGGTACCACGATCAGGTTAATGATGGGCATATTGGCAGGACAGGATTTTTCAGCCGTTTTGGCAGGTGACGAATCGATAGCCAAACGTCCAATGACCCGGGTAGTCAACCCACTACGTCAGATGGGAGCAACCATTGATGGCCGAAAAGGAGCCGAATATACCCCCCTTGCCATAAGAGGAGGCAAATTACAAGGGTTTCGCTACGAATTGCCTGTAGCGAGTGCACAGGTGAAATCTGCGATAATCTTGGCTGGTTTACAGGCAGAAGGTGAAACGATCATAATCGAACCGGAAGAGACCCGTGATCATACAGAACGAATGATCCAGGAGTTTGGCGGTAAAATCGAAAAGGACGGCCATACGATTAAAGTAAGCGGAAATCAAGTCTTCAAAGGGACGGCCATCCATGTGCCGGGTGATATTTCTTCGGCAGCTTTCTTCATGGTGGCTGCAGCGATTACGGAAAATAGTGAAGTGGTATTAAAGAATGTGGGCCTTAATTCGACAAGGACTGGAATCATCGAAGTCATGAAATCGATGGGGGCTGATATCACGATAGAGAAGAAGACGAGCGAGGGCGAACCTGCAGGTGACATCACGGTCAGAAGCTCCCGGTTAAAAGGAACGACCATCAGCGGTGATTTAATTCCCCGTCTCATCGATGAAATACCGGTAATTGCACTTCTGGCGACACAGGCAGAAGGGATAACGACGATCAAGGATGCAGCGGAATTAAAAGTGAAAGAGACGAATCGAATTGATACTGTTGCAAATGAGCTTTCCATCCTGGGGGCGGATATAACCCCGACAGCAGACGGATTGATCATCAAAGGCCGTAAAGCCCTGAATGGAGGTATGGTTACAAGCCATGGGGATCATCGTATCGGGATGATGCTTGCTGTAGCGGCTTTGATAACGGAAGGGGAAGTGGAACTTGCCGACCCTGATGCCATCGATGTATCATATCCACAATTTTTTGGGCATTTGACGCAATTGATAAAGTAAATATAAAAAAAGTTTACATACCTTATTTGGTCTGTAAACTTTTTTTAAATGCTTAAAAGTGTTGAAAGCGCTAACATCAGGGGTATTTTGTACCTGATTTGATCATGAAAATAATGAAAAAGGGATTCAAGATCAAAAAGGAGATTTACCGTAGCATGGAGAATTAACTAGTAACCTTTTTTTAATGAGAATGGGAGGGGACTTCATCGATGGAATACAAGGCTGCAGTATGGTAAACTAATGAATACTGTTTACTATGCATCTCGCGATTACATGGTATTTTGTTCTTAATGGCAGAGTATGTTACATTATGGCGTGAGTGTGTATGACTAGGGACCAAGTCTATCTTGCAAAAGGAAGGATTCAACAATGAACACAGTGGAACAAGTTATACAGCATTTAAAAAAAGGGGAATTAACAGAAGCTCTTAAACATATAAATCGAATTAAATCATCAGAGTCAGCAGAGGACATTTTATTGCTGGCCGAAGAAATGCTCCAGCTTGGCTTTGCGGAAGAGGCAAAGGATCTTTTTGAACATCTTCTGCAACTCTATCCCGATGAAGGAGAATTGATTGTTTCGTTGGCGGAAATCCTAATTGATATGGACCAGGAAGATGAAGCGATGCTGTTGCTTGAAAAAGTAAGTGCAGATGATGAAGTATATCCAAGTGCTTTGCTTTTGGAAGCGGACCTATATCAATTGCAGGGGATGGATGAGGTCAGCGAACGGAAATTACTGCAGGCTAAGGAAATGCTTCCAGATGAGGTCATCATTGATTTTGCACTAGCTGAACTGTTCTTTCATCAAGGCAGGGATCAGGAAGCCATTGCAAATTACATAAAGGTTTTGGAACAGGAACAAGAAATCGCTGGTGTTAATGTCAATCAGAGGCTTGCTGAAGCATTAAGCAGCTCGGGCAAGTTCGAGGAGGCCCTTCCGTACTTTGAGAAAGCCTTGAAGGACGGACTTGAAATCAATACTCTATTTGAATATGCATTTACAGCTTTTCAGGCAGGTCTTTATGAGACAGCCGTACGAAAGTTTATTGAACTGAAAGAATTAGATCATGAATATCATTCACTATATTTGTACCTGGCAAAGAGTTATGAACATCTTGAAGATCTCGAAAATGCCTTGAAAACGGTCAAAGAAGGAATCAAGGCTGATGAATTCAATAAGGAACTTTACTTCTTCGGTGGTAAAATAGCCTTGAAAAGCGGGCTTGACGAAGAGGCTGAAAATCTATTTAAAGAAGCACTTGCCATTGATCCGGGATATCTGGAAGCTGCACTCACCCTTTTGAAATTGTATATGCACCAAGAAAGGTATGAAGATGTATTGGAGTGTATAGGTGAAGTAAGGCGATATGGAGAGGATGATCCTCAGTTTGACTGGATTGCTGCTGTATCTTATCAGCATACCGAACAATTTAAAGAGTCATTAACCAGCTATCATAAAGCATATAATTCATTCAAGAGCAATCAAGATTTCCTTGAAGATTATGGTTTCTTTTTAATTGAAGAAGGAGACAGAGCCACATCTAGAGAAGTATTTAATAAGCTGCTTGAGATGAATCCTGCGAATGATGAGTATGCAATGATCTTGGAGCGGCTAGGTGAAAGCACAGAGGAAATGTAGATAAGTGAAATAAAACTAAATCAAGACAGAGGAGGGAATTCATGGTGGCTGCCCCTGTTTCTGTGAATGAGAAGAAGGATTTTATTCGGTGGTTCTTAAATCATTATCAACTGAAACGAAGAGAATGCGTGTGGATATTGAATTACTTAATGAGTCATGATCAACTGATGAAAAAGGTCCATTTTGTAGAAAATGCACAATATTGCCCACGTGGACTGATCATGTCGACACATTGTGTGGATGAGGTCCCTTTCAGGTTCTATAAGTCCAATATCATGACGACCGATGCAGAGAAATCTTTTCATGATATCCGTTTAAATCGGGACGAAGACATTTATATTCAGCTTAATTTTAAATCGTCTTACTCTTCCTATCAATATGCAGCGGTACTTGAGCACAATCCCTTCATGCCGAAATCGACGGCATCGAATGAAAAAGATCAGCTGCTAGCTGAACAATTTTTAGAAAGAAGCATGTTGTATTTTCAAAGGGACCGTCTTCTTAAGGAAATCGATGAAGCACTTGATAAGCATGATGAACAAGCATTTAAGGATTTAACCGAACAATTGAATCAATTGAAAGTACTTGGATGAAATAAATTGACCTTTCCGTAAACAGGAAAGGTTTTTATTTTTTATAAAACATTGATAAAATCCACATTTTTGTAAAGACTATGGGTATATGGTAAAGATGTTATAAAAATAATGGTAAAATGATAAGGAGTTGATTCAAAAATCGGGAGTGAAGAAAAAACATGAAGTGGACAGCAAAAGATCTTGACATGTATATGCAATCAAAAGAGTATGTGGATACCGTTTTGATTCCTTTGGTTCCCCTATCTTTTAAAGGGCAAATGAAGCAAACGGGCTCAATGAATGAATTCCTCACCATTTTAAGCTTGGAAATTGAAAAGCAGATGAAAGGTAGAATTCTTTTATTGCCGACATTTCATTATTTAAGTGATGAAATGGATAAGGTTGAACGGTTAAAGCGTTGGGCCAATGAAGTGAAAGAAAATGATTTCGAGCATGTTTTCTTTCTTACATCGGATTTCGGGTGGAAAAAAGAAGAGCGGGAATTAGAAAATAATTTAGTATGGATTCCTGCCATTCCCTTAGAGGGGCTTGAAATTGAACAAGCAAGGGAAATGATTAACCAGCAAGTTCTCCAAATCCTTGATATTTTCTCTTATAATTGGAAAAATGAAAAAAAGTAGGATTTTTCGCATTATTTGACACATAGTTGCCACCTTTTGGGTTTTACAAATATTGACCTTGGTAAATTATTGAGATATCATGGAAATGTCCTAGTTTTATAGTGTCGCTATTTATTGGTCCTTTGGGCTCTCAGTATAGTAATAGAGGGGGGGAAAACGCATGAGCAAGCATAATGTTTCACGACGTCAATTCCTTAATTACACACTTACTGGCGTTGGTGGATTTATGGCGGCCGGTATGTTGATGCCTATGGTTAGGTTTGCAATTGATCCTGTATTATCAGCTGATAAAGGCGGGGATTACGTTGCAACTAAGCAAAAGGTTGGTGAACTCACTACCGAACCAACCCGGGTCGACTTTAGTTTTAAACAGGTCGATGGGTGGTATGAGTCTGAAGAAACAAATACAGCTTGGGTTTACAAAACGGATGATGGTAAGATCGTTGCTTTATCTCCAATCTGTAAACATTTAGGCTGTACGGTAGGGTGGAATACGGATAAGACTAATCCGAATCAATTTTTCTGTCCTTGCCATTACGGCAGGTATACGAAAGATGGGATGAATGTGAAAGGGACACCGCCAGTTTCACCATTGGATGTCTTTGACACGAAAGAAAAAGATGGAATACTTTATTTGGGTCAACTAAAACCGCACGGGGAGGCGTAAACATTGCTAACAAAGTTATATGACTGGGTGGACGAGCGTTTAGATATTACGCCGTTATGGCGGGATATTGCTGACCATGAGGTTCCTGAACATGTTAACCCCGCACATCATTTTTCTGCATTCGTATATTGTTTTGGTGGGTTAACTTTCTTTATTACGGTCATCCAAATCTTGTCAGGCATGTTCTTGACGATGTACTATGTCCCGGACATTAAAAACGCTTGGGAATCTGTTTATTATTTGCAAAATGAAGTTGCCTTCGGTCAAATTGTCCGTGGTATGCATCACTGGGGAGCAAGTCTAGTTATCGTTATGATGTTTTTACATACTCTTCGTGTCTTCTTCCAGGGAGCTTACAAAAAACCGCGTGAATTGAACTGGATGGTCGGCGTATTGATTTTCTTCATCATGCTGGCTTTAGGCTTGACTGGTTATTTATTGCCATGGGATATGAAAGCGCTATTCGCAACGAAAGTTACGTTGACAATTGTCGAATCGGTACCGTTGATGGGACCGGCACTCAAGACATTGATAGCAGGAGATCCAACCATCGTTGGAGCACAGACATTGACACGATTCTTTGCAATTCATGTATTCTTCCTGCCAGCAGCATTATTTGCTTTACTAGCGGCTCATTTCCTGATGATCCGAAAACAAGGTATTTCAGGTCCGCTATAAAAGAATGGTGAACCAAAAACCAAAAAAACCTTTTCATAAAGGAGGGGAATTGTTCAATGCATCGTGGGAAAGGTATGAAATTCGTAGGTGACTCGCGTATCTCCGCGGACCGTAAACCGAATATTCCGAAAGATTATTCAGAATATCCTGGGAAAACTGAAGCATTTTGGCCTAATTTCCTTTTAAAAGAATGGATGGTAGGAGCTGTATTTCTTGTAGGCTACCTTTGCCTGACAATTGCACATCCGTCACCATTGGAAAGGATAGCAGATCCTACAGATACAGCGTACATTCCGCTGCCAGACTGGTATTTCCTATTCCTTTACCAATTACTTAAGTATACCTATGCTTCAGGTCCTTATAATGCAATCGGGGCACTGGTAATACCTGGTTTGGCTTTCGGAGCGCTGCTCTTGGCACCTTTTTTAGATCGTGGTCCAGAGCGGAGCCCGGCAAAACGTCCTTTTGCTGTAGGCTTCATGCTATTGGCAATGGCCGGCGTTTTCTATCTAACATGGGAGTCCGCAGCCCATCACGATTGGGAAGCTTCCAAGAAGCAAGGAGCCATCGTGGAAGGTGCAGACATTGATAAAGAGAGCGATGGGTATAAACTGATGGATTCCAGTGGCTGTATTAGCTGTCACGGAGCAGAGTTAACTGGTGGAGCAGGAGCGCCAAGCTTAATTGACACAGGCTTAAGTCCAGAAGAAATCTCTAAAATCGCAGTCAAAGGCCAGGGTGCCATGCCAGCTGGCATGTTCAAAGGTACAGATGAAGAACTGAAAACATTAGCTGAATTTGTATCTGGTTTATCGACAAAGTAATATAGCCATCAACATCAATTTCTTTCATAGGCTGCAAATGAAGCTGACGACTACGGTTGTCGGCTTTTTTATTGGTAAATTGAAGCGTATATGAGAAGAAATTGAAATGAATACTTGGTTTTCTGGTTGATGGCCTGTAAAATGAATATACTTGAGAATGTAAGTGAGGGTAAAAGAATGAATGTTATTTACAGTTTGCTTGCAAACCGGCAAATGCTCGCTTTGTTATTATTAATAAATATATTCGGTACTGCCTATGGATATTATTGGTACGGTAGTCAATTGGAAAACACTCCGGCGATTTTTTTGGCATTTGTACCGGACAGCCCGACAGCTAGCCTGTTCTTTGTATTTGTTTTATTGGGGTTCCTGTTAAGAAGGAATTTCGGACTTATGGAAGCGTTGGCGATCATAACACTATTCAAATATGGAATATGGGCGGTTGCAATGAATTTGATGACCTTCGTGACAACCGGTTCATTGCCATGGGAAGGTTATATGTTAATGGCTTCTCATTTGGGGATGGCGATACAAGGGGTATTATATGCACCATTTTATCGAATAAAACCTTGGCATTTGATAGTGGCTGCGATTTGGACCATACATAATGACATAATCGATTATGTTTTTGAAATGATGCCAATTTATCGTGATTTATTGGTATATATGAAATCGATAGGTTATTTCACTTTTTGGCTCAGTATACTATCCATTTTTGTCGGCTGGTACTTTGGATATAGAAAAAAGCGGACCACCCTATCCATCATCCATTAAAAAGTTAACTCTAAATACAGCTTTGTAAAAGCAGGGTTAACTTTTTTATGTTGAACGAGGTCTACTCATGTTTTTTCTTTCATATCGTTTTAGTAGAGATATGAGGAGGGACGAGTAGCATGTTGAAAAAATTCATATTAACCATTGCTGTTTTATTTGTCGTCTTACATTTCCCTGTCTATGCAGAATCCTCTTCAAGTTTGGAGCAATTAGATAACATTTCCGATAGAGCCTTGGAAATGACCAAGTTGAAGCGATATGGAGATTCGGAAAAGATGCTGACGTTTTTTTCTGACCGGTTTTTAAAAGAGACAGCGAGAGAGCAGATCCTTGACATGGACGAACTTCGAATTATCACTGTAGCTCATAATGAGGCGTTGATGACAATAAAGGATATGAACAAGGGAGATTCCGAAAAGGTTAATTCTGTTACAAAGTTCCGGCTTGTTGTTGATGCGGTCAAGTCCACCCATCAGCCTCTTTGGACAGAGATGGAGGACCAAATGATGAATTCTTTCCAGCAGACAAAGAATGCCGCGATCAATCAAGACACAATTACCTTCAATAGCCAATTGAACTTATTCCTATCACAATATGAAATGATATATCCAAGCTTGAAAGTCGACCTTTCTAAAGAAACGATGCAGCAACTGGACACGAGGATTCAATACATCAACCAATACCGTCCGGAGGTAATCAGTGATGGAGAAAGTCAGAAGGAACTGGATGCGTTGCAAAACGAACTAACTTCCATTTTTGATGATATGGGTGAAGATGATGCAGATCCTTCCCTTTGGTGGGTCATCATATCGACAGGCTCAATCATAATAATGACGCTTTCTTATGTAGGCTGGAGAAAATATAAAGGTGATAGGGAAAAACCAAGGAAAGAACATAATGATTAAAAAGACAGGGGGAAGAGAACACTATATTTGACACGGTTGCCTTCAATCCATAGAATTAAGAGTAATAATAGTTATAGGAGGATACCATGTATTTCATTTATTTGGCGATTATCATTTTAATCCCGATTTATGCACAAATGAAAGTGAAAAGCACATATAAAAAATATTCAAAGGTATCGGCCTCTTCCGGTATGAGCGGTGCTGAGACGGCGCGGGCCATTTTAGATCAAAATGGACTGTTCAATGTCAGGGTCGAAGAGACACCTGGAATGCTTTCGGACCATTATGACCCAAGGGATAAAACGGTGCGTTTATCATCGGATAACTATCACGGCCATTCAGTTGCCGGTGTAGCGGTAGCAGCCCATGAAGTTGGACATGCGATTCAAGATAAAGAAGCCTATGCATTCTTGCGTTTCCGTCATGCATTAGTACCGGTAGCTAATTTTGGCTCTAACATATCTTGGATTTTGATTTTAATCGGGATGTTAGCTTCAATTTCTGGGTTGCTATTGGCGGGTATCGTATTTATGGCAGCCGCTGTATTGTTCCAAGTGATTACCCTGCCGGTTGAATTCAATGCCTCTTCTAGGGCGATGGATCAACTCGTTTCCGCCGGGGTCATCCGGAACGATGAAGAACGGGAAACGAAAAAAGTATTAAGTGCCGCTGCGATGACTTATGTTGCTGCCGCTCTTGTAGCCGTACTGGAATTAGTTCGTCTTCTGCTTATGTATACAGGAATGAGGGAAGAAGATTAATGAGAAAAGGACACCATCTTGGGATGGGGTCCTTTTTTCATTTTTAAGAGTTTTGCTGCACATTGCTAATAAAATTCAGTTGGACAGGGCAACATTCATAAGGGTTGCATTCAATCGGTATGTACAGTCAATGGATCACCTTTCAATGGGATTCTTGTTCTCATCAAGGGTAAAGCCCTCACCCAATACGTCATGAACTTCACTGACTGATACAAATGCATGAGGGTCCACAGAAGTTATGGCATTTTTTAAGCGGACTAACTCATTTTTCCCAACAACACAATAGAGGACTTCCCGGTCATTGCGTGTAAAGGACCCATAGCCCCTTAATACAGTTACGCCCCGCTCCATATCATTCATGATTTTTTCGGCAATTTCCTTGTTTTTGTCACTTATGATCATTGCACCTCTAGCAGCATAGGCTCCTTCTTGCATAAAGTCGATTACTCGGGCACCTATAAAAACGGCAACGAGGGTATACATCGCTTGCCGGTAATCCAGGTAGGTAAGGATGGACAGGCCAATGACGACGGCATCAAAGATGAACATGGTCCGACCCATGCCCATCCCTAAATAACGATGGGCAAAACGGGCAATGATATCCACTCCGCCTGTTGTACCGCCGTAACGAAAAATGATGCCCAGCCCGACACCAACCGAGACCCCGGCAAACAATGCCACAAGCATCAAATCATTACCGAGATTGATTTCGAATTCGTATCTCTCGAAAACCCATAGCCAAACGGAGAGGCCAACCGTTCCGATAATCGTATAAAAGAAAGATGTGCGCCCTAAATATTTCCACCCGATTAAAAATAAGGGAATATTCAAAATCAAATTAGAATAAGAAGGATTTATCCCGATAAGTTGATATATAATCAAGGTGAGGCCGGTGAATCCGCCCTCGGCCAAGTTGTTCTGCATGTTAAAATGCACAAGGCCAAAAGCGAATATTCCAGCCCCAAAAAGGATAAATATGATGTTTTTCAATTTTAAGCCCAAAAGCATGTCCCATACCTCCAAAGGTTTGCATAGCATTAATTTACTTATTATAACTAATTAACCAACTATGGGCAATTTTGATTCCAAACGTATCTGTTGTCATCTGTTTCACTTTTAGCTAACATGGAGAAGGTATGATGTTTGAAAACGAAAATCAAGAATGGGTGACTCATATGGAAAAGCAAAAGACGATCCAACAAATGCAAGCGGAAGTCGACCGATACATAGGACAATTTAAAGAAGGATATTTCAGCCCTCTGGCCATGCTCGCCCGCATGTCTGAAGAACTTGGGGAATTGGCTAGGGAAGTCAATCATTACCATGGTGAAAAACCAAAGAAGGCGACAGAGGAAGAGAATACCATTGAAGCGGAATTGGGGGACATGCTTTTTGTGTTGATTTGTTTTGCCAATTCTTTAGGGATTGATCTTCAAAACTCGCATGATTTGGTCATGGAAAAATTCACAACCCGCGATAAAGATAGATGGACAAGAAAAGAAGAGGAAATGGAGGAGGAAGGTAAAGATGAGTAAAGTGAAAGTGATTGTAGCAGGTCCACGAGGCAGAATGGGAAATGAAGCGGTGAAGCTTGTACATAGTACAGAAGGGTTTGAATTGGCAGCTGTCATAGATCGCAAGTATAACGGGGAAAGCCTTTCCGCGATAGAAGGTTTTCACGGGATTGAAGCACCGGTTTTTTCTGATATAAATGAATGCTTTTCTTCTGTAGAGGCAGACGTATTGATCGATTTGACCACACCGGAAGTGGGCATGTTCCATACCGAAACGGCACTTAATCATGGCATCCGCCCTGTAGTGGGAACGACTGGTTTTACAAAAGAAGATTTAGCAAAGCTGGATTCATTGACAAAAGAAAAAGGCATTGGTTGCATCATCGCGCCAAACTTTGCAATTGGCGCCATTTTGATGATGAAGTTTTCCCAAATGGCCGCAAAGTATTTCCCGGATGTGGAAATCATAGAAATGCACCATGATCAAAAACTGGATGCACCTTCTGGAACTGCTTCCAAAACGGCAGACATGATTGCAGCGGTACGTGAAACAAAACAACAGGGGCACCCTAATGAAAAAGAAACCATCCAGGGGGCAAGAGGTGCAAATGTAGATGGCATGCACATCCACAGTGTCCGTCTACCGGGACTCGTTGCCCATCAACAGGTGCTTTTCGGAAGTGATGGAGAGCTATTGACGGTTAGGCATGATTCCTTTAATCGAGCTTCCTTCATGTCAGGAGTCAAACTTGCTGTCGATACCGTCATGAAATTGGATGTTCTTGTATACGGCTTGGAAAATATTATTGAATAGGGATCAGGAGGATTTACGATGAAAATTGCCTTAATTGCCCATGATATGAAAAAAGAAGATATCATTCAATTTGTTACAGCCTATAAAGATGTATTTGAGCAGCATGAATTATTTGCAACAGGTACGACTGGGAAACGAATCATGGAAGAAGTATCACTGCCTGTCCATCGTTTTCATTCAGGACCTCTTGGCGGAGATCAGGAAATAGGTGCAATGATTGCACGCGGGGAAATGGACATGGTCCTATTTTTCCGCGATCCTTTAACTTCACAGCCGCATGAACCTGATGTATCTGCGCTTATCCGCCTATCAGATGTATATGAAATTCCCTTGGCAACAAATATGGGCACTGCAGAAGTGCTCATACAAGGTTTGAAACATGGGTATATGGACTGGCTAAAACTACGGCAAAAACAAGGTGAGATAAATGATAAACAAAAGTAATATAGATATCCTGGCTTTCGGGGCACATGCTGATGATGTTGAAATCGGTATGGGTGGCACAATCGCTAAATATGTGCAACAAGGCAGGAAAATTGTCATTTGTGATTTGACAAAAGCTGAAATGTCGTCCAATGGAACCGTTCCACTGCGGCAAGAGGAAGCCGATAAGGCTGCTGAAATCCTTGGGGTGAAGAGGATTTCCCTTGATCTACCCGACAGGGGACTATACATGAAGGCGGAATACATAAACCAAATCATCACGGTCATTCGCCAATATAAACCTGCACTTGTATTTGCACCATTTTTGGAAGATCGCCATCCCGATCATGGTAACTGTGCCAAATTAGTCGAGGAAGCAGTTTTTTCGGCAGGAGTAAGAAAGTATATGGAAGAAGAAGGTCTGGATTCCCATCGTATCCAAAATATGCACTATTATATGATCAATGGGTTTCACAAACCGGACTTCGTCGTGGATATCACGTCTACAATATCGAAAAAGCTGGATAGCCTTAGGGCATATGGGAGCCAATTCGAAAAAAGTCAGGTATCTGTAGAAACACCGTTAGTTAATGGCTATATCGAGACTGTAGAGGCACGGGAGCGGATGTTTGGCAAAGAAGTGGGTGTCGCCTTTGCGGAGGGATTCATGACAAAAAAACCGTTACTGATCGATGCCGACTTGTTAGGAGAATAATAATCTTATGAAATTAAAAATTGGAATTACCTGTTACCCGACAGTTGGGGGTTCTGGTGTCGTAGCAACTGAATTAGGTAAGATGCTTGCAGAAAAAGGACATGAAATACATTTCATTTCTTCAAGCATCCCTTTTCGCTTAAATAAGATGTACTGTAATATTTTTTATCACCAGGTTGAAGTGAACTCATATTCAGTCTTTCAATATCCGCCATATGACTTGGCGCTTGCGAGCAAGATGGCGGATGTCGTAAAACGGGAGAAATTAGATATCCTTCACGTTCACTATGCAATTCCACATGCTGTTTGTGCGATCCTTGCAAAGCAGATGTCAGGTAATGAAGTAAAGATCGTAACGACACTGCATGGTACGGATATCACCGTTTTGGGCCAGGATCCCTCATTGACCAATTTGATTAAATTCGGCATAGAGCAATCAGATGTCGTTACAGGAGTATCTAATTCCCTTGTTCAGCAAACGCACGAATTAATCGCGCCGGATAAGGAAATCAAAACCGTTTATAATTTCATTGATGAAAGAGAGTACCATAAATCCGATTCAGATTACCTTAAGGATGAATACGGAATCAGGGAAGATGAAAAAGTGATCATACATGTTTCGAATTTCCGTTCGGTCAAGCGAGTGAAAGATGTCATCCAGGCGTTTTATTTAACTCAAAAGAAAATGCCTGCAAAGCTACTGCTCGTAGGAGACGGGCCGGAAGTGACAACCGTATTGAAATTGGCTAAAGATCTTGGAATCGATGATGCGGTCTTGTTCCTTGGTAAGCAGGATAACCTTGCGGAATTATATTCAATCAGTGATTTGATATTCCTGTTATCGGAAAAAGAGAGTTTCGGACTTGTGCTGCTCGAGGCGATGGCATGTGGAGTTCCTTGTATCGGGACGAATATCGGGGGAATACCTGAAGTCATCGTTGATGGGGAGACTGGTTATATTTGTGAATTGGGAGATGTCAAAATGGTTGCTGAAAAAGCGGTTGGACTTTTAAGCGACCCGAGTTTGCATAAACGGTTTTCTGAAGCTGCGCTGGAAAGGGCCAATACTGATTTCCATAGTGATACGATTATGTCAGAGTATGAAGCCATCTACATTCAAGCACTTGAAGGTAAATCCATGGAATAGGGAGGAGACGCTGATGGATCGATTATTCTTGAAATCAGTACCCATTCTGGAATTGATTGAAGAAGCGGGATATGAGGCTTATTTCGTTGGCGGCTCTGTAAGGGATTATATCCTTGGCAGGCCAATAAACGATGTGGACATCGCTACTTCCGCAACACCCCAGGAAATCAAAAGGATTTTTCCTAATACGGCTGATATCGGAATCGACCACGGTACAGTGCTTGTCATTACGGATACGGGTACATACGAAATTACGACGTTTAGAACGGAAAGCGGGTATTCGGACTTTCGCAGGCCCGATGCCGTAAAGTTTGTCCGTTCTTTGACCGAAGATTTGCAAAGAAGAGATTTTACCATGAATGCAATAGCAATGGATAAGACCGGAAAGATCATCGATCCATTTAATGGTAAGCGCGATTTGGCAAAAAAAAGGATTATCACGGTTGGTAACCCGCATGAAAGGTTTCATGAAGATGCATTGAGAATGATGCGTGCTTTAAGGTTCGTCAGTCAACTTGATTTTGAATTGGATCAAGAAACCTTTGATTCCCTTAAAGAGAATGCTCAGAACATCAGTGAAATCGCTGTCGAAAGAATCCTGGTTGAATTTGAGAAACTAGCGGCCGGATCCAATAAGATAAAGGCTTTCTCACTCTTGCTGGAAAGCGGGTTATATCAATACCTGCCTCTATTCTCAAGTAAAAAAGATCATCTGATGGACTTACTGAACCTGCCGCTCCATCAACTGAATGCGGCAGAAATATGGTCTATCATCATGATTCACACAAAGGATCAAGAAATCGAAGAGGCTTTGAGGGCATGGAAGCTGCCATTGAAAACTATAAGAAACGTTCAACGTACGATAAAGCTGGTGAAGAGTAAGGAACCATCAGCCATCGATGTATTTCAGGCAGGTCATGGCATAACGGTACAAGCTGCTAAAGTCAGAGCTGCACTGAATGCCGGGAATGTATCGGATGCTGAAGAGAATGCACACCAACGCTACAATGAACTTATTATAAAACAAATGTCGGATCTTGCCGTCACGGGGACGGATTTATTGATTTGGCATCAAGAAAAGCCAGGTCCATGGGTCAAGGAATACTTGGAAAAAATATTGAAGGCTGTCTTGAATGAAGAATTAAGAAATGATAAAGAAGAAATTAAGAGGTGGCTGGTGAAATGCAATCTGAGTTAAGAACAAAGCTGATGGAAGCCCTCTCAAAAGCGGATGGTGCGTTTATATCCGGTCAGGAAATTGCTGAATACATTGGCTGTTCACGCACAGCGGTCTGGAAGCATATAGAAGACCTGCGCAGTGAAGGATATAATGTCGAAGCTGTTAGGAAAAAAGGCTACCGGATCATATCGGCGCCGGAAAAAGTGTCCGAGAGCGAAATACAACTTGGCTTGGAAACAAAAACGATCGGCAAGATGATCCATTATCAGGAAACTGTTGAATCCACTCAAAAAATTGCGCATCAACTAGCAAATGAAGGCGTTCAGGAGGGAACCCTCGTCGTTGCCGAGGAGCAGTTATCCGGCAAAGGAAGGCTAATGAGATCTTGGCATTCCCCAAAATTCAGCGGGATATGGATGAGTCTGATCCTAAGACCGAAAATTCCGATTCATGAGGCGCCACAACTTACATTATTGGCCGCGGTCGCTGTAGCTCAGGCTATAGAGGATACCACTGATTTGAAGCCGCAGATAAAGTGGCCGAATGATATTTTGGTGAATCGCAAGAAAGTGGTGGGCATCCTGACTGAGATGCAGGCGGAGTCAGATAGAATCCATTCTGTCATTATCGGAATTGGAATGAATATCAATCAGCAATTGGAGGATTTTCCTGAAGAACTGCAGGAAAAAGCGTCCTCCCTACTCATAGAAAGTGGAGGGACGATTTCAAGGTCCAAGGTCATTCAACGAGCATTATTTCGTCTTGAAAATCTGTACGAACTCTATTTAGATCAAGGGTTCATGCCTATAAAGGATTTATGGGAGAGTTATGCGATCAGTCTTGGACAGGTAATCAAAGCCAGTACCGTTAATGACACGATTATCGGAAAAGCAATGGGCATAACGGATTCAGGCGTTTTACTTCTCGAAGACGGAAAAGGTACCGTACATTCGATATATTCTGCTGATATTGAAATTCAGTAGATTTTTGTCAAATTCGTGAAAATTAAATAGAAAATTTCAATTTTGCTTGATATAATGCAAGTGGGCAGTATCTCATGTGAACTGCACCCCCATAAATACCAAATTATTTGAAAATCTGCCTTGATCCAGAGAACTGGACTGGGACGGAGGGATGAAACTTCTGATGAAACAAAGGGATTGACTAAAAAGCTAAGTGCTGTTTTTTGATCGAATTGTGGCTTTTCATGCCATTTTTCGTAGCGAAACAGATACTTTTTTAGTCAGTCCTTTTTTTGCGCATGAATGTATAGACACCAGTTTTCGCTGATGTTTTCATCTCCTCCATTAAAAGGAGGAAACGTAATGAAATTGTCCGGAGATTTTTTGAAGATGAAACAAAATCAAGAGAAGATTGTCATGCTCACGGCTTATGATTACCCGTCAGCAAAGTTAGCCGAACAATCAGGTGTAGACATGATTTTAGTCGGTGATTCTTTAGGAATGGTCGTATTGGGTTATGACTCAACGATTCCAGTTACGGTGAATGACATGATCCATCATACAAAGGCAGTAAAACGCGGGGCACCAAATACATTTGTCGTGACGGATATGCCCTTTATGAGCTATCACCTATCTATGGATGAAACACTGAAGAATGCAGCCCGGATCATGCAGGAAGGTCATGCGGACGCCGTGAAGCTCGAGGGAGCGGATGATGTTGTTGAAAAAATATCAGCATTGACAAAGGCAGGCATCCCGGTTGTAGCCCATCTTGGCTTGACTCCTCAATCCGTCGGCGTTCTGGGAGGATATAAAGTGCAAGGAAAAGATGCAGAAAGTGCAGCACAACTCTTGGAAGATGCGAGAAAGTGTGAAGCGGCAGGGGCGATGCTAGTAGTTTTTGAATGTGTTCCATATCAAGTGGGGGAACTCGTCACACGGAACCTCGAAATTCCAACCATTGGAATTGGAGCAGGTGCAGAAACGGATGGTCAAGTCCTCGTTTACCATGATGTCATCAAGTATGGGGTAGACCGGCTAGCGAAATTCGTAAAAGTTTATGGAGATGCAAATGAACTGATTGGGCAATCGATTACAAGCTTTGTGAATGAAGTGAAATCTAAAGATTTTCCGTCGGAAGAACATACATTCACGATGAAGGAAGAGCAGCTTTCTGAACTTTACGGAGGAAAAAGATGAAAACTTTTACATCAGCAGCTGATTTACAATTGGCACTTAGAGAGGAAAAAAACAATCACAAAAGCATTGGCTATGTAGCGACAATGGGGTTTTTGCATGAGGGGCATGCAACCCTTTTGGAAAAGGCCCGCAAAGAAAATGATATTGTGGTATTGAGTATTTTTGTAAATCCGATGCAGTTTGGACCGAATGAGGATTTTGAAACATATCCGCGGGATTTGGAACGGGATGAAAATGTCGCAGCCAATGGCGGAGTGGATTATCTCTTCTATCCAACAGTCCATGAAATGTACGGTGAAGAACCTTCTGTGAAAGTTGTTGTCCAAAGCAGGACGGATGTTTTATGCGGGAGACAAAGGCCTGGACACTTTGATGGTGTAGCGACAGTCTTAACGAAATTCTTCAATATCATCCTTCCCGATAGAGCTTACTTTGGTAAGAAGGATGCCCAGCAAGTCGCCGTGATAGATGGACTGATCAAAGACTTCAATTTCCCTATCCAGCTTGTTGCTGTAGATACCGTACGCGAGGAAGATGGGTTAGCGAAGAGTTCGCGAAATGTGAATCTATCAGATCAAGAACGCATGGAGGCTAAAGAGCTGTACCAAAGTTTATTGAAGGCCAAAGAGGCGGTTGAATCAGGTGAAAGAAATGCAGCTACCGTCACGGCTCTAATTAGTGAACATATTACTGCCCAAACAAGTGGCGTGATTGACTATATTGAAGTCTATCAATACCCGGAACTTAAACCACTTGAATCACTGGCAGGAAACATCATCATTGCAATGGCTGTAAAGTTCAAGCATGCAAGACTAATTGATAATATCACCTTATATATAGAATGAATCATAAGATCAGGGGGAATTGAGATGTTTCGAACGATGATGAATGGAAAAATCCACCGTGCACGGGTAACTGAAGCTAATTTGAATTATGTAGGCAGCATTACGATTGATGAAGATATAATAGATGCGGTGGGGATTTTGCCTAATGAGAAAGTAGCCATCGTGAATAATAATAATGGTGCAAGGCTTGAAACGTATGTGATTGCGGGTGAACGGGGTAGCGGTGTCGTGTGTTTGAATGGAGCGGCAGCTAGACTGGTGCAGCCGGGTGATATCGTGATAATCATTTCTTATGTGATGGTTTCTGAGGATAAACTGGGAGATCACAGACCAAAAGTTGCGATCATGGATGAATACAATAAAATCATTGATTTAATTTCAAACGAACCTGCAGCTACAATCATGTAAGCGGAGGGCCGGCACATGTGCATGAAACATGCATATAGGTGCCGGCCCTTTTCGTCTTTTGATGAACGGCTTGTTTCCTTTATTACGATTATTATGGTATAAAAAAGATAAGAGAATTCCATCAGGAAGTGGAGAAAGCGAAGTTTGAGGTGTACAATTCATGATGCAACGATATGTAGTGGTCGATTTGGAAACAACAGGGAATTCTCCGAAAAAAGGAGATAGGATTATTCAATTTGCTGGAGTGGTCATCGAGAATGACCAAATCGTGGATGAATACTCGACATTCATCCACCCTGGACAGGAAATTTCCTTGTTTATTGAAGAATTGACCGGAATAAGCAACGAGACGGTAAAAAATGCACCTGACTTTGAAGATGTTGCAGAAAATATTGCCCGGCTTATAGAAGGGGCTTGTTTTGTTGCCCATAATGTTTTATTTGATTTATCTTTTTTACAGGAAGAACTAGTGCGATGCGGGTTTGAGCCGTTTTATGGTTCCACCCTTGATACAGTGGAGTTAGCGAAAATATTAAAACCAACATCCGATGGATATAAGCTGCACCAGCTGGCTAAAGAGGAAAACCTAGATCATTCCAGGCCCCATCAAGCGGATAGTGATGCATATGCCACCGCTTTATTATTGTTGGAATTGAAAAAAAAGCTGATGAATCTTCCAGTCATGACACTTAAACAGTTGTATCGATTATCTTATTCCTTACAAAGTGAGGTTTCCGAATTAATAGATGCTTGCATTGCAAGTAAACTTGCTAAAGCAGAAGTCCATTCACCTGATCTAATTACTTATAGGGGCCTTGCCTTTAAAAAGGCTGAACATGAAGGTGATCATAAAGACACGGGGTCTAAATTCCCGCTCGACAATGAGGAAAAAATAGCCATGCTCCAAAGTGCATTCCCTGCATTCGAAGCAAGAAGCGGACAACTTGATATGATGAACCTGATTCACAATTCTTTCGAAACCAGCCAGGATGCAATCATTGAAGCTGGAACCGGTATTGGTAAATCGATAGGTTATCTGCTTCCGGCCGTTTATTTTGCAAAAAAACATCAAAAACCTGTCGTCGTTTCGACGTATACGCTTCAGTTGCAGGACCAACTACTTCAAAACGAGGTTCCTAAGCTTAAGAAAATCCTTCCTTTTACCTTTCAAGCTGTTTTACTGAAGGGGAGAAGCAATTATTTGAGCTTGGCAAAGTTCGAAAGGGCTTTGCGTGAAAAGGAAGATAATTATGAAACGGCCTTAACGAAAATGCAGATATTGGTTTGGCTTACTGAGACCGTAACAGGTGATAAAGATGAATTGAACCTTACAAGCGGCGGTCAGCTATTTTGGAATAGGCTTCAAAGTGATGGTCTTACATACGCCGGTTTAAAACAGCCCTGGCTTGAATTGGATTTTTTTGAACGGGCAAAAAAAATAGCTGCAAAGGCGGATATCATCATTACTAACCATTCATTTTTAATGACGGATCTTCTTACGGAAGACGCCTTGATTCCCAAAAAAGGGTATTTGGTTCTCGATGAAGCACACCATTTGGAACAGGCTGCATCCAAACAGCTTGGGAGCAGGCTTAATTACATTTCGGTGAAGACGATTTTGAACAGACTGGGGACATCGGATCAAAAGCAATTATTATATAAATTGGACAGGATGCTTTTGAATAACGGACTGACGGACGGGAGATCTTCACATGAATTGGATCAGAAGCTTAGTGATTTTTCGTATGAATTCGAACAGCTTTTTTATTACCTTTCCAATCAGGCGGATAAACTTTCACGTTCTGTAAGTCCAAAACGGCTTTCATTCAAAATAGATGACGGAAGATGGGGAAAAGCGATTCTTGTCGCTGAGCGGTTGGTGGATTTATTAGGATACATCATCACGGAGTTAGAGAAAAGATTGGCCCTTTTATTGAATGATGAGTCCCCATTAGGGAAAAATTCATTATTTCACTTGAATGATATCGAGGTGCTGCTTGGACATTTACAGGATACCAGGGACTCCTTGCATGAGTTTTTCATCAAGCCGCATGAAGAAAATATTTATTGGCTTGATTATACGAATGCAGCACCTCAGCATGGGGTGACTTTGACGGTTCAGCCGATTGCAGGCAGTAAACGGCTATGGGATTCCTATTTCGGGCGCCAAAAAAGTGTGGTCATGACATCGGCAACCCTTATGGTGAAGGATTCTTTTAAGTATTTTAAGGAACAACTCGGATTAGAGAATGAGCCTATGCAGACAGCAAGTTTTCCATCACCCTTTCCTTATAAGAAACTCGTAAAGGTACTCGTTCCAAATGATCTACCAGATATCAATTGTTTATCGGTGGAGGAATTCTCCGAAACCGCGGCAAACCATATTATTGCTGCCGCTCAGGCAGCGAAAGGGAGAATGATGGTATTATTCACCTCGCATGAAATGCTGCGGGCAACCTATCATTCGGTCAAAGATTGTGGTGTTCTGGATGAGTTCACCCTGTTTGCACAAGGGATTTCTGGCGGAAGCCGGATGAGGCTGCTCAGGAATTTCCAAAACTTCGAGAAAGCGGTCCTGTTTGGGACAACCAGCCTATGGGAGGGCGTCGATATCCCTGGCGAGGATTTATCTTGTTTAATCATTGTCAGGCTGCCTTTTTCGCCACCGGATGAACCAGTGACAGCTGCAAAATGCCAACTTCTCGAGAAGCAGGGGCGCAATCCATTCTCTGAGTATTCATTACCCGAAGCCCTATTAAGGTTTCGACAAGGTTTCGGCAGGCTTATACGGACTCCAGAAGATAAAGGGATTTTGGTTATACTTGATCGCCGTATCATCACTGCTAAATATGGAACTGAATTTCAAAAGGCCATTCCGAAAGTGGACTGGCACCAAGGCACTATTTCAGAAATGGCTGAAATGATAGAAGAGTGGATTTAAAGGATCTTGATAATTCATTAATCCAGGAATTTTTATGAATTTATAAAGAAAAATAACCACTGAACTGGTATAATGTGATAGGTGGTAAAGCCTTCAAATCCTATTCATACCAGTGATTGTTGACAATTTATTAAAATGGAGGGGCATTTTCATGGAAAGTAAAATCGAAGTAATTTCAACAGTCAGGTTGCAACATTCTCCTGATCTGTATAAAATTGTGGATTCCTTGAACCGAACATTGAAAAAAGATGATTTGATGTTCGGTCTGGCATTGGATTCCCAAGATCAAGAAAAAGCGATATTTACAATTTATCGTACATAGAAAGAAGGAAAAGCAGCTTTGAAAAAATGGTTGATTATTGCTTCTATCCTAGTCCTTTGTTTTATCGGATTTGTCAGCGGGGCATATATTAAAGCGTTGCAGCCTAAAAAAGAGGCTGGTAATGAGGCTTTTAAAAAGGCAAAGGAAGAGGGCGGCCTTGTTACCATGGAAGAATTCTACCTTTATAATGGGCAGGATTCATACTCTGTCATCATTGGTAAGGGGGAAAAAGGGGCTAAAAAAATAGTCTGGCTTCCTGAGGACAAGAAGAAAGAAATAGTAGTGGAAAACTATAAAGATGGTAAATCAAAAAAAGAAATCATGAACATTGTCAAAGAAAAGCTAAATCCCCAAAAAATCATTTCGGTTAAGCTAGGCATGGAAAAGAACGTCCCGCTTTGGGAAGTAACGTATCTTGATGAATCCGAGCGCTTTAATTATGACTATTATGATTTTAAAACTGGGGAATGGCTAAAGTATTATCGAAGCATTTAGAATGGAGGATAAATTTAAAATGAAATTAGCGAACCGTGTTCAGTCATTAACGCCATCAACAACATTGGCCATTACGGCAAAAGCAAAGGAACTTAAGGCCCAAGGTTTAGATATAATTGGTTTGGGTGCAGGTGAACCAGACTATAATACGCCCAAACATATCATAGATGCAGCACTTCTTTCCATGAATGAAGGTCAAACTAAATACACGCCATCCGCTGGTCTGCCGAAGTTAAAAGAAGCAATTGCGGCTAAATTGAAGCGTGATCAGGGCTTGGATTACAAACCGTCTGAAATTGCAGTTGGCTCAGGTGCAAAGCACTCGCTGTACACATTGTTTCAAGCTATCCTGGATGAAGAAGATGAAGTCATTGTTCCGATACCATATTGGGTGAGCTATCCTGAGCAAATCAAGCTTGCTGACGGTAAGCCGGTTTATATAGTCGGTACGGAAGAAAATCAATATAAAATCACGAAAGAACAATTAGAACAAGCAATTACCGATAAAACGAAAGCGGTTATCATCAACTCTCCAAGCAATCCAACGGGCATGCTTTATTCCAGGGAAGAATTGGCGGCTATCGGGGAAGTTTGCCTGGCTCATGATATCTTGATCGTTTCCGACGAAATTTACGAAAAATTGGTTTATGGAAATGCTAAACATACATCCATTGCAGAGATTTCACCTGAATTGAAAAAGCAAACGATCATCATCAATGGTGTTTCTAAATCGCACTCGATGACTGGCTGGAGAATAGGTTATGCAGCCGGTGATGAATCCATCATTAAAGCAATGGCGAACCTTGCTAGCCATAGCACATCCAACCCAACCACAACCGCTCAATATGGTGCGATTGCGGCTTATGAAGGTACACAGGAGCCTGTTGAGGAAATGCGTCAAGCATTTGAAGGCCGTTTGAATAAAATCTATGATAAATTGGTTGAAATTCCAGGCGTAAGCTGCATTAAACCACAAGGGGCATTTTATTTATTCCCGAACGTTAAACGTGCAGTTGAATTAACAGGGTATAGCAATGTCGAAGATTTTACGACTGCGTTGCTTGAAGAAGCTCAAGTGGCTGTTATTCCAGGTTCAGGGTTCGGTGCACCTGATAACATCAGACTCTCTTATGCAACTTCTCTGGAGCTGCTGGAAGCAGCCGTTGAAAGAATACATTCATTCGTTAATTCAAAAATGGCCTAATTTATTAAAAACCTGCAGACTGAGTCTGCAGGTTTTTTTTAGTTGGATTATATTTCGATACGTGAAGAAGGCGGGACATTGCATCTTAGTTCACCTCACCATTGTAAAGGAAAAGGTGGGCTGCCGGATTTTCTTTATTCATAGGCACAGATCATCCATATATGCAAAACAAGCATGTGGAAAATCATATATGATTTTTAATGAAAATCGATTGCAATCATATATGATTTCATATATGATGAAAATATGGAAGAGAAAAGCAAAAACCCCAGCAAAAAGCAACTAGCTTATGAGCACCTTCGTAAATTAATTTTGGATGGAACATATGGTTCTGGACAGCGGATCATTATCGATCAAACGGCAAAAGAACTTAGTTTAAGTCCGATTCCTGTCAGGGAAGCGATCAGGCAACTGGAATCTGACGGCCTTATTCAATATAAGCCTTATAGTGGAGCGGTGGTTACAAGCATAAATGAGAGCGAATACATTGAAACTCTTTCTGTTTTATCTCTGCTTGAAGGATATGCAGCTGCACTCAGTTCTTTAACCATGAATGATCATGATTTTGAAAATCTAATTAATTTAAACAATGAAATGGAAAAAGCCCTCCATAACTTTGAATTAGAGCTGTTTGGTAAATTAAACGAATGTTTCCATGCGGAAATTTATGAAAAGTGCGGCAACTCCTTTTTAATGGAGGAAATCAAACAAGCACAACAAAGAATGAATAGAGTCAGAAAGTCCATGTTCACCATGGTGCCGCAACGCGCAGTCCAATCGATTCGCGAACATGAAAGCATCATAAAGCTCCTAAAGGAAAAAGCATCTTTTGAAGAAATTGAATCATTGGTGAGAAAGCATAAACTGAATGCGATAAGCACTTTCAAGCAAAGGGCGGAAACTAATCAAGATCAGGCACTTTGATGACCCAGGCTTTGTTTTATTATAGTCGATTGATTATTGATAAAAGCAAAGCCGATTTTTTCACTTAGATTATTCGGAATATTCAAATAATAAAAAGGTGGTAGAAAAAATGTACGAGGAAATCAAAAGTCGTTTAAGAGGATCCATCGCACCCGTTATCACTCCCTTTGATGACAAGATGGAAGTTGATGTAAAGGCCATTGAAAATCTAGTAAACTGGCATATTGAAAGCGGTTCCCATGGAATTTCGGTATGCGGGACTACAGGCGAGCCGAGTTCACTTACGATTGAGGAACGGGAATTAGTGATGGAAACGGCAATTAAAGCAGCAAAAGCCCGTGTTCCAGTTGCACCAGGTACCGGATCTGCCAATCAGAAAGAAACGTTGCATTTGACAAAAAGGGCACAGGAAATGGGTGCGGATGCTGCTTTAGTCATCGTACCTTATTACAATAAACCGAATCAACAGGCACTTTATAATCATTTTAAAACCGTAGCCAATGCTGTTGATATCCCACTGATCGTTTATAACATTCCCGGAAGAACGGCGACGAATTTAGAAGTGAAGACATTGGCACGTCTTGCTGAAGATTGTGAAAATATTATTGGTGTAAAAGAATCTAATAAAGATTTCGAACATGTGAACCGTGTCTTATTGAATTGCGGAAGGGATTTTCTCTTATATTCTGGCATTGAATTATTATGCTATCCAATGTTGGCTATTGGAGGGGCAGGACATATAAGTGCTACTGCCAATATCACTCCTAAAGAAGTGGCGGACATTTATAACCTTTGGGTGGAGGGTGATGTAGATAAGGCGCTTGACCTCCATTACAAATTAATGCCATTGAATGATGTTTTGTTTAAAGAAACCAATCCAGGACCATTAAAAGCTGCGATGGGGATGATGGGGAAAATCAATCCGGCATTAAGGCCGCCTATGGGACCGCCTTCGGAACCATTGGAAAAAGAACTGCGTGAAACCCTTCAATCATACGGGTTGATTGACCAAAAAATCCAGTCATAATGGCTAGTTGGGAAGATTGCACAAATCCAAACGATTTTTGTCATCTTCCCGAATTAATTTTTAAAGGAGGATTTATCATGCAAACTTTTCCCGTGCGGGATGTGAAGCATTACGTCAATGGTCAATTTGTCGATGGTATCTCAGGAAAAACATTTGAAAATCTAAGCCCTTTTAATAATCAAGCAATCAATAATGTGGCAGAAGGGTTTAAAGAGGATATTGATCAAGCGGTCGCCGCCGCAAGAGCTGCATTCGATAATGGCCCATGGAGAACGATGAAAGTGGAAGAAAGATTGAAGTACATGAATAGGATTGCTGATCTAATTGAAGAAAATGCCGAAGAAATCTCTTTTTTGGAATCACTGGATACAGGGTTGCCGATTAGCCAGACAAAAAAACAAGCGGCAAGGGGAGCGGAGAATTTCCGTTTTTATTCTGAAATGGTGAAAAGCAGGCTGATAGGAGAGTCATATCAAGTGGATGACACTTTCATCAATTATACGATTCATAAACCGATAGGAGTGGCAGGATTAATCACTCCTTGGAATGCACCTTTCATGTTAGAAACCTGGAAGATCGCCCCGGCCCTGGCTACAGGAAATACATGTGTCCTTAAACCAGCGGAGTGGTCTCCATTGACTGCCAATAAATTAGCTCAAATCATTGATCAATCCGGTCTGCCAAAAGGCGTATTCAATATTGTTCACGGTTTTGGGGAGACAGCGGGGGCGTCCTTGGTTGCCCATCCTGAAGTCCAATTGATATCCTTTACCGGAGAAACGACAACCGGCGCTGAAATCATTAAAAATGGTGCAGATACAATGAAACGTTTTTCCATGGAACTCGGCGGTAAATCACCAGCAGTCATTTTTGAAGATGCCGATTTAGAAAAGGCCCTGGATTCAGTGGTATGGGGAATCTATTCGTTCAATGGGGAGCGCTGCACAGCCAATTCCAGATTATTTGTCCATGAATCGATAATCGACCAGTTCGTGGCAGAATTGAAGGAACGTGTTCATAATATCAAGATTGGAAACCCAATGGATCCAGACACGGAAATCGGACCGCTGATCCATCGTAACCATTTTAATAATGTCTCCCGATATCTGGATATAGCAAAAGATGAAGGGGCGGAAATTGTAAGCGGTGCCATACCAAGTGCATTCAAGGAAGGGAATTATATTGCCCCGACGCTTCTTTTGAACTGTACAAATGATATGACGGTGGCACAAGAAGAGATTTTTGGACCAGTCATGGCAGTCATTCCTTTCAAGACTGAAGAGGAAGTATTGAGAATGGCTAATGATGTAAAGTATGGGCTAGCTGCTTATGTATGGACCAATGATATGAAACGTGGACATAGGTTTGCTCAAGCTGTCGATAGTGGGATGGTCTGGGTGAATTCCCAAAACGTTAGGGATTTGCGGATTCCTTTTGGAGGGTCGAAATATAGTGGGGTAGGACGTGAAGGCGGCCATTATAGCTTTGAATTCTATACGGAAACACAAGTTATCCACGTGGCAATTGGAGAACATCACATTCCGAAATTTGGCGACGTAAAACAAAATGCCGTTTCTTCTGCTGAAAAATAATCCGGGTTCATTAAAGAAGGGGAGAATACTATGAATTTTTCTATTATTCGTGTTGCGAGAACGATACTTAATGTAACAGATTTAGATAAATCAAGAGCCTTTTATGTGGATGCTTTAGGTTTTATTGAAACGGAAAGAACGAATGACCACATATATTTACGTGGTTTAGAGGAAGCGCATCATCATTCGCTTATCTTGCAAAAGGCAGAAAAGCCAAGCGTTGAAGCAATAGGATACAAGGTTGAAAAAGAGGAAGACCTTGAAGGGTTGGAATCTTTCTTCCTGTCCAAGGGAATGAAAATGAAGTGGATGCAGGAAGGAACACAGCATGCACTAGGCAAGTCACTGCGAGTTCAGGATATTTCAGGATTGCCATTAGAGTTTTTTTACAAAATGGATAAAGCCGAGAGATTGCTGCAACGATATGAAATGCATAGGGGTTCGAGGGTCCAAAGAATCGATCATGTGAATTGTTGTGTGCCAAATGTGCAAAAAGCCTCTGACTTTTATATGAAAGAATTAGGTTTTGCCTGCTCGGAAGATACTGTGGATGAGTCGGGCAAATTATGGGCAACGTGGCTACATAGAAAGCAAACGGTCCATGACCAGGCATTCATGAACGGTATCGGTCCAAGACTTCATCATGTAGGCTTCTTTCTGCCTGACCCGCTTGCACTTATCCATGCTTGTGATGTACTGGCATCTCTTGGATATGCAAAGTCAATCGAACGCGGCCCAGGGAGGCATGGCCTATCCAATGCATTCTTCCTATATTTAAGAGATCCGGATGGTCACAGGATCGAATTATACAATGGGGATTACTTAACATCTGACCCGGATACCGAACCGATTCATTGGGATTTGAATGATCCAAGACGCCAGACATTCTGGGGAGCCCAAGCTCCGGATTCATGGTTTGATGAGGCATCTTCTGTGCTTGATATAATATCAGGAGAAGAAGTTCCTCTTAAAGAACCGATCCTGGCAAAAAGTAAGCCTGAATTCATCATCTAAAAAGAAGCGGGATTTAGGATGAAAGATGGTAAATTCAGCAAAAATTCATGGACTCTCATAGTCTTTTCAATAGGGCGCCTGTGCAAATGGTGAAAAGTTGATGGAAGACTGCTGGATTATGGGGGTTCCTTTTACTAAGTCTAAAATGGAACCTTTCAAGAAGCATAGGAAGGAAGCTGATTTTGGATATCATTGATGTTCAGCACCCACTTTCCAGTATATATTCAGCAGAAGCAGAACCGTGTGTGCTGGCTCTTGGATTTTTCGACGGAGTTATCTAGGCCATCAAGAATTGATAAATCTAGCCAAAAGGATTGCCAAACAGCAAGATTTGAAATTGGCAGTCATGACTTTTTTTCCACATCCAAAGCAAATCATTGGAAACGATCAAACGCCTCAAACATACATTACTCCCTTAGGGCAAAAAGCAAAATTAATGCAGGATTTAGGTGTAGAAACCTTGATAGTCGTGAACTTCGATTCCGCATTTGCCCTTCTTTCACCTTCTGACTTTATCGAGGATTATCTATGTGGATTTAAAGGCAAACATGCCGTGGCTGGATTCGATTTCCGCTATGGGCATTAAGGGCAAGGAAATATGGAAACGCTGAAAATCGAAGGTAAGCGATTTTTTGAAGTGACGGAAATGAAGAAATTTGAAATTGATCATGAAAAAGTAAGTTCTACTTAGCTTAGAAACTTGATTGCGGAAGGTCGGTTCGCAGATATCCCGTCATATCTTGGCTCATATTTTGAAAGTCAAGGGACAATCGATTCCGAGGATAATCAACACGTCATCGTTTCATTATCGGAAGCATTCCTGACACCCCCGCCCGGAGTGTATTTAATCGAAATCCATACCGCAGGAAATGTTCATGAAGGAATAGCCCATCAAATACTGGACGGATCCTTTCAAGGGAGTTGGCACTTACATTTCAATGATTCTCTTCCCTTGAAAGGAAAGAAGTTTCATATCAAATGGAAAAGTGAATGTATCAAGAAGTCGAAACAGATGAAGGATAGGCGAGCCAAGACTATTGTGAAAGTGCAAACCTTTTAAAAGATATGGTCTGGGACAGGGCAGCAGTGGGAGCTTACTGCTGCCCTATTTGTAAGTTTCATCGGTTTCACAAAAGTAGTATGGAAAGCTTAGGGAATGGGTTTCATAACCTCTTTGGGCAGATGAGGTTGTAGGTATTCTGGGATGGAGGGGGATTTGTGCCATTGGAGGAATACTACCAGGACCTTCCTTGTAAAAATAAATATCAGAAGAGGTGTGTAGAGATGGTTCGGCTGGAAAAAAAACTTGATGAATCGGAACAAACCAATCTAGTGGATTATGAAAAGATTGTTGCCTCCAAAGAGTTTCAGAATATGCTTTCCGACAAAAAGAAGTTCGTCATCCCTTTTACGATTTTCTTTATGGGATATTCCTTGCTTTTGCCCTTCTTAGTTTTTTACACAGATATCCTGGATCACCCTTTCATTGGGGACATAACATGGGCGTGGGTGTACGGTGTCTCCATTACGGTTATGTCTGTATGGGTTTGCAGCATATATGTAAGGAAATCTGAAAGAATCGATGAACAAATAAAAGAAATCATCGAGAAAGAAGGGCTTTGAATCATGAATTGGACAGTTATCATTCTCTTTGCGCTAATGTCGATAGGTACGCTTTTCATCACGTATTTCGCTTCCAAAAAAACTAAAACGGCAGGCTCCTTTTATACGGCTGGGGGCGGGTTGACCGCTAGGCAAAATGGACTTGCATTGGCCGGGGATTTTATGTCGGCTTCCACGTTTTTAGGGTTGATAGGGGCATTTTCCTTAACGGGATATGATGGATTTTTCCTGATGTATGGAGCACTTGTTTCATTTCTTGTCGTGTTATTCCTAGTGGCTGAGCCATTAAGGAACTTAGGGAAATACACATTGGCTGATATGGTGACTACAAGGTTTAAATATAAACAGGTCCGGGGAGTGACCGCTTTTAATACCCTGGTGATATCAGTCATGTACATGCTGGGGCAACTTGTTGCTGCAGGCGCTTTATTTAAATTGCTTTTAGACATCCCGTATAATATTTCTGTCATCATCGTAGGTATTGTAATGCTGGTATTTGTTCTATTCGGGGGGATGACGGCGACGAGCTGGGTGCAGATCATTAAAGCCATCCTGCTGATAGGCGGAGTGTTTATATTATTCATGATCGTCATGTGGAAGTTGAATTTTAGTTTCATCGGAATTTTCACTGATATGAAAACTGCAACACCGATGGGAGCTGATTACCTGAAGGCAGGAATTAAATATGCCAGTGGGTGGGATGCAGCATCCTTGTCACTGGGCCTGATTCTGGGAACGGCAGGTTTGCCTCACATTTTAATACGTTTTTTGACTGTCCCGAATGCACGAGTGGCAAGAAAGTCGGTTGTTTGGGTGATGTGGATTATGGGTGCATTTCATATCATGGTCATTTTTCTCGGATTCGGTGCTGCGAAGTTGGTGGGAACATCGAATATCATGGCCGCTAATCCAGCAGGTAACATGGCTGCACCTTTATTGGCCCAACTTGTGGGCGGGGACATCTTATTCGCATTTATCGCGGCCGTTTCCTTCGCAACGATACTCGCAGTAGTTGCAGGTATCGTTTTAACAGGTGCTACGGCATTTTCACATGATTTTTATAATGAAATATTAAAAGATGGAAAAGCGACGGAAAAACAGCAAATGAAGATGGCTAGATGGGCTTCCATTGGTGTGACTGCACTTGCGATTGTTTTATCATTAGGTCTGCAGGAATTCAATGTAGCGTTTCTGGCATCTATCGCCTTTACATTGGCCGCCAGTTCGAATTTGCCAGTAATCCTTCTAACGATCTATTGGAAAAAATTCAATAAAACTGGAGCGATAGTCGGTATGATGACAGGTCTTTTTGGTACACTTTTGCTCGTGGCCCTCAGTCCAAATGTCTGGAACCCGGTCCCCGGAGCAGCCATTATGACAGGTGACCCGATTTTCCCTTTGAATTCCCCAGGAATCGTTTCCATTCCGCTTGGATTCATCGCCTGCTATTTAGGTGCCTTGATCGGTAATCGCAGGACCGGTTTGAAAACGGTGGCAAAAGACAATTATAATGAAATCCTGGTAAAGTCCAATACCGGTCATGATGTTAAGGGTGTTTTGCGACATTGAATGAAGTAAAGGCATGCCTATTAATAAAGCGTCAAACGCAATTGTGAATGGATTTGAAAAAGTGGCCATCAAATGATAGGCTGCTTTTTCTTTTCAATGGATAAAGAAATTCGAACAAATACAAAAGAGTACTAGAAAGAGGTACAGGTGCACTAATATTCAAGGATAACTGGGCATTCCTTCAGAAAATGTTTCTAGGAATTTGACGGCGCCTTTGGAAAGATAGCGTTCTTCGAGCCAAATAAGGGCAGCTTCCGATTGTACTTCACAATCTATCAATTCGACTATTTTTATCCCCTGGGTTGAAAACGATTTGGATGTGGTACGTGGCATGATGGTAGCGCCTACTCCTTCCTTCACTAAAGATAAGATCATGGCAGCATCAGGACATTCACATACAATCGTAGGGTCAAATCCATGTCTTAGGCATTCATCCAATATAAGTTCGTAAGTACCTTGACCGCTAACCCTATGCAGCAATAAAAGGGGATATTCCTTAATTTGTTTGAATTCCATCGAGTCTGGGATATCCCAATCTTTTGGGGTGACAAGCACAAAATCTTCCGGCGGAAGGTTAATCGATGAGAATTGCTTACCGTTAATAGGAAGCCTTACAATGGCCAACTCGATTTCCCTGTTTATTAAGCCTTCTGTCAAACGGAACGTATCACCTTCCATTAACTTGAAACGAATGTCAGGGTATTTAACCCTAAAGGTTCTCATCCTTTGCGGAATGTAAGAAAAGCAGGTTTTTACTGACCCTATGGAAAGAGTACCCTTTACCCCTTTACTGACTTCCTTCACTTCCAGTAGTGATTCTTCGAACTGGATTAATAGAGCTTCAGCTTTTTTATAAAGGACTTTGCCAGTTTCAGTGAGTTCAAGTTTCTTTCCATTCCGATCGAAAAGTTTTTCACCGATTTCCATTTCCATTAATTTAAGTTGCTGGCTAAGGGGCGGTTGAGCCATATGTAATTTTTTTGCGGCTTTGGTTACTTGCTCTTCCTGAACGATCGTCACAAAATACTTTAATTGCCGGATGTCCATTATATACACCTCATACATATGATTTACATATACATATTGAATTTTTTAAGTATTATATATATATCATAACATATGGTATATTTTGTTATAGGAATTAATTCAATATTTGGAATTTATTTAATTGTAAGCGCTTCATTAAATTAATACTAAAGGGGGATGTAAGCATGCCGGCTAAAACAGGTAAAGAATATATCGATAGGGTAGACAAAGCAAAGGCGAATGTATGGATCAATGGAGAGCAAGTAAAAAATAAGATCAGTCAACACCCAGCTTTTAAAGGGGTCATGAAATCACAGGCCGAATTATATGATTTGCAGCATGATTCCGCGAAAACTGACATCATGACTTATATTTCACCAACTTCAAACGAAAGAGTAGGGACCTCATTCATGCAGCCGCGGACTAAGGAAGACCTTGAAAAAAGGAGGAAAATGATTCAAGAATGGGCAAGGCATAATAATGGAATGATGGGACGTTCCCCTGACTATATCAACAGTGGGATGATGGCGTACGGTACTGCAGCTGATATGTTCGGCACTCAGGATTCGGCATTTGCTAAAAATATGAAAGATTATTATGAGCTCTGCAGGGAAAAGGACTTGTCGTTGACACATACCCTGATCCAACCCCAGGTTAATAGGGGAGTTAGTGCCGCAAAGCTTCCGGACCCTTACATCGCTGCACGGATTGCTGGCAAGAATTCAGAAGGGCTTATTATAAAGGGGGCTAGATTATTAGCTACACAAGGAGGAATAACCGATGAAATCATGGTATTCCCTTCCACATTGCTTAAACAATCGGAAGAAGAAAACCCTTATGCATTCGCATTCTCCATACCAAATAATACACCAGGGTTGAAATTCATCTGTCGTGAATCATTCGACTATGGCAAATCACATTTTGACCATCCTCTTGGTTCAAGATTTGAGGAAATGGATACGATTATCGTTTTTGATGATGTAGTCGTTCCTTGGAATCGGGTATTTGCATATGGGGATGTCGGCATTTGCAACCAGGCTTATAATGAAAGCAATGCGGTTGTTCATATGACCCATCAGGTGGTAGCGAAGAATATCGCCAAAACCGAGTTCATTCTGGGGATTCTGCAACTAATGGTGGAAACCATCAATATCGGGCAATACCAGCATGTTCAGGAAAAAATCTCGGAAGTCATCATAGCGCTTGAAACGGTAAAGGCTTTCATAACAGCTTCGGAGGCAAACGCGAAAGTGGATAAGTGGGGAATGATGACACCCGATTTCACACCTTTAAACATAGCCCGTAATTATTATCCGAAGATTTACCCTAGATTCAGTGAAATAATGCAGCTTCTTGGAGCTAGTGGCTTAATGGCGATACCAAATGAAGCCGATTTCAATTCGGAGCTTCGACCGGATTTGGATAAATATCTTCAAGCTGCGAATGGTGGAGCCTATGACAGGGTTAAATTGTATCGTCTCGCATGGGATGTATGCATGAGTTCATTTGGATCCAGGCAAACGCTGTACGAAAGATTCTTTTTTGGGGATCCGGTCCGTATGGCTAGCGCTTTATATAACGGCTATGATAAACAGGAATATGTGGACCGTGTCAAGGAGTTCTTGAACCGTACTGAAAACCTTGCAGAAATCAACTGAGCCCGGTAGCACTGGCAAAACATATAAATTTAAAGGCCTTCCCGATGATGGAAGGCCTTTAAATATGAAATATTGTTCATTTATTATATCGATTATGGATATTATTCTTTTTATATGTGCCAAAATCACTGAATTCCGTAAGTTCCATGGAGAGGGCAAGATATCTTTTTGAAAAGAGGGATGCCAAATGGGACTCCATCGTTTCGAAAAGGTGGTCACATACTTTTGTTTTATCACTGTCCTGGCGTCCGGCGCCAATTTTTAGTATGGCATGAACAAAAGCATCATCCTCTGTACCATCGGCAACACGATAATGCTTCAATTCAATGGCCCGGGATCGAATCCCGCCAATTGGAAAGATGGAGGGATAGGATATCAGTACATCATTCACCTTTCTTAATAAGCCGTCAATCTGGATTTCATCTTTGATATTATCCGTATATTCAATAATTATATGAGGCATATGATCAGTCCCTTCCATTGTGGATATTCAGATGAGGCCGATCCCCGATTTCAGTAAATACATCGTCCCCGACTATTGTGCTAACGAGTTTTCCGATACCTTCAATTTCAGTGATGATTTCATCGCCTACAGCAGTATCCGCCAAGCCTTCAGGTGTGCCTGTCAATATGATATCGTTTGGACTCAATGTCATGAAGCTGCTGAAATATTCAATTAAATCAGCAATGCCGAAAATCATGTCTTTAGTGTTGCCTTGCTGAGTCAATTTTCCGTTGACGTAAGTTTTGATGGCAAGGTTCGAAGGATCTGGAATATCTTCGGCATCGACTAGCCAGGGACCAATGGGGGTGCACGTATCGCGATTTTTGACCTTTAAATTGGGCCGGTAGTAGTTCTCCAGATAATCCCGTATTGCATAATCATTTGCAATCGTATATCCACTTACATAATTAAAGGCTTCTTCCTTTTTTATGTTCTTCGCCTTTTTACCGATTACCACTGCCAGTTCACATTCATAATGCATATAAGCGGCATCAGCAGGCCGCCTTGTCTGTCCCCGGTGGCCGATGAATGTATTGGGACCTTTTAAGAATGCAAGGGGTTCTTCCGGGGCTTTAAAAGCTAGCTCCTTCGCATGGTCTGCATAATTCAAGCCAAGCGCGAAGACAGTTCGTGGTTCCACAGGGGGAAGCCAGACAACGTCCTGCTCATTGACAAGCCGGCCATCCGCCAATTGGAGCTGGCCATGATATTCACTTGCTGGATGTATGGCACCTGCATAGGCTACACGTGCTCTCTTCATAAAATCCCCTCCAGTGATAATTTTTCCTCGGAAATGATCGTATTTTCCAAATAACCGATTTCGTCTATTTCTATCCTGACTTGATCATTGGCTTTGGCCAGCGGTGCATTCTCAGGAACTCCAACTAGAAGGACGTCACCCGTACTCAAGGTCATGAAGTCCGTTACATCCTCAATAAGCCGGGGGATGGAGCGAATTAGATTTGAAGTTGAATTTTCTTGCCTTAGCTCTCCATTAATATATACACGAAGTCCTAAAGAATCGGGGGTGGAGATGGATTCCTTGGATACGACCCATGGACCGATCGGGCAAAATCCATCACGGGCTTTATGGCGGATAGCAGGACGGAAAACGCTTTCATGGGGAATGCTAATATCATTGGCGATCGTAAAACCTTCTATATAATCCGAGGCATGTTCTTTCTTGACTCTTGTCGCCGTTTTACTGATCACTATTCCAAGTGCGGCCCCGATTTCCAATTCAGGTATGCCTGTTGGAAGGGGAACTGGATTTGAATAAGAAGAAAACGTGTTTCTAGGTTTAATATAAAGGATCGGCCCTTTAGGGGGTTCATTATAAGGCGGTTGGTCGATCTTTCCCTTCAATGCTTCCAATGACCCTTTATAGTTTAATAATGTTCCATATACCGTTCCGGAAATAGGGTTATCAAACTTGATTCGTGATACCTCATGCTTAACACCGTTCATTAATATATAGCGGTTCGACAGTATTTCCACTTCTTCTGAGTAATCTGACTTTTGGAGTTTCACTCTTGCTTTTGCCATGGCACTCACCCCTTGATTTTTTAATTAATCATATATGATATCGTATATGATTTTTTGTTTAAGTTCAACATATTTAGATTATTCAGTATAATTAGACAAAAAATGTTAGAAAAAACCTGGGTTTCAACAGAAAAGCCCCCTGGAACATTTAGTTAGTATGAAGCTAGGAGTTCAAATTGAAAGATTATGAATGGGGATATTCCGATGATGAATGGTAAAGAGTATTTGATTACCATTGGTTGATTGGATTCAATCCTTTGTTTAATATTAGAAATGTCGGCCTATGCATATACCGAGATGATTTTACTGTAATAAGAGCATGGGCATTAGTGAAAAGTAATTTACCATGCAATCTGGCGAATACGCGACAAAAACATAATAAGAATGATATAAAAGGCATGGAACCTCCGCTTCAATTGATTTATTTGCTTGTAAGCAGGGCTATGGGTATAATAAGTAGAGTAAATTCATTAGTAAGTTAAGTTATTTTTGGAGGTAAATTCCGTGAAAATTACAATAAAAGATGCTAGCAAATTCGTCGATCAAGAAGTAACCATTGGAGGCTGGCTTGCCAGCAAACGTTCCAGTGGGAAAATTGCTTTCCTTCAAATACGTGATGGCTCTGGTTTTATTCAAGGGGTGGTCGTGAAAGCTGAAGTGGGAGAAGAGATTTTCGCTCGTGCGAAATCGGTTTCGCAAGAGTCATCCTTGTATGTAACTGGTGTCATTCAAAAGGATGAACGCTCGCCGTTCGGTTTTGAATTACAGGTGAAAGATATTGAAATCATTCATGAATCATTGGATTATCCCATTACACCTAAAGCGCATGGTCCTGAATTTTTAATGGATAACCGCCATTTGTGGCTGCGTTCAAAACGGCAGCATGCAGTCATGAAAATCCGGAATGAAATAATCCGTGCTACATATGAATTCTTTAATGAAGAAGGCTTCGTTAAAGTGGATCCCCCAATTTTAACGGGAAGCGCACCAGAGGGAACTAGTGAATTGTTCGCGACTAAATACTTTGATGAGGATGCATACCTTTCACAAAGTGGTCAACTCTATATGGAAGCGGCTGCCATGGCACTTGGGAAGGTATTTTCCTTTGGTCCAACCTTCAGGGCAGAAAAATCCAAAACAAGACGACACTTAATCGAGTTCTGGATGATTGAACCAGAAATGGCTTTCATCGAATTTAAAGAAAACCTGGAGGTCCAGGAGAAATTCGTTTCTTCCATCATCCAATCCGTATTGAAAAACTGTGAGCTTGAGTTGAATACACTGGGCCGTGATACATCGAAGCTTGAACAAATCCAAGCTCCTTTCCCGCGGATTACATATGATGAAGCCATTAAGTTCCTTCATGAACAAGGATTTGATGATATTCAATGGGGTGATGATTTTGGAGCTCCGCATGAAACTGCGATAGCGGAAAGTTATGATAAGCCCGTTTTCATAACTCATTACCCAACCAAAATCAAACCTTTCTATATGCAGCCGGATCCTGACAGGGAAGAAGTCGTTCTTTGTGCCGATTTGATCGCTCCGGAAGGATATGGAGAAATAATTGGCGGTTCAGAACGGATTCATGATCAGGAATTGCTTGAACAGAGAATCAATGAGCATGGCTTGAGCGAAGATGCTTACAAATGGTATATGGAATTAAGAAAATATGGCTCTGTGCCGCATTCAGGCTTCGGTTTGGGATTGGAACGCACCGTAGCATGGATCAGTGGAGTCGAGCATGTCCGTGAAACCATCCCGTTCCCACGTCTATTAAATCGATTATATCCTTGATTCCGTTATGAAGCGGTTATCTTGCCTATTGGCAGATAACCGTTTTTTGTTAAAATTATAAACTTATTCGATGAGCCGTATTCATGTTATACTAAACCAGAGGTGTCCAAAAACATGAATAAAGAACATTTATATGCGTGGTTTAAGGAAGGAACGATAACGATTCCATCCTTTTTGTTGACTAACTATAGTGCAATGGGACTGAATGAACAAGAAATGGTCCTATTATTACAATTGCAAAGCTTCATCGATAAAGGTAATCATTTCCCTGCACCCTCCCAACTTTCTGACCGAATGACATTGCAGGAAACGGAATGTCTATTCATGATCCAGCGTTTGGTCCAAAGGGGATTTGTTGAAATGGTGGTTGAGGGGAGCCAAGAAATCGGACAGGAAAAATATTCGTTGTCTCCACTGTATGAAAAAATGATGGACTGTTTCTTGAAAACTTTGAAACAGGCAGAGTCTGCAGAAATTCAAAAAGCGGGGGAGAGCCTTTATACGATTTTTGAACAGGAGTTCGGCCGCCCTTTATCTCCCTTTGAATGTGAGACATTGGCAATGTGGATGGAGGATGACCATCAACCTGAAATCATTAAGTCAGCTCTGAGGGAGTCTGTCATTTCCGGAAAATTGAATTTCCGATACATTGATCGAATTTTATTCGAGTGGAAAAAGAATGGAATTAAAACCTTGGAACAGGCAAGGGAGCAAGGACAAAAATTTAGAGTTCATCAAAAGAGGGACCGAAAGACGGAAACTGCACAACCATTGAAAGATGTGCCTTTCTATAACTGGCTCGAGCAGTAATGTAAATTGAAGGAGAACCGATATGTTGAATAAAGCTCAAATTCGATATTGTCTGGATACGATGGGTGAAATGTTTCCGGATGCCCATTGTGAGCTGAATCACTCCAATCCATTTGAATTGGTGGTTGCTGTTGCCCTGTCAGCTCAGTGTACGGATGTATTAGTCAATAAAGTGACGAAGGATTTATTTCAGAAATATAAAACGCCTGAGGATTACATAAGCGTTCCGATTGAAGAGTTGGAAAATGACATTCGCTCAATCGGTTTGTTTCGTAACAAGGCTAAGAATATACAAAAGCTGTCGCGCATGCTGATCGAAGAATACGGTAAGGAAGTTCCGAGAGATCGTGATGAGCTTGTTAAATTGCCTGGCGTTGGCAGAAAGACGGCGAATGTAGTCGTTTCCGTTGCTTATGATGTGCCGGCGATCGCTGTGGATACCCATGTAGAGCGTGTTTCCAAGCGCCTGGGATTATGCCGTTGGAAGGATAGTGTCCTCGACGTTGAAAAAACGCTGATGGCTAAGATACCAAAGGATGAGTGGTCCGTTACGCATCACCGCCTGATATTCTTTGGACGCTATCATTGCAAGGCCCAGTCACCAAGATGTGAAACCTGCCCGCTTCTCGATTTATGCCGTGAAGGAAAAAAAAGAATGAAAAGGAAAGAAGCCAATTGACGCAGTCC
The DNA here is from genome assembly GCF_001636405.1 of Peribacillus frigoritolerans. Classification (GTDB taxonomy): domain Bacteria; phylum Bacillota; class Bacilli; order Bacillales; family DSM-1321; genus Peribacillus; species Peribacillus frigoritolerans. Next base: position 2,383,521 of record NZ_KV440950.1, read on the forward strand.
ATATCATTAAAAGTCCCTGAAGAATTGGCCCATCATTTGTTTTTTCCTGAAAAGGAAACCATCTTGGAAAAAGAACGATATGCAGTTTGGAGTGAAACGATTCCATTCGAGGCTTTCCCGTATGAGTTACTTTATTATAATAATGTAGAAGCCTATGCTCCCTGGACGAAGGGGGCAATGCATGTAAAGGAACTGCTGAAGAGTTGGAAGGGAATTGATTCCGAATGCAGATTGCTATATTCTGAGCGAAAAGCGGGACAGACCTTGGGACTCATGAAGCAGGGGATCGGTTTATTTTTAACCGCAGTCTTCTGGATGCATGGGCAGCCAGTGGCATTGAATGATATCCGGTGCCAAATACAATCCTTTAACAATATTCCGGTGAACATGGATGAAAGGCTTTCTTTCATCCTTGCCAGACCCGCTTTTTTTCATTCTTATAGACAGCTCAGTGAGTTGTTCCGAGAATTTGAAAAACAATATGTAAAGTTCATGATCAAAAATAAGAACAGCCAAAAAAACGTCTAAGCCAAAAGCTTAGACGTTTTTTTTAGGTCAATCTTCATATATATTTATTCGGTATCTTGGTTTGGATCTGGGTCCGGATTAGGATCGGGATCAGGGGTCTCGACTGGTTTTTCCTCTTCTACCGTTCCAGGGTCAGTGGTATCATCCCCGCCCTCGACATCCTCTCCATCATTGCCATTTCCGTCATCCGTGTTGTTGCCATTACCATTACCATTACCATTATTACCATTGTTGCCATTGTTGCCATTGCCATTATTGTCGTTATTGCCATTATTACCGTTATTGTCGTTATTATCGTTATTGCCGTTTTCGCCATTGTTATTTTTGTCTTCGTCTTGTTTATCCTCTTCGCCTTCAGCAGGAGTTTCTTGTTCCGGATTTTCACCTTCGGCAGGATCTTCAATTTCCTCGTCCTCAGTATCCTCAGGGACTACCGCTTCAGCAGGTATTTTGACAGATGTACTCGCAGGATCACTTTGTTGGTTATCCACTAGAGCTACCACTGAGAAAGTATATTTACTTCCAGGGGTTGGATTAGGGATCGTTAAACTAGTATCCTTCGATTTTTTCAATACGCTCTGTGCTCCGCCGTCCACGGACATCTTAACCTCGAATTGGGTATTCCCATTACCTTTAGGATATGACCATGATAAATTGATTTCATTGCTTTCCTGGTTGTAAGAAGCGTTAATGCCAGGAACGTCGATTTTTTCATATTCTGTCGTCACTTGTGTAGGCTCGTGACCTTTAACATAATATTCATAAGTGATTTTACTGCTTGGTGTATATTCATTGGCTTTAACAGCTGGATTCGAACCTTTGATGACTCCAACCTTCACAACACTGTCAGGTTGATCAAAGTCTTTCGTTTCTTTTGATTGGGCCATATGTTCCATTAAATTCTTAAAGATGAATTTAGGGATCCTTTGAGATGATTCACCCAAATATTCCATTTGCTCACCAGATGCATTATCATAACCAGCCCAAACCGCGACTGTATAATTGGTTGTATAACCCGCCATCCAGCTATCCTTTACACCCGAAGATGGGATGTTGTTCGCTGCACGCTGTTCAGGCGTGAAATTGGTTGACCCGGTTTTACCGGCTACCGGGAGGCTAGGGATATTGGCTAACCTTCCTGTTCCATATGGTTCTTTCATGACGCTTTTCAACATGTCCGTCACGATGAAAGCTGTAGAATCTTTCATGACCGGTTTTGATTCCGTCTTATTTTTGATGGTTGTTTTATCACGTAAAACAATCTTTTTCACACTATGCGGTTCATTATAAATGCCATTGTTTCCGAATGAACTGTATGCACCGGCAAGTTCAAGTGTAGAAACATCCTTACCGCCGCCCAATGCTGCCGATTCGGTAATTTCCTTGTCGAAAGGAATCCCAAGATCAGTGGCAAAATCACGTGCCCGGTCCAAGCCGACTGCTTGAAGCGTTTTTAAGGCAGGAATATTTAATGACCGTGCCAATGCTTCCCGAGTCGTTACAGTGCCATAATGTCGTCCGGAAGCATTTTTAAGCGGTGTTCCATTACTGTAAGTGTATTCCTCATCCTTGATTTGGTGGTAGGTGGACCAATTTAAATATTCCACGGCAGGACCGTAATCCAGAATCGGCTTAATGGTTGAACCAGGTGATCGCTTGGCATCCGTTGCATAATTCCAGCCGCGTTTAACCGTCGTATTCCTGCCGCCGCCCACTGCTTTAATTTCACCAGTTTCTGTATCGAGTAATGTGACTCCGGCTTGGAGATCTTTACTAGGATAATTGATGATTTCATCACTGTTCAACATGTTATAAACATATTCTTGGGCATCTTTATCAATGGTCGTCTGGATTTCCAAACCATCGGTAAATACGTTATAGTCACCCATATCTCCGACTTCCTCAATTACCAAATCGATGAATGCATCGTATGCGGTCGTATCGATTTGGCTCTTATCGATTTCTTGAAGTCCTTCTGTTATATCGATGCTTTGTGCATTTTTCATTTCCGTTTCAGTGATATATCCATGTTTGTTCATTAAGTGCAGGACAATATCACGGCGTTCTTTCGCACGTTCAGGGTATTTATACGGGTCATACCTGCTTGGGCTTTGAGGTAATCCTACAAGCATGGCCGCTTCGTTCAATTTCAATTCGTTAAGATCTTTTCCATAATAAGTTTGCGATGCAGTTAAGATCCCGTTGGCACGGTTTGCAAAGAAAATCTTATTCACATACATTTCGAAAATTTCTTCTTTTGTATATTTTCTTTCAAGCTGTATGGATAGCCACATTTCCTGGACTTTCCTTTTAATGGTCTTATCAGGCGTTAAATAAGAACGCTTGATGACCTGCTGGGTCAATGTACTTGCACCCTCTGAGCCGCATCCGTTTTTGACGTTGGCTATGACGGCACTGCCCAGACGTAAGAAATCGACCCCGTGATGCTCATAAAAGCGGGAATCTTCCGTTGCCAGGAAAGCTTCTTCGACAAGATCGGGTATGTCTTCATAATTTACATAATCCCGGTTTTCCTTTCCGATTTCAGCAAGTAATTTACCATTTTCATCGAGAATCTTGGATGTGACCGGATCTTTTAAAAGCTTGTCGTCAAGTTCTGGAGCGTCGCTTATAAAATAAGCCATTGCAGCTCCTCCGGCAACCAGGCCTATTATTCCGATTGTAACAAGTATAAGGAAAATGCGCTTAAGCATATTGGTTGGCTTTTCAGGACCTTTATTCTGTCCCTTTTTTTGAGTCTGCCCCTGCTTTCGGCGTTCTTCTCTAGTATTATATTTTTCAGCCATTACAGCTAACCTGCCTTTCTAAAAAACTAAAAATTTTCTGAGATGAGCGAATCTACTACTTTAATATAGTCAATTCTCGGTTGAAAGCCAAGAGTAATCTTTCGTGAACTGCTTTCAACCTCTTGAAGAGTTATAGATTTGCGTCCGCCTTCTTTCATTCTCTTCCAATAAAAACTCAGTTGTTCGGAACTCATTAAATATATATCATCCATTGCGGAAAACCGGATGATGACAAACGCAATTCCGTCATGCTGAACGATATGCTTCATATGTTCAATTTGATGGTCATGAAAATTCTTCAGCGGGAACGAACTGCTGTTTTTCGTTTCCTTTGCCTCAAAATCAATGTACTTTCCTTTATAAACACCATTATAATCGGTGGTCGATGCTTGTTTGAAATAAGCTTCTTTAATGACTGCAGCACTTCTTTTCGGATAGTGGACATCGACAATTTGTATGGGTGTCGGTTTTTTATGGATGACGGCAATGCCGTGTGCTAAATAATACTGATTGGTTTCGTTCAAATCGTCTTCCAATGTTTTTCCCCGGTTGCTGTAACTGATTTTTTTTAGTGGACTTTTCTTTTCTTCCATAGCCTGCGGTACAAATCTTCTTCCGTTGGGATAATGAAATGCCACTTTTACCCCTCCTTTTTTTCACTTATCTATATTAGCAAAAAAAGAATCCAATATGTGAATAAAAAGAATTGTTTCTTAGAACGATAGGATTTATGTACAACTATATGTCACAATTCATCGCTATAGAAAGGCTAGATGCGAATGTTAAAGACGGAAAAGCAGTTGCTCCAATCCATAAAAGCCCAAACTGAAAAAGGGAATAGGGATAATATATCAAGAACGAAAGCATATGAACAATTTTTTAGAATCCACCCAGAAATACAATGGTCTTTTTTAGCCGGTATGGTTTCCAGGAATGCAGGCTGGAATATGTGTGATCTTGAAGGGATTTGGTTTACCAATTTACTTGGCCTTAAATACAGGCATCAATTATTCCTAACGTATGAAGAAGCCAACTGGAGAATATTCCAAGATGCATATCCGCAATTACTTCTCTATCATTATTCGACGAAATATGGACGTCCATTGTTTCACTTATGTCATTATTTTTTTATTACCAAATTCATGAAGAACGAATGGTATTCCTTTTGGAAATATGGAAATCGTGAAAAATTAGTCACTGCGCTTATCATAAATGAACAAAACATCATTGAAGAACCGGTTATTAAAAAGCAATCCTTCGTTTTTCATTCTCTGTTATTTTTCCTGCAGGACTGGATGCATTTTAGCACCGTTTTATTTCCTACTTGCAATGGAGAACTGTATGGATCGTCCGTTGCGCATTTTAGAAATATCGATAAAAGGATTGAATTGGGGAAAAGGTTGGCTGGGCTTTTATTTTCTGAAGATTTATTTCCACTATTTTATGAATTTTCCTGCAGGACTGAACCAACGGGTGCCAGATATGATTATGAACAATATCGAAAAAAGCCTAGATACCATGAAACCCCGATGCTAAGAGGAGTATATCCATTGATTCATCATCAAGCAGGGGAGACAGAGCAATGGGATATGAAAAAAAAGGTTAAAAAAAAATGGTTCATTGAACCCAAATGGGAAAAAGACCCGCATTTGACGGAATGGTATGATCATAAACAAAAACAGCTGCACACGGCAGCAATAATCAAAAATTGGATTTTATAATAGGAAACAGGGAAGGCGTCGATGAAGCCTTCCCCTGTTTATCGTTCAGTATTTATTACTTACGTAGAGGGGCGGTTTTCTCCACTAAGTTTCGGGTTTCCTGTTCCTGCCTCTTTAGTGGGCGGCTTTTGTCGTTTTTCGTTTTTCTGCTGTCTGCTTTCATTCGACTGCATAAAATCACCTCCTTTCTGTATTCTTGTTTAAAACTCCATTCTTCATTCTGCCATTGTTGTCGAAGGGCATAATAAATTAAGTGAATTGCACTTTCTTTGCCGATTCGCTTCTAGTTTTGTCAGTCATGAAGGGCTTTCAGATAAAAAAAAGAATAGTACAGGTAAAGAATGGGAGGGATCAGCATGGTCAATAAAAGTGTCGCAACAGAAGAGATATTAAGGATGATAGCTGAGATCAGTACCAGCCTGGATCGTTTGGAAATTTCATATGGGGAAACTGTAAATACAGTGCGGTGTAAACTATGGGCGGAACAATATACTTTGGTTAATGAAGCCCAGGAAGCCATTGAGAAAGCCGAGGATTATTGGGTGAATGCTGAAGGTGTGAACCACTCCTTTTCCATTGTTCCGGAAAAAACAATTATAAAACACAAGGTTTTCACTGAATTGCACGTATAATCCTCAGGAATTTCATTTTATGGAGAACTGGATTATACTAAGGGAAACAAATGTACGGAGGAATATATTGTGCAAAAAGAAAAACTGCAGCTATTAACAGAACAATTGATTAAATATACGGAGCAGGCAGATGATATTTATGAGGGTGTACGCCTGGAAGGAAAGGAAAAGGATTTCTTTTCGGAAGTAAAGCCGTTTGCAGATCAGGTCAGGACCGTATGCATCGAATGGGAAACAGGAATGAAGGAGTGGATGAAAGAAACCGAATTTAGGCATCTTTTCCCCGAGCAAATCGAACAAACCGCCCATAACCTTTCTGATGTGGCCGTTCAGGCATTTTTTCCTAAAACAAGTTATAAGCGATTTAAAAGCCATGTCCAGTCGATCGAATTCATCCTTAATAATGTAAAAACGGAAATCGATCGGATTTTATCATAAAAACATCTACACTTTATTCCTTCTTTTTTCATATATTATCAGAACCATGTAATGAAAAAGAGGAGGGCTTATTGTGATGATGAGATCCGGTTATAACCAAATCTCCCCAAATCAAGGACAGTTTCCTCAATCAATGTCGGAAAATTGGGGAGGATACCAACAGCCAATGCCGTATCCTCCGCCAAATAATCATAATCTTGAACAACCATTTATGTATCCATATCATCACCAGGATACAGGGGGCTATATGACGCCATATCATGATCCTTATCAGCAGGCAGCGTATCACCCATTTCAACCAGTCCCGCAGCAGGCGATGCCCGTGGGAGCTTATCCGGGCAACAGTGTTATGCAGCCATTGGCACAAATGCAGCCAATCCAGTCCAATCTTCAGCCGCAAGCTTTTAGTCCGTTCGCAAATCCGTTACAGCCAGCTAAAAGACCTCCGCAAAGTCAGCAGCAGGCTCATAATCCATATCCAAAACAGCAGTTCATGCAAAAACCCCAGCCATCGGGTTTCAAATCGGTCATGAATCAATTCAAAACACAAGATGGCTCCATGGATATAACGAAGATGATGAACACAGCTGGACAAATGATGAATACAGTTTCCCAAGTATCTTCAATGGTCAAAGGAGTGGGGGGCTTCTTCAAAGCATAGATGGAGAATAAAAGAAAAAAGCAGACTTACAAGTGACCAGCCACTTTTTTAAGTCTGCTTTTATTCATGCCTAATGGATTTCAATCCGATTCCCCCTGATTTTGGGTAGGTGAAGTGTGAGGATGCCATCGCGATGTCGAGCGGTCACATTTGCTTCATCAATCGGTTTTGGAAAGGAGATGGTTCTTGAAAGAGTACCGGCCGGAACTTCCTTTTGGAACAATCCTTGATTTTTATGCTTTCCATCTACATGCTTTGCAGATATGGTTACGGCATGGGACAGTACATCAATTGATATTTGGCTGCGTGGAATTCCGGGCAAGGTGGCAGTAAGGGTATATTCTGAATGCGTTTCGTGAATATCAACCGGAAAGCTGCGTTCTTTCGCCGAACCGAAGAAATCGTCAAGAGATTTCAGCATGCCTTTAGGAGGCCTTTCGGAAAACAGCCGATCCATTTTGTTAATGAAATGGGAAAAGGGTTCCATTCGATTCCGGTTATTATTTTTTTCAGAAGAGGTCATCACGGTGCTCCTTTCTAAAAAATTCCTTTGCCTATAAGCTATGTGAGGAATGAAGAAATGTGAATGGACTGTTGGGTTTCAGATTCAGGTCCATAGGGAATAACGGTACTGAATGATTAATAAAGGAAATGAGGGATTAATATGACAGATAGCAAGCTTTCCTACATAGATGCCGGGAAAGGAAAGGAGACATTGTTGTTTATCCATGGATTTTGCGGAAGCCATGAATATTGGAGTGACATCATTGCTGGATTAAAGGAAGAATACCGGGTTATTGCCGTTGATTTACGGGGACATGGTGCAAGTGAGGAAATAGGGGAGTCATTCTCGATTGAAGATATGGCTGCTGATATTGCGTCATTTTTGGAAGAACTGGAAATCGGACAGGTATATATGTTTGGTCATTCGCTTGGGGGATATATCACCTTGGCATTCGCAGAAAGGTTTCCTGGGAAATTGTCTGGTTTTTCATTGGTGCATTCCACCGCTTTCCCGGATGATGAGACTGGAAAGGCAGGGCGCTTAAAATCAGTCGAGAAAATCGAAAGTGAGGGTATCCCTGCTTTCATTGACGGACTTATACCAAAGCTTTTCGCTCATTCCGATGATCCCAATATTGAACATACAAAGGAAATCGGATATAAAACAAGTGAAATTGGTGCGATAGGGTCTTTACATGCCATGAGGAACAGAATGGACAGAAATCATGTTCTCAAAGATACGAAGTTGCCTGTCCTTTTGGTTGCAGGTGAAAAGGATAAGGTGATTCCCGTTGAAAAAACCTTTTCTGTAAAAGGGAGCCATATCAATGAAGTAATACTTAAGGGCAGCGGCCATATGGGAATGTTGGAAGCTCCAGGCAGACTAATTGAAGAAATCATTCGCTTTGTCGAGAAGAATTAAGTGAAAAAAATGACCGGGCTGGAAACGAGATGTTGACGTTTCCAGCTTTTTTTTTTGAATAGGAAATAGTTTCCCTTTTGCATAGAACGTTCATTCGGTAGAATAGGAGGATGAGGTGGTTAAATGAAACTGCGAAAAAATTTACTGGAAGTCATAAAGGATCTAAAAACAAATGAAGATTTTAAAGAAAATATAGTACATTGGCAAGTCATTGAAGCAAAAGAGGCAAAACATGTTCCCTTTCCCGAAGCAATGAATGATAAGATCAAGCATGCTCTTGAAATACGGGGGATTAATGGGTTGTATACCCATCAGGCAACTGCATTTGATACTGCTGTCAGCGGCAATAGCCTTGTAGCGGTGACCCCCACAGCTTCTGGTAAAACATTATGCTATAACTTGCCGGTCCTTCAAAAAATACTGGAAGATGAAAAAACCAGGGCGCTTTATATTTTTCCGACAAAAGCACTGAGCTATGATCAAAAAAGCGAATTGACTGAAATGATCCATGAAATGGATGCTGAAATAAATAGTTATACATACGACGGGGACACACCTTCAAATATCAGGCAAAAAATCCGCCAGGCCGGACATATCGTGATCACCAATCCTGATATGCTCCATTCAGGAATCCTGCCCCATCATACGAAATGGGTCTCTTTATTTGAAAACTTGAAGTATGTGGTCATCGATGAACTTCATATTTACCGCGGCGTTTTCGGAAGTCATACAGCCAACGTCATTAGAAGGTTAAAGAGGATTTGCAATTTTTATGGAAGCGACCCTGTATTCATCTGTACTTCCGCTACGATCAATAACCCAAAAGAGTTGGCAGAAGAGCTTACGGAAAAACAAATGGTCCTTATCGATAATAACGGAGCCCCGAGTGGGAAAAAGCATTTTGTGTTTTACAATCCCCCAATAGTCAATAAACCGCTGAACATACGCAGGAGTGCGGTTTTGGAAGTCAGGAAGCTGGCAAATGAATTTTTGAAAAATAAAATTCAAACCATCGTTTTTGCCCGAAGCAGGGTTCGTGTGGAAATTCTATTGACATATCTACAGGAACTTGTGTCAAAGCAATTGGGGCCAAAATCAATCAGGGGCTATCGCGGCGGATATTTGCCAACACAGCGTAGGGAAATTGAACAAGGCCTTAGGGATGGTTCCATTTATGGAGTGGTATCCACAAATGCACTAGAGTTGGGTGTCGATATCGGCCAGCTTCAGGTTTGCATAATGACTGGTTACCCAGGATCCATATCGAGTGCCTGGCAACAGGCGGGACGGGCAGGAAGAAGACATGGTGAAGCATTGATCATCATGGTTGGCAGTTCCAGTGCCCTTGATCAATATATCGTACAGCATCCTGATTATTTCTTTACCAGAAATCCAGAAACGGCAAGAATCAATCCGGATAATCTTTTGATCCTGGTTGATCATGTGAAATGTGCAGCATATGAGCTGCCATTTAAAAAAGGCGATACATTTGGGAAAACAGAGATTATGGACGTTCTTGAATTCCTTACAGAAGAAAGGGTCTTACACTTGAATGGGGACAAATGGCATTGGATGAATGATGCTTTTCCTGCAAGCAATATCAGCCTGCGTTCAGCGGCACAGGAAAATGTCGTGATCATCGACCAAACGAATGCACCGGTTAATCGGGTCATCGGGGAAATGGATACGTTCAGTGCAATGACCCTTCTCCACGATGAAGCCATTTATTTGCACCAGGGAATTCAATTTCAAGTGGAAGAACTTGATTGGGATGAAAAGAAAGCTTATGTACGAGAAGTCAATGTGGACTATTATACGGATGCTAACCTTGCTGTCCAGTTGTCTGTATTGGAAGTCGATAAACAGCGAACTTTCGCTTCCACAGCAGCTGCTTTTGGTGATGTCGCAATCCGGGCAATGCCTACGATCTTCAAGAAAATCAAATTCGAAACTCATGAAAATATTGGTTCAGGACCAATCAGTCTTCCGGAGATGGAGCTGCATACGAGTTCGGCCATGCTTTCCATGGATTCTGATATATTCAATTGGGACGAAAATCGAATAGAACAAGGAATGATAGGAGCCTCCCATGCACTGAATTACATGATTCCGCTATATGTTATGTGCGATCCGCATGATATCCATGTGTATCCGCAGGTTAAGGCAGCGCATAATGAAAAACCGACCATTTTCATCTATGATAGTTATCCGGGTGGCATAGGGTTAAGTGATAAAGTATATGAAAACTCTGAAGTCATCCTGATGGAAACAATATCAATGATCGAGAATTGCACTTGTGAAAGCGGCTGTCCTTCCTGTATTGGAACGGAATCCGCAACGAAAACAGCCAAGAGTGATGCCAATCAATTATTAGGTCAATTTTGTAAGCAAAAACATTAATAGATTACAGGGATCCGTGAAAAGAGGTGTAATTTCATGTCTTTAAAAAATAAACTAAACCGTATGAAAACCCATATGAACCTAGAGAAACATACTTCTCCTATAGAAGTAATTGACCAGAAAGAAAATGAAGAAATTCCTTACTTTGAAAAGTGGCTGGAGAACGATACCGTTTCCTTTCATTTCGATGGTGACTATTGTTTCATTAGGGAAGTCCGCTACCCTATAAATCACAAACACGGCTTATATGCATTTTCCGAGCTGAAAAAGGTCGTAAAAGAGTGGAATCAAGCTTCATTTGAGCATCCACTCTCCGCCAAGGGCGTTAAAAGTGAAGATCTGTTTTTCTTCGATACGGAAACGACAGGGCTTGGAGGCGGAGCAGGCAATACCATTTTTTTACTTGGCTATGCGTATTTAGAAGGTGAAGAAGTTGTCGTGAAGCAACATATCCTTCCGCAGCCAGGAAGTGAAATCCCGCTTTATCAAAGCTTTCTGGAAAACATCAATTACGAAACCCTTGTCACATATAATGGTAAATCCTTTGATTGGCCTCAGCTAAAAACAAGACATACCTTGATAAAAGAACATGTACCAAAACTACCGGAGTTCGGACATTTCGATTTGTATCATGCTTCAAGACGCCTTTGGAGAAACAAATTGGAGCGAGTGAAATTATCTGCGGTAGAAACAGATATTTTAGGTGTACATAGAGAGGATGATATTCCTGGATATTTGGCGCCGATGATTTATTTTGATTTTGTTGAGAGGAAGAATCCGGAAATTCTGTTTGGGATCATGAAGCATAATGAATGGGATATCTTATCACTGATCACATTGTATATTCATTTGTCCCGAAAAATCCTCCAAATCGATGGATATACGGAAGAGTCCATGGAGATTGCACGATGGCTCGATTATTTGGGGAAAAAAGAGGAGTCAGTTGAGACATATCAAAAAATATTGGAAGCGGGAAGTGAGGAAGATCGGATAATGGCTGGTCATGCCTTAGCTTTCCAGAAAAAGAAGCTAAAACAATTCAATGAAGCTTTAGAGATTTGGAAGGAAGTTGCCTTAAAAGGGAATGTGCAAATAAGGATACAGGCACAGATTGAATGTGCAAAATTATACGAACATCAATTTAAGGAAGTCGGTCATGCTCTAAAATGTTCAATAATCGCCCATCAAGAGATGGTAAAAGAAGGGGTCACTCAGGAAAAAAAACAATTGGAATTGGAAAAGAGGATTCGGCGGCTCAAAAAGAAAGAAGGTTCAAAGGATATTTCTGTATAAAATAAAGGAATGAGAATGGTCTTTTAGTGCAAAAGGATGAAAATAAAAAATATGTATACAATTATTGTAGCCTTCAACTATTGTGTGTAAAATGGAAAGAGTTGAGGGTGAAATTCCAAGTGTTCATTTCATACCTTTACATCAAATAAAATTAAGGTGAAAGCGGAGCGGAGAAATGTATAAAACGACTTTATTTCTATTTTTTGTTGTCCTTTGTTTAACGATTGTTTTATTTACTTCATTAAAAGACAGTCTCTATTCCTTTTTGTAGAAATCACCCTCTATATTTGAAGAGATAGCATTCATATAATAGTGTACTTATCGACAGCCATACATCGTTTTATACTTATTCTGTATAATTAGGTCATTTCATCAGTACACGTATCCCCTTTTTTTCATAGTCTGTAATGGTAAGACTAAACTTATCATGATGAAAGGGGACGTATTATAAATGTATTTTCGTAATTGTGGAGGAAATAAACCCCATGTAATGGGAGCATCCAACAATGTAATGGGCGCACACAGCAATGTAATGGGCGCATCCAACAATGTAATGGGCGTACACAACAATGTAATGGGCGCACACAGCAATGTAATGGGCGCACACAGCAATGTAATGGGCGCACACAACAATGTAATGGGCACACAAAACAATGTAATGGGCGCATCAACCGGTAAAAAAAATTCAAACGTAATGGGAGCGTCTGACGTAATGGGAGCCTATAGTCCAACGGCTGTGTCTCCAGCGCAATATGGTCCAACACAAACATCTCCATCTCAAGTTGCCCCAGCGCAAGTCTCTCCAACACAGCAATATGTCAATACGAATGTATCGAACACAGTGATTCCTGTCGTTCATCCATCACATACTACAAATGTCAATAAACATGTGAACACGTTTAAGCATTATTTCCCGCATACTCAATCCGTTGTGAACGAGTGCTATAATCAACACTTGATCTGTGGAAGGCCGCCGCATAACCCAGGCTGTCCGCCTAGGCATTTTGGATACTAAAAAATAAGGGCTTATTAAGCCCTTGTTTTCGTACATAATCATGTTATAAGGGAGATTGACTATGTAATGAAGGTTTTATATATGACCGGCTACAAAGCTTTTGAATTCGGGATATTTAAAAATGACCATGAAGCCGTAAAATATATAAAGAAAGCGATGAAACAACGTCTCCTGCCATTGGTGGAAGATGGGCTGGAATGGGTGATCATCTCAGGTCAGTTGGGTACGGAACTATGGGGTGCCGAAGTGGTTTTCGAATTACAGGAAGAATTTCATCAGCTAAAATTAGGGGTGCTTACTCCTTTCCTGAAACAGGAAGAGTCATGGAATGAAACGAATCAAGAGTTTTACCGATCCATATTGGCCCGTGCCGATTTTGTTGAATCCATTTTCAACAAACCATATGAAGGACCCGAACAGCTTAAAATCAAAAATAGGTATATGGTCCATAAAAGCGATGCCATGCTCATCATTTTCGAAGCCGAAAAAGAAGGATCAGCCCGATATCCTTATTTCGAAGCGATGAAAAAAGCTGAAACACAGCCATACCCCATCTTTCAGATAAACTTTGATGATTTGCAATCGGCTGCGGAAGAAGCGAGATGGTCCGAAGAATGAGAGAAAATAATTATGGATTAAAAGTTGTTTCTAAAGCATAATCATATTATTATGAAATTTAGATACAGTTTTATTGGGAATACATACCGTTCACTGAAACAGTAAGATACAAAAAGGTGTTTCGTTGACAAACCCAAGCAGATTTGAAAAAATAATAAAAAGTCGATTGTATTGGCGAAAGTATTGAGGTGAAGTCTTATGCTATCCGATAAGATAAAATTAACGGCTAAAGATATTCTTGAAAAAGATTTTAAAACAGCCATGCGCGGGTATAAACCTGAAGATGTGGATCAATTCCTGGATCTGATCATTAAAGATTATGAAGTGTTCCATCAGGAAATTGAAGATCTTAAACAAGAAAATCTTAAATTGAAAAAACAAGCCGACGAGAGTACGAAACGTCCAAATCAACCTGCTCCAAGTGCTACCCCGGGAACTACTAACTTTGACATCCTTAAACGGTTATCCAACTTGGAAAAGCACGTTTTTGGTAACAAGCTTTTTGATTGAGGTTTTGCATTGTAAAAGTAAAAATTATTGTGGTATTGTGTTTTCGTGAATAATGGAGTATAATCAATTATGTTATGTTAACGTTTGGGTAATTGCTGCTGCATTTATGCAGTAGAGGAAAGTCCATGCTCGCACGGACTGCGATGTCCGTAGTGTTCGTGCCTGGCGAAAAAATAAGCTTGGGCAGCAATCTTGGATTGCTGACGGCTGGGAAAATGCCTAAGTCCTTTTGGATATGGCATGAATACCTATAAAAGTGCCACAGTGACGTAGCCTTTACAGAAATGTAAAGGGTGGAACGAGGTAAACCCCACGAGCGAGAAACCCAAATTAATGGTAGGGGCGCTTTCTTCCTTGGAAATGAACGAGGAGAAGGACAGGAGCACATGCTTCTGTAGATAGATGATTACCGCCGAAGTACGAGACGCGAGTCGCTTGCAGTACTGAGGAACAAAACATGGCTTACAAAACGTTATCATATTACACCAAAAGCACAACTCTCCTTTTAAAAGGAGAGTTTTTGTTTATGGAGATTGCCCTAATATAAAAAGATTGGGCATTTCCTTTTATTTTTCGTTTTCTGAAACTCCGCTGTGTTAAACTTAGAACTTGGCAAGTTTTTCATACCATTCGAAAAGTGTACAGCGTAAAGAAAAGGCATGAATGAAGTCTTCGGAAACGGTGTTAAAAATAGTGTTGGAATGTTAAGCATTCCTTGATTCTGGGTATCCTATTTATAAAGGTTCCTTAACTCTTCTGTTAGCTGAAGGCGGATAATGGATGGGAACCATACATAATTGGTTTGGATGATTTCAATCATATAATTGCAGCGAGTGGGTGCATAATAGAGTAAAGCTTTTATTTAACGGTAATCCATAGACGTTCCCGCTATATGATCATGATAGAAGCTAGGCCAACAATGAAGAATTCTAACGACAAGATAATGGTAGTGGACCTTTCAAATAAGGTTT
The DNA here is from genome assembly GCF_001636405.1 of Peribacillus frigoritolerans. Classification (GTDB taxonomy): domain Bacteria; phylum Bacillota; class Bacilli; order Bacillales; family DSM-1321; genus Peribacillus; species Peribacillus frigoritolerans. Next base: position 2,398,541 of record NZ_KV440950.1, read on the forward strand.
ATGTAAAAAATCAATGCCTGCTTCTAAAAATACATAAATGAAGAAATTCGCGAAAAGGTGCCATTGATTTGGATTAATGGAAAGAAGGTGCAGAATTAATGAAACAATTCGATATTATCGCAACATCAGCAATGGGATTGGAATCAATTGTTGCCAAGGAGGTTCGGGATCTTGGTTACGATTGTCAAGTCGAAAATGGTAAAATAACGTATAAAGGGGATCAATCCGCCATTGCCCGCTCTAATTTATGGCTGCGCACTGCCGATAGGGTAAAAATTAAAGTCGCGGAATTTAAAGCATATTCATTTGATGAGTTGTTTGAAAAAACAAAGGCATTGAATTGGGAGGATTACTTATCGGCCGATGTCGAGTTCCCCGTGAGTGGAAAATCCGTTAAGTCAAAGCTATACAGTGTCCCTGATTGTCAGGCAATTGTCAAAAAGGCAATTGTTGATAGATTGAAAAGTAAATACAAGCAAGTGTCTTGGTTTGCCGAGACTGGTCCTTTGTTTAAAATTGAAGTATCTATTTTAAAAGATGTTGTGACACTTACCATAGACACTTCAGGTGCAGGTCTGCATAAACGGGGATATCGAACCGGGCAGGGGGAGGCACCTCTTAAAGAAACATTGGCGGCTGCGTTAATCATGCTGACCAATTGGAAAGCGGATAAACCTTTCATAGATCCATTTTGTGGATCTGGAACGATTCCCATCGAGGCGGCCTTAATTGGTCAGAACATAGCACCTGGGTTTAATAGGGAATTCGTATCTGAAACTTGGTCATGGATGGACAGCAAGGTTTGGGATGAAGCACGGATCGAGGCTGAAGATTTAGCGGATTATGATCAGTACTTGGACATAACCGGCTGTGATATTGACCATCGAATGGTCGATATAGCTAAAGCTAATAGTTTTGAAGCCGGTCTTGGTGATCTGATTGAATTCAAACAAATGCAGGTGAGGGATATCTCAACCAGGAAAGAGTATGGTGTCATTGTCGGGAACCCGCCTTATGGAGAACGTCTTGGCGAGAAAAAAGCGGTTGAGCAGATGTATAGGGAAATGGGCCAAGCCTTCAAGAAGCTTGATACTTGGTCAGTATACATGATTACCTCCAACCCTGACTTCGAACAGCATTATGGTAAGCCTGCAACGAAAAAAAGGAAATTGTTCAATGGTTTCATCCGTGCTGACCTTTATCAATATTGGGGGAAAAGGCCGCCAAGACAGCCTCAAGGTGAATAAGTAGGTAGAATATAACGGAGGATTTTGCTAGTCAGGACGATTTATTCATAATAGGTTCCAGTCTTGCTTATCATTTCCTTTTCTGTTATTCTAATAATGAATTATTTTTGTTCAGATTTAAGGAATACCTTAATATTCTTTTGAACAAGGATAGTAATATAATGTGTGGAGAACACACTAGGAGGCAACAAAAATGGAACAAGGTAAAGTAAAATGGCTTAACGCAGAAAAAGGTTTTGGATTCATCGAACGTGAAGGTGGAGACGATGTATTCGTACATTTCTCAGCTATCCAAGGCGAAGGTTTCAAAACTCTTGAAGAAGGCCAAGACGTTACATTTGATGTAGAACAAGGTCAACGTGGACCACAAGCATCAAACGTAAACAAAGCTTAATTCAACCCTATATTATTTACAGACAGGCTCTCTTTTGGAGCCTGTCTTTTATTTTACGAATGGTACAACCAGGCAGCATACATAGAAAAAACATAATACGTTTCATTTTTCTAATGGTTGGTAAATATCTTGACTATTAATGTGAAATAAAGGATAATTTACTTTTGCCTAAGATTTTAATGATTCGGATTCTATATACTGATGATAGATAAAAGGGGAGACCAGAATGCTTAAAACACTGCCTTTTTCGGTAACAAAGGAAGATTCTTTTTACGATAAGCTTTCAGAATGGATCGGTGATGTCTTTTACGATATTCTTCCCGAAAAAGGATTTGAGCTGCGTGACGAACAAATCTTCATGGCATTTCAATTAGAAAAAGCCTTTAAGGAAAAGAATGTAAGTTTTGCTGAAGCAGGGGTAGGGACCGGTAAGACATTGGTCTATTTACTATATGCGATTTGTTATGCGAGATATACGAATAAACCGGCCATTATTTCGTGTGCAGATGAAACGTTGATTGAACAGCTTGTCAAAGAGGAAGGCGACATCCAAAAAATCAAGAATGCTTTAGGTATTGAAGTGGATGTTCGGCTTGCCAAATATCACGATCAATATGTATGTCTAAAGAAGTTGGATTACGCTGTGAATCATGAAGATTCAGAGGGAATAGATCAGCTATATGATGAACTTCCCAAGTTTGTCCATGATAACTCATCCATGAACGCCTATACAGCATATGGGGACCGTAAACAGTACCCATATTTAAATGATGAAGACTGGTCTAAAGTTGGCTGGGATCAACTCCAAAACTGTTTCACTTGTGATAAACGCCATCGATGCGGGCAAACCCTATCACGGGACCACTATCGAAAATCAAGTGATTTGATCATTTGTTCACATGACTTCTTCATGGAGCATGTATGGACCAAGGAAAAGCGTAAGCGTGAAGGACAGTTGCCATTGCTGCCGGATCATAGCTGCGTTGTCTTTGATGAAGGCCACTTATTGGAATTTGCTGCTCAAAAGGCTTTAACTTATAAAGTTGGGGAACAAACCCTTGCCTCGGTTTTGGAATTGCTTACAGCCAATCAGGTTCGTGAAGAAACCTTATACATCATTGAGGATTTAATTGATATCAATGAAGAATTTTTTGATTTGTTGGATGAAAAAGCGATACATGTCAGCGGATCTAATCGTTATGAAATCCCAATGTCCAAAGAAATTACAAGCTTTGCCCATAAGCTTCACAAAAAGGTTGAGGAGTTAGAGGAGAACCTAGTTTTTGAAGCGGAAATGTACACGATCAATGATTATGATTTAAAAGTGACGGAAGAATATTTAGAGCAGCTGGGCTACTCCCTTTCTCTATTTGTAAAGGATGAACAGGCCGTTTCCTGGTTTGAAGAAAATGAAATGACCAAAACATTGGTCATCATGCCAAGGCTCGTACAGGATATTTTGTCTGAACAGGTATTCTCTAAAAAAATCCCTTACATTTTTTCATCGGCAACATTATCGGATAATAAATCCTTTCAATACATTGCAGATAGTTTAGGGATAGAAAAGTATGACAGCTTTTCCGTTGAATCACCGTTTGATTACGATGAAGTCATGAAAATGAACATGCCTTCCTTCGAAAATGGAGATCAATTGGCTAAACTTCAATTTACGATGAAGACAATTGAGGAAAATGAAGGTCGAACACTCGTGTTGTTCCAGTCAAAAGAAGAATTGCATTGGTTCAAGGAAAACTGCCCAATGTCTTCGTATCCATTTTATTTTGAAGGGGAAGCGGAAATCAGCGAGCTGGTTAAGAAGTTCCAAGAGGATGAGCAATCTGTTCTTTTCTCCTATCATTTATGGGAAGGACTTGATGTTCCAGGGCCTTCATTACAAAATGTTGTGATACACTCCCTGCCATTCCCGCCGCGCGATCCAGTTTTCGAGGCTAAACGCAACTCGGTTTCCGACGCATTTGAAGAAGTGGACCTTCCATACATGCTCCTTCGCTTGCGCCAGGGAATAGGGCGTTTGATCAGGACGAGCAATGATTCGGGGACAGTCCAGATTTTGATTGATAAGAATCTTTCGGAGCAGGTGAAAGAGAAGATTGTATCCATTCTTCCTGTTACGCTTTAACTCAAGTCTATCCAAAAAAGAGCCAAGGTGCCCCTTGGTTCTTTTTTTATTTTAATTATTTAATCGGAGTGGTTCTGATAGGAATGATTTTTGTATAATATGGTAAAGTGTAGTTGGAAGGAGCAGTGATCATGAATAAAAAGGGTATCGATCTGATAGAAAAAGAGTTTAAAGAATATGTAAAGAAAATCTCGGCGTATAATGAAGCACTCGCGTTAATTTTTTGGGATTTGCGTACAGGTGCACCGAAAAAGGGAGTTGAGCAGCGTTCCGAAGTTATCGGGTTGCTTTCCTCCGAAGTGTTTAATATGAGCACAAGTAAAGAAATGGAATCCTTCATTGCAGAACTTTCGGTGGAGCCTCTTAGTGAAACGACTAATAAAATGGTGCAAGTGTGTAAGAAAGATTTTGAAAGGAATAAGAAAATTCCTGCAAACGAATATAAGGAATTCGTCATTTTACAATCGCGTTCTGAAAGTGCATGGGAAGAGGCAAGGGAAAAAGCTGATTTTTCTTTATTTCAACCTTATCTGGAGCAAATTGTAGCGTATACCCGTAGGTTTGTAGAATACTGGGGATATGAAGGGACGAAATATAATACCCTTTTGGATATGTATGAACCAGGCATGACTGTAGATGTACTTGACAGCGTATTCAGTGAGCTTCGGTCGAGGATCGTTCCTTTGGTAAAACAGATTGCAACAAGCGAACATAGACCTGAAACAGAGTTCCTTTATAAAGAATTTCCAAAAGAAAAACAGCATCAACTCAATTTGGAAATTCTAAAACAGCTAGGATACGATTTCAAGGCTGGCAGGCTGGATGAAACGGTTCACCCTTTCGAAATTAGAATAAATAGGGGAGATGTCCGGGTGACGACCCGATACGATGAAAATGATTTTAGGGGGGCAATCTTTGGTACCATTCATGAATGTGGACATGCCATTTATGAACAGAATATCGCCAATGAGTTAACCGGAACACTACTTGATTCCGGGACATCCATGGGGATCCATGAATCACAATCTTTATTTTTCGAAAACTTCATTGGACGGAACCATAGCTTCTGGAAAAATAAATTCTCCTTATTAAAAGAATATGCCCCCGAACAATTCAATGACGTGACACTGGATGAATTTTACCGGGGCATTAACGAATCGAAACCATCGTTCATCCGTATTGAAGCAGATGAACTGACGTATCCTCTACATATAATGATTCGGTATGAACTGGAAAAGGCTCTTTTTAATGGAGAACTTGAAGTGAAGGATTTACCGGAAGTCTGGAATGAAAAATATAAGGATTATTTGGGAATTGTTCCTGAAAATGATGCCATGGGCGTGTTGCAAGATGTACACTGGGCAGATGGCAGCTTTGGTTATTTCCCTTCTTATGCATTGGGCTATATGTATGCAGCCCAAATCAAGCAAGCGATGCTTAAAGATTTGCCTGATTTTGATGGACTGTTGGAAGCGGGGGATATTGCGCCAATCAGGGAATGGCTTAATGAAAAGATACATAAATATGGAAAATCAAAAAAACCTTTGGAGATTTTGAAAGAAACGACAGGGGAAGGCCTGAATGTTCAGTATTTAATAAAGTATCTTGAAGATAAATATAAAGAAGTTTATAAAATCAAATGAACCAAAGGAAGAAGGACTTGCATTAAGTGTAAAGGCCTTCTCAGTTTGTAGACAAAAGGGGTTCGGAATTAAAAATTCCGAACCCCTTTTGGAAATTCCCTTTAAATTTCCGCCTGAAATTAAGCGATTGGGGCTCTACAAGCCCACTAGGTTAGGCCATTTTTGGACCTTGCTATGTCCGATTGGCCATCTTTTTTAAAGTAATCCAGCGAAAAAAGTAAGCATCGCCTGATATCGACAATTTTTATGTCCCCTTAAAGTAGTCCACTGCGTACCATTCTTTTGCATCTCCCGAATACACGCTCAATCGTTTCTTTACGTTTCGCATATATAGTTTTTACATCTAAATGATGACGCAGATGATACGCCTCCTCCACATATGTTTGCCAGAAAGGCCGTGTCACCACTTTTTGATATTCTTTTGTACACTGTGATAAAGATTAGGATGTTGAACAGATGTGTTTTGGCGATTTGTACTCACGATGGCCCTCTTTATATGTTGTGGAGTACATTAATATCTCACCCAAAGGGCAGTTTAACTAATATGACTTGATCAATATTTGGCGTCCTACCTCTGAATACATATCTTTCACCAAATCATAAGTGAAAAAGAAGTCAATGGCAGCCTCCATTTCACGAACCAAATGGTTCGCTGGCACTAGTTGATATAAAGTAATCATTTCCAGTTGATTTCGCTGGATAGAATCATGCTTGATAGGAAAAAGGGTTCTAAAAGTTAAAACAAAGTTGAACGGAAGATGCGAGACTCCTGCTTAGAAAAGCGAGTCCAGGGGAGACCCCGCAGGAGCAAAGGCGACGTGGGCGGACCGCCCGCGGAAAGCGAGTACCTGTAGAGGAAATCAACGGTCAAATTGTACAAACCATAAAAGGGTATGAGAAAAATACCAAAAAATGTTAATTAGAGTGGCAGCGATGTTTTTTCTTTATAGGTAAATCCATGCTATTTAGGTTTAGTGATTTCACAATTTTCTATTAATACGAATGATGGCTTATTTTTTTTATTGAAAGTTCGGTTTTTAACAAAAATAACTTTTCAAATAGAGTCAGCGTTGTTATAATTCATATATTAATAAAATATTAAGTTTCACTCGTATAATAGCAGGGATATGGCCTGCAAGTTTCTACCGGATTACCGTAAATAATTCGACTATGGGTGAGTAATAGATCTTGTTGCATAATGAAGGCTTTTGCTGATTCATTTTTCATTCATGCCCAAGAAGTATTGCTTCACTCAAAAAAAGTGCAGCGATGTTTCTTGGGCTTTTTTATATGCCTTGAAACAATTGCATAGTTTATGGATCAATAAACATCCAAGATTGGGAGGAACCTTCATGCAACTTTTAAAGGATAAAATTTTGTCCGAGGGTCAAGCTTTATCAGAAGATATTTTAAAAGTAGATTCATTTTTAAATCATCAAATGGATCCGATGTTAATGAAAGAAATTGGTAAAGAATTCGTAAAACGTTTCGAACAAAAGGAAATAACGAAAGTGCTGACAATTGAATCTTCTGGCATTGGACCTGGTTTGATGGCTGCGCTGGAATTGGAAGTTCCGCTCATTTTTGCCCGTAAACGTAAATCACTTACTTTAACAAATGATTTAGTAACGGCGTCCGTTCATTCCTTTACAAAAAAAGAAACCAATACCATTACGGTTTCCAATAAATATATTGAAGCCGGAGATAAGGTTTTGATCATCGATGACTTCCTTGCTGTCGGACAGGCAGCACGGGGGTTGGTGGAAATCTGTAAGCAGGTTGGAGCAGAAGTGGCCGGAATCGGCATCGTGATTGAAAAAGCATTCCAAAGCGGTGGTAAGGATCTTAGGGAACAAGGTTTTCAAGTGGAATCACTTGCACGGATTGCTGAGTTGAAATTCGGTGAGATTACGTTTGCTGAGGAAAAGGAAGGAGAAGCCGTCAATGTCTAGTCAATCACCATTAAAAGTTGCTTCATTAGGATTACAACATGTTCTTGCCATGTATGCCGGTGCAGTCGTCATTCCATTGATAGTCGGTGGGGCGCTGGGATTGACTGCAGCGCAGTTAACTTATTTAGTTTCGATAGACATTTTGATGTGCGGGATAGCAACTTTATTGCAAGTATGGAAAAATAAATTCTTTGGAATTGGTCTTCCGGTCGTCCTGGGCTGCACATTTACAGCAGTTAGCCCGATGATTGCAATTGGTACGCAATATGGAATCAACTCCATTTATGGATCTATTTTGGCGTCGGGATTGATCGTCATTATCATTAGTAAGTTTTTCGGAAAACTGGCAAGGTTCTTCCCGCCCATTGTCACTGGATCGGTCGTTTTGATTATTGGCATTACCCTCATTCCTGTTGCCATCAACAATCTTGGTGGAGGCCAAGGAGCTGCTGATTTCGGAGACTTGAATAATGTAGCTCTTGGGTTCGGAACTTTGTTATTCATTATATTCATGTATAAATTCTCATCAGGATTCGTACGCTCCATCTCTATATTATTGGGGCTGTTAGTAGGAACATTTGCAGCTTTCTTCCTTGGGAAAGTGGACTTTAGCTCGGTTGTCAGTGCCACTTGGCTGCATATGCCTCATTTTTTCTACTTTGGAACCCCGACATTCAACGTCACGGCAATCATTACAATGACATTGGTGGCGATCGTCAGCTTGGTGGAATCGACTGGTGTTTATTATGCTCTTGGTGAAATCACGGACAAAGAAATTTCAGAAGACGATCTGGCTCGCGGATATCGTTCTGAAGGACTTGCCATCATGATTGGCGGTTTGTTCAATGCGTTTCCGTATACAGCTTTTTCACAAAATGTCGGCTTGATTCAATTGTCAGGCATTAAAACAAGAAATGTCATATTCACAACGGCTGGCATTCTTATTTTCATAGGTTTTGTTCCAAAAATCGGTGCATTCACGACAATTATCCCTTCATCCGTGCTTGGCGGTGCAATGGTGGCGATGTTCGGGATGGTCATTGCCGCTGGAATTAAGATGTTGAGCAAAGTTGATTTTGCTTCTCAAGAAAATTTATTGATCATCGCTTGTTCAGTAGGGATGGGACTAGGGGTGACCGTCGTTCCTGAGCTATTTGCGCAAATTCCGGAAAGCTTTCAAATCTTAACGGAAAACGGTATTGTTGCCGGAAGTTTGACAGCCATATTCTTGAATATCGTTTTTAACATCATACCTACAAAAGGGAAAGTGAAGGAAGCCCGTATTGAAGGGCAAAATGTAGCCTGATTAAAAATAGATTCTGTAATCTTGATAGATTCACCCGTTTACATGCCCAAAATCCTCAAGTGAAGAGGATTTTGGGCATTTTTTTCATTTAAACCGAAGCATATCATTGATAATGAATTTGGAGTTTTCTCAGATAAAAGGAAACTCTCTTCACTTTTTGAATATATTGATAGTATATGTTCAGGAAAGTAGTGATAGGGATGGAGAAAAAATATTGTATTCATTGCCGGACCATACTAAGCCAGGAGTATAGGTGCAGTGTGTGTGGAAAAGAGGAGTTTCAAAACATCATTATACAAGTGCAAAATCAATCTTCAGTAAAGAAAGATGACTGAAAGCGCCCCCTTACCAAATTATAGGTAAGGGGGTTTTATTATATCGTGTATACATTTCGATTATTAAGGTGATATGAAGGGTACCTCGCCATTTTATCGCCATTGCCCATAATGACGTGGGGGGGTGTAATACCAACCAATGTTTTGTCTCCTGCTAAAGAGGCGGTAACATTACCGGCAAGCATGCTGCCGAATTCTGCTGCAAAGGATTCAAACATGATTTCACCGTTTTACTCATCCCATACATATCACCATTTAGCTATAAAGCATAATTGGTGTCATGGTGGGTATATTAACCATATCATGAATATTTAGGGGTGGAATCATGCCGTATTTATTATCTGCATCTCATGTAAAGCTGCCATATTTGCTTTCACAAGAAAAAATCATGGAATTTTCGAGAGAAATATTTGGAGCATCATTTAAGAATATAGAACGGTTACTAAAGGCCTTTAAGAATGGACAAGTGGAAAATCGATATTTTTCAAATGATCTCGATTGGTTTAAAGAGGATCATTCTTTTGCCGATCGGAATGATTTATATATACAGCAGGCAATCAAATTTGGGAAAGAAGCTATAGAAAAATGCTTAGCCAACACAGAATTTTTAAAAGAAGGACTGCAGACAAACGAGCTAGATGCTTTCTTCTTTATCTCAAGCACGGGGATTGCCACCCCGACCATTGATGCCAGGATAATGAATGAACTTACATTTAACCCGCATGCTAAAAGGATTCCGATTTGGGGGCTTGGCTGTGCAGGGGGAGCGAGTGGCCTATCACGTGCTTTTGAATATTGCCAAGCATACCCGACTGCGAAGGTCATTGTTTTAAGCGTGGAGTTATGCAGTCTGACATTTCAAAGGAATGATATCTCCAAAAGCAATTTAATTGGGACTTCCCTATTTTCCGACGGAGTAAGCTGTGTTTTGGTTTGCGGTGATGAAGTGCCGAGTGAACAGTTCTCAAAAAAAGCAAGACATTTGCAATTTTTGGATTCGCAATCGACACTAATGCCGGATTCATTGGATGTAATGGGGTGGGATGTTAAAGATCAAGGGTTATACGTGATTTTTTCGAAAGATATCCCTACGATCATCAAGGATTGGCTTAAACCGAATGTTCAAGAGTTCTTAATGGAGAATGGATTCGATCTAAACGATGTAAAAGATTTCATCGCTCATCCTGGAGGCAAGAAAGTAATTGATGCTTATCACGAAGCCCTCGGGTTCGATGAAAGCATGACGGGAGAGTCAATGAGCGTATTGCGTGAATTCGGCAATATGTCCTCAGCAACTATTTTGTACGTTCTGGAGAGGTTCATGCAGCGGGGCGGGAATAAAGGTGAGGTGGGCCTGGCTGCTGCATTGGGGCCTGGGTTTTCATCTGAACTTGTGTTAATGAGGTGGAAGTGATGATCTTCGCCATTTTCATTATCTTGATCGCTATACAGCGCCTTGTTGAATTATATATCGCCAAACAAAATGAAAAACAGTTGAAAGCTGGAGGAGCAATAGAATACGGTGAGTCCCATTACAAATGGATGGTTCTGATGCATCTTAGTTTTTTTATTGTTCTCATTATTGAAGTGGTCGCCCTTGAAAGGGATATATCTGGACTTTGGCCGATTTGGCTGACCCTTTTTCTAATTGCGCAGTCAGGAAGGATTTGGGTAATCCGTTCATTGGGAAAACATTGGAATACAAAAATCATAGTGGTTCCTGATGCTGAGGTAGTCATTAAAGGTCCTTATAAATTTTTCAAACATCCGAACTATATCATAGTGGCAACTGAGATTTTAGTTATTTCCTTATTATTCAATGCATATTATACTGCTATCATCTTTAGTTTATTGAATGTTTGGATGATGATGGTAAGAATCCCACTGGAAGAGAAGGCATTAAAGGAAAACACGGAATATTCTACGGTTTTTAAGGGAGAATAATAAAAAAATTTAATTACTTATTGAAAATGATTATCGTTCGTGATAAGATTCTAAATGAAGATGAAAATTATTCTCATTCGGATTTCAATCATTTATTTTAATTAAAAACTAAAAGCTAATCAATATAAAAGAGGATGGTGTTGGTAATGGTTTGGGTATTCATTTTATTGACAATCGCTACATATGGTTTTGTGATGAAACATGTATTGAATAATATTCAAAAACCGGCAAAGGCAGTAAAACCTTATACCGAGTCACCAATGGAAAACCGAGCTGCTTTTAACCCCACCCCAACAACCAGGTAAACATCCTGGTTTTTTTTTTGCATTCCAACAATATGATCAAATTGCGCGAATCCACCAATTGGTGGTTTTTTTTTGAACATGGCCTGTAATGAATCATATAGTAAAATAAAGCTGACGGTATGAATAACAAACGAAATCGTTTACAATAAGAATATCAAAATGACGATAGATTAAGGGGTATGGATTCATGATTCAAGAAACATTAAAGCAACAGTCCAAATTGGGGATTTTGACTGCCATGTATGAGAAATTTCAATCGGCAGGTGATACAGGCAATGCAGATAAAATGAAACAGCTAATCATGAAAGTGAATAATGAGGAGTTCATCATTGCTTTTTGCGGTCATTTTTCAGCGGGGAAATCTAGTATGATCAACTTTCTCCTTGGTGATCAAGTATTGCCTTCAAGTCCGATTCCTACGAGTGCAAATACGGTAAAGGTACAAAAAGGGGAAGACTATGCCAAAGTCTTTTACCATCATAAGCCACCAGTCTTATTTCCCGCACCTTATGATTTTAAAGAGGTCAAGAAATTTGCCAAGGATGGAGATTCAGTATCGGCAATAACGATAAGTTCCAATGATTTTTCACTGCCGGATTCATGTGCGATCATGGATACGCCAGGAATCGATTCGACAGACGATGCACATAGAGTTTCTACGGAATCTGCCCTGCATCTAGCTGATGTCGTCTTTTATGTCATGGACTACAATCACGTCCAATCAGAAGTGAACTTCCTATTCACGAAAGAATTGTTGGAGGCTGAAAAACCGACATACTTGATTATCAATATGATCGATAAGCATGATGAGAAGGAGCTTGGATTCCAAGACTTCAAGCTTTCCGTTTCTGAAGCTTTTGCGAACTGGAATGTATATCCTGATGGTATTTTTTATACATCCGTAAGAGACTTGAACAATACCGAAAATGAAATAGAAGTGGTCAAGCAATTCATATATGAAATGGCGGGCAAAGGTTTAAATGATGGGAAGGATGCCATCATGCAATCGGCTAATGCCCTTGTCGAAAGACATCTTAATTGGCTGAAGGAGCAGTATGAAGAGGAACATGCCGATGATATTGAAGTATTATCAGAACTGCCTCATGAAGAGCGGATACACCTGACGAATCAGGTGGACAGCCTATTGAAAGAAAAAAAATCATTGACTGGACGCATAGAGGAAATCAAGGGCCAGTATGCCGATGCATTGGAAACCATTTTAAAAGGCGCATACATCATGCCGGCGGCAACACGGGACCTAGGTAAATCATTCTTGGAATCGGCTCAGCCGGACTTTAAAATGGGTCTATTATTTGCCAAGAAAAAAACGGATGCCGAACGTGAGGCACGTATTAAGGCGTTCTTGAGCGATCTGCAAGAAAAGGTGAAAACCCAGCTTGAATGGCATCTTAAAGAACTGGCGGTTAAAACGCTTAATCAAGCGGAAATCCATGATTCAACACTTGAAAGTAAGGCTCAGGCACTTCAGATCGAGGTAACGGAATCTTACATAAAAAACTCTTTGAAGCCTCAAGTCGATATTACGGGTGAATACGTTTTAAACTATACGAATGATTTGGCATCAGCCATCAAAAAGAAAGCACGTGATGTATCAGAAGGATTTTTGAATGATATGGTTACCGTTATGGAAGGAATAGTGGAAAAGCAGTCCATGTCCATCGATAAGGAACTTGAAGGTTTTTCTGAATTTGCGGAAGCTCTTAAAGTTACTGCTGCGATGAACGCGGAAATCGAGTACCAAACGGAACGTTTAGAGGCCATTGCCCATCAAACTGAATCATTGGTCGATGAGCGTGAAATCGATATGCTGTTAACTGAATGGAATGAAGAGGAAAAAAATATTACAGTCCAAATCATGACAACCGATAAAGTAAGTAATTCAAGGTCCGTCAACGAACAATCTGTAAGTGATCATGTTAAAGAAATCAAGGAAGCTGTACCTTCCGTGACTGTTTCTTCATCTGATGCTACGGATTTACGCGGAAAAGAAAAGCTGATGGAAACTGCAGCGAGTTTAAAACAGGCGGCCGAGCTGATCCAACCTCTGAGAGGGTTTCAATCGCTTTATAAAGAATTGAAAGAGAAGGCAAATCGCTTGGAACAACAGACGTTCACGGTTGCCCTCTTCGGTGCATTCAGTGCGGGTAAATCTTCCTTTGCCAATGCTTTGATGGGAGAAAGCGTCCTTCCTGTCTCACCAAATCCGACAACTGCCGCAATCAACAAAATCATGTCTTCGGACGCTGAGCATCCACATGGAACGGCAACCGTCAAATTAAAGACCGAAGCGATGCTGTTGGAAGATGTAAGCCTGGCATTGGCAGCTTTTGATAAATCGGCAAAGACTCTGGATGAAGCACTTCAACTAGCAGGGCAAATCATTGCGAAGGCAGGGGAAGTTGATAAGGGTAAAACGCACTTATCGTTTCTTAGGGCGTTTCATCAAGGGCTTCCCGAGTACCAAAATGATTTAGGAAATGTGGTTACGGTAGACCTTGAAGGATTTAAACGGTTTGCTGCGGAAGAGTCCAAGTCATGTCTTGTTGATCTGATCGAATTGCGTTATGACTGTGAAATGACAAAGCAGGGGATGGTCCTTGTTGACACACCTGGGGCCGATTCGATTAATGCACGCCATACTGGAGCAGCTTTCGAATATATTAAGAATTCGGACGCCATCCTATTTGTGACCTATTATAATCATCCATTTTCCCGGGCAGACAGGGAGTTCCTGATACAGCTTGGACGTGTGAAAGATTCTTTCGCTATGGATAAGATGTTTTTCATCGTCAATGCCGTCGACCTGGCACAAACGACTGACGAATTGGACGAAGTGATGGATTATGTCACAGATCAATTGAATGGATTCGGAATCCGTTTTCCAAAACTGTTCCCGCTTACGAGTAAGGGGGCGTTGATGGAAAAACAAACGCCTGGTTCGTTTAAGCATTCATTCCTTCCTAATAGCGGAATCATGGAATTCCAAGGCCAATTCGATTCTTTCATAGAAAACGATTTAACTGGACTTGCGATTGAATCGGCTCAAGCGGCTGTAAAAAGAACCGAAGAATTGCTACGAGATGTAATTACAGCTTCCAGACAGGATGAGAAAGCGAAACGAAAAGCCCTGGAGACACTTTCTCATGAGTCACAGGCCATTTCGGAACTCCTTTCAGTCATTAAAGGGGATGCCGAAAAGCAACGGTTGAAAAAAGAGATAGACGAATTGACTTTCTATAGTAAACAAAGGGTCTTCTTCCGGTTTAATGATTTCTTCAAAGAATCGTTCAATCCAGCTGTTTTAAAAGATGATGGAGGGGATCTGAAAATTGTCCTCAAGCAATCGATGAAGAACTTATTGGATGCGTTAGGCTTTGACCTTGCCCAGGAAATGCGGGCAACGGCTTTAAGGACGGAAATGTTTGTAAATAAATTACTGAATGAGAAACAGGGCAGTTTGCTTCAGCAAATGCAAAAAATAAGAAGAACCCTTTCATTACAGACATATGAACCCAATGAAAGGGAATCCCTTGAATTCACTGGAGCTTTTGCCCAATTGGATACAGGGGAATTCAAAAAGGAATTGGCATTATTCAAGAATCCAAAATCTTTCTTTGAAAAGAATGAAAAAGCGAAAATGAGCGAAGGTCTTCAGAAGCGTTTGGATGAACCTGCCCTTATATATGCAAAAGAACAGGGGGAGCGGATTTACGAAATGTATAATGAAGTCCTCGATCAAGAGCTACTCGCGATTCAAAAAGAGTTTAAGACGGAAGTATCGGATATCTTTGCAGGTTTACGTGCAGCATTGGAGGAAACGGTTGATTTACCGTATTATGAAAATGCTGTAGCGGAATTGGCTAAAATGCATTCGAAATAGAAACGAGGTTCATTCATGAAAGAAAACCTTATTTCACGCTTGAGATACCTGGAAAAGAATGAGGATATAACCATATTGATGGCTGCTGTTACTGGCAGCCATTCTTTTGGTTTATCATCGGTCCAATCGGATTACGATGTTCGGTTTATATATGTACATAATGATAAGCGATCATACTTGAGCTTGAGTAAGCCAGTTGAAGTCATTCAAGTGAAAGAAGGCCTATTTGACATGGAAGGCTGGGATCTCTTTAAATCATCCCGACTTACCTTAAAGAGTAACCCTGCTCTATTTGAATTGTTTCAGTCACCTATCAGGTTGATCACCCATCCGGATTATTATAGGAAGATGACTGGTTTGATAGCGGATTGCTATTCCAAAAAGGCACTGGGGCACCATTACTATCGGATGATGAGCGACAATCTTCAACAATTGACAAAAACAAGGGGTTCCGAAAGAAAAGGGCTAAAAATATGGGTACAAGTATACCGTTCGTATTTAACCCTTGAATATATCATCCAACGGGGTTCGCTGCCACCATTATCGGTATGGGAATTACTTGATTCGGTTTCAATGGATCAAGGAATGAAAAGCAGGATGACCCGGATATTTAAAACAAAACAAATGGAAGGATGTATAAGCAACAATGAAAGTGAAAATAATCTTTCGCTAATAGAAGGGAAATCACTTTCCATAAAGAATGAGATAACTAGGCTTCATCAAGGGAAGAACATGGAAATGGAACTTAATGAATTGATTTGGGCCATTTTGGAATAGGGGGTTATGATATGAGTTTTATAATCGAAAAAGAAGAGCTGTTGCCGTTGTTGAATTCTAAAGATATCAGAATTTGTGACTGCCGCTTTCAACTAGGCTCTCCTGATGCAGGGTATAATGATTACAAAAAAGACCATATTTTAGGCGCTGTTTATTTCGATCTTGAAAAGGACTTATCTGGTCAGGTTCAAGATCATGGCGGAAGACATCCTCTTCCTGACCTGGAAACCATTAAAGATAAACTGGAATCAAATGGAATCACCAACGATACTGTACTTATCGCTTATGATGGCGGGGAAGGTTCTTTTGCTTCCAGGTTTGTCTGGTTGCTAAGCTACCTTGGGCATCAGAAAGTCTTTGTCCTGAACGGGGGATATCGCGCCTGGAGGGATGCGGGCTATCCGATTGACTCGATTCAAATGAATTATATGCCAACCGAATATCGTATCGATTTAAATGAGCACGTTTTTGCATCTTTTCGAAAAGTGAAGGATTACACTTTGAATAGATCTGACGATATCGTATTAATGGATTCACGGGAATCTAAGCGCTATGAGGGAATCGAGGAGCCAATTGATAAAAAAGCCGGCCATATACCTGGTGCAGTAAATAAGGTGTGGACGAACGTTATGGAAAATGGCTATTTTAAAAAGAAGGAAGATCTTCAGTCGAATTTTAAAAGCATTGGTAAAGATAAGGAAATCATTGTGTACTGCGGTTCAGGTGTAACGGCCTCACCCAATTTTATCGCCCTGAAAGAAGCGGGCTTTAAAGATGTGAAGATTTATATTGGCAGTTTCAGTGACTGGATCTCGTATGATGATAATCCAATTGAATAATATTTTTACCAATTAAACGATCCTTAAAAAAAGGGACAGTTATGTTAAAATGGAAGTACATCATGATAGAGGTGATAATGTGTTAATGAAAGAAAATGAGCAGCATCCATCCTTTATGCTTGTCGATGGAATGGCGCTTTTATTTAGAGCTTTTTATGCAACGGCCGTTACTGGTCAATTCATGATTAACTCCAAAGGCATCCCGACCAATGCCGTTCAAGGTTTTTTGAAGCATATGCTGACGGCGGTGAATCACTTTTCACCCAGTCATGTAGCGGTATGCTGGGATATGGGCAGCAAGACTTTCAGAAATGAATTATTTGATGGATACAAGGCGAATCGATCAGAAGCTCCAGTCGAAATGATCCCTCAATTCGACTTAGCGAAAAAAGCGGTTGAAGCATTCGATATCCCTAACATAGGACTATCTGGTTATGAGGCGGATGACTGTATCGGAACAATTGCCAAAGCATCTGCACAGCATAGCCGAGTGGGTATATTGACTGGCGATCAAGATATGCTTCAGTTAATAGATGAAAACATTTCCGTACTATTATTAAAAAAAGGGTATGGTAACTATGAGGTGCATAATCCCGATAGCTTTTTTGAGTGGAAAGGGATTGCACCAAGGCAAATGATCGATTTAAAAGCTTTAATGGGTGATACAGCTGATAACTATCCCGGAGTTAAAGGAATTGGGGAGAAGACAGCGTTGAAATTATTGATACAGTATCAAAGTATCGAAGGCATTCTTGAAAATGTTGCTTCATTGACGAATGGGCAACGGGCTAAAATTGAATCCGCTGTCGATATGCTTCATTTATCCAGAAAGCTAGCAGAAATAAAATGTGATGTACCAATTTCATGTCCTTTGGACGATGCGGTCTATCAGTATGATCGCGAAAAGGTCAAAAATCTGGCTAGGGATCATGAATTCAGGACATTACTGCGCATGATCTAATCAAACAAGGGGGAGCTTCCCAATGGGAGCTCCCCCTTTTGAAATTCCCTTTAAATTTCCGCCTGAATTTAAGAGATTGGGGATCTACTAGCCCGCGAGTTGAAGGGAGACCCCGCAGGCGCTTGCGCCGAGGGCGGGCCGCCCGCGGAAAGCGAGTGCCCTACGTTCCAATCAACGGTCAAATTGTACAGTCTGGGACATCGGTCCTTTACTTTGTACGATGATTTTTTTGTCGAAAAATGGATAGTCAAATTCTTTGATATACGGTAAGATGAAAATAAGGCATGAAGTATGGAGTGGATGAGGAAGTGGCGAAATCAACTGAAGAGTATGTTAGTTTTTTAGAGGGTAAGGGATTCACTTTTGGTAATGACGCGATTGGTTTTATTTATTTTGGTAAGCGCTACACGGATGCAAGTGATATTTTAGTCAATGCAGCAATAGAGTTGACATTAAAGGTACAAAAGAATTTTGATGGCAGCTTTTATATCTCCTTTTTGGAAAACTTAAAACAAAATGGCATTGAAACGCGTAGTGCAGCGGTATCGTTTGCAAAAGAACAGGGGCTACTTAAATAAATCGGACTTCGTAACTGGAAGTCCGATTTATTTTGGGCTTTTCAAGAAAACCCCTGTGTCACCGGTTTCTTTTTCTTAACAGGCAGTTCTGCAAAAATCATTCCCAAGAATATGAATGCGCAGCCGATGATGGAAGCGGAAGTTAATTTTTCCCCTATCAATATGTATGAGGATAACGCTGCAAAAACCGGTTCCATTGAAAAGATCAGCGCCACTCTTGTAGGTGTAGTATAGGCTTGGAAGAAAGTTTGTGCGAAAAAGGCAAAGGCCGTGGCAAGGGCTGCCGTAACCAACAAAGCAGTCCATACATCCCTCTGTAACATGACCTCTGAGCTGAAGATGACGGAATGATTCTCTTTGAAAATGAAAGCTGAAACAAATGATAATAAAGATACGGTGGAAACCTGAATCAACGTCAGCGTTAAAGCGGGAAGGGTCTTGGCATATTTAGCGGTAGTAATGATTTGCATGGCAAAACTGATTGCACACAAAAATACCAGCAAATCACCGATATTCAAATTGGAGCGGTCAGCGAAAGTCATTAAATAAAGTCCGATGGTTGCGGCTGCGACACCTATTATTGTATTGCGGGAAAGCCTATGCTTTAATAGCAGCAGGGAAAAAACAGGTACCATGACAACACTTAATCCTGTTATGAAGCCTGTCTTGGCAGGCGTTGTATAATTCAATCCGATCGTTTGAAGTCCATAACCGAGAAAAAGCCATACACCAATATGAAACCCAGCTTTAAAAAGGCCTTTGCTCCCGTTTTTCCCCTTTTTGTGTTGAGTAAATAAATAAGGGATGAGCAAGAATACGAACGCCATGAAAAAACGGACGGCATTAAACGTGAAGGGGTCAAGAAATGATAGCGCATTTTGGACCATGACAAAAGTGACGCCCCAAATGAATACAACGAATAATAATGAAAAATCAGCTGTCTTGTTCATGATTTTCCTCAGCCTTATTCAATCGAATGGCCCGTCTCGCCAACTCATCCGCGGACTTATTTTCGATATTTGGAATCCATTTCATGAAAAATAAATCAAGCTCGTCGGAAAGCTTTAACGCCCGTTCCAGCAAAAGGGCATACTTATTTTTTGCGAATCTTTTTTCAATGGCTTGGTTTATGGCTTGGGAGTCCGTACGAAAAGAAACGACTTGATACTTATTGGCCACACAAATCTCCAATGCTTTAATTAAGGCATGGTACTCCGCTTCATGGTTTTCCATATTCCCAAGCGGAAAGGAATGCCTCTCGACCACACCGTTATTATTTATGAAAACACCTGCACCGCTAGGCCCTGGATTGCCCGCACTGGCACCATCAATATACACTTCGATCAAGATGTGCTCCTCCTCGAGTTTAACTGTTAAAATGTTCGATATAATAACGTTTCATGTAAAATTAAGATTGAAACATGAGAATTTCAGGCTGATATGGGAACTATAATTAAAAAGAGTGATTAAAATGCTTACAATATATTATAAAGGGTATGACGAAAAAAAGGTATGAAAATTGTAAGCTGTTCTGCATGAATCGTGAATGGATAAGGAGCTGGAAATCTTTGAAGGTAATTATGCAATGGACATATCAAGCTTCAAAAAAACCATCTGCCGATTTCGTTTCGGATTGGCTTGATGCCGGGACTGCACTGGTCATTACGGAAGATCTTGAAAAGGCAGGAAGGCTGAAAGAAGTGGAATTCAAGGATGAATTCGATACAACATGGACCAAGAAGGAGTTAAAGAAACTCCTGACGGAAATTGAGGAAGAACCGCAGGATGTGACGGTCTTCTTTGATGGAGGTTTTCAAAAAGATGAAAAGGTGGCAGGAATTGGTGTTGCCATTTATTATCGTCAAGGAAAGAAGTTCTTGCGGTTACGCACCAACGTGAAATTGGAGCAATTCGAATCCAATAATGAAGCTGAATATGCGGCTTTTCATGAAGCGGTCAGGCAGATGGACGAACTTGGAATCCACCATCAAAGCTGTGTCTTTAAAGGTGATTCTCTCGTCGTCTTAAATCAACTTTCCGGTGAATGGCCTTGTATGGAAGAAAACTTAAATAAATGGCTGGACCGCATTGAAGCGAAACTGGATAAATTAAAGATCATTCCTGTCTGCAAGCCGATTTCTCGAAAGGAAAACCAGGAAGCCGATCGCCTGGCCACACTTGCACTGCAGGGAAAGGCCATTTTCAGTAAAATAGAAATTGCTGGGTCAAAGGAGCCATAACAACAATGAACAGGAAAAAAATATATGAAGAAGTGGAAGATGTTCTCGCTTCATTTTGCCAAGATTGTTTCTTAAGAAAGCATTTTCGAAAAGAGAAGGGGCGTACGTATGCCCATCAGTTCTGTATTTCAGAATGCACGGTTGGTGAAAAACTAAAACAGCTTGGCAATGAACTTAATGACCGAACTTAATTGCTTTCATTAAGACACAAGGAAATGAAGGATATGGTATTGTAGGTAAGAAAATGGAAGATGGAAGCATGTGAAACAGCCTTTTACCATACCCCAAATTGATTTGCATAAGGAAAGAATTGAAAAAAGATGCATTTGCTTTAAGGGTAGATCATGCGAACCTAACGTAAATATTCAGGATAGAATCAACGAAGCTTCTCTTCAATTGAAAAACATCTTTCAAGATATACGTAAAGAAGAAAAATACAGCTTGAAAAGATTGTATTGATTAAAGCAAAAGATGCACCTGTCATTGCAGAAGCTGCAATGAATCCTGATATTTATTCCCTTTTCGATGAGCCGCATGCAGATAACGAGTACACGTATCCGCATAATATCGGTGTCGGGATAATCGCCACTTATCTAGGGATGAAGCTTGGATTATCCAAAGAAAAACTTTCAGCCCTGACTTTGGCAGCCATGCTGCATGACATGGGGAAAACAAGGATTTCGGATAATATAGTGGAAAAACCGGGTAAACCTAATGAGGCAGAATATGAAGATATGAAACGCCATGCCATTTATGGATATGAATTACTTAAAAATATCCCTGGAATCCCACCATCGATTGCATTAACAGCCCTCCAGCACCATGAACGGGAAGATGGGCAAGGCTATCCTCTAGGGCTGAGTGGAAAGGATATCCATCTTCATGCGGAAATCTTCGCTATAGCCGACGTATTCCAAGCGATGTCATCAAATCGTGTATATCATCAGGCAATGCCGTTTTATAAGGTGATTGAGCAAATGAACAGGGAATATGTTCAGTAAATTCAATCCTGAGATCCTAATGGAGCTTGAAAGCCGATTTATGTCCACGTTGGTAGGAAAAGAAGTCATGCTTACCAATGGACGATTCGGGACGATCATCATGATGGATCCATATAATCCCCTTAAAGCTTTGTTGAAAACCGGTACAGAGATCATAGATTTGCGAATGGAAAAAGAATGGCAAATCGAACGAATCATCGGTTAATGGAAAAAAGCCCGATTATAAAAAATCGGGCTCTTCGTCATTCTGCTTTACCGAATCAAAATAGGTTTTGAGCATCACTTTATTTTCGCTGAAGTCTGCAATCGTATATTGATCAAGGACTTGAAGAAAAGCATCCAAGGCATTGTTAAGGACAAATTTCAATGAACATACGGGAGAAATCACACAGTTATCGTGATCTTTAAAACATTCCACTAGATAAAAATCTTCTTCGGTTCTCCGCACAAGTTCCCCTACATTTATTTCAGCGGGTGATTTTGCAAGCCGGAAACCGCCATTTCTTCCACGTATCGTCTCAATATAGCCTAATTTACCTAGATTATGAACAATTTTCATCAAATGATTTTTAGACAGTTGATATACTTCAGAAATCTCTTTGATATTTGATAATTTGCTGTGGTCGTGGGTAGCCAGGTAAATCAACACTCTAAGTGAGTAATCGGAATAACTCGTCAACCTCATGTTTATCGCCTCACATTCTATCCCCATTTGACTATATCATAAATGTGAACATTTTATAAACATGAAAACTTATTATCTGAAAAGATGTATAAATAATATTGCTTTTAATGCATTTAAGTTCTAATATAAACATGTATTCAAAATACTTGTTTATGAAAAGGGGTTTACCTATGCTATCCCAGAAAACTATCGATATTATAAAATCAACCGTACCTGTATTAGAAGTGCATGGTACAACTATCACAACTGTATTCTATAAAAATCTTTTCGAAGCACATCCTGAATTATTAAATGTTTTCAATCATGCCAATCAAAAAAAGGGGCGCCAGCAAACTGCACTTGCCAACACGGTATTGGCAGCAGCTAAATATATAGATCAACTTGAAACGATTTTACCTGCCGTGAAGCAAATAGCACAAAAACATAGAAGCCTTGCCGTCAAAGCCGAACATTATCCAATTGTTGGAGAACACCTATTAGGCGCAATCAAAGAAGTGTTACAAGATTCGGCTACAGAAGAAATCCTTCAAGCTTGGGGGGAGGCGTACGGAGTCATTGCGGATGTTTTCATTAGCATCGAAAAGGAAATGTACGACGAAGCTTCCAATCAGGTCGGCGGATGGTCTGATTTCAAACGATTCACAGTGGTGGAAAAAGTACGGGAAAGTGACGTAATCACATCCTTTTATCTAAAGCCATCAGATGGAAATCAGGTTCCGGCATTTCTTCCGGGACAATATATTACCGTTCGGATCGAGATACCGGGTGAATCTCATTTATTCAACCGTCAGTATAGTTTATCTGATGTTCCGGGAAAAGATTATTTCCGTATTTCCGTTAAAAAAGAAAAGCCGGGAACCTCTCCTGATGGAAGGGTCTCTAACTACTTGCATGAATCCATTCAGATGGGTGACAGTATTGACGTAACGGCTCCTGCAGGTGATTTCACCATCGACTTGGATAAACGAACACCGGCAGTATTCTTGAGCGGAGGCGTTGGCATAACGCCTTTCATGAGCATGGTACATGCGGTAGCTGAACAGACACCTGAGCGTGATGTACAATTCATTCATGCAACCGATAATGGCCATTTACAGCCGTTCAGAATGGAACTGACAGAACTAGGACACAAACTTACCAACTATCAATTATCCTTTGTCTTTAAAAATCCGAGTGAGGATGATAAGAACCTGCCGGATTTTGCAAAGCAAGGGTATGTTGATAAGGAATTATTGAGCAGTATTGTTAAACCCGAGGCTGATTATTATGTGTGCGGCCCTGTGCCTTTCATGAAGGCCATAATCACTTACCTGAAAGAGCTTGGGGTAGATACGGATAAAATCCACTATGAATTCTTCGGCCCAGCCATGGCGCTATAAGGTTCATTCATCGAAGGAATGTTATTGACATCAAGAAGATAATTTTGCATACTATATTAAAACAATGAACGTTGAGAGAAGATTAGTATGCGAGAATCACTGTGACAGAGAGCGGCGTCAATTGCTGGAAGGCCCGCGACAGGAATGCGCTGAACCTGCTTCTTGAGTCCTATGCAAAACATAGGCGCAAATCCTGGCGTTATCAGGCAAAGTGGAATGCATGAATTTGCATTCAATGAAGGTGGTACCACGGAGAGCAGCCCTTTTCGTCCTTATTTCGAGGATGAAAAGGGCTTTTTTTCATGTCTTAGATATTTATTGGAGGAAGTAATCGATGGAAAAGAAACGCATCGTTGTAAAGATAGGAAGTAGTTCTTTGACCAACACACAAGGTGAAATCGACCAGAATAAATTTTCCGATCATATCCAGGCAGTGGCAGCTTTAAGGAAAGCCGGACATGAAGTTGTCCTTGTTTCATCAGGTGCTGTAGCGACAGGTTTTCGCAAGCTTGGCTACCCTACGCGACCTGTCACTCTCAAAGGAAAACAAGCTGCTGCAGCTGTAGGTCAAAGCCTATTGATTCAATCGTATATGGAACAATTGGGACATTTTGGAATCGTTCCGGCGCAGATTTTATTAACAAGGAAAGATTTCTCGAAAAAAGATCGATATAAAAATGCATATGCCACATTGATGGAATTGCTTGAACGAGGCATCCTTCCGATCATAAATGAAAATGATACAGTATCGGTCGAGGAGTTGACTTTTGGTGATAATGATATGCTATCCGCCTTAGTAAGCGGCCTGGTCCACGCGTCCAACTTGATCATATTAACGGACATTAATGGGCTTTATGATTCCAATCCACAGACAAATCCAGGGGCTAAACGATTTGATAAGCTATCCGAAATAACGGATGATTTATTGCAAATGGCAGAAGGTGCAGGTTCCAATGTCGGAACCGGTGGGATGAAATCGAAGCTGATTGCAGCGCAAACTGCATTGTCTCTGGGGGTGAAAGTATTCATCGGTTCTGGTTTGGGGAGTGATAAACTTCTAACAATCCTTGAAGGCAATGGTGATGGCACGTATATTGGGAATGATCTCTTGACGACGGTAACGAAAAACAAACAATGGATATCCCTTCATTCAAAAGTATCCGGGAAAATTTTCGTTGATGAAGGTGCCGAAAGGGCCTTAGTTTCAAATGGCAGCAGTCTGCTGCCAGCTGGAATTTATGAAATTAAAGGAGCCTTCAATAAGGGTGATGTTGTCGAAGTCTTTGGTGCAAATGGGTTATTAGGGCGGGGTGAGGTCCTTTATTCCGACGAAGAATTAAAACAGGCGATGGGAAAGAGGACATCCGAGCTTATAATCACTTCCATAGAAGTGATCCATCGCGATAAATGGGTGAAAGCATAAAAAATCAATTTCAAGAAAAAAGGGGGCATTTGGAAATGAATGAAGTGACGGCGAAAGGAAAGGCAGCAAAAAAAGCCAGTTATCAGCTAATCGGATTGAGTACGGAAAAGAAGAATGAGGCTCTTGGGAAAATTGCGAAACAACTTATTATCGATAAAGATTTTTTGATAAAGGAAAACCAAAAGGATCTGGAAGATGGCAGGAAAAAAGGTCTCAGCGAGTCTATATTAGATCGAATTATGTTGAATGGTAACCGTATTGATGACATGGCAGCGGCCATTATGCTTTTAATCGATTTAAATGATCCGATTGGGGAACGATTGGAAACGATCGAAAAAGAGAATGGTTTATTGATTAAAAAGCAACGGGTGCCTATCGGGGTAATCGGGATGATTTATGAAGCAAGGCCGAATGTGACCATCGATGCAGCTACATTATCCTTGAAAACGGGGAATGCTGTCATCTTAAGAGGCAGCTCGTCAGCCAAATACTCCAATATCGCACTAGTCTCTTCCATTCATAAAGCATTGGAGAATACGGAAATCCCTGTAGAAGCTGTTCAGTTGATCGAGGATACAAGTCGTGAAACCGCTAAGGAACTTTTTCATCTAAATGACTATTTAGATGTCTTGATTCCACGCGGCGGAAAGAACTTAATTGAAACGGTGATTAAGGAGTCCACTGTCCCCGTCCTTGAAACAGGAGCAGGCAATTGCCATATCTTCATCGATCAGACCGCAGATATCACGATGGTCGAAAAAATTGTCTTAAATGGTAAAACTCAGCGACCATCCGTATGTAATGCCATTGAAGGGCTTCTGATCCATGAAAAATGGTTTGAAGAAAATGGAGTGCGTATTCTGGAACTCCTGGACGAAAAGGGTATTGAATTATATGGAGATGAAGCGGTTTGCAGCTCCTTTCCGAGAGCGAAAACGGCTACGGAGGAAGATTGGTCAACTGAGTACCTGGCTTTAAAACTCAGCGTGAAAACTGTAAAAGGTGTATCCGATGCCATTGATCACATAAACCGATACGGTTCCAAGCATTCTGAAGCAATCCTAACGAGGGATGAACAAAATGCTTACGCATTTTTGAATAAAGTGGATGCCGCAGCCGTTTATCACAATGCTTCCACCCGTTTTACCGACGGCTTTGAATTCGGTTATGGCGCAGAAATCGGCATTTCCACTCAAAAGCTGCATGCACGCGGACCAATGGGGTTACCTGCCTTAACATCAAGCAAGTACTTCATATACGGCCAGGGGCAAATCCGGAAATGAAATTCATCTCTTTCATGGAAGGTTATTAAAGCTCAATTAAGGGTATTGTACAATACATTACTTTTAAAGGAGCAGATACCATGGACAAGAGGTTTATAGCAATATATGATAATGAAAATGAAGCGACTTCAGCAGTCAAAAATTTAAAGGAACAAGGATATACATCCGATCAAATATCAGTAGTGGCAAAAAACATCGATAAATTACCAACTGAAGCAGAGGAAGTCAGCCCGGCAAAAACTGATGGATTAGTAGCCGGGGCAGCAGCCGGCGGAGCTGTCGGATTGACAGGCCTGCTTATTGGAATGAGTGCATTGGCCGTACCAGGAATTGGTCCGATATTGGCAGCGGGGCCGATTTTCACCACATTTGGCGGAGCTGCAGCCGGGGCTGCATCGGGAGCAGGCGGATTGAGAAAGCCATTAATGGACATTGGACTGGAGGAAGCCGAAGCCGATCAATATCTAGAGGATATTAAGGCAGGGAAAATCCTTGTCATCGCCGATCCTTTTTAAGTTCGTAAGTAAAACCACCATGAATGAACAGACTTATGATGTTTGAGAACTAAACGCCATAAAAACTCAAAATTAAACAGCTCTTATTTATTGATAAACACCCCGTTCAGGATTCTTGAACGGGGTTAATCTGTTTGTAGGCTAATTTTATTGTCACCAACGATAAAATCAAAAGGAATTCCACATTTGTATGAAGAATAAAAGGAATATAGTCCTGTTAGCGTGAAAGGAAGGGGAATTATGGAAAATAACGTAGATGGAAGCCGCTTTAAGAAATTAAGAGGCATGATGAATTTCACCATAAGGATCATTATGATGATGTTGATGTTAAAAATCGTTCTCTAGTAATGAAAAGTAAGTTTAAATGAGATGAGTTGAATGTCCATTCTTTTTGTAATAATTAATATCAATCGGAATCCTTAAAAACCCAGGATAACAGGGTTTTTTATTTTTCATAATGAAAAATCTTAATAAAATGCAGAAATAATCTCAAGCGTACTTATGGCCATTAGTTTTCTTATCGCGGCTTTAAATGAAACTTTTGCGGCGTATTAGCTACCTTTATTATATCTCGTCCTTATTTGACCTGGGCTAGAATAACAGGCTGCCAGAGCTTACATCCAATAAGCCAAATTGATTTTACGCTGGAGGTGGGTATTTTGATAAAAATAAAACTCGTTGTTCCCCGAAAAGGGTATATTACGGATGCTTTTGAAAGATTTGAGGAGTTCAACAAGTTGGAAGAATCGGAAAACGGTGGTAATGTTTCAGTGAAGTTTGTTTTAGAGGAAGTAGTAGAGGATGCCGATAAGATTGGGAAGTTGAAGCTTGATGCCGATGTAATCATCTCAAGGGGATTAATCACGAAACTATTAAAAGAATGCAATGAATCCATTCCTATCGTTGATATACCTGTGCAGGGCATTGACCTCATTCGTTCCCTGCATGATTGCAAGGCACGTTTCGGCAGTAAAAAAGTGGCCGTCATAGGGGCTTTGAATATGATTTATGGTGTGGAAAACCTTTCGGATATCGTTGATTTGCCAATTCAGTCCTATATATTAAATGATATCGAGTCCTCAGTCAGTTTAGTGGATTTAGCCGCAAGAGATGGCTGTGAGGTTGTGTTAAGTGGGTTAAGTACCTGTAAATATGCTGAAGAGATAGGGCTGGGGGCCATTCTGGTTGATACTGGAAAGGAATCATTTCGGCAGGCGTTGATTGAGGCGAAAAGGGTAGCTCTTGTCAGCAGAAGGGAACAGGAGAAGACCAAGCGTTACCAAACGATTCTTAATTATGCCTATGAAGGGGTTATTGCTATAGATTTAAAGGGACAAATATCCGTATTTAATACGGCGGCTCAGGAGATTTTGTCCATTGCCAAGGGGAGCTTAATTGGAAATTCCATATACGATATAATAAAGCCCGGGAAATTTCGTAATATGCTTTTAAACGACGATGAATACGAAAAAGATACGGTTGCTTACCAATCCATTCAAATATCGGTAAAAAAAGTCGGGATATTTTTAAAAGGTAAAAAAGTGGGGGATATGGTCGCCTTTCAAGATGTTACCCGCATTCAGGAGATGGAAGGGAAGTTCTTTAGAAAGCTTCATTCACGCGGACATGTGGCGAAGTACACATTTGATGATATATTGTATCGGAGTTCGGAAATCAAGAGGACGATTGAAACGGCTCAACGTTATAGTGAAGTAGATTCAAACATTCTTATAATTGGAGAAACTGGAACGGGCAAGGAAATATTCGCCCAAAGCATACATAATCATAGCAACCGGAAAAATAACCCATTTGTAGCCATTAATTGCGCAGCCCTTCCCGAAAATCTATTGGAAAGTGAGCTTTTCGGATATGCAGAAGGAGCTTTCACGGGAGCCATGAAAGGCGGAAAGCAAGGATTTTTTGAACTGGCCCATAGAGGTACGATTTTTTTGGATGAAATAGGAGAAATCTCCCCAAAAATGCAAAGCCGGCTGCTGCGTGTCCTGCAGGAGCGTGAAATCATGCGCATCGGTGATGATAAAGTAATCCCGGTTGATGTGAGAATAGTGTCGGCAACGAACAAAGACCTCATGCAAATGGTAAAGAGTAATGAGTTTCGGGAGGATCTGTATTATCGCTTGAGTGTGCTGGACCTTGTATTGCCTCCGCTTCGGGAACGCAGAGAAGATATTCCGTTATTGGTGAATGCCTTTATTCGGAAAGGTCATTCGGATCAGAAACAAATCAAAATTTCGGAAACTGCCATGAAAAGGCTGAGTGAAGGGAATTGGGAAGGGAATATTCGCCAATTGCAAAATTTTTGTGAGCGATTATGCGCTCTTTATAAGAACAAGATAATTGATGTGTACGATATCGAAATGTATTTTCCGAATAAAAGTAATAAGAAAATACTTCTTTCGGAACAAAACGAAGAGATGGATATAACACCTGGGATACATTTATCCGAGCGTGAAAGAATTGTTCAAACGTTAATCAAGGTGAATTTTAACAAAGGAAAAGCTGCTTTTGAGTTAGGGATGAGTCGGACGACTTTATGGAGAAAGATGAAAAATTTGAATATCGAAACAAATTGAAACGTAATGAAACAAATTAATTCATTATGAAACAATTTGTTTACTTTATTTATCTCTTACTTTGAGAACGAATTGGCTTCTTTCTTGAATAAACAGATGTTTTTTATGTTGGCACAATAATTGTATATAAACAATGTAGTAGGAAAGGTTTTTCCTTCAAGGTTAACATGAAAGGTTGGTGGGAATGTGTGAGTCATTTAGTGTATATTCCTCAAGATATTGAGAAAGAGGGGAAAAGTTATTTAGTAGAAAAAGGCTTTAAGATTAAAGTAGGGTCTGATTTGTCGCAAGAAATTCTTATGGAAGAAATCAAGGGTTGTGATGCAGTACTAACGAGATCAACCGCTGTAATAAATAGAGAAGTTATTACAGCAGCTGAAAACCTCAAAGTAATAGCTAAGTATGGAGTGGGCTTGGACAATATCGATATCGAAGCCGCCACAGAGCGTGGCATATATGTAACAAATACCCCAGAGGCGAATGCGAATTCTGTAGCGGAACATGTAATGGCATTAATTTTATCATTGTCCAAAAACTTAAGCTTAGCTGATAAAGAGCTGCGCAGCGGGAATTTTGCTATCCGTAATCAACTTTTTGGCATGGACTTGGAAGGCAAGACTTTGGGGATTATCGGACTGGGGAGAATCGGTAGAATACTGGCAAAAAAGGCTTCCGAGGGCTTCGATATGAAAGTGATGGGCTACGACCCCTATGTTACAGCCAGCACGAATTCGGAGTTGGAGATAGCAACAGATTTAGAATGGGTATTCAGAAACGCCGATGTTATTAGTCTGCACCTGCCGTTAACGAAAACAACAAAAGGAATAATAGGAAGCCGTGAGTTTTCCTGGATGAAAACTTCCGCCTTTTTTGTAAACGCTTCCAGGGGCGGTGTGGTGAAGGAAATTGATTTAGTAAACGCTTTGCAAGCAGGCGAGATTGCCGGTGCTGGAATAGACGTATTTGAAGTTGAACCTCCTGATAAATGGAATCCACTTTTTAAATTGGATAATGTGATTGTCAGTCCTCATAATGCCGCTTTGACGAAGGAAGGTTCCGTACGCATGGCTGTACATGCCGCCATGCAGGTGGAAAAAGTTCTTACTGGCGCGAAACCGAACTGGGCTGTAAATGAGCCCTTAACTAAAGGGATGTCAATGTAATAATACAATAATAATTATCTGTTTTTTCTGAAAAATGAGGTTTGGACAGTTCGAGTTGGGCATTTGTTGATAAGGGTGGTGAACAAATGAAGAAAATAATCTATGTGATAAGTGCAATACCGGCACTTGGCTCGCTAGTGGTTATTAATCGAATTGAACCTTATGTGTTAGGGATGCCATTTGTTCTTTTTTGGGCCATATTATGGGTCTGTCTTACATCAGTTTTTTTGATAATCGCTAATAAACTTGATCCTGCAACCGAGGAGGAAGAAGACTGATGAATGAAGCCCTGCTTGTTATCCTTTTCTTTCTGGTTTTGTGTATTTGGTTAGGGCTTCAAGCTCGAAAAGGTAAAAATATGAGTTTGGAACAATGGGCCATTGGCGGAAGAGGCTTCGGCAGCTTTTTGCTCTTCTTCTTGATAGCAGGTGAAATGTTTACGACATATACGTTTTTGGGGGCAAGCGGCGGAGCTTATCGATCTGGTATGCCTCCTGCCTTATACGCTTTCAATTGCTTCTATTTTGTAATCGCCTATTGGCTGTTACCGCCTATTTGGAGGTATGCCAAAAAAAATAATGTCATTTCTCAATCTGATTTTTATGACAAAAAGTACAACAGTCCTGCTCTAGGTGTCCTTGTGGCGGTAATTAGCGTCATTTCAATTATTCCATATCTGATCATGCAGTTAAAAGGATTAGGTATTATCGTATCGGAAACCTCCTATGGGTCCATTCCTCCGAATGTGGCTATAGTTGTTGGGGTAATTGCGATCACAATTTATGTAACGGCTTCAGGGATGCATGGAGTGGCGTGGACCGCTGTCATTAAAGATATCATGATTCTGACTGTTGTCGTCTTTATGGGGATTTATTTTCCACTTCATTATTACGGTGGTATACAGCCGATGTTTGAAGCAATCGATACAGCAAAACAAGGATTTTTGATTTTCCCGGAACAAGGTTTGAGTATCTCTTGGTTCATATCGGCTACGATCATGACAGCACTTGCATTCTATATGTTTCCACATATGTTGGCGGGAGTGTTCTCTGCAAAAAGTCCGAAATCACTTCGTTGGAATGCTGGGGTTATGCCAATTTATCAAGTAATCATCATTTTTTCGTTATTTATTGGTTTTTCTGCGATTCTCCAAGTCCCGAATTTACAGGGAGCAGAAGCAGATTTAGCTTTATTTAAAATGGCGAAGATGTCATTTGATCCCTGGTTTGTCGGAGTTATTGGAGCATCAGGGGCAATGGCCGCCCTTATTCCCAGTTCACTCGTGTTGACGGCTACGGCTACGATACTTTCAAAAAATGTATATAAGGTATGGAAGCCGAATACATCGGATGACCAGCTACAAAGATTGAGCAGGATGTTAGTACCAGTCATTTCTATAGTGACTCTATATTTTACGTTCAATGGCGGGGAGTCGATTTTTACGTTGTATCTTATGGCATATAGCTTCATGGCACAGTTGTTTCCAGCACTTTTTTTCAGTCTATGGAAAAATAATCCTGTCACGGTTCAAGGAGCATTTGCCGGAATGATCGTTGGAATTCTAATTGTTGTATACTCGACCACATCAGGTACAACACTTGCTACATTATTTCCATCTCTGCCGCAAGCAATACAAGATCTTGATGTAGGGTTAGCTGTATTATTCATCAACATCGCAGTAACTTTGGGAGTGAGTGCCGTTACAAGAAAAACTCCAATTGGGATGAAAGAAGATAATAAACAGGCTTCAGGAATGGAAAAGATTGTTAAATGACAGTGGGAATCAGTCCAATATTCATATAATCGTAGATTACTAGAATAAAAACACGTTTTCGAAAGCGGGAGGCTTGATTATGAAAGTCAGTGGAGGAAGAGCAGTAGTAGAAGTAATGGCTAAAGAAGGGGTGAAAAAAGCTTTTTGTGTACCAGGTGAAAGTTATCTTAGTGTAATGGATGCGCTGTACCAACATCCTGAAATAGAACTTATTTCCGCAAGGCATGAAGGAGGTGCCTCTTTTATGGCGGAAGGGTATGCCAAGGCTTCAGGAGAGGTGGGAGTCTGTATGGCAACGCGTGGAGTGGGTGCTACAAACTTAGCTATCGGCATTCATACTGCTTCTCAGGATTCAACCCCTTTGGTTGCGCTTATTGGCCAAGTCGAACGTCCTTTTAAAGAAAAGGAAGCATTCCAGGAAGTGAATTTGACGGGTTTTTTCAGTCATTTATGTAAATGGACGGTAGAGATCGATCGTGTGGAAAGAATCCCGGAATTATTGCAGCGGGCTTTCCATATTGCGAGATCGGGGCGTCCGGGCCCTGTATTAGTGGCTTTGCCGCATGACATGTTGGAAGACGAGGCAGAGTTGAACATAACCCCTTCATATCGCTCGCTTCCTCCTCAACCACATATGGAAGAAGTGATACAGGCGATGGATACGATACGAAACGCGGAGCGCCCCGTTTTGATTGCTGGCGGAGGTGTGATTCATGCTAAGGCCAACAGGTTGCTTGTACAGTTTGCGGAGGCAATGAAACTTCCTGTCATTACAGCTTTCCGTCGATTTGACGCGTTTCCGAACTCACATCCTTGCTATGCAGGATGGCTTGGATTTGGGACACCTCAATATTTACTTGATGCAATCCGGGATGCAGATGTAGTTTTGGCATTAGGGACACGATTCTCTCAAGTAGGAACACAAGATTACACCTTGCTTTCTAAAAATTCAAATCTGATCCATGTGGATATTTGTCCCGATATTTTTGGTAAAGTGTATGCTCCTTCTCTTGCCATTGAAGCGGATGTCAAGAGCTTTTTGGAACAAGCACTGCAAGCTTCAGAATCAGGATCTTTTATTTCGGGCGAAGATCATCTTAAAGAAATGCACGATAAATATATTGAATTTTCTGAACCAAAATCCGATTACACAGAAGATTTCGTTGATATGGACGGATTGATGCATGATCTGGCTGTCTGCCTGCCGAAGGATACCATCATTACAAATGATGCAGGCAACTTTTTTGGATGGCTATCAAGATATTATCGTTTTGAACAAGAAAACACATACGTGGGGCCAACGTCGGGTGCAATGGGATATGGACTGCCTGCTGCTATTGGGGCAAAACTGGCGCAGCCTCACAAACAGGTTGTTTCTATTTCAGGAGATGGAGGCTTCATGATGACTCTCCAAGAGATTGAAACCGCTGTAAGGTATAAAATTCCGACCATATCAATTGTTGTGAACAACAATATTTACGGAACAATCCGAGCACATCAAGAAAGGCATTTTCCAAACCGGGCGGTTGGAACCGACTTATCCAATCCTGATTTTGCCGGATTGGCCCGCTTATTTGGGGCGCATGGTGAAAAGGTTGAAAAAAATATTGATTTTGCACCAGCGCTGCAAAGGGCGATTGCTTCAGGGCTGCCGGCTGTAATAGAAGTAGCAGTCAATCCAAAGATTCTATCTGTAGGCCAGGACAAGAAGGAAGTAAACGAAAAGCTAGTGTCTAACAATTAACATTGGAAGTTAGCGGGACCCAAAAAAAAAGGCATACAAGGGAGGTATCATAGTTGTTAAAGCCATATATAGTTGTTGAATGGAATGATACGGAAACAGATGCTAAAGGCTGGCTGGTCGTCCATAACTTTGTAAAAGGATACACAGGCGGCGGTACAAGAATGCACCCAACTGTTACAAGAGAAGAGGTAGAAAGGCTGGCCGAGGCGATGGCTTATAAGTATGTAGCCTGTGAGTCTGAGACGACTGGCGGTTGTAAAGCGGGCATTGCCTATGATTATAAAGCGCCAGACGCATATGCAGTGTTAAGAAGATTTCTGATTGCGATGATGCCTTATGTAGATATAGGGGTATCTTTAGGCAGTGATTTAGGCACCAAATATGAAGATGTGCTCAAAATATTTAATGAATTTGGTATCGATATCCCTCTAACGAAATCAATGAAACAGAATCCGAATGTTCTGCAAGGGATAAAAGACTTTGATGAACTGTTGACGACAAAAATCGACGGGTTGTTTTTAAACGATGTCGTAACAGGCTATGGTGTGGCATTTTCCGCAGATGAGGCATGGAAATTTAAAGGCGGAAAAGCCGGAGCGAGAGTCGTCATTCAAGGGTTCGGCTGTGTAGGGGCAAGCTGCGCATTGAAAATGACCCAGTTAGGTTATAAAGTTGTGGGAATTTCTGATGCAGCTCTTTTGGTAACGTGTGAAGAAGGATTGGATGTCCAAAAGCTTATTGATCATAAGAATATGTACGGGGAAATGGATAATGCCTTTTTTGAACCGCATTATGATGTAAGGCCAAACACGGAATGGCTCGACATAGATTGCGACATTTTAATTCCGTCCGCATTGGAGGATGTCATCCACATATCCAATGCCAAAAGCGTAAAAGCGAGCTTGATTGTGGAGGCGGCAAACATTCCCCTTTCTCCCGAGGGAGACGAGATCATAAGACAAAGAGGAATAGATGTTGTCAATGATTTCGTTGCCAACCTGGGGGCGATAAGATTTTATGATGCGGTTATTTTCGGACTAGTTAAACCAAATCCACAAGCTGTCGTTGATGATATTGAAAGACTATGCAGGAAAAATACGTATCACTTGTTTAAACAAGCTAAAAACGAAAATAAATATCAAAGAGAAGTAGCTTATGAAATATTTAAACCGACAATCAGCGACTTGCCGGAAAATGAAGAGCCATCCGAAGCGTTATCGGGGAACTCTCGTTAACTTGTGTTAACCATGAAAGTGTTCAGTTTATCAATCAGGAACGGGGGGGAATTCATGCAAACAGAAGATGAAAATCAGCCAAAAGAATTACAGCGTTCAATGAAGAGTAGACATTTATTCATGCTCTCCTTAGGTGGGGTAATTGGAACAGGTCTTTTCCTGGGATCAGGATATGCAATCGGTGAAGCTGGACCCTTAGGAGCGATTGTTGCCTATTTGGTCGGTGGTCTATTAATGTACTTGGCGATGATTTGTCTCGGTGAATTATCGGTAGTGATGCCGGTATCCGGTTCCTTTCAGGTCCATGCAACGAAATTTATTGGTCCCGCCACTGGATTTGTCATTGGCTGGATTTACTGGCTAAGCTGGGCTCTTTACGTAGGCCTGGAATTTGTAGCGGCCGGTTTGCTCATGACCAGATGGTTTCCCGATATACCAGTATGGATATGGTGTGTGATATTTACGATCCTTTTATTCACTATAAATGCATTGACTACGCGAAGTTTTGCAGAGACCGAGTATTGGTTCTCCGGGATTAAAGTGCTTGCCGTCATTCTCTTCATAATTATCGGTGCAGCAGCGATGTTTGGATTGATTCATATGGAGGATGCACAACCTGCCCCGTTCCTTTCCAATTTTATAGGAGATGGACTATTCCCTACAGGGTTGACGGGTGTTTTTATATCGATGATGACAGTCGTATATGCTTTCCAGGGATCGGAAATCATGGGTGTTGCAGCAGGAGAGACGGAAAATCCGCAAAAAAGCATTCCGAGAGCGATTCGAAACATCGTAATACGTGTGCTGCTTTTCTATGTACTGGCAATCTTTGTTCTATCGGCCATCGTTCCTTGGAAAGAAGTCGGTGTACTGGAAAGTCCATTTGTTACCGTGTTTGAAATGGTAGGCATTCCTTATGCAGCAGACATTATGAATTTCGTAATTTTGACGGCGGTCCTCTCTGTAGGAAACACGGGTCTGTTTGCTTGTACCAGGATCCTTTTCTCCCTTTCTCAAAACGGTATGGCACATTCTTCATTTGGAAAGCTCAATCGGCGCGGTGTACCTATGAACGCCTTACTAGTCACCATGGTCTTTGCCTTGCTGTCGCTGCTTACTAGTGTAGTAGCGGAAGAAACGTTATTCGTTGTGCTGCTTTCCATAAGCGGGGTTGGAGGGGTGCTTACTTGGATGGCGATTGCGTTCGCACAGTACAGATTCCGTAAGCAGTATATCAGAACAGGAGGAAAGGTTGAAAATCTGAAGTTTAGAGTACCTTTTTTCCCGTTTGCCCCAATTCTCTGCATCATTATGTGTCTAGGTATTTTCGTGTTTACCGCTTATGATCCGACACAGCGAACTTCGTTGTATTGGGGATTAGGTTTCGTCATTGCTTGCTATACTTTTTACTATTTTAGATATGCGCGAAGGAACGTCGAGGTGCCAGCCTTAACAAATGAACAGACCAATGATTTTATTCAATAGTGATTATTATATCCAAGATATAAGAAAACGGTCGTTTAAGATTCATGTAGAAGTGCAGTTAAAAGCAAAACCTATAATTTAGAGAACTAGAATAATAGAATACGGAGGAAATAGTATGCGTTACTTAAATTATATTAATGGAAAATGGAAAGAACCCACTACAGGAGAGTATAGAGAAAATCTTAGTCCCCATGATGGTGAAAATTTAGGAGAATTTCCATCAAGTGCTGCGGCTGATTTACATGATGCAGTGGCAGCCGCAAAAAATTCATTTCCTGACTGGAAAAAGTTGTCGTTTCAGCAACGGGCTTCATATTTGCAAAAAGCAGCTGATATTTTGAAAAAGAACATGCAGGAAGTAGGTCAAGATTTGATAAAGGAAGAAGGGAAAACATTCTTGGAAGGGATGGGGGAAGCCAATCGGGCTGCCAGCATACTTGAATATTATGCTGCTGAGGCTCGGCAGCCACTCGGGGAAGTAATTCCTTCAGCCAATGCCAATACATTTTTATACACTACCCGTACCCCGCTCGGTCCGGTGGGGTTGATTACACCATGGAACTTTCCTATCGCCATCCCTGTATGGAAATTGGCTCCGGCCTTGATATACGGGAATACAGTCGTGATTAAACCGGCTGATCTTACACCCAAGTCTGTCTATCATGTGATAAAAGCATTTGATGAAGCGGGTCTTCCGCCTGGTGTCATCAATTGTGTATTCGGAAGGGGTTCCGTCATTGGTGCTGCATTAGTGGAACATCCTGATGTGAAGGCTATATCTTTTACGGGCTCGAATCAAGTTGGTCAGCAAATTCAAAAACAAGCCATTGAACATGGTAAGAAAGTGCAAGTGGAAATGGGAGGGAAAAACCCGCTCGTCGTCCTAGCTGATGCTGATCTTGAAAAAGCAGTGGAAATAGCCATTGGCGGAGCTTTTAAATCCACAGGGCAAAAGTGCACAGCCACTAGCCGGGTGATTGTGGAAGAAGGAATTTATGAAGCATTCCGGGAACGGCTTGTCGCGCGTACGAAAGAATTAAAAGTGGGCAACCCGCTCAACGAAGAAACATATATAGGTCCGGCTGTATCTAAATCACAACGCGATGGCGTGCTTGAAATGATCGATGTTGGGAAATCAGAAGCTACACTTTTGTGCGGAGGAGAAATCCCGGCAGAAGCGGAATTGGCGAATGGTTTTTATGTCAAGCCGGCCATCTTTGAAAATGTTCCTCAACATGCCCGCATTGCGCGTGAAGAAATCTTTGGACCAGTCATTGCCCTTTTTAAGGCCGGAAATTATGAGGAAGCAGTTAAGATGGCGAATGATACAGAGTATGGGTTGAGCGCAGCCATTTGTACGAATAATTTAACTTCGGCTCAACGGTTTATTGAAGATGTTGAAGTGGGTCTTGTTCATGTCAATTCGGAAACGGCAGGAACCGAACCGCAAATGCCATTTGGCGGATGTAAAAATTCAAGTGCGGGCAGCCGTGAACAAGGGAAGAGTGCCGTTGAATTCTATACAGAAGTCAAGACAGTCTATATGGATCGGGTATAACTAAAATTAAATTAAGTGTTTTTAAACTTTTAAATTAGATCAAAAACAGGAGGGGATTTCAAAATGTCCACGAAAGAAAATGTACAGTTCAGCCCAACTCTGCCTTATTCACGGTATGTCGATCCAGAGGTATTCAATGAAGAAAGCAAAAAGATCTTCAGAAAGAGTTGGATATTGGCGGGGCATGCAAGCCAAGTGGAAAAGGTAGGCGATTTCATGACATTGGATATCGCCGGAGAGCCTATTATCGTTTCACATGGTACCGATGGTGAACTGCGTGCCTTCTACAATATTTGCCCTCATCGCGGAATGAAAGTAGAAAACGCCGATAAAGGAAATAAGAAAATTTTACAATGCGGATACCATGGATGGACGTTCAAATTAGACGGAAGTGTAAATAGAGCCCCTAATTTTAAAACAAATGAATTGGGAATACACAGCTGTATGAAATCCATTCGCTTAGAAGTTCAGAATGCCATGATTTTTGTCAATCTTGACAAAAATGCACCTTCTATGGCAGAAGCATATCAGGAATTTTTAGAGGAAATGAAAGAGTATCCATTCTTTGATTCACTGAAATTAGTTAGGGAAACCCGCCGTGAAGTAAAAGCTAATTGGAAGGCCGTTGTTGACAATTACCTTGAATGTGATCATTGTTCCATTGCTCATCCTGGTTTTGCAAAATCCTTTGATTTAGCAAACTTTTGCACAACGACACATGACAAATTCACCTATCAATATATGACAGCAAGCAAGAATGGCGAAGGGGAACAAGCGCGTTTTTATTGGGTTTGGCCGAATATGATGATTAACGTTTATCCAGGAGACGGAAACGTGAATACCATTCAAGTAATTCCCGTTGATGCTGTGACGTCGTTAGGTATTTATCGGGATTATTCCTTAGATGAAAAAACAACCATAGAAAAAGAAGAATATTTTAAATTTGTTGATCAAGTACGGCAGGAAGATTTTGATCTAGTGGAAAAACTTCAAAAAGGATTAAGTTCCGAGGCATTTACAAATGGGATTTTTTCTCCAACAGAACATGCTGCAGTCTATTTTCATGAACTCATTGAAAATAAGCTCCAGAACTAACCACTGAGCTCGCTATTGGAATGCACTAAAAAAGGAACGTTCATGGAGAATTTGTAAATAAAAAAACCTAAGCAACCAACCAGTGTGTTTCGGCAGTTTACCGGAGCATACTGGTTGAGTTGTTTTTTTTGTGCTGCCTTTTTTACCTTATTTGTTATGAAATTTGCGAACTTCCTTTTATTTATTCGGAGTGGGAGGATTTGTTCTTCCATTGTTGTTCTTCAGCAAGAAACTCAAA
Organism: Peribacillus frigoritolerans; assembly: GCF_001636405.1. Taxonomy (GTDB): domain Bacteria; phylum Bacillota; class Bacilli; order Bacillales; family DSM-1321; genus Peribacillus; species Peribacillus frigoritolerans. Next base: position 2,438,275 of record NZ_KV440950.1, read on the forward strand.
AAAAACATTCATGGCAGTAAGCGGTTGCTCATTTACTCGTTTAAAGTAGTTGTTTTTTCGGGCATCTGTTAAATAGTTGCTTTTTTTGATTCTCTCCAACATATATTTTTGACTCATTTTCACTATTTCTCTTTGGTTGTGTTTGTTTTCTTTTAATAAGGCAAATCCTATAGCTCCCACCAATGCATAGATTCCAAGTGCGATTTTCGAGATGGGTAAAGAGTCGTTCTTAAATAAAAGAAAAAAAAGATTAATGATGGAAAAGCCTATCATTACCGTTGAAAAAAAACCGTATTTCATATTTTTCTTCAACAAGGGGGACAACTTTAATTGAAGTTGTTCGATTTCGTTTTGCATGAAACTGGGTATATTATTTATTTTGATATTCATTGTTTCCTCCTTATTATCTTGCAACAATAAATAAATGGCACTGTAAAATCGCACTTATTAATGAAATAGGTAAAGGAACCTATATATATCTTATCGTTTGGAAACATGTTTGTCATTTAATATACCCTTGGACCTTTTTGGGGGAAAAGTAAACGCAGTGACACATGTGGATGATCAATGGAATGCCCTGTTATATGTGTTGAAAAAAATTCTTGAAGTATAAGGAGTCGAAATAAAGATCATTTACCTTAATAAACAAATAGTGGTATGAACGATGAATAGATTATGGTAAAATGGTCCTCAAATGGAAGTTTTATTTTTCGTTTTTTCATTATTAATAGTTATGGATGACCTTCCCGCGCCTTTTTTTGTCATAATTACGTGACTATTGTGGTATTTAGTACTTTTAAATCGAGTTTTGAAACAAATCAATATATAATTAGAAAGCGAGATAGTAGATTCAAAGATTAAGGAGGGACATAGAATGATGGAATGGGCTCTGATCATTTTGTTCGCTGCAGCAGTATTACTGTTCATTTTATCGTTTATTAAAAAGGATTCTGTAAAAGTGGACAGTCAATTGGAACAGATTGCCAGCACTTTTGGGGATGAAATGAATGTATTACAGGAAAAAATCAGGAACATCGAGATAGATGCTGAAATTACGGTGCAAGAGGCAGGCATTTTGGCAATGTCTTCCGAAAAGCGAAACATGTTGCGTGAAGTACTCGACCTACATAAGCGAGGCTATTCATTTGAAAGCATCGCACTTAAGACAAAACAGCCGGAAGAAGAAATAGAACGGATGCTTACTCCTTACATGAAAACGACGAATGAAAGGAGAAATGTGGCCAATGACATCTAAATCAATGCGCAGCTTTGCCGGAGGCCTTGTTGTTGCCGCAGGCTTATGCGGTGCAGTGTACTTCTTTGGTCCAGGTGAAGCGACCGGCACGTCTGAGAAACTATCAGAAGATGAAATGAAAGAGTCTCTGGCTTCAGAAGGGTATGTCATACATTCCGAAAAAGAATGGGAAGATCAGATTGCTGAAGCACAGTCAGTTAAAGATAAGGCGGAGGCGGAAAAAGAAACGATAAAAGAACCAACGGAAAAAATCATATACCGTACAGTTCTTACTGTGTCTAAAGGCTCGACAAGCATCGATGTAGGTAAAACCCTGCAAAAAGCAAAAGTCATCAAAAATGCCAATGAGTTTTCCGACGCGGTTGAAAAGAAAGGCAAGGCCAACGGATTACGACCTGGAACATATGTGGTGGATAGTGCGATGACGACGGAAAAAATAATTTCCATCATATTTAGATGAACATAAAAATGACCATCGATAAGATGGTCGTTTCAGACTGTAGACAAACTCGATTTTCATCGAGTTTGTCTACAGTTTTTTTGCTTGTACAATTTTGGACGTTGATTGGAACGTAGGGCACTCGTTTCCCTTGGCGGACTGGAGACGTTTGCGTCGAGAAGGCTTGACAGACAGTCGGCGGAAAGGGAGCAGGTACCTGAAATCAACTGGAACGTTTTTTAAAATGGCTGTTTTCCCATACTTTGTTGCAATATACCAGGTAGTGAGTTGTGGTTGATTTCCCCTCCAGATGCTCGCTTTCCGCGGGGCGGGCGGTGAGCCTCTCCTCGGCGTAAACGCCTGTGGGATCTCACCTGTCCCGCTGCTCCCGCAGGAGTCTCGCACTTCCGCTCCAATCAACCTTAAATAGTTTCGTATTAAAAACTCTTTACGAAAAGAGCCTTTAAAATAAAAAGACCTATAATGGAATATGGCGGTCTCAGTTAATTCGCAAAATAGGGGTGAATGGTCTTATCCGAATCCCTTTCACGATTTTTCTGAGGGAATGGATACCATAATTTTAAAACAGACTTGGTTATACACCATGACTTTTTATTCATTTAAATAGAAAGAAACCTCATTAGATTGAAGAAATTTGCGACACTCCTGCCGAATAACTGGCTAGCCGAGACCCCGGAGACGCTTGCGTCGAGGAGGCTTGGCAGACAGTCGGCGGAAAGGGAGCGGGTTTCTGAAATCAACTGGCATGCTTTTTTAACTTAATCTTTGTCCGCACTCCAGCCCACACTGCAATGATAAGTCCTCCAATCGTATCCGCGATTAAATCGATCATTGTATCTTTATTTCCCCCGCCTTGCAGTGTCATTCCGAATAATTGATCAGAACTAAATTCGTAGATCTCCCATATGACACCTCCAAGTGCCGAGAAAGAAAGGGTGAACAAAAAGACGAACCAAGGGGATATCTCTTTGCCTGCATTTCTGTATACCAATCGTTCATATAAAGCAATTCCCGTAAAAGCAAGAAGGGAACCGCTTAACAAATGCAAAAATGTGTCCCACCAACCCAGTCCATACCAACCTAAAATAGATCCTAAAAATTGTGAACCGAATAAGAAGATCAAATAGGAAATGATAATTGGCAAATTGAATTGAAGCTTGGTAAATAAGGCCAGAGAAAGGGGAATTGCCCCACATACCACACCGCCTATCGAAACCAGTGATTTGAAAGTTTCATCGGCTGTATAGTAATAAATAGATAAAGCCCCCATGAAAAGTACATACACTAAACTTAATGAAATAACTAGCTTACGATTCATATGATTACCTCAACAAATCATCATAATTTTAATTTTTGTACACTAGAATAAATGGAAATGAGCAGGCCGCCGGTTAGTCCGAAAATTATATCGTACATGGTATCTTTGTTACCGCCTCGCTGCATGGTATGAGTAAAAGTGAGATCTCCGGCGAACTCATATATTTCCCAAAGAACAGTGGAAGTGACTGAAAGTGAAAGAACAAAAAGGAAAATGACCCACCTAGAAACATCTTTTCTCGCTTTTTGAGGGATGTATAGTTTATAAAGGGCAATCCCCACAAAACCCACGAAGATGCCTTTGTAGAAGTGAAGTCCAGAGTCCCACCATTTAAAATCAACATAAAAATTTGCGATGGATCCTAAAAATGTCGTACAGAAAACAAAAACATAATAGCCGATTAGGATTGGAATGTTAAAGGGATTATTTTTTACAAACAGTAATGAAATGGGCAAGGCACTTACCAATATTCCCCCAAGAGCTACCATCCATCGGGAAGAATCATCTTTTTTGAGGTAAAAGATGAGTAAACCAGTCATGAATGCTATAAATACCAAACTAAAAATAATGATTATTTTATGTTTCAATATACTCACCTCATTCGTAAATATTCATTACGATCATCCAATCGAGCCAGATTGAACCCGAAAAAAATGACTATTTGGGGTATTTTTATGACGTTCTTTTTAAACTCTCCAACTTACTCAGTATTTGATCACATTATTATTGGCTATGATTGTGCTTTTTAATGATGTTTTTTAATTTAGCCGTGATAAACAATAGTAAAGGCATGACCAGACCATAAGTTGCTGCATGGAATAACCATATATTTTTATTGTATTCCCCGGATGAAGAGACCGTCGGAAAAACAATCAATGAATAAAATACCATTATCATCCCTAAAGCTGTAGTAAACGGCCGATAATCTTTTATATTGAAAATGTTTGAAAATAGGACAACCGAAACATAAAAATACATAACCGTCCTCGTATAGGTTGTGAAAATCCAAATAGCGGCAATTACTGCTTCGATCCGCATCAGGAAATTCCCTACATTTATTTTTTTTGCCATCGTGTAACTTGGAGCAATATTTCTCGCGGTGTTATCGGGTCCAAGAACCAAGATATCCAGCATGATAACCAGAATTAATATGATTCCTCCGATCAAAGTGCCAATATAAAAAGCTTTTCCCCCTTTTTTTCTTTCATTGACTTTTGAAGGGAAAATCATTAAAAACATAACAGGGGAAAGCGTGAACACGCTGACATAAAAAAGTATCGCCCGTATTAAGGGTTTAGCGCCTCCTTCAAATACTGGCTGAATGTTTTGAATGTTTGCTTGAGGAATGATGGAAACCAAAAAAATAGTCAGTAATAGTAATACGGGAATGAAGAATATTTCCAACGTGCGTGTAAAAGTTTCAAAACCAAGGTGGACTGTAAAGATCACTACTGCAGCCAACAATATATTTAAAGCTACAAGAGGAGTATCCGGCATCCAAAAAGTTTTAATGAAATTCCCCACATAATAAGTGGTCTCGGCAGCAGTTGAAAAAGACCAGAAGAAAAAGGTGAGATTGATCATCTTTCCAACTAACTTACCGAAAACCTTTTCATTTATTTGATCTAAAGCGAGATCAGGATATAAATTTCCAACCCTAATGTAAAACCATACAAAAATTAATGCGATTCCTGTTCCAAATAATGCAGCAAGCCACGCATCCTGCTTTGCAAAACCAGCTAAAGGAGAAGGAGTATGTAAAATAACCGTTCCTACCGAATACAAGAGGATTAAAATCATCAATTGATGTGATGAAATTTTGAAACTACCAGGCATTATTTTTCACCTATTTATTTGTTCCTTCCTTCTTAATACTCCTTATTTTTGGCTATTCTTGTTCAAGTTATTCACACGGACATCAATTGCCTATCTTCAACAATCCACCCCCGTTACATCAATAGGTCGCGAATTTTCTGCCTTTTTACTGATGTAGCTCTACTATACAATCATAGAATTACTGTCCAAGAGAAAGTAATTTAATTCCTTAGTCCCGAACCTTAATGGTTCAGGAACCGTATATTGTTTTAACTATGGCCTAATTTTTCAGAAATTCCTCATAGTACTTGATAGGGACCTTCTTGACTTTCGTGGAAAATATTAACTGCACTGAACTTGTACATTTCCTTTGGTATGGCACAATTCTTGCAAATGATTTATTGGTATATCTAATATTTGGAGAAAGGAAGAGGAACTGTTGGACATATTGAAAAATATTTAAGCTCTAGGTTATCAAGCATATTTGATAAGCTTAAATGTCAGAAACTTAATCCGGATTCATAAAGGGCAAGGAGAAGCGGTTAAACTTAAAATGTTAGGAGAAATTAATATGAAAATACCAGTGGAAAATATAGTGGAGTTAACTGTAGAACATCAATTTTTACAGGCTTTTCCTATATTGAGTCAGTTACGTACAGATTTGACTTTAAAGGAATATCTAGATTTATTAAATGATATGCGTAAGGAGGGTAAACAGTTATTTGCTTTATATCATGATACAAGCATCGTAGCATTAGCAGGTATTAGCTGGCGTGAAGATTCATATAATGAACGCTATGTTTATGTACAAGATTTGGTTACTGATGTAAATCATCGTCCTAGTGGCCTTGGATATAATCTGCTCAGTTATATACATAATTGGGCAAAAGAACAAGGAGCTGAATATATTACATTGGAAGCTTGAAATCGGCGCCTTGTCACCCATATTAGGATGGGGAAGAGGACTTATTGGGCGTAGTATTTTTATCGTACATATGTACCGGAAATGAAATGTTGCGACTTCAAGAGTGTTGGGAAAATGGGGACAAAACAATTATGAAGTTGAGTTTGGAATAACCAGGTATTAATATACTTGGAATGAAAACAAGTTGAAGGAAAAAGTTCTTTACTCCCTAATTCTTGCCATCCAAAAATTAGTTGAAAGCTTTTAAAAACTCTGTGGAAATCTGCAGGGTTTTTTTTGCTCTATACCATCCTTTTGTCAATTTAGTCCAATAATGGATTATGCGAATATTGGCAATCTATGCATTTACTCATAGGATTCTTTTATACATAACTTCCAATGAATTTGATTTAGATTGTGCAACCTGCCGAATTGACTCTAAAAGGCAAATTGTTTCCGAGTTTGAAAAGATGGCGGGAAGTGGTTGATAACAATCGTGGATTTAAGTGAAATTTTGGTAAAAGATTATCATGTATATAATGTTTTTTGTACAGCAATTTATTTTACTTATATGGATATAATTGCAGCGAAGGTGAAAACCTAATTTTAACATGCTTTTGGTTATGAGGGGGTTAGCATTGAAATCTCGAGTTCCTATCCCATTGAGGAAGTTAATTGAAGATAAACAATCGGTGAAAAATAAAAAACAACAAGAAAGCCTAAATCAAAGCGAAAATCCAAACTCCAGCAAAACTAAAAATCAAAACCAAAATCCAGTTACATCCCAAAACAGAAGTAAGGACTCAAAGAATCATCAAACAAAACTTATATCCCCTGATCTTCAATATAATATAGACCATATTAAGAAAACGTTAGGAAATAGTTCAGACATCGTTATAAGGGATTTCCAAGCAGGTAAAAATGGGGAAATAAAGTTAGGCATCGTTTACACAGATGGATTAACGGATTCTGCTTCCATCCAGGATTTAATCCTCGACACTTTGATGGTCGAAATTCGGAACTCTGACTTGGACGTAGCGGTCCCTGATTGTTTTGAATTGATAAAATCACATACTCTTCCTGTAGGGGGAATAGTGGAAATAACTGATTTTCAAAAGCTTTTCAACCATGTTTTATCGGGAGACACGATGTTATTGATGGACGGCTCCCCAAAAGGATTGGCACTCGGCTCGAGAGGCTGGGTCGATCGCGGAGTTCAAGAACCTTCCTCCCAAACAGTAGTAAGAGGGCCAAAGGATGGATTTACTGAAACGCTGCGAACAAATACTGCCTTAATACGAAGGAGAATAAAAGATCCTAACCTTTGGCTTGAAACAAAGCAGATTGGAGAAAAAACGCAAACGGACGTTGCGATTATGTATTTAAAAGGTGTTGCCAATGATAAAACTGTTTCAGAATTGCAAAGCCGGTTAAATCGAATCAATATAGATGCGATTCTTGAGAGTGGATACATTGAAGAGCTTATTCAGGATGAAGTATACACTCCATTTCCAACGGTTTATAATACGGAACGTCCTGATGCTGTAGCCGCTGCCATTTTAGAAGGAAGGATTGCGATAATGGTTGACGGAACGCCGTTTGTCCTTATCGTTCCAGCACTGATGGTGCATTTTTTCCAGTCCAGTGAAGACTATTATCAACGGGCAGATATTGCCACATTAATTCGAGTATTACGGTACTTATCCTTTTTCCTAGCTTTGCTAACACCGTCACTTTATGTAGCTGTTTCGACTTTTCATCAAGAAATGCTTCCTACTCCATTACTCATAAGTCTAGCTTCCCAACGAGAGGGAGTTCCTTTTCCTGCTTTTGTGGAGGCGATGCTGATGGAGGTAGTGTTTGAAATTTTGCGTGAGGCAGGTGTGAGGATGCCAAGGGCAATCGGTTCATCCATTTCCATCGTTGGTGCATTAGTAATTGGACAGGCTGCTGTGGAAGCAGGGTTCGTTTCAGCAACAATGGTTATCATCGTGTCCTTAACAGCCATCAGCAGCTTTGTGTTTCCAGCCAATAGTATGGCCAGCGCTTTTCGGATGCTTCGATTCTTGTTTATGATCCTTGCCGCTACATTTGGATTGTACGGGATCATTTTGGGGCTGATCGTGATGGTCCTGCATTTAAATAGCTTACGATCTTTTGGATTACCATATTTAGCTCCAAATGCACCATTCATTTTACAAGATCAAAAAGACAACATCATTCGAATGCCACATTGGTCATTATTAAAGAGGCCCCGATTGATCAGTAAAAATGATACAGATAGAGGAGATGTCAGTCCTCCGAAACCACCTAGATAAAATGATGAAATTATGAGGGTCTTACGATGAAAAAAATGCTAAAGGTATTTTTAATGTTACCTATGATTTGTTTATCGGGCTGTTGGAGCAGCATTGAGTTGAATGAACTTGCCATCGTTACTGCCATGGGAATCGATAAAACGGAAGACGGATATCTTGTAAGCGTCCAAGTTCTGAATTCGAGTGAGCTGGCAGGTGATGCCAGGTCTGGCCGCACGGAAGTTGTAACCTTCAGGAAAAGCGGTGCAACCATTGCTGAAGCAATAAGAAGCCTATCAACTGATGTACCAAGAAGGTTATATGTCGCACATCTTCGTGAAATTGTCTTTGGTGAGGAAATGGCCAGGGCAGGAATTGCAAAGCCTCTGGATGTCCTTTCCCGGCAAAAGGAGTTGCGTTCGGATTTCTATATGACCGTTGCGAAGGGGGCAACTGCTTATGAAACGCTTAATGTGCAAACGGCCCTTGAAAAAATACCGGCAAATAAGGTTTTTGACTCCTTGGAAAATTCAGATAAAAGGTGGGCGGCGACAAGGACGGTCACTTTGGATGAGCTGGTCAGCAGTATCGTCAGCAAAGGCAGACAGGCCATGCTAACGGGGATTTATGTTTATGGTGATCCCGAATCCGGAAGCAAGGTTACGAATGCACAAAATATCTCGCCGAAATCCGGTTTGCGTTTGGATTATCTTGGAGTATTCAAGAAGGATAAACTTGTCGGCTGGTTAAACAGGAACGACAGTAAAGGTGTTAGTTACATTACGGATCATATTAAGTCCACTGCGGTAAATATACCATGTGAAGGGGAGCAAATTACGGTCAACACGACTAGTTCAAAAACGAAAATCAAGGGGGAAGTGAAAAACGGAAATCCGAAAATTGATATAAATGTCACGTCAGAAGGGAGTATAGGTGAAGTGGAATGCACTATCGATTTAACCAAACCTGAAAAAATCGAAGAATTGAATAAAAGATACGCAAAAAACATTAGGGATAAAATAGAAGGATCGATAAAAACGCTTCAAGAGAAGTATCAAAGTGACATCCTCGGTTTTGGTGAAGAAATTCATAGAACCGATCCTAAAGCATGGAAACGTTTAGAAGGAAATTGGGAACAGGAATTCGCAAAATTGGATGTGAATGTAACCGTTACTGCAAAGATTCGCAATTTAGGGACGATATCAGATTCTTTTCAAAAAGAAATTGAGGAGTAAAGACCAATGTGGGCAATTATTGGAACAGTTTGTACTGGAGCTATTATTTCATTTTTTGAAATACCCCCTCTTATTAAAAAGAAATGCTGGAAGGAAATTGTCATTTTTATTTTATTGCTTTTAATTGGCATGACGTTGAGTATTTTAATAATCAAGGATATTACCATTCCCACCCCCATCGACTGGATAACGAAAATATATAGTCCACTCGCTCATTTCATGGATCGCATTTTATCCTAGGGAGGTATCGAATATGCTTGAAAAAGGAAAAATCAACTCTGGTGAATTTCTTATAATGGTCATCATATTCACCATTGGAGGAGCGATACTTACTTTACCTTCCGTACTTGTTTCATTAGCGAAACAGGATGGCTGGATTGCGTATATTATAGCTACTCTCATCGGGTTATGTTTCGTTCTCTTATTTACCCGGCTCGCCTTACTTTACCCATCCATGAATTATATAGAAGTTAATGAAAAAATATTTGGGATATGGATCGGGAAGATCTCGGCACTGCTATTCCTATTATATTTATATTACCTTTCTTCAGCGTTACTTAGTGAAATTGGGAATTTTTTTTCAACACAGGTTCTGGTTGAGACACCTATGGAAATGATTATGATCTTGTTTATAATAACAAGCTTATTTGGTGCACGGCTAGGATTGGAAGTCATCTGCCGAACGGCATTAATCTTTTTTCCTTGGCTTGTACTGCTGCTTTTCATATTATTCGTATTTCTTATCCCGGACATCAAAATCGAAAATTTGCAACCTGTATTTGAAGGAGGCATGAAACCGATAATGAGGGGGGCATATCACTCTTTAGCCCTGCCTTATGTTCAGCTTGTTTTCTTTTTAATGATCACTCCATATGTACAGGAAAAGGCTGATATGAAGAAAAACTTTTATTTAGGGACTATATTAGGTGGCGGCGTTCTATTCTTAGTGATCATTTTCTGTATCCTTGTATTGGGTGCTGAAAATACTACAAGATTGACCTACCCTTCATATAAACTGGGAATGAGGATAGGCATTGGTGATTTTTTTGAAAGGGTCGAGGTCATTGTGGCCTTCATATGGATTTTTACAGAGTATTTTAAGTTGACCATATGCTTTTATGGGCTCGCCTTGGGACTAGCTCAATTGCTGGGTATGAAAAATTACAAAATTCTTCTATTCCCATTAGCTTTTCTCATTCTCACTTTTACCATCTTTTCGCATCCCGATATCGTGCATTATCAAAACTTTATGGCTACAGCTTGGACACCATTATCCTTAACGATATGTTTTATTCTGCCATTGTTATTATTAACAGTTGGGAAAATTAGGGGAAGGTAAGGGGGGCGTCACTTGTTCATGTGGACATTTCTTACATATGAAAAAAATTACCATAAAAATTTAGATGGGACATGGAAAGGTAGTAAATAAAATATTCTGACAAATTCATTGACTAAAGAAACCTGATGATTTAATATAACAATATATAACATTACATAATGTTGTATATCAAATATTAAAGGAGTGGGGAAATGAGTAAATCGGTTATGAATGTAAAAAGTAATGTAAAAACAGTATTGGATCAATTAAAGGGTAGGAAAATTAACAATATTTATTTGGTAGCATGCGGGGGATCTTCTGCCATTATGTATTCAGCTAAGTATATACTGGATCGTGAAGCTAAAAATATAACCTCCGATCTGTATAGTTCAAATGAGTTTATACATCGCAATCCGCAACAACTAGGGAAGGAATCTTTAGTCATTTTATGCTCGATGTCCGGAACAACTCCTGAAACAGCCGAAGCGGCTAAGTTTGCAAAAAGTAAAGGTGCGTTTACAGTGGCATTAACGAACGAACCAGCATCACCATTGGCCCAAAATGCTGACCTTTATATTAAATATGAATGGGGGAACGGTGTAAACGCCTTCGATACAAACCTCAGTGTTTTATATCAATTAGTTTTTGGTGTACTTCATATGGCGGAAAACAATGAAAAGTTCGGAAAACTGGTATCAAGTTTGGAGAACTTACAGCCAGTGTATGAAAAAGCCTTGGAGCAAGAAGCTTCAAATGCAAGGGTATTCGCACAATCTCATGCAAAAGAACCTGTTATCTATACAATGGCAAGTGGTTCAAACTATGGGACAGCCTATTCTTTCAGCATTTGTATCTTAATGGAAATGCAATGGATACACTCACATGCCATTCATGCTGGTGAGTACTTCCATGGACCATTCGAAATTATTGACGAAAATGTACCGTTTATCATTCTTTTGGGATTGGATGAAACAAGACCATTGGAAGAAAGAGCATTATCTTTTTCTCAGCGTTATGGCAAAAAGCTAACGGTGTTAGATGCAAAACAGTATGATCTTGATGGTATTGATGATGAAGTAAAAGGATATATTGCACCGCTTATCTTAAATCGTGTATTACGTCAATATGCAGAAGAATTAGCGGAAGCGCGTAATCATCCATTAAGCAAAAGGCGTTATATGTGGAAAGTAGAATACTGATAGCCAGAGGAAACTTAATATTCTGTATATTTTATTTGCGAATTATACTATAATGTTTTATAACATTATAGTATAATTTCCTGATGATAAAAGCATTTATAAAAAGGAGGGTATTCATGAGAAAAACAAAACTTATATTCGCATCATTTTTAAGTTTATCTTTAATGCTTGGGGGATGTTCTGGTGAAAGAACATCTTCAGAATCAGATGTTGGAAAAACCACCTTAACATTTTTCCATAGGTGGCCAAAGGAACCGGAAAAAACCTACTTTAATGAAGTTGTAAAAGAATTTGAAAAACAAAACCCCGATATCCATATTAAAACCGAAGCAGTCCTAAACGATTCGTATAAAGACAAAATTAAAGTAATGACAGGTACAAATAATCCACCTGATATTTATTTCTCTTGGAGTGATGAATTTGCCAGTCAGTTTGTGCGAGGCGATAAAGCTTTGGATTTAACTTCTTATTATAAAAACGATCCGACATGGTCTTCTCAACTCGTTCCATCCCAAGTCAAACCATATACATTTAATGATAAGGTGTATGGTGTCCCCGTAACAATGGATGGGAAAATGTTTTTCTATAACAAGGATGTCTTCGAAAAATTGAACATACACCCACCTAAAACCTGGAATGATTTTATCGATGTATTAAAAGTGTTAAAAAAGAATAACTACACAGCTCTTCAATTCGGCAGTCAAGATACTTGGACAATTTCCCATTATGTGGGCACACTGAATCAACGTCTGGTTAGTCCGGAAGTGCTGGCAATGGATTATAATCGGAAAACCGGAAAATTCAAGGATGACGACTACATAAAAGCGCTTGAGAAATTCCAAGAGTTGTTACCTTACTTTAATGAGAATACTAATTCAATAGATCATGAATATGCAAGGCAGCAATTTTCAAATGGTAAAGCACCTATGTTTTATGCAGAAACGGCAGAGATCAAGTTATTTGGACCCACTAAGTTTGAACTTGGAATGTTTAACTTTCCTGAGGTAGAAGGAGGAAAGGGTAATCAAACAAATCTAACTGGATCGCCTGAAGGCTTTATGGTTTCTTCCAAGACAAAGCATCCCAAAGAAGCGATGGAGTTTTTAAAGTTTCTAACCACTAAACATATGGGAGAGAAACTAGTCACTGATGTAGGCAAGTATAGTGCAGTTAAAGGTACGGTGAATGAAAATAATTCTTCCCCGGAACAGCTGGAAGCGGTTCAAAGCATATTAAACACAAAAGAAATGGCCCCATGGTTTGACATGAGCATCGATGCGCGTATTGCAGATGCCTATTTAACCGGAACACAAATGATGTTAAATGGAGATAAAACACCTAAACAAATTATGCGTGATGTTCAAAAAGCTGCTGATACCGTTAGGTTTGAAGCGGGGAAATAAGGGAATTCATTTTTCCGTTTTATTAAGGGAGTGATATTTTAATGATAAAACCCGATAAATTTGTACCTTATCTATATCTTCTTCCAGCATTAGTTTTTTTATTGCTTGTTTATATTCCCATTTTCCAGAATATTGGCGATAGTATGTATAATTGGAGTACATTTTCACCAGATAAAGCATTTGTAGGGATGGATAATTACTTTACTTTATTTAAAGATCCCGTATTTTATGAAGCTTTAAAAAATAATATTCTTTATGCTGTCATTTCGATTGTTTTCCAGGTTTTTGGAGGGTTAATTATTGCAGCTGTTTTAGAAGATAAATTAATCCGTAAATTTTCACCTATATTTCGCACAGTCTATTTTTTGCCGGTCGTCGTTTCAATGACAGTCATCGCATTGCTGTTTTCATTTTTTTACAACCCGGAAGTAGGGTTGTTAAATCAGTTTCTTAAAATGATTGGATTGAATAATTTAGCACTGCCATGGTTGGGTGATAGTGAAACGGCAATCTATGCAGTCATTGCTGTCTCACAGTGGCAATCAATTGGTTATATAGCCATGCTATATATCGTATCCATTCAAAAAATTTCACCTGAACTATATGAAGCAGCTGAAATGGATGGAGCGAATAAAATAAAAACGTTTTTTCACATTACGGTTCCAGCAACAAAGGAAATGACATTCGTCGCCGTAATATTAACATTGACAGGTGCCTTTACAGTGTTTAATGAGCCATATATCTTAACCGGAGGGGGACCGGGAACTTCTTCGGAAGTCCTGAGTACCTATTTATATAAAACGGCTTTTTCAAAAGATATGATGGGATATGCTTCTGCCATAGCAACGGTTATCTTAATTATTACGTTACTTATTTCTCTTGTTCAAATGAAAATATTTAAAACGGGAAAGGAGGACTAATAATGGAGATGCCTAAATCAACGATCGGAGTACCGGAATTAGTTGTGGAAGATCTAGAGTATGCAAGGAAAAGAAAAACCTATAATATGAGAATAGCCCTTGTTTATGCAGGTTTGATCGCCTACTTTCTTGTTGTTGCATATCCCTTATTATGGATGGTCATCAGTTCTTTCAAAAGCACAGAGGAAATTTTCAACCATAGTTGGTCACTTCCTCATACATGGTTGTTTGAAAATTATGTTACAGCTTGGAATAGTGGGATTTCTTCCTACTTTTTAAATAGTGTCATGGTTACTGGCATGACTTGTATGCTAACGGTTTTAGTAAGTGCGTTAGGTGCATACGGATTATCTCGCTTCGATTTTCGTGGAAAGGCTTTCATTTTGGTCATATGCTTAGGCGGTTTGATGCTATCTCCCCAAGTAAGCCTGATCCCTTTGTATAATATCATTCAGAAGCTTGGGATATATAACACCCATTGGGCGCTAATCTTACCTTATGTAGCATACAGAATTCCGCTAACCATCTTGTTGATTCGTGCCTACTTCCTGTCCATTCCAAAAGAACTGGAAGAGGCTGCCCGGCTGGATGGGTGCACAAACCTTGGAATCCTTTTTAGGATTTTCATACCCATGAGTAAACCTATTTTATTAACGACGGTAATTTTAACAGCTTACTATACTTGGAATGAATTCATGTTCGCCATCATCTTTATAGACGATGATAGTTTGCGTACGATACCTGCCGGTTTAATGCAATTCCGAGATGCATTGCAAACCGATTGGGGAGTGTTGCTTTCTGGATTAACGATTTCAGCGGCACCTATCGTCATTTTATTTTTATTCATGCAGAAGTATTTTATCCGTGGAATTGCTAGTGGAAGTGTAAAATGATTACAGGGGGAACGGGCATGAAGCTAATTGGAATTGGAGATAACGTAGTAGATTTTTATAAAGACCAAGGAAAGATATATCCCGGCGGCAATTCATTGAATGTGGCAGTCATGTACAATCGTTTAAATGATGAGCAATCTTCATATATTGGCATTGTAGGAAATGATGGGGCGGCAGACCATGTGTTGGAGGTATTGCAAAAGGAAAAGATGGAGATTAGTAGAGTAAGACAAGCGGTAGGGGAGAATGGTATGGCCGTCGTCGCGTTGGATAAGGACGGGGACCGAATTTTCATTGGTTCCAATAGAGGGGGAATTCAATCCAGATTGGGGATTGTACTGAATGACAAGGATTTGGATTATATTCGGCAACACGACCTTCTTCATACAAGTGTTTATAGCCATATTGAGCATAACCTCCCATCATTAAGTCAACTCATTGACATTTCTTTTGATTTTTCGACAAACCAAGAGGAACACTATTTACAAAAAGTTTGTCCGTATGTGACATATGCATTTTTTTCAGGAAGTAATTTAAACACTGCAGAGTGCCATGCACTGATTCAAAAAGTGCATTCGTTCGGCTCAAAAGTGGTATGTGTTACTCGTGGGGAAAAGGGAGCACTCTTATCAATTGAAAATCAATTATATGAACAAGCTATTATCCAAACCAAAGTTGTAGATACATTGGGGGCGGGAGATTCATTTATTGCTGGTTTTCTCTCATCGTATGTCCAAGGGCAAGATGTAAATAAAGCTTTACAAAAAGGAGCTTTAGCTGCCTCCCAAACCTGTCAGGATTATGGAGCATTTGGGTATGGTAAAGAATATATTCCTGACCATATGCTGGTTTAACATGATTTATAGATGGAAAAAGGTAACGAGATCCCGGATTAGGAGGGGGATTCGTTACCTTTTTCTTGCGACATGGAACTATCAATCGTAAAGGTCACGCGATTGGCAGGATAATATAAGAAGGAGGAATGGATGGGCTGCTTCTTTGCGTCATATGCCACTTTCTCCACTTTGAAAAGGGGATCTCCCACTTCGCACTCTAAAAATTTTGCTTCATCTGCATTTGCCAATACCATATTTAAGAGTTTCGTGTTATGAACAGGAGTTATATTATATTTATGCTTTATGATGTCATACATGGAAACGGAGTTATGGACATGTTCATTTAAATTAGGCAGAACCTTTAAGGAATAATGAGAAATTTCCAAGGTGAGAGGTTGATTATCATAGTATAAGATCCGTTGTAATTCAAGAACATCACTTTCAGGAATAATCTCCAAGGATTTAGAAATATTAGCCGGTGCGGGTATGATTCCAAATGAAAGGATTTTAGTTTGAGGTATCTTCCCTAATTCTGACATATATTCAGCATGGCCGTTAACAGCAAATAGTTCCCTTTTTACTTTAGGATATTGGACAAATGTTCCCTTTCCTTGTTGGCGTATTAGAAGACCCTCTTCCACCAAGTCCAAAACCGCTTTTCTAACAGTAATGCGACTTACTCCATATATGTCACATAATTCTGTTTCGGTTGGTAATCTTTCGCCAGGAGAGTAAATCCCTTTGTTTATATCTTCAATAATAGATTGTTTCAATTGCATATATAATGGCGTAGAACTATGAGTGTTGAGTTTCATATTTTCCCCTTTCTCTTATTTTTTTCTTTTATTATAACGTATTGTGATGTTATAGTACAAATCATCAATTCGACTAAATGCATAGCCAATATATATATATGGTTAAAGGCATCCGGCAACAACGGTCCGAGATAACAATGTCGGAGATCGTTGTTGTGGGAAAATATGCATTTTTGCACTAACATTAAAGAGTATATATTAGTGCAGCACCCAACTTTTAGCTAAAGCAGGTGCCCGCGTCATAAAATAGCCATAATACGACATCAAATTCCAACATATTTCTACTTTTCCATTTTGTATAATGAGATAGAAGAATATTTTTAGGGAGTGATTATTGTCATATGAAAAACAGGAAGGTTATTTCAACTCTGGGAGTTGCCGTTCTTTCGGCGAGTATTGCGGCACCAGCATTTGCAGCTAATGAAACATCCCCGGGAACACCCATTCAACAAACTTATTCGGTTTCAGGTTTTACAGATCATGCTGAACTAGGGAAAAAGCTAGAACAAATTGCGAGTGATAGCCAAGGTAAAGTAAAAGTGGATGTAGCTGGATATTCCAATAGACATAGAGAAATCTATAAAGCAACCGTGGGAACTGGCGACAAAGTCGTTTTCATTCAAAGTGAGATCCATGGGAATGAGAAAACTGGTACGGATGCCATCTTGAATATCTTGAAGTTTTTGGGGACCAACACACCTGAAGCGGAAAAAATTCGTAAAGAAATTACCTTGGTAGCTTTGCCTAAAATGAATCCCGATGCCGCTGAATTGAACCGTCGCGGAAATGATATGACCTGGGCAGAGGTCGTCGACCAGTTTCCGCAGTTAGCAGGAGCGAAACCATCTTGGAATTACTATACATACAAAAATGAATCATTCGATTATGAGTCCAAACCAGGTTTCGATGTTAATCGTGACTTTAATCCTGATTTAAATTATATTCCCCAAGCTAAAGACTTCCCTGGAAAATCATCCACCCCTGGTTGGTTCATAACACCTGAATCACAAACAACACGTGATGTTTACAAGTCTCTACTGAAGCAATACGGTAAGGTGGAGATTTTTGTGGACCTGCATCACCAAGCTCCCTATTATGAAGTTGATGGAACGGATGATTTAGTCACCTACTCGATTTCTGCTCAATTTGTTCCTGATCCAAGCTCGCCTTCAGGGCAGGATTATGCAAAATATGCAAAAAACTATAATTATGATTTTTCCAGACAATTGAATGTGGCGGTATATAATGCCATGAAAGCACAAGGTAATTCTCCATATGGGAATATATCCTTGTATCCGCAAAATCAAAACCTTCCTGGAACGGCTTTAGGAGCCTTTGCTTTAAACGGAAGCGGGACAGTACTCTTTGAAGTTAGAGGTCAAACACAGTCTTTTGGCCAAAAGAAAAAAGGCATGCTTATTAAAGCAGTTGAAAGAGGGTTATATGGAATAATTGATGGAGTTACTGATGGCTCTGTATATAAAATCAATCCGGAACAATACGAGTCCATTCCACTGACGGAGGGCAGGCAATAATAAAAATTGAGGAAATGATAGTTCTATCAACTTCCAGCCTATATTGAAGTAACCAGACGGAACTCTAGGAAAAAGTGTTCTATCTAAAAGGTAAGACAAAGTTGATTGAAGCGGGTGTTCGAGACTCCTGCTTAGAAAAGCGCGTCTAGGGGAGACCCCGCAGGCGAAAGCCGAGGGCCGACCGCCCACGGAAAGCGAGTGCCCTACGTTCCAATCAACGTCCAAATTGTACAAGCCATAAAAATAGACAAACTAGATTTTCATCAAGTTTGTCTAAAGTCTGAACAGACTGGTGTCCGTCTGGTTTTTCTTCATCGGGAACAAAAATGTTTTTTGGTAGAAGAAAACTATTTGGAAACATAGTCATTTTTCACTATTAACATAAAGTAGTAAAAATGTCAGAATATTAATAATAGTTATATTTCTTGATTGTTATATTTAATGAGGAGGGTTTATTTTGAATTTTAAAAAGAAAGTTCTATCAGTTTCATTATCTAGTTTAATGACGTTAGGCGCAGTAACAGCTGTTGCGTTACCAGTCGGAGCGGTTGGAAATGGCCCCAGTGCTGGAAATGGTCAAGTGACAACTTCAAATCTTCATACATATGAAAGCCTGGTGAGCTATCTTGAAACGCAGGATGCTAAACAAGAAAGGCTGGCACTGGAAGTAATCGGGGAAACGGTAAAAGGAAGGGACATTTACCTAGCGAAGTACATGTCAAATCCTAAGAATCCAACCATACTATTTTTAACGCAACAGCATGGAAATGAACAACTGACTACCGAGGGTGCTCTCGAATTCATTAAACATCTAGGCACGAATAAGACTAAAGGTTTATTGGAAAATGTTAATATACTGATCATTCCCATGTTAAATGCAGATGGAGCCATGGGAGATGTCAATTTCCCTCTTGATGACTATTTAGCAAAAGGTGATCGGCATTTAACACGGGCAAATGCAAATGGGATCGACTTAAACCGTGAGCATGATAAAAAAACTGATTCCATGCAAGTAGAAGTAAAGGCTTTACACGAAAAAGTATTTGCGAAATACGATATAGATTACATGATAGATTTACATCATCAAGGGACGCTAAGCGAAACAGATGGTGAACTTGTTTCAGGTTCGATTCTTCATCCTACAAACGCGAGCGTAAAGCCTGAAGTGTTAGAAGCGTCAAAGAAACTGGGTGCTGTCGTATATAACTCCATTGAACCAACTGGTTGGGGGCATATTGGTAGGTATGATGGCGGTTCTGGAGAAAATATAGGCCGTAATGGTGCAGCTGTCCGTTATGACATTGCCACACTGCTCTTTGAGATGCGAGGTATGTCGGACCACAATGTCGAGTCTGTAGCGCTTGGACAAAAAAGTAATGGCTATCTAATTAAGCAAACGGTAACCACTTTGGATGCAGCTGTCAGAGCTATTGCCGATGATTCAATTGAAACTGTCGATGCAAGTTTTTGGGACACCCTGCCAACACAATCCAATCGTCCCGGGATAGAATCGGACGAATAAAATGAAGACACATTCCATTCTATCAGATGGGATGTGTTTTTTTGATTCCTTATGTCGCCGGAAACAGGATGAGGAGCCAATTTTCCCAACCCGATATGACATTATTTACAGTTAAAATAGCAGTACTATAGTAAAAGATAACATAGAAAAAAAGCATCTGCTTTCACCTAAGAAGATGCTCAATTTGTCGATAAAAGGGGGCTCGGAATGATTTCACATATAACCATGATTTTAAAGGAAGATTAGATGATCCTTAATGTTTTTTTCTGTTTTATGAAACCCTCAATGGATTGAAGAAATTTGCGACACTCCTGCCGAATAGCTGGCTAGCCGAGACCCCACAGACGCTTGCGTCGAGGAGGATTGGCAGACAGTCGGCGGAAAGGGAGCGGATTTCCGAAATCAGCTGGAACATTTTTAAAGAAAAAAGACTGTAGACAAATTCGCTTTCTTCGAATTTGTCTACAGTCTGAGCATCTGTTTTCATAAACAGGTGCTTTTTGAATTTCAGGACTTTTATATCATTAGCTTGGATCTTTCAGATCGATTAACAGTATCGGCCTGTATGGCCAGTGTTTGTCCTATAAACTTTTTTCGGCTGAATTCTCCTTTTTTTCTTCTTCTTTTAGTTGTAAGGCTACTAGACTGGCAAAGTCATGAATGATGGTGGCTGCCAATAGTGATGTAATTTGTGTTGGATCATACGGCGGGAGGACTTCCACCAGGTCGAACCCAATAAAGTTGAATCCTTGCAGAGAGCGTATCATTTCAAGGGTTTCAAAGCTATTTAGACCGCCGACCTCCAATGTGCCAGTTCCAGGAGCGCAGGATGGATCGACAAAATCAATATCGAATGTCAAGAAACATGGTGTATCCCCAATGGTTTTCTTGACTTCCTTCACGACATCTTCGATTCCTCTCTTCTTCAGCTCGGGCGTAGTTATCACATTGTATCCTAGTTCTGTACTGGAATCTAAATCTCCTGGATGATTGAGCGTACCTCTGATGCCAATCTGGAAAACTTTATCCGTTTGGAGCAAACCTTCCTCATATGCACGGATAAACGGGGAACCGTGCCAGTATTTTTCTTCATAATAAGTATCCCAAGTATCTGTATGTGAATCAAAATGAAGAAGTGCAACAGGACCGTGGATTTTTGCGGCTGCTCTTAAATTAGCCAATGTTACTGAATGATCTCCTCCGATGCCTATTGGAATGATGCCATTTTTCATCAAGTCTGACATAGCCTTTTCAATTAACTCATAGCTTCGATGTATATTATGGGGAATCACCGAAACATCCCCGATATCAATTGCATTACATTCGTCAAACGGAAATACCTTGTGAATGGGATGATAAGGAAACAACGTCATGGATGCTTGGCGGACTGCCTGTGGGGCAAACCTGGCTCCTACCCTGAATGAAGCAGCTGTATCAAAAGGCATACCTACCACTGCCAATTTGGCATTTTCCCTTGAAGAAGGTAAGCGCATAAATGATCCGGTGGTACAAAACTCTGGTTTAACATCAGGTGATAAAGGATATTTCATTTTTCTATTCCTCCATTTTCTTATAACTATAGTAGTTTTGAAACTCATTAAATGAATTCCTATAGATGATTAATCAGCAATTATCATGCCAAGTCACTGTGAGTGATTTAATTAGGGTTTTTACAAGATAACATGGGCATTGTGTATGCAAAGGCGAATAAGTTATGGGAAATTGAATCGTCAATGAAGATGCTGAAAGACTTCATATCTGTGAATCAATCATTTGCCGGTAAGAATACAGGAATTAAGGCGTTTTTCGTTTGTCAAAATAAACCGAAATCATGTGGCACAGAAATTGCATAAAGGTATACAGGTAAAACTTTTAAAAAAGAGGGAGGCATGGGGATTATTCTAGTTAAGAAATTGAACTCACTGGTTTGAAAGCGGTTTCAAGGAGGAATGATAGGTGGAAAATGAGGTTACATTGAAAAGATCACTGAAATTATGGCAAATCGTTATGATGGGGTTAGCATATATGACCCCCATGGTCGTATTTGATACATTCGGCATTGTATCTGGGATTACGGGCGGCCATGTGCCGACTGCTTATATCGTTGCATTGGTGGGGATGCTTTTTACAGCAGCCAGCTATGGAAAACTTGTAAAGGTTTTTCCTGCTGCAGGTTCTGCCTACACTTATACGCAAAAGGCGATAAACCCGCATGTAGGATTCCTGGTAGGATGGTCTTCGTTGTTGGACTATTTGTTTTTACCTATGGTCAATGCATTGTTGACCAAAATTTATCTGACAGCATTATTTCCAGGAGTTCCTACATGGATTTGGGTAGTATTGTTCGTAGCAATCGTCACCATTCTCAATCTCAGGAGCGTCAATGTACTTGCTAACTTTAATGCGCTTTTTGTTATAATTCAGATTGCCATCATGGCAGTGTTCATCATTCTTGTCGTCAAAGGTTTAAATGATGGAGAAGGTACAGGAGAAGTGTTTACATTAATGCCTTTCGTAAATGAAGGGATGGACTTCTCGGCCATAATAACCGGGGCTACAATCCTTTGTTTTTCCTTTTTGGGATTCGATGCGGTAACGACCCTATCTGAGGAAACGCCGGATCCGAAAAAAACGATTCCAAAAGCGATATTTTTAACTGCGCTATGGGGTGGAATCATCTTCATTACCGCATCTTTCTTTATTCAGCTCTTTTTTCCGGATATATCCCGTTTTAAGGAACCGGATGCTGCATTACCGGAAATCGCCCTTTATGTAGGCGGGAAGCTATTTCAATCCATTTTTCTTTGTACGACTTTCGTCAATACGTTAGCCTCGGGACTAGCATCACATGCCAGCGTTTCCCGTCTTTTGTATGTTATGGGCCGTGATAAAGTGTTTCCTGAAAAATGGTTTGGATTCATTCATCCCAAGTGGAAGACACCAGCCATTAATGTACTCATAGTTGGAGTCATTTCAATGTCAGCTTTATTCTTTGATTTAGTGACAGCAACGTCACTGATCAACTTTGGTGCATTAATGGCATTTACCTTTGTAAATCTTTCAGTGATCAGCCATTTTATCATTCGGGAAAAGGAGCACCGAACGGTAAAGGGGTGTATTAAATACTTAATTATGCCTTTAATTGGAGCTATAGCAATTGGCATTCTATGGATCAACCTTGAGGCAAGTTCCCTAATAATGGGGACAAGTTGGTTCATTATTGGTTTTTGTTATCTATTATATATCACAAAGGCATTCAGGAAGGCACCGCCCCAATACCAAGTTGAAGAAATTCAGCTATAAGACTTTGCAAGGAAAAACGCATCCGATAAGGATGCTTCAGACTGTAGACAAACTCGATGAAAATCGAGTTTGTCTACATTTTTTTTTGGCTTTTACAAATTTGGACGTTGATTTCCACTTCAGGTACTCGCTTTCCGCGGGCGGTCCGGGAGCCTCCTCGGCGCAATTGCGCCGAGGAGGCTCCCTTAGACTCGCTATTCCCGCAGGAGTCTCGCACCTTCCGTTCCAATCAACTATGTTTAAAATTTTAGATGGAAGCTCCTTTTGTCTACAAACTGACGCATCCGATAAGGATGCGTTTTTTTATATGCAATCCTGAAATGCCTATGAATTAATACATACCAAGCCTCTTAACGAAATGTAGTAAAACACATCCTTAAGCAGGCTATCTTCTTAGTCGTAGAATTTCTTCACGTGCTTTTTGATAGTTATCTATGGTTTTTTTATCGATTCGATGAAAAACACTTAAGTAAAGAGCATCAACCATGTTAAGTTGCATGATTCTAGATGCTATACTACCGATTCGTTGATCATGTTCGATGTCAGGAAAACAAAGTTGTATACTTGCTATTTTCAATAAAAGAGACTTTGTATAAGCGGTTATTGCCAATACTGGTACGTTTATCTTTTTCGCATATGAAGCCATCTCCAATATATCTTTTGTTTTTCCGGATGTGGAGAAAATGACCAACGCGTCTTCTGGTGTGAAATTGGAAATATGGGAAATAACTGTATGAAAGTCAGTGTTCATTCCTGTAGTAACGCCAAGTTTAGCAAATTTATTACTAGCATCCAATGCAGCCGTAGAGGAGCCCCCAACACCAAAAAATGCAATTTTCTTTGCTAGGCTTAAGCATTCCACTGCTTTTTCAAACTCTTTTTTGTTAAGCGTTTGTACTAAAGAGTCTAAAGCAAATTTATTGCTCATAGTTACTTTTTGGAAAAGTTGATAGGGCGTATCATTTTCACGCAGTAAAGAAAGGTCATTAATGTTGGCATTATTTGAACTCATTTCTTTCACCAATGTATGTTGAAAGGTTTTAAAGCTGTCTATACCCATTCTTTTACAAAAACGCACAACACTAGCTTGGGAAACATTTGCGTTGGTAGATATTTCAGAAATCGTGTAAGTTTGCACCAAATCTGCATGGTCCAATATATATTTGGCTACTTGCCGTTCAGCACGAGACAAGGAATCCGCTTTTTCATTTATTTTTTGTAATAAAGTTAAGCTCATGATATGTCTCCTTTATTAAATATTTTATTAAATGATGTAAATCCCTATTGTTTCATTTATATCATAAATGAAATGTTTTTTGCACATAATGCAAAAAAAAATGCCATAAAAGAAATTTTATTTCTTTTATTTTTAATAAAACCTTGATTTTTTAATTCTTTTTCAATAAGATTGGTTTGTGTGAATATTCAAAAAATTACGTTATAAGGAGGAGATAGTTTGAATCGGGCCATTTTACTTGTAAGTCATGGAAATTTAGCTTCGACTATGAAAGACTGTGTAGAGCTTATAGCAGGGAAACAGAAGCAACTCTTTGCATTGAGCATGGATGATCAAGTAACGTTAGATTCATTTGCAAGAGAACTGGAATCGGCCGTCAATCAATTGTTGGATTGGTACAAAGAAATAATCATTCTGGCAGATATTAAAGGGGGTACCCCATGCAATGCAGCTACACTTCAAGTGTTGAAAGGTAGCCGGGTACAAGTAATCGCTGGTTTTCATTTAGGTTTAGTTATTGAATCTTGCCTTTCACCGGTAAGTCCCGAAGAGCTTATAGCTAATACCTCTATGAGTATTAGCTATATAAACTCTACAGTTAACCCCATAAAGGAGGAATTGTAATGAGTATCGTTGTTACCCGTATCGATGAACGCCTCATACATGGGCAAGTTGCTTATTCATGGAGTGTTGCTTATCAAGTCACAGAATTTATTGTAATTGATGATAGGGTTGCAACCGACCCTACACAACTTTTGTTACTAAGCTTGGCAGTACCTTCGGGGAAAAGACATGCTATCCTTTCTGTCGAAGATGCAGTCAAATATCTGGTTGAGCAGTCTGATCAGGAAAAAACGTTTATTGTAGTAAAAAGTCCTCGAGTCCTTTTATCTCTCATTGAAAAAGGTATCATTCTGCCTTCTATAAATGTAGGTGGCATGTACTATAAAGTAGGAAAACAGGAAATAAGTAAAACAGTCTATTTGGATGAAGAAGATAAATCTATTTTTCTCAAGATTAGAGATCACGGGATCCCTTGTGAGATCAGAACCTCTCCTAATGATAAATCGATTGATTTATTCACCAAGATTTAATGGTCGAAAAGATAGTCAGAGTAAAAAGGGGGAGGAAAAGTGGAAATTGAGTTAATATCAGCGATTTTGTTAAGTGGTTTTGTTGCAATTCTCATGACCGAAAATTATGGATATGGATATTGGATGATTAGCCGTCCCATTTTTGCTGGGCCATTGTTGGGACTAATAATGGGAGACCTACAGACTGGATTGATTGTAGGGGCCAGTGTGGAATTGATGTTTATGGGTGTCTTGCCCATTGGAGGTAGTGTTCCTCCTAATGCACAAATTGCTGGTCTAATTGGGACTATTTTCGCGATTAGTGCTGGGGGGAAGCCTGAGGTTGGAATTGCTCTGGCATTACCAATCGGTATTTTAGCACAATTTTTAATCATGCTAGCTTGGAACTTTAATATTTATCTAGTGCATCGGGCAGACAATGCTTTACAAGAGCTAAATCTAAAAAGGGCAGAACGGCTTCACCTTTTTGGAATAATCGTTTTTTTTACAGTGATGTTCATTCCAACTTTTTTAGCCGTTTATTTTGGTAGTGAATTTGTAAATAATATCGTAGGCTCAATGCCTTCTTGGTTTATGGAAGGGTTAAAGATTACAGCAGGGATCCTACCTGCAATTGGAATGGCCATGCTCCTGAAAATGATGAACTTCAAGAAGTTTTGGTCATTTTTCCTAATTGGATTTGTTCTGGCAGTCTACTTGGAACTAAATGTACTATCGATAGCCTTTTTGGGTCTTGGAATCGCGGTCAGCATTACAGCAGTGGGAACGAAAGGAAATGATAGTGGAATTCCCCGTGATTCCTCCCGCAAGAGTACAGCTAAAACGACGATTCTGACAAGGAAGGATTTAATGAAAACATTCTTCCGCACATTCTTCAGTATGACGTCTATAAATTATGAGCGTTATGGCAGTTTAGGATTCTGCTATGCGATATTGCCGGCACTCAAAAAACTCTATCCAAATAATCAGGATTTAAAAGAATCGGTTGTTCGTCATAATGAATTTTTTAACTGCCATCCGTATACTTCCAATGCCATCATAGGTGTTACTCTAGCACTTGAAGAACAACGGGCACAAGGTAATCCCATCACATCCGACACAATTTCTTCTACGAAAGCCGCATTGATGGGACCGCTCTCTGGAATTGGCGATTCTGTTTTTAAAGCAACTTTTATGACCATTTTTGCTGCAATCGGCGCTGGTTTGGCGTTGGATGGAAATTCACTTGGACCCATTATATTTATTGTGCCAAACGTCTTGCTCAATATTTTTTCTCGTTACTACGGTATTGTCTATGGGTACCAGTTTGGGATAAGCCTCATCCTTAAAATGAAAGACTCTGATGTGCTAAATAAGTTTGTTCAGGGAGCTACCATTGTAGGATTAATGGTAACAGGATCAATGGTAGTGAATTTTGTTAAAGTGGCCGTGGCTGCTAAATGGAACTTTGGTGGAAAAGAAATAAATTTACAAGAACTTCTTGATTCAATTTTACCTGGGCTTTTACCCCTCCTCTTAACACTTGGTTTCTTATGGGCATTACTTAAATATCAAAAAGCTATCTACTGGTTAATCCTCCTTTGCTTTATGGTAGGATTAGCTGGTAAATTCTTGGGGGTTGTTTAGGTGGTAATTATGGATAAAAAAAACGTACTGGAATCTATTAGGAATGGATTGATAGTTTCGTGCCAGGCTAGAAGGGGATGGCCGATGTATGGGGCGGAAATCATGGGCGCATTAAGCAAGGCTGCAGAAAAGGGAGGCGCAGTTGGTATTAGGGCTACCGGGCCAGAAAATATTAAAGCGATTAAAAAGGTAACAAAACTGCCTGTATTAGGTATTCACAAGCAATGGACCGAAGAATGTGAAGTATATATTACTCCTACCTATGAAAGTGCTATAAGCATTATTGAGGCTGGAGCGTCAATCGTAGCATTAGATGGGACTCAACGAAAGCGCCCCCATGGAGAAACGGTAGAAAGAATCATAGGTAAAATAAATAGTGAGCATCCCAATATTTTAGTGATGGCAGATTGTGCGACTTTTGAAGAGGGACTAATCGCAGAAAAGTTCGGTGCTGATATAATATCAACCACATTGTGTGGGTATACAGAGGAAACAAAATACGTGAAGGAGGTTGATTATGACCTTATTCGAAAACTCTCTTCTGCCTTAAATATCCCCATCATCGCTGAAGGGCATATTCATACGAAAGATCATGCTAGAAAAGCTATTGAAAGTGGAGCTTTTGCAGTCGTAGTAGGAACGGCCATTACTCGCCCGGAAATTATCACAAAAAGGTTTGTAGATGAGTTAAACCTGTTGGTTGGAAAATAGAAGTTTCAATATATATTTTGAGTATTTTTTTAAGCTTAACAGTTGGTTCCTAGGATTGGCTGCCTTTGATTAGATTTGTACCATCATTTGGCATCTGCTACAGGTCAACACTTTCTTTTTCAAGATAAACAAAAAAAGAGCACTCACTGAATGTTTATACATTTATCTGGTGCTTTTTTTTGTATTTAATCATCACTTTTTACATATGCAAATCTGAATTGCTTATGAATTAATACATATGTCCTGATGAGTGTATGTGTGATATGGATGAGGGCAAATGGCGGTATGGTGCTATTCATACAATATCCTCAAAGCTGGCATGAAAGTTGCTTAATAAGTAATAAGAATAAAAGAGAGGTGCTAAAATGACAGAGAAAATTAAGGTTATTGAAAAACGTCAATTGGATAATCCGCTGCAAGAATTCCAGGATATCTTAAAAGAAGCGATTCATGTTTTGGACTATCCAGAGCAGGTTTTTGATTTTCTGAAAGCGCCAATGCGTTTTCTGGAAGTCTGTATTCCTATTCAAATGGATAATGGCGAGACAAGGATGTTTCAAGGGTATCGTGCTCAACATAATGATGCAGCAGGTCCAACGAAAGGGGGAATCCGGTTTCACCCGGATGTCACTCCTGAAGAAGTTAAGGCATTGGCCGGATGGATGAGCTTGAAATGCGGAATAACCGATCTTCCATACGGAGGAGCAAAAGGCGGCATTGTGTGTGATCCGAGACAGATGAGTTCATCTGAGCTTGAACGATTAAGCAGAGGGTATGTCAGGGCAGTAAGTCAAATAGTGGGCCCTACAAAAGATATCCCGGCACCAGATATGTATACGAATTCACAAATCATGGCCTGGATGCTGGATGAATATGATCACATCAGGGAATTCGATTCACCGGGCTTCATTACAGGAAAGCCTCTGAGATTAGGAGGATCGAAGGGCAGGGAAAAAGCCACTTCCAAGGGCGTATTATATACACTTCAAATGATTTGTGATTTAAAGGGGATTCCCATTGAAGGCATGCGGGTAATCATCCAGGGATTCGGGAATGTTGGCAGTCATTTAGCATTGTATTTACATGAAATGGGGGCAAAGGTTGTCGGAATAGCGGATGAACTTGGAGGTTTATATGATCCGAATGGATTGGACATTCCTTACCTTTTGGAGAACAGGGACTCTTTTGGGGTCGTTTCGAACTTATACAAAGATTCATTATCCAATCAAGAATTATTGGAAAAAGAGTGTGATGTGCTGATCCCCGCAGCCATTAGCGGAGTGGTGAATAAGGATAATGCAAAACGACTAAAATGTGAAATCCTGATTGAAGCAGCAAATGGGCCGACGACAAAGGAAGCGATCAAGATTCTCGATGATAAAGGTATAGTGCTAGTCCCGGATATTTTGGCGAATTCAGGAGGGGTGATAGTCTCGTATTTTGAATGGTGCCAGAACAATCAAGGTTATTACTGGACGGAAGAGCTTGTAGATGAACGATTGAAGGAAAAGATAACGGCCAGCTTTTTGAATGTCTACCATACTTCACAAAAATATTCCGTGAACATGAAAGTGGCTGCTTATATTGAAGGGATTCGCAAAATAGCAGAAGCATCCCAGCTTCGGGGGTGGATCAGGTTCTGAACGAATTAGGGTTTACAAGAAAGGAGGCAATCCGTTGAATTTTGATATTCTTTCCGAAAATAAAGAAAACCAGGCTATTCATCATTATTGCTTATTGTCACAAGATTATAGATATGATGTAACCATTGTATATTCGGCCCAGTTTTTCGGTAAAGCAATGGTGACTTCCATGCAAAGCGGAAGAATGATCCTGCTTTGTGCCAATGATATTAATTTGGATCAGTACTGGGCTCCGACTCTTGGCATTGAACAAGAAGATATATCTGAGTTCCAAAACTTTCTAAGGTTAGTTTTACAAACCCCATTTCATTTTGAAGAATACTGAAGGAAGGAATGATGTAAATGTACGTTGATGTGATTCTTAGCCCTTGTGATGGCAGGGTTGAAAAAATTTCAATATCCAAAAATTCCAGATTTTACGAATGGGATCAATTATTTCAGATTAAGAAGGCAGATGGAAGTGTGGAAATCATTGATATTGGTGTCAGCGGGAAAATAGAAACTTTGGAGGTATTGGAAGGCGAACCAGTGGTGGCCGGCGAGGTACTCGCCTATTTTAAAGAAGATTTATTTGTGACCGGCAGCGATTAATATAAAACGAAAGGCTGTTTTCGCATACTTTATTGCTATTTATGAAGTAGTGCAGTGTGGTTGATTTCCCCTCCAGATGCTCGCTTTCCGCGGGGCGGGCGGTGAGCCTCCTCGGCGAAAACGCCTGTGGGGTCTCACCTGTCCCGCAGCTCCCGCAGGAGTCTCGCACTTCCGCTCCAATCAACCTAAAATAGTTTCGTTTTAAAAACAACAATCTTTACGAAAAGAGCCAAACAAAAAGAAGATGAGATGATTCATCTTCTTTTTGTTTTATCCGATAATCCTCCACTTCTCTCTTATTTTCATGGTCCCCTATACCCCAATTTTGCAGAAACCCGATTCCCAGTTTCCATCACATTCTTAATGAGGAAATCGAGTCTTTCATCTGTCAGGTTAAAACTGACAAAACCAATGCTCACCGCACCGTGAACCTCACCAAAATGGTTCAATATCGGTACGGCAACAGAACATGTTCCCTCTGTTCTTTCACTGTGACTGATCCCATGTCCCTTCGTTTTAGTCTCTTGCAATATATCCCAAAAAGCTGCTCTTTCTTGAGCTGGCAGAAGAGCATCTACGATTTTTTTCGTTTGATTATATGGCATATAGGCGAGCATCGCTTTATTGGCAGCCCCGATATGCATAGGTACACGTGAGCCAAGCTGGTCATAAACCCGGATTTGGCTCTTTTCACTGTCGATCCTTTCGATAACGAGTGATTCCATCCCGATTGGTTGGCTTAGATAGACGCTTTCCTCCACTTTGTTCATCAGCCTTTCGAGTTCAGGCCTTATTTGACTAATGTAATCCATTTTGTCATACATGCGCAAACCATATTCGAGCCAAATATTCCCCAAACCATATTGTTTGGATTGTCCGTCCTGTTGAATTAATCCATGCAAGGACATTGCCTTTAACAAACGATGCATGGAGCTGACAGGAAGATCACATTCTTGGGAAAGTTCCGTAATTGACAGCCAGTTTTCCGAAGAATTGGATACCAGCACCTTTATAACGTTCATGGCGCGGTCAATTGATTGCATATAAAAACCACCTATCTTTCCATACAAGTTAAATAAAAAGTTAATTTATTTGAAAATTTAAAACATATTGACATTATACCAAATCTAAATTTATAATAAAAGAAAAATTCCTATTGGCGGAAACGTTTTCCGCTATGCGGAAAAGGAGGGGGAGGCAGTGACATTTTGTTCGTCTATGTACAAACCATTGGAACGTGTCATTGTAAAACATCCGAAAGAAGCTTTTATTAGTCAAGAGCATTTAAGCCAAACATGGGAGAACTTCAACTTTTTGGAAGAGCCAGATTTCAACGAAGCGCTAACAGAGTATGGTGACTTTATATCCATTTTGGAGAAATATGTCCCAAACATCGATTATTTGCCAGCATCTTCGGTAGTTGGCATTGACTCCTTATATGCGCATGATCCAGTAAAATTCACTAGCCAAGGGGCCATTATTTTAAAGTCGGGGAAAAAATCGAGGCAGCCTGAAGCGACTGTATACAAGGAATACTGTAAGGAAAAGAACATCCCGATCATTGGGTATTTAACGGGTGATGCGGTCGCGGATGGCGGTGATATCGTTTGGCTTGATGATAAGACCTTGGTTGTCGGGCATGGTTATCGTACAAACGCTGAAGCCATTCGGCAATTAAAGGAAATGACCGCACATCTTGTGGATGAATTCATCGTAGTTCAGCTTCCGCATGATCAAGGAGAGGCAGAGTGTCTCCATCTCATGTCTTTCATCAGCATGGTCGACCATGATTTAGCGGTAGTTCATTCCCGCCTTATGCCTGTCTTTTTCAGAAAACTGCTTATTGAGCGAGGCATTCAGCTTATCGAAGTGCCGATTGATGAGTACTTGAACTTGGGTTGTAATGTGCTTGCCATTGCTCCGCGGGTTTGCGTGATACCTTCTGGCAACGCTTACACGAAGCAAAAGTTAATTGATGCGGGAGCGACAGTTTATGAGTACAAAGGAACTGAAATCAGTTTCAAGGGCACTGGAGGTCCTACCTGTTTAACCTGCCCGGTGGTGCGTACAAATATTGATGAAGGGGGATTGAAATGAGTCAATTACTATGGGATACTCCAGAAACGCTCCGTGCTTTGTTGTGTGAACTTGTTAGCTGGGAAAGCCGGACTCTTACACCAGGGGAGCGAACGTTCCCTTATAAGGTGCAAGAGAAATTAAGGGAGCTTGATTATTTTAAAAGGAACCCGGCACACTTATCGCTTCACGAGGCAGATTTAGGAAGGAATTTTGTGAATGCCTTTTATAAACATCCCGATAGCAGGGAGACCGTAGTATTAATTAGCCATTTTGATACGGTTCATACTGAAGAATACGGTGACCTTGAGACTCTTGCATTTCAACCAGAGGAGCTCACGAAAAAACTTCACGATAGGAAAGATGATCTGCCTGAAGAAGCGCGCATTGATCTGGAATCAGGAAGGTACTTGTTTGGTAGAGGAACGATGGATATGAAAATGGGGCTTGCCCTTCATATGGCTATCATCGAAAAGGCAAGCATCGAACAATGGCCGATCAATCTCCTGCTGTTAACGGTTCCGGATGAGGAAGTGAATTCTGCGGGAATGAGGGCTGCAGTTAAAGAACTTGTGGCTTTACGGGATAAATATGACCTTTCCTATAAAATGTTTTTTAATAGTGAACCGTCCTTTTCACAGAAACCGGGTGATAATAATCATTATATTTATTCCGGAACTTTGGGGAAAATCATGCCCGCTGCCCTTTTTTATGGGAAAGAAACTCATGTAGGTGAGCCATTAAAGGGCATAACCGCTAACTATATAGCCTCGTTTCTCACGCAGCTCATGGAGTGGAACACTCTTTTTCTGGAAAGTGACCTTGGCGAGGAAACACCTTTACCCGTATCGCTTCAGCAAAAAGATCTAAAACTACAATATTCAACACAGACACCTTATCGGGCAGCCGCGCTTTATAATGTGTTCATCATGAAAAGAACAGCTGCAGAAATAATGGATTTATTCGAGCAGGTTGCGAACGAAGCAGCGATGAAATGCAATGAATCTTATAAAGAACTTTGTCTGCGTGAACAAATTGAAGGTGTAGGCGAAGTACAAGTATTGCGCTACGAAAAGTTACTTTCATATGCCGAGGGCAAATTTGGCGGGAGTTTTGTTCAGCAAATAAAGAGTGAAGTTAAAGGAAACAAGGATTTGGATGAACGGGAAAAATCAGTGCGGATCGCTGAAAAATTGATGATACAATGTCATGAGCTTTCACCCGCCATTGTATTGCTGTTCGCACCGCCATATTATCCAGCCGTCAATTCGTCCGATGATCCGCTTATCATCGAATCTGTGAAATTAATGAAGGAAACTGCCAGAAAGTTTGATGAAGAAGTCAGACAAATTCATTATTTTAATGGCCTTTGCGATTTAAGCTATGTTCAATATACTGATGACTCTGACGGCTGGACGGCTTTTGAAAAAAATACACCAGTCTGGGGCGATACTTACAGCATTCCTTTTGCCGATATGAAAAAACTTCAGGCACCCGTACTTAATGTGGGGCCATTCGGCAAGGATGCCCATCAGCGTACTGAGCGCCTTCACATCGATAGCGCCTTTGTCCATACGCCCGTTTTGCTTGAGAAGTTAATAAAGAGTATGTTTAAGTGTTTGGTTGAGAAGTGATGGTCCGACAGGAAAACTGGATTAATAGCATTAAACTTTAACTGGGGGTATTAAGATGAATGACCTGCCTAATGGTCCAATCACTTCCAAGCCGCTTGATCAGAATAATAAGCCACTTAACCAACTAACGGAGTTGCCGGAAAAAGGGATAAATCCTTTTGTATTAATGTTTATCGTAATTGTGATAGTGACGGTTCTAACCTATATCTTACCAGCAGGCCAATATGAAAGAATTGAAAAGGATGGCCGAAGTGTAGTCGATCCCACTTCTTTTGAATTCGTAGAATCAACACCTGTGGGATTATTGGAAATGTTCAGCAGTATTCATGCAGGGATGATTGAAGGAGCGTCAATTATCTTGTTCGTCTTTTTGTTTGGCGGAGCACTGGGAATCATGCAGGCAACAGGAGCACTGGATTCTTTCATTAAGTTTGTGGCTATCCGATTCGGAACAAAAGAAAAATTGCTTATTCCGTTGATGGTATTAATCTTCGCATCATTAGGGACACTGATCGGCTCTGCTGAAGATGCATTAGTTTATATCGCCATCATTGTTCCGATGACGATCGCATTAGGCTTTGATGCACTTACTGGTTTTGCGATCGTCATCCTTGGAACATTGGCGACTGGATTCATTTCGGGCATTACGAACCCATTTAATGTTGGAGTTGCCCAAAGCATTGCAGAATTGCCCATGTATTCGGGAATGGGATTGCGAATCGCTCTTCTTGCAGTTTTTTATGTCGTTACAGTATTGTACATCTATTTTCATGCAATGAAGGTTAAAAGGAACCCTGAACTGGGGGAGTATGGGAAATTCAGGCGTGAAGAACATGGACAACTTGATAAAAACTTTAGGATGAGCAAAAGACATAGCGCTGCTTTAATTATTTTATTGGTGAATTTCATCCTATTAGTCTATGGAGTTATTAAATTAGGATGGTATATAAGTGAAATTGGCGGCTTGTTTTTATTAAGCGGGATCATAATGGGCCTAATCGGAGGCTTGACTCCGTCCAAGATGGCTAATGGTTTTATTTCAGGAGCAGGCGATATGGTTTCCGGGGCATTGATAATAGGTGTTGCTCAGACAATCTTGGTCATCATTACAAGTGGCGGATTGCTTGATACCATTTTATATTATGCTGCAGGATTGGTTGAGCAGCTTCCTCCCGCCATAAATGCAATCGGAATGTTCATTGTCCAATTATTCCTTAACTTCATTGTTCCTTCAGGAAGCGGACAAGCAGCATTGACGATGCCGATCATGGCTCCATTAGCGGATTTAATGGGTGTGACAAGACAAACGGCAGTTTTAGCTTTCCAATTAGGGGATGGGATTTCGAATATGATATTTCCGACTTCTGGAGTGCTATTGGCTGGACTGGCAGTGGCCGGCATATCATTTACGAAATGGGTGAAATGGGTATTTCCCTATCTTTTGATACAGGTTGCCGTAGCAATTATCTTTTTGATCATTGCTCAAAGCATAAAGTATGGCCCTTTTTAAAGATCTGAAATATCCGAATATTCGAACTAATTGATCTAGGAGGCGTTTATGATGAAGACAATACAGGAGACAGTTGTGGATGAAGTGATTTCATGGAGACGTCATTTTCATGAAAATCCGGAGCTCTCGTATCAGGAGCACCAGACTTCCGAATTCATTTTTAGGAAATTAAAAACCTTTACAGGATTAGATGTGACAAGACCTACCGAAACGAGTGTTTTAGCGGTTCTCAAAGGAGCAAAAAAATCACCCCGAAAATCGAATACCATTTCTTTTCGTGCAGATATTGATGCACTCCCGATTGAAGAGGAAGCAGATATTGAATATAAATCAAAAAACCCTGGGGTTATGCATGCATGCGGACATGATGCACATGCTGCGATGTTATTAGGTGCTGCAAAAGTCCTCTCCGGGAAAATAGACGAGATTAATGGAGAAATCAGGTTTATTTTCCAACATGCCGAAGAGGTTCTGCCAGGAGGAGCTCAGGAATTGGTGAAAAAAGGGGTCATGGAAGGAGTTGATTATGCATTTGCATTGCATGTTACTCCTTATGAACGAACAGGAACCATATGTTTAAGGGAAGGGGTATTCTGTGCAGCAGCCGATGATTTTGAAATTAAAATCATTGGGCAGGGCGGTCATGCGTCGACTCCGGAATTAACGGTAGATCCGCTTATCATTGGTGCAGAAATTACGACGAATATTCAACATATCGTTTCCAGAAAAATTTCAGCTCTTAGGACACCTGTCATTTCAGTCACCCAATTCCATTCCGGAAGTGCGCTCAATGTCATACCTGAATATGCAGAAATCGGCGGCACCATTCGTTCCTTGGACGCTGATAGCCGAGTGAAAGCAAGGGAGTATCTAGAGCAAATCGTTAAGGGGGTTTCAGAAGCGCATGGGGCAAAATGTGAAGTCACTTGGTATTTAGGGTATCCAGCGGTGGTGAATGATAAAGCTGCCGTTGATATTTCAAGAACGGTCATGGAAGGTATTTTTGAGGAAAATAATATCATCCAGGTTGATGATCCCATGTTTGGGACAGAAGATTTTTCGGCTTTTTCCGAAATCGTTCCCTCTTCCATGCAATTTCTAGGCGTCCATGATAATGAGTTTGGAAAAGCTTATCCTTTGCACCATCCTAAATTTAAAGTCGATGAGAAGGCTTTAGGGTATGGAGTAAGATATTTTGTAGGAATAGCGGATAAATTATGCGGTCATCAAAATAATCGAGAAAGCATGGACTAAGAAGAGATACCCCTTATATTTAGAAAGGCTTTCGGTTGTCTCTTCTCTCGCTTTTGTCATAGTTAAGCAACTGCTTGAACAGCAAAAAGGTCAAAAAGGGATTTCATTTCAAAAAGGTGAATTTCCCACATTTTAAAAAATAAGCAACCTATTTAGGAGGAATATATATGTTTAATCACGCGATTGTAAGAAAGATTGGAAAAAGTTTTGTAAATGGCTTAACAACATCCGATTTAGGAAACCCGAATTATGAAAAAGCGCTTGTACAACACGAGGCTTATGTAGAAGCATTAAAACAATGCGGTGTGAAAGTGACCGTTCTCGAATCGGATGAGAGGTATCCTGATTCCACGTTTGTAGAAGATACCGCGGTTTTGACGCCAAAATGTGCCCTTGTAACCAATCCTGGAGCAGAAAGCCGGAATGGCGAGATTAATGAAATGAAAGAAGTTTTAAAGGACTTTTATGACACAATCGAATATATTCAATCTCCAGGTATGTTAGATGGCGGGGATGTAATGCAAGTTGAGGATCACTTCTATGTTGGCCTTTCAACCAGAACGAATGAAGCAGGTGCTCTGCAGTTCAAAGACATCATGGGTAAGTATGGGTATGGCACGACCATCATTCCCCTTAAGAAATTCTTTCATTTAAAAACGGGTGTCAATTATCTGGGAGACAATAATTTATTAGTGGCAGGGGAATTCATTAATCATGAGGCTTTTTCTAGCTTTAATCAAATCATCGTAAAAGAGGAAGAAGAATATTCCGGTAACTGCGTCAGAATGAACGACTGCGTTATTGTCCCGAAAGGGTTTGAGGGTACAAAGAAAAAGATTGAAGAATTGGGATACACAGTGATTGAAGTGGAAATGACTGAATTTCAAAAACAAGATGGCGGTCTTAGTTGTCTCTCATTGAGGTTCTAAGATGGTTTGGGAGAAGGCATAGGCTAATAGATAAGATAAGGACGTGATTATATGGGGTATGGACTGGAGAATAATGATCAGCTGCAACGCTCAATGAAAAGACGCCATTTATTTATGCTTTCACTTGGCGGCGTAATTGGTACAGGCCTTTTTTTAAATGCTGGCTATACAATTAACCAAGCGGGGGCAGGAGGAGCCCTGATCGGTTATCTAGCAGGCGGTCTTATTTTGTATATGGTCATGGTCTGCCTTGGCGAGCTAGCCGTTCATATGCCGGTTACAGGATCATTCCAAAAATATGCTGCCGAATATATTGGGCCTTCCGCTGGTTTCTCTCTTGGATGGATGTATTTCGTAGGTTCAGCCGCAACTGCAGGAGTTGAATTTACGGCAGCGGGAATATTGATGAAACAATGGTTCCCCCATAGTCCTACCTGGATTTGGTGTGCTTTGTTCATAGTGCTTTTATTTACATTGAATGCATTAACGACAAGAGGTTTTGCAGAGGCGGAATATTGGTTCGCTGGAATAAAAATCGTTGCAGTGATTTTGTTTATCTTGATTGGAATCGCTGGTATCTTTGGTTTTGTCTCTTTATCTGATCGTCCAACCCCATTCTTCGAGAACTTGGCACCTTCTGGTCTTTTTCCAGCTGGCGGCATTACGATTATCTTTGTGACAATGATGAATGTTATATTTTCTTATCAAGGCTCGGAACTTATAGGAATTGCGGCAGGTGAAAGTGAAAAACCTGAAGAAAACATTCCTAAAGCCATTCGAAACGTACTATTTAGAATCATTGTTTTTTACATTTCATCCATTATCATCCTTTCCGCCATATTCCCTTCTTCGGAATTAGGCTTATTGGAAAGTCCTTTTGTAACTTTGATGAAGATAGCGGGGATACCTTATGCAGCAGGTATCATGAATTTCATTATATTAACAGCCATTCTTTCAGTGGGGAATTCATGTCTTTATGCATCTACAAGGTTGCTTTGGTCGATGGCCCATGATGGGATGGCACCAAAAGTGTTTGGTCTATTGTCCAAAAGGAAAGTACCCTTGAATGCCCTTCTTTTTACGATATGCTTTTCGCTTCTCTCGTTATTGACGAGCTTCATTGCGGCGGATACTGTGTTCGTGATACTAATGTCCATAGCGGGTATCTCCGTCACGATTTCATGGATGGGAATTGCTTTATCGCAATATATGTTTAGAAAGAAATTTATTAAAGCGGGTGGCAAAACGGAAGACTTACAATACATAGTACCGTTTTACCCATTCGTCCCGTTGTTTTGTTTAGGCTTTTGTTCGCTGATTCTAGTATTCCTTGCCTTTGACCCTACTCAAAGAGTTGGACTGTTTTATGGAATAGGATTTTTGGTAGCCTGTATATTATTCTATAAATTTAAATTGGCTAAGAAAGCAAAGTCGAACACGAACTTGGAAAATGAAAAAATATTGTAATAGAGTCCCTATATTGATTGCCCGTTCGTATAAAAGGTTAGCCAGTTATTACTGGTTAACCTTTTTTTAATCTTGTAGCTGCGGTCACTTGAATGATTATTCGGGAGGGGAATACTGACATTTTGACGAAATAGAAGGAATATCATATTACGAAAATAGGAAGGAGGAATGGAAATGTCTGATAACAAAGTGACTAATAACATGATAACGAGTATTGAGGGGCGGGATCTCGTCATGGAGCGTATATTTGACGGGCAGCGGGACCTTGTTTTTAAAGCATTTTCAAATTCTGAGCACTTGGCTGGATGGTGGGGACCGAGTGGATGGCAAACGGAAAATCGGGCGTTTAATTTTAAGCTGACGGCGTATGGCATTATTGCATGTGGTGCACAGATGAAAACCAAGGTGAATTTTTTGGCCAAGAATCTTGGGGGAAAGCTGTTTATCAAGAAATAACCGTACCCGGGAAGATTGTCTTAACGGACATGTTTGCAGATGAAGAAGGCAACGCAGCCGAAGGTATGCCAGTTACACTGGTAACGTTGACGTTTGTTGAACACGAGGGTAAGACAAAACTCATCATGCGTTCTCGATTCGCTTCGGTCGAGGGGCTTCAGCAAGTAATGGGAATGGGTATATTCCAAGGATGTGCCTCGCAATTTTACCGCCTCGACGACCTTCTGGATAAGCTTCAGGAGCTGTGGTAAAAAGGTATGGGTCTATTTAACAACTCGTGTCATATGAACTGAACATATGCGATTCTTACTTAAGCAGGATCGCTTTTTTATTATGCAGCTAAGGACAATGAAGCATGTGGAGAGAAGGAAAAGAAAACTATACTATTAAAAATGGGGGAAGTAATGAAAATCAATCACATAAATTTAACAGTTAATGATGTTACAGCTTCACGTGATTTTTTAGAAACATACTTTGGATTGACATGTGCAGGAAGCAGGGGAGAGGGGTTCGCTGCAATGAAAGATGATGATGGTTCCATATTGACTCTGATGAAAGGAAGCAATGTACAATACCCCAAAACTTTTCATGTTGGATTCATTCAAGAAAATGAAGAACAAGTTAACAGGATCAATCAGAGGTTGAAGGAGGATGGATTCAAGGTAAAACCTCCACAACACTTACACAGATATACTTTCTACGTAGAAGCACCCGGAGGATTTAATGTTGAAGTACTGTGTTAAAAGTATATGGAGATGTTTCTAAAGATGAATTAGGTGGAGAAACTGAAAAAGATGGTAGTGATAGTGCTAAAAATGCTGGATTTACACAAAATATTACTGCAATGGAAATGCAAGAATTTGTTCAAAATCAATTGATGGAAAAAATGAAAATACCTACATTCATTGCAATCTAGGGGAATTCAAAGTTGGAGCGATGGAAGTAGTCATGCTCTAGAAATCCACCAAGCATCTCTAGGATACTAGATTTTAAAAAGATCTTCAAAGTATTCTTGAATCATTCGCGATTTTACTAAACGATAATTATACGAATTTAAGGGCAATACTACATAGGAAATTGTAGTATTGCCCTTAGTTTTTCACAACTGATGATATTGACAATGAAGTGAGAAAATCAGGAATGAAGGGGCTTGACAAGTATTTTATGAAATTTAGTTCTTCCCATCCTACCGGGGAGACGTTAAGGCGGTAAATCGGACTTTGTTTTCGCAAACCAAATTCATTCATGATAAGATAAATAAAATCAAATACTAGTAAGGCGGGGTGGAGCCAATCAATTCTGGCTCCTCCCTGCTTTTTTTGCCCACCCGATATCTGGAGGTTTTATTTTGAATGTTATCGTAAATAAATTTAAAAAAATGGGATACAAGCATGTTTCTTTGTACGCCGTCATAGCACTTTGTTTTGTCTTGTCTGTTATCTTTGTTCATCACAATTATTCATTCTATGAACGACCGATAGCCAAAGTCATCAAAACAAATCTGGAAAATACAACTGAATTGAATGATATGTATCAAAATGAAGATCGACTATTTACCCAGAGTATAATAGCCGAAATACAAAATGGAGAAGAAAAAGGAAAGCTAATTCATTTAAAAAATGAATATTCCTCATCCGGAGCTTTTGATCAAGAATATCGAGTTGGAAATGATTTATTTGTTTCGATTGATACGAAGACTAAAGAAAATTCAGAGTTAACTGGAACCATAAAAGACGTAAAACGTGATAAATTTGTGTTGATTGTAGCATGGGTTTTTATCTTGACATTACTTATCGTTGGAAAAAAACAAGGCCTGCTTTCAATTATTAGTTTGGCAGTCAATGCCATACTATTGTCATATGCATTAGATTTTTATTTGAATACATCAAACATTGGTTTGGTTTTGATATGCAGTATAAGCATCATACTATTTACGGTCTTTTCCCTTTTACTCGTTAATGGTTTTAATGAAAAAACATATGCAGCCGTTATTGCGACACTGTTAGGGACATTTTTATCTCTGCTCATCGCTTATCTTGTTATGTGGTTAACTTCCGAAAAGGGCCTTCGATATGAAGAGATGCAATTTATCACTCGTCCTTATAAAATGGTGTTTTTGGCAGGGTTATTTATCGGTTCTTTAGGAGCCGTAATGGATATAGCCATTACCATGTCTTCTTCGATTTTCGGGTTGTATGAAAAGAATAACCACATATCAGTAAAAGCACTTAAAACTTCAGGATTAGAGATTGGAAAAGACATAATGGGAACCATGACAAATATTTTGTTTTTTGCCTATATAAGTGGTTCCATTCCTATGATTATTTTGTATTTGAAAAATGATTCCGCATTGGGTTTTACCCTTTCCATGAACCTCACATTGGAATTGGCCCGTGCCCTAGCTGGTGGTATCGGAATCGTGTTAACTATCCCGATCGGTCTATATGTCTCTATTTTTTTCATTAATCGAAAGAGGGAAAGATAATGAATGTATTAGTGTTGCTAGCGTTTATACTATTTATATTAATGATCTTGATTGGCGGAAAAAAAGGGGCACGTTCATTTTTTGCTTTGTTCCTAAACTTTGGTGTGTTACTTTTCACCATCATTTTTATGACTAATCCATATATTGATCCGTATATCGTGACATTGATTGCATGTACGGTGATTAGTTATATTAATTTATTTTTCATTAACGAAGTGAACAGTACAACAAAAACAGCATTCATTTCTACTATTATCACGATTGTTATTGTACTCTTTTTTATTGTCATTGTGACGGAAAATGCGATGATACAAGGTTTCGGTGAAGAAGAAATAGAAGAGCTTAGCGTCTTTTCCCTTTATATTGGGGTGGATTTTGTTAAAATTGGAGCTTCAGTAATTATTATGAGTACTATTGGCGCGATTATCGATACAGCCATGGCCATTGCATCTCCCATGCGAGAAATGCATCATCACCATCCATCCATTAGCAAGAAGGAATTATTCACATTTGGATTGAGTATTGGGAGGGATATCTTAGGAACATCTACGAATACGCTATTTTTTGCTTTCTTTGGAGGCTATTTGGCATTGCTTATATGGTTTAAAGATTTATCCTATTCTGTTGGGGAAATCGTAAACTCAAAAATATTCAGTGCTGAAATGATCACTATATTTTGTGCTGGAACCGGAGTAGCCCTGATCATTCCTATTACAGCCTTGATTACTGCTTATTTTTTGGTGAAAAAAGGAGAAAATAAAGAGAAAGCTATATAGGTTCATGGCAAAAAGGCTTATGACCACTCATTTGTATAATCGGAGTAAGTCTTTGTTTTTTTGCAAATGATTATCCATATTCGGCGGGATACGCTTAACCGTTTCATTCTTGAGGACGGTTGGTGGAGGAACAAGATGCCATATTGCCTATATAAGCCTACAGCCATTTTAATTTATATATATGGTTTGATAATAACGAAAAAGCTGATTGCAGAAGCCCGTTCAAACCGGCTCCTGTTATCAGCTTTTCTTTTTTACCATGGGCTCCAATTCGATAATGGGACTGCACGCCGAAATCAAACATGTATGTTTAGCTGTTTGCGGAGACGCTGCATTTCTGAATTGAAATAGGCTTTGCTGTAATCACATCCGACAATAGCTACGATATTGCCGTCATCATCGATGATTGGCGCAAAGCTTGTTTTCCACTCACCGTACCTGTCTTCGTATATGGGAGTAACACCCGCTTTACCATTAAACGCCTGGTAAGCGACATTGACCATTTCCGGGGGACCCATATATTCTTCCCCCGGTTCAATTACAAAGCCTTTGTCTGCAACAAGGTGAATCAGACGTCCCTCCTCCGACATGATAAATATAAAGACCCATTCAATTACGCCTTCCTTTTCTTGAATCATGGTAAGTTTTTGTTTTAATTTCTGGGAATAGGAAGTTTGCCGGTTCATATTTTTTTGTAGACTGATAACCTCTTCAGCTGGAATGATAGCTGCGGTAACAACGGCAATGGATCGAAGCCGCTGGTTTATTTGTTCTTCTAAAATGGCCCGTTTATCCACTGGTGAAAAGCTTGCCTCTTCCATTTTATTTCGTAATTTTTTATATTTCCTGCTCATCGTCGGCTGGCTGACTTCCAATACCTTTGCCGCCAGTTTCAATGATTTATATTGTTCCATCGCCATGTTGAGGAGTTGTTCTTCCACAAGGTCAACGGCTTCCTGCAAGGGCATTAGGAAATCGATGACAGGTAGTGAAAGAGGTTTGGGCCCTTTAAATGGAAGCACCTCTTTAACCAAAGCAACATCCACTTCCGGTATTCCGCTAGTAATCACAAGTCTTTCAACTGTATTTTCAAGTTCGCGCACGTTACCGGGCCATTGATAGATGCAAAGCAAGTCGATTGCATCCGGGGTGAACGCTACCTTTCGATTGTACAGTGTATTGTACTTTTGTAAAAAAAACTGAACCAGGTGGGGGATCTCATCCACACGATTTCTTAGCGGCGGAAGATGGATAGGCACGACATGAAGACGATAATATAAGTCTTCTCGGAATTCACCTTTTTTCACCATTTTTTCGAGCGATTTATTTGTTGCGGCAATCACTTGAATGTCAACAGGGTGTGAGGTCGTACTTCCAATTGGTGTGACGACTCGTTCCTGAAGGACACGAAGCAGTTTTACCTGTACGTTAAGCGGTAACTCGCCCACTTCATCCAAAAATAAGATACCTTTATGGGCCAGTGTGAATTTTCCCTTGGCGCCTTCTTTCCGTGCGCTGGTAAAAGCCCCTTCTACATAGCCAAACAGTTCGCTTTCAATCAGGTTTTCCGGAATGGCGCCGCAATTGACAGGTATAAATGGTCCGTTGCTTCTATTACCCATATTATGTATGGCCCTGGCGGCTATTTCCTTTCCTACACCGGATTCCCCCAATAAAAGGACGGTTGCGCTGACATCACAAACCATTTGCATTTTATGCAGAACATCAAGCATCGGTTTACTGCGGATCACAAATGGAAAAGTTGGCTTTTTCGATTCCATTAATGGTCCCGATTGCCCCCTTGATGTATCTGGATATGAGTCTTTAATTTCTTTGTAAGCCCAGACCCATGCCCCGGATTCAATTGGGTATGCCGTCATCAGCAGCTCATGACCCTGCCATGAGGACTGCATGAAAGATCTTTTCTCATTTTTGGCCATTATCTCTTCTGCCAAGCTTGTGGAAAATAAATCTTGTTCAACATCCTTGATGGAACCACCGACATTAGCGGATTTGATTGTATGGAATAAGGTTTTCCCTGTACCGGTCGATTTCATGATGGTGCCATTTTTATCTGTCACAATAAGCTGATCGTAAATAGACAAGAGTGCAGAGGTGAAGTGATCCATTTATGTCTACCTGCCTTTCATTTAACTTCCTAGTTTCATATTACAGAAATTTCACAATTGTTCAATAGTTTCAAAAATGAATATTCTTCCTATTGAAAACCTTGTTAGCATAGTGCTTTCTGATTGGCATGGTTATTGCAATAA
Source organism: Peribacillus frigoritolerans (assembly GCF_001636405.1). GTDB lineage: Bacteria > Bacillota > Bacilli > Bacillales > DSM-1321 > Peribacillus > Peribacillus frigoritolerans. The sequence goes on from NZ_KV440950.1 coordinate 2,483,065, forward strand.
GTAAAGAGAAGGGACTAGGAAGCATGATTGCAAAGGAGGGAGAAGCGATTTTGAATAAAGAGAATCAGTTCCAACAGAATATCAATTCTGAAGATCCCTTTATTAAAAATCTATATTCAGATTTGAATGAGCGGATCAATGCGTATGAGCAGGAAGATGCCGTGAAAATCGAAAAAATGAAATGGAGTGATGCGACAGGTTCTATTTTTTTCATGATTTTAATCATCGCCTACCTAATCTATTCATTTGTCTAAAATGTTGTTTAGGTCACGAAGAACAATGACAGCCTCATTCCAAGCCATACAATCATTATTTTAATAGTTGGGAGAGAAGCGTGTGAGCAAAGAGAATTCCTCCATTTCAAAGGATGTGGCCTTTGGGTTCTTACCGGCAAGTAAAAACGACCGGATTTTTAACCTACGGGATTTAATTTTAGTTCAAGTTGTTATTGGCCTCTCATCTTTTGGGCTGTTGACTGGCGGATATACAGGTACAATGCTTGACGCGAAGCAGTCACTTGCAGCGATTTTATTCGGTAACGCCTTCCCTATGCTGTTGATTGTTCCCATTACCCTTTATTTTGCGCGTTATGGCATAGACACTTTTGTAGGGTTTCGAAGTTCACTTGGTTATTTAGGATCCAATATCTTTTTCTTTGTTTTTCTTATTTTAACCCTCGGCTACATTTCCATTGCGCTCTTTATGTCCGGCCAGGCGTTGGCAGAGGCTGCCAATTGGCTGGGGATGCCCGCGATTTTTTCAAGCCAAGCAATGGGGGCGCCGTTTTTCTCGATTTTACTCTTTATCTGTGCATTTCTTGTAACCGTGAGGGGACCGGTAGCGATTCAAAAATATACCGCAGTGGCCGTGCCGGTTTTTATGGTTCTCATGTTTGGCCTTCTCGCAATTGTCTTGTTTGGACAGGGATTCACGAAAGTTGCCCATATACTTCCTTCTGAACCCTTTGAAACGACTTCTCGTTCATTCGCGACAGCCCTGGAATTAAATATCGGTCTCGGCTTTTCATGGCTTCCGTATCTTGGCCAATACAGCCGTTTGTCCAAAACAGAAGGAGGCGCATTTAAAGCGGGATTCTACAGCTATGGAATCATCGTCTGTATCGCTGCTTTAGTTGGGGCCCTTGCTGCATTAGTCGCTGGTTCACTTAATCCTTCTGAATGGATGTTTTCCATCGCAGGAAGTTGGGGCGGCTTCATTGGCTTGATTTTACTTTCGGTAGGGAATGTCGGAGCAGCCATTTTCCTTATGTACTCACAAGCTGTCAGCTTTAAAACTGTATTCCCGAAAAAATCATGGATGATTGCGATGGGAACGACCGTACCGACTATATTCTTACTTCTAAGCTCAACGTTCTACGATGCATTTGGCTCATTCATTGCTGTCATTTCCTTCATTATGGCTGTACTTGGCGGCATTGTCGTGGCAGATTACTTTTTTGTAAAGCGCCAACGCATTTCAATAAGGGATTTGTATGACACACAAGGCTCTTATACTTATTGGAAAGGCATTAACCCGTCTGCCGTTCTCACGGTGGTCATTGGAACGATCGTTTACTGGGCACTCTATAATCCATTGACTTTTGAAGCAAGTGACTTTTTCCTTTATACAGCTGCCGGAATTCCAACATACTTTGTCGCTTTAGTCACCTACTATGTTTCATCTAAATACATTTTCCGTTATGAAGTTGACATGGTGCGTCCATCCGTGGAATTAAAGGAAGCTAAGTAGAAAAAAACTCACTTTAAAGAATCTAGGGAACGAGAGGAGATTGTTCAATGTTTACACAAAGTTTAGATTTCAAAACAACAGATTTAAATACATTCCCATTTCCATTCACTTCAGGTAACTATCGTTATTCAAACGACTTGAAAAAACTCTCAAACGTTAACTGTATTGAAGTTACACCAGAATACAAACTCCAAGTGGAAACGAAGCGTCGTCTCCTTGAAGAACAGCCGCATATAAGGTTTCAATCTTTTTCACACACAATGGAAATGCAATGGGAAGTGTTGGAAATGCTGATTGACATGGCAGCTGATCGCTATCCGGAGCATTTCGAGGTCATTAAAGATGGGGACAAATGGACTTTCAAGAACCACATTTTCGGGGAAACCGATTCATTCGTGTATGGCGATGCCAGCACGCTTCCAAATGAGCCGCTTGACTATATAGGCCGCCATTTCCATAATGATTTTGTTTTAATGGTTCATCGCGATAGTAATTTCTATTTGGAAGTGGGTCAAGTTTCATACGCTGCACTCTTCTCGGCTAACTGGAATAAAGGGATGTCCTTTGATGAGATACATGCACCTGTTCCATTCGTATCACGGAAAGGTGATGAACTCGCAGATCGCGTTCGTAAGTTTTTATTATCCATCGAGCCAGGAAAGCCATGGACACGCATCAATTGGAACCTGATGGCGGACCGTTGGGATGTCAACTATGAAACGATGGATGTCTGGGGACCGCAACGTTCTGAAATAACACCGGAAAATGCAGGTAAACTTGTTCGTTTGCGTGTTGAAGAACAAAAATTTTATCGCATGCCACGAAGCAATGCCATTCTATTCGTATTGAATACTCAATTCCTGCCGCTAGAGGATTTGACATTGCGCCAGGAGTGGTTTGATCTGACATATAGCGTACTGCAGGATATTCCCGGACCAATGGCTGAATACAAAGGAATTGCCCCATTCCTTCCACAATCGGTCGAATATTTGAGGAGTATCGATGAAAAGAAAAAAGCGAAGATAAATAATAAGTAGGAGGATAGGGCCTTGTACAATAGTCCAGTATTGTTTGATAAATCCATTACGATCGTAAATAAATTTACCCCTCGGAATGAACGAAGAAAGTTTGTCGTCATTTCCGATCAAGCCGGATATGATCAGGCGAAAAGTTTCACTTCTGAAATCGAAGGTACTGTGCCTGTTGAATGTCTATCCATTAACGGAATGGAAGATAAAGAGGAGATTAAGAGACTCATCCTGTCACAAAAGATGGGCACCCAATTTTATATTGCGGCTGCATGGAACAATGCCGTGATGATCTTCTCGCTCGGAGTGGAGGCTGGTCTATCTGAAGCTGAGATCCAGACGGTGATTATCGGACCTAAACGGCGATACGTATATTGCATGAAATGTTTCGAAGTGTCGGAAGTCGAAGAAGAAGCAGAAATTGCAGAATGTGACCATTGCAAAGCCAGTCTTGAAATAGGTCCTTTTTATTCAATCGTACGGGAAGGTTATATTGGTTACCCATACATCCCGATCGGAAAAGTAGAAGTAGGGAGCTGATCATCATGCGGGTAGTAGGAAATATTCAAATGAAAGTAAACAAGATCATTCAAGAAACTCCATTCGTGAAACAGTTCGAGTTGATTCCAGTTGATGGAAAGCCGTTGCCTGCATTTACAGGCGGTTCGCATTTGACCACTTACATGCCGTCTGGAGATAAGATTTTCGAGCGAGAGTACTCCCTTATCAGCAACCCAAGGGACCGCAATAAATATACAATTTCCATTCGGCGTGATGAGGCATCACGCGGAGGTTCGGCTTTCTGGCATGATCAAGTAAAGGTAGATTCCAGGTTGGAAGTCAGTTTTCCCAAAAATAACTTCCCTCTCAGCTTTCGAGCTAAGCATCATGCTTTTTATGCAGCTGGAATCGGCATAACCCCATTTCTAGCAATGATGGAAGACATGGCCGCCGAAGGGCAAACCTTCGAACTCCATTATGCAGCACGCACTCCGGAGTTATGTGCTTTTTATGATCTGCTGAAAGCCAAATACAATGATCAATGTACCTTTTATTTTTCGCAGGCAGAAGACAAACGCAGAATGATGCCCGAGACGATGATGGATCATCGCATTGGCACGCACGTCTATTTTTGCGGACCAATCGAGATGGTGCAAGAGTATCGAAAAGCTGCCAGTTCCTATGGTTATCCGGAACATGCGATCCACTTCGAATTATTTGCGGCAAAAAATGATGGGGCGAGAGATCCTTTCATCGTCGACCTTACAGACAGCGATCGGTCCATCCACGTTCATGAGGGTGAAACACTGCTTGATGCGCTTTTAAGGGAAGGGATCGATGCACCTTATTCTTGTAAAGTCGGCGGGTGCGGAAGTTGTGAGGTGGATGTTGCAGAAGGTGAAGTGGATCACCGGGATTTCTTCCTTAGCGAAGAAAACCGTCAAACACGGAAGTCAATCCTGACATGCTGCTCACGCGCGAAGGAAGACAGACTGGTCCTAAAACTGTAACGATTAAATTCCGTTAAGATTAATAAAAAATAATGAAAACCGGAGGAATGAAACATGACAATATTAGAAACGGCAGTATTAGAGCTTAAAAATTACATCGACGGTAAGTGGCAGGCCTCATCTTCAAATGAAGTAATCCCGGTAATCAATCCTGCAACACAGGAAATCATCGCAAAAGCTCCGCGTGCCACCAAAGAAGATACAGAAAGGGCAATCTCAGTAGCGAAGGCAGCCTTTGAAAGTGGAATCTGGTCAGGCCTAACAGCACAGGAGCGTGCTTCCTACCTATATAAAATCGCTGATAAAATCGATGAACGTGCCGAAGAGTTAACGATTCTTGAAACAATGGACAACGGGAAACTTAAAGCAGAGGCAGGTTTCGATATTGCTGATGCCGCCGCGTGTTTCCGTTACTACGCTGGTTTGGTCCTTCATCCAGAAGGGGAAACGTATCAAGTTCCCGCTCCCGTGCAAGCGATGGTTGTTCGTGAGCCAGTAGGTGTAGCCGGTTTGATTGTACCTTGGAATTTCCCACTTCTAATGAGTGTCTGGAAAATCGCACCGGCGCTTGCGGCAGGAAACACCATTGTATATAAACCGGCTGAAGTGACACCTGTAACAGCAATGAAATTATTCGAAATCCTGGAGGAAGCAGGCATCCCGAAAGGTGTGTCTAATATGGTGATGGGCCGCGGCACCGTTGTCGGTCAAACCATTGCGGAAAGCAACGATGTTGACATTGTTTCATTTACAGGAAGTACGGATGTTGGCCGCTCCATCATGAAAGCGGCAGCGGGGAACTTAAAGAAAATTTCCCTTGAGCTTGGCGGTAAATCACCTAACATCGTTTTTGCAGATGCAGATTTAGAGACGGCCGTCGATTACGGATTATTTGGCATCTTCTTCGGTGCCGGCCAAGTTTGTTCATCAGGCAGCCGAATTCTAGTTGAAGAAAGTATTTATGATGAATATGTAAAACGTTATGTTGAACGCGCAAATAAAATTAAAGTTGGACCTGGACTTGCAGAAGACAGCAATATGGGGGCCATTGTCAGCGAAGCGCAAATGAATAGCATTTTGAACTATATTGAAATCGGCAAACAGGAAGGTGCGACACTTGCGGCAGGTGGTTACCGTCTTGTTGATGACGGTCTTGACAAAGGGTATTTCATTGCACCGACTGTCTTCACCGATGTAACACCTGACATGCGCATCGTACAAGAGGAGATCTTCGGTCCAGTCGTTGTCATTCAAAAGTTCAAAGATGAAGAAGAAGCTATTAAACTGGCAAATGATACAGACTACGGACTTGCAGGCGGCGTCTTCACTAACGATGGAGCAAAAGGATTGCGTGTGATCAAGAAGGTACGGGCAGGCATCACATGGGTAAATGATTATCATCCAACATATGTCGAGGCGCCATGGGGCGGTTACAAACAGAGCGGGATTGGACGCAGTTTAGGAAAATACGGCTTGGACGAATACCAGGAAATTAAACAAATCAACATCAATCTCAATGTAAAACCCGTTGGCTGGTTTCCAAAATAATCGTCACTTACTTTCTTTAATCAAACCAAAAACCTAATCCAAATACGGATTAGGTTTTTTCAAACTGTCGAGAAACTTTTTAAAACACTTAACAAATAGTTCTTAACCCTTAAAGTATCTGAAATTAAACAATCTTAAGGTATAAGCCATTTCGCAGGCATTTTTATTATGCAACAAAAGGACAAGTTTTCCTGTGATGATTGAAAATGGATTTGAGCATAAAAAACACCATTGATATGATAAAAGTAACATACCATTGCTATTTATCGTTTTAATCAGAAATAGGGCAATGAGATTGAATCGTTTTACCGGTACAGCATTTATTCTTGGTGTCGTTGATTGTCGTACATAGTATCATTAAAAAGAAAAAGGAAAAAACATTACAATAATGCCTACACTATATAAGTTAATAAGTTTATTGCCTTCTTTAATTTGAAAAGACTAGGAAGCCGACAGGACCTTCAAAAAGTCTTCAATCAAGGAGGAAGCGTTCTATCAAATAGTAAAGACCAGTCAGGGAGTGGATATTGATGACTAAGTTTTATTCGGATATGACAGTGGAGGAAGCAATATCGTGTTTCCCGATAGGAAGCACAGAAGTGGAAGTTTTGGATGATTCAGAGGATTTCATCGGATTTTTGACAATAGAAGCTTTATCAGCTGCAGTGCAGCAGAGTGATTTGACGAAGCCCATTTCTCATTTCATTACGGTTAATGCACCGCTGCAAAATTTACGGAATTACTCAATACCATATGATCAATTTCAAGCATTCTTTGAGAGTGATTTATGCAGGGTTGTTTTTAATGCTCTGTATGATGGCGTGTATATCACGGATGGTGATGGAACGACATTATTTATCAATCAAGCCTATCAACGTATTACTGGAATAAGAGAAGAGGAAATCATCGGAAAACCGATGAGTTATTTAATTGAGCAAGGTATGATATCCGTTTCAGCTTCATTAGATTCCATTCGAACGAAGAATCAAGTTACTTTGACACAAAGAATTCGAAATGGAAGAAAGATTATCGTATCGGCCACACCTATTCTATCGCCACAAAATGAAGTCATATTTGTCATAAATAGTGTCAGGGATATTACTGAATTAATCCGGATGAAGTATACGATTGACAGCCAAAAGTTATCTTTCCAACCTATTTCCCAATTATTGCCTGGCTCGGAACAGGTGAATTTTCAGGAAATAATCATTGGTCCTTCTACAACTCCATTATTCAAACTGGCTGATAAAGTGGCTAAAACGGATGCGAAGATCTTGTTACAGGGGGAAACGGGTGTAGGGAAGAGTTTAATCGCCAAGTACATACATGCCAAAAGCTCCAGGAAGGAAAAGATTTTCCTTGAATTAAATTGCGGAGCCATTCCAGCGAACTTGGTGGAATCTGAACTTTTTGGATATGAACCAGGGGCATTTACCGGATCCCTTAAGAATGGAAAAATGGGGATTTTTGAAAAAGTGAATGGTGGCACGTTATTTTTGGACGAAATTGGGGATTTACCTTTAGAGTTACAGGTGAAACTTTTGAAAGTGGTAGAAGAAAACAAGTTTATGAGAGTGGGTTCTACCGAAATGAAAGAAGTGGATGTCAGGTTAATTACAGCCACCCATCGTGATCTGGCCTCCCTCGTGCAAGAAGGATCCTTCCGCGAAGATCTTTATTACCGGCTTAATATCGTTTCCTTTGAAGTCCCGCCTTTACGCCAGAGAAAGGAAGAAACGATCCCGCTTTTAGAAATGTATTTGAAAAAATTCAATGAAAAATATAATGAGAAGAAAAAGATGACACCGGAATGCTATGAATGGCTGACGAACTATTCGTGGCCTGGTAATATACGTGAGCTTGCGAGTCTTGCAGAGCGGCTGGTCGTCACGACTTATGATGATACGATAGATTTACCTAATTTACCATCTTTCATCCAGCCGGTCTTATCAAGAAAAACTACAACACATTCTTTGAAGGAAGCCGTTTCCGAGCTGGAGCGTTCACTGATATTGAATGCGATGAAAAAATATGGGACTACAAGGGCCGCCGCCATCTCTTTGGATATCAGTCAAAGCGCTTTGGTGCAAAAAATGAAAAAATTTCACATTCGATTAGAAAACGAATCGAATTAGTTTTTTTGATTTGATTTCTACTCATTATTGATCCTGTTACCCATGAAAAAAGGGTATCTCCCTTATAAATTAAGCGTTTTCACTTTGGCATGATTCCTGCATTAGTAAAAACATGAAAGGGGAGATAACCATGAATATTTCTATATTTTCGATGGCTAACAAATTGATGACAGGAGCAGACTCTTTACAGCAGCTGACTGATGAGGCTACGCGATTAGGGATGAGGAATCCGTTGATCGTTACAGATAAAGTTTTAGTGGGTGCCGGGGTTGTACAAAGGGTTGAGGAATTACTTTCATCAGCATACGGTATTTTCTCGGATGTGAATCCAGAACCGGAAATTGAAATCGTTGAGCATTGTGTACGGACAATCAAGGACGGAAAACATGATGGACTGATTGCGGTAGGCGGTGGAAGTGCGATTGATATTGCAAAGGCCTCTTCCGTCATGGCTACGAATTCAGACAGCATCGAGGCCTATTTCGGTACGAACTTGATTGAAGTTCCAGGTCTCCCTTTAATAGCTATACCCACGACGGCAGGGACCGGGTCAGAAGTGACGAATATTTCGATTTTATCGGACAAAAAAGAACAGGTTAAGAAGGGAATCGTAAGTCCGTACCTTTTACCGGATGTAGCGATTGTATCACCCGTCATGACGCTGACTTGCCCGCCAAGTGTGACTGCTGCGAGCGGAGTGGATGCACTTGTTCATGCCGTAGAGGCCTATATTTCCAAATTTGCGTCGCCCGTTACGGACGCGTTGGCAATTGGGGCCATGAAGTTAATCGCCGTACATTTACCAAAGGCTTATGCTGCGCCGGATAATCTGGAATCACGGGAAGCGATGATCACTGGAAGCCTAATGGCAGGGTTAGCTTTTGGCAATGCGGGTGTTGGAGCTGTTCATGCCTTAGCTTATCCGCTTGGAGGCCGCTTCCATTTATCACATGGAGTCAGCAATTCATTATTACTGCCATTTGTCATGAAGTGGAATAAAATTGCCTGTTTGGAAAGGTTTCGCGACATTGCTGAAGCACTTGGAGAGAAAGTCAATCATTTAAATGATGATGAGGCAGCGGATAAAGCGATAGAAGCCATGACCAGAATATGTCGCCATGTTGATATACCACAGTCACTAAGTGAATTTGAGATTCCTGAATCGGCTTTAAGTGAAATGGCTGCCGAGGCCATCAAACAAGTCCGTTTACTTCGCAATAATCCCCGTGCGTTAAACGTTCGGGATATCGAAAAAATATATCGTTCAGCCTATGGCTTGTAAGTGGAGGGAACAATATGAAATGGAAAAAACGCCGCTACGGAGAAGAGACATCGTATATACCTGCGGGACCTTTTAAGATTAGACTGCCATTTGTCCATTATCGTTTTGAGTGGCCTGACTACGTTCAAGGATTATTGATGTGTGCAGTTGACCTTGGAGCGATAACGCTGCTTGCAGACCATCTCGGTATGCCTTTTGATGTGGCCCTGGCCGTCGTTATCTTGAATGGATTATTATACTTGGCGCATCATTTACTCGGAGACCCGGTTATACCAGGTTGGATTACACCTGCGGTTCCATTACTTGTATTGTTCGTCGGGCAATTTCCGGAGGGGCCTGATCGGGTCTATGCACTCGTTGCGTTTCAATTAACATTAGGTATCTTATCGATATTGCTAGGGATGACCGGGCTTGCCAGTAAGGTCGTGCGATTAGTGCCGAATGCAATCAAATCAGGCATTATTTTAGGGGCGGGTATTGGTGCTGTCGTTTCCATTTTTGAAGTGGGTGGAAAGTTTGATTTATTTCCTTATACAATTAGCATTTGTATCGGCTTTGCTTTTTATCTGCTTTTTTCGAAAAGTTTTGGAAAATTGAAAATGCGAAATAAAGTTTGGGTATTCATAGGGAATTTAGGGATATTGCCGGCAATTTTGCTCGCGGTCTTTGTAGCCCCCATTTTTGGAGAAGCAAAATGGCCTGATATCCAATGGGGATTCAGCAGTCCGGATTTTGCTACGCTTTGGTCAGACTATACTGTTTTCGGTTTAGGTTTTCCTGCCTTGACCTTCTTTTTAAGTGCGATTCCAGCTGTATTTGCTACTTATTTAGTCGTATTCGGTGATGTGCTCAAAACAAAAGCGCTGCTTTCTGAATCCGATGAGGTCAGGGAAGATGAAAAAGTGGACTACAATCCAAACAGAGCCCATTTAATTTTCGGCGGCCGTAATGTGATCATGAGTTTTATCGGACCTGATATAACAATGTGCGGTCCGTTGTGGGCAGCCATGCAGGTCGTGGTTGTGGAACGGTTCAAGAATGGCAAGAAAGCCTTGAATTCTTTCTTCGGCGGTGCCGGCTCGTTCCGTTGGGGTACGAATACAGGGTTGTTCTTATTGCCGGTAGTCAGCCTGGTGGAACCCATTCTCGGTGTCGCCTTGGCCTTGACGCTTTTGGTTCAGGGATATGTTAGCGTACGCGTAGGCGTGATGCAGGCGAAGAGCCAACGCGACCTCGGAATTGCAGGTGTCGTTGCTGCCATCCTTGTTATAAAAGGTGCTGGCATGGCGTTTGCTGCAGGCATTCTATTATGTGCCCTATTATATGGCAAGGACTTTTTCAAAGGAGAGAATGATAAGACTTTTACAGATCATGGAGAAGAAGAGGAGAGTAAAGCATCATGAAAAAAGTAGTGGAAAAATGGCCAATTTATATTAACGGAGCACCTATTCATACAGAAAGTCATTTTGTAGTGGAAAATCCAGCAACATTGGAGCCTGTGGGCTATGTTCCGGACGCTAACGAAAAAGAGGCAAAGGCTGCTGTGGATGCAGCTCAAGCTGCTTTTCTGACTTGGTCGAAAACGAGTGCATACCATAGGGCGGAATTACTTGAGAAATGGTATACAATCATTGAGAACAGGCTGGATGAAATCGCAACGATCATGACCCTGGAACAAGGAAAGCCATTGGCAGAGGCAAAAGGTGAAATGAAGTATGCCTCAAGTTTCGTGAAATGGTACGCTGAAGAAGCAAAGCGCAACTATGGGGAAATCATACCAGCCTCCGTTGCATCAAAGCGTATTTTAGTGCAAAAGCAGGCAGTCGGTGTCATTGCTGCCATTACCCCGTGGAATTTTCCTGCTGCCATGATCACGAGAAAAGTGGCGCCAGCTCTTGCTGCGGGATGTACCGTGGTCATAAAACCCGCGGAACAAACACCTTTGACCGCTTTGCTATTGGTTGAAAGTGCTCATGAAGCGGGCATTCCGGCTGGTGTGATAAATATTGTAACTACACGAAAACCGGGAGATGTATCAGACGTGTGGATGAATGATTCACGTGTTAAGAAGATCACATTTACCGGCTCCACTCCAGTAGGGAAACATTTAATGAAAAAGGCGTCAGAAACAGTGAAAAAAGTCTCGCTTGAACTCGGTGGATTGGCTCCGTTCATCATTGCTGAGGATGCGAATATCGAAGAAGCAGTAAATGGTTTGATTCAATCGAAATTCAGGAATGCTGGACAAACATGTATTTGTGCGAACAGGATATTCGTCCATGAGACAATTGAACAGCCGTTTTTACAAGCATTCGAACAAGCCGTTTTAGCTTTGAAGGTTGGAAATGGAATGGAAGGAGCCGATCTTGGTCCATTAATAGATGGAGCCGCAGTTAAAAAGGTTCGGCTTCAATTGGAGGATGCTGCAAGTAAGGGCGCCATAATCCATAACACTTCAAAAGTCGATGAAAAACAAGGCCATTTCATAGCACCAGCCATACTTTCCAATGTAACGGATGATATGCTGTGCATGCAGGAAGAAACGTTTGGGCCAATTGCGCCAGTCAGTACATTCAGAACCGATAAAGAAGCGATAGATCGAGCCAATAACACGAATTTTGGCTTGGCAGCTTATGTGTATACCGAGTCACTTAATAAGGCGGTTGCCTACTCGGATGCACTTGAATATGGGATTGTCGGTATTAATGACAGTGCCCCATCCACTGCACAAGCGCCATTTGGAGGCATGAAGGAAAGCGGTATAGGCAGGGAAGGCGGACACTACGGCATGGATGAATATTTAGAAGTGAAGTATGTCTCCATGCAGCTTGGCCAGTAAAAAACGGAAGGGTCCGCCATGATTCTTAAGGCAAAAAAAGAGTGGAAGGCACATCAATTATCGATGTGCCTTCCACTCTTTTTGAATGGTTAAAATACATTTTTACGTCCCTTCAGATAGGAAGGAGGAAAGGTCATGTTTCCAAGGATGACAACGGAGTCAGCACCGGTAGCCATGGGAACGTTACTTGTATGACCATGGAAAGTCTCATTTGCAAGTAATGCAAAAGCCACCGCTTCTTTTGCTTCAGAAGAGTATCCCAACTCTTCTTGAGTCATAACTCGAATAGAATTTCCAAGCAGTGATTGAATCATGTTTAATAGCGTTTTGTTATAGCTGCCACCTCCGCCAATGATCACTTCTTCAATACTGGTTTTTGGAAAGATGAAATTTCTATAGTTTTCCACAATGGACTTTGCTGTAAACATCGTTACTGTTACCAAAATATCTTGGTTTGGAAGCGATTCAAACATCTTTAATAGTTTTACTACATATTGCTTTCCAAACAATTCCCTGCCCGTTGATTTTGGTGGAGGGCTCATAATATAAGGATGACTGATACAATAAGATAAAAGTTCGTCATTGATTTGTCCTTGTTTAGCTATGTTTCCACCTTCGTCATAGCTTATATTGAACAATTGGCGGCATACTTCATCAATGATCATATTCCCAGGCCCTGTATCAAAAGCGTACATGTCATCCAAAGATGCTTGCTGGGGTAAGACGGTTACATTTCCAATGCCACCTATGTTTTGAAGTAATCGTCCCTTTGCTTCACTTCTATAAAGAATGTATTCGGTAAAAGGAACAAGAGGAGCTCCTTGTCCACCAGCAGCCATATCCATCGTCCGGAAATTAGAGATTACAAGTGTGTTTGTATCGTGAGCAATTACTGCAGCTTCCCCAATTTGCAAAGTGGAGGGTATATAATTTTGTTCTTGTAAAGGCTGGTGGTAAATGGTTTGGCCATGGGATCCAATAAGATCCAGTTTATTAATGGGAAATCCAGCTTTATGACAAACTTCCTTTACGGCATTGGCAAATAATTTCCCTAATTTAAAATTCAAACTGCATATTAACTGTACATTGGATGTATCTGCAGATAAAGACTGCATAATTTCTTTTTCAATTTCTTTTGGAAACGGGCATGTCATGAACTCAATCATTTCCATTTCAGTCTCGAGTCCACTATTATTCACCCGAACGAGTGCGGCATCAATTCCATCCAGTGATGTTCCGGACATTAATCCAACTATGTACATCGTCATTCCACCTACTTCGATTCTTTTATCATCCTGATATAGCATAATATGCAACAGTGTATGCTATTAAGATAAAACCTTTTCCAATATATTGTTTATGGATGCTTTACGTCCATTGTTCACTGAGAGGGTCTTTTAAACTATCATGCTATTTCTTGTAGATCATTTTACTTTTATATCAATCTGTTTAGTTTGTTTGCTTTCATTGTGGGTGCGGTCCAATGCTGTCACAACATATGTGTAAGTCTTTCCTTTTTCTACACTGCCGTCATTAAACAATTGACTTGTATTTTCTTTATGCACTGTGGCAAGTAAGTTCGTTGAATCTTCAATGTTTCCTTTTTTCTTCCCATCAAAACGATAAATGGCATAATAGGTTGCATCTGATTGCTTATGATCTTGAATTTCGAATTGTATCCCATCTCCTGATTGTGTGGCCTTGCTCACCTTTGGGGCCTTTGGTGCATGATCATCAATCCAAGGCATGGCTGGAACCAATGCGGGATGCTTATAAATATCCTCGCTTAAGCGATCCGCTATCCCAAGAGGGTTTTTCCGTAAATCCTTGGCACTGAAATGCATGCTTCCATCAAATTCCTTATATGTTCGATTCAGTTTTAACTGGTTTGGCATTTCTTCAGGGTTGAACCAGTTTTGCACACCATTGGACTCTGTATTAATTTTATAGTCTCCCTGTCCAATATAGAGTTGAACATTTTTACCTGCGACTTCTTTTGTCCACCAATCCAGAAGTTTGGCATAGTCAGCTACTGGCAATCCTATATTCCAATATAATTGAGGGGCAATATAATCAATGTATCCGTTATTGATCCATGTTCGGGTATCTGCATATAAATCATCATAATTCGTTTGTCCAGCGGCAGTGTCAGATCCTGTGGGATCAACTGCTTTGTTGCGCCAAACTCCAAATGGACTTATACCAAACTTCACATATGATTTTTCTGCCTTGATTTCTTCATTTATATTCTTAACAAGATTATTTACATTATCCCTGCGCCAATCTTCAACATTTGTAAATCTATCTGCTCCATATTTTTGATAGGAAATATCATCTGGGAAAGGTACTCCTGCAATCTTGTAAGGATAGAAATAATCGTCCATATGGACTGCATCGATATCATAATTCTTAACAACTTCCAATATTCCATCGATCACAAACCGTTGTACGCCAGGAATGCCTGGGTCGAAGTACAATTGCTGTCCATATGGTATGACCCAATCCGGATGCTTTCTAGCAGGATGAGATTCTGGAAGATTATCAATATCCGCTATTTCAGCTGTTTTACCTAAAGGCATCGTAATGCGGTACGGATTAAACCACGCATGGAATTCCATATTGCGATCATGTGCCGCTTCTACCATGAATGCAAGAGGGTCATACCCAGGATCTTTTCCTTGGACCCCTGTTAAATATTTTGACCAAAGACCGTATTCAGAAGGATAAAAAGCATCCGCAGTGGGTTTGATTTGCATAACGACAGCATTCATCCCCATCGCTTTTTGTTCATCCAAATATTTTATGAATTCCCCTTTCTGTGCTGATATGGTTAAACCAGGTTTGGACGGCCAGTCAATATTTAACACACTTGCAATCCAAGTTGCCCGCAGTTCCTGTTTTACATAAGTAGTTGCTTGCGGGATTGTCCCTGATTCAGCTTTTGCAATCAAATCAGCTGGAAGGAGAAGTGATCCTCCCACCAAAGCGGCTAGTGCCAATGAACCGAATTTTTTCTTTGTCATTCTTTCATGCATCAATAGTACAACCTCATTTCATTACTAATATTTATATTTAATTATTTGTAAGCGTTAACAAATAATGAATATATGAAATCTATCACCTATGAAAACTGAGATAAAATCCAACAATAAAAAGAATCGTAGGTTTGGTTCACGAAATGGCTACTCGTTTCACCTTTATTTTTAGCAGAAAGATAACAATCAATTAGTTACCTTACATTTATTTTAAAATTAATTTTTAAAAATGTATACACAATATTGAAATTAAATTTTAATAGTGATATAGTCTCTTTAGCTAATAAAGTTTCACCACTTTCACCACTGAAATAAAAAAGGATGATATGTATGCTAGAGCATTTAACGACAGAGAGTCGTAATGAAAAGACCATGAGTTTAGATGAAATGGGAACTCTTGAATTTTTAGAAGTGATGAACGAAGAAGACATTAAAGTTGCCCATTGTGTAAAAAAAGAACTTCCGCAAATTTCTAAAGCTGTGGACATGATCGTTGAAGCCATGAATAAAAACGGCAGATTAATTTACATGGGTGCAGGAACAAGCGGACGCATCGGTTTATTGGATGCAGTAGAATGTCCCCCAACATTCAATACCGATCCGAGTGAAGTAGTGGGTCTCATAGCTGGTGGGGAAAAGGCTTTCATTAAGGCGGTTGAAGGTGCTGAAGACAGTTTTGAATTAGGTCCTGAAGATTTGAAGAAAATCGAATTGACAGACAGGGACGTCGTAGTGGGCATTGCAGCTAGTGGACGCACTCCATATGTTATTGCTGGATTGGAATATGCCAATCAAGTTGGTGCAGGAACTGTGTCGATAAGCTGTAACAAAGGTTCCGAAATAGGTAAGATTGCAAAAGTTGCGATTGAAGTGGTAAATGGGCCTGAAGTCCTGACGGGTTCTACACGTTTAAAAGCTGGAACATCGCAAAAGTTAGTATGCAATATGCTTTCCACTGCCTCAATGGTTGGAGTTGGAAAAGTTTATGGGAATTTAATGGTAGATTTACAGTTAACTAATGAAAAGCTGGTTGAACGTGCAAAACGTATTATCATGGATGCCACTGACTGTAGCTATGAAATTGCAGATGAATTTTTAGAAAAGGCACATGCCCAGCCTAAAATCGCCATTGTCATGATATTAACGAATGTATCATATGAAGAAGCCTCAAATCGTTTAGTGAAGGCACAAGGATTCATAAGAAAAACGATTTAACGCTTTTTATAAAAAAAATTAAAAATTGGAGGAACAAATAATGAAGGTATTATTCGTATGTTCAGGTGGAATGTCCAGTGCAATCGTTGTAAGCGCTTTAAAAAAGGAAGGGGAAAAACAAGGTATAAACATAGAAGTATTGGCGGTCGGCACACAAGAATTCGATGCAGAAGTACGAAATGGCTGGGATGTTGCGATGGTAGCTCCGCAAGTCAAACATCGTTTCGATGGCTTTAAGGCTTCTGCAGATGAAGCGGGCGTCCCATGTGAAGCCATTCCAGCTCAAGCCTACAGCCCTCTAGGCGGACCTAAGCTACTTAAACTTGTAACGGAACTAGCAAAATAATAAACGGACCACTATATCACTATACGTAAAAGGGGAAAACACGAATGGACAAGTTTGTAGCTTTTTTAGAAAATAATCTTTCAACACCTATGGCTAAATTGTCTGAGCAAAAGCATTTACGCGCAATTCGGGATGGTGTGGTTTCCGCGTTACCATTCATCATCTTTGGCAGTTTATTCTTGATCATTGCATTTCCGCCCGTTGCAGCAGATACTGCATTAGGTGAATGGTCTGCAAAACATATAGCTGAAATTTTAATTCCATATCGATTAACGATGTTTATCATGACGCTATATATTACTTTTGGTATAGGCTACAGCTTATCTCAAAGCTATAAACTTGATCCGCTATCTGGAGGTTTACTATCATTGGCAGCCTTCTTGTTCACAATTGGGGTAGAGATGATGGATGATGTGGGGTTTGTTATGCCAATGACAAATCTCGGAGGCCATGGCCTTTTTGTAGGAATGCTTGTATCCATTTTTGCTGTCGAAATTCTACGTCTTTGTAAGACGAAAAATATCACGATTAAAATGCCGGATTCTGTACCAACTTCAGTAGCCCGTTCATTTGAAGCATTAATTCCAGTTTCAATTGTCCTGCTTGTCATGACTTTAATTACAGTCGTTTTTGCTGTTGATTTACATTCACTTGTTGATAAAGCGGTTGCACCGCTCATCAGTGCTGGCGATACATTGCCAGGTGTATTAATTCCAGTATTTTTGATTACATTCTTCTGGTCATTTGGTATTCATGGCGTATCGGTAGTAGGTGCCGTAGCTCGTCCGGTATGGGAAGTATACTTGGGGAATAACTCGGCAGCAGTTGCAGCCGGAAAGGCAATTCCCCACATAGCTCCTGAAACATTCTTCCAATGGTTTATTTGGATTGGTGGATCTGGTGCAACATTGGGATTAGTAATAGCCATGCTCTTAACGGCGAAGTCCAGCTATAGTAAAGCAATGGGGAAAGCAACAATTGTGCCGAGCATTTTTAACATCAATGAACCTGTTATCTTTGGGATGCCGATTGTACTAAACCCGGTACTGATTATTCCATTCATCATTACACCGCTGATTGGAGCAACACTTGCATATATAACAACGTCCATCGGACTTGTGAACCCGACATATGTAATGGTTCCCTGGACATTGCCCGCTCCAATAGGTGCCTACCTTTCAACGGGCGGTGATTGGAGAGCCATTGTTCTCGTGATGGTGAATTTAACCATTTCGGTCCTTATATATCTGCCATTCTTTAAGATGTACGATAAAAAGCTTTTAGCACAGGAAAACATGGTAGAAACAACGGATAACAAAAATATCGCTTTATAAGGAATACCTAAAAGGGAGTTTGGGACTAATGCTCCAAGCTCCTTTTATTAATTGAGGGGGGGAAAGGACATGAATTCAACATCCAGAATTCACTTTTTCAGTTACAAAAGTGCCTTTCTATTTTTTGGCTTCATTCTTGTTTTTAATTTTATCTTTAACAGATTAATGGATGCCTTTGAGATAGATAAACAATTATCACTGTACTTAGGAAATACCTTTGCCATAAGCGCAGGATTGACGATGGTTGTTTGTTTTGTTGAAGGTAAGTTTAAAAACAAGAAACAAGCAACGCTATTATTCTTGTCTTTATTAGCGGTAAGTGCACTGGTTTGTTATGAAATAATCTATAAATGAATGAAGAATCCAGATTAGCTTACGATGAGGTGTTGGGGAAATGGAAATGAAAAAAGGGCTGAAGATTGCCACAATCGGTGGAGGCTCCAGTTATACGCCAGAATTAATAGAAGGATTTATAAAACGATATGATGAGCTGCCTATTAGGGAACTGTGGTTAGTGGATATTGAGGCAGGAAAAGAAAAACTGGGGATTGTAGGAACCTTGGCAAAACGGATGGTTGAAAAAGCAGGACTTCCAATGGAAATACATCTGACGTTAGACCGCCGTCAAGCCTTGCAAGATGCTGATTTTGTCACAACTCAAATGAGAGTGGGTTTACTTGATGCACGAATCAAGGACGAGAGGATCCCGTTGGAATTAGGATTAATTGGTCAAGAAACAAATGGGGCAGGAGGATTGTCCAAGGCATTACGAACGATACCCATACTTCTGGAAATTGCAGAAGAAATGGAGGAGCTCTGCCCTGATGCATGGTTAATTAACTTCACAAATCCAGCGGGGATGGTAACGGAAGCCCTGCTCCGCTACAGTAAACATAAAAAAGTCATTGGAGTATGCAATGTTCCATTTAATATGCATATGTCTATTTCTAGCATGCTTGGTGTCGATATGAAAAGAGTGCACATAGATTTCGCCGGTTTAAACCACATGGTATTCGGGATGCATGTGTTCGTTGATGATCAAGAAGTAACAGATAAAGTGCTTGAAATGCTTGGCAATCCTGAAATTCAGCTGACGATGAAGAATATTGCCCCATTGGCTTGGAACAGAAGGTTTTTGAAATCTTTAGGAGTGGTGCCTTGCCCGTACCATCGGTATTATTACAAAACAAAAACGATTTTAGAAGAAGAGTTGGAAGCATTCAAATCAGGGAAAACCCGAGCTGAAGTTGTGAAAAAATTAGAAGAAGATTTATTTGACCTATACAAGGATGAAACCCTTGACATCAAGCCTCCACAACTAGAGCAGCGCGGTGGAGCTTACTATAGTGATGCAGCATGTAACGTCATTTCTTCTATTTATAATGATAAAAAAGACATTCAAGTGCTAAATGTACAAAACAAAGGAGCGCTTACTGATATTGATTATGATTCAGCAGTCGAAGTAAGCTGTATCGTCACCAAGAATGGACCAATTCCTTTGGCTATGGGTAAATTACCCGTACAAGTGCATGGCTTGATCCAACAAATCAAATCATTTGAGAGAATTGGTGCTGAGGCAGCCGTTACAGGTTCTTATGATAAAGCGTTATTGGCTTTAACGATCAACCCGCTCATCCCAAGTGATGACCTGGCGGAAATGGTTTTACAAAAACTTTTAAAGGCGCATGAAGAATACTTACCGCGATTCTTCAGTGAAAGTGCTGTTCCGAACATCAAGTGAATGGTGTTTTTAAGCAGTGAATCTGGATTACAGTAATCCAATGAACCTTCATAATCTAACATAAAATGGGAGTGTAATGATATGTCAACTGAACTGAACAATAACGAAATGGAAATTTTTGAAATAATATCATATAGTGGAAATGCAAGAGGATTAGCATTCGAAGCACTGAAAGAAGCGGAAGAATTTAATTTTGAAAAGGCAGAGGAACTAATTAAACAAGGCCAGGAAGAATTGAACATGGCCCATAAGACACAAACCAAGCTCATTCAAGCAGAATTGAATGGAGTTCCAAGTGAGAAAACTTTATTGATGATTCATGCTCAAGATCATTTGATGACAGCAATGAGCGAACAAAAACTAATAGAACACATGATTCGCATAGTAAAAAAGCTAGCCCCACAACAGTAAAGAGGTGTTTAAAAATGGGTAAACTCGGAATATCTATCTATCCAGAGCATTCAACCGTTGAAAAAGACATGGAATACATTGCACTTGCACACAAATATGGCTTTAAAAAGATCTTTACTTGCTTGCTTTCTGTCGAAGGAGACAAAGAGAAGATTTTAAAAGAATTTAAAGAAACGATTCATTATGCCAATCAATTGAATATGGAAGTGATGGTCGATATTGCTCCCCGAGTATTCGGTTCACTAGGCATTTCGTATAATGACTTATCATTTTTTGCAGAATTAGGTGCGTATGGAATCAGGCTGGACATGGGTTTTACAGGCAGCGAAGAGTCGATCATGACACATAATCCATATGGTCTAAAAATTGAAATAAACATGAGTAATGCAACGAAGTATCTAGAAAATATCATGGATTACAAACCAAATATAGAAAATTTAGTTGGATCGCACAACTTCTATCCCCATCGCTATGCAGGATTGAGCTATCCGCATTTCATTAAATGCTGTGAGTCATTCAAAAAGCATAATATCCGCACGGCAGCTTTCATCAGCTCACATGCAGCAACGTACGGACCTTGGCCTATAATGGAAGGATTATGTACATTGGAAATGCACCGGGAATTACCGATTACAACACAAGCGAAACATTTGTATGCTACAGGATTGATTGATGATGTAATCATAGCAAATGCTTACGCATCTGAAGATGAATTGAAACAGCTTAGCTTGTTAAACAGCGGTCTGTTAACATTTAATGTTAACCTTCACGAAACCATAACAGATTTGGAGAAAAAAATAGTATTGGAAGAATTCCATTTTTACCGTGGAGATGTTTCCGATTATCTAATTCGCTCGACTCAATCACGCGTTAAATATAAGAGCGAAGAATTTAAACCAACATATACGCCTGATATTAGACGCGGTGATATATTAATTGAAAACGAGCTCTATGGACAATATAAAGGGGAATTGCAGATTGCATTGAAGGAAATGAAGAATTCGGGGAAAACGAATGTAGTTGGCCGAATAGCAGAAGAGGAAATTTTTCTCCTCGATTATTTGGAACCATGGGGGAAATTCCAATTCAATATTAATGGATCAGGGAAGGAACGGTGATATTCCTTCCTTTTTTACTGAATAGGAGAATGACATGAATTATATTATCGGTGTTGACGGCGGAGGGACCAAAACTGAAGCAGTGGCTTATGATATGGATGGTAATAAAATTAGTGAAGGCAGAGCGGGGTTTGGAAACCTGCTTATTAATGAAAAACAAGCCACCGCTAACATTATACAGGCAATTGAACAAAGCATGACTCCTATTGATGATGGCAGCTGCCTATACATTTGTTTAGGATTAGCCGGGTATGGAGGAGTTGAAAATCCGCAGGGCATAAAAAGTGCATTAAGCAAGGCATTTAAGGTCCCGTTCACCATTGTAAATGATGCAATTATCGCTCATGCTGCATTGCTAAAAGGAAATGATGGCATTTTGACCATATCCGGAACGGGATCTGTAAGTATCGGCATCCATGAAGGAATCGAGAAATCGGCTGGTGGATGGGGACACATTCTTGGGGATGAAGGAAGTGGCTATTGGATCGCCATGCAGGTTTTTATAAGAATGACGAAAGAAGAGGATGAAGGGTATGAATATAGCCATTTAACCGAGTC
Organism: Peribacillus frigoritolerans; assembly: GCF_001636405.1. Taxonomy (GTDB): domain Bacteria; phylum Bacillota; class Bacilli; order Bacillales; family DSM-1321; genus Peribacillus; species Peribacillus frigoritolerans. The sequence goes on from NZ_KV440950.1 coordinate 2,504,915, forward strand.
GATACTGAAAAAACTTGGCTATCTTAGTGTAATGGAACTGAAGAAATTCATTTATTCCGCCACGAAATCCGAGATTGCCGCGTTTGTTCCCCTAATTGTCCAACATGCGGAGAAGGGTGATGACTTCTCACAAAATATTCTGAATCAGGCCGGGTACCACCTTGCAATACAAACGCTTGAGGTTATCAAGAAGTTAAAGTTGTGTGAGAATGTTACAATTGCATTAAAAGGTAGCATATTGACTAATATACCATTGGTGCAAAGCTCATTCATCAATCATATTAAACTTGAAAACCCAAATGTGAAATTTGTTTTAGAAGACGTATCAGCTACCTTGGGTTGTTACTACATAGCAATGAAGCATTTAAAGTAAGTAAAGATCAAGGAGAGTAAATCATATGCAAGGCGAAAATATTATATTGAGAATTGAAAGTTTATTGAACCAACTGCCCAAATCAGAAAAGAAAATTGCACAATATATTTTAGAAAACCCCAAAGATATAGTTAGAATGACGATACATGAATTGGCTGACCATGCAAACGCAAGCAGTTCGGCAGTAACGAGGTTCTGTCATTCCATAAAAGTTAATAGTTTTTCAGAACTGAAGGTATCCCTATCATCCCTGATTTCCCAGCCGGAGAAAAAAGGTTTCCATGACATTGAGCCTAATGAAACAATAGCATCGATCAAAAATAAAATTGTGTCCAATTCCGTCCAGGCCATACAAGAAACGGCACATTATTTGGATGAGGCCGTTCTTGACAATATCATTGAAACCATGAGGAGTGCAGATGTGATTTATGTCTATGGTTTAGGGGCATCATGGCTCGTTGCTGAAGATATTACACAGAAATGGTTACGGTTAGGAAAGATTGTAAGTGCCAATCAAGACCCGCATATTACGGCCACTGCACTTGCTGCATCATCAAAGAATACCGTTTTTTTCTGTATATCCAATAGTGGCGAAACTGAAGAAATTCTGGAACTCGTTGATATTGCTAAAGCATATGGCATTAAAACAATTGGTTTATCGCGATTGGGGAACAATGGACTAACTAAAAGAGTTGATATGTCACTAAATCATGTACGTGCACCGGAGGCTAAATTCCGAAGTGCTGCAACAAGTTCGCTTTTTGCCCAATTTCTAACGGTCAGCATTATTTTCTATGCGTATGTTTCGAAATACTATAATGAAAATAAAAACGAAATTGAACGTTCAAGGGAATCGGTACTGAAATTCACAAAAAGGAATGTGGATACCTAAATGTGGGCCTAATAAAATGGATAAAATGAACGAACCTAAATTTTAGCTTGAGATGTTTCCGATCAGGATGCCTTGTAAAAATATACATCACGATGAAAGGAAGATGTAAGCTGAATGATCCAAAAGAATTCTCCGAGTCCCATTTATCATCAACTTGAAGAGGAGATTAAAGGAGCGATTCAAAGTCTTGAATTGGTGCCAGGAGAGATGATTCCTTCAGAAAAAGAATACACTGAAAAATATGGCATAAGCAGGATGACGGTGAGACAGGCCATTTCTAACCTCGTGAATGGCGGTTATTTATACAGGCAGCGCGGAAAAGGAACATTCGTTGCCGAACATAAATCGGAGCCGCCCTTGCAAGGTCTGACTAACTTTACAGAGGATATGATTTCAAGAGGACTTAAACCAAGTACGCGAGTTATCAGTTTTACGGAGGTCAAGGCAGATCATGAGCTTGCTGCAAAACTTGAGGTTGAAGCAGGAACTGCTATTTTCGAACTGGAACGTGTAAGGCTTGCTGATCGGTTGCCGATGGCATATGAAAGGCTATACATCCCTAAAAATCATGCCCTGGACCTTACGGAAGAAATAGCTGTAAGTGCCATTCATGATTATGTTGAAAAAAAGTACGGCTTAAAAATCCAGCATGGCAGACAGGTAATTGAAGCCTCCATCGCTCAAAAAAAAGAGGCGGAAATGCTCGGGGTAGCTGAAGCTTCCCCTGTATTGCTGATAGAACGAAGAAGTACCCTTGAAACCAATCAACCACTTGCGGTTGTCAGATCTGTCTACCGGGCTGATCGATATACATTCAAAATCAATTTGGAGCGGTTATCGTGAGCAAGGGTAGTAATAATCCCGTTCTCAAAAGATTACTAAAAACCCCCCTTGCCTAAATATGGACAAGGGGGGTTTTTTAGTAGAATATCATTTTTCAAGTTTGAGAATTTGCCAGATAGAAAGGAAGGGTACGAATAACAATCCGGGACTTTCATTATTTCGCTAAGCTTTCTGTCAATCGGTTTTCTTTCCAAATGACTGTAATGCCAAGGCCAATGACGATAATGACAGCAGCGAAAAGATAAGGGTAGTGGATGTTTACGTCAAAAAGCAATCCTCCCATGGATGGCCCTGCGATATTCCCTAAGCTCGTATAGGTGGAGTTCATTCCAGCAACGAATCCTTGTTCTTTCCCGGCAGCTTTTGATAAAAATGTCGTCAACGCCGGACGAAGCAGGTCAAATGCAAGGAATATGAAGCAAGTTACCACTAGTACTGCCAAAAAGCTGGAAATCATAGTGGAAGCTACCGCAAAAATGGCCCCGACGATTAAACATAATTGGATAAGCTTCTTTTCGCCGAGAATATCTACCAGCTTTCCAAACATGAATACTTGCACAACAACTCCGAAGATAGAGCTTATTGTAATGATAATGGCAATATCCTTCGGCGTGAAGCCGAATTTATGATCAGAAAATAGGCTGAAAACCGTTTCATAGGCTGACAAACCAAAAGCGAGTACAAATACAATGATGAACGCAATGAAGTAAAGCGGATTCAGGGATTTTTTTAAATCGCCGATAAAGTTCGTTTGCTTTGTATTAGCAGAAACTTTTGCAAGCTGTTCCTTTGTCATCGGTTCTTTTAAAATGAATATTGATGAAAGGCAAGCTATAAAAGCAATGCCCGCCGCAAGGAAGAAGGGCAAGCGTATACCATGTTCTGCAACAAAGCCACCGATTCCTGGTCCTATAATAAAGCCCAAGCTAATGGCGGCTGAAATATAGCCCATTGCTTTTGGCCTTTCTTGAACGGATGTAATGTCCGCAACATATGCAGTAACACCAGGCATGATAAAGGCGGCACTGATTCCGCCTAGGATCCTAGATAAATAAAACACCGACACATTTGTCCCTACACCGAAGATCAGTTCCGAAACACCAAAAAGGAATAAGCCGATGATGATGATTTTCTTTCTGCCGTAACGGTCAACCCAACGACCTGCGAATGGAGACATGACAAGCTGTGAAACCGCAAATACGGCAACCAGATAGCCCATCGTGCTTCCGGATAAATGCATGATATTCATAAATGACGGCATAACGGGGATGATGAGTCCTATTCCCAGAAAAGCAATGAATATATTGCTTAGAAGAATAATTAATACCGCCTTTTGATCTTTAATTGGTTTATTCATGTTTTAACACCACTTTCTTTGTGAATCATTTTAGCGAAATACCCCTCCAAAACACTTTCCAGGAGGCTGATAATTTATCATTCAGCCGTTTCTCATCATTGCCGTATACAAGCTCAAGCAAAATGGAATCCACGACTCCCAAGAATGCATAGGTCGGCGTTATGGCTTCATCTTCGACGATTAATTTGGCATTGATCCAATCATGGAATTTACATTCCAGGATCGCCTGCACCTTTTCCTCGATATCTATCACTTCCTGCCCGATTTCTTTTTCAAGATGCGCTGGCGGAAAAAAGGACATACGCAGCCAAAACTTTATATGCTCATTTTTTTGGAAAAGGTCGATGACCAATTGAAGGAATCCGTATAAATCCTTTTCAGGGTTTTTTGAATCAACTTTACGGAAATATTGGAGCTTCGACGATAGCTCCGTCTCTTTCGCATCACGTAAAACTTGCAGGAAAAGATCGTCCTTGCCTTTAAAATGAGCGTAAATGGATTGCTTTTTCATGCCGACTTCTTCAGCTATTTGAGAAAGCGACGCTCCTTCATAACCATGAATCGTGAAATATTTTAGAGCGGCTTCTTTAATTTCATTACTTTTCAATAATATCACCTCATAATTTAACGAACGTTCGTCAGTTATAATAGCAAATTACATAAATATATGCAAGCGAATATGTTAATAAAAAGGTATTATCCCCGAAATCATTGATAATTATGGCGCTATATTTGAAAAGACATAGATATGCACTAAAGGCTACTCACAAAATTCTTGCATATAATTCTATATGGAAAATAAAGAGGCAGGTGGGATGAAGTTGGATATGTATGACATCAGAAATGCGATTCATTACTATTACACAAAAATACAAGAAACGAATCATCCTTATTATTGGTACTGTTTGGCTGAGACCCAAAGTAGGGCCGGATTAACAAATGAAGCACTGCAAACGATAGATAACGCATTGTCGTTTCAGAATCCTTATCCTTCCAAACAGGAACTGCTAGACATGCAATTGAACCTCCAAACCGCAAGACAAATAAATTCCAACAGAATAGTCATAGTGACGTCAAAACAGGGAGATATTGATGGGGATGGGACAAAGGACAATGTTTTTCTTACCGCAAACAAAACCCCTGATAGTCCCTTTTGGAGGAATATAACGTTGGTTATCCATAATGGGAGGACTAATCAATATGAACAAGTTCCCATGAAAAATGACGCAGGATATAACCCGACCCTTTTTCTTGGTGACTTTACAGGTAATGAGGGGGATGACATATTAGTGGTCATTGATACAGGGGGAAGCGGGGGTTCCATTTATGCGTATGTTTTTTCCTACCTTAACGGCCAACTCATGACCATTTTTAATTCAGATTCATTCAATGAATCCTTTCAATACGATGTTCATTATGAAAACCAATACAAAGTAAAGGTGAACAGTCATTACCTAAAAGAAAGGTACACTCTTGACCTGACTTATAAGGGTCAGGAATATTTATCTGAAATTTATAGAAAGGATGGTATATTGAAGGCGCCGATTGAAGGATGGGTCAATCCTTTATCTGGTTTATATCCGGTTGATTTCAATAGGGATGGCATATATGAGCTCGAAGCCTATCAGAGGATCGCAGGGAGGTACAATGCCGACTCACTGGGATTTGTACAGACCGTATTGAAATGGAACGGGAAAGCATTTGCTCCTGACCGGCAGAATGTGGCTATTTTTGGAAAGTGAATATAGTACAAAGGAATAGATGGTCATGAACAAGGTACAGGCAAAATCTTCGCCCAAAAGAAACCGGGAAATATTCCTGGCAATGGTTCACCTGACTGTGTTCATTGACTAAGAAAATTGAACCGACTTTCAATACGATTTAACTTCGAAGGGGTTTAATGCATATTAGAATTTTTAGTAGGCGATCCCTACACGTGCTTTTAAAAAATCGTTACTTTTTATTTGGCTAAATGCAAATTCTGCTGTATCCGGAACGGATATTTCAACCCCATCCTCCGGCAAAAAGTCGCCTTCTATACGATATATACCAACTCTTTTTCCATCCGGCAAATACGTAGGACAGACAATTGTCCATTGAAGTGTTGATTGTTTAAGCAAATCGAAAACTTCATGATGTTCTTTCGCTGCACGGGTAGACTTCTGCTTTGATTCACTTGTCTGATAACGCAAAGAATTTGGGATTGTTCTACTTTGGAGGATACCAGCCGTTCCAATGGTAATAATTCGTTGTATACCTTCGTTTTCCATAGCTTCGATAATTAGTGGCATACTTGCTGATAAAGTCGTTGTCCCATCAGTATTAAGTGCACTAATAACTACATCAATTCCGTGCATGGCGCGTACGATATCATCTTTATTTAAAACATTACCTTGAATGATGGTTAAATTGGCATTGTTTATAGCAATCTTCTCTGGAGTGCGAACTAAAACCGTAACATGATGATTGTCTTGCAGACCATAAATAACTAATTGACCCCCAACTCGTCCAGTTGCACCCAAAATTAAAATATTCATGGAAACGACCTCCTTTTTTTCTAATATAATTATTCCACTAACATTGTATCGTCATTTTCAACTAATGGGGAGTTTTGTGCATTAAATCATTATAATCCAGTGTTTGCTGGCGGTACCCCATGCCCAAGAGCATTTTCCCACAATCTTGTTGTGGGTATATTTTTTCCTCAACATTGAATTCATCCAAAAGCTTATTGTGGATAGCTTAATGAAAGGTTACCTATTTCCTGCTTCAGTTAAATTAAATAAATTTTTTATAAAATTTTTCATACTTAGACAAAATTACTAATTTTTGTTTTATAAAGCCTTTCTAATATGAAATCCTGTTATGTCCAAGCTTACTTATTCCTTTTCCATATACTAATAAAAAAAGGAGGTGAGAAAGTGAGTAAAAGTAAGAATAGCTCTTCACGCAAGGATGAAGAGAAAGTGAGTAATAATGAGCATAGCTCTTTACGTAAAGATAAAACGAAAATAGAATCGGCACACCAAGAGTGTATTGATCGTGCTTATCGTATTCCTATATTTTTAAGTACGACAACTCATTTAAATGACAACCAACAACGGTTTCTAAACCGTCTAATTTTAGAGATTGAGAATGCTTTGCTTTTTCCGCGTACATTACCATTAAGCGAAAGTTATCCTGAATCCATTTTAACTGATATTCGTCGGTTAGTTTCATCAAGCTATGGTATGTTGGCAGTAAACCTTCGTCGTTTTAAAATTCAAACAGTTGATGTCAATGCAGGACCCCTTCCACCTTCCACTCCATTCTGGACAGGATCAGTTTATTCACAAGTAGAACCTTCAATGGCTTTTCAATTTGGTCTACCCTTATTATTAGTAAGGGAAGAAGATACTGACGCAAATAATGGAATTTGGGCAGGAGGAATTGCCCCACTCAACCTATTTATAGTTTGGCATTCTGAAACTCAAACTGTAGATCAATTCTTTAACACTCCTGAATGGAGATCAGCCTTTGCAAATTGGAGTGCACAAGTAAGAAATGCTTTTTATATACAGACAGAGCCTCAGTTCAAGTACAGATGTGAATGAAACACTGGTACTTTAGCAACAAGTCGAAAATATACAATGTTTAGTTCACCTTTATATAATTTCGTCTTATTCACACAAAAACAAATACTTCCTTTTTGTTTTCACGAACAAAAAGATTTACTTCATAAAAACACACAATTGTGTAGCCGCCTCGAAGCATCTACAGGTGTCCTCATGAGCCCTGAGGGGGTGGCGAGTTCCTCCACGTTTAGTAGGAAAAGCGAGGGAAAATGATAAAACCACCTTCGGTTCCACGGGTCTAACCATTCAACCGAAAGGCTTATACATAAGGGATTTAGGGTATTTCGACTTACAGCTTACAGAAAATGAATGATGAAGGTGCTTACTAAATCTCACGTTTGAAGTTGAATTCTCGTATATATCGTAAGAATGATGAACCAGAGTTTTTTTAAAATGGGACTGTGAAGAAAGGTACTCTCTTTATTCAGTTAGAACGGAAGAGCTTATGAATCAATTTCAACATGGATGGTTTTTTTGTCATGCGGTATTTTTAGCGTTACCATTGCAAATTAAAGAGAACATCCTTGTATATTATCTCTTGCGCGCTTACCTTGATGGCGATGTGGCGGTATCCCAAGAAGAAAAACGTTCGTTGATAAGGAAACAAAACGGGCCGCCCAATAGCTTCATGAGGGGCCCATTTAACGTGAAAAAATATAAAAACGTCTTAAAACAAGTCAATAGCGGCCACAATTTTGCCCCTAATATCCCTGTCCTTCTTTCGATTTTAGAAAAGCATCAACGGATTCGTCCAATAATTTTTCCCGATTAGGATCTTCATTGACATCTGTATCCACTTCCATCACGTCGTTTAATCGACTAACCTGACTTTTTGGCTGAGCTGGATTATTTTTTTCTTTTGGCATATAAACTCCTTCTTGAACAGTTATTTTTTATTTAGTATGAACGATTCATCCAATATTCACTAAGATTATTTCCGTTTCTTTCCCAAATTGAGTCCGGTTGTCTTAATGGAAGGTTGAAACAACATACACGATATTATTTCGGTTATCATTGACTGAATATTATAAATATTGTAATATTTATTTTGCGCATTTGTTTTTTTGAAACAAGGTTTTATATTAGAAACAACTGGGTTTTCCTTGTGTACAGTCAAATAATCTGACAGGAGGTTTTTGTTATGAAGAAAAGATTAAGGAATACTTCGTTTGGTTTTTTGTTGGTAGTGACCATAATTCTATCATTATCATTATTTCTTCCTTCATTTGGCCAAACAGCGGTCCAGCAAACCGATTTTAAAGTAACCCTATTAGGTACAGGTTCTCCACTTTTAAGTACATCCCGCTCCGGTCCAGCTACTCTTGTAGAAGTTGGTAATGAAAAACTCCTCTTTGATGCTGGACGCGGAACCGCTTTACAATTATATAAAGCGAATATGTTACCAGGAAGTGTTGATAAGTTATTCCTTACGCATTTGCATTCGGATCATACAATCGGCATACCGGACGTATGGCTTACAGGTTCCTTACCAACAGGAGGGAAAAGAGAGCAAGCGTTTAAGATTTGGGGACCTAAGGGAACCGAGAAAATGATGGTACATATGAATAAAGCATATAAAGCCGATTTGGATGCAAGGGATGACTCTGGAAATGGGAACGTTGAAGGAGCAAGTATTGTCGCAAATGATATCAAGGAGGGTATTGTCTATAACAAAAAGGGAATTGAAGTAATAGCCTTCAAGGTTGACCATAAATCAATAGAGCCGGCTTTCGGTTATCGGGTTAATTACAAAGGACATTCAGTAGTTATCTCAGGCGACACCCGCTATAATGAAAATCTTATAAAATTTTCCAAAGGTGCTGATGTGGTGATTCATGAGGTTGCAGCGGCAAAACCTGATAATGAATCAGAATCAATCGCCAATATACTTGATCTTCACACTACACCGGAGGAAGCAGGTAAAGTCTTTAGCCAAATACAACCAAAACTTGCTGTGTACTCACATATAGTATTATTGGGAGGATTAACAGAAGAAAAAGCTGATTTGCTCGAAAGAACAAAAAAAACATATGAAGGAACTGTGTTAGTAGGGGAGGATTTGCTTTCCATTCAAATAGGGGACAAGGTACAAATGCAACAGCCGGTTAACGAGGCAAACTCGGGAAGCTAAAATGGACCAGCTTCAGCTATTTCATGAATAAGAGGGCTTACTTAAAGGAAGGTTGCTGGTGCAACCTTTTTCCTTAATGTTAATAAATGGACAGGCAGAAGTGTTAATTCCAGAAGAACAATGAAGAGCAAAAGGAATATCATTAACGAAAAGGGCGCTTGAATTTAATAAAAGGAAAGCACATATTATGCGTGACTAATATGTGCTCTTCTTTATAGGAATTTATAATGTTTTAGGTCTTGAAATAAGGTTATTCAAAAGGAAGTATAAATTAAAGATACCCATTTAATACTGTGCCAAAAAGATCGAATTCAGGATCTTTTGACTGGTTTTTTGGTGGGGCTTCGGATCGCCCTATTGAAGAGTTGATACCACCTTCAACTGACTCTACAAGGGTTTCGTCATTCTCTTTATGCAATGGGTTATCAATCATCCCAAAATCAACTCCTTTTTATAATATAAACGAATGGTTAGTTATTAATTCCCTAAATACTTTTATTTTATGCAAGAAAATATGGCGATGACTGGAATTCATTGAAATGAACGGAGAAAAACGTGTAAGCAATCGTGAAGACTTTTATGACAGGATGCATAATGATTATTTTATGCCCATAAAAAAAAATGGTACCGATTCATTGATCAGTTGAGGGGTTTAACAGGATTCAGTTTTAATTTTTGGACTTCGGCCTAAAAAGTTCATTCCACATGTGGTTACAGGAAGCTCTAATGATCGGACCTGTTCTGATTGAAAGGTTAAAGTGGAGTGAGAATCCTTTCCTTTTTAACAAAGTAAGCCCACTCGGAAAAGCCGATCTCTTTTAGTCTTTTTTTAACTAGTTCAAATTCATCGCCAATACGTTCCGGTGTATGCGAATCCGATCCAAAGGTTACCTTCACATTATGGAAAAGAGCTCGTTCTAAAATGTCATCTGCTGGATACCACCCACCACAATCTTTCGTTTTACCAGAGGTATTAATCTCAATGGCGATATCTTCTGAACTAATGATTTTTAGCGTTTTTTCAATAATGTCTGTCTCAATGGAAGAAAAGGCTGGATAAAAACCTTTCATTGCATCAATATGGCCTAAGATTTGGAACACTCCGCTTTTAGCCGATTTCTGTATTAATTCATAATATTCATCCTTTACTTTTGACTGTTCTTTAGAGGTTAAGCCATTCCAACGCCCTCTTTTAAAAATGCTAATATCCTGAACATAATGAACAGATCCAATTATGTAGTCAAAAGGGTGTAAAAGATATTGATCGCGGTAGACTTCAATGTGATCAGGGAAGAAATCACTTTCCATTCCTAATAACACGTGAATTTTGTCTGCATATTTCTCTTTTAAGCGAAGAACTTCCTCAATATAAGGAACAAGTTCACTTTTTGCCATTGCAATAGTTGGGTAAAGATGGTCGTCCTCACTATAAAAATATGGAGAATGATCAGAAATCCCAATATAATGCAAGTCGTATTCGATGGCTTGCTTTACATAATCCTCAATTGTGCCGATAGCATGTCCACAGCGTTCATGGTGAGTGTGAAGATCAAATTTTATTGAATTCGTCATTTACTTAGTCCTCCTAAAGTGAACCAGATTGTCTTATTTTATCATATCCAAAATTCATATCCTTTCTCACAAAATGAAAGAAGATTTATACCTTACTACCCTCGAAAACGAATTATCTTACGGATTTAATTTTATACCCATCAATTAAAGATATTTTAGTTCGAGTAATTGTATAAAGGTTGAATTCCCTAGACAAACTAGAATGTTCAAATATGTAAAAAGAAAGGGAAGATACTGAATGACAAAGGTATTGTATATCACGGCCCATCCTCATGATGACAAACAATCTTACAGTATGGCCGTTGGAAAAGCATTTATTGACACATATAAAGAAGTAAATCCTAGCCATGAAATTGTGAATATTGACCTTTATAAAGAAAATATTCCTGAAATTGATGTGGATGTTTTCAGTGGTTGGGGGAAACTTCAAGCTGGGAAGGGTTTTGAAGAACTCTCGTCGGAGGAGAAAGCGAAAGTTAGTCGTCTCTCAGAATTATGTGAGCAATTCATAGCCGCCGATAAATATATATTTGTATCGCCTTTATGGAATTTTTCATTCCCGCCGGTTTTGAAAGCGTATATTGATTCAGTAGCTGTTGCAGGTAAATCATTTAAATACACCGAACAAGGCCCAGTTGGTCTTTTAACTGATAAAAAAGCCTTGCATATTCAAGCTCGCGGTGGTATTTATTCAGAAGGACCGGCAGCTGAAATGGAAATGGGTCACCGATATCTAAATATCATCATGCAATTCTTCGGAGTGCCTTCCTTTGAAGGTTTATTCGTTGAAGGACATGCAGCAATGCCTGATAAAGCACAAGAAATTAAAGAAAATGCTATAGCACGTTCAAAAGATTTAGCTTCTACTTTTTAAATCAGAGAGCCAACAATTTTTGTTGGCTCAGACTGTAGACAAACTCGATGAAAATCGAGTTTGTCTATTTTTATGGCTTGTACAATTTGGACGTTGATTGGAACGTAGGGCACTCGCTTTCCGCGGGAAGTAGGGGAGCCTCCTCGGCTTTCGCCTGCGGGGTCTCCCCTAGACGCGCTTTTCTAAGCAGGAGTCGAACACCCACTCCAATTAACTTTGTCTTGCCTTTTAGATAGAACACTTTTGCCAGGAGTCATTTTTGTTTTAAAATAAAAGTATTAAAACTTGAGGTGATGAGGATGCTGATCTCGCTGAATAGAATCATGTTTAGAAGTTGGCTCTTTTTTTGTCAAAATAAAAATAATTATGTGGATATATTCTTCTTCACCAATCATAGGGCATTAAGACTTCGTATTTTATCCGCAAGTTAAAATCTGGACCGCCCTAACGTCATTCGAACATGAAATTATATTAATCATTGTATAAAAAGTCAGAAAAATATAAAATGTACTTGGCTTCTTCTTATGCCATGAGTAAGGTTTTCAAATTGTTCCACTATCATTTAAATATTTATTTCTTAAAAGAAAAGAGTGGTTTTTATGAAAAACATTAAAAATATCTATTGTGTAGGTCGAAACTATGCCTTGCATGCAAAAGAATTGAATAATGAAATACCAACTTCCCCTTTTTTATTTTCAAAACCGACTCATTCGCTCGTGGAAGCACACGGTCAGTCAATTACGTTGCCGAGTAATCAGGGTTCCGTTCACTTCGAAACTGAACTTGTCATACATATCGCAAAACAGTTCGAATCAGGAATGAAAGTAGATGAAATAGTAGATTCCATGGCCATTGGGTTGGATCTGACACTTAGAGATGTTCAATCACAGTTAAAACAGAAACAGCATCCTTGGCTTTTGGCTAAAGGATTCAAAAATTCGGCAGTTGTTAGTGATTTTATTCCGTTTCCAGGAGTCGAAGCATGTGAACAATTAGATTTTTCCCTTTTAAAAAATGGAGAGCGTGTACAAGTCGGGAATATTAAAGACTTACTTTTTGATTTGCAAACCATTATAGAATTTACAGCAGAGCATTTTGGGCTTGGAAAAGGAGATATAATTTATACCGGTACTCCAAGTGGCGTCGGTCCTCTTTCAGATCAAGACCAGCTTTCACTTAACTGGGGTGGAAATGAAATAGGGTCCTGTTCAGTTATAATTGGTTAGAGAAAAAAGCAGTCATTTTGACTGCTTTTTTTTTGGATTAACTCAATTTTAGACAAAAAGAAGAAACTCGTCTAAAATGAGAAGAACCATATAACATACATGGAAACGGCGCACGCACTTATTTAAATAAGTTTAACCATTACATTATGGCTTTGGTAAAATTATTTTTTATGGAGTATTATAGAACAATTTATAGACCTTATGATAATCAATTAAAGTGCCAAATTTTATTATATAGGATGGAACAGGGTGGAATGTGCATGAATAACAACCAAGAAAAGAAGTATTTAGATAATTGGCTCTCGATTACAAATATTCAAATGAGCATTACGAATGAGCTGGAAAGTGCTTTGCAAAAAAATCATAACCTTTCATTAAAAGAGTTTTACGTTCTTTACTTTTTATCCAAAACAAGCGAAAAACAATTGAGGCTACAACAATTACAAGAGATGGTAGGATTAAGTCAAAGTGCTATATCCAGGCTGGTAGTCAGGCTTGAAGCAAAAAGCTGCGGCGTATTACAAAGGCAAATATGCGAAGATGATCGAAGAGGTATTTACACACGTTTAACTACATTAGGTGAAGAAAAACTACAAATATCCTTAAATACTGTTCATGAAATTCTGCACTCTGCTTTTTCAAAAGGAAACCTTCAAGAGGAATTGCAATCCTTAATCGAGAAATTATAATATGGTTCTAATATCCCTTAATAACGTGAAGTCGGTTATTTCTATATATTTTAGATAGGAATATACCTTTAGCCCAGTAAGGTAATAATGAACGGATCTGTTGTGAAAGAGAGAAGTGTTTATCCGGAGTTGAATGTAAGCGCATGCATTTAAGAGGGATGGAATAGGTTTGTTTTACCAGCGAGGATAAATTAGTTTAATGGCTAATAATGTTCCGGGAAATGGATATATAATAATAAAGACGAACTGTTATTTTTAAAGTATTATCTAAACAAAAAAAATGCCAGGGCGGAGGATTGTTAGCTCCTGGCTTTTTTTTAGAGAGAAAATTGAACTCTCTCTTTCTTTACTTTGCCGTTTTATTGCTGGATTGCCCCCTATATTAATATAATTAATAATTAAAGAGAAGGAATCAATCCTTCTCTTTTTAATTTAATAATCCATCAACAGCATCATAAAAGACGACGAACCCCATTATCAAATGAAGATCACTTACTGCGGCAAATTATTTGAAACTTTTTTCATTTTTTGACGTAATACTATCAGGGATAATTTAGAAATCTCATAAAAAACAAATGGATTTCCTGTTCTTTCTAATTACGCCCCATTATACATATAAATTCTAATATAGGTTTGACGAAGGGAAGAGGACGTATGTTTAAAAAAATCTTAGCCAGCTTAGGAAAAGGAGCTGCAACTGTAGATTTACAATGTGACAATCATAATTATCAAGCTGGAGAAAGCATTCAAGGGCAGATAGTCATTCAAGGCGGTGAGGTGGAACAAAAAATCAATCAAGTGACTGTCCGGTTGATGATGAATGTGGTATTAAACCAAGGAAGCGTTACTAAGGAAGTTGCACATATACCATTAATTAATCGAGATTGTATTCAGCCAAAAGAACGTAAGGTCATTCCTTTTCATTACGTCCTACCTGCGAATATACCTATTTCAAGGGGAACTGTCTCATACTATCTGGATACACATCTTGATATTGAGGGCGGGGTCGACCGCAAAGATGTAGACCGGCTAGTCATCCAATCCCAGGAATCCATCACATCCATTTTTAATGCAATGGCTCAATTAGGATTTCGCGAGACAGCTGACTCAGGTAAACTCGATCAATATGGACAGGAATTTGCTTTCTTTCCCACTCAACAATTCATGGGTCAAGTAAATGAAGTGGAAATGCGGTTTGCCAATGAAGAATCAGGTATCAGGGTCTGGATGGAGGTTGACTGTAAAAGCGGCTACAAGGAAATTGAAGCGAAACGAGAGTTTCATTTAAATCAAGAAGTTCTTGAGCAAGAAGACGATCTTCATAAGCTACTTGGAGAGTATATATCGGAAGCTATTGAACAGCCTTATGCTTTTACACAGCCGTTCTCTTATTCCGCAAATCAACCTCATGGTCGCTCTTCCCAAATGGGAAACGCTATACCTGGAATGGTTGGTGGATTAGCAGTGGGTGTTTTAGGGACTATGTTATTCACTGAGATGATGGAAGGTTTTGATATGGAGGAGATGTTTGAAGAAGCAACAGAGGAATTTGATGGGGGATTTGATTCATTTTTTGATAATGGGGATGGGGAATCCTAAAAATAATTAGGGTATGTTATAAAATAAAAAAAGGCCCACTAATCAGTTCTTGAGTAAGAATTAGTAAACAAGCGTTACTTACTTTGATCAGTAAGTAACGCTTGTTTTATTGTTGTTTTTATAAAGCAGGAAGAGAACATTTAATAGTGCACTTGCTTCCTATTGCGCTCCGATTTTTCCCTTAATCCTCATATATTTGGAAAAGTTTTATCATCAGACTAAAATCTCCGTTCTCCTTTCCCGGAATAGTTCACTAAAAACGAAGTCATATCTAGCCGATTGTGATAAAGGATTAGGTGAAGATCATGAAGGAAAATGAAGAAGTGATGGAGAGAAAATATGAATGTTCAACTATGATAACCACAAAGTTAATGGAATTGACATTCTTTCATCTTCTGAAAATAGCCCTTCGTTTTTTTGTTTGGCGTGAAAAAAATGAATAAACAATCATATAAGGTTAATTCTATAGACAAGAATGTTAAAAAGGAGATTACATCGTGAAGCCATATGAAATAAAAAGTATGATTATTGATGACGAGTTTAATGGTGAAGAATCGGTTACAGCTGACTTTACTCACAATGATAAAGATTATAGCATTACTTTAAAAAAAGAAGATCTTGAAATAATTAATGCATGGGTTTTTGAGGATGGTTCATCTCTTCCTGCAAACTTATCAGGTACTATCATTGAATCATTAAGAGAAGATATTAAAAAGAGAATCTAGTCATTGGCACTAGATCTTTTTTTATCATTTTCTTAATCGAAGAAAAATGTAGCCTTGTTTATATGGATGATAAAAGATAATGAAAAATTATTGTTTGTGGTCAATACCAATAAGAGTATTAATATGTTTTACTTCAGAAAACTTGTGGACAAGGAATTCAAACTGTTTTGTTTACTAAATTAGTTAGTATAGCTAAAAGGTATTTAAAAAAATATGGCTTTCTGAATAAGTAAAAAACCATAATCGAAGAAAATAGCCTTTTTCGAAGTTGATTCCAATAAGACCCAATACGGCGCTAACTAAAAGTACTATTGAGGACTTTAATAAAAATACGAGTGAAAGTCAATTCACTCGTATTTTTTTAAAACGATAGCTGCATTATGACCTCCAAAACCGAATGAATTGGATAGACCAGTACTTATTTTCACTTTACGAGCAACACCTGGTACATAATCTAAATCACATAATGAATCAGGCTTTTCTAAGTTAATGGTTGGAGGAATAATTCCTTCCTTTAAACTTTTTGCCAAAGCAATTGCTTCCACGCCTCCAGCTGCTCCTAACATATGACCTAGCATAGATTTATTAGCTGTTATTGGGATTTGATAAGCTTTTGATTCAAATAGCTTTTTAATCGCCAGTGTCTCAGATAGATCTCCCACTTCTGTACTTGTTGCATGTGCGCTAATAACATCAATCTCTTCTGGAGAAATATTTGCGTTTTTCAAAGCCATTTTCATTGCAAGGTAGGCTCCTTTTCCTTCTGGGTGTGTAGCTACCATATGATAGGCATCAGAACTTGCACCATACCCTATGACCTCAGCATAAATCTCAGCATCTCTGCGTAAAGCGTGAGATAAAGATTCCAAGATTAAAATTCCTGCTCCTTCTGACATGACAAATCCATCTCGATTTACATCAAAAGGGCGGCTAGCTTTAGCTGGATTATCGTTTCTCGTTGATAATGCTGTAGCATTACCAAAACTAGCTAGTGATAAATCTGTAATAGCTGCCTCTGCTCCTCCAGCAAAAACGGCATCAGCTTCTCCAAAGCGAATAAGCCTGAATGCTTCACCAATAGCGGTATTTCCGATTGCACAAGCAGAAACAGGTGACATAGTAGGTCCCATTGCGTTCCATTTGATACTAATTTGGGCTGCGGCAGCATTAGAAATCATGGCTGGTACCAGGGTTGGACTGACTCTTCTTGGACCTTTCTCTCGAAGAGTATCCACATTTTCAATCAATGTTTCAATTCCTCCTATCCCCGAACCAACATATACGCCAAGTCTTTCTAGATTGATATCATCAATATCTAATTTAGAATCAGTCCAAGCTTGTTCAGCAGCAGCCAAAGCAAATTGGGAAAAGCGATCTAGACGTCGGGCTTCATTTTTTCCTAAAGTATCATCTGCATTAAAATCACGAATAATTCCAGCAATTTTTGCTTTATGGTTGCTCACATCAAATGTATCAATAGAGGAAATGCCTGACTTACCTTCAGTCAGATTTCTCCAAAATTTTCCTACGTTGTTTCCAATAGGAGAGACTACTCCCATTCCGGTAATAACGACTCTTTCCATTTTTCATCACCCCAAATGAATAGTATACTCGTATTATACTTCAGGGTTATCCTATTACAAGTGAGCGTTTATCCTGGTATAATAACTACCCGGTTAAATGGTTATGATGGAGGGTTTAGAAATGAATGATAAAACCAGACTTGAAGCTTTGTCTACATTTTTGAAAACGAAGCGATCCCAAATTAAGCCTGAATCTATAGGTATACCTGCTGGTACACGGAGAAGAACACCTGGCTTACGAAGAGAAGAAGTTGCACATTTGGCGGGAGTTAGTACTACTTGGTATACGTGGCTAGAGCAAGGTCGGGATATAAAGGTCTCTACAAGCGTATTGGATTGCATATCTACAGCTCTGCAATTAAATAATGATGAACGAGAGTATCTATATGATTTAGCTTTAGAAGTGAAATCATCCATTATTCATCGAAAGAAGGATCAGCCAAAACTTAGTCCTTCTTTGGAAAGAATTTTAGCGGAGTTAACGTATTGCCCTACTATCATTACAGATCGACATTGTCATATTGTAGGTTGGAACAATGCTGCCGCTCACGTATTTCTAGATTTTGAACAACTTCCTGATGACCAAAGAAATTTGATCCATCTATTATTTACAAGAAAAGAATTAAAATCATTAGCTGTGAATTGGGAGCATTTTGTTAAAGGATTTCTTTCCATTTTTCGTGCCTATTATGGTCACTACTTAGGTGATGAGTGGTATAACCTATTTATTAAAGAAATGAGTGATTCTCATCCGGAATTTCAATCTTTATGGCAAGAAAGTCAAGTGAGTAAAGCTCCAGAAATGATGATTGAATTTAGACATGCCAAAGCCGGTAAGATGCTGTTTAATTTAACTTCTCTCCAAGTCCAGGGGGACATGGACCTAAGATGCAGTATCTATACACCAGTAGAGGGAACAGCTACGGAAGATAAATTAAAAACGATTTATGAAAAAAATCTCGATTGAATGTTAATAAACCAGCATATCTACAGTCTATGAAATAATACTCGCAAAATACTTCAACTAAGGTGCTTTACTTCAATAAGGCAGGTTGCTGAGGCAGCCTTTTTCATATGGCAAAAACGGGACAGTTTAGTTTAGGTATATTTCTTCACCAAATTATAGAAAAATCCGGTTATCCTGGTTAGGCAAAGGAAAACCGGATTTTTTCTTTAATTGGTTCTAAAGCAATAACAATTGCAAAAGATGGTTTCATCGAACCAGCTTTAACACCAAATAATTTGCTCATGAAGTATTGCTACCAATCGATTCGTTTTCCATCTTTGAAGAATCCCCCGTTAGGTCCTTCAGCTCCAGTAGTAGCTAACCAAAGGATAGATTCAGCAGCTTGCTCAGGAGTTCTTGGAGCAGATGGTCCCCCCATATCTGTACTTACCCATCCCGGGTCGACCGCATTTATTTTGATATCAGATTTGATTTCTACAGCTATTAATTGTGTCAATCCATTCAGGGCAAATTTGGACATTTTATAAGCTCCTACTCCTGGATATGACATTTCGCTCATTGCCCCATATTCTGAGGAAACATTGATGATTCTCCCATAGCCTTGTTTTTCCATGAGGGGAATAAAGGAACGGATCATATAGTAAACTCCAAAGAAATTGGTTGCCATTGTATTCTCTAAAATTGATGGATCCATATTCAATAATTGTTTATTCTCATCCAGATACACGCCAGCATTATTAATCAATACGTCTAATCTTCCATACTTCTCATTTATTGCTACCGCAGCTTGACGGATGCTTTCTTGATTATTGACATCTATCGACACAAACGAAACGTCCAGATTTGACTCCCTAAGTTGTTGTATCGCTTTATGACCCATCTCCGGATTCCGACTTGACAAAATAACCTTAAAACCTATCAAAGCTAATTGTTTGACCAATTCATATCCAATTCCTCTATTTCCGCCTGTGACAAGTGCAACTTTCGTATCCTTTGACATGTTAATTCCTCCATTTTTCGGATAATAATTTTGATCAGAGGAGATTTCTCCAGTTAAAGCCTGTAAACATCCCGAGAAGAAATTGAAAGGCTGTCAAGATTTTCTCGACAGCCTAAATTTCAGAAAATGAATAGCTCTTAGTTTTATCTTCCTTTTATTATTACCAAGGTTGACTTGTTGGTCCAATTGTAAACTCATTAATGTTCGTATCTTCTGGCTGATCAATAGCGAATGCCACAATATTGGCAACTCGATCAGGCGCAATACCATATTGTTCGTACAGCGCAGTCATACCTTCTGAAATATTCTTATCAGTAATCGTATCCAGCAATTCCGTGTTGATCGCTGCTGGATAAATAGTTGCTGTGCGGATGTTAGTACCTTCTTGGGCAGATTCCATACGCAAAACTTCCATTAAATCACGAACAGCCCACTTTGTTGCTCCATAAACAGCACCGCCTGGGTATGCTTTAAGCCCAGCTACTGATGACGTAGTGATGACATGTCCAGACTTTTGCGAAGTAAATGTTGGCAATACTGCTGCAATACCATTCAATACACCTTTAATATTAACGTCAACCATGCTGTTCCACTCGTCAGTTTTTAATTCGGAAAGTGGTGAATTAGGCATTAGTCCAGCGTTCAAGAAGATTACATCAACACCCCCAAAAGTGTCTTTAGCTAGTTGAACAAGCTGCTGACTATCATCTGGGTTAACGACATCAGTGACGCGATAAGCCACTTGACCACCGTTCGATCTAATTTCTTCTGCTAATTTTGCTAAACGCTCTTCACGTCTTGCGCCAAGTACAACTTTTGCACCTTTTTCAGCTAACAGCTTAGCTGTTGCTTCCCCAATACCCGAACTTGCGCCTGTAATTACAACCACTTTGTTTTCAATTGTCATTTCGTTTCATCCTTTCATGTAAAATAAAACTACAATTGATGTTTTCTCGACATCTGTCTATAATTTAAAATATAAATTTAAACAAAACAAGGCATATAAATCGTTAATTTAATCAGTTTTGTTGTTTAAACAACAAATCAATAAAAATTGTTGACTATCTCAAGGAAAGTATGGTGTTAATATGGCAAAAGTGGATAGAAGAATTGTAAGAACTCAAGAAGCAATTAAGAAAGCATTTCTTGAATTGATGTCTGAAAAAAATTTTGATAGCATGACCATTCAGGATATTTCTGACAGGGCAAATATTAACCGTGCAACTGTTTATCTCCATTACTTGGATAAATTTGATCTGTTGGATAAAATCATAGAAGAACATATCAATAACATGGTTAACCTTTGTGAATCGGAAGCTGAAATGGATTGGATTGAATCGACTGTACACTGCATGGAATATCTTGAACGTAATTATTTATTTTTTTCGACGATGTTGGCAAGTGAGGGAGCTCCGTACTTTCGCAGCCGGTTTGTTCAGCATAATATCGAAGAGTTCAAAAAAGACGTGGATATAACAAAAGGAAAAAATTTTGGTCAAAGTGAAGATGTAGTTGTCGAATTTGTGGCAAATGCTTATGTAGGTGTAGTGGAATGGTGGTTAAAAAATGGCATGCCTTATCCACCGGAGGAAATGGCAGAGAAAGTAGGGGACTTATTAGAGAGGATTTTATAGATTTATCGCATAAAAAATCTCTCTTATTTATTAAGGAATGAGGGGGATAATGTGTCCTTCACTCTTCAAAAAATGTTGTATGTTAAGGGTTGCACTTAAACTACCATGAAAATAAGTTTCTTTAAAAATGAAAAATGACAATACTTAAGACGACCCTACTCAATCGTTTAAAAAAAGAGGAGAGCGTTAATTAATTAGACTATGGATTAGTGTTGACTGGATTAAGGTCAGTATCAGTATAGAAACTTCCTAACCATTTTCATTCTTTGCGATTCATGGATAGCTAACGGGTGAGTTAGCTAAAGATCGGAGTTGTCTTTAAGGCAGCTTTTTCTTGGGGATTATTGGAAACGGTATTAGCGCCTCTGCTAAAGCTGACCTGCTTGGAATCCTTGTCGGGTATTTTTTTGTATGCTTCGGAGATCGTTTAGGTATAATTGGTTGAAGTATGATGGAAAAGTTATAGAGATGAGGAGAATATTTGAAAAAAGCATCACTTGTTTTATTTTCTATTTTATTATTGGGGGTATTGAGTTGTGAAGCATTAAACACGGAGAACAAGAAAGCCAATTCTGATGATAAAATAGTCAAAGAAGATGAAGAAAAAACAGTCAAAGAAGATGAAGAAGTCAAATCTCTTTATACGATAGACAGTTATATGAAGTCAGTCGAAGAAAACCTTGAAGCAAAATCGGAAACATTAATCAGCAATATAAAGGAGTTACATAAATACACCATTTACTCTAAAGTTGAATTATTGGATTTTGTAGCATTTGTAAATGATCCTTCCGAGTTTAACTTATCCATTACTATGTTCTCAATGGATAGACAGGCTAATGAAGTCTTTAACGAGGGGAAGGATTCTACTATCTTTGCAGGTAGTCTGGGTATGATTGAAAATGTAAGATACACCCACCTTTTAGGTAATCAAACAGAAGACTTTTGGGATTTCTACGAAAAAAATGAAGAAGAAATTAACCTTGCAGAAAAACAAGCGTTTGCTACTTGGGTCGCAGATTGCTGGAAAAAAGCAGATGGACAAGCAATCTTATTGCCAGCCTACTTTTCTCTTCACGATGATTATGAATCCTTTGATTTAAAGAAAAATCAGTGGATTACAGATGGTGAGAAATGGTCTTATTGACACATTAAGGGAGGGGCCTTTATCCACATTGTTCCTCATATGAGTAAAGACCTTCAATTGAAGGTCTTTTTTGTTCGTTCATCGGTTACATAGTAAACCTGCAATGGCTAAAGAAATGAACCCTAAAATTGTACAGAGTGTGGTATCTAAAATATAGTCACGTTTTTTATAAAAAAATGAGATATTTTGAATAAAGTTGTGATGTTTGCAAAAAAGTTACGATGCTTTACCCCTTTGTGGATATCTAAAGGGTTTTTCTTATAGGAAAAGGAAAGTACATCTGAATTAAAAGGTGGATTTAAAGAAAATTGGCTATATATTGGTTTAATCTCTAAAAATAAGACCATTAATTCATAAGTCTGATAAAAATATATAGGAAATTTTTACCTTATAATCCATATTTTTAATCTGTAAACTAATACTTAGTTGAAAAAATTATTTTTTAGGGAGGGAAGGAGAAAAAATGAGTTTATCCCTCAAGGAACTATAAGAGCTGTTACTGTTTATTTTATGCTCTTCAATGCTTTTTGCATTTTCGGCACAGTCCAAGGAACAAAAAGCATCATCCTCTGACACGTTTCATATAAACGGTTGAGGAGCTAAACGGGAATCAGCCATTGGTTTACAGTCCGAAAATCTATTGGTTCAAAGACTTATTTATGTTCGGTAAATTTAAAAAGGCAATGCACTAGGTGTCTTTCTGATTTGGTAAATTTCAGAATATTCAGCATTATCGTTGTTTGGAGTAAATTCCTATTTTGCTTTTATAGGTACTAACTAGTTGCTATTAGAAAATAACAATTGTAAAGGAGTTCATTTAATGACATTAACTTAAGAATTTTGACAATATTTCTTTGGATGGGAACCATGATATCGTAATAGGTTAAATTAATATTTTTATAGGGGTGATTATCACGTTGAAAAATAAAGTAAAAAGTATATTGAGTTTTTTATTGATCTTTGCAATGATTTTCGGCGGAATTGGGCAAGCGGTGGTTGCCAAGGGCAATAACTCTAGTGAGCAAAATGTAAAACAGTGGTTAAGTGAATATGAATTCTATGAGGACACCAGAATTGCAAAAATCTATGATCAGATTGCAATAAATGAATTAAAGCGTTTCGCGACAGTCATAAAAGAAACTAATGCTAAGTTTGATTCTAAACTGATAGCGGAATTTGATGAAATCGGAGACTTTAAACAAAAAGATATTAATGAACTTGATGTACTTCAACAATTGATTGACCAATATGAACAAGCTGTTCAAGAGGAGTATATTCATGAGTCGGTTCTTAAAAGTGATCGGCTCTTGGAAATCAAACATAAGTTAACCATATGTTTATGGGGGTATGTAACAAAAAACGATTTTAATGAACCAACTGAAGTATTACTTGCAGATATACTCTTTAATTTTTATTTATCGGATAAAATTGTCAATAAAAATGCTATCGGCATCTTAAAGGATATCTCCGATCAAGCAGATCACAAAGGAAATAAACTAAAAGCTCATTTGAATAACGCTGGGAAAATGTCTGAAAAAGGTAATGAGTTTCTAGAAAAAGATCTAGCTGTCCCTGCATCAAAATCCTATCAAAATGCTTATAAACAAGTGTTATTCGGACTTGAAAAAGCAGGCTATTCATTTAACACAGAATTCTTTGAATCTACCTCTGAAACGGATGGCGATACTATAACAGATGGAAAAGAATTCCTAGAGGGAATGAATCCATTTAAAAAGGATACAGATGGTGATGGATTGCAGGACAATATTGAATATGAGGTTAAATCATTTATTTCCCCGACAAAAATTGATACAGATCGTAATGGCATAAGTGATGCAGATGAAGATATCGATGAAGACGGCCTGAGTAATAAAGACGAGCAAGCTAATCAAACAAATTTGATTAAGGGAGATTCGGACCAAGATGATTTAACTGACGGATTTGAAGTACATCAGTTCGATTCATTACCTAATAAGTATGATACAGATAACGATGGGTTAAGTGATGGAGATGAATATGCTTTAAAGACAAATCCGAATGCTGCAGACGGCGACAATGACGGAAGCGAGGATTCACAAGAACTCTATAAACAATCGATTAGTAAATCATTGATTCAGCCTGATAAATCAGAAATTAAAAGCGTAGAAATTGAGTTTAGTGCAAAGGATAATATTAATAAAACGACTAGAATTAGCAGCACAAACAACATAAATATTAAAACAACTAATTTACACGGTATTATTGGTTCCCCTGTAAGCATCAATACGCAATCAGAATTTGAGAAAGCAAGCATTCAGTTTACTTATGATGAAGCGAAGCTCGGAGACACGTTGGAAGATGATCTAGCCATCATTTGGTACAATGAAGACGAGGAAATGTTTGAAAGCATTAACACTGTGTTAGATACAAGTAAAAATACAATAAGTGTGGAAACTACTCACTTTGGTGAATATCTGGTTGTTGATAAGGCAAAATGGTTGGAGCTATGGAAACGGGAAATAGACTACTCAAGGACGCATGATGAAAATAAAGATCTGCTTAACAATCTTGCAATGAAGACAGTAGGTGATGTAGGAAGAGGTGCCGAAAATGGTATATCAGGTGAGGTAGAAATTGATAAAACAGATTCGGACGGGGATGGCTTATACGACAGCTATGAAATTGAAGGAATGAAAACACCGTACGGTATAATTAACTCAGATCCTAATAAGAAGGATAGTGACGGAGATGGATTAACCGATGGGCAAGAAATGGGGCAATTAAAATCATTCACGGTAGAAATTTTTGGAGTTGAAATTCATTTTGAAGGTTTCTTTCCAACCAGTTTCCCTGACCGAAAAGATAGTGACGGAGATGGAAAGTTTGATAATGAGGATTTGAGACCGTTGTACTCTGATTTTACCGATACAGAAATTTATCAATCAGATAGACCAGAAGGCTATGATGAAAATGGAAATGTAGCGAATGATATGAAAACAAATGATTATACAGAAGATGAAATAAAAGACATTAGCTGGATGTTCAGGTTCCAATTACTTGAATCTTATTTCCCAAGTATTCTCTTTTATGAGTTCGAGGATATGACAACAAGCTTGTTTTCCATGGGAGATATGGAAGATGTTATTTTAGATATGATTAATCATTTTAAAGAGGGAACTGGTAAAGAGTACAAAAACCAGACTTTAACTAAAGAAGCGAGTGAGCATGAAACAACGAAAGCCTATGTTGAATTTGTCAAAAATGCCTTAGTTGATGAGCTAAAGAAAAATGGAGGTAATTTGGCAGCACTTAAATTGGATAAAAGTACAAAGAATACAAATGAATTTTATAATTTGATACAGAGAAATGCTAGTTATCCGACGTTTAGCACTTGGAGTGATCGAGTAGGTGGTCTTACAATTACAGTAAATGATACTTGGGGGAATACGGTATCCGTAAAAGATTTTTCTGTAGAGAATAATCATTTTAAAGGAGTCATGCGTGTTCGTTTATATGATCATTTTGGGTTGGATCGGCCAGATGTTGAGAAGGAGTATGTCAACTTAGCAGGATTCCGTTCCTGGTTTGTCTTACAGCATTATGATGAATATAATGGCAAATATAAGCCCTTTGTTACTGTAATGGAAATGGATGTACCATTTGAGGGGAAATTGAGTGATTAAAGTTAATTTAAAAATTATAGTTTTAATGATTTGTATATTCTTAATTCCATTAAACTTAATTGGATGTAAAAAGAATGAGGAATCAAGTGGGGAAACAAAGATTTTCGAAATTGAAAATACAGAAGAGATCTTTGGTAAAAAGGATGAAGAAGATGTGACTGTTAAAAAGCATTATATGATTCTAAATCCACCAAAAGATTTAATTGAATTGAAAGAAATAGTGGAAAAATACAGTAAGGAACATTCGGTTGAAGAAGAAATGAAAGTAATGGAAGGAAAAAACAGGATTTTTGATATATCCTTTTATAGGGAAAGTGAAGATTTGCCAAGAGACTGGCAGCTTGATGAAAGTTACATGAATACAGATCGGCTAGAACATCATAAGAATGATCTAATTGCATATATCATTTGGTCAGATGCTGAAACACAAAAAGAATACAATGTTTATGATAAAAATAAGGAAGGAAAGGTTATCAAGAGTAAGCATTTTATTGAGGATCAGCTTGTTGAGTGATACTCTATCCATACCCTGGAAGTAATAAAATGGAAATTGCCTTTCTTAATGAACTAATGGTTGGCTTTATCTAAAGATCGGAGCTGTCTTTAAGGCAGCTCTTTTCTTATGCAACTAAAGGAAGAAGGATTTAATACGGTTTCATACTTAGATAATGTATTTTAAAAAAAGAGGCGGAATGGAAGGGCTTATTTATGCACTCAGAATTACAATATTAACGGGTCCGGATAGCTTAGCCGGAATAGTACGCATAATTCCTCAAAACAGTATGGTTATTTATAGATTTACAAAAATACATTATGAATTAAAAACAAAGGTGCCTCTACTGAGTGCACCTTTGTTTTTAATTTCTCTGGTATTGGGGTAACGTTTGTCTTTATTAATCAACTCGCTCTCCAAACTTCCTCCCGAATTCTTCCATCAAATCAATAATAGGAATGAATTCCTCTCCTTTTGTGGTCAATGAATATTCAACTCGAGGAGGAGCCTCTGGATATATCTTGCGATTAATTAAGACATCTGTTTCTAATTCTCGAAGTTGCTTTTTATGAGAACATTGGGAAATATCGCCTGAAAAAGCTTTAATTTCACTATAACGACGCTCTTTAGACTTTATAAACCATAGAATAAGATATTTCCAACGGCCGGTTGGTTTAGCTATTTCAGTCATTATACCAACGATCGGAGTTCTTTTAGTTTCAGCTCTTTTGGTCTTGCCAGCTGCATTTGCGATAAGGTTCATGAAAGGATTTATAGTGGTAATTGTGACTGCTGTTCTTATTGCCATGTTTAGTATCTTTTTGGGATCGGTCTCTTCCTATACATTAGGAACTCCACCAGGCGCTACCATTACTTTATTATTGGTCATCATCTTATTTATTGGTTTTCTGAGTCACAAATTAGTAATAAGTGTCAATAGAAAAATTAAGAGACGAATACGTCAGGAAAGCTTATAACTATCAGTCGCTAGATTATATTAGAGAATATGGATTCGGGAGGTACAACTATTGTAATTCTGTCCAATAAAACAATCTTAAAGAAGATAAAGGAGCAAGAGCTTATCATTGAACCACTGAAACAATCCCAACAATCAGCTTCTATTGATTTACGGATAGGAAATCATTTTTTGACGATTGATGAATATTCCACACCTCTTATTTCACTGGACAAACCAGCTGCATAAGGTTAATCTTATTTCCTTGATATTAGATTGGGTTCGTTTTATCCAACTTGGATAATTCATGAAATAATTCCTTTAATCTTGTCTCATTTCTTACTAAATAACAGTCTAAAAAGACATTAAATTGTATGTTCAAATTAAGGGTGCAAAAATAATCATTTTCTTCTAATACGTTATAATTATTTAACCATAAGGAAAAGAAAAATGGATTTTGCAAACCGGTAGCTATGTATTCTATCCATTTTGGAAAATCAGACCAGAAATCACCTGTAAATTTAAGGATCGATTTGTTCTCAATTAGTTCCTTATTTGATAAACCAAGAGAGAGGGATAGTGAGACGATCTGCTTGGAACACATAATAAATACCTCATAGTAATTTTGTAGATTTGTGTGGTTCAGCTGTTGTTTTATTAATTGAGATGGAATCAAAAATGGAGGTGGATTAGCTACAAATGTTCCTTCTCCCTGTCTTGAATCGAGGTATCCTAAAAGTTCAAGACTTCGAATACCTTCTCTGATTGATGAACGACTGACCCCTAATAATTCACTTAAATTTCTTTCGGTAGGAATTTTGGCCCCCTCAGATAGTTGCTCGGATTCAATATATTCAACAAGCTGATTTATAACCTGTTGATACATTTTGGGGGGCTGTTGAACTTTATAATTTCTATCTCTTTTCACTTATTAAACCTCCTGGATATTAGATAATTATCACCTGAATGAATATTAATAATTAATCGCTGACTAAACAAGTTACGATTCATTTTTGTAGATTTAATCAATTAAATAGGGTGAAATACAGAGTATTTTTTACGAGGTTCTATAAAAGCCTAATTTGATTACAAATCCCAACATATAACAATTCCTCTTTGACTGTTATTAAATTATATATGATTATATAGTATAATAATTATTAGTTATAAATGATACTTTAAAATGTAAGCATATTAACTTTAGAAGGTATAAAGAGGTGACAAGGTTGGTACTTAAAAATATTAAGAAAAAAAATTTATATGAAGAGATTATCTCTGAAATTATTCAATATATTCAGGAAGAAAATTTGAAACCGGGTGATAAGCTCCCTACTGAAAATGAATTTGTAGAAATATTTCAGGTAAGTAAAACAGCTATTAGAGAGGCGCTTAGTGTTCTTGTAGCTAAAGGGATTATAGAAAAGCGTTCAGGTGTTGGCAGTATATTGAAAGGGATAAATGGCAGTACCTTTGTTGAACCCATCACCCAGAAGCTTATGATGGAAGAACAAACGCTAAAAGAAATTCTTGAGTTCCGTAGGGGAATTGAAGTAGAGTCTGCTGCCCTAGCAGCCCAAAGAGCTACTAGCGAGCAACTAGAAGCAATTGAAAATGCCCACTTAGAATTGATTGAAGTGAATCGTAATGGGGGAATTGGGATAGAAGAAGATTATCGCTTTCATTCTTTGATTATTATTTCCTCTGGAAACTCTATCTATGAAACCATATTTGATATGATTTCTCCAACATTTTTAGAAGCATTAAAAGTCAGTAAGAATCAATCCAAGCGATTATCAAAATCATATTTAGAAGAGGCTCACCAAGAACATGAACGGATTCTTAAAGCCTTGAAGAAAAGGGATGCAGTAGAAGTTCGATTAGCTATGCTTGATCATCTCGAAAAAAACGAAATTAAAATTTGGAACAATGAGCTTTAAGGTTTTGAATTGATACTATAAGGTATTACATTATTTGCGATGGTTTTACTTAAAAAAGGTAAGACCACTATATTTTCTTTTTTTCACAAAATATTATTTGGCTTTTCATTTCGTATAGAAACAAGCATTTGACTTGCTCTGTTTTACAAGAAGTTCTATAACGTTTTTTAGTATGTCACCATAATTGAAATTATTTTTAAAATCAGCCAAGGCAAAGAAAACTGCTTGGCTGCTTTTTATGTTTTTTAAATTACTTAAAGTAATATTTTCTTCTGGATTATAGAAAGAATAGCCCTTGCTATATATAATTAATCTCTAAAATTTATCAATAATAATCGTTGATTCACGAAATTTAGTAAAAATAAAATACTTTACAAATTCAAATTGTCTTTATATTATGAAAATAGATAAATTAATATGGTCAGACCATATTAATTTATGATGACTTAGTCAAAATAAATAGGAGGAATATTCTATGAAATTAGCAACAATTCAGCGTAACGGAGAAGAAATGGCGGGGCTTGTAGTTCATGATGGAATTTTGTTGATAGAAGATTTAAATACTAAATTTAATCAGGAATGGTCAACAGACTTATTTGAAATGATTACTTCTAACCAATTAGATGGGATGAAACAATGGTATTACTCAGAAGGTAAAGAAAAAGTTGCAGAACTAGGAGACATTCTAATTCCTTTTCAAGAAGTAGAGTATGCACCTCTATATCGTCATCCAAGAAAAATTTGGGGAATTGGTTTGAATTATATAGAGCATGCAGCTGATTTAAACGAAAATGCACCGAATACAGAACCTGCAAGCTTTCTAAAACCGGATACTACCATTATTGGTCCCAATGATACGATCAAAATTCCTTTGCAATCTGAGAGAACAACAGCAGAAGCAGAGCTTGGAATTGTTATTGGAAAGGAATGTAAGGATGTGTCTGAAGAAGATGCGCCTAATGTAATCGCTGGTTTTACTACCATAATTGATATGACAGCAGAAGATATTTTACAGAGAAATCCTAGATATTTGACTCGATCGAAAAGTTTCGATACATTTTTCAGTTTTGGTCCTCACCTGGTTACACCTGACGAAGTTGAAGAAGTAGTAAATTTAAATGTTTCTACCGTTATTAACGGAGAGGTTCACCGGAAAAACATTGTTTCTAACATGTCTTTTCTTCCTTGGCATTTAATATCTTTCCACTCTAAGGTTATGAAATTATTACCTGGTGATATCATCTCTACTGGTACTCCAGGAGCTGTCGTAATACGTGATGGGGACATTGTAGAATGTCATATTGATGGGTTTGAAAAACTGGTTAATCATGTAAAAGATTTAAAACTTAAAGGGGAGGTAACTTCGCATGGAATTGAATCTTACAAATAAAGTTGCCCTTGTTGTTGCATCAAGCCAAGGACTCGGAAAGGCTATTGCAACACAACTAGTCAAGGAAGGCGTAAATGTCATGCTAACAAGCAGGGACAGCGTCAAATTGAGAGAATTACAGCGTGAACTTCACTCTTTGGGTAAAGGAAGGGTTGAATATTGTCAGGCTGATATTACAAATGTAGATGATATCCGTATGTTAGTTAGGAAAACGGCAGAGACATTTGATGGAATCGATATTTTAATCAATAACGCAGGAGGACCTCCTAGTGGTAAGTTTGAACAATTCTCCGATGAAGATTGGGAAAAGGCATTTGAACTAAATTTGTTAAGCTATATCCGTTTAATTCGTGAAGCTTTACCTCATCTCAAGAAACAAGGAGGACGCATTATCAACCTAGCTTCTTCATCAATTAGGCAACCTATACCGGGACTTATACTATCTAATACCTTTCGGTTAGGAATTGTAGGATTAACTAAAACTCTAGCGGAGGAATTAGCTCCATTTAATATACTGATTAACACGGTTGCACCGGGTAGAATTGCAACAGACAGAGTAGCATTCCTGGATCAAATCAAAGCAGATAAGCTTGGGACTACACGTGAAGAAGTGGCAAAAGCATCACAAGAAACGATCCTGCTGAAGCGTTATGGAACTCCAGAAGAGTTTGCCAATGTGGTGACATTCTTGGTATCAGATGCAAGCACATATATGACAGGAAGTTCCTTCTTAGTTGATGGGGGTATGTTAAAGTCCATCTAAGAATAACAAAGGATTTTTCATTTTCATAGTAGATCATTAGGAGGCAATGCTTATAAACGAAACCATACTTAGGTTGAAACAGAATGTCAGCCAGAGAAGTTAGATTAAAAAGCAGTGATATTAAGGTCAATACCGAAAATACCACATAAAAATTTATCCTGATAAATATGAGGAGATGTATGAATTTGCAAAGTGCTACTATGCTACAAGCATTGCCTGAATCAAAAACTCTTTCAATTTTAAATAAAGTTACGCTTCTTAAACAAGAAGGTCACGATATTATTAATTTGGCTGGAGGAGATCCTGACTTTAATACGCCAAATATGATTATTGAAGAAGCGGAAAATGCCATGAAATTAGGGATGACACACTATGTAAGTAGTAATGGAATTCCAGAGTTACGTAATGAGATCGCTCATAAGTTAAAGACTGAAAATGGCGTCAATTATGACCCTTCCCAAATTATTGTAACGGCAGGGGGGAAACCAGCGTTATATGTTGCGTTAAAAAGCATAATAAATCCTGGTGACGAAGTATTAGTTATCAATCCAGCATGGGTAAGCTTTGAACCGTTAATAACTATGGTTGGTGGACATGCAGTTTCAGTAGATTTAAATCCTAATGATCATTTTAAACTTACAAAAGATTTACTGGATGCTGCTTGTACTGAGCGGACAAAAGCCATTATTGTAAATAACCCAAATAACCCAACTGGTAGAGTATTAACTAATGAGGAATTTCATAATCTTAGGGATGTTGTGATAGAGAAAGACCTAATTATTATTGCTGATGAAGTTTATGAAAAGTTGGTTTATGGAACACATCAATTTACTTCGCTCGCGAGTATACCTGGACTTGAAAATCGTACTATTACAGTACAAAGCTTCTCCAAGGGGCATGCCATGACTGGATGGAGATTAGGTTATTTAGCATTGCCAAATGAACTTGTACCTGCTGCTTCTAATATACAGGGGCATCTCGCAACATGCACTCCAGCATTTATCCAAAAAGCAGGAGTCGTAGCTCTTAAGGAAGTGAAAGAAGAAGTAGAACACATGCGTAGCATATATGATAAACGTATTAATCAAGTAGTGACTTATCTAAATCAAATTCCGGGTGTTATATGTCCCCATCCTGAAGGCGCTTTTTATGTTTTTCCAGAAATCAAATTTGGCAACTTCGATTCAATTGAACTTGCCAATTATCTTCTGGATGAAGCTAAGGTAGCAGTTACTCCAGGAATAGCATTTGGCTCTAGCTATTTGCATAACATTCGAATTTCATGTGCTATGTCCGAAGGGGAACTTGAGGAAGCATTAAGACGCATAGAAAAGGCACTTACTAAGATAGAGTAAGCTAAGCAAAACCACACCTTACTATTGAAAGGGGATAGGTAATGCAAGCTCTTAGAAGAATTCCTTTATGGCTCCAGATTTCCATTGCTCTAGTATTAGGTTTATGTTTAGGATCGATAAGTAAAACCATAGGGATAGAAGCAAAAATTTTAGGTGATGCTTTTATTCATATGATTAAGATGACAATTGTACCATTGATTTTCCCCCTAATTATATTAGGGATTGCTCAAATAAAATCAACCGGATCACTAGGTAGGCTTTCTCTAAAAGCCATTATCTATTTTGAAATTGTTACAACTTTAATCATCGTTATGTCCTTACTGCTTGCTAATATGGTGGACCTTGGAGTTGGAGCTGATTTATCAGGAGGAAATATGAAAGCTCTAGAGGGACTTGAGGCCAATAAAATTGACTTTAGAGAGTTTATTCTTCATATAATACCTTCTAATATATTTGTAGCCTTTTCAGAAGGGAATATATTAGCCATTGTCTACTTTGGTGTTTTCTTTGGCTTGGCTTTACGTTCCCTAAAGGGAAAAGCCAAACCTATAGAGGATGTTCTTGAGGCCCTTTCTAAAGTAATGTTTAAAGTTTTAGATTATGTCATTAAATTTTCTCCAATTGGTGTTTTTGGATCTATTGCTTATAGTATGGCTACTTACGGTTTCGAAAAGTTAAGTACCTTGCTTGATTTAATTTTAGTAACCTATGCTGGTTTAGCTATAGTTATATTAATCATTTTTCCCATAATTGCTCGCATCTATAATATTCGTTATTGGGAGTTAATTAATGAAATAAAAGATTTATTATTAATTGCTTTTACAACACGGAGCTCCGAGTCTGTATTTGCCCCTCTTACAGCACGTTTAGAAGGATACGGTGTCAAAAATTCAGTAGTATCTTTTGTATTGCCTCTTGGCTATTCATTTAATCTCGATGGTGGAATGGTCTACATGGCTCCGGCTATTTTGTTTTTAGCTAATGCCTACGATATTCAACTCTCGCTATTAGAGCAGGTTCACATAATTCTTTTACTTATGCTACTTACTAAGGGTGTTGCTTCCGTTCCTTCAGGAGTAATTGTTGTGTTGACTAGTGTTTCTGTTGTGATAGGGCTGCCAATGGAGGGTATTGCATTACTTATGGCAGTTGATTTCATAATGGATATGGCTCGAACTGCAACTAATGTAGTAGGGAATGCATTGGCTACAGTAGTAATAGCCAAATCGGAGGGAATGTTTCACAAAAAAGAATTCGTAGTTGCTGAACAAGAGAAAATAAAAAGCTCTTAAGACTTTGAGCAGGCTTACCCCTTTGGTGAGTCTGCTTCATTTTAAATATATGCATCGCTTCTATTCTAGAAATCCTGGCGTTTACTGCGGCTGACCGCAGAGGGGCAACTTGCAAAGCCACTGCTGCTTCCGTCATATGTTTGTGCTTTGCCACTTAAATGTAATATTCGCTTTGTCTTAATTCCAATGTAAGCTCCTTTATCTAATATTCAGATTACTTCTTTAAACTTTTATTTATATCATGAAACTATTACTTACAAGCCTATTTATACAAACAAGTAAATCCTTTATATGAAAATGTATAGGTTGACAATGAGAAATAGCTATTGTAAATTATATGCACGCGCATGCATTTAAAAGTGTTGGATTTATATGTTTTAAGTATACTAAATCGTATAATTTAACATGCATGAGGAACTATATGTTGTGGTTAACATTTATTCAATTATTTATTTAATAAAAAGGAGTTTTTAGAATGGATCAACATTTATTTAGTCCTTATATGTTAAAAGGATTAGAGTTAAAAAACCGTGTTGTCATGTCACCGATGTGTCAATATTCGGTTGAAAAGAAAGACGGTATTGCAACAGACTGGCATTACTTACACTATGTAAATAGAGCAATCGGTGGAGCTGGTTTTATTATGATTGAAATGACAGACGTAGAACCTGATGGCCGTATTTCAGACTTTGACTTAGGATTATGGTCAGATGAGCAAATCCCTGCTTTAGCAAGAATAGTAGAAGCTTGTCACCGTTATGGAGCAAAAGTTGGTATCCAAATCGCTCATGCTGGACGTAAGGCAGAAGACGCAGAAGTACCGGTTGCGCCTTCAGCGATTCCATTTGATGAAAAATCAAAAACACCAAGAGCTCTTTCAACAGCTGAAGTCAAAGAAATGGTAGGAAAATTCCGTAAGGCGGTGCAGCGTGCAGTAAAGGCCGGATTCGATGCCATTGAAATTCACGGAGCTCATGGCTATCTAATCCATCAATTCCACTCCCCGTTAACGAATAAGCGAGAAGATGAGTATGGACAAGATCTAACGAAGTTCGGCCGAGAAATTATTGAAGCAGCGAAAGCTGAGATTCCAGAAGATATGCCATTAATGATGCGTATCTCTGCCAAAGAATACGTAGAAGGTGGATATGACATCAACGGAAGTATCGAATTTGCGAAAGAATACCAAAAAGCAGGAGTGGATATTTTTGATATCTCTTCAGGTGGAGAAGGACCAATTGCTGCTTGGGGAAAACCGGGTACACATGCAGCTTACCAAGCTCCATTAGCGAGAGAAATCAAGAAAGCTCTTGATGTTCCCGTGATTGCAGTGGGAAGACTAGATGACCCTACATTAGCAAACGCGGTAATTGGAAATGAAGAAGCAGACCTTGTAGCTGTTGGTCGAGGGATGCTACGTAACCCTCACTGGGCATTAGAAGCTGCAGCTACATTGAAAAAAGAGACGACTGTGCCTAAACAGTACGCAGATGGTTTTAGAAGATAAGTTGAAATTACAATAGATCAACCTAAAGGAGGAGTATAAAACATGTCATATATTCAAGACAAGGTAGTAATCATTACAGGATCTTCAAGTGGGATTGGAGAAGCAACAGCGCTTCACCTTGCGAAGAATGGAGCTTCAGTCGTTCTAGCTGCCAGAAATGAAGAGAAACTAAAAAATCTAGCAGAGCGAATCAATAATGAAGGGGGGACAGCTTCTTACAAAGTGACAGATGTGACCGTCAAAGAAGACGTTCAATCTCTCGTAGACTTTACAGTAGGTAAATTCGGAAGAGTTGATACGTTAATTAACAGTGCAGGGATGATGTTGTTCTCCATGTGGGATAACGCTCACGTAGAAGAATGGGAAACGATGATTGATCTTAACGTAAAAGGTGTGCTGTATGGAGTAGCTGCGGTCCTTCCTCATATGAAGAAACAAGGAAGTGGACAAATCATTAATGTAGGTTCCGTTGCCGGTCATGCGATTGGTGAAGGTCATGGCGTGTATAGTTCTACAAAGTATGCAGTAAGAGCGATCACCGAAAGTCTACGTAAAGAGGTATCGGTCAAACATAATATTCAAGCTGTTTTAGTCTCACCAGGTGTCATTGCAACTAACTGGCAGGATACAGTGACAGATAAAGATGTAAAAGATGTGCTAGAAGGATTGAATGAGGTAGCTATTGACGTAGACTTTGTAGCTGAAACAATTGGATTTGTGGTGGATAAGCCTGCGAACGTCATGATTAATGATGTCATTGTCACACCTACAGCACAAGAATGGTAATGAAGTAATTTGAAAGAAAGACTTCTGATTACGAAAGCAAAGAAAGGTAATTAACCATAACAGAATAAGACAATGAGCTCTATATAGTTTATATTAATATGGTCTGACCATATTAATATAATGTTTATAGTTGTGAGATGGGCACTATTTTAAATTCAGTTTTCAAGGAGGTTCTTTTAATGAAGGTATTAGTAGTAGGAGCGAATGGTCGAGTGGGTTCGCTTCTTGTTGATAAACTAGTTGAGAAAGGTCATTTTGTTTACGCAGGAACGAGAAGAGATAACCTCACAAGCAATACGAGCAATGTTCGTTATGTCCATATAGATTTATTAGCTAGCCCTGAGGTAATAGCTGAAAATATGTATGACGCAGAAGCCATTTTCTTTGTGGCTGGTTCTAGAGGAAAAGATTTATTGAAGATTGACTTAAATGGCGCTGTCAATGTGATGCGCGCTGCTGAAGGCAAGAAGATAAAAAGATTTATTATGCTTAGTTCCGTATTTTCTCTTGAACCAGACAAGTGGGATCAAGCTTTTCTAAAAGATTTAACAAATTATAATATTGCTAAACATTTTGCTGAT
Organism: Peribacillus frigoritolerans; assembly: GCF_001636405.1. Taxonomy (GTDB): domain Bacteria; phylum Bacillota; class Bacilli; order Bacillales; family DSM-1321; genus Peribacillus; species Peribacillus frigoritolerans. The sequence goes on from NZ_KV440950.1 coordinate 2,541,859, forward strand.
CATTGGCTGATTCATAATACCAAGCTAGACTATACAATCTTACAGCCTGGTGCTTTAAAAGAGGAGCCTGGATCTGGAAAAATAGATGTCAATATTGATTATCCTTGTGAAAATGCTATCGAAAATGTAGTGGACACGTTAGTTCAAAGTGTGCACGATCGTAATACCATTGGAAAAGTCATCACAATGAAAGATGGTAAAACTCCTATAGCAGATGCTTTGCGAAATTTATAAGAGTAGCTTTTCCAAGTTCTAATCAAATAAAACGAGCCTGAGTTAGAAAACTTTATTATCGTTAAATTATTTATAACTTAAAGGAGATTGAGGGAAAAATGAGTAAAACACCAATAAAAGATTACGATGAGATTATTAAAGTAGTGAATAAGTATATTGAAGGCCTTATTTCAGGTGATAAAGAAGTAGCAAAGCAAGCTTTTCATAAAGATGCAACGATGTATGGTTACAACACAACTGATGGCTTTTTAGGTGGACCTATTGATAACTTATGGGATTTCATGGATAAAGCTGGTCCTGCAAAGAATCTTAAATCGAGAGTGGATATTTTAGATGTTGAAGGAACGATTGCTTCCGTTCGTGTAAGTTTAGAAAATGATGCATATGACGAATCATACACTGATTTTCAGCAATTACTTAAACTGGACGGTGAATGGATTATTATTTCGAAGTTATTCCATCTACACTCATAAAAAGTAATTTCTAAAAAGAATCATAAGCTCGTCTCAAAAATAGAGGACCTTCCACTGTTTTTGAGACGGGAATTAAAACCTTTTAAACAGTCAGATCGGTGATAATGATGGGTAAAAGAGTAGATAAAACCAACGTATTGAGAATCCTGGACAAAAAGAAGATTATGTATAACTACTATTCCTACGACAGTACAAAGCTTAATTTTATTGATGTAAATAATTCTCTTGGTCAGGATCTTGCTACGGTGTTTAAGACACTTGTACTGTGGGGAAATCTAAAGAGTGTTATGTCTTTATGGTGCCAATGGAAAACGAGCTTGATTTAAAGAAGGCTGCAAAGGTAGCAGGAGAAAAATCATTAGAGATGATTCCTCAAAAGGAGCTTCTGTCCGTTTCAGGCTACATTCACGGCGGTTGTTCACCTATAGGAATGAAAAAGCAGTTTCGAACCTTCATTAACTGTACCGCAGAAAACTTTGAAACGATTTATTTTTCTGGTGGCCGTGTAGGTCATCAAGTACAACTGACACTAAGTGACCTGCAAAAAGTAATAAGGATAACTCTCGCAGATATGACTAATATACCTGCTAATGTGATGATTAATGATGTGATTGTTGTACCTGCAACTCAAGAATGGTAATGAGATAATTACAAATGAGCATGGCACATATGAAAGCTTTTGTTGTTGGGGCAAATTAGAGGACAACTACATTTGTTGAGCGAAAGTAATGATCGTACAATCGAAGCTGTAAGAAGCAGCGTAATCAAATCAGTATCAAGGCAGTTGTCTTACAATTTTCACTGGCTAATCCAGCAATGGCAGCTGTCATTCCGCCCGCATTTTGGCAAGAAATGCCGAACAAAAAACTGGTGGCATCTAATGCGCCACTGCCAATTAACTTTAAAAAGGAGTAATTAATATGGCACATACTACTACTACAATTAAAATCCCTGCCTCGCCTGACCAGGTATGGAAATTGATCGGAGGCTTTAACTCACTTCCTGACTGGTTACCTTCTATATCTAGCAGTGAGCTAAGTGAAGGTGGACGAATGCGCCATCTAGCTGATCTTGATGGAGAGAATATTGTAGAGCGTCTCGGAGTATTCAATGACAAGGATCGCTACTACACATACTCGATTATAAAAGCACAATTTCCGGTCACTGATTATCAAGCTACAATCCGCGTTCGCGAGACTGCTGACAGCAAAACATCGTTGGTAGAGTGGTCTGGCAGTTTCACACCTGTAGGTATTAGTGACGAAGAGGCTATAAATCTGTTCCACGGAATGTACGAGGATGGCTTAAAAGCATTGGGACAAGCATTGAAGAATTGAGCATTTAGAACAAATTTAGGTGAGTCTCTATAAAAAGACATCTATTTTAAGGAAGCGCAATTGGCTATAATTTATCATTTATATAAGGATGAAAATTTAGAATAATGAGTTTTAAATTTGTGATTTTAACCTTTAAGGTAAGTAGGTAAATAACTTTACTTTTTTATAGGTTTGACCATTTATTCATCATTATTTAATAATTTTAAAAGATACTGGTAAAGGAGAAGGAATGAGTTAGAAACTTATTGTTGATGTTTGGATGTGTTTACAGCTGGAAGGGTGCAATTGTACCCATATTTGGGCGTATTTAAAATTACACTGATATATATAGCTTTACGAATTTCACCCGTGTTTTACTGGGTGAATTTAATTTTCAGAAAAGAGATTTAGGCTTTTTACCGAAAACTTCATGGGAATATTCGATATTATAACGACCTTAGAACCATCCAAAATTCATAGTCGGTGAATCAATTTGGAGGAGAAAAAATGTGATTCTCTCCTGGATTATCAACACTAAACTAGATAGCCTTTTTAAGGGTACGGCAACCCTTGTTTTCTTGTGGAAACTAGAGGGACAGTTTTTGTTAAAGATAAGTTTAAAATAAGAGTTGTTTTGTAACTCTTTTTTTGTATTATCATTTAAATGATAATAGGCTAATTAAAACATTTTGGAAGTAAACTAATGAAAAATAAACAAGTTGATTGGTTTTTTTCTTGTCCGATGTTTGGAATTCTAGTACCTTACTAATGTAGCTCTTTTGTGATTTTTGAGCAAAACGGGTTTAATTGAATAAGGATTACAAAAATGATCAATCTTTTTATAAAGTTACAAATGTTAAGAAAAGAATCACTAATTAATATTTGACTATTTTGAAAATTCTTGATAATATTTACGCATAAAAGAATCAATCGGCAATGGCGCCTGTTTCAATAGCTAATAACGAGCTATTGGGCAGGCGTCTTTTGCATTTTTCAGGGGGGATAATATGAATAATAGAACCAAATTAAAGGCTTTATTTGGCATGATCATCATTTGCTTGTTTTTGTCTGCATCCTTAGGAGCGGCTGCAAGCGGAAAAGCAGTTTCGACTCCGCAAAAAAGGGAGGGCCATTGTATTCAAGTGTTGGATAAAGGAAAATGGGCTCCTGACACCTATAAGTCTGTTCAAAACCTAATTGATAAGCATGGTGCTGGAAGTACAGCATACGATCCAAAACGAAAACCTTATGTTGTTTTTGATTGGGATCATACGAGCATCATGAATGATACGGAGGAGGCCCTCTTCCTTTATCAAATTGATCACTTGGCATATAACATGCAACCGGAAGAGTTTTATGAAGTGATCAAAAAGAATGTGCCGAATGGACCCTTTTCACACGAGTTTAAAAACCTTCAGGGAGATGCAGTCACTCTCAAGCAAATCGCCGAGGATCTGAAACGCGATTACGAATTTCTTTATTCCAACTATAATGGGATGAATGGAAAAGAGCGGTTAGAAACGCTACATTCAACTGATCGTTTTAAAGATTTTAAAGCGAAAATGTACTTTCTGTATGAAGCCATTGGGGAAACATACGGTGTTGAAATCGGATATCCATGGGTGCTTTATTTATTTGCGAACATGTCGACCGAAGAAGTTCAGCAGCTTGCAGAGGCTTCAAATGATTATAACTTAGGGGCGGATATGGCATCGGTGACGCTTATAAGTCCTGGGTCCATGTTAGGAAAAGCCGGTACAGTTGAAGTTACCTATACAACAGGACTGCGTCTGGCCACGGAAATCGCAAACTTAATGCATACTTTTATGGAGAATGGGATTGACGTTTATGTTATTTCGGCTTCGATGGAAGAGGTGGTGGAGGTATTTTCGTCAAATCCCAAATACGGCTACAACCTTCCAAAGGAAAATGTCTTTGGGATGAGATTAAAAAAGAAGGAAGGAATTACTCAAGCAGAATATGAAGACAATTGGCCGATCACTGCTCGAGAAGGTAAGGTGGAAGTGATCGAACACGCCATCTCCAAAACGCGGGGCGGATACGGTCCGATATTCGTAGCAGGAGACAGCAGTACAGATTATGAAATGCTGACAATTAACAGTTTGAAACTAGGTTTAATTATCAACCGCCTCAAAACAGGTGATATCGGCAAGCTTGCGAAAACAGCTGCAGAACGTATGGGCAAAAACAACCCGAAATATGTTCTCCAAGGAAGAAATGAGAATACAGGCTTATGGATACCGACTGAATACACGATCAAGCTTGGGTCAAATGAAGAAAAATTGTTGGCGGATCCATAAAAAGATTCGTCCCAGTAGATTCAGTCAAACTCGGAGAATAAAATAAAGATTGATGTGACATCTTAGCTCGCTTTTATACATTCAAGTTTCCGAAACATAACCATAATCAGTGTAAATCATGTACCCTGTTCCTATTAAGCCATATTAAATGAAGATAAATCTTCTACTCTCATTTCGTAAACATAAAGTATTTTTGGTTTTACATCTTGAAGAATTTAATCAAATTCGGTAGCAAACAAGCGTATTTATATAAAAGTAATTGAACAAGAAAAGGGCGCTTTCCTGTATGAAGGATCGCGCTCATTTTTACATTTAAGGGCCATTTAATGGAATAAAACTTACAAACAAAACTGGATATTTATATTAATAGTGGTGTGAGATTGTGTTTAGTTTATTGAGGGAGGTTAGTGTAATAGCTGCTTATTTATGATGGAAATCAGAAGTGGAATACTAAAAGAAATTTGATTTTTGAGGTGAACTTTATGTTGAAGAAAACCACATTTTTATTAATCCCTTCAAGAGTATGTGCTACTTTAAAGCTTTTTAGAAAGACTGATTTTTATCCAAGAAAGCTTGGACTTGACTTTTCCCTTTTGAAATATCCAGACCCTAAATATCCTCCTAATCTAGTGGATGGCCGGTTACCCTATTTCTCCTTGTAGTGCCACAGCTTCGCTAGTTATACGAGATCTACGTCCCAACCAGCCTAATCATGTTTCTACAAGCAGGGGCAAACAGTTTAGTTGACGGGGTTTATCCCCACGAGCAGGTACGTTTTGCCCCGGCTACCGTAATAATAAAACCATATAAAAAATGGTCAACCAGAAATATTTTCTGGCTGACCTTATACGAACGGGGGCGTTAGCTGATTAAGGAACAATTAAAAATGTAAACGGGATTAATAATTTATTCTTATAACTTTATAGTAATTCAGTATTTTACTGAATCGCGAATAGGTGATACAGTTTTTTTATATTTACAAATATTTTTAAAAGGAGGTTATATATGGAATTTATAGAAACGATTTTTAAAAGCTATTTTTAAAAGCTATTTCTTCTTTCTCTTTCAATAGTCAAATGAGAAAGGAATGATCTATTTATTGACATATTGTGTGATGAGGCTATTAATCTTTCGTTCAGGGAGGACAACCTATGAAAAGGTTTTTTGCTTTTCAAGTTTTAATTGCATTGTTTATTGGAGCACTTATCGGACATTTTTTTCCTGAACTTGGCCAATCCTTAAGACCAATTGGCGACGCTTTTATTCATCTTATTAAAATGATTGTTGTGCCTATTGTTTTCACTACCATTGTCATTGGGTCATCGGGTGACGGAAACATGAAAAAAATGGGTTCATTAGGACTTAAAACAATTATTTGGTTTGAATTTATTACCACTCTGATTCTAGGTATAGGTCTTTTACTTGTTAACATTCTAAAGCCTGGTGCTGGGCTTAATTTATCCCACCTCGCTCAAAAGGATATCACACAATTAAATGAAAGCGTTACCAAAGTTGTCGATTTTAAAACGATGCTTGTTAACATCATTCCAAGCAACATTGTTGATGCGATGGCAAAAAGTGATTTATTAGCTGTTATATTCTTCGCTATTTTATTTGGTGCAGCTGCTGGAGCAATTGGCAAAAAGTCAGAGCCGGCAATGAAGTTTATGGAATCAGTTGCAAATATCATGTTTAAACTGACACAAATGGTCATGGTAACCGCACCGATTGGTGTACTCTCTCTCATGGCAGCCTCTGTAGGTCAGTATGGTATTGCCCTTTTAATCCCGATGGCAAAGTTGATTGGGGTTGTGTATCTTGGGCTTGCTATTGTTATTTTTGTTCTGTTTCCAATAATTGCTTGGTTCTTGAAGATTTCTTACTTTAAAGTGTTTCGAATGGTATGGGATTTGTTCCTTATCGCTTTTTCTACAACAAGTACGGAAACCATTCTGCCTCAGTTAATGGATCGAATGGAAGCATACGGTTGTTCGAAACGTGTTGTTTCATTCGTTATTCCTTCTGGGCTATCACTGAATTGTGATGGTTCGACATTGTACCTTTCTGTTTGCTCTATTTTCCTAGCACAGGCATATGGCATCCCGATGGATTTTGGCCAACAGTTGATAGTAATGGGGGTTCTTGTTGCAACCTCAAAAGGAATTGCTGCTGTTCCATCCGGTTCGCTAGTTGTCCTTTTAGCTACCGCCTCAGCAGTAGGGCTTCCTGCAGAAGGCGTCGCAATTATAGCAGGCATTGACCGTGTGCTGGATATGGCACGTACAGCTTGTAATACTCCTGGACATGTTCTCGCTTGTATTGTGGTTTCGAAGTGGGAAAAAGAGTTCCGTCAGGAAGAATGGAAAGCTCAAACCGAACAGTCAAGCATTCGGCAGGTACCACCAACATTTTGATGATACGTTAAGCAGTATCATTACATCAGAAGAATTGGGAAAAGCAATGATACAAGTAGCAAGGACTGGATATTCTCGCCCCATTGTTGAAAGTCATGAGTTAAAACTAATGATGGGGTCTGACACATATTATGATTAGTCATCTTGAAGACTTTTTGTGAATTGTATTGCTGTTGGGTGGGTGAAGAAACTGAGAAACGAGAAGGTGGGATACCTTTGAGGATCATGGCTTTGACATAGATCAGGAAAAACGTTTGTGAAAGTTGAGAAATAAGAGTCTTCCTTCACTAACACTGCGTTAGTTTAAATCGGAGCTGCCTTAAGGCAGCTTTTTCTTTATGCAACTATCGGGGGAGATTACCGTTTTTGTTCATTATGACTAACCATTTTGATAGATTCAACCAGTGATGAATTCCCACGATGGCCGTGTCTAAACGGTTTATTCGTTTAAGTTCTTTGATCGAACTTAGAAATTTAGTAAACCCCTCATCGTTATTTTCAAAGTTTAGAGGATGACCGACCAAAATTCCTCGATAGTTAACAGCTCGAGCAACATGAAATTGTTGTGCAATATCAATTCCTACAACAAGATGACGATTCGTGATTCTTTCAATTAGTTGATTTTGTTTGTTTTGCATTTTAAAATTCATAGAGCTTTCTCCTTAAGATGAGTTTTTGTTTGTGTGTACTCTCATCATTATTCAAGAAAAAGGAGTAATTCTTCATTAAGAAAAACTAACAAAGTCGATTTCTTAATGTAAAGGAGATCGACTTTTTATGTTGGAATTCTTTTAGCGTATAAAATTTCAGAAATGGGTGTATAGTTTGCTAAGACCGTTTGTAAACGTAATACTTTTTTGTTGATATTCTAAAAATCAAAAAGCAGGAACAATTTTTAATTCTTAGGCATCACCTGATTTATCCTGCTTCTTTTCAACAGTCGTTAACTCAGGATTTTCCCCTTCTCCTTTATCTTCATCAGATACTAATCCCTTGGTTGCACCCTTGAATTCAATTAAAGTACGTCCAAAGGCTCTACCGATTTCCGGCAGCTTTTTAGGTCCAAAAATAATCAAGGCAATGACAAGTATTAAAATTAAACCTGGTATACCTATACTTTGAAACATAATACTTCCCCCAAGTAATTAAATTTTGTAATTCCTTTTAGATCATTTTTAGAATATCTTCAGTAAAAAAAATCGTTTAAATCCATATTCTTATCAAGTTTTTTTAAGCCCTGATTTATTTTAATTACCGTTGAAATTTTTGGTCGATAGTTCGGATCGCTACATAATTTTGAAATTGTACCTCTACTTATATTTGATGCTCTTTCTAAATCTAATTCATTTAGGTCTTTTTGTTTATCCACCCATCTACCAAAATTACTTCTTTTTTTCCAAAGTCTCATTACCAATTACGCTCCTTTTAATTAGTTTTAGCAGCGTTGGTTAATTTTTAATTCAACAATGTTGAATAGCTCTACCAAGTTCGGGAATTGTTTATGGGTCCAAACAAGATTAAGGCATCCCTTAAAATTTCACGAAAAATGCAGTAAAGTACATGATTAATAGTCCAAGCGCGAAACCAGAAAGGTTTAACCATGAAACAGATGCTTCATTATGTTTTCTATGATCTTCAATGAGCATTTTTGTTATTACATAAATTACTTGAAGAATGGCCCCTGCTCCAATACCAAGGAATAAAGCTCCCAAAATTGGTGAGAAGATGAATCCGCCCACCCATGTACCCGCAATGGCGGGTGCACCTGCGATAACTCCAAGTAATAGAAAGTCTCTAAAACGAGGTGTGGCCTTTAATAAAGGAGCAGCGATTCCAATCCCTTCCGTAATGTTGTGAAGGGTAAACCCTACGATTAAAAAGGTTCCTAAAGCAGCTTCACCTAGTGCAAAGGAAGAACCAATTGCCAAACCTTCTCCAAAGTTATGAAGGCCAATTCCGGTAGCCATTAACAAAGCCAGACCAAAAGGGGAATATCCTTTCCTTTCTTGTTTTCTTTGTTGATACTGATCAAAGCCGATCAATAATAAAAAGGTTAAGGAAGCCCCAATTATGACAACCATATTCCCCTGAAAGACAGAAGGTGCTTCTGCACCAATTTCAAATCCATCAGCCAGAGTCCCGACAAATAAGAATAAAAGGAGCCCAACGGTAAGAGCAAGAATCCCATTTATAGATTTTCGTGAGAAACGTTTCATAAATGGATACCACAACAACCCCAATGTGATCGGGACAATTCCAACGTAAAATCCGATTAAGCCGTAGTTCAAAAAGTTGCTCCAGGTGGTTTCTGGAGTGAGTGTGGCAGCTGCAACATCACCTTCCGTGATAATGCCATTCTCTGTGATTAACTTAATGGTATGTGGATCACCTTCCACCCATGGGTAAGAGATGGTCACCTTTCCCTCATCAAATCGTTCAAGTTTTGCTTGAGGAGAGACATTATAATTCCACACCGAATCATTGACCATCACTTGAGAAATTGTTAAGGGTTTAGGTCCGGTATTACTAACCGATAATTCGAAACCGATTTTAGTTACCTTGATGCGTTCAATGTTCAAGACTTCTATCGGTGCTGCAGGATCTTTTTCTACACCTGCTCCATTTTTCAGCACCCATCCTAGCACCCCTATAAGTAATACTAACGGTATTAAAACAGTAATTAACCATTTGCCCTTCATATTATCCCTCCTTTTTTACTCGACCTCAAAGAATCCCATCCAGCCTAACTCAGCAAATTCACTTACGTGGGCATGAAACATATATGTTCCCTTGTATGGAAATCGAACTTCAATAATTCCACGTTCTCCCTGACATTGCATGATGGTATCTGTGAACTGAGAGGGGTTATCGTTTCTCCCGGTTGGATAATACGTAAAGTAATTCGCATGTAAGTGAAACGAATTTAATAAGTCGAATTCTGTTAAATTACTTAAGTAAATTCTTACGAGTTGATCTTTTTTGATTTTAATAGGGTGATTCATAAATGCGAAAGCATAGCCATTCACCGTATAAAACTCATTTTCACCGTCTAAATCCAAATCATATCCATTCATAACCATGTTTAACTCTAATGCCGGTTCTCTTGGCTTCTTTGGATCAATAATAAAATTACCGTATAAGCCTTTATGGATATGGCGGGCTAGGGGGAGTACATGGCAATGGTAAATTTGTAATCCGTATGGCTTCGCTTCAAATTCGTACGTGAATTTTTGTCCAGGATAAATGGAAGTTAAACCGTCCATCTCTGGAGGATGGATTCCGTGAAAATGAATAGAGTGGGGGTGGCTGCCCTTATTAATAAAGTGAAACCGCAAAAGGTCCCCCTCGGTACAACGAAAAGATGGTCCTGGAATTGTTCCATTATAAGTCCATCCTGGAAATTTAATTCCTTTGGCAATTTCGATTTCTTTATCAATTGCCACGACTTCATATTCCCGGAGTGTTTGACCGTTGGGCAACTTGGTAACGTTTCCATAATCAAACTCAGTAAGGAGCCGTTCAGCCATTTTATAACCTGTGGTTTTTGTTTTATCACTCATATTTTCATGATTTGAATGATTGCCATTCTTCTGGGACGAATTATTGGCTGCCTGAGCCATAGTTGGAAATTGTGCCATTTTATTTAAGTAATAAGATCCAGCTACTCCAAATGCACCAGCTGTCCCCATCTTTAAAATATCTCTACGGGAAACCTTTTTCTCATCCGGCATTACTTGACCCCCTTCTAAAAAGTTTCCTTAAGGAAACTTTTTGTTGTATAAGCTATACTTTAAGGTAAGTACAAGTTTAATGTCAACTCTTTTTTTCAGAATACTTCGTATACGAAGATAAGCAAGTATAGATCTGGAAAGGTGGATGAACAAAGATCCACCCGGACGGTTACAGACGGTATATTGCTGTAAAAAGGGTGGGAATGGATCTAGTCCTATTGTTTATGAGAACTAAACTTTACATCATCAAAAATAGAAAAGAGAGGATTTGTGCATCAATAATTGGTTACTTCGGCAACCTTTATAAATAACATTTTGATCAATCTTTTTTCAAAATGGATTCTAATTTAAGTTAATATGAGGTTCGGGAGGAACTTTTGATCAATCTATATTTCGAAGATAAAAATAGTATTTTTTATAAAAAAATGAGATGGTTCTATTGTAGAACCATCTCATTAATCTCTATTCTTTAAATTTTAACAATCTTATTGCATTTAAAATAACAATTAATGCAGCACCTGTATCACTTAATACAGCCATCCAAAGTGTAAGCCAGCCAGGAAAGATTAAGACTAATGCAATTACTTTAATAATTACGGAGAACCATATATTTTGTTTAATAATAGTTAAAGCTTTTCTGCTTAACTTCATTGTATGAGGTAGTTTATCAAGATTATCAGCCATTAAAACAATATCTGCTGTCTCCATTGCGGTGTCTGTTCCTGCACCGCCCATAGCAATACCTAAATCTGCTGTTGCAAGTGCTGGAGCATCATTAATACCGTCTCCAACCATTGCTACCTTATGTCCTTCATTTTGTAATTTCTTTATGGCATCTACTTTATCCTCTGGCAACAAATCTGCGAAATAACGAGTAACATTAGCTTCTGAAGCAATCATTTTTGCAGATCCTTGATTATCCCCGGTTAACATTACAGTTTGGTTAACTCCACTTTGTTTAAGTGCTTTTAAAGCAGAAGCTGTTGTTTCACGGATGGTATCAGAAACTGCAATTATCCCGATTACTTGATGCTGTGTCCCGATTATAACTACAGTTTTTCCTTTATTTTGTATCTCTTGAACATGATTTTTTACATCATCTAAGGAAACCTTCATTTCTTCGAAGAGTTTTAAATTACCTCCGTAATAAATATTTCCTTCAATAGTCGCTTGAACACCTTTTCCAACGATACTTCTGAATAGCTCGCCAATTTTAGGCTGAATTCCTTTTTCGTTGGCATATCCAACAATTGCTTTGGCTATAGGATGTGTTGAATAATCTTCTAGTGTTAAGGCAATTGAAAGTAATTCATCTTCTGTTACGTGTAAAGTCTTGATTTCTGTGACTTTAGGCTTTCCTTCAGTCAAAGTCCCTGTTTTATCAAATGCAATGGCAGTAATGGCACCAGCTTTTTCTAAGAACGTACCACCTTTAATTAAGACACCATTCTTCGCAGCGTTCCCAATGGCTGATACGATCGCAACAGGAGTCGAAATCACTAAAGCACAAGGGCAAGCTACAACTAGCAATTCGAGTCCCTTATAAAACCAGTCTCCCCAAGTGCCAAATCCAAGGAGAGGAGGGAGTAACATAATTGCCAATGCTAAAATAAATACAATAGGTGTATAAACACTTGCGAATTTATCTACAAATGCTTCTGTTGGTGCTTTTTGTTCCTGTGCTTCTTCAACCAAGTGAATAATTTTTGATATGGTGGTATCTTCAACTAACTTAGTCACCTTAATCTCAAGAGAACCATTTTCATTTATTGTTCCTGCGTATACTGTGTCACCAATTTCCTTATCAACAGGAATGGACTCTCCAGTAATAGGAGCCTGATTGACGCTTGATTCTCCTTGAATAATTTCACCGTCTAATGGAATCTTATCGCCAGGTTTAACAATGATAATGTCACCAATTGTTATTTCTTCAACTGGTTTTTTAATTATCTCTGAACCCACGCTGACCCAAGCTTCAGGTGGAGCTAAATCCATAAGGTTACGAATCGAATTCCTTGTACGTTCAATTGACTTTGTTTGTAGTAAGTTACCGATTGCAAATAACCATACAACAGTAGCACCTTCAAGCCATTCACCTATTAGCGCAGCTCCAATAGCTGCAGCAGACATTAGAACATTCATATCCAATGAACGGCTTTTTATTGCATAGAATGCACTTTTGACTGGCTTATAACCACTTATAACCATTGCGATAGCATATAGGATCGTCGACATAATAGGAGAAATACCATTAAATGAACCGATAAAACCAAGAGCTATTAATACACCAGACAAGATTATTAGGCCATTGTCGCTTTTATTTTTGTTAGTCTGTATCGATTTTTTATTTGACTGTAATGAAGCTTTAAAGCCAATTTTAGAAACCTCAGAAATAATATTTTCAACACTATCTGAATGTTCGATTTTCATTTTCCCGGTAGAGAAATTTACACTGACATATTTAACGCTTGAGAGGGTATTCAAATGGTTTTCTATACTCTTAGCACAACTACCACAGTCCATTCCTTCAATTTCGAACGTTTTTATATTCCCTTTTTGATCTAAAGGCTCAATAGAATATCCAAGCTTTTTGATTTCACTTTCAATTGGGATAAAAGCATCAAGGTGACTAGCAGCCACCTGCATTTTCGCGGTGCTGTAATTAACCTTTACCTCAGAGATACCCTTCAATGTACTTAAGCTTTTTTCAATGGTTTTTGCACAAGCCGGACAATCCATTCCGTGAACTCTGTAAGCCATTTTCTCCCCAGAAGGTAGAGCGTTCGAGATTGTCTCAATTGTCTGCTGTTCATTACTACTACAACAGCTTGTTTGCACTAATGCTTCATCTTCTTTAATTGTTGTTTTACAGCTACAACAATTAGTGGTTTCTTGCTTTTTTTCACTTGGAAGGGAATTGCTGCAACAGCTTATTTTCTCTAATTCTTTATCTGTTTCCTTTGATGTATTACTGCTACAACAACTAGTTTCTGTTTGTATAAAAATAGGTATTGAATTAAAGCTGTTTACTGAATCTTTGTTACTTGAACAACAACTTGTGTTTTCTTGTTTTAATTCTAAATTGGTGGAGCTACAACAACTATCCGTCCTATTTTCTGTATTTTCGGCATCATTATTTGAATTACAACATTTGTCAGCCATTTTAAGCACTCCTAATCTATATGACTTTCGCAACATGCAACATCATTTTGAACATCTTCAAGAACTACATCGAACATTGATAATAAATCTCGTATATGTTGATTACGTAAGCTATAAAAACAGTATTTCCCTTCATTCCTTCCCACTATAATTCCACAACCCTTTAAACACGCGAGATGCTGTGAAATATTTGATTGATTCCCCTTGATTTCATCTACAATTTGAGACACAGTTTTTTCCTGACTTTTTATACTTTCGAGGATTTGTATCCTTGTTTTATTAGAAAATCCATGAATTAGCTTAACCTTCATATCTATATCAGTATTTTGCATATATTTACCTCCTAACATATTAGACAGGACTAATATGTTTTGTTATCATCATATTAGCAGTAGCTAATATGTGTGTCAAATTGATGAATTAAATTTGTAAAAGGAGTATCTGGAATGATAAAAAAAGTATCTTTATTATTTTTATTACTTTTCATCTTATTTTCAAAGCAAGCACTAGCACACACTTCTCTGGAAGACTCAACACCTAAAGATGGTGAAGTAATGACAGAACCCGTTCGGGAGCTAACTTTAATTTTTGGTACAAAAGTTGAACAGAACAGCAGAATTAGTGTTTCGAATTCAAACGGAGAACCTGTTAAACTAGGAAACTTTGTGATCGAGGAGGAAGAAATGTGGGCAACCTTTTTTCAACCTTTAAAGAATGGAAATTATAAAGTTGACTGGAAGATCATTGGTGCAGATGGACATCCGATAGAAGGTACGTTTTCTTTTTCAGTAGATGTACCTCATGATAAAGCCAGCGTTGAAACGGAAGAGGGAGAACCAAAACAAGAAGATAATCAAGAAAACACTAATAAAAAACCAAAACGTGAAGTACAACAAAGTAATGTACCCTCTTATATAATTCCTTCCATTATCGGTGCTTTATTTGTCATAGTTGCTGGGAGTTTCCTATGGTTAATGAGGAGGAAGAAATAAAAAAATGTTAATGATTGGAATCATCAGTGAACCATTATTATATCTTTGCTTTTCCCTATTAATTGGTAGTTTCATTCTGCAGCTTGTACCAAGTACCTATAGACCTGATTTTAATGTCCCTAAAGGTGTATTAATGCTAGCTACAGCCGGTATAGGAATCTTTTCATTTATACCCGTTTTACAAGTGATATTATATCTTTATCAGGACATTGGGTTTGTGCAAACACTTAAATCGGTACTTTTTACATTTGAAGTGGGAAAATCCTGGATTTTTACATATTTACTCTCAAATCTATTATTTATTTATATTGTTTGGTTTGATTACAGAAAGAATCCACTATATGCATACATTGGTATGGTCATTACGTTCATATTAATTCTTGCACTAGGTTGGTCTAGTCATGCTAGTTCTATTGAGCAATGGATAGGATTCGTTGTACACACTATTCATTTTCTTGCTGTAACCATTTGGGTAGGAATTTTATTCGTGATTAGTTGGGCCTCAAAAAGTCACTTAAATTGGATGAAATTTTTAAGGTGGTTTACGCCCGTTGCATTAATTTGTTTCTTTATAACCGTTATATCAGGACTTTTTTTAATGACTGTAGTGATCGATTATAAAGACTATGCAAATTCTTGGATTCTACCTTATGGACAAGCACTTTTAATTAAACATCTGCTCATTATTCCTTTATTAGCTTATGTCTTTATTAATAGCATTTTGATACAAAAAAAAATAAAAAATAATGTTAGTTTTAATCCAAGGCCTTGGACGAAAGCTGAAAGTTTAATTGTATTTCTAATTTTTTCAGCTACTGCTGTATTAGGGCAACAAGAGCCACCACATGATATTGAAACAACAATAGCATCAACAGGATCATCTGCATTATTTGACCTATTATATCAAGGAAATATAACACGCGATTTAGTAATAGTTCTTGGTTTTGAATTTAACAGTGTAATGTTAGTAATATTAGCTTTATCCTTCTTGGGATTAACAATATTGTCATACATAAAAAGAGCACCTATCCTTTTAGGTTTCACAATGAGTGCATTAAGTGTGGTAGCTTTTTATTTATCAATAATGGTAAGCATTCAATAACATATAATTTTATTAAATACATGATACGAGGTGAAATATGATGAAGAGTAAGAATTCAGGAATGAAAATGGCAGTTATACTCACAATTATAATTTTGGGTGCTCTAGCTGCATTAGTCGTAATCAACTCCGAAACAAAAAATACAGGAAGCGAAGTAAAAGTACCTTCTATTGAAGGGCAACCAATTTTAGGTGAAGCCAATGCTCCAGTAACTGTTGTGGAATTTGGTGATTTTAAATGTCCTTCTTGTAAAGCATGGGGGGAAACAATTTTCCCACGATTAGTTTCGGAGTATGTTGACACTGGTAAGGTGAAATTTTCTTATATAAATGTATTATTTCACGGAGAGGAATCACAATTAGGTTCAATAGCAGCAGAATCGGTGTTAAAAAATTCCCCCGAAGCATATTGGGATTTTCACAAAGGACTTTTTAAAGAGCAGCCAAGCCAAAATCATGATGCTTTATGGATTAATCAAGAGAAAATCCTTGAAGTAGCTAGTGGTGTTCCTGGTATTGATGTAAATAAATTAAAAACAGATATTGAAAAAAAATCAGATCTAGAAGCAGTAAATAAAGATACAGAATTAGTAGAAGAGTTTAACATTCAACAGACTCCAACAATAATAATAAATGGCATTATGCTAGAAGATCCTTTTGATTATGAAAAAATTAAAACCCATATTGAACAAGAGTTAGAAGGTAATCAATAATGAGAGAAGTTGTAAACAACTATAATAAACAGCTTTTTCTCTATGTTGCGTGGCTGGTTTCGATGGTGGCTACACTTGGTAGTCTTTATTTCAGTGAAATACGAGGATTTACTCCTTGTGAACTATGTTGGTACCAACGTATTCTTATGTATCCACTTGCTTTAATACTGGGTATTAGTACATTTCAAAAGGACTTTTCTGTTAAGAAATTTGTATTACCAATGGCTATTATTGGATGGTTTATTTCTCTCTACCACTACTTAATACAGAAAGTTCCTGGTTTTGCTGAAATAAAGCCTTGTGTAAATGGTGTACCTTGTAATGCCCAATATATAAACTGGCTTGGCTTTATAACTATCCCATTTTTAGCTTTAATAGCGTTTACGTTAATAATCACTTGTATGATTCTTGTAAAAAAAAATAAATAAAAAAAAGGGCAATTTTTCGCAGAATTGCCCTTTTTTAATATTCACATAAATTTATCTAATGCACTATTACATTCTTCCATTCTGGTTACTGCTTGTTGTTGTAATTCACATTGGAAAAAATCTCGTTTTTGTATTTTCAATAACCATTTTTGTAATCGTTCTAATGCAGCTTCATTTTCCTCAATTTCTCCAAATGAAAAATTCTCATCAAACTACTTTTAAAAATTGTATACTAAATCTCTAGAAAATAACCCTTTTTGCTCAATCTCTATTCATAATGGATTGTATTTATATATAAGGGCTTTTAGGGGCCATAATTAACTGTGTTCAATCCAACTAAGATAATTGTAGTTTCTTTTCCAAATATTTGATTAATGTAGATCCGATTTTGTTAGCTTTTCTCAAAAATTTAGGTTACTACATCTAAACAGTGAAAAGTATTGAACCACACATTTAATATTGTACAATTTGTATATACTCCGATTCACCCAAATGCGAAGTTTTCACTTATTGAACTGCAATATTCAGGTGGATTTTTTTATCTCCCTGAAAACCTCACTCTTCACCGAAGTTAAGCAATCATTTCATGCTTTCTACTATCAGTCCGGTAAAAACGAAGTCATATCTAGCCGATTGTGATAATTAAGGTATAATGATAGGGGAAAGATATTTTGTAACGGATTAGGTGAAGATGATCATGAAGCTAATCATTGCGGAGAAACCAGATCAAGGTTCAACGCTAGCGGCTCAATTTAAAACGAAAAAACAGCAAGGCTATATAGAAATCATGCCGAATGAACTTTTCCCCGATGGAGCTTATGTAACTTGGGCCGTCGGACATTTATGTCAACTTGTTTCGCCGGAAACCTATCATTCAAAATGGAAAAAATGGTCGATGGAAACGTTGCCGATGATTCCTGAGAAATTTCAATATGAAGTGACACGGCAAAAGGCAAAGCAATTCAATGTTGTGAAGACTTTGCTTAGGAAAACGGAAGTCGATGAAATCATTCATGCAGGTGATGCCGGGCGTGAAGGAGAATTGATTGTACGCAACATCGTTAACTTATGCAATGTCAATAAACCGATGAAACGTTTATGGATATCCTCTTTGACCCCGAAAGCGATTTATGAGGGATTTCAAAATCTGAAGAGCGAAGAAAAAACCAGGCCGCTTTATTATGAAGCGTATACGAGAGCTTGTGCGGACTGGGTTGTGGGAATGAATGCGTCGCGAGCGTATAGTATTTTATTGAAACAAAGGGGTGTTTCGGATGTGTTTTCAGCTGGAAGGGTTCAGACACCGACTCTTGCTTTGATAGTGAAGCGGGAAATGGAAATTGAGCAATTCAAGTCTGAACCGTTCTGGGAAGTGTTCGCAGATTTCAAGATGGACGGTAAGAAATATCAGGGTAAATGGCAGCTGAATAATGATCCGAGAATCAAGACAAAAGAAATGGCTGATAAAATTGCCGCTTTTTGTAAGGGTAAGGAAGCTGAAATAGCGGAAATGGATACTGAAAGGAAAGAATTTCAGCCGCCTTTGTTATTTAATCTATCGTCATTGCAAGCGACAGTGAACAAGATTTATAAATATTCACCGAAACAGACGCTTGATATAGTACAAAGTTTATATCAAAAAGGGATCGTTTCTTATCCACGTTCAGATTCCAATTACGTGACGGAAGGGGAAGCCGAAACATTTCCCGATATCTTGCAAAAACTAAGCGGATTTTCAGAATATGAATCCCTGTTTCCTTTGCCACAACCGAACATCATGAATAATAAAAGGTTTGTAAATGAAAAAAAAGTGACTGATCACTATGCAATTATCCCGACGGAGCAGGTAATCGACCCGAAGCGGCTTTCCGCCGAAGAACGGAATATTTATGACTTGGTGGTACGCCGGTTGATTGCGGCCCATTATGAGAAAGCGATTTTCGATTACACCACCATTAAAACGCTCGTCGATAAGCGTGCGGAATTCATTTCTAAAGGCAAGCAGCAGATTCAAGAGGGATGGCGCAAAGTGATTTTCCAAGATGACAAGGATGATGATATCATTTTACCGTCCGTTTCCAAAGGGGATACTGGAAATGTCGCCAATATAAAGGTGAAAGAAGGAAAAACCCAGCCCCCTAAGCGCTATACAGAAGGTCAGCTGATCACTTTGATGAAAACAGCCGGAAAGCATCTGGATAATGAAGAGTTAGAAAAAGTACTGATGAAAACCGAGGGCCTCGGAACCGAAGCAACTCGGGCTGGCATCATTACCATGCTCAAGGACCGTAAATACATCAATGTCAAAAAAAATCAGGTGTTTGCGACAGATAAAGGGAAAGTGCTGATTACGGCCATCGGGGAGAAAATCCTGGCTTCACCCGAGATGACAGCCAAATGGGAACAGCGTTTAAGGGAAATTGGTGAAGGAAAGGCTTCAGCTGGCGGCTTTATGGAGGCTGTTAAAAAGATGTCGGCAAAAATCATCAGTGATGCCATGGAATCATCGGAAAACTGGGATTTTCAAGGGCTGGATACCGAGTCGATTCAACGGAGCGGCTCTAAAAAAAGAAGCTCGGCATCTGTGGGCAGCTGTAAACTATGCGGTTCTAAGATTGTCGATAAAGGGGAATTCTATGGATGTGTAAGTTATCAAAAAACAAAGTGTAACTTCACCATCTCCAAAAAAATCCTTAATAAGAAAATCAGTCAAGCAAATATAAAAAAGCTGTTGGCGAGCGGTGAAACGGATCTGATAAGCGGTTTTAAAAAAGGGGAAAAGACCTTTGATGCCATTCTATCGTGGTCCGATGCTGAAAAGAAGATCAGTTTTACATTCCCAACAGAACAAAACATCAAGCAAACTTGAGAAGAAACATCATTAAAGGCGCCCTGAGACTTATATCTTCTTGTTTCGGGGCCGTTAATATAGTAAAATTTTTAGATATGCGTTTGAATGGGAGGATTCCGAATGCCTACACCGAGCATGGAGGATTACATAGAACAAATTTATTTACTTATTGAAGAAAAAGGATATGCAAGAGTTTCCGATATTGCCGAAAATCTTTCCGTCCACCCATCTTCTGTTACAAAAATGGTACAAAAACTGGATCAGGAAAAATATTTGATATATGAAAAGTACCGGGGTCTCGTTTTAACCGCAAATGGGAAAAAAGTTGGTAAAAGGCTCGTATATCGTCATGAACTTTTAGAACAGATGCTAAGGTTGATTGGGGTCAAGGAAGAAAATATTTATCAAGATGTAGAGGGGATTGAACACCACCTTAGTTGGAATGCCATCGATAGGATTGGAGACCTGGTTGAATTCTTTGAAGAATCTTCTGACCGTGTCGAGGATTTACGTAAGATACAAAAAAGAAATGAAGAAAATTCAAAATAAGCTGCCGCTGGCAGTTTTTTTTATGTATTAATATCATCTCTCTTCTTGAATCGGGCATGGTTATTTTACAAATAAGGTGTAAAGGGGAGTGACGTTTTAAAAGAGGATTTTTTGATTATGAACAGAATAGCTATAAAGAGGCCCCGGTATTTTGATTCGGGAAAACGAAGTGATTTTGTGTTTTTCAGCAACTTATTGATTAGGGGTTAAATGGGAGGGTGAATTTTTTATGAATATACATACATGGCATAAAGAGTCGGAAAAGGAATGGGATGTTTTTGCACCTATGTGGGTGAAGAATTCGCAAGAAATGTGGGAAACGGGGAGTCGGAAAAACATCATTCCCTTCTTTTCTGAATATGTACCTTCGGGAGTGAAGATGGCTGACATAGGCTGTGGAGATGGAGTTGGCTCCTTGAAATTGGCCGAAGCGGGATTTAGAGTAACTGGAGTTGATTTATCCAATGTGATGATTGAATTTGCAAAGGGGAAAACCGCTCAACAACCAGGACTTTCTTTCCTGCAAGGGGATTTTTATAACCTTCCCTTCGAAGATGAAGAAATGGATGCGGCAATGGTCATTAATTCTTTGGAATATACGGGTGAACCCTTAACGGTGTTGAAGGAAATCCAACGGGTAATAAAGCCTGGAGGTTATGTCTGTTTTGGAATACTTGGTCCAACAGCTGAGCCGCGAAAAAAATTCAGCTTCCACCGGTTATTGGGAGATGAAGTCATCATGAATACCATGCAGCCGTGGGAATTTGAAAAAATGGCTTTAGAAACGGGATGGAAGGCAGTGGCTGATACCGGCGTAGCAAAGAGAGGGGTGGACTATACAAAGCTCGGACATTTTTCAAAGGAATTAAAGCAAGCTGTATCGTTCATGTGGCTTTTCCTCTTTCAAAAAGAGGTGGGGCAGTGATGGAGAAGTATCAAATCGATCAATTCGTTGAAAAGACGAAACAGCAGGATAAGGGTCAAGGTTTATTTGAACTTGAAACGGAACGAATCCTGGAGATTAATTTGGAAAAGCAGATTTGGGCAAAAATGGGAACGATGGTTTCTTATCGCGGCCAAATTAAATTCGAGCGGGAAGGTATTTTGGAGCATGGTTTTGGTAAACTCTTTAAAAAAGCCTTAACCGGTGAGGGTGCATCCCTGATGAAAGCGACCGGAAGCGGCAAGCTATACGTCGCGGATCAAGGGAAGAAGATTTCCATTTTACAGTTAAATGGTGAATCGATCTGTGTTAACGGAAATGATTTACTCGCATTTGAGCCGGGGATTTCATGGGATATAAAAATGATGCGGCGCATTGCCGGGTTATTGGCGGGCGGATTGTTCAACGTAAGGCTCGAGGGGAGAGGCATGGTTGCATTCACTTCTCATTATGAGCCTCTTACTTTAATGGTGGAACCTGGGAATCCGGTTTATACGGACCCGAATGCCACAGTAGCTTGGTCAGGGGAATTGCAGCCTGAATTCGTAACGGATGTTTCTTTGAAGTCGTTTTTTGGAAGGGGAAGCGGCGAATCCGTTCAAATGAAATTCGAAGGAAAAGGATTTGTGGTCGTCCAACCTTTTGAAGAGGTATATTTCGGTAATAAGGAATCATGAAACAAACAACCTGAGTCAGCTACTCAGGTTGTTTCCCATGATGATCGGATGTGTCTGCCATAAAAAAGCGATTCATTTCAAAGTGAAAGCTTCTTTTTTCTTACCCTTTCAATCCCACTCATAAGGGGTTGATTGGTAGACATAATAATTCAGCCAATTCGAGAACATCAGGCTGCAATGGCTCTTCCAGCGGTGAAGAGGTATCCTGGTCGGATCGTTATCAGGAAAGTAATTTTCAGGGAGTTGCGTATTGATCCCGCGTTCCCTATCGCGCTTGTATTCTTCACCAAGGGTATCGGCATCATACTCGAAATGGCCGGTAACCATAATTCTTTTTCCATCAACTGAAGCAGCCATCAATACACCAGCTTGATCGGACTGTGCGAGAACCTTCAATTCAGGATGGTTAACTAATTTTTGATAGTCAATATCCGTATAGCGTGAATGAGGGGCCATAAAATAATCATCGAATCCGCGGACTAGATTTTCATTCGGTTCAAGGACCTCATGAGTGTATACCCCGAAGCATTTCTCTGGAAGTTCGTATTTGCCTATTCCATAATGATGGTACAGGGCAGCTTGTGCCCCCCAACAGATATGTAGGGTGGATGTGACATTTTCACTTGACCAGTTCATGATGCTCTGCAGTTCTTCCCAATAATTAACGTCTGAAAACTCCAGCTTTTCCACTGGAGCGCCTGTAATGATCAAGCCGTCATATTTCTTTGTGCGAATATCATTGAATGATTTGTAAAACTGATCTAAATGAAATTTACTTGTGTTCTTTGATTCATGTGTGCTTAAGCGCAGGAATGATATATTTACTTGAATGGGAGTATTGCCAAGAAAGCGCAGTAACTGGGCCTCCGTTTTTTCTTTTTCTGGCATTAGGTTTAAAATTAATATATTCAATGGACGGATTTCCTGATTGGTAGCTCTTTCCTCATCCATTACGAAGATATTTTCCTGTTCTAAAATTTCCCTTGCTGGCAGTTGTTCCGGAATTCTGATTGGCATGATTAGCCTCCTTCTTCAAAAATCATAATATTTTAATTATATAGAAAATTATTGAATAGAAAAGCTATTTTAATAATTTCTTGTAAATCCCGAAGGAAATGGCCTGTGAATGGTAAAATGGAAAGATCGGAATACATTAACTATGAAGTTGGAGAGGTGTTTGGAGATTGTTTGATCCTACAGCATTTGAAAACATGAAAGTGGTATTGGAGGGAGCGGTTTACGATCGTGACTTCATTGGGGATATATTGGTCATAAACCGTGATGATATAGTGAATCTCTCAACCATGTCCAGATCATATAAGATCGAGATGGAATTGAAAAAAACAAACGCGCCCATTTCGATTAGCGGTGCCATTGAGCTACACGCTTCCCTACATAACCTAAGTTCGGAGTTACTCGATGAAGCTATTGATGATACGCATTCAGGCTGCACGGTCAATATATTCATTTCTTTTCCTAAAAAGCTTGATGAAGTGAATGCTGAACAATTGATGAGTGACCTGGAAAAAATCTGGGGAGATCAGAGAATCATATCAGTGACGACCAGCGAAACGGTCAGTAAAAAAGTGCAACCCATTACTTCTTCTATATATAAAATTTCATTTGGAAGGCTTGTAAGAGAAGAGCAAATGGATGATTTGGAAGACATGGTAGAGTATTTGATTCAATCCATTCAAGCAGTGAAGATTCCTGGATGATAGGAAAAGGATTAAAGTTGGTAAACCTACCTTTAAATACGGTAAAATGAATCATCATACTAAAGGGAGAGATCATTCATGTCCATTTACGAATTTGAAGTCAATAAAATCAATGGCGAAACCATCTCGCTTGAGGAATATAAAGGGAAAGTGATGATTATAGTGAATACCGCAAGCAAATGCGGTTTTTCGCCACAGTATGATGATTTGCAAAGTCTGTATGTGCAATATAAAGAGGATGGGGTAGTCGTGCTTGGTTTTCCGTGTAATCAGTTTTTGAATCAGGAGCCTGGTGATGATCTGGAAATCGATTCATACTGCAAATTGAATCATGGTGTAACCTTCCCGATGTTCGCAAAAGTGAATGTCAAAGGAAAGGAAGCCCACCCCTTATTCAGCTATCTGACTGAAAATGCTCCTGGAGTGATGGGGTCCAAATCGATAAAATGGAATTTTACAAAGTTCTTGATTGATCGTAATGGAAATATCGTCAGCCGGTTTGCACCTAAAACAAAACCTCTGGAAATGGAAGAAGATATAAAAAAATTAATATGAAGCATGAAATCGAGTCCAACGGAAAGTTTCTGTTGGGCTCTTTTCTTGAGGTAAGATATTTATTGCATGCATCCGTTTTTAAAAGGGGACAGATGGTTGGGATATTGAATATAATAGAAGACACAAATGAGGGGGGAAACCATGGAACGAATTGCATGGGTAACAGATAGTACGGGAACTTTAGATGAAGAATTATCATTGAATGAACATGTATACGTCGTTCCGATGGTCGTCATCATCGATGGGAAGGAATATGAAGATGGCGTCGACCTATTACCTGAGGAATTATACCGGCGGATGAGTGAGGAAAAAATCACTGCCACCACGTCACAGCCCTCGGTCGGCCGATTCCAGGAATTATATAAGGAGCTTGAAAAACGCTATGATCGAATCATAGCCGTACATCTTTCCAGTGAATTGAGCGGGACGGTTTCTGCGAGCAGGCAAGCTGCACAAATGGTTACGATCCCTGTTGACGTTTTTGATACTTTACTTATTTCCTTTCCAATGCTATTAATCTTGAAACGGCTCATGCATTATATTGAAAATGGCGATTCCATCAATGAAGCATTCGTCAAAACGAGAATGTATGCGGATAACCATGAGACCTATGTAATGATAGGCTCTTTAGATCAGCTGCACCGGAGCGGCAGGTTAACAAACGCACAGTATATTCTAGGAAGCCTATTGAGCTTTAAACCCATCATTTCAATTGAAAATGGTGTGCTCCATACTAAATCTAAACCTCGGAACCTTAAAAAAGCGGAAAAACAGATCTTCACTGATTTTCGCAGATCAGTCGAAGCGGGAACAGTAAAGGAATGCACCATATTATATGGTGGAGTGTCGGAGCAGGCACAAAAATGGAAAAAGATGATTTCCGAAGAATTCCCTCATGTGTTGATCCATGTATCCCCACTGGGGAGTGCCATCGGGGTGCATACCGGTGAACAGACGATTGGGCTCAGTTGGTTCAATGAAGATTAAAGCACACCATTATTGAGAACCATGGTAAAATAGAAAGGACATGGAGTGGTGAAATGAAACAAACGATGATTGAGTTAACGGAGAAGTATGTATATGACCGATTGAATTCTGATGCCAGCGGCCATGATTGGTTCCATATCGATCGTGTTCGTAAGCTGGCTTTACATATTGCAAAAGAAGAACGAGTAGGAAATGAGTTCATCATTGAAATGGCGGCTCTGCTTCATGATATCCCTGATGATAAACTAAACCAGGAGGCCGATGGGGGCTGGAAAAAGCTTGATGCTTGGTTTGATGAAATAAAGTTGGATATTGATAGTGTTGATGCCATCAAACAGATCATCAATACAATTTCATTTAGTGCAGGGCAGATGAGGCTACCTTCGATAGAGGCTGAAATTGTTCAGGATGCGGACCGCTTGGATGCAATTGGTGCCATAGGCATAGCCAGGACATTTGCATTTGGCGGAAAGAAGGGACAGCTTATGTATGATCCTTCATTGCCCATTAGGGAAAACATGACCAAGAAGGAATACAGGAATGGCAAAAGCTCTTCCATTCATCACTTTCATGAAAAATTATTGCGCTTGCAAGACATGCTTAATACTTGTACAGCCAAGAAGATTGCTAGTGAAAGGCATGAATATATGGTAGGATTTTTAGAGGAATTTAATAAGGAATGGGATGTACGATTATGAAAGTTTTTAGCATGGAACATGTAATGAAAACCCAAGGGGAAAAGCTGCTTTTTAAAGATGTCTCTTTTTCCATTACCGAAGGGGAAAAAATCGGGATCGTTGGGATAAACGGCACCGGTAAATCGACATTATTGAATATCATCGCAGGGCTGGAAGACAGTGATTTAGGAACGAAGGATCATCCGAATGATTATACGATTTCCTATCTGTCCCAAGATCCGCATTTTGATGAGAAATTGACGATCATGGAATATATGTATGAAAGTTCAACTCCTGTATTTTCGTTGATTAAAGAGTATGAAAAGACGCTCATTCAACTTCAAGTAGACCCGCAGAATAGCGCAATACAGGACCGTTTGTTAAAACAGCAGCAGGATATGGACACGCTAGGCGCCTGGGATACAAGTGCCAATGCCAGAACGATACTGACCAAGCTTGGACTTCCTGATCATTCAAGGAGACTGGGGGAACTGTCAGGCGGCCAAAAAAAACGTGCGGCCCTGGCAAAAACCTTGATTGAGACCCCTGATTTATTGATTTTGGATGAGCCTACGAACCATCTAGATTTTGAAAGCATCACTTGGCTTGAAGAATATTTAGGTAAATATCAAAAATCCGTTTTATTTGTAACCCATGATCGATATTTCCTTGATCGTGTGTCCAATAAGATTTGGGAAATTGCCCAGACCCAGCTTTTCGAATACAAAGGAAACTATGCGGATTATTTAGAATCAAAGGCCATTCGCGAAGAGAATGAATCGGCTGAAAGAACGAAAAAGGAAAGTCTATTCAAAAAAGAACTTGCCTGGATCCGTAAGGGTGCAAAGGCCCGGACAACGAAACAAAAGGCCAGGATCCAACGCTTCGAAACATTGGAATCAGGTGTAAAGGATAAGCAGAAAACCGAGAACCTGGAAATGGAATTAAGCGGTGCCCGTCTTGGGAAAAAAGTACTTGAGATGCAGGATGTATCTAAATCCTTCGGTGATCGAACCATCATCAACCACTTTTCCTTCCTCTTCAAACCAGGTGATCGAATTGGGATCGTCGGTAATAATGGCAGCGGAAAGTCAACCTTGTTGAATATCCTGGCAGGTAGGGAATCAATAGATGAAGGAAACCTGGAAAAAGGGCAAACCGTGAAAATAGGATACTATACGCAAGAAAGCGTCGATATGGATGAGAATTTGCGCATGATAGAGTATATTCGGGAAACGGCGGATTCAATCGCCCTTAAAGATGGTAGTTTCATATCTGCTGCGCAGATGCTTGAAAGGTTCTTATTTCCAATGGGATCGCATGGGACACCAATTCGTAAGCTGTCCGGTGGGGAGAAAAGGCGATTATATCTCCTTAACATATTGATGTCGGCACCCAATGTTCTGCTTTTGGATGAACCGACGAATGATCTGGACACGCAAACCTTGACCGTTCTTGAGGATTATTTAGAAACGTTTTCAGGTGTAGTCATTACTGTCTCACATGATAGGTATTTCTTGGATAAAACGTGCCATCAGCTTCTTGTTTTCAAGAATAAAGGTGAAATTGATTTCTATTACGGCTCTTATTCAGAGTTCTTGGAAGACAAGACGGAAGAGGCTGTGCCAGTAAAAGCACCAGAGCCACAGATGAACCGGACCGAAAAGAAAAAGAAAAAACTAACCTATGCGGAAAGTAAGGAATGGGAAGAGATAGAAGGGAACATGGAGCGGGCCGAGCTGCGTTTGAAAGACATAACATCAGAAATGTCAGCAGCGGGAAGCGATTTTGAAAAAGTCCGCCTGCTTCTTGAAGAAGAAAAGGAACTAACGGATAAATTAGACCATTTGATGGAAAGATGGGCATATTTAGCGGAAAAATTGGAAGAAGAATGAGCGTGGTGACTGGTCCAAGGAAGTAAACTTGGATCAGTCTTTTTTTTGCCAATCTCAATTGCATGAGAATCTGTTGCCGATGTGATAATATCTAGTACATGGAAACGTCTTGTCAAAGGAGAGAAATGCATTGAAAATTAAGTCGATAGAACCTACACCAAGTCCGAATACAATGAAAATCAATTTAACAGAAGAGCTATTAGCTGGTAAAAGCAATAATTATAAGAAAGATCAAGCTGACCAAGCACCCAAGCTGATAAGGGATTTATTTACGATCGAGGGAGTGAAAGGGGTATATCATGTTGCGGACTTCTTAGCCGTTGAGCGAAACGCGAAATATGATTGGAAAGATATCTTGGTCCAAATCCGTCAGGTCTTTGGTGAAAAAACCGAGGAACAAAATCAACAAAGGGCATTAAATGAACATTACGGTGAAGTAACTGTTGCCATTCAACAATTCAAGGGCATTCCGATGCAAATTAAAGCAAGTGATAGTCAACACGAAAAACGTTTTGCCTTACCGGATTATTTCATAAAGGGCATTGCCGCTGCCCAAAAAGAAGATGATAATGTAGTCCTGCTTCGAAAATGGAAGGATTATGGCGTAAGATATGGTGATATGGAAGATATCGTGAAGGAAGTATCGGATGAACTGATTGCAGCTTATCCGGAAGATCGAATTAATCGGCTAGTTGCAGCTGCAAAAGAAATGGTCGATACGAAGGAAGCAATTTTGAAACGTCCAAAAATTAAACTGACCGCAGAAATGCTGAATGATGAAAGCTGGGAAAAGCGTTATCAGGCTTTAGAACAAATGGAAGATCCTACGGTTGATGATATTCCAGTATTAGATATGGCACTCTCCGACAGTAAAGTCTCCATTCGAAGGCTCGCGGTAGTATACTTGGGTATGATTGAAGATAGAAAAGTGCTTCCGAGCTTGTATAAAGCCTTGAAAGATAAAAGCGCGGCCGTAAGACGTACTGCTGGTGATTGTTTATCAGATCTTGGCTTTGAAGAAGCGATGGGAGAAATGTCTCAATCACTTTCGGATAAAAATAAATTGGTTAGATGGCGTGCCGCGATGTTTTTATACGAAGTGGGAAATGAAACGACCCTCCCTTATCTTAAACAAGCGGAACAGGATCCTGAATTCGAAGTGGCCCTGCAGGTCAAGATGGCCATAGACCGAATAGAAAATGGCGAAGAAGCAAAAGGTTCGGTTTGGAAGCAAATGACGGAATCAAGACAAGCGAATGACAAGTGATTTGAATTGACCCGGAAAAAGGCATGCGGCTGATATAATCCGCATGCCTTTTTATTTTTTTAGGATCATTCCAATCGTTTGAAAGGGGTTCCCCTGAGGTCGAATCTATAAATTGGAACTCTATTATTTTAGTAAAATGATTTTTGTAGATATTTAGTGAAGAATGGTTGCATTTGTCTATAAATATGTTAGAATTTTTAGAGTATACTAAAAATTATATTATTCTGAATCATTAAACATTTAGCGGAAATTGGGGGTACAACAAATGTCTACATCAAATATGAGAAGTGACATGATTACAAAAGGGGTCGATCGAGCTCCACATAGAAGTCTGTTGCGGGCAGCAGGGGTTAAAGAAGAAGATTTCGGTAAACCGTTCATCGCGGTTTGTAATTCATACATCGATATCGTTCCAGGTCATGTCCACCTTCAGGAATTCGGAAAAATAGTGAAGGAAGCGATTCGCGAAGCGGGCGGTGTTCCTTTCGAATTTAATACGATCGGGGTGGACGATGGAATTGCAATGGGTCATATTGGTATGCGCTATTCCTTGCCAAGCCGTGAAATCATCGCAGATTCCGTGGAAACTGTTGTATCGGCACATTGGTTTGACGGTATGGTGTGCATTCCAAACTGTGACAAGATAACGCCGGGAATGATGATGGGAGCACTTCGTGTCAATATTCCTACAATATTCGTAAGCGGCGGACCCATGAAAGCAGGTAAAGATAAAAATGGTAAATCTCTTTCATTAACATCCGTTTTTGAAGGGGTGGGTGCTTATCAAGCAGGTAATATCAATGAAGAGGATTTGCAGGAGATCGAGCAAGTTGCATGCCCTACTTGCGGTTCTTGTTCAGGAATGTTCACAGCAAACTCCATGAACTGCCTGGCTGAAGGATTGGGACTTGCGCTACCGGGAAATGGAACGATTTTGGCAGTAGCCGAAGAACGTAAGGAATTCGTTAAGAAATCAGCTAAACAGTTGATGGAGATAATCAAACAGGATATCAAGCCTCGTGATATCGTGACGATTGATGCAATTGATAACGCTTTTGCCTTGGATATGGCGATGGGCGGTTCGACGAACACCGTGCTTCATACGCTTGCATTGGCACATGAAGCAGGTTTTGAATATCCGATGGAACGCATAAATGAAATAGCTAACCGCGTACCGCATCTAGCGAAAATTGCACCGGCATCCGATTACCATATTGAAGATGTACATAATGCCGGTGGTGTAAGTGCCGTCATTAATGAGTTACTCAAAAAACCAGGTGCGTTTAATGGAGATTGCCTTTCTGTCTCAGGTAAGACGCTCCGCGAAAATGTTGCCGGTTGTGAAATATTGGACAAGGATGTAATCCATCCATTGGATAATCCCCATTCTGAGCGTGGCGGGCTTGCGGTATTGTTCGGTAACCTTGCTCCTCAAGGCTCCATCGTAAAAGTGGGCGCCGTTGACGCATCAGTTGGTGGCTATCACAGGGGTCCGGCCATTTGTTTCGATTCCCAGGAAGATGCACTTTCCGGAATCATTACCGGAAAGGTTAAAGAAGGGGATGTAGTGGTCATTCGTTACGAAGGGCCTAAAGGTGGACCGGGAATGCCGGAAATGTTGGCACCCACTTCCCAAATCGTCGGGAGGGGACTTGGAGCGAAAGTCGGTTTGATCACTGATGGCCGCTTTTCAGGAGCATCGCGAGGCATCAGCATTGGTCATATATCCCCCGAAGCAGCTGAGGGAGGCCCGATCGCCTTTGTTGAAGATGGAGATATCATCGAATTGGATTTGAATAATCGTAAAATCCAATTGGAAATTTCCGATGAAGAATTCGAAAAACGCAAAGCCAATTGGAAAGGCTTCGAGTCAAAAGTCAGGACAGGCTATTTAGCGCGTTATTCCAAACTTGTGACGAATGCCAGCTCAGGCGGAGTGATGAAAGTTTAAGTTTAAAGGGAAGACTAAAACATGGTGGCAGAATGAAACTGGATTCTGTCACCATGTTTCTTTGTGAAGAACAATGAAATTTTACAAAGCTTTAAGCGTCATTTTTGCATATGCACTGAAGAATATAGTATCATTATACTAATTGAAGAATTGTAACCAAGGAGGTTTTTTTATGTCGATGGCATATGATGAATATATGAAACAAATGGTGAAACCAATGCGTGCGGAACTGGTGCAGGCAGGTTTTGATGAGTTGGAATCCGCTGAAGCGGTTGAAAACTTTATGGAATCGGTGAAAGGTACGACACTTGTGGTCGTGAATTCAGTTTGCGGCTGTGCTGCCGGGTTAGCCCGTCCAGCTGCTACTCAAGCCGTACTCCAAGCGGACAATAAGCCAGATCATTTGGTAACTGTATTCGCAGGCCAAGATAAGGAAGCGACAGCTAAAATGCGCGAATACTTCGAGGGAATAGAACCTTCTTCACCATCCATGGCTCTTTTAAAGGGCAAAGAGGTCGTACATTTCATTCCGCGCCATGATATAGAAGGACAGCCAATGGAAGCCATCATGGAAAATTTATTGGCAGCGTTCAGTAAGTAAATAAGTGATTAAGCGGAATGTCCTGGAAACAGGGCATTCTTTTCAAATTTTAAGAGAGTATGAAGGGGTAGGATTCATGTTTGTCACAACAGTAGGAAGAGCCGATAAAGAAACGATGATATTAGCCAAAAGGTTAGCTGAAGAATTGCAAATCCCCTTTATAGCAAGAAGAAAACGATCGGTGAGAGATATCCAAGCGGAACATAATGAAGATGATTGCCTTGTTTTTGGTAAAAAGCGGATGGAGTTATTTCGATACCAGGAAAAAGAACCATTCTTTTTTCATCCGAACCTGGCGATGATCCGTATAAAAAGAATAATGCGCGGAGAGAGTGATCCATTTCTCATTGCCGGAGATATAAATGAAGGGAACGCTGTGCTTGATTGTACCTTGGGATTGGGCTCTGATGCGATTGTCGCAAGTTTCGCGGTGGGTGAACATGGACGGGTTGTCGGATTGGAAGGAAATCAATATTTGGCCTTGCTCGTGGACCGTGGAATGAAAACATGGGAGGATGCAGAAGAAAAAATGATTTCTGCGATGAGAAAAATAGAGGTCAGGCAGGGTGACCATTACGAAATATTGAAAACATTGCCGGATAATCATTTTGATGTCGTATATTTCGATCCCATGTTTGAAGAAACGATTCAGGAATCGAATGGTATCAGGGGACTGACTCATTTTGCGGATGGTAAGGATCTATCGGTTGAAATAATGAAAGAAGCCAAGCGGGTTGCGCGCAAGAGAGTCGTGTTGAAAGACCATTACCGCAGCTCCCGCTTTGAGGAATTTGGATTTGAGGTACTAAAAAGAAAAACATCCAAATTCCATTTTGGCTTCATTTCCATCCAGTGATCACGATTTATAATCTGTTTCGTCCAGACCCATGGCACAGCCTTCCCGGCTTGAATCGGCAGCACCATAGTTCGAGCCATCAGGGTTGATTTGAATCGCTTGGACATTCCCTATTGAGTGGGGAACTTCATTAAAGGCAAAGCCCATTGCTTCCAAGTGGCCTTTGCTAGTCATATCCATTCCAGGCTCCCATTCAATATGAGGCCCCATCGGAGTGAAAATTCTAGGTTCTTCGATGGCTGCTTTCAAATCCATTTTTAAATCGAGTACATTAATGATCGTTTGGACGACTGAACTGATGATGGTTGGTCCTCCTGGTGACCCTAAAGTCAAGATCGGCTCGCCGTCTTTAAAGATGATGGTCGGGCTTTTACAGCTGACTGGGCGTTTATTGGGCTGCACTTCATTCATGCCGCCAGGAATGGAATCAAAATCAGTCAGTTCGTTATTCAGCATGAAACCATAGTCGGAAACCATGATGCCTGATCCGAATGGATGTTCCACTGTAGAAGTGCATGCTGCGATATTACCCCATCTGTCACGGACAGTGAAGTGAGTCGTTTCACTGATCTCTTCTTCATTAGGTTGCGGAATGACTTCCCTTTGTTGCACGGAATCATAAATCCAAGGGTTTCCGAAGTCAATGGCATTATTTCTTGACTTGAAATTAATGAATGAGCGGCGTTTAGCTATATACTCATCATGCATGAGACCCGCCAATGGCAATTCGGCAAATTCGGGATCAGCGAGAAATGCTTTTTTATCTGTAAATGCCAGACGCATCGCTTCTGCGATTAAATAATATTTTTCCCAGGAACGGGCGTCATATTGTTCGATTTGGAAGCTTTCCAAAATTTTCAGGATTTGAATGACCGTAAATCCGCCGGCACTTGGCGCATTTGATGAAGCAATTAAATAATCCTTATAAGTTCCATACATTGGTTCATCGATAGTAGCTTTATAGCCCTTTAAATCAGAAAGCTCCATGAACCCTCCAAGTTCTTGTATGCAGGAAATGATGCCCTCTCCGATTTCACCTTCATAAAAAGCGGAAATTCCTTCACGTTGTAATATCCGATAGGTATTCGCCAATTTTTCTTTAATCAGCAAATCGCCATCCTGATAGGGTTTTCCGTTTGGTATGAAGAACTTACGCGCTTCATCGCCCAATCGATATTCAAAGTTTTTAAGAGCATCGCATAGAACCCAATTGACGGGAACTCCTTTTTCAGCAAATTCAATGGATGGCTCGATAAGTTCTGCCAATGGCTTGCTGCCATTTTCGGCGAGTGCTTCATCCATAGCTTTCAGTATTCCAGGAATGCCAACCGCTGTTGCTTTGATGGATCTCTCTTTAAAAGGGATGACTTCCCCTTTTTCATCAAGAAACATGTCTCGATGTGCGGCTTTAGGTGCCCTTACATGGCCGTCGTATATTTTCGTTTCCTTATCTTTTGCATTATATACCATAAGAAAACCGCTTCCGCCGATACCAGTCATCATTGGTTCAACAACATTTAGGGCAAATTGGATGGCGACGGCCGCATCGACAGCATTTCCACCTTCACGTAATATTTTTTCCCCTATGGATGTTGCGACAGGATGAGCTGTAACGACCATTCCGGAGCTCCCTTTCGCAGTTTCCCTTTTGTAATCCTTATCTTTTATCTTCTCATTGTTGTTTTCCAAAATGATTCCTCCATTATTCAGTCCTTTTATCTGCCAAAAAGGTAAACTTATGTTTGAGTGAAAAGAAAACCTTGTCATTGTAGAAAAATGACAAGGAGATTTTTCGTAGGTATTCATTTATTCTTAATCAGCAAATGATAAATATACGAAAAATGCTAATGTTACAAGACATAAAGCCACCATGGCAGTCGAAGCCATATAAGACCCCTCCTTAAAAAGACTTGAATCTAATTAATTTCTCCAAAAATCGTCAAAATCCTTCATTTAAATGTAAATTTATTGATATTTATTAAAAAGTTCGAGTTCATTAAACTTTATATAGGTATTTATCCTTTTTTTTGATTTTTAAAACATGGGTAACTATATATTCGTAATTACCAAAAAATAAAAGTATACTAAATATAAAGACAATACAAAAAAGGAGGGGGAGTGTGAGTTGAAAGCAGCGGTATGGTTCAGGAAAAGTCTCGTCATTTTAGTATCCGTTTTGACGTTTGGTCTTGTTACTCCTTCAGATCTGGCGTGGTTAGCGGAAGCCGATTCCTTAAAGGATACTAAAAAAGGCTTAGTGGAAGAAGAGGGATTAGCTTATCTTCCTTCGCAGGATTCGAATGAACTTGAAGAGGAATTCAACCGGGAGGAGTTTTTATCGGACATCCTGAATAAGGCGGAGGAAAACGCATTTATGAAATTTGGCGATAAGATCAATCCAAAAATTGGCGATGAATTCAAAATGGTCATATTACCAAAAATGGAAGAAGCCATTACAGAAATGGCTGCACAATTTCCGGATGAAAAATTACAGCAATTAACAATCACTGAGCAGCCGAGTGCCGGCAGGGCCGAGAAAATATTCCATATTTATGATTCAAACAGCGGCAAGGATATCATCAGATTCCATGTAAGGCAGGAAAATCCCCCATTGGAAGGACATTGGTTCGATTTTCACTATCATACCCATCATGATTCATTTGCCACCCATTATAATATAGGGAAAATATATTGGGATAAAAATACGCCGCCAGAGTGGACGAGTAAACAAAAGCTCTCATAGTGGTGGGTTTCGTTGATTTTATTTAAGTGGAAGAGTATGATGAAATGAAACTTAATAAACATCGAATGATACGTTGTCCTGCAACGTATTTATTTTGTGTTTAAACTTAAAGTAAAGTTTTTATCATAACTGGGAACAATGTTATTTTAAAAGGTTTTTTAAATTAGCTGTTATAGGAACAGAGGAGTCTTTATCATGTCAGAGTTGTTAAATAACATCGTGCAAACGTATGCTCAATTTTTTGACTGGCATATGTGGGTGGAGGTTTTATCCGATCCGGTTAGCTGGGGATTGATTGGAACGCTCGTCTTAATGGAAGGATTACTATCAGCGGATAATGCTCTGGTATTAGCTATAATGGTTAGGCACCTTCCTGAAAAACAACGGAAAAAAGCATTATTTTACGGTTTGTTAGGTGCTTATGCTTTTAGATTTATAGCGATTGGAATCGGTGTTTTCCTTATAAAGCTTTGGTGGGTGAAGGTGATTGGAGCTGCCTACCTTGGTTGGCTCTCGTTTAAATACTTTAGGGATAAAAGAAAAAAACAAGCTGGGATTGACGAAGAAATCAAGGGAATGAGTAAAAACAGCATACTGATCCGAATGTTTGGTACTTTATGGGGAACGGTTGCGGCAGTGGAATTGATGGATATAGCATTTTCCGTCGATAGTGTCTTGGCCGCTTTCGGAGTGAGTGAAAAAGTCTGGGTCCTTTTGACAGGCGGAATGATTGGTGTCTTGATGATGCGGGGAGTGGCCGGAGTATTTCTAAAATTGATAGATAAGGTTCCAGAATTGGAAACTGCCGCTTATGTCCTTATCGGATTCATTGCAATAAAAATGTTAATGGCAGTTGCAGGGATCGAAATCCCGCCTGCGATCTTTTTTGTCTTTATATTACTGATTTTCGGCACTACAATCGTGTATCATTTGAAGAAAGGAAAAAAGGTCAAGGAACATGGCTGAGCGTCATTTAAAAATCTGTCATCAAAATATAGTAGAAAATTGTCTTTTCAAGACAGATGTTACTTATAAAGAGTTAAGATTATCATCCTTTAATAAATGAATACATTGGAACTACGGGGGCGGAAAATTGAATATAGAAGTTGGCTATTTCCCGAAGAGATATTATGACTCAAATCCTGATGCTGGAGGTTTTTTCCCGTTTGCAATAGAAGGCACTACACCATATGTTTTCTCAATGGATGGCTTTTATCTACCAGAATGTAATCAAAATTTCCTGCCATTATGGATGAGAAATATTAAAGCATTTCCACTTTATTTTTGTGCTGAGGTTTCTTCTTATTGCAAAGATGAGTTTGAACATAATTGCAAGGAATTCAATATCAGTTATAGATACTTAACTAACCGATACGTTGTTACTGAAATCCAGAATGAAAAGCAGTTTCAGGAGATTTTCCCTTTCTATATTACTCTTGGTAGTGGGAATGATTTAGTTTTATGGTCCACAAACAAAGATGTATTTAGTGTAGGACAAAGAGAATGGAAAGGAAATTGGGAAGGGAAAATTGCAGGAACAGTAGTGGTTAAAGTAGAAGTCGATACAAGTATTTTTTGGATTGGCTATGATGGAGATAACATTGCGGTTATCTCAAGTCAATCGTATTTCGCAACATATAAAAAAATAATCAAGACTTTTCCCGATTTTGTAGTTCCAAAGCTATGTAAGTACGAGTAATTTCAAAAGTTAAAATGATTATGAGACCTCTGATAAGAGAAGGGCTCATTTATTTGACTAAAAAACAACAATATTATTTAACATAA
This sequence comes from Peribacillus frigoritolerans, assembly GCF_001636405.1. Classification (GTDB taxonomy): domain Bacteria; phylum Bacillota; class Bacilli; order Bacillales; family DSM-1321; genus Peribacillus; species Peribacillus frigoritolerans. The sequence goes on from NZ_KV440950.1 coordinate 2,578,799, forward strand.
CCAAAATTTAAAACAAAGTTGATTGAATTGGAAGGTGCGAGACTCCTGCGGGAAAAGCGAGTCGAGGGTAGACCCCACAGGCGCAAAAGCGCCGAGGAGGCTACCGGACCGCCCGCGGAAAGCGAGTGCCTGGAGCGGAAATCAACGTCTAAATTGTGCACATATAAAAAAACTGTAGGCAAACTTGATTTTTCATCGAGGTTGCCTACCCGTCTAAAGCTGACATCAAAAATGATGTCAGCTTTTTTTATGGAAAATATCAAGTATTTGAAGAAGAGCGGTAAATGTAGTGAAAAAAAGCAAAGGCAATAAAAAGTTAAGCCATAGAGAAGACAGTAGCGGATGCAGCAGTATGCCAAAGAAAATGGAGAACAGAAAAAGATCGAGAATGATAAACACTTTTAAACTGTAAATATCAAGGACTTCTTCAGCAAGTTCATGTTGCTCATTCAAGATGGCTTTTTTATTATTGGTTTCCATGCGATCACCTTAAACCTTTTACGATTATATATATTTGATATATGAAAACCGCGGATCAATGGTTCTTCTCAGGATGAATGTGCAACCAAAATTACCAAAAAAACATAGAACTTTTACATTCAAGCAATATGTTATACTAATATAATAGTATGTAAGATTTAGAGATTTTAAATAACATATATTTTCTTAATGATACATGAAGAATGAAGAAAGGGGAGAAGAGTATGAAAAGGAAGAAATGGTGGTTATCCATTTTTGCATTGTTTGTCTTTTTACTCTCAATGCTCTCCTATTCATTAGCGAAAGATGATGGGGTAAAATGGCGGAATTTACCCAAAGATAATCTTTTAAGACAAGCTGAACTTTTTAAGGGAAATAAAGAATTGCAAAGAATATTTTTATTTCCAGAAGAGGAGTACGATCAAGGGGAAGCACTGAAAATTGCTGGAACCATTAATAAACTGCCTCATTCACTTTTGTTGAAAACAGCGGAAAGTGGTGTGAGGATCAAACTATTCGATGGCGATATAACAGAAAATCAATCCGCGGCCAAATTAAAGGGGAAAACTCCGCGTGGTTATTTGAATAAAGAAACAACTTGGGATGATGTGCCTGGTATGGGCGGATCACATACGGTATTGGTTAAAATCGGGGCGAGTGACAAAGGCAATGGGCATGGCTCGGTTAATTTGGAACTGCATGAGCTGGGGCACTCCATTGATAATATAGTGTTTGATGGAATCCGTGAAGACATGGATTATTTGAAGATTTGGGGTAAGGAAGTGGATGGGCTGTTTCCTGGGATTACGTATTTTTCCAACTACCCTGAGGAATATTTTGCAGAAACGTTCGCCATGTTTTATGTGAACAATGAACAAAATCAATTGCTTAGACAAAAAGCACCCGAGACTTATAATTTTATTAAACAATTAGATTAAACATTGGGCAATAATACGTTAGAATAAGGAGAATGAAAGTAGAAAAGGTGGTTTATCATGAAGCAATATTTAGATTTATGTAAGCATGTACTCGAAAATGGAACGCAAAAAGGTGATCGTACGGGGACAGGAACGATCAGTACCTTTGGATATCAAATGAGATTCAATTTAAAAGATGGATTCCCTGTACTTACAACGAAAAAGGTTAGTTTAAAAGCGATTATCCATGAACTATTATGGTTTTTGAAGGGTGATACAAACGTTGGGTACCTTCAGGAAAACAGTGTGCGCATCTGGAATGAATGGGCGGATGAAAAGGGGGAATTAGGTCCGATTTATGGTCATCAATGGCGTTCCTGGGGAACGGCCGATGGAAGGCAAATCGACCAAATCAGTGAATTGATCGAACAAATCAAGACGAATCCAAATTCAAGAAGATTGATAGTCAGTGCTTGGAATGTTGGGGAACTGGATGAAATGGCCTTGCCGCCTTGCCATGCTTTCTTTCAATTCTATGTTGCTGATGGCAAGCTTTCATGTCAGCTCTACCAACGTTCAGCGGACGTCTTCTTAGGTGTTCCTTTTAATATAGCTTCGTATGCGCTTTTAACGATGATGATCGCCCAGGTGTGTGATTTGGAAGTTGGCGAATTTGTACATACTTTCGGGGATGTCCACATCTACTCTAACCACCTTGAACAAGTGGAACTGCAGTTGACTCGTGACCCGAAACCATTGCCAATCATGAAAATCAATCCAGATGTGAAAAATATCTTTGATTTTAGCTTCGAGGACTTCGTTTTGGAAAATTACGAAGCCCATCCCCATATAAAAGGTGAGGTTAGCATATGATATCGTTGATAGTGGCTATGGATCAAAATCGTGTGATAGGTAAAAACAATAAACTGCCATGGCATTTACCAGCAGATCTGCAGTACTTTAAAAAAGTGACGATGGGCCATCCAATCGTCATGGGGCGAAAAACATTTGAATCGATCGGCAGGGTCCTGCCTGGCCGCGAAAATGTCATCGTCACCCGCAATCAGGAATTTAAAGCGGAAGGCTGCGTAGTATTACATGATATTGCACAAATCAAAATGTTCGCAGATAACCATGAAGAGGAAGTCTTCGTAATTGGCGGAGCCGAAATCTTCAAGGAAATCCTTCCTTTTACCGACCGCCTGTATATTACGGAAATTCATGAAACTTTCGAAGGGGATACTTTCTTTCCCGAGATTGATGAAAATGAATGGGATGAAATCTCTTCAAACCCAGGCAACATCGATGAAAAAAATCGATTTGCACATGATTTTATTATTCTACAAAAAAAATAAAGTGCTAATCCGATTATGGGGAAATGACCATAATCGGATTTTTTTGGTATGGGACAACCAAAAGAAAGAATTTTTAGAAAAATCAATTACATTAATAACAGTAAAGTGCTATAATGATTGAATTCATCAGAAAGGAAATGAGGGATTGTTATGAATCAGACTGCATCTAAGAATAGGGGGATTCAATTGGAAGATATTCTAATTGCCTATAGAGAACTGAAAGAAATCGTTTTACATACACCTTTACAAAAAAATCAGAGGCTCTCTGAAAAATATGATTGTAATGTTTATTTAAAACGCGAGGACTTACAACACGTACGTTCCTTTAAATTAAGAGGGGCTTACTATAAAATGAAAAGCCTGACAGAGGAAGAGACGAAGAACGGAGTCGTTTGTGCCAGTGCAGGAAACCATGCACAGGGTGTTGCTTTTTCCTGCAGCCAATTGGGCATTCACGGGAAAATTTATATGCCTGCTACAACTCCAAGGCAAAAAGTCGATCAAGTTCAGCTATTCGGCAAGGATAATGTGGAGATCATCCTAATAGGGGATACATTCGATGATGCATTTGCCATGGCGATGGAATGCTGTGAAAAAGAAGAGCGTTCCTTTATCCATCCATTTGACGATGAAAAGGTAATCGCAGGGCAAGGTACAACGGCTGTAGAAATCCTGAACGATTGTGAAGATGGAATCGACTATGTATTTGCCGCTATGGGCGGCGGCGGGTTAATGGCCGGAGTATCGAGTTATTTCAAATCGGTTTCCCCAAATACGAAATGCATTGGAGTTGAGCCGCAAGGTGCTGCTTCGATGGAATACTCCTTCAAAGAAGGAAAAGTATCTGAACTCGAAAAAATAGATACATTCGTTGATGGAGCAGCTGTCAAGTGTGTGGGACAGTTGACATATCAGCTTTGTAAGGAAAACCTGGAAGATATCGTTGTCGTACCTTCAGGCCAAATCTGTACGACGATTCTCGATTTGTATAATCAGCATGCGATTGTCGCTGAACCGGCAGGTGCTATATCTGTAGCCGCGTTGGATTCATATAAAGAACAAATCAAAGGAAAAACTGTTGTTTGCATGGTCAGCGGAGGGAATAACGACATTGGGCGCATGCAGGAAATTAAAGAGAAATCCTTATTATATGAAGGGCTGCTTTATTATTTTATCGTGAATTTTCCACAACGTGCTGGCGCTTTAAGGGAATTCCTTGATGAAGTGTTAGGACCGAATGATGATATAAGCCGTTTTGAATATACGAAGAAAAATAATAAAGAAAGCGGGCCGGCCCTGGTTGGTATAGAGCTAAAAGATAAAAATGATTATGAAGGGCTCATCCAAAGGATGAACAAGAAAGGATTCTCTTTCGTAGAGGTCAATAAAGACAGTAATTTATTTCACTTGTTGATTTAAACATGGATAAAATGTTAAATTAGGATAGAATAATACCTATGTTTTTACATTTTATTCTGCCGGCCCAGTCGTATATGGGCATACTGTCGATAATTGTTACCATTCTATGACGGATTGCCAGTTCCCTTTCAATTGGTTGGAAATGGTATTATAATCGGAGTAGGTCTAATTACAACACCAAAGGGGATGTATCCATGTCGAACATTGGAGTACCTGGTCTAATTCTAATCTTAATTTTAGCATTAATTATCTTTGGTCCGAAGAAACTTCCAGAAATTGGCCGTGCTTTTGGACAAACGCTTCGTGAGTTTAAAAAATCCACAAGTGATTTAACAAAAGGTGATTATGAAGAAGATAAGAAGCTACAACAAAAAAATCATGAATGATTGAATGCTGGGCGTAAGATGGAATCGTCTTGCGCCTTTACGCTGTAACAAAGATACGGATTTTCAGATGAAGGCGTGATCAACTGTGGAAGATAAGGAATTAAATATCATCGATCATCTCGATGAATTGAGAAAACGGCTCATCATTACAGCTGTTGCTTTTGTCATCTTTTTTATCGCCAGCTTTATTTATGTTGAGGAGATTTATAATTGGTTCGTGAAAGATCTCGATTTTGACCTGATGGTATTGGGACCGAGTGATATTATCTGGATTTACTTCATGCTTGCAGGTGTCGTAGCCATTGCGGCAACGATACCGGTAATAGCCCTGCAAATCTGGTTATTCGTTAAACCCGCTTTGATGCCAAATGAAGTGAGGGCGACCCTTGCCTATATTCCAGCACTTTTCCTGCTTTTTATCGGAGGGCTTGCTTTCGGTTATTTTGTCATCTTCCCGACCATTCTTCAATTTTTGATTGAATTGGGTGATGGGATGTTCATAACCAGTTTTACAGCTGATAAGTACTTTTCATTCGTATTTAATATGACGATACCTTTTGCTGTTTTATTCGAGCTTCCTGTCGTTACCATGTTTTTGACCTCCCTTGGCATAATAAATCCTTATGTGCTTCAAAAATTAAGGAAGTATGCATACTTTGTACTGGTTGTCATAGCGATATCGATTACGCCGCCTGACTTTATGTCAGACTTTATGGTGATGGTTCCATTGCTGTTATTATACGAAATCAGTATTTCATTATCAAAAGTCGTCTATAAACGAAGGGTGAGACGTGAAAGCTTGCGGGAAGACACCTACGAGGAAGGTTTATAAGAAGAAGCCCATAATGGCATTTTGCCCTTATGGGTCTTTTTTTTATGATTATCAATCTGATTTCTCTGTTTTTTTACACATTTGAATATTTATACTTTTGGATTTATTGTGTATAATATAAGCAATCGGTGAAAAATGAGGATTGATATTTTGATGTTCAAATGCTTGGAATTCAAAGATTGTTTTGGACATAAGGTCACAATTTCAGAAATACCTGTCTTACTGCCTAGTGATCCGAATTTTTTTATGTTGACCGTGCGTTTGGAAATATTTGTTAAGAAGGTTTTTGCCAATAAAGATCATAAAGAAAATTACTCATTTAAGCATTATTTAGCATCCGTACTCAAATGGCCCGTTTACAACAAGCTTTTTTTTGGAAGTTTACTCAATAATGCTTAATGCGGATTGTTCCATAGCTAACATCTCCGTTAAAAGAGATGACACGAATGCCAAGAAGTTACGAATAAATCGGCATGTGTTCTGGTTAGCTCATGGAACGATCTTTTTTTTGTGTAATCATTTCAAAAGATAGGTATCACTTCAGTCGAAAAATGAAACCTTTGGTTTGAATGCTTACCTTGAATAGGTATAATACAATAGATATGTTAATTTAGGGATGTGTAATGATGAATAAAGTAAAGATAGTAACAGACTCGACAGTAGATATGACACCAGAGGAACTGGAATTTTATGATATTACAATGGTCCCTTTATCGATCTTTATAGATGGGGAGACTTTTTTGGATAAGGTTGAAATCGAACAAGAAGAATTCCTGAAAAGGATGAACCAGTCAAAAGAACTGCCAAAAAGCTCACAACCGGCCGTAGGTACCTTTGTGGAGGTATATGATGAACTTGGAAAAGACGGCAGTGAGATTATTTCCATACATATGACAGGTGGCATGAGCGGTACAGTTCGCTCAGCGGAAAGCGCAGCTAGCATGTCTGAAACGAAGGTTACCGTTCTTGACTCGAAATTCATTTCAAAAGCGATGTCATTTCAGGTGATCGAGGCAGCGAAGATGGCGAAGGAAGGGAAATCCGTAGCAGAGATAATTGAACGATTGGAACATATTAAAAAACAGTCAAGTTTAATCATTGTCATAGAAACACTTGATAACCTCGTTAAGGGTGGAAGGATTGGCAAAGTTTCTGCTTTTATCGGTTCATTGCTGCACATAAAGCCGATTGCAATTCTTGACGATGGTGTACTGAACCCTGTATCCAAAGCCAGGAGCCAGTCACAGGTCGTGAAGTTCATCATCAAGAAGTTCAAAGAAGATACTCAAGGCAAAAAGATTAGAGGCATCGGTTTTGTACATGCGAATGGCCTTGAATTAGCGGAAAAGGTCCGCCACGCCATTGCAGACTTAACAGGATATCAAGACATAAAGATAGAAGCAACGACTGCCGTTGTCAGTACCCATACAGGTGAAGGCGCCATGGCGATCATGTATTATTGGGACTGATAAGGATATACCATATGAAACTGCGTTTGGCGGCGGTTTCGTCACTTTTACATTTGTCCTTAATTCGTAGAAATAGTTGCTGTCTTCATTCCGGATGGTCTGTTAGAATAAATGAAGTAACAGAATATTTTATACATAAAGGACGGGGTAGGGATGAGAAAGCTGCAATTGCTTATGGCAGCTATGGGAGCATCAATTTTATTGCTGTTGACAGCATGCGGTTCCAATGGTGTACCTGATGCTAAAAATTGGGACCTTGAAGATTTCAGTTATATCGATCAGGAGGGGAAGCCTTTCTCAAAAAGCGATCTTAAAGGAAAGGTTTGGGTAGCTGATTTTATATTCACAAGCTGTGAGACGGTTTGTCTCCCCATGACTTCGAATATGACGAAGCTGCAGCAGCAATTGAAGGATGAAGGGATTAAGGATGTAGAGTTCGTTTCATTTTCCGTGGATCCGGAAATTGACAAACCTGATGTTTTAAAAAAATTTGGTGACCAATTTAATGTGGATTACGGCAACTGGCACTTTCTGACCGGTTATGGACAGGAAGAAATCGAGCAGTTTGCATTGGATAACTTTAAAACGATCGTCAAAAAACCAGAAGCGGAAGATCAGGTGATTCATGGGACCAGTTTTTTTCTGATTGATCAAGAAGGAAAGATCATCATGGATTATACAGGTCTGCAGGATATTCCGTTTGATGAAATCATTAAGCATATTAAAATTTTACAGAATTATTGAACAGGTTGAATGACCTGTTCTTTCTGTTTTCATCCATCTTAATTACCGGGTTTTATCGATGGTGAAAATGAGCAATAAGTTTTTGAAGAAACAGCGGTAGTGAAGAATGATTTTACATGCTAAGTAACATGCTAATTTTTATAGGACTAGCTTTAATTCACAGCATTTTTCATATTGTATAGTAAGGAATGCTCAATTCTGGAAGTACAATGAAGGTATATTGTTTGCAATCTTTCGTTTTCTGCATGATATAATATATGGGTAGGAAGGTGAGGGTCATGAGGTACAAAATCACCTGTCTTTTCATATGCCTAGTTTGGATTTCAGGCTGCAGTCAAAATGAAACAGCCTCAAATCAGCCATCTGTTCAGCAGAAAAGCATCGTTGAGCTGAGTAAAAAGGAAACCATTCCTGCCAGCTTTTTTCCGGACCCTGTGAAAATCGTGTCAATTGGCGACTCCTTGACTCAAGGTGTCGGTGATAGTAAAGATAATGGCGGGTATCTGCCTTATTTACAAAATAAGCTGGAAAAAGAACCATCGATTACTTCCGTTGAGATGATTAATCATGGCATACGTGGAAATAGGACCGACCAACTATTGAAAAGACTGGATAAGACTAGGATTAAAGAGGACATAAAGCAAGCTGACTCGATTGTCGTCACAATCGGTGGAAATGATATCATGAAGGTCTTTAAACAGAATTTCTCCAATCTGGAACTGAATCAGTTTGATTCGGCAAAAATAGGGTATGAAAAAAGATTAAGGCAGATACTTGATAAGGTTCGTTCCGAAAATGATTCTGCGCAAATATACCTTGTAGGCGTCTATAATCCATTTTCCAAATGGTTCGGAGATTTTTATGAACTTGATATGATCATGAATGATTGGAATGAAAGTGGAAAAGAGATCATTGAAGAATATGATTCAGCATATTTTATTGAAATAGCAGACATTTTCGAGAATCCCGAAGAAGATTTGCTTTATGCCGAGGATTATTTTCACCCAAATGACCGCGGATATGAATTAATCGCGACAAGAATCTATAATGATATGGATATTACCACTATAGGAAAGGACACATTGGAAGCGAGTGCCAAAGGAGATGATGACCAAGAATGACAAATGTCAAATGGAAGACTTTGTTTATTTCCCTATTAGCCTTAAACATCCTGGTCATCCTGTTTGTAACGATTTTAGTTAATCTGCCGACTAAAGATAAAGAGCTGATACCCAAAGTAAGCCGCGAAGAAGATATCCAATTTCAAATTCACACGAATCGGGAAGATTTGACAAGGTTAATCAACCAGTATCTGGATAAAGAGGGGTTAACGGGATCCATTCACTATGAAGTTTATTTAACGGATGAGGTGGAGCTATACGGAACAATGCCATTTTTCAACCGTGAAGTGGAAATGAAATTGACTTTTGAACCAATTGCCCAAAAGAATGGGGATTTGATTCTTAAGCAAAAATCAATTGCAGTCGGTAAAATGAACCTTCCTGTTTCATATGTAATGAATTTGATTAATGAGCGATATAATATGCCTGAATGGGTTAGCATAAGCCCCAATGACGAAAGTATTTATGTGTCCTTACAGGATATGGAACTGAAAAGCGATATAAGGGTGAAGGCGAAAGAATTCGATCTGAAAAATGATGACATTTCATTTTTATTGACCATCCCATCATCATTACAGTGATCATGAATTAATGAATAAAAAACCAGGATCGATGCATCCTGGTTTTTTATTCATTTATGGGGAGAGCGTTAGGGTTTCTAGTGAGGATGATTCCCGATTCGATCCGATTATATAAATGGTTGAGGAAGTATTTTCTTGAAATGCTTTGTTTGGCAAAGGGAGTGCGATTTCTTTTGTTCCAGCTTTCCTCACTTCGAAGTCAACTATCATGGGATGAATAGTGAGATATTCGCTTGCTTTCCTGAAATGGAGTTGATCAAAGACGACATCTCCGCCTTTGACTGCAATGTCCACGGAGAGTAAATCATGTGAAAGCTGGATGAATCGGACCTTTGCTTCATTTGGAGGAACAGATGGGTTATCCTCGAAAGGTAAAATTTTCAACGATTCGTTAGCCACGGTAGGTGCTAGAACAATGGTATAGGAAGCTCCGATTTCGAGAGCCACTTTACAGCTTAATAGAGGTGAGGTGTTTTGCCCGCTGCGGTATATATCCAATTGGTACTTGCCAGGGGGCAGTGGTGAATAACCATTGCACTCTTTATACGAGAAATTTTTGAGGATACGCATTTCATTTACATGAACATCAAATGGGTGAGTTGTTGGGACAGCATGTAAGAAGCGGACTTGTGCAGGCAGTAGGACAGTTATTTGTTCATTTCTGTATGTTGAATTTTCGAGACTTTTCAAATGTTTATGGTAATAATAATCATGCAATTGCGAATCGCTGTTTTTATAAGACGATAGTAAATCATATGTTTCCGATTTTTGTGGATATGATTGTTTATCGCTCATTTCCAACACCTCTCATTTTTCTATCATGTTGTTAACATATGTAATCATGCTTGGGCGTGTGTCTCCTTTCTAAAAAGAAGGTAACATTTTCGTGAAAAGGCTCTCGGCATATTATTTTACAGGGGTATATAAAAACGTTAAAATGCATTCAATGGATGGTTTGTAAAAAAGGAGGATTTTCATTGACAAAGCAATTAGAGAAAGCAACATTCGCAGGTGGATGTTTCTGGTGCATGGTGAAACCGTTCGATGAACAGCCCGGCATCGAATCCGTTATCTCCGGCTATACAGGCGGGAATACGGAAAATCCCACGTACAAAGAGGTTTGTTCTGAAACCACGGGACATTATGAAGCTGTTCAGATCACCTTTGATCCAAACGTATATCCATATAAAAAGATAATTGAGTTATTTTGGCAGCAAATTGATCCGACAGATCCTGGCGGGCAATTTTATGACCGGGGAAGTTCTTATCAAACGGCCATTTTTTATCATGACGAAAACCAACGTGAAATTGCAGAAGCATCCAAAGCTAAGCTGCAGGCGAGCGGGAAATTTTCCGGACCGATCGTAACCCCGATTATACCAGCCAAAACGTTTTATCCAGCCGAGACATACCACCAGCATTACTATAAAAAGCAACCTGAACATTATGAAAGATATTCGACTGGCTCAGGACGTAAAGCATTTATACAACATCACTGGGGGGAAAAAAATGAAAAGTAAAGAAGAATTAAAAAAGAAACTCACTCCGATTCAATATGAAGTCACGCAAAATAATGGAACGGAACCAGCTTTTAACAATGAATATTGGAATTTGAAGGAGGAAGGATTATATGTGGATATCGTTTCAGGTAATCCTCTTTTCACTTCAAAGGAAAAGTTCGATTCAGGCTGCGGTTGGCCAAGCTTCACTAAACCGCTTAAAGAAGAGGAAGTGGTGGAAAACCTCGATACGAGTTATGGCATGAGAAGGATCGAGGTCCGCTCAAAAACTGCCGATTCTCATCTGGGACATGTTTTCAATGACGGGCCGGGACCGTCAGGATTACGCTATTGCATCAATTCAGCATCATTAAGGTTCATCCCGCTCCAAGATCTTGAAAAAGAGGGATACGGGGAATATAAAAAGCTTTTTGATTGATTGGAAAACCCCCTATCAGATTACGATAGGGGGTTATTTATTGAGTAATATTTAATCTGTGATGATTGACGCGATCCGGACATATGGAATGTCGGTCAGGTCCATTGCTTTTGTCCTGCCAGTCACCTCAAAACGGACAGTATGTGAACCGGGGCGAAGCCCATTAGTGACAAATAAATATCTTTCACGGGCAAATGGCCACCATGTATTCAAAGTCGTGATTTCATTTCCGTCGATCCATACATTCACTTCCCCGCCATCAGGACTTCTAAGCAGTTTCACACCAAGCATACTCCCTTTGAAGGTATATTGAATCACACTGCCCTTTTCACTACTAGTGAAATAGCCGCCCATTGGCCGGAAACCGCTCATTTTTTCATAGTGGTCAATTTCCGATAATTCAAAACCGGAACGGGCATGCAGCTTAGTTGGAAGATCCGCTACAGCCTTCTCTTGTTTGATGTTATCCAGGAACCGTTCATAAATGGCATCGGCATATAATTTATACCCCAGCCCATTTGGATGTACCAAATCTTTGGTCAGCTGTTTTTCCGTATATCCTGAATTTTTGAATATCGGCCGCATATCCACATTTGTAGCACCATAATGTTTGGATAAAAGTCCAATGGCTGACGCAAATTCCTCATATTTCAAGGAACTCTCTGTTATTGTGAATAACTCAGCATTAGGGTGGAGCCGTTTTGCCTTTCTCATTAACGCTTCATATGTCATGGTAAAATCATCGACATTCATATATTTGCGGTCATTTTCACCAAAAACGAAGAAAATCAGATCTTTATGATCATGCTTCCTTCTTTGGGAAAGCTTGAATAGGCCCTCAAAAGCAGTTGATCCGCTTTGGACCACGTAGTCACCGTGTAACGGAATATCATTGGCATCATTCATCTTATTTTCTAGCTGTTTGAACCATGTTAGATTAGGCTTTTCAGCTCCCGATCCTCTTCCGATACTGTCACCAATGACGAGATACTGAATGGGCTGGCCTGATTGGAATTTTTGATAAACATTTATCGAATCATCCGATCCATATGTTTTAGGAACTTTTTGAAGGATATAGCTGATTAGAAGGATCGTGGCGATTGCAGCGAAAGGGATGAAGGATTTTGCGTTCGTTTTCAATTATGTTCCCCCGTATTGCCTTTTATGTATCCATGTAGGTATGAGATAGCTTAAAGAGGCTAAGAATTGTTTTTTCCTTATTATATCCCAATTTTAAAGTAACACAATAAATTTGTGACAATTTTCATGGTTGCTCGGAGGATTTCAGCCATTGAATGAATAACGCTTAAGATGGTGTTGATTGAAGTTTTTTCTTAAATCCAAAAAAATAGGCAAATGCACAGACCAAGGCGGGCGTATCGACATATGGTAAGGTGTAAAGAGAAAACAGAATTCTAAAAGGAGTGAAACTTAATGTACGGATATGGTGGAAATGTTGCAGGACCAGGGTACGGATATGGTGGCGGTGGATACGGCGGCGGTAGCTGCGGATTTGGATCAGGCTTCGCATTAATCGTTGTCTTGTTCATTCTATTGATTATCATCGGTGCTTCATTCTGCTGCTAATTCAATAACCCAAAGACCAGTTGATAAAGCTGGTCTTTTCTTTATGTAAGGAAATTGGTGGTTTGACGGTGGACCTTTCTGATTCCATGGTTGCTGACTGAATCATCATGGATAAATCCAGGGGAACATGGGACAGGCGATACACAGCCATTCCTTTTTTAAATCCTGATTTCTGTGCATCGGGAATGACGTGAGAATTCAAAGAAACTAGCTCGGTGAATGACATACGATAAAGGACTTAGTTTTCTTTGTAAACCATTTCTGCTAAAATAACGACAGAATGTAATTAATTTAGGGGGATAAAGATATGAAACCTTCCCGTTTACAAGCAGGGGATGAAATTCGCGTAATTGCTCCTTCAAGAAGCTTGGCGATTGTCAAAGGGGAACAACGCAGATTGGCAGAAGAAAGATTGACTGAGCTAGGTTTTAAAGTGACATATGGTAAAACGGTTTTGTTCCATGATGACTTTTTCTCGAATTCGGTCGAAGACCGGATCGAGGATTTGCATGATGCGTTCAGGGATCCGAATGTTAAGGGGATTTTCACTGCTATCGGGGGGTATAACGCTAACCAATTGTTACGGTATATCGACTATGATTTGATTAAGGAAAATCCAAAAGTGTTGATGGGGTATAGTGATATAACCGCAATTTTATTGGCCATTTATAATAAAACAGGCTTAACTACATATTCAGGTCCTCATTTCTCGACGTTCGGGATTAAGGCTGGTCTGGAATATACGATGGGATATTTTACAAAGGCTGTAATTGAAAGTGAAGGCTTTTATCTTGAACCAAGTGAAACGTGGAGTGATGATTCTTGGCATTTGGAACAGGATGACCGAACTTTCCACCCGAATGCTGGTTATATGGTTATTCAGGAAGGTGAAGCTGCCGGGACAATCATTGGGGGAAATCTTTGTACACTCAATCTATTACAAGGTACAGAGTACATGCCATCTTTAAAGGACAGTATCCTTTTCATAGAAGATGACGAAGAAAGCCATCCATTCAGTTTTGACCGGGATTTACAATCCTTGCTCCATCAGCCAGGTGCAAGTGGGATTAAAGGAATCGTCATCGGCCGTTTCCAAAAGGATTCAGGAATGACTGAATATGCTTTGCGGGAAATCATCGCCTCCAAAAAGGAGATAAGTGGCATACCCGTGATCGCTAATGCCAACTTTGGTCATGTTCATCCTTTTGTAACTGTGCCGGTTGGTTCAAAAGCAGTAATGAAAGTGAAGAACGGAAAAGCGACGATCCAGATTCATCCATGAACAGTTTGAAGACGCCGTTCAAAAAATGGACGGTGTTTTAATCTGTTAGGGATATCTATGAATATGGTTTGCATTATGGTGTATATTAGGAGTCTTTCCTCTTGTCAGCCCTGGAAATTGTCCTATTTTACAAGCATTATTTAGGGAATATGAGTCTAATAGTTCAAATTCTTTATTTTTCTGATATAATACTAAGAGATTTAAAATAGAAAAGGTGATTATGTGTTATTAACAATTCCAGCATCCATTCGTTTAGAAGGGGCTTTGGCCGAATATAATAAAAAAGGCCGTGTGAGCCATACATGTTCCGTTTGTAACGAAGACACTTCTAACGGGGATGCAAGTAACTTGAACTACTATAAGTTAGGAACTAAAAAAGTTTGTCATTCCTGCATGAAAAATGTTTTGCGTCATCCGTCTTTAAAAGAGTATGAATATGTACATACTTCAAATATCGATAAAACGGCTTTTTATAAAAATGTGTTGGCTGTTTTAAAGGATGAAAGTTTTTTGGAATCCATTCGTGAAGAAAAACTAAATAGCGTATTGTAAGAAAAAAGTGTATCTCTCGCGGATACACTTTTTTTGTCGCCATTTTTGGACAATCACCCATGGAACCAAGAAATTATCCGTATACATGCTTAGGACAATTTCCTTAGCAAGATTGCCTTCATCTGGACATACACTTACTATATGGCATTTGTTTTTAAAGAGAAGGAGTGTGTGGGCTTATGGAGCAGTCTTCATTGATCAAACCGGTCCTGGGAGGAGCCTACCCGACTATCAGTCATGGTCAGGGAGTGTTTTTATACGATAAAAATGGAAAGGATTACCTCGATGCTTCTTCCGGTGCCGTTACAGCCAATATTGGCCATGGAGTCCAGGAAATCATTGAGGCTATGGTAAAACAGGCTAAACAGGTTTCGTTTGTGTATCGTTCCCAATTTACCAGCGATGCTGCAGAGAAACTCGCCGGAAAAATTGCAGAATTGACCAAAGGGGAACTGACATACAGCTTTTTTGTAAACAGCGGCTCCGAGGCGACTGAAACGGCATTGAAAATTGCCATTCAGCATTGGCAGGAAAAAGGGAAGCCAAAGAAACAGAAAATCATATCGAGATGGATGAGTTACCATGGCATCACGATGGGAGCTCTTTCAATGTCTGGACATCCGATTCGCCGGGAACGCTTTACTCCTTTACTTGAATCATATCCTTCTGTATCTCCTCCATATTGTTACCGATGTCCACTTCAACTTGACCAACATACTTGCGGAATGGCCTGTGCATCGGAATTGGAAGCATCAATCCGGCGCATTGGCAGTGAAAATATAGCGGCGTTCATTGCAGAACCTGTTATCGGCGCAGCCGGAGGGGCCATTGTCCCTCCTGAGGGTTATTTTCAAAAACTCAAGAAAATCTGCGAAGAGAATGATATTTTATTCATTGCTGATGAAGTAATGACCGGTTTTGGACGTACCGGTAAGATGCTTGCTTCCGAATATTGGGATGTGGAACCTGACATCGTAACATTAGGTAAAGGTATGAGTGGGGGGTATACCCCAATAGCGGCAGCAGTAATGACCAAAAACGTGATGGAACCCATAATGAAAGGTTCGAAGTCAATTATAGGAGGTCATACTTTAAGTGCGAATCCGTTATCATGTGCGGTATCTTTGGCGGTTTTAGACTATGTCGAAAGGAATGAACTAGTCGAAAAATCAGCCGACAGGGGGAATTACCTGATTAGGGGCCTGAAAAAGTTGGCAGGGAAGTATTCCTTTATCGGTGATATACGCGGGAGAGGTTTATTGATTGGCATCGAATTTGTCCTGGATAAAGCAACGAAGGCCCCATTTCCGAAGGATACAGATGTGACCAATGAAATCATTGAATTGGGAATGAGGAACGGAATCCTTCTTTATCCCGCAGCTGCAGGCCTTGACGGTGTAACCGGGGCAGCGCTCATCATCTCCCCGCCGCTAACGATATCGGAAGAGGAGTGTGCTGAATTGTTAATGAGGGTCGATATAACCTTTGGACAATTTAATGACTCGATAGGTAAACGATCATCACAACAAGGAAGTGAGTCATAGTGGTGGAAAATTCGTTCCAGAAGATTTGTCGTTTGGAAGATGTCCGCCATCACTTTAAAGATAAACAGTCCATCCTATTTGGGGGATTCGGTGGCATAGGGACGCCTCCGGGATTGATCAATGTGATTTTGGAATCAGGTATTAAGGATTTAACCTTGATTGGGAACGATACAGGTTTCCCAGATATCGGAATCGGAAAACTGGTCACCCGGCGCCGAGCGAAAAAAGTCATCGTTTCCCATATCGGTTCCAATCCCAATGCAGGACTATTAATGAACAATGGTGAACTCGAAGTGGAGTTCTGTCCGCAAGGGACACTTGTCGAACGCATCCGGGCCGGAGGGATGGGACTCGGCGGGATATTGACCGATATTGGAATGGAAGCCGATATCGTCCGGAAAGGGAAGCAAACCGTAAAGCTAGGTAAGAAAAATTATCTGGTGGAATCGGCATTAACTGCAGATATCGCCATTGTTTATGCAGAAATGGCTGATCCTTATGGAAATCTTCTATTCGATAAAAGTGCCAGGAATACGAATCCAATCGTTGCTGCGGCCGGACAGATCACTATAGTCGAAGTCAGGCAAATCGTTCCGCTGGGCACTTTGGATCCAGAGAACATCATTGTACCGGGTGCCTTTGTGGATTATATCATTCCTTCAAAAGGAGTCGATTGGAAATGGGTTTGGGAACAGGGGATAGAAACAGAATAGCGAAACGGGCAGCAGCAGAAATAAGCGATGGGATGCTGGTCAATTTGGGAATTGGCATTCCATCACTTGTACCGAATCATCTTTGGGATGATCATAAAGTTATGTTTCATGCAGAAAATGGCCTTGTGGGAATTGGCAGTACTCCTGAAACGGGGAAGGAAGATGCGCATCTTTGCAATGCTGGGGGATTGCCGATCACCATTAGAGCCGGGGCTTCTTACTGCGACAGTACTGTTGCATTTGGAATGATACGCCGCGGCAGGGTGGATATCACAATTCTAGGAGCCCTTCAAGTAAGTCAAGCGGGGGATCTCGCTAATTGGATTGTTCCGGGAAAGCGGGTGCCAGGCATGGGCGGTGCAATGGAACTGGCTGCAAAGGCAAAAAAGGTCATTGTCTTGATGGAACATAACGATAAAGCGGGCATGTCTAAATTAGTCAAAACATGTACGTTGCCGTTAACAGCCCCAAAATGCGTACATATGATCATCACCGAATTAGGCGTGTTTTCCGTAACTTCGGAGGGCCTTCTATTAACTGATGTATTTGATACGTCCAGCATTGAGGAAATCAGGAATCGGACCGAAGCCTCGTTTACCGTCTCTGAAAACATCCACAAATTAAAAGAATGAGAGAGGAGAATGGATATGTATGAGGAAAAAATAAGAACATGGCTGAATGAACATCGGATGAATGGGGTTCAGCTTTTGCAAAAACTGGTTCAGGAACCGAGCAAAAGGGGCCAAGAAGGAAGTGCACAAGCAATAGTGGTCGAAAAGTGCAGACAACTTGGTCTGGAAATAGACCTTTGGGAAATCGGGGATGAACAATTAAGAAAACATCCCCATTTTTATTGCGACCGCAGGGATTTTAAAGGAAATCCGAACCTTGTGGCCATTAAAAGAGGAACAGGCAAGGGAAAATCCCTTATTTTAAACGGACATATTGATGTAGTTCCTGAAGGAGATCATGCAGCTTGGCACGATGAACCCTATAGCGGCAAGTTGATGGACGGGAAAGTTTTCGGGCGGGGAACGACGGATATGAAAGGCGGCAATGTATCTTTATTGCTGGCCATTGAAGCGATTGTCGAATCTGGAATCCAATTGAAGGGGGATTTGATATTTCAGAGTGTGATTGAAGAGGAAAGCGGTGGTGCCGGCACACTTGCGGCAGTCATACGCGGGTATAAAGCTGATGGTGCAATCATTCCGGAACCTACAAATATGAAACTATTCCCATTACAGCAAGGTTCGATGTGGTTTCGGCTGAGAATAAAAGGCAAGTCTGCACATGGAGGCACTAGGTATGAAGGAGTCAGTGCAATTGATAAAGCGGTTGTTGTAATGAAAGAAATCAAGATGCTTGAACAAGAACGGAATGAGTCACTCCGTCATTCACTCTATAAAAATGTCCCTATCCCCATTCCAATCAATATTGGTAGCATTCAAAGCGGGAATTGGCCTTCCTCCGTGCCGGATACAGCCGTCCTGGAAGGAAGATTCGGCATCGCCCCTACAGAAACCATGGAAGAGGCACAAAAATCGCTGAAGGAGCGAATAGATGCTTTAAACGAGAGTGATGCATGGTTCAAAGAAAGACCTATTGTATTAGAATGGTTTGGGGCCAGATGGTTGCCTGGCAATCTCGAAATCAATCACCCGCTCATGAAGACAATTGGCACATGCTATGAAAAAGTGGTCGGGGAAGAACCGCTTGTCGAAGCTTCACCATGGGCGACGGATGGAGGGTATCTTTCATCGGTTGGTTCTACCCCCGTCGTTGTGTTTGGACCAGGGGAAACGAAGATGGCCCATGATTCGAACGAATATATAGAGGTGGATAAAATGTTGGAAGTTGCGGAAATCATCGCTTTGACCATTATTGAATGGTGTGGGGTGGACCAGGAATAATCATTTTTCCAAGGTCTGATCCAGGAAGGGTCAGGCCTTTCGCAACAATTTTCGAAGATGTGAAAGGAGCGGGACAAATGGAGGCTGGAATCATCGAAAAAAGAATTCGAAAGCCAATGTGTACCATACATATTACGATCGACCATTTTAATAAGAGAATCAGGGTCGATGATTATCTAGGGCATTTTCAAGAATGCGTGGAGGAAACCTTGAAGGTGGCTAAAAGCATATCAGCAGAAAAAATCATCATCAAGTCCCGCAGGGAAAACGTTATGGCATTGCTTGCTCAGGGCTTTCTATATGAAGGAAGCATCGATAAATTCTTTTTGGGAAGCGATTGTTTCTTCCTTGTTAAATATAACCGGAATGAAAGGCGCAACAGTGCTGAATGGGAAAGGGAAGATCAAATCCTTACCGATATTCAGATGCTGCCGATTAAATCCGGACTGGATGAACCGCCGTCAGCCTATCAAGGCCGTAAAGCTGAAGTGGCAGATGCACTTCAGCTGGCCCAACTGTATGGGAAGGTTTTCGAGGTGTATCCCACACCGATGAATGATCCGGTATATGTGAAAAAGTGCATGGAA
This sequence comes from Peribacillus frigoritolerans, assembly GCF_001636405.1. Taxonomy (GTDB): domain Bacteria; phylum Bacillota; class Bacilli; order Bacillales; family DSM-1321; genus Peribacillus; species Peribacillus frigoritolerans. Next base: position 2,598,219 of record NZ_KV440950.1, read on the forward strand.
ATGGGAACGGTTTTTTATATTTATGTCCATGAAGAGAGGATCGTCAGTGCTGCTTCCGCAGAAATTAATTCCTTTTACCATAATGCAGAAATCACTGATTGTGCGACATTGCCGGAACATCGGCAGTACGGCTTGATGAAACACTTGATTTCCGCGCTTGAAGACTATCTTATTTCACACGGCATTTATTGTATCTATTCGATTGCCCGGTCGCTCTCGTTCGGCATGAATGCTGCATTGCATCAGCATGGATATTCGTACCGCGGACGTTTGGCCAATAATTGTTATATCTTTGATAAACTGGAAGATATGAATCTTTGGGTGAAAAACTTTAGTTGAATGCTCATTTTTAGGCGGTTCATGACAAGTTTTTGGCATTTCCTCATATACATCTAGCAAGAGGGTATTGAGGAGGGATAGCTTGCCTAGTGAATTTTTTAATACAAGTGAAGTGTTGGAAGCGATATTAGAAACCATTGATGAAGGCATTCATGTGATAGATCCAAAAGGACAGACCATCTTTTATAACGAAGTGGCCGCCAATCATGATGGGATGAAAAGAAGTGAAGTGCTCGGGAAACCGTTGCTTGAAGCGTTCCCTTCTTTGAATCATAAATCATCGACGTTACTCCGGGTCATTAAATCTGAAAAACCAATCTATAACTATAGTCAATCGTATGTAAATGCTCATGGGCGTATCATTGAGACGCTAAATACTACACTACCCATATATGTAGATGGGTTTATGATAGGTGCAATAGAGATTGCAAAGGATTATTCAAGCTTGAAGCAATTATCGGAAAGGTTAGCTGATCTGGAAAGCTCGCTCAAGACAATCAAAAGCCCTCAAAGGAAAACGACTGGGAACGGCGGTTTGTATTCTTTCACTGAAATCCTGACAAGTGATAAGGGGTTTAAAGGTTTGATATCCCAAGGTAAAAAGGCTGCCCGCTCCACCTCATCGGTATTGGTTTATGGGGAAAGCGGTGTAGGAAAAGAGCTTTTTGTTCAAAGCATCCACCAGGAATCGACCCGCAGTAATGAACCTTTCATCGCGCAAAATTGTGCGGCCTTACCCGAAAGTTTATTGGAATCGCTACTATTCGGTACGGCAAAAGGAAGCTACACTGGTGCTGTGGAGCGACAGGGGTTGTTTGAATTGGCCAACGGCGGAACCTTGTTTTTGGATGAATTGCAATCGATGCCGATTGACTTGCAGGCAAAGCTTCTGCGCGTGCTTGAAGATGGGTTCATCAGGAGGATAGGTGGCACAAAAAGTGTACAGGTGAATGTCAGGATCATGGCAGCGATGAATATTGATCCGAAAAAGGCCGTATCGGAAAATAGGCTAAGGCCGGATTTATTTTACCGATTGAACGTATTGAGCTATGAGCTGCCTCCGCTAAGGGAGCGGATTGATGATATAGAGCTTCTTTCTGAACATTTCATATCAATATTTAACAGTAAATTAGGATTGTCCATAAAAGGCATGGATGAGAAGACTAAGGATTTTTTTCGGAAATATGACTGGCCTGGAAATGTAAGGGAACTTAAACATACGATAGAATTCATGATGAACCATACAGAGAATGATGTTTTGAATCTTGAAGATCTGCCCCAGTTTTTAAAGAAGCGCAACCCATCCGAAAAAATACTTCCACTTCGTGAGGCCATGATTGAGATGGAAACAAAATTGATTACCGAGGCCCTTCTTCAAACGAACGGTAACGTTTTCCAAGCATCGAAGCTATTGCAAATTCCAAGACAGACCTTGCAATATAAAATAAAAAAACATATTTGATGGAAAAAATCCGGATGCAGCCTGCAGTCCGGTTTTTTTTATGGGCATTCGAATTTTTGGGTCATTTTGGCATCCTTCTTGCATTTAATACTACTATCATAACTCAGGAGGTATAACCATGTTATTTGACTTATATAAGCCAGATCGCAATTGGAAAGATATAGAGCTATGGAAAGATGTAACCGAAGAACAATGGAACAACTGGCTGTGGCAGCTTACAAATACGATCCGAACAGTTGATGATTTGAAAAAAGTGATAAACCTGACTCCGGATGAAGAGGAAGGCGTGAGGATTTCCACGAAAACCATTCCATTGAATATCACCCCATACTATGCTTCGTTAATGAATAAAGATGACCCAAGGTGTCCAATCAGGATGCAATCGGTCCCAATCTCGGAAGAAATGCATAAAACCAAATATGACATGGAAGACCCCCTGCATGAGGATGAGGACTCCCCTGTACCGGGATTGACCCATAGATATCCGGATCGCGTTCTTTTTTTGGTGACGAATCAATGTTCCATGTACTGCCGTTATTGTACGCGAAGACGTTTTTCAGGCCAAATTGGCATGGGCGTGCCAAAAAAGCAATTGGACGCAGCAATCGGTTATATACGAGACACACCGGCAGTTCGGGATGTCCTTATTTCCGGCGGGGACGGATTATTGATCAATGACACGATCCTTGAATATATCCTCAAAAACTTAAGGGAAATTCCTCATGTTGAAATAATCAGGATAGGTACACGGGCACCGGTTGTTTTTCCTCAAAGAATCACTGAAAATTTATGTGCCATTTTAAAAAAGTATCACCCGGTATGGCTGAATACTCATTTCAATACCTCGATAGAAATTACCGAAGAGTCAAAGAAAGCATGTGAGATGCTTGCCGATGCGGGTGTACCTGTAGGCAACCAGGCAGTTATTTTAGCGGGGATAAATGACAGTGTCGCAATCATGAAAAAGCTGATGCATGATCTTGTTAAGATCCGTGTCCGCCCTTACTATATCTATCAGTGCGACCTCTCGGAAGGGATCGGTCATTTCAGGGCACCCATTTCAAAAGGAATCGAAATCATCGAAGGGCTCCGGGGCCATACATCCGGGTATGCAGTGCCTACCTTCGTCGTCGATGCTCCAGGAGGGGGAGGGAAAATCACCCTGCAGCCGAATTATATCCTTTCACAATCTCCAACAAAAACGGTACTGCGCAATTTTGAAGGTGTGATAACCACATATCCTGAACCTGAGCAATATACACCAGGACTTGCAGATGATTATTTCAAAGGGGTATATCCTGATATGGAAGAAAAACAGTCAGATATAGGTGTATCTGGTTTAATGAACGACAAGCAATTCAATTTAGTGCCTGAAGGGTTGAAGCGAATGAACCGACGGGAAAATTACGTGACCAACCCAGAGCATGATTCATTGAAGAACAAACGTGAAAAGCGAGATTTGTTAAAAGAAAAGAAATTCCAGGCACAGCAAAAAAAGAGCACTCCTAAGGGGGATGAATAGCATGGAGATGTGTCCATGGTGTGAGAAAGGGAAGCTTGCATCAGTAAAGGGGACTGTGTATTGGGAACTGCCGGATGGTTCGAGGGCGGTGGAAATTACGGAAACCCCTTCATCTCATTGTGAGAGTTGCGATGCTTTTTTTCAAAGTGATGAAATAGTGAAGGAAATTGAAGATCAATTATTTTTAATTGATTCGAAAAAGCTTGAAAAACAAACGAAGTACAGTGAGCTAATGAACATGAAAAGGCTGTTGAAACGTAATTACTTTGACTTTTAGCGGCAGGTGTATTACTTTTCCATAAATGAATTAATCCCCTCATTTTAGACGGAACAGTGTAAACCACTATTTCTATCTTAGGTGAAGGGGATTTTCCATTTCAGAAAATGATGGCCAGCGTTTAAATCGGCTAATAAGTTTTTGATGAAATTCTGCCAGCGTAATCAATATGGAATGATTACGATATGTTACTATTGCTTCGTAATTTAACGGTATGCATTTTGTGTTGAAAAATCGTGGATTTCATAAAATGAGGAAGAAAAAACCAAATTGTTTTTTAAAAAAGTGGACGGAAGTGAAAGTTTCCGATATATTAAAGCAGAAATCATAGTTATTTTAGGGGGGGCTCGACATCATGAGACCATTTTATTTATATTTAATGAAATTTCGACAACCAAAGGAGATTGATGCAATCACTAAATTTGCCAATTATGCCTATGAGGATCATGGCTTCCCAAAACAATCGACTGATTATAATGAACTGAGCAGTTATTTAGAATTGAATGCAGACTATCTCGAAAGTATGTCAGTATTCGATCAAGCGTGGGAACAGTATGTCCAAATAGAAGAAGGGCTCATATTGGGAGATCAGGAATAGGGAGGATCGGAAGGATGTTAAAAAGCCTTCAAACCCGAATTTTGCTTTATTCTTTACTTATTGCAAGTGTTCCTCTTCTGATTTTGGGAATCATATCCTATGGATCACAACGCTCCCTTCTGGAGAAGGAAGCAAAAAATGCCCTGAATGCAGGTTCACTGAATATTGTAAATGAAACATACAGCTATTTGAACGAACGGATCAGTGATGTGAAGTTAATGAGTGCAAATTCTGCAATCATCAATCCTGGCCACTCAAAAGAAGAGAAGTCAGATGAACTAAAAAAGTTTATCGATGCCAAAGGAAATTATTACGGTGTCTTGTATTTGGATATGGAAGGCAATGTCATTGCAGATACATCCAATAAAATGATCGGGGATAACCTTGAGAAGAGAATATGGTTCAAAGAGGCAATAAAAGGTCATGAATTCCTTTCAGACGTATATAAAACTCGGGCTTTCTCAGAACCGATTATAGCTCTGAGTGCTCCGGTATATGATAATTCAGGGCAAATGATCGGAGTCGTATCCACAGCTTTCCGATTGGAAGGGCTTTGGGAGATGATGGAGAAAAAGGCTAATGAAATTAGCGATAAATACCCAGTCAACTTTTACATGATCAACCAAGAAGGCATCATGATTTCGAAAAAAGACCCACACGGCATGATGCAGGATTCTGCCCTGAAAGAAATGGGATTAACGAAAGATAAGCTGATGGAAGCTTCGTTATCGGATGATTTGTACAGTGCAGAGAATGGGGAAAAAATATATTCCATCAAGCCTGTCCATACGATAGCACAAACAGAGAATAAATGGTTTGTTGTTGTGGGTGCTGATAAGAAGCAGGTGTTTCAGCCTTTGAATGACCTATTGACACGGTACCTGACCATCTACAGCATCGTTTTTGTTTCTATCATTCTGGCTGTCTATTTACTAACAAAGACCCTCGTTCGGCCAGTTCAAGAACTTGTCGAAGCGACAGAGGATTTCATAGGAGGAAAGGAATTCATCATTTCCGATAAAAGAAGCTTCGAGGAAATGGAAAAATTGAACCTTGCCTTTCTAAGAATGATGGAAACGATAGAAGATCGTGAGAAGGAAATCGTCCGTACGGAAAAATTGAAGTATGTTGGCCAGCTTGCTGCTGGTGTCGCCCATGAAATCAGGAACCCATTGACGACAATAAAGGGTTTTTTCCAATTATTGAAGAGCCAGGATCATGATAAATCATTGATAGAAAAATATAGCGATGTCATGCTTCATGAAGTGGATCGGGTCAATGTATTTGTAACACAACTTCTTGATTTGGCAAAACCGCATCAACTGGAATGGGAGAAAATCGATTTAAAGGATTTCCTTGATGAAATTATGGATACCTATACTCCCTCAATTCCGAGTTCTCATGTAAGAATAATTAATGGTATGACACAATCCGTCCTTGTTTATTCAGACAGGAACCGGTTAAGGCAGGTTCTCTTGAATGTCCTGAATAATGCATGTGAAGCCATCGAAGCAAGGGGGCAGATTGAACTGCATCACGATTCCATCTCCCAATATATAAGATTAGTGATCAGCGATGATGGAAAAGGTATAAGTCCCGAGAATTTAAAAAATATCGGTATGCCCTTTTATACCACCAAACCGGATGGAAACGGATTAGGTGTGGCGACATGCATTCAGATAATGGAGGAATTAAAAGGAAAATTCCAAATTGAGAGCGTCCCCGACGAAGGAACGAAAGTGACGCTTACTATCCCCACTACGAACCGTCTCATTAAATGAGGCGGTTTTTGGTTGTAGTGCCCTTAAATAAATGGGCCGGTTAATTAGCTAAATGAGCAAAATGCCCGCTTAATTCCATTAACCTCCATGTTTGTTTGTGCATATAATTTACTAATCAAACGATAAGGACCATATTGGGGGATGTCTCTTATGGGCAAAAAAAAACAGCCGAAATTTAAATTAGGCGATACAGTCGTAATAACAATGTATGGGACAGTCGGGAATATAACCGATGTGAAATTTCTCGATGGTGCTTATGTGTATGAAGTGAACTATAGTGAAGGTCTTTATATCGAAAAAACATTGCAATCGATAAATGAATATGAAGGAGAAATCCTTTATCCGAAAGAACAAATCGATATTGAATATAAATTTTTATTAGGTGACTTGGTCCAAGTGGATGGATATGAACAGGATTATTTCAAGATTATCGGCTATCGAACGGAAATTTGGCGCTATAAGGAAAATGCCTGGGAGGATGTAATCTATGAGTTATCAAGAATCTCTGATGGTGAATGGCTTGAAGCGCATGAAGAAGAACTGACTTTAATTGCCGATGCTAAACGTGCAGATGGAATCATTAAAAAGTTGGGTCTGCTCCTTCCTCAAAAGAAAAATGAGCTTGCTATCATTGCTAAACAAAACAACCCTGGTAAAGGTGAGCGAGAAATGACAATGACAAAAGATGAAAAAAAGGAAATGATTGATGGCCTGTTGGATTTATATAATGATTATTGTAAGCTCTACGAACATTTTGGCGATGATGAATATCGTCACATCATGAAGATCGCCCTCGCTAAAATAGAAAAGGCGGCAGAGGAAATTTATCCAGATCATAAAAAGAAGCAAACGAAGTGAAAGACACCTATAAAGGGCAATTTCCAGATTCCCTATAGAAGTATCCATTCAAATTGATCCCGAATGGAACTTGATAACGATAGACCCTTCATATGTTTTTCCATTAAGGGATGCCTTACTGGTATATTTGTCTCTACACATTCATAGACCTTTAAATAAGGGGGCGATGATTTGCGAGAAATTGAGGTTTTTATTGATACAGAAGAGATAGCGGAATTCTTTTTTCAAGAATTGATAAGACGGGGCTATCTTCCAACAGAAGCTGAAGTTGAAGATCTTGCTGACATCACATTCGAATATCTTCTTGAAAAATGCATAATTGATGAAGAAGTCGATGAGTAACCTGTCATAAGACGGTTAGCAGCTTCCTTTCCCTTAATTTAACTATTAAAAAAAGACGGCGGACCTCCGCCGTTTTGTTTGCAATTTAGGAAGGGTGGCAAAAGTCGTTTCGTGAACTCCATTTCTCAAGTTCCAGATAAGGTTCGATTTTCCTAACTTGTGGTTGATATGGTATAGTAGTTTTTGAATATCATTTCAACCACAAGTTAAGGAGGACATAGTCGTATGAGCGTACATATTGGTGCAAAAGAGAATGAAATTGCGGAAACGGTCTTACTTCCTGGGGACCCGTTGCGTGCAAAATATATTGCTGAAACATTTTTAGAGGATGCTAAACTTTATAATGAAGTTCGTAACATGTTTGGATATACAGGGACATATAAAGGAAAACGAATTTCTGTACAAGGTACAGGCATGGGTGTCCCATCCATTTCGATTTACGTGAATGAATTGATGAATAGCTATAATGTCCAGAAGTTGATTCGTGTGGGAACTGCAGGAGCGATTCAAAAAGATGTAAAAGTCAGGGATGTGATCCTTGCAATGAGTGCTTCCACCGATTCCCAAATGAACCGTATGACTTTTGGCGGGGTGGACTTTGCCCCGACCGCAGATTTCGAATTACTAAGAAAAGCTTATGACGCCGGCACGGCAAAGGGCTTGCAATTGAAGGTCGGTAATGTATTTACGGCCGATCAGTTTTATAATGATAATAGTGAATTGGAAAAATGGGCAAAATACCAAATACTTGCGATAGAAATGGAATCAGCAGCCCTATACACGCTTGCTGCTAAATTTGGCCGCCAAGCTTTATCTGTATTGACCATTTCCGATCACATTTTAACTGGTGAGGAAACGTCGGCGGATGAGCGCCAGTCAACCTTTAACGAAATGGTTGAAGTGGCTTTGGAAGCAGCTATCCAGGACTGATAATTGGATGTAAATGACAGGTGGGTGACCAGGAATAAGTGAAGCTGTATAATGACAGTTGGATACAGGCTCAGTTATTCCTTGGTAGCCCCATTTTTGTAATGTCAATAGATGCCTGTAGTCCATGGAGCTTTCTCTTTGTTTTAACGTTTGCGAAGGCGTAAAAAAATACATATGGGCATAAGTTGTTATTTTTGATAACAATTATTTTTCGATTGTCATGAAAGCTGTTAAAATAGATAGAAATCGTTTATATCGTCATGAAGAATGAAAGTGGTGAGGCTTCAGTGGAAGAAGAAAATCAAAAACAGCCAAAAGAGGCAGGGAAATTCATTAAAATAAAAAAGTTTACGTTCATTATGGGGATTTTCTTGGTCATATTTCTAACTGCAGGGATTACTACAATAGCCTTGACCTTTGGAGATGAAAAAGTAGAGTCATTAGCACCGGATAAGCATGCGGAATTTGAAAAGCTGTATACTACATACGATAAGATAAAAGATAACTATTATAAAGAGGTTGATGAAGAAAAGCTGGTTGACGGCGCAATTAATGGAATGATCAAATCATTGGATGATCCCTACTCTGCTTATATGGATAAAAAGGAAGCATCGAGTTTCGATGAGAGCATCTCTTCATCTTTTGAAGGAATCGGTGCTGAGATTCAGGAGCAGGATGGAAAAATCATGGTCGTCTCACCGATAAAAGGGTCCCCGGCAGAAAAAGCAGGGGTAAAACCAAATGATATCATTTTAAGTGTGGATGGTAAAAGTGTTGAAGGGCTAACCTCTTCTGAAGCTGTCCTGAAAATCAGGGGCGAGAAGGGTACCAAAGTGGATCTTTCCATCTCAAGAGCTGGTGAGTCTGAACCGATCGAGCTCACCATTAAACGGGACACAATTCCGATTGAAACGGTATATGCGGAAATGCTTGATGATGGAGTTGCAAAAATTCAAGTGACCAGTTTTTCCGAACATACAGTCCAAGAGCTGAAAACGGCGCTTGAAGAAATGTCGAAGAAGGATATGAAGGGTCTCGTATTGGATTTACGGGGAAACCCAGGAGGACTTCTTGACCAAGCAATAGAAATGGCAAGCCTATTCGTGCCTAATGGGAAAGTGGTCCTTCAAGTTGAGGATCGCAGCGGGAATAAAGAAGTCTTTAAATCGGAGAATGATGGAGAACTGAAAATCCCGGTAGTCGTGTTGATTGATGACGGAAGTGCCAGTGCTTCTGAAATCGTTGCAGCGGCTGTCAGTGAGTCTGCGGACATTCCATTGGTCGGTGTCAAGTCATTTGGGAAAGGGACAGTGCAGACTGCCGAAAAACCCTTTAAAGATGGATCTAACTTTAAATATACGGCAGCTAAATGGTTGACTCCTGAAGGCAATTGGATTCATAAAAAAGGGATCAAGCCGGATATTACTGTGAAGCTTCCTGATTATGCGAGCCTTCCGTACATTTCGCCTGATAAGGAATTGAAAGCATCCGATTCTTCGAGTGAAGTGAAAGCGGCTGAAGAGATGCTGAAGGTAGCAGGACATGATCCAGGTAAAATAGATGGATTCTTCGATGAAGCAACCAAGAATGCGGTCACAGCATTCCAAAGGGAACAAAAAATTAAAGAAACCGGCACCATTAAGGATGATACTACCGTGAAATTGATGCAGGTCATCCAGGAGAAAATCCTTAAAAACGACACACAAGTGAAAAAGGCAGTAGAAGTATTAAAGAAAGAAATCAATAAATGATGTTGATCGAAAAGCCTGTCAGCGGATATCGTTGGCAGGCTTTTTTTTTCGTTTCATGCATAATATTCCAAAATTAGGCAGAGAATAGGGGTAATTTTCCGATGAGGTGAGGTAATGAAAGAAAAGGTATTGTTCATATATCTATTGGTCTTGATTCTGGCAGGCTGCACCTATGCCCCTTTACCCAAACAAAATGGAAATGAAGGTACGGAAAAAAAACTAACCAATGAAGATAACCAGGAAAACGATAAAACCTTTCTGTTAATTGGTGTTGACACAAGGGGAGAGCAAAAATCTCGATCAGATGCGATTATCCTTGCAAAATACTTTCCTGAGCAGGAGAAACTGAAGCTTGCTTCCATTATGCGTGATAGTTATGTGAAAATCCCCGGGAATAAATCAGGATATAACAAAATAAATGCTGCTTATTATTATGGTGGGAGGGAATTGCTCAAGAAAACCATACAGGAAAACTTCGATGTCAAGATCGACCATGTAGCGGTAATCGACTTTAAGGGATTTGTGAAGATGGTGGATTTACTTGCCCCTGAGGGGGTGGCGGTGAATGTGGATCAGGAAATCATAGATGATATGAGCATCCAAGCAAGCGTCGGTAAAAATGTTTTACATGGTGAGGAAATATTGAAATATGTCCGTTTTAGACATGACGATGAAAGTGATTTTGGAAGGGTTGAACGACAACAAGAAGTAATGGTTCAATTAAAAACAGCGTTTATAAATCAAATCTCATCCTTCGAAGGGATGGCGGCCCTTCCTAGTATAATCGAACAAGGACTCTCGTACTTGGATACGGATATTGGACTGAAAACAATAATGGAAATGGGTCCCAAAGCCGTCTTCCATACACCGGACACGGTCGAGACCTTAAGGGTTCCAGTGAAAGGAAGCTTTAAAGATGAAATATATCCCCAGTCCGGTGCCGTTTTGGAAATAGACTACACTAAAAATAAGAAGGCACTTCAGGAGTTCTTTTCAAAATAATAAGAATGTCCTATTCTCTTTTATTATCGAAGACATCCTAATATTAACTGAAGATGTTCATATTTAAATATTGTATTATAGACCTCGCAAGAATAATCTTAATTCAATCACCTTTAAAAAAAGAGAGGGATAAAAAATCCTTCTCGTTTTTTAACACCATAAAAGGAACCAGGATCAATTAACAAAATGCGGAATGTTTTTGAAGAAATCCGGTGTTATGATGCCGTTTTCGGTAATGATGCTTGTAATTAGATGATTCGGTGTAACGTCGAAGGCTGGATTGAAAGTCTTCACGTTTTCCGGAGCGATCCTTACATCCTGAATGAAGGTGATTTCCGTTCCATTCCGTTCTTCAATCGGGATGGATGTGCCGGATTCGATAGAAAGGTCGAATGTGCTTGATGGTGCGGCTACATAAAAGGGGATACCAAAGTGCTTGGCTAATATGGCCAATCCCAACGTCCCGATTTTATTGGCAGTATCTCCATTTGCCGCAATCCTGTCGGCCCCGACGATAATTCCCTTTATTTCTTTCTGGTGAATCGTATGGGCAGCCATATTATCAGAAATTAAGGTGACGTCAACTCCCGCTTGCATCAATTCCCAAGCCGTCAAACGCGCCCCTTGCAGGACAGGCCTTGTTTCACATGCGTACACTTTTAGCGGAAAGTCCCTTTCTTTAGCCAGGTGGAAGGGAGCCAAGGCTGTGCCATACCGAGCCGTGGCGATTCCCCCAGCGTTGCAATGAGTAAGAATGGAATCTCCTATATTGAATAGGGATAAACCATGTTCCCCGATTTTCCTGCACATTTCTTCATCTTCAGCAAAGATGGCTTTAGCCTCCGATATAAGTGCTTCCTTGGCAGTTGAAATGCTTTGAGCAGCCTGCAAGGTGTTCTCCATCCTCCTTAACGCCCAAAAAAGGTTGACTGCAGTAGGCCGTGAAGAGGCGAGCTTTTCAATATGCCTCGTTACATTTTTCTTGAATTCCCCTAATTCAGCGGTTGTTTCCTGCTTGGCGCCAAGTGCAACACCAAATGCTGCCGTCAGCCCAATTGCTGGGGCACCGCGAACTTTTAATGACAAAATGCTGTCATATACATCATCAACAGAATGAAGTTCAATAAATTCAGTTATGGAAGGAAGGGCTTGTTGATTTAATAATGTAATATGGGTATCATCCCAATGTACCGAATATGGTAAGGGTGCAATTGTAGTCATGTTCAGGTCTCCTTTTAAATGGTTGAGTAAGATGGCAGTGTCCGTTGCTTCAACGCTTCAATGACGGCTGGAACATCCAATTCCTCCCGTTTTTTAATTAATAAAGTACCGATTTCCAATGTTGCCGTTTTGGCTGCGATCCTTCTTTCTTTATCTTCAATGACGTTTAAATCGGCTACATGGGAAAGGCCAATGGTTCGCCGAATCAGTTCGCAGCCGGCAAAGCCGAATGCATCTTTTTTGAATTTTGTCAGTAAATAAGGCAGATAACCCTTCACATGGCGGAATGGACTTTTATTTTGGACCTCCCATAATTTGGTGTAAGTTTCTTCAAAGGCATTCCAAAATTCATGAAGGAGCGTGAAAATCTCTTCCTTTCCAGCGCCATTTCGTGTAATTGCCTGAAAGAGAAGGTTGGCGGTGTATTGACCAAGGTCAAAACCAACTGGCCCATAAAAAGCGAATTCCGGGTCAATAACCTTTGTTTCAGTTTTACTTGCAAATATACTTCCAGTATGTAAATCTCCATGAAGCAAGGCTTCCTGCTCGGTTTCAAAACTTTGCTTCAGCTTGGCGACCTCAAGTATCACTTCTTGATCATTCCATATTTTTTGGGCGGCATCTTTCAATTCCACCTCGAAATCTCCAGGGAGTTCCTCAAAAAATGGATCCGTGAAAATAAAGACCTCAGTGATTTTGCAGAGTTCGGGATTCGTGAAATGTCGGGCCACTTCCTTTTTCGAAGAGGGTTCTAAATGATAATCGGATGTATAAAATGCCGTCTTCGCAACATACTCACCAATATGCTGTGAAAGCAATGGATATGAATCGCCATCGATCAATCCTGTTCTAACGATTTTCAAGTGCGATAAATCCTCCATGACTGTGATGGCAAGCTGTTCATCCGAATAGTAGACTTGCGGTACGAATTCGGGGCAATAACTTCTGAAATGAATCAACGCATTCGCTTCAATGGCTGCCCTTTTCAATGTCAGCGGCCAGCTTTCACCAAGTACCTTGGCATAAGGGACCGCTTGTTTGATTATTAGACCTTTGTTTGTGACCGTGTCTGTAATATGAAAAACATAATTTAAGTTTCCATCGCCGATTTCATTACATTTCAAACTTGCATCCGCATTGACCAACCCAAGTTTTTTTGCAAGAGTTATAGCTGTTTCGTTTGTCAATCTCTTAAAATTTGAATGGTTTTGAGTCATTCTTTTCCCCTCCAGATTCAAAATAAGAATAAAAAAGCCTCTTTCATATAGAAAGAGGCAGAAGTTTTGACTTCGGACCTCTTATCTTCCAGAAAATGAATTCTGGTGGAATTAGCACCGTGCTCTGTGGATTCAATAATCCGGCGGAAGATCCGCCCCATTTCACAATGGTATTACAGTCGGTTGCTGGGCTTCATAGGGCCTTTATCCCTCAGCCTGCTCTTGATAAGAGTAAATGTTTTCTGAAATTTTAATCTTCGGGAAAATAATATCAACTTTTTAAATAGTTTGTCAATGGGTAAATTAATAAAAGTCAGGACGGCGATCTTCGAATACAGGTATTTTGTTACGTGCTTCCGTAACTTTGTTGAAGTCCAAGGTGCCTGTCAATAGTTCGTTTCCTTCTCCGGCTTCACTTATGATATTGCCCCATGGATCAATAATCAAGGAATGGCCCGCAAATATATTATTGACATCCGAACCTGTACGATTAACGGCTACAACATAGGCTTGGTTCTCGATGGCACGGCTTATCAATAAGGCTCTCCAGTGATCGAGTCTCGGCTTTGGCCATTCAGCCGTAACGAAAAGAACTTCCGCGCCTTGAACGGTATGGGCTCGCTGCCATTCAGGGAAACGAATGTCATAACAAACGAACCCGGCACATATTTTTTCATCAAGGGTAAATAAACCATCTTTTTCACCTGGCTGCAGGAAATGATGTTCATCCATTAATTGAAATAAGTGAAGCTTATCATATTCTTTAATGAGCTTTCCGTGTTTATCGATGATGATCATGGTGTTATAGATTCCCTTGCTTGTTTTTTTCGCAATGGAACCGCCGATGATGTGAATCTGGTGTTTCTGTGCCTGTGTTTTAAGAAATTCAATCGTTTTTTCTGCCTCTTGATCAGCAATTTCATTCAGCCTGGTCAAGTCGTATCCGGTTGTCCAAAGCTCTGGTAATATGACGATATCGGGTTGGGACCGAGCTGCTTTTTCCATCCATTGTTCTGCAACCTGAAAATTGATATCTGGTTGCCCGAAAGCTATATCCATTTGAATACAAGCTATTTTCCACTTCATCGTTTAAACCCCCCACATGTAAAAAATGCTTTACAAGACTACGATAAACATATATCATTTGTGACTAGAATTTCAAGAAATTTCAGAGAAGGTGTATAAATGGTGCATTTCGAAAAATCCGGACTGCTTCAGGACCTGCCTAAGCAGTTTTTTGCTTCACTGGTCGCAAAAGTCAATGCAATCACGGAGCAAGGACATGATGTCATTAATTTAGGCCAGGGAAACCCTGATCAGCCGACGGCGGAACATATCGTCAAAAGTTTGCAAACTGCCGCTGAAAAAACGATTAATCATAAATATTCGCCATTCCGGGGACATCAATATTTAAAAGATGCTGCTGCCGTCTTTTATGAGCGGGAATACGGTGTCAAGCTGGATCCGAATAGTGAAGTGGCAATTCTCTTCGGGGGAAAGGCAGGTCTTGTCGAACTTCCGCAGTGTTTATTGAATCCAGGTGATACGATCCTTGTTCCAGATCCCGGCTATCCGGATTATCTTTCCGGTGTTGTTTTAGCCCAGGCAAAGACCGAACTGATGCCCTTGACAGAAGAAAATGATTTTCTTCCGAAATACGATGACATACATAAAGAAGTTCTTGATAAAGCCAAAATGATGTTCTTGAATTATCCGAATAATCCCACAGGCGCTTCTGCAACTGAAAGTTTCTTTGATGAAACCGTCTCCTTTGCAAAAGAACATTCAATTTGTGTGGTCCATGATTTCGCCTATGGGGCGATAGGATTCGACGGAAAAAAACCGATAAGCTTTCTCCAGGCGGAGGGAGCGAAGGATGTAGGAGTTGAAATATACACTCTATCGAAAACATACAATATGGCAGGGTGGAGAGTCGGCTTCGCAGTGGGCAATAAGAGTGTAATAGAAGCTCTTGAACTATTACAAGACCATCTTTATGTGAGTCTCTTCCCGGCGATACAAGAAGCTGCGGCAAGCGCTTTGCTTGACTCACAGACCTGTGTAGGGCAGTTAGTGCAGATGTACGAGGGGCGAAGGAATGTTTTCATTGAGGGATTGAGGGCCATCGGCTGGGATGTCAAAGCTCCAGCGGCATCGTTTTTTGCCTGGCTCAAAGTACCTGAAGGTTTTACGTCCGAGAGTTTTGCTGACTATTTATTAACGCATGCCCATGTAGCTGTTGCTGCAGGGAATGGGTTCGGTGAATTTGGCGAAGGTTATGTCAGGGTAGGGCTACTGACTTCGGAAGAACGGCTGCAAGAGGCTGTGGAACGAATACGGACATTAAACTTATTTTAAAGCAATAAGGTTCACCTTTAAATAGTTAAAACTTATTGACAAAGTAGGAATTACCTGTCAGAATACAAAATAAATTCTTAATCTTTCGATACTTGGATGCAACTTATATATCAGCGTTTTCTTATTTTGAGCAGGTGGAGGGACTAGCCCGATGAAGCCCAGCAACCGACCGTAATTCCATTGTAAAATGGGGCGGAATCCTTCCGCCGGATTTTTTTGAAATCCGCAAGGCACGGTGCTAATTCTTGCAGCCGAGGGCTGGGAGATAAGAAGATGGCTTTTTAAAGCCTCTTCTTTATGAAGGGGCTTTTGCCATTTTGAGACCATCTCAGGTTATTAATGACATCGAGAGTTTACTAACGTGTTATAGGAGTGATCAGATGAGCGAGATAGTCGCTACTTATTTAATTCATGACTTTAATGGAAATCATGAGAAAAAAGCAGAGAGCATTGCCTTGGGTCTGACTGTGGGGACATGGACGGAATTGCCACATTTGGTACAGAAACAACTGGAAAAACATAAGGGGCGCGTCGTATCGGTGACACCCCTACCTGAAGAAGAGAGGGCAAACAGCTACTTTAATCGGAAAGTATACCGTTCGCAGATTAAAATTGCCTATCCGGCAAGGAATTTCTCCAATGATTTACCCGCAATCCTTACGACGGTCTTCGGCAAGCTTTCCTTGGACGGTGAAATAAAACTTATTGACTTGGATTTTGTCGGTGATATTCAAAAAGCTTTTCCCGGGCCGCAATTTGGCATTGAAGGCATAAGGGAAAAGGTTGGCGTATTTAACAGGCCCTTGGTGATGAGCATCTTTAAAGGCGTATTGGGAAGAGACCTAACATTTCATAATGAGCAACTGAGGCAACAAGCATTGGGAGGAGTCGACCTAGTTAAGGATGATGAGATCCTCTTCGACCAGGAACTGACTCCATTTTTCGATAGAATAAAAACGGGAAAAAGAATATTGAATGAAGTCTATGAAACCGCTGGCCACCGGACTTTATATGCTGTCAATCTATCGGGGAAAACATTTGAATTATTGGATAAGGCAGAGCAAGCGGCTGAAGCAGGGGCAGATGCTTTATTGTTCAACGTTCATACATATGGTTTGGATGTATTGCAGGCCTTGAGTGAACATGATCGTATCAAGCTGCCGATCATGGCGCACCCCGCATATAGCGGGGCATTGGCATCTTCATCATTTTATGGTATCGGCTATCCATTATTGCTTGGTAAATTAGTAAGATTATCAGGTGCGGATTTATCCTTGTTCCCTTCTCCTTATGGAAATGTCGCACTTGAAAAAACGGAGACCTTAGCGATTGCTGAAGCTCTGACAAGAGATGAACTTTCATGGAAAAAAGCCTTCCCTGTTCCTTCTGCAGGCATTCATCCGGGCATGGTTCCGGACCTGATCAAGGATTTCGGGCTTGATAGTGTGATTAATGCCGGAGGCGGAATTCACGGGCACCCTGACGGAGCAGAGGGCGGTGCCAAGGCTTTCCGTTCTGCCGTGGAAGCGGTTCTGGCAGGAAAGGAACTTTCTGAAGCGGCGGCTGAGGAAGAAACCCTAAAAAAAGCTCTTGTGTTGTGGGGAGGCCTATAAGAAATAATGAAACCGATCATCTTTTGTGATTTTGACGGAACGATCACCAACACAGATAATATCATTTCAATTATGAAGAAATTTGCGCCACCGGAATGGGAAGCGTTGAAAGACGGTGTCCTTCAGCAAAAAATCAGTATATCTTCAGGAGTTGGGGATATGTTTTCCCTACTTGATAGTGGCTTGAAGGATGACATAATCCAATATGTAAGAAAAACGGCCGGCATTCGTCCAGGGTTTTATGAATTCGTTGAGTATACGAAACAAGCCAATATCCCTTTATATATTGTAAGCGGGGGCATGGATTTTTTCATTTCACCCCTTTTGAATGATATCTTGCCAACAGAGTCCGTTTATTGCAACCATGCATTTTTTGATAAGGAAAAGATTTATATTGAGTGGCCACATGCTTGTGATGAGCAATGTAGTAATGATTGCGGTTGCTGCAAGCCATCCATTATGAGGGAAATTGCGGGTCCGGAAGATTTTAAACTCGTTATTGGAGATTCAGTTACGGATTTTGAAGCGGCAAAACAGGCCGATTTTGTCATAGCCCGTGACATATTGCTTGAAAAATGCGGTAGGGAAGGAATTCCACATCAAGGATTCGAAACATTTTTTGATGTAATTGACATCATAAAGCAGCAGGAGGTGGTTAAAGCGTGAACACTCATTCTAAAGAATGGCTTGAGTTGGCAGATATTAAAGCTGAACTGGCCGAAAGGGATTGGTTTATGGGAACTAGCGGGAATTTGTCCATCCGCGAACCCAAAAGCCCTTTCTTTTATATTACCGCAAGCGGTAAGGATAAAAGGAAGCAATCGGATTCGGACTTTTTACTGGTGGATTTAAAAGGAAAACCGGTTGAAGAAACGAACCTAAGACCATCGGCCGAAACTTTACTTCATACAGACATTTACCGAAAAACCAATGCGAACTGTGTACTCCATGTCCATACAGTTGAAAATAATGTGATATCTGAATTGTACGGAGATGAAGGCCAAGTTTCCTTTCGTAATCATGAAATCATTAAAGCGACCGGTCGGTGGGACGAAGATTCGGAGCTTCGGATTCCAATCATATATAATCACGCTGACATTCCGCTGCTATCCGATAAGTTCAAGCCGCATGTTGAAGGAGACTCTGGCGCTGTGCTGATACGCAATCATGGCATTACGGTTTGGGGCAAAAGCGGATTCGAAGCAAAAAGAATACTTGAAGCTTGCGAGTTTTTATTTCAATATCAACTGTTGCTTAATCAACAAAAGGCGTTTGCAGGTTCTATAAGATAAATACTCATAGAGGAGGAATGAATGATGGCGACGATCAGATTCCATGAAACAAACGAGGTTATTGAAAACGGTGAACAGGTAAAAGGTTTTTTAGAAACACAAGGGGTTATTTATGAGCAATGGGACATTTCTAAATTACCTGCCCATCTTGTGGAAAAATACGATCTAACTGATGCTGACAAGGAGGAAATCCTTGTAACATTCCAATCAGAGATAGCGGAAATCTCTGAAAGAAGAGGCTATAAAGCCCATGATATCATCACATTATCCGATGCAAACCCGAACTTGGATCAAATGCTTGAAAACTTTAAGCAGGAACACCATCACGAAGATGATGAAGTGCGATTCATAGCAGGCGGAACGAGTATCTTTGCCATTGAAGGCAATGATAAACAGTGGTTTGATGTACGGCTTAATCCAGGAGATCTTATTAGTGTACCAGAATCAACAAGACATTATTTCACGCTCGCGGAAGATAGGAAAACTGTTGCTGTCCGGATTTTCGTAACAGCTGCAGGATGGGTGCCGATTTACGAAAAAGACGAAGTTCAAGCATGAATCAATGTTGAAAAACCAGCTTACGGGCTGGTTTTTATTTGTAAAAAAAGGGAAGTCGGAATGATCTCACCTAACCATGATTTTTTTAAAAAACATTAATCCCTTTGTTTTTTTTCTATTTTATAGAAAAGAAATCTCGCATGATTGAAGAAATTTGCGACACTCCTGCCGAAAAACTGGCTAGCCGAGAACCCACAGGCGCTTGCACCGAGGAGGCTGGGCAGACAGTCGGCGGTAAGGGAGCGGATTTCTGAAATCGACTGGATGTTTTTAAATAAAAAACTGCAGTCGAACTCGTTTCTTCGAGTTTATATTCAGTCTGAAACAAGCCATCCAGCTTGTTTCATTTTGCAGTTAAAAAGGGTTCGGAATGGTCTCATCTCGAACCATGATTTTAAAACAAGACCAGATTATCCTTAATGGTTTTTTCCTGTAACCCCATTGGATTGAAGAAATTTGCGACACTCCTGCCGAATAACTGGCTAGCTGAGACCCCACAGACGCTTACGTCGAGGAGGCTCAGGAGACAGTCGGCGGAAAGGGAGCGGATTTCTGAAATCGACTGGAGGTTTTTAAATAAAAACTGCAGTCGAACTCGCTTTTCTTCGAATATGTCTAGTCTGAAACCAGCTTACGGGCTGGTTTTTTTATGTGAATCCGGCAAGTGCTTTAGTAAGCTAATTATGATAAAATTTAACGGAATCGAATTTAACCGGATTTAGGAGCAGATAAGAATGAAGACGACCGAAGTATACATATTAGGCGGCTTTCTCGGCAGCGGGAAAACGACGCTTCTTCGAAATATTTTAAAACAGGAAAGTGAAGCGGGCAGAAAAGTGGCAGTGCTTTTAAATGAGCTCGGCAGTGTATCGGTTGACAGCGGACTCATTGGTGATGGAGTGCCTCTGAAGGAGTTGTTTGACGGGTGCATTTGCTGCACAATTCAAGATAAACTGGAGGTTCAGCTTCATGAGTTACTAACCGAAAATGAACTGGATGCGGTTTATATTGAAACGACGGGTGCAGCTCATCCAGTTGAAGTATTGGATGGCATCATGTCGCCGATTTTCGCCAAAAAGCTGGAGTATAAAGGGATCATCACGGTCGTCGATTTATTAAGGTGGCGCGATCGGGAGGAACTGTCTCCGCAGCTTCGACAGTTGCTTGCAGAGCAAATCCATCATGCCGATTTCATTTTATTGAATAAAGCGGATATGGTAAGTGAGATGGAGGCCGCACAGCTAATATATACGATACAGGCGCTGAATACGGATGCTGTATGTTTATTGACGGAGTATGCAGCCGTTTCATTGGCATCATTGCAGCAAATGCAAAGAAAAAGGCATAATGTACATCAAAAGCTTGATGTTCATGACCATTTGCACTTAACTGCAATCGTTCATACATTTGAAGGTGCAGTGGCACAAACCGACTTTGAAGAGTGGCTTAGGGCCCTGCCGGAAACTGTCTATCGAATGAAAGGATATATTTCCTTTACACATTCACAATACCCGCATTTATTCCAATACTCCTACGGAATGCCGATGTATATGAATGAAATGATGAAAATGCCATTGAATATCGTCATGATCGGGGAAAAGTTGGATAAGGAAATGTTGATCGGTCAGTTGAAAGCTTTGGAAGCAAAAGCGGCCCGATAAACGTTTACCGCCCATTAAAGAAGGGAAGCATGAAAAGAAGACTTTCTTATTAAGGAGGCGGTATTAGTGCCATGGAATAAGAACGATTACCCAAACTCGATGAAGAATCTAAATAAAGATGTTAGGGAAAAGGCTATAGAAATCGCGAATGCTTTATTGGATGAAGGATATGAGGATGGAAAAGCCATTCCAATTGCCATTGACCGGGCTAAGATGTCAGTAGGAAATGATTAAGAAAATGGTCAGACCCACATAGGGGTCTGACCATTTTTATTGTTGCATTCCAAAGGCGGCAAATGTCTTTTCGTCTTCTATCAATCCGCAGGCAGCGCACTGAACCCGAACTTCAGGACCATTATATGCTAGATGGAATGGCAGAAGGGAGTCGTTCGAATATTGTTCAACAATCTCACCGGATTGGGGATCCTTTTTAATGGGTGTTGCTACTTGCTGAATGAGATTGAAGCGAGATTTATTTGTCCGGCAATTCGGACAGCGGTATACTTGAGACATTGTACTCACTCCTTTTTTGGATTTTAAAAAGCATGATATCTTATTATTAAGATAGTCTTTACAAACTTGAACATTAATATGTATAAATTAGTAATGGATGGAAGGGATACTATGAAAGAAAATGTCAGGCAAGAAGAATTACTGGTGGCTTATTTAAGCATATGGAACAATCGTAAGGTGAACGATGGAGGGGGAAGGGAAGTGTTGCCGGAACTCATCAGACGAGAGCTTTTGGATGAAAATGCCCATCCCCGCGCCCGAAAACCAGTATTGGAGAAATTTTACCTTTCTATTAAACGCGTGATGGAATCTTCGCTTTCGGAAGAAATGAAAAATGCGATTGTAATGGCCTATATCACTGAATTGGAAAGATTATGATTTTTTGAGTGTGTACGGATGCTTGTTAGCAAATATTCTTTTATGCTTCATACTTTTTTCACAAATCATTGTTAAAATCTTTAAAAAATAGATATTTAATGAATAAGGAGCTTAAAATTATGAAGTGGGGCATTGGGCTTTTTCTTGCCATCGTACTGCTTACGGGGTGTAATAGCGGTAATGCATTTACTGAAATCAATAAAAGTCAATCTTTCCTGGCAACTGTCAATATCAAGGATACCTCACTGACTTTCATAGACAAAAACTATCATACTTTTGCAAAATGGGATATTTCAGAACCATTTACCGGAGCCCTGCTCCTGGCAGACAAAGATACTATCCTGCTTTATGGAAAAGAGATGGAGAAGGTCCAAGTGTACTCTTTATCTGCAGGAAAACTGATAAACAGTTGGGAAATTGGAAAAGGGATCGTCAATATGCAGTTGTTACGTGATGGAAAAAGCATCGTGGCGGTCAATCAATCGAATCACTCCATTTATTTTTTAAATGCTGATGGGGGGGAACAGGATATTGTCAAGGTTGGTAAAAGCCCCTTGACCGTTCTTCAAGGAGAGCAAGCGAATCGATTGTATGTTATTAATTTTGGTGATACCAAATGTTCAGTGATAAATCTTGAAACGAAAAAGGTCGATTTCGAATTTCCCGTACATAGTTCCAGCACAGGCACATTATTAAGGGAAGAAAAGGATGAAATATGGATTGGAGGACACGGTGATGGGGATCAAGTGGAAGAAGATCTTTATATTTATTCGGCAAAAACGGGAGTGTTGAAGAAAAAGCTTAAGGCCCCAACCATGCCGATAAAGTTCCTGGAAAATGATGAAGGAATATTTGTCCTTAGTCATGGGACTAGCTCCTTATATAAATTGAATGATCAATATGAGGAAGTCAAAAGCAAAGTGGTCGGCGTCAACCCCTTTGAAATGGCAAACTTTAACGAAGATGTGGTCGTGGCGGGATATGATAGTGATGAAGTGTATGTAATGGATGCTGAAACAGTCGATGTTAAAAAAACGATCAAAGTCGGCGAAGGTCCATTCCAATTGATGTTGAGGGAGTAGATGACATGCATGCTTACACCATTTTAGTCGTGGATGATGAAGAAGATATGCGTAATCTAGTTGAAATGTATTTGCTGAACTCAGGTTATCGATGCCTTCAAGCTGCGAATGGAAAAGAAGCTATAAGTATGGTTGAAACAGAGGAAGTGGATTTAATCCTATTGGATATCATGATGCCAGGTATGGACGGTTTCTCCGTTTGTGAAGAAATTCGTGAAATTGGGGAGATCCCTGTGATATTTGTCAGTGCGAAAGGTGAAGAATGGGATAAGGTGAAAGGGCTGAAGCTTGGCGGCGACGATTATATCGTCAAACCGTTCAATCCAGGAGAATTGGTCGCAAGGGTCGAAGCGGTATTGCGAAGGACAGGGAAATTATCATTGAATGAAGAGAATCAAAACCATGTCCGATTCGGTAAAATTAGCTTGAACTTACAATCCAGAACGGTTTTAGTGGAAGGGAAGCCAATCAATTTAACCTTGAAAGAATTCGAATTGCTGTTATTCCTCATTCGTCATAAAAGCCAGGCACTCAGCCGTGAACAACTGCTTGAAAATGTATGGAGCGGTGAGTATGGAGGATCTTTACGTACAGTGGATACCCATATTAAAACGTTACGAATGAAATTAAGAGCGGCCGATTACATTCAAACCGTCTGGGGAATCGGTTATAAGATAGAGGAAAAGAAATGATCTATAAATGGCGAACCCTTTCTTTTAAATTATGGCTCACCATTATCTCCGCCATCATCCTATCCGTGCTGTTCGCTTACTCCCTTTCTCAATATTATTATAAAAATCTATATGTGGAGAAGCTTAAAACGGATTTAGTCAATGAAGCATCATTGCTAGGGGCGGACTATTCCGGCGGTGAAATCAGCGAAGACTTTAAGCAAAAAGTTGAATGGTTTAACAGTAAGAACGACAGCGAAGTCTTTGTCGTCAATAATCCCAGGGAATTGAGTGCTTGTCTGCCTTTTGAAATCAATTACGATACCCTTATTTCTGAAGAAGAACGGCAAATGCTTTTAGATGGGAAAGCCGTTGAAAAAGAAGGATATGAGAAAAGGTTTGAAAAGAACATCGTAGCGGCGATCATACCCCTGATTGACGAAAATCGCCTCGAAGGTATCATTTATACATATATTCCTGTAGATTCCATTACAGTCTTATTTAAGGAATTTGCTGCAAAATGGTTGGCGGCGGTTCTATTATTTTTGATTGTCGCGATTTTGTTTACTACTAAATGGTTGAAAAAGCTAGTCAGTCCGATTAAGGAAATCGAGACTGCGGCCCATCGTGTCTCAGAGGGGGATTATGACATACAGGTCGAGGTAAGGAGTCAGGATGAGATAGGTAAACTGGCAATAGCCTTTAATGATATGGCCAATTCCATCCATTTGGAAGAAGAAAGAAAAAAAGAATTTCTAGAAAATGTTGCACATGAGCTCAGAACCCCCCTTAGTTATGTAAAGGGATATACGCAGGCCATATTGGATGGTGTCGTGAAAAATGATGAAGAGCAACGGAGATACCTTCAACTCATTTCAAGGGAGGCTCTTAGGCTGCAGCGGCTTGTGGGAGATCTTATGGACTTATCAAAAATGGAAAGTGCTCCATTCCTGTTAAATAAAACCCCGATTGCCTATGCGCAATTCATTGAAGACGTACTTGTGAAATATGAACCGATAATAAAGGAAAAACAATTGGGCTTGAAGCTAGACCTGGATCCAGACCCGATTATTTTTGGGGATGAAGGAAGGATGGAACAGATCCTGCATAACATTTTTGATAATGCCATTCAGTATACGGATTCCGGAGGGGCGATTCATATTACCCTAATTCAGCATAAAGATGATTGCGAACTGCTGGTAACTGACACGGGCAACGGAATTCCGGAAGCGGATCTGCCGTATATCATGAATCGTTTTTACCGTGTGAACAAAGCACGCAGCCGTTTTGATGGCGGTTCAGGGCTTGGACTGTCCATTGTCAAAAAATTGGTGGAATTACAAAATGGTAAAATCGAAATAGAAAGCAAGGAAAAAAGGGGAACAACAGTCAGGGTCATCCTGCCGAATATAAAAGAAGAATGGAATTCATAAAAAGGGGGTACGTTCAAAAATGAAAAAAATCATGTTATTTTGCATGGCGTTAATTTTTTTGGCTGGATGCGGCAAGAAAGAGGAAATTCCAAAAATGTTAAATGTCGATTTAGCTGTCGATCCAATTCAGGGTAAAGTGAATGAGCCTGTGAAATTTCAGGCAAAAGTAACATATGGGGACGAAGTCGTGACAGATGCGGATGATGTCAGTTTTGAAATTTGGCTTGCGAATAGCGATGACCATGACAAGATAGCAGTAAAACATAAAGGGAATGGTATATATGAACTGGAAAAGGCTTTTGATGAAGAAGGAACCTATTATGTATATGCCCACGTAACGGCAAGGGACATGCACAACATGCCAAAGAAAGAATTCGTCATAGGCAAACCAAGCACTCCCGAACAAAATGGCGGAAAAAAAGAAATGGACGAGATGAATGATGAAGAAATGAAATGAGTACCATCAAAATCAAAACAATTCGGGCTTTAATCCGGATTGTTTTTTATTTGGAAAAATATTCAAGACGATAGGGGGAAATGACGAAATGTCGAAGTGAAACCGAAAAATTTGTAACATAAAAGTAAAGAAAGTCATAATAATTCGGTTAGTAACGATATGTCAACTAAAAGTTATTAGTATTCCATGGAAATGGTTCTATGTAACTACCATTGACAAATAATTACTGGAAAAATGTGAGTATTTATACTGATGGCAGAAACATAGATAGTTAAAGCATTTCTGCTTGTTTTCTCTGAAACTTGGATCATAAATATATTTTCATTCGCATCCTGTGAATTTGATGGAAATTGATGGTGCCTTTATTACAAAAAGTGCATGTTATGATAATTCCAGAAGCAAAGCACAACAAAAAATGAACATCACAGGAGGAAATACGAATGAAAAAGAAAATGATTATGTCAGCAGCAGCGGCTGCAGCTATTATATTCACAGGAGTAGGAGCTAACCAAGCTGAAGCAGCCAACTGTGATACAGTGAAACAAGTGACTTATAAAACTACGAATAAAGAGGATATGCAAAAAGTCCTTAACCAATACCTAGCTAAATACAATATCACTATTCCTGCAGCGCAGGCACAACAACAACCAGCTCAAAAACCAGCTCAAAAACCAGTTCAAAAACCAGTTCAAAAACCAGTTCAAAAACCAGTTCAAAAACCAGTTCAACAACCAGCTCAACAAGAAGCTGGAACAACGAACCAATCAAAACCAGCAGCAAAACCTGCAGCACCAGAAGTAACACCTGATAAATCAACTGATAAAAAACCAGAGACAAGCTCTGAATTAAGTGCTTTTGAACAAGAAGTTGTTAAATTAACGAATGCAGAACGTGAAAAACAAGGTTTGGCAGCTCTTAAAATCGACACTGAATTGAGCAAAGTTGCACGTATCAAGTCTCAAGACATGAAAGATAAAAACTACTTTGACCACAATAGCCCGACTTACGGCTCACCTTTCGATATGATGAAACAATTCGGAATCAGCTATAAAACAGCTGGCGAAAACATCGCACAAGGTCAACAAACACCTGAAGAAGTGGTACAAGCTTGGATGAATAGCCAGGGACACCGTGAAAACATCATGAATTCTAGCTTTACTCATATTGGAGTAGGTTACGTAGAATCTGGTAACTACTGGACTCAACAATTCATCGGAAAATAATAGATTAATAGAAAAGTGCATCCCATTAAATTGGGGTGCGCTTTTTTTTGCGGGAATGGATCATTCCATTCCATGAAAAAAAATCAATTGTGACATCGATTGATTCTCTATAATGTACCCAAATCTAAAAAGAATTGAACCAAGAAATAACTGGAACCGCACCTTAACATCAGTGAGGTCCCGGTGAAGCCACTTATATTTCCGATACATCGATTTCTGAATACTGTGTATTGAAACTTTTTTGAAGCCGTATTTCCAATGTTGATTCTTTATATTGGGCTGATGCCCCCTTTTTCTTTACAGGTGCGGGGAGTGTTATGACATGCCGATCTGACTCTTCGGGAATCCCCTCGATGATGGATTGGTTAGATGTGTGGTAAAGTTTCATTTTCTTTAGCCAAGATTCATCTTGTATTGGAATTCTTACGAAGACATATAAGTGGGTTTCAAATACTTCGGCATGTAAAGGATGTTCAGATCTGGCATTTACTTTTTGTGAGCCGCCATCATTTTGGTTCATCATACCTTGCATATTGTCAGGGATCACTTGTGAAAATACCTTTTCAATGAACGATTGAACATCACTTTGCTGCATATTTTTCATGAATTCCTTTTGGTTCGGGTTATTCTTAAAAGAAAAAAGTGAATTCCAGGGAAACATATTGAATTCCTCTCTCCTGTTTATGGTCTGACAGGTTTATTTGTTATATTTTATGCAGCTAAAGCCCAGAGGTTCTTTTTTATAATTACTAAATTATAGAAAATGGAATAAACTTATGTATAATTAAGTAAAATCCATTAGATAAAGAGGGTAAGCCTGTGGATGAAAAAGTAGCTTTTATTACTGGTGGAGCAACGGGTATCGGCAAAAGGATGGCATTTTCACTCGCGGATAATGGAATGTCCATTATCATTACTTATCGAAAAAGTAAAAAGGCAGCTTTAGCATTAGTGGATGAATTACAGGAAATGTACCATGTTAAGGCAATTGCGATTCAAGGTGACTCGTCAAGTGAGGAAGATTGCCGGAATATATTGGAAAAGATTTCGGAGACATTTGGCCATGTTGATATCTTCATTCATAACGCAGGGCCATATATGCATGATCGTAAACCGATGACTGATTATGGCAGCGATGAATGGAAGTACATCATGGACGGAAATTTAAATGGTTTTTTCTATTTTGCGAAGGAACTTATTCCGCAAATGCGCAGCAGAAACTGGGGCAGAGTCATTACCTTAGGGTTTGAACGGTGTGAAACTGCACCAGGTTGGATTTATCGTTCTGCTTTTGCCGCTGCAAAGAGCGGCTTGACCTCCTTGACAAGAACCTTGGCTGCGGAAGAAGCTACTCATGGAATCACCGTAAATATGGTTTGTCCTGGTGATATCATAGGGGATTGGAAAGAGAAGGAAATAAGGATCGCGAGAGCAGAAAAGGATGATACGGTTCCAGTCGGCAGACCGGGGACGGGGGAAGATATAGCGAGGGTCATCACGTTCCTTTGTGATGAAAAATCGGATTTCATTACCGGGAGCATCATACCGGTAACAGGCGGTAAGGATGTTCTTGGGAAAATATATAAAGCCTAGTGATTTAGAATTTGAATTCAGAATGAAAAAAAGTGAGGCCGGTGTAATCCAGCCCCACTTTTTTTTATGCTATTTTTTTATATTTTACTTGCTGAATGAACCGTAAGCGAGCAGCCAAGCCTATAGCCCCAAGAGCCAAGCCGGAAATTAAGCCGATCCAATACCCAAAGGCTCCCATATCCGTAAACTTTGCAAAGAAATAGCCAATTGGAAGCCCGAGAATCCAGTAGGAGACCAGTGACATGGCAAATGTAACATTTACATCTTTATATCCACGCAAAATGCCCTGAATAGGTGCCTGCAGGGCGTCCGATATCTGAAAGAAGATGGCATATATTAAAAAATGTGATGTCAGCATCATTACTTCGTGATCTTTAGTGTATAAAAAGGCCACAGGTTCACGGAAGAGGAAGAGGATGGTCGACAAAACGAGTGACATCGTCAAGGCCATCGAAATGCCGATCCAGCTATACTCTTTTGCATCTTTATAACGGGCTGCCCCGATTTCAAATCCAATGACGATCGTCAATGCCATGGATATACTTAGCGGTATCATATAAAGCAGTGACGCAAAATTCATGGCAATCTGGTGTGAAGCAATCGTAACGGTATCATACTTACTCATCAAAAGGGTGACAGCCGAAAAAATGCTTGTTTCAAAGAAAATAGCGAGCCCGATGGGTACCCCAATCAATAATAAGGCTTTCCATTCTTTCCATGAAACCCGGAAAAGTTCAGTGAAAACCTGATATGTCGAAAATGGGTTTATTTTTATCACGACCAGTATGGCCACCAGGGCAATTAACCAATAGGTAATGGCAGTGGCGTACCCGGAACCGACACCGCCAAGTTCAGGGAATCCAAACTTCCCGTATATTAACAAGTAATTAAAAAGGACGTTTACCGGGAGCGCACATAAGGTGATGATCATGGAAATCCTAGTTTGCCCCAGAGCATCGATGAAAGCCCTCAACGCATTATAAATGAATAAAGGAATGATACCGAGTGAAAGGGCGATCAAATAATCATGAGCCACCATGTGGACACTTTCTTCAAGGTCCATGGCATTCAATACGGGGTTCAAAGAAAATGCTCCAATGATTAAAATGATCAAGGCTAAAGCCACTGCTAAATAAATGGCCTGCATCACGGAATAGGAAACGGATTTGGACTGCCTGGAACCCACCAGCTGTGAAACCACCGGTGTTAAGGCAATCAATATCCCGCTCAGCCCCGTATACACGGGTGTCCATAGCGAACTGCCGATGGAGACGCCAGCAACGTCCTGAGTGCTGTATTGCCCCGACATCATCACATCAAAAAAAGTCATGGCATACATGCTGATTTGGGTGATCAGGATAGGTATCAATATATAAAATAACAGGCGGATCTTTTGTGATTTAGTATAAGTCTGATTCATCAACGTACCTCAATATCAATATTTGGAATTTTCAACACAATGAAAGAATTATATCACATAAGCATGTGATATTTTAAGAATTTTTATTTGATGCAAAAAAGACTTGCCGTTTAGGGCAAGTCTCAGTTTGTAGACAAATTCGATATTTAATCAAGATTGCCTACATTTTTTTTAGGCAGTGTAAAATATGAACGTTGATTTCCACCACAGGCACTCGCTTTCCGCGGGCGTTCCCGCAGGAGTCTCGAACACCCGCTCCAATCAACTTTGTTTAAAAATTCAGATGGAACCCCTTTTGTCAGTCACGCATGGATTCAAAATCATTCATGGCTTCCGTATCTGAGTCTTTTTGAAGAATGAATGCCTGTGAAGGAATGGCAATTTGTACTCCTTCCTGTTCCAATATCTCCATTATTTTAAAGTTCACATCTTCTTTGATTGATAAATATCCTCCAAAGTCCGTGGCTTTCGTAAAGAAATATAGGTAAAGGTTGAAACCGGAATGACTGAACTCATCAAATTTAACCAAAATCGTTTCTGGATGTACTTCAGGATGATCAATAAGCATTCTTTCAATGTCTTTAATGACATTTTCCAATTTTTCTTTTGGTGTTGTGACATTAACACCCAAATGGAAGGCAATCTGTCTTTTTCCCATCTTGGACCAGTTGATGATCGGTTCATTCGAAAGAGTCGCATTTGGGACTGTAACTAAAGCTTGGGCAAAAGTCCGAACTTTAGTGCTTCGGAATGTGATGTCTTCAATGGTTCCCTCCACGCTTGGAGTTTTGACCCAATCTCCTATGGTAAAAGGTTTTTCGGTGACGATGACGATACCCCCGAAGAAATTGCTGACGGTATCTTTAGCGGCAAGTGCGAAAGCCAATCCACCCAAACCAAGCCCAGCAACAAATCCATCGACATTGAATCCCCATTCTTCCGCGATGATGGAGGCACCAAAAGCAATGATGATTATGTTTGTGATTTTCGTAAAGAACGGCATGACGATTTGATCGACTTCAAGTCCGAATTTACTTACTAATTTCGGAAATAAAATGGTTAAGATCGAACTGATGTTGAAAATCGTCCAAAAGAATAAGAAGACAAAAAACGATCTGTATATTTTCGATCTGAGTTCAACAGAAGGTGAGTCGATCGGAAAATAGTGCAGTGAAATGATAACCCCAATCAAAACGATAAGCCATCTTACCGGCTGTTCTATTGCGAGCATTAAGTTGGCGGCAAATTCAACTTTACGTTTTTCTGCAATCCGTAGAAAGAACTTGAATATATATGTAGTAAATACTTTCCGAAGCAAAAGGAAGATTAGAAAAATGCCTATGGAAATTCCTAATTTGGTCCAGGCTTCGATTCCATCAAATTGATTGAGTGATTCAGAAACTTCTTGCAATGTATTACTCCTCCATTGTAT
Source organism: Peribacillus frigoritolerans (assembly GCF_001636405.1). GTDB lineage: Bacteria > Bacillota > Bacilli > Bacillales > DSM-1321 > Peribacillus > Peribacillus frigoritolerans. Next base: position 2,629,203 of record NZ_KV440950.1, read on the forward strand.
CTTGTAGTATTGTAGAATACTAAGATTATAATATATTCATGCTGAAAAAGGAAAAATAATCGATGATTACATACATAATGGGGGATTTCGGTTCACTGAATACTTTTTCAAGTTATTAATGGCAAGGATATATGGTAATATGGATGCAAAGTGATTTTTTAAGTTTGGAAGGTGGAAATATTGACTAAGAAAATAGTATTTACCGGAGGCGGTTCTGCCGGTCATGTATCAGTTAATGCAGCAATCATCCCGGAATTTTTAAAGAATGATTGGGATGTTACTTATATTGGTTCAAAAAAAGGCATTGAAAAAAATATCATCGAAACGGAATTTCCCGAGGTCCGTTATGAAACGATTTCCGTTGGAAAATTCCGGCGTTACCTATCTGTTGAAAATATGAAAGACCCTTTCCGGGTCATAAAAGGGATTTTTGATGCACGAAAAATATTAAAAAAGACCAAGCCTGATTTCATTTTTTCTAAAGGTGGTTTCGTTTCGGTTCCAGTCGTTTTGGCAGGCAGGATGCTTAGGATTCCGATTGCCATACATGAATCGGATTATACGCCTGGTCTGGCTAATAAGATCGCGATGCCACTTGCATCGAAAATTTTCACTACCTTCCAAGAAACGGAAAAAGAACTTCCGAAAGAGAAGGCCATGTATCTTGGCGCTGTATTACGCGATGGCATTTTTACGGGAAACGCTTCTGCTGGTAAAGCATTTTGTGGATTCACGAATAACAAACCGGTGTTACTCGTTATGGGCGGAAGCCTTGGGGCCGTTAAAATCAATAATTTAATTACAGATAACCTTGATGCCTTATTAAAGGATTATCAGATTATTCACATTTGCGGGAAGGGAAATGTGAAAACCGAATTGAAACAAAGGGGATATGCTCCTTTTGAATTCGTGCACGAAGAATTATTCGATCTTTTGGCGGCTGCCGATGTCGTTGTGTCAAGGGCTGGTTCAAATTCTATCTTTGAATTCCTTGGTTTGCAAAAGCCGATGCTGCTTATCCCTCTAAGTGCCAATGCATCCCGGGGAGATCAAATCCTGAATGCGTCAAGTTTTGAAAAACAGGGTTTTTGTAAAGTCCTCCAAGAAGAAGAGCTGAATGATCGGATTTTTAATGCTACATTAGCGGATTTATTGAAAAGATCGGATGAATATCAAGAGAAGATGCGTCAAAAACGCCCATTCAAAACGGCAGCTGAAATGTATGAATTACTGCTTAAAGTAATGGCTGCAAAAAAATAAGTATCATTCCCCTCTATGCAGCATATCTTTTTCGAACAGAGGAGGGGGTAGAATGGCTTATGAGTATTCCAAAGGATGGTTCATTCAGCAGCTAAAAGCCGCAGGGATTAGCTATCATCCAATTGAAAAAAGAAAGCTGGAGCTGTATAAGACTTATATTCTAAGGCGTTTATACGAGGATCTTCAAAAAAAATAATCATAAAAAGAACCGCAACGCGTTGACGTTGCGGTTCTTTTTATAGGAAATTACTTATAAAAGGAAAGAAACAGGAAATGAGGATACCTGCGATAGCCATTGCCGCACCTGCGACAGCCCCGGTAAATTCACTTTCCTGGGCAGCTTGAGCCGTTCCAAGTCCATGAGCGATCGTACCATAGGCGATACCACGTGCGAAGGGCATTGTAATGTTTAGTTTATCCATCATTTTTGGTGCGATCATCGTACCCAGCACCCCTGTTAAAATGACGAAGGCAGCTGAAATATTGGAATTCCCGCCATAAAGTTCCGTGATTTCAACCGCGATTGGCACTGTAATGGATTTAACCGCCAATCCTTGGAATATGAATGGTGGAAGTGAAAATGCTTTAGCGATGGCGAAGGCAATGATCAATGTGACAAGGAGACCAAAAATCATCCCGCTAATAGCCGGCATTGCATATTTAACGATTATTTTTCTGTTTTTATAAAGTGGTACGGCCAAAGCAACGGTAGCAGGTCCCAGGAAATAGGTAATGATGTCTTTTCCAGGTGAATAATCCTCGAAGTCCAAACCGCTGATCAGCAGTACGAGAATAATTGTAACCGTACTGAAAAATACGGGCGTCGTAAAAGGTGATGGGTGTTTAGCATATATTTTCCTTCCGGTGAAATAGGCAAGGATGGTTATCAAGATGCTATATGTTGTGATGAACGCTGTCATGCTGTTTAACCTCTCCTCTATTGGATAGCTTCTGAACGGTCCATGCTGAAACGATGAATCCAAATATCAGGCTGATACCTAAGGTAAGTGCCAAAGGCAAACCGAATTCAATGAAAAGCCATCCCATGGTCATTAAGCTGATTGAAATGGGAATGAAGAAAAAGGCTAGGTGCTTTACCAAAAATCCTGAAGTAAGTTCAATCCATTCGACTTTTATGACCTTCGTCTGTAATAAACCGAATAACAGAATCATGCCGATGACGTTGCCTGGTATAGGTAAGTGAAGTAAATTGGCTAAATAATAGCCAAGTTTGCAAATGATGAGCAGGAAGATAAGCTGCACGATAAAAGCAAATATTTTTTTCATGATTAAGTCCTTTCAATGACGCTTTGAATATATTATTGAATTGGTCAATTGTATTCATTATAAAAAAATATCCCTAAAAAGAATAGGGATATACAGCAATCTATGTTTAACATCCTGTGAAACTGGAAAAAGAGCTTTCCAGGTATGGAAGCTCCGGCCATTATATGAAAGGATAAACAAAGCCATATTGAAATGTTCTTCGCTCTATGCTTCAAGTAACTGCTGTTCATCATCATCATGTTGTCTAAGGATATGAAAGGTGTATAAATCTTTAGGGATTTCATACAGATCGTAGATATCTCCTTCATGATTGATCTGATCATAAAGGGATTTTCTTGTTTCGTTGGCAATGACGGCATAGGGAAGCTTTTCTGCGGCTTTTATGGAGCGGATATTTTTTTTGCGAATTCGCATGAAGACCGTTTCCAAACCAAGCTCGAAAAAAAGCTCTTTGAAGAAAGCGTCTTTTGCGATGGCATTATACCCTTTTCCATGATAAGGCTTGCCAAGCCATGTGCCTAAGAAACCTGCACCATTTTCAATATCGTATAAAGAAATACAACCGATGGGATTTTCCCATTCATCCAAGATTGTTCGTGATATGAGTTGCCCAGCATCTTCGGCTTCGATCGTTTGCTTAGTAATGAATACATATTCTTCATATGAATCTACCTTATGGCGCACGAAAGGGAAGACATCTGGATGCGTCATTTGTTCATAAAGAGAAAAACAATCTGTGAAATCTCTCTTTTTTAACATTTCCGTCCCTCCGTTTGAGGGCAGTTCTTATGCGTAGTCGCTGCCCACCCTCGAAATTTTTTAAGTCGTTCATCAAAAAATTTCGGGGTGGGAATCGAACCCACTAGAACCGGAAACCGGTGGCGCACCATTTGCCTTCCCTATTTTTATTGTCAGAAAGTATGCAAATCTAAAGAACCTTACGAAGGTATAATACTAAAAAAAAAACGGTTTGGGAATAGGTTTTTTGCCTTTTTTTTTCGTCAAATTTCAACTTTTTCTTGAAGGGTGAAATCTTTAGGCAAACGTCTGCATTCTTCCATGAAAAACTGATTGTTTCGCCCGTTTTTTTCTTTAAAATTTACCTGTAAATTGCATGAATAAAATGATTGCGCCAAGGACCCATACATAGATGGAGAATATTTTGAGTGAACGCTTTTTTAAGAATTCGATCATCCATACTACGGCTAAATAACCAAAGATTGCTGCTGACAGGGTTCCGACGAAAAGCGCAGTGAGTGGAAGCCGTTCAACTTCTCCTGTAAAAATCGGTTTCATCTGAAATACGATGCCCCCCGTAATGGCAGGAATGGAAAGCAAAAAGGAAAAATAGGCTGCAGTGGCCCTATCCAGCCTGCAGAAGAGGCCAGCTGCTATCGTTAAGCCGGAGCGCGAAAGAGCGGGCATGATGGCAGCTGCTTGGAAAGTACCGATGATCAGCGCGTCTTTAATCGAAATTTCATTAAGGGATTTGCCGCCTTTTCTTACACCGTCGGCTACCCATAAAATCAGTCCGGTCGCTAAAAATTCCCAGCCTATGGTCACACCAGTTTTTGAAAGGCCGTCAAACCAATCACCAAGTAAAATGCCGGCAATCACGGCAGGAATCGTCCCAGCAATGAGAAGCAGAGTCATTTTGGAGAAAGGATTTTTCAAAATGGCAATTATGTCCTTCTTATAAACGACCAATAATGCCAGCAAGGTTCCGATGTGGAGCATGGTATCCAGAAAAATTCCCGCCTCGTCAAGGTGGAAAATATGCCGGCCTAAATATAAATGTCCAGTGCTTGAAATAGGTAAAAACTCAGTCAAGCCTTGAATGATCCCAAGGATGAAGGCTTGAAATTCATTCAGCAAAAAAACATCACTCCATTCTAGAAGGTATAGGACAATCCATTATTTAAACTGTATGCACAAGACGGATGAACATGTCCGGATTTTATTGTTGATATCAAGAAAAGGCAGTCCAGATTTACCTTCTTTCGAATATAATGAGAGGAAAAATGAAACTATTTTTCATTTGATTCGTAAATATTTATATGAGAAAGGAGGAGAAGACACTATGCCTACTAAAGATGAAAGAGTGTTTGCTGCCCTTATTTATGTGATCAGCTTTTTTACAGCATTTATCGGTCCTTTGGTGATTTGGTTATTGAAGAAGGACTCGTCACAATTTGTGGATTACCACGGAAGGGAATATTTGAATTTTTTCATTTCCTACACCGTGTATTCAATAGTCGCAGGGATACTCACTATAGTATTGGTTGGATTCTTGCTATTGCCGGTAATCGGGATAGCTTTAGTCGTATTCACCATCATTGCTGCTGTTAGGGCCTACGAAGGAACGGATTATCGATTCCCGTTGATCTTCAGGATATTATAGAATGATGTAAAAGGATTCCGTTCATTCGAAGTCCTTTTAGACTGCAGGCAAACTCGAAGTAAAGCGAGTTTGTCTGCAGTTTTTTATTTAAAAAACGTTCCAGTGGATTTCAGAAATCCGCTCCCTTTCCGCCGACTGCCTGCCAAGCCTCCTCGCCTAGCGGCTGCGGTGTCTCGGCTAGCCAGTAATTCGGCAGGAGTGTCGCAAATTTATTCAATCCAATAAGGAAAACAGTAAAAAGACATTAAGAAAAATCTAGTCTTGTTTTAAAATTGGATAGGACCTCATTTTGTCTACAATAGGATTCCGTTCGATGCGGAGTCCTTTGAGACTCGAGGAAAAGGGGGGTTGTCTGCAGTTTTTTATTTGAAAAACGTTCCAGTGGATTTCAGAAATCCGCTCCCTTTCCGCCGACTGCCTGCCAAGCCTCCTCGCCTAGCGGCTGCGGTGTCTCGGCTAGCCAGTAATTCGGCAGGAGTGTCGCAAATTTATTCAATCCAATAAGGAAAACAGTAAAAAGACATTAAGAAAAATCTAGTCTTGTTTTAAAATTGGATAGGACCCCATTTTGACTGCTTTAGGATTCCGTTCGATACGGAGACCTTTTTTATTTGGACCGTGTTGGGAATTGTCCTTCATTAAAAAGGGAATAGATCACATTAAAGCGAATAAAGTATTATGATAACTGCTTCCCTGTACATTTAGGAAGCGGATCCGGGCGGATTGTGGTACTGCTAATCAATGGCCGCCCTAGAGGCGGTAATCTTTCTTGTAAGGAGTGAGGAGCAGAGCGGGATATGAATATACGTGAATATTATCAGAAAACGAGCAATTCAAACTTTCATGCATCTTGGGTATCTCTTGTTTTGGCCGTTGTCTTTTTCATTTGCCATATTTTTGCGATGATTCCGGGCAATATATTATTGATAACTTCTCCTTTTATTTTCTTTAGCATTGCTCAATTTGTCAGTCATCGTATATATGAAAATAGAATGAAGGAATTGCCTGAAGAACATATCGGGACGAATGCCGGGTTATTAAAAAATGAACATGTTTTATTGACTTTTATGCCAGCACCGACTTTGCGACTGCTTCTCTTTGCGCCCGATGGGTCACTAATGGGCGAGGTACGTGATTTGAATATGAAGTGGTTCATGTGGATGATTCCCAATTTCTTGTCGATGCTAATGGCCAAGCGATATGAACTGGTGGACCATGAGGGGCGTTTGCTGGCTAAGTACCATATCAACAGGGGGCTTTTCAACAAAATGACGATCCTGGATGATCAGGGCGGCATTATTGGATCGTATCAAGAAAATCGGTCATTCGTAAAGGTAAATGGAATGATCTATAAGGAAGATGGTACGGAATGGATGCCAATTGAAACGCCGGGAAGTGTAAATTCTTTCGAGATTGCCACAAAAGGCGGGGAAAAGATCGCTTCATACCAAGAAGGCTGGATGCCTTTGGAGTGGGGGAAACGATTCAAGACTAATACACCCATACTTTCTTTTTCATCGAATGTTGCTGAAATTCCTAAAATCATTGTCTTTGGGTTCTGTGCAGCCACGCTGAATCATCGTTCAAATTGACTACGGTTCCCCTTTAGCAAATCTTTTAAATACCTGATATAATAATAGGAGATACATAGATTAAATACATAATAAAAAGGTGGTAAATATGAGTTTACTTAATGAGATTATGGATTATAATGAACAGTTTGTAGAAAAAGGTGAATATGTTAAGTATAGGACGGATAAGTTTCCTGAGAAACGTATGGTCATCATAAGCTGTATGGACACTCGGCTCGTTGAACTATTGCCAAAATCCTTGAATGTCAAAAATGGTGATGTCAAAATCCTGAAGACTGCCGGGGCAATCGTCTCCCACCCATTCGGAAGTGTCATGCGGAGTATCCTTGTTGCTATTTATGAGCTAAAGGCAGATGAAGTATTGGTCATACCTCACCATGACTGCGGGATGGCATCAGTCGATGCCGATGCTGTAATGGACAAGATGATCGAACGTGATATACCAAAGAGCACCATCGATACACTGGGAGCTGCAGGAATCGATATCCGCAGTTGGCTTCGCGGATTTGATGATGTTTATGAAAGTTGTAAGAACAGCGTCGAAGTGATTAAAGGACATCCATTGATTCCTAAAAATATTCCTGTGCATGGTCTAATCATTTCGCCTGATACAGGGAAGCTGGAATTAGTAGTAGATGGGTATTCGCAAGAACAAAAATAATATATTCATCGAGGCTGTCGGGAGCATTTCCGACAGTTTTTTTCAAATTTTTATCCTTGCTATTTATTTTTATCCTTTTTTTTGTTAAAATCGCCAAGTGTAGTTTGTCACTAATACAAACGGGTGGGCGAGGGATAAATTTGATAAGGATACAACATGAAGAAATTAAACTTGGAAACGTTTTTTCATTTTTCCGACTATGGAACGAATGGGAAACGTGAAATCCTTGCTGGAGTGGTCAGCTATTTTACGATAGTCTATATTCTCATCGTGAATTCCCTGATTTTATCGGAAGCGGGCATACCGATTAATGCTGCAGTGATTGCCACGATTCTTTTATCTGCTTTTAGCTGTATCATGATAGGGCTTTGGGCGAATGTCCCAATCCTTCTCGTTCCAGGAATGGGCGTCAATGCCCTATTTGCTTATACCATGGTTCAAGGAATGGGTCTATCTTGGCAATCGGCTCTTGGTGCTGTGTTTATCTCGGGGGTAATTTTTGTAATCATCGCTTTTACAAAATACTCGAAGATCATCAGTGATTCGATTCCAAGTTCGATAAAAGAAGCCATATCTGTTGGTCTTGGCTTATTCTTGATGCTGATCGGACTTGAAAAGGGCGGGATAATCACAAGAGGTTCATCATCAATCGTCGCACTGGGAGATTTAAGCGATCCGGCGGTGTTTGCAACGGTGTTGACCTTTTTACTGGCAATCACGCTTTTCATCAAGAATATCCCCGGTAATTTCATGATAACCATCCTGGCAGGCAGCCTCATTGCCTATTGGTTCGGGACGGTTCAACTATCGGAAATCCATTTTTCAGGCGTAAATACAGCTTCATACGGAGATCTCTTCTTTTCATTATCGTTCTTGGAAGCGAACCGGATTGAATTCTGGATAAGTGTATTTGCGATGACGATGGTTCTTGTTTTTGAAAATATTGGTCTTGTACACGGGCATGTAGACAGTATCAACCGCCAGGATGCCTATAAAAAGTCGCTACAGGCGACTAGTGTATCCGTTTTGTTTTCAGGTTTATTCGGTTCGAGTCCTACTGTTGCTACAGTTGAAACGGCAGCAGGAATCGCATCAGGAGGCAGGACTGGTTTTACTTCAGTGGTGACGGGCGTGCTATTCATTCTATCACTGCTATTTATACCGGTGATTAAAGTAATCCCTGATAGCGCCATTGCCCCCATCTTGATTATCATTGGCATTTTGATGCTCGGAAATATAAAAAAGCTGGATTTCAGCGATTTAACCGAGAGCATACCTGCAATCATGATCATCACGATCATTCCTTTCACATACAGTATTGCCGATGGAATGGCATTCGGTTTCATCCTGTACCCATTCTTGAAGCTTGTAACCGGAAAAGCGAGAGAAGTGTCAGCCCCGATGTATGTGAGTGCCGGAATGTTTATCGTCTATTTCATCATTGGTATGATCGGTTAAAATTCAAAAGAGCGGTTGGAATGAGTTAATTCTTATTCCAACCGCTCTTCTTATTGTTTTTTTCGTCGAAAAAAATGAATTTAATGTGATTTACGCGATGACACATCCATCTTGAAAATGCTATGATATAGAATATTAAAAAAATGATAAATGACAAGCAGCATATTAGAGGATGTGACAGGATGATTATTGAAGGTTTAAAAAGCCATGGTTCAGGAAATGATTTCTTGATAATTGATGAATTGACTACGACCCTGACGTTTACGGAAGAAGAGCGGAAAAATTTCGCGAAGGCCCTATGCAATCGGGAGAGGCTCGGAGCGGATGGTATTTTGTTCGTAATGAAAAGTGAACATGCTGATTGCCGGATGCGTGTCTTTAATGCGGATGGATCGGAAGCCTCGATGTGCGGCAACGGACTTCGCTGTGTTGCACGTTACGCGAACGATGTTCTGGGGCTAGATAAAATGATAGTGGAAACCATGAAGGCAAATTTACTAGTCGAAAAAACGGAAGATATTTATGAGGGCATTCCGACTTTCAAGGTGGAAATTTCCCCGGTAAGTTTTAATGTGAAGGATCTACCTCTTGTATTGGCTAAAGATCAGCTGCAAAACGAAACATTGCCGGAACTGCATGATACCCTGCTATTTTCGGCATTGGCGGTTCCTAATCCACATTTGATCACACTCGTCGATAGTGATGTTTTACAAAGTGATTTGCAGGAAAAACTTTCAACAAAGGTCAATCAACCGAATGAACTTTTCCCTGATGGTGTCAATGTCAGCTTTGTGAAAGAGTTGGAACCAGGGAGCATTTATGTGCGGACATTCGAACGTGGAGTAGGCTTCACGAATGCATGTGGAACGGCGATGTCGGCTTCTAGCCTAGTAACATGCTCTGTTGGTTTAAACGCATTGGAAAGTGAAATATCTGTCTACAATAACGGCGGAAAAGTTAAATGCGTGGTCCACCATGATGTAGAAAGCCAAACGTATTCAATTGATTTAATCGGGAATGCAACCTATGAATTCAAGGTATCGATTGAAATAGACTTAGATCAGCCTGAAAAATTTGAAATGCTTGAAAAAGAGGATTTTGAATTGGAAACAAGCTTATATGCCAAGCTGCAGGATGAAGTGCAAAGTTATTTGAGAACAAAATTATTATGAAATTTTCAAACTGCAGGCGAACTCGAAAAAAACGAGTTTACCTGCAGTTTTCTTATTTGAAAAAAGTTGCAGTTGATTTCAGAGATCCGTTCGCTTTCCGCCGACTGTCTGCCAAGCCTCCTCGGCTAAAAGAGCCTGTGGGGTCTCGACTAGCCAGTTATTCGGCAGGAGTGTCGCAAATTTCTTCCATCCATTAAGGATTACAGGAAAAAAACTGAAGGATAAACTAGTCTTAAATAGGATTCGGAATAAGACGAGCCAGCAGTTTTTTCTTTTAATACACAAAGTTGATAGGAACGGAAGGCGCGAGACTCCAAAAGCGAGTCCAAGGGAGACCCCACAGGCGCAAGACCGCCCGCGGAAAGCGAGTGCCCTACGTTCCAATCAACGATCAGAATTACTAACCTTCAAAAAAATGTTCGAGTTAATTTCAGAAGTCCGCTCCCTAACCGCTCGACCGTCTGCAAGCTGCATCAAAGCAAAAACCGCCCGCGGAAAGCGCATTTCTAGGGAAACTTTCCATCTTACCAATTAGTTATTGATCTTTTTTTGTTTTAGGAACGACAATACTTCCAAAAAGGCTGGTCCATTATCCACCAGTCGGTATTCCATAAACGCACACCCGTCCCTTTTTATTCTGTTTGGTATGGTTTCAATCGTAAAGTCCTTTAACTGGAGACTTTCGTTCACTTCCTCCCAAAACAAAGGTGTAGCCACACCAGCGAAAGAATTTCCCCGTGGGGAATAAGGAAGAATGATGGTTTTTCCTTCACTATGCTGCACAAAGTCCAAGTAAAGTCGATTATGCCGATTTATTTTCATTCTTTCCGTTGTAAAATCATTCGGGTGGGAACTTGTTAAATAATCACCGAGAAAGTCAGTGAATATGCGTGTCTCCTGATAAGTAAATGTGTCTTCAGGCAGAGGGATGTGAATCTGCAGTCCTTTGTTACCTGAGGTTTTTACAAAAGCTTTTATCCTTAATGATTCCATCACCTTTTTTATTTCCTGTGCAGCCTTTACCGCAAAGGAGAAATATTCGATGGAAGGAGGATCCAAGTCCAGGACGATTTCGTCGGGTCTTGTTTTACCGGCTTTCTGAAATGGGGCATGAAATTCCAATGCAAGTTGATTACCAAACCAAAGTAAAGTTTCAATGTCGTTACACAGCATATACTCGATATCCTCATCCATGAACGTTTTAATAAAGTCCGGCGCATAATCAGGTTTGTTTTTTTGGAAAAATCTTTCTTTATCCAAAGTTCCATGAGGATAGCGGATCGTTGTAAGAAGCTTATCCTTCAAGAATGGTAAGAAGAAAGCTGAAACCTCCCGTAAATAATGAAGATATTCTACTTTTACCACCTGTTTACCTTCTGTTTTCCAAAGCGGTTTATCCCTGGAAGTTATTTGTACAGTCTCTGGAAATGTATATTGCCCTAGCACGAATTTCTCCCAGGTACATTCGTCGGGGGAAGTTTGTAAAAGCCACTGCGAAAACTGAGGTTCACGCAATTCATTTTCCTCATATACGTGTAAAAATTGAACTTCAATGCAAATGGATGGATGGATATAAAAAAAATGTGCGTCTTCGTCTGATGCATTTTGCTTGATCAATTGATGCAATATACTTTTATCTCTAGCACTCAGTCCATTTTTGACACTTCCGATTTTCGTTACGGCACCTTCTTTGAATACTGCAAGGGAAACGTAGCCATTTTCTTTGTGCAATGCTGTGATGAAACAAGAAACGGTCTTCCAATTTTTCACCTTAATCCAAGATGTTGTACGTCTTCCTTCTTGCCAAGCACCCCGAATTTCCTTGGCGACAATCCCTTCGCCATCTAACAAGGTGACCTTATTCAAGGCAATATCCAAAACGTCAAAACTCTCTATTAATTGTATCAAAGCCTTATCGTTGGGATCAGGAGTAGGAAGACCGAGTTTTTCCCCCATATTCAACATCAATTCCCTTCGTTCCACCATAGGTTTATCCGCTACGTCTTTTCCGCTGATGCGAAGCAGGTCAAACGCTATAAACCGACATGGGGAAAAACGGGCATTTTCTGAAATTAAGGATTGTTTCCCAAGGCGTCCTCGCCACTGTATTTGAAAAAAGTCCGCTTTCGCCTGATTCGTAAGCCAGACCAATTCTCCATCTAACTGAAGCGGGAGATAATCTTCCAGGTCCAGGTCTTTGATGTAAGCTATGATTTCTGGGAATTGAGGTGATAATTCCTTTTCATTCCGACTCGAAATGCTTATGGTATCGGAGTCTATCGTTAAAATAGCCCTAAAGCCGTCATATTTGACTTCATAACGCCAATCCTTGGAGTTGGGGGCTTCAGGGTAATAGGTAGGCAGCATCGGTTTCATTTTTGTATTTACCTCCGCAAATAATTGATAACATTATTTTGCCAAAAAAACGAAGTGTTAGAGTTGGCAATTGTTTTTTCGGTTTTTTTTGAACAAAGGGGAATAATAAAATTGTTCTTCTCATCAAAAATAAGTTATGAGGTGACGAATATGCATACGATGTGGAAGGGGAGCATATCATTCGGTTTGGTGAACATTCCGATCAAACTTCATGCTGCAACGGAGGATAAGGATATATCTTTAAGGACGTTGCATAAGGAATGTCATACACCGATTAAATACGAGAAGGTTTGTCCAGTATGCGAGAAAGAAGTGGGGAAGGATGATATAGTCCGCGCTTTTGAGTATACAAAGGGAAAGTTTGTTGTATTGGAAGACAATGAACTAGAACAACTGAAAAAACAAAACGAAGAAAAAGCCGTGAAAATCGTGGATTTCGTTAAAATTGAAGAAATAGATCCCATTTATTTTAACCGGAGTTATTACATGTCCCCAAATGACGGGGGGATAAAAGCTTATTCCCTTTTGAGGCAGGCCCTCAAGGAATCGAATAAGGTTGGGTTGGCAAAAATCATCATTCGCTCCAAAGAACAAATGGCGGTAATTCGAGTCGTTGATAATACCTTGGTCATGGAAACGATTCATTATCCGGATGAAGTCCGCTCCACAGCGGATGTTCCGAATATCCCTGCCTATGATACCATTGTAAAAAAAGAAATCGATACTGCCGTATTATTGATAGATCAATTAACGACCACATTCGATCCGACGAAATACACCGATGACTATCGAACCGCGTTACTAGAATTGATTGAATCGAAGAAAACGGGACAGACGACGGTTACAGCGAAAACAAAAGAACCAGTTTCCAACAATGTAACCGATTTAATGGAGGCATTACAAGCATCCATAGACCGTACAAAACATGATGAACCGGAAAAGAAAAAGACGACCCGAAAGAAAGCGGCACCGAAAAAAAAGAAACAAGCGTAAACAGGAAGCTGAGCGGAAGACGAATGATGTCGCTCGGCTTTCTGCTTGTTTTTGCAAGGAATCAGGCTTCTAATAAGATGAAAAGGTCTTGATAAAGAGGGGAGGAAAGTACAAATAGGTGAGTCGATCACGATGCAAGAAACTGAATGGAATTACAGGAAATTAGTGGATATTAACGAACGCAAAAAAAATTCGCTCCCTAAAGAGCGACAATGAGGAATTCAATCGTGAAAATCAACATATAGGCGAACGGTTGTAGTTTTCGACTATATATTGTGTTTATATTCTACCATATTTAATTCTGAAATAGCAACTAAATTACTGAAACTAACCTATGAATTTTTCTGGAAATCAATGATATTTCGCCCATTAACCCCGCATATGGCTTTTTCATTTCATATACATATAAAAAGGTACTGAATAAAATGGATTTTTAGTATAATTTATACATATAGATGATATAAATTTAATATGAATGGAAGATGCAAAATGGAAAATGGAAAAATCAAATCACTAAATGCGGGAAAGCCGAAACATGAAATTTTTTCGAATATCGATATCTTTTCAGCCATGGATAAACAAGCACAGGATAATTTGAAAGTGACTAAAGCTGGCATAATCGGTGATGGTATCGGTAATGTAAAGTTCCATGGAGGTCCTGATCGGGTTTTGTGCTTTTACCCATTTGAGCATTATTCATTATGGAATGAAAAATTCTCTAAAAAGCTGGGTATCCCTGCATTTGGTGAAAATTTAACTATAGCGGGGATGAGGGAAGAAACAACGTATATCGGCGATATATATCAAATAGGCGATGTGATTGTTCAAATTAACCAAGGGAGGATACCTTGTTCGACCATTTCCCTATTCAATCAAGAACCTAAGTTTTTGGAACTCGTGCTGAAAACGAGTTTCACTGGTTATTTTGCAAGAGTACTTCAAGAAGGAACGATAAATAAACAAAATGAGATTGTGCTGATAGATCGTCAACAAGAAAAAATTTCTGTCCATTACGCAGCAGAGGTCATCCTTCATAAACGGGATGGGCTTGAAGGTGCTAAGGCTTTACTTACACTAGACTCGTTAGCGGAAGAATGGAAACAAAAGATTTTGAAGAGGGTTCAAGCAGCAAAAGATTGAATGATTTTTGCAAAAGTGAAAAAAATGTCGATCAGGTATTGAAATTGACAGACTATTAATGTAAATTAAATATAATCAAATTTTGAAATCTTATGAAAATTATATAAATGGATCTTATCGAGAGAGGTGGAGGGACTGGCCCGAAGAAACCTCAGCAACCAGCTTACGCAAAGGTGCTAAATCCAGCAAGCAGAGCTTGATAGATGAGGAGAATGTTTCAAAAACCTTCTTCTTTGAGAAGGTTTTTTTCCTTTTCTCTCATACTCATAGAATACGACAAAAACAGGATTGTTTTTGAGAGAGGGTGTAATGATGAATTTTCGTAAAGAATTAAAAGAAAGAATGCTGGTTGGGGAAGGGGCAATGGGGACCTTGCTTTACTCTAATGGCATTGATCAATGTTATGAGGAATTAAACTGCACGAACCCAGATCAAATAGAGTCCATCCATCGAGCCTATCTGGAAGCTGGTGCAGATATCCTTCAATCGAATACATACGGAGCCAATTTCAATAAATTGAAGCGGTATGGACTTGAAGATGAAGTGAGCAGAATCAATCGCCAGGGAGTCATTCTAGCTAAAAAAGCGGCAAAAGGAAAGGCATACGTCTTCGGTACCATAGGGGCACAGCGGAGCATCAGGAAATCGGATTTAAGCATGGAAGAGATAAAACGGGGTTTTCGTGAACAGCTATACAGTCTGTTGATGGAAAATCCTGATGGGATTCTCCTGGAAACATTTTATGACCTGGAAGAACTGGAAACCGTCCTGCAAATCGTTAAAAATGAAACCGGACTGCCGATTATCGCAAATGTCTCGATGCATGAACTGGGTAATCTTCAAAATGGAATCCATTTAAATGAAGCCTTTCAAAAACTCGAGCAATTAGGTGCCGATGTGGTTGGTGTGAATTGCCGCCTCGGACCACATCATATGATTCGGGCCTTGGAAGAAGTGAGTTTGCCAAAGCAAGCATCGATTGCCATTTACCCTAACGCCAGCCTGCCGGATTATGTCGATGGGAGGCTCGTTTATAAAGCTGTACCGGAATATTTCGGTTCTAGTGCCCTGGAACTTCGAGAGCAAGGCGCCGCGATCATAGGAGGGTGCTGTGGAACGACTCCACTGCATATTCAAGCTGTAAAGCATGCAATTGGAAGTTTGGCTCCCGTGAAAGAGAAATTCACGAAATCCCGTGAAATAGAAGTAATTGAGGTGAACGATAGGGAATTGGAACCTCCCCTTTACGAAAAGGCCAAAACGGAACGGACGATTCTTGTTGAGCTTGATCCACCGAAAAAGCTAGGGATAGAGAGCTTCATGACTGGTGCTGAGGTTTTGAAAAAAGCAGGGGTCGATTCCATTACATTAGCGGATAATTCACTTGCCTCACCAAGGATATCGAATGATGCACTTGCTAATTTACTGAAGAACCAATTGAATATAAATCCGATGGTGCATATAACATGCCGTGATCGAAATTTGATTGGCCTGCAGTCACATTTAATGGGTCTGCAGACGGTAGGGCTGAACGAAATATTGATCATCACCGGAGACCCTTCAAAAATTGGGGACTTCCCGGGTGCCACTTCGGTTTATGATTTATCTTCCTTTGACCTGATAAGCATGGTCAAACAATTTAATGAAGGTCTTTCCTATTCCGGTCAAAGTTTGGGTCAACGGGCAAATTTTAAAATTGCGGCAGCTTTTAATCCCAATGTGAAATATCTGGATAAAGCCGTACTGAGAATGGAAAAGAAGATTGCCTGCGGTGCTCAATCCTTTTTGACACAGCCAATTTATTCCGTAGAGCAAATCGAAGAAGTATATGAAGCGACAAAACATCTAGAAACCCCGATTTTCATCGGTATCATGCCCTTAACAAGCACCCGGAACGCCGAATTCATCCATAATGAGATCCCAGGCATCAAATTGCCTGATAATGTTAGAAGGGCCATGGCTCTAGCGGGGGATGACCCTGTAAAGTCAAGGATTGAAGGGGTGAATATCGCGCGGGAATTGGTGGACGCGGCTAGGGAAAAATTCAAGGGCATATATTTAATCACTCCTTTCCTTCGCTATGAAATGACGGCGGAACTAACGAAATATATTAGAAAAGTCGATAGTAAACAGACATCAGAGGTGGCAGTACATGAATAAAAAAGCGATTCAAGATCAGTTAAATTCTAAGATTCTCCTACTTGATGGGGCGATGGGAACGATGCTTCAAGCGGAGAATTTGACAGCAGACGATTTTGGCGGGGAACAATTCGAGGGCTGCAATGAATATTTATCACTGACGCAACCGGAAATCATCCAATCCATTCATGAAAAATATTTAGCAGCGGGCGCAGATATCATAGAAACAAATACCTTTGGAGCGACCAGCATCGTCCTTGAGGAATACCAAATAAGTACGATTGCCTACAAGCTAAATAAAATTTCAGCTGAGCTTGCCGTTAAAGCTTGTGAAAAGTATTCCAATGATGAATGGCCAAGATATGTAGCTGGCTCGATGGGCCCGACTACAAAAACGCTTTCCGTAACGGGCGGAACGACTTTTGATGTTTTAACAGATTCTTATGAAGAGCAGGCACTGGGTCTCTTGGATGGCGGGGTAGACTTGCTGTTGGTGGAAACCTGTCAGGATATGCTTAATGTCAAGGCTGCCTTTTCTGGAATCAAAGCAGCATTCGCTAAAACGGGAAAAGATGTGCCTGTCATCATATCAGGAACAATCGAACCGATGGGCACGACACTTGCCGGCCAGTCCATAGAAGCTTTTTATTTATCGGTTGAACATATGAAGCCCGTAGCTGTCGGCCTTAATTGTGCAACAGGGCCGGAATTCATGATTGACCATATCAGGACACTTGCAGATATATCAAATAGCGCCATCAGCTGTTATCCGAATGCCGGGCTCCCTGATGAAGAAGGCCACTATCATGAATCACCTACATCCCTGGCAGAGAAAATGAAGCAATTTGCCGAAAAGGGATGGGTCAATATCATTGGCGGATGTTGTGGCACGACACCAGAACATATTAAAGAACTTTCCAGGGTACTCGAAGGCATGAAGCCCCGTACGATTATGGAAGCTGCCCATGGTCATGCCGTATCAGGGATAGAGCCGCTAATTTATGATGATTCAATGCGTCCTTTATTCGTAGGGGAGAGAACGAATGTTATCGGTTCCCGAAAATTCAAGGAGCTGATACGTGGAAAGCATTACGAGCCAGCTGCCGAGATTGCACGTAACCAGGTAAAGAAAGGTGCCCATGTCATTGATATCTGTCTTGCCGATCCTGATGGGGATGAGCTTGGCGACATGAAGGAATTTGTAGAAGAGGTCGTCAAAAAAGTGAAAGTCCCATTGGTCATCGACACTACGGATGAAGTCGTACTTGAACAAGCATTAAAACATTCACAAGGAAAATCGATCATAAATTCCATAAACCTTGAAGATGGTGAAGAGCGCTTTGAAAAAATAGTACCCTTAGTCCATCAATATGGTGCAGCCGTTGTCGTAGGAACCATTGATGAAATTGGGATGGCCGTCGATGCTGAACGGAAATTGGAAGTGGCTACGCGGTCTGTGGATTTGCTCGTCAATAAGTACGGTCTAAACAAAAATGACATCATTTTTGATCCGCTGGTATTTCCTGTAGGCACCGGGGATGAACAATATATTGGATCTGCATTGGAGACGGTGAATGGAATAAAGGCGATTAAAGAAAAGTTTCCGGAATGCCTAACGATACTTGGAATTTCCAACGTTTCTTTCGGTCTGCCGGCGAGGGGAAGGGAAATATTAAATGCCGTTTTCCTTTACCATTGTACAAAAGCGGGTCTCGATTATGCTATCGTGAATACAGAAAAACTTGAACGTTTCGCCTTGATACCGGAAGAGGAAGTGAAATTGGCGGAGGCACTCCTGTTTGAGACTTCAACTGAAACTTTAGCGATTTTCACCGAATTTTATCGTGGAAAAAAAGCGGAGAAGAAGGATAATGGTGTGATCCTGCCATTGGACGAACGTCTTGGTAACTATATTATCGAAGGAACGAAAGAAGGATTGATTGATGATTTAAATGAAGCGATAGAGCGTGGTGATACCCCATTGGAAATCATCAATGGACCATTGATGGATGGGATGAGTGAAGTGGGGCGGCTGTTCAATGACAACCAACTTATTGTCGCAGAGGTGCTTCAGAGTGCTGAAGCGATGAAGGCGGCTGTAGCTCACCTTGAACCACTTATGGAAAACTCTGAAGATAGTGCTAAGAAAGGGAAAATCCTGTTGGCGACCGTCAAGGGAGATGTGCATGATATCGGGAAAAACCTAGTGGATATCATCCTTTCCAATAACGGCTATGAAGTCATTGATTTGGGAATAAAGGTCGCACCGCAACAAATCATTGAAGAGGTTCGAAAACATGAGCCAACCATCATTGGCCTATCTGGGTTACTTGTCAAATCTGCACAGCAAATGGTTTTAACCGCGCAGGATTTAAGGCAAGCGGGAATAGATACCCCAATTTTAGTTGGAGGGGCAGCATTATCCCGTAAATTCACCGATTTTAAAATTTCACCTGAATATGAAGGGCCGGTTTTATATTCCAAAGATGCGATGGATGGTTTGGCGGTAACGAATATTTTACATGACGCCGACAAAAAAGTGGTGTACTTGGAAGAGTTGATCGAGAAACGAGAAAGATCGAAAGCGAATGCCGCCATTGCTGCCACATTGGAAAAACCTGTTCGTAAGCAGTCCACAGCGGCTCCTTTAAGCGATGTTCCTGTTCAAACACCGCGTGACATTAAACGACACGTCCTGAAAAACTATCCATTGGATGTCGTCCAGCCATATATAAATAGGCAAATGCTGATTGGTCATCATTTGGGGTTAAAAGGCAAAGTTACCGAATTGCTTAAGCAAGGGAATGAAAAAGCAGTGCAGCTCAATGATCTCGTTGACGAATTGATCGAATTCCTAAAGACGGAACCGGATTACGGTTTGAATGCAGTTTATCAATTTTTCCCTGCTCAAAGCGAAGGAGATAAGCTATTTATATATAACCCGGACAATCATCATGAGGTTTTGGAAACTTTCGACTTCCCCCGGCAAGATACGAATCCGCATCTTTGTTTAGCGGACTTCGCAAAACCGATTTCCTCCGGGCAAATGGATTATGTTGGTTTCTTCCTGGTCACTGCCGGAAAAGGAATCAGAAAATGGGCAGAAAAACTGAAGCTTGAAGGTGATTTCTTGAAAAATCATGCCCTTCAATCACTTGCTCTTGAAACAGCTGAAGGGTTCGCGGAAAGAATTCATCAATTAATGCGGGATGATTTAGGTATAAGCGATCCGATTGATATGTCCATGAAAGAGCGGTTTGCAGCTAAGTACACCGGGCAAAGGTTTTCATTTGGTTATCCTGCTTGTCCTAATCTGGAAGACCAGGAGAAGCTATTCCGCCTGTTGCAACCTCAAGATATCGGCGTGGAATTGACTGAAGGATGCATGATGGAACCAGAGGCTTCCGTTTCAGCCATTGTTTTTGCACATCCTGAAGCTCGTTACTTTAATGTCGATCGATAACTTCATTTAATAAAGGCAGCGGTATTTTTTACCGCTGCCTTATTGCGCATGAAACCCCTTAACTGGTACACCTTAATGGTCAAAAGGAAGGGGATACAGCACCTATGAAGAAGATGCTAAAATTAATTCTTGCCATGGCGAGTTCTCTCATTATTATTTTGTCTGATGTGGATGTGCAAAACATTCAAGTACATGCAGTGGTTCCTGAAGAGATGACACCGTTGCTAAAAAGTAAGGCGAATCAGAAAATCGCCTATTTGACCTTCGATGACGGACCATCCTTGAATACCATGGAGATATTGAATATTTTGGACCGCTATCATGTTAAGGCCACATTTTTCGTTAAGGGTAACGAAGAACCATACGCAAAGAGATGTTATCAGGAAATGATATCCCGCGGTCATTCGATCGCCCTTCATTCTTATACACATGATTATTCCATCGTTTATCGGTCGACTGAGAGTTTCTTTCAAGATTTGAATAGGCTTGAAACCATGCTGCAAGAGGAGTATGGAATAAAAAGCCGTATTGTGCGCCTTCCTGGCGGCTCGAATAATCGGCTGCGGCATCAGGCGTCAACGAAACCAATCATCAATGGAATCCTTCAGCAACTAAAGGAAAAAGGGTATATTTATTTTGATTGGTCCATTGATTCGACAGATGGCTTCAGTCCGTCAATAAGTGAACAACAAATCATTTCTGCTGTACAAAAAGGGACGAAAAATCAAAAGCATGTTAATATCTTATTGCATGATATCAATAGTATGAAAAATACAGTGAAAGCGTTGCCCGATATAATTGAATTCCTTAAAAAAGAAGGATATACCTTTGATACTATTGATGAGACTACGCCGAAAATGCAATTTAATTGATGAACACATTGTTTAACTATAGTAAATTAAGGTATAGGATATTGAGATTACATGCGAAAGGATTTATCGTCTCTATGATGCCATCATTGTTTTTATCACATGGAACACCGCTATTAGCTTTGGAAAAGAATAGCTATACTCTTTTTTTGAAGGAGTATATGCAAACTATGAAGAAACCTGCTGCCATCGTCATTTTGTCAGCACATTGGGAAAATGAAGATCAAATGATTTCTGCAGTGGGGAAGCATGAAGTCATTTACGATTTTGCTGGATTTCCTGAAGAAATATTTCAAATAACTTATCCTGCGAGGGGATGCCTGGAGCTGTCAGATCGAATTTTAACCTTATTGTCCAGGATAGATGTATTGGGGGAACTTGATGAAAGGCGCCCCCTGGATCATGGGGCATGGGGGCTTTTGCATATCATGTACCCAGAAGCTGATATCCCGACCGTATCTATGTCCATTAGTCCTTCGCTGCCATTGGACAAGCAGTATGAAATTGGGAAAGCATTGAGGGAATTAAAGGAAAATAATGTCCTGATCATAGGAAGCGGTGGAATTGTCCATAATTTCACACATATTCAGGAAGATATGCATGTTGCAGAGGGATGGGCAATCGAGTTTGAGAACTGGGTCGAAGAAAAAATCATGAAATGGGATTTGCAATCTTTGTTCAATTATGAAAATATCGCCCCTTACAGTACAGAGGCTGTGCCTTCCAAAGAGCATTTCATTCCATTGGTCATCGCAATGGGCTCAGGGGATGACAATAAAAAAGCGGCTCTTCTGCACAGAAGCTTTCAATATGGCAATCTAAGTTTAACAGCTTGGAAGTTTGAGTGAGGTGAAAGGGTTTTCAAACTAGTTAAATTTACCTGAAAAATAATCATTATACAAAAATACAAAAATCTTTTTTTAGCGAAAAAAAGACTTAAATGAGCAAAAAAGACAGTTAAAAGCGATTTTTGACGAATTAAGCAGAAATATAGTTGAAAAAAGGTTGTATAAAGTGGTTTAACCTTTGGATATTTCGACAAAAACATGTTAATATAACATCTGAAAACGTTTTATCCTTTAAAATTTTATTATTCAATAACCAAAGTTATTTATTATATATCTTATATATATCATATATTTGGGGAAAATTAGAAGAAAGAAATTGGGGATGGATAAAACGGAATGAAAAAAATTATGAGAAAAATTTGGGGGTTTACAAAATGACCATCAATGATTCTAAGGTATTAGACCACTGGAAAGCTTTTTCGGGTCCAAACCTTGGGTATGTCATGGAGCAATACGATTTATTTCTAGCCAACCCGGAAGAAGTGGATCCGGAACTGAAAAACTTTTTTGAAGTAGCAGGTCCTCCTTCATTCGATGTATCGGCAGAAACAACGACTGTAAGTGCATCAACTGTACAAACTGGAGAAGTTCTTCCAATGAAGAAAATTATGTCTGCAGTGAAGTTAGCTGAAAATATCCGTGCATACGGGCATCTTGCTGCAAATATTTATCCTTTAAAAGAAGAAGCTCTGGACACTGAACAAATTCACTTTGAAAAATATGGCTTGACTGCAGATGATTTAAGGAAAATACCGGCTGACTTTATTTGTCCGGAATCACCTGAAGACGTGAAAGACGGATACGAAGCCGTACAATACCTAAAACAACTCTATACAAAAACGATAGCCTTTGAATTTCATCATGTTAATGACTTGGATGAAAAGCAATGGCTTACTGATATGGTCGAATCTGGAAACATGTTCCCGGAAGTGGGAAAAGAGAAAAGAGAACTATTACTTAAACGATTGAATGAAGTTGAAGGTTTCGAGAAATTCCTTCACCGCACATATGTAGGGCAAAAACGTTTCTCAATTGAAGGACTGGATGCTATGGTTCCGATTTTAGATGAAATGATTTCACAAACTGTCCAAAACGGAACGGGTAATGTGAATATTGCCATGGCTCACCGTGGACGCTTGAATGTGCTTGCACATGTATTAGGAAAGCCTTATGAGGTCATTTTCTCTGAATTCCAACATTCACCGAATAAAGATTTGGTTCCTTCCGAAGGTTCGACAGGCATTAACAATGGATGGACAGGTGATGTTAAATACCATTTAGGTCTGGATAAACAGATTACTAAAGCTAATATACAAAAAGCAAGGATTACACTTGCAAATAACCCAAGTCACTTGGAAGTAGTCGGTCCAATCGTGGAAGGGTATTCTCGTGCGGCTCAAGAAGACCGTACAGAAAAAGGATTCCCGGTGCAAGACATTTCCAAATCTCTTGCAATCCTGATTCATGGTGATGCTGCATTCCCAGGTGAAGGAATTGTACCTGAAACGTTTAACTTAAGCCGTTTACGCGGTTATCAAGTTGGCGGCGCAATCCATATCATCGCCAATAACATGATCGGTTTTACAACGGAAAGTGAAGATTCACGTTCAACCTTATATGCTAGTGATTTGGCAAAAGGCTTTGAAGTGCCGATCGTGCATGTAAATGCAGATGATCCAGAAGCATGTATGGCTGCTGTGAACCTTGCTAACCTATATCGTGAAAAATACAACAAGGATTTCTTGATCGACCTGATCGGTTACAGACGTTTCGGCCATAACGAAATGGATGAGCCATTGGTGACTCAACCTGAAATGTATGCATTAATCCATAAGCATCCAACCGTAAAAGAGCTTTATGGGAAAAAACTTATTGAATCAGGCGAGTTCACTGAAGCTGAAGTTAAAGCGATTGCTGAGCAAGTGGATACAAGGCTTGCAGATGCATATGCGAAAATTTCCGGAAATAAACCGGAAGCTTCCAAAGAGTGTAATCCTCCTGGGATTATTGAAAAAGGACTTCCAGCCATTGAAACGGCAGTTCCGAAACAAGAACTTGTTACAATTAACGAAGAGCTTGTTAAGTGGCCGGAAGGATTCACCCCTAATAAAAAATTAGGAAAGATCTTATCACGTCGCTTGGATTCCTTTGGTCCTGACGGAAAAATCGATTGGGCACATGCCGAGACATTGGCTTTTGCATCGATTTTAAGTGACGGCACGCCAATCCGTTTGACTGGACAAGATTCAGAGCGTGGAACATTCGCACAACGTAATATCATGTTACATGATAGTGTTAATGGAAAAACATATTCACCACTTCACACACTTGAAACTGCAAAAGCTTCATTCGCTGTTCATAACAGCCCGCTTACGGAAACGGCAGTTCTGGCTTATGAATATGGTTATAATGTTTTTGCACCTGAGACACTTGTATTATGGGAAGGCCAATTCGGTGACTTCGCTAATACAGCACAAGTAATCTTTGACCAATTCATCGCTGCTGGCCGTGCAAAATGGGGTCAAAAATCAGGTCTTGTCATGCTGCTTCCACACGGTTATGAAGGACAAGGGCCAGAGCACTCAAGTGCACGATTGGAACGCTTCCTTCAATTAGCAGCTGAAAACAACTGGACAGTTGCTAACTTAAGTTCGGCAGCTCAATACTTCCATATCCTTAGAAGACAAGCTAAGATTTTGGATCAAGAACAAGTACGTCCGCTTGTCATCATGACACCGAAGAGTATGCTTCGTAATCAGGTGATGGCTTCTACAACAGAAGAATTCAGTGAAGGCGCGTTTGAATCATTCGTAGAAACCAAAGCTTTGGGCAAAAAACCTAAATCGGTTGAACGCATTGTTTTTGCAACAGGTAAATTGGCGGTTGAACTTCGTGAAAAAGCGGCAACTGAAAAAAATACAGATTGGTTGCAAATCATCAGTATCGAAGAAATTTATCCATTCCCATTCACTGGAGTTCAAGAAGCCCTGAAAAAATATACAAATCTTAAAGAAATCTTCTGGGCTCAAGAAGAACCTAAAAACATGGGTGCTTGGACATTTGTTGAACCTCGCCTAAATGCAGCGGCTCCTGGCAATCTTTCAGTAACATATATAGGAAGGAAGCGCAGATCAAGCCCGGCTGAGGGAGATCCACTTGTCCATAAAAATGAACAACAACGGATTATGACTCAAGCAATTACACGCAATAATGAGGGGGAGAAATAAAATGGCTGAAGTAAAAGTACCTGAATTAGCAGAATCAATTTCTGAAGGATCTATTGCGCAATGGTTAAAACAACCCGGTGATCACGTTGAAAAGGGAGAATATGTCCTTGAACTTGAAACGGATAAAGTGAACGTTGAAATCATTTCAGATTATACTGGTACACTTTCTGAACATTTAGCAGAAGAAGGCGATACTGTCCAAGTCGGACAGGCTATCGCCATCGTTGATGAAAATGGATCAGCTGCAGCAGCTCCAAAAGCGGAAGCTCCTAAGGTTGAAGAAGCTAAAGCAGAACCAGTTAAGGCTGAACAAGCGGCTCCTGCTAAAGAGGCTCCTAAATCAGAAGCGAAAGAATCATCATCCACTCAACAAGTTATTGCATCACCAGCTGCAAGGAAATTGGCTCGTGAAAAAGGAATTGACTTGACTCAAGTGCCTGTAGCAGATCCACTAGGTCGTGTACGTGTACAAGACGTAGAAGCAGCAAGTAATGCACCTGCAGCTCCTGCAGCACCTGCGGCAGCTCCAAAACAAGCTCCTGCAGCTAAACAAGCAGCAGCTCCTGTTGAAGTGAATGATGACCGCATTGAAGTGGTTAAGATGACACGCCGTCGTCAAACCATTGCCAAACGTCTGGTTCAAGTACAATCAGAAGCAGCCATGCTTACAACTTTTAACGAAGTCGATCTTTCTGCAGTCATGGAATTGCGTAACCGCCATAAGGATTCTTTCGTGAAAACAAATGATGTTAAACTTGGTTTCATGTCATTCTTCACTAAAGCGGTCATTGGCGCATTGAAAAAATATCCGTTATTGAATGCTGAAATCCAAGGCGACCATATCCTGAAAAAGAACTTTTATGATATCGGTGTAGCAGTATCCACTGATGAAGGTCTTGTCGTTCCGGTTGTAAGGGATGCTGACCGCAAAAGCTTTGCTGAAATCGAGAAGAACATTTCGGATTTAGCTGTTAAAGCGCGTAACAACAAACTGGGACTTTCGGATTTATCAGGTGGTACTTTTACCATCACTAACGGAGGGACTTTCGGTTCCCTATTATCAACACCAATCTTGAATGCCCCTCAAGTTGGGATCTTGGGCATGCATACAATCAAGACTCGTCCAATCGCTGTTGGAGACCAAATCGAAAACAGACCAATGATGTACCTTGCATTATCTTATGATCACCGTATCGTAGACGGAAAAGAAGCTGTTGGTTTCTTGGTGGCCATCAAAGATATGCTTGAAGATCCAGAACAACTTTTACTTCAAGGCTAATAAAATAATACTACCCCCCTGTCATCTTGACATGGGGGTTTTTTTTGTTGAACAAGAAAGGATATTTTCATAGAAAAAAAGATAACTAATAAAAATGAATGTTTTTGAATGTATTTTTGGATGAATTTGATTATTTTTAAACGTTTATGATTGATTATTCCTTCGTTTTCATATATGATGATGATATTAAAGTGAGGTGGGCGAATTGTTGACAACTGAAAGGCACCAGTTCATCTTATCGATCCTTAAAGAACAAGGGACGGTAAAGCTGCAGGAGCTTGTAGATCAGTTACAAGCCTCGGAGTCGACCATTCGGAGAGATTTAGTGCAACTCGAAGAAATGAAGCTCTTGAAACGCGTGCATGGCGGGGCCTCTTTACTGCAAAGGAAAGGCCTTGAGCCAACAACTATGGAAAAGCAATACAAAGCAAGAGCTGAAAAACAACTTATAGCAAAGCTGGCGGCTTCTTTCATAGAGAAAAATGATTGTATATATCTTGATGCAGGCACGACAACTGCCGAAATGATTCCTTATTTAAAAGATAAAAATATAACGGTGCTGACAAATGGTCTTATGCATATTCCAAAACTCATCGAATTGGAAATCAAAACAGTGTTAGTTGGCGGAACGATAAAGTTTTCGACAAATGCAATTATAGGAAGTAATGCTGTACAGTTTTTGAATGAATACCGTTTTGATAAATGTTTCTTGGGAATGAACGGCATCCATCAAGAATTGGGTTTCACAACACCCGACCCTGAGGAAGCCCTGCTGAAGAAGATGGCATTACGTCTCTCTAACGAGACCTACGTGCTTGCTGACAGTTCAAAACTTAATGAAGCTACTTTCGCCAAGGTGGCAGATGTAAGCGATGCCATTATCCTTACTGACAGCAATGATAAAGAGGCTGTTGCTCACCTTCAAAAAAATCCAAAGGTAAAGGTCGTGACCATTTAATGATTTATACAGTGACACTTAATCCATCCATCGATTACCTGGTCGAAGTGGAGAGCTTTCAAATGGGCAAGGTGAATCGAACCAGTTATGATGCAAAATTTCCTGGAGGGAAAGGGATCAATGTTTCCCGTGTGCTAAAAAGGCTGGGAAATAGTACAACAGCGTTAGGATTCATCGGTGGACAAACAGGTGAATTTGTAAAAAGGTTTTTAAGACAGGAAGAGATTTTCACGGACTTTACAGAAATAGCTGGAGATACAAGAATTAACATTAAATTGAAAACAGGGCTTGAGACCGAAATAAATAGCCAAGGGCCAGTCATTTCAAAAGGGAATTATCAACAATTATTTAGTCAGATTGAACAGTTGAACAATAATGATATCCTCATTTTGTCAGGAAGCATCCCTCCAAGCGTTCCTTCGGATGTATACGAAGCCATGGCAAGGTCTTGTACCCTTAATGGCATTAAAGTGGTGGTGGATACGAGTGGCAAGGAATTGCTGAATGTCCTTCCACACCGGCCATTTTTAATAAAGCCCAATCATCATGAACTGGGTGAGCTTTTTTCCACCGAAATAAGTACCATTGATGATGCTAGGGAATATGGCGCTAAATTGGTTGAAGCAGGAGCACAAAACGTTATTGTCTCAATGGCGGGACAGGGTGCCGTGCTTTGCTCGGGTGGAGAATCATATTCAGCAAATGTTCCAAAAGGGAACGTCATCAACTCAGTGGGTGCCGGTGATTCCATGGTCGCAGGTTTCATCGGGACATATGAAAGGACAGGGGATATTCTATCCGCTTTTCGCTTCAGTCTTGCTGCAGGAAGTGCTACAGCCTTTTCATCCGATCTCGGTACATTGGATAAAATTGAAGAGTTATTACCGCAAATTGCTATCAATCAACTAACAGGAGGCTGACTCTATGAAAATTACAGACTTGTTAAAATTGGATACAATCATAATCAATCTGCAAAGTATTACAAAGCAAGCAGTCATTGATGAACTATCAGGAAAGTTAGCCGAGGCAGACAGGTTAAATGATGTGGATGGTTTCAAAGCTGCCATCTTAAAACGTGAAGAGCAAAGCACAACCGGGATTGGTGAAGGGATAGCCATACCGCATGCAAAAACAAATGCTGTAAAGATACCTGCCATCTGTTTCGGGAAATCGGTCAGTGGTGTAGATTATGAATCGCTTGATGGACAGCCGGCCCATTTGTTCTTTATGATTGCAGCCAGTGAAGGAGCGAATGCAGATCACTTGGAAACTCTTTCCCGGCTTTCTTCGTTACTGATGGATGATAAATTCAGGGCCCGATTGATTTCTGCTTCTTCTGGTGAGGAAGTGTTGGAGGTAATCAATCAAAAAGAAATGGAAGCTTACGAAGAAGAAAGTGAAGAGCAGCAATCGAGTAATGGCGCCAGCGGTAACGATAAAGGAGGTAAAATCCTTGCCGTTACAGCTTGTCCAACAGGAATTGCCCATACTTATATGGCTGCCGATGCGTTAAAGGCCAAAGCGAAGGAAATGGGAATCGATTTCAAAGTGGAAACAAATGGTTCCACAGGAATCAAAAATGGTTTAACCGCCGCAGAAATTGATGAGGCGGATGCCATTATCGTTGCGGCTGATAAGCAGGTGGAAATGGACCGTTTTAATGGGAAACATGTCATTATTGTCCCTGTTGCCCATGGGATCCGGAAGACCGAAGAACTGTTAACCAGAGCCGTGAATCAGGATGCACCTGTTTACAAAGGAACTGGAAAGGATAAAAATGATGAAGGTGATTCAGCTAAAGGAGGATTGGGGATTTACAAGCACTTAATGAATGGCGTAAGTAATATGCTTCCATTTGTCGTCGGGGGCGGAATCTTGATTGCGCTTTCTTTCTTTTTTGGAATCGAGGCAGCCGATCCGGCAAATCCGGATTATAATCCCATTGCCAAAGCATTAAGTGATATTGGCGGGGGAAATGGAGCCTTCTTCTTACTTGTCCCAATACTCGCAGGATTCATTGCTTCAAGTATAGCCGACCGTCCAGGTTTTGCCCCTGGTATGGTAGGGGGATTATTGGCAGCACAGGCTAATGCCGGTTTTCTTGGCGGACTGATCGCCGGTTTCCTTGCAGGTTATGTCGTCTTACTATTAAGAAAATTGTTTTCCAAGTTACCGCAAACACTTGATGGCATTAAACCGGTTTTACTCTATCCTGTATTCGGGATGTTAATTACAGGGTTTATCATGATATTTCTCGTAAATGAACCAGTAACTGCAATTAACACGGGCCTGACCAATTGGCTGCAGGGCTTATCCGGCACGAACGCAATATTCCTCGGCTTGATTCTTGGGGGCATGATGGCTGTGGATATGGGTGGCCCCTTAAATAAAGCGGCATTCACTTTTGGGATTGCAGCCATTGAAGCATCAAGTTTCGGACCCCATGCTGCAGTTATGGCTGGTGGAATGGTTCCTCCTCTTGGAATCGCACTTGCAACTACATTCTTTAAAAGTAAATTCAGTGAAATGGAAAGGAAATCCGGCTTCACTAATTACTTCATGGGTGCTTCGTTCATTACAGAGGGAGCCATTCCTTTTGCGGCAGCGGATCCATTGCGGGTTATTGTCAGCAGTGTTATTGGGTCAGCGACGGCAGGAGCGCTTTCAATGGCTTTTAGTGTAACATTGCCAGCGCCGCATGGGGGTATATTCGTCATCCCCCTTGTCAACCATCCTTTCCGCTATTTGCTGGCGATTTTAATAGGAGCCCTCATTACCGCTTTAATATTGGGAATCTGGAAAAAGAAACAAAAATAAATATACGACAAAAGCGGGTCCGAGATAAATGGACCCGCTTTTTATTATTTCCATTCCAATATTTCGATCCGGTTGCCGAAGGGATCGGATAAATATATACGGTTCGCACCGGGAAACCTCCCATCTTCTGTAAAATAAATATGCTTAGTCATTAAATGTTGTTTAAATTCGTTGAGGTTTTCAACTTCAAGTGCTGGATGCGCTTTTCTTGCGGGAATGAAATGATCCTCCGTTCCGACATGAATCTTGATCGATCCCGATTCGAACCATAACCCGCCATTGGAACTTAATGACAGAGGCTTTTTCACTTCCCGGAACATTAGTATCTCAGTGAAAAACTTCCTTGATTGGTCCTCGGTATTTTTAGGAGATGCTAATTGGTAATGGTCGATTGACTTAAAAATGAAGTTCATCTTACAACTCCTCCTAATTCCTTATATATCCAATTTTAAAATAAAAAGATCAATAAGGATAGATTATTTTTTTAATTGACATCGATAAGATTTTCTTATGTTTTAGTCGTGAATGGTTTAAGAAAGCATGAATTTTTATGTTTAAGGGTAAAGGAGTATTAAAATGAATAAAAGGAGTGAATGTACATGCTGAAGAAAAATACCTTAAAAACGGCGAAAAGGGATGATATGATTGATGTTACGACAGAAGTACAGGCATTCATCAAGGAAAAGGGGATTCAAGAGGGGGTAGCTCTTATATATTGTCCACATACGACTGCAGGGATCACGATCAATGAAAATGCTGACCCCGATGTCAAAAAGGATATATTAAGAAGACTGGATGAGCAATACTCATGGAATCATACATTGGATTTACATATGGAAGGAAACACGGCTGCCCACTTGAAATCAAGTACGGTTGGTTCTTCACAACAGGTGATCATCCATAAAGGGAGCTTAGTCCTTGGTACTTGGCAGGGTGTGTATTTTTGTGAATTCGATGGTCCCAGAGAAAGGCAATATTTTATTAAATTATGTGTCGACCTGTAAAATGGAAGGTACAGCATGGATGAAGTGGGAGGAAGCCGATTGGACGATGTTCGGATTGAAGGTAGCAAAGTCATATTGAGGAATGTAAAACAAGTCGATTTAAAACGTTTATGGAGCCTGAAATATGGCGAAGCCGATCCAGAATGGAAAAAGTGGGATGCACCTTATCTCCCTCTTGAACTCATTGATTTCCATACGTTTATCGATAAAGAAACGCAGCATAAAACCTATGATGAAAAAATCGGGGCTTACTCCGAGCTATTAATGGAAAAAGACGATCAAATTATAGGATCTGTTGTGTATTACTGGGAACATGAACCTTCACGCTGGCTTGAAATCGGAATTACTATTTTTGATCCCCAGTATTGGAATGGCGGTCATGGGACAGAAGCATTAATGATGTTCAGTGGGTATTTATTCGAAAACCTGGAGATTGAGCGGGTTGGACTTACAACTTGGTCAGGTAATGAACGTATGATCGCAGTTGGGAAAAAGGTAGGAATGCAAGTAGAGGGAAGAATGAGAAAATGCCGCTATCATGATGGTTATTATTATGATTCAATCAGAATGGGAATGCTGCGGGAAGAGTGGGAATCATTAAAATTTCAAAGGTAAATTGAAACGTGAAAATATTTCCTGCATTTCCTTGGAAAAAATTTAGCACTGTTTTCTCTCATATGGTCTGTTATCCTAGGAAGGTGCTTAACGAGGAGGTAACAGGATGAAATTATCAGTATTAATATCCGTGATAATGACTCTAAGTGTCATCGTACTTGGTATAGCTTTTCCTAAGGGAACGACAAGTAAAGCTTCTGATGGGGCAACTAAACATGTCATTAAACAAGGTGAATCGATTTGGGATATTGCAAAGCAGCACGGTGTTCCGATCGGTAAGTTAAAAGAAGTCAATCATAACGTAAATAATGTTGCCGAACCTGGTAAAACATTGATTATTCCGCATGTAATGAATGATAAAGATAAAGAATTATTAGCAAGGCTTGTGCATGCAGAAGCCAAAGGGGAACCATACAGAGGAAAGGTCGAGGTGGCGGGAGTTGTTTTGAATCGCCTTGATAGCAATGAATTCCCTGATACGGTCCGGGAAGTGATTTATCAAAAAAACCAATTCTCGCCTGTTGGTGATGGCAGTATTAACAAACCGGCAGGAAATGATGCCAAGAGAGCTGTCAATGAAGCATTGGCTATTCATGGCTACACAAATGATGCCTTGTATTTTTGGAATCCTAGTATTTCGGACAGCGAATGGATGAAACAATTAGAAGTAATAAAAATTATCGGCGGACACCATTTTGCCATCTAAACTGCATCTCAAGAACCGGCTTTCCAAATGGGGAGCCGGTTCTTTTATTTTAGAATGGTTTAACCGATATCAGCCCACATTTCGGGGGGATTCAGTTCATAAATGCTGTTTTCGCGGTACATGATGCTTCCGATAATGAGTTCACGTCTTATCGTTGCGTAATCATCATGGAAAGACTGGATGAATTCATTCAGTTCTTTTTCTGGATATTTACGTCCCTTTTCCAGAAGGCTTCCAATATGATGAAGTACGATCATTTTCTTTTTTCTCTGTGCTGGTATGGTTTTTAGGCGACCATCTGGCGTAAAAAAGTTTTCAAGGATTTTTTTATGTTCTAAAATCAGCTTTTGATTATCCATTTTATTGGAGTCCCCCTTAGTTGAAACCATTTTAGGCAATGCTGACGAATAATGCTTCAGGACATCTTCATTCAAAAAATAATAGACCGTATTTTTTTCCCTCCGATCCTTCACTAAATTAATGTCTTTCAATTTCGTTAAATGGTGTGAGATGGTCGGAGCCGTCAATTTTAGTAAACCTGCAAGTGCCTGGCCGTGTTTTGGACCGTTTGCCAGGATGGATATTATCCTGATCCTTGTCACATCACCAATCGTCTTGTGGAAAGCGACCAATTTTTCTAATTGCACTTTATCCCCCCCTTATCATTAGATTAACATCTAATTAGATAATAATCTAATTAGTGGCAGTTAATCAAGTTACTATTCACTTTTCTATATTGCTTGGAAGATCTGATGTATACTTTAGGGGAATACCAAAAAAAATTAATCCGGAATTAAGGAGCTGTAACATGGCCAATACTCATGTTTATACAAGAAAAGAAGAAGTGGTCAATGCGATAACCCACGGTGTCGGCGTTTTGTTGAGCATTGCCGCACTTGTGTTTTTAATCATATTCTCAGCCCAAACAGGATCGCCTTGGAATGTAGTCATTTCGGTCATATATGGTGTTTCCATGCTTCTTTTATACGTTTCTTCCACTTTAGTGCATAGTTTTCCAGAAGGTAAAACAAAGGATATTTTTGAAATCTTTGATCACTCAGCCATATATATATTCATTGCAGGAACATACACGCCCATCATGCTTCTTGTGATCAAAGGGTCACTGGGCTGGACCCTGCTAGGTATCATTTGGGGAGTTGCAATCATTGGCGTCGTCTTCAAAGCTTTCTATGTGAAGAAATTCCTCTTTCTTTCGACGATTCTTTATATTGCCATGGGGTGGATGATCGTTATCGTTTGGGGACCCCTTACAGCTACGATGCCTGCAGCGGGTATCCAGCTACTGACTGCAGGGGGATTGCTTTATACGTTTGGAGCCATCTTTTATGTTTGGCGCGGTTTTCCGTTCCATCACGCGGTTTGGCATGTATTCGTGCTTGGGGGAACTGCCACACACTTTTTTGCGGTATTGTTTTATATCCTTCCACAATGATCCCTTGATCGATTTGATGTATTTGAGAGAGTGGTTGAGGTTTTAAATGACCCCGATCAGGAAATAATTAAGGTATACAAACTAAAGGAGGAAAAAACTAATGGGAAGATCAATCAAAATATTATCAGTGCCGTTTGCCGCTATGCTTGTTTTAGCTGGATGCGGCGAAGAAAACGATGAAGTGAAAAACCCGCCGGTTCAGGAAAATGAAAATCAAGCGGAAAATAATCCTGAAACAGGTACGGATAATAATGAAAAACTGCCTTTCACATATAAGGATTTTCAATTAGAAGTGGATTATACCGGCAATGATAACGAATACGAAGCTGAATATGATACAATGGGAGCTCAAACAGAAGCTTCAATCGAGGACAAGCTTAACAAACACGAAGTTCACGGTGATGAAGCAATGAAAGAGTTGACCCCGATTCTAGAAAAATTGACATTCACTAAAGATTCAACAGATGAGGAAGTCATTCAAGAAGTGACAAAAGCTTTTAATTTGAAGGATGACTATCAAGAATTTGATTTAGAGGTCGTTTTCGAAGATGGTACGAAAAAAGAATATAAAGTGAATAATAAGTAACTAAAATAAGTTACTATACGTTACTATATTCTACATATTCATATGTGCCGACAATAGTTGTCAAATTACTGTTCCTATAGTAAAATGATTACGGTTAGCAAAGGGGATAATATACATTTGCTATTCATATTCGGACTTATGGGGATAGGACCGCAATAAACACTTGCAAAAAAGATTCTTTTTTAAGAGTCTTTTTTTTTGCAGTGATCTGGAAGTTGAATATATAAGAAAAGAGAGGATACCACAAGCGGTATCCTCTCTTTCATATACCCATCATTGGGAAATTGATGCATTTTTTTTAGGCAGCATATTAGCCGATGCTAACCTTGAACGGATCGTGATGCCAAGCCAAGATGCAAGGAATGCCTTTAAAACGCCTACAATTATAAATGGTGCAAAACCGCTGGCGAATGCCACTGGCCAAGATAATGAACTCATATATTTTAACCAAACCGTACCGATTACCAAAGTAATTATCATCCCGATTGTATTTGCAACAAAAGCCATTGCTACGGAGAAACGGGTTTTTTCCAATATCAGACCCGTTATATATACTGTCGGGATATAGGATAATAAATAACCGCCAGTCGGACCGAATATCTTTGCTAATCCCCCAGACATTTCAGCGAAAACCGGAACTCCCGCTGCCCCTATGAACAAGTATAACAAAACGGAAGAGGTTCCATAACGTGAACCCAGTATCGTTGCTGCCAGTCCAACAGCTAGAGTCTGTCCTGTAATCGGAACTAAGGGCAGTGGAATTGTAATTTGGGCAAGTATTCCTATAAGTGCTGCAAATAATGCTGTAACCATCATCATTCTTAATTTCTCATGACGCTCCTTCATCGTGTTTCCTCCTAATGTAAACCTGGTTATGTAACGAGTTAACATATAAAGAATTTTAATATGATAAGTAAACACTGTCAATGGTATTATGCATTTTATTTCAATAATGGTCTTAGAGAATACAGGGTTTTTCAAGGGTGAAATTCAAAACTTGGAAAATAAATGAAACTTTTTGAATGCATCAATCGTATGAATGGTAAGCGAAGTAAATGGAGGGGATTATAACCATAAGATTATTAATGTTGGTAAAACGCTTATCCTAGGCCATTAAAGTAGTATGCGGCTTGGAAAAATCGAATTTAAAGGATGAAAGAGATGGAGTTAGTTGGAGTTCCATTAGAAACAGTCTATTTATATGGATTAATTATATTCGGGGGGTTAACATTCTTATTTATCTTGTTTAATGATATATTTTCTGGCCTTGAATTACCGGATATATTTAATCCTACGCTCATTTTTTGCTTTTTGACCGTGTTTTTTGCGAGTGGTTTTTTACTTGAATCGCTTTCAGGACTTAATGCTGGATTATGTGCCGGCATTTCCCTCATCATTTCATTTACCATCGTCACTTTACTGAATGTATTTGTTTTGATTCCCATCTCATCAGCGGAAGAAAGTTTGACATTTCATGATAATGACCTGAGAGGAAGGGTCGGCAGGGTTCTCACATCAATCCCCGTTGACGGGTTTGGGGAAGTCCTGATAGAAAGTATCAGTGGAAGCATCGCCAAAACTGCGGCCAGCTATAAGAATGAAGGAATTGTTTCGGATACAAAGGTCTTGATCATCGAAGTTAAAAATGGGGTTATCTATGTTATGCCCCACCAGGATTAAAAAAGTGTAGGAGGTAAGGTATGTTTGATTTGATTTGGATAGTTGTCGCCATAGTTGCAGTTTTATTTATCGCACTTATTGCTGTCTTTGTTACGAAATATCGCACGGCTGGTCCTGATGAGGCATTGATCGTGACCGGAAGCTATTTAGGAAGTAAAAATGTTCACATTGACGAATCAGGAAATAAAATTAAAATCGTCCGCGGCGGGGGTGCTTTCGTTCTCCCGGTGTTCCAGCAAGCGGAACCACTAAGCTTATTGTCAAGCAAGCTTGAGGTCTCCACTCCCGAAGTATATACAGAACAGGGAGTTCCGGTCATGGCAGATGGTGTATCGATCATCAAGATTGGCGGTTCAATCACCGATATAGCCACAGCTGCTGAGCAATTCCTTGGTAAATCGAAAGATGACCGTGAACAGGAAGCGCGGGAAGTATTGGAAGGGCATCTTCGTTCCATCCTTGGTTCGATGACCGTCGAGGAAATTTATAAAAACCGTGAAAAGTTTTCCCAGGAAGTACAGAGGGTTGCCTCGCAGGACTTAGCTAAAATGGGACTCATTATCGTATCGTTCACGATTAAAGATGTTCGGGATAAAAATGGATATCTTGAGTCGCTCGGAAAGCCAAGGATTGCCCAGGTGAAGAGGGATGCCGATATAGCTACCGCCGATGCAGAGAAAGAAACGCGAATCAAGCGAGCCGAAGCTTCGAAGGAAGCGCAGCGTGCCGAACTTGAAAGGGCAACCGAAATAGCCGAAGCCGAAAAAATCAACAAGCTAAAGGTTGCTGAATTCCGGCGTGAACAGGATATTGCCAAGGCACGGGCTGACCAAGCTTACGATCTTGAAACGGCCAGATCTAAACAGGATGTAACCGAACAGGAAATGCAAATCAGGATCATCGAACGGCAGAAGCAAATTGAGCTGGAGGAAAAAGAAATCCTTCGCCGTGAAAAGCAATATGATTCAGAAGTGA
This sequence comes from Peribacillus frigoritolerans, assembly GCF_001636405.1. Lineage (GTDB taxonomy): Bacteria > Bacillota > Bacilli > Bacillales > DSM-1321 > Peribacillus > Peribacillus frigoritolerans. The sequence continues at coordinate 2,666,162 of NZ_KV440950.1, forward strand.
AGAAAAAGGCCGATGCCGACCGTTATGCGGTAGAGCAGGCAGCCTCCGCCAACAAGATGAAACAGATTACAGAAGCGGATGCCGATAAGTATAAAATTGAAGCCATGGCAAAAGCGGAAGCGGAACGCGTTCGCATGGACGGTCTTGCTAAAGCGGACGCCCAAAGGGCACAAGGTACGACAGAAGCGGAAATCATCCGTTTAAAAGGGGTAGCAGAAGCAGAAGCCAAGCAGAAGATAGCTGAAGCATTTGAACAGTTCGGGCAAGCCGCCGTAATGGACATGATTTTGAAAATGCTGCCGGAATATGCAAAACAAGTGGCAAGCCCGCTTAGTAATATCGACAAGATCACTGTAGTGGACACAGGTGGTAGCGGTGCGAATGGCGGGGCTAATAAAGTGACTGGGTATGCAACGGATTTAATGGCATCCTTGCAGGAGTCATTAAAAGCATCTTCGGGAATTGATGTCAAAGACCTGCTTGAGAATTTCTCAGGAAAACGAAATTTACCATTCGCCACCATCAGCCAGGAGAATGTCGAAGCGAGCATGAATATGGCAGCAAGCAAGGAAGAGTAACGGTGAAGAATAAAATGAAGAAAGGTAAGAGCACAATTTGCTCTTACCTTTTTTGAATAGGAGAATATTTTATTTCCTATACAAAATGGACAAAAAGAAAGTTTAATTCTTATTATGATAGGGCTATTTATGAAGCACCTATAGTTAGTGGAAAAGTGAGATTTCACCCTAGTCAAAAGTCGGTTTCTGTTTGCGAAGAAATCATTGCAACTCATTCTAATGAAGGTGAAAGGGTCAACAGGACAAGCAGCTAAAAATCTAAAGCGGAACTTCATTGATTTCGAATTAGATAATTCCTATTTAAAAAAAGTTTCGAAAGCCTTGCATAATGAAACCGTAAGCTAAATAGGTTTTTGCTTTATACCTCCTGAAGACACGGGGTACCCATCTTATATTATGTTTGTATTTCTCATTTTTATCTTTGGTTCATTCACAGTTAGAACATGGCTATGTTACTTGCGACTTAGAAAGCGTTATGATTTAATTTGTAACCTAAAATTTCCAAAAACAGCCCGCACTTTAAAGTTTGTGCTGTTTTTGGATTTCTATCTATCTATTGATTGTTGAAATTATTCCTGTGAAGTAGTATTGGAGAGGTACACTGATAATATGGAATATTTACAGTGGGAATGATATTGGAGTTGGATAAGCATGTATGTTTTATTACATATTTCATATAGGATTTTCACTAGACTTAGAGCTTAGTAATGGTGAAAAAAGCACAAGGCGCTGGCCGATAAAAAGAAGAGAGCATCTGTAAACTACACAGATGCCCTCCTGATTTTCTCCAAGATCCATTATTAATCTCACAATGAAGTATTTAATCTACCGGACGGTCATCAAAATCATAGTCTACCGTACCAGGAGCTACACGTGCATTTGTTAATGCCGGAGTTTCCGGACGGGCAATTTGATACACACTAGCACCGACAATTTCAGCTGCTTGCTGCAATTTTTCTTTCGATATCTTATCCAGTGTATCAGTAGGCTGGTGATACCAAGGCTCTACAGGGGAATGGATAAACAAGGCGGATGGAATGCCAAGCTCATGGAATGGTTGGTGGTCACTCCTGCCCAGCTGTCCATAAGGAATCGCAACATCCATCGTTCTGGCCCCTGCTGAGGAACCCAGGTCCGTCACAAGGTTTTTCATTCCATCAATGGTATACATAATCAAACCACCTGCAGGATTATCCTCGCCAGCATCACGTCCGCCTATCATATCCATTTGGAAGTGAGCCACCATGCGGTCTACATCCTCTTTGGGAAGGGAATCAGCATAGAAGGATGATCCAACGAGCCCTCTTTCCTCAGATCCGAACGTGAGGAAGCGAATTTCAGTGTCAATTGGGGTTTTGGCCATGATCCTTGCCAGTTCCAGCACAGCTGATACACCAGAAGCATCATCGTTTGCACCAGGGCCGCCCGGGACAGAATCATGATGGGCTCCAACAGTCACGATTTGACCATTATCCTTATTGGCTTTTGGTTTTAGGGAAGCGATGACATTGTAGGATGTCTTTTCGATTCTTTCAGCTTTTCCCACTTCCAGAGTTGACGTGATTTGTTTAGTTTTAAGCTGTTCGACCAACTCTAACCCTTGGGCTTGGGTAATGGCTACAGCAGGTATATTTTGCCCCGCTGATACTTGTCCGAAATTATTTCCTGATGGTGAGTTGTTGTACATTAAAACGCCAACCGCTCCTTTATTTAGGACATTCTGAACCTTTTCAACAAAGGCAATGTCCCCACGTTCAACTAGTGCAATTTTCCCAGATACATTTTCTCCAACTTCCTCTGGCTTTGCTTTTCCAACATTAACAAGTTCGGCCGTTACCTTTCCGCTGATACTGCCGCTAAGGGCACGCGGTGTTCCTCCTAAATCACTGTCACCAATTTTCACTTTTACATTTTGCACCGTATCATAGATGGGAAAAGGCTGAACCTTTGTTTCGAAACCAAGACTCTTAAACTGACTTTCTATGTATTTGACTGCACGGAGCTCCCCTTCTGTACCAGCAGCTCTCGGTTGCTCTGATAGATAGGCAATCGTATTATACATATTGTCCGCACTAATTTTTTTGATAACTTTGTTATCAAAAGCTGTGTCAGACTGGGCATTTATTGCTCCGCTAGTTTGTGCAAATACTGTACCGGTTGATAGAACCATACCCGCAGCTAATAGTACTGTTAGTGATTTTCTATACATATAATCCCTCCTTATTCATAATCTTCCTAATTATGTATTTAACTGAATAGTTTGTAAATGAGTCATTAGTCTTTAAATTCCGAATATCAATCGGTTTCTGACACCCGCTCTCCCTTAAGATTATGCCGCAAAGAAAAAGTGATACTTCTTCATGAAGAATCGCATCATGTATTGAAGCCATCAATATATTGTAGTGTAAAAAAATGATCAAACATTCAAATCTATCAACCTCATTTTAACCTAACTTTTGAAAAGCAATACCGTTTAGTCCAAATCACGATTTGAAAAAGATAGGTAATCCAATTCTTTCTGGACTAGAAAATCTATGAATGGTCTTGGAATGACTTCGGATAAATCATGTAAGAAATCAGCCCGTTTTGTCGATAAGGGAGTCTGCCGACAAAACGGGGATATTATACGTTATGTATTTCTATTCTAAAAGTCGATTCACTTAATATTTTTTTTATTATTGATTTTACCATTCCCTAAAATATTCTAATGTTCAAACTTTCACAAATTGTTCACAACAATAATGAAAACGCTTACCGTTTTCGTTATATAATATACATATCCTAATTGATTTCATAGTATTGCACCAATTATCATACAATTTTAAATAAATAATTGAATAGACAGAAAGGAGATAATCAGATGATCTTGAAATCATTGAAAAAAAAGGGCATAACGACCATCATTTATTATAAAGAAGGAGTATTAAAAACATGTAAGGGTCAATTGCATAAACTTAACCTTAATGAACAAACCCTTTCCTTAAAGGATGAAAATCAAAAGATTTTCTCTATTCGTTTATCTCGTATTATGGAAATATATTAATTTAATTGCTTTCAATTAACATATTACAATATATTTATTAATCCCGAATCTTTAGTATATTACTAAAGGTTCTTTTTTCATATCTGGAAAGCTGGTCAGTTTAACATTCCTGAAGTTAGTAATTTTACAGTTTTGAATGGGGCACCTCATTTCAGGATTGATAAATATAGTTTTTATACTGTATAGATGGCAGTATCCTTCGTGTGGAATTCCTTGGTGTTCGAAAGAAAGGCTGGGGCGATTAACTATGGAATGTATGGAGTGATTACATAAAAAAAATATTTATAAGAGATAATTTTAGGGTTTGTTTCCCCAGGAAATAATCGTCTTTAATGTCAAGTTTTCTATAATTGCCTAAATCAAACCCAATTTACTTCAAAAGAGCGGAGTAGTTGGGTTTCTTTATTATTTAATTCCAATCACTAATCTAGTTCGTACAGCATCAGTAATAATAATTTTGAGATTACGTACGTTCAATATAAGTAAAAAAAAGTCTAATTGCTTCCATTGAAGAAATGGGACTCTCCTATTAATTAACTATCAAAGAATCGTTAAAATTAACGATACGGCCAAGACGCTTAATTGTTTCATTAAACTTTAAAGTGGTAAATAGATAGTATCAAACTAGCAGGGAGGTATTAAAATGAGAGTTCTGGTAATAGGAACAGAGGACATGACCGGAGAGCACGTTGTAAAACAGCTGGCAGACAGGCACCATAGCCCGGTAGCACTGGTGGGAGCAGAAAATAAAGTAGAGGAAATGGTTAAACTTGGAGCGGGAGATGTAGTTTCTTTGGAAAGTAGGGATTTTTCCAGTGCTTTTTCGGGCTGTGAAGCAGTAATCTACCTGAGTAGCGCCAGTCCTCGGACTGGGGAGGGCAAACCAATACTGGTTGACCATCAGACAGTAATAGACTCAGTTGAGGCCGCTAAGAAACATGGGGTGAAGCGCTTTGTTCTGATGAACACCATGCGAGCAAAAGAAATGGAGAGCTTAGATTCTGGTACAAACGATGTCAAGTACCACTCAGAAGAGCTATTAAGACAGGAAAAGCTTACATATACCGTTATACGGACAAGTATGCCTGTGGATAAGCCGGGAATAGGTAAAGTTGAAGCTGGACCATCAATTGTGCATGACAAAGGCGAGATACCAAAAGAGGATATTGCTTCTGTATTGGTCAAAGCGCTGGATACTGAAGAAGTATTTAATAAAACGTTCCATGTTACTTCTGGAGAAATTCTGATTGATGAAGCACTCCAAAGATTATAGATTACTCGAGTAACGTGCACAAAAAATAAGAAGCAAAGGGTGATAAAATGTCCAAGTTGAAAAATTACCTTCCTACAGTTTTAAAAGGATCTGCCGTTTTAGGGACAGTTGCGGCCGCAGCGTACTTTTACCGAAAGGATGATACACAAAAACAACATTCAATCCTGAGGAATTTCCCCCTAATCGGCAGAATTAGATACATGACAGAGCAAATAGGACCTGAACTTAGGCAGTATTTATTTGAAAATAATAATGAAGGCACCCCTTTCTCAAGAAAGGAATTCGAGGATGTTGTAAAAGCAGGAAAATATAAGGAGCGTTTAATCGGATTTGGGTCGGAACGTGACTTCAATGAGGCTGGATACTATATTCGAAATAGTATGTTTCCCAATCTCCGGGAAGAATTGAGAATAGATAATAGCCAAAAAATCAATACAAAGGTATATGAAGTAGATGAGGAAGGTCTATTGACCAGAAAGGAGAAGCGGGAAGATAGACAAATAGAACCGTACTTTTTACGAGACGAGGATGCAGTCATAATCGGAGGGGAAACATGCCGGAATCCCTTTAAATTAAAGGGGCTCGTAGGACAATCTGCAATGAGCTACGGGGCACTCGGTGAGAATGCCATCACTGCACTGTCGAGAGGATTAGGGCTTGCAGGAGGAACATGGATGAATACTGGTGAAGGTGGTCTTTCCAAATATCATCTCTCCGGAAATCCCGACATCATGATGCAAATCGGTCCGGGACTGTTTGGAGTAAGGACACCAGGTGGGGAGTTCTTCTGGGAAGAATTCAAGAAGAAAAGTGAAATCGAGCAAGTAAAGGCATTTGAAATTAAGCTGGCACAAGGTGCCAAAATCAGAGGTGGGCATATTGAAGGACAAAAGGTAACAGAAGAAATTGCCCAAATCCGCCTGGTAGAACCTGGCCAAACGATCAATAGCCCTAACCGGTTCTATGAATTCAGGAATTTTAATGAATTGTTCGAATTTGTGGAAAGAATGAGGGATGTAGGCGGAAAGCCGATCGGTATCAAAATTGTTGTGGGGGATCTTGATGCACTTGAGGAAATGACGAAAACCATGAGAGATACAGGTAAAGGGCCGGATTTTATCACGGTGGATGGCGGAGAAGGCGGAACTGGGGCAACCTATCAGGAGCTTGCAGATGCAGTCGGACTCCCAATTATGTCAGCCTTGCCACTTGTAGATGAGATGTTAAAAAAATATGGTGTACGTAACAGGGTCAAGCTGATTGCATCAGGCAAATTGACTTCTCCAGATAAAGTGGCGGTCGCTTTAGCGATGGGGGCAGATTTAGTCAATATAGCCCGCGGTTTTATGATTAGCGTTGGCTGCATCATGGCTGAAATCTGCCATACAAACCATTGCCCTGCCGGAGTAGCCACAACTGATTCAAAATTGCAGGAAGGTCTGGTTATTGAGGAAAAACAATACCGAGTCGCCAATTATGTAATTTCCCTCCGCGAGGGGCTATTTAACCTTGCAGCTGCCGCAGGTATAGATACTCCGACCAAATTTGAACGAAAACACATCGTTCACAAGGATGAATGGGGAAGAGTTTCTCCTGTCCGGGACATCACTCTCACTCCCGAAAAAGTGGAGAAGTTAAGAAATAAGGAAAAAGTGGAGAAATAGCTTGGCGGGATTTTTAATTTTATTATATAGAAGAAACTCGTCAAAAAGGTAAGCCTTTGCTCAATGCAGCAAAGGCTATTTAAGTGCGTCCGGCATTGGTGCAATCTATATCTCTCGAATCATGAAGGCAGTAGTAATGATTAGCTTAACGGAAGGGTGTCTGGAGTGACCCAGAATCTGAAGGAAGCGAGCGGCAATCCTCCAGTCCGAGGAGCAGGAACTTAATACAAGGTTAGTTAACATTGGATGAGCCTGCTTGACAAGATAAAGTCCGTACTGCCTAAAGTGTTGCAGAGTAAATTAAGCGGATAGATGGAGAGGAAGATTACCTCAGTTGGCGACTTACTTAGCGATGAGTAGCTGGAACAGTCTGAAGTCAGCAGAGGTCATAGTACCATACCAACTCCAGATGGAATGGGAACACGCATTGCTGCCTGTCCGAATGTTTTCTTTAGTATCATAAAAAGTCCGGACCAGAGTATAGGCGCGATTTAAGAATTTCATATAGACTGTCATGTGGGTGATTGGAAAAAGAATTCGGGTGTTTTAATAATGTGATTAAATGATTTCTCCATCACACTTTTCACTCCCTGTTCCTATATGATAAATATTCTAAAAATCTCTTGGACGCAAGGGAAAGTGATTTTTGCTCTCTCATTGCAATACCTATTGTTCTAAAAGCAGGAACTTCAAGCTCTTTTGCTATAATTTTGTGAGGAATACGCTGTAAAATCAATTCTGGTAATATACTGATTCCTAGCCCGTTTTCCACCATAGACATAATTGCGTAGTCATCCCATGTTGTAAAATTAACTTGCGGTGAAATATGGTGCTTCTCAAAAATTTCAGAGATTTCTGCTTTTGCGCCCTTTTCCAATAGCATAAACGGACTGTTCAGTAAGTCGTTGATTGGAAACTTTTCGCAATTAGCAAGGGGATGATTTTGAGGAATCACTACCAGCAAACGGTCTTGCTCCAAAAAGGTAGTTTCAAGCTCTGTTTTTGACGGCAGCCGCACAAATCCGAAGTCAACACGTCCATTTAGAATCCAGCTTTCAATTTCTGTATAATCACCAAGCAGAAGTTCAAAATCTATCTTTGGATAATCTTTCTTGAAAATTCTAATAATGTTAGGGAGCCAATGGGTGGCTACGCTGGAAAATGTCCCAATACGAATCATTCCAGACTGCATATCGTGTAAGTCTTCGATCTGCGTCATTAAGATTTCATGCTCATTACAGATTCGCTTTAATTGGGGCAGTAACTTTAAGCCATCCGAGGTTAAACTAATACCGGCACGTCCTCTTTCGAAAAGGAAAACCCCCCATTCCGTTTCTAAATCGTTTATCATACGGCTGATCCCAGACTGTGTATAATCCAATGCTTCGGCAGCTTTTGTAAAGCTACCAAATTCTGCTGCTTTTACAAATGCCATATATTTTTGGATATTCATATCTCTTTCTCCTATCCATCCGATTTAATCATGAACATCATGAGAAACATTCGTTTTTGTAATGCATGTGAATATGATATGTTATTGCTATTAGAAATTCAAGTTAGGAAAGGAAAAGGTAAGGATGTTTTTTATGAGTGAAAAGTGAATATTTCAAATATATAGCCGCAATGCTCCTGTTTGGCTCCAACGGAATTGTTGCAGGTTACATTTTAATTGAACAGCAACAAAATATTTTTTTACGGACTCTGATATGGAGCATTTTTCTCATTTGAATATTTGCACTGTCTAAGCAGAGTTTTGGAAAAACAAATCACGCTTTTGTATTTAGTGATTTTCGGCGTAGCGATGGGTGTAAGCAGGATATTTTTGCTTCATACATGCTCACAAATCGGTGTAGGTATTGTCACCCTGCATATTATTGAAGTCCTGTGATCGCTTTTATTAAAAACAGGTTAAGAATCTGCGAAATATAAGTTGTTTCGCAGATTCGAAGGAGTAAACGATGAAATCTAAAATTCAATTTATATTATCAATGATTATTTTCGGTACAATTGGTTTAGTTGTTCGATACATTGATCTATCTTCGAGCGAAAGAGCTTTAGTAAGCAGTTTCATAGGATGCTTATTTTTACTGTTAATATTCTTCATTAGTAAGAAGAAAATATCATGGAATTTAGTTAAATCTAATGCTTTATTTTTGATTCTTTCAGGTATTGCATTGGGAGGGAATTGGATCTTTCTTTATCAATCCTACGATCATACAACACTTGCCAACGCAACGCTAGGTTATTACTTTGCACCTGTGTTTGTGATGATTCTTTCTCCCTTTGTACTTAGGGAACAATTATCCATTAAAAAAATTGTGTGCATCGTTGTAGCGGTCATTGGTATGTTAATGATTGTAGGAGAAGGCGTGAGTGCATCGAGATCAGATGATATTATTGGAATTTCCTTTGGATTAATCGCAGCTGCATTTTATGCTGCGTTATTGCTTTTAAATAAATTTATTAAAGATATGGGAAAGTTAGAGCTGACCATCATTCAGCTTGGAACAACCACATTACTTCTAATGCCATATGTTTTCCTTACTGAAGGCTTCGGTATTTTTGAAGTATCAAGTTCTTCCATTCCTTTTATTTTAATTTTAGGGATCATCAATACAGGGATTGGTTTTTGGTTATTTTTCTCTGGTATGGAAAAATTAAAAGCGCAGAGTATAGCTATGCTAAGTTATGTAGATCCATTTGTAGCTATATTGATTTCTGCAATTATCTTGCAAGAACAAATGACAATAGTTCAAATGCTGGGTGGTATATTACTATTAGGCTCTACATTTGTTAGTGAAATAAGATCAGTTAACTTTTCAAAACAATTAATGAAAACACCAGCTGAATAACGTTAAGTACAGTGTGAAGCATTCGTTTCCCTCTGTTTTATCTTAAGCATACTATTCTCTTAGAAGAAGAATGATTAGTGTAGAAGGGTAGGATAAATTTATCCTACTTTTTTTGTTTTAGCGATTCTAAGCTTAATAATAGCCATTATGTAAATGCAGAAGAACTTCTCATATATAAACCGTCAGATTGGTGGCAAGATGTATTAAACGGTTACCAGTTGTTGAAGGATGAAGGTTTTAAAAAAAAAGCTGTGATTGGTCTTTCTCTTGGAGGTGTGTTTGCATTAAAAGTTGGTCAAGAGTTGAAGATAAATGGTGATGTGACAATGTCAGTGCCAATATATAGGGAAGATACTTTTTTACAAAAGCGTGTCTTTCACTATGCAAAAGGATACAAACAACTTGAAGGGGAAAATGAAGAACAAATAAATTTAGGTAACATCTTCAAAATATATCTATCTATTCATTAGTTGAGGTCCAACAGCTAATTGATATAACAATGATAAATTAGCACTTTTAACGTCACCAATTCGTATATTATATGGCGAATTAGCTGAACCATTGTATAAAGAGAGTGCAGGGGTAATTTTCCAATCAATGAAGGGGTATCCGAACTCTAAACATTTAATGACATTAGGCACGGACATTAACGACGTGAACAGAGATATTCTAACATTCTTAAATGATTTAACTTGGGTGTTTTAAAGAATCTTCAACTATCTAGTGCGAGCTATGGCTTCCAATGGATTCAATCTACTAAAGAAAAAATCATTTCAAATCTTCTAATTAGAATCTGACAAAAAGACATCAAAAAAGGGATGGAACATTGATAACTCATTGTGTCCCGGCCTTTTCTTTCCTTTTAAAGTGCCCGATTCTTGACATTGTTATAAGAAATGGCCATGTAACAATTAAAATGGACCCTCAATGAATGCTTCATCCTAAAAATATGGTGTATGGGGTGTTTCACTTATCTTTTTGGATGAAATCATAGCATGAAGTATATTACATAGTGTTGTAATTCCATGGGTTAATAATTCCTCATTTATATAAGAGTAACTAATCCGCAAATGATTATTTTCTTGCCCGGACGTGAAACATGCTGTTCCCGGTAAAAATGAAATCTGTTGTTTTTTTGCTTCTGATAAAAGAAAGTGACTATCTATCCATGATGGTAAACTGATCCATAAATTTAATCCTCCCTCTGGTATCGTCCAAGATACACCCTCAGGAGAAAGACTTGTAAGTAAATCAAGAACTAAATCTCTTCGAATTTTTAGAGCCGTCCGCAACTTCTTTGTGTGGTCTATCATTCTTTTAGAGTTAATTAAGGGAAGAATTGCCTTTTGTGTGAGTAAAGGACTTCCTAAATCAGCATTTGCCTTTGCTGCTAATAAACGGTTGAAAATGGAGCCAGAAGCTGTTAATATTCCTATTCTACAACTAGGTGCAATAGTTTTGCTTAATCCTCTCAAATAAATCACATTCCCGAACTGATCCATACTTTTAAGGGTGACAGGTGGTTTTTTTTCAAAATAAATCTCGCTGCATGGATCGTCCTCTACAATAATACAATGGATGCTCCTGGCTATATCAAGTAACTGCTTACGTCGTTTTAGAGACATAACAACACCTGTTGGATTATGAAATGTAGGAATCGTAAAAATAACTTTTGGTTTGTTTTTTTCACACACATTTTGGAGGATATCTATTCGCATACCATCTTTATCAACAGGCACCGTTAGTATGGTAGCACCTCTTCCACGAAAAATATCAATTGCCCCTGGGTAGGTAGGTGCTTCCATTATCACTACATCCCCAGGTCCAACAAATGTACGAGCAATAAGATCTATACTTTGTTGTAGACCACTTGTAACTAAGATGTTTTCTGGTGTAGAGAGAACCCCTGATCTTTTTAAATACGTAGACATTTCACTCCGTAGTTGACTATCACCTTGAACATTTCCATATATAGACAATAACTCTGGGTTTTCTGAAAGAACCTGTTGAACCTCATGCACGAAATATCTATTTGGAAGAAGTTTAGGATCTATCATTGATGATGAAAGATGAACTTTTTGAGGGGCCATATGATAACGAGCAAACTGGGATCTGGGTAAATAATCTTGAAGCGATAATTGCCAATCATATGAAGGAATTGCTTCTTTTTCTCGCTTTTTCTCTTTTATTTTTGTTTTTACAAAAGTACCTTTTCCTTGGATAGAATTAACAAAACCATCTTGTTCTAATTGCTTGTACGCCTTGACAGCTGTAACCAAACTTACTTCCAGTTGTTTGGAAAGGTTGCGTACAGAAGGCAACTTCAATCCTTCTTCCAAAAGTCCTGAACGGATACGGTCAACAATGGATTGATATATTTGTTTAGATAATGATACTCCTATATTTCTTTGAATATCAATTTGCACCATAAATCCCCCTAAGTGTTATACATCTGTTTAGTGTTATAGTTTCATTTCATATAGTAGCTGATAATAAAATTTTAACACTTGAATGAATTTTAATCATGCTATTCTTATATAAGATGAAAAAATGTGATAAGTGAATCTTAATCCGGAAATTTCCATGGATGAAAATACAACGGTTAAGTGTTATAGAAATGTGTTGAGTGTTATATATACGTTAAAGTAATATAGCACTTATAGTTGAACATAGCATTACACTTAGAGGGGATTGGCGTAAAAAATGGAAAAGATACATTCAGGTTGGGAAAACATGGGATTTTCTTATAGAAAGACAAATAAACGATATGTTGCTAATTTTAAGGATGGAAAATGGGAAGAGGGAGTGCTAACAGAGGATCAAACCATCATTTTAAACGAATGTGCGGGTGTGCTTCAGTATGCTCAGACTTGCTTTGAAGGGATGAAAGCATATACAACAAAAGACGGAAATATTGTTATTTTTCGACCAGAACTAAATGCGCAGCGTTTAGAAAATTCTGCGGAGAGGATACATATGGCTCCATTTCCAAAAGATCGGTTTGTAGATGCCGTTATTCAGACAGTAAAAGCAAATGCTGCATACGTACCGCCATATGGCTCTGGTGGTTCATTATACATTCGTCCTTATCTGTTTGGAACCGACCCAGTTATCGGAGTTAAACCTGCTGAAGAATTTCAGTTCAGAATATTCACTACACCGGTTGGTCCTTATTTTAAGAATGGACCAAAGCCCCTTACCCTTTGTGTTAGTGATTTTGATCGTGCTGCTCCATATGGAACCGGAAATGCTAAGTTAGGACTTAACTATGCCATGAGTCTTCACGCTCTCGTAACAGCAAAGGAAAATGGATTTGATGAAAATATGTATTTGGATTCTGCAACTAGGACGAAAGTAGAAGAAACAAACGGAGCCAATTTTATATTTGTTACAAAGGATAATAAACTTATTACACCGAAATCAGAAACCATTCTTCCTTCCATTACTCGTCGTTCACTGATGGTCATTGCGAAGGATTACCTTGGACTTGAAGTAGAGGAAAGAGAAGTATACTTTGAGGAAGTAAAAGATTTTGCAGAATGTGGTTTGTGTGGAACAGCGGCCGTAATTTCACCTGTAGGTAAAATAAATGATCATGTAAATGAAATATGCTTCCCCAGTGGTATGACAGAAATGGGACCAATAACTAAAAAGTTATACGATACATTTACCGGGATTCTGTTAGGTCGCAACAAAGCCCCTGAAGGCTGGATTAAGGTAATTGAATAATCTAATCCACAGTGAAAGGAGGAGAACTTGTGAATCAAAAACGATTATTACTAACCTACGGTTTAGTATTTTTTGTCACGGCTATTTGGGGGCTTAATATTGTTATTATTAAAGTATTGGTGGAAGGTTTACCTCTACAAACAATGACGGCATTTCGAATTATGATGGCTGGGATTACGGCATTAATCATAATCGTTCTTGGAAAATCATTTCGTCGTTTATCGAAAAGGGAATGGATTTATACACTACTCGGAATGTTATTTGGTGTAATTCTACATCACTTACTTATAGCAGTAGGCCTAACAATGATTAATGCTTCGAATGCTTCTTTAATTCTTGCATTGGTACCACTTACAACAGCAATACTTGCCTTCCTCTTTTTAGGTGAACAATTAACAAAATTGCGAATGATTGGTTTTATTCTTGCATTAACTGGCGTCTTTTTTATTCAGGGCGGTTCATTTAGTAATATGCAATTATCTCAAGGAGAATTGATTTTATTTATTGCTATGTTTGTCCAAGCCATTAGTTTTATTTTCGTAAAAAAGGCAACAGCAACACTTGATTCAAAACAGGTAACAACAATAATGTACCTAGTAGGCTCAATTGGTTTGTTGATCATTAGTTTTATAACTGAACCTGGAGGAGTCAGTGAAATGACTTCAGCCTCTTTATTTATTTACTTCTTATTTATCGTATCAGGGATAGTGGCAACAGGGGTAGGGTATATAGTTTTTAACGCAGCTATTCAGCAGATAGGAGCAGGACAAACAGCCATATTTAATAACTTTGTTCCTTTTTTTGGTCTTGTATTCTCCGCACTTTTCTTAAATGAAACCATTACAGCTTCACAATTGATTGGATTTGTGTTTATTATAGCTGGTGTTCTATTTGGCACAGGTTATATTGAAAAACTAAGGGATAAAAAGCATAAACGGATTAATCATACTAATAAGAGTGTGGGATAAACTAACAGATTCCGTTGTTAAGTAATAAAATCGCTTATGAAGTCGCAAAAGATTTCACAGGCGTTTTTTATTGTTATATAAATATTTTGGTTAAAATATAAGTTATTTTAGCATGAATATTTTAGAGGATAAAAGTTATTCTATATCTGAAGTACCTCTTGTAATTGCCTCTATTACCATAATTAAGTGTTTTTCTTTGGGTTTTGAGGTGAAAAGAAGATATTGTGTAGCTTTCCCAATCACCAATACTAACCACCAAATTATTTTGGGTTCACTCTTCCATAACTCATATCCAATACTCCAGGAAACTAGAAACACCCAAACAACTTCACCAAATTTCATAAATATAGATTAATAGAAATGAAGCAGGCTCATCAAATGAAGCTGCTTCATTTTTTTTATTGGAGTCCAAAACTAGCACAAATGACATAATTTTTTTAAAATTTGCACTTGTGGCAGTTTTTTGTTGACGTAGCTATTTTTGAAAGCGTATACTAAACTCAATAAAGAAGCACAAATGATTATGTCTGCACAAATGTGCATATCGAAAAGGGTGTGGAACTAAATGGATAAAAGGGAAGAAAAGAGACTCTTAGTTAAAATTGCGCAAATGTACTATGAAGAAGATATGACACAAGGTGCCATTTCAAAAGAATTAGGTATATACCGAACATCCGTCAGCAGACTTTTAAAAAAAGCAAGGGAAGATGGTGTAGTTAAAATTATTGTCAGCAGCGATATTGATGGAGCTTTTGAATTGGAACGTCAATTGGAAAAGTTGTTTGGCTTAAAAGAGGTAATTATCGTTCCTGAAAAAAGAGACAGTACCGAACTGGATAAAAAGAAAGTGGTAGCGATGGCCGCGGCTGAATTACTAAAACGGATTATTAAAGACGGCGATGTCGTAGGCTGTGCTTGGGGAAGCACAATGGCCAGTCTGATCGGTGAATTTACCAACGCCGGAAAAAAAGACGCTCACTTTGTCCCTTTAGTAGGCGGGCCTGGACCTATGGATACGAAGCATCACGTCAATAGAATTGTTTATAATATTGCAGAAGATTTTGGAGGAACTTCTTATTTTATTGATGCAGCGGCAGTAGTGGAAAAAAAAGAGACAAAGGATGACATTGTTCAATCTCACTACTTCACTAAAATAACGGAGCTTTGGGACAACTTAACTATTGCAGTAGTAGGGATTGGGAACCCAAACCAATCATCTAATTTAGTCTGGGCTGGCTTTTGCGGCAATCGGGAAATTGAAGATTTAAATCAACAAGGTGCAATAGGTGAAGTCTGCTCACGCTTTTATGATATAGATGGAAACCTGATTCAATCTGACTTAGCTGATCGAACAATAGCCATTGAGCTGGAAAAGCTGAAAGAGATTCCATACTCAATTGGTATTGCAGAGTCTGTTGAAAAAGCTCCTTCCATTATTGGGGGATTAAGAGGAGGATACATTAACACTCTGATCACCACTGAGGAAACGGCAAATGCAATCATTGAAATTATAGAGGAAAAAGGAACTTCCTTAACTTAAGAAGTATGGATTAAATATCTGATTGTAAGCAGAAACAAAATGTAAGAATCAGTTCATATGAAAAGAGGAAATCAAAATGCTATGGTATGTCATCGTATTAATTGGTTTTTCTTGGCTCCTTCAAAGCATTTTGGGATTTTTGCAAATCAAGCATTTCAATAAAAAGTATGCAGATTTGAGAAAGCTTGGAAGGGTCGCGATTGGGAAAAAAACGGGACTTTTTCAATCAGGCACTGTCGTAATGTTTGCAATTGACCGAAAAAACAACATTTTGAAAGCCGCCAAAATGCAGGGAGTGACCGTGCTTTCAAGAGTAAGGAACTTAAAAGGATTTGAAGGGAAAAATCTTTTACACCTCTGTGAAGAGGATTTTAATAAAGTAAATAAGTTAACAAAATTAGCCATTGAGGATGCACTGAACAGCTATCATATAATCTCTAAAGGAGGTGAATTGAAGGTTAAGAAAGGCTGGATTGATTTACTGTTATCAAAAAATAGAAATTATTGAGGTGAATTGAATGGATTGGCTTACAAATGCAGCAGATGGCTTTATGAATTTATTTAGAGCAGGTGCCGAAACTTTTGTCGATTTAGTAACAGGTATTGTTCCACTTCTTATCATGCTTTTAGTTGCAATGAATGCCCTTATACGGTTGGTTGGAGAAGAAAGAGTGGAACGGATCGCGAAGAAATCGAGTAAGAACCCACTTACAAGATATTTTGTTCTTCCGGTAATTGGAACGTTCGCTTTGGCAAATCCAATGACATTATCACTTGGGAAATTTTTGCCGGAAAAATTCAAACCAAGCTATTATGCTGCTGCTTCTTATTCCTGCCACACTCATAACGGACTTTTTCCACACGTTAATCCAGGAGAGCTGTTCGTATTCTTGGGAATTGCTGCAGGAATTACAACACTGGGATTTGAAACAACAGAACTAGCCCTTCGTTACTTCTTGGTGGGGATTTTCACAAACTTTTTAAGAGGCTGGGTAACAGATTTAACAACTTATTATGTATCTAAGCAGCAAGGCATTAAATTGAAGGAAACAGTGGGTCTCTAAGGAGGGGAAAGGAATGACGCAAACGGTTACGAAGTACAAGTCAATTATCGTCAATGCAGGGCAAGGCGGCTTTGGCGGGCCATTAGTGATTTCACCGACAGAAGAAAAAAATAAAGTGGTTTATGTAACGGGCGGAACAAGACCCGATATTGCAGACACCATTGCAGATTTAACAGGCTGTGAATTAGTCGACGGATTTAAAACGAGTGTACCAGAGAATGAAATGGCGTGTGTCATCATTGATTGTGGCGGAACGCTCCGATGTGGCTTATACCCCAAAAAAAGAATCATGACGATCAATATCATGCCTACTGGACAAAGTGGCCCGTTAGCAATGCACATTACCGAGGACATTTACGTTTCTGGAGTAAAGCCTCAAAACATTGAATTGTATGAAGGTGCTGCAACACCTCCAACATCCAATGTGAACAATGCTAACGGACAAATTGAAAAAACAATTTCTAAACCTAAGTATAACGCAGATGAAAAAATTAGTGAACAAAGAAAGCCTAAAGGCGTCATAGCACGCATTGGGATGGCGATGGGTTCCATCGTCAATGTCTTTTATCAGGCTGGCCGTGACACGATAGATACTATCATTAAAACCATTTTACCGTTTATGGCTTTCGTGGCCATGTTAATCGGGGTGATTAAAGCATCTGGAATTGGGGATGTGTTCGCACACTACTTATCACCATTTGCAGGATCTTTGCCGGGCTTGCTCTTAATCTCTTTAATTTGCTCATTCCCATTATTATCACCATTCTTGGGACCGGGAGCTGTTATTTCACAGGTCATTGGGACATTAATTGGAGTGGAAATTGGAAAAGGAAATATCCCTCCGCACCTTGCATTGCCAGCTCTTTTCGCGATTAACTCACAGGCTGGAGCTGATTTTGTTCCAGTTGGGCTAGGTTTAGCAGAGGCAGAAGTGGAAACCATTGAAGTTGGAGTTCCTTCCGTATTGTACGGACGTTTTTTAACCGGAGCACCAACCGTTTTTATTGCTTGGCTCGCAAGCTTCGGTATGTATGAATAATTACTAGAATAAATTCTGAATGAATGATGTAAAGCAAAGAATTGGAGGAGTTTCTTGTGCAGACAGTTTATCAAACTAAAATTAACCAACTTGGTCCATCTGTCCCTGATTTTCTTGGAGAAAAAATGTTCATTCTATTCGGAGCTGATGCTCCAAGTGAATTAGCGGATTATTGCCTATTAATTGATGTTAATGAAATTAATGGAGAAATCGAAAAGGGTGACATTCTCGTCTTAGGCAATCAGCAATATACCATTACCTCTGTAGGTGACGTGGTAAAAAAGAATTTAGGATCACTTGGACATATCACGTTAAAATTCAATGGTTCTGAAACGGCAGAATTACCTGGCACTATACATCTTGAAGAAAGAGATATTCAAATGCCGCAAGCAGGGACAACTCTTCAAATCTTGAAAAAATAAGCTCACCAAAGATTTATATAGAATAATTGAATGCAAGAAGAGGGAAGTTCCCTCACCGGAAAATTGCATTCGTAAGAGTTAAAACAGCTAAATTAAATTTTACCTATTATTCTCGATATATATAAAGGGAGGAAAAAGAATGAATGAATCATGGCCTCAATTAGAAAATAAAGTGGCAATTGTTACGGGTGGTGCCTCTGGAATTGGCTCAAAAATTACAGCACATTTAATAAAGAACGGTACAAAGGTAATAGTATCCGATCTAAATGTAAAAACTGGCGAACAAACTGATGGAACGTATCATATCCAATGCGACGTAACCAATAAAGATAGCGTTGAACATATGGTCACCAAAGCCACTGAATTATTTGGAACTATAGATATTTTAGTTAATAATGCTGGTGTAAACTTACCGCGTTTACTTGTCGATTTCCGTGGCGAAAAGCCAGAGTATGAGTTAAGTGAAAAGGATTTTGATTTCATGGTTGCCGTCAATCAAAAAGGACCTTACCTTTGTGCACAGGCAGTTGCGAGAGTAATGGTGAAAAATAATAAAGGTGTAATCATTAATATTTCTTCAGAAGCAGGTTTGGAAGGATCTTCTGGACAAAGTGTTTATTCAGCAACAAAAGGTGCCGTCAATGGCTTTACCCGTTCTTGGGCAAAAGAACTGGGGAAGTTCAACATCCGCGTTGTGGGTGTTGCGCCAGGAATTAATGAGCAAACAGGTTTAACAACAGATGCTTATAATGAAGCATTAGCTTACACGCGTGGAGTAACAGTAGAAGGCCTTGGATCTGACTACAGCAAAACAATACCACTTGGACGACCTGGAAAATTGGATGAAATTGGTGAATTAGTCACTTATCTAGCTTCAGACCGTTCTAGTTATATTACAGGTACAACCGTTAATATTTCAGGTGGAAAATCCCGAGGATAAATATAATGGCATCAATCATCCTCGTTTTCCTCCAAATTATGGATGAAAACGAGGATGAATGTTGGTTTTAGTAAGTCTTTAATAACAAGGTGCGTTCGAATAAAAAGGTTGGCCAGTTTATTTTACTGGTTGCCCTTTTTTTAATAGAACCTATTAAATTAGTAGCCAAGGTAAAGTGTAAGTGTGCGTGTAACATGACCCCGTGAACTATACCCGTTGATTTGGATGGGGCAAAAGGAGAGAGCCGAATCAGGCATTTCAAGATTAATCTTAACCGTAGGGGGAAGTTGCTTTACGACTTTAAGAATATAAGTATATGGATGTTTCCCGCAAGCTTCCAATAGGTGACTGGCAGGAAGTCATCCGATCGGCAGGACAGAAAGTGGGCTGGAAAGTATTTAATCGATTTTTATTTCAGAATAGAATAAAGTTTAAATAGTTGAATGTTACTGTTTCAAACACAGGGGTCATGAATAAAAATAAACAACCAAGGGCGAAACCTAATTGGTTGTTTATTTTTTATTTTGGCTCTTTTCGTAAAGATTGTTGTTTTTAAAACGAAACTATTTAAGGTTGATTGGAGCGGAAGTGCGAGACTCCTGCGGGAGCAGCGGGACAGGTGAGACCCCCAGGCGATTACGCCGAGGAGGCTCACCGCCCGCCCCGCGGAAAGCGAGCATCTGGTGGAAATCAACCACAACTCACTACCTGGTATATAGCAAACAAGGTATGCGAAAATAGCCTTTATTTTTTAGTAGCTTCCTTGGCCGATATAACCTTTTGTACAAACTTTCTGTCATTTTTGCATCCTATTCTGTCCAAGGTGAATGCAAAATACATTCACAGAAATTTTTATTTTTATATTCCGGTCTAAAATATTCAATAATATCTTCCTTCATATTGCCAAAAGTAGTTTCTGGCTTATGCTTAAAGCCCTCATAAAACGCTGGAATAATATCCTTTTTGAAATTGTTACGTGGGTAGGCTTTTATAATTTCTTCACGCAAGTAGACAGGGAATTGTTCAAAGCCATCTCCCATCACATCTAAACCAACACCCGAAAAGAGTAGTGCCACTTCAGCTTCTTTATGTTCTGCAACGCCAGGTGTCGTATGTAATGCAATAGCATCCCATACAAGACAAATCGACTCATCTGGAATTTGATACTGCTGTAAAAAGCTCCTCGCAGCATTTGCACCGTCTACTTCAAATCGTAAATCTGGACTGCTGAACTTTTTTGTTAAACCTAAATCATGGAATAATGAACTAACATATAGCAACTCTAAATCATGATTCTGCTTCGTTTTCTTTCCGTTGACTGCACCAAATAAAAATACACGATTTGAATGATTCCACAACAAGTCGTCCCCATGCTCGCGTAAAAGATCTGCTGCTTCTTTAGCCAATTGAGAATCTGGAATTTTAATACCTGCTACTTCTTGAAACATAACTGAAAATCCCCTTTACAATTTGATTATGAACTTGTTTTCATTGTAAAGAGGAATTTATCATTTATCTATCCATTCATTTCTATGATAATAATAGATAAAAACTATAATATAGAACTTTTTAAAGAGGCTATCTCATCTTTTTCTGTATGAAAACGCAGCCTTTCGATTTCACATAATAATAACTTAATATACTTACGTGCCGCATAATTGATAAAACGATTCTTTTTCATCACGAGATAGACAGATCTAGTCAAAGTTGGTTTTTCAATACGTTGGAAAAATAAATCCTCTGTATCATAAAATTCATATAATGTACGCGAAACAAAACTGCGGCCAACCCCATTTCGAACGAGCTTCAAGATAGATTCAATGCTAGACGTTTCGACGATGGGTTCTAACTGCCTGCCAACCTCAAGACTCGTTTTATCAAGTATTTTTCTGCATTGATGGATATTTGGAAATAAAATAAGCGGACTGTCTAAAACATCGGAAAATGAAGCCTTCTGCTCTCCAGCACTTTGATTACTAATCAGGTAAAATTCTTCATCATACAACTTCGTCACCATTAACATATCATCACGATTGAATTCAAAACCAATACCAAAATCTGCTTGATTCTCTAAAACAGCCTTTTCCACTTGATCAGTACTTTGAACAAACACTTTTATGTTTGGATATAATTGGTTGAATTTAATGCACAAGGTGGATACCAAATCAGTTATTTCTCCTGGTAACACGGCAATTTTCAATTCCCCGATTTCTACTTTTGTAAGTGCTCTAATTTGAGAAGATATACTTTGTAAGGAATTTTGAATATTCAATGCTTCTTGTTGTACGATTTCCCCCACCTTAGTAAGTTCAATCTTCTTACCAATACGGTTGAATAGTGCATAGCCCACATCTTGTTCAAGCATTTTAATTTGATGGCTTAAAGTTGGTTGCGAAATTCCTAATTTTTCAGCTGCTTTTGTAAAATGCAATTCTTTACTGACCATTAAGAAATATTCTAAATGTCTTATTTCGATACTATTTCAATCCTTTCTAATGAAAATAATTAAATCTGTATGCTTCCAATAAAATAATCTAGTTATTACTTTATTTGAAGGGATTATTCCATAATTTGGCCTGATTGCTGGATAAAATTATAAAATACCATTAGGCTATCTGTTATTTTGGTTCATAAATACCTTACTATGATTTGGATAACGGGCCTGGTTAAACAGAAATCATGTCTAATTACTGATTAAAATTGAAGTCGTAATTAATTCACTAAATGTAAGTTTATATACTCAAAATAAAAGGTCAACATTATATGAAAATTGTAATCACTATTGACATGTAAAATTAATAATAATTGTACCTTTTTAGATGTCAGTTTAGATAATAGAATATTTCCTATAATACTTAAAATTTGAGATAGTCGAAAATTGAAAAGACTTTATCAAGGAGGAGCTAAATCATGTATATACCTAAACATTTTCAACTCAAGGATGAAGAAATAATTTATGATTTTATTGAAAAGTACAGCTTTGCCACTTTATTTTCTCAACACAATGGGGAACCATACGCCACCCATCTTCCACTCACATTAAATAAAGGTGAAAGTTCATTATATGGTCATTTTGCCCGTCCAAACGAACAATGGAAGGATATAGAATACCAAAAAGTTCTTGCGGTTTTCCAAGGTCCTCACTCTTATATATCTCCTTCTTGGTATGAAACAACGATGGCAGTTCCTACTTGGAATTATGTCTCCATACATATATATGGAAAGATGGAGATTGTCGAAGATCAAAAAGTGATATTCGATTCCCTGAATGATATGGTAAAAAAATATGAAAGTCCAGATAGCCCATACAATTTACTTGATGTGGATTCCAGATTTATCGAAGGAATGAGTAAAGGGATTGTAGCATTTAAAATAAAAATCACAAAAATTGAAGCGAAAGCTAAATTAAGTCAAAATCACCCTGTGGAACGGCAAGAATTAATTATTAAGAATCTAGAAAACACTTCTCAACAAGATAATATACAAGTAGCGTCTCTTATGAAGAAGAATCTACAAAAATAAAAGTTATTCGACTTGTCTTGTTCAACAGATGTGGTAGATTTGTTAAAAAATTAAGCCTAATTTCAGATGGAAATTAGGCTTAGTTTTTGATCTACTGCTGCCACTTAATTTCATCGCAATTAATAATTAAGGGACCTATGAAGATTATTTATCGGTGCTGCACCAAACATTCAAATAAAACAGCTACAATTCATTCTTTCAAAGAATGGTGGAGTTATTCTTTGAACCATGCCTTCTTTAAGAGTTTCACACCCACATCGATTTCATTGGAAGAAAGATTACTGAAACCTAGTTTAACCATTGGTCCGTCGGTGTTATTTTTAATGAAGTAGAGGGACGTAGGATACACAGTAACTCCATGTGAGGAAGCTTGTTGAATTAACCATTCTTCTGTTTGCTTCAGATGTACTTTGACTAATACGTACAAACCAGATTGTTCACCAATAATGGATATATTTTGACCGAATTGCTCTTTTAAAGCGGATACTAAGTGCTGCATTTTTCTTTTATAAACAAGGCGCATGCGTTTAATATGTCTACTCCATTCTCCCTCTTCCATAAATTTAGCCATTGTAAGCTGGCTAAGCAGGGAGGTAGTAGCTTCAAAATGAAGAAACTGATTTTTATAACGATTTAAAAGTGGCTGTGGCAAGACCATATAACTTAAACGAATTCCTGGAAGAAAGGACTTCGAGAAATTCCCTAAATAAATGACACTTGCCGAATCAATGGAGGCAAGAGCAGGGAATGGTTTTTGTGTATAGCGAAATTCACTATCATAATCGTCTTCGATAATATATCCACGCATCTTGTTAACCCAATGAATAATCATTTGCCGTTGTTGAATAGACATGCTTACTCCAATTGGACTTTGATGGGAAGGGGTTACATAGATTAATCGTGATTTCATTTGTTCTAATTTTGAAAGTTCAGCACCTGTTTCATAAACCGGCAAAGTTTCAAACATAAAACGATGGAATTGAAAAGCTTCCCTGGCACCGTCGTAACCAGGGTCTTCAACTATAATACTCTGGAATTCATCCTTCAGTATATGTCCCAGGTATACAAGCATTTGTTGGGTACTGCTTCCGATAATAATTGCATTTGCATTTGTTTTCACTCCGCGTGATTGGAATAAATATGAAGAGATTTGTTCGCGCAGGCATTCTTCCCCAAATGGTTCCCCGTATCGAAAGCTATCCTGTAATGTTAATACTTGATTAGCCATTCTCCTCCAAATTTTCAGTGGGAAATGTGTTTGATCAACGGCATCTGCCCTGAAATTAACTTCCGGAGGTCTCTTGGACCCAGTCTGCTTTTTATCATAAGAGATTAAGGGTTCCTGAAATATACGGGGTTCTAACTCGTTTGCAAAATAACCTTTTCTGCCCTCTCCACGAATATACCCTTCAGCAACAAGTTGTTCATATGCCAGTAAAGTTGTATTGCGGCTTACATGTAAGGAATCTGCAAGTTGCCGAATGGAGGGTAATTGCTCATTCGCCGAAATGTCTCCTTGTTCTATATATGATTTGAACTTCTCATAGATTTGTTTGTATTTTGGGGCGCTATCATTGAACGTAAAAATGGTATTATTCATTTGCATTCCCTCTGACATGTATATTTGTTTAATATTGTACCTTTTTTCATGTCAACTTGTATAATAATATTTTTTTATCGGATATTTATTTTAAAAATTCAAATACAAGTTGAAAGGAAGATTATTGTGTACATTCCTAAGCAATATCGTATGAAAAATGAAGAAGCAGTTCAAATTATGAAGTCTAACCCGTTTGCCTTATTGATTACTATTAATGAACATCGTCCCTTGGCTACTCATATTCCTTTGGAAATTCGCGAAGATGAAGGGAAAATCTATGCAACTGGGCATATTGCATACGGAAACATGCAGAAAAAGACTTTAGACAATAATAGTGATGTGTTACTGATTTTTCAAGGGCAGCACGCTTACATTTCATCAAGTTGGTATCAGTGCGAAGAGGTTCCAACATGGGATTATCTAGCTGTACATGCGTATGGATCAGCGCGTTTAATCACTGAAGACGAGCTGATTTCCTCCTTGGATACTATGCTTAATCATTATGAGGGTCACCGAGAAAATGGCCGGACCTGGGAAACGTTTGATCCAGAGTTGCTTAAGAGTGAAATGAAAGGAATAGTGGGCTTTGAAATTGAAATCACATCTATTCAAGCTGCAGCCAAAATGAGTCAAAATCGCAATGACACCGATTACAAAGCGATTATTACAGAGCTTGAAAAATCAAATGAACATGGGGAAATTCAGGTTGCACAATGGATGCGAGATCAAAGGAAAGGGTCAATTGAATGATTGGCATATTACTAGGGTTTGCTATGGCACCCCTAAAAGCAAAAATGGTGTTTATCATTTAGGTAAGTCAAAACCATTCCTTACAGACAAAAGCTCATTATAAAACAGTTGGAACATATTCCTTTTCTAAATGAGCAACAAATCGCCTCCTTGATGAAAACGAACAAGTGTAATCTTGCTTTCACCATCAAGGAGGAGCCCAATAAATCTTGTGCCAAAATACAATAAGGAGTTGCTTTTATGGAGTTTTCTAATATTTGGCTATTTGTAATTGCTGCTGCTACATTGTTAATAATACCTGGACCGGCTGTGTTGTATATTATGGCAAGAAGTATAGACCAAGGGAAGAAAGCGGGCATAGTATCAGTTCTTGGTGTATCACTTGGCGGTTCTGTTCACGTTTTAGCTGGAGCGATTGGAGTTTCAGCGATCCTTATGACATCAGCAACAGCCTTTAATATCGTTAAATACTTGGGTGCTGCTTATCTTATCTATCTGGGGTGCAGGACTTTATTTTCTACATCTGATCGAACGACTTCAGAAATTCCAACAGCCCCTAGCAAAAAGTTAGTAAAGATATTTTACGAATCTGCGCTCGTGGAAGTAATGAATCCTAAGACAGCACTCTTTTTTTTAGCCTTCTTTCCGCAATTCATATCACCTTCGGCCGTATCAGTCACAATACAGTTTTTACTTTTAGGAATTATATTTATTATCCTAGCTTTTATTAGTGATGGTCTGTATGCAGTACTTGCAGCAAGTATTAGAAAGCGGATTCTGGGTACTGAAGTGAATTCTAGGTTGCAGAATCGGATAACTGGTTATTTATATATTGTTCTAGGGGTATTCTCCGTCTTTGCTAGCCCCTCCAAAACATAAGAGTACTTGATAAAAGTCGATTCTACTAAGATATAAGTAAAACGAAATGGAAAGATATTTTATGCCTAGGTTTATCATTGATGAAGATTTTTGGTTGTTATTCCCTCATGCAATTGCATGCTTTAAAGTCAATGGCAGCCTCAATTTTACGAACCACCTAGATCGCAGGCACCAGTTGACCTCCCTGAATAAAATCATGTTTAGAAGGCATTCTCATCACACAAGTTTTTTTAATAATTCGGTTAAAGACAATGAAGACTCTTGGCAAAAGGTTTCTATCTAAAGATTTGGAGCGGAAGTGCGAGACTCCTGCGGGAAAAACGTGTCAAGGGGAGACCCCCCAGGCGCAAAGGTGCAGAGGAGGCTTCCCCGCGACCGTCCGTTGAAAGCAAGTGCCTGGAGCGGAAATCAACATCCAAATGGTACAGGCAAGGCAAAAACTGTAGATTCAATCATATAGACATGGGAGCCACAGTTTGTAGACTACCATCTAAAAGCTAAACCAAAGTTGATTGGAGAGAAAGGTGCGAGACTCCTGCGGGAAAAACGCGTCCAGGGGAGACCCGCAGGAGCAAAGGCTCCGAGGAGGCTTCCCGGACTGCCCGCGGAAAGCGAGTGCCTGGAGCGTAAATCAACGTCTAAATAGTACACCCATAAAAAACCATAGGCATACTCATTTTTCATCGAATTTGCCTACAGTCTGAGATAAGGGCACTATTATACTCTTATTTTTTCTTTGATAATTGCAGCCTTTTTATACTTAACAAATATGTTGTCATACTCGGTTTTCAAGTAATTCATCATCTTTTGTTTTTAACGGGAATTATGAAAGTAAAAGGAAAGTCGTTCAAAAAAAGAGAAGGGTTTTATCAAAAAGGGTCAAAAAGAACGTTTAATTCTTATTGTTTATTTGATACAGGTATTTTTAGAATTGAGGTACTGTCACATGACCTGGATTGATGGGCACTGTGACGGTCTTTTTTTAGGTGTATGAGTTTTTTTATGCAACGGGTAGTTGCACATTTGCAGGAAACTGCAAGATAAAGCTTGGATTACAGTCTAACATCAGTAAAAAAGGGAGCTTGTATAAAAACAAGCTCCCACTTATAATAAATTATTAGTTCTACAAGGTTGTATTATTTTTTTATTCCAGGAAATCCTCGGTCGAAATTACATTGGCATACATACCGTTAAGTGCTCTGACAAAGGCATAATGGACCTGGTCAGCTGGAACGACCTTATCTTGATAAGATAAGTCCCTTGTCGCACATGCATCTTCAATAAGAGTAGTTTCAAAGCCTAAATCCACTGCAGCTCTGACTGTGGCATCAATGCACATATGTGTCATCATACCTACAATCACTAGCTTTGTTACTCCTTTTTCTTTTAATTTGCTTTCTAATTCAGTCTGTAAAAAGCTGTTAGGGAAATGTTTTATGATAATGCTTTCGTGTTCTAATGGTAGAACAGCTTCATTCAGTTTAACTCCATCCGTATTCGGAAGAAAAAAGCCTAACCCAGGATCACTAGCGATATGCTGGACATGAAAAATATTATCTTTGTTATTCTGCCTAAACCATTCAAGAACTTTAGCAGCATTAGCGGCTGCTTTTTCAGGGTTGCTTAATTCCATCTTTCCATTTGGAAAATAGTCATTTTGAATATCGACAATGATTAAAGCTGTGCTCATTTTTTCCACCTCTTTAAAAAATTTTAGTACAATATAATGATAAATGATATATTGATTTCTATCGATACTTTGATGAAACACTTTTATATCAAAGCATTTCATGGTGAAAGGAATTTATTATGGAACTTGATAACATTGATTTTCAAATCCTTCGGTTATTATCCGAAAATTCACGTATTCAGTGGAAAGACTTAGGTGAACAAATTCATATGACGGGACAAGCAGTAGGAAATCGGATTAAAAAACTTGAGGAAAATGGAGTAATTAAAGCCTACTCATTAATAGTCGATGAAATGAAATTAGGACTTTCTTATACAGCATTTGTCATTATTTATATGGAAACAGCAGACCATGATTCGTTTATACGTTTTATTAATGATAGAAATGAGATAGTTGAAGCTCACCGAGTATCGGGAGAAGGTTGTTACCATTTGAAAATAAAAGTTAACTCCCAAGAACTATTGAATCTTTTTCTTAATAAAATTCTCGATTATGGGAACTATTCGTTAAATCTATCAATACAAGAAATTAAGCAACATAATCCGTTGACTGCCACAATTTAATAAATATATTTTTTTTTAAAAGAAGATTCTGTATTCCCAATCATCATGAATCGTTCCAAGTATGGGGATGTTCGACTGGGACAGTAGCAGTGGGAATAGTCTTTTTTAATATCGTAGATTCGAAGGGAAAAGTATAACGTTAGATGATTATGCGCTTGCTGATATTGGTGTTGGAATGGTTGATATAGAAATTGTTAGTTTAGCTCCTGAATTGATGATGACGGGCCAACATTGTTTGTTTACGTTAATTACCGTAGTAGCAGGGTCTGCTTTCTTATTATTCCCTTAATCGCGGGGGATGTGGGTAAAAGCGGGAATCCGTCAGCAAAGAGGTGGCAAAGAGATATGCTGTAGACTTAAACAAGGGGATAGATTGTTAACGAAGATGGTCCATGAACTTAATCTAACATGAAACCAGGTGGAGGTTAATTAATGTATCGAAGAAATATGGACAAATTACTGTTCTTATAAGCTGGTTACACACACTTTGTTTTTTACTAGGTTAACAAGTGAATGGATTGTACCTGTTCCATTTTGTTCATCTACGTGCTCAATGTACTTTCCTAGTTGCAGGCTACGTTAGTCATAATTGTTGATTAAGCAATTTCTTCTGCTCGTTTAGCTACCCCATTTGGTTTGCAACAGTCTTACTATTTGTTCCAATTTCATTAGAAAGAATGTTTTTGTTAAAATAATCCAAAAGTCCTTACTGAACTAATGGGTCTTGCTTTAAAAAGGGAGGTTGCTGTGGCAGCCTTTTTCTTATGGAACAAATCGGGTTCAGCTTTTAAAAAAATAGGGCTCCTCAGTGAGATATGGGTAAGACACCACACTAACTCAAAACCCTATGAGGAACCCTAATATGAAGTTTAAAATGCAAGATAAACAAAATCAACTAAACGATAGAATTTCCATTGGAGTGGATATTGCCCAATAATTACATGTGCTAGAGCAGTGAATTCCCGTGGAATTGTAATCGTAGACCCATTTGCATTTGAAAATAATGAAGATGGATTTGTTGGTTTTAAAAAATGGATGGAGGCAGCCATTGTGGGAGTGGAGCCTATAGTCATCACACACTAAGGTTATTGTATGTCTAACTCTTTGACAGTTTCGCCTTCAATTAACACTGGCTGATAATAGGTTTCGTTTGGTAAATCCTTCTTTCCTTGTAATTTCTTAATGACCCAATCAGCTGCATCATGTCCCATTTGTTCTTGTGGGTGTGTTAATGTCGTTAGTTTGATATTGGCATTTTTCGCAATATAGGAATTGTCCTGGCCAATAATTGATAAATGTTCGGGAATAGAAATATCGAGTTGTCTGCATACATTTACTACTTCCAAACCTACCTCGTCGTTATAACAAACAATGGCAGACAACACGTCTCTATTTTCATTTAGGAACTCTTTCAAGTTCGTGTATAGGTCTAGCTTCGTTTCTGTAGTATACGAAAGCAATTGTTCTGGTTGAAAGCGTAATTTGGCTTCTCCAAGTGCTTTTATATACCCCTTCATTCGATACTTTCCTTGTAAGTCATCCATTTTAGCAATGAGTCCGATTTGTGTGTGTCCTTTCGAAATCAATTCTTTTGTTGCGAGGTAGCTTGACTGCACATCATCCAGGCAAAAGAAAGGAACCTCTAATTCTTCATAATAAGCGTTGATCATGATGAATGGAACCTCTTGTTCCTTAAATGATAGGTAGTAACCGATGTTGGGATTGTATAGATTGCTTTTTGTAGGTTCAATGATCATACCATCCACGCCAAATGACAACATCATTTCCAAGGCTTTCTTTTCTTGTTCAACATCATTATTTGTACTGGCTAATAGTAACGAATAATTATCTTCATTCAATCTTCTTTCAATTCCGCGGATAATAGAAGGGAAAATGTAATCAGAAATGTAGGTAGTGATTACACCAATCGTTTTATTTTTGGAATTGCCACCAGATTTTGATTGATATTGGTTACTAACATATGTGCCAGATCCTTTTTCACTTCTCAAGAATCCCTCGTTTGATAATTCTAAAATGGACTTTCGTACAGTGTGTCGGCTAACGTTGTACATTTCTTGCATGACGGATTCAGTAGGAATTTGGTCCCCTACACTATATTCACCTGTAAGGATTTTATTTTTTAAATCATCAATGATTACCTGATACTTTGGTTTCATTAAACCTCACTTCTTCCATAGTTGTTTGCATTCTAATTTATCGCTTAAAATATTTGTGCGGACATATTTTACCATAATTTTTGAATAATTTAAAACAAATCATCTTATTTTTTGTATAAAGTTTTATATTCCGCCTACCTATTTACCTTTAGGTTTCATGTCGGATAACTTCCTTTAATACAAATTCATGACTTTAAGGTGAGGATGGAGTATGCCGTCTGGAAGTTGTAAGTATAAATAATATAAAATATTGACAAATGTACGTACAAAAAATATAATATGGTTGTTAATAAATTTAAGCGCCTCCTTTTATTGAAAGCGCTGACAGAAGGGGGATTAACGTGCAAACGAATATATTAAAAATTAAACAAGCGATTATCGGGGGAGAAACTTCACTTGGAATCGAATTTGGATCCACCCGTATTAAAGCGGTGTTGATTGATAATCATCATGAAATTATCGCATCTGGAAGTTATGAATGGGAAAATTTCTTGGAAGATGGAATTTGGACGTACAACTTAGTGGATATTATCACTGGTCTGCAAACAGCTTATAGTGAAATGAAGCAAGAAGTTGAACGGAATTATGGAATTACCATTCGGAAAATAGGTTCTATTGGATTTTCCGCAATGATGCACGGGTACATGGCTTTTGACAGTACAGGGGAGCTACTTGTTCCGTTTCGAACTTGGCGTAACTCAACAACAGGTGTTGCCGCAAAAGAACTAACTGATCAATTTCAATTTAATATCCCTGAACGATGGAGTATTGCTCACCTTTATCAAGCGATATTAGATGAAGAGAAACATTTGCCTCGCATTGATTGTATTACGACTTTGGCTGGATACATTCACTGGTTATTGACTGGAAATAAAGCAATTGGCATTGGAGATGCTTCAGGCATGTTCCCCATTGATGAATCAACGCAAGATTACAATGAATCAATGGTCAAGCAGTTTGACGATTTAATTGCGAAGAAAGGATATCCTTGGAAGCTTAAAGAGATTCTTCCTAAAGTCTACATTTCAGGCGAGCAAGCGGGTGAATTAACCGAAATTGGAGCGAAAATCCTGGATAGATCAAGAAATTTACAACCAGGCACTCCAATTTGTCCACCGGAAGGCGATGCGGGGACTGGAATGGTTGCTACGAATAGTGTGAGGAAACGTACCGGAAACATCTCAGTAGGAACTTCCGTTTTTGCGATGATTGTACTAGAGAAAGAACTTTCAAAAGTATATCCAGAAATTGATCTGGTAACTACACCAAATGGAAGTCCCGTTGGAATGGTCCACGCGAATAACTGTTCAAGTGATCTCAATGCTTGGCTGGGATTGTTCCGTGAATTTTCTGAGGCAATGGGACAAAAGGTTGATATAAATAAATTATTTGAAGTAATGTTGAATAAAGCTTTGGAAGCGGATCCAGATGGTGGCGGTTTGCTTAGCTACGGTTATTTCTCAGGTGAAAATATCACAGGATTGGAAAAAGGGCGACCATTATTTGTCCGCTCGCCTGAGAGTCAATTCAATTTAGCAAACTTCATGCGGACTCACCTTTTTACTGCTTTCGGTGCATTGAAAATCGGAATGGGTATTTTGACAAAAGAAGAAAATGTTGCAATTGATTGCATTTTGGCTCACGGTGGTTTATTTAAAACCCCTCTTGTTGGACAAAAAATCGTTGCGGCTGCAATGAATGCTCCAGTATCAGTTATGTCAACAGCAGGAGAAGGCGGCGCGTGGGGAATGGCGATTCTTGCATCTTACATGATGAATAAAGATCAAAAAGAAAGTTTAGAAGACTTCCTCGACAAAAAAGTATTCGAAGAGGCTGAGGGGCAAGAAATTTATCCTGATCAAGTAGATGTTAAAGGATTTGAAGCATTTATTGAAAGATACAGGAAGGGTTTAGTGATTGAGCAGGCCGCTGTAGACAATTTGATGTTATGAGTGGAAAACTGGAGGGATTGACGTGTTAGAACAACTGAAAGAAGAGGTATTTCAAGCAAATTTGGACTTGCCTAAATATGGACTCGTGAAATATACATGGGGAAATGCGAGTGCCATTGATCGTGAAAGCGGTTTATTTGTTATCAAGCCTAGTGGCGTTGATTACGAAACGATGAAAGCCAGCGATATGGTTGTTGTTGATTTAGATGGCAATGTTGTTGAAGGAGAGTTGAGGCCTTCATCAGATACAGCGACTCACGCTGTACTTTATAAATATTACCAAGAAATCGGCGGCATTGTGCATACTCATTCAACTTGGGCGACAATCTGGGCTCAAGCAGGCCTTGATGTTCCAGCGATGGGCACCACTCATGCAGACACATTTTATGGATCCATCCCATGTGCCCGCTACCTAACACAAGAGGAGATTGATCGTGGGTACGAAGTGGAGACTGGGAAGTTAATCATCGAAACATTTGAAGAGCGCGGGTTAGACATTTTAGCCGTTCCTGGTATCTTACTTCATGGTCATGGTCCCTTTACTTGGGGAAAAGATGCAAAATCCGCCGTAATGAATAGTGTGGTGTTGGATGAAGTTTCGAAAATGAATTTATTTACACGGGAATTAAATCATTTTGCAAAAGAATTACCACAAAATATTTTGGATAAACACTATTTACGAAAACATGGAAAATATGCTTATTACGGTCAAAAGTAAGATCAACTCTATCAAATTATCAACCTATTAGATAAAGAAAAGAGGCTTATTATGTTAACAACAGGAAAAAAGGAATTTTGGTTTGTCGTAGGATCACAACATCTATATGGGGAAGAAGCGTTAGCAGAGGTCAAGGCGAATGCACAAACGATAGCCGATGCATTAAATGAAAGCGGTATTTTACCTTATCCACTTGTATTGCAAGATTTAGCTGTTAGTGCAGATAAAATCACAAGCATCATGAAAGAAGTCAACTATCGTGACGAAGTTGCCGGTGTCATCACTTGGATGCATACTTTTTCACCTGCAAAAATGTGGATTCGTGGAACAAAATTATTACAAAAACCATTGCTTCATTTAGCAACACAATTCAATGAAAGTATTCCTTGGGCAACGATTGATATGGACTTTATGAACCTGAACCAATCCGCTCATGGTGACCGTGAATATGGTTTTATCAATGCTCGTTTGAAAAAACAAAATAAAGTTGTTGTAGGTTATTGGGAGCGTCCTGAAGTCCGGCAGCAAATTGCACAATGGATGGACGTAGCGGTTGCTTATAACGAAAGCTTCAACATTAAGGTCGCTCGCTTTGGAGACAACATGCGTAACGTTGGAGTAACCGAAGGGGATAAGGTTGAAGCGCAAATCCAATTTGGGTGGACAGTTGACTATTTTGGAATCGGGGACCTTGTTCAATATGTAAATGCGGTTACTGATGAAGAAATTGATGCTTTATTTGCAGTATACGAATGCCATTATGAATTTGATTATGGTACCTACAGTAGGGAAAATTGGGAGAAAAGCGTAAAGGTACAGGCAAGCTATGAAATTGCGATTAAACGTTTCCTTGATGATGGTGGTTACACGGCCTTCACAACGAACTTCGAAGATTTATATGGGATGAAACAACTTCCTGGTCTTGCCGTCCAACGTTTGATGGCACAAGGATATGGCTTTGCGGGTGAAGGAGATTGGAAGACGGCAGCACTTGATCGCTTACTGAAAGTGATGAGCCATAACCAATCAACTGGATTTATGGAAGATTACACATATGAATTAGCTGCAGGACTAGAATCAATCCTTCAATCACATATGCTCGAAGTCGACCCATCTTTAGCAAGTAACAAACCAAAAATTGTCGTATCTCCATTAGGTATAGGTGATCGTGAAGATCCAGCACGTTTAGTATTCGACGGCAAAGCAGGAGACGGTGTCGTTGTTTCCATGGCTGACTTTGGTACAAACTATAAACTTTTGATTAATGAAGTTTCTGCATACGAGCCAACAGTTCCAGCACCAAACCTGCCAGTGGCCCGTGTACTTTGGGAAGTGAAGCCAAACTTCCAAGATGGAGTGAAAGCTTGGCTTGAGAATGGTGGCGGTCACCATACAGTTGTGTCATTGAATTTAACAACAGACCAAATCATAACCTATGCCAAACTTGTTGGGTTGGAATACGTAGTTATAAAGTAATGTCTCTCCCTCCAAGGAGGCTCCGCTTCATTGGAGGGAAAAAATAGGTAATCCAGAAGTTGAAGAATGGAAATAGTGACCATTAGTATGATCCCTTTATTTTCGTAAGCGTTTTCGTGGTTTTTAGGGGAAAGATGAAAGCGTTTTAATAGACAATGACGACACGGAATTCATCCTAATATATAACTTTTACGATGGAAACTGGCATGTATTTGTGGTTGAAAACACTATTATTATTTCTCAAAAAGCAATCAATATTTTTAGTAGTGGGATTAAATATAATTTTAAAACCTTTAGGGGGAACTTAAATGGTTAATGAAAAGAAAATCTCAAGTGGATTCATTTATTTTTTTGGGGCTTTTGGAGGCATTCTCTTCGGTTATGATATCGGCGTTATGACGGGTGCTTTGCCTTTTCTGCAACATGATTGGAACCTTCAAAACAACCCAGGTGCCATTGGCTGGATTACCTCTTCGTTGATGTTTGGAGCTATTTTTGGAGGTGCCATGGCCGGACAACTTTCCGATCGTTTAGGACGGCGCAAAATGATTTTAATATCTTCTATCATTTTTGCTGTTGGATCCATTTTGGCAGGAATATCCCCTCATAACGGGATCCTTTTTATGATTGTTGCCCGGATTTTATTAGGCTTGGCTGTTGGAGCTGCTTCTGCGTTGGTCCCAGCCTACATGTCGGAAATGGCGCCTGCACGTTTACGTGGACGTCTGTCAGGAATTAATCAAACAATGATTGTCTCAGGAATGTTACTTTCGTACATTGTCGCTTATTTATTGAAAGACTTACCAGGAACAATGGCATGGCGGTTGATGCTTAGTTTGGCTGCCGTACCTGCTTTGATCTTATTTATTGGAGTGTCCAGGTTACCCGAATCACCACGTTTTTTAATTAAGAACAATAAAATGGATGAAGCTCGTAGGGTGTTAGGCTATATTCGCCCTAACAAAGAACAAATTGATTCTGAAATAACACAAATACAAGAAACTGTTAAAGAGGAAGCAAAGGTAAATCAAAAAGCATCATGGGGTACTCTTTTAAGTAATAAATACCG
This sequence comes from Peribacillus frigoritolerans, assembly GCF_001636405.1. GTDB lineage: Bacteria > Bacillota > Bacilli > Bacillales > DSM-1321 > Peribacillus > Peribacillus frigoritolerans. Next base: position 2,701,670 of record NZ_KV440950.1, read on the forward strand.
TTATTTAGTAATGGCTGGTGTGGGTGTTGCTGCGTTTCAACAGTTCCAGGGAGCAAACGCAATTTTTTATTACATTCCTATGATTGTGGAAAAAGCAACAGGGCATGAAGCCAGCTCAGTGCTGATGTGGCCAATTATACAAGGGGTTATTCTCGTACTAGGTTCATTAATATTCCTAATGATTGCTGATAAATTTAATCGCCGTACTTTATTAACAATCGGCGGAACGATTATGGGACTATCCTTTATTTTGCCGGCAATATTGAATGTATTAATTCCTAATGCAAATCCGATGATGATGGTTGTTTTCTTAAGTATCTATGTAGCTCTTTATTCATTCACTTGGGCTCCATTAACTTGGGTCATAGTTGGAGAAATTTTCCCGCTGGTAATTCGCGGGCGGGCGTCAGGAGTGGCTTCATCATTTAACTGGATTGGTTCTTTCTTGGTTGGCCTGCTATTTCCGATCATGACCGCTTCGATGTCTCAAGAAGCTGTTTTTTCAATCTTCGGTGCTATTTGTTTACTTGGTGTTTTATTTATCCGGACATGCGTTCCTGAAACTCGAGGTCATACTTTGGAGGAAATTGAAAAAATTGGGGAAAGTAGACAAGCTAAGGGGAAAAGTGCTTAAATTAGACCTGTTAAGATTTGGAGCGGAATTAAAAGAAGCTATACCAGAATAGAAGAGATTTTAAATCAGGAGGCAATAAGGAAAATACTTCATCAAGAATATGTTGATTTACTCATATGATTCCTTTTCTTAGGCCCGAGGTTGCTACTTCGGGCTTTATAATTATTAAAAATGTTAGCTGAACTTTTTATGCAATTTATGGTGTTTTAGCTTTTATTTATATGAAGGAATTTAATAGGGAAGGAGCCGATAAAAATGAAAGTAGCACAAAGCTCGTTTGGAAATGATGTCTTGCTGTTTACGATAGAAAATGATCATGGAGTAAGAATGGAAGTTACGAACTTTGGTGCAAGAATCGTCAATCTGTTCGTCCTAACGGAATCGGGTCGTAATAATATCGTATTAGGATTTGACTCGATTGAGGATTACAAAAAAGAAACGTATTATGGAGCAACAATAGGAAGAGTCGCTGGAAGAATAAAAAATGGCGAATTTTCAATTGGTGAATCACGTTACCAAACGTCTGTAAATCAATTAGGGAATACATTACACGGTGGCAGCCCTGGATTCGATGTAAAAATCTGGGGTTATGAAGTGAAGGAGACGGATGAAAGTGCTTCGATCATCTTTTCAACCGACTCACCTGATGGCGAGAATGGTTTTCCGGGGAATTTGAAAGTAAGTGTAACTTACACATTGGACAACTTAAATATTTGGTCAGTGAGCTATCAAGCAAAAAGTGATAAAGACACGGTTTTTAATCCGACCAATCACGTCTATTTTAACTTAACAGGGCATCCCAGCCATTCAATCGATGATCATTTCTTACAAATCTCTTCTCAAGAATTTGCACCAGTAAATGAAGATACCACGGTAACTGGGGAAAAACGAAGCACAATTGGCACGCCTTATGATTTTCGAACCCCGAAGAAATTAAAATCAACCTTTGAAGCCATTGACGCAGAAGTTAAAAAAGTTCAAGGGATCGATCATCCATTCTTCCTTACGTGCCCGGGACTTCATCAAACTGCAGCCAAATTAATTAGTCCTGACCAGAAAATAACAGTCGAGGTATACACAGAAGAGCCTGCGGTTGTCATTTACACGGCAAACTTTGTGAAAGATGTGCCACTTATGCACGGAGAAAAATTAATTCAACACGGCGGAATAACGTTTGAAACCCAAGCTGCTCCAGGGGCGATTGAGTTTGAAGGTTTTGGGGATATTCTTCTTTTAGCAGGCCAAAATTATACTTCCCAAACAAAATACAAAATTGAGGTCAGTACCCACTCAGCTGAAGGTTCCAGTTAGTGTTAAAGAGTAGAATTGGCTGATTTCATTTCAATAATTTTACATAGATTCGGCTGCTAGTTGGGATCAACATCCGTGACTGCAAGAACGATCGAGCATAGCTCGTGACATGTAGCAGGTAGGATTCCCGCCGAATAAGAGTTAGCCATTCACTCGAACTGAGTTTTCGAGGATAGAGGATAACTTATATCTTTAAGCGTAAACAGTTAGATAGTGGGCTGTAAAACCAAGGTTAAAGATAAGCACCCATTTAAACAGCACATATTCTATACGTAGCACCCCCTGATACTATCCTTGTATCAAAGGAGGTGCTTTTCCTATGCCTTAATAAAAATAAACGATTGTCCCCGACAAATCATTCACTCGATTGTTTTGTACGAAACAAGGCAGAATTGTACAAGAATGGAATGGCATCACGAAAAATATTCAGGCAGTTATTGTCGTGAGCGATATGCCGTTATTAGACACCACACCTAATTTAAGGTTGAGAGGATTAAATCGAATATACCAAATTAATGTCAGAACTTCGATATATTTAATAAGCTCAAGGATTTGTAACTAATGAAATTAATAAAATGTAAGGAGTGGAAAATATATCACAGTACGAGGAGGCTATCCAAACCGGATGGTTACTATTATAAAAAGCAAGGAATTTACTCTTAATTACTACCTTTCGAAAATATGAGCAATATTTTGGTTATTTTGTATTTTATACTCACTTTATGTATGCATTTGTAATAATAATGTAAAATTAGGTAAATGTGTGTGTCACTTAAAGGTGATAAAATGATAAAAAAGAGATTTAATCGGGGGAGAAAATGAAAAAAATCATAGCATCTTTTGTTGTTTCTGGATTGTTACTATCAAATCCGTTGGTTGGTAATGCTGCATTGGGCGATCGTACATTAAAAAGTGGAATGACTCATACAGAAGTAAAACAATTACAAGAGGTTCTAAAGAAAAAACAATATTTTAAGAGTAATAATACAACTAAATATTTTGGGACCGTTACTAAAAGTGCAGTCGTAAAGTTCCAAAAAAGTAAAGGTTTAAAAGCTGATGGTATTGTCGGTCCGAATACATATAAAGCTTTGGGAGTAAAAAAGAAGACCTCCAACGTAGCTAATGTAAATAAAACAAGCAATAAATCTACTGCGATAGTGAAGGAAGCAAAGAAACATTTGAATGTACGGTATGTATGGGGTGGAACTACACCAAAAGGTTTTGATTGCAGCGGATTCCTAAAATACGCTTTTGATAAAGGCGCAAATGTCACACTACCAAGAACGGTATCGGAAATTTATAAAAAGGGGACAAAGGTGTCCAAACCACAAGTTGGAGATGTGGTCTTTTATGAAACCTATAAACCTGGTGCCTCACATGCTGGTATTTATATAGGCGGCAATCAATTCATACACAGCTCCTCATCAAACGGTGTAAGCATTTCCTCCATGGATAATAGTTATTGGAAGAAAAGATATGTAGGAGCAAAAAGAATGTAATAGAGAAAGTTGCCAGTTCTTTTTTGAAGAGGCTGGCTTTTCTAGTTCTAACAATAGGTTAGGATACTAAGAAGTCCTATGGATGGTAGAATCGGTATTGATACATAAAATTTTTTTAAAATACAATTTTAGCTTTTATTGCTCCCGGAAACACTTGGGTATAATGGATACTCTATATACTACCTATAATTTCTTTAATTCTCACATAAGACAGTCGAGGAAGTTTATAAAAACCATGAAAAGTTTTCCCAGGAGGTACAGAGGGTAGCCTCGCAGGACTTAGCTAAAGTTGGACTCATTATCGTAGCGTTCACCATTAAAGATGTTTGGGATTTTTATATACCTTATGTACACGATATATTAATAGTGTACATAAGGTATTTTTATCTTTTAAGAGTAAGAATGAATAGGTGTACAAGTTTAAGAGGTGTTTACTTTACAAGAAATATCTAATGCAGCCAATTATGTTCGATAAAGGTGTTATCGGTGCGATCTCCCCGTTTAATTCACCATATACAAGGTAGCTCCTGAATTGGCAGCGGGAAATACAATTGTGTTGAAGCCGGCATAAATGACGCCACTCATTGCATGCAAGATCGCAGAAATTTTTTCTGAAGCTGGATTGCCTGCAGGTTTTCTGAATGTGGTTTACGGGTTTGGGCAGGAAACAGGTAATACCTTTTGGAGGATGAACGAATTGCGATGTTCACTTTTATAGGGAGTCCCGGTTAGGTCGGCATATAAAAAGCAGTCGGGAATTCGTAAGGTAACTTTGGAATTAGGAAATAACTCCCCGAATATCATTCACAAGGATGTCCATGATTTAGAGACAGAGCAGTTGAGCTCTGTGTCACCCGAGGGTATGTGAATGCAGGGCAAGTCTGCATCTCAGGGTGCGAGCCTTCTTTGTGGCGGACAAAGAATTGAAGGGGAATTGGCTGCTGGATTATACTATGAACCGACCGTTCTGGGTGGAGTGAACAAGGATATGCTCATCACATACCAGGAAACATTTGGACCGGTCGCACCAATCATCCCGTTTAGCTTGCCAACAATACAGAGTACGGGTTGGCCGCTTATTTTTACACACAGGATATAAGCAGGGGAGTCAGGGTATCCGAAGTTCTGGAGTTCGGCATCATGGGCTACAACGACGCCATTCCCATCGTTGCACAAGCGCCATTTGGCGGCATGAAAGAAGGCGGCCATCAAGGCCTTGAAGAATATTTAGAAGAAAAATATATATCGATGGATTTTTAAAATAGGGCAAGATAAGGCTTAAGGTGAAGTCGAATCCTTAAGCCTTTCCTTATTTACCTCATAAAAAGTCTTAATTCAACACACGCTCCCCATTGATTAACAAACCTCAGTTACAGAACCTATGGCCAGGAGGAAATATCAATCTACTATTTCTACATTTCTAGAGTATTTAAAGACAAGGCATGTTCTTTCAATTTTATTTCATCAAACAAATCCCTAATTATTTTAAAATTCATGAGATAATCACATACTGAAATAGAAAATGTAAAACTTTATTTAAATAATATAAAAAGCCTAACTTTCTCTTTAAAGAGAAAGTTAGGCTTTTGTCATTTTATGTTTGGATCCGTCATCGGTCCCAAACCCTCATTAGAAAGCAAAGCAAGTACAACCGATACCCCACTTAGTTCCATCATTTCCTATTACGGTATGAGTATGTTGATGGAGAGGATTACTGCAACTATGTTTGTGATCATGGGCATCGTGAGAAAGTATATTGTCGGCTAGGTTAGCACCACCATAACCATAAACTCCCGTCGGTGACCAATCAGGTGATGCTGGCGGCAATTCAGGTGATAAATTTTTAAATTCATCATTTCCATAAACAACCTGCCCACCCATAATGGTGAGTATTGATTCAAGGTCTTTGATTTCTTCTTCTGGCACAGTAAAGTAGTCAGCAGACAATACAGCAATATCAGCAAACTGACTTACTGCAAGGGTACCCTTTTTATCTTCATCACCGGAGAACCACGCACTTCCTTTGGAATATAGTTCCAGAGCTACTTTTCTGTCAAGTTTATTCTTTTCATCGTATATCGAAAGACCACCAATGGTTTTTCCTGCAACCATCCAGTAAAGAGCAACCCAAGGGTTATAGCTAGAAACCCTCGTTGCATCACTACCGGCGCCAACAGGTATACCCAGGTCTAGCATACGATAAATCGGAGGAGTATGCTTTGCGGCTTCCTTTCCGTATAAATCAACAAAGTATTCACCTTGGAAAGCCATGCGGTCTTGGATGGCAATACCGCCATTTAAAGCCTTAACACGTTCCATACTACGATCTGAGATCGTTTCTGCATGGTCAAACCACCAGCGTAGACCATTAAATGGAATTTCTCTGTTGACTTCCTCAAAAACATTTAAGAAACGTGTTATTGACTCGTCATAAGTTGCATGTAAACGGAATGGCCAACGGTTTTCCACCAATAGAGAAATTACTTTCTTTAAGTCAGCTTCCATCATCGTAGCTAGGTCGGGCCGGGGCATTTGAAATTTTTCAAAATCGGCTGCCGAGAATACTAACATTTCTCCGGCACCATTCATTTTATACTTATCATTTCCTTGACCAGGAGAAACAATTTTTGCCCATGAAGCAAAGTCTTCATATTCATGATCTGGATTTTGCGTAAATAGATTATAAGCAATACGCAAAGTTAATTGATCCTTCTCGGCTAAATGTTCAACAACTTTGTAATCATCAGGATAATTTTGGAATCCGCCACCTGCGTCAATGGCACTTGTGATACCTAATCTATTTAATTCGCGCATAAAATGGCGAGTTGAGTTAATCTGGTCGTCAATATTAAGAACTGGAGCTCTGCCTAAACTTGAATATAGAATAGAAGCGTTAGGATTGGCAATTAAAAGACCCGTTGGATTACCTCGTTTATCCCGCTGAATTAAACAGCCCGGAGGGTCTGGGGTATCTTTTGTGTATCCCAGTGCACGCAGCCCTGCTCGATTTACAAGCGCTCTATCATAAAGATGTAGCACAAAGACAGGCGTGTCTTCAGAAACAGCATTAATCTCTTCCAAAGTTGGCATCCGTCTTTCTTTAAACTGAAATTCAGACCAACCTCCAACTACTCTTACCCACTGAGGAGCAGGTGTACGCCTTGCCTGCTCTCTAAGCATTTCCAGAGCAATAGCAAGTGATGGCACACCTTCCCAGCGCAATTCCATATTATAATGAAGACCGCCACGAATAACGTGTATATGAGAGTCATTCAAGCCCGGAATAGCTCTCTTTCTTTTAAGGTCTATTTTTTTGGTTTTTTCTGTGGCACTATCAAGAAGCTCATCCCCACCTACTGCAGTGATTAAACCATCAGTTATGGCGATAGCCGATACCTCTGGTTGAGATGGGTCAAGGGTAGTGATTTTTCCGTTATATAAGATCATATCCGGTAAATTCATGTTCACACCTCGTCTACTTCCTATTATTCTGTAACCATGGATGAAATATTTTACCGAGAACGGGCATTACTACCCATGATAGCAAAGACACTATACATACCGAAACAAAAAAAGTTGACATAATATGATTCATATTTTTTATAATAGGTCCTACCACTATAGGAACCAACATGCTAAGAGGCCATACACCAAGAACGGTAACAATGGACATTTTCCATTTTGGCGGCGGAACTGGCGTTTTCGGAGTAACAAACCAATATGCCAAACTGTTTTCAGTTTTGTACGTTGGATTAGTAGCTTGAAATGGTTCTGCCTTTTTTAACAAATCTCGACGAATATCCGATTCTTGCCAAGCACGAAGATGATCATACGTATTAAAGCGAAAAACAACAGTATACTCTCTGGATCCGTTATTGGGGACTATTAGATTTACGCCTAAATGCCCTGGAAATTTAGTAGCGGCAGCTTCAATTTCATGTCTCCACGTTTCAAACTGTTTTTCTCTACCTTCTTGAATTTCCCATGTAACAATCGTGGTAACTGGACCACCGGCATCCATAGTGTTCCCTGTTTGAGTTTCTCCGACAGTTACTTTTTCTTGATTCATATTTTCCTGCTTGGAGGCGCCCCATGCACCATAGTATATGCGTATTCCACGCCTTGACCATAAGCGCCAGTGTGTTCTTTTACAATTTCCATAACAGCATCATAAGTGTCTTTGCGTGCCCAGTCACGTTGGTATTCAAGTAAAACTTGAATTGCTGTCACTGGAATCGCTCCAGCTTGTTCTACACGACGCATAGCAGCATTATGTGCTGTCAAACTTGTGCCACCTGAAGCATCATCAACTGCATAAACTTCATAGCCAGCTTTAATTGCTTCAAGCACAGGGAATGCAAGACAAACTTCAGTCCAAAGTGCTGCAAATATCAATTTCTTTCTACCTGTTGCTTTAACTGCCGCAACAAATTTTGAATCTTCCCAAGAGTTCATTGAACTACGTTCTATAATTTCATGGTTTGGGAATATGTCAAGGATTTGTGGCCAAAAATAACCAGAAAAGCTTTGTGTTTCAACTGTAGTAAGAATAGTAGGTACATTAAAAGCTTTTGCTGATTTAGAAAGCAGCATAACGTTATTCATTAATGTTTGTCTGTCAATGCTTGCAACTCCAAAAGTCATTTGAGGCTGAAAATCGATCAAAATTAATGCACTGTTCTCCGGAGTTAACAATTCTAAATTACTCATAATAAAACACTCCTTTTATAAAATTGTTTATCTAAAAGGCAATTATTAGTTTCAGCTGTAATCGAAAAAATAAAAGCCTTGCTATACTTCTTAATTTAAAAAGGAGCGCTGATTAAATCAGCGCTAAATTTATACTATCCATTTTTAAAAAAAGTGATTGATTTATAGCTAGTTCTTAAGAATAAATTTATGCATTTTGTTTACTAAGATCTCGCTGAGCTCCCATATAGCTTCCAATTACATTTTGATAACCTGGAAGATTACTAGCAAGTAAATTGCCAAAACCTTCGACATCGTTGCGCCAATCGCGTTGTAGTTCGCACGCTACGCTAAACCAGTTCATAAGTTGCACGCCACTATGTGCCATACGCGTATTGGCAGCTTCTGCAACTTGTTTACTGAAAGTTCCTGAAGCATCAGTAACAGCAAAAACTTCATACCCAGCTTTTATAGCGGAAAGTGATGGGAAGGCAACGCATACATCCGTAACTACGCCCGCGATAATAAGTTGTTTTTTTCCAGTTTTTTCGATTGCTTTTACAAAATCGTCATTATCCCATGCGTTAATTTGTCCAGGACGAGCTATTTTTGGAGCGTTAGGAAAAAGATCAACCAATTCTTGCATAAGTGGTCCATTAGGTCCGTTTTCAAAGCTTGTTGTTAAAATAACTGGTAAATCAAAAAACTTAGCAGTATGAGCAAGAGCCAAAACATTGTTCTTAAATTCATCAACACCATAGTCACGAACAAGTCCAGCCATAAGTCCAGTTTGATGATCCACTAAAAGAACGACAGCTTCATCTTTATTAATACGAGAATAGAGATCAGACATTATGTATTCCTCCTAAATTAAAGTAATGAAGAAAGTTTAAACATTGGATTATTTACCATGAATTTCCTCATTTTCCGCAATCACTTTATAACTAAACTTATATTTATGCCAATAATTTTCTTGAAAATCAGAAAAAACGTCAGATTTATTTTTAAAAATGCTTACTCTACTTCTTTATCTAAAACAAGAGTTTTATCTTTCCAATTTATAAATTGTTGTAAATAACGCTGAAGATAACGTTTTGTTTGTTCGTCAGTAAGCACTTTCTGATCGGAATCAATCTTTTCATGTACTTGAGAAATCAGTACTTTTTGAAATGGAAGAACATGAACTTGCATAGTTTCTAGTATTTCTCTGATTTGCATCTGAGCATAAACAGTACCTAACCCCCCAGGAGTTGCTCCGATTAGGCCTACCGGTTTTCTGCTAAGAACTGCGGATTCCCGGGGTCTTGATGCCCAGTCCAATGCATTCTTTAATACGCCTGGAATTCCAGAATTGTACTCTGGACTTACAATAATGATACCGTCAACGTCCTGGATAGCAGATTTAAATGATGTCACTGTTTCTGGAACACTTATTTCTAAGTCTTCATTAAACAAAGGTAGATTATTTATCTCGATCCAACGAAATTGATGGGAATCATCCATCTCTGTTAATGATTGAGCAATGATTCGATTATAAGAGTTTTTTCGTAAACTACCACAAATAAGGCCTATTGTTTTTGTCATATATTTCCTCCCTTGTTAAAATCACCTCATCATACCACGATATACCAACGTAAAAAAGTGGCTTTATGCCTAATGATCAAACTGTTTAATTTAATGAGGTGTTTAGTACAAATAATCTAGGATGTAAGGGTCTCTCATTGGTTTTCTTATTATTGGATTGTGTTTGCAAGCTATGGCAAATAGACTATGTCTATATTATTTCCTCTTCGAATAAACATATATTTCCAGTTTGCTATTAACTATAAAAAAATTGGAGGGATTGCAGAAATGGAAGAAAAGAAAGTTGCGTGGTTAGAACTATTTTATGATTTGTTGTTTGCGACGGTTTCGGTTGCAAATCATGTTTTACTTCATGTTGAAGATGGTCATATCCATATAGAGTATTTAGTGAAATTCGTCTTAATTTTCATTCCGATCTGGTGGGCTAGGGAGAGGCAAACCATCTTTGTTAACCGTTTCGGAAAAGATTTATTTTATTAACGAATCTTTTTGATTCTGCAAATGTTATGTCCTAATAATGACATCAAGCCTGTCAGCAGATTTTGATCCTTATTATCTTTCTTTTTTGATAGGTTATATTGGGTTAAGGGCCGTGACTGCGATCCAATATCTTATTGTCCAGCGGATAGAAGCAGGAGTTCGTAAGCAAGGAGCACTCTTTCTAGGAAGATATTTTTGGATTGGAATCGTTATTTCATTATTATCCGTCTTTTTTGATTCTTGGATTCGGTATGCTGAGTTGTATTTCGGAATTCTTATCGATATTATTATCCCACTGCTTGGAAGAAAGTGTTTAGAAAAGGTTCCGACTAATACAGCCCACTTGTTAGAGAGATTTGGTCTATTTTCCATTATTCTCTTTGGGGAAGCTCTTATAAGCACTCTTGCGATGATTCATCCTAAACAAGGAAATTGGGATTCAATAAGCTTTGCGATCATTTCATTTATCCTCATTATTTCGATGTGGTGGCAATATTTCGATAACATGGAGAAGGAACTCAACAAGTCCAGACAAACTTCCGGTCAAATTATTATTTACGGTCATCTGTTGATTTTTATGTCATTGAGTATGGTTGCAGCTTCCATTAGACTACTATTTTACATGGGGTCCTATATTCTTTTATCCTATATTTTGTTTTTGGATATGCATTGCTCTATTTTCTGTCAACTACAATTGCTTTTCATCAATACAGGTGTGAACAACACCATTTGAAAATTTATCATCTTTGCTTGTTTTTAGGGATTTTACCAGTCTTTTTTCTTTTTAATTTGATTGTAGTAGTACCAAATATTATGATAATAGGACAATTAACCCTGTTTTTTATCATCTATGCTAATTAACAACTACATAAATAAAAGCATCAATTAAACCAGTATCAATCTATAGTGCTGGTTTATTTGTATATATTGGTATTCTTTCCATTTGATATTGAATCAGTTTATCCATAAGTTGATTGAAATAAAAATGGTATTGTGAATAATTTCCATGCTTCTTTTTTTAATAAAATTAAAGATCCAATATTTATAGACAATAAAAAACTTTGGACAAAGGAAAAAACACCCATAAAGTCGCATATACAATTATCGACAAATTGGCGATGCTTTTTTAAGGTTAGTGTCTAACCAGAAATAAAAAGAGGAGTGAAAATAAAATGAGTAAAAAAACGATGGGTATTCACCACATTACTGCAATTGTTGGTCATCCTCAAGAGAATGTTGATTTCTATGCAGGTGTATTAGGTTTACGTTTAGTGAAAAAAACTGTCAATTTTGATGACCCAGGTACCTACCATCTTTATTTTGGCAATGAGGGTGGAAAACCAGGAACAATCATGACATTTTTCCCATGGGCAGGAGCTAGTCAAGGCAAAATTGGTGATGGTCAAGTAGGCGTTACATCATATGTTGTTCCAAAAGGAGCTATGAAGTTCTGGAAAAAAAGACTGGAATCCTTCAATATTCCTTTTACCGTAAGGGAGCGCTTTAGCGAGGAATACTTGGAATTTGATGACCCGCATGGGCTACACTTGGAAATTGTTGAAAGGGAAGAAGGGGAAGTAAATGCATGGACCTTTGGCGGGGTAACACCTGAGGTAGCTATTAAAGGCTTTGGCGGTGCTACTTTATTATCGACCCATCCTGACAAAACGGCTGTATTGTTAGAAAACATATTGGGACTAGAATTAATCGGCAAGGATGGCGACTTTGCACGTTACCGTTCTTCAGCAGAAATTGGCAATGTCATTGACTTAAAATTAACGGCAATAGGACGCGGGACAATGGGTGCTGGAACCGTACACCACATTGCATGGCGGGCAAAGGATGATCAAGACCAATTGGAATGGCAAAAATATGTTGAGGAAAACGGATATGGGGTAACTCCTGTACGAGATCGAAACTATTTTAATGCGATTTACTTTAAAGAACACGGGGGAATTCTCTTTGAGATTGCAACAGATCCTCCAGGATTTGCTCACGATGAACCTGAAGCGACGATGGGAGAAAAATTAATGTTGCCAAAGCAGTATGAACAGTCTAGAGGGCAGATTAAACAAAGTTTAATACCATTTGAGGTAAGAGAATTAGAGTTGTGAGCTGGTTAGCTGTTACAAATTATGCAAAATTAGGTGAGATTTTTTCCATAGAGAGACCTAATTAATTTCTTGATCAAATTAATGAAGAGAATGGGAATGGTGAGGTTGCAAAAAACAACAGGGATCCATCATATAACAGCAATGGTGAACGATGCCCAAAGAAGTATTGATTTTTATGCTGGCATACTGGGGTTAAGACTTGTAAAAAAGACGATAAACTTTGATCGTCCAGAAGTCTATCATCTTTATTTTGGAAATGAAACTGGTCAACCTGGGTCTGTTATAACTTTTTTTCCGTGGTCAAAGCAGTTAAAAGGTCGAATTGGAACAGGACAGGTTGGTGTAACCAGTTTTATAATCCCGAATCAATCGATTGAATTTTGGGAAAATCGTTTAGGGAAATTTAGAATTAGGTTTATTCAATCAGTACGTTTTGGAGAAAAATATTTACAATTTCAAGATCCAGATGGTCTCGAAATTGAATTAGTGGAACGAAATGAAGGGCCAAAAAATAATTGGAGTTTTGGGGAAGTCGATTCAGAGGTTGCAATTAAAGGGTTTGGTGGAGCTATATTAATTTCAACTCAGCCTAATAAAACTGCAAATGTGCTTGAAAACGTATTAGGGCTCGAATGTCTTGGGCAAGAAGCGAGCTTCCTTAGGTTTAAATCGGATGGTCAGTTTGGAAATACAATTGATATTAAGCTAACTCCTTCGGTTCGCGGGCTAAAAGGGGCTGGAACTGTTCACCATATCGCATGGAGGGCAAAGGATGACCAAGATCTATTGAGATGGAGAACACTTCTTCAAGATAAGGAGTATTATCCGACTGAGATTCGTGATCGCAACTACTTCAAAGCTGTGTATTTCCATGAACAAGGCGGTATCCTTTTTGAAATAGCGACAGATCCGCCAGGCTTTTCCGTTGATGAAGCTGTCGCTAAGCTTGGAAGTAAACTGATGTTGCCATCTTGGCTGGAGCCAAAACGAGAAGAATTAGAAGAAGCCTTACCTACTGTGGAAGTTCGCGTTCTGGAGGGAGATCAATCATGAAACATATATTTAATAAGGGTAAAGATTCAACGAAACCAACGTTATTATTACTACATGGTACTGGCGGAAATGAATTAGATTTATTACCTATAGCGGGAAGGATTGATGACGAGGCTTCAGTGCTAAGTGTCCGCGGAAATGTATTGGAAAATGGAATGCCTCGATTCTTTCGGAGATTAGCTGAAGGTGTATTCGATGAGGAAGATCTGATTTTCCGTACAAAAGAATTATATGAGTTTCTTGATGATTCTGCTGCAAAGTATAATTTTGATCGAGAAAACATGATTGCCATTGGATACTCAAATGGAGCTAATATAGCTGCTAGTTTATTATTTCACTATCAAAATGCATTAAAGGGAGCCAGTCTCCATCACCCGATGGTACCGAGAAAAGGAATTGTTCTTCCTGATTTGTCAGGAAAATCAGTATTTATTGCTGCTGGTAAAAATGATCCTATATGTTCGCCGATGGAATCTACTGAACTTCAATCCTTATTTGAAAAGGCTAATGCAAAAGTTGAAATTCATTGGGAAAATAGGGGGCATCAATTGACTGTTGATGAAGTTGAAGCTGCGGCTCACTGGTATCGTAGGGTCTTTTAAACTTTAGTAATACAAATTAATTTTTTTGTAAATAACTTAAACTTTGCAGAGTGAAATCGATAAATAAGCCTTGATGTTTTAGGAAGGGCTGTGATTCTTAATTCCAACTTAATTGGAGTTGCTTAGAAATCTTTAATTCGATTTTTAAGTTTAGTTTTTTCAATATTATTTAATAATTTACACACCTTGGTTTAAACAAATAAATTGTAATCTAATAATATTTTTTGAATAATTTTACAATTTAGATAGTAGGGAATATAATAATCCTATAAACATTTTTGCAAAAAATATGTAAATGTTTTGGAGTGAAGAGTTTTTTTAGAGAAGCAAAAATATAGGTTTAATTCATGGGAGGAAATTTATATGGCAAAATTTACTGTAGGTAATGAAAATCATGCTCCAATTGAACTTTATTATGAGGACCAGGGTTCAGGGAAACCTGTTGTCTTAATACATGGTTGGCCTTTAAGTGGACGCTCTTGGGAATATCAGGTGCCAGCTCTTATTGAAGCAGGTTACAGAGTCATAACATATGATCGTCGAGGATTCGGAAAATCATCCCAGCCATGGGAAGGATATGAATATGAAACATTTGCTTCCGATTTACATAAACTGTTAGAACATTTAGATCTTCAAAATGTCACACTTGTTGGTTTTTCTATGGGTGGAGGTGAGGTAGCTCGATACATTAGTACGTATGGAACAGATCGTATTGAAAAGGCTGTTTTTGCTGGAGCAGTTCCTCCTTATTTATACAAATCAGCGGATAACCCTGAAGGAGCATTAGATGATGCAACAATTGAAGAATTCAAAAGTGGCGTGATAAATGACCGCCTTGCATTTCTTGACAAATTTACGAAGGGATTTTTCGCGGCGGGTAATCAAACAGATTTAGTTAGTGAGCCATTCCGTTTATATAACTGGGATATTGCAGCCAGTGCCTCACCTAAGGGTACGCTCGATTGTATAACGGCCTTTAGTAAGACAGATTTTAGAAAGGACTTGGAAAAGTTCAATATACCTACTCTTATTATTCACGGAGACTCTGATGCAACTGTACCTTTTGAGTTAAGTGGAAAACGTACATATGATTCCATTCCTGGCAGTAAGCTCGCTCTAATAAAGGGTGGTCCGCATGGGTTAAACGCAACTCATCCAAAAGAATTTAATGAAGCGTTACTAACATTTTTAAAAGATTAATAAAGTAATGACGATCCTATTTCAAATGAGAAGGAGGGGCAGTCTTTCTTTTTATAAGGTTGTAGGAAAACTCTTAATATGAGGCAGAAGTAGAGTGTCGCTAACTTTTAGTATAAATCACTCGTAGCCATTATTATTACACTGGTATCAGGGATTGATTGGATAATTCTACACTTTTCAATACCCTTTTTGTTAACTGCAATTGCATTTTTGGGTTCTGCTAATAAAAAAGTTAGCTGTGATATATACAGTATTATAGCTATTAGCAGATCTAGGGCACCCCGAGATGTACTTGACCTTAATTGTTATAAATGTATTTCTAAAGGAAAAAGGCAGTCTAATACTTTCCTAGTTAATAGAAGAAACTCGTCAAAAAAGGAGCCTTTGCCCATAGTGGTAAAGGCTTATTTCTATATTTATTTCCCATTTCCGTCCTTGCATCGAGACCGTGCTTTAACTGAAAGAGTGAATGACTTTTTCTTCTTTCGGTCTCTCTATCAACTGTTTATCAATTCTATCTCTACTTTGAATTATTCGATTTGTTTTAAAGTTATATTTATGTGAATGTTTATTTAATTATTTTATTTAAACTAACAGCTACTCCTATAAGTGTTAATAGAATCTTCGATATTCAAATACATACTTGTAGGAAATTTATACTTTGTATAAAACACTACAGCCGTTCCCCATACTAATATAGTCCAGACATATCCTTTTCATAATTCATCATATTTTGACCAATATTTCTAAAGTAAAGGTAAATGGAAGATGAATTTTGCCTTAATATAGTTACTGAGTTAATTAATTTATTCTCGTAACTATAACCAATGAAGGGGAAACAGTATTGGATTGTTTTATGGGTTCAGGATGAACAGGGCAGGCTACTATAAATCTAAATCGGAACTTTATTGGTTCAAATTAGACAATGATTACTTTAATGATTTACATAAATTTACGACAAGTTACATGATGTTGTTGCTGTTTGAAACCTTCTGAAGCCATCGAATTACCACCTCTTGTGACAATTACGAAGAAGGACTGCGGGAATGCAGCCAGTCAATCTTGTATTAACCGGGGTGGGATTTTGTGTGGCCCTTTCAGGTCTGATGCTTGTCCTTGTTTCACTGCTGATTGACAAAAGGTTGATTTTATTGCAAATTGGCTGTCAGGGAACATATGGGGTTCAGACCTGCTATGCTCATTTCCTTTACACTGTACAAAGCGACTTGGCTGAATCTTTTTGGGGTGAGTGAACCTGTGCCAATAGGCTTAGGTGTATCAGTTGAAAAAAAGGGCGATCCTGTTGCTGACATCGGTTGCGCTTGCAGCAGCAGCTGTCTTTGCCGCAGGAGGCAGCGCCTTCGTCGGGCTCAGGGGCCGCACTTTGCAAAAGCTCTGGTCGGACCTCGAAATCAGCTCTTCCTGCCGGTAGCGATTCTGATCCGCGCCTGGCTGCTGCTTCTGGCAGATACCATCGGAAGAAACATACTTGAACCCAAAGACATACCTGCGGGGATTATGATCGCTTTATAGGGGCTCCTTATTTTATGTATTTGTTAATGAAGAGTAGGAGAAAAAGCATAATTTTTGTAAAAGCTGAAGATGTCTTCAGCTTTTTTTGTTTGCCTTATCATCTTCAAATCTCTGGCGCAGCGCAAATTGGAACATAATATAAGCCCGAACTGCGAAATATAACGATACATGCAATTACACGAATCCTACTTAAGCATGATTGACTTGGTTTTTTGATTTGATATAGTTTTAGGATGCTAAAGTGAGAAGATAAGATCAGACAAATAAAAAGAGCATTCTGCGAAAGGGGGTGCCTCCTTTGAAAAGCATACAAAGCCGTTTATTGATCATGCTGCTGATTTTCATCGTTCTGCCCTACTTCCTGTCCGTTTTTTTCATCTACACTTACACAAAAAACAGTGTGGAGCAGTATGAACTTGAAAACAGCCGGGAGCAGCTTCAGAAGAATGCGGATGAACTGGAGCAGTATTTTGACGACATGATTGATTTTCCATATATTCTGTACCGCAACCCTGATCTGTTTCGGATTTTTAAAAACGGCTTCGAAGACTCCATATATTTCAACCCTATGACCATGGAAAAGAGTCTCGAAACCTTTTATCTAATGAGAAACGAATTCCGGCAAATCCGTTTCTATATTGCTAAAAACAATGAGTCATTTACTGTCTATAATGCAATGATCAGCACACACAGGTACCAGCCGGATTTTCTGAAACAGGACCCGATCAAACAGCTGTATACATCTGACTCACAATATTTGATTGAGCCGCCCCACCCTCTTGAGAATTACAATAATGCAGCCATTGTTCCAAAATCGGACAAAACGATGGTGATGACTTTTCACCACAAAATTATAGACGTTCTTTCTAAAAAGTTTCTTGGGATGATTACAATCGACATTGATTTGGGCGAGTACGCCCGCATTTGCAATAACCTTGTCCAGGGAGACGCATCTTCAGTTTTGCTTATTGATTCAAAAGATCGCGTCATGTATGCAAATGATCGTGCCCTGATTGGAAAACCTCTTCCTGCCGATGAAAAGCAACGTCTTGACGGGAATAGGAGCCAGCAAGATGATGATATTCTCTTATCAAAAGAGTTATCAGGGTCACTGAACGGCTGGAAATTGATTAAGGTCATGTCGAGCCAGGCTTTATATGAAGATGTCAGGAAAACCGCCTATACCAATATCCTTGTCGGCGTCGGCGTAGGAATACTGGGTTTGCTGATGATAGGCATTATCTCAAATAGGATTACCCGTCCCATTACGAGGCTGAGCAGCAAAGTCCGTTCCATTGAAGGCGGAAATATGAATGTCCCTTTTGATGATACCAAAAGCGATGAAATTGGCCATTTGGAGTCACACATGAAGGACATGATGAACCGGATCAATTCCCACATTGACCGTGAATATAAGCTTGAAATTGAAAACAGGAAGAACCAGTTCAGGGCGTTAAAATCACAGGTTAATCCTCATTTTTTGTTTAACGCTTTACAATCCATCGGCGCTGTTGCCCTCAGGTCGAATGGACCAAAGGTCTATCAATTGCTGACTTCGCTGTCCAAAATGATGCGCTACTCAATGCAGGCAGATCAATGGGTACGGGTTCGGGATGAAGCTGAGTATACAAAAGCGTACCTCTCCCTTCAAACAGAGCGTTTTGGTGAAAATGTAAGGTACTCGGTCAATATCGATGAGTCCATTTTGGACATGACTATTCCAAGTATGATTCTGCAGCCCCTGGCAGAGAATTTCTTTAAACACACGTATGAGGAAGGTTACAGCGATGCTCATTTGTCCATTAACGGGGAAAAACAAGGAAACGATCTGTGCTTTACTGTCGAGAATGATGGTCCGGGTCTGACGGAAGAAGAGCTTCAGACTCTACGGGAACATATCTATACAGCCCCTTACGAAGGGACTTATTCGCATGAACATATCGGCCTGAAGAATATTCGTGACAGGCTGCTTCTAGGGTATGGACCAAGTGCAGAAATGAAAGTAGATTCGAATGACGGACTGGGGTTTTCCGTCAGCATGAGGATCCCGATAAAGAGCCCCTTGGGAATGATAAAGACTTACTTCAGGAAAGGAGATGAACACGGTGAAAGCACTGATTGTCGATGATGAATTCAATGTGCGGGACGTAATACGCCATTTAGGCCAGTGGGAAACTCACGGCATCACCAAGCTATTGGAAGCCAAAAATGGCCATGAGGCAAAATCACTGATTGAAAAAGAACGCCCGGAGATTATCTTTACAGACGTGAAAATGCCCGGTATGGGCGGAATCGAACTGATTGAGTGGCTGGATTCCATTTCCTATCCTGGGAAAGTTATTTTCATTACTGGTTATAACGATTATTCCTATATGCGCAAAGCCATTCAGCACAGCAGCTTTGATTACCTGCTGAAGCCGATTGAGTATGAGGCGTTCAATCATACACTGGAAAAATCGGTACAAGCCTGGAAGGATGACTTTGAACATGCTGAAGTGCTGGAAGATGTGAAAAAACTGCGGAGAAACCAGTTAGCCACTGCGATATGTCTCGGGGACCGTTCAGATTCAAACAGCCTTGCCGAGTTTCTTCCTGAATCTGAGGGCTATATGCTGACGCTGCTCTCCTTTTACCAGATGCACAATCCGGATCTCTATATCGAAAAGCTTTCAGATGAGCTTACGGACCGCAAATTAGGAAATGCGTTTTCCCTGCAGACGGATCTTAACCTCTGCCTTGTTATCACCATTCGCGATCAATGGCTCTCCGTTGAGGAATGGATCAGTCAGGAGTTCGATATCCCGGTAAGGCTTGTAACTGAAGAGCAGGTCGAAACTTTATCGGATATAAGGACCTCGTTTCAGGCTCTTCAGAAAAAGCTCGAGGAACAAAACTTCCGTTCCATCCACCGTCTGGATGAAATAGATGCCGCTCGCCGCATGGAAGACATGGTTTCCTATGTTGACATGTATTATATGGAGGATTTGAGTCTGGAAAAGCTGTCGAATGTTTTCTTTTTAAGCCGCGAACATATCTCAAGAAAGTATAAGCAAGAAACCGGAATGACCCTGTCCAAATACATCACGGAGCTTAGAATCAGCCAAGCAAAGTCGTGGCTGAAACAAAAAGACAAAAGCATTTATTCCATCTCGACCATGCTTGGCTATCAAGATGAAATCTACTTTTCAAAGCTATTTAAAAAGGTCGTCGGCATGACGCCTTTTGAGTTCAGGAACAAGAACGATCAACATGAATCTAAAGGGGTGACATGATGAAAAACAGGCTTTTATCCCTTTTGTTAATCGGAGCCGTCAGCCTGCCTCTTTCTGCCTGTCAGGATGAAGCCCCACCAGAAAAAACAGAAAAGACAGAGCGGAAAATCACGCTGGATTTAAGGAATCCGAAAGTGGAAATCTCCACTCAATTTGAAGAAATGACGCGTGCCTATGAACGGGAAAATCCTCACGTCAATATCAGGGTACATACTGTTGGAGGGGCAATGGATGACCTCGCCGACCTAAAAGCCGAAATGGCGACCGGCACTGGTCCGGATATCTTTACAAACAGCGGCTATGAAAATGCCAAGCTGTGGCGGAACTATCTGGAGGATCTTTCAGGGGAGCCCTGGATTAATAAAGCATACAAAGAATCCCTGACGCCAGTCACATTGGACGGGAAAATTTACGGGATGCCGGTTAACCTCGAAGGGTATGGCTTTATCTATAATAAGGATCTATTTAAACAAGCCGGCATTACTGACCAGCCCGCCACTCTTTCTGAATTGACAGCAGCTGCCGAAAAGCTGCAGAATGCAGGCATTACTCCCTTTGCAACAGGCTACTATGAAGACTGGAAATTGGGAGACCATCTAATGAATGTTGCTTTTGCCCAGCAAAAGGATACTGATGCTTTTATAAGAAATTTAAATAACGGAACGGAAAAAATCAGTACCAATCAAACATTTAAGGATCTCCTTGCCCTGCTGGATCTCACCATAAAGTACGGAAACGATAATCCACTGTCTACGGACTATACAATGGAAGTGAACCTGTTTACCTCCGAAAAAGCAGCCATCATTCAGCAAGGCAACTGGATTCAGCCGATGATCGATCAAGCTTCGCCTGACATGGACATCGGTTTTATGCCGATTCCGATTAATGACCGACCTTTAAAGGAAGCCCTTGTCGTCAGCGTTCCAAATTATTGGGCCGTAAATAAACAGTCCATTCCTGAAAAGAAAAAAGAAGCAAAGAAATTTTTAAATTGGATGGTGTTGTCAGAACAAGGAAAACGGTTCATGACGGAAGAATTCAAATTCATTCCTGCGTTTAAGAACATTAAAACTGATGATATAGGGCCGCTCGCAGAAGAAACACTTCGAAATTACAAGGATGGGAACACCGTCCCATCTAACTGGTTTCACTTCCCAGTTGAAATTAGGGAAGAATTCGGAGCCGCGACTCAGCTCTATGTCGGGAAACAGCTGAACCGCAATCAGCTGCTCAATGAATATCAGAAGTCCTGGGAGAGGTTTTCGAAGGAATAGCCTCTTGCCGGGGCTTTTTTTGCCTTTTACAACTGCGATATCAATATACGACTAAATTCCAATCAATATGTGGCATACCTCTCTTTTCAGGAATCGCCTATAATTCTATTGTACTAGCAAACACGTAAAACACGAGGAGGAAGATTTATGAACTTTAGCAGGCTTGCCAAACAGGCAACAGCAGGAATACTTAGTACTGGCATTCTATTAAGCGGTACTGTCACCCAATCATTTGCAGCTCCAAAGGATCCGGCGGATTTCAAAGAAACGTACGATACTTCACAAATCACTCGATCAGCTATGATAGATATGATTAATCAGCACGGTGATACTAGATATGCCGTTCCTAGGTTTGACGAATCCACAATTAAAAACATCCCTTCTGCCAAAAAAGTAACGGAATCAGGCGAAACCATTGATTTAGATGTGTGGGATACATGGCCATTGCAAAACGCTGATGGAACTGTTGCAGAGTACAAAGGATATCATATCGTTTTTGGATTAGCAGGCGATCCTAAAAATGCGAGTGATACGTTCATCTACATATTCTACAAAAAAGTGGGCGACAACTCCCTTGATGCTTGGAAGAATGCTGGAAGAGTATTTGATGACAATGATAAAAACGTTCCAAATGATCCTTACCTAAAAGAGCAAGCCGAAGAGTGGTCAGGTTCTGCAACCTTCACTGAGGACGGGGAAGTTCGCTTATTCTATACAAACCGTGAACCGTATATACCTGAGTCAGGGAATTATGGGAAACAAACCTTGACAACCGCTCAAGTAAACCTTTCAGAGCCAGATTCTGAAACATTAAAAGTGGATGGTGTTGAGGATTACAAATCCATCTATGAAGGCAAAGACAGCAAGTACTACCAAACTGTAGATAAATTTGTAGAGGACGGAAATTCCGCTGATAATCATACCTTCAGAGACCCTCACTATGTAGAAGACAACGGCCGCAAATACCTTGTGTTTGAAGCAAATACGGGTACAGAATATGGCTACCAAGGCGAAGAATCGCTATACAATAGAGCTTATTATGGCAACAGCAATAAATTCTTCCAGGGTGAGAAAAACAAACTTATGCAAAGCCCTAAAAAAGAGTTAGCTGAACTTGCAAACGGTGCAATTGGAATTATTGAAGTAAACGACGATTATACATTGAAAAAAGAAATGAAGCCATTGATTGTTTCAAATACGGTCACAGATGAAATCGAACGTCCAAACATCTTTAAAAAGGACGGCAAGTGGTATTTATTTACAAGTTCAAGAGGATCAAAAATGACCATTGATGGAATCGATAATCAAGATATTTACATGTTAGGCTACACGTCAAATTCCTTGACTGGCCCATATAAACCATTAAATAAAACGGGCATCGTCCTGCATCAGGATCTAAATCCATATGACATCACTTGGAACTATGCACACTATGCGATCCCGCAGGCTGGCAGTGATAATGTTGTAGTGACAAGCTACATGACAAACAGAGGTTATTTTGAAGACAATAAATCTACCTTTGCCCCAAGCTTCCAGCTTAACATTAAAGGGAAACAAACATCGGTAGTAAAAGACAGTATTCTTGAACAAGGCCAGATTACGGTTAAGTAGTTACCAGTGAAAAGAAAAAGAAAATGTCAGGAAAACTTGGCATTTTCTTTTTTCTATTTAAAAGAGAAAAGTGGTGAGTTTAAGTGAACAAAAAGAAATATAAGATGGTTGGATTATTCGTTCTTGGATTATGGATGGTTATTTGCATAGGAATTTTGATTCATTCATTTTATAAAACAAAAGAAGGTAATCCGCCAAATAAGGTAGAAAAGCACTCATACCGGGCTGCCTATCATTTTACTTCTCCTGATCATTGGAAAAACGATCCACAGAAGCCCCTTTACTATGAAGGAAATTATCATTATTTTTACCTTTATAATGGAGATTACCCGGATGGCAATGGTACAGAATGGAGACATGCCACCTCTAAAGATTTGATTCACTGGAAGGATGAGGGAATTGCCATTCCAAAATATACGAATCAAAATGGGGATCCATGGACAGGGTCAGTCGTGTTTGACAAGGAAAATACAGCTGGGTTTGGAAAAGAGGCTTTTGTGGCGATCGTAACACAACCATCTAAGGATGGCCAGAAACAAGAACAATTTCTATGGTACAGTACGGACAAAGGAAATACGTTTACCTCTTACAGTGACGAGCCTATTATGAAAAATCCAGGAACGAAGGATTTTAGAGATCCAAAAATCATCTGGGATAACACGAATCAAAAATGGGTCATGACCATGGCCGAAGGATCGAAAATAGGTTTTTATGAGTCTTATAACCTGAAAGATTGGCACTATACGAGCAGTTTTTCCACTAAGAACATTGGAGTTTTAGAGTGCCCTGACCTTTACCAGATCCGCGCTGATGACGGGACAGTAAAGTGGGTGCTGGGCGTCAGTGCAAACGGAAAAGCAGCAGGGAAACCCAACACCTATGCATACTGGACAGGAACGTTTAATGGAACGGAATTTCTTCCAGATAACAATGAACCGCAATGGCTAGACTATGGTTTCGATTGGTATGGCGGAGTAACGTTTGAAGATGGCAAGGCAAGTGACAAATTAGACAAACGCTATGCCCTCGCTTGGATGAATAACTGGGCCTACGCCAACAATACGCCGACATTAAAAGAAGGGTTTAACGGAATGGATTCGATCGTCCGTCAAATTGAACTAAAGCGTGAAGGCGAGAATAAGTATTATCTTTCTTCACAGCCTTCAGAAGCATTAAAAGAATTGACAAGCTCAACGAATTCTTTTAATGAAATCGAAGTGGATGGCTCGGAAACACTTGATTTTAAAGGAGATGCCTATCAAATAGAGGCGGATCTCTCATGGTCGGATTTTAAGAATGCAGGATTTAGGCTCAGGGAGTCAGATGATCAAAAACGCCACGTTGACGTAGGCATCTCTGCAGAAGGAAATTACTCTTATGTCAATCGGGTATTCACAGATCAACCTGACGAAACGAATCAGTTGGTTGAAAGTACTGCACCATTTGATGTCAGTAAGAAGAAGGTACATTTAAAGATTCTCGTCGATAAAACGAGTATTGAAGTTTTTGTGGATGATGGAAAGGTTGCTTATTCAAACTTAATATTCCCTCTTGCCGAAGATAAGGGAATTACTCTCTTCTCCGAGGGCGGCAAAGCGATCTTTAAGAATATGAAGGTTACACATTTTGATCCGATTAATTGAATCTCATCTTGGCAGATACCTTTCATATGAGTACACATACATTCTTTTATAAGAAATAACTCTTCAAATATGAAAATTTACTAAAAGGGGCCCCACCAACATTTCGACATAGAAAAAGCCCGATTTCTATAAGCTAAGACTGTCTTAATGTACTGAAACTTATCTTTGTCATAGTAACTGATCATAGAAAAATGTATGAGTTATGGAACATAAACAGATGAGGAAAATCTTCATAAATCCTTCAGCTAAAATGTGTTAAGAAACTTAGGTTTTCTGAACAGAACCTTAGTTCTTAACACCTTACGGAAAAGATACAATTTTAGGTTTTATTTCTCCCAGAAACACTTGGGTTTAATCGATACTCATATACCATATAATTTCTCCCGTAATACAACCCTGTGACAAGGAGGGGCATCTTCGGTTCAATGACAGTAAAGGAAATTTATAAAAACCATCGAAAGTTTTCCTAGTAAAGTAAAGGGGGTAGCCTCGCAGGACTTAGCTAAAATGGGACTCATTATCGTAACGTCCACCAATAAAGACGTTTGGGATAAAAATGGATATCTTGAGTCGCTTGGAAAGCCAAGGATTACGCAGGTGAGGGAGGCCGATATAGCTCCGTCGATGCAGAGAAAAAAAACGCGAATCAAGCGAGCCGAAGCGAACATGAATATGGCAGCAAGCAAGAATAACAGGGGGAAATTTAAGGGGCACTTACCCCAGTATGTAGACAAAGTGGGTTCGGAAATCAACATCCCAATTATATAGGCAATAAACTGCAGGTCCAATCATATAGACAAGGGAGCTACGGTTTGTAGACTACTATTATCTAAAAGTTAAACCAAAGTTGATTGGAGAGAAAGGTGCGAGACTCCTGCGGGAAAAACGCGTCCAGGGGAGACCCCGCAGGCGCAAAGGCGCCGAGGAGGCTTCCCGGACCGCCCGCGGAAAGCGAGTGCCTGGAGCGAAAATCAACATCTACAACCATAAAAAAACTAAAGGCAAACTCAATTTTAATCAAGTTTGCCTATAGTCTCAGGTAAGGGACGATTATACTCTTACCTTTTTTGAATAGTTTTGACAGTTTATCTGGCCTTTTATACTACTTAACAAATATGGTCGTCATACTCGGTTTTCAAGTAATTCATCATCCTTTGTTTCTGGTGTGAATAATGAAAGCAATTAAAGTAATAGGAAAAGTCGTCAAAAAAGAGAGGGTTTTTATCATCGAAGCCATAAGAATTTAAAAAATCCGAGATTACTTTTTCTTGTTCCACTACATCGAACAATCCGGATATATAAAAATGATAACTGAATTTATCATATAAAAAAAGATATCCTGTATCATCAAAAATATTTTTCACTGTATGACCATCCAATTCTAACTCACTCCTTCCTTATCAATATACCTTTTTATCCATGAAATTATTCAGTGCTCATCTTTCAGGGAATATTATTATATTTATTGCAGCGTGTTTTTTATGCCTTCAATACATTAAAGGTATGGAATAAATGCAGGCAGCAAGAATAGGGAACGAAAAAAGCACATCCAATAAGGATGTGCTTTCATAAAAGTGTTATTTGTACATTTCAGCGACTTGTTTTTGCAATTCGCCATTTTCAAGGTACTCATCATAACTCATTTGCTTATCGACTGTACCTTTTGGAGTAAGTTCAATGATCCGGTTCGCAATAGTTTGGATGAACTGATGATCATGAGAAGAGAAGATCATAGATCCTTTAAAGCTGATTAAACCGTTGTTTAATGCCGTAATCGACTCTAAGTCCAGATGGTTGGTAGGTTCATCAAGCATTAGGACGTTCGAACCGCTTAACATCATTTTGGAAAGCATACAGCGGACTTTTTCGCCCCCTGAAAGTACACTTGCCTTTTTCGTGACTTCATCGCCAGAGAATAACATTCTGCCCAAGAAACCGCGCAGGAAGCTTTCGCTCTGGTCATTAGGAGAATATTGACGAAGCCAATCTACAAGATTTAAATCGACACCTTCAAAGAATTCAGCATTATCTTTAGGGAAGTAAGCCTGAGAGGTTGTAACGCCCCATTTGAATGAGCCGCCATCCGGTTCGATTTCACCTGCCAAGATTTTGAACATTGTTGTTTTAGCAATCTCATCTTTACCGACAAATGCAATTTTGTCGCCTTTATTCATCGTGAAGCTGACATTATCCAATATTTTTACGCCATCGATCGTTTTCGAGATTCCATCTACACGAAGCAGGTCGTTCCCGATTTCACGTTCAGGAGTAAAGCCGACATATGGATAGCGGCGTGAAGAAGGCTCGATGTCATCCAAGCTGATTTTATCCAATAATTTCTTACGGGATGTCGCCTGGCTCGATTTGGATGCATTGGCACTGAAACGCGCGATGAAATTTTGAAGCTCTTTGATTTTTTCTTCTTTTTTCTTATTGGCATCTTGAGTCAGTTTTAGGGCAAGCTGGCTTGATTCATACCAGAAGTCATAGTTACCGATATAAACTTTGATTTTACCGAAATCAAGATCCGCGATATGTGTACAAACCTTGTTAAGGAAGTAACGGTCATGGGAAACTACGATAACAGTGTTTTCAAAGTTGATTAGGAATTCTTCCAGCCATTTGATCGCCTTTAAGTCCAAGTGGTTGGTAGGCTCATCCAGTAATAGAACATCCGGTTTACCGAATAGTGCCTGGGCAAGCAATACTTTAACTTTGTCGCCACCGTTCAATTCAGCCATTTTCTTCGTATGAAGGTCTTCTGTAATCCCAAGGCCTTTTAAGAGGATTGAAGCTTCGGGTTCAGCTTCCCATCCGTTTAATTCGGCAAATTCCCCTTCAAGCTCGGCCGCTTTCATTCCGTCTTCATCGGTGAAGTTTTCCTTCATATAGATGGCATCTTTTTCTTGCATGACTTCATATAATCTTTCGTGTCCCATAATGACGACTTTAAGGACTTCTTCCTCTTCATAAGCGAAATGATCCTGCTTTAAAACGGCAAGGCGTTCGCCTGGCCCCATATGGACATCACCGGATTGTGCTTCAATTTCACCGGAAAGGATTTTTAAGAAAGTGGATTTACCGGCACCATTCGCACCAATCAGGCCATAGCAGTTACCAGGAGTGAATTTTATATTAACATCTTCAAACAGTTTACGATCGCCATAACGTAAACCAACATTATTTACTGTAATCATTTATTTACATTCCTCCAAAATACTTTTGTTTCAACGTGTTCAACACTTTGTTTCATTAGTTTTACGCTGATTCATACAAACAGCAGTTTACGATCTTGTATGTTTTAAACTGTGCATCATTTAAATTGTATCTTATTTCTTAGGAAAATTAAAGGCAGATTAGTAAAAACAAACGTTTATAAGCAAAAATTACACAAGGATTTAATTTTGTTTATAAATTGCAACCTATAAATGTAAGTACTATTTTTTTATTGACTACGATTATGGGTATAAAGTCTCATTATACAACAACCTTATAATTGGTAATATAGGTAACTGTAACTAATACAATGGGGGGAACATATATGAGTGATTCAGTAGGTTTTTGGAAACGTCTTTTTGCAGGTGTTTTGGACGGCATAATAGTATCAGCACCATTAGCGATAATTTTCGGGGTGATTACCGGTGATTGGGAAAATGAAAATTTTTCAACTCTTTTTAACTTTCTTTACATGGTGATTGTCCCGATACTATGGTATGGCTATACAGTTGGTAAAAGGATTATGGGAATACGCATAGTAAGGATGGACGGCAAAAAATTAGGCATAGGCACTATGCTATTAAGGTATTTAGTTGCTGCTTTGGTATATGCCATTACATTAGGGATAGGGTTTATTGTCAGTGCATTCATGGTTGGCATAAGGAAAGACCATAGATCGATACATGATTTCATAGCAGGTACATACGTGACATCAAATGAACCATGAATAACGGATAAGCAGTTTAATAGCTGCCTTTTTTTGCGAAAATACAGATTCAAACCCGATATGATTTTTTAAATATGGAGGAAATTTAGCCGATTACTTTATTGTACGGTATTTAGGTATAAATATTACATTGGAAACCACGATAGAATATATATATCGGTAATACAGTGGCAGTTAGGAAGCTAAAGAGCACTTAACCTTAATGGTCAAGTGCTTACGATCTTGATTTATTTCATTTTGAAGACGTCCTTGATATGCTCGTGTTTCTTTGCGTACAATTTTCTTTTCAAATTTGCGCTTATTCGCATTGGCTTTCACATGTATGGAATCGACGAATACGTGTTCAGCACTTATTAACTTTCTATCAGCGGCTGTTATTCGATAGAAAATCTGTTTTATCCAAGTTTTTAAACCTAGTTGATTGGAGCGAGTGCCTGTAGTGGAAATCACGTCCGAGCTTGTACAAGAAAAAAATGTAGACAAACTCAATTTTCATTGAGCTTGTCTACATTCTGAGCACTTAACCTTAATGGTCAAGTGCTTTTGTTATTCAAAACCTCTTTATTTTGATTGATGATGATTTTATTTCTTAAAATCATTTCTTTATTATTAAGCCCAACATTGAGTTCTTTGGTATCATTCACTTTTTCCAGCAGTGAAATTACGGATATTTCCAGTAATTCAGAAATAGGCATTTGTGTTTTGGATGATAAAATTTCAAGTTCATGGATTAATTTAGGGGATAGCATTGGTTGTTTTTGATTTATTTCCATGACAGAACCCGCTTTCTTAAAAAAGTTATGTAATTGTCACTTAAGTATATAATGTCAGTTTCCGATAAAACATTAAAGTTGCGTTATTTATGTTAAGAGTTGATGACAATTACAGAAGAAAGGCATAACCATGAATGTCTCAGCATAAGTCAACATACCAAAGCTAAATCCAATCTGGAATATATCGTGTATTCTTCGAATTATATGAAATATCAGGGAAGGTACATTACAACTATATAATTCTATGTCTCCAGATTTGTCAACCATTGGCTTTTCTGATAGTATAAATGTCCATTTCGTCTTAGCATCGGCATTTTAATAAGTTTGATCAATATAAAAGGAAGGGGAGTGATTTCATTGGGTAATCACCCTGATTTTGAACAGGAACGACAGCGGCTGGATTTTACAAAACGTTATATCGATGTAGTCATCAAAACATCAGAAACAAGCAAAGATCAATTCCAGCGGAATATGCAAGAAGCCTTTGGCGATGCCGATTGGTCTGAATCAGCGTTATATTCACAGCTGCTGACGACGGCCAACTTTTTTGAGATGTCCAAAACCGAACTTGAAAGTTTACGTAAAGCAAGTAAAAAACCTTACTTTGCAAGAGTGGATTTTGAAAGGAATGATGGGGAGAAAGGCGAAGTCCTTTATTTCGGAAAAGCATCTCTTTATCAGAGGGAAAGCCAGGAACAGATCATCGTCGATTGGCGTTCACCGATTGCAAATCTGTATTATGAGGGACGGATTGGTGAAATAGAATATGAAGCGGAAGGGGAGACATTCAGCGGGAACATCACTTTAAAAAGACAGCTAATGATAGAAGAAGGTGTCTTGGAGGAGATAAGGGACATTGATTTGACAACAACGGATGAATTGTTGCAGGAATCCCTTTCCAAGAGTTCCAGCAATCGATTGACGGATATCATCACCACGATCCAGGAAGAACAGAATAAAATCATTCGGGCAGATTTGAATAAACCTATCATTGTCCAGGGCGCAGCGGGCAGCGGTAAAACCACAATCGCTTTACATAGGATCTCTTATTTCATTTACCACTATAAAGACTTGTTCGATCCGCGACAATTAATGATTCTTGCTCCGAGCCGGGTATTCATTGATTACATATCTGAAGCTTTACCTGAATTGGGTGTCGAAAAGGTAAAACAATTCACGTTTTCCGAATATGTTCAGGCAGCGATAGGAAAGGAAGTGAAGCTTATAGCGGATGATAAATTAACGCGATTGCTGGAAAAGGATGATGAAGAAATTAATTCAGCCGTCTGGATATCAGGTCTGAAGGGATCCCCTGCCTTTAAATATATATTGGACGAATATATAAAGGATATTTTCAGTGGGTTTCATCCGGATGCTGATTTTTATTGTGATAAATATCGCCTCTATTCCGCTAAGAAGTTCATTAGATTATTGGAAGAGGATTATTGGTATTTACCATTATACAGCAGGCTGGACAAACTGAAGGCCATTTTACAAAATGAAGTGAAATTAAAAAAGAAAACAATGCTTGAACGTGTTGTTGATCTTTATGATGCCAAAATCGAGAAGGCGCTCTATAAGAATATCGATCCAGTCATACGCAAGGAATTTGTTACAAAATGCCTCGATAAAAAAGAGGAAAGGATAGGACAGATCCAAAAGGCGATCCGTTCTTCTGTAAAAGCGTATTTTAAGCAATTCAAAAGTAAAGATCTCCTGGAGTACTATCAGGAATTATACCAAGATCCAGAGCGTCTCGCCTCATACAGCAACGGTAAGCTTACTGTTGAAGATGCCAGGGTTTTATGTGAGTACAATCATAAATTATTTTCTGCTAATAGTTATGAGATGGAGGACTTAGGAGCACTATTATATCTTCAGGAGCGGCTTTTCGGTGTCGATAAAGAAAACAAAGCAAAAAATGTCGTCATTGATGAGGCACAGGATTATAGCTTCATGCAGTTACAGGCCCTAAAGACGGCAGTGGATACCGATATGTTCACACTTGTAGGCGACCTTGCACAAGGCATCCATTCATACCGCGGACTTCAAACATGGGAAGAGGTTCACAGTCGTATTTTCCCCCGGGCGACGTATACTGAACTACAAAAAAGCTACAGAACAACTGTTGAAATCATGAAACAAGCTAATGAAATACTTCAGTTATTAACATACGATTTCCCGGAAGTTGAACCCGTGGTCCGGCATGGCAAGGATCCAGAATTCATTTACATTGAAAAGGAAGGTTGGGAAGAAGAACTGATCGAGCTGATTGCAACCCTTAAAGGAGAAGGTTTTAAAACGTTTGCCGTTATTGCCAAAACGATGAAAGATTGCAAGCTGGCAAATGAGAAACTAAGTGAATTCCATCAAAGCTTTCATTTAATAGATGAAGCGGGAAACATCCCTAAAGATAAAACATTGATTGTTCCTTCCTATCAAGCCAAAGGTCTCGAATTCGATGTCGTATTTGCAATATCCCTCGAAGAAGCGTATTGCCACGAAAATGAACTTGATATCAAATTGCTGTACGTAACAATGACAAGGCCATTGCACAGGCTATATTTTTTAGGTAAAGAGAAAAATGCTTTCCTTATTGAGACATGAAAGGGGGAGGGTGGAATGCCACCACCTCCTCGTGAAATGCTCATAGATGCAAAAGGATATCCTGAATATCTTCCCATCCGAAACCGACTTCGATAAGCTCGACGCCTGCCATTTTAACGGTTTTTTCAGCTATCACTTGACCTCCAAGTGCTTTGTAAAAACCGCATGATGGGTTATCCTTTAATGCCCAGATTATTAAATTCTTATGTTCCATTTTCATAAGCTCATGTATGACCGCTTTTATCATTTTTCGTCCAAGTCCCTGTTGTTGATATTCTTTTAAAAAATAAATGGCATATACTTCACCTTGAAAATGGGGATCATTCGTTTGTTCTGGTCCCCCGGCAGCGAAACCGATGATTTCCCCATTGGCGTTTTCCGCAACAAAGGTAGCATTATGCAGCATTTTTAAATTCCTTAGCCAGTTTTTCTTTTTGGCTTCCAGATTCATGGAAGACAAATATTGATCCGGAAGGATTCCTTTATAAGTTGTTTTCCAGCTGTTTATATGTACAATTGCTATTCCATCTACATCTTCTTCTATGGCTTTCCTTATCTTCATAAAAAACACCTTCAGATTTTCATATTTCCCCTTAGAATATCATGGAAAAAGTGAATAAGCATTTTATTTATGTTTATAACTGCTTGAGAAAGGATAAGAAATAAAGGAGTGATCAACCAGGTGAAGGGAAGGATGAGAAAGATGAAATTGAAAGTTGGTTTTTATTTTCCGGGCGGCAAAGAACTAGAGCATGAGGTTGAAGGCGATGATTCAACTCAAATGATTTCAAATATTCAAAAGCACCGTTATTATAATTTAGTTAAAGGCGATTGCCATTATGTCGTAGATACGGAAAAAGCAGCATATTTTTCTGTAACAGAAATATTGGATTGAGAATGAACCGCATTGGACTTTTATTCCATTGCGGTTTATTCTTTTTGTTGTAAGGAAACCGGAAAAGGAGTATCGTCAATGAAAATCAATTTTACCAAGAAACAGTATGAAACATTATTCAAAATGGTTCAGTACGGATATTGGGTTGCTTCCGATACTGAAGATAATAAAGAATTCAGTGAAATGGAACAGTATATCAATTCCTTTGCGAAAGATTTCTGCATGGAAGGAGTACAGTTTATAAAGGATTACGAAATGTATGATCTGAGCAGGGAATTGGAGGATCAACTTCATACAGTCATAAATGAGTATGAAGATGGAGTGTTCAGGGATAAGCTTGCCTACCATTTGGCTAGGAAAGAGTTCGCCTTGGAGTCGGAAAACCATGAATACAATCAGGAGGAAGCGTTTAAACGTATCATGGAGCTCGAGGAAAAATATCATCTTCATATTGAAGAACACGGGTTAGGGAAATTGAAAATAGAAGAATAAAAAGAGAGAGGACGTAATCTGTCCTCTCTTTTCTGATTTTGAGAAGTAATGATTTGCATGATCATCACGTATGCCATCCATTACGGATCGGTTTTATGCACGAGGATTTTGACCTAATTTTTCAACTGAGTATTGATAAAATGCAATTAAGTCATTTTGTGATGCAAAGCCTGCTTGTGCAGTATGTCCGTTCCCTCCGCCTTTTCCATTATAGGAGCCCAGTTCCGCTTTGAAATATTGTCCGCAATTAAAGGGACTGTCCCCGCTGTGCGAGAGGATGACCTTTTGCTCCTTACGTGATGCTAATAATACAGTAACCTTTTCTTTTTTTACAATCGTACCTGCAAGGTAAAGCAGTTCTTTCATTGAGCTATCTTCGAAAATATGAGAGATGAATCCCCCTCCATTTTCTGCAAGCAGGGAGTCAGCAAGAAAATTTGCATTTTCAAGTTTTAAGTTTTCATTTGCCGATAGCAGCTGCTTATAGTCATTTTCAAGTTTCTCCACCCTATTCAGGATCTCTGTACGTCCGGTATTGAATTTAGTCGATAATGCAGAAAGAATTCCTAGACTTTCGGAATAATCATTCAATGCCCTGAAGCCGCACTTAAAGTAGAGACGGGTAAGCTCTTTCTGCTTCTCCGCTTTGAAAATTTTTAATAACCCAATCTCACCGGTACGCTCTACATGAGTTCCACCGCAAGGGTTATATTCAATTCCATCTATCTCAACAATACGGATATTTTCAGACACTTTAGGCATCTTGACGACAGGAAGTGTCTGTAGTTGCTCGTTTGTCACGTAATAGATAAGTAATTCGCGATTCTCGATGATATATTGATTAACTAGCTTTTCAGCAGCAGCCGTATGTACCTCGGTCCATTGAAATCCTGCCATTATATCGATCGTTAAATATTCCTTTCCAAGGTGAAAGCTGACCGTATTAGAGTCAAACAGTTCCCTGCAGACAGCAGAGAGTAGATGCTGGCCGCTATGCTGTTGCATATGATCGAAGCGGCGGGGCCAATCAAGTTCACAGTGGACGATCTCTGAATCTGGCCGTTTCTCCATCTTATGAAGAATCCTTCCATCATTGTCTTTTATAACGTCAAGAACGGTGATTCCTTCTATTTTACCAGTATCTGCTGGCTGACCGCCGCCTTCGGGATAAAAAGCGGTTTCTTCAAGAGTGATATAGTAAAAGCCATTTTCTATAATGGTCTCCCGAATTTCGGTATCCCATTGGGAGGTCTTGGTGGACGTGTAATATAATTTTTTTGTCATGAATGATTTCTTTTTCCTTTCAGTTGATCATTAAATTATATCACCGAAATACTAGAGTTTGAAATCGCGGGTTTTAGAAGATTAGTCAGGGATAAAAGCAAAACTTTATGACAAATTCTAAATAAATTGTGCAAGATGGCAATAACTATTTATAGACTGCCCTTTTGACCGTCCTGATTCATTTCCTGATCAAATAATGGACTTGCCATGGGAAACGTGGAGTGCTGAAATGGCTGTACAAATGGAGGGGGAGAGGTTTTTACATGCAATGGATGAAGCGATTGATAATCTGGAAGGAGTAAATTATGAAGGACGAAGTTTTACATTCAAAAAGGAAGAGACGAATCAGGTCATAAAGTTTTATTTTTGAGACACTGCTTTATCGCGAAGAAGGATATGGCACAATTTTGGTATATTGTGATATCACAAAAGAATATGAAGTGGATCAAATGGAATCCGAATTTGTCAGTACAGTTAGTCATGAATTAAGGACACCGCTTGCAAGCGTCCTTGGTTTTACCTAGAGTTACTCTAAAAGAAGTGGGGCTTAACAATGAAGGACAGTCAAGAAAACTGAGCCATGAAATTATGGTCATTGAAGATGATATGAACTTAGCGGAACTGCTAAAATATGAATTGATGGAAAGTGGTTTCCATGTCAGCTATTTCAAAAGTGGTAGAAAGGCTTTTCAAAAGCTGAAATCCTCACCTCCGGATGCCATTGTACTGGATATCCTTCTTGAAGAGGGGGAGATGGACGGCTGGGCGATCCTGAGGGAATTAAAAGGATCCGCTGATTTGAATGAGATTCCCGTTTTTATTTCGACTGCACTTGACGAAAGGGAGAAGGGGATTTCCTTGGGAGCTAAGGATTATTTAGTTAAACTTTATAAACCGAGCCAATTATCCAAAGTGATCATGCATACCTTGTTAAGTAACGGTAAACAAGGGCAGATACTAATCCCGCAGGCATTTCATGGAGAAAACAAGGGTTAAAAAATAAAAAACCGTAATAGGTATACAGAACATCAAAAAAATGATAAATTCAAATATGTTGGAAAAATAAATAATTGGGTACAATTGTAGGTAAAGGTAAGTTACAGGAGGATTTTTATTCATGCAAAAAATTCAGGCCGGCATGGCTGTAGAGTTAGAAGTGGAACGTAAGGCTGATTTCGGATGGTTTTTAACGGATGGTTCAGAAGATGTCTTACTTCATCATAATGAAATGAATGAAGGAACGGAACTTGAGATTGGCGATGAAGTAACTGTGTTCATCTACCATGACAAACAAGCAAGGCTAACAGCGACAATGAAGATACCCGAAATTCAGATTGATCAGTATGGCTGGGCGGAAGTTGTCAATGTGAAAAGGAAACTTGGTGTTTTTGTTGACATCGGTCTTTCGAAAGATATTCTTGTATCCCTGGACGACCTTCCGAATATAGATCGATTATGGCCTGAGGTTGGTGATCGTCTATATGTATCCCTGAAGACAGATCGTCATGATCGCCTGTTTGGTAAACTTGCAACCGAAGATGTCATTCAGGAGATTGCAGTAACAGCTCCATTAAAAGGGATTCGTAACACCAATATTAAGGGAAATGTCTATCGTTTGCTTATGGTTGGATCATTCTTTATTTCAGAAGAAGGGTACCGCTGTTTCATTCACGAAAGTGAACGCAAGGAGGAGCCCCGTCTTGGTGAATTAGTTGAAGGGCGCGTCATTGATAGTAAAGAAGATGGAACGCTTAACGTTTCTTTAATCCCCTTTAAACAAGATTTAATGGGGGAAGATGCTGATGTCATTTTCACTTATTTAATGAATCGCGGCGGTGCAATGCCTTATGGTGACAAAACGCCACCTGATGATATCAAGTTCCACTTCGGTTTGAGCAAGGGAGCGTTCAAGCGTGCTCTCGGCAAACTGATGAAAGAAGAAAAGATTTACCAGGAAGATGGATGGACATATTCTTCAGACCGTAAATGAAAAAAGCAGCGGATTTTATCCGCTGCTTTTTTATTGTGAATTTCATTAAAAGAACTTCTTTTTACCTTTTTCTTCTTTTAAAATCTCCACCGCTTCCCTGAACCTCATCGAATGGACAATTTCCCTCTCGCGTAAAAACCTGAGTGAATCATTGATATCAGGATCATCCGAGATGTCAATTAACCACTGGTAGGTTGCTCTGGCCTTCTCTTCAGCAGCGATATCTTCATATAAATCTGCAATCGGATCTCCTTTTGCTTGGATATAAGTGGCGGTCCATGGATTCCCTGCTGCGTCATGATAATAAAGGGCACTATCATGATTGACATAATGATCCCCTAGCCCGGCGGCTGCCATCTGCTGAGGTGTGGCATCTTTTGTAAGCTTATAGATCATCGTGGCGATCATTTCAAGATGGGCAAATTCTTCCGTTCCGATATCCGTAAGCAGGCCAATGACTTTTTCCGGAATTGTATATCGTTGATTTAAGTAACGGAGTGCTGCAGCCAACTCACCATCAGCACCACCATATTGTTCTATTAAATATTTAGCCAACCGGGGATTACAGTCTCTTACTTTAACTGGATATTGCAGCTTCTTTTCATAAACCCACATAGCTCATCTCTCCTTATACCTGCCATGGCCAAGGGCCTTGGCCCCATTCCCATTTATTTTCACCGCCTGGACTGTTTCCAAATCCCAATAATGGACCATATTTAGGCTCAAAAACCGATTTCAATTGTTGGGAGTATTCATGAAATTGATTGAATTGCTGTAAAGCCTGCTGGTCATTAGGATGTGTATCCAAATAAAGAGTCAACTCGACAAGCACGAAATCGGCAGCCTGTATTTGTTCAAGCAACTGATAATATTCATCATCCAGTTTCTTATTCATTTACGTCTCCCTTTCCCGATATGGATTATCATAAAAATCATAAAAGAATTTCCAAAGTGTACCGTATTTCAAAGCTTCTTCCGGAGTGAACTGCTCCATATTGGGCGGTTGAAAATTAATATACAAATTAGGAGGTGTCCTGTAATACTTTCTCCCAATAGGCGGACACGGATCGAATTTACTATGGAAAGGTTTATATGACTTAACTAGGGTAAAAGTCTTTTCGCGAGTCACAAAAAATACCTCCTTTGTAAAGATATAGCCTCTAATTTTTATGCCTCGGTAATGCATAATATGACTTCTATGGCCTGGAAAGGAAATTATATGGAAAATGATGTTTTTTCAGAATATTATAAAACCTTGTTATAGTCCCGTTATCTTACTGTGATGTTTGTCATCTATTCTTTATCTGTTTGTTCTTTGTATAGAAAAAAACTATGTTAAGATTTAACTCGTAGCTTATAAAGCAGCTCACAAGGAGGTAACAACATATGAAAAAATCAATCTTATCGTTAGCGGCAGCGGCTGCTATATCCGGTGCATTCACAATTCCGGTACAAGCAGAAGATGTCAAAGTGAAAGATGGAGACACATTATGGGGGATATCTCAAACATATAAAGTATCAGTAGAAGATATTAAGTCTTGGAACGATTTGTCTTCAGACGCGATTTATGCCGGAGAAACCATACATATTTCTCAAGAAGAGCATTATAAAGTAAAGTCAGGGGACACATTATCGGGAATTGCACACAAATATGATGTAGGGGTAAATGATATTAAATCTTGGAACGGTTTAAGTTCAGATACAATCCATCCTGGTCAAGAAATTGTCATTAAACCGGCAGCTAACAAAGTCGAAGCTGCAAGTGTAGGGCCTGCACAGAAATCAGAGCAATCCGAACCAGCAGAACAATCTAAGCCAGCAGAACAAACAAAGCCGGTTGAACAATCGGAACCAGCAGATTCAAATAATGAATCCCAAGATCAAGCGGAATCTGGTAAAGAGATTACTGTTAGTGCAACCGCCTATACGGCTGATTGTCAAGGCTGCAGCGGAACAACAGCAACAGGAGTGGACTTGAAAGCTAATCCTGATGCAAAGGTGATTGCTGTGGACCCATCAGTCATTCCGCTAGGATCTAAGGTTTATGTTGAAGGTTATGGCTACGCAACGGCAGCCGATACAGGCAGTGCCATCAAAGGGAATAGAGTGGACATATTTGTTCCAAACGAACAGGATGCCGTGAATTGGGGCGTTAAAAACGTTAAAGTGCAAATCCTGAATTAATTTAGCCATGCAAAACATGTTTATATATTGAAAAAGCAGACACAGACATATTGTGTCTGCTTTTTTGTCCTTTAGGTTGTCGGGAAAAGCAGGTACAATAGAAGAAATAGATCCTTAAAAAATCCTTAGAAGGTAAATAGGAGGAATAGTGAATTGATGGAAAAAGCACGTGAATATTTACAAGAATACTTTGGTTATGAGTCATTCCGAAAAGGTCAGGAACAGATTATCGAACAGGTATTGGGAGGAATAAACACAGCGGGAATCATGCCTACCGGCGGAGGTAAATCAATATGTTACCAAGTTCCAGCCCTTCTGTTACCAGGTGTAACACTCGTTATATCCCCACTAATTTCCTTGATGAAGGACCAAGTAGATGCCCTCGAACAAAATGGGATTGATGCCACGTTTCTTAATAGCTCCATTTCTGGGTTAGAATCATCCAATAGAATGAACGATATTAAGCACGGTAGATATAAGCTGGTTTATGTTGCTCCTGAACGTTTGGAAAATCCTGCATTTCAACAGGATCTATTTAATGTGGAAATTTCTATGGTTGCCATTGATGAGGCCCACTGTATATCTCAATGGGGGCATGACTTCAGGCCAAGCTACCTAAAAATCAAAACCTTATTGAAAAACATGCCATCCGCTCCGACTGTACTGGCTTTAACGGCAACTGCCACACCGCATGTGACCGATGATATATGTCAGTCGCTCGGAATATCTGTACAGCATACAGTATCCACGGGATTTTCCAGAGATAACCTGTTCTTTTCCGTTGTGAAAGAAGAAAATCGCAGTCGGTTTTTAATGCGCTATTTGGAGAAAAACAAAAATGAATCGGGTATTATATATGCAGCAACCAGGAAAGAAGTCGATTCCTTGTATGCCAAGCTTATTAAAGCCGGATTCAAAACAGGTCGATATCATGCTGGCATGAATGAAAAAGAACGGTCGGACCAGCAGGATCAATTCATTCGTGATGACGTTCCCTTGATGGTAGCGACATCTGCCTTCGGGATGGGAATCGATAAGTCGAATGTTAGATACGTCATCCATTACCAAACTCCAAAGAACATGGAGAGTTATTATCAGGAAGCGGGCCGTGCAGGGAGGGATGGTTTGGATAGCGAGTGTATCCTCTTATATTCCCCACAGGATATGCAGATACAGCGTTTCTTGATTGATCAATCAAATCCCTCTCAGGAGTGGCAATCCCAGGAATTGAAGAAATTGAACAGAATGAAGGATTATTGTTTTACCGAAGGATGTTTGCAAGCCTTCATTCTTAGATATTTTGGAGAAGAAAACCCTGAAGATTGCGGTCATTGCGAAAATTGTACAGATAAACGTGACTCTGTTGATGTAACTACACAGGCACAAATGGTTCTTTCATGTATGTTGCGAATGGGGGAGCGATTCGGTAAAACGATGATTTCCCAAGTGCTTACCGGATCACGCAATAAGAAAATTGAAGAGTTCGGATTCCAGAAGCTTTCAACCTATGGTATCATCAATGACCAAACTGCGAAGGATGTTGGTGATTTCATTGATTTCCTGACAGCAAAACAGTATATCGAAATGACGGGCGGACAGTTTCCGGTTCTTAAAGTCACCAATGCTGGCAGGGAAGTGCTTTTGGGACAGAAAAAAGTCCTGCGTAAGGAAATAAAAAAAGTAAGCAGCATCAGTGCTGATCATGGGCTGTTTGAAGAGTTGAGACAGTTAAGAAAAGAATTGGCAAGTACGGAAAATGTACCTCCATTCATTATTTTTTCCGATGCGTCTTTGAAAGATATGGCCGTCAAACTGCCGAGGACGGAAGAGGAATTCCTGGAAGTCAAAGGGGTGGGGATGCAGAAATTCGAACGCTTCGGAGACGCATTTTTACAAGTGATTTCCCAGTATGTACAGGCACACCCTGAATTAGAAACGAATACTATGGTTACAAAGGAAACGGTAAAGAGAGCTACTAAACCATCTCACTTAGAAAGCTATCGCTTATATCAGGAAGGCAAATCAATCAAGGAAATAGGGACATTGAGAGGATTGTCTGCCATTTCAATTGAAAATCATTTATTAAAGTGTGCAGAAGAACACTTGGATATCAATTGGGATGAGATTTTCTTGGAGAAAGATTTTAATCTTGTTTTGGAAACTGCGAAACAATTGGATTCAGAAAAATTGAAACCACTTAAAGAAGCCCTGCCCGAACATATTTC
This sequence comes from Peribacillus frigoritolerans, assembly GCF_001636405.1. GTDB lineage: Bacteria > Bacillota > Bacilli > Bacillales > DSM-1321 > Peribacillus > Peribacillus frigoritolerans. The sequence goes on from NZ_KV440950.1 coordinate 2,742,565, forward strand.
CTACTTTATGATCAAAGCGATCTTGGTTAAGGCAGGGCTGGAAAACGAAAGGTGTTAAGGTTTTTTGGATAATTTCTTCATTGAATAAATAAGAATTTGGTTTAATGCGTATACTAGGAATGATAAAAAGGTGAAATTTCGCTCCTTTAATCAGAGTCTTTATAAAAAAGAGGAGGTTGCTCATGTATTTTGGTAAAAAGAATTCAGAGGAACCAGAAATAGTTATGGAAGATACGATAGTATATGCATGCGGATCAGCGGATTGCAATGGTTGGATGAGAAAAGATTTTGCCTCGGAAAACTATGATTGCCCAATGTGCGGAAGTCAATTGGTTGAAGAAATCAGGGAGCTCCCAAAAATTGAAAATGAGTATAATGCGTTTAAATAAAAGAGGTGAATCATAGCCTCTTTATTTTTTATTTTGAGAAGGAAGGATGGCGGAGTGTTTTTATCCTGGGATTAAAGCTTTACATATAAAGATATGTATGATATTATTAGATTTCAGTGTTATGAAAAGAATGCACTGGAGGGTAATTTAAAGTAACATTTTTATTAATAAAATAATTTTTCATCATTTTCATGATGAAGTAGAAACGAGTTAAACACATTTAGAAAAAAGAAATACATGTTATCACCAAGTATTTTCCTCGATCCATTTCTGTTCTTCATTAACTTACTTCTATGTACCATTTGTCTTTTGGAATTTAATCTACCCAATTGGAATTACGGACGGTTTTAATTAATAAACATGTACTTACAAGCTTTTATCTGATTCTCGCAGGCACGGTCTAGGAACCGTATGGATGGGAGAGAGGCAGGGCTTTCATTGTTTTAGGTTTTGGCATTAAAAATTACTCTCGTGCTCGCTTAGATTTGAAATGTTCAACGAACGAGCAGGAAGAACCATATGGAATGGATTCTTAAACAGGCGCAGTCTCGATTATCTGAAGGGTAAGTCAGGGACTGTGTTTCATTTTGGGGAATACTTTCTTTTTTAGAATCTTTCCTCAAATATATAAAGCATATATATGATATAATGGTAACTGAGATATGAAAAATTCATGCCGTAATCTCAAGTTCTTACCATTCAAAAAGTTTGGTTGAAAGAACAATAATCATACTTAGATTTGCGAATGGTTATTTACTCACAATTTAGATTAAACGCCATCTATTCTTCTTTTATCTTTATGGCTTGTGATCTGTTATGCAGGACGGAGTCAATTCAATTCTAAGGAGTGAGATATATGTATAGAAGAAATAATACGGAAGAAATCATTCCTGAAGAAACAAAGGTGTGGGAATGTACATCAGAAGATTGCAAAGGTTGGATTCGCGATAACTTTACAAGTAATGATGAACATGTTTGTCCGTTATGTAGCAGCGAGATGAAACCCGGCACCAGAATGCTTCAAGCAATTAACAATCCAAGAAACTATTAAGGCTATAAAAAAAGCTGAAGGGGATTCCCTTCAGCTTTTTTTATCTTTCTGCCAATTGGATGAAGCAAAAAGCAGATGAATGATTAGTGGATATCTTTTTTCTTGAATCGGCCGCCTCGGACTTCCGCGATATCCCCTACAGCAAGAAATGCAGATGGATCGAAGCTTTTGACTATCTCTTTAAGTTTAGCTTCCTCAAGCCTGTTTATTACACAAAAGATGACTTTTTTATCATCACCGGAATAAGCACCTTCACCAGCTAAAAAGGTTACGCCCCGTCCAAGGCGATTCATTATAGCTTCACCGATATCATTAAATTCATCACTGATAATCCAGACAAATTTGGATTCGTCCAAACCTGCGATGACGATATCCATCGTTTTATATGCCACGAAGTAAGCTATGATCGAATACATGGCACGATCCCACGAGAATACGAAGCCCGCACTTCCCAGGATGAATAAATTGAAAAACATGACGATCTCCCCAACGGAAAAAGGGAGCTTCTTGCTAGCGAGTATAGCAAGTATTTCTGTACCATCCAATGAGCCGCCATATCGAATGACCATTCCAACACCAATGCCAAGAATCATTCCGCCGAAAGCGGACGCTAGGAGGATATCTTGAGTGAAAGCTGGTACATGATGAAGCAATGTAGTGGTTATGGAAAGGATTAAAATTCCATAAAGGGTAGATAATGCGAAGGTTTTGCCGATTTGTTTATAACCGATAAAAAAGAAAGGAAGATTCAAAATGAAAAGAAAGATTCCGAGCTTCCATCCAGTGATGTAAGATAACATAATCGATATACCCGTTATGCCCCCGTCGATTACGTTATTCGGCACTAAAAAAATCTCGAGGCCGACAGCCATCAAAACCGCACCGATTGTAATTAATAGACCTCTCTGTAAAATTTGTCTCAGTGTTAATTTTTTATGCTGGGTCTTCTTTTGCATAATTTCTGTTGTACTTGCACCTGCCAGGTCTGACATAATCATGCCACCCACTCCTTCTCTCTATATAGGTTCTATTTAATTATAAACCTATAGGTATAATTAAATAAAGAAATTAACATTCTGTTGCATATATTCCTGAATAATTATTGGTATCATTGATAACGTCCTGTAATGAAGGAACAGGGTTGTTAATGCTTGTCATTACCATGTATTCTTATTCTACTCCATACAAAACAATAGTATTTCTAATTTTATTGAATTTATGAAAGAAACCTGCATTTTCTTGAGATATGGGGTGCACTGAAAGAATCGATGTGTAAATAAATAGGAATAAGGAAATAAAAAACCTTTGAGGTACTATGAATTTCCTTTACAATATAGGAGAATAGAACGTTTGAGGTGATCAAGTAAAAAAATGGAACAATCAATTGTAGCATCAAATCCTGTTCTCTTTATGATTGCAGTACTTTTGATAATAATGGCTTGTTATACGGCGTTGGATTTACTGACAACATTACTGACGATAAAGAGATATAAACGCCTTGTGTATATAGGGAGCAGCTGCTCTATGGGAGTGGCTATTTGGACGCTTAATTTTGTTGTTATTTTCACCCTCGATAATTCAGGAATGGCAGCATACAACTTTTCTACAATAATTTTTTCGTTAGCATTAGCCATCGCTCTCGCAGGGGTTGGGTTATTGGCCATTTCGTATAAAACACAAGTCCTGCAAATCGTTTTTTGCGGTTTCATGTTTACGATGGCGATATTATCCAATTATATAATGGGAACATCTTCATTAAACCACTCTTTGCACTTTAACCCATTATCGGTCTTCAGTACGCTTTTCAGCATCTTTATTTTATTTGTAGCAGCACTTGCCATCTTATTTCATTTTAATAAATTAAGTCAATCTTCGCTAAAACCAGTCAGTACTCTTTTTATGAGTGGTGCAATCATTGAAGGCTATTATCTTTTTGTAAGGGTGTTACCGATGAACGCGAAAAATGAAGCGGGTGAATTTGTTCCACTCACTCCATTTATGCTTTATCTTACATGCTTCGTTTCATTATTCATCCTTGCCAGCTTGATAGCTTCAAGTACGATCGTGGGCCGGCGGTTAGCAAAAAGTGATAATACTGTAAGCGATATCCGTTATGCTTTAGATCAATCGGCGATCGTCGCCATCACGGATGCAAATGGGATCATTACATATGTAAACGAAAAATTCCTGGAAATATCTCAATATGAAAAACATGAACTAATAGGAAAAAATCATTCCATAATCAATTCTGGTCATCATCCGAAAGAATTTTTCACTGACTTATGGCTAACGATCAGCAAAGGGAAAACATGGCATGGTGAAATATGCAATCGGGCAAAAGATGGTAATGTATATTGGGTGGATACAACTATCGTTCCTTTTATGAAAAAGGGTAAACCATATCAATATATTTCCATCCGTTCGGATATTTCCAGTCGTAAAAAAGCAGAAAGTGCTTTAAAGGAGTCAATTAAAGAACTGGAAGATATGCATTATGCAATCAACCAATCCTTGATTGTGGCGATTACCGATGATAAAGGAGTCATTATCGAAGTGAATGAAAAGTTCTCGGAGGTTTCTGGTTATGGGAGAGGTGAATTGATAGGTCAGACCCATAAGATCGTTAATTCTGGATACCACTCAAAGGAATTCTTTGAAAAAATGTGGATGACCGTCCGTGAACGCAAAGTTTGGAAAGGTGAAATTAGAAACAAGGCGAAAGATGGCAGTTTTTATTGGGTCGATACAACTATTGTTCCATTTTTCAGCGAAGAAGGTAAACCATTTCAGTATTTAACCATTAGATATGACATAACCGAGCGTAAACAATCGGAAGAGATGCTCCATCGGCAGGATAAATTAGCCGCTGTCGGTCAGCTTGCTGCTGGAGTGGCACATGAAATACGCAATCCGTTGACCTCCATGAAAGGGTATACGGAGTTTTTGCAATTGGATGAAACGGACGAAAATAAACAAGAATATCTGGAAATAATCATGGACGAAATCAATCGTGTGAATGAGATAGTTGAAGAGTTCCTACAATTGGCCAAACCACAGGCCTTGAATTTGGAGATGAAGAATCTTGTGCCAATCATTCAAAATGTTGTATCTTTGACGGAGTTTGAAGCCAGGAAGAAGAACATCACGCTGATTTCGGATTGTAATGACGAAGAGATCTTTGTTCGTTGTGATGAGAATCGATTAAAACAAGTCTTATTGAACTTCATTAAAAATGGTATGGAAGCTATGCCTGAAGGTGGGTTCATAAAAGTCATGACTGAAATTAAAGAGGATAAAGTGCAAATATCCATTACCGACACAGGAATTGGGATTCCACCAGAGCAGCTTAAGAGACTGGGAGAACCATTTTTCACAACGAAAAAATCTGGTAATGGGTTAGGTTTAATGATCAGCTTTAAAATCATAGAAAGCCATTTCGGAAATGTCTTTGTCGAGAGCGAGGTCAATAAAGGTACAGTCTTTAATATTGTGCTCCCTATTTAGCCTAATAGGAAGCTATGAAAAAAAATAACAACTTTGTATAAGATGTCTGCGTGGGGGAACTGGAATTGGAAAAACAAAAGCAAGTCAATATCATTAGCTTGAAGGTTTTTTACCTTTTTTCATTTTTTGCAGTAGGAAGTTTAACACCGCTATTAAGCGTTTATTTAGCCAATGAGGCAGGTTTGTCAGGTATTGAAATCGGTACGATCATGTCTGTTGGACCGATAGTGATGATCGTTTTTCAACCTTTTTGGGGAATTGTCTGTGATTGGAGCGGGAGACCGGCAAAAATACTGGCAATGACATCGTTGCTTGCTGGTGTATTCGGTTTAGGTTACTTGCTGTTCGATCATTATTTACTTATAGTATCCGTTGCTGTCGCTTTGGCTATTTTTCAAAGTGCGATAATACCTGTTTCAGATAGCATCACCCTTCAATATACAACGAAGATCAAATCGAATTATGGGAAAATCCGTTTATTCGGATCACTTGGTTACGGTGTGGCCGTTTTTGTAATGGGGAAATTATCTGAATCCTTCATGGGTCCTTCCGTGATATTTTATGCTTTTTTCTTCGGTCTTTTGATCTCGGCTAGTCTGGCTCTTCGTTTGCCTGAAGAGCCGCCTGGGGAAAAGGTGAAGCTTTTCGGCGGAATGAAAGAATTGATCACCATGAAACGATTCCTTATCTTTCTAGCTATAACGTTCTTGCTTTTTGGTCCTAATCTTGCAAATAATGTATACTACGGTTTGTTTGTAGAGGCAAGGGGAGGGACATATACAGGAATTGGCATTGCGTTCCTTTTAGCTGTATTATCGGAAATCCCCTTTATGAGAATCGCAGGTACCTGGATTCATAAGATAGGCCTGCTGCCAATTACCTTATTGGCTGGAACGGCCTCATTGGTCCGCTGGGTTTTATACTTCACCGAACCGAGTTTGGCTACCGTATATGTGTCTTCGATCATTCAAGGGTTTTCACTTGGCTTATTCATTCCTGCAGCTTTACAATATATCAGGGAAGTTGTCCCTGTACGTATTACAGTAACGGCAATAACGCTTTATTCCGCCATAGGCAATGGATTGGGTAACTGGTTCAGTACCTTTAGCGGCGGAATAATCTTGGATAAATCAGGAATATATGCGGTCTATTTATTTTATGGTTTACTCACCCTGATCGGAATGCTACTTACAATATGGCTCATGAGGTATGAAAAAAAATTAAAAGTTATGGGGAGACCCATAGGTATAATAGAAAAATGATGGAAAATAAAGCGAGGGACCTCTTTGCCTATCATGGTGAAGAGGTCTTTCTCTATTCTATTTACAAATTTGAGAGAACGCAGGGTAAATGATCAAGCAGAATGAACATACTTTGAAAGGGCGTAGGGGTTCATTAAAATTCCTCAGTAGACAAACTCGGTGAAAATGGATTTGTCTCCAATTTTATAAGGGTTTGTATAATATACACGTTGATTGGAATGAAAGGCACTCGCTTTCCGCGGCACTTTAGCCTGCCAGGTCTACCTTGGACAAGCTTTTTCCTCAGAAGTCTAGAACGCCCGTTCCAATCAACTTTGTTTGAAGTTTAGAGAGAACCCCTTTTGTAATCCCATTCCGCGGTAAGTCTATAAAAGATATGCTTTTGTGTATTGGGAATTTTAACCAAAACAATCAGTTTTTTATTTTTGGAAATAATATGATTTAATGGAAGATAGAGAATGAATGGAAGGGTGAGTGTTTTTGAGCAAACCAAAAGTGTTGGCTATTACCATCGCATCAGCTTTTATCGGTCTGTTTTTTTTATTTTGTCTTGGATGGGCGATTATGGACCATTATGGAAAGGGAACTTCCGATAAGGAAGTGATTGAAGAAACCGCCATTAAAAAAAATGATTTTCCCGATGATTTTACGGTGGTAGCGATAGGCGATTCATTGACCCGCGGCACAGGTGATGAAACAGGGAAAGGTTACGTTGGACTTGTTATTGAAGATTTAAAGAGTGAATACAATAGAAAACCAATCATTCATAACCTGGGAATTAATGGACAAGTGTCTAAAGAATTGGTACAGCAAGTGAGACAACCGGAAGTGAAGCGCCAAATCCAGGCTGCTGATGTTATTTTAGTTACAATCGGGGGTAACGATTTATTTCAAAAAGGCAGGACCCTGCTTGAATATGATCGTGAAGCTATTACTGTATCACAAAAGAGTTTCTTGGGAAATTTACATGAAATTTTTAAGGATATCAATAAAGTCAATGATACAGCTACCATTTTGTTGCTTGGGCTGTATAATCCGTTTATAGATTTGGATGAAGACTTTGATACGAACCGAATCGTACGGGACTGGAATAATGAAACGGCGGAAGTCGTGGCTCTTTATGAAAATGCAATTTTCGTTCCAACTTTTGATTTATTTCAATTGTCGGTAAATGAGTATTTGTATTCAGATAAATTTCACCCCAATAAGAAGGGATATCGTTTAATTGCTGATAGAGTTGCTCCTTTAATAAAATGGGAGGATGTGGAACGATGAAACAGGTGACATTATCTGTCAGGGATTTAAAAAAAAGGATTGGCAAAAGGGAAATTATTAAAGGAATTGATTTTGAGCTGAACGAAGGGGAAGTTTTCGGCTTTTTAGGACCGAATGGAGCAGGCAAGACGACGACGATCCGCATGTTGGTCGGTTTGATTAAGCCAACCTCGGGTTCCATCCATATATGCGGGTATGATGTTCGTCAGGACTTTACGAAGGCTATGAAGCAAATGGGCTGCATCGTCGAAAATCCAGAGTTATATCCATTTTTGAGCGGGTGGGATAATTTGCTCCACTTTGCAAGAATGTTACCTGATGTTGATGAAACAAGAATGGACGAGGTTGTTGAACTCGTCGGTTTGCAAGCGAGAATTCACGATAAAGTGAAGACCTATTCGTTAGGAATGAGGCAGCGTTTAGGAATCGCGCAGGCCATGCTGAACAGCCCTAAACTATTGATTTTGGATGAACCGACTAACGGGCTAGATCCTGCCGGAATCCGTGAAATGCGGCAATTCATCAGAAAGTTGGCTGAAGAAGAAGGTATGAGCGTTCTGGTTTCCTCACACTTGTTAGGTGAAATCCAGCAACTATGTGACCGGGTCGCAATCATTAAAGGTGGGGAAATTATTAAAACGGATACAGTGGAGAGCTTATTATCCACGCAGGAGCGGATATTTTGGCGGGTGGAACCTATTCAAAAGGGCGCGGAAATACTTAGCAGCTTCACCGAAATTACCTTAGATCAAAAATATATCATTACAGCCTATGATGAACTTAAGACACCTGAATGGAATGCTGCTCTTAACCAAGCAGGCGTGAGGGTGCATGAAATGAATCGAAAGCTCCCGGGATTGGAAGAATTGTTTTTGCAAGTTACGGGGGGAGGTGCGGGCATTGAATAACTTGGTCCAAAATGAAATGATGAAGTTGCTGGCAAAGAAACGGTTAATCATAATCGGTCTCATCGTTGGAATTTTAGTCCTGATGTTTACATATGCCCAATACAAACAAGTGGAAGAGCAGCGGGAGAAGTTGGGAACGGATGATTGGCGTGCAGCTCTTCAGCAGCAAATCATTGATACTCAAAATCGATTGGGCTCCAATAGGATGCTCGATGAGTGGCGTGAACAGCTGCAAGTTAGTCTGAAGCAGCAGCAATATTATCTCGATCATGATATCAATCCCTCAGAACCAGGCGCAGCCACTTTTACACGCATGTTTTTGGAAAATGCAATCGATTTATTCATTCCGCTGTTAATCATGATTGTGGCTAGTGATATGGTTTCTTCCGAAAATAGTCAAGGGACAATCAAGCTTTTGCTGACACGGCCAGTGGAGCGCTGGAAAATCTTATTGAGCAAATATGTAACATTATTATTATCGGTTTCGATTATCGTGGCGGTGACAGCCTTATTGTCTTACCTATTATCGGGTATCGTTTTCGGATATCAAGGTTGGGGGGCCCCTGTAATAACCGGATTTGAATTGAAGGGTGCTGACGTGGATGTCAGTCAAGTAAGGCTAGTGGAACAATGGAAATTCCTATTGATGGATTTGGGACTTGTCTGGCTGGTGGCGGTTGTGGTAGGGACCCTTTCTTTCATGCTTTCGGTACTGGTGAGAAGCACCCCTGCAGGCATGGGCATCATGCTGGCTGCATTGATTTCCGGAGCTATATTGAACAATATGGTTTCATCATGGGAATCAGCGAAATATTTCTTTATGGTGAATTTGAAATTGACCGCTTATATTAGCGGAACGGCTCCGCCAATAGAAGGGATGACTTTACTTTCCTCCGTCATTACTCTGCTCGTTTGGTGGGCGCTTGCTTTAATTGTATCTTTTACAGTATTTACACGGAGGGATGTATACTGAGAAACAGCCTATAGAAATTATAAGTTGTTTCAGTTTGTTGACATAATTCGTTCGGAAGTGTCGCTTTTAAAACAAGACCTGATTATCCACATGAAATTTTACTTTAGATGAACTGAAACCCTCAATGGATGGAAGAAATTTGCGACACTCCAGCCGAATAACTGGCTAGCCGAGACCCCACAGACGCCTGCTTCGAGGAGGCTTGGCAGACAGTCGGCGGAAAGGGAGCGGATTTCTATAATCAACTCCACCTTTTCAAAAAAATTGTAGGCTCGCTTTCGAATTTGCCTGCAGTCTGAACAGCCTATATAAATTATAGGTTGTTTTTTATTTTCTCGTACAGGGTATCCTTTAAAAAACAGTATGTTCAAAATAGGAGGATTATAAATGGATGATAATCATTTGAATGAAAAATTCATGCCAATGACTTCAATTTCCAGTGGAGATGTACAGATAATAAATGAGGATATATATTGTCTGTCCGTCCAAATCGTTAATGTAATTTTTGTAGGGTCACCAAAAGATGATAAATGGGTATTGATTGATGCTGGGATGCCGCGTTCAGCAGAGGCAATAAAGAATACTGCTGAAGAAATATACGGACCGCAAAATCCACCTGCTGCAATTATTTTGACACATGGACATTTCGATCACGTTGGTGCACTGATTGAGTTAATGGAGTATTGGGAGGCTCCTGTTTATGCCCACATTAAAGAAATGCCTTATTTAACGGGACAGGAAAATTATCCCGAACCGGATCCAACTGTTGAAGGGGGGATGGTCGCCAAAATCTCATCGATATTTCCGAATGAGGGAATCAACCTTGATGAAAAAGTTCAGCCATTGCCTGATGATCATAGTGTTCCCGGGCTTCGTGATTGGAAATGGGTTCACACCCCAGGCCATTCGAAAGGACATATTTCACTTTTCCGTGAAAGTGACCGAAGTTTGATTGTTGGAGATGCTTTTGTGAATGTCAGGCAAGATTCCCTGTACAAGGTTATCACTCAGGAGAAAGAAATAGCAGGACCGCCGCGGTATTTAACAACCGATTGGGAGGCTGCCAAAGAATCGGTACGTCTATTGGAAAGTCTGAAGCCCGCTGTTGCCATAACAGGGCACGGGTATCCTGTTGAAGGGAAAGAACTGGAAATGGGTTTAGCGAAGCTTGCAAAGGAATTCGATTCATTAGCTAAACCGGATCATGGGAAATATGTGGAATGAAGGGTGAACGTGTTTAATGAATAATTTCTCTGCAGAAGTCAAAAATAAACAAGCAACTTATGAAAAATGGAGGGATTTCCGTGACTAATTTAAGAGATATCATGACAACAGACGTTGACTGTTGCACTGCGGAAGATAATATATATGAAGCAGCAGTCAAAATGAAGAATGATGATGTTGGTGTCATTCCTGTATTGGAGAATAACCATTTAATCGGTGTCATTACAGACAGGGATATCGTCATTCGCTGTGTTGCCGAGAAAAAGCCGAACTCGACTAGAATTACCGATGTCATTTCCACCAATCTTGTAACAGGTACGCCTGATATGTCAGTGGAGGAAGCTGAGGAGTTAATGGCTACCGAACAAATCAGAAGGCTCCCTATCATTGAGAATGAAAAGCTGGTCGGTGTCGTTGCATTAGGTGATCTTGCTGTACACCAACAGACAAATTCAATGGCGGGAGATGCTTTAAGTTCAATTTCCGAAGACAGAGATCAAATTCAGCACTAAAAACCAAAACTCTGTTAGCTATTGCTAACAGAGTTTTGGTTTTTAAAGATACTTATTGAACCAGCCCTTGATTTCCTCAACATGTTGCAGGCGCATTTTTGGAGATCCGCTTCGCGATACCTCATGAGTTTCATTTGGGAATGAAACAAGTACGGCTTCTTTATTTTGCCGTTTTAAAGCGACAAAAAATTGCTCGCTCTGTTCAATGGGACAGCGGAAGTCCTTTTCTCCGTGAAGTAAAAGTAAAGGCGTATCCACATTGGAGACATATTTTAATGGAGAGTGCTGCCATAGTTTTTCAGCAGAGTTAATGATATCGCCGCCAACTTCCCACTCTGTAAAATAATAGCCAATGTCGCTGACCCCATAAAAACTTAGCCAGTTACTGATACAACGCTGAGACACAGCCGCCTTGAAGCGGTTGGTATGTCCGATGATCCAATTTACCATGAATCCTCCATAACTTCCTCCGGATACCCCTAAATCTTCATCGTCTATAAAATCATATGTAGCTAGAACGTGATCGACTCCAGCCACTAAGTCCTTATAATCCATGCCTCCATAGTCGCCACGGCAGGCGTTTACGAAGTCCTGGCCATATCCTACACTCCCTCGCGGGTTAGTGAACAATACAGTATACCCTTCATTAGCCAAGGTCTGGAATTCATGAACATAGGTATTAGCATACATCATATGCGGTCCGCCGTGGATTTCTAAAATGAGCGGATATTTTTGACTACCATTAAAACCGTTCGGTCTCATGATCCAGCCGTGAATGGTAAGCCCATCGACTGATGGAAAAGTAATGGGTTCAGCCATGGACAAATGTTTATCCTTCAAAAAAACCTCATTAACAAAACTGATTTGTTCCTTATCACCATTGGTAAGGTTATAAGCAAAGAGATCGCCAGGATGAACAGGTGTACTGATGGCCACGACAGCACGGTGGCTTTCGGGATCTATAGTCAGGCCGTATATATGCTGCGGGTCAAGGATTGATGGATACATAGCTCCTTCAATGGAACCATAATATACTCCGGTATTTCCATAATCACTTATTAAAAAGTAAAAACCTTGACTATCGTTTGTCCACAAAATACCTGGGTCGACGGCTCCGATTTGGAAATCCCCTATTGCGGAATCTCCAATTTGCACGTCCCATCCGTCGGTCAAACACTGAGTAGTTTGGTCCATGATGGAATATAACCAGATATTTGAAAAGGTGGCACCGGCAAATTCTTTATTATGGCCAATGAAAGATAGATATTCGCCATTTGGAGACCATTTAGGATCTCTAAAGAAACCTGTACTATCCGTAATTTTCTCTAAAGATTTCGTATCAAGATCCATGATGAATATATCTGAAAAAAGTTCATCATCACTTCTTTCTGCATCCCCGCTTATGAATGCAATACGCTGTCCGTCTGGAGACCACGCATTCGGAAGATGATCAATATTGTTTTCCGTCAGCAATGTGAATTCTCCTTTAAAAATGTCCGCTATAACAAGCTGCTGATACAACTGATCAAAATAGCCTCTCCCATCCCATTTATACTTGATCCGGTCATACCTATTAACTTCTTTGGATAGATCATTTTCCTTGGCCGTATTAAGGTTTTCGCCTTCCTTTAACCCGGTAGAAAGCAGTAACTTGGTGGAACAAGGGGACCAAATAGGCTTTGAAGCGCCGTTAACGAAATGGGTGAGCTGGCGAGCTTCCCCGCCAATGCTCCCGATAATGTGGACTTGTTTTTTTCCTGATCTATCTGATATAAAGGCGATATGCTTGCCGTCGGGGGACCAGGCTGGTGATGTATCACGATTATCCCCAAACGTCCATTGCTTTGTTTCATTCGTAATCAGGCTGAACATAAACAGATTGGAAATGTATTTTTCCGTTTTTTCATCTATTCTGGTTTGGACATAAACCGCCATGCTGCCATCCGGTGATAGCTTTGGATCGGTTACTGATTTCAAGTGAAATAAGTCTCTTGCTGTTATACCTATTTTGTTCATCCTTTTCACCCTTTCATTTCTCATAGTTATGTATTTCGCTAAAGAGAAATAAAATCCTTTAGTAAATGGTAAACGCGCCATGTTTATTTATCAAGGACGAAAGAAATGAAAATAATCCGGCCTTTTTATCAGGTCGGATTATCTGGATATATCGGCAAAAACTTACAATTACTTATGCATATGTCCTGCATGCGGACGGTGCGGCGGTATTTGGAAATTATGTTCTTCCATCATTTTATAATGTTTTTCAAAATGTGAAACCATTTTATCGGCTTCTTCTTTCGAAAGCGCGCCATACTCAACATATTTTTCGATCAATCTCTTTTTGTCAGCGAGTATTTGTTTTTGGATCTTAGCGATTTCCGATTTTTGAGCATCAGTGAATTGTACACTTTCAGTCTTTGCTTTATTTTCCTGTGCAACCGGATGATTAAGGTTGACTAGGAATAGGGAACAAGCTGTTAAACAGATGACGAAAAACTTTTTCATGAATGAACGACTCCTTCTTTTTAATGATTTTTTCTGCCTAATTGTAGAACCTTTAAAAACCTGAAAGTCTCTTCCTAATGGTGAATGATAATCAATATGGAAGATTCCTTATTTCTTTATTATCATTTACAGCATTTACAGTTTTATGTAAAAAATAAGGGGGAGGTTTGTTAGAGAAAGATATGGGTATTTTAAATGTAAGTGAAAATATTGTTGTAACTTCTTATTAATAAAAAGTCCTTTAAAAGGGAAGAAAGGGGGATTATCATGATTTGGACGATTATTGGTGTAATAATATTATTATGGGTTCTTGGTTTAGTCTTCAAAGTGGCTGCAGGCTTTATACATATCTTGCTTATCATCGCGGTCATTCTCATTTTGGTTAAGGTTTTTAAGGGAAGGAATCGAATGTAGAGGTGTATTGAATGACTGACCTGGAAAAGCTTTTAAATAACAATGTAAAAGGCGGCCTGGTGAATAGGTCGCCTAAAATTGTAGACAATTTGATCTCCACTCCAGGCACTCGCTTTCCGCGGGCGGTCCTTTTCCGGCAGGAGTCTCGAACACCCGCTCCTATCAACTTTGTTTTAAAATTCAGATATAACCCCTTTTGTCTACAAACTGAGGCGCCCTGGTGAACAGGGCGCCTTTTAATTCAGTAAACTGTCAATCATAAGGAAGTGGATGGCCTAACAATCTCTTATGAATCCATATCGCTGACTGGGTGCCATCTCCCATGGAAATGGTGACTTGTTCGGAATGGGCAACGAGGTCGCCGCCTGCCCAGACTCCTTTAATATTCGTTTCTTTAGTCCGGGGATGAACCACGACATGATTGTTTTCATTGACCTGCACACCCAATTGTAAGGCTAGGCCATTATTAAGCTTGTTCCCTTTAAACGCCGTAAATGCCTTTTCAGCTCTGATAATTTTACCAGATATTAATTCTATGCCCGTTAACTCCTGATTGGCATCGACATGAACCTCACAAACTTCCTCTTCAATTACGGGAATGTGATTTGCCGTTAACTTTTCTCTATACTCATCATCAATTTTAGATTTCAAATGGTTTACGTAAATGATATCTTTTGACCAATATAATAGAGTAAGCGCCATGCCTGCACCCGTATTTCCGCCACCAAGAACAACGGTTTGCTTATCCATGATCTCATACCCATCACAGTCAGGGCATATATATGTGGATGTCCCAAGAGTTGAATGGATGTTTTTGATTGGAGGAATGTTATCGGTAATGCCAGTACCAAGAAAAATCATTTTTGCTTGATATTCCCTGTCATTTTTAGTTTGGATAAAAAACTTGTCCTGCTTTTTTTCTAGAGATGTCACGGTATCATCCGTGAATTCGACACCGAATTTTTCAGCGTGCTGCCTGCCAAGCGTCCTTAATTGTTTCCCGCTTACCCCGTCTGGCCACCCAAGAATGTTATGGTATGCCTTGGCAATGGAGGAGCGGCCTTGAGCAGAATCAATGACGATAATATCATGTTTATATCTTCCTAGCTGGATGGCTGCCTGAATCCCGGCTATACCTCCACCAATAATAATGCAATCTGCTTGTTTCATGAATTCACCGCCCATAAATTTGGAATAAACCTAGTGTTATTCTATCTGTAAAAAATATACCACTAGTCGCTGGAGCTTAAACAAAAAAAGGAGGAAGTCCGCATTTGGCAGATCTTCCTCCCTTATCTTTAGCCTATATCATTGATTCTGTATTGGGTCGAGCCATTCTTGTGCCCAATTTTGAATTTCGTTCATAACCGGTGCAAGGGCCTTGCCTTTTTCAGTTAAAGAATATTCAATCCTGACCGGTGTCTCTGGATATACGTCCCTTTTAACAATACCTTCAATTTCCAAGTCCTTTAAACGTTCAGAAAGAATCCTGCCGCTTATCGGGAATGCAGATTCAATATTACAAAACCGTTGAGGGCCATTAAGTAATTGATTGACAATCAATCCAGTCCAGCGTTTACTCAAGATTTGCATTCCTTTTTCAAATCGTGGACAAAGTGTCGTATTATTCATCATATCACCTCATTATTAATATATTATAATGCATTTACCTCATATGTAACAACTTTACCGAAAATTATTTAGTTACTAGAGATGTTATAGTATAAGAAATTCACGAGCTTACTTTAAGTATCATGAAAAGGATTCCGCCTCGGATTTGCCACATTTTAAAAAAAAGCGTGCTTTTAAAAATGTGTTGTTTAGAGATACCATGAAAAATATGTTATTTTAATATTGAAGTCAAAGTTTTGCAAATGGAAGGATCCGTGGGAAAGATGAGTGAGTTACTGCAAGAGGCCGTATCCTTTATCAGGACAAGTTATCCGGAATTATTGAAAACGGAAGAGGACATAAATGGCAGGATCGAACAAATTAAAAAGGAAATAAATGAAACAGGCAGATATGAACATACATATGAAGAATTGGTATATGGTGCTAAAGTAGCTTGGCGAAATAGCAATCGTTGCATTGGTCGCTTTTTTTGGGAATCACTAAGGGTGATTGATAAAAGAATGATTCAAAGCGAGGAACAAATTGTATCGGCCCTCTTCGAACATATCGAATATGCTACGAATAATGGGAATATCAGACCGGTGATTACAATTTTCAAACAGAAAGATCATGATCGAAAAGTGGATATTTGGAATCATCAACTTATTCGTTATGCAGGATATGAGACGGAACATGGAGTAATCGGCGATTCAAGTTCAATCGAATTCACCAAGCGATGTATGGCATTAGGGTGGGAAGCGAAATTCGGACCTTTCGATATATTACCCCTTGTAGTCCAAGTGAACGGAAAAACCGCTAGTTTTCATGATATACCTGAAAGCCTCGTTAAAGAGGTTCAAATCACCCACCCTGAACTGACATGGTTCGAAGATCTTAAACTAAAATGGTACGCAGTTCCAATCATATCTGGTATGAGGCTGGAAATTGGCGGTATTACTTATTCAGCTGCACCATTTAATGGGTGGTACATGGGAACGGAAATCGGTGCGAGGAATCTTGCTGATGAAGAACGCTACAATATGCTGCCGGCAATCGGGGAGAGGATGGGCCTGGATATTAAACGTGATTCGAGTTTATGGAAAGATCGAGCCCTTATCGAACTGAATGAAGCAGTCCTTCATTCGTATAAAAAACACGGAGTCAGCATTGTTGATCACCATACAGCAGCTAAGCAATTCAAGAAATTCGAAGAAAAAGAAGCCTCATATGACCGGAAAGTAACGGGGGATTGGACCTGGTTAATTCCACCGGTGTCACCAGCCACGACCCATGTTTTCCATCAGCCATATAACAATGAAATAATGAAACCTAATTTCTTTTATCAAATTCCTCCATATAAATAAAGGTTTACATGAACTGGCGGCGGGTATATATATAGCAAGCCAAATAAATAAGGGGGAAGGTAATGATGGCATTAGGAAGAAACGCAGTATTACTAGGAGTCGGAGTTGCCGGAGTCTCATTTTTATCGAATAAAACAAACAGAGGAAAAGTGAAGGACATGTGGTCCAATGCAAAAGCAAAAACGGTAGGCTTTTGGAATAGGACGGCTTCAGAGTTGGATCCTGTAATTGAAAAGGCGGGTCACCCTGATCCATATGATCATGATGACAATAAAATGGTGGACGAAGGCGCCATGTACGGTGTTCACTATTATAATAATGCAAAGCATGGATAAAGCAAATCGCTTGGGAGTACCCAAGTGTCAGACTGTAGACAAACTTGTTTAGTTTGTCTGCAGTTTTTTTTATTAAAAGGTTGTTTTGATTTCAGAAATCCGCCGCTTCTTTTCCGCCGACTGCCGAAGCCGCATCAAAGCAGGCGCCTGTGGTGTCTCTGCTAGCCAGTACTTCGGCAGGAGTGTCGCAAATTTCTTCAATCTAATGAGGGTTTCATAAAAAGTAATAAAAATGAATGATAACCAGGGCTTCCATGGTTCAGGATGAGACCATTCCGAACCATGATTTTAAACAAACTGGAGTGGAAATCAACATCTGAAAATTGTAATCATGCCCGAGGAGTTGAAGGTGTGTTTCGATTCTGGTGGTTTAGGAACATCAGTTACGTTTTCCGAACCCTTTTTGCCTACTAACTATCGCTTGGGGCTACCCAGGCGTTTTTTTTGTAGTGGCATTTTATTTATCAATTGATAAATGTCAGATGATTACGAATTCTGAACAAGGATTCAAGGTATTAAATTCTTTATTGTGCTTTAAATGAATAAGGATTAAGATAAAAGAATCGAAAGGAAGTGGATACGAGTGAGCAGCAGTTCTTATGATCCTGAACCCAGAAAGCAAGAGGAAGCCAATATGATGCTAGAAGTCGAGACTGTTATTCTCCCTGAGTATCTGCTCGAAGAAGGTAAATAAGGCTTTCTCTATAGAAGAGGAGGTCAAAAAATGATTGAAATCTACAAGACGGATGATAACCGTCACCTGAATAATATCGAGGAAATGACAAAAGGTTCCTGGGTGAACATTGTCGCGCCCACAGAAGCCGAAATAGATTATATATGCTCGACTTTGAAGTTACCGATCAATTTCATGAAAGATCCACTCGATGATGAGGAAAGACCGCGAATCGAAAAAGAGGATGATAATGTTTTAATAATTGTCGACTTCCCATATTTGACCAGGGATGAAGCCGACTTACCGATTTTTGAAACGATTCCCATAGGCATGATCTTTACCAAAGACTGTTTCATTACGGTATCTCTGAAAGAAACTCCGATATTGGCGAATTTCAAAAACAATAAGATCAAAGGATTCTTCACCAATAAGAAGACGAGATTTGCTTTACAAATATTATTCGAGATTTCATCCTATTATTTACGTTACCTGAAACAGATTAACAAGATGACAAATGAAGCCGAACGTGAATTACATCAGTCAATGAAAAATAAAGAATTATACACTTTCCTTGCTTTGGAAAAAAGCCTTGTTTATTTTACGACATCATTGAAATCCAATCGTGTAGTCCTTGATAAGATCCTCCGATTTAATTATCTGAAAATGTATGAAGAAGATAAAGAATTGCTTGAGGATGTAATCATCGAAAATGCTCAGGCTATCGAAATGGCAGAAGTGTATCTATCCATTCTTAGCGGTATGATGGATGCATTCGCTTCGATCATTTCCAATAATGTCAATAATGCCATGAAGTTTCTAACATCAGTGACCATTATATTAACGCTGCCGACGATGGTGGCAAGTTTTTATGGAATGAATGTGGAACTGCCATTTGAACATAATCAGTTTGCTTTCATTTTTACATTATTAATTGCCATCACTTTGGCGGGGACGACTGCATTCATTTTTTGGAAGAAAAAATATTTTTAAGATTAACCGGCTTATTAAGCCGGTTTTTAATTTGAACATTGATTTCCACTAAGGCACTCGTTTTGGGCGGGCTGTCCGCCCTCGGCGCATTTGCGCTTGTGGGGTCTCTCATGGACTCGCTTTTCCCGCAGGAGTCTCGCACCTTACGTTCCAATTATAGATCAACTGGTGCCTGCGAACCTTTGGTTGAGGCTGCCAAGCATGTTTTATTGTTTTATTCCTCAAAAAAATCAGAAAATCCTTCACTGTTAATACGATCTGAATAAGGGTTCTCATCATTTACATTCTTTGCATCCAAATTGGTTTTAATCACTAAACGGGGACTCTCTGATGCTTCTCTTATGATACGATCGTTCAACTCTTTGAAATCCGGTACATTCTTATTGCCGGGTTTGTTTGGTTCCAATATAACCACCTCCATTTTTATCTTTGCAATAAATGATGGGGGGTATTCATGAATATTCTTAGATTTGGGAAGGATAAAGGACTGAGGAGGAGATCATGATGACCAAATGGAACGAGCAAGCATCTCGCAATAATAATTTAAGGGCAAGTGATTTAAACCCAGATGGAGCCGATAAAGGAAAAATGGATTCAAAAAAAATTGATGGAGATCAATTGAATGATCTTAAGATCCAAGAGGAAGTCAGAAAGCAAAATATGTAAGAGATGTCCCTGATTTTAAAGTAAAGCAAAAAAGATCATACATCGGAAAACGCTTGGCGGATAAACCAAGCGTTTTTTTTTCATATCATGGTTTGAATTTCATGGTTGATTTAGGATTCTCTTTTATCAGGTACGCTTTTGTTTTTTAAGTGAAGAGGGTTGAGCGAAGGACCCGGTTTCTTTTGTAGTGGTACCTTGCCCCTCTACCTGAGAAGAACCTAAACGAGTTTGTGAAGCATCTTTCTTGTTTTTTCCATTCATGTTTATCACCTCGATATTACTTTTCCTATTTCCTTTGCATCCTATACATATATTGAGGGGGATAAGGACAGGTTAGAAGGTAGAGGAGGTGTGTGTTGATGTCAAGAATCGGTGTTGAAGAATCATTAACGAATATTCAGGAAGCACTTCGTGAAAAAGGTTTTGATGTTGTGGAAATTAAACAAGAAGCTGACGCAAAAAACGTGGATTGTTGTGTGGTAACAGGTTTGGAAAGTAATGTGATGGGTATAAGCGATACTTCATTAAAAGCGTCTATCATTGAGGCAAATGGTTTAACGGCTGATGAAGTGTGCCGCGAGGTTGAAAATAAAGTGAATACCATTCAATAGTTCAAAAAGTGCCTAAACCGATATAGGGTTAGGCACTTTTTCCGTTTATTCAAGGTTACTGTGCTATGGAAATTTCCGCAATCAACTCCACTGCTACATTCCCTTTGATCGCCCTGGAAATCATACATGAAGTCTCGGCTTTTTCAGCAAGTCTCCTCGCTTTTTCAACCACTTTTTCAGAAGTACCCGGCACCAATATAAGTGCGGGGCGATGAATGATTTTCTTATAGGTGAATACACCATTCGTAACATCCACTAACGCTTCCGATTGCATGGTCAAGCTCATCTTTTCTATATGGGACCGCTCTAACATGGCAGCATAGGTAATGATATAGCAGGTCGATGCCGCTCCAAGCAGCATTTCATCTGGATTAGTCCCAATCCCTGGTCCTTCCATTTCCGTAGGAATGCTTATCTGTGTTTGAAGATTCCCTGAATGAATCGTGCCGCTATCATTTCTGCCGCCAGGCCACTCGGCAGTTAAATGAAAGTGATGTATTGTCATTTTTTAACCTCCTTACTATTCTATAGTGTAAACGACAAAACAGGTTAAGTATCCGATTTTGCTCAATCAGTCAAATAATCCAGCGATTGCCAGAGTTTTTTTATGGCAAAGAATCCACCGCTGAGCGGATCTAAGATATGAATCGATCAAATAAATTACCGCCTGCCGAATTACGTTTTCAGTTTCTGCCAGCTGACAGAAGCATTCTAAATATAAGTGAAACTTGTTGATAAAACAAAAGGCAGAGGCATTAGGCTATTTTAAGCACAATATTGGATAGGCCTTTCTATAATGATATAGACGGTTTTATATAAATAATACTTCATTAAGGAAGGGCTGAAAAGTTGACTACATTGAGTAATATGTTCGATTTGACTAATAAAACGGCTATCATTACCGGCGGCGGCAGAGGACTGGGAAAACAGATCGCCATGGCGTTGGGAGAGGCTGGCGCAAATATAGTCATCGCTTCACGAAATCTGCCTGTCTGTAAGGAGGTATGTGAAGACTTGCAATCGATGGGTGTTAATGCCGTTGCCTTTGAATGTGATATCACCGATGTGAGTGCCATTGACCATGTCGTTCAGGAAACGGTTGCTCAATTCGGCACGATTGATATTCTTGTCAATAATAGCGGTACATCCTGGTCAGGTCCGCTTTTGGATCTTCCCAAGGACAAGTGGGAAAAAGTATTGAATGTTAACGTTACAGGTACATTCCTGTTTTCACAGGCTGTAGCGAAGGTCATGAAGCAGCAAAATTCCGGAAAAATCATAAATATTGCATCGGTGACAGGACTTGGCGGGACGTTTCCAGAGCTTTTGGATACGATAGCTTATAACACCAGTAAGGGTGCCATCATTACAATGACCAAGGATTTAGGAGTTAAACTTGCTAGATACGGTATCCAAGTCAATGCAATTGCACCTGGATTTTTCCCGACTAAAATCACAAAGAAAATTCTTGAAAAGTCTAACTATGACATATTAGGTAAAACTCCGGCTGGCAGGTTTGGCGATGAAGATGATTTAAAGGGTGCCGCCGTATTTTTAGCCTCCCAGGCTTCTGACTATATGGTAGGTCATATTTTGATCATTGACGGTGGAATATCGGCATTAGTGTAAACGGAGGAGAAAGGAAGGAAGAAATATATGGCGGAAAAATCCAATTTTTATAAAGGGCTTAAATTACTAGGCACACAAAAAGAGCAACAGCTGAATAGTAAAATTCAAAATCTGCTGAATAATCGCGAATTAATCGAAAGAGTGAGCGATAATGCGCAAATGCAGGTGCCAAGAATAAATAGTCTGCAGGAAGCCTCAGAAAGAATGTCCATCATCATGAATTATCCAACAAAAAAAGATGTGGCGAGTTTAGCGAAATTAGTCATCCAACTCGAAGAAAAAATTGATGGGTTGGAAGAATTGGTCTCTATACTTGTTGAGAATAGGGGCGGGAATGTCGGGGGTAATTCTTCAATTCGCAATAAAGGCAATGCCAATTCATCCCGCAGCATCAAAAAGAAATCAAGATTGGCATCCAATGAAAAGGAAGGGAGTAAAAAAAGGATATCTGATTTTCTAAATAACTCCTTATTGTTAAGCTCACAGTTGCCTGAGTTCAATTCAGTTCGACAGGAGAATTCAAATGGTTAAGCGGAAAGTGCCGAAAAATCAATCTGAGTCCAAAACTAAATGGCAACATTTATTGAATATTCCCAATCAGCCATTGCCTGAAATGGGACTGACTCCGAAAATAGCGGTATGGAAAAAAAACAAATCAACGCTTTGGTTTTATCCTTCAGCACAAAAAAAATATGAGGTACCGGTTTTTCTTATATATTCACTAATCAATACTCCTTTGATCCTTGATTTATCCCCAGGTAATAGTTTAATAGAATCTTTTGTAAATGAAGGTTTTGATGTGTATTTACTTGATTTTGGAAGCCCGGGATTTGAAGATGGTGACATATCGATCGAAGATTATATCGTCGATTATATTCAAAAAGGAGTGCAGCGTGCATTACGCCACTCTGGAGCATCGGAAATTACAGTCATGGGGTTTTGCCTCGGCGGTACAATAGCCGCAATATATGCTGCCATTGCAGACGAGCCGATCAAGAATTTGATACTTTCCGTGACCCCGGTGGATTTCAGTGCCTCGGAATTTTTTGATCAATGGCAGGAGGCGCTTAAAGAAGGGACAGCGGATTTTGACGAGACAATAGATATTTATCAAACGATACCGGCCAGTGCAGTTAAATATGGAATCCGGTTAATTACATCGCCCGTCTATATATCACCTTATTTATCTTTATTGAATCAAGCGGATGATGAGAAATACGTTCAAAACTGGCGCCGCTTCAATGCTTGGGCTAATGGGCATGTACCATTATCCGGAGCAGCCGCAAAACAAATAACCAAGGATTTATTGATAAAAAATAGCTTGGTTAATGGTAGCTTTAAGGTAAGGGGAAAAAAAGCGAAGCTATCGAAAATTGATGCTAGTGTTTTGGTCATAGCAAGTAAGTATGATCGACTGGTCCCACAGGAAATGATTTATCCAGTTATGGAGCATTTAACATGTAAGGATAAGACATATAACCTATTGAAAAGTGGACATGCTGCTAAACAATATTCCGGTGTACTCCCATATTATTTGAAGGAATGGCTGCCAGGGCGTTCTTCACCCATTCAATAAGAGGGGGATGTGAAATATACGTGTTGAACCTCAGTGAGGATATCAAAATCATGCCGGTTTTTGAGTATATAGGCTTTGCGTCATTGATATTTTCAAAATTTTTTGCAACATTTCCGGATTACTAAAGCGAAATAAAATAAAAGGGCTGGCTCGTTATGTAGAGCCAGCCCCTATTATATCATTGATAATATTTCACTCTTTCTTCAAGTGGTGAGAAGTCTTTATCGCCAGGTTCTGAAGTGGGTTTTCCAAAGGGCATCTGTGCGATGAGTTTCCAATCTCGTGATATATCCCATGTCTTTCTCACTTCGTCATCGATTAAAGGATTATAATGCTGAAGGCTTGCACCAAACCCCTCAATTTCCAAGGAAGTCCATACGACAAATTGTAAAATGGCAGAAGATTGGTTCGACCAAATCGGAAAATTTTCGGCATACGTTTTGTATTGTTCTTGGAGCCTATTTATTATGGCCTGGTCTTCAAAGAATAAAACCGTTCCATAACCATTTATAAATGACCTCATTTTTTCTTCCGTTTTTTTAAAATCTTTGCCATCGGCTGCTATTCTTAATGTTTCTTTCGTGATATCCCATAATTGGTCGTGGCTTTGACCAGTTAAAACAATCACTCTGGCACTTTGGGAGTTGAAAGCGGAAGGGGAGTATTGAACGGCATGATCGATAACTTCTTTAATCCTTTTATCAGGAACAACATTTTCCTTGCTAAGGGAATAATAAGAGCGTCTATCTTCAATTGCGCTAAAAAAATCTTTAACCATATATCACACCTCCATTCTTATACCGATTTATTTTGGCCTGATTTTATTATTTTATGATAAGTGAATCCGGTAAAATTATTTGAATGAAAATGGTTGACAATTTTATCCCTGTCGTTTATCTTTAAATCAAGATATTTGTATTAAAAGTATTATTTCAGGTTAAATACCTTGAATTCGAGATATTATTAGCGGATTAATTCATCTCCGTAAGGGGAGATTTATAAAGATAGGAGTGGTACGGATGGAATTAAAAGGATTACATCATGTTTCATCGATTACAGCAAAAGCGGGAAATAACTTTGAATTCTACACAAAAGTCTTAGGGATGCGATTAATCAAAAAAACGGTGAATCAAGATGATGTTCGTGTGTATCACTTATTTTATGGAGATCAAATTGGTTCACCGGGTACGGAATTGACGTTTTTTGAAATTCCAAATGCTGCCCGCACTCATGAGGGAAACAATAGCATTTCAGAAATTTCTTTAAGGGTGAAGGATAATGTAGCGCTGGAATATTGGAAAGAACGGTTTGTGGAATTCAATGTAGAGCACGATGAAATATCGAGCCGTTTTGAAAGAAAGGTACTTTCTTTTAAAGATCCAGAAGGGCAGAGGCTTCTTCTGGTTTCCGATCAGGATAATAACGGTGTTCAAGGAGGATTTCCGTGGGATGGAAGCCCAGTACCGCAAGAGTTTTCCATCCTTGGATTAGGACCAGTAAAACTTACAGTACCCAATATTGAACAAACAGAAAGTGTTCTTATCGAGGTATTGGGATTCAGGAAATCAGGCACATACCCATCCGCTATCAGGGGGCAAAATCCGATAGTCGTTTACGAGACAGGTGAAGGAGGAACAGGAGCGGAACTCCATATCGAAGAAAGGAATGACATACCTCGGGAAAGGCTGGGGAGGGGTGGAGTACACCATGTTGCCTTCCGGGTGGATGATGAAGAAGAATTGAGAAAATGGGTAGAAAAGATTAGTGAATCGAAATTCGTGAACTCGGGATATGTGGACCGCTTTTATTTCCGTTCACTCTATTTTAGGGAGCCGAATGGCATATTATTTGAACTAGCTACTGATGGACCTGGTTTTGAAGTGGATGAAGCTGAGCAGCATCTAGGTGAGAACCTTGCCCTGCCACCTTTTTTGGAATCGAAAAGAAAGGATATTGAATCGAATTTAAAACCACTAAATACAAAATCAACTAATTAATCAACGGGAAAGGAAGTAATCGGCATGCAAAAGCAAAATGCAGGGATACATCATATAACCGCAATTGTAGGCAATCCTCAAGAGAATGTGGATTTTTATGCTGGAGTATTGGGAATGCGTATGGTGAAGAAAACCGTTAATTTTGATGATCCAGGCACCTATCATTTATATTTCGGAGATGAATCCGGTTCACCGGGCACAATCATCACTTTCTTTCCTTGGCCTGAGGCATACCGAGGGACAATTGGCTCCGGACAAGTGGGGATTACAACATATGCAGTTCCGGAGGGTTCAATGGGCTTCTGGGAAAATCGTTTGGGTAAATTTAATATAGACTTTGAAAAGGTTTCACGTTTCGGTGAGGAATATCTTGAGTTCCAAGACCCACATGGTTTGCAACTTGAACTGGTTGAGCGTAAAGAAGGTAAAAATAGCGAGTGGTCATTCGGCGGTGTACCAGCTGATAAGGCGGTCAAGGGTTTCGGCGGAGCTGTATTATTGACGTCAAAACCGATCAAAACGATGGAACTATTAGAGGAAGTGATGGGCCTTCAAAAGGTTGGGGAAGAGGGCGATTTCATCCGCTTCAAATCCACATCGGATATCGGAAATTTGATCGATGTTAAAAAAACGGTTTTACCAAACGGTAAAATCGGAGTGGGAACTGTCCATCACATTGCATGGCGTGCGAGCGATAATGAAGATCATAAAGAATGGAGGGAGCATATCGGTAACCATGGCTATGGTGTGACACCCTTTACAGACCGACAATACTTCGATGCGATTTATTTCAGGGAAGATGGAGGCATACTCTTTGAAGTTGCCACAGATCCACCCGGCTTTGCTCATGATGAAACGAAGGAAACGATGGGCAGTAAATTAATGCTGCCGCCATGGTTGGAAGAAAAGCGGGAAGTCATGGAAAAAACGTTACTGCCGGCAGTGCCGAGAGTACTAGAGGAGGATAAATGATGAAACATATTTTTCAAAAAGGAAGTAATCCAGAAGCTCCGTTACTACTGCTTTTACATGGCACTGGAGGAACGGAAACAGATCTCTTGCCATTATCCGAAATGGTTTCACCGGGTTCATCCGTATTGAGCGTACGGGGAAATGTACTTGAAAATGGAATGCCCCGTTATTTCCGACGGTTAGCTGAAGGGGTTTTTGATGAAGAGGATTTGATCTTCCGAACGAAGGAGCTTTATGACTTCTTGGAATCAGCATCCGGAAAATATGACTTCGACCGTGACAGAGTGGTGGCATTAGGTTATTCCAATGGTGCAAATATAGCGGCAAGTTTGCTGTTCCATTACGAGGGGGCATTACAAGGAGCGATTCTTCATCATCCAATGGTTCCAAGACGAGGGATTGCTTTGCCGTCCCTTTCAGATATGCCTGTATTTATAGCTGCAGGTAAAAACGATCCTATTTGCCCAGCAGAAGAAACAGATGAACTTAATCAACTTTTACGGCAAGCTGGCGCTACAGTTGAAGTTCAGTGGGGAAATTACGGTCATCAGTTGACACGTTCAGAGGTTGATGCAGCAGGTTCATGGTTTCAAAAGAACTTTTTATAAGAATGAGAGGGAATGAAGATGATTTCTGTTAACCCTGAAAGTCTAACTGAACGGGATAATTATAAGTTTTTGACTGGAAGCATTATACCGAGACCTATAGCGCTGGTTACGACACAATCCGAAACCGGTACAATCAATATAGCGCCGTTCAGCTTTTTTAACATAGTCAGTTCAAATCCTCCGATGATTTCCATTTCTGTTCAACGGAAAGAAGGAGTTTCAAAGGATACAGCCCGAAATGCAATTCAAACAGGTGAGTTCGTTGTTCATATCACTGACGAAAATAATGTTGCTGATGCAAATCGAACGGCCAAGGAACTCCCATCTGAAGAAAGTGAATTGGGTCTTACTAATTTCACGCTGGCTGTTAGTGATAAGGTATCCGTACCAGGATTGGAAGAAGCGAAGGTGCGGTTCGAATGTACATTAGAGCAATCGATTCCATTGGCAGGTTCCAAGAATAAACCAGGTTGTGATTTACTGATAGGGAAAATAGTCTGCTATCATATAGAGCAAGATATTTACCATAATGGCCGTATTGACCAGAATGGGCTAAAACCTGTAGCAAGATTAGCAGGTCATACCTATACAAAACTAGGGGAATTATTTGAAATAGAACGTCCTTAAGGAAAAAGTAAAAAATGGTGACATCTTTTAAGATGTCGCCATTTTTAAGGACCAACATGACCCCGATTAGTTTTATTTTCCATTTTATTACGCTTAGCGCCTGTTCCAGAAACAATTTAATATTAATGCCGCAGACGCCATGATCGTTATCATTTAAAAGAGGAAGTCTTTACATTCCGAAACAAAACTTGACAATTTTATCATAGATTGATAAAGTTATAAAAAAATAATTTCTTATCCAGAGAGGTGGAGGGACTGGCCCTATGAAACCTCAGCAACAGGTCTACAAAGACACTGTGCTAATTCCAGGGGGTGAAACCTTGATAGATAAGACCGTACGTGTTTATTTGTCAGTAACGCACTCTTTTTTGGAGTGCGTTTTCGTTTTTTCTGGATGCAAGATTAAGGAGAGTTAGAATGGAGAACAAAAGGAAGCATGATTTTCAAAGGCAAATGCAAGCACGGCATATAATAATGCTATCGCTTGGCGGGGTGATTGGAACTGGTTTATTCTTAAGTTCGGGTTATACGATTCAACAGGCTGGTCCGTTCGGAACCATCCTTTCGTATCTGATTGGTGCATTAGTGGTTTATCTAGTCATGCTATGTCTAGGTGAACTATCAGTGCATATGCCCGAGACAGGTGCGTTTCATAGTTACGCAGCCAAATACATCGGACCAGGGACAGGGTATACAGTAGCCTGGTTGTATTGGCTAACCTGGACTGTTGCACTAGGTTCGGAATTCACGGCTGCAGGATTGTTGATGCAGCGATGGTTTCCCTCAATCAGTGTCTGGATATGGAGTGCTCTTTTTGCCATTTTGGTCTTGGCATTAAATGCGTGGACCGTTAAGTTTTTCGCTGAATCCGAATTCTGGTTTGCGTCTATAAAGGTATTTGCTATTGTAATATTCATTATTCTGGGAGTTGCGGCAATGATAGGTTTCATTCCAATGATTAACGCACAATCAGCTCCGTTATTTTCCAATGTTACAAGTGCAGGTTTATTTCCAAATGGTGCTTTTGCCATTCTAATGACGATGCTCGCGGTGAATTTTGCATTTTCTGGAACTGAATTGATCGGAGTTGCAGCTGGAGAAACTGTGAATCCGGAAAAAACGATTCCAAAGGCAATCCGTATGACATTATGGAGATTGATTATCTTTTTTGTAGGTACCATCGTTGTTTTATCCGCATTATTGCCTGTTTCGGATGCAAGCGTATTAGAGAGCCCCTTTGTTGCCGTTCTAGAACGAATTGGAGTGCCATATGCAGCGGATATTATGAACTTTGTTATATTAACTGCCATTTTGTCTGCTGCAAACTCAGGACTATATGCCTCATCCAGGATGCTTTGGTCACTTGCAGATAAGAAAACTATTTCACCAATATTTGCAAAATTGACAAAACGGGGTGTTCCCTTGAATGCAGTCCTTTTCAGTATGCTAGGCGGTGTTTTAGCACTTTTCTCGAGTATTATTGCGCCGGATACTGTATATATAGTGCTTGTATCCATTTCTGGACTAGCCGTGGTTATAGTTTGGATGAGTATTAGCGCGTCACAGTTTCTATTTCGCAGACGATATATAAACGAAGGAAACTCAGTTAATGATTTGGCTTATCATACACCATTATATCCATTCGTACCAATCGTTTCATTTATGCTATGTCTTGCTTCTTGCATAGGAATTGCATTTGATCCTACACAAAGAATAGCCCTATATTGTGGCATTCCGTTTATTTTGTTTTGCTATGGAAGTTATTATCTGACACAAACCATAAAGAAAAGAGGAGTAGACGATGAAGAATAAAATTAACCCAATTGAAGCAATTTTACGAGGTCATTCAGTCATGATTTTGGACGGAGCTTTAGCTACAGAGCTTGAAAGTCATGGGTGTGACTTGGACGATCCCCTGTGGTCTGCACGTGTATTACTTGAAAATCCAGAAGTGATTTACCAGGTTCACTCTGACTACTTTCGAGCTGGTGCTGACTGTGCGATAACGGCAAGCTATCAAGCAACGGTTGAAGGTTTCGCCCTCCGCGGAATACAAGAAAAAGAGGCATTGGATCTAATCCGGAAAACGGTTTTACTTGCAAGAAAAGCAAGAGATGAATTTTGGAAGGAAGAATATCAAACGATTAGACCTAAGCCATTGGTTGCTGCATCAGTTGGACCTTATGGGGCTTATCTTGCAGATGGTTCAGAGTATGTTGGGAATTATGGTGTTTCAGATGAAACTTTAGCGGCATTTCATCGCTCACGAATATCAGCTTTGATTGAAGCGGGAGCCGATATTTTAGCATTTGAAACGATTCCTTCCCTGCAAGAAGCAAAAGTATTACATTCATTATTGAAAGATTATCCAGAAGTCTATGCTTGGCTGTCCTTTTCTTTGAAAAATGAAAAAGCGATAAGTGACGGCACATTGCTGGAGGAGTGTGCCAGATTGTTTGGGGACAGTGAGCAAATTGCCGCAATTGGCATCAACTGTGCGCCTGTATCAGTTATCACGGAAGCCATACAGGTGTTGCGTGCAAACACGCATAAACCAATTATCGTTTATCCAAATTCCGGTGAATCATATAATCCAGAAACTAAAACATGGCATGGTCCAGAATCATGTAATAGGCTCGATGTGAAATCTGAAGATTGGCACCATGCGGGGGCAAATATAATTGGAGGATGTTGCAGAACCGCTCCTCATCATATTGCGGGCATTTCAAGAAAGTGGCGACCTTCCGTGGTAACGTTCTCCTAGCATTTTTGTTATCAAAAATATTGTTAGTCGGGAAACCTATAAACAAAAAGAACAGGAATCTGGCGGTTCCTGTTCTTTTTGAGCTCTTTATTCAGATTCGATTAATTTGAAAGGATTGAACTATTAATTTCTTGGCACTTTAGAAATAAGTCGCGCAAGATCGGCTGAAAATTACAGATAAACCAACCCTTTTGCAAAAACTGTAAAAAGAGAAATTAAATCATATTTTTTTCGTGCTTGGGAAAACTAGACAAACAATGAATGGAAAGGAGAGAATGAGTTATGAGTCGTGGTAAAAATTTTAATCATAAAGAAAAAGGACATCCAGGAAATTTACCCAATAATAGAATTAGCGAAGAGAAGGAACACAGCCGCCAGTATGAACAGATTGAGGATATTGTCACTCATGAAGCTTTCAAGAATAGGGAAAAAGAAGATGAAATGCCTTAATATATGGAAATGCAGCATATCTGTTGAGACATTATATTGAGCAATTTTCCATTTCTTTAAGGATTTCAATAAAGAAGCACATGAATTAAGACATAACTCTCACTTCATGTTGCTTCTTTTTTTGATTAATTCACCGGGGGAAACCATGATCTTTGCCATGTTTTTTCTTTCATTGCAAATAGATAAAGGGGGAAAAAGAATAAGGCTAAAGAGGACAACAGAAAATGAAGATGGATGATTTTTTTAAAAAAACCGACTTTCTTCTATATAATAATTAATGAAATTTAAATTTCTAAACACAGAAATAATTACGTGCAACCGTCAAAATGGGCGAACCGACCTATCCTAATTAATGAAAGCCGCGGTATATTACAGTTATAATGAACATGTCAGGCAGTATAAGAACCTGTTTTGATGAAGTACGGTTCTTTTACCAAATACCAGTTTAAACTCAATGTCTGCTATGTTTCATTTTGTTTATCGCGATTTATTTCCACTTCCCGTTTAGCTCTAATAAAAGCGATAAATTGAATCGTTTCCTCTTCAGAAAGGGAAATTCCATCTACAGCTAGCTTCATATCTGGTAAATCCGTTAATTCCATGACTTGAGGTGACCCATTACCCATATCCTTAGATGGATAATCTACTCGACCCAGAATGTAATCAGTTGAGGTATCATATAAGCCTGCCAATAAATTAATCGTTTCTAATGAAGGGCGGCGGTGGCCCGATTCGTAACCGGCATAGGTACTTTTGGCGATTCCGAGCCTGTCAGCGGTATATTGCAAAGACCATCTTTTGGACTTCCTTAATGTAGTCAATCTATTTAAAATCATTATTATTACTCTCCTTTTATATAAATCCATTATAACATCATATTGAAAAAAGTGTACGCGTAATGAATAACTTTCGCTTGATTTCACTATGAAACATGACTATAATTACATGTGTTGTACGCGTTACATGAACATTTACAGCGGAAAAATCCTTTTCTGAGATATTAGAATGATAGTGAAACAGGGAGGCTTATTAGGGGGTAGTATATTGGAAAAGTTAAAATCAAAAATGAAGAAGTTGATGTTGCTTACTACAGGTGGTACAATTGCATCGTTAGAAGGAAAAAATGGACTTGTTCCAGGAATGAAAGCTGACGAAATTTTAGGCCACCTACCGGGATTGGATTTACTATGTCAGATTGATAGTAAGCCTTTGATGAATATTGATAGTACAAATATGCAGCCGGAAGATTGGACAGAAATGGCACAATCCATCCATAAGCACTACCATGATTACGATGGCTTTGTGATTACCCATGGAACTGATACAATGGCTTACACTTCTGCTGCGCTCTCATATATGTTACAAGATTTAGGGAAACCAATCGTCATTACTGGTTCTCAGGTCCCGATTGCCTTTAAAAAGACAGATGCCAAAAGGAATATCTCTGATGCGATCCGGTTTGCTTGTGAAGATATTGGAGGAGTATATGTTGTTTTTGATGGCAGAGTCATTCAGGGTACGAGGGCCATTAAATTGAGAACGAAAAGCTATGATTCGTTTGAAAGTATTAACTATCCTTATATTGCGACCATATTCAAAGATAAAATTGAGTATCTAAAGCCAGTTCATTCACCAAAGAATAAGGAAGCTAAGTTGGATGCTTCCCTATGTACTGATGTTGCTTTAGTCAAGCTGCATCCCGGTATTAAGCCTGAATTCTTTGATTACCTGAAAAAGCAATGTCGGGGAATCGTAATTGAAAGTTATGGAAGCGGTGGTATTCCATTTCAAGGAAGAAACATTTTAGAGAAATTGAATGAGTTAGTGCAATGTGGAATATCCGTTGTCATTACTACCCAATGCTTAGAAGAAGGGGAAGATATGGATATTTACGAAGTGGGACGAAAAGTGAACAAGAATGTCATCATTCGTTCCAGGAATATGAATACAGAAGCCATCGTTCCTAAGTTGATGTGGATATTAGCGAAGACACAGGATCCTAAAAAAGTGAAGGAAATGATGGAAACACCGATTGCAGAGGACATTACATTCTAGAACAAACAAAGGGGCAAGAGGAAATGTTGATAGAAGAGAAAACATACCGAATCGAGAAAGACTTTCTTGGGGAAAAGGAAATTCCAGCAGATGTTTATTATGGTATACAAACTTTACGCGCAGTGGAAAATTTTCCGATTACCGGTTACAAAGTCAATGAAGAAATGATTCGTGCACTGGCCATGATTAAAAAAGCGGCCGCTTTAGCGAATATGGATACCAAACGGTTATATGATGGTATTGGAAGCGCTATCGTCAAAGCTTCTGAAGAAGTGATCGATGGAAAGTGGCATGAATATTTCATCGTTGACCCAATTCAAGGCGGTGCGGGGACATCGATGAATATGAATATTAATGAAATCGTTGCCAACCGTGCGTTAGAACTTATGGGACACAATAAAGGTGATTATGTACATGTTAGCCCAAATAGCCATGTTAACATGTCTCAATCAACCAATGACGTATTCCCAACTGCCATTCATTTATCCACACTGCGTCTTTTGGAGCAATTGTTACAAACAATGACCAAGATGAGTACGGTTTTAAAGAAAAAAGCAAAACAATTTGATCATGTTATCAAAATGGGTCGCACACATCTTCAGGACGCAGTGCCGATTCGACTTGGTCAAGAATTTGAGGCTTACAGTCGCGTTTTGGATCGGGATATAAAAAGAATAAGTCAATCACGTCAACATTTATATGAAGTGAATATGGGAGCAACAGCAGTGGGAACGGGATTGAACGCAGATCCGCGTTACATTGAAAACGTTGTTACATATTTAGCTGAAATCAGTAACTTGCCGCTTGTAGGAGCAGAACATTTAGTAGATGCAACCCAAAATACGGATGCATACACTGAGGTATCAGCTTCATTGAAAGTATGTATGATGAATATGTCTAAAATTGCAAATGATTTACGTTTGATGGCTTCAGGACCGAGAGCGGGATTAGGAGAAATCACACTTCCAGCCCGTCAACCAGGTTCATCCATCATGCCAGGTAAAGTAAATCCAGTCATGCCAGAATTAATTAATCAAGTCGCTTTCCAAGTAATCGGGAACGATAATACGATTTGCTTAGCATCAGAAGCGGGACAACTAGAGTTGAACGTAATGGAGCCAGTGCTTGTATTCAATTTGTTGCAATCTATCAGCATTATGAACAATGCTTTCAATGTCTTTACAGATTATTGTTTGGAAGGCATTGAGGCTAATGAGCAGCATTTAAAGGATTATGTCGAACAAAGTGTCGGAGTGATTACAGCAGTCAATCCGCACCTTGGGTACGAAGTGGTTTCACGTATTGCCCGTGAAGCGATATTGAAAGGGAAGTCTGTTCGCGAACTTTGTTTACAATATGATGTGTTGACAGAAGAAGAATTGGATCTGATTCTAAATCCTTATGAGATGACAAAACCCGGAATAGCGGGGGCTTCTCTTTTTGATCGGCAATAACCAGTATTTTGGTAGAAAATATGAATCTATATGATTTTTGATATAATGACTATGCCTTTAGGACCGTTGGTATAAAGGCATGGTCATTTTTTATATGCATTTCAATAAGATATGTCAAACAAACTTGCGTCAACTGCTTTTTGCCATAGATAACTTAATATTCAGTTATTTAGAGCGTCAATCTAATCATGGATCGGTTTAACTGACAATAGAAAACCCATCCCCCTTAGAATATATCCAGGGGTATGGGGAAACTTGAGCTCAATAATATGCTTGTATTAGCCCTTTACCACTTCCTGTCCTCGAACATTCCAAGTACATGCAAAGACCACTACTGCCAGTACACAAGAAATCGTAATTAATGTAAAACCTGCATTCCAGCCTGAAAAGTCAACTACGTATCCCATAATGGCATTAGCCGCTACAGATCCACCTAGATATCCAAATAAGCCAGTCAGTCCTGCTGCAGTGCCTGCAGCTTTTTTAGGAACTAAATCAAGTGCTTGCAGACCTATTAACATTACTGGTCCATAAATTAAGAATCCAATCGCAATTAGGGATATAATATCAATCATTGGGTTGCCTGCAGGGTTAAACCAATAAACAAGGACTGCGATTAATACTCCTAGCATGAAGACAACGCCAGCAGGTCCCCGACGGCCTTTAAAAACTTTATCAGAGATATAGCCGCATAATAAAGTACCCGGAATACCAGCCCATTCGTATAAGAAATAAGCCGTACTGGACTCGTCCATGTTGAAGCCCTTTTCTTCGCTTAAATAGGTTGGTGCCCAATCAAGTACCCCATAACGGACGAAATAGACAAAGATGTTTGCAATCGCAATCGCCCAGACCCATTTGTTATTTAATACATATTTAAATAATATCTCTTTTGTTGTCAGTTCTGTTTCAAACGTTTTTTTCATTTTATTTGGAAAATCATTACGATACTCTTCAATCGGCGGCAATCCAACTGATTGTGGTGTATCACGTATCAAGATAAATGATATGATTGCTATTAATATGGCAACTAGAGCAGGTAGTATAAAAATTCCTTCATAACCTGCATATGAAGAACCCATTAATGTTGCAAATATGGAGACACCTGCAATTGCCAATGGTGCCATTAAGCCACCACCCACATTGTGGGCAACATTCCAAATTGCCGTTTTCCCTCCTCTTTCACTTACACTGAACCAGTGGACAAGGACTCTCCCTGATGGAGGCCAACCCATTCCTTGAAACCACCCATTAATGAATAACATGATGAACATGATTGTAACCGATGATGTGAAAAATGGAACAAGTCCCATAAGTAAGCTGACGATTCCAGCAAGTATCAAACCTACTGGCAAGAAATACCTCGCGTTACTTCGGTCTGACACAGTCCCCATTACAAACTTACTTATCCCATATGAAATCGAGATAGCTGATAATGCAAGACCTAGCTCTCCAGTTGTATAGCCTTCCTCCTTTAAATATGGCATTGCCATGGAAAAGTTTTTACGAATTAAATAATACGCTGCATATCCAATGAAGATACCGATGAAAACTTGTAATCTGAGTTTCTTATATTCAGAATCTATTTTTCCTTCCGGTAATCTTTCAACTGGTAGAGCTGGCTTAAATAATTTGAGCATCCAATTCCTCCTTAATATGATATTTTTGAACCTAATTAAATAAAGTAATGATGATGATACATAAAAAAAACCCATACCAAAATAGTAACCTTTTTGTTAAAAGGTCCTATTAAAGCATGAGTCTCCAAATCTCCACCATCGTTAACTTGTAATAATTATACTATCTTCATAAGAAAACGCTGTCAACATTTTTTTGTGCCCATTCGGACAAAGAAGGAACCATTGACTTCAAGTTACTGACTGAGTCCTTTTTGGCATCAGTTTTAGATCAGGATAAAATGTGGCTCACTTGAAATGGCTTAATCGGTTAATCTTTTCATTTGAAAATTTTTTCTGAACGAATGGTATGTGTCCAAAGTTCCAATGAATATTAATGGTAATGGTAAAAACCCAAATGGAATGACATGCGCAATTTTTCATCTTTTTTAGATTGTCAAAATGATGTAATCGTCATTTCCATATGGAAGGGAGGATATTTTGAAACAAGTGAATCGTTTTATCCGAAGCGTTACATTTCTAATGCTCGCATTTCTCATGTTTAGTGTGCAGGCTGCTTATGCTTCAACAGATTCAATATCATCGCAATCCACGCCAGACCTTTTGATTCGGCAAATCATGGGTTTAGCCTACGAATCACAACAATCCATTAGCAGTGGACCATTTTCTGTAGGTGATTCGTTGAAGAAAGTGGAAAAAGCCTGGGGTGAACCGGAAGATTTAAGTACCGTTGCAGCCAATTATTGGAGCCGGAATGTCCGATTCCTCTATGACGGTTCAACAGGTAGAAAGACGATTACCGCCATTGATGATTTTGATCCGCAATTGCAAACCATTCATTTATCCATGTTGAAGGAATTGATCGGTGAACCGGTAAGTGAAGTGGAGCAAGAAGGGAATTACTATGTCACTTATACCGATTACGCAAATTATAAAGTGGTCTTCGTGTTTGAAAGCGCCTGGATTGACCCAAATCCAAGATTGAATATGTATACGGTTGAATTCGCACCAGATTAATAAGTAATTCTGATCCTGAACCTTCTTTAATTGTAGAAAATGAAGAAACTGTAAAAGATACGGAAGAATAATCTTTGCCTAAAAAAAGTCCCAGCGATTAAGCTGGGTCTGAGTTTGTAGACCAAAAGGGTTGCATCTGAATTTTAAGCAAAGTTTGATTGGAACGGAGGGTACGAGACTCCTGCGGGAAAAGCGCTTCCAAGGGAGACCCCACTGGCGCCAAGAGCGCCGAGGGAGGCTCCCCGACCGCCCGCGGAAAGCGAGTGCCTGAAGTGGAAATCAACGCTTATATTTTTACACTCCCTCAAAAAAATGTAGGCATTCTATATTTGTATCGAGTTTGTCTAAATCTGTGGCCCAGCAATAAAAAATGATCGTCCCTTTTTTACAGGGGCGATTCTTTGCTGTTATTATCTTTAAATGGTTTCTTACACCGGGAGAATTTTGTTCAAGAATCTAATTTTACCGTTCTATTCAGTATTGTTCAGACATACATTACAAAGATGTAAATAGAATGATTAAGGGGGAACTGCTTTGTCAGAAGGTGTGCATAGTATCATATTACCTGTTTCCAAAAAAACGGTATGGGGTTTTGTAAGTAGCATAGATCGTTGGGCACCTCTAGTCCCAGGATATATCAATCATGAGATGATAAATGAGCGGACACTTATTTGGGAGTTTAAAAGCGATTTGGGACTAATGAAGAAGAAAATTAAACTGGAAGTGAATATATTGGAATGGATTGAACCAGATAAGGTAACATTTAAGCTTAAGGGATTAAATGAAAAATTTGATGGGCATGGCTATTTTTTAGCGGAAGAGTGCGGAATTGGACAGACTAAAATGACTGGCTGCCTGGCGATTACGGCAAAAGGCGCTAAAGCCCCTATCGTCAATGCTTTGTTAAAAACCTACGTTCCCCAAATGACGATCGAGTTTTCTGAGGCAGTTGCACAAAGTCTTCTTGTACAAAAATAGGAATTACATATTGGAGTTTTATTGGATATTGGCACTTGACAATTATACCTAAGTGGTATGTATTATAAATTGTAAGATTTTTATCAAACCTTCATTTCGTCTGAAAGGGTTTTATGATGGATGTCTGGATAGGATTCATAAGTAATAGGCAGGGTAGGAGGCCTCACATGGAGTACGATAAGCAGGTTAAAAATAGAGTGAAGCGAATTGAAGGACAGCTTCGTGGGATTTTGAAAATGATGGAGGATAATAAAGATTGCAGGGATGTAGTAACTCAGTTATCTGCAACCAGATCTGCAATCGATCGGACAATTGGGGTAATAGTAAGTTCCAATCTTGTTGAATGCGTCCGGGAGGCTAATGAATCCGGAGAAAAGAATCCTGAAGAGCTAGTGAAAGAAGCTGTGAATTTATTAGTGAAAAGCCGGTAAGCAATTATATTATTGTTAAATAGGAATTTTTAAGAAAAATATTATTAGACTGCCTGGCCAATCTGAGAAATTTTAGTGTCCGGGGTGGATGGATTTTTTAAAATGGGCCTCTCAAGAAGAGGTCCATTTTTGTGAATTCTCTGTTTTCATTTCTGATAAGCAAATCCTTTGATATAAAGAATTTGCATGGTATCCTTAAAGGGATAAAAATTTAGTGAGGGTATGCTATGGAATTTACGCATGTTACATCGGTTTTGCTCGGCCTCGTCATCATTCTAAATATTTTATTTGCAACGATTGTCATATTTTTTGAAAGAAGGGAAGCAAGCACGACCTGGGCTTGGTTATTGGTTTTATATTTTTTGCCTGTAGTCGGTTTTATTTTATACCTGCTTTTTGGAACAAGTTTAAGGCACGCACACTTATTCCAATGGGAGGATAAGAAGAAGATCGGGATTGAAGAAATCATTGATAAACAGATGGAAGAGCTTTCAACGAATCATTTTCCTTTTCGTAATGCTTCTTCGAGTAATTATCGTGATTTGATTTATATGCATCTCCGAAACAATGATGCCGTACTTACTGAAGATAATCAAGTCGATATTTTTACGGAAGGGAAAAATAAGTTTGACCAGCTTTTTAAAGATATCGAAGCGGCCGAAAACCATATACATATACAATATTACATCATTCAAAGGGACGGCCTGGGTAAACGATTCATTGAAGCTTTGACTAAAAAAGCGAATGAAGGCGTTAAAGTTCGGCTGCTTTATGACGAACTGGGATCTAGAGGGATGACTAAACGTTTCTTCAGGGAATTTAGGCAGGCTGGAGGACGCGTGGAGGCATTCTTTCCATCCAAATTAAAATTTATAAATTTACGATTGAATTTCCGTAACCATCGAAAGCTCGTCATCATAGATGGAAAAGTAGGGTATGTTGGAGGCTTTAATGTTGGTGATGAATATTTAGGGCTTAATCCAAAATTCGGTTATTGGCGTGATACACACCTTCGTATAGAGGGTTCAGCTGTCAAAGCCATTCAAACTCGGTTTATCCTGGATTGGAATCAGGCATCAAAGCATCATGATATAACTTATCAGCCTCATTATTTCCCTATTGTAGAGACTCAAGGGAATATAGATTTGCAAATAGTGACAAGTGGGCCGGATTCTGAATGGGAACAAATTAAAAATGGCTATATTAAATTAATTTCATCAGCAAAGAAATCGATTCTCATTCAAACACCTTACTTCATACCGGATGCCAGTTTATTGGATGCACTCAGGATTGCCAGCTTATCAGGGGTGGATGTAAAAATCATGATTCCGAATAAACCTGATCATCTTTTTGTTTATTGGGCAACGACTTACAATGCAGGGCAGTTATTAAGAGCGGGTGCTAAAGTATACATCTATGATAACGGCTTTATTCATGCGAAGATGATCGTGGTGGACGAAGAGGTCTCCTCGGTGGGGACAGCTAACATTGATGTCCGTAGTTTTAAATTGAACTTTGAAGTCAATGCCTTCATTTATGATGAAGGAATGGCCGAAACACTGACCAGGATTTTTTATAAGGATGTCGAAGTATGCAGGCAGCTTACAATTGAAGAGTTTGAAAATCGTTCAAAGTGGATTCGTTTTAAAGAGTCCATTGCAAGGCTGGTATCACCAATATTATAATATTTTAAATAATCGAACCATTACTACATGGTCTGTTCAGACTGTAGACAAAATCGAAAAATCGAGTTTGCCTGCAGTTTTTTTTCCTTGAAAAATAGTACGGAGCTTGATTTCAGAAATCCATTCCCTTTCAGTTGTAGACC
Source organism: Peribacillus frigoritolerans (assembly GCF_001636405.1). Classification (GTDB taxonomy): domain Bacteria; phylum Bacillota; class Bacilli; order Bacillales; family DSM-1321; genus Peribacillus; species Peribacillus frigoritolerans. The sequence continues at coordinate 2,782,855 of NZ_KV440950.1, forward strand.
ATTGTTATTCATTGAGTTGCAAAATCGTTGACTTCCTCTCCAGGCACTCGCTTTCCACTGCGGGGTCTCCCTAGGACGCGTTTTCCCGCAGGAGTCTCGCACACCCACTCCAATCAGCTTTGCTTTATTTTAGATGGAACTTCTTATGTCTCAAAGTCAAATAATTGAGGCTTCCTGCATTTTTAAAACAATACGGAGCTTTATTTCATAAAACAGTAGTCTTATCTTAAAAACACGGTTTGTGGTGAGACCATTCTGAACTCGATTTTGGTACAATAGTTTATATCCAGAAAAGGGGGAAAAGCCGTGAAAACGTTTATAATCACAGGAGCTTCAAAAGGTTTAGGTGCTGCCATCGCCAAAGGGTGTTTGCAGGCGAGTGATCATTGCATTTTAGTTTCCCGGACGGCCCATCCTGAAATGCAGCGGATGGCTGACCGTTCCGGGACGAAACTTACATTTATTTCGCTGGACTTGAATGAAACAGAAAAGTTACCTTCCTTAGTCAATGATGTTCTTGCTGCCGTCGATGAAACAAGTGACATTTATTTCATTAATAATGCAGGTGTCATTGAACCTATTAAGCCGGTAGGAAACCTTGGTATAGTAAATTTGGAAACGAGCATGCGGGTGAATTTCATGGCACCCATCGTATTGGCTGATGAATTCGTTAAACAGACAAAGGAATGGAACAGAAAGAAGGTATTGGTCAACATATCTTCAGGAGCAGCAAAAAATCCTTATCATGGCTGGGCAGCCTATTGCAGTACTAAGGCTGGGCTGGAAATGTTTACACGGGTTGCAGGGTTGGAACAGGATAAAACGTCTTTTCCTACGTCTCTCATTTCTTTTTCACCAGGTGTAATGGATACGGAGATGCAAGGGACAATCCGGTCAGCAGACGAACGGGACTTTGCCGATCGAGACAAATTTCATGAATATAAAGAGAAGGGCATATTAAGAAGCCCCGAATTTGTGGCAGATAAACTTTTGCAGCTGCTTGAAGCAGAAGATTTGGAGAATGGGAAGTTCTACGACATTAAGAATTTACTTTGATGCATAGGAGAACATGAAACGAAAAATCAATTGATGGCTTATAGCGCAGGGGGTGTCCCTTTGGACAGCCTCTTTTTTTTGTGATCCTTTATTCCATAAAAAAAACGAATCATCATTAGGAAATGTGATAATTCGTTCTATCCAATTACCTGAATAACATAAACTTTTTTGGAGGGAGTTTGGAGGGTTTTGAATGACGATCATTATTGTGAAAAAAGGTGACAGCCTTTGGGAAATTGCCTCGAAAAATAAAGTTGCCCCATCGAGGATAATTGAAGTCAACGGATTGGAATCAACAACTTTGGTTCCTGGTCTGGCATTGTATATACCTAATGAAAAAGCGGTGAATCGAAGGTATCTAATTAAAAGTCAGGATACCCTTACTAGAATCGGCAGTCGTTTTGGTACGAGTGCAGCGGCAATCAAGGAGGCAAACCCAGGAATCTCTGAAAACTCGCTAAAAGTCGGTACGGAAATATTGATACCGTCTCCTTACAAAAATCAATTGATTACGCTGGGTTTTGCCTTCCCGACTTCAGGTGGAGTCGTATTTGAAACACTTGAGCAGAATGGTGATAAATTATCCTATTTAGCCATCGTCGCTTATTCGTTTACAAGGGAAGGGCATGCGTACGTTGATGGAGATGATCTCCCGCTTATCGCGAAATGCGAACAGACAGGGGTGAAGCCGCTACTGATGATCCGAAACTTTCAAGATGGAGATTTCGATGCTGATTTGGCTGGTGATGTCCTTGCCAGTTCAGTATACAGAGCGAATTTAATCAATAGTATGCTGACTTTCGTTAGGCAGAAAGGCTATGGGGGTGTCAGCATGGACATCGAATTCATCCCACCTGCCAGGCGTTCCGATTATGTGCTTTTTTTAAAAGAATTAAAGGAGGGTTTGAACGAACTGATCCTGCATGTGAACGTACATGCAAAAACAGCGGATAATCCTGATAATCGAATTGTAGGCGGGCATGATTATCGGGGGATCGGAGAGGCAGCTGACCTTGTTGCCGTGATGACCATTGACTATGGGTATCCGACTGGACCGCCTGAACCCATTTCCCCACTTTGGTGGGTGGGAGAGGTTCTTCGTTATGCTTTGTTGAATATTCCTGAATATAAACTGCAGTCGGCATTTCCTATGTATGGATACGATTGGATAGTACCGAGCCACGAGACGAAAGCTTTATCAGCTCAAAATGCTCAAAACCTTGCCATTGCAACTGGTGCTGAAATAAATTTTGACACCTCAGCCGCTTCACCTTTCTATTCCTACAGAAGAGAGAATTCGAATCATGTCGTTTGGTTTGAAGATATACGATCGATAAGTGCAAAATATGAAATGATTGATGCATATGAACTGATAGGTGCAACTTATTGGCAGATTGGTTTGGAATTCCCGCAGAATTGGGAGTTTATAGATAATAATATTTGGATTATCAAATAGAATGAATGGGTGCAGGCGGTTTATATATTTACTTCCCTTGTTTGGTTGTACAGCTTTTAACAGAGGCAGGCCAATCATACCGAGAAAGATTTTAAAGAGAGGCAATTGTGTTAAACGGGTCTTGAAACGATAAAAAAGGAGCCATGGAAAACCAAGGCTCCTTTTTTTCGTGAATCGAAATCATCTAGGAAGATTAGATGACTTACTTGACGGCGATTGATCACATTGCTTCCCTTGTAAGTCGTTCCTTTTAAAAGTTGCATAAAGAAAGGCAAGGAATATCAGGGTGGAGGAAAATTGGAACGTTGTTTTGACACTGTATGTTTCCGTTATAAAACCTAATAGTAAGACAGAGCCGGCAAATGTAAGATTGATGACTGCTCCCCAAACGGCATGAATTTTTGCAAGCGTCTTTTCCGTAGCATGGTCTTGGAATAGCTTGGTATAGATCACTTCCCGGATTTGTTCCGGGAGCCCATACAGGCATGCCAGCAGCAAAGCTAATGCAGGAATACTGGTAGTTCCAAAAAGCAGGATCAGCAGTGCACTGAGAAATAGCCCGAAAGTGATGAAGAATCCAATATGTTTTTCTAGTAACTTGGCAAAACGGATGACGATCAATCCACTGAAAATCATGCCGACAAAGTAGCTTGTGTTAATGTACCCCCACCATTCCTCACCCAGTTGCAGGTTCTGTTCTACATATATATAGATAACGGCAGCCACCCACACGCTTGAAGCTAAAGTGGTTATGAAATCAATGGAAATGAGGGTACGGATAGCTGGGATGTGACGAATCGCAACCCATCCGGATTTAATCGAATCCCAGTTTGAAGGAGCGACAGGGTCCGTCGCTTGTTCAGGGACTTTGATTCTCCCTGTATAGATCGTTGAAACGGCATAAAGCATGACCGTAAGCCAAATGATGAAACTGCTGTTGGTACTTATCAATAAGACGGAACCTAGTGGCCATCCTGCTACAAATATGGTCTGGGTGATCACATTCAAGAAACCATTCGCTTTCATCCGCTCTTCTTTTGGAACTAATTGAGGAACCAAAGCTGCGCTAACCGGGGCAGCGATTCCGTCCAATAATGAAATCAAGGCAATGAAGAAAATGACAGCAACAGAAAAACCATGATCGAAACTTATTATAAAGATTCCTAGGCAAACGAGTAAGATCGTTTTCCACCATTGAGATTGAACGATGATTCTTTTTAAAGGAAACCTGTCGATGACAAGGGGGGCAAGTAAACTGCTGATGAACCGAAAAATCGTTGTAATGAACGGGAGCAAACTCAAATAGAAGGCAGACCCCGTCAAATTATATAATAGTGAAATCAACCCGACTACATAAAAAATATCCCCTAGATTTGCAAATGCCTGACCAATCCAAAGGCATCGAAACGATGTGTTTTTCATGAATACCATCCTTTACGAAAATAAGGTTCATGGATATTTAGAATGGTTATTTTTTTACACTGGATTCACTCCTAAATTCAATTGATTGCATGAGCCGGGTTGGCTTTTTTTATAAATGATTTTACCATAATATGAACGTGGGCGTTCTGAAATGCTTGCTCAATATGGAATATGGAATTATACTCCTTAATATATGTAAAAAAGGAGAAAAATTTGATGATTCGACGTTTTGCTTCATATTATCTGCCGCATAAGCGGTTATTCATTATTGATTTCTTCAGTGCAGTGGTCGTGGCTGTACTTGAGCTTGCATTTCCGCTAGCTGTTCAGTGGTTTATTGATACACTGCTGCCTGGCGACGATTGGTCTGCCATTGTTTCGGTAAGTGCCGGTTTGTTCCTGCTTTATATCATTAGTACCTTCTTACAGTTCATCGTAGGGTACTGGGGTCACAAATTGGGTATAAATATCGAGACTGATATGCGTGAGGAATTATTTGAGCATGTGCAGAAACAATCTTTTCGTTTTTTTGATAACACGAAAACCGGCCATGTCATGAGCCGCATAACCAATGATCTGTTCGATATTGGTGAACTTGCTCACCATGGTCCCGAAGATTTATTCATTGCCTTCATGACTTTTATAGGTGCATTTTGGATTATGTTGACAATCAACGTGAAACTGGCACTCGTATCGGTTTGTATTTTACCGTTTCTTGTGTTATTGATTGTCATAAGTAATTTAAAGATGAATAAAGCTTGGAAGAAAATGTATACAGAGGTTGCGGATGTAAATGCCCGTGTGGAAGATAGCGTCTCAGGAGTGAGGGTTGTACAATCCTTTACGAATGAAACATATGAAATGAAAAGATTTGCTACTAATAATCGCAGATTCCGTAAAGCGAAACTACTAGGTTATAAGGTTATGTCCTTTAGCTTATCAGGCATTTACATGATGACGAGGTTCATGACCCTTGCCGTATTGGTGATTGGAGCTTGGCTGACTTTTCATGGGCAGCTATCTTATGGGGAACTGGTTGCATTCGTCTTATATGTTAACGTATTATTTAAGCCGATTGACAAAATCAGTGCGTTGATGGAACTCTATCCAAAAGGGATGGCCGGCTTTAAGCGTTTTACGGAACTACTGGATGTCGCGCCTGATGTAGTGGATAAAAAGGATGCAATTGAGATGACCACCCTATTAGGGGATATTTCCTTTAAAGATGTTTCTTTTAACTATGAAGACAAAAAGCCGGTTTTAAAAGGAATTGATCTAACAATTAAAGCTGGTGAAACCATCGCTTTTGTCGGGCCTTCAGGAGCTGGGAAAACGACTATATGTTCATTGATTCCACGTTTTTATGATGTTAAGGCCGGTTCAATATCCATTGATGGAATTGATATTCGGGAAATGACGAAAAAGTCATTGCGCTCACAAATTGGCATAGTCCAGCAAGATGTATTCCTTTTCACAGGAACTGTAAAAGAGAACATTGCGTACGGAATGCTTGGAGCATCAGATGAACAAATTCAGGAAGCTGCAAGGAAAGCCCATTTGGAGACTTTCATTGAAGGACTTCCAGAAGGCTATGAAACTCAAATAGGTGAACGAGGCTTGAAATTATCGGGTGGACAAAAACAACGAATTGCAATAGCGAGGATGTTTTTGAAGAATCCGCCAATATTAATTCTCGATGAGGCAACCTCTGCACTCGATACGGAGACGGAAAGAATAATCCAGCAGGCTCTTACGGAACTAGCTGAAAACAGAACTACGTTAATCATCGCACACCGATTAGCAACCATTCGTAACGCTGACAAGATCGTGGTTGTTACGGAAGAAGGAATTGCAGAAGAAGGCGGTCACGATGACTTACTTAAGCAGGGGGGCATTTTTGCCAATCTGCATCAATTACAATTCCAAAAATGATAAAAAGCTATATGTCCCACGAGGACATATAGCTTTTTTAATAGAATGGAGTGCAATTCAATTCATAATGATTTCGTATAACCATAATGTCTAATTTTCAATAAGGAATCAAACATATTCCTATACATCTTAAGGAATAAAAGTCTTATGACAGATCTAGGTTGAGCTGGAATGGTGGCTTTTTAGTCGTTTATTCGTTCAAATTGAGGCGAAATCTAATAGGTTAGCCTATAACAATAGAATTGGCTGTGCATACAATAAGGGTAGACGGTGTGACCATAAACCAGAAAAGATTAAGGAGTGTAAATCGTGAAAGTAATGACTATTTTAGGGACTCGACCTGAAATTATCAGATTAAGTCTAATCATAAAGAAACTGGATCAATATGCCGATTCACATATTCTAGTGCACACTGGACAAAATTTCACCTCATCCTTAAGTGAAATATTCTTCCAACAGCTAAAGGTACGAACCCCTGATTATGTCTTGCTGAATCAACAGCAAACCCTCGGCGAACAGTTAGCAGCCATATTTAGTAAATTAGAGACCATTCTTTTAAATGAAAAGCCCGACAAAGTATTAGTGTTGGGGGATACAAACTCCGGACTCAGCTCAATCTTGGCAGAAAGAATGGGCATACCAGTCATTCATATGGAAGCAGGGAACCGTTGTTTTGATTTGGAAGTGCCTGAAGAAAAAAATCGTCGTATTATTGATGCTGTTTCAAGCTTTAATTTACCTTATACTCCTCAAAGTAAAGAGAATCTTTTGAATGAAGGTATCCCGAGTAAAAGAATATACTTATCGGGAAATCCAATTTACGAGGTCTTGAACCATTACGACAAGGAGATTGAGCAAAGTGTAATTTTGGATAAATTGAATCTGGATAAAGAGGATTATTTCCTCGTTACAGCCCATCGTGCTGAAAATGTTGACCATGAAGACCGATTGCTGGAAATTATGAAAGGCATTAATTTAGTTTCCGAAGCCTATCAAAAAAGAATCATATGCAGTTTACATCCCCGGACAAAATCACGTATTGAACTCAGTCCCAAATTAGAAGTGCATCCATTAATTGAATTTCATGAGCCATTTGGTTTCTTTGATTTCGTAAAGCTTGAAAAAAATGCATTTTGTGTGCTGACCGATAGTGGAACCGTCCAAGAGGAATGCTGTTTGTTCCATGTTCCGACCGTTACGATACGAAAAACAACGGAAAGGCCAGAAACCATTGAGTCGGGCAGCAATATTTTATCAGGAATTGACGCTAAACAAATCGTCAATTGTGTGAAGGTTATGGTTAACCAGCAAAAAGACTGGACTTTTCCAGTAGGCTACGACCATAAAAACGTTTCAGATAAAGTGCTAAAAATAATACTGGGAGGCCATGAAATTGATTAAGAATCGAACCATCTTGGTAACAGGCGGTACAGGCTCATGGGGATATGAATTGGTTAAGCAGCTATTGGATTTTGAACCGCGTGAAATACGGATTTTTTCAAGAAATGAGTGCAATCAATTTACAATGAAGCAAGAATTTGATAACAACCCGAAACTGCATTTCATAATCGGTGATGTAAAAGAGAAAGAAGTATTAATGGAAGCATGCCAAGGTGTTGATTATATTTTTCATTTGGCTGCATTAAAACATGTGCCTGTTTGTGAAGATCAACCTATCGAAGCTCTAAAGACGAACGTAATTGGAACACAGAATGTCATAGAAGCTGCCATAAGCTGTAATGTTCATTCAGTTGTGAACATTTCTACAGACAAAGCTTCAAATCCATCCAATTTTTATGGCCTTTCAAAGGCGATGGCAGAAAGATTGATTATCCATGCCAATACATTAAACACGAATACAAGATTCGTATGCATCCGAGGTGGGAATGTTTTAGGAACAAATGGAAGCGTCATCCATGTATTTAAAAAGCAGATTAAAGAAAAAGGGAAAATCGGCATAACCGACTTGAACATGACGAGATTCTTTTTAACCATTGAAGAAGCAATTAAATTGGTATTTAAGGCAACCTTTGAAAGCATTGGCGGAGAAATATTCGTAATGAAAATGCCATCCTGTAAAATTATTGATCTTGCTCAAGTATTGATTGATTCTTCTGATGTGGAAAATGTTGAAGTGGATATTCTAGGAATAAGACCAGGAGAAAAACTCCATGAGATCCTGCTTTCAGAATATGAAAGCACAACGACGATTGCCTATGACGATGAATATTATGTAATACTTCCAGCCATTCATATAGATGGTATAAAAGAACATTACTCTAAATACCAGCCGGTTAGTTTAGAAGACTATAATTCTGGCACAGGACTAATGGATAAAGCCCAGATTGAGGAAATGTTAAAGAAAGGGGGCTTCATTTAACATGAAGGTACTAGTCCTTGGTGGACAAGGGATGGCAGGTCATGTAATAAAGGAGTATTTCACACAGGACCCGAAGTATCGGGTGACCTATACGTCAAGGGATCCGAATGATAAAAAGAGTTTATATCTGGATGTAACCGATTTAACGAGTCTAGAGGAAATCATGGATAAAATTAAACCTGACATTACGATAAATTGTATCGGCATTTTAAATGATCATGCAAGTGATAATACGAAACTCGCTTTTCAGGTTAATAGTGTCTTTCCCCATCAGCTTGTTAAATTGACCGAACGCAATAATGGAAAATTGATTCATATCAGTACAGATTGTGTATTTTCAGGTGCAAAAGGTGATTATACTGAGGATGATGTCCCCGACAGTTATTCAATTTATGGCCAATCAAAACATTTGGGAGAAATCATTAGTGAAAAACATTTGACTATACGGACCTCCATAATAGGCCCGGAGCTAAAAGAAAATGGAATTGGTTTATTTCTTTGGTTCATGAAGCAAAAGGGAGAAATAAAAGGATACGAAAAAGTGTTATGGAATGGTGTAACGACTCTCGAACTGGCTAAGGCACTAGACACGATGATTCAAAAGAACATTACTGGGTTATATCATCTGGGTGCAGATGAAAAGATTTCTAAAGCGGCTTTATTGAAATTGATTTCTGAAATCTTTGAAAAAAATGATGTGGAAATCATTCCGGATTCAAATATAGTTCTGGATCGAACCATAAAGAATAAAAGGTCCGATTTTAAATACCAAGTTCCAACTTATGAAAAGATGTTAGTAGATTTAAGAGAGTGGATGAAATCAAGTAACAAACGGACCAACTGGTTAATTTAAGATTAACCAACTTTATAAGACTGAAAAGGCTTAACCGGAAGAACCGAATCACAAAATAAATAATGTCGAGAATCTTTTGTTTTATTATCATTGGCGGCTTTCTTTTAGGATGAAAGCCTGAAACTCAACCAATATTAATGGTCGTTAAAAAATCTTATGACCATTAGTATATTACATATATTAATTATCAAGTGAATCAATAAATTACCTTACTTTAGGATGGATTAAATTAAAAGTGTATTCATCGTTCCGGGGGAACTTAGAAATACAGGTAAGAAAGATAATTACGAGAATAACAACATCGGGATAATTAAATATCGAATAAGGATCTGTCGGAAATATCATTAATAAACATGTAATCCTATTAACCAATGGATTTTTCTAAAGCTAAACCGTGTTCAGTATTTAATGGGTAATGACTAGATTCGTTCTATCACCCAAAAGAAAAGGTGATCCAATTGGATTATTCGAAACGTGACTTCCCACTAACGAATAATGTGGAAAAGGTAGTAGGTTGATATTACGTACACGTTAATAGCATTCTATGAAAACAGTACTGTATTCATTATCACGTTTTATTTCACAAAAGCACTTCGAGGGCTTAGTCCTTCATGCTGATTTTGGCACTCAATATACAGGCTGTGAATGTACTTTGTCTTTATTAAAGTAGGAAGAAGTCTACCAAGTATAATATCTTGACTTTTTATATACCAATATTAGCGGTGCATTAAATAAATTCATGACAAATTTTCATGTTCACCGGATGGAATAGTAGAAAAAACCGCTTCCTAGTAATTAGAAACGGCTTAAACATATCGCGCTTTACTTTGTTTTTCAATTAGAATAAAGGTTATGAATTGTAAATTATTGACTTTTTCAACTGGGTGGTCACTATAAACCCATTTCAAGTTACCAGTGCATCGATCAAATTAATTTAAATAGTTTCCGTAAAGATCGTTTCATCATAAGCTGGAGAATGAAATAACAACATACCTAGACTATATCTTTTTGAAAATTAAGGCTTAATAAGAGAGTCTGGAAAAAGAAAAGATCCTTATTGGAATTCTTTCTTAAAAGAATAGGTTTCGGTTAGCCCTTGGAAAATATCTGTCTTTGGATACCAATTAAGCGATTGCCGTGCTTTCCTGTTATCAAGGCAGCTGTGCTTGATATCTCCTGTTCTTTCGGCTGAATGGACTGTTTTCACTTTGGAGCCATGAATTTGTGTGAGCATTTTCAATAGTTGATTTACTGACGTTTTCTGTGAAGTGCTGACCTGGATTGTTTCATGATTTCCACGATTCACTGAGGCAATGTTAGCATGTACTATATCTTTCACATATATAAAATCACGAGTTTGTTCACCGTCACCGTGAATGCTTAAAGGCATTCCTTTTTTGAGTTTTTCTAAAAAGACTGCGACGACTCCACCTTCTCCTTTAGCTGTTTGTCTAGGCCCATAAACGTTGCCATAGCGGAGAATCGTATAAGGGAGTCCATATAGCTGATGGAATAAACGGATATATGATTCGGCTGTTAATTTTGATAAGCCGTAATAAGAAATAGGGCTTGTCAGGTCTTCTTCAGAAATCAAGTCTTTCTGTAAATTACCATAAACCCCGGAGGTAGAAGAAAAAATCACCTTTCTTACAGAAGCTTCATGACACGCCTCTAGGATATTTACCGTTCCATTAATATTTACATTAGCATCATATTGGGGTTCATGAATTGATCTTCCCACATCAGCCTGAGCAGCCAAATGGAATACAACATCTGGCTTTTCTCCAACAATAATTTTTTTAGCTTCCGCACTGCATATATCTTCAGTATGGATTATTGCATGTGGATGTACATAGTCTCTTTGTCCAGATATCATGTTATCTAATACATGTACCTCTGCACCATTGGAGATAAGTTCCTCAACGAGATGGGAACCAATAAATCCTGCCCCTCCAGTCACAATAGCCTTCATACATCATACTCCTTTATATATTTTTAGTATTGTATGTTAGCTAATAATAAGGGTTTAAGACAGATACCTAGTATTCTATAAAAAATGGATAAAGAAAGATGCTGACGAAAAGGAAAGGGTTCAGTATCTTCTTTGTAGTCATAAACTATTTTTCTTTTTTGAAATTGCTCTTTCATATGCACCTAGCACATTTTGAACAGCTTTATCAGGTGACCAATGTTCCAGACCCCATTTTTGGGCATTGGCTCCTAGCCTGCACCTATATTGATCATGTTCTAGTAAATAATTAATATTGATGCATAACATTTGTGCATCCCCTGCAGGTGTCAATACGCCTGTTACTCCATGTTCAATGATTTCAGGTACTCCCCCCACGTCACTGGCAATTACGGCCTTTCCAGCAATTTGTGCTTCTATTACAGACAAAGGCTGATTTTCCATCAATGTTGGAAGAACGAAAATATCCGAAATGGATAACAAATAAGGAATATCATCCCGTCTCCCCATAAAGGCCACGTTACTTTCCAAGCCCATGGCCTTGCTTTTATTTTTTAAATCCATTTCCTTGGGACCGTGCCCAACTATCCAACAAACCCAATCATTTCTAGTTTTTTTTAATTCCGAGAGTGCGCCTATTAAATGATGCACCCCTTTAAACTCATTCAGGCGTCCTGTATAAATAATCACTTTCTTATCGGCTGGGCGTTGAATCTCGGTTTTCTCTTCCACTCGTTTCAGGAAGGATTCGGTATCATATCCATAATGAAAAACGCTAAGTTGTTCTTTCGGCACTTTAAATTCATCCGTTAAAATATTTCTCATCCATTCATTGGCTACAATTGTACAGTCAGCCGAGGTCGCACCTTCATATTCATATTGGTTAAAATAATCACATCCTAGTTTTGTGAAGCTTTTCTTTAGCGTTTTGGAACTGTAGTACGCGCTCTTGAGCTCGTGAGCCACACAACCATGGAGGGTAGCGACTAGAGCGGTTTTTTCGGATCTGATTCGGTTAATGCAGACCGTTGAAAATATATCCTGTGTATGAATGACATCATATGGTTCCAAACCTAGATAATTAGCTCCTAACTGAAAGAAATTACACCGTGATTCATAATAATGGATCACTGGATCCTTATCAATGGGTAAATAATTTTGGTCCATCAATATCGAGATATTTTTTGGCAGCAGCGCATCCCTATATATCTTTCGATTTTCATTAATGATGTGAACAAATTCATGGTTCTCACCAAAGCTTAGGAAATCGACCTCATGTCCTAGAGTTTCAAGCTTATCTTTTAATTGCTGCATATAGTTCCATACCCCACCGACATGTGGAGTCTCCCAAAACGTGGCAAGCAGTATTTTCATGAAAATATCTCCTGTCAGTTAGTACTTTGAAGTTCATCATTTCCATATTCTTTTTTTATGAATATTCAGGAAATAAACTTGTGTTATAGACGGATGCCTTCTTAGCATAATATTCTTGATACCGAATATTTTCAAATGAAGAAAAGAACTAAAAAAGAGTGACTGGTAAGAAATTCATGTTTGTTCTGCAAGTATCATAATGATAAAAACGGGTATATCCCTGGAAATCTTTTATTCTCACTTTGTAAGTGATTGAAAAGGATATGTATTTTTAAAACTAAAAAGTACAAAAAAATAGCGAGCTCCTGTAAAATACAGATACGCGCTCGCTATATAGTTGTTTGATATTGCTCTCATAAAAGAGGAAGACATCTTAGGTGAATGTTCCGGTTGATGATCCTTAACCTTTGGCATTATTAGTCGGAATATGCAGCAGCGTTAAAACTTTCAGGGCCAGTACGAGTTGGTGCAACTGGCACCCCGCCAGGTATACTGACAAACGCTTCATAAGCCAAAAGTCCTGTTGGGGGGTTAGGTGGTAAATAGTCAGCACCGGTTACAGTGATTATATTTCTAGAAGCAACTAATAAGGCGCCTGCAGCTGGTGCTGTTTCTGTAGCTGAATAAACAAGGACACGCCCTGGTCCTTGGCCTCTGTAAATTTCGATGAGGACGGGGACTAATACAGCAGCTAAAGAACTAATGGCAACTGTTGCAGTGAATTGAACACGAAGGTTAGGTCCAGCACCTGATGTGACTAGGCCAAGTGTTCCAAAACGCGCGGGAGTTGAGGAAAGTGGAATTGCAATCTGCCCACTCTGACTTATGTTCTGCGAAATCCTAGCGTCTAAAAATCTTCCCATAATTAACACCTCTTATCTAATGGTATACCTCCAATATATTAATGTTTTATATTATTGTATGGACAAGTTATCCATTTTCCGAAAAATATAATTATTTTTTTTCGAATCACATAAAGCATAGAGTGTATTACCTAAATTCCTCTATGGAGTTGTATCGCCTCATTTACACTTCAAAATTATTAGAAGCATGCACGAAAAGGGCGTTCTCAGAAATAGGTGGAACCTGCCTATCAGAATCCGCTTAAACTTGTCCTAACTGTTCTAAGGTTCTTATTAGCTAGGAAAAAGCTTCTCATGAGTTTAATAGCTTTTGTTTTTCAATTCGAAATTCTTCCTCAGTAAGGTAGCCCTGTTCTTTCAATTCTGCTAACTTCTTAAGATCCTCTATATGATTGGAACTATTTACTGGAACAGAATTAAACAAAACCAATATTTGATTTGTACCTGTGCGATCAAGTACCCGATACCCTTGCTTTCCTTTTGTGGCTATTCCTTCACCATTTGGCATACAGTACCCATTAACTTCGCAACTGCCATCATCTCTAACTAACAGTTTTCCTAACAGACCAATGGCTATCCATTCAGGTCTGCTACTGCGAGGTTTGTATTCAAGCGTAGCATCCCAATCCGGGTTTATAACTGGTCTTAGTTCTGTCCGTTGGGGCACGATCACATTTCCGGTAGCGTCTAATACAGAAGGAAGTGTGATGTTTTCATACAAAATTTCACCCCATTCTGTAGTCAAGTACTTGTGTTTCCACCTAAGCTCTCCACTATCAGCTAAGAAGGCAGGTTTTGCACTTGAGATTCCAAGTATATAATCATCTTGACCATTTGCAATTCGCACTTTATCCTTTTCCAACGTAACGAAGTACCCGAATTCGATTGGGTATCCATCTGTCGTTTCGAACATTTCCGCATAATCTGCTGCCGGGGTGGTGAGGGTTCCATCAATTTTTATATTACCGTTACTTAAAATTTTAGCAGCCAAACCAGGCGTTGAGGCATTTGTGCCATTTGCCAGATACCAAGAATACGGAAGCTCATTTGCTGCACCAAATTGTCCCATGACATGGACGCCTTCCAAGAGGTTTGCATTAGTTGATTGTCCCTCTGTGTGGGAAAATAAACCAGAAGCAACCGTGTTAACACCCTCAGCGTGAGAGGTGAAACCGCTCGCAATGTTTAGAGCTCCCTCAGCATGAGAGTTTTGGCCGAGTGCTTGAGTCTGATTTCCTTCAGCATGGGAAAGATCCCCGGAAGCAACGGTGCGTTGCCCTTCAGCATGGGCAAAACTTCCACCAGCCAACGTCAAGTTTCCTTCTGCGTGTGAGGCTCTTCCGTTAGCTACCGTCTGATCTCCTTCGGCATGCGAAGATTCCCCTTGAGCCCTAGTCGCTTGTCCTTCTGCATGAGAAACAAGCCCACTAGCGACCGTATTTTCACCCTCAGCATGAGATGCAATACCAGAGGCAGTCGTTAGACTTCCCTCTGCATGAGCAAATAAGTTCAAGGCTCGTGAGTTCGAACCTTCAGCATGGGAGGCATTACCCGAGGCTAAGGAAGAGTTGCCTTCAGAATGGGCAGCGATACCCTCCGCTTTAGTATTTGAACCTTCTGCGTGGGAAGTTTCTCCGCTAGCTGTGGTACGAAAACCCTCTGCGTGCGAAGCCGCACCGCTAGCTGTCGTGGTATAGCCCTCTGCATGTGCGACATCAGCTGTCGTGTTCGTCTGAAACCCCTCTGTATGGGAAGCGTTCCCACCTGCTGTTGTGCCACTTCCTTCCGCATGAGAAGCAACTCCGTTGGCAATTGTATTGATCCCTTCGGCTTCTGAACAATTTCCAATTGGATTTTGATTACAACCATTCGTCATATTAATTCTCTCCTTAGGTATTAGATTTATCAAAGACTTATTAAGTTCACATTCACTGTATTAACCGGCTTTCTTCGGAAATAAAAATCTTTTAAGCTGTAAATATAGTGGAAATCTTCATTATTTCTATAGCTATTCATCATACGGAAAAACACGTTTCGTGAGAATAATAATTATTCTTAATTTTACAACTATTAGGCGATTCCCTTTATTAAATATGACTTCTTTTTTCTGAAGACAGCATGATTGACCCTGTTATTATGGTATGCCTCTGGAACATATTGATATGGACAAATCATTCAATTATAGGGACTTTAAATTTTTCCATTGTTAGGTAATCCAATATTTTTCAACAAAATTTAAAAAGTAAATATTAAAATGAAAACTCACATTGATAAAACACATAATAAAATCTTGTCACTCAAATGTTTAAAGTTTGGGAGTTATATCGTTTAAATGATATTTATAATTTATTTGCGCTTTTATTATTATTTGGGGAGAGTAGCCCATAGCAACAGGGAGATTAAAGGCATAATGTAATAAAGAGACCGTGTTTGTGATGAAATAAGGATTTTATAGAAATGGTAAAGGTTAAGTATTAAGTGCCTTGAAATGGATAAAGGTGAATAATGAGCATTAATGGGGTTTCGATGAGTTGTTTTGTATTTGAATGGTTTATCTGACTCTTAGTGAACAAATGGGTAGTGGTTAATCAAAAATCCTACAGAGTTTGTATCTATTATAAAAAATTCTCCAAAAACATAGAGTTTAGCGAGTATTAACATCAATAGTGATTGGATGAGAAATCAATGAATCAACAAGGCAAATTAATAATCACAGGAGCTAGTGGGTTTACCGGTCAGCATGCATGTGCACACTTTCTGAAATCTGGTTTTGATATTACAGCAGTTTCAAGAAAAAAGATAAATTTCGAAAAAGAAATCCACACAGAATGTTGTGATCTTACAAATAAAAAGGATGTATACAGCCTGGTTAAAAGTATCAAACCTCATTTCCTTCTTCATTTAGCAGGCCAAAATCACGTTGGAGAATCATGGTTGGACCCAGTTTCATCGTTGGAAGCAAATTCCATGTCCACCGCTTATTTAATAGATGCCCTTCGTAAAGAAAGTCCAACCTGTAAAATCTTGATAGTTGGCTCCGCTCTTCAATTTGATCCAACATCTATATCCACACTTTCCCATCCATATAGTTTAAGTAAAACACTTCAAGTACTTATCGCACAATCATGGACAGTTTTATACAATATGGATATCGTCATAGCAAAACCATCTAATTTAATTGGACCAGGATTCTCAAAAGGTGTTTGTTCTGTTTTTGCACAAAAAATTGTAGAGATGGAAGAGCAAAAGGCAGAAAAAGTTCTCGAGGTTCATAATCTGAATGCCAAACGTGATTTTCTTGACGTAAGAGATGCAGTTAGAGCTTATGAAGTTCTATTGAAAAAGGGGAAGTCCGGAGAAATATATGATGTTGCTTCAGGTAATAATTGTACTCTAGGAGAAATCATTGAAGGATATAAATTGTTAACATCCGAAGAAATACAGGTGAAGTTGAAACGAAATGATTTAATTGAAAAAAATATTGAAAGCGATCCTATTAAGCTTGTGAATTTAGGATGGAAGCAAAGAATTTCACTTGAATCATCTTTATTGGCCATTCTTAACTTTTATCGTCGACAAAAGTGAAAATGCCGGAAAAAATAATTTTTTATTAAACAATCGATTTACTACATGATACTTCTTGTATCTGTATTAATCATTTTAATTTTTACAGGGGGGTAGGCAATGGATCCGAAAGTATCAATCATTATTCCTTTTTACAATTGCTCCTATATAGATCAAGCTATTCAAAGTGCACTAAATCAAACCTATAAGAATATAGAGATTATAGTAGTAGATGACGGTTCAACAATTTTTACTGAAAAAATTCAACCATTTTTGGGGCGGGTACTTTACTTAAGAAAAGAGAACGGTGGAACTGCTACGGCATTAAACCATGGTATACAGGCTGCATCGGGAGAGTATATTGCCTGGTTAAGTTCGGATGATTATTTTCTTCCTGAAAAGGTATTCAAGCAAATAACTTTTATGCTCAAAAATAATGCAGAAATAAGTTTTACGAATTATGATTGTATCAATAAAAATAATCAAGTAATACTTAATTGGGTCGGAGAACGCTTTTCGGATATTGAAAACGGAGTGTATCAAGCTTTTTTATTTCGAAATCCTGTTAATGGCTGTACAGTCGTTATGAAAAAAGAGATATTTGATAAGATTGGTTATTTTATTCCATATCATCGTTATACACATGATTATGAAATGTGGTTTCGGTTACTAGTAAACGGCTATAAGATGTATTATTTAGATGAAAGCTTAACAAAATTGAGGCAGCACAATGAGTCGGGTACAAGTAAATTTCAACCTGAAATGAAGAAAGAAATAGCCATAATTGAAAACTATTATCGACCACTTCTTATGAAAAACATGAAGGCTTTTTTATAAGGGTCATATATATTTATTAGATGAATGGTTATAAAGTCAAAGAAAATTTGATTTTTTATCGCTATACTCAAAATCGTAGGGAAAGATTAGTAAAATTTTTATACAAAAAACTTGGTGTAATATAAATATAAAGCCTTAATTGAAGCTAATAATCTATAAATAGTTTTGGCATTCGATAAATTTTTCACCTAAAAGAAAAGGGAAGTTATCGTTGTTTGGTGACAGCGGAGTAAGTATATAGAAACATAAGCCGGAATTTACTTTTCCGGCTTTAAGTTTCTTTTTATTATTAAAAATTTATTCCGAGTGATCTAAGCATGTTGATAAAATTTTGGCAATATAAATCTGGATTAAAATGTGTTTTTACATGTCTAAGGGCATTTAATCGTATTTCTTCTCTTAATTTATGGTTGTTCATTAATTCATTTGCCTCTTTGACTGCTTCGGATACATTCCCTAGAGCATAATATTTTCCAGTTTGATTATGAATGATTGAGCTTCTTACGCCATCGGAATCGGTCGTCAACACAGGGCATTTACAACTCATTGCCTCGAGAAGTGAGTAAGGGGCTCCTTCCACTTTTGAGGTTGAACATAAAAAACCTCCTGAATCGCCGACAAGTGAGAAATATTTGGCCATTTCGGAATTAGGAACATTTGAATGAAGAGTGAGGTATTTGTTCAAATTTAATTGTGTTATTAAATTTTTAAATTGGATTCTTTCTTTTGGGTCACCAATAGTGGGATCTTCAAACATATACAATTGTATGTTTGAATTTATTTGGTGGATAAGTTGATAACCTATTTGAAGAAATTCCCTCCAATTCTTGTTATCCTCAATTCTGCCGATCCATGCAATTTTTGGTCCACCTACTAATGGAAATGACCGGTAAGAAAATTGATTCGTATCGAAGCAATTATTGAAACTGAATTTTGGAATTGAAGGATAAAGTTCAGATAATAATTGCATGATGTGTGGTGTTTTTGGATTAAGGAATCCATCTGCGTAGGCTGTGACATGTGGAATAGCATTTGTAAGTGCCGCCCTTGCTGCACTTTTGGGGCCGTATCCTTGAATTTCTATAATCATCTTTCCTTTAAAACCCATACTTCTGAATCTGGGTAAGGCTAGGAAATCTGAAACCACAACGATTGCGCTATATTTTCCATCTTCTAAAATTTTCTTGATTTCGATATCATCATTCGAAATGAATGTTGGGGCGTTGTGATCATTTATATGTTTTCTTTTATTTGTATAATAAAGGAAATGTGCATTAATATTAAATTTCTTTAGTGCGGCCGATCGTTGTCGATTTAATGTCTCCACTCCTCCACTTGGAACATAGAAAACAAACAGTATATTCATATTTCTCCTCCTAAAATAAACCAATATGATTTTTATATAACAGTGATTAAAGGGTTGAAACCCTATATAAACAGGCTACAAGTCTAAATTGATTCGTACATCTTGGATGAGTCCAAAACATATGTATTATATATATGATATAGGGACCGATTTTATTTTGATATCCAGATAATACACGCCATTTTTTGAGGAGAATGTCATTTAAAGGTTTTTACGCATCTAAATAAGTGTGAGACTAACTGTAATTTACGAATAACTCAAGGGTTACAATGTTTAAGTGAGCAAGGATCCAGATTTGTATTAAAAGGTATATTGATGGAGGGGTGGTTCAAGTATGTCAATGGTATCTATCATTGTTCCTTTCTATAATTGTCCATACATTGATCAGGCATTGGAAAGTTTGGTCAACCAAACATATAAACATATAGAAATAATCGTCGTAAACGATGGTTCCACACAATATAAAGATAAAATTGTTCCTTACTTAGATAAGATAAAGTATATCGAAAAGAAGAATGGAGGAACGGCGAGTGCCTTAAATATGGGTATAAAAAATGCCACTGGTAATTACATTTGTTGGCTGAGTTCAGATGATATTTTTTATCCTGAAAAAACAGAAGTGCAGTTGGACTTCATGCAAAGGAATCGTGCCCTCTTTAGTTATACAAGTTATCATTGTATAAATGAAAAAAGCGAAATTATCACTGCTAACTTAGGCATAAACCCGCCTAACCGACTTGAACTAATCAAAGCAATGAGCAGGGGAAATATTATAAATGGCTGTTCTGTAATGATTCATAGGAAGGTATTTAATCTTTTAGGTGTATTTGATGAAAAACTTCCATACACTCACGATTATGAATTATGGTTACGAGTAGTACAAAAATTTGATATACACTTTGTACCTCAACCACTATTGCTTTATAGAGTTCATATGCAAATGGGCTCAATGAAGCATGCAAATGCTATCACAAAGGAAAAGAGCCTCGTTGTTAGCCGTCATGGTGATAACATGCGACAATTACTGAAAAGGTTGCTGAGGAAACATTAAAAAATCAAATTCACAGTTTATGAAACTAATTCTGTAGGATATTTTAACTTACATCTCCGATACCTCAATCTGTTTCTATCTTGTCCATAAATTGTATTTGAACTTTTATTTTGCTTTTATATTTAAGTATTTGGTATATATAGATTTTTGATTTTACAAACTAATGGTTTTATCGATACCTCAGATTGATCACGATGAAAATTAAAAACGAAGCAGAGTATCAATACTCTGCTTCCTTCGAAGATACAGAGTTCAAGCAGATTTTGACTAAAGGAAATTATGATGTAGTTGTAATTACATCAGATAGTGGAGCATTGCCTCGATTTGAAATCTCGGATATAAAGGAAAAAAATTAATTTATGAACTCCAAGGTTTTGGAGCAATAGATCAAGCAAGACGGATGTGTTAATACAAGTAAAGCCAATTATTACTAAATATAAAGACGGGTTATTAAACCCAAGAACCCATATATCACTCAGTTATTTAACGAATTATCCCCAACTGTTTTAGAAAGATATAATATGAACTATAAAATAATGCTTGACTGTTTAGGTCTTACTAAAAAGTAAGTTCTTTTAAATAAGTTTTTTTTAATCCTTTTTTATGGGCTTTTATATTAATTCAGCTGTGCGATTTGAACTTATAAACTTTTTTAATTAATAAATTCTCCATATTTATATACTTATATTAAACCTTTGTCCATGGCAGTTATAGTGAAGAATACATAGTGTAATAAGAGTGAATTTAACTGATGCCTCAGTGCACAAGTGTAAAAGAGAAAGTGCCTTTTTTCCTCGGGCAAATAAGAGCTATTGAAATAGACGTTCTTTACCTTTAAGTATCTAATAGAAAGGTATTGCCGGATTAAATATCAAATCGCTTAGTCATAGTACAAATTTCCTGAGCAATGAGAACATTTCTTAGAGAATAGATAGGTTAATAATAAAAAAACAACAGAAGGTGAGATAATTGGAAAAATATTATGTAGTAGGAGCTCAACAAAAGAACGGAGTCTACAAAGACTGGGAACAATATCAAAAGGGTGTGATACTAAAAGTTTCTCCAGGACACAATCTCATTGAGAAATGTATAGAATATATTTCACCTCCAGAAGTTATTCCACAAAAATCCCCTTCCATTTCATTCACAGCAGCGACCATTGAAAACAATCATCTATATGTAGGCACGCAGACGGAAATATTAGTGTATACCCTTCCGAACTTTCAAAAAGTTGGTTATCTATCACTTCCTTGTTTTAATGACATTCATCATGTTAGTCCTACATCAAAAGGGAATTTACTCGTTGTAAATACTGGTTTGGATATGGTGCTTGAGATATCGCCTATAGGAAAAATTTTAAATGAATGGCATGTTTTTGGAGAGAATATATGGCAAAAATTTTCCCGCACGATCGATTATCGTAAAATAGCCACTACGAAACCCCATCAATCGCATCCTAACTTTGTATTTCAAATCGGAAAAGATATTTGGGCAACCCGCTGCTTGCAGGAAGATGCAATCTGTTTAACTGAACCTAAAAAACAAATTCAAATTGGCGGAGAAAAGGTTCATGACGGTATTGTGTTTGGAGATTCGATTTACTTTACTCAAGTAAACGGACAAGTGGTCAGGGTTGATATCCATACACTTAGAGTAAAACAAGTATTTAATTTAAATAACTACACCAACACTAATAAAAATTTGGGTTGGTGCAGAGGGATTATCGTGCTTGATGAACATAAGGTGATAGTTGGGTTTTCAAGAATAAGACCCTCCAAAAAGTTTAAAGAAGACGGAACAATTATCATGGAAGGAGAATATGGTAGTTTACCAACAAGGATCGCTTGTTATGATTTAAAACATGGAAAATTATTATGGGAGCAACAGCTTGAGGAATATAATTTGAATGCAATATATTCGATTCATAAAGCTTAGAAATCATTCAACTATATAATGAGCAAGTTTGATATCAGGCGATAAAAAAAGATGTAGTACTTTTTGGAGTTAGAGGAAGGGCTTCCTATAGACGGCCGTTTTAAATTCCAATAATAATATTATTTAACCCATGAAGTGACCAATAAATGATTACATTGGGCGTTGTTAGTTAATTTGTCTTTCGGGAAATTGACTAACAAGCTCAAATTCATTTTAGCAGAGTGCTTTCCAAGCGTTTGTTATACAATCTCGATTTTAAATACGAGATAACCGCGAGGATTCCTGGTGTATTTGGTTTTTGATACAAGAGTGATAAGCTTGTTGACTCAACTGTCATATTAGTAAGCAATTGTATGTAGCTCCTTCTAAAAACTCCTTATAATGTTCCTATTTAGGCACCAATTGTTGCTCATGAGTTGCTTAATTCTTCAGACGGATCCTCTTTTCAGCTTTCACCTTAAAGTCAGATGAAAAGCAAACGAACAATCAGATACTTCTTGATTGACATGAGGAAAAATCTTTACCACGTTCATTGACCCACTAAATTATCTGAATTGAATTCAGACAGGTTCCTAGTTTTCAGAAATAGAAAAATCTCGAATATGACCTTTTTTGAAGTGTCTATAATAGGGATATTCACAGATAAATTTTACAATTTTTTGTTTTAAATGAAATCCAATACAGTTTATGAAACCTTTGCATATCCTATTTAGAGATTTCTATATATACGGGAGATTACTCTATATAGTTGAGTGAAAATAAATGACTGAAAATAATACCATTAGTAAAAGAATGAATTCAGAGAATCTATATTTGACGAGCACACGTTTATAGGGTGTGGATTCGGCTCTTACATCGGAAAAATACAATATTGATAATCAATAAATCGGATAAATGAGGACCCTACAGCAATAATTTAGGTGTGAATTAAGGACTCTTTTTATGTTGGATGAATATACAAAGGTAAAAGGAATCGTTTTGTAGGAGGAAAACATGAAAAAGCTCATCATATTCGCGTTTATCGGTTTTTTGGCTCAGTTAATTGATGGATCCTTAGGGATGGCATATGGGGTTACTTCAACCTCTCTGTTGTTGACATTTGGAATTGCCCCTGCAGTGGCTTCTGCATCCGTACATTTGTCCGAGGTAGTGACTACTGCTGCTTCTGGTATATCCCATATGAAATTCGGGAACGTTGATCGTCAAGCGCTTTTAAAATTAATCATTCCTGGTTCAATTGGGGCATTTGCGGGAGCGTGTTTTTTGAGTAATTTACCAGGAAATGTAGTAAGACCTTATATTTCGATCTTTTTGTTAATTCTTGGCGTATATGTACTTTTTCGTTTTTTAATTATGTCTAAAACAAGAAGTGAAAGAAAATCAATTAATATATCAAGAAAAAAATCAATCGTTTTGGGGTTAATGGCTGGATTTGCAGATGCAACCGGTGGGGGAGGGTGGGGTCCGATTACAACTCCAGTCCTTTTATCCCAAAAAGGTGTTCCTGCTAGAAAAGTAGTTGGTACGGTGGATACGAGTGAGTTTGCTGTTGCTGTTTCTGCAACATTGGGGTTTCTTATTGCATTAGGTTGGCAGGAAGTGAACTGGTTTTGGGTAATTGCACTTATGGCAGGCGGAATTATTGCAGCACCAATCGCTGCCTGGATCGTTACAAAATTGCCATCTTATTTATTGGGAGTCCTTGTAGGGGGATTTATTATTTTGACCAATGCACGAACGTTGATTAACACTTGGACGTTTACTGATCATTGGTCTCTCGTTATTTATATGCTCATATCAATTGGCTGGACAGTTTCTATAGTCTATGCCATACGGAATAACAAAAATCCTGTTCCATAACGAAAAAGTAAAGGGGAGATTATATGGGTCAAGATGAGTATATCCATCATCATTCATTTTCTATTACAAAAGAACTTAGGCAAGCTTTACACGGACATAAAAGTTTTATTCTTTGGTTTACAGGTTTATCAGGTTCAGGTAAGTCAACCATAGCGAATCTGGTCGAAGGAAGACTTCATGAGAAGGGGATCTCGACATATATTTTAGATGGAGATAATTTACGGAATGGATTAAATGAAGACCTTGGTTTTAGTTCTGAAGATAGAAAGGAAAATATACGCCGAATAGGGGAAGTTGCCAAAGTTTTTGTCGATAGCGGGATCGTTGTATTAGCCACGTTTATTTCGCCTTATATTAGTGACCGAGAAGATGTCAGAAAAAAGGTACAACAGGGTGAATTTCTTGAGATATATGTCAAATGTCCTTTAGAAGCCTGTGAGAAACGAGATCCCAAAGGGTTATATAAGAAAGCTAGAATAGGGGAGATCACTCAATTCACTGGGATTTCAGCCCCTTATGAAGAACCGGTAAACCCTGAAATCATTATTGAAACCAGTCAATATTCTATTGAAGAATGTGTGCAGCAGATCATGAACTTCTTAAAAGATAATGGGCATTTAGGGGATGTCAATATTTAGGTCTCAAAAAGTCACAATGGAACGTACAAATGATAGAGGTGTTATATATGGATGTTCAAAAAACCATCATTGAACCACATGGCGGAAAGCTGATTAATCGTGAATTAACAGGAATTGCTCGTAAAGAGTATTTGGAAAAGTGCAAATCCCTTTCATCCCTTACTATCTCAGAATGGATTATTTCGGATCTGGAAATGATTTCAAATGGTGGATTTAGTCCACTTATTGGATTTATGGGGGAAAAAGATTACCAGAGCGTCTTAAAATATATGCATCTGGCAAACGGATTACCATGGACACTTCCGGTTACTCTTCCTGTTACAAAGGCAGAAGCGAAGAGTATAAATGTGGGGGATGAAGTGGCTCTATATAGTGTTGAGGGAGAACTGTCCGGGGTCATTCAGGTAGAAGAAATGTTTGAATACGATAAACAGGAAGAAGCTAGACTCGTTTATAAAACAATAGACTCTAACCACCCTGGGGTCAAAAAGCTATTTGAGCAAGGGGACATATATATTGCTGGACCTATTTTTCTGGTAAATAGGCCTTCACATAAACCGTTTGAAGAATTTTATATGAGTCCAAACGAAACTAGAAAAATGTTCACCGACTTAGGTTGGAATACTGTGGTCGGATTTCAAACTAGAAATCCAGTGCACCGAGCCCA
Organism: Peribacillus frigoritolerans; assembly: GCF_001636405.1. Taxonomy (GTDB): domain Bacteria; phylum Bacillota; class Bacilli; order Bacillales; family DSM-1321; genus Peribacillus; species Peribacillus frigoritolerans. Next base: position 2,808,078 of record NZ_KV440950.1, read on the forward strand.
TGAATACTTGCAAAAAACAGCATTAGAAACGGTTGATGGGCTTTTGTTGAATCCACTTGTGGGTGAAACGAAAAAGGATGATATACCTGCATATATACGGATGGAAAGCTATCAAATTTTATTGAAATATTACTACCCATTGGACCGAGTCCGACTTGCAATTTATACAGCGGCTATGCGTTATGCCGGTCCTAGGGAAGCGGTCTTTCATGCGCTTGTTCGAAAGAATTATGGTTGCACACACTTTATTGTCGGCCGCGATCATGCTGGGGTAGGAAATTATTATGGAACGTACGATGCACAAGAAATTTTTAGCCAGTTCGACCCTATGAAAATAGGTATTAAACCATTGTTTTTTGAACATAGCTTTTACTGTAAAAAGTGTATGAATATGGCTTCATTGAAGACATGCCCTCATTCTGCTGACGATAGGTTCATTTTAAGTGGAACGAAAGTCAGGGAAATGCTTCATGATGGTCTTACACCACCACCGGAATTTACTCGCCCTGAGGTGGCAGAAGTTCTTATTAGGGGCATGAAGAAAAAATAAAATGACAAATAAACTTGTGAAAAATGTTTTGTGGGATTCTATGAGTAACAGTTCATATAGGGACATGAAATATTTTTATAAAATAAGCCTCTTTGTAAGTGGATATCTTTAAAACAATTTTTATATTACCTTGAAAATTTGGATCAGACATAAGCATAGTCGTGGACATATTGGACAACAGCAGTACATTATTGATGGTGAAGAGTCAAAAGCTAAAAAAGCTCCTAAAGATGTAAAAGGGGGAATGGAGGCAATAACGATTATGAGGTAGTTAGGGAAATGCCCAAGGAACACTAACCTATTCGGATTTTTGTGTTTTGCCTTTCTGGACCCGGTGAATCTTATATTGTTTATTTTAAAGGTCCAGGATCTGCTTCGTGGCGAGCTTGAGTAGGTCCCCGTCACGTAGGCCGGTCTTGGAGCCTACAACAAACAAGATATATTCACGCTCAGCCCCATTTCATATATTTTAACTGCTGTTGACCACAGATCGGCTGCACACCTTTTGGTTGCGTCAGCTCCATCGACTATTCTTTCTTCTTCATTCAAAATTTAACTTCTAAATTCTTCAAACCCACGATTTGAATACTATTTTTTCTCTTTTTGTCCGTATTAAGAGAAGAATCTTGAAAAGTTAATGAAATCAAGGATTTGAATGTATGGTAATTAAACTAAATTAAAAAAAAGGTACCCCTTCTTCAACTATAGGGCAGCATTCATGTAATGAGTAAAAATAAGATTTGAGCATAAAAAGACATCTAGTATGATAAAGTGTCCTGGAGCTGGCAGCTAAAGGGACAAAATTATCGAAACAAGGAGGCCCTATCATGATTTATAACCAATTTGAGGAAATCGCTCAAATTTCTTTTGAAACACTTATAATAGGTGTCGATATTGAAATATTCAAATATGTAGCCAGTTTCTTCGAAAATACGAAATAAGGGTTTTGGCATTTTCTGGACTGGGTTTCGCAAGTAAAACGTGTTCAAAGAAATGGGAAGGAAATGAAGATTTACAACTTTCTAAAACTAAATGCGTTATCACATGAACTTGTAGAATTCTCAGGACAGGAGCTATTAAACCACTTTAGAAAGGCTGTTTTATGCAGTTAGGACTTAGTAAAATTCAAGGATTGAAACATGCAGCTAGTACCTCTATTGATTTACCAAAAACCTGACGTTCAAGAAATGTTGGCCATTAAGGGAATAGGAAGAGCAGTCCCTGATCGCTTTGTGTAACAAACTCATTAGGGTTTTATAAAAAATATTTGAATTTCGGGAAGATAAAATGTTGAAGGACATTACTCATATGGCAGGACACCAGATAGCAGAAGCAGTCGATTAATTCTTGTGAGATCGGTTTTAATAGTATGGTTTCAATGGTTTTTAGACATTTAAAGCACGGATTAATCAGTAAAGCAACTAAACTTTGGGCATGGAGACCTTCTGGGGCATTTTGACTAACATCCACCTTAGAGAAATGTTGGAATTTGAGAGCGAATATTGTGAGACATGGAGGATTGTCCTCCACGAGATATGTTGACATTGACCAGCACGATCATAATTCACAAGTTAAGGAAGGTATGGAAGTAGAATATGAAGAAGCATTTCGTGGGGCATCAAAAATTATTTATTAAATGAAAGGGTACAAATCTAACGAATTAATAGCGTTGTATGGAAGTTGAGGAGAAATATTTACCACTGGTGCAATGGGATACATTAGAAGACCATATAATTGGATTTAGACAACCCAAAAAGTTTCAGAATGAAAAATTACATATAAGTATGACACAACTTCCTAACCATTTTCATTTTTATTCTCTGTGGTGAAGCACTGTTTTGTGCTACATGGAAGGCAATGGCTGCGTTATTACCATAAGAAGGCCGCCAATTCCGCGGCCTTTTAAACGTATGATTCTTAGCATTATCGTACATTTTTTTTCCAATCTACTCTAGCCGTCGGTTTATGAGTTTTTATTGTTTCCAATGGCTTTATGATAAAAATTAAGAGTGTTGTTGATCATTTTATCCATTGACCATCGTTTATGCGCCCATAACTTGGCATGATGGGAAAACTGCTCTCTAAGTAAGTCATTTTCCAAAAGGTATTTTAATTTTATATAAAGTTGTTGACTATTTCCTGCAGGAAAAACTAATCCATTTTGTCCATTTGATACCATTTCAGGAAGTGCAGCTGCATCGCTTACGATAGCAGGAAGTCCGATCAATTGTGCTTCCATTAGTGAGTGCGGTTGTGTATCTTGCAATCCAGGTAATACAAAGATATCTGCTTGTTTAAGAAAATGGGGGACATTGTTTGTAACTCCTAAAAACTTGACTTCATTTGTAAGACCTAATCTTGTGCAATTTCCTTGGAGTTCAGATTGCATTGCCCCCTCTCCTAAAATCCAGCACTCCCAATCTCTTCTATCAAGCTTTAACTTTGCGAGCGCTTCAATGAGGTATTGAATTCCTTTCAAAAACACAAGGCGACCCGTAAAAAGAATGATCTTTTTATCCTTCGGTCGAGAAATGGGTGATTCTCCTTTAGAACGGCTTAAAAATCCTTCAATGTCCATTCCGTCCGAAAAGGTAAACAGTTTTTTTGGCATAACTGAAAATTCGTTAACAATCTTGTTATACGACCATTTAGAAGGTGCATGAATGTAGTCACTAGCATGATAACCTTCATACTCTAATGCATTGTGGTATTGATATTCAAACATCTGTTTAATTTGTTCATCCGTTTTATTGCGATGCAGTGTTTTAAGATGATAGAAAATACCTCCTGATAGATAGCCATGAGCACTAGTCACTAAAGGAATATGTTTCGGTTTTACCCTTCTTAGCGCATCCGCAGCAATTACATCTTGTGCATGAATGATATCATATTGGTTAAGTCCGTAATATAAAGCTGACAATTCTAATGAGTAACGGTATTCCTCCGTTTTGTCTATCCATTGATTAGAATGCTGAGGAAGAATTCTCTTTAGTTTTGCATCAATATGAGGAGTAATTTGTGAAATGGAAAGCTCCGGTTTTCGTCCAATAATTCGGTATTTGGTAGCATTTAAATTGTGGCTAAGAATGTCAACACTATGCCCTAAACGCTCAAGCCGTTCCTTTAATTGTGAGACAAAACTCCAAATTCCGCCAAGAGCCGGAAGTGGATAGTAAGAAGCAATTAATATTTTCATCTCTATTAACCCTCCCTTCAGTATTTTGGTGTTAGCTTGATTAACAGATGTATAGCTCTTTCCTGATCATAATCATTAATGGGCTAGTATAAAATCGAAAAACATTGTCCATGTAGTTTATATGTCACTTTCAATTTCACTTTGAAACGAATAATCGCATTCATACCATACTCTTCAACCTGTTGTTCCCACAGTTGTTTTCCCTTTTTCAAATCAAAGCAGACAATTGTCGGTAATACACCATATTCCCTATACCATGAAATAGTTCCATCAGCTTCTGTTTTTTTAGGTCGTATTCTTGTAAAGCCTGAGAAAGAACACTGCCTATAGATTGGGGGTACTGCTTTTTTTAGTGAGCCACCTGGGCCTTATAATATTCCAAATCATCTTCCACACTATCGAATTTCATACGAGGAAGTCCTTTCAAGGGGTTTTTTCAAGCCCCTCATTACCGTTATTTCCGCACTAACCCCTCTACTTTTAAGCTCATATTTCTTCGCTGTGGCTAATTGGATACCCTTATCATACAAATAAATTTGTACAACTTGTATCTTTAATTCCTTGGAAAATTGATATGTATCCCCTTTTTTAGGAAAAATAAGATCTATCCAAGTAGTTGTTTAACATCCATGTTATTTCATGGGCTTATTATACAGTCTAACTAAGGGGAAAATATCATGCGCAAGCGGATGTAGAGTAATATATTTTAAAAATTGATGATATTCAAATCCCATAAAGCTAGTGATTTATCAGTATAGTTCATTTCTCCTTCCGTACAATTCTCATTAATAACCAAGATGGGTTTTGGAAAGTTGAATGGCTCAATCTCTAGATTAAGAGGGCGCCAGCTTCCTGTTCTTATTTCTTGATTAAACGTAAGGTTTGTAAATGTTGTCGTTAATAAATACCTCGACTGGCTTGCTTTAAAATTGTTTAAAGCTGAATGAATATCAGAAAGACTAAAATGTACGAGACAATCTCTACAGAGGATTAAATCACCTGTAGGCAATCGATCTTTTGTAATGTCCATATGAAAAAAATGGACATTGTTTAATGGATATTCTTTTTTATTTCTTTTTATTATGTCATCGACGATATCAATCCCAATATATAATTCTGTATTTTTGTATATTTCCTTCATCCAATTAAAATCACCACATGGTGCATCTATCATTTTTTTTATCTGAAGTTGTTTTATCATGCTTGGTAATTCCTGAATGAGTGTTTTGGTTTGAGTAAGTGATGAACCCGTACCAGATACAGACTCAGAGTTTCCCCACATGTTTTTCTTATAAATATTTGTAAATAGCTCTTTCATTTACATTCTCACCTTTCATCATTTTGTTAATTTATAAAGGAATTAATAAAACGACATGACTCGAAAGGGTGATCTGTAAAATCTAGAAATCTATATTGAATTTGGCAAAGTACCAATCATCATCATATTTTCGTTTTTGAAAGTAAGCCCGTCGTTGCTTTTTAACTCCATCAAGGAGCACTTGGGATTCAATCGGGTTTGCTTTTACATGTATCATGAGTTTTTTGCACTTTTGGATGCGGTGAGTATTAAAATGAGAGTAGGCCATCCTTAATAAATTATAATAAACTTCATCATAGCTAACTTCATACGGGTGAGCTTTTCTGAACAAATGGATTATTTTTACATTAGGCAGAGCGTGGCAGCGGAATCCAAATAGCCATAGCTTAATTGAAAGCTCTACATCTTCATGTCCCCAAGTTTTAAATCCCGTTTCAAATCCGCCCACATCTTCAAACACTTTTTTTGAGATAATAAAACATCCTCCGGGTAATACGGCAGTTTCAAAGAGGCCATTTTGTTTAGCGTTCCATTTAATTCTGAGGTTTGACTTTAAGGTCATACCATAGCCAATGAAATCGGAATTGCCAAACGAAGCGATTGCTGGGGTTACTGCATCAGATTTTCCTGTAAGCAGGGGTTCTACAATATGATCGATCCACAAATCTTCAAACTGTAAATGGGCGTCGCAAAAAATCAGGAATTCTCCAGAAGCTTTTGCTGCTCCTAAATTTCGTGCGCTGGCAGCTCCAACGCCATTTGTTTCAAAAAGCTTAACCTGGTTTGCGTGATTATAGGTATTAAGAAAATCGCAGCAATCATCTGATGATCCATCGTTTATAATAATCACTTCAAAGGAATAATCTGTAGCAACTGAAAATAATGAATCGAGAGTGTTTTTCACATTTTCCCCTTCATTTTTGGCTGGGAAAATTATTGAAATTAAAGGATGATTTTTCACTTCATTTATCTCTCCTTTTGTAACGATTTTTCATTATCAAGAAAAATTCAAGGACTGTGATATTGATGTTAAGAGGTGGATTATCACAATCCTTGATCATCGGTTGAAAGTGGTAATTAAGTTTCAGTTTGTAGTTCAAATAGTTAAAGTGAGGGTATATATTCTCTAAATAATGGTTATTATTAATGCTTTCTAAAATTCTTAAAGGGATCTATCGCTGTTTTTTGCACTCCGGAATGTAAATTATATAAAGGATGATTTTTATAAAACATATCTAATGAAAATGAATCTGAATTAGTGTTTTTAAATTTAGTATCTTGGTAATCTTTTTTCTGATACGATGACAAGATCCTAGAATTATAATTTTGTTGAGTTCGATCAATTTCTGTGTAACTCGGTTTATTTAGGGGAGAGGATATTTGACTATGTGATGTTTGCATATTAAAATTTTGGGTTGTATTTTTTTGTTGGTTTGTTTCATTCGAGAATCGAAACGCACTTGGTTGATTAATTACTTCTTTGTTATTTGGCGAATTGAAATTTCCCATATTAACACGAGTATTTCCAATTTGCTGTTGTATTCCATTTTTATTAAAAGGTTTTTCCACTTTTCCTGTTGCTTGCAAATGATCTTTTTCTCGTTGTTTAATATATTTTGTTCGTTCATCTTTATCATGTATTTCTTTTGCTTTTTGATCATTTACCGTTTTATTTATATTTTCTATTTTTTGCAAATAACTAATTTCTTTATCTTTTAAATCTATTATGGAACCGGTTAAGTTCTTAATTTCCTGTTGATGTTGACTTTCATTTTCTTTTAAATTGATAATCGTCTGTTCTAAATGATCAATCTCGGCTTTATATTTATTTTCTTGCTCTGAAACACGAGCAATCGTTTGATTCAAATGATCTATTTCTTGTTGATGTAGATTTTCATTTTCCTTAAAATTAATAATCATTTGCTCTAGGTTTTCAATTTCGGCTTTATATTTATTTTCTTGCTCCGAAACAAAAGCGATCGTTTGATTTAACTGCTCGATTTCCTGTTGACGATGATTTTCATTTTCCTTTAGATTGCAAATCGTCTGTTCTAAATGATTAATCTCGGCTTTATATTTATTCTCTTGCTCCGAAACAAGAGCAATCGTTTGATTTAACTGCTCGATTTCCTGTTGACGATGATTTTCATTTTCCTTTAGATTGTAAATCGTCTGTTCTAAATGATCAATCTCGGCTTTATATTTATTATCTTGCTCCGAAACAAGAGCAATCGTTTGATTTAACTGCTCGATTTCTTGTTGATGTTGATTATCATTTTCCTTTAAATTGATAATCGTCTGTTCTAAATGATCAATCTCGGCTTTATATTTATTTTCTTGCTCTGAAACAAGAGCAATCGTTTGATTTAACTGCTCGATTTCTTGTTGATGGTTATCTTCATTTTTCTTAAAATTAATAAGCATTTGCTCCAGGTTATCAATCTCCGCTTTATACTTATTTTCTTGCCCTGAAAAAAGAGCAATCGATTGATGTAACTGCTCGATTTCTTGTTGATGGTTATCTTCATTTTCCTTAAAATCAATAATCATTTGCCCTAGGTTTTTAATCTCGGTTTTATATTTATTTTCCTGTTCGGATAGGCGGTCGATCGTTTGAGTATAATTTTTAATTTCATGTTTAAAGTTGTCGATAACTTGTATATGATGATTTTCCTTTTCGGAAAGTTCAATCATGGCTTTTTCTAATCTTTCAATCTCCTCTTTATATTTATTTTCTTGTTGGGATACAACGCTAATCGTTTGATTTAACTGTTCAAGTTCTTGTTGATGGTAATTCTCTTTATCCTTTAAATCTATAATCATCTGTTCTAAATTTGCAATATCCACCTTATATTGACTTTCCTGTTCCGATAGTTGGCCGATCAGTTGGGAATAATTTTCAATTTCAAGTTTAAAGTTTTCGATAACTTGTGTTTGCTTTTCTTCTTTTTCGGAAAGTTCGATCAGGGCTTTTTCTAAACGTTCAATCTCCACTTTATATTTATTTTCTTGCTCCGAAACAAGAGCAATCGTTTGATTTAACTGCTCGATTTCTTGTTGATGGTAGTTCTCTTTATCCTTTATATCGGTAATCATCAGTTCCAAATTCTCAATGTTCAATTTATATTGACTTTCCTGTTCGGACAGGTGGTCGATTGTTTGCGTATAATTTTCAATGTCATGTTTAAAGTTGTCGATAACTTGTATATGATGATTTTCCTTTTCGGAAAGTTCAATCATGGATTTCTCTAAATTTTCAATCTCCACTTTATATTTATTTTCTTGTTGGGATTCAACACTAATCGTTTGATTTAACTGATCGATTTCTTGTTGATGGTAGGACTCTTTTTCCTTTAGATCGGAAATCATCTGTTCTAAATTAGCAATGTCCTCCTTATATTCATTTTGCTGTTCCGATAGTTGATCGATCATTTGAGTATAATTTTCATTTTCATGTTTAAAGTTGTCGATAACTTGTTTCTGCTGCTCTTCCTTTTTGGAAAGTTCGATCATGGATTTCTCTAAATTTTCAATCTCGGTTTTATAATTATTTTCTTGTTGGGTTACAACGCTAATCGTATCATTTAACTGTTTGATTTCTAGTTGATGGTAGTTTTCTTTTTCCTTTAGTTCGGAAATCATCTGTTCCAAGTTCTCAATATTCACTTTATATTGACTTTCCTGTTCGGATAGGCGGCCTATCGTTTGCGTATAATTTTCAATGTCATGTTTAAAGCTTTCGATAATCTGTTTATGATGCCTTTCCTTTTCAGAAAGCTCGAACATGGCTTTTTCTAAGTTTTCAATCTCTACTATATATTTATTTTTTTGTTGGGATGCATCGCTAATCGTTTGATTTAACTGCTCGATTTCTTGTTGATGGTAGGACTCTTTTTCCTTTTGATCGGAAATCATCTGTTCTAAATTAGCAATGTCCACCTTAAATTGACTTTCCTGTTCGGATAGGTGGCCAATCATTTGGGTATAATTTTCAATTTCAAGTTTAAAGTTTTCGATAACTTGTTTCTGCTGCGCTTCCTTTTCAGTAAGTTCGATCATCGATTTCTCTAAATTATCAATCTCCGTTTTATATTGACTTTCTTGTTGGGATGCATCGCTAATCGTTTGATTTAACTGCTCGATTTCTTGTTGATGGTAGGACTCTTTTTCCTTTAGATCGGAAATCATCTGTTCTAAATTAGCAATGTCCACCTTGAATTGACTTTCCTTTTCGGATAGGTGGCCAATCATTTGGGTATAATTTTCAATTTCAAGTTTAAAGTTTTCGATAACTTGTTTCTGCTGCGCTTCCTTTTCAGTAAGTTCGATCATCGATTTCTCTAAATTATCAATCTCCGTTTTATATTGACTTTCTTGTTGGGATGCATCGCTAATCGTTTGATTTAACTGCTCGATTTCTTGTTGATGGTAGGACTCTTTTTCCTTTAGATCGGAAATCATCTGTTCTAAATTAGCAATGTCCACCTTGAATTGACTTTCCTGTTCGGATAGGTGGCTAATCTTTGAAATATAATGATCAATTTCTTTCTTATATTTTTTTATATCTTTTTTATGATGCTCTTCCTTATCTGAAAGTGCTTTTTCTAAATGATTCATCTCCACTTTATATTGCTTTTCTTGATCGTATAAAAGATCTATGGTTTTAGTAAGCTGATTCATTTCATTTTTATAATTCATTTCTTTTTCGTTGAGAGAATGAATGGTTCCTTTTAACTCTTGAATTTCATTTTTGAAAATATTTTGCTCGTGAAAATAAAACATAACTTTTTCAACCAATTTCTCAATCTCTAAATTTATGCTTTGTACATCTAAGTTAGTTATTTTTTTATTTACTGGAGCAAGAAGGGATTTCACCTCTGTAAGCCCATCAGCCATTTTTTGAAAACCATCATGGCTTTTAAATTCCTCATTTTTAACATATTGTTTTTGAGCAGACTCATAATCTTTAACTTTCTTTTGAAGAGAAGCAATTTCACTTTGTAATAATTTATTCTTATCTCCAAGAGTTTTTATGTCGTTATTTTTCTTTTCATCGTTTGTTTTGGTTTCTTTAAAGTACTGTAGTTCAGCCTTATATTTCTTAATTTCTTCTTCCAATTTCTGAACCTTGGTTTCTGCACTCTTTCTTTCATGTTCCTTCCGATTGATTAGTTCTTGATATGATCTTTGTTCATTTACCATTTCTTCATTGTGTTTTATTAGTTTTCTTATTTTCTTTTTACTATAATCGACTTCGTATTCATTAACTTTTGATTTGTATAGGGAAAGTTCAGATCTAAGATGAATGATCATTTGCTGAAGTTGAACTGGAGTTATTTTATTCAATTTACTTTTTTGATTTTCATTGGCTTTTTCATCATCTGTGTACAAAATAACCACTCCTTATTTTTGATCACGTGTGAACAGGCGGTAATCTCCGGCCATTACTAATAAGGAATCAATTAGATAGGATGAGATTGAGCGACTGTAAATGACCAAGAAGTTCCTATGCGGAGATGTTTATCAAGATTTTTATGGGGGTGGAGTACCGTTCGTCAGAGTGTTGGTGTTGCTTCATGATTAGGAACACAGCGACATCCAAATCATTAAGGGGTATGGTAGACAAAAGAAAATTCCTCCTCATAAAATGATCATCTTGACCGAAAAATCTTTGATTTCAATTTTTCAATATTCATGTGACTGGTTTTAATCAAATACTGATCCCTTTATAAATGATTCCATAATAGTTATATGTACCGTATTTCAAAAAGGTGATTATATTTATCACCTTTTTGATTCCCTCATAAAATTCATTTACATGGATGGAGGCACTACATATCCTTTTAATATTGTATACACAAACTTACACAAGGAATTAGAGTCTGCTGAGTGCATTCTTTATCATTTCTTCATTCCTCTTACATATTATAAATATTGGGTGATATAAGGGTTGTGGGAAAAGGGCCGTACGGTATTAATTAATCCTTTTGAATAGTAAATCTGTAACCAGGATTAATATAGAGGGGGATACATAAATGGACATTAAAGTAGAAGTTGGAGATAAAAGGGCAGGAGCCATCCCTTATGAGTCTCTTCCGGCATTTACTTATCTTTTCAGGGAATTGGGTTTTGATGTGCAGCCAGACACTGAAAATAAGAAGGTACACTTAAGTTCTGCATTGCATGGTAAAAGAATAGTCATTTCTTCCGACTATGATGTTAAATATAACACCTTTAGAAAGCACCTTCTAGAAAGGAAGGTGCTGGAGTATATTCAAGCTTTCCTATCTGCATGTGGGGCAAAGGTGATTCTTATGGATGAAAAGAAGGAATCAGAAAGGGCTGATTTTCATGTATGCTTTTCACTCTTTGAAATCCCAGGAATAAAAGAGCCCATTCTTGAATTAATCCATAATTCGAAATCAGCTAATAAAAAGTTATTGGATATTTTTCATTATGAATGTAAAAGGACTGGAACAAAATTTAAATCTAATGAGGTAGTCAGAAGCTCAAGTAACCCTTTTATTAATATACAGATTATGTATCCTGTTATTACGGATGAAGATTTTTGGGAAAAACTTGGTGAGAAATATGCGATGTCCATAACAATAGGAATATTGGCTAGATTTCACGAAAGTTCGCCTTTATCTGTTTTGTCATTAGTTCCAATTGAAATTTTCTCAAACATGTTTGTTCATTCTGAAAATACTGGGTTAAATTTAGAGCCTGCCATGCAAAAAGAAAAAAGTTTACCAGAAAAGAAAAAGTTTTTATTAAAGAAACCAACTATTACTAAAAGAAAAGAAGCGGAAGTGTTTTTAGATTATCATATTTTTATTGAAGAACTTGAAGAACGTAACAAAATCAAGCTTATAGGAAATCTTCATATTAAAAATATAGGTACGGAAATTTTGCGTAATCCAGTTATCTGTCTGCGTTCCAGCCCTTCAGAAAGTATAAAAATATCTGGGCAAATATTGCCGCCAAATGTTGCCGAAACTTTGGGGGTCATGAAAAATGAAGAAACCAAAGGGTGGAAATATATGAATGAGGAATGGTTTGAAGAAATGGAGAAGGGTGAAACCTGGATATGTCCAATTCAATCTAAAAATATAAACCCTAGGCAAACAGAATCTTTAACTAACTTACAAATAAGCGTCCTTCAACCTGAAGAAAACAGCAATATTCGTGTAGAGGCTTTTGTATTTTTTAAAGAACAAGATCTGGAAATCAGTTCAAGCAATCAAATTTCCTTATTATTAACGAAGAAACAATAAGTTGAAAGATTTAATGGCATAGAAAACCGGGGGTGGGAGTGGGGTGGTTGAAGGAAATTATCACTTTGAGAAATACTTATTAGATAATAGGAAAGTGATAAAATTATTGGACCAAGCGATAAAACAGAATAGAGGCTTTTCTCTTGCTCGTTTTGGAATCGGTGAAATAAGCTATTTAAGCTATCCAGCCAATGGATTACTTGTACAGGAATTTAAACGGTATGAATCTTATGCAGGCGTATCACATGCCCCAGAGATAATCAGGAGGGAATTGGTCAGGTCATTGCGGGATACTGATATTGCTGGTTTGATAGCTCCTTGGCGATTGGACCCTTGGGCAGAACAAACTCGAACTGTACTTGAACAACTGAAATTTATCCCTACGAAGGCTTGTTGTGCTTGGATCATGCAGAGCCTCTTGGACGAGGGGACATTATGGCCATGGCTGAGTAATAAGAAGGTATTTCTTGTTGGACGCCGTTCAAAAGAAGCAGAAATCGTTTTTAAAGAACGGGGCATACAAATTACTGGCAGTATAGGTTTAAATGGGTATGAAGAGTTAATTAGAGTGCAAAATGAGCTCCAGTCTAATCAGGAATGGGAAATAGCGTTAATTTCCGCAGGGATCCCGGCAACCATTTTAGCTCCAAGAATTGCAAAAACGACCCAGAAGGTTGCCATTGATTTCGGGCATGCCCTTGATATGATTCTTGATGGAGAAGAATATAAACTTTCCGACTTAGTAAAAAAGTGGAATGATCAGTTTTCCTAAATAGGAAAACAACAATTAATTTAACATTGTAGGGAAATAAAGAAAAAATAATACTCGCAAATTCAACCTTGAATTCATAAAGGAAGAGGTGCGAGTATCTTATTCACTAAATTCAGTTTACGAATTTTAATTGTATCGGAAAGACTTTTTTTCCTGTTAGTTGGAAACATTTTAATTCAGGGGTCGAGTTTGCAAACGAAATAATAAGGTGACCTACCTCTGGGTAGTTATTTAAAGTAATATCTCCTTCTGACGGATAAGCACTATCTGTTGGGTGGGAATGGTATATACCGATAAAATCTTCATTCCTCCTATCGATAAGATCAAATACATGACGAATTTGATCTAAATCCATCGAGAAGGAAAAGGAGCTCCTATTTACATTTTCCATTGGCCAAATTGTTTCTGCAATCCCATTTCCCCCTGAAAGCAGTCCACAGGCTTCATAAGGAAGTTCTAGTTTACAATGAGAAATCAATTTTTGCCTAACATGATTGGTCATGAAAAAAGTACCGGATATTACACCGGGATCATTTGTTTTTTCCACAACAACCTTTTGCCCGTACTGGCCGAACCTGGAGGGCTGAGGGAGTGATTTGTTGATGTTGTTGAGCGGGCTGCGGGTTAGGCATGCCTAATTTTCTTCTTACTTTACGTCTTAGCTTATCAGATGCCATTTTTTTCTCTCCTTTTATAGGTATGCTCTATAAATATGAAAACATGAATCTATATGTAACCTAATAATTAATAAATGGGTGGCCTAAAATGCGGGATATATATACTGAGTGTTGAAGTAAATGATGGTATTAGACTTTCCAAGTTTCTTTTCAAAAAAAAAACCGAGAGATTAATATCCCTCGGGTTTTTATTATTATACAGGAAAACGTTCGCAATCTCCTACTTCAACCTCCAATCCAGGGTTAGCTGCATCTGTCAGAGCAATAGTAACAGTTGAAGTTGCACCAGTTATGAAAAGTGTAGCAGTATCTCCTAAAGGATCAGCATCAGCTAGAGTTAGTGTGAATGTCGCATTTTCTGGTACACCTCCGGCTGGTGTTATAACACCGGTGCCAGTTGCAGTAAGTCCAGTTACTAATCCAGTAACAGGATCAGTAACACATGTAGGTTGCTCGAAGTCATTGGCTGTAAACGTGAAGCTTTGGTCAATATCAGCATCTGGCGTTCCAGGTGGAGTAGGAGAAGGGCCTAATGTATCGATGTAGGTAACTTGAATCCTGCTACCAGCAAGGGTACATTGGTCACAAACTAGGGCAGTCAAATCTAAGTTTCCTGTTGTTGGACCTCCTAGACCGTCCTCAAATACAAGGATGGATGCTTCGCCACTAAAGTCTGCTGAACCTTGGCAGTCGCAGTTCAATGTCGGGAAGAAGGTTGGGCATTGTTGCGGGAATCGTGGTGTTGGGCACACGAACCCATCTTCTTGAATTGGGATGACAGGACGCGGTCCACAGAACTTAGCCTCGACCTCCAGCTTAACCTCAGCCTCAACTTGAACATCTTTACACATGGTCACATCAAGTACAACCATATCTCCAAGCATTTGATTTAAAACAACTGTACATTGAACATCGAAAATATTACAGTTGATTTCTGTTCCCTCTGGGAAACATAGGATTACTTCATCCATGAAACTAACAGGTACTACGAAATTACAACCTGGTAGTGGTTCTCCATTGCAAAAGAATTGAACGCGGATATGGACATGGAAGGCAAGGGAAACAATTTGGGCGCCTGGAACACTTGGAATGTTAGCTGGAATGGCACCGATAAAATCACAGCTTCGTGTACCAACTACTTCCGAACAAGTAGCGGTTATGGTGTTACCATCATGACGTGCATCTTCAATTGCTGCAAAACATTCCTCAGGTATTTGAACTTTATTGCGATCACGATTTGTTAGAACAACCCAGTCATATACTTTTGTTACACGAATACATTCAGGTCCGATGGGGTTCGGTACCACTTGTCGGCCCTGAATAGATTTGACGTTCCTTTTTTTCATCAAACATCTTTCCCTTCAGTATCAGGTTTTGAACACATTAACATACTATGGGGATATCTTTTTATGGGTACATTTTTCTTGGAAAATGGGCTAATAAAATATTATGAATTTATAAATGTATATTTATATAATCAAAATCCAAATCATAAAATATGAAAAGAAAGATTAGGAGGTGAATAGGTGTTGGCTATTGAATGGCTTGATTTTTTTATTTTAATATTGGCTACCTTCCGGTTAACTCATTTAATCGTATTTGACGATATCACTTCATTCATCAGAAAACCTTTCTTGACTTCCACCATCCAAGAAAATGCCTCTGGACAACTGGAGGAAATCATTGAAATAAAAGGATCGGGACTTCGTCATTTCATTGGTTCGCTTTTAAGTTGCTATTGGTGTGTAGGGTTTTGGTGTTCCCTCATTACTGTATTTATTTATTATTTTTTTCCTGCTGTTTTTCCGATCATAGTGGTCTTTGCTGTTGCTGGAGCTGCCGCTTTTATTGAATCTAAAACATGAAAGCATAATCGTGTAGGGTAAGGACAATTAAAAGCATAATGAACTTTATGTATCGATATTCAGACTAATAGTATATGCTGAACATCATAAAAGTGCTTCATAGACAGAGTGGCTAGGTTTTAGATGATAATCAACCTAAAAAGCTGTTGTGGATTGATAGCAAGTACGAGGGGCATTACATTTTATTATTAAGCATTAGGGAAGCTAATGATTGATTTAAATCCATTCGGTACGAATGGATTTTTTCTTATAATAATAGGAATTGAAATGGAAATATAAATTGGAGTAAAACTTCATTAAAATACATGTCTCCCGATATGATGGGGGTGAGCCGCTTATTAGGCATATGATGCCGAAGAAATCTTTAGCTAGTTCGATCCGCTGAAAATAGGAATAAAACCCTATTCTTAGAACACAGTTTTTCCTGCAAAAAATGTTAGAACTCCCAATACAAAAGATGAAGATGGATTAATATGTATGGGATTAAGCCAGGAAATGCTCAGGGAGGTACTTATCGCGACTTGAGTTTACTCGTCCTAAGGTGGCTGAGTTCTTATTAGAGGCATGAAGATAAATGAAGGCGAGTAAGCTAATGTAAACGCGTTTATAGAGATTATTCAAAAGTTGATAGCTTTTGGAGAGTATGTATCCGGAATAATTTATTTTCCATTTCTACAATTCGGTATTCTTTCTTCAACGAATGGAGCAGGATAGTTCAAGTACAGTTATTGAAGGTTAGCGGATTTTAAGTGAATATAACGAATTGGAGGAGGATTAATGAAAGCAATCGTGTACACCAAGTACGGTCCCCCTGACGTTCTTCATTTGAAAGAGGTAGAAAAACCGGATCCTAAGGAGAATGAAATACTGATAAAAGTAAAAGCGGCAACGGTAACAATGGGGGATATTCGGTCACGGAGCTTTACAGTTCCCCTCTCTGTTTGGCTGCCAGCTCGGATTATTATGGGATTAAGACGTCCCAAGAAAACCATATTGGGCTTGGAGTTATCTGGAGAAGTTGAGTCAGTGGGCAAAGATGTCAAGCTATTTAAAGCAGGTGACCAGATTTTTGCAGCTTCCCAAGTGGGCTATGGTGCTTATGCCGAGTATAAGTGCTTGCGTGAAGACGGGCCCGTTTCCATAAAACCTAATAATATATCTTTTGAGGAAGCCGCAGCCATTCCAATCGGGGCACGTACAGCATTATTTTATCTTAGAAAAGCTAACGTTCAGAGTGGTCAAAAGGTTCTTGTCTATGGTGCTTCAGGGAGTGTAGGAAGTTATGCAGTACAAATTGCCAAGTATTTCGGAGCAAAAGTTACAGGGGTTTGCAGTACCGCGAATGTAGAATTGGTAAAATCTCTTGGAGCCGATAAGGTCATCGATTACACTTCAGAGGATTTTTCCAGAGATGGTAAGACCTATGATGTTATCTTTGAAGCGGTAAACAAGAGTCCGTTTTCAGCTTGTATGAAGTCGTTGAAGAAGGACGGAACCTATCTAAATGTCACAGTACCGGTACCAGGTGTTCGAATGCTATGGACTAAATTGACAACCGGCAAGAAGCTGATATTGAGTCAAAATTCACCAGAAACTCCCGAAGCTCTAAACGTCCTCAAGGAGCTTGTTGAAGCAGGGAAGTTAAAAGTGATCATTGACAGATGTTATGCGTTTGAAGAATTAGTTCAAGCCCATAGGTATGTAGAGAAAGGACACAAGAAGGGAAATGTCGTAATAACTATGGAACATAATGGGGAATCCTGATGGGTGAAACAACGAAGCCCTTAAAAAGATAAGGGGTGTGTTCTTAATTATAAGGCAGCCGGTTTAAATGGAAGTATTGGGTACGGGTGTTATTGAGGTGCGCCGCTGGTACGATATAGATCTAATTATAGCAAAGGGAGTGGAAAAATGTTTCCGATTTTAGAAACAAAGCGGTTGGTCTTGAGAGAATTGGTTGAAGGTGATGCAGCAGATCTATTAAAATGTTTTTCCAATCCAGATGTATTAAGATATTATGGGCAAACTCCATTAACAAATACAGATCAGGTGAAGCAAATCATTAGGAATTTTTCAAAGAGTTACGGAGAAAAACATGGAATTAAATGGGGAATTGAATGGAAAGGAAAGGAGGGCATTATTGGAACGATTGGATTTCAAGAATGGTCTCATGAACATAAAAGGGCAGAACTGAGCTATGCACTTTTCCCAAAATATTGGGGTAACGGTTATGCAACAGAAGCTGTCAGTAAAGTGATTTCTTATGGTTTTAAAGAGCTTGAATTAACGCGTATTGGAGCAATTGTTTTTATTGAAAATAAAGCATCCAACAAATTGTTGATCAATTTAGGTTTCAAAAAGGAAGGGATATTAAGAAATTATATGTACCAAAATGATGTTTCATTTGATACTAATCTATACTCTCTTTTACTGTAAATCCTTGATGGTATGCCAATGAATATTGAAAGGTTCACAGACAAAAAAGTGGGGGATGATACCTGTTTTACGGGAATCAATAAATGAATATTCAGATATATATTTAAAAATTCATTGTTTTCCTGTAAGATAACAATATATAAAAAACCTGTCGATTTGTCGATTACTTAGAAAACGTGAGGAAAATAGAAATTATGGAATTCGAAAAAAGTGTTGAAAAAAGTTGGAGCAATCAACAAAACATTGCTCTAACAGCATATTTAAAGAAAATGAAGGGTGAAGCTAGGGAAAAGGATAGAATTGATTATATCGATTCCTTTGTTTCAGCTATGGGTGGGCTCATTGCTATAATCATTATTAGTTTTATAGCTGTCTATTTAGGGTATCCGATGGCATTAGCTCCTCTTGGGGCGAGCTGTGTCATTGTTTTTGGTGCGCATAAAAGTCTCTTGTCACAACCCCGTAATGTTATTGGAGGACATATTATCTCTACTACAATAGCTCTTATCATTTGGAGCATCTTTGGTAAAAGCTTATTCATTATCGGTCTCGTATTGGCCATTGTATTAATTATAATGACTTTTACAAAAACTGTTCACCCGCCCGCAGCAGCTAGTGCTCTTGTTTCGATCAATTCCCAAGCCGGTTGGGGATTCCTGACTTCAATTGTAATAGGCACTTTATTATTAGTTTTTATATCGATGATTTATAATAATTTATTTCAAACAAGACAATATCCAAAACACTGGTTATGAAAATTTATATCACATGCTTTTATGTGACTGTTTTGGCTCATCCTTTATTGTTCTAACTGCCTTACTTCAATAAGCGGGGAGCTGCTTTTTCTTACTCTAAGAGTTAAAAACCTTACTTACCATCTTATTACATAAAAGTAAAGTATGATAATGATTTACTAAAGCTTGATGGGCAGTGGTAAAATCCCAGTAAAAAGGTGAATGTTCATGTCTGGAACAGTAATAGAAGATTCTTATCAAATCAGTTTGCAAAATATTCGCCATCACTCTCAGCATATCCATTTAGGAATTGAAATTCTTTTCGTAATCCGGGGAGAAGTCGAGGTTATGGTCAATCAAGATTTCTGGCATTTGGCGGAAAATGATCTCCTGCTAATTAATGCCAATGATGTCCATTCCGTAAAGGGGCATGAAGACAATGTGGTTCTATTGCTGCAAATTCCCCTTAATTCCATCGAGCAGCATTATCAGGATATTCATATGTGTTATTTTGACTGCCATTCATCCAAAGAGGATAATGGGTTATATCTTCTTTTTGATCAAATCCGTCAACTCTTGGCTGAGATTTTAATCGCACATTACCAAGAGCAGGACGGAAGTGTACTTGAAATCAACAGCCTGATATACAAGCTAGTTACACTCCTTATCCGGAATTTCAAAACCACACATCTCGGTCACAATCGATTTATTGAAATGAAGGATGATAGAATTAGGGACATCCTTACTTTTATTGAAAAAAATTATCACAAACAGATGTCTTTGGAAGAGATTGCCAAACGGCAATATTTATCACTATACTATTTGTCCCGTTATTTCAAGCAGGCTGTTGGTGTCAGTTTTTCACAATATGTAAAGCAAACCCGTTTGAAATCAGCTGTTCATGAGCTATTATATACCGATCATAACATCATGAAAGTCTCGTTAAATAATGGTTTTCCTAATGTGAAAGCTTTTAACAAGGCTTTTAAGGAAATGTACAATCAAACACCTGCCGAATATCGAGGTCTTCATAAAAAAGAACCTTTCCAGGAAATAAATAATATAGGCGAACAATATACCTTGGTGAATTCACCGCACTTTTTAATTGAATTGAGCAAGTATATTTCGCAAAAGGACCGAAATGTTACGGTGAAAGAATCGGGGGTTTCGACGGTACATATCAACCTCCCGGAAGAACCTGTTCTTGTCCGGGATAAAGCCCAGCGATTACTGGTGATGGGACAGCTGGAATATGCCTTAAATGATGAGGTCCAAGCTGAATTAAAGCTAATTCAGGAGCAGCTTCATTTTGAATATGCCTATTTCACGAACCTATTTTCCCCCTCGTTTACGATAATGGACCCGCTTTTGCAAATAGGGGGGCCGTATTATAAGATTGATGCGTTATTTAACGAGTTTCAAAGACTGGGTTTAATTCCATTCATTAGTGTGGAATTTGAAAAGGAAGTCGTAAGCTGTCCGGATTATATAAAGATGTTAGATGAATTTTTACAGCATTCTGTCAGTTATTTTGGCGATGCCTATGTCGGGAAATGGCAATTTGAATTGGTTTTCTCCGAGTGGGATCAAAAAGCCCGGAGTTTTTATCAACAATACTTTCAAACTGTCAAAAGGAGGGCTTCCACCGCAAAAGTCGGAGTTCATGTGCCATTTTCCTTAGAAAAAGGTTTATCAGTCCCTGTTACTGAATTTTTAAAGCAAATGGACCAAATTGATCTGGTGTGCTTTAGCTGCAATCCAAATGAACAAGTTGACTTTACCGATATGGATAACAGTTCCTTTAAGGGTGTAAAGAATCATATAAAGAAATCGTGTATGGAATTAAAGGCGAACCTTTCGTCAGCTGGCTTGGCTGGCACACCCATTTACCTGACAAACTGGAATACACTATACGGTAATACAGTAAATTTAAGCGGAACTTTTTTTCGATCAGCTCTCATTTTTAAAGATATGCTCGATGTTATAAAAGAGATTTCCGGTTTGGGATTCTGGATTGATACCCATTCGTTAGAAAAAAGTAATATGGATAACGAAGATATTGCTATGAATGGAATTGCCCTGCTTTATTATTATCAAATAAAACGTCCGGCGTTTTTTAACATCCAATTAATTGCGAAAATTGGACTGGAGATTTTAGCTGAAGGGGAGGACTTTGTACTGACGAAGGGGAAACAAGGGTACCAATTAGCAATTTATAACAATTCCTATGTTAATCCCACTTATTCTGTAGAAAGTTTCTTTTTGAGCTCATTAACAAAGGAAAAGAAAATCATGATTTCAGGGTTGCCTTCTGGCACTTATCAAATTCGCAAATACATTCTCGATAGAAATAACGGTGCTTTTTACTTTAATTGGCTCAATCTCAACCAACAGTATATCTATGATCAAGAGATCATTACGTATCTTAAGCAGCGAGCCTATCCAGATTTGCAAATCTATGAGGAAAACATTGAATCGGAGCTCTTAGTGCAATCCACCTTGACGTTAAACGCCATTCATCTCTTTGAAATTAGGCCATTAGGTTAAAACTTAATGGTCTTTTTTTGTTGTTTGGTTAAGCGAAGTTATGAAAAAGGGCAAATGAAGGGAGATGTTTTCGACAATGATTGGAATGTTTTCAATACTTTAAAAATTTATAATGAAGACAAGAAAGCGATTACATAAATATTAATTCGGAGGTAGCCTTTTATGTCTGTTTCTCAAGGAACGATTAAGAAGCAAAGCGATGCAAAACTTTCGGTATCAAAGGAAAAGAATACCGGTGGGGTTTTGTTGACTACAGCTTTAATGGCTGGTTATTCCATGATTTACATGGACAAAAACATGATTTCGACTGCAATTATCCCAATTGCGGAACAATTCCATCTAACAACAAGTCAAACCGGTTTGATCATGAGCTTATTTTTCTTGGGTTATTCGTTAATGCAGATACCTGGGGGATGGCTGGCAGATAGGATTGGATATAAAAAGGTATTAATGCTTTCGCTTTCGCTCATTACGATATTTTCATTTGCATTTGGCCTTGCTGGAAGCTTATTGATGTTTATTTTGATTCGTTTCTTGGCTGGTATTGGCCATGCAGGCTATCCTCCAAGCTGTTCAAAAGGAATCGCCGAAAATTTCCCGAAAACAAGACGGACTTTTATTCAATCGCTCATTTTGTCAACGAGTGGAATTGGCGGAATTTTTGCTTTTGTAATCGGGGCACGGCTGATTGACTTAAATTGGCACTATGCCTACTATGCACTGGGGACATTTTTTGCCATTGCGTTACTTATGGTTGCTTTATTGGTGCCTAATAGCCAACCAACTGCCAAAACGAAGATTGAAAAGAAACAAGTTAGTTTTAAGTCAGTGATTTCCAATCGAAATGTAATTATTTTATTCGTCGCCATGCTGCTGGCGAATGTGGCTTTTTATGGAAATATGTCATGGCTGCCAACTTTCCTAAAGACAAAGTTTGCACTATCCATAAGTACGGTTGGGATAATCCTGGCAGTGAACGCTATTGGAGGAACGTTAGCCTCCATATTTGCGGGAGTATTATTAACAAAATATTTTGCTGGCAAGGAAAAGTTACTGCTAATGTGCTGTTCTGTACTTTCATCCTTGTTGTTTCTTGGTTTAGTATACTCAAATTCCTTGGCCCTTTCCATTGCTTTCTTATATGTGCTTACCTTTTTATTAACGACGATCTTTGTGGGGATTTTCTCATGGCCGCACAAAATTTTGCCTGAGAATGTAATTGGTTCATCTATTGGAATCGTCAATACAGGGGGAACATTTGGGGGTTTTATTGCCCCAATGGCATTCGGTGCTTTAATTTCCATGGCAGGTGGCTCGTTTTCCATCGTATTTATCACCTTGGCAATAGCCGTTGTAATATGCGGTCTAGTGTTACTTACCGTTAAAACTGAAAAATAATTGGAGGGAAAAAGATGTTAGATCAATTATTGCAAAAGCTTGATGAGAAAAAAGAAAGAATGATAGAAATTCGCAGATATCTCCATCAACATCCTGAATTATCTTTTAAAGAAGAAAAAACGGCTCAATACATTGCTGATTTTTATAAAGATAAGAGTGTAATGATACGGACAAATGTTGGCGGATATGGAGTGGTTGTGATAATCGAGGGCGGACTCCCTGGTAAAACAGTTGCCCTGCGTGCCGATTTTGATGGACTGCCAATTATGGAAGAAGCAGATGTACCATTTAAATCGAGCAATCCAGGTGTTATGCATGCATGCGGTCATGATGGGCACACTGCCTATTTAATGATTTTAGCCGAAGCATTAATCGAAATGAAAGACCAATTAAGAGGAAACGTCGTTATCTTGCATCAGCCTGCTGAAGAAACGCCTCCAGGTGGTGCAATTGCCATGATTGAAGATGGATGTTTAGAAGGTGTGGATAGTATTTTCGGTATTCACCTCATGTCCCTATCGGTGACTGGGGAAGTCTGTTATCGTGCTGGAGAAATGCAGGCCGGGCGCTCGTATTTCAAAGTGAAAATCCAAGGAAAAGGCGGACATGGTTCGATGCCGCATACAAGCAATGACAGTATTGTCGCAGCAAGCCATTTTGTTGTAGCAGCCCAGACGATCGTCAGTCGCCGAATCAATCCTTTTGATATGGCGACAGTAACGATCGGCTCGTTTGATGGCAAGGGATCATTTAATGTTATAAAGGACAGCGTGGAACTTGAAGGAGACGTTAGAACCATGTCAAGTGAAGTTCGTGCTACAGTGGAAATGGAATTCAAGCGAATATTAGCGGGGCTTGCTCAAGAATTTGATATTACCTATGACTTAATATACTCACATGATTACCCTGTTTTAGTTAATGATAAAGCCATGACGGAACTGGTTGTAAACGGGATTGAAAAGGCCGGAATTCCTGAAATTAAAGCGTTAGTGGAAACGCCGCCAATGTCGGGATCGGAGGATTTTGCATACTATTTGCAGAAGATTCCAGGCAGTATGTTTTATGTTGGCGCAAAGCCGGATGTTGGTCCGGTTTATCCACACCATCATCCTAAATTCGTCATTAATGAAGACAGCTTGATCATCGCGGCAAAAGCAATGGCAGCTGTTGTTGCAGAATATTTTGTACAGAAATAAACAAAAGGAAAAAAGGGGGATGGTTCTTATGCTTGCGGCGTGGGGACCTTCTTCTTATAAAGGAGTGATCGGATGTCTTTCACTAATTTAAAAGAGTTAATAGAACTAGCAAAGCAGGAAAAATCAACTATTTCGGAATTGATGATCAAAACAGAGGTACAACAGAAAGGTTGTTCCAGGGAGACGATTATCGAAAAAATGGCAGAACAATTTATTGTAATGGAGGAGGCTGTCCGCAGAGGTACAAAGAGCCCAGTCATGTCGCGTACTGGTTTGACGGGCGGGGATGGAAACCGACTTCATCAGTATGCCCAAAATGGGAATTCCTTTGTCAATCCCAGAACATTGAATGCTGCAGCAAATGCGCTAGCGGTATCAGAAGTAAATGCTGCTATGGGGCGGATAGTGGCGACGCCAACAGCTGGTTCAGCGGGAATTTTGCCCGCTGTCCTTGTTCACGCCCTTGACAGCGGGAAATTTACCCGAAAGCAGATTGTCCAGTCCATATTCACTGCTTCTGCCCTCGGCTTAGTTGTTGCAAATAAAGCTTCGATATCAGGGGCAGCCGGCGGGTGCCAAGCTGAAATCGGTTCAGCAACCGCGATGGCAGCCGGCACCCTGGTGGAGCTTGCCGGTGGAACCCCAATGCAAGTTGGAAATGCCGTCGGAATTGCTTTGAAAAATTCATTGGGATTGGTTTGTGACCCGGTTGCAGGGCTGGTGGAAATTCCGTGCATCATCCGCAACGGTTTACATGCAATAACCGCCCAATCCGCAGCAGATATGGCTTTAGCCGGGATAGCCAGCGTCATCCCACCGGATGAAGTGATCCATGTGATGCATGAAGTCGGGCAGCAAATGCCAGAATCGTTGAGAGAAACCGGGATTGGCGGTCTTGCCGGAACTCCGACCGGGCAAAAACTAAAGAAACAGATTCTAAACGGAAAAACTAGTGGCAGTGGGCCGGCAAAATACCAAAGTGCGTATGAAATCATCGGGCCCGTAATGGTTGGCCCTTCGAGTTCCCATACAGCCGGGGCTGTTCGGATCGGGAATATTACACGCCAGCTTTTAAATGAAAATCCAATATATGTAAAGTTCTCGCTGATGGGCTCTTTTGCCGAAACCTATCAAGGCCATGGTACAGACCTAGCTTTATTGGCCGGTGTTCTTGGGCTATCTACCATGGATGATGGCATTCCAAATGCAAAGAAAATTGCTGAGGAAAATGGCTTACAATATGAATTCACGAAAAGGGTGCTCGGAAGCTATCATCCGAATACCGTTCTCGTAGAATTGACAGGGGGCGCACGTACTGTAAAGGTTTTGGCCAGCTCTTTAGGCGGTGGAAAAGTGGAGGTTCAGGAATTCGATGAATATCCATTTAAATTTTCAGGAGAACGGCCAACACTTGTGATTCGTCATTCCGATCAAAAAGGGGTTATTGCAGAATTATCGGATATTCTTTATCAAAAAGGGATCAATATAGCACGTATGGCCAATGAACGTTCCAAAATCAATGGTGATGCCATAACGGTTTGTGAAATCGACAATATAATCGAAGACACTTTCTTATCTTTATTAAAAAGAGAGATTCCGATTATTGACGAAATTGTCTTGGTTCAAACTAAGTAGTTACCTGC
Organism: Peribacillus frigoritolerans; assembly: GCF_001636405.1. GTDB lineage: Bacteria > Bacillota > Bacilli > Bacillales > DSM-1321 > Peribacillus > Peribacillus frigoritolerans. Next base: position 2,833,687 of record NZ_KV440950.1, read on the forward strand.
AATCGTATTTTCGCTGATTCAAAAAAGCATGGTATGCGATTAAATTCATAAAAGGCATTCGGATTTCTTTCCGAATGCCTTTTGTCAATAAACTGAAGCAATAGGGAATCGACTGTATAGAAGCTTTTTCTGCTGTAGGGCCCCTTTTATAACCTATTAATAACGACCGGTGTTCACAGAAATAATGAGAGCACCACTTGAAGAATAAATAACTACTTTGACCAAAGCATTCTACGGATTTAAATTCCATAAATGTGCAGTATAACAGGACGTCTGACCTTTCATGATCCAACCGTTACCACCGGAACTGGCACAACTTGTAAATGCCATCTTTGTTGTGCCATTAAAACTATCCACCCAAACATTTGCATAGTAATCATACGGAGCAGCCGAATAAAACTTTAGGTATCCCCAAGCCGTATGACAATACGCACTTCCTTTTAGCTGCACATAACCAATTTTTACACCGTTTTTCTAAATATATTCTGTTTCATAGGTGATTGGACTTTTATTCACACAACCTGTCGAATAAGTCATGTAGTAAAGGAATAGTATTCCATTCCCATTAATGGAACGAATACTGGCCATAGGCCTTTTTTTGATTTATTAATATATAAATTACATTGTTCTTATATTTTATTAATAATGCAAAGGTAGTATTTTAATTGGTAAATACCTAAAAATTATAAATTGAGGAGGATATTTGTCTATTTTCAAAATGATTACATAATGTATGGGGCTAAACGATAAATAGGAGGAATTGATTTTGAAAGCGAAAAATAAATTTGCTGCAATGTTGACAGTTGTAACGGTAGGATTAACAACTTCTTTATCAAGTGTACAAGCATTCTCGGAATCTTCAAATTCAGAAAATAAACGTAAACCGGAGCTCGTTTTTCCTGTAATCAGTGATGTACATATTGATGATGGATCAACTGCTGATATAAACAAGTTTAGAACAGCCATGGATCAATTAAACAAAGCTGCGCCTAAACAGGATGCTTTTGTGGTCGTTGGGGATTTAACGGATTATGGATACGCTACTGAATATGATAAGTTCTTCTCCATTTATAATGAGAAGAAACAAGCTGATGTCCAATCCATGTTTACAATGGGAAACCATGATTATTGGAATGGACTTTCCGTTGAAAAAGCACAAGATCGTTTTCTCGAGAAATCAGGAATGGATTCCCTTTACTATCATAAAAAAGTAAATGGATATGATTTTATTTCGTTAAGTCCCGAAAATGGTAATACGCATGGTTTATATTCTGTTAATCAAATAAACTGGCTAGCTGAAAAGTTAGCTGCTGCAGAAAAAGAGAATCCGGACCAACCCATCTTTGTTTTTCTTCATCAACACATTAAAGACACTGTATATGGAAGTGACTTGTGGGGGACTCAGGAAAACAAAGAACTTTTATATGATACGTTAAAAAAGCATCCACAAGTTATTACATTTTCAGGCCATTCTCATTATCCACTTGAGGACCCGAGAACGATTCATCAAAAAGACTTTACGTCTGTTGGCACGTCTTCTGTGAGTTATTTGGAATTAGAACCGGGCAAACTTCAAGGGTTTCATCCAGAAGGATATCGGGATATTAGTCAAGGAATGATTGTAGAAGTATATAATAATGAAGTTATCATTAAAAAACGTGACTTTCATAAAGACGATTGGACAGGAAAACCATGGGTAATAAAAAATAAATTTAAATATACAGACGACCGAGATCAGTTGTCACCGTCTTTTGCAGGTAAAGACAAGGCTTCGATTGTAAAAGAAAAATCGACACTAAGAAGTTTAAATGTGACATTTCCCCAGGCGAAAGATAACGTGCTCGTACATACTTATCACATAACGGCCAAAAACAAGCAATCAGGGGAACTAGACGCAGATTTCACCGCATTTTCTGAATTCTATCTTGATCCTGTGCCAAAAAATTTAGAGTTCCCTGTAACCGGACTTAAGCCAGGAACAGATTATGAAATTAAGGTACAAGCACTGGATTCATTTAATAATAGCAGTAAAAAGGTGTTACTGGCTGATGGTCAGACAAAAGCACTGGAAATGGTCTCTGCACAAGCTTCTCCATCATTGGTAACGACAGGTGAATCGACTACACTCCAAGTGAAGATGAAAAACTTTGGAAATGATTGTGTAAAAGGAAAAATTAAAGTTGATGCACCTGAAGGGTGGAGTGTGGAGCACAATGAACTTGAATATGAGCTTTCAGGATCTGAAGAAAAGAATTTGCCAATAAAAGCTATACCTAGTAAAGAAAGTTCCGGTTCTTCACAATTCACGATTACTGCTTACGAGGGAGGCCAAACAATTGGCTCCAAGAATATAAATATATTTGTCAACATGATGCTTGGAGAAAGTTTTGACCAATTGGACTCTGCATTAAAGCCAGCAGTAAATGAAAACATTCCAAGTTCCATTCTCGGCTGGAGCCATACAGCTCCTGACGGCTGGTCGGTTACAAATAGCTCGAATATGCCAGCTGGTACAGAGGAGTGGCAAGGGTGGAGCTTCACAACAAAGGAATTTTGGACAAAAGCGGAAGACCAAGATCGTAGCAAATTTGAACTTGGACAAGGTGTTATAGCAGTAGCGGATCCTGATGAATGGGATGATAACGGTTCACCAGCATCAAAAGGCTTTTTTGATAGTACATTAACTTCCCCTTCTGTAAAAGTTGAGGGTGCAAAAGATCTATACGTAGGATTTGCTTCTCACTATAAACAAGAAGGAACACAAACTGCAGAAGTAACTGCTGTTTTTGATAATGGGGAAAAACAACAAGTTCTCGTTTATGACAATAAAGCAGCTTCGGATAATAAAAATGGACATGTTTTGAATAAGTATGAAGTTAAATCGATTAAGGTTCCTGAAGATGCATCTTCTATGAAATTACAATGGAGAATGCATAATGCGAAAAATAATTGGTTTTGGTCGATTGACGATATTAGATTGGATGACCAAATGATCATCTTGCCAAATTAATAAGAAGAACAGGTGAACTTTTCTTGAAATTTATAAAAAGCGGACTTTCCTTAAGGGGAAGTTCGCTTTTTTCTATGTCTTACAAACTCGGGACAAATAGTAAACTAATAAACCTTCATGATCTTTTCCGTGTGCTTGATAAAGGTTTCGCCTAATTAATTTCGTATTTTTAATGAAAATACTGAAGTGCATCTATATATAATACTTGGATAATTTATAAATAATATCATTATTATAAAAGGTAGGTTTAAAACATACTTTAACAAAAAATAAGCTTAGCGGGGACTCCGCTAGATGCTTGCGTCGAGGAAGCTTGGTAAACAGTCGGCGGAAAAGGCGCTGATTTCGGAACTCATCTGAAACTTTCATAAATTAAAAAACCACAGGTAAACTAAATAAAGACTTGGTTATACAGCATGATTTTATATTGTTTAATACTGAAACCCCAATGGATTGAAGAAATATGCGACATTCCTGCCGGAAAACTGTCTGCCGAGACCCCACAGACGCTTTCGTCTAGGAGTCTTGACAGTTGGCGGAAAAAGAGCGGATTTTAGAATTCGTTTTTCAATAAAAAAATATATATCTAAAATAGAATAGGATTTTTTTCATGTATTTTAGAAAATTTTAAGATTTGTGTGATATGTTTTTTTGAGTTCTAAGAAAAAATTATCATGGAAATGCAAGAACAGCAGATAAACAACTTATCTATAAAAGAGTAAACGAAAGATCGATACGGGGTGAAAAAATTGTCAATTAAAATGAGGTTTCTGTTGTCCTACGTTGGCGTAATTCTTATTTCCATCACTTTATTTTTAACAGCCGGATTTTTACTTATTTTTGCAATAACAGGTGATGTAAAATCGATAGAGCATCTATATAAAAACTCTTATCTCCAAAAACCTTTGACTGCAGCAGAAGAAAGTGTGTTTCTCGATTTAAAGCTTTTGGCAAAAAATAACCCCGAACAGCTTCTGAACGAAGAGCAGCTGAAGAAGCTTGAACATGGAGATATTGAGATTGTCGTTAGAAAAGTTAATGACATTGAGTATGCGTCCCCCGCACTTGATAAGCTAGGCTTGGTTCAATCACTTCCCATGTTCGAAGAAACGAACATCAATACACGGGACACAATCAAAATGAAAGACTCTTTTTTCACTTATGTGAAGTTTGATTTTTATTTTTCGGATAGAAGTGAAGGAAGCATTTTTGTCATGAGAAAGGCAAGTTCCTATGCCGAGCTGACTCGTGAGTCATTTCCCATTTTATTCTCCCTATTGTTATTACTGTTTGTAATGATTATCGGACTTTTAAATTATTTAGTTTCAAGAAGCATCATCAAACCTATCTCAATACTTAAAGAGGGAGCGGAGCGGATAAAATCAGGAGATTTAAACTTTGAAATCAAAGCGACTTCGAATGATGAAATCGGACAATTGAATAGGGAATTTGAGGAAATGAGAAAAAAGTTAAAGGAGTCCGTAAACCTTCAGCTTCAGTATGAGGAAAATCGCAAAGAACTTCTTTCCAATATTTCTCATGATTTGAAGACCCCCATCACTTCGATTATGGGTTATGTTGAGGGGATAAAAGACGGGGTAGCAAACACCCCGCAGAAAATGGATAAGTATTTATCGACGGTATACCTGAAAGCAAGGGATATGGATTCATTGATAGATGAATTGTTTTTATTTTCAAAGTTGGATTTAAAAAAGGAGCTATTCACTTTTGAGACGGTCAGAATGGATAAATATTTGAAAGATTACGTAGAAGAGCTTCAACTGGATTTACTTCAACAAGGAATCCAAATTGAACTTCAACAGCTGTATAAACCGATATACGTGTCAGCGGATAGAGAGAAACTGAAACGCGTATTGGCCAACCTGATCAGCAATTGTGTAAAGTATATGAATAAAGATGAAAAACACATTTCCATTTCTCTGCATGAAGGACTATATGATGTAGTTGTACAAGTAACAGATAATGGTTATGGAATAGAATCTTCCGCTTTGCCTTATATTTTTAACCGATTTTATCGGGCTGAGCAATCTAGGAATTCCCTGACAGGTGGAAGTGGTTTAGGGCTTGCGATCGCAAAAAAAATTATCGACGAGCATGGAGGAGATATCTGGGCTACCAGTGAGATAGGAAAAGGTACAAGTGTTTTCTTTTCCATAAAGAAAGGTGAGGAAATGTGAAAAAGATATTACTTATTGAAGACGAAGTCAGTATTGCAGAATTGCAAAGGGACTATTTGGAAATTAATGATTTTAGTGTCGATATTCAACACACTGGTGATGCAGGTCTCCAACAGGCCCTTCAAGGAAATTATCATTTAATCATTTTGGACATCATGCTTCCAGGGTTAAATGGCTTTGAGATATGCAAACAAATACGTGCTGTCAAAAATATCCCGATTTTGCTTGTATCTGCGAAAAAGGAAGATATTGATAAAATTCGGGGGCTTGGACTAGGAGCGGATGATTATATTACAAAGCCCTTTAGTCCAAGTGAACTAGTTGCAAGAGTGAAAGCGCACTTAGCGCGTTATGAACGTTTATCAGGAAGTCACCCCAAATCTAATTCAATCTATGTTCATGGAATTTCAATAGATAAGTCAGCACGCAGGGTTCACATAAACGGGGAGGTGGTCTCGTTTACAACAAAGGAATTCGATACTTTAGTGTTTTTTGTCATGCATCCTAATCAAGTATTAAGTAAAGAGCAGCTCTATGAAAATATTTGGGGATTGGAATCGGCTGCGGATGTTTCGACTGTCACTGTCCATATCAGGAAACTACGTGAAAAAATTGAAAGAAATCCTGCACATCCTAAATTTTTGGAAACTGTTTGGGGAGCGGGGTATCGTTTTAATGTTTAAATAATATATTTTATGACCCGTCACGCAGGTGACGGGATTTTTTTTATAAAACCTTAAGAAACTTTATGAATAAGTTAATCATTTTTTAAGAAATTGTTTAGAGGGAGTTTAAGATTAAGCCTTAATATAATGGGGACGGATCGAGAAATGCAACTAAAAAATATAAGGGGGAAAAATAATCATGCAACCTCAAACACATTTATAGCACAAGTCATTTTGGTGCATCAAGATGACGGAAAATTCATATGGGCAGATGAAAGGATGGTGTGTTTCATGTGGAGACGGCTAACGATTGTCATCGGATGCCTATTCATCCTTCAAGGGTGTGCCTTAGATAGCGAAAGAGAGCCAAATAAACAGCAAAAGGAGTCAGGAAAGGGAATGAATGAATTACTGATTCAAGCAGTAGCACGAAAAGAAACAGAAAGAATAAGGAGTTTGATTGAGGAAGGTGCAGATATTAATACACAGGACTCGGCAGGGCGAACCGCCACTATGATTGCGACTTATAACAACGATGCAGAGTCTGCAAAAATCCTTATTGAAGCGGGTGCAGACGTCAACATTCAGGATGAAATGAAAAATAGCCCCTTCTTGTATGCCGGTGCTGAAGGTTATCTAGATTTAGTTAAACTTACGATTGAAGCAGGTGCCGACCCATCCATAACCAACCGTTATGGAGGAACGGCTTTAATCCCTGCTTCGGAACATGGATATGTAGAGGTTATTAAAGAACTCCTAACTAAAACTGATATTGATGTGAATCATGTAAATGATCTCGGTTGGACAGCTTTGCTAGAAGCCATCATTTTGAATGATGGTGATGGAAAACAGCAGCGAACAGTGCAATTGTTAATAGATCATGGTGCAGGTGTCAACATTCCTGATAATAATAATGTGACCCCTTTACAACATGCCCGAGAAAAAGGGTTTAAAGAGATTGAACAAATTTTATTAACAGCAGGAGCAAAATAATCAGATTGCGATACTTTCATTTTGTAATGTCAATTGCACCGCTAGTTAATTAGAATCACAATAAGATATGAGGAGACGAAAAAATGTACAAAAAAGCAAAAATTTCATCATCTATACTACTTGGATTAACATTGGCCCTAACAGGATGTAACACAAACGCACAAGTCAGTCATAATGCACAGAAGCAGGAACAAACTGCCAAAGAAAGTAAACAAGAAAATAAGTTAACGGCAGGCCAGGAATTGACTAAAATTCTTAGTGGCACGAATTGGCAAGGTACAAAAGTTTATGATAAGAATAATAATGACTTAACAAAGGAGAATGCTAACTTTATTGGTCTCGCAAAATATGACGATGAAACATCCAGATATGAATTTTTTGATAAAAATACAAAAGAAAGTCGTGGTGATAAGGGAACTTTCTTTATTACCAATGGGAAGATGCGAGTGTTAATTTCAGAATCGATGGGTTACCAGGCCGTTGTTGAAATAACAGAACTGAATAAGGATATGTTTACTTATAAAAGAATGGGTAAAGATGCCAATGGAAATGACGTAGAGGTGTTTGTTGATCATATTCCTTATAAGGAAACAGAACTTTCCTTTACAGATCCAGACAAAAATTTGGAAACTTACACAGGAGACGTAGAAACAGATGTTGATGGAGATAAAATCTTATCAAGCACCCCATGGCAAGGAACAGTGGCATTGGATGAAAAGGGAAATGATGTATCAAGCTATAACTCGAATTATTTAGGTCTTGCAAAATATGATGATAAAACAAATAAGTATGAATTTTTTGATGCTAAAACCGGTGAAAGCCGTGGTGATTACGGCTATTACGATGTTGTTCACGGAAATAAGATAAGAGCACATGTTTCACTAGGGGAAAATAAATATGGCGCAGTTCTTGAACTTACAGAGCTTAATGAAAATAAATTCACTTATAAACGAATCGGTAAAGATAAAGAGGGAAAAGATATAACGATAACAGTGGAACATATACCTTATGAAGGTGATTTGAAACTAAAATCAACTAAGTAAAATAGTAAGAAAGGGATTTTGCATGAATAGCAAAATCCCTTTCTTGATATAATAATAGAGTGGTGGTTAGAGATGTTTAAGCGTTAAACCGTTCAACGGATGTTTCCAGGTCATTAGCGAGCTTTACCATTGAGGAGGTGGAGAAGGAAATGTCCTCCATGGATTTGGCTTGTTGATCGGTTGATTGTGCCACTTGCTTTGAAGCCACTGCCGTTTCCCTTGTCAACCCTGCAAAATCTTCTATCGAAGCATTGATTTCCTGAGAACTTGCTGCCATCTGCTCTGTAATGGCTGATATTTCTTGAATCTGATCACTAACATGCTCAAAAGATTTTATAGTCTGTTTAAAAGTTTCTCTTGTATTCAGCACAAATTTTGTCCCTTCTTCTACCTCATTAGTTCCAGTTTCCATCATTTTCACTGCTTCATTTATGATGGATTTAAAATGAAGCAGGGACTCTTGAATATGGATTGCAGATTCCTTCGTGCCCACTGCCAATTTCCGTACCTCGTTCGATACCACCGCAAAACCTTTACCTTGTTCACCGGCTCTAGCAGCTTCAATTGCCGCATTTAGTGATAGCAGGTTTGTTTGCTCGGCAATTCCTGTAATTACATGTACAATATTCACAATCTCATTTGCTTGATCGTCCAAATTCTTTATTCTTGAACTTGTTTGCATCTTTTACTTGCAGAATTTGATTTGAGAGTTCATTTATATCTTCATTTCCAATGGACATCCTAGTTGAAACATGATTTGTCTGTTCGCTGACTTCAGAAGAAGCTTCGGCAATTCTTTGTATACCTATAGTCATTTCTTCGATGACCCTCGATGATTCTTCACTTCTGTGCAATTGTACTTCCGCAGCTCCTGCAACTTGCTGAATCCCATTAACGATATATTGTGTGGAAGTATCCATTTCTTTGATTTTGTGCTCGATATCACTTGATGATTCCATTAGCTGGAATGATGAGCTTTTCATGGAATTGACGATCAGAGTTGTATTGGTGATCATTTCTTCAAAGGATTTCACTAAAACCTTGATTTCGTCGTTTCCCTTAACCCTTGTGTTGCTAATCAGTTTATTGGCTGTTAATAAATCCCCATTTGAGATTTCCTTTGCAGCCAAGCTGACCTTGAGAAGCGGGCTTAACTTTTTAGTCAAGAACCATATTAGTGCACCCACCACGATTGCCATTAAGATTACATTGATTATTATCGTCAGGGGCAGGATACCACCCAGAACCTTGCTGGCCGTAGCATCGACTTTGCTGGCATCGATATCCACCCCTAGAATTCCAATGACCTCGTTACCATTCTTTATGGGAACGAAAACGGATAAATAGTCACCATATTCAGGATCATGAACGATGGAAGTAGTTGAAGCCTTTCCCTTCATGACGCTTTCTACATCCTGAAATGAAGTTGCAGTTGTGGGTGTTAAAATGGGAGATGCTTTTTTATTTCCCTTACCCATTCCGTCTATAAGAATATGGATTTTTTCGCTATTTTCGTTAATTCCCAATGTATATACATATAATGCTCCAGTTTTTTGTCTATAATCGTCTAACTGCTCGCGTATCTCCCAATATGTAGAGGTTTCGGATTGATTACTTAAAAAATCAGCATAAGATGTTGGGTTTATTCCTTGAGAGATGTTGCTTGCTATGTCTAAGCTGCTCATAGCGATTGTTTTCTCAACCGTATCATTTGTACTTTTATACATTAATATTAAACTTCCAATTAATGTAATGATCATGCCTGTTAAAAGAACAAAACCTATTTTCGTACTAAGTTTATTCATCTTTGTTTATTCCTTCCCCGTGTTATATATTTACCATGTTTTATATATCGGTAATAATTAAATTTATTTAATGAGTCCTTTTTAAAACCCTCGGGTGGAGTTTTTATTCTTTTAGATTTCAATCTGTTGTAAGAGGGGTTCATATTGAATGTATTTAAGGAAAACCTGGTTTTGCTTGTTTTACCATCCTATAAATATTCTAATATAGAAAAAAACGACTTTTATCTTTCCCGTTTTGTTTCTAAAAATCTCAACTGTAAATAATAATTAGAGAAATGGAGAATTTGTTAAATTGTTATAAAATTCAAAAAATGGTTTGACATTAGTAAAAATGGGAGCTTATAATCAACGTAAGATATAAAATTCGAAAACTGAGTTTTATATTATAGAACAATTAATCATTAATTTTATTAAGGTAATGGCTTAAAAAGTGAAACAACTTGTGAAACGTAATGAGAAGTGAAGTGTTTTTTCCTCACTCCGAATAAAACAAGAACTGAGTTTTATATTATAAAACGATTTGATTTTTGCTTATACAAGGGTGAGGAGAAGTTTTTAAGATCAGCCTTAAATGATAACGCTTACAAAAAACTTCGGGGAGGGTTTTTATTGAAAAAAAATAAGCTATTTGTATTTTCCACAAGCTTAACTCTTGCAATGACATTCCTTTTATCAGGATGTGGTGGAGGTGAGGGAGAAAAAACCAGTGGATCTGGAGTTGAAAAGAAAACGATAAAAGTGGCACATTATTTTGCTGAAAATCATCCTCAAAACATTGCTTTGAAAGAAAAGTTTAAAAAATTGGTTGAAAAGGAGAGTAATGGTGAACTAGAGGTTCGGATTTATGCGAACAGTACATTAGGTGCAGAAAAAGAATTTTATGACGGCGTCAGAAACGGAACGATCGAAATGGGTGTTCCAGGGCTAATCATGCAGTCGGACATTCCTAAAATGGGTGTTCCGGAATGGCCCTTCCTATTCAGGGATTACGATCATGTAAAGAAGGTATTGAATGGACCTATCGGAGAGGAATTGACAGAAGATCTGGATCCAAAGCATGGGGTGACACCGCTCGCATGGAGTGCTAACGGATTTAGGATGTTTTCGAGTAATCGTCCAATTAAGAGTATGAAAGATTTTGATGGACTTCGACTTAGAATGCCGAACATCCCGAATTACATAAAATTAGGTGAATCATTGGGGGCAAACGTTAGCCCATTGCCTATTTCAGAAGTTTTTACCGCACTTGAACAAAAAGTTGTTGATGCTCAAGATAATCCCATAGCCACACTGAGATCCTCGGGGTGGAATGAAGTACAAAGTGATGTACTAGAATCCAAGCATATGTTCAGCCCCAATATTTACATTATCAATAGCAAATTCTATAAAGGGCTAACAAAAGAGCAACAAAAAATCATTCAAAAAGCAGCAAAGGAGTCGGCAGCATATGAGTTTGATTTGATGGAAAAAAGTTATGAAGATGACAAAGCTTATCTTAAGGATAATGGAATCAAATTCACAAAGCCTGACGAAGACTTTTCACAAAAAATGTTAAAAGCATCTCAACCTGTTTATGATGAAGTCTTTGAGAAAAATGACTGGGCGAAGGAGCTTGCCGGGAAAATACAAGCAGAATGAAGCAGGCGCTCTAGATAGGAAGGGGGAGATGTATAGGTGAATAAAATATCAAGAATCTTGGAAAATTCGTTAAACATTATTATGGCAATTGCTTTAGCAATAATGGTCGTACTCGTGTTTGGTAATGTAGTCCTCCGTTATTTCTTTAATTCAGGTATTACTTGGTCAGAAGAAATGTCAAGGTATCTCTTTATTTGGTTGACGTTCCTTGGCGCCATCGGAGCTTTTAAAAACAAAGAACACTTAGGTGTCGACATGGTCATCAAAAGGCTCCCGAATAAGATGAAAAAAGTGGTGCTAGTTATTAGTGATTTGATGATGTTATTCGTTCTTATCCTGATCTTGGATGGCAGCTGGAAAATGACATTGATAAACATTGACAGTACTGCACCGGCCACTGGCATGCCACTGGCATTTGTATATGGGACAGGTATTCTTGTGAGTGTGTCAATGGGCAGCATGATCATCTTCAATTTGTATCGGATTTTCTTCAATAAAATTAAAGACGAAGAATTGGTGATGATAAGTGAGTCAGAAGAGCTGATTTCTCTCCATACTGATGAATTTGCTTCAGATATTAGAATTGTCAAGGAGGAGAAACAGGGATGATAGGTGTATTTGTCGGATCTTTACTGGGAGCCATGGGACTAGGAATACCTATTGCCTTTGCCTTACTTGTGAGTAGTGTAGTGCTTATGTACTTTCTTGGTATTTTTGATAGTCAAATAATCGCACAAAATTTAATCAGTGGCGCTGATAACTTCCCTCTAATGGCCATACCGTTCTTTATGCTGGCAGGAGAGGCGATGAATAGGGGCGGATTATCACGGCGTATCGTTGAGATGGCAATGAACCTGGTCGGTCATATCAAGGGAGGCCTTGGCTATGTTGCGATCATTGCGAGTGTGTTGTTTGCAAGTTTATCAGGATCTGCAGTTGCAGATACAGCAGCGCTTGGGGCTATATTAATTCCAATGATGGTGAAGTCAGGGTATGATGTGAACCGGTCAAGTGGGCTGATTGCATCCGGTGGTATCATTGCCCCGATCATTCCGCCAAGTATTGGCTTTATCATTTTCGGTGTCGCAAGTGGAGTGTCCATTACAAAGCTGTTTATGGCAGGAATCGTTCCTGGTATATTACTAGCGGTTGGACTAACGGTTACCTGGGCCATTGTTGCACGAAAAGATAAAGTCGCCGTTAACCCTCGAGCTTCAACAAAAGAAATTCTTACTTCTCTTCGTCAAGGCGTTTGGGCTCTATTCCTGCCCGTCATCATCATTGGTGGATTGAAATTCGGTTTATTTACACCGACTGAAGCGGCAGTAGTTGCTGCAGTCTATGCAATATTTGTCGGTCTTGTAATCTATCGTGAAATGAAAGTGAAAGATTTGTATGAGGTCTTTGTACATGCAGGAAAAATGACGAGCGTTGTCATGTTTCTGGTCGCTGCAGCTCTAGTATCATCCTGGCTGATAACTGTAGCGGATTTACCTGGTCAGGTGATTGGATTGCTGGAGCCATTTATGGATCATCCATTCCTTCTATTAATAATGATAAACTTATTGGTCATCGTAGTTGGAACTGCTATGGATATGACGCCGACAATCCTTATTCTAACACCTGTATTGATGCCATTGGTGGTCGCTGCAGGTATTGATCCAGTTTACTTTGGTGTCCTGTTTATCCTGAATAACGCCATCGGATTACTTACACCACCTGTTGGAACCGTGTTAAATGTCATGTGCGGCATAAGTAAGATCAGTATGGAAGATATCATGAAGGGGATTTGGCCTTTCTTGCTCGTGGAAGTAATTGTATTGATCTTGTTGATTTTGTTTCCTTCCCTAGTGCTGGTTCCTCTAGAATGGTTTACCTCCTAACGGAATTAAACAAGTATTTGGGTGTGTATGCTGGTATTCATCTTATTTTATAGGAGGAAAATGAAAATGAATAATTTGTTCAAACGTCTGGCGGTTGGAGTTTTACTGCCTTCATTACTACTATTAAGCGCTTGTGGAAGCGGACAAAATGAGAGCGCTTCAGCTGACGGAATACAGGAAAGAACAATCAAAGCAGGGATCGGAAATAGTAAAATGCATCCACAAGGAAAAGGAATGGAGAAATTTAAAGAACTGGTTGAAGAAAAAAGCGGGGGGAAAATGAAAGTCCAAAACTTTTTTGATGCCACTCTCGGAGATGATCAGAAAATGACAGAAGCTCTTCAAGGCGGCTTACAGGAAGTAACTGTTCCTTCAACCTCACCACTTGTTGGTATGATTAAGGAATTTGGAATTTATGACTTCCCATTTGTTTTTAATAATGAAGAAGAAGCTTATACAGTACTTGATGGTGCAGTAGGAAAAAAACTTTTGGATAAATTACCGGAACATGATTTAGTAGGTTTGGGATACTGGGAAAATGGTTTCCGGAGCTTAACCAACAGTAAAAAACCTGTTAAAACGGCTGAAGATTTCAAAGGGCTTAAACTTCGTACCATGCAAAATGAAGTGCATTTAGATGCATTTTCAAAGTTAGGGGCGAATCCATCACCGATGGCTTTCTCAGAAGTGTTTACTGCACTGGAAACAGGCACTGTTGATGGTCAGGAGAATCCACTCGCAACAATTCAAACGCAAAAATATAATGAAGTGCAAGAATACTTAAGTCTTACAAATCATGTTTATACACCATTTGTATTCCTTGTAAGTAAAAAGTTCTGGGATGACCTATCAGAACAAGAACAAGAAATCATGAGTGAGGCCGCACAAGAGGCTGGAAAGTATCAACGGGAAGTTAACCAAAAAGAAAACGAAAAGGCACTTAAGTATCTAAAAGAAGAAGGAATGAAAATCAATGAAGTAGAACCTGAAGAAATGGAAAAAATGAAGAAGGCCATCCAACCAGTGACGGACGAATATGCCAAGAAATTCGGACCAGATCTTGTAGAGGAAATGATGAGCGAAGTTGAAAAAGTACGCGGTAAATAATCCAGATTGTTTGGAGGAAAGAAAATGGATATTATCTCTGAACTTTTACGTGAAATCCAATTACCGAAAATGGTACAAGTGAGGCAAAAATTTCCTGCACCTCAAATCGCTGATGTAGCTGGTGAGGTGAAGAAGGCGATAAAAGAAGCAGGTGTCTTATCAAGAATAAATGAAGAAGACAGGGTGGCAATTGCAGTAGGAAGCAGAGGGATAGCGGACCTTCCTACATTAGTAAGAGAAACGGTGGCTGCCGTTAAGGCGGCGGGAGGTAATCCTTTCATCGTACCTGCAATGGGAAGCCATGGTGGTGCCACGGCGGAAGGGCAAATCGATGTGTTGCTTCAGCTGGGTATTTCAGAAGAAGCGGTTGGAGCGCCTATCAGGTCATCGATGGAAGTTATTAAACTGGATGAATTGCCAAATGGCCTCCCTGTCTATATTGATAAATTTGCTTACGAATCGGATAAAATCATAGTCATTAATCGGATAAAACCACATACAGCATTTCGCGGACCGGTTGAAAGCGGACTTATGAAAATGATAACTATCGGTTTAGGAAAGCAAAAGGGAGCCGAAGCTGCACATGCATACAGCTTTAAGTATATGGCGGAACATGTACCTGAGATGGCGAAGGTTTCCTTGTCAAAAGCTTCTATCATATTTGGTCTTGCGTCGATTGAAAACGCTTATGATGAACCGGCGAAAATCGTCGCAGTCCCAGCGGAGGATCTGGAGGTAGTGGAACCGGGACTGTTGCTTGAAGCAAAATCATTGATGCCGAAAATACATTTCGATTCGATGGACGTACTTATTGTAAATGAACTCGGAAAGGACATTTCAGGGGATGGAATGGACCCGAACATTACGGGTAACTTCGCCACACCATATGCTACCGGGGGGCCAGACGTTAAACGGACCGTTGTATTAGGACTTACTGAAAAAACTCACGGTAATGCGAACGGCATCGGCATGGCAGATATGACGACAAAAGCCGTCATGAATGAAATAAAATGGGAAAAAGGGTATGCAAATGCACTCACCAGCACAGTGACAGATGTAGTAAAGCTCCCGATGTTTTTGGATACTCAGGAATTGGCTGTAAAAGCTGCCATCAAAACGTGCAATGCCTTCGATTTGAATAAAGTGAGAATCGTAAGAATTAAAAACACGCTTGAAATCGGTGAAATTTGGATTTCTGAAAACATGATGGAAGAAGCTTTAAAAAATGAAAATATAGAGATCTTGTCAGACCCAGAAGACTTGGCACTGGACTAAAATCTTCTTTACTATTTTCATAGAACGAAAGAATTGATTTGAACTCAGAAAAGGAGTGCTGAAATGACACACCTATATCCACTAATTGATAACGAAATAAACCCTTACCGCGATAATGTGCAGGGAAAAGCAAATGAACCCATTACGGTTGCAGGGCTGTTGGACCGTTCGAAGCTGACGCTAGGCACCACATATGAAGGGGGGAAGCCTGATTGGACGCTTGAAGAAATTTATATGCGGCTCGAGAGGAATGCCCCGCGTATCGCAATAATAGGTGGTTCTTCCGATCATCCGGCCCATATAATGGATTACCAAACGTCAGCACGGGCAGCAATCCGCATTTGGCAAAACGGCGGCGTGCCGTTTCATTTTTCGACACCGGTGATGTGTGATGGCACTGCACAAAACAATCAAGGAATGAGTTACTCTCTCCAGAGCCGAAACGCGGTTGCACAAATGGTTGTCAACCAGCTGGAAGCTCACAGTTATCATGGTGCATTCGTCATTCAAGGGTGTGATAAGCAGCCTCTTGGTGTTGTAAGTGCACTCGCCCATGTTGATCGTGTTCGCCGAAACCGTGGTGAAGCACCCTTTTTCGCAACATTCGCACCTGCTCACGTTTTGGAAGGCGGTTCGATTCCAGCTGACGTGATTGAGGAATTGGAAACTCTTGCGAAAAATGCGGAAAGCAAAGGAGCAGCCGATGTAGCCGTAGATTTACGAGATACGATGGCATATATATTGCAATGCTCATCGAATACTGCTTTCCAGGGCGTGTTTGAACGGGCCTATGAACGAGGAATATTGACGAAGGAACAGCATAAATACTTTGAAATGAGACTTGCTGTCGCAACATGTGACGGGCAGGGAGGTGTATGTGCCTTTAATGGTACGGGGAATAGTTCACGTCATTTAGTGGCAGGCATGGGTCTCGTACATCCAGCAGTGGAGCTGTTGACCGATCCGCCAACACAACGGCAGATTAACTCGGTGCTTGATAGCTTTGCCGGCATGATAAACGAAGAGCGCTACGGCGTGGCCAACATTGTCGGTGCGAACATAAAAAATGCAATCCGTATTCACAGTGCTTCGGGTGGTTCTACTAACTTAATGATGCATATTGTCGCAGGCATGCTTTATGCAGGATTCAAATTCAGTTTATGGGATCTTGATCGCATTCATCATTCACATCCAATTCCTGACTTATTTGATTACAGTTTGACAGAAGGAAGGGACATTTATTCTCTTGCGATGCAGTGTTGCAGCGGGAAAAGCAGAGGAATGGAAACACTTTTTCATGAACTTATTGAGAATGGTGTAGCAATGGATCAGGATGCGCCGACTGTCGCAGCAAAAACTTGGAAAGAACGTCTTTCGATCACAAGTAGCCTAAAAGCGGTTAATGTAAAGAAAAATCAGGTCATTTTATCCAATCCACGACGTGGATTCAGCGGTGTTGATGTATTAAAAGGAAACTTCTTTGAAAGCGCCGTTGTAAAAATCAGCGGAATGCCGACACCACAGCTTGACCAATTCGACGATAAACTTGCATTTGTCCTTTATTACGAAAATGAAGATGATGCAAATAAAAGCCTGCTCGATTCAAAACTGCTTTCAAAAATAAAAGAGCAAAAGCTTTTCGAACATAATCTATTGCTAGAATCTCTTAAATACAACAATGAGTCGGAATGGTCTCTTTTAAAAACCGCTACCTATGGGGAATTATTTGACAGGATGGTTGAAGCCGGCACATTGAAAATTGCGGTTATTATCTCAGGGCAGGGGCCAGTGGCATTCGGAATGCCGGAAATGTTTACACCAATGCAACACATCAATGCAAATCGTGTTATGAAAAAAATCGCTACAATCATTAGCGACGGCCGCTATTCAGGAGTCACATATGGAGCTGCCATAGGGCATATGACACCGGAAGCGTATGAAGGTGGCAGCATAGGTTTACTTAAATCAGGGGATGTAATTCACCTTCAGCTTCGTGATCGACGAATTGATTTTGTAGATTCTACTCAACTTCATTCTGGAAAGGTTATTCATGATTTTGCGGATCATTTTAAAGAAGAAAGACAATCATTGGCAGCTGAACGCAAGCAGCGGATGAAAGTTAGACAGAAAATGGTTGCGGCAAGCAACAGGATGTTTGGGCATACAGATGCAGCAAATGGTGTTGTTCCAATCGCTGTCATTGAGGATGCGGTACTTGATTATGAACAAGATATTATAATCCATGAAAAAAAAGTAGAAATAAAGTGAGGTATGCTCGTCATAAATCCGATAAGATAAAGGTAGACAGAATGAAAAGGAGTGAGGAACGATGCCTATCATCCAATCGGTGGAGCGTGCCTTGAAAATATTGGATTTATTTGATGAGCGTGAGCGTGAACTAACTATCACAGAGATAAGTAAGAGAATGAATTTACATAAAAGTACGGTTCATTCACTATTAAAAACCTTACAGGAGCATCACTATATTTCACAAGGCGAAGAAAATGGAAAATACTCGCTAGGATTAAAGCTATTGGAGAGGGGAAGCGTTGTTGTGACCCATCTCGATTTGCGCAATGTAGCAAGAAAACATCTTGAAGGGCTTTCAGCAACAACGAATTTGACGCTGCACCTTGTCATATTGGACGGGCAGGAAGGTGTCTATGTCGATAAAGTGGAAGGTACTGGGGTAACGGTCCTGTATTCCCGTATTGGCCGTCGTGTTCCGATTCATACAAGTGCAGTTGGCAAATCTCTTGTTGCAACCAAAACGGATAGTGAACTGGATTTGCTCTTGGACGGCTATGAATATACGGGACCGACAGAAAAATCGATTAGATCCAAGGAACAGTTTTTAGCCGAAATCGAAAAAGCACGCATTAATGGTTATTCAATGGATAATGAAGAAAATGAACCGGGCATTTTCTGTCTTGCCGTACCGATAAGAGATTATTCAGGAAAGGTAATCGCTGCAATGAGTGTATCGATGCCTGCTTCGAAAGTAAACGAAGAAACACATGAGTATTATGTACGTCTCTTAAAGGAATGCAGCAGTAAAATTTCGCAGGAGCTCGGTTATGAATATCAAAAAATATAAAAAAAGGTTTGCCCTTAGGAGGAACTAGCAAATGAGAATTATTCGCTATGTACATGAAAACAAAAAACAACTTGCTGCCGTGACAAACGAAAACAATGTGGTGGACCTTCCATTTACTGATTTTATGTCGTTGATTACAACGGCACGCCATGAAAACAGAACGGCGTTTGACATTGTAAAACAAATTGTCGCTGAAGGGGAAAAGCTGCCATTGGAAGGTCTTCAATTAACAACGCCGATCGACGCACCGGAAGTATGGGCATCTGGCGTTACGTATAAAAAAAGCAAGGAAGCACGTAACTACGAAGCAACGCAAGGAAAGCTGGACCGCCAAACTTTCTATGACAAAGTTTATGATGCAGAGCGTCCTGAGATTTTCTTTAAATCAACTGCAGCAAGAACTGTAGGACCGAATGACCCGGTATATTTGCGTTCAGATTCAAAATGGCAAATTCCGGAGCCGGAGCTTGGTCTTGTCATCGATAAAAAGGGAACGGTGCTCGGATATATCGCAGGTAATGACATGAGCTGCCGTGATATTGAAGGTGAAAACCCGCTTTATCTCCCACAGGCAAAAGTATGGAAAAACTCTTGTTCCATTGGACCGGCCATCTTGTTAAAAGAGGCTGTTCCAGATCCATACGAGCTTAAAATCATGTGCCGGATTTTTCGAAATGAAGAAAAAGTATTTGAAGGTGAAGCGAAAGTAAACCAACTGAAACGAAAATTGGAAGAGCTCGTCGACTATTTAGTCTTAGATAATACTGTATTTGACGGATCCGTTTTACTTACAGGTACTTGCGTGGTTCCGCCAAATGAATTTACATTGAAAGGCGATGACCGGATTGAAATCGAAATACCAGGGATAGGGGTATTAAACAACCCGGTTATCCAAAGTAAAGCAGTTCAAACCATTTAAGGGGTGACAAAATGAGCGAGTATAAAACACTTTACTTAAGTAGGGAAGATAGTGTAGCTGTCGCTTTATCAGAAATCCCTGCAAACACATCAGTAGTTGTGAAGTCAGACATTGAAGAACTTGTCGTACCCATTCTTGAACCGATCCGTTTTGGACATAAGTTCGCAGTCAAAACCATCAACCAAGGAGAAGACATAATTAAATATGGGGAAGTCATAGGTGCAGCCTCAGCTACTATTCCCGCTGGTGCACATGTTCATGTACACAATTTAGAAGGCAAAAGAGGAAGGGGTGACAAAGTTGCTGAATGAAAAAATGCAGTTTTGGGGCTACCGCCGTCCGGATGGCCGCGTCGGTGTACGGAATCATGTACTGATTTTGCCGACGATAACATGTGCAACACAAACAGCTCAGCGCGTCACGGAATTGGTGAGTGGAACCGTCACATTCATTCATCAGCATGGCTGTGCGCAAGTGGGCACTGATTATGATCAAACGGCCCGAACCTATGCGGGAATGGGTATGAATCCAAATGTATATGGTGTCATAGTACTCGGACTTGGCTGTGAAACACATCAGGCGCACCGTATTGGGGATGAAATTGCCAAATGCGGTAAACCAGTGAAAACTGTATCGATCCAGGATCATGGAGGCACTCTTCAAACCATTGCCGAAGTATCTAAAATCGCAGTCAAAATGGTCCAGGATGCCTCGATGGTGCAACGGGAATTATGTGATTTTAGCGAGCTGATTGTCGGCACAGAATGCGGTGGGTCTGATGCATGCTCCGGCTTATCGGCGAACCCGGCAGTCGGACGTACTAGCGATTTGGTAGTTCAGCAAGGGGGAACCGCAATATTAGCGGAAACGACTGAACTCATCGGTGCAGAGCATTTGATCGCAAACAGGGCGGCAAATGACCAGGTAGCAAAAAAAGCTTATGCGGTTATTAAAATGATGGAAGACCGCTCGATTCAAATGGGCGTAGACATCCGCACCGGAAATCCAAGTCCGGGAAACATTGAGGGAGGTCTCAGCTCACTAGAAGAAAAATCCCTGGGGGCAGCGACAAAATCAGGTACAACCAGATTGGAAGAAGTCATTGATTATGCCCAGGTACCCACAAAAAAAGGGCTAGTATGGATGGATACGCCTGGCCATGACATTGAGCAATTGACGGGTATGGTCGCAGGCGGTGCCCAAATCGTTCTCTTTACAAGTGGAAGAGGCACGCCGACTGGTTCTCCTATTTCACCCGTCATAAAAATCTCGACTAATACACCAATGTTTGACAGGATGAATGAAAATATGGATTTAAATGCTGGTACGATCGTTGATGGTTTAGAAACCGTTGATGAAGTGGGCAGGCGCATCATGGAAGAAATTCAACATGTTTCTAACGGGAAACTAACAAAAGCGGAGATATTAAAGCAGCATGACTTTGGTATATGGAGAATTGGACCGACATTCTAAAACGAAAAAGGAGCAAAAGACTATGATATCAACTACATTTGCAACGAAAACATATAAAAATTTCATTAATAATGAGTGGGTGAATGCATCTTCTGGAAATACAATCCAAAGTATTAATCCTGCGGACAAAGAACCGGTTGGCTACGTACAAAGCTCAACCGAAAAAGACTTGAATAAAGCTGTAGCTGCAGCGCATAAGGCAAAAAGGGATTGGCGCAAGCTCGGCCAGTCTGCACGTGGGCAAATCCTTTTCAAAACGGCCAATATATTGGAAGAAAATCTAGATGAAATTGCCGAAACCATGACTCGCGAAATGGGTAAAACGTTACCGGAAGCAAAAGGTGAAACGGCACGGGGGGTTGCAATCCTGCGTTACTATGCTGGGGAAGGGATGCGGAAAGACGGCGATGTTATTCCATCATCCGATAAAGATGCTCTAATGTTTACGAAACGCAGCCCACTTGGTGTTGTCGGGATAATCACGCCATGGAACTTCCCGGTTGCAATTCCCATCTGGAAAATGGCTCCTGCTCTTGTATATGGCAACTCAATCGTATGGAAACCGGCTACGGAGGGAGCCGTTACGGCAGCGAAAGTCATGGAATGTTTCACAAAAGCAGGCTTCCCGGAGGGCGTAGTGAACTTCATTACCGGTAAGGGGTCGATCATCGGTCAAGGACTCATCGATCATCCGCTTTTAAATGCGATCACATTTACCGGTTCTGAAAGTGTCGGTCAGAGCGTCGCAAAATCAGCTTCCGCCCGCGGCATAAAATATCAGCTTGAAATGGGTGGCAAGAATCCAGTCATCGTAACGAAAGATGCAAACATCGACCAAGCTGTCGAGGCGGTCATCAGCGGTGGATTTCGTTCTTCCGGCCAAAAATGCACAGCTTCAAGCCGTGTTGTCGTTGAATCGTCAGTCTATGATGAATTCAAACAAAAACTGGTAAAGGCAGCAGCGGAAATTACAGTGGGCAACGGTCTTCAAGAGGGTATTTGGATGGGCCCATGTGCAAGCGAAAGCCAGTTCAAAACGGTCACAGAGTACATTGAAAAAGGCAAGCAGGAGGGCGCAAAACTCATACATGGCGGGGAGATATTAACTGGCGGAGACTATGATAGGGGCTTTTTCATCACACCAGCGATTTTTGAAGACGTGACATCCGAAATGGAGATTGCACAGGCAGAAATTTTTGGACCAGTTATCGCGCTTATGAAAGCAACAGATCTGGTCGAAGCGATTGACTTGGCAAATAATACGAAGTACGGATTGAGTGCATCAATCTTCACATCAAATATTAGTTCAATTTTGGAATTCATCGATGAAATTGAAGCAGGTCTTGTCCGCATTAACGCAGAAAGCGCGGGCGTAGAGTTGCAAGCCCCATTCGGAGGCATGAAGGCATCAAGCACGGGTTCGCGAGAGCAAGGTGAAGCGGCGAAAGAATTTTATACAGCCATAAAAACGGTTTTTATTAAAGGTTCTTAACAAGTGCAAGGGAGGTTTCCATGTTTGAAAGTCTCTTTCTTCAAAAAACATTGTGAGGTGCTTGATGAAAATCATAAAAATTTCTTTATACAAAGTTCCGCCCCGCTGGCTGTTTTTAAAAATCGATACGGATGAAGGCATTTCCGGATGGGGAGAGCCTGTCGTGGAAGGCCGTGCTGAAACTGTTAAAGCAGCAGTTAACGAGCTGACTGATTATTTGATCGGGAGAAATCCGAACGACATTGAAGATATCTGGCAAACGCTTTATCGAGGTGGATTTTACCGTGGTGGCCCAATTTTAATGAGTGCCATTTCCGGCATTGAGCAGGCATTATGGGATATAAAAGGAAAATACTTCGATATTCCTGTATACCAAATGCTCGGCGGCAAAGCACGTCAAAAAATTAAAGTGTATTCATGGGTCGGAGGAGATCGACCTGTGGATGTCGTTGCTGCCGCAATAGAAAAACAGAAAGAGGGCTTCCTTGCTGTCAAAATGAACGCATCAGAAGAAATGAATTACATAGATAGCTTTTCGAAAGTAGAAGCGGTCATCGAACGCGTTGCTTCAATCAGGGAAGCGGTTGGCAACGACTTTGGCATCGGTGTGGATTTTCACGGGAGGATTCATAAAACGATGGCAAAAGCGATTGTAAAAGAACTGGAACCTTACCGTCCCGTGTTCATTGAAGAACCGGTGCTCCCGGAAAACAATGAAGCACTTCGTGAGATTCCCTGGCATACTACGTGTCCGATTGCGACGGGAGAAAGAATGTATACGCGCTGGGGCTTTAAGCAGCTACTTCAAGATGGTTATGTCGATATAATTCAGCCGGATCTGTCTCATACAGGTGGTATTTTAGAAGGGAAAAAAATTGCCGCAATGGCAGAAGCGTATGATGTAGCCATTGCGCCGCACTGCCCGCTCGGTCCGATGACACTCGCTTCATCCATTCATTTGGACGCAACGACGCCGAATTTCATTATTCAAGAGCAAAGCCTTGGTATTCATTACAACGAAGGTATGGACATTCTCGATTATATGAAAAATCCAGAATTATTCGACTATGAAGATGGTTATGTGAACATTCCTGATAAACCGGGTCTTGGTGTGGAAATCGATGAGAAAAAAGTGATGCAGGCAGCAGAGACCGGACATGATTGGAAGAACCCAATTTGGCGAAATGAGGACGGGAGTATCGCTGAATGGTAATAAAAGGAGGAAAAACAATGAACTTTCATGGCATCATTCCACCGGTAGTCACCTTATTTGATGAAACGGGGAACTTGGATTTGGAGTTGAACAGAAGGTATATCGACCTATTAATCTCACGGAATATTGACGGTATTTTGTTGATGGGTAGTTCGGGTGAGTTCTCCTCACTTACGACTGAAGAAAGGAAATTATATGTACGCGAAATGTTAAAGCATATTAACGGACGAGTGCCTGTTATGGTCGGAGTCGGACATACCGCATTAAAAGAGGTGCAAGAACTGACTTCTTATGCAGAAGAGCATGGAGCGAACGGCATTCTCGTAGTCAACCCATATTACTGGAAGCTGTCTGACGAGCAATTATACCGACATTTTTCCAGTGTGGCGAATCATACTAATCTGCAAGTTTTCATTTATAACATCCCGCTCTTGACCGGACAAAATTTATCAATCGAACTGATTAAAAAATTAGCCGAAGATCATTCAAACATTGCAGGTATTAAAGAGACGGTCAGTGATTTCGGCCACCTTCGTCAAGTGCTGGCGGAAGTGAAGAAAGTTCACAGTGATTTCAAAGTCTTCTCCGCGTTTGACGAGCATTTGCTTCCGGCTCAAATGATTGGTGCAGCGGGAAGCATTAATGGAAGCGCGGTCTTTGCACCGGAAATATCCGTACATTTATATGAATCGTATCATAAAGGAGATCTCGCTGAAGCCCAGAAAAATCATCAAGTGATTTCAAAACTGATGGATGTGTACAATTACGGTCCGACATTTTTTACAGCCATGAAGGAAGCTGTTCATCAGCGCTGGTTTGACGTTGCTGCTGGTCACCGTGCCCCATGCGATGTATACCCTGCTGATTTGGGTGACAAAGTAGCTGCTCTCTTAAAAAATATAGATATGAAAGAAGGCGTCCAAAAATGAAAGAATCACGCGACTTGCTCGAAACGTTAGGCTACCCATCTACTGATCTTAAAGATCTTCCTACATCAACGAAAACATTTCCAGATGGAGCTCAATACCGCATTGAACTGCCAAGTGTAGAAGGTCCAGCGGCCCTAAAAGAAACATTGAAAGAAATTGACCGGCTTGGTTTGACTATTCATCGGATATCCCAGGGCAGCGGCATCATGCTTCAAACGGATGAAGAAATTAAAGAAATGTGTGAAATGACAGCAGAGCGCGGCATGGAGCTCAGTTTGTTTGTCGGTCCCAGGGGTTCATGGGATGTCAGTGCGGGACCGCTTACGCCAGGAGGTAAATCTCAGGGAATCCGCCATGAAGGATCGGACCAGCTTGTTTATGCCATGGAAGACTTGAAAAGAGGAGCTGCACTTGGTCTTCGCGGTGCGTTAGTTGCGGATGAAGGACTCCTACTTTTAACGAAAGAAATGAAAAAACACGGACAGCTTCCGAAAGACTTTGTTGTTAAAGTATCGGTTCAAATGGGTTCTGCCAATCCAGTATCCGTTAAATTAATGGAAGACATCGGAGCGGATACCTACAACGTACCACCTGCATTAACGCTGTCCAAACTTGCAGCGATCCGACAATCAATAAACATTCCCATTGATTTATATGTTGAAGTTCCGGATACTTTCGGAGGCTTTCTTCGCTATTATGAAATACCAGAAATTATCCGTGTATTGGCGCCAGTATACATTAAATTTGGTCTGCGCAATCACCCTGATGTATACCCTTCAGGGAAACAATGGGAAAGTACGAACATCTCACTCGCGCAAGAACGTGTACGCCGTGCCGCAATTGGCATTCAAATGATCGAACGATACTATCCTGAAGCAAAAACATCGAAACTCGGTGCAGAAGGACTCGGCATTGCAAAAATTGAAAAGGCAGCAGCGAAATAGATGTCTGGTCTTACTATAAAGGAGTGGAGCCCGAATGACCTTTAAAATATTATTAACGGATTACGAATTTGAACATTTGAAATATGAAGAAGAGATTTTTCAAGAAAGCGGTCTGGATATCAATTTCATCCAAGCGCAATGCAAAACTGAAGAGGAAATAATGGAGCAGGCAAAAGAAGCGGATGCAATTTTAAATCAATATGCTCCTATCTCAAGACGAGTCATCGAGTCGCTCGAAAACACGAAAATCATTTCCCGCTATGGTGTTGGCGTCAATACAATTGATCTCGATGCCGCTAAGGAAAAGGGGATTACTGTCGCCAATGTACCGGATTATGGCATGGAAGAAGTATCGAATCATGCATTGGCACTTTTACTTTCTTCGGCGCGGAAAGTGGCACTGTTAAACAAGGAAGTGAAAAAAGGTAACTGGGACTTTAAAGTGTGTGTCCCGATTCATCGCTTTGACAAGCAAACTGTTGGGGTTCTTGGTTTTGGACGGATTCCGCGCCGTTTCATTGAAAAGGTGAAACCGCTCGGCTTTAAAACCGCTGCTTATGACCCTTTCGTATCGGCTGCAGACATGGCTGCTGTCGGGGTTCAAAAAATGGATCTCGACGAAATTATAGGCGAAGCCGATTATTTGTCAATCCATGTGCCCTTAATTGAAGATACATACCATCTGATCAATGAAGAGCGCCTTAAACAGATGAAGAGTAACGCGGTCATCATTAACACGGCACGCGGACCGATAATCGATGAAAAAGCACTTTCCAATGCACTTGAAAAAGGGATCATTGCAGGTGCTGCACTTGATGTGACAGAAAACGAGCCTGTCAGCATCGATAGCCCGCTACTCACAATGGACAATGTCATCATTACGCCGCACAGCGCCTGGTATTCTGAGGAAGCGATGGTTGAACTTCGTCAAAAAGCATCAAGAAATATCGTTCAGGTCTTAAAAGGGGAAAAAACACCATACGCTTTAACCTAAGAAAGGGGAAAAAAATGAAAATAGCGACTTTTTCCGTGCAATCCGAACAGCACATCGGTCTAGTTCAAGATGATCAAATAATTAGTTTAACGGCTCTAGGTCCAGAGGAATTTCCTGCTTGCATGAAAAAATTTATAGAACGAGGAAGCGAGTTGCGCACACGTGCTGAACACTTAATCGAGCAACGGATAAATGAGGATGCAATATTCAAAACGTCAGAAGTGAAAATCCTGCCGCCAATCGCAAAGCCGGATAAAATCATTTGCGTAGGACTTAACTATTTTGATCATTGTAAGGAAACGGGGATGGAGCCGCCTGAATCGCCAGTCATTTTTTCAAAATATTCGAATGCGATTACAGGTCATAATGATCCGATTGAAATCCCAATTAATTCAACAGAGGTCGACTTTGAAGCAGAGCTTGCTTTTGTCATTGGAAAAGAAGCGAAACGTGTGTCAGAAGAAGAGGCGGATGACTACGTCTTTGGCTACACGATTATGAATGATATCAGCGCCCGAGATTTGCAATTTCAGGACGGTCAGTGGTCAAGAGGCAAAACGGCGGACACATTTGCTCCATTTGGTCCTGTTATCGTGACAAAAGATGAAGTGGGTGACCCCCACAATCTAGCGATTTCGCTTGAATTAAACGGTGAAATTATGCAGGATTCAAATACAAGCAACCTAATTTTTACGGTTCCGAAAATCATTTCATTTTTATCACAGTCCATGACACTAATGCCAGGTGATTTGATTGCAACTGGCACGCCACCAGGAGTTGGAATGGGAAGGAATCCAAAAATCTGGTTGAAAAACGGTGACCGGATGAACGTCAGCATTGAGAAGATCGGTACGCTTTCTAATCACGTAATAGCATGACAAGAGAAAGAAGATGATGACATGGATGTTGTAACCATCGAAGAAACGATGACAGTGTTTACCCCGAATGAAGAAGGACCGCTTCGCCACGCCAGATCTTTTTCGATGAAGTTTGCCGGTGCGGAATCCAATGTCGCGATCGGGTTAAGCCGACTCGGTCATAACTCACGCTGGATTAGCCGTCTCGGTGATGACGAATTTGGCGATGCCATGCAATCGTTCATTCGCGGAGAAGGAGTCGATGCCTCTTATGTAACAAGAGACCCTGATGCGCCTACCGGAGTCTTTTTTAAAGAATTCAGACGGCTGAATGATACCCGGGTTTATTATTACCGGAAAGATTCGGCAGCTAGTAAAATGACGGCGGAATTACTAACTGATCTTGCCATCCAAGATGCCGCTTATCTCCATATAACGGGGATTACCCCTGCACTAGGGACTTCTTGTCAGTCGCTCTTGGATAAAGCGGTCCGCATTGCTAAAGAAAACAGAACAAAAATCGTCTTCGATCCGAATATTCGTTTGAAAATATGGGATGATGAAAATGAAGCACGTCACATCATAACAAAGTACGCCTCGAAAAGTGATATCGTCATGCCTGGGGTGGCCGAAGCCGAATTTTTATTCGGCTCCCATACACCGGAGAAATTTGCCGATCATTTTCATGAACTCGGTGTCGAAACAGTTTTACTTAAATTGGGCAAAGAAGGCTCTTTAATTTCAGCCCCGTCTGTACCGAAAACATACATTCCTGGATTCTATGTGGAACGGGTCGTGGATCCCATCGGTGCTGGTGATGCTTTTGCATCCGGTGTACTTTCCGGACTGCTTGATGGACTGCCGCTAGAAGAAGCTGCAAGGCGTGGAAATGCCATGGGAGCAATGGCAACGATGGTAAATGGAGATGTGGAGGGTTTGCCGGCCCGTGCCGACCTCGCTTTGTTCATGAGTGGCGGCGCTGATGATGTGAAGAGGTAGAAAGGTGGAAAAAATGACTAAACTTGAAGAGCTTAAACATGGGAAGCTGGTCGGCGTCATCCGCGGTGCACGGCCCAATCAAATTATACCAATCGCCCGGGCCCTGAAAGAGGGCGGCATCCGAACGCTAGAAATAACAGTGGAAACACCCAAAGTGTGCCATTTAATCGAAAAAGTGAAAGAGGAGTTCGGTGATGATATCATAGCGGGTGCCGGTACAGTATTGGATCCTGAAACGGCCCGTGCGGTCATCATGGCAGGGGCTGAATTTATCTTTTCTCCAACCGTCAATGTCAAAACGATTAAACTGGCGAAGCGCAATGGCGTTATTAGCATCCCTGGTGCGCTCACACCAACCGAAATATTGACTGCTTACGAGCATGGAGCTGACATTATCAAAGTTTTCCCGGCAGATGCATTGGGTGTTAGCTACTTTAAAAATCTTAAAGGACCTCTTCCTCATATTCCCCTTATGCCAACTGGAGGGGTCAACCTTGACAACCTCGCGTCATTTTTTAAGGCAGGGGCCATCGCGGCGGGAGTAGGCGGTTCATTGATCAATCCTGCGAAATTGATTACAGGTGAAGATTACACCAGGCTGACAGAAACGGCAAAAAAAATTCTCGGCTATCGTACAAAAAGGCTAAAGCCGTCCATCGCTTATATGAATATCTTTCACTAAGCGCTGGGAATGAAAGTACGACTGCTTTATTTCCTCCTTTTCAATTTTTTTGTAGTCCATCAAGGGTGTGATAATGCTGGTGGGCAGTGGATAAATTCAGCTAAACCAGAAAGGGGAAAAATGATATGTTACTAGAAAAGTACAGAACTTTGCAGGATATTCTTCAAAAAATGGAGTCGGTTGTGGTTGCATTTTCAGGAGGGGTGGACAGCACGTTTTTGCTAAAAGTCGCTATTGATACTCTGGGTTATGATAATGTGTTAGCCGTTACAGCGGATTCGGAAACCTATCCATCGAGTGAGTTGAAAGAAGCCATTATGCTATCAAAATGGATTGGTGCCAACCATCGTGTCATTCAAACTTCGGAGTTGGCCATTCCTGGATATAAAGAAAACAATCAGAATCGCTGTTACTTTTGTAAAAGTAGTTTATTTGACCACCTGCTTCCTATTCTTGAAGAATATGAATTTAATAATATTATTTATGGAGTTATCGCTGATGATGCTAACGAATTTCGTCCAGGCATGAAAGCAGCTAAAGAAAAAGGAATCAGCGGACCTTTTCTAGAAGCCGATTTATTCAAAGAAGAAATAAGAGTATTGTCCAAGCAAGCCGGATTGCCAACCTGGGATAAACCGTCATTTGCTTGCCTATCCTCACGAATAGCATATGGCGATATTATTACGAGGGAAAAATTGACCAAAGTTGATAAATCAGAGGCTTACATAAAATCACTGGATATTCATCAGGTAAGAGTCAGGACCCATGAGGATACTGCCCGAATTGAAGTTGAACCCGATGATATGCCACGAGTGCTTCAATACCATGCGGCGATCACGAAACGGCTGAAGCAATTTGGTTATAAGTATGTATCAATGGATCTCACGGGCTATACAAGCGGAAGTATGAATATGGCGCTTAAAAAGGAAGAAATGTCATGATTGACGATATTTTGGAGCAGGTTCAAAAGGGTTCATTGACAGTTGCGGAAGCGAAGGGAAAACTTGCATCCTATGAAAATTTAGGGTTTGTGAAAATCGATCATCATCGTAAAAGGAGACAAGGCTTTCCCGAAATTGTGTTTGGGGAAGGGAAAACAGCTGAACAAATTTTAACGATTGTCCAATCGCTGCGGACAAGGAATGATACTGTGCTTGTGACTCGTATTTCTCGGGATAAAGCGGTATTTGTACAAAAAGAATGTAGTGATTTTGAGTATAACGAGATTGCACGGACACTTGCTTGGGTTAGAGAAAAGCCGAAATCCGTTGATTCATATATTGCAATTGTATGCGCCGGGACATCAGATTTGTCTGTTGCTGAAGAAGCAGCCGTGACGGCCGAAACTCTAGGTATTCCTGTCAGGCGTATATACGATGTTGGCGTTGCTGGGCTTCATCGCCTCCTTGATAATATAGACGAAATAAGGGGTGCAACCGTATCAGTTTGTGTCGCGGGAATGGAAGGGGCACTTCCAAGTGTGTTAGGAGGCCTTGTCACGAATCCAATTATTGCTGTGCCGACAAGTATTGGTTACGGAGCTAATTTTAACGGTTTATCGGCCCTTTTATCAATGCTCAATTCATGCGCATCTGGTGTAAGTGTAGTGAACATCGATAATGGATTTGGTGCAGCCTATAATGCAGCGATTATATACAAGCTTGTACATAAATAGGAGGTCAATTGTGATGAGGACTTTATATTTTGACTGCTTTTCCGGCATAAGCGGAGATATGGTAATTGGTGCGTTGATCGATGCAGGTGCAGACCCTGTAAAAATGGAAGAAGAGTTAAAAAAGTTGAACATGGATGAAGAATATAATCTGTCATGGGGGAAGGTCGTCAAAAATGGCATTACGAGTACTAAATTTGATGTCATTCTTACCAGTAAATCAGACCAAACACATGAACATAGCCACAGCCATGAACACAAGCACAGTCATAGCCATGAACACGAGCACAGTCATGGACACAGTCACAGTCATGAACACGAGCACAGTCTTGGACATGAACACAACCATAGCCATGTACCTCACAGCCATCCCGGCAGCCGTACCTACAAACAAATTGTAGAAGCTATCAATGAGGCGAACTTTAATGAATCGGTAGCTAACATGTCACTCGCCATTTTTAAGAAGATTGGTGAAGCGGAAGGACATATACACGGGCTTCCACTGGAAAAAGTACACTTTCATGAAGTAGGGGCGGTAGATTCAATAATAGATATAATCGGGGCTGCAATTTTAATCGATCAGCTAGGTATTGAATCAGTTCAGTCATCAGCCATTCCAACGGGATCTGGACATATACAAATTGATCACGGAATATATCCTGTTCCTGCACCTGCCACTCTTGAAATATTAAAGGGGGTACCGATTGCCTCAAACGATATTCGTTCTGAATTAGCAACGCCGACCGGTGCTGCCATCGCTGCGGTTTTAGCTGGAAACTTCGGCTCGCTTCCACCCATGACTGTCGAATCGATTGGCTATGGTGCGGGATCAAAAACTTTTGAAAATCATCCGAACGTCCTTCGAGTTATCATAGGGGAGACTCAATGAACCGCCCGCCTGATCATGAGCATCTTGATGAACAAATGGTGAAAATGGAAGTGAATCTAGATGATATTTCCGGTGAATGGCTTGGGCATGTTATGGATTTGTTGTTCGAATCAGGAGCAAATGATGTATTTTATACGCCAATCTATATGAAAAAAAATCGACCGGGAGTGTTATTGCAGCTTCTATGTTCACAGCAGGGGATTTCGGAAATGAAGAAGATATTATTTGCTGAAACGACGACTCTCGGTATTCGCTACTACCCGCTTACCGTGCACAGGCTTGAGCGCTCTTTTTTCAATGTGAATACTCAATGGGGGGAAGTGAAGATGAAGAGAGGGATTCATGAGGGATTGATCTTGCAGCAGGCACCTGAATATGAAGATTGCCGTAAAATTGCCTTACAGAACAATATACCTCTTAAAAGGGTCTATGAAGAAGTATGGAAGTGCCTCGGGGAGGTGGTAGAGAAATGAGTTTGGTGTCGATTCTTACATTTGGATTCCTATTGGGGATAAAGCATTCGTTAGAGCCGGATCATGTTATTGCCGTAGCAACGACGGCAGGAAATACGAAAAAATTATACCGTTCCACTCTAACGGGAGTGTACTGGGGTATAGGCCATACAAGTACGCTGTTTCTTATAGGTGTCCTATTCATTTGGATGAAGGGGGAAATTCCAGAGTCGTTAAGCATGACGCTGGAATTCGGCGTAGGTATTATGCTTGTTATGCTAGGGGCGAGAAGTTTATTTAAAGCGCGCCCTGATATTACGAACGACAAGGATAGATTTCGCCCTTTTTTGGTGTCTGCTTTAATTGGGTTCGTCCATGGTCTCGCGGGCAGTGCCGCAATGGTCATTCTAACGATGTCGACCGTAACCGGAATAGGCGAAGGATCCATCTATATCATTATATTTGGCGCAGGGACAATTATTGGCATGCTGTGCTTTACTACTATTCTAGGCATACCGTTTGCTTTGAATGGGAAGGACATCGTTTTAAACCGAATCTTCATCAAAATGGCGGGAGCTATAAGTTTTGCATTCGGACTTTATTATATATACAAATTGGGTGTAACAGAAGGCTTGTTTGCGCTCTGGGCTAGTTGATTTATTTTATAAGCATGATATTTGACTGTCTTAAACGAATAGTAAGTCTTTTTTATTATATAAGTTCATCAAACCAAGCTTGATTCCTCAGAAAGAAAAGGCCACAACCGACAAAAAGCTTGTCTTTACAGGAACACTTCAATGGACATGTTCAAGTGAATTTCTAGATATATTGTAACAGATATGAATCTCCAATTATTATTCTGCAATTA
The DNA here is from genome assembly GCF_001636405.1 of Peribacillus frigoritolerans. Lineage (GTDB taxonomy): Bacteria > Bacillota > Bacilli > Bacillales > DSM-1321 > Peribacillus > Peribacillus frigoritolerans. The sequence goes on from NZ_KV440950.1 coordinate 2,866,784, forward strand.
TTTGTAGTTGAAAGAAGGGATGGACAATAAAAATAAGACCCCATGACACTGCCATTTTTATAAGAATGGCAGTGTCGTAGGATCTGTTATCATGTTACATAGAAAGTCACGAAATCTAGGTTCTGCTCCGGCTGCTAGGCAGATAAACGTTTATTTTTCCTTTGGAGAATCCATATTTCAATTGCACCAGAGCCAAGCAATACTCCTGAAACAATGAAGATAAGTCCGATGAAATGTGCAGGCACAAGGGCTTCATTAAGGAAAAATGCTGCCCCTAACAAAGAGAATAAGGTGTTTAAGTTAAGAAATATGGATGATTCGGCTGCCCCTACCTTACCAATGGCATAATTATAGCTCATGTGTCCGAGGGCGGTGGCAAAAATAGCGGAGAAAAAGAAAGCTCCCCAGATGGATGGCGGTGCGGTTGCCAGGGAAGATAAGCCCTCTGGTTCCTTCCATAAGCTGATGGCAAAAAGAATAAAAGACCCGATCAGCATCATGTAGCCCGTTAATAATCGTGGATCCATTGTTTTTGAGGCTTTATTAATGAGGATGAAACTCAATGCCTGTGAAAGAATGGAAAGCAAAATATCCACATCCCCAAGATTAATAGAATGAAGTCCTCCGCTTCCTGCCATGACGGTAAAACTCACACCCAGGGAACCGCATATAAAGCCGATCAGCTTGATTAACGTAGGTTTTTTTCGAAAGAAAATCATGGTCAAAATGACAGTCAATATTGGACCCATGCCCAAAATCAATCCAGCATTCGAGGCGGAAGTCTTCGTCAATCCCTCAGCTAAAAAATAATGATGAAAAACGACACTCAACAGTGCTCCTCCAAAAACGTAAAAAAGTTCACTTTTTTTAGGAAGGCGAATTAGTCCAAAGAAGAAAAGGATAATAATGACGATAAGAGAAGCAGTAAAAATTCTCAAAGATGTTATCGTTACGGGCTGCGTATGCGCAACTAAAATTTTAATAACTGAGACATTTAACCCCCATGTAATCATTATTCCGGTAAGTAAGATGTATATTTTCAAAAAACTCATTCCAAACAACCTTTCAAACTTATTTAACAATTGATATATTATACAACTTTCTCCCAAATTAATAGCAAAGAGTAAATTTGATCGAAAAAAAATCTGAAACTGTCAATCATTTAAAGGTGAAACAGTTCTTGTTTGTTTTCCATAATATAGCTTTTTATCGTAAATTTAGCTGAAATTTCATATGAAATAGTATCGAATAAAAATAAAATTACAAATTATCAAACTTTTCTATTGTTTTTGATAGGGTTTTCATTTACAATTTCCTTATGATTTACCAAACCGGTTTAGTAAATAACTAAATCGATTTAGCTAATAAGCATAATGAAAGTGATATGATCAAATGTTTTTGTTTCATTTGTGAATGTTCGTAAGAAGGAGGTACTGTATTGTCATCAAAATATGGTGTTTTAACGCTGGGCGACGCCATGATCACGCTAAATCCGGAAGAGACAGGACCTTTAAGATTCGTTAACCGTTTCGAGCGAAAAGTAGGAGGCGCTGAACTGAACTTTGCGATTGGCTGTGCAAGGCTAGGCTTGCGGTCAAAATGGATAAGCCGTTTAGGCAAGGATGAGTTCGGTAAAGTTATTTATAATTTCGCTCGTGGGGAAGGCGTGGACATGAGTGATGTGGCCTATGTAAATGGATATCCAACATCTCTTAACTTTAAAGAAATTCGGGAAGATGGTTCCGGAAAGACATTTTATTACCGCTATCAATCTCCCATTTTAACTTTAAAGCCTGGAGATATAACAGAAAAGATGTTTGAAGGGATTGATATAGTCCACCTTACTGGAGTATTTTTGGCTATAGATCCGAAAAATGTCAACATTGCCAAGAGGGTAATGGAAATTGCAAAACAAAAAAATATACCTGTTTCTTTTGATCCGAATATCCGCTTAAAGCTATGGTCCATCGAGGAAGCAAGATCAGTTTACTATGATATTTTTCCATATGTTGATATTTTGCTTACAGGTTTAGATGAAATAAGATTGATCATCGGTACTGACTCGAAAGAATCTTTGGCTGAATTCGCGAAGGTGAATGCTATTGATCAGCTTGTCATTAAGGACGGGAAACAAGGTTCAAAACTATATACCAAAAGTGAATGGCATGAAAAAGAAGCTTTCCCTGTAATACCTGTAGATACAGTTGGTGCGGGAGATGGTTATGATGCCGGTTATATTTACGGATACCTTAATGGTTTATCAATTGATGAAAGATTGGCATTCGCAAATGGTGTAGGAGCTCTTGTCACCACTGTTGCAGGGGACAATGAAGGATTACCATATTTGGATGAAGTAATGCCTTTCATACAGAATGAGATTGTAATAGAAAGATAGTAGGCTGAAAGAAATGGGGAGAGGAAATGGCAACAGTAACGATACAAGCCGAGGAAGCAAAACGATTAGTTATACAGCAGCTGACCAAAGTGGGTTTGAATGAAGAAACTGCCGGGAAAATTGCGGAAGTATTGGTTCATGCTGATCTCAGAAATGTCAATTCCCATGGTGTTTTGCGAACAGAGCATTATGTGAACCGTTTACAGGCAGGGGGTATAAATCCCGAAGCCCAGATTTCCTTCCAAAAGACAGGGCCCGTTACCGGTGTAATTGATGGAGATGATGGATTTGGGCATGTGATCAGCGACGTGGCCATGGACCATGCAATCGATATGGCGAGAGAAAATGGCGTGGGCATGGTGACTGTTTTTAATAGCAGCCATTGCGGAGCACTAAGTTATTTCGTTCAAAAAGCCGCTGATGCAAAGTTGATTGGCATCGCGATGTCACATACCGATAAAATTGTGGTCCCGTTCGGGGGAAAAACATCATTTCTTGGTACCAACCCAATCGCTTACGGAGTTCCTGCCAAAACGAAGAAACCCTATATTCTTGATATGGCAACATCCAATGTTGCATGGGGGAAAATTCTCCAGGCACGTGAAGAAGGAAAGGAAATCCCTGAAGGATGGGGTGTCGATGAAAATGGAGCTGCAGTCACGGATCCGAATAAAGTCGTTTCCCTTTCCACTTTCGGAGGCCCGAAAGGCTATGGTCTATCGGTAATTGTAGATGTGTTTTCTGGATTATTGGCCGGTGCGGCATTTGGCCCGCACATTGGGAAAATGTATGACGATCTTGATAAGAAACGGAAGCTGGGGCATTATTTTTGTGTAATCAATCCTTCATTCTTTACAGATACTGATATATTTTTAGAGCAAATGGATCAAATGATTGAAGAGCTGAAACAGGTTGAACCTGCTCCAGGGTTCGATCGCGTATATGTACCGGGTGAAATTGAACAAATCAATGAAGAAAAAAACCTGAAACATGGTATTACGATAGCATCAAGTGTGTATGAATTTCTTGCAAAGTAGGTGGGAGAAATGAAAGCGGTTCAAGTACGGAAAGCTCATGAGCTTATCATACAAGAAGTGGAAAAACCACGGATTTCGAACTCGACGGATGTCCTTGTAAAAGTAAAAAGAGTCGGGATTTGTGGATCGGATATGCATATTTACCATGGTACGAATCCTCTTGCTACGCTGCCGCGAGTCGTCGGGCATGAAGTAGCGGGAGAAGTTGTGGAGATTGGACAAGGCGTCGTGGGCATAAAAGTTGGGGACCATGTTGTTATTGAGCCCATCAGTTACTGCGGGAAGTGTTACGCCTGCCGCAAAGGCCGCCAAAATGTTTGTGAAAAACTGTCCGTTTTTGGCGTACATGAAGATGGTGGTATGAGAGAATGGTTCGTCCTTCCCGAGAAACAATTACATGTTGTGGATTCCGCGTTGGCATGGGAAGAAATAGTATTGGCTGAGCCATATACAATCGGAGCACAGGCCGTTTGGAGAGGTGAAGTGGAGGAAGGGGAAACAGTGCTTATCCAGGGAGCTGGGCCTATTGGGATTTGCATATTAAAGATGGCAAAGCTTCAAGGAGCATCAGTGATGATCACGGATTTAAGTGAGGAACGTTTGGAATTCGCTAAAGAAAGCGGCGCTGATATCATTGTCCATGCGGGAAAAGAAGATGTTCAAAAACGAGTGGAAGAATGGACGAATGGAGAAGGTGCCAACGTCGTCATTGATGCAGTATGCTTGCCGATGACATTTGAATTGTCTTTTGATGTTGTATCAACGGCGGGCCGGATTGTCGTACTCGGTTTTGATGAACGGCCTGCATCAGTTTCCCAACTCCCAATCACTAAAAAGGAAGTCTCGGTTAAAGGATCTAGGTTGCAAACCAATCAGTTCCCAAAAGTAGTTAAACTTTTAAATGAAGGGAAACTCAGACAAGAAGGTTTAATTACCCATACATTTTCGCTGGATGATATCCAGGAAGCATTTAATTTTGTGGAAAATCATCCCGAACAAGTTCGAAAAGCGATCATCGTTTTTAATTAAAGGGGGGGCAGGATTTATGGACAAACATTCAATCATTCATCGAATAAAGGAAACGAAAGTTGTAGCTGTTATCCGGGGACAGGATGCAAAGGAAGCGGCACAACTGTCTAAAGCAGCTGTGGAAGGCGGTGTTCGGGCAATAGAATTGACTTATACAACACCGGGAATTGAAGAAGCTTTCAATGAACTGCAGAATACGGATGCACTCTTAGGAGCAGGATCGGTACTTGATTCTGAAACGGCTCGACATGCGATTTTAGCTGGTGCCAATTTTATCGTCAGTCCCTATTTTGTCAATGGAGTAGCCGAACTTTGTAATCGATACGGCATTCCCTATATGCCTGGTTGCATGACAATCAAAGAAATGGCTACGGCAATGGAAGCAGGTTGTGATGTTTTGAAGTTATTTCCGGCAAACCATTTTGAACCTTCTTTCATCAAGTCGGTTAATGGTCCACTGCCTAATGTAAGAATCATGCCAACCGGCGGAATTAATTTGGATAACATGAAGGACTGGCTGACTGCAGGTGCGGTAGCAATCGGGATCGGCAGTGACTTGAACAAAGCTTATCAAAATGGCGGCTATGAAGCAGCAGTGGAATTAAGCGGAAAATATATGCAAAAGATTGCGGAATGACGGAGGTGCATGATGAACATTACATTTAGATGGTATGGGAAAGACAATGATACCGTTACATTGGAGCACATTAAACAGATTCCTGGTGTGAAAGGGATTGTATGGGCACTACACCAAAAACCTGTTGGTGAGGTATGGGAAAAGGAAGAAATTAAAGAAGAAATCGAATATATCCAATCATTTGGTTTTCACACGGATGTTGTAGAAAGTGTAAATGTCCATGAATCGATTAAATTGGGTAACGAAGACCGCATGATATATATTGAGAAATACAAAGAGACGATCCGAAATCTCTCGGAAGCTGGAGTGAAAGTCATTTGTTATAACTTCATGCCGATCTTTGATTGGACTCGTACGGAAATGTTCCATCCTTTGGAAGATGGCTCAACTGCCCTATTTTATGAAAAGGCGAAAGTGGATACGTTAGAACCGCAAGATTTGATTCGTACGGTGACGGAAGCTTCCGATTTAACTTTACCAGGTTGGGAACCAGAAAAAATGGATCGAATTTCTGAATTATTCGAAGCTTACAAAACTGTCGACGAAGAGCAACTATGGGCCAATCTTGAAATATTCCTTAAAGAAATATTACCTGTTGCCGAGGCTTGCGGCATTAAAATGGCTATTCATCCGGATGATCCGCCATGGTCCATTTTTGGCTTGCCGAGAATCATCACCGGAGAATCGAGCTATGAAAAACTGATCTCGATTTCGGACTCACCGTCGAATGCATTTACCATGTGTACTGGATCGATGGGGGCAAACCCTGAAAATGATATGGTCCAAGTGGCTAAAAAGTATGCAAACCGTTCGCCTTTCTCCCATATTCGAAATGTGAAGATTTATGAAAATGGTGACTTTGTGGAAACATCCCATCATACCCAGGATGGATCCATCAATATACAGGGCGTCGTGGAAGAATTGAATAAGCAGAATTATACTGGTTATGTCAGACCAGATCATGGCCGCCATATTTGGGGTGAAGATTGTCGCCCAGGTTACGGTTTATATGACCGAGCATTGGGCATCATGTATTTGCTCGGATTATGGGATGCATATGAAGCTGGTAAATCAGGTGGGAAATCATGATTCCCATCCATGAAAACTTATCGAACAGGGTGGCAGTGATCACTGGGGGCAGCGGAGTTTTATGTTCGAAAATGGCTGTGGAATTGGCCCGTCATGGTGTCAGGATAGCTATATTGAACAGAACGGCCGAAAAAGGGCAAGAAGTGGTCGAACTCATTGAACAAACAGGGGGCACTGCGATATCCATAGCAGCAGACGTATTGGATAGAGCCTCATTGGAGAATGCAAGAGGAAAAATAATAGAATCGTTCGGAAGAGTGGATCTATTAATAAATGGAGCGGGAGGCAATCATCCTGATGCCATTACAGCTCCAGAGAAATATGGGGAAGAAGCGGAAGGGAAATCCTTTTTTGATTTAGATGAAAATGGTTTCTCCCAGGTTTTTGCCAGTAATTTCACCGGTACATTTTTGGCCAGTCAGGTTTTTGGGAAAGAGTTATTGCAAGTGGAAGCACCAATTATCGTAAATGTATCATCCATGAGTGCCTACGCTCCGATGACTAAAGTGCCAGCATACAGTGCTGCCAAAGCTTCGATAAATAATTTTACGATGTGGATGGCTGTACATTTTGCCGAAGCAGGTTTACGGGTGAATGCCATTGCTCCAGGATTCTTTTTGACGAAGCAAAATCGGGATCTTCTGCTTAATGAAGATGGCAGTCTGACAGCAAGGTCTAATAAAATCATTACTTCAACACCCATGAAGCGTTTTGGGCAGCCTGAAGACTTACTTGGAACGTTGCTTTGGCTCGTTGATGAATCCTACTCGGGCTTTGTCACAGGAATTACGGTACCGGTCGATGGTGGTTTCATGGCATACTCCGGTGTCTGAATTCAGCTCCTATATATAGGCAAACAAGTTAACGTGATTAAATTAGTTCCACGGTATGGGAAATTGACTTTTTTACTGCATCAGAAGGTGATTGTAAAGCTTTACTTATTATAATAGAATATTCCTTATATATTGAAATCACATGACAGGGATGAATGAAATGAAAACCATTACAATTACTGATGTCGCCAATCACGCGAAAGTATCAAAAAGCACAGTTTCCCAATACCTGAACAAACGCTATGAATATATGAGTGAAAAAACCAGGAAAAAAATTGAAGAAACAATCGAAGAGTTAAACTATCAGCCTAATATAATAGCGCGCAGTTTAAAACAAAAGTCCACTTTTACCGTTGGGGTAGTGGTTGCCAATATCCTTCACACGTTTTCAACGCAAGTTATTAGAGCGATAGAAAACTACTTTTATGAACAAGGGTTCCATATTATCGTATGCAATGCGGATGACAATCCTGAAAAGGAAAAGAATTATATTGAAATGCTAAGAGCTAAACAAGTGGATGGGATCATCATTTTCCCCACAGGGGACAATCTTGATTTGTATCAACGGATGAAGAGTGATCAATTCCCGATTGTATTCATGGATAGGACAATCCAAGAATTGAATATTGCTACAGTCATGCTCGATAATCACCTTGCTTCCAAGTTAGCGATCGATCGGTTTATTGAAAAGGGTTTTGAAAACATTGCAATTATAACCACTTCAATAATACGCGATATCAGCCCTCGAATCGAACGGATCCAAGGGTATAAGGATTCACTCGCGTCACATGGGATACCAGTCAATTCTGAATATATAAAAACCGTGAATGCAGACGAAATTCCGCTTGCGCTTTCAGAATTTTTCGAATTGGAAAAGCCGCCTCAAGCCATATTGGCAGGAAATGATATCGTACTTAATGAAGTATTGCGTTATATGAAACAGCATGAAATCCATATACCTGATGACATAGCGGTCATAGGCATCGATGATGTACCATATGCCAGTTTCTATACACCGACCATCACAACGGTTAATCAGCCAGCCATTGAAATGGCCAACTTGGCAGCGGAGTTACTGCTTAGTCAAATCAATAAAACAGGAAAAGAGGATACAAGCGTGCATCGCTTGAAACCGACTTTGCTTACAAGGAATTCTTGCTAAAAATGGATGTAAGATTCCTGTAAAAAAGGAAGCGCTTTTTTACAGGAATTCTAAACCGATTTAGTTAAAGATCTTTAGGTTTAACTCTTGGGTATTAAATGGAAACGTTTCCAAAAATGCTGCTGCATTTTCAGAAATGTATAGGGGGGTACTTTATGTTTTCAAATGGTAGAGGAATGGTTATCGTATTCTTGTTCTTGGCAGGCGTAATAAATTATCTGGACCGATCTGCACTGTCCATTGCAGCTCCGTTCATTCAAGATGATTTATCTTTAACAGCCACACAGATGGGAATTATCTTTAGTAGCTTTTCCGTTGGTTATGCCGTATTTAACTTCCTTGGAGGCATGGCGTCCGATAAATGGGGAGCAAAGCTTACGCTTTTCGTGGCGATGATCGTTTGGTCTTTATTCAGTGGGGCGCTTGTACTTGCTGTCGGTTTTGCCAGTATGATCGTCATCCGCATCCTGTTTGGGATGGGCGAAGGCCCTCTTTCGGCAACCATCAATAAAATGGTGAATAACTGGTTCCCGGCAAATCAACGGGCATCTGTCGTTGGTTTGACGAATAGCGGGACGCCGCTTGGTGGCGCCATTGCAGGTCCGATAGTTGGATTCATTGCCATCTCTTATGGATGGAGAGTTTCTTTCATTGCCATAATGATAATTGGTCTTATATGGGCGATTTGCTGGTGGAAGTACGTTAAAGAGAAACCAGAAGAGTCAAAAGAACAGAAGCATACAGGAAAATCTTATGTAGCGGCAACATCGGAAGGGAAATTGAAATTCACCTTCTATTTAAAACAAAAAACGGTTTTATTTACAGCTCTAGCCTTTTTTTCTTACAACTACATTCTCTTCTTTTTCTTAACTTGGTTCCCAAGCTATTTGGTGGATGCACGCGGGCTAAGTGTAGAAAATATGAGTATCATTACAGTGATTCCTTGGATTTTTGGATTCATCGGACTAGCTTTGGGTGGATTCGTGTCGGATTTCTTCTATAAAAAATTCGCACAAAAAGGTGTTTTATTCTCACGTAAGTTAGTGCTAGTAACATGTTTGTTCTTATCGGCGTTATGTATCGGTTTTGCTGGACTTGTATCCACAACAGTCAGTGCAGTAACGCTTGTCGCACTTTCCGTCTTCTTCCTATATTTGACTGGTGCCATTTACTGGGCAATCGTCAACGATGTCGTCGACCCTGGTAATGTTGGTTCTGTTGGAGGGTTTATGCATTTCTTGGCAAATACAGCAGGAATCATCGGACCGACGTTAACAGGATACATTGTCGATACCTCAGGCACATACACAGTTGCATTCTTGCTTGCAGGTGGATTGGCAGTTGTTGCCTCGCTAGCGGTCATCCGTTTTGTACGACCGATAGTAAAGCCTGCGTAATAGATTGTTAGAATGGAAGTGTCTCCCAAAGGGAAGACACTTCCATTTTTCATTTGTATTAGGCAAGCCTAGCGAATCCTATTTTCTTTTCGAAATGTAGCCGGTGTCTTTTCATTGTACTTCTTAAAGGTACGATAAAATTGCGGCATGCTTTCAAAACCACACATTTCGGCAATATGGGCAATGGTGTGATTCGTTTCCAGTAAAAGTTCCTTTGCCTTGATGATCCTTTTCGTGTTTAGATACACGACTAACCCAATTCCAGTCGTTTCCTTAAAAACCCTGCTAAAATGAGCGGGACTGACCAATGCTTTTTGTGCAAGTATCGTCAGCGTCAATGGTTCATCCATATGTTCATTAATATAGATTAAAATATCTTTCATCCATTCTGAACTATAGCTCTTGCCCTCGGATAATTCTTGTTTGCCATTTATCCGGATACGGTATAAATCAAGTATGATCTGATGAACGGTCAGCAAACAAGCATGCCTCGAGCCCATCGATCGGCTATTCGTTTCTTGCAGGATGAGTTCTAGCTGTTCTTCCAACTTTTCTTGTTCCTTCTGCGGCAATGATATTTTGTAATTCTTACTCTTTTTTGTCAGATCAAACAAGTGTAAATATGAAAAAGAATCATCAACCACATCTTTATATATTAATGTGGGACTGAAAAAGATAATGGTGGAGGTGACAGGGTCGTCCTTATTCGGTAAAGCCCTATGAATGGTATTGTTTGGGATCAGGAATACATCCCCTTGCTGCATATCATAAAACACATCACCGATAAAAAAGGTCCCTTTACCGTTATAAACATAAACAATTTCATAATGGTCATGCATATGATCGGACAATTCATTCTGGGGACTTTTCGTATCTTGATAGACAAAAGAAAATGGGAAGAGTAAATCATGATTTAATGCATTATGGATTTTTTTCATTTGTTCATCTCCTGAAAGTATAATACAACAATAATGAGTATATTTATAGCAAAATACGCAATTAATATTTCAAATATTGATGTTAAAATTAATAGAGGATTTGAAAATTAAAAAAATTCAAGGGAAAAATGAAAGGGCTTTCGGAATGGATTGGCGTTACCTTTAGAACTTCTTCACTCATGATAAGGAGGGAACAAAATGAATAAATTTGTTCAATTGCATTCAAACGATGATGTTGTTATTTCCTTGGAGGGGATTCAGAAAGGACAGAGCCTCCAGATTCAAACAAAAGATAGGGGAATGATCCATATCAAGGCACGTGATGACATTCCAAAAGGGCATAAATTGTTAGTGAATCCGGTTAAGCGAGGGGAGGACGTAATCAAATTTGGCTATTCGATTGGAAAAGCTAGGGAAGATCTCTCCATTGGCGATTGGATTCACACCCACAATCTGACATCCGGTTTGCATGGTATATTGGATTATTCCTATCAACCTAGCCTTCAAGATACAAATGAGCCAAGTCAAAATCATACCTTCCAAGGATATATCCGTGAAAATGCGGAAGTGGGTATCCGGAATGAAATCTGGATCATCAACACAGTTGGCTGTATCAATAAAACATGTGAACTTCTCGCTAAAATGGGAAATGAGCAGTTTAAAGATCGACAAATTGATGGGGTTCATCACTTTTCCCACCCCTACGGTTGTTCTCAATTGGGAGATGATTTGACCCATACACAGAAACTATTGGCAGCCTTGGTTCAACATCCAAATGCAGCAGGGGTTTTAGTAGTTGGATTAGGATGTGAGAACAATCAAATCGAAGCATTTAAAGAAGTCATAGGCGAATTTCCTCCAAGTCGGGTTAAATTTTTAAAAGCCCAGGAGGTTCAAGATGAATTGGAGAGCGGCTTACGCTTAATGGGTGAACTAGTGGAATATGCGGAAGGGTTCATACGCCAGACCGTACCAGTTTCAAAGTTGAAAATAGGCTTGAAGTGCGGGGGTTCAGATGGTTTTTCAGGCATTACCGCTAATCCATTGGTTGGTGCGGTTTCCGACTTAATAGTGGAAAATGGCGGGACCACGATATTGACAGAGGTTCCTGAGATGTTTGGAGCGGAAACGATTTTGATGAACAGGGCAAGGGATGAAGAAACCTTTAAGAAAATCGTTGGCCTTATTAATGATTTCAAACAGTATTTCATTCGCCATGATCAAGAAATTTATGAAAACCCTTCACCTGGAAACAAGGAAGGCGGTATAAGTACACTGGAGGAAAAATCACTTGGATGCACGCAAAAAGGGGGCCATGCCACTGTAGTGGATGTAAGCCCATATGGAGAACGAGTGGTGAAGCATGGTTTGAATTTGATCAATTCCCCTGGAAATGATCTGATTTCGGTGACGGCTTTGGCAGCAGCCGGCGCACATATCGTCCTATTCACTACGGGAAGAGGAACACCATTCGGCGGACCGGTGCCAACTGTAAAAATAGCTACGAATTCAGAATTAGCCAATCGTAAAAAGCACTGGATTGATTATAATGCCGGACGGTTGATAGAAGGTCAAAAGATCGATGAATTAAAGGACGAGTTATTCGATTACATTCTTGAGCTTTCATCCGGTAAAAAGAAAACGAATAATGAAAAATTCGGATATAGGGAGATAAGCATCTTTAAAGAAGGTGTCATTCTCTAATAGTACAAGGTTTCTATTAAGCTATAAAAAAGGAGTGTTATTCAGTGAAAAGTATTGTTTGTGAACAACCTTTTGAATTTAAGATGATCGAATCGGAAAAACCCGTACCTAACTCAGGGGAAGCTTTGATTCGTGTGCGGCGTATAGGTATATGCGGTACGGATATCCATGCCTATGGAGGTAATCAGCCCTTTTTTAGCTATCCTCGAATACTTGGCCATGAATTATCCGGTTTAATTGAGTCCATACCGGAAAATGAATCAGGGCTTAGTGTCGGGGATCAGGTATCGATCATCCCCTATATGGAATGTGGAAAATGCCTGGCTTGCAGAAGTGGAAAAACGAACTGCTGTACGGATATGAAAGTGTTGGGTGTACATGCTGAAGGCGGCATGAGTGAGTGGATTACGGTTCCTTTTAAACATTTGGTGAAAACAGCAGGTCTCACACTTGATCAATCCGCAATGATAGAGCCTTTAAGTATCGGGGCTCACGCAGTCAGGCGCGCCGCTATTCATAAAGGGGAATTTGCACTAGTAATTGGTGCTGGTCCCATTGGTTTGGGAGTCATGGCATTCGCTAAAGAACAGGGTGCGAAGGTGATCGCAATGGATGTAAATGATGAACGCCTTGCGTTTGCTGGCAAATGGGCAAATGCCGATTATACTTTGAACGTTATGGAGAATCCAATGGAGAAATTGGCCCAATTGACGAATGGAGATATGCCAAGCGTGGTATTTGATGCTACAGGTAATGCTAAGTCTATGATGGAGTCATTTAAATATCCTGCTCACGGGGGAAGATTGATTTATGTAGGTTTAGTTAAAGCGGATATTACCTTCAATGATCCTGAATTCCACAGTAAAGAGCTTACATTGATGGGAAGCCGTAATGCAACAAAGGAAGACTTTGATTATGTCGTGAATACGCTGAAGAATGACAAGCTGGATATGAGCCAGTATATTACACACCGCACACATATGGATGAAATGATCAATCAATTTGAAGGGTGGTTAACTCCTGAAGCTAAAGTGATCAAGGCGATTGTCGAAATATAAGCATTAGGTAGGCTGTTAGTCGCACTCTGAATTGGATATTTCAATTAAGAAAGGAGTTCTTTTATCATTGAACATAAATAGAAGTCAACTAAAGCGTTTGAGTAAAGATACAAAAGCTGTCCAATCCTCACATAAGATGGATTTCCCCATAAAAGTATTGCAGATTGGTGAGGGGAATTTTCTTCGGGGCTTCTTTGATTGGATGATTCATGAGTGTAATAAACAAGGTCATTTCAAGGGAAGCATTGCAGTTACCCAGCCTCGGCCCGCCGGTAAAGGGAAAATAGAAGAAGTGAAGCGGCAAGATGGACTGTATACATTAATGTTACGTGGTTTTCACCAAGGGAAGAAAGTGGAAAGTACAGAGATCATTTCCGTTTTTTCGAAGGCAATTGATCCATATGAAGAATGGATGGAATTTTTAGCACTATCAAAAAATCCTGAATTGGAATTTGTAGTTTCCAACACGACTGAAGCAGGAATCAAATATCAGCCGATACCTTTGGAAGAAGGAAAGCCGATGGAATCTTTTCCAGGAAAACTGACTGCTTTTTTGTATCATCGTTATCTGCATTTCAATGGAGATGCGAAAAAAGGATTGACCATGCTTCCATGTGAGCTTTTAGAGAGAAATGGTGATTTCTTGAAGCAATGTGTTCTTAAGCATGGCAGGGATTGGGGTTTACCCAAGTCATTCATGGAGTGGGTGGACCGGGACAACCTATTCCTAAACTCGCTTGTAGACCGTATCGTTACAGGATTTCCAGCCAATGAGTCGGACACCCTATTTGCTGAATGGGGATACAAGGATACTCTGCTAAATACAGCAGAACCCTACCATTTATGGGCTATTGAAGGTGACCCTTGTATCGAGCAACGTCTTCCTTTACAACAATCCGGATTGAATGTGCATTGGGTAAAAGATTTAACACCTTATCAAATGAGGAAGGTAAGGATACTTAATGGTTCACATACCTTGTTGGCTCCTTTAGGCATTTTATCTGGATTGGAAGAAGTAAAACAGGCAATCGATCATCCTGAATTCAACCAATTTCTTAGCAATGCCATCGAAAAGGAAATAATTCCTTCATTACCTTTTGATCAAAATGAGATGATGCAATATGGGGAAAGTGTTCTTGAGCGATTTAAGAATCCTTTTGTACATCACCTCCTGGCCGATATCTCGCTGAACAGCATTTCGAAGTTCAAGGCTCGTCTCCTTCCTACCTTAGAGGAATATCATGAGGCGAAAGGCACGCTGCCCGACTGTATCGTAAGAGGTTTTTCGGGCCTGATCCGATTTTATAGGGTTAATGAAATGAAGGGGAGTTATATTGGTAAAAGCTTTGCGGGTAAAGACTATGTCGTTAAAGATGATATAAAGACAATTGAATTTTTCCAGGAACAATGGCTTCGTTATGATAAGGGGGAAGTCCCGCTTAGACAATTGATAGAGGCAACCTTAAATAATCAATATCTATGGGGGAAGGATTTGAGCGGTATCCCTAACCTTGGAAACGAATTATGCCAATATCTAGAAGGGATGATTGACTGAAATTAGTCTTTGAAAGGATTTAGCAAGATTAATTTTATGAATATTCTCCCTATCTCTTATTTTTTTCTTTCTTTTATTTGTATTTTTGGTATACTGGATTAGTGATATTTTTTCTTATTAGTTTCCTAATGGAAAGATATTAAAAGAATTACATATTCTTTTATTCCCGTGAAGGGGAGTAGCGTCAGGGATAACCTGAAATAAAGTCGTCATTACGTGGGAACCCCACCGGCTTTATTGGCCTAATTCATTTAGTGCTTAGCGAGACCTTTGCCATTTATGGCAGAGGTCTCTTTATTTTTGTAAAAAGGAGGAATTTGTGTTGGATTTTTTATCAGGTGAATTCATTTCAGGACTTTTAGCGATCATTATGATAGATTTGGTTCTAGCCGGTGATAATGCGATCCTTATTGGATTGGCTGCAAGAAAGCTTCCAAAAGAACAGCAAAAAAAGGTGATAATATGGGGAGCGGTCGGGGCAATAGTGATAAGGATCATTGCAACGCTGCTAGTTGTTTGGCTATTAGAGGTGCCAGGACTGCATTTAATAGGGGGATTACTTCTTGTATGGATTGCTTATAAGCTCCTTATCGATGAAGAAGAACATGATGTGAAGCCTGCAGACTCGATGTGGGCTGCCATAAAAACTATCATTATTGCAGATGCATTGATGGGATTGGACAATGTCCTAGCTGTTGCTGGTGCTTCTCATGGTAACTTCACTTTAGTGGTAATCGGTTTACTTGTATCAATTCCAGTAGTGATGTATGGAAGCACTTTGATCCTGAAACTGATCGAACGCTTCCCATTCATCATAATAATTGGTGCGGGAATACTAGGTTGGACAGCTGCTAAAATGATTGTAGCTGAACCTTTCATGCACGACTACTTTGCAAATCCATTCATTAAATATGGATTTGAAGCGATAGTGGTGATTGGAATCCTGTTTGCCGGGATTTCAAGACAGAAAAATATCGAAAAAGAAAAAGCAAACAGAGAAAAAATGC
Organism: Peribacillus frigoritolerans; assembly: GCF_001636405.1. Lineage (GTDB taxonomy): Bacteria > Bacillota > Bacilli > Bacillales > DSM-1321 > Peribacillus > Peribacillus frigoritolerans. The sequence goes on from NZ_KV440950.1 coordinate 2,882,625, forward strand.
AAATCGAACGTAATGGATAATCGATACAAAGAGACCTTTCGGATGAAAGGTCTCTTCTTTTTGTCTATGCCATATAAGTCAAAACAAGAAAAAGGATGTACCAAAGTCCGTACTTTGGTACATCTTTTTGCGAATTAGCAAACGATAACATGCATTTCAATAACGGTATTTTAGCTAAATGATCATATGGAGCGTTCACTCTGTTATTTTAGTTTAAGTTAATCCAGACACTTTTGACTTCCGTATAATTATCCAAAGCATAACTGCCCATTTCCCGACCGATTCCACTTTGTTTATAACCGCCAAATGGAGAAGCTGCATCAAATGCGTTATAGCAGTTTACCCAAACTGTACCTGCTTTTAATTCATTAGCCACATAATGGGCTTTTTTTACATCCTGTGTCCATAAACCTGCAGCCAATCCATATTCTGAGTTATTTGCACGGTTTATCACATCATCCAAATCGTCAAAAGGCATCGCAGCTACAACAGGACCGAAGATTTCCTCTTTAGCTATTGTCATTTCGTCTTCAACGCCTGCAAATATTGTAGGCGTTACAAAATAACCCTCTCCTTGTCCGTAATTACCCCCGGTAACCACTTCAGCTCCTTCAGACTTTCCTTTTTCAATATAACCGCCGACTCTTTCCATTTGTTCACTGGATACCAAAGGCCCTATCTGGGTAGATGGATCAAGACCGGCCCCTTGTTTAATATTTTTTGCATGGGACACTAAGTCAGCTACCACGTTATCATAGGATTTCTTTTGAATGTACAGGCGGGAACCGGCACAGCAAACTTGTCCTTGATTAAACATGATGCCCATTAAAGCTCCAGGAATGGCTTTACTCATATCTGCATCCGGTAAAATGATATTAGGTGATTTCCCGCCTAATTCCAACGAGATTTTTTTTACGGTTGCCGAAGCTTGGCGCATGATCATTTTCCCTACTGAGGTTGAACCGGTAAAGGCAATTTTATCGACATCAGGATGATCTACAAGCGGTGACCCTGCTGTTTCACCAAATCCTGGTATGACATTGAGAACGCCAGGAGGAAAACCTGCTTCAAGCGCCAATTGTCCTAAATATAAGGCTGAAAGCGGCGTTTGCTCCGCTGGTTTTAAAACGATCGTACATCCGGTAGCAAGGGCCGCGCCTAATTTCCATGCGGCCATAAGTAGAGGAAAATTCCAAGGGATGATCTGTCCTACCACTCCAACCGCTTCATGACGGGTATAATTGAAGTAATTCCCAGCAACAGGTATTGTTTGTCCTACTATCTTAGTGGTCCATCCCGCATAATAACGGAAGTGATCGATTGCAAGGGGGACATCGGCATTAGTGGTTTCGCCAATTGGCTTGCCATTATCCAGGGTATCCAATTGTGCTAACGCCTCTTTATGTTCCTCCATGAGGTCCGCTAATTTATAAATGAGACGACTGCGTTCCGATGCACTCATTTTTTTCCAAGGACCTTTGTCGAACGCCGTACGTGCTGCTTTGACTGCTTTATCTACATCTTCCGGACCCGCTTCACTCACAACCGCTAAAACCTTGCCGTTTGAAGGATCGAGAGTCTCAAAGGTTTTTCCTGAAGCAGCTTCCACCAATTCCCCATTTATCAAAAGTTTTTTGGTGCCCTTCAAGAATTCTTGCACACGTGGATTGAGTTTAATAGTTTGTTCCATGTATAATACCCCTTTTCAATTGGATTATATTGTTCGATATCTGTTTGGACAATGGCCCTAAGTAAAAGGATCAGGTATACTATTATGTTTTTTATCGAATTCCCTTTGGCAGACTTGCAGCGATTCTGACTATCTTGATTTCTTTCCCCCCTTTATCTAAAAGGAATCAATATCTTGACATGTAATTATGCAAGACTGATGCCATAACAAAAAACCTATGAAATCAGTTAAGAAGGTGGTGGAGGGGAAAAGGAAGGTGCCTTACTGTTCCATATTGGAACAGGCAGGTGTTCAAATATGGAACAAAAAAGTTTAGTAGTTCACATATGCTTGTTTTCATTTTGGTGGATATCTGAATTTTCTGTTATAATTAAATTGAAGGAACGAACCCTGAATGCTCTGAAACTTTGGATCTCTTAAAGTTTAATTAATGAAATTGAATAAAAAAAGAAGCCGATTTACTTGATTATACATATGGGAGGATTATTCAATGTCTGTTAATATAAGCGCGGATAAAGGAACCATACCGGCATTTATTCAAGAATCATGGCAGCGGTGCATTTCGAAGGGACTTCAGCCAAGCATGATGGATAAGGAAGATATGCTTGGTGCTTTTGAGTTGGCCGAATACCACGATCGATATGCGGAACTCCTGTACCATTCTTCTCCCATTTTAGAAGAAGTTTATCATTCGATTAATGGTTTGGAGTCCATTTTATTACTTGCTGCTCCTGAAGGATATATCATCGAAACAGTTGGGGATCCAGCTTTCATCCGCCATGCAGATAATGTTTCCTTAAGAAAAGGGGCCAATTGGCTAGAGGAATCAAAAGGAACAAATGCAATAGGAACAGCCATAGTGGAGAAGAATCCTGTATTGATTCATGGCAGTCAACACTTTCATCAGGATAACCATTTTCTTACTTGTGCAGCATCGCCCATTTATCACCCTGATGGGCACCTGCTTGGTGTTTTGAACTTAAGCAGTCATCAACAGAATTATCATCCTTTTTCCATTAGCTTAGTTCAGAGGGTGGCTGATAGCATCAAACAAGCACTCTTGTTGTCCCAAACACAAAAAAGGGAGAAAAACCTTTATTTTATATATGATTCATACCCTGATCCGTTAATTACCCTAGATAAAGAAGGGAAAGTTACAGATCTCAATTCAGCGGCGTCAGATGTTATCGGCACATTGGAAAAACCGGTATCGAATATTGTATCAGGAACTGACCCACTCGTTTTAGAACGGAGGGTTTCAATCAAAGACCAGGAATTCTTGGTTCAAACCCTTGGCAAAAATATAGAACATCAATCATCCGTGATCGTACGGTTAAAAAGACAGAAATTGATTGATGGATTAACAACCAATCGTTATCAATTTACCGATATAATAAGTAATGATCCGCAAATGAATCAAACCATATCCATTGCTAAAAGAGCTTCAGCGCTGGATATCAGCTTGCTGATCACTGGAGAAAGCGGAACGGGAAAAGAACTGTTCGCCCAATCCATTCATGGGTATAGCTTAAGAAGCGATAAGCCATTCATCGCCATCAATTGCAGCGCAATTCCAGAAAATTTATTGGAAAGTGAGTTATTTGGGTATGAAAAAGGTGCCTTTACTGGAGCAAAAAGCGGCGGGCATAAGGGGAAGTTCGAAGCTGCAGATGGCGGAACCCTGTTTTTGGATGAAATCGGGGACATGCCGCTTCAAGCTCAAGCGTCTCTGCTCCGTGTGCTTCAGGAACGATGTGTGACGCGTGTCGGCGGACATGCTTCCATTCCAATCGATGTCAGGGTCATTGCTGCCACCAACAAAGACTTACAAAAAGAAATGGAAGCTGGAGAATTCCGCGCAGACTTATTTTTCCGTCTTTGTGGATTATCTTTAAAACTTCCAAATCTGAGGAGTCGTAAAGATTTATTGCTCTTAGCAGAATACATTTTAGCGGATTTACCTTATAAGAGCGAACATACCGAACTGACAGTCGAAGCTAAAACATTCATTTTGGAATATTCGTGGCCAGGAAATTTCCGTGAATTGCAAAACGTTCTCGGACAGGCTGCATTCCTAGCTGATAATGGCCCGATTACAAGGGACATGCTTGTGGCACTTTGTCCTGTTTCTTCCATTACAAATGAGGAAGGGGCAATTGCCGATCGAGAACCAAGAAACTTTCAAGAACAAGAAACCCAGCTTATCAGAAATGCATTGCAACGAACAAGTGGAAATATCAGTAGCGCCGCGAAACAACTCGACATCGGCCGAAATACGCTTTATAGAAAAATGAAAAAATATGGAATCAACTTTCATAAGTAAGAGTTCCTTGGTATATAAAAAACATGAATGATGAGTTTCCTTTTGAAAATCTCAGATTCCCGACCTGATTTGTTCGGTTCTTGTTATTGCAAGTAACTATATGCGAACCAGCATACCTTGTCTCCTTATAAGCTACATTTCACAACTATAAATAATGAAGTGCAGGAAATCAAAATCTCATATAGAATGATGTTATTGATATAGTATCTAAATTTCCGTAAGGGGATGTGTGGTCAATAGTATGGAGTTGTCATCTGAACATAAGAAGTATAAACATGTATTGATTCAATATTTGGAAGAAAAAGAATCTATGTTTTTAAATGAATGGAACGAGACTATTAAGATCAATGAAATAGACCCCTACAAAGAAAAGATTAAAGAAAATGGTTATGGCATGTACTCACTGGTGATCCAAACGTTCAAGGAGGTACTGCCTGAAGGTGTGCTGATAAAATTGGCTTACCAGGTTGCTAAAGAACGTCTTGAAGCGAATATCAACATTGGGGATTTTCTATATAATATCAATTTGGGGAGAAATATCATAATCAGAAATCTTTTTGGGGCAAATATCCCCATTAATTATATGCAGAAATTCATTAATGACATCAACTTGCACTTTGATACGTTCAGCTACCATGCAGTAACGAGATATACGAATCTTACAAATGAAGTGATTGAGGAAAAAAAGTCTTATATAAGTGAAAACCACAAAGATAAATTAGCGGTATTGGGCCAGATATCATCAAGCTTTGTACATGAATTCCGAAACCCTCTTACAGCTATCATGGGGTTCAATAAATTACTGAAGAGGGAGAACCCGGATTTGAAATATTTGGATATCATTGATTATGAGTTAAATCAGCTGAATTTCAGGATAACCCAATTCCTCCATACCTCTAAATCAGATTTTAATGAGGAACAAAGAGAGGAAATTTCAGTGATAAAGCTAATTGAAGAAATACAAGAGCTGACTTATGCAAATATTGTGGATGCCAGTGTTAATGTGGAAATAGATATTTATCCAAACTTCGCCATGACAGCGAGCAAGGATGGGTTAAAACAAGTGTTCTTGAATCTTTTTATAAATTCGATTGATGCCTTAAAGGATAAGGAACATCCAAGAATTTTGAGGATAAACTCTTTAATCGAGGCTAATGAGAGAATAATTAGAATTTCAAATAATGGACCGGCCATTGCCAGTGAATTGATTGAATCTATTTTTGAACCCTTTGTCACGACGAAAGAGTTAGGAACGGGAATTGGGTTATACGTATGTAAAAAGATCATTGAAAGTAATGATGGATATATGAATTGTGTCTCCAATGAAAATTTAACCACATTCAGCATCCATTTCCCTAAAGTCCAGAATGAGCTTCAAAGGGTATAATACATATCATATAGTGACTTTTCATAAAGTAAAATAGTATACATATCGATATTTTTCGAAGCATGTACAGATTTTTGATTAATAGGAAAGGCTGTTTCGGATCTGCCGGTATTACATAAAATCATTCTCAAGAAAATAAATATATTTGGAAGATGCAAAATCATAATTTGGTTTTTGGCATCTTCTTTTTATCTCTGTTATTTTTCGGTATGTAAAGGTGTCGAAATCTAAAATGAAATCAGTTAAATTGTCATTTTTTAATTCAATTGTGAATCGAAAAGGGTCAATAATTAATATATGAATCAAAAAAATACATTTATAATGCAACAATGAATCATTTTTAATCCATAAAAGCGTTAAACCCTAATTGAATAACTATCCTTTTTTTGGCATGGATATTGCTTTTATTATATAGGTATGAAATTTTAGTGAGAGAGGGTGCTTTTATAAAAGAAGAGTGAGGAAAGAAAGAATAAGAGCTGGTTATTTTACAAAAAAGAATTTCACTCAACAAATAGCGAAAGTGAAATATCAACAAGGACCATTGTACTTTCCTTGTAATTCGTTGAGGAGCTGATGGTAGTAAAGAGACAGTATAAATAGAAATGCATTACTGGTCAATAGAATATACGCTGTGCAATATACATATAACGATTGTGAATATGGCCTCATGAAAACGAATGATGAAACGGGGATAGGATTTTAAACATTGTATTTTGAATGAAAGGTTTCTACTAGGGTACCCATGAGCAGTGGTTTACTGCTTACAAAACGGTAAATTGACAGTTTTAAAGGATGGTGACAATAGTGGCACTTCAAACAAATGAATTGAAACATGGTCTCAAGACCAGGCATGTCACAATGATTTCTATTGGCGGGGTAATTGGGGCAGGCCTATTTATCGGAAGCGGAACCATAATTGATTCAGCAGGACCTGGTGCGATTTTATCGTATATAATCGCAGGATTGATGATCGTGCTTATAATGCGTATGCTGGGTGAAATGGCTGTGGTAAATCCTGATAGCGGATCTTTCTCAACATATGCACATCAAGCATTCGGTCCTTGGGCCGGATACACGATCGGCTGGCTATACTGGTTCAACTGGGTTATCATCATTGCTATTGAAACTACGTTATTGGGCACTATGATTCATGATTGGTTTCCTGGTATACCTATGTGGGCTGCCAGTCTATCTTTTCCTATATTAATGACGATTACGAATATCTATTCAGTCAAAGCTTATGGGGAATTTGAATACTGGTTAGCTTTCATGAAAGTGGCTGCCATTGTAATATTCCTCTTCCTTGGTGCCGCCATGATTTTTGGATTGGTTCCGGGATTTGATTCACCAGGCCTTTCAAACATAACTGGAGCGGAAGGATTTTTACCAAAAGGTTTTCTGCCTGTCCTTCTTAGTGTGATATTCATCACTTTCTCCTTATCGGGAAGTGAGGTAGCTGCCATTGCTGCAGGAGAGTCTGAAAACCCTGAAAAAAACATTATTAGAGCCATAAACAGTGTCGTATGGCGTCTTCTTCTTTTCTTTGTTGGTTCAGTGACCGTGTTGGTTCTCGTAATCCCCCAAGGTGCTGAAGATTTACTGAAAACCCCCTATGCCAGCGTATTTGACATGGCAGGCCTGCCGGCAGCGGGCCAAATCATGAATATCGTAATCTTCACTTCATTGCTTTCTGTTTTGAATTCAGGCCTATATACAAGCTCTCGTATGTTATATTCTTTATCAAAAAAAGGTGATGCACCGAAAATCCTTTCCCGGGTGAATAAGCGGGGAATCCCGATTTGGGCGTTAATGGCAAGTGTTTTCTTTGCTTATGTGTTCACGACATTTAAATTTGTTTCCCCTGATAAATTGTTTGCTTTTCTCGCAAACAGCTCGGGAGGAGTCACGATGATCATGTATATCTTTATCGCCTTTTCTCATCTATATTTACGGAAAAAGACGGAAAAAGAAAATCCCGGGACACTCAAAGTGAAAATGTGGCTATTCCCTTATTTAACCTATGCGACCATTGCCGTCTTATTTATTATATTCGTTGCTCAGGCGTTTATTGATTCCATGAGATTGCAATTCTTTCTTACAACCCTTCTCACGATTCTAGTTATTGGGTCATACTTTCTGTTTTATCATAAGAAAAACGTAATTGCTGCTGAACAAGAAGGAAAACTAAAAACTATCCACGTTAAGGAAGGGTGAGGAATGTAGTCGCTTTGTCCGATTATAGAGAAAAAAGATTGACTATTCTAATAAAAGACTGCCTTTAGTGGGCGGCTCCGTTTGTCGACCATAGGGGTTTCGAATAGTCTCTCCCCAAACCATGATTTTAAAAGAAGACTAAGTTATCCTTCATGTTTTTTACTTTTTTTCGGGGTATGTACACTTTGAACGTGAGACCCCGCATGCGAAAGCCGAGGAGGCTCCACGACCGCCCGCGGATAGCGAGTGCCCTACGTTCCAATCAACGTCCAAATTGTACAAGCCATAAAAATAGACAAACTCGATTTATATCGAGTTTGTCTACAGCCTAGGCTGCCCTTAGTGGGCAGCTTTTTTTCTGGTTCCAAAAAGGATTGCATTCATTGCATGGGGGCGTTTATATATAATCGTAACCAATACTGCCATCCCCTCTGTACAATTATGATACTCATTCATTTGCAACTTTGAAATCCTTTGCTAGAATATAATCTATAGAAAAGATTAGGAGTGGTGACTGTGGCTGAAACTCCAGCTGAAGGTTTAATTCATTATATTGCACCAAAAGGAGAGTATATCCCTTTTTTAGATGATACGGACTATATCGCTAAAGGATTGGAATGGAAATTATTCACTGCCCGTTCGGTTAAAAGAGAACTATTATATAAAAGCGGAAGTTTTCAAGCAAAAGTCAAATTGGCAGGTTATGAACAATATGGCAACGGACTTGACACTGTAGTCGTTCAATTTGAAAATGGTAAGCTTAGCTGCATTAACCCTTCCTATTTAAAGGAAATGCAAAGCTCCAGTTTCGGAAAAGAATTGTTGAGTGGCCCGGTTTCCGAAACAGCCGCAGTTTCAAGTGAAACTGAGCAGGTGGATGAAGCACCAATTATGGAAAACGCCGATCAGTCAAGTGAAGAACCAAAAAAGGCCAAAACCAAAACTAAAAAGACGACAGCAAAACCTAAGTTGGACTTGCCTGGGGAAAAAGTGCATTTCACCGCGACCGTCAAGGAGTTCACGGCAAAAATGAACCATTTCACTGGTGAAGAGGATGAAGTCATACTCTTGGAGAATGTCAAAGTGACAACGGAGCCTGAATTGACTATCGGCGATGCTTGGTGTGGATATAGCAAGACATTAAAAAAAGCTGAGCTCGAAGAAGGAGACGCAATCGAATTTGATGGAAAAGTGGTCGACAAAAAATACAATAAAGAAATACGCTATAAAATAAATAATCCATCCAAGTTAGTGAAAAAAGAAGGATAAACACTCGAAGTTATTGGATGATATGGAGTAAGCCGTCGCTTACTCCTTTTTTTATTGCCGTATTCAGGCATCTAAAGAAATGAATGATTACATGAACTTATTAGAATAGATGCGTCCACCACTGGAATATATTCGTTTGTGGGAGATATAACTTATAACCTTTCTCCAATCGTATTGGTTTTGGGTTTGTGGTTTCATATTTTCCAGTGTTGGGGATAATACATTATGATCATGCATTTATAAAAAAAATAAGGGGGGATTTTCATATGAAAGAATTATTTCGATTATTGAAACAAGGTAATAAATCGGCGTTCATTGCTGCCTGTGTGAATAGTATCATCGCAGTGCTAAAGGGGATTGCCTATTTCATGACAGGAAATGTCGCCATGTTTGCTGAAACTTTACATACTTTGGGCGATGCTGCGAATCAGTTTTTCGTCTTCATTGGTTCTGCACTAAGTAAAAAGTCACCAACTGATCGATTCCCTGATGGTTTTGGACGTTTGGTTAACCTTGTATTACTAGGGGCAGTATTGGTTGTCGGGATCATGTCTTATGAAACGATTAAAGAAGGGTTCCATCACATTTTACACCCTGCAGAATCAACTGGTATCCTTATTAACTTGTCAGTCCTTTCGTTAGCGGTTGTGTTGGAATCATATGTATTATTTAAAGCGATGAAAGAAGTGGTCCATGAGACTGGAATCGAAGCTAAAGGGGCAGCCGTCATATACAAGAGCTTTTCTGGTTTAAAAAGGGCAAAACCAGCGACGAAATTAGTATTTATGGAAGATATGGTAGCGACAGGTGGCGGCGTCCTTGCGATAATTGCCATATTATTAGCAAACTTCACGCCTTTTATCCAAGCGGAAGGAGTTGCTTCCGTCATGATCGGTCTTGGTATGTTCTATGTGGTTGGAAGGGTTTTTCTTGACAATGCTGCAGGTGCTCTTGGGGAAGCCGATATTGAAATGCGGCAAAAAATTGGTGCGATGGTCATGGATGACCTAGACGTAAGGGATATACAGAAACTGGCCGTAATAAAAGAAGGGGAAGACTTTCATGTTGAACTTGAAGTTGAACTGGATCCCCATATTTCAATCGCACAGGCGGACGACATTAAAGATCGGCTGTTTAATCAAATATTAAAGGAAAGAGGGGTAACGGATGTCATTATAGAATTTGATGAAAATGATGGTATCCCAAAATGGGAAGGTCAGATAAAAAAAGAATTGAATGAAATCAAAAAAGACAGCGAGTAGAAATAATGGCAGAATACAAAATGTCATGATCAGGATAATTGTGTGATTATAAATCAAGACAGTAAGGATAATGCCTGTTCAATTCATCACGTACTTTCCTTGGGTATGCATTATAAGCTATCATGGACTTAGTTACATAAAGAAGGATTAAGGAAGGGTGAATAAGAATGGAGAAACAAAATATTAAGCTAGTTGCACTTGATATGGATGGAACGCTTCTCAATAAGGCTGGTGAGATATCTGAAGAAAACCGGAGAGCGATAAAAGAAGCCGAAAATCAAGGGGTTTTTGTGGTATTGAGCACAGGAAGATCCTATGCGACATGCAGTGATTTTGCAAAGTCAATGGAACTCCAATCATACCTCATTACAGTAAACGGAAGCGAAATTTACGATAATCAAGGAAAACTGGTGGAAAGGAATGTCGTAGATAGTGAATCCATACAATGGATGTGGGAATTAAGCCAAAAACATGGTACACATTTTTGGGCCATTAGCTGCGATAATATTTACAGGGCTGAAATGCCTGAAAAAATCCATGATTCGCAATGGCTTAAATTCGGCTTTGATACAAATGATGAAAGCATCCGCCAAATCATCATGGATGAACTGGTATCAAAAGGAACCTTTGAAATAAGCAATTCAAGCCCAACGAATATTGAAGTGAATGCCATGGGCGTCAATAAAGCGAAAGCGATAAAGCTCGTATGTTCATTGCTCGACATTACCATGGAAAATGTTATGGCGGTGGGTGACAGCCTTAATGACCTTGCGATGATTTCTGAAGCAAAAGTGGGTGTGGCAATGGGAAACGCCCAAGAAATTGTGAAAGATAAAGCAGATTGGATTACAGCGACAAACGAAGAAGATGGTGTAGCTAAGGCCATTCGGAAATGGGTGCTTTCAAATTGAATCGAAACTGTATATGGGACGTATTCCATATACAGTTTTTTTATTTAAATGGCGCTGAATGACAATTAAATTATAGCTGCTGAATTAATTTCTTGAAAATTGTGTCTTTTAGAAGTATGATAATCTTGTAGTGTTATATTTTGGTAATATATTAATAATGGGAGGTTTAAGGATGACAAGTAGTTTGCCTGAACAGTGGTGGAATCAATTATCTTTACCAGTTATCTCAGCACCTATGTTTTTAATATCCGGTCCTGAGTTAGTGAAAGAATGCTGTTTGAATGGGGTGATCGGCTCTTTTCCAGCACCGAATGCGCGGCCGATAGAGGTACTGGATCAATGGATGGGTGACATAAACGATACATTGATTGCAGCAAAGGATAAAGAACCAGGCTCAAAGATAGCTCCATGGGCAATGAATATGGTTGTTCACCGTACATATAGCCGGCTTGAAGAAGAGTTGGAATTGGTCAAAAAGCATCAGCCTCCCATCGTCATTACATCATTAGGTTCACCAAAACATGTGGTGGATGTCGTACATAGCTATGGCGGGTTGGTCTTTTCGGATGTCAGCTCTGTGGATTTTGCAAAGAAAGCTGCGGAGTCAGGTGTGGACGGATTGATCTTGGTTGCTGCGGGAGCAGGCGGTCATGCTGGTGAGATAAATAGCTTTGCTTTCGTGGACAGCGTAAGGACATTCTGGGACGGAATCATTTTGCTCGCCGGATCGATCAGTACTGGTCACAGTATCTTGGCAGCTCAGGCGGCAGGAGCGGATCTTGCATATATGGGTACACGTTTTATCGTGGCGAAAGAGAGCAGGGCAAATGATGAATATCGTGAAATGCTTGTCGATTCTGACCATGATGACATCATCTTGACTGATGCATTTTCAGGCGTTAATTGTAATATGCTTAAACCGAGCATAAGGAAGGAAGGATTGGACCCAGAACAATTAGCGAAAAAAGAAAAAGTCGATTTTGACAGCATGTCCAAATCGTCTGAATCTAAAGCGTGGCGTGATATTTGGTCAGCGGGTCATGGTGTGGGGTCCATTAAAAAAATAGATACAGCTGCAGGCATCATAAAACAATTAGAAAAAGAGTATCAGGAGTCCTTGAATAAATTGACCGGGCAGGCGGAAAAATTAAAAGGAATTATATCGAAATGAGATGAAAGCGCTTTATTTAATTATGCTTACATGGCAAAAAAGGGTATCCATTATGGGTACCCTTTTTTGCCATGTAATATCAGAGCTAATTCATAATAAAGTATTTTCAGCTTAAAAGGCAATCTAAATGGATTTAAAGATAAAAGCAGTAAATATAGGATGTATCGCTGTGAAAAAATATTGATAAAAAGATGGATAAATGTTATATTATTTTCGTGATAATGACCAAATGAACAATCTAGTCATATATTATTGATTGCTTAAAAAGTAATATATATTTAGGTGAAGATGAAGAATGTTAAATTTACATTGCAGGAGCATATGACTTAATTTTGTATTCTTTCATGCGTTTTCACCGAGATAGATTAAATAAACGGCATATTCGTCGTATAGGAGGGCTTGGTAGGCGTGTTAAAATCTTTAAAGGGTGAATTTTTAGCCATAATAAAACATCCTATGATACTCATTTCCATAATAGGGATCATACTGATTCCTTTATTATATAGCGGCACATTCCTTTGGGCATTTTGGGATCCATATGGTAAGGTGGATCAATTGCCTGTAGCCATTGTCAATTTGGATGAGGGTGCGGAGTTCAATGAAACGGAACTTACAATAGGAAAAGATTTAGTCAAGGAGTTAAAGGAAAAGAAGGATTTCGATTGGCATTTCGTTAGTCAAAAAGAAGCCAATGAAGGCCTGGAAAATCAAGATTATTACATGAAAATAGAAATTCCGAAAAACTTTTCGAAGAATGCAACGACCTTGCAGGAGGACAATCCGAAAAAACTTGATTTAATTTATACGTCCAATGAAGGGTTCAATTATATATCCACTAAAATAGGTGATGCAGCTTCGGAGAGAATCAAAGGGGAGGTTTCGTCGGCGGTTACGAAAACCTATGCGGAGTCAATGTTCGATAATTTGAACGAAGTGGCTGACGGACTCAAAAGTGCCAGTGATGGGGCTGGAGAATTGAAAGACGGAACAGATACAGTGAAAAACGGCTCCAGTGAACTTGGTGAAGGGATTATCTCAGCTAAAGAAGGTTCCAAAAAAGTGGATGAAGGAATTGACTCCCTTCATTCAGGTTCTGTCGAAATCCATGAAAACCTGGAAAAATTAGCTGAAAAATCATTGACCTTTTCGAATGGGGTCGGTTCGGCAGCCGCAGGATCAAAGGAACTTAATCAAGGGTTACAACAGTTCAGCTCTGGTGTTGGGCAAATGAAAGATGGTCAATCCGAGCTTTTGCAAGGGGCCAAGAAATCTGAAGCGGGAACTGGTGAATTGGCCTCTGGATTGCAGCAGTCATTAGAGGGCTTCAATCAAATAGATGAAAAGCTGCCCGCTTTGACTGAGGGAGCAAATGGTGTAGCGGCTGGAGCGGCCCAGCTTTCAGGTTCATTGTCTGAATGGAGCGCAGCATCGAACGAAGCAAAGGCGGGGGCATCTGAAGTTTCGGCAGGTTTGGATGAGGTTATTTCCGGATTGGAACAACAATCTGATGCTACGGATGATCCTGCAGAGAAAGCGCGTTTGGAGGGAGTGATTTCTTCTCTAACACGCATCAGTGAAGGTAGTAAAGGAGTATCTGAAGGAGTGGGAAAACTATCGGCCAGTGCAACCGAAATTGCTAAAGGCTCAAATAGCCTTAGTGATGGAGCCAATCAGTTAAGTGAAGGCACTAGTGCGTTAAGCGGCGGTTTCACGCAATTGAAGCAAGCTCAGGATAAACTCGCCAATGGGGCGAATGAACTGAAAAATGGCCAAGGTCAATTGGTGTCTGGTTTGATAACATTTGGCGAAAGTATAGATTCAGCGCAGAGTGGACTTGGACAATTAACTGAAGGCAGCAATAACTTGGTAAGCGGGCTTGATCAGCTTGAAGATGGCTCCAAGCAATTATCAAGTGGAACCTCACAGCTTTCCGAAGGTTCGGAAGGTCTGGTTACAGGAACGGATAGATTGAAGGAGGGGTCAAACAGCCTAACTAGCGGAATGGGAGAACTGGCGAATGGAGCCATTAAGTTACAAGATGGAATCGCCAAACTTTCAGATGGATCTGCAGAATTACATGACGAATTGAATGACGGGGCAAATGAAGCAGGCAAGATCAAATCCAATGAAGAAGTTTATGACATGTTTGCAAGCCCAGTTAAAGTAGATAAATTACCAATTAATAATGTACCGAACTACGGCACTAGTTTTGCACCGTATTTAATTTCATTAAGTTTATTTATCGGTGCTATCGTTCTGACGATCATTTTCCCGTTAAGAGATCCTGCTGTTATACCTGCGAGTGGATTTAGCTGGTTTATTAGTAAATACAGTATCATGGCACTCATCGGAATCTGTCAAGCCATATTGGTGGACTCGATTTTAATTTTAGGTCTTGGAATCAATGTTACGAGCCTGCCGTTGTTTTTTGCAGTAAGCATTCTTGCTAGCTGCACATTCATGGCAATCATCCAGTTCCTGGGTTCAGCCTTTGACAATCCAGGCCGGTTCATAGCATTATTGATTTTGATTCTCCAACTGACCAGCAGTGGCGGAACATTTCCCAATGAATTAGTACCTGGCTTCTTGCAAGGATTCACACCGTTCCTGCCGATGACTTATTCCATTAATGCTTTTCGTGCTGTCATCTCAACAGGAGATTATAGCTTCATGTGGCACAATCTTGCCATATTGGCGATATTCCTCGTTGCGGCATTAATATTATCTCTTCTTTACTTTATTTATCGGTATAAGAAAATGAACGGCACATTGAATGAAAAACAGGAAGAAGCAACTGTACAATGATCAAAAAACAGCGACCTGTCTAGGTCGCTGTTTCAAACTGTAGACAAACTCGATGAAAATCGAGTTTGTCTACAGTTTTTTTATGGGTGTACAATTTAGACGTTGATTTCCGCTTCGGGCACTCGCTCCAATCAACTTTGTTTTAACTTTTAGATAGAATCCTTTTGCCTAAAGTCTATATTGTTTTAAAATATAATTATAAAAATTGAGGTGATGAGGATGCTTTCTAAACATATTGCAAAGAGGGTTCTGAATTTTTTAATTCCGAACCCCTTTGTCTACAAACTGAAACAGCTACCCGTCATGGGTCGCTGTTTTTTATTAATAACCTGAATATATGTGCCAAGCGCTTCCTGCTCACAAGGAAAGGGAAAGATGTCAAAAAACCATTATATTGACAAAACTATGGCGCAACCTGTACAAGAGTGTAAAAGTATTTAAACAGTTGTTATACCCTTGTCTTTTGAGTGGCAGGTGCATATTTCTTCATTGGATTTTTTGCAATGACATCCTTCAAATAAGGATGGCCAGAAGGACCTGGTTTTCTCATAAGCTCCATTAAATAAGATATATCGTCCATGGCCCTATGTGTTTGAAAATTGGTGATATTATGTGCCTGCAGTAATGTTAAGAGTTTACTATTCTCAAATCCATATTGCTTCCAAGGTACATTACGCATCGTACAGTACCACTTTTGATCATTGATTTCCGGATACATTTGGTAGAGAAAACTTCTATCGAAAGAAGCATTGTGTGCGAAAATCGAATCGGTACGGTCAATGAAGGTTTTAATTTTTTCATCATGAAAACTCTTTCCTTCTACGGAGCTGTATGGAATTCCATGAATTCTGTATGCTTGATCATAATTCCTTCTTGCTCCATAGGAGAGAGGCTCCCTTAAAAATGATTCTTGATCAATAAGATTAATGATTTCCCCTGTTTCACTGCTGTATGTAAAGAGTATAAGGGCAAGCTCGATAATTTCATCTGAAGAGGGACGTAAACCAGTAGTTTCTACATCCAGTACTAAACCTAATCTATTAGTCAATTTTTTTTCCTCCAGTTGGGTTACATTCTTCTATTATAGCTGACATAGAATGGCTATTGAAAGCATTATGATCGTTTTAAAGGATTTGAAATATTGAAGGTAAGGGTGAACTAACGATACTAAAAAAAGATAGAGATTTTTAAGCAATCTCTATCTTAGACAGTAGACAAACTTGATGAAAATCGAATTTGTCTACTGTTTTTTTGCTTATACAAATTTGGACGTTAATTGGAACGTAGGCACTCGCTTTCCGCGGGCGGTCCGCCCTCGGCGCACTTGCGCCTGTGGGGTCTCCCCTTGGACTGCTATTCCCGCAGGAGTCTCGCACACCCGCTCCAATCAACTATTTTTAATTTAATGATTCTTGATAATAATGAAGTTCAGTCAATGTTTGTGCTAATCCTTGAATGATCTTCACGATAATGGTACCTTCCTGAATCACAAGGGGGATATTCTCGATAAATTCCAGTGCATCATTGAAGATGGTGATGGCCTCTTCATAATTCTTCGTTTTAAAATGGATGATCCCGATACTATTTAAAACTTCTATCTCCTGTTGATGAAGAATGACCCGTTTACCCATGGTAATCTGCATGGCTTCATTCAATAATTCTATAGCCTTTTGTTTGTCATTATACAAATGAAAAAAAGAGATACCTTCATGCCATTTTAAGAATTAAAATGATATCGATTTTTCCGGTGCAGTTGCCATTTCTTTTTGGACGATTTCATAAAGTGCTTCATAGTTACGTGTCCGTTTGTATTTGTTAATCAAAAGTTTAATGGTTTCTATGTAATTATAAATCGGTTCATTTTATTTTTAGTAGTGAAGAAAAACGGCAGGTCAACTTTTAGTTTATCCGCAAAAAGTGCCAATTCATTAATGGTTGGAGAAGTGATGCTTCCTTCATAATCTGACAGGGCATTAGGTTCACATATATCCTTAGCCAGTTCTTCTCATGTAAGACTTTGTTTTATTCGTAATTCGTTGATGACAGAGCCAACCTCTATTTTCATTACAATTGCCCCTTTGTACCTATGTCTAGAATACTATTTTAACATAATTTAATTTTTATCAGTAAGATAATTGAAAGGTAGTATGATATAACTACTTTACGTGTTTTCCTTGCGTAACCCATCCAACAAAAAATAAAGAACGTTTTCTTATTGAAGCGATCAAACTGAAATAACGTCTTTTCGATATAAAGTGAGAAAGGTATATAATCATTGATAATAGCAATCATTAGACTTGGAATATAAGAATAAATAAAAAGAGGCGGCAATCTGCCCCCTCTAAAGCTTTTAATTTCCAGTGAATTGTTGGGTCCAATAGTGGGCGTATTTCCCTCCAGTTACATGTCCGATTCCAATGTGCGTATAGTTCTTGTTAAGAATATTCGCCTTATGTCCGGGGCTGTTCATCCATGATTTCATGACAGCATCCGCACTGGGTTGACCTGCTGCGATATTTTCCCCTGCGTACTCGTAACTGATCCCAAAGGATTTCATCATATCGAAAGGCGATCCATAACTGGGGCTTGTATGATTGAAATAATTATTATCACGCATATCTTCAGATTTTAGAATGGCTACGTTGGAAATGGCTGTATCCATTTTAAGTGAAGGGAGGCCCGATTTTGCCCGTTCTTCATTAACTAAACTAAGGACCTGCTGTTCAACTGATTGACTTTCTTTGCGATTAACCGTGGTATTGGATGATTCGGGAAGATTTATGATTTGTCCGATTCGAATTTGATTTGCATCGTTTATAGCAGAGTTCGATTTAAGTAATTCGTCAATGCTGACATCATATTCAGAAGCGATTTTCGTTAAGGTATCTCCTTCTGCCACCTCGTATGTATTGGCTCCCAAAGCAACTTTTGGAGATAGAAGTGATAGTGACAGTGCTGATAAAAGGATGATTTTCTTCATTTTAATTCCTCCTAGTAGAATATCTGGATTGGTAATATAGTATCCTATAAAAATAGTTTTGTGTAAAATTAGCTCATTCTCATTCTTTATGGGACTAGGAAAAAGGATAGTATAAGAATATACATAATAAGGGTCCATATAACTTGGCAGATTATATGGTAAATGAACATCCTAGGTCTATTTGATAAATTGGAATGCTGAATTTCTGGAAAAAAAGAATCATTTTACGTTTGCAGGCCATGTTTTTCAGGGAAATAATAAGTACATCAAAACGATATAGTTATATGGAACTAAAAAGGATGAAACTAATTAATTATCCCAAGGGTGGAACTTGTATGGATTTAAAGGCAGGGAAAGTGTTTTGGAAAGATACATTTGAAGCGAGAAAATATCCCATGTTGGAGGTAGACCTTCCATGTGATGTTTGTATAGAAGGAAGCGGTTCATGCACACTGTGCCTATTTTTTGACAGAGACTGGCCTAATTTTTTTCCTGATCGATAAAAGGGATGCAAGTGAAGGAAGTACGGTTGCGAACACTGGACTTTTACAGTTTTCAAATGAGTGGAAAAAGCTTGTACTATGCATCCAATCCCATGGATGTTCCTATGCTTAAAGAAGAATATAGGAATCTTAAAACCCGCAATTTCCCTGTTGAATATTATACTGAAAAAGAGATTAACTGGAAAATTTCGTTTCCGAAAGCAGGAGCGCTGGTTACAGATAATGCTGCTGAAAACAATCCTTATAAACATGTACATTTATTGATTGAAAAGGCAGTTTCGAAAAGCATGCAGTGATTCTCAGTTCATATGCCATAGCAACAAATCAAATAGCCGCTCAAGCTAAATGGCATGATAATATGATATTTGGAAACGGCACGGCCTTATTTAATGCAAGAAAAACTCCTGACAATCGAATTATCATTGGTGGACTTGATGAATCGACCGGTTATCTGGAGAAAAGGGATCCAATGATTTTGAACAATAGAGATTAATTAATAAAGCAGCTTGTCAATCTGTTTCCAGAATAAGAGAATCGGATCTGGGCTGATTATTATTGGGGAGCTTTATTTTGTGAGATCCTTGATGGTTTACCGACAATAGGAATGTATCCTGACCATCCTAATTCTACTTCTACTTCTTATTGGGTTATGGCGGGAATGTGACGGTTTACAGTCAATCGTTCCCAAAATAATCAGGGATTAAGGCATTTTTCAAAAAGTATTGTCCGTTAAGACAGGTATCTCTTCATCTTGAATAGAATTAAGTAGACAGCTGAATATACGGGAGGGATTCTTCGATGTGGTTTAAGGAATTGGAAACAGAAAGACTGCATTTAATCGAAATAGGTCACCATCATGCCGAGAGTCTGTTTGAAATCCTCTCTAAAGATGAAGTGACCAAATATGATGGGATAGAAAGTTTAACTCTAGTAGAAGATGCCCGCCGTTTAATCGACTCGTTTAAAAGTGCTTATATAAACAAACGAGGGATGCGGTGGGGAGTCATTCTAAAGGATTCAGGCAAGTTCATCGGTACTGTTGGCCTGCATCAATTGAGCCTAGCCAACAAACGCACCGAAATAGGATATGAAATCCATCCTGAATATTGGAGGAAACACTTTACGTCTGAAGCTGTCAACGTAGTATTGCGCTATTGCTTTGAGGAATTGAGACTAAACAGAATCGCCGCTTTAACTTTCAAGGATAATATTGCATCCAGAAACCTTCTGAAGAAATTTGGATTCAAAGAGGAAGGCAGCCTCAGAAGTTATCTATTTCTTCGTGATCAGTACCATGATGCCCTGGTATTTTCCTTGTTGAGTACGGAGTATTGCCAGTTAAGGCAACAAAGTGTTCAGGAATCATATAGATTTTAGTTTGGTATAGAAGATTGCAGCTGGCCCAAAGTGCCAGTTTTTTTATTTGCAGATGATTTTATATCAGTAAAGGACAATATACATATTTTTCATGTTAAAATGGTATGCGAATTCATTAATCAGTCCGGATGGACATAAAAAGGAGCAAAATCATTGTGAAGATATTATTTCCGTTGCTTGCGGTCCTGGGCGGAATCACCATTGCCATACAAGGACAAATCAATGGTGGATTAGGAAAAAAAGTGGGGGTCATTGAAGCTTCCTTCATTTCGTTCGGAATCGGGACTCTCGCTTTATTATTTATTGTTTTGTTTGCGGGAAATGGGAATATTTCTGCCATCGCGTCTGTACCCAAATGGCAATTAACAGGCGGGCTGTTAGGGGCTATTTATGTCATTGTGATCGTATTGGTCGTGCCTCGGATTGGAGTGGCACCGGCATTGGTCGGGGTTATAGCAGGCCAGATAATTATTGGGGCAGTCATTGACCATTTCGGTTTATTTGGAGGCGTACGCATCCCATTGGATGCGAAAAAGTTGGCAGGAATTTGTTTACTTTTCGTGTCATTATATTTGTTTAATCATAAATGAAGAAGGGCACTTTTCATTGAAACGACGGGTACATATAGGGGAATATTTCTATTCCCCTATAGTTAATGCCTACTATTTGGAGATTGATTAAAGAGAACTAAATATTTTAATCAAGTAATGCATTATTCTGCTAAAATATATTATTTGAGAGGGGGTGGTTTGCTAGGAAAGTTGTCTTAGTAATCAACCTAATATGAATTATTAGAATATTGAGAAATAAATAGACAAGAGAACCTATATGAATACTGATTTAGAGGGGTTTGTAAAAACACCTGGAAGTCGAAAGTCTTTTTAGGTGATCATTTCTATTTACCTAGTATCTAGATCGAATTGATTAGCAATTAATTACTATATTGTGAAAAAGTACTCACTGGTTTATTGATTTTTTGGTTTATTCGTAATATACTTAAAATTCAACATCTTTAATTCGAGGTATAGTAACCTTGGCGAGGTGAAAAAAAGGTGATTTTATACCTAGTAGACTGCATTAATTGCTTTTTTTAGGTAGAAATTAAGATTTATGCAAACGGTTCGCTAATTGTTTTTGGTGAATTCCTGCAATGAATGCTTTTACTTTTCCTCGCAATCATTATATGTACTATACGGAAGATTAATAGGTGTTAGAAGGATAATCTCTTAAATGGGAGTATTCTAAGTAAGATTAAAGATGAGGGGGAATATTTTTTGAAAAAGTCTAAATTTTCAGTGCTTGCTCTTCTTATGGCCATCATGCTTATGCTTGCGGCATGCAACGGCGGTTCGAAGGAAACTTCGAATGAAAAAGAAGGGGGCTCGGGTGACTCATCCGGATCAAAAGTATTAAACGTAAACAATTCAAGTGAACCTGGTTCGCTTCACCCTGCAAATGCTCAAGGTACTCATGAATCATGGATCCTTGAACATACGTTCGAGGGGCTGACAAAGAAAACAGAGGAAGGCAAAATCGTCCCTGGTTCTGCCGAATCATGGGAAATCAGTGAAGATGGATTAACTTGGACATTCAAATTGAAAGATGGTTTGAAATGGTCAAATGGAGATCCGCTTACAGCCAATGATTTCGAATACGCTTGGAAATATGCTTTGAAACCGGAAACGGCTGCAGATTATGCTTACCAACTTTATTATCTTAAAGGCGGGGAAGCATACAACAGTAAGAAAGGGAAGGAAGAGGACGTAGGGGTTAAAGCGACAGACGAACATACATTAGTCGTTACTTTGGAACAGCCTACACCATATTTCCTTGACTTGACTTCTTTCTATACTTTCTATCCAATCAATAAAAAGGTACAGGAAGAAAATCCAAAATGGGCTTTGGATGCAAAAACTCACGTTTCAAACGGGCCGTTCAAATTAACGGAATGGAAACATAAAGAAAGCCTGAAAATCGAAAAGAATGAAAATTACTACGATAAAGATAAAATCAAATTGGATGCGGTTAACTTTGCTCTAATTGAAGATGAAAATACAGCATGGCAAATGTATCAGAGTGGCGAATTGGACCTCGCTTATCCACTGCCAGTGGATATTCAAGGTCAAATGGTCAATTCGGATGATAAAGAATTCAAAATGGGCAAAGAACTTGCCGTTTACTATTACAACTTTAATACAGAAGTGAAACCTTTCAATAATGCTAAAGTAAGGAAAGCGCTTTCAATGGCTATCGAGCGTCAAAAAATCACCGAAAATGTTGCTCAAGGCGGACAAAAGCCTGCTTTTGGCGTAGTCCCTCCGGGTATTCCTGATGCATCTGGAGATTTCCAGGAAAATACAGGTAACCTATTTAAGGAAGATGTTACCGAAGCTAAGAAATTGTTAAAAGAAGGACTTGCTGAAGAAGGCATGAAAGAATTACCTGAGTTTTCAATTTTGTATAACACTTTAGATTCACACAAGAAAATTGCTGAAGCGGTTCAAGGAATGTGGCGTGATAACCTGGGTGTTGAAGTGACACTTGAAAATGCGGAATTCCAAGTTAAGCTTGACCGTGAAAAAGCTGGTGACTTTGAAATTTCCCGTGCAGGATGGGTTGGTGACTATGTTGACCCGATGACATTCATGCTTTGGGAAACGGACGGCGCCTATAATGATGCAGGTTGGTCAAACAAAGAATATGATAATTTATTAAAAGAAGCAAAATCTACAATGGATCCAAAAGAACGCATGGATGCTTTGCATAAAGCAGAGAAAGTCATGATTGACGAAATGCCGATCCTTCCGGTTTACTTCTATACAAAACCATATATGGTTAAATCGAATGTTACTGGAGTTTTTGCTCCAATTAACGCTTATCCGAACTTTATTTACGCGGATAAAAAATAATAGAAGGATAATATTGAAATGGGAGGTATGTCCGATTAAGGACATACCCCATTTTTCAATTGCGAATTTGAATATTTCATGCATTCATTTCCGTTTTCAACTTCTTAGAAAATCGATGATTGGGGTGATTACCATGTTGAGATATACATTAAACCGTTTTAAATGGGCGATTATTACTTTATGGGCTGTTATTACATTAACGTTCATCATAATGCATACGATTCCGGGAAATCCATTTGCAAAAGAAGGAGCCATGCCTCCTGCTGTTTATGAAAACCTTCAAGTCCACTATGGATTGGACAAGCCGTTGTTAACCCAATATGGGAATTATTTATTGGAAGTCGTTCAATTTGATTTTGGTCCTTCATTGAAATCTTCATCCATTTCCGTGAATGATTACATTTTGAAGGGGTTTCCGGTGTCATTGCACTTAGGGGCACAAGCTTTGGTGATTGCCATCTTCTTTGGCCTCATTTTGGGTGTCGTGGCATCACTGAAAAGAAATAAATGGCCCGACTATTTATCAATGATCATTGCCATCGTAGGGATTTCCGTTCCTAACTTTATCCTGGCGACTATTTTAATCAATTATTTTGCGATTAAATGGAACATATTCCCTGTTGCTACATGGGCGACATGGCAGCATACCATTTTACCATCCATTGCCCTTTCCATGATGCCGCTTGCTTTCATCGCGAGACTGATGCGGACAAGCATGCTTGAAGTAATGGGGCAGGATTACATTTTGACAGCAAAAGCCAAAGGATTGAAACGGAGCGGTGTCATAATCAAACATGCGATTCGGAATGCGTTATTGCCGATAATCACGGTTCTCGGCATCCTTACGGCTAATATCGTGACAGGAAGCTTCATCATTGAACGTATTTTTGGTATTCCTGGCATGGGAGATATGTTCGTAAAGGGAATATCCAACAGGGACTACCCGGTGATTCTTGGTTCCACAATTGTGTATAGTGCGGTGCTTATTTTATTGATATTCATCGTTGATATAGCCTATACGTTGATTGATCCTAGAATTAAAGTGACGGGGGAGAAGAAATAATGGCAGATAAAGTGCATTTAAACGAAGATATGTTCCAACCCGCCGAAGGCAACTTTAAGGAAGCTGAAAAAATAGCAAGACCTACAGTTTCATATTGGTCTGACGTCTGGCGTCGATTTAAAGAAAATAAGCTGGCGATGACTGGGTTTATTCTTATAATCCTCTTGGTCTTGATGGCGATTTTTGGTCCGTACATTAACGGATATACTTATTATGGACAAGATTTCGATAAAAAGAATCTTAGCCCAAATAGCGAGCATTGGTTTGGAACGGATTCATCAGGAAGGGATCTATTCACGCGAGCTTGGTACGGTGCAAGGATATCCTTGTTCATTGGATTGATGGCAGCGCTGATCGACTTTTTAATTGGTGTCCTATATGGCGGGATTTCTGCCATTCGCGGTGGACGCACGGATAATATCATGATGCGTTTCGCTGAGGTGATCTATGCGATTCCATACCTATTGATGGTTATCTTAATGATGGTCGTATTAAAACCTGGTATTCTGCCGATCATCATTGCGATGTCGATTACGGGGTGGATTCCGATGGCGCGACTGGTACGGGGCCAGGTTTTACAACTGAAAGAGAATGAATATATCCATGCTGCAACAATCTCTGGAGCCAATACGAGCTGGACTTTAAGAAAACACATGATTCCAAATACAATGGGACCGATCCTTGTCAATTTAACGTTGACTGTACCTACTGCCATTTTTGCCGAAGCTACACTTAGCTTTTTGGGACTGGGAGTTCCGGCACCTCAGGCAAGCTGGGGAACATTGACAAGTGATGCACTGGGAAGCATTCTGGTAGGGAATTTCTATCAACTGTTAATCCCGGCAATATTGATTTCCTTAACGATGTTCGCGTTCAATGTGGCTGGTGACGGATTGCAGGATGCCTTAGATCCAAAACTACGGAAATAAATGAGTACTAACATAATGATTTGATATTACTAGAATAGGAGGGACGATGATGGAGAACCTATTAGAAGTCAACGATTTACAAATCACCTTCCATACTTATGCAGGTAAAGTGCAAGCGGTTCGCGGTGTGAACTTTGGCGTGAAAAAGGGGGAAGCCGTTGCGATTGTTGGGGAGTCCGGATGCGGCAAAAGTGTTACAGCGAAATCTATCATGAGATTATTGGAAACACCCCCGGCAGAGTATGGAAAAGGGTCGATAAACTTTGGCGGTAAAGACCTTCTTAAAATGAGTGAAAAGGAAATGCAGAGGATTCGCGGGAATGAAATCAGCATGATTTTCCAGGATCCGATGACTTCGCTCAATCCAACGACAAAAATCGGCAGCCAGATCATGGAAGGCATTTTAAAGCATAATAAAAATATGTCCCGAAATGATGCATACGAACGGGCGTTGGAAACACTGAAACTAGTAGGTATTCCACAGCCGGAAAAAAGGATGCAGCAATATCCGCATGAGTTTTCAGGTGGTATGCGCCAAAGGGCAATGATAGCGATGGCCCTTGCTTGTGAACCAAAATTACTGATTGCCGATGAACCTACAACTGCATTGGATGTAACGATACAAGCGCAAATTTTGGAACTGATGAAAGATATCCAACGAAGAATGGATACTTCCATCATTTTAATCACTCATGATTTAGGTGTGGTTGCGGAAACTTGTGAACGGGTAGTCGTTATGTATGCAGGCAAGGTTGTGGAGACGGGTACGGTAGAGGCTATATTTTCAAACCCGCAGCATCCTTATACAAGAGGTTTGCTTAAAACGGTGCCGAGGCTGGATATGGAAAAAACGGCTCCGTTGGTTCCGATTATCGGATCACCACCTGATTTATTGGATCCGCCAAAAGGATGCCCATTTTACCCAAGATGTGAATCAGCAATGAAAGTGTGCAAAGACCATGATCCGGAGCTTGAAGTAGTGGAAGAAGGTCAGACAGCCGCATGCTGGCTGCACCACCCGATGGCCAAGGCAGCACAGGTACAAGCACCGACTAATGTATAAAGGAGGAGAACCAATGGTTTCACTGAAAAATAAGGCCGAAAAAGAAAAGACATACAACGAAAATTCTCCTCTTGTTGAAATAAAGAATCTGAAGAAGCATTTTCCTATCGGTTCTCAATCGCTGAAAGCGGTAGATGGTTTGGATCTCAAAATCTATCCAGGGGAAACTGTCGGTCTTGTTGGGGAAAGCGGTTGCGGTAAGTCGACTGCAGGTCGTACAATCACTCGATTATATGAACCGACAGATGGAGAAGTTCTTTTTCAGGGGAAAAATATTTTCGATTACAAACCTGGGGAAATGTCACATATCCGCCGTGAAATACAAATGATTTTCCAAGATCCTTACGCATCCTTGAACCCAAGGATGAAGGTGGAGGAATTGATTGGGGAACCACTTGCCATTCATGGGATATCAAAAGGTAAAGAGCGAAGAAAACGGGTGGAAGACCTGTTAAAGCTGGTTGGTTTAAGTCCGGAACATATCACTCGTTTTCCGCATGAATTCAGTGGAGGACAGCGCCAGCGTATTGGAATTGCAAGGGCATTGGCTTTAAATCCTAAATTCATCGTTTGTGATGAACCAATCTCTGCCTTGGATGTTTCGATACAGGCCCAAGTGGTCAACTTATTAAAAGAACTGCAAAAAGAAATGGGATTGACTTATTTATTCATCGCGCATGATTTATCGATGGTCAAGTATATTTCAGATCGGATTTTAGTCATGTACCTTGGAAGAATGATGGAACTTTCGGATAGTGATTCTTTAACGAAAGATCCGCTACACCCATACACACAGGCCTTGCTATCCGCAGTGCCGATACCAGACCCGACTATTAAACGGGAAAGGATCGTCCTTAAAGGTGATGTACCAAGTCCGATCAATCCGCCGAGCGGCTGTGTATTTCGGACGCGCTGCCCTAAGGCGATGGAGATATGCTCCAGTGCTGTACCTGAATGGAAAGAACAAAAACCAGGGCATTTCGTTGCTTGTCATTTATATTGGTAAACAAAAAAAACCAGTTGCATTTGCGACTGGTCTTTTTTTACACATTTATGTAAAATATTTTTAGAATGGAAACGATTATCAAATTATTTATCAGCATGTCAAAATAAAAAACTAGGAATCTGAAAATAAAACATATAAAATGTAATTATATGTAAATATAAAATTCTGTTGAATGTTTCAATTTGTGAGAGAAGGAGGGACTGTTATTGTATTCCACGATAACTAGTGAGATCGTCGATCGTGTCATGATTGTAACTCTTAATCGTCCAGAGAGAATGAATGCTTTCAATGAAAAGATGTGTGAGGAAATGATTCGCGCTTTTAATGAAGCGGATGAAAATGATGACGTAAGAGCCGTCATATTAACTGGCGCTGGGGATGCTTTTTGTGCTGGAATGGATTTGGAAAAAGGTGCAGAAACGTTTATGGATCACACTCCTTTGGTTGAATATCGCGATGCAGGAGGAATGTTGTCATTACGGATTTTTGAGATGAAGAAACCTATGATAGCAGCCATTAATGGAGCGGCAGTCGGGATTGGGATAACAATGACTTTGCCCATGGACATTAGAATTGCTTCAACAGATGCAAAGATGGGTTTTGTATTTGCAAGGCGGGGGATAACGATGGAGGCATGCAGTGGCTGGTTCTTGCCTAGGCTTGTCGGAATGGGCAAAGCTTCCGAATGGATTTTTACCGGCAGGATGATTACGGCCAGTGAAGCATATGAGGGAAGGCTGGTAAACAAGATCGTCGAGCCAGAAGAATTGATGTCTGCAGCAATGGAGATTGCGACAGACATTGCGGAAAACACATCTTCCGTCTCTGTGACGCTATCCCGGCAGTTAATGTGGTCCATGCTCGGTGCGAACCATCCTGTTGAATCACACAAAATAGAATCGAAAATGATTCATTGGACCGGAAAACAAGCTGATGCACTAGAAGGAATCGAAGCTTTTCTCGAAAAAAGGAAAGCCGATTTTAAAATGAAAAGCAGCACGGATATGCCTCCGTTTTATCCGTGGGGAACGGATCGAACATATGAAGCGGATAAGAAATGAATGAATGGTAAGGTCGATATCGAGGGCATCGGAAGTGCTTGATAATTTTTACTTTTCGGATAAATTAGGGTTTCTTTTCTTAGTGTGTTATACTAGGTTTACCATTTACTAAACTTGTTTCATGTTCCCTATTCCCTGTGAATAGGGTTTTTTTATGATTGTTTTTTTGATCAAAAAAAAACAGACCCTACAAGTAGGGTCCGTTATATATTGTATTTAAAATTATGCTTTTTGAACGTTAGTAGCTTGGGGTCCACGTTGACCTTGCTCAACTTCAAAAGTAACTTCTTGACCTTCGTCTAATGATTTGAATCCTTCGCTTTGGATAGCTGAGAAATGTACGAATACATCGTCTCCGTTTTCGCGTTCGATGAAGCCAAATCCTTTTTCTGCGTTAAACCATTTTACTTTACCTTGTTCCATTGTTGTTGCCTCCTAGTGTGAATCCACACATTGTGTTACTACCCTTGCTCAATCATTAGACGAAAAGTTTTTCACTTATCAATCTTCCCGAACAAAAATAATTCTTTTTAAATATAACAGATAATGTCGGAATCTGCAAGCTAACAAGGAAAGATTATTAATGTATACAGAAAATGAACAATTCTTAATACCCTTTTTTGTAATCAAGTAAATTTGTTGAAGGTGTTTTACCATTTAGATAGTCCTTTAAATTCGGGATGAAAATATCCTGAATTAGCCTTTGGTCGTAAAATTCCGTATTTCCGGATGTGTGCGGCGTGATGATTACGTTGTTCAACTCCCATAAAGGGCTATTTTCAGGAAGTGGCTCCGTTTCAAACACATCAAGACCAGCACCTGCAATATCTTTGTCCTTAAGCGCTTGAATCAATTCTTTTTGAATGACGAGGTTTCCCCTTCCTAATATTAATGAAAAATGCGGAGCGCTTCATTAACTTGAATTCCTTTTTACCGAACATATTCCTTGTTTCTGGAGTCAATGGTAATGTCACGACAATATAATCACACCTAGGAAGAAGATCAATCAATTGTTTTTGTGTGAACATCTCATCTACGAATTCTTCTGATTTACCGGAATGGCGCATCCCTAATACGGTCATGCCAAAAGCCTTGGCAATTTTTGCGGTTTCCTTTCCGATTTTCCCGACACCGATGATTCCGATGGTCTTTTCATGAATTTCCTGCTTCATATGTGCGTGATGCCAGGTCCTTGTCTGCTGTTGCTTAATATATGTATCTACTTTTCTTGTTAAGGCAAGCATTAACGCAAAAATTGTCTCTGAAATGGGATACGCATGAACGCCGTTTGCAGTTGTAATCTGAACATTCTTTTGTTCTAAATTGTCCAGGGGTAAAGCATTCACTCCTGCACTCCATGTCTGGATCCATTTAACATCGCTTGCAGCAATCGATACAGACATTTCCGCTTTCCAGCCTGCGATGACTTCTGCATCGGCAATATGATCTCTCCATTTTTCCGGGGATCTCCCGGTGATAACAGTCCACTCAGGAATCAATTCTTGGATCTTCTGTAATAAGATTTCATTCAAATTTTGGCTTATTATGAGTTTTCTTTTTGGCATAATTATCCTCCTGGATATTTTTTTCTGAATTATACGTAAGTTTCGATAATATTTCAATTGGGAAGGCGATTGCATACCAATCTTGCTATAATACTAATAATCAATGGAATGGGGTGTAATCATGAACGTGAAAGAGATATATGGACAGCTGCCTGCCCTGGAATCAAAACGATTGATCATGAGGAAAGTCACCATGAATGATGCCGAAGACATGTTCGCTTATGCATCCAACAATGAAGTTTCCCGTTACGTCACATGGGAAGCCCATCGTTCCCTAAGTGATACAAAAGATTTTATCCGATTTATACTTCAAAATTATGAGGATAAGAAAATCGCTCCATGGGGCATAGAACACAAGGAAAGCGGTAAGTTGATTGGTACCATTGATTTTGTTTCATGGCAGGTTGACCATCATAGTGCGGAAATAGGGTATGTGCTTGCACCAGAATATTGGGGGAGTGGCTTGATGACGGAGGCAGCCCAAAAGATAATCGCCTTTGGCTTCGAAAATATGAACCTAGTTCGAATACAGGCAAGGTGCTTCGTTGAAAATTCAGGTTCAGAGCGAGTCATGCAAAAGGCTGGTATGTCTTTTGAGGGAATCATCAGAAAAGGAATGTTCGTCAAGGGGAAGCATCAAGACATAAAGCTATATTCCATTATAAAATGATGGCTGCGAAGTCAGCTGATTAAAGGGAAAGTAATAAGAAAAATATACATCGTTTGCGAATCGTGAATTTCTGTTGTTGATAATGATGGATATGGGAAAGCCAGAAACAAACAATATGTGCAAATATTGAATCAAAAACTATACAAAACGTCTAATGTAAAAAGTCGTTTTGAAAAATATAATGAAACTATGAAATCGTGTTGAAATGGAGGGTTTATTTAATGACAGTTATCAATGAAGTAGAAACGTTGAAAAATTATATCGGTGGCAAATGGGTTGACTCCACAACTTCGAAACATGAACAAGTGCCTAACCCGGCAACAGGAGAAGCATTGGCAATCGTACCCCTTTCAACAAAGGAAGATGTAAACCAAGCGGTGCAGGTTGCTAAAAAGGCGTATAAAGAATGGAAAAAGGTCGCCGTTCCAAAAAGAGCTCGCTTCTTATTCCGTTACCAGCAATTACTGATTGAACACTGGGATGAGCTTGCAAAGCTGGTCACTATCGAAAACGGAAAAAGCTATACAGAAGCATATGGTGAGGTTCAGCGCGGGATTGAATGCGTGGAGTTCGCAGCAGGTGCCCCTACCTTGATGATGGGAAGTCAGCTTCCTGATATTTCCCCAGGCATTGAATCTGGCATGTATCGTTATCCAATGGGTGTCGTTGCCGGGATTACGCCGTTTAATTTCCCGATGATGGTGCCATGTTGGATGTTCCCGCTGGCAATAGCTTGTGGAAATACGTTTATCTTAAAGCCTTCAGAACGGACACCGCTTTTGGCCAACCGTCTCGTGGAATTATTGACAGAAGCCGGTGTTCCGGATGGTGTTGTCAATATTGTCCATGGTGCCCACGATGTCGTGAATGGGATTTTGGAACATGAAGACATTAAAGCGGTATCATTTGTGGGATCCCAGCCTGTCGCAGAGTATGTATACAAAACGGCAGCTGCCAATAAAAAACGTGTCCAGGCTTTATCGGGAGCAAAAAATCATTCGATCGTCATGCCTGATGCAGATTTGGATAATGCGGTAACGAACATAACGAATGCAGCCTTCGGATCTGCAGGCGAGCGCTGCATGGCTGCGTCAGTGGTTGTTGCGGTGGGAGAAGTGGGAGATACGCTCGTTGAGAAATTAAAGGCTGCAGCGGATAACATCAAGATTGGAAATGGAATGGATAAGGACGTTTTCCTGGGACCTGTAATCCGTGATACTCATAAAAAAAGAACAGAAAAATATATTGAAACCGGGGAAAAAGAAGGAGCTGTCCTCCTTCGTGATGGCAGGAATGAAGGCGATCAGGAAAAAGGCTATTACGTTGGACCGACATTATTTGATCATGTAAAAACAAACATGAAAATATGGAGTGATGAAATTTTTGCTCCTGTCTTATCCATAGTACGAGTTAATACTCTTGAAGAAGCAATCGAATTGACCAATCAATCCGAATTTGCCAATGGTGCCTGCCTCTATACGGATAGTGCAAAAGCCATCCGGGAATTTCGCGAAGAAATTGATGCAGGGATGCTTGGCATTAACCTTGGGGTACCCGCGCCAATGGCATTCTTTCCATTTTCCGGATATAAAAGTTCGTTTTATGGGGACCTTCATGCGAATGGGAAAGACGGCGTGGAATTTTACACCAGAAAGAAAATGTTAACGGCAAGATACTGATAGGAAAAAGGGGGTCGGCGCAATTTGTGGTCGGCCTTCCTTTATACATTATTTTAGGAGGAGTGTAGCTTATGCAGGTTGAAAAACAGGGTAAGGATCTTAAAGCGATGGATGGTAAATATGTGTGGCATCATATGAAAGGGGCTGAACCCATCCCTGGTGCAATGGTGATTAAAAACGGGCAAGGAGCATGGATTACGGATGTTGATGGGAATCGCTTCCTGGATGGGATGTCTGGTTTATGGTGTGTCAACGTCGGTTATGGCCGCACGGAACTGGCTGAAGCAGCTTACGAGCAGCTGAAGGAACTTCCTTATGCTCCTTTAACGAATAGCCACATCCCGGCTATTAAGCTAGCGGAGAAATTAAATGAATGGCTTGGTGGGGATTATGTGATTTTCTTCTCTAACAGCGGTTCAGAAGCCAATGAGACGGCCTTTAAAATTGCGCGGCAGTATCATCAGCAAAAGGGTGAACATGGACGCTATAAATTCATTTCGCGTTATCGCGGCTATCATGGCAATTCAATGGGAGCCCTGTCAGCTACCGGGCAGGCACAGCGAAAATATAAATATGAACCTCTCGCCCCAGGGTTTCTTCATGTATCACCGCCAGATTCTTACCGAAATCCAGAGGATGAAAGCGGTGAAAAAAGTGCAGCGGAAATTGAACGTACCATTACATGGGAGCTGAGCGAAACGGTGGCTGCGGTCATCATGGAACCAATCATCACCGGGGGCGGAATTTTGATGCCGCCCGATGGATATATGAAACGTGTCAATGAAATTTGTGAGAAAAATGGTGTCCTTCTCATTTCGGATGAGGTCATTTGCGGGTTCGGCCGTACTGGTAAGAAATTCGGATTTATGAACTATGATGTAAAACCAGACATCGTAACAATGGCTAAAGGAATCACGAGCGCTTATTTGCCATTATCCGCTACAGCCGTCAAACGTGAAATTTATGAAGCGTATATTGGCTCAGACGTTTATGACCGCTTTCGGCATGTAAATACATTTGGCGGCAATCCTGCTGCCTGTGCCGTCGCTTTGAAGAATATTGAAATATATGAAAATGAAAAACTAATAGAACGGTCCAAGGAGTTAGGGCTACGCTTTCTGCAAGAGTTTGAAGAAATCAAATCTCATCCCAATGTTGGGGATGTACGCGGGAAAGGTTTGTTGGTAGGCATTGAACTAGTGGAAGATAAACTGACCAAACAGCCGATCGAACTTTCCAAAATCAATAAAGTCATTGCTTCATGCAAAGAAAAGGGGCTGATCATAGGGAAAAATGGCGATACAGTAGCAGGTTTCAATAATATCCTGACTCTTGCTCCCCCACTTAGTATAACTGAAGAGGATTTTGCATTCATCATAGCGACGGTAAAGCGAACGTTAGCTGAACTATGAAAATAAAGTGAAAAAACTGAATATTCAACGATTTCACGCATGTGCCTGTTGATACACATAACTTGCTTTTTAAATGAGGCTGATACGTCAGTTTTAGCGCCGTTCGGAACTTTGAACGGTGCTTTTGTCTATGATCAAGGAAGAATAAGAGGTAAAGGAATCTAGTAGAAATTAAAGGCGATATTTTGGAATCGTTTTCCTTGCTTAGTTATAGCGGATGTTCGAAAATGGAATGATAAGGAGTAGTGATAGAATATCTATATTATCCGGCAGAAGAGGTGAGGGACATGAATAATGAAGATATAACAAAAAAATTAACATTACATATCCCAGAAATTTTAGGGAGTGGGAATTTTTCAAAGTATGCTGTATTGGTACCGCTAATAGAGAAAGAAGATGGAATTCATGTTCTTTTCGAAGAGCGTTCACACAAACTGAGGAGGCAGCCGGGGGATATATGTTTTCCGGGCGGGAAAATAGACAAGCTGGATCATGATGAACAGGCTGCTGCCCTAAGGGAAACATATGAGGAACTTAATTTGCGAAAAGAAGATATCGAAAACGTCTTTCCGATCGATTATTTGGTATCTCCATTCGGGATGATTGTCTATCCTTATGCAGGATTTGTTCGGAACCATAAACGGATAATACCTAATCCAGCTGAGGTAGAAACCATTTTTACGGTCCCGCTTTCCTTTTTCATGGAAAAACCCCCAGAAATTTATCATGTCGAATATAAAGTGGAACCGCATGCAAACTTCCCCCATGATTTAGTCGTTGGCGGGGAGAATTATAAATGGCAGCCAAAACAGATGGAAGAGTATTTTTACTTATATAATGGTCGGGTAATCTGGGGAATGACAGCGAAAATCCTTACCCATTTTATTGAAATTCTTCGTTAGACCCTTCTAAAGCACCTTTTTTTTTCGGTCTATTTCTATTAAGCTTTAATTATGGTAAAAGTTAGGTTTTTAATAGAAGCGGGGGGATGAGTGGATGAAGTATAGTTTTGAAGTACTTGAAAAAGAACGGGAAATGGCAATGGCTGCACTAGTCAACTTTAATGAAAACCGCGAATACTATGATGAAACCAAAGATCAGGAACTTAAGCTGTCATACTACAAAGATGGTTCCTTGGACCGGGAAAGATTGAAGGACCTACTTGTGGCAACCCATAAAAACCAGCTGAACTACTCACCGCATCGTCATGTTTACCCATGGGTGGACATACAGGAAAATGGCCAGCTAAAAAGTCTGTATTCCGGTAAAGGGATGGATCCTGCACAAGTGATTGAGGAAGATATCCGTATACTGGAAGTGTTGTCAAGAGGTATTGAATCAACAAATTCGGAGAATATTCTCGTTAATTGTGAACATGTAGTGCCTCAATCATGGTTCGATAAAAAAGAACCGATGAGGGGGGATTTGCATCATCTGTTCGCCTGTGAACCAACGTGTAATAGCAGCCGGAGTAACTATCCATACCATGATTTTGAGGATTATATCCCTGAAAGATCGGCTGCCGGTATAAAAGCGGGATGCGGGAAATCAGATGAAAGTAAATTCGAGCCCGAATACGGAAAAGGGATCGTGGCGAGGGCAACTTTGTATTTTTTACTCAGATATGAGGGAATCATCGATAGCGGCAAAATCGACTTGGCACTGCTTTTGGAATGGCATCGGCTTTTTCCCGTGAGCACTTATGAAAAACATAGAAACCTCGCTATACATGAAATGCAGGGTAATCGTAACCCATATATAGATTTTCCTGAAATGGCAGAGAATTGGAATTAAAGTAGGGCATAAAAAAGAGGATTGAAGCTGCAGTGAAAGCTTCAATCCTCTTTTATTATGGATTATAAGAATTTTACGCAAACAGGGAAGGGAACTTGAACATCCTTTTGCAATAATGTTAATTTTCCGTCATGTTCATTCCGGGCATATAGCGTCAAGTTTCCTGATTGTTCATTAGAAGCAATCAGAAATTTTCCGCTAGGGTCCAATGAAAAATCACGCGGCCAATGTCCTTCGGTGGAAACCAGCTGCACGAATGCCAGTTTGCCTGTTTCTTGATTGATTTCGTAAACGGCAATACTATCATGTCCGCGGTTTGCGGCATATATGAATCTCCCGTCATCAGAAATATGAATGGCGCTTCCTTGGTTATTTTCCTTGAAATCTTCCGGGACGGTCCGTACCGTTTGCAATTCAGAAAAACTACCGGTTTGACTATCGAAGCTCAAAACAATCACTTCTGGTACAAGTTCTGCCATGACATACGCAAATTTACCGTTTGGGTGGAAGGTCAGATGCCGTGGTCCGCTGCCGGGAGTAACAGATAAGCTGTTTACTTCTTCCAAAACCCCATTATGTATTTTATAGGTTATTACTTTATCTATTCCGAGGTCGACAACAGCAATGAACCTTTCATCCGGGGTGAAACCAGCGAAGTGGGTGTGTGCTTTTTCCTGACGTTCTTCATTCGGTCCATGCCCTTCATGTTGAACAGTTGATGATACAGGCAAAGGTGTCGCATCGTCATGAAGCGGATATGATTCAATCACGCCTTCTCCATAACTGGAAGTGACCAAAACCTGTTTCTTGCTGTCGACACTTATATGGCAGGAAGAGCCATTTGGTGTAAGTTGTTTGCCTAAGAAGGTAAGCTCACCTGAATCTTCATTAATCGAATAGGCTGAAACTCCACCGCTGCCCGCTTCTTTTAAAATGGCGTAGAGATTCTTTTTGTCCTGGCTGATGGCGACATAAGTCGGATCGGTCAATTCTGCTGCAAGAACCGGTGTGCTGAGCTTTCCTTCTGCTGCATCTAAAGTAAATCTGTAAATACCTTCGCTGTTTCCTTTTGTGTAAGTGCCTATGTATCCAATGATGTTCTGTTGATCATGTTTTGCCATATTTATCTCCTCCAACAAAGAATTGTGTTTATTTTTATTTTAACATAGATGATGCGCATATATCCTTTTCCCGTTTTATGTTGAGTCGGAACCTTTTTCTTTTGAAATTTTTTGGGGTGATAAGAAAAAAAACCCGCCTAGCGGGTTAATTTAAATCGACTGGCTTTGAAGCTTCGATGGGTATATGCCTAAACTCAGAAACGGAAAATAAACCCTGATCCGTCAGTTTGATTTCAGGGATGACTGGTAGCGCCAAGAAGGCAAGTGTAAGAAAAGGGTTGAAATGCCTGTTAGCACCGAGTTTCAATAAGGCTTCATCGATGTGCTTCAATGAATGGACCACATCCATATAATTGCACTCACTCATCAATCCAGCTATTGGAAGGGGAAGGGAAGCTAGTATTTCCCCATTTTGGATTACAGTCAATCCACCCTGCATTTTTTTGATTTCCTTAGCTGCCAGAAGCATATCCTGGTCATTCGTTCCGGCAATGATCAAATTATGTGAATCATGGGCTACTGTCGTGGCAATGGCTCCTGATTTCAACCCGAGCCCTTTGACGATTCCCAGGCCCACTTGTTTGGTCATATGATGCCGTTCAATAACAGCAAGTTTTAGATGATCAACATGTTCGGAGAACTGAAATAGACCATCATGATTAAGTGTGACCGGTTCAATCGAATGCTTTGTAATCAAGCTGTTTGGAGTTATCTCAATAATATTAGCGAACTCATTTTTAAAAGGTATCGCGAAATCATCTCCGGTTATTTCATTAAATTGAACAGAGTGCTTCAACCCGTCGGTAATAACCTGTTTCTCATCAGCTGGATAGTTAAGCAATCGATTACTTTGTACCATAAGCTTTCCATCTTTGAAGACCGAATGGAGGATGACTGAATCAAGATCATCCAGTAGTAGGAAGTCTGCCTTGTATCCAGGTGCAATTGCACCATGTTCCTTTAATCCAAAGCATTCTGCTGCATTAATGGTCGCCATTTGAATGGCGGTAATTGGCGGGACACCTGTTTCTATGGAAAGTCGAACGTTGTGATCGATACTTCCTTCAGAATCTATATCATCTAGGTGCCGGTCATCGGTGACGAATAAACAACGGCGGGAGTTCTTCTCATTAATAACTGGAATCAGGTTAATTAAGTCTTTGGCGACGGTTCCTTCCCTGATCATAAGATACATTCCTTTACGCAGTCTTTCTTTTGCCTCTTCCGCTGTAATGCATTCATGATCTGTTTTAATGCCTGCACTTAGATAAACATCGAGCTGTTGTTCAGATAATCCAGCTGCATGACCATCGATGCTTTTGCCCAGTCTGTTTGCATCGTATATTTTTTGCAGCATATCCTCATCTGTATGTGAAACGGCAGGGAAATTCATTACCTCGGCTAAACCAAGCACTCTCGGGTTTTGATAAAAGGAAATTAAATCTTCACTTTTTAAGACAGCACCAGAATGTTCAAACTCCGTAGCAGGTACACAAGAGGGCATCATGAAGTAAAAATCAAAAGGAAGTTGATCGGATTGTTCAATCATATATTCCATGCCCTTTTTGCCAGAAACATTGGCAATTTCATGAGGATCTGCAACGATGCAGGTCACACCATGTAAAAGGAGGATTTTTGCAAGTTCATAAGGCCTGACCATCGATGATTCTATATGAACATGGCCATCTATGAAGGAAGGGCATACGAATTTTCCTGAAGCATCGATTTCCGAAGTACCCTCATAACGCCCAATTCCAGCAAAATAACCATCGGCGATCGCAATGTCGCCAGTATAGATATCACCATTGAATACATCTATGATTTGCCCGTTCTTAATGACGCAATCTGCAGGTGTTCTTCCTGTTGCAACGTCAATTCTCCTTTTAAGCAAGTTTTTTTTCATATTCATAACCCCTTTGGCCATATATCCGGTTAATATTTCACTTTTTCCGTATTGGTTTCCCATGTTCGGAATGGTAAATCGTGGTCATTAAAAGACAATTGTCTCATTTTAATTGTGCGGTTTTCCATTGGCAGGGCAAGTTCTTGGTAGATAAAGTGATCATCAAAGCCAATAACTGCAGCGTCTTCTTTAGTGCATGCGTAATAAATGGCTTTTGGACGTGCCCAATAAATAGCACCGATGCACATGGGGCATGGTTCGCAGCTAGTGTAAATTTCACAATCTGTAAGCTGGAAGCTGTCGAGATTCCTGCATGCATCACGAATCGCCTGTACCTCGGCGTGCGCTGTAGGATCGTTGGCCGTTGTCACATTATTACATCCTCTGCCCACGACTTTGCCATCTTTTACGATAATAGCACCAAAAGGACCTCCGTTCTTAGCCAGTACATTTTCATTTGCAAGCCGAACGGCCATTTCCATGAATTTTACATCCACTAAAAAACACCCCTTCATCTATTACTAACCAAAAAGTGTTAATGTTACGTTTTTTAACGTAAATATAATAAACAATATACCATATGTCTGGGGAAACAGAATACCATTTTCTGAATATAAAGAAAAATCAATTTATGGCGTGCGATCGAAAGGATTTAAAAGAATTTTTACAAATAATTATAAAACTGATATTGTTAGAAGAAAATCATTAGAATTATGAAGGTGATATGCATGGGTTTTTTGGGAGTTCTATTACCGATATTCGGTATATTTGTTTTAGGTTTCATTGGTCAGAAAAAGTTTAATCTTGATACAAAATCGATTTCCACGATGGCATTATATTTAATGTCACCTTTTCTCGTGTTCCGGACTTTTTATTCCGCTGAATTTACGATTAATTATTTTTACCTGTTCTTATTCACGATTGTACTTTGCCTTTCTCTCATACTGGTAGTCTATATTATATCTTTTTTTCGCAATTATACAGTCACTGAAACAAGCGGCATGATATTGGCATCGGCATTCATGAATAACGGGAATTACGGTACACCCGTCATTTTCCTGTTATTCGGAGCCGCAGGACTCGATTATGCAATCATCCTTATGGTGGGACAGCAGTTAGTGATGTGCACGATCGGCATTTATTTCGCAGCAAAGGGCAGTCCTGAAGGAAACGGAGTTCAAACAGCAATTAAAGCGGTATGTCGAATGCCAATTGTTTATGGAGCTATTGCAGGAACAGTATTTCAGTTCGTGAACATACCTTTAAGCAATTCGGTTATGGAAGCTATTAATCTTGTTGCAAACGCAGCGATCCCAACAATCATGATTACACTGGGAATGCAGCTGGCCAACATTTCCCTGAAAAAAATTGCCTATCGAAAGCTATCAGTTTCGCTACTTCTTAAACTTGCCGTTTCACCAGCAATTGCCTTCCTGTTATCACTTGCCTTGCCAGTGGGTGAAATGGTCAGGCATATCATGATCATCGTAGCTGCCATGCCAACGGCGGCCAACACTACAATGTATGCGCTCCAATTCAATACAGAGCCTGAATTCGTTTCAAGTGCTACATTCATCAGTACATCATTAAGCCTGATTACGCTTCCCATCATCTTTTTCTTTGTATTATAGAAGATTATGATTCTAATTATGTGGGCAAACTTATCATAAACACGAATCGGACGTTTCCTATCCAATAAACGAGATCCAGACTAATGATAGGCATTGCCCTTGATGACCAAATCTTGGGCTAGGTACCCATCGCGGTACATGAACTTATGGCCTTTATTTAGGTATTGATGAAAAAATGATTTCAACAATTTCATTTTAATATTAAAGAGTAGCTTATTAAACTGGCGTTAAGTATTTTAATGCCAGTATTTGATTGGAGGGGTTTTGTGTTCCAGACTAAAATTAAATTGAATAATCCTGGAAAGATTGATGCCATACTAAAGGAAATCGTCCTGAAAACCTTTGAAGAAGCACTGGAAGAAAAACTCTTGCTATGCATGGAGTGCGGAGATGTCGATTTTTATATCGCGTATTCAAATAATGAGGAACTTCAAGATGCGATTAATGAAAACTTTGAAATTGATGAATGTGGTGAAATCATGAAAATAGATGAACATCAGGAACTTATGGATGATTTATACGATTATTTCTTGATCATACATAAGGAAAGTGATTTGTTTGATTTTTTTCCAGCAGGTCCATATACCCACAATGGGGGAATTCATGAATCAGATACGGATATGCTGGCGCCAAGGGGTTTGTATTCAGCACCATTTGAAGATGCGATAAAGGAATAATACGAAAAGACAGCAAATGCTGTCTTTTTGTATTATTAAAAGCATATTCAGCTTTCGGGAAATAAATGATTTTTTATAAAAAGAGGGAATTTTTTTGGGGAAATAAGTTAAAAATTAACATTTATATGGAATATAGCAATAATATCATGAAATATGATAACGTTTTTAACAATTTAAAGTTTATATGGTAATTTTAAGAAATATTATATATAATAAAAAATGTGAATATTGAATATATTATTTAAATTACTAGTTTAAAATAACAATAAAAATGGTCGCTTCCCTAACATTATCGAAATATTGGGAAATAATATTGGAAGAAAGGATTATACATAAGATATGATTCGAGTTAAGAGAATGTTATAGTACGCTTTAATAATTCTGATTATTATAAATTTTCAGTTTCGAAGATTGAATATGGGCGGGGTGCTAATTATGATAGTTTTTGACCGGGTGAATAAGTATTATGGCGATTTCCATGTATTGAAAGAAATTAATCTAACAATCAAGAAAGGGGAAGTGGTAGTGGTCATCGGACCTTCCGGATCAGGAAAAAGTACACTGCTCCGATGCATTAATCGTCTAGAGACCATTTCGCAAGGATCCCTTTCAATAAATGGTTTAAATGTAGCGGATAAAAAGACGGACATAAACAAACTCCGTCGGAATATCGGTATGGTTTTCCAGCATTTTCACTTGTATCCCCATAAAACCGTGCTCGAGAATATCATGCTTGCTCCCAGGAAGGTCTTGGGACAATCCGAAGATGAAGCAAAAAAGATTGCACTGAAGTATTTGGACAAAGTGGGGATTGGAGATAAAGCAAATTCATTTCCTTCCCAGCTTTCAGGTGGACAGCAGCAACGGGTAGCGATTGCCAGAGGTTTGGCAATGGGACCGGAAATCATGCTTTTTGATGAACCTACCTCAGCCTTGGATCCGGAAATGATTGGCGAGGTACTGGATGTTATGAAAGCACTTGCCCATGAAGGAATGACGATGGTGGTTGTTACGCACGAAATGGGATTTGCCCGTGAAGTGGCGGATCGAATCGTATTCATGGACGAAGGCAGGGTTTTAGAAGAGGCAACTCCGGCTGAGTTTTACGCCAATCCTCGTGAAGAGAGGGCTCGTTTATTCCTTAGCCGTATATTAAATCATTAAATAAAAAACAGGGGTGAATTACATGTTGAAGAAAAAGAAATGGTTAAAATTATCTTTGCTATCATTACTGGCCGTCATTTTATTAGCTGGTTGCGGCGGGGGGAATGATACCGACAAAGCTGAAAAGGGTGGAGGTAAAGGCAAAGAAGAAGATGTTCTAGCACAAGTGAAGGAAAAGGATAAGATCGTTTTTGGGGTGAAAAATGATACAAGGCTATTCGGTTTGAAGAATCCTAGTACTGGAGAGGTAGAAGGCTTTGATATTGATATTGCCAAAGCTCTTGCAGCAGAAATCCTTGGTGATGAGAATAAAGTTGAATTTAAAGAAGTGACTTCTAAAACTAGGATGGCCTTATTGAATAATGGTGATATCGACGCAATTGTAGCAACTATGACAATCACTGAAGATCGTAAAAAAGAAGTTGACTTCACTGATGTTTACTTCGACGCGGGACAATCTTTGTTAGTCAAAAAGGGCAGCGATATCAAGGGTATTGATAGTTTGAAAGGGAAAAAGGTATTGGCTGTCAAGGGCTCTACTTCTTCCATAAATATCCGTGAAAAAGCTCCTGAAGCACAAGTGCTGGAATTTGAAAACTATTCTGAAGCGTTCGCTGCACTTAAATCCGGACAAGGGGATGCATTGACAACGGATGATTCCATCCTTTATGGAATGGCGGATGAAGATCCAAGCTATGAGCTTGTTGGCGGTACATTTACCGAAGAGCCATATGGAATTGCCGTAAAAAAAGGGAATACTGAATTTGTGGAAGAGCTGAATAAAGCCCTTAAGTCACTTAAAGATTCAGGCAAGTACGACGAAATCCATGATAAATGGATTAAACACTAAACATTTTAGCAAATGTATATGGGCAGCTGACCTTGAATAACATTTGAACATTTGTCTGTAAGGATGAGCGTTTTGCTCATCCTTACTAGTTAAAGGAGTTGTATGCCGTGCTTGATTTCTCCATTTTAACAGAGAATCTGGATATGTATTTATTAGGCTTTAAAAATACGATCATGTCGAGTTTGGTCGCGTTGATATCGAGTTTGATTCTTGGTGTGCTAATTGCCATCATGCGGATTGCGCCAATAAAGCCACTAAACTGGCTGGGTACCGCCTATGTCGAGTTCATTCGGAACATACCGTTATTGATCATTACCTTTTTCTTCTTTCTTGGTCTTAAACTAAGCGGGCTATATGCAGGTACATTAGCCTTGACCATTTACACTTCATCTTTCATAGCTGAGGCAATTCGGGCAGGCATACTCTCCGTGCCTAAGGGTCAAATGGAAGCTGCCCGTTCATCAGGCCTGACATATGGGCAGGCCATGAGGCTCGTCATACTGCCGCAGGCCGTTAAAATCGTCATTCCTCCTTTAGGGAACCAATTTATCAATTTAGTAAAGAATTCTTCCATTTTGGCCGTCGTTGCAGGACTCGATCTTATGTACCACGGAGATTTGATTTCTTCAAGGACATTTGTCGTGTTTGATGTGTACATTTTCGTTGCAGCGTTTTACTTAATTCTTACCATTCCTTTAAGCTTTGGCGTTGGTTATTTGGAAAAACGTCTGGCTAAGAGTAATTGAGGGAGGTATAAGATATGGATTTTGCAGGTGCCTATACACCAGATAATCTTAAGTTTTTATTAGAAGGATTTTGGGTAACGCTCCAGGTAGCTTTTATATCCATTATTCTAAGTTTCATTATTGGCGGGCTTGTAGGTATAATCCGATATGCAAAAGTGCCGGTGTTATCACAAATACTAGCTTTGATTGTAGAAACGGTACGTAATTTACCTCTGTTATTAATCATATTTTTTACGTATTTTGCTTTGCCGGAGATACGGATTAAACTGGAAATCATTCCAGCAGCAATAGTTGCCTTGACGATTTTTGAGTCAGCCATGCTTTCTGAAGTCATTCGAAGTGGACTGAAATCCATTGATAAAGGGCAAATGGAAGCTGCCCGTTCATCAGGTTTGAGCTATACACAGGCATTGATACATATTATTCTGCCCCAAGCGCTGCGCCGCATGGTTCCTCCCATTGTCAGCCAATTCATTTCTTTATTAAAGGATACCTCTTTAGCGGTTGTCATCTCTTTGCCGGAGCTGACACATCATGGTCAAATCATATATGGACAAAGTCAAAAGTATTTAATACCGATTTTGATCCTGGTAGCTCTCATGTATTTCATAGTTAACTATAGCCTTTCTTTGGTAGCCCAGAGACTTGAATTGAAACGCACCTAAAAAAACGGCTCAGAAATGAGTCGTTTTCTATTTGTCTAGGAGATTCGGAAGTGTCTCACCCTCAGCCTTGTTTTAAAACTTGTTTATACTCCATGATCCATACAGTCGGCGAAAAGGGAGCGGATTTCTGGAATCGACTGGAATGTCATTTTAAGAAGAAACCGTAGGCTGAACTCATTCGAACCGAGTTTAAGACTAGGTTATGCTTCATGATTTTGTAACTGAAATCCTTAATGGATGGAAGAAACTTGCGACACTCCAGCCGAATAACTGGCTAGCCGAGACCCCACAGGCGCTTGTGCCGAGGAGGCCTGGCAGACAGTCGGCGGAAAGGGAGCGGATTTCTGGAATCGACTGGAATGTTATTTTAAGAAGAAACCGTAGGCTGAACTCATTCGAACCGAGTTTAAGACTAGGTTATCCTTCATGATTTTATAACTGTAATCCTTAATGGATGGAAGAAATTTGCGATACTCCAGCCGAATAACTGGCTAGCCGAGACCCCACAGGCGCTTGTGCCGAGGAGACCTGGCAGACAGTCGGCGGAAAGGGAGCGGATTTCTGGAATCGACTGGAATGTTATTTTAAGAAGAAACCGTAGGCTGAACTCATTCGAACCGAGTTTAGACTAGGTTATGCTTCATGATTTTATAACTGAAATCCTTAATGGATGGAAGAAACTTGCGACACTCCAGCCGAATAACTGGCTAGCCGAGACCCCACAGGCGCTTGTGCCGAGGAGGCTTGGCAGACAGTCGGCGGAAAGGGAGCGGATTTTTTAATCAAATGGATAATAGTGATGAATGAGTACACAAAAAATGAATCTTTTGCTTTTAATAACCGTATATATAAAGGAAGAAAGAAGGTGGAAAA
Organism: Peribacillus frigoritolerans; assembly: GCF_001636405.1. Taxonomy (GTDB): domain Bacteria; phylum Bacillota; class Bacilli; order Bacillales; family DSM-1321; genus Peribacillus; species Peribacillus frigoritolerans. The sequence continues at coordinate 2,927,301 of NZ_KV440950.1, forward strand.
TATGTCGGAAATTAAAAGAAGCAATAGCAAAGCGATTGTATCATTGATCATGGGGATATTATCCCTGTTTATTCCAATCATCGGCATCATATTAGGTATTTTAGGGTTAATATTTGCATCGAAGAGTAAACAAGAAATGAATCTTACTGGTGAATCTGGAAATGGTTTAGTGACAGCTGGAAAAGTGTGCAGCATTATTGGAATAATCTTGAATGTTCTCATGATTTTGATTTTCATGGTGTTTTTTTATTTCGTAGTCAACACGGACATATCAACCTATTGAATGTAAGTATTAACTTGACAAACAAAGAAAAATAATTTAAACCTATATAAAATGGAAATTCATGTTATAATTATTATAATTATCTAAATATTGTATGAAGGGATGATATTTTGAGCATTCAAATCTTTGAGTACCCAGCCGTATTCTATTATGAAAAGCACCCGTTGATTATCGACTCTTTTTCCGTCCAAGTTTGTTTCCCGGATTTTAGGCGAGAAGGAATTATTTCTTCCGTTAGCGGTAGGAATCGGTTAGATGCCTTAGCTTGTGCTCAAGAACTGTTGGAATCCATGGTCGAACATTTTATACACGATAAAAAAACAATCCCGGATGCAAGCGAAATGGAAAAGGTGAATCTGGATCGGGGAATTAATATATGCGAGGCTGCACCCTTCAGAATTGAAATAGAAAATATCACTTATGAAAAATAAAAAAACCTTGCCGGTTAAAGGACAAGGTTTTTATTTTGGATTACTTGAATTTGTAACCTGGAATGTCAGACCAGTACATACTATATTATTTTATTATTTTTTTAGTAAGCTGAAGTCGATGGGGATAATATTGGCACTCATAAAATATAAAAAACCATCATTACCTGTAAAAGGAATGATGGTTTTTAGTTTCGCTGAAAAATTCCCCATTTAATTATTTTTTATTTTTGGGGAAAGGATATTGCGTTCTTTATAACGAATATGTATAGTATAGGTAACATAGGTAAAAAGTATCAATAGTTATATATTTTGGAGGTGTATGTGTGAAATATTATATAGCATCAGACGAAAAAAATTTGAAGCAAGTAAAATCATTGATCAAGAAATTGACTTCAAAAGGATTTACTTGTGTGAATGACATGAATTTAATTACGAATGATGAGAAAAACCAAATAACGGACGACATTGGAGAATATGAAAAAAAGGGGATAGAGGAAGCCGATTTCATGCTGATCTTCCTAACGGCAGGAAAAGGTAATCTATATGAGCTTGGCTATGCTTTATCTTTAAATAAGAAAATAATCGTGTATTCTCCTGAGAAAGAAAATTATCATATTAATAAAAAATCAATATTTCATAATCTGCCCGAGGTAACAATCTGCAGCGGGACCTTTTATAAGCTGGTTAAATTGATACATACGCTTTCTCCGGAAGGATCTGAAAAAGATTCACTGCCTCTTCAATAAATGTCAAATTTTAAGTAGACCCTCTAATAAAATTTCTTTTGAACGAATTGTTTAAAGTATTAAAAAATGAGGGTAAAGACCATTAAAAAAGGGAGAGGACTGTTTTGGCCATTATTGATATCGACCAATTATTGTTAGCCACTGAAGCGATAGCAGAAGAGTCAGTTCCATTCCATCTTGATACATTTGACATCGATCAACTTCTAGATAATACGGATAATTGGAATTGGTAAAGAAAAGCATGCCCATAGAGGATATGCTTTTTTTAGGCTGTTTTCACATACTTTGTTGCTATTTACCAGGTAGTGAGTTGTGGTTGATTTCCCCTCCAGATGCTCGCTTTCCGCGGGGCGGGCGGTGAGCCTCCTCGGCGTAAACGCCTGTGGGGTCTCACCTGCCCCGCTGCTCCCGCAGGAGTCTCGCACTTCCGCTCCAATCACCTTAAATAGTTTCGTTTTAAAAACAACATTTTTTACGAAAAGAGCCTTTTTTAAAGAGAAAATAGCCTGATTACCTGTATGAAAATAATACAAGAAACCAGGCAGGTGGAGATATTTTAACGATTGGATAAAGTTAAAACCTGCGTCCTTTTACGAATCCTAAAATCACAAACATCGAAATGGTGCCGATAACAAAAATTGCTTTAATCGAATTCACTAGAATTTCATCGTACATTTGTATTACCTCCTTGTATGTAATGACAGTGCGATTATGATTAGCTGTTGATGTATAAATTATAACATAAAGTCAATATCTGATGGTGGAAAATTAAAGACGATATGGGTAATAATGTATAGGTTGTACAGTTAAAATATAAAAAAGATATCCTCTAATCAGTGGATATCATTGAGAAAATTATTTAAGACCTAGTGCTTTTTTTGTTTTTGGTCCGACGATTCCATCAGAAGTAAGTTTTTTGGACTTTTGGAATTTCTTTACGGCTGTTTCGGTGTTTTTTCCAAATGCCCCATCTACTCCTTTAGTGCTGTATCCAAGTTTAGTTAATCTTTTTTGAAGTTCGATAACCTGGGGGCCACTGCTTCCTTTCTTTAGGGTAGCGTTTGTATTTACCGGCAGGCTCACAGATCCGCTCACTTTGAATCCATTTGTGGCAGCTATGTTGGCAAATGATTTATTCGAACTGGCAATCAAGACTACAGTGTTCATTCTCACCTTATCGTAAAGCCATTGTACATCATTGTTATACATACGGATACAACCGGCACTTATATATTTCCCGATTGTTGAAGAATCATTATTGCCGTGTATTGCGTAAGTATTTCCTGGTGTATTCCTTGCATTGATCCCCAGCCATCTTTTACCTAGAGGGTTTTTTGGGTCTCCGCCTCTAATGTTGCCTTTATAATAGGGACGATTCACAATCTTTGTCACTACTTTAAACTTTCCTTCAGGAGTGTAGGATGCTTTCTTACCTGTCGCCACGATGAATACCCTCACCAATTTATCATTTTCGTAATAGGCAAGCTGATTATTGGCTTTATTGATGATAATCAGTTGTCTTGCTGCCGCACCTGAAGTATTACTGAACCCCAAAAAACTAAAGGCGAAAATCAATACAAATACAATTAATTTTTTCATGTTTTTCCCCGTCCCTCATTTAAGCAACCTACATTTACACATATACTATCCTATGCATGAAGTGAGGCTAAAGTGACAATTTTTTAAAAAAAGGGTAGACTAATTAACTATGGGAAAAGTCAAACTTAGATCCAATTTCATTTTTATGCATATCAAAAGAATGATGGGCACTATTTTTGGCCATATTACATACATTATTGAAGGGAAAGCGGAGGTGGAAAAGAATTGTCACGCCTAAAGGTGGAGGACTATCTAGAACAAGGCATCCATGGTCCAAAAGAAATCAAGGCTGGTGAACGAAGGGAATTTCTGGGCACATTACGGGAACGCGTAGTCATCGTCTTAAAAAGAAGCCAAGTCTTTGAAACGAATGTATACCCGGAGATAGAGCAAATGATGAAGCAGTATCCCCGTTCAAATTTGTTTTTAAATGGTCAGATGGACTATCAATATCTAGGAAAATATATTAAATTGGCAATGAGTCATGATATTCCTTACAAAATCGTCCTAAACAAAGATCATAACTCCGATTTGGGTCTGGTGTTAGCGGAAAGTAACGCCATAAACAAAGAAGAAATTTATATACAGAAGCAAATTCATACCCAGCAAGTCATCAAAAAGAAAAGCTTCACAGCCTTTTTTAAACGCTGTGTTAAAAAATTATTAAAAAAACGTTGATGCAACTATCAACGTTTTTAGTTTGTCTACAAAAAGGGGGGGGGAATGGACTATTCCGAACCATGATAGTAAGACTAGGTTTTCCATAATGGTTTTTTATGGTTTGATGAAATAAACTGGAACTTTTTTGAAAGAAAAAACTATAGGCAAATTCTCTTTCCTAAGAGTTGGTACAGTCTAAAAACGAGTGCTTTTTGTTTTTATTTTTAATCGTTCTTTTAATTAAGTGTGTAGACAACTTTTCCTGTTTAAGTAACCCTATTCCGTAACCTGTGAAACTTCCTGAAATTCCCTATAATCGTTTTTACTACGGAATAGGTAGGGATAGCGATTAAAATGCCAATGAATCCGTATATTGATCCAGCAGCAAGCAGCAATAGGATAATGGTAAGCGGGTGAATGTTAAGCCGTTTCCCCATAATATTCGGTGTAACCAAGTGCCCTTCGACCTGTTGAACAACAATTAGGACAATGAGTACTTTCACTGCCAGCCCAATGTCTTGCTGTAAGGCAATGAAAAGGGCGGGGATGATGCTTATTAATGGACCAAGGAATGGTACAACGGTAAAAATCATGGCGAATAAGGCCAATACGAGTGCATAATCGAGACCGATAATAAGGTAGCCAACATACATCAAAGTCCCTATCACAATTGATATGATGAATTGACCAATAATATAAGTTGAGAGGGCTTTATCGACGTCTTTTAAAATTGTGTTCCCCTCTGATTCTACATCGTTCGGTATGTATTTTAATAGAAATGGTCGTAATTTATCTCCATCCTTCAAGAAATAGAATAAAATGAATGGTGTAATGACCAATACTGTTAATACACTAGTTATCGTGGATAAAATGGTATTGAGATTCACGATGAGTTTTTCCGAATAATCTTTCAAATGCGTGACCGCTTTTTCTTTCAACTCTTCTATATTTACCATGCCAAAATCATTTTTTTCAATCATGACTTCAGATTCTTTAGAGAATTCCTTGACTTTGCTGGGGAGGTTTTCAGATAATTTTTGAAATTGGTCAACGATTACAGGACTGCCAAAGTAACCTACCATCCCAATCATACTAAATATAATCAAAAACACGGTGAAGATGCTAGCTGACCTCGGGATAAATTCTGTTAACAAGTTAACGACCGGCCGTAATATATAGTATAAAAGACCAGCCACAATAATAGGGAAAAACATGGCAGCAATGATTTTTTGCAGCGGCAGCAGTACATAATCAATTTTACCCAGTAAAAAAATAATTAAAATGATCAAAATGATCGCGCAAGCATATTTGAAAAACGGTTTATTGATCCACAAGACAATCCCCCCTAATTCCATCTCTTACTTGATTCCCTGATTTAGCTTAATGTTAAACTAAATAACTTGATTAAAAGTTCGGTGCAAAACTTTTGGATGGATGAACGGTTGTCATTCAGCTTTTATTCAATAATCATTCAATTTTAAATCTAACTGACCATTTATTAAATGGAAGTTCATATTTTTTAAACATTTTTGGAATTCAAATAGCTATAGCCTGAACAAACGAAGTTGATATATGGAAACAAAAACAAGACTTTCACTGTTAAAAGAAGGACATATTAAAATATATATCGGCCATTTTGACTTTAACCTGTCTTTACGTGCATAAGTCGATAATCTGAATTTATGCTCACAACTGCCCCCAGGTGTGATGACCTAATCCATATAATATTCCAATGTGCTACAGTTCAAAAAGCACCGATACGGCCATATACATACTAAAAAGGCATCATCAAGGTAAATTCCGGTTATGGAAGTTTACTCGATCATGCCTTTTTTTATAGGTTATTAAATTAGGATATCTTACTTAATGTGTTCGTTGCACCTTGTTTCTGTTCTTTTTGCATTTTTTTGATGTCCAGACGCAACCAGATGGAAATGGCGAATGCTATCGCAATTAATGCTGCAAAAACGTAGAATACCGGAATGTAACTGTTCGTACTTTCCCTGATTGCAGTAACCAACATTGGGCCGCAAACCCCGCCTAAAGACCATGTAGTTAAAAGATAACCATGGATGGCACCAATTTCCTTAGTGCCAAATAAATCCCCGGCAAATGCAGGGAGATTAGAAAATCCTCCTCCATAGCAACTAACGACCAACAAGATGAGTCCTTGGAACAATAGTGTATTTGTAGTCGTTGGAAGTAAAAGGAAGGCACCGATTTGAATGATGAAGAAAATGACGAAAACATTTGGACGGCCCATATAATCAGATGCCGCTGCCCAGCCAAGTCTTCCTCCGCCATTAAAGATTCCCATTATTCCGACTAATGTTGCTGCACCTGCCACTGACAGCCCGACAACGTCTTGAGCCATAGGAGAAGCAACCGAAATCATCATGATCCCTGCACTTGTATTGATCAATTTCATGGACCATAACATCCAGAAGTGTTTAGTTTTAACCGCTTCTTTTGCAGTTAATTGCCTTAGGTCTTTCTTCAGTTCTTTCTTACCGGACTCAATATCTTTCTTCATTCCTTCAGGCAGCCAGTCGGCTTTTGGAGGTGCAATATAGGATGCCCCTAAGAACATCAGTATGAAATAGCCTGCGCCTAAAATATAATATGTAGTATAAATGCCAACGGATTCCATAAGGCTTGCAGCGACTGGGGCTGTAATGAGAGCTCCGGCACCGAAACCCAATACTGCCATTCCTGTTGCCAATCCCCTGCGATCTGGGAACCATTTGACTAAAGTGGATACTGGTGAAATGTACCCGATCCCCATACCAAGTCCACTTAACACCCCATAAGTCAATAGGTAGATCGGAAGTGAATCGACCATTACCGCTAAACCGGAACCAGCTTGTCCTAGTCCGAATAATACAGCCGCGACCATAGCTGACTTTCGTGGTCCATTTTTTTCTACGAACTTGCCAAAGAAGGCAGCAGAAGTTCCTGCAAGCGCCATCATTATTGTGAATGCTAACGTTACTTCAGTTTCTGACCACCCCATGGTCTCGACTAATGGTTTTTTGTAAACGCTATATGCGTATGCACCGCCAATGGATAGGTGAATGGCGATAGCGGATAAAGCGATTAACCACCTGTTTTTTGTCATGTTGTTACCCCTTTTCTTCAAAAATAAGAAAGTAGCATGCGTTTTATCTATAATATAAGGTTTTGCATGCGTTTCATCTATCTTGTTGAATAAGTATATAAGAATATTATTTAGTAGTAAACTACTAAATTGAAATTCATGAAAAATTTTCCTCTGTGCTTAGAGTTGGGAAAAACACTTTATGGATTCGGATTAAAAACGTTATATATTCTAAGGATGTTAATATACATATAAGGTTTGCAGGTATTACTTTGGTGTATTATTCACGAATCTGACAAAAGTCTTTTCATTTATCGAATTTTCCTGGTTGCAAAAAGGGAAATGATTGTATTTACTCTAAAGGTGCGATGAACCAGAATTATTCTCATTGGCTTTATAGTGATTATTTTGATAAAATTAATCTAATATTCAAGACATATTAGCGTACCATTCGGAATTGATATTTTTAGTGGTTTCAGGAATAATTGATTCTTTTTTCAGGAATCATAGTCTGGAAATCAAAGAAAAACCAATTTATTTTAAAAAATTCCGAAAATTTCGTCTTAAAGGCTTGAACTATGATTCCTTATAGGAGTAAACTAATGAAAGATAGATTTTATGGAAGTGAAATCTTGTAAATTTAATCAACAAGGGGTTTTGGTAATGAAGGAACATGACATGCAAATCACGCTTAGTACAACAAAGAAAGAAAAACCACAAGCGGACCAGCTTGAGTTCGGTAAGCAGTTTACCGATCATATGTTTATTATGGATTACACACAAGGGCAAGGGTGGCATGATCCAAGAATTGTTCCTTATCAACCGCTCTCATTGGAGCCGTCAGCTATGATTTTTCACTATGGTCAATCCGTTTTTGAAGGATTGAAGGCATATGCAACACCTGAGGATGAAATTATCTTATTCCGTCCGGAAAAGAATTTCCAACGCTTAAATAGTTCTAATAGCCGATTATGCATACCGGATGTCGACGTTGATTTCGCGTTGAAGGCCTTAAAGACTTTAATTAGCGTTGATAAGGATTGGGTTCCCCAGGCAGAAGGGACATCTTTATATATCAGGCCATTCATTATAGCTACTGAGCCTTATCTTGGAGTATCTCCATCGAATAAGTATCAGTTCATCATCATCATGTCACCAGTGGGATCGTATTATAAAGAAGGCATCCATCCAGTTAAAATTGCAGTGGAGTCAGCTTTTACACGTGCAGTTAATGGAGGTACAGGTGAAGCCAAAACGGGCGGTAATTATGCATCGAGCCTAAAAGCCCAGGAAGTATCCGAAAAGATGGGTTATGCTCAAGTTCTTTGGTTAGACGGAGTGGAGAAAAAATATATCGAAGAAGTTGGAAGCATGAATGTTTTCTTCAAAATTAATGGTGAAATCATCACCCCTGCTTTAAATGGAAGCATCCTTCCGGGTATTACTCGTGATTCCATTATAGAATTGCTGAAACATTGGGGTCTTCCCGTGTCGGAAAGACGCATCTCGATGGAGGAAGTCCATGAAGCCTATAAATTGGGTCACTTGGAAGAGGCCTTTGGAACGGGAACAGCCGCGGTCATATCACCAATTGGTGAATTTTTGTGGAATGGTGAAGAAATGATTGTTCAAAGCGGAGAAACGGGCGAACTTTCCAGAAAGCTTTATGATACACTGACAGGTGTCCAAACAGGTAAAGTCACAGACGAGTTGAGCTGGACTACGAAAGTTGAAGAAAAAGTGACTCAATGATACTTAAAAAAACCTTCTAAGAAGGTTTTTTTTTTGCTTTCAGATAATCATTTTGTGCCTTATGGCAACTGCGACGGCCTCGGTCCGGTGATTCACTCCCAATTTCCTGATGGCAGAAGAAATATGATCTCTGACAGTAAATTCACTAACGCTCATTTTTGGTGCCATTTGCTTTAATCCCATCCCATTCGCTAAATATTGAAGGACCTCCACTTCACGTTTGCTTAGAAGGTAAGTGGGAGGGGCGGAATCGAATGTTGAACTGACAGCCAGTTTCAAATAATGGGAAAGCTTCATTAAATCATTCTTGGTAACGGGCTCGTTGGTGTGAATGGGGTCAACCAACACTAAACCGATGGCCAAGTCATTCACAATTATCGGAATGATTGCCAATGAAGAGATGGAAAATCTTTTTACGTATTTTGCAGGGATGGAGGATTTCGCATGCTGGATGGTTAAGTATATGGGCTTGTTATGGATGACTGCTTGGTGGATTGGGTATATATCATGAATATTTTCCCTAACATTATGTAATGAAAAAGTATCTTCACTTGTACATGCACAAATTCCTTCACCCATTCCTGTTAAACATGAGTAACTGAATAAAGATGCTCGTTGAAATGAAAAAAAATCCACACAGCCCTTTACGATCATTTGTGATTTATTTGCCATATCTTTTTGTTGGGAAATCTTTTTTACATGTTTCATCAGAGTTTCCTCAAGCATTCGACTTAATTCCTCCCTACATTTTCAGTACTAGGATAAATGCTACTAATATCTTACAATATAATGAAAACTCTTACAAATTTAAAAATCCTTAGAGATTCAAAAGTTTAAAGTTCATATTTCAAGGAGGCATTACCATGAAAAGAAAGAGTTTAACGACCACAAGCAGGAGTTTTAGAGAAGATACCCTACCATTTAAACTTTACCAAAAGGCAAAGAGATTCGGTATATGGAATCCTCGAGACATTGATTTCAGCCAGGATAAAGAAGATTGGAAGTCATTTACTGACATTGAAAGGGAAGTGTTATTACGGATCATTTCCCTTTTTCAGGGCGGGGAAGAAGCCGTGACTTTGGATTTGCTGCCGCTCATAATGACAATAGCCAAAGAAGGCCGGATTGAAGAAGAAATGTACTTAACGACATTTCTGTTCGAGGAAGCGAAGCATATGGAGTTCTTTCGCTATACATTAGATCAAATTGGTGAAACGGGTGATTTGACGGTTTATCACTCAGACACTTATAAATCGATTTTTTATGAAATTTTGCCTGAAACGATGGAGAAACTTTTAACCGATCAATCACCAGAAGCCTTGGCAGAAGCAGCAACTGTTTATAATATGTTTACCGAAGGCGTTCTTGCAGAAACTGGATATTTCGGGTTCTATCAGACTCTCGAAACTAATAAAATGATGCCTGGTTTATTAAAAGGTGTGGGTTTTTTGAAGAAGGACGAATCACGCCATATTGCATATGGGACTTTCCTGCTGCAGCGAATCATCAGTGAACATCCACATATCTTTAAACAGGTTGAAAAGAGGATGGAGGAGCTTTCACCACTGGCCATCACGTTAAATACAGAGGGATATGATCGGTTAGGAAATCCCTTTGGTAATGATCAACAAGCTGTATTGAATTTTACCCTGAAACAATTATCAGTGCGGATGGAGATATTAGCCAGGGCGAAAGGGAAAGGGATTGAAGAAATCTATCAAAGCAATGAAAAGGAATATGGGGTGTTATAATGCCGAAATAAGATACAAGCATACTGTAAGTTTACATTCGTTAATGGATGGAAGTCAGGAACTTGAATGCAGCGTATGAACGATCCTTAACTGCGAATATAGACTATTAATCCGAGGTGAAACGATATGAAGGTAAATGCTCATTCGAATTTTTGGTTAAGGTCTTCGGTTTACAGTGGCACTAACACTCGTTCACTCATACCGGGCCTATTCAATGGTCTTGGGGCAAGAAGGATTCTGCTCGTGAGCGATGCTGGCTTGGAAAATGCAGGCGTCGTTAAAAAAGTTGCCGAAACTTTTGAGGAGCAGAAGTTGGGTGCCGAAGCTGAAATAGTTGGACAGTTTCTGGGTGTAACACAAGACGCAGCGAGTAAATGTGTAAATGAAGCATTGAAATATGCACGCGAAGTTCATGCCGATGCCATCCTTGCCATTGGTGGAGGGAGTGTCATCGATACCGCAAAAGCATTGAAATACGGATTATATAAAGGAATTACGGATATAAACGATTCAATGCCAAGCGGTTTTCTATATGAGGGTTTTCCAAAAGCACAATCCATGAATATCCCGCATATTTCCGTAGCCACAACAGCAGGAACCGGCTCTGAAGTGTCCCCGATCGCAGTCATATATAATGAACATAAAAAAGTCAAAATGAATATTTACAATGTTTTTTTAAGTTCGGATGTTGCGATTCTAGATCCCGAGTTAACAGTCGGACTGCCGTCTGACATTACGGCGTTTACTGGTGCCGATGCATTGACACATGCATTTGAAGCGATCATTTCACCTGCTGCGACATCAATAACCGATGCATATGCATATCAGGCCATTCGAGTTATTGAAAGAAATTTACCGAGGGCCGTAAAGGATGGAACGAATATTGAGGCTAGAATGGAAATGCTGCATGGAAGCATGATGGGAATCACTGCATTTTGTAGTGCATTGAATGCGATTCCTGTTCATAACTTTGCCCACGCATATGGGGCGTTATTCCGTATTCCGCATGGACTGGCCAATGCCGTATTATTACCGGTCGTCATGGAATCAATCCCGGATTTATATCTTCAAAAGGCCCATTTGATAGCTGAAGCCTTTAGTGTGAAAGTACAGGATGAAGATTCAAAAGGGATCTTAGCGAAAGTGGTAGAAAAGCTACGTGTTTTCCTATCTGATCTTGGGCTGCCCTCCGACTTCAGCGCCTATGGAATTAACCAGTCGGATATGGAAAGAATTCTGAAAGCAGTAATGACCGACCCAGCTGCCGCTAATTACCCGATGTCGGAGGAAGTAATAATGTCAGTTGTTTCAAGAGTTTCACCCGTAAGAATTAACTGATACTAAAAAAGCCAGCCCGTAAAGGTTGGCTTTTATTGCGTTATAACGTGTTAAGTCCCGAATTTTACCATTCAAAAGTTCATTTCGTTATCTGATGTCTAAGAATTACAGTGATAGACTCTGGTTAATTTTTTTTTCCTAAGTTTTCCTGTGCCATCTTTATAAGTTCCTTGACCATGCCTCCGCCTAACTTTCCGCCTATTTTTCCATTCTGCTTGGATGTCAGTTCACCGTTATAGTCTTTTTTCAACGGTACGCCCATTTCTTTCGCTACTTCAAACTTCGCCTCTTCGGGATTCTTCGTACCAGCGATTTTGGCTTTTAAATCATCAAGGCCTTGTCGCGCTTCAGATACTAATATTCTCCTTCTCCTTGCCATTTAGCAACCTCCTCCTATTTTTTTCTTAGGTTATCCTAATGAAATGAAAATGATAAACCTGATTTGAAATTAGAAGAAGTTTTAGTTTATTTAAAGCGGGTAACATATAATAAAACGACGATTTAAGGAGAAAATGATGCTGACTGCGAATTCAAGTTTGTTAACAAAAGAAGATATGACAAATCCCGATCGAGTGCCGCAATGGCTAATCAAGGAATATCAAACATTCCATGAAAAAGTGACCGATAAAACCTTTCCTTGTTATTTTGGTATGAAAGCTGAAAATAAAGGGGAACTTCGTTATGCTTATATCACACAGGAAGATTGGTCCAATCTCCCAAAAGCAGTGGAAAGCTTTCTTGATTTATTTCAGGAACCACCATATATAAGGCATGGACTTTTCGTTTTTATGGAGCCTGATTCGATAGAGGGTGATATAGAATTTTACCGTAAAAGGTTTTGGGAGATCCTGCAATACCTGCATCAAGCGGATGAAAAACCTTGGCCAATTGAAAAGCCGAAAGATCCGGATCATTATTTATGGGACTATCATTTTGCCGGGGAACCAATCTTTGTCTTTGGTAATGCACCTGCTTATAAACAGCGTAAAACTCGCGATTTAGGAAATAGCCTCGTCCTTGGTTTCCAGCCCCGGATGATCTTTGAAGGATTGGAAGGAACGGAAAAAGGCGGAATCATGTCGCGGGAAAAGGTCCGGGAACGGGTGGAGAAATGGGATAATCTCCCGAAGCATCCTGATATCAGTCACTTTGGCGATGTAAATCATAATGAATGGAAACAATTTTTCATAGGGGATGATATAGAACCGATAAAAGGTAAGTGTCCCTTCCATCATAAACAATTAACGTAACCGTGAGCAAATTGCTCTCGGTTTTTTTGCGTTTGAAAATAAAAAACATAATCCTTGCCTTATTGGATTTTCAGTTTTATAATGTGAAAGTAGCAATTGCAGTTAATTCGAGATATATGGATTAAATGCTATTTTTATTAAATATACAAAATTAACAATTGGGGGAACGAAAATGTCTAAAGTATTGTTTGTTAAATCAAATGACCGCCCAGCGGATCAAGCTATCAGTGTCAAAATGTATGAAACGTTTTTGAACGCATATAAGGAAGCTAATAGTAGCGATGAAATAACTGAATTGGATTTATTTGAATTGAATTTGCCTTATTACGGAAATACTGCAATCACTGCCTTATATAAACGCAACCAAGGCATGGAATTGACTGAAGAAGAAGTGGAAATTGCTGATATCGTGCAACAATACTTGAATCAATTCCTTGCTGCCGATAAAGTAGTATTTGCCTTCCCGCTATGGAACGCAACGGTTCCGGCACCATTGGTAACTTATATTTCTTATCTTGCCCAAGCGGGAACAACATTCAAATATACAGCTGAAGGCCCAGTTGGCTTAGCTGGAGATAAAAAAGTGGCTTTACTCAATGCACGCGGATCCGATTATGCATTGCCTGGAATGGAAGCTGGCGAAATGGCTGAGAAATACGTAACGATGAATCTAAACTTATGGGGCATTAAAAACCCAGAAACGGTCGTAATCGAGGGACATAATCAATACCCAGATCGCTCACAGGATATCGTTGCAGAAGGATTGGCGAAAGTTGCTGAAACTGCAGCAAAATTCTAATTTTTTAAAAGGAAAACCAGTATGTATTTTTAGCATACTGGTTTTTCTATGCAGATTTTTCTGAAAGTCGATTATAATAAAGGGTAAGCTAAAAGCATGAAAGGAAGTGCAGACGATATGCAAACGTTTAAATCACGTGACGAATTAAAGATAGAAGAAACTTGGAATTTAAAGGATATTTACGAAGATCAGGCTAATTGGGAAAAAGATTATCAAGAAGTCCTGAAGATGACAGAAAAATTAAAAACTTACGATGGCCATATTCAGTCAGCCCAAGATTTGTTCGAGTATTTACGGTTAAGTGAGGAAGTTGGCTACATTTATAACAAGCTATATGTATTTGCCATGCTTCAAGCCGATTTGGATACACGGGTCACCTCATCACAAGCATTGCTGGATCGAGCTGGTAAGTTAGGGCAGAAAATAAGTAATGCTTCCGCATTCTTCATGCCGTTTCTTCTAAGCCTGGAAGAACAAACATTAAAAGGGTACATAAAAGAAGTCGAGGGTTTGAAATATTTTGAAGAGGATTTATTGGATTCCTTCCGCTATAAAGCCCATGTATTAACGAAAGAACAAGAAGAAGTGCTTTCGCAAATAGGCGAAGCCTTTTCAGCTCCACAAAAAACGTTCGGAATGATCAACAATGCGGATATAAAATTTGGGGAAGTTACGAATGAAGACGGTGAGAGGGTAGAGCTGACGCGAGGAATGTATTCCAAATTGATTGAAGATGATGATCGGGATAAAAGAAAAGAGGCTTATTTCGCATATTATCAGCCATATGTACAATTGAAGAATACAATCGCTTCCACACTTGCAACGGCAATCAAAAATAATGTGAATCTTTCAAAGCTGAGAAATTATCCATCTGCCTTGGAAAAATCCTTATTTGGAGATCAAGTTCCAAAAGAAGTTTATGATAATTTGATTATGTCTACTAAGCAAAATATCGGACCCATGCATAAATACATTCATTTAAGAAAAAAATTGCTGGGTGTAGAAGAATTACGTGCCTATGATTTAAGTGTACCATTAGTCGAAGGGGCTAAAGAGGAGATTTCTTACGATGATGGTTTTGCTTTGATGGTGGATGCACTAAAGCCGCTTGGCGAAGAGTATATCACAATCCTTAAAACCTTTAAGGAAAACAGGTATATCGACGTCAGGGAAACACCTGGAAAACGTTCAGGTGCTTACAATTTAGGACTTTATGGTGTTCACCCTTTCATCCTATTAAATCATCGTGATGATTTAGACAGTGTATTTACACTTGCACATGAATCTGGACATGGCATGCATTCATACTATAGCTCAAAATACCAACCGCAAATAAGTGCTGGGTATTCCATTTTTGTCGCTGAAGTTGCTTCCACTGTGAATGAAATCCTTTTGATTCGCCATTTAATTAAGACAACAAAAGACGTACAAAAGAAAAAACATTTACTTAACCATTTCATAGATAGTTTTAAAGGGACATTCTTCACACAAGTGATGTTTGCGGAGTTCGAAAAGATTGTACATGAAAAAGCTGAAAATGAAGAACCTCTAAATGCCGAGGTTTTTAATACAGCCTATGAATCGATATTTCGAGCATATAATGGAGATGAAATAAGTTTCGATGAAGAAGTGAAGTATGGCTGGTCACGCATCCCACACTTTTATCGTCCGTTTTATGTCTACAAATATGCTACTGGTTACGTTTCAGCCATTACGATCGCTGATAAGATCCTTTCTGGTGACAAAAAAACACTTGAAAGTTATTTGACTTTCTTGAAAAGCGGGAGTTCCGATTTCCCATTGGAGCTGCTTAAGAAAACAGGAGTAGATTTAACGAAACCTGAGCCGATCGAAAATGCAATGAAGATTTTCAGTGATCTCGTCGACCAATTCAGTGAGTTGACAGAAGGCTAATCTAAACCATTTCTTCCAAAAGAGCCCATGGTATGATGTTATAAAAAATGCTATAGTTAAAACATTGGCGTATGAAAGGCCCAATCAATAGATTGGGCCTTATTTTATATGCAAAAGAAACAGTTAATTCGCGAAAAAAGTCATGATGACAGCGTTATTTTCAACATCGGAGCCTAGCCAATGGGCCAGTTTCTTCGTACTACAATGGCATATTTTGTGAGGAAAGTGAAAAATGAATTCGACAGTTAATTATATAAAAGAATGGCAGCAGGCACTTCAACTTGAAATCCTGCATTTGAAAAAATATGGCAGCACAAAATACTTGGTTTCGAACGGCCATCTGCTTACAAGCGACGGTTCCTTCAACTATTATTTTGAAACAGGTTCATCGGTAAAAATCCCTGTTGGTTCCCTCGTTCGACTTGAATGGGGAGGGATTAAACAGGATGGAAGAATCCTCTCATCGGAAGGGAAAAGTATAATCATTGTTTTTGATCGCTCGTTAGGCGATATCATCAGTGAAGCCTTTTTATACCATGATCCCTGGGAATTGCTGGAACAATTGATCATCCGCTTGGATGAAATCATGAGGAGTAAAAGGAAAAGGCTTCGAATCAAGCGCCTGATGGATCCGTCCATGCCGCAAAAACATCCTTTAACTGAAAAACAAAGCAGTGTGAAAGAATTATATTCCCGCTCGAAGTTCAATCCTGTCACTTTTGTTTGGGGACCGCCTGGAACAGGAAAAACCTATACTTTGGCTCGTACAGTTGCCAATCATTATTTACAAGCTAAAAAAGTTCTGGTTTTGTCCCATAGCAACCAGGCTGTAGATGTTTTGATGGCTGAAATTTCATCATTCATTAAAAAGAAAGATCGTTTCAAAGAAGGCGATGTACTTCGCTATGGATCTCAAATCGGTGAATCACTAGCTATCCATGATGATATTGTTACGGGGCAATTATTAGGTAAACATGAACCGACATTAATTAAAGAAAAAGAAGAACTTGGCGAAGAAAAACGTCTTTTAAAATATGATTTGGCAGGTTCCTTCAGTAAAAGGGATACAGATCATTTAATTGAGATAGAGAAAAAGCTGGCCAAAGTATTGGAGAAAATCCGCCAAAAAGAGATTCAATTCGTAAAAGAAGCAAAAGTAATCGGGACGACCTTAGCTAAAGCCGCAAATGACGAAACGGTTTATCAAAAGGAGTATGACCTGGTCATCTTGGATGAAGCGAGTATGGCTTACGTTCCTCAGGTGGCTTTTGCTGCAGCGTTAGCCAAGCATATTATCGTTTGTGGTGATTTCAAACAATTGCCGCCCATTGCTTCGGCTCGTGATTCCCTCGTGAAACTTTGGCTGAAGGAAGACATATTTCATCGGGCCGGTGTCGCCCAGTCTGTTGAAGAAGGAGAACTTCATCCCCATTTATTCCTATTAAAGGAACAGCGCCGCATGCATCCGGATATTTCAGCATTCACTAATCGTGTCGTCTATAACAATTTTGTTGGCGATCATAAAAGTGTTGCGACTAGCAGGGAGGGCATAATGCTGGCGGAACCGTTTGCCAATAGGGCATCGGCACTTCTTGATACTAGCTTAGCAGGGGAATATTGCATCACTGAACGGACATCCCACTCGAGAATGAATTTATGGCAATTGCTTTTATCTTTTCAGTTGATTCATGAAGCTTATGTGGGCGGTTCAAGGTCAATTGGTTATGTCGCACCATATCGGGCTCAGGCAGAATTGATGGAAAAGCTATTGGATGACTTATATGAAAAAGAACGGCAAACTGCGGATATCATCGCTGCAACTGTACATCGTTTCCAGGGAAGTGAACGTGAGATGATGATCTTTGACACAGTAGATAGTTATCCGCAAAACAGGGCTGGAATGTTATTGACAGGGAGAGAAAGTGAAAGGCTGATTAACGTGGCCATAACAAGGACGAAAGGTAAGTTCGTACATGTATGTGACACTTCGTTTGTTAACAAACACGTTTATCGCAGTAAAACACTTCGTCAGCTTGTCGATCATCAAATTCAAAATGATCAGATTGTATCAAAGAAAGACATTGGAAAATGGGTTAACCACCAGCACCCGAAATTACGATGGATGCATGCCCGTAAATTGGGGGACTTTCAGGAAGATATTGAAACTACAAAACATGACATGGTTATCGCTGTACCGGATTTGAACAGTCTGTCAGAAGAATGGCAGCAATATTTAATGAAACGGAACCCTGCAGTGAAATTGACGATCATATCAGCAAAAAGAAATCCTGATATCAACTCGGATCATTTTATTTGTTCACCTATTTCCTTTTCCTTTATCATCTTTGATCATCGAGTTATTTGGCTAGGTTTGCCCGTGGAGTCCAATAATCGGGTTCAGCCCCCATATATAGCGGCTCGTTTGGATTCAAAAATCATGGCAGATGAATTACTATCTCAATTCAAAAAAAGTGAATAGCTCGGGAAAGGCCCTTATAAGGGCTTTTCTTTTTTACATAAATCCCTAAAAAGACCTCGCAGAATAAATGATGACCATTTGAGCCACTTGCGTCCTTGATATATTAAACCAAATACCTCGCTAGAATATATAATTCACTTATACTCCCCAATTTGGATTCAACTCCTTATATTTTCTGCTAAAGGCTGCAAACTAAACAACAAAGCAAGCGTTTCAGGCGACTTTCGGCTGGTTATGATTTACGATTAAGTTACGAAAGCCAAGAAAGGAGGTAACAAATTGAAATTGAGCATATTGGATCAATCCCCGATTGCATCCGGGCAATCAGCACAAGAAGCTTTGCAGGCTTCACTTCAACTAGCTCAAGAAGGAGATAGGCTGGGTTATAGCAGAATCTGGTTTACTGAACATCATGATTTGCCTGGCTTGGCCTGTTCCGTTCCAGAGGTTTTGATAAGCTATATTAGTTCACAAACAAAAAATATCCGGATTGGATCAGGGGCAGTACTGCTTCCACATTATAAGCCATACCGAATAGCAGAGACATATAATATGCTAGCCACGCTTTTTCCAGGCCGGATTGATATAGGAATGGGACGTGCTCCTGGTGGATCTGCCGAAGCAACGATGGCCTTATCCGATAATTTCCTTCAAAATGTATACAAAATGCCCGAACTTGTTCAAGAACTGTTGAATTTTCTAAGAGATGAATTTCCGAAAGAACATCCGTTTTCAAATGTCTCTGCTGCTCCTATCCCAATGGTATCCCCTGAACCATGGATATTGGGAACAAGCGGGAAAAGTGCAAAACTCGCCGCTGAGAATGGAACTGCATACGCCTTTGGCGAATTCATGAGCGAAAATGATGGCGTGCAGAGTTTTAAACAGTACCGTGAGCACTTTCAAACAAAAGGGTTGCTCAAAGCACCTAAAACGATTATTACGGTATCGGCCATTTGTGCTGAAACGGAAGAATATGCGAAAGAAATCGCCCTCAGCAACACCCTGTGGAAAATTCAAAGTGGACATGGGGAAAGAAAGCAAGTTCCAATTATAGAAGAAGTAAGGAATCATGAATGGACTGAAAAAGAAAAAACACAGATGGAAACCATGCATAAAAAACTGATTTTTGGTACCCCTTCACAAGTTAAGGATCGCCTATTGACGATTCAGGAGAAATATCAGGCAGATGAAATCATGCTGATAACCATCACTCATAAGTTGGAGGATCGGCTTAATTCGTTTCGATTGATTGCCAGGGAAATTCTTAACAGTTAATCCTTAAGCATTTTATGTGCATTTTTTGTGTATTTTCTATATGATGGCTTTGCGTCCGATTTATCATAATTGAAAGAAAGAAGATGAAGATATGAATGCTGATCAATATGCAAAAAAACTTGGCGACATTTCTTTTTCCGTTCTGGACCTGGCTTCTATTGTTGAAGGTGGTACAGTTTCGGGAGCTTTTAAAAATACAGTAGAATTAGCTAAACATGCGGAGCAATGGAATTACAACCGTTTCTGGGTTGCAGAACATCATAGCATGCCTGGGATTGCAAGCTCTGCAACGTCAGTGCTTATAGGCTATGTTGCAGGCAGGACGGAAAGAATTCGGGTAGGTTCTGGAGGCATAATGCTACCGAATCATGCACCGCTGGTTATCGCAGAACAATTTGGAACATTGGAAGCAATGTATCCTGGCAGAATAGATTTAGGTCTGGGGCGTGCTCCGGGAAGCGACCAATATACAGCCATGGCACTTCGGGGTGATGTACGTAATAACGGTCAGGATTTTCCTGAACAATTGGCGCAGCTCCGTAGCTATTTAGATGCGGATTCTAAACATAATCGTGTTCGCGCCATTCCTGGAGAAGGGCAGGACATCCCGATTTGGCTGCTTGGTTCAAGTGGGTTCAGTGCAGCATTATCAGCACAGCTGGGATTGCCATTTTCATTTGCAAGCCATTTTTCCCCTGAAAATACTCAACCAGCTTTAGCCCGCTACCGCAATAATTTCCAACCATCCGACGTTCTAGATAAACCTTATGTCATGGTTGGTATCAATGTTTTTGCAGCCGATACTACGGAAGAAGCACAAAGGATTGCTACATCATATCAACAGCAGTTCTTGAATTTGATACGGAACACACCCGGTCAACTAGCTCCTCCAGTTGATACGATGGAAGGCCTTTGGACAGAATATGAAAAAGCCATTGTCATGAAGCAGCTGAACGCTTCCATTATAGGTAATCCAAAAGAGGTAAAAGAGCAGTTGCAGGGATTTTTAAATGAAACACAGGCGGATGAAATGATTATAAACTCTGCCATTTATGATCAGGATGCACGCCTTCGTTCTTATGAAATCATTGCAGAGGTTACTGGAATGAAATAATTGTTAAAGAATGAGCTTGCAGATCCCGTGTCTGCAAGCTTTTTTATAAAAATACATACCGATTGGCTTCATAAACAAAGTTAGGAGAGAGTAATGAAACGAGAAGATCCTTTATCCTTAATATTTCACTTCACAGATAAACAAGGTGACAGCAGGCCACTATATTTTGCGAATCCGAAAAAAGTGATCACCGCCCATTCAATTGAGGATGTCCTTCCCCAATTCCAAAAAGTCCAGGAAGCGATCGAACAGGGGAATTATGCAGCGGGATATGTTTCCTATGAAGCGGCACCTGCTTTTGAACAATCCTTTAAAGTAAAAGATGGAGCCAAAATGCCATTATTATGGTTCGGGATTTTTGATAAACCGGAAGCGGAAATACCTGAAAAAATGACCGGGGCTTTTCATTTAGCTGAATGGCAATCAGAAACGGATTCAAATGCCTATCGTACCGGATTTCAAAGAATAAAATCAGAAATTAAGAAAGGCAACACATACCAAGTCAATTATACGATGCGTTTGCAATCTCAGTTCGAAGGGGATGACTTCGCTTTTTTTGAACGTTTGAAGAGAGCCCAACGCTCGAACTATAGTGCATATTTGAACGTGGGTTCACATCGAATCCTATCGGCTTCACCCGAGTTGTTTTTTCGTTGGGAAGATGGTCAGCTGATTACTCGGCCCATGAAGGGAACGGTAAAGCGGGGAACGACACTGAAAGGGGATCGGCTCAATGCTGAATGGTTGGCAGCCTCGGAAAAGAATCAAGCTGAAAACTACATGATTGTGGACCTGCTAAGAAATGATTTGGGAATGATTGCGGAACCAGGAAGTGTCGAAGTTCCACAACTTAAGGCAATTGAAAAATATCCGACAGTTTGGCAAATGACATCCACGATTACAGCCGATACGAATCCAGGAACAACAATCATTGATATATTCAAGGCCCTTTTTCCTTGTGGATCGATAACAGGGGCACCTAAAATTAAAACGATGGAAATCATCGCTGATATCGAGAATTCACCGCGTGAAGTTTATTGCGGTGCAATCGGGTTTATCACTCCTGAATCCGAAGCCGTTTTTAATGTGCCGATTCGTACGGTCGTGATTGATAAGGAAACAGGGAAAGCCGAGTATGGGGTTGGCGGGGGGATCACTTGGGATTCCGAGTTATCGGAAGAATATGACGAAGCCTTTTTAAAAGCCAAATTATTAACGGTTGAACGGCCTGCTTACAAACTATTGGAATCGATAAAGCTCAGCGATGGTGAATATTATTTGTTGAATGATCATATCGACCGGATGAAACAATCGGCTGAGTACTTCAATTATCGATTCTCTGAAATGAATCTTAGAGATCGACTCCAAAAGTATGCGGAAATAAACCATGGGACGCTGCAAAAAGTAAGGGTACTACTACATGAAAATGGTGAAATTGAAGTCTTGGGACAAGCAATCAAGCCCCTTGATCCAGAATTCAAGGCCATACTGGCGGAAGATCCAATATCAAGGGCAAATCCATTTCTATTTCATAAGACCACCAATCGTGATGTCTATGAAGGCTTTCAAATGAATAATCCCGACTTCCAGGATGTTCTGCTTTGGAATGAAGAAGGATACATCACGGAATTCACGAACGGAAATGTAGTGGTAAAGATAAATGGTGACCTCTATACCCCTCCGGTGGAATCAGGTCTGCTTGCAGGAACATTTCGTCAAGAATTGATCAGGAAGAAGGAAATCAAGGTGAAAAACATTTCAAAGGCTGACCTCAATAACGCTGAGGAAATTTGGTTCATTAATAGTGTGCGAGGGAAATTAAAAGTGAATTTAACTTTCTAAGCTGATAATTCGTAAAAAAGTGAAAATTGTAATCTTTATTACAGTTTGTTGAGTTATAGTAGATGATGAATACTACATTTCCGGGAGGGACTGCTGAGGAGATGCATAAAATCGCAGGATTATCGATTAACGAATGGAAAGCGAAAGATCCTATACTTAATAATGTGATAAAGATGAATGAGGTCTTCTGGAAGAATCCAGATTACGGTAACAAACAAGAAAATCCAATCGTCCAAGCTGAACAAGTTAAATCGGCTGAAGAAAGATTAAATAGTTTTGCCAATTATATAATTAAAGCATTTCCAGAAACTGAACCAATGGAGGGGATCATTGAATCACCTCTAGTCGAGATTCCTTTCATGCAAAAAAACTTGGAAAAATCCTATGGAACTAAAATTGCGGGAAAACTTTTACTGAAATGTGACAGTCATTTGCCTATATCAGGTTCAATCAAGGCACGCGGAGGTATTTATGAGGTCTTAAAACGTGCTGAGGAAATAGCAATGAAGCATGGCGGTTTAAAGCGGACTGATAATTATGGAATACTTGCGAGTGATGAATATAAGGAGCTATTTTCAAAATATTCGATTGCTGTCGGTTCAACCGGCAATTTAGGAATGAGTATTGGAATAATAAGCGCGAAGCTGGGATTTAAAGTAACGGTCCATATGTCTGCAGATGCCAAACAGTGGAAAAAGGATAAATTAACAAGTCTGGGTGTCATTGTAAAGGAATATGATGATGATTATAGTAAAGCTGTAGAAGAAGGCCGTAAAGAAGCATCACTTAATCCCGATTGCCACTTTATTGATGATGAAAATTCCATGGATCTGCTGCTAGGTTATGCGACAGCTGCAACGCGCCTGAAGAAACAATTGAAAGATATGTCCATTACCGTAGATGAAGGTCATCCTTTGTTTGTGTACTTACCATGCGGAGTCGGCGGCGGGCCCGGCGGCATAACATATGGGCTCAAGTTAGCCTTTGAAGATGATGTGCATTGTTTTTTTGCAGAGCCGACACATTCACCATGCATGACGCTCGGATTGATGACAGGACTTCATGACAAAGTTTCGGTTCAGGACTTTGGCATCGATAATAAGACGGAAGCGGATGGTCTTGCAGTAGGAAGGCCTTCAGCATTGGTTTCCAGCATGATGACGACCATGTTAAGCGGCAGCTATACCATAGAGGATAGAAGGTTATTCGAACTGCTCAAGGAAATGGCAGAGACGGAAGGCCATTATTTAGAGCCATCTGCCTTAGCAGGAGCATTTGGTCCGATACAACTTTTGTCAGCTAAAGAAGGAAGGGAATATCTTATGGATCAAAAACTGCTGGATAAAATGAACCAGTCGACGCATGTCATCTGGGCGACCGGCGGGAGCATGGTACCAAAAGATATGATGGAACTGTATTTATCTAAAAGTTAAAAAAATCCACAAGAGTGAAATTTTCAGAAGCAGGCAAACTCGTAGAAAAGTGAGTTTGCCTGCATTATTTTTATTTGAAAAACCTCTCAGTTGTTTTCAGACGAAGCCGTTTTTCGTCCAAACCGCACTTTATTTGACCGACAACGAATTATTCGAACCCCGGAGCATACATTTTGCGGTCCGGATGATGATTCCCTTCCCTTAAGGTCGACGTCCTGCCAAATACTCCTCACCGCAAGCTTCAAGCAGGGGCTGGGTTCCAGACATTGAATCCGAATTTCATCACAAAGAAAAGTCTTGTATTAAAATCAGGGTAATCATCCCGATACAATCGTGAGAGGGAATCAGGATGAGACCATTCCGAACCTCTTTTGGCATTTTCATTGAAATATCTCCTAAAGTTAGGTTTTAGATCTAAAAATGACGCAGATGATCTGCATCTTCCACGATATGCTTGTCAGAAATGCCGTGCCATTACTAAAAGCGAGTCTAGGGGAGACCCCCCTCAGGCGAAAGCCGAGGGCCGACCGCCGGCGGAAAGCAAGTGCAACGTTCAATATGTAAAATCTAAAAAACTGTAGACAAACTCGATCGAAAGTTTGTCTACAGTTCGTTAAGTTCACGACAGTGAACTTCTATATATTTATAACCCCCATGAGTTCAATAAAAGGTGAATGGCTTTTTCCAATTCGGATTCAGGAATCCCTGCAAAGCCCAATATGATTTTTGGAGGATGTTCGTCAATTTTCTCGATTGAATATGTTGATAATCCATAAATTTTAATATGGTCTTCGTTTGCCTTTTGAATAAGTGTCTGTTCATCCATGCCGTTCTTGACGATGAGGACGATATGCAAACCTGACCTCTCTCCAATGATTTTTATTTGTTGATGTGGCTTAAAAAGATCGATCACTTTCTCCAACTTCCGACGGTACACTTTCCTCATGCGATTCAAATGCTTTTCGAAATCACCTTCCTTCATGAATTGTGTCAATACATGCTGATCAATCCGAGAAACGGTTGAATGGTAAAAAGACAATTCCTGTTGGTGAATTTGTAACAATGGAGCGGGAAGAACCATATAACTGATCCGAATTGATGGCATCAATGATTTGGAAAATGACCCTAAATAAATCACTTTATCACCAGCATCCATACTCTGCAAGGAAGGAATTGTTTTTCCACTATAACGAAATTCACTATCATAATCGTCTTCGATAATATAGCGGTTTGCTGCCCCTTGAGCCCAGTTCAACAATCGCGTCCGTCTGTTAACGGATAGGATCGTCCCATTGGGGAAGTGGTGTGAGGGAGTGACATACACAACGTCGATCTTTGAATCTTCAATTTGGTTCACCTTTACGCCCTCTTCATCAATTTGCAGTGGATGGACTTCATTTGGGTAGCTGCGTAAAATCCGATGAATCAAGTGATACCCAGGATCTTCAACACCATAGATGGCATGTTTATCGAATAGAAGGACAAGTTGCTGCAATAAAATTTCCATTCCTGCACCAATGATGATCTGTTCTGGAACACATTGTACACCACGTGCATGATACAAATAATGGGCAATTTCACATCGTAATTCATATTCCCCTTGAGAATCCCCAAGTAAAAGAAGATCTTGATGTGATTCATCGATTTTGCTTTTCATGTATTTTCTCCATTTTTCAAATGGGAAATGTTCCGTGTCAATTTGGCTGGGATGAAAATGATATAGCAATTCCCCTTCTTTATGATTGCTTTGTTCCAATGATACTTGGTTAGTTTGTGTATACTCTAAATCCTCGAATGTTTGAATATAGTACCCTTTTCTTGGTATGACTTCAACGTATCCCTCAGCAGTCAATTGTTCATATGCAGTCTCGACAGTATTTTGACTTATTTGAAGGAACTCTGCCAATTTCCGTTTGGAAGGCAGTTTTGTGCCGTAAAGAAGACGGCCATCAATAATTTCTTTTTTAATATATGAATATAATTGTTCGTACAAAGGTACTTCACTTAACCGATTTAAATCACAAGAAAGCATATTCATTTTTAGTTACCACCTTTTTGAAAAAAATACTGACCCCATTAAATTTATTAAAACTGACACTTTCAATGCGGTCAACTCTTTTTTATACTAAGCCTAACAAATCTAAAAAATGAAAATATTAGGGGGAAGAAAGAAATGGAAAAATTATTAGGAACTGACACAGTAAAAAGAGGAATGGCACAAATGCAAAAGGGTGGCGTAATCATGGACGTCATTAACGCAGAACAAGCAAAAATCGCAGAAGCATCCGGTGCGGTCGCTGTCATGGCATTGGAAAGGGTTCCTTCCGACATCCGTGCAGCTGGCGGCGTAGCAAGAATGGCAGATCCGCGAATTGTCGAGGAAGTAATGAATGCAGTCTCAATCCCGGTCATGGCTAAGGCAAGGATTGGCCATATCGTTGAATCAAGGGTCCTGGAATCCATGGGAGTGGATTATATCGATGAAAGTGAAGTGCTGACTCCTGCGGATGAAGAATACCATATTCTAAAAAGTGATTTCACAGTACCTTTCGTTTGTGGCTGCCGTGATTTAGGCGAAGCTGCGCGCCGTATTGGTGAAGGAGCATCCATGCTTCGTACAAAAGGAGAACCAGGAACAGGTAATATTGTGGAAGCTGTGCGTCATATGAGAAAGGTACAGTCACAAATTCGCAAAGTGAGCATCATGAGTGATGATGAATTAATGACTGAGGCAAAAAATCTTGGAGCCCCATTTGAAATTTTAAGAGAAATCAAACGCACAGGTAAATTGCCTGTAGTTAACTTTGCAGCGGGCGGAATTGCCACTCCAGCAGATGCTGCATTGATGATGGAATTGGGAGCAGATGGCGTTTTCGTTGGGTCTGGTATTTTTAAATCTGAAACTCCAGAAAAATTCGCATCCGCAATCGTTCAAGCAACTACATATTTCACCGATTATGAGTTGATTGGCAAGTTGTCAAAAGAATTGGGCAGTGCAATGAAAGGCATTGATATTTCCAAACTAGCTCCGGCAGAACGGATGCAGGAACGTGGATGGTAATATGATAACGATCGGTGTTTTGGGATTACAGGGAGCGGTTGAAGAACACTTGAACCAAATCAAAGCTGCCGGCGAACAAGCGATTATAGTAAAAAAACCGGAACAGTTGCGGGAAATCGATGGCTTGATCATTCCAGGCGGAGAAAGCACGACGATGAGGAAGCTAATGGATCGTTATGGATTTATGGAACCGATCAAATCTTTCTTCGAAGGTAAAAAACCTATTTTCGGTACATGTGCGGGGATGGTATTGGCGGCAAAAGAGTTGACTGGCGATGAGGTGGCCTATCTCGGACTAATGGACATTTCCGTGAAAAGGAACGGATTTGGACGTCAACGGGAAAGTTTCGAGGCTGACCTATCCATCAAAGGAATGGAAGCACCTTATAAGGCAGTATTCATCCGGGCGCCATTTGCTGATGAAGTTGGAGAAGGTGTAGAAGTATTGGCTGTTTATGAAGAGAATGTAGTGGCTGCGAGACAAGACCATGTCCTCGTAAGTGCATTTCATCCAGAATTGACAGGTGATGATCGCTTCCTTCAACTTTTCATTGAAATGGTGAAGACATCCGTAATTAAGGCCGAATTGAAAACTTGCTAAACAAATGAAGCTGTCCTATTAATAGGACAGCTTTACTTTTGAAAGCTCAAAACTGAATTTACTATTCTTTACTTTTATAATAAAAAGTAAGTGATCACTTACTTAATTGGGAGGGGAATGTATATGACAGCAAGAGTTGCAGTTATCACAGGGGGAGCAAGCGGTATAGGCCGAGCCACATGCCTGAAATTCGCAGCAAAAGGGGACAAGGTCGTTGTTGCGGATTTTAATGAAGAAATGGGCCGGGAAACCGTTGATCAGATAACAGCTAATGGTGGAGTGGCCATTTATGTTAAAACGGATGTTTCTAAGCAGGAAGATGTTGAATCGTTAATCAATAAAGCAGTGGAAACATACGGAAGGCTCGATATCATGTTTAATAATGCCGGCATTGGTGCGGGCGGTATGATCCTAGATCAAGATATGGAAGGTTACTACAAAACGATTGGGGTGAACCAGCACGGAGTGGCCTTTGGAATCATGGCAGCAGGCCGGAAAATGAAGGAACTGGGTAACAAGGGAGTCATTATAAATACCGCTTCTGTATTTGGCTACTTAGCTTCCCATGGGACTTTTGCCTATCAGGCGACTAAAGGCGCTGTAAGAATGATGACACAGACAGCAGCTTTGGAATTGGGTGCTCATGGCATACGCGTTGTGGGCATTGCGCCGGGCGGGGTCGACACTCCTATCATACAAGGTTATAAAGACATGGGAATCATCGATAAATTGAATGCAAGTCAAATGCGCGGTGAATTGATTAAGCCAGAAGCCATTGCAAATGCCGTCTATTTATTATCGTTAGAGGAAGCGGATGCGATCAATGGAAGTGTAGTCATGGTCGATGATGGCTATGCATCTTTTAAGTGATTTTCATAAATAGAAAACATCGTCCCAACCAGACGATGTTTTCTATTTATGATATATGGGAATATTGAATTCTAATAGATCAAAGGTAATATTGACCGATTGATACCAGCGATATATCATGGGAAATAGATGGGTGAAACCGGTCTTATCTTTATAAAAGAAGGTTGATATTTTTGAAAAAAGGGCAGCAAACCAAAGAACGAATCATAAATGTAGCCCGGACTCTTTTTGCCACTAAAGGTTTTGACATGACAAGAACGAATGAAATTGCCTCTGCATGCAATGTTTCCGAAGCTACTATTTACAAATACTTTGACAGCAAAAAAGATTTGCTTTTGGCTACAATTACCCCTAATGAAAAAGAGGAATCTGAAGATGGGACTAGCCATCTATCCACGGATGATCTAGTGGAGAATCATGTTACTACCATGATAAAAAAAATTCTTGAAAATAAAGAACAGTTTTCGATATTATTTAGGGAAACACAATTCGATCAAGATATTTCAAAGCAATATGTAGATCAGATTTTCAGGCCAAATGCCAGGCATATTGAAATACAGAAGAGAATAGATAGCGGAGAGATACAATATATCTCTGATATTATATTATTTAATGTAGGGATCATTTCTTTCACATTGGCTTTATCTACACATTATGAGATCCATCAACAAAAAAAAGAGCCATATTTTACTTCTGAACGAATTAAGAGCATTGCTCAGCTTTTGGTATATGGTATTCATGGGAAACAAAATCATACATAATGAAACGGTCATATTTAAGGGCATGAGCATCAAGCCGTAAATATGACCGTTTCTTTTTTCATTCAGAGTAGATGTCCAGAGTGTAAGATTTGACTTATATTTTTCAGACAATTACGATAAATGTATACTTCACGAAATGCTTTAAGAAAATTATATCTGGAAATCTTGTAACATTGGAGGGTATCAAATGAGCGATATCGTAATTTTATCAGGAAGTCCGGCTATTCCATCAAGAACGGACATTTCACTAAAACATATTCAATCATTAGTCGAAAATGCAGGATTTACTACAGCTTATTTCTCGATTACGGATTTCAAAGCAGATGATTTATTCCAAGGGAAATATAATAGCGAGGATATCTCAAAGCTTTCAGAGAGAATTCAAGCAGCCAGAGGAGTCATTATAGGTTCACCGGTTTATAAGGCTTCCTATACAGGTGTATTGAAAGCATTGATTGATTTGCTGCCAGAAGGTGCTTTTAAGGGTAAGCCGGTGCTGCCAATCATGATTGGTGGAAGTAACAGGCATCTATTGGCGATTGACTATGCGCTTAAACCATTAATTTCAATATTAAAAGGCGAGCCGCTGCAGGGGATTTATTTTGTTGATAAGGAAATAGATAAACAGAATCCGGAAAACCCGATCAATGATTTGCATTTAATTGATCGCGTCCAGAGTCAGGTTCAAGAATTTGTAGAAGCGATACAGTTAAGAAATTAATGACTTCAATAAATTAATTCCTTCTATAAAAAGACTGGAACCCTAGAAATTTTTTTTAGAATAACACGCGTTAATAATAGGCCTATTAATGAAAATAGACTCATTTTTTTGGAGACTTTATCTAAAAAGACGAGTCTATTTTCGTATTTATATGAACATAAAATCATAAATTGAATAGTGTGTATAAAAATAACAGTTCATCCATAATATTAAACCAAGTTATTTTATAAGAAAACTCCATTGACAAGGATTAAATATATGTTAATATTTAAAATAATAAAACTTATCCAGAGCGACGGAGGGAATTGGCCCTTTGAAGTCCAGCAACCTGCATGATGGATGCAAGGTGCTACCTCCAACAAAATGTTGATCATTTTGGAAGATAAGGTAAAGATATTTACCTTGCGATCTTTCCATCATGGAAAGATTTTTGTTTTTTGTGAAAATTTTAGGCGGACCATAACAATTTTAGGTTGTATGGAATTATATAAATCTAAGAAATTTAAAATAAAATATTCGCGGATTTTCTTAAAGGAGGAACTGGTTTGGATAAAGAGAATCAGCTTGAAGAAATTTTTGAACGACTTCAAGAAATGCTTAATTCAATGAAATATGGATCCATTACACTTATTGTCCAGGATGGTAAAATCATTCAAATGGAAAGAAATGAAAAACTAAGAATTAAATAAGGTATCTGCTGACTAGAAAAACTAGAGGCGGGTTTAACTGATATAAAGAGAGTATTGGTTAGATTCGTCTCTTTTTCCTAGATTCAAATAACCCGGGGAATATTACAACGGGAATTGATCAACAGTTACTCTAACCTGATACAGCAAGTTTTTAGAGGGGGCTACAAAGTTGGCTGCATTAATAAACTATGAAAATTTCAATACAGGGGACTTCCCTGTATTTCCTGAAGACACTGAGACAAAAGGTGCTTTGGAAGTTCTTAAATGGGCGAATGACCATTATGGTGACAAACTGATTTATGCTTGCAGTTTTGGTATTGAAGGCATCGTGCTTACGGATTTATTGGCGAAGGTCAATCCTTCGGCAAAAATAGTTTTCCTAGATACAGATGTTCATTTTGAGGAAACTTACCAATTGATCGAGGAAGTGAAGAAGCGATATCCGAAGCTTTTGATCGAAATGAAGAAACCTGACTTGACGCTTGAGGAACAAGCGGCGGAATATGGCGATGAATTATGGCTTAGAGATTCCAATAAGTGCTGTAACATCCGTAAAATCGTTCCGCTTACAGATGTGCTTTCATCGGCAACAGCCTGGCTTTCGGGACTGCGGAGGGAGCAATCCGAAACAAGAGCTAAGACCGAGTATATCAATAAGGATAATAAGTTCAAATCAGTTAAAATATGCCCACTCATACATTGGACATGGAAAGATGTTTGGCGCTATGCCCACAAAAATGGACTTCCATATAATGTCCTGCATGATAATGGATATCCGAGCATTGGATGTAAAACGTGTACTGCACCTGCCTTCAATGCAGATGATTTACGCTCTGGCCGTTGGCAAGGGGCTCAAAAAACGGAATGCGGATTGCATTTATCTTAAATAAATAGAAAGTATAGGCTTAAATAAATAGAAACCATAGGGGGAAATTAGCATGACAATCAGTTTACCGCACGGAGGAACATTAATCGATCTTTGGGAACCAAAATATGATTTTAGTAAAATAACGAAGTCAATCGAAATCGATGAAATTGCTTTGAGCGATCTTGAATTGATAGGGACTGGTGCCTACAGCCCGATTAAAGGATTCTTTACAAAAAGTGACTATGAGACAGTGGTAAAGGATATGAGGCTTAGCAGCGGACATGTATGGAGCATCCCGATTACGCTGCCTTTGACCGAAGAAACTGCGGGAAGCCTTACTATAGGTGAAGAAGTAACATTAACCCATGATGGTGAAACATACGGGGTTCTCTCCGTTTCTGATATTTACACTCCAGATAAGCAATTGGAAGCGACATTGGTATATCAAACAGCTGATGAGAAGCATCCTGGAGTGAAAAATTTATATAACCGCGGGGATGTATATGTCGGCGGGGAAATAAAGTTGATCAAGAGAATAGAGCGTCCGCTATTTCAAGCTCATTATTTGGATCCAGTCGAGACAAGGAAGGCTTTCGCTGAAAAAGGATGGGAAACGGTTGTCGGTTTCCAAACGAGGAACCCTGTTCACCGTGCACATGAATATATTCAAAAGACAGCATTGGAAATCGTCGACGGCTTATTCTTAAATCCTCTCGTCGGTGCCACTAAATCAGATGACATTCCGGCAGATGTAAGAATGGAAAGCTATAAAGTGCTGCTTGACAAATATTATCCTAAGGATCGCGTCTCCCTTGCAGTTTTCCCTGCTGCGATGCGTTATGCAGGACCTAGAGAAGCCATTTTCCATGCGATGGTCCGTAAAAATTACGGTTGCACCCATTTTATCGTCGGACGCGATCATGCGGGTGTGGGCGATTATTATGGCACATACGATGCCCAAAAAATCTTCGGGAACTTTAACGCAGATGAGTTAGGAATCACGCTATTATTCTTTGAACATAGTTTTTACTGTAAAGCATGTGGCAATATGGCTTCCGCTAAAACTTGTCCGCATGGCAAGGAAGACCATGTCATCCTGTCCGGAACGAAGGTAAGGGAAATGTTGCGTAATGGAGAAATTCCTCCAGCTACCTTTAGCCGTAAGGAAGTCATCGAGGTGTTGATAGAAGGTCTAAAAAAAAATGAAGTTTATAACTGATTGGACATAAATGGAAGGGTCACATGAAGAGGGGGATTACAAATGAGTAAAAGTACGAATGTCACATGGCATGAGACGTCATTGACAAAGGAGCACCGACGGAAGCAGAACGGGCATGAAAGCACGGTTCTATGGTTTACAGGACTATCGGGTTCCGGAAAATCAACGATTGCAAACGCGGTCGCTAAAGAGTTATACAATCGGAATATTCGAAGTTATGTTTTGGATGGTGATAATATCCGTCATGGCTTAAATAAAGATTTAGGTTTTTCTGAAGAAGATAGAACCGAGAATATTAGGCGGATTGGTGAGGTTTCCAAGTTATTCGTGGATAGTGGGCAGTTCGTATTGACCGCTTTCATATCACCTTTCAGGGCAGATCGGCAGATTGTACGTGATTTACTCGAAGAAGGGGAGTTTATTGAAGTATACATAAAGTGTCCGATCGAAGAGTGTGAAGTGCGTGATCCAAAAGGGCTTTATGACAAGGCCCGTAAAGGCATCATTAAAGATTTTACCGGAATCGACTCTCCATACGAAGAACCTGAACAACCGGAAATCATTTTAGAATCCGACCAATACAGCATTGAAGAGTGCGTTGAACAGGTAATCGGTTATTTAACAGCAAAGAAAGCGATTTAATCAAGGAGGAAATGTAATGGTTTACGAGAAATTTTGGTCGGAAAATCCACTAATCGCTAAAAATAAAACGGAAATCTGGAAATTGGAAAAAGATGGCTTGAAGATATTTGATGATATTCCACATTACGCAGCAAATGGGTTTGATTCCATCCCTAAAGAGAAATGGGATATGTTCAAGTGGGCAGGTTTATACCTGCAACGGCCAAAAGAAGCTGGTTATTGGATGATGCGAGTCGTAATTCCCGGAGGTATCCTGACTTATGATCAACAAATAACTCTAGCTAACATCGCTAAAGATTACGGGAGGGATGTATATGACATTACAACCCGTCAAGCCATTCAATTCCATTGGCTGACCATCGAACAGGTCCCGGATATATTGAATCGTTTAGAAAAGGTTGGAATGACTACGGCTGGAGCTTGTGGTGATATAACCCGTAATATCATCGGTAATGCATTGGCAGGCATCGATCCTGATGAACTTTTTGATACACGCGAGGTACTTTATGATGTATTTGAGTATTTCCGCCTTAACGAAGACTATTCGAACCTTCCGAGGAAATATAAAATGTCCATAAGTGCCAATATCCATAATGCTTCAAATGCTGAAATCAACTGTGTTTCATTCAATCCAGCTACTAAAGTAATTGATGGAGTAACGGAAGTCGGTTTTCACGTAAAAGTAGGGGGTGGGCTTTCCTCCGTTCCGATGCTGGCAGAAGAACTTGACTTATTCATTTTACCTGAAAAAACTGTGGAAGTGGCTGCCGCCATCACGACGATATTCCGTGACTTTGGGTACCGTGAAAAGCGTCATCGCTCACGTTTGAAATTCCTTGTCGCTGACTGGGGTCCTGAACAATTCAAGGAAAAATTGCTGGAATACACCGGTCCGCTTCCTGAAAAGGGAGAAAGTGCGGTGAAAGGATGGAATGCAGGGTATTTCTATGGCATCCATAAACAAAAGCAAGATGGTCTGAACTATGTTGGCGTCAATATACCAGTTGGTCGTTTAAATCCAGACGAAGTGATCGAATTTGCCGAACTTGCAAAAAAATATGGAAATGGTGAAATCCGCAACTGTAATTCTCAAAATCTAATCATTCCTAATGTGCCGGATGCAAAACTTGAGGAATTAAAGCAGGAATCCATCTTTGAAAGATTTCCATATCAACCAAAGAAATTCATTGGGTATTCCGTTTCGTGTACAGGCATCGAGTATTGCAACCTGGCTCTGGTTGAAACGAAAAACCGAATGAGGACCATATCTGAATCACTTGACAAGGAAATAGATCTCGATGTGCCTGTAAGGATGCATATGGTCGGCTGTCCGAATAATTGCGGTCAAAGAGCCATCGCCGAAATAGGGCTGCAAGGCATAAAAATGAAAAACCAGGATAAAAAGATGGTCGAGGCTTTTGAGATATACGTTGGAGGAACGCTTAATGAGGGCGGGAAGTTCAATGAAAAGCTTAAAGGAAAAGTGGAAGCTGAAAAGCTCCATCATGTTCTGAAAGAAATGATCCTATTTTTCAAAGAAACAAAACTACTATCCGAAACCTTTCTCGATTTTGTGGAAAGGGTAGGGGTGGACGAATTACAAAGTAAACTTGATGATATATTAGCGGAAGTGGCCGTTTAATAGGGGAAGGTAAGCATTCCATGAATCTATACCGTTTTGAAGTCACTATCAAGGAAAAACCAATTCATGTCATCATTGTTGCCGATTCAGATGAAAAGGCGTTTGAACTTGTTGATATCGAGCTGGAAAAGCATTATTTGAAAATGCCTGAAGTGGATGACATCTCATTATATGAAAAAAGGAAAATTAAAAATGGAGCAGGTTTCGTTTTATCGGAATTCGAAACAATTCTCTAAGGGAAGGCAGGATGCAAAAATGGGGAAAGTATATCTAGTAGGAGCCGGTCCCGGAGATCCAGATTTAATTACATTAAAAGGATTAAAATGCATCCAAGAAGCTGATGTCATTTTATATGATCGACTTGTCAATAAAGAACTTTTGAATCATGCAAAAGATGGTGTCGAGCTGATTAATTGCGGTAAACTGCCGGATTATCATTTGTTGCAGCAGGATACCATCAATCGGTTCCTCGTTAAATATGCAAAAAAGGGGAAAATAGTCACCCGTTTGAAAGGCGGCGATCCATTCGTCTTTGGGAGAGGCGGTGAGGAAGCGGAAGCCCTAGCCAAAAGTGGCGTGAGCTTTGAAATCGTACCAGGAATTACGGCTGGAATCGCCGCTACAGCCTATGCGGGAATTCCAGTTACACATAGGGACCATGCTTCATCATTTGCAATTGTTACCGGTCATCGGAAAAAAGATGAAGAGGATAATATCAAGTGGGAATCCCTTGCAAAAGGAATCGATACATTAGCCATTTATATGGGTGTTAAAAACCTGCCATATATTCAAGGAAAACTTTTGGAACATGGGAAAAGCCCGGAGACTCCGGTAGCCCTTATTCATTGGGGTACATTAACAACGCAAAAAACAGCTGTCAGTACGTTGGCTAAAGTAGTGGAAACCGCCAATAACGAACAAATTTCGAATCCTTGCATGATAGTCGTGGGAGATGTCGTTAATTTACGGGAAAAAATCAAATGGTTTGAAGGAAAACAAACCGAAAATTTGTTGGCGAATGAGGCCTTTTAATGGAAGCCATTTTATATATTTGCCATGGCAGCCGTGTTAAAGAAGCTTCAGCCCAAGCCATTGATTTTATTAAAGTTTGTATGCAAGCTCAGCCATATTCCATTCAAGAGTATTGCTTCTTGGAATTGGAAACTCCTACGATTGAAGAGGCCTACGAACGATGCGTCCAAAAAGGTGCGACGAGTATATTGGCCATTCCTGTTCTATTGCTGACAGCTGTACATGCAAAACATGATATTCCAGTCATATTGAATAAAATGAAAGAACGTTACCCTGCCGTTGACTTGAAATACGGGAGGCCGATTGGTGTCAGCGAGAAAATGGTTGACATTTTAGTGGAACGGTTGGAGGAAACAAATGTAAGTGTTACAGAGGATTCCTTGGTATTATTGGTTGGAAGGGGCAGCAGTGATCCCGACGTGAAAAGGGATTTATCTCGATTGGCCGTTTTGCTAAGGAACAGGTTTCCAAAAATCCGGGTGCAAGAGTGTTATTTGACAGCTGCCACACCAAGCTTTGGAGAAGCGTTGGAATTTGCGGTGGAATCTCGATCAAACCAAGTATTTATCATTCCTTACTTATTGTTTACAGGTCTCTTAATGCAGTCGATTGAAAATAGTATAAAAAAGATCCAAAAAAAGGGGAAGCAAAGATTCATACTTTGCCGATATTTAGGTTATCACCCAAAGATTGAACAAGCAATATCGGAACGAATTCATGAAGTGAGTGGGGAGGGAGCCTATGTATCCAATTACGCTTAATATCGAGAACAGAAAGTGTGTCATCATCGGCGGTGGTAAAATAGCTTACTTTAAAGCGGGCCCCTTATTGGAAGCTGGTGCTGAAGTTACCGTCGTAAGCCCCGAAATATGCACAGGTTTTCAAGTGTTGGAGAAAGAAGGTAAGATTCGGGTCTTACTTAAAGAAGTGGAAGAAACTGACTATAATGATGCATTTTTAATCATTGTAGCTACCAATTCTACTGAAGTAAATGAACGAGTTTACGAGAATGCATCCGAAAGTCAGTTGGTTAATGTAATCAGCAATCATGAGTTGGGTAATTTTCATATACCGGCCACATTGAATAGAGGCATGCTTTCCATAAGTGTTTCTACCAATGGAGCAAGTCCAACGCTCGCAAAAAAAATACGGAATGACCTAGGTAAAGTATATGATGAATCGTATGAAGAATATCTTGAATTCCTTTTTGAAGCAAGAATGATTATAAAGAGTGGGTCATTTTCAAAAGAAGAAAAATCTAAATTATTGAAAGATTCAATAGAGGATATTTATAAATATTCCTTAAAAGAAAGATATCGTTTTTTAGCTAGGCTTTTACCTGTAGAAGCTGAAGAAAATATATCGATGGGCTGATCAGAAAAACTGAAGGCACCTAACCAACATGTCATTTCATTTTGGTTAGGTGCCTCTTTGTGCCTTAAAGGAAATCTAAATGATTTATACAGGCAAACGGTACCATCGGGTCGATGATATAGGTTCTATTTTAGTGAAAAAAGGGGAATGTCATGAAAAAGTTAATCGTTTTGGCCTTTATCGGGTTTTTAGCCCAATTAATTGATGGTTCGCTTGGAATGGGGTATGGAGTGAGTTCCACTTCCTTATTGTTGACATTCGGGATTGCCCCTGCAGTAGCATCAGCATCCGTTCATTTATCGGAAGTAGTGACCACAGCAGTATCCGGAGCTTCACATATAAAGTTTGGGAACGTTGATAAAAATATGGTCTATCGCTTGATCATTCCAGGTTCTGTTGGTGCATTTGTAGGTGCATGTTTCCTGAGTAACCTGCCAGCCGAATTAGCAAAACCGTATATTGCCATATTTTTATTTGGTCTTGGTGTATACGTTTTATTCCGCTTTTTATTTATTTTTAAACCGTCAAAGGAAAATGAAACCGTAAAGCCATTGACCGCAAAACAATCCATTCCGTTAGGGCTTTTTGCAGGCTTTTGTGATGCAACAGGCGGAGGCGGTTGGGGACCGATTGCAACACCTGTTTTATTGTCAAAAAAAGGCATGACGGCGAGAAAAGCTGTAGGAACTGTAGATACGAGTGAATTTGCCATTGCTTTCTTTGGAAGTCTTGGTTTTATCATTTCTCTTGGATGGGAAGCTGTCAATTGGCTTTGGGTCGTAGCGTTGATAATTGGAGGGGTGGTTGCCGCACCAATTGCAGCCTGGCTCGTCAGGATGCTTCCTGCTCAATTAATGGGTGTTTTAGTGGGCGGTTTCATTATCTTAATCAATGTAAGAACATTATTAGCTACATGGATTCCGATTGAAGCCCATATATACATCTATACTGGCATCGTGATAATATGGTTTTCTGGAATTCTTCTTACCATCAATAAAATGGCCAATGCGAGAAAACTTGATCATATCGAACACCGCCAGAATGTTTCCTGATTCCCGAGTTTGAAAGAAGCGAATGTACACAAGAAGCATATTCCGATGCGTAAATAAACTCGTAGGTATGTATGTGCCTACGAGTAAAGTCGTTTTTGCCAAATGGAATTCCGACTATAAAGTTGCTGCGGTTTTAATAAAGGATCTTGATCTTATTTAATAGATTCATTACCATTTTTAATGGTTCCTAAAAATCGAGAGACTTATCACTCCAATGTATAAGAATTCATAGTACCCCTTACTAAAGAAAACCATCGGAGAGATTTGAATGATTTTAGAAACAGAAGCAGAATCAATAATTTATAGGCCCTACTGTTCAAATGAGTGATTTACACTTTCACATAATATAATAGGAGGAACTATTTCTTTTACTCTATCGAATTTAAATCCCTGCCTGTTTGGATATCAGCATTTGATTGATGGAGGCTAATTCAGCGTCCAAAAATCCCCTTGATTTCCACCAGAAATAACGGGTCTTTCGCTTGTCTTGGTTTCCCCAATAGTCCTCCCCGTGCCTACAATAGTCATCAGTTCACTACTAGTAAATGAATGGGCACTCAGCCATATACTTAATGTCCTTTAGCTGTTTGTCATTTCCGACGATGAGTACATGAAAAAAACGCGGATATCCTTTAATTTAAATCCCTGCAAGCTTTGAAAAGCATGCAGGTTTTTGCTTTATGCCGGGACATCGGAAAAATCGGTTATCAATTTATTCCTTGGAAAAAATCTTTACCTCCACTATGGTATCCTTTTCATATCTAATGTTTGGCAATGTGTCCAGTGAAGGCGAACGTAATGTTTTAGGGGCAATAGGTCTTCCATATACAATTTGTCAGGTCTGCACCCATACTATGGAGCCGTCACCGTTCAAAAGGTAGTTAAATATTTTTCAGTTTTGTACAATGATTAAATAGCAAATTTGAAAAGGAGTTTTAAAATGGAAGGCATCTCTGATCATTTAAAGGAAAATTTGGATATTTTGTTCGTAGGTTTCAACCCAAGCATTCGTTCAGGTGAGACTGGTCATCATTATGCGAATCCAAATAATCGCTTTTGGAAAATCCTCTTCGAGTCCGGGCTGACACCAAGGAAATATGAACCGACTGAAGACTCGTCATTGCTGGATTTAGGTTATGGTTTTACCAATATCGTTTCCAGACCTACAAAAGGAGCGGACGATATCACTAAAGAAGAGTACATAAAAGGAAGGAAACAATTAAAAAGGAAAATAAAAAAGTATAAACCTAAACTTGTCTGTTTTGTAGGAAAGGGTGTCTATCAGGAATATCGTCAATTACGAAAAATCTCATGGGGGCTGCAAGAAGAAACTACATTCAATGAGACCATGGAATTCGTTGCCCCATCTTCCAGCGGTTTAGTTAGAATGCCGATAAATGAGATCATCGAAATATATAGTGAGTTGCCCATTCTGCTTGGCCAGCTGAAAAGCAATTGAAGAAACTTATTAAAACAACGGTGAAATTATACGAGTCAGGATAATTCTAAAATGGAAAAGCGGTGGCTTTTCCGAGGTCGAAGGCTTTTGCCAAGGAGTAAAGGGTTGTAAATTTATTTTATGGGATACCTAAGTATCGGTTTTGCTAAACAGGGTCTTCGATAGGGACTTTCATACCTAGAATCGATCCTTTGGCGCTGCTTAGTAATATGCAGATTCCTGAATGGGGCATCGATTGGCTACGGTTATGATTGGATTGCTTTCCTTGATGAAATTACGAAATTTCTTTTGATCATTACTAAACATTTTAATGATAGGCCGATATAACCAGTAATGGATTGCCATTACTGGTTTTTTATTTCCCAAGAACATATTTCATAAACCGCACCTTTTTGAGTTCGTTCATTACGGTTAGGCAAATGACGCTTTTTAATGAACATTGGAAGCTTGATTATCAAAATGGCCAGTGATTACATAAACTAGGGTGAATGTACTTCTGAATGATCGGTTTGGTTAGCAGAAATGAAAGCGCTTCTAATTGAAAATGAAACAACCAACGTTTAGAAAACGGGAGTCTGTCTACAATGGGAATAAGCAAATAACTATGGAGGTGTTCAATTGATGAATGTTAATGGTGCCCTAGAGGTTCTTGATCGCATGCGGCTTCCTAATGGTGCATATACTGCAAGCGTTTCCGATGATTATAATTATGTCTGGATAAGGGATGTCGTTTATACAGTAATACCTTTTATAAATGATCCGTCCAATCGTTACGAAAAAGCATATCATGCTTTATTCGACTTATTTCAAACCTATGAGTGGAAGATAGATATTCATACGGTGCAGAAACCCCAGTTTCTATTTGAACATATCCATGCAAGGTATTCCACTGAGCTAAAAGAACTGCCCGATGAGTGGGGGCATGCCCAAAATGATGCGGTAGGTGCCTTTTTATGGGGTGTCGGTGAAGGATATAGGCATGGTAAAAAGGTGATAAGAAACCAACGTGATTTAGAAATTGTCCAAAAGCTGGTCAATTACTTGGAATGCCTGCAATATTGGCAGTCGGAAGATAACGGGATGTGGGAAGAAAATATAGAAATCCACGCTTCAAGCATAGGTGCATGTGTTGCTGGATTGAATTCAGTCAAAATGCTGGTAAACGTCAAGGAAGAACTGATTAAAAAGGGAGAAGAAACACTTCGTTTCCTACTTCCAAGGGAAAGTTATTCAAAAGAGACGGATTTGGCCCTTTTATCGTTGATTTATCCGTATCGGCTGGTAGACCGTGAAATAGCACTTGAAATATTGAAGAATGTCACAGAAAGACTAGAAAGAACAAATGGTTGCATTAGATATGAGAAGGACCTTTATTATAATGACGGTCAAGAAGCGGAATGGTGTTTCGGGCTTCCATGGTTGGGCTTATGCTACCTTGAACTCGGCATGATGAACAAAGTTAATGAATATATAGATAAAACAAAAATGATCATTCCGGAAAATTGGGAAGTTCCTGAGTTATATATTGGAGGCAGTAATTTACCAAACGGGAATACTCCTTTGGCATGGTCAGTCTCATTATCCTATTTATTCTTGACGAAAACTTCCATGATTCGAAATGAACAAATAACATGAAGCATTCATACTGGATACCTTAAAGCTCTTCCCAAAAAAAGGGGAGAGTTTTTCTTGGTATAATAATATTTTTACAATAAATGTCTTTTTTCTTTGAAAAAGTGTTTAAATTTACAAAAAAACGGCTATTTATAACAATAACTTCACCTCCATTTGAAGGATTAATATCATTTTCATCGAATATATATAATAACTGGGGAAGGATGGGTAAAATACTATCGAGTTAATACTGATGGAGGGGTTTTATTGAGTACAATTATTGACCAGCTACAAGAGATTTATCCAAGCGATTTCGATTTGTATTTGTTTCATGAAGGCACCCTTTATGAAAGCTATAAAATGCTTGGTGCACACATTGTGACAACATTAGGTAATGAAGGAGTACGCTTCACCGTTTGGGCCCCCCATGCCAAGCAAGTTTCAGTAGTCGGTAATTTTAATAATTGGGACGGAAAAGATCATGCGATGAAACGGATCGAGCGTTCAGGTATCTGGGTGTTGTTCGTACCAGGATTACAAGAAGGGGAACTCTATAAATATGAAATACATACACCCGGAAATAAACGTATCCTAAAAGCCGATCCATATGCCTTTTATTCGGAGGTCAGACCAAATACTGCTTCGGTCATTAAAAGGCTGGATAATTTTGAATGGCAAGATTCGAAGTGGATAGCCGATAGGAAAAAGGAAAATATTTATCAAAAACCCATGTCCATTTATGAAGTGCACCCAGGAACATGGAAACAGAAAGAAGATGGTGAATTTTATTCGTACCGTGAATTGGCTGATAGATTAGTTGAATATGTGATTGATAATAGTTTTACACATATTGAAATCATGGCCATAATGGAACACCCTTTTGATAAATCGTGGGGATACCAGGTCACGGGTTATTATTCCGTAAACAGTCGGTACGGTTCACCGGAAGATTTTAAATATTTAATTAACCTTTGCCACCAAAAGGGCATAGGTGTAATCCTTGACTGGGTTCCCGCCCATTTTTGCAAAGACGCGCATGGACTTTCCCGTTTTGATGGCACGCCTCTCTATGAACCAATTGATTACACGAGAGCAGATCGCCCGTTATGGGGGACATACAACTTTGATTTTACTAAACCAGAAGTAATAAGTTTCCTTATATCAAATGTAATGTTTTGGATGGATGTATACCATATTGATGGGGTCCGTGTCGATGCGGTATCGTCAATGGTTTACTTGAATCATGATAATCCATTGCCGGTCAAGCTGAAAAACCAGTTTGGCGGTGAGGAAAACCTGGAAGCCATACAATTTTTACAAAAACTTAACGAAGTGGTTTTTAAGAAATATCCCAATGCATTAATGATGGCTGAAGAAGCGACAGACCGGCCACTTATAACTTCTCCTACCGATATAGGCGGCCTGGGCTTTAATTACAAATGGAATATGGGATGGACTAACGATATCCTTCGTTATATGAAACTTGAAACAAATGAAAGGCCATATCATCATAACCTCTTAACATTTTCATTTTTCTATGCTTTTTCAGAAAATTTCGTCTTGCCCTTTTCACATGATGAAGTGGTTCATGGCAAGAAGTCATTATTGAATAAAATGCCAGGTGACTATTGGCAGAAGTTTGCAAATTTACGGTTGCTTTTTGGGTATTTCATGACGCATCCTGGAAAGAAGCTTCTATTTATGGGAGGAGAATTTGGCCAATTCATAGAATGGAAAGATGAAGAACAATTGGATTGGCTGCTTTTGGAATATGAATCCCACGAAAAGATGGCATATTACTTCCGTACCCTTCAGGACTTTTACAGCCAAACTTCCTCCCTTTGGAGACTGGATCATGTCCAGGAAGGTTTTGAATGGATCGATCCGAACAATAGTGAACAAAGTATCATCACCTTTATGAGAAAAGGTAAACGCAAAGGCGATTATTGCATTGTTGTCTGTAATTTTTCTGCACAGGCTCATGCTCACTATCAAATAGGTGTACCATCCCAAGGCAAATATATAGAAGTTTTCAGCAGTGATTCAGCAGCTTTCGGAGGATCGGGTCAGATCAATGAAGAACCCATTAATGTCAAAAAGATACCATACCATAATCAACCATACAGCATGGAAATAACTGTACCTCCATTAGGCATTTCTATTTTTATGAAGCAAACAAAAAAAAGACGGGGGAGAGTGACCGAATAATGGGAGCGAAAAAATGGATAGCAATGTTATTGGCAGGAGGCCAGGGGTCAAGGTTAGGTGAATTGACGATTGGTTTGGCAAAACCAGCTGTTCCCTTTGGCGGTAAATATAGAATCATCGATTTTCCATTAAGTAACTGCACTCATTCTGGTATAGATACGGTTGGGGTACTGACCCAATACCAGCCATTGATTCTAAATGATTATGTTGGTAATGGCAAAGCTTGGGACCTTGATTTGGATGTTGGCGGAGTTTCCGTACTTCCTCCTTATCAAGGGAAAGAAGGCGGTGAATGGTATAAAGGGACGGCAAATGCTGTTTATCAAAATATCCAATACATTGATAACTATGATCCGGAACATGTACTGATCCTCTCTGGTGACCATATTTATAAGATGGAC
Organism: Peribacillus frigoritolerans; assembly: GCF_001636405.1. GTDB lineage: Bacteria > Bacillota > Bacilli > Bacillales > DSM-1321 > Peribacillus > Peribacillus frigoritolerans. The sequence goes on from NZ_KV440950.1 coordinate 2,971,281, forward strand.
TACAGTAAGATGCTGGATTATCACATCGAAAAAAATGCAGAGGCAACAATAGCGGTCATTCAAGTGCCGTGGCAGGAAGCAAGTCGTTTCGGAATCATGAATACCAATGATGATGATAAAGTCACACAATTTGACGAAAAACCAAAATTCCCAAAAAGTAATCTTGCTTCCATGGGAGTTTACCTTTTCAATTGGAAAACCCTAAGACGGTATTTAATCAATGATGAAAAAGACGAAAATTCTTCCAATGATTTTGGCAGCAACATCATTCCCAAAATGCTTGAAGATCGAAAAAAGCTATATGCCTACCGTTTTAATGATTATTGGAAAGATGTTGGAACGGTCGAAAGCCTTTGGCAGGCACATATGGACTTATTGGAGGATACGCCAAATTTCCAATTGAATGATCAGCAATGGAAAATTTTTGCCCGCAATGCAAATCATCCGCCGCAATATATATCACCGGATGCCGAGGTCAGTCAGTCGCTTATCAATGAAGGATGCATGATTCATGGGAAAATTGAACATTCGGTTTTATCCTATAATGTACAGGTGGGCTATGGTTCAACCATAATAGATTCAGTCATCATGCCTAATGTCACGATTGGTGAAAACGTTCATATAGAAAGAAGCATCATAGCCAGTAATTGTGTTATAGAAGATGGTGCCGTAGTTGGCAATTCAGCTGTGACATCCGATATTACCTTAATTGGTGAAAATCAAACCATTATCAATCCAAACAAAAAAAAGATTACTCTTAACTAGAAAAAGGGGAAGATGCTATGGAAAATGTGTTGGGTATTATAAACTTAATCAATGAAAGACAACATTTAAAAGATCTGACTGCTCACCGTAATGTAGCATCTGTGCCATTTGGTGGACGCTACCGTTTGATTGACTTTACTATGTCGAATCTCATTAATGCAGATGTATCAAAAGTAGCCGTTTTCCCAAAAGAAAAGTATCTTTCAGTTATGGATCATCTTGGCTCAGGTAAAGAATGGAACTTGGATCGGCGTTCAGGAGGCTTATACATCTTGCCCCCTATCCATCCGGATGAAACGGTAACAGGCGATATGAAGCAATTTTATGATCATCTCAGCTTTTTCGAACGTGCAGAGGCAGATACTGTCATCATTTCCCCAGGAAGCCATGTATGCAAATTGGATTTTAATGAAGTGCTTGATTATCACAAAAAACATAAAGCGGATATCACTGTGGTATATAAGGATTATGTAGGGGAATTGATTGAAAAACCAATCTATCACACCTGCTCGGTAGATTCGGATGAAGACATAACTGACATTAGCTTTTATACCATCCCTAGACCTGGTGACCATGTTTGTCTAGAAACTTTCATCATAAGTAAATCGCTATTGGTGAATTTGATCAAAAGCTGTGTTGCCAGTGGGGAATATGACTTTTTGAAAGATGCTGTGAAAGCAAATCTTCATCGTTTTACCGTAAAAGGCTATAACTTTACAGGTGATATGCCATTCATCCATTCCATTGAAAGCTTTCATGCCAGTAATATGAATTTCCTGAACCCTTCGGTAATCCGTTCTTTCTTCGGGGATACTTGGGATGTTTATACGAAAATCAAACATGAGGCACCGACCAAATATTCAAGTTCTTCGAAGGTTACCAATTCATTGATAGCCAATGGTTGTGATATTGAAGGGATTGTCGAAAACAGTATACTCTTCCGTGGGGTAAAGGTGAAAAAGGGTGCGATAGTAAGAAATAGCATCATCATGCAAAAAGGCGTGATTGAAGAAGGAGCCATCGTTGAAAATATCATAACTGATAAAGAAGTGAGAGTTACTAGTGAAAAATCAGTAATTGGTTTAAAACAGCCTACTGTAATAAAAAAAGCGGAAATAATTTAATAGAGGATAGAGGAGGTGCGGCAATGAACGTTGTATTTGCTGCTTCAGAATGCGCCCCTTTTATAAAAACGGGAGGGCTCGGAGACGTTATAGGCGCGCTCCCGAAAGCGCTGAAAAAACAGGGAGTCCATGTAAGTGTCATCCTACCTAAATACGGGGATCTTCCTAACCAATTCAAACAGGAATTGGAACATATGACGAGTATTGAAGTACCTGTTGGCTGGCGCCAGCAATTTTGTGGCATCGAAAAACTTGTTGCTAACGGAATTACATATTATTTTCTGGATAATGAATATTATTTCAAAAGGCATGGTAGTTATGGTTTCTTCGATGATGGCGAAAGGTTCGCCTTCTTTTCCCGTGCAATTTTAGAGGCATTACCCTATTTGGAAGAAAAACCGGATGTTATACACTGTCATGATTGGCAAACGGGCCTTGTCAGCGTTTTGAAGAAAGCCCATTATCATAACCATCCATTCTATCAGGATATTAAAACGATATTTACGATACATAATTTACGCTATCAAGGAGTTTATCCTAAAGTTGTATTAGCTGAATTACTCGATTTGAGTGAGTTATATTTTAATATCGATGGTCTTGAATTTCATGGGAATGTAAGTTATTTGAAAGCCGGCCTGGCTTTTTCTAACATCGTAACAACGGTAAGCCCAAGTTATGCGGAAGAAATTCAGATACCTTATTTCGGGGAAAATCTGGATGGGTTTTTACGTAAGAGAAAAGGTGAGCTTAAAGGGATTATCAATGGAATCGATTATGAGGAATATAATCCTGCAGCAGATGAACATCTTGCTGTTCCATTCGATTCTTATGAGGGTAAGATGGAGAATAAACGTCAGCTACAGGAATCGCTGGGTCTTCCTGTCAATGATGACGTCCCGGTTTTATCAATGGTAACGAGGCTTGTTGATCAAAAAGGAATAGATCTTGTTCTACATGTTTTTCATGAAATGATGAACCAAGGAATTCAATTCATTCTTTTAGGTACGGGTGAAGAGCAATATGAATCGGCATTTCGTCATTTAGCTGACCAATATCCAAATCAGGTTTCAGTACATACATATTTTGATGAGGGGTTAGCAAGAAGGATATATGCAGGTTCTGATTTATTCCTGATGCCATCACAATTCGAACCATGTGGTATCGGCCAACTCTTGGCACTGCGTTATGGTACACTGCCTTTAGTGAGGGAAACTGGCGGACTTCGTGATACGGTCATACCGTATAACCAATTTACTGGTGAAGGCAATGGCTTCAGTTTTACGAATTATAATGCACACGATATGCTCCATACAATTGAGCAATCTGTTGGTCTGTACAAATTCCAGCCGAAAAGATGGAGGAAAATGGCCGAAAATGCAATGAAGTTAGACTTTAGTTGGACATCATCGTCATTAAAGTATATGGAGCTGTATGAAAGTTTGATTCCTGTCATGAAGTGATAACTGGATAGGTAATACACAAAGCACTTGCGAACATTGTTTTCGTAAGTGTTTTGTTTCTTTTACCATCAAATATGGGTATATGATATTTATATATAAAATATTGCTGTGTAGGAGAATGAAAAAATGAAAAGAAGAAGGATGGAAATTGTATTTTTATTTATATTAATTGCTTCAGTTTATATGATCCTGTTCACTCAAGTTAGCTTCGACGTGAAGCTATTTTTTATTGGATTATATATTTTGGTCATGTTTATCACCCTATTTTCACTAATGCTCGAAAATAGATTTGCCCACGAGACACTTTTATGGATGTATGTGCTTTTATTTTTCCCGGTATTTGGATATGTGTTTTATCTATTCTCAGGTCAGCTCTATTTAAAGGGGTATTTATTCCGAAGTAAAAGGAAAAAAGATCGAGAAGAATGGAAGAGTCTTGTTACACGGGTATCCTCTCCAGATTTATCGTTCTTGAATGATCATCAGAAATCATTCGCAGCTTTTGCCAAAAATGCATCTGAGACCACAATTAGTACATCATCGAAAACGGAAGTATTGAAAAATGGCAACGAAACGTTTACAGAAATCATAAAACAATTAAGAAAAGCTGAGAAATTCATCCATATTGAATACTATATTTTTCGTTCCGACAGGCTTGGTACTGAAATTATAGATATCCTTATTGAAAAAGCAAAAAATGGTGTGGAGGTTTTATTCATTTTTGATGCGGCAGGAAGTTTAAGCCTCTCAAATAATGAGGTTAAACGGATGAAAAATGCAGGGGTTAAAGCCTATCCCTTTTCGCCATTGAAACACGGTTTTTTCAATCAAAAATTTAATTTTAGGAATCACCGTAAAATCATCATCATAGATGGGGAAGTTGGCTTTGTAGGAGGTTTAAACGTAGGAGAGGAATATTTAGGCCGAAATAAAAGCATTGGTTTTTGGAGAGATACACATATGATCCTTAAAGGTGAAGCGGTATATATGCTTCATACCGTTTTCCTTTTGGATTGGGAATATGTCAGCGGCGAAGATGTATTGCAAGGACGTCCAGAATTCAAGAATAAAGTGGTACAAGGGGATGGAGCTGTCCAGGTGGTAGCGAGCGGACCTGATACACAACAGGGGATCATGAGTGATTTTTACTATTCACTTATCACGAACGCCACAAAATCAATCTGGATTGCAAGTCCATACTTCGTACCAAATCAAGCGATTAAAGCAGCAATTAAACATGCCGCAATTAAGGGGATACAAGTCAGGGTTATGGTTCCGGCAATAAATGATGGGTTTTTAACCCAATACGGCAGTCGCTCCTATTTCGGTGAGCTGCTTCAATTCGGCGTAGAGGTATACTCGTACAACAAAGGTTTTCTACATCAGAAACTTATTATCGTAGATGGTGATATGGCTTCCATAGGAACGGCAAATATGGATATGAGGAGTTTCCACCTGAATTTTGAAGTGAATGTCTTTCTTATGGGCAGCCGTACCATTGAAGATCTCATCACTCATTACAAAGAGGATATGATGGATAGTGACAAACTAGATCCTATCGGGTATAACAATCGTGGTTTACTGGAACGTTCAAAAGAATCATTTGCCAGATTGTTTTCGAATGTACTCTAATGGGAAAAAAAGCAGATAAATAGTATAGTTGAAATGTAAAGAAATTAAATTGGCCATAAGGAGAATTTAAGAGAATATGAAATTGGTTTCCTGGAATGTAAATGGAATTAGGGCTTGTGTTAAAAAAGGATTTTTAGATTACTTTAAAGACGTGGATGCAGATATTTTCTGCCTTCAAGAAACTAAGCTTCAAGAAGGGCAGATTTCACTTGAGTTGGAAGGGTACCATCAATATTGGAATTATGCACTGAAAAAAGGATATTCAGGTACAGCCATTTTCACGAAGGAAAAACCGCTTTCAGTGAAATATGGTGTAGGAGAGCTGGATGAGGAGCCGGAAGGCAGGATCATAACACTTGAATTCGAGAGTTTTTATATGGTGAATGTTTATACCCCCAATGCAAAAAGGGATTTATCGAGACTGAATTACCGTCTCGAATGGGAAGATGAGATGATAAAATATCTTAAGGAACTGGACCTGGTGAAGCCGGTTATCTTTTGTGGTGACCTCAATGTCGCACACCAGGAAATCGACTTGAAAAACCCAAAACCCAATATAGGGAATTCCGGTTTTACAAATGAAGAACGTGGAAAGATGACTGAATTACTTGATTCAGGGTTTATCGATACATTTCGCCATTTTTATCCAGACCAGGAAGGCTCTTATACTTGGTGGTCATATATGGCAAAAGTCAGGGAGCGGAATATTGGGTGGAGAATCGATTATTTCATTGTTTCAAAACGTCTGGCGGATTCTTTAATGGAGGCAAACATTCACTGCGATGTCATGGGCAGCGATCATTGCCCGGTCGTTTTGGAAACAAACCTCTAAATGGAATAAATTCGGTTAAATGGGGATACTAATGGTTATCCATATTCAACAGGAGGTTTGATTATGAACACATTTATCGTGGGCTTTCATCAAGAAGATAATGTAGACAGCATGCAAGTGCAAAAATTGACGTCGCCTGAGTTTGAAAAAGCAACATCACGCGGATTTCGCAGATTATTTGAACTGGATACAAATATCGGTTATTTCGTATTTTTTGATGCTGAAGATGATGAGGGTGATTTATCCCATCTAGTTTTACAGTATGAAGAAGATAATCAGGATCCAAGTGATTGTTACTCCTTTACTAAAAATGATTTTTATGAGTTCATGGCACTTTATTTACAAGGGATGGATGAAGTGGAAGTGGAGGATGAAGAAGATGATGACAATGAAGAGTACGGACCAATCCATCATCTTGCCCATTTGATGTTTCATATTGTTGAAGAAGGAAAATCCGTAAAGCCATAATTGGCCGAGTAATGTAATGATAGGTACTTGTGAGCTTTGTGATAGGGATGAGATAGAACTGACCATCCATCATTTAACACCCAGAGAATTTGGCGGAAGCCATTTATCAATAGCCTATCTCTGTAAATCTTGCCACAAACAGATTCACGCACTGTATATAAACCGAGAACTGGCCATCCGACTAAATACCGTGCTTTTGTTAAAAGATGATGAAGCATTAAAAAAATATTTAAAGTGGATTAAAAAACAACCGGTAACGAGGGCAGTGAGAATAAGAAAATCAAAAACGATATAAAGCAAAAGCCCATCTTAATAAGATGGGCTTTTGCTTTTCATTTTCAGCTTGCTTTATTTTTCAACCGATCCAATAAAAATCCACCTTTAAAATAACGTGGTTCATATGAAATGATGAAAGCCTTAGGTTCAAACTTTTCAACGGTTGCTATCAATTCTTGTTCCCGATTGCGTTTGGTCAAGATTTCCATACGATAACGGTTGCTATCCCTGCCCTCGCCCGTATAAAGAGTTACACCAAATCCGTTGTTCCTCAATGTATCTACCAAATGTTCATTTTTGGTTTGAGTATTAACGGTTACATTAATAAAACCGATGGCAAGTTTTTGCTCAATTTTCGTACCAAAAATTATTCCGATTCCAAAACCGACTGCATATACAACCATGGCGAGTATGCTTTGGTCACCGCCAAATACGAGGGATAATCCAAAAACGTATATTAACATTTCTGCAATACCCAGTATCGAGGCTAGTATGGTAATATTTTTTACTAAGAAAATGGTTCGCAATGTGTAAATCGGAACATAAATAAGTTGTAATAGTAGAATCAGAAGTATTTCTTTCACTTGAGCACCTCACCAAAATCTTCCAGTTTAATTAGACGTTTCAAATTGGGGATTATTCATTCCATAAGTAACATCTTCCCTAATATAACCACATCATAATAGGGGAATTCAATGGGGAATATTATGTATTTTTTGTGTCATTTCCATGGACACAGATTTATAAATCCCATAAGATTTTTCAATATTCTTTTTTTAATTAATTTGGTATCATTATCCTTATTAATTCATATGGGGGAATGATGATGTTTAATTATGATGGTCGGATATTCAAAGCTAAAATCAATTCTGAAAATGGAGAAGTGTCAGGAAATACTACCTTCCACTATTCACAAGACGGCTCAATTCTTTCAGCAAGTTATCAGGGGGGAGAGATTGTTAAAGGGACTTTAATAGGGCTGGTCAATCTGGATGGAACTCTGGAATTCAGGTATAATCATATCAATGAAAAAGGTGAAATTAGAGGAGGCAGCTGCCTTTCCACCCCTGAAATGCTTCCTGATGGAAGGCTGCGCTTGCATGAAAAGTGGAAATGGTCAGATCTCGAACGGACTGAAGGACATTCCATCATTGAAGAAGTGAGAAAATAACAATCTACTTAGAGGGGTTTGAGGACAATTACTACTATTTGTTTAGTGCGGCATGGTCAAACAGATTGGAATGCACTAGGAAAGCTGCAAGGGCAGACTGATATTCCTTTAAATGAACTTGGAAAGATACAGGCACGGCAATGTGGTGAATTTTTATCAAAAGATGATTGGGATGTAATTATTACAAGCCCCCTGAAGAGGGCAAGGGAGACGGCGGATATCATTTCGCACTATATTGAAGTACCGGTTATTGAAAAAATGGAATTCATTGAAAAGAATTTTGGCGCCGCTGAAGGAATGACTGCAGCGGAAAGGAAGTCTGCATTCAGGGATAAAGATTATCCTGGTCAGGAAAATCAGGAATCTCTACGAAACAGGCTGATGAATGGGCTCCAGGAAATTCAGAAGGAGTATCCTGAGAAGAAAGTTATACTTGTTGCCCATGGAGCCGTCATTCATTTTATTTTACGCTTGATGTCAAATGAGTCGATCGTATCAAACGAAATGCGCTTGTTCAATGCATGTTTGAGTACGATCAGATTTGAAGTTGATTCCTGGATAATTGATGATTTCAATCAAGTGAATCATTTATCTTAGTCCTATTAAGCTAGGTTAGTTAAAAAGGAAATGGTTGATTGAAAAGCAAAGTATAGAAAGAAGGAAATCATGACTATTAAGAAGGCATTGATTTTAGGCGCTACAGGTATGGTAGGCACCCAGTTGGTTAAAGAGCTAGGCAAAAGCAAAATCTATAGTGAAATCCATTTGCTGACAAGAAGGGCACTGAAACTCGCCGATCCAAAATGCATAGGACATGTTGTGGATTTCGATAATTTATCCAAGTATGCCGATTTGTTCAAAGTCACCGATGTGTTCATTTGTTTGGGTACAACTATTAAAAAGGCTAAATCGAAGGAAGCATTTCGTAAAGTGGATTATGACTATGTAATTGAAGCAGCTAGATTGGCAAAGACATCCAATGTTGAAAAAATACTCGTCATTACGGCCATGGGTGCCAATTCCAAATCAAAGTTCTTCTACAGCCGTGTTAAAGGTGATGTGGAAGGTACACTACAACATCTGGCATTGAATACTGTACATATTTTCCGTCCTTCCTTACTTCTTGGAGAACGAAAGGAATTCAGGGCAGGTGAAAAGATTTCTGGGCTGCTAAGTACTTTTGCAAAATTTGTCTTTGTAGGCCCTTTACGTCCATATCGTGCAATAGAAGCAAACAAAGTAGCTGCTGCAATGTACGTTGCGGCCCAAACGACGGCAAAAGGATATCATTTTTATGATTCTGCTGAAATAGAGGAACTTGCACAAAGAGTTACGATTAATAGTGATCATCCGGATAAAATAGTAAAAAAATAGATTCAAGTTTCCTGTAAAAATGAAGGTTTGGGAAGACCATGCCGACGATATACTGAAAACGAGCCCCAATAAGGCTCGTTTTTAAATTCCTGGACAAATTTTGATCCCCCTTTGAGGTAATGGAGGACAAAGGATTACTATTAATTATTGAAACGTGCCTGTAAAAGGCTCGAATTAGACTGTAGTCAAACTCGAATAAAAGCCAGTTTATCTACATTTTTTATTTATAAACGTTTCAGTTGATTGGAACGGAAGGTAGGAGACTCCTGAGATGAAAGCAAGTACCTGGAGTGGAAATCAACGTTCATATCTTCCGGATGAAACTTGATTGTAACAGTGATTTCCACTACAATTTGTAGTGGGAGGTGGAAAAGGATGAAAATTAAAAATTTTAAATATGATGAAGTTGGACTGAATCGTTTCTTTGGTCCATTGGAAGCAAATATCATGGAATATTTATGGGATAAAGATGAACAAAGCATTAAAGCGGTTCAACAATCATTGGAACTTGACAAACCTATCAATTTCAACACAGTAATGACCGTCATGAATCGTTTAGTTGAAAAAGGCATTCTTGAAAAGAGGTCTGAAGGAAGGCTTTCATTATTTCGCCCGGTGCAGTCCAAAGAGGAGTTTTTTGAAGAGCAGTCAAAGAAACTGACTGAGAACTTGCTGGATGAATTTGGTGGAGCGGTCATAAGCCATATGCTGGATGCCATGAAAGACGCTGACCAAGGTTTAATTGAAAAATTGGAACAAAAAATTCAATCGTTAAAAAAGGATAAATTATAATGTGGAAGAGAAAGTCTTATTTTGTGATAAGCCTGAGTCTTTTAATTGCCTGTGTAGTATGGTGCCAAATGGGAGCTTTTTTAGTACACATCTTTTTTGGCGTGAATATTAAAGCTAATTTCTTTAAATTTTGTTTTAGTTTATTCAAGGAAGATTCAGTATACTACTTTGTGGTCGTCACACTGCTCAGTATAATAATATCCTATAGTATATTAAGTACCTTATTCAAAATTGCAGAGCAATATTTCTTATCCAGAAGGTTTAAACAAAAGCTTTTTCTTTCAAAAAACGTTGATATGACAAGGAATGTAAATGAAACATTCAATCGGGACAACAATGATATCTTAGTTGTGAACGCTGAACTGCCTCTTGCGTTTACGCTTGGTTTCAGGCGGCCTTTCATTGTGTTCAGTACTGGTTTAATTCGATTACTGGACTTTGATGAACTAGAAGCGGTAGTGGAGCATGAAGCTTTTCACCAAAAGAAATATGATCCACTCGTCATCTTTATTTTACAGTTGATTTCAAATGCGTTATGGTTTGTCCCACTGACAAAATGGTGTCATAAAAATTACAAAATAATAAGTGAATTATCAGCCGACGAGAATGCGATTCATAAAATGGGGACTGAATTAGGAATAAGTGCCGCTTTATTGAAGTTAATTAAACATGGGTGCACTGATAAATCCTCTCCTGTCCTTGTTCATTTCTCGAATGAATCAGTTAACTATAGACTTCAGCAATTGATTGATCCCCATAAAACAATTCCTTTAAGGGCTGAAACTACCACGATTTTTGTTTCCATTTATGTTTTGGTTATCCTTATAGGAATGACTATAGTGATTGTCTGATGACTTTCACTTGATTTTTTTACCACTCTACACTACACTTTGTAGTGTTAAATAAAAAAAGGAGATGTGTCATGAATAAACAAGAAATCGGTACCTTTTTATTAAGAGTTATGTTGGGAATTTCTTTTTTCTTGCATGGTTTGTCAAAATTTAAAGGTGGATTGGAAAACACTTCAGGGTGGTTTCAAAGTATAGGCATTCCGGGATTCATGGCCTATGTAGTCGGTATTATTGAATTGGTTGGAGGAATTGCTTTAATAATAGGTCTTGGAACAAGAATAATTTCTGCCCTCCTTGTATTCATCATGGCTGGTGCAATTGTTTATGTGAAATTCCCAGCAGGTTTTATGGGGAATGGAGAAGGCTCAGGGTATGAACTGGATCTCGTTCTTATGATTATTGCCCTTCACCTAGTATTGAATGGAAGCCGCTTCCTATCTATAGACTCTAAGTTACCAAAACTAAAAAAAACACAGGATTCGGAAAGGATAGCAGGTTAATAAGATTAAGCGACATTACAAAAATTCCAACACTTTTTAAGCATTCTTGAGGCATGATACCGGTGATCTACTAGGGTTATGCCTTTTTCATTTCATCTATTCTTATTTGAAATGCTACATGATTTGAAAAACCATGAATAAAAGAAGTTTCCCATAACTGCCATAACGTGACATACTTTGTCTATACATCAAGAATCTTGGAATTTTCAATTCAACATTTAGAAAATTTGATAGTTTTCAGTAAAATTTCGTTGACGAACGCATGTTCTGAGTTGTAAAATTCAATCATGGGCAATAATGGTATAGTGATTATTGCCATTGACAGTTCAAAAGCAAGCCTGGAAATTTCCCAGCTTAGTAAAAAAATTCAAAGCAAAAGGAGTTATCTAATTATGACCATGCGATTATCTCCATATTTAATGATGAACGGAAATGCGAAGGAAGCGATTCAATTTTACGAAAAGGCATTGGATGCAAAAGTCCTCTTTAAACAAACTTTTGGAGAAATGCCAGAAAATCCTGAATTTCCTCTTCCAGAAGAAGCAAAGGATCTTGTGGCACACGCAATGTTAAAGGTAGGGGAAACGGACTTCATGTTTTCGGATACGTTTCCAGGTCAAACCAGTCAATCTGGAGATCAAGTCACGATCTGCATTTCAATTAACGAAATTGAAAAATCAAAACGAATCTTTGAAACTTTGTCGCAAGGTGGAGAAGTGAAAATGCCTCTGCAGGAAGCTTTTTTCAGCCCTGCTTATGGGATTGTAACAGACAAATTCGGTGTAACCTTTCAAATTTATACAGAGGGTGAAAAATAATTTGTTAAATAATAACAGCTGTTTTTGTGAATAGTTGCAGCTGCAATGTGTGAATAAATAAATCCCGATTTCTCATTAATATCACTGAGAGATCGGGATTTTTAAGTATGACTCTTATCTCTTTTAATAGGGCATCAAAAGATCCCCCACGGAAGCATATAAGATAACATCACGTTTATAGATTAAGTAGGCGTCCATTCTCACTGTCACTGGATTCTAGATTCAATCTGAATGTATATATACTGCCCGTAACTCCACCAATGATATCATGAATACGTAGTTACCGATATTTTTTTCTGGCTCCACAATTTTACTCTGATACATTATCGTTATCTCCCTGTGATATTCGTCATATATTCTTCATCTATTTGTTCTTTGTTTAGAATATGCCTATGCTATTATTTAAAACATTGACATACAAATTAGGCTCCTTCTTTGTAAAAATTTTTCCTTTTAATAAGGTACTATCATATCATTCGAAGTAACAATTCATTGCGTAATAAGGGGAAAGGGGGAACAATGTGAATACAGATCAAGCTTTCGACCTGCTAAAGGATGCAGGAGTAACAGAAAGCAGTAGTATACAAACTGTTAGACGCTGGCTTCGTGAAGGTAAGATTAAATATGAGGGAGGCAACGGGAATAGGAAAACCGGATACATAATGGATGACACAGATCAAGCATTTGAAATGTTAAAAGATGCAGGAGTAACAGAAAGTATTAGTGTACAGACTGTCAGGCGCTGGCTTGGCGAAGGTAAGATTAAATACGCGGGGAACGGAAAGAGGAACACCGGATACATAAGCGATGACACAGCTTCAAAGCTGGCTATAAATGATAGTATAATTCAAAATAAGGACGAAATCATACACCGATTAAAATTAAAAATACAAGCTCAAGAAAAGCATATAGAAGGTATCGAAGAGCTTCATGAGACAGCAAAAAGAATATTGATTCAGCAAAGGGATATGTTCAAAAAGGAAGTTGCCATTCTAAAGAATGAGAAAAGTGAATTACAAAATGAATCAAAGGATTTATTAAAAGAAAATATTGAATTACGTAATGAATTGATAAAATTAAAAGAAAAAATCAGAAACAATTACATGATTGACTCCACTATTCAATCCAATGATTATAGTGAAAAATTAGGGCTTTCTAAAATGGCGAGCGATAAAGAAGTATTAGCAGAATATAAAGGGTTACTAAAAATAACTCATCCTGACCATAATGGCAACGCGAAGGTATTTCATTACATTAAGACTGATTACGATAATTTTAGAAAGAGCAACAAAGGTAAATGAATAGTGAATGCATGCAAAGGTATTTTGACATCAAACCTAAAGAAAAACCTAGGGTAAAAGCGTAATTTGAAACGTCGCAAATAGTTTGATGGGACAAAACAGTGCCAATTCAGACTATTGATCATTATTTTTTGTTTGGCGACTTTAAATAGGAGATTTTTAAATGAACGAATAGGTGCCTTTGTTCATTAGGCACCTAAAATTGAGGCTTTTAAAGTCTATCGTTTATACATCATGAGCGGCTACTCTGTCTCCTCATCCATTGTGTTGCAACCCATTTTTCCCCAGTGATAACGGGCGCCCCACCGTGTAAAGTTAGTTCGTTTAGGTTTTTATCGTTGTAAAAATATTCGAAATACACAGCCCTTCCCTTTCGCGGGGATACTGAAAAATTCAATTTAGGAAAAAAGGTTTCCCCTCCATGCTCCACATCATTTAAGTACAAGATGATTGTGCTAATTCTATTATTTTTTGCTGCAATACTTGAAGATGTAAAAAAATCAAAATGAGCTTTATACTCTTGTCCAGGAGTGTATTTAAGAATTTGAATACCCTCTCCATGTTCAACGGGTATATTCATGATTGTTGATATCCTTTTTTCAATTTTGGTAAGGATGTCATATTCATTTTCTTGAAAAAACATACTGCTGCTTGTTCTTATCTCATTTACTTCGTGCGTAACTCCAATTTTGGAACGATTCATTTTGTCTTTTGACAATTCAATAAGTCCGTCACATTCTTCGTCACTCAAAACATTTTCTAAAACTACAATTAGTGGTTCTTCTAATCTAGCAACTACATTGATTTCTCTGTCTTCCGTTTTGATTTTATTTCCAATATGATTAAAAATCGTTTGTTCTTTACTTGTTTTTTTATCCACTGTCAACTTTCATCGACTCCCAAAAGAATGAATTTTCAGAACAAAAAGTTTGGATTATTCTGTAAGCGTTTTCCCATGTTAATTATACCATGAACATTGTTATGTATCTGTTACTTATTTCCGTCGACCAGTAAAAATTACTGGATGAACTGGCGCTTGACTATAGCAAACTTTAATCTTTTACATAAAATATAGGAAGCTCACAATATGAAAAAGTCTCTTTGCATAGATTTTCATGTGTGTATTTTCACTAAAATCCTTACGTGAATTTTTCCTTCTGTTCAAATAAGAGTAAAAATGATGCTTGCTTGTTCACACTTTTGTGAAAGGTATATCATTCCTCTTTTATTATAAAAGGGTTTATATAAGCTATTCTCTTAACCCTATAATCAAAGCCGTTTTCTTTCAGAATGTGCACAATGACAAGGGGACGAAGGATTCATCACCAAGAATCTTAGAGAAAAAGAGACAAAGGATAAAAAGTAATAGTGCGATAGGGAATGTTAAGGAGTGATTGAAAGTGGAGGACTTTAAATCTATCTGTGTTACTGAAGGAATTAAAAAAGTGGATGTGATAAAAAATCCGACGTCGTTTCCACTGATCGGAAAGGGGGCGCAAGGGGCCGTTTTTAAAATTTCCTCAGATAAATGTGTGAAAATTTGTGCAAAACCAGAATTTGCGGCTAAAGAGGGAAATGTATTAAAAATTGCACAGGAGTCTCCCGCTATTCCACGGCTTTATGAGGTGGGGCATAACTATATTATTATGGAATATCTTGAAGGGCCAACTTTATTTCAATATTTAGAATCTGGGGGGATCCTATCCGAAAAATTGATGAGGCAAATTCTTTTTGTTTTAAAAGAAATGAAGCGATTAAAGTTTACCAGATTGGATGCCGATTTGCGCCACATTATTGTAACTAAGGAAGATGAATTAAAAGTAATAGATCATTATAGCTCCTTTACACGGATTCGAAACAAGCCAGAATTGATATTCAAAGGCCTAAAAAAGTTAGGTTTATTACCAATGTTCTTGGAAGAATTAAAAGAAATGGATCCCGAATCCTATATAGAATGGAAAAATTTATAAATAAAAAAAGTAACTCCTTTAAAGCAAATAAGAGTTACTTTTTTCTATGGAAAAATCCAGCGTTATTTGGGATTGCTATGATGCTGGATGATACGTTCAACGATTTCAGGCAATTTATTTTTCTGTTCTAAAAGAAACTTGTAGAGAGCATCCCTATCCTTCGTTTTCACATTCCACTCTTTAGGGATGGATTCGATTACTTGATAGATCGATTCGTTCGGCAATTTTACAATTTTTTCTATAAATGATGTAAGCTCTTTGTGATCATCGAGAAGAGAGAAGGCCCACTTATAAAAAGGCCAATGGTAATTATATACTGGTGTTTCACTTAGCGTTTGAGCAGACCATTGGTAGCGTCCTGGAAAAACTCTGCCATGATCAATCATATGGACATAATAGCCGCCATCGCTGAGATTTTCCAAAATGACATTCATCGTACCTCGATCAGAGTTATTCACCCATTGGTCGAATACCGTTATACCGGCAAGCATATCCCGGTTTTTAACATCCATCTTTGTGGGAGGATTTTCTCTAACATTCTCGAAAACGGTACTGTTTTTAATAAATACACAGCCATATTGGTATCCAGAACTATAGTTGTGTTTAGTGGATTGTAATTCAGGCGTCTTCTTGATGAAATCTTCCGGTATATATACAAGATCAAATGGGATAACGGGAAGTGAAAGAAGCTCTGCCAACTTTCCGATCAGGTATTCATTGACCACTTCCTTTTCTCTGCCTTTCTTAGTATCGAACCACTTCACGACATATTCTTTACCATCGCTGAAAAGAATGACATGTGCGGTTCCGCCCCTTAATGTTTGTACATATTTAACTGGATATTTTGTCATATCACTTTGTCTCCTTTAAAAATATTTGTCTAGCTCTTTTTCACTTTCACCATATCTTTTTTATTAACATTATTGCTTCTGTATTGATTGATGAAATTCGTTATAAGTTTCGGTAAATGACTTTTCTTTTCTAAAAAGAAATTTGTACAGCGCTTCACTTTTCTTCTTTGGGTAGGAATACAAATGATGTTAAATCCCTTCATTTAGCATAGAGAAGGCAAATGGATAAGTTTCTTGGTAACTGATACTGTACCTGACAACTCATTTTTGCATACTACGATATCACCCGAATTCTGGGATCAATCATATGGACAAAATTGACGCCTTCCCTAAGTTCTAGTAAAACTTTTCGATAAATAAACACGAATATTGAATCTGAACAAAATTGTATTTTTGGAATGTAATTTGGGAGTGTTTTTATGATTTCGTTTGGGTATAAATTAGTCCGACGGGGACAAAAGGAAGGAACATTGCTAATTTATTGCACACATACTCAATTACTACTATTATTGGTTCTTTTATTTTCAGTGCCATTCATTTAATTACAAACTTTTTACCATCGCTAAAAAGAATGACATGTACCTTTCCACAAATTAATGATTTTACGACCTCAACAGGTTATTTTGGACTGACCCATGGTTAATTAATTTCGTTGTTTTTTTCTATTATGCTGTATAGCCTTTGTTGTTCGATGATTTGTTTATTCAAATCGAAATTTTCATCAATTACCTGTCTTGCACTTCTGGTATATCTCTTCCATACTCTTGGATGACTCAGGAAATATTTTAGACCTTGAGCCAACTTTAAATCATCTTTCTCAGGAACAAGGTAACCTGTTTTTTTATGCTCAATCAATTCCGGAATCCCACCGTGAAAGGTGGAGATGACTGGTAAACCACTTGCCATAGCTTCTTTTAATGCATTTGGAATCCCTTCAACATCACCATCTTCGCCTGTTTCACTGGCAAGGCAAAAGAGGTGGGAATCTCTTAATTCGTTAGAGATTTGGTTTGAATCCATTGGTCCTCTAAGAAAAACGCGTTCGTTTAATTGATTTTCATCAATGAAAATTCTTAACTTCTCTTCATCTTCTCCAGTCCCAATGATGTGCAGTGTCGTTCTAGGGTATTCCTGATGAATCCGTTGAAAAGCCTTCAAAAGTGTAAGGAACCCCTTTTTCTCGACAAGTCTGGCTACGGACAAGATTCGGATTTCTCCTTCATTAGGTAGGGAACGTTGGACAAATGGGTATAAATCTAAATCCAGCCCCCCATATAGTACATGTATTTTATCTTCTTTAAATCCTAATTTTTTCAATTCATCTGCAAGAAAATGGCAAACTGAAAAACAAGCAGCTCCATGTTTTACTAAATTTTGATATCGGAGGACATTTTTGCGAAATCTCTTAAATGTTTGAGTGGAAGAATCACGTCCTCGAAAATGTACAACCAAAGGTATATCATACTCTATTGCTGCTGGTAATATATCGATGGAATGTTTCCCCTGATGAGCGTGAATCGCGACGACATTTTGCTCCTTAAAGAAAGCTCCAAGGTCTTGAATTTCGTTCAAATTATAATAGTGTTCAAACTGATATTGAACATTGTCGCAATTTGGGTAAGGTCCTATAACAATAGGACGATATTGATCCAGCATAATGATCTGATTGTACATAAACCCTTGATTGATTTTTATTGGTTCTCTAATGTAAAAAGCGATTGTCTTCACTATTTCAATCCCTTTCTTCTCTCTAAAATCAAATTTTCGATAAAACTTTGAAATATTTGTTGATCTCGTTCAGAAAGATCTTTCGGAAAAGCGGACCATTTAAAAAATTGTACTTTTTGTATTTCTATATCATCAGGTTTTAAATCTCCGCTGAGTATTTCTTCGGTAACGTAAGCAATGTTGACTGAAAAGTATTGATCACCATTAGGCAGCTTCGTAAAATAGTCCTTCCCTGAAAAAACGCCAATTAATTGAAGGTTTCCGATGTTAATTCCTGTTTCCTCCAAAATTTCACGTCTGCATGCCTCTTCCGCAGATTCTCCTAATTCGATGAAGCCGCCCGGCAATTTCCACATTTTTTCGGATTGTACCATTAGAAAACGGCTGTTCTGATCGATAACCAAAACGGTGACCCCAGTAAGTATCAAAGCTCTAGTTCCTACGAGAGCACGTAAATCTTCAATATATCCCATCTCAAGTCTCCTTTCTGATCTTTCTGGTTAATCCACTTTTATAGTAAATGCAAAATGGAAAAGATTCGAAACGGACAAGTACATATATTTGTTTGTTTTTTGTAAAGTTCTTATTTTTATGTGTATGAGCATAAGAATCTGAAGAAATGCTAGGAAAGGCTTTCCTTAAGAACTCAATAAAAGAAGGTATGACTTAATTTTATGAATAAGTGTTATTATCCTAAAGCAACTATTCGATGATTTCATAGTATAGATATTATGGTTATTAATAAGCAGCAAAGAGGTGGTAGATTAGATGAATGATTTTAAATTAATAAGGGTTGAAAGAATTGAAAAGAACGGTAAAAAGGACCTTCTTATTCATAATCCAACCACATTAAAACTAATTGGGGCAGGAAGTCAAGGTGCAGTTTTTCAGCTTGATGAAGATATTTGCGTAAAAATTTATGTCAATCCAAATGCAGCAACTAAAGAGGGAAAAGCACTTGAAGCAGCGAAGGATACTCATATTGTTCCGAGGTTATATGAAGTCGGACCAAACTATGTAATTATGGAATATTTAAAAGGTCCTAATCTAAAAGATTTTTTGAAAGGGAAGCAAGATATTCCCGAATCGATTACAGAACAAATCATAATGATTCGAAAGGAACTGAAGAGAGTTGGATTTATTAGAATCAAGACCTCAATCGGACATTTTGTTGTAACAAAGGGAAATGTGCTGAAAGCAATCGATCATTCAGATGGCCTCACAATGAATGATCCATATAATCCAAAGATGTTTCGTGATTTAAAGAAATTGGGGTTATTGGATACTTTCCTGAAACAAGCAAAGAAAATCGATCCTGAATCGTATGAAGAATGGCAAAAAAATATCGACTTCAATGCGATATAGGAAACTAACCGATATAAATGAGATTATGCGAAATTTGGGCCTGGCCAGTATCGCTAACAGTGCATGATGATTTCTTACAAATCCAATTATGTCGTACAAGCAGGGAAAATTAAAAAAGGAAAGTCGAACCCTAAACATAAAGGAGTTCGACTTTTTAGTTTGGAATTCTCCAGACTCTAAAATTCGCAATATGGGCGGAAATGCATTATTTCTCCCGTTTCTAAAAGTGCACGTTCGGCATTTATTAGGACAAATTACAATATTCGTAAAATCATTTTTGCAACCAGATAACGTTTTTCCTTATTAAAGTGGTTTTTTTAAATTTTTTTTGGAAGATTGTATATGTTTAACATTTACACATGACAAACGCTCAGTCATTCAAAGGCTTGTTGAATAACTATAGAAAGAAAGTGATGGTTGTTTATCTATGAAAGATCTGTCTATGCAAATAAGAAAATCGGAAACCACATGTATGGTTTCCTAAACTAAAATGAGGTGAATCATTTTCAAACATCCCTAAATTTGATGCCAAACATTTAGATTAAGACTGCTTAAACTGTACCATTTTTTGGGCTTCCATTACTCTTGAAGTATAGACCGGAATGATTACGATGGATCAGTTGTTTTCCCGACACAATAAATTACAAGTACATTGCTATCATTATGATCGGCAACGGCAACACAATCATGTCGACAATACTAAGAAATGGTTAAATAGCCTATCTCCGAATGTTCTTAAACTGATTCTGCAACAAAAGCGATTTACTAGAAACATAAAAGGTGAATCCAAGGTCAATTGAGAAGACGATTTTCTAACGACGCAATATGTAATTCAAATGTGCCTCCATAACCAATAAATAGTGAAAAGGGTGGGAACCTAATGGGTAAAAATGATCAAACAGATAATCACAAGGAAGACAATAGGAAGAAATATAACCATATATTAGAGAACATTCAACTCCAACTCCAACTCCAAGAAAAACAACAGAAGGAACTTCAGGTGGAACTTCAGAATCAGTTAATTAAACAACAAAATGAGACTTTAAATAAAATCTTACAAGAAATAACGAAGATTGCACAACCACTGGAAAAAGTTCAAGACCAACTCCAACACCAAGAAAAACAACAGAAGGAACTTCAGGTTCAACTTCAGAATAAATTATCTAAACAACAAGATGAGCATTTAGATAAAGTCTTACATGAAATATCGAAGCGTTCACAACCACTAGAAAAAATTCAAGTCCAACTCGAACTCCAAGAAGAACAACAGAAGCAGCTTCAGATTCAACTTCAGAATCAGTTAATTAAACAACAAGATCAAACTTCAGATAAAATCTTGCAAGAAATAACGAAGATTGCACAACCACAACCACAACCCCTCTTATTAAAATCACCTTTTAGCATAATCGATACACTTGATTTAGATGTAGAAAAAAAGGCGCAAATTGCGATGTTTATAGCAAATAGCAGTAAAAATGAAGATGAAACTAAATAAAGAAGAAGAGGCTGTTAAAGCCTCTTCTTCTTTATTTGGAAACAAGTTCATTTCCATCGGATTCCGGTGCACAGTAGTTCCCATATGTCGAAACTAGACGAAGTTTGTAAATGGAGCGAAATGATTCATTAGAATTGTATCCAATATGCTAAGTTTTGCTCTTCATGTACCGAGAAAGTAAAAGTGTTGCATTACCCTCTAAAAGGATGATAAGTGTTGTTGCTTTAGAAGTAAAATTCCTTAACTATATCCATTCAACATAGATCGAATTCTTATTAAAAATGGATGGGGTTAAAAAAACCTCCCCTTTCATTTGAAAATTCCCACCTCAAAATCATGAATACAGTCCATCATATATTTTAAAATGGCTGTTTTCACATACTTTGTTCCTATTTACCAAGTAGTGAGGTGTGGTTGATTTCCCCTCCAGATGCTCGCTTTCCGCGGGGCGGGCGGTGAGCCCCCTCGGCGTAAACGCCTGTGGGGTCACACCTGTCCCGCCGCTCCCGCAGGAGTCTCGCACTTCCGCTCCAATCAACCTTAGATTGTTTCGTTTTAAAAACAACAACCTTTACGAAAAGAGCCTTTAAAATTAAACAAAAAACTGCCTGCGATGGAGTTTTTCAAAGAAAGGGAAAGGGAAATCGTTTAGGCTACTGTACCGCAAAAAGCTCCACAGCGGTTTATACAAACCGTATATCGACCATTTCAATCTCCATTACATAAAAAGTGTAATGGAGGTTTTAAAGGGCACTAACCGACAGGCTGCGGGGCCCGGCCACAGCCAGATTGGAATTCTTCCATATATAGCCTACTGGCCCCGTTAAATAAAAATGGACGAATTGGGCTACTAACTAGACCGTAAGTTGTCCTATTGCATATAAAGGATTAATGAATGCAAAAGGGAGGCAGCTTATGAAAATCCGAAAGGCCATTATTCCGGCCGCAGGTCTAGGGACCCGATTTTTGCCTGCTACAAAAGCTCAGGCTAAGGAAATGCTGCCGATTGTTGATAAACCAACGATTCAATATATTGTTGAAGAAGCAGTAGCTTCGGGCATAGAGGAAATAATTATCATAATCGGTAGAGGAAAAAGATCAATAGAGGATCATTTTGATAAATCCTATGAGTTGGAAGATGCACTTTTAAGAAAAAACCAGCTTGATATTTTAGAGGAAGTTCAGAAAATATCCAGCTTGGCAAATATCTATTATGTCCGCCAAAAGGAACCGATGGGTCTAGGACATGCAATTCTCTGTGCTAAAAGCTTCATTGGAAATGAACCTTTTGCCGTTTTGTTAGGGGATGACATCGTTATGTCTAAAACACCCTGTCTGAAACAAATCATCAGTGTTTTTGAGTATTGCAACAGTTCCGTCGTAGCTGTTCAGAATGTTCCGGAAAAGGATGTCAGTAAATATGGAATTATTAAGCCAAAAGGGACAATGATAGAGCCAAACCTTTTTCATATAGATTCTTTGGTGGAAAAACCGAAAAGGGAAGAGGCGCCTTCCAGATATGCGATAATGGGGCGTTATGTTTTTAGACCCGAGATTTTTGAAACGCTTTCCAAGCTTCCGGTTGGACATGGTAATGAATTACAACTTACTGATGCCATTAATGAGCTAAATAAACAGCAGGCTGTATTAGCATATAACTTTGAGGGAAACCGATATGATATTGGTGATAAAGTTGGATTCATTAAGGCAACAATAGACTTTGCTCTGCGCAGGGATGATATAAGAGACGAGGTACTTTCCTATTTAAGGGATGTAAATAAGAAAGAAAACCTCCAAATTATAAAGAGAGAGCTTGAATAATATGAAAATAGCAGTTTTGGGTACAGGTTATGTCGGGCTGTCCACTGGTGTTTGTTTGTCAGAAATAGGTCATAATGTCATTTGTATCGATACAGATGAACAGAAAATTAAAAGCCTACGTCAAGGGATTTCTCCAATATATGAACCTGGTCTGGAGAATTTGCTTATTCAAAATGCTGCAGCGGGTAGACTGCTATTTACTACATCTCATCGAGAAGCGCTAAATGGTGCCGAGATTATCATAATTGCCGTAGGAACACCGCAAATGGAGGATGGGGGAGCAGATTTATCTTATATTGTGCAGGCCGCGAAGGATATTGCTGCGAACCTGGTACAGAGTTCAGTAGTCGTTATAAAGAGTACTGTGCCTGTTGGTACGAATGATTTTATTAAAAGCATCATTGAAGAACATTGTAACGAAAGTGTCACCTTTAATATGGTATCAAATCCTGAATTTTTAAGACAAGGGTCTGCCGTCATGGATACGATGCAAGCAGATCGAATCATAATCGGTTCTGAAAATGATGAGGCTGCTAAGAAAGTACAAGAAATGTATCGTCCATTAAATGTACCATTTATATTAACAAGCATACGAAGTGCGGAAATGATTAAGTACGCATCTAATGCCTTTTTGGCGACCAAGATTAGCTTTATCAATGAAGTTGCCAATTTGTGCGGAGTAGTGGGTGCAGATGTTAAAGATGTAGCAAAGGGAATGGGAAAAGATAAAAGGATCGGAGAAGCTTTTTTACAGCCCGGCATTGGTTATGGAGGATCTTGTTTTCCAAAGGATGTTAAAGCGTTGCTTCATACTGCCAATTTAAATGGAGTACATTTTTCCCTGTTAAAAGAAACAGTAGCGATCAATGATTTTCAGCAGGAGCTCCTTGTAACCAAAGCGATAAATCGCTTAGGAGATTTAAAAGGGAAAAAAGTTGCAATGCTTGGTCTCGCTTTCAAGCCAGAGACAGACGACATGAGGGAAGCTCCATCAATCAAAATTGCGCGTTCATTAACCAAACTTGGAGCAGAAGTGGTAGCTTATGATCCGGTTGCAGTGGATAATGCGAAGAACATATTAGGGGATACAATCAGGTTTGCAAGCACAGTCCGCGAAGCGGCAGTGAATGCGGATGCTGTATTCATTGTTACCGAATGGAAAGAGTTTAGACTTTTAGATTTGAAAACATTGATGACAACAATGAGACGGCCAATCATTTTTGATGGTAGAAATTGTCTTGAAGAAGATCGAATCAGAGCGTGCAAGAAAATTGAATATTACCCAATAGGAAGACCAGCAATTGTTATTGGAATGACATAAAGCGAAAAAAATTTCTAACACTTCCTTAACTCAGACATGTTGAAAACGTATATTAGGTTCAAACTGGAAATGCAGCACCTTTGATCTTATCTTGGGTGCTTTTTTATATTTCTTAAATAGAAGAAAAATCTTTATCGACGATTAAAACCTTAGATTAACATCAACTATAACATGTTGTTTTTATAATCATTGTTTGAAACTTGTGTCATGGCACCTACTTAAATCCCCCTTTGTATTAGACAAACGCATACTCTCTGCCATTTAGCTTTACTGTATGTTATTAGTCCATGCGTACCTAGGGAGTCCTGCATAATATACTTGAAAAGGTCCAGGAAATTTGCTTACTATGCATGAAAGGAGATCATTTATTTGCACACAGTTATGCATTTGAATTTAAGAGTTGATCCGACCCAATATATCTCACAGATTCGAGAAGTTCCTGATTATGATTATATTCATATGGTACGACAACCTAAGTATATGATAGATCTTTCCCTTTTAAATGAGAAGGTTCATTATCTCAATGAAGTTTTTTCACCAAAAGAATATGTCAAAAGAAATAATATCTCCCTATTACATGCTCATCATGGCCAATTAGGGATGTTATTACTTCCTTTTAAAGAGGAAACAAACCTTCCGTTGGTAACAAGTATTAGAGGCAGGGATGCAACCCTGGCTAATCAGCCCATTGGGTATCTAGATAACATGAAAATGCTATTTGATCGAGGGGAGCGTTTTTTTCCAGTTTGTCAGTATTTAGCAGATAGGTTAATTGCTTGGGGTTGTCCTTCAGAAAAAATTAGAGTGCTATATGGGGGCGTTGACCTTAACGAATTCAAATACCGGGCACCACATAAAGGGGATTCTCAAAACATTCTTTCCATCGGTAGGTTGGTGGAAAAAAAAGGACATCACATCTTAATGCAAGCTTTCCAAAAAATCAGAGGTAAATTTCCAAATGCAACCTTGACGATTATCGGTAGAGGGGGGCTTGAAGAATATCTCATTTCATTGGCAAATCAACTTAATTTAGGAGACTCTTTTCGCCTATTAAACCATCTCCCTAAAGATCAAGTTCGAGAACAAATGACCAATGCAGATATATTTTGTGCCGCGAGCTTAGAAGCTGCCGATGGAGATGTAGAAGGTATACCTAATACATTAAAAGAAGCTATGGCGATTGGAGTACCAGTGATTTCGACCAATCATGCGGGCATCCCTGAATTAATAACAAATAACAAAGAAGGGGTTTTAGTACAAGAAAACAATGTGGATGAACTGGCAGATGCTCTTGAATTTATGCTATCTAACAGAGAGAAATGGGAAACATATACAGTAGCGGCTCGTCAAAAAGTAGAACAAAAATTTAACCTCGCCCAACAACTTCAACAACAAGCAGAATTTTATGATGAACTTGTAGCCCCTTATAAATTAGGTAAACGATATTTAGTAACACCGCGCCAAAAAGATAAAAAAGTCCTTAATGAGACGCCACAGCCTCAACAGCAAGGTAAGTATGATGGCGAAAGGATAGCGCCTAGAAAAAAAGCCGAATTAGCCAAAAAAGCCCTTATTTATATGCAACAGCTACAACAGCTTCAAGGGCTTCCACAGTTACAACAACTTAAACAGTTTCCGCAGCTTCAGCAGTTACAACAGCAGACTAATGATAAAGTCAAAGATGAACTTGTAACATCTATTAAAAAAGAAAAAGAAGCTAAAGTTCAACAGGGAGCTAAGGATCAAGATGAAAAAATAGCTTTTCGTAAAAAAGAAAAAAAGGCTCAGAAAGCCGAAAAAGTAAAAAAAGCCCTTTATAAAATTCAAAAATTTCAACAGCAGGCCATAGATGAGCAGTTAGGAGGAGATCATGGAGGACTTTAAAACCATTACTGTTACCAAGGGTGAAAAATCTTTGGAAATTCACAATCCGACAAGCTATCCGCTGATTGGAATGGGAGCTCAAGGTGCAGTTTTTCAACTTTCAGAAGATAAATGTGTAAAAATCTATTCAGACCCAGTACAAGCGAAAATGGAGGAAGAAGCTCTTGCAGCAGGAAAACATCTACCCTTTATGCCTTTGGTATATGATACAGGACCAAACTATATAGTCATGGAATATTTTAATGCCCCGACCTTAAAAGAATATCTGAGAAATTGTACGTATATCCCTGATTCTATAGTAGAGAAACTTCTCTATATATTAAAGGAATTAAAACAAGCAAAGTTCACCATGATAGATGCCCCTCTACGCCATATTTTTGTCGTCGGTAATGAGGAACTTAAGGTGATTGACCATGTGAATTCCTTTAAAAGGATACACCCTGTACCATTAAAATTATTAAGAGATTTGAAAATAATCCTTTTAAAGGACTCGTTCCTAGATCAAGTGAAAAAGCTTGAACCGGACACCTTCAATGAGTGGGAGGGTTATTTCAATCAAAATAGTTTGGACTTTAGAAATATTCCAGTCCACTCAGGAGGTTCAGGTAACGGAGTGAAAGTGGATAGCGCCATAACACAAACCCTCATTGGAAAAGGGCATCAAGGTGCTGTTTATCGAGTGTCTGAAGAGACATGCGTCAAACTTTATGGAAAAACTGAACATGCAAATCAGGAAAAAATGGTCCTTTTATCAAGTCAAGACTTGCCCTTTATACCGAAAGTCTTTGAAACAGGACCCAATTATATTTTAATGGAATATCTATTAGGACCAGATTTAAATACGTTTCTTAAAAAACAATCTGTACTTTCTGAGGACATCACAAAACGGTTACTCTATATATTGAAAACAATGGAAAAATCAGGTTTCAAACAAATTGATGCTCCATTACGACATATCATTATAACCAAGAATGGTTTTAAATTAGTCGACCATGTGTACTCTTTTTCACGTGAACAAAAAAGACCTCTCGAGTTATTTAAAGACCTGCGGGAAAGAAATTTTTTAGATGCCTTTTTAGAACAAGTAAAGGCGATAGATCCCGATACGTATGCTGAATGGACAAAAACACCAATCCCATTAGATGAAAATGAAAATACCCTTGTATAGTCTTAGTTATCTAACCGTAACCGAGCATATAAAAAACCGATGATGATTTCGCATTCACCGGTTTCCAAGATGGTTTTAGCATTAACTCACTTACGTAAGTGCTAATTCACAGCGGGTATAAGAGAGAATAACTCATGAGGCTTAGAGTGAAAAAAATAGCATGACATTGGTGGTTTACGAATAAAACGTAAGTCTCTCTCCAATGAGAATTTTGAGTTTATTTCCTCTTTTTATCCGTCATAAATTGGTGTTCTGTTGGTGTAAAGAATCGAAAGTATCAATGTATAAATAATGATAATCAGTGTTCCGAAAAAGTGTCAGAATCCTAATGTAATAGAAAGGATTGAAATGAATGCTATGAACATTTTAGTAACAGGGGCAGCAGGATTCATTGGTTTCCATTTAACAAAACGTTTGTTAGCCCTAGATAACAAGGTTATTGGAGTAGACAATATTAATGATTATTATGATGTTATTTTAAAAAACAATCGACTGAAGATATTAGAAGAAAATCCTGATTTTGAATTCCACAAAATGGATTTGTCAAATAAAGAGAAACTAAATCAATTATTCAAAGACAGAACCATTGATATAGTCATTAACTTAGCAGCCCAGGCTGGAGTACGTTATAGCATAGAAAATCCGGATTCTTATGTTAATTCCAACCTTGTTGGGTTTGTCAATATCTTGGAGGTTTGTCGACACAATAACGTAAAGCACTTAATTTATGCATCCTCTAGTTCTGTATATGGAGCAAATACAAATATCCCCTTCTCAACCAAAGACCCAGTGGATCATCCAGTAAGTTTATACGCTGCCACTAAAAAGTCTAATGAATTAATGGCTCATACGTATAGTCATTTATATAATATTCCAACCACAGGACTCCGTTTCTTTACGGTGTATGGTCCATGGGGGAGACCTGATATGGCTTATTACTCTTTTACTAAAAATATAATCGAAGAGAATACAATAAAGGTTTTTAATAATGGAGATATGAGAAGAGACTTCACTTATATTGATGATATTGTTGAAGGAATGGTCCGGTTACTTGATAAACCACCGGTTCATACTATTGGATGGGACAGAGCTAACCCTGATTCAAGTTCAAGCTATGCTCCATACAAAATTTATAATATCGGTAACAATAAACCTATAAAATTAATGGATTTCATTAACACTTTAGAAAAACTAATTGGCAAAAAGGCAAAAGTAGAATTCTTACCAATGCAACCGGGAGATGTTAAGGAGACATATGCAGATATTGCCGATTTACATGCTGATGTGGGGTTCCATCCTTCAACAACAATAGAAGAAGGTTTAGCTCATTTTGTAAATTGGTACAAAAAGTACAATAAATAAGGAAAAAAAACAGTGAGTTTTACCAAATGGGATATTAATCGATAAAAAATAAAAATAGGAATCTCTTTTGAAGTCCAGCCTTGAGGAAATATTACTAGTCATGGTGTATGTGAAAAATAGGTGTTGTCAAACTTCAATGTGCATATTAGGGCAGCACTGATCAATAAATTTAAAGTTTAATATGTAAAAACCCAAAACCCAAGAATGGGTATAAGGACGAATAATGCTAGTGAAAAAGATAAATTAAAAATTTTGTAAGTCATTAAAAGGAGAAAGTAATTTGAATCCTGTAAATATGAAAACTCAATTGGAAGTTCTTAATGAGTATAATTTGTCAGATTTTCTCATGACAACCCTTAAACGAAATTCTACAAAAGATCCTCTATTCAAATTAAATCCTCTGTTTGAAAACTACTTTAAAGTTTGTTCTGAAGACCTGCCATATAAAGACATTTATAAAGCCGATTCTATTTCCCCTTCTGAATATCACAAGCAAGTGAAACAAATTGCAGAACGGGAAAAGAGAAAATTTCTATTAAAGGGACTGAGGTGAGATGAGAACCATTGCTTATTTTGTAAGTGAAAACATTAAAACACACCAACGTTTTATATATAATCAAATCGTAAAAATAACTAACTATCGCACAATCGTAATCGGCCCATTCGACAATGCCGACCGTACAGAATTCCCCTTTGAAAACTACTATAATATAAACAAAATTAAAGATCTAAAAAAGTTCTTCGAAGAACAAGATATCATAGCCATTCATGCTCATCACGGATCACACGGACAAGAGATTTTGCCATTATGTGAAAAATATAATATTCCTTTGATTGTTAGCATTAGAGGACGAGATGGTTCGGACAGACCGGAAATTTTCGAAAAAAATGCTAAGCGATATTCAGCTTTAAATAAACATGGTGCACACTATTACCCTGTATGCCAATATCTTGCAGAAGGATTAAGAAGGTTAGGAATTCCGGCTAAGAATATGCATGTATTATATGGTGGTATCGAATTAGATCTTTTCCCCTATGCTAACCGCACTCTTCCTACATTAGGCGAAATAAGAGTTCTATCGGTAGGTAGACTTGTAGACAAAAAAGGATTTGTTACTCTTATAAAAGCATTTAAACGCATTTATACACAATATCCAAATGCTAGACTGCATATTATTGGAGCAGGTGAAGATGAGAAAAAAATCAAATCCACCATTGCAGAATATAACCTTAAAGATGTTGTGATTCTTAGAGGAGCTATGGATTCAAAACAGGTTTCGGACGAATTGAAAAAAGCCCATATCTTCTGTCTAGCAAGTCAGACAGCTAAAAATGGTGATATCGAAGGTATTCCTAATGCCTTAAAAGAAGCAATGGCTAGCGGTTTACCTGTCGTTTCCACTCGACACGCAGGAATCCCTGAATTAATTGAACATCAGAGAACAGGATACCTAGCGCCAGAAAAAAATGATATGGAGTTAGCGAAAGGCATACAATTCTTTATAGAAAATCCAGATGTTTGGACCGACTATACGGAAAGAGCACGGAAAGTCATTGAAGAAAAATTTGATGTCAATAAACAAATTATTGAGCAACAAAGACTATATTCTCTTGTAAATACAGTGAAAACTGAAAATGCAACGAAAAAGAAAACCAAAGCGGAAACGGAAAAGAAAACGTATACGCAAACGGAAACGGAAAAGAAAAAGAAAACCAAAGCGGAATCGGAAAAGAAAAAGGAAATGAAAAAGAAATCGAAAACAAAAACGAAAACGAAAACGGAAAAGAGTAAAAAGAAAAAATAAATCAAGTTAGGAAACAGCAGTGCGTGAAGGAAAAGAAGAATATATGACACTCTTCCAAAGTATTGGTAGGTAAAATGTTTAGAGTGTAACCAACAACTTTGGAGGAAGCGCACTTGGCGATGCTACCACATCCGTTACGGGATGAAGGACGAGAAAAGGGAGCTCTAGGAACGATGGTTAGACTTCATATTCAATTGATCGCTTGCAATGTGTACTACGATCAAAAAGAAGTTCCAAACAAAGCAAAAACATACAGGCAGGAAGGAGCTGTATTTTCATGGACTGGAAGTCTTTATATACTATTTGGACTAGTTATCCTAATTTAAATAATGAGATGCGTTTAATACTTGAAGAAATGAAGGATGATGAAACATCACTTGAAGACGCCTTTTATAAAAATTTGGAATTCGGGACAGGTGGTATGAGAGGGGAAATGGGTCCAGGTACGAATAGGATGAACATTTATACTGTGCGTAAAGCGACTTTAGGACTTGCTGAATATATTCAATCGTTTGGGAATGAGGCAAAATCCAGAGGAGTCGTAATTGCTTACGATTCAAGACATAAATCTCCCGAATTTGCATTGGAAGCAGCCAAGACTTTGGCCACAAAGGGAATTAAAGCTTATGTATTTGATGAATTACGCCCTACCCCACAGCTCTCTTTTTCTGTACGTAAGCTGAGTGCATTTGCAGGGATCGTCATTACAGCAAGTCATAATCCGCCTGAATATAATGGGTATAAAGTGTATGGTCCAGATGGGGCACAACTACTTCCTGAGGCGGCGGATCAAGTCATTAATTACGTGAACGCGATTGAAAGTGAGCTTTCCATTGTAGTGGAGGAAGAAGAAGCCCTAAAGGACAGAGGGCTCATTCAAATCATTGGCGAGGAGCTGGATACTGCTTATAATGAGCATTTGCTCACTATTCCGGAAGATTCAAAGTTAGCAGATGAAATCGATGTAAAGCTCGTGTTTACACCGCTTCATGGTACAGCCAATAAATCAGTAAAACGTGCTTTGCATGATCTAGGATATCGAAATGTCCATTTTGTTAAGGAACAGGAATTGCCTGATGCTCATTTTCCTACTGTTAAAGTGCCGAATCCAGAGGAACATGATGCTTTTGAATTGGCCATTGCGCTGGGGAACCGTGTTAATGCTGATTTATTGATTGCCACCGATCCGGATGCGGATAGGCTTGGAATTAGCGTGAAGAACAATGCTGGAAACTATGTCGTATTAACAGGCAACCAAACTGGCGCTCTCTTTTTGGATTATTTAATTTCACAAAAACAAAAGAAAGGGACCCTTCCTCAAAATGGAGTCGTATTAAAGACCATCGTGACTTCAGAAATAGGACGGGCGATTTCTGAGCAAAATGGTTTGAAAACTGTAGATGTTTTAACTGGATTTAAATACATTACTGAAAAAATCAATGAATACCAGACAAGTGGAGAACATTCTTTCCTGTTTGGCTATGAAGAAAGCTATGGATATTTAATCAAAGATTTTGCTCGTGATAAGGATGCCATACAGGCTACTATTCTGGCAGTGGAAGTCTGTGCCTATTACAAAAAGCAAGGTAAAACGATGTACGAAGGTTTACTGGATGTATTCGATAAATATGGATACTATATGGAAGATTTACGGTCGTTGACTTTAAAAGGAATTGAAGGTACGAAGCAAATTCAAGCGATTCTCAATGAATTCCGGAGTAATCCACCAAATCAAATCTCTGGTCATCAAGTCGTGATTCAAGAGGATTATCTCAGCAGTAAAAAGTACATGTATGGGACAAATAGCGAAGAGGAAATCAAACTCCCAAAGTCGAACGTATTAAAATACTTTCTTGAAGATGGGACATGGGTATGTTTACGCCCTTCCGGAACAGAACCTAAAATAAAATTTTATTTCGGTGTTCAAGGAAGCTCGATGAAGGAAGCTCAGGGAAAATTATCCGCCGTTACGACAGACTTTATGAAAAGTATCAATAAAATGCTTTAAAGAAGTACCCCCATTCAGTGGATTTTCATAAAAACCTAGAGTCAGCATTTAAGAAATGCTGACCTTTTTTTGTCCATTAATGGATAACACCCATCCTTTCGGTATCATAAAAACCCTTCAAAAAGAATCAAGAATTCCGGCGGGGCGAATTAAGTTTTTGTGGCTGAATAGGGTTTATCCAAACATGTTCAGGGGATCGGGGGCTTATGCGGATATGTATGACCATTAGACACTAACTGAAATATTGAGCATATAATATACTATTCCAATCCACCAAATCCCCCTATGATAGTAGCCTTGCTGATACCGTATGACGTTACGTAGTACAGTTGTACAGGCCCTAGGATGGGCCTTATGAAAGGTGCTAAATAGGGAGGGTTTTTTTAGGATCCTCATCGGCACTCATGTTGAGGCCATAAAGTCTTAAAAAGTAGAACAAGTACATTGAAAATCATACATAATCGTACATTCAAACAATAAACTGCCTATTTTAACTATGGCATAGTAATGTTATAAAGATATATTTATATAGCCTGGAACCCGAACTGGTTCCCTACGGTGTCTCCATCACTCTCCGGTGGACTTGGCGAAATCATAAAGGAACTGGAATAACCGTCACTCAATCCTTCGAGTTGCCATACGGACAGCAGGTTTTGATATTCATTACTGAACATAAGAAGCAGGGAAAACAACTAAAAGTTGATATACAGTTGCTGTCATTTTTGAAAACAGGGTATTAAATTTAAAAGTCATGGAATAAAGTATTAGAAGTCAAATGGAGCCTGCTTAGTTATTTTTTCCTTTATTCGCTTCATGATCATCTTTCTTCCCTTTTATTCTTTAGAAGCAGGGAAAGAAAGTTGCTGTTTTTTTAAAGGAAGTTCATGAGATTGACATTTTCTTTATTTGAAATAAGGTCTATTTCCTCCGAAGGTGAGTGAACATGAAAAATAGAATTAAAATAAAAGTGATAAAAATAATCAGTGGAAACAAGGTAACTGGATTAACTGTTCAAGTTGCAGATACTCAAAGAAAAAGAGAAAAGGGCTTGATGTTTGTCGGGAAATTACCCGAAAATGAGGGGATGTTATTTGTGTTTTCAGAAGAAATATATGGTGGATTTTGGATGAAGAACACATTTATCCCTTTATCCATCGCTTTTCTTGATTCATATGGGGTAATTCTAAAAATACTTGATATGGAGCCTTGTTTAGAGGATTATTGCCCTACCTATGATCCAGGAATTTTTTATTATTATGCAATTGAAGTGAATCTTGGATGGTTTGAAAAGAATCAAATCAAAGAAGGGGACTATGTAAAGTTTAATTGATTCCTATCCCCACCTCTATTTCTTGGAGGTGAATTTTTAAAAATGGGTATTTATATTGATTATGCTAGGAAGATTGTGAAGAGTTTTACTTAAGAACATGGTGTTTCCCCATCATTACCGAAAGCTCAGCAGCTCCTATTCTTATGCAACTAGAGAGGCAGGTTTCTTGAAGGGTCAACTTATATATTAACTTTTCTCCGTTCCTAACAAAGGCTACACCCAGGCCTTGTAGTAGTGAGTGGAACCGCACCAAAAGTCATGAGGTTTTTAAATTAATGCCAAGC
Organism: Peribacillus frigoritolerans; assembly: GCF_001636405.1. Lineage (GTDB taxonomy): Bacteria > Bacillota > Bacilli > Bacillales > DSM-1321 > Peribacillus > Peribacillus frigoritolerans. The sequence continues at coordinate 3,005,037 of NZ_KV440950.1, forward strand.
CATATTCCGCAGTTATGAATTCAAAAGAAGTTTGACAGCATGATTAATAAATTTTGAGTAATGGAGAAATTTCACCCAAAGTTCTATTCCGTATAAAACAAATCTTCTATATGATGAACTACAATTTTAATATCTCACTATAAAGAAGTAGATGAATTCAAAAAAAAGCCTTCTTAAAAAAAAGAAACCGGACTCAAATGACCGGTTTTCTTTTTGATTATGGCTCTTTTCGTAAAGATTGTTGTTTTTAAAACGAAACTATTTAAGGTTGATTGGAGCGGAAGTGTAGACTCCTGCCCGCCCCGCGGAAAGCGAGCATCTGGAGGGGAAATCAACCACAACTCACTACCTGGTAAATAGCAACAAAGTATGTGAAAACAGCCTTGATCATTGATGTTTATAAACTAATCGCCTCAATCCTTTAACATCTTATGCTGCCTGCTTTTGTTTCTGGTCCAAGCGATGACTCAGGAAAGTTAAAAGACTTGCCAAGATAGCAATCAGCCCGCCTACCCATGTGACACTCATCAAATTTCCCTGATGGTAAACAATTCCGCCTAATGCGGAACCAAAGGCGATACCGACATTGCTTGCCACAGGCATTAGTGAAGCAGCCAATCCTGTAGCTTTAGGTTGATAAATACCGGCTAGGTCTATCAAATATAGCTGGGTAGATGTTGTTAAAAGGATGGCCATTAATGACATCAAGCTAATGTTAACCAAGCCAAAGATAAAATTATCTGTCGTCCAATATAAACTTATCAGGACAACTGCTTGGACGAGGAAAACAAACCTGAGGCGTCCGATGGCATTGTAGCTGGCAATTTTACCAGCGAGTATGTTGCTGAAAATGGAAATGAATCCGTAGCCAAACAAGATCCAACTGATTGAACCACTTGGTGCTTCCATTCCTTTCAGGATCGGAACAAGATAGGTATAAACGGCATACGTCGCTCCAAATCCAAGTGATGGAATGAAAAAAGCCATTAAGATTCGCGGGTGTGTCAACAAAGAAAATTGATCACGCATTGAGCTGCGGAATGGATTGTGCATAGTAGGCAAAATGAAGAAAGATGCCAAAAATGCAATAGCTCCGAGTAAAGTCGTTAACAGGAAGGTTGCATTCCAGTCGTACCTTTCAGCGATGACAGTTCCAATTGGTACTCCGATCACGTTTGCAAGTGTAAAACCACCGAAAACGAATGAAATAGCAAGTCCACGTTTTGCGATTGGCATGTTTTCACTGGCAACGATCATGGCAAGAGAAATTAAAACTCCTGTTACAATCGCAGTCATCATCCGAAGTGCAAGGAGCATAACGTAGGTCGTCGAAATCACGCACAAAGCATTCAGGATGATGAACAAACCTATCAAAAACAACATCCATTTCCGTTTTGGAAAATGGCTGGTTGCCGACATCACGAGCGGTGTGGCAATGGCAAACGTAATGGCAAACGCAGAAACGAGTGTGCCTGCTTTTGCATTGGTAATATGGAGACTCGAAGAAATATCGGTTAAGATCCCGACGATAACAAATTCGCTTGTCCCGAGAACGAATGTTAATAAAGTAAGTGTTAAGATGAGCAGCCAATGCCGCTTGGTTAATTCTGTGGTGTGCATAAATACCTCTTTCCTTGATGAATGTAAAGTGGTCACAGGGTGGAAAAACAATCTAACTATCATACCATAAAACATTTTTATGAGGAAAACCCTTGCATAGTTACCATAGATCATTTCCTGCTAAAAAAGCTTGTACCTGAATCATTCACTCATTTTACCGTAACCTGTTATGATATTAAACAAAAAAAGAATTCGAAACGGATTAATAAGGAAAAGCATAAGGGTAACAAGATAATAAAAATGTAATACTCTATATCAGGGAGAAGACATAAATCAAACAAGAAGGATGGGATCCTGATGGTTGATGAAATAAAACGGGAACAATGGAAAAAGAAAGTTATCGAAAATCTGAAGAGGGAAGCTGTCAAAAATATCATAGCAATAACGGGAGACCTAGCAAGATTAGATGCTAAAGTCAATAATACTTACACTGTATACATCAAGGATGGAAGGATGATAAAGAAGCAAACAAATGGGAAGTGTGTTGTCATTAATGGGAAAATACAAGGATAAAAAGAGGAACAAAGAATGCACTTTTTAGAATACGAAGGAATATAGCGGCTGGACAGTTTCCTGCTTTTAAACCGGGTAAGGGATAAAGACGATAAAATAGTTGTATAGCGTAAAAAAATACTCTGGGATGAGTTATTCTCCAGAGTATTTTTTTGTACTTGGCAGCAGCAGTAGCTAGGCATCTATTTTTCCAACGCAACAAAACAAAAATATGAAAACTTAGCTAAAACATATTGACAATGATAATCATTATCACATAAAATACTAATTGAAAATGATTATCAATTTCGATTGGTTCTCTGCATGTTAATAAAATGAATTTTGAATAGGCGGTAGCCGTCAAACGGACTGACCAAGTGCCAAGGTTGAAGAAGAATTCGAAAAAACTGAATGTGAGTGAAGGAGGAGCACCTATGGATAAAAATTTTATTATATTAGAACTATTTCAGCATGAAGTAAGCTGCTGCTGTCCGGGTGAAAGGCACCAACATATAATTGAGTTTCTTCAAGGAGATGTTTGGACAATTACAAATGAACGGAAGTACATTGATTGCCTAGGATGGCACTCTTTAATAGTTGTCAACAACGAGTTTCATTTTTTTATGCACGTGGAAGATATCGAGGAACTGTATTCCAAAGGCAGCATTTGCTCCATTTTGGATTTGAACCTTAAAATTAACCATTTGAGTTTTAAAGTAAACGAAGCACTCGATGCACATGATAGGGAGTCATTTCTTTTATTTTCCGATGAACTGAGCAGCGTACAAAAAATTAAGAATAAAATGAACTCAGGTGATGTACATGCTTTTTAAGAAAACAAATTTCATGTACATATAACATAAAAACAATAAATCGTTCGAGATGTTGGAAGGGGAACTTATCATGTCTAAAATCATTATAATTTTTGCCAGTATGAGTGGAAATACAGAAGAAATGGCGAATACCATTGCAGAAGGAATCACAGAAATCAGTGATGTGAGTATCGAAAAGATAGATATTATGGATGGTCCTGAAGCTTCCATGCTTGAAGATTACGATGGGATCATATTAGGAGCATATACGTGGGGGGACGGGGAGTTACCCGATGATTTTTTAGACTTTTATGAGGAAATGGATCAAATTAATCTAACTGGAAAGAAGGCTGCGGCGTTTGGTTCCTGCGATTCATCTTACCCACAATATGGTGCAGCCGTAGATATTTTGACAGAAAAATTAAGGGAACAGGGTGCTGTTATCGTCCTGGAAGGGTTAAAAGTAGAATTAACACCAGATGATGATGATATTAAAAACTGCCAAAATTTCGGGAGGGAATTTATAAAGAATAGTTTTGTCACTTCAATATAGAAGTAGAAATTTAATGAGGAGAGAGGTGAAGGGAATGATCGGTAGGGAACATCGGATTTCCATCGCTACTTTAACTGATTATCATTTACAGGATTTTATAAGATGTCCTTATCAATTTTACTATTTTCATATAGAAGGAAACATCACCACTCAATCGGATTGGAGGAAGATGGTTCAATCTGTGGTTAATCAAGTTGTAAGTCGTTATTATAAACTTCCTCCAATAAGTCAGACGACTAAGAAGGTTTTGGAGTTCATAGATGATCTTTGGAGTGCCATTGAAGTACGTCAGTTCGAGTCGAAGATTCATTATTATAAGGCTCTTGCTAATATTACAGACCATTTACTCCAATGTTTAACTACTGAAAGAATTGAAAATCCACCTTTGTTTTTATATGAAAAATTCAACATGAATATGGATGAGTTGGGTAGCGAACTTTCCTTAACTTTTGAAGTGGCAGAATGGTCAGGCAACTCATTCATCATAAAGAAGTATTTAGTTGATACAGATGAAGAAATGAATCTTTTATTTAATAATATGATTTCGGTATTTTGTGAAAAGGCATTTGGTCAATTACCGGAAAGAATAGAGATATACTCGCTTATGGAAGGTAAAAAAGAAACATTTATACCAACCAAGAAGGATGTTTCTGGTGGATTGGAATACCTCAACATGATCAAGAATATTTTACAAGAACCCAAAAAGTATTTGAAGACGGATTCCTTAGCAGTTTGCAAAAGCTGTTCTTACCAAAAAAGATGTTATGAAGGATTAATATAAACTAAGAAAGATTTACTATCAAAAATCGTGTTAAAAAAACTGTAATTTCAATCTGTATTATTACTAATTATAGTTTATTAAAGAGAAAAGAAGCGTTCCTAGCTTTTGCCTAATTAACTGAATTAGAGAAAATCCTTCCAAGAAGATTTTGGAGGGTTATTGGGCATGGCCCAAAATAGTGGAATGAAAATTTTAGAGAAAGATTTGACATGCTATTAGCTGGTTTATTTTCTTTAACGGGGGCTGTTAAAGCAACCATTTTATTAAGCGAAAAAAGGATGAGATTTGAGCGTAAAAAGAAGAATTGTCTAATTATTACATTTTGTATTCCAAGAACAACCTCGCCAGAATATAAGTTAAAATCAAATTCAAGCGGTTAAGTCATAATCAAATCATTTAAAATGGGGAAAAATAGATTTTCAAAAGGAAATTCCATACTTTTGTTGAACATGAATATTGAGGAACATTTAAATTGTTTAAAATTGTAATCGTTTACATCGGGGCGTTTAACATATTTTATTTGTTCATGGTTGTAATTATCAGCAAAAAAGAATGGAGGTTAGCCCATGGTTAGCACGATGGCAATCAATAAGGATGATTCCCGTTCCTTCCTAACGGAAGAACACCTATTATTTAAACAATCAATTCGTGAATTTCTCGCCAAGGAGGCTGTCCCCTTTTATGATCAATGGGAAAAAGAGGGGGAAATACCTTACTCATTTTGGGAAAAGGTAGGAGATAATGGATTTTTATGTCCATGGATTGAAGTGGAATTCGGTGGAATAGGAGCAGATTTTGGATATTCTGTTGTGCTGGCAGAGGAATTGGAGAGGGTGGGTTCAGCCTTGGGGGGAATATCCATTCATTCTGATGTTGTAGCCCCTTATATTGCTTCATTCGGAACAATAGATCAAAAACAAAGATATTTACCAAAGTTCATTACAGGAGAAATGATTTCTGCCTTTGCATGGACAGAGCCGGAAATGGGATCGGAATTAGCTGATATTCAAACCACAGCCATCAAGAAAGATGGGTATTATCTTCTCAATGGAGCCAAAACGTTCGTTACAAATGGCTTTAAAGCTGACTTCATGATAGTAGCATGCAAAACAGATCTAAATGCTGTTCCTCCCAAGGACGGAATCAGTCTACTGCTCATTGATAAAGATACGCAAGGGTTATCACGGGGAAGAAAGCTTAGTAAAACAGAACAGGGAAGCTCAGGCATAGCCGAACTATTTTTCGATGATGCATCAGTTCCAGTTGACAACCTCCTTGGGGAGGAAGGGAAGGGCCTTTCATATATCATGCAAAAACTGCAGCAGGAAAGACTAATCTGTGCGGTCAGTTCTATAATGGCAGCAAAAGACATGCTTCACTTGACGATGAATTTTATAAAAAGTCAAAAAGCGATTGATAAGAAAAGAAGTGCATTTAAAAATGCACAGTTTACCATCGCTGAAATAGCGACAGATATTCAACTGGGAAGAACGTTTATTGATGAGTTGATCTGTAAACATATGACTGGGGAGAATATCATAACTGAAGTATCGATGGCTAAACAATGGATAACGGAGATGTCTAAGCGAATATCTGATAAGTGCATGCAGTTGCATGATCGTTACGGAAGTATGGGTGACGATAAAATTGCCCGGCGTCATCGGGACATTTCTTTGCCAACATTCTTTACAGGGACAGATGAAACTATAAAAACCCTCATTGCTAAAAATATAGGATTTTAATCTTTAATACTATAAATCTATCCAACTGCCTCAATTAAGATGGGGCAGTTTTTTTTATACCATTTTTTCAATATAAATACAATGAACTAGTTTTTTATAAAAAAAGGTTTAAGCAGTTCACCTTATGGGTACAAGAGACTGTGCATATGAAAAATTAATATTTTTGTAAAATTTGTAATTGTATGCGAATGATGGAGGTGCTTTTTATGTTAAAAATCGAAAATGTATCGAAAACCTATAAGGGAGGAAAGAAAGCTGTAAAAAATATATCATTGGATATTAAAAAAGGGGAGTTCATTTGCTTCATTGGTCCGAGTGGATGTGGAAAGACAACGACAATGAAAATGATTAACCGTCTTATCGAACCATCTGAAGGCAAGATACTTATTAATGGTGAAAATATCATGGATAAAGACCCAGTCGAGCTTAGAAGACAGATCGGGTACGTTATCCAGCAAATCGGCCTTTTCCCTCACATGACCATTCTTGAAAATATCACCCTCGTTCCAAAACTTCTTAAATGGAATGAACAGAAGAAGAAGGAACGCGCACTGGAATTGCTTCAGCTTGTCGATATGGGACCCGAGTACCTGGAAAGGTATCCCTACGAATTGAGCGGCGGGCAGCAACAAAGGATAGGCGTTCTCAGAGCACTTGCTTCCAATCCTCCACTCATTTTAATGGATGAACCTTTTGGCGCACTAGATCCAATCACCCGCGATGCCCTTCAGGAGGAGTTTAAAAATCTGCAGCGCACACTTGATAAAACAATCGTTTTTGTTACGCATGATATGGATGAAGCCATTAAGCTAGCCGACAGGATCGTCATCTTAAAGGCTGGTGAAATCGTCCAAGTGGGAACACCGGATGAAATCCTCAGAAACCCAGCCAATGAGTTTGTTGAAGAATTCATCGGCAAAGATCGTTTGCTTCAAACAAGACCCAATGTTGAGTTGGTTGAACAAATCATGAGTCGAAACCCAATTTCCATTACAGAGGAAAAATCCCTTACCGATGCTATTACGATAATGCGCGAGAAAAGGGTCGATTCTTTACTTGTGGTCGATGAGCAAAATGTTTTGAAAGGGTTCGTAGATGTTGAAACGATCAGTGAATATCGAAAAAAAGCTAAATTTATCAGCGAAGTCATCAATACTGAAGTCTATTCAGTGAAACAGGATACTTTAATCCGTGATTCCGTTCAAAAGATTTTAAAACGTGGTTTCAAATACGTGCCTGTAGTTGACCAAAATAATCATTTGGTCGGAATTGTCACCAGGGCTACATTGGTCGACATCGTATATGACAGCATTTGGGGAGAGGAAGAAAATCAAGTCGCAGAAGTAGTAGAAATGTTTTAGGAGGTGTAAGAGATGGAAACAATGCTCGATTTTTTACAAACGAACTGGCAAGAATTGATCTTTAAAGCATGGGAGCACTTATATATTTCCATGATCGCTGTTTTCCTTGGAATAATAGTAGCTGTACCACTAGGGATAATGTTGACGCGAATGAAAAGGAGCGCATCGATTATAATCGGAATTGCGAATATTATGCAGACATTGCCAAGCTTAGCGGTTCTCGCCTTTTTCATTCCTTTCCTTGGCGTTGGGAAAACACCCGCAATCATTGCGTTATTTTTCTATTCCGTTTTACCCATACTCAGGAATACATACACAGGCATTAAAGGAGTAAATGAAAATCTGCTGGAATCCGGACGGGGCATCGGGATGTCAAGCTGGGAGAGGATTCGTCTGGTAGAATTCCCGCTTGCACTTTCCGTCATTATGGCTGGTATCCGTACGGCTTCCGTCTATTTAATTGGATGGGCCACCTTAGCTTCCTTTATTGGAGGCGGGGGCTTGGGAGATTACATTTTTATCGGCCTGAATTTATACCAAACAGAATATATCATCGCTGGTGCAGTTCCGGTAATCATCATGGCTATCCTGGTTGATTATGTATTCTCGATCATAGAGCGAAAAGTCGTACCAAAAGGCTTGAAAGGCATGAAGGAAGTTGCTTGAGGAGGATCACAATGAATAAAAAAATAAGAAATACAATTTTAATAGCTCTTATCGTTTGTGCATTAATGATCACCGGCTGTTCTTTGCCTGGTCTAGGGTCATCTTCTGAGACTACTGTAAAGATCGGTGCCCAAAGCATGACCGAATCCGAAATCCTGGCGAACATGATCGCTCAACTCCTTGAAAGGAATACGGAACTTGATACGAAAATCATCAAAAATCTAGGTTCGAATTTCGTTCAGCAAAAAGCGATGGAGACCGGTGATATAGATATAGCCGCCACTCGATATACAGGGACTGATTTAACGAGTGTCCTGGGACAGGAAATCGAAAAGGACCCAGTAAAGGCGATGGAAATTGTTCAAAGGGAATTCAAGGAACAATATGGGTTCAAATTTTTTGATTCTTATGGATTTGATAACACATATGCCTTTACGATTTCAAATGAATTGGCTGAGGAAAAAGGGTATCAGAGAATATCGGACCTGGAAAAGGATGCAGATAATTTAAGGTTAGGTGTGGATAGTGCTTGGCTGAAAAGAAAAGGGGATGGTTATAAAGGATTCGTCGATACATATGGATTGGAGTTTGGCGAAACTTATCCGATGCAGATTGGCTTGGTATACGATGCAGTCAAAAATGGTCAGATGGATATTGTCCTTGCATATTCCTCGGATGGGCGGATTAAGGTTAATGATTTGAAGCTCTTAGAAGATGATAAACAATATTTCCCTCCATATGACTGTTCACCGGTCGTTACTGAAGTATTGTTGGAACGGTATCCTGAAATTGAAGAGGAACTTAACAAGTTAATTGGCGAGATCACTACTGAAACCATGCAGGAACTGAATTATGAAGTGGATGGGAACTTGAAGGAGCCATCGGTCGTGGCATCGGAATTCCTTAAAGCACATAAATATTTTGAATAATTGGGAGGTGCAAACTAATGGAAACCTTGCAACAGCTGGGAACTTATTATTCCCAAAATTGGATGTATGTTCTTACTGAATTTTATCGCCATTTTTTAATGTCTGCTTATGGAGTGTTATTTGCAGCAATTGTAGCCATCCCGATAGGCATTTTCATCGCGAAACATAAGAAATTGAGTAATTGGGTATTTTCGATAACGAATGTCATACAAACCACACCAGCATTGGCTATGCTTGCACTCCTGATGCTAGTGATGGGGCTAGGGACAAATACGGTAATCTTATCATTGTTTTTGTATTCATTGCTGCCAATCCTGAGAAACACATATGTCGGGATTACAAGTATAGATCATGCTTATTTAGAATCTGGCAAGGCAATGGGAATGACAAAGCTCCAGTTACTAAGAATGGTCGAACTGCCATTATCTCTATCTGTCATCATGGCTGGCTTACGTACTGCTCTTGTCATTGCAATTGGGGTAACTGCTGTCGGTACATTCGTAGGGGCAGGCGGACTGGGGGATATCATTGTCAGGGGAACGAATGCGTCAAATGGAACGGCAATCATACTTGCAGGAGCAATTCCGACGGCATTGATGGCCATTCTCTCGGATCTTTTACTCGGATGGCTGGAACGGATTCTTTCACCGATAAAGAAGAAAAAAGTTCATACTGCCTAGAACAAATAGGAAAATAAAAAAGCCGTTGCATGTTAATGCAATGGCTTTTTCTTAGCTTACCATTAGAAGTCAGAAGCTTAGACTGGCAGATTTAGTTTTTTATTTCAGGAAAAGGGTAACTATAAGGGTAGTCCTAAAAAAAGTATAAGGGGAATCATTCATGAAACTTACACCTGAGCAGCGTATTGAACTTCATGGCTTTAATAATCTTACTAAATCTTTAAGCTTTAATATGTATGATATTTGTTACACAAAAACCAGGGAAGAGAGGGAGTCCTACCTGGATTATATCGATGAACAATATAATGCAGAGCGGCTATCGAAGATCCTGCACAATGTTGCTGATTTAATAGGGGCGCATGTTTTAAATACGGCCAAACAGGATTATGTCCCTCAAGGCGCCAGTGTAACCATTCTTGTTTCAGAAGGACCTGTCGTCGAAGTGCCTATGGGGACTTATGAGGAATCACCAGGTCCATTACCTGATAATGTGGTCATGCAACTGGATAAAAGCCATATTACCGTACATACTTACCCTGAATACCATCCAAATGAAGGCATTAGCACATTCAGGGCCGATATCGATGTCTCTACATGTGGAGAAATATCACCCCTTAAAGCCCTTAATTATCTCATTCATTCCTTCGATACCGACATTATCACGATCGATTACCGAGTAAGAGGATTTACGAGAGATAAAGATGGGCGGAAATTGTTCATTGACCATGATATTAATTCCATTCAAAACTATATTCCTGATGAAGTAAAAGGTTTATATGACATGATTGATGTAAATGTATACCAGGAAAATATATTCCATACGAAATGTAAGCTGAGAAGGTTCGACATTAATAATTATTTATTCGGTTATACAGAGGAAAAGCTGAATAAAGAGGAAAGGCAGGAAATTATAGAAAGGCTTCAAACGGAAATGGATGAAATTTTTTATGGTGCCAATGTTCCGCATCCAATAGAAAAAAACAAGCATGCCGATTAAGGGATGCTTGTTTAAATTAAAAATTAATTTAAATGGAAAGCCTGAACCAATACATAGCCGAGGCAACTCAAAAATATAGAGCCGACAAGTCCAGCAATAAAAGGTTTACCGCCATATTTCCTAAAAGTTACAAGGTCAATATTCAATCCTAGTCCCGCCATCGCCATTGCCATGAGGATATAGGAAAGCGTAACAAGCTTTTCGGCTAAAGGTTCAGGAACTGCACCTGAAGAATAAATGGCACTCATCAATAAAAATCCAAAAATGAACCACGGTATCTGAATGGATTTCCAGGAAAATTCCTTTCCGGTAACCGTTGATCGTTCTTTCCAATTCATGATGAATCCAATTAAAATGGCAACGGGAATGAGTAGGGCCACCCTAGTCAATTTGACCACCACTGCCAAGTCGACAGCCTCATTTCCCCCTGGTGCCGCAGCAGCGATGACGTGAGCAATTTCATGGAGTGTACCACCCGAAAAAACACCATATCCTTGATCGGATAACTCCAATAATGGATATAGGATCGTATATCCGAAGGTGAAGATTGTGCCTAATACAGCAACCGTAGCTACGGCTATTGCTGTATCTTTTTCTTTTGCTTTTATTTGGGAGGAAATTGCCAGTATGGCAGCAGCTCCGCAAATTCCCGTTCCGCAAGCTGTCAATATGCCAAGCTTTTTCTCAACTTTAAATAGGCGGGTCAATCCATAAACTACTAATATACCAAATGCAAGACTAATGGCACCAACTGCAAATGTTTTCGGACCGGCATTAATAATATCCTTTAGATTCAAACGCATACCCAATAAGATAATGCCTACTCTCAGAAGGACTTTACTTGAATAATTTGTCCCAGCAACGGCGTAAGCCGGGACGCCGATTAGCGATTTCCAAACAACACCAATCAGAATTGCAATGACTAACTGTCCCATTATATGAAGGAATGGAAGCCCTGCTAAGTATTTTGCTGCAATGGCAATTAGCAAAGTCAATGCTATTCCTTTTGTAAATCCGAGTTTTTTAGCTTCAATTTTTATTTGTTCCAGTGTGATCACTCCATCTATGTTGATGCTTTTAACTTTAAAACTAAATTAAAAATAAGTGAAATATATTTTTGCTATTTCAATGATTACTTCTACTTATGATAAAATGAAACGCATAGGAAAAATAGGGAGGTAACAATGGATCCTTTAAAAGTATTCGTAACTGTAATCGAACAGAAAAACTTTTCAAGAGCAGGGGATATCCTGAACCTGTCGCAGCCAGGAGTCAGTCTTCACATAAGGAATCTGGAAAATGAGTTAGGAACGAAATTAATTTATCGTTCCCCCAAACAAGTTCAAATAACAGAGCCGGGAAAAATTTTGTATAGACATGCCAAGCAAATGCTTAATCATTATGAGACCGCAAAAAGAGAAATAAATGAATTTAATAACGTGGTTAGCGGAACGATGAAAATAGGTGCAAGCTTCACGATAGGGGAATATTACCTTCCAAAAGTATTGGCAGAATTTGCTGCTAAATATCCGATGGTGGATATACAAATCATCATCTCTAATTCAAATGATGTCATTCAAGGAATCCGTTCGAATAAGCTTGATATAGGCTTGATTGAAGGGGAAACGGATTATAAAGATATAGATGTCATGCCCTTCATGAATGACGAGATGATTGTGGTCGTTCCCCCGGATCATCCACTTTCACAGATGGATCTCATCGAGGGCAATATGCTCCAAAACCAAATATGGGTACTTAGGGAGCAAGGATCGGGGACCCGTACATATTCCGATAAACTTCTGAGCAGTCTGGAGTTAAACATAAAGAAAACCTTTATTTTCACCAGTATCCAAGGAGTGAAAGAAGCGGTGATGGCTGGACTCGGCATTGCCTTATTATCCCAATTGACAGTACGAAAAGAATTGAAGTCCAATGAATTGAAAACTTTCCATTTGAAAAATGAGCCCCTATTAAGACCTTTTTCGATCGTGAAAAAGTTGGACTTTGAAGCATCAAAAGCCATGGAGCTGTTTCTAAGGAAGGTCGAAGAATTTGCGATAAAGGGCCGTCCTAAATAAAACCCTGAACATTTGCTCATCCTTTCATTTTCAATGAAGAGGTTGGGCATTTTTAACGACGAATTATTATTAATTTTAATGAAAACGTCGAAAGTAATTTGGAATATGACAATGATTAAACGAATTTTACGTATTTTACCATAATTGCAAACATATAAATTAAATAGGTAGTCTTCAGGAAATTCTAAGTCCCTGTAGACTTTTCCTGATATTAATAATCTTAAAAGGAGCAACCACATTGGCTATAGAGGAGCAGAAAGATAAACGGATTTCTGTTTTCGACAGGATTATAGGATTCATGCCAAAATTTTATGTGATTGGGACAATTTTAATTTTTGTTTACACGTTAGTTGCGATGGCTCATTTAGGAATCCAAACTTTAAAAAAGCCAGAGGAAACCATTGTACCTGCCCCCCCTGTTTCTCAGGGATTTGAACATACATTGATATCGTTAATCATCGAACCGATCGTAACGTCTGAATTTTATCAAATCATCTTTAACACATTATTCCTTTACCTAGTTTGGATATTGCTATTCCTATTAGCCCCGATTGCTTTTTACCGTTTAAAACACTTTAAATTCTTTAATATCGAAATTGAAATTGAAAAACAAGATGCAGCCGTTTATGAAGTATTCAGCATGAGCAGTTCAAAAATGAAATTTGCAGCCTATTTAACATCAGAGGAATTTCAATTGGAGATATCAGAGGAAATTGCCAACAGTAAAGACTTTAAAACACCCTTAATCTATACATTGGACTGTGCCGTGGATTTTTATTCCGATCAATTAGGTCTTTCCTTTACCTATGATATCTATACCCTGAACCAGTTCAAAAAAGCAAAGCTGCCTAAATCAATCAAAGCGATGCTTGAGAAGTCCATTCAAACCGGTGATCCGTGCATTACAAATAAAAGCAATAGCGATAGTGAATATTACAAGAATTTTCTTATCCATTATTTCGAAAACATGGACGGAAAATTCGTCACTGTCTTAAATAGTTATCAAACTGAATTCGATACATTCGATAAATCACTGCTTAAAATCCTGCAAAACGTCATATACGATTACTATTTACAATATAACTATATTTACGAAGCAAGTGAGAAGGTGGAAAAGAATGAAACCATTTCCCCTAATAATTAAAAAAACCACCCTACAAGTGGTTATTTTTTTTGGAAAGGTGATTGTTAATTATATTTTGGACAATTACATTATTACCAATGAGCTCCGACGATTTATTTACATGCTGTTCCCGAAAATCCATGTTCTTTATTTTCTTGGACTTTTTCCCTTGTTTAAAATTATTGAAGGCATTTAAAAAGGCTATCTGAATCACTCCCCTTATAGATTAGTATATTCATATTTTGAATAAAATTTCATGAAAAACCTCAATTTACTGAAAAATATTTTGCGTGATTTAGAGTAATGAAAATTACCTAAACAAAGCAATTATAGACATTTAGAAAAAGTGTTTTAAATATACGAAACGGTATTTTATTTGCTCTAATCACTGATTTTTATGGCTTTATTTATAAGAACTAGAGAAATTTTCCCCAAAATGTTGTATAGTTAGGTATGCAGAGATTCGAACAAACATTCGTTTTCTTGAGCAGATTACTTCTTAGAGGGACAGGAGAGAGACAGTGAACGGGACAGCACACATGGCTATAGGGGCAACAGTTGGATTCTTGACGGCAAACACACTTCAAACAGATCCAAACACCACTTTATTCTTGGTGGGCATCGGGGGAGTTTCAGGGCTGATGCCCGATATGGATATTGATGGGAAGTTAAGTAATAGGATTACCTTTTCACATAAGTTTATCCGAACGATAGCACAAACATTTGGAATTTTAATGATCATTTATAGTCTTTTGGAAGGCTCTGAAACGGAAAAGTGGATCGGTGCAGGGGCAGGAATCGGAATCATCATTATTTCATCTTTCATTAGGCAAAGGCATATGCTGACCTTGACTGGATTAGCGGTATTAGGAGGCGGTTTATCTTTGCAGGAAAGCTGGTTGTGGCTGTTGGGAGTCTATATAATCCTGGCATCCTTTACACCACATAGAAGTTATACCCATTCGATTGCCGGTATCGCTTTCTTTGGCATCATTGCCTTTCAATTCGAAGCCTTTATGGGGATTGACGGAATTTTCGCCACTTGTTCATTAGGATACATAAGTCATTTAATTGCAGATTTGAAATGTTTACCTTTTAATAAACGTGGAGTGAAATTATTTCTTCCATTTTTCTCAAAAGAATTTTGACAGTGGTTTTTTACCGCTGTTTTTTTATGAGTTTATTAAAGGTGCTTTTCAATATATTGAACGGACACTTAATTCGACTTATTTCTATGTTTTATATGGTGATTCTTCCTAAATCTACTAAATGTAACATATTTGCAAAGACCCTATGATGCGAGTGATATAGCTTTTCTAGTATATTAGGTTTGGAAATCACATCAGGGGGAAAATAATTTGTTTAAGAAAATTGTAGCCGGATTGTCATTGGCTATCATGCTTGTAACCGCATCCTTTGCTGGAAACCAAGTGGAAGCTGCTTCATATCATACAAAAGCGATTAAAGTGGCTAAAAGTGAATTGGGTACTAAATATAAAATGGGTGGCATTTCCTCTTCAGGTTTTGATTGTTCCGGTTTAGTGAAGTATTCATATCAAAAGGCTGGTAAGAATTTACCAAGAACTGCTGCTGACATATATAAAAGGAAAGAAAGTTAAAAGCCTGCAAAAAGGTGACTTAATGTTTTTTGCACCAAATAAAGCTAAAAAACCTACACATGTGGCTATATACATAGGAAACAAAGAATTCATTCACTCTTCATCATCAAAAGGAGTGTCATACGCTAAAACCAATAATAGTTATTGGAAGCCAATGTATATTGATGCGAAACGTATTTAATAGAAGAAAATCAATCTTAATATAAAAAAGCTAAGAGACTTAATGAAGTCTCTTTTCAATTTGTAGACAAAAAGGTTTCGGAAGGTTTCATTCCGAAACCTTTTTTATTTTTTTGGAATTGAAGCAGCTATAGCGGAAAGGAAAGCATGGCATGGGTTGAACAACGAGGGGACTTTTAAGAAAGTATCGATATCACCTCAAGTATTAATACTACTTAAAAACGAAAAAGACTGTAGGCAAGATGATTGGAACGGAATGTGCGAGACTCCTGCGCGAAAAGCGCGTCAAGGGGAGGCCCCACAGGTGCGAAGACGCCGAGGAGGCTCCCCGACCGCCCGCGGAAAGCGAGTACATGGAGTGGAAATCCAACGTAATTGTACTAACATTAAAGAGACTTAATAAAGTCTTTTTTTGTTTTTTAAAATAAGAGTGAATGAGGCACATGGACAAGAGAATTGGCGTTTTGTTAATAGTTTAAGGTTATGGTGAGTCCTGAACTGGGTAATCGGCACTATGAAGCATTCATGAAAGCTTTTTAGTTGACTGGAAATGGATAGTTTAATATGCTAAGCAAACCAAATCGAAGGAATTCCTTTCTTTCAAAAAAATTCCCAGACAAAATTATTGAAAGTCAAAGAAGGTCAATGTATAATAAAGTCAGAAAGTCAAAGAAGGTCAAAGATTTATTCTCAATTTAATTTTTTAAAGGAGGAGTACTACATGCTTTGTGAAAAATGCCATGTAAACCAAGCTAATATTCAAGTTCACTTAAATATGAATGGTCAGGAGCATGATGTGAAACTGTGCTCCACTTGTTATAAAGAAGAACGAAACAAACTTGGAGCAGCTATGGGCGGAATGGATATGGGGAAATTCCAATTTAACGGATCTCCAAATTCATTCAATCCATTTAATTATAATGGTGTACCAAAACCGGGTTCAGCTGAAAATGGCGAGGACGGAGGATTGCTTGAGGAGTATGGCCGCAATTTGACCGATGCTGCTAAAGCAGGACTTATTGATCCGGTAATCGGACGAAATGAAGAAATCAAACGTGTCATTGAAGTTTTAAACAGACGAAATAAAAATAATCCAGTTTTAATCGGTGAACCTGGTGTCGGTAAAACAGCCATTGCTGAAGGTCTTGCTTTAGCGATTGTTGAAGGTTCGGTGCCAGTTAAATTACGTAATAAGCTAGTATATATGCTTGATGTAGCATCCCTTGTTTCCAATACTGGAATTAGAGGGCAATTCGAAGAAAGAATGAAGCAATTGATCAGCGAATTACAGGAAAGGAAAAATGTCATTTTATTCATCGATGAAATTCATCAACTTGTGGGAGCAGGTTCGGCCGAAGGATCAATGGATGCAGGAAATATCTTGAAGCCTGCACTTGCACGCGGAGAACTTCAGCTTGTCGGAGCAACCACTTTATCCGAATATAGGAAAATTGAAAAAGACGGTGCCCTTGAAAGACGTTTCCAGCCTGTACAGGTTAACGAACCTACAACGGCTGAGGCATTGGTCATCTTACGCGGTTTAAAAGAAAGTTATGAATCTTATCATGGTGTAACATATAGTGAGGAAGCCCTAAAAGCGGCTGTTGAACTTTCGAACCGCTACATTCAAGACCGATTCCTCCCTGACAAGGCAATAGACTTAATGGATGAAGCTGGTTCCAAATTGAACTTGACCATCGAAGACGGCAAGGTAGAAAACATGAAAGAACGACTGGCGCAAATTTATAAAGAAAAAGAAATGGCCTTAAAAGAAGAAGCATATGAAAAAGCTGCCGTTCTTCGTGATGAAGAAGAAAAACTGGAAAAGTCATTGCAAGCAGGGGAAGATGCAATTAAGCCAACCGTAACCGTTGAAGACATTCAAAATATCATCGAACAAAAAACCGGCATTCCTGTAGGTAAGCTCCAAGAAGATGAGCAAGAAAGAATGGTTCATCTCAAAGCGGAGCTGATGAAAAAAGTAATCGGGCAGGAAGAGGCTGTCAAAAAGGTATCCAAGGCCGTTCGAAGAAGTCGAGCCGGGTTAAAATCCAAAAATCGTCCTACCGGTTCTTTCCTTTTCGTCGGTCCGACAGGAGTCGGTAAAACCGAATTGGCGAAAACTCTTGCCGAGGAATTATTCGGGGACAAAGACGCTATGATTCGTCTTGACATGAGTGAGTTCATGGAGAAACACAGTGTTTCCAAATTAATTGGTTCTCCTCCTGGATATGTAGGACATGAGGAAGCTGGACAATTGACGGAAAAAGTTCGCCGCAAGCCTTACAGTATCATCTTATTGGATGAAATCGAAAAGGCACATCCGGATGTCATGCATATGTTCCTGCAAATCATGGAAGATGGCCGCTTAACCGACAGTCAAGGCCGGACCGTTACTTTTAAAGATACCGTGATCATCATGACGAGTAATGCAGGAGTCGGTGAGAAACAAAAAGTAATGGGATTCGGTACAAGTTCAGCTGTGGAGGAGGCTTCAATCCTGCAATCTTTAGGGAGCTTCTTCAAACCGGAATTCTTGAACCGTTTCGATAGCATCATTGAATTCTCTGCATTGAAGAAAGAAGATCTTCTGCAAATTGTTGATATCATGATTCACGAGCTAGACGAAACACTTGCTGCAAATGGTTTATCTTTAGAGGTGACCAATGAAGCGAAACAAAGGCTAATTGAACTCGGATATCACCCAACTTTCGGGGCGAGACCGCTCCGCCGTGTTCTTCAAGAACAGCTCGAAGATGGCATTACTGACTTTATCTTTGAGCAGCCTGAAGTTAAGAACTTCACTGCAATTGTTGAAGATAACTCAGTGAAAATTATTAAAACACCATAAAGAGTACTAGAAATGCCTCCAAGACCGTAAAACTGTTATGGAGGCATTTTTTTCTTTTTTTTGGATTCACTTTTCATTAAACGATTAGTAAGGTCCAGCAAAATGACCTGCTGATTTCGATTATTAAATATAGATTTCTGAATTTTCGACATAATTTGCAGATTGGATGTTTTGATGGGTAATGCCTGTGGAATCATAACATGATGGAAGATTCGCTCATGATTATAAAAATGAATAATTCCTGTTCTAAAATGGGAATTTCAATGGAGGAATGACCTATTAAAGATTCACTTTCTTATTTTGAAGAGGAAAATAAAAATAATCAAAAACCTATGGATAATGAAACGGAAAATCAGTTGGAATCCCTGCCGATTGCTAATATTAATCCGGTAAACCCGTTAGAATTGGATGATTTATATTTCTATGAAGGCAAAGATTTAGGAAATTCCTATCTTAAAGATAAAACGGCATTCCGGTTATGGGCACCACTTGCATCTGAAGCCAAGCTAGTTACTTATAAACATTGGGATGATACAGATGGAATGGAGATTCAAATGGTTCGTTCGGAAAAGGGGACCTGGACCATTGAGCTGAACGGAAATCAGGATGGATTGATTTATACATATAAAGTGAAAGTGGGAGAAACCTGGAGTGAAGCCGTCGATCCCTATGTTCGCGCAGTTACTGTTAATGGTGAAAAAGGGGTCGTGATAGATTTAACAGATACGAACCCAAAAAGGTGGACACGGGATAAACCACCTCTTGAAAAAGCTGAGGACATAGTCATTTATGAATTGCATACACGGGATTTATCGATTCATCCTGAAAGCGGAATCCATCATAAAGGTAAATTCTTAGGAGTAGTTGAAGCCGGAACCAAAGGTCCAGAAGGAGCGAAAACGGGTCTTGATCATATTAAAGATCTAGGTGTTACCCATGTTCAGTTTATCCCGATATTTGATTTTGCTACAGTTAATGAAAAAAAGTTGAATGAACCACAATATAACTGGGGATATGATCCACAGAATTATAACGCTCCCGAAGGCTCTTATTCGACTGATCCGTATCAGCCAAAAGTAAGGATCCGGGAGTTAAAGGAAATGATACAAGGTTTACATGACCACGGGTTACGAGTAATCATGGATGTTGTATATAATCACGTTTATTCTGTGGAAGACTCAAACTTCCATAAACTCGTTCCCAAATACTTTTTTCGCTATAACGCCGATGGCACTTTATCTAATGGAACTGGTGTAGGAAATGATACTGCTTCCGAACGTAAAATGATGCGAAAATTCATCGTTGAATCCGTAACCTATTGGGCGAAGGAATTTAACCTTGATGGTTTCCGTTTCGATTTAATGGGTATTCACGATGTGGAAACGATGAATGTAGTGAAAAAGGCACTGGCAGAAATTGATCCGACCCTCATTGTTTTGGGCGAAGGCTGGGATATGGATACCCCCTTGGCCCAAGAGCTGAAAGCAAATCAAAAGAATGCTTTTAAAATGCCTGGAATCGCTCACTTTAATGATGCGATCCGTGATGGTTTAAAAGGGTTTGTCATGAATGAACATGATAAGGGATTCGTCAATGGCAAACCAGGAATGGAAGATATTATAAAAAAGGGCATCGCTGGTGGTTTGAAATATGATGAAGATATCGCCACATATCAAAGACCAGATCAGGTGATCAATTATGTTGAAGCACATGATAATTATACGTTATGGGATAAGCTGCTCATCACTAATCCTGATGCTACGGAAGAAAAACGGAAACAGATGCATAAATTAGCTTCGGCAATTGTCTTACTGTCACAGGGAATTCCCATGATACATGCTGGACAAGAGTTTATGCGCACGAAGGATGGAGATGAAAACAGCTATCAATCTTCTGATTGGATTAACAGGTTGGATTGGAAAAGGAGAGCGGAGTTAGATCGGGAAGTGGAGTATATGAAAGGGCTGATTTCTCTCAGGAAAAATCATTCTGTTTTTAGGTTAAGCACACCCGAAGAAATTGAGGAGCAATTACAATTCATTGATGCTCCGCCAAATGCGGTTGCATTCACCTTACAACATCAAGATTATAAAATGGCAGTGATTCATAATGCAAATTGGGACGCGATAACCATTACTCTTCCTCACGAAGGTAATTGGGCCGTTTTAGTGGATGGTCAGCGTGCGGGCCTGGAAGAAATTGATAGGATTAAAGGGAGTCAGATAACCGTTGCCCCTTTAAGTTCGTTTGTATTGAAAGCAAACTCTAATCAATGATACTAAAGTCGAAGTGAGTGAATACTATGTCTCACTTCGGCTTTAGTTCATTTTTAATATGAAATTGGTCAAATGAAGACTTCCATTATCACTTTCACAAGTTTGAGAAAATTTGTGCGAGGGTAGAAAATACCAAATGATGAATTTTATCGTTTTTTAAGAGGGGAGCGATTATTTTGCCAGAGAAAGTGCATATAAAAATCAATGGTGCTGAGACCAGTCTGGAAGGTAATCAAACAATATTACAAATGCTGACGGATAGCTCCATTGAAGTCCCGAATGTTTGTTACCACCCTAGCCTAGGTCCTATCGAAACATGTGATACATGTTTAGTGAGCGTTAATGGGGAACTAGTTAGATCTTGTTCTACCAAGATCAAAGATGGGGATGTAATCGATACAGCCGGAGCAGAGGTAAAAGAAGCACAGGTCATGGCGATGGACAAGATATTATATAACCATGAGCTTTATTGTACGGTTTGCGATTATAATAATGGCACTTGTGAAATACACAATACCGTAAAGGAAATGAGGGTAAATCATCAAAGTGTTCCTTTTGATCAAAAACCCTATGAAGTGGATCGGACGAATCCATTCTATCGATATGACCCAGATCAATGCATCCTTTGCGGCCGTTGTGTTGAAGCTTGTCAAGATGTACAGGTCACTGAAACATTGACTATTGATTGGGGAGCAAAACGTCCGCGTGTCATTTGGGATGATAATGTTCCGATCAATGAATCTTCATGTGTGTCATGTGGGCACTGTTCCACAGTTTGCCCGTGTAATGCAATGATGGAAAAAGGGATGGAGGGTGAAGCCGGATTTTTAACTGGCATCGCTAAACAAACTCTTCGACCTATGATAGAAATTACGAAAAATGTTGAAACGGGTTATGGCTCGATTTTAGCGATTTCAGATATGGAATCCGCCATGAGGGATGCAAGGATCAAGAAGACAAAAACGGTTTGTACATATTGTGGTGTAGGATGCAGCTTTGACGTTTGGACCAAAGACCGTAAAATCCTTAAGATCGAACCGCAAGTGGAGGCACCTGCAAATGGAATTTCGACTTGCGTTAAAGGGAAATTCGGATGGGATTTCGTGAATAGTGAAGAAAGACTAACAAAACCTTTAATTAGAGAAGGGGATGCGTTCAGAGAGGGTGAATGGGAAGAAGCCCTTGAATTGATTTCCCGTAAATTCACCGACATCAAGGATTCTCACGGTCCGGATTCGATGGCTTTCATAACGTCTTCCAAATGCACCAATGAAGAGTCCTATTTAATGCAAAAGCTGGCTAGGGGCATCATCGGCACGAATAATGTTGATAACTGTTCCCGGTATTGTCAGACACCGGCTACTTTGGGACTATTCAGAACGGTTGGATATGGTGGAGATACAGGGGGCATAAAGGATATCGAAAATTCCGAACTTGTATTGATCATAGGCTCCAATACATCCGAATCACATCCCGTGTTGGCTACAAGAATCAAGCGTTCCCATAAACTGGGGAAACAGAAGCTGATAGTCGCAGACATCAGAAAGCATGAAATGGCTGACCGTTCCGACCTCTTCATCCAGCCTGCTCCAGGATCGGATATGATATGGCTATCGGCCGTCACTAAATATATCGTCGATAAAGGTTGGACAGATAAAGACTTCATTAAAAATCGTGTAAATGGGATGGGGGAATATATCAAGACTTTAGAACCCTACACAATGGATTATGCGGAAAAAGTAACAGGCGTAGCTAAGGAAGATTTAATTACGTTGGCAAAAGCCATTCATGAAGCGGGAAGCGTTGCAGCGCTTTGGGCAATGGGCGTTACCCAGCATGGCGGAGGAAGTGATACGAGTACTGCAATTTCCAATTTATTGCTCATAACGGGCAACTACGGTAAACCTGGAACAGGCACTTACCCTTTACGCGGACATAATAATGTACAAGGAGCCAGTGATTTTGGCAGTATGCCGGATCGCTTGCCAGGTTATGAAAAAGTAACGGATGAAAAGGTACGCGCGAAATATGAAAACATCTGGGCTACAAAAATTCCTGAAAACCCTGGCCTTAATAATCATGAAATGGTCGAAGGGATTCATTCAGGTACCATTAAAGCCATGTACTTAAAAGGCGAAGATATGGGGCTGGTCGATTCAAATATCAATCATGTCCATGAAGCTTTTGAAAAACTGGACTTCTTTGTGGTACAAGATATCTTCCTATCAAGAACGGCTGAATTCGCGGATGTCGTCCTTCCAGCAAGCCCAAGCTTTGAAAAAGAAGGTACCTTCACGAATACCGAACGCCGTATACAACGCCTGTATCAAGTCTTTGAACCGCTTGGCGACTCAAAGCCTGATTGGCAAATCATTATGAATGTGGCGAATTCGTTTGGAGCGGAGTGGGATTATCGGCATCCAAGTGACATCATGGAAGAAGCAGCTAGATTATCGCCTTTATATGCTGGAGTAAGTTACGAACGATTGGAAGGTTATAAAAGTCTTCAATGGCCAGTTGCTTCAGATGGTAAAGATACTCCATTGTTATTCACGGAAGCTTTTCCGTTTCCCGATGGAAAAGCGAGGTTATTTCCAGTCGAATGGACCAAACCGATTGACTTTGGGGATGAGTTTGATATCCATGTAAATAATGGCCGCTTATTGGAACATTTCCATGAAGGAAACATGACATATAAATCAAAAGGCATCAGTTCCAAAACGCCAAAAGTCTTCCTTGAGGTATCCCGGGAATTGGCAAAAGATAGAGGGCTTGAGGATGGCAGCCTTGTTCGGCTCACTTCACCGTATGGACATGCAAAAGTGGAATGTGTGATTACGGATCGTGTAAAAGGTAAAGAAGTTTATCTACCGATGAACGATTCAGGTGACGGGGCCATCAACCAATTGACAAGCAGCCATTCTGATAAAGATACTGATACTCCCGCCTATAAGGAAGTTCAAGCAAAAATGGAAGTTCTTAGGGTCAAAGGAGACAATCCATTGCCTAGCATCAACCATCGTCATGGGAATCCGCAACCGCAAAAGGGTGTACAAGTACAAAAAAAATGGGCCCGCGAAGATTATATATTCCCTGGTGACCTCTTGAAGATCAAAAAGGAGGAGAGGAACCGTGGCTAAAGCGACAAAAGTGATCAATCGAATCAGCATTAGTGATGAAGAAAGAAGAAGGATTGAACTCGAGGATATCGAGCGAACCCTATTGGCAAATAAAGAAGTGATTAAAGAAACGTTTGAAGTCATGAAGGGCATGCAGGATCGTGGGATATTATCGATGGTTAACAGCTTGTTGAAGGAAGGGGATAAAGTGCTGAACATTCTTGTCAAGACAGCGGACACCCCAGAAACGGCAAATACGCTGAAAAATCTGCTTCTCATACTTGGCACATTAGGGACACTTAATGTTCAGCAGCTTGAACCGCTAATCCTCAAAGTCAACTCAGGGATTGCCCGTGTGGCCGAAGCTGATAAAACGCCAGAAAAGCCAAGTTATTTAGCGTTACTGCGTTCCTTGAATGACCAAGAAGTCAAACAAGCCATGACCTTCCTTATGACTTTTATTAAAGGAATGGGAGAAGATACAAGCGATTTGGAAAGAACCACCCAATTACCGGAGAATCAGCATTTGCATAAAACGAATGATACAGCGGAAATAAAACGGCCCGCCTCAAGAAAATCATACGGATCAAGTATTCCCAGTAAAAGCGGAAGCGATAAAAAACGAAACACCGGTTGGTTTTGGATTGCAGCTGGAGTTTCACTCGTAACGATTCCACTAACCTTGGCTAAAAGTAAGAAATAAAGTGCATTGCTCGTTTATCCTATTGAAACGGATGTAGAATCGTCTGCGAAATTGATTTTGTTGTGAGTAATGGTGAATAATCCCCAGTTAAATATTTAAGCCGATGATCCCCATAAGGGCATCGGCTTTTTTCATTGAACGTGCTATCAAAATTTTTCTCGACATCCTTTTATTACATATATTTATCTTAGATACAAATAATAAAAGCAATCATTAGTGAAACGAATACACACTTAATTAGTAAGGGGCGGAAAAGTGAGAATAGGACGTTCTCTAAAAAGAGCTAAAGAAAAACCTACAACCGATGGCACCTTATTATGTGAGGTGAGTGAAAATGTAAAGAGATTGATGAAAGAGCTCGGGCATAGTTCAGATTTGTCCGTTCGAATGATTGAATCTCCACACCAAAAATCGGTAAAGGCAGCTGTAATCCACCTTGACGGATTGGCTGATGGTAACATTATAAACGAAAACATCGTGAATCCATTAATACAATGGTTTAAAGAAAATAATCAAACATTGACAGAGATGGAGGAACGGGCAAGCCATATTTTAACGGTATCTCAAGTAACCGTTAAAGAAAGTTGGCAGGAATTTCTATCAGCGGTTTTGACAGGAGATACGGTTGTATTATTGAATGGCAGTACAAAAGCATTCATCGCCAGTACGAAAAGTCAGCCATCCCGTGCCATAACCGAGCCGACAAGTCAAACGGTCATTAGAGGACCAAAAGATAGTTTTACTGAAAATTTAAGAACCAATACGTCTTTAATTCGTGCTAGAATTCAAAATCCTGATGTACGCTTAGAAAGCTTGAAAGTCGGAAGTGTCACACAAACGGATATTGGAATCATGTACATTCAGGGGATTGCGGATGAGAGTATTGTGGAGGAAGTCAAAGAACGAGTAAAGGGCATTGATATTGATGGAGTTCTTGAATCGAATTACATTGAGGAATTGATCCGGGATGATTCAGCGACGATTTTCCCCCTTCTTTTGAATACGGAACGTCCTGATGCGGTAGTTGGGAATTTGTTGGAAGGCCGAGTCGCCATCATTATCCAAGGAACTCCATTTGTTTTAATCGTCCCGGCTATTTTTTCACAATTTTTTCAATCTCCGGAGGACTATTATCAAAATCAATATATCAGTTCTTTTTTAAGGATGTTAAGATTCGGGGCCTTTTTTCTTTCGATGTATGCATCCGCTGTCTATTTGGCACTGGTTACTCATCACCAAGGGCTTATCCCAACAACTTTACTCGTCAGTCTAATGGGCCAAAGGGAAAATGTCCCTTTTCCAGCGGTTGTCGAAATACTGGTAATGGAAATGGCCTTTGAGATTTTGCGTGAGGCAGGAATTCGGATGCCAAGAGCGATCGGGCCGGCTGTATCCATAGTAGGAGCACTCATTTTAGGTCAGGCAGCTGTTGAAGCGGGATTTGTGGGAGCCGCAGTGGTCATCATTGTAGCCATATCTGCAATCAGCAGTTTTACACTGCCAAATACCAGTCTAGTCAATGTGACTCGCGGAATTCGATTTATGTTGATTTTTATTTCAGCATTCATTGGCTTATATGGCATATTGCTTTTCACTCTATGTATCTGGCTTCATATGAGCAGCCTGAGGTCTATTGGTGTACCCTATTTTACCCCATTTGCCCCATTTCGTTTAAAGGAGCAAAGAGGTGTTTTTTTTCGTTTCCCGCTACCATCACTATTGAAAAAATCATCAAGAAAATAAAAATGGCTAATTACGGGGGACGAAAAATGAAAATGAATATTTCACTAGTATGGATGGCAGCCATTTGCTTACTGATTTCAGGTTGTTCTAATTACAGGGAATTAAACGAGCTAGGTGTCATAATAGCGATGGGAGTTGACCAAAATGACGATCCAAAACAACCTTACCAAGTAACATACCAAGTCATAAATCCTAGCGGCCTATCCCAAACCAGCACATCAGGAGGCCAAAGCCTCGCTGTCATCAACTATACGATAACAGGAAAAACAATTTTGGAAACTCTTGGAAAATCAGCTTCGGTTATTCCGAGGGAAAATAACACAACACATCTCTCGCTCATTATTATTGGTGAGAAGTTAGCTCGAAATAATCTTGATTTAGTCTTTGATGGTCTCGATAGAGGTAAATATTCACGAGGAAGTATCCCGATCTTTATTGCGCGAGGGAAGACTGCTAAGGATGTACTTGGGGTAATTGAACCACTTGAGACTACTCTAGGTAAAAATATTATCAGTACAACACAAAATAATCAAAAGTTGTATGGATCATCTAGTGAGGTGTTAGCTTATGAAATCATTTCTTCACTTTTGAGTGAAGGTAAAGAGGCATCACTTCCGGGAATCAGTATAAGCAATGATTCCCAGAAGGGGAAGCAAACAGAAAATTTAGAGACGACGAACCCGACTACTATTAAGGTTAAGGGATTAGCCATTTTCAGAAAAGGAAAATTGGTGAGATGGTTGGATGGAGAAACGGCCCGAGCCGCTCAATTCGTTACTTCGAAAGTGAAAAATACCCCCGTTGTGTTACCTTGTGAAAGGGGCAATGTGACAATCAACACAATCGGTGTAAAAAGTAAAATGTTAACCGCAATCCATCATGAAGAACCTGTCATACATACTGATATCAACGTGATGGGAGAACTGTTGGAAACATCATGTGAGATTAATTTAAGCGATCCCAGAGTGTTGAAAAAATTCGAAAAAAAAATGGAAAATGTATTAAAAAAGCAAATTAAAAGGACGATTAGCATCACTCAAAAAGAAAAGTCAGATATTTTTGGTTTTGGTGATGCCCTGTCTCGAACAAATCCCGTTTATTGGCGCCAAAACAAAAAAAATTGGGATAACCTATATTCAGATGCGCAGGTATCATTGAAAGTTCATGTAGACATTATCAATTCCGGATTGCGAATGGAACCTTATGAGTCGAAATAAAAGAATGAGGAGATGAAGGAGGCATTGCCTAAAATAAAAATTGATGGATTTCAGTTATTTTGCATGATGGTCATTTTTATGTTTGGTAGTAATTTACTGCTTGATATAGGAAAAAGCGCCAAGCAGGACGTCTGGATTGTGAATCTCTTATCAACCCTTATTGGGTGTTTACTGTATTTCATGTATACTTCATTATTTAAAAAATACCCTGACTTACCGATGACCGGCTATCTCCGAAAAATTTGGGGTAAATATATCGGTGGTGCATTCAGTTTTTGTTATATCATCTATTTTATTTATCTGGCTTCAAGAGTGTTACGAGATTTTGAAGAATTATTAATTAGCTCTACTTATAGGCGTACTTCCTTAATAACGCTGGGGATATGCATGATACTTGTTTTAATATATGGAGTTCACCTAGGGGTGGAAGCATTTGCACGTGTTGCATGCTTATGCTTTGCCATTATTATCATAAGCCTTTTGATTTTGAACATTATGTTTGTATTGGGAGGATATACAAGATTGGAGAATCTTCAGCCTGTATTAGGCAACGGATGGGGATTGGTATGGAAAGAGTTGATTCCTACAGGTATCACTGTACCTTTCGGAGAATTGATTACGTTTACGATGATCCTTCCGTATTTGAATAAAAAGAGTTCTGCTGTTAAAGTGGGCCTTTTTGCGATAATTATAGGTGGGGTTTCATTAACTCTTAATTCGATCCTTCTCTTGTCTGTATTAGGTCCCGAGGCGGTATTAAGGTCTAATTTCCCAGCTCTTACAGCCGTGAGTTATATTAATATCGCTGATTTTTTTGAAAGACTGGATACCTTTATTCTTGTTTTAATGATCATTTTAGGCTTCATTAAAATTTCGATTTTCTTCTTTTGTGCCATTATTGGCGCAGCAGACTTATTTCAAATGAAACCTTCTCCTATGTTCATTTATCTTGTTGGCGGTGTTATTTTCATATCTTCGATTATGATTGCCCCTAGTTATCAGGCACATATAAATGAAGGGTTAAAAGTCGTCCCTTACCTTTTGCATCTACCTTTCCTCATAGGAATCCCCATTCTTTTATTGCTTACCGTATATATAAAACAAAAATTAAAACCGGCGGCAGTATCATGAAGATGGAGGCTGCCGGTTTTTTTTTACTGAGAATACGTTCAAAATAAGAAAGATTATAGTGAATGTAATGAGTAGAAAGTAATCTTCTCCACGAGCTACTATCAAATATTGTTTGATACTATAGAAAGAGTGGAATATACTCAAGCCCTGTAATTTATCAAGGAGTATAATAAGTAAATATGTGCCTAACAAAATTAAGAATGATGGCAGCATTCTCACGACAAGATCACCTCGCTCTTTCTTCTTAAAGTGTGGTTTATACTCTATAAATATGCATTAAGTCGTACCGGAAAGCCATTATAGTATGCTTGACATTATAAATCCTAATAATTAAGGAAACTTATGCTTGTAGAAACAGCTTACGTGCCATAAAATGGGAGTATTAAAAGGAGCAAGGAGTGTAAAAATGAATCTGAAATTAATGACGGTCACTATGGGAATCTGTTTTTCGATAATACTTTCAGGTTGTTCAAGTGAAGAGGAAAGTGTTGTACAAAAAGAAAGCGGCCATGAAGGACATTCAGAGCATACGGTATCCGGAGATCTTCAGGAGGAGACCAGCAGTAAGGAAATAGCACCGGATTTCTTAGCTGAAAAACCGGAGGATATGAAGACAATCTATTTAGCTGTTGCACAAAATAAAGATCTACTAGAAAAAATACCTTGTTATTGCGGTTGCGGAGAGTCAGCTAACCATAAAAATAATTATGATTGCTTTATCCATGAGAATAAAAAAAATGGGGAAGTGGTTTGGGATGACCACGGGACAAGATGCGGAGTTTGCTTGGAAATTGCTGCGCAATCCATATTGGACTTGAATGATGGCATGAGCGTCAAAGAAATCCGGAATAAAGTCGATGAAAAATATAAAAGTGGGTATGCCAAACCAACTCCTACCCCTGAAGTGTAAGTGAAGTATGAAATTCTAGACTGAAATGATAACTTGGAAAAATGGCTTTGGCCCGATATTCTTTCGGAAAAAGGCCATTTTTTTAATTTCTTGGAGCGGTGGATTTTTCACAAATATATTATTTGTCAAAAAGGGGAATACTTCCATTAAACATTCAACCGTAAAGGAGCCATCACCTTGACATTAATTCGCCTTGGTTATGTAGCCATGAGTAATCATGTGCCAAACTGTTCGCCATCCCAAACAATGACTTATACTCAGTTTTCGAAGATTAAGGACAGAGACGCAGCAATAAGGAAGCTCGAACGCCTTTCAATATCCAATCTTCATAATTGCTGGCGTTTACTGATTCATAACGAAGCCAATAATATTCAGTTCTTTAGGCTTTCTTCAAAACTTATCCCTTTAGCCAATCATCCGGAAATTCCAGAATGGGATTACATAGAAGCTATTTCAGAAGAACTGGCTAAATTAAAAACATTCATAAAGAATCACCCCAAAATAAGGGTAGATTTTCATCCAGATCATTTTGTCATCTTGAATAGTTCAAATATCGATATTCTGAAGACATCCTTAAAAACATTAAGGATGCATTATACATTATTAAAAAAAATGGGAATGGATCCCGAACATCGCTGTGTTTTACATGTTGGCGGGGGGTACGGTGAGCATGTACAGGCATTAGAGCAGTTTATCCATAATTGGGGTTTAATTCCGGAATCGATTCAAAGAATGGTCATTCTTGAGAATGATGATACTACCTTTACTTTGTCGGAAACCCTTTATTTATGTGAAAAATTGGGAATACCAATGGTTTTTGATTATCACCATCACCTCGCACATCATTTACCAAATGAAGATTGGAAAGATCATTGGGACCGAATATTGACTACCTGGAGTAATTCCAAACTACACCCTAAAATGCATATTTCAAGTCCAAGGTCCGATAAAGAATTTCGAGCACATGCTGACTTTGTGGATACTGGGATGTTCATGGAATTTTTGCAACAAATAAAGGGAAGCTTACCACATCTCGATTGCATGATTGAAGCAAAACAAAAGGATGGAGCGCTTTTCCAGTTGATGGAGGAGCTGAAAAGTCACAAAGACATAGAAATCATTGATGATGCCAGTTTTTATATTCATTAATGGATTGGGGGATATTTGACAAAGGGAAGTAAATTGAATTCTCTTTGTTAAATTTAAAATGAAGAAATGTTTAAAACAAAAGTTTACATAATCATATTATAGTAAATTGAATGAATTGCTAAATAAATGGAAAATTGATTGGGTTATAGGTAAGGTATACATTATTTTAAAAAAATATTAAAAAAGCCAAAAAAACGAGCTCCATATTTGGCTTTTAAAGCTATTGTTTTAATTCATTGGAGTCATAAGTCAAGAACCGATTAAAGGCGCTCTATGAAGCTATAAGCCGGTTAAAGGAGGGTAGTAGATTACAAGCTCTTTTTTGGTTGATTTTGCAAGAATATTCCGAATGTAACAAAGGACCTCTATTGATACATTCGAAATCCCGTTAAATCAAGGTTTATAAGCGTATCAAAATTTATAAAACTTGCCTTTTTTTAAGCTGTTCACGTACAATGAAAGAAGGAGAAAGGGGAATGAGCCGTTCATGCAAGCAACCTCTCAAAGAATTAAAAATGTTCAGCCGATACGCAGGTTGGATCACATAGAAAAGATGAAAAAATCACTATTAAAATATTGCAGCTACAGGGATTATATGATGTTTTCAATCGGGATAAACATCGGATTACGTATAGGTGATCTTTTACAATTGCGAGTGAAAGACATCCTTGAGGGTACGCATATAGTCATTGTGGAGCAAAAAACAGATAAAATTAAGCGGTTCCTTGTCAATCCTCAGCTTCGTAAAGAAGTTAGGAAGTATGTCCGCAAATCGAACCTGAAAAATGAACAGTATTTATTTCCAAGTCGAAAAGGTAATGGTCCAATCACCAGGGTGCAGGCCTATCGAGTTCTGAACAAAGCGGCTGAAATGGCAGACATTCCGGATGTCGGTACACATACCCTCCGAAAAACCTTCGGCTATTTGCATTACCAAAAATTCAAGGATATCGCTTTACTGCAGCAAATCCTTAATCATTCCAATCCCAAAGATACGATGATTTACATAGGACTTACACAGGACTTAATGGACGAAACATTAATGGATTTCTATTATTAATTGAACGGACGAAGACAACTCCTGTATTTTTCATTCTTTTTATATGGATAACACAGTCCTTAAATAGAGCATTATTATAGAGAAACATTATTTCGTTATATCTGAAAGGGGAGATAAAACCGGCATCATTGGTGCGGAGAGGTGAAAGGGGTTTCGGAGGGGGATAACCTCCTTATACTAAGAAAATGGCCTTCACTGAGGATTTTTGAAAAATATAAGAGTTTTGTTAGGGCAACAGTTTTAAATCAACCGAATGACTTTTCAAAATAGACTAGAATATTTAGTCTTTTTTTCGATGTCACCAGTACTGATTTTTATCGCTTAATTTCTTATATAAAAGTCTGTTGTTCTCCTATTTAACAAATAATGAATCAGAAAGTTATCAGTAATGAATGATTGCCGCAAGTTAAGTTACTATAATTTTATTATGTTAACTAAAATAATTCTATCCTATTGTTAAAGGACTCCTCAGATGAACTGCACCTCAATCTAAAGAAAATCACATAATTGGGGTGCAGTATATAGCTGTTGCCAGGAATATTGATAATAAGTTCGGTTATAAGGTACTCTCATTCGTCATCTTATCTAGCTCCAAAGGTAAAAAAGCATACTCCCCGTCTTTAATAATCTCACATTTACGAACTGAAATTGGCTGTTTAAAAATGGGCCCATTTATTACTGTTGTATGAAACTCCCCACCTTCTCCGCAGGGGTCAATGCCGCGAGCTTCAAGTTCCTTCACGTATTCATGGGTTAATGTTCGTCCTAAATCATCCTCTCGCATTCCCAATGATAAATTAACGGTTACAATGATCGTAACGAATCCTAGATTCATGAACTCTTCGACAGCTTCACGATGGTTCATTTCCCATAAAGGCATTCCAAGCTTCAATCCGGCATTCTTCGTAACCTTTTCATGCCAACAGCCATGGGCAGGCATATCCAGGTCTCCAGTTACCAACACTTCTGCTCCTTGATTCTTTGCATCTGCTAAAAGGCGCATAAATACCTTTTCATATTCAGTCCAACTGGCAGCCGCAGTATATACAGGCAAACCTATTGATTCAGCTTGGGCTTTTAAGAGTTCCGGAGGCATTCCATGGGATCTGGAACGTTTTCCTTCCTCCTCCAGCATGACAATCAGTCCTACAGATTCTCCAACCTTCAATGCCTTATATAAGGCTAAGACACTATCCTTTCCTCCGCTAAAAGATGCTATGAATTTATGCCCGTGAGCACTATTTTTCCAATCGATTAATTCTGCCATGCAATTTACCCCTTTATTCTAATGACTTTTACCAATTTCAAATTTTGTACTTCATAACTATATTTGTTTGATTTTAACACGCTTGGAGCCTGCAGATAAGATATTAATGTATCTTGATACAAAAAGACTTGATTTGAGTGGAATTTCGTCCCAAAAAAACTTCTCTTTACTGAACTGAGCAATATAAGATGATTATTTTAAATACCTAGTGTATAGCTACATATAAATGAAGGCCATAAATTATCTTTATATGAGAGAAGTAGATGTTTACCTAGTATTGTATCCAGTGTTTTTTAAATTGGATACAATTTATTTAATTTTCTGTATTGTAATCGCTTCATTAAGTTGATATAGTTTAAATTGTATCCAATATCGAAAGGTGGACGCTGGATTGGATAATGCTAATTCTAAAAGAGATAAATCTACAATCGTAAAAAATGTTACGAAAAGTCTTAGGAAGGCGATTTTGAATGGGACGTTGAAAAAGGGGGAGCGACTCATCCAAGAGGAGTGGGCAGATCGCCTGGAAGTAAGCAGAATGCCCATTCGTGAAGCCCTTACACAACTTCAAATGGAGGGGTTGGTGGAAATGGTTCCTCATAAAGGAGCAATCGTCACACCGATTACCCGGGATGATATTGAAGAAATTTATCATACCAGGTCTCTGCTTGAAGGCCTTGCTGTAGAAAAGTCGCTTCCTTATTTAACAAAGGAGGATAAAGAAAAATTAAAGGGAATTTTGATTGAAATGGAAGGGATTCAGTTATCTGATGAAACCAATGAACATTATATCCTTTTGAATGCGGCTTTTCATGAAACCCTCCGAAAAGGGTGCCCATGGCCAAGAGTTCAAAAAATGGTAGAAACGTTGGGTATCTCACCCATTGCGCCGAATTTGCTGATTGATTATTACCCAGAAACGCAACGGGAACACCGGATGATATTTGAAGCGGCACTAAGAGGGGATCCTGCAGAACTAAGGGCAGCAGTAGAATTTCACATCTTACGGACTAAGAACAATTTAATTACGTATATGGAGTTGCTGAATACTAAAAATCATCAATAAAAGGAGTGTTAATTGTGTATGATTTCGCAATTGTTGGCGGGGGAATTGTAGGTTTATCAACGGGAATGGCCCTTTATCAGCGGTTTCCTAATGCTAAAGTGGTAGTCATTGAAAAGGAGGCTGTTGTTGCAGATCATCAAACGGGGCATAACAGCGGCGTCATCCATTCAGGAATTTATTATAAACCAGGCAGTTTCAAGGCACGGTTTGCCCGTCAAGGAAGCAAATCAATGACGGAATTCTGTAGGATGCATGGAATTGATCATGATATTTGCGGCAAGGTCATTGTTGCAACAAAACCAGAAGAGTTGCCCCTTCTAGATGATTTATTTTCACGCGGTTTACAAAATGAGCTAGCTATCCAAAGAATCGGTGTGGAAGAGTTAAAGGAAATTGAACCGCATGTCAATGGACTTGGAGCGATTCGCGTCCCGCAAGCTGGCATCGTCAATTATCGTCAGGTAAGTGAAAAGATGGCGGATATCATCCGAGGCAACGGCGGTGAAATCAAGCTGAATACAAAGGTGGAGAAGATTGACGAGGATTCTGATGAAGTCATCATCGCTACGAACAACGGGACAATAAAAGCAAGGATAGTCATTAATTGCGCTGGATTGCACAGTGACCGTATCGCATCAGCCGCAGGGTATAAAACTGATATGAAAATTGTCCCGTTTCGCGGTGAATATTTTAAATTGAAGCCCGAAAAGCGCTTTCTTGTCAATCATTTAATTTATCCGGTACCTAACCCTAAGTTTCCATTTCTAGGAGTTCATTTCACACGGATGATTAGCGGCGAAGTAGATGCTGGCCCAAATGCTGTACTTAGTTTCAAACGTGAAGGTTATAAAAAAACTGACTTCAATGCGAAGGATTTAACTGAAGTTTTAAGCTATAAAGGTTTTTGGAAACTGGCCAGTAAATTCATGAAGGAAGGGATGGATGAATATGTCCGTTCTTTTAGTAAAAAGCAATTTACGAAAAGTCTGCAGGAATTGATTCCGGAAATTCAAGAAGATGATTTAATCCCTGCACCTGCCGGAGTCCGGGCACAGGCGTTACAGGATGATGGTAATATGGTGGATGATTTTCATATTATAATGGGGAAACGGACCATTCATGTTTGTAATGCACCGTCACCTGCAGCAACAGCCTCCATTGAAATTGGAAAAGAGGTTGTTACCCGCATTCCGGAACAAACACACTTATTGGAAGCTGTATTGACAAAATAATATTCGTTAAAGAGAGGAAGAGACCTCATGTTCAATGGTAAAACAATTTTTATTGCAGGTCACGCACGTTTACCCCAAGGGATGGCGGCGAAAAGTGTCTTTGAAACATTGACCATCACTGCAGAAGTCGATGCTAAATATGGTGTTATCCTGGAGGCTTCTTGTACACTGGCAACAGAGCATGGACGGGAATTTATAGGGCGTTTATTAAAAGGGATCAGTTTAAATGATGGTGTTGATGAAGCGATAGAATCGATTACATCTTATTATCGGGGGAAAGCGGCTAATGCATTGATTGCTGCCTTGAAGGACCTGGATCTCCATTTTCAGCAAATTAAAGCGGCAGAAAAAACGAAACTACCAAGTTAGTAAAATGATTTATCAGAATAATTTGTAAAATATGTTGACATTTTTACGGAAAAACGTTTTAATGTAATTAAGCCAATATTATGACATTAACACCTTTTGGAAAATACCTTTTCAGAATCGTGTAAAGATCTTAATGATTGGAAACAGGAAAAATAAACCATACATAAACTGCATATTCGCTGTGACTCTATTTGCATAGAGCAGTGAAGTGAATATAAGCCAGTTGTACAGTTGGATTCCCATTTTATTTGGGGTCATGTGCGACTGGCTTTTTATATTTCCTGTTAACCTTGTCACCTATATTACAAATAACAGGAGGAATCATTCATGAACATTGCAGAAAAAAAGAGAGCGAAGTTTGAAAGGAAAACAGAAAAATACGAGGTGAAAGTTCACCCTCAATCCAGCCGTTTATATCATATTGAAATTTCAAAAGAGGCGATTGCTGCTTTTTTAGAAACGGTATCCAAGGATAATCAGTCTGTTCAACATCTGGAATATACGCCATATGCACGACTCATCATTGCTTCATATCTTTTGGATCAAGTAGGGGAAGACTTTGGTGAATTGCTTCGTAACATCGTTCATGATCGGGAATCCGGCGGCTTCACCCTTGGCTTGGAGGGTGTCACGGAGAATACAGATGAATATGTCATTTTTGCAACGGCGATTTCATACTTGCTGGGAACTCCAAACCATGATTCCATGTCAGGGAAATATTATGCCCGCTTCAGTGTTCAAGACACGGATAGCAGTGATTCATATTTACGTCAGGCTTATCGTTTATTTACACTTCATACGGATGGCACCTTTGTAGATGAACCAACGGACTGGTTACTAATGATGAAGATGATCGAACAAAATGCACGCGGTGGCGAATCTCGTTTATTGCATTTAGACGATTGGAAAGAGCTTGATCTGTATGTGAATCATCCATTATCCAGCCACAAATTCACGTATAAAGCTCCAAAAAGTAAGAACGTTAACCAGGAAATTGAAAGATTGACCTTCTTCAATCATAATAACCAACCTGGTGTATGTTTTATCGATCAATTTGTTTATCCTGAATCAATCGAACAAGCCAAATACTTGCGCGATTTATCCAATTCATTGGAAAGTGATGAAAGTGTACTTGAACTTGAACTGCCTGTTGGAGATTTAGTTGTTGTCAACAACATATTCTGGCTTCACGGCCGCGCTGCATTTGAAAAGGATCCGAACCTGAATCGTGAATTACTTCGCCAACGCGGAAGATTCAATCAATAGTTTCAATTTGTAAACCCAAACATTTTTTTCATCCCCAAATACCATTTTAAAGATAAATTCTTTTCAATCCAAGGGTTGGAAAGCAATTTATCTTTTTTTTGAGAGTTTTCCAACAAGATTCATAATGCCCCTATGTCGGTGGCAAATCTGAATTTCTGATATACTGAATTGGCCAAAATAAATAAAGGGAAGAAGGGGTAGTAATTTATGGGGATCGCTAATTTTTCTAAGTTTACGCAATTTAAGGAATTAATTAAAGCTTTACCTGCTGTCTATACAGATGAAATGATAAAGAGTGAGCAATTTTTGCTTGAAAGAGAAGAAAAGAAAAAACTCGAAATATATTATGCTCCTTTCGAATATATAAATGAACGGGCCAAAGTGGTGATTGTCGGAATCACTCCTGGTTTACATCAAATGAAAAAATCTTATTCTACCGTAATTAATGCAAGAGGGCACCTGCATGGTGACGAAGAGATCCTGCACGAAGTAAAAAAAAATTCCAGTTTTGAAGGAACGATGAGAAAAAATTTAGTTAAAATGTTGGATGAGCTTGGATTACACACATACTTAAACATTTCGTCCACACTGGATCTTTTTGACGAAGCGAGTCACCTCGTTCATACTACCTCAGTTTTAACCTACCCAGTTTTTTATAACGGAAAAAACTATAGTGGAACAACTCCAAACATTTTAAAGACCGAGTTGCTTGAAAAAAATATAATGGAAGGCTTTGCTACCGAAATAGGTAACATTGAACATCCGCTTATTATTCCTTTAGGCGTTAATGTTACCAAGGTCTTAAACTATTTAGCGGGTCAAGATTATTTGGATGCCAATAACATACTTCTAGGATTTCCCCATCCATCTGGAGGAAATGGTCATCGTCATAAGCAATTTGCAGCAAATAAAGAGCAAATGAAAATGATGTTACAGCACTATTTTTCAAAGGAAATGACCGTGGGTTAAAAAGGAGTGCTGTATGCTCATTGAATCTTTTGTAGGTATAAAAGGATGGGAAACAGTTGATTATTGAATTCTATAATTCATCTATTTGTGTTAAAAGTAAAATTAACTATTTACTACTGATATTATGGTGATTATAATAAGAACGAATGTTCTTAATTATAGGAGGCATTAACATGGATGAATTAGAGGAATTTTTAAAAACACTCACTATTGAAGAGTTAAAAGTTATTTATGAAGAAGTAAGTGAACCTGATATTAATAAATAGATGAAATAAATTGTTGAAATGGAAGATTCTTATTTTTACATTTCAAAGAACAGCATGATTTTTCCCGAACGTGGAGTAGGAGGTGCTTCATCATGAAAACCATAGCCTAAGAACCAACGGTAATCCTTATTTGTTTCCGCTTCTTCAATCGTTTTTCGCATGGAACGAATACCAAAGGTATATTGAAATGAATGTCAGTTTAACTAAAATAACTGAATCAATACTTAGGCGTCCTACCTCTGAATACATATATTTCACCAAGTCATAAATGCAAGTGAAGTCAATGGAAGCCTCCATTTACGAACCAAATGGTTCGGTGGCACCAGTTGAACTAAATCTAAAGTAATCATTTCAAGTTGATTGCGCTGAATAGAATCATGTTTAGAAGGCATCTTCATCACCTCAAGTTTTAATACTTCTATATTAAAACAAAAATGACTCTAGGCAAAAGTGTTCTATCTAAAAGTTAAAGCAACGTCCAAATTGTAAAAGCCATAAAAAATAGACAAACTCGATTTTCATCGAGTTTGTCTACAGTCTGAATCAAGGACCCATTAAAGGTCCTTGATCCTTTTTATGAAAAGGACCATTTGAAAAAAACGGAACTGATCATTTTCTGATCAGTTGAGTTCATACAGCAAGTTAATTTAAGGGAAGCTAAATTTATAGCGCACCTCTTACATCATAATTTTCAATTTCGATTTCAATTTCTCTGTCAAGTGCGAGGTTTGCCAATAGTGAGCCTATATATGGGCCCATTGTTAAACCTGAAGCTCCAAGACCATTGGCTACGATTATGCCTCCCCAGCCAGGTAAAGGTCCCATGACGGGAAGGAATCCCGGCGTGAATGGACGGAATCCGACCCTTGCTTCAACAAACGTACTGTCTGTCAAACCGGGGGCGGTTTGCAAGGCTTTGTTGAAAACTTCCTGCAGCCCACCTGCGGTCATTCGGTTATCGAAAACTTCCGTATTTTCATGAGTCGCCCCCGCGACGATTTTATTATGATCAAAAGCCAAAAGATATTGATCACTCGGAGGCATGACTACAGGCCAGTTATTTGTATTTTCATTTGCCATTTCCAGATGAATGATTTGAGCCTTTTGGAAAGTGACATGAAAATTCACGCCCAGTGGTTTCAGTAATTCCGGTGCCCAAGCGCCAGCACAAACAATCACTTTATCAGCAGGAATGAATTCATCTCTAAGTGTTACACCTGACACTTGAGTACCGTTATATGTAAGTTTAGCTTCGCCATACATAAGTTTTGCACCATATTTTTGTGAAGCCCTCAATAAGGAATCACGTAGTGCGCGTCCATCGACCCGCGCTGCACCACTCACATGAACGGCTGCATATTCGCTGGAAAGAGGCGGGAATAAGGCACGTGTTTCCTCTGCGGAAAGTAAGGTGATCGCCCCCATCTCCGGTGCATCTTCTTGCCGTTTTGCCGCCCGGTTCTTCATGGCATTCAGTTTAGCTTCATCTGTATGCAGACTTATGGCACCGACCTGGGCATACCCAGTCTCGGTTTCACCGTCCCGTTCAAGTTCTTCAATTAAACCCGGGTAAAAGGCCGCACCATTTTTGGCAAGAAGATACCAAGCTTGGTTGCGCCTTTGCGATATCCACGGGCAAACGATTCCTGCAGCTGCAGATGTTGCCTGACCGACATCTTGGCGGTCAATAATGATCACTTCAACCCCATTTTTAGCCAATTGATAGGCAGTGGAAGCTCCCAAAATTCCTGCACCAACTACAATGATTTTTTGCATGATTCAACATCTCATTTCTTTCATATGTATAAACGCTTACCACTACTATATCGAAGACCAGAAATGATTGCCACATCTGATATTGTAATTTCTTTCACAAAGTTATTTTATCTATACTGAATATGCTATGATTGAAATTGTGAAAGCTTGAAAAGACACTAGGAGGACATATCATGCTAAAAAAACAAATGGAATCATACATATCAAAATCCGTAATCGAAAACAAGATTGAGTTATTTAAAGAAGAAAAGGACTATGTAGAAAAGCATAAATTACTCGCCGAGGATATCATTATAGCGGAAAAAGAAAATGCATCGCGTTTTACGGATGCTTATATGGAGCGCAGTAATAAAGAGAGCGAAGAATTAATCTCTGAAGAGAACTCTGCATTTTTATCACAACCGATTGAGTATTTGAAAAAAAACAAAGATGAATTCCTTTACTTTGAATCACGATGGTTCGAATTAATCGGTGTTGAGGCACTTTCGTTAGAAGTCGATGATGTTTTCGGTACATATAACGCGATGTTCGGATTGAAATTCCAGAAAAAAATGGGAGATGTTTTAAAAACGTATTTAACCAAGGAACTCCAAGAAGGAATTGGGTCGTTCAGTTTAATGTTTAACCAGGGCGAAGGGCTATGGGATGTGAATTTTGCCTTGGATAACATTAAAGGGTTCCAAGAAGGCATGTCATTGGAAGAAGCTTTTCATTTAATTTATCATTTTATTTTCAACCTTGTTCAAACGATCGAGGATGATATGTAAAACGAGGTGCCGTAAAAGGTAAGACAAAGTTGATTGGAGCGGGTGTACGAGACCCCTGCTTAGAAAAGCGCGTCTTGGGAAGAACCCGCAGGCGATAGCCGAGGGCCGACCGCCCGCGGAAAGCGAGTGCCCTACGTTCCAATCAACCTCTAAATTGTACAAGCCATAAAAATAGATAAACTCGATTTTTCATCGAGTTTGTCTACAGTCTGCCGCCATTAATTTTAATGGCGGTTTTTTAAATTTTCATGGATTAACCATTGCCCCTAGGCTATGGCTTCTGGATTTTAATCGATTGGCTTTGGATATGATTAAAGGAAACTGAGAAAAATCGTCGAATTGATTAAATGATATACATTATTTAATAAACTTAAATGTTTTGTTTTAGCAATTTCGATGTTTTTCATGTAAATGCAGTTAAATCGGAAGGGGAAGTTATACTTGCTGAATGAATTGAAAGTTACTCAAATTACCATTCCATTGCCTTTTAGATTGGACCATGTCCATTGTTTCCTAGCGGAAGGTGAAAAAGGATGGACTATAATTGATGCGGGATTAAATAACAAAACGACCAGGGATTTATGGAACCCAATTATCGAAAAACACGATATTGCCGATATTATCATCACACATTATCACCCAGATCATTTCGGGTATGCAGGGACCTTACAACAATTGACCTGTGCGAATGTATGGATGACAGAAGTGGATGAGCAAGCGGGAACTACGTATTGGGAAGCCGATTCGCTAAATCTGCTTAAAGAAAATTACAATGCGTGTGGTATGGAAGAAGATGTCGCCGTGGCCTTATCCAGTGACGAAAGCGGATTCATGCCCCAAGTAAAACCCTATCCTACCGTAAATCATCATCTTGAAGAAGGAATGAAGCTGCATTTTGGCAAATATGAGTATGAAGTGCTTTTCACTCCGGGACATTCTGACGGCCTGATTTCCTTATATAATAAGGAAAATAGCGTCCTGTTCTCGACAGATCATATATTGCCCAAGATATCTCCAAATATATCTTATTGGTTTAAAGGTTTCAGCAACCCATTGGAAGAGTTTTTTAATTCTTTGAAAAAAATACAAAAGCTTGACGTTGAATATGTCATCCCTTCTCATGGGAAACCGTTTCAAAATGCCAATAAAAGAATTGTTGAATTGTTGGATCACCACCAGGACCGGCTGCATGTAATTCATGAAAACATGAAAGAGGCGATTTCTGTAAAAAGTGCTTGCCAGATCTTATTTGGAAATCTGTCCATTCACGAAACAAGATTTGCTGT
Source organism: Peribacillus frigoritolerans (assembly GCF_001636405.1). Lineage (GTDB taxonomy): Bacteria > Bacillota > Bacilli > Bacillales > DSM-1321 > Peribacillus > Peribacillus frigoritolerans. The sequence goes on from NZ_KV440950.1 coordinate 3,047,093, forward strand.
AGGTGAAACATTGGCACACCTAGAATACCTTCTTTTGAATGACCAATGCAGAAAGTTTAAACGTGATGGCAAATGGTATTATCAATCCATCTGAAATTTTTACCAAACTATAGTAAATTCATCTAAAGCCGCTAATTACTCCATCTTATGTTTATTATCGCTATGGAAAGCTGGCGGGTAAGGGAAATGGAGAAAGGGATACTCGAATACATGCCTGATACAATTGGCAGCCTATAACGGATTCATTGATCGAAAAAGAAAAGACCATCGCCCATCATACTTGGGCGGTGGTCTTTTCATTGCCTGGACCCTATTTGTCCATTAACTTCTTTCATAATATCTTCAAGAGATGTGACAATTCCTTTATCGTCCTTATAGCTAATGTGCTTAGGCTGAAAATGGAGAGGCGATTCTAAACCAGCTGCGGCTGAGATCCGAAATAATCCTTTTCTAAGGGTTACAAGAAAGTTAACCACACGGTATTTCTTTTCATCGATGACAAGTGCTTTTTGCAATTCCGGATCAGTGGTGGCTACCCCGACAGGACAAGCATTGGAATGGCATTTCATCGTCTGTATACATCCTATCGCAATCATGAAACCCCGGGCTATGTTAACAAGGTCTGCTCCCATGGCCAGGGCTATCGCAATTCTATCAGGCGTGAACAATTTTCCGGAGGCGATGATTTTAACCCGATTGCGGACACCGTATTTTTCCAGTGTCGATACTAAAATCGGTAAAGCGGATTTTATCGGCAATCCTACGCTATCGATCAATTCCTGATAAGAAGCACCCGTGCCGCCTTCACCGCCATCCAATGAAATGAAATCCGGACCTTTCCCGGTTTCTTTCATGTAGCTAGCAAGCTCTTCAACACTGTCAGTGCCGCCGATGACCATTTTGATGCCGACCGGGATTCCAGTATGTTCCCTTATTTTTTCGATAAAATCGCACATGGATTTTACGTCATTGTATTGATGAAACCGATTCGGACTATCAATCGCTTTGTACGGAACGACCTTACGGATTTCAGCGATTTCCGGATTCACTTTTTCAGCATCGATATGTCCTCCGCGAGTTTTGGCCCCTTGAGCCAATTTGATTTCAAATGCTTTGATTTCAGGTATTTCACTTTTTCTTTTTAACTCATCCCAATCCATTTCGCCGGTACTATCCCGAACCCCAAACATGGCTGGACCGATTTGCATGATTATATCGACACCGCCAATTAAATGATAAGGAGATAGTCCGCCTTCACCTGTATTCATCCAGGTACCTTTTGCTGCAGCCAATCCCTCAGAAAGCGCAGTGATTGCGTTCTTTCCCAAAGAGCCATAACTCATGGCTGACATGCCGATAAGGCCTTTTAGCCGAAAAGGATTCTTAGTGTTTGGGCCAATGATTACGGCATCTTCATCATCCAATAAGAATGCAGAGGATACTTCATCTTCCCATTTTTCTTCTCGTTGTGAGAAAAGCGGGTCTTTCAATAGAATGTACCTTTTCGTCGTCACTTTAGTTTCACGATCATATTTTTCTTCTTCGGCCAATTTTGGGAACATGCTATTTTTAACAAAGAAGCCTTCCTCATCAAAATCCCGTTTTGAGCCAAAACCTATGACATCCCGTAAATATTTTGAACTTTTCACCATATGTTCATAGTCATCACGGGAAAAGGGTTTTCCTTCGTTATCACTGTTAAACCAATATTGCCGCATCTCAGGTCCGATTTTTTCCAGAAAGTATCGTATTCTCCCGAGCACGGGGTAATTTCTTAAAATTGCATGATGCTTCTGCATGCGATCAAAGAAAATCATATAAAGTATTAGTAAGACCAAAACGATGATAATGATGAAAACAACGGTAAATCCAAGGATAATTAAAAGATTTGCGATGCCACTCATTCAATCCCTCCTGATATGCAAAAAAATCATGTATTTTTAATCTACTCGGTAATTCGATCAATTATACAGAATTCCAATGCAAGGCTTTAATAGGGATGGAACGAAAATAATTTAAATAGGCAATATTGTTCTCAATTTCTTTCAACTTCTCCTTTTCGATTGGCTTACCCAAATGGCTAACTGTAAAGTTATGGCATCCTGCAGCACCTGTGGATTATATCCGGTAATGTCCTTGATTTTTTTCAATCGGTATATAAGGGAATTACGATGGATAAACATTCTTTTGGCACATTCCCCGATATTTAGGTTACTTTGGAAAAATTGTTGCAGAGTCTCAATCAACTTTTCGGATAAGCTGCCTAAAATTCTTTCCTGAAATTGCTGTTTCGTCCGCTCATCTATCCTTTCCAACAGGGCTTTTGTTTCCACATCAGTATATCTAGATAAAGCTTGTTTGGCTTCACCCAGTAAAAGTGCTGTTTCAGCTTCGCGGAAAGAGTGGACGATGGATGATTCCTTATCCACGATAGAGCCCAAACCGATTCGTATAACGAAGTCTTTTGCTTTTAATTGTTTGATGGCTGAATCCAGTCTTTTGTCAATGTTATTTCCGCTTAGCGCCATAGTGAGAATGAAAACCCGATTCACACTCAAGAACCCAACAAGGGCATACTGGGAACCAAAAACAGTTTCAGTCATCTGAATCAGCTCATTCTTATTTAACGGATTTAATTTCATTTCCATTACCCCCACTTGATAGGGAGGTTCTAATTTCATTCCAATCAGTTCAAGTCTCTGATCAATCGAATGCTGATTGATATCTTCCTTTAATAAGTCTTCAAATACCAATTCTTTCAAGTGTTGTTTCCATTCGAGTTGTTCCGCTATAAAAGCTTGATGAAGCATCATTTCCGTTATCATTTTCACCAATTCGCCGAATTCCAAAAGTTCAGTCGGATCTCCGGTGATCCCGATGACGCCTATAATTACATTTTGAAAATTAATCGGCAAATTAATTCCAGGAAGGACACCTACCCATTGATGACGATCATTTTCGGGAATGATTAACGGCTTTCCCGTTTTCAGTACTTCCATTGCTCCTAAATGCAATTGGTCGATGCGTTCATGATTTCCGGAAGCGATGATGATTCCTTTATCATCCATAATATTAATGTTTCTGTTAAGTCTATTGGTGGTTTGTTTGACAATTTCCATTGCAATTTCTTGGGTCAGCATTCAAGTCATCCTTTTAGAGTTTTTTTATTTGCTAACAGAATGGTGATCATATTTTAAGCAAACAAGCTATGATTTTTCATGTAAAGAGGGATCGTCGAAAGTTTAAGCCTTTAGCTATCTTATACTTTAGGAAAATAGGAAAATAACAGAAAAGACAAATTATTTTTTCTGTATAGTATAACCAAAAAAATCCAATATGTCATACTTATTTTCGTTTAGAATGAACGATGATTAAAATATTTCCGAAGATTATAATTAATTGATATAAAAATATATTCAAAGGGGAACTGAGCATGAAAATTGTTATTGCACCAGATTCCTATAAAGGAAGTTTATCAGCAACAGAAGCTTCAAAAGCTATTGAGCGAGGAATCAGGAAGGCACTGCCGGATGCGTACACAATATTGGTTCCTGCGGCGGATGGCGGGGAAGGCACGATGGATAGTCTTGTAGCAGCTACAAATGGTCGAAAAGTTGAAGTGACCGTTAAAGGACCTTTACTTGAAGATGTTCAGGCAGCATATGCAATCTTGGGCGATCAAAAAACTTGTGTAATTGAAATGGCTAGTGCATCTGGTCTTTGCCTTGTCGATTCAGCTGAGTTGAACCCATTGATCACTACTTCATACGGGACAGGGGAGCTTATTCAAAAGGCATTGAATGATGGCTGTCGAAAGTTCATTTTAGCGATTGGCGGAAGCGCTACCAACGATGGCGGAGTCGGTATGCTCCAGGCTTTGGGAATGAAGGTGTTTGATGAAGAAGGTAAAACTCTTGGATACGGAGGTGCCGAATTATCACGGATATCAAACATTAATACGGAGGATTTTGATTCCAGAATAGCGGATTCTGAATTTTTGATTGCCTCGGATGTCCAAAATCCGTTAGTCGGTCCTGATGGGGCATCAAGGGTATTCGGACCTCAAAAAGGGGCGACTCCTGACATGGTTGAAATGCTTGATAAGGCTTTATCATCATGGGCTGATTTGGTGGAAATCAAAACAGGCATACACTTGCATGATAAAGCAGGTGCTGGTGCTGCAGGAGGAATTGGAGGTGCATTTCAAGCCTTTTTCCGTGCAGAAACAAAAAGGGGCATCGATATTGTCATGGAGTATACGAAACTGGGTGAAAAAATGTCCGGTGCCGATTGTGTCTTTACCGGTGAGGGCCAAATCGATTACCAGACTGCTTCAGGCAAAACACCCATGGGAGTTGCACAAGAAGCCAAAAAGCATGGTATTCCGGTATTTGTTTTGGCTGGATCGATCGGAACAGGTATTGAAGTTTTATATGACCACGGAATAACGAGTGTTCATAGTTTGGTGAACGCTCCCATGCCTTTAAAGGAAGCAATGGAAAGAGGAGCTGAATTGTTGGAAGTTTCAGCCGAGCAAGTAATGCGGGCTTTTTTGGCAGCGATCAAAAATAGGGGGTAATCTTATGTTATTTATTGTTTTGGCCATCGGCGTGTTTTTAATTGTTTTTGCGACAACTAAATTCAAGCTGCATCCGTTCTTATCGCTTCTATTAGGCACTTTATTTGTGGGTTTTGCTTCTGGAATGCCTCTGGATCAGATTGTTGAGAATATCAACGGCGGTTTTGGCGGATTGATGACAAGCATTGGACTTGTAATCGTTTTCGGTACAATAATCGGGACCATTTTGGAAAAGGCCGGTGCCGCATTAAGAATGGCCGAAGTTGTATTGAGGATTGTCGGCCCTAAAAGACCGCAGCTTGCGATGAGTATGATTGGCTTTATCGTATCCATACCCGTTTTTTGCGATTCAGGTTTCGTTATTTTATCGAGCTTAAGAAAAGCGTTGGCAAGACGCGCAAAAGTAGCGGTTGCTTCCATGTCAGTTGCACTTGCAACTGGTTTGTATGCGACACATACACTTGTACCCCCAACCCCGGGGCCAATTGCGGCAGCCGGGAATATCGGAGCGGACGGATACTTGGGGACCGTCATTTTGATAGGTCTAATTACGGCCATTCCAGCTGCACTTGCTGGTTATATATGGTCAATGAAAGTAGCGACCAAGATAGAAGTTGAAGATGACCGAAGTGACCTGGATTACGATTATGATGAAATTGTCCGTTCATTCGGCAAGATGCCTTCTGCCTTACAATCATTTTTACCGATCGTTTTACCGATTGTCCTGATTGGAGCCAGTTCTGTATTAACGCTCTTTGGGACAGAGGGGGGGATCGCCGCATTTTTCGTATTCTTGGGCCAGCCGGTCATCGCATTGCTCGTCGGAGTGATTTCCGCTCTGACATTGCTGCCTAAGTATGATGAAGAAACATTAACAAACTGGATAGGAGCCGCCTTATTGGATGCTGCGCCAATTTTATTGATCACCGGGGCGGGCGGAGCATTTGGTACCGTCATTAAAAACACGGGGATTGCAGACATCATCCAAAGTTGGGATATGGGCAGCATCTTTAGCGGTTCCTTGTTCCTGTTGGTCCCGTTCCTAATTGCTGCTGGGGTGAAAACGGCCCAGGGTTCTTCGACAGCATCACTGGTCATCACTTCATCTTTGATTGCCCCCATGCTTCCAACGTTGGGGATTGAAGGGGCTATTCCTCTTGCATTGGTAGTCATGGCTGTTGGAGCAGGTGCGATGACAGTAAGCCATGTAAATGATAGCTTTTTCTGGGTGGTCACCCAATTTAGCGGGATGAAAGTGACGGATGCCTATAAAGCTCAAACGATGGCTACCTTAATACAAGGAGTGGTCACGATTATCACGACGATGATATTGTGGGTCATTCTTGTGTAATATTAATATTGGAAAAACGGAGAGGCGTGAACCGCTTCTCTTTTTTATGCTTTAAATAAAATATATTTTCATTTTTATGGTGTTGTAAGAACTAAAATAGTGTATGATGCATAGTATAAGGTATGGTGTACGTCACATAGTATAGAGAAGGGGTGATTGGATGAGCACTTTACTGAATTCATTAACCACTGAGCTGCGCAGAGGCACTTTGACGTTAGCTGTCTTAAGTCAGCTCAAAACTCCGCAGTATGGGTACTCGCTTGTCCAGCGTTTAGAGAAGTCTGGAATTACCATTGATCAAAGTACTTTATATCCTTTGCTTCGCCGCCTGGAAAAACAAGAATTGGTGACCAGCAGCTGGGATACCTCTGAAAGTAGACCGCGTAAGTACTATTCTTTAAGTGATTATGGGGGAGAAATCTTCACGCAGTTAAAGGAAGAATGGGAAAAAACTTCTCAAGAGCTTTATATATTATTAAAAGGAGAGGGAGAAGATGGAGCTGATTGAACTTTATATTCAGGAAGTGACCCGCAGGCTGCCAGAAAAAAACCGGGCGGATATTGCGCTTGAGCTTCAATCCACAATCGAAGATATGCTTCCGGAGGATTATACGGAGCAAGACGTGAAAACGGTACTTTTAAAATTAGGAGATCCGGTTACACTGGCAAGTGGTTATCGCGATCGGCCAATGCATCTGATCGGGCCTCGTTATTATGATGTTTATATCAGTCTGTTGAAAATGATTTTACCAATCGCTGCAGTCATTTCACTGATCGCATTAGTAGGGGATAATCCGTTTCGGGATACGGGGAATACGGTTATGGAAGCAATTTTAAAAATAATCGGGAAAGGAATTTCAGGTATCATCAGTACAGGTATCCAAGTGTTTTTCTGGTTAACGCTTTCATTTGCCATTTTAGAACGCTTGGACACTTCAAAAGACCAGTCGCCCGTAACAAAAGACTTGAAACCATGGACACCGGAAAACTTAAAAGATATTCCGAACATTTCAAAGAAAAAAGCGGTCCCTATGATCGAGGTTTTTGCAAGTTTGTTAGGCCTTTCTGTATTCGCAGCCCTTTATTTCAATGCAGCAAACCTGTTAGGCGTCTATGAAAAAAGAAATGGCAGTCTCATTTTCGTGACACCTTCTTTTAATCAAGATGTATTGAATTCCTATTGGCTGCTGGTATCTTGCGTCATTATCATTGGGGTGCTCTTAGCGATATATAAATTATTTTTAGGTCGATGGACCCTGAAATTAGCTTTTTTTCATGCCATATACCAGCTGTTGTACACTCTGGCTTTCATCATCATCATCAGTAATCCTGATTTATTGAACCCGGAATTCCTTGCATACCAAAGAACACTATTCTCAATCGATGAATGGAAAAGCTCGATATACTGGGGTCTCATACTCATCTCCATCATTTTTGCCGCCTACGATACCTATCAAGGCTTCCGAAAGGCAAAAATCCGTTAAGGCACAGCATCTTAGCTGTGTTTTTTTTGTTTAAATATTTTGTGAAGTGAAAGGTGAGCTGATACAAGCCTGAAAGATTATTTCTCAAGATACAAGGGACAACAAAAAAACACCTCATATGTCATATAGTTTATAACTAACTATACAGCATATGGGGCGTTATATTTAAACCGATGTTTTATTGAACTGCATCGAACTGATTGACTTTCCAAGCGGAACCGGACTTATAGAAGGTAACCGTTCTTTTTACTGACTCACCGTCGACTGTAGGTACAGTTAAATTGTATGACCTAACGTTTTGTTTTTGATAGGCCAATTTAATTTTGGCTTTTTTCCACTCTAACATGCTAAAGCCATCTCCGACAGGACGTGCTAATTTCCCTTTATGGGTAATGTAATTATATTTAGTCAGTCCTTTTTCAATTGCATTATTAGTAAATGTCTCTGCTAAGTAGGTAGTCAATTTATCTTTTGTATTAAACTCTTGGCAAAGGTATGAATACTCTGTCCCTTTATAATTGAAAGTTTTTTGTGAACATGAACGGGTTTTGTATCCATGTAAAGCATTCCAAAAATGTTTGCTGGCATTATCGGCTATCTTTAATGCATTTGCGTCAGACAATGATGTCGTTTTTGCGGTAACCGGACCACTTAATGTGAAAAGTAAAATGATAATGGATAATAACATACCTAAAAGTTTTTTCATATCATATCTCCCCAATCCCTAATAGGATACTTATGTAACGAAAGTTTAATAAATATTACAATTGTTACATTTATATTACAACATGTTTGGCATAAGTAAAAGAGAAATTTTGTTAATTTTTAAATATAATTTTAGGTTTTATCAAATATTCATAGTTTGTTCACTATATTCTTTTTGAAAGGGCGTTCACAGATTTGCAATAGAATGAGGTTACATACTTCCTATTCCACGAACTGGCCTATTTAAAACCTGGCAGTTCATTCTTTCACTGGACAAGTTCATTCATTATATTTTCATTAATATCAAGATATGTTCAAAGAACTCGAATTACCCAGGCAGATCCGGAAAAAATAAAATATAAAGGTTTGACAAACTTTCTAATTCTACCGTATTATAAATTATATACTTGAATACATTCTCCAAAGGGGAGTAGCTTTTACAACAATGTCGTCATTACGGAGCTCTTTGCTCTCGGTGTTGTTGGCAGCATATTGTTGTTAGCCAGACCTTACCTATTGGTAAAGGTCTATTTTGTTTTAGTAAACCTTTACCAAAGTGGTAAAGGTTTTTTTGTAGTCCCCTTAAGGAAATGTATAAACATGTAGGTTTTAGTAGAAAAACAAATAAATATAAATGGAGTGTATTCTTTGATACTTAGAAAATCTTTGCTACTTTTAGGAATAGGTTCTGCACAAATAGATTTAATCCTTCCGAAAAATACGTATAAATCCGGTGAATGCATAAATGGATATTTTTTGATTAAGGGTGGTACCCTTGCGCAAAGAATAAGAAGGATTGAATGTGATTTGATCATGGATACTCATTCTACGGGAATGGAAGAGATCCTTAAAACGAGCACCATTTTGTCTACAAGGGAGATAAATTCAGGGGAAAGCAACGAAATTCCTTTCAACTTTTGTCTGCCTATTTTGAAGGAGCCTTATAAGCGAGGGGTATCCTATCGCCTTAAAACGAGACTTGTCCTTGATAAAGGGATAATCGGAAAGGATGATGACTGGATTTTAATCGAATCTGAATAAACGTGAAAATGGAGGTGAAAACATGAATATCTTGAAATTTTCTGAGCTTGCTGTGGATTACTGGGAAGAATTTTTATTATTGAGGCTTTTCATATTGGCTATACTGTTATTGGCTGTTTATTATATTTTGAATAAACTGGTTGAATGGTTCTTTATAAGATCCAATTTTTTCGACGAAGAAGTCGAAAAAACGATACAGGGGGTTACCCGTTCTTCTCTTAGGTACGGTATATCCGGGCTTTTCCTTATATATTTGATTGGACAGTTTATAGACCTAAAAGGAATTTTAGCCGGAGCTGGTATTTTAGGGGTCGTGATCGGATTTGCCGCTCAGCAAATGCTTAAGGATATCTTATTGGGATTTGTAAGGCTTTCGGATAATGAATTCCGAGTCGGGAATTTCGTGACATTCAACGGGACAAGTTCCGGGACGATTGAGGAAATCGGCATCCGGTTCATGCAGATCAGGGAATGGTCAGGAAAATTGCTGACCATCCCACATAGTGAAATCAGGACGATTCAAAATTTTAATAAAGGGAGAATGCGAATCATTGAACGCATTACAGTAAGTTACCAGGAGAATCCTGAAAAGGTAAAACGGCTGTTGGAGGATATATGTATTATCTGTAATGATAAGTATGGTGAAAGCCTTCTAAGGCTAGAAGATGGTACACCCGAAGAGGATTTTAGATACATAGGCATTACGGATTTAAATCCGAATCTAAAATATGTTGGATATGAACTATGCATAGTGGGACTTGTGAAACCTGATGATTACTTTGAAACATCGAGAAGCGTGAGGTTTGAAATGATGACTGCTTTACATGAGCATCAAATTCTAATGCCATCTTCCCATTTGCTTGTACAGGGCAATCCAAATCAAGAACGTTTATTGGAGAACTGAAAAGAAGAAACACATTTGCTTGAGATAATCCGGGAAAAGGTCATGAAAAAAATGATGGATAAGGTAACGAAGGGCAAAAGCCATATTCGGTGCCAGCCCTTTGAAGCTTAAGGATAGTAAGGGGCTTTCTTTTAAAGGAAGTCCATTTTTTATATTAGAAAAATAAATAAACCCATCCCAAAAAATAGTTTTATTTTATTAATTTTCCCCTTGATTTATCAGATTAAATAAATTATTATGAAAATAACATAAAATGGAAGGGTGACCTTTAAACAATGATCATTTAATCCTATTTTTTAAGAAAAAATGCGTGCTTAAAACGAATTTTTTTTCTGGATAGGATTAGTCTGTACATTAAAATACAAACAAAGATCATTGTGTCCTTCGAATAGGGATATTTTGCCTTGTTAAATTTGTATTGTACTGCCTCCTGTCCAGATATTTCACAGGGGGTTTTTATATTGGCGAATAACACATCTGAAACATTAAATAATAAGGAACCTAACATTTTTAAAAATCGAGTGTTCCAGGCCATTATCTTCTCAGGGCTGTTTTTACAAATAGGGATATGGGTACGGAATTTTGCCGTTTTGTTATTCGTCATGGAGAAGACAAATGGAGATGCCTTTGCCATTTCCATGATATCAGTAGCAGAATTCGCACCCATTTTTATTTTTTCATTTATTGGAGGGACGTTTGCTGACCGCTGGAGTCCGAAAAAAACGATGGTTTGGTGTGATATTTTAAGTGCAATATCCGTATTTGCTGTGCTTATCTCACTAATCTTCGGCAGTTGGAAAATGGTTTTCTTCGCAACTTTAATTTCGGCGATACTTTCTCAATTTTCTCAGCCATCGGGCATGAAGCTATTTAAGATGCATTTGCCAGAAAGCCAAATCCAGACAGGGATGTCAGTTTATCAGACCGTCTTCGCAGTATTTATGGTTTTAGGTCCGATTCTCGGTACATTTGCCTTCCAATCTTTCGGGATAAACACCTCGATTGCGATTACTGGCCTGGCGTTTCTACTTTCAGCTGGCGCACTCGCCTTTCTTCCAAAAGATCGCAAACTGAATGAGGGGACAGCAAAAACAACATTATGGCAGGAAATGAAAAGCGGTGTGAGCTACGTATTACGAAAAAAAGAACTGAGTTTGCTTGGTTTATGTTTTCTGGCTGCTGGGCTCGGACTGGGTTTCATTCAGCCGCTCTCGATATTCCTTGTTACAGAACAACTGGAACTGCCTAAGGAAAATCTCCAATGGTTATTTATGGTGAATGGGTTTGGTATGATTTTAGGCGGAGCCGGTGTAATGATTTTTGCCAAAAAGGTGGCACCTCAAAGATTATTAGCTTTCGGAATGCTTGTGAATGCCATAGGATTGGCGGTAATGGGGCTTTCAACAAATCTTTGGATTACACTTACTGCCGAGTTCTTTAATGGGCTAATGCTTCCTTGTATCCAAATCGGAATCAATACATTGATATTGCAGAGGACCGAGGGCGAGTTCATCGGAAGGGTCAATGGAATCTTAAGCCCATTATTCACTGGATCGATGGTATTGACCATGAGTGCGGCAGGCGTGCTGAAAGAGCAATTTTCACTCGTCGCCATATTTGAAACCGCCGCTTTCTTTTTTATTCTAGGAATGTTTTTCATATTGCCATTGTACAATCAGAAGGCCGAAACGAAACCTCTGGAAGTTCAATCATAAGCATTTTGCGGTGTTCCAACACCTAAATACAGCTACAACCAAAAGAAAAGCAGCCAATTTTGGCTGCTTTTCTTTTTACTGTCATTAGAACTAACAAATTCTGGATTGACAATTATTTTGGGAGTACTGGTTCATACTAAAAATGGGCTTATTGGTACTTATGCAAAAATTAGAGAAAAGCTTACAAAGGAGAAAAGTTAATGATCCTTAAAGACATATTGAAAGAAGCGATAAACGGGGATTTGCCGAAGGACGTTGAACATATATCAATAACAGGTGTAACCGATAACTCTAAAGAAATAAAAAAAGGATTCCTTTTTGTTGCCGTAACCGGATATAAGTCCGATGGCCATAATTACATCAATGATGCAATTCGCTTAGGGGCATCGGCTGTGATTGGCAATCGCGATATTAAGGATTTGGAAGTTCCTTATTTAAGAGTGGAGAACAGCCGTAAAGCATTAGGGCAAATCGCCAAAAGGTTTTATGGTGATCCCAGCAATCAAAAAATAATGATAGGAATTACGGGTACAAATGGAAAAACTACAACTAGCTATATGATTCAGCAAATATTAGAAGAAAATGGAGTAACCTGTTCAGTCATTGGTACGATACAGCATATTATCAATGGAAACAAAGTCGATTCCCATAATACGACTCCAGGTACCATGGAATTGAATTCCTTGCTGGCTGAAAGTAGGGACATGGTTGTCATAATGGAAGTGTCTTCACATGGATTAGCTCAATACCGTTTAGAAGGAATTGAATTTGATTTCTGTGTCTTCACGAATTTGTATCATGACCATCTCGACTTCCATGGTACGATGGAGGATTATTTCCTGGCAAAATTACTGCTTTTTGAAAAATTGAAACCTAGTGGTCTTGCGATTATTAATGGAGATGATTTCTGGGGGGGAAAACTGCAAGAATACTTATGGGAGAAGAATGTGAGTGCCTTTGTTTTTGGAAAATCCAATCGCTGCGATTTAGCCATCACCAATTATAATACCGCAAGGAACCCCTTTATTTTATTGAATGAGAATCATGACTTTGTGAAAATTGAGTTACCTTTACCTGGACTTCATAATTTATATAACGCAACAGCTGCCTATTCCGTAGCGAAGATGTTTCCAATTTCAAAACAGGAAATTCTCACTTCACTGAAACGATTTTCCGGTGTACCAGGAAGGTTTGAAATATATAAGAAAGCTTCTGGGCCGACTATAGTCATCGATTATGCACATACTGCAGATGCCATTCATCACATGCTTCAAACGGCCAAAGAGTGTGGGGCCAAAAAGATTTTTCATATCTTTGGTTTCCGAGGTGGACGGGACACAACCAAAAGGGCTGAAATGATTAAAGTATCATCGGAGCATAGTGATGTTTTGATTTTGACAATGGATGATCAGAATTCGGACGGAATTGAGGGGATGGAATCCACACTAAATAAACTGCTTAACGATTACTCAGCTGGAAATGGGAAGGTTATTCCTGATCGTACCTATGCTATCCAGGAGGCGTTACAAGCAGGAAAGGAAGGCGATTGGATTATCATTACAGGTAAAGGGATTGAGAGATATGATCAGAAATTCGGACTACCAACCATTTCTGACAAAGAAACGGTATTATATCTGCAAAATAAGGACCAAGGGGATTTTATCGGTTATTTTGATCAATAGTTGATTATAACGAAGAACTAATCCAACTTACATCGATTCCACAGCCATAAGCGATTTTAAAATGGTGATTATTAACATTGTAACATGTGAGTAATTCAGGTATTATAACAATACAAGCTGCACTGTTCGTAATGATAATAAAGTTTTAACCTTTAAGCTGTAATAGGGAGTTTTATATTGAAACAGGAATGTTATGCCTCGTCACTGACTTGGACAACAGGATTTTTTCTGCAAACACCCACTTTGAGGAGTGGTGGTTTAAAACTTTCTTACTGAATACGGCATTGGCGGCTTATATCTTAAAATGTTGAAGCCGGTCTCGTTCTGAGGCCGGTTTTTTGTTTTATTTAAAATTGCGTACCGAAAAAAAAGTATGTACCGTTTTGCCGTCTGAAAATTCCCAAACCATATTGTGCAATTACATATTTTTGTAAACATTCACTCTTGTTTTGTATAACGGTTGGCATAACTTGAAGCTACGAAAGCATCCGGTTTGATTTTTGGTTCCACCCCCATGGATTCCATCCTGGCTACCATTTCTTTTACAAACTCACTGGTTTTGTTTCGCTTTCCAACCCCGATATCAATGTGACCTTCCATTGTGAACGTCGCACCTTGATATACAGCAGGCAGGACAATATCGATTAACTGATTTTTTCTTTCTTCCGTAAACAGTGATACGATTTCCTCTGTTAACGACAACTCTTGAGAAATACGTTCATGTAAATGCAGCATCCTTCTAGGGATCATCACTTTTCTTATACAACCCCATACACCATTTCCGACCTGCCGTATTACGATGCCTGTAATGAAAACCGTATGTTTTTTATGTACTTGCGAATCTGTCCCGACCATTAATTGATAGTTACCGGAAGGATTTAATTCCATAAACTCAACAATATGAACGAATACCTCTTCAAATGACATATCCTTTTTCTGAAGATTTTGAAATGGGATGTTCTGAAATGGATATTGCTTCATATTATTGCACCTAACCTTTCCCTGGATAGAATCAGATTATTAAATATCTCATGCCGTTCATAACACATCATATGAAGGAGGTCCTTGTTTCGTGCCGTGGGAAGAACCCGCCTCTAAAGAAGAGTCATCATTTCAAGTTGATCTCGCTGAATGGATATCAACTCAAGTTTTATTTCTTCTATTTTAAACAAAGGCTCTTTTCGTAAAGATTGTTGTTTTTAAAACGAAACTATTTAAGGGTGATTGAAGCGGAAGTGCGAGACTCCTGCGGGAGCAGCGGGACAGGTGAGACCCCACAGGCGTTTACGCCGAGGAGGCTCACCGCCCGCCCTGCGGAAAGCGAGCATCTGGAGGGGAAATCAACCACACCACACTACTTAGTAAATAGCAACAAAGTATGCGAAAACAGCCTAAACAAAAAAGACTGTAGGCAAAAGGAGTTCTATCTTATGTTAAACAAAGTTGTTTGGGAGCGGGTGGCTGGAATGAATTAACGGACAAATATAAAACTGGAAACAAACTCCATTATAGTCGGGTTTATCTACAGGCTGGAAGAGAAGCTTAAGCATTAGGCTTCTCTTTTTTTGTATGGAGAATATTTCAAGATGTTAATGGAGTTTATGCCGGCCATAACTGAAAAGTTAAACAAGCCTGTAACTTTACATCACCTAAGTAAACCACAATATCATGCGATTTTTATAAGAAAAAGGAAATGAATTTATTAAATTTTGACCAATACCTACTTTAAACAATTTAATAACTCACAAAAAAAGTGTGTGATGTTTTCTTACATAAACAAAGAAATCTTACTTTTATAGGAGTAAAATAAACGAATATTCAATTAATAAAGTATTGGAGAGATGAAAAATGAAAATATCTGAATTGAAAAAAAGCGGTCATGCTCCGTCATTATTAGCTTCATTCCTTTATTTTGATATCAGTTTTATGATTTGGGTATTATTAGGGGCACTCGGTGTCTATATTACAAAGGATTTCGGACTTTCCCCAGCTGAAAAAGGCTTGATTGTGGCTATTCCGATTTTGGGAGGCTCGTTTTTTCGAATCGTCCTTGGTTTTTTGACTGACCGCATCGGCCCGCGGAAAACCGCAATCGGCGGGATGCTTGTAACGATGATTCCACTTTTTTGGGGATGGTTATTCGGTGAAAGTTTAGCGGAGCTTTATTTAATAGGGATTTTGCTGGGCGTGGCAGGAGCAAGTTTTGCTGCAGCACTTCCTATGGCCAGTCGTTGGTATCCCCCGCATTTGCAGGGTCTTGCGATGGGCATTGCAGGTGCCGGTAACAGCGGAACTCTTTTTGCGACATTGTTCGGACCTCGTCTTGCAGAATCTCTTGGCTGGCATAATGTTATGGGATTAGCTTTGATTCCTTTAACCATCGTGTTTATCATTTATATTTTAATCGCAAAAGACGCGCCATCTCAACCGCCGGCAAAACCACTAAAGGAATATTTCAACGTATTTAAAATAACGGACACTTGGTATTTCTGTATTCTTTACAGTGTGACTTTTGGGGGCTTTGTCGGGTTCACTAGCTTTTTAAGCATCTTTTTTGTTGATGAGTATGGCTTAACACGAATAAGGGCGGGGGAATTTGTTACATTATGTGTCATCGCCGGAAGTTTCTTTCGTCCCGTCGGAGGATTTATTGCCGATAAAATAGGTGGAGTTAAACTGCTTATGTTTCTATTTATTGGACTCACTATATGTATGTTTGGGATTAGTTTTCTTTATTCTCTTACTGCCGTTACGATCCTTCTGTTCATCGGAATGCTATTTCTCGGTATGGGCAACGGAGCTGTCTTTCAGTTAGTTCCACAGCGATTTTCTAAAGAAATAGGTTTTATCACAGGGATTGTGGGAGCTGCTGGAGGTGTTGGCGGATTCTTGGTTCCAAACATACTAGGTACGTTGAAACAGATTACTGGCACATATGCTACAGGATTTTTAGTATTTTCCGCAGTTGGAATCGTGGCTTTGCTTATCCTGGGCCTAGCTCAGCTTTCATGGAGAAAAACGTGGGTACTCGGAAAGAATTCAGTTAAGATCTAGAACTTTGTTTACTTAGTTTGGCTTTTTACAGTACTTGTTTTTGGGGGGGATAAAATGTATAAACAAAAACTGATCTTAGTAGGGAACGGAATGGCAGGATTACGTTGTGTCGAATCCATCATTAGTAAGGATCCGACTGCCTTTGAGATTACTATTTTCGGAAGTGAACCGCATGTTAACTATAACCGAATCTTATTGTCGACTGTGCTTCAAGGCAACACCTCTTTTGAAGATATTACGATAAATGATCGAGACTGGTATACGGAAAATAATATCCAATTGTTCACAGGTGAAACGGTAGTAAAAATCGATAAAGAGACTAGGAAAATAAAAACAGACAAAGAACGGGAAGTTCACTACGATAAGCTGATAATTGCCACAGGTTCTGTCCCGTTCATTCTTCCTGTCACAGGTGTGGATAAAGAAGGCGTCATTGCATTTCGGACGATTGAAGATTGCCAAAAGATGATTGAAACTTCACGCAAACATAAAAAAGCAGTCGTCATCGGAGGCGGTTTGTTAGGTTTGGAAGCAGCGAGAGGGCTGTTAAACCTTGGTATGGAAGTGCATGTCGTTCATATCGCAGACTATTTAATGGAAAGGCAGCTCGATTCAACGGCATCACTTTTACTGCAAAAAGAGTTGGAAAACCAGGGAATGAACTTTCTTTTAAAAAAGGAAACACAGGAGTTAATCGGTAACGAGCGTGTAGAGCGCGTCCGTTTTAAAGATGGAACGGAGCTGGATGCAGATTTGGTCGTTATGGCTGCGGGAGTCAGACCGAATATTCAGTTGGCCAAAGAAAGCGGAATTGATACAAATCGTGCGATTATTGTAAATGACTATTTAGAAACCAGCGCCCCGGATATTTATGCGGTTGGCGAATGTGCTGAACATCAAGGCATGGTTTATGGGCTTGTTAAACCTCTATACGAACAAGGTGAAGTGCTGGCAAAGCATATTTGTGAGATGAAATGCAGCGGATACCAAGGCTCGGTCCTTTCGACCCAGTTGAAAATATCAGGAGTTGAGCTATTTTCTGTTGGTGATTTCCTTGGTGACGAAACAACGAAATCCATCACAACTTTTGATGAATTGGATAGTGTTTATAAAAAGTTGGTTTTTCAAGGAAGAAAAATCATAGGTGCTGTGCTTTATGGAGATACAAACAACAGCTCACGATTACTCGATATGATTGTAAAGCGGCAAGAAGTATCATCAGAGGAAAGGCGTTCAATGTTCCAGTCACCAAAAACGGCTGAGGGATTAATCGCTTCGATGGCAAATCATGAAATCATTTGCCATTGTAATGCTGTTTCAAAGGGAGGAATCATTGAAGTGGTTCAAAATAAGGGATTAACGACAGTGGAACAAGTTAAACAATGCACAAAGGCTTCCGGTTCTTGCGGCGGATGTAAGCCGGCAGTGACCGAGCTTTTGACCTATATTCAAAGTAATCTTACTACTCAGGAAGAGAAACAAACTGCGTTTTGCTCATGTACGAAATTAACGGAAGATGAAGTTGTGTATAAAATGCAACTCCAAGACGTATCGACTGTCCAAGAAGCGATGGATGCTCTTGAATGGGAAAATACAAAAGGTTGTTCAACTTGCAGGCCTGCATTGAGCTATTATTTAGGGATGATTCATCCAGAGTACGAGATCAGACAGCAAACTCTTTTCATAAACGAAAAAAAGAATGCAACAGTTCAAAGTGATAACCGATACTCAGTTATCCCGCAAATGTACGGCGGGATGACGAATGCAAAAGACTTGCGAAAAATTGCTAATATTGCCGATAAATATAAAATATCCCAGGTTGCGATAACAAGTGAACAAAGGATTCATTTAATGGGGGTGAAAAAAGAAGATCTCCCAGGTGTGTGGGCTGATTTAGATATGCCGTTAAGTTCGAAATATGGTAACACCGTTCAAAACGTCAAAACATGTATCGGTGAACATGTTTGCTCTTGTAATAAACAGCAATCCCTATTACTTGCTGTAGATTTAGAAAAAAGATTGGAGCAAGTATCTACACCATACCGTATAAAGATGGGCATATCCGCTTGTATGCATAACGGTGCAGGATCAACAACGAAAGATATAGGTGTTATGGGCATTGACAGGGGCTGGGAAATATATGTGGGCGGAAGCAGCGGGCGTGATGCACGTGCAGGTGAACTGCTATGTGTAGCCGGCACAAATGAAGAAGCCATTGAAATCATCATCGGCTTTATTCAATATTATCGGGAAACAGCCAACTACTTAGAACGGACTTGGCAATGGATTGAACGATTGGGATTAATTCATGTTAGAGAAATATTGTTTGATAATGAACTTAATCAGCAACTATCTCAACGATTGGAACTGGCCTAGATCAGGGAATGAACAAAGGGGACAACTAGATGCAAGACTTAGTAAGCGGTTAAATGTTTGTACCATGAAAAATCATAGAAATCCATGAGTAAAGGGTGAGGAGCCTTGACCGAATTATTATTAAAGTATTTCCGCACGAAGCAACAAGAGGTCCAATCAGAAAAACGATATGATACACAATGTCCATTTTGCAGCATGCAATGTAAGATGCAGCTGCTGGAACAAACAATAGTAACAAGAAAAAAGTATATGACGATTGGAAAAGATAATCCAACCTCAGAGGGGCGCTTATGCATTAAAGGAATGAATGCACATCAACATGCTTTGCATAAAGATCGAATTAAATACCCATTATTGAAAAAAAATGGGGAATTTGTTCGAATATCATGGGAGGAAGCATTAAGCCGCATTAAGGAGAATTTCACTAAAATACAAGCAGAAGATGGTGTAAATGCATTATCTGTTTATGGGAGTGCATCCATTTCAAATGAAGAAGCCTATTTGCTTGGGAAATTTGCAAGGGTGGCTTTAAAAACAAAGTATATAGATTATAATGGCCGTTTGTGCATGTCTGCAGCTGCTTCGGCAGCCAGCCAAACATTTGGTATGGATAGGGGCCTGACCAACAGCTTATCAGAGGTTCCGTTCACAAAGTGCATAATCTTGGCGGGTACGAATATCGCGGAATGCCAGCCGACAATCATGCCGTACTTTGAGCAAGCGAAACAAAATGGGGCATATATCATTGCTGTAGATCCCCGGGAAACAGCAACAACGAAAATGGCCGATTTACATCTAAAGGTGATACCTGGGATGGATGCCGCCTTGGCAAACGGATTATTGAAAGTGATCATTGAAGAGGATCTTATTGATGAAGCGTTTATCCGGGAACGTGCAAATGGCTATAAAGAAGTTAAAGAGTATGTTACATCTTTAGAGTTGGAGGAAATTGCAGAAATGACAGGGGTTCCAAGTGACCAAATCCAAAAAGCGGCTGCCATGTTCGGGAAAGAAAAATCAGGAATGATTTTTACAGCAAGGGGAGTTGAGCAGCAAACAGATGGTTCGGCCGCTGTCCGTAATTTTCTTAATATTCTTATTGTTACAGGGAAAATTGGAAAAGTGAATTCGGGCTATGGGGCCATTACCGGACAGGGAAATGGGCAGGGAGCAAGGGAGCATGGCCAAAAGGCAGACCAGCTGCCAGGGTATCGCATGATTGAAAATGAGGAACATAGATTACATATTGCAAGTATATGGGGAATTGATGAGGCTGAATTGCCACGTAAAGGTGTCTCGGCATACGAGATGATAGAGAAGATAAATGAAGGTGAAATTACCGGCATGTTTTTAATGTGTTCCAATCCGATTGTTTCTAATCCAAATGCTAACTTTGTCAAAAAGGCATTGAAAAAATTAAAGTTTCTTGTCGCGGTAGACATGTTCGTTTCTGAAACTGCTAGATTGGCTGATTTGATTTTACCTGCTTCGTCTTATTTAGAGGATGAAGGAACGATGACAAATTTAGAAGGACGGGTAACGTTGCGGGAAGCGAGTTTTTCATCACCAGGGGAAGTGAAGCATGATTGGCAAATCATTTGTGATATAGCTAAAGCACTTGGGAAAGGGGAGCATTTTCCCTTTCAATCTGCAAATGAGATATTTGAAGAACTAAGAATGGCAAGCCGCGGGGGAACCGCCGATTATTATGGTATAACGTATGATCGCTTAAGAAAAGAAGGAGGTATTTTGTGGCCATGTCCATCCATTGACCATAAAGGAACAAAAAGGTTATTCGAATCGTCTTTTGCCCACCCGGACGGAAAGGCGGCCATGGTTGTGGTTAATAACGTGCCTCATGTTCCAAAAGAAAAGCCATGTACGGAATTTCCGCTTTATTTAACAACAGGAAGAATCATGTCACACTATTTAACAGGAGTACAAACGAGAAAAAGCTCATCATTAGCCGCAAGAAATTTTGAATCATATATGCAAATCCATCCGGAAACAGCCAAGAAATATCATATTTTAGACAATACTTTGGTGAAAATTGAATCAAGGCGCGGAAGTATTGTTGTAAGAAGCAAATGGTCCGCAACGATTCGCCATGATACTATATTCGTTCCTTTTCATTGGGCAGACTCCCAAAATGTCAATCGCCTCGTTTCACAGGATTTAGACCCGACATGCAAAATGCCTGGGTTTAAAGTCAGCGCTGTAAAAGTACATCCTATATTAGAGTTAACGTCTCATTAAGGGGAAGGTATCTTCCCCTTCACCATATTTTTTTGATTCAATCATAATCGAAAAATGGAGCCTAATCACAATGACTAAACAACAAAAGGGGATAAAGGATGGTAAAAGGTAAGGTCTATATTGTTGGTGCCGGACCTGGTGATCCGGACTTAATTACTGTCAAGGCAATCAAATGCATCGCGGAAGCGGATGTCATCTTGTATGATCGATTGGTAAATCGTGAATTGCTTTCATACGGCAAACCTGGAGCTGAATACATTTATTGCGGTAAAGCGCCTGGTATACATTGTGTCCCTCAAGAGGACATTCATCAATTGTTAATAAGTAAATCAATGGAGGGAAAAACGATTGTTCGTCTAAAAGGGGGAGATCCTTTCATTTTTGGTCGTGGCGGTGAGGAAGCAGAAGTGCTAGCAAAGCACGGAATTCAATTTGAAATAGTCCCTGGAATCACATCTGGAATCGCTGTGCCAGCTTATGCTGGAATTCCCCTGACTCACAGGGAATGGGGGAGTTCCTTCGCAATTGTCACAGGACATTGCGTGACCGGCAAACCTGATAACATCAACTGGCATCATTTAACACATGGTGTTGACACCATTGTTATTTATATGGGTATAAAAAACCTTCCATATATCTGTAGACAATTACGCACCTGCGGAATGAAGCCTGAAACTGCCATTGCAGTCATCGAACAAGGAACGACAGGTTTTCAACGAACTATTACAGGAACAATCGATTCAATAGTGGCGATCGTTACAAGAGAGCAGGTAGCCAATCCCGCCATGATCGTAATAGGAGAAGTGGTGAAATTATCCGAGAAATTATCATGGTTTTCCGAGAAGACAAAAGATAAGGAGTTCGCTTAGAAAAGGAATGATTACCTAGAAAACTTTTACTGTAATTAAAATGGAAAACTGGAAAGTCATCATGTCTTCAGTTTTTTTGCTTGTACAAATTTGGACGTTGATTGGAACGTAGGCACTCGCTTTCCGCGGGCGGTCCGGGAGCCTCCTCGGCGCCTTTGCGCCTGCGGGGTCTCCCCTGGACTCGCTTTTCCCGCAGGAGTCTCGAACACCCGCTCCATTCAACTTGTTTTAACTTTTAGATAGTATCCTTTTGCCTAAAGTCTTCATTGTTTTAAAATAGCATTAATAAAACTTGAAGTGATCAGGATGCTTTCTTAACATGATTCTATTTAATGAGATCAACTGGTGCCAGCGAACCATTTGGTTCGTAAAATGGAGGCTGCCATTGACTTTTCTTTCATTTATGATTTGGTGAAAGATATGTATTCAGAGGTAGGATGCTCAAGTATCGACCCGGTTATAGTAGTTAAACTGACTTCATTCAATATACCTTCGGAATTCGATCAATGCGTAAAACAATTATGAAGTTGAAACAAAAATGGCTTAACATAGTGGCTCGATGAGACCAAATCTCTTAACCTTTGGTCAAAATTCTAAGGGAATTTTAAAAGGGGTTCGGGATTTTTTAATTCCGAACCCCTTTTGTCTGCAAACTAACTGGACATGAAAGTCATCATGTCCAGTTTAACAATGTTAACTACTATTTTAAAAAAGACAAGGGTTTATGGACAGTTAAAGTACTTATTGAATCGGTTAATTATAACGGTTGCTTAGAAAATCAATTACGCAGGCCAAAGTGTGCATTCAATTGGCCCTGCAGCATTTTTTTTCGCATTTTTTCCTGTTCAATTTTTCTTTTCTCTTTTAATTTTTCCTGTCTAATTTCATGGGTTTGCACTCCATCCTCTATTTTATCGGCGATTTCCACTAAAGCCTTGACGTCGGAAAAAGAGTATTTACGGTTACCACCCTTAGACCTTTCGGGGAAAACGAGTTTTCTTTCTTCATAATACCGGATTTGCCTATCGGATAGTCCGGTTAATTCTCTGACGACTCCTATGGAAATAACCTTTCTATCTATATAAGATTCTTTTTGCTGGACGATGAAAATCACCTCATTTTGGATTTATGCTGAATCAATAAGGATATTATATCCTAATTTTCTGAATATTTGTAATAAAAACTAACATTAAATATCAATTTTTAAAAACTATGTAAGATTTTATAACACACTAGTGGCAATGAAAAGTGACGTCACCTATAATCAATCATATCATCCTTTCAAAAAAATCTTATTGGAGGACAAAACATGTCTAAGCAGAAATTGGCACTAATTGGGAATGGTATGGCTGGAGTAAGATGTATAGAGGAAATTTTGAAAATTCAATCGGAAATGTTTGAGGTGACTGTCTTTGGAAGTGAGCCGCATCCGAATTATGATCGAATCCAACTATCGAATGTATTGCAAGGGGCTACGACGATAAATGATATTACAATAAATGATTGGAACTGGTATAAAGAGAACAATATTACACTTTTTTCAGGTGAAACAGTCACGAACATCGACACCACTAAGCAAATCATATATTCAGATGCTAATCGCGAAGTCGCATATGATCGATTGATTTTAGCTACCGGATCAATCCCATTCATTCTGCCGATAAAGGGGGCTGATAAAAAAGGAGTGACAGCCTTTAGAAATATTGAAGACTGCGAAGATATGATTGAATATTCCAAAAAAAATAAAAAGGCAGCTGTCATTGGTGGAGGATTGCTGGGTCTTGAAGCAGCAAGGGGGCTTTTGAATCTAGGAATGCAGGTAGATGTAATTCACCTTTCGGAATATTTGATGGATAGGCAGTTAGATCCAGCAGCAGGAAAAATGCTGCAAAGGGAACTTGAAAGACAGGGAATGAATTTTTATCTTGGGAAACAGACTCAGGAGGTTTTAGGTGAAATTGATGTCAAGGGATTACGCTTTAGTGATGGCGAGGAAATCAGCGCCGACTTAGTGGTCATGGCAGTTGGGATTAAGCCAAATGTTGCAATGGCCCAAAATTCCGGCATCCCTGTCAATCGAGGAATTATCGTGAATGATTATATGGAGACAAAGATCCCGAATATTTTTGCGGTTGGTGAATGTGCGGAACACCGTGAAATGGTGTATGGTTTGGTCGCTCCCCTATATGAACAGGGCAAAGTATTAGCCAAAAGGATTTGCGGACTGGAAAGCAAAGCTTACGAGGGGTCCGTGCTTTCTACAAAGTTAAAAATATCTGGTGTTGATGTATTTTCGGCTGGAGAAATTTTCGAAGATGAACAAGCCAAATCAATCAAGGAATTTAATGAATGGAATGGTACTTACAAAAAAGTAATGATTCGAAATGGGAAAATTTCTGGTGCGGTATTATTCGGGGATACAAAGGAAAGCAATATCCTATTGAGCATGATCAATAAAAATGCCGACGTTTCGGAATACTTGAATGCTGGAACAAGTGAACCCAGTGTCAGCCTTGTCACTTCGATGTCAAATGAAGAAATCATCTGTGGTTGTAATGGTGTAACGAAGGGTGATATTGTGACGGCTATCGAATCTAACGGTTTAACAAGCATTGAGGAAGTAAAAGGCTGCACAAGTGCTTCGAGATCATGCGGCGGTTGTAAGCCGTTAGTCGGTGATATTCTCGAGCTGACATTAGGCGCTGATTTCAGTAAGTCAAACCAGAAGGAATCCATATGTACGTGCACCACTTTATCAAGAGATGAGGTTGTTGCCGAAATACGCGAAAAAAATCTGACACATACTCGTGAAGTCATGAATGTTCTCGGCTGGAATACAAGTGATGGGTGCTCTAAATGTAAACCGGCACTGAACTATTACTTAGGCATGATCCATCCTGTTGACTATGAAGATGAAAAAGAATCCCGCTATGTCAATGAAAGGCTTCATGCAAATATTCAAAAGGATGGTACATTTTCCGTTGTGCCAAGAATGTATGGCGGCGTCACAAATCCCGATCAATTACGGAAAATAGCAAATGTTGCCGATAAGTATAATGTTAAGTTACTTAAGGTAACAGGCGGTCAAAGAATAGATTTGTTCGGCGTTGAAAAAGAGGACCTTCCAAGCGTATGGGCCGACCTGGATATGCCTTCTGGATATGCGTATGGAAAAACGCTTCGAACTGTGAAAACATGTGTCGGTGAAAACTTTTGCCGTTTTGGCACCCAAGATTCAATCGGTCTGGGTATTGCCATGGAGAAGAAATTCGAACGTGTTGGCACACCGCATAAGGTTAAGATGGCTGTGTCGGCATGTCCTCGTAATTGTGCTGAATCCGGTATCAAAGATCTTGGTGTTGTCGGTGTTGACGGTGCATGGGAAATTTATATTGGCGGCAATGGCGGTACTCATTTACGAGCTGCTGAATTATTATGTAAAGTGAAAACAAGTGATGAGGTAATTGAAATTACGGGTGCGTACATCCAACATTATCGAGAGACTGCCAATTATTTAGAAAGAACGTCGGTCTGGGTTGAGCGTGTCGGGTTCGATACCATTAAGGCGATTATTGGTGATAAGCAAAAAAGGATGGAGCTTAACCAACGTTTGGATGAGGCCTTATCCGTATTGCAAGAACCGTGGAAAGAAATCATTGAGAGCAATGCGATCCAAACCGGTTTATTTCAAAAAGTGAAAATTCCGGCTATATCAAATAAATGAATATGGGGGCAGCCTAAATGGGGAAAACACTTCAAAAGATAAAGATCTCAACCGTAAATGAAATGCCAAAAAACCTGGGGAAAACAGTAACGATAGGATCTCATGAAATTGCTCTTTTTCATTTAGCAAATGGTGAATTCCGGGCTATTGAAAATCGTTGCCCACACAAAGGTGGTGTTCTGGTGGAAGGCATTGTGAGTGGTGATTACGTATTTTGCCCGATGCATGACTGGAAAATCAGTGTCAAAAATGGAGAAGTCCAAAAACCTGATAATGGTTGTGTAAAGACATTCCATGTTGAAATAGAAGATGGTAATGTTTATATAGTTTTATAACCAGCTGCTCTGGATAGTCTCTTAGACTATCCATTTTTTCTTTGTCGATTTTTAAACTAAATTCCTCCGATGAAATAATTGATAAATATTTCCATAACAAATATAATTCTAGTAAAGGAATGAATAAAAAACAAAAAGATGTAAGCGTTTTCGGTGATGAACCGAAATTTAAACAAATAAAGTTATAGGGGAAAGGTTGGCGTTTCATGAACAAATTATCTGTTGGCGTTTTTACCTTTATGCTGTATTTTGTTCCTTTATCAAATACACCTGGATTAGCAGAAGTACAACCAGATTACAAGCTTTATGTGATGGCCCCATTGGGTGAAATAACAGATTGGGAGGCATTTAAAGCAGAGCTGACCCAGTTGAAGGAAAATGGAGTATATGCAATTACGACAGATATCTGGTGGGGATTGGTCGAGAGTAAAAAAGATAATCAGTTTGATTGGTCCTATTATAAAAAATATGCGGAAACCGTGAAAGCTTCCGGTTTAAAATGGGTGCCCATTTTATCTACGCACCAATGCGGCGGTAATGTGGGGGATGATTGCAACTATCCCATCCCGAGTTGGCTCTGGAATAAAGACACTGCCGAAAACATGGCTTTCAAAAGTGAAAGTGGTTTCTGGAATAAGGAAGTACTTGCTCCTTGGTGGGAAGGTACAGCCGGTCAGTATAATGAATTGTACAAATCCTTTTCAGAGAACTTTGCTGATAAGAAGGATTTAATAGCAAAAATATATCTAAGTGCAGGACCGGCAGGGGAATTAAGATACCCCTCCTACCAGAATGCAGATGGCTGGGATTATCCTGAGAGGGGACAGCTACAAGTTTATACAGAAGGAGCAAAACGGGATTTCAGGCTTGCCATGAGAGAAAAATATTCCACGATAAAAAAATTAAATGCTGCTTGGAGCAAAACGTATAAAAACTGGAATGAGATTCAGCCGCCAGGAAATGGGGATGAATTTTTCACCAGGGGCGGAGCAATTGACACTAGATTTGGATACGATTTTATGCAGTGGTATCAAGGGGCACTCGAAAAGCATCTTGCAAAAATTTCGAAGTTTGCCCATAAACATTTTGATGAAGTCTTTGGCGTGCCAATTGGAGCTAAAATCTCAGGAGTCCATTGGAAAATGAATGATCCAGTAATGCCGCATTCTGCAGAGTATAGTGCCGGGTACCATAACTACTCCAAATTATTGAATCAATTTAAGAAATCGAATATGGCCCTCACATTCACCTGTCTGGAAATGGGAGATCAAGACGCACATACTGCACCGTCCTATAGCGCCCCTAAGACTTTGGTGACCCATATTGCCTCTTTAGCTAATGAAAAAGGAATTTCTTTAAACGGGGAAAACGCACTCCCTCTCATCGATAATGAATGGGGCTTTGACAATGTGGCAGAAATGCTTTTTAACCATGGTTTTGAGGGATTTACATTGCTTAGGATGTCTTATTTATTCGACGATGAAGGAAATCCAACTAATGAGTTCAGGATGATGGCTGATAAATTGGAAAGCAAGTCGATTCCCGTTACATTCACAGTTGAAAATGTACCTGCCACACAGGGAGTTTACTTAATTGGGGACAGAGGGGAAATCGGCCGATGGAATCCTGAAGATTACGAATATAAACTCACTCAAAACACAAAAGGTAGCTGGAGTGGAACATTTCGCTTAGCTGCAGATCGATTCTATGAATTCAAGTTCGTCTTAAAAGATGAAAATGGCACTATTACTTGGCAAGATGGCGAAAATAATAGGTATAAAACTCCTTTGAATGGAAAAGGAAACTATAAAACTTCATGGTAGATGGGTTAATAGGGCTATTCAGACGACAAAAGGTGGTTCGGAACGCTCTCACAACCATGATTGGTAAACTTAATACCCTTCTGTTTTTTTACTGCTTTGTATACATCAATCCCTGAATAGATTAAAGAAATTTGCGACAATCCTGCCGAATAACTGTTTGCCAAGCCGCTTTGCTTTGATGCGGCTTGGCAGACAGTTGGCGGAAAGGGAGCGGATTTCTGAAATCATCTGGAATATTTTTTTAGGTTTTAAAGCCTGAAGAGGTAATCAACGTTCAAATTTTACAGTATGACTAACTAAGCAGGACTTGTGGGAAGAATATAAGGTATGGAAAATCATCACAAGTTAGGGTATAAAAAATTCAGAATCCAAGTGATGTATATTTGCATACTGACCCCATTACGGCAATATTTTTTAATACTTAAATGATATAAATTTACATTAATTGAAATGTGGTCCATTTTTAGAACAAAACAACAAGAAAGGGAGGAATCGAAATATATGAAGACAATGATTACATGGACAGGGGAACTGGCCTTTTCTGGCACAACTCCGTCGGGACATGAAATAAAGATGGATGCCGCCGAAGAAGCAGGAGGTAAAAATAGTGGAGCAAGACCCACAGAATTACTTTTACACTCTCTTGCCGGCTGTACAGGAATTGATATTGTAATGATTTTAAAGAAAATGCGATTTGAAACAAAGGCCTTTCAAATAGAAATAGAGGGGGCACGGTCAGAAAATCATCCTAAACGTTTTACCGATTTTCATATCCATTATTTATTAGAGGGAGATCTACCTGAAGATAAAGTCGTCCGTGCAATTCAATTATCCAAAAATACGTACTGTTCTGTGTATCACTCATTAAATGCCAACATTAAAATCAGCTATTCAATAAATGGTGTTAAAGGAAAACAAGACATATAATATGTAATTTAAAGGACTATTGTTTAACAGGAAGTTGTTTTACATCCGTATAATAAAAACAGCCCCATTTTTGAAAATGGGGCTGTTTTGACTGAAATGAACATCCTCATTTCACCAAAACGTGCAAACCACGGAAAATAATCCCTCTCATGTTAATCCAAGGGTATTCTTTCGAAAATATCAATCTAAAATTGGTTTTCAAGGTTAGCGAACTCCATTTTACGGAAGGAAAGGGATAATTCAGTAAGCAAGTAATCAAAATGTAATGGTTTGTCATTGGAATGCCCTTGATGTTAGGAGTTTATCCATATAAACTTTAGATACTATTGAGGAGTGGTTAAGTTGAAAGAGATAACAATTGACAAATTAATTTTTAAAAATCATTTATCGATGATTGAGCAATATTCATTGAAAGATTTCATGTTTAAGTGGCTCGGCAGCCCCGAAGAAGGTTTAGATGATCTTCTCCCGCTTACATACACAGATCAAGTTTTTGCAAAAATGGAAACGACATTGGAGACTAAAATCAAGATTCATGGAGAAGAAATTTTCAGATATGTCACCATTACGGAAGATAATCAAATTGTAATAGGGGGCTTGGACTCGAATCAAGAGTTAAAGTTTAGAATTGTGTCCCTGGAAGAGCGTTTGAAAAGCTATTAAAACTGAATCATAATTTTCAAAAATAAAAAGGCCGTTCCTGTGGAATGGCCTTTTTATTTCATCACGTTAAGAGAGTCGTCAATACCACATGTTAACTGTACTCGAAAGTAATTGATAGCCTTATCTTATGCAAGCTAAAAAGCGAGTAACTCTTTAAACTCGCGCTATTTTTGGATTAATTTAACAAAAATATAAATGTTTATTGGTTTGTCTTAGTATATTATAGAGTAATGAAGTCGACTAAACATTTGGGGGGAATTGAGATGAGCGAGACGTTGGCAAGTTCACTAAAAACGCTTTTGAAGGAAACGTTTGAAGGACCGGGAAATGAAGGGAGCTATTATACTGATTCAAAACCGAATACCGGGGTTTTTGGTACACTTGATGGCTTAACCGCAGAAGATGCTTCACGTTCCATAAACGGATCGACAATTGCGGCACACTCAGACCACACCCGGTATTATTTATGGGTGATCCGATCGATGATCAATGGCACAGACTTTGAAAAAGATTGGGAAGAAAGCTGGACCATTGCTACTGTTGATGAGGTGAAATGGGCTGAAATCAGAGAGGAATTACATAAAGAATATGTATCTCTTTTCGCAGAAATCGAAACAATCGATTTAGGAAAATGGCTGACAAATGTAAATGCGACCATTGCCCACTCAGCTTATCATCTTGGAGCGTTACGGCAAATGATAAAAAGCCTTGAAATAGAAAAATAATATAATATATTGAGAGTTTTTAAACTGATTGGAACGTATGGCACTCGCTTTCCGAAGGAAGTCCGCCCTCGGCACTCTTGCGCCTGGATTCTCCTTTCGACACGCTTTTTCCGCGGGAGTCAGGTACACGCGTTCCAATCAACTTTGTTTGAAAAACCCAGATAGATACTTTTAGTCTTAGTCGATAAGAGGGGTTCAAATGATCTCATCCCTAAGTTGAGGGTTTATAATATCAGATAGTTTATTTCCTTTTTCATATTTTTGAATGAGTCATTATTGATTTATACTTACTTCGTCCGAATCTCGTGCCGTAATTCCTCTCCTTCAATTCCATTTGCCTGTCATTTGCTTTTTTACTTTCTTGCTCAGTCCATATGAAAGCAGAGTTGAAAATTGGGCCTCCTTATAAAATCCCAAGTAAACACCCATATCTCTGAATTTCCGCAATCAAAAGTGTCTCTTTTTTAAGTACCATACATAATATCTGAGTTAAGATCTCTAGTAATATACTTCCATTCTCCGAATGAATCATCATAATCCCTACCCAATCCGTCTAGTGAATCAAGGAATAGTAAACGCCTTCACGAATGATTAAGTGCATCCCAGATATGGAAACCAGTAAAACTCTTATCCACTTTGCTCATCAATGAAGATATAATTCCAAAATACTCCTTTGCTGAAACACGAGCATATCCAATATTCAAAAATAGCAATTGATCATATATGAATCACTTTAACTAACGGGGCCAATTTAGTTGTAAAAGGATTTAATAATATACTTGATGATATTAGAATAAAACAAATAAAGTGTGTCAATAATAAAATTGACAGGACACCAATCAGTGTCATATAATAAAAGACACCAATTGGTGTCCAGTTAAAAGGGTGGGTGATTTTGAACGAGAAAAATCAAGAACGTGATATTTATGTAGCCATTGCTGACCCAACAAGACGTAAATTGCTACGTTTGTTGGCGGACGTGGAGGAATTGCCACTAAATGAGTTGACCGTACATTTTGAAATGGGCCGTACTGCGGTTTCAAAGCATTTGGCAATCCTTAAAGAGGCAGGTCTAGTAATCAGCAGAAAAGTCGGCAGGGAAACCCGTTATCGACTGAATGCTGGTCCGTTGAGAGAAATTGAGGATTGGGTATCGTTTTACAGAAGATTCTGGAGTGAAAGAATATCACTTTTAAATCAAATATTAGAGGAGGAATAAAAATGAGTTTAACAGTAACACAAGATTTTAATTTTAAGAGCCCGATCGAGAAGGTATGGCTTGCCTTAACGGATGCAAATACTCTTGGGAAATGGGTAATGGCTAATGATATTAAACCTGTCGTCGGACATAAATTCCAGTTTCGAAATGAACAGTGGAATTTAATTATTGATTCCGAAGTTCTTGAAGTCGAGGAGCCTTATAAGTTATCTTACACCTGGGTAGGTGGCGGTATAAACACTACAGTCACATGGACCTTAAACCACGAGGATGGAACAACCCACTTACATCTCGAACAAACAGGATTCGAAAAAGAAGATCAAGCGTTCAATGGTGCGAAATATGGTTGGGCGAAAATGGGCGAAGAACTTAATAACGTGTTAGAGGTATTGTAAGACCAAACCTCTGCCTTGTTTTTTAGTATTTAGCTAACGTATAAGAAAAAAGCAAACTGCTCGGAAAGAGGAGTGTTC
This sequence comes from Peribacillus frigoritolerans, assembly GCF_001636405.1. GTDB lineage: Bacteria > Bacillota > Bacilli > Bacillales > DSM-1321 > Peribacillus > Peribacillus frigoritolerans. Next base: position 3,078,998 of record NZ_KV440950.1, read on the forward strand.
CGTGATGACAAAAAGTAGAACGAATCCTAAGGTTGATGAATTTTTAGGTAAAGCTAAAAATTGGAAAGAAGAATATGAGACGTTAAGAAATATCGTTCTTGACTGTGAACTGACCGAAGAATTTAAATGGATGCATCCCTGTTACACGTTTGAGAATAAAAACATCGTTTTAATACATGGATTTAAAGAATATTGTGCGCTTTTGTTTCACAAAGGTGCCTTGTTACAGGATGCCCACGGGCTTCTAATTCAACAAACGGAGAATGTACAGGGAGCGCGCCAGATTCGGTTCACTAATGTTCAAGAAATAGTTGCAACGGAATCCATTCTGAAAGCCTATATTCATGAAGCCATTGAAGTTGAAAAAGCCGGGTTGGAAGTGGAATTTAAAAAAAACGAAGAATTCATAATTCCTGAAGAACTTCACAATAAATTCGATGACATCCCTGCCTTAAAAACTGCTTTTGAAGCATTGACACCAGGAAGGCAAAGAGCATACATCCTTTATTTTTCACAAGCCAAACAATCCAAAACCCGAGAGTCAAGAATCGAAAAATGCATGCAGAAAATTCTCGATGGGAAGGGTTTAAAAGATTAATATATTTGATGAGAAAATATATTAATCATGGTTTAGATTTCACCCCACTTTGCGTTCATTCGAACTCCTTTTTGGAACGCAAGTAACCACTCAACCGAATAATAAAAAATGGATAAAAAACAAAAAAGTGATCCATGAGTGTAAGCGATCTGCCGTGAAAAAGCCTACTTGTTGCAGCTAAGGAAAGAAAAAAACTGCACAACAAAGTGTACCTTGTTTTTTTGCTTAAAGGTCACTTTTTTTGAGCTAACGGGTGCTTATCTTAAGTAATGCTTTCAACATGCCACTAATAAAATATGGTACTTTTAAGGAGTAGAAAAAAAGCCTAATTTCTCAATTTTATTACTGAGAAATTGGGCTTTTTTCGAATATTTCAATTCAGGAAAATGCTAACGACCATGGCCCACTTCGCGTATCATCTTGCACCGTTAAGACAAATGATAAAAACCCTTGAAATGGAAAAAAAGATAACAATTTGATGGTTAACATGATTGGAAAATTGGGCAATCTTTGTATTCTTGGGCACGCTTTTCCCGCAGGGTTCTCTAACACCCGCCCCAATCAACTTTGTTTTTGAATATAGAACTCGTCTTGTCTGCAGTTTTTTTAAAGTCGGTGTAAAAATTAGATTTCCACTCCAGGCACTCGCTTTCCGCGGGCGGTCCGGGAGCCTCCTCGGCGCCTTGCGCCTGTGGGGTCTCCCCTGGACTCGCTTTTCCCGCAGGAGTCTCGTACCTTCCGTTCCAATCAACTAACGTGTTTTAAATGAAAAAAATGCAGGCTGATCTTATGCCGAACCATGTTTAAGACTAGTTTATCCTTCATGTTTTTTTACTGTAATCCTTAATGGATGGAAGAAATTTGCGACACTCCTGCCGAATAACTGGCTTGCCGAGACCCCACAGACGCTTACTTTGATGCGGCTTGGCAGACAGTTGGCGGAAAGGGAGCGGATTTCTGAAATCAACTGGAACTTATTCGAAAGAAAAAACTCCAGGCAAACGCGTTTTCTTCGTATATGTCTAAAAACAAGACAAGAGTAACCTTCATGTTTTTTACTGTAATCCTTATTGGATGGAAGAAATTTGCAAAAATCCTGCCGAATAACTGGCTTGCCGAGACCCCACAGACGCTTACTTTGATGCGGCTTGGCAGACAGTCGGCGGAAAGGG
>NZ_KV440950.1:3080777-4889966 GCF_001636405.1 Peribacillus frigoritolerans
AGACCCCACAGTCGTTTACTGTGACGGGGCCCGCCGGACTGTAGGCGCATAGGCAGCGCATTGCTGAAATCAACTGGAACTTATTCAAAGAAAAAACTCCAGGCAAACGCGTTTTCTTCGTATATGTCTAAAAACAAGACAAGAGTAACCTTCATGTTTTTTACTGTAATCCTTATTGGATGGAAGAAATTTGCAAAAATCCTGCCGAATAACTGGCTTGCCGAGACCCCACAGACGCTTACTTTGATGCGGCTTGGCAGACAGTCGGCGGAAAGGGAGCGGATTTCTAAAATCAACTGGAACTTATCCGAAAGAAAAAACTCCAGGCAAACGCGTTTTCTTCGTACTTATTTAAAAACAAGACAAGAGTAACCTTCATGTTTTTTACTGTACTCCTTATTGGATATGGCAGCTTATGCATTCAGAAACACACTCTTTTGTAGGTTATTGTTATATTGTGTCAGATTATACTAAGAATTCTTTACATATTAAAGGGTTCAAGTCTTAATTGGAGAAGTATATAATCATGATGTTTTTAGCAAAGGATTACTGACCGCAAGGATTTTGACGTAAAAGGAGGGCTCTTAATTAAAAGGCAGCTGTTTAAACTAAGTATATTTTGCTTTATAATCTTTGTTCAAACATTATGGTCTCCCGCTGTTTTTGCTGAAGAAAAAACATTTATAATTGCTGGAGAAAGTGCCCTTCCACCATTTTCATTTGAAAATGAAGCTGGTGAACTGACAGGCATCAATATTGATTTAATGGAGGAAATAGCGAAATATAATGACGTAGATTTCAAATATATTCCGATGAGGATGGAAGAAGCCGAAAAAGCCTTAAGTAACGGAACAATTGATGCAATTGTTGGAAGTACCTATAATACCGAAAAAGATAACCAATTTGATTTCACGCAATCCTATTTTACAATGTCCCAATCCATAATCATTCCTAGTAAAAGGAAACAGGATATTCATACGTTAACGGATCTACGTGATTCACATGTTGTCCTTGACCATAACACACCAGTTATCAGTACATTTCTAAATATGAGGAATACAAACATAACGACCGTTTCAAATCAATACTCAGGAATTTTAACATTATTGAACAACCGAGCTGATGTGTTCATCGGAAACAAATGGACTGCTGATTTCTATTTAAAAAAATTCCGCCAAGAAAAGAATTACATCATTCTTGATGAAGTCATTGAACCTGCGGATTATACGATTGCAGTGAAAAAGGGAAATCAATCGCTTCTTTTCATGTTGGACAATGCACTCACAGAACTTAAGGCAAACCGAAATATCAATGGGATAATCGATAAATGGGTAATGCCGCAATCCAATCAGAAAATTGCCAGACTCGAACAATTCATATTTTGGTTGATCATAATCTTAACTGCCGTGGCCCTTATCCTTCTAATCATTTACATATGGAATCAAAAGCTAAAAAAATCCGTACATAACCAGACTTTGAAATTACATTTATTAAATAAGGATTTAGAGAAACAACGGCAAAACATCGCTAATGCTGAAGCGTTCAAAGATCAAATCTTAAACAATATCAATAATGGCATCATAACATTCGATCTCAATTTCATGATTACCAGCTGCAATTCAAAAGCATCGGACATTCTTAACATTTCCAAGGAAATGATTCTGAATCTTACGAATCATTCGCAATTGATGAAGAATTTCGAAGCTTTACATCAAGAACAATATGATAATAATTGTATGGGTTCTTTTCGAATCTTGGTATTAAATGAGGAAAATGAACAGAAGGTGATTTCTTATTCGATGCATAAGATATTCAATACTGAAGATATACAAACCGGATACTTACTTTCCATGAATGATGAGACGGAAAAGAAAACATTGGAGAAAAAATTGGTCACACAAGAAAAGCTGCACGCTCTTGGTCAACTCGTTGCAGGTGTCGCACATGAAATTAGGAATCCTTTAACATCGATTAAAACATTCATTGATTTACTTCCGAGTAAATATGATAATCCTCAATTCCGACAAGTTCTAATGGAACACTTACCTACTGAAGTTAACCGCTTGAATGGGATTGTTACCGATTTAATTGAATATGCACGTCCGCGGCCGCCAAATATTACAAATTGCCACGCTCATGAGCTTATATCCTTACTTGCTTTTCATAAGGTGACGATGGAAAAAAACCAAATAAATTTCGAGCAGATGATTGAGGAGGACATTATATTTTATATAGATTTACAACAAATTCAACAAGTACTTCTTAACTTGGTGTTGAATTCGATTCATGCCGTTGAAGAAACAAAGGAAAAGACCATTAAAATCACCATTGATAAAGTGAACGAAAAGACAGGGCGGATTGGCATATCGGATACGGGAAAAGGGATGAAGCAGGAAGAACTGAACCATATTTTTGAGCCTTTTTTCACAAATAAAGAAAAGGGCGTTGGTTTGGGACTTACGTTATCGTATAGGCTTATTAAAGAAAATAACGGAGATATCCATGTGAAAAGTTATCCTAATTCAGGAACGACATTCACCATTTTACTACCTATATATATTGAATAGAAGCCTGGAAAGAGGAGGAGTCATATGAAAATGCAAGTATTGGTGATTGATGATGAACCTGCTATTTGCACCGCTCTTAGCTTTGCATTGGAAGATTCTTATGATGTCATGACAACTATGGAACCGGATGAGGGTCTACGGAAAATAGACAATCAGCACTTTGATATTGTGTTACTTGATTTGAGAATAGGAAATAAAAGTGGACTTGATGTCCTACAGAAAATCAAACAAATATCACCTAACGTAACAGTCATCATGATGACTGCCTATTCATCCATTGAAACTTCCATTGAGGCCATAAAAAAAGGAGCCTACTACTATATTGAAAAGCCAATTAATATTGAAGAACTTTCTTTGTTGTTGATGAGGGCAGCCGAATTCAAACAGATGTCCAATCAATTGGAGACATTACATGAAGAATTAGAGATTCAAAAGGGATTCGGTAACTTTCTTGGTAACAGCAAGGCTATGCAGCGTATTTTCTCAATGATCGAAAGAGTGAAAGATATTGATTCCAGTGTTCTCATCACGGGAGAAAGTGGTACTGGAAAGGAGCTTGTAGCCCGAAATATCCATACGTTGGGAAGAAGGAAAAACAATCCAATGCAGATCGTCAACTGTGCAGCAATTCCTGAGATGCTGCTGGAATCTGAATTGTTCGGTTATGAGAAGGGAGCATTTTCAGGTGCAACTCAGAGGAAGGAAGGGAAATTCGTTGCTGCTAATGGAGGCATCCTTTTTCTGGATGAGATCAGTGAAATGCCCCTTCCACTTCAAGCCAAATTATTAAGGGTATTGCAGGAACGGGAAGTGACGCCTCTGGGATCCAATACAAAAATCTCATTGGACGTCCGTATTATAAGTGCAGCCAATAAAAACCTGGAACAAATGGTGATGGAAGGGGAATTTAGGGAGGATTTGTTTTTCAGGCTAAATGTCATTCCCATCTCGATGCCGCCACTAAGAGATAGAAAAGAAGATTTACCGATCCTTATGGATTATTTTATAAAAAAACACGCGAAGGATATGAATCGTGAAGAAAAGATGTTCTCGGCAACCGCACGTCGGATTTTACTGGATTATCATTACCCTGGGAATGTCCGGGAGCTTGGAAACATTATAGAATATGCTGTTGCCCTATCAAACTCAAAAAAAATGGAAGAAACCGACTTGCCGCAATATGTTCAAGAACAGAAGTTCATTCTCCAGCCGGATGGCCCTGCCGATGATTTTAACAGTTTCAGGATTCCCATTGGGATTTCCATGAAAGAGATAGAAGAAAAAGTCATAACGGCCACACTTCAATATTGTAATAATCATCGGCAAAAAACAGCCCAAATCCTAAAAATTTCTGAAAGGAGCCTTCGTGATAAAATCAAGCTCATTTCAAAAGAAGAATAAAGGGTTCATCGTGTTAACCGGCAATTTTTTCTGGAAAACCGGAAAAAATTGCCGGTTTATCCTTGTTTAACATTCTTGAAATCGGCAGGATTTGCGTTTTAAAGCAGAAAATCGACTTGGCATGGCATTTGCATCTAAATTCATTAAGAAAGGAGGATCACGATGAAAAATGGAGCACTCTTTATAAAAGTCGCTTTGTTATTTTGTTTCATGACAGGATGTTCTTTTATGAATGAGCAGCAGGAAATATCTAAACCTGCTACTACCTTGATCCAGAGGCAACTAACTTCTGAAGGACAGGATTTAAATAACAGGATGTTAATCATTGGAACCGGAGATATGACAGGTGTTTACTTTTCATTGGGACAAAGATTATCAAATATGTATGAAAAATACAACGGGGCTGTGTCAGGTACCCAAGTCACCGATGCTTCCATCGAAAATACTGAATTGGTTAGCCGTCATCGGGCAGAAATTGGTTTTACCTCAGTGGATGTACTGGATTTGCCTGAAACGGATAAATCCAAGTTAAGAGCTTTAACGGCCCTATATTCCAATTATGTTCAAATTGTTTCTACTAAACAAAATGATATTGATTCCTTGGAAGATTTAGTGGGTAAACGCATTAGTGTAGGGACGGCTGGAAGCGGTACAAGGCTTATTGCAGAGCGGATACTGTTAGAATCCGATTTACCGACTGATCAATTGAATTTATCCTATCTTTCTTTTTCTCAATCTGCAGAAGCATTACGAAATGGTACCATTGATACAGCTTTCTTTTCTTCGGGAATCCCTAATAATGAAATCGCTTTCATATCCAAGCAGACGGAACTAACTTTCATTCCAATACCGGGAGACATCATTGAACGCCTTCAAAAACAATATGGAGTTTATACTCATAATGAAATTCCCAAAGATACATACAGGGGGATGAAAAAAAATGTCCAAACGATTTCAATTAAAAATGTCCTGGTAACCTACAAGGAAATGTCTAATCCTCATGCTTACAATCTTGTGAAAACATTATATGAACATCTGCCTGAACTGCAGCATACACACCCAGCCGCTTCTGATATTTCAATAACGGAAGCAACTAACCAAGTTCCCTTGGATTTTCATCCAGGGGCCGTGAATTATTTCACCGAACAAGGAATTATTGGAAATCAATGAAAAATGGGAGGTAATGACTATGAAAAAGCTGATGAGTTTTTTATCAATAATAGTATTGATCGCTCTTGCGGGATGTGGTAATCCTACTCCGCAAAAACCAGGGGAATCCGTACAAACGGGTGCAGGTGAAAAAGGAGAGAAAAAAATAACGATAGCCGGTAATGGCGGTGTCATCGAAAGTGCCATCCGAGATGTGATCGCCCCAAAATTCAAAGAAGAAACGGGAATCACGGTTAATTATATTTCCGGTTTATCAGGTGAAATCCTATCCAAAGTGGAATTACAGAAGAATGCTCCGCAAATAGATGTTGCCCTTTTTGTACCGGTTGATGTTATACGCGCTAAGGAGAAGGAACTGATCGTACCAATTGATGAGTCCAATGTTCCCAATATGAAATCGGTGGATTCACGGTTCATTCCGGTTGAAAATGCGGCCGCTCCAGCATTTGGTTTAGTCATTGCACCAGCTTATAATACGGAAACCTTTAAAAAGGAAGGCTTAAAATCAATTGAATCATGGAATGATCTTGTCTCACCTGATTACCAGGGTAAAACGGCATTTTCAGATATTACGAATGATTGGGGTTTCAATACCCTTAATGGTCTGGCCATTTCAAACGGCGGCAGTACGGAAAACATGGAACCAGGTCTCGAAAAGGCAAAAGATCTTGCAGCGTATTCCAATACATTTTATAAAAATTCAACGCAAATGATGCCAGCGATCCAACAAGGAGCTGCTGACGTAACGGTCATGGGAAGTTATTCCATAGGTGAATTAGCCGTTTCAGGTATTCCGATTAAGATGGCCGTGCCTAAAGAAGGCGTGCCGCTTCAGGCTTTCAGCGCTGGTCTAGTGAAAAATACGCCAAATAGCAAAGAAGCCCTAGAATTCATCAACTATGTAATCAGTGAAGAAGCACAAGCATTAATTTCGGAAAAAGGATTTTATCCGACAGTCGAAGGCATGAAAATTCCAGAAAAATATGAAGACTCAATCGGGCTTAAAGCAAGTGATAAAACATTCAAACCTGATTTCGCCAAGTTTGCTGAGATCCGTGCAGAGGTGTCAGACAGATGGGCGAAAGAGGTTACTCCTGAATTAGGGAAAAAACTCAAATAAAAAGGAGCGTGTTGATCACATGGAAGTATTAAAAAAAGATGTGGAAAATAATAGGCAACACCTGGAGGCAGTTCAGGGGGTTGGCTCAAATAAAAATGATGTAGAGATAAAAGGCGCGTTTAAACAATTTGGAGCGAATGTTGTCCTGAATGGCATTGATTTGGAGGTGAAACAAGGAGAGTTACTCACTCTTCTTGGTCCTTCCGGGTGCGGAAAGTCCACAACCTTAAACCTTATTGCCGGGTTCCTCGATCCGGATCGGGGCGAGGTCCATATTAAAGGCAATAATGTTACGAAGGTTCCGCCTTACAAGCGTGATTTAGGAATGGTTTTTCAAACTTATTCGCTTTTTCCCCATATGACAGTTTATGAAAATCTCAGTTTTGGCTTGAAACTGCGCAAAGTCGGGAAAGCTGAGCAAAAAAAGAAAATTAGTAAAGCGCTTGAATTAGTGAAAATGTCAGGATTGGAGAATCGTTATCCAAGGGAATTATCAGGAGGTCAGCGTCAGCGTGTAGCGATTTCAAGGGCACTTGTTGTTGAACCGGAGCTCCTTTTGCTTGACGAGCCGCTTTCAAACCTTGATGCAAAGCTGCGTCATGAACTAAGGGCCGAGATTAAGCGTTTACAAAAGGAAATTGGCGTAACGACCATTTTTGTGACTCATGATCAAGAAGAAGCTCTATCCATGTCTGATCGAGTCGTGGTCATGAATGCAGGGAAAATTGAACAAATCAGTACTCCGACTGAGATATACAATCATCCGAAGACAGAGTTCGTCTTTCAATTCATCGGGAAATCGAATTGTTTTGAAGGGAATGTGTCTGCTGTCGATAAGCGGAAAATTGCCGTCAAGATCGGTTCTGATATCACTCATGTCGACACAAATAACGTCATGGGAAATGAAAGTGATCTGAAAACCGGGGATGAGGTAAAGCTTTATATTAGACCGGAAAAACTCCAAGTTGTTTCTCTTGATGAAAAATCTTCATCTCCATTGGATTTCCATCGTGCCAAGATCAGTCAAATGAACTATCTCGGTACCTCATGGGAAATCAATGTTCTGTTACAGGGGAAAAGTATTCAAGTATTGACTTCCGCTTTCGATTCATCATGGCAAAATGGAAGTGAGGTGTTGATTGGATGGAGCCCATCAGAAGTTATGCTAGTCAAGAAATAGAACAGCAAACGAGTCCTATTGAGCCGCAAAAGAAGCCTAAAAGCAAGAAAAGGAAAGTCTGGGTGCCGGGATTACTCCTTTTAACGCCGATTCTGCTTTTCATATTTGGTTTCTTTGTCATACCCATGCTATACATTTTATATTTAAGCTTCATATCCACAGATAATCTTGGAGGAGTGGAGGCAGTTTATAGCATAAAAAACTATACACAACTATTTTCCGATAGCTATTACTTATCTTCCTTATGGCTGACAGTGAAGATCAGTTTATATTCGGTCTTGGTTGCTTTATTTCTAGGATATCCAGTAGCTTTGACAATGGCCAAAAGTTCAGCGCGGATCAGAGGGTATATCACTCTCTTGATCGTGTCACCGCTCTTGGTGAGTATAGTTGTCCGTAATTTTGGCTGGTACCTTTTGCTCTTGCCTAATGGAACGATTAATCAAACCTTGATGGCCCTTGGCATAATAGATGCACCATTGAAACTATTGTTTTCGGAGATAGGAGTTGTGATTGGGCTTTCCAATGCATATCTTCCTTTCATGATCTTATCCATCGTAGCAAGTCTTTATAATATCGATCCTTCTCTTGATAAGGCAGGAGCCATACTTGGGGCAAGCCCATTCAGAAGGTTCTTTTCCATTACATTGCCGCTAAGCATCCCAGGTATCGTATCTGGCTGCATTCTCGTATTCAGTTTGTCAATGAGTGCTTATGTTACGCCTGCACTAATGGGGGGAGCCAACGTGCCCGTGATGCCTGTTGTCATCTATGATCAAATTAATAACCTGCTGCATTGGACATTCGGATCTGCTCTTTCTTATATTCTATTAGCAACCACTGTCATATCGGTAGCCGTCTTTACCAGAGCGTTTGAAAAAGGGAAATTCAAGGAGGTATTCCGATGATGAAAACGTTTGGCGGCCTTCGGGTTGCAGTAGCCGTTTTGGCCATTATCTATATCTTGATCCCGCTCATTGTCGTTATTCCCGCTTCTTTTACAAGTGCCAATTATCCAAGTTTTCCGGCTGAAGGCTTTTCACTGCAATGGTATGCCAAGATCTTGGAGCGCCCTGAATTTTTGGAAGCATTTTTGAATAGTGCGAAGTTCGCAGCATTAGCTGCCCTTTTCTCCGTCATATTCGGTACTTTGGGTGCCCTTGGCATCGCAAAGTATGATATTCCGGGAAAATCGTATATTACGGCCCTTTTAACTTCTCCACTAAGTGTGCCGCAATTAGTCTTAGGGATCGCACTCTTAATGTACTTTACACCAATGATGCTTGCCGGTACGTCTACAGGATTTTTAATTGCCCATATCGTGATTTGCATACCATATGTCATGCGGCTCGTATTAACCGGTTTAAGTGGATTTGATTATAATCTCGAAAGGGCTGCGGCCATACTTGGAGCCAATCCACTAACGGTATTCATGAAAGTGACACTGCCGCTAATTGGATCCGCGGCCATCTCAGGGGGATTATTCGCATTTTTGACATCATTTGATAATGTAACGGTCTCTCTTTTTATGGTATCACCTGAAATGAGAACGCTGCCGATCGAGATTTTCTCGCAAATGCAGGATGCCTACAATCCAATCGTCGCATCCGTGTCGAGCGTGGTTATTTTCATATCAGTCCTTCTGATTGTCATACTTGAAAAAATTCAAGGTGTAGGCAAAGTTTTTGGCGGTTCGCATCATACAAACGGTTAAAAAACGGTATATATGATGTGACATACGATCATGCTGGCAAAGTTATGATTTTTTCGAAGAAAACTCATGTGTACATTCCATTCAAATGGGCCAAACACCTTTTCGCAGCCAATAACGGCGCCGTTAGGACAGGGACAGAGGGATTAACCTGCTTTGCGATATGTTCCATACTATATTGTGAAAGCAAAATCACTTCTGTCTTTCCATCCAATTGTTCCACCATCTTTTTAACCCGATCGTCATGTTCCTTTCTTTTTCCTTGTGATAATAAATGGATGATTCCGGGATCGACCAATGACTCGATCATACAGTCCGGATTCTTATTTAATAGGTAATTTTGAAGGGCGATCGGCGTTTCTTTTACGGTGGAAACCAGGCCAATGCGAGTATAGCGAAGAGCTTCATCAAGCATGGCCTCATCTGAACGAAATAACTTTACAGAGTATAAAGGCTGTAAAATTGCAGTGATGTCATAAAAGGCAGAGCAAGTAAGCTGGATGCATGAAACATCAGAATTATAAGCTAAATTCACTAATGCAGAAAAGCGGCGGATGATTTCAGGAGTTAACTTGCCGCTCTTTTCCATCAAGGAGAGAAGGGACGTGTCCATGAAATGAAGGAGTTCAATGTTCGGTGCAACCGTCTGAAAGGCAATTTCAATTGGTTTTAGTGCAGTTGTGGTTGCATGAATCAGTGCGATTTTCAAAAAAACCCTCCTTTTTTTTCATCATTATTATACCTAGCAGAATCCTAAAATGCCATTATATTACATACGGGTAGACCTTACCATATTTCTATTAAGAAAGGAAGTGGGAAGCATGGAGAAAGAAGCCTTGGTCGATCTTCGAAAGGTAATTCCAGGTGACAGAATGTTTCTTGATTTGGCAGAAAGGTACTGTTATAGCTATGACGCTTCTTTTGGGGAATATTTACCCGAAATCGTCATCCAGCCAAAAAACGCGGAGGAAATCAGTGCAGTGGTTAAATTGGCTAATACTCACAAAATACCTGTTTACCCTAGAGGATCAGGAACTTCGCTAAGCGGCGGCCCTTTACCTGTTAAAGGGGGGATGGTTCTTGATATGACCCTTTTGCGGGATAAATTGATCATTGATCGGGAAAATATGCTTGCCATAGTCTCTCCAGGTGTGATTACGGCAGATATTCATAAAAAGGCTGAAGAAGCCGGCTTATTCTATCCGCCGGATCCAAGCAGTTCCAATGTAGCCACTATAGGCGGGAATCTATTAGAAAACTCCAGCGGGCCAAAGGGATTGAAATACGGAACGACAAAAGAATACGTGATAGGTCTGGAAGTGGTCACCCCGACGGGAGAAATCATTCGTACTGGCGGAAAGACCGTAAAAAATGTAACTGGGTATGATTTGACCCGATTGATCGTAGGATCGGAAGGTACTCTGGGCATCGTAACTGAGGCAATCATCCGCTTAATACCAAAACCTCAATCTAAACAAACATTTGTCGCCCACTTCAATCATTTGATAGATTCTGGACATGCCATTACCAGCATTTTATCATCAGGAATTCTACCCTCTGCCCTGGAATTGATGGATAATGCTTGCATCCGTGCTGTTGAAAGCTACCGTCCTTCCGGGTTGCCTCTTCAGGCAGAAGCCATTCTTATCATAGAAATAGATGGACACCCATTGGCGATTGAGGAAGAAATCAATAAATGCGCCGATATATGCAGGGCAGAGGGTGCTTCCTACGTCAAGATAGCGGAGACAGAGGAAGAGCGCCAAACGATTTGGAGTGCGCGTAAATTGGTTTCTCCGGCCATTACACAAATGGGTCCTACAAAAATTTCTGAAGACGCGACCGTTCCACGCAGTCAAATACCGGCAATGATGGAGAGATTAAACAATATCAGGGAGAAATACGGGTTGAACTTGGTTGTATTCGGTCATGCAGGGGATGGGAATTTACATCCGAACATCATTACAGATAAACGAAATATTACGGAAATGAAAAAAGTGGAGCTTGCTGTCAGTGAAATTTTTGAAGCGGCAATCGATTTAGGCGGAACACTTTCAGGGGAACATGGAATCGGTACTTTAAAGTCACCATATATGGAAATGGAATTAGGAATAACCGGAGTGAATATGATGAAAAAAATTAAAGAAGCATGGGATCCCAATAATATCCTGAATCCAGGGAAGATTTTTCCTGACAAGGGACAGACAAGGGTCGTGTTGGTTCCATGAATCTACCCGCCAAACCGAATGAGTCAAATGCCGCGGTCCAAAATTTATATTCAGATGCCTATGATTGGACAAATCAATGCGTAAAATGCGGATACTGTTTACCGGCATGCCCTACATATGAATCAATGGGTGTGGAATCCGCCTCTCCACGCGGTCGTATCAATCTAGTGAAAATGGCAGCCGAAGGAAAAATAGATTTCCAAAAAGATTTAGCTGAACCAATCGACTTATGCTTAGGCTGTCGTGCTTGTGAAACAGCATGTCCTGTTGGTGTGCCATACGGACATATACTGGAAGCGGCTAAAGAAGCCATTGAAAACTCCCCGTCAGCAAACCAAAAAAACAAAATGACAAGAATCAAAAAACTGGCATTGGTTCATTTTTTTCCATATCCAAAACGAATGAACAGGATTGGAAGTGCAGTGCAGCTCTATCAAAAAACCGGCTTATCCAAGCTTATCCGTTCATCAAATATATTGCAGAAGGTTTCCCCTGCCCTTGCATATTTAGAACAGGCACTTCCAGACATCGAGACTTCTTCCAAACGTATCCGGCCAGGTACGATTATGCCGGCAAAAGGGGAAACGAAATTAAAAGTGGCATTTTTTACAGGGTGTATCATGGATTCCATGATGTCACGAATTAACCGTCTTTCCATTGAGCTGCTTACCATAGCAGGGTGTGAGGTCATTCTCCCTGAAAATCAGAATTGCTGCGGTGCTCTGCATTCCCATCAAGGTGAAACAATACAAGCGAAAGCATTGGCAAAGAGGAATATCCAAGCCTTCATGCAAACGGATGCTGATGTAATCGTAAATAACGCAGGAGGCTGCGGTGCTTCGCTTCTTGAATATGGACATCTATTGGCAGAGGATCAAGAATGGGCTGCGGCGGCAAGGGCTTTCTCGGAAAAATCAAAAGATATCAGTCAAATTCTACATCAATTGGGGCCGCTACCCTTCACTGAAGGATGGCAAGGCATCGTTTCCTATCAAGATTCATGTCATTTACGCAATGTACAAAAGGTCCAAAAGGAACCTCGTTTATTATTGCAATCCATACCAGGAGTTTCCTATGTCGAAATGGAAGGGTTTGACCGTTGCTGTGCATCTGGAGGCATATACAATCTTCTCCACTTTGATGAATCCATGAAAATTCTTGATGAGAAAATGAAGAATCTTAACGAAACGAAAGCAACTACCATTGTTACGGTTAACCCAGGATGCCAAATGCAAATGAGCATTGGCATCCAAAGGGAGGGAGCGGCGAACCAAATGAAAAGTTTGCACCTTGTTGAAGTACTTGCCAAGGCTTGCGGCTTGGATTGACAAAAAGGGATACTTCAAACTTCATAGGACATTACTTCGTCAGTATTTCCTGCACCTATGGGAAAATACTGACGTTTTTGTTTTAAATGATGAAGACGGAAAAATCTTTGCAGTCAATAAAGCAGTGCCATATGTATAATTAAAAAGATATCGGTGCCGGTTCGTAAATGAAAAAAACCGTTCAATTATCTGAACGGAATGTGTGAGTAAATGAATTTAAATTCCTGTTTTTATTCCAAAACCGATTAAAATTAAGCCAGTTGACTTTTGGAATGCTTTCTGGAATTTGGAATTGTTCATCCATTTTTTTGCGTAATCAATTAGATAAACAAGAAATAGAAACCACAGTACAGCGAGCAAGGTTAAGATGAAGGCTAATATAATCAATTGCTGGTTTACATTTCCGTTCAAATTGATAAATTGCGGCATGATTGTGATATAAACTAAAACGGTCTTTGGATTCAGAATATTATTAAGTAATGCTTGCATGAAGGAATCTTTATTGTGCCGGTTTGAATACTTAACAGGTGTATTTGCTTGTGCTTGAATTTCTTTTAAGGAAAAAACGCTTTTAGCAAAAAAACTTTTTATCCCTAAGTAAATTAAGTAGGCGGCTCCCAAATATTTGATTGTACTGAAAAGAATCACAGACTTTGCAATGACAACAGATAGTCCAAGAATGGCTATAAGCGTCCAAAAAGAAAGTCCCGTTGCCATTCCGAGAACGGTATAACGTCCCGCTTTCGGACCATGGCTAAGCGTGTTTTTCAGTAAGAGCATTGTATCTGCTCCCGGTATAATAACCATCATCGCCACTATTGATATGTATGTAAGTAAGCTGTCCAAACTAATTCCCCCTCCCACTCTCATAGTGGTTACTAAAGTAACTACTTAATAAGTATATTAGATGAAAATGGAAAACGTCAACAGATTTTGCTAAAATATTAGTTACAAAGGTAGCGACTACGGTTGTGTTGGAGGGTTTATGAAAGAAACCATTTTAGAAACATTAAAAAATCTGAATTTCACCGAATATGAAGCGAAAGCATATCTTGCCTTATTGGAAGAATCGCCATTAACAGGCTATGCAGTAGCAAAAAACTCCGGTGTACCACGTTCAAGAATATATGAAATTCTGGATAGTCTCGCCATACGCGGAGATATTCTGGTCAGTCCTGGAAACACACCACAGTATACTCCTGTTCCTGCAAAGGAGCTAATAAAAAACCGGCGGATGAAAGCGGAAGAGAATTTTGAACTGGCAGAAAAATCATTGGCGGAGTTCGAACGATCTGCAAATGATCGTGAAAATATCTGGAATATAATGGGACGCAATGAAATACTCGATAAGGTTAAAGCTTGTATATTATCTGCTAAAAAAAGAATACTCTTAGAGATTTGGGAAGACGAATTCGAAGAATTAGAACCTGAACTAAGACAGGCCGCAAATGGTGGGGTCAATGTAACAATTATTGCCTATGGGGAAATCGTCTGTGATTTTGCAAATGTTTACCTCCATTATATGGGTTATGAAATTACAGAAGAGTATGGTGGGCGATGGCTTGTTATCAGTGGAGATGATTCAGAAGTAGTCGCTGGTATAGTCTCTCTTGGTAAAGATAGCCGTGCAGCATGGACCATGCATGTAGGTTTAGTGATGCCCATTACAGAAGTCATGATTCATGATTTGTATCTCATGGAAATCATGGAGAAACATAAGGAACTTTTAGAAGAAAGTTTTGGTGTAAACCTCGTCAATTTACGTAAAAAATTTTCTATTCATCCAGATAATAAAAAACATTACGTGGACTAGATTTGTACATGTTCAATAATAAAAGCATCCTTCAAAGTGGCATGAATCCAGACAGGATTTATGCCTTTTAAAGTTAGGCACAGGTAAATTGAAGACAAACAAAGCATCTCGCCCCGGAACCCGGGTGATTGACGATACGGATAAATTTAAATATATATTAATATGGAAAAGGGTATAATGAAGAAGGAATAAGCCATTTTGGTAATGGGATTATCATATCGGATACATGTTTGATATCCGGATCACTAAGATAGAAGGAGAAATGATTCATTTGAATAACAAGGAAACAAAGGGTATCGAGTTACCTGCCAACTATGAGGAATTAAAAAAATCTGCCAATCGCAAATCTAATTGGAGAGAACGTTTAGATGCAATCGAAGAATTAGGTCAAGCAAAAAACAAACAAGTAATCGACATTCTCACACATATCATGAATAATGATTCTGTATATAAAGTTCAAGAGGCAGCCTACCGTCAATTGAAAAGTTTAGGCGAAGATGTGCAAATGCCAGCAAGGAAAAAGGGCGAGTTGATCAAAGGTTTGACCAAAATCTTAGTGAGGATCAAGAAGAGTTTACCTGAAAATCACACATATCATGAATTCAAAGACAAATTCCAGAAGATGAGAATGGATATATATGATACATATGAGGGTGAAAAAGGAGCAGACTTTGATAAATGGCTTGAAAATACGTGGTCAGCTTTATCGAAAAGATAAAAGTTTTTAGAAAAATAAGCAATATGGATAAAGGAGCAAAGTTTTTGCTCCTTTTTCTTATGTTTAAAACAAAGTTTTAGCTATGTTATGCTAATATATTTAAAAGAGGAAGTATTTGGCTGTTTGCTTTAATTTGAAAACTGATAACTACATACAAATTCAGGGGAGAAAAGATGACAGATTATATTGAACTTTGGAAACAGGCAATGACAGATCATACAGGGAAGATACCTAACAGGCTAAAAGATGATGCTGCAGAAGAAGCTTTTTGGGCTTCCAAGGTTGCAATGAAAAAACAACATAAAGAGGACCCTTATGCAAAAATTGTGCAGCAAGAGTTATTGGCATTATTAAAACAGGAGGATCATGTATTGGAAATCGGCCCTGGATGGGGCAATTATACATTTGATATTGCAAAAGAGGTCAGGAAGCTAACTTGTATAGATAGTTCCAAAAGCATTATCAGTTTTTTGGAATCCCAGGCAAACGAAAAAGGTTTCGAAAACATGGAGTTAATTCATGATAAGTGGGAAAGTGATAACAAAAAAGTCAAATATGACGTAGTATTTGGTTTTAATTGTTATTACCGAATGAGTGATATCGGTCATACCTTATTAAAAATGAATGATTCTGCAGCTCGTATAGCGATAGTAGGTATGACAACCGGACCAGAAAAACCTCATTATATGGAATTGAAGCAACGAGGATATACGATCAATTTAAGAAGACGGGATTATATACACATCTTGAATGTTTTGTATCAACTTGGAATACTGGCGAACTGTAAGATCGTTAAATTGAAAAGTAAAAAAATCTATTCCACCTATGAAGAAGCGATCCGAGATAATACAACAAAAATTCTTGATGAACATTTTTCCTATGATGAAGTAAAAACGATCCTAAATAAATATGTGGCGGAAAAAGAAGGAGTTTTCGAATACGAATATCCGTTTCATGCAGCTTTGATGTATTGGAATCCAAGGTTAAAATAACAATTTTAGTACCTTTTTCTCTGGCCCTTCAGGAAAAAGGTATTTTTTCGGTTGGATATTCGCAAAATAATAGTAACAAGGCTACAAATATGCTGAAAAAACGGAGTGTGAATGATAAATGAAAGAAATATCCGAAAAGAGATTTTGTGAAACTTGTAAAAAAGAGACAGTTCATACAGTAACTGAGGATGCATTGGAAATAGAATATTCATGTAATGAATGCGGTAAGCACCAGGATATTTTCAAGACATTTTTTTAGAAACACAAATTTCACTTGAAAATGGTCAGTAAAGTGAAGAAGTATCCAATTCATTCGCGAAAAAAATATCCAATATTTGTTATTTCTGAAAGCGATAAACTGCAAATGCCGTTAGTCTCAATCTAGTGTACTAAGAATTTTATAATACAAACAATGGTATACAAAAAAATAGAACTTTATTTTTAATCAGTGAATCGTTGTAAATCTAAAGCTCGAGACTCATGGTAGAAGGATTACTTTCATCATCGTAAAGAAGTGTTTTTACTATGGAAGGATTCCCTTTTATTATGTGAAAAGATGCTTGATGTTTTATTAAAGGACCCAGATTTAAAATGTTCTATAATTCCTTCCAACGGCATGTAATATGTGATATATTGCATATTATATATCTGTATTTTAAGGAGGTATAGCCGTTGAAGCATTCATATTCTTCACAAAAAATTAAACGTACGTCTGTACGTGAAGAAGCATACATGATATTGCGGGATTGGATTGTCCAGGGGATCCTGACGCCAGGCCAACAATTACGCGACAAAGAATTAGCCGATCAATTGGGAGTAAGCAGAACCCCTATTAGAGAAGCACTTTTAAGGCTTGAGGATGAGGGATTTGTCGAGACCAAGCCGAGCCGTTCAACTATTGTTTCCCCTATTCGATTCGAAGGGGGATTAAACATATATTCCCTTGTTTGGACACTGGAAAAGCTGGCTATGGAACAGGCTTTTGATTTCATTGAAGAAAGACACTTAATGGAAATGGAAGCCATCAATCATGAAGTGAAAAACGCAATCGACGAGGGAAATCAAATAGTGGCCGTCCAGAAAGATAATGACTTTCATTCCATTTACATCAATCTTTCAACAAATGATGAGTTGAAGCGGATTCTATCGGGACTCAAACAAAAACTTATACGAATGGAACTGTTTTATTTCAATCAGGTAAGTGATGTTCACTTTTCCGTTGATGAGCATGATCAGATCATACAGGCAATCAGGGGGGGAAATCTCACTATGGTGCTTAAGGAGATAGAAAAGAATTGGAAAGAAAGTTACTTTAGAATTCAAGCCCATACGGAACGTGTAAAAAGTGGGAAAGAAAAAAATGAATAATGATACTTTAGTTGCTATATCACCTTCAAGAAATAAAGGGATTGCACTGGTACTGACTGGCGCTGCGTTATGGGGAGTGTCAGGAACGGCAGCTCAATATCTATTTCAGCAGCAAGGTTTCAGTCCTGAGTGGCTCACTGTTGTACGCTTGTTGCTTTCTGGAATCATTTTATTGGTGGTCGCTTACAAGAATGAAAGACTGAAAGTTTTTGAGATTTGGAAAACTAAAAATGATGCGCTTCAAATTATCCTTTTTGCCATTCTGGGCATGCTCGCTGTTCAATACACATATTTTGCAGCAATTGAACATGGCAACGCAGCCACTGCCACTGTCCTTCAATACTTGGCCCCGGCACTGATCACTTGTTATTTAGCCATTCGTTCCAAACGTTTTCCAAGCATTACGGTGAGCGTAGCTGTAATCATAGCGATTTTAGGCACTTTTTTGCTTGTGACGGGAGGAAGCATACGTACACTCTCCATTTCTGGGTGGGCAGTATTTTGGGGAGTAACATCAGCCTTTGCCTTGGCATTCTATACATTGCAGCCTTTTAAACTCCTTTCAAGATGGGGTTCAATGATTGTTGTGGGTTGGGGCATGTTGATTGGAGGCATATGCTTTAGCATGATCCATCCCCCATGGGCATTTGAAGGCAAATGGACGTTACCTTCATTTTCAGCGGTTTTATTCATCATCATTTCGGTACGATCATTGCTTTTTATTTTTATTTGGAAAGTACAAAATTCATATCTGCTTCAGAGGTAAGTTTATTGGCTTCCGTTGAGCCATTATCCGCAACCTTAATATCCGTTTTATGGTTGAATGTAACGTTCGGTTTTGCCGAGTGGCTCGGCACACTCTGCATTATAAGCACCATTACGATACTATCCATCGTAAAAAACAAGTAATGTCATTG
Source organism: Peribacillus frigoritolerans (assembly GCF_001636405.1). Classification (GTDB taxonomy): domain Bacteria; phylum Bacillota; class Bacilli; order Bacillales; family DSM-1321; genus Peribacillus; species Peribacillus frigoritolerans. The sequence continues at coordinate 3,099,291 of NZ_KV440950.1, forward strand.
TAAACCGGGGAAAATCTGCTGTAGTTTATTTTTACTTGGCGATAAAAAACCATAGTCTACACTATAAGGGGATGGCCCGAACATTAAAGAAAGCTTTATTAGCATGGGTTATATCCATACACTTCTTTAAAAAGCAATTACACTGCATGTGAATTGCTTTTTTTGTATCTTACGGGTTTTACGCATACATTGAGCCATTCAAAATTCGTTAATTAGACTGTTAAACTTATACAGCAACACTTATAGCCCATGTATTTCAACTAATAAAAGGAGAAATGGCATGGAAACCGAAATATAAATACGAGTATGGCCGCAATTTTTCAATGAAGTGAAATCATGAATTAATTCAATGAATACAGAATGGGCTTATTAAATAGCAATTGATCTTAAGACTAAAAATAGATCACAGACTGTTCGATTCCAATCAGGCTGTGATCTATTTTATTAACCTGCGTCCTATCTGTTATTGGAATGTCCTCAGTGAGAAAACTTTTATCGATTTAAGGCTGTTGTCGAGATGGTCTTACAATAAACTCATTAACGGTAACATCTTTAGGTTGATTCAAAGCAAAACAGAATCATTTCCGCTATACGGGTAGGACTAATCGCAAAAGCATCGTATAATTCTTCGAACGGGCCTTTCAAATCTGTGTCAGTAATAGTTTGCGTCTACCGACCCAAATTAATATATTATTGCTATAAATGGGGATAAGCCGTTAACAAGGATTACTTGACCGAATAAGATGAAAGAAAATGTAATGACAACAGGGGGGAAATACATGAAAGTAGTAATCCTATGTGGAGGAAAGGGTACAAGGATGAGTGAGTTGACAAATGATGTACCCAAACCATTAGCCCAAGTAGGAGGCAAGCCTTTGCTGTGGCATATCATGAAACTATATAAACATTATGGTTTTGATGATTTTATTTTATTGCTTGGATATAAAGGAGATCAGATAAAGGAATACTTTATGAATTATGATTGGAAAAATCATAATTTTACATTAGATACTTCTACCGGAAACATTCAATTGTTGCAACATCCAGAAAAATGGAAAATCACCTTTCTCGATACCGGCTTAGAGACCATGACGGGAGGCAGAATAAAAAGAGCAGAAGAATATATAGGAAACGATACCTTTATGCTTACCTATGCTGATGGATTGGCCAATATAAATTTATTGGAATTATTGAAATTCCATAAAGGCAATGGGGCAATTGCGACCGTAACAGGAGTAAATAAAATTAGTCAATATGGTATTTTAACTGTTAATAAAGGAATAGCAGAATCATTTGCTGAGAAATCACGGAGTGAAGGGATTATTAACGGAGGTTTTTTTGTATTAGAACCTAAAGTATTCGAATACTTAACCGATCATCCCAATTGCATTTTTGAAGAAGAACCCTTGAAAAATCTGACACTAGATCGTCAATTGGCAGTGTATCTTCATGAAGGATTCTGGATGGGAGCGGATACCTATAAAAACGTGTTAGAACTAAATGAAATGTGGAAGCAAGGTATGAATTCTTGGGCGAAGTAACGAATTAAGATGGAAGGCAAAGAATGTGAATGAATAGTATGAATCCATTTTGGAAGGATCGGAATGTTTTAGTTACAGGATGTACAGGCTTTCTGGGAAGGTATTTAGTAAATGAATTGACAAAATCAGGTGTAAATGTAACAGGACTTATTCGAGGGAAAGGTTTGAACTCCTCTTCTTTTCACGAGGACCTATGTTCAAACATCAACTATGTTCACGGAACATTAGCGGATCTCCCAATGATCCAAGAGGCACTGGAGAAATATGAAATAGATACTGTTTTTCATCTGGCTGCACAATCCATCGTGGGGACAGCGAATCAGAATCCAGTTCATACTTTTGAAACCAATATACGTGGTACATGGAACCTATTAGAAGCTTGCCGGCATCATCCGGTAAAAAGAATAATCATTACATCAAGTGAAAAATCATATGGTCATCATACACGAGTCCCACTTGATGAAACCTTCCCCCTACAAGGGAGACAACCATATGATGTTTCAAAAAGCTGTGCTGACCTAATAGCCCATACCTATTTTTATACTTACAAACTGCCTGTATGTATCACAAGATTCGGAAATGTATACGGGGGTGGAGATTTAAACTTTAATCGGATCATACCTCAAACCATCCGCTCTATTATTCATCATAAATCCCCCGTAATAAGGAGTGATGGCACTTTTGTTCGCGACTATTTCCATGTTGAAGATGCCATACATGCCATGATGCTATTGGCAGAAAAAATGGAGGAATTGGAGATTGCGGGAGAAGCGTTTAACTTCAGTAATGAAAAACCGTTAAGTGTATTGGATGTCGTAACTAAAATATTGACTGTTATGAATAGTGATTTGCATCCAATCATTCTAAAATTAGCAAACAACGAATCAAAACAGCAATTTCTGTCTGCCCAAAAAGCAGAAGAGGTATTAGGCTGGAAACCAATCTTTAGTTTTGATGTAGGTTTAAAGAGAACAATAGAATGGTATAAGGAATATTTCCGATTAGGAGAGTAGAATTGAACAATTTGAGGAATGAAAAGAAGGTGTTAGTTTATGAATAAAGATTTTTGGTATGGAAAAAAAGTACTTGTTACCGGTCATACCGGATTTAAAGGTTCCTGGTTATGTTTGTTGCTTTATTCATTAGGCGCTAAGGTAACAGGATATAGTATGAGGCCCCCAACTTCCCCCAGTTTATTCGAATTATGCCGTATCGACCAGCTGATACCTACCCGATATGCGGATATTAGGGACATCAACACATTACAATCCACTATTTTAGAACTAATGCCTGAAATTGTCATTCATATGGCAGCACAGCCATTAGTTAGAGCCTCCTACTTAAACCCAGTTGAAACCTATGAAATTAACGTAATGGGAACCGTTCACTTACTAGAAGCCGTCCGAAATGCCATCCACAAGGGCATTCCCATCAAAGCCGTGATTAACGTAACCACTGACAAATGCTATGGAAATAAGGAGTGGTTTTGGGGTTACCGGGAAAACGATGTGCTCGGCGGATATGATCCATATTCCAGCAGTAAAGCCTGCTCAGAATTAGTCACTGAAGCTTATCGAAAATCATTTTTTAATTTGGAGGATTATGAATCGCACGGAGTAGGGGTCGCAACTGCAAGAGCCGGTAACGTCATCGGCGGTGGTGATTGGGCGGTTGATCGCTTAATACCGGATTGCATTAAAACCTTGTTAAGGGGAGAAAAAATTAAAATTAGAAATCCTTATGCTATTCGGCCGTGGCAGCATGTCCTCGATCCGTTAAGTGGGTACCTATTATTGGTAGAGAAATTATATAGTGATGGAAAGCAATATTCCGAAGGCTGGAATTTTGGTCCAGACGATGATAGCGGAAAATCCGTTGAATGGGTTGTGAAGAGTCTTTGTTCCAAATGGGGAGAGGATGCCACATATGAAATTGAAAACGGACGTCATCTACATGAAGCCCATCAATTAAGACTCGATTGCTCAAAAGCGAAATTCAAATTGGGGTGGTATCCGAAATGGAATACCGAATGTGCAATTGACAAAGTCATTGAATGGACACAGGCCTATCAATCTAATTCTGACTTGATGGCTGTTTGCATGAAGCAGATTGATGAGTATCGTAATATTGATATGAAATCTATTTAACTCATAACATTCAAAATTTTTCAACTGTAGTTATATAGGAACTAATTTATCTTAAAAAAAGAAAATGAGGTGCTTCAATGGAAAATGTTTATTGTTCCATTTTATCGAAAGGCAGGGTATACCAATTCCTTGCCTTGGTTTTTTCCTTGCAAAAGATGTCAAAGGAGGATTTTGATCTATTCGCACTTTGCATTCAAGATGAGACGTATAACTTATTGGAAAAATTAAATATTAAAAATCTTCACGTCGTTCATGAAAAAGAACTTGGAGAAGAAGTTCTAGCTTTAAAAACAGAAAGAAAGATCCATGAATACTGTTGGACGTTAAAACCTATTTTTTTAGAACATCTTATGATGAAACATCATTCGGCAAGTCGATTAACCTATCTTGATTGTGATTTATATTTTTGGAATGACCCTTCCATTATATTCAAGAATCAACCAGATTGCTCGGTCCTATTGTCTCCGGAAGAAAAGTACAACCCCTCTTGGAGTCCCGGCTTTATGCATTATATGCAAAAAATAACGGGAGTTTATAACTCTGGATATATAAGCTTCAAAAAGGATGAATTTGGTCTATCTTGTTTGCAGTGGTGGAAAAAGAAATGCATTGAACGATGTGAAATTGTACCTAGTGAGGGGTTTTTTGGTGATCAGAAATATTTAGATCAAATGCCAAAGTTATTTTCCAATGTTTGTGATATCACAACACCAGGAGTCAATATCGGTATATGGAATGACCTGAAATTTCAATTCCATGAAGATGATGGTGCAGTTTATGTAAATAAAGATAGGCTTATCTTTTATCACTTTTGCGGTTTGAGAATTGTGAATAAAAATAAAATCGAGTTAATATTTAACCAGAAAAGTGTTCCATTTATCTTTGAGTATTATCAACAGAAGCTCCAGGAGGCAATCGATTTGGCAGAAAAAATTGATCCCCCTTTCAACGGATATGCATCTGAAGAAGATTTGAAACGGTATTGGTAGCTGAATGGGTACTCGCAATTTGTCAATAATGGCTTTGGATGTATAAATGATTCCCATCACAAATGAAGAAGGTGAAATGATGAAAGCAAGTATTATTATCCCATCCTATAATGCAAAGGAACGGTTATATTTAAACCTGCTCTCTCTATCGTACCAAGACTACCCACATCAGGATTTTGAAGTGATTGTGATCGACAATGGATCAACAGATGACACGATTGATATGCTATCTAAATTCGAAGCAAAATTCCCTCTTATAACATTACGAGTGGATCAGAATAGGGGAATCGCCTATGGGAGGAACCTAGGCATATTAAAGGCTAACGGAGATATTCTGATTTTTCATGATAGTGATATGATCGCGTCAAAAGATTATGTAAGAAAGCATATCGAGGCACATCAAGAAAAAAACAAGGTGGTTTGTGGATTATGTTGGCTGAGAATATACAGTTTTTATTATGAAAATTTTAAATCCTTTCACCAACAGCTATTTAAAAGGTTAAACAACCCATATACTGGGGTTCAACAAGTAAACGATATTGTCTATCAACTAATATCTGAAAAACAGATCAAAGACGGCTCGTTTATGAACTATAGCTTCGAATTTGATAACGTTATTCTCTTTTCCTATTTAAAACAAACCCTTCAAACGTATAAGGAGAATTTAACGGGTTACCATTTTCCATGGAGGTATTTTCTAACAAATAACGCTTCAGTTGAACGAAAAAGGGTTTTGGAAATTGGTTTATTTGATGAAAAAAATGCAAATTGGGGATTTGAGGACTTTGACTTAGGCTATAGGCTCTACAAATCCGGTAGTGAATTTTCTGTCAGACACGATATTATAAGCGCACATCAAGAACATGAGCGAAATTATACGACCAAAGAAATTAAAGCAAGTACTGATTACTGGTTTGAAAAATATAATGAAATTGATTATATAGATATGCTTTTAAGCCTGCTATTTGACATCGCTTCTATTTTTCCACCCATGGAACCCATTATCGAATCAACGCATTTAAACAGTTTGATGGAAGAAATATACGAAATACGTAAACTCTCAAAGTACAGTGATCTATTAGATTTTTTTCGGGAAATGCTACAAATAGCCAAAAAGAAATATTTGAAACAAGAGGATCAAATTCAATTAAATGATTTGGGTAAAAGTATAGATTTTAATATTGTTTTCCAAAAGGTAAACGAAATTCATGAAAAATTTGGCATGATTCATTTTTATAACGCCTTTTTTGCATTAAATAATTATATTTCAAATAGTTTTTCGACAAAGTGAAAGGGGTTTTCAACATGGACTTTCCATTAGGCGACCTCCAATCAATATGCAGGGAATTTGGAATTGGAGATCTGATAGCAGTTGAAGGCCGCCTTGGTGGGTTTGTAAATACGAATTTAAAAATCAAAACAAAAAAAGGCCTTTTTGTCATTCGAATCTATAGAGAAAAGTTTGATCCACAACGTATTCACTATGCACATGATATCATTTCGATTCTCCGTTCATCCAATGTACCAGCATTAATGCCTATACAAAATAAATTTGAAAACTATTTTTCAACATACAATGAACATTTTATAGAAGTTACTCCGTTCGTACAGGCTAATCATTTCCAGTGGATTCCAAACCAAGCCTACTTCAGCGGCATCATGCTGCGAAAAATGCACCAAACACTAATGCATGTTAAAAAAGATCCTCCACCAAGAAAGTCTATATACGATTATTACAATTGGAGTGTGTTGGACGATATGTCTAAATTACAGCCACTTTACAACTGGACGAATCAGAACATATTGGAAATCTATCAAATAAATGAATTGATTCTGAATAATTCCCGAAATTTAGAAAGCGCTTCCATAGATCTACCTACAACGATTTTACATGGCGATTGGCACCCCGGGAATCAGCTTTACCAAAAAAACAGTGAAGTGTGCTGTATATTGGACTTCGATTCGATTCAGCGAGGGGAATGTGTCTTTGATGTGGCCTACGCACTTTATTTTTACTTATTAAAAGATAAAAGCGAAGCATTTGGGAAGCCTTTTTTGCAAGGTTATGGCGCATTATCTGAACAAGAACAAATGGTACTCCCTGTTATGATTGCTAAACTTGGATTGTTTTTTGGGAGTTTTATTAATAAAGGGGATTTAGAGTTTTCAAAGCAAAAGGAATTAGTGGAATGGGTACTCTCCCATGAAGGTATCAAAACGCTGCAAGATATGGTCAGACCGGATATTGCACGCTAACACTGGAATTTTGCTTAATCTTAAACTAGTACATCCCAATTGACATTATCCTTTTTGTTTTGTCATTTTGTTAGGATTTATAAGCTACATTAGCGAGGTGTACCTGTGTGAAAGCAAGTATTATTATTCCGTCTTACAATGCATGTGAACGTCTTTATTATAATCTGCTATCCCTAAATCTTCAGGACTATCCCCATGAGCAATTTGAAGTCATTGTCATCGATAATGGTTCTACTGACAGTACTGCCAAAATGCTATCGGAATTTTCAGCGAGTTTCCGACTTGAAACTGTTAGAGTAGCTGAAAATAAAGGTATTGCATATGGAAGAAACCAGGGTATTTCAAAAGCGACAGGAGATATACTCATTTTTCATGACAGTGATATGATTGCTGAGAAAAATTTTGTCAGAAAACATTTGGAAGCACATCATAATGAGAATACGGTAGTTTGCGGGTTCATTTGGAAGGAGATTTTCACCTATTATTACAAAAATTTTGAGGATTTCAGAATCTCCGAATTTGATAAAGTAAAAGATCGATTTCACTACCAATCCAAGGATTTCGATCAAGATATACTTCAATTGATTCCTCCAGAAAAGATCACCGATGGCAGTTTCATAAAATATAGCTTCGGAAAAGAAACGCCCTTTATCGATTCTTTAGAAAAAGTCATTCAAGAATTTGGATCAGACCTAAAACGATACCATTTGCCTTGGAGGTTTTTTATCACCAATAATTCATCAGCACCTAGAAAAAAAGTAATAGAAGTCGGCATGTTTGATGAAAAGATTGTGAATTGGGGTTTTGAGGACTATGACCTTGGGATTCAGCTATATAAGTCTGGTTGTAAATTTAAACTCTCGAATATTGTAAACGTCCATCAGGCACATCCAAAAAATTACATGAAAGGTGAGGCCCTTAAAAGCTTTGAATATATATGTAATAAGTATAACGATATTAGGCATATTGATATTGTTCTCGCTTGCATATGCACATTTTTGCGTGGTTCCCTATCCATTGACGAAAAAGGGTTGAACCATATCGTGGAAGATCTTTATATTCTTCAAGAAATAGGTAAATACAATAGACTGTTGAGTTATTATCTAGAACTCCTCCAAATGAAAAGGAAATCCTATTTTAAAATGGGAGATAAAAAATTAAAAGAAGCGCCAAGTGCTGGCATGGAGGAAAGTGAACTAGAGCAGCAGATCAATGAATTGTTGGAAACATATGAAATACGACATTTTGCACATGCACTTTTAGCCTTGCGAAGGGATTTAAAAAGGAATTTAACAGAAGGAGACAGAAGTTTTAGAGGGCACTATAAATCCGAATAAGGTAAAGGTTGACTAGTAAAGTGATTATGTCATTTTCCATATCTGATCAAAGAGAGGGCACTACGCTCTCTTTTTCGCATGATTGCCGGGTGTAAGATCACGGAGGGCACGCGTAGATTACTGGTCCTTTGTTCGAACTTATATGATCTAAGTTAGAACTAAACCTGTTTCTCCGTTTTCGGTGGAAAAGAACGGTGTTCCTAGCAGCTTTAATTTATCTTCAGATATTCCTACTCCTGTATCAACTCACTTTTATATGAATCTCTCCATTTTTATAATAATGTTCAATTCTAATTTTCCCCTTGCCTTGAAATTCATCCATTGCCTCAATTGCATTCTTCAACAAGTTAAAAAAGGGTTTTAGGAATAAATTACTCTTTCTAAATTTCTCTCTGTATCACTTAGAGCCCATTCTATTTCCACCTTATAAAGTTTTTCTTGGAATAAAAACAAAATAGAAGCTAACCCCTTACATAAATCACTGGGAACAAAGGGTTCCTCATGTAAATCGGTTTAGAAACGTGTAATAGATTTTGCAGAGCTTCTAATGCTTTTTTCTAATTTAGCTTCTATCGTATCAAAATAAGGATGAGTTTAGCTCTTTATTTATAAAAAACTATAACTAAATAATTTTGATATTTTCTTATCCAACACAGGGGTTCGATTGATACATATTCAGGTGTAGCTAAGTTAAAATTTATTAGTCAAAGAAAAAATACAAAAGGGCACCTCTAAAGTTGCCCTTTCGAACTATTATTTACTACTGTCCATTGGGAATTAAAGTAAATTAAGGTATTTATATGATTCTGAATCCAATTTTACCAATCCAATAAACTGGCTTAAAAAAGAATAATCATGGATGAAATGTAACAGAGAGGTAGCGAGTTAGTTTACCTTATTTCTATATAATGTTGCAGAACCCTTGGAGGGAAGAATTTGAGGGGCAATGGTCGTAAGGATACGATAATGGCAGGGGGCATAGTTAAATTCCGTTGTGCTTGCTTTAAACAGTTGTACATCGCTTTACCGCCAACTGAATTGGCAGAGTGAATAGTAATGCGATTAGCAAATAGTTTTTCTTTCACCATCATTTGAACAAGCATAGAACCATTCCTGGTTTTATTTAATAAATCATGGTCCAAAGAGAGATGTTCAATATCAAAGTTTTGCAATAGCTCTAAACATTCGTCAATAGTCTCGACTAACACATAGCCATCGGGTGCTTTCCGATAGTCATCCAAAAAAACGCTGATTTTCTCCATTTCCTTCACTCCTTTGCTTATGCAAGTGTGACTAAGAAAAGTCAATTAAACCCAAGAAAATATATGGTTTTATCTTTTAAGTCTAACACAATAAGGTAAGAAGGGGGCATATTCGACGTTTAATACTACTATACGACAGCCTTTTTAATAAATATTCTATATAATGATCGTCGTGTTCTTCAACTAACGGACCTTTACTATAAGAAGGAACTGTTACTGAGCAATCCCTTGTGAATATAGTACAAAACATCCACTTATAAGTTAACGATTGTAATAATTTGGGTAAAAGGTAATATCTTGATTAAAAGGAGAAGTGATATGTTACATCCAGACGAGATTTACCTTATATTAAGGGACAAAACGCTGCTGTTGGAGTTAAAGGAACAAATTAATGACTATCATATTTCCTACTTATCAATGATTAATGAACAGCTTTCATTGATTGATAATGCTTTAAAAGTATATAACATTGATTCCTTCACTATGTCAAAAGGATAAAACCAACATTTACTTATATAGGGGATCAATTTTTTAACTATAATTAACCAGCTTAGCGCCCTCTGAGAAAGGCGCTTTTTTTATTGGGCAAAATAGTGTCAATTAATAGGCCAAGGTTAAAAAATCACTTAGTTGATAATTTTAGAGTTGTAATTCCATATTGGGTTAATCATATTGCAAGCGGAACTTTATTTTTCACCTACAGCATTGTGAGGCTGGTCTTTTTCATTTGGATAAGCAGCAATTTTTGCTTCTTCTCTAATGCTTTCAAGTGTAGCCGCAGCCATCTGCTCTCTAATGCGAATGATATGGGCATTCATTAGTTGCTTGGCTTTGTCCGCGTCCTTTAATGCGATGGAATAGTAGATTTCTTTATGTTCTTGAAGCGTTTCTTGAAAATGACCTGGTTTTGCGAAACGATGCCGTCTGGTGGCACGAATCGTATTTTTCATTTGGTCACTTAGAGTATGAACCAATCCAGCATATATGGAATTATTTGTGGCTTGTGCAATACTATGGTGAAAAAGCAGATCTGCTCGCAAGCCTAATTCTTCATCATGTTCCGAGCGTGCCATTTCTTCTAGAGCCTTAAGGATATTTTGTAAATCAAGAGAGTTTGCTCTTTGCGCAGCAAGAAAAGCACACTCCGTTTCAATTACTCGACGGACTTCAAGCATTTCATAGACCATGTTGTCCTCAGCCTTGATGATTGAAGTGGATAGCTGTTCGATTAGTGACTGAACGTCAGATTGTCTGATAAATGTTCCATCACCTGGTCTAATCTCAATGACTCCGTTAACCTCCAATACTCGAAGGGCTTCCCTGATTGATGTTCGACTCACTTTAAAACGGTTGGATAATTCGCGTTCAGGCGGTAATTTATCTCCAGGTTTCAATTCACCGCTATTAAAAGATTCCTTAATTTGATTGAAGATCATTTCGTATACTTTGGGAGATTTAACTGGTATTGAATCCATTACTTTCTTCACATCCTTCCATGACAACCCTAACAACATGCTGGTACGACTATTAGTGGAATCATTCTAACAAGCATTCATTTATGAAGCAAGGGGATAATCAGCAATATTAAAATTAAAATAAATAACTGTTGAAACAATCTGATATTTTAATTGGTTAGACCAATATTGTAAAAATATAATGTCTAAATTCAATCAAATTACGTTCACATAGCTATTAAAGGTCATTTGGGTTTTGTCATAAGGATGAAAATCCCCTATAAATATTGAGAATAAAGCATTTTTTTATGGGGAAAAGTATAAAACGGATAATTGTTGAAAAAGTCAAAAAATTTAGTATAATGTAAATTGGTTAGACCAATTATCCGATAAAATGGAAACGATATCTTATTAAGCTATTAAAGAGAGGGAAACCATCTCTTGATACTACAGTTGAAGAATTGTAGTAGAAACTAATTCTTGATATAGGTGCGACCAAAGTTTTTGATATGACAAAAACGGATGTTATAGCAGAAAGAAGGAGAATAGAATGGAAGCGGCTAGTGTAAATTTAATCAACGATTTAAAGCAAATCCTTTTGGAAAGTCAAGTAACGGAAAACCAGACAGTAAGAGAATTGCATGGCAGAGATGAATCCTATCATGCTGTAAGTCTTCCTGATATCGTTGTATTTCCGGAAACAGCACAGCAAGTCAGTGAAGTTGTGAAATTGGCAAATAAGTACAAAATTCCGATGGTTCCTTTTGGATTGGGATCAAGCCTCGAGGGACATGTCATACCATACAACCATGGCATAACTATTGATTTTTCACTAATGAATAAAATCCTGGAAGTGCGTGAAAACGATTTTCTCGTAAAAGTTCAGCCTGGCGTAACGCGTTCGCAACTAAACAAAGAATTGAAAAAATACGGTTTGTTTTTTTCCGTTGACCCGGGAGCTGATGCTACTCTTGGCGGAATGGCGGCAACAAATGCCAGTGGAACGACATCAGTTAAATATGGTGTGATGCGTGATCAAGTCCGTGATCTTGAAGTGGTACTTGCAGATGGTTCGATTATACATACTGGCAATTTGGCCGCTAAATCGTCATCAGGCTACCATCTAAACGGCCTTTTTGTTGGATCAGAGGGAACGCTTGGCTGCTTTACGGAATTGACGTTAAGAGTTTACGGAATTCCTGAGCACGTTATGGCGGCAAGGGCATCATTTCCGACATTGACCAATGCGGTGGAAGCTGTTGTATCCATTTTGCAGTCAGGTGTTCCAATAGCAAGGGTGGAACTTGTCGATGAACCATCAATGAAACAGGTTAACCTTTATAGTGATACAAGCTATAACGAAGCGCCTACACTATTTTTGGAGTTTCATGGCAATGAAGCCGGGTTGAAGCAAGACGTAGAGTTCACTAAGGAAATAGTAGCTGAACATAATTGTCTCGATATTGAATTTGAAACAGATAATGCTGCCAGGAACCGCCTATGGGAAGCTCGCCATAATCTTGCCTATGCTTATATTCATGGCAATCCTGGGAAAAAACTGATGGTGACTGATGTCTGCCTTCCGATTTCAGAGCTGTCCGGTGCCATTCACCACGCAAGGGAAGCTGTTGATCTCCTTGGCCTTACCGGTGGGATCGTCGGCCATGTAGGCGACGGGAACTATCACGTACTTTTAATGATCGATAACAATAATCAAGAAGAGATTAAAAGAGCTGAAAAGCTAAATGAACAAATTGTCATGTATGCCCTTGAGCGTAAGGGAACATGTACAGGCGAACATGGTGTTGGGGTCGGTAAACAAAAATATCAGATAAAAGAACATGGGGACGCCCTGTTTGTGATGGAAAAAATCAAAGTGGCCCTTGATCCAGATAATTTATTAAATCCAAATAAAATATTAATGCTAGAAAGAGTGTGATGGAATGAAAGTATTAGAAGCATTAAGCGCAGTAGCCGGAAAATATTTTGCTGTTTGGGTTATCTTAATATCCGTCATTGCCTTCATTTTTCCTGAGCCATTTTTGGGATTGGGGGGATTCATTACAATATTGCTTGGCGTTGTCATGTTTGGAATGGGGCTCACTTTGAAGGCAGTTGATTTTAAAATCATCATTACTAAACCACTGCCCGTGATAATTGGAGTTTGCGCCCAGTTTATCATCATGCCAATTGTGGCATTCCTAATTGCGAAACTCATGAATTTACCAGCCGAATTAGCTGCAGGTCTGGTATTGCTTGGCTGTGTACCAGGCGGAACAGCCTCTAACGTGATGGTATATCTTGCAAAAGGGAATGTACCTTTATCGATAGCTATGACTTCGGTATCAACTTTACTGGCACCAATCATGACACCGCTGCTTCTGCTTTTGCTGGCAGGACAATGGATGCCGGTTGATTTTTTTGATATGTTTAAGTCCATTGTACAAGTCATCCTTCTTCCGATTGTTTTAGGATTGGCCATTAAGCGGTTTTTCCCAGTAGCAGTTGAAAAAAGCCTGACCGTTTTACCACTTATTTCGGTAGCAGCCATCATTACTATTGTAAGCGCAGTAGTCTCAGGCAACGCAGCTAGCATTGCTGCTTCCGGGTTCCTTATTTTTACTGCCGTGATGCTTCATAACGGATTTGGGCTACTTTTGGGTTACTTAGCAGCAAAAGTGCTTGGACTTGATGAAGTGAATAGAAGAGCGATTTCGATTGAAGTGGGCATGCAGAACTCCGGGTTAGGTGTTGCGCTTGCCACTGCACATTTCGGCCCGCTGGCAGCCCTCCCAAGCGTCCTGGCTGCTGCATGGCACAACATATCCGGACCAATTCTCGCGACTTACTGGTCAAAAAAACATGCTGGCGACAGTATAGAGGAAGCGCCAGTTCATCCGGCGGAGACCAAGCTTTAATTATATGTAGACAGCAAAAAAGATCCCTTACTTCAGCAGGGATTTTTTTGCTGTCTACAAAACCCTGCACTAAGTAAGGGTTTTAACTTTCCACTAATTGCTTGTTACCATTTTGCTTAAACGCCTTTTGAAATATTGAAGCAGGTCATAAGAAATGTAAGACATCGTAATTATAAGGAGTGTCTCAAGTAGTTTTAAGAAAAGATTGTCAGCTATATGATCCATTCTTAGTGCCGATATAATTAAATCAAAAATCTCGATGAAGACTACATGAACAATGTATATCCCCAGGGCTCTTCCTCCTACTTTAGTAATGAACAAATCCTTCCCCAATGTTTTATTATTCAATGCAAATAAAAAAAGAAATGCAGTTAAAAAAATGGTAGAAATAAAATATTCCCCATGACTTCCCAATAATATCTTTTCTAATAAGTATCCTTCTACCACTTGGATAGTAAAGAAGATAAAAATTAAAGATAAATTGGTTTTGGCTGTTATTGCTCCCGACTTTTTAAAGAATTTATCATCCGCAAAGAAGAATCCCAAAGTTGTATAAAAAAGACCAATGAATAAAGCATCCCGTGTACTCAGTGGAAGATCATAGAACGCCGAATACGATTGTCCGAAAAGACCAAACAAGTTGAATATTAAGCTAATGGTTAAAAGAAGCCTTGCTTTTTTAAATTTAGAAAAACCGAATAGAATGATAACACTCCAAATTAATGCGGTTAAAAACCACAATTGGTATCCGCTAGTCCCAGTTCCGTAATATATAAGGTCAAGAAAAGAAAAATGATTAATGTATTGCGCAAATTCCTTTGGTACATCGGCAGCATCTTTATAAAGAATTAGAACATCATACATCATATAAAAGAAGAGCCAGCACAAATACAGTTTCAAGATTTTTATAATATACCTTTTAAAATAATCAAAGGAATCCCTTTTATGTATCATCTTTTGACCGAACAAATAACCAGATGCAGTAAAGAAGAATGGCACCGCAAACCTTGAGAAGTTATCGAGAATAAATAGACCAATTTGGCTATCCCTAGGGAATACATGAATGACGACAACAGATAATATGGCAAAAAATTTAATAAAGTCAATCGCGTTATTTCTTTCCATTTGTTCACCCTTTTCATAACACTTTTACTATCATTGGTTATTCCCTATATTATGTACACCAAAGAAAAATTTATTTTTTTCTTTCTGATTCCAATTACAAGATACTGTAAGACTTAATTAATGAACAGCTAATCGTTCAGGAGGGTGGACTGTTTGTAGTAGTAGCTTCACTATACGGATAGTAATCATTTGAATGCCTATGTTCTTGTTAAACTGGCTCTTATAGAAAAAAAACTATTATCAAGCCTTTTGACTAAGGGAAATGAAGGGACTTTCTGATTGCAACTTGCAAATTGATATTTAATTATCATTGCTTGGAGCACTGCACACATGCTGGAGCATAAGTCCTGCTGATATATTAAAAACATTTAATTTTTGCTGCTCTAGAATGCTTAATAGTTTTGGTAAGACAATGGGATGAAGGGGGAGGAGGCGTTCTTATTTTCTACTTTCTCTATTAACTTGCCCCTTTGCGTCTCATTCCTGAATTTTCAAGTAATTCAAACATTGATTCATCATATTTCAAGCACCGATGCGACGTAGTTGTGTCTGTGTATTAATATCATGATTGATGACCCGATTTTATACAAAACAGCTTACATTGGACGATGTGAGTCCAACTAATTCCACTTTAATATAAACATGGTAAGTACAAGCAATTTTATGCATATAAAAATCGCATATATCAATAATAAAAAGGAACTTTTTAACTTTGGGAGGAGATGGTTTTATGAAAAAATTATTGTTGATGGGATTTATTTTATTATTTCCTCTAAACATGGTGGCCGGAACAACTAGCGCATACGCTAAGCCACAGGAACAACGTATTAGCCAATCTGAGGTAAACTTCGAAAATGAATTCAGAAGACTTTGGATTGATCATGTATTATGGACAAGTAATTATATAACAAGTGCAACCACCGCTGGAGCGGAGGATCAAACACAGGTACTGGCTAGACTTCTAAAGAATCAGGAGGATATTGGTAATGCTGTAAAGCCAGTATACGGAGAGAAAGCTGGTAACAAACTTACGGATCTGCTTAAGGAGCATATTGTTATTGCGGGAAAGATTGTAGATGCGGCTAAAAGTGGAAATGATGCCTTGGTGGAACAGCTAAACAAAGAATGGTATAGAAATGCTGATGAAATTGCAGCTTTCCTTAGCAGTGCCAACCCCCATTTAAAAAATGAAGATCTAAAAAATTCCCTGTATATGCACCTGAAATTAGTGACAAATGATTTATCTGCAAGCTTAGCAAAAGATTGGAACGCAAGAATCGCTGCAATAGACGAAGGGGTCACACATATAATCTTAATGGCAGATACTATCACTGCGGGAGTTATAAAGCAGTTTCCGGATAAGTTTAAATAATAATCTTAAGAATCCTCCAGCAATCTGTTGGAGGATTCTTACTCCTCTAGTGAGTAACCAAAACCACCACGTTCAGTAAATCGGAAAAAGCCCACAACATCTAGGTTAGGGCTCTTCTTGCTCCTATTTAATGACTCCGGCAGCTAGTTGGCGATTTTTGTGACTACCAATGATGGATACCTATACATTACATTGGCAGATGCAGTAATAACTCTAATGCTTAGCCTATCGTTTGCGGATAAACGACGTTGGATTGTTCTTCCTATCGTGTTTCTAGTTTCAACTTGCGATGGTTGACCGCCTGGACCGCCAGAAATACGATTAAAGGATTCAAAAGTACTTTCAAGAACCGGGGTTGTGTCATTGATGAATAACCTGAACTGCACTTCGGTATTAAACGTCAAGTTAGAAGCATTAATCAATCTAGCTGTTAAATCCATGCTAATCTCATATACCCCAGCAGTCAGAACCTCAATATCAGTATAAGGTCCAAGACCAGGAGGAAAAGGAGCTGTTCCTAATAACGGCCCAGGAGTTGTGAAAACAACCTTCTGCCCCAGAGCAGGGGGATTTACCGTAGACACTGTGACAAAATTTCCAGACGGATCGTACAATGATCCATAAGCCAAAGCACCCCCTGGTCCTGGGGGTCCAGTTTCTCCTTGTGGTCCTGGGGGTCCTGGAAGTCCTTGAAATCCTTGAGGTCCTTGAGGTCCTCGAGGACCTTGTTCACAATCCTTACATTTTTTATGATCGTTTATATTGAGGAAATCGTCTTTTTTATTAAAGGAATCATCTTTTTTACATTTATAGGTCGTGTCAACAAATCTACGACCTTGAATTGGCTTATCTATTTTACTCACCCTTTTCTCATTGTTCACTTTCCGAAAACTCGAGCAGTGAAGCTTTTTTTCTGTTTTTTCCGCTTCTCTTTCTGCTTAATAGTTTCTATTTCCTCTTTAGCAGAGGATACAAGGGGTCCTATACGTTTTACAGTAAGTGACAGAGATCTATAAGAAACACTTCCACTCACATTTTGAATAAACAATCACTTTTTCTCCTGCATTTAATTCCACTTGGACGGTCTTACCTATAGTGTTAAACCATGAAGGTTCTCCAGTTTGATATGTCAATCCTGTTACGATTTCGAAAGAGGAACCTGGAATGGGACCTATACACTTCATTTAATCGTGAATTGAATAATGAAGTTTCAAGTTCATTAGTAACAACAACAAGGTCGGCACTTATTTCATAGACACCACTTAGAGAGACAGTGATCTCATTTGTTTCCGGATTCGGGATTGTATTTAAACTAAATCCTGGGAAATCAAAATCTATAACACAAAATTCCCAGACGGAATTTACAATGAGTAAGCCAAAGCACCCCCTGGTCCTTGGTCCTGTTTTCCGCAGTGTGATTCTTTGCAACAATTATTATCGTGATCGGCCAAGTTAATCACTCCTTTCTACACTATATATGCCGATATAAAAAAAAGGCTTGGATATTTAAGTTTGATTTTTAAATTAGGCTTTGTTTAAAGTTAAATGAGGACGTACTATTATGAACGATAGCTGAATATCGTTTGGGCAAGACGTTTTAAAGAAAGAGCTAGAATGCCGATTTATCAACTTTATGTATATACCGAACATAAAAAAACCTATAAATGTGCTTGTTGAAATACCATGAAAATTAACTTCTGGGGAAAAAAGCAATAATGAAGAAGACGCAGTTCATTTGTAAAAGGGGAGAGCGTCTTATTTATGGAATCGGATTGGTTAACTGAATTAAGAAGCCTCCGGTTTTGCCAATGTAACCGTGAAGCCTAAACTTTCAAGTCTTCCAAGCGAATTCCGAACAATGGATTGTTGCCCTATGAGTAATATGATTTTCGTAAAAAGAAGTATTGTCGAGTCTCATTGCATGTGGAAAAACAAGTGGATTTCTGATTTGAATCACCTGGGGGTATATTTGAAAAGTTTAGATCCATGAATAGGATATTTTGTAAATATTTGTGGATTATTTCAGGAATAAGGAAATGAATCAAATAATAATCGGTTCAACAAGGATATTTATCAATTAGATAATGATTTTAAAAAGAAAGTCTGGACAGGAATTTAGAATTAATCATAAAAGGAAAATAGAGAAGCTAAAACATTCGTAAAAATGATTTTCCGTATGGATGTCTATAGGTCATGGGTAGTCGTTGTTTAAAATGTTTAATAGATGAGGGGCGGTAGAGATTAATTAAAGGAAAGAACCATTTTTATTAAACTTTTTTCTAGTTTACATAATATATATTATAGGAAGTTGTATTTTTATTGTTTATTTTGTCTCATATCTTAAGAATACTTAACTTAGTGAGACGGGATACAGATTTTTTATATTTAATCATCGCCATTATTTAACTATATTTTTTTATTGATTAGTCATTGTTAACTTATACTTTAAAACTTAAATAAATATTGTTCCAATTAAAATGATTGATCTTCAATTAAAAATTAGCTTAAATTCGATAAGATTTCTTGGATTTAAGCTAATTTCACATCAGTTACGGTCATTAAAATTTTCATGATTTATATATTGAATTTTAATTTATCTGCTAATTGTTAACATATTTCGTTTTCAGTCATTTTTATGCTATAGATCGGATTATTCAATTAGTATTTATCAGCCTTAGTCATTTCACTCTAAGGATCTCTAATTGCTTGGTTGTGGTAATTAAATCTATTTTATTATTTCCCTTCATGTATAAAACGGAAGCGCCCTCACTTTTCCCCTTTTTCCATCCATTCGCTTTAAGGGCCATTGCATATCCATATGGAATGCCGTCTTCTTCAGAAGCCCTTGACCATTCATATCTATTCCCTTGTTCATTTAACTGAACCAATTCAGCATTTTTAGGTACAGGGAATTCATTTAAATCTTCTGTAGCTGTGTATAAAGAAATAGAAATTGAGTAATAAATGATTGCCCCTCCTATTAAAAAAGTAGCTAGGGTAAGTGCACAACTAATCTTTTTCTTCATATTGCTTCCTCTCTCCTTTCCTAAAGACCTATTCAAAGAATAGTTATCTAATAACCTGTAGTAATCTAAATATCCCGGTTTTATTTACATTTTTTATCATTTTTATTATTCTTATATATAAATTAAATGGCAAAATGAGAAAAATCACGGGTTAACACTTGTGAAAAGTTATATAAATATAATTTACCTCAATGACAATTCAAAAGGTTTTTTATCATGCAAGTTCCGCTTTCCACCTGAAATTGATGATAGCTCCTCCATTTAGCCACATAATTACAATATAAGCTTTCTTAATTAACCTCATAGCAGCCTTTAGCATGAGAATGAAATAAAATCGTAAAAGCCGATTTTTACATTTTATATAAAAAGATTTAAAAGTTTCAGGAATCAAAAATGCCAGAAGAAATTAGAATGGTTTTAATATCTCAAGCTTTATTTGATTTAGTTGAATAAAAATGTTATGTAAACACTCACGAAATGTTAATTACCTTTTTCTTTGGTTTTTTTACATGTGAAAGTCTTTATTAAGAAGCTGCTGAAAGTTAGTTAGCAAGTAATTGATGGGCTATGTAGCTTTTTTCTATTGAATTGGCCTTTTAGTTATAAATCATTCTTCTGTTATAAATAACGGTCATGCATTTTAAAAAAAGTCTATTCTTAACCACCTATGGGACTTTATGTTTAATTAAATAAAAAAAGGAACACGAAATCACTATTGATCGCATGTTCCAGTTAGGTTATTTATGTTCGAATGGATTCGATACGGCTTTGGATGAATTCGAACGAGTTTTTTGCTTCTTGGACGATTTGTTTGATCAGTTCATTGACGGTCAATATTTCTTTTATGAGTCCTACGGATTGACCGCATGACCAGATGCCTCCGTCCAAATTTCCTTCAAAGTATACTTTCTTGCTTCTTTGTCCTGTAATTAGCGGAATCAATTCCTCTATAGTGGCACCTTCATTTTCAAGTTTGTCCACTTCTTTACTGACGGCATTTAATGCTACACGCGAAGGGCTGCCTATATTCCGTTGGATGACGACCGTATCCGTTTCATTGGCCGATACCATCCACTGCTTCACGTTTTCATGAATCGGTGCTTCTTGCGTTGCCATAAAGCGAGTCCCCATGACGATACCTTCAGCTCCGAGTGATAAGGCGCTGATAAGGCCCCTGCCATCCGAAAATCCCCCTCCAGCTATTACTGGTATATTTACAGAGTCAACGGCTCTAGGGAGCATGACAAGCGTTCCTACATCTCCCATGCCTGGATGCCCGCCTGTTTCATTCCCGACAATAATAATTGCATCGACTCCTAATTTCTCTGCAGACACAGCGTTTTTGACGTTCGCTACCTTATGTAACACGGTAAAGCCGTGCTCTTTAAGTCTGGGCATTAAACTTTCTGGGCTTCGGCCACTTGTTTCAACAATTTTCACATCTTCCTCAATTAAAATATCGATGAACTCATCATTCGGGGTTGCCGTTTGACTTGGAAATAGGTTCAGGTTGACAGCAAAAGGTTTCTTGGTCAAAGTTTTCACTTTGCGTATTTCATCACGGAGACCCTCTGGTGTCACCTGTGTTTTCGAAGTGATGATACCAAGTCCCCCCGCTTCTGAAACAGCGGCTGCGAGCGGGGCCCGGCCAACTTGAAACATCCCGCCGCAAATAATCGGATATTCAATCCCCAATAATTCAGTCATTCTCGTTTTCATTTGCCATACCCCTTTCATTTTTCAAGGATTTCT
Source organism: Peribacillus frigoritolerans (assembly GCF_001636405.1). Lineage (GTDB taxonomy): Bacteria > Bacillota > Bacilli > Bacillales > DSM-1321 > Peribacillus > Peribacillus frigoritolerans. The sequence continues at coordinate 3,120,470 of NZ_KV440950.1, forward strand.
ATAATTCTGCTTTTCTTACATAATGTACACACGCATGTCTATATACCATACTTATGGAGCCGCTTGTAAAATGTACTTCTTGGAATATCCATCAGCTTTGCTGCAGCAGTGACATTTCCTCTTGATTTTTGTAATGCTTCTATCATTAGATCCCGTTGAATTTTTTCACGGATCGTGAGTTCATTTCCCTTGATGCCATTTTTACCCGGTTCTTCCCATGCAGGGAAATCATCATGCCGTGTATCGGGCTGGGAATGAATGGTATTCAACACTTTAACATAATCAAGAGGTCCTTCTGCAAGTAAGATGGTCAATCGCTGAAGTACATTCTGCAGTTCTCTAATATTGCCTGGCCAATTGTACTCCTTTAAATGATTCAATAATTCTTCAGTTAATGGAATATTCCAATTATTCATCAAACACAGGTAGTTGACTAGATAAGTAATATCTTCAATCCTTTCCCTTAAGGGAGGTACATGAATGGGGTAAACGTTCAGCCGATAGTATAAATCCTTACGAAAGGACCCTTCATTGACAAGCTCTTCAAGATTACGGTGTGTTGCAGTGATAATGCGAATATCCAATGATATGCTTTTTGTGCCGCCGACCGGAACGATTTTTCTTTCCTGAAGAACACGCAGTAAGGCAACTTGCATCGCTGAAGGGACTTCACCGATTTCATCGAGAAAAATGGTCCCTCCATTTGCCTGCTCGAACTTCCCTTTGTGCCCTTGCCGTTTAGCCCCTGTAAAAGCGCCATCAACATACCCGAATAATTCACTTTCCATTAAATCCTTAGGTATGGCTCCGCAATTTATCGTGACGAATGGTCCTTTTTTGCGCATGCCATTTTCATGAATAGCCATGGCAATAAGCTCTTTCCCGACACCTGTTTCACCGGATATATACACATTCGCTTCTGTCGGTGCAACAAGCTTCACTTTACGTAATGTGTTATGAAAGGATTCACTAATCCCTCTTTCACCTTCGAAGACAAATCTTTCTGAAGGCATTGAAGCAGGAAAAAGCCTATTGGTTTCACGACCATGATTCTCTGATAAGAATAAACACTTACCGGAAACCCTATTATCCTCTTTGGATAAAAGCGGATTTTCCTTTACGATTCGATATCCATGATTTAACAGATCGGGCAACGCCATACCAATGGATTGAGGAATTTTTTTGCGAACCTGTTTACTGGCGGAAATTATCATTTGTTTATGATTACATACGATAAAAGGCAAATCTGGATAGGTTTCTGCAAGTTCTATCGAGTGCTGGGTCAGTGCCAGCTCCTTTTTATAGGAACGCATTCCCATTTCCTGTTCGATTGTATACGCCAAATTGGCTACCATCCCCAGCATGGAGGGATGAAAATATTCTACTGGACATGATATATCCAAAACTCCCAATATCTTACCGTCCTCATTTAATATGGGCATTGCAGAGCAACTCCATTTGTGCGAGGCAATCGAATAGTGTTCGGTACCTTGGATCATTACAGCTTCACCCGTTTTCAAAGCTGTTCCAATTGCGTTAGTTCCGACCTCACCCTCCGTCCAGCATACACCCTCCACAAAATTTATTTTTCCTGCCTCATCGAGGATTTTCTCGTTTCCGGAAAGTGAAAGGACATATCCATCCGGATCGACCAATAAAGCCATCATTCCAGATTCTTTTATCGATTGATTCATCCTGGATAATTGGGGTGATGCCACTTCTAATAGGAAGGAGTTTTTTTCTCTTTGAATGTCCAATAATTCATCCGTCAAAATGTGTTTGCCTTTATTAAGGTATGGGTTGACTTGATCTTTTTTGCAGCGATACCAGGATTCCATTATTCGCTTGTTCAGACGATTTGAATCGAGAACCCCTTCACTGACAAAGCGTTCCCATGTACGTAGATAACAACTGGTGGAAAGCATATAATCCTCCTCTAATCATTTGGTTTGAACCTTCATTTGACCAGTCAATCTAGAGGAAAAATACCATGGAGTAATAAAATAGGATGTTAATCGAGGTCTTTTTAATTATAGTAGATTATGTATTCGCTTACAATATTTAGATTGAGTTTGCAAAAAAAGCATCATGTGATCATTCACATGATGCTTCTCCATTTAAACAATAAACTTTATGAGAAAATAACTCCTCCATCAATCATGATGGATTGACCTGTCATATAATCCGAATCCGGTGAAGCAAGGTAAGAGACGAATTTCGCCACATCTTCTGGGGTTTCGGAGCGCCCCAAGGTTATGGAATCTGTGAACTTTTTAAATGTTTCCCCTTTAGCAAGATTCATATATGGACCCATTTTTTCATCGATTAAATCCCACATTTGCGTGCCGACGATTCCTGGACAGTATGCATTCACCGTAATGCCGAACTGTGCCAATTCCTGTGCTGCCGCTTGTGTAATGCCCCTAACGGCAAATTTTGTGGCCGAATATGTACCAAGTAAGCTAAAACCTTTATAACTGGCTATGCTGGCAGCACTTATGATTTTCCCTCCTTCTTGCTTTTTCATTTGTTCTGCCGCGGCTTGCAGGCAAAAGAGGACACCATTTACATTTATATTGAAAATCTGTTCAAGATCTTCTTGAGTTACTTCCAATAGAGGCTTTATTTGAGCAATTCCTGCATTTGAAACCATAACATCCAGTTGTCCAAAACGTTCCACAACTTGATTCACCATTTCGAATACTTCCCGTCTGTTGCTTACATCCGCTTTAACGGCAAAGCTTTCACGTCCAAGTTCCCTTATCTCATTCACGACCGATTCAGCCGTATCCAGATTGACGTCGTTAATGACCACATTCAATCCATCTTGAGCTAATCTTAATGCAATGGCACGTCCGATACCACGTCCTGCACCAGTGACGACTGCCGTCCGTTGACTGCTAACCATACAAAATCCCCCTTCAGTAAAAAAACTTATTTATTTTAGGAATGCACAGCTTGACCTACTACATTTAAAAGAGCTTCATGTATGGATTCCGACAAGGTTGGATGCGCCGCCACTAAATCTTCCATCATATCTGCCGTTATTTCTGCATGCAGCATGATCGTTCCTTGTCCAATCAATTCTGTTGCATGCTGAGCGACAATGGAAAAACCTAGAATTTCATTATATTGTGGGTTCACTAGGACTTTGACCTTTCCTACCGGTTTATTGGAAAGGGCAGCTTTCCCATTTGCCAAAAAAGCGAATTCACCAACTTTAATTTCACCATATTTTTGACGCGCTTCTTTTTCGGTCAAGCCTACACTGGCAATCTCCGGGGAGGTATAAATGCAGCGAGGGATTGCCCGGTAATTCACTTGTGCAAATTGGCCGCAGGCATTCAGAGCCGCCACCCGTCCTTCATGAAAAGCTACATGGGCAAGTTGGATGCCTCCTATCACATCACCGCAGGCATAAATCGTTGGATTGCTTGTTTGCATTCGATCATCCACCGAGATGCCAAACCGGGAAAAATCAATATCGTTTTCCTCTAAGCCTACTCCGTTCACTCTTGGTCTTCTCCCTATAGATACGAGTACGTAATCAGCTTGTATTTCTTCCAATTTTCCATCGCTATTTTCCAAAAATACCGTTTTACTGGTTGCATTGATGTTTTTGACAGCTGTGGAGGTATGGACCGTAACGCCTTGGTTTTTCAATTCTTCATGCAGAATGCTCGTGATATCCTCATCTTCCCCTGGAAGCAGCTTTTCCCCCATTTCGATAACGGTAACCTTGGTGCCCAGCCTGCTATAAATGCTGGCAAATTCACATCCGATGACACCGCCTCCGACAATTAGCAGGGAATCGGGAATGACAGGAAGTGACATGGCATGACCACTGTGGATGATCCATTCACCATCAAACGGTGCAAAAGGGAGTGGAATCGGCTCTGATCCCGTTGAAATGATGATCTTACTTGCATCAATCACTTCATTTTCATTTCCGTTCTCGATCCGCAGTCGATTGCTTGAAAGGATAGAAGCCCTGCCCTGTATAACTTTTATTTTATTCTTACCCATTAAATATCGAATGCCGTTCACTAGTTTAGAAATGACCTCTCTTTTTCGTTCCTGTACGGTATCCCAATCTACTTCAATCGAATTGGGGGAAAGGCGAATTCCCATTTGCCCGGCATTTTTCACCAAGTCATACGTATCGGCACTTTTCAATAATGACTTCGTTGGCATGCAGCCTTCGTTTAAACAGGTTCCGCCCAATGGCCCATCGACTACCAATATGACCTCCTTATCCTGCTGGGCAGCAGTGATTGCCGCTACATACCCTGCAGGACCACCGCCTATAATAACTATACGATTCAAGGCTTTCCCTCCTTTTCTATAAAATAACGGTGATCGGCTCTTCTAAATACCGTTTTAGTGTTTGTAAAAAGGCAGCAGCGGGTGCCCCGTCCAGTACACGGTGATCAAAAGTTAAACTGAGTGGCAAGATCGTTCTTCTCTCCAATTCTTCGCCAATATAAAGCGGGGTATCATAAGCAGAGCCAACTCCAAGTATCCCCGTTTCCGGTGTATTGAGAATGGGTGTGAAATGCTCAACGCCATATGCCCCGAGGTTACTGATTGTAAAAGTGGAACCTTGCATGTCTTCAATAGGCAATTGACCGTCACGTGCACACCGGGCCAACTCCTTCCCCTTTTTCGATAACTGTCTTATGGTACAATTTTCGGCATTTCTTATGACGGGAACTACTAGTCCATTCTCCAAGGCCACCGCTAATCCAAGATGGATAGACTCATACAAAATGATGTTATCTTCAATATAGGCACTATTCATTTTAGGGTGCTCTTTAAGTGAAAGCACGACAGCCTTTGCAACAAAGTCCGTTAAAGTCAATTTAGTTGATTCATGTTTTTGCAGCGTTTCTGTAGCCTGTTTTTGCAAAATGACTAGATCAGTGACATCAACTTTCATCGTTAGCGTTAATTGGGCACTGCTTTGCAAGCTCTCTTTCATACGTTTGGCAATGATGTTCCTCATTCCCTTAACAGGAATCTGCTGCTGACTCTCTATAGCAGGTTTTGGCGGAACTATTCTTTCTTCTGTACTTACCGGGATGGAATCCCTTTTCTCAATTACTTTCTGGACATCTTCTTTAGTGATTCTTCCTCCTGGTCCGGTGCCTTGAATCATCTCAATGTCAAGATTCGCTGCCTGTGCCATTTTTCGTGCAACCGGAGTGATCATCAAACGATCTCCCATTGGCAAAGTGGGGGACTCTTTTGTTTTCGGCTTTTCTTGTTCATCAATTTCCAAATGGGTCTCTACAGCAACAGGTTCATCGAACTTTATTTTTTCATTCGGATCTCCGATATGACAGATAACGGTTCCTGGAGGTACTCCTTGTCCTTCTTGAACAGCTATATTCAGAATCGTACCTTCCGCTGGAGATTCAATATCCATTTCTATTTTCTCTGAATTGATGCTGGCTATTGCTTCGCCTTTTTCGACTGGATCCCCAACAGCCTTACTCCATAACGAAACAGTGCCTTCTTTCATTGCCATGCCCAATTTCGGCATTACCACTTCGACAGCCATATCTAATTTCTCCCTTCATAATGGTTTGTTTTATCCATCATTGGTTTTGTTGCTCCAACTTTTGCTGTTCTATGCGAAAAAGCTGGAGCATGCATCTGGATTTATTTACACTCCTAGAATGGAAGGTTCCCCTAATAATTCTGAAACGGCTTGTATCACTTTTTCTGATGTAGGAAGGTAAATATCTTCAAGCGGTGGAGAAAAAGGGACAGGTGTATGTGGTGCCGTAATCCTCTTGATTGGCGCATCGAGCGTGTCAAATCCCTTATCCGCCACCAGTGCGGCAATATCCGTTGCGACACTGCATCTTGGGTTCGCTTCATCGATCACGATCAAACGATTTGTTTTTGCAACAGAGGAGAGAATCGATTCTTCATCCAGTGGTGACAAGCTCCGCGGGTCGACAATCTCAACTTCAATTCCTTTAGCTGTGAGTTTTTCAGCAGCCTCCATCGCGGTGTGAACTTGTTTACCGATGGCAACGATCGTCAAATCTGAGCCTTTCCTTTTCATTTTTGCTTTGCCGATTGGGATTGTATAGTAGCCTTCCGGAACCTCCCCTACCATGTTGTATAGCGTTTTATCTTCAAAAAAGATGACAGGGTCATTATCTTCAATGGCTGAAAGTAAAAGCCCTTTTGCGTCATAGGGGGATGAGGGAACGACGACCTTCAATCCTGGAATGCTGGTGAACAAGGCATAAAGGCTTTGTGAATGCTGAGCTGCAGCCCTGAACCCTGCACCATGCATCGTACGGATCGTCACGGGAACCTGTGCTTTCCCCCCAAACATATAGCGGAACTTCGCACCTTGATTCAATACTTCATCCAAACAGCTGCCAATGAAATCGTTGAACATTAACTCGGCAATCGGTCGCAAGCCTGTCGAAGCAGCTGCCATGGCCGCTCCCATATATCCTGCTTCCGCAATGGGTGTGTCAAGAATTCTATCCCGGCCAAATTCTTGAACCAATCCTTTCGTGACACCTAAGACGCCACCCCATGCTTCGTCATCCTGCAAATGATCGACCTCTGCACCGCCGGCTACATCTTCTCCCATGAGGATGACATTCTCGTCTTTTCTCATTGCCATGGCCATTGCTTCATTTATTGCCTGCGACATACTGATTTTTCTACTCATCTCAATTCCTCCTTTTATGGTTTAATAAGATACATAAACATCGTTTAATAAATCGGACGCTTCTGGATATGGGCTATCTTCACTGAACTTAACTGCTTGTTTAATAGATTCCTCAACGGCATTCTCAAGAGAAACCAGTTCTTTTTCCGCCAGCAGATTCTGATTCAGTAAGTAATTCCTAAATAGGGCAATCGCATCTTTCTCTTGTTTATGTTCCTTTTTTTCTTGTTCCTTTTTATATTTCTGTGCATCTCCCTCGAAATGGCCATAATTACGATACGTAACGCATTCGATCAATGATGGGCCTTCTCCCCTGCGAGCCCTCTGAATCGCTTCTTCAGCAGCCTTATACACGGCCAATACATCTTTCCCATCCACCCGGACACCCGGGATATTGTAGCTTATCGCCCGATCGGCTATCGTTTTACAGCTAGAAGCATAGTTGAAAGGCGTGGCTTCTCCATACCCATTATTTTCAGCGATGAAAATTACGGGCAGCTTCCAGATTGCCGCAAGATTTATCCCTTCATGGAATGTCCCATGATTATTGGCACCATCACCAAAAAAACATACACTAACGTGATCTGTCTTTTTATACTTGGCAGTTAATGCTGCACCGCATGCGAGCGGAAAGCCTCCGCCGACTATCCCGTTTGCACCTAACATCCCCTTGTCCAAATCGGCAATATGCATCGAACCGCCTTTTCCTTTGCAAAGCCCAGTCACTTTCCCATAGATTTCAGCCATCATCCCGTTTAGGTCGCATTCTTTTGCAATACAGTGGCCATGCCCCCTGTGAGTGCTTGTAATGTTGTCCTTTTCGGATAGGTGGGCACATACACCGACAGCAACCGCTTCTTCCCCTGCATATAAATGGACAAACCCAGGTAAAATCCCTTTTGCAAAAGATTCATGAACTTGGTCTTCGAATTTTCTGATTTCCAGCATTTTCTTGTACATCCAATAAGCCTTGTCCTGTGATAACTTTATTTCATTCGATTGAACCGTTTCCATTTTTCAGCCCCCAATCAGTAATAGCGAGTCAATCTTATATAGTGCAATTGCCGTGCCAAAATGGGAGACGGTAAAATTAGGACTTTAACTATTTTCAGCAGAAACAAAACGAGACAAAATGAGATTGCTGTCTCGTTTTGTCTCGTTTTGTTTAAAAGTTTGAATGTGGAACGCAGCCTGCTTATGCTTAAGGAATAAGCTCTTTATGCACCTTTTATTTAGGCTTCAGTACTTACTAACATGAATTTTGTTAAATAGTTAGAGAGGAAGGACCTAGCTAGTAAACTATCAAGCTTAACGTAAATTTTTTAGCGCACCGCTCCATGCAATTGTTTGATCTAGCATTGCATGGACATTACCAAGATGTAAATCAGCTGGTTTAAACGTTTTGAAGTTATCAAAGTCTGTAAATAGCGATAATGTTGGATTTACACGAACGTCCGCAACTAGTAATTCCCCTAATATGCCACGCAAATGTTCGGCTGCACGGGCTCCGCCAGTTGAACCATAGCTTACGATGCCCGCAGCTTTGTTGTTCCATTCATCACGTGCGGAATCAAGTGCGTTTTTTAATGCCCCTGTAATGCTGTGATTATATTCTTGTACGATAAACACAAAACCATCCAAGCTAGAGAGTTTTTCTGACCAAGCTAATAATCCTGGTTCTTTACCAGTGCCTTCTCCAAAAAACGGCAATTTGAAATCTGCGATATCGACGATTTCATAAGTTGCATCTTCTCGTTTATCAGCTATTTCTTTAATCCAATTTCCCACTTGTGGACTTACGCGTCCTATTCGTGTGCTTCCTAAGATAATTCCAATCTTTAATTTTTCCAATGTTTTCTCCTCCTCGTAAAAACTTACTGGCCAATTAATTGTTTAAGAATATAACCTCATAAGTTGAGGGATTTACATATTTTCAATCTCTTCCACTAACGTGTAGTACCCACCTTCTGTATCTTCAATGAGATGGTTTATTTTGTTAAGATGTTCTCTGAATTCACTTTTTTCTAACCAATTTTTATGAAAATCAATACTCTCAAAGATCGTTACCATAATTGCCTTATCATTATCTACAGAACGATGCCAACGGCTGCTGATCCAACCGGGAACACCTTGTGATCCCTTCTTGAAATTGAGCAGTTCTTCAGCTTGGATAGCAACCAATTCATCTAGTTTGCCTGGTTTAGCTGTAAATACATTAATCCATACTATTGTATTACTTGATTTCATATTCATAATCTCCTGTCATTTAATCTATTTTTTTAATACATTAAAAATTGGCATTTCTTTCATCACCATAGCGAGTCAGTACTGACTGTCATAATTCTTCATGAAAAACTAGGGAGTCAAAGCCCTAGTAAATGTTTGCACACTCTCCATGATAAATGCCTCCAGGGACACGGTTGGATAGTTCTCATCGGCATCCAGATTGTTCATAAAGGCACCAAAATTCATCATCATGAACGACAACGCCTGAAGCTCTGGGTCTGTGGGGATAAGCTTTCCTTTTTCATGCATCGTGTTAAAATAGTTTGTCAAAATTCCCAGTAACTGTCGGGGATGCTTTTGTGTTTTTTCTCGAAAACCAGGTAAATTGCCTTCCTCCTTGATACTTATCATAATCATTTTCCGGTTACGATTCATGATTTCATGATATGTTCGACTGATTAGTAGTAAATCTGAATGCAAATCCCACACGATTTGCTCTTCATTAAAAAGTTTGGTCATCTCTTCAGCATAATGATATCGGTCAAATGCCGTTTCTAAAAGATTTTGCTTGCTTCCAAACCGACGGAATAGTGTTTTTTCACTAAAACCTGCGGAACCAGCAATTTCCTGAGTAGAAACACCATTGTACCCTTTCTCTGCAATTAGATCGATTGCCGCCAACAGCAGCTTATCATCGGTACTAAGCTTATTACTGCTACTCATGCTCTCACTTCCTCCGAATAGACTGTCAGTACTTACTGACTTTCCATTTTATTCTATTCATCTGTTTATAAATTGTCAAGAAAATATTTCCAACAGCACATTTTATTTTTAAGATTGAACGGGAAAAGGTGCACTATACGTATGAGAGTCATGGATGGCATATGGCATAAACTTCTAAAATCAAAGACCAGTATCCAGAAATGGAGAAGTTGCTCGTTGGAGAATCATCTCTAAGTTCAATCAAGAGAAATTTAAAAAGACGGAGCTTTTTGCTCCTCCTCAGTTTGTAGACAAAAGGGGTCTATTTAAAAATTAAAACAAAATTGATTAGAACGGTAGGTACGAGAATCCTGCGGGAAAAGCGAGTGCCTTGAGTGGAAATCAACGTATAAATTACACAAAACACTAAAAAAACTGTAGACAAACTCGATATTCATCGAGATTGTCTACAGTTTGAGATGAAGCTTTTTGCTCCGCCTGAATTCTAGAATATTTTTTTCTCATTCAACTCGAGTGCCAATTTTTTAAAAAACTGAAGCGATTCTGGATTTCCCATGGAGTCTGCATTCACTACTTTATCAAACTCGAAACCTAATAACACTTTACGTATCGGGACTTCCATCTTCTTTCCGTTCAACGTTTTAGGAATTTGTCCAACGACATGGATTTGGTCAGGGATAAAGCGAGGGGATACATGCCCTCTTATTTGTTCCTTGATTTTTGCCGTCAATGCTGCATCCAGACTTTCCCCGGGCTTAAGGACTACGAACAACAGCAGTGAGGAACCGCGGCCTAGCACTTCCCTATCAATGACTAGGCTTTCCATCACCTCGTCTAACGCTTCGACGACCCGGTAGATATCGCTAGTTCCCATCCGTACACCAGAACGATTGATGGTCGAGTCGGAACGTCCATAAATGATACAGCTGCCCTTGTCGTCGATCTTTATCCAATCACCATGTTTCCATATGCCAGTATACGTATCGAAATAACTCTCATAGTATCTTGTCCCATCTTGATCATTCCAGAAGTATAGTGGCATGGACGGCATCGGTTTGGTAATGACCAATTCACCGACTTCATTAATCAATGTTTGACCATGCTCATCAAAGGCTTCCGCACAAACACCCAATGCCCTTCCTTGTATCTCTCCGATCCTCACGGGCAATGTTGGAACACCCCCCACAAATCCAGCACATACATCGGTCCCGCCACTGGATGAACTGAGCCAGATATCCTTCTTGACATTTTCATACACCCATTTATAACCGTCTCCAGATAATGGAGCTCCAGTAGAAAAAAGAGCCCTCAATTTCGATAAATCATATTTCCCCAGGGGCTTGTTTCCTAACTTCATGGAATTCGTAAGGAATGGTGCACTTGTTCCAAAGAAAGTCATGCCTGTATCTTGCGCCAATTCCCAAAGAACATCCATATTCGGAAAAGAGGGACTGCCGTCATAAAGGACGATGGTCCCTTCATTAAGCAAACCACCCATAAGGAGATTCCACATCATCCAGCCTGTCGTCGTAAACCAGAATACGGTATCCTCGGAAGTCATGCCTTGATGAATTCTTGTTGATTTTAAATGCTCCAATAATATACCGCCATGCCCTTGTACAATCGGTTTTGGCATTCCGGTTGTACCAGATGAATAGAGAATCCAAAGCGGATGGTCGAACGGAACATTTTCAAAAGATAATTCTGCCTTTTCTTTTAATAGGTCATCCCAAGGAACTGTATCTGCCAGATTCACTTCCAAAATCTTTTTTTCTATGTAAGGAACCAGCACGGTATGCTTGACAGTGACCAATTCCTGCTTAAGCTGGGAGACGACCGATGTTTTATCATATACATTTCCATTGTACTGATATCCATCAACCGCCAGTAATACAACTGGTTCAATCTGTTTGAAACGATCTATGACGCTTCTTGCCCCAAAGTCAGGTGAACAACTGGACCAGATGGCACCTATGCTTGCTGTTGCCAAGAAGGCTATGACCGCTTCAGGTATGTTTGGCATATAGGCAACAACACGGTCACCTGATTTCACACCAAGTTTCCTTAATGAATGGGCGACAGATGCCACTTTTTCTTTCAGCTCTTTCCAGCTAACCTCTTGCTGCCTGATATGTTCGGAACGAAAAAAAATCGCCGTTTTCTCTTCTTGATCATTCAATAATGCATTTTCAGCATAATTAAGCCTTGCCCCCTCGAACCATTTCGCACCTGGCATAGTTTGCTCGGCTAAAACCCTGTCATATGTCCTGCCGGCTTTTACATCACAATAATCCCAAATTGAAGCCCAAAATTGCTCCAGTTCATCTACCGACCATTTCCATAATTCATGATAGTCATGAAATGTTAAACCTTTCTTTTCTTTTAACCATTTCACATATTGAGTCAATACCGTTTGCTCGATTTGTTCCTTTGTCGGTTCCCAAATGATTTGTCCATCTGTAAGCGATTTCATGCAATCATCTCCCTTAGGTATCAAATGCGTCATTGAATCATTTCATAATATTGGTAGTTTACTTAAATTGTAATCTATGAGTTTTAAAGCTGTCAATTTACACTAAACTCAATTAGGCTCGTATTTATGTATGGGCAGGTTAATGGAGAAACATGTCCCTTTCCCTTGTACACTTGACACATGTACCGTACCATCCATGCTTTTGATAACGCTATATGAAACCATCATGCCCAACCCCGTCCCTTTATTTTTTGTCGTGAAGAAAGGCTCACCTAAACGGTATATCTGTTCCTGTGTCATTCCAATTCCCTGATCTTGGATTTTAATTTGGATGGTGGAGGCAGCACGAATTAAATCTATGTATATTTCGCCAGCATGGTCCATCGATTCTATGCCATTCTTTAGGATATTGAACAAGCACTGCTGGAATTTCTTCCTTTCCCCCATGATAGAATAAGCTCCATCTTCGATTAGTGATAACTTCAATTCTGTTCCATTATTGTTAGCTAGGGGTTTTATGCTGTTCACGACATGCTGAATTTCCTCCGATACCCTTAATCGCTCCGTGTTTTCAGGGCTTATGGAAGCAAATGTCAAATAGTCATTAATGACATCCGTGGCCCGATCCAATTCCTTCAGTGCAATATTTGCATATCTGACCTTTGTATGGGAAGAAACGTCTTCGCTTAACATTTGTATATATCCTCTGGTAACTGTAAGGGGATTTCTGACTTCATGAGATATGCTTGCAGCCAGATGACTAACGATTTGCAATTTTTCCGCTTTCACTAATTTTTCGAGAACCTGAAAATTAGTGAGGATGACCTCCCATAGTAAGATTACAACAACAATTCCAATGACTTGGATCGTGAAGTATTGTTTCCATAGACTTATGCCGATAGTGAGTTCAAATACTACTGTTGAAATAAACTGCGTGAGAATATGAACAATGAAGATTAATGATATACCGATGAGAATTTTTTTACTGACAGAGAGTTTCAAATAGTATTTAGATATTAAAAACAAGGAAACACCCACTAGTGGAAAAGTGATGCAAGATATATAAAATCCATTATCACCCCCTGATAAATAGCGGATAACAAGAGTGATGACTATCAATATGATTCCTAACCGATAGCCTCCATATAAACCGCCTAACAGAAAAGGGATCCATCTAAGATCCCAAACAAAATCCTCTTCTATAACAACGGGAAATAACATGCATAGAACAAGTGAAAGAATAGGGAAAATCGATAGGAAGGATCCTTTTAATGCATCTAAACGGTATACATACTTCACTAGATAGCTCATTTGCAATAAAAAGATCGGAAAAAGGATAAGTAAAAAGTTAATCAGTAAATCTTTGGTCATAAGATTCATTTTTACACCGAACTTTCGATATTTTTCGAAGATTTAGACAGGCATATCAATCATATCAAGATAGATAATGATAAGCTAGTGAAATTATTATGAGGAAATTAAAAGTTACCTCTTCCGCCATCCGGGAAAGAATTTGAGGTAATGTTATATAAAAAATACCCGTTCTTAAAGAACGGGTATTTTTTTTCATATTGGTAAAACTTCCAAGAGAACAATTTTCAATTAGTATTAATGGGGAGATGTAAACTCTATTGATTAAATTATCGACTGATGGTTAAAAATGATCAGTCCACTGAATATCGCAATTTTTTTTCCAGAAAAGCGTCCTACAGAAATCCTTTTTAGATATAGAAGTGAGATGTTACAGTTCATTCACTCTTCTGGTTCTTGAATGTTTTCCCATCATGGTAATAAAATTCAGAACCTAGATGAACATTGTCATTTTCTTTCAATTGACGAATAAGTTCTTTACTTTTTGTTTTATTCATTTCTTTATACCAGGTTCCTTGTGGATATAGAACAGCAATCGGACCATGCTTGCATTGGCCGTTGCATAATGTTTTTGTTGTGTGAATCTCCTTTTGTAGTTCTAAGTTTTTCAATTCCCCCCTAATCGTCTCTGTTACTTCTTCTGCTCCATTTTTCGTGCATGTTTTCCCGTTGCAAATTAATAGATGTTGGCTAACCCCATCTAAGTTCATATAAATTCCCCTTTTTTCTTATTATTTGACCTCTATAACGAATGGATAGCTATTGACTTTACCACAAAACTTAAATTCTCCTCAAATTTTTTATCAACCTCAAACTCTATCGGACTAACCTGATGACAAGGTTTCCGGGTTTACTATCAACAAACACATTATAAGAGTATTCAGGCAGGTCGAATTTGAGAGTATAAACGCCATTTCCTTTTTCCACAGGATGTATGGAAACAATTAACGGCCAGATTAATAATAAACCATACCCAGGTAAAGTATATGTTACTCAAAAAGAAATCGTGCTACAATTCGCACGTTCTTTTTTTAATGGTATGGTACATGTCTGGATTAAATTCCACTTCAACGGTTCTTTTCTCTACACTACCTTCAAGCGGTTTATTGAACTTCCCATAAAACAAAAAAAAGCCAAGCGCCGATTCAGAGATTTTCTAATACTATTTTCTCCCGTATTCCAGAAAAAAATATAGATTGTATAAGTGATATAGAGTTGGAATATGGATTAGCGGCACAAAATGAGAAAAATGAAGAAAAACTCTGTAGAGACTCATCTCCACAGAGCTTACTTCAAATCATCAGTTAGCTTTCAACTAGGGTGGCAGGGCACCTTCCCTTTGATTAGGTGTGAATAGTACTTTTCGTGCCTCTTTTTATTTTGCAATTGAATCCATGTAAATGTTTTGTTCTAGTTTTCCCCACACTCTAGAAGTCTTACATGTGTATGGAAAAATGACTACACCTAATCATGCCCTTAAAACGAAAACACAAATTAATGTTAGAAAAAGAACAGAAAAAACACTGAAACGATCATTTCAGTGCCATCAAAAAATATTTGAATAAGAATTAATAAAGAGCTGATTTTGCGAGCGTGGTGATTGTCGCATCATCCATCGGAGGATTATGGAGTCCTGCGCGTACATCCCTATAGTAGCGTTGCAGGGGATTGTTTCTTTGTAAACTTTTGGCTCCGACGACTCTCATCGCTTTATCGACGATGGAGATCGATTTGTTGACGACCGATAGCTTAACTGCCCCCAATTGCTTCGATAATTCATCATGATCTTCCGGCTGCCGCACCCATTTTTCTGCGACAGAGTAAAGGAAATGGTGTGCTTCACCCAATTCCAGTTCCATCTCCCCAATTGTACGTTGCACATTCGGAAGGTCCCTGATTGGTCCTGGTAAGCTATTCGGAGAATAGGTTTTCGCAAATTCGACTGCGTAATTTCTGGCAGCCACTGCGATTCCCAAGTAGCAAGCCGGTATATGTAATAGCCACGCTTCAGGTTTTCTTTTTTCACCAGGATTGCTTTTCATGACATAATACTTTTCAGGCAGGCTGACATCATTTAACACCAGATCATGACTTCCTGTCCCCTGCATGGAAATCATATCCCAAGTTTCTTCTATACTTACACCCTTTACATCACGATGAACTAAAAATGTGCCAAGTCGCTCATCCTCGGGAACCCATGCCGTTACGAGAAAAATATCAAGGACGGGAGAGAGTGTAGTAAAAGTCTTTCTCCCATTCAAATTCCATTGATTACCCTTTTTGATCGCGATCGTTTCCGGTCGGCCTCCGCGCGTCGGACTCCCCGTTCCAGCCTCAGATGCTGCCGTATTGATTAGTGCACCTTTCGACACTTCATCATACAATTCTTTCATGACTCCTTTTTCCCAAGGTCTCTTCTCCGATAAGGAAAGTACCGTTCCGACATGCCAGCCTATTCCTAAGGCTGTTGGGCCGCAATATTGAGCTATTTTTTCTTGGCATAGGAGAAAATCATATAAGGAACCGCCATATCCCCCATGCTCTTTAGCTAATGTTAATTGGGGGTATCCGAATTCCTTTAACTCCTGAATGTTTTCATAAGGAAACCCCTTTGAATCATCAAGTGCCTCAGATCGGCCGGAAAACAACTGAATCGCGTCCTCTAATTTTTGTAAATAGTCTTTTTGCTTCTGTGATTGAAAAAACGACATGAAGATCATCCCTCCTCTAGTAAACAAAAATCTTGAACCATCCAGCAGCAGATACAGAACTGCTAACTCCACTTTATCATATCACCTTAGTGTAGTTTATGGTTCGAATCTGCACATTAAGAGTCAATGTCTTCATTTTTATATTCTTTGTTCGCGTTCTTATAAGCCTCCTTCGCCTGATCAATATTCTTGTTTTCTAGAAAGTAAGCTATCGCGGCTTGCCCGATTCCATAAGTGACGGCACCCGCTACCGCTCCGGAAACGACTAGACCAGCTCCTGGGATGAAACGGACTGCAGCCCTGACACCTTCCCTGACAAGGAGTCCGATGCCAACATTGATTCCTAACGCTGCAATGAATTCACTTGCCGTTTTCGTATTGATTTCTTTATCCGCGATAAAACCAATCACCACAATCATCAAACCTTGAATGCCGGTCAAAATGGGAAAATCGGCAAAAGGTATTGGCTCTGCACCGATTAGACCTGCGATTGCCGTAAACGTTCCCACTATCGTCCGCGCGAATTTCTTCTTAACGAATTGGCTCTGCATCGCTTTGGCTGTCTTCAGCTTCGCTTCACTGGGTAAGGCCTCAATTAAGTAATCAGAAAGCAAATCTATGTTCCAACGCATATCATATTCAATATTTCCGCTTTCATCAAAGTCAATATACGAACAAGTAGGAATAATGTTCAAAAGTGGTATTTCACTATCTTTAAATCGTTTTGACATCAAAGCGATGGCTTCATCAATATTCTTTTTTTTCTTAGGATTGGCATCAAAAGGTACTTGTTTATAATGTGGCGGATCTAATTCATCCACTTGTGTGACCACACAGATGACAGGAACATCATAATGGTGATTCTCTTTAACGATCTTGCGCAGCTTATTTAATTCTTGTAAATCTTCTTCAATACGTGAATCCGCTTCTTTTGCTTTAATTAAGAAAAGAAACACATCAGGCTGTTCTTCAGTCACCGCTTTTATCAATTCATCCAATGGTGTATCTTCTTCGAACTCTTCCGTAGGAGCTTCACTCTCACCCAGCCCGCGTGAGTCCAGCAAACGAATTTTGGGTTCGGCATCACTCGGGTACCATAACCATTTACCCTTACCCGTTCCAGATTTAACGGAACTGACATATTGCCGTTCCTGACCAAACATCGCATTGATCAGTGAGGATTTTCCAGACCCTCTTCTACCGACAAGAGCAATTCGCGGTTCCCTTGCATCAACAGTCATCGTTTTAAGCTTTAAGAGCTGGTCGAGCATTTTGGTCTTTTTCGATTGTGAAATTGGGAGCTTATCTACCTGGCCTTTAATGAAACTGAATATGCTTCCCATTTCATCTTGTTTTTCCGCCATCACTCATTCCCCCTTTATAAGAAGTGTATTAAGTAACATTTACCCTTGAACGATTCAATTTAAGCATGTAACTTTCTACTTGCAAATTAAGGGGCTCCATTTTGGTCTAATCATTTAACTCTTTTCTTTTAAGAACATAACGACACTGGCCATGTATTTTTGAATTTCCTGGACTTGAAAGGCCGCAGAATCCGCAATCTGTTTGTAATGATGCTGTCCTTCATCGGTTATTCGTAAATACCGTTTAGTTCGTTTTTCACTTTCCCACCTGCCGACAAGTAGGCCGTTCTCTTCCATTTCATGAGATAAATCGTATAAATAGCCATTTGAAGCGATCCAGCCGAACTGATTTTTAAGCAGATCGCCAATTTCCCCCATATAAATGGGTTTCTTAGTGAAAGCGGCTTTTAAAGTTACATAACGGACAAGGTCCTTCACCGATATTATTTTCGAGAAATAAGACCTGTATTCTTCTGGAAGCTCATTTACAACCGGTGGGTTTTCACCAGATCCCCTTAAATCGAACATGAAGCGATCAATGACCTTTTTCACTTCGGAAAACCGTTCCAGGAAATTTTCTTGATACCATATGTAAAGCTCTTTGCCTTTTTCCGTTATTTGATAATAATTTCTTCCCTTATTCGTATATAATGATAAATGATTGGATTCGACTAGAGTATTCGATATTTTACATAAATAGTCATAGCTATGCACTTTTCCAGTGAACGTATTTTTCAGGTCCTGATGAATCGCCCTTGGATAATTCGCTTTTATCCTCAAAGAGTGAAGTAAGAAAATCGTTAAAAATTCGCGCTGGCTCAACCCCACGGTTTCTACCGTCGCAGACAGTTTCTCCCCTTTCTTCACAGTCATTCCCCCCTTAATACTGTATATAATTAAATATTTCTTCCTTCCCCTTATTATCCTGTGCTGCCACATAATAGTAAAGTTTTTAATGCCAAACTGCCTAGTACTAATTTTTTGGATTCGATCTATTGTGGGATAGGGGAATTCTGAATATTCTGTCGAGGTTTATTGTGAAATAGTTTAAAACAAAAAAAGAAACGGCCTATGATAAGGCCGTTTCTTTTTTTGCTTACTGTTCCGTTAAAATGATCGGATCTTCTTTTGTAATGACGAGGGTATGTTCATATTGGGCGGAAAGCTTTCCATCTGCCGTTCTCGCCGTCCAGCCGTCTTGGTCCATTTTCATATGCCATGTTCCTGCATTCAGCATAGGCTCAATCGTGATGACCATGCCCTCTTTTAAACGGGCACCTTTACCTGGCTTACCATAATGTAGGACGGTAGGGTCCTCGTGCATGGTTTTTCCGATTCCGTGTCCTGTAAAATCGCGGACAACAGAAAACTTTTCACCTTCTGCATAAGACTGAATTGCATGCCCGATGTCCCCGAGACGATTTCCTGCCCGTGCAACTTCAATACCTCTGTATAAAGCATTCTTGGTTACATCCATTAAGCGCCGAGCTTCTTCGGAAACTTCTCCGACTGCATATGTCCAAGCTGAATCCGCCAAACCGCCGTTAAGGTTCACCACCATATCAATCGTGACGATGTCTCCCTCTTTTAGGGCTTTCTTTTGCGGAAACCCGTGACAAATCACATCATTCACTGATGCACATGTTGCATATTTGTAGCCGTTATAGCCCTTTTGTTCAGGTGTAGCACCATGCTCTGCCAAGTACTTATCAACAAATTCTTCGATTTCCCAAGTCGTGATTCCCGGCTTTATCATTTTTGCAATTTCTCTATGCGTCGCAGCAAGAAGTTTGCCCGCTTCATGCATCAAATTTATTTCTCGTTCACTTTTAATGGTTATCATGTAAAATCCTCTTTCGTTTTATAACTTTTCTGCTTGAGACTCCTTATTTATCATATGCCTTTTTTTATATAAAAAGCAACCAAAAACCCGGTAAAAATCACCGGGTTGATTAATTCATGAGATTTTCTGTAGCTTTAATTCTGATAAAAATAAGCTAAAAATTACAAAATGCTAAAGGATCCAGGGATTACTTATTTACGCGATTGAATATTCCAGCTCTGAATTACCAAGAACATATTAATCCTGTGACTTATTTTCTTAATAGTTCTATATAGGCCCGTGTGTATTAATTGGGTACAGTTTCCCATTCAATGCAAATGAAACTCTTCCTGTTTCCTCTGATACTACCAATACAAGGGCATCACTCCGTTCAGATAAACCCAAAGCAGAGCGGTGGCGTGTTCCCAGTTTTTTTTCCCCGGTTGACCTGTCTGAAAGCGGAAGGACATTTGCTGCGGAAACAATCTGGTTTTGACTAACCAAAACGGCACCATCATGCAGTGGATTTCCTGGAAAAAAAATCGATTCCAATAAAGAATGGGTTAACTCCGCTCCTATTGAAATACCGGGTTGAATCAATGAATCAAGGGAATCTCCCCGTTGAATCACAATCAATCCGCCATGTCTCAAATTCGATAAATTTTGAACGCATGTTGATAATTCGGGATATTTGTCCGTAAACGGTGACAAATAACAGTTTAAATAAAATGTTGCTGCTTTCATATCAATGTATATGAATTTATCCTTTATTTTCTCGAAATTCCCAAGAAGACAATAATTTTCATCACCCATTGCTTCTAAGTTATCCTGTAATGCCGATATTACTTGGCGTATCTCCTCTTTTAACGTTTGTTTCATTGGTGAAAAATCACAATGTCCATTATTCACAGGCATGCACCTCCCTTTAATTATTCGATTCTTTTTTTCAATGGATCTTAATTCCCACTAAAAGACCATGCTTATTTTCCCTAACTCTATTTATCCCTTTTTAACATTAATAATTATGAATGTACTTAAAGTTTGTCTTCACGATAATTAATTATTCATCTTTACTATCAATCAGCAGTGACTTCACATTTTTTTATGTCATATGGACATGGTAAGAGAATAGATATATTAATGACCTGTTGATAGATATCCTATAATAAGAGGTGGTATTAGATGCCTTATGTAACAGTATTTGACCAAGGAACATTTGAAGTTGAAATGGGAAAAAAATTAGTATTGGCATTGGAAGATAACGGGATAAATATTCTCCACCGATGCGGTGGGAAAGCTAAGTGTACAACTTGCAGAGTGGAAATATTGGCAGGTGATTTTTTGGAGGTCACACATAAAGAAAAAAAGGTCTTTGAGGAAAAAGGAATGGAAGATCATTTACGTTTATCTTGTCAAATTTACGTGAATGGAGACATAACAATTCGGCCGATCAAAACGGTTGAGAACTCTGGACTTCCTGCTGGGCCAAGGCCTGAAGACTAAATGTTTCATAAAGAGTGTAGTTTGATCAAAAAACATCAAAACGACTAAAAATATTTTTTCTAGTCGTTTTGATGTTTTTTATCTTTAGCTAAATGATTTACTTCTTTTCCATGACCGCAAAGTAATTATCTTCATTATCAGCAAAATTGAAGACTCTTCCAGATGGCATATTTACAAGTTCTCCCACTTTGATATTCTTATCCGAAAAGTCTTTATATAATTCATCAAGATTATCCGAGTAAAACATTAATGAAGGTGTAGCAAGATTTAATTCAGGCTGCATTTTAGCAATGAATTCCTTATTATGCAGGATGATACTCGTTTGTGCTTCCTTTGTTGGTGCTATTTCAATCCATCTTAACCCTTGGCCGTTATCTTCTTCAGAAATTACGCTAAATCCGAATTTTTCCGTCCAAAATTTCAATGACTCATCTTGGTTATTAACGTATAACATAATTTGGCCGACTTTATTAATCATTGGCTTCTCTCCCTTTCTGCTGGTTCCGTTATTAATTGAATCATTTATGGATAAGCATCTGCTGGTTGGGAAAATATAACTGATTAAATCGTATAATAAATGAAAGATTTAATCAATTTCTTTTGGGAAGGTTTTTGAAAACCAACACAATTGTTTAAGGGAAGCCGATATCTCTTACGACCTTTGCTTAATTGTTTCTTCTACATATTCCAAGAAATCTGTATGTGACGGATTCCCTTGCAGATGTTGAGCTACCACAGTCAATGGCATTATAACTCTATCTCTCTTTTTGGAGTAAAGAACCGTCTCTGTTTTAATGTCCCTATTCACTTCATCAAGTGCAGAAGAAAAATGATAAACAGAATCATATTCATACCATTTATAATCCTGATTTATATTCCTTTTTATAACTTCCCCAATATACGCACCTATCCTTACCACAAAATTATCAAAATGATTCTTTAAAAGTTCCCTACCCATTTGAGTAGTGCTTAATCTTTTCGTATAAGCATCTATATAACGAATGCTTTCAATAGTAAAATCTAAATTTCTCTTTGTTAGGTTCTCTTGATCCCAAGTGTCATCTTACACATCCTGATACATTAATTTAGCAATGCCTTTTAAATCATTTTTTATTAATTTAGTTTTATTTAAGGAACCGAACATATGACATTTCCCCTTTTTACTTTATCTATTGGTTAATTATACATGAATGGAATTGCTCCATTGTTTATTAAAAAAGCTATGCATTCTTTATATTCAGGAATTAGCAGGACTTTTCGATTTTTCACAGAACTTTTATACAGAGTATTGATCAAAGGAGAGTGAAATGGTGGTTCTTTCGAAAGAGGGTTTGTTAAATATATTGGAAGGCAACAGGAGATTGACGTTGCGGGTGGTTGAAGCTTTCCCTGAAAAGGAATTATTTCATTATACACCGGCCGGGGAGCTTCGCCCTTTCGCAGAGATGGTTAAAGAAGTCATGAACATTGAGACTGGATATATGCGTGGAATTGCACTGGGTATTTGGGAGTTTCCAGATTCCTTTGCCGTAATCTCCACCAAAGAAGAACTCGTATCAGCATGCGAAGCAGTAAGGGATGAGACGAGGAAATTGTGGGAGGAAATGACCGAGGAAACGCTTGATGTGGTTGAAAAAGATCCTTTTTTCGGTCCTTCACAAAGCCACTTTGATAGACTTCAATATGCCCTGGAAAATGAGATCCACCATAGGGGACAGGGTTATATTTATCTTAGAACCCTTGGAATTGAACCACCGGAATTTTTCGTAAGGTAATCATACATTAAGTAATAAATTGGGAGCAATGAAAAATAAATAAGAAAATAGGAGTGAGATACATGTCAGTTGATGCATATCTTAATTTTAATGGTAATTGTCGACAAGCAGTAGAGTTCTACGCAGAGGTTTTTGGAACGGAACAACCAAATATCATGACCTTTGGGGAAACACCGCCTAATCCGGAATTTCCCCTTCCAGAAGAAGCGAAAGATTTAGTCATGCATTCAAGGCTTACTATTAATGGTAGCAATATCATGTTTTCAGATACTTTTCCTGGTATGCCTTTTGTAGAAGGAAATAACATCAGCCTGGCATATGTCGGTAATGATGTGGAGGAAATTAAATCGATCTTTAACAAACTAAGTGAAGGCGGCACGGTTGGTCTAGACCTGCAGGAAACATTCTGGAGTAAAATTTACGGTCAGTTAACCGATAAATTCGGAATCCAATGGCAATTTAACTTCGAAAGCTGAGAAACGGAATTTGGATATAGGACTTTTCACGGTTGAAAAGTTTCTATATCCTTTTGTATTTCCATCACCATAAGGCTAGGATATTGTAACAAGCAAAGGATTAAGGGGATTAGTTAAATGATCGGTTGGAATAAACAAAACACAACCTAACTTTACATCATTATCTTGGTTCATGATAAAAGGTGTATAGTGAAAGGGTACTTTCAATGTATTTAATCTTATCGAATCAATTCTCATTTCCTGATCATAATAGCAAGGATGAAACAATAAAGGAGAAAAATCATGAAAAACAAAATTCAAAAAATCACAACTAACCTTTGGTTTGATTCACAAGCCGAAGAGGCGGCGAAGTTCTACACATCCATCTTTGAAAATTCTAAGATTGGAAGAATCACTAGCTATGGAAATGAAGGAAATCAAATCCATGGAAAGACAATGGGTTCTGTGATGACCGTGGAGTTTGAATTGGAAGGACAAACATTCGTAGCATTAAATGGCGGTCCTCAATTCAAATTCACAGAGGCAATATCATTTATCATCCATTGCGAGGATCAAAAAGAATTGGACTATTATTGGGGAAAGCTCTCGGAAGGCGGAGATGAAAAGGCGCAAGTGTGCGGTTGGCTAAAAGATCAATTTGGCGTGTCTTGGCAAATCATCCCAGAAAATCTAACCGAGATGGTGAACGACTCCAATCCTGAAAAATCGGAAAGAATGATGAAAGCGCTGCTCCAAATGAAAAAAATTGACATTAAAACTTTAGAGCAGGCATATCAAGGTTAAGTTCCAATAAACAACATTCTGATTAGGCAGAAGAGTGAACGATTTTGAAATAGTTAAAACCTAATTTCCCGGTACTTGTGAAATTAGGTTTTGATATTTACCAAAGTAGAAAAGAAACAAATGGCATAATGATCTAGATGGTTTTTAAGGGAGAAATAAGATGATGGACAAAATATTCACAACAGCACTTCAACGTGGCAATGAAATAATTGAAAGAAAAATCCGCTATGACTCTTTAGTTGTAGAACATACCTGTTTGCTATTAAACGCACAAAATCATCATGTCGTGCTTTTTCATGAAATCATGGATGCGTTCACGATGAAAGCGGGTCCTATAGAATTAAACATACCCATTGGAAGTTATACGATAGCTTATTATTGGAAAGGCCGCCCTTATAATTTATACATTTGGAGAGATAATGAAGGCAATTATTTGGGTTCCTATTTTAATATTGTAAAAAATACATATATGGCGGATAAGTTGTTATCCTTTGAGGATTTGATCATTGATATCATGGTGCTTCCGGATGGGTCACATTTTATTTTGGACGAGGAAGAGTTACCTGTGCCCTTAGAGCAATTTGAGAATGGTTCTGTTAAACAAGCCTTAAACTCTTTACTTGATTCCATTGATATCCTTCTTTCACAAATTATTGAGGAATCCGGGAAACTCTATAAACATAACGACCTCCTTCCATGGTTGAACAATAAATGACAAACGTTTTGATTCTTTGAACTCCGCAAAAGAGATAGCATTACCATTAACAAAAAGCCTACTTCATTCAGTAGGCTTTTTGTTCCCCTCACTCACCATCAGCTTGAGCCGATATACTGTTGCCAAGCTCCTCAATGTTCTTGGATACCTTTGCACTGTATGAGTAGTCACCGTAGCAATATGGGTACCGAAAATTATCCTTGTCCCCGCCGCAATCATAGAGCTTGGGGTTCTTTTCGACCTGAAGCATGGAGAACTTCTTCGCAAGCTCTTCATTATGCTTGCCCCCTTCATTCGCCACGAAATCAATATAACCAATTCCCATGTTATATGCTTGAATGATCGTGGCAAAATCCACGCCCTTTTCATTGCCATATTCATTGATCCTCTTAAAATGTTTCACCCCATACTTAATGCTTTCCGTTGGATCTGTGATTGTATTTGGATCAAGACCCGCTGACTCAGATGCCTGCATTGGGTCACCGCCCCGTCCTCGGCTTTCCTGCTGCATCAAAGCAATCAATGTCGAAGTATGCTCCTCAAGTCCGTATTTAGCCAACTCCCCTTGAAGGAGTGAGCTATACTTTTTTACGTTCGCGAAAGAATCAAGCGTATTTACTGATGTGGAAACATTTTCGGAATAGGGGGTTTTCATGATCTCCTTAATGAGCAAAAATGCAAAAATCAGGATGAAAATGGTAAAAACTTTCTTTGATTTCTTACGTTTCTTCTTCTTCACATTCTCTCTCCGATATCTCTAAGTTAATATATTTATATCTTAACAAATAGTAAGACTAATAACTATTTAGAATACCCAATTAAACGTTTTGTAAATGAGATTACCATGCATATTTTATCGAACGATGAGACACCCTATTGGTTGGAGGTGATATGTATGGACAAGAAGAATGAAAAAGAAGAAATCCTTGATGATAAAAAGAAAAAATATAGAAACGAGTTTGGGGCAGATCCGGATGAACAAGAAATGAATGGTCTGTATGGTATGTTGGAAACTGAATATGAAGATAAGCTTCATGATAAAGAAAAGTAACGATTGGTTTCTTTAATATTTGTTAAGCGCCTTAATATGGCGTTTTTTTATGAGTTCCTTTACTATTCTATTCTAATGGTTCGTATTTCGTTTCATAATGTACTGATTTTTAAAATTTGAATTCATTTGGTCATTAAATAAAAGGATACGATTAAAAAGGGAGTGACCTAATACTGTCACTCCCTTTACACGTTTAGTATTGTGAAGATTGTCCGCCATCAATCGGAATGACAGCCCCGTTGATGAACTCCGATTCCCCTGATAATAGGAAGGCGACTAAACGGCCGACCTCTTCTGGTTTACCAAAGCGTTTCTTAGGATTCACACTGACGAAATCCGCCATTGCTTCTTCCCAATTTTCCCCGCCTATTTGCCTGAATGAACCTTCTACCATTGCCGTTAAGATAACTCCTGGTGCAATGGCATTTATGCTGATTCCATATTGACCATATTCTATGGCAGCTGTTTTCGTTAAGCCTGCAACAGCATGCTTACTCGCAACGTAAGCACTTTGGTTAAGCACAGCACGAATTCCACCTACGGAAGCCACGTTCACCACTGCCCCTGATCCTTGTTCTTTCATGATTGGCAGAATATATTTCATACCATAGAACACACCATTAATATTGATGTCCGCCACTTTGTTGAAAACTTTGCTATCGTATTCAGCCATAGGGGCTTGTTTACCTTCGATGCCCGCATTATTATAGAATGCATCAATTCTGCCATACTTGCTGACTTTTTGGTCTACATAGTTCTTTACTGCTTCTTCATCCGATACATCTGCAGTGACCAGAAGCACGTCCGATTTTGGTGCAATTTCCAAGATTAATTTTTTTGTCACTTCCAAAGATGCATCGTTTAAATCAACTAATGAAAGTTTAGCCCCTTCTTTAGCCAATTCCAATGCGGCTGCTTGTCCTAACCCTGATCCTGCTCCAGTAATGATTACAACTTTGCCATCGAATCGTTCGCTCATTTGTCAAAACTCCCTTTTTAAGTTATCTCGAAAATCCTTTATTTATTATAATTATCCTTTAAAGCTTAAGAATCCATCATCAACAGGGATGACTTGTCCATTAATGGCGTCCGCTTTTTCAGAGAACAAGAACGTTACAACTTCAGCAACTTTTTCTGGCTGAATCAATTTTTTCCTCATATGAAGTTGTGCCAAACTTTCCAGGAACTCTTGATCTTCACCAATGATCGGCGTTTCGATGAAACCTGGTGCAACGCCGACAACACGAATCCCATATTGCGCAAGTTCAATGGCACCGGATTTAGTCATGGCGATGACTGCAGCTTTTGCGGCATTATGGTAATCAACAAAAAAGCACATATAAAGAGCCCGTTTAAAGAAAGGGCTCCATGAGGTACTTTTTTATTCGACTAGCCTCGGTTTCGCTGGATCGCAGTTTGGCTTTTCCATTTCTGTCGATTCAGCGAGTTTCGTTAAATAATAACATTCTTCACGCCACATATGATCAGCCATTAATGGCGAAAGAGTTCCAAGAGCCTGCGCACTGAGGTCAAGCTCCTCCAATTCAAGCAGGAAGTGCTGGAAGAATTTAATTTCCAATGTGACGTCCGCATTCATTTTTTCCAATGCTGGGAATGTTGACAGATTGGTTCGTAAAAATCCAGCCATTTCAACAGCTTTTAAATAAAAATCATTAAAATGTTTTTTATATTGCTCACTTTTTTCTTTTAATCTTTTTTCAACATCATCCATATTGGATGATATTGCACCTGCATGCCCTGCAGCATCAAGCAGCCAAACCAAATGATGTTGAAGTTCATGAAAAACCGGCGGCATTTGATTTGAATTGAAATATTTCAATAATCTTAAATATTCTTCTAATTCGTTCACCATATGATTAATGAATGAAGGTGAAAGATGTATTTTAATTTTACCTACCAGATGCTCTTTTATAAGACATAGCTTAAACTCCCGAAATCTTAATGTCTCTTGTTCTGCTGTGGCAGTAAGTTGCGAAATCTCTTCTGAATTGGCTTTACCAAGGAGAGTATCAAAAATTTGAATGAATTCTGAGGCAATTTCAATGTATTCCACTTCGACCGGAGCTAAAGACTCGTGGATGAACCTGGCATGGTCTCCTAAGATTTGCAGCCAAAACCGATGCTCGAATCTTGCTGCTTTCTCCAAAAACTCGTTCATTTGCTCTCCCCCATAATTTAAAGTAAAAGAAACTCACTTATAATTTGTATTCTTAAACCTACAAACTTATTAATATAAATTATTTGGGGCGTAATCAATCTAAAATTGATTCATTACCCGCACAATTGAACATCCGGCCGAGATAAAATCCTGTCCACACCCCAAGTGGGTCAAGCGTGTTCATACCTTCTCCAAACACGTTCATTAGCGTTCTAATTTAAATCTCTGGCAGTATAACTAAAAAACCAATGTTCTTCGAGTGGTGAAAGTTCCAGGGGGAGAAATAGAATTAAGGGACGATAGAATTAAAAGCAAATGGAAAGCTGAAATCAGACCGTTTCTTCTGCCTCAAAAAAGGAAATCATGAAATTTTATCATTTTAGAGAATTATTAAAATGCAATCCGACTGGTTAAATTCCTTCCGACAAAACGGGTTTATAGAGTAGATATCTTGAGATCGAGTACCGCCTTAGAGGAATTAATGAATTCTTCAGTTTCAAATAGCCCCCTTCTGCCTTTGAATGAATCCTTGAAACGAGTCATGGACGAACATTATCGCCTCATTTTTCCTTACGGAAACAGCCTCGGTTATAGAGTATTCAGAGCAAGTAAAAAGTAATCTCCAGCTTCAAGAAGTTACGCAAGTTCTTCAGTTTGTTTACACGGATTACTGAATACAACAATTATGAACACAATGAAAAAAACCTAGAACAAGTTCAAGGTTTAAAGGAATGGTAATATAGTCTTAGGCTATGATCTGTACACAATTTCGGCCATTCTTCTTTGCGGCATATAAGGCTTGGTCGGCCCGTGGCATCAATGTTTGGATGGAATGGCCTCGATCACCAGCTTCAATTGATGCATGAGTCACACCGAAACTGCAGGTAACGGAAATCTTCTCTCCATTAACCTCTGCAATACTTTCAGAAACCTTACCCCTTATAACATCGGCCAACTCATATGCAGTGGGTAAATCGGTATTCGGCAAACATACGATAAATTCTTCACCACCATAGCGCCCCAATAGATCTCCTTCCCGAATATATTCTTTTGCAGTATTTGCAACAAGCATTATGACAGCATCCCCCTGCTTCATGTCCAAAAGTATCATTAACATTTTTAAAATGATCGATATCAAACATGATGACTGAAACACTGCCGCCTTCCCTGCTTAGAGCATCGAATAAAATTTCCGATTTTTTGATAAAAAATGTTCTATTCAATATTTGGGTTAACCCGTCCAAGCTGGCAAGTTGTTTCAACTTTTCCAGCATGAGCACTCTTTCAGTTACGTCGGCGAAGGTAATGATCTGTCCGATGGGCAGGTTGCTTTTGTTGAACACGGGTGAAAAACCAATATGGTAATGTACCATATCACCATTTATGCTGCATGTAAAATCACTGTCTTGCTGAAGGTAGATTATTTCCCTAAGATGATGATTCCCATTTAGCACACTTGTAATCGATTTACCTATAGTATGTTTATCCAACAAAGGTATGACTTTGCGCATTCCATGGTTATAATCAACAATCAACCCCTGTTGATTTAAAACGATGACACCCTCTTTCATACTTTCAAAAACAGTATCCCTGGCGATCGGTGCTACATTGAACATTTGAAAAGTCAATAGTGCCGCACCATGAAAGATAAACGTGATACTCATGGATACAGGACCAAAATCGATACCATATGAGCTTAATCCATTTATATAATAGTAATTTGCTAATATAGGAATAAGCAGACCTGCCACCATCATTGATATTTGCATCCTGAATCTGAATGAAGAATTTTTCAACTGCCTTAGCAATATTATTATACTTATCATCACACATAAAAAAAGAAACAGGGAGTGAACGTAAAACCAAGGGCCGCCCACCAGTTTAATTATCGGAAAAGGACTATCGCCTCTCAATCCCATTGATTTGTAATAAAAGTGATGAGAATCATTTGTATAATGCATGAAAATGGTGATGAACGGTATGATGAAGAGTGCATATTTCCATACCTTCTTGATTCTATGCCCTATATATTCTATGCACATCAACAAAAGGAAGACTGGGATGAAAGGCAAGGCCATGTACTCGACCCTTAACCAAAATAAGATTTGTTCCAAAGATGTACTGGAAAGTTCGAAAGCATAGGAAAAAGTAAAAATGGAAGACAATAATGTCACGATACTATACGGTTTTGCTCCAGGTGCATCCTTGACCTTTAATAGTGCAAATAAACACAGGAACAAACTTAAAGCACCTGCCAATATAACTACGAGTAAGTATATCGATAATTCCCGTGGCATTGCGAATCAACTCCGTTTAACAAAAAAATGATTTTTCCGTATATTATATAGAACTTTATAACTAGGTGACTAGTGTTTATTCGGGGAATTCTGAATTTTGAATGACTGATTTTAATGCCGTATTAGGAAGCTATTTACTAACACCCAAAACTCAAAAACCCCTGCTTCATCACTTTGAACGTGAGCGGCAGGGGTTCTTAACTTGTAAAAATACCGTATTATACCTTCTCTGTTACTGCTGTGAATCGCTTTAAGAAAGAGAGTATTTTTTGATAGACGGCAATTTCATTTTCTTTTTTGGAAAATCCATGTCCTTCATTTTCTAGAAGCATATAATCGACATCTCTTCCTTTATCCTTCAACGCTTGAACGATCTGATCCGATTCCTCTTTGACGACACGGGGATCGTTTGCTCCTTGAATGACAAGCATTGGCTTTATCATGGATTCTAGATAGGTAATAGGCGAAAACTCGATTAGTTTTTCTTTATCTATATCCGGGTTTCCTACCCATTGGTCCATGACTGGCTTCCAGTCTTCAGGTACGGAATTGATAAATGAGAATAGGTTGGATGGGCCGAAAATATCGACAACCGCCTTAAAATAATCCGCATGTCGCCCGTGCAGCAGAAGGGCCATATAGCCTCCGAAGCTTCCGCCCATCAAAAGAATGTTGCCTTTTTGTGCATGCCCTTGGTCTATCAGCCAATCAAGGCCGGCTACATTATCAAGTCGCGGTCCATTTCCCCAATCTCCCTCTACCATTTTCATGAATTCCAAACCATAACCAGTAGAACCGCGGAAGTTTGGCGCGAAAATACTGTAACCGTTATTCAGGAAAAATTGAAATGAAGCTCTAAAAAACTTCCGTTCTGCCGCTTGAGGTCCTCCATGAGGCCAAAAAATGACTTCACCATTGTCATTTTCCTTTTTTGCCCTAAAAAATAACGATTCGATCTCACGGCCATCAAAGGAAGGGTAGGTAATGATGTCCGGTTCAACCAATTCATTAGGATCCACGCCAGGAACAGTATATTTAGTTAATGATACCCACTCATCACCTGTATTTTTATAGATATTATGAGGCTTGGTTGCACTCATGCCAAATAGGTAAAGCGTGCCTGATGCAGCAACTTCAAGTTTATTAATGACACTGCATGGCACGGGGATGTTTCTCCAATTTTCATTTTGCAGATTGATCTCATATAATTGATCCTCTACACCCTTTTGACTGGTTATATATAATAATTGATTCTCTTTACTATAAGTAATGGCAGTAAAACTCTCATTCTCCAATTCTTTAACTTTACAGAACTTGTTTGTTTCAAGGTTGTATGAAGCCAAATAGGTAAAGTCCGAATCATAATCAGTCAATAAATATATCATCGAATCCGAAACAAAAACCCCATCATTCACTGTGTGTTGTTTCTCTGTCGGCGGAGTGAGCAGGATATCTTCGTTGCCTTTTTTTGCATAGAGAAGAGTATATGTATTAGCAAAGTGTTTATAGTAAAGTAAGGTTTCTTCATCTGGGCTGAAGCCAAATAAATAGGTCGCTGCATCTTTCCCCTCCAGTACCAGCCTTTCCTGTCCTGATTCTAAATCCAAACAATAGGAATTAAGAAAGGAAGGGTTTTCTCTGGATGTCGTGTAATAGAGCTTTTTACTGTCATTCGATAATTTTGGCATGAAATTACGTGTATTTTCATGATTAACGATTTCCTTCATTGTACCTCCATTCAAAGGAACTCCGTAAAACTGGGTATTTTCATTACCGTCTTGATCGAAACCAGCAATGATAAACCGGCTCTTCTTATCATATATAAGCCCTTGGCAGCTTTGATCGATGGATGTAAGCGGATAAGGAAAGGAGTTTGGCAAATCCATTCCCCATAAATTATACTTGCCGCTCAAATTGGTACTGAAAACCAGATGTTTTTCATCTGGACTTACAGCAAAATCAGCAATGGAAAACGTTCGTAAAAATTGCTCAACATCAGGTTTTGGAAAAGTGATCATCATTGGCAACCCCTTACTTTTATAATATTAAGAAATATCCGCAACTAATTATACCATATTTTTCCTCATCGTGGAATTCGCAACTTAAGGAAGTAGTGAAGTCAAGTTTCACTCACCAAAAAATGGATAATAAACATCCCTGAATATTTAGTCTCATTTAATCTTAACTAAACACTCTATAGGCCACCGGAACAACTTATTCAAAACGATTCCTCTTTAAAGACATCGGAGCATATTCTGAGAGAAGATCTGTTTACATATGAAAAAAGCTTAAGAGCACTGGGCTCTTAAGCTTTTTAAGCATCAATCTATATATCTTCTTGCTCCGGCATATTCCTCTCCGTATCCCGATGTTTTTATTTCATCTATCCTTACATGTGTTGAGCTGTTAGGTGAATGGATCATTTTGCCGTCACCAATATACATTCCGACATGATGGACCTTTCCTTTCCCTTTATCATGGGCAAAAAATAGTAAGTCACCTGGTTGTAGATTTTCTTTTTCAACCTTTTTGCCATGCTGAGCCTGAATGGAAGAGTCCCTTGGGATCGTTATTCCATTAGCATGGTACATCGTATACGTAAATCCAGAACAGTCAAATCCAAAACCGGACATTCCAGCCCATAGGTAAGGTAGCCCCAAAAAACCTTTTCCTGATTCAACGATGTCCTTACCGGTTGGAGCCGGTATTTGATTTTCATTTTGATAGACTGACACGTCTTGCTTTTCCATCCATTTTGCCCCATTACCCGGTGTCATCACCTTCACTTTATCTTTTTTCACCTGCAATAGCGGAAGGCGGGTATTGAAGCTGACTTCGATGAATTTGGACCGAAGTTTCGAATCCGAATAAAGCCAGGTCTTTGGAGCATTTACAAGGGCAAATGCTCGTTTAGATTGCTTCTCAAAAGAATGTCCGTCTTTTAATTGTGCCTTTGGCATCCATCCTGGGTAACCAATATCATTACGGGGTGTAGGTTGATTGGCAACGGCTACTTTCACCCATTCACCCCGTTCTTCAAGAATCGTCACTTTAGAACCATATAAAGCTTGTGTTTCCAGGTTACCTACAAGCCACAGCTTGTCTTCATATTTCATTGAGCCGATCCATTCATTCAAATCAGCGGGATTCGATGCAGAAGGGACATCGATTTCCCTTAATAATCCCGGCTCAGTCCAAAGAGTGGCCACGTTCACATCAACATAGGCAATTCTCTGTTTCTCCCTGGAACTAGCTTCATTGGGACTGAATACTAAAATACCAAAAGCCAATAAAGATAACACAAAAACGGTTAACCTTTTCAAATCATTCACCCTTTCGAAATTGTTTTTATTGAGTAAAAGAGGATTTCCTCTTGACTCCCAGTCCAGGTTTATCGGAAATGAGAAGTTGATCTTTCATAAATTGAATGCCTTCAAATGGCTCATTCTTAATCCATAATGGGGCATCTAAATCAATCTTCGTTATATTTGGATGGGCGGTTGCCAGATGAGCCGCGGCCGCTACACTAACGGATGATTCCATCATACTCCCGATCATGCATTCCACCCCGGCTGCTTCTGCCATATCGGCGATTTGGAGTGCACGTCGAATTCCGCCAGTTTTCATTAATTTGATATTAAGGAAATCAACAGCATGTTCATTCAGGAGTCTCATGGCATCACGTGGGGAAAACAAACTTTCATCGGCCATGATCGGCAATTGGACAAAGCGTTTTATTTCTTTCAATCCTTCGATATCATGGGCTTGCACGGGCTGTTCCACCAAATCAACGTTCAGCTTTCTTTCTTCGATTTCATGAATGATGGAAATCGCTTGTTTTGTTGTCCACCCTTGATTTGCGTCAATTCTGATCATAACCTGTTCGCCAACAGCAGCACGAATGCAGGCAACGCGCTCCACGTCATTCTTCCAATCCTTCCCCAGTTTTATCTTCATCGTAGAGAATCCGCTTTCGATAAGGGACAATGCCGCCTTTGCCATTTCTTCAGGTTCATCAACGCTGATTGTCATATCATTTTTCAGGACATTAGATTTACCGCCAAGATATTGATATAATGGGAGCTGCCATCGTTTGCTGACTGCGTCGTACAAAGCGATTTCAACAGCAGCTTTTGCACTTGTGTTACCTACACAGGATCGTTGGATCAGCTGAGACAATGCATTGATATTCTCGATGTCGCGGCCAATTAGATGTGGTGTGATCACTTCCTCAATGACCGTCATGATTCCTTTTGTAGAATCACCTGTGATGGCAACCGTAGGGGCTGCAGCCCCCAAACCTTCCGTTCCATCCTCCAATTTTACGGAAACCATGATGTTTTCAATTTCCGTTGCAGTGCGTAATGCAGTCTTGAATGGCTTGATTAGTGGCAAGGTTTCCACTGATACTTGTAAACTTTCAATCTTCATATTAACAACCCTTCCTTAAAAGCTTGAGAGTATATATGATGTAAGAATTCCAAAATAGGTGCCCAGAAGACTGCCAAGTACTGCCATCAATATCCCGACCGGTATTAGCGCCCTGTTGAATGCACCTGCCAATATGGGGGCTGATGCCACGCCCCCTATGTTGGCCAAAGAGGCAACTCCCATTGTAAATAGATCCAACTTAAAGATTTTGGCCAAAATGACCATGATCAATCCATGAAAGAATAGAATCATAAAGCCGGAAATAATATACACAGGTGCTTGAAACAGCTGTGAAAAATCGGCATGGGAAGCAATTAAACCAATGACGATATAAAGCATGACTTTGGAAATTTCCATGGAACCGGCAATACGTCCAACCTTCGTGACAGCCAGAATTAATCCTACGGTCGAAGCGATGATGATCGTCCAAGTGGTTCCATTCACAGCGGCACCGAGTACCGGCAGTCTCTCCCCAATTTTGGTTGCACCTGCTGAAACAATTAAAGCCAGCGCCAAGAAACCGATCAATTCCACGAATCCAAATTCCGTCTTGGCGGTTTCCCCCGCTTCAAGCTCGGAAGTCATCTGATCAATGAAAGATGTATCCGCTTTCGTCCAAATATTGAATTTTCCAGCAAGAGGCACCAGCCAAAACAAGAACATGACCCAAATGGAATAATTAACAGTATCCATGATCAACGCATAGCCAAAAATATTTTCAGGCACATCGAGTATGCCTTGCAAGATCACCATATTGGCAGAGCCCCCTGTCCAGCTTGCGCTCAAGGCCGAGAATGCCTTCCAAGTTCCTTCCGCATAAAAGCCATTCATTAAAACGTAAGTAAGAGTGAACCCTCCAATAATGCTGAATGAAGCCGCAAAAAAAGTTAACAGCATCTTTGGTCCAAGTTTGATGATTTTCCGCATATCGCATTGCAAAAGCATAAGCATCAACATGGCAGGCAGCAGGAGCCCCCGTATGGTGCTATATGCACTTTCGACTGACTCACTATCTGAAAAGACCCCGAATGTTTTCATCAGAGCCGCTCCAATATAAATAAGAACAATACCAGGAACATACTTGAAGAACTTTCCTCCTATCTTTTTTTCCACAACCGCAATCACGGCAGTAAATGCCAATAAAAAGCAGACAAACATCACACCATCTTGAATCATATTCCATACCTCCTTAAATTTTATAACAAAAGGTAATTTCCACTTTTTTCACACTCATCTATTAATTATTGCATGGCACTACATAGAAAAATCCAGCTGCCAAAGAGCGCGTACGCACTCTTTAAAAGCTGGATTTCAATTGCGACTGACAAAAGAAGCAGCTATAACTTATAAAGTTGCTGATATTTGATGCTGGCATTTCTTAGGGCGACGGTCAGTGCTTTCTGAGATGAACCAAAATACCGTTGCTCAATTTCTGTCTCCAATTCATCGGGCCGAAGAATGGATTTACCAACTAACATGGATTGAATGAAGCGTGATGTAATCGATATCGTGGTCGAGCATTCCGCATCTACTATTTCATGCGTATCACGATCAATGACGAACCCGATAAAAAAGCAGTTGAATTGCTGTGTAATTGGATTATTGGACGGTGCCTTCGATTCGCCAACTATATATACTGTATTCTGTTGAAACATGATTGTAGTGCCTCCTGCCATTACAGACATCATAACAGGTATAAATAGGGTGACTATCTATATTATTACAATATGAAATGGTTATATATATTTTAATATATATAGCAAGCATTTGACAATATATTTTGTATATTAAGTCAATTCCCGATTCCTTCGGCCAGAGAATAGATAAGTTCTATAACTAATACGCCAATCAAACTGAAGAATCACGAAGAATAACCAGGTATTGTTAAAGAACTCGTTTCAGGGGTCATTTTTTGACCTACTACCGCACTTTATTGGAACATCATTCGGACGACAATGGTTCGGGATCCAACACATCATTTCAGCCCTTCGTATGGTTCATATTTCGCATACATATCTTTTCGGCGATTTCGATCCTTGAAGGTGGTTGCTGCACCACTTTTTCGATTCTCATAAAGTTCGTCCATATCCACTGTACCGGTAATAATGGTATGTTCATTCATTACCGCCTCGGCCACTATTCCATTAGCAGGCCAAGCGCTGTCACAGGGGCTAAGGATACTGGCACGGCCATATCCGTTCGGCAAGGGTGATCCTGGTTCACCAACTGTGGGGCAATGAACAAAATATACCTGATTTTCTATTGCCCGTGCATGTGCGCAATGGCGAACTCGCCAAAAACCAGCCTCTGTAAATGTGTATGATGGGCAAAAAATGATGTCGGCACCGTTCACTGATAATATCCTTGAAATTTCAGGTATCTCCGCTTCATAACATACCGCTATCCCTATCTTAACCGGACCCACGGAATAAACCTCCAGTTCATCGCCTTCAGAAGTATGCCAATTCGCTTCAGCAGGAAAGATATGAGTCTTTTTATGCTCAACGACTGTTCCGTCTTCATCAAAAATATAAGCAATATTGTAGTATTCATTTTCGCGGCGTTCCAGATGAGTGCCTGCAATGATGACTTGTTTTCTTTTTCTTGAAATTGACCTGAAAAGATCTTTGTATTGATTGGTATATTCATCGATCCTGATAACGGACGAGGCATCCTGTTCTCCAAAGGCTGCTGATAACCCGATAGTTAGCAGTTCAGGAAAAATGATATAATCCGAGTTTTCAGGAACTTGGGTGATCAAGTCTTCTACTTGTTCCTGAAATTCAAGGAAATTTGACACTTTTTCTACACGAAATTGGCAAGCCGTTATTTTAATTTTCACAAAAGCCCTCCCATATCATGTTTTATCAGTTCTTCCAGACTTTTAAAAGAAATTAGGATATCTTGTCCAGATCATTCATCTCGGTCTGTTGCATGGAGATTTGTTTAGTCAGGGCACTTACAAGGAATGTTACTAGTATATTAATCAACAAAGCTATGACGCCTGTACTGATATCATTAATTACATGTGGGGTATTTGGCAGGAATGTAGCAACCTTCACATCTGCAATTGTCGCATATAAAACAATCAGGACACCTGCCAATATTCCAGCCATCGCACCATACTTATTGATTATATTGGTTTTTGGCAAACTGAAAAACAAGGACGGGGCCAGTTGCGTAATTAAACTGTAAGACATGATATTCAGGATGGCCAAAGCCTCGCCGCCTGTAACCGTTACAATTAAAGCAATGATTGAGATACCAATAATGATTATCCTTGAGACAATCAATTGATGTGTTTCAGTCGCAGAAGGGACCAGAACTTTGAAAAAGCTATTTGTCAGACCTACCGATGCAGCCATTAGCATGACTGAAGCCGGTACTAGGGCCGTCAATAAACCTGCAGCTCCGATAACCCCTATCACCCAAGGATCGAATGTTTGTATCGCCAGCCTTAAAAGTGAGAGATCACCATCAGCTCCTTGCAAACCCGGGATTTGCATGATGGCTGTAAATCCAATGAAAAAAACGAACAGCAGCAACAATGTGTATAAAGGTAACGCAATCGCATTTTTGCGAAGGGTCCTTTCCCCATTGGACGATAAAACGACCATGAAAGTTTGTGGCAGCAAATAAAATCCTAGTGCATTCAGCAAAACGGTGGACACAAACCAGGACTGACTCAATCCCTGATCTGCCAAAACCAACATTTCCGGTTTGGCAGCTTGCACGGTCTCGAACATTGGCTGTATGCCTCCGAAGTAATGAACTGGAATGTAAATCCCTAAAAAGATGACGACCACCAAAATCATGAAATCTTTCAGTATGGCAGTCCATGCCGAACCATGAATGCCTGAAATCATTACATAGGTAGTTACAACCACAGCACCGATCACACTTGCAGCAACTGGTGAAATGGCTCCGTATGATGCTTCTGAAACAATGATACCCAATCCTTTAAGCTGTATGACTATGTACGGGACGAGGGCTAAGCTTCCCAATACAGCAACGATCATCCCCATTGACCTGCTTTTATATTTAGATGCAAAATATTCTGGCTGAGAGATAATGGAATGTCGTTTTGAATATCTCCATATTTTAGGGACGAGCCAATATGATAGGACATAAGCTAAGAAAATATAGGCGGGAACATAATAAGCAGCGGCACCTTTTGAGTATGCCCACCCACTTCCGCCCAGGAATGTAAAAGTTGTATAAATTTCACCTGCTATCAAGAGAAAAATGAAGAATGTACCGAAGCCCCTGCCCCCTACGGCAAATTGCTCCATATCCATATCCTTCCCTTTTCTTGCTTTAATCCCTAAATAAAGTGCTAGAACCAAGATGATGGCAATGATGAGCAATGAGATATTCATTCAGATTCACTCCCTTTATTATCAGGATCGAACTTATAGACGATCATTAAGATAATCGATGCCATCACCATCCAAAATGCAACCCAAAATAACAAAAAAGGCATTCCCAATATGTACGGTTCTATTTTATTTGCATAGGGCAATAAACCTAAAAACCCTATAAATGGAACAAAAAGC
This sequence comes from Peribacillus frigoritolerans, assembly GCF_001636405.1. Classification (GTDB taxonomy): domain Bacteria; phylum Bacillota; class Bacilli; order Bacillales; family DSM-1321; genus Peribacillus; species Peribacillus frigoritolerans. The sequence continues at coordinate 3,159,629 of NZ_KV440950.1, forward strand.
AATAGCTTAATAGCATTCAAATTATACCCTCCCCAAATTAGTTTCCTTACACGGGTGCATAACCACCAGTCAAGCCGACTTGCATGCTGAACTGATGGTTTGATGGCACCCTTCGGTCACTGGCTGTATACAACCAACCATATTTCCGCTTAAGATGACTGGATGGCAAGGACCGTTTCCAATATTACATTGACGCCTTTTTCACAATCTTCCCATGTAGTAAGTTCCTCTTCACAATGGCTTTTCCCGTTGATGCTTGGGACGAAAACCATGGCAGTAGGTATATAACTGGCTATAAACTGTGCATCATGTCCTGCACCGCTTACCATTCTTTTATATGGTAGTCCTAATGAATTGCTCGATTGCTCGAGCAAATTGCAAATGGATTTGTCGAACCACACGGTATCCCTGTCCCACAATTTTTTCGCTTGGATGTCGCAGCCGCCTTCAGAACCTCTAGTTGTAAGGCCTTTTATGACTTCCTCCACCTTTTCGATGACTTTGGAATCCTTATGTCTCGCTTCAAGCGAAAAAACCACTTTATTAGGGATGACCGTATGGATATTCGGAAACACATTCACCCTTCCCATCGTAAAAACCAAATCGTCATCAAGCATACCTAGCTTCTGACGGGCCTCCATGATCAAGCTATTCGCGGTGAAGAAAGCATCTTTTCTCATATTCATCGGGGTGGTTCCTGCATGATCGGATTCTCCTGTAATTTCTATCTCATAGCAAACCATACCAAGGACACATTCAACGACACCGATCGTTAGTGATTCCCGTTCAAGAATGGGCCCTTGTTCAATATGCAACTCTAGAAATGCAGTTGCTTCTTTTAAACGAGACTCTTGATCCCCTGCATATCCAATGGCACTCAAGGCACTTTCGAAAGTGGTTCCTTCACTATCCGTCTTTTGCAGCATGACGGATTTTTCGAATTTACCCGAAAGAACTCCCGAAGACATCATGGAAGGTTCGAATCTGGCTCCCTCTTCGTTCGTAAAATTGACGATCATTACCGGAATTTTAGGCTGGATATTGTTTTCGACTAGAGTACGCACGACTTCCAAGCCTGCAGCTACACCCAAGATACCATCAAACCGCCCGCCCTTTTTTACGGTATCCATATGCGATCCCATTACAATAGGTGGTTTGTTTTCAAGTCCCGCTAAAGTGGCGTAAATATTCCCCATATCATCAATCTTAATGGTCATACCCAATTCTTTGCAGCAAGCGCAAAAATAATCACGGACTAATCGATCTTCGTCGGAAAGGGATAGCCGTGTGACCCCGTTGTTTTCAGTGCGTCCAAAATCAGCAAATTTTTCTAGCGTACGACTCAGCCTCTCACCATTAATTAATAATTTTTGCTTTTTCATAGCGAATATCCCCCTTTTAGATAACCTGCTAAATCCTCTTCGTTCGCTTAAGCCAAAAAAATGTTAGTGAAGGTCTTGTTGTTTTAGAATAGTCACGCTAGATTATATTTCCACCATTGTTTCCCTATGATAAAGAATCTCCCCATTCAGAATCGTCGATTCAACTTTCAAATCCTTGATATTTTGGGAATCCACTTTCAATATACTATCATTCAATACAACTAGATCGGCCAGCTTTCCTGCCTCCAGGCTGCCTTTGACATCTTCATCGAAACTAGCAAACGCGCCATTCCATGTATATAGTTTAATGGCTTCCAATACGCTAATCGATTGAATCGCACCTATTTTCATACCAGACATGCTTGTTCTATTAACAGCAACGTGTATGCCTAATATAGGGTCGTGATCAGTAACGGGAGCATCTGAACCGGCTGCGGCCAGGATGCCATTATCAATAAAATCACGGGCAGCGTACATATGGTTGACCCTATTGCCGTAATGTTCAATATATATATCACCGAATTCATAAGGAAATGGGGGGTTGGGGATTGGGATGACCCCAAGTTCTTTCATCCTTTTTTGTAAATCTGGTGAAGATATTCCAGCATGCTCAATTCTATGTCTATGATCTTTTCTGGGCGATTCATTCAAAGCCTTTTCCACGCAATTCAAATACATCTCTATTGCCCTGTCTCCTTGGGCATGGACTGTGATTTGAAAGCCTCTTTTATGTGCCTGACCTAATACTTGATGGATCTCCTCTTCTTTATAATAAAGAATCCCGGAATAACCAGGATCACTCGTATAAGGCTCACGGGTGGCAATTGTCGGACCGGTACTGCTGCCATCCGTAAACAATTTGGCTGGTCCGATTTTGAATCTTTCGTCCCCCGTTCCGGTTATCACTCCCGAATCTACCATTTTATTCACAAATTCATGAGAATTATTCAATGAACCGACCATCGCATAGATACGGACACGAATGTCCTTATTTTTTATGGCCTGCTGCATTAAACGGAAACTGTCAGGACCATGAGCACCAGCTTCATGAATGCTTGTAATGCCTGCTTTAATGAAATGTCCCGATGCTATTTTGACCGCCTTCAACAGTTCACTTTCTGAATAGCCTGCTCTGTCGGCCATTATCATATTTGCTGTTTCAATGAGTTTTCCTGTAAGTCTCCCCGCTCCATCCTTTTCAATGATCCCTCCAGTTGGATTCTCTGAGTTTTCATCAATTCTAGCAATCTCAAGCGCCCTGCTATTCACCACGCTTATATGGCTGCATGTGCGATTCACGATAATGGGATGGTCTGTTGAAATAGCATCCAATTCCGCTATTGTTGGATAACGTTTTTCTTTCACTGCGGTCTCATTGTAGCCCCAAGCCCGAATCCACTCACCTTTAGGGATCGTCGAAGCTTTCTTCTTCAGATCGATTATCAAATCTTCTACAGATTTGATATGTTCAGCTTTACAGCTCACTGCCAATTGATTGACACCATACAAGATTAGATGAATATGAGAATCTATAAACCCTGGAAGTAAGGACTTTCCCTGCAAATCAATCACATTTGTTTCTTCTCCGATAAATACCTTGATTTCCTGATTCGTTCCGACTGCCGAGATACGATCACCGTTAATTGCCAGGGCTTCCGCGACTTCATTTTTTTGATTTGCGGTTATGACTTCGCCGTTTATGAACACGATATCAGCTTTCAACCAACACACCCCTTCCTTTTTGTTTCCCCCTCAGTTCTGCCACCTCTTCATTTGCTGTACCTGCCGCCACTTACCGGAATATTCTGTTTTCAACAGATTCATTATATCCACACCAGATTGTGAAATCATTAGACAAATAGTCAAAAATATCATCGTTTTTTTATACCTTTTATATAATTGCGTCTTAATTCCCATGGTTTGCTGGCCCCAGCCCCCTCTATTCCTAAGGGGACTATAACCAATCAAAAAAAGGATAGATCCAGCTGCTTATTTGCTTATCTATCCCGCCATTATTCAATTACAACCCATTGTTTCTCCCGATAATGCCAATGGTCAAATACTGTTTATTTTCTTGAAAATCCCATGGCCAGTATCGAAGGGTTAATTCGCTTTTATCCAATTTTTCAATAAACGTTTTTACCCCTATCAAGGCTGCCCCATATCCAACGTTCGAGGCCAATGCAAAGATGGCATTCAGCCCTTCATTAATGGTATCCATATACTCAGGTTCGATTTTTAAGATATCAGTCCATGTAATACAGAATCCATTTTGCTTGGTACATTTAGATATAGAGTGATTCACTGTACGAACGATTTCATCCCTTACATCCAAAATTTCATTCTTCATCTCTTCTGCATCTTTTTTCTGATAGTGGTTTGCATGATCGGAAAGAAGTTCCATGGCCCAATTATAAAATAGTTGAGTATAAATGGCGGAAGTTGCCACGATATCAAAATCATTATAATAATTAGCAAAAACACGTTCAGAAAGCTGACCTAACCGATTCTCGGTATCCTTTAAATACCGAATAATTCCCTTTGCCGTTTCACCACGATTCAGCATGGAAGATAGGTGGTGATCAAAATCCACTTTATCGAGGCCTGTTACATCAATTTCAATAAGTTGAATTTTCTCCCGGGTCCGTTCAGGCAAATTTGCCGTACCCTTTTCCATACTTTCCATATCAATATCAAATAGGTATATGGAGTTGCATTTAGTTGCCAGATACTCTATATCCAAATCATCGCAATTGCCTGCTCCGACGATAGCCACTTTATCTACGAACGCTTTTTTCGAAAAAACGGCATCGAATAAACCTGTAACTTGTATACGATGCTGTTTCCACCTTAACTTTCTGTATTCATCCCGATTATGGTTCATTTTTCTTTGATAGGTTTCCAAGTCAATCTCTCCCTTTAGGGTACTAAGGATTTATTTATTGTAACAAAGTATCCCGATCTTTTGGAGGGCAGGTAATTTAGATTTCGCACTGGGGAAAAGATAGGCTCATTTTCCATAGTAAAATGAGCGATAATGATGTTAGAATAATATGGGAATTATTTTAAAGTGGCAGTGATTACAGGAGGGAGTTCCTTGAGCAAAACAAAGAAGATTTTACTTACTTTATTAGGCGTTTTTTCAATCATCTTGGTCGGTTTGTGATCCTTTTATTTTCATTCACACAGAGCATGAAAGCAGATCCCGATGAAGAAAAGAAGATCCGGGATAAAGCTGAAAGATACTTAGAGGAAACTTTTGATGAAGGAACCGAAATATATGATGTCCTATACGACAATATGGGAAACCGGGGCTATTTTGAATACGCAGCTAAAGTGAAACATGAAAAATATGGTACGCATTTTCTTGTTTTCTTTAATGATGAAACAGGGGAAATGGAGGATACATTCCTATCTGATAAATGGCAAGATGATGCAGAGAAGGAAATCAGGCCATATGTTGAAAAAGAACTGGGTGACATGTTGATATCCAAGGAAATGGAAAATATTGCAGAAAGCGAAGATTGGGAGAAGATTCAAGAAGAAATAGGCGATAATAATCAATTACTCTTGGTCTTTGATGAGGGGATCGGTAAAGAATTGAACATTGATCCGAATAAGCCAGCCAGCTATAAAGATTACGAAGTTTCCCCTACCATCCGGATTACCCTTTCACGTAAGAAACAGGATGCAGATGAAGACCGCTTTAACGAAATGATCAATGGCCTTAAAAAAGATAAAGTTCTTGCACATGGAAATATGATTGTAGAATATATTAGTACCAATGGTGTGCCACTTGAAGATGAGGAATGGCATAAAAGATTTTAAAACCAACATATAGTTTAACAGGAAGGTAAAGGGCAGCCGCTCTTTACCTTTTTTGTATATGTGAAACAAACCCTTCAAAATGGCACTTTCCTCTAGTAATCTATCCTATTTTTTGTAATGAATCGTTTCTCGCGGTTAACCACATTAGAGAAAAAGTTTTTTATTTTCACGTCAAAAAAATTTTTTTAATATAAAAATGAAAAATCCTTCCATGCATTTTAGGTGAAACCGCTCCTTTTGATGAATAAATGTAACCAGTATAATATATTCAATATCTTCAGAATCTTCCTTCGGCCACCGATTCCGATTGGTAACGCTATCACTTCCATTCCTGGAATAAAAATCTTAACAATCTCAGATTTCAAAGGAATTCAGCCAATTTTCTTCATACCCCGCACGGTAATGTATCCTATTCATAAATAATCAATAACAGGAATTTTACCCCAGGACTTTTACCCTTTTTTCAATCGTATAAATATTCAAAAAAATGTCGAGTTGAGTCATCTATCCTTTTACCCTTATACTAGGGTAGAAAAATCGAAGGAGGAATTACATATGAAAAAGGAAATTTCAATCATTGGTGTGCCAATGGATCTTGGTCAAACTAGAAGAGGAGTGGATATGGGGCCAAGTGCCATCAGATATGCAGGATTAAGTGAAAGACTTGAAAACATTGGCTATACTGTCCGTGATGAAGGTGATATTAAAGTAGAAATACAGGAAAGAGCACAAAGTGATAGTGACACAAATTTAAAGAATCTGCAGGATGTAGCAGAAGGTAATGAAAAATTGAGCCAAAAAGTGGATGAAGTCATCCAAGCAAATCGTTTTCCTTTAGTTTTAGGAGGAGATCACAGCATTGCTATCGGTACATTAGCCGGTTTAGCGAAGCATACTGAAAACTTAGGGGTAATATGGTATGATGCACATGGGGATTTAAATACTGCCGAAACTTCCCCATCAGGAAACATACACGGTATGTCCCTAGCCGTAAGTTTGGGTCTTGGCCACCCTGCACTGACTAACATCGGCGGATATTCTCCAAAGGTCAAACCAGAGAACATTGTCATCATTGGTGCCCGTTCTTTAGACCAAGGTGAGAAAGAGTTAATCAGGGAAAAAGGAATTAAAGTCTATACGATGCATGAGATTGATAGAATGGGTATGACAAAAGTGATGGAAGAATCGATCGCCTATCTGAAAGAACGTACGGATCTTGTACATTTATCACTTGACCTTGATGGTCTTGATCCAGATGATGCACCTGGGGTCGGTACACCTGTAATGGGAGGCATTAGTTACCGTGAAAGCCATCTTGCCATGGAAATGCTGGCTGAAGCTAATATCATTACATCGGCAGAGTTTGTTGAGATAAACCCAATATTGGACGAGCATAATAAAACGGCTGAAGTTGCAGTCGCATTAATGGGCTCATTGCTTGGGGAAAAATTACTTTATGGAGCGGAAGAACATATCACTCCTGATTTATTGGCTCAAGTTAAATAATCGGACACTTTGTTTTTGATAGAAAGATAGAGAGTTCTTTAAAGTGATACTCCATAGGAAAAAGCCCATACTTCGTTTATGAGCTTCTTCCTCCATTGGCGGATGATCGATTTGAATCAATTTACATCCCTAGTTTCCTGACGCTTGGCTTCTCTTTCTTTATTAAGCGGCGCTTTCGAAATTAATTCTGCATAGGTACCTATGTTCCTTGAATCATGCTTCTTTAATGCAGAAGTAATCTCTTTTCGGAGGGAATTCGACATCATCTAAGAATCAGATTCTAAGCTATTAGACTTGTAAGAACACAAATTCCCTAATAACGTCCCAACATAAATGAAACCGTTTGCACCCATCAGGTAAAGGAGTTTTTCAATGAAAACAGCAGAAAATCAACCAAATGAATTAAAACGGAGCATGAAAGCAAGACATTTATTTATGATTTCAATAGGGGGATGTATTGGTACGGGCTTTTTCATCGGTTCGGGCTATACCATTCATGAAGCAGGAGCTTTCGGCGCTATCCTCTCTTACATAGTCGGCGGCTTCATCATGTATTTAACGATGCTATGTCTAGGTGAACTATCCGTTGCGATGCCTGTTTCCGGTTCGTTTCAGACATATGCGACAAAGTTCATCGGTCCTGGCACCGGGTTTGCCATTGGATGGCTTTACTGGTTAGGTTGGGCAGTTACAGTTGCCTTGGAGTTTCTGGCGGCAGGCCAGCTTATGCAAAGATGGTTCCCTGAATCACCCGTTTGGATGTGGTGTGCAATCTTTGCTTTTCTCATCTTTTCACTAAACGCTTTATCAGCAAAGGCATTTGGCGAATCGGAATTTGTTTTTTCCAGCATAAAAGTATTGGCCATCATTCTGTTCATCATCGTTGGCGGTGCTGCTATGTTTGGTTTGATTGATATGAAAGGTGGACAAGAGACTCCATTTTTCTCAAACTTTTTCGCCGAGGGTCTTTTCCCTAATGGGATATCGGCCCTGCTAATCACAATGATTACAGTGAACTTTTCCTTCCAGGGCACAGAGTTAATCGGAATTGCCGCTGGAGAAAGTGAAAACCCGGAAAAGGTCATACCAAAATCCATCAAACAAACGGTGTGGAGAACCCTCTTCTTCTTTGTTCTTTCGGTCACTGTACTTTCGGCGATGATTCCAAGGGAAAAAGCAGGTATCTCAGAAAGTCCATTCGTTGTTGTACTGGATAGTATCGGGGTTCCGTATGCAGCTGACATCATGAACTTCATCATTCTTACAGCACTATTGTCAGTGGCGAACTCCGGCCTTTATGCTGCGACACGTATGCTCTACTCGCTTTCAAGGGAAGGCATGGCAAGTCCGAAGCTCGGTTTGGTGAATAAGAGAGGAATTCCGCTTAATGCCCTGCTCATCACACTGGCGATTGCCGGTTTGTCTTTACTTTCTAGTGTAGTGGCTGCTGACACAGTATTTGTCTTTCTTCTCTCCCTTGCAGGATTAGGTGCACAAATTGGCTGGATTGCCATATCTGCTAGTCTTCTTGCTTTTAGAAGATCATATACCCGCCAAGGTGGAAAGATAGAAAATCTGAAATTCAAAGTTCCGCTATACCCATTCATCCCCATTCTTGCTTTAGCAACAAACTGCATCGTCATGATCAGTTTAGCATTTGTTCCTGAGCAGCGAATGGCCCTGTATTGCGGGGGAGCATTCTTCCTTGGATGTTATGCGGTTTATCACTTTAGAGTGAAGAAAAACAAGACCATAGAAACGCCTAAGCAGGAAGTTGAATTAAATGCCGGTAAAAAAATGGTCATTTAATCCAGAACGCTGCGAAGTATAGTAAGTGGTGAAAAGCGATTATTACAATCCATCAAGATTGCTTTTCAAAGAAGAAATACCCTGGATGTTTACACACCCAGGGTATTTCTTTTATTTAGTCACCATTCCTGCCAGCTACCCAATGGTAAACCTCTTTCCAGCTTTTTTAGTTCCCCTAACCACCCCTGTATATAAATAGGAAGTTAAATTTCAAGCTCCATCTGGGCAATAAAAACCAAATGTCAAAACAAAAAAAATCATCTTAATCGATGATTTTATATTGTGCAAATTCCTTTAATTTAGGCAGGATTGGCTCTAAAATTTCCTTGGCTATGTAATCGGTGTCCAATCCAATGAAGCGTTCACTTTCCATGTCGACAGATCTCGCATTTTCCGGGTCATCACAAAAAATAAACGATATGATTCCGTTCTCCTCCATCATATCTACATATTTAAATGTAATGTCATGTTTCGTAAGACAACTTTCAAACGCAATGCACAATTCATCTATATTTGATTGACTAATAGATGTGAATTTCATATTGATCATCCCCTCTGCTAAAGGATAGCAAAATAAAGCATGAATTTCAAAGCGAAATTCGTGTCCCGCTCTTATGTTCTTCTGACACTTTCGACCAAAGGAACCATGGCAACAAAAAAGCCCTCGATTGGAATATCACCGTATGAAGCCTTTTGATGAATGTCATGGCTAATTATTTTCCCATTAGAAATGATCGTAACCAAATCGATTTCATTCCATTTCCCGAGCTTACCCTTATTTAATTTTTTATCTTTCAAGAGCGATTAATAAGGATTGCCATAGGCATAATCGCATTTTGTATAGCCGTGATCTGCAGTTCCTCATGAATATTCCATGGCATGTCTCATATCTTTATACAAACACCTTGTTAGGAGTGGACCAACATGAAATCTTTTTATAAAGGAACGCTCATCTTGATTGTCGCAGCGTTTTTTGGTGAATGTATCGAATTTTTAGTGAATATGCTCCTAGCCAGGGAATTACACGAAGAGGGCATGGGGCTTTATATGTCCATATTGCCGATTTTCTTTTTGATATATGTGATCGCCAGCCTTGAATTACATATTTCCATTTCAAAATTCGTTGCGGAAAATAAACAGGCCATGCATTATAATCTTATCATTCATGCACTTAAGATGGCTGCAGTCGTCGTATTGGTAATGTGTGTAGTCATGCCTTTCATACTTTCCTTCTCATCCATAATGGACAAATACCATCCCTATATTAAATGGCTGCTCATCACACTGATCCCAATAGTTGCCTTTTCGTCGATTGCAAGAGGCTATTTCATGGGTGTCCAGCAAATGGGGAAGATTGCCTTTTCCAACTTTTTAAAAGATATCATTCAATTCGGCTTGCTTTTCCTCATCTTTAACTTATTTCATTTTAACCAGGAAAAGTCATTATTGATGGCCTTTTTTGTTTTGATTGGCAGTGAGTTCCTCGTTTTTCTTTACTTGATCAACCTTTTGATTCTTCAAATGCGGATCATGAGACGCGGTACGAACTCACGGACAACCGGTAAACATGCACGGCAAAAGTTATTGGCGGTTTCTCTGCCCACCATGGGGTTAAGGATCTTTCATGCGATAACAAATGCCATCCAACCTTTTTTGATCCACACTGCCCTTCTCTCGGCAGGATTCGGTGCGGTAGTGGCTACGGAGCATTTTGGGATGCTTACTGGAGTTGCAATGACGATCGGCTTCTTTCCAGCCTTTATTGCGCATTCCTTAATGATCATGCTCATTCCGAATGTTTCGAATGCTTACAAGAGGCAGGATAAAGAAAAATTGAGGGTTTTATTGCAAAAATCGATGTCTTTCACCGTATTGTATGGAGTTCCGGCCGTGATTTTCATTTATTTCTTTGCGGAACCTTTGACCTCCCTCTTTTTTTCTTCAACATCTGCCGCATACTATTTAAAATTATTATGTCCTTACTTCCTTTTTCATTTTTTTGTCATTCCCATGCAAGCCTATCTCATCGGCCTGGGTTTAGTGAAAGATGCTTTCATCCATACCGTATGGTCCCATATTGTTGCCTTTTTAATGATGTATATCCTAGGGTCACAGGCATCTCTTAATATGGGAGGAATCATTTTAGGAATGAACACTGGTGCAGTATTATTAACCTTCATGCACTACTTGACCATTTGCAAAAAAATCGGCATAAGCATCTTACTGACGAAATCAAGATCGATATCGATAAAGTGAAGCCAAAAGCAAGTTCCGCACGGCAAAAACCTTGTTGTTATTGGTTTATAAAGATTTAGATTAAAAATATTGAGCCTTTCCCTGTACATATCCCCTTCGTTACTGTATATTTCAACATACTTGGGTAATAATCAAGTAAAATGGTTTAAACTAACCATACAATAGTAATGGAGTGATTTCATGAGTAAAGCTAAGGCTAAGAGCGGAACGGGTAAAGGTACGGGCACTGGAACGGGCAAGAAGGGCTGGAATCGTTGGAAAACAAGTGCCAACAAGAAAAAAAGCGCCAAACCATATGTTAGTAAAGGCGTCAAGCATTCCAGTGATTCAAAAACATCCGGTCACTCTACAGGTGACAAGATAGAAAAATAATTGCTTGTCCTGCAAAACATACAACATTTATGTTTGTTCCATATTCTCATACAGGGTGTTAAGAGATCTGTATGAGAGAAATGGGTCTTATCGATATAAACCACTGGCGATATCCATATGAGGCATAAGAGTACGGCCATTATACATACCATCAAAAAAGACACTCCAAAACCGGGCAGTGTCTTTCATTTTTATTTTTTTCTTTTTTATCTAATTTGGCTTTTGGGTTTGATAGCATTGATTTTTTTCGGGGAAAACTCTGTACGGAAGCCGTTAGTGGCTTTTTTAACAGAGTTTGTAACTGAATGTATCGCTTCACCAACATCCTGTGCAGAATCCAATAATGGTTCGACCGTTTTCATTTTAGTTTTTACATCGTCGGTGATTTCATTTGCATTTTGCAATAGTTGTTTCGATTCGCCGGACAAATCGTGGATGGCATTTCGCACCTCAGCCAATGTTTGATTGGCTTCCCCTATCGTGACCATTCCCTTTTGAAGTGTACTTATTAAAAATACGACCAACCAAATGAAGGCTAAAGCGATTGCAGCCACACTATATTGAATAATCAAGATAAAGCTCCCCCTCTGAATTAAATAGTAGAAACGATTATTTTAATAGGTTAGTGAATCCCGGGGTGCCTGTTTTTAAAGATAAATGATGATTCTATTTGAGTCTTATTTGAACCCCCCCAGCTTTAGTCCGAGTTGAAGGAGCTGACGGTGTGGATAAATCTTTGGGTCGGCCTTCCAAACTGGCTTCTTTCATGGAATTGGTTACATTATGAATCATTTCCCCAACATCTTGAGCGGATTCCAGCAATGGATCTACATTTTCCATCTTCCCTTTTACATCCGCTGTGATTTGATTGGCAGAGTGGATCAGTTGTTTGGACTCTTGCGTCAATCCATGTACAGCATTTCTTACCTCTTCCAGTGTCTTATTTGTTTCTTCCAGCGTTCCCATTCCTTTACGCAGCGTCTGGTTGACATTATATATCAAATACACGACGGCTCCGGAGACACTGGCAATACTTAATTTAATGAACATTTTCATATATCCACTCCTTTCATTTAAATTTATGCATTGTCCCTTTCATTCATTCCCTATAGTCCATTACTTGTCCGATCAGTTTTAAAGAAGCATTTACCTTTCTCCAAAAGAAGTTTAAAGGATAGTTTAATTGATAATAGTAAGGGCGTGTAATCATTGTTACGACGCATGCTTAAAAGACTAACATGTAAACATGATGCTGGAATGCATTCGCTTGGATCGGGAATGTGCGGATATTTGCTCTTTTTTTGCACAGGCGATAGGGAGAGGAACCCCGTTTATTTCAGAGTTGGCTAAAGTTTGTGTCAAGATTTGTGAAAGCTGCGGAAATGAATGCAAAAAACACGATCATAAACAGTGTCAAAAATGTGCTGAGGCTTGTTTGTGATGCGATGTAAGGATAGCATTAGCTATTCCTTTTATTATCCTTCCCCCTTACCAACTGACTACTTTTTGAACCTATTAAAGGATGATGATATTTCTTATATATTCTAACGAGGTATTTGTTGAAATTTATTTACCAAGAAATTTTCAAAAATACGAAAAACATCTATTGAAAATCGCCCTTTTTAGGCACACTAGTATTAAAAACAGGAGGATATTATGACACCTCGGAATGTTCCTGCTAAAGATGATTTAGAAGTGAAAGATACCCCCGCTTCACCTGATAAGGAAAGTGAAGCAGCTAAACTCAATCGATTATTAGGTGCAGTCATGCGATATTTATCAGATGATGAGCAAGAAGAAATAGATATAGAGTATCTTCTCGAAAACACCGAAGGGCTGCGGGATTGGTGGAGCGAATATAGGGAGCTTGACCGAAAACGGGTAGAAGAGGAAATTAAAAATTCCCTGACGGATCTATCCCTCGAAGAACTAGAAAACATACGAGAACAAATCCGTACAAAGGCATAAAAAAATCCCTGCATAGGGATTTCAGTTTGTAGAATGGGGTTCTACCTAAAATATATAATAAGACTAGATTATCCTTTATCATGTTTTATATTATAATCCTTATTGGATTGAACAAATTTGCGACACTCCTGTAGAATTACTGGCTAGCCGGGACACCGCAGCCGCTTTGATGCGGCTTGGCAGACAGTGGCGGAAAGGGAATGGATTTCTGATATCAACTGAAACGGTTTTTAAATAAAAAACGGCAGTCAAACTCGCTTTTCTTTAGAGCTTGTCGTCTGAAATCCCTGCATTGTGATTTAACCAGATCATGCATGATTTTTTTCATACCCAAAGACATTTTTTGAGTTTAACAATCATTCCGTTCATGGGCACCATACATCCTCGTAATCAAACGCCACTCAAGGAACTTAGTTCTAGTTGATCGATCATGGAATCAACCAATGCATGCAATGGATTTAAAACTATCTGTCCTGTCTGAAGTTCATATCTCCTTGCCGCTTCGACCATTGATAGTTGAGCTACAGACAGCCGTCTATTTTCGTTTTTAAACTGGGATAAATAATTCATGATTTCCTGATTATATCTTTCTCCCAATCCCTGCATAATCAATTCAAAGGCATCGTCGATAATGATGACTTCAAAATCCACAGTCCCATATTTTTCAGCATGTGCAGTTAAACGTTTGACTGTTCCTTCAACAGTGGCAGGGTTCGTGAATAATATCATTTGCGGCTGCTGGAATTGGCAAATTTGCTCAAAATATGGTTCATCGATTTTAATGATGGGCATGGGTAAAGATAGTTGTTCTTCGTTTAATAAAGCAATATAGTTTGTACAAGTTATCAGGATGGCATCCACTTTACATTCAGCAATCCATTCGACCTGTTGTTTAACCTTTTTTTGAGCATCCGAATAATTAAAATTTTCATCCGTTGACACCCGTTGCATCAATCCCGGATCTACAAAATGAAGCCATTCAATATCGAATTTCGAGAATGCGTTTTCTATGTATTCTATATTTGTATAGTGTGCATGCAAACAGCCTATCTTTTTTTTCATAAATCTCCCGCTTTCGTAAGTTAGTATTCTGATTATTCTAACACAAAAACGCGACACATTGACCAATGGCAGCAAAAACGATGAATAACCATGTCCCTCCTGTTATATCGGGGTAAAAGACTGCTTCTTTGAGCCAGATATAACAGGAGGTATGAATTGGGCCCTTGAGCATATATTTATCAAGGCGATAACAAGGGGAATCATCAGGAAAATGGAACATCAGTAACCAAATTGCTGCTCATTTAAAGTAAAGTAACCATTAAGAGAAACAAACCGAAGTCAGTTAAAAAACATTATATTGGAGAGTGTTCACCATTCTTTATTTAATTGCGATTCTATTCCCTCCATTAGCGGTTTTATTGGCCGGTAAACCCATTCAATCTGTGCTTAATTTGGTCCTCACACTATTTTTTTATGTCCCTGGATTAATTCATGCAATCCTAGTGGTGCATGACAAGAAAGCGGATAAACGAATGAAGCGGCAAGCAGCGTTTATTGCTAAACTGAAACGAACGACTAAGTGATTTATGCAAACACCAATAACCCGAATGCAATGTATTCGGGTTATTATCAAAAGAATTCGTTTAATTGAATCTGTGCGTCTTTCTAATCCCTCTATGATAACAAGCGTCACATATTTGAAAACGTGAGTCATCAGGCAGCCTTTTTCCACAGCGCTTGCATTTTTTTTGATAATTCAACATTTCATCTTTTAACTGATCATGAACACCATCACTGATTTCTTCACGGATACGCTCCCAATAAACAGCTTCCGTACGCTTACCCATCCGATATAAAAATAATAAATGAAGACCTATCGCTTTATAAGATAGCTCCAATTCCTCAAGATTCCTTGTCTTTATGATCGGTTCAGGAAGGTCGCTGTTCTCGGCAATAGCTTCGACCGTTTCCAGCCACTGTCTGATCAGACTTGGTTCTTTTGCCGAAAAAGGAATATGCAGAAAACCATATAAATCCATTAAAGAAAAACGAGCTTCGATTTCTGTATCCCGTATCAGTTCGTAAAGCTCCCTTTCTTCCGATAGCGAAGCCTTTTTCGTGCCTTTAGGAGGCTCAAACCTCTCCCACATTTCGAAAAATGTCCCCAGGTTCCGGTAATATTTTTGAAAACGTTCAAATACAGCAGAGGTTGGGGCGATTGTGAAGGTTTGAACTGGCTCATCTACCTGTTCCAGCAACTTATTCATGATTTTGATTTCTGCTGTAAATGCTACCTTCCCCGTGTCATAAATCCCTTTTCTACCCGCTCGGCCTGCGATTTGCTTGATTTCTTGAGAAGTCAATCTTCTTCTTCGTGTCCCGTCGAATTTTTCATTTTCAAGAAAGACGATGCGGCGTATTGGCAAGTTCAATCCCATTCCAATCGCATCGGTGGCAACGACAACTGATGTTTCACCGCGATTGAATAATTCTATTTGCCGTTTTCTATTTTCAGGAGGCATACTGCCGTATATCATGCTGACATTATGTCCACTCTCTTTAAGCCGGGATGCTGTTTCCAGTACCTGCCTTCTAGAAAAACAAATGAGGGCATCCCCTTTTTTGGTATACTTCAGTCCAAACTCCCTTTGTTCCACCTCAAGCGGTATTTCCCGTCTGTATTCGTGAAGTTCTAAATCGGCTTCATTCAGAAGGTTCAGAAGCATCTTTTTGATATTATTGCTCCCGATTATGTGTACTTCATTCGCATTAGCTTGCGTAATTGCCCTAAACCAAGAAAAGCCTCGATCTTTATCGGCAATCATTTGGGCTTCATCTATGACGATTACTTCATGGTAGTCTTTTTCATGAAACATTTCAACGGTACTGGAGACATGTTTCGCACCCTCAATAGCCTTTTCTTCTTCACCGGTTTTTAATGAGCAAGGTACACCATCCGCATTTAATTTATCAAACACTTCCAGTGCAAGCAGTCTAAGTGGAGCCAGGTACATACCGCTTTCCGCTTGTTTCATTTTTTCCAGGGCCTTATGCGTCTTCCCTGTATTGGTCTCACCTATATGCAAAACATATCTAACTTTTTTTCCCAATGATGGAGTATAGGCCTTACCGATGATGTCATCGATCATCCTTTGCTCTTCTGCCCGCTTCCTGGCTTCTTCTGCCAATACTTCAGCTTTTCTTCTTTCTCTGTTCTCCACGTCTTTTTCAAATATTTCTTCGTGCAATATTTCATTAAAAGGAATTCCTTCAAGCTTCAGTAAATCAGAAAGGTATTCTTCCTGAAGCTCATCAAAACAGGACTGAGACAAATCGGCCAATTCATCGCTTAGTATACCTTGAAGGGCTTCAATCGTCAGCCTTTCCCCATATAACTCCAAAAAATCATGATGCAGGTCGGCAGATAGATGGTTCAAGTATTTGTCAGGGGCTAATTTCATTATGAAATCCGAAACTAACCTTTCATACCTGTAGTAGTAATTTTCATATTCATAACGGTTCCGGCCCCAACCGATTAACGAATGGATATCGCCTGTCAGCTCTTCGAAAAAGTCAGTGACCATCAGGTATTCGGCAGCTTGAAAACCACCCTCTTCAACTAATTGTTCTTCAAGCAAATACGGATCGACATATTGGAATTTAGGCTTATTCTTCAGATCTTTTGCCATAATACCGGCAATATAATACCTGACATGTAAATATAAAAGAAGTGAATTATTTTCGAAAAATGAATTGGCTTCTTCTTGCAGCCTTGCGCGTATTTTCCAACGCTGTTTGGCAAGCCGCTGTTCTTCTTGTCGCCTAAAGAATTTCTCCCTTGCATTTTTATATCTCTTCTCCCAAACTTCTTGATTGTCGGCAAAGGTTTTTTTAATCCACGTTAAGCCATCAAATGGGCGATACTTCTTTAATTCGTTCCGGAACATGCTATTGATCAGCTTATGGTCTGAACCTTCCGTTACAAATCCCCTTTCGCTTAAAAAAGCTTTTTTTTCCTTTCTGGGCACATCATTTGATGCTTTATTTATCCAAACATTAATCCAAATTTGCTCAATAAAAGTCGTCCTGTCTGATATATATGCTGAATAAGAAGGCATTGTCTCTTGATTCTCTAAATAAAAATCAATATCCTGGATGATTTTTTCTTTTGTATTCTCTATAGCAATAGGATATATACTTTCTAATTTTCCCATAGTGATCCCCTTTTGAATTATCCAATATGTACTTTATTACTTCCTTTTATCCTCCCCAAATTTTTGTTTAAAATGAGCTTGGTACATTCGTTTTATCATTTAAATTCATGAGCTCCGTTATCATGAGAGGATGCAAAAATGCCAGGTTGCTTTGCTTTCCAAGGTGAATATCAAAAATATGCCAAATATGCACATTAAAGTTACTCTCACCATTTCATTTACAGTATAATGCTATAAATACTGAATAGAATTTATGGATTTTGAAGAGATACCCAGCCTTGGCCAGAATCGTTTTATAATCAGGAGAATTTAATGATAATAAAAAAAACCGAAAATTAAGTAAAGGTCCATTTTTCAACTTTCCCGAATACATGATTCATCCATAATACAATTCCAACCCCTTAATTGAGTTTAGAGGAAATCCGGGCAACTGTCACGATATTCAGATTACGCTTTTGTGTCTTTGCTTTGTGTATAAGGAATATCATCAGAAAACCTAAAAAGAATATAGATAAAAAAAGGAGCCTGGGAATGATTCAGCAAGATATCAACTATTATAAAAATTTTGATTCCATCGCTAAAGAAGTATTAGCACTATTAGCTCAAACCATTGAGGTCAATACATTTTTCCTTTCTATAGTGAATCCCATCCAGAGTTTCATGATCAAGTCCTTCAATAGAAATGCAAAGTTAATTTGTGAAGGTGACATCCTTCCTTATAATATGGCTTATTGTAAATTAGTTGTTGAGAATGGCTTGGAACCACTTGTTATCCCGAATTTGGGGAAACATGAATTGACTAGTGACCACCCTGCAACGAGGTTTATCGGGAATGGGTGTTTTATGGGAGCTCCCCTTATAAATGAGGGTGAAATCATTGGGACATTATGTGCATTCGACATTAATCCTCATGTTTTTAAAGAATATGACCTAACCCTCATTAAGTCTATGGCAGCTTTGATTAGTCATGCCATCAATCTTGAAAAAGGGATTATCAGGGATCCTTTATCAGGTCTTTATAATCGGAACTTCATTTATAATTATTTTGATTATCATCAAGATAAAACGAACGATGAAATGGCCCTTCTTTACATCGATCTTGACCATTTTAAATTTTTTAATGATTCCTTTGGACATGATACTGGTGACGGCGTCATCAAAAAGGCTGCCGAATGTTTTTTGCAAACCGTCCCCGAAGGCAGTCAGGTGGCTCGAATCGGTGGTGATGAATTCATTGTATTATTAAATCCTTCGCATTGTGAGGATTTAATGAAAAGCACTCAGCAAAACGCTGAATTATTATTGAACCGTTTATCCACCATGCCCATTACCATTAATGGAAATGATCATTTTATATCAGCTAGCATAGGGATTAGCTTTTACCCTCATCATGGTACGGAAATGGACTCACTTTTGAAAAAAGCGGACCGTTCCATGTATATGGCCAAAGAGGCTGGACGGAAAAATATTCAATACTTCCACCCTGAGTGATCATGTAAAAAATAAAAAAACCAGTTCTCCTTAGGAGACTGGCCTTCTTTCACCTTAAAAAAATCCAACGTTTCGCTTTCAGCCTTTGCAAAAGCTTGAGCAGGTCGGCATTTGCCTTATGTATCCGTTTCTCGGAGGGTGAAGCGGAGGGGACCGGGATGTTTACTCTCTCGGGCTTTTTGTTCATATTCTGAAAGACCCTTCCTATTCTTTGATTTTGAATAGTATATGCGGGTTAACCATTAAATATCATAAGGAAAGGAAAAACCCCTTCCTTTTCATAAAACACTTTTTAACCGGCTGAAGCGTGCAGCTTTTTCTTTTTGTTTAAGAATGATGCGTTCGTTCTGTTTCATCACTTTTTTAGTGTGGGGACTTAAACCTACATCTGGTATTTTAACCTGTGGTTTGATTACGGCAACCGACACGTCGTTGCCGGCTTTATCATAAATGCTCATTTATCCTTCACCACCTGGTTTTTGTTTTATGACCATATCGAACATCATGATTAATAATGCTATCAATAAACAATCGACTTCTGAAACGAAGCTTTCTGATTTAACGTCAAGGATAAAGGGTTCCATCAAAATACTAACAGGCTGAAGAGCCATTTTTTCTTCATCATTATAATACGTATCTTCTCTTTCCAATGTAGCACGAATGGTACTGCCATTCAAGTTCGGAACCCCATTTATCACCGACTGCTTGTCCTGTTCGGTTTTGAAAGGAAGGATTTTCACGTTCATCCCTTCCTTTGCTGCATATGCTTGAAGGAGAATGCTCAAATAAGCCAAGTATTCCTTATTCGTTTGATAATACTCAGGTATTCCTTCTTTCTTTAGGAGATGGAACATATTCTTGACCTTTTCCCTATTATCCGTTAATAGTTTATCACTTTCCGCAACGGCTTTTGTTGCATAGGATAGCTCATTATCGCCAATCTTCGATATATACATGCTCAAGAACACAAACATATCAATCAGGATGAATACGATAGCCATGATCAAGAAATTTTCCCACTCATTAAAAATGCTCATCGGATAGAAATTCCAATAAATCAGTGCTCCCAGTATAAAAATGATATACCAGGTTTTTCGAATCGCTTCAATCCTTTTACTAACCTTGTCTTTATATTTCCAAGAAAGAATGACATAGGCTAATAATGCAATAAATACTACCCATACAAAGACTCTGAAAAACATTAACAATCGATTTATCCCCCTACCCTTCAGCTGCTACATTCCTTATCCCGTCCTCTATATTATTCATTATATATACCTCTATTCCCTGCCTGAGACGGGTGAAACTTAAACATTTGCCACAAGAAAAAACACTCCACCCCATGTGATTTTACAGATATCTTTATCATTTATCTTGTGGGACATCATAGAAAATAACCGTATAAATTCTATGATATGATATGTATAAATAAAAGCTATGATTACTATTGGAGGAAGCTATCATGATGAAAATTATTAAGATCCTCATTTCTACTTTTATACTCTTGTTACTTTTCCTTAACCTCTATCCTCCGCTTGGAAGACGGACAAACAAAGAAAAAGTAAGAAGTTTCACTACTAAAGAGAATTTTGCCAAAGGGAAATTCCAAAATCAGATTCCTGCCAGTCAAGCGATGAGTCTTAAGCATACTGGTTCCATTTTACGTGATTTCATAAAACCTAATCCAAAGAGGAGGCCCGACAGTCCCATTGTAATTGGAACAAAAGAACCCGCTTCTAAGAATTCCAATAAAATCACCTGGTTTGGTCATTCTGCATTCATGTTGGAGTTAGATGGGAAAACCATTTTAGTGGATCCCATGTTTGGCAAAGCACCCACTCCCTTTCCATGGTTCGGGAACAAGCGCTTTAGCGGGGAGCTGCCTTTTGATATCGATATGCTTCCTCCTATCGATGCCGTCCTGCTTTCACATGATCACTACGATCATTTGGATTATTTCTCGATAAAGAAATTAAAAGATAAGGTCAACCAGTTCATTGTCCCACTCGGTGTCGGTGGACATCTAGAAAGATGGGGCGTTAAACAAGAACTGATTCAGGAACTTAATTGGTGGGATGAAGCTTCATTCAAGGACTTGCAATTTATTTGTACACCTGCAAGGCATTTTTCTGGTAGAAGTTTAGGCGATGGCAATACGACACTTTGGTGTTCTTGGATAATAAAAGGAAAACAAGAAAAGGTATATTTCAGCGGCGATAGTGGTTATGGCAGCCATTTTAAAGAAATCGGCGAAAAATACGGTCCATTTGATTTAACTTTAATGGAATGCGGCCAATATGATGAACGCTGGTCAACCATCCATATGATTCCGGAAGAAACTGTTCAAGCACACATCGATGTACAAGGAAAACGTATGATCCCCATTCATTGGGCAGGTTTCACATTGTCTTTTCATGACTGGACAGATCCGATAGAACGGGTAACAAAAGCGGCCAATGACCTGGGTGTCCAGGTCTGCACACCTCAAATAGGCGAACCGGTAGTGCTTGGTTCGACGGATTTCCCTCAAACAAGATGGTGGAAATGAAAAAAGGGGTTCGGGAATATCATTCATCAAATGATATTCCCGAACCAAAAGACCCAAAGCAATACCTTCACCCCCTCAGGTATGGTTTCTATCTAAATGTTATATCTAAGTTGATTGGAGCGGGTGTACGAGACTCCTGCGTGAAAAGCGCGTCTAGGGGATAACCCGCAGGCGAAAGCCGAGGAGGCTCCCTGAACCGCCCGCGGAAAGCGAGTGCCCTACGTTCAAATCAACGTCCAAATTTATACAGGCCAAAAAAACTGTAGACAAACTCGATTTTCATCGAGTTTGTCTACAGTCGATAGGTCCATCCATATTGGGATGGACCTTTTTCATTTACAATTTCCCTTCATTATACTCAAGATTCACTTTTATTGAATGCTCTTTCTTCACGCCAAAATAATTGGTGCCTATTACACCTAAAATGATTAGTATTGAACCCAATATATCATAGATCGTAAGCTTTTCATTTAGAATGAGAGCTCCTGCCGCAATCGTGACAACAGTGGAAAGATTGGCAAACACACTCATTTGCGACGCTTTTATTTTTGATAAAATCGTATTGGATAATAATGAAGTGACCAATGAAGCCAATATTCCCAAATACAAAATGGAACTGATGAATTCCATGCTCGACCATGGTGTAAAGAATTCCGCCATCGTACCTTGTTTTAAATGGGTAACGAGTGCAGCTGCATTAAAAATGACAAAGCCTGTTCCCATCATGAAAAAGGACATTTCACCTGGTGTATGGTTCCTGGCAAGTGAACGGGTCATCGTTGTATAACAAGCAGTTGCAATACAGGATAGCAGGATCAATACCATCCCAAGCATGTCAGAAAAATTGATGCTGCTCCCTTTCATCACAAAAATAAAAATGACCCCAACTACCGACAAGACAATCGAAAGTTTTTGATATAAAGATGTTTTCTCCTTAAGGAAGTATCCAGCTATCATCAATGTTAGAATTGGAGTGACGGCTGACAGAATTCCAGCATCGGTGGATTGCGAATACTTAAGTCCGAAAGTTTGAAAGGCAAAGAAAAGAGTTGGGAATAATAGGGAAAGCGGTACGAGATTTTTAACCGACTCCCAAGAATAGTTCACCTTTATGACTTTTACGGCGACCAGGAATACAATGATGGCGAAAGAAATCGTGAACCGGAACGCCAAAGTATTAAGCGGATTCGATTCAGTAATCGCCATTTTCGTGAATAAAAAAGATAGGCCGACAATACTTGAATGAAATAGCGCTAACATGTATGCAAATGATCGGGATTTCATGGCTGCAACTCCTCAACTAGATTACTATATTCCTATTTAGGTATAGTACCCTTTGCATCTGTATTGCAACCTAAGTTAGAGGAAAAAAACTGGTCTTTTTCTGGATATTTAACGAATTTAAGCCTATTACAATAATGTATGGTTGAATTAAATCTGAATGCATCTTATCGTAAGAAATATTAATCGACAATGACAGAGTTTTTTGGATAGGTTTCTTCTAATTCAATACTATTGCAGGCAATTGGTTCTTCAAAAGCGGTCTGGGCTTTCTGTTTTCTTTTCAAATACATACTGATGGCATAAGCAACTGTGAAGTTTATCAATAAAGCAATTAAGCCTATATTAATATTCAAGAAATTCATCTGAGCAAGATGCATTCCTATGGCGAACAGATCCCCTGTAATGAGGCCCGCTGCAATACCTGCAGGTCTTATGGAGCGGAAAAAGAAAATCGATAATAATCCAGGCAGGAATTGCCCAAAACCATAATACGCTGTGTTGATCAAGTTCAGCATCAAGCTCGGCGCCAGCAATGTTAACCCCATCGAACACAACAGATAGAGAAGAACAATAATTTGGACCCATTTTCTTTGAGATTTTTCAGGAACATTACTTAGTAAATTCCTGGAAACTAAACCTCCAACCGCCAAACTAGTTACGGCAAGTACTAAAATGCCCGAGAGAGCTGCCCCAGCAGCCACTAAACCAACTGCCCAAGGGGGAAGGATGCTTGTCACTGTTGCCATGAAGGCATGGTTTGGATTGTCTAAATCAGGGATTGAAACAAGAGCAAAATATGAAGCTAGTATGAGAAAGGGATACATCAACATGTACAAGGGCATAAATCTTTGCGTTCGCTTAATCGTACCTTCTGACTTACTAGTGAATACGACAGCAACGATGATCGGCATGCAATAGAAGGCTAATGCTTGAAAAAATATAGTGGTCATGCTGAAAACGACATCTTCCGATTTATCTATCGTAACCATCGCTCCATGTTGCTTAGCCAAATTGAATAGGTTTGACACTCCGTTAATTTCTTTTATAACCACTAACCCGGTGATTATGATCGCTAGAAGCATGATTATATCTTTAAGGATAGAAATGAGTGCTGGAGCTTTCACACCTGATATCGATATATAAATAAAGGCTAAACACCCTGAAACAATGACTGACAGTGTCGGCGATAAATTAAACCCCAAGGCGTTAAGCGCAACGACAAGTCCCTCAAATTGCAGCTGTCCCCAAGGAATCATGAAGAGCAATGCGGAAATTGCCACTACCAGTTCCAATCCTCTATGGGAATAATGCCCTTTGAAAATATCCGGCAGTGTCATTGCCCCGTATTTTTTCCCGGCTCTCCACATTAAAGGGCCCATATAATATCCAATGGGGTAAGCAAGAAGTATATAACCTAGAAACCAGATGCCATATCCCGGACCTTTGGCGTATATTCCTCCTGGAAATCCAATCATTGTCCCTATACTATAAATTTCACCTACTGCGAGGAAGAATAGTAATATTCCACTGAATGATCGGCCCCCGACTAAATATTCCTCAACATCAACTTTCCCTTTACCACCCCGACTGTTCAATGCTATTCCAATTGATAAGAGTATAATAGATCCAAACACAATCGCCGCCATTATCCATTCCTCCTCATCTACCCCATCTTTTCATTTTTATATTGATGACGATCATAAATATGCCAAGATATACAAAGACAAAGGCTAGTTAGCGGAAACCATAAAAACACCCAAAAATAAAGGATAGGTATTCCCATTACACTGAAATCAAGTTTCGCAATAAAAGGGATGATACCAACAATGGCTATAAATGGAATGATCACACCTATGAATATACCAGCTAATTTTCGGCGGGACATAATTCTCCACCTTTCCTTTTATAAGGTTATTAATGATGCGTTCCTATCGCATAATTTCCTAAGTTTAACAACTTTTTTCAATATATTAAACTCCAATCCTTCTGGTATACAACCTGACCATTCACGATAGTGGCAAGAACTGGAATATCCTTAATTTCCAATGGGTCGACCTTCAATGGATCTTCTGAAAGAATAACGAAGTCCGCTCTCTTTCCGATTTCGATACTTCCGGTATTCTTTTCGTCAAAATTAAGTTCTGCCCCCCATATCGTCATTGAGCGCAGTGCACTCTCAACGTCTATCCTTTGTTCAGGCCCTAATACTTCCCCTCCCATCGTCATGCGATTAACTGCAGCCCAAACTGAAAATAACGGTGAGATAGGTGTTACTGGACAATCGGAATGCACAGTAAATAGCAAGTTATTTAGAAGTGCGTCTCTTAAGGGGTTTATACTGTTGGCTCTTTCAGGCCCAAGAAAAAGTTTTTTATGCCTGTCCCCCCAATAATAAACATGATTAATGAAAAATGAACCTGCTACGCCAAGCTTTTTCATTCGTTCTAAATCGGATTTAGTCACGGTTTGCAAATGTTCAATTCGGTGGCGGTGATCGATGCGTGGATTTTTTTTCAGTGCAAATTCATAAGCATCTAATATGGAGCCAATGGCCCTATCCCCGTTTCCATGCGTTGTTATGCGAAACCCCCTTTTGTTTAAATCAAGAATTTCTTCATTAAATTCATTTTGTTCGTGTAATAAGTCTCCGGAAACACCAGGATTACAATGGTATGGCTGCCGCAATGCCGCTGTTAATCCTTGAATTGACCCATCTTGAAACAACTTAGCACTATCAAGACGAGCACGACCGCAGGACTTTTCAATAATTTCCAGATTAAGTTCAGTAGCAGTATATTTTCCTAATTCATTTCCTTCCCGCAGGAGATTGTGCATGACCATTAAGCGCATTCGCAATGGATTTTTTCTTTCCGCGATTGCTTTAAGATGGGCTTCCAGTTCAACTATGCCCATATTCAACCCTACACCGGCGTCAGTATTTGTAGTGATCCCTGTTTCTAAGTAATCCTTCGAGCCCTCGCTTAATAATGAAACCAATAAATCCAAAGACGGTGCCGGAATCTTCTTTTCAACCATATTCATGGCAGGCAGCTCATATAAAATACCATTCAGTTGCCCTGAACCATCCCTGCCTAGATGTCCACCTGGAGGGTCCAAAACAGTTTCATCCATTCCTGCCATTTTAAGGGCTGCAGAATTAACCACTCCGAAGTGTGCGGATACATGCCTGATGAAAACGGGATGATCAGGTACAACTGCATCCAATTCAGCACGGGTTGGATGCCTTTTTTCTTTTAAAAGAGTATCATCATACCCAAAACCCAAAATCCAATTCTCTTTTTCAGTTTGTTTAGCCATGGAAAGAAGGCGGGCTTGTATATCTTCAATGGTTTGGTTTAGGGGCGAGCTACAGTTTGCTTGCTTTCGAAACTGGGAGTACATCAATAAATGGTTGTGGGTGTCGATAAAGCCCGGAAGCAATGTTGCGCCTTTTAAATCGATAACTTGTGTCCGGCTGTTATATTCAATGGACGTGCGAGGTGGTTCCGCTTCAGGCCAGATTCCGATGATGATTCCATTACTTACTGCTACAGAACCTCCAATGCGACTTTTTTCATCTAATGTCAAAACGTTTGCGTTCGTTATCAAGAGATCCACCTGAACCATAAAAATGCCTCCTTTAATGAGTTATTCAAAAATTAAAATAGTGATTAAGAAGTACTAACGTTTCTACACTATTAACATATTTACACGCAAAATTTTCTCTTGTCTCTTTCGAACAATAGTTTATTAACGTCATCGGAAATCAGTTGTATGTTTTACCAATCCTCTATACGTAATGACACTTCCGCTATTTATTTACCTCCTTCTATTAGATTGAAGTTGTTTTTATTGCCTTTACACCAACTCATCACAACGTCAGTACCACTTAATAGAGAATGATACACACAGCGTTTTAAAAAGTCAATAATAAGTCAGAATATTCAGCAATATTTTTCAACCTCATCATACTAAAACGAAATTAAATGAACAATCATATTCATGCATTAACGGTGATGCCCAGTTAATTTGCTAACAACACTGTAAAGTATGATCATTTACCGTTTCATCTATGATAAAATTTCAACGAGGAAGCAAGGTATACATATATGTTGGTTACTATTGTAATTTTCGTTATGGCTGGTCTGGCGGAAATTGGCGGCGGTTACCTTATTTGGCTTTGGTTAAGAGAAGGTAAATCCGTTTTTCTAGGTTTAGCCGGAGGTTTCGGGTTGGTGTTATACGGCATCATTGCAACATTTCAAACGTTCCCTACCTTTGGCCGTGTATATGCTGCATATGGCGGGGTATTCATTGTTCTTTCTGTTTTATGGGGGTGGGGCATCGATAAGAAAACCCCTGATTTATATGATTGGATTGGAGCTGTAATCTGTTTGATCGGTGTTTCAGTGATTATATGGGGCCCTAGACAGTAATAGAATTAAAGGGCATAAGACCCTTTAATCAGACTGTAGACAAACTCAAAGAAAAGCTGGAACGTTTTTTTATAAAAAAACGTTCCAGCTTTTCAGAAATCCGCTCCCATTCCGCCAACCGTCTGCCAAGTCTCATCAAAGCAAGCATCTTGGTGTCTCGGCTACCAAATTTTTCTTGCAGGAGTGTCGCAAAGTTCTTCAATTAAACATTTGAAAACGCATACAATTTATGATAATCTTTTTCATAAACTGGTTCCCAATTAGAATACAACTCATGTTTATTAGTTAGTTGCACTATAAAGGGGCGGTTTAATTTCGATTTGCATTTTTTTGTCATTTGATAGAGTAAAGTAAGAAATAAGGGTAACAAGTAAAACAACTGCGCTTAAGCAATAATATGTGTTTTGGAAACCCATGAATGAATACATACTACCCGCTACGGAAGAAAAAATAGTAATGGCACTCTGTTTCGCAAAATTAAATGCCAGTAAATAAATGGTTGCGCTTAGCCTAGTATCAAATACTCCTGTAATGTATTTAAAAATGGAAACTAAGAGTAAGGGCATTTCAAAAGCTGCAATCAACCTGAATATTGATAAGAGAACAGGGCCCGTAGCTATTGCACTTCCAAAAATACGAACGAAAGTTAATACACCGAAAAGAATCAGCCCATTTTTAGCGCCCATTTTATTTACGATCACAGGGGCAAAAATCATTAATATGGCTTCAAGTCCAACTTGAATGGAGACTAGCTTACTAAATATATCCGTTCCATATTCTTTAGAAGAAAAGAATTGTACATAATAGTTAGGAAACTGTTGATCGAACACATCATATATGGCGGCCGTGCCGATTATTAAGAATGAAAGGTACCAGAAGTTCTTTATTTTAAATATCGAAAGAACAGCTTTTTTACTAATTTCATTTCCTTTACCCTTCGAGCCTCCTGACTTGATATGGTCTTGACCTTCTATTTTAGCCATAAATAATAAGACAGCTAAAAAAACTGCAGCACCTGATGCAAACCAAAAAATTGAATTAGGGTTTTTTACAAACATTACTCCCCCAATCAATGAGGCCGTAGCCCCTGCTATAGATCCGAATAACCTTACCCTGCCATATTCAAAACCATTATTACGACTCACTCTTTCTATATAGGATTCAACAACCCCCACCCCGCCGTTGAATACTGCACTAAGGTATACACTTCCTATAATTGCTCCTATAACTATATTCGCTTTTAGTAATGGGGCATAAAGGAAGCTGAAGAAAGGCCCCATAAACATTAAAAGGATTACGACAACCCAAAATAAGTTTTTTTTGAATCCCAATTTATCTGAAATGATTCCTAAAAAAGGTTGATAACATAGTGCAATTAATGACATCGATGAAAAAACAATGCCTGTTTCACTTGGGTTAAGACCGGCAACATCTTCTAACCATAATGGGAGGAAACCAAGAACGATTGCCCAAATTATAAAGTAAAAATAAAATAGTCCTCCAAAATTCCAAAAGCCTTTAGAAACATTCATATAAGGTCCCCTTTACGTATTTATAAGACAAATTTAACCATGCTAAAATGCAAGCGATCTTTCCACGGCATTGCAGAAAGATTCCAAGCTGAATATTAATAATTCATCACTAGCTTTTACTTTAACTATTATTCACCGCATCCGGTAATGGAATCCCAAAGTTTGGAGAGCCATCCTGATTCCATTTAAATACTTGTGCCCGTGTATGACGATTGGGATCATACAAGGGGTCCCCTTCAATTTCGGTATAATTACGAGCATGGTAAATTAAAATATCCTCGCTCCCATCCTCTGAAACTGTAAAGCTATTATGACCTGGTCCATATTGTCCATTTTCCGGTGCACTTTGGAAAACAGGATTTGGAGATTTAGTCCAAGAAGCAGGGTTTAACAAATCACTATCTTCCTCAGCCGTAAGTAAACCCATGCAATAATTATGATCTGTTGCACTGCATGAATAAGTAATGAAAACCTTTCCATTTCTTTTAAGCATTGCCGGACCCTCATTTACATGGAAACCAATAGTCTCCCAAGGTAATTCAGGCTTTGAAAGCATTACCTGCGGCCCCTTAATTGTCCAAGGATTTTCCATTTCCGCAATATAAATATTGGAATTACCTTTAATGTTAAAATCCCTTTGAGCCCATACATAATATAAAATACCTTTATGTTCAAAAGCCGTAGCATCTAATGAAAAAGATTCCCATTCTGTCTTAACTTGTCCCTTATGAATCCATTCTCCCTTTAATGGATCGGGACTTTCATTCTCAAGTACAAACATTCGGTGGTCGAACGTTCCGTTTACTGGTTGGTCGGTTCTCGCCGCAGCGAAGTAGATGTACCATTTCCCCTTTATAAAATGAAGTTCTGGAGCCCAAATCAGTGAGCTTTGCGGTCCAGTCTCATTTTTTCTCCAGACAGTAATAGCCTCCGCTTTACCTATTCCTTGAATAGTTTTGGATCGCCTGATTTCAAGTCGGTCATATTCTGGTACGGATGCAACAAAATAATAATAGTTATCCGAATGCTTATATACCCAAGGATCTGCTCTTTGTTCAACAATTGGGTTCTTATAAGTTTGCATTGTATTCATATTTTAGTCTCCTTTTTGTTTACGTCTACTCTTTGAACCTTGTTGCAATTATCTATTTCGATAACGATATCTGAAATTTTTTCAGACGGTTGAGATCCCCCCTATTGGATATATTTAATATTTTTTGCTCCGCACGATAAATCTTAATGATAAATAAATCGATAATTAATACGGACTAATTTTTTAAAAGTGTAAATATTCTAAATATTCATCCGTACAAATAAATAATAATTTGTCTTTTTAAAGATGTCAACGCTTTCTTTTGTTATTATTTTGAAATTTAGATGAATATATCGCATAATTTATACGTACATCTTTTAAAATTCATTTGAACCTTGATTCGTTAGATTGAAAGGTGAATGGTGACACTGAGAAAAACCATTTCTATATCGAAACCTTTATGTTAACTATCTTGTCTATAATTCAAGCAATTATAAAACCACTTGAGGCTAGAAATCACTTTCCTCTTATTGACAAGTTTGCTGACAATCGATACATGCAATTTTCCCCCTCCGAATACCCTGGTCAAAATTATTAAACTAAGGATAGCCCAATTAGTTGATGCGCTTAAAAAGGCCCTCTTTTCAAAAGAGGGCTCAGTTTGTATGTTCCAATCAACGTTCAAATTGTACAAGCCATAAAAAAACTGTAGCCAAATCGATTTTCATCGAGTTTGACTACAGTCTGAGCCCTCTTATCAAAAGAGGGCTTTTACCTAATATAGTTTTAAGCTTCCAAGGCATCTTTACGCTTTCTTTTCCTTGATTCTGTTATTAGATCATAACCAAGATAAAGGATGATGGCTCCGCCTAACAATTTAACATATAACGGAATGTCTGCTACAAAGAAATAAATCATAGAGAATAATGTCCCTATAATGCATAACCAAAAAATTACATGTTTTAAAATTTTCAAAGTATTGACTCCTCACAAAAGATGAGATTAATTTCTAGTTCGCTCCGCTTCAAGGGAGAATTAATTATCCGTACCATCATTCTAACATTTATTCTTTAAAGTAAGAGTGACTCATATTGCGAAATTATGAACATTTAAGCAACTTTTCTCAAAAGTAGGTCACGCCAAACAATTTCTGGAAAACCTTTACGTTATTTCTTGTCAATTTTCCATTTCATTTATGGCAAAAAAGACTAAAAAAACAAATAGGCATGAAATGACAGCATGGGTATACAAGCACTGCATTTCATGCATGTAGTTCACTAGACTTTCATTTTATTGGCTTCTACGCCCATTTCTTCAGTTGGTTCCGAGTGATCATGTTTATAATAAGCCATTTTCACTGGAACGAATGATAAGGCAACTGCAGCAATGAGGCCCGGAATGGCGAAGGCGATGAAATTCAATTGGATGGGCAGCGAGATGGATAATAAAAATCCGCCGAGTATGGGCCCGAGCATACCGCCAATCCTTCCGATACCAGATGCCACCCCTAGTGCAGTCGATCTAATATTCGGCGGATAGTACTGGGAAACATAGGCTTGTACAAGGTTTTGGGCACCAATGGTACAGGCTCCTGCAATCGCTACCAATGTGTAAATCACAAATGAGCTTCCGCCCATTCCCAATAGCGTCAAACTTACAGCACCAAGCGCATACATCGGCACAAGCATTTTCTTGGAACCATAACGATCACAAAGTTTAGCGATGATAAGCGTGCCTACGATAGCACCGCCTTGAAGGACGATCAAGAAACCTAAGCTTGAATTCAACGCATACCCTGCCTCGATCATTAGCTTTGGAAGCCATGTATTCAATCCATATACCATCAATAAGCACATGAAAAAGGCGATCCAGAACATCAATGTGCTAAGAGTACGGGAATCCTTAAACAATCCAACAATCGGCATATTGGCTTCTGTTTTTTTCACTTCCACAAGTTCGTCCTTGATGTCGAATTCACTTTCCGGACTTACCTTGGATAATATTCTGATCAGTTCTTCCTTTTTGTTGACTCTGATCAGATGGGTCGAAGCCTCTGGTAATCGTTTCATCATGAAGGGTAAAAACAACAATGGTATTCCGGCAAACCAGAATATTGATTCCCAACCCAGTGTCGGCATAACCAGGATGCCCAGTATCGGCGCAAGCATCCCTCCGAATGAGTAACCGCACAAAACGATTGAAACGACCATGCTCCGCATCGTTTTCGGTGCATAATCCGTCAATAAGGCAATGACGTTCGGCATGATGCCCCCAAGCCCTAATCCCGCCAGGAACCGGAAAGTCGAAAACATCGTAGGCGTATCCGCAAATCCACATAAAAGCGTAAATAAACTAAATAAAATAAGTGTAATCGCGATTACGTTTTTCCTGCCAATCCGATCTGCTAATGTACCAAAGAAGATGGCCCCGAACAACATTCCAAATAGACCGTAGCTGCCCATGGCCCCAGCTTCCACGGAAGTAAGGTTCCATTCCTCTGTCAATAACGGGACGACTGTTCCGTAAACGACAAGGTCATAGCCGTCAAAAAGGATAATGATAAAACACCATGCCAGCAACCCTAAATGAAACCGGTTAAATTTACTGTTGCTAATTACCTCGGTCGTATTAATTTTAGCCATAAAATCTTTCTCCTCTCTAGGTGACTGCAATAATTCCATCCAAATGATAGCGCTTACGTAATCATTCAAAAAATATTCGACTCACATATTTTTATACAAATAGTGAACTGAGTTATCTAATTGTTATTATAAATGCTAATTATCTGATATTTCAATATAAACTTTCACATATTATTCATAATTCTTGAAGCCTTCACATAACCCGGTTACTAACATGGTATCCGCAATTTCTGGATATCATCTTTTTTTATACGGATCTTCAACGTTCCAAACCATAAAACAACAAAAAACCAGTCCCTTATCGGACTGGTTTCTAATTATTAAAGTAGTAAGCCGCTATTGCCGTATTCAAGTAAGAAAGTTTTAAACCACCACTCCTCAAAGTGGGTGTTTGCAGAAGCAATCCTGTTGTCCAAGTCAGTGACGAGGCATAACATTCCTGTTTCAATATAAAACTCCCTATTACAGCTTAAAGGTTAAAACTTAATTATCATTACGAACAACGCAGCTTGTATAGTTATAATACCGAAATATCTTCAAACTTGCAAGTTTAATCATTCCCATGCAACAAAAAAATTTCATGCCGGACATTAAGCTGGTCCAGCCAATTAGTTTCATGCCCAAAACGTCAAATGGCACTCTGATTACACTATCCGTCCCCCACTTTCATTGATATCTTTTTAGGGAATATCATACTTGGGTAA
The DNA here is from genome assembly GCF_001636405.1 of Peribacillus frigoritolerans. Classification (GTDB taxonomy): domain Bacteria; phylum Bacillota; class Bacilli; order Bacillales; family DSM-1321; genus Peribacillus; species Peribacillus frigoritolerans. The sequence continues at coordinate 3,192,637 of NZ_KV440950.1, forward strand.
GTAAATATTTTAAGATAGAATGTGCAAGATAAAATGGAGACGGAATTGAAAGCGTTTGTCTTCCAAAGATCATCGGATGTTCAACACTATAATATATTCTAAATACCATTTGCAAATACATGGAAGGAGTCTATAATATTAACTAATAGACTTGATTGGAGTGACTGATTATGCTATCAAACATTGGTTTTCCCGGTTTAATTTTAATCCTTCTTTTAGCTTTAATTGTTTTTGGACCGAACAAGCTGCCTCAAATCGGACGGGCAGTCGGCACCTCACTTAGGGAATTTAAAGATGCAACCAAGGGAATAACAGAAGAAATACAAGAGGAATTCAAAGATGACGTACAAGCTGCAAAAAAAGAAACGATAAAATGAAAAAGACGCCTGCACGCAGCAGGCGTCTTTGATGCGTTTGTGGCGCAGAACCGTCAGGCCACATCCCGACGTTTAGCTAAAAGCTTGTTCTTCGACTTACACAAATTAGCTCATCGCTTTATTAATATAACATTAAACTTATATTTTATCAAGTGATTTATTGAACAGCCTGTTAAAGGCATCCATTGGGAAGTGATTTAAATCCCTATTTATAGTATGTTCATATTCTATAGACCGCTTTGGGGGTTTTTAGATATATTCTATCGAGTTGTTTATTAAAATACAAATGAGCCCATAGAGCTGTTCTGCAAAACCGTTCAACTTCATTACAAGTTCATTGTCAATTGAGTCAATTGATCCGAGGAAACGGCCACTTGATTGAACGCTTCATTAATTTCATCGAATATTTCATTCAGCTCTGTCATTTCCTTGGTGATCTTAATATTCTGCTCTTTCACAGAAAGCATGGCCTTTGCTATATCAGTAAAAAATATGCCCGTTTCTTTTCCTTGTTTCGTGCCTTTAGTGATTTCCCCGCTAACCATGGAAATTGAGGTGTTCATGACGTTGGTAAAATAAGCGATTCCATTAACCAATTTCACTACTTCAGATACCGAGTCCTTGGTATTTTCCGATAGCTTCCTTACCTCACCAGCCACAACCGCAAATCCTTTACCATTTTCACCAGCTCTTGCCGCTTCGATCGCTGCGTTCAACGCCAACAAATTCGTTTGCTCGGCAATTGAGGTGATGATCGTGACAATTCGTTCAATTTCCTTTGAAGTATTGGAAAGCTGCTCCATATCTTTTGAAATGATCGTCATTTGCTCCTGCGTTTTCACCAATCTTTTCTCTAATCCCTGTAACAGTTCGACTCCCTCATTTGACTTTCCCTCTGCATGTATGGCAATCTCGGACCCCTTTTGGGTGAAATCATGAATTTCCCCTACCTTATTTGCCATTAATTGAGTTGCTGAACTGGTCTCTTGACTGATTGCTGCCAATTCCTCTGCATTATGATTGACCTGTAGTTTCATCGTACCTTTTTCTGCTAAGTCTTTTTGGCGAATCTTCTCATTTTCAAGTTCATATGCTTCTAAAACTATTTGCTGCTCTAAATTAAAAATTTTAGTGACAGCCAGAATGTTATCTTGATATTGCTCAATATTTTTTATGTTGGAAATCACATGAACGATCAATGATTGCAATAAATCCTGAAATGCACTCATATACCATTTTGGCTGAAGTCCAATTCGCACATGTACTTGTGCAATAATATAACGTTGTTTAATATACGCGTCATCGATGGTTCCGCTAAACATTTCGAACATATGACGATGCAGTGTCTTTTTCAACCTATCAACAGAACCATTGTCCTTAATGATTTTCATTAAAGAGGGTTCATTTTCTAGATTTTTATAAAAGTTCCCTACAATTTGTGTCAAATGTCCCTTCACTTGTTCCTGTAAAGAACGAATTATGCACAAATCCTCGATGCTCAAATGAATCATTTCCACTTGATTCAATACGCTCGGATATTCCTTGATATTGATACTGACGTGTTCTTTATATTGAGTATAGTCTATAGAATCTATCTTTTGTTTATTTCTCCATATTCTTTTCATGATTGTATTGCCCCCCATTTTTTAACCCATATATACTATTTCGACATAAAGTCTGTTAATCTTAATTCACTTTGAGAAATTTTCTTCTTTCACGCAATACTTATGAACTATTTATGTCCAAACAAAAAAGACACTCCAGAGAGTGTCTCAGACCGTATACTTTTTTTGAGAGAGTGTAGAATATGAACGTTGATTTCCACTTCAGGCACTCGCTTTCCGCGGGCGGTCCGCCCTCGGCGCTCTTGGCGCCTGTGGGGTTTCAATTGGACGCTCTTTTCCCGCAGGAGTCTCGTACCTTCCGTTCCAATCAACTGGAATATATTTTTAAGAAAAAACTGTAGGCTGGACTCAATTCGAACACTTGAATAAGCTCGCGCCTTTAGTCGTCAAACTGAAACGCTCAAAAAGTGTCTTTTTCAATGATCATTTTCCTGCTGGTTAAGATTGGAATGCTTACGGGAATAAGCGAAGTAAATGACTACTCCGATAGCCATCCAGATTAAAAACCTTATCCATGTATGACTCCCTAGCTGAATCATCAAGAATACACAAAAAACGATTGCCAGGCCAGGAACGAGCGGTACTGCCGGACAATAAAAAGCTCGTTTCATATCCGGTCTTGTTTTACGTAAAACGATGACCGCTACGGAAATCATCGTAAAAGCAGTCAATGTTCCAATGTTGACCAACTCTGCCAATTCACCAAGAGGTATGAATGCTCCCAATAAGGCCGCTATCATACCAAATATCCATGAAGCTGCATAAGGTGTTTTATATTTTTTATGAAGTTTTGATAAGGATTTTGGCATCAGCCCATCACGTGACATCGCAAACATAATTCGCGTTTGGCCATACAACATTACCAAAATCACCGTTGTCATCCCGAGGAAGGCACCTAGATCGATGATTCCTGCAATCCAATTTTGTCCTGCGCTTTGCAATACCAAAGAGATCGGATGGTCAAGAGCCTGGCTGAATTGTGCATACGGTACTACACCAGTCATGATCAAACTTACCGCCATATAAAGCACTACACAAATGACTAATGAACCGAGAATTCCCCGTGGTAAATTCCTACCTGGATTTCTTGTTTCTTCAGCCGCAGATGCAACTGCATCAAAGCCGATGAAGGCAAAGAACATTAAGGCGGCAGTTGAAAATACCCCATCGATTCCAAATGGCATGAAAGGCTGCCAGTTTTCCGGTTTCACATAATATATAGAAGAAACGATGAACAACAACACTACCAACACTTTAATAACGACCATTATATTATTGATTCTAGTCGTTTGTTTCGTACCTATGGAAATCAAAAAGGTAATCGCCATGACGATCAAAAAGGCTGGTAAGTTCATATAAGTCGTGACACCTTCGACCGAACCCGGTGCTGCCGTCAATTTCTCCGGAAAGTTAATTCCGAATCCACTTAGAAATGATTGGAAATAGCCCGACCACCCGGCCGATACGGCACTGACAGCCAATAAGTATTCAAGGATTAAATCCCAGCCGATTATCCAAGCGGCGAATTCACCTAAAGTTGCATAAGCATACGTATAAGTCGAACCGGATACCGGCACGGAAGCTGCAAATTCTGCATAAGAAAGTGCAGCGAATAAACAGGCAAGCCCAGCAATGACGAAAGATAATGAAAGTGCAGGACCAGCATTCACTGCACCAGTACCTGTTAATACAAATATGCCTGTCCCAATAATCGCTCCGATTCCTAGCATCGTTAAATCCCAAGCCCCTAGTTCCCGTTTCAATCCCTTACCGCCGGAACCTGCGTTTTTCAACAAGTCCTCAATGGACTTCTTCCTAAAAATACTCATGTTTTTTCCTCCGTAAATTTTATAAACTATTCTGAAAACTACAGACAAATAAATTCACTTACCATTTATATCGAAGAAATTTCGACAAATTTCTACAATTCCTGAATTATCTGACTTTCAAATTATACGTATTACCCCTTCCTTCGTCAATGATTTATTATTGTAAAATTCCGTTTTTTGAATTTTATTTGGAAGGGAATCCTTAATATTCAACAGGAATATCAATATTTAACAAATAAGGATGAACAATTCATTATTTTAATATCAATAAAGTAAGCTATTAGAGTATTTCGATTAATTTTTTCTTGTAAAAGTTCTAATATTTTTAATCCAATATAGAATCATTCGTTATTTTTGTATATGTATTATTATGAAATAATACTCCAATATTATTCTGATCATTCATGCACCAATAGTTTGACGGAATCAAAGTACATCACTATACTTATTAAGTCTTAAAAAAAGTACGGGAATTATGCTTAATAATTGAAGAAGGTGACATTCATGGATTTTGCAATTACCTATCTGTCTTTTTATTTGATCCAAGTCGAAGGAAAAGGCGATCAGGCTGATAAGCGCTTTAAACATTTCCAAACTCTTGATACAGAAGAATACGAAGAAAGTCCTCTAAAGGATTTTTTGGATGGGGAATTGATGAAGATTTCCAAACGGAAAGTCGACCGTCATCCAAAAACTGAACAAATACCGACCAAAATTGGATCTTTTATTGTCGAAGAAGGACATGCACTTGATTCCAACCCTAATTACAATGTATTTAACCGTGTTCGATATGCAAAAACAAAACAGGAGTTCCAAGAGGAAAATGAACAATTCACGCGGTCTTATATTGATACAAGTGCCGTCCGTGGCGGTGTCTTCATAATCGCATCGGCAAAATTAACGAAATATCTTGATGAACCATTCGTTTTCTTATTAAAATGTGATTTCGAGCCGAAGGTTGCTTCCATTTCGGATGAACGGACCTTGATTAGGCACGTTGAAATGGCAATCACCACTAAAAATATGAAGTCCATCCAATACCCATACATGCCCGAAGAAGGAATGGTCGAAGAAGGCGAGCTGAAAATCCATCAGGCCTCACATGCCCGTTACTTCGAGGACTTCTTGAAGTTCGTCGAATATGGCGAATCGATGCCGGAAATCATGAAAAACCAGGTCATCCACATGGTCCATGAACATGTATCCGCACAATTCGAAGAAAACAGTGACGAACTGCAAAAATTCGAACAGGACCTGGAAATCTGGGAAACCAGTGAAAAGCGGGAAATTCAAGAACGCCTTGAAACGCACCAAGTCGTCGAAGCCACAGCCCAGATTGTCGAGCATACACCTGAAGCCGAAATGCGAATGAAGCTTGGCAGTACATCCGTCAAAGGACTATTAGCCGATTTTGGCGAAAGCATTCATTTAGGAAAGATTAATGGGAAGTATGTATTGATGATAGAATCCAATACAATAGAGTTCGATAAAGGCGTTTCGCCGATTGAATTTCATAAGCCGGATGATTTGCAAATACTAATCGAAAAAATCATAAATAAAAGTTGATAAATAGTTCGAGTTTTGTGAGCAAAAATGTGAGCAGTATGTGATCAATTTTAGACCTTAAAATACTATTAATACTCTTAAATCTAACTACTAACTTTTGTTAGTAGTTTCTCCAGTTTGTTTATTTTTTCTAAGTCCTATTTTCAATTAAGAAGTTAAATATATTTTTAAGAAATGCATGCTTATCATGAGCCTAAGTAAATACTGCTACTTAGGCTCTTTTCTTATAGAACTTGTTTTCATACAACTTCACGTTCTGGTATTCCAAAGTTACAAATCCCCCCTTGCCTGCCAAGTTCAGGAAGATTCTTTTGCATTTTCTCATAATATGTTAGCTTCCTCATTGTAGCGAATAACACTTCCACCGTGACTTTTGCAGCTTCTTTATTACCTTTCCTATCGTATTTATCAAGTGCTTCTTTAACTCGGTAATCTCTAACTCAGTGGCTGTGATAATTTCTTGGAAGACATCATTGGCGAGAGTAATGGAAGGAAGATATCTGTTATTCATTAGTTGATCACCCTGTATTCACAGATGTAGTCAACTGGAGTTTTAATATCCAGAGCATTAGATATATCTATAGAAGATTTATTTGAAATTGAATTAGTTCAAACTGAAAAAAACCACCAATAGCAATTACTGGTGGTCTTTTGTATAAACAAGAAATTTATTGTAAAAGATATTATTATCACTAGCTTTTCTTTCTTTATTAATTCCCCTTAACTGAGCTGAGGTATATTCCTTAGCTTTTTTCATTCCTCTTCAAGCCAAGGTTTATCGTTAGTAATATAGGTGAGTGAATGCTTTAGCCATTAATTCCATATTAGGCTCATTAGCATAAGTAATTTTACAAGGCGGTCTATCTTCTTTATTTGTTTTTGCACTCCATGGAATTTTTGCGTTTTTTAATTCTAAGCAACCTAATTGACGCATTTTCTTTATAATTTCTGATCTATCCTTATCAGGAAATAGAGCTTCTAATTCCTCGATTGTAGATAATATTATTTTTTCTTAAAGTAATTTTTCTTAATCTTTGTAAGGTCTATGGAAGTTAAATATTTTCAAACTTTAACGAACATAAAAACTGGCTGTTGTGAGGTAAATAGAAAGTTTCCTTATTATTTAAGTGGTTTTTCACAATATTCGGCAAAAATATAAGTACTATTTGATTTATACAAAAAGCTCGGTTAGTCAAAAAGCCGAGCTTTTGTTACTCTATTTTTTCCATTTTTTAAAGCATTCATAATAACATTCGTAAATATTTTTCGAAGTTAACTCCTTCTACTTTAGGAATTTGCTCCAAGGAGGAATCATTGATAGCCTCTGTCAGGAATGCCACTGCGAGCTGTACGGATTTTTCTAGGTTCTCTCCACGCATCATGCTTCCCATAATCACAGATGCAAATAGATCACCAGTACCTGAATAGCTTTCACCGTTATACTGCGTCGCACTATAAAAGGTTCTACTTCCGTCCAAATACATATTTCCGATAAACTGCTTCTCTGAATCTGCTGACGGTGGATTCATTCCAGTGATGATAACTTGAGCTCCCGTTTCTTGCTGCAACATATTCCCTGCTTCTTCTATCGCTTTAATATAGTCCTCTTCGTTAGAATAGCTATGCAGCTTTTCATAAGACAATCCGGTTAATAAACAGCACTCTGTAACATTTGGTGTAATGACATCTGCACGCTTCACCAGTTCTCTCATAAGTACCAGTAATTCATCGGTAAAAAGTTTATAGACTTCTCCTATATCCCCCATTACTGGATCAACAAGTAAAATGGTTTCTTTTGTATAAAATTTATCTAAAAAATGGAAAATATTATTAATTTGCTCTTCACCAGTAACGAAGCCGGTATAGATTCCATCAAAGGTTACATTAAGCTTGCTCCATTCTTCTATGAAGTTTTTCATTTTGGATGTAAAATCTTCACAAAAAAAACTTGGATATCCGGTTTGCGCAGTCAATATGGCCGTTGGTAAAGGGCATGCCTGCACGCCCATGACCGAAAGAACCGGAATTGCAGCTGTTAATGAACATTTTCCAAAAGATGATAAATCCTGTAGTACAGCAACTTTTTTCATAATAACCTCCATATGGCCTATCCACTTTAAACTTTATTTATCTTATCATAAATCAGCTAAAAACAGTCATCTCCTCTCTCTTTTCAATACGTATAATATCTGTTTTATCAACTGACCTCATAGTTTTTTAATAAATTGACACTTTTATAGACACCAGTCTTTTGCTAAAATCAGAGGAAAATTCTAGTTAGGAAGGTTTACAGATATGCAAAATACACAAAGTTATTCAAGGTCAAGTCAAAAAACTATGGATTTAATTATTACCGCTATGTTGATTGCTCTTGTGTTCCTATCTACATTCTTTTTGAATATTAAACTGCCAATTGCCGCAAATGGAGGGTTAGTTCATCTAGGAACAGCTATGCTTTTTATTGCATCTATTTTATTTGGTCCTAAAAAAGCAGCTCTTGCTGGTGCGATAGGAATGGGGTTATTTGATATAGTTGGAGGGTGGACATTGTGGGCACCTATCACCATTGTGGCGCGTGGTTTGCAAGGATATATAGTTGGTAAAATCGCTTGGTCAAAGGGTCGCAACGGTACTAGCAATGCTTTCAATGTAATAGCAACAATCGTTTCAATTCCATTTATGATAGCTGTTTATTATATTGGTGAAGGGATTCTATACGGTAATTGGATTGCACCTTTAGCTTCGATACCTGGAGATCTCGTTCAAAATATATTAGGAATTATCGTTGCCGTTCCAGTTTGTGTGGCTTTGAAAAAGGTTCCTTATTTTAAGTAAATTCGCTATAAAGGTAAACGTCAAGTAGCCCCCAAATACTACATGGATGGTGTATTTGGGGGCTATGTTTTGTTTGCTTCCCTTTTTATCGGTACTCTGCATGCAGAGGGTAAACTAGATGACCACGACAAGACTTTATCTATTTCTTTTTTTCATTCTTAAGTCTTTTAACGTGAGCTCCCATTTTATCTAATTCCTTTTGTTTCCCTTCTTCATCATTTGCCAATGCAGAAAATAAAGCTATTGTGCCTAATTTGTCGAATTCTACATCTCCAGATCCACCTTTAGTAAAACTAAAGTATAGTTCCGTAAACGCCTTAGCCATTAATTCGTGTGTAAAACAATAGTAAAGCTACATAAACAACTTTAACCCCTGCTTTTTTGCCGAATTTTTTAATCTTCTTCCAAAATGAGTCTTCAGAAAAACCATCTGAGTATTTAGTTGTATCTTATTATAATCCCCCCCTATTCATCATCAATTTTTTACCATATTAACAGGATATTACCCTAATTTTATCCAACCTTCTACAATTCATCAAATCTTTACATGATTAATACATTTATTGAACTTATCTATTTTATAATTAAATTACAATTTAATAATTCACATCATATGGAGGATACAATTATGGAAATAAATGAAAGGCAACCATTTGAGTCTTTTTTATCTCCTCGTCAACTTACTGAGTTAAAAATCTTATCTATTAAAACAAACATAGCTTTCCATGAATTATTAGCAATGCCATCAATAGTCTCACTTCTAGAGAAACTGAACAATACTACCGAACTAAATGATGAGCTTAATAATAAAGAAATGATATTAAGAAATAAAGTTTTCATTAATAAAAATAAAGAAGTATTAAAAAAGACACAAAAAGCACTCGACCAATTAGGTTAAGTGCCTTTTCTATGTATTACATTCTAAAAAAGAATAAGTCATCACTTGGTTAAAGTGGATGTCTAGTTTTTCTTATGTTTCCATCCCTCTCATTACATAATAAAAAGCCACCCTTTTGGGACGGTTTGGATTTTGTTAATAATAAAATTTCAGACTTAATGTTTCCAAAACACTTAAAATATTTCTTGATAAGCCCACAGTTGATGGTTATTGAGTAAACGACTATATAGAAGATCACCGATACTAAAGAATAAGATGGTCGGATAATAATCCCTCCATCTCCTCCAATTGCCCCATTTAACCCTGCTAATAAAAAAAGCTCAGTAAATACAAAATGCTTTTATTCTCCAATGTTTTTTACTACAAATTATTCCGATCCTGTTAAAAAAGTATGCAAAAAAAGCACTCAAGTTATGAGCGCTTCCTGTGTGGTTAACATTAATGAATATCTCTCTTTTTGAACCTTCCTCCACGTACTTCCGCAATATTTGCCATTGCTAAGAAAGATGAAGGGTCGATCTCTTCAACAATTGTAGTTAACTTGGATTCTTCAAGTCTGGTAATTACACAGAAGATAACCTTTTTGTCTTCTCCTGTAAAAGCACCCTCACCATGTAAGTATGTCACACCTCGTCCTAAGCGGCTATTGATTGCATCACCCATCTCTTTTGCTTCATCGCTAATTATCCAAACTGACTTTGTTTCTTCCATTCCAGTAATAACAATGTCAATGGCTTTAGCAGCTATTACATAAGCTAAGATTGAATACATAGCTCTATCCCATGTGTAAACGAATCCGGCAGAACCAAGTATAAATAGATTGATGAACATAACAATTTCACCAACAGAAAAAGGCACTTTTTTACTTATTACAATCGAAAGTATTTCTGTCCCATCAAGAGCACCACCGTTACGAATTACTATTCCCACACCTATACCTAAAAAAATACCGCCAAAAATTGTAGCAAGAAGGATATCTTCAGTGAAGGGCGGGATAGGATGAAAATATGTCGCAAAAATGGAAAGCATTATAATCCCATATACAGTAGATATAGCAAAGGTTTTTCCAAACTGTTTATATCCCAGAAATACAAATGGTAGGTTCAAAAGGAATAGAAAGATTCCCAGTTTTATACCGGTAACGTGAGAAAGCATAATGGAAATACCTGTAATGCCTCCATCAATTACATGATTGGGAATTAAAAAGATTTCCAATCCAGTGGCCATTAGCAAAGCACCAATTGTAATAAGAATGATCCGTTGGATAATTATCAAACGAGGTAACTTTCTATGCTGCCTTTTTAGTGCTTCCGTCAGAAAAATCACACCTTTTATTCATTTATTACTATTATACTCTAATATTAAATCAGGAAAAATAATTTTGAATATAGAAGTTCCAACTTTGTTACATCTTCCTAATTTAGCCAAAATAAAACCGCCGCTATTCTTGTTAGCGTTTGATTGTTGTTATTGGTTTTCATATCGTTACCCAAGCACCAGCTTTTCTAATTCTAAATATTCCATTCCCTCTAAAAGTAGAACCATCTTCACAATCATTGGGTACTGTAGCAAAGTTACCTGATAAATCCACTAACCAATCAGATGAACGCCCTAATACTGACGAAGCATTGATAGGACTCACATAGGCTGAAGCGTACCATCCTGAAATAGCTACTGTACCTGATTTTGCAGTTTGGATACAATACAGAGCTGAACCTGTCTCTAAAATAACATTAATAATGGCAATTCTTCTGAATGTGTACTTAGTAGCAGATATGTATATCCCTGCATTGACAGGGTTTAGTATGATACCGCCATTTATATTAATACGGGAAAAGAGTGAACCAAAATCCCAGCTGCTAACGTCCAATAATCGCCCCTAAGGTGTTCAAAAACATAAGGGTATAAATAGAATAAGGTTCAATATATATGTAGTAATACCTTCAGAAGAAAATGGAAGTATTGATTTCTAGTGAAAGGTGAAAAAGAAAAACATACACCCATAGAAAATGCTTAAATATTTTTGCGCCTTTAATAAAAATACAATTTGAAACCCAATAAATATTAGTACAAAAATAAGTATACAAAACTGTAAGTGTAAGCAGATAGAATACGTCTCCTACTTTATCATTTTTGAACCTAATTCAATGTGGTCACAATCACTCCATCCATATTATTACCAGATATTTCATACTGTTCATTCGCTGGTACTTCAACTTCAATTGTCCCACTTTGAGAAATGGGATAATATGAAATTGTATATTTTTTCCCTTCAACACTAATAGAAATGCTCTTTTCATCTTTTAAATAATCCAAATATTCTTCCAAAGCTAAATTCATTTCCTGCATAATTGCACTGTGAGGAAAGCCGACATAGCGAATATGCCATGGTTCATATTGAATTCCTGTAATATCAGTTTTATTCGCGGGATAGCGTAAGATAAAGCCGTTTTTCCAAGCATTTTCTTCTATCCACTCTCCTTCAGGTGCTTCTTTCATCTTCATTTGAGTAGACCCTACATCGAGTGCTAATCCTAAATTGTGTTCGCTATGCCCGGCAGGCAAAGCATAGTCAGCCCCCATCTCCTTGTACAGTCTGTTTTGCTCATCAAAGTCTCGATAACCACTGCTAATTAAGAAATTACTAACCCCATCTTCTTCAGCCGCAGCTATCATCTCCGAAAATTTTTCAGCTATTTCTTCTGATAATTTTATTTCATTATTAGGTAACTGGTATCCGGTAGTTAATCCTTTGTGTGTAAATAAATTTATGATATCCGATTGTATACCAGCTTGTTCAACTGCATATTCACTGTTAACCAAAAGTAGATTCCCTTGATGGATCTGCTCTTCTGTAATCTCAATCTTTAGGGGATTTTCAATAACTGTATTATCATTTTGTTCATATATTTGATTCTCTACTTTATCTTGGGATATCGGTAATATCTTAAAAATAAAAACTAGAATTAATGCAAAAACCAATAAAATTCCCCACTTTTTCATTTTTAGTCTCCTCCTTGATGTAACTTGTTTATAGGATAGGAAAAACTTTTAAAATAAAAAGTGGGGTAAACATTAAATTTTTCTTAAATTTTCACTAGGATCTTATTATTAAACTTCTTAGGAATCCGCTATTGGTAATCGGACTTCAAATATAGTGCGTATTAAATCACTTGCGGCGGATATTGTCCCATTGTGTTGCTCTACAATATTCTTCGCAATGAATAAACCGAGACCTGTACTATTTTCTTGATGAGTTCGTGCTTTGTCACCAGTATAAAGCATATCAAAAATATGAGGCAGTTCATCTGGAGGAATGGCATCCCCATAATTGAGAACTTGAATAACCACTTCCTCTGAATCAATAAAACCGTTGATATCCACATACTGCCCCTCATACCCATAGCGATTTGCATTAATCAGAAGATTTTCAAACACACGTGCCAATAACTCTCCATCACCCATGATAGATAAAGGGGAAGTGATATTCATTCTTGCTATCAAATCGTTTTTCTCGAAGACAGGATACAATTCTTCTTTCAATTGAACAAGTAGCTCACTTAAATCGATTTGTTTCTTTTCAACTGGTAACATCCCATAATTCATCCTAGTTATTTCGAATAATTCATCAATTAACCTTTCCAAGCGTTGAGATTTGGTAAAGGCAATCGTTAAATAATGCCTGACCTGATTTTCTGTCAAATTATCATCCTTAAGGATTAAATCTAAATAACCTAAAACAGAGGTAAGAGGTGTGCGCAAATCATGAGCCAAGTTAACTACTAACTGCTCTTTACTACTCTCCGAAAAGTCACCCCTTTCTATGGCTTGTTCCAATTTTTCACTTGCCAGATTAATGCCTTGTGCAATATCACTAAATTCATCATTTGACAATATTTGAACTCGATGCTTAAAGTCACCCTGAGCGAGATAATGAATTCCTTTTGAAATCTCATTGAAATAGGCAGAATAGGGTTTTGTAAGTAAAAAGAAGAATAATATCGAAAGCGTGATAAATACAAGCAAAAAGACGTTAAGGTCTCCAATATTTTGGATGATTTTGCGAAAATAAGCTAGTGTATCTCCATAATTAACATTTGTATAATAATACAATTGGAGTACTTTAAAGAGGAAATATGTTATGACGCTAGACAACAACATGCTTAAACCTAACAATATGATCATTTTTGAACGAAAGCCTCGCAGAATATTACCCATTGAATTTATAACCTACCCCCCATACAGTTTTTATCAATTTGTTTTTTCGTTTATCCTCTTCAAGTTTTTTTCGCAAAGTGCGAATATGAACCATAACGGTATTCCCCCCTTCATAGTATGCATCCCCCCATACCTTCTGAAAAATATCTTCTGCATTATAGACTTTATTTGGATTACTGGCTAATAAATATAAAATTTTAAACTCTTTCGGTGTTAACTCAATATTCTTACCATATAGAGTAACTGTACGTTGTTCAGAAGAAATCGTTAATCCTCCAAATTCCAAGTTTGTATCCTGTTTGTATTTAGGTTGATTCAATTTCATAAAGCGCCGCAGCTGTGCATTTACCCGAGCTACCAATTCAATGGGTATAAATGGCTTCGTCATATAATCGTCTGCTCCAATAACGAGTCCCTGCACTTTATCAAAATCAGACGTTTTAGCGCTCAAAAAAATAATCGGCATATTATGTTTTTCGCGAATTCGACGGGTAACTTCATATCCATCCATTTTCGGCATCATAATATCCAAAATCAGTAAATCAATTGGTTGAGTCTGGATAATATCAATGGTTTCTTGCCCATCCGATACCTTAATGACACGATACCCTTCTTTCTCTAAATGTATAGCAACCAAATCAGCAATCTCAACATCATCATCAGCTATTAAAATTTTTATATTTTCCATGTATTCCACCCTTAGAAAAAGTTATCATTACTCGTCAGTAAGTGTTACGAAGTTGTATCGGAAAAAAATTCACCTGTTTTTGCCGAGTACAATTATCACTTGTTTATTCCACAAGCTGCCCGATTATTGAATATAAGTCTTTGTAGTTCGTAACGCAATACTCAAGTTTAGTATCCGCCTATCTATTCAGGAAAAAAGGCTGCGAATACTTAAATAAAAGAGGGAATATCCTTTTCACGAAAAGTCCCAAAACGGGGTGATCCATCATTAACAAATTTGTTAAAAAACGTAACATCACGCATTAAGGTGAAAATGTTACAGCTTTAATATCCAAGATTAAAGTGAATGTAAGATTCTAACCCTCTTTCTCATTTCCTTCAAATATTACTTATACACCTTTACCTATTTCCCCTAGCATTGTGAACATTATTTCCCTGATGGAGTTGAGAAATCTATTTGCTCTTTTAAGAATGGCTAGCAACATTATGTAGGTTTTTAACTGAGCGAGCAAATCTATCTATTTTGGTTACAATTAGCTTATATTCTTCTCGCAAATACTCTAATGCTCCATGAAGAGCTATTCGATTTGATTTTGCTTCAGATTAATTTTCCTTAGCCATATCCCTGAAGTAATTCAATTTGATTTTCATGTGTTTGTCCAACTGTTGAAACTACCCTATTAAAGTCTTTTAAACCACCTCTGTCTAAAAGACTAATATGTTAAATCATATACTAACTTTAAGACACTTTACATAAACATTTAGATTAACATTAATAGTAAAATCAGCATTATATAAAAGTTAAAATACTTTTAGACAGTTTTTCAAAATTTAATTGCATTTTCTATTGACTAAACGTTCATTCAATAATAAAATAAATCTGAAAATTCAGTGATAAAAAAGGAGGGGTTGCATTGGATTTACATTTCGAGGTTAATGGCAAGGGTCTTCCTGTTGTTCTTATTCATGGTGGTGGGGTTGATTTGAGGCTATGGACATTTTCAGCATCTCTTTTAACTAAAAATTACAAAGTGATCGCTTTTGATGGCCGTGGTGCCGGTAAATCACCATCCCCCATAAAACATGCAAACTATGTTGAGGATGTATTGGCACTAATGGATTACTTGGAACTTAATCAGGCAACGATTATAGGTCATTCCATGGGCGGGCAGATTGCCACTGATTTCGCCCTTAATCACCCAGAAAGGGTATCGAAACTTGTATTAATTGCTCCTTCTTTAACTGGTTTTCCCTATTCAAAGGAGTTTGAACAATATCATAACAAGATATTGGAAAGTGCACCCAATATAGATAAGATGTTAGAGCTTGCCCTTCATTCACCAACATACCAAGTTGTTATCGATAGTCCGCACAAAGATCTCACTGTCCAAATGTTCAGGCATCATTTCGGGCGCATGCTTAAGTGGCCCGCTGATTTCTGCATGATATGGCCACAGCCGCCGGCAATGGAACGATTAGAAGAATTGAACCCCGAAACTTTATTTTTTATCGGCAAAAAGGACTTGGCAGATAATTTCCGAGTTGCCGATTGTTTCCGAAAGGTTCCAAACATCCGTTTCATCGAAATAGAGGATGCCGATCATATGCTGCCCCTCACCCATTCTGAAGTTTTATATCAAGAATTCACTGCTTTTATGGAGGATTGAAAATAAAATGCCACGTACACCCGAAGAGAATGACCGTATTCGCCAAGCATCCAAAGAAAAAATTCGCGCTGCAGCCATGGAGTTATTTATAAAACAAGGCTATTACGCTACTTCCATAAGCGATATAGCCAAGCAGGCGGGCATTTCGAAAGGGTTACTTTATAACTATTATAAAGGAAAAGAAGAACTGCTTTCTGAAATGGTCGAGGCCAGAATCAAGGAGGTGGCGGAAGTCATGGAAGAAGCTTTCACCTTAAATACACCTCGTGAACAGCTTGAACATATAATCAATGGTGCCATTGATAATATCCACCAAAAGCCAGAAGTCCATCGGTTCTATCTACACCTTCAAACTCAGCCAGAGTCAGATGAAGATTTGATAAAATACAGTCATCTCATAATTGAAGAAAATGCTATACAATTTGAGTTTCAATGTAAAATATTTGAAAGTATGGGTGAAACGGATTCAAGGAAACGATCGTTATATTTATCATCTGTGCTACAAGGAATTATGTTGATGATATCCACCTATCAACAGGGATTTCCGATAGAAGAAATAAAGAACCAGATTATAAGGGAGTTTTGTAACTAGTCTAGACATATCTTGAATGAAGATTTAAAAAGGAACTTCCACAGCTAAAATGGAGAAAAAAGAGATCGTCATTGACGGTCTCTTTTATGAGAAAAACTATTATTAATACATTCATCTCGAACATGGATCAAGCCGTCAGAACCTACTACAAAAAACCTGTTCAAATCCCATCCTATTTTATATTTATTCCGGCATTCATATACTTACTGAAATTATTTTAAGTAATTGATATGGTTGAAATGTAAAACTCACTATATAAAGGTTTTATATAGATTGATTAGTATAAACGTTTTCTTTCAGCTCAGTTACAGGATTTTCTTCCTTCCCAAATGGATCGTACATTTTTTCCCGAATAAACAGTGCAGGAATTAATGCTGAAACTACATAGGCAATAGCTAGTGTAGCTAATCCGAATCCAATTGAATAGGATTCTGCCATGACACCGATGAGAAATGGAGCCATCGCTGATCCAACTCTACCTACATTATATGATCCCCCTACAGCAGTACCACGAATATGTGCAGGAAAACTCTCAGCCATATAAGTAGCATTTACTGCATAAGGTATACCATAGAGAAAACCTAGTATAGTTAGTAACAGAATAATGTTAGACGGTGAATTATAAAGATAAACGATTGGTAAGACAATTGCAGTAGAGAAACCACCAACTATAAACATCGTTTTTCGGCCGTAAAGATCGGCCAGCCAACCTGCAATGATCTTACCCAAGATTGCTGCTGCATATGTCCCTACAATATACCCTGTCATTTTTTTGAAATCAAAACCTAAATCAGAAACAATATACGTCGGCAGCCAGGTACCAATGCCGTAATAAGCAAATTGTAAAAAGGTCGCAGTAAGACCCCAAAATATAAAAATCTTTCTTGTTTTTGAATCTTTGAAAATCGCAGCCCACTCATTTTTCTTATTACCCTTTTGTTTTTGCGCTTGAGCCCTTTCCTTCCATCCTGGAGGTTCTGGAATTTTGTATCTAATATAAATTGCCAAAAGAACAGGAGCAACAGCGATAAAGTAAAGAGGCCTCCATCCATATTCAGGCAAGATTGCACCAGCCAGTAAAGCTGCCACTAAATACCCTAATGAATAAGCTGCTTGTAGCGTCCCTAAAATTGTCGTCCTTTTTTTCGTAGGTACATATTCAGCCATAAGCATCGTAACGATAGTATATTCCGCCCCGATTCCGATAGCAGAAATGAAACGGATAACGATAAATTGTTCATACGTTTGGGCAAATCCGAGTAAACACGTTCCAATAGAGAAAAGTACCATCATCCAGGTCGCCATTCTTACCCGGCCAAAGCGGTCAGATAACCAACCGCCACCGATTCCGCCGACCGCCATGCCCACTAAGGACCATGTAGCAATGAGCCCTGCATCTGCTTTTCCAATATTAAATTCTTCCATTAGACTAGGCATCGTGATAGATAGCATGATTAAGTCCATGCCATCCACAACAAGACCTAAAAAGCATGCGACGAATACCACCATCCAAGTCCGATCTGACGCACCTTTAGCCATACTAACCCCCCTGATTTTTTGGATTTTAAAAGCGGTAAACATCCATTTGATGTAAGCAATGTTCTTTTGAATGTGAAGAACACCGGACGATAGGAACCTGGTGTAGAATTATTCATCACTGCTTCGTTTCCCATACTAATTTTGTTGATTTAACATCGTTAAACTTCAATATTCTTACTTACTTGATGAATACTTAGGGAATTTCTTTCTTATTCCATCTATCAATTGCGGGATATCCAGCCGACTAAGAAATTCATTTCAAATAACCTTATCTTCCATGAACGATTCAATTTCTTGTTTATCGTACCCTAATTCCAATAATACTTCTTCGGTATGTTCCCCATGTAAAGGAGGATGCCTTTCGATTGTGACCGGTGTATCCGAGAGCTTTATAGGTGATCCCAAAAGTTTAACAATTCCCACTGTGGGATGTTCTACTTCCTGAATCATTTGCCTTTCGAGTACTTGTTCATCTGTAAAAACTCTATCTAAAGTATTGATAGGACCACAAGGAATATTGTTTTCTTTGAAGAGTGTAAGCCATTCATCTGCTGTTTTTGTTAATATCACTTCTTGTAATCTAGGAATTAATTCTTCCCTATATATGATTCTTGCATTAGCTGTTGCAAAACGCTCATCCTGTGGTAATTCCTCTGTATTTATTAATGAACAAAGACGTTGGAATTGCCTGTCGTTGCCTACTGCAATTATTATCTCCTTATCTTTAGTTTGGAAATTCTGATAGGGAACAAGGGTCGGATGCTGATTTCCATACCGCTTAGGCAGATTTCCTGTGTTTAAAAAACCTGTACCTATATTCAGCAATGAAGCAACCATTGAGTCCATAAGGGAGATGTCACAATGCTGACCACGACCGGTTTGGTTCCTTGCCTCCAAAGCGGCTAATATGCTAATGATTGCATATAGACCTGCATATAAATCGGCCATGGCAACCCCAGCTTTTACAGGCTCACCATTGGATGTGCCATTCACACTCATAAAACCACTCATTGCCTGGGCAAGAAAGTCGTATCCAGGCAATTGTTTATACGGTCCTGTATGGCCAAACCCTGTAATGGAGCAGTGAATGATTTTAGGGTTTAACGCTTTCAAGTCTTCATATCCGAGTCCTAACCGTTCCATCGTTCCTGTCTTAAAATTTTCTACGATAACATCAGATTCCTGGATGAGTTTTTTTATGATTTGAATTCCTTCTTTTGTCTTTAAATTCACCGTTATGGCACGTTTATTTCGATTAACTGCCATATAATATAAACTAATATCTTCAATGTCCGGAGGAAACCATGCTCGTGTTTCATCCAAGAAATCCGGCCCTTCCACTTTAATGATATCTGCACCCAAATCTCCTAAAATACTTGTGCAGACAGGTCCAGCCACCACCCGGCTTAGATCAAGAACTTTTATCCGGCTTAATGCCTTAGTCATTATTCTCACCCCCATCCTTTGACGTTTAGAGTTTCACGGCCTGTTGCACGTTTTCCAGCAAACCTTCTACAGCCCCTTTTGATACTTTGTCAAAGTCAACAATAGCATCAAAGCATTGTAATAATGATGAATCAAAATTAGTAAGGTCATCCAAGCCACTTGAAAGCAAATAACGATGGATATACTGCAAAGTCATATATAATTTCCGATAGTTTTCTTGGGCTGTAATTTGTACTTCTGCTTCATTTAGTAAAAGACTTGCAGTGAATATGTGATACATCCGGTTCATTAATTGTTTAGCAGGCAATTCCCTTTCTGGACCATTCAGACTCATTATCCTGTGTGATTGCGATTCGACTTTTTTGGATATTTGCAGAAGGATTTTCCCAATCTGTTTAGTCAAAGAATTCGTAATAGCATCCAACCGATTGTATAAGTCGTTAAAAAAGATTTCTCCTGCTTCGTCTTTCACTAACGCTCTTACTACATCCAAGGCAACGATATTCGTGGTACCTTCCCAAATGGAACCCACATGAGCATCCCGTACAAGTTTTGAATCTATCCAACCCTCGATATATCCATTTCCTCCCCTGGCTTCCATCCCTTCAGAGGTAGAATTCCTTGCACGTTTACAAATGTAACCTTTTAACAATGGCGTCAAAATTCGTAATAGCCTTTCAGCTTCCACGTTCCCTTGATCGGATTTATCATAAACGGAAGCTGTGTAAAATGTGATCGACGCAGCTGCTTCGCAATCTAGTAATAATTCAAAAAGTGTTTCTTTCATAAGGGGTTTTTCAGACAAGGAGCTGCCAAATGCGACCCGTCCACGAGCTGAAACGAGTGCTTCTAAAAAACTTCTTCGCATCATCGCGCTGGAACGTACAGCGTTCGATAACCGTGAAGAATTCACCATCGACATCATTTGTTTAAACCCTTTAGTTATATCCCCTACCACATAAGCAACGGCTCCTTCAAATGTCACCTCACCAGAAGCCATATCGCGGGTCCCGAATTTATCTTTTAGGCGATTAACTTTGTATTTATTAAGCGTTCCATCTTGCAGTTTTCTGGGCATTAAAAACATTCCAAGACCTTTAGTACCCTCGGGGGCCCCTTCAGGTCGAGCCAAAACTAATGCTACATCTGCTGAAACGTTGGAACAAAACCATTTATCACCCCAAATCTCCCAATGATCATCCACTTTCTTTGCTGCTACCGTATTAGCACCTACGTCAGACCCGCCTTGTTTTTCGGTCATAAATTGGGCACCTGTCCAAAATGTATTTATATCAGTACTCGTCATACGAGACAAATAGGTTTCTTTTAAACCTTGATCACCAAATTTACTTAAGACCCTTGCAGCAGAGTCAGTCATGCTCATCGGGCAAGCTAGACCAAACTCGGATTGGACGAACAAATACCAAAATCCGTACTTTAACACGTGCGGCAGTTTAGTAGGAAACCCCAGTACCGGTTTATGTGACATAGCGACCAGAGCGAACTTTCCATATCCTAATGATTCCATCTCTTTATAGGACGGATGATATTCAACTTTATCCACTCGCTCCCCTTTTGCATCGTAATTTATTAACTCGGGTGTATGCTTATCCGCCATGCGGGATAATTCATCAAGCCTTGTTCCGGCTACTTCCCCCAACTCCTTTAGGTGAGGAAGGGCACGTTCATAATTTTCAGTAGAAAGATAATGTTTAAGTATAAAAGACAAATTTTGATCCTCTTCAAAAAAGTTTAATCCTTTCGTGTCTGGCATCGCACCAGGATAGGCTTTACTAGAATGAGAATTCATTAATTTCACGGACATATTATTCCCCCTTTTTTGATGTTTCATTTAAAATTCTCTTATCCCCACTTTACTCCGAGTCAGGATCTGTACAAGTGATTCATTTTTCAGGTTATTAATTCACTTCCTTTCAACCTTCCACGAAATTATTATTCATAATAAAGGAATCTCAATTCCTATATTATGAATATAAAGTTAGTTTTCAGAAAAGTCAATTTATTAATTAGGACCTCACCTTGCAGAAAAATTGAGTTTTTATTCACCAAAATTTATATAAATATAATTTCTAAAAAAGAAGGGATGACCCAAAAAGTTCACTTTTCGTTAACTTTTTGAATCACCCCGTTCAGAGTATATTATTGATAAAGAAAACAATTCTAGCTACTGATTGGCCCATTATCTTACTATGTTATAATATTTTAAATAATTAAATTAATTTGGAATTTTATTTGGAGGATATATACATGAACACTAAGATTTCGTCTACGGTGCAGCGTGCAATCAAAATCATCAATTATTTGAATGAAACAACCGGTCCACAAGGAATTAAAAATATTAGCGAAAGCCTTAATATTTCTCCCCCTATCACTCATCGTCTGCTGACCACTTTGAAAATGGACGGTTTGGTATTCCAAGATGCAGATTCTAAAAAATATTCACTTGGCACCGTGTTTATCGATTATGCAAATAAAATTATAACCGATGTACCTTTTGTCTCGATAATCGATCCACAATTGATTAAATTAAGAGACGAAACACAGGAAACCGTAGGGTTTTATATGTTAACAAACATGGTTAGGATGTGTGTAATAGAACATGTAAGTAATCAGGAAATAAGCAGAAGGGCAGGTGTTGGCAATAGGATTCCGCTACAACTTGGCTCAAGCGGACGGGTAATATTGGCATTTCTAAGCGAAGGGTTACAGGCACAAGTATTAAACCTCCTTCCAGAGGAAGAAAGAAAAATGCTACAACAACAATTGGAAATTATAGTGAATACCCGTTACTCAATTAATGAGGAAGAAATCACGAAGAATGTAGCTGCATTATCAGCACCAGTTTTCGGTGCTAAAGGAAAAGTCATTGGAGCTATCTCCATTTCCGGGCCTTTCTTTCGCTGGCATAGGGAATCGATGGAACAACATATTTCTTTATTATTAAAAACTTCTGAAAGTATTTCAAATTCCCTATATTAAATTATTTCAAAATATCACAGAAAAAAATCTCTTCAGAAACCTAACTGAAGAGATTTTTTTCGTGACGACCCGCTTGAACCAAAACGATGAATGTCCCTTTGTCCATCTATTCTACTAACAGAATACCGTCGGCAATCGGGCGTTCACCTGCTGCATCAGATGGTCTTGTGACTCGGTCATCCCCAACTGTCATGGTCGTCGAACCGCCGCCGTCAAGATTGATGGCATCGACTGCCCCTAATGACTTCATGACTTTCGCACTTTCTTCAAAATTAGCTCCCACGCTCCATCCGGGTGCGCGTCCATCAATGGTGACCAATAATAGATTGCCATTCTCTTTGATTCCTGCAAGCGTTCTTGGATTACGACGTTCCCCAAAACGATAATAAAAGCCTGGATCTTCTTCCCAGTGAAAGCCTTCCTCTACGGCATTAATGGATATTTCTCCGTTTTCCAATAATCGAGGACCTCCATTAATCATACTTGTAGATTGGCCTAATTTTATTTGCTTTCCATCCCTGATTATTTTACTTTTCACTTGAATCTTCATTCCTTGTCGGGCATGGTCACGAAGCCACTCTGCCGCCTCCCCCGTTCCCGCAAGAACGGAACCACTGCTTGGAATGTTTCCCCCACGCTTGTTACGGATTTCCGCCACTACCCCGGCATGATTTACTACCACTTCCATCCCGTCGCCCGATTCAGTCTTTTCTCCAAATACGGACGTATATTGGATAAGTTCACTTCCATCTTTACAAGTAAAATCATGTTTTGCCCGTTCTGTTGTCGTATCTCCTCCGACACCGCCACAATTGCGGATTAATCCTGGCTTCCGATTCAATCCATCCACTTCCCTAACCGCCCCATCAGATGAAGTAGCCTGAATTGACGTGGACACAGATGCAATGTTTGCCTTCCCTTCAGCAGAAGATAAAATCAGAGCTGAACGGCCATTTATTGCTTCACTGACAAGTTGACCTTTGCTTGCGAATATACCGGCAAGATCGCCTGGTGTTCCATCCTTCTCTCCCATAACAAAGTATCCTGCATTAACTCCTGCAATGGCATCATTTCTATCAGCGATTTGGGTCAATGTTTCTTTTCCTGTCACTGCATCATTTGCTAATTCAGGCACCACATGCCCATTAAATCGATCCTGATCCACTTCAAGGACATTCACTACCCATGGTCCTGTTGTTTTCTCTCCGTCTTCACCCGTATACACAGTCCGAAGTCCCGAATACCCCTTTTCAGATAACTTGTTTTTCATTTCGGCTGCATCTGCTTCCAGCTGATATTGACCGATGCGAACAATGTACCCAAGCGGTCCCTTTTTCCGGTCATCCTCGGCCCGATCCGATTCTTTTATGATATGAGCATTTTTGAAACCGTCTTTCTTTAAACTTCCCAACAATTCCTTTGCCTGCTTTTGTGTTTCTACAAATGCCACATCCACTGTGTAAAAGTCTTTAGAAGAGGTTTCACCACGATTGATTTTGGTATACTTCACTCCTGGTGCTAGATTCATGGAAGTTCTTTTCTCCTGCAAATTTGGGGTTCCAAGCGGAAGCAAATGATTTTTCGTTTGCACTTGTGATTGAACATTCAATTTTGCTTGAACTGGAATTTCGGGAATGGCATTTACAAACATCACAGATGCCAGACTAATAGAGGCGATAGGCAAAATTGGCTTTTTCCATATTTTTTTCATTTTTTTCCTCCAATAAAGTTATGTCCTCCTTTAACTTTATTGGAGGAATGTGATGGAAAATTAAAAAAACTATTATATTTCAGTCAATTTTAAGTGAACAAAAATGAGCATAAATACTCGATAAATATTACAATTCAGATTTGTGAATGGATAAATTTGAGTATTTTGTCTTTGTTTACAGTTAATCAAAGGTTTTGCTGGATAATCGTGAATATTATAAGATATTTGTGGGGTTATCTCCCAGGGGGTGAAATTTATGGAAACAGTAAAAAAGAACTTGTTGTTAATACCAACCATCTTGTCGGTTATCAATGTCATCTGCCTTGCTTCATTCCTTATTGGACTTAGTGTTATGAACCACCCAATTTCAAGCATTTTAACTGATCTTGGCTTGTTATGCCCATTGATCGCAACTTCATCATTCTTCTATTTAATGATTAAAGTCAAAAAGCATTCCGCATTAAAGTACTTTCATTTCGTAAATGCGGTTACATTTCTTGTCCCCATATGTATTCTTACGTTTCTTATACTTCGATTCCTAAACGATTGGGATATTTATTTTTAAAATGACTGCTATATTTTCATTTATACAAAAAAAGCCCTCATAGGGCTTTTTTGCTAAGCTAATTTTAAGCATAATAATTCTATTCCATTTCATATATCATCCAAATAGTTTTGCAAAGGTATTTTCACCTGCGATGCCGTCTGCAGATAATCCATTGGCCCTTTGAAATGACTTCACAGCTATTTCCGTTCCGCTTCCAAAGATACCATCCATGCCATGTGGATTATGTCCTTCCAAATAAAGTCCAGCTTGAAGGATATAGGTGATATTCCCTTCCGCCCCTTCCCTAACATTAGGTGAAGCCGCTTTTGTTTGGGGTCCCCATATTCCATCAACATTGATCTTTGCACCATATTGTTTATTCAATTCGATTTGAAAACCTTTGATCAGCGCTTTTTTAGTGTTGGGACCATAATATCCATCAACATCTATTTTTGTACTATATCTGCTATTTAATGTCCTCTGAATGGACTTGATAGTTTGGTTGCGGCTGTCCTTTGCAGGTGTTTCTTTTACAATGACTTCGGATTCGACTTGTGTAGGTGGTGGAGTGGTTCCATTCACTTTTGATATCAGTCTAGGCTTTGTTCCCGCATTTAACTGAGAATAAGTCAGTCCGCCCGTCATATCCAAGTGCGGATAATCTTTAAAGCTAGACCAATCCCCGCCCCATGCAAAGCCCAAGGATTTACCAATAGCCGCTACACGTCTCCATTTTGCATCAACTGTCCATATGCCATTCTTTCCATCATCGCTGACTATGAAATAATCAATGGCTAGTCCATAGTTATGGTAAGATTGACCTGGCATCGCGTTGGTCACTCTCGGCTTCGATAAATCACTATAGTTTTTACCATCGTATATATAACCTAGGCGACCTTGACCATATAGCTTTGCTTGCTCTTCCATAGACCGATAACCTGCGCTGATTTGCACGAAAATGCCTTCTTGGTATGCCCGTTTAACCATTTCCAAAGCTGATTCTTTTACGACTGGATGAATTCCGCTGCCCATATTCTTTTCTGAACGATCCAATAAAGTTTCTAATTTAACTGTCAATTCAATCACCTCCTAATATGTTATGGTGCTAATTAGGGAAATGCTTGTACAGCTACCTTGACGTTCCAAAAAAATCGCCCTTTTTATGTGGATCTAGTAAGTTTCATCCTTCTTAAATAAAAAAAGCACAACCCCTAATGGAATTGTGCTTTTTTATATTGGCTGTTTTCGCATACTTTGTTGCTATTTACGAAGTAGTGCAGTGTGGTTGATTTCCCCTCCAGGTGCTCGCTTTCCGCGGGGCGGGCGGTGAGCCTCCTCGGTGTAAACGCCTGTGGGGTCTCACCTATCCCGCTGCTCCCGCAGGAGTCTCGCACTTCCGCTCCAATCAACCTAAAATAGTTTCGTTTTAAAAACAACAATCTTTATGAAAAGAGCCTTTATATTAAAGTGGCTTATTTTGATTTTCTTGATCTTTTCCAATGACTTTTATCAATTCATCCAGCTTTTCATTTCTTTCTTGATCTAATCTTGTCTTTGCATTGATGAATTTTATGATCTTAATTATGAAATAAACACTTAAAACAATAAGTCCCAAATAAAACAAAATCGGTATGATTGCAAAAAGCCCTATTAAACTGCTGGCTTCGTCCATGAATAATTCCTCCCAAATGTAAAATATAGTATTATTATACAGGAAAAACAAAGAAGATGTCCGATAACGATTTATTATTTCAATAATTATTTTGCGAAAAAAAACTGAAGCTAGTTATTAATAGCTCCAATTAGGGATCAGATAGGGGTAAAACAATATTCAAGGATTTGGGTCAGAAATAGGGAGAAATTTATGTTCCCCATTATAAAAACCCCTATTTTTCTATTAAATTATAACCATATATTCTTAGCGATCATAACCAAAAAATCCCTCGTAGTTTATTCAATACTTGATCCCTTTTTATAATAAGGCTATCCAAAGACTAATTATCAATGAACGTTGTCGGCCATTTCCGGGTATAAGAGGTTCGTGTATACGTAAGACCAAGAGTTTCCAAAAGTCTTGAAACTCCGCCAAGTGTATACTTCTCTCCTCATTCCTGTTCAAGCTCAGACAATTTTCAATTCAAGAAAATCCTGGTGAAGTTTTGGATGTTTCACTGATTTAGTTCTTAAGTGTAATTCTTTAATTCGAATAAGGTTAGTGTTAACATATAGTAAGTATATCTTCTAGAAGGAGCCAATCATGTATTCCAATATTTTATTGCGTAATAATGTAAAGATTAGAGGAAAAGGTACACGACCAATGATATTTGCACCAGGTTTCGGTTGTGATCAAAATGTCTGGCAATCAGTTGCTAAAGATTTCGAAGATGAATACCATATTATTCTATTTGACTATGTTGGGTCAGGTAATTCAGATATACAGGCATATAATGTGGAAAGATACAGTACTCTTGATGGGTATGCACAAGACGTACTTGATGTTTGTTCCGCATTAGACCTAAAAGATGCTATATTTGTTGGACACTCTGTTGGATGTGTGATTGGCATGCTGGCATCAATTAAACATCCTGAATATTTTTCTAAACTTGTGCTGGTTGGTCCTTCCCCTTGCTACCTGAATCTCCCTAAGGATTATTATGGAGGATTCGAGAAAGAACAACTTTTAGGATTGATTGATATGATGGACAAAAATTACATAGGCTGGGCAACCGCTTTTGCGGGAACGGTCATGAGTAATCCAGATCGCCCAGAGCTTAAACGGGATTTAGAGAATCGTTTTTGTTCTACTGATCCCATTATCGCACGACAATTTGCGGAGGTTACCTTTTTTGCAGACAACCGTAAAGACTTAGCAAAAGTAAAAGTACCATCACTCATTTTACAATGTTCCAAAGATGTTATTGCTCCGTCAGCAGTAGGTGAATATATTCATAAGCATCTTCCCGATAGTACATTGAAAATGATGAAAGCAACAGGACACTGTCCACATATGAGTCATCCTGAAGAGACGATATACTTAATTCGACAGTTTTTGGATGAATTTCCGACAAACGATTTATAGATAGAGATGGGTGTGAATTTTTGTGAATGAACAACTAAATGAGGCACCCTGCGGATATTTAACTTTATCAGAAGAAGATGATATTTTATCCGTTAATCAAACCTTACTTAAATTATTGGGGTATAATCTCGATCAATTGCAAGGGCAGCCTATTAATTTTATCCTTTCGGCTTCAGCTATACTCTTTCATCAGCTTTATCTGGTTCCTCTGATTAAGTTAGAAAATCAGATTGAGGAAATATATATATCCTTAAAGTCTGTAGATGATGAAGAAGTACCTGTGTTACTCAACGCTGTTCAAAGAGAGCGAGATGGAAGAACCATTATTGAGTGTGTGGTGATTCCAATGCGAAAAAGAAACGAATTAGAAAATGAGCTTCTTAAAACGAAAAAAGAGGCAGAGACCGCACTAAATGCTAGGAATAAGGCTTATGCTGATTTAGAGATTGCTCATGAAACGATGAAAATACAAAAGAATAAGCTGATTGAATTGAACGAAAAAAATGCAAAATACAAAGTAGATACAGAAAGAGAACTGGGTCTTGCCAAAAAAATCCAAGAGACACTATTACCAGTTCCTATTATTAATGAACATCTTGAAATTCAAGCGTACTATAAAGGCTCGAATCAATTATCGGGTGATATATATGGTTTTTACCAAATTGACGCCAAACGGTATGGCCTTATCCTACTTGATGTGATGGGGCACGGGCTTTCTTCTGCCCTAATAACCATGTCACTACATTCCATATTTGAAAGATTAATTTTAAAAGGTTCAGAAGTGAACACGGTGATGAAGGAATTAGATGACCATCTCCATTCTTTATTCAAAAACACAAGTAAATCTTCTCATTACTGCACTGCCGTCTACCTTTTAATCGATACTGATAAGAGAGAAATTAATTATATCAATGCAGGCCATCCATCCGTTCTTTTACAGGATATAAACGGAAAACAATATGAGTTGCGTTCTAATCGGCCACCACTCGGGATGTTTGAAGATATAATTTTTAAAACAAATACCTTTACATACAATAAGGAAAGTATGCTGTGCCTTTATACAGATGGAGTTGAAGAGCCTATAGGTTCAGACCGTTTATACTCATTGTTAAAGACCTATTCTGCTGCCCCTTTATCTACACTTAAGGAGGAAGTTATACAATCGCTTAGATATGAAGAGGACACTCTCCAACGTAAAGATGACCAATGTCTTATTTTAGTTAAACTAAAATAAGACATCGTGGTTGTGCTATCTGCTACATAAACTAATCCAAGTTACTGTTCAATTTCTTGGGAGTTCGTATAATGGATACTATGTTCGAAACGCCCTTCTATTTAGGGATTAACTTTAGTTCAATGAACTTTAAATTTTCTATAGCCCATGCTTAAAAACACTCAGCCATAATGGCTGAGTGTTTTTTTCAACTTTATATATTTCAGCACAATTCCACTAATATATATCACGCACGTCCAAATAAAAAAGGCAGCCACTAGGCCTGCCTCTATTGAACAACTTATGTCCAGTCATTCATTAAGTGATTAATGAAAACGGCGCTTGTTTTTTTTGCATTTGCACTTACATTTACAACGCTTTCCAGGAAACCATACTGTACTTGGGTCATTGTTCTCAAAACATTTTTCTTCATAACAACAATTTATCTCCATCCTAACACCCTCCTTACTATTGTATATGCATGGATTGATGGAAGGTGTGGACAAGTTGCTAAAAGTTTAGACTGAATGCAAATCAACTCATCTTCCATGATTCTGGACAATTTCCAATGTATGTGGAAGCAAACTGAAATCTCCCCCAGTTTTATGGCCAGGAATAACAATTTTCGCATCATTATTTTCGTTCAAATATATATGATTTCTCTACGATTAAACCATAATATAGTTATGTAAACAAATATTCTTCAAAATTTTAAAAAGAACCCATCAGAAGACCTCAATATCAAGTATTTAACGACGCATGTGGAAAATGATGAAATGAACCGAGCTATTTTATTCCTCTTCTTAGGATGCGGCACCCGGTTGAATGTGCTATCCACCTTTAACTACTAGACTTGGTTTACGAAGAAAAACAACAGATTAGCAGGGGTGACGGTTTAGTTCACGGAGTTTAGCAATCTGGTGAAAGTTATTGACAATGATTATCATTCCTATTAATATGTTGATGTAGTCATTGAAAATGAATATCATTATTAATTAGACATTTTTTGGTATATTTTAAACTACACTATAATCAGTAAGGAGAAAATCAAATGAAAAAGCTATTCATACCATTCCTGCTCTTGTTCGTACTTATCCTTAGTGCCTGTGGGAACAACGAAAAAGCGAACGAAAATAATGATTCCAAGACAAAATCAGAAACAATTACATATCAATCAGAAACTGGTCCTGTTGAGATTCCTAAAAACCCAAAAAGAATAATTGCTCTCTCCAATGGACCTAATGTATTGGCTTTGGAAGGTAATATTGTTGGAATAGATCAATGGACTAATATGAATCCCCTTTTTCAAGATAGACTTAAGGGTGTGGAAGTCGTTTCAGAAGATGACCTGGAGAAAATCATTGAACTGGAACCGGATTTAATCATAGCGGGATCCGAGATGAAAAATATCGGAAAGCTAAATGAAATTGCTCCGACTGTTGTATTCACTTGGGGGAAATTAGATTATTTATCACAGCAAATAGAAATCGGAAAACTTCTAAACAAAGAAAAGGAAGCAAAAGAATGGGTTAAAGACTTCGAAACACGTGCAGAAACAGCAGGAAAAGCGATACGTGCAAAAATTGGTGAAGATGCAACCGTTTCTGTCATTGAAAATGATGCTAAGGAG
Source organism: Peribacillus frigoritolerans (assembly GCF_001636405.1). GTDB lineage: Bacteria > Bacillota > Bacilli > Bacillales > DSM-1321 > Peribacillus > Peribacillus frigoritolerans. The sequence goes on from NZ_KV440950.1 coordinate 3,223,096, forward strand.
TTTTATGTATTTGGAAATAATTATGCACGCGGAACAGAAATATTGTATCAAGCAATGGACTTGAAAATGCCTGAAAAAGTAAAAGAAAAGGCACTTAAATCCGGCATTTATGTCCTCTCATCTGAAGTGCTTCCTGAGTATACTGGAGATTATATTATCTTTAGTAAAAACCCGGATGTAGTTAATTCATTTGTGGAGACTGAAACGTGGAAAAATATACCTGCAATTAAGAACGATCGTATATTTGAAATAAATAGTAAAGCATCCACTTACAGTGATCCAATCACTCTAGAACATCTTCTGGAATTTTTCGAAAAATCATTTCTTAACAAATAGTATGCAAAGAAGGAATTCTTTAAATGAGAATTCCTTCTTTAATGTTTTATACTTGAATATCTTCGAAAAAAATAAAAAGCACTTTTGCCTAAAAGGCAATCAAGTGCTAAATATAAATTCTAGCTGATCTTCATATCAACAATGTAAAGACCTTTGCGTTAAGGTCTTACAAAAAATTCTATTTTGATTTCACAGCTTCTTTTATTTGTTTCACGACATTATTAAGCCACATTATAGGAGTTAATCCAATAGCGGGAAAATAAATTTCAGCATTAGTTTGAATATAGTATTCCTTTTCCTGCTTTGTTCTATTACTAGTTAAAAATTCATCACAATACCTTATTGTAAAAAGCAAACATTCTTTATTAGCTTCGTTTATAAACTCAGCTAATGCTTGTTCAGGCGAACTAATATCCTGGTGGAATGTTCCCCCTAAAAAATCTCTTAACTCTTCAAAGTAATCATAATCTTCGTCCATTTAAATTCCTCACTTCATTGTTTTCCTGGATAGCCTGTTAGAATAAAATTACCATTCGAATTCTTTTTAAGTACAATTATTGTATAGTTATATTTTAAACTCACTTGTTCTAGCTGATTGCGCCTCAAATATGAATTTAACTTTAATAGTTACTTTTATTTATCCTCAACTAAAGCCTTCTTTCATGGACATTCGGCTTCGGGTAGATTGCAACCCGTTAACTGGATGCCTCCGTTATTTGATTGCATTACTTTTAATTTTAGATAAACAACCACTTTATGTGATTACTTAACCTTAAAGCAATTAAAGCAAAAAGCCTCGAAAGGCAAAAGCCAATCAAGGTCTTATTTACAATTCCTATGTTTCATTTCTTCGTACCATATATCAAATATATCATCAGGCAATAATCCGTCATAATTAGAATATCTAAATCATTTTTGTATTGTCCTTTTAACCTGTTTTGTTTTAGTATTATAATGTAATTTTATTTCAGTAGGCATTTCTTTATTATACTCTTCACACTTTTTATGGTTTTGACTAACCTCATTAAGATCACTTTGTGATTGTTAGACTAGTAAATATCGCTATTTCCAAATTTATTTTTCAATTGTCTTGAAGCCCTATTACAATCCATTCATCTACAATATCCCAGAAATCCACATTATACTCAGGCTTATCATTAGTAAACCATAATGTCGCTAAGTCATCGATACAGTTTTTTAAATCTATGGCAACATATCCTCCCATGCCATTTTCAAAAAAACCATATGTTGATGCCATATTAATTCCTAATGGTTCATCTAATTCTTCAAGTATTCCCCATTCGTAATCCTCAAAATGAGTAATGCGGTCTACTGGTACAAGCCCCATAGCTCTACTTGGCAGATAATAAAACCCGTTGTGTAACTTTTCATAAAATCCCTTAATAGATACTGGAACATTAGACCAATTTTGTTGCATTTCTGAAATATTAATTGAATTGGTCGGAATACCACCTTCATAATAAAGAATTTCGTCATTTTCACTCATTACGCTATATAATACTGCATATTGTCCATTATCTACAATTAGTTCAATTTCTAATAAATTCTCTTTCAAGTATGATATAGTATTACTCAATTCTTTTTCACATACATTATTCCATAAAGCTATTAGTTTATCTTTCTTTCTAGTTTTATCTGTTTCTTAAAATATCTCAATCCATTTTTCAGGCATATTTTCCTTTTCAATATTGAGTAAGTCTTTGTTAGATACAAACTCGATGCTTTTTCTGTATTGTTTTAAAAAAGATAATTTATCCACCCGAAATCACTCCTTTTTATTTACCCTATTAAATTCATCTATCATCTTTTGTATCTCAATTTCTAGTTCTTTTTCTTTTAATATCATTTTTTCCCTAAATTCGGGATTCACCGGATTTTTTTCCTTTTTATGGATGTATCAATCTGCAAATGACTTTGAACCTTTAGATGTATTAGCGGCTTCACTAAGACCTATAAAATTCTCTACAAGTTAATGAATCAAAACCTTCCATACGAGCTATTTTCTCTAGGGAAACAATATGGTCTGCATGCAGTTTTTTATCAATTATTTTTCCAGGTAAAGCAAAATCCTCAGTTCCTAAAATATCATCTATATTTTTGTTAACTTCTCTTTGTATTATAGAAGACGGCGATGCTCTTCTTAATTTAGAATATGTCTCATTGGGAATTTTCCTTTCGCCGTATCTTGGGCCTTGCGTAATGTTATTACCCGTACCCTTAGAAATACTCTCCCCTGAAACACCCTCTACTTTACTATCCTTCACCGTGAATTTCTGATAGGCTTCCTTAATTGTCTGCTTTTCCATTACAACTTGGGGAAGGCTTGGTCCTCCTGCGAGGGATACTTGTTCCACACTTATACGTTTAGGAATTTCTTTTTTACCGATTTCTTCACCTATATTTTTTAACGTGGTTTTTCCTGATCTCGCGATGTCTGTTATTGTGGCTTGAACCTTCTGAACCTGCTTTTGCGCAAATTCCTTGCTGTAAGGGACGAACTTTGTACCACTCGCTAATTTTTTCCTATGCCACCTTGCCTGAAGTAATTCTATATGATTTTAAGTCCTCACGGCCTATTATCTGAGAACCGATAGATGATATATATTCTATTTCAACAATGAAAAGACCTTAACTTTTGCGTTAAGGTCATGAAAGAACAAGCTTTACTTATCCTCCATTATTCTTTCTTGAGGTATTCTTCTAAAATCCTCTTATCATATTCAGATTCGGGTAAAAGGCCTAAACGAGTATATTCCCAAATAACCCTTCTTTCGTGATCATCTGCATTGGATAAATCCTCATAATCATAGTCAACCTTAAATTTACCGGTACTTTCTAAAGTAAAAGTTAAATTGGTCCATTGTTCTTGATTATTATTTTTAAATTCATCTGATAATAATTTTAATTCATCTAATAATTGATACCATAATTTATCATATTCTTCTTCGTTTAAACTATATATTTCAGGTATATCATGACTATAAATAGGCAATTCACTATTAGGATTATAATAAAAAAAGAAAGCCGTACCGGTACCGTCAGCAATTTCACCGTACATTAATACCTTTGACCATTCCTCTGGTATAGTTTCATTAATAGTTTGGGCTATTTTTTGATAAATTCTATTAAGTTTAATATCATTCATACTTACCCACCTCCTGCTCAATTTTCAAATGTCCATATCTCCAATATTCCTAACTGGTAGGGGAGGATTTTTGTTTGTTACTATGTCTGTCTTATCCTTGGAGTGTTACTTGGGGATTTAATATTTCTTTTCTACTTTCTCATATAACCAGTTTCTAGTATTTAGGATTCTTTTTTCACCAAATTAAAAGAGCTTATCGAAAAAAACGATATGCCCCTGAGTTTTATGCTTTTTGACTTAACCCCAAAAAAGACCCTGGATTCATTTACTTTTGATAGTCACTTGTAATCATCAACCATCTTTTCAACTTCATTGACTCTTATTCGATTGGTCCCATGAATTGAGTAATTAGATAAATATGCTCAATAAGTTTCACCTTTTTCAAGTTTTCCACATTCTCAGTTCCACCTAATCCAAGGAGAGGGGTATAACCAAAGCATTCATCAAAATCTGGTTCTCCATATTTATCAACTGCTTCAGGATAAGGATTCCAATCTAAAATTTCTTGGTAAAATGATTCATCTTCTAAATCAGGAAAGAAATATTTGAAACCGGACGATATCCCTTTAATTTCACCCTTTCTAAAATTAAGTAAAATTAAATATTTATTATCTTCCCAAACAACAAGATCCCCCATTGATGTAGTAAACAATACTAGAGCATCCTCGTTTCTTACATATACATCCTTTAATAGTTCCTTATATTTTTCTGGGTTAACAATATTTAAATACCCGTTTAAAATACTACCAAAACCATATTTATTCCACACTTCTAATACTTGTTCAGGTATGTAACCATTGAAATTATTAATAGTTTCTGCTTGTGCTTTTTCAAATAATTTAAAGTTATCAAAAATGTTAGTTGACATTTTTATAATCACCTCTATTTCATTGTATTAATTTCACATTTAAGTATATTGATTTTTTATCCACTTCCGTCATACTAGCTGCAATAGTTTTTATTTGTTCATCTATAACATCAATTCTATATCTCCATTGCGAACCAAGGGATGAATTAACCCTTTTATCTCCCATTCCACCAATATCAAGTGGATTGCCACCCGCAATTTGCCTGGATTATGTAAAGCAGCCTGTTTATTTATCCATACTGTAGCCTGCTTTTCTGATTCTTTTCTAGATAAGCCTGTCTCCCTTAACTCATCATCTTTATCTAAATAAGCTTTTACTCTTGCAGCCTTTTGAGCTGCATTCCCTTCTAAAGCTCTTCCTTCTATATATATCTTTCTCTATTCTTTAAATACTCATCAATAGTTAAACCGTTCAACCCTTTTTCTTGGTCTTTTAACTGTCTTGCGAATTCTTCTGCATTGTGTTTAGGATTTTGCTTGAACTTGACTTCTATTTCTAAGATTCTTTGGACACGGTACAAAACACCCATACCCTTTCCACCATCACTCTTCACCGCAAACTTCTGCACGATATCCTTAATCGTCTTTTTATCAAATGTGACATGTTTATAGTTGTTTCCATACGCCGTCGCTAATTCTTCGACCCTGATACGAAGAGGTACTTCCACATTACCGATTTGCCGGCCGAATGCTTTTGCCTTCTGAACCTGCTTTTGCGCAAATTCCTTGCTGTAAGGGACGAACTTTGTACCACTTGCTACTTTATCTGCGACCTTCGCCGCACCTGCCACACCGCCGATTCCGAGTGCCATCAATAGTCCGTTCTGGCTCTGTTCCTCGGTTAGCTGGTTGCCGAACATGTCTTTGCCGGTGGCCGCTTCGCCGAGGCCATTGGCTGCGAGGAGTCCTATAATTCGTATTTGACTTTCTGGCACATATATTATCGGATTAATTTTCCATTTCAACTTACCTTAAAACCATTGTTAAAGATAATTCTCTTCTTCCTCTGCTTTCGTAATACACTGTTCAAAGTTATTACAGTCCATTTACAGATAATAACTATTTAACACTTAGGGGTATTATAAAAATTATTGTGCTCTTTTAATTTTTAACGCTAAAAAGCACTCGTTGCCTTTAGTAGACAATCAAGCGCTTTAAGTTCATTTTCTAAATAAATCATTAAATTTCATGTTTTAATGTTGACAGTATGACATCTATGAGGGGTACTATCTATTAAAATGTTATCCCTCCCTATTTTCGTTCTTATTACCTAATATTAAAATTACATTGACACACCTTGAAGGTACAACCTTAATAAGTCATGAATTCAAATTAGAGCGTATCTTCGAGTGTAAACAATTTAAAGGTTATTATTTTTTATCTCATCAAACCACTCATTAAAAATATGAGTGGCCGTTTTAATCTCATCATGCGTATAAACTAAATCATACTTGTATTCAGCTTTGAAGTTCCCACTCTTTACATCATATATTAATTTCATCTCAGTGGGCATATCTCTTTTATATTCTTTGCACAATGCTTTGATTTTCCCGATATCTTCATTTAAGATATCTAATACCATAAAATTTCGTTCTGCAGATAGATCATAGCTTTCTTCCTCATTCTCCAATGCATCATTCAATTTATGAGGCTCTACATACTTATCGTTAATCATATAAAAAAAATCGCTCGCAGTAACTCCTTCTTCACGTGAAGCATAAACATACACTTTATCTGCTCTATCTTCAACATATTCCATACATATGGATATCATATCTGCTTGCAATTCACTAAACTTATCTTCAAATTCTTTCATTCTACTTTTCACTCCTTAGATTAATTTTCAAGAACTCTAGAGCTCCTTTTACCATCAATAGTATATATTACTTTAAATTTTTCAGGACGCATATCACTCCCAGAGTAGATTATATCAACATTAACTGTTACTTTTTTAGGAGGTGTTTCTTTTAAAGCTGCAGCCCATTCCTCTTCAATTTTCTTATATTGCTTCAAATTAACATCAGATAATTGCGATACTAAATTGTCAATTTTAGGTGATCCCCCAAACCTATCACCTGCCAAATGCCCTGCATGGTCTTGACCTTTTACTTTACCAGGTGTGTTTTTGCTGTGTGACAATCTATCTGTTCTCGTTGTTAATTGTAAATTTTCTGTTTCAAATTTTACAATCCTACCTACATTATCTGTTTCATAAAAGTAATCATACTCTCCTGTTTTATATCTAATATCAGGCTTTAACCTATTTTTTCTTCCGTTTGTAAACTGTAGTCTGTTGTCCACTAATGTTTTAACTTCACTTACTTCAGCCCTACCTTTACCCGTACCCTTAGGTATACTCTCCCCTGAAACACCCTCTACTTTTCTATCCTTCACCGTGAATTTCTGATAGGCTTCCTTAATTGTCTGCTTTTCGATCATAACTTGGCGAAGGGTTGGTCCTCCTGCGAGGGAAACTTGTTCCATACTTATCCGTTTAGGAATTTCTTTTTTACCGAGTTCGTCACCTATATTTTTTAACGTGGTTTTTCCTGATCTCGCGATGTCTGTTATTGTGGCTTGAACCTTCTGAACCTGCTTTTGCGCAAATTCCTTGCTGTAAGGGATGAACTTTGTACCACTTTAGACCTGACGGACTTTTATCTGAGGTACCCATAGGGCTTAAATAGGGTACCTGTTTTTAAAGTTGTTTTTATGTACGATAAATTTTTGTCAAACATTATTTATAACTAATAAGTGTTATCTCTACTCTCTTAGTACCAAACTATTTATTCGGCACTAGGTAGCTCCCAAAAAAAGAAACCTTGAAAGGTATTTAGCCAATCAAGGGGTTTCATTCTGTATAATGTTTTACTTTAGATATTCAGCTTCCCATTTATCTTGTTTTTCTACTGGGCTAAGTTCTGAAATATCCTCATATCCATAATTTATTTTCATTTTTCCTGTGTTATCTAAAATGAAAGTTAGGTTTGTCCATAGTTCCTGTTCTTGCTCCTTAAATTCTTCACGCAATCTTGAAAAATAATTATACAAGTCATCATCAAGCCCATCAAACTCTTCCTCATCAACATTAAATAAATCTGTTATATCCAGACTATATACTGGTTGCCCTCCAGTTTCAGGGTAATAATAGAAAAAAACTTTTTTATAACCTTCTCTAAATTCAGCGTATAAAAAGATTTGTTTCCAATCCTCTGGAATTATATTAATTAATGTATTCGCAATTTGTTGATATGTCTGCTCCATTATTTTGGTTTCCATCTACTTACCTCCTAAATAATTAGTTAATCTATCTGAATATTTTTTACCATCTATTACATAGTTGATTTTAAACTCACTTGGTCTAGCTGATTGTGCCTCATATATGGGTTTTACTTTAATGGTTACTTCTTTACCCTCTACTAAAGCCTTCTTCCATGTATTCTCTAGAGTCTTATATTCACTCCTATTTAAAGTAGCATTCATGGGTACTAAGTTATCTATTTCACCAGAACCTTTAAAGATACTTGCAATTAAATGTCCACCATCATCGTTTGATAGTCTATCGTCTCCTCCAACCTTTCTTTGGGCATAAGGATTTCGTTTTGCTTTACCCAATTCTAATTTAGCTTCAGCAATCGCAATACGTCCGTTATCATCAGTGGTATATTTATATCCTTCTTTTGTTGTATACTCTACATTGGGTTTTAAGGTCTTCTTACGATTTACTTTCGTGTATTGTTCACCATATCTAACGTTATCTATACCCTTAGGAACACTCTCCCCTGAAACACCCTCTACTTTACTATCTTTCACCGTGAATTTCTGATAGGCTTCCTTAATTGTCTGCTTTTCAATCATAACATGGGGAAGGTTTGGTCCTCCTGCGAGGGAAACTTCTTCCATACTTATCCGTTTAGGTATTTCTTTTTTACCTAGTTCGTCACCTATATTTTTTAACGTGTTTTTTCCTGATTTCGCGATGTCTGTTATTGTGGCTTGAACCTTCTGAACCTGCTTTTGCGCAAATTCCTTGCTGTAAGGGACGAACTTTGTACCACTAGCTACTTTATCTGCGATCTTCGCCGCACCTGCCACACCGCCGATTCCGAGTGCCATCAACAGGCCGTTCTGGCGCTGTTCCTCGGTTAGCTGGTTGCCGAACATGTCTTTGCCGGTTGCCGCTTCGCCGAGGCCGTTGGCTGCGAGGAGTCCGTATATTCCGTATTCGGTTTTCTGTATGAGGCTAAAGCCTTTTGTCGATTTATAGGCATCGAGCGCGTGGTCCGCTGCGTTGAGTCCTTTGGCCGTTTTGTATAGGGCGCTGCCGCCTTTGATGGCCCGTCCGGCCCAGCCGACGACGGGGATGAATCCAGCGGCGGCCATGGCGCCGGCGGCGATTCGTTCGGCATCGGACAGCTTGCGGCCCGTTACTGGATCGACTCCGGTCGAGGCCCTGATTGAATCATAATATCCCGTGAATTCCCCTGTAAAGGTTTTTGTCGTATCCCAGGCCTTTTCGTACCATGGGCGGTTTTCGAGTTCTTCCATTTCCTGTTCGATTTTCCGGGCTTCTGCTTGTTCCTTTTTGAAGGTTTGATAGTCTTTCATCTGACCAGCGACTTCATCCTTCACTTGATAGACGTCACTGCTCTTGAATGCCGATTGGTTGAATGTCATCGGCGAAACGTGGCCGTCCTGCTTGGTGGCATCAAGCAAGGCACGGAAGAGGCCAACGGCTACATTTTCCTGCCCGATGGACACATCATATTCCTCGACCAATTGCCGGTCGACATTCTCGACCTTTGTCACGGTGTCATCCAGCCTGTGCCCGGCCAGCGTGATTTTTTCATTAAAGTCCTTTTGGTCGAACATATCAAGAGGCAGGATATCGTCAATGCTATTCAGGATCCTTTGAAGATCGTTCGCTTGTTCATCGACAAGCGACTTCGCTTGGTTGATGCCGTTCGAGACTTCACCATCTAAAAAGGGAACCTCGACCACCGTATTTCCGGAGAGGTCCGCCTCTTCCAGACTGGCCGGTATGCCTTCCAAAAAACTGATCTGGGTCGTGAATAGTTCCATCCAGGCGTCCGCCACCTCGATTTGCGCTTCATAAAAGCTTTTGATGGCGGTAGCTCCGGCTCCTTGAAACTCGTTATCAAGGCTGACAATGCCCTGAAATTCCTTTTTCAGGGCTGCGACTTCCTTCTTTAGGTCTTCATATTGCTTGGCACGCGACTTGGTTGCGGCCGTCAATGTCTCGGCTTCATATATTTTCATCTCACAGGATACCCATTTGAAGACGTATGGGCAATGGCTTCATCCTGTTCTTTTAATAAGTCAATGTTGGCACGAGTATCTTCCACATTTTTCTGGACGATTTTGATATATTGCTCGAAGACCTTCTCCAGGTTCGTTTCCCGATCGATCCATTTCGAAGTGAATTCCAATTTATTGTTGCCAAGCTCGCCTGCCGGCAAATTTCCAAGCGTGACTGTACCAAGTGCCGTCTTCACCTGATCGACTTGCTTCGTTACGGCAGGATGATTCAGTTTGATTGTCGTCATTAAAACAACCGCCTTTTTAAATCGGATATTTTACTTTCCAGCTGCTCAAATGCCTCTTCACCTTTGTTCAAAAGGGAGTCGGCTTCTTGGGCTATATTCCCCGCTATGCTAAGAAGCGTATTCTCGGCATTCAGCTTTGTAATCATCGCTTCGATTTTCCATTGGTAATCATCATAATCGTCATGGATGATACTGAACATCACATTATAGGCATCATGACGGGCATCCTCAAAGTGATCCGAACGGTTCCCTGTCCAGCTGCCACCAAGCTCAGGCTCTTTTATTTTCCTAATCTCGTTAAGACACATGCTCTGTTCTTTTATAATATCGTTTTTTGCATTTTCTAATCGTTCAATTTTTACATTTAAATCAGCTTTTTTACTGGAGATAGCAGAGTGTATATTACTCAAAATATCTGCATATACCATGAAACTCACCTCAGAAACAGTATAATCCTACACTAAATGTCATATTTTCCTATTTAATATTATAAGGATTATAGTCCGAGAGTTAAATAGGGAGAAATATGCTATTTTGTCAGTTGAAAGAGAAGATTGGCATAAAAAAGTTCCTACATACCATATTCTTTATACCCGGCATTTTACCAATTTTAAACAAGTTAACAGAATATCATTTTATTAGATTCTCTATAAGTATTTTCGGCACTTCATTCAAATTGTCCTTGCCTGTATCTATGCAGCAGGTCATGCCGAACAAATTCCCTGCAAGAGGAAGATAAATGTGACCGCTCGGGATGTATCAAATCACCAAAAGGCAAATCACCGACAAATTTAACTTCACCTTCAAAATCCTGTCCGGATTCAGCATCAAAACCGATGACCTTCACAAAGCAAGTTTTGTGTCCGGTTTTCATAAAATCAATTACTGTTAACACATGATTATGTATATCATTCATACTTTTTTCCTCCAACCATGAAATCTTTAAGTAAAAGTATTATTTACTAGCATTCCGATTTAAAACAATTATGGTTTAGATCGCAATAGTGTTAACATTGGAAATAGGCACTCCTGCTTTCCATGAATCACTTTATTTTTCTATGTATTTTGTTCAATCTACCCTTATTTAGCTGAAGTTACATGAACTGATTTCTTCATGCATTTATGTTTTTTTTCGTTTCCAAGCATGTTTGGAATTCCCATTACTTCCACCGAAGGTCAGTCTGGGAGCCTCGATGCCCTTCCCTCTTCTATATAGATTTATAACCTGCTATAATCTAAGGATTGGAGGTGTAAAAAAATGAAAGAAATCATCCAGATATTAGCTGAAATCGTCAATAATCTTCACGATTTCATCCTATTCTTTGTAAGTGACACATTAAATTCAAATGCAACCGACAAAGATTTGCATTTTTGGATAATGGGAATCATCGGTATCATCATATTTTTGTTCGTGTTATTTTTATCCAATTTAATTTCCCGGATGCGTTTTGGTATAACGATACTCTCTTTCCTTTATACCTTTACAGTCATGGTTGTTTTAGTATTTGCCATTGAAATACAGCAAGCCCTTACCAGCAGGGGGAATATGGAGTTTCAAGATGCGGCGGTAGGCCTTTGGGGGTTCATCGTATTTTTCATGGTTTTTGCTGTACTATCATCCCTATTCTTATTGGTGAAGAATTTTTTCAAGCAATCAAAATAAAGGTAACGATAGGTCACCTTGCTTAAAACATTCCTAATGCCTTTCAATAACTGGAAATTCGGATTTTGTATTGGCGGGAATGATAAATTCTCTGCAGCATCATCTTAAATCGAAAGCAAGGTTACAGAGAAGCAAATATGATCGGGGAATTACTTCGATTCATTTTCATTGAATAAATCAATGCTGAACAGATTAAATGAATCGTCGTCAGTAATACGTTCCTGATCATTTCCTGTTATATCGGGACTATTTTCCCTGCGGCGGCGATTTACTTCCCTTAATTCCGCTTCCAGAAATTCCGCTTGTTCGTGGGAAAGCTTGATCGTGATTTCATTATTTTGATCATCTGCAGCTTTCAAGAGGACATAGCTATCCGCAGCATTACGTAAAGTCACATTGCTTACTGTTAAGTTCATGTTCGCTAGTTCATATCTTGCCTTCATAATGTAAAAAGAACCTCCATCGGAAAATACCGGATAAAATAAAGTATATTAAATATACTCTACTTCAAGATATTTAAATATACAAATTCTTTGTTTAGAAAAGCCTTGAAACCTAAAGAAAGCTACCTCCTTAAAGATATCCGACAATAAATGAAAAATTGGTGTGCCGCATCATCATTAAAGATTCGATCTTGAATAAGGGTACAGAAGAGGTTCTTCCCTTGAAACTCCAGAAGTTCTGGAACCACTTTAGCAATTGAATGCGAATTCGTCCCTTTCTTAAAAAATACTTGAATGAATTCAGATTGACTATAAACATTGGAACCCTCCATTAGTGGAAAGGTTCCATTTATTTTTATAATTTTTTCTCGATCGCCCTAGTAATATGGTGTGGACCCATACCTTTATTTGAAGTAATGACGGTTCTCAATCGCTTTGCCGGATATACCGCAGAATTGAAACTTACCCCCGGGTCATACCCCATAAGGTGGTATTTGAAAATCGCGTCATTTTTTTTACGGATCCATATACCATAGCCATAGTATTCCCCTTCATCTTCTGTAGCAATATGGGTTTCCAATAAGAGATTGGTATATTCTTGATTCAGTAGCAGATTGGAAAATAACCCATCCCAAAACCTGAACATATCTGATGTGGTAATAAACGCCCCTCCATCCGCACTGCCTTTGATGGGAAGGGAATAAACGTTGGTTCTCCATGCTCCATTTTCTTCGTCTATGTACCCTAATGCAGTATTTTTAGGTAGCTGATCCATGGAAAAATAACCGGAATTTTTCATTTCACAAGGCAGAAAGATGTTCTTGTCGATATATTCGGTAAATTCAAGTCCGGTTAGTTCCTCAACAATCAATCCTAATAAAATATAGCCGGAATTATTGTAATGAAACCTTTCCCCGGGTTGAAACATCATCCCCTCATCTTGAAACATTGGCAGGAAATCTTTTAATCCTTTTACATGGTACATCGGATTATTCTTCCATAGCTCCTCAAAATCATCCATCACTTCTTCATCAAAGTAATCAGGGATGCCCGAAGTGTGTGTTAAGAGGTGATGTATGGTCACATTTTGATTGAAATTAGGAAACACGATCCGAACACAGTCTTTAAGCTTAGAATCGAACCTAAGTTTACCTTTTTGTATTAACTGGCAAATGGCTATCGCGGTAAACAGTTTACAACCGGAAGCAATACCGAACCTTGTTTCGGTCGTATTCATGATTTCATCCGCTCGATTGGAATAGCCATGTGCTGAATTATGGATCAGATCATCTCCCGCTTTCACACTGATTATACCCGAGAATTCAATTTCCTTGCTCGTTGCTTCAATATTCCTGGATATATCCATATGTAGAGTCCCCCTTTGCCGGTAAAATTTACATACTGATGTGTTGGCCAAGGTGCTTCTTAGGTCTTGCAAAAAAACCCGCATCTTATGTGATGCGGGATAACTTATCTTAGATTTCACTCGTTATTTCCACCAAGTATCATAAACATTAATGGCTTCATTGCGTTTATGTTCGGTTTTAGTATACCATCCTTCGATGATTTCAGCTGCTTCCGTTCTGATTTCCTTGCCTTCTAGGTAATCATCGATTTCATCATAGCTAACCCCTAAAGCCACTTCATCAGGAAGTAACGGTTTGTCATCTTCTAAATCGGCCGTTGGTATTTTCGTATAAAGGCGCTCAGGAGCACCGACGAATTTCAGGATTTCTTTTCCTTGCCTTTTATTTAAGCGGTATAAAGGAATGATATCCGCTGCACCGTCACCATGTTTCGTAAAGAAACCTGTGATCGCTTCAGCTGCATGGTCCGTACCAAGCACAACGCCTTTATACAGCCCGGCTAAATCATATTGCACCTTCATTCGCTCTCGTGCTTTGACATTACCCCTTAAGAAATTCGATAGCTTTTCAGAAACTGCTTCTTCCACAGCTTTGACAGATGCATCCACCGCTTCCTTGATGTTGACTGTAACCGATTGGCTTGGCTTAATGAATTTTAAAGCCAGCTGCCTATCATCTTCATCTGCCTGTACTCCATATGGCAAGCTTACAGCAACAAACTTATAGTCGCTGCCATTCGTTTCTTCATTTAATTCATTGACAGCGGTTTGGGCAATATAGCCCGCCAGTGTTGAATCTTGGCCTCCGGAAATTCCAAGTACAAAGCTTTTCAGAAACGTATTTTTCTTCATATACCCTTTTAATAGATCAACACTTTTCCTGAATTCGATTTCAGGATCGATCGTTGGCTGGACAAGTAATTTTTTTACGATTTCTTTTTGTAATGGACGCATTGGCATTTCCCCGCTTTCTAATAAAATAGATTGGTCATTTCGTTAGCATTCTTTCAACTTTGGCTTTAACTTCATCTATATTCCTCATTTTATTATCCCAACAATCCTGGCTTAGATCTACCGGATATTCTTCAGGATTAAGTGCACGAAGGTACTCCGGCCATAATACTTGGAGATTTTTTTGCGTGAAGGCCTTGATTTCATCTATGGTTGGCAATTCATAAATCAAACTTCCATCCTTGAAAATATCCACATGCAGATCAACCGCATCGAAATCCGTGACGAATTTACTTAGGAATGTATGGACAGGATGAAACATTTTTAATTTTTCCTGTTCCTGTGGCTTCTCATATTCCATCGCCAAATAATCACCTTCAGCATGATGGTTCACTTTATTGATGATTCGATATACTCGTTTTAAGCCAGGTGTCGTGACCTTTTCAGGGTTAGAAGAAATTTTGATGGTATCTCTCATATTCCCATCTTCGCCCTCTATTGAAACCATTTTATAAACAGCACCCAGCGCTGGCTGGTCATAAGCCGTAATCAATTTGGTTCCGATGCCCCAAATGTCAATTCTTGCTCCTTGTTGTTTCAGATTGATGATTGTATATTCATCAAGGTCATTGGAAGCGACAATCTTCGCATCATGGAATCCTGCAGCATCAAGCATACGTCTTGCTTCTTTTGATAAGTAAGCTAAATCACCACTGTCAAGACGGACGCCAATGAAATTGATTTTATCACCCAATTCCTTGGCTACACGGATTGCATTCGGGATGCCAGAACGCAATGTATCATACGTATCAACCAAGAATACACAGTCTTTATGGGAAACGGCATATTTATGAAAAGCCGTATATTCATCTTTATAAGCTTGGATCATGGAATGTGCATGCGTCCCTGAAACCGGAATGCCGAACAGCTTTCCAGCACGTACATTACTAGTGGAATCAAAGCCAGCAATATAGGCCGCTCTCGCTCCCCAAATTGCGGCATCCATTTCTTGCGCCCGCCTTGAACCGAATTCCAGGGCAGATTCTTCACCGATGACCTGCTTGATGCGTGATGCCTTTGTTGCCACGAGTGTGTGATAGTTCACAATGTTAAGCAACGCAGTTTCTATGAGTTGAGCCTCACCAAGCGGTGCTTCTACCCGTAATATCGGTTCATTGCCGAAGACGAGCTCCCCCTCTTTCATGCAGCGGATCTCTCCCGTGAAACGGATGTTCTTCAAATATTTCAAAAATTCTTCATCATAGTGCAGATCATTTTTTAAATAGTCGATATCACTTTCCGAGAAGGAAAAGTTTTGAAGGTAATGGACAATTTTTTCAAGTCCTGCAAAGATCGCATATCCGCTATTAAATGGAAGCTTTCTGAAAAATATCTCGAAAACTGCCTTGCGGTTATGTGTTTTGTCCTGCCAATAAGTTTGGGCCATATTGATTTGGTATAGGTCAGTGTGTAATGCGTAACTGTCATCGTTGTATTTTTTTTCCATGGATAGTTCCTCCCAAAAGAGAAGCATTCGCTTCCCTTCTATTCTGTTGCTTGAATCGATATTATAGAATGGTTGCTCCAAGAGATCCTTTAAAATGTCCAAGCGCCCAATGGTGACCGGCATCATTGAACGAGGCCACTGCATGTTCATATACAAAAATTTCATAGCCTAAATTATAAGCGTCGATTGCCGTATGCAAAATGCAAATATCTGTACAAACTCCGACTAAATATACATCGGTAATGTGACGTTCCCGCAGGCGGATATCAAGATCCGTTCCTGCAAAGGCCGAATAACGTGTTTTATCTATATAATGAACATTCTTTTGATTTTTATTTGTTTCATATACCTCTTTTAACGCCCCATATAGGTCCCTACCCATTGTACCGCTAATATTATGCGGTGGAAACAAATTCGATTCGGGATGTAAGCGGTCTCCTTCTTCATGTAAATCAATCGCGAATACCGTATATTCGCCTTGTTTGATAAATTCCTTGGTTATATTGACAAGTTCCTTCTCGATATCCTGACCTGGCTTCCCGCAGGTCAATGAACCCCCGTCTGCCACGAAGTCATACGTATAATCTATATTGATCAATGCCTTTTTTCCCATTTCACCAATTCCCCCTTAATAGTAAATAGAGTCCATGACAACCTCTGCATTAAACCGGTAAAGCTGTGAAGGCCGATACGAATTACGTTTCGTTTTCTTTTGCATTCCCTTTTCATCCAATACTTTCTCCAAAAACGGAAGCTTCGGGGCTTTTGCATAAAAAAGGGAGTCTGCACTGATTTTTGCATCATCTCTGGCTGTCAGCAAAACCCGTTGCAGTTCAGAAAGTGTAAATTCATCCGGCAGGAATTTTTGGGCTATCGTCGTTTGCACCATTTCTTTTTTCAATACATTCATCGCATCGTTAATAATTGTATAATGATCAAATGCAAGGTCTAATTGTAAGGCTTCCTGAATCGTGAACAATTCAACCTCAGCTGCGTCATCATTCGCTTTTCTTTGATGAAGAAACTCTTCCTGGACAATTGCATAAAAAGCATTGGATATGATCCATCCCCTGGGATCGCGCCCTGGGCGGTCATAAACCCCGAAATGCTTGACATGGAATCCAGCTACGCCCGTTTCTTCTTTCAATTCTCGTTTGGCTGCTTCATAGGCAGTCTCGGAAGCATTGACAAAGCCTCCGGGTAAAGCCCATTTATCTCCTTCAACATTGGGGCTTCCTTCCTTATCTTTTGAGGCACGTTTGATCAATAATAGCTTCAAAAACATTTCAGGAGGGGCTTTCTCTGCCGTTTTCTTTGTAGTAATAGTAAAAATCGCAATATCTGCTGTGTATCCATCTGGAGTAATATATTTCTTTTTTTCCTGCTGAGCCATGGCAACTCTCACTTTCTTTCACTAAGTATGGAATTAAGTAATTAGTAAATCTTTAATTACTAATTATAGTACTCTTCCTTTTGTGATTTAGCAACTCTAAATCAGAAAAATTTTCTAATTATTTAAATAACCCTTCATTTTATTCCATGAAAAAAAACCCGGTCATGATGAACCGGGCTTTTTTATTGAATACTTTATACGGGATAGACCCCATGCTTACGATCGGTAAATGTCAATTGCTTACTGCTATACGCTTCAAACCGCGCGCTCAATTCATCACGCAGGTCATTCGGCTGGATGATGCCATCAACGATCATTTCAGAGGCTAAGCGGTAAATATCGATATCTTCATTATACTCATTGCGCTTCTGTTCGATGAATTTAGGGCGGTCTTCTGGTTCCATCGCATTGATTTTATTGGCATAGACTGCATTGACCGCAGCTTCAGCTCCCATGACCGCTATCAATGCCGTTGGTAAGGCAAGAACGCAGTCCGGTTCAAAAGCGGGACCGGCCATCGCGTATAGTCCGGCACCATAAGCTTTACGGACGATGACAGAAATCTTGGGAACAGTGGCTTCACTCATGGCCGAGATCATTTTCGCACCATGGCGAATGATTCCTGCCCGTTCGACCTTCGTCCCAATCATGAATCCTGGAATATCCACCAGGAATAACAGCGGTATATGGAAAGCATCACATAAGTTGATGAACTTGGCAGCCTTATCAGCTGAATCATGGAACAGGACGCCGCCCTTGACTCGCGGCTGATTGGCTATGATCCCTATCGTTTGTCCATTTAGCCTTGCAAGCCCAGTGATTAATTCAGGGGCAAATAGCTTCTTGATTTCACAAAATGATTGCCTGTCTATAACCCTATCGATCAGGTCGTACATATTGAAGGCTGCATTCTGATTTGTAGGAATCAGTTCTTCCAAAGTTTTTTCGAAATCCGCAGGCAGCTCAGGTTTTACGCTTTTAGGTCTTTCTTGATAATTTCCTGGAAAATAGCTTAAGTACCTGCGCGCAAACGCGATCGATTCTTCTTCCGACTTGACAAGTACATCACCGCATCCTGAAACGGAACAATGCATTTTCGCCCCGCCCATTTCCTCTTCGCTCACCTTTTCGCCAATGACCATTTCTGCCATTCTTGGTGAACCTAAATACATGGATGCATTGCCATCAACCATTACGACAATATCACAAAAAGCTGGAATATATGCCCCGCCGGCGGCAGACGGACCGAACAATAGACAAATTTGCGGGACTTTTCCTGATAGCTTCACTTGGTTGTAAAAGATGCGGCCAGCTCCGCGGCGGCCCGGAAACATTTCTACTTGATCCGTAATTCGTGCCCCGGCAGAATCGACTAAATAAAGAAGGGGCAGCTGTAACTTTTCGGCTGTTTCCTGAATGCGAATGATTTTCTCGACGGTCCTTGCTCCCCAGGATCCAGCTTTCACAGTCGAATCATTGGCCATGACACAGACCCTTTGACCATTGATTTTTCCGATGCCCGTAACCACACCATCAGCAGGCAGACCAACACTTGCACAATTGGCAAAGAAAGCATCCTCTATTTCTACCCCTTCATCGAAAAGCAGCTCTAGACGTTCACGTACGAAAAGCTTTCCTTTTTCAGCGTTTTTTTGATGATACTTTTCTAAACCGCCTTTTTTAATCGTTTCAACCGTTTCGGTTAGTTTATCCGTCGTTACCATCCCTGTTCCTCCTTCAATAGAAATCATTGGCCCCTATATACCGGTTTGCGTTTTTCCTTGAATGCTGACAGACCCTCCAGTCGGTCAAGGGTTTTTAAAGTTGTCTGATAGCAGTCATTTTCAATTTGCAATCCTGTTTTCAAGTCAGTCTCAGCCCCCTGATTGATCGCCGCTTTTGCAGCCCTGAGTGCTAATGGGGCATTGACCGCAATCTCCTTAGCCAATTTTTTCGCTTCCTCAAGTAAATGTTGGGGTGAATATACATGACTGATGATTTTCAAGGCATGTGCCGTTTTTGCATCCAATCTCCTTGCCGTATAAATCAGTTCTTTCGCTGTCGGCATTCCGACTATCCGGGGCAGTCGCTGTGTACCGCCTGCACCAGGGATGATGCCTAATGACGTTTCAGTCAGCCCCACCTTTGCCGTTTCCGATGCGATGCGTATGTCACAAGCGAGTGCCAATTCCAGCCCACCGCCAAAAGCCGAACCGTTGATCGCGGCGATGACCGGTACTGGAAGGTTTTCTACAGCCGTAATCGTGTCTCCGATCAACTTGACTGTCTCCTTGACTTTATCATCATTCATACCCGCTCTTTCCTTAAGATCCGCACCTGCACAAAACGCCTTTTCACCTGCTCCTGTTATAATGACTGTTCGTAAATTGGAATCTCTCTTCAATTCATCCAGCCCTTCGACTAAGCTATGAAGCAATTCTGTGGATAAAGCATTAGCAGCATCCGGCCGATTCAAGGTCAAGAGGGCAATTCCCTTTTCTTCATACCTTATATCAACTAATGAAGTCATACATTCACCTCGATTTCACTTATTGTGCGTTATTTACAGCCATCTGATGGCTGGGCAATGGTTTTTCCAAAAAGCTTTGCACCATGGCCGCAGCCTTCAATAGCTTTTCGGGATTGATTCCTGTTTGAATCCCCATTTTATGTAGCATATGAACCAGGTCATCCGTAGCCACATTTCCGCTCGCTCCTGGTGCATACGGGCATCCCCCTAAACCTCCGAGCGAAGAGTCGAAAGTGTCAATACCATAATTCAGTGATTCAAGGATATTTGCGAGTGCCATTCCCCTTGTATCATGAAAATGGAGGGCAATTTGGCTCATATCATATCTTTTTACAGCCTGTTCAAGGAACAGTGCAACCTGTTTTGGAGACGCGACCCCAATGGTATCACCCAATGAGACTTCATCGATGCCATATTCAAAAAGTTGATCACAAACACGGAAAACCTGATCAGTCGCAACCTCCCCTTCATACGGACAGCCGAAAACGGTTGAAACATAGCCCCTGACCGTTTTCCCGCTATTTGCTGCTGTCCTGATGACATCCTTCAATATTGGAAAGGTATCGGAAATCGACTTATTGATATTTTTTAGATTATGCGTTTCACTGGATGACATGAACACGGAAATATCATCGATATTGGCTTCAAGGGCAGACTCCAGTCCCCTTTGATTCGGTACAAGGGCCCCATAAGTGATACCAGGCTTGCGCTTTATTCCCTTAGCCACCAGGGCGGCATCACTCAATTGGGGAATCCACTTTGGGTGTACGAAAGAAGTCACTTCTATATAAGATAACCCTGTATCAGAGAGCTGATCGATCCACTCCATTTTGCTTTGTGCAGGTATTATGACCTTTTCATTTTGCAGCCCGTCACGGGGTCCAACTTCCTTAATTGTCACTTTTTCAGGCCAATTCATCATACCCCTCCGTCCCTTTATTCAATGACGGCCAAAACGTCGCCTTCATTTACGAAATCCCCTTCATTCACTTTTAGTTCTTTAATGGTGCCAGCTTCCTCGGCTGTAATGGGGATTTCCATTTTCATCGATTCCAAGATAATGATATCCTGTCCGTCGGTTACACTTTGCCCCTCACTTGCTACGATTTTCCAAACGCTTCCTGCCATGCTTGCCTTTAATTCTGCCATTTTATTTTCCTCCCGAACATTGTGTTTTAAGTTATACAGTCAATTTTTGAATATATTTCGCAATGAAATCCGTAGTCGTATCTCCTTGGGAAAAAGCTTCATGAGAAATTATTTCCATCAGCAAAGGAAGGTTTGTTTTAATTCCTTCTATTTTATAGCTTGCCAGCGCTTCGCTTAATCTCTCAATCGCTTTATCCCTCGAGTCGCCGCTCACCACCAATTTGGCGATCATCGGATCATAAAAGTGGGATACGACCGAAGTTCCATGAACCGCCAATTCATGACGGATCCCTTCACCTTCCGGAAGTTCCATGGTGGTGATCCTCCCCGGTGCTGGATAAAAGGTTTTCGGATCTTCAGCATAAATGCGCACTTCAATGGAATGTCCGTCCTGTTTAATCTCACTTTGGGTGAAATCCAATTTGTTGCCCGATGCAATTTTAATTTGCTGTTCGACTAAGTCCAGTCCCGTAATTTCTTCAGTGACAGGATGCTCTACCTGAAGGCGTGTATTCATTTCCAGGAAATAAAAGTTTTTATCTGCATCAACTAAAAATTCGAGGGTGCCCGCATTGCTATAACCGATGGATTTTACCGCTTTCACTGCAGCCATTCCCATCCTGTTTCTTGTTTCTTCGTCAAGGAAGGAAGATGGAGCCTCTTCCACGACCTTCTGGTGGCGCCTTTGAACGGAGCATTCCCTTTCCCATAAGTAAACAGCATTCCCAAAGGAATCCGCCAATACCTGAATTTCGATATGACGAGGCTTCTCAATCAATTTTTCTATGAACATATCTCCATTGCCAAAAAATAATTGGGCCCGTTTTTGATTCCCTTCGAAGGCTTTGGTTAGTTCATCTTCATTAGCAACGGCCTGCATGCCGATTCCCCCGCCGCCTGCTGCTGCTTTTAACATGACTGGATAGCCAATCTTTTCGGCAACGGCTGCCGCTTCTGCACTATCAATTAACGGACGTGAAAATCCAGGCACCAATGGAAGTCCGGCTTGCTCCATCTTTTTCCTCGCCTCGACTTTATTGCCCATTTGCTGAATGATCTCTGGTTTGGGACCAATGAATATCAAGCCGGCTTCTTCGCATGAACGTGCGAAATCTGCATTTTCACTAAGAAAACCATATCCAGGATGAATGGCCTCCGCTCCGGTTTCCTTTGCTATTTCCAAAATCTTATTGACGTTTAAATAGCTTTCCTGTACTCTCGGCCCACCCAATAAATATGCCTCATCCGCCAATCCCACAAAAGGCGAATCCGAATCTGCTTCCGAATGGACAGCGACAGTAAGTATTCCCAGCCTCTTGCATGTACGAATAATGCGTGATGCTATTTCTCCCCTGTTTGCGATAAGAATTTTTCGAATCATTCGATATCCTCCTTATTTAGTGCGTTCCGTTAGTAGGTCAAGAGTTTGTTGCCGAAGCTTATACTTTTGGATTTTTCCGGATGCAGTCATTGGATAAGCATCGGTAAATTGAATGTAACGCGGAATTTTATGAAACGATATTTTTCCTTTGCAATACTCTATCAATTCTTTCTCCGTAAGGGTTTCTCCTGCTTTCAAAATGATCCATGCAGCTACCTCTTCCCCATACTTCTGATCTGGAACGCCGAGTACCTGGACATCGACAATTGCAGGGTGTTGATAGAGGAATTCTTCAATCTCACGGGGATAAATATTTTCCCCTCCGCGAATGATCATATCTTTCAGCCGGCCAGTAATCTTGCAATAACCCCTCTCATCCATCACCGCCAAATCTCCCGTATGAAGCCAGCCTTCCTTGTCAATCGCCTGCTCAGTGGCTTCCGGGTTATTATAATAACCCTTCATTACATGGTATCCCCTCGAACAGAGTTCCCCCTGCATGCCCCGCGGGACTTCCTCCCCTGTAGCCGGATCGACAATTTTCACTTCCACTTTCGGCAAAGCCCTTCCCACTGAAGAAACACGAAGTTCGATCGGATCGTCCGTTCTTGTCATCGTAATTCCTGGAGAAGATTCCGTTTGACCATAAGTAATCGTGATTTCCGTGATGCCCATCTTATTCACCACGCTTTTCATGACTTCGATCGGACATGTGGAGCCTGCCATGATGCCAGTCCGTAACGAGCTTAAATCATACCGGTCAAAGTCATCTAGATTAAGTTCAGCAATGAACATCGTCGGTACACCATGAAGCCCCGTACATTTTTCGGCTTCAACCGTCTGAAGGACAACGCGTGGATTAAATTCCACAATCGGCACCATTGTTGCCCCAACTGAAACAGATGCCATCGTACCAAGGGAACAGCCGAAACAATGAAAAAACGGAACCGGGATGCATAGCCGGTCAGCTTCGGTCAGCTTCATGCATTCCGCGACATTCAATCCGTTATTGACCAAGTTGGAATGCGTCAGCATCACTCCTTTTGGAAATCCTGTCGTCCCTGATGTATATTGCATGTTAATCACATCGCCTGGAGCCAATTCCTCCATCCTCATGTCCAGCGATTCCTCCGAAACGGATTCGCCCCCGCTAATGACTTCATCCCATGAAAACGTTCCGGGATAACGTTTTTCACCTAAAACGATGATATTTTTTAATTTTGGCAGTTTCTCAGATTGTAATTTTCCTGGTTCTGCATTTTTCAACTCAGGTACGATTTCATACAGCGTATCTATATATGAATGATCCTTATATTTTTCCATCAGGATGATCGTCGTCGAATCGGATTGCTTTAACAGGTATTCCAGTTCACTTGTGCGGTAATTAGTATTGACCGTCACCAGCACCCCGCCCATTTTCGCAGTGGAAAATTGGGATATAAGCCATTCCGGTTTATTGGATGCCCAAATGGCGATATGTTCACCTTTTTTTATATCCAGTGACATGAACCCCCTGGCAGCCTTTCGGCAAATCTTTTCAAATTCGCGATAAGAATGGCGCAGGCCTAGTTCATGGTACACAACCGCTTCATTATCACCGTATTGTTCAGCTGTCCTTTCAAGCAATTTCCCGATCGTAACATCTAGCAAATCAGACATCAAACTCCTCCTAATCAAATAAAGGTAAGAATGAACGCTTTTTGCTGTATAAGATAACATCTGCTTTTCACCCAAATGAACCCAAGCATCCAGTTCATTTTACGTTCCGTAAAGATTAACAGCCTAATTGCCTGGCGATAACGAGTCTTTGAATTTCGGATGTGCCTTCACCAATTTCCAATAACTTAGCATCTCTTAAATAGCGTTCCACTTCATATTCACGCATGTAACCAGAGCCGCCGTGTATTTGAATCGCTTGATTGCTGGCGCGGAACGAGGTCTCACTAGCAAAGAGCTTGGCGTATGCCGCTTCCTTTGCAAAAGGTTTTTTATTGTCTTTTAACCATGCAGCCTTATATACCATATTCCTCGCCAATTCGATCTCCATCGCCATGTCTGCAAGCTTGAATTGAATGGCCTGGAAATTTGATATGGTTTTACCGAATTGGATGCGCTCTTTTGAAAAAGCTAAAGCTCTGTCAAAGGCAGCCTGAGCGATACCGACGGCCAAAGCTGCAATGGAAATCCGTCCTCCATCAAGCGTGAATAGGAATTGTTTGAACCCTTTGTCCGGATCTCCCAATAAATTTTCCTTTGGCACCCGAACATTATCCAGAATGATTTCACAAGTATTGGAAGCCCGGACTCCCATTTTTTCATAATTGCTATTGATCGTCAGCCCTTGGGTATCGGTTGGCACGATGAATGCCGAGATGATGTTTTTGCCCTTCGAGTCTTTTCCCGATACAGCAGTGACAGTAACCGTTCTTGAATAGCTGGCATTCGTTATCCATGTTTTTTCGCCATTAATCACATATTCATCACCATCCAACACGGCAGTCGTTCTCGTACCGCCAGCATCGGAACCCGCATTAGGCTCTGTCAACCCGAAAGCTGCCAGGGTTTCACCGGTCGTGATTGGAACCAGATATTTTTGCTTCTGTTCTTCGGTTCCAAAATAATAAATTGGACTTGCCCCGAGCGAAACGGCTGCGGCATAACTTAAGCCGGTTCCCCCGCACGCCTTGCCAATCTCTTCAACGGCAATGGCATACGAAATCGTATCTCCGCCCGAACCGCCATATTCTTCAGGAAACGGAATTCCAAGCAACCCGAGTTTCCCCATTTTTTTGAATACATCCTCCGCAAACATGGACTTTGCGTCCAACTCTATCGCAATCGGTTTAATTTCCTTTTCAGCAAATTCCCTTACCATTTCCTTAATCATTTGCTGTTCTTTTGTAAGTGAAAAATCCATATGTTCATTCCCCTTTCTATTGAGACCGACTAGTTGGTCTGTACAAATCAAGTTGATTATTCAATCCACAACAACTTGGTTCTTTAGTAAAAATGGCTGGGTGATTTCCGCTTCTTTTTGTTTATCTATCAATAGGGCATTCAGAACTAAATCCACGTAAATATCACCGATTTCGTCGATCGTTTTTCCGCCGTCCCTTTTGTACCATTTGTAGGACCAGTTCACCATGCCCAGAATTGACATTCCGGTAATTTCCACTGGCAATTCGCTGCGGAATACTCCCTTGTCAATACCTTCTTTGATAACGGAAAAAATGATTTCTTTATACGTTTGACGCTTTTTTTTGATTGCTTCAACATAAGGTGGTTTTAAGTAAATGCTTTCTTGATAGAAAACTGAGATGTGTGGTTTATAGAGGTCAAAAACTTTAACAAATGATTGAATGATCTTTTGCATTTTTTCTGTTGGATGGGTACTTTCTGAAATGGCTTCCTGTGCTTTTATTAAAACATATGAAATAAAGTAATCATGGATGACAAATAAGAGTTCATCTTTGGAAGAGAAATGGTGATAAAAACCACCTTTGCTAGTTCCGCATGCCTTAACGATTTCGTTGACGGAGACACCATGAAAACCATGCTGATCGAAGAGCGTCAACGATGTTTCAATTATTTTTTCTTTTAACTCCGTAAGACTGCACCCCCTTTGTATCCGCTTACATTCCATCCAGAATAAAGAGCTTGATTATGTATAAACTGGATTTATTTAGATTTTACCAAATAATTAAAAATTGTCAATTTTTAATTATCAACAAAAAAACAGCCCTCAAAACCAAGAGCCGTCAATCCACTTTATTTAAGAAGCAGTCGATACCATGTCATTTACTACCCTTGACCGGTTTAACTTGGGCTTTTACAAGCTGCCATCCATTATTATATTTCCATACTGATTTGATCTCCAGTATCGGATCACGCTCATCGGACCCTTTTACATTTTGGATTCCGATAAGCGCTTTTCCTTTTCCAAAAACGGTCTTGAAATCCAGTGAAGAGTATGGATCAACCAAAAGCTCTGTCGGTTCATTTAGTTTTCCATTTTGATAAATGCCCAATTTATCATAAGCTTGTTTTCTGGAACTGACATCCATCACCACAGGTTTTTGACCTTCAATAATGATTTCCGCTTTGTATCCGTCAAGAAATTGTGCCATTACAGGAACGGATGGCGGTACTTCCAGCTCCTTCACTTTTCCATCCTTGAATGTATAGGCGTAACTGGATATCAACCGCTCTCTACCATCCATCAAAACCGTAACCAATACATCCTGGACCCCATCATCATTCAAGTCGGCAACCTTTAGATCTGGATTATACCCAGCTTCAAGCGGGACGTCGATTGTACGGCGATTGCTTTCCACACTTAACTCAATTTTTTTCAGAAACTTGCTACCTTCCTCATAAGGCAGTCCCTGAACCTGGATGATGTCTATTTTCTGGTCACCTGTTACATCTCTTTTAGTTGATATATATGTGCCATCCACCTGAAAATTTTTATCATGCGCTTCAACCGCTTGATAGCTCAAAAATAGTGAGATGACTAAAACCGCATATTTTAGCAGATCTAACTTTTTCATAGTGATAACCTCTCTTTTCAAAGATGAACTAATTTGACATTTGTCGCCGTTTGAACTTTCGACGCTGATCTTTCATGAAGATGGACCAGAAATAATAGAACCCTGGGACTAATATTGCAAAGCCCACGATATACGTGGCAAACACGGCCCGGAATGAGGTTGGATCGGTAAATCCTGATAGAATCGTGACATTTGGATAGATGATATAAGGTAAATGAGCGATACCATAAACATAACTGCCGATTAAATACTGTATGATAATCGCAATGACAGCGAGGCGTGGCATTCCTTTAACCTCCTGCTTAGAAAAATAGGGTAGGTACAGTGCTATCCCGCTAATGATGAAAAAAATGAGCGAGATGAATAACAATGCAGAGTTTTTCATCATTCCTTGGTAAATCCAATTCGCTTCGTTTCTTAACGTGAGCATGACCAACAGAGCCATGACCAACATAAGCGGTCCCGTTATCATCGCATCCCTGCGATATATTTTGTATGCTTTCATTTCGTCGGCCTGTTTTGAGTAATCGGACAGGAGCAAAGAAGATAAAAAAAGCGTGCTCATAACGCCGAATCCCACAAATGCATACTCATTCGGACTCGTGAAAAGTTTAAATAAATTCAATTCTTCATTTCCTCTCATGCCTTCGACAAACCCAAGATGAGTGATTGGCAATACGCTGATTAATAGACCCGGTATGATCAATCCCGTCAATCCTGAGATATACGTTAACGCTTTTTCATATTTGTCAACGCTATGCGAGAAAACCAAGAAAGCACTCCTAATACATAGCAGAACCAATATCAGGCTCGCGGGAACGATCAAGGCTACCCCAATCGGGAATACCGCACCTGGGAATAAACTGTAAATCGCAATGACAAGACCAACCACAAAAGTATTCGTCACTTCCCAAGTTGGTGATAAATAGCTATTCGCTATCTTGGTAGCATTCGTCTCTTCCTTTTTAATGTAAGTCATTGCCCAGAAGCCCGCGCCAAAATCCATAGAGGCCATGATGGCATAAAGAAAAATAAAGCCCCAGACCAGTGTTATTGCAAGAAGAGCATCACTCATTCGCCTTCCCCCCTTTTATGAATTCGAATCGAAAAGTCTTACACCTTTCTGTTCGGCTTTATATATATCATCCATTACGGAATGACGTTTGAAATAATACAAAAGTGTAAACACGACAGAAACGCATAAAATGATATATACAATAATGAACATCGTGAATAAGAATCCAAGGTTTTCGTAAGAAGTGACTGAATCCTCCGTTGTCAGCATCCTGTATATCGTCCATGGCTGTCTGCCGGTACAGGCAAAAATCCAACCGCATTCTATCGAAATCACCGAAAGCGGCCCTGATGCAACAAACAGCCAAAGAATCCATTTCGGATATGTCTCCTTTTTCAGCCATTTATTCCATACCAATGCAAACAGTGCCAACGCGATTAAGCCTGAACCAATCATGACCATGGCATTGAATAAGATATGGACATAAAGCGGCGGCCAATACTCTTCCGGAAAATCGTTCAAACCGGTCACAACCGTATCAAAGCTATTACCAGATAGAAAGCTTAATAACCATGGAAATTCAATCCCATACTTCACTTCCTGAGCTTCCCTATCGGTATAACCGAACAAGGTAAGTCCGGCATGGTCCTGTGTTTCAAACAACCCTTCTGCCGCTGCCAGTTTTTCCGGCTGTTCCCTATATAAATGCTGTGTAGTCGCATGACCGTTCAATGCCGTCAAAAACGAAAAAACCAAGCCCAAGACAATACTGAGCCTCAGTGCTTTTTGGTGAAAATTAAATTCAGCAGTGCCATATTTATTTTTCAGCATCTTATAGGCTGCGACGGACGCCACGACAAAAGCGCCTGTAGTATAAGCAGTCAGGGCCGTATGTCCTGCCGTCACCAAGAAACTTGGGTTAAAAAATGCCGCCCAAGGATCGACATCGACGATTTCCCCATTTTCAAACCGGAACCCAGCTGGTGTCCCTTCAAAAGCATGGACATTCGAAATCAAAACAGCCGAAGCCAATGCTCCGAATGCAACAAAGAATAAACTCACGATTCGGGCCCATGGCTTGATTTTTTCAGCAGCATACACATAGATTGACATGAACAGCGCTTCAACCATGAATGCATAAATCTCGATTTGGAATGGAAGCGCCATGACACGTCCTATCACTTCCATGAACCCAGGCCATAATAGTGACAGCTGCACACCCGCAATCGTACCAGTCGGAATCCCGACCCCAAGTAAAACCCCTAATGTTTTGGTCCAGCGTTTAGCCATGACGACATACTGTAAATCCTTTGTCCTTTGATACATCAATTCCGCTGCCAACATCATCATCGGCAACCCGACGCCAATCGTTGCAAATATGATATGTACAGCCATATTCGTCCCGAACATTGCGCGGGCCATTTGTATATGATCCATACTGTCTTCCTTTCTACCCTTTGTCTCTTGGTAGTATCTCCTCTGTAAAGGAAAATATTTAATAATATTCCACAAACTAATTTTTCATAGGTTTTGCAGAAGCTCGGTATTTACTTATTGATGTTTTTGGATGATTGTTCAGAATATATTCTATCGAGGTTAATTTTGGTATATATATTACGTGGAATTCACCAATGCACTAAAAAAATTTCACTAAGCATTTAGATGACAAATTATTGAATATCCTTCATAAATGGTGACCCAATAGGAATAAGATAGCGTAAATCCCATATAGAAAGTGTAACAAGAGAGGAGAAAAACATTTTGTCCTTTTCCAAAGATCCGTTATCACCCGAACAAATGCTGGCTGTGATCAGAAATGGCCTGGGGCCTACCCCAATCCCCAAAAAAATCATTATCATTGGTGCAGGCATGTCTGGGTTGGTTGCAGCATCCCTTTTAAAACAAGCGGGGCACGATGTTACGATATTGGAAGCAACCGGGAGGGTCGGAGGGCGTGTTTTGACCATACGGGAGCCATTTTTAGAAGGTTCCTACCTTGAAGCCGGTGCCATGCGAATTCCTAATTATCATTACTTAGTTGCTGAATACATCAAGAAGTATGGTCTACGAGTCAACACTTTTGTGAATGCGACTCCTAATGATCCCATTTATGCCAACGGAATCAAGACGACCGCTGCCATATATCAGCAGAACCCGGATATACTGAGGTACCCTGTAGCTCCCCATGAAAGAGGTAAAACAGCTGAAGAATTACTTAACATGGCAATCAAGCCTGTGACTGACTTCATCATTCAAAATCCACGTAGAAATTGGGAAATAGTCATTAAAGAGTTTGATAAATACTCCATGAGCTTCTTTTTGCAGTACAATCCAGTCGGAATCAGTCTATCAACAGGGGCGATTGAAAGCATCAAAGTCCTGATGGGTTTAGAAGGATTCCCGGAACTTTCTTTTCCGGCCATACTTCGGGAGCTTATGCCGCTCTTTAATCCAGACGTGAAATTTTTTTCAATCGAAGGAGGAAACGACCGGCTTCCTTATGCCTTTCTACCGGAATTGAAGGATAATTTAATCTTCAGATATGAAGTGACAAAGATCATCCAACATGATAATCAAGTCACCATCCATTCCAAACATACTCAAAGTCAAAACCCCTTAACGGTTACCGGTGATCTTGCCATCGTGACGATCCCTCTTCAATTGCTGCAATTTATAGATATTGAACCCCGGAATTCCTTTTCCCATAATAAATGGAAGGCAATAAGGGAACTCCATTATGCTGCTTCCACAAAAATTGGACTTCAATTCACTCATAGGTTTTGGGAAAAGGAAGGAATCTTCGGCGGTAAATTGACGACAGATTTACCTATTAGATTTTCTTATTACCCCAGCCAAACGAGCAACCAGAGGGAATCCGGTCTCATCTTAGCAAGTTATACATGGGAAGATGATGCCACATTATGGGATATCCTACCGGAAAAAGATCGAATACAACACGCATTGAAAAATTTGGCAGTGATCCATGGTAATCAAGTATATGATCATTTTTTATCAGGAGCTTCTTATAGCTGGACATTGAATCAGTATTCCTACGGCGCTTTCTCCATGTTTAAGCCTGGTCAGGAAACGGACTTGTTTCCATACATCCCAACTCCTGAAGGCAGGGTCCACTTCGCTGGGGAGCATACATCAACCGTACCAGCATGGATTGAAGGAGCCATTCAATCCGGAATCAGGGTTGCACATGAAGTGACGAATCTGCCTAGAACTTTCGGTGGGCCTTGAATGGACCAGTTCCTTGGCTCTTAAGTAACCTCATCAACAAAGAACACTGACAAAAAACCTTCCATTTGGAAGGTTTTCATTCTTATGCCCATTCACTTTATCCCACCTTTTGAACCGAAGTCTACGATCCTTAAGTCCACTTCATAATTAATATCGGCTTTACTGAAAATTTCGTCCCATTTATTCTTATTTTTCTCCCAAAACTTTGGATGCTGATTTTGCACATAACGATACAATCCTGCTACCCCTGTTTTATAATCATGCTGTAATTTGTATGCGATTTTCTTTACATCCTTTTTCACTTCATCCTCGGCAATACGCTCAACCTCTTTTAAATAGGCTTTTTCAAAAGAATTCTCCTTACCATACCAATCTTCCGAAAGTCTTGCTGTGTACCCGACCTCAATATTGATCGTCAAATGATCACCATTCAATTCCGTAGTGATTTTCCTCCTTGTCCTATTGATCACTTCGACACTTAAAGGCTTACCGTGTTGGACCGCTTCGATTATTCCGCCCTTTACTTTTCCGTTCAACCAATTTAATGCAGCAATATCTTCATCATTCATGACCCCGACCAACTTTGAATTGTTGATCACCCCTGCACCCTTTAAAATTAATTTCCCACCCCTAATATCAACGGCCTGAATGGCAAAGCTTCCATCTGACTGTAAATTTGAGGATGCTTTGCCCAGTGTTAAAGGCGGAAGTATCTTATTCGTTCTGTGCTCATTATCTTTCAATTCATAGATTACATTAGAAGGGATCTCCCCATCTTCGGATCGTCCCAAAATTTCTTTCGTCGGTCTCTTCGTTAAATAAACATGACAGCTTCTCCTTGTATTATTATCGCGTATTGACTGATTAATGATCGCTTCCATCGGGATTTTCCTTAATACATCTTCATTAATGAGGATGATACGCTGATGATTGGTTAATACCGTATTGGTTATGAGTAAAGAATCCCTAATTGCTTCATGAAGCGTTTGGGCACTGACGGTAACATTTTTATATTTTAGTTGGGCCTGATTCTCCTGAACACTATTTCCTGGAGGCACCAGAATTTGCTGTGTTAACATGATTTCGTCATCCTTTTTGCTTTTATCGATCCCCACTCCAACTACGAGGGATAACTCTTCAATATTTTCACTGTCCCAACAGCCTGTAAGTAAAGGAATAAGCAAGATCAAACATAATCTTTTCATCCGCTTCTTCTACTCCTTTTCAATTGAACGATTACGAACGTAATAATTGGTAAGCCAATCAATATAACCGGAAATAGATATCCAAGCAAATCGCTCATTTTTAAAATTCCAGTTATATCTTTAGGGATTTTGGCCAAAAGAAAAACGACGGGAACCAAAACAATAAGGTTCGTTGTATATGAATTGCTAAATATTTTCGTCATTCCTTCTGCTGCAAAGTAAAAGTAAATTGCATGTGTTAAAAAAAACTGAAGAATCCAAGTGATTAAGAGAAATAGCTCCATACGCTCTAAAAATATCCCTGTTACTTCAAAGGACTGAACAAAAGAAATGGTTGGCAAAGTAACCGCTTCGACTTCCGGGACGGTCAGCGTAGCCACGACCAATACATATGTAATTACATATAAAATCAGCGGGATGGAAAAACCGATTAAAACGCCACTTTTTATCTTGTTTTGATTTTTAACGACGCCAAACAAAAAGATGAAAAGTTCAATTCCAAAAAAAGACAAAGTTCCGGAGCCCATTCCTTTCATGACTGGTAGAAACCCTTTCGCAAGAACAGGCTGGAGGTTTCTTAACTCTACTATCCTGAGACTGAACAAATAAATGAGCAAGACGATGACGATTGTCAAAGGAAGAAAGAAGACACAAGCCTTTGCTATGGCTTTTATTTTGCCTGTCAAAAGATGGACACTCGCTAAAATCATGGAAAGTATCACGATTTCAACTGGTGTTTCCTCCAACAAATAAAACCGGACCATTTCACTCATCGCAAGAACTTCAAAGCTGGCCACCCCTATAAAGTACACCACCACGACCAACCCAATAAGTTTGGAGAGCCATTTTCCATAGGCCTCCTCCATGTACGTATAATAGTCAGCGACCTTATGTTTTTTTAACAGAACAACCAATAAGCATAACAAAAGGGTAATAGCAATCCCAGTTAAGATCAAGACGATCCATCCATCGGTCGAATGGATTTTTTCCGTTAACGTCCTTGGAAGGGTTAGCATTCCAATTCCTAGCATGCTGCAAGAAATGATCGCTGCCAATTCGCCACTAAGAATTTTGCCTTCGGACTGGCCCAAAAGAATCCCCCCCCTTTTTCCGTTTCGGTAACCGTAGGAACGCATCCTTCCAGGTCTTTTTACCGATAAAATCCATTGGTTGAAAATAAGGTTCTTTGAAGCTGGTCAATTTTGACAAATGACTGATAACAATGATAAAGAATAATGTAGTTCCGTATAAACCTAAAACGGCGGCAAAAATCATCGCCCCGAACCTTAATGCCCTGAACGCCAGTCCAAAGCTATATTGCGGGACCGTAAAAGAGGTAATCGTCGTGATCGAAACGATTATGACCATGAGGGAACTTACAATATTGGCTTGAACTGCGGCTTGTCCAATAATGACCCCGCCAACCAATCCAACCGTTTGACCAATGGGCGATGGGAGCCGTATGCCTGCTTCGCGAAGCAGTTCAATCGTTACTTCCATGATGATGGCTTCAACAAACGGCGGAAATGGCACGTTCTCCCTTGTACCCGCGATGGTCATCGCCAGTTCTGACGGAAGCAATCCAGGGTTGAACGAAACCAAGGATATATAAATCCCTGAAAGAAATACGGTAACAAATAAAGATAAATAGCGAATTATACGTAAAAAAGAACCCGCTACCCACCTTTCATAATAATCATCCGGTGACTGCAGCAGCATCGTGATCGTCGTTGGTGCCATCAAA
The DNA here is from genome assembly GCF_001636405.1 of Peribacillus frigoritolerans. Classification (GTDB taxonomy): domain Bacteria; phylum Bacillota; class Bacilli; order Bacillales; family DSM-1321; genus Peribacillus; species Peribacillus frigoritolerans. Next base: position 3,257,176 of record NZ_KV440950.1, read on the forward strand.
GCAAATGGCGATCCGTCAACCATGATGACCACCCTTCCCTCCTGCAGTGCAGCCAATACTTTATCCGGACGCTCCGTATTTTGGATTTGCGGGAAAGGGGTTAACGCTGTATCTTCAATTAATTCCTCAAGCATCCCCGAGTCTTGGAGATCAGTAGCTTTCACTTCATTTATCCGTTTATTCACTTCTTTTAGCAAAGAATCGCTAGCTTTTCCTTCATAATAAATCAACGCAACTTCCCGTTTTTCCATCGTCCCGAATTTCTGTTGTTGGACGATAAGGCTGGGATGGTTTGAATATTGCCTTATCAAGCCGATATTTTCCTGAAGACTTTCGATAAAGCCCATTTTCGGTCCCCGGACAACCCTCTCTGTAGAAGGTTCACCAAACGTTCGGTTTTTTTCCTTTACCAGGTTCAAGACATAACCTTTTACCATCCCATCTATAAATAAAAGCGTTTTTCCGTCAAAAATATGCTCTTTGGCTGTTTCATATGTTTCAACATCCTGTTCCCTGACTGAACATATTTTGGAAATGACCAGCTGTTCGATAGAAACCCGATGCCTGGTTTCAACCTGGGCAGCCGATAGATCCAGGACAATCTCATTGAATGAACGATAATCCATCGTTCCATTGACAAATACGAATAAACCCGAAACTTCATAACCGGGAATGAATATCTGTTTAAATACTACATCATCCTGCATATCCAATTCAGATTTCAATTCTTCCTGCTTTTGATCCAATTTAATATGCAAGGGTTTACTTTTCATGGTGAACTCCTTTGGTTAAATAGGTTTTTATTTATTCAGTTTCCTCTATTTACAATTTTTTTATGCGACAGGAAATGAAGGCAGCTTTTACACCATTTTATTTATTGAATTTCCTTTCTGAAGCGAGCGACATTAGCATCCAAAATGGTTAATTTGTATTAAATTGCAAATGCTAGGATTATAAGCTTTAGTGCAGAGGTGACAACATTGTTTAACCGCAGAACGTTCAAAAAAAAGCCAAATCAACCAAACGAAAAAAATGAAAAATTAAATAACGTTTCGGAAGTAAGGGACCTATTCAATACCCTTTCTTCATCCAATGATTTCATTAACCATCAAGGAACATATAATGGCATAGGCTATTGGGTCTCTTTTTATCGCTCGTTGATCGATGCACAGGTACTGCATGAAAGTGTTCTTTCTGTCATACCGACTCTGGAAACGATAAATTTGGAGCAAATAAAAGAAAACGTTCCTATTGAGAATACACTTATCACCAGTACCAAGGTTGTAATTGAAGACAGGATCATGAGAGGCGAAATTGCACTTCGATTAGATGGAAATCTTGATGAATGCCTATTAATAAATGTTGCGGCCCAACAGGGGAGACAAGTTGAGAAACCTGAACTTGAATTTGGCATCATAAGTGCTCAAGAAGCATTTGTCGAGGATCTTGATATCAATCTGAATTTAGTCAGAAAAAGGCTTCCTGTCCCTGGATTGCAAGTAAGTGAAATGACTGTGGGATCCTTGTCTAAAACGAAAGTGGCCGTTTTATCGATAGAAGGGATCGTTGATCAGGAAAATGTTGATAATGTTATACAAAGGATCAATGACGTAGAGTTTGATGAAATATTGGACGGGTCCTATCTCGCGCAAATGCTATATGATAATTCAAATACCTTGTTTCCCCTTTTTCTAAATACGGAAAGGCCTGATCGCATCGCAAGTGCATTGGCTGAAGGCAAGGTAGCCCTGTTAATCGATAGGTCGTCCTCTGCACTTATTACTCCAACCATTTTGTTGGAATACTTCATCACCATGGAAGATTATAATATGCCGTGGATTCCGGCATCCGCTTTCCGTTTATTAAGAATATTCGCGGTCGCTTTTTCGATTTTTGCCACTCCCATTTATGTAGCCGTGCTGACCTATCATTATGAACTGATTCCTAAAGATCTTTTGGAAACGATCGTCACGTCCAGGAACTTAATACCTTTTCAGCCATTGATCGAAGCATTATTCCTGGAGATCTCCATTGAGTTATTACGGGAAGCGGCTGCCAGGCTGCCAACAAAGGTAGGCCAGACATTAGGTATCGTCGGCGGTATCGTTATCGGTCAAGCAGCCGTTGTTGCTGGTTTGACCAGTAATATCTTATTGATCATTGTTGCCCTCTCGGCATTGGCATCATTTGTTACTCCCATTTATAAAATGGGTAATGCCATACGGCTGCTGCGGTTCCCCTTCTTAATCGGGGCCCAAATTTGGGGGCTGCTGGGCATTACCATAGCAGCCGTGTTTTTGATGACCCACCTTATCAAATTAACTTCTATGGGACACCCGTACCTCGAACCGATATACCCATTTCGCATGCAAGATTGGAAAGACAGCTTTGTTCGGCTTCCTTTCAATCTTTTCAAATCGCGGCCTGTAAATTTACGTCCAGATGATAGAGCCAGACAGCCACAGCCCAAAAAAGCAAGAATCAAAAAAAATGATTTTAATGAATGATCTAAATGAGGGTCCCATATGAACCAAGCTGGTGTTAATGAAAAGTATAAAGTGTCACCGTTCTATGTGTTTTTTTTAGTGCATTCCATGCAAACAGGAGTAGGCGTTTTGAGTTTTCAAAGAGTTTTAGCGAAGACAACGGGAACGGATGGCTGGATTTCGATCCTTCTAGCCGGCCTGTTCGTTCATATAATGATTTGGGTCATATATAAAATCTTCAGTTTCGTTCCTGGCGATATCATTTCTGCAAACAATCAAGCATTCGGGAAATGGATAGGGAATTTCTTCAGCCTATTATTCGTTCTTTACTTTTTGATCCTTGGGATGGATGTCATGATTAGCTATATAAATATCATACATGTATGGATGTTTGAAGAAGTCCCATCTTGGGCGTTTGCAGTGGTCTTCATGGTTTTGATTTATTATATTCATACGGGAGGATTCCGAACAATTACGGGTATTGCCTTTTTAAGCGTCCTTTTTACATACTGGCTTTTATTTGTCCTATTCTATGTCATGAAATACTCTGAATTCACCAATTTGCTTCCTGTTTTCCATCACACTCTATTGGACATATTAAAAGGAACCAGAAGTACTTCGTTGACCCTGCTTGGTTTTGAAATGATCGTGATGTATTATCCGTTCATCAAAAATGCTAAAACTTCACAAAAATATGCCCATTGGGGGGCCTTAACGACAACCTTAATAACTGTATTCGTTTATTTGGTTTCACTTGTTTTTTATTCACAAAAACAGTTGGAACTGACTATATGGCCAACATTGTCAATGACCAGCATTATCGAATTGCCCTTTATCCAGCGATTTGAATATATAAATGTTTCTTGGTGGGCCATCATTATCATACCTAACATGACCATCGCCTTGTGGTCAGCAAGCCGAGGTTTCAAGCGCTTGTTCAATGTTCAGCAAAAGTATCCATTATGGGGGATGTCGATTATTATCCTGCTTACCAATGTATTTATTTTTGATATCGATTCCCTCTATATATTGAATAAAATAATCGATCCATACGGCGTACTCTTTATTGCTTTATACTTGCCTCTTCTTTTGCTCATCATCTATATAAAGAAACTGAGGAAACGTATATGAGAAAATTATTTCTTGTTATCTTAGCTTTGCCCCTCCTTTGCAGCTGTGCCCAGCCAAGAGTGGTGGATGAAGTCAATATGTCCCAGGCCATTGGCTACGATATACTGAAGAATGATAATGTCGAAGGAATGTTCGTCATCCCTATCTTCCAGCAGGACATGATGGGTAAATATCAAATCTTAAGCGGAACATCGACGACAACAAGTGATGTCCAGGCTGTCGTTTCCAAAAAAGCGGATAAGCCGGTATTGCTTGGACAGACCCGCATCATTTTATTCAGTGAGAAAATGGTTCGGGAAATCGGAATGACAGAACTGACCGATTATCTCTATCGTGAACCACAACTTGGAAACAGGGTCATTTTGGCCATCGTTGAAGGAAAGGTCAAGAATGTCATAAATTCGAAACCACCAAATACGAATGTGAATATTGGAATTTTTTTATCAGGTTTGATCAATCAACAAATTAAAACAGGTAATGGACCGGATACTAACCTCCATCTTTTTTTAGGAAACTCTCTAGAAGATGGCGGCGATTCGTATCTTCCTTTATTTAAATTAATTAATAATGAAGTTTCGGTTTCTGGAGCCGCCCTATTTCATGAAAATAAGATGGTCAGTAAAGTCCCCACGGATGATATGTTCATCTTCAAAACATTAGTTCAACATCATAGGCGGGGAATATACAAATTCAAATTAAAAGACAAGCAAGAAAGCGATATCGTAGTGGAAAGTATCCGAAGCGGTTCAAGTTATGAGGTATCCGGCTCAGAGAGAAATCCCTCGATCACGATCAAGATCAAAATTAAAGGACAAATCAAGGAATCCATGCGCAGTGAAAACCTTACCAATAGAAAGATGATAAAAAAAATTGAAAAGGAAATGGAAGCTGATATAACCAAGCAAGCAAACCGACTTATGAAAGATTTTCAGAAAAAATCCCTTGATCCGATTGGGCTGAAGGAAAAATATCACGCCAAAAATAAAAAATTGACCTATGAACATTGGAAAAAGATTTATCCGACAATGGACATTAATATAGAAACCAAAGTTAACATCATCCAAACCGGAGTCTCAGAATGATGAATTGTCGATAGCCCATTTAGAAATCTTCATCTGATCGGAAAAAAACTACTTTCATATTAAATTGCTGGTGAACAGCCCATTTATTTAACTGCATGGCTGGAAGATGATTTTGAAACAGCAAGACTTGTGGTTAGCCGGAAAAATGAAACTGATTATCTACCTATCGTCGTTACATTAATAACAGGAGCTGACTATATGAATACACCTATGAAATCGCTCATCGCTTTCTCAGTATTAAGTATATATTTAATCACAGGATACTCATTTGCTTCCGCAGGTAACGAAAAAGATGAATTGAAATCGGATAAAGTGAGCTTCTTTGGGTCCCCAACTTCTGCTATTTCCAGTTCAGTTGCTGTGCCTCAAAGTTATAACCGGTTATTGTTTAGCGGAACAGTTGCACCTCTTTTAAACAAGGATGGAAAAACCACTTATGAGAGATATGGCAATACAGAAAAGCAGGCAATCGGAATCTTAGAGAAATTAAAAGCAGATTTGAAAACAAAAGGACTTTCCCTCGCTGATGTAACCTATCTGCGTGTGTATGTCGCGCCAGATCCAAACAAGGGAAATACACCAGACTATCAAGGTTGGTTCGATGCTTACGCTCTTTTCTTTAATACAAAGGAGAATCCAGTGAAAACAGCCCGTTCCACTGTAGGGGTGCAAAGTCTGGTTTCGCGGGATTATCTCATTGAGATTGAAGCAGAAGTAGCCTATAAAAATAACAGCAAGGCAAATAAATAGACGATAGATGAGTATGGTCACGATTCAATATTTCGATGTTCCAGCCACTCTGGAAAGTCTTTGAATACCAAAAGAGACAGGAAATTATTCCTGTCTCACAGACTGTACAATTCGAACGTTGATTGGAACGTAGGGCACTCGCTTTCCTCAAGCGGGTCCGCCCTCGGCGCCCTTGCGCCTGCGGGGTTTCCCCTGGACTCGCTTTTCCAGCAGGAGTCCCGTACCTTCCGTTCCATCAACTTTGTTTTAAAATACAGATAGAACCCCTTTTGTCTACAAACTGAGACAGGAAGCTTTCCTGTCTCTCATTTGTTTTAATCAATCATGAAAATTCGTTCCATCCGTCACTTCTTTCACAATCCCTGCATTGATGACGAAGTCTCCGAAATGCTCTCCTTGCTGGCGTTCTTTTGCATAACGGGAAAGAAGTACACGCAACTCTTTTAATATCTCTTCTTCACCAATGTTTTCGCGGTACATTTTACTTAATCGGCTTCCGTCGAAAGCAGCACCGAGATACATATTATATTTACCAGGTGCCTTACCGATAAAGCCAATTTCACCGAGTGCATGCCGGGCACAGCCGTTCGGGCAACCAGTCATGCGTATCGTGATTTCTTCATTCCTCAAGCCGTTTTCATCAACGATGGCCTCGATTTTATCAATCAGAACCGGCAAATAACGCTCTGCTTCGGCCATTGCCAACCCGCACGTCGGAAGCGCCACGCATGCAATCGAGCTGCGTCTGAGCGCCGAATGATGTGCACCATCCGTCAAACCGTATGTTTCAAGCAATTCTATGATTTTTTCCTTTTCCTGGCTTGACACATCTGCAATGATCAGGTTTTGATTGGCAGTCAATCGGAAATCACCCGTATGGATCTTTGCGATTTCGCGCAAACCGGTCATCAGCTTGTAATCATTGATATCGGCAATTCGGCCACCCTCGACAAATAGTGTAAAATGCCATTTACCCTGCATGCCTTTTACCCATCCATAGCGGTCGCCATTATTATCAAAATGGTAAGTTCTCGCTTCCCCTAGCTTCCATCCTAGACGATTTTCCAGTTCAGCTTTTACCGGTTCGAGCCCAAGCCTGTCAACCGTATACTTGAACCGGGCATTTTTCCGTACGGACCGGTTTCCGTAATCACGCTGAATCGTAATGATTTTTTCAGCCACATCCAGTATTTTATCTGGCTGGCAAAAACCGATTACCTTGGCTAGTTGAGGATATGTCGCCTTGTCACCGTGGGTCATTCCCATACCGCCGCCGATCGCCACATTAAAACCAACAAGTTTTCCATTTTCAACAATTGCTATGAAGCCAAGATCTTGGGAGTAGACATCAATGTCATTAGATGGCGGGACCGCAATGCCTATTTTAAACTTCCTAGGCAAATAAAGCTTTCCGTACATTGGTTCGACTTCCTCCAATTCCGGAGTAGCGACAACTTTTTCTTCATCCAGCCAGATTTCATGGTACGCCCTTGTACGCGGCAATAGATAATCACTCAATTTTTTCGACCATTCATATACTTCGGAATGGATTTCGGATTGAAATGGAATCGAATTGCACATTACGTTTCGGTTTACATCTCCGCATGCAGCGATTGTATCCAACATGGAAGCATGGATTTCCTGAATGGTTTTTTTCATATTCCATTTTAAAATACCATGCATTTGAAACGTCTGCCTTGTTGTCAATTTCAAGGTTCCGTTACCGTATTTCTGGGCAAGGTCATCCATAACAAGCCATTGAGAAGGCTGTGCAACCCCGCCGGCCATACGGACACGCAACATAAATTGATAGGCAGGCTCCAGTTTTTGTTTTTGACGCTCATTACGCAGATCCCGATCGTCCTGCAAATAGCTGCCGTGATGTTTCATCAGTCGATTGTCATCATCCGGAATACCGGCGCTAATCCGATCCTGCATCACTTTTCCAAGTGTACCTCGCAAATAATCGCTTCTTTCTTTAATTTGCTCAACATCACTGGGCGGGCCTGCTGGTGCTTTCAATAGTGGGTTCACCATGTTGTAATCTCCTTTTCTTCCAAATTTCAATACACATCACGTTGATAGCGTTTATTCTGTTGCATATCTTCAAGATAGGCTTGCGCATCAGCATGGCTCATATTGCCTTCTTTTTCAATGATCTCAATAAGCGTATTATGGACATCATGGGCCATGTTTTTCTCGTCACCGCAAATGTATACAGCTGCCCCTTTTTGAAGCCATTCGTATAATTCCCCGCTTTGCTCGCGCATCCGGTCTTGAACATACACTTTTTCATCCGTATCGCGGGAAAAGGCCACATCCATTTTCGTAAGTACACCTGTTTTCAACCACTTTTGCCATTCAGTTTGATAAAGGAAATCCGTCACGAAATGCTGATCTCCGAAAAAGAGCCACGTTTTCCCTTTCGCTTCCGATTCTTCGCGATCCTGGATAAAGGATCTAAACGGGGCAATGCCCGTTCCCGGTCCAACCATGATAATTGGCGTATCTGGGTTCTTTGGCTGCTTAAAGTTTTGGTTATGCTGAATGTAAATGGGCAGCAAGTCCCCTGGCTGTAATCTGTCCGCACATAAAATCGAGCAGACCCCTTTTCTTTCCCGGCCATGACTTTCATACCTGACAGCTCCGATGGTCAAATGCACTTCATCCGGATAGGCGGACAAACTACTCGCAATCGAATATAGACGGGCTGGCATTTTCCGAAGTATCGATACAAACTCTTGCGCCGATTCACCCCATGAACCAAAATCACGGACAAAATCAAGCAAATCACGGCCTTCTCGATATTCTTTTAACCTTTCTTCATTACCAGGCTTTAAAAGCTCCTTTAAATCCTCATTACCAGAAAGCTGTGCCGCTTGTTCAATGAGCGATTTGGTCAATACCGTTATTTCAAAGTCGGAGATGAGCGATTCCCTAAACTGACGAAGTTCTCCCTGCTTATTGACCTTCACGGTTTCTTCAGGATCCCAATCCAGTTCCATAAGAAGCATATCCACTAAATCCGAATCGTTTTTCGGATAAATGCCAAGGCTGTCACCAGGTTCGAATGTAAGACCTGAGCCCTCAAGAGATAACTCAAGATGATGAGTTTCTTTATTGGAGCCACGTCCGTTCAAATTTATGTTTTCCAACACTTCCGCTTTAAACGGATTCGTTCTCGAATAAGAAGTTTTTTCACCTACAGAAGCTTTTGCTTCGGGAACTGCAGCAGCAGAACTGACTTGCCCTTCACTTAAACTGGAAATGACTCCTTCCAGCCATTCGGAAGCAGGCTCATCATAATCAAGGTCACAGTCCATTCGCGGAAATAACCGTGTCCCCCCAAGTTCCTCCAAGCGTTTATCGAATTGTTTTCCCGTTTCACAGAAAAACTCATATGAGCTGTCCCCAAGCGCCAATACCGAATAGCGGAGACCCTCAAGGCTTGGTGCCCTCCTGCCATGAAGATACTCATGGAAAGACAATGTATTATCCGGCGGATCACCTTCTCCATGCGTGCTAACGGCAATCAGAAGATTTTCGGTTTTCTTCAAATTGTTGACTTTAAAGTCACTCATGGATGAAATGGTAACCTGAAAGCCATTACCCTCAAGCTTACTCGCCGCATTTTCCGCCAGCCCTTGAGCATTGCCCGTCTGTGAACCATACAGGATGGTCACTTCTTTCGATATTGTCTTCCCGCCGCTTTGAGCTTCCAATACCGGGGCGTCGGCTGAACTTGTGTTCGAAACTGACAAAGATGCAGTCAGATAACCGCTCAACCAAATTTTTTGTGTTTCGGTCAAGCTTGGCAGCAGGCTGTTAAGGAGCTCTGCTTGCTCTTGATTAAAGGGACTGTTACTTACCTGAAGTTGCACGATTTCCACCTCACAAAGGGATATTAACTTATCTTAGTTGATTATTATGTATAACGAGTGGGTTTAAATATTTTATTTCGATCCATAAATTAATTAACTCGTTTACTCCTATAGACCAAGTCGGTTTTAACTGCAAAAAAAATGAAAAATACAGTTATATAGGTTCATAGCACGCAACAAAGGAAAATAGCTTTCCCAGCCTATACTCTTCCTAAAATAAGTTTCTCTTTATAACTTTACTGGAAGGTTCATCATTAGTAAAATATATATAATTTATTATAACTATTAAGAATATTAATAATAAGGAGAAATTTCTATGTACTATGATGCTCTAAAAACATTTGTGACCCTTGTGGAAGTCAAGAACTTTACAAAAACAGCAGAAATTCTTCTTATGTCGCAACCAAGTGTTAGTTTGCATATTAAAAAATTAGAAGAAGAGTTCCAAACCAAATTATTCCTCCGTTCTCCTAAATTTTTGAAAGTCACCTTAACGGGAGAAATTCTTTACGACCGGGCCAAGCAAATGATCACAATCTATGAACAGACCAGACAAGACATACAGGAACACGATAGGTCCATCAAGGGCGAATTAAAGATAGGTGCGAGTTTTACAATAGGAGAGTATATCCTTCCCTCTTTACTCATCGACCTGCAAGAGGAATATCCTGAACTTGAACTTCAAGTGGTAATTGGGAACACGGAAGAAATCGTTCAAGCCGTTCGGCTATACAAAGTGGATATTGGTTTAATCGAAGGTCAAACTAATGAAAAAGAGCTTTCTGTTCACCCATTCATGCAAGATGAACTATTCATTGTGTCTTCTAACAATCATGAACTTGCTAATAAAGACGATGTGGAGATCACTGATTTACATGACCAAGCATGGGTAACGAGGGAAGTTGGATCTGGTACACGAGAATACCTGAACCATGTCATACGTTCAAATGGTTTGAAAATTAAATCGATACTCACGATAAGCAGCAATCAAGGAATTAAAGAAACACTTATAAAAAACGGCTCAGGGCTGGCCCTGCTTTCCCGAAGTGTCATTGAAAGGGATGTACAAAATAAGATCATTTCTATCATTCAGGTAAAAGATGAATCCTTTAACAGGACACTTTCTTACGTCTATTCCCCAATTATGAAAGATAAAAAAAATGTAAAGACTTTTATAACTGAATTAAACAAAAAATGGCCCATGAAAACAAAGCCGATAGGATGATCATTGCAAAGAAAGCTATTCCAAAGATGGAGTTACAGACACATGGTGTTTGAACTTATTTGTGATTTTATTAAACAACATAAGCCTGATGAACGGGAATATCGGCTATATTATATCTTATGCACATTAACTTATAAACAATTGGGTATACGAATGAATAGAGGATTGTATAGATAAAAAATAATATGGGAGCGGGTTTTATGGATATTGAGATTAAAGAAGCAGCGATTGAACAACTATTAAAAGTGAATTATGAAGAGAATGAAGGGGTTCGTATCGAAGCCATTTATGTTGGGAGCTGTTCAATTTATGTGGAACATGAATTGAAAATTGATAATAAGAACGAAGATGATGAGAGATTCATAATTGCTGGAGTCCCCATATTAATTTCAAGTGAGTCTAAAAAGCATCTTCCGGATAAAGTCTTCCTCAATTACAGTGACGGACTTGGATACAAATTATATTCAGACGATGAAACATTGAGGTATAATCTCCAATTGAAGAGAGTGAATTAAAAAATGAACATAGTAAAAAGCCCATGTGTTTCAGTTGGGCTTTTTTTCTTGTTATACTCAGAGAATATTTTAACGGCATGATAACTAGAGGGATTTTATTTCCCATAGGATAGCACTGCACTAACTGCTCTATTATCAGGAAAATGCTTTAATAAGTACTTTTATCTATTCTATTAATTGTTTCAATGTTATTTTACAAATTAATAATGACCGAAAGTTTAAAGAATGATTGTTATTATTCTTCCACTCTTCTGGACTCGAGGTGCCGCTCCAGCTTCCTTTTTACCCGCTGAAGTGCATTATCGATCGTCTTTTTTTGAACATTCAGTTCCTTTGATATTTCTAAATAAGTTTTTCCTTCCAGGTACAAGTCCACAACACTGCTTTCCAACTCACTAAGGACTTCGGTTAAAATTAGCTCAATATCACAAATTTCTTCTGATTTTATTAAGATCGTGACTGGGTCATTTTGTCTCTGTTCAGGGATTAGATCAATTAGACCCTGTTCCGACTCCCCTTGATGGATAGGCATATACAATGAAACATAATTATTTAAGGGAGAATGCTTTTGACGAATCGCCGCTTTAACGGCCGTTATGATTTGTCTTGTAATGCACAGTTCCGCAAATGATCTGAAAGACGCCTTTTTGCAATTTTTATAGTCTCGAATGGCCTTATATAGCCCAATCATCCCTTCCTGAAAGACGTCTTCCTTATCTCCACCCGTTAAAAAATACTTCAATGCATTTGATTGAACGACACATCTGTATTTATTGATTAAAAAGTCCAGTGCATCCTCATCACCATTATGGATTTTCCCTACCAACATTGCATCTTCCATATGAGTATAGTTTTCCATACGTTTCTTCTCGATGATTACACTCATTTATTTTCCTCCACTCACTTAATTGAGCCCCGATATAAAGAACGCATTATTACTTCAATGTATTAAAGTGCATTCAATATTATAATATCTCAGAAATGACGATAATGATATTCGCAAATAACGACATTTTTCAACAAAATCCAGATATTTATAACTAGAAACTTTCAGTCAGCTTTAATTGATTTGGTAAAGATTTTTTCATTATAGTCGTTTTGTTTAACTCCTGATCATTGACGGATATAGTTGTGCCGGTGGTTGTGGTAATTATGGCGGGGGTACAGCATATGGCGGCTTACAAATAGCATGCTTATAATAATAATCTTAAAGAACTATTCTGCACTAATGATTTAATAGAGAGGAAAAGACCGAATCTCCCCTACCTTCATTAGCTTTAGATGGAAAAATAAGGGTTGTATTTAAAACATTATCTCTAATAAATTAGCTGATTTCATTTAAACCCTTCTTTCGCAAAATAAAAAAGCACCCTTCAAAGGATGCTAAAACATATTATTAACTCAGTCATAAAATGGAGTAGTGGATTTAATTATTCGCCAATGTCCCGGTATGTAGAAGGTCCTGACTTAAGCATTCATAAGTCCTTAAAGCGGTGGATTTTCCACACCTAAATGAATCCAATCTTCTTTTGGCGGTCCATAAACCCCAGAAGGTTTAATTCCTGCTTGACGCATCAGAACCGTAACTTGTCCGCGATGATGAACAATATGCTTGATTAGCCCCATAAGGATGGAAGCATTTGTTTCCTGTCTTCCGAACGCTTCTTGTATTTGTCCCAGGGATTCGTCTGTCCATTGTTGTTCAATAATTTTGGCTGCATGAGAACTTACATTTTTAAAAGTGATGGCAATTTCCCGGGCTGAAGATGGAACGTTTTCCGAACTTTCTATCCGGTCTATCTTTAACCCGAAATGAGCTAGATAATCTGGAATACTCGTGGTGAAATGCCACACAATTCTTCCTAAAGTGCGACCTTCAGGATAAACTTGTTGTTCTAAGGATTCATCAGTCAAACCATCCAAGACATTTTGAGTGAGTGTAGCTTCTTTATTCCATTCTTTAATAAAATCTGAAATTGAAATATACATATAATACCTCCCCTATTTCGATTGATAATTACTTAAAGTACATTATAAAACATATGTTCCCTAATTACAAATTCCTCATTAAACATGCAATAAATAATATCCATTCTAATTAGAAAACCATTGCATTTGCTTTGTACTGGACGCCTGGAAGTTTCGGTTACAAGTTTTCAAGAAAAACTGTTGAACCTCTTCTGCATTTTGATCCTTTAAGTCCAAAAAAGTATACTCATTTCAAGAGCTGAAATGGGTAACCCTGATTAAATCGAATACTGGACGTGTAAGTTTGTGACTGCAATTTTATGAATGCGGTGCTCTACAAATATTCCTGCCACTAGCTATACACAACAGGAATCGCTACTTTATAATAGGGGGAAATCATGTTATTAATATATATAAATTCAGTATTGGTTAGGAGAAAAGCCATGCAAAATAAGCTTAGTATAGGAGAAATGGCGAAGTTGCGAGGTGTAACCGTAGATACGTTGCGCCATTACGATAAAATTGGATTGCTAAAGCCTTTTCATATTGACCCCGAAACTGGCTATCGTTATTACTCCATTTCCCAGTATGAGGTTCTCGGAACGATCAAAGAGTTAAGGAGCATCGGGTTTTCCTTAGAAGAAATCAAGCAGTTTCTTACGGATCGCAATGTCAAAAAGTCGGTTCAATCACTTCAAAAATCAATGGCTAATATACAGGAAGAAATTAAGAAATTGCAAGGTATCCATAATATTTTGATGACACGATTATACAATATTGAACATTTCACAAACAGTTACAGGAATTCGGATATCGTGATAAAGCAATTTGAAGAACGGGAATACATCCAGCTAGACAGATCGGTAGCTTGGACGGATACAGAAAATCTTTATTTTGGATATTTGGAGCTCGAAAACAAGATTGGTGGGATCATCCCTGCTTTGGCCAGCAATAAATTTGGAGATTTCATCAAGAAAGAGTATTTTGATGAAATTCGTCAATCATCTGACTTTTCCGTTAATCTAAGTGACTATCAATCTCAATCATTCATTCTTGTTCAGGGTGAGGAGTCAGAGCAACCTACCAAAAAAATTGAAAAAGGGCTATTTTTATGTTCCTATTATGGAGGACTTACAAGCGAGAAAATGCTAACCCAGCTAAAAAAGCTACTCCATCATTGTGATACTCATGACTATATTATTACCGGTGACGCCTTTCGAATTATGCAGGTTGACGTTTCTCTGACCGATCAATATGATGAAGCTTATTATGAAATACAAATTCCGATTCAAGAAAAAGTAATAAGTGAACAGCCTTCGAAATGAAAGCATTATCATTTCGAAGGCTGTTTTTTTGTATCGCAACTGTTTACTCTCGTGTTAGACGAGACTTTATAATGGATTTATACATAATGAATGGAGTGATGCATTCCTAAATGAAAACAGCAAAACATTATTATGAAAAATCATTTTGTTCTAAGGAGTGATACCTTTTATTAAAAAGTGTGACATCAAAAAGACAAGGCCATGTTGTTCCTTGCATTATGCTACTCTTCTTTACCAACTCCTCTGTTCGGCCGATTGGAGGACAGGCAATTATGAAAAAATGGTTAAAAGCATTCAGTCAGAGCTCAAATTGTATCCGTTCACAAGTAGTTACTATTTATATTATGTTCTCCTTAAATGAATCCAGACAAATAACCTTTCCATTGACTGAATTTACGGAATTTTAAATTAAATAACCCGAATAATCCGCTTATTCACGATGTGCACATTAATGAATGTGTACGATCGTTAGTAAAAAAATTCACAAGGAGGATTGATTAATGGAAAATACGAATTCACCAACTCTTAAACGTACTCTTACTTTGAAGTATGTCGTCTTTTTTGGATTGGCTTTCATGGCTCCAAAAACGTTTTTCTCAACTTATGGGGTTGCTGTAGACAGCACCAGCGGGATGATGCCAACGGCTTATGCCATCGCTTTAGTTGTCATGTTATTTACAGCTTATAGCTATGCCCAATTAGTGAAAGCGTTCCCAAAAGCGGGAGCAGCATATACGTTTACGCAAAAATCTATAAGTCCACATATAGGGTTTATCGTTGGTTGGACAATCATCATTGATTATATGTTTAGCCCGATGATCAGCGCCCTAATCGTCGGAATTTCATTGAAAGCTTATTTTCCATCCATTCCAATGTTTGTTTGGATCATTTTATTTATTGTGATTATAACTTCTGTCAACATCCTTGGCATTAAATTAGCAGCGAAACTTAATACGTATATGCTTTTCTTGCAATTTTTATTGTTTGCACTATTTTTTATTTTGTCCATTAAAGGTCTTCTTGAAGGAAAAGGAACAGGGACATTATTTTCCACCGTTCCTTTTTATGATCCTGAAATTAGCGCACCGGCTCTCCTATCTGTTATCCCAATTCTTTGTTTTAGCTTCTTAGGCTTTGATGCAGTAACTACTCTTTCAGAGGAGACGAAGGATCCTACGAGAACGTTGCCAAAGGCGATCTATTTCATAACGATGATTGGCGGATTTTTATTTATCACAAGTTCTTATTTTGCACAACTAATTTTTCCGGAGTTCCATTCTTTCACTAACCCTGAATCCGCCTATTTAGAGATCGCGATGTATATCGGCGGAAACATTTTTGTGAGCTTCTTTGTGGCAGTGGGGCTAACCTCCACCACAGCTTCAGCCGTGGCATCGGGAACGAGCGCCTCTCGTATTTTGTATGCGATGGGAAGGGAAAATGTATTGCCGAAAAAAATCTTCGGCTATCTATCACCGAAATACCGGACACCTGTGTTCAATATTTTACTCATTGGCGGGATTGCATTAAGCGCCCTTTTCTTAAATCTAACAACAGCTGTATCTCTTATTAGTTTTGGTGCGTTATTTGCCTTTTTCTTTGTGAATCTTTCGGTTGTTTCTTATTATTTTTTCCAAAAGAAACAGAGCTCTTTTAAAGGAACGATTCAATATTTGATTATCCCGCTTACTGGTGCAGCACTAATTGGATTGTTTTTCATAAATCTAGATAAACATTCACTAATACTAGGTGGAACTTGGCTTCTTATCGGATTTATTTATCTATTAAACTTAACGAAAATGTTTAGGCAGCCGCCTCCTGAGCTTGCCTTTGAGGAAGCTTAATAGAGCTATAAAAGAAGGGAATGATTGATGATGAGTCAACAAGTAGCTGACGTAATTATATCAAGTAATACTGTATTTACAGGTCTTTCCGACCAACCTGAACCCGCCTCCATTGCAATTAAGGACAACAAAATTGTTGCGATTGGTACTGAGGAAGAAATTAAACACTGTGCAGGTGAGCACACGAAAATCTATCAGTTTAAAGACCAATTAATTATGCCGGGATTCCATGATTTCCACCTTCATATCATGCAAGGTGCCGTTGCCCTCAATAGTGTCAATCTCTTCGCGGCTCGCTCAGAAGATGAAGCGCTGGAAATGATTGGTGAATTCGCCGAATCAAAACCGGAAAATCAATGGGTAATCGGATTTACTTGGGATGCAGGTTATTGGGATACACAACAATTACCGACTCGACATTCATTGGATCATATTCTTCCTGACCGTCCGGCACTCATGTTTCACGCTGAAGGCCATTATGCATGGGTGAATACGAAAGCTTTGGAGATTGCTAATATTACTCGTCATTCGGAAAATCCATTCTATGGCATTATAGGAAAAGATGAAAATGGCGAACCCAATGGTATTTTATATGAAAAAGCAATGGATGCGGTTATCCGCCATGCCTTTCATTTTTCAAATTCACAAAAAAATGAAATCTTCTCCAATTTCTTGGCATACGCAGCAAGCTTAGGGGTGACTTCTGTCAATGACTTACATGGTTTAAAAACAATAGAATCACTAGATGTTTTCAAAGAATTCGAAGACAACGGTAAATTAACAACGCGGATTCATTTATGGCCTGCATTAAATGGCGATCTTGGGCACTCCAAACAATTGCGAGAGACATATCTATCGGATAAACTCCGTGTGTCGGGACTTAAACAATTTATCGATGGCGTCATTACCGCCCGTACAGCTTATCTACTCGAGCCTTATGCGGATCAACCAGAAACACGCGGTGAGACGTCTTTCCCTCCTGAAACGATCAAGAAATGGGTCGTTGATGCAGATAAAGAGGGCTTCAGCATTCGTTTTCACGCGATTGGAGATGGAGCAATCCGTCTTGCCTTAGATGCCTATGAGGAAGCGCAAAAGACAAATGGTAAACGAGATTCACGACATTCCGTCGAACACATTGAAGTTATTCATCCAGATGATATTCATCGTTTTAGTGAGCTGGGTGTTACGGTCTCAATGCAGCCAGATCACTTAGCGATGTCTGAAAGAGGTGTTTACACCGAACAAATTGGTGCTGAACGAGAAAAGTATGTCTTCTCGATTAATACTTTGCAAAAAACCGGTGCGAAACTGGCTTTTGGAACGGACTTCCCAATTGATTTTTTGAATCCGCTCCTCCAAATTTATCGTGCGGTAACGAGGATCGACAGCAGCGGAAAAACGGTATGGCATCCACATGAGTGCATCACACTTGCCGAAGCATTGAAAGCTTATACCAGTGGCCCAGCCTACGGTACATTTAGAGAGCAGGAATTAGGGACATTGGAAGTAGGTAAACTTGCTGATATTATCGTCTTGGAACGAAATCTCTTTGAAGTGCTTGTGGAAGAAATACCAGATATAAAGGTACTGTTAACAATGGTTGACGGTCAAGTAGTTTATGATTATGCCGGTTCTTTAGTAAGATAAGTAAACGATTCGGAAAAAGATGATCAACTAGCGGATGTACATCTTTGTCATCAAACGTTTACTTAATATGCAACTTATTATTTTTAGAAATTCAATACGAAAATAGACCATTCTATGGAAAATAAAAACTATAGAAAAGTTGGGCATGGAGATCGGTCTGCTTTGCAGAATCAGTATGGTATTGGAATAAAGAATGACTATGAAGCAGCCATTTAAATAGGGGGACTGATATATGAATAATTCAAACTCACCAACTCTTAAACGTTCACTTCCATTAAAATATGTTGTGTTTTTTGGTTTGGCTTTTATGGCCCCAACTACTTTGTTTTCAACATATGGAGTTGCTGTTCATAGCACGAACGGGATGATCACTACTGCTTATATCGTTGCCTTTATCGTTATGCTATTTACAGCATACAGTTATGCGCAAATGGTCAAAGCCTTTCCAAATGCGGGTGCAGCCTATACGTTTACGCAAAAATCCCTAAGTCCTCACATTGGTTTTCTCGTAGGTTGGACCATTATTTTGGATTATATGTTCAGTCCAATGATCAGTGCTCTATTGTTAGGAATTGCAATGAAAGCCTATTTCCCTATAATTCCTATGTACGTCTGGATTATTCTCTTTATCGTCACGGTTACGATTATAAATATTCTCGGTATTAAGGTAGCGGCTAAGCTTAATATGGGGCTTCTATTCTTGCAATTCGGAACACTTGCGTTATTCATCATTTTTTCAATAAAGGGGCTTTTAAATGGTCAAGGTGCAGGAACGCTCTTTTCGATCCTCCCGTTTATTGATTCAAATATAAATATGCCGGGCTTCATGTCCATAATCCCTATTTTATGCTTTTCCTTTTTAGGGTTTGATGCAGTAACAACTCTTTCTGAAGAAACGAAAAACCCGCGAAAATCCATACCTAGGGCCATTTATCTTGTAACAATCATTGGTGGATTATATTATTTTATCGGTTCGTACTTTTTACAGCTTGTCTGGCCTGACTACCAATCATTTAAAGCCCCGGAAGCAGCCTATATGGAAATTGCAATGTATATCGGGGGTAACTTTTTGATAAGTTATATGCTTGCTGAAGGAATCATGTCAAGTTTTTCATCAGCTATTGCGTCAGGGACAAGTGCTTCACGTATTTTATTTGCAATGGGACGTGAACGTGTACTTCCTGCCAAAATATTTGGATATCTTTCTCCTAAATATCGTACACCTGTCTTCAACATATTAATTATAGGAGGCGTTGCTCTAAGCGCACTTTTCTTAAGCCTTACAACTGCCGTATCTCTTATAAATTTTGGTGCATTATTCGCTTTTACTTTCGTTAATCTTTCGGTTATCGCTCACTATTATTTCCGAAAAAAGCAGCGTTCCTTAATGGGGACCATTCGGTACCTTATCATTCCGTTAATTGGTGCTTCTCTTACAGGTTTCTTTTGGATAAAGTTAGACATCTATTCGTTAATACTGGGAGGAACTTGGTTTGCGATCGGATTTGTGTACCTTCTTAACCTTACAAAAATGTTTAGACAGCCGCCTCCTGAGCTTGCCATTGAACAAGCTTAATAATAGAAGCTATTCTATAGAATTGAAAGGAATGATAGATAATGAATCAACAACTAGCTGATGTAATTATTTCAAGTAATGCTGTATTTACAGGACTTTCTGATCAACCGGAGCCCGCCTCAATTGCGATTAAGGACAATAAAATCATTGCGGTTGGTTCTGAAGAGGAGGTTAAACCTTATTCAGGCGAGAATACCAAAATCCATCAATTTGATGACCAATTAATTCTACCGGGTTTTCATGATTTCCATCTTCACATGATGGATGGGGCTGTTTCGATGAATAGTGCCAATTTATTCCCAGCCCGTTCAGAAGAAGAAGCGTTGGAAATGATTCGTGAATTTGCCGAATCGCACCCGCAAGATCCTTGGATAATCGGCGCTTCATGGGATGCAGGATATTGGGATACGCAGCAATTACCGAATCGGTCTTCATTGGACCGCATTCTCCCCGACCGTCCGGTGCTTATGTTTCACGCCGAAGGTCATTACGCATGGGTAAATTCAAAGGCACTTGAAATCGCTAATATTACCCGTCATACGGAAAACCCTTCGTATGGAATGATTGGAAAAGACGAAAATGGGGAACCTAATGGTCTTTTATACGAAAAAGCAATGGACGCGGTTATCCTCCATGCCTATGATTTTACAAAAGAACAAAAGAGAGAACTTTTCACGAATTTCCTCACTCATGCGGCTGGTTTAGGAGTAACATCCGTCCACGACTTATTCGCAATAGAAGCATTGGAAATGCTTAATGATTATGATGTTTTCAAAGAATTTGAAGACAATGGAGATTTAACTGCCCGTATTCATTTATGGCCAGCTTTAAATGGCAATCTTGAACGTGTCAAAAAATTACGAGATACGTATCAATCGGACAAACTTCGTGTGTCAGGACTTAAACAATTTATCGATGGCGTCATTACAGCCCGTACCGCTTATTTACTTGAACCTTATGCTGATCAACCGAATACACGAGGTGAATCATCGTTCCCTCCTGAAACAATCAAAAGATGGGTCGTTGATGCTGATAAAGAAGGCTTCAGCATTCGTTTTCATGCAATTGGCGACGGAGCGATTCGCCTTGCTTTAGATGCCTATGAGGAAG
The DNA here is from genome assembly GCF_001636405.1 of Peribacillus frigoritolerans. Taxonomy (GTDB): domain Bacteria; phylum Bacillota; class Bacilli; order Bacillales; family DSM-1321; genus Peribacillus; species Peribacillus frigoritolerans. The sequence goes on from NZ_KV440950.1 coordinate 3,277,719, forward strand.
CGCAAAAGACAAACGGTAAACGAGATTCGCGTCATTCCGTTGAACACATTGAAGTGATCCACCCTGATGATATTCATCGTTTCAAAGAGCTAGGAGTGACCGCTTCAATGCAGCCGGATCACTTTGCGATGTCTGAAAGAGGTGTTTATACCAAGCGGATTGGTACAGAACGAGAAAAGTATGTTTTCTCGATTAATACACTGCAAGAAGCCGGAGCGAAATTGGCATTCGGAACGGACTTCCCAATCGATACCCTTGATCCACTTCTTCAAATCTATCGGGCAGTAACGAGAATCGACAGCAGCGGAAAAACGGTATGGCATCCACATGAGCGCATCACACTTGCCGAAGCATTGAAAGCTTATACAGCCGGATCAGCTTATGGTTCCTTTAGGGAGAAGGAATTGGGAACATTCGAAGTAGGAAAACTTGCTGATATCGTAGTATTAGAACGAAATCTCTTTGAAATACCAGAAGAAGAAATTCCCAATACAAAGGTAATTCTAACGATCGTGGATGGTAAAGTTGTTTTTGAACATACGAAGTCTTTAATCGAAAGATAACATTAAAAGAGGATTCTACAACTGTAGAATCCTCTTTAGACTGTAGACAAACTCAAAATCGAGTTTGTCCTTTTTTATGGCTTGTGTACAATTTGGACGTTGATTGGAACGTTGGGCACTCGCTTTCCGCGGGCGGTCCGCCCTCGGCTTTCGCCTTTGGGGCGCACTTTTCCCCCAGGAGTCTCGTACACCCGCTCCAATCAACTTTGACTTACCTTTTAGATAGAACACTTTTCCCTAGAGTCATTTTTTGTTTTAGGCTGTTTTCACATACTTTGTTGCTATTTACCAGGTAGTGAGTTGTGGTTGATTTCCCCTCCAGATGCTCGCTTTCCGCGGGGCGGGCGGTGAGCATCCTCGGCATAAACGCCTGTGAGATCTCACCTGTCCCGCTGCTCCCGCAGGAGTCTCGCACTTCCGCTCCAATCAACCTTAAATAGTTTCATTTTAAAAACATCAATCTTTACGAAAAGAGCCTTATTTTAAAATAGATCTATTAAAAACTTGGGGTGATGAGGATGCTTCCGAAACATCATTCTATTCAACGAGGTCAACTTGAAATGATTACTTTAGACCAACCAACTGGTGCCGGCGAACCAGTTGGTTCGTAAACGCTCAATTAAAGAGAGACGTATTGGCGTATAGCGATGAAGCACCGCCAGAGTGAACAAATAGAATGTTATCCTCCGGCTTAAAGGTGCCTTTTTGTATTAAATCGATGAGTCCCGCTGCCGCTTTCCCCGTATATACCGGATCCAGCAGTATCCCTTCCGTTCTTGCCATTAGCTTAACTGCTTCCACCATTTCAGGTGTTGGTAAAGCATAACCCGGGCCGACATACTCATCAAAACACGTAACAGCCTCACGAGGAAGTGAATTCGGAATGCCGATATGTGTTAAAGTTTCCTTAACAAGCTGAAAAACTTTCTCTTCTTGTTCAGCTTTCCCTCTGCTTACGTTTATTCCAATTACCGATACTCCACTGTGATTTCCATGAAATCCTGCCACCAAACCAGCATGCATTCCTCCACTGCCGCTTACACAAATAACTGCTTTCAAATCAATTCCTTGCTCAAAGGACTGGGCCAAGATCTCCTGAGCACATGCAACGTATCCCGTCGCACCAATGACATTGGATCCCCCAACCGGGATGATGTAAGGTTGATGTCCTTTCTCTGTCACCTCTTTAGCCACTTTTTGCATTTCTTGCATTAAGTCAGCTCCATTAGGCACTACTTTGATTTGTTCAGCGCCTAATAAATGGTAGAGAAAATAGTTACCGTTAAAATCAGGTTCAGAATTTGAAAGGCCCTCTTCCAACACAAGGATGCATTTCATTTTCTCTTTAACCGCAGCAGCTAGTGTCAAGCGGCAATGATTTGATTGAATGCCTCCACATGTAATCAATGTATCCGCGCCTTTATCCAATGCATCGGCAACAAGGAATTCCAGTTTCCTTGTTTTATTTCCGCCTGCCGTCAGACCAAGCATATCGTCTCGTTTAACGTAAATGGATGGGCCCCCAAGAACTTCAGAAAAATGATCCAGCCTCTCAACTGGTGTATATGTCGGTGTATATCGTTTCCTGGGAAATTGTGCTAAGTTCATTAATAACTCCTCCTGCTTCCTCTATGTATATTAAAAGCAAAGAAAATATCAATCTGATATTCTCTTTCGTTTAAAATAAGCTTCGAATTCAATCATAGCATCTTTATGTAATCGAGCAACATGAATCTCCCTTCTAGCATGGTTATCGTAAAAAAGAATTTTCATATACATCATTCGTCAGGGCAAAATGATATCAAAACCTACTATTAGTGCTTCCGCTTATTCTATGACCACCTTTTTCCCCAAAAAGTATCAGGCAGTTTCCCAGTTACAGCATATATCAGGGCTACCTGGAATTTTTCATCTTGCCAATAAGGTCCGATTGCCTTGTGAGCGTCTATGGTTATAATTGTTTCATAGTTCAAATAATCAACGTTTTTATGAACTAAAAGCTCATTGAAATGTATAAACAATCAAAAGTCTGAAGCAGAGAATGACTTCAATCGTTTTTTAAGATAAAATAAATATACTTGTATATAATTGGATTTTAGAAAGGAGCACCATGGAAACCAATCACTATCAATATATTACAGAACAAATAGAACATTATTCTTCTAAGCCCTTAAGGGAAGCTATATTTTTTGTTATTAAAAATGCGATCATTGAAGGGATATTTTTGCCCGGAGACCGTTTAACGGAAGATGATATCGCCCAGCAATTCAATTGTAGCCGTACACCGGTTCGCGAAGCATTGAGGAAATTGGAACAGGAAAATTTGCTTCAGGTGAAACCTGGAATAGGGATGGTCATTTCCAATGTGGATATTGAACTTTTGCATCAAGAATTGGAAATTAGGAAAATGCTCGAAAACCATTCTATACAAAAAGCTTGTGAAGGTATTACGGAAGAGGAATTAAAAAAACTGGAATGGGCAACGGATAAACTGCAACAAGCAATAAATAATAATGACCGAATAGCGGCAAGTCGTGCAAACATTGAATTTCACCGCTTATTATATTCCTACTCGAGGAATACCTTTCTCCAAAAGACTACAGATTCATTATGGCTTTCTTTTCGAATTTCCTTTTTATCGGCCCGTAATGAGGATGTTTCAATGGTTGATAAATCTTGGTATGAAGAACGAAACAACGAGCACTTACAGTTAATCCAGGCCATTCGTGACAAAGATGTTGAAAAAGCAATAAAGGTCAATACAATCCATATCCAAAAAAACTATGATTATTATCTTGATTACATAAAACGTGTATCACAATAAAATCAAATAAAAGGGAGCCTGATTGCGAGTATTCAGTCCGCAATTGTAGGAACCCTTTTTAAATCTTCAGGCAGCATTTCGAACAATTCGGGGTTTTTCGGCCTTCTCTCTTTTTTTTGACGTTCCGCTCGATATTCAGACCAGGATTACTCATTTGGATTCAATGTTTTGCATTGAATCCAAATGAAGTTTCACTTTATGGATGTCTTCAGGCGTATCAATGTCAAACCCCCACATTGAATTGTCAAAAGAAACGGTCTTAGTAACCGCATCATATTTTTTAATGATGCTTTTACCCCCTTGATCACCTTTTATTGAATGAAATTCATTGAGTATCGAGGCATCCACTAATATCGGATGTCCTACCCTTCCTTTATATTTTGGTCGGACGATTCGTACTCCTTCCTCTTTACACTCTAAATATTTTTCTATTAAAGCTCGTATGACCTCAAGGGAAGTAAGGGGCTGATCCGCAAGGAAGATCATGACTGCATCCACATGTTCTTTTATGGATTGAACTCCAAGTTTTAGAGAGGTGGACATTCCATCTATATAATTCGGATTATGAATAATCTTCAATTCTGGATAATCTTCACTTTGTTGCCGGATTTCTTCTATATATTCACCGGCAACCAAATGGATGGGCTGCATGGAACTGCCAAGGATAGAATCAATGACATGCAGAAATAGAGGTTTGCCCGCCAAAGGAAGTAACAGTTTAGGTTCTCCCATTCGAATCGACATGCCTGCCGCAAGTATGATCACGCCTATTTTAGGCATGAATTTTCACTTTTCCATGCAAGGGTGCAGGAATCCTTCCATTTCTAACCGACATCAATTCCGACACAATACTTAGTGCAACTTCTTCCATCGTTTCAGCACCGATATCCAAACCAATTGGTGAGTGGATCGGACCGCTGTTGAAGTCTTCTCCGATTGTATCAAGCATTTCCGTTGTACGGGAGATTGGGCCAAGCACCCCAATATATCTTGGGTCACTTTTCAAAGCCACTTGTAAGGTCTTCTCATCCAAGGACTGGATATGATTCATGACTACCCACCATGATCCAGTATATTCAGAAGGGTCAATTTCTTCTGGGTATTTTTGTAAATTATGAACTGAAGGGAACAAACAATCATTATTGAAATCCTTACGTGAATCCAATACCGTCACGGAAAACCCAGCTTTGGCTGCCAATTCGGCAACTGGAACAGCATCCCTTCCAGCTCCGGCAATAATCAAGTGCTCGCTTGGTTTTATAGCATCAATTAGATATCGTTTTCCCTCCAGGTTCATCAATTCCGCTCGAGTTTGTGTATCTATTACCATCCTTGCTTTTTCAACGACTTCAGATGGCACACTTCCATGATTTCCAATGAGGTTACCATGTTTATCCACGATTAGACCTTTACCGGAGGATACATCCAATATCATGGTGAATTTCTGACCTTTCTGGATAATTTGATTTGTCATCATCCAGAATTCGTCATCTGGCTCAATAGGTAGGATAGATATATCCAATTTACCTTTGCATCCTATTCCCAACCCCCAAATTTCATTCTCGCTCAAGTCATATTGGTGTGTAACGCAAGTGTTAGTCTCCATAGCCTTTTCCGCCCAGCCATATAAATCACTTTCCAAACATCCGCCACTTATCGTACCAAACATATGACCGTCCGTTGCCATCATCATTTTTGCACCTGGAAGTCTGTATGCTGAACCCTTTACACCTATCTGCATGACCATGGCTGCTTTTTCGTGCCGCTCCCATGCGGATCTTATATTTTCCAACACGTCTTTTAATTCTTGTAACCTTGACACTCCTTAACCCCCTTCTGGTATTCACATATGTGGAAGAAGAAAAAGGGAGACAAATAGAAAATGCCCTATTTGTCTCTCCCCCATCATTCATTTTCAACGATTTAAATCAGAACACTAATATCCTTTTCTGACTAAGAAAACACTTAAGAAAAGGGAGAGGGCAACAAAACATAAAAGGGCAATGAACCCGCCATTATATGAACCGCTCATTTGACTGAATAAACCGACAACCATGGGCCCAAGAGCTGCAATTAAATACGATACACAGCCGAAAACCCCACTGATGCTCCCCATAACCTCAGGTGAAGCGACACGGTGAAGCATGGTCATGGTCAGGGCAGCTGGCATGAACAAAAGACCTATCAATAAAATGCTCAAGACGGCCGCAACTGTGCTGTTAGTAGTGAAGAGTGAGAAGAGCATGAAAACGATGATAAGCCCGCATGCACCGCCTACAAAGATCGCCCTCTTCATGAATCGATCGGAGAGAAACCCAGCCACCATTTGTACAACAATGGCTAATGCGAATCCACCGGCATTTATAACAGCGGAATTTACAAAAGCTATCCCTTTTTCTTCAGTCAAATAACTTGGTAAAAATGTGGAAATCCCATAATAGGCAATGGAAATGCAAGAATATACAATCGTTAAAGTCCAGAACATCGGACTCGCAAGAACCGCTTTTACATTGCCTTTACTTGCGGTTGTGGTTTTCCCCGCTTTTTTATTACTTTGAATATAATTCAATTCCATTGAATTAACCGCGTAATGCTTCGCCGGATTATCCCTTGTCATGATTACAAATAAAATCAAACATACGACAGATAATGCCGCAAGAATAAAGTAGCTTTCCCTCCAGCCATAAGCGGAGGCTATTATCGCTATTAACGGAAGCCCCAGAACTGGTCCTATCGCATTTCCGTTATACCAAGTTGTCTGTGCCTTTGCTTGTTCATTCTGCGGGAACCAGCTTGAAGTTAATTTCAATGCCATTGGATACAGAACTCCTTCACCGATTCCCAATATCGCCCTGGACCATAAAATCCCTCCGATGGAATCGGCCATTCCACCTAAAACCATCGCAAAAGCCCACAAAGCAATCCCGATGAAACCGCTGCGCAGTGCACCTATCTTATCGATGATGAAGCCCCAAGCCAATTGACCAAAAGCATAAGTCACTAAAAATATGCTGCTGAGTGTTCCTTTCACTAAGTTACCATCAATGCCCAAGTCAGTCAGAAAAGGCTTGTTGGCTAGCAAAATATTAATGTTTGCCTTATCCATCATGGAAACAGTGAAAAGAACAAGCAAAGGAAAAGCCGTGAAGAGCCAACGGGCATTCGTCATTTTGCCTGATGAATCATGTAGTTGTGGATTTAAATTATTCAAAATATCAGCCCCTATTATCATGAAATGTCCAAATCAGTGTAATCCCCTATTTACACTTCCATTTTCATGCTCGTCTGTTCTTCTGTCATGGCATAGGGCATTATCCATCAACAATGAATTCTAAACCGCTAAATGAACTTTTTAACTTATTTCGATTTTGTGCTTTTTCGTTTCCGCTTCCTTAATCCAATTTCTGAGTTTACTTGGGCTAATGGGCAATTGATTGATCGTGATATCTAATGGTGCGAGAGCATCGACGACAGCATTCGCAATGGCTGCTGGCGGGGAAATGGCTCCGCCTTCACCCACCCCCTTGATACCAAGTGGATTTCTGGTAGAGAGGAATTCCTGGTGGGACTTTTCAACAGTCGGAATCTCCATGGCAGTAGGCAATAAATAATCCATATAAGAGCCGGTCAAAAGTTGGCCTTTCTCATCGTAAACGACTTCTTCATATAGAGCTGCACCAATCCCCTGGGCTATGCCACCTTGCACTTGACCATCAACTATCATTGGATTGATGACCTTTCCTGCGTCATGAACCACACTATAACCCTTCAACTCGGCAAAACCCGTCACCTTATCCACTTCCACGATGGCAATGTGGACGGACGATGAAAAAGTAACAGTGGGCGGAACGAAGTAATGTGTGACTTGCAGGCCTGGTTCCATTCCAACAGGCATCTTGCATCTGTTTCCTGGACGTGCCGCTCCAGCAATTTCCTTATAGGTCATACATTTTTCAGGTTCGGTCCTAACAAAGACTTTACCATTTTCCATTTGTAAGTCAGCGGCTTCAACTTCAAGCATGGTAGCTGCGACCGCCAATATTTTTCCCCTTAATTTCGCTGAAGCTATTTGAATGGCGGATCCAGCATTTACTGCACTCCGGCTTGCGTACGTTCCGGCACCAAAGGCCAAGTTCGCTGTATCCCCTACCCTTATGGTAATCTCATCTGGGCAAAGCATTAATTCATCCGCACAGATTTGGGAAAATACCGTTTCGTGACCCTGCCCCTGCGGGGATGCTCCAAGGTATGCCACAACTTGACCGGAACCATCAACTGAGACATAGGCACTTTCGAACGGACCTGCACCGGTGCCTTCTACATAAGTGGAAATGCCGATACCAACTAGCTTCCTTGCTTCTTCAACTCATTTTGCCGCTCTCTAAATCCTTCGTAATCGACCATTTTCAAACCTTGTTCCAGTGCAGCGGGATAGTCCCCGCTATCATATATCAGTTTTGCTCCATCCTTAACCAAAATCCCTTGATCATAGGGCATATCCTCCGCTTGAATCATGTTCTTTCGCATTACGTCCACTGGATCTTTTTTCAACTTTCTAGCGATCATATCGATTATTCGATCCATTACGAAAACGACCTCTGGTCTCCCTGCTCCCCGAAATGGAACATTCGGTGTTTTATTCGTTAACACAATCTGGCAAGTAACATCATAGTTTGGAATCTTATATGCTCCCCTTAGATGGTAGGCACTATTGTAGGCACAGGTTAATCCGAAATAATTGACAGCGCCGCTATCTATGATGAAATGATCTTTTATTCCCAAAATAGTTCCATCCAGATTATAAGCAACCTCAACATCATGGATTTGATCTCGTGAATGGCGGGCACTTGTCAAATGTTCCAGGCGGTCTTCAATCCACTTGACAGGTCTTTTCAATAGCTTGGATAGATATGGGACCAAGATTTCTTCAGGGTGAACCCCGCCTTTTGGTCCGAAACCACCACCTACGTCAGGTGCAGTCACCCTGATTTGCTGTTCAGCCAAATCCAATGATCTTGCAATATAAGTTCTAATTTCAAAAGGAAGTTGAGTGGAAGAATAAACATGCAATTGATCTGTACGGTTTTCATGGATGGAAACGACTCCCCTCGTTTCGAGCGGGTTGGAAGAAACTCTAGGCGTTTGGATTCTTGCTTTCAGAATATGATCTGCATCTTTAAGCGCCTGTCCAGCATTTCCAGTCGTGACATGAAAATCTGCCTGGACGTTATTCTGTAAATGCTCTTGAATCAATGGGGCACCTTTTTCCATTGACTTGAATGGGTCGACAACCACTGGAAACGTCATATATTCCACTTTTATCAAATCGGCTGCATCTTCAGCCACATACCTGTTTTCTGCAACGACGACGGCAATGGGCTGCCCGACATACATCACCTTATTCTTGGCCAGGACATCTTCATAACAATAATGGATAGTGGGATTGATCGCTTCCTCCAGATTGGCAGGCAAAGCACAATGTGATTCAAATTGGACAAGAGGCTTTATTATCCCATCTATATCCATTCCGGTGAGAATGGCATGCACCCCTTCCAATGCCTGAGCTTCGGAGATATCGATCCCCTTGATTGCAGCATGTGCATGTGTGCTGCGGACAAAGACTGCTTCAACCATATTTGCCGCTCGGATATCTCCCACGAATTGCCCTGTACCTGTAACCAAACGATAATCTTCCTTCCGCTTAACACTTTGACCAACGTATTTTGTCATGCCTGTTCCCCCCTTAATTGGACACAGTTTGGGCAGCCTGCTTCACAGCTTTAATAATATTGGAGTAACCGGTGCATCGACATAAATTTCCTGAAATGCATTTTCTTATTTCTGCTTCACAAGGGTTTGAATTTTCTTCCAGAAAACTTGAAACCGTCATTAAAAATCCTGGTGTACAAAATCCGCATTGCAAGGCATGATTATCCGAAAATGCTTGCTGTAGGTGATTAAGGTCCCCATTCTCCTGGATAAGTGACTCAACAGTCTTGACTTCACATCCATCCGCTTGAACTGCAAGCATTAAACATGAGCGGACCGGATCACCGTTAACATGGATTGTACAAGCTCCGCAAACACCATGTTCACATCCAATATGCGTTCCAGTTAGTAACAGGTTCTCCCTGATGAAATCCGATAATAGCAATCTAGCGTCTACTTCCCTGGATATATCTTGTCCGTTTACTTTTAGATTTATCTTAACTCCATCCATCACATCACCCTGCCCCCTTGTGCACGAATGGTCGCTTTCTTCAAAGCCCGGATGACCATCGTTCCAGATAGTTCCCTTCTATATTCAGCTGTACCATGGAGATCTGATTCAGGTTCTACCAGCTCCATTGTTAAATCGCTCGCCTTCTTAAAAAGTTCTTCATTCGGTTCCTTTCCAAATAAAAGTCTCTCCACATCCTCTAAAGCTGTAGGAATGGAATTAACGCCGCCAATGGCTAATTTAACCTCAGAAAAACTTCCTTCTTCACTTAAATCCACTACTGCCGCCACCTCAACCAGTCCAAAATCCCCATGCCTTCTAGCCACTTCAACAAATGCCGATCCACTAGCCGGCTTTATTATCGGGAACCGAATTTCTTTAACCAATTGATCCGGCTGTAAGGATGTTAGCATATAGGTTAGGAAGAACTCTTCAGGGCTTACTATTTCTTCGCCATTTTCATCGGCAAGAACTATTTCTCCTCTTAAAGCAGTTAGCACACATGGCAGCTCCGCAGATGGATCACCATGGGCGATGCTGCCGCCAACAGTTCCACGATTTCGAATTTGTTCATGGCCTACCCAACGGATCGCTTCTGAAAGCAATGGACACTTTTCCTTAACCAACTTGGATTTTTCTATGTCCCTGTGTTTCGTCAAAGCACCGATGACCAGTGATTCACCATCTGCATGTATATAACTCAACCCTCCAACCCTCCCTATATCAATAATGTATTTTGGCGTTGAAAGCCTCATATTCAATAATGGGATCAAACTTTGTCCTCCGGATAATACTTTCGCATCATCACCGTATTCTGATAAATAGTGGACCGCTTCTTCCAAGCTCGAAGGCCGAAGGTAATTAAACTTAGCTGGTTTGATAGGAACCCCTCCATTCGTGATTCACCTTTTACATGGGTAAGAAAGACCGGCATTAAATTCTTTGGTGAGTTTTCAACTGTTTCTCCATATCTTTAAAGAATTTACCTGCCATGAATTTTGCAATGCCACCAATGACCCTGCTTCCTACACCAGCAATCATTCCACCTATATCTGCGTTGCATTCCCAAATCAATTGACAACCATTACCAACAGGTATGATTCTACAGTCCATTTCAGCAGAAACAAAACCTGGTTTCCCGCTGCCTTCAGCATTTAAAATATACCGATGGGGCACTTCCAAATCCTTCAATTTCACCTTTCCCGTGTAGTCACCTTTTACAGCTGCAACACCAAGTTTAAGTTCAACGTCATACTCGCCAGCAGCAACTAATGAAAGGTTTTGACATCCTGGAATGGCATTCTTGAGTAATTCAGGATTATGCATGGCTTCCCAAATCACTTCTGCACTATAATCAAAGTTAATCTTTCCTGATATCTCCAATTCCCCTCGCCCCCGATTATACAAATTTTTTATACCCTTTTGCTCCTTTGGAAAAAAGGCATCACCTGCATACATGTATACATCTTAGTTTAAAAAAATATCAAGCTGATGACTACTTTCAATAATATTAATATTCTGAATTATTTGTCAATGTTTTTTTCCTATGATGTTAAATTTTTCACTTTTATTCGAACCGTACAAGGCCATGGTTGAAGTCCCCTTCCCGACCATTGCCTTGTATGCTTTTTACGGTTGCGCTTCTAGGTAGTTATTCAGCTGATTAGGTGGGAAAATGGCTAGGTTTTTCGATTGAATGACCCCTGGGGTTCTTATTCCTAATTATGTAAGCTCCAATTGCCCGGACAATCATCCATACACCTTTTGATGATCAATGGTTACTTGTTTACTCATCGTAACGTTCCAGCAATTCAATAATCACTTTAAAGGTCGCTTTTGTATCCATATAGGCATACCGGCCTTTTCCGTTAAAAAAGTTTCCTGTCTGTATGACCGGATAGCCCATTTCTTCCAGCATCTTCATTTTAGCCTCCATGTCTTTAACGACAAAAGAGATATGGTGAACACCCTCACCATATGTTTCTAGATGATCTTTCCACGTACTGGGTGATTCGTCCGGCTCGATCAATTCAATTTGAATTAACGGAGTATTGATGAACATATATTTTGATTTGCCTTCAGTGGGCTTCCCTTTGTAAATCACGTTTGTCATATCGGATGAACCAGAATGGATGATGGGAGGTTTTTCAACACCCAACAACTTACTGTATGCATCTGCAGCCGCATCAAGGTCTTTGACAACAAACGCAAGCTGTTCCACTTTGTTAGTCCCTAGTAGCGGCTGAATGCTGTCATCTTCCGGTCTTTCCCATGCCGTTACTCTTGGCTCCGCACTTTCAAGCAGTTCAACTAACGTTTTGTGATCATCTAGTGTATCCACATATACATATCGGCCGTCACTTGAAGTGAAATCACCCGTTTGCAAAGCTGGGTAACCATTTTTCTCCATGATTGGCAGCCTCTTTTGGATAGAGTCCACATCAAAAGCTATATGGTGGATCCCTTCACCTACTTCATCCAGGAACTCACGCATCGTTCCTGGATTTTTATCGGGTTCTATTAGTTCAAATTGGACGGTCGGTGTATTCAGGAAAGCCAGTTTGGATTGCGATTCCGTTGGTACACCTCTAAAAGTGACTTTGGAAACAGAACTGTCACCAGTTAGAAATGGTTCTGCCTCCTTAATGCCCAGCAGTCTTGTGAAAGCTAGATTAGCAGCTTCAATATCTTTTACAACAAATGCGAGTTGATTAATATTCCTATTGCCCAATAGTGATTCAGCCATACTAATAAACCTACTTCCCATAGTTTATTTTATTATGAACTCAACCCAGTCCGCGAACGGACAATCCTCCATCACTGGAGATGACTTCACCTGTAATAGCACGCGCTGCGTCTGATGCCAATAGGACATATGCAGCTACATGATCTTCGGGCAGCTGTGCAAGCTGAAGAGGGTTTCTTTTTTTTATGCTATTTGCCTTCGTTTCATTATCCACCATTTTAACGAATGGACGTAGGGGAGGAATGACCGATAATGCGGTCAGAGTGCCACCAGGCGCTACAGCATTCACCCTGATGTTAGGAGCGAGTTCAAAGGCAAGTTGGCGCATCAGCCCTATTTGGGCATGCTTGCTTGCTGTGTACCATACCCCGCCGCCATCCGGATAAAAACTGGCACCGGATACGGTGAAAATAATATTTCCATTCGATTTTTGCAGTTCTTCAAGAGCGGCTTTAGCACCGAAGAATGATCCTTTAACGTTAATATCAATCAGAAAATCATATGCATCGGAAAGTGCATCGGGAGTTACGTCGGCAAATTTAGCAAATCCATCAAAGACTCCTGCATTGGCAACGAAAACATCCAGCTTTCCAAATTGCTCGACAGTGGCCTGGACAGCCCTTTCATTGTCTTCATATTTGCTTACATCGCCTTGGTTAATGAGAATCTCTTCACCAAATTCCGCTTTCATTTTCTTTAGCGTTTCTATCGAGCGGCCGATGATGCTGACTTTTGCCCCTTCTTGTATGAAACGTCTAGTGACAGCCTCCCCGATACCTGAATTGCCACCGGTAATCAGCACTACTTTATCCTTTAACGCCATTGCCATTGTAACCAGCCTCCTCTTTTTAACCAAGTCAATATTATACGAAGATAGCAAGATTTCTGGTATTTATCGTTGATTGATCAACAATGAATATTCGTTTGGAAAGTTTCCATTTACCTTCTTCGAAAATGAATTCATCATTTCGTTCCCCCGAAATCAGATCATGCTGAATATCCGTGCTGCGGCTGCGATAGATGAGCAGGTAGCTCTTGACGACTGCCTTTTCACCTTCAACATAGTCTTTAACGCGTACATTTGAGACAAAACGCCGTGTTCTTGATGGCGGTATTTCCGCCCATGCATAATCCGTTTTCAAACGATCCACTCGCAGTTTCAGCAACTCAATATCATCATTAAATGTAAACATTTCCGTTGAATAATCCGGGCGTTCCACCCCTTCTTTATTAACACGTACAGGCATTTGATAGTGTAAACTCGAGTGCATTAAATCGAACCAATCATCAAATTCAATATCATCCAGTAATTGAGCTTCATCATACAGCCATTGTTCAAATTGACATTTGAGCAACATTTTCTCCACATTCATTTCCGTTCCTCCTCCCGTTTATCATTTCGTCATCAATTCAAGCCAGTACTTGTAAAAATTCCTTTGGCTCGCTTCAGTGAATTTATCATCGTAAGCAACACCAGGACCTATAAAATCAACTGGTTCACGATGAAGACCCATTGTATAATTGTAGGTTAGATTCTTTAGGAAAGGCATTGGTCCTTGGGCTGCTTCAGTGATATCAGTAAAAACTTCCGTATCATCCTGTTCGAAAATACCGGATGGGCTAAAGGTCAAGATAAATGAATCTCTTGATCTATCTTTCCAATCTTGGGAGGCGTTCTTTTCCACGAGCATCCAAGCAATCACTTCCATTTTATTGTGACCGATTGGCCGCCACATCCTTATTGAAGTGTTGGAGATGAATTGGTCTTTGATTTTTGTATGGGATATTAAAAATGATAGGTTAGGGAAGACATTCCCAATCATATTCTTTAAGTTTGATAACACTCCATATTGTTCTTCAGACAAATTAGTTTTAAATTCATCTTTCAATTCTTCCGGGAAAGCGAAGTCAGGATTAGGAGTCCCTAAGTTTAGTCCATGCCCGTTATCCGTATGGATTTGAAAACCGCGCTTTGAATAGGTAGCATTGGGCACCATGCCCAGTTTGGCAATGGATCCGTGTGTGACCATCGTGTGATAGGAATCACCAACAAAGTTATCGGAACCAACTTTCCAGTTTGAATTAACAACGAATCTTTGCGGAACTCCGATTACTTCCATTTCTGCTCGTCCTACAAGGATATCCAAATACCATTTAATGTCTCCAAGAAACTCTTCAAGCGGCTCTGCATTTTCATTCCAAGTTCCAAATAAAAGACCTTTATAGGATTCAAGCTTTACTTTGTGAAGGCCCATTTCCGAGCGGTCAAGGTTACCCCCATATATATCCTTTTGTAATGGCACTCCTACGAGTTCACCAGTGTTTTTAAAATTAAACCCATGGTAGGGGCAAGTAAATAATGACTTGTTCCCTTTATCTGCACGGCATAATTTCATTCCGCGATGGGTGCACATATTATAAAACGCCCTGATTTCCCCTTCAGCATCACGAGTAATGATGAGAGAGTAGCCAGCAAGTTCACGGGTCATGAAGTCTCCTTTGTTCGGTACTTCAGAATCATGGCCGATAAAAACCCATGTTTTCAAAAACACTTTTTCATGTTCTATATCATAAACCTTTGGGTCTCCAAGGAGGTATGCAGGTATAACGCCTTCCTCTGGTTTAACCGTTTCGTTCAAATAGTCAACAACTTGCTGTTTCGACATTTCTTCTAAGGATTTTTCAGTTTTAAGCATACTTTTTCTCTCCCTTCCAAGCTTTACATCATTATGCATTACCCGATCTGAACGCTTTTTTCCTTGTTTTGCAGAGTCGCCAAAACGCTTAATGCCGCTAGATAACTCGTTTTCGGATTATTTGGCATCGGATCATTTTCCACTTCCAGTTTCAGTTTCCCGAACGAACCTGACGCTTCTATCAGGTGATTGTTTTTTAACACATTTGGATCGGCAATGATTTTCACTTTCGTCTTTTCTGATCCAAGACCAGCCATAGACAGCACAATCGCAACATTGATGTTTCTCGGAAACTGCTTGATCGCTTCTGCAGCAGTTCCTTCAAATAATACCGTTTCTTCTGTCACTGAAGACCCTTCCGGCAATGCGTTTGGCGGTTTTCTTGTGGTAATGCAAACAGATTCAAGGCCATTCACCGCTTTTGCCGATTTAAGTACATCTAGACCTCCAATCGCACCAGACGGAAGGAGAATATTCACGTTATTCAATTTACAAATCTGGTTTGATTGTTCTTCAAAGGCGGAATTCGCCATAACGCCAATGCTGCTTAGCAAGAGATCCTTCCCGCTTTTAAGCACTTTCAATGCATACTCTTCAGCTGCTTCTATCGTTGCAGCCTCTATGACTAAATCAACATCGGATTTAAGAAGTTCGTCGACATCACGATATGGCTGTGTCCTGAATTCTTCAGCTAATTGTGCCGAAACTTCTTCACGGCGGGCATAAATCGCAACGATTCTTCCACCTGGAAGAAGCCCGTCGTTATTAATGGCCTGAAGCAGAAATTTTCCGATATTACCGCACCCGATTAAACCTAACTTCATGTAGTTTCATCCTTCCTCAATCAGCAAACCCGTATGAGTCCGCAAAGAATTCCAACCCGCAATGTCTTGTTTCCCGCGAAACACCGCTTTCTTTTAAGCCAGGGAAGTCCAGGGCCAAGTCACTGAAAACGGTATGATTATTATGGAATACCGCACCAGCTTCAAGGCGATCTGCCATTTCGACAGCGATATCTTCATTCTCGGTCCAAACAGATGCACGCAGCGCAAACTCACTATCATTCGCTAATTTTACAGCTTCATCGATATCATTGAAAGGTAAAATTGGAATGATCGGTCCGAATTGTTCCACTCGAACCAATTCGCTCTGCTGATCGACGCCAGTAATAATGGAAGGAAGCATATAATAACCTTTATCCCAAGTTTCCGGATTCAGCTGGATGCCGGTTGTGATTATATTTCCCCCTGACTTAGCGGTGCGTTCGATCAAGCCATTCACAAAGTCATATTGTGCTTTATTATTCAATGGACCCATGGTTACATCAGGCTGAATTCCATCACCGATCACCATCCGGCTGAACTCTTTGGTCAGCTTCTCCACAACTTCATCATATCGTGATTCTTGGACGTACACTCTTTTTACAGCAGAACAAACCTGACCCGCCGCTCGTAAAATCCCCATCCTCAAACGTTTGATAGCCGCTTCATCCATATTGGCATCTTCCAAAATGATGGCAGGATCATTGCCGCCAAGTTCCATATATACTTTTTGCAGATTTCCAGCTGATTTCTGCATGATATCTTTCCCGGTTTCCGTACTTCCGACAAAAGCCAATGTCCTTACGCGTGAATCGGAACATAATGTGTCGCCGATTGCTTTTCCTGATCCTGAGACTATATTGATGACTCCTGGAGGAAAATGTTCAGCAACTACTTTTAAACAGGTCATGATCGTTAAAGGACAATTCGTTGCAGGTTTTACGACAACGGCATTGCCTGCCAAAACAGCAGGTATGACCCTTTTAAATGTTAATATCATCGGAGAATTCCACGGTGTGATTATTGCCGTGACACCTCTTGCCCTTCTTCGGATTTGGACTTTTTGTTTTCCTGGAAGCACTTCAGGCTTCCACCAATCAAGTAACTCCGCTGCACAGCCCTTCATTACTTCAACACAGCGCAGTAAATCCTTTTTAGCTTCAACAAGTGTTTTGCCATTCTCACGTACAAACACGGTAACATTTTCCTCGATAACTTTTGATAGTTCTTCTGCCGCAGTGTTCATCCTGTTTGCCCGTTCCCCGATATCAGAGCGAGACCACGTTTCAAAAGCATTTTCTGCCGCTTCAATAGCACCATTCACGATTTCTTCAGAGCATTTTGCCACCTGGCCAACTACTTCCGATGTATTTGCCGGATTTACAACATCGACTTTTTCCGGTAATTCTATCCATTCTCCATTAACTAGATATTTTCCTGAAACAAATGGGTATGTCGAAATCATTCTCAATCCTCCTTATAGTTTTTTGGGCTTGAATGCTTCCGCAGCTCCCGGTGGTCCGCCAAATGGTTTGGCCATTGGCCCCACAGCTTCCATATCAACGACGATCATTGAAGGTTTACGTCTTTCCTTAGCCTTTTTCAGTTCGGATATGAACTCATCTCCAGAACCAATACGCACTGCATCAAAATGCATGGACTCAGCCAGTTTCACAAAATCAGGGCTCAATAAGTCCACAGCTACCTGCCGACCATATGCCGCTGTTTGGATATTGCGAAGAACTCCATAGCCTGAGTCATCGAACAATACGATGATAACTGGTAAGTTTTCTTCGGCTGCCGTAACCATTTCCCCGACGTTCACCATAAACCCACCATCTCCAGCCATAAGAACGACGGTTTTATCTTGACATCCCATTTGGGCACCGATTGCTGTTGGAAGACCTTGACCGATTCCGCCGCCTGATGCATGAATCGATGTTCTCGGTTCATAGATTTCAAATAAACGGCTGCCCCAAACATTTGCCTGTACGGTCACATCACGAACTAGAATGGTATCCTCTGGTAATATCTCCCTCATGCCATCTACAAATTGCTCATACGGTCCAAGCGTTTCCCTGAGTTGAGCGCGCACTTCATTTCTAAGTGAAAGAACTTCTTGTAAATAAGATGGCTCTGCATGAACTGAATGTTCTTCAAGCTTTTGAATGATGGCGGCAAGCATATCTTTTGCATCGCCAACCAAACCTAACGTGGCTTTATAGTTCCGGTTAATGGCCTGCCAATCCGCATCGATCGCTATATGTTCTTGTGGCACCGGCACTTTCCAGTTGGACGTTTCATTCCCCCTAAACCTTACACCTACGCTGATCAATAAATCTGCATTTCTTAAAAACTCTTTTGTAGTTTCATATGCCGCAAAATGTCCGATGCATTGTTCATGGTTTTCTGGAATCGATCCTTTTCCTGACTGACTGGTTATAACCGCTGCACCAAGGATTTCCGCCAATTTTTGCAGCTCTTGCGAAGCATTGGCACTGATTACCCCACCACCGGCCCATATGACAGGACGGCTTGCGCTTACCATTTTTTGAACGGCTAGTTCAGGAATAATTGGCATTGAATTTGTTTCTGAGGGCGAAGTTCGTAGCCCTTCGAGTGAAAGATCTTCTATGATCACCGATTGATAGTCAATTGGAATTTCCAATGTAACCGGACCCGTTGGTGCAGTTAAAGCTTCTTGGATTGCCTTCCTTACTACTGCTGCGGTTTGGTCAGGGTTTCTAAGCCTCACTGCATTTTTACATGCTCCGCTCATCATTGAAAGCTGGTCTTTACACTCATGTATGTATCCTTTGCCTGTACCAAGATAAGAAGAAGCCACCTCACCTGTTAGATGAAGAAGGGGGACACCAGCTGCCCAAGCTTCCACTAGAGAACCAGCTGCATTTCCTGCCCCTGTTCCAGTACTGGTAATCACTACACCCAATTTCCCGGTTGCGCGTGCATATCCATCAGCCATATTTACAGCACCGCTCTCACCGCGTGAACAAATGAGTTTGATGCTCCCTTCCCTAAGAATTGCATCATAGATGGGCATATTGTGAATGCTGACAATCCCGAAAGCAGCTTCCACACCTGCTTGAACAAGCTCCTTTACGATGGAATCGGCGGTCGTAAACTCTATTTCTTCTTGTATTTTCATCGCATTATCCTACCTTTTTCAGTAATATATTTATAGTGCCTTTCCGATCGCTCCTGCCGTCTCAATCGTCGAACCCGCTACATAACTTGCTTTGTCTGAAGCAAGGAAAACAATGACACTGGCCACTTCTTCCGCTTCCCCTACGCGGCCGAGAGGGATATTCCGTTTTTTCGCTAGGTCCCCGTAATACTCTTCAGGGTCCATATCAGGCGCATTTTTCAACCTTCTTCGCTCCCATTGATCGGTCCGGATCAATCCAAGACTCACTGAATTCACCAATATATTGTCAAAGGCCAATTCCTGGGACAAGGTTTTGCTTAAATTAAGGAGGCCAGCCCTTGCTGCTGCAGTCGCTACCATATGACGTTCAGGTTCTTTGGCAAGCGTTGCATTAATATTAATGATCCGTCCTCCTCCCCTTTTCACTAAATGAGGATGCGAAGCACGAACGGCATATATGATGGCAAAGAACTTTAACTGAATCTGTTCTTCCCACTGCTCATCCGTTATGTCAAAAAAGTGACCCATCACGCTTTGACCGGCTGCATTCACCAAAATATCGATTCCGCCAAACCTCTCAGCGGTACCATTAATGAAAGAATCCACATCCGATTTTGAGGTGACATCACACGTTGATGCAAAAATATCTTCCTTTTCACCAAATGAGAGCAATTGACTTTGTGCACTTTCCATACGCTCAGCACTTCTGCCGCAAATAGCCACTTTCGCTCCTTCAGCTAAAAACATTTCTGCTGTTTTTAATCCCACGCCCGACGTGCCGCCCATAATGACAGCCACTTTTCCTTGCAATCCTAAATCCACTCTCTTCACTCCTTTTCAAAGCCATTTTCCTCAAATGCTGTCCTTTAATCAACAAGATCCTAACTAGCGCAAGAATCATGGGAGGAAATCAAACTCCTCCTCATTTTTTCGCCATGAATGAACCACCTATATGAGAATCAACCCAGCCTGGATCGGGATCTCCTCCCATTGCTTTGCGCGCTTCAGGTTTCGGCGGCCCTGCAATCCCCCACTGATCCATTAAATGCGGAACCCGTTTCCATACACGTGCTCTCCACTCAGATTCATCTTCGATCGTTTCCAGATAACATGTATACTCCATTACAAAACCGCCTGGGTCTTGAAAATAACAGAAAATATTGTCCCCCGGCCCATGACGTCCAGGTCCCCAAAGTTCTGACAAGCCCGCTTTTCGGACATTGCTTATTCCTCGCATCAATTCATCCACGGAATCGACTTCGTATGCGATATGATTGACTGACGCATGCTCATCTTGATTGAAGGCGATGGAGTGATGCTTTCTGTTGCACCGGAGGAATGACATTTGATGCTCACTCCAATCAGTGACTTTAAAACCAAGTACATCCGTATAAAACTCAACGATCATATCTAAGTTCTTCGTGTTCATTACAACATGATTCAATTTCACTGGATCAACATTTTTCTTGCTCCAAATAGACGTTTGCACTTCCACCCAAGCCGAAAGCTCGATCACGCGGTTTTCTGGATCAATAAACCGCAGGCCATAACCGGCACCTGCTTCATCCAAATATCCAGGCGGTTCAATAATTCGAACGCCCTTCGATTGTAATATCCCTGCTGCACGGTCCACCGCATTTTTATCGACCATGCCAAAAGCTATATGGTGCAATCCTCGTTTTTCTCCCTTGTGAAGGCTAAGAATATGATGTTCCGGTCCAGCCCCCCGGAAATAAACCGTATTCCCCTCTTCCGGAACATCCACCCTATCCAGACCCCAAACCTTTTCATAAAACTCTGCTTGATCGTCGAAATTCGGAGTAATCATGCTTATATGTCGTAAATGAGTAATCCCAAGCATTTTTTATACCTCCCATAATTTAGATTGCCCTTTAGATCATTCGCATTGGCCATATTTAACAATCTAATCGAAAAGGGCGCCTCATTAATTTTCATAATGCAGGTGCCCTTTCGGCTAAATGATCAATCTTTAATGATGGCTTCTCTTTCTTTAGAGCGTTGTTTACGCAGTTCTTCCAGTTCACTGCCTTCAGGGTATGTCGGTAAGTTAGGCTTCACTGCCCCAAGCATCACTAGCATGCGCGCCTCTACATCCCCGTCATTCCTAATTCCCCGATAAACCCCCGGCGGGCTGCTTATGCAGTCTCTCGCACTTAATTTAATTTCATGCACTTCACTGTAGCTGTCCTCTTGAATTAATGCCGTGACTTCACCCTCAAGAATGAAAAACACTTCTTCAACATCGTCATGAAGATGCAAAGGACCGATACATCCCGGAGGGAGCACCATCGTACTTAAAGTGAAATGTTCACCTGCAATTACATTCGTATCGTTATTGGCAGTGGCACCACGTCCGATATATCTCATCTGTGCGCGTCTATAAGCGGGATCAATTTCTTCTTGGAACTTCAAGACATTCCAATCAAGAGTACGGTCTTTCAATCGGGCAACATATTTTTTTCAAAATCCTTCACTGAGAAAGTTTCTTTTGTCATTTTAAAATTCCTCCCTTATTTGTTGTTTCTAAACTGAATTATGTTTCATAAGCAAAACATTGTTTTGTCTATGAATTAAGTCTAAAATGAAAACGCTTCATTGTCAATGAGTTTTTAGAATATTTAAAACTATTTTTATAATCCGAACGTTCATCACTATGGGATAAACTTGTAACGATTTGCTTTTCTTAACACAAAAAAGTGTGGATTTCCCTAATGGGAGATCCACACTTTCGAAAGAGACTATTCACTTATTAATCGATTTTAAATCGTTCAGACATCTTCGTATTGATAAGGCTTAACCCCGCTGTATCCCATATAAACGGATAACTGACGAGAAACTTCCAACAGTTTCGGCAAGGCAATTTTATCGATGAAATCCTCTTGATAAGCAGACTCTGTTGCTACGACATTCAAGGCAGCCAATACTTTCCCAGTCCTATCAAAAATCGGGGCGGCAACCGAACGGATGCCAGGGTGGAATTCCCCGCTTGTCATCGAATAACCATTTTGCCGAATCGAATCCAGCTGTTTTTGAAATTCACCAGGCGCGGTGAGAGTTTTGTCTGTATAAGGAGTAAGGTTCGATATTTTGAACATTTGCATGAGCAATTCTTTCGGTTGATATGCCAAAAGTAATTTTCCATTGGCCAAAGCATGTGCCGGCAACCGCAAGCCTATGTTCACATTGACAGCGGATACACCTCTGATCGGGGCACTTCCAACATAAACAACTTCCTGTCCATCTAAAATGGACAGATGGCAGGAGGCTCCGATTTCATCACGCAAGGTCTCCATATAAGGTTGGACAATTTCCTGGAATTTCAAGCTATTCAAATAGCTGAACCCCAATTCAAGAACTTTAGGAGTTAAACTATAACGTTTGGTATGTTCATCCTGAGACAAGTAACCAATATTTTGTAATGTGAATAATAAACGATATGGTACTGTTCTGCTTACTCCCAGTTGTTTTGCTATTTCTGAAAGAGACAAGCTCGGTTGCACTTCATTAAAGAGCTTAATGATTTCCAAGCCCCTAACCAATGAATTAGCACTATATTTCTCTTTCTCTTTTTCTTCGCTTGCCATTCAAGTATTCCCCCCGTTGTGAATAAATCTCATTTTTCCTGACTATAACCCGTTCAGTAAAGCTTTCTTCATACCTAGAAAGAAGAACTTGCAACATATATATCCATTTTTTTCTGATTGTTCTTTTGGTGAATGTTGATGATGCATACTTCAATGGTTGCCTATTTTCTTTTGCTTCCTTAACTAGAAAGGTACTTTGGCGCCAGTAGCGCGCACCGGCCTTTACTTTGCAAGTTTTTCCAATCATATTTCGATGGATTGTAATCAATTCAGAAGTTTCCGTTTACTTTCTTTCATGCTAACAACAGCTGGTCTATGAGTCATATCAGATATACTCAATGCTTTCAGCGCTTCCGGAAAACGGCTAGTAAAAGCCGGGAAATTTTAACCGAGCTGGTGTCTTCGAGCGCTATTCATTACCCCTATTCCTGTTAAAGAATCAGTACCGCAAATTGGCAACCATTACTACCTTACAATCCTTAACTCTTCATGTATAAATAGAATAGTGTTTATGTGTCAATTAAAGCATATTTACATATATAAAACTATTTGGAAGGCCTAGCATAATTGACGTTTCAATAGAAAAGCTCGTTGTTATATGACCAAATATAACCAATTACAGCAGTAAAAACAAATAAAGAATTTTCATACATCGATATTCTCTGTCAAATCGCGTAATTTTCCGTATTAAGCATTTCATATACAAAACAATATAAATGAATTATAGATTTTCCTGATTTTAAATTCAATATCAACGAGTCAGAATCTTTAATAATTTGTAAATAATTTGTTTTTTGGACACAAAGAATCAGTATTACTTCCATTTAAAGTCCTGGTTGATAGAGCTCCCATCTACTCAATAGGATGAAACAAAGTTCGATTTATAACCGAAAGCGCTTATAATCTAAAAATATAAAATAGTCAAAATATTAAATTGACAATCAAATTATTTTAATTTATCGTTAAGAAAGTAAAACTTTGTTTTCCTTACAAAACACTTCTGTTTCTTTTTTCTATCAAAATTTTAAAGAAAGGCGGGAAAAATCAAAACGAACCAGTACCTTTCTAAAGGGATAACTTTAAAACACTTATTCTCAAATGTAAGCGTTTTAAGGAATGTTAAAAAGCGATAGGGAGATGGTATTATGTTAAATGGGCAAAAAAGATGGTTGTATATTGCCGTACCAATTTTTTTCTTTTGGTTTTTCGGACAAATTGATAAGGTTGGCATTTCCATCATTCAAACAGATCCAGAATTCTTGCATGCACTCGGTATGACAGGTGCTGACAAAAATGCAAAGATCGGTCTTCTATCTTTTGTATTCACCATTGCTTATGGAGTTTCAAATCTTTTTTGGGGCTTCATCATTGATAAATTAGGTGCCCGAAAAACAGCCATCGCCGGTTTATTCGTTTGGACAATCACGATGATTATGTCAGGACTGGCAAATTCATATGAAATATTTTTAATTAGCAGGATCATTCTTGGTTTTGGTGAAGGGATGATGATTCCGGTTTCCGGAAAGCTCATTTCTAACTGGTTTAATAAACGCGAACTGGGGAGGGCCCAGGCATCTTGGCTTACCGGAAACTATTTAGGACCGGCAATGGGAGCCGTTGTTTTGGTGCTTGTGATATCTTTACTTCACTGGCAAGCAGCTTTCTTTATGCTTGCAGCTTTCAACTTATTTATAAATATCCCGATGTTCATCTTAATGACGAGGAATACACCAGAAGAACACCCCCGTATAAGTAAAGATGAATTGGCATTCATTCGCCAAACGGATGATGAAATAAAAGAAACCGCCCATTCAGAGAATAAGAAAAGTTTCGCCCAAGATTATCGTTTCTGGATCGTTTGGTTCGGCATGCTCGTATGCTCCTTCTTATTTTTCGGAATCAGCATTTGGCTTCCTACATATCTCATTGAAGCAAAAGGATTCGAAAAGGAAGGAATGTCGAGCATTACTTCACTTTCCTGGCTATTCGCTTTAGGATTTGTCTTGGCATGCGGTTTTCTGGCTGACAAAACCAGACGTCCAAGTTTGATGGCCACGATTCTATTTTCATTGACGGCTGTCTTTTTGACTGTAGCAGTCTTCATCCCCAACCCTATTTTGGCCGGACTATGTATGGGATTGGCAATGGGATGTCAAGGCGGTGTGTTCCACCTAAGCAATATGCTCATGGTAAAATACTCAACACCTGAAACGGCAGGACGAGCCGCAGGTCTAATTGGATTCACGAATATCATGGGCGGCTTTTCGAGCTATATCATGGGATGGCTTCGTGACTTGTCTGGCGGGGACTTCAGTTCATCGATCGCCATGCTGATTTTTACAGCCCTCTTAGGCTTGGCAGCTTATTTATTCTCCATTAAGAGAGAATCCGCTGAACTGCGCTTATCACCTATACATGTACAAAAGATACAAGCATGAAGTCCTTGTAAAATCAGTTTTATACCTCCAACCCTTGAATTATCAGGGGTTTTTCTTGTGCCGACTTAAAAGTAAGTCGAAATAACATCGCTAATTTTTTGGATTTTCCGATAAAATTTCCCACCGGTTACCCCGAATCACTCCTTTATTTGTATTAATATGTCGATAGTTAAAATATTCAAAAAATGATATTTTTTTGAATGCCCATGTTATATTATTTATGGAAAAAAATACTTGTCAAGTAAGGTGAGTGTGTGAATATAGAAGTTTTAATTCTCCATTATATTCAGGAAAAACGTCAAAAGCCTAACCATGCCAATGATTTATTGGACTATATTCAGAATGAATATGTAAACGGGAAGCTGTCAATCTTGCAATATAGAAGTCTCTGTCAGGACTTATATCTTCGAGGAGCCAAACAAACGTCTCCTGGATGAAGCTACACCCTTGTCACTAGACTAACTACTACCGATTGTGGATGAATTTTGTTTCTGTTTTATTCCGCAACGACCAATCCATAAAAAATACAGCCGGTCATTTCTCCCCCCCAGTTTGTTCATAAATAAATAAAAACCTCCGTGATCTGTCACCCCAAGACAGTTCACGGAGGTAAATGTTACAAATCAGACATTGCAGAATTTCATTTTAATTAAATGAATATATCGAAAATTAAAACCAAACCGAATGCAACGAAGGAAAGTAATGTTTCCATCACTGTCCAAGTTTTGAAAGTTTCTTTAACGGTTAGTCCCATGTATTCTTTTACTAACCAGAAACCGGCGTCATTAACATGGGAGAACATGAGTGAGCCTGCTCCCGTGGCAATTACGAGCAATTCTAGATTAACACCCGTCATATTGGCAACGACCGGTGAAACGATCCCTGCTGCCGTGGTCAAAGCGACGGTTGCAGAACCTGTGGCAATCCGAATCAATCCGGCCACAAGGAATGCAAGAACGATCGGTGATAAAGAAATTTCTTCAGACATGGAAGCGATTGCAGTCCCTACGCCACTATCAATTAAAATTTGCTTGAACCCTCCGCCAGCACCGATAATTAGAATTATGGATGCTAATGGCAATAAGCATTCTTCCGTCAACTTTTTAATTAGTGATTTGTCCATTCCCTGTCTGTAGCCCAAGAAATAGTAAGCTGCAAAACAGGAGATTAATAAGGCGATCACTGGACTTCCGATAAACAATAAGAATTTTTCAATCGAACCCGGTAGCGGCAGATAAGGCGCTACTACAGTTAAAACCATCAACAATACTGGCAAAAGGATGATGAAGAACGATACTCCAGTGCCGGGTAATCCACTTGACTTTGTTTCGACACGGATCAATTCCGGTTCTCCAACAGGAATAACCCGCTTATGAATCCATTTTGCGAATAACGGTCCCGCAATTACAGCCGTTGGGAATGCGATGATCAATGAGTACAGAAGTACCTGCCCCATGTTAGCATTATAAATTCCAATAGCTGTCATGGCTCCAGGATGCGGAGGCACCAGCCCATGTACGATCGATAAACCAGCAAGTACTGGAATGCCAATTAACAAAATGTTCACTTTGGTTGATTTACGAATGGAAATGACCAAAGGAAGCAATATTACTAAACCAACCTCGAAAAATACCGGAATGCCGATGATGAAACCAGATAAAAGCATGGCCCATGGCAGGTTTTTCACACCGAATTTATTAATGAAAAAGTCAGCAACCTGCATTCCAGCTCCAGAGTCGGACATCATCTTTCCTAGGATGGTCCCTAAGGCCAATATTCCAATAAGGTGCCCAAGGACCGCTCCGACACCCGTTTCATAAGCTCCAACGATCTTGTCCATTGGCAATCCGGAAAAAATCGCTAAAAATAAACTGGCAACAGTCAGGCTGATGAACGCATGCCATTTCCACAATGATACCCCCAAAATGACGATTACGATTGCTATCAGCGTGATTCCTAATAAATATAGTTCCATATATTCTCCCCATTCCCAAGAAATCGCTTACATTCAAACCAATACAATAAATGGGATTATTGTACCGGCTCGTTATATGTCACAATGTAGTTCTGTTTAGCCGTGTTGTAATATCCTTCACTGTATTCCGTAACATTTCCGTCCCCATCACTGGAAATCCTAATCCTCTTTAGTACTGGACTATTCATTTCGATTTTCAGTGTTTCGCAAATGTGATCCGGAGCGATAGCAACGGCAAACTCATCTCTGAATGTTTCAAGTTTGACGTTTTGCTCTTCCAAAAAGCGGTACAAAGAATTGATTTGGACCCCTTTTATCTCTTCTAGGTTTAAATCAAGTGAAATATAATGTGTAAAGTAAATATAAGGTTCATTGTCCAATAAATATATCCGTTCGATACTTATGCAACGGGCACCAAATAAAGAATGCAGCTTAGAGTCTGAAGAAAGGTCAATCTGACTTATGTTTAACACCTTTTTTAAAATGGAGTGCCCTTCCTCCACCAACAGCTCTGTGAAACGTTTCCCTTTGGAAAGTTTGACAATCGAACCATTAGCTATGACTCTAGTGCCTTTGCCGCTTTTCTTTTCAACATACCCCTCTTGCACGAGTTCTTTGATTGCATTACGGACAGTAACCTTACTTACGTTAAATTCTTCTTCCAAAAGAGGCTCGGAGGGAATGTTTGTGTCGATGGCATAAACCCCATGTAAAATACGATCCTTTAATATTTCTTTTATCTGTAAATACATCGGTCCATTTTTCCTGTTCACATTCATTCCTAATCTCCTGCCTTATCTTTTAATATCTTCCATTTTACCTTCCATTGCCGAGAGTATCTCCTTTTCGGTTGCCAAAGGAGTATCTCCAACGACAGTACATGCCAGCATTCCTGATACAGCAGCAATTCGCACTGTCTTATCAGGGGAATATCCTAGCAATTCGCCATGTAAGATTCCGCTGGTGTAAGCATCGCCTGAACCTATTCTATCATATACGGAAAATGATAGGATATCGGAAAAGTAAAATGTTTCTTCTTTGTAAATATACCCCCTCAACGTATGGCTATTATCACTGTTGATCGAACGATGTGTCCCCGCTATCGATTGAATTTTGAATCGCTTGGCCACTTCAGGTATCAACTCAACAAGCTGTTCTTCCCTTGTGGAGCCTTCTGACTTCATTCCTAAAATATAAAGGGCGTCTTTTTCATTCATCATGACGATATCAGCCAAAGAAAGCATTTCTTCATAATGAGGCTTTGCGTCAGCGTAACCACCCTCCCATAAGGAAGGTCGGTAATTGCAGTCGAAACAGACTGTACCGCCCTTTTCTTTGACTTTTCTTGCCAGCACCTTCATGCTTTCCCGTACATTTTCCGCCATTGCAAGCGTGATTCCGCAAAAATGGATGATATCCGTCTTTTCCGAAATCATATCCATATCATAATCGGATAAGGTGGCAGTATTAAAACTGCTTTCCAGTCGATTGGAATATGTGACACGGCTCGCCCGCTGTCCAAATCCATTTTCCAAAAAGTACATCCCCATGTATTTGCCGCCTCTAAAGATGTAGTTCCTGCCGATTCCTAAGCCCTGCAAAGCTGAAATTGCTGAATCACCAAGGGGGTTATCCGGTAACATTGTCACCAGATACCCATCATGTCCAAGTTTTGTCATCGCAGAAGCCACATTTACTCCCGTGCCTGAAAAGGAGTATTGCAGCGTGTTAGCCTGTGATAGCAATTCATGCCCTGGTACCTGCAAACGCATCATTACTTCCCCGAATGCCACAATTCTTTTAGGCATATTTTTCAACCAATTTTTTCGTCATGGCCAATAATTTCCGTACATCCTCCCCATTCGTTTTACCAGTCGCTTCATCAATGATGGAAGAATATACGTGGGGAATGACTTTAGGCACTTTTGCTTCTAATGCAATTTCTAATATGGTCTCGAAATTATTTAAGTCGATTCCACCTGTTGGTTCCAAAGCAAATCCCTCTTCACCACAAGCTTTTGCTACAGCACGATATTCATCTTCATGCTTCAGCCCTTTCATAGGGAAATATTTCAAAGCATTTCCTCCCATATCGCGAACGAGCGCAATGGCAGCTTTGATTGGCACAATGGCAGTTTCACTTGCGCCTGCACTTACTGGACCAGTGGAGATATTCACATAACCGACTTTCCCAGTTGGAGAAACAAGTGAATTTATCCAGCTATCCTTCTCGCCTAAATTGGCCCTCGTAGCACCAACAGCCGGAAAAACCTGGTTAATATGACTGCCTGGATAGTATTTTGCTATTTCTGCGACAACTGCAGCCTGTCTATTATCGCCTGCGCCCAATCCAATTGAAACAGCCTCATCAATGGCTTTCCCGTATTCTTTCATTGCTGTAACACCAGCTTCGACAGTTGGATAATCCTTTGAGAGTACACCAACCAATACATGTCCTTCAGCTGCTTCAAAGACTTCCACTGCATTTTCCACACTATTTGCAAGTACATTTAAGGCTACACGATCATTCAATAACCGTTTGTTTATATTTGTCATCCTTGTTTTCCTCCTAATATGGTTCTTAATCGTGATTCAATGACATTTATATCATCACCTTGCAATGGACGCGGATCTATATCGAAAAAGCCTTGCCGTATCCCATAATCCCGTGTATAAATGGCGATATCCCCATTTTTGAGCTGCTGGTTCACTTCTTTCGCAGTCGTTTCCGTTATCAAAGGATTTATGGAAATACGTGCTCTATATATGGCACGTCCGGCTTCATCCTGAACTATCGTTACTTTTACGCCCTCAATCGAGTCAAGTGATGTGAGAACTTGTAAACTAGCTTTTTCTTTTTCGCTATTATCCGTCTTGACAAAATACTCATCCAATGCCTGAAGCAAACCAAAGGTCGTTTCCTTTCCAACCTTCATGCTCCTTCCTATACAGTGCAATTGAACCATTACCCATTCGATATATTTTTTTCTGCCAGCAACGATACCGGATGTGGGTCCTTCAATGGCTTTTGAACCACTATAAATCGCCAGGTCGGAGAATTGTACATATTTTTCCAAATCTTCTTCCGCTGCTGCATCGACAATCAGAGGGATATTATTCGTTTTGGCCACTTCCCATGCCTCTTCGACCGATATCATATTTTTCTGGACAGCATGATGCGATTTCACATATAAAATAGCGGAAGTATTTTCATTTATGGCCTCCGCAATATGTTCTGCTTTCCCTTCATTTGCATATCCAACTTCAACCAATTTTCCGCCGCCAAGATAAATCATGGTTTCAACCGGTGCACCATACTGAACGTTATGGCCTTTCAGCATGATGATTTCATTCTTTTGAATACGATCTTGATGAAGCCTTTCGCTTTTCCTTCTGTTTCCTTCAGTAACGATTGCCGCTACTGAAAGCGCAATTCCGCTTGATGCTGAGTTTACGACCACAGCTGCTTCAGAATGAAGCAAATCCGCTATATGCTGGCCTGACTTATCGACTAAATCAGAAATTTCAACATAATTTTGCCCACCTTTTTTCATCGCGTCCATCACTGTGTCAGTTGGGGCAGAGACTCCCAATATGCTCATTCTTCCGCTTGCATTGATGACTCTTTTCAAACCGTATTTAGCATTCAATGAATTCTCCATTTATAACCACTCCTTTTACAACAACTCTTTTTTCTGCCATCCTTTTTTCGCCTTCGGAATCCAATAAAAGGGCCGGCTCATTCTCGATCGAGAATAAAGTCAGGTTCGCAATATCCCCAGCTGAAATCCTTCCAAGCTCTGGTTTATTCAACCAAGCTGCTGCATTGACCGTAACCGCATCTATTACTTCTTTTAATGGATAACCGAGGTACAAAAATTTTGTAAGCACATTTGCCATATTAAAAACTGGCCCATTCTCTCTGTTTTTCCGATATATATCCGTACTGATCGTATTGAAGCCGATTCCCTGCTTTTTAGCCATTTCTGCAGTTTTAAAAGAAAAGCTTGCCGTTCCATGACCTACATCCAAATGTACACCACGTTCAATCGCCTTAATCAACTCAGGCAGCGGCTCTTCTCTTTCATCAAATAAATTATTCGCTTTACCATTTAGAAAATGAGTAATAATGTCCTTTTCCTCAAGTAATTGAAGGACTTCCTTAATATCAGGCGGCCCTGAACCGATATGAACCATTAATGATAAACCCGTTTCAGCCGAGAACTTCCTAGCGATTTTTAATGGCTCGACACCATTTGGACCAACTACACTTTTACTTATTCTCGCTTTAAGTCCAACGACAAAATCCCCATACTTGGAAATTGCCTTCATTAATTCTCCTTCGTCCAGCCATGAAATATCCGATAACTCATCAACCCTTTCCAATCCAATCCGCGAAATATTCAGAAAGGCGAAAACATTCGTTTTGGAATTTTCACAACTTCTAACCAGATCGGTTATCCTATCTGCCCCCGTGCTTCCCGCATCTATGACCGTTGTTACACCAGTTTTATATCCAATCTCATCAACCTCATCACCATAAGGATCGAATTCGGGGAAAGCATGTACATGCATATCAATCCAACCGCTCGAAACAAAAACTTTTTGATCATAATCTATTATCTTATCTCCTGTTGCAGTTCCGGGTCGTGCAATTTCCTTAATCATCCCATTTTCCAGGATGATATCCGCTGCTTTTCCCTCTACCATTTTTACATTCTTCAGAACTAACGTATCTGTCATTTCCCTCATCCTTTTCAGTACATCCTATCGATTGAAAGTACTTTGTATACGGTTACACTGAATTGTATAAGAATTCATTAATTTCTCTTTACAAAAATAGATTATCATATTTTGTCGAACTAATCAATATAACGTTATAATGTTTGATTTAAATTTACAGAATTTTTATAAGATCAAGGCTATTTTTTCTTTGTGCTTCTTAGTTTCTTCATATAATATAATCTCATTAGGTTTTTTAAAATTTTTCATGCTACCCATGAAAAAAAGGCGGGAAGAAAAACAATCTGTTTTTCTCCCCGCCTTTTTTTTTACGAATTCACAAAATCCATTGATGAAAGTTTCTACTCTAATTATCCCGGAAATAATGCTTTTATTAAAAAACTTACTCTAATTTTCCAAAAAAATATTAGATATTGTTATGAAAATGAAGAAAAAGTCCTTATTTCCAATACTAATAATCAGTTTATTAGTATTCTCACATGTCCCCAATACATTGGCCGAAGAGAAAAATGAATACCTTCATCAACAGTCAACCCCATTGTGGAAGTCAAATTAATTAGTGATGATGTTATACAAATACAACCAACAGCAAGCATCATTGAAATGAGCAAACCTATTGCTCATCAAAAGGGAACAACATGGTTAAGCATCGTAAGTACTGTACATATATTACACTAAGTCAAATCTTTCATTTAGAAGCCCTCGTTAATTAATCCTTCCTGCTCCTAATATTAAAGTGGAAATGTTGCTTTCCATAATATAAAAACCAAGAATGCTTATTTAAAAGCATTCTTGGTCTTGTTAATTGCCATACTTCATTTGATTTTCCTTTTTACGACATTCACTTAATATATATCCCGTTCCTATGAAAGCAGTTAATTTACCTTTTTCGATCCTTTCCAATGGATTTCCCTCAATCGGTATTTTTGTAGTTTACCTGTTGCCGTTTTCGGTAAAGACTCTACGAATTCAACTTTTGTCGGTGCTTTAAAGTGAGCCATTTTTGAGCGGCAAAAGGTAATGATTTCATTTTCTGTCACTTTTGCATCGGGCTGCAGCACAATGATTGCCTTAGGCGTTTCTCCCCATTTATCGTCTGGAATGGCAATGACCGCAGCCTCCAAAACATCTGGATGTTTATACAATACCCCTTCTACCTCTGTTGAAGAAATATTTTCCCCGCCGGAAATGATTAAATCCTTAGCCCTGTCCTGTATCTCAATATATCCATCAGGATGGGTAACTGCCAGATCCCCGGTATGAAACCAGCCATCCCTAATTCCTTCGGCCGTCTTTTCCGGATCCTTATAATATCCTTCCATTACAACATTGCCGCGAGTAATGATTTCCCCCAGTTCCTTTCCATCCCAAGCGACTTCTTTCCCTTCTTTATTGACTACCATCGTTTCCCCATTAAAAACCAATTCAATACCTTGTCTTGCCTTTATTATTGCTTGTTCGTCCGCAGATTTAGCTTCAAACTCATCCTTCCACTCGTTATATAGGATGAATGGGGAAGTTTCTGTTAATCCATATACGTGGATCATATTCAAACCAAGGATTTCTTGTGCCTTTTGTATAAGCGCTGCTGCTGGAGGAGCACCTGCTGTTGCCATCCTTGGACGCACTATGATATTTGTTTCTTTTGCTTTAGGGTCATTTACCAGCATATTGACGACAGTAGGCGCTCCACATAACAATGTAATATTATGCCGGGCGAATAATTTGAGGATAAGAGGGGGATCGACTTTCCTTAAACATACATGAGTCCCGCCAGTAGCCGTTACCGACCATACCCCTCCCCAGCCATTAGCATGAAACATTGGCAATGTATGTAAGTATACATCGTCATGCTTCACCCCTAGGTGATAAATGAAATTAGCGGCGTTCATGTAATTCCCGCGATGAGTTAGCATGACCCCTTTTGGTTTTGAAGTCGTTCCACTCGTGTAATTTATAGTCAAAAGTTGATTTTCATCGATTTTAACCTCCGGCAGTCCATCATCATTTGAATGCAAAATGAAATTCTCATAATCTATTCCAGGTAAAGTGGTTTCATATCCTTCAACAGGCACGATGATGATCTTTTCCAAGGAAAGTTTAGTAATGATCTTTTCGATCGGAGCGGTGAATTCTTCATCGACTATCAACATTTTTGAATCGCTATGCTTGATGATATATTCCAAATCCTCTGCAGCAAGCCTATAATTCAAAGGAACCATTATCGCTCCCATTTGACAAATGCCATAAAAACATTCCAGCATATAATGCGTATTTGGCAACATAACTGCAATATGGTCACCTTTTTCAATTCCCGAAGAATACAAAGCTTTGGAAAGTTGATCTGTTCGCTGCCCGAATTCCTTATATGTAAACTTTTTCTCTTCATCGATGACTGCCACTTTATGAGGATAATATTTTACGGCCCTGCGCTTCCAATCAATTGGAGTTAATGGGGAAAACATTTTTACCATCTCCTTCTTCCAAATTCACTCTATACAGCACCCTGCTTGGTTCGTCATGATGGATTCTGAGAAAAAACTTCGTATCCTTTTAATACATATTCATTTTCCAGCCGTCATATCTTCTTTAATGGATTTCCATTTAAAGATTTTTGAATGGCCTATCCGCTTTGAAATGAAAAATTCAAATATTTTTAATTATTCTGATAATTAATCTCCTAAAAACAGTGAAATTCACTGCTTTAATAATATAGTTCTTCTTTCTATTATAATGGAAACTATACACGTCAGGAAGATTATATTTTATTATCTATGCATGCCGACAGATGTTCGGTAAGTTTCCCAACGATTTGTTTGAGTCGTTCCGTTTCCTCTTCATTTAGTACACCATAAAAGTCACGAAAGGTTTTGGTAAAACACTTATTGATGGAATGATAGGTACTCCATCCACTTTCGGTGGATTGGATAAAAACGACCCGCCGATCATCCTCACTGTGTACCCTCTCAATCAACTTCTTCCGTTCAAGCCGATCAATTAGTGCAGTTCCTGCTGCAGGTTTAATCTTCAAATGATTCGAAACATCTTTAACCGCTATGGATTCATTCAAGACTATTAATTGCAATGCGCGATACTGTACAGAAGTTAAATCATATTTAACCAGTAACGGTTCCACCAATTCCTGTGATAGGCTGCTTAGTTCCCTGATCTCTAGATGTAAATTATACAATTCACTTGAATGCATGTATGACAATCCTTTCTTATTGACACTATCTATCTAAAACTATAACATAATTAACGTATCAAAAAATTAACCATGCGAATTAAATTGGTTATTGATTTTTAAAGAGAGAGAGAGGCTGTCCATGTCAGCAGAACAACGCAAAAAGATCATTATCCTCATGATCAATATGTTTATAGCAATAGGGAGTTTCGGTATCATCATTCCCATTTTACCAGCATACCTGGCCTCCATTAATCAAGGCGGAACCGCCGCTGGCCTAATGATTGCCATTTTCGCAGGTGCACAACTTATCTTTTCGCCAATTGCCGGAAAATGGACTGACCAATTCGGGCGCAGAAAAATGATCATTTATGGATTGGTCGGTTTGACATTATCCATGTTCATTTTTTATGCAGTCAATTCCATTTGGTTATTATATGCTTCACGTATCATTGGCGGAATCGGGGCAGCTTTGCTTATACCCGCAATTTTTGCTTATGTTGCCGATATCACCACATTTGATCAACGCGCTAAAGGCAATAGTTTAGTATCTGCCGCCATGTCCCTGGGAATTGTAGTCGGTCCAGGAATTGGAGGTTTTTTAGCTGACTTTGGCTTGAAGTTTCCCTTTTTGATTTCTGCGCTGGTATCCCTATCGGCAGTCGTATTTTCGATTTTTGTTTTAAAAGAAAGCGAAACGGCACAGGTTACTCAATCCATGGATGCAAAAACTGAAACGATGCTTCGGAAGATTGCTTTATCCGTGAAAAAGCCCTATTTCATCCCACTCATCATAACTCTTGTAATGAGCTTTGGCTTAATGGCCTATGAATCTGTAATTGGTCTTTATCTTGATAATCAATTCAATTCGACTCCTAAGGACATCGCCGTCATGGTTACGGCCACCGGTATCGTCAGTGTAATAGTTCAATTGTTTGTCGTCGATCGGATCGTACAGCGTTTCGGGGAAGTGAATGTGCTGAATATCTTTATCAGTGTTGCGGCCATCGGTTTCCTCCTATCACTTTTTGCATCAAATTACCTGATTTTCTTTTTGATTTCACTTATCATCTTCCTTTCCACTTCCATCTTACGTCCAGTTCTTAACACACTGATTTCCAAGATGGCAGGGAATGAGCAAGGTTTTGCAATGGGTATGAATAATGCGTATATGAGCATCGGAAATGTCCTTGGACCAACACTTGCGGGAATGATGTATGATGTCCACATTACCTATCCGTTCATGTTGGGTCTTATCCTCTTATTCATTACTTTAATGATTACTATGGCTTGGCAAAAGCGATCACTTCATGCAAAAGCATTATCTTAGAGCTTAAATGGCATTTCAAAATTTATTCCTTACCGAACCCCCCGAGTAGCATCCGCTATCCGGGGGTTTTCATTATGATTTTTTTATCTTTTCTTCTTTTAATTGAAATCCTCCAAAACAGTTTAATAACGAGTAACACTTCAATCTCTTGAGAACTAGCCCCAATTTCATACGGAAACTTCTCATATTTTTGCGTAACACTCGAATTCACGAGTATTTGCTTCAAACTCACGAGTAAATGCGTCAATTTCACGAGTATTTGCTCCAAATTCACGAGTAAATGGCTCCAAATTCACGAGTAAATGGCTCTAATTCACGAGTAACGCTTCCAACTCATGCGCATCCTCTACAATTTATAAGTATTTGCTCCATTCTTTCCTAAAGTTGAAGCTTTTATTTCACCAAAATAAAAAGCGACCTTATTTTTAGAATAAGGCCGCTTATCATTCAGTTTTCTCATTTCATATTGTTATAAAGGGAAATTAATTTCATTTAATATAAATGGCTTTCTTTCCTTTACTGCTTTCAAAAGCCGCATCAATGATTTTAATGACCGCTAACCCCTCTTGGGCAGTGACTGGAGCTTTTTTCCCGCTCAATATACTATCGGCAACTGCCTGGTAATACGTTAAATAAGAACCATGCAGTGTTTCAATGGTTTCATGTATCTCATTTTCTCCTTCAACCGTAACCAGCTTACCATAGAATTCGGGATCATCTGCACCCCAAGAGTCATCCACTGGTTTTTTCCCCTCACTTAAATCAGCCTCTTGGCAATCAAGACCGTATTTGATAAATGATCCTTTACTTCCATGCACCTGATACCGCGGTCCATTATACGGAACGATTGAGCCCGAATGCAAGATAACCCTCAGCTTTTCATATCCTAATATCACATGGAAATAATCATCCGTTTCTGCATTTTCTTTTTGGGAAAATACATCTGCTGAAACGAATTGCGGCAATCCAAACAAATGAAGTGCTTGATCGATGAGATGTGATCCTAGATCATAAAGCATGCCTGATCCCGGGCCCGGTTTTTCCCTCCATCTATCCCTGACCACAGG
Source organism: Peribacillus frigoritolerans (assembly GCF_001636405.1). Taxonomy (GTDB): domain Bacteria; phylum Bacillota; class Bacilli; order Bacillales; family DSM-1321; genus Peribacillus; species Peribacillus frigoritolerans. The sequence continues at coordinate 3,315,097 of NZ_KV440950.1, forward strand.
CCGGTATCGATCATAATGGACTTGGTATGTATTGATTTCCCCAAGCACTCCATCATCCATAAGTTTTTTCACGGTCAAAAAGTCATTATCCCATCTCCGGTTATGATAGACGCTTAATAGCAGATTCTTTTCCTCGGCAATCTTGATGAGCTCCTTCGCCTCCCAAGCTTCCACAACCATCGGCTTTTCGAGGATGACATGCTTCCCGGCTAACAAGCTTTGCTTGGCCATTTCATAATGCAAACCACTCGGTGTCGTAATAACAGCCAAATCAATGGACGGGTCTTTAAGAATTTCCTCTAAGCTTCCTACCACTTCCACATCTTTCAAATCTTTTTGGACTTTTTCCTTATTGGAGCTCACAACTTTCACTATTTGAAACTGCTCTAAAACACTTAGTAATGGCGCGTGGAAAGTAGCTCCTGACAATCCGTACCCAACTATGCCCACTTTAATTTTTCTCATTTTCAATCCCACTCGCTTTCTTGTTCCTCTTAAACAAACATTTTATTATATTTCATTGTCCGGGTATGTATCTCTCAAAAACTTGACAGATTGATTAATCAATTCTTTCAATACATTAATATTGATATCTGCCACTTTATTGATGTAAACACACGCTTTTCCGGAAGTGTGTTTTCCAAATACCTGTAACAATTCTTCTCTTTTTTTGTCCCCTGGAGCAAAGTATAAACTGATTTTTGCTTTTCGAGGTGAAAAGCCTACCAGTGGGGCATCGCCTTCGTGACCTGATTCATATTTATAATGATAGGTTCCGAACCCAATTATGCTAGGCCCCCACATCTTTGCCTCATAACCTGTCGTTTCGGTAAAAACATTCAACAATTCGTAGGCATCTTCACGTTTTTTCGAATTATCGACGTTTTCGATGAACTCAATGACACTACTGTCCGTCTCTTTGGTTTTTTGTTTATACATGACCGGAACCTCCCTTATATTAAAAGGCAGAAAAAATTCATAAGATATCGCTTGCTCAGTATCTTAATACCCTATACAATCGTGTTTTTAGGTTGTTGTGTATGTATACAGCCCTCATCACCGATGTTTCAATGATTGGCGGACGAGCTCCTTTACTATTTCTCTAAGCTTCATGGCAAATCCTTCATTCAATACCCTTATATATTATAGAACATTGATTCGTTTTATTCTATTTTAAGAGCAGAGTTTATTAAGTAAATCTTTCGCGCTTTAAAAATCAGTCCTTTACCATAATAATCTCTACGATCAGAAATTATTATTCTGATCGTAGATTTTTTCATTAAAAGGCAAACTGCGTTTAACCAGATCTATTGCCGCCTGATCTTTTCTATTTCATCAGCTATGAATTGTACCTGTGTCCCTACGATGACTTGAATGCTTTGGGGACCCACAATATTGATTCCGGCAACCCCTGCTGATTTGATTTTATTCTGATCGACAGCTCCCATATTTTCCACTTCAACCCTTAAACGGGTAACACAGTTATCTACAGATGTTACGTTAGCGTCTCCGCCTAATCCCTCATAAATAGCGGAAGCCATTCCAAAGAATTTACTCTCATTATTCCCGCCTTGACCGCTGTCTGCTTCCGCAATCGCTCCTCCGCCATCAAGCTCATCTTCTGTATCATCTTCTCTGCCGGGAGTCATTAAATTGAACCTAGTTATCAAGAATCGGAATAAGAAATAGTAGATGACTGCAAAAGCCAGTCCTTGAAGAAGCAGCATATAAGGTTCATTTGCCATTGGCAATCTTGAGCTTAAAACAAAGTCAATGAATCCTGCACTAAAACCGAACCCTGCTGTCCATTGGAAAGTTGCAGCAATAGCCAACGATATTCCTGTCAATAAGGCATGCACAACGAATAGGGCTGGTGCAACAAACATGAAAGCAAATTCCAAAGGTTCAGTAACGCCTGTGAAAAATGAAGCGAAGCCGGCTGCGAGCATTAATGAGGCCACTTGTTTTTTCTTCCGTGATTTTGCCGAATGGTACATGGCAAGAGCCGCTGCCGGCAAACCGAACATCATGACGGGAAAGAAGCCGGCTTGATACATGCCTGTGGTTCCTTTTATTCCCGTTCCAGCCCAGAATTTACCGATATCGTTAAGACCTATTACATCGAACCAGAATACGGAGTTTAACGCATGATGTAAACCTGTTGGTATCAAAAGCCGATTGAAGAACCCATAGAGTCCTGCTCCAGCGGCACCTAATTCACTTATTCCTTCCCCAAATACAACTAACCAGGAGTAGATGAGTGGCCATACGAAGAATAATATTAGGGAAACCAGTAACATGGCAACCGCAGTAAGGATCGGGACAAGGCGTTTACCGCTAAAGAAAGCGAATGCATCCGGGAGTTCTACCTTACTGAACCGATTAAACATAGCTGCCGCTATAAGACCCGAGAGGATTCCGACAAATGCATTTTCTATTTTCTCAAATGCTGGATTTACATCTTTTGCATCAATTCCTTGCAGCATCGCCACCGTGTCCGTGGAAAGCAATGTCGTTACGACTAGATAGGCTACCAGCCCGCTCAAAGCGGCAGCTCCATCTTTTCCTTTAGACATCCCCAACGCCACTCCAACGGCAAACAAGATTGCCATATTGTCAATGATCGAAGAACCTGCTTTGATTAAGAAAGCTGCTAACGGACTTCCTGCTCCCCATCCTGCTGGATCTATCCAGTAACCAATCCCCATTAAAATGGCGGCTGCCGGCAATACGGCTACTGGCAGCATCAAGGAACGCCCTATTTTTTGAAGATATTTTTTCATTCCGCTTTCCTCCTGACAATTACTGATTTAGGGCAAACCCCATATTCTATTAGACAACGGTTCCTTCCATTTTAGAACTTCATTTCATTTATAAATTTGACTATATTCAGGAATAAAGTCTTAGCGATTTACTACGCCTTCGAAAACCCATAAAAAAAGAAAAGTCCAACGCGGACTTTTCTCAGACTGTAGACAAACTCGATGAAAATCGAGTTTGTCTATTTTTATGTCTTGTACAATTTGGACGTTGATTGGAACGTAGGGCACTCGCTTTCCGCGGGCGGGCGGCCCTCGGCTTTCGCCTGCGGGGTCTCCCCTAGACGCGCTTTTCTAAGCAGGAGGCTCGTACACCCGCTCCAATCAACTTTGTCTTACCTTTTAGATAGAACACTCTTGCCTAGAGTCATTTTTGTTTTAAAATAGAAGTATTAGAACCTGAGGTGATGAGGATGCTTTCCAAACATGATTCTATTCAGCGAGATCAACTTGAAATGATTACTTTAGATCAACTGGTGCCACCGAACCATTTGGTTCGTAAAATGGAGGCTGCCATTAATTTAAAGAAGATACCAATTGGACATGGCTAGGTCCAAAAATGGCTAACATAGTGGGCTCGTAGAGCCAAATCTCTTAACTTTAGGCGAAATTCAGAGGGAATTTCAAAAGGGGTTCAGAATTTTTTAATTCCGAACCCCTTTTGTCTACAAACTGAGAAAAGTCCAACCCGGACTTTTCTTTTTTCACTTATTTATAGAGCAAGTAATTTTTGCGAACCTTTTTAAAAGCATCCTGCTTTACTTGATATTCTTTCAAGATTTCATTTACTGTTGTCCCTTCTTTAATTCTAGACATTATCCAGCCATTGCCAATCAATAAATTGAAATTGTTGGCTGCAAGGAATTCGAAATCACCGGGATATAGATCCTGAATGGTCTTGATGATGTGAAGTCCTGTAGGTACAGCCTTGAACTCTTCTCTATCCGTTATATAAATTTCCACTCCGTGGCTAAGTTTACCTGCATGTTTTGAAAATGTAGGTGTAAAGGACGCTGCCCTGAATTTTACACCGGGTAACCTTATTGCATTTAACTTCCCGGCAAGCTCATCACCGTTTATATAAGGAGCACCTATCAACTCGAATGGTTTGGTCGTTCCTCTGCCTTCCGAGACATTCGTTCCCTCGATCAAGCCTGTAGCCGGATATGCGAAAGTAGTGGAAACTGTCGGCATATTCGGTGACGGCAAGACAAAAGGGAGACCAGTATCGTCATAATCCATATCTCGCTTCCAGCCTTTCATCTTGATGACCTTGAGATCTGCTCCAATTTTAAATTCCTTATTGAACAAAGTCGCGAGTTCCCCAACCGTCATCCCATGCTTAAGCGGGATTGGATACAAACCAACAAACGATGAGAATTCAGGTTCAAGGACCGGCCCATCTACCGTCTCCCCGCCTTGTGGGTTCGGCCGGTCCAGCACGATAAAGGGGATATCATTTTCTTTGGCTGCTTCCATTGCATAAGCCATCGTATAGATATAAGTGTAATAGCGTGTTCCGACATCCTGGATATCAAAAACAAGGACCTCAACATCCTTTAACATTTCAGGCGTCGGTTTTTTCGTTTTGCCATATAAACTATAAACGGGCAATCCTGTTTTTTCATCAATATAATATTCAACGCTTGCACCAGCTTGCGCATCTCCACGCACTCCATGTTCAGGACCAAATAAAGCCGTTAAATGAATATCCGGATCATCATGAAGGAGATCGACGATGCTGGTTAATTTAGAGTCGATGCCAGTTGGATTCGTAATCAAGCCGACTTTCTTTCCGCTTAAAACGTTCTTTTCTTCTTTTAAAAGAACTTCAATACCGGGACTGACCTTTTGTTTTTTCTTCTCTTTAACAGCTGTTACACTTTTTGAGGAACCGATGCCGAAAGAAAGCAGACAAATGGCAAATAGGATTATCATTCTTTTCAAATTACTTCTCTCCTTATTTTTTAATGGTTCTTCCAGATTTAATATCTAATCCATATCCATATTTATAAAGGATTTCAGAGGGCTTAGTTACGGAAGGTATAGCGACCGGCAACGTGCCTTTAGGTCTTGATTCTCCAAAAATGGTCGAGATGCCTGCCGGGATATTCGGCTGTCTATAACGCCCATTTGAATACCCTTTAAACCCGTAAACAGCAAGAACCGCCTTCGCTTCTTCAAAGTTTGCAACATCATAAGGGTTTCTTAAACTCATTAAAACAAATTCTTTGTCTTTTTTCTTTGCATGATTCATGGCCGCTCTAGGGAAGGCTGTTGCCCACTTCGACGAATCTTGAATGCTATCATCTATCACCCCATCATTGACAGCCGGATCGTTTTTGACAATATAGGAACCAGTTATGACAAAGTCCGATTCATCAATGAGTCTGGCCACTTGATCTGTAAATGACTTTCCTGAAAAACTCATACCCGTTATTTGGACTTTCTTTATTTTCTTTTTATCAGCTAATTCGCTGATGCTCCTGGACATGGATTCAATTTGGTCATCAAAAGGAGCAAGAATTAAAACTTTATCATTTTTCTTAGGTTTGAAAGGCAATGTTTTGTGTTCATTTTTCAATAGAGTGATGGCATCTTCCGCCATTTTCCTTTCATTTTTTAAATGATCTTCATTCCCGACCACTTGAAGCGCGGTTTCGATTTTTTTATCTATCGGAGTATCTTCCGGGTTTAATATCCCTCTTTTCACTTTTAGATCAAGTATCCTCGTTACAGATTGATTGACTTGATTTAGAGGAATTTCCCCGCTTGCCACTGCCGCCTTCACTGCATTGAATACAGAGGTTATATTCTTTTCCATTTGAAGCGAATTTACCTGTGCCGGCATCAAAGCAATATCAACACCAGATTTCAGGGCAAGGACCACAGCTTCTTCCTGTCCGAAGTTGTCCGCGATGGCTTTCATATTCAAAGCATCTGTAACCACAACACCGTCAAATCCCATTTCTTCACGTAATAGACCCGTGATGACCTTTTGTGACAGCGTTGCAGGAACCATAATTTCTTGACCGTCTTTTTTACTGATATAGGTTGTGTCATCGAATGCAGGAAATTGAACATGTGCAGTCATCATCATATCAACTCCAGCATCGATGGCTCTTTGGAAAGGAAGCAGCTCGATGGAGCGCAAACGCTCTTTATCATGAGAAACAAGGGGAAGACCATAATGACTGTCGACTGCTGTATCTCCATGGCCAGGGAAATGTTTGGTCGTCGCTATCATGTTCTGGTTTTGCAATCCTTTTATCATCTGAATGCCAAGTTTGGATACAAGTTCCGGATCGGAACTGAAGGAACGAACGCCAATAACAGGATTTCCGGGATTATTATTGACATCGACAGACGGGCCGAAATTGACATTTATGCCAAGTGCCGACAGTTCATTGCCAATAATTTCTCCGGATTGATAAGCGTAACTCTCTTTTCTGGCTGCACCAAGTGCCATATTACCAGGAAGATTCGTTCCAGTTTGAAGACGAGTTACGATTCCTCCTTCCTGATCAATCGTTATGAACAGCGGAAGGTCCGGGCTTGCCATCTGCAAACCATCGGTGAGCCGAACCGTTTGTTCGGTATCGACTACATTCTCAGCAAACAGAATCACACCGCCCAGATTATATTTTTTGATGATGCTTGCAACTTCCGAGTTCATTTCAATAAACCCGGTTGCCTTTGTTTCTCCTTGTTTTTGCCAATTACGAAAATCTGGCATGAGCATTTGACCGACTTTTTCATCGATTGTCATGTTTTCTACGATTTCCTGAATATCTGAAACCGTTTTCTCATTCTCGTATCCCTTTGCTGTCGCATTCCCTCCCATAATGGATAAAACCAAACATAATGCGATTCCAGCTGGGGCACATATCCTTTTTATCATTCAGGCTTCCTCCCTTGTATTCTTTTTAGTTCTGTTAGCAACAATTCCAAACCACTGCCGTGAAGGGGTAAAAATGAATGGAAATGAACTATATAGATCCTATAAAGAAATCAAGGCAGCATCGGGAATCCCAGCAGCTGCCTCTATAAAAAGCCTTCATGAAACGTATCCATTTATCCCTGGATCCTTTGAGTCCAATTGTTTACTCAATTATAAGTTTTATCGTTTGACCAAGCTTTAGAAGGGACAGCAAGGGAATATCTTCTTCTATAACCCTTCCTATAACGTTGACTCGGTGGTCTGCCCCTAGGTCTCTTTTGCAAATTTGAACCTCTCCCCGATACCTTCCATAAGCATCATTGTCCATCGTTATGGATCCAAGGCTTCGTGCAGCTGTATTACTCGGCTCAACATTTGCGGTGACCCGGGTATTCTGCAGCCGGAAAACATCTTGAGAAACATCTGGCCTCAATTTATACTGTCCGCTTTGCAAAAGTCGGGATTCCACTCTAATAGTTAGAATGTTCAGATCCTTATATGCAGTTAGATTCTCAAGCAGATTTTCCTCCGTTCCTTGATCTCCAACGTAAACTCCTTCCACATGCTGGATCAGCTCAATTCCAGCGGTGTAAGGATTCATCAACCTGTGTTTTTCAAGCGTTGGAAGACCCTCATGAAGAGGACCGCGTTTACTTCCTGCACCCGGGATGAAAGCAAAGATCGGTATGCCGTATTTCTTGAACATTCTATTCTGTTCATGAAAGAACTCTTCTTCAAGGCCCGATTCAGGCCTAGGATAAAAGTTGTGCCAAGCTATCAGACTTTCCGGTTCCACACCGCCCCCAAGCACGGCTAAAAGTTCATCTTCATTCAACGTACTTGCATTAAGTGAGAGTGAAAACACCTTAGATAAAGAAATGATCGTTTCTTTATCGAACCCATCATCAAGGCGAATCCCTTTAATACCTAATGACCATAAATCCGTAAATTTGTTAATCCCCAAATGATCAAGCGTATTTAGTGAGACATCTGCATGGATTTCCATTCCATAGTCCTCTGCAAGCTTTAAAAGCCTGATCATCCTCTTCACGAGGTCCCCCTTTTCTTCAGGAATATGGAGCGATGTAAATGCTCTCTTCACTCCCAGGTTAGCAGCATGTATAATTTGTGTTTCTGCATGCGGGTCCTGTAGATAAAAAGAAATTCCGATCACTTAAATTCAACCGCCATTTCATCTTTAAATCCGAACAGATAGGTAAAAATAAACCCTGCTATATAGGAAATGAACAACCCAGCAAGGAACAGGGCGATTTGGTTTGGATGAACTAGAAAGGTAAGCGGCAGTCCGGACACACCGATGGAAGACGTGGCGATTCCGAATTGAGCTTGGAATGCTCCGCCTACTCCTGCACCTAAACATGCAGTTAAGAAGGGCCGGCCCAATGGCAGGGTCACTCCAAATATAAGGGGTTCACCAATACCTAGCATTCCTGAAGGAAGCCCTCCTCCTATAGCCCTCTTCAAACTTGCTTTCTTCGTTTTCATATAGATGGCAAAGGCCGCTCCCACTTGGCCTGCGCCACCCATCGCCAAAATGGGAAGCAGTGGATCATCACCAATCGAATTTATCAATTCTAGATGGACAGGCGTTAAACCTTGATGTAAACCAGTAATGACGAGAGGGAGAAAGGCCGCCCCAAGCACGAATCCAGCTACAACACCGCCAAAATCCAATACATTCAATAACCCATTCGTAATGGCATCCGATAAAAACCCTCCTACCGGCATAAATACAATGTAAGTGACAATCCCGGTAATGAGTAAAGCGATGGTTGGCGTCAAAATGATATCCAGTGATTGAGGAATGAATTTCCTGACCTGTTTTTCCACCAAGGCTATGAAAATAGCTGCAAAGAGTACTCCTATCAACCCACCGCGGCCAGGGAGCAAATTTTCACCGAACAATGAAATGTCGCCGACGGCCGGGTTTATGACCAAGATACCAGCAAGGGCACCAAGTGCAGGTGATCCGCCGTATTCTTTTGCAGCATTGGTCCCAACCAATATCCCCAAGTAGGCAAACAGACCGGATCCGATAACGGTTAAAATAATGGCTAATTGTGATTCTGCTGCAAGCCAGCCCGCTTGAACGATTGCCTTTGTAATACCGGTAATCAAACCTGATGCCACTAAGGCGGGAATTAAAGGGATGAAAATACTTGCAATCCTGCGCAAAAAAAGTTTAAACGGTTTTGCGTTTTTCCTATCAATCTCTGACTTATTCTTCGAGGCCACTTCTTTTAAGTCCAAATCACCAGAAGCTTCACCCAGAAGCTTTTCAAACTCTGTATGAACCTTGTTCACCACGCCTGGCCCGAGGACGATTTGTATCGTTTCCTCTTCAATGACGCCAAAAACGCCTTCCGTATTTTTTATATCTTCCATTTTTACTTTCGATCGATCGATTGGCAATACCCTAAGTCTGGTCATACAATGTGCAGCATCGGCAACATTAGATGCCCCACCTAATTTCCCCAATAACTCTTCTGCTAAACTGGCGTACTTATCCCCCTTACCCATTCATAAGCCCCCTTTGTCAAATCTCGCAATAATCATTTATATCGATCTGTCATCGATTTAATCGCAGACCTGGTATTATCAATATATTGGACAGTTTCTTCATATTGCTCTGAAGCCATCCCCAAAAACAAAATGTCAATCATATATAATTGCGCCAATCGTGAGGATGTTGCTGCACTTCGAAATGGTGCTTCTTTCGAATAGGATGTAAACAAAGTGGCATCACACAAAGAAGATACCGTTGTTTGGCCATAATGAGTCAGCCCGATTGTCTTGACCCCACGTTCCTTTGCCAGCTTCAATATATTGACAACTTCAGGTGTTTCCCCAGAGAATGAAATGGCAAAAACGATGTCATTCTCATTAGCATTTGCAATCAGGGTTGCAACTAAATGCATATCTGTAAAAGCCGTTGCTCCTTTATTGATGCGAAGTAATTTTTGCTGAGCATCCGCAGCAACTATATTCGAAGCACCGACACCGCAAAAATGGACGGTTTTTGCATTCAGCATCAGCGTTATGGCATGTTTGAGATTATCATGATCGATTATTTCAGATGTGTCCCGGATGGTCTGAATCGAATTACTCGTTGTTTTCTCCACAATCCGGTACAGTGATTCGGAAGGCTCGATATCCCGGTAGCCCTGTTCAACCGTCTTCATCAAATCTCCAGCAATCCTTATTTTCAGATCTTGATATCCTTTTATTCCAAGCAATTTACACAACCTAATAACAGCAGCCCCACTTGTTTGGGCAGACGTACTTAATTCCTGTACAGTGCTGTTCACAACTTCATGAGGATTCTGTAGAATATATTCCGCTAGTTTTTGTTCTGATTGCGGCAGTTTGCTCAACATCGTCTGTATGATGGATAATCCTCCTGTAGCCATTGCTTCCCTCCTAATCTTCATAGATCGAGATGGCTTTTCTGACATCTCCATCCGCTTTTTCCAGTAACTCCAGTGCTTTTTCATAATCTGTTGCCGTTTTTATCATGACAATCGCTGGCTTAACTTGATTATTTGCCTTTTCAAGCGTATTCAAAGCTTGATCATAGTCAGCATTCGTTACTGTTTCTATGATGTTTACTGCACGGTCCTTCAGTTTTTGATTACTGACATTTACATCGACCATCAGATTTTCATAGACTTTGCCCAATCGGATCATGGTTGCCGTTGAAATCATATTGAGTACCATTTTATGTGCGGTTGCCGCTTTCATTCTCGTGGATCCTGTTAACACTTCCGGCCCGACCACCACTTCAATCCCTATATCAGCTTCTTTCGTGATGCTCGCGTTATTATTGCATGATAAAGCGACCGCTTTAGCCCCGACCTTTCTTGCATAACGTAAAGCGCCCTTCACATAAGGAGTGCGCCCGCTTGCAGCAATGCCAATAACCGTATCATTTGCTGTAAGCGCCACGTCAATCAGGTCACTTTCCCCAAACTCTTCTTTATCCTCTGCACCTTCAACAGCCCGAACAAATGCCTTTTCCCCTCCTGCGATTATTCCCAGCACCCTATCAGGCGGAGTGCTGAAAGTCGGGGGACATTCCACGGCATCCAGCACTCCGAGCCTTCCGCTCGTTCCTGCTCCGATGTATATGAGTCTCCCTCCTTTTTTTAACGATTCGCAAGCCCATTCAACTGCCTTTTCAATCTCTGGCAATACCTCGTGAACTGCTGCTGCCACTTTAAAATCTTCTTTATTGATTGCAGAAATGATGTCCATTGTATTAACACTGTCGATATTCATCGTCTTTTCGTTCCGTAATTCAGTCGTTAATGAACGCAAATGTTCTTCCATAGACAATTGAATCCTCCTATAAACAATAACTTAAATATAATTTCATTTTTTAATATAAAATAATGAAATTATATTTCATATTATATTCAATGATAGCGTTTTCATTACTGAGAGACAAGATGTTTTTGTAAAATTTGTTAACCGGCAATCTCCGTTCTTCAAAACCCCGATGCTGGCGGACTTGCATCTATCCCTTTCAGAGTGGCTTAATTTACCCAAAGGAGCCTACAATTTTTAGTGTGGATTTTTTCAACAAAAAAACGTGTACCGTCACCTTATTAGGAACGATACACGCAATCTTGCAAAATGTTAAACTAGTATACTACGCCAGACCCGGTACACCTGTCCTCCTTTACCCAGTTAACGGATAGGGACCACTTTCCCGTTTTCTACTGCACCAACGACAATGGTTGATGCAAATCCTCCATTTTCATCTATCGAGGGAATATCGTATATTTTTTGATCTGGCCCTATATTTGAAAGTCCGTCTTGCATATGTTTACGGATGGCCTTGGCATCATCAACGCTGCCTGCAGATTTCATGGCTTCCACAAACGCATACATCGCGATATAATTCAATCCTACTTCGGAGCTTGGATCTTCCTTATAATTCTTTTGATATTTCTCGACGAATGCAGGCACAGCTTCTTCATCTGAGTCCATCAATGGCAGAACGCCAATCGAGCCTTCCAATGTTTCATATGAACCTGCAATCGGCTTCATCTGATCCAGCTTTGCTTGATCCATGATGATGAAACCGCCTTTAAATCCTAGCTCCCGAGCTTGCTTCGCCACTTTTGCCGTAGGTTCCGAAGCACCACCGATGAATAGCACATCAGGATCTTTTTTCAAGGCATTTGTGACAATCGTAAAGAAATCGGTTTCTTTGGCGAAATCAATCGAAGAATTATAAACGACTTTTCCGCCTTGCTTTTCCCAATGTGGGAGCACGGCTTCCGTCCAGTCTTTACCATATTGCGAAGATGTTGGCAAAGCGGCAATTTTCTTGCCGAAATGTTCCATCGCATATGTTGTAAAAGGCTCGATATACCCCTCGTAATTCGGTGGGATTCGAACAGTTAATGAATTTCCGCTCTCGGTCACTGCCGGTTCACTCGTATATGCACCAATGATGAATTCCTCTTGTTCATTAAAAACCTGTAGTGCCAGCACGCCTCCGCTGTGAGGCGTGAAAATGATCGGCGTATCATATTCCTGAATTAAACGTTTAGCATTCGACCCTGTTTCATTAGGTAAGTATTTATCGTCCAACGATACTAAGTTCAACGTGTATTTCTTACCAGCTACTTCAAAACCACCAGCATCATTAATTTCATTGACGGCCATTTCGACACCATTCAATGTCCGTTTCCCATATAACGCTGCTGCCCCGCTTAAAGGACCGCTAAAACCGATGTTTACGACATTGTCATTTTTTCCTTTACTGCCACTGCTGGACACAGGGCTATCCCCTTTATTGCACCCGGTCAAAACAGTGATGGTTAGCAGGAGAAAGACAAATAATACTTTCAGTTTTTTCATAAAAATCCCCCATTCAATTTATTCAGGCCCCAATATACGCTTTCCTTACTTCATCATTGGCTAATAACTCACTTGCTGTCCCTTGAACGACAATTTCCCCATTTTCAAAAACATATCCTTTATCTGCAATGCTTAGGGCAGCATTCGCGTTTTGTTCAGCAAGCAGGATTGTGATTCCTTCGCGGTTTATTTCTTCAATGACTTGAAACATTTGTTCGACTATGAGTGGAGCGAGTCCCACCGAAGGCTCATCAAGCATCAACAATTTCGGTTTCGACATCAAAGCCCTACCAATTGCGAGCATTTGCTGTTGGCCGCCGCTCAGGCTTCCAGCTTCATCATGATGCTTTTCTTTTAAAATCGGGAATAAGTGATAGACGTATTCCAAGGAATCCTTGATCTCCGCTTTTTTCTTTCGATGCACATAGGCACCCATCCGCAGATTTTCCTGAACGGTCATCTGTGGAAACAGTTTACGTCCTTCGGCACACTGAACGATCCCCTCCCGAACATTCTTATCCGGGGCACGGCCCCCTATCGGTATGCCTTGAAAATGGATTTCCCCCTTGGAAAGCTTACTGATTCCACTTATGGAACGAAAAGTCGTGCTTTTCCCTGCCCCATTAGCTCCTAGCAAAACAACGATCTCTCCCTCGGCAACTTCGATATTCACATGGTTTATCGCAGTGAAACTTCCATAATTCACGGCGACATCTGTTAACTTAAGCACTGGCACTCCCTCCCAAATACGCTTTAATGACCGCTTCATTTCCGCGGATTTCCTTAGGTGTGCCCTCGGCAATTTTTTCTCCGTAATTAAGGACCATGATGTGGTCTGCCAAGTTCATGATCATATGCATTTTGTGCTCGATTAAACAAACGGTCAGTCCCGATTGATTCAATTTTTTAATCAGTTCTGTCAAGCCTTCCGTTTCATCCGGGTTGATTCCCGCAGCAGGTTCATCAAGAAAGATGATTTCCGGTTCTGTCGCTAGGGCTAGGGCAATGGCTGTCCGTTTCTTTTCCTCCTGTGAGATGTTCGAGACCATTCTGTCAGCCGATTCCGTTAATCCGACAATATCAAGCACCTCCATAGCCTTATCCCTGCAAGCCGCTTCCTCCCGTTTTAAACGTTTTGTTCTTAGAATGGCATCCACCAAATTGGATTTTGTTCGCAGTCTATGACCGACAATGACATTATCCAACACGGTCGATTGATCGAAAAGGCTTGTCGTTTGAAAGGTTCTTGAAATTCCGAGCCCCGCTATTTCATTGGCAGGAAGTTTGGTGATATCAATCCCTTTAAAAAGGACCGTCCCGGAAGTCGGTCGATGAAAGCCACTGATCAAGTTAAAAAAAGTGGATTTCCCTGCACCATTTGGCCCGATTATTGCATTGATTCTACCTTTTTCAATTGAAAAATCCACATTATTGACGGCCGCCAAGCCTCCGAAACGCTTTGTCAAATTCTTAGTTTCGATTAACAAATTCATCCCTCCTCAGCTTTTATGTGCAATTCGCCCCTAACCCCGGACAGCTCATTATCTTTTCGCTTTCTTTGCCAATCATAGAAGGCCCCTGCGATTCCGCGCGGATAAAAAATAATGATCACCGTAAGTAATGGTCCGAATATCAACATTCGATATTCTTGAAGGAATTGCAGATTCTGCGACAGGATTACTAATAATAATGTTCCTACCAATGGTCCTGAAAGTGTGCCGATTCCACCAACCAATAAATACATCAATAAATCGAACATGATGGCAGTTGATCCGATATCAGGTCCAATGAAACGAATGAATGAAGCATACAAGGCACCTGCCAAACCTGCGAAGAATGTGGATAGGACAAATGCGGTTAACTTATTCTTCATTGTGGATATACCAATCGTTTGTGCTAGATCCTCGCTGTTCCTGATGGCCATATACGTTCTGCCAGTCAACGAGCGTATAATTCGATACATGATTAAAATCACTGCAAGCAGGAAAATGAGAACGAGATAATATTGGGATGCTGCAGTATCGAATGTGATCGGCCCTATATTCCCGGGAGCAGGGATCCCGATCAATCCCCTAACCCCCTCTGTAAGTCCCTCCCATTTATCGATCACCAGATATATGATGTAACCCACACATAGGGTATAAATCGCGAAAAAGTGTTCCTTTGTCCTCAGCGCAATCAAACCAATTAAAAACCCAATGGCACATGTGATTAAACATGCACATATAAGTGCCAGCCAAAAGTTCATTTCCGCTTTTACTGTGAGCAACCCAAGAGAATATGCTCCAATCGCAAAAAATCCAGCATGTGCAAGCGAGAGATACCCAGTATAGCCTGATAATAAATTGATTCCATAAACAGCTATCGCCCAGATGAACGAAAGTGTCAGCATATGGAGATAATAATCGTTTTGCGCGATATAGGGGAATGAAAAAGCAAAGATGATAAGAGCGATAATCCCATTTCTTTTCGTTAATATCCTCACACTACCTCTCCCCCTTTGCAAAAAGACCTGTTGGTTTCACCGTTAATATGATGACTAAAAGTATGAATGCAATGATGTCTTTATAATCATTTGAAATATAAGTTGCACCAAGGCTCTCACTGAACCCTAGGATATATCCACCTACGATCGCCCCCGGGATGCTGCCCATCCCACCCAATATGATAATGACGAAGGCTTTTAGGATGACTAAATGCCCCATGCCGGGAAAAACAAGATTAATCGGTGATGCAAGGGATGAAGCGATGGCTGCTAATCCCCCCGATATCATGAAGGTAAGCATCGCGACTTTATTAATGTTGATTCCTACTAATGACGCCCCTTCACGGCTTTGGGACATTGCAATTATCGTCGAACCGGCATAAGTTTTTTTTAGGAAAAGGTAAAGTAAAACCATCACTGCGATAGCTGACACGATGATCAATAATCGCTGAAGTGTGAACGTCAGTCCCAGGATATTGACGACTTGACCATATGGAGAAGTCATAGTATGGAAGTCGGCACCCCAGACAAATTGGGCAAAAGCTTCAAGAAAAAGGAGAATGCCGATGGCTGCAATCTTATCGTGCAACGGAGGTGCCTCCCTTAACAGGCGGAACACGAAACGTTCCAAAAGGACTCCCAACAAACCAACAACGATAATGGATACGAACATGGCCATCCAGTAATTGACCCCATATAATGTCATCATTGACAACGTGATATATCCTCCCAACATATATAGGGCACCGTGTGCAAAGTTCGGAATATGCAAAATTCCATATACTAGCGTCAATCCCAGTGCAACAAGACTATATACGCTGCCAATCGTCAAACCATTAAAAAGCTGCTGGACCAAAATTTCCATTTACTTCCTCCTTGAAAATTAATGAATTTCACTTTGCTGTTCATTCCCTGGCTCACAATCCTGTCCATATTTTAAAAGCACACATCTGTATTAAAAACAATTTCACTTACTCTCCCATAGCATCAACATCTCGGGAAGGGCCAATAAGCTTTAATTCCCTTTATTCTCCGCCTATAGAAATAGCTTAGGTATCTGTTGTTAGCGCTTTCATTTTTTTGGCGTAACGATCGTGCAGACAAGCTGTATTTAGGGAAAGCCCTTGATTCCATTTTCTGTTTAATGACGGTTTATACACGGTAGCCGTCTGGTTTTTTCACCCCTTTCACCTCGCACCTTCCATAGGAGAATCATTTCCGCAGGATAATTTCCAGATTAATTTCCAGATTAATAATGCAAGTGCCGTGCCAAACATTAAATCACCTTCAATAAGGCTATTAACCAGTCTATGAATTCATTATTGAATTGTAAAATCTCAAAAGTATCGGTTCCATACGGGATGTCCTTCATTCACTAATGACTGAAAAAATCAATTCTGAATCAATAAAAAAATTAAAATGGAAAGGAACCAAAAAACCAGTTTATAACTTCCATCAGTTCACACATTAGCAGGTAATAATGCACAAAAACGCAACCTAAGAACCGATAATTTTCTAAGGTAATAAAGCCCGTCATCCCCCAAAACGCGTTAATATAATTAGGAATTCAGTCAAAAAGACAGCACCTCCAATTTTGGATAATTTCCAAAATTGGAGGTGCTGTTCATACATACCTATTATTTCCATGACCTTTAATGGATATTTTTTAAGTTTCCTCACAATTGTTGCCTGAGGAATCAAGCGCTTCTCCGATTTCATGGTAATTTGGTAGGTTTAAGCCGTCGTCAAGATTTCCTTATCAGCTTTTACCACAGAGATCAGCTATTAAATTATTGTTAATCCTCTAATCTCTTACCGATCGAATGGAATACGCATTCATAAGTCTAAGAACCGTTACCTTGCAGTTGTACTTAACTCACGATTTAATGTTACCTCACTTTTTAGAAGTTAGATCATCCTTAGGAATTTTTCTACACTTCTCTGTTTTTTTCATTTTCACGCTTACAATTCATGGTTTTTAACGCTTTTCTATATTCTTCATCCTTCATAGTCAATCCCTTGATGTTTAAATCTTCCTGCGTCGTATCCTGGAAACATTGAAGGGCTTGGCGGTAGGCCTGATCGTTCATGTGCTTAACCTGCCCAGCGGAAGCAGTTAGAGTCTCCTCTGGAACCAATTCAGATTTGTCAGGTGAATGGATGGCTTCCTTACCAATTTCGTTTATAACCGTTTCACGTGCCACCTCTTCTTTTGAAGTTGACCAGAAATTAATCTTAAACAATCCCCCAATAACAGCCATAGCCAATCCTATACAAGCAATAATGGTCACCATCTGACCAACCCCTTACTGTACATGTGTTAGAGTTTGTGTGACTTCCGCTACACGTTTTCCTAAAGCTCTTCCTAACTCTTGGGCTTGCTTAGGGAGGAAATCTGTACTATCAACAGGACAGGACACCCCTACCCCGTAATAAGATCCATATAAAGCATTTTCTGGAACATTACCAGGTAAGCCCACGATAATCATCCCTTGGTGAAGCATTGGTGTAATGAGGTTAAGCATCGTTGCTTCTAATCCTCCATGGACGGTAGCAGTCGTACAAAATACAGCACCAATTTTGTTTATCAGCTTACCTTCTGCCCATAAGAACCCTAATTTATCAATCCAAGCTTTTAATCCAGAGCTAATCGTCCCGAAATGTCCAGGACATCCCCATACAATCGCATCCATTTCTGATAGCTTATATACATCTGCCTGATCCACATGATCTATATGCACTTCTGCACCATACACTTCTTGAGCCCCTTCCGCTATTGAATATGCCAGTGCCTTTGTATGTTCACCCTCACTATCATAGACTACATAGATTTTCATAAAATTCCCCACTCCTCTTGGTTGCATTGATGCGAACTTTCATCTACAACGAGATTTTAACTTTAGCATTCATACCAGGAAGTACTTTGGCAGATGGATTCATAATTGAGATTTTAACAGAAACTTTTTGAGTGACCTTTGTGAAATTGCCCGTAATCGACTCTGGTAAAGACGAAAATACAGATTTAGTAGCATAGCCGATTTCTTCAACTTTTCCTTCGAAAGTTACATCGGTATCGCCATCTACGTTTATATCCACTGAATCGCCTTTTTCAATATCCTTTAAATCTGTTTCCTTGATGTTAGCTGTAATGTATAAATGGTTGAGGTCTGCAGCTTGGGCTAGCACTTGGCCACCTTGTACTAGCTGGTCATTTCCGGCTCCATTTTTAATAATCGTTCCCTCCATGGTAGACTTTATGGAAACGTCTTGACCTTCTTCTTCAATTATTCCTACTGCCTTTCCTTTTGTAACAGCTTTACCTTCTTTAATATCCCAATCTTTGAGCATACCAGAAGCTGGTGCTACAATTTGAACCATGTCTGCAGATACCTTCGCATCATCAGTTTTAACAAAGTTCTCATTTTGATAATAATAGTTTGCACCGCCTGCTAGCAAAGCAATTACAACAAGAACACCCAAAATATTGGCTATTATTAAACGACCTTTACTCATACGTATTTCCCCTTTTTATTCGTTTTTTCCAATGGTGCTGGAAGTAAAATGTGCTGCTCTTTCTGCACTAGCGACCTTCCTTTGCCCGTTACAGCCTTTCCGATGGAAGCTAACAACATGATTATGCCTAATACTAGGAGAATGGTAAATAAATCATGGTAAGCTCCTAGAAGCGCACCTTTTTGACTATTCTCAACCATTGAATAATAAGCCATGCTTTTTGCCTCTGTCAGTGTATGTCCATTATTGATATAATTGCGGACCAATCCGGCCATCTCTGAGTTAGTTTCGGGGTTCAATAGTGATATTTCCCCTCGAACATCTTCATAGTGAATCGCATGCATTCGATAAGCAAACCATCCTATTACTGGTCCAGCAATTGAACCAAATAAATTTCTCATAGAATGCAGGGATGACGACCTTAGTACTGCCTTGTGAATGTCACCTGCCAGTGCTGTTCCCAATGCCCCTGATAATAGCACCATGCTTACGCCTACGCCAATACAAGCCATTTGAACATTTATTGCCGTTAAAGAAACCTCGGTTCCCATTGATCTCCATTGAATGCTGATCATTATTATAATGATGGAACCTACCATTCCCAGCCTGCCTGCACCCCATTTGTCATATAGCAGAGTACAGACGATACCCGACGCCAAGAATCCAACAAAAAACCACAAATAAAAATAAGTAAGGTATATGAATGGGGGATCAAGAATGTTACGCAAAAAACCATTAGCTCCTGCAATCGCGACGATAAGAGCAATATGAGCAGTTAAAGCCATAATTGTTCCCGAAACTGTTTTTGCTGACCACAATGATCGGATTGGAATAAAGGAATCCACAGCATTAAAATCAACCGCTATGAACAATAGCGCCAATAGAAGAGCAATCACAAAAAATGGCCAAACTTGAATTGATGTAAAGCCGTGTTCTTGTAAGTTATAAAGCGGGAAAATCAAGTCCATTATTAATAAAGTGAATAAGAAAATTCCTTTCATGTTATGTTTCGTCGTTCCTGAGTTTAACTCTGGCTTCGTTTTGGATAAGATTCTGAATCCGATTACAAGGCATATGAGGGATGAAAGAATATTTAACAAGAATATCCATCTCCACTCTGAAATACTTAAAGATAAGGATCCAACAAATGCACCTACCGCGCTGCAACCAAATAAACCACCTATCGCAAACAATATAAACAGATTCCGCACCTTGTTTGGGTAAGACCTTAAACTATGCGGTAGGATTGTCAGAAACAATACACCTGCCCCTAAACCTTGGAGTGATCTGCCAATGGTGAGCGGAATGATTCCCCAGCATAGAATATTGATGATCGTTCCACCAAGGAATATGAAAATGAAAGTAAGATAAATTTTTCTTGTTCCATATTTCATGGGAAGGATACGTCCAAATGGGAGACCTAGCGAAAAAGCCAAATTTGAGCAAATGGATGGAAGTAACATAACGTGTGTACTTAAGTTAAGTCCATTTTGAATAACCATTTGATTCAAGATGTAGGAAAGACTTGTAAAGTATTGAGGCCCAAATGAAAATAACGTTAATATAGAAATGAGCACATATTCCGGCAAGAGGGGTTTCTTTATCTCCCCACTCAAAACATTATTTTGTGAATTCATATAATTCCCCCTTTCTTTCTAAGCTAATTTTGAATGTCAATTTCCATTCCTTAATATTTTCAAAAGAAAAAAGTCTTCACCATCCATTCATATTAATCAGATAAACATGCAACATACCCAAACTTGCTATTTACAATTTGTATTATACAATATATATAAAATATAGCAATAAAAATATTACCCAAACAAACCCATAACACGGAAAAATGAAAAAGCCTAATTCAAATAAGAACATTTGAATTAGGCTTTTTCATGAAAAGGTTCATTAAAATATGTATAAGCAATACTGTTTCTGCTTATCAAAATTCGGATTATCTTTGTTTCCAGTTCTTAATATCCTGATTCAAACGTGTTAAATTCCTCTGAAGAACGTTTAAATCTTCCTCTGACCAGTCTTTAAGAATATCGGATAATCTTTCTTGACGAGACTTCTGAGCATTATGTAATATTTCTTGCCCTTCTTTCGTCATGACAATTAAGCTGATTCGTCCGTTTTTCGGATCTGGATAACGGCGAATGAATTCCTTTGACTCCATAGCGGCAACCTGGCGACTTGCGGTAGACACATTCAGTCTCAATTGGTCTGACAATTCATTAATGCCTAGTGGCCCATGCTTATCCAATTCACTTAGCAATAAAAACTCGGATCGATCTAGGTTGCCTATTTGTCTACTAGGGGATGTTGTTAGACGTACAAGCAGGGCTATGTCATATTCAATTAACTTGAGTGAGTCCAAATTCTATATCTCCCTTCTAGTGATTTACTTGAAAAATAATTAGGCTGAACTGTGTAGCTGGTTCTTTATATATATTTTCCAATTAAAATGATCCACTACCCTTGTATGTGTATAAAAACAATATACATGATTTTCAATGGCTTACCAAGTTTTAAAGCTTTAATAAACCCATTTAAATCAATATATTGAATAGGATTTAATCAGATATCTTATTGATAAATTCCCCTGTTTGCCTCTGACATTCTGAAGGTTCGAGCGCAAATCAGCGTTGATAAATTAATTCTGTAACTTCTCATATTCTTCCTCCCCTGTATAAATCGGCTTTTCCTCTAATTCATCGGAACTTTAAATGAATTTGTTGATCGAGCAGACTGGTTTCCCAGTAAGACCGTCCTCTAGCCAAAGAAGTTTACATCTGGTGAATCTAGGTTGGACACCGCTGCTCCATTCTATTTTATCTTATCGTCTTTGGTTCACATTCAATTTTTCGCCACTCGTATAATCAGTCAAAAAAACTGTACCTCCCATTTTTCTAACATTGGGAGGTACAGTTCAAACTCATCTATTCTTTTCCACTGACCTTTAATTGATATTTTTTAAGTTTCCTCACGATTGTTGCCTGACTGGATTCCAGGGCTTCTGCTATTTCATATGTAGTTTGGTAGGTTTGAGCCGCTTTCGTCAAAATTTCCTTTTCGGCTCTTTCCACCGCTTCTTTTAAAGTTAAGGTAGCATTGAGGTTCGGTTGATTCCGATTTTCCGGCTGATATTCTTCCGGAAGGTCGTTAATCGATAATATTCGATTATCCGTCAGCACGACGAGCCTTTCCACAATATTAATCAATTCACGGACATTTCCTGGCCAATCATGTTGATAAAAATATTCCTTCAACCGCGAATCTATTTCTTTTGAGAATTTATATTGTTCGTTTGCTTTTGTTAAAAACAAGTCAGTCAATGCCAAGATATCCTCTCTTCTTTCCCTTAGAGGAGGAATCGTAATCGGAATGACATTCAACCTATAAAAGAGGTCTTCACGAAAATCACCCGTTTTGACCATTTCCGAAAGATTTCGGTTCGTGGCTGCTATTATGCGAACATCGATTTTCTTTGGTTTTGTACCTCCGATTCTTTGAATCTCCCTTTCCTGAAGGGCCCGGAGCAGCTTCACCTGAAGTTGCAGGGGAAGCTCACCGACTTCATCAAGGAATAGGATACCACTCTCTGCAAGCTCAAACATCCCTGGTTTTCCTTTTTGATTGGCTCCGGTAAATGCCCCTCCTTCATATCCAAAGAGCTCGGATTCCAATAAATCAGCGGGAATTGCCCCGCAATTTATTTTGATGAAATCTCCTTTTTTAGACCGGATGCTCCGATTATAGATATTGCGGGCAAGGACATCCTTTCCAACACCCGTTTCTCCCAGTATGAGTACTGTCGCATCAATATCCGATATTCTTTCTGCTATCTCATAAATCATTTTCATTTTATCACTGACGAATACGACTCCATCTTTGCTCGTTATCTTCCGCAGTTTCTCAATTTCCTGCTTATATTGATTATTCAGTTCATTAGCTTTCGTCAACTCATGCATCAGTTCATTTAAATCAGATAAATCCCTTATATTCGTAACGACTTGCTCTATTTCCCCTTCTGCATTAAAAACGGGACTCCCTGTTATCAATGTTTCCTTTCCCGCAAAATTATCCTGTACGACTGATACCGTTCGTCTCAGCTTCACTACCTTATGAGTCACCGACGCATTCAGTATGCCGCGTTTAATCAATTGGTCCACAGATTTGCCGATATAGTACTCTTTTGGTATGCCTGTGATCCGTTCAATTGCCGAATTGGTATAAAGCGTGATTCCATCTTGATCGGTGATGTATATTCCATCATAGGAATTTTCGATTATTGCATCGAGTGCGCGATTCAATTTATCCGTCTCATGAGCATCAATCAATAAATCATCCAAAAATTCCGTTTCCCTGCCTATATAAAGAATATTGTCAGCATCCATTTGTTTCATTAATAAAAATAAATACCGTTTATCATGCAGCCTTGCAGCTGCAAGCCTTTTATTATCGAGAAATTGCCACTCATCGAATTGTTCGGTTAATGTATTATTACCATCATGGCTTAACAATCGATTAAAATAGTTTCCCCAATCCTTAATCCGATTTGCAGAATCCACGACTAGTGCAGGAAAGGTCCACTCTTTGAGCAAATTAAGCTGAGAATCCTGTTTCACTTGATTCATTACTATTCACCGCCGCAAAAAGAATTCTTTTTAAGTACAATTCTGGATAATTTTCGAAACTCCTTTAAAATTGTCGAATTTCGCTCCTAAAAAAAGTAGTGATGAAATAATTTTCATCACTACTTTACCTCAGTAAGTCTTAAAAATAACCTCTCCACTGATCGCTTCCTTACCTGACTGGTTAGTGGCCGCTACGTTGAAAAAATATCTATTCCCATTTTTTTCTTTTAGATCCGCTTGAAGAGTTATGACATCATTCAAGAAAACCATGCCCTTGAAACGAATCCTGTATTCTTCGATAAATCCAATTTCATAAAGATTACTGAATAGCTTTGCGAGGTTTCCCATCGTCCACATCCCATGAGCGATGATACCTGGAAGACCAGCATTTTTTGCTTCCTCATCAATGGTATGAATGGGATTAAAATCACCTGATGCGCCGGCATATTTAATGAGGTCCAGTCGCGTTACAGGTGCAAGCTCGATGGAATGTAACGAGTCACCAATATGAAGTTCGGTTAATGTCGTCACTTACTCATCACCATCCTTCTGATCGTTTCATTTAAAATGACAAGCTGTTCAGCAGTGAAGACAATTTCCCCATTTGCATCCTTTCCATAATTTTTAAAGGCTAGAAATCCCATTTCCCCTTGTTTCCCTTTTTTTTCATAATAGTCTTTCACTTCCGTATAACAGGTGATTTCTTCCCCTACCTTAAGCGGCCTGTTATAGCGATAAACCTGCTCACCGTGAATCAAGCCTTTATTCGGGAGATTTAAGCTTTCAATCATCCCAAAATCAAAGACCCTTGGGAAAGTTGGTGGAGCGATATTCGTACCGTACCTTGATTGCCTGCCTGTTTCTTCATCAATGAAAATCGGGTGGGGATCACCAATCGATAATGCGAATTTTTTAACGGCTCCCCGTTCAACTATATTTTTAACGGGGTTGGATCGTTTTCCAATACTTTCGTTGAACATAACATCCCGCCTTTTCCCTTAATTTTTCGGACCGCCCGCAACATATAAAACCTGCCCGCTAATGAATGAGGATGCCTCATCGGCAAAGAATGCAACAGCATGAGCAATATCACTTGGCAAACCGCTTCTGGCAACCGGAATGCTGTTTGCCCTCTCCTGGATGAATTGTTCAAAACTCACTCCCACCCGCCTAGCTGTTTCTTTCGTCATTTCGGTTTCGATAAAGCCTGGTGCTACCGAATTAGCCGTTATCCCATATTTGCCAAGTTCAATCGCCAGTGTTTTTGTTAACCCCTGAAGCCCAGCTTTTGCGGCTGAATAATTAGCCTGCCCGCGGTTCCCAAGTGCCGAAGTGGATGATATATTGATGATTCTTCCGTACTTATTTGCAACCATATGCTTCTGGGCGGCACGTACTGCATTGAAAGTACCTTTTAAATGCACATCCATTACCGTCTGCCAATCAGAATCGGTCATTTTAAAAAGTAAATTATCCCGGATGACCCCAGCATTATTCACGAGAATATCAAGGGATCCGAATGTGTCGGCTATTTCTTTTATCGATGCTTCCACCTCTTCTGGATTGACCACGTTGGCCACTTTGGTAAAAATGGTATAACCCTTGTCCCTTAATTCATTTCCTGTTGCTGTCAAAACCTCTTCGTTGATATCGATAATCGCCACGTTTGCGCCTTCACTGGCAAATAGTTCGACGATCGCCCGGCCAATCCCCCTGCTTCCACCTGTAACTAAAGCCGTTTTCCCTGAAAATCTCCCTGACATAATCGTTTCCTCCTAATCTATTATAAGAATTGTCCTAATTTAACATGACCCTTAATCAAATTTCGGGAAATGATCATACGCTGTATTTCATCCGTACCATCATAAATCCTCCAAAGCCTTGCCTCGCGGTACCAGCGTTCGATGGGAAGCTCCTTCGTATATCCCATGCCACCATGTATCTGCAATACACGATCCACGACACGATTCCCCATATTGGCTCCATAGAGTTTAGCCATTGAAGCTAAATGGCGGTTGTCTTCTCCATTATCAAGTGTAAAAGCCGCATTCAATACAAGCCATCTAGCAGCTTCAATTTCTACGGCCGAATCAGCTATCTGCCATTGAATGGCCTGGCGCTCAGCGATCGGTTTACCGAAAGTTACTCGTTCTTTAGCGTATACTATTGCCATTTGCAGCAATCTTTCTGCAGAACCGACAGCACGTGCGCCCACGATCCATCTTGCAAACCCAATCCATTCCAAGCCTAGTTTATAACCGCCATGCACTTCCCCCAAGATGTTTTCTTCGGGTACCCTGACATTATCAAAAACTAAACCGGCCGGTCCCCATTCTCCCATCGTATTGATATATTCTGATCTCCAGCCCATATCACGGTCTACAATGAAACAGGTTACCCCTTCCGTCCCGGTTGCTTGATGACGTTCTTTGTCAGTTACGGCAATGACCATGACGAAATCGGCATCATTTCCTCCAGTGATGAATGTTTTTTCTCCGTTAAGCACCCATTCATTTCCTTCTTTTACTGCCGTCATTTTAATATTTCGCGTATCGGACCCAGCCCCCGGCTCCGTCATGGCAAAACAGGACTTTTTCTCACCATTAATAGTAGGGATCAGATATTTCTGTTTCTGTTCTTCATTTGCATAATAAAGGATGTTATCAGCCGAACCTCCAAAGCTGAATGGTACAAACGTTTTTGACACTTCCATCAAGACAATTGCCATCATGAGCTGACCTAGGTCTGCCCCGCCATATTCCTCCGGGGTATTGATGCCCCAAAACCCGGCTTTTTTTGCTTTTTCCTGTAAATCTTTCAATGTCCCCTCTGGTAAACTAGGTTTCCCTGCCATTTCATTGCGAAGCACTTCATTTTCCAATGGAATCAATTCATTTTCCACGAACTTGCGTATTGTTTTTTGCACCATTTTTTGTTCATCAGATAGTCGTAAATCCATATTAACCCCTCCGCTTTCCAAGACTAGTTTTGATATTTTCTCTTTAATTGCCCGGTAATGATATTTTTTTGGATTTCGGACGTGCCTTCATATATTCTGGTGATTCGGGCATCCCGATAGAAACGTTCAACTGGATAATCCTTCATGTATCCCATCCCGCCATGAATCTGTACGGCCTTATCAGCGACACGATTATATACTTCCGAACCATACAACTTAAGCATGGCCGCTTCTTTAATGATTTTTTCTTTCTGATCGACCATCCATGCGACCCTGTATGTGAATGAGCGAAGTGCTTCTATTTCCATTGCCATCTCGGCAATCATATGGGACACGGCTTGATGATCAATGATCGGGACATTGAATTGTTCACGTTCTGTGGCATATTTGGTAGAAAGATCGAGCAGGTATTGACAGGACCCCAAATTACGGGCAGCAAGGCCTGCCCGGCCATTTGCAAGGATTTTCAAGGCATTTACATACCCTTGGCCGACGTCCCCCAGTACATTTCCAGCAGGAACCTCGCAATCTTCAAAAAACAATTCGGCCGAATGTGAGCCTCGAAGACCCATCTTCCTTTCCAGGCTACCAACTCTAAAACCCGGAAAATCCTTTTCTACTATGAATGAGGTGATCCCTTTCGCCCCTTTATCTTTGTCCGTAACGGCCATAACTGTAAAAATATCTGCTACATCTGCATTCGTTATATAATGCTTGGTACCATTTAAAATATATTTATCGCCATTTTTGACTGCCGTCATTTTGAGATTCGTAGCATGGGACCCCGCTGCAGGCTCAGTTAAAGCAAAAGCGCCAATTCTATTACCGCTTGCCATATCTGGTAGGTATTTTTCCTTTTGCATTTCATTGCCCATTTCGACTATCCCTACCGTCCCTATACCGGTGTGGGCACCAATCAGAGTGGTATATCCATTATGTGTTTTGCCGATTTCCTCATATAAAGCACATTTTCCCACCATCCCGATTCCGAGTCCGCCATACCTTTCCGGGATACTAAGTCCGAATAGCCCGATTTCCTTCGATAAATTTATGATGGATTCCGGGATATGATCTTCATCCTCTATCTGCATGGAAAATGGATCGATTTGTTCTTCGATAAACTGGCGTATATTTTCTTTAAGTAGCAGGATGTCTTCATCTAAGCGAAAGTCCATTTGCATTCCCCTTTATCTGCGAATTGATTGTTAACGCTTTCATATCTAGTTAGAATGAGCGATATGTTTTTCTTGAAGCTTGCGTTTTAAAATTTTACCTACC
This sequence comes from Peribacillus frigoritolerans, assembly GCF_001636405.1. GTDB lineage: Bacteria > Bacillota > Bacilli > Bacillales > DSM-1321 > Peribacillus > Peribacillus frigoritolerans. Next base: position 3,342,617 of record NZ_KV440950.1, read on the forward strand.
GCCGTCTTCGGAAGTTCACTTTCAAATGTGATTGCTTTTGGGACCTTGAAGGCAGCGAGCTGCTTTCGGCAATAATCCTTCAATTCGTTTTCAGTTATTCTTTCACTTGGTTTTAGAACTACCGCTGCATGTACCGTTTCACCGCGATATTGATCGGGAACGCCAAAGACGGCAGCTTCAAGAACCTTAGGGTGGCTGTATAGTATATCTTCAATTTCAATTGGATAAATATTGAATCCGCCTGCGATGATCATCTCTTTCTTCCGTCCCACAATGTAAAAGAAGCCATCTTCATCCATCTTGGCCATATCACCGGTATGCAGCCATCCGTTTTGAATCGTCTTCTTCGTCTCTTCAGGCATGCCCCAATAACCTTTCATTACCTGTGGACCCTTTATGACCAATTCACCTGGTGTATCAACCAAGAGGGCTGGCTCTCCTGTAATGCTGTCAATTATGGCGGCATCCGTATTTTGTATCGGAATCCCGATACTTCCTGGTTTTTGCAGGCCGCTGACTGGATTCCGGTGCGTGACTGGTGACGCCTCGGACAGTCCATAGCCCTCAGCAATCTTTGTTCCACTAAGTTCGCTGAACCTTGACAATACATGCAATGGCAATGGTGACGAACCCGAAACGCAAGATGTCAATGTATCCAAATCAAATGGATGGGACTGGTAATATTGTAATAAAGCAATATACATCGTCGGTACCCCTGGAAAAATAGTCGGTTTAAGATTAGTGATAATATCGACGATCTCCGTTACCTCAAATCGGGATACAAGAATTAATTCCCCGCCATTATAAAACGTCAGGTTCATCCCTGAAGTCATGCCGTAAACATGAAATAATGGGGAAACGCCCAGTACCCTTTCCTTCCCCTTTTGAGTATTGATTCTTGAAGTGGCTGCACTTTGCAGCGTATTGGCTACGATATTACGATGGGTTAGCATCGCGCCTTTAGAACGCCCTGTCGTTCCTCCAGTATATTGGAGGACGGCGACATCTCTAGCAGGTTCAATCTCCACAGTGAAATCCGCCTCTGTTACAGATAGCAGTTTTTTTGTCATTTCACATTTGCCCTTTTCCAGAGACACGCTCAACACCTTTTCAACATCGGTTTCAGCTATGACGGCTTCAACTATGGGCAATAAATCGTCGAGTACAATGATGTGCCTTGCACCTGAATCTTTCAGGACATGCATTAATTCGTTCGCCTTATACATTGGATTGATTTGGACAACAATGGCTCCATTCAAAAGAGTTCCAAAAAAACCAATTGGATATTGGGGACAATTAGGAAGCATGATAGCCACACGATCTCCCTTTCCAATCCCTTCATCAGCAAGCAAGCGGGCACATTTTTTCACTAACTTCCCCAACTCTGAATATGTACACCTTTTCTCCATGAACGTTATCGCTGTATTATCCGAATACTGTTCGACTGATTGAAAAAATAGTTCTGTCAATGAAATTTCAGGAATATCAATCTCTATTGGATTTCCGGACGGGATATGCTTTATCCAAGGTCTATCCATTGGTCCTCCCCTTTCTTCATTCAAAAATAAAGAAGTCATACTAACAATATGCAAGGAGTGTGCCAAAAATAAATCGTTTTGATACGTTGATTCAGTTAATGCTAAAATTCAAAATTGAATTATTTGCTGCGTTCTTAATAATTTTAGGTTCATAATACTAGGATTTAAATTTGACTCAATAAGTCATTTTTGAATTAAGAAATTGCTTTCGTATAAAGACCCAACTGTAGTGCTGGCCTGTGGATATACTGATCATTTTCAGGAAAATAAAACGGGATGCTGATCAAGGTCAGCATCCCGTTCAAAAAAAATGATTCACTGCTCCATGGCGGTGTCATCTTCCAATGATATTTTCCATAATTCTTTCGCTTTTCCACTAACCGTTTCATCAAAAACAAATGATCCATTCGTATATCGATCATGATTTTTTAATGAAGCGGCATGAATCGTTTCAATGGTTCCCTTTTCGGAAAGAATGAATAGACTGTCGGTTTTGTTAATGATATCGAAACCAATGACCCTATGAGGATTCGATTTCAATTCCCTCAAGACCACGACACCGCGTTTTGCCCGGCTCGTTTTTTCAAACTCGGTTAATTTCATTTTCTTTATGGCCCCGCGCTGTGTAACGATAAAGATCGATTCTTTACTATCCTTGGCCAAAACCTTTCCGCCAATGACATAGTCATTTTCTTTCAAGTTAATCCCTTTGACTCCTGCTGCCCGGACACCGACAACACTTACTTCTTCTTCATCAAACCATAAACCATAGCCATTATGAGTGACTAGGAAAAGGTCAGCCTGTCCATTCGTATGATGGACATCGACCAGTGCATCATCACCTTTTAAATTGACACCAACCAGCGGTTTTGAATGACGCTGAGCTTTATAGGAAGCTAATTCTGTCTTTTTCACCATACCATTTTTCGTGATGAAAACTAAGAATTCCGGCATGGTAAAATCTTTGATTGGAATCGCTTTTATGATTTGCTCTTCCCTGTCGATTGGAATGATGTTCGCGATATGCTGACCGGTTTCCTTCCAGCGAATATCAGGAAGCTGATGAACTGGACAATAGAGGTAGTTCCCTTTGGATGTGAACAGCAACAGGACATCTGTTGTATTCATCTCCAGCCTCTGGAGCAGGCGATCGGAATCCTTCATGCCAAAATCAAGCCCTCCTGACGCTGCATAAGATCGTAACGATGTCCGTTTGACATAGCCTTCTTTCGTCACGGTAACCATTACGTCTTCACTCGCAATCAAGACTTCAAGATTTATTTTGATTTCTTCAATTTCTTTTTCGATTTTGGAACGCCGTCCGTCATCAAAGCCCTTTTTAATGAATCGAAGCTCTTTTTTAATTACTTGAAGAAGAACCTTTTCACTGCCAAGAATCTTTGTCAATTCTTCAATTTTGTCCTTCAATTCCGCTGCCTCTGCTTCAAGCGCTGTAATATCCGTATTTGTCAGCCTATATAACTGCAAGGAGACAATGGCTTCAGCTTGCGCTTCTGTAAAAGCAAATTTAGCTATGAGGTTATCTTTAGCGTTCCGTTTGTCTTTAGATGCCCGGATGACAGCGATGACTTCATCTAATATGGATAAAGCTTTCACTAATCCATCGACGATATGTGCCCTGTCATGTGCCTTTTGCAGCTCATAACGTGAACGGTTCACGATTACCTCTTTACGGTGTTCTATATAAGCATCGAGCATTTTAGGCAGGCTCATCAATGTTGGCCGCTTTTTATAAATTGCAACCATATTGAAATTGTAGGCAATTTGGAGATCGGAATTTTTATATAAATAATGCAGGACTCCATTTGCATCTGCTTCTTTTTTCAGTTCGATGACAATGCGCAGTCCTGTACGATCGGTCTCATCCCTTACTTCGGCGATACCTTCCACTTTCCGGTCTAGACGGAATTCATCCATTTTCTTAACAAGGTTTGCTTTATTGACTTCATATGGGATTTCAGTGATGACGATTTGCTGTTTGCCGCCCCGAATCGTTTCCACTTCCGCCAACCCGCGAATGATTATTTTCCCTTTACCTGTTTCATAGGCCTTACGAATGCCCTCAATTCCTTGAATGATACCGCCAGTAGGAAAATCCGGCCCTTTAATGACAGTCATTAAATCAGCGACTGTCGCTTCCGGCTTATCGATTCGCATAATGGCAGCATCAATGACTTCACCTAGTTGATGTGGCGGGATTTCAGTGGCATAGCCGGCTGAAATTCCCGTAGAGCCGTTTACAAGCAGGTTAGGGAACATTGCAGGCAATACAATAGGCTCTTCTGAAGTATCATCAAAGTTCGGTACAAAATCGACCGTCCTTTTTTCAATATCCCTAAGCATTTCGGAGGCAATCGATGAAAGCCTCGCTTCCGTATACCGCATCGCAGCAGGCGGATCACCATCAATGCTACCGTTGTTTCCGTGCATTTGGACCATGACCTTCCGCAGCTTCCAGTCTTGGCTCATCCGAACCATTGCCTCATAAACGGATGAATCTCCGTGAGGGTGATAGTTACCGATTACATTACCGACCGTTTTTGCGGATTTCCTGAATCCTTTTTCCTGAGTATTTCCTTCGACATGCATCGCATACAATATCCTGCGCTGCACCGGTTTTAAGCCGTCCCTTGCATCAGGAAGTGCCCGATCTTGGATAATATATTTACTATAACGGCCGAAGCGGTCACCAATTACCTCTTCAAGCGGCAAATCTCGAAACGTTTCTTCAAATACCATCGTTAATGACCTCCTCTTCAATCGACATATTTTCATTATCTAAAATATTCGATTCCTCTTCGAGACCAAAAGCGACATTGGCTTCAATCCACTTACGACGCGGTTCAACCTTATCTCCCATCAAAGTTGTCACACGTCTTTCTGCACGTGCTCCATCATCGATCTTCACACGAATCAATGTCCTTGTTTCCGGGTTCATGGTGGTATCCCATAATTGATCGGCATTCATCTCACCCAGCCCTTTATAGCGCTGAATCATATAGCCTTTCCCCACCTTGTCTATCGCTCCCTGGAGCTCCTCATCGCTCCAAGCATATTCAATGACTTCTTTCTTCCCTGTCCCTTTGCTCACTTTATATAAAGGGGGTAAGGCAATGTACACCTTTCCTGACTCTATTAACGGTTTCATATATCGGTAAAAGAAAGTCAGCAGCAGCACTTGGATATGGGCCCCATCCGTATCGGCATCAGTCATGATGATCACTTTATCATAGTTAGTGTCCGGCGTATTGAACTCAGCCCCGACACCTCCGCCGATGGCATGGATGATCGTATTTATTTCCTCGTTTTTAAAAATATCCGCCAGTTTTGCCTTTTCCGTATTGATAACTTTACCCCGCAAAGGTAGAACTGCTTGGAAACGGCGATCCCGCCCTTGTTTAGCGGATCCCCCAGCAGAGTCACCTTCTACAAGATACAATTCATTTCGTTCGGGATTTTTCGATTGGGCCGGTGTTAATTTCCCGGAAAGGATGGCATCGGATTTTTTCCGTTTCTTCCCGCTTCTTGCGTCTTCACGGGCTTTGCGTGCCGCTTCCCTTGCCTGGAACGCTTTAATCGCTTTTTTAACCAATAGGGTACTTGTGGTCGGATCTTCTTCAAAAAAGTAGGCTAGGTGCTCTGATACGATGGAATCGACTGCAGAACGGGCTTCGCTGGTTCCTAGTTTGCTTTTGGTTTGTCCTTCGAATTGAAGAAGTTCTTCAGGGATGCGCACTGAAATGATTGAAGACAAGCCTTCACGTATATCGGTACCTTCGAGGTTTTTATCTTTTTCCTTTAATAGCCCCATTTTCCTGGCATAATCATTGAATGCCCGTGTCATGGCCGTTTTTGCACCAATCTCATGGGTGCCTCCGTCTTTTGTACGAACGTTATTCACGAAGCTTAGAATATTTTCTGAATAACCATCGTTGAATTGAAAGGCAAGTTCGACTTCGATCCCATTTTGTTCCCCTTCTAAGCTGACTACACTATGGAGTGTCTCTTTCTCTTCATTTAAATAATCGACAAACGCTTCAATTCCATTTTCATAGTGAAAAATTTCATTATGGTCGTTACGCTCATCCGTCAATTCTATCTTCATGCCTTTTAAAAGAAAAGCTGATTCGCGAAGGCGCTCACAAAGAATCTCATAATTAAAAGTCGTCACCGAAAATATTTTAGGATCGGGCTTGAAGTGGATTTTGGTCCCAGCTTGATTTGTTTTGCCGATTTTCTCCAGTGTGGTTTCTGGCTTTCCGCCATTGAAAAAACGTTGTTCGTATATGAACCCGTCCCTCTTGATTGTCACGACAAGCCATTCAGACAACGCGTTAACGACCGAAGCACCGACTCCATGAAGGCCTCCACTCGTTTTATATCCGCCTTGTCCAAATTTACCTCCAGCATGAAGAATCGTTAAAATGACCTCAGGCGTCGGTTTACCTAATTTATGCATGCCAATAGGCATTCCACGCCCTTTATCGGATACACTTACACTGTTATCTTTATGTATTTTCACACTAATTTGGTCTCCATATCCAGCTAAAGCCTCATCTACGGAGTTATCTACAATCTCGTACACTAAATGATGAAGTCCGCGTGCATCAGTACTGCCGATATACATACCGGGACGTTTTCTGACCGCTTCGAGTCCTTCCAGTACCTGAATTGCATCATCATTGTACTCGATTGTTTTTACTTTCTTTGCCACAGAAATTCCCCTTTCCTTACTAAACACAATTTCCGGGCCAAATCATACTGCAATGAAATGACTCACTAGCTTAACAAATCCATTAATACGTTATTATCATTATAACAAGTATAATACTTTCACGAACAAAGAACAAGTGTTCTATTTTTTTGTCCTTTTTATTAGCGTTAGCACATTTGTGTGGAACAAAACGTATCATAGCTACCATTCTAATTGTAGCGGTAAATTTTCATTTGGCAAATATACTTTTATATTTAAATCAAATTAAGCTTTAATGGCTTAATTTTGCCCGACCGCTCAATGCCCGCTATGGCTGCCTTTCAGTTTTTCTCCAGAAATAAAGCGATACCTTAAAAAAAGAGCGGAAGTTCCGCTCTTCATTTTACTTAGTAAGGGCGTGTTCGACTTTTATACATCGATTCATGATGACAGTATGTCCTTTTTCTTTCAAAAAATTATAGGCTTCTTCATTTTCCACTCCTAGCTGCGCCCAAAAGATATCTGCATCGATTTCTGCAAATTCCTTGGCTATCTCCGGAAGGAACTCTGAACGGCGGAAGACATTGACGATATCGACGTGCCCTTCAATATCTTTCAGGGCTTTTACTGCCTTTACACCCAGCACTTCAGATACAGCAGGGTTTACCGGGATGATTTCATATCCGCTATCCTGCATTGCCTTCGATACCATATAAGAAGTTCGCTCAGGGTTATCAGATAAACCAACGACAGCGATGCGCTTCGATTTTTTCAACATCTTTCCCATTTCTTCCCTGCTTGGATTTTCTATCATTCTTTTCAATCCCCTTTTATAATAAAATGTAATATTTGATTAAAGAGTATTCCTAACAAAGGTATTTTACAGAGAAAAGCTGTTTATTACCATTATTAAGAAAAATCATTATACAAGAAAGAATAAGTTTAGAAAAGGCATGACTCACTTAACTTTCTTATGTTCATACAGACTACCACGTATTGTAACAATTTATACAAGGAGGCATCGTTCATAATATATTGACGAAAATAAGGAAGTCTAAACCTTTTACCGTTCATGAACTTAACGTATATCAAAAGATGTAGGTCCATCAAGGAAAATTCATTTTTTTAGTGGATTTTTTTTGGACAGCCGTACCATTTTGTCACGAAAATGTTACAATAAGAGAAGCTTAACAGGTATTTCAGGGCTGTTTTTAGCTATTTCTACACGTTTATTTTTGAAAAAGGGAACAATCTTCCTTAAACGTGATAAAAAAAGAAGATTTTTCTTAAAGAAAGGGTAATAGAATGCTTACATTTATCACTATACTGGCTGCCTACCTGATCGGTTCGATTCCGTCCGGTTTAATAATCGGTAAAACATTTTACAAAATCGACATCCGGGAGCATGGCAGTAAAAATCTAGGCGGGACAAATACCTTCAGGACACTTGGTGTCAAGGCAGGACTAACCGTTACTATCATGGATATACTTAAGGGTACCCTAGCAACTTATCTGCCGTATATGCTAGGCCTGGAAATGCATTTATTGCTAGCCGGAGTTATTGCGGTAGTCGGTCATATGTTTCCCATTTTTGCAAACTTTCGGGGCGGAAAAGCCGTGGCAACTTCTGCTGGTGTCATTCTTGCTTATGAACCATGGTTTTTTGTCTTTGCCGTCATCATTTTCTTTATATCCTTATACATATCCAAATATGTCTCGCTTTCTTCCATGATTGCTTGTCTACTTGCTCTCATCTACAGTTTAGTGTTTCATACTGGTGATTTGCCGCTCATTATTGTAATCAGTTTAATAACGATCTTCATTTTTTACCGGCATCGCGCAAACATCAAGCGGATTATCGATAAAACTGAACCTAAAGTAAAATGGTTATAAGAACATGTGCATTACCATGTGAAGATAGGCCCGTATGCAAGGGCCTATTTTCCATTCTACAATTCATTTGTAAGGCATGCCTCGAAACCTTTTCAGCAGCGCTACCGATTTCCTGGATGATTGACACTATTCCCTGGATTGTCATTTCCTTTTCTGCAATCCATTATATTCCCTTTGATGACTCCGATAATTTCATTGAAGGAATTTTCCGTTAATCCAGATTCCTTCTCACCTGCTTGAATCACTTCTTTGACACTTAGGGCAGAATCAACAACATCTTTCATGTATTCATTTGATGATTGCATGATTGCACGATTGCATCTATTTCAGCTATCGACTTTTAGTCTGTTCAGCAAGTTTCCTGACCTCATTTGAAACAACCGCAAATCCATTACCATGTTCAGCTGCCCGCCTCGATTGCTGAGTTCAATAAAAGGCATCAACAACTCCCTCGACCCGGGGTTCGATTGCCTCTCTAAAATATTGATCAGCTTTAAATCGTATTCCGTTAAATCGATGATATTAACCTGAAGTTTCTCCTGTTCACTGCTTACATCCAATATGCCATCTGTTTCATTTGCTTTTTGAAACCAGTGCTTCACTTTTATGAAAACCCATATCCCACTCCCCGGATTTTGTAATTCCCGACAAAGTTAATCCATTATACCCGACAATAAAATGTGATTCTTTATACCTGTTTAATTGAAGGTAAGTCAGATCACCCTCCAAAAAAATAATTCATTAAGACTATCTATATTTCATTCCGGACTCCACACGATTCTTTTGTCAAGGCAAAAGGGCCTAAGTTATTTCTACATTAACTTCAATTCGAAAAAATCGTTTGGAATTCGTTTAGTGGAGAAAGAGTCAAGTAAGGATTGAATAATTGTTGAACAGGGGCTACACTGGAACTAGTTATTACATATCAATAGGAGAAAGTGCCATGAAACCATTGCAAATATCACCGGAAACTGCATTAAAGTTATCCAAGTCACTAAACTTGCCTTTAGAGCAAATCATGCATATGCCTACACCAGTCTTGCTGAGAAAGCTTGCCGAGGCTGAAGCAAAAGAAAAAGGCAATACAAAATAGCTGCAGGAATCTGCAGCTATCATTTTGTAGACAAAAGGGGTTCGGAATTAAAACATTCTGAACCCCTTTTGAAATCCCCTTTGAATTTTCGCCTAAAGTTAAGAGATTGCGGCTCTACAAGCCCACATGTTAGGCCATTTTTGGACCTCGCCATGTCCAATTGGCCATCTTCTTTAAATAAATGGCAGTGAAAGTTAGCGTCGCCTGCATTAACAATTTTTTAAGTCCCCTTAAAGTAGTCCAACGCATACCATGCTTTTCTTTTGCATCTGCGAATACACGCTCAATCGTTTCTTTACGTTTTGCATATATAGGTTTTACATCTTGATGATGACGCAGATGATCTGCTTCTTCCACATGTGTTTGCCAGATATGCCGTGTCACCACTTTTTGACAGTCTTTGCTTTCTGTACACCGAGATAAAAATGTGCATGTTGTACAAATTTGTTTTGGCGATTTGTACTCGCAATAGCCCTCTTTATTTGTTGTTGAGTACTTTAAAGTTTCGCCCGAAGGGCAAAGGTAACAATCAAAATGTTCATCGTATACATAGTCCTGTTTGCGGAAAAATCCTTCTTTGGTGCGAGGACGTGTATAAGGTAAAGCCGGTATGATTTCTTTGTTAAATAGGTAGCTAGTAATCGCTGGTGTTTTATAAGCTGCATCTGCGGCAACGGCTTACGATTTTCCAACTTTCTCAATCACTTGTTCAACTAGTGGCTCTTAGGTCTGGACTGTCATGAGTATTTCCAGGTGTTACGATCATTCCCAATACAAAACCGTTGCGGTCTGCGGCCGCTTGGAATGAATAGGCAAACTTTTTTGTTCGGAAATTTATCTGGTGGAAAAGGCTTTTTTCCTTGGTTTTCACGATCTTGATTGATTTCTTCTTGAAGACTTCCTTGATACGCTCGTGTTTCTTTACGAACGATTTTCTTTTCAAATTTCCGTTTATTCGCACTGGCTTTCACATGTGTGGAATCCACGAAAACGTGTTCAGCACTTATTAACTTTTTATTAGCATCTGTCATTAAAATGCGATAGAAAATCTGTTCAAACAGGTCTCTATCTTTAAAGCGTCGCTCATAATTTTTCCCGAACGTGGAGTAGGAGGTACTTTATCATGGAAACCATAGCCTACTCCAGGCAAAAGTGTTCTATCTAAAAGGTAAGACAAAGTTGATTGGAACGAAAGGTACGAGACTCCTGCGGGAAAAGCGCGTCTAGGGGAGACCCCGCAGGCGAAAGCCGAGGAGGCTCCCCGACCGCCCGCGGAAAGCGAGTGCCTGGAGTGGAAATCAACGTCCAAATTGTACAAGCCATAAAAATAGACAAAGTCGATTTTCATCGAGTTTGTCTATAGTCTGATAGCTGCAGGAATCTGCAGCTATTTTTGTGCTCATATGGGTACGAAACGATCTTACGGGCAATACCATTTCCGGATTTCCTTTTACAAGCCCCGACTTTATGAGGAAATTAATTAGATGGATTTCGTTTTATCCTAACAATATATAATTTCAGAGTCTTGCTTAACTCATAAATATATCAGTATTCCGAATATTCCCCCGCCACTTTGTTAGATGGCTAAGGAATCAAAAAGGCGGTTTTCAATTGAAAGTCAATTCTTTTGCCATATCATTCAGAGGCTTCTTTTTGACTGATATTAATTGTTCATTTTCATAGGTGCATGCAAATTCTTGTGGTGGTTCATCCTGTAATATATCTTTCAGGTAATACTTTATGTTGGACACAACTTCACTTGCCTCCATAACCCATTGAAATGGCTTCCAGGCAAGTTCCCCTTCATCACAGGCAGATAGCCCTCCCCCTGCATCTTCAGCTCTGTAAACATACATTCCACCTGTTTCATTCCATGTCACGATTCCTCTAAAGCTCATCCCCCTAACTTTCAATCCAGTTTCTTCAAGAATTTCGCGTTCCATCGATTCATCGATGGTTTCACCTTTTTCTATTTTCCCGCCTATGCCATTCCATTTATGCCGATTGGGATCCTTTTGGCGAAATAGCATCAACACTTCGACTTCGTTGGATCTTTTTCGAGTTATGAAACAAATATTATATATAATATCCATTGTTATTTCCTTTCTTAAACGCACATTATTCGCATCTACCGCATAATTACTTTATACTTAAATAACGAACCTCTAGGAAGGAGAATGAGTATGAAACTGACCATTTCCGATCAAGCAGCTAAGTGGTATATTGATGAACTGGGGCTTCAAGAAGGCTCTCATTTGCGCTTTTATGTAAGATATGGCGGGCATAGTACCGTCCAAAGCGGCTTTTCATTAGGTATCATGCAAGAAGAACCAGAAAATGCAGCGGCCGCAACGACTATGAACGAGATTAATTTTTATGTAGAAGAAAAAGATTTATGGTACTTTGATGGCCACGATTTACTTATTACTTTTAATGAAAAACTGACTGAACCAGAATTTCAATATGAAAAGAGTGCTTGACAATAAAGCAGCGGTGTAAACTGCTGTTTTTTCTTGTTCAATCGAGCAGGCGCTCTTCAATATCTTCCGCCCTAAGAATTTCCGCTTGTTTATCCCCTAAAAGATCAAAATGAGAATAGCCATCCTTCCTGTGATGAATCCACTCTTTTTTTAGCCCGTATTGCTTACCCCACTCCGCTAAACTCCTTAAATCCTTGCATCCGACTTTTGTTACCGTCTTGCAACCGGGAAATCGGTCATCCAGCCAATAATGAGTTAAAAAAGCTATTTGGCCTTGATCGATTTTCTGCTTCCAGGCTACGATGTCTACCCGTTTAATCCCAAAAGCCATTTTTGATCACCTCAATAATTGTAATTAAACCAATTCATCCTGCTTTTTATTTTTCTCATAGGCCTCATGCCATTCAGGGTACATGCGTTTAATGGATATTGGGCGGAAGCTCTCCTTTTTAACGCAAACGTGGGAAGAATGACCTGTAGCCGCCACTTCATTTTTCCCATTAACGATCTCATACCCATAAACGACGCGTAAACCGTCATATTTTTCAATCCAGGTTTTAATTTTCACCTTATCACCATATCTAACAGGGGTTTTATACGAAGCTTGAATATCCATAACAGGTGAGAGGATGCCATCCGCTTCCATATCAGCATAATAAAACCCTAAATCATTTATCAATTTTGTCCTGCCTAGTTCCATCCATATTAAATAATTCGCATGGTAAACAACACCCATTTGATCTGTCTCTGCATACCGCACTTCAATTTCGTTTTCAGCTATGAACATTTTGTTTCCCCACTTTCATTTCTCTTGCAATAAACATTTTACCATAACAATTGTGCAAATTTCATTTAAGCTGTCTTTATAGACTGTTTCCCTTCATTGAACCTAAAATGAAAGGGGAGAAAGATTTCTCATCTCTTTCTCCCCTTTACCTAGTTGTTTACATATTATCGTTACTATAACCGTTTTCCCGTGCTTCCTGCTCATCTTGCATTTCTTCCTTCATTCCATCAATGCTCTTTCTTCTTCGTTCATTTTTATCCTGAATTGCCTGCTTTTCTTCCCCTGAAGAAAATGATAACGTTTCATTTGCAGCGATTATGTTTTCTTCCGTATTTTCTATTGCATCTTGAATTTTTTCAACATTATCCAAACGATTATCCGGATTGTGCTTATTTGTGCCCATTATTTTCACCTCATGTTATTTATTCACATAATATTATTACGATTACTTTATAACCTTGTCCCTTGATTACTCGCCTTTAGTTTGAATGACCTGAGCATGCTTGCCTGATTTATCCTGCATTTTCTTACCGTTGTTCCCGCCCGCTGCTATTGGCTGTGTTCCTTGATGGCTCGGCCTAAAGTGTTTGGAATCTTTTTTTGGATTACCCATTTCTATCGCCTCCTTCTCTTATCATGGATAAAAAAGAGGAAATTCATGAATGCCAGTTTTTGAAATAGTTATGAAAAAAGAGCCAGCACCTTGAAGGAACCTTCATGGCACTGACTCTTTTTAAGCAAAGACTATTCAGCCTTTTGCATATGTTTTTTTTCAAGACGTTCTTCAAGTCTTTCCATTTGTTTAACGTCCATCAATAATTCCCTTTTATTTTCTTTAATTAATTCTTCAAATGTCCTTTTTCTTTTTTTCATGCTTTTCACCTACTTATTTTTAATATACAATTCAGCATTGCCAAATTAACGTAAAATTATGACTATATGGTTTCCATCCCTTCAATTGTCATAATTATCAGATTTTTAACCTGATAAAAATTCCATTTCTCCGCTCTCTATACTTTAACCCTTTTTTCATAAACTTTAACCATATTTTTTTGAATTTTTTGATTTTTCCATTAAAATTTGACAACTTTGTTACACACAATAAAAACGGAACCTCATAAGGTTCCGTTCCTTGTTTTAAGAAACCGGGGTTTTCGGCAGGGGTGTGTCGCAAATCACTTCAAACTTCATAAGATTACCCTACTGCATACTATTTATATTTCGTTCCATATCTTTTAAGGTCATGGCTGAAATTACCTTATTCCTGATAATGCCTTTTTTGTCGATGAAGTAAGTTGTCGGTATGCTAAGAATTTTATAGCGCTCATTCACTGGATTTTTTGCACTTTGACTATCCAGCGGTATGGTAAAAGTAATTCCATTATCCTCCACAAATGCTTGTACATCATTTTCAGGGTCAATATTGACTGCAAGTACGACGACATCATCACCCGCTTGTTGTGTGTATTTCTCCATATCCGGCATTTCCTTCTTGCAAGGCGGGCACCACGTTGCCCAAAAATTCAGCATTACCTTTTTTCCCTCATAATCCGATAATTCAACTTGTTTACCATCCAACGTTTTCAGGGAGAAATTCGGTGCTTTAGCTCCAATTTTCAATCCACCCAAAGCATCTTTTTCGTCATTTCCCTTTGATTCATTATCCATCGCCTGCACGATCGCTACAGTAATAAGTGATAGTAAGGCCACCGAAGCAATAATTTTTTTAAGCATACTCGTCCTCCTAGTCCCATTACAATAAAAATATTAGTCCATTTCCAGAATTAGAACAACTTCCCTATTCCATCTTAACAATAAAAGGGTGTGCGGAAAAGTGCAATTCCTATAAATCATATCATGATATCTCATTGTTTCATAAACCTGACACAAAAAAAGCGGTAAACCTATAATAGGTTTACCGCTTCCTAAAAGCTGAAATTAGCCTTTTAATTTATTACGTAATACCATTTGAAGGATACCACCGTGACGGTAGTAGTCGATTTCGATTTCGGAATCGAAACGAACAAGTACATCAAATTCTTTTACGTTTCCAGCTTCATCAGTAGCTGTAACTTTTACGATATCACGCGGTTTAACCGTTTCGTCGATTTTAACTGCGATGGCTTCTTTACCAGTCAATCCAAGCGTTTCAGCGTTTTCGCCTTCTTTGAATTGAAGTGGAAGAACACCCATTAATGCAAGGTTAGAACGGTGAATACGTTCAAAGCTTTCAGCGATGACTGTTTTGATGCCAAGAAGGTTAGTACCTTTCGCAGCCCAGTCACGAGAGCTTCCCATACCATAGTCTTTACCAGCAATTACTGCAAGACCTGTTCCATCAGCTTTGTATTTCATACAAGCATCATAGATAGCCATTACATCGCCTGTTGGCCAGTAAGTAGTGTAACCACCTTCTGTACCTGGAGCAACTTGGTTACGGATACGGATGTTTGCGAATGTTCCGCGCATCATCGCTTCATGGTTACCACGACGAGAACCGTAAGAGTTAAAGTCACGCGGTTTCACACCGTTTTCGCGAAGATAGATACCAGCTGGTGTATCTTTACCGATTGCACCTGCAGGAGAAATGTGGTCAGTTGTAACTGAGTCACCGAATTTACCAACTACACGCAAGCCGGAAAGTGGGTTAACTGAACCCGGTTCTGGTGATAATCCTTCAAAGAATGGAGGATTTTGAATGTAAGTTGATTTAGAATCGAAAGCATAAATCGCTTCGTTGCTTGTTTGGATTTCATTCCAACGTTTGTTATCGTTGAATACTGTTTCGTATTCTTTACGGAATAATTCCGGTGTAACTGTTGCTTTAACAGCAGCGTTAACTTCTTCTTGTGATGGCCAGATATCAGCAAGATATACATCGTTACCATCTTTATCTTTACCAAGTGAATCATTGTTAAGATCGAAGTCCACAGTACCAGCAAGTGCATATGCAACAACCAAAGTTGGAGAAGCAAGATAGTTCGCTTTAACTAGTGGATGAATACGACCTTCAAAGTTACGGTTACCAGAAAGTACTGAAGTTACTAGAAGATCTGCCTCAGCAACAGCTGCTTCGATTTCGTCAGCCAATGGACCTGAGTTACCGATACATGTTGTACAGCCGTAACCAACTACGTTGAATCCTAATTGATCAAGGTATGGTTGAAGACCTGCATCACGAAGGTAACCAGTAACAACTTTAGAACCTGGTGCCAATGATGTTTTTACATAATCCGGAACAGTCAAGCCTTTTTCAACTGCTTTTTTAGCAATAAGACCCGCCCCAAGCATTACGTATGGGTTAGAAGTGTTCGTACAGCTTGTGATTGCAGCAATTGCAATCGCACCTGTTTTCATTACCGTTTCTTTGCCATCGGCAAATTTAACAGTTACTTCTTTATCCAATTCAGAATTGTCCATGCCAAAACCTTGGTTGCCCATAGGTGCATTGATTGCGTCATGGAAAGATTTTTTCATTTGAGAAAGTGGAATCAAATCTTGCGGGCGTTTAGGGCCTGAAAGGTTTGGTTCAATTGCTGAAAGGTCGATTTCCACAACATCATTGTATGCTGGATCTTCGTTTTCAGGAGAGTAGAACAAACCATTTTCTTTGCAGTATGATTCAACCACTTTAATTTGTTTTTCATCACGGCCTGTTAAGCGCATGTAATCGATCGCTTCTGCATCAACAGGGAAGAAACCAACTGTAGCACCGTATTCAGGAGCCATGTTAGCAATTGTTGCACGGTCAGCAAGTGGAAGGTATCCTACTCCTGGGCCGTAGAACTCAACGAATTTACCAACTACGCCGTGTGCACGAAGAACTTGTGTTACTTTCAATGCAAGGTCAGTAGCTGTTGTACCTTTAGGAAGTTGGCCAGTCAGTTTAACACCAACGACTTTTGGAACTGGGAAGTAAGAAGGCTGTCCAAGCATGCCTGCTTCTGCTTCGATACCGCCGACACCCCAACCAAGAACACCAATACCGTTGATCATTGTAGTATGTGAATCTGTACCGAAAACAGAATCAGGGAATACTTCGAAGTCACCGTTTGGAGTTTCAACAGCATGAACCACGTTCGCAAGGTACTCTAGGTTAACTTGGTGAACGATACCAGTTGCCGGTGGAACTGCACGATAGTTGTTGAATGATTTTTGAGCCCAGCTTAGGAACTGGTAACGCTCTGCATTACGTTCGAATTCAAGATCCATATTGGCATCTAGGGAATCCATTGTACCTGCTTTATCAACTTGTACAGAGTGGTCAATTACAAGGTCAACCGGGATTTCCGGGTTGATTTTGTCAGGATCTCCACCAAGTGCCGCGAAAGCATTACGTAAAGAAGCTAAATCAACAACAACTGGAACACCAGTGAAATCTTGTAGGATTACACGTGAAGGCTTGAACGGAACATCTATATCTTGTTGCTCGCTTGTTCCCCATTTAGCAAGGTTCGCAACGTGTTCTTTTGTGATTACTCTTCCGTCTACTTGGCGAAGGACCGCTTCAAGTAATACTTTAATGGAATATGGAAGGCGTGATACTTGGCCATCCCCTGCTTTTTCAATAGCGTCTAGGCTGTAGTAGTTGTAGCGTTGCCCATCAATTTCAAAGGACTTACGCGCTTGGTATACGTCATTTTTCGTCATGAATATTACCCCCTATTAAACTGTCAGAACGTATTCTGCACATGAAAGTAAAACCTGGTTCACTGAAACCATGTTTACTATAAATATAAGTAAAAAAGTTAGTTTGTCGAATTTTCTCTCTCTTCCCCCACCCTAACTCTTCCTTCAACTTAATACTAATATAGAAATGAGTATAAGTAAATAACAAGAAAGTTATTGTTTTTGATAAGTTTCTCTTATCGAAAAAAATCCCCCACATATTAAAGTGCATGTAAGAAGCCTTGCTGATATGCATTTTCTTGAAAATACCCCAATTTGCGGCCTGATAAATTATTCCAGCAAAACATATTGACACTTCATACATAATCATTCGACATTATCGCATTCTATGGGTGGAGGTGTCGAAATGACAAAACAAAAGGCAAATCATGTTATACCAGGTATGAATGCAGCAAAAGCGCAAGGTAATGGGGCCGGATACAATGATGAACTGGGAAATGAACCGCCATTATCGGAAATGCAAAGGCAGAACAATAAAAAAAGAAAGAAAAACCAATGATTCCCATTATTTCTAGGCTTTAAATAGGATAGGCTTTTTGAAATGGCAGATGTCCTGCATTTTTCAAAAAGCCTATTCCTTTCTAAAATCAATTAACGCACAAGTAAGTCGCGCAAAACTTACGAGTAAAGCGCTCATGACACTAGTACCTGTAACTCAATATTCCTCAGAATTGACCTCATTGACGATTGCCTGGATATCCTGTTCGAATTTTTTCAATTGTTCTTTCTGATGTTCGGAAGCGGTGACTAAAGCAGATTGTATTTGTTGATAGGCCTCGTTCACTTCCTGCTTCACATGTTTCAATTCCGTTCCGTAATTCGGTGCGTTTTTCTCAATGGATGAGTATACATCAAATACTTGTTGATAACTTTGCTGGGCTTCCTGAAAAGACCTTCGCTTATCTTGTTTATCCTGCATTTGGATTCAGCTCCTTAAATATGGTGTCCATCCATAGCATGTACGAGGTTTGCAAATATATGTATGTGAATAAAATTTCACGGACTGATTATCTTAAGAGATAGGAGGGATCGAACATGAACAAAAACGATGGTAAAGATATGCGAAAAAATGCTCCTAAAGGAAATACCCCAGGTCAACCAGCACCATTAAGCGGTTCTCATAAGGTGAAAAACAGGCAGCACTCCCGTCAGAAGCATAATAGCAGTCATGATATGTAAGCTGTTCAAATAATCGTTCCATAACAAAGCGGTGCCGCCCCAAAAAGGCAGACACCGCTTTCGTTTTATATTGTTGAAGCAAATAAGTCACATTGGAAAATGTTCGATACCTTCCTATTATAAGGGCATCTTTTTTTTGGCACTCTTTCACGGGTTTAAACGCGAATTGCAAGTCGGTGCCATTCCCCTTCAGCCAAAATAGCGATGATATAACGTTTTTGCTTCTGCAA
Organism: Peribacillus frigoritolerans; assembly: GCF_001636405.1. Lineage (GTDB taxonomy): Bacteria > Bacillota > Bacilli > Bacillales > DSM-1321 > Peribacillus > Peribacillus frigoritolerans. The sequence goes on from NZ_KV440950.1 coordinate 3,361,220, forward strand.
TATCTTTTGTTCCATGAATCAACGCCCGCCCGTCTTTAAAAACGACCAACCGATGGGTTCCGATGGTAAATGAAAGTAAATAAGGATTCCTGTCGATCTTACCACCTTGTGCGATAAGATTATTTTCAAGTTCCACTAAGTCTCTTTCAACCTTCATTGCCGGCCGGATTTGGACAGAATCCCTTCCGCATAAAACGGCGGTCTTTGTTCGATTTGAATAAGAAAGGTGGGGATACGTTCGATTTGGCCCACATGACAAACAAGTATCCTTTTTTAATTTCGCTACATTTATAGATGAATGTTCATTTTTCCAAAGATCAAATGAAACGATTTTGTTTCTCAGCGATTCGTGATCTTCGACAAGGATTTTTAAAGCTTCCGCCATTTGATGGGCAACGACCGTTTGAACGGCAGGGCTGATGATTCCAGCCGTATCACAAGTCAGTCCTCCAATCGGGACCGTTTCCAGCAAACAATTCAAACATGGGGTCGTCTCTGGGATCACCGTGTAACTTATCCCATAACTCCCTACACAGGCACCGTAAATCCAGGGGATTTTATATTTTTGTGCAGTATCGTTAATAAGCATCCTTGTATCGAAATTATCAGTGGCATCCAATATCAAATCCACGCCTTCAATAAGCTTCGCCAATTCATCAACCGAAACATCCGCCACATGTGATTTTACGATTACATCCGAATTTAGCGCATTCAGGCGATTCTTCGCTGCCACTGCTTTCGGTATTCTTTTTTGTGCATCCTCTTCACAATAAAGCTGTTGTCTTTGAAGGTTGCTCCACTCTACATAATCCCTGTCAACAATGGTGAGTTTCCCAATTCCGGCTCGTACAAGGCCTTCCGCAGATCCCGTACCGAGAGCACCCGCTCCAATCACCAAAACGTGTTTTTTGCGAATTTTCATTTGCCCTTCTTCCCCAATAGGACCAAAAAGTTCTTGACGTGAATAACGCTCATTCATCCAATGCTCAATCCTTCAACTGGGCTGCTTGCAATCGCGTAATCATTTTTTTCGATTCTTCCTGCTTCATACCCCAATCGCCCTGCCTCAATGGCAAGTTTCATTGCTCTCGCCATTTTGACTGGATCTTTCGCCCCGGAAACAGCAGTGTTAAGTAATACGCCATCCGCCCCTAATTCCATGGCGATTGCTGCATCAGAGGGTGTTCCGATCCCTGCATCAACAATTACCGGCACCTCTGATTGTTCCATGATGAACCGTAAGTTCAGTGGGTTTATAATGCCTTGACCAGAGCCAATTGGTGAAGCTCCGGGCATGATTGCATGGCACCCCACTTCTTCCAGGCGTTTAGCGAGCAAGACATCATCCGAAGTATAAGGTAATACGGTGAATCCCAGTTTCACTAATTCTTCAGCAGCTTTCAATGTTTCAATCGGGTCAGGCAGCAGTGTTTTTTGACAGCCAATGACTTCAACCTTAATCATGTCACATAAGCCAGATGCTTTTGCAAGCTGGGCAATGCGCACTGCTTCTTTGGCTGTTTTAGCTCCTGCCGTATTGGGAAGGAGTGTGTATTTCTTCAAATCAAGCTTTTCCAAAAAATTGGGCTGACTGGCTTCAAAAATGTTCATTCTCCGGACCGCGAACGTTAATATTTCCGTCTCCGAAACCTCCACAGATTGTTTTTGAACATCGAAATTCGGATATTTTCCAGTACCTAATAATAATCTTGAAGAAAATTCATATGAACCAATCTTTAACATTTCATCCGCCTCCTACAAAATGTACAATCTCTACCTTGTCTCCATTTGACAAAAGTGTTTCACTTAGACTTTCTTTTGCTAATATTTCATCATTCAATTCAACGATCACTACTTTTTGATGTAGATTAAAGTGTTGTAAAAGCCCTGTAACTGTTGATTCTTCAGCAGGAATCCGTATTTTTTCCCCGTTAATAATCAATTCCAATTCATCCACCTCCATCAAGAAAAAAGGGGCTGTATCGAACGGTCCAATCGAAAAGGGGACCATTCGGGATTTGCCTTCCTTTCCAAAATATCCGCTATAAGTACACCTGTAATTGGAGAAAGCAAGATGCCATTCCTATAGTGCCCCGTTGCAATGAAAAGTCCCTTGCATGCCGGATGTTCACCAAAGTACGGTAAGCCGTCCCCAGTTTGGGGGCGTATACCTGCCCATGTCTTTTCCAATTCGGTTCCTTTAATCGCCGGAAGCAATTGCGTTGCTCTTTCTATTAACGTAGAAATCCCCTCAAGACTTACCTTTTGATCGAAAGTGTTCGCTTTAACCGTTGCCCCGACAATGATTCTTCCGCCAACTTTGGGCACAAGATAGCAGCCATGTGAGAAAATTGTCTTTTCAAGCAATGGACGATCGGTCAGGACGGAAAAGCACTCTCCCTTTACTGGATAACTGTCGAGTATGATCCCTGATTTTTCTAGGAGGAAAGCACTCCAAGCGCCACCTGCCACGATGACATTTTCACTTGAAAATCTACCTATGTCCGTGACAACTCCCGTTACACATCCGTTTTCCGTAACCAAATCGGAGACATGAACAAATTCCTTTATATCCACACCAAGGGCAGCTGCAGATTCAGTAAAAGCGAGCGACAGTCTTGTGGCTGAAACTTGTCCATCATTCGGAATGAACATGGCTCCTTTAATCTCATCCGATAAAAGCGGTTCCGTTTTCCTTATTTCGGCAGTCGATAGCCATTCAGCCTCAAATCCGGCATTTTGCTGGACTTTGATCATGTTCTTCAACTCGGCTACTTGCTCACTCGATAGCGCCACCTTATACATGCCCTTATTCACTAATTCGATGTCTATTCCGCTTATGTCTTTTAATTCTTCCGCCAGTGCAGGAAACATCCCCCTGCTTCGACTTGCCAATGTAAAAAGGGGATTATCAGGATCTAACTCGGATTGTGCTCCTAACATCCCGGCTGCAGCACTGGATGCTTTACTGGCAAGTCTGTCTTTTTCCAATAAAAGAACCTTCTTACCTCGCTTGGCTAATTGAAAGGCAATGGATCCACCTATTACTCCTCCCCCAACAATGATTGCATCATATATGGAATTCATATTATGTCTCCTTTCCTAAAGACTTTGCATATTCTTTAACGGCTTCAATCGGATTTTCAGCTTCAAGCACACCTGACATGACCGCAATTCCGTGTGCCCCCGCATCCAGCACGTCTTGGCAATTGAAAGGTGTTATTCCTCCTATCGCAATTATCGGAAGATCGACATTTCTTGTGATTGCATGAAGCTCCTCAACTCCCCTAGGAGGAAGGCCAATTTTTGAAGCCGTTTCAAAAACATGTCCATAAATCGCGTAATCGGCCCCTTTGCTGAATGCGGCTTTCGCTTCATCCATGGAATGGATCGAACAGCCAACATTCATCCCTGGAAAAGCTCCTTTTACGACTTCTGCATCTAAACTATGAAAAGCCAATTGCACACCAAATACTTTGTGTACCCAGGCTACATCCACCCGGTCATTAATGATGATCTTAGAAAGCGGAATCTTATTATCATGTAATAGCCTCACTGCTCGATAGAGTTCCGAAGCACTCCTATGCTTTTCCCTTAGATAAAAGAAATCAACATGTTCCTGAATGTTTGAAGCGATTTCCACAAACTTTTCAATTGGCTGTTTCCCAGTGGAAATTATATGCAATTCATGTGCATTCATACTAGAACCCCCAACTAGCAAAGTTACAATCTCATAAAAATCAAATAGATACTAACGGGAATTGAATCGATAGGTAAAAGCCGGCCAACAGCAGGATGATAAAATACAGAATGAAACCATGGTCCATTTTTGAAAAACCAAATTCATAATAGTATGTTCGATCCCGAGTGTCTGTAAATCGCTTTGCCTCCATCGCCACCGCGATTCGGTGAGCACGTCTGATGCTTCCGGATAACAATGGGATGGAATAGGATTTCATTTTAAAATAGACCGACCTTATCCCTTTTCCTCTTTCGAAACCGCGTACCTTCATCGCGTTTCGTATCGTTTGGAACTCCTCCATCATGATGGGAATCAGCCTTAATGCCGCCATGAAACTATAGGCATATTTCGGTTTAAGCTTAACTTGCTGCATTAACGAATAAAACAAGTTCACTGGTCTCGTCGTTAAGGAAAAAGTTAAACCAAGGGCCGCAAAGAATAAAGCTCGAAAGCCTACCAGTAATCCCCTCATGAAACTTTCTTCCGTAATCGATATGAGGCCCCACTCAAACCAAAGCGTCTCACCTTGCCCGAATAATATCATTGCAGAAGAGGTGGATATAAAAATGAAACAAAAGGGAATCGACAAAAGCAGGATGCGTTTTATCGAATGCCCGGTAAAAAACAAAAATAATATCAATACTCCAATGGTGATGTTCATCATATAATTCAGGTCATGAATGAATAACGCCACGATGCATAATACAATCAGTACACCAAGTTTAAGGCTTGGATTAATTCCATGGAGCCATGTTTCTGCGTTTGAAACATTCATCTACATGACACTCCTTTTAACTTTGGTCTCGACAAATCCGGCTTGCGCGATGTTTTTATCACTTATTACGTTTCCGCCCTTAACCGTCCAGATCCTGGTTGCAAAGTTTTTTGAAATATGTTCGTCATGAGTTACCATGATCACGGTTATTCCGCGCCTTCGATATTCCTCGAACCATTCCAATAATGCAAAGGTATTCTTCGAATCTTGGCCAAATGTCGGCTCATCCAGGAGAATGATTTTTTTGTCGATTACGATTGATGCTGCTACGCTTAAGCGACGCTTTTGACCCATTGATAATTGAAACGGATGTTTATCCCGATGTGCCTCAAGGCGGAACACTTTAAGCAATGAGCGGACTCTCTCATCTATTTCTTGTTGCGGCCTTTTATCAATACGCAATGAATAGGCAATCTCTTCATATACAGTATTTGCAACGAACTGAAACTCAGGATTTTGAAAGACAAACGTCATATGATCCGTTGGATTTTTCACCATTTTAATGGGGTTCCCCAATAATTCATACGTACCTTTCGTTTTTATGAACTGCATCAATGCATGCAAAAGTGTACTCTTGCCCGCGCCATTTTCTCCCCTGATCACAATCCATTCTCCTGAATGGACCTTCAGCTCTTCAACGTGTATTTTTTCCTCTTTATTCCGAAAACCGCTAAATCCTTGCACATCCAGAAGAGGTAAACCATCTGTAAATTGGTGTTCCCTAGTGGGTGCATACTTCTGTATATATTCATCCCAAACACCAGGAAACCAAATTCCATGTTCTCTCATTTCATTTTTATATAGGGAAAGAATGGTGTCTCTTGGACCATCAGCTATGATTTGACCGTCATCGTTTAAAAGCACGATTCGTTCGATGAATTCTAAAACATGGTCAATTTTATGTTCGACGATAATAACCGTTTTGTCTTTTCCGACTTCCTTCAACAAGTCCCAGATTTCTTTCGTTCCTTCCGGATCAAGCATGGCCGTCGGTTCATCTAAAAATAGCACTTCTGGTTCAAGGGCCAATACTGAAGCGATTGCCAGACGCTGTTTCATCCCGCCTGATAATGTTTCTATACTTGTATGCCCTAGGTTCAATCCTACATTACGGATTTGATTTTCAATTTTCTCTTTCATTTCTTCTTTAGGGACGGAAAGATTCTCAAGGACAAAGGCAATTTCCTCATCGGCAAATGGCATGCAAAACTGGCTATCAGGGTCTTGAAAAACATACCCCCATGAAGAAGGGCATTTCAATTTCTCCGCTTTCATCGGTACTTCGATGGAATTCGGAATCAATCCGCTTAACACTTGCAACAGAGTGGACTTACCACATCCTGATGGTCCCAACAATAGCACTTTTTCTCCTTGATCAAACGTTAATGATAGGTCCTTGAATATCAAAGATTCATCACCGGGATATTTCATTCTTAACTTTTCAACAGAAACGATTGGTTCCATGGCCCTCAACCTCTACTTTTGATCCAGTTCTGCATAATCTTTATTGGAAACCGGACGCACAAGATTTGTTACTCCTGTTGCTTCCAGGACTTTAACTAGATAATAAGCGGTCACACCTGCAAAGAATATGGAACCCACAAACCTCGTTATCATGAATAACGATAGATTCCAAGTTGAAAGCGCACCTATTTCCCCGTATGCAAAATCCATGATAACTGATGCCAGGCAGGAAGCTATCGCAGCTAAAACGGCCACCTGCATATTGAATTTTTTATATTTAAAAGTCATGAACACCAGTTCCGCGAACAAACCTTGGACCACCCCATATAACAGTACGGTCAGTCCCCATGGTGAACCAAGGAAGAACTCCCCGGAAGCTGCAGCTATCTCCGCCAAAAGTGCCACACCCGGTTTCCGTAAAATTAAGAAGGCGACGGGGCCAGCTATAAACCACATTCCATAAATAAGTTGATCCAGATGTAATCCTAACGGTTTAACGGAATAATAAATCGAACCCCAAAGGATATAAACAATTCCAAATGCTACCGCAATCACGATCGTGACCAATATGTCCGTTAATTTCAATCCTTTTTTCATTGTTTCATTCTCCTTTTATACTTCTAATGTTTCCTTATGAACGGGCCATGTCTCTAAACGATAAGCCATTTCCCAAAATGAGTATTCATATTGGCTGCTGAGAATAAAATGCTCTTTCATTCTCGCCTTATCTTCTTCAGTTACTTTTTCAGCAATCTCATCCAGCCTGGCAATTTGTTCTTCCACCAAAGTGCGGAACCACTCTCCTCCGTAAGCCGCTATCCACTCTTGATAAATCGGCTCTTCGGGCATGCACTCTTGCAGCTTTTCACCTATCTCATAATACAGCCAGTAACACGGCAAGATAGCTGCAATAACATCTCCTAAATGTCCCGAATAAGCCGCACGATACATATGGGAAGTATAAGCATAGGCAGTCGGGGCAGGCTTGAAATTTTCCCGTTCTTCTTTAGTGATGCCTAATCTCTCGGAAAAATTCTCATGAAGCTTCAACTCCGCTTCATATGTTCCTTGTGCATGGCCGGCAAGCCTGCTTGTTGTATGTAAATCTGTAGCTTTGACTGCCCCTAAGGCTTGAACTCTAGCAAAATGAGATAAATAATAGGCATCTTGCATGACATAGAAACGGAAACACTCCAATGGCAATGTGCCATCTCCTATTCCTGCAACGAACGGATGATTAAAACTAGCTTCCCAAATGTGATCAACTTCCTTACGGATTTCCTCTGAAAACTTCATGTCCATTACCTCCAAATTGTATTTTTTCAATGAACGTTTCGGAAAAAACACTTATCACCCCTTTTTTTGCAAACAAAAAACCACTTTCTTAAACGTAAAGAAAGTGGTTGTACTTGAAATAATACAGAAATGTATAGTTCCAGACCCCACTTCCCTACGCTGGTATAAACCAGATCAGGTTCTAAGGGTCTTAAAGTCATACTTCAATCTCAGCTTTTGTGGGTAAAAAATCAACTTTTACCTATAAAGCACCCCTAGTGGTACAAATTGTATATTAAATTCATTTGCCTTTATATTAACACGATAAATCCAATTGTCAAACGTATTAGAAAAGTTTTCTTGATTTAGGGTTACTAAACTTTCAATCTTCCATACCCTCATTTCCCGTAGCCTTCAAAGAATTTGATCAAAGGGAGCTCAGTTAGTAGTTTACTCGTGAATTTTGCCGGTTTACTCGTGAATTCAGCTGTTTTACTCGTGAATTTTGCCGGTTTACTCGTGAATTCAGCTGTTTTACTCGTGAAATTGACTTTCACTTGGGATTTCTGCTGTTTTACTCGTGAGTTTAGCCGGTTTACTCGTAAATTCTACTGTTTTACTCGTGAGTTTTGCCGGTTTACTCGTGAATTCTGCTGTTTTACTCGTAAATTCAGCTGTGTCAGGTAAGAAGATAGGCTTGACTTCAAAGGCTATGCAGGAGGTTCTGGGAGTGGATGAACCGGATTATGGACATTTACTTGATACGATGAAAATAGAAAATGACGGCTGCATTTCGAGTTTGCGGTTAATCCAGCCAAAAGTGGAGGCAGAAGTAGCTTTCATATTAAGGAAAGATTTACATGTCCCCAATATTACGGTTGATGATGTAATCGAGGCCACTGATTATGTGGTTGCTTCGATCGAAGTGGTTGATAGCGAATAATTTATTTTTAATTGTGAACTATCAAAAGATCTCCCCGAAGAAATGACTTTCATTACCGCATTATCAAAATCAGTGTTAAACTATCCATGTTCATTCATATTTCCAGCTTAATTAATAACGGCCTTTTTTTGTTCTTGACTTGAATAGATGAAAGTGGTGAGGAAAGTTTCAATTTTGCGTTCCTTTAGAAAGTTCTACCAGTTAATTGTGGATATTCCTTTAAAAAAGAGTGTGGTTTTGAATTACCGCTACGAGGTAAAAGCTGTAATCGGAACAGGAAGCTACGGTATTGTTTATCGTTGCAATGATTTGAAAAAGAATGAAAATATAGTGATCAAACAGCTCAGGAAAAGTAAACGCCGCAGCAAAAAAGAGCTGAAACAGTTTGAAAATGAAATTTCCATATTACGAATGTTAAACCACAGAAATATCCCTAAATTTCACGAGAAATTTTCGCAGGATGGAAATGTTTATTTTGTGATGGATTTCATAGAAGGGAATAATTTAGAAGACCATATTTTCTCGAATCAATTAACGTTCAATGAGAAAGAGTCTCTATATTTTCTATATAAGCTGGTCGATTTAGTATGTTATCTACATGAGCATGACATTTTCCATCAAGATTTACGTATACCGAATATTTTACTTAAGAACCATCAGCCCATTTTGATAGACTTTGGTTTGTCCAAGATGATCAATTCGGACAACCTCGCTAAAGAATCCATTTTGCAGCTGAAAAGGCAGGATTTTTACGACTTGGGGGAAATACTTCTATATGTACTTTATACGACGTACGCTTCCAAAAGTAAAAAAGCACTTCCTTGGACAGAAGAGCTTTCGTTAGAAAAAGAAACTGTGTATATACTGAAAAGGTTATTAAGCATCCAAGAACCTTATTCAGATATTAAAGATATCTCAATGGACTTGCAGGCTGTATTGAAGTCAAAGAATTGGAATTAGCTGCTGCTGCCCCGCCCTTTTCTCTTGTAGCGGTCACTTCCACTCATGGGATACCTTTTGTACCCCCGGCTGCTGCTGCTGCTGCCTCGGCGATAATGCCCATGTCTTCGCTCACTGCTGCCTTGGGAAAGCTGTTTGATTTTTTTCATTATTTTCTTCAGCATTTCTTTCACCTCTTTTATTTTTGTTTTAAAGCCTGTTATTCATTTAGCCTAACATAGTCACAGTATAAACCTTATTAATAAGTACTATAATTTTTTTTCATTTGTGTTACAGTCCATTACTGCTTCATGGATACGGCTTTTTTCATTGTTGGTCATGGGAACGCCCTAATCCCTTCAATTTATGAAACGCCAAATGGCTCTTACAACATACGAGTAGAGACAAAGTCGATTTATTATCTTTTCCATTTCTGAGTTACATTCGGTATATATTATCTGTTTTTCGAATCAGTCAGTAAACAAAAAACCTGGCGCATATTTCATCGCCAGGTTTTTTTCTTCGTTCACCTTTTATTTTACAGCTTCTTTTAATTCCTTACCTGCTTTAAAAGCAGGTACTTTACTAGCTGCAATTTGTATTTCTTCGCCAGTTTGCGGGTTTCTTCCTGTACGGGCAGCACGGTCACGCACTTCAAATGTACCAAAACCAACTAATTGGATTTTTTCATCTTTAGCAAGTGTAGCCGTGATTGTTTCAAACAATGCATCCACTACTTTTTTTGCTTCGTCTTTTGTCAGTTCAGCTTGTGCTGCAACACTGCTCACTAATTCTGTTTTATTCATATGAACACCTCATCCTTTTATTTTGCATAAAATATGTAGAGAAGACAACATAACATATCTTGTATGCCTCTGTCACTTATTATGGCTAAATAAAAGGAATTGCAGCTCAAAATTGATCTTTCTTGCAGATAAAAGGGCCTTGATCAACATACTAGGCACGATCTGACTCTTGTTCAACTTTCTGCAGTTTCGAGCTGCAACCATTGATAGATGGTATCCATATCAATATTTTCTTCCAGATGGGAAGCCAAGAGGTTATACGCTTCCTCCCTGCGCTCCGAGTCGCTTTGAACGTTTTCCTTCACTTCATCCAACCCCTTGTTCCGTCGAATTTGGTTAACCAGTAATCTAGTGAACAAGCGATTATGGAATATTCCATGGAGATATGTTCCCATAACTTGGTTGTCATTGGAAATGGCCCCATCCTCTCTTCCATCCTTCAATAATAGAAAGGGCCTTACTTGTGACTTCAATGTCGTTCTGCCTAAATGTATTTCGAAACCGTTAAGATTCATTTGACTTTCCATTATCCCAGCAGAAAGGACACCTTCCATTTGTACCGTCTTCTTTTCTGCTTGAAAGACTGTTTCCACCGGAAGAAGCGAAAGCCCTTCTGCGTTCTCACCATCACCCTCGATAGCATCAGGATCGAAAAGTTCAGTCCCTAGCATTTGAAAACCGCCGCATATGCCGAAGATTTTCGTTCCTTGTTTCCGCCGTTCATCGATGGCCCGATCAAATCCCATACGTTTCAACCACTCTAAGTCTTCCATCGTGTTTTTTGTACCCGGCAAAATTAGCAGATCGGGATTACCTAACTCATGGACACTGCTAACAAGTCGGACACCTACTCCGGGTTCATCGAAAAAAGGATCCACATCTGTAAAATTGGAGATCCGCGGAAATCTCAGGACGGCTACATCGATCGGAAACTCAGCCTTTTTAGGTTTTTTAAAACGTAAGGAAGAGAGGGCAAGTGAATCTTCCGCTTCAATATTCACGTCTAGATAAGGCAGCACCCCGAGGACCGGAATCCCGGTTTCCTTTTCCACCCATTCAATGCCATCGTCCAACAATTCACGCATGCCACGAAATTTATTGATGATGATCCCCTTTACACTATCTCGTTCTTCTTGATCCAATAAGGCAAGTGTCCCAATAATGGACGCAAATACTCCACCACGATCAATATCGGCCACTAAAATGACAGCCGCATCCGTGAGTTTAGCCATTCGCATATTTGCAATATCCCGGTCCTTAAGGTTAATTTCAGCAGGACTTCCTGCCCCTTCGAGTACTATGATGTCATATTCATCTTGTAGTTTTTCCACCGATTTACGGATGATGGGCATGGCTTCCTGGACAAATTGGGACCGATAGCTTTTTGCATTCATATCAAGAAAATGTTTTCCGTGAACGATCACTTCCGAAACCATATCCTGCTTTGGTTTCAGTAAAATCGGATTCATATCAGTCGTTGCCGTTATCCGTGCCGCTTCCGCCTGCACTCCCTGAGCCCGTCCGATTTCACCGCCATCCAAGGTTACATAAGAATTCAATGCCATGTTTTGTGATTTGAAAGGGACGACACGTAATCCTTTATTGGAAAATACCCGGCAAAACGCCGTACAAATCAAACTTTTCCCTACATCGGATGACGTCCCTTGTATCATGATGGATCGTGCCTTCATTACGCTCACCCCCTAAAACTCTAACCCTTTTACAGCACCGATACCCTCGTCATAATAATGCTTGGTCGCCTCAATCGATGAAACCAAATCCGCCATTTCCATAAGCTCTGGCTTGGCGTCCCTGCCGGTAATGACTATATGCATATGAGCGGGACGATTTCGTATTGCATCGATGACTTCAGCCAATGGCAAGACATCATCAATCGGGAATTTGGAAATGGCTAAAGCATTGTTCAGCTCATCCAAAACAAGTAAATCAATGCCCGGATCAGCAAGGGCCAGTTTCGCCTTTTCCCAAGCTAACGCCAATGCATTGCGATGCTCTTCCGGGGTTTTGGTCCATGTGAAACCAATACCTAGCTGTTCCATTTTAACTCCTAATTTTCCCAATGCCAATGCTTCCCCATATGTACGCTCTGGAGATTTTATGAACTGAAGGTATTTGACATTCATTCCTCTGCCGATTGCCCTTAAAGTCACCCCTAATGAGGCAGTCGTCTTCCCTTTCCCGTTTCCCGTATAAATAAGCATTAATCCTCTGCGTGCCACTCACTCACCTACCCTCATAGCCAAACTGTTTTTTCTATGTATGAAGTCCTTTTAGTAGCAGGAACCGGTTGATCTCCTTTAGGGTATCCGACAAAAATGGTGCCGATCACTTTTTTGTTATCCGGTGAACCGATAAATTCGTTCAGGCGTTCATCCCTGACAAGACCCACTCCTCTAGTCCGCCAAACGAATCCAAGACCTAGCTCTTTTGCGGCAAGCCACATCGAATGGATAGCGCAACAAGACGCGAATACATTGTCTTCGGATGAATCTGGATCATCCGGCAAAATATCAGAAGTCACAACAATGATGAGCGGTGTCGTCTTAACAACTTCCAGTGAACTTTCAATCAATTTTGGTTTGGTAGGGAAGCGCTCATGCAGATACCTTTCTGCCAAACTTTCATACCGGTGCTTCGCTTCCCCCTTGATTACATAAAAACTCCAAGGTTCACGCAATCGGTCGTTAGGGGCATACGTAGCCGCTTCCAATAACTGCCTGATTTTTTGATCTTCCACTTCTTTTTCTTCGTAATTCCTTATCGCCCGGCGTTCCTTCATTTCTTGAATGATGGACATTCCAACTCATTCCTTTCCTTAATGGACTCTGATTCAATCACTCTTTCAAACCATTGGATTTTTTCTCTTAATTGGACGACATCCCCTACTAGAAAGATTGACGGATTTTGAATTTCTTCTTTTACAGCCTTCGAAGAAATCGAACTCAAAGTACCGGTGATCGTCCTTTGTTTATCTGTCGTGCCCCATTCAATGACGGCCACTGGCGTTTTACCATCCCTGCCATGCTCCATCAATTTTTCACAGATGAACGGCATATTACCAATTCCCATATAAAAGGCAATGGTATCGATGCCTTGAGCCAACGCCTGCCAATTCAGGTTATCCTGCCCCTTGTAATCACGGCCATGGCCTGTCACAATGGCATAACTTGAGGCATGTTCACGGTGGGTTACCGGGATGCCCGCATAAGCCGGTGCTGCGATTCCCGCTGTGATTCCTGGGACGATATCATATTCAATCCCGTTTGCAGACAGTATCTCCGCTTCCTCACCGCCCCGCCCGAAGACAAACGGATCTCCACCCTTCAGACGGGTGACGTTTTTCCCCTGTAAGGCTTTCTCCACTAAAAGTTCATGTATTTCATTTTGAATGAGATGATGTTTCCCTGGTGATTTCCCGCAATACACCAGTTCTGCATCTTCTTTTGCATAGTTTAATAGTTCTGGATTGACAAGCCTGTCATATGCAATGACATCCGCCTTTTGGATACATTCCAGTCCATATACCGTAATCAATTTCGGATCTCCGGGACCCGCACCGACCAGATGAACTTTTCCCGGTTTCATGCTCGCGCCTCCTCTTAAGCTTCAAAAAATACCTTTTACTAGTTGATAGTTTCATGGGCAGATCTGTTTTTTTGTTTTAAGCAAGCATCGATCCAGTTCTTTGCAAGTGTTGGATTGGAAGCAAAATGAAAGTGGGTATACCCAGCAACAAGGTTGTCCAATACACACCCCTCTTGTTTCGAACCGAATCTGCCTTTGGCTTCATAAGCATGTGTAAGATCAGCATCCGCTTCAAATGTCGAGTAGTGGAATTCATGACCTTTTGCCTGCTCCATTTCGTTGATCAAAAAATTGCCTGGAGTTCCTGTTATTTCACGATACCCAAGTGCTGCAAGCTTTTTCTGCATTTTAATCCTGCCCGGTATCATTCCTGCCATCTGATGCGTTTCTCCGGAAGTCGTTTCAATCGATTTGCTCAAAAACATGAAACCGCCACATTCCGCAAGAGTCGGCATCCCCTTTTCTATGGTGCTTCTGATGGATTTGATAGCATCCACGTTACCGGAAAGTTCAGCTGCAAATTCCTCAGGAAAACCCCCTCCAAGGTATAAACCATCAGCATCCAATGGTACTTCATCCCCGTTTAATGGAGAAAAATACTTGATGTTCGCCCCATATGCTTCAAGCAGCTCAAGGTTTTCCTGATAATAAAAATTGAAGGCTGCATCTTTTGCGACGGCAATGCACACGTCACTTTCATTTTTGGGTTGAAAAATATTTGAGTTTCCACTGGTAACGGGATTTGTCTTGGACAAACGGTACAACTGATCGATATCAATCGTTTCCATGACCAATTGTGCAAGCTTATCGAAAAACGGATTTAGTTCCCCGCGTTCAATCGCTGGAATTAAACCTAAATGACGGCTTGGAATATCAATATCCAATTCCCGCTTCATATAACCGAGCACCGGTACATCGCATTCTTGCTCAATTGCTGATTTGACGATTTTGTAATGGCCTACACTTCCCACTTGATTGGCAATGACCCCAATGATGTTAGGACCCGTCGAAAAGTCCTGAAATCCCTTTACGATGGCAGCTGCACTCCGAGCCATGCTGGCACAATTGACTACCAACAGGACAGGGCTTTGCGTGATGATGCTGATTTCGGCCGTCGATCCTGTATTGGCTAACGGACTTTTGCCATCGAAGAAGCCCATGACCCCTTCGATGATCGATATATCAGCTCCGGTACCTGCTTTGTTAAGAATTTCCCGGACAGTGTCATGTTCGAACATCCAACTGTCAAGATTGCGTGAAACCCTTCCTGTAACTGCAGTATGATAAGTAGGATCAATATAGTCAGGACCACATTTGAACCCTTGAACGGTATAGCCTTTCTTCTGGAGGGCTGCCATGATTCCGATGGTCAATGTCGTTTTTCCGACCCCGCTTCCGGTACCCGCAATTACCAGTCTTCTATCGTTCATATTTGTTTCTTCCTCCTTAAAAAGGAATGACCCCAACTGAAATGGTTACGTTTCCCGATTTTTTCTTAACAAGCTCCAATTGTTCAGCTTTGGTATAAATCCTTACAGCCGGTTCACTCACACCATATGCACCCGTGTATTTAAACACTGTATCCGATGGCGCCTCGATTTTGGCTTGATTAAGCTCTTCGGGTTCATAATGCACGAATTCCCAGCCGTATTTTTCAACTACTTCAATCAAGCCGATTTCGTCTTTCTTTAAGGAAATTGTACAAATCGCTTTAACGCTTTTTATTGAAAATGATAATTCGGCTAATGTTTCTTCAATCACCTGCTCAATTTCAGCAGCCTCCGTTCCCCTATTGCACCCGATACCGAGAGCGATGACCTTTGGACGATATACGATTCCATTTTCAAGGATCCTCTTTTCCGACTGCTTAAGCATGCGGTGAGTCACAACCAGAGCAGCTTGCGGCTTTGCTTGAAGCGCTTCTTCAATGGATGGGTATACGATAATTCGTTCAGGTAAAGCCGTATCATAATGCCACCAGTTCCGTTCACCTGATTCCTGTACAACGGCAACATGCTCTTCATTTACAACGGACGCACTTACTGGCGTCAATTTTTCTGCTGAATCCCAAATCCAGCCGAAGCGCTGGCCGAATAAGTCGACAGGAATCGTTTTTTGTACATCCGAAGCCGTCGTGATTATGGCTCTTGCGTCAAGCGCTGCAGCCACTTCCTTTGTCAGTTCATTTGCCCCTCCCAGATGCCCTGAAAGAACACTGATAACATTTTCCCCTTTATCATCAATGACTACGACACCTGGATCCGTTTTCTTATCCTTCAAAATTGGTGCAATCATCCTGACTACTGCCCCGAGAGAAATAATTAGTATGATTCCTTTATATTCCTTGAACAAAGCTGGCAATAGCATACGGACACTGCCCGAAAAAAGCTGTATCTGTTTATGCTCTTCGTCCCCTTTTTCAAACTTGCTCATGTAATATAGATCGGAATTAGAAAAAACGGTATGTAATTTTCGTGCCAGCTCGACACCATGCTTTGTAATCGCTACGATCGCATAAGTATGGGACCGTTTAATGGGAGCAAGTTCCGCTTCTTTCAATTCAATGATCATGGTTTAACACCTTTTCTGAAACCGTGGGTAAAACTCGCATCATATAGTTTGGAACGGTATTCATCTTTATCATGGATGTCAGGGTCCAAAGCCCATCCAGCCAAAATCATCGCGTGCTTGCGAATACCGTTTTGACGCATGGCATCATCTAAGTTCACTAATGTGGTACGGACAATTTTTTGGTCCGGCCATGTTGCCCGTTGAATGACTGCGACCGGTGTTTCATCCTTCCAACCTGCTTCCTGTAGTTCTTTAACGATTTTTTTTGTCAAGGTCGCACTCAAGAAAAGGGCAATCGTACAATGATGACTAGCCAAATCACGTAATTTTTCAAATTCCGGAACAGGTGTTCGTCCTTCAGCCCTCGTTAATATGAGTGTCTGGGTTAAATCAGGGATAGTCAGTTCTGCTCCTATTGCTGCTGCTGAGGCGAATACCGAACTCACTCCAGGGATCACCTCATAACCAATACCCTCTTTCTTCAATAGGACAATTTGTTCCATGATTGCACCGTACATGGCAGGATCCCCTGTATGGATTCTGGCAACCATCTTTCCTTCTTTAACACGATCGACCATGATGCCAACAATTTCTTCCAAATGCATTCCAGCCGTTTTTAGCACCTCAGCATCGGGTTTTGCCTTAGCAATCAATTCTTCATTCACTAATGAATCCGTATATAAAATCACATCGGCCGTTTGGAGAATGTTCAATCCTTTTACAGTAATCAAATCCGGATCACCCGGGCCGGCCCCTACAATATATATCTTCATTTTCTCACCACCATCAATGTTAAGTATTCTAGTTCAAGTCCTTCCAATTCACTCACTTTCCAAATCACTTCTTCATCGGAAGTGACTTTGGTTACAACCGAGGCCTTTTCAAGTAAGTCCAAATCTTTTAAAACGGAAATCATTAAATCGATGACCTTTGCCACTTTGATGAACACCACGGCATCATGATCTTCGATCGCCTTCTTCATCGCTTCATAATCATCCCTTGCAGGAACTATCGCAACATGATCATCACCATCAGCCAAAGCGATGCCCAGCCTTGACGCTGATCCATTAAAGGAAGAAATGCCCGGGACCGTCTTGATTTCGACTTCAGGATGCAACTCCTGCATCAATTTCATCATATGTATGAACGTACTATATAAAAGCGGGTCGCCTTCCGTAACGAAAGCTACATCTTTTCCTTCATTTAATTTTTGCCAAACCTTTTCAACCGTTCCATTCCATTCCCGATCCAAGATGGCTTGATCTTTCGTCATCGGAAAAACAAGGCCCAGCATCTCCTTCTCTTCAGGACGAATGTAAACTTCAACAATGCGATGGGCGTAGCTTTTACTCCCTTTTCTTTTTTTGGGATACGCAATGACCGGAGATTCCTGAATCACGCGAAATGCCTTTACTGTAATTAGCTCTGGATCGCCCGGGCCCACGCCAAGGCCATATAATGTACCAAGATTACTCATTCATGTCTTCCTTTCGTTGTGCAGTAATGATATAAACCGGATTAAGAGGTACAAATCTGTTCATTCCCAATATTGGCTTACTTCTGGAGATTTGCGCATGCATGATGGAAGTGTGAAAACCAGCTTCAGCAAATGCTTCATTAGCCCGGTAAAGATTCTCGATCGTCGCAGCATTCAGAACGATCCTGCCGCCAACTTTAAGCCGTTTGCAGCAAGTATTGATCAGCTCTGCCATTTCGCCGCCGGTCCCGCCAATGAAGATTGCATCAGGATCCGGAAAAGTTTCCAATCCCTGCGGGGCTTTTCCATGAATAGCCGTTATATCGGTACGGAATTTACGTTGGTTTTGATAACAGTTTTCTAAATCAGGCTCATTTTTTTCAATTGCGAAGATTTGGCCTTCGGATGCAAGCTTGGCCGCTTCAATTGCCATTGAGCCCGTACACGTCCCAACATCCCAAACTATGCTGTTTTTCCTTAGCTTCAACGCATGCAGACTCAATACTCGAATTTCCTTTTTGGTTATGAGGCCTTTGTCCGGCTTACGCTGCGAAAATTCTTCATCCTCTATCCCCAAGGACCAGCTTGGACCTTCTGATTTTCTTTTCAAAATGACGACATTCAAGGGAGAGAATTCCCGTTCCGTCATTTCATCTAGTTCATACCAGCCAGATTCTTCTGCTTCTCCTTGAAGGTTTTCAGCCACAAATGCCCGGTATTCAGTCATTCCGAATGAAAGGAGATATTTAGCCAGTTGATCAGGACTATTTTCACTGTCTGTAAGTAAGGCCACTTTCGCTTTCCCATCAATTCTTTGGGCCAGCCCTTTCATACTGCGGCCATGAATGCTGACGAGAAAGGCATCTTGCCAGCTTTCCCCCATTTTTGCGAAAGCAAGCTGAATCGAACTGAAATATGGGTAGACCTCCATGTTGATTTTGCTGGAAAGATAGCCTCCCATTCCATAAAACAGTGGGTCACCGGAAGCTAAGACAACCGTTGGACGAGTTTCATCCTGCAGTTGCTCCACGACCTTTTTCAAGCCGCCCTTTATGACAATCTTCTTGCCAGAATAGGTCGGAAAGAAGGATAAGATCCGTTCACCTCCGACCAGCACTTCACTTTCTTCTATCCATTGGGCATATTGAGGCAGTAAGCTTTCCTGACCGTTATCCCCTATCCCAATTAATTTAATCGATTGACTCAATTCCAACAGCCCTTCCCAGTAATTGTCCTTTCAACGAATAAATCGCCGTTTCCATTTCAATGCCGCCCTTCACCTGGTTAATGGCAGAGTGACAGCAGGATTCACATAGTTTATTAAAAAAGTCAAAGTTATTAATGGCTGACATCATATCCCCGACTTGTGACGCTGTGTTTGCATTCTTGATTTCAAGAACAAGATCATCTTCAGCTCCGACGCTTTGGGCTATTTCCGATAGGAAACCAAAGTCGACCGGGGCACTTTTTGAATGCACCATCATCACACCTTGGGCCACTTTGGAGAATTTACCCATCATGCCGACCAGTGATACCTTTTTAATTCCCTGCCTCTTACATTGCTTAAGTGAGAAGCCCACAAAATCACCCATTTCAATAAAGGCTTCCTCAGGTAAGTCTGGAAGAAGGCCCATTGCATACTTTTCACTGCGCCCGCCAGTCGTTAAGACTAGATGCTCACACCCACTCGCTTTGGCGACACTGATAGCCTGGACGATACTTGCCATATAGGCGGAACTGGAAAAAGGGACGACAGTGCCCCTTGTTCCCAAAATGGAAATGCCTCCCACAATCCCCAAGCGGCCATTTAATGTCTTTTTCGCTATTTCTTCACCTGCGGGTACGGAGATGACGACTTTCACTCCTCTATTGATCTTAAATTCTTCCAATGTTTGCTGCACAGTTGTTAAAATCATTTTGCGCGGTACTGGATTAATGGCTGCTTCCCCTACAGGAACGGGAAGCCCGGGTTTTGTCACACGACCAACTCCGGTCCCTCCATCCAGGATAATCCCAGGTGCATCCGACCAGCTGACAGTAGAGATAATATGGGCCAGATGTGTGGCATCGGGATCATCTCCGGCATCTTTGATCGTTTCAGCACTAACCGCATTTTCCGATATTTCATATTTCTCAATAGTGAAAGTGGCATCTCGGCCGATGGGCAAGGAAATCGTTGCCTCCTCAAGTGCATCCCCCGTGATCAATGCAGTCAATGCCGCTTTGGTCACGGCTGTCGAACATGCTCCCGTCGTATATCCATGACGCATTTGTGAGGGGTCTTTTTTCACTTTCTTTTCCATGTTTTTTAACTATCAGCTAAAAGGGAAATCGCGTTCAATGCGGCAACAGTGACAGTACTTCCACCTTTTCGGCCAATATTCGTAATGAATGGAACTTCTGTGATCTTAGCGAGTTCCTCTTTCGATTCTGCTGCAGAAACAAACCCAACAGGCATTCCAATGATTAAGTCCGGTTTTGCAATCCCTTCTTTAATAAGGCGAATCAGCTCAAGTAAAGCGGTAGGTGCATTGCCAATGGCATAAATGCCCCCTTCATTTTCCTTTACAGCTTTTTGCATCGAAATGATTGCCCTTGTCGTATTCAACCGTTTGGCTTCGACCATCACATCCGGATCTGAAATATAGCAATGAACGTCCCCGCCGTGTTTTTGAAATCTTTTTTTGCCTGTGCCGCTCTCGATCATTTGCACATCAGCAATGACATGCCTTCCTTTGCGAATGGCCTCCACACCAGCTTGAATGGCATTTGGATGGATGATGACACTTCTTCCCAATTCAAAATCCGCTGAAGCATGAATGACCCTGCGGACGATCTTCCATTCATCTTCAGAAAAATCATGATTGCCCATTTCTTCAGCAATGATTGAAAAACTATAATCATATATTTTGTCTGGGTCTACCGTTAGCGGTTTAAAATCCGTTTTAAAATCCATCTTGCATTCCTCCTATTTTCCTTTTAATTGATTATTCAACTCGGCAATGACATGTTCAAAACTGGAATGAACATTCTGATAGTCGACATCCGGTCGAGATATCATGATCGTCTCAATTCCACATTCCAACGCGGCTTCCAATTTCTCATCAACCGCACCGACCTTGCCGCTTTCTTTCGTTATCATCAATGTGACCCCATACTGCTCATATAGAGCTTTATTTAATTCTTTGGAAAATGGCCCTTGAATCGCAACGATATTTTTTTGTTCAATGCCCAGCTGCGCACATTTTTCCATATTGTCCATGCGTGGCAGCATTCTCGCTATGACTCTGGTATTCTCGAGCCCCACCAATTCTTTTGCAAACACGGCTAGGGTTTTACTTCCGGTCGTGAGCATGATGACTCCCCGTTTTTCTGCGGCAAGCTTGGCAGCTTCCTCATAATCACGGACAACTATCAATTTATCATTCTGAAACCGTTGACTTTCACGCTCATAACGAATATAAGGAACATTTGCTGCCTTTGCTCCAATAAGGGCGTTTTTGGATGCTTCTTCGGCAAATGGGTGACTTGCATCGACTACAGCCTGAAACCCTTTTGCAGAGATTAAAGATGTCATATCTTCTGCAGATAATCGGCCAATCCGGGTGGATATCCCTGCATCCTGCAAACTCTTGGCCGCCGATTCGGTTACAACAGTTGCCAAAACCTTGAACCCAACCTGCTGTATCTCAATCGCTAATTCCCTTGCATCACTTGTACCCGCCAAGAACAAAATCATTTTGATGTCCCCACCGCTTGCCCATCATGATCGTGGTGATGATCATGGTCGTGATGGTGTTCGTGGTCGTGATGGTGATCATGGTCGTGGTCGTGATGGTGATGATGGTGAGCATGTCCATGTTCCTCGACATGTTTACGATAGTTTTCCAAATCACGCGCCCCGCTTGATTTGCCTTCACTGGCTTCAATTACTCGTTCTTGCAGAATGTTCTGTAAGGTTGGATGATATCCAAAATACTTTGCCAATATGAATTCTCGATCATGATATTGCTCTTGATAGCCTTTCAGCATATCTTCCATTCTTTCCATCAACACCCCAGTGAAGAGGAAATATGGCAGCATCACTATTTTTTTTGCCCCTAAGCGGATGCATCGTTCAATACCTTCATCAACGTGAGGGTCCGTTACACCCATGAAGGCTGTTTCGACCCATTTAACGTTTAATTTTTCCCATAATAATCGTGAAATTTTAAATATATCACTATTTGCATCAGCATCACTACCGCCTCGGCCAATTAGCAATATCGCTGTCTCTGAATGTTCAGAGGTCGTATCGAATCCCGCTTCCTCAAGACGGTCTGTCAGGATCGTCAATACATCATGGTGGACCCCGATCGTTTGGCCATATGTGAATTTCACTTCTGGATACTTGGTTTTCCCATCCTCTATTTCAGCTGGGATATGTAATTTCGAATGTCCTGCATGCAACAAAATGATCGGTATGACGATAACTTCAGTAGCCCCTCGTTTTACACAATTATCAATTCCTTTGGATATATTCGGTGCCGCAAATTCCAAGAAGCACGTTTCCACTAGGAAACGCCCGTCCATTGCCGGAATCATATTTTCAATAAAATGACGGACTTCTTCATTTCCCGAAGCCAACCGGCTTCCGTGTCCTACGAACAAAACTGCTTTCATTTACTTTCCCCCTCTTGATTAGTCTTCACAAGGCGCAGGCTCTATGTTTATTTTGGGAGCGATGTCCTGATAAGAAAAATTCTGTATCTTTTTCGAACGTTTGAAGTATTTAAAAAGCCGCTCATTTGGATGGGCATTTTGCTTATACTCGCCGACAATGTCCGTGATCAGTTCTACAAGCTGTTCCGGTTCAATGCCTTCCGCTACGGGCTGACCCGGATGGGCTGTTCTTCCAACCGGTTTAGCTCCAAGAAATAAGTCGAACTTCCCTTTCCGGAAGACAATACCGATATCATCCATCACAGCACTATAACAGGCCATCCCACACCCATTAAAACCGATGTTCAGTTCCTTGGGCATGCTCATTCCGCCAAGCACCCGGTGTATTTCGTCCGCATAAGGAATGGATTCCGCTTTTTCACCATCACAGAAATCACAGGCTTTTAATGTCAGTACATCCCCAATCGGCGACAAGAGAAAGTTTGCTGATTTCAATTTCCCTGTAATGACTTCCGGATCCATTGTCGGGATCTTTAAGACGATTTTATGATTTGGCGTATATTCCATCGTTCCCTTTTCCCCGACAACTTCCGCAAGTGTCATCATTTGTTTGGGAGTGAATTGTTTATTCGCCACACCTGGACTAACGGCAAGTTCGAACACCGACTCCATTTTTTGCTGAACAATCGGCTGAATGGATTGCTTAACGGCTTGACCCTTGACTCTTGACAGGGCCTCCATTGCCATTTCATAGGAAGCTGGCTTCTTTTCTGGTGCTTTTGTAAGTAATCCAACTCCTCCAGCGGACTCGGTTAAGGCTTCTTGATCTAATGCCCACGGTTCCGCTTCTTTTTGCAGTCGCTGATGCGGCTTCAATGTTTGCTTTTCCGAGTTCAGCGTATATTTTCTCTGATAGCCTCTTGGTGTGATGATTTTGTCATCATATAAAAAGGTGGATGAATTACCGATAATGACGGTTGTCAACATTCCAATATCGTGATTCAACATATCCTGCAAATTGGTTATGACAATATCCTGCCTATCGCGATAAGCACTTTTCACCAACCCGACAGGTGTATCCGGCGAGCGGTAGCGAAGGAGAATCTTCTGTGTTTCAACAATTTGCCGGGTCCGCCTGCCGCTGCGCGGATTATAAAGTGCAATGACAAAGTCTGCCATTGCAGCTGCTTCAACCCTTTTAGCGATCAGTTCCCAAGGAGTTAAATGATCACTGAGGCTGATCGTACACGAATCGTGCATGACGGGCGCCCCAAGTAAAGACGCACATGAGTTGATTGCTGAGATGCCAGGAATGACTTCAATGCCCACTCCAGTTTCTTCTTTCCAGCCTTTTTCAATCAATACTTCATAAACCAACCCTGCCATCCCGTAAACTCCGGCATCCCCACTGGAAATCACCGCCACTTTCTTTCCCAGCTCCGCTTGTTTCACTGCTTCCTGTGCACGTGATACCTCTTCAGTCATCCCCGTACTAATGATCGTTTGATCTGTAAGCAGTCCCTGAATGAGTTCAACATAAGTTTTATAACCAATGATGTAGTCACTTTCTTGAAGGGCTTCGACGGCACGTTTGGTAATGTGTTCAAAATTCCCGGGCCCAAACCCCACGACGAATAATTTACCGTTTGTACTCATTAAGACATCTCCTTTTACGCTTTGTTCTTTGAAATACCCGTATGAGCAGGAAAATCCGGATTAGGGGTCATTTCCCCGTCATTGTACTGATAGATCATCTGTGGAACAAACTCACCATCATCGATATTACTGACGATCTGCCGGCCGAAATCAGGCGTTTCCACTCGATACCAGTTTCCTTGGGGATAGGCAATCACAACGCAGGCATCCTTACATCTTCCGTTACAGCGTGTCCTCGTTGTATGGATTTTCAGATCCAGCCCTTTTGAAGCAATTTCATCGCGAATCGCTTGGGTTACTTCTTCCCCGCCCTTTTTCATGCAGCTGCTCCCATTACAAATCAACAGATGCGTATTTGTACCCGTCAAGTTCCAAGTAGTCATTTTCTTCCTCCTGAGTTCAGGGAAAAGGCAAAATAAAAAACCTTAACATAAGAGTCAAGGTTTTAAAAAAACTATATGAATGAGGAGCCAAAGGCAAGCATGCCAAATCCTCCCAAAATCGTCATAGTCCTTCTACCTTTCCCTCCGAAAAGTATCATGCAATTTTAAAAGCAGGTTTCCTGGCTTACGCTTCATTTTACTTTGTCCCTTCCCGGCATCATGCCAGTGGCTATCGACAATTTCATCAGCGATTACAGTAGCGGGGGCTGCATCGGATTTTCACCGATTTCCCTATTATCCCTTGCTTATTCACACAAGGGCACTTTTAAAATGAAATATTTGGTTTTATTATACATTTCCAACTAACTTAATCTATCATATAACAACTTTGTCAAAATTCAATAGTTTATTCCGACTGTTTAGAAAAGTTTAAACGTGTAAAACCAGTTACAATCCTTTCCTCGCAACAAATTTCGGCCTCCAAAAAAAGATAGTGTAGCTGGAATTATTTCTTTATGGTACACTATACGAGAATTTTCTAAATAATTACATAAGTTTCATGGTGTTGAATTTCTCGGAATTCAGCTTAAAAGGGAAGCCGGTGAAAATCCGGAGCGGTCCCGCCACTGTAAAGGGAAGTTCCATTACGTTAACTTTAATCCACTGTCAAATGAGATGGGAAGGATGTAATGGGATGATGAACCAAAGCCAGGAGACCTGCCATGAAGTGTGAAACTGTTTCAGCCTACGAGGATGGGCGTGCGGATCAGGCAAAATGGCCCATGGTTGGTTCATGCTGCAAAATTCCTGTTCATTACGCACTTCTTTCCTTTGAGAGAAGTGCTTTTTAGTTTGGGCGCCGCTTTTCTTCTCAAGATTGATCAGAACAATTAAAAGTGTTGAAAGGAGAAAGAATGAAAAGAACCAATTGGAAAATTATTTATTTTGTCATTTTACTGCTTTTTGTCCCGAAACGGGCATTGGCCATGCATATCATGGAGGGCTTTTTACCCATAGAATGGGCTATATTCTGGTGGGCCGTGACGCTTCCATTTTTAATCTTGGGTTACCGGTCCATTAGGTCCAAAGTAAGGGTAAACCCAGAAACAAAAATGATACTTGGCCTATCGGGCGCATTTGTATTTATATTATCGGCCCTAAAGATTCCTTCCGTTACGGGAAGTTCTTCGCACCCTACCGGAGTTGGTTTAGGTTCCATACTATTCGGACCGTTGGCCATGAGTGTGGTCGGCTCCATCGTTCTGTTATTTCAAGCTGTTTTACTGGCACACGGAGGATTGACGACATTAGGGGCCAATGCATTCTCCATGGCCGTTTGCGGACCCTTCATTGCTTACTTTGTCTTCAAGGGCGCAACTAAATTGGGATGGTCTTTTTCACTTGCCGTATTCTTGGCAGCTGCTTTTGGGGATTTGGGCACCTATGTGGTAACTTCTGTTCAACTTGCTCTTGCTTTCCCTTCCGAGGTAGGAGGATTCATGGCCTCTTTCAGTAAATTTGCAGGAATTTTTGCCCTGACCCAAATTCCCTTGGCCATCAGTGAGGGGTTATTGACAGTCGTCGTAATGAATTTCTTGAAAAAATACAATCTAGGCGAATTGAAATTGCTGCGAGTTTTATCTAAGGAGGCCCGTTAAAATGAAAAAAAGTTTACTGCTGCTTTTCCTGGTTGTCATTCTTGCAACCTTACCGTTAATCACCCAACAAGGAACGGAATTTGGCGGTGCCGACGGCGAAGCTGAGGAAGCCATCACTAAGATCCATCCGGAATACAAGCCATGGTTCAACAGTATTTGGGAGCCGCCAGGTGCAGAAACCGAAAGTTTATTATTTGCGCTTCAAGCTGCAATCGGAGCCGGTTTCATTGGATACTTCATTGGTGTGATGAAACAAAGGAATAAGCAAACCAAACAAGAATTGGCCGAAAAATCGAAGCATGTTACTCATTGATAAATATGCCTATTTCAATGGGCTGAAGGATGTACATCCGTTGGAAAAGATGGTTTTTGCACTCTCTCTTTTGCTGTTTTCGTTAACGGTAAGGGATATGGCCGTTTCGCTCATCACTTTTACGGTGATGAGCGCTTTAATCATTTTCGCGGCAAAAATCCCGCTTTCTTATTATCTTAAATTACTTCTATTACCGGGATTTTTTATACTATCAGGAACCATTACCATCCTTTTTTCTTTCACTAGTAAATTCACTTCGATTTCGAATACATGGTGGTCTTGGAAGATCGGGAATTGGCAAATATTCATCAGCGATGACAGCTTTGGTACGGTGGCAAATTTGATCACTGTCGTATTCTGCAGTATCAGCTGTTTATATTTCCTTACCTTAACTACACCCATTACCGTCATCCTATCCGTGCTGCGAAAACTTAAAGTGTCTTCGTTATTGGTCGATTTAATAGAATTGACCTATCGATTCATCTTTATTTTTTTAGATACGGCTTTGGCCATTCACCAATCACAAGCTTCACGGCTGGGGTATGGTTCGTTTAGGAAAGGCATTCGATCTCTCGGATTACTAATTTCATCATTATTTTTAGGAGTATTGCAGCGCTCTGGACAGTTGACGATGGCCATGAACGCAAGAGGCTATCAGGAGAACCTTTCCTATATCGAGGATACTTACACCTATTCCTCACGCAATTGGCTGATCGCGATTGTCATACTAGGAAGCTTAATCCTAATTAATGGATATTTGTAAATTGGAGGCAACCCAACAATGGACGAGCATATTTTTCATATAGAAGGCCTCACCCATCAATTCGCAGATGGAACCTTCGCTTTAAAAGGACTTTCGCTAACGATCCAACAAGGTAAAAAAATTGCATTATTAGGCAATAATGGTGCTGGCAAATCGACTTTATTCCTCCATTTAAATGGTCTATTACAACCTACTGCAGGAAAGATCAGATTTAAGGGCAAGAAAATGAAATATGACCGGAAAGCATTATTATCATTACGAAAGCAAGTCGGTATCGTTTTTCAAGATCCCGACTCTCAGCTCTTTTCCGCTAATGTACAACAGGATATATCGTTTGGACCAATGAATTTAGGATGGGATAGAAATACAGTCCAGGAGAAAGTAAATTGGGCAATGGCTGAAACGGAAGTAACCGAACTAAAAGATAGACCTACCCATTTTTTGAGCCTTGGGCAAAAAAAACGGGTCGCCATCGCAGGTGTACTTGCCATGGAGCCCGATGTCTGGCTCCTTGACGAGCCTACCGCTGGATTGGATCCTTATTTCTCAAGACAGATCATGAATCTGCTGGACAGTATCCACCACCCTGACAAAACGATAATCCTCTCAACCCATGATGTTAATTTTGCTTACCAATGGGCTGACGAAATCGTGGTCATGAACGATGGTAAGGTCATATACCAAGGGGACCCTGTTTCCGTTTTCCATGATGAAGACGTTTTGCTGCAGGCACATCTGGAGAAACCGTGGGTTTTTGAAATGTTTCAAGCCCTTCTTCAATCAAGGAATCTTGCAGAAAGGGACCTTTTCCCAAGAACGAAGGAAGAATTGCTTCAAAACTTGGAAATAGAAAAAATTTATTAATTAAGATCCCCTAGCTTCCGTTTCATCTTTCCAGAAGCTAGGGGACCCGATATATCTTTAAAATATCAGCGATATTCCTTGTTCAAAAACAAAAACCTCAGTATTACTTTTCTTCCTTTTCTTTTGTAATCTCAATATCTCTTCCGTTTACATCATCAATGACTGCCTTTATCTCGCCTTCCGCATAAGTATCCGAGACTTGTTCGTGGGTTCGAGCCAGTCCAGAAGATAAAGGATCTTCCCGTTTATAATCGCTGACATCATATATTCTCCCGGCAACTTCTGAAGATTCATTTTTTGATTGCTTCCTATCCATTTGTTTCACTCCTAGTTTTTAATTTATCATTGCAGTATTAAAGACATAAGGTATTTTGTGTAAAAAACGAAGCAATATTCAATAATGATGAAAAAAGGAGGGAAAAGACGAAAAAAGCTTACAAGTAAAATCCCCTTTCAAGGACTTACTTGTAAGCTTAATGAGAACTTAGGCTTCCTTTTTCACATTCACATTATCGGATGGGTCACCCCAACATTCCACATTCTTCAAACCTTTAATATTGTTCACATGGAAAACTGGATTTTTCCCACTTTTCTTTTGCTTTTGATAATCCGCCAGTGCAGCAAAAGCAATTTTCCCTAGTAATGCTATGGCAATTAGGTTGATAATGGCCATAAGGGCCATAAGCAAGTCAGCCAGTCCCCAAACAAAATCCAGTGAGGCAAGCGAACCGAATATCACCATTCCTACGACTGCGACACGATAGACATTCAGCCAAACCTTATTTTCATTGATGAAGCCGATGTTCGACTCTCCATAATAATAGTTGCCGACAATGGAACTAAAGGCGAATAAAAGTACGATAATGGCAAGGAAAATACCTGCCCAAGATCCCAATGCCGTTCCGAGGGCATTTTGGGTAAGGACGATACCGTCCGTTTCCTTCGATGTATAAAGACCGGAAAACAAAATGATGAAGGCTGTCGAGCTGCAAATGATGAGCGTATCGACAAAAACACCTAGAGACTGAATGAGTCCTTGTTTGACGGGATGACTGACATCAGCCGTCGCACCAGCATTTGGTGCACTACCCATCCCGGCTTCATTTGAAAATAGGCCGCGCTTGATTCCCTGCATCATGGCAGCTCCCAGTACTCCGCCAGCCACTTCTTTTATTCCATCGAATGCACTTTCAAAGATCAAAGCAAAAACGCCAGGTAACTCGGTAATGTTCATGATGATGATAATCAACGCCACTATCACATAGGCTCCTGCCATGATTGGAACGATGACTTCAGAGACTTTTGCAACCATTTTTATCCCGCCAAAAATGATGACAGCCGTGACCATAGCCAAGATAAGAGCCGTAACCCACTTTTCAATCCCAAACGATTCATTGAATGCGCTTGTAATCGTATTGGCTTGTACCGAGTTGAAAGCCAGTCCAAATGTAAGCGAAATCAACACGGCGAAAGTGATTCCCATCCAACGGGCATTCAATGCCTTTTCCATATAATAAGCAGGACCGCCGCGGAATGCATCCCCATCCTTGACTTTATAGATTTGAGCAAGTGTACTTTCAATGAATGCGGAAGCAGATCCGATCAATGCTATTAACCACATCCAGAATACGGCTCCAGGTCCGCCCGTCGTGATCGCGATGGCAACACCCGCAAGGTTACCCGTTCCTACCCGCGATGCCGTGCTTATGCAAAATGCCTGAAAGGATGTGACACCTTTTTTATCCGCAGTGGCCCCTTCTCCCAAAAGCCTGAACATTTCCCCTACCATTCTGAATTGGACAAACTTCGTGCGGATGCTAAAATAAAGACCCAATCCCACCAACATGATGATCAATATGGAAGACCATAGCACACCATTAGCCTCACTAATAAATTTTTCTAAGAACTCCATTAAATCAAACCCCTCTACTCAACTCTAATTATTATTATAAAAACATATACAACTATAATTTATTTTCCCGTGCATCGAGAAGATAAACAAATGAAACCCATAAAAAAAGGAAATTCCACAATGAATCTCCAATATAATAATATATTATATCCTAACACACGATTTTTTTCATTCATGAATTGGTGGAATCAATCGAAAAATATAATATTTCAGTATCATTTCCTTTAGATAATAATCATACTTCCTCACTTCATTAAACGTTCACTGCAACGTTAATTATACTCATATTCCAAACACATCTTGGATATAGCACATAAAAGCCTCACACGTCCTGGTTCCAGGTAAACGTGCGAGGCTTATTTGCATTCCTCTGCTCTATCTTATATTTGCTATAAGTCTCAATTTTGCTAAATGGTTAGAATACCTTGTGAAAACATCTTTCTTAATTCTTTTTTATCTATTTTTCCAATCGGCGTTAATGGGAACTTATCAAGAAAATAGGCAATTTTAGGAACCATATACTTAGAGGTCCTTTGTTTGCAGAAATCAATTAATTCCTCACTAGTACAGCTCAATCCTTCATGCAATGCTATCACGACACACACTACTTCTCCCCAATCTGGATGGGGAACGCCAATGCATGCGCTCAATGCAACAGAAGGGTGCTGGTTCACCACTCGCTCCACTTCTGAAGAATATACGTTCATCCCGCCTGTAATGATCATATCTTTCTTCCTATCTACAATATACAGGTAACCGCTTTCATCCCATTTACCAATATCCCCCGTGTAGAACCAGCCATCACGGATGTATTCACGGGTAAGATCCGGTCTTTGATAATATCCAACCATCATGGCTGGGGACTTTACGATGATTTCTCCAAACTCGGTTGGTTTTACATCATTTCCATTCTCATCAATCAGTCGAACTTCGGTAAGAATGCACGGTTTTCCACAGCTTTTCAAAACTTCCGGATTATTATGATAAGCCCATACATGAGCGCTCTTCGATAGTCTTGAAATGACAATATTACATTCTGTCATGCCGTATTGCTGGCGCATGATAGGCCCGAATACTTCAAAAGCTTCTTTAAGGCGCTTCTGCGAAATCGGTGACGCACCATAGAAGATATTGCGCATGGAGCTCATATCATATTCCATCTTCTTGGTCTGATCAAGAAGCCTGTATAACATGGTCGGTACCATGAATGTCGTCGTGATTTCATGTTCCTTTATCGCCTGTATGAATGCTGCAGCGTCGAATGAGCCCATCACATAAACATGGACGCCTGAAACAAGGGATCTCCAAAGTAGTGAACCGGCTGAATGCACAATGGGCGTACTTAGCAATACCCGGTCCCGGTCGTCCAGCGGGTCTTCGATAGCTGCAGAAAGTATCGCGGCGCCGAGTCCTTTCTGGGAATGCATGACGCCTTTGGGTGTACCCGTTGTCCCGCCTGTATAGGACAGAAGGGCAATGTCATCTTCTTCAGCTATTGGCAAGTCTAAATTATTTATTCCACCAGGCCATTTAAACAGTTCAAACTCCTCCGGGTAATTACTAGTAAAGCCAGGGAGCCCAATGACATGGACATCCTCCTTCTTCATTTCTTCCAAATACTCTAAGAAGGTGTCAAAGTGTGTCTGTGTAGCAATTATGACCACTTCTGGTTTTGCTTCCTTTAAAATGAATTGTATTTCTCGTTTTCCGAGTTTTTCACTTAATGGCACCAAGGTAGCCCCGCATTGCTGGACGGCCAAACCAAACATCACACTTTCTAAACTGTTTGGAATGATGGTCGCTATGCGGACGCCCCTTCCTGCACCTAAACGCATTAAATAAGAAGTGATACGTTCTGTTTTCTTCCATAACTCGTCGTAGGTTATCGTTTCTCCGCTTGGCAACAAGGTAATAGCCGGCAGGTCACCGAATCGTTTCATTCCTTTATTCATCAGTGACTGAAATGTCAACTTATGCAGCATGAATTTTTTCCTCCCCCGAAAAAGTTTTCACCCTTTTAATAGTGCTTTGGCAATTGTATTTTTTTGAATCTCTGAGGTTCCGCTCAGAATCCGATACATCCGGGCACTCCTGTACATTTTTTCTACTGGATGCCCTTTTACCAAGCCTTTGGAGCCAAAGATTTGGATGGCCTTGTCAGCCACACGGCTATTGACCTCTGAAGCAAACAGCTTGGCCATGGACGTACCGGCCCGATCCTCTTTTCCTTGATCAATTTTATCAACCACATCATAGACCATGCATTTTGCTGCATAGATTTCCGTCGCCATATCTGCGAGCATATGCTGAATTGCCTGGAAGTCACCGATGGGCCGGCCATACTGGACTCGCGTTTTGGCATGTTCAATAGATAAATCGAGAAGGTGTTGAGCCATTCCGATAAAGCCGGCGGCATGGGAAGCGCGATTTGTATTTATTCTTTTCAATCCGAGCAGCAACCCTTTTCCTGGTTCTCCGATTATATTGGCGGCAGGCACCCGACAATGATTGAAATTCAATTCGGCATGTATGCGTTCTCCTGATAAGGGAACTTGAATGTCTCCTAGTTCAAACCCTGGATGTTGTGGTGTTTTTTTATCAACTAGGAAAGCAGTGATCCTTTCTTTTTCTCCTTTCCGGGATTCTTTCGCTATGACAATGGCGAAATCAGCATAGGGGGCCGCACTGATAAAATGTTTCTTTCCGCTTAATATATAATCATTTCCGTCTTTAACGGCTGTTGTTTCGATAGCGAATGCATCCGAACCTGCATTTGGTTCTGTAAGGGCAAAGCAGCAACTCACTTCTCCCGTCACAACGGGCATCACATATTTTTCTATTTGCTCCGGTGTAAAACTTTCCAACATCTGACCAATTCTTAGCGGCCCGCCAATCTCCCCTATAACCTGCCCCCATAAAACCGCTCCGGAACGTGCCAATTCTTCCTTGAACATGCATAATCCTTTTAAGCTTACTTCTTGTCCGCCATATTTTTCAGGGAGGTTAATTCCGTAAAAGCCCAATTCCCTGGATCTTTTCCTTGCCCATTTTATGGCTTCCATCGGAATATCCTCTTCAGCGTTCAAGCCATGCTCCTGTTCATATGGAAGCAATTCATTTTGGATGAAATCCTGCAACTTTGTTTGAAGCACCTCTAATTTCTCTTCCTGGGTCGTAACCATATGTTTCCCCTTTCGATTTTTATTTTCGTCTTACTTTTTAAATATTTGAAATGTTATAAAATCAATTTTAAATGTAAATAATATTTAAGTAAAATAAGGATATATGATATAAATATAAAAAATATTGATGTAAATAAAAAAATATTAGTTCCCTATCATCATAGGAAACTAATATTTAAGAGTGGTGTAGAATTCGAGACATTTTATAAACTCCCTGGCAGCTTTTGAAAAGTACTGCTTCTTAGAGCAAACGTAACCGAATTCCATTGTATTATTTTCCATCTCCACCAAAGGAATGGCCACAAGCTCCCCGCTTAGGAAATAGGGGTCGCTGTTAACTCCAATATCATAAGAAAAGGCAATCGCTAATCCCTCAGCGACGGTTTTTTTGATGATCTCTGTATTATTTGTGAAAAACAAAATATTCATCTCACCGTAATGATCAAAAAAAACTTTAATGAACGACTTCATTCTTGGTCCATTGTAAATGACCAAATTTTGGTCCATAAGCTCTCGTGGGGTTATGCTTTTACGGTTAACTAAAGGTGAGTTCTTACTGACCATCACAATCACTTTTGCTTCCATCAAAGGTTGGAATTCCAACTCAATTTCTTTTGGTTTAACCTTTGGGATATTCAATAGCCCGATGTCTATCTTACCATTCCGTACTTCTTCGGTTATCTCTTGTCCCCCTTTTTCTTCAATGACAATTTTCACCTTGGGATACTTCTTCTTAAATAAGGCCAAGGATTTAGGCAAAACCGTTAGAAATAAACCTTGTGTTGATGAAAGGCGCAACTCTTTTTCCATCGTATCTGAATGTATTTGGGCACTGTCTCTTATTTCTTCCAATTTGCTTAATACTTCAAGAGCTTTCTGGATGATTTCCTTTCCGTCTTCTGTAGGTATGGTTCCTAACCTTGACCTCTTGAAGATTTTTATACCTAATTCCTTCTCCAAACTCGTAATGGCCATACTGATTCCAGATTGAGAGATATGGAGGCTTTCTGATGCCGTGGAAATCGAGTTAACCTCGGCTACCTTAATGATATATTCTAATTGTTCAATATTCATGGTTTATTCTCCTTCTAGCCTATTACTACTATCATACCTCGAACAGAAAGCCCTTTCAATTTTAGAGAAGTGGAATCAGAACACCTCAAGCTGTATCCTCAAAAGCAGAATCCAGTTTTATACAATGGTAGATGTTTTTTCGTATTCTTTAGCGGGTTGTGCCTGATTATTTTTAATAGATACGGCAACAATCGTTCCCAATAACGCTATTATCACCAAAAACAGGAAAGCGGCATTATAGGAGTCATTAAACAGACTGATAATCAAACCGAGGGCTAAAGGAGAAACCGCACCAGCAATTTGACCGGCAAAAGTTACGAGTCCGGAGGCAGAGCCCGTTAGTTCCTTTGGTGAGTATTTTATGATGATCGTATATAGAACGGTTCCAAAGAAAGACAGTGCTACGGAGTTGAGGGTGAGATACGTGATGATAAGTCCTATAGACGTGGCGTTAGACATTAAAAAGAGAAAAATTGCCGATAATAAAGCGCCTGCAGCGGCAAGATACTTCTCCCGGTTAGCCATATGTTTATCCAGAAGCCACCCGCTTACATTAAACATCAAGAAACCAAAAATATAAGGGATTGCCAATAAACCTCCGGCGGCTATTAAATCCACTCCTTTTTCTTTAACCAAATATATAGGCATCCAAGTGATCAAACCATAGTTGATAATATTTGATATAAACTTGAATGTTATGAGTTTCCAAATATTTTCGATTTTAAATAACAGTTTCAGAGCAACCTTTTTTTGTTTCGGTTTGTCTTTTTTAACCTCTTGATTTCCTTGAGGCTTGAGAATGAACCAAATTCCGAAAGAAGCCAATATCCCTAGAATTCCGGCAATGGTAAACATGCCCCGCCAACCGAATGCCACCACCATTGAAGCAGCAAGTGCAGTACCTAATATCCCGCCAATATTTTGGGCAGACAGGAAAAACGAATTTGCCCGGCCCCGTTCTTCTTCCGGGAAGTTATCTCTTATAGTGGACATACTGGCAGGATAGAAAGGCCCTTCACCTAACCCGAACAGAAAACGGATGAATAATAAAGACATAAATGACCAAGCAAACCCAGTCATTACAGTGAACAAGGACCAACTAAACAAAGAAACAGTAACCATGACCCTGGCGCCATACTTATCGGTCATCCATCCACCAAGCGGTTGCATGAGTGAGTAGCTAACAAAAAATATACTAATTAAAATACCTGTCTGGGACGTAGTGAGATGAAACTCTTCTGCAATAGGAATAATCCCGACATTTATGGCGACGCGATCAAAAAAACTTAAAATCATTCCAACAAATAAAAGGCCGCTAATCATTATTTTTCGTTTCTTACTTGCATATAACTGCATTTACCATCACTCCATTTTTTCATATTTTCACAAAACCTCGGTCGCATAGGAAGCGCTTACAATCCCCTTCGAATTACAAAACTTGAAATTTTCTTTTTACGGTTATTGACTTTTGTTCTGTAACTATTAGGAGCGTTTCATAAAAAAATAAAAACGAAACAGGATGCCTACAGGAATAATTAATACATTCAAACCCACGAGACTGCTAAGTAGACTCGTGGGTAACCGATCCATCCTGGTTTCAGAATATGAAGTGGTTGATTATCACGGAGTTACGATATTAACCTTTGGTTGGAATTGATCCAGCAAAGTCAGGAAATCTTCAAACTGTTTTTTATCACCGGAAATGGCAACTTTACCGGCTGCTTCCATTTTGGATAAATCTTCACGTCCCAGAGCAATCTGATAGAAGGTCATTTTATCTAATGTTAATGCTGCATCAGGGTTGGACGCTATTTTCCCTTTATTAAAGTTCAATACAGAATTATTCAGATCGATCGTGTAATTGGTTTTCGAATCTGTAAATGTCAAATTGAAAGTCATATTCTTATTTTCCGCTTTCATTCCGTTTAATTTAATGGACAAGAATTTCAGGAAATCATCCATTGGCGTATCGAGATTCATCATTCCGCCACTTCCCTTCGAGTCTGCCACACCATTCCTTAACTCGTCTGCGCCAGTAAGATAGAAATTACGCCACACAGAAGATTCTGCTGTGTATCCTAATTGCTCATAAGCTTTAGCCAGTAAATTTTTTGCTTCTGTATTTTTCGGGTTAGCCATGACTACATGCTTTAAGACTTGAGCCACCCAGCGATATTCCCCTTTTTTATAATCGAGTTTTGCCTGTTTAATGACCTTCTTTTCCCCACCCATATATTGTACATATTTAGCGCCCGATTCCTCTTGTGGTAATGGATCCAAGTCAGATGGATTACCGTTGAAATATCCTAAATAAAAGTTGTACACCGCCTTTACGTTATGTTTCAATGTTCCGTAATACCCCCGATTGGCCCAGACTTTATCCAACTTTTCAGGAAGCTTTAACTCTTCCGCGATTTCATCAGGTGTAAGTCCTAAATTAGCTAATCGTATAGTTTGGTCATGAATATATTTGTACAAATCACGCTGACTCTCCAACTGCTCCAAAACATCGTCCCTTCCCCATATGGGCCATGTATGGGCTGTAACCATAGCATCTATATCCTCGTTTCCAAACAGATCAACTGTTTCATCAAGTGCTTTCACCCATTTTAGGGTATCTCTGGTTTTAGCTCCCCTTAATGTATAAATATTATGTAACGTGTGTCCGGTGTTTTCCGCTACCACTAAAGTTTTGTAATCATTGATATAATAATGCATTTCAGATGGAGCTTCCGAATCCGGTGTCAATAAAAATTTAAATGTAATTCCGTCTATTTCCACCGTTTGAATATCATCCTTCACTTCCATTGTTGGAGGTAAATAGCTAAAAGTTCCGTTACTTAGTCCTGGGCCAATACCAGAAGTAACAAATCCCCTTTCACTTGCGGGTAAGAGATTTCCAAACATATAACCTGCACGGCGAGACATTATATTGCCTAAAAGAATGTTTTCACTTAGCGCTTCATCGTTAAAACCTGCCGGGACAATAATCGGCACTTTAGCTGGATTTTCAGCATATTGAGCAATGCCTTTCATACCGCCAAAGTGATCCGCATGACTGTGACTAATGACAATTGCACTTACTGGATTTTTGGGCCGATGTTCAAAATAAAGCTCCATGGCTGCTTTGGCCGTTTCTATAGTAGAAAGTGTATCCAAAACTATTAATCCTGTTTTTCCTTCCACAATGGTAAGCACTGATAAATCCTGGCCCCGAACTTGATAAACGCCATCCACCACTTTAAATAAGCCTGTTATATTTTGTAACTGAGCTTGCCTCCACAAGCTTGGGTTTACAGTAAAGCTTGCCGGCTGATCTTCTTTGATGAATGAATATCGATTACTATCCCATACCACGTCACCTTTTGAATTTTTAATAGGATTCATATTCAAAGGCGCTATAAATCCTTTATGTGCATTCTTGAAATCTTCTTTATCTGTAAAATTCAACTGTTCATAAAAAGCCTTATTTGCTGAGATTGTTGCATCTGTTGCCGGCATCGGCTCATCTGAAGCAGCATTTGTAACAGAAGAATCTGCCAGTAAAATAAAAACAATGGGAACGGTTACAATTCCTTTTATAAAAGATATTTTGGACATTTCATACCCCTTTCTAAGTAGATATCTTGTATCTATTCCGAATGTCGAAGTCGTTTTTTTCGATTTTTTTGAATAATATGAATTTATCTTATAATTAATTTGCCATTAAGTATATTTCCTATTTCTAATAATAACTTCAATTTTATTTATATAAAGGCAATGTTAAATTCTAATGTTGATATTTGACCATAAGAAAACCGCCTTGGTGAAAAGGCGGTTCAGACTGTAGACAAACTTGATGAAAATCGAGTTTGTCTACAGTTTTTTTTGGCTTGTGCAAATTTGGACGTTGATTTCCACTTCAGGCATTCGCTTTCCGCGGGCGGTCCGGGAGCCTCCTCGGCGCACTTGCGCCTGTGGGGTCTCCCTTTAACTCGCTATTCCTGCAGGAGTCTCGTACCTTCCGTTCCAATCAACTATGTTTAAAATTTTAGATGGAACTCCTTTTGCCTACAGTCTTTTTTGTTTTAAAATAGAACTATTAAAACTTAAGGTGATGAGGATGCTTTCGAAACAAGATTCTATTCAGCGAGATCAACTTGAAATGATTACTTTAGATCAACTGGTGCCTGCGAATCATTTAGTTCGTAAAATTGAGGCTTCCATTCAAAGTCCTACATATCCTTTAATCATTCATTTTTCGACATTATATCTGGGGCATTTTTTAATGGCTTTTGAAGTGCGTCCACAATGGCTGCGATGATACTTGTTGCTAAAATACCCATTAGACCTAATGATGTAGGACCCGCTGCATCATCACTACCTGTGACTTTAACAAGCACCCTTAAGCTTACTATTCCTAAGAAAATGAGGAAAATGACTGTAAAAGCACATTTCTTTATAATCTTCAAAGATTTAAGGGATAATTCAGAGAAAGCCTTGTTCTTTTCGATGTAGGTTAATAGTTTATATGCTTGATACAACGCAATAGAAAACGCAATACAGAATCCGTATGCACATACTAAAAAGGGGATTAGGAAGTAAGCCGTATCTGGATGTACCCTTGCATCTCTAACGGCTATCTCAGGCAACCAGATACACAAAGCAACCACTGCAGTTCCAGCCAGAAAAATAATTACCTTTAAGAAAGTGGTTGAACCTCGTTTAACATTCATTTAAAACACCTCACCTATTTAATGACAACTTGATTTTAGCATATTATTTATCGTATAACAGTAAATTTATATTGTTTTTATTTATATTATTATTGTTATTGAAATATCTTTTTAATTTTAACAAAAATAAAAAGCACTTCTCATTACAAAGAAATGCTCTTACTTTAAAATGTTAAATTTACAACTTGTTCAACAAAACTGCCCGTTTAGATTTATGTGGTCTTCTGGTGCATCGAAGAGGCGTGTTTGTGAGATCGGTGAAGGTTTGATGGCAGGCTTTACAGCGGTAACGCTGCTGTTTCACCTCTCCAGCACATGTTTTAATAACGTAGCACAACAAAATGGCTGTCGCAATGTTGGCAGACAAGAATAGCTTTATGCTTTTGTACCTGGATTTCATCAATTGCACGAATAGGAGCCGACATCGGTTTCGTTCGAGACTGCAAGCAATATACAAGTTGCTGTATCATTTAATGCATTGGCGAGCTTCTTTATTTCCTTTAACTCCACGCTATACCATCTCCGAACCATCATTATACTTTTATTATGCCCATTAATCCCTTTGTTTGTCTAACCGAAGACTGAACAACAAAATACAAAATGCCCCTCCCGATAGAGAAGAACTTTTATAATCAATGCAGTATATTCAATTTACCATGACTTTTGCTTGCTGCCGGGGCTACGCCGTTAACCACGAAACTGAAAACGCTGCCAATTGTAAGTGTGAACAAAGGCAGCGTCCCATCCTTATTGAAGAAAATCAACAAATTTAGACACTCCTATTTTATTAAAACGCTTGTTTTTCCTGACTAGCCATAAATTTCTTGCCATATTTATTCTGTATATATCCACTTCCCGCAAAAAGCCTTGCTCCAATTCTCTGGCCACTGTCAACCTTGGCAAAATGCTGATTCCAAGTCCAGCTTCAACCGCACTTTTTATCGCTTGTGTACTGCCAATCTCCATGTAGCTTTCAATTTTTTCTAAAATCCCATGCTCCCTTAGCATATTTTCTACGATAAGCCGTGTTCCGGAAATGGATTCACGCCAAATCATCCTTTCATTTCCCAATTCCTCTAGCTGTATTTCTTTTCTGTCTTTCCATGGGTGGTCGGATGGACATACCAATATCAACTCGTCTTCAGCGAACTTGTCTACAATAAAATCGGTGTTTTCCACAAGTCCTTCCACCAAGGCCAAATCAATGACATCGTTTGAAAGATCCTCCAAAACCCGGGGCGTATTTTTTATCGTCAATGTCACTTTTATTTCTGGCTGTTGTTTTTTGAATCTCCCAAGCAAGCTAGGCAACAAATACTCGCCGATAGTTAAGGAAGCCCCTACTATGAGATTTGCATTGTATTTCCCCGTCGATTGCTGAATCACTTCTTTTGAATGGTTGAAGTCATTTACTATGGCTTTAGCAAAAGGGTATAACAGCTTTCCTGCTTCTGTAACTCTCAGCCTTCCTTCCTCACGGTCGAATAACAAAGTGTTATAATAATTTTCCAGTTGATGGATCTGCCGTGTTACAGCGGGCTGAGATAAGAAACTTAACCTCGCTGCCTGGCTTATACTTCCTTCATCCACCACTAAACAAAACATTTTCAGATTTTCCAATTTCAAGGAAACGACCTCCATGTTTTTAGATAGTTTATTAAAATGATAGCATCTTTAGGTAAATGGTGAAATGAAAATAGGGAGATAGATTCTAAGGCTATTCAATTATTGGCGGCATTCTTTATAAAACGGATGAATCTTCTGGGTATAACGTTTTGTTATACCCGATGATTTTGTTGCAATTTACCCAGCCCTTTTTCTTTGATATGTTAATGATAAGAATTAAACAAAGCATGCAAAGGAAGTGACTGATGTCAATGAAAGGACAATGGAAAACTCTATTCCAATTATTTTGGACCTTTTTTAAAATAGCACCTGTCACATTCGGAGGCGGGTTTGCGATGATCCCTTTAATCGAAAATGAAGTGGTGGAAAAGAGAAAGTGGATGAAAAGCGAAGAAGTTACGAATGTTTTTGCTTTATCTCAGTCCGTACCGGGAGCTGTCGCCATTAACTCCGCCACCTTTATCGGCCATCGAATTGCCGGAATGAAGGGGGCAATGGCAGCCATGATCGGTGTTTCATTACCTACCTTTTTAATTGTTCTGCTCCTGGGCATTGTGTATTTTTTCATTCAGGATAATCCGAAGATAGAATCTGCTTTCATATCGATCAGAGCTTCCATAGTAGCCATCATCGCCTATGCGGCTATCAAGATAGGAAAAACGGCAGTTGTAGATAAATCAACTTTCTGTATTTTAATAGCAGGAATTCCCGTCCTCTTATTTCTTCACCCTGTGATGGTTATAATAGCAGGAGCTCTAGCGGGTATTGTGACCATATCCATTAAGAGAAAATTAGGTTACGAGGTCAAGATGGACAAAAAAGATAGGAAAACAGAAGAAAATGATTTCGAACCTTTCATGGGTGCTGGCATATAGGTAAATCAAAAAAGGGTCTAACTAATTTTTAAGAAAGCATGTGATGGAATGATGGAATTGTGGGAGTTGTTTAGCACCTTCTTTATTATCGGCTTTGTATCTTTCGGAGGCGGATACGCCATGATTCCCGTAATAGAATCGGAAGTCTCACAGCATGGATGGATGACAACGCAGGAATTCACCGATATAATCGCCATTTCCGGGATGTCCCCAGGACCTGTCACCGCCAATAGTGCCATTCTCGTTGGCTATTCGACTGCTGGGTTAGCAGGAGCCATATCATCTGCTCTAGGAATCTTGCTTCCTGCCATTATATTCGTAACCGTTATAGCCACATTTTTCAGCAAATTGAATCATTATCCAGTTGTTCAATCCATGTTTTATGGATTAAGACCGATTGTCACTAGTTTGATCATCTTTGCAGCGATCAGTTTAGCACTTTCCAATCATATGATAGCCGTGAACTTTTCATGGCATACGATAAGCTTACTACTCGTTTTTGGTTTATCGTTATTTGCCTTAATGAAATTACGCTGGCATCCAGCCTATGTAATTATTCTTTCCGGTTTAGTTGGTGTTGTCCTCTATTCATGACAAGTGTCGCACACAAAACCATCATTAATTTGGACAGGAATTAAGCAGAAAAATTGAAGAATGATTGATACTGTATAAGTGCGAGAAAGCTATATTAAGTTTATGTATTTACCAACAAAAAACACCCTGAATCCAATGATTCAGGGTGTTCAGACTGTAGACAAATTCAATGAAATTTTAGGGGTTTGTACAATTTGAACGTTGATTTCCCCTCCAGGCACTCGCTTACCAGGGGCGGTCAGGGAGCCTGCTCGGTGCCTGCGGGGTCTCCCCTGGACTCGCTTTTCCCGCAGGAGTCTCGTACACCCGCTCCAATCAACTTTGTTTTAACTTTTAGTTCTTCGATCCATCATTTCCCGGCTGAAACCGTGGAAAACCAATCAGGATGGCAATGACTCCACAAAGTCCAATCAGGATTGGGTAATATGAATACGGCAAGATGCTTAACGGAGAAATCTTTGCTACCCCTGCTGCAACAAGCAGTTGTGCTCCATAAGGGATCAACCCTTGGATACAACATGCAAAAATGTCAAGGACGCTCGCCGATTTCCGAGGATCAACCCCATACTTTTCAGCAATATTCTTGGCAAGTGGCCCGGCAATGATAATCGAAATCGTGTTATTTGCCGTTGAAAGGTTCGTTAAACCAACAAGCCCCGCAATGCTGAATTCCGCCCCTTTTTTCGATTTGCTATTTCGTGTCACTAGGTGGAGTAGATAATCGATACCACCATTATGTTTGATTACAGCTACCATACCTGCAATTAAAATGGCAAGGAAGGAGATTTCATACATTCCCGCCATTCCTTCTCCGACTTTTTGAATGACACCCAACGGTTGATAACTACCATCAGCCAAGCCGATGATTCCGGCAAATACGATTCCGATGGAAAGGACCAAGAACACATTGACTCCTGCCAATGCAGTGACCAATACGCAAAGATACGGAAGAATCTTCACCCAATCATAAGACTGTTGGGAAATGTCAGCTTGTTCACCCATCGTTAAAATTCCTAGGATGGCACATGTGATGATGGCTGCAGGTAAAACGATGAAAAAATTCACTTTAAACTTATCTTTCATTTTCGTTCCCTGAGTTCGGACAGCAGCGATTGTCGTATCTGAAATGAATGAAAGGTTATCCCCAAACATCGCACCACCAATAACGGCTGCCATTGAAAGGGCAAGTGAAATATCAGTTTGTTCACTAATCCCTACCCCGATAGGTGCCAGGGCAACGATCGTTCCCATGCTTGTCCCCATGGATAGAGAAATAAAACAAGCGATGATGAAAATCCCTACCATTAATAGATTTTGGGGGAAAACAGCTAAGGCAAGATTCACGGTTGATTCAACTGCCCCCATACCATTTGCAACTTCGGAAAAAGCACCGGCTAAAAGGAAAATGATTACCATTAACATAATATTGGCGTCACCGGCACCTTTACAGAAGATATCAACCTTTTCATTGAATGTCTCTTTCCGATTCATCGCCAATGCAGCTGCCGATGCAATGGAAATCGCTACAATCACCGGAAATGAATAAAAATCTTTAGTTATCATTCCGGACCCAATAAATAAAATTAAAAAAACGACAAATGGGATCAATGCCCATGGATTCCCTTTATTGTTTGCACTCATGATGTACACCTCTTTTTATTTTTCCCGCGACATGTGTCACAGCTCTTATTCTATT
This sequence comes from Peribacillus frigoritolerans, assembly GCF_001636405.1. Classification (GTDB taxonomy): domain Bacteria; phylum Bacillota; class Bacilli; order Bacillales; family DSM-1321; genus Peribacillus; species Peribacillus frigoritolerans. The sequence goes on from NZ_KV440950.1 coordinate 3,404,791, forward strand.
AACAGTTTTCGCAAATAACTCCAATTTGAACCTACCTGATTTTCCAGTCATGGAGCTGTAGCAAAAAACTGGCATAAAAAAGACCCCTTCTATTTAACAACAAGAAGAGGTCTTTTAATTTATAAAAAACACCCTCCTTATCTTTCAGGCGAAAATCAGCCTGCTGGATTTGGCACAGCACTCCATTTAAGTCCGCTGCCGAGACATCTTCGGGCCAGTCCCTCCGTCTCTCTTGATAAGAAGATTACATTATATAATTATTTTAAAATTACGATGCCTTCAAGAAAAGTGCCACGCTGAAAACTTCCCTGAGTTCGTGACATCGAAAGTCGTTTTGAAAAGCAAATATAACAGTACAGCATTTTGTCTATTTTCGCAAGGGTTAATTTTAAAGTGTTTCACATGCACTCCTTACTGTTTATAAAGAGAACTAAGTTGATTGGAGCGGGTGTGCGAGACTTCTGCGGGAAAAGCGAGTTCCTGGAGGTAACGTTCAAATTGTACAAACCAAAAAAAAAAATGCAGACAAACTCGATTTTCATCGAGTTGTCTACATTCTGAGAGGTCTAATTACCTCAGCAAATTTGTTGGATTAGGTTAGGTGAATTATTTTTAGGCGAGTTCACATCAGTCGATACTTCAAATGCTTCCATCTGTTCCGAATCGAATGACTTTAAATACTGTTGCAAATATGCAGTATCATTAATGGAAGGATTCAACCAATCTTTTTCATCTTCTGACTTTAGGATGACAGGCATGCGATCATGAATGCTGGTCATTAGCTCATTAGGCACAGTTGTTATAACGGAGCACGAATAGATGCTGATGCCTTCAGGAGATTTCCAGGATTCCCAGAGACCGGCCATTCCAAATGGAGCATGATTCTTCAGTTTTATACGCATCGGTATTTTTCTTTCTGGTGTCTTCTTCCATTCATAAAAAGAGTCAGCGATTATCAAGCATCTCTTCTTCTTATACGCATTCCTGAAGCTTGCTTTCTCAGCAATGGTTTCCGCTCTGGCATTGATCATTTTGTAGCCCGCTTTTTCGTCTTTTGCCCAGAATGGAATGAGTCCCCACCGAAGATATCCAAGCCGATTCCTTACCCCGTCATTAATGACGGCGAGCACGGATTGGGAGGGAGCAATATTGTAGCTGAATTGGTATTCCTCATCAAATGACCCTTGAATATCAAACCGTTCTTTTATTTCTTCTATGTCAGTGAAAAGAGTGAAACGTCCACACATAATATCGCCACCGTATTAAGATTTATTACAGTGTATCAAATGGAATGGGCAGGCACAAATCAGCGTTCTAAAATCCTGATATCAGTAAATGGTTGATTAAATAATTCGCTGGAAATCAAAAGAGTGCCAAGGACTTCTCTTTCATCTTCAGCTTTAATGATTTCCGACAAAATTAAGGTACTGCCATTCCTGACCGTTACTTTATATTCATTCATGGAATCCCTCCTCAAAAGGCTAGATGGTTGTTATTATAAACCAAAAACCCACAAGTATCAGTATTGAACTTAGTAGAGACATGGAAAATCCACATGCCTTTATACTTTAAATGGTTAGTTGAACGAAGCAATGCCAAGGACCATGAATCCTTGTGAAGGAGGCGCAAAAAACTGTCCATGAATGATTCATGGACAGTCTGGGCGCTTTAAAGGTTTTTCGCTTCAATACTCAAGATAACATTAAGGAAAGCCCCAACAGTCGATACGAAAAGAAACGCTCTTTCTGAAAAGATCGAATTGGAGTTGCCGCCATCCCATGTCCATTATTTAAAATGCAGCAAAACCTCATTTATTAAATGCCCCGCCAATGTAACGGTCTTATTATTTTCGTCCAATGAAGGGTTCACTTCAGAGATATCAAATGAGAGGATCTTTTCATTCGATACGATATGCCTAATAATGGCACGGACCAATTTCGGATCCAGTCCAAACGGCGATGGTGCACTTACCCCAGGTGCGTAGGCTGAATCAATAACATCCGTACATAATGTAAGCATGATATAGTCATTTTCCTTAGCGAATTCATTTATCCTCCGCTTCGTTTCATCCATTTCGTATAATGACAAATCTTCTTCCAATATGTAGTCGACCTTACTCCTCTCTGCAGTTTCAAACAGTGCCTTCGTATTCCCCTGCTTCTGAATTCCGACACATAAATAGCCACAACTTTGATCTTCGTCCAAAATCTGCTTAAACATCGTGCCAGATGAAGTTTCTTTTTCATAAGGTCTCATATCAAAGTGAGCGTCAATATTAATAATCCCTAGTCTAGCTTTTGGTCCAATGGATTTCCTAATCCCAAGATAATGGCCATACAGGGTTTCGTGACCTCCCCCAAGTATGATAGGAATCGCTTTACTCTCCAAAATCCGGGCAACAGCTGATCCCAGTTGAGATTGGGCGGCTTCCATCTCTGTACTTTCACATATTACATCGCCAGCATCCACCAGCTCGGTTTGGGAAGGTAAATGACAAGGTAATTTTGCCAACGATTGCCTAATATGATCAGGACCCTCGGCAGCACCAACCCTGCCTTTATTCCTTCTGACGCCTTCATCACATTTAAAGCCAATCAGTCCAAAAGTTCGTGATGCATTGGAAGAGGTGGCTATTTCCGAAATGGGTGCCAAGCGCACTCTTTGGTGGTATCTGAAGCTGTCCAGGTCAGTTTGGGAATCAATTCTTCCATTCCAATATTTTAAAGTCGGGTGAGTATACATAATTTCTCCTTTATTTTAAAAATTCCGAAATATCTTTCTTAAAAATTATAAAGGAGATAATGTATAATTACCAATACAAAAATTTAATATTTCTATAGAAGCTATAGCCGCTTTCAGCGTACATTTATGATATTGACAGATATATCTGTTGGAGAATATCTTCCTCGTATCCGTTTGACATTGCTGCTCAAGCCAGTAGATTTAGCAAGAGAATATCGACTTTGCCTATAAATAAAATCCACAAAAATCCCAATTTCTCGGTGTTGTAAGCGAGAAATTGGGATTTGGCATCATATAAAAGCGAACAGAAGGCCCGACCTCAAGTTGATCTTATTAAACTTTAGTATCATTTAATTACTGCCCCCTTATATGACCTAGTGACAGGGGGCTTAGCTTTGCCAAAAACCGCAAAGCATCATGATTTCAATGATTCTCCTAATTCGAATGCTCTTCTTTATGATTGAAATGTAAAGAATTATAGTATTTCTATATAACCTTCTGTTCCATTTACTCGAATACGTTGCCCATCTTTTATCAGCTTGGTGGCATTTACCACACCGACAACGGCAGGTAAGCCATATTCTCGTGCGATGACTGCTCCATGGGTCATCAGCCCGCCAACTTCGGTGACGAGTCCTTTTATGGATACAAATAATGGTGTCCAGCTAGGATCGGTGAAGGTTGTAACCAGTATATCTCCATCTTCTAGATCTGCATCTTCCATGTTTAAGATGACGCGTGCTCTGCCCTCTATCATTCCGGAAGAAACCGGTAGACCTACAATAGCTTCGGCCATGAGATTGTCTCGTTTATACTCCCCTACAATGATTTCACCATCAGACGTGATAACACGTGGTGGAGTAAGTTTTTCATATAATCTGTACTCGTCTTTTCGTTTGCTGATCATCTGGTAATCTAGTTTATTTGTGCGTACGACTTCATGAAGTTCTTCAAAAGTGAGATAATATATATCTTCTTTTTCATGAATAACGTTGGCTTGTACGAGTTGTTCGGCTTCCTTGAGTAAAGCCTGCTTATAAACGAAGTAGCGGTTAACCATGCCGTATTTTGGATATTCCCGATAACCGATGAAATTCCGGATTAGACTGATCATTCGTTTTGTTTCTTTGGCTTTTTGTTCACCATCCGGTAATTGCTTCAATCGATCTAATATCTCTAGTTCTTTTTTCAAAGCTTCCTGTCGCCCTTGCTCAAATTTCAGATTGCTGGCATTAGGCTCAAAGTTTTTGATATTACTAAGAATCACGGGGACAAGTGCAGTTGGTTTTTCGCTCCAACGAGTTTTAGTAATATCGATTTCTCCAGCACATCGCATTCCATATTTGCCGAGATAATCATAGATAGCATCCTGAGTTTCCTGACCACCATCAAACTTAACTAGTTCATCCATAAAATTATCATCTTTTACTTGTTGTAAATAATCAATTACTTTTGGATAAGGACGTATCACATCTGCAACATCCATTAGGGCCAGACCCATTTCTGAAGTTATATTGTTTGGTACAGATTGAGAAAGCGTGTCGGCTGCGTTTTTTTCACCTAACCACTTATTCATTTTTTCATTGATCCATGATGATGCATCTATAGCAGCCATAAACACAGCTGAACTTTGTGGGTCAAATAAAATCTTCTTTAATATCTGGATATCTTCCAGAATGAAATCAAATAACTCCGAACCTGATTTCGTTTGGATGTTTTGTTTTAATTCTTCTATCGATGTTTGACTACGTTTAATCAAATCAGAAACGATTGTCGGGTCGTTTTCAATTTGTGCCCTAGAATCCGCAGACGGCACACTTTTATTGCTTTTACCGGAACTCTGTTCTTGCTTATCATTTGGTACAGATTTTATGAAATCCCCTCGCTCTATTATGTTAATGAGTGCGTCTTTCATGAGCGGGTCGTGTTGTCCCATGGCCTCTATTAACATTTTTCTGCTTTCAGGTGAAGCCACCATATGTGTGACATCAACAAACAACCTTCCGCCAGCTATACGCATGGGTGCAGGAGTCGTTAACAGCCAAAAAGATAATCCCAATGGTTTCATGGCGTCAGTCATCATTTGTTGATGACCGACAGATACATAAACGTGATTCTCTTGATCATTCGCTTCTGGGATGGGGTATAAAGTAGTGATTGGACGGCTCTGGACAATATAAAATGTATCATCAACCAAACACCATTCGATATCTTGCGGACAGCCAAAATGCGCTTCAAGCCTTCTGCCGATCCTTTCAAGCCCCAACACTTGCTCATCTGACAGGGTCGATAAAACCTGCTGCCCCGGCTCAATTTCCTTTTCCACCGTTCCGCCTTCTTTTCGTGCATATATAGCCAACTTTTTGGCAGAAATCTTCTTCTCCACAATCCTACCTTCTTGCACTTTATAATTGTCCGCAGACACTAAGCCAGAGACAAGTGCCTCACCCAGCCCAAAGCTAGCATCGATCGAAAGCACCTTGCGGTTTGAGGAAACTGGATCAGCTGTAAATAGTATTCCGGAAGCCTGTGGAAAAATCATCCTTTGAATAACAACAGACAGATAAACCTTGCGATGGTCAAATCCGTTTTGCATTCGGTAAATCACAGCACGATCAGTAAATAGTGAAGCCCAGCACTTACTAATATGTTGTAAAATTGCATCTTTTCCTTTGATGTTTAGATAGGTATCCTGTTGACCTGCAAAGGAGGCAAATGGAAGATCTTCGGCTGTAGCGCTAGAACGAACAGCATATGCATGCTCGAAGCCAAAAGTTAAGAGACATCGGTCGATATCTTCTTCGATCCCCTTGTCGATCCCGATTCCCTCAATCAGATCACGAATCTTCCTGCTAATTTCACTTATTCTTTTTCGTTCGTCCACTTTTTGTACTGCAAGCTGATCGAGTAATTGATGAAGCTCATCATTTTCCCCAATGACTCTTTTAAATGCCTCAGTAGTAACACAAAATCCTTCTGGTACAAGAATTCCATCAATCCTCGAGCATTCGCCCAAATTCACCCCTTTGCCACCGACCACCATTTGTTTCGTTTTATCGATCTCCCGAAAATCCAGTACATATGGTTTCATTTATTCCCCTCCCATTGAATCATATGGCAAAAATTGTTCATGTGATCAACCAATCACGCTGTCCAGTCGTTCTTGGTCCAAGCGAAGTTCCATGTTCATACCAAACACTCCTTTTAAAAAAGGGATTGACTGAAAAGAATTTTATGTTGTATAATTATAATAGGGTATAATTTATACAAAATATAAAATTGGCGTATCTATATAAATCTATCACAGTTTCTCATATTTTTCAATGTTTTTCCATGACCACAATTGTAGTAAATGCAAAGTCAGAAAACCCCATTTTAAAAGGCAACTCACTCAAATGATATTCAATCATTTAGTGCAGCGTCAGAGGAAATACGGATTTACAACCTTAATAAACTCCAATAGTAAAAAGCCCGATTTCTTAGTATTAAGAAATCGGGCTTTTTTTAGATACTCCATTAAAGCGTCCGAGCATTAATGATTATTTTTAAAATTTTAACCTTCCCAAACTTAAATGACTTTACAAAGAAGGATGTCTTCTGGATTTAGATTCAAGAATGGTTTTAATTGACAGTAAACATCCATGAAACACCAAATTTATCCTTCAATGAACCGTGAAGTTTTGCAAAGAATGTTTCATGAAGATCCATATGTATAGATCCCTCTTCTTTTAATGTGTTCCATGCCTTTCTAGCTTGTTCCTCCGAGTTAAGCTCCACACTTACAACCACTTTGTCACTATCATTCAATTCACGGTTTGAATCAGAACCCATTATAATTCCATCTTCTGTTAATCTTAATTGTGAGTAAAGAACAAGGTCTTTATCACTCTCTTCAACAGGAAAGTCTGGGCTTGATGGGATTTCACTATATTTTTGCATAGCAATAAGTTCCCCGCCAAATGCCTCGATATACAGTTTGAAAGCCTCTTCACATTCTCTGTTAAACATTAAATATGGTTTAATCATTTTCATTCTCCTTTGAATCAAGATTGGATTCCTTAATAATAACCGGTACCAAGATTATTATCGTTACAAGCATACACGAACATTAGTTCTGTTTTCAAATAAAAACTTCTGATCGTTCTTTTATAATAAAACTTAAACCTATATCATTATGCACAAAAATAGCATTGTTATAGTCTCGACGTACAGCATGGTAAACGCCGAGCTTGGAGGTAAAACAATACTTACGGTGATTGGGGCACCTGTATCCCCAACCGAGGGGGAAATGCAAACTTACGAGGAGTCGCAGGAAATGGTTCAGGAGGGCTTTTCAGGAACCTTCGTTCAACTGGCTGACTACCTCTCTACTATTTCATATGACTAAAAAACAACCTCAGACCTCTCTTTACATAGAGAATTCCGGGGTTGTCAAATTTAGGTTCATTTAGTATTCAAGTTCACGAGCAGACTTAGAAAAGCAATCAATTCGTGACACTGCCATCTTCGTCCGGATCTTCAATATCCGCCGGATCTTTTTCCAATAGCGCCTCTTTGTCTTTTTCGTTCCATTTTGTTTTATACCCTAATGATTTCGCTACTCCTAACACAGGTAGATACGATTTTTTATCTGGTTTAAATGTTTCTAAATCCCCTGTTTGGATTACACCCAAACCTAGTAGCAATTTATCTGATTGGATATAGGGTTTTTCATCGATCAGTTTCATTTGATCAGCTGTATAAGGATAAACAGCTCCATTCACTTTTAAGGTAAACGGTCCCTTTTTTTCTTCTTTTATTTCTTTCGGCTTTTTCGATTTATGGGAAACATCATACACACCTTGAACAGTTCCTTCTCTCGTATTATCGGCTCCTCCATACATTTTTCCCTTTTCATAATCATAAATAACTGCTTGCACATTTCCGATATGTTGCGGTTTTTCTTCATAAACATGGCCTTTAGCCATTAACTCAAGCCTTGTATTTTGTTCAATTCCCGGTTCCCATCTTACTGTCGGATAACCAGCAGAATAAATACGTGGCGCATATATGGCATCTTGAATGAGCATTTTATGATCAAGCACGTTCATGATCGTTTCAGATACCGATGCGATTATCGTCGCTCCTCCTGGTGAACCAATGGCCATGAAGGGATTTCCATCTTTTAATACGAAGGTCGGGGACATACTGCTTCTTGGTCTTTTTCCTGGTTCCACCTGGTTAACTCCACCCGGTGTGGCATCAAAATCCGTCATTTCATTATTTAGCATGAACCCATAATCCGGTACCATGATACCAGATCCGAATACTTGCTCGATTGTAGTCGTATAAGCAACCATATTTCCCCACTTATCCATTACAGAAAAGTGAGTCGTTTGTCCGATTGGGGTTTTCTCTTCTTTTACCATCTTCATTGCAGTGGGTTCTTTGCCCTCATACTTCCATGGATCGCCTGCTTTGACATCAGCTGTTGATCTATTTGGATTGATGAGTTTTCTTCTTTCTTTAATATAATCTTCATCTAATAGTCCTTCTGTTGGTACATCATAAAAATCTTCATCCGCCATATAGGCAGCGCGATCGGCAAAAGCAAGATGCATGGCTTCCGTGAGATAATGAAGATACTCAGGTGAGTTGGCCCCCATCTTTTGCACATCGTATCCTTCCATAAGCTCCAGGATTTGCAGAACAGTCAAACTGCCTGAGCTTGGTGAAGCTGCCCCTACCACTTCAAAACCCCTATATTCCGATTTAATCGGCTCTCTTTCCTTCACTTCATAGTTTTCCAAATCCTCAGTTGTCATCGTTCCTTCACGCTTTTGAACTTCCTTGGTAAGTGCTTCCCCGATTTCACCTTTATAAAAAACGTCAGAACCTTGTTTTTTTATTAACTTAAGAGTCTTTGCCAGATCTGGCTGAACGAGGGTGTCTCCTTCCTCCAACGGCTTTCCGTCTGGTACAAAAACTTTTGCAGCCGATTGGTTATTTTTAAGCTTTGTTACATTTTCATCGATATATTGTGCTGTTGCCCAATTGACTTTTACCCCTTCTTCAGCTTGTTTAATGGCCGGGCCTATGACTTGTGATAATTTCAATGTTCCATATTTCTCAAGAGAAGTCTCCACCCCCATAAGAGTCCCGGGAACTGCAACCGCTTTCCCGGATGTATGCCGCTTACTAAAAGGAATAGGTTTTCCCTTTTCATCTAAAAAAAGTTTAGGCGTAACATTTTGAGGTGCCATTTCGCGATTTTCGATCATCGTTATTTTATTTTCCTTTTTATTATAAATCATGATAAAACCACCGCCGCCGATTCCAGACATCATTGGTTCAACCACATTTAACGATAATTGAATGGCTGCCGCTGCATCGACTGCATTTCCGCCTTGTTTTAGTATCTCTATACCCGCTTCAGCTGCTAACGGATGAGAAACTGATACGATTCCATTTGTAAAACCCTTTCCCATTGACCCATCCACTCCAGGAACACTTGCAAAAGCCGGTGTGATCATACAAAAGAAACTGAAAGTAACTAAAATAAAACTTTTTAAAAATTTCATGAATTAGTCTCCTTTCAAAATAAAACAAATTGGGTTTTATCATAAGGCAAGTGGATATACGAGCAGAATTCTCTTGTAGGAATATGCTGGTTGTCTCGATAAAAAACAGTAAGCACATTCCCATTTTCGTTGCATTCTCAATGATGCTTCACTTCAAAAAATCACCCCCCCGAATGGTTAAGCTCTACCCTTTACTTCCGGATTGATATTCGCAGGGTTAACTTTTCTCAATACTTTGGTTATTTTCTAAGATCTTGGAGCTGTCGTGATTGTCATTTTTCCAAAGATATTGTAAAGCCAGCAACACGATAAAAGCGGATATCCCAATGATGTCCGATACCGTTTCAGGGTAGATCAATAGTAAACCTACGATTACGGCGAGGACTCTTTCTAACCAGTTCATTCCCCTCATCCAGTAACCTATGACACCCGCCCCAATTGCAATCATACCTGCCATTGCAGTAAGTACTACCCACGCAACCTCCATCCAAGTTGTATCGATCATTAGCATTTGCGGGGAGAGAACAAAAATATATGGAATGATGAATGCAGCGATGGCAAGTTTCGATGACTCAATCCCCGTTTTTATCGGCTCGCCTCCCGCTACCCCTGCCGCTGCAAATGCCGCTAAAGCAACCGGAGGAGTTATATCTGCTATAATGCCAAAATAGAAAACGAATAAATGTGCAGATAAATCGGGAACACCAAGCAAAATTATCGCAGGCGCTGCAATCGTCGAGGTGATTACATAATTGGCGGTCGTAGGTGAACCCATACCTAATATAAGAGCCGCTACCATAGTGAGCATCAGAGTTGGAATCAAATATCCACCAGATAAATCGATCAAGCCATTAGCCAGCTTAAGTCCTAACCCAGTTTTCGTGACGATACCGACAATAATGCCCGCTGCTGCGGTTGCAGCTGCAACCGCAAGTGCTGTCCGGGCTCCATCCACCAATGCATAAATGATATCGATGAATTTCATGCGGACATCCTTGTTAATGAAACCTACAAGAACCGAGATGGCAATTGAATACAACGCTGCATGTGTAACCGTGATATTCATCATGAGCAATAAAATAATGGCAAGAATCGGTATTAGTAAATAAAACTTGCCGAACACTTCCTTTTTACTCGGCATCTCTTCTTGCGTTAACCCACGCAGCCCAAGTCGTTTCGCTTCAAAATGGGTCATGATCCAAATTCCTGAAAAATAAAGGATAGCTGGAATCGCAGCCGCCTTTGCTATATCCCAATACGTTATTCCATTCCCAATGAACTCAACCATTAAGAATGCCGCTGCCCCCATTACCGGAGGCATCAATTGACCACCTGTCGAAGCAGCCGCCTCCACTGCCCCGGCAAATTCCTTCTTATATCCAAGATTTTTCATCATCGGTATCGTAAATGCGCCTGATGTGACAACATTAGCCACAGAGCTCCCGCTAATCGTTCCTTGAAGAGCACTTGAAAAAATCGCAACCTTTGCAGGTCCCCCTATCCTTCTGCCGGCAATGGCGGTAGAGAGATCATTAAAGTATTGACCGACGCCTGTTCGGACCAGAAATGATCCAAACAGTAAAAATAGGAAGATGAATGTCGATGACACCGCTAACGGAGTACCCAAAATGCCCTCTGTCGAGAAGAACATTGTTTGCACCAGACGCTCCAGAGTCAAACCGCGATGAGCAAGGAATCCTGGCATATACTGTCCAAAAATCCCATAGAAAATGAATAATATAGCAATGACCATGATAGGAAGACCAACTGCACGCCTGGTTGCTTCCAAAACCAGCAGAATGGCCATAAAACCGACTGCAAAATCCAATACACCTAAACGCCCTACATTCATGACGATACCTTCGAAAAATAAGGGCCAATATGCACCTACCCCAATACTAAGGATTGCTAATATGATATCGTACCAGGCAATTTGAAACTTTCCTTTTTCACGCTTCTTCCGGTTTGCTGGAAATAGTAAAAATATTAAGGAGAGTGCAAACCCTAAATGTATCGTCCGTTGGATTTGTGCTGTAAAAACACCAAATATGGCAGTATATAATTGGAATAGCGAAAAAGCCAGGAGTCCAAAAAACGCAATGTGGCCCAAGACACCAGTTAATTTCCTTGTCCCGGCTTCTGGATCATATTTTTCCAATAACTCCTGCTGCTCTGCTTCGGTTAAATATTTGATTTTTTCATTATCAGCCACTAATCTTCACTCCCTTCAACTGTTCCCACAATGAAATTCTTTCCGATGAAATCCTGACCCATGTCCCTGGTTTCATGAAGTCTGCCAATGTGTATGTTTTTTCATCATATATTAATCGATGATTGGCTTTAACTTGTCCCACCCGTAAGTCTATAAATGTGAAAGTGCGTTGCATATTTTTTATGAAGTAGGTACCGTCTTTTACTTCAAACACTTCCTCACCCTCTGCATTGGAAGGCATACCGACTGCAAAATCATCATAGGCAAGTTCGGTTTGTTCGATTTGCTTATCCGATAACCTATATGATTCCAAAACATCTGTGAGGTGGATGGAGTGTGTATATTTAATCTTGAATTCTTTTTCTTTTTTCAAAGGAAAGTATGCGACTAATTCCCCTTGGTCCTCGAAGGAAAAGGCTATTACATGCTTATAAGGAAAAAAGAGTAAAAAAGCGATGAGCAAAGGTATACCAAAAGCCATGAATTTCTTGAATATCATAGGTACCCCTTTCACAACCAGTGTCCCATTTAGAAAAAAATGAAGCCGATAGGCCACATAAAGCGAGCTACCGACCCAATTGCATTACTTGGAAACACCTTTTTCTTTAAAGTATTTTGCCGCTCCAGGATGCACTTCCATATCCCCTAATCCTTCAAGTGCAGTTTCTGCTGTAAGGAACTTGCCTTTTGCATGTGTGATTTGTTCTGTGTTTTCATATACAGCTTTAGTCATTTCATAAACTAAATCTTCATCAAGATCCTTAGTGACCACTAACATCGCTTTAACAGCAACTGTTTTCACCTCGGATTTGATTTTGTACGTACCACTAGGAATTGTATCTTCAGCATAGTATGGGTACTTTTTAACCAATGCTTGAATTTTGTCCTCTGCAATAGGCAGGACCATGATATCATTTTGGACGGACAGCGCCTCGACTGCACCAGTTGGCGTGCCTGCCGTAATGAAAGCTGCGTCAATATTGCCTGCTTGGATTCCTTCGGCCGACTCATCAAACGATAGATTTTGACCTTTAATATCTTTTTCAGACAAACCATGAATCTCCAGGATTTGCATGGCATTGATGTAAGCACCAGAACCCGGAGCACCTACCGATACCTTTTTACCCTTTAAATCCTCGATTGATTTAATTCCGCTTTTTGCAGTCGTTACAATTTGAACAGTTTCAGGATATAAGGAGCTGATTGCCATTATATTGTCAATGGGTTTCCCATCGAACATTTCTGTTCCTTCAAGTGCATATGCTGCGATATCCGTTTGCGAAAAGGCGATTTCAGCCTCTCCGACCCTTAACGTTTCCATGTTTTCGGCTGATGCGCCAGATGTCTGAGGTGTTATATTCGCTTTTGTTTTATCGGAAATGATTTTTCCAATTTGTCCTCCAAGCGGATAGTATGTACCTCCCGTTCCACCAGTCAACAGGCTCAAGTTTTGGTTACCGCCGCCTGAGGCACCTTCATTACTGTCTTTACAAGCCGTGATAATACCGGTGACCGTCAAAATCATGACCAATAAAAAGCACTTATGAAATTTTTTCATAAAAATCCCCCCTCATGTTTATTCATCATCTGCAAAAGATGATAATGTTATTATTCTACCGACCGACTCACTTTCCCTTTTTTTACAAAATTAGACACATCACCCATAAGAACTAGTAATACATTAATAAGTTTTATAGAAATTAAATCACCAAGCTTAAATATGTACAAAAACCTATAAAAAACAAGGGAAATCCGCTATTAAATAGTAATATTTTACCGTTTATTACCTATTCTTCCTTTCTTTAAGGATAATATTGACTCTTCCATTTTAGAAATATATTATTGTTATAAACTTATAAGTAGATGTTATAAAATTACAGCTTTTATTTGAGAGGGAATTTTCTTAACCTTGTATTTTCAAATCCAATTGAAGTGGGTGATTGTTTGAATTACCTATCCCTCCGCTATTTCATAGAGGTTTCTAACCATCTTAGTTTCAGTGAGGCTTCCAAAACCCTGCATATATCCCAGCCCGGACTTAGCCAACAGATTTTATCCCTCGAAAAACAATTAGGCTTTAAATTATTGAATCGAACGACAAGAAAAATTACATTGACGGAAGAAGGAGAATACATCTATAAAAAGCTTGCGCCTTCCTTTGAAGATATCGAGAAAACAGTGAATTACATAGTTGAAAACAAAACCATCCCCAAGCCTAAACTGAAGATTGCTACCGTACCCTCTGCAGCTAGTATATATATCCCAAAGTTATTGAAAAAGATCGTGGGGCAATATCCGGAAACAGAGTTTTACGTGCATGAAACAACATCTTCAAGAGCAGTAAAACTCGTAAACCAACAAAATTATCACATCGGTTTCATCCGAACGCCCATTCACAGTGACATCATCGCCAATGAAGGATTAAGCATGATTGAATTCATGAAGTTCCCTTTACAATTAGTCGTCTCCATGGATCATCCACTAGCCCAAAAAGAGGCCATACATTTATACGAAGCAAAAGACGAACCTTTTATCCATTATGATGCCGTTCAAGCGCATTCCCTTCAATTCCTTTTGGAAAAGGCTTGTCTGACGGCTGGATTTTCACCTAAAGAATTATGTAAAGGCTCTGAATTACTGACGATTGCCAATCTAATATCCAATAACTTAGGCGTAGCCCTCATGCCGGAAGATATGGTGAGTTTGTTGGGAAAAAGCCAAGTAAAAGCCTTGAACATCGATAACTTGGAATTAACCAGTTCGATATCGGCAGTATGGAAAAACACGGATGCCTCCATTCTGACTAAGCATATTTTGAAAACGTTAGAAAATGATGATGATTTTAACAATATGTAAGATTCTTGGTTGGGTAATTGCTGCGAAGCGAGGTAATTATAGTAAAATGAATGAAACTTATCGGCGTTAAAAAGCCCCATTTCTCTTATATGACACCGAGAAACGGGGCTAATAATATAGGATCATTTCACCTTTTAAACTTCTTATTGGCGATGGGGCGTTCCCCCTTATATAACTTATGAAAACCTTAAATTAGCAAACTCCCCTTATTGGTAGTGACTAAGTATATCCATGCATAGCATGCTTTGACCTAAGAAAATATAAATACTCTATTCCATCAGCCGTGATTTTAGTGCCGGCCCTTCCTCTGCCTTTGACGACAAACCCTTCGATTTCTAAAATATCCAAACGGCGACGAATCTGCTGAGGGGACAAGATAAAGTCCGATTCTTTACTTTGACTGGAAATCAGTTCTCTGCTTGCCGCTTTTCCTTTATCGTTGTATTGCTTAATTACTTCCAAGATGAAAACGCGCTCCTGATTTTCCAACACACTTTCACAGACGGGATAATCTACCGTCACACTGTCTTCCTTATTCCCGTGCATGAACGGAAGGTCACTTTTCTTCACGACATTCCCCTCACAAACCGTCAACATGTAATCGATTGTACTTTTAAGTTCCCGTATGTTGCCGGGCCATTCATATTGCATGAAATAATCCAGTACGCCTTCCTCTACTTTTACCCACTTCCCGCTTTTTGTGATGAGGTGCTTTATCAAAAGTGGAATATCCGCTCTTCTTTCTTTGAGTGACGGTATGTAAAGATTGAGCACATTCAGCCGGTAAAACAAGTCTGTTCTGAATGAACCGTCCCGCATTTTATCATGAAGATTTTTATTCGTCGCGGTAATCACCCTGACATTAACGGGAATGATTCTCTTGCCGCCAATTCTGCGGATTTCCCCCTCCTGAAGAACTCGAAGCAGATGGGATTGAACTGTGAGACTTATGTCACCAATTTCATCCAAAAAGATAGTCCCTTTATCCGCCATTTCAAACAGTCCTTTCTTTCCTCCCCTTTGCGCTCCTGTAAATGCCCCTTCTTCGTAGCCGAACAATTCACTTTCCAGTAAAGTTTCTGTTAAAGCACTACAGTTAACCGCTAGAAATGGCCCATTCTTTCGCAATGAATGCTCATGAATCGCATGAGCAAACAGCTCTTTTCCTGTACCCGTCTCTCCCTGAATCAAAATCGGATGCTCCGACAAGGCAAGCTTCTTGGCAATCTGCTTTCTCTCTTTCATTACTTCATTCTCGCCGATAATATCGTCAAAGCAGTATTTTGAATAAAATCCTTGATTGCGCATTTCTCTTTGTGCAGTCTTTTCTATTTCAAAGGCTTGATGTACACTTTTGAAGGTTGCGACAATTGTATTTTCTTTCATCATTTGCAACCGGAAAATCACGATATCCACGCCGTATATGTTGAAGAACTTGCTTTCATCATTACTTTCCATGATGAAATCGATAATATCACGGCGATTCATTACATGCTCTAGATACTGATTAACCACATCTTTTGCATCAACCTGGAACAATGCCGCAAGCTGGTCATTGAATACCGTTATCAGCCCTTCCTCGTTAACGACCAATATTCCGTCATCGACAGTACACAACACATTTTGGATATGATCACTCATCTGCTTGGCATCCCACTCCGCATGTAACAGCTTACGTTGTAATTCAATTATATTACTAATATACCTTTCAGAAATCTTTGAGGATATATCCTTGTGTAAACCACAGCATTCTACAACTTCCAGAATTGTTGTTATATCAAAAAGACGTACGCCTATATCGATTACTTCTTTTATGTAAGAGGGGCACAGATGAGTTTCTCCTGGCGATACAGCTATTTGGACATTCTCATAGAATAAAATCCCCTTCCTGAAAGGGATAAATTGAACATGATCGACACCAAGCTGATATAAGGATTCAATAAGGCTAATAGTTGCATCGTCATCATCATTCACCAAAAGCACTGTCGACCCCTCTGGTATTCTTAATAGCTTGTCAATGTATTCATGATTAACAGTTCTCTTTCCCACAATTACTTTCTGGGCATTTACGCCATCCATTCCCATTTTCTTTTCATAAGCTGCATCTGATGAATATAAGATAATTCCCTCTCCCAAAGAACG
The DNA here is from genome assembly GCF_001636405.1 of Peribacillus frigoritolerans. Taxonomy (GTDB): domain Bacteria; phylum Bacillota; class Bacilli; order Bacillales; family DSM-1321; genus Peribacillus; species Peribacillus frigoritolerans. The sequence goes on from NZ_KV440950.1 coordinate 3,421,303, forward strand.
AGGTATTCCCTCATCGGTAGCATGGCTGTTGACATGAACGTAGTCTCCAAGCAGTTGTTCCAGTTGCTCCTGCAAGGCTTCCTTTGTTTTTGAGCTTCCCGCTATAAGTGTAAGTGAGGATTTTGACATAAAAGCACCTACCTGTCTGTAATTGGTTTTATTATATCACCAAAAAGAACCAATAATGACCTTTAACTTCAATCCACCCGATAAGTTCTCATTAAAATCAATTACCCCATATTGGCACAGAATTTGCTTATATATTGAGTTGTCGTGATTGAGTTGACGTGCCCATGGATTTGAAAAGGAGGGAAACAGCAGAATACTAGAAAAACAGATGATAGTCGATAGGCTGGAAAATTTTTGTTAGCGTATTAGTTCCATGTACTTATTTTAAATACAAAGGAGAGACACTTATGAGCCAGGTAGAAGAGAAGGCTGTTTCGCTTGAAACAGCGGGAGAAAAAGAGAGAAAAATCAATGTTTTTGTATTGCTGCTCTGCATTCTCGCAATAGCAACTCTATTTACTTACATTTTGCCTGCCGGGGAATATACACGGATAGAAGCAGATGGACGGACTACTGTTGACGCCAATTCTTTCAAATGGATAGAATCTGCACCGGTGGAATTGTTCGATATGATAAAAGCTATTCACACAGGGATGGTTGAAGCTGGCAATATTATCTTTTTCTTATTGATTATTGGAGGGTTTTTCGGTGTTTTAAGAGCTACAGGGACGGTTGATGTGCTCATCGCCACAATGGCTCGGAGGTTGGCGACACGTGAAAAGCTATTAATTCCTGTCGTGATGCTGTTTTTTGCTGTAGGAGGCTCCTTAATGGGAATGGCAGAAGAAACACTAGCTTACCTTCCTCTTATCATTCCGCTGGCGTTGGCCCTGGGATTCGATACAATTACAGGTACTGCCATCGTCATAGTAGGGGCATTGTCAGGGTTCACGACTGCTATCATGAATCCCTTCACTGTAGGACTGGCACAAGGAATTGCTGAATTGCCGATGTTCTCAGGAATAGGGTTACGCCTTATCTTATTTATTATCGTCTACCTTGTTTCCGTTCTTTATATCTATCGTTATGCTATGAAGGTCAAGAAAAATCCTTCTATAGGAATCTACGGAAAATACACAAAGGAAGAAGCAAAAAAACTGCTCCAATCAAGTGCGAAATTAACTGCAAGACATAAATTCATCTTAATCTCTTTTTTAATTAACTATATCGTGTTGGCATTTGGTGTCATCAAATTCCAATGGTACATTACAGAAATTACAGCCTTATTCATTGTTTTGACAATCGTAATTGGAATATTCGGTAAATTGTCCGCGGATCAAATTGTCAACTCCTTTACCAATGGATCTGCCGCCTTGCTAGGCGGTGCTTTGATTATTGGCGTATCACGCGCCATTCTTGTTGTATTGAATGATGGGCATATCGTCGACCCTATGCTGCATCAAGTATCTGAAGCTATCCAGCATATTCCTGCCTATTTAAGTGTTGCCGGCATGTACAGCTTCCAAACTCTTATTCATTTTATTCTAGCATCCGGAACCGGTCATGCGATGTTGACCATGCCAATTATGATTCCGCTCGCAGACTTATTGGATATTACACGCCAAACTGCGGTGTTGACTTTCTCTTTTGCGGACGGAATCGGAAATATGATTTTCCCAACCGCTACTACCTTAATGGCGGGCTTGGCCATTGCAGGCATACCTTGGACAAAATGGGCGAAGTGGATTCTGCCGCTGGTACTTATTCAATATCTCATTGGATTAATAGCCGTCATAACGGCTCACTTCATCGGATATGGTCCATTTTGATAAAAATCACTAATTCATTACAGGAGGAAAAACGCATTGCTTACTTTAATTAAAAATGGCGAGATATACTCACCCAATTACTTAGGACGGAAAGACATTTTGATTACAGATGAAAAAATTGCATTCATAGATGACAGAATCGAGATTCCTGACAACTTTGCTCCTATTCATATCATTGATGCGACCAATCTTTTAGTTGTTCCAGGTTTCATAGATTCACATGTTCATATTATTGGCGGAGGCGGTGAGGGAGGATTCAAAACCCACACCCCTGAGCTGATGCTTACGGACATTACGACTTCAGGTATTACAACGCTTGTCGGATTGCTTGGTACGGACGGAACTACGCGTAGAATGGAAAGCCTGATTGCCAAGGCCCGGGCACTTGAAGAAGAGGGTATTTCCTGTTTCATTCATACAGGCTCCTACCAAGTGCCAGTAAAAACATTGACAGGAAAAATTGAAGATGACCTTATTTTCATTGACAAAATCATCGGTGTCGGGGAAATTGCCATCTCCGACCATAGATCATCAGAGCCCACTTTTGAGGAATTGACCAAAATCGTCGCAGCCGCACGTAACGGGGGTATTCTGTCAGGAAAAGCAGGTATATTAGAAGTTCATGTAGGAGACGGTGATGGCGAGCTCTCGTTGTTACATGCAATCGCTGATAAAACCAACATTCCGATTCGGCAGCTCCATCCGACACATATCAACCGAAATGAAAAATTATTCAAGGCGGGAATCAATTACGCAAAACGGGGCGGGTTCGTAGACTTTACAACAAGCACCATTCCTCAGTTTCTGGATGATGGCGAAGTAAAATGCAGCATTGCCTTGCGCATAATGCTGGAAGAGGGAATTCCGGTAGAACAAATCACCTTCTCCTCAGATGGCCAGGCAAGTCTTCCATTTTTCAACAACCATGGGGAGTATGCAGGCCTTCAAGTAGGAAAAGTATCTTCGCTATATCACGAAGTGCGTGATTCTGTTTTAGAAGAAGGAATCCCACTTGAAACGGCACTGAAGGTCATCACCACAAATCCCGCACAAGTGCTGAAACTATCAACCAAGGGCAGTATCCAAACCGGCAATGATGCTGATATTGTGCTATTGCAAAAGGAAACTTTTGCAATTGTCACTGTAATGGCAAAAGGACAAGTTATGGTAGATAAGGGTATTCCGTTGATAAAAGGGACATTTGAATGAGTTTAGACAGGATACCAGATTTCGAAAAATTTTCACGTCTCGCATTAATATTGTGAAAAATCGCTATAGGGGCGATACTTAAACCAATCTAAAAAGTCGAATTCCTAACTGTGGAGGAATTCGACTTTTAATTATAACAGTCATATTAACCTGTTCCCTTTTTAAGTAACAAAACATGTAAAGCCTCGAATATATCAAACTTAACTTTTTTTGATTTATACCAGGAAAATCGAGACCCGTTATCCATCACTTTTATCTCAGGGACCCAGCCTATGTACTTTAGTCTTCAGAAAAGTCTTGTTGTTAGAAAGAGGTCATCCAAATAATGAAGTACTATGCAGCGGCTGAACTTTCGCCAAAGGATCAATATAGGCTTTGGCATTATTAACTGCCGTAGGACCTTCACCGAATCCGGAAGCAATTAATTTAACCTTTCCATCATACGTACAAATATCCCCGGCTGCGTATATGCCTGAAATATTTGTTTCTTGCTTGGAATTAACGATAATTGCATTTTTATTGATGTTTAGACCCCATTCTTTAATCGCTCCCAGAGAAGAGACAAAGCCGTAATTAATAATTAAATCATCTACGTCAACCACTTCTTTTTGTTGAGTCTTAGTGTGTTCTAAAACTATTTGCGTAATGTGATCTGTTCCTACCAATTCGGAGGGAATATAAGGTGTTTTGACCTCAACAGAGGAATTCACTAACTTTTCTACACTATGCTCATGAGCACGGAATTTATCTCTTCTGTGTATCAATGTTACCTTTTCAGCAATCGGCTCTAACATAAGGGCCCAATCAACAGCAGAATCCCCACCGCCTAGAATCGCCACTTTTCTTCCTTTAAATCGATTCATATCATTCACGAAATAATGCAAATTCTTATCCTCGAACTGCGTTGAATCTTCCAATTCTAGTTTACGAGGCTGAAAGGCTCCATTTCCAGCAGTAATGATCACTGATTTAGAGAAATGAGTATCGAGGTTTGTAGTGATCTTAAATGTTCCGTCTGCTTGCTTTTCCATTTGTTCAACTGCTTCTTCAAGACAAATTGTTGGTTCGAATACTTTCATTTGTTCTATTAAATTTTCTATCAATTCCTGCGCCCTTACTTTTGGAAAACCAGCTATATCATAAATGAATTTTTCGGGATAAAGAGCCGAAAGCTGTCCACCCAGTTGAGGAAGACTTTCGAGGATTTTCACCTTCGCTTGCCTCATTCCGCCATAGAATGCAGTAAACAAGCCAACTGGGCCGCCGCCAATAATAGTTATGTCATAGACCTTCTTTTCTTCTGTCAATGCAATCACTCCTTGTTCTTCTAGGTTGGTTGTTCATACTGAACATGATTTACTGGTTGTAAGGGATAAACTTGTATGTTTCCACAAGTAATTCTTCCTTTTCCTTTGTTTCAGAAATGATGGATAAAAGCAATTGAATATCCACCCTTTCAAAGACAATCTGGATATGTCACCACATTAAAAATCTATAAAGCTACTGGTCACAAACGCACCTGAAATTATTATTCAAATTTATTAGGGTTACCATCAAAGGATGTTTGAGCCACTTTTATAGAATCTGTTGGACATCCTTCTGAAGCATCTATCATATCTTCCTCGAGTTCATCAGGTATAATCGCTGCCCCAACATTATTATCCAATATAACGAACGCAATCCCTTCTTCATCATAATCATAAATATCCGGAGCTGAAGCACCACAAGCTCCGCAAGCAATACACGTTTCTTTATCAACGATTGTGTAATTAGCCATTTTTCCTATTCATTCCTCTCTCTAATATAGGCCTGGTTTTACTAAAGTATTTGTAGAAGCCTTTTCCTACTCAGTACCTTTCAAAAATTCCAAAATGCTCGAATTAAACTCCCTTGGATTTTCCTGGTAACACAAATGACCGCCATCTGGAATAATCACTAGCCGGGAGTTTATTAGCTTTTCATGAATGGCTTCTGATTCCTTAATGGGAGTTACAGTATCCAACTCACCACAAATCACAAGAACAGGAACAGCTATATGAGATAACATACTCATTTGATTTAGATGATAAAGTGAATATGCTACCGAACGATATCCTGCGGGTCTTATCTGTGTCATAATCTCTTTGACTCGTGTATGGACATTTTCTGAAGCATGGGGAGATAGCAGTGCTTGTATCCTCTTTTCCGCTATCTCCTTAGTAGAAAGGTTTTCAATTGAAAATAATCGATTTTTCAATTTCGTCTCGTTCTCTTCTGGTGATAGAGCAGCAGCCCCCCTTGTCGAATCTGCTAATATGAGTTTATTAACCTTATTAGGGTACAGGCTACAGTACTCTATCGCAATTGCCGCTCCCATTGAATGGCCGAGAAGATGGATTTTTTCCAGCTTTAGCTGATCTAGCATGCCGTTCAGAATACGTGCGAACTCTTTAAAGTGTCTATATTCTTCTGCTGGATCTGAGCTTTTCCCATAACCCGGAGCATCCCATGCGATTACTGTATAATGCTCCTTTAATTCCTGGATTTGTTCCTTCCATGACTGTGAATTATTGCTCATACCATGTAATAATATTAGAGGTTCTCCCTTACCTTCTATTTCATAATGAATGCTTAAATCTTCTACTTTTACGAATGGCATACGATCAGTCCCCTTAATCTCTAACTCTTAAAGCCCCCAAACTTGATATAACTTTCTTAAATTAGAGAATGATTTACTATTTTTATATTTTGCTTGGAACTCTATAAAGAAAGTGCTTCCTTTCCCGACTTACAATTCAGCTAACGTATTCAAATCCTCTCCAGCTTAGCCAAGGCCCCGCACTGACAATCCGCCGTCGCTGGAAATGACTTCACCGGTGATTGCTCGTGATTCGTCAGAAGCCAACAGTACATATGCCGCAACGTGATCTTCCGGCATCTGGGCAAGTTGAAGAATATTCCGTTTTTTAATGCTGCTTGCTTTCGTATCATTATCGACGATTTTCACAAATGGACGCAGCGGTGGAATCACCGTGAGTGCTGTCAATGTACCCCCTGGGGCTACGGCATTTACCCGGATGGAAGGCGATAGTTCGAACGCAAGCTGGCGCATCAATCCAATTTGGGCGTGTTTGCTCGCTGTATACCAAACACCGCCGCCATCTGGATAAAAACTTGCACCGGACACGGTAAAAATAATATTGCCATTCGTTTTTTTCAGTTCTTCAAGAGCAGCTTTAGCTCCGAAAAAAGAGCCTTTTACGTTAATATTGAATAGAAAATCATACGCTTCGGAAAGCGCCTCGGGAGTCACATCGGCAAATTTGGCAAATCCATCGAACACGCCTGCATTCGCAACGAAGACATCTAACTTTCCGAATTGCTCAACAGTAGCTTGGACCGCTTGCTCATTGTCTTCGTATTTGCTTACATCTCCCTGATAAGTAAGGATGTTTTCACCAAATTCTCCTTTCATTTTCGCTAATGTCTCTTTAGAGCGGCCGATAATGCTCACTTTTGCTCCTTCTTGTATAAAACGGCGTGTGACAGCTTCTCCTATTCCAGAAGCTCCCCCTGTAATCAAAACGACTTTATCTTTTAAGGCCATGCCCATTGTCTCCACCCCTTCTGATATCTTTCAAACATAATGAACGGTTATCCAAAGATCGGTTACAGTTCAAATATACGGTCTTGTAGCGAGGACATAACCCCAATAAATGTTTTATATATAAAACTATGTTTTTTTATATAAACAATTCTAAAATGTAATCGCTTCATTGTCAATGTAAGCTGTAAAAAAACTGAAACCATCGTTCGGGAATATGTGCCTTGTACTATATCAAGCTGTGTCATCCTTATACCTGTGTACACGTCAATTAGTATTCAAGATTTATTGTGGTTCTCAGTAAGAATCTAGCGTCCCTTCTTACTGAGAGACCCTTTCTAAAAAACGTATGATATTACTTTTTTTGCTCTCTATAAAGTTACTTTGTTTCCTGTTGTATTACTTAGGTGATTTTCGGCAACTTCTTGTTTAATCATAAACAAGTACGCGACAAACCCCAGAGTGGCTGCTACTATCAGCATGGCAATGGAGGGACCAAAATCACCGCCAGACATATCGCGGCTCCACCCCATGATATAGCTTGAAAATCCACCCATAATATTCGTGAATCCCATTAAACCGGCCGCGCGTCCCGCTGTTTCAGGTGTTGAAAATTTGATGATGAAGAAATTGGTTAGATGAAACATTCCTCCCTGAGTTCCCATGGCGAGCCCCATTGAAACCCCGGCCATAATGGGACTAGGTGCTAGGACCGCGATTGTCAAAAATACAGCTGTTAGTATGAAAAGAATCGTCGCAAGCAAGCTCGGGCGTTTCGTTTTGTCCGCCAGAAATCCGCCAGCCAGGACAAATCCTAGCGCGAATAGCCATGATAATGAGGTAATCCCAGTCATTGCATCTCTTTCAAAGCCTTTGGCCTCCACGAGATAGGTAGGAAGCCAAATACTGATTCCAAAGAACAGAAAGGACGACATCAAATTGCCAAACCAGACAATCCAATAACGATAATCCTTTGCAAAGAATTGCTTCAACTGCACACCATGCGCTTCGTCCTTTTGGCGAATATAGGAGATTTCCTCTTTACTCATGCGTGGATGTTCTTCTGGCGTATTACGAGCTAAATACAGGAACATTGGAATATTTATAAACAAGTTAAAGGCGGCGAGAGCAAAGAACGCGGCCTGCCAATGAAATGTTGAAATAATGAGGATGAGCATAACGGTACCCACTGCCGGGCCAAGGTAGTTTCCAGTAATCCAGAATGACTGTGCCCTGCCAAGCTCTCTTTTATTAAACCAATTCGATATGAATTTACCCGATATCGGGATCATCATGCCTTCCCCGATTCCGAGGATGACCCTACTAATTAAAAACATTTCGTATGAAGTGGACAGTCCTCCCATGACCATTGTCGCAGTCCATACCAGTAAACCTAAAACCGCTGTTTTCCGCGCCCCTAACTTGTCGATAATAACACCCCAAAAAATGTTGGAACAGGAGTATGAAATCATGAATATAAAGGAGATCAAGCCAATTTTTGCATTTTTATCCGGGCCAGTCAGACCAAGATCACTTAAAAATCCCGGATCGGTTTGGATAACAGAGATACCTACTTTATCAATCTGACCGAAAAACCAGAAGAAAAAAATAGGAATCGCAATGTACAACCATCTTTTTTGACCTTGTAACATGTTATTTCCCCCTTATAATAGGCTCGTTTGAATGCGCTTTCATGATTTTCGATACAAAATGGCTATCATGCTATCAAACTTCACCAACTCCCCCTTTCAAAAGATAGTAGCAACTTTTGTTTCATATAAAAAACATCGTTACCGATATTTAATGTTATATTGAATTTTCTTAATAGTCAATAATATCCCGAATAATATTTTTCAGCAGAAAAAAGTAGTTTTATATACAAAACTAAATAAGGTGTAGTTTCGATGGAAACAACCCGAAACAATACCTTACCTATCACATAAAACCGGCTAACGTTTCTGCATATCCCCGTACCTTAGGTAATGCATCTCCATAATTATTTGAAACATCATGATTTGCAGCAATAAAATGTCCATCATGTGACTGAAGCGCTTCGTAGTCTAGTTCCGTTCAAGTGAAGGGTTTTAACCGGGAATAGTATGACGGTTTTCTGTCCATCACCCCAACTTATGCTGCAGCTTAAGGTGAATAAGGCATACAATTCGTGAACCGCCAACCAACGTTTCCTTAGATAGGTAAACCCAAAATTGAAGAATGATTCTTCTTCCGCTCATTCGGTTGCCGTCTTCCTTTTATAACGATTCATTATAAATATATAAAAATTAACTATTTTTATTATTTATCACTCAATGTTAGCATTTTGTTATAAGTTATTTGAAAGGATGAGAGATGAATGACTATCCAATATTCTGAATTCGCAGTATTCGGGCTAGGTCCCATCGGAATTGAAATTCTACGCAGTGCTTATCAAACGAATCCTCAATCTATTATCGGTGTTGTCGATATTGACCCCGATAAGGTAGGGAAGGATATTGGCTTCCTGATCAATGAAAAGGAAACGAACAAGTGTGTAGTTCCCCATATCCAGGAAGTAAATACTGAAGGTGACCACCCTATCGCCCTACATGCAACCGGTTCCAATGCACAACAAGTATGGCCCCAAATCAAAGAGCTGCTAGATCACGGTTTTTCAGTGGTTTCCACCTGTGAACAGCTTTCCTTCCCTTGGCATCGCTACCCTTTACTTTCAAAGGAAATAGATGATTATGCTAAAGCAAAAGGACTTAGTGTCATCGGGACCGGAATCAATCCAGGATATATCATGGATACTATGGCCATTTCTTTTACAACAGTATTGACCACTGTTAACCAAATTAAGGTCATCCGTAAAGTTGATGTTTCGAAAAGGCGCCTCCCTTTGCAAAAAAAGGTCGGAATCGGGATGACCAGAGAAGAGTTTGAATTTTTGGCCCAACGGAATGAAATTGGGCATGTAGGTCTTGAGGAGTCTGTAAGGTTAATCGCTTATGGGCTGAATTGGAAACTTTCAAATGTTATCAATACCATTGAACCAACGATTGCAAGCGAAAATATGACCGTTCCGCTAACTACCTTGAAACGAGGGGATGTTATGGGGCTCCATCAAATTTCCACAGGCAAGACTGTGGACGGAAAGGAAATTTCCTTGGATTTAACGATGTCTGCAGGTATTAAACAGGAAGATGAAATCGTTATTGAGGGGAACGAAACCCAAAGGTTGATTGTTCCAAACGGCATTTTTGGAGATACTGCAACCGCAGCAATGATCATCAATACCGCTAAGCAAATTGATGCACTCCGTAAACCAGGTTTACTTACAATGGCTGACATCGGGGTGCCAAGAAATTTAAATCAATCACACTTTGTGCGTATTTAATGGCTGACTAACAATCTTGCGATAAAGTATTACGATATTGGAAAAGGTGAACCCCTAATGGTTCACCTTTCAGACTGTAGACAAACTCGATGAAAATCGAGTTTGTCTATTTTTATGGCCTTTACAATTTAGACGTTGATTTCCACTCCAGGCACTCGCTTTCCGCGGGCGGTCGGGGAGCCTCCTCGGCTTTCGCCTGTGGGGTCTCCCCTAGACGCGCTTTTCCCGCAGGAGTCTCGTACCTTCCGTTCCAATCAACTTTGTCTTACCTTTTAGATAGAACACTTTTGCCTGGAGTCATTTTTGTTTTAAAATTGAAGTATTAAAACTTGAGGTGATGAGGATGCTTTCTAAACATGATTCTATTCAGCGAGATCAACTTGAAATGATTACTTTAGATCAACTGGTGCCACCGAACCATTTGGTTCGTAAAATGGAGGCTGCCATTGACTTCACTTTCATTTATGACTTGGTGAAAGATATGTACTCAGAGGTAGGACGCCCAAGTATTGATCCAGTTATTTTAGTTAAACTGACTTTCATTCAATATACCTTCGGTATTCGTTCCACGCGGCCGCAGACCGCAACGGTTTGTATTGGGAACGATTGTAACACCTGGAAATATACATGACAGTCAGATCTTAGAGCCACTAGTTGAACAAGTGAATGAGAAAGTTGGAAAACCGGAAGCCGTTGCCGCAGATGCAGCTTATAAAACACCAGCGATTACAAGCTACCTATTTAACAAAGAAATCATACCGGCTTTACCTTATACACGCCCTCGCACCAAAGAAGGATTTTTTCGTAAACAGGACTATGTATACGATGAACATTTTGATTGTTACCTTTGCCCTTCGGGCGAAACTTTAAAGTACTCAACAACAAATAAAGAGGGCTATCGCGAGTACAAATCGCCAAAACAAATTTGTACAACATGCTCATTTTTATCTCGGTGTACAGAAAGCAAAGACTGTCAAAAAGTTGTAACACACGGCATATCTGGCAAACACATGTGGAAGAAGCAGATCATCTGCGTCATCATCAAGATGTAAAACCTATATGTGCAAAACGTAAAGAAACGATTGAGCGTTATTCGCAGATGCAAAAGAAAAGCATGGTATGCGTTGGACTACTTTAAGGGGACTTAAAAAGTTGTCGATGCAGGCGATGCTTACTTTCGCTGCCATTAATTTAAAGAAGATGGCCAATTGGACATGGCGAGGTCCAAAAATGGCCTAACATAGTGGGCTCGTAGAGCCCCAATCTCTTAACTTTAGGCGAAAATTCAAAGGGAATTTCAAAAGGGGTTCAGAATTTTTTAATTCCGAACCCCTTTTGTCTACAAACTGAAAGGTGAACCCCTAATGGTTCACCTTTTCGTTTTGGTTCAGCTGGGCATGCCAACATGACAAAAAACCACCATGAGCGGTGGCTTTACTTCCTATATGTAGAATGCAGGAATCGACTATCTTAAATAAGTTATCTTATTTCAGAAAAATATATTCCGAAAATGAAATGATTTTTCTATTTTCATTAATGTGTTCGAGAACCAAGTTTCACGGAAATGGCTTTGGCAGCTTTCGTTACTTTGTCAATCAATTCAGGCAAGCGATCTTCCTGAAATCTTGCTTCAATCCCAGCGACACTAATACCGGCTACTATTTCACCTTTACCATTGAGTATCGGTGCACTCACCGCTTTTGTATAATCCTCCAGTTCTGATGAAGTTATCGTGTATCCATTTGATCTCGCTTCATCCATTGCATGACGGAGTTTAGTTTTATCCGTAATCGTTCCCATGGCGATTGGTTTTAATTGGATGTTTTCCAAATAATTTTCACGCTCTTCTTCTGGCAAAAACGCTAGGATGATTCGAGAATCGCCAGCGTACAATGGCGAACGCCTTCCAATGGATGTATAAAGTCGAACAGGCTGCAGGGTGTCCACCTTTTCAATATACATCGCTTCATCCTTATCCCTTACAATTAAATTCACTGCTTCTTCAACATCATCCCTTAGGTCTTTCATGATTGGATAGGCGATTGACCTGATATCCAAACGCTCCCCTACCAGTTGACCAAACTGCAGGAATATCAATCCAAGTGAATAGCGGCCATCGCCGTCCTTTGCCAAAAACCCCATTTCCTCCAAAGATCCCACCATACGGTGTAACGACGTTTTCGGCAAATTGGAAAGTTCCATCATTTCATTAAAGGCCAGTTTTGGGTGATTTATGAAAAGGGTTAGGATTTGCATGGATTTCACGACCGTTTTGTTATGTGCCTGCATACAATGTCTCCTTTCATGATACATGTTTTCCTTAACTATCATTCTATTATAAAACATGGAAGAAAGGATGTAATGAAAATAACCGTATTGATTGTTTTTCGAAATGCTCTGTCTGTATTCTCAATTGATTTACCGGCATTTTTTTAAATTTGATCGAATCATTTTATCATCCCGAAGCCCATGGAACGAGTAATAATGTGAAATGCTGAAGCGTTTAGCGGATTAAGTTACTTGATCATTACGAAAATCCATCCACTACAAAGGCATTTTCAATATTACTTTTGTCCCTTTCCCTTCACGAGAATGAAGGATAAGGTTTCCGCCGCAAACTCTGGCTCTTTCCTCCATACTGAATAAGCCTACTCCTCTGGTAACTTTTTCGATATCAAAGCCCTTTCCTTGATCTTCTATTTCTACACGAACTTCTTCCTCTATTTCCTGGATCGTCACTGTAGCTTCCTCGGTATAGGCATATTTCCTAATATTTGTTAATGCCTCTTGAATAATACGGTAAATGGTAATTTCTTTGTTTGCATTCAGGCGGCAGTTCAAATAGCATTCAAAATGGACCTTGATATGATGATGCTCTAAAAATTGCGCCACTAAAGAGCGTATGGCAGGGAACAGTCCAAGATCATCAAGTACCGATGGCCTTAATTCCCAGGATAGATGCCGGAGTGATTCGATAATTTCGGTCGCTTCATCTTGCATTTGATCTAACAGGGGATGATCCATTTCTGTCTGCAGTCTGTTAATCGTTATGAGGTGGCTGTATAAGTTTTGTCCGATATCATCATGAAGCTCTCGGGAAATGCGTTTTCTTTCTTCCTCCTGCACATCAATGATTTTACCGGTCATTTTCTGAATCTCTTCTTCCGCAAGCTTACGCTGGGTCACTTCATAACGAATCGCTAAATATTGATAAGGTTTCTGGAACTCATCAAGAAATGGAACGATTGTCGTATCCACCCAATAATAAGTATTCTCCTTGGTCTTATTTTTAATCTCGCCTTTCCATACTTCCCCTGATGATATTGTTTTCCAAAGATTGTTGAAAAACTCTTTCGAATGAAATCCCGAGTTAATGATTCGATGATCCTGTCCGATCAGCTCTTCTTTTGAAAACTTTGAAATCCGGCAAAATTGATCATTGACATATTTAATCGTCCCTCTTTGATCGGTTATTGCTACAATCGAGGAAGCATCCAAAGCAAATTGGAAATCGGCCATTTTATTTACGAATTTCCCCAATTCCTCTAAAACTCGTTTATATTCGGTAATTTCCTTGCGAATTGCCAGGTATTTATATGGGTTCCCTTTTTCATTTAAGAAAGGGACAATTGTGGTATCGACCCAATAATGAGTTCCATCCTTCGCTTTATTCTTGATTTCACCCCGCCAAACTCTTCCTGATGAAATTGTCCGCCAAAGCTCTTGCATAAATTCCTTTGAATGATAACCTGAATTGATCATTCGGTGGTCCTTCCCGATAAGCTCTGTTGCTGAATATTTGGATACCTCACAAAATTTCTTATTAAAGTTTATTATCTTGCCCTTTACATCAGTGAATGCAACAATCGTTGATTCATCAAGTGCATAAATTAAATCAACCAGTTCATTGATCGGATAGGATTGCTGCTGGTTAATCCGTGATTGGTCTTTCACTTTATGGACTACAATTAAGTAATAAAGCTCTTTCGCAAGCTGAAAGGAGTTCACCCTGAAAAAAAGCGAAAAAGCATGACCTTCCCGATGGATCCCCAACTGGTGGATAATCTCCCCTCCCCCGCTGTGTTGCAGGTTTGCCCCTGGTATAAGATTCAGAAGCTTTTCCCCGTTCAATTCATGATGTTCATAACCAAAGTGGTCATATACCTGTTGATTCGCAAAAGAGATGACTCCAGATTCATTGACAAGGATTGTCGCATCGCTGGATCCAGGCGTAACCCCTTTTTCCATTTCCAAATGTTTATTCAAGTCCATACATAATCCTCCTTGTTGCCATGTTAAATTAAGCTGTTCAATTCCTTTTCCAGTTTTTTCGCTGCATCAAGGATCTTATGCTGGTCACTTTCAGAAATGGGCTGAACTGTCCGTTTACCTACTAATAATACCCCTTTGGGAACACCTTTAAATTGAATCGGAACCGCGAAGGCGCAACGGAGATTTTCCGCAAGCATGATGGGATAATCTAAAGCTTTGCCGTGGATATTATTGGGGAAACCCTCAATCTTCATCGGCGTCCCCGTTGATATGACCCTGCCTGCAATTCCTTTTCCATATCGAACAGTTATCCTTTTGTACTTATCATTTCTGTTGCCGGCGGCATAATGCCAGCTTATATCAGGACCTTTTCTGTTTTGTAAGGCAAGTCCTACAAAATCACCGTTCATTTCATCTAATACATATTCACACGCTTTTTTAAATGGTTGTTCCTCTTTCGATTTACTGTCCAAGTTAAATTCCATACCCTAATAACCCCTTTTTTAAAGCGAATGCAACAAGTTCATGCCTTGTTTTCATCTTGAGCTTTTCCATTAGGTTTCCTTTATGGCTTTCAACCGTTTTCACGCTTATGACAAGCTGTCCGGCAATTTCTTTATTGGAAAACCCTTTCGCAATCAACGTAAGCACCTCTTTTTCACGGTCAGACAACAGGTTGATGGAATCAGCGGTTCCCTGCTTCACACTGCCTAAATATTCTTCCATTACCCTTTTTGTTGCAGATGGATGGAGGTACGCATTTCCGTTTGATAAAGATCGGATGGCTACCAATAGTTCTTCATGGGGTGCACTTTTTAAAATACAGCCTGAAGCCCCGGCTTGAATGGTTCTGAACAAATATTCATCATCATCATGCATGGTAAGTATCAATATGGCTACCTCGGGCATGAGTTTCTTCAGTTCTGAAGTAGCCGATAAGCCATCTTTTCCATGTGGCATGCTTAAATCCATGACTACCACATTAGGCTGAAGCTCCAGTGCTCGTTGTATTCCTTCATTCCCCTCTGAAGCTTCCCCAATGACTTCCATATCAGGATGATTGTTTAGTAGCATCTTTAAGCCCATTCTTACAACGGCGTGATCATCGCAAAGCAAAATTTTTATCAAAGCAGCTCCCCCTAGCTTTGTTCGTGTTTGTATCGTTATATGAAACAACAAGGGGGATTGCACAATTCGCAAACCCCTTGTTTAGCATTTTAATATAATGGCAGAGAAATCTCTATAGAAGTCCCATGATCTTCTTTTGAAAAAATGGTACAATTCCCGCCAATCAAATGCATTCTTTCACACATGGCAGCAAGCCCGCTCAGCTTATTCATGGCGGCTTCAACCTCAAATCCTTTCCCTGAATCTTTTATCATGATTAATAACATGCTTTTTTCCCATTTGAATAGTATACTTGCTTTTGTTGTATCAGCATACCTTGCTATATTCACCAATGCTTCTTGGCAGACCCTGAAAAGTGTAATGCTATCTCTATCAGAGATTTGCGATTCAATTCCCAGATTCTCCATCTCAACCTCAATACCATAGGTTGAGGTGTATATTTTCATGTAGCTTTTAATAGCTGAAATAAGCCCAAAAGTCGTAAGGGTAGGAGGATGCAATTCTACAGCCAAAAGCCTGATTTCTTGAATTGCCTTCTCCAATAGCTGTTTCATATCACCTGCATAAATTCTCATGGCAGGCTGTTCAATTGCCGTTTCAATGAGCTGCATTCCGGAAAAGAGACTGGAAAGGGACTGCCCCACACCTTCATGAAGCTCCATCGCAATTCTTTTAATCTCTTCTTCATGTGTTTGTATGATATAAGAACTGATGTTGTTTTTAAGTGGCTGAGTATTCATTCCCACCCTCCTTTTTCAATTGTCGCTGATTATTGGCCATTCAAAATGCGGCATGCTCCCCCAATTACACTTTCGGCAGAGTAATGAGAAAGCTGACGTATACCTTTTTTCCCACCTGAAACCTAGCATTAGAACTTCTAGTTCTTGAAAACTCCAATTCAGCCTTCAAATCCAATCATTTCATGCGCGCAGTTCATTTTATGCTTTTTTCACTCTATGACTTGAAATGTCACTAAACATACCTGCATATTGAACGACTTCCCCCGCATCATTCTTTATCGAACTAATGGTCAGCCATTGCAGATATTGCTGTCCATCCTTTCGGCTATTCCAGATTTCACCCTGCCAAAATCCATTTATCTCAATGGATTTCCACAAATCCTCATAAAAAGTTCGAGACTGTTTACCCGACTTAAGTATACTAGGGTTCTTACCAATTACTTCATTTTCCTGATAACCTGTAATACTGCAAAACGACGGGTTTACTGAAATGATCTTACCGGTGGTATCGGTAATTAGAATCCCTTCTATTGTATGATCGATCACTTCTTTGGCAAGCCCCATTTTGCCTTGGAAATACATCCAAACAACTAAAATCAAACTTGCAAGGGCAACTTCCGACAACGCCATGAACCCGATTGCATAATGTCCTGTGATATTGAATAACAAGGATAAAATTAATGGCGGAAAAAACCCTCCCAAACCGCCCATAGCGGAAACGATCCCATTCACAATACCAGCCTGCTTTTGAAAATACATCGGCACCAGTTTAAAAATAACACCATTTCCCATTCCGGCACATAGGGCAATACTCAAACAGCCAATAGTGTACCAGCCAATTGATGGAGCAAAGGATAGGATCATCGCTGAAACTGTATACACTCCAAAAACGAACATGAGCAGAATGAGAGAATGAAAACGATCTGCAAGCCATCCGCCAATTGGTCTCATAAGGGTAGCAAGAACAATAAAGCCTGCTGTCCTTAGACCAGCATCAACCTTATCCAAACCAAAGTTAGCTACAAGAAAATTTGGCAGATAGATAGTAAATGCAACAAAAGAACCGAATGTTATAAAGTAAAATAAACTTAGCAGCCATAGTTTTTCATTTTTGTAGACACTCTTCACTTGTTCTAAAAGCGGTGTTTTTACTTTCAGCTCTTTATTATCCCCTAACAGAAAGTTACCTGCGATAAAGACCGCCAAGATCACAAGGTAAAGCTGTACAGTTGTTGACCAACCAAAATTCTCAGCTACAACGGGTGCTGCAAATGCCGATACTGCCGTGCCAAGGTTTCCTGCACCGTAAATTCCATTTATAAAGCCATGACGTTCCTTTGGATAATACTTAGGTAAAGAGGTTACTCCAACAGAGAATACGGCTCCTCCAATACCAAGGAAAAGTCCTCCAATCAACAAATCGACAAGGGAATCGGCAATGCTGATATAATAAACAGGGAACAATAGTAACATAAAGCTAATCAGGAAAATTTTCCTGGCTCCGAATTGATTGGCGTAAAAGCCAAGAGGGATACGAAGTACAGATCCCAAAATGACCGGAACGGCTGTCACCAGTGCAAGCTGACTCTCCGGGATAGCAATATCTTCTTTAATAAAGGGCATCAGGGAAGAAATTAATACCCATACCATAAATCCGACTATTAAGTTTAAAGTCTGTAATGGAAGCTGTATTTTCTTAATCATTCTGATCACTCTCTCTTCTAATTACATATTGTAAACCCGTGTTTGCGTCAAAAGCTGACCACTCATTTTTATTTCGGGCCATATTGCATGTCAGGGGAACAGCGAAAAAATTCAGGCGATCAAAATAAATGCGTAGATGGGTCATGTCAGGACAAATCTCCACCTTATCTATCGTTTTAGTAACAAAAGGCGCTTTATCCTGCCCATCATCATCCAAGATTGCCACTCTGGCTTTTTCCGAGACTAATGATTGTAAACCGTCCAAATTAATGTGTTCCACATGTATTGCACCCTCTCTTTGCACTGTATACATTCATTTGAAAACCCTGCAAATATTCCCAGAATGTATCTTCTGCATGATTCTCGATAAATTCAATTGTTTCCACTACAGACTCCCAATTGCTCATTCCCTTTACTTCGGCAACTACAATATCGGCCCCATCTATTGACTTTTCATCTAAATACCAGTTAAGTCGGACATCTTTAAAAAGGTCTGAAAGGAGCTTATCGATTTCAGCAGCAAAATTTCCAGTTGCTTCTTTTACAAAACAAAAATCAAAGTATGTTTCACTGTTCATTTGATTCACGCCTTTTCGTTTTTCGTTTTTTTATAAGTAAATAACGCTAAGGGAAACACCACTATGTTTAATCCCCCAAATATTAATACATTTATATAATTTTCATAATAAAATTGGTGAACCATAAATTGGGTAAATACAATATTCATCATCAAGAAAGCACAAAGCAACGCGACACCGATGTACTTAAACTTCATAACGCTTCACCCTTACAGCGTATACTGCGCCATTTTCAACTTTCACTTGAATTTCAGGCAGGGGCCTCCTTGGAGGTCCGGCAGTTGGAGCACCTGTTTCAACATCAAATTTCCCATGATGGCAAGGACAGATCATTTCACCTTCTTCTTTCACCCAAAATACCGGGCAACGAAGATGTGTGCATGCATTTTGGTATGCTACGTATTTCGTTTCAGACAATCTGATCAAAATGGCATCATCATGATCCCCTGGAAATTTAAACTCCACTGCGTCACCAATTGGAAGTCCGCTTACATTAGTTATTTTTTTGTGAGGATACTCCTTTTCCCCAAGACCCATCAATTCTTTAGCCGCAATCGCTCCCCAAGGAAGGGATGAAATCGCGAATACTCCTGCAGCTCCCACTAGTGTTTTCATGAACCCTCGTCTGTCGAGCTTTCTTTCATTATCCCGTTCAATATTATGGGTGTAATTATCTTCATTAAAGGGGATTTTATTATTTTTATCCGACGGCATATAAATCCCTCCTAAAATAGCTTTTCAATTCCTTGTAAAATACCAGGCAAATTTACCTTAACGTTCGTTTCACTTTCAAGATAAGGCAGGCTACTCACCCATTTTCCATTATCTAGATTAAATTGTTTTTTTCTATTTCCAATTTCCTCATCGGTGAGCCACTGAAGTGTGTTGGATGGACAAACACTTGCACACATTGGCGGGATACCGTTTTTTGTCCGGTCAATACATAAATCGCATTTATACATTAAGTTTTGCTCTGTGTCAAATTTTGGTATTCCATACGGACAAGCGATCGTACAGTTTTGGCAGCCAATACATTTTTCAACCAGGGCTGATAAGACGGCCCCTGTCTCATGTATTTGGATTGCCTGGGCAGGACAACTTCTTGCACAGGCCGGATTCACACAATGGAGGCACATAAGAGGCATCGTCTGCCGATTGACCAGAGGGTTTACATCATAAACGTAGTTCCTGTTCCGCTCTTCATGACCTCCGCATTGTGTACAAGCAGCAAGGCATGATCGGCATCCTATGCAGTTTTCAAGTTCTAAATAGAGCCTCTTTTTCATTTATTGCACCTTCTTTATTTCGACTTTTTCCATTTGAGCCGCACAGACCTTAAACTCCGGCATACGGGATATTGGGTCAAGCGCTGCAATCGTTAATAGGTTGATAGATTGCTCGTGCCCAAAGTGGTATGGAACAAATACAGTGTCCTTACGAATTGCCTCTGTAATTTTCACTTTATAGATTGCCTCGCCTCTCCGGGTGTACAGGCGGACCTTATCCTCATGGTCCATATTGTATTTTTTTGCTGTTTCCGGATGCACTTCGACGTATGGCTCCGGGCACATATCACGCAGAAACTGGATTCTTCTCGTCTGGTTTCCAGATAAGTAGTGGTAAACGACACGACCGGTTGTTAAACGAAGTGGATATTTTTCATCTGGCTCTTCAGCAGGGGGACGGTAAGGAAGCGCACAAATTTTCGCTTTCCCGTCTGCGTGATAGAATTTTTTATCCAGGAACATATGCGGTGTTCCCATATCATTTTCATCCTTACAAGGCCAAAAAACTCCGTCCTGTTTGTCGATCTTATCCCATGTAGCACCATAATAATCGGCATTTCCACCTTTACTGGCCAGTCTGAATTCATCTGCCACATCTTTTGCTGTTTTCAAATGGGAGAAGTATTTTCCTTTTCCAAGACGTTCTGCAAGTTCTACTTGTATTTGCCAGTCGGGCTTAGATTCACCGATTGGTTCTTGTGCCTTATTTATCTTAATAATTCTTCCTTCAAGGTTAGTAACTGTTCCTTCATCTTCTGACCACGTTACAGATGGCAGGATCACATCCGCAAACTCCGCTGATTCAGAAAGATAGAAATCCGAACACACCATAAAATCAAGATTTTTCATCGAAGTTCTGACGAAATTCAGATTCGGAGCAGATACTGCAGGATTAGAACATAGCAGATACAGTCCGCGAATCGTTTTTTGTTCCATCAACTCAAACATTTCATATGCAGATACACCCGGCTGGGGCATTTCTTCAGGAGTGATTTTCCATACTTTACAAACTTCTGCTACATGTTCAGGGTTTGTAATTTTACGGTATCCTGGCAATAAATCGGCTTTCTGGCCATGCTCCCGTCCCCCTTGCCCGTTTCCTTGACCGGTGAATGTCGCTACACCAGACTTTGGCCGTCCGATTTTACCTGTCACAAGCGCCAAGTTTGTATATCCAGATACATTGTCAACTCCCTTATGCTGCTGTTCGATTCCACGTGCGAACATGACAACGGCATTTGGTGATTTCCCATAAATTTCTGCTGCACGAATGATTTTTTTCGATGCCACACCTGTAAGTTCACTCGTATATTCCGGTGTAAATTCTTTTACAAGTTCTTTTGTTTCTTCAAACCCGTTCGTATGATTATTAATGAATTCTTCGTCTGCATAACCGTTTTGAATTAATAGATTTAAGATTCCATTAGCAAGGGCAAGATCCGTTCCCGGTTTCAAGTCAAGATGAACATCTGCTCTTCTCGCAATAGGAGTTTCACGTGGATCTGCCACGATAATGTACCCTCCTCTTTCTTGTACGTTCCAAACACGGAACATAGAAGTTGGATGGCATTCTGCTGTGTTGCTTCCTGCAATAAATAAGCAATCTGTTTCATGAATATCAGTCCAAGGTAATGTTGAACCTCTATCAACTCCAAATGAACGAAGGAATCCCCCGGCTGCACTCGACATGCAAAATCGGCCATTATAATCAATGTAGCGAGTTCCAAGAGCCACACGTGCAAATTTCCCTGTTAAATAGCATTTTTCATTTGTCATTGATACCCCGCTGAAAACGGATAATGAATCTTTTCCATATTTAACTTGAAGTTCCCTGAACTTATTTGCGATTAAATCATACGCCTCATTCCAGCTTGCTTCACGGAAACCTTCCTTTGTTCCCTTTAATGAAGCATCATCACGAATAAGCGGTTTTAAAATACGATCATCATGATTCGTCTGCTGGTAAGCTGTAACCCCTTTTGGACACATTTTCCCTACGGTTACAGGCCAGTCATAACGGGGTTCAACCCCAATGATTTTATTCGTCGCTACATTTACCCTTAAATTCATTCCGCACTGCATTCCGCAATAAGCACAATGGGTTTTGACCAATGTTTCATTCGGGTGTACCACATTACTTTCTGCTTTAAAAAACTTATCCTTTTGCATCCTGGTTTGCCTCCTTAACTTTTACTTCATGGATGGGGAACCCGGAAAATTGGGCAATCCTGTATTTTCTTCGACAAGGAAGGCACATTTCAGCGAGATGGTGGCCTTCTTTCGCTTGGAATTCTATATCATTCCTGCCGAGTACCTCTATGACATCTTTTGATTGTTCTGTTGAAACAAACTCATTACCGCATACTTTGCATCCTTTCATGGATTGTTCCGCATAATGTTCTCTGTAGTTTCTTGCAAATACACTCATTGGGCGGAAAGGTATGTGCGCAAGTTTTCCAAACGGAAGATAAATCAATGTAATGATGACTGACCATTGGTGAATCAGTGACATGGCCGGCTGTCCTGCACCATGCATAAAAATGTTCATGAACGTTAGTGCCAATCCTGTAACGCTGACCAATAACAGCATGAATAATGGAAGGAAGTCATACATGAATTGTTGCTCTGCCCTTGCCTGCATATTTTTCAAACGGCGATAAAGGGCCATGCATACTCCGGAAATGACCATCACTGCTGTTATGTTCAGTGCGTTATATGATAACTTCGCAATGAGCCCATCAGCTGGCACTGTCATTACTTGGATCCCCATTGCGATGATGTTGTAGTAACCGTTCTCGTCCATTGTGAAGTACATCCATCCAAATACTAGAGGAAAGGTCACGAAGCAGGAAAGAATGCAGCCCCAGCCCATAAGAACGTGCTGAGTCCATCGGTAAATTCCCCTGTTCCAGATGAAATTGTATGTTGCTAAATGTTCAACTGTTGTTTTGGGCGTTGATCTTCTTAAGAGAATTTTGATTCCTTTTTTTATAAAAACCTTTGTTGGCGGCCTTTCCCCCCAAGCGATAAATCTGTAAAAAAACCCCCCAATAAAAATAAACGTCCCCACCATATAGCCATAAAGGTTTAAATCCACGTGTGTAAACATTCTCGTACCTATAAACGATAAGAATACAAGTCCGCAAACTGCTAGAAACATAGACTTTGCAAAATGTGATGCAAAAGCATCATCAATCGATTTTCCTGTTTTTTGATTTACGGCGACTTTTGCCTGCATTATTATTCCTCCTCATTACAAACAATTACCATACCCTTATTGTAAGATCTTGCCTGATTGTTCGATATCGGGGAACTTCCCCATCCTTTTGGAAAAATCCCCTTAACTTTTGAAAATAAACAGAAATTCAGACGTCAGAATGGTGATTAGTCCGTATTTCCTTCACTCTAATTTCATAACTTCTTATTTGGGATTGGGGTAATAATGTAAATAAGTACGTATAAGGATGTTGGGTTTCAAGATTTTTTGGAGAAAAAATGCATGTCAACTTCTCCTCTCTTTCGAATTGCAAACCGGTTTTGGAAGACATTATTGGACATAGTGGAAGAAAGGGACCTTCTTTATCATGAACTTTGTTTAATGAAACAAAAAAGAAAGCACTCTTTAAGAGTACTTTCTCCAGTTTGCAGACAAAAGGTCAACGGTAATCCATATGTGTTTCAGCTTCTTCAATCGTTTTACACATAGAACGAATACCTAAGGTATAATGAATGAAAAATAACAGGATCAATAATTGGGCGTCCTACCTCTGAATGAATACATATCTTTCACCAAGTCATAAATGAAAGTGAAGTCAAGGAAGCCTCCATTTTACCAACCAAATGGTTCGGTGGCACCAGTTGATCTAAAGTAATCATTTCAAGTTGATCTCGCTGAATAGAATCATGATTAGAAAGCATCCTCATCACCTCAAGTTTTAATAAACCTATTTTAAAACAAAAAAGACTCTAGGCAAAAGTGTTCTATCTAAAAGGTAAAACAAAATTGATTGGAGCGGGTGTTCGAGACTCCAGCGGGAAAAGCGTGTCCAGGGGATACCCCGCAGGCGAAAGCCGAGAAGGCTCCCGGACCGCCCGCGGAAAGCGAGCCTTACGTTCCAATCAACGTCAAATTGTACAAGCTATAAAAAAATGTAGACAACCTCGATTTTCATCGAGTTTGTCTACAGTCTGAAGAAAGCACCCTTTAAGAGTACTTTCTCGTCTTTTGCATTAATTGTAGAAGCATTATATATCCAGCCATTTTTTCAAGGCCAATGAAATTGAAACTTTCAATTCATTCAATTGCCGTTCTTTTTGAAGGAACAGCCGTTCAGCCTCCTTTAAATTCACTCGTAAGAACTGAATCGATTCTCCTGGTTTAACCTGAGCGATAATTGGTAAATCCGCCGTAATCACCTGAGCTATCTTAGGATATCCGCCCGTTGTTTGGCTATCTGAAAGGAGGATGATCGGATTTCCATCTGGAGGAACCTGAACGGACCCATTTGTAACCGCTTCAGATAATAACTCACCATTATCCTTTAATTTCAGTGCAGGGCCCGATATTCTATATCCCATGCGGTCGGATTGATTGGAAACTTTAAATAACCTCTCTACAAAACTATCTTTACTTGAATCTGTGAAATATTCATATTGGCTTCCATCGATGAAACGGATGTGAGGTTTTCCTCCTGGCATGAACTCCTTCTCATTGACAAACCACTTTGGGAAGGAAAATGAACCTTTGAAAAACGTTCGATCATCAAGATTCTTCGATGGTTCATTAAACTCCAAGACATCGCCAGCCTTTAATGCCCTCCCCATATAGCCGCCAATCCCAGCCCTTAGATATGTGCTTTTACTCTCCATAATTTCAGGAATAGCAAAGCCTCCCGCTACAGTTAAGTACGCCCTGCAACCTGATTTACACCCTTCAAATCGAAGAATCGATCCATTTTTCACAAGAATGGGCTTCCACATCGGTACCACCTTATTATCAAGTGTAGGTGATAAATTTCCACCTGTTATCGAAATCAGGCAATTTTTCTCTACTTTAATGGTCGGTCCCATTAATGTAATTTCCAAGGCCGCTTCTCCTTCTTCATTGCCAACCAACATATTGGCAATTCGTAAAGAATGTGCATCCATCGCCCCGCTTACAATCACCCCATGTTGCTTGAATCCCTTTCTTCCAAGATCCTGTATACTGGTCAATAATCCCGGTTTGATTACGCGCAGGCTCACTGTACCCCCTCCTTAAGAATCATTTCTTTATATTCTTGATCCGTAATCGGATGGAACTTCACAATGTCCCCTGCTTGTAATAGACTTGGAGGATTTACATTCGGTAAAAATAGTTTGGTTGGCGTTTGTCCGATCAATTGCCATCCACCAGGCGTTGATATGGGATATACTCCCGTTTGCATACCGGCAATACCTACTGCCCCTGCCGGAATGGTCATTCGGGGAGAGGAACGCCTAGGTGTCGCGATGTTCTCTGAAAGTCCGCCAAGAAACGGGAAACCCGGTGCGAACCCGATCATATAAGCCAAATACTCACCGATTGAATGAATATGAATGACTTCATCAGTAGTCAAATCATTATAGCGTGCAACATATTCCAAATCGGGTCCATATTCATTCCCATAACAAACGGGAATGGTAACCGTTCGATGTATCAGTTTCTTATCTTCTTTTAAATCCTGTAATTTCATTTCCAAGATGGAACGGACCATTTCAAAGGGAGATGTGGTTTCATTACCATTGCTTTTATTTTGTTCCTTATAAATAACGAGTGGATCATAAAAAACCGTCAAATTGGTATAAGCCGGTACACATTCTATAAACCCTGCAAAAGGTTCATCTTCCAGCAAATCCTTTAACAATTTTATTTTTTTGTGAACGCTGTATTCCATTCCATTCCCGAATGTTATCACGATTGCGGAATCGCCTAATGGAGAAAGTGTACATGCAGTTTTTTTCAAAAGCTTTTCCGGCATAGGAATCATCTCTTTCTGTCAGTTATAAAACTCCTAATTTTTCATCACGAATGTCTGTTATGAACATATGTCCAGGTGCATGCGTGATCATGATCTCCGGTTTAGTTTCCATAGCAATGGATTGAGGTGTTACACCACATGCCCAAAATACCGGGACTTCCCCTTCACGAATCGTTACTGGATCACCAAAATCCGGATGCTGAATGCGGGAAACACCAATCGCTTCAGGGTCGCCAATATGGATTGGAGCGCCATGAACGGCCGGAAAACGCGATGTCACTTGAGCTGCCCTCACCACATCCTTTTGTGGAATCGGCCTCATGCTAGCCACCATTTTCCCATGAAAAATCCCTGCTTCAATACAAGGGATATTGGTTTTATACATTGGTACATTGCATCCCTCTTCAATATGACGAATCGATATATCATTGTTTAAAAGGGCGTGTTCGAATGTAAAGCTGCACCCAATTAAAAATCCAACCATATCCTCTTCCCAGTAGTTTGAGATATCCGTTACTTCTTCCACTAATTCTCCATATTTATATACCCTATATTTCGGAATATCGGTGCGAATATCCCCAGACTTTGCTGCAAATGCGGGAATGGCTGAACCAATTTCCGTAACATCCAGCAATGGACAGGATTTAGGGTTACGCTGACAGAATAATAAGAAATCAAAAGCATGCTCTTTTTTTAAGATGGCTAAGTTCGCTTGTGCATAACCGTTAGCCATGCCAGCAGTCGGCTTTATCAATTCGTTGTTTCGAATCATTGAACGCAACTCAGCCGGGGTAGCTTGAGAAAGGTCGATCATTAGTATTCATCTCCTATTACGAAGTGGAAGAAAGTGACAAACCGGCACGCCATTTCCACCTATTTTTATTGGATTTTCATTCATTAATCATTAAAAAAGTGCTGGCAGTTGTTTCATTAATGTATATACGCCCATCAACGCCATGATGACAACCACGAATACACCGGAAATCGTTAACCATAAAGGATGCTTATAATCACCCACGATATTTTTCTTATATGCGGCAATTAACAATGTTCCAAGAGCAATTGGTAAGATGAGTCCATTAATGGCCCCAACTATAAGCAATACTTTAACCGGTTGGCCAATCAATAGAAAGCAAATGGTCGATACGGCTATAAAGCCAATGATTATCCAGTTTGCCTTATTATTTATCTTTTCGCTGAAAGTTCTGATAAATGAAACCGAAGTATATGCCGCTCCAACAACAGACGTGATCGCTGCTGCCCACATGACAATACCGAAGATTTTATATCCTATATTACCCGCAGCGAGTTGAAAAACGGATGCTGCAGGGTTATCCGGATTAATTTGTAATCCTTTCGATACAACACCCAGTACTGCCAGAAATAAGGCAACGCGCATGACAGTCGTTATCAAGATCCCCATTACCGAGCTCTTCGTGACCTGTGGTAATGAGTCAACGCCCTTCACGCCTGCATCCAATAGACGATGGCCACCCGCAAAAGTGATGTAGCCGCCAACAGATCCGCCCACTAATGTAACGATGGCGATAATATCGATTTTATCAGGGGCAAAGGTCTTCACTACCGCTTCCCCTACAGGAGGAGAGGTTGTCCATGCAACGTAAATCATCAAACAAATCATGAAAAATCCAGCGATTTGCGTAAAACGGTCCATCGCTTTCCCTGCTTCTTTCACTACAAAAATCAGTACGGCGATGACTGCGCTTATTGCCGCCCCCGTAGTTGGGGATATTCCCGTCATCGCATTCAGACCTAATCCGGCTCCTGCGATATTTCCAATGTTAAATGCCAGCCCGCCCATGACGATCAGTGCTGCCAGTACATAACCCAGCCCAGGAAGGACCATGTTTGCAATCTCTTGACCCCGTTTTTCGGATACAGCAATAATGCGCCATACATTTGTTTGGGCAAATATATCAAGAATGACCGAAATAAGGATAACGAAACCGAAACTTGCCGCAAGGCTTTGGGTATAAACGGTCGTTTGCATTAAAAAACCTGGTCCTATTGCCGATGTTGCCATTAGGAATGCTGCACCTAACAATAAAGTGCGGTTCGTTTTTGGCTTAGTCAAATTCTTTTTCTGTGCTGTTGTATTTTTGTTTGGCTCCAATGGAATCTGCCCCCTGATTGTTTAGTTTTTTTCAAGAAAAAGACTTGACTTTTATTTCAGATAATTGCAAAGATTCCCTAACATGCCGTGCAAAGGATAAAGCATGTGCCCCGTCCCCGTGAATACAAATGGTATCTGCTTTTAAAGACACATCTGAGCCTTGCTGGGACAGTACCTTCCCTTCCTTCACCATGCGAATGACTTGGGCAACGGCAACATCATCGTTTTCAATCAGTGCGTCCTTTTCCAATCGGGAAGTCAATGAACCATCATGTTGGTAGGTGCGATCGGCAAATACTTCACTCCCTGTTTGCAATCCGATAGCCTGTCCGGCGCGTATTAATTCACTGCCCGACAAACCAAATAAGATAAGCTCGGGATTCACTTTATATACCGCTTCGGCAATGGCCATGGATAACTCTTTGTTCTTTGCGGCCATATTGTACAAAGCCCCATGCGGTTTCACATGCTGCATACTTCCGCCTTCGGATTGCAGGAAGCCATTTAATGCCCCAATTTGGTAGACGACAATATCATAAGCTTCCTGTGGTGAAATATTCATATTGCGTCTGCCAAATCCTATTAAATCCTGTAAACCTGGGTGGGCTCCGATTTTGACTTCTTTCCCTAAAGCAAGCTGAACCGTTTTTCTCATGACTGTAGGATCACCAGCGTGGAATCCACAAGCTACATTGACAGATGTTACATAATCTAAAATCTCTTGATCATTCCCCATCCGGTAAGCGCCAAAACTTTCTCCTAAATCACAATTCAAATCAACCGTGTTCATATTACCCACTCCTTTAATAACGGAAATTTTAGTAAACCATAAAATGTAAGTACTTTTTCAATCATTCAAATGGCATGTTCCGAAATTCGGAACATCAGTTTCATATTTCGGAATATTCTCATTCTAGCATATTTTAATTATTTCGACAATATTTTGTTAGAAAACCTAACATTACAGTTTGATAAAAAAAGCCGTTGTTTCCTTTGAAAGGAAGCAACGGCCATGATTACAGCTTTTAAGTTTGGAATCTATTAATTCAAAATCGGTTAATCGAAAACAATGAAATATCTTCCTTGGTCGTACCGGAGATAATCAAGTCACTCAAAATTTTTCCCATGACACTGCTGAATTTAAAACCGTGTCCAGAGAAACCTGCCGCTATAGCAATATGTGGATAATAAGGATGTTTATCCACTATAAAATGCTCATCAGGGGTCATGGTATAGATGCAAGTTTTCCCATATTTCATTTTTTGATCAGCAGGCATATATTGCCCTAAAAACCTCATCAAATCACCCTCATCCTCAGCCAATTCACCAAAACCCTCGATACAGCCATCAGGATTGATCCGCTGTCCTCCATCATGTCTCCCTATTTTCAATCCAGAACCATTTATACTAGGAAAGCCATAGTATGTACCAACTGAAGTATCAAAAGTAAAAGCCGGAAAATCATTATGATTATATAATTTTTCATTTGCATGAAACCAGGCAAATGTTTTTCTGATGGGTTCCAGCGGGAGATTCAAATCTAACATCGCCAATATTTTCGGTGCCCACGCCCCAACTGCAACCACTAAAGATTCCGAGTGGAATGTCTGTTCATCCGTTTTAACCGTGACCCCGTTACCATGGGCAACTATCTTCTTTACTTCACTGTTTACAATGATGTCGGCACCATGGGATTTCGCAAGTTGTTGATACGCGTTTATGCATTCTTCACTTTTCAACACGCCCGAAGTCGATTCATAGCACCCAATGTAGTCTTCCGGGAGTGTTATTCCTGGCCACCTATCATGAATTTCATGGTAATCCAATATGTTCATAGGTAAACCATATTCCTTTGATCCTGCTTTCACTTGTTTAATGAAAGCGGAATTTTGGCTTCCAGCATTCAGGACCCCCGTTGGAAGAAATAATGGTTGACCCGAAATTCTTTCCAATTCACCCCAAAGCTTTTGTGATTTAAGTGCCAAAGATACATACTCCCTGCCTTCACCATAAGCATGCCTAATAATTCTTGTTTCCCCGTGATGGCTCCCCTTATTATGAGGAGGGGCAAAGGAATCCAATAATAATACTTTTTGTCCTTTTTTTGATAGATAATAACCTGAAGACATTCCCATGGATCCAGCTCCAATTACAATTACATCATAATGCATCTTTCATCCCTCCTCCTTTAAATATGGTCCTTCATTTTAAAAAAAGGAAGCCATTTTACCTTATAAAATAAAGTAAAACAGCTTCCACATGGTTTTAGAACTCTATTTCCCCGATCTCTCTTTCAACGAGCTTCACTATTTCCCCTTCATGAATTTGCCTATAAATCGCTTCAATGTCAGGATGAAAAAAGCGATCTTCTTCAACCATCGGGACTTCGCTCCGAACTAAATGATATACCTCCTCCGTAACCGGTGACGGTTTCAAAGGTAGATGAAAATCCATTGCTTGCGTTGCCGTCATCAGTTCAATGGCTAAAATATATTCAAGTTTCTTTGAAATCCGATATGCTTTCCTCGAAGCAAAATAGGCAAAACTTATCACGTCTTCTTGATTTGCACATGTAGGGATATTATCTATTGTCGCTGGATGCGAAAGCACCCTGATTTCATTTAATAGCCCGGCAGCTGTATATTGCGGAATCATGTAGCCACTATTCAAACCTGGATTAACCACTAAGAAATTAGGTAATTCACTAAGGTGATGGTTTATAAGGCGATCTATTCTGCGTTCTGTTATTTTTGCTAAGTTTGCTAACGCTATGGATATCGCATCCGCATAAATCCCAACAAATGAACCATCAAAATTCCCAGCCATCAGGCCAATTCCATCTTCCTCTTCAGGAAAAATCAGAGGATTGTCACTTACAGAGTTCATTTCATTCTCTATTGATACAGCAGCGTCTTTCAACACTCTTTTTATGGCTCCATGGACTTGTGGAATGCATCGTAAGCTAAGTGCATCTTGTAATCTATGTTCCTTGTATGTATCAATGATTTGGCTGCCTTCAAGAATCCTTGATACATTTCTGGCTGTCTTAGCCTGTTCCTCATGTTTTTTCAATGAGTGGGGACGGGGATCAAATGCTTTTATAGTACCCTTCAGCACTTCTAAGGACATGGCTCCCGTAATGTCAGCGGTTTTCGCCGCCTGAATGCTATTGTATAAAGCCAGGACAGCCATCGCGGTGACGGAAGTAGTCCCGCTTGTAAGTGCCAATCCTTCTTTAGCACCTAACGTAACAGGTGCTAATCCCGCTTTCCTTAAAGCTTCCATGCCAGGTATGAGCTCATCTTCATACCATGCCTTCCCTTCACCCATCACCACTAAGGCCATGTGAGCTTCTGGGGAAAGATACCCCACTGACCCATCACCTGGAACAAACGGAATGATATCGTGATTTAATAGTGAAGCGATTAGATTTAATACCTGTAAACGAACTCCTGAATACCCTTGGCCTAAATTCACTAGTATCATCAACTGAATGGCCCTTACGACTTCTTTTTCAAGAGTTTCCCCAACAGAAACGGCATGTGAACGAACAATATTCCGTTGAAGGGTTTCTGCGTCCTTTGGAGAAATCACCTCGGTCATATTACTGCCAAAACCCGTAGTTACACCATAAATCAATCGATTTTCATCTAAAAACTTGTCTATTAAGCTACGTGATTTATTCACCCTATCACAATATGTTTGTGTAAAGGAAACCCTCGCCCCATGTCTTGCAACCGCAATTACCTCTTCGATCGAGATTTCACCATCACCTAGTACAACCTCTTTAATATTCTTCGGTTGTAAACAATCGGCAGTTGTCATCCTTATACATCTCCTCTCCTATGACTTAACAAGAAGGAGAAAAAAGTTTTGGTCCTTCTCATTTATTTACTAAAAGTTATCTTATGTTATTTTTTCATTTTTTGTAAAGGGAATTTCGGTTCCTTTCGGAGAATTCTCCGTTTCTAGCAATGGGTCACTTGCTTCATGTAATGAAAGATTCTTCGTTTCAGGTGCCCAAGCTATCGATACGATCAAGCCTGCCAGCAGAATGGCTGCCATTCCTGCCATTGAGGCACTTAATCCGAATGAACTTAAAGAAACAGGCAGCAGAAATGTTCCAATCGCCGAACCAATCCGACTAATTGCCGTAACCATACCTATTCCCGAGCCACGGATTTCAGTTGGAAAAAGCTCTGCTGGATATACTAGTGTAAGGTTCGATGCTGCTGACATGAAAAAAGTAAAGATCAAGAAGGCTACCAACATTAAGAATTGAGAACCATTGTGTAAGAAGCTGAGTGAAAACAATGAAACAGTAAGGATGGTGAAAGCCCCGATGGTAAATCCTCTACGAGAAAATTTTGCAAGCAGCCAAAGACCAATAATTGCCCCAACAAGCAAGAATAGATTTAACATGGTATCGGCAAAAAAGTTCTGTTCAAACCCCATTGTACTAAGGATGGAAGGCAGGAAAGTATAAATGGCAAAGTATGGAATAACAAGAGTCAATTTGAATATTCCACCAAAAGCCAACCGCTTACGAAGCCTTTTACTGAAAAGCCCACGAAACCCCAGAGTCTTTTGATTTTCTGTGCCAGTCACCGTTTCTCCCATTTCAACATTCGCTCCAAGGTGTTTTTTTACGATCTGGCGAGCTTCTTCGACACGCCCCATGCTGACAAGCCACCTTGGTGATTCAGGCGTTCCTATTCTTAAGATTAAAACCACAATTGCCGGAATGGCTGCGCTGACAAGCATCCAACGCCATGAGTCTGAACCAACCTGGCCCAAGTAATGACCAACAAAGTTTGATGCAACATATCCAAGCGTCCACACTACGTTTATAGACGCGAGGAGCGAGGAGCGATACTTTTTTGGAGAAAACTCGGCAAGCAAAGTCGTACCTACAGCGTAATCCCCTCCAAGCCCAAAACCAATAAGCAACCGTAAAATAAAAAGCTCTTCTGGGCTGCTAACAAAAAATTGTAAAATGGTAGCTACCGTGATGAGTAAAAAGTTTACGAGAAAGATTTTCTGTCGGCCTACACGGTCAGAAAGTCTTCCAAGTATTAAAGATCCCGCAAACAGACCGATTAAAGCAGAACTGCCGATCAGCCCTGTCCACAATGAATTCATATTCATCTGAGGCCCGAATACTGTCAGGGCCATCGCAATGATCCCTAGAGAATAGCCATCACAAAAGCTGGAACCAAATGTAAGTCCTGCAATTCGAAAATGAAACCTATTAAATGGGGCATCGTCAATCGTGAATTTTTGTTCGTTCAAAGAATTCCCTCCATTTTTTGATTTATCAGATATATTGATTCAAAAAAAAACACTAGAACTGTAACACTCCGTGAGTGGCGCTGAAATTGAATGGAACGATTAAGCTTAATACTATAAAAAAATTGAGCAAAGAATGTTATGAAATATACTCTTTTTATAAACTATATCAAATCATTCTACCTTTTAATTTCTATTTTATATATGAAAATATAGTTTAAGTTTCAATCAATTGTTTATCATTGAAATAAATGACTTCACTAAGGATTTTACAGCCTTCCATTACCTCAAATCTTTCCCTTGCTTCCTTTTCTGTGCTAAACTCAAACATTTTTATGCCTTTTTTCGAATGGATAGTGATTATCCACATAAAATTCCCTCCACATGGAAGATTCATTTCTACGAATTCCTTAAAATACTTTCATTAAATCTCACTGTAAAGTGGTAAAGTGTTCAATGCTGAAAATGCGTAGGATGATAAATTTCATCCTACTATTCAGCACCATTACATTTGTTAATACTTCCAAAAGCCCATTCCATCCCCTGAATTTTTCAGCGGATGGAATGGGTAGACATTGATTGAGAATACTGATTTTTAAAGGCCCGTAAGGCTTTTGGAATCAGACTTCACTTTATCATTCACAACTTGAACACCGTTTTTCCATACTGTCTTAACATGGTTGACCCCAAATAAATATTGCAACTCCTGATAGTTTTCAACATTCCATAAAACGACATCCGCTTGTTTTCCGACTTCAAGGGATCCGACCCTTTCTTGCCTGTTGATTGCACAAGCAGCATTGTATGTCGCCGCCGTAAGAGCTTCTGCAGGGGTAAGCCTCATCGAAATGCATGCCAGATTCATGACAAGCGGCATGGATGTCGTCGGTGAAGATCCAGGATTGCAATCGGTCGAAATGGCAACAGCCACACCTTCATCAACCATTCGTCGTCCAGGGGCCGCTTCTTCCCGTAAATACAAGGCGGTGGCTGGAAGCAAGCAAGCAATCGTACCTGACTTCGCCATGGCGGTAATCCCCTCATCGGAAGCTTTTAACAAATGCTCAGCTGAAATGGCTCCTATCTTCGCAGCTAATTCAGCTCCACCGTATGGCTCAATTTCATCAGCATGAATTTTAGGGATCAAGCCGTACTTTTTCCCCGCCTTTAAAATCCGCTCTGATTGTTCAGGGGTAAAAACACCCTTTTCACAAAAGACATCATTGAATTCTGCAAGCTTTTCTTCAGAGACGATTGGAAGCATATCATTAATCAGATGATCGACAAATTCATCCTCGCGGCCTTTATAATCCTTTGGAACCGCATGGGCTCCCATAAAAGTAGGAACCAGATCAATCGGATGCTCTTCCTGTAGCTTCTTCATCACCCGCAATTGCTTTAATTCGGTTTCCAAATTCATTCCATAGCCGCTTTTACCTTCTACTGTAGTCACGCCATGAGCGAGAAACGAATCAAGTCGTCGCGTGGTTTGCTCCATCAATTCTTCTTCACTTGCTTCCCTTGTCATGCGGGTGGTAGCATGAATGCCCCCACCTGCGTTCATAATATCCATATATGTTGCACCTTCAAGTCGCATTTCAAATTCACGTTCCCGACTCCCGCCATATACAACATGCGTATGTGGATCAACTAACCCAGGTGTCACCAAATGGCCAGTTGCATCAAAGACTTCAGCTTCATGCATTCTATCAGCATAGAGTTTTTCCAATTCCTTGGTTGTCCCGACAGCTTGGATCAACCCTGATTCCATCCATATACTTCCATCCTCTATCAAACCAAGCTCCGACATTGCCTCTTTGGAACGCGGACCTTTCCTTTCAGAGGTAAGGGTAGCAAGTTGAGTGGCATGTTTTATCCAAATTGGCTTTGTCATTTTTTATCAATTCCTTTACCAAGCATCGGGATATTAATACCTCTTTCACGGGCTGTTTCCTCTGCAAGTTCATATCCTGCATCAACATGGCGCACAACGCCCATCCCAGGGTCCGTTGTCAACACTCGCTCAATCCTGGCTCCTGCTTCTTTTGTGCCATCTGCCACAATTACAACGCCTGCATGCATGGAGTAACCCATTCCTACGCCGCCACCATGATGTACGGAAACCCAGGTTGCACCGCCCACAGCATTCACCATTGCATTTAAGATCGGCCAGTCAGCCACTACATCGGAACCATCCTTCATGGCTTCCGTTTCACGATTCGGCGAAGCGACAGAGCCAGAATCCAAATGGTCACGCCCAATCACGATCGGGGCCTTCAATTCACCGCTTGCAACCATATCATTGAGGATTTTACCAAAACGGGCGCGCTCCCCATAACCAAGCCAGCAAATACGGGAAGGAAGACCTTGGAACTGGATTTTGTCTTGAGCCATTCTAATCCAGTTACATAAATGCTCATTATCAGCGAATTCACGTAAAATGGCTTGGTCTGTTTTATAAATATCTTCTGGATCTCCAGATAAAGCGACCCAACGGAATGGACCTTTACCCTCACAGAATTGTGGACGGATATAAGCTGGAACGAAGCCCGGGAAGTCAAAAGCATTCTCTACCCCTTCATCTTTCGCAACTTGACGGATATTGTTGCCATAATCAAACGTCACAGCTCCTTTTTCCATCATTTCAAGCATCGCCCTTACATGTTTGGCCATTGAAGCTTTAGAGAGTTTAATATACTCTTCTGGATTTGCATTCCGTAATTCTGCAGCCTCCACCATTGACAGGCCTGAAGGGGTATATCCATTTAGCGGATCATGGGCCGAAGTTTGATCCGTCAAGACATCAGGAATGAAGTTCCTTGCGATCATTTCCGGAAGAATATCTGAAGCATTCCCAATCAAACCAATCGATAATGCTTCCCCTGCAAGTTTAGCTTCATTCGCTAAACGAATGGCTTCATCCAATGAATCCGTTTTCACATCGGTATAACGAGTCTCAATCCTCCTGTCAATTCTTGTCTCATCTACATCGATCCCGATACAAACTCCACCGTTCATCGTAACTGCCAGCGGCTGTGCCCCTCCCATTCCGCCTAAACCTGCCGTTAGAGTGATGGTGCCTTTTAACGAGTTATTAAAATGTTGTTTTGCAAGCTCGGCAAAGGTCTCGTATGTACCTTGTACGATCCCTTGAGATCCGATATATATCCAGCTGCCTGCTGTCATCTGCCCATACATCATCAATCCCTTTTTATCAAGTTCATGGAATGTTTCCCAGTTCGCGTATGCAGGGACGATATTTGAATTTGCAAGCAGGACACGTGGTGCATCCGAATGCGTTTTAAAAATGGCCACCGGTTTCCCTGATTGAACAAGTAAAGTTTCATCTTCTTCAAGCTCTTTTAGTGATTTGACGATTGCATCAAAGCATTCCCAGTTACGAGCTGCTTTCCCAATCCCTCCGTATACCACCAAATCTTCTGGACGTTCAGCAACTTCAGGATCCAAATTATTCATAAGCATTCTAAGCACTGCTTCTTGTTGCCATCCTTTAGTATGCAATTCTGTTCCAGTATAACGGATAACCTTATTTGTAATCGTGTTCATTTTCATTTCCCCCTTGTTTTTGTTATATATTCATTCTATAAGAAAAATTCAGAATAATTAATTATAGTTTAATGATTATTTTATAATTTATTTTACTTTTTTGTAGTTAACTTTATTATTTTATGAATAATTTCATCAATTACATTGTTATGAAATAAATAAAAAGGACGATTCATTTATTGAATCGTCCTTTTTCAGACTGTAGACACACTATAACTTTGATTTCCTCTCCAGGCACTCGCTTTCCGCGGGCGGTCCGGGAGCCTCCTCGGCGCCTTTGCGCCTGCGGGGTCTCCCCTGGACTCGCTTTTCCCGCAGGAGTCTCGTACCCTCCGTTCCGATCAACTTGTTTTAACATTTAGATATAACCCTTTTGCCTAAAGTCTTCATTGTTTTAATATAGCATTAATAAAACTTGAAGTGATGAGGATGCTTTCTTAACATGATTCTTTTTAATAAGGTCAACTGGAATTTTTTAATCCAAACCCCTTTTGTCTACAAACTGAAAGGACGATTCATTTATTGAATCGTCCTTTTTATAAGCCAGACCGATATGCTGATGGTGTACAGGCTTCAAGCAATTTGAATTTGGCATTGAAATAGGTTTGATGTGAATAGCCGGCCAATTGTGAGATTTCCTCCAATGATAAATCCGTTTCCTTTAATAAACGTTTAGCTTCCCTAATTCGAACTTGGTGCAGTGTATTTCGAAAAGACTCGCCGGATTCAGCCGCAAATCGACGGCTGAGTGTACTTTTATTGATTCGCAGAGTATCTGCACAACTGGCTAGATTCCACTGGGCGTCCCAATAGTTGGACTCGATCAGCTCCCTTGCCTTTTCACTGATTGTACGTGCCCCTTCCTGTAATTGTCCATGATCCTGCAGAAGCATATGGGTGGTGAACGCATGAAGCTCTTTTACTATTTGATGTATGACAGGTTTATGTACAATTTGCTGAAATACATCATAGTATATGGCTTCCAGGGAAGCATTTTGCAAATTGTATGATTTCATATGCCTGCGAATCTGTGCAAGTACGCTTGTAAGGCGGATACGAACGATTTCCGGGTCGGGGTATGGTCGTTCGAAGGTAAGGAATTCACGTTCAATCCAGTTCCTGATCGCCTTCGCATCCCGTCGCTCGAGCATTTCTATCCAAAGTCTTTGTTCAAGAGGAGTGAGGAAGGGATCCATCTCTCGAGGCGAAGTCTGTTGACTTTCGGCTAAGATGATATCATATCCATCGAAAAAGATTTGTCTCGTAAATTCACGAGTTTGCTGATACATCCTTTTTAAAGACTCATCTGAAGTTGCCGCCTTTATTATGATGGCAAGGGGCTCATCCATTCTTTCTTTCCAATGGGCAAGGAAGGCCTGATACTCTTCCTTATATATCTCCATTTCCTTTGTTTCCTGGACACATAAAATAAAATCCGATAAAGCGAAGATTTGATTCTTCCCAGTAAAAGAATATCGTTGCAGTTCATCATAAACTAATGGAAGGGTCTTGTTATCAGGTGTCAAGAAAGCGACCATGGTTATTCGGCTTTCATGCTTCCGGTCTGTCAAGAAGAAATCTGGATACCCAATATCCAGAGCATTCTCATCATCCATGGTGTTTGACGAGATATGACTTGGACCATTTCTCAATTGAAAACGTAATTGTTGGATATGTTTTACCAAATCTGCCGAAGAAAAAGGACGGAATAAAACATCTTCAGCACGAAAACGTAAGGCTCGATAAGCGGTTTGAAAGATTCGCTCAGATGAAATCCCTAACCATCGAATTCCCCTCCGCTTTAACGAAACACCCATCGCTTCACTTTCATCCGTCCAAATATCCATATCCAAAATAACGAATTCCGGTTGCTGATTGCGTATTCCCTTTTCGAATTCTTCAATCGTTTTCCATAAGTTCAGTCTAACTCCCGTTAGGTGGGACTCCACGATCCAACGAATTCCTTGAGCCTCAATCTCATCTTTTGCCACCAAATGAATTTCCACATCATCACCTCATTTCTGCTGTTATTCCCCTAATGAATAATATGAAGTCAGCACATGAATAGAAAAGGGATCCCTGATCTTTTCGAAAGCACTTTCATCTCATATCCATTCTAATCCCGCCGAAATCTACAAACAAGTCTTATTAGGCAGAACCTACGATTTAGATTAAGCTTTGACATGCTCAACTGGTATTTTCACTCCATATATATGTGTGCTTAAATAAAAAAAGAAACATCGTGGAAACGCTGTGATTTCCAATGATGTTTCTTTTTTAATCACTTTTAATCTTCAATACATTTAGAACCTCTATAATCGATTAATATTGACTTCAACTTCTTTACCTATGTTTTCATCTGAAGCATCCGACAATTTTAATG
The DNA here is from genome assembly GCF_001636405.1 of Peribacillus frigoritolerans. Lineage (GTDB taxonomy): Bacteria > Bacillota > Bacilli > Bacillales > DSM-1321 > Peribacillus > Peribacillus frigoritolerans. The sequence goes on from NZ_KV440950.1 coordinate 3,460,389, forward strand.
ATAATAGGGTGATGACACCTATTATAAGTAATCCAGATAAAATAAACATTCCTTGAGTAAAGGCAACAGTTCCGAGAATCATCGGTCCTACAAAACCGCCTAAAGCCGCAAATGAATTGACTATGGCTATTCCAACTGGGGCAGTGGACTCAGTGAAGAAAAATGTCATATAGGCAAAGAAACATCCACTGAACCCGTATAACCCGAAAGATGTAATCGTTAACATAAGCACCATCATAAAAACACTATTTGAAAAGCCGCACCCGATAAATCCGACAACCGCTATCATAAGGCAAACTAGCAAATGTGTTTTATGTTCATTGGTCCGATCTGAATTCCAGCCTACAAACATAACTGCAGGTATACCGACTAACGATGGAATCATCGCTAACCAGCCTATTTCTAAATTAGTTGTTGCGTTTTCCGATAAAGATTTTATGATGGTTGGCATCCAGAATGACAATCCATAGATGGATGTGTATCCTGCAAAATAAAAAAGAGCCAACTTCCAGATTTTCGAATCTTTCAGCATATCAAGCTTCGTGACTTTATTTATTTTCGAGCTAACTTTTCTTTCCGCACTCAATTCGCCTTCTAACCAATCACTTTCTTCCTTTGATAACCATTTAGCGTTAGACGGTCTATTAGTTAAATAGAAAACAACAACAATTCCTATAATAATGGCCGGAATGCCTTCAAGAATGAACATCCATCTCCACCCTGCCATACCGAACCAGGAAATATTGTCAAGAATCCATGTCGACACAGGCGCACCAATCAATCCGCCAATCGGTAGGGCTAAGAGCAAAACCGCTGTTGCCCGTCCTCTTTCGCGGGCCCTGAACCAATAAGTTAAATACAAAATTATACCTGGGAAAAAACCAGCTTCAGCAACACCTAATAAAAAACGGAGAATATATAAATGCATCGTTGTTTGGGCAAATCCTGTTAATATTACCACAAGCCCCCACGAAATCATTATACGGGCAATCCATATCCGAGCTCCCACTTTATGCATGATCATGTTGCTAGGGACTTCAAAAAAGAAATAGCCGATGAAGAAAATACCAGAAAGCAATCCAAAAACTTCAGCGGATAAGGCTAATTCTGCATTCATTTGTAAAGCAGCATAGCCTAAATTGACCCTGTCCAAGTAAGCAATGATATAAAGGAGCAAGATAAATGGAAGAATGCGTTTCATCGTCTTACTGATCGTTCGTTTCTCTATTTCACCACTGGAATGATTCAAGATTATTTCCTCCCTTTTCATGCTACTATTTCCCAAAAAAGTTTACCGTACAACTCTTTTCCAGCTTCCCGACACTCTGGTTCATTCCTAGCTCTCAATTTATCCTGAAAACCACCACCCTCCATTTACATATACTGAATCCAACAATATTATAAATACAATCCATATACTCAGGGCTAAAGAGGAATAAGCCTTTCTGCAAGACAGTAACCGATTGTATAGGAATCCTTGAAAAACCTCCAATTTAAACTGAATTAACCTTCCCCATACTTGACCCCAAAGCTTTGTAAGCGCTTTCCGGATGTACGAAAACCATTTAAGATAGCGTTGTGATTATTCAAGATCTACGTTAGATTAAATAGACCAGCAATCATTAACTAGACTGTAGTCTGATATTAAACTATATAGGAATATTCTGTCAATTATCATTTGGAGGTTTTTTATGATTGAACCCAGAAAGAAACAACTTAGGGGAGAAAAGACTCGTGAAAAAATTTTACAAATATCTCTAAAGCTATTTAGCGAAAAAGGTTACGATAAAGTTACCGTTGATGAAATCGTGAAAAAAAGCGGCACATCAAAAGGGTCATTTTACCAACACTTTTCAGCGAAATCGGACATTTTTTTAGTGAGATTCATAGAAGTCGATGATTACTATCGCGAAGTCTTCCGTTCGTTCCCAGTCGATATGGACGCTACCGAGAAATTGTTTATTTTCATTCGCAAATTGATGCGTTTTCTGGAAGTAGAAATGGGCAAAGATTTAATGAAAGTGATTTACAGTTCCGCTTTAGATTCGAAAGAACATACTTACTTTTTAAATTCAAACCGCTCACTCTTCAAAATCATTCGTTCATTAATTGAAGAGGCGAAAGAACAAAACGACATTGGCACTGACCAATCAGTTAATGAAATTTCACAACTTATCATCCAAAGCCTGATGGGAATCATCTATCATTGGGGATTAAACAACTCAGAACAAAGCTTGGAATCACTATCCATACCGCTAACCAAAACAATCATTAATGGGCTAAAAACCAAGAACTAATACATAAATCAAAAGATTCATTTCTAAATATTTGATATTTTATTCAATATTAACCCCAATCTCACTGAATGGTCAGGGAAAGTCCATTAATATATAAGGTTCATACATTTTTATTTCAATTAAGTGTCAACCAAATGAAACGAGGAGTAGAATGCCAGATATCATGAAACGATTTTTATTTATCACCCTATATGCACTATTATTTGGATTATCGCTGCAGACTTTTAATTTCAAGCTTGACCACCCTATCGCCAAAGATATAAGCCGTCTGATGCCAGTTAAAATGAAAATGATTAAGGCAGAAGATAGTGAAGAAGAAATCAAAAAAGTCGTTTTGGATGCCGAAAAAAACGATGATCCCATTTCCATTGCCGGAATGCAGCATAGCCAAGGAGGGCAGACATTATATCCAAACGGGATCCTGCTCGATATGAAAAACTATGATAAAATACTTGATTTGGATGTAAAAGAAAAACGCATCACGGTCCAAAGCGGAGCAACCTGGGCTGCTCTTCAGGAATACATCAACCCATATGGACTTGCACTGAAGGTCAGTCAATCTCAAAACATTTTTACCATTGGCGGTTCTTTGAGCGTTAATGTCCATGGCCGGGATATCCGTCATCATGCCTTGATAGAAACCGTGGAATCTTTTAGATTGCTTGACGCAAAAGGACAAATCCTAACAGTGAGCCGTGAAGAAAATCCGGAGCTCTTCCATACGGTTATTGGCGGGTATGGATTGTTTGGAGTCATACTCGATGTAACACTCCACCTTACCGATGACGAACTTTATAACATTAAAACTAAATCACTTCATTATGATGAATATACATCGTACTTTAAAAGAGAAGTTCTTCAAAACAATGATGTTAAAATGCATCTTGCAAGAATATCTGTTGCTCCTGGCTCCTATTTGGATGAAATGTATGTAACGGATTATTATAGGGCAAATGACCAAACAAGGCTATCTGACTACGATACTCTCAAACGGGAAACGATCATTGCCGTGCCTAAATTCTTTCTTGGTCTCTCACGTTATAATGACTGGGGTAAAAAGAGGTTTTGGGAAACTCAAAAAGCCTACACGGCCAATATTGATGGCAACTTGGTTTCGAGGAATAATGTGATGCGGTCGGATTCTGCATTCATGGATTACAGCAACCCCACCAAAACTGAAGTGCTGCAAGAATACTTCGTTCCGATTGATCAATTTGCTGATTATATCGATGACTTAAGAAGAACCTTATCTGATGAGAAAGATTTTAATTTATTAAATATCACAATTCGTTATGTGGAACATAATGATGAATCACTCATGTCCTATGCCAAGGATGATATGTTCGCTTTAGTGATGCTCATCAATCAAGGGACAGATGACGAAAGCAAGGATAATACAGGAAGGGTCATCCGTAACATGATCGATATGACGCTTGACCATAACGGCAGCTACTATCTGCCCTATTATGGGTATCCAACCAAGACACAATTATTTGAAGCGTATCCGCGTACTGAGGAATTCTTTCAATTAAAGAAGAAATATGATCCTGATAATCGCTTCATGAATCTTTTCTATGAGGAGTATCATCCATGAATTATAAACGTTTTGTTTTTTACCAAGGCACGGTTGGAATGGCTGCCAGCATGATTTTCCCCTTTTATATTTTGCTAATCAAAAATGTGGGCACCAGTTATTCGCAATTCGGGTGGGCATATGGAATATTCTCATTGACTGCAGCGCTTAGCTATCCTTTAATCGGAAAATTCACTGACAAAACAGGTGACAAAGCATTTCTCCTTATCTATTCATGGGGGATGGCACTTATCCTGCTTGCCTTTCCACTCGCATATGAAATTTGGCATGTCTATCTCCTGCAAATCATTATGGGAGTACTTGGGGCAGTACAAAGAAACACGGAAAAAACGGTACTGGCAAGATATGTAGCGAAGAAAACCGCGGGTGAGGAAATCGGGAACTACCATGTTTGGACATCCGTCGGTGCTGCAGCTGCGGTGATTGCAACCGGATATTTAGTCGACTTTTTAACGATCGGCAGCATCTTTTACATAGCCTCCCTTATGTTTGCCTGGAGTGGATTTAATATAATGAAGATGGAGGAAAATACATCACTATCTAATGCAGAAAAACTAAAAATATAAGCATTTATTACTGGTTAGCCCCAATAAATCAGTTACCCCTTTTAAAAGAAAAGCATCTGCGTTAACCTCGGCAGATGCTTCTTTTACTATATAATCATTTGCGGATCAAAAAACTAAAAATGATCTTACAAAAATATTAAACCTGGTGCCCATTTTTCAATTTGGTTTCGTTATATATACGAATATTAGTACGATTAAAGATAACGGACATTAGCACATATAATAAAAAAATACTACTTTCGTTTCAATTTGATAATTATTTTTTCGTCTAAAAAAACTAATGACATCATTATTATAGCCATTCCAATCAATTGATGAATGGACAACGCTTCATGTAAAAAGAAAAACCCTAAAATCATTCCGATGACTGGCACTATATAATTACTATATGAAGTAAATAATGCGCCTTCTTGCCGAATCAGCCTGTTAAATAATGCATAAACAACCCCTGCATGAAAAATGCCTAAAATCGCTAAGTAGATGGATTGAGATCGTGCTATATCCAATTTGAAAGATTGCTCAAACAAAAGGGACATGGGTATGAGCAATGCACTGGCAATCAGTAATACATTTCTCATATGAATGACGGAAGAACCCTCGTTTAATTTCTCCATGAAAATCAATGATAATCCAAAACTCATAGCTGCCAATATCATGAGGATGTTCCCTTGAATACTGTTAGAAAGGTCTTGGATTCCTTGTGTCGGCCAGGAAAGGAAGACAATACCTGCAAATCCGAATAGGATACTTGTAATCTACGGCCTTGTGCTTTTTCTTTTGAAAAATGCTAATAAAAAAAGGATGGTAAAGATGGGAACCATTCCAATCAGCACCGCTGCGATGCTGCTAGGCACCGATTTCTGGCCTTGTGCAATAAAAACGAATGGGAGTACAACCTCGAAAAAAGCAATGATAATATACCATTTATAATAACCCCTGGGTACTTTTCGCTCTTCTTTTGATAAAAACAAACCAAAGAAGAGTAAACAGATACCGCCGATGCATGCTTTGATGGCTGATAATGTAATAACCCCAACATTTTCTATGACTAATGCAATAAAGAAAAATTGAGATCCCCATATACCACTAATCAAGAATAACAATACATATTTATTCATTACTTTACCTCCCTTTTCAGCAATGGGTCGGCAAAAGTCTTACTATTATGCTTGGATTGAATTCCACCAAAATAATTCGTGCCGATTACCCCAGCAAGAATGATCATTGCACCTATTACATGATAATAATGAACCGATTCATGTAAGAAAATCACCCCTGCCATTATCGTAATCAATGTCGCTAAATTACTAAAAACGCTCATTTTAGATGCTGGTAATATAGATAATGAATAGTTTGATAAAAAAGCAGTAAGCAAAGACGATAATACCCCAAGATATACGATTGAAATGAGGAATGCACTACTTGTGAAGGGTATTAAAAAGCTGCTGATGGAATGGTTAATTATATGGTTAATGACGGCCAAACTATTAAAGGTCACAAAACCAAAGAAAGTCATCACATAAGTTAACGTAAATAGTGAATATTGCTTTGTTACCTTCCTCGCTATCACATTATAAAGAGCGGCGGCAATCGAGGATAATAAGATCAGGATCGTTCCTTTCAAACTGTGAGCCGCATGTTGCAAGTCATTCATGACAAAGATAAAGATAACCCCCATAACAGATAAACAAAGAAAAAATTTCTGAGCTCTACCTGCGTATTCTTTCAAAAATAATGAAGCTGATATTAACGTAAAAATTGGTATGGTCGCTTGGATAATACCCGCTTCTGAAGATGAGGTATAAATGAGACCAAACACTTGAAAAATAAAGAATAAAATTGGATAAAGGAACACCAACGGAAGAATTTTCACAGTATCCTTTGCGCTCATTTTCACTGATGTCCTCCTTAATAGCTTAAAAATTATGGCGATCAACAAAGCCATCGTAAATCGATGTGCCAATGTATCTAGCGGACTAGCTTCCATTAATGATATTTTTGTAAAGATAAATGAAAATCCAATAATAATGGCATATAGTATCGCCGCAAGATAGGCTTTTTTATTTTCTGTCATATTGATTAATCCTCCTTTTCAACACCCGGCCGGTTGTTAGTATCGTATTAAAAGTTCCAGTACGATACAATACAAATAAGGAGCATCTGTAACGGTACAGTTTTTAGGAGGTATTCATGCTAAAATACGTAGCTTTGTTTAATGAATTTGAATTTCTCATCCAGAATGGACGGCTCAAAGCGGGCTTTAAACTCCCATCTATCCGTCAATTAAGCGATCAACATCAATGTAGTAAAAGTACAGTCTTGAAAGCCCTGCAAGAATTGGAAAAGAGGCATTTAATCTACGCCATTCCTAAAAGCGGATATTATGTCGTACAAAAAGAATTTGATGGTAAAAGCGAACCCACAACGGACATCGACTTTGTTACCTCCGCTCCCGCTTGGCATCAATTTCCGTATCATGACTTTCAACATTGCATTAACAAAGCCATCGATACCTATCAGCAAGAATTGTTTATCTATGGCACTCCAAAAGGACTGCCCTCTTTAATTAAAGTGATACAAAAACAATTAGAGCAGTATCAGGTTTTCGCAAAAGAAGAACAGATTTTCATTACTTCTGGCGTGCAGCAAGCACTTTCCTTATTAACGTTAATCCCCTTTCCTAATGAACGTACTCATATACTTGTTGAGCAGCCTAGTTATCATCTATTTGTGGAGCAATTGAAAGCGTACAAGATTTCCGTCCTAGGAATCGAACGAACAGCAGAAGGTATTGATTTAGAGGAGTTAGAACGGATTTTTAGTGATCAGGAAATCAAATTCTTTTATACGATGCCTCGTTTTCATAATCCGTTAGGGACTTCTTATTCTAAAATGGAAAGAGTGGAGATACTAAAACTTGCAGTGAAGTATGGAGTCTATATTGTAGAAGATGATTATTTAGCAGATTTCGAAGAAAATATGAAGGTAGACCCTATTTTTTCCGAGGATACCGATAACATGGTCATTTATTTAAAAAGCTTCTCAAAAATAATGTTTCCAGGATTACGCATAGGTGTTGCCGTATTGCCTAAACCATTAACGGAGAGCTTCCAACTATATAAAAGAACGTCTGATATTGATAGTTCCATGATTTCACAAGCAGCATTGGAAATCTACATAAAAAGCGGTATGTTTAAACACCATAGAAACCAAGTGCGCCTTTCCTATTCATTGCGTGCAAACTTGCTATATGATGCTCTGGAAAAGCACTCTGCTTCAGGCTTTTATCGGCCAGCATCCATATGTATGAACGCTCATATCGTACTGCCTCATCGTTTAAATAGTGCTCACCTCATCAATAACTTACAGAATCAACAAGTACTGGTGGAGACGATGGGTCAAAATTATATAGATGGCTTTCACCAGGAAAAAATATTAAAACTCAACGTGTCCAATACAAATATACAAAAACTTGAGCAAGGACTTGCTCTTATTTTCAATGAATTGAATAAAAAGGAGAATTATTACTTATAAAACTTTTACATAATGTATAGTCACTTTCCACACACGGCAATAAACAAAAAATAGTGAAAATATTTTTCTTATTGTAAAACTGAAAAAATATGGGCAAATGAGCTCAAACAAAAAAGAGCCAATTAGAATTGGCTCTCAACAAAGTTTCTCTTATCGTTCCTCTTTATTTATAAAATTTGATACGATCCTCAAGTGGTTTGAATTCTTTATCACCCGGTTGAGCTGTTGGATTTCCAAATGGCATTTGCGCAATCAATTTCCAATTGCTTGGAACATTCCATTCTTTTTTCACTTCATCATCAATTAGAGGATTATAATGCTGTAAAGTTGCTCCCAATCCTTCTGCTTCAAGTGCCGTCCAAACAACTAATTGATGCATGCCTGATGTTTGTTGTGACCAGATTGGGAAGTTATCGGCATACGTTGCAAATTGTTCTTGAAGTGATTTCACAACAGATTCATCTTCAAAGAATAATATTGACCCATATCCCGCTTTAAAGGAATCCATTTTTTGTTGAGTGCCAGAGAAATCCCCCTCACCAACCGCTTTCCTTAAAGCCTGCGTCGTAATATCCCATAATTTATCATGTGCCGATCCTGTTAAAACAACAAGGCGGGAGGATTGGGAATTAAAAGCCGATGGCGTGTGTTTTACCGCAAATTCAACTATTTCTTTAATTTTCTCATCCGATACTTGGACTTCTTTATTGATTCCATAATATGAACGTCTCTCTTTAATGGCCGTGTAAAAATCTTTTGTCATGATTCATTCCTCCAGAACATTTTTTCTATTTTAAATGATTATTCCATTTTTTATTTCTACCTATTTTAGTATGGGCATAAACCAATATATCATTCGCAATTATTCTTTAATGAATTCCTTGGTGCTTCTTACTGTATCAATTGGACGGACCAACTTTTCGATTTGATCCCTTTTCGGTTCCAAGAACGGTGGTAAAGATAACTTTTCCCCAAGCGTTTCATACGGCTCATCTCCCATAAATCCAGGACCATCCGTGGCAAACTCGAATAAAATTTGCGGTGCCACTCGTACGTAAAGCGACTCAAAAAAGTGACGATCGACATAACCGGACGTATGAAATTGGAAGCTTTCCATTCGTTTGATCCATTCTTCCAGAACGGAACGGTCTTCAACACGGAAGGCTGTATGGTGAACAGTCCCAAATCCCTGCCGAGCCTGAGGAAGGATCGAATTATGCTCGACGATCACTTGTGCACCATTCCCACCTTCCCCTACTTCAAATAGGTGAAATGACCCTTCGTTGTCTATTTCTTTGAATAATAGGACTTTTTCCATCATTTCTTTAAAGTAATCAAAGTTAGCGATACGAATGAAAATTGGTCCTAATCCTGTAATAGCGTGTTCCAGAGGAATCGGTCCTTTTTGCCAAGGAACCCCAGCTGCAACCCCTTCATTATTTTCATCTGAGATCAATTGATATTGCTGATCATCAAAATCCACAAATGAAATGATCTTTTTGCCAAACTGTTCTTGGATTCCTGTATTCCCTACTTCTAAACGGTCGAAGCGCTTGACCCAATACTCCAATGCCGCATCATTCGGTACACGGAAGGATGTTTTGGAGATCTCATTAGTACCATGCACTCCTTTAGGAATTCCGGGAAAATCGAAGAATGTCATGTCTGTACCCGCACCGCCAACATCGTCGGCAAAAAACAGGTGATAGGTTTGGATATCATCTTGGTTAACAGTTTTCTTGACTAAACGCATGCCTAATATATTTGTGAAAAATTCATAATTTTTTTCAGCACTACTTGTTATGGCCGTTACGTGGTGTATACCTTTTAAACCATTCATACATTATTCCTCCCATTAAAACGATTCAATTTTTGGATATTTAACGTTTTCCTTAATCCCCTATATTTTTCCTTCAAAAAGAATGGCTATTCATTATAGGGGGTTTGATTAGGTATTCCTTATTATCTTGAATTAATATATCTTTATTTAAAGATAATTTATCATGAATACCATTCACTGTCAACAACATTATCTCAAATTAATATATCTCAATGTTGAAATAATTACAGAACAAAAAAACACAGTCAATTTCCCTTAAAATATAGACCATTCTGTATATGGGTTACTGTCTATAGCTATAACTAGCGGCAAAGACCGTATTTTGTATTTCTATTATTACTAGTTCCGTACCAATAAGCTTAAGGTATAGCAACCGTTGTTTTAAGGCTGTCACTATTAATCATCCCCTAATTTTCGTAATATCCATTTGAATTCACATCTTTTCATTAATTAAGGGTTTATCGAGTATACATCTCGTTAATCTGTTCTTCCTTTAAAGGATCAAAGCGAACAAACCTAAAATCCCGATACCTCTTCTACCTTATTTGCATCAATGTGCCCCAGGTGGATAAGTGGGTAGATTGTCCAGCAGTTCCCTAAGAGAAAAGGGAACTTATTCGTTACCCATTTCTTTAAAAAACTCTATCGCTTTCCTTTAATTCTTCTTTCCACTTTTAAACAACTTTATTATTCGTGAATACCACAAAACCCGAAATACAGACGCTCAAGTTTGAGTGACAGTATTTCGAGTAGTCCTCCCATTGTGTTTTTTTATTTTTCTCTTTGTTCCGTTTTCCACCATAGGGAATCTTTTGGATTTTCAACAGCTTCTTGAAATTCAGATTTTGAAGCAACTGTTGGGTAAGATCCTTTTAGCGATTTTCCTGAAGTACTATTGAACAAGAATAATATCACTAAAAACCCGATAATATTCACGGCTGTTAGATAGAAACCAGGTGCTAAGTTATTCCCCGTTTTGTGAACTAACCATGTGGAAACTAAAGGGGTAGTTCCACCAAATATTGAAACCGAGACATTAAAGGTCACCGATAATGTTCGATATCGAATATCAGTATAGAACATGGTTGGTAACGATCCAGGCATTGTGCCTTCATAAATTGAAAGCAGAACACCTAGAATTAGAACACCTAACGAAATAAATACTAAAGCATTCAAGTTTATTAAATAAAAAGCAAGGGCAGACAATAGACTTAAACCGCCTAAACCGATTAAGAAAACAGTCTTATTTCCAATTTTATCACTGAGCTTTCCAAACATTAAAGTAAGTGGCACCATAATAATCATTAGTATCGTAATTAATAGGGTTCCTACTGTACTGGATAATCCAATAATCTCATCTAAATAAGAAGGCATGTATGATAATAGCATATAGCTTGTAATATTAAAGAATGCAACAGCTACAAAACATACAAGAATATCCTTTTTGTGATTTTTGAAAATAGATAGAAAGCTTTCATCTTGGGCTTCATCATCAGAAAGTTCATTTTCAAAAATCGGTGATTCTTCTAAACTTTTTCTTAAGTACAATCCAATAAGCCCTAAAGGTAAGCCGAGTAGAAACGGTATTCTCCAACCCCATGAGGCCATCTGTTGATCGGAAAGAGTGATAAAGAGTGTACTGGCAAGTAATGAAGCTAATATATAACCAATGAGCGTACCAATTTCTAATCCACTTCCAAGCATATTGCGTTTATTGTCTGGAGAAGATTCTGCAATATAGACCATTGCACCAGCGTATTCGCCACCTGTTGAAAAACCCTGAATAATTCTAGCTATTAATAAGAGTATAGGTGCCCATATACCGATTTGATCATATGTAGGTAATAAACCGATTAGTAATGTTGAAAAAGCCATCAAAATAATCGTGGTTGTTAAAACGACTTTTCTTCCTAATTTATCTCCGATTTTACCAAATATGATACCCCCTACTGGGCGCATTAAAAAGGCAATCGCAAACGTTGCAAAGGTGAACACTAATTTTAGCTCATCATTCTCAACAGCACTAAAAAAATTTTGACTGATGATAACAGCCAAATAGGAATATAAGCCAAAATCAAACCACTCCATAGCATTTCCTACCCCTGTAGCAAACACGCTTTTCTTCGCTTTTTGAATATCTACAACGTTGATTTTTTTCTTGTTAAATTTCATTTATCATGTCAACTCCATGGAATACATTTATGCAAGAATGAGAAGTAAAGTCAAACTGGAGGATAATCGGATTATGGGCGTTTTTCCAATGGTATCCCAAATAAAATATTGTCTTCTTATTAGAGGTTCTATAAATCGCCTCTCGTTTTATTAAATTCAAGATTATTGCCTTTTTCCATTTGTTTATCTGTTTGATCAGGGTTTTCATCGTGCTTGAATGATCGATTATCATCATCATTATTATTAGGATTCGTGTCCGTGTCATTTCGAACAGGACGATAATCTACTTCCTCTTGATCATTAAAGTCGTTATTACCGGCGTTACATGCTGACAGAAAACTTACCGAAAGTAATGCGGATAAAATAGTGATTTTCGATTTGCCTTTCATTTTATAAACCCCCTTATCTTTAGTTTTTGGTATTAAGTTTAATATGTACCTTAAACGATACCCTTAGTCTTAAATGGAGCCCATGCATGTTTGTTTTTTTAGCATCCTAAAATTAAAAAACTGCCCCCAATTATTGTGGGAACAGGTCATGTTATTTTTAGGTCAAAGGAAAAGCTGTCTTATACGAGGGAACCACCTTTTTTAAGGTACTTTACAATCCCTTCTGCTGCTCTATATGAAAAAGCACCTAAAGTACCAGTTGGGTTAAACGAACTGTTATGAGGAAATGCTGAAGAACCCGCAACAAATACATTTTCAGCGTCCCACATTTGCAGGTAAGTGTTAACTGCTGAATTTTTTGGATCAGCCCCCATGATGACGCCGCCTGTGTTATGCGTATTCGTATCTGTGTTTACGTTGAAATCTGCTTGTTCAGCGACCGTATCAATATGATCAGGACCCATTTTTTTAGCAATCGATCTTGTTACTTTCGCCATGTATTTTACTAACTCACGGTCTTGGGCAGTATAATCATATGTCATCCGTAATAAAGGCATACCGTATACATCTTTATAAGTAGGGTCCAGATCAAGGTAGTTTTGTATGTGTGGCATACTTGCACCCTGTGATTTGACTTGCAGGATGCTATTGGCATATTTGATTGATTGCTTTTTAAATTCCGCACCCCATGAAGGTGTTCCGATTGGTGAGTTATTATTTGCTATAGGTCTATTCCCATACTGGGTTGTACGAATTCCTGCTCCGTGAAGGAAGTTTACATCCGAATGGTCAAAATTATCACCTGTAAATTCTGCAATCTCAATGCCTAATGCACCTGCACCTCCATATATATTGAACTCACGGTCATTATAATAAAGGCTTGAATATCCTGAACTCACTTGGTAACAATAGTTTTTACCAATTACACCATTTCTGGTTTTTGGATCATAGGGTATTCCAAGATTTGAATTAAGTAAAAGTCTAACATTATTAAATACATAACTCGCTAAGACCACTACTTCTGCCGGTTGTTCGAATTCTTCACCCGTGAAGGTGTCTACATAAATAACACCTGTCGCTTTCGTACCATCATTTAAAATACGGGTGACGTTTGAGTATGTCCGCAGGTCAAGGTTACCAGTTTTTTTTGCAACAGGAATGACCGTAACAACTGGATCTGCTTTTGCACCATACTCACAACCGAAGTTTTCACAAAATGCACAATATTGACAGGCTGAACGTGAAATGCCATCAGGGTTCTCGTAATTCTCTGATAGATTTGCAGATGGGATCATATATGGTTTGTAGCCAAGCTTCTTCGCTGCTTGTTCGAATTCCGCTAATACAGGTGTTTTTATCATCGGTCCTGTTGGATAAGGATTGGAGCGTTTTCCATATAACTTAACAGTTTCACCAGATATTCCTGCCATTTTTTCAAAAGTATCATAATATGGTTCGATTTGGTCATATGTTATGCCCCAGTCTTGAATCGGATAGTCTGATTTAATTTTATTTTTACCATACCTTGTTTCAGTTAGTGATTTAATTTCAAAATCATAAGGAAGAAAACGGTAGGTCTGTCCATTCCAGTGACTACCAGCTCCTCCAAGACCTTCACCTACGATAAAGGTTCCATAATTACGCATAGGGAGTGCTCTCATTTTTTGGTTATTACGATGTGTAATAGTTTCTTTTGATAAATCTTGCATTAACTCTTCACGATGTTGGAAACGCAGTTCGTCATGCACCATTAAATAATCACTCATATCCCGTTCTTTCCCGCGCTCTAGTCCAACGACTTTGATTCCTGCTTTTGTTAATTCCGAGGCAATAATACCTCCAGCCCAGCCCATCCCGACAACAACGACGGGTACCTTAGGTAGTTTTTTTGCCATGTTTTTCATCCCTTTCTATCATGAATGTTTCATATGACTTTGAAGGCTATTTGGATCTAGCTTTAAAAATTCTTTACTTTGGATTTCTTTTGTATAACTCATTCGAGAACCAGGATACTTTCGCATCTGCCAGCCTAGCATTTCCTTATTTCCTCCGTACAATGGATCTGCATAAACACCTTCAATGGTCAAAGTTCTTAACAATTGGAAAAATGCCGATGAAGATGCACCAGAAAGCGAACTTGCTTTACCTTTCTCGAACGCAGCTAACACTTCATCCTGTTCATTAGCCTCTAATTCTGTAAATTTCTTTTTATAGTTTTTGTTGCTATATGTATTCAATTCTTTTAAGCCTAGCCGGAACAAATCTTTGCGGTAAAGTCTATTCTGTTCACCTTGTGTTGGCTCTGGCTTATAATAGGGTCCAAGTTTATAATCCTTTTCATTTACGCCCCACCCACTGTTGAGTTGATGGTCAATATAAATCGCCGCATTTAATTCCATAGCACCTGGTCCAAGATCGTCCTTTGGGAAAATACGTTCTGCAGCTGCCGCTGTCGTCTGATATTCTTCTGGATAAAAAAACATCAGGGCTTCATTCGGATTATTAGCTTGAGTTTGACTCTTCTGTTCTGTTTTCACACCAATTTCCGAATTTCTATCAAACATGCTTCCAACTGCTCCACCTAAAATAAGCCCTCCAACAGCTAAACCGGAATTCTTTAAAAAGGTACGTCTCGTACTACCTTGTTTTTCTATTTGACTTTTCTCTTTGTCCGACAAAAAAAAACCTCCTATTTCATAATCAAGGTGTGAATTTTCTTATCACATTGATGCATCGCTTACAACCTTTTTCTTATAAGCAATCTTGGATATGGTGACACTTAATTCGTAAAGAACCAGTAAAGGAATAATGACGAGTATATCCAATATGAAATCCGGAGGAGTAATCATAATTGTTACGACTACCAGAAAAAAATAGGATAATCTCCACGCTTTTGCCAACCTTACTGGATTTAGAATTCCTAATCACTGCTGACATATTTGTTAAAAATTCCAGCTAGATGGAAAATAACAGAAAGTATCCAAAAGAGATTCCGACAATAAACAAAATGAAATATCCTGGGATAAACGTTTGAGTCCCTTTGCGTTCTTCTTATGTCAGGGCAGGTGCTATAAATTCCCAAGTCTGATAGGCAACTGCAGGAATCGTAGCCGCAATGGCAAAAACAAACGAAATAATCGTATACACCCATAAAATATCACTTGGTCCCAGGATAGCTAAATCCCTCCCAAGATCTTTAATTATCCAACTATATATGTCTTCAACAAAAACTAACGCACCAACGAAAAAGATAACGAAGGCTATCAAAGTTTTAATCATTCGTTGCCGAAGTTCATCAAGATGTTCAATGAGATGTGAATCTTTGTTTTCCAAGGTGGCCACCTCCAGTTATATGAAAAATGCCCACCTGCATACCACTATGGACTCTACTGTTTATCCAGCATCTTCTTTTCAGCAGTCGATAACTCATGTTTTTTCTCTTCCTGTTTATCTTCATCAGAAATTAATCCATTTGTTGCACCCTTGAATTCCGTTAATGTCCGTCCAAATGCTCGACCAATTTCAGGTAGTTTTTTCGGACCGAAAATTACAAGCGCAATGATAAGAATTACGACCAAGCCTGGAATCCCAATATTCTGAAACATCACGTCAATCCTCCATAAAAAACATCAGTTACATTTACTAAAAACCGTTTGTAACCTTTACAGTAAACGTTATTATTCACACTAAAGGATGTTTAAGTGCCTTTTTTAATCCTTTTACATATATTCACAAAACAGCTCAATTTTATACCTAGCTTATATTTAGACATGCCTGTTTTGTTTACAGTTTAATATTCAAATTCCTCATCTTTCTAAATAGTTCATATTAGTTTTTCAGTAATTCGACTATATGTTTATACTTTTATTAAATAACCATGCAGAAAGTTGGAAATGTTATAAAGGAATTTTGTAAAAGGATCTTACCTTTTATTAATAATGTATTCATGCAAAAATAACTTTGGGGAAAGATATAAATTAATAATAATTGCTTAAATACTTTGGAAGAGTAAAATAAGACCTTAGAGTTTTATGTATTTTCCACGGATTCTATTATTATGCAGAAGATATATTAGAAACGTTCTTTGTTCTTTTATCAAAAAGATTTTCACTCCACGCTACATTAAATACGGAGGTATTTATGAAAAAAATTTGGTTTACTTCTGGAGCCAGTATCGTTCTTGCTGGATGTTTAATATTTTTACTGTTTTTTTACAGAGGCCATCAACCCTCACCATCCCCAAATTCAAATGGGGGAACACAGGATACTTCAGCTGGTAATCCTGAAGAAATTGTGAGTAATAGTTGTATATCTTGTCATGGGGAAAATTTACAAGGAGGAGCTGGTCCAGCTTTAAATAAAATTGGTACAAAATATTCACAAAATGATATAGAAGATATTATTAATAATGGTAAAAATGGTATGCCAGCAGGCGTTATTTCAAATGAAGAAGCTGCAATCGTGGCAGAGTGGTTATCACAGAAAAAGTGAAGAGGCAATTTTTCAACTATATCGATGGCCTTAATTTAACGTAAAATAAAACAGCCAAATCCAATCAAAATGGATCAGGCTGTTTTGTAATTTTCAGGAATAAATATATTTAAAAAAATGAGGACCAATTTAAAACAAGAGACCAAACAGCTGTGTTGAATAATAACCCTATAATAAAAAGAGACCATTGGTTTTTCTTTTGTTCCCAACAGGAAATCATGAGGGCAAAACCAATTGAAACACCAATAAAGGAAAGCCATGGAAATGAATCAGTGAACTTTGTGAGAAAAACCGCAAGGCAAGCTGTGAATAATAATGATACAAGGTACTCGGTGAATAATGATAATTCGCTTCTAATATGATCGCTCAATTTTTTTCTCCTTCGAAATAGATATTATCTTCATATAATACTTCATGATGAATTTTTTATACGAAATTGCCTGCGCCCGTAGATTTCTAAAAGATAATAGTCCCTTGCTAGTTTCAATGTTCACCAATCATTCAACATTTAAAAATACACAATATTCATTGCTAATATACTGAATTTTGCGTGATTATCGGCAATTAAAATTCCATAATATGTACTTTCAAACACCATACCAATAGTTTATTATTGGATAATTGTCCAGGGATTCTTTTCAATAGTATATATTCATGTAGTGATAATCCAAAAAAAAATCTCTGATTTTATATGCTCCCTCTAGCGTAATCAAACGGATTATTTTTTAACTATAGATGATTTATTCAGCGTAAAAAAAAGCCTGGCAACCTATTTTATAGTTGCTAGACTTAAGTTCATTTTTAAGATCAATCCAAATATAAACAACCATTTAAACGGATAAGAAGAGTTCGTTCCTCCATGCAGACCATTTAATAGGCAACCAGGTCCCGCAGCGCCTTTTCCACTTTTTCAGGATTCACCATGAATGATTTCTCTAATGATGGTGAATATGGCATGGCAGGAACATCCGGGCCAGCGAGTCTCATGATTGGGGCATCAAGATCGAAGAGGCAGTTTTCTGCAATGATCGCCGATACTTCACTAATGATGCTTCCTTCCTTATTATCCTCAGTAATCAATAGGACTTTTCCTGTTTTAGATGCAGCTTCCATTATGGCTTCTTGATCTAATGGATAAACGGTTCGTAAATCAAGTATATGAACGGATACGCCATCACTGGCCAGCCTTTCAGCTGCCTGAAGCGCAAAATGAACACAAAGGCCATAAGTGATCACTGTAACGTCCTCGCCTTCACGTTTTACATCCGCTTTACCAATCGGTAAAACATAATCATCATCCGGCACTTCTTCTTTAATTAGGCGATAGGCTCTTTTATGTTCAAAGAAAAGGACCGGGTCATCATCGCGAATGGCAGCTTTCAATAATCCTTTCACGTCATAGGGTGTAGAGGGCATGACAATTTTAAGTCCCGGTTGATTCGCAAAAATGGCTTCAACGGATTGTGAATGGTATAACGCCCCATGTACACCTCCGCCGTATGGAGCTCTGATGACGATAGGACAATGCCAGTCATTATTGGAGCGATAACGGATTTTTGCAGCTTCCGATATGATTTGGTTGATGGCTGGCATGATGAAATCAGCGAATTGCATTTCCGCAATCGGCCTCATTCCATACATGGCCGCGCCGATGCCGACTCCTGCGATTGCGGATTCAGCAAGCGGTGTATCAATGACACGCTGTTCGCCGAATTGTTCGTATAACCCTGAAGTCGCTTTAAACACGCCGCCCTTTATCCCTACGTCCTCACCTAATACAAATACACGGGAATCACGTTCCATTTCTTCCCGCATCGCCATTATCACGGCATCTATATAAGATATCACTGCCATCTTCTTTCCTCCTTACCTTTCTGCGTAAACGTATTTTGAGAGAGTGTCTTCATTTGCAAATGGAGCATTTTCCGCATAATCCGTCGCTTCGTTCACAACTTCCATTATTTCCTCGTTCAATTTTTTCTCCATTTGATCATCCATGATTCCCATTGCTTTTAAATAGGCACCAAAAGTAATGATCGGATCTATTTTTTTTGCCTCCGATACTTCATCAGGCGACCTGTATTGACTATCATCATCATCGCTTGAATGTGGTGTAAGCCTGTATGAAACCGTTTCGATTAAGCTTGGGCCCTCACCACGCCTTCCTCTCTCAGCAGCTTCTTTCACCACCCGGTATACTTCGATCGGATCATTTCCATCAACCGTCACCCCTGGCATGCCGTAACCAATGGCCCGGTCGGACACTTTCCCGCAAGCCAATTGCTTTTCAATAGGGACGGAAATGGCATACTGATTATTTTCGCACATCAAGATGACCGGAAGTTTATGTACACCTGCGAAATTCGCTCCTTCATGAAAATCACCTTGGTTTGATGAACCCTCACCGAATGTAACGAATGAAACAATATCTTTTCCTTCCATTTTTGCAGCGAGTGCAATCCCCACTGCATGTGGCACTTGAGTCGTAACTGGCGAAGATCCCGTCACGATTCGATTCTTCTTTTGCCCAAAATGCCCAGGCATTTGACGTCCGCCTGAATTTGGATCTTCTGCCTTGGCAAAACTGGATAACATTAAATCCCTGGCGGTCATCCCAAACGCGAGCACCACTCCTAGATCCCTATAATAAGGAAGGACATAATCATTTTCACGATTCAACGCAAATGCTGCACCCACTTGAGCTGCTTCTTGCCCTTGACAAGAAACGACAAATGGAATTTTTCCAGATCTGTTCAACAGCCACATCCGTTCATCCACTCTTCTTGCCAACAACATAATTCTATACATCTCAAGCACCTGCTCATCACTCAGACCTGCCTGTAGATGGCGGTTTTCAACCATATGTCATCATCCCTCCTAATAATTAAAACGGTTTTCTGTTAAAACCAGAATGTTCTCCTCACGCTGTCACCCAATATAAATATGGGTCTTTATATCACAAATTACTAACCTTTCTTATTAGCTGTTTGTTTGTCTCGCAAACTTATATCCTGTTATGTATCTAAGGAAGGGAAAGCTCTTTTATGTATGCATGCTTGCCATTTAACACCCTCAAATGCGTTATCATCTACTATTATTACCTGGTACTAACTCAATGCAATATTATCCTACCACTTTTCATCTCACATTTTCAAGTTAATTTCACTTTGTATCGTTGTTTTCACGAGAAAACCTTTCTTTAACAAAAATACAATGGGTTTAACAGTTTTGGCCTGACCTGACTTTAACTCATTTCCATATAAGCACCAAGACTAGATAAAAGCCTTGGTGTTGAAGTTATTTATTTGTTGACTAAGCGGAAGAATAGCTGTAAATTAAAATGATTCATAAAATTAAATGTTCGAAATGGAACAGTTCAATACAGAAAGAATGGTGATGTTGAGTGGAGAATGAAAAACAATTAATGGGTTCCGTACAACTATTGCGTTCATTTTGGAACGTACAGAAAAATATCATGCGGTTCGTTCAAAAGACAGCTGCAGAAAATGAATTAACAGTTCCTCAATATTCCATTTTGATGACCATTACCCTTTACAAAGAGACCTCCCAAAAAAATGTCGGTGAGAAAACATTTCTTCCAAAAAGCACCTTGAGCCAAGCGGTCGATGGTCTGGTTCGCGGAGGTTTGCTCCATCGTGAGCCTGTGGAGGGCAACCGGCGTGAGATTCAATTGTCAATCACCGAAAAGGGCGAGAATTTATTAAAAACGATTCATTTTCACGAAGGAAGCATTCACCAAGTCTTTCAAACGGCCATTGAAATGCTTACCGAAGAACAGTTTGAAGAATTGCTAAAAACACATCTTCAAATTACAAACTTTTTAGAAGCACAAGCAACCGAACAGGGAGAGTGTACAAAATGATAAAAATACTGAAAAATTTATCCGTTTATAAGTGGATTATTTTAGCAGTTATCGGTCTGGTTTTTATTCAGTCCATGTCGGACCTCTTTTTGCCTACACTAATGGCTGATATTATTGACAAAGGCGTTGTTCGAGGAGACACTTCTTATATTTGGAAAATCGGCGGTTTTATGCTGTTGGTTTCCGCACTTGGCGCTTGTGCATCCATAATCGCAAGTTACTATTCGTCCAAAGCGGCAATGGGAATGGGACGCGATCTCCGCCTGAAGGTCTTTAATCACGTTGAAAAATTTTCGTTACAAGAATTTGATGAAGTCGGTACGGCGTCATTGATTACACGTACGACCAATGATATAACACAAGTCCAGCAAGTGGTTATCATGATGCTTCGTATGGTTATCAGTGCACCTATCATGTTAATCGGCGGAGTAATCATGGCTGTATCCATGGATGCAAAATTATCACTTGTCATTGTTGTCACAATGCCTTTTTTGATTGGGTCAATCTTGCTTATTCTATATAAAGGTGTGCCGCTCTTTCAAACGGTTCAAAAACGATTAGACCGGTTGAACCTTGTATTACGAGAAAATTTAACTGGCATTCGCGTCATTCGTGCCTTCAATCGTGAAACACAAGAGAAAGAACGTCTAAAGAAAGCGAATAAAGAATTAACGGATGTCTCAATCAAAGTCAATAAAATCATGGCCTTCATGATGCCTGTAATGATGCTTGTCATGAACTTGACGGTTGTTGGTATCATTTGGTTTGGTGGAGTCCGTATTGATAACGGCGGTATGCAGATCGGCGACTTAATGGCATTTATCCAATATGTTATGCAAATTATGTTCGCTCTCGTTATGGCTTCCATGATGTTCGTTATGGTTCCACGAGCTTCCGTGTCGGCAACAAGGATAAACGAAGTCCTTGACATGAAACCTTCATTCCTGGATGAGGGCACAGAAAAAGCAGATCGTGTACACGGTACCCTTGAATTTGAACATGTTACGTTCAGTTATCCAGGAGCAGAAGAACCTGCATTATCGGATATTAGTTTTTCTGCAAATCCTGGTGAAATAACCGCAATAATCGGTGGAACAGGTTCCGGGAAAACCACTCTTATCAATTTGATCCCTCGCTTCTATGATATTTCAAGCGGAACGATTCGCGTCAATGGTGTTGATATTCGTAAGTCATCACAAGATGAAGTCCGTTCAAAAATTGGCTTTGTACCACAAAAGGCCTCCCTCTTTACAGGTACTATCTCTGAAAACATTCGCTTTGGAAAACAAACAGCCACACAAGATGAAGTTGAGCATGCGGCTCGGATCGCACAAGCGGAGGATTTTATCAGCAATATGAAAGGCGGCTATGAGGCAGAAATCGATCAAGGCGGTTCAAACCTATCAGGAGGGCAAAAACAACGGCTTTCGATTGCAAGGGCACTCATTCGAAAACCGGATATTTATATATTCGATGATAGTTTTTCTGCACTGGACTACAAGACTGATGCCAACCTTCGCGCAGCCCTGAAAGATGAAACGAAAAATTCGACGGTACTACTCGTTGCACAGCGTGTCAGTACCGTCGTTGATGCTGACCGAATCATTGTGTTAGACGAAGGCCACATTGTAGGCATTGGAACACACCAAGAGTTGCTTAGCACAAACGACATTTACCGTGAAATTGCCTTATCACAGCTCACAGAGGAGGAAATTGCATGAGTAATCAAAAAAAACCTCAAGGCGGCGGTCAGGTCGGGCATGGCCCTGGTGGCGGTAACATGATGATGATGGGTCAAAAAGCAAAAGATTTTAAAGGAACACTAAAACGTCTATTGACCTATTTAAAACCGAGGCGCAACAGATTGATTTCCGTGTTCTTAGCTGCAATCATGAGTACGATTTTTATGATTGTAGGACCGAAGATCATGGGAAATGCAATTACAGAATTATTCGAAGGAGCTTACGGGAAATTCCAGGGAATACCAGGAGCAGCTATTAACTTTGATAAAATTGGCCAGATTCTTCTACTCCTTGCCGG
The DNA here is from genome assembly GCF_001636405.1 of Peribacillus frigoritolerans. Classification (GTDB taxonomy): domain Bacteria; phylum Bacillota; class Bacilli; order Bacillales; family DSM-1321; genus Peribacillus; species Peribacillus frigoritolerans. Next base: position 3,483,195 of record NZ_KV440950.1, read on the forward strand.
ACTTTATGCTTTAAGCAGCCTTTTCAGCTATGTACAACAATACATTATGTCAAGTGTTGCACAAGACACGGTATATGATCTTCGAGAAGATGTGAACAAAAAGCTCGAGAAACTTCCACTCAAATATTTTGAAGGACGTCCAAACGGTGAAACACTTAGCCGAATGACAAATGATATTGATACAATCGGGAGCACCCTTCAGCAAAGCTTAACGCAATTCATCACATCAATCGTAACGATTGTGGGGATTATCATCATGATGCTTTCGATAAGCCCATTATTGACATTAATCTCGATAATCAGCTTACCTTTGTCAATATTTGCAATCCGGCCTATTTTAAAAAGATCCCAAAAACATTTTGCCGATCAACAGCGTAAACTCGGACAATTAAATGGTCACATTGAAGAAATATATACCGGCCATCAAGTCGTTAAAGCATTCGGATATGAAAAAAAAGCGAGTGCCCAGTTTACTGAAGTAAATGAAGAATTGTATAAAGCGGGAAGCAAAGCCCAGTTTATATCGGGTATCATCATGCCCGTAATGTTCTTTATCGGAAATTTGAGCTATGTCCTCATCAGCGTTGTCGGCGGAATATTGGTAACGCAACGTTCGATTTCAATTGGTGACATTCAAGCATTCATCACATATTCAAAGCAGTTCACCCAGCCAATCACACAAACGGCTAACATCGCTAACATTATTCAGTCGACGGTTGCAGCCGCTGAGCGTGTTTTTGAACTACTTGATGAAGAAGAGGAAATGAAAGAACAAACCACAGTTAATATAAAAAGGGCAAATGGTGCTGTCTCTTTTGAACATGTGGACTTTGGATATGGGGAAGAAATGTTAATTGAAGATATGAACATCGATGTCTTGCCTGGACAGACGGTCGCAATTGTTGGACCGACTGGTGCTGGAAAAACGACCATGATAAATCTCTTGATGAGATTTTATGAACTCAATGGCGGAAAGATTACGATTGATGGTCTTGATACACGGAATATGTCACGTAATGATCTTCGAAAGAATTTTGGTATGGTACTTCAAGATACCTGGCTCTTTAATGGTACGATTAAAGAAAATATCGCTTATGGCAAAAATGGAGCAACTTATGAAGAAATTTTTGCAGCTGCTCGGACGGCACATGCCGACCATTTCATTCGGACACTGCCAGATGGTTATGAGACAATCTTAAACGAAGAAGCTTCGAACATCTCACAAGGCCAAAAGCAGCTTTTGACAATCGCCCGGGCTGTTCTAGCAGATCCCCCAATCATGATTTTGGATGAAGCGACGTCCAGTGTGGACACTCGGACAGAAGTCTTTATCCAAAAGGCCATGAACCGACTGATGGAAGGACGAACCAGCTTTGTCATTGCCCATCGTCTCTCAACGATTAAGGATGCAGATTTGATTCTTGTTATGGAACAAGGAAAAGTGATAGAGAAAGGAACGCATTCAGACCTTTTAAGGGAGAATGGTTTCTATGCAGAGCTATACAATAGTCAGTTCACTGAAAATGTAGCTGGATAATTAGAAAGAGGCTCGATTCCGAAACGGAATCGAGCCTCTTTCTTATAATGTATCAATACCCCCTTTTATTTCCCTTTTTCACAAATTCCCAATCTACCTCAATATTTTTTCTGACTCTTTGAAGAAGATGAAGCATCGTTTCCGTTTCGTCCAAAGAAAATCCAGATAACGCAACCTTGTCAGTATACTCCCTTTCTTTTTTCAAAAAAGGATAGACCTTTTCACCTTTATCGGTTGCATATAGCTTTTTATTTTTTTTGTTTTCCTCATCATTTTTCTTCTCGATAAACCCTTGTATTTCAAGTTTTTTAATGGCACGAGCTGCTGTCGTTCGGTCAACCTTAATCATTTCTGCTAACTTTTCCTGAATGATACCTGGGTTTTCACATATTCGGACAAGATACAAATACTGCCCTTTTGTAAGGTCAAATTCTTTAAATTCGATATTACTTAAGATCCAATTCCCTTGCTATCATTCCAATTTCACGGAGTATTTCCTTCATTCAAAAAGCCCCTGACTTTTTGTTGTATTTACAACAAAAATAATTTCATTTATACTAAAATAGGAATATACATTTATTATGACTTGTCTTTTTATATAAATCTAGAAAAGGGATGAAGAACATTGGATTCAAAAAGAATAACTACTGAAAATGATTTAAAAATAGCCTTTCATATCAGAAAAGAAGTATTTGTCGAGGAACAAGGTTTCCCATTAGAATTTGAATTTGATGAATTTGATACACTTAATGCTTTATCTGAACACATATTAGTCTATTATAATGAAAAGCCAGTCGGAACTGGAAGATTGAGAGTTGTTGATGGGTTTGGTAAATTGGAGAGAATTTGCATCTTGGAGCCTTACCGTAAATTTGGTCTCGGGAAAATAATACTTAAAACGTTAGAAGAAATTGCAAAGGAACAGGGTATTACTCAGGTTAAATTACATGGGCAAACACAGGCAGAGGGCTTTTATAAAAAACTCGGCTATCGGACTTCATCCGATGTCTTTATGGAAGATGGCGGTCCACATCTATTAATGATAAAGGAACTGGTTAACGAATAAGTGTTAAATGTGAGTAAAACAAACATTAACAAACTGGAATGAATACACTATATTCAAAAACATTCATTTATCTATTCTTCTTGGTTTTGGCAATCACTTTCAGTGGACCAATAGGTATCGGAACTTTATTAACCGTCTGTTTAGGAGGCCCGATTCTTAATTACTTCATATTATTAATTGGCAGTTTATATAAAAACCAGTCCATCCGAAAATAGATATCAAGATACAAACCATTCTTATAGAATGGTTTCAGACTGTAGACAAAATCGGTGAAAATCAATTTTTTTAGGGGATTGTATAATTTGAACGTTGATTTCCACTCCAGGCACTCGCTTTCCGCGGGCGGTCCGGGAGCCTCCTCGGCGCCTTTGCGCCTGCGGGGTCTCCCCTGGACGCGCTTTTCCCGCAGGAGTCTCGAACACCCGCTCCAATCAACTTTGTTTTACTTTTAGAAAGAACCCTTTTGTCTAACTGAACCATTATTTATGAAATGGTTTTTAATTTAAAAATTAAATCGCTTTGCACGTAACGATTCATTAGATTTTCATTAATATCAGTTAAAAATAGAAATGATCAAACCAATAAATTTGGTTTCCGTCGCGATCATATCTCCAACATTGGGTAGCATTAAGAATAAGCACGAACAAAAAGACGAAGCCGTTTATAACATAAACGGCTTCGTCTTTTTATTACCGAACGGGTGCTTTTTCTTGAACGAGCGGGTGAAGGGCCTGGGTTTCATCAATATAAATAAAAGCATCATATCTATCTGACATTACAGAAGGTACATAGTTACCATATTGTTCATATTCCGGTCTGTATACAACCCCAATCGCCCGATGTCCAATCCTCCCTTGGAATAGCTGACGATTTTCATCAGTGAAAATGAGCAACTTATCATAAGCCCCCGAAAGGTGCATCGCCTCCTCCCAACTTCCCTTCATTGCCGGAGGTACTGTTTTTATTTCGAAATCCACGCCCCACTCCTCTGCTGCTATAACAGTTCCTCTGTAAGTTCCGAAACCTGTGATAAATACATCTTCAGTCGGGTTTTGCTCTCGAATGACCTGGCCGACATTTATCATCCCGGAATCTTTCATATCAGTAGCGCTGGCGTCACCAACATGGGTATTATGTTCCCATACAATCGCCTTGCCTTCAGAGCCGTAAAAATCCATAATTTCATTAAGTGCATCAACCATATGCATATCTCGAATATTCCATGATCTATCATCATGGACGACCATGGTCCTGTAATAATTTTCGGCATTGTATGCTACCAATGCATTTACTTGAAGATTCAAATTCAATTCTTCGTGATGGGGGTATTTTTCTTTTTTTCGTTGAATAGTCGTCAGTAATTTGGCTACTTCCTCTATACAGTCTTCCGAAAAAATACCTGCAGAAACTGCGTACTCCTCGTTATTCCGATTGAATGGCTCAAAACATGTGAACGCCTGTCTGGCAGCTTCGAGGTCAGTTGAATCAATTTGTTTTAAGTAACGGATAACTTCATCCATGGATTCCCAAAGACTGTAGATATCTATGCCATAAAATCCAACTTTCGTTTGATTTTGTCCAGACTCATTGTATTCTTTCATCCATTCAATCAGGTCGATCATTTCCTCGTTTGCCCACATCCAGGTCGGCCAGCGGTCAAAACTTTTTAGCACATCCTTTGCGGATTTAGTCACTAGGTCATAGCCTTTAACATACCTATTTATTGCCTGGCATGCGGGCCAATCGCCTTCAACGGCTACAAAGGTGAACCTTTTTTCTTGAATCAGCTTTTTTGTTATTTCAACTCGTGCCGTGTAAAATTCGGATGTCCCATGTGATGCCTCACCCAGCAAAACAAATTTTGCATTATTAACTTGTTGAATGAGCTTATCCCAATCTGCTTCACTTGTAAGCATGACTGATTGTTCGACTATTGACTGAACAAGATTATGTTTCACCGTTTTTCCTCCTTGTTATCTTACGAACATTATCGTTTGTACTCGGCATTATAAGAATTGGAACCTGCATGTACGGACAGTAAAGTATCAGCGTATCCCACTAGACGATTTATAAGTTCATCACAAATAGAGTAAACCAGCTGAAAATTTTCTTCCTCAAATAGAACAGGGTCATCCAGTATGACCGTTGTGTTAATGAACATATCTTTGTTTCCATATAGGTTGTAGTGAACTATAGCCTTTCCAGCAGCTCCCCCTGTACTAGGATCATTGAAGCCTGGTATGAATACGAACCATTCTTCCGCAGTAGCGGACCTGAAGTTTTTTGTGAAAGACATTCTCTCGGTTACCGTCATGATCTTCTTTAACTCTTTCGGATTCATATCCTTGATCTTGTTCATTCCATTGCCACCTTAAAACCATGTTAATTATCTTCCGTTATATATTTTCCTTAAGGTTCCCATCCTATAAATATTATTATGAAATAGTGACCTTTCCCGAAAAAAATAAGCCTGAACCCACCTCGGATATGATGCTTCAGCTGAACTCGGATAAAGCAAAAAGTGATATCATGATTCATTCATCATGAAACTGCTGCATATAAAAAATATTTTTGGGGTATCAAAAGAGGGAAGATAAATTCCCGGATTGGGTTGGGTTGGACTGGTCTGGAGTGGAGGAGTTGCTCATGGAAAAGATGAATCGGGGAATTTTAACGGCGCTGTCGGCTATTGGCATTGCGCAAGGGTTGAAAATTTTAACGCATTATAAGCTGACGGGAAAGTGGGATTCGAAGCAGGCTTTCACAACGGGCGGCATGCCCAGTTCGCACTCTGCGGGAGTGGCCGCCCTGGCAGCGTATGTGGCAGCGAATAAAGGATGGCTGCATACGGAAACATCGCTTGCGACAGTGTTTGGCGTGATTGTGATGTATGATGCTCAGGGCATTCGCCGCCATACAGGCGAAATCGCTAAGCTCGTGAATGATCTTGAAGATAATATGGCCAAATTTTCCGGAGAGTTTCCGAGCTTTGAGTATGTTGAGCGTGAGAAGGAACTGAATGAACTGCTCGGACATCAGCCTGTGGAAGTGGGAGCAGGCGCGTTGCTGGGAGTTGCCCTTGGGCTTATTTCGGCTAAATTGGAGGATGGCAAGCCCTCAAAACCGAACGGCTGAAACGGTGGGCAAGCCTTAATCCTTTAGCTCTTGAGGTAAGTACACAATTTGAATATAACAATAGGTTATTTTAAAACATGCCTATGTTATTAACATCGGCATACTCTCCAATAAAAATCGTATTATTGGATCCCGGTAGATTTGAAAATGACCTAAGCCTCTCTTCTTCTTAGAAAGGCTTAGATCACTTTATGTGGAATTCAATTCTTCCTGGACATTTTCATTGCGAATGAATACATATCCGATCTGAATAACCCTTTATAATATTCTACTAAGTTACCATCAGAATCAAAAATCATTCGTTCTGTAATCAGTAAGCACATCGTTTCGGCTATACCCAAATGTTCTGCATCTTCTTTTGTTGGAAAGCCGCAGGTTATGATTTGTTCCGCTTCACAAAAGTCAATGTTTAATTCACCTTCGAGTGCATCATACAATACGGTTGTACTTAAATCGAATTTCGTCAATTTTTTTCCTAGGTCCAAAGAATAATAATGCAATTCAATGGCTATTGGGACATCCCCCTGTAACCGCAGCCTTTTAATATGGTAAGATTCATCCTCAAACCCATTTGCATCAGCTATATTTTCAGGTGTCATTACACGGCCATGATCTAGTAGTTTAATCCCCATGCTTTTAGTGGTTTCCGTAAAACTTATCATCTTAAGCCATTCTTGCACAGGTTTAAGGGAGACGAACGTTCCCTTCCCATGTCTCTTTTCCAATATTCCCTCACGAACCAGGATGGAAACGGCTTCCCGTACAGTGCTCCTGCTGACAGAATACATATCCATCAGTTCCCTTTCACTCGGGATTTTGTCTTTATAATAACCTTCCAAAATCTGATTTTCCAATATGGTTTTCAATTGAGCATGTAAAGGGATTGGATTTTTAAAGTCTAGCTCCATAAAATTTCCTCCAAACAGAAAAAGACATCGTAATGTTCGTATCAGTTCTTATATTGTAAACCAAATAGTTATAATATTCAAACATGCCGGCATTCAATTTTTCCCTTAAATTAGGATTATGTTGAGTTTCCAGCGTTCAAATACCGTTTTTCTTCGAGTGAATAAAAAAAACCTGAATAGCTCTATGTATTCAGGGCTTATCCTATATGCAACCTTCATCACATTTCAGGCATATATGAAAGCTTATATATTAAATGATAAAGTACGAAATTATGGAAAGCAGCAAAGAGGTAATGGTCATGGCTAAAAGGGGACGCATGGCTTTTGTTCGCAGTGCCTGCAGGCTAACATTCAGTCCAAGACCGATCATGGCCATAGTCAATATAAATGTGGTCGCTTTGGAAATGCCATCCATTACGAGAGGTGAAACCGTAACATAACTTCCAAACACATAACTTCCTATTAGGCTCATGATTATAAAACCAACGAGGAACCATGGAAAATCAATTTTGGCATCATGCCCCATTTTCCCGGATGATCGCTTCTTCATCCAATACATAAAAATGAAACATAAAGGGATGAGTAAAAAGACACGTCCCAATTTGGCGAGGAGTGCAATCGCTAGCGCATCTTCACCAGCCGGTGCTCCTGCCAAAGCAACATGGGCGATTTCATGAAGACTGATCCCAGACCAGATTCCATAATCCAAAGCAGATATTGGAAGGATCGGACGTAAAAGTGTATAAACAATGGAGAAAAGAGTTCCCATTAAAGCGATTATCCCGACGCCTATGGCTGTATCCTCTTCCTTCGCTTTCACGATTGGAGATATTGCCGCGATGGCTGCTGCACCGCATATCCCGGTTCCTACAGCAAGAAGAAGGGAAATGGATGCATCTGCCTTAATCCACTTTGCAATCAGGACCATCACGACTATGGCGAATGTTACTGTCCCTATGTCACGTACCAATAATGGCAGTCCCTGATTGAAAATCACATCGATATTTAATTTCAACCCGTATAAAATAATGGCAAAACGCAAAAGTTTTTTTGCGGAAAATTCGATTCCCGTCCGGAATTTCTCTGGATATCCAGCAATTTGACGATATATCACGGCAATGATGATCGAGCATGCAAGTGGACCGATTCGATTGAATCCCGAAATCTTCGACAGCCCCAAGCCTAAGAGGGCAATGAAAAAGGTGAAAGCAATACCGCTCAGCCACAAAAGCACCTTATTTTGAAGTGGGTTTTGCTGTGCCTGAGGTGCTTCTTCCAGTGGCTCATATTTTTCTAATTCCATACATTCCTTCCCCCTTTCCAGATAAACTAAATCATCCCATCCTTTCAATCGTTTGAAAAAAATCGGTTTCTTCTAGATTAGGAAGAGAATTCCCTTTGATAAAATACTCGGATTCCTTTAAAAAAGGCAAGCTTGGATTTTGATTCGTCCACAATTCAGGAACCGCTAAAGTCTGGGATCGATGTGACCTTAAGGCACGGATCTTTTTCTTTAAAGTCCCTGCTATATTGACTTCTGTGACACTGCCCGGCCCGTTTTCCTTTAACCATTCATCATAAAAGGCATGCCAAAGGACAAAGTACAAACTATGAACCTTAATAGCTGGAAATAATGGATCTGGATAAAAATCGGGATCACCGGAGTTTAAGAAAGCAAATGCGGCAGCACGGCCAATCGCACAATGATCTGGATGCCCGCCGTATTTCTCATGGAATGTAACTAGTGCATCCGGTTGAACTTCACGAATCACCTTTACGATTCTCTCGGCCAATAAATCTAGGCTTTCAAATTCAATCGTTTTATCCCTTACGTTTAAAAATCGCAAATCACTGATCCCCAATTCTCCACAAGCTCTTTTTAACTCCTCCACCCTTAGTTCTGGCAATGCCTCCCTTGTTGTTACAATGGGATTTCCCATTCGTCTGCCCATTTCGCCTTTTGTCGCACATAGTAAAGTTATCTGAACACCTCGCTCAGACATATTAGCAATGGTTCCCCCACACAGGAATGACTCATCATCGGGATGTGCCAGAACCACCAATAGCCTTTGTTGTGATTGCATATTTCCTCCTGTTTTGGATTCCCCAGTTTTCCCACCCTGTTAGACTCAATATGAAAAAATGGACATGGATGTCAAATCGGCTAGACATATCATGCCCATCTTCATTTTTTTCTTCTATATAGATAGCACCCTAAAGCTAATCATCTTTTTGATTAGCATAATTCACATAAAACGGATTTAACCGTTTCTATGACAAAGCGTAAATCTTCAACGGTCGAAGATAAAGGCGGTGCAATGATGAGTACATTACCATATCCAGGAACCGTATCACCATTACGTCCGATGATAAGACCCTTTGCCTTGCAAGCCCCGATTATTTTACCCATGAACTCTTCGGAAACAGGCGTTTTTGTCTTTTTATCTTCCACTAATTCAATGCCATATAAAAACCCAACTCCCCGAACCTCCCCTACTTTATCCAGGGCTGTCAATTCAAAGAGCGCGCTTAGTGTCGATTCACTAAGTTCAGATACTCGTTGAACGATGTTTTCATTTTCCAAGACTTCAATGTTCTTTAGCGCAACTGCGCAAGATGCAGGGTGGCCTCCATATGTTGACACATGCCTGAAATGATTTAAATTTCCGTTGTCTTTGAACTTCTCATAAATCCTGGAATTCACTGCCGTTGCCCCAAGTGGAAGATAACCGCTGGTCAACCCCTTTGCCATCGTAACAATATCCGGTTGAACCCCATCTGAGTGCATGAACCCAAACATTTTTCCGGTTCTTCCAAAACCTGAAACCACTTCATCCACAATTAATAGAACATCATGCTTTTTACAGATTTCCGAAACCCTCGTTAAGTATTCTTTTGAAGGAATAAGGACACCGCCACCAGAGATGAATGGTTCAAGGATAACGCCCGCTACCGTTTCAGCTCCTTCAAAGTTAATGACCTGATCGATATATTCAGCTGCAAGCAAATCGGAGTTTTCAACGTTTTCCCCAAACGGGCTTCGATAACTGTACGGCGGTGGAACATGCAGGAAACCTGGAACCGCCGGATCATATTTCACTCTCCGATTAGCCTGTGCAGTTGCGCTTAGCGCGCCAAAAGTATTGCCATGATAAGCTCTATACCTTGAGATGAACTTGTATTTACCCTGATTTCCATTTTGTGAATGATATTGCCTGGCTATTTTAAAAGCTGTCTCATTCGCCTCAGAGCCGCTGTTCGTAAAAAAAGTTGTATAAGGGCCCTTTAAATGTTCACTTATTTTTGCAGATAATTCGATTGCCGGCTTATGACTTAATGTTAAAGGAAAGTAAGATAAATTAATCATTTGTTCATATGCTGCCTGGGCAATCTCTTTTCGTCCGTGACCAAGGTTAAGGCACCATAATCCTGAGACACCATCTAAATATTTATCCCCTTTAGTATCAGTGAACCATGAGCCGGATCCTTCTGTAGCCATCATGGGAGCATCCTTCTCATTATAGCGATGCATCGCATGCCATAAATGGTCTTTATCCATTTGAACAAGGTCTTTCGTTTCAGTTTCCATCTTCACTTTTGAAACCCCCTTATTTTTCATTGAATGCAACTAAGTTAAGTTCCCATGCTGTTACAGACCCTTTAATGCGAATTGGTGATGGTGCGATGACCCAAATCGTTAATCAAGTCATCGCAGCTGCCCTATCACCTTTTTTTATTTATCCCAGTTTTTATGATCTAAATGAGAATATTTTTCTAATAATCTAGTAGGCATTTTTAATGCATCTTTTCTAAATGGCGGAGCCAATTGTGTTCCATCCACTTGTATATCAATGACAGTCGGTTTGTTTGATTTTATTGCTTTTTCAATGACAGCGCCTAACTCGTCTGCTTTTTCCACCCTAATGCCTACAGCACCCATTGATCGGGCAACTTCTGCAAAATCAGGATTTTGGATATCCGCGCCTACAAAACGGTTATTATAAAAATCGACCTGATTCTTTTTCTCTGCGCACCATGCATTATTATTGAAGACACATGCTATGACCGGTATGTTTTCTTCCACGGCCGTGCTCACTTCATGTAAGCTCATGCCCCACGCGCCATCTCCAACAATGGCTATAACAGGCGTATTCGGCTCAGCTAATTTGGCACCTAGTGCGGATGGGTAAGCAAATCCAGTATTCCCGAATGTAAGCGCAGCGATATGCCTGCGTCCCTGATTGAATTTCAAGTAAGCGTTTGCAGTTGAAGATACATTACCGATATCTGTAGTAACGATGGCATTTTCAGGCAACACTTTTGTCAATTCCAATAGGGCCCGACGCGGATTGATCGGGGTTCCATCGATCATCGCAAGATTCACCAATTCTTCTTCCCATTTTTGTTTTTCATTCGTAACTTCTACTATCCGCTCTTTTTCTTGTTTTAGGTTTGGTTTATCAGCCTTCAACCGTTTCAAGATTTCACGACTCGCTTCGCGGGCATCTCCGATGATCCCCACTTCCACAGGGTGCGTCCTCGCTATTTGCCTTGGGTTAATATCAATTTGGATGATTTGCGCATCTTTCGGGAAATAATCAATGTCATAGCATGGTAACGTTCCAAATACCGATAATCTTGTGCCTACCGCCAATATGACGTCCGCTTTCTTAAGTGTATTCATCGCAGCCTTTGAACCCATGTAACCGATTGGGCCGACTGACAATGGATGATCAGCAGGAAAAGCATCATTATGCATATATGAGACAGCTACCGGAGCCGTTAAATATTCTGCCATATTCTTAATTTCCTCAATGCCATCTGAATCAACCGTTCCCCTACCGGAAATGATCACCGGATACTTCGCCTCGGCTAAAATTTCTGCCGCTCTATCCAAGGATTCAGAAGACCCGCAGCCCCTTTCATCCACGCGATATTGATGTGGTTGAAGTATTTGATCTTCCACTTCACCATAGAAGTAATCACGAGGGATATCGAATAAAACCGGTCCCCTCTCGGCATAGGCAATCCGAAACGCTGTCCTTAGGCAATCAGCGACCCGGCCTGGGTGTGTCACTCTAACCGTTTCTTTCGTGATTGCCTTGAAGATGGAAACCTGATCGCATTCCTGAAAACCATCCCATCCAACTGTTGGTGTACCAGCTGAAGGTGATATGACCACCATTGGAGTATGAGCTTGATTGGCCGCTGCGACAGAGGTGACCATATTCGTCATTCCAGGTCCGTTTTGCCCGATGACAACTCCAGCAACACCAGAGACACGACAATAAGCATCTTCCATATGTGCTGCACTTTGTTCATGGCGGACACCAATGAAACGAATGCCTGCAGTTGGCAATAAATCAAGCATATCCATGAAAGCAGATCCCAAAATTCCCGAGATATGTTTAACTCCCTCGGCCACTAATGTCTCAACGATGGCTTCACTTGGTGTCATTTTTACTTTAGTACCTCTTAACATTTTTGTTTCGACCATAGCACATTCTCCTTAATTAAAATTTATTTCTGATAATGACGTTGCGACGTCCGTACCAGTTATAAGATGTATAATACTACCATTATGCGTAACAGTCAATAAATAATTTGAATATTTCGAATTAATTTAAAATCTCTGTCCAGCATAGGCACTAACACATGTATTTGACTCTTTTTTAACCAATAAATATATCCTTTTTTTCAGTCAATCTGTAGTTGATTCTATCGATGATCTCCAATAAATCACCTATTTCATCAATTACGAAATCGGCACCTGCATTCAAAAAACGGTTTTCTGCATGCTTCATCCGTTTTTGCAGATCATAAGGGTCCATTTCACTGATTTCTGCTTCTGAAAGTCCGATTTCACTGCCGCCTTTCAATACGGCAACAGTCCACATTCCCGCAGAAATTCCTTCTTTGATATCACTGATCGTATCACCCACTTTAACGATTTTGCTGAGTGGATACACTTGGAGATTCATCGCCGTCTTAAAGCACATCCAAGGAGCAGGCCTACCTGTAGGCACATCGGTGGACGCAACGATGGAATCGGGTTGATAGCCCCATTTTTCCGCCTCTTCTTTAACAACATCAATCATTTCACGAGTATACCCCGTTGTCGAACCGATTTTTATTCCTTGCTGCCTTAAACGGCTGACTAATTCAATTACGCCGGGTATTGGCTTGGCGTTATCCTTTAGAACCTTAAAAAGCAAAGCCTCAAAGTTCTTATATAATGAATTTAAATCTCTTTCGTCCGGTTCTTTCCCGAATTTAGCACTCCATAAATTAGAGATTCGTTTCATTTTCAAGAGTTCCATAATATGATCCATTTTCAATAAACCCATAGGTTCCCTTGCTTCCTTAACGGTAATATCTATCCCCCTTATCCTGAATATCTCGACAAATGCTTGGACCGGTGCAAAACAACCATAATCCACCGTCGTTCCTGCCCAATCGAATATCACTGCTTGAACCTCTTTGCATTCATTTGCCCTTTCCATTGCTCCCCTCCTCATCTTACCTCCTCCAAAATCACTGCTAAACCAGGTAATAAAGAGAATTCAATTAACTTCTTCCAAAAATAACTGTAAATCTTCCTTTGTAGCTTTAGAGAGTCGTTTAATCTTTTCAAGGTCCTTTTCCGGATTCCCTGACTCCCCAATTAATGGGTAAAGGTTTTTCTCAATCCTTTCATACCAATCCGGGTATTCATCTTCCACTTGCTTTTCTATCGAATCCCAAACAGAACTCATTTCTTTTCCCATTTCTTGAATTCTCTCTGGATCCGCTTCCGCACTTAATTCTGTTTCCATTCCTTTAATGGATTGAATCACATCGCCGACACCTTTTTTAATGACCTCCGCATTTTGGGTTTCACCCGGATTTTCATTCATGACTGGGCTTTTTTCTTGTTGAGCCTCGTCCGGTTCAGCTGAATTGCCGCAGCCTGACAGCAATATGGCTCCAAGGACAACTCCACTGGTTATTACACGTAAACCATTCAACATAACCCCTCCTTCATGATTTAAAAGACAGATGGCACCAAGCACTTATTGGCACAATTCTCTTTTTCTATTGGAATCATATTCTAGCTGATTAGTGAATTGAAGAATTTTGTCTGAGGAATTCCATAGAAGTAACCTTAAATTAAACCAATGGTGTAGAGCCAAAGCTATAACTTTTCAGAATTAGGGGAACCAGAGGCAATATTTAATTCATTCTCCAAATACTTCGCTTTTTTTCGCCGAATGAAAAAGAATGAACAAATAACGATCAAGCTAAATAGCATGGTAAAGATGAACTGCGGACGCTGCGAATCGATAAAAGCCATTAATATTAACACTGAAATCATGGAAATGATGGTTGCATAAGTCAAATACGGGAATAACCACATCTTGATCTTAAATATTCCAGGATTCTCTTTCTCCATTCTCTTCCTTAATCGGAGATGGGAAACCGCAATGGCCAGATAAACAAGAATTCCAACCCCGCCCGAGGAGTTCACTAAAAAGAAAAAGATTTTATCAGGTGAAACATAACTGAAAATGGTGCTGATAAAGGCGAATATAGTAGAGCCGACTACAGCAAATATAGGGACACCGTTCTTGCTCACTTTAGAAAATAGCTTTGGGGCGTCACCCTTTTGTGCAAGTGAAAATAACATGCGTGAACTCGTATATAATCCCGAATTCAAACAAGATAGCAATGCAATGAGAATCACTATATTCATGATCAGGGCAGCAGAAGGGATTCCCAGCATTTCAAGTACGGCGACAAATGGACTTTTCAGCAAAGAAGCCGAATTCCAAGGTAATAGCGTCACCAGTATGGCGATGGACCCGATATAGAAAATCAGGATTCTCCAAACCACACTATTCAATGCACTTCTAACTGATTTAACCGGATCACTGGTTTCACCCGCGGCAATCGCTGGAATCTCCACTCCAACAAATGCATGAAAAACGATTGCAACACCAACAAGCACAGAACTTAGACCATTTGGAATAAACCCGCCAAAGTTTAAAAGATTGGAAGTGCCAGGTGGTTTTATCGTTGGGATAAACCCTAATATCACGGCCACCCCCAGGCACAAGAATAGTATGATACTGATTATTTTAATGATTGAAAACCAGTATTCGAACTCACCAAACGATTTCACGGAAAAAATATTCGTCATTTTCAATAGGATGATCAATGATAGACTTATGACCCAGACGGGAACGGAAGGGAGCCAGCTGTGAATGATTGCTGCTCCAGCCGTTGCTTCCAAAGCAATTACGATAACCCAAAAGAACCAATATAACCAACCTGTTGTAAAACCGGCCCATTCACCTATCCCTTCTCTTGCATAAACCGCAAAAGATCCAGTATTAGGATTCACTGTGGCCATTTCCCCAAGCATCCTCATGACTAAAACAACGATTAAGCCTGCCAAAACATATGATAATATCGCCCCGGGGCCCGTTTGACCAATAATGATACCGCTTCCTACGAATAAACCAGCGCCTATGACACCACTCAAAGATATCATCGTTAAATGTCTTTGTTTCAGACCTGGTTTCAGTTCTTCCTGTTGATGTTTCATACCCTCCACCAACTTTCAATAATTTGGGGAATCAACTAAGATAATCGCTACTTGAATGTAAAGCAGGCTTTTCAGCTGCCTGTCCTTTACACTTTCACAAAGATAGTGGGAACTGGAAACATGGCATTTTCAAACAACACAGGGTATGACGCTATGAACTTAAGATTCTATATCACTAGTCCTCCTTCCTTAAGTCTATTTTGAAAAACGAAGCGAATCTAACATCACTACGTCATGATGTTAGTACCACTTTCTATGTGTATAATACACTCTGATTTTTTTAAAGTCAATTTAAAAATCAGAATATTTAGATAACAAAACGAACATTTTCATATAAAAAACGATGTCCATTAAGTCTGCAATTTTAGTTATTTTACTTCATTTACCTTTGGTTTTTCATCCAATACACTTTCCGTAGCTGACGTTACTGCCTTCTGCTTCCTATCCAGCATTTTCTTTAAAAAATATGAAAAAAGCAATGTAAAAGCAATTCCCTTAACAATCGATGCATAACCATAAACCAGAAGTCCCAATATCAGTACGATAAGATTAATAATCCTTATTGTCACAGCAATATCTATTTTTTCATTTTTGTGATGTAATATTAAGGCGATCACGTCAAAGCCAACAGTGGAGGCATTTGCAGTTATACATAAATAATATCCTATCGCTATCAAAATCGACGAAATGAAAATCACTAAAACGATATTCATATCAAAATGAATGTTCAATGAATAAAAAAAATTAAAAAAAACCATATAGCTAAGGGAACTTACGATCGACTTAAAAAAGTACTCTTTCCCTAGAAACACTAAACAAATGATTAACAGTATTCCTGTAACCAAATTGGCGAGCATGGCAATGTTATAGCCCAATAATGCATTCAATAATAATGCCGAGCTAGTTACCCCGCCATTGATGATTTCATTGGGAACGATTAAATAAGCATAGGCAAAGGTCATGGAAATGTTTCCTGCGATAATTTTCAATAAATCCTTCATACATTCTCACCATCCTGTTCGATATTTTGATAATGCTCCCCCCTAAATATATATTTATACTTGAACGATAATAAGATTCGAACCTTTCACCTTTCGATATTTTGGAATGTTATTACAAAGAATGCATTTTTCTGTTCAAGTGATTACAATTATTCGCTAACCAGAATCCTCTCTCCTTCTAAATAAAAAAAATAAAATATCCCCCTTAAAACTTGAAGATGTTCATGGTCTATTTCATAATCATTTAGACATTGCAGAGTTTCTATTCAACTTATGTAACTTGTGATTAGTTGACAAAAACTTTGATTTAAATAATTTAAATTCCATAGGGTTGGACAAATGTAAGGCTTTTACAGGTTAAAACTTCTTCCCCTTACATAATCATATTGGTTAGAATGCAAATGCAAAAGCATACCCCCTAACCATTCCCAAAAAGTATTATCCCACAATAAAAAGCTGAGGGGGCCCCCTCAACTTTTTATTGTTCCATTAATTATTTCCCAAGAAATGTTACTTTCAATAGGCTGTGATTATCCTTTTCATGTCACGGATAATGCTGACTCATCTTTCATAAGCCTTTTACGATAAACCATATTGGACAGCTGTACACTCACTTCATAAAGCACAAGTAAAGGGACGATAACCAAAATGTCCGAAATTATATCTGGAGGCGTAATCAGGATCGAGATGATGACCAGGACGAAATAAGAAATCTTGCGAGACTTTTTTAACACTGCTGGATTGATGATGCCTAATCTGGTCAGGAACATGACCACTAGCGGCATCTCGAATAAAATGCCGAAAGGTAAGATCAAATTAATCATGAAACGAAAATACTTTTCCGCAGTGAACATCATCTCGAACTGCCCGGCCGATAGGGAAGTTAGGAAACCCAGCACTATTGGAAACAACACAAAATATCCAAATGAGATACCTGTGATGAATAGAATGAACAGTCCGGGTATGAAGCGAAATGTAACCCTTCTCTCTTCCGGTTTCAAAGCTGGAGCCACAAATCGCCATAACTGATAGGCTGTAAGCGGAATCGTTGCAGCTATTGCGCAAACCCCAGCAATAATCATATATACCCATAGGACCTCACTCGGCCCGAGCACGGCAAGCTTTCCTTCCAAATCTTTAATAAGTAAATTATAAATATCCTGTACGAATATGAAGCTCATTATGAAAAAAGCCACAAAGCCTATCAGTGTTTTAATGATTCTGCTTCGGAGTTCCTCCATATGCTCAATAACGTGTAAATCCTTACTCTCCACTTTCACTCCCCCTTTTTAGACATATTATTTGCCCTTTTGCAAATAGCGCTTCCCCTCTAACCCTTCTCATGAAAAGAAGCAGGCGAGTCTTTCCGCCCGCTCTATCTCATTTACATCATCCCTCTTTTTTAACAGCTCTTAATGCAGCTTTATTCTCATTTTCTTCTTCTTTTTCTGTATCATTCACCAATCCTTTGGTTGCACTTTTGAATTCGGATAATGTCCGGCCAAATGCACGGCCTATTTCCGGCAGTTTGGACGGTCCAAAAATAATCAGTGCAATCACAAGGACAATCACCAAACCGGGTATTCCTATATTTGAAAGCATTCTTACTCACTCCTCTGTTCTTCTCATTTTTCTTCGCTACATTCCTGTCAAGCATTTTAAGGATTCCCTATCAATTAGTCACTTTTCCCTGACTTTTCATTCTTTGTTTTTCATGTGCGCGATTATGGGCACGTGTCCGATCCTCCTCGACTTCGTTCGTTTTTTGTGCACCTTCCATAACCGCTGCTGATGCAACCTTTCGCAGCCCTGTTTGATCCTTATCAAAAACAAAGGATGCTCTTGTCGATATATCCGCACCTGGTTCTGTCACGAATGGGACTACACGGTAATCCGCCTTCCATTGTTCTGGTGTTACTTTGCACCGGACATATCCCCTGTAATCATTAAAGAACTTTATATGCGGATTCTGACTTAGTATTTTATCCGTGTCCGCACGCTTATCCGCACCATTTCCGCCAGATGTGATCGAAGTGCCGACAAACTCCACACCGAAAATCTTTGAATTTGGATCATCGAAATCCGCCTTTAAATTGGCGGCCCAACTTGCATGTACATCACCAGTCAATACGACCAGATTTTCCAGATTGTTGCTTTTGATTACATCAATTAAGCGATCGCGTGCTGCCGGGTAACCATCCCAGGAATCCATGCTGAATTTTGGGGCGGTTGGTGTTCCATAATTCCGTTGTGCAAAGAAAATCTGCTGTGGCAGAACATTCCACTTCGTTTTTGATTTTGATAGATTGTCAGTTAGCCATTGTTCCTGCTCTGGACCTAGTAATGTCCGTTTCGGATCAAGTGACTCAGGCGTTTGCGGTGAACTTCCATCACCGTTTGCCTGATCATCCCGGTATTGACGTGAATCCAATACAAAGAAAGAGGCCAGGTCGCCATATGTGAAATTTCGGTATAACCTCATATCCGCTCCCTTAGGCAAAGATGATTTACGAAGGGGCATGTGCTCATAGTAAGCCTGATAAGCGGCGGCCCTTCTCTTGATGAAAGCTTCTACCGATTGTCCTTTTTCCGGGATGACATTTGCATAATTGTTTTCAACTTCATGATCATCCCAAGTCACGACCCATGGGAAAGCTGCATGTGCCGCTTTTAAATGGGTATCAGAGCGATATTGTGCGTATCTATTCCGATAATCTTCAAGTGTAATGATCTCTGGTCCACTATGTACACGGACATTACCTGTAGAAGAAACATATTCATTTGGTCCATATTCATATATATAATCGCCAAGGTGGAAGACAATATCCAGATCTTCCTTTGCCAAATGTTTATAGGCCGTATAATAACCATGCTCAAATTGCTGGCATGAAACAAACGCGAATGACAAGCTCGAAACACTTGAACCTATTGGCGGAAGTGTTTTCGTTTTCCCAGTCTGACTTACTTCCCCGCCGCTTTTAAAACGGTAAAAATAGACTTTATCAGGTTTTAACCCGCTTACTTCCACATGTACGGAGTGGCCAAGTTCAGGCCTGGCTATTTCCTTGCCTTGCTGGACAATCTTTCTGAAATTCTCGTCGTTTGCCACTTCCCATTTAACCGAAATGGCTTCTTTTGGCATTCCTCCTCCATTCAACGGATCCGGTGCCAACCTTGTCCATAAAACGACACTGTCCGAGAGCGGATCTCCTGAAGCTACACCGAGAGTAAATGGATAATCACTGAATTTCGGGGCAGCATTCACTTCAATCCCGCCCATTGATTGGGCAAGAGCAAGACCTAATGAAAGTCCGGCAAGCTTACTCGCTCCCTGGATAAAATTTCGGCGGTCCATATTCTTACCTAATTCGCTCCAATTCTTAATTAAATCATCCATTGCTCTTTCATTATTCATTGATCTTTCCCTCCTATTATTTGAATCTGGTTCAAGTATAGAAGGCCATTTTTAAAGGGGTATGAAGATGTGTAAATCAATAAATCAATAAATTAGGAATTTTTAGGCAGGTCTTATGATACCCATTGAATACAAAAAGAGTTTTGATTCACTCATGCATTTACATAGCCCTACAAACTTTTACATATAACGACAGTCTTTCAGCCTAGTTCTCTTAACGAATCATTTATTTAATCGTTACAAATAACTTCCATGGGCTATTTTTACAATAAACCTTTAAAACTATAAAAGCTTAAAGAAGCCAGCGAAATAATGGAATAAAAGAAATATCGCCATCACTTGGTTGGATCCCTCCGCAGTAAGGAAACCTTGATTCAAAGGAAGGTTTAGAAATCATCATGGTTTTCTGAAATCGGACTAATAATACTTCAGCAATAATTTTATAAGTGAATACTCACTTTTGGTTTAAAAACATCCTAATTTATGTAATAATAGTTTCATAACAAAAAAAGAAAGCACTTGAGGATTCGGCATTGGAGAGTATGGAAGCATTATTTGAAAAAATTGAGATATTGAGGAAAGAACTAATAACCACCGGATTGATTTACGGATTTACTGCCCCAAAAACATTACATAAAAGCCAGGAACTAGATGAACTGTTGAATTTACTTACAAATGAAAAAGAACCAAATGATTTAGAATATGTCTAAAAAGCGGAATGAAGATTGATTGATTTTTCTACTAATACTTCATGGAATCATCACTATGTAGATCATGCTACTCTTACCTCTTATATTTTTCTTGGACTCGTGGTCTAATTTTCATGTAATATCCGCTAGATCATTAGCTAATTGTGAACATCATCACTCTTCCTAATTAAAAAGCATCCAAAATGAATGGATGCTTCAGACTGTAGACAAACTCGATGAAAATCGAATTTGTCTACAATTTTTTTGCTTGTACAAATTTGGACGTTTATTGGAACGTAGGGCACTCGCTTCCGTGGGCGGTACGCCCTCGGCTCACTTGCGCCTGTGGGGCCTCCCTTGGACTCGATATTCCCGCAGGAGTCTCGCACACCCGCTCCAATCAACTATGTTTATAAATTTGGATAATACTCCTTTTGCCTACAGTCTTTTTTGTTTTAAAACAGAGTCTATTAAAACTTGAGATGATGAGTTTGCTTTCTAAACATGATTCTATTCAGCGAGATCAACTGGAATGATTAATTTAGAACCACTGGTGCCATCGAACCATTGAGTTCGTATAATGGAGACTGCCATTGATTTCTCTTTCATTTATGATTTAGTAAAAGATATGTATTCAGAGAAAGGACGCCCAAGTATTGATCCAGTTAGGCTTTGAGGGGATTTTCATTGAACAGTATGGGACTGCTACATAAAAAAATAGAGACAATGAGGAAAGAATTAATAAATACGGAATTGAAACATCGGATCACTTCACCAAAAACTTTACATATAAACCAGGAACTAGAAAAACTGTTGGGAAACTAGGAAATGAAACTGCTGTTTTTCCGTCGGGAAATTCCCAAATTTCATAAGTCTTGCGTTTTCTAAGCATTCATTTTCCTATATCTTACGGTCATATCAACGATTGTCAATAATAAAACAAACCATAACATTGGATTATTCAAAGAGATTCCTACAGTAGATTTTCCGCCCATTACCGTTAATACTCCTATTAGCACTAACATATAAAAAATAAGTACTGCTTCTCCAATTAATGAATTTTCACAATCTTTTTCAGTCTTTCGATTAATGACAATATAGACAACCGCTAATGAGACCACTCCAATTGTCAGTACAGTTTTAGGAATGTCTTTGAGAACGGGATGAGGAAAATAATCAAAAATCATAAGAAAAGAAAATAATAAAAAGATACCTATTCTCAATAATATTTTCAAATTCATCTTATTCCCCATTTCCTCGATTTATTATTTCCCAAACCAGTAATTGCATTGGAAATACTGAACTGATTTAGGTGATGTGTAATTACTTTTGCCATAATGAACCACTGTCGCATGATAATTTCTTTTCTTTTCTGCAGTGCTATAGGAACTTGATACCCAAGAACCCACGTAAGTTGGACTAATTTTGGACCAGCTATTTAACTTTACAAAAAAGCCAATTAGCGAATACATCATCTGTCAATTTTCGGGAATCTTTTTCATCATATATGCAAAAATTAGATTTTTGGCTTCATTTACACCGGTATTTTTGTAGGTTCTATAAATAGAAGCTATTTCAGTTTTTGTTGATCCACCTGAAATAGGTCCATATGCAGTTATACCACCAGAGTTAAGGCAAATATATTTTTCATAATATTCTATTCCCCTTCTAGTAGATTTTTTCTGAACATTATTCTTACATTTAAGAAATAAATTCTTTCATAGAAGGATGCTTTTTATGGAATGATCTAAGTAGAGGCTGAAGGCGGAGGCTGGAAACAATTCCGATTTCTATATCTGTTTATAAAATCCTCTCCTTTCTGCGATTAGGTATTATCTACCACTTTATATTAACATTTTCGTGAAAATATAACTATATTTATTTCATTTTTATAAAAATATATATAAAAAAAAGGGTCTGAAGAATCATTATTCAAATTATCGTTACCTCTTTTAAAAGCTGTGGGATTTTATGACTTCATTCAAACTTGGAATATGTCTCAGTCAAGATTTTTTTCGAAAGAAGTAGTTTTTTATGTTCGGTCAATTCTTTGACTGGTTCACATAGACGTCGTAAAAGATACTATTTATTATGTCATCTAATAATTTTTAAAGTCTCATTTCCTCATACATTTAAATGCTTTTATAATATTTGTTAAGCAATATCAAAATAATATATTATATTAATTTTTTTGATTGTAATTCCACTTATTGCTTTTAAATTAAACGATTGGTTCGTTCATTCAATAAGAAAAAGAGCCGTTGTAACAGCTCCTTGTCCCCTCTTTCCCCCTTTTGGACCGAATGATAGAGGAATGTTTCTCCTACTCTTTTTTGACTCTTTGCAAGCGTTTGGCCTTATATTGTTCAAAATCCCAATTCGACAAAAATTCTTTTGCAGAAGTATAGCCTGATTTATAGAGAAAGTTGATTTCTTCCTCATTCAGTTCAAAATCCGTTGCATTGATGCCGCCAATAGGAATTTGAATCGTGCGTTCAATCGTTTCTTCGTTCATATGTCGTAAATCATGGGCTTGGAGCATCGTTTTAAATATATTTTTGAAAAGGTGGATGGGCGTTGGGATAACCCCGCCTATGTTAACTTCATCTTTCACAAAATGGAATCCGAATGTTGGAAAACGAGGATTGTCGGTATCAAATATCCATATCGGGAAGTTACTAAGTAAACCACCATCTAAAATGTAGGATTTTTTCCGGTCTTTTGATTTCCAAATAACCGGACGGAAGAAAAATGGTAAGGAGGCACTCATCATAACAGCAGTTGAAACTTTTAAATCAGCAGGAGACATACCATAGCGGTCCAAATCATCTGGCAAAATAAGCATCTTTCCATTCGAAACATCAGAAGCAATGATCTTCAACTTTCCATCTGGAAGATCCGCGAATGTCTTTATCCCTTTTTCTGAAAGAAGTGAATCCACCCATGTCTCCAAATAATCGTTTTTGTAAATCCCAAGATGAACCATGAGTTCCAAAAAGAAGCCCAAAATGGGAATTCGATTCAGAATTGTCCTGCCTCGAATCTTTGAGTAATTGATTTCACTAAACTGTTTTCTAATTTCATGGCTTTTATAGCCACTAGCCAAAAGAGCAGCTATTATTGCTCCTGCTGATGTCCCAGCAAGTCTTTCCCATTCGACATTTTCCTCTTCCATTGCTTGAATTGCCCCAATAAAAGCAATTCCCCTGACCCCCCCACCTTCAAAAACAGCATCTGCTCTCATTTTTTTCCACCTCTCGATAAGAGTTACTACCATATTAACAACATTTGAAAATAAAGTGAATTTTCACACTCTTGGACTCTTTGATGGCAATCAAACGTAATAACAATAGTAGGATAGCATCTATTATCATGGTATGTAGAAAACGAAGCATTTGCATGGACAAATTATCAGATTAGGAAGCAGCTTTGATAAAGGAGTTCTTTAAATGATGTCGAAAAGGATATGTAACAATTAAAGGAGTGAAAAAATGGAAAATAATCGTGCCAAGAAAATGTATGATTACCACGTTTGGGCTAATCAGCAAGTGTTCCAAAAACTAAAACAATTACCGGAAGGAGTCTATGGAGACACGATAAAAAGTGTCTTTCCATCCATCAAAGAAGTTCTAGTTCACCTTTACGCAACAGATATTACCTGGTTGGAGATAATGAAAGGAAGCACAGTTCAAGAAACTTTTAAGAAAGTTGAACAGCGTCGGAAAGAAGTGGAAGGAATCACATTATATGAACTGGAATCCTCATATGATGAACTTGCAAAGGATTACGACAATTTCCTTACTTCGCAGCCTGATCTTGAACGGACGATTGTTACCGAACATCCGAAAATGGGGGCTTGTGAGTTTGTACTTGCCGACCTCATCCATCATGTAGTGAATCATGGGACCTATCATCGCGGTAATGTATCAGCGATGCTCCATCAACAAGGCGAAAATGGCACACCTACAGATTATGTTTTTTACTGTTTAAAATAAGCGGTTTGACAACCTATAAGAGTGGCAGTAACATGCCGCTCATTCCAGATGAAAGCCGATGATCCTCTTGCCAAGGAAACATCGGCTTTCATCTGGATGATTATAATTCATACGCCCGTAGAATGGTATATGCAGTCAGTACAACTGCCTTCTATATATGCTACATGACCTTTAAAGTTTTATCCGTTGAAGGCGAAGTGCATTCAATACGACTGACACTGAACTGAAGGCCATGGCAGCACCCGCTAACCACGGGGCAAGCAGTCCGATTGCCGCAATTGGTATTCCGATTACATTATAGGCAAAAGCCCAGAATAGGTTTTGTTTGATGTTTTTCATCGTCTTCCTGCTCATGAGGATGGCATCTGCAATACTGTTCAAATCACCCCGGATCAAAGTGATATCGGCAGCTTCCATGGCTATGTCCGTCCCGGTTCCTATTGCCATTCCTATATCGGCTAGTGCCAGCGCGGGCGCATCATTTATCCCATCGCCGACCATTGCCACTGTTTTACCGGCGGCCTGCAGTTTTTTCACTTCTTCCGCTTTCCCTTCAGGTAGGACTTCTGCGATTACATGGTCAATGCCAACTTGATGTCCGATGGCATTTGCTGTTCTTTGATTATCCCCGGTTATCATGATGACCTGGATATCCATTGCTTTTAACCTTTTAATCGCCGTTAGCGAGCTTTCTTTTATCGTATCCACAACAGCGATGAGTCCGGCATATTCCCCTTCAATGCTAGCGAGCATTGCAGTCTTCCCTTGCTCTTCAAATTCTTCCATCGCTGTTAGCGCCTTAGTGATATCCACGTTATTTTGCTTCATCAATTTACGGGTTCCGATGAGCATCACTTTTTGATCCGCCACAGCTCTAATCCCGTATCCAGGCATCGCTTCAAATTCCTCAACAGCTGCAAGTGAAATCTGTCTTGCTTGAATTCCTTGAACGATTGATTGAGCAAGAGGGTGTTCAGATTGTTTTTCAGCTGCACCGATTAATGATAAAAACTGTTCTTCCTCCATACCATTCTCAATGAGGACATCTGTCAACACAGGGGTACCATTCGTTACCGTTCCCGTTTTATCCAAGATGACCGTATCGATATGGTGGGTGGTTTCCAGATGTTCCCCGCCTTTAAATAAGATCCCGAATTCGGCAGCTCTTCCAGACCCTGCCATGATAGAGGTGGGAGTGGCTAGGCCTAAAGCACATGGGCACGCTATGACTAGCACTGCAATCATCGCTTCAAAAGCAGGTGTGAATTCTCCCGGGTTAACCCAAATCATCCAAACCAGAAAAGTTAAAAGAGCGATTCCGACAACAATGGGAACGAAAACACCGGAAATTTGGTCAGCAAGCCGTTGAATCGGCGCTTTCGAACCTTGAGCATCTTCGACGACTTTAATGATTTGGGAAAGAGCTGTATCCCTTCCTATTTTAGTCGCTTTCATTTTGAGAAACCCATTCTTATTCAATGTTGAACCGATAACAGTATCCCCGTTTGTTTTATCGACCGGGATGCTCTCACCCGTTAACATGGATTCATCGACGGCAGAGTTCCCTTCGATTACCTTGCCATCGACAGGGATCTTTTCACCCGGCTTCACCAAAATCGTATCCCCTACGATGACTTCTTCAAGTGGTATTTCCCGTTCTTCCCCATTTCTTAGAACTAATGCCGTTTTGGCCTGAAGCCCCATCAATTTTTTGATGGCCTCGGAAGAACGTCCTTTTGCTTTTGCTTCAAACAGCTTCCCCAATAGAATGAGGGTGATAAGAATCGAACTTGTTTCGAAATAAAGTTGTGCCGTATTGTGATGGGAACCCATCGAGATGATCGCCTGATAAACACTGTAAAAATAGGCAGCGGATGTTCCCATCGCGACTAATACATCCATATTGGCACTTTTATTTCTCAAGGCTTTATAAGCTCCAACATAGAACTGCTTTCCAATCAAAAATTGAACGGGGGTTGCGAATGCCATCTGCACCCAAGGATTCATGAGGAAATCAGGCATATAGATAAACGAAGTAAAACTAAAATGGCTTACCATCGCCCATAACAATGGAAAAGATAAAATGACCGAAAAGATGAATGTATTCTTTTGTTTTTGTATTTCTTTTTGACGGAAATTCACGGATTCCACTTTATCTTCCTTGATGATCGCCCCATACCCCAGCTTCTCCACACGTTGAATGATGTCAATTGGGGAAGCTTGGGAAGGATCATATTCGACGGTCGCATTTTCAAGCGCTAGATTGACATTAGCCATGCTCACCCCATCCATCTTATTTAACCCTTTTTCTATTCGGTTAGCACAGGCAGCACAGGTCATGCCAGTAATCGTAAATTCCTTTTTCTCTTTTACTACAGCATAGCCAAGATCTTGAATTTTCTTTTCAAAGTCCTGGTTGCTTACTATTTCCGAATCATATTTAATAACCGATTTCTCAAGTGCCAAATTAACGGTGGCTTCCTCAACGCCTTCCATTTTGTTTAACCCTTTTTCAATTCGGTTTGCACAGGCAGCGCAAGTCATTCCAGAAATCTGTAAACTTGTTTCTTTTATTTGGCTGCTCACTTCATCCCGCCTCCCTATACCACTATGGGGTATATTTCTTTGTAAAAAAGAAGTGCTTAACAGCACTCTCATAACTTACTCGACATCGTAGCCTTGATCATCGATTGTTTCTTTTATTTTCTCAAGTGATACTTTTTCCTTGTCAAACGCTACATCTACTTTTCCTGCATCCAAATGCACTTTTACGCTTTCAACACCTGCAAGTTTGGCTACATTCCCTTCAACTTCATTCACACAATGACCACAAGACATTCCACTAACATTCAATGTTACATTTTCCATCTTATCCACTGCTCCTTTATTTTTTCATTAATTTTTGTATCGTTACAAGCACTTCATCTATAACCTCTGTATCCCCTTCATTCAGGCGTTCCACCACACAATTCCTTAGATGGCCTTCCAATAAAATCTTGGCTACACTATTCATCGCGCTTTGTGTTGCTGCTATTTGGGTGATCACATCATCACAGTACGTATCTTTTTCAATAAGACCCTTTATACCGCGAATTTGACCTTCAATTCGATTTAACCTGGTCGTTAAGTTCTTTTTTACTGCTTCTGAGTGATGACTCTTTCGGCCGTGGGAAGAGGTCGTACAGCATTCTTCTTCATTCACCGCATCTTGCCCATTCATCATTTCATCCATTGCCCATCCCTCCTCAAAAAATAATATACCATACCCTCCTACCCTATGCAAAGAAAAAGATTTATGTGCATCATTTATTACTATCCGTAATTTAATATTTTCTATTCTTAAGCTCAGAGCCTGCTCCCTATCTGCCAAGTCTCGCAGGGGCTCGGCTAGCCAGTCATTTCGGTAGGAGTGTCGCAAATTTCTTCAATCTCTGTGTGGTATCATCCATAAGAAAAGTAATACAAGTTTGTTTTAAAGTTAGGATTGAGACCATATCCGAATCGCCTGTATGTAGACGATTTAGAAGAAAAGCAAATTTCCTGGGAGTTCTTATTCAAAAAACGTTTCAGTTAATTGAAACAGGTGTACGAGACTCCTTCAAAGGAAGCCCTAATTATTTTTTAATGAAGCATGGCTAGTTGACCTGATTTTTCCAATTTGGATAGAGTGTATTTTAGCGTAATATCATCTACGATATTAAGGGAAACTCCTTTCCCTGTAATAAAAATAGGTGCAATGACTAGTTGAAATTCATCAATCAAATTTTCTTTAAGTTCCCTCCACCAATTAACCATATATCTTTAACAGGCTTTTTCTATATTTTTCAAATAAAGATTTTGACATCTTCATTAATAAATGAAGCATATTCATCTGATCCACTAACAGATTTAGAAAATATGATTTTTATAACCATTATAAGGATAATCCATACCAAATCCACGAATGACATCATAAGTTCCTTTTCCCATAACAACGGTGTCTATTCTTTCGAGGATTGAATTGTAGCCCGAATCTCCTTCTACTTCTGTTGATCCTAACCACTCTAATATACCATCCTCATTTGAAATATAGCCATCAATCGAAGTCCAATGTATAATATAATGTTACGCTGTATTTACATTAACCAACTGATTCCCCGTCGGAACATGACCTTAATATTTCTTCATATAAAACATCTTGTTATGCCTTTAATACTTCCTCAGTTGAGATACCAATGTAACAAGATTATCTTACTAAAATTGATTCTCCTTCTTTCACAAGCCTGCGTTGTTAGTTGAAGAAGAAGGCTATTTTCACATACTTTGTTGCTATTTACCAGGTAGTGAGTTGTGGTTGATTTCCCCTCCAGATGCTCGCTTTCCGCGGGGCGGGCGGTGAGCCTCCTCGGCGTAAACGCCTGTGGGGTCTCACCTGTCCCGCTGCTCCCGCAGGAGTCTCGCACTTCCGCTCCAATCAACCTTAAATAGTTTCGTTTTAAAAACAACAATCTTTACAAAAGAGCCAAGAAGAAAAAGGAATTTCATTCGACTATCATTAATGAATTATATCAACCCAAGAATGGACTTTTTTGGCAGTTCCTAAACGCTGAGCAGGATTTTTCCTATGTTTCACCAGACTTGCAGATGTTCTAATTGTTTTAAGGATTATAGTAGCCATTTAAGCATACTTAGGATTAAAATTCACAAATATATATATGATTTTCCATCTCCTTTGGTTGTTACTACAGAACTTTCTAATACTGAAAATTTCGTCCAGTTTCCAGGTGTCAGGATTATAGGTTATTTATTCTTACTCATAGCAACCCTCAGTCCATTCTCATTCTACCTATTGAAACATAAAAAAAACCGGATAAGGGACACTTTTTTATGTGTGTCCCTTATCCGGGGTTTTTATATTTTTGTTAATATATCAAATAGATCTATTGCAATAATTGGTTCTTTAGATATTTTTCTATTAATTCAATAAATAAGTTCATAGATTTCGTATGCAATTCCTCAGATTCTGTTATAACTGAAAAATTTCTTTTTATCGGTGTCCCTTTTACATTTAATACTTGAATGGTACCAAGCATTCTTTCTTTTTTTACAGTAAGTTCAGATAAGTAACTAATGCCAAGCCCGGCTTCAACTGCTTCTTTTATAAGTTGTGTGCTGCCGAACTCCATTAGCTTGGAAGGACGTATTTGTAAAGATTGAAATAATGTTTCTGTTGCCTCTCTTGTACCAGAACCTTCTTCTCGGACAATCCAATTCTCTTGTTCCACCTGTCTCCGTGTAACTTCCTTATTGAAATAAATTGGATATTTCCCCCCTGCCACGATATACATTTTGTCGGTGGAAACCGATTTTATATATATATTTCGAAGAGAAATTTCCCCCTCTACAATTCCTACATCAATCTCATGACTTATGATTGCCTTGGCTATATCCCTTGTGTTGCCAATCTGTACCGAAGGGAAGATATTAGGAAATAGGTTTTTCATTCTTGCAAGTATATGTGGTAATACATACTCTCCAAAGGTATAGCTCGCACCAATTTTTAATGGTCCTGTTGGCTCGTTATTTAATTCATTAACTAACATTGACATTCGTTTATATAAACCTGTTATTTCTTTAGCATGTAAATAGACTATTTCTCCTGCTTTAGTTAGCTGGACAGATTTGTTGGTTCGCAGAAGTAATTTTGCCCCTACATGTTTTTCCAACTGTTGAATTTGCTGGCTGACTGCAGGCTGAGTCAAATGAAGCTCTTCCGCTGCTCTGGAAAAGTTTCTTTTATCAGCTACAGATATAAATACAGATAATAGTTGATCCATATGTTCCCTTCCTCACCATCGCATTTACTTATTATAACTATAATAATCATTTATTTTCCTTATTGTAAAACATTAGTTACGATAAATTATAAATAATCCAAATAAGGAGTTGAAAAAGATTGGAACAAAAAGCGTTAATAACTCCCAGTCCAAATAAGCAAAAAAAAGCGGCAAAAAAGCTAAATGTTAATTTGATTTCTGGAATTGGTTTTACATTGATCATAGCGGTGTTAGGTTTTATTTTGGCAGCGTTGCCAGGTCTAAATCATATTGGTCCTCTCGCGTGTGCCATTTTACTAGCTGTGGTTTATAGACAGATTTTTGGATATCCACAAAAATTACGTACTGGTATTCAATTTTCATCAAAAATACTATTGAGATTTGCCATCATACTTTATGGTTTAAAGCTTAACATGATTGTGATATTTCATCAGGGTTTTCCCCTATTGCTAAGAGGGACAATAACGATCATTTTTTCAATTGCTGTTCTTATGATCATTGCAAAATGGCTGAAGGCAGATTTTAATCTTTCATTATTATTAAGCGTCGGCACAGGCATTTGTGGTGCGGCTGCCATCGCCGCCGTATCGCCAATTATAAAAGCAAAAGATGAAGATACGGCTATGGGAGTAGGCATCATCGCATTAGTCGGCACAGTGTTTTCAATAATCTATACGTTAATATATCCTTTTTTATCAATTGGTCCTATGAACTACGGAAATTGGGTTGGAATCAGCCTGCACGAGATAGGCCATGTTGCACTAGCTGCTGCCCCGGCAGGACAGGATGCTCTTGCTCACGCATTACTTGCCAAACTTACACGAGTATTCCTATTAATTCCGGTTTGCTTTATCCTCATGCTTTGGATGAAAAAGAAAGGAAAAATAGAAGGGGAGGCAAGATTCGAGTTTCCATGGTTTTTAATTGGCTTTATCGTTATGAGTTTTGTGGGAAGCTATATCATTGGTAATAAGGTAATGGTATCACAAAAATTGATGTCTTATATTTCAGACTTCACATCATTTATGTTAACAATGTCAATGACTGGCTTAGGATTAAATATTTGCCTGAATGAATTACGTACCAAAGCAATACGTCCACTTATTGCCATTATTATTACATCAGTTCTTTTATCATCGCTAACGTATATTAGTCTTTAACAAAGAATAAAAGTGTAATTTTACCCACTGCAATACATATAGGACCTTCATGAATATTTCAAACCAAATATTTTTTTCTTTTTTTAACTCATTATAGTTGCATGGATCATAGCAAAATCGTAATTTTCCTTGTTGAAATTTTGAATAATATCTGTACGTTAATCTGATAAAAAAGGAGATGACTATGAGTATGATTGATAACCCATTGTATAAAGAGAATGATGAAACCTCTGTAGAGTCAGTTGAAGGTGAAGCTGCTATCAACTCTCCTAATGGGCGATCCGACGCCCCTCCAATAGCTCAGTCAAAAGATCCTGAATTCGATCTTTTCGGCACAGGATTAAATGGGTATCCGTTTTAATTTAAAACCCATTATTAGTAAGGCAAGATTCAGACAACTCACTATAGATCCAAATTTTTAAGTATATATATAAGTAAGGCTACTCAGGACGAGTTGTTATCTTATGTGAAATATTTCCAAAAAACAGTTAAATGTGATATATATCTGATGAGTTTTTATATGATTTTAAAGAGTCTTATCCATACTTGTATGACACCCTTTCAGTTGCGTGAATAAAATAAAACGAGGTGATGGTTATGAATAGTTTACAGCTACAATTCATACATAAATTTTTTGGAGCAGCCTCAAAATTCGCAGATGAAAGGATAATGAGATTCTATATTTCTAACAGGTCATATTTGCAACAGGATCCTTTGAATAATAGTATGCCTACACGATTAAAGGACCATCTCAGATGGTCCTTTAGTTCAATATTCAAATTTCATGATTTAGACTTACATTATTTTTACAACTAGTTTTAGGCTATTAGTTCATTCCGCATTTATTACTTTTGATTGAACTGTAAGTGGTTAAACAAGAATAAAAAATGTACCGCCAGCAAGTTTGTAAGTTTTTATAGCGCTTTTGTCGTAATGTTCATAGAGCCTCAATGATTACTGAGATTCCTTGTCCTCCTCCAATACAGAGGGAGGCTAGTCCATACCTCTTTCCTCGATTCCTTAACTCTAGGGCCAATGAATATATAATTCTAGCTCCACTAGCCCCGACTGGATGACCTAATGCGATTGCTCCACCATTGACATTAACTTTTTCCCGTTTCAATCCAAGCTCTCTCTCTACTGCAAGATACTGGGCAGAGAATGCTTCATTGATTTCAAACAAATCGATATCTTCAATATTGAGTCCTGCTTTCCGTAAAGCTAATTGACTAGCAGGAACTGGCCCAATGCCCATAATATTTGGGTCTACCCCCACAATCCCCCAGGATATGATTCTTGCCAATGGCTTCACATTGAGATTAGTTTGAAGCAAGGATTCACTTCCAAGTATTAAGGCAGCTGCCCCATCATTAATACCACTGGCATTACCTGCCGTTACGGTCCCATCCTTTTTAAAGGCTGGTTTCAGTTTCGCTAAGGCTTCAATTGAAGCATTATGGCGAATATGCTCATCTTCAAAAATGGTTATTTCCTTTCCTTTTTTGGTGAATATCGTGACAGGGGAAATCTCTTGTTGAAATCGCCCCGTCAGTTGGGCCTTTGCTGATTTTTGATGTGAT
The DNA here is from genome assembly GCF_001636405.1 of Peribacillus frigoritolerans. Classification (GTDB taxonomy): domain Bacteria; phylum Bacillota; class Bacilli; order Bacillales; family DSM-1321; genus Peribacillus; species Peribacillus frigoritolerans. The sequence continues at coordinate 3,516,084 of NZ_KV440950.1, forward strand.
TGGACAGCCAAACTATCTTGATCGTCTCGGGTCAGTTCATATTTTTCAGCAAGAGTTTCCGCTGTTGCTCCCATCCCACGCCCTATATATTCATCGCTTAAAGTCGCCCAAAGCATGTCGTCCATTTGTGGAGACTGTATACCCGTACCAAAGCGCACATCTCGTAATACGTGCGGAGATTGGCTCATATTTTCGGTTCCTAGGGCTAGGGCGACTTCAGCATCCTTTAAAATGATCGACTGAGCTGCCGATACGACCGCTTGCAATCCAGAACCGCATAATCGATTGAGAGTTAAAGCGGGGCTCTCAATTGGAATCCCAGCTTTCAAAGCAATATGCCTAGATAGATAGGAGGCATTTTTCGAAGTATGTATCACATTCCCTGCAAAAACATGCTCAACCTCTTCAACTGAAATATTACTTTTTTCAATGGCTCCCTTACTTGCGATAACTCCAAGATCAATGGCAGAAACATCCTTTAAAACCCCTCCAAAACTCCCGAATGGCGTCCTGGCTCCACCTAAAATATAAACATGACTCATATATTCATTCTCCTTTATTGAAAGTTGTTTGATTCGATTTGATGGACGGAAAACATCTTTTCCATTACTTCATTTTACCTTCTAATTTTATACCGTTATTAGGGACATCATATTAATCAACGGTATATTGTATTTTAAATGTTCCGTCAATTAACATTAACGTCAAAATAAATGTTGCAGGAGTACAATTGTTTGCGTACCCATTCCTTCTTTTTCCTAGCCATTTTCATCATAAATGTTGAATAATTGTTGGACTGCGAGTGTGGGAGAAGTATGGCCGTTAATAAGCAATCCTTCCATTTTAGTCATGTTTTTTTTCATCGATGGATTACCATAAAATCTCGCCTTTAATTGGTCTTCTATCATAGAATGAACCCAGTCAATCATTTGTTCTTTTCTTCTTATTCCAAAGAATCCATTCCTACTGGTAACTTGTTTATATTTCTGAATGACCTTCCAAATCTGAGATACGCCTTCCCCTGTTAAGGCAGACACAGTAAATGCTTTGGTTTCCCAACCCTTGGTAATTGGCTGTAAGAAATGAAGGAGGCGATTGTATTCCACCTTTGCATTCATGGCAGCTTGTTTGTTTTCGCCATCCGCTTTATTAATGAAAATAGCATCAGCTAATTCCATCACCCCTTTTTTCATTCCTTGTAGCTCATCCCCTGCACCAGTCAGCATAATAACTAGGAAAAAATCCACCATGGACCGGACGGTAATTTCACTTTGGCCGACTCCGACGGTTTCGACGATTATTACGTCATACCCTGCTGCCTCACAAATTAGAAGGGTTTCACGGCTTTTTCTGGTGACCCCTCCTAAAGTCCCGCTTGACGGTGACGGTCGAACATATGCATGTGGGTGGCGAGAAAGATGTTCCATTCTTGTTTTGTCACCTAGAATACTTCCTCTAAATACACTGCTAGTTGGGTCAACGGCTAAAACCGCTACACGGTGATTTTGCTCACAGAGCGTTATACCAAAGGATTCAATTAACGTGCTCTTACCAGCCCCAGGAACGCCTGTAAAGCCGATTCGAATTGATTTCCCTGTATATGGAATCAGTTCTTTCAGCACTTTTTGTGCCATTTCCATGTGTTTAGGTAAATTACTTTCAACTAAGGTGATCGCTTGAGCAATAATTGTACGATTTCCATTCATCACACCCTGCACATAATCATCAACCGTAAGGTGGATTCGTCTTGACGGTAAGAGTTGTTTGGATTGAATGCTTTCTTTTTCTGTCATTTAAGTATCCAATCCGAGGCGACGATTTAATTCTTCTATCACCTGTTGCGCGGCAGTCGGGATAATCGTTCCTGGTCCAAATATGGCAACTGCTCCTTTTTCTAATAAGTAACTGTAATCTTGAGCAGGAATAACACCGCCAATCACGACGGCGATATCTTCACGGCCAAAACGCTTCAGCTCTTCCACGACTTGAGGAAGTAATGTTTTATGACCAGCAGCAAGAGAGCTCATCCCTAGAACATGCACATCATTTTCCACGGCCTGTAAGGCTGCCTCCTTTGGGGTTTGGAATAAGGGACCAATATCAACATCAAAACCAAGGTCTGCAAATGCAGTCGAAATCACTTTAGCTCCACGGTCATGTCCGTCCTGGCCCATCTTGGCAATCATAATTCGAGGGCGTCGGCCTTCATTCTCTTCAAATTGATCGGACATTTCACGGGCAATTTTCACTTGTTCCTCTTCCCCAAACTCTGCACTGTACACTCCGCTAATCGTACGAATTACTGCTTTATGTCTCCCTACCACTTGTTCGTATGCATTTGAAATTTCGCCCAGGCTCGCTCTAGCGCGAGCTGCATTTACCGCTAGCTCTAAAAGGTTTCCATCTCCAGTTTCAGCGGCTTTTGTGATCGCTTGAAGTGCTGCTTCTACCTTTGCTTTATCTCTTTCTGCCCGGAGCTGCTCTAAGCGGCGAATTTGCGCTTCACGGACAGCAGTATTATCAATATCTAATATCTCAAGCGGATCCTCTTTTTCTAAACGGTATTTATTCACTCCAATGATCGATTCTTTACCAGAATCAATATGCGCTTGTCTTCTAGCAGCCGCTTCTTCAATTCTCATCTTTGGCAGGCCCGTTTCTATGGCTTTTGCCATTCCGCCAAGTGCTTCGATTTCTTCAATATGTTCCCAGGCTTTTTCAAGTAATTCAGCCGTAAGTGACTCCACATAATAGGAGCCGCCCCATGGGTCTAATACGTTGGTTATCCCCGTTTCATCCTGAAGGTATAATTGGGTATTTCGAGCTATTCGGGCAGAAAAATCGGTCGGTAAGGCAATCGCCTCATCCAGTGCGTTCGTATGAAGGGATTGTGTATGACCAAGAACAGCAGCCATCGCTTCAATACATGTACGCGAAACATTATTGAATGGGTCTTGCTCTGTTAAGCTCCATCCAGATGTTTGCGAATGGGTTCGAAGTGCTAACGACTTTTCATTTTTCGGGTAAAACCTTTTCATTAGCTTCGCCCAAATTAAACGAGCTGCGCGCATTTTAGCCACTTCCATATAGTAATTCATTCCGATTGCCCAGAAGAAGGAAAGACGTGGAGCAAATCGATCAATATCAATCCCTGCTTTTAAACCCGTTTTGACATACTCTAATCCATCTGCAAGGGTATAGCCCAACTCTATATCGGCCGTAGCTCCCGCTTCTTGCATATGATAACCGGAGATGCTAATTGAATTAAATTTCGGCATATACTTGGATGTGTATTCAAAGATATCTGCTATAATTTTCATAGACGGTTCTGGAGGATAAATGTACGTATTACGAACCATATATTCTTTTAATATATCATTTTGTATTGTTCCAGAAAGCTTCTCTTGGGGTACTCCTTGTTCTTCAGCTGCCACGATGTAAAAAGCCATGATTGGCAGGACAGCTCCGTTCATCGTCATTGAAACAGACATTTGGTCTAATGGAATTCCATCAAACAAAATCTTCATTTCTAGTATGGAATCAACGGCAACGCCGGCTTTACCCACATCGCCAACGACTCTAGGATGATCCGAATCATACCCACGATGTGTAGCTAAATCAAAGGCGATCGAAAGCCCTTTTTGTCCTGCAGCTAAGTTTCTGCGGTAAAACGCATTACTTTCTTCTGCCGTAGAAAAGCCAGCATATTGACGAACCGTCCAAGGTTGTGATTTATACATAGCTAGGTAGGGACCTCGAAAGAATGGTGCGATCCCTGCCATATAATCCAAATGATTCATTCCTATTGTGTCCATATTTGTGTAAAGAGGTTTAACATCAATTTTTTCATACGTCGGAAAAGCCAAATTATCAAAATGCATACCAGAAAGTTTCTCGGCATGTTTACTCCACTCGCTAAATTCTCCTTCTATTTCATCTGTATATGCTACTTGGGTAAAATCTGGTTTTGTCATGAAACAGCCACTCCTTTCTTCTGTAGAAGTTGACTTAAAATGTCATAGCAATTGGAGCCAACATGAACAAATTCAGTTATTCCAGCCTCTTTAAAACTGACTTCATCTACTTCGCTAGGCTTTCCTGCTAATAATACGGTTATTTGTGCATCTGTTTTTTTAATAGACATTGCAAGTGGAATGGCAGCTTGTTGATAGTCTTCATCTTTTCCACAAATGATTACAAAATCAGCCATGGACGCAACGACTGCCTCGGCTGCTTCTTTTATAGAACCAAATCCATTGTTTTGAATAACATCGAAACCACCTACTTCAAAAAATCCTGCAGCAAAATCTGCTCGCACTTTATGATCTGAAATAGGTCCTAAGTTTGCTAGAAATATAATCGGTCGTTTTCCAGTTTTCTGTGCCATTTCATCAATGGATTGACGAAGTTCTTCAAACTGAAGTGCACCTCTGGTTGGCTTGATTGCTTTAACACAAACCACAGCTTCTGACTTCCTACCTGTTGCTTTGGCTATTTCACCTAACGATGCACCTTGTTTTGCTGCTTGGATCGCGGTCTCTGTTTTATTTGAGCTTTCGGATAAACTTCCTACCGATATATGTGCTCGGCCAAATACTTGATTAATATGATCATTAATTTGTGGCGCTTCATTTAACGCTATCCAATCTACCTCTTTTTCTGCCAAATTCACATACATATTGGTGCCAACGAAAATATCTTTTCGGTGAGCGATGTTCCTCACTCGCTTTGAAGCTGTTTGTTGAACCACATTTTGTGGGAATTCTTTTATTAATGTCTGGATAATCCCACCTTTTCGCTCTGTTTCCTGGAAAAGTTCCCATGCCTTTTTGGCCACCTCATTTGTCAGTACTTCTACGTACCAAGAGCCACCGGCTGGATCGATTGTCCTCGCAATATGGGCTTCTTCTTTTAAAATAATGGAGGCATTCCGTGCAATTCGTCGCGAAAAAGCGGTGGACTTTTGAATCGCTTCATCAAAGCAACTAACATGAATGCTGTCAGCTCCACCGACTGCTGCAGAAAATGCTTCTGTTGTAGCACGCAGCATATTCACATAGGGATCAAAAACAGTTTTTGTCCATGCTGATGTTCGTGCATGCATCGTCATCTTCTGGGCTTCTTCATTCCCACCGAACGTTTCTACAATTCTGGCCCAAAGAGTTCTTGCGGCCCGAAGTTTGGCAATTTCCATAAAATAAGCGGAGCCGATTGAGAACGAAAAACGGATACTGCTGGCGGCTTTATTTATATCAATTCCTTGGGAAGTTAATGCTTGTAAATATTCGACACCTGTTGATAATGAAAAAGCTAATTCTTCAACCGCACTGCTTCCACCGTCATGATAGACATTTCCATGAATTATAACTGTTTGTAAATGGGGGGTATTCTCATTTGCCCATTTTGTTATGTCGGCCATCAATGTATAACATTCTTCCAACTCGTAAGCCAATGTTCCATTTTTCACCAGTTCTACGACTGGATCCATTCCTATACACCCATGTAATTCCTCCACTTGTCGACCGGACTGTTCTAGATGAGCGATAATCAAAGCAAGGATTGGCAATGAATTTGCCCCAGCACCTATGTGAATAGGCACATTTCCAAAGTCAATATCTTTTAGTGCATCGGCTATATCGGTTACCCCTGAAATCGATAGTCCTGCTTTCCCTACTTCTGAAGTAGCTTCACTCGCATTTATTCCTCGTTTCGTTGGTGTATCAAGGACAATATTTAATGAGGTTTGACCCTTGCTAAGGTCATGCCGTGCTACTTTATTAAAAAAAGTGGGAATTCCTACATTGATTTCCTGATTGATTTCCCATCCATCTATAAGCGTTTTAGTGCCACGAGTAAAAGGAGCCATATCTGGCAAAGACTGCAGAAAGGGAAGATTGGCGGCATCCTCCTTTCGATACACCGGCTGAAGTAAAATTCCTTCATATGTTTCTGTAATGAGTCTTTTTTCAAAAGAAGCTCCTTTTAAAGATTTTTCTGTTAGGTCACGCCACTGTTCATAACTTGGGATCTCAAATTCTGAAAATTGGTCCACTAATTTTTTATCCATTTTAAGTTGCGGTAAGCATCAATCACCATGCTATCGCTCTCTCCCTTCTAAACCATTTAACGGTAGGCGTTATTTTCATTTGTCGTCTTTACACGTTTTTCTTCTATTAATATAGGTAGTTCATAACCTATTAAAGAAAAGATTTATAAAGGGATATTTCCATGCCTTTTCTTAGGTAATGCTTTCTTCTTGTTTTTTAGCATTTCCAATGCACTAGCGATACTTTTTCTCGTATCCCTCGGGTCAATTACATCATCAACAATGCCATTTGCTGATGCGACGTAAGGATTGGCAAAGCGTTCGCGATATTCATTTATTTTTTCTTGCCTAAAGGCCTCCGGATCTATACTTTCACTAATCTCTTTTGCAAAAATGATATTGGCCGCTCCAGCTGGTCCCATAACCGCAATTTCTGCATTAGGCCAAGCAAATACTAAGTCTGCCCCGATTGCTTTACTGTTTAAGGCAACGTAAGCCCCACCATATGCTTTTCGAAGAATCACGGTAATTTTGGGAACAATAGCTTCCGAATAGGCATATAAAATTTTCGCTCCATGCCGGATTATCCCGCCATGCTCTTGTTGAATTCCTGGGATAAACCCACTCACGTCTTCAAATGTAATTAGCGGAATCTTAAAGCAATCACAGAATCGGATAAAGCGAGCACATTTGTCAGATGAATCAATATCAAGCCCACCAGCCATCATCTTCGGATTATTTGCGATAATACCGACTGTATCGCCGTTTATACGGCCAAAGCCAACGACAATGTTTTTAGCGAATTTCGGCTGAACTTCCATGAAATTTTGATCATCGACAATTAAATGAATCACCTTACGCACGTCATAAACCTTCGTTCCATCAATCGGGACAACATCAAGTAGTTCATCGATTCTTTCATCTAAAGGAATTTTATTTACTGGCTCTTTGTAAGGTGGCTTTTCTTCATAGTTTGATGGGAAGTAGCCAATTAATCTCCTGACTTGGTTTAATACATCTTCTTCTGTTGGTCCAGTAAAATGGGCATTTCCACTTATTGTGGAATGAACGGACGCGCCACCTAGATCCTCACTATTAATTTTTGCTCCCGTTACCGACTCAATTACCTTTGGACCTGTAATAAACATTTGACTTGTTTTTTCTACCATGAAAACGAAATCTGTAATCGCAGGAGAATAAACAGCCCCCCCGGCACAGGGTCCCATAATCACGGATATTTGTGGGATTACGCCTGAATAAATGGAGTTTCGATAGAAAATGTGTCCATATCCGTCTAGTGATAAAACACCTTCTTGAATTCGTGCTCCACCTGAGTCATTTAACCCGACTATAGGTGCTCCATTTTCTGCTGCTAAATCCATGATTTTGGCAATCTTCGTCGCATGCATTTCGCCAAGTGCTCCACCGAAAACAGTAAAATCTTGAGCAAAAAGGAAAATGATGCACCCACCAACCTTACCGTATCCTGTAACAACCCCTTCTCCAGGAGCCTCACTTGATCCATATTCAAGGCCGCGATTTTCTATGAATGGGTTTATTTCAACAAATGTTCCTTCATCCACTAATATTTCGATACGTTCTCTAGCAGTAAGCTTCCCGCGTTCATGCTGGGCATCAATCCGTGTATAACCGCCCCCCAGCTTCACTTTTTCCCGTCGCTCTTCCATGATCTCGATTTTATCGAACATATCCATGCTGTGAGTCCTCTCCTATCATGTTTAAATTTTATTGCTTATGCTGTTTTTACGAGGAACAAGGGCTGACCATATTCAACAACCTGGCCGCTTTCTACAAAGATTTCAACAATTTCACCACTAACTTCCGCTTCCAGCTCATTCATAAGCTTCATGGCTTCCACGATACATAGTACTGTGTCTTCCTTTATTTGATCTCCCACTCGTACATAGACATCAGAATCAGGTGATGGAGCCGCATAAAATGTTCCCACCATTGGGGAAGTAATTTTATGAACCGATGTTTCCTCAGTAGTTGTCGATGGTGTTTGTATTCCTTCCTGCTTTTGAATGGGGGCGGCTTCCACTTTCACAGGTGCAACAGGAATAGTCGCTGGGACTTGTGTTTCTTCGATAAGCGCTACTTGTCCGACATTCATTTGTTTACTAATCGATATTTGCTGCTCATTTTCACCTTTAATCGTTAATTCTCCAATTGAAGAACGGTCCACTGCCCGAATTAATTCTTTAATGTCATTCATTTTAAACATAATAAAAACTCCTTCTATAATTTATTTTCTGTTATTTTTTCTTACTCATTTCAGATTTCTCAGTCCCGCTTATCCGGTCATTCTCATCAACAATTCCCATAAATTGTTTTTCCACCATTACCTCTTCTCTTTACTAAATAATCTAGTGCAACTGAATACTTCAAATCACCACTAGTTACTTAGTTGAACCGTTAAATCATTCATCTCTAAAAATTTCGTGTTAAAATTACCAGCTTTAAAATCCCGATGTTCTAATAAGCGAAGGTGGAAAGCGATTGTTGTATCAATTCCTTCAATGACGAACTCGCTTAAGGCTCGCTTCATCCTTGCAATTGCTTCTTCCCGATTCTTTCCATGTACGATTAATTTGGCAATCATCGAATCATAAAATGGTGAGATCGTATATTCTGGATAAACTGCGCTATCGACTCGGATTCCAAATCCACCTGGAGGTAGGTATAATCGAATTTTCCCAGGGGATGGCATAAAGTTTTTATCAGGATTTTCGGCATTAATCCGGCATTCGATGGCCCAACCATTTATATGAATATCTTCTTGTTTGACAGATAGCTTATGACCTGAGGCAACTAGCAATTGTTCTTTGATTAAGTCTACTCCTGTTATAAGTTCTGTAACTGGGTGTTCAACTTGAATACGGGTATTCATTTCCATAAAGTAAAAGTTTTTATGTTTATCTAGTAAAAATTCAATCGTCCCTGCACCTGAATATTGTACGGCCTTCGCGGCTTTTAATGCCGCCTCTCCCATTTTCGTTCTTAGTTCTTCATCAAGTGCAAGGGATGGGGCTTCTTCAATTAGCTTTTGATGGCGCCTCTGGATTGAGCAATCACGTTCACCTAAATGCACGACATTGCCAAAGGAATCACCCATAATTTGGATTTCGATGTGTCGAGGCTCTTCAATGTACTTTTCTAAATAAACACCTGCATTACCAAAAGCAGTAGCTGCTTCTTGCTGTGCCATTGAAATTGCTTTTTTTAATTCTTCCTCGCATTCAGCGACCCGCATCCCTTTTCCACCACCACCAGCAGTGGCTTTAACAATAACGGGATACCCGATACTTCTTGCTATAAACTCAGCTTCCTCAATATCTTCAATAATCCCATCCGTACCTGGAACAATTGGTACGCCAGCGGCTTCCATCGTTTCTCTCGCCACCGCTTTCGCCCCCATCTTACTGATTGCCTCAGGTGATGGTCCAATAAAAATGATATCGTTTTCAATACATATATTGGCAAACTCCGCACTTTCTGCTAAAAATCCGTAGCCAGGATGGATAGCATCTGCAAGTGATACTTGAGCAACCATTAACAAATTTGTCATATTCAAGTAGCTCTTGGATGAAAGGTGTGGTCCAATGCAATAGGCTTCATCTGCTAGACGTACATGCAAAGCTTCACGATCTGCTTCAGAATATACAGCGACCGTAGATATCCCCATTTCCTTACACGCCCTAATGACACGGACAGCAATTTCTCCTCGATTAGCAATAAGAACCTTTTTAAACATATCCAATTTCCTTTCCAAAAGTTTATTATTGTCTATCAATCACTCCATTTGATAGTAGATTTATTATTGAGAAGTGATGCACTTATTAATCAGGAGTAATACATGTTTTATTCCGGATCTGTTTAAGAGTTTACTAGTACTTTTTTAATTTCTTTCGTTAGAAGCTGGATCACCTCAAATAAATCCCCCAATACCCCAGTCTACTACTTGAAAGATAGGGCTTCGGGATCTTTGTTAAAGCAACAACTTTAGAGTAAGACACCCCGGCTAAATGCTGAGTGGCACCTGAAATTCCGCAAGCAATGTACAAATCAGGGTTTACGACTTTTCCCTTCTGTCCGATTTGAAGTGAATAATCTCATTATTCAGCACCTGCAAATCCGCCAATTCCTGAAGCGGTTGTGTTCCATCAATTCGGGTCGGCAACGAGCTATTAGATTGGATTTACAAAATCGCTTCATCAAAACCGCTTCAAAAATTCCAGAGACTTTTATGTCACCTTCACTGTTTTTCGTCTGTACTTCACCCACATTATCAGCCCCTTTTCTCTACCTCTTTGCCAACAAACCTCCATTTTCTCTTGAAAGCCATAACCGCCATGGTAATAATGATTTTAAAAAGAAAGTGAGCGGAACAGGAATACCATCATAACCAGAACCCTTTACTGACTCCAAGCTGTAGAAAAATGGGTTATCAGCCCCCTATTGCAATCATCAATTCTTTTATTTTTCCTTTTCCCACTGTCACGCTGTAAGGCTCTAACTCGCGCACAAGTAAATCTTTCACGTTTGCAAGCCCATTCGCCGGTTTTTAATTGATTACCATTCCTGATTTCGTTAATGTTGAGTTTTTTCTATGTTTTAAGCAGATTTCCGGCAATAACAAGACGCTGAATCTCTTGTGTCCCTTCATAGATCTGGGTGATTTTAGCATCTCTCATATATCGTTCTACTGGGTATTCCCTTGTGTATCCATATCCGCCGAATACTTGAACAGCCTCCACCGCTACTTCCATGGCGGTGTCTCCAGCAAATAGTTTGGACATGGCAGAGTGAAGTCCGTAAGGAACTCCTTGATCCTCACGCCATGCCGCCTGATATGTCAATAAACGGGCAGCTTCGATTTTTGTGGCCATATCGGCTAGTTTGAATTGAATAGCCTGAAGTGAGCTAATCGGTTTTCCAAATTGGACGCGATCCTTTGCAAATGCGACAGCATTATCAAATGCTCCTTGAGCGATTCCAACAGCTTGGGAAGCGATTCCGTTCCGACCGCCGTCGAGAGTCATCATGGCAATCTGGAACCCTTCACCCACTTGGCCCAAAAGATTGTCCTTTGGAATGCGGCAGTCCTCAAAAATGACCTCTGTCGTGGCGGAAGATCGAATGCCTAGCTTTTTTTCCTTCTTTCCTACCGAGAAACCTGTGAAGCCCTTTTCCACAATAAACGCAGAAATGCCTTTATGCTTTAGTGCCGAGTTGGTCTGTGCGAAAACGATATAAGTGTCGGCATAGCCCCCGTTGGTGATAAAGATCTTCGATCCATTCAAGACCCATTCATCTCCGTCTAGAATCGCTGTTGTTCTCATTCCACTCGCATCTGATCCGGATCCAGATTCCGTCAAGCAATAGGCACCCATGTTTTTTCCTTCTGCCATTGCCCGTAAATATTTTTGCTTTTGATGTTCCGTTCCAAACTTGTAAACCGGCCATCCTGCTAACGATGTATGTGCGGAAAGTGCGGTCCCAATTGAAGCGTCCACCCGAGACAATTCCTCCACCGCAATCACATAACTCAAGTAATCGGCACCTGCACCGCCGTACTCTTCTGGCCAAGGAATGCCGCATAAACCAAGTTCCGCCATCTTGTGCCAAATCTTGATATCAAAGTATTCCTCTTCATCACGTTGAGCAGCAGTAGGTTCACATTCGTTTAGAGCAAACTCTCTCACCATTTTTTGCATCATCTGATGTTCCTTAGATAATAAAAAATTCATTATTAGCCCCCTTTTTTGATTTTATTATTCCAAACATGATAACTTTTGAAAAACTTTGTAAGCCATTTGCCATCGTAAGTCTAAAGATAATACTTTTTAAAACTCCAACCCTTTCTAGGATAGAGCTTTAATGTTGTTTACACTTTTTGTTCGATAAGCTTCCGGGAATAGATGGTTACCCATTTCCTTGGCAGCAATCCCACAGATTTAGCCATGAGTTTATTTTTAAAGCCTGGAATGATCACAGTTTTATTCTTCATTAACCCTTCATATCCGCACTTGGCAACAACTTGAGGTTCTATTAAGTTCTTAATGAAAATTTTTGTTCTTGTTGAAGCCAACCCTTGCGTAAGCGGCGTTTTGGTTGAAGGGGGACATAATACAGAAGCTTGAACTCCGGTTCCTTTAAGTTCTTCCGCAATTGCTTCCGTAAAGAATAAGACGTAAGATTTGCTGGCCCCATACATCGACATCCGTGGGGTTGGCTGAAAGGCTGCTGTTGAAGCCACGTTTAAAATTTTACCTTGCTTTCGTTTCACCATGTCATCCGCAATAAGTCTAGTCAAATACGAGAGAGAGATCATGTTGAGCTGCAGGTATTCCATTTCTTTTTGAATATCCAATTCCGTCATCAACCCTAATCCGCCAGCTCCAGCATTATTAATCAAAATATCAATGTCGATTCCTTCGCTTTTCAAGTATCGATACAAGCCCTCTACCGTTGTATAACTGCTCAAATCGCCGGCAAAAGTATTCACTTGCACGCCATAATCCTTTTTTAAACTCTCGGCTTGTTGGTCCAACAACACCGAATCTCTGGCAACTAATACCAAGTTGTAACATTGCTCTGCAAAAACTTTTGTGAATTCATATCCAATCCCTTTTGTAGCACCAGTAATCAAAACCGTCTCTGCTGTCATTATCATTATTCCTCCTAACAGCATTATCTGTTAAATCAGAATATTGGAAATTTTTAAATATTATTATGTTAATGATTATACTTATAAGTTTTAATTAAATAAAATTAAAAATATTAATGTATAAATTATTATTATTAATATTTAAAGAAAAAACCTAGAAAAGGAGAAGCCTCTTCGTCATGTGGACGCCGGGCTTCTCCTTTTTTTATAAATCCAACTATCAAAATTTAGTCACATCAATAGGTTCAATTGCTTCAGCCGCGCAATGTTCATAGTATCTTCTCAGGAATGTTTCCCAATTGTCTCTGGCAACAATTTCTCCTTCTTCACCCAAATAGTCTAATGTTCCTTCTACAATATTGAAGGTGATAACATCTTCATCCCCTACTGCTATCGGCGTATGTTTGGAGCCTGCAGGCTCATAAACCATGTCACCAGGTTTGGAGATCCAAGGCTCCTCGAGATATCTCCAAGTCCCTTGGACGGTATAAACAATGACTGTTCCAGGATGGAAATGGGCCGGAAGCTGCATTTTCGCAGGAACACTTAATAACGTAACCGTCTGTCCTGTAACAGGGTTGGCTTTTAGCAATTTAAATTTCGCATCTCCAAAATATGGAATCCAAGGCAATTCATCTACGCTAACATTACCTGCATGAAATACTTCTACTTCTTTTACATCTTTTAAATTACTCACTTAAAATCCCCTCTTTCAATTAATATTTATTAAATTCGCTTATTGTTTTCGCTTTCATTAACAAGCAAATTAAATAGCCCAAGATTATTGAATTCAGTATATTCATAATTGCCAATTAAGTAAAATCGTTATTTTTTAATCGCAATTAAGTATGGTTAATTTAAGCAACCAAATGTTTACTTAGCCCCAAGTCCACCATCAAGAGTCAAAATATGTCCAGTACAATAATCAGATGCTGCTGAAGCAAAGTATAGGAGTGCACCTACCAAATCATTGTCACTGCCTAATCTTCTAACAGGAACTTGTGAGGCAATGAAAGGACCTGCTTTGTGTACAAGTGTTCCCGGTATTTCTGGGTTATTCATTCCTGTAGTGAAAACTCCAGGGGCAATTGAATTTACATACACCCCATGCCGGCCCCACTTAACTGCTAGATCCTTCGTTAAAGTCATGACTGCACCCTTACTGGTTGTATATCCAACAGAATCCACAGCTTCCGGGTCAACTCCTTTAAAGCCGATACTAGAAGAAATATTAATGATTTTACCGTATTCGTTATTAATCATATGTTTTCCAACTGCCTGACACATCAAGAATGTTCCTGTCACATTTGTATCCAGCATAGCTTGCCATTGTTCTATAGGCATATCAGTAGCAGGAGACTCAAAAACTGTTCCGCTGTTGTTGACTAAAATTTCGATTTTCCCAAAATGAGAAATCGCTTTCTCTACACCTTGAACGACAGATTCCCGATCCGTGACATCCAATGATAGACCAAGTCCCTGTCTTCCTAACGCCTCAATTTCCTTTACAACTGCTTCGCAAACCTCTAAACGCCGTGAACATACAACAACGTTTGCTCCGGCTTCTGCCAACGCCAGTGCCATTACACGACCTAACCCGCTGCCGCCTCCGGTCACGATTGCTGTCTTACCATTTAAATCAAACAATTGGTTCAATGACATTCTAGTTCTCCTCCTGTTTTTTTGAATATTCAAAGATTTTAAAATATTATTGATATTGATTATACTAATAAATTATAATTAAATAAAATTAAAGATTTTAATGTGGTAAGTAAGTATTACTAATATTTAAAAAAGGAGAACAGTCATGAATATTGAACAATTACTATATATCGTAGAAGTCGCAAAATACAATTCTCTGTCTATCGCAGCACAGAATCTACATGTGACTCAATCTAACATCAGCCAGTCCATAACTAACTTGGAAAAGGAGTTGGGGATTAAAGTTCTTAAGCGGTCACGGGGACACGGCGCTGTCCCAACCGATGAAGGAAGAATCATTCTGAAACTCGCCTATGAAGTTCAAAAAAAACTTGAGGAAATAAAAGAGACTGCTAACTTATTGAATTCCACGGAAGTGGGGGAACTAAAAATTTCGTCATTACCTGGATTGATGACGTTCCTGGTAAAAGCGATAGCATCGTTTAGACATGATTATCCGTACGTAAATTTGGAGGTTTCCGATAAAAGTGGATCTGCTGTAATTGAAGATGTTCGACAGCACAAGACTGACATTGGACTGATTACGTATTCAAGTGATTTGAACATAAACATGGAAGGAATAGCTTTTGAAGCATTTATCGAAGGGAAGCAGAAAGTATATGTTTCTAAGCATTCTCCCTTAGCCATCCTTGGTACTATAACCCCGAATGATATACTTGATCAAACCCTCGTGACATATAAGGGTGAATTTATGCAGTATTTTGTAAAAGAATTCTTTCATAAATATAAGCCCTTGAAAATCTTATTTACATCAAATAATATGGATGGAGTTCTCCAAGCCGTCAATGAAAATTTGGCAATTACATTTGCTCCTGATTTCGTAATGAAAAACTATCCCCTTATCATTAATGGCGATATCGTTCCAATTGATTTGGTGTATCACCCGACTGTAAATATTTCTTTAGGATTAGTTCGTTCAGAGAATAAGCATTTGTCCAGTTTTGCCAACAAATATATTGATTATTTAAAATCAGAAATCATTAAGAATTAAAAAAGAAAAAAAGAGAAGGCTCTTCGCCTCAAGGTGGCGAAAAGCTTCTCTTTTTTAAAATCTATCTCTACCCTAACAGAAATTAGCAGTGTTATCTCTCTACCTTTTAATAGAAGCCTTTTGGCCATCCCCTTCACCACATGTCTTTTCCATCACTTCATCAAGTGAAACACCTTCTTGAGTTTCAGCAAGAAACATTCCCTCAGTAAAATCAACAAGCTCTACTTCCAATTCTCCACTTAAAAATTGCTTTTCAAAGAGCTTGTTCTCACCTACTATATTCTTAATCTTTTTATTGGTAAGCAGTAACCCCATTCCCAATCATCCACCCCACAATTGTTTCTGCCCGCCTTTCTAACTCTTCCAGTTTTTTAGAAACTCATTTTCAGCTTCAAGGAATTTGATTCACGCTTCGGCATTCTTAAGTTGACCCTCTACAAACAGTGGCTTGGAAGAAGGGCGTCTTATACTTCCTTTTCCACTGTGTTCCGTAAGAAAAGCCTTCCTCACCAAACCCTTTCAAAGGTATCATACCAGCGATGTAGACAACGCTTAGGTTGTTCCTTACCAATTATTTCGAAATTAAATCCATGTTCCAAGAAAATTTGAGAGGGGGATTTCCCCTTATTATATTCCTTAACAGCTTTTGTTTTAAATTCATGATTTTAGGAGTTAGGCCGCTCTGAAGCACTTATGATAGTAGGATTCTTTTTAAGTTCGTTAATCTGAAATTCAGAGTCTCATGGAAATCCTCCTTCCATACTCTTTAAACCTATTGAACAAATAAAACCCGGATAAGGGACACTTTTTTATGTGTGTCCGTTATCCGGGGTATAGTTCAAATCCTGTTACGAAACTACTGAATTATTCATTCCTCCACTTCGATATGATCATCAGCGTAAGTCTCGGTTATCTTATCCTGACAACTCCAGCACTTGCTGCGATTTCGCTCCATAATAGCTAATTCTTCACGACACAATACACAACAGTCCATCTCAGAAACGGCCTTTTCATTTTTACACATAGTTTATTTCCCTCCTTGATTCACCTATTAATGATTTTTATACAATAACTTGTTCCTCAGGTTTTATCTGATTTTGGTTCACAGGACGGACAATGGCCCAAAACAATAATCCGATTACGAACATAACCAAAGAAGTTACTTGGAAGCCATAACCATATCCAATTGCCTCTGTTCCTGCATACTGGATAAAATACCCGAATATTAGTGGAGCAATAATGCTTGTTGAACTTGATAGAGCCACATAGGTCCCTTGAGCCTTTCCAATGTTTTTGGGTGAAAATAATTCCATTAATATGGCGGGTGCAAGTGAAAGAATAACAATCGCAAAACCCGGAGCAAGGATGAAGAATAGAATGGAAATAGAACTAGAATTAAAGGCATTTGCAAGAAATAAACAAATAGCGGATAGCACCATCGTAATCCCTGCAACATTTATTCGTGCTTTACGAATATCTCCTGTTTTGCGATAAAGCCAATCCGATAACAAGGCAAAGACAATTTGGCAAAGGGCAGCAAAAAGAAAAGGTAAAGACACTGCAAGTTTTAACATTTCCCCATCAAAACGTTTAATTTCGGTAAAATATGCAGGAAACCATACAGCTTGAACGGACAATAACCAATAGGCACAGCCTGCACACAAAACGATAAAAATAAAATTTTTAGATAATAGATACGGAAGAAACTGACGCCAAGAAACATTAGAAGAAATTATTGAGTGCTTATCTTCTAGATCAAAAGTATACGAACCGACTTCTTTTGGGCTTTCTTTTCCAAGAATCAACCATAAAACTAGCACCATTAGTCCAACAATTCCCATTGCTATAAAAGCAGATCTCCATCCATATCCATTGATCAAGGAGATTAATAATGGCGAAGCAATCGCGGGCCCGATTGTTGCTCCAAAGAGAACAGCACCAAAACCTATACCATGTCTATGTTTAGGAAACCACTTTCCTATTATTGAAGTTGATATAGCAACTGCAGGACCTTCTCCTGCTCCCAAGACCATTCTTGTTAAAACTAGCAAAGACAGACTGGAAACAAAAGGAGTGGTAAATTGAACAATCAACCAGATAAACGAGATCCAAGTAAACATTTTTTTCGTATTTCTTGAATCGGCCATTCCCCCTAGAATGAAAGATGAAAAGGTAAAGAACCAAAAAAACGAACTCCCGACAATTCCCCATTGTGAAGGACTTAAATGTAACTCTTCCATTAGAGGAACAGAAACCAAACCAATGATAATTTTATCAACCTGGTTGATCATACCTGAAGCTACAAGAATTAATAATATGATCCAAGAATATTTAGGTGTTTTCAAATTAATAATCTCCCCTTCTATTCCGTCAACATGAATCAATGGTGTTTTAAAAGTTTTTAAAGGTAAATCTTCCGTGTTTAACCTTGTCTAAACTCTTTAAATTTATTAATCCCATTACCTCATTTTATCTTCAATACCTCCAGCTGTTTTGTCGCGTACCGGAATGCCGCCGCGACCCGCTTTACCAGTTTTCTCATCAATGAACATCGCGAAGTCTGGCGCAATTTCTCGCCCATTTGGCATCGTGAGCCATAATCTTAATAAATGACGTTTGCGTTCAGGTTCTTCATAGTCTTCGTATACAGTACGTGAATGAAGAACAGTATAATTATTAACAAATTGCATATCACCCGGTTCCATCATCATATCAATATGCATGTTTTCATCATAAAGGAGGGAATCCATCAAGTCATATGCTTCAGTTTCAACTTTTGACAAATATTTCCCTGTTTTCACTTGTGCCGATTCGACATATCCGCGGTTATATCTGCAGCTTAATTTACCTTCGTAATAACTAAAGACTGGTGACGAATAAACAGGAGATTCACCTGGTGTTTCCTCACCACGACGATCCAAGAAATATGGAAGATAGAGAATTCCAAGATACTCTGGGTACCTATCCAGAATTTCATTGTAAACCGCGATGGAACTTACGATACTACTGTAACCGCCAGCTTTAGCTTTTCGAAGACTTAATAATCCGACTACGTCAGATCCATCTGCGTGAAAGGGAAGATGAGCCTTCGTTTGGTAACCACGTACATTTGAATCACTAATGTCGAGTCCTTGGTCAACAACATGCCCTAATAGATCACCTTTTGCGTTTTGCGTTACCGGGATGCCCAGGTGGACTCCGAGACCCCAGTAAATGATGCTTGCTTCTTCATCTGTATACTTTTCTATTGGTAAGCCACGAATTAATAGAAAACCTCTCCCATTTTCCAGTTCGTTTATAAAATAGGTTATTTCGTCAGAAAGATTCGGAATTGGAAAGTCCTCCTTGTTAAAATCAGGTGCCTTTAACCCTTTTTGTTTTACATAAAATAAAGCGCTTTCAAGATTTGCAATCGTTTTCTCTGACAAATAATAAATCCATGAATCATTTTTTGTTAAATCAATACCTTTCCAAGCTACTGGTCCATGAATTTTCCCATTTAAAATAGACGGCAACGAGGACCCTCCTTCGTTTTGCAATTTTAACTAATGAAAAAGTTTGGGCTGTTTTCCTACTTCAACAGCGACTGCCACTAACTTTCAGACCCTTATACAAACAATTATTGCTTAATAAATGATGTTCCTTGTTTCCCCCCTTCACCTCCATGAAAGCGCTCTAAATAACTTCTGACTGTTATAATTGTTATTTCGTTAATTATATTCATAATTTTCAGTAAAATAAAATTAAAAAATTTAATCTGCAAATCACCCTTACTAATAAATGGAAAATACAATATCCTTGTACATGGAAATCGTACAATGCATATCATAATATTAATAAAACTTAACTGCAATTTAAAATTTTTAATTTTATATAATTATCATTTATAGGTAGAATCAAAGATAGAAATGATTAACTATTCTCATAAATAACTTTCAAGCAGAGTCTAATACAAGTTAATTCGAAACAGGGGGTTGAACTATGGACTTAAAATTATCTGGAAAAAAAGCACTTATCGTTGGAGGAAGCAGGGGTATTGGCAAAGCTATTGCCCGTCAGTTGGCTTTGGAAGGTGTAGATTGTACGATTTGTTCAAGAAACGAATCTTCACTAAAGAATGCAGCAGAAGAATTGGCCAAAGAAACCAACAGAAGTATTTATCCAATCGTGGCAGATACTAATGATCCTGACTCTATCCTAAATTTAGTTGAAAAATCAGCAGCAGAAATGGGAAGCATTGATATTTTAATCAACAGTGGAGCCCGTGTTGGAGGCCATGAACCAGAGGAATTTAACAGCATTAAAGATGAACTTATCCTGAAAGATTTTGAGGAAAAGTATTTGGGCTATTTTCGTTGTATCCGGGCTGTTGCTCCTTATATGATTCAAAATAATTGGGGACGTATTATCAATATAAGTGGTCTTGCAGCTAGAATAGGCGGTAATTATTTTAGTTCCGGACCCCGTAATGCGTCTGTTGTCCATATGACAAAATCCGCATCATTAGAATTAGGAAAGCACGAAATTACTGTCAATGCTGTTTATCCAGGGATTGTCGATACTGAAACGTTTAGAGGCCTTGTCACTAATGAGGAAGCTATACGCCAGGCAGCATCAATGAATGCCCTCGGCCGCTTGATTACACCAGAGGAAATTGCTTATGTCGTTACCTTCCTAGCCTCACCTTTGGCGGCATCGATAACTGGCGATGTCATTTCGGTAACCGGTGGAATTGGAAATACCGTTTATTACTAAATGCCTAGGGTTACGATTGTTACTGTTTCGTTTGTAAAATTAAATAGGTTATTTTAAAAAGCGAGCCTCACTAAATTCTGAGGCTCGCTTCATTTAAAACATTTTCTTTCAATCTGTCCCAATTGTATATTTTAAGGAACTCAAGAACTTCTCGATCCTAGAAACAGTCAATTCTATGTTCTTTGAGAAAATATCCATTTGTACAAAAAATCCGTGGACCATCCCGGGTTCACATTCATATTCAACTTGAACACCAAAATCTTTCAGACGTTCAGCATAGGCCATTCCTTCATCCCGAAGCACATCATTTTCCGCTGTAATAATAATTGCTGGCGGGAGACCACTCAAATCTTGTGCTACCAAGGGGGAAGCATACTCATTACACCTGTCCTCACTATTCCTTAAATAATGATCACGGAACCAAATCAACTGTTCGCGATCAAGACCAAATCCTTTTGCAAACGTTCGATGGGATTCCGTATTGAACTCAAGATTTGTAGCAGGATAGACTAAGACCTGTGCAGCGATGTTTGGACCTTTTTTGTTTCTAGCCATCATCGTAATTACAGTCGCTAGATTTCCACCTACACTATCCCCTCCAACTACCAATCGAGAAACATCTCCGTTAAATGAAGGCCCATTTTCAAAAACCCATTGCAATGCGGAATAGGCGTCTTCTACTGGAGTCGGGAACTTATACTCTGGAGAAAGACGATAGTTTACGGATACAACGATACTTTCCGTTCGATTCGCTATCATTCGGCAGCTAGCATCCGATGATTCAATGTCTCCTAGAACCCATCCTCCACCATGGTAGTAAATAAATAGAGGGAAAGGACCTTGCCCTTCCGGTATATATACCCTGCATTTAATTGTTTCATCCTGGCTTACAGGAATCATGAATACCTCAACTTTTGAAAGCGGTTCCGTTTTTGCGGCAGAACGCGGTGCTTTAGAAAGCATCTCTCTTACTGACTTATGATCCATCGTATGAATAGATGGCAGCTGATTAAATGCTTGTAAATATTTCACTGCTTGCGGATCTAAATTTATCAAAAAACATCATCCTCACTTCAGTTTTTTCGAAAATTAACCAGTTATAGAAACATAAAATGGTGATTTTATTCATCATTTTCGTTGAATAAAACCACCATACAAGAAATATTTGGTGATTATTATTACCACCGGTTTTTATCTAGTTACAGGTGCTCCTCCTATATAAAACTCGAAACCTGGAGCGATTTTTCGGCCATTTGGCATCATGAGCCACAATCTTAATAAATGACGTTTGCGGTCATCTTCTTCATAGTCTACAAATAGTGTACGTGAATGAAAAACGGTATAATTATTAACGAATTGCATATCACCCGGTTCCATCATCATATCAATATGAAAGTTTTTATCAGCAGTAAGGGAATCTATAAAATTAAATGCTTCGATTTCCTCTTTTGACAAAGAGATACCTGTTTTCATTTGTGCTGATTCTACATATTGACGCATATATCTGCAGCTTAATTTACCATCGTAATAGCTAAAGACCGGTGATGGAACTACTGGAGATTGACCTGGTGCTTCTTCCCCACGAAGATCATGGGCGAAAGGACGATAGAGAATTTCAAGGTACTCTGGGTGTTTATCCAGCACTTCATTATAGATAGACATCGCACTAGCGATGCTGCTCAAACCGCCAGATCTCGCTTTACGAAGACATAGTAATCCGACAACATCAGCGAGATCTGTGTGATAGTCAAGACGTACATTCGTTTGGTAACCTCTAACTGTTGTATTATCATTGAAGTCTTTACCCATATTTTTGATATGCCCTAAGAGGTCACCCTTTTTTCCTTGAATGATCGGTAGGCCCAAGTGTAGTCCAAGACCCCAGTAAATGATACCAGCTTCATCGTCGGTATATTGATTCATTGGTAATCCACGAATCAATAGAAATCCCCTCCCATTCTCCAGCTCGTCAACAAAATAAGCAATTTCATCAGTGAGATCAGGAATAGGGAAATCCTCCTTGTTAAAGTTGGGGGCCTTTAACCCTTTTTGTTGAACGTGTAATACAGCCTTGTCTAAAGCTGCAAGGGTTTTCTCTGACAAATAATAAATCCATGAATCATCTTTTTCCAGTTCGATACCTTTCCACGCTGAACGCCCTTGAATTTTTTCCTTTAAAATAACTGACATACATATTCCTCCTTTATATTTGTTATACCACTGTAATAGATCGAATATTTTGAATTTAATATTGGTACACTTATTAATTTTTCATTAAATGAAATTATCATTTGTAACTTATAAATAAGTTAGATCAATATAATCTTTCTAAGAATCTTTCAATCTACGTTTTATATCTCTTAAATGCTCACATGCTCATCTGTTTCATTTATTGTGCGGCTTTCCTTTGCGGGACGTACACCGATCCAAAACAATAATCCGATTATGAGCATCCCTAAAGAAGAGGCTTGAAATGCGTATCCATATCCGATAGCTTCAGTCTCCGCATTTTGAATAAAATAGCCAAATACGAGTGGAGCGATAATACTTGTAGTACTCGCAAGTGCAATGAACGTCCCTTGTGCCTTTCCAATATTCTGAGGAGAAAAAAACTCCATCAATATTGCGGGTGCGAGTGAAAGAATGACATACGCAAAACCCGGAGCAAGGGTGAAGAACAATATGGACATCGCCGTGGAATTCGCGGCATTTGCTAGGTATAAGCATAAAGCGGATAACATCATCGTTATACCGGCAAGATTTATTCGTGCTTTACGAATATCTCCGGTTTTACGATAGAGCCGATCTGATAGAATGGCAAATCCTAATTGGAAAAAGGCTGCAAAAAGAAAAGGTAAAGACACGGCTAATTTTAATGTTTGACCATTAAAATGTTGAATTTTGGTGAAATAGGCCGGAAGCCATACCGCTTGTACGGACAATAACCAATAGGCACAACCCCCGCACAGAACGATCAGAATAAAATTTTTAGATATCAAATGCGGAAGAAACTGACTCCAAGAAACTTTAGAGAGGCTGGATGATTGCTGCTCCTTATGCTGTATCGACGGATAGCCGATTTCTTGAGGACTTTCTTTACCGAAAATCATCCATAAAACCAGCACAATCAGTCCCAGAATACCCATCGCTATAAATGCAGATCTCCATCCATAATGATCAATCAAGGAGATTAATAATGGTGAAGCGATCGCAGATCCTCCGGTCGTTCCTAATAGAACCGCACCAAAGCCGATGCCGTGCCTATGTTTCGGGAACCATTTCCCCATGATTGCCGTGGATAGAGCGGGGGCAGGACCTTCACCAGCTCCCAAAATCATTCTGGTTAACAAAAGCATAGATAAACTGCTAACGAAAGGGGTAACAAATTGAACTATCAACCAAATCACGGACATCCAAGTTAACATTTTTTTCGTGTTTTTTGAATCTGCCATGCCGCCAAGAATAATAGATGAGAAGGTAAAGAACCAAAAGAAAGAACTTCCTACGACTCCCCATTGCGTTGGACTTAAATGTAACTCTTTCATTAAAGGAACTGAAACCAAGCCAATAATTATTTTATCCACTTGGTTAATCATCCCGCTAAGAACAAGAAATAATAAGATAATCCAAGAATATTTTGGAGTGCTTGTCATGTAAATCCCCCACGTTTTACTATATAAGGAACACCTTTTTCTGAGTTCTTAAAAGGTGTTCCCACTCGTTCTTACTAAACGTTTTATAAAAATCACTTCAGGGTTTCTACAATACCGCCAGATGTTGTTTTACGTTGCGGTACGCCGCCGCGACCTGGTTTACCCGTATTCTCATCAATAAACATCGCGAATTCCGGGGAAATTTCCCGACCATTTGGCATTGTGAGCCACAATCTTAAGAGATGACGTTTGCGTTCCGGCTCCTCATAGTCTTCGTATTGAGTACGTGAGTGCAGAATCGTATAATTATTGACGAACTGCATATCCCCCGGCTCCAACATCATATTATAATGCAAATTCTCATCATGGAGGAGGGAATCCAGTAAGTCTAATGCTTCAATTTCCACTTTCGACAATTGGATGCCAGTTTTTGCTTGAGCTGATTCGATAAATAAACGGACATATCTACAGCTCAGTTTACCATCATAATAATTAAAGATTGATGATTTAAATACTGGAGGTTCTCCCGGAGCTTCCTCTCCACGGCGATCAAAGAAAAATGGACGACAGAGAACTCCTAGATATTCCGGATTTCTCTCCAAAATTTCATTGTAAACAGTCATGGAACTTATGATACTGCTGTGCCCTCCAGATTTCCCTTTTCGCAGGCTTAATAATCCAACAACATCAGATCCATCTGCATGAAATGGAAGATGCAGTTTCGTTTGATAACCACGTACATTAGAATTTTCCAAGCTAAAACCTTGATCTTTGACGTGCCCTAAGAGGTCACCATTTGCGTTTTGTGATACCGGAATGCCCATGTGAAGTCCGAGACCCCAGTAAATGATGCTTACATCTTCATCTGTATACCTTTCAATAGGTAATCCACGAATTAATAGGAACCCTCTCCCATTCTCCAGCTCTTCAACAAAATAAACGATTTCTTCATATAAATCAGTTATCGGAAAATCCTCTTTGCTAAAATCAGGTGCTTTTAAACCCTTTTGTTTAACATGAACTAAAGCGTTCTCAAGAGAGGCAATCGTTTTTTCAGACAAATAATAAACCCATGAATCATCTTTAGCCAGATCAGTGCCTTTCCACGCTACTTGCCCTTTAACTTTTTCCTTTAAAATGGTTGACATAATTAATCCCCCTTTAATAAGTTGCTTCATTTGTTACTTCAGTCAATTCTCTTAACTCTCTGCGCAAAATCTTCCCTGTTGAATTCTTAGGCAGTTCTTTAAAAAACTCTACTCGTTTAGGAAGTTTGTACTTCACCAGTCTATCCTGACAGAATTGAATAATGTCATTCATGGTGATACGCTCATCCTTAACTACGACAAAAGCTTTAACACTTTCACCGTATTCCCCATCTGGAACTCCGATTACGGCAGCCTCTACTACAGCAGGATGTTGATACAGGACTTCCTCCACTTCACGAGGATATACATTGTAGCCTCCAACAATAATAATGTCCTTCTTCCGGTCAACAATGTAGATGTATCCTTCTTCATCCATTGTTGCGAGATCACCAGTGTAAAACCACCCGTCATTAAAAGCAGCTGAAGTAGTTTCCGGCATCCCCAAATATCCCTTCATTACATTTGGCCCTTGAACAACTAATTCTCCGACTTCTCCTCTCGGCAATTCTTTTCCGAACTCACCTACAACTTTGCTTTGGACAGCTGGAATATTCAAGCCGATAGAACCTGGCTTGCGAGTTCCTTTTAATGGATTAATAGCGACGAGAGGAGCAGTTTCCGAAAGCCCATATCCTTCCAAGATAGAAACATTAAACTTGTTTTCAAATTTATGCAGCAGCTCTGCCGAAATCGAGGCACCTCCAGAGATACACATGCGAATAGATTGGCAATCCTCCGCAATCGCTTCAGGCAATTGATAGATAAAACTGTACATCGTTGGTACACCAGCAAACACGGTTGCCTTTTTTTCTCGAATGGTGCTGACCACGTCATGAGGGCTGAATTTAGGCTGGATAAGGACTGTTGCCCCACTAGCAATTGGCGCATTCAGACAAACTGTCATACAGAATACATGGAACATAGGCAGAACAGCTACTACACGATCTTTATCATCGAATTCTAATAATTTTGAAATGGAGTCCGCATTTGAAACCAAGTTCCGATGCGTTAACATTGCACCCTTTGGTTTCCCGGTTGTTCCTGATGTGTATAGAATGACTGCAAGATCTTCATCATCAATGTAAGGGCTTCCACAAGCATTAATACTTGTGCTTGTTTCCATGAGACACTCCCATGTCAATTCCTTATCCTCGGCTTCGATATAAACCACAAGCTTCAAATTTTCCAATTGCTTTTTTACTTCAGATAACTTCGGTTTTACAGATACATGAGTAATGACCGCTTTGGCTTGACAATTGTCTAATAAGTATTTGATTTCCCCTTGGGTATAAAAAGGATTGATCGGAACAACAAATGCACCAAGCCGTAAAATACCGTAGTACGCAATGAGAAATTCAGGGCTATTTCCTAAAATAAGAGCCACTCCATCTCCCTTCCTGATTCCTTGTACATACAGACCAACAGCCAATTGATCCACATTCTGATTTAATTCTTGATAAGTAACACTTTTATCTCCATAGATATAAGCGATACTTTCTGGGAAATTACTTGCGCTTCGTTTTAGATTTTCGTTTAAGTTATAACTCATTAAATGAATTCCACCCCTTTTCTCACATAGAAGACTTTGAATTGCCAACTATTTTGAATATTTAAACTATTGTTACATTTTAAGTATACTCATAAATAATAGTTAAATAAAATTAAATATTTTAATTTGTATATAAGTATTAATAATATTAAAAAGGAACTTCAGGATTACAGAAGGGCTACTTAGATGATCTCTCCATCTACTTCAAAAAAAAGACACTGCCTCATTAAAATGAACTATGCCCCTTTTTCGGACAGTATAACAAGGCGCCTATGCGGCTAATAGGTGGTCCCAGTTTTGTACCGGTGCCATTTTCTTTAGTCCCAATCGATAACGAGACTCATTTCTCATTCTAACTATTGAAACATAAAAAAACCCCGGATAAGGGACTTTTTGATGTTTGTCCGTTATTCGGGGTATAGGTCATGTATCCTCAATCTTTTAATTTTCACTTAATTAAGATCCCAACGTGATTATCACAGTTCTTTTGACATATTATTATTCCTTTTCTTTTTCACTAAAAGAATGATGCCAATGATAAAAGCAACTGCGCTGTATAACCAGGTATACATAAAGGCAAGGCCCAGTCCGATATTTGCGTCCATATAA
Organism: Peribacillus frigoritolerans; assembly: GCF_001636405.1. Classification (GTDB taxonomy): domain Bacteria; phylum Bacillota; class Bacilli; order Bacillales; family DSM-1321; genus Peribacillus; species Peribacillus frigoritolerans. Next base: position 3,543,248 of record NZ_KV440950.1, read on the forward strand.
TCGTTTTTCACATGATCTATGGCTAAATATAAAAGCGGAGCAGCTCCAATGATGAACAGGATGACCCAGAGAACATTCTTTTTCGGATTCTTGGTTGATAAAATAATAATGATGAAGGACAACAAGAGAAACGCTTCTGAAACTATCGTCAACGTTACCAGATTGCTCATAATAATTCACTCCTAATCGTGGTTGCATAAAGGGAATATATTTTATGTTCCCTTATATCTATGCTCCTTTTCGTTCCTATATTATTAACTTAATAAAACCTGAACCCCTCCAACAGGAATGAAGGATCCAGGTTTCATGCTAATTTTTCTTGGATAATTGCAAGGCATTCTTGATGCTTTTCAGTGATTTTGAGCTACCATACATCAAGACTCCACCACGATAGATTTTTGCTCCGATTATTCCAAGTAAAACAATCGTTAAGATCAACACTCCTATGCTGATGGCGATTTCCCAGAATGGAACTTCAAGCATCCCTACGCGCAAGAACATGATCATCGGCGTGAAAAAGGGAATGAATGATGTGATCGTAATATAACTGGCTGACGGATTCCCCAGTCCAAACATCGCAATCATGAAGGCGATGACAACTAACATGGTCATCGGTGAAATCATTTGCTGGACATCTTCAATTTTGCTGACCACGGACCCAAGGCATGCTGCAAGAGTCGCGTACAGAAAATACCCAAGCAAAGCGAAGATGATTGCATAAATGATCGTTGAGATATCTGTGCTGCCGAAACCGAAAAATGAAAAGAATCCTTCATCCATACCTGTCAAGTTTTGTTTAATCGAGAAATAGCCCACCGCAAAAAATAAAATCATTTGAGTAAGACTAAGTAAAGCAACACCCATTATTTTGGCAAACATCTGAGTGACTGGCGGGACACTTGAAATCAGGATTTCCATGACTCGTGATGTTTTCTCAGTAGCCACTTCCATTGCAATCATCGTTGCATACATCAACACACCGAAGTAAATCACGAATAGGAGCACATACACGAGACCGCGTGCTTGATTGAGATCCTCTTCCGTTTTTGCATTTTTCTGAAGAGCAATCGTATCAAATGCTGGCGGCGTATTCAATTGAGCGATTTGCTGCTCTGTCAAATTCAATTCCTTCGCCGTTATTTGACCCTTCAATTGAGTAAGCGCTAATAGTAAATCATTACTTACCGCAGAATCTGAAATTTGATTCGCTTTGTACGTTCCCTTGAAGCCGAGAGTTTTATCCTTTTGGATTAATAAATACCCAACGATTTCCTCCGCGCTGACCATTTCCTCCGCTTCCTTTTCATCCTGGACGGATATTATCGATAGGTCATCGTTCACACCTGCTACAGCATTTTTATAAGAATCAAATAAACCGCCTTCAGTCTGATCGATTACGGCAACCTTTTCCTGTTCATCACTGTCGAATTTATCAATAAGATTCGAAAGATTCGAAAGAACGAGAATCAGTGCCATCATAATGATTGTAGAAATGATAAAGGATTTCGTCTTTAATTTTGATAGGTATGTATGGGAAAGGACAATCCAAAATTTATTCATAGACGGCACCTACTTTTTCAATGAAAATATCCGTCAGCGATGGTTCTTCCAATTCGAATTTCCGGACGAAACCTCTTGGAACAAGATCACGTAGCATGCTCTCAGCCACATCTTCACCAGTTACCTGAAGAATTTTCCCTTCCATCGTGTTCTTGACTTTTGTTACACCTGCATAATGATCCAAGAAAGATAGATCAAAATCTGCTTTAATTGAGACATTTTTTTTACCAAAAGAACGCTTGATTTCTTTTAACTTTCCAGCCACAACAGGTGAACCTTTATGCATGATGCAAAGATGCTCACACATCTCTTCGACATGCTCCATGCGATGGCTCGAGAAAACGATCGTCGTGCCGCTGTCCCTTAAGTCAATGACCGCTTTCTTCAGGATTTCCACATTCACTGGATCCAGTCCGCTGAAGGGTTCGTCAAGAATAAGTAATTCAGGTTTATGGATCATGGATGCGATCAGCTGGATTTTTTGTTGATTTCCCTTTGAAAGCTCTTCAACTCGCTTATCGATATACTCGGGCACCATAAAGCGGTCCAGCCAATACTCCAATTCTTTCAAAGCATCGCGTTTGTTCATCCCTCTTAATCTAGCCAAATAAACAATTTGATCGCGCACCTTCAGTTTTGGATATAGTCCGCGTTCCTCAGGAAGATAGCCAATCATGGAACTGGTCGTATAATCGATTTTCTTACCATCCCAGACAACTTCCCCTTCAGTAGGGTCAAGCAGGCCGAGTATCATCCGGAACGTGGTCGTTTTCCCCGCTCCATTCCCGCCTAAAAAGCCGAACATTTCTTTTTCGGGGATAGTTAAATCAAGCTTGTTGACTGCTGTGAAATCCCCGAATTTTTTCGTAACTTCTTTAATGTGTAAAACCAATGCGCAACCTCCTATTATATGATTCTAATTATATGTTAACGGAAAGGTTTTCCATTTTCAACTATCACCAAGAGCCAAATAACACTTTACTTTTTCTCCTTCGATTATATGTAAATTAAATAAACAAATTTCACTATCTAACTATTGAAAATAAATTAAATGTAAAATAGTGGGTAAAAACAATAATTTTGCGTTATTGAGGTTATTCTTGTTAAATTTTGGATTATACGGAAATCAAGTTTTCCATCACTAAAAAAGGACTTTTACGCCTTTCTTTTGCATTGGTAAATTTTTGGACTTTTTTGGGTACAATATGAAATGAACTAGTAAACGTTATCTTAGTTTCGGGAGGAAGTTTATATGATTAATGAAAAAGTGGCTTTGATATTAGAAGATAAAATTAACGTTATTAAAAGTGATGAAACATCCATTTATTTAGTCGGCCCAATCAAATTACCCGTAAACTTAGAGGGCGAAACAATTATATTCCAATGGTATTGCTGGTTACGATGTGAGAATATGGCGGGTCATTTTTGTGGTGACGGCACTTATAATATAGATAAGATCATTGAAACTTTAGCCTCTTCCAACTTAGCGGAAATGCAGCAATCCAGCGTGTTACTGTATGGAGATTTTCAACATTCAGCTGATGCACTTATCCGGATGCATAGTATTTGTCATACTGGCGATATATTCGGAAGCAAACGCTGTGATTGTGGCTTCCAATTAAAGCAGGCTATGAAGATGATTGCAACTCAAGGATCCGGAGCTTTATTTTATTTAGCGAATCACGAAGGAAGGGGCATCGGATTATTTAGTAAAGCCATGGCTTATGTTCTGCAAGAAAAAGGATTGGATACGGTGGAAGCGAATTTGGAGCTTGGATTTGTGGATGACGCACGTAACTACGATGACGCCATTCGGGTGTTAAAAAAACTGCGCTCTAACCCAGTGACTCTTATCACCAACAATCCGAGAAAATTAGAAGCTCTCCAAAACTCAGGTGCCAATGTTGCAGGCAGAGTTCCGTTATGGGGAGACATTTCCGAGTTTAATGAAAAATATTTAAAAACTAAAGTCGTACGTTCCGGTCATATAAAAGATAGTAAAAATGAATGACTGATCATTTTTTATGAAATTGTTTTTACCCATGCATAGGTTTGAAATGGAATTTGATTTATAACATCACAGGTTACCGTAAAATGAAAACACATACGAGTATAAGGGAATAATAAAATTGCTCACGCTGGATAATAAGAAAATACATAAAAACAGGATGCAACGGAACGTTGCACCCTGCCTGAAAAAGGGGTTTGCTTCATTTCGAATCAGCATAAATTCTCTGCGATAAACACCTCATCTACATTAGAGTAAGAACTGGTATCTGACTAGAGTTTACCATCCAAAGCAATCATCCCCTATATCTTAAAAGTTTCATCAACTTTCAAAGCATAAATGACAATTATTGAATGAGTTTTCTGCTTTTACGTGCAAGAGAACCATCTCCTTGCTCGAATCGATTTTTTAATGAAGCTATCAGTAGTTAAGTTAAACGTCTTTAACTAACACCTCATTTACTATATGATGCGAATCATACGTAATCAGTAGCCCCTTCTTCTTTATTTATAATGACCATCAGCGGTTAAAAAAATAACTGGTTGTTTATGGATATCAAAAATTCTTTCAAACGATTTCCAGCAAACAAAAAAGGGAATTTAATGGAATTTCAAACGAAAATCTTCGCAATCTCAATGGCATAACAAATGCTTTGTTCCCTAACGATCCTTTTTAGCACATTAATTAGTGGAATTAAGCTAAACTAAACAGATAAACTCTACACTAAGTTCAACTCCCGTCAGTGGAAATGGCGGGTGGGCAAAAATAAAAAAGGCGCCAGTCAATTAGTTTTCATCGACTTGTACACCCCCTTCCAGTATTTACTTTATCATTATTTAGAAAGGACAAAGCGAATAACCTAGCTTTGTCCCTCCTTCATAGTACTATGAAGAGTTGATTATTGCGCTTTCAAATCTGCACGATAATCGTCTATAATCGCTTGTATCTCCGGATCAGCCGGAACATTTGTGACGTCGTAGAGAAATCCATCGGATTCGACCAAAGTCATTTTGGCGTCAACGACTTCAAAAGTCAAATTAAGACGGCCCAAATAATGTTCTTGTTCTCCGCCAGCTTGAGTAATTGGCACCATCACCTCTCCGTTGAATTCATATTCGGGAGTTTCGATGACCTTGTGTGTATCTGCCCCAATTACCGCCGAAACTCCGGGAACCTGAGCCAGCTTGTGGTCTTCGGGATTTCCAGCATGCGAAAGGACAATGTTTACGTCTGACTTCTCACTCACTTCAGGAAGCAACGCATTCAACGCTTCAACCGGTTCGATGAAATCGAGGTCTGCAACATCATCCCAACCGCGAATTTCCGGCTTCATCGAAGTAAGGCCGATCATCCCGACTTTAACGCCTGAGAAAGCAAAACTCTTCCAAGGCTTGACATTCTGTATGTACTTTCCTGTTTCCCTATTAATGACATTTCCAGTAAGGATGGGGAAATTTACGTTGCGATGGTAATCCTTTAACTGTTCATAACGGCTGTCCGGTGTGCCCTCCCCGGCAGGGTATACGCGGAAGTCGTTGTTTCCGAGAGCCATTGCATCATAGTCCAAAGCTTTCAACAGGGACGTCTCCAACTCTCCTTGACCCGCTTGAAACTCGCCGCGCAGGAAGACATCCCCGCCATCGACGAGAAGCACATTCTCCTCTTCATTGCGCACACTTTCAATGATGGTGGCATACTTCGCAACAGAATTGTGATGAACGGTTCCATCATCCAGCGTGACGATGTCATCCAAATGACCATGAAAGTCATTTGTCTGGAGAATGGTGAGTTCAAACCTCTCTCCCTCCTTGAGCTTTTCCTCCGCATCTGCCGTATCGGGAATTGCGGCAAAAGCGGCAGCCATCGCCAGCGAAAAGCAGCCCTTCAAATAAATCTTCCTTATTATATTCATACTATTTCCTCCATGCATTTACTCTATTAAATGATAAAAATAGTTATTTAGTTTCCAGTCTTTTCGATTTCTCAAGAGCTATTCGATTGTTTTTTTCTTCAAAGTTAGTTTTTTCTTTATTTTCATTGCTGATCAAATCATTTGTCGATTTTTTAAATTCTTTTAATGTGTTTCCAAATGCCCTTCCAATTTCGGGTAATTTAGAAGGGCCAAAAATGATTAACGCTATGACTAGAATGAGAATTAAACCAGGGATGCCGATACTGGATAACAAACGTCTCACCCCCTATTCCATGATGGTTTGTTAGTACTCAAAAAATGAGATCATCACTTATAAAATTGGCATGCCATGACGCTCTAAAGCTGCTGCTTCTAAAATAGACATGCCTTGTTCTTCTGCGAATGCAGTAAGTTTATCCGAAACAACAGGAGCAAGACTTGCTGGCGGCAAAGCCTGGTTCATAGCTCGTCTACGGGTAGAATTTCTGCGTGCAAATGGTCCCCATATCGCAAAGGTGATACCTGGTGTTTGCATATTCACAAAGAAAGTATTTCCATCTGGAGAAAATGTAGGGCCAGCAAATTCAGAACCGTTCATCATATTCTCAGCGAAAGTATAAATATTTCCTTCAGGAGTTAATCCGACGATACGGTCATTGCCGCCGCCATCTTCGGCGATCCAAAGATCTCCCCAAGGAGTGATCGTAATGTTATCCGGTGCTTCTAAATCATTTTTATCAGTAGACTCATAGAATAGTTCTAAGTTGTTTGTCGCTGGCGTATAGCGATAAACACGGCCAAGGCGTGATGAACCTGCACTTGTATCATCAAACCATAAAGTACCTTCAGAAAAATAAGCCCCTTCTAAGCGGCTAAACTGAATGCAGCCTTCATCCTTAGCATCTTGCTGTGCAATTTCAGGATTTAATTTTTTCCAGATAATCCCAAATTTTTGTCCAGTATTAAATTGACTTGCAGCTGCAGCTGGCAATTCATCAATCGCTGCTGCTTCAAGGATACCTCCCTTTTGCAGAGAACCTAGCTTTTGACTTCGGTCATGTGGTGTAAAACGGTACAAGAAGCTTGGACTTGCGTCTTCGGTTAAATACCAAATTCCTGTTGAAGGGTCAACATGCCCAGCTTCATGGGAGAAATAACCCATATCACGGATCGGTGTTCTTGACATTTCGTTTTCAGGATCAAGCGGATTTACTTCAAATACAAAGCCATGCCCCATATCTCGAGTTTCTTCCATTGTTAACCAGGTCCCCCAAGTCGTAGCTCCACCCGCACAGTTACGGATCGTACCTGAACTTGATACATACTGATCAATGACCTTGTTATTTTGTCCAACGATTATTGTGGTTGTGCCGCCGGCAGCACCAGCGCTCCAAGGTTTTTTCCCGTTTACAGGGTAATCTGAATTTGTCCCATTTTCATGGTTTCTTACAAGAATGGTTGTACCCTTTTCCCCTTTATAGGCAGCCATTCCATCGTGAGCAGATGGGACAAGGTCACCATTAGGCATGATATCACCAGTTTTTGAAAGCATTTTGTAATGAAATCCCCTTGGCAGATCGAGAACTCCATTTGGATCTTTTACTAGTGTGCCATAGCCACCAAATCCGCTTGTTGGATTGCTGGATCTTGCAGCAAATCCTTTTGTAGCTCCCGCAAGAGAAAATACCCCAGTTGAACCAAGTGTTAATGCTAAAGTACTCATTCCGCCAACTTTTAAGAAATTACGTCTGTTTAAACCGCTATTGCCAGATTTCATCAACATTACCTCCAAAAAACCTTTTTTGAGGGGTGCTATATTCCTTATAGCAAACCCTACCCTCAAAATTAACAGACCATTTTAAATGCTCTGTTAAACTCATGTGATTTTATTCCTTCGTATGAAAGATAAACCAAAAGTCACGGTTAACACGAAAATAAAGGAGGTTATTACGGGCATTTATAACATGTAAAAGGCGGAAATTGATGGTATTAGTCAAAAATGGAGAAAAAACTAAGGATTTTGTCATAAAAAGACCGATGCAGAATATTAAAGCTTATTAATCGTTTGTAAATATAAGAGATACACTATGACAAACTAGTTACTCCGATTATTCCACCAAAATCTACTGAATTTTTGGAAGAGGAAAGGCAAAGACTTTGATATAGTGGAATCACGCTTGATATCTATTCGCACACAGTGAAGCATGCAGAAAAAATCAGCCGATGAGTTTGATGATTGTAGGACGGACAAAAATGCACATAACAGCCAAAAATAAAATCCATACGATTGTAAGACAAAGCGTCAGTCTTGTGCAGTTCCAATGTAATGTAAATAGCGTGACAACACCCCAAATATATATTCTCTTTTCCTATTGCTTAATGAAGCAATATCAGTATAGTCATCACAGTCATATCAGATTAACCTTTTTATTTTGATGCAATCAGGATACCAAAATTGACTACAGGACTATTCAAAAACAATCAAGAGCTTTTACATAGCCAATTATTAAGTAAATGGCGTCGATATATTTTTCGACATATTCTTTTCTTAAAAGGAATTAAGACTTGGATAATCGAATATAGGTATTTAAGTTTATTAGAAGGGGTGATTCAAGTGAGTATTAACATGGCTGAACACAGACTTGTCAAAGAAATAGCGATTTCAATCATCTCTACCCGTTTAGAAAAAAGCTTGGATGAAATAGAAAACTTATTTGGTGTTATTCTCGATACAGAACCGGCAGATGTATTGGCTACAAAAGCAAAACAATTAGCCTCTGCAACAACTGTAGAACAATGCATTGATATTTTTATATAGAGGATCGAAACATAAAAGGCATTACAAAAAAAGGTACTCACCATTGTTGTGAGTACCCTTTCGCCTAAAATTTCTGCTTTAAAAAATGAACATGAAAATGATTATTTCACTTCCATAATCCATTTTGCTTTGCTACCCGTAGTATAATCTGTGAAAAAGATTTCATAAGGTGCATTATCGGTTACTCCCAAAGCAGCAGGTCCGTTAACGTGCTTACTAGCTTGAACACTCTCTGTAAATGTATCGAGAGCATATACCTCCATCTTTTCACCTTTGCTGTCATACACTTCAGAATTTCCTGGGCTAACTACTTATTCTTCTTTTGTACCATTTTGGTATTCAATATCAAATCCCAATACTTCTTTGGGCTGTGTTTCTTCGAATTCGTTTCTTTCCTTTGTGTAATGTACATTTGTTAATGTTTTGATATGACCTACTACATTTACCTTTTCACCTAGTTTAAAGGTCCCAAGCTCTTTAGGTTTTTGTTCGGAATCTTCATCGAATTCAATAGGCTTCTTGTTTTCCGCAATAACTGTTTGGCTCAAATCAACGGTACGGATAGTAGGTTCTTTTTTATCATCATAAAGTTAAGAGTGTTTATATAGTTCTCGTATGTAGGCATTCATAATAGCTGCTTGCATGCTGTTCTCAAAACTTCCACCATCTGAGTTGTTCACTTTCATTTCTATCGTTTTAGAGTCTTTTAATTCAATGCTTTTATAAGTGATAGTTTCTTCATCATCAGGACCAGCCATCTGTTTTAAAAATGTTTTGAAATCTTTTTTAGGCATATAAATTTTAGCCCATGCATCTTTATCAGAATTCTAAAAACTATTTTAGAAAAATCTTCTAAAGTTGAGAATTCTTTTTGTTCCTTCTTTGGTAAAGAAAAACGCCATAATACATAAAAGTATAACAACGATGGTCTTCTATATTACTAGACTCGGCTATATTTCTAAATAATAGATGGGTACCCATAAAAAATAAGTTGTCCATAAAGGTGAGCTAGAGAAATTAAGTAGCCAATTACAGTATTGGTGCTAGTAGAATGGCATAGTCTATTCCACTTGCTTGTTGAGAATAATCGTTTTATCTTTCTGTTAACATCAGTGCCCTTCCTTACATACCGGTGTTTGTTGTATTTTTAATTTCACTATTAAATACAACTAAGGTTTTTCAAACACATAAAGCCAAAGGGTTAAAAACCCTTTGGCCAAAAGAGCAACTTAATAGTAAACGGCTCTTTTATCTATTGAATGTGCCTTCTATTGCGTGTCTATTTCTAAGTTCCAATAAACTCTCCAATTTTCTCTTCACTCTCTGCAACGCATTATCTATAGACTTGGCGTGAGTATTTAATTTATCAGAGATTTCTATATAAGTGAGGTCCTCTAAGTAATAAGCCAAAACCTTCTTTTCTAATGGACTTAGAACCTCAGATAATTTTAATTCCAAGTCATCAGCAGATTCTTTATCTATCAAAATCGCAACGGGATCAGAAATAACGGTGTCTGTCATTACTTCCATAAGAGTATGATCCGGATTTTCTTCATATATAGGCATATCAAGCGAAATTGAAGAATTTAACGGAGTATGTTTTTGACGAGTAGCTGCCTTGATGGCTGTAATAATCTGCCTCGTGATACATAGTTCTGCAAACGCTTTAAAATAAGATTGTTTCTCGCCATTAAAATCCCTGATGGCTTTGAACAATCCTATCATCCCCTCTTGGATAATATCTTCTCTATCTGCCCCAATTAAGAAGTATCTGTTAGCCTTAATCTTTACAAAAGATTGATATTTTTTCATCAGTACTTCTAGTGCCTCCATATTTCCTTGCCGGACCTTTTCTATTAATACTCCATCTTCAAAATTAGCACATAGGAATGACGGTTTTTCTTCGATAGCTATACCCATAAAAATCCCTCCACCGGCTGCATTCAATTGAGCCTTGTTTTTTAAACGGACGCCCATTTTATATGCGGTAAATTACCATATTATTTAATATTAACCTATAACAACCACCGATGATATTAGATTATTTCGACAATTAAATACATTCCTTTACACCTTTTTTAGTTAGAAGGATCCGTTTACACCCTCTTTTTAGGCTGTTTTCCAAAACATTGTTGCCCTTAGGATAAAAAATTAAAAACTTAAATTTTATGGTAAAATACAAGGTGGTTCTTATTCAATAAACGTGCAGTTTAATGGAGTTGCATTTTAAACGTTTGTACTAGGAGTTGTTTCCTATTATACCATTTATAAACAATGAAGGATGAGGGATTTCATTCTTTTTTCAACTCTATTTTACTACTTCCTATTGCACTAACCTCCCTCTATAAACTTTGATGTATCAACGGTTTGCACCACTCTGTATATTAGGGAATTTATTTTTTAAATTTTCATGGGAGTCATTAAGAAAAGCGATTCTTATTAAAGAAACGCGCTCTTTTATTGAATATCACTATTTATCTTTTAATTATCTAATAAAAAGTACCTATGTAATAAAATGGAATTCAGTTGTTTGACTAAATATCACTAGGTAAGGTAGCCGAATTGTTGATAGTTTATCATACTTTAAGTTGATGGACTTATCAGCTTTACATATTTTCTTTTCGATATTTTTCAATTAAACTTTTAATTGCTTTCCAATTTTTCTTCTTCTTTGATTGACTATTTTTTCACGCTGACTTTCAGCTTCAACCCAATCTATGCAGCATTAATATCTGCATAGAGTATCTTTTTTTATTAAGCCTCATTCATGATCATAGTAGCTCTTTCTGCCTTGTATGTAAGAATTGGCAAGGTCCAATGCTTTTTGGACGGCACCAATTCGGTTATAGAAGTGGAAGAGTTTTTTTTCGTAGTGTTCAATTAACATGGTGAAGCCCATATTTTTAAAAAAAGGAAGGGCTGTAGTCTCAATAAAATGATAGTAATCGTCTTCTTCATGATTAAGCTGATAAAGGTGTAATTCAAAAAATATCCAGTTATACGATTTTGTCGATTTTGCTATTCTAAGGCCTTTATGTGCTAACTCCAATAAAATCTCGTTTGAAAATAGTTTTCCTTTATAACAAGTATTAATATAACCATCTAATGCAGTTAAATAATGAGGAACCTTTTCATCCATTAGTTTCATGGCTTCTTTGTATAGTTCGGATGCTTCTTTGTATTTTTTTCTTCTGTAAAGTTCAAATGCAAGATTATTAAGGAGCTTTGATTTACGATCTATTTCATTAATGGTATCACAGGTACGTATTAATTGTTCGTAACGTTCTTTCGTCTCTTCAAAATCATGAAGCTCCTTTGCATTTAATTGTAATAACATGATCGTCTCTGTATCAATTATTCGAATGACATTTAACGTTTTTTGAAAATAGTCAAGAACTTTCTCTGCATAATAATACGATATTATATTAAAATGAATAAGGTGATAGGCTAGTGCCAAATGGTAATAATATTCAAATTGATTATATTGATTTTGATCAATCGATGTTAAAATTTGAATACAATCTCGATACTGTCCGTTGTGAAAGTAATACATACCTAGAACATGTTTTAACATATTGCGGTCTTGCGGAGAAAAAGATGATTCATTTTTTTGCAGGTTTTGAATAATTAATAATGCTGTTTCTAATTGATAATTAGATAAATAATACCTTGCAGAAAGTAATTGATAGAAAACTTGGAAATCTGGCAATTGAATCAGTGTTTCTTTTTCAATTTCTTTTTTTAAAATTTCTGATTCTTTGCTTTGTTGCATAACGAACGTGTTGTGCCATAACTTTAGTTTCTGTTGAAGATTATGATACCGCACAAATTCATCATCAAGACAGATATTCAATCTTTGGGATAATAAGTGGGTTATTTCCCCTGAGTATTCTGTTATCTCTCGTTCTATCTTACTAAGATGTGTAGCAGAACAAATTCCTTCACAAAGCTGCCCCTGAGTCAACCCCGCTTTTTCACGATAAAACTTGATAAGTTTCCCCTCAATCATAGCTTCACCTCTAGGTTGTAATTTTATCTAGTATATATAGAAAAAAATAAATATATAATCTATATATTCTAGTAAAATTAAGAAAAGCGCAAGACTACTTTAATACCATCCCTCTATTATTAGCTTTTTCAATACTCACTCTTGTTTCCCTTTTTTACGAATTCCCAATCTACCTCAATATTTTATTCTGAAGAAATTCCAAATAACGCAACCTTATTGGAATACTCTCTTTCTTTAAAAGTTAAAACACGATGAAGCTAAGCTTTCATCGTGTTTTTTTTATATTTATGGCTGAATTCCCAACTCAACTAAAATTGATTCCAATGTCTTACCTTTATACTTCTTCTTTGGTTTTGGAGCATTATTAACATGCTCATTTTGCTTGAGATAGTTTGTTTGAACATATTTCATATCTTTAGCATCAACTATTCCATCAAAGGTGATATCCGCTGCACGCTTCTTTGTTTTCCATGCATTTTGAATTTCAATCGCATCTAGAACATCAATGACATGGTCTTGGTTTACATCACCTGCTGTAATATCAAGGGCAGGTATCCAGCGATTTTGACCGTATAACTCACCATTGTGCTCAAAACCAATACCAGAATTCAGTTTTTCTTTCGTGACAAAGTGGCCTGGCGCTTTCATTTCAATCGTGAAGGCATTTGTGCTTAACGGCAGCTTGTTGAATACATATTGTCCATCATCTTCTACCGTTGATGTCGCATCGAACTCATTTCCTTCTGAATCAAAGATTTTCACTGTACCGCCAACCTTGCTCCAATCCCTTTTCTCTGTAACAGTACCATCTTCATTTTTAAATCCTTGCGGAGAGACATAACCTCTGGCCATTGAGAATCGCGGATTAACCTTCCAAATATAACCAGCCTCTAACACACTGCTTGTCTGGTTATTAGCATTCATTACGCTCACAGTCGGATTAATCGCTGCTCCAAGGGTATATTGATCATCCTGAACCTTTAACGTAACCTCAACGACTTTTGCATGGTCTAATGCTTTACTCTCTTCATTAAATTGGACAGTAACGACCTTGTCTTTAATCGTTAAAGAGGCTTTGTCCGAGAATTCGCTGTGAAGCTTGGCATCAACTAACTCTACGCTATCTAAACCTCTGTCATAGCCTCCGTCACCATTAAAGTTCCATTCCGCCTTTGACACTGCGTTTAGGTTATCTAATGAAAGTGTTGCTTTTACCGTATCGCCTGTTTTCACCTCATACTTTTCGCCAATAGCATATGCAACAGGTGTACCTTCTTTTACAAAGTAATATTGCTTTGTAGCAGGTTTGTTTCCTGCCATATCATATCCATTCATGCGAAATTGAAGTGCTGGGATGGATTCATCCAGGGCGATTTCTTCGACAAACTTTCCTTCTTTATCCATTGGAATTGGCGAAGAAGGGAAACCACCTTGACCCCAGTAATACACCATCGAGTTCGATGATTGATCGATATTTACGCCCAATTTCTTTAGTTCGTCAATGGTTGGATCTGTGATTTGAATGTCGAATGGATATGTTTCTTGACCAGACTTATATTCAATAAATGGAGACTTTCCATCAAGTGAACTTTTGAAGCTCGGTGCATCGAGATCGATGAGCAAATGCTGCGTTTCAGTTGTAATCTTCCCGGAAGTACCTGTACCAATGAATTTCAATTTGTAATGTCCAGGTTTTTTTACATAACTTGCTTCTTCCGAAATGGGCTGTTTTGAGTCTCCTGTAAACTCATAATAAGCTCCATTAAATGCATATAATCCATAATCTACATTGTCATAAGCGTAATCTAAATTTATTGTTCCGACCAACCCGAGGTCCTTTCCTGTTTTGCCATCTTGAAGAACGACATCCATTTTTTCCATTGGTGCACGAAGGTTAAAATCAGCAACTACAAATGGAGTACGCATAGGATCCCATGCCACTTGGTTTAAATGACCTGGGGAAAAGGCAGGATTTAGTAGCCCGACCTTATTAAACCCATCTTCCATTGTACGGAAGCTGAAAGGAATCCGATACTGCTCTGATGAAATCGCATTGTTTGTTAATGTAATATATCCTTCGTAAATTCCATCCTTTGCTTTCTTAGGAATAAGCAAACGTGGTGTTACTTTTTTGAAGTCTTCACTTTTTACAGAGATTTTGCTTGGAATATCCAGCTCCACTCCATTTTCCTTCAAGCTGTTTGAACCATTCGATTCAGTTACAGATACACTGAAAGTTTTGTTTACTTTATCATGGTTTTCAATAGTGATTGATTTTTTCAGATTTAGTTTTTTATCTGCATAGTGAACATCAAAGCTGAGTCCGCCCGTCAATTCTTTTACCTTGATTAATTCCTCAGCACCTGGAACAAATGTTTTATCGTTAATTTTGAAGCTGGTTCCACTATACACAGCTTGGTATGGGTCAACTCTTCCTGCTCCAACTTCAAATACACTATAGTCTCCGTTGAGAGGATCTGCCGTATTCATTAGAACGGCTTTAATATCTTCCGGCTCTAATTGCGGATTCGCTTGAAGCATGAGTGCTGCAATCCCCGCTGTATGAGGAGTAGCCATAGATGTACCAGAATATCTTGAATATGCATATTGATAGTTTTCTTGATGTTCAGCGTCCACTATATAAGAAGGGACTGTTGAAAGAACACTTACTCCCGGTGCCGTCACTTCTGGCTTCATATCGTATGTTTCTCTTGCCGGGCCTCTTGAGCTAAAGTCCGCTAAGTGGTCACCTTCTGTCTGTTTATCCGCGTATTTGGAGAAAGTAAAATTCGCTTCACCTGCTTGAATCTGTGCATTAATGCTTTCTCCCGCTTCTTTTGTTAAAGAAAATGCAGGCACAAAGTCAACGGACTCTCCAAGATTGGCATTAATTTGCCCTTCCACATTGTTATAAAGAAGAACGGCGGCTGCTCCATTTTGTTTTGCATTGCTGACCTTTTCCGCTAAGGCGAATTCTCCGCGTTCCACAAGTGCAATTTTCCCTTTTACATCCTTGCCGGAATAATCAGAGCCATTTCCTAAACCGACATTCACTACCTCATAGGATTTCCCTTCCCATTCCTTTAAATGGTCTGAATAGTGGCGTCCCAAACTAACAAGTTCGATCGAATCTTTATTTCCGATTTTCCCATTGAAAGTAGAAACCGCCATCGGCACATCACTCGCCCCGACTGTCAAAGCAAGTGCTGCTGAGCCAGGTGAACCTAATGTATAATCATCTGATCCTGCATTTCCAGCTGCTACAACTGCTGTTACATCATTAAGGACAGCATAGTTAATGGCAGTACTGGTTGGATCATAAGGATCATTGATGTCCGATCCGAGGGAAAGGTTGATAACATCCATGCCATCGTTTACAGCTTTTTCTATACCTTCAATGACCCCTTCAGATGATCCTGATCCATATGGTCCAAGAACACGATACGCATATAAATCCACATCAGGAGCCACACCTTTCACAGAAACCTCTGCATTCGTTCCTTGTCCAGCAATGGTACCTGCAACATGTGTTCCATGGGAAGTATAATAGGAAGAACCGGACCAGCTAAATTCTGGTTGCCCCGACGCTTGCCAATCCTTGTACGTTGCCTCCATTGGATCATTATCTTGATCAACTAAATCGTAACCGCCCTTATAGGCATCTTTCAAATCAGGGTGGTTGTAATCAATCCCTGTATCAAGAACCCCAACTTTGATTCCTTTTCCTGTAATACCTTCATTATGCAGCTGGTCAATTTTTAAATATGGAATACTTTCAACGGATGTACCAGGTGCTGATTTCTCTCCCATGGCGATCGGATCGACCTTAAATTCTACATTTTTATATACTGCTTTTACGACTTTGGATTGCAAGAGCTGCTCTACCTGATTAGCTGGCAGCTTCATAGCTACCCCGTTATAAACGGTCTTAAAGGTAGAAGTGATTTTATGACCTGTTTTCTTGCTTCTAAGATTAGTAGATGGAAGAATCGATTGAATGTCTTTATTAAACTGAGCATGTTCCTTTTCTACTTGATCATCCGCTTGTTTTTTTGAAAGCTTCTTTCCTTTTACATTCGCATCCAAGACTGCAACTTTTCCCGGCTTTGATTTGAACTGGACGATGACCGAGATTTCTTTATCCTTTTTTAACTCTTCCATTTTAAATCCTTGCAATCCGACATTATCTGTCATTTCAAGTTTATTTAACGCTTTTCGTTGTTCACTTGTCAACGAAGCCAAGACGTCTTCTGCCTTTATGTTCGCTGCATTTGCATAAGGAATGAAAGGCGTGTTTGCTGATGATAGCAGCAGGCCAGCTGACAGCGTAATCGCTGCTGTACGTTTAATGAATGAATGAATTTTCATATCTTCCCTACTTTCTTAGTTAAATAGAATTCCCCGAAAAAATACCCCTTTCTAAAAATTTAAAATATTCATACAATAATATTAATTGCCTTTCTATCGGATTGCTATTGGGTTAATTTTACAGAACTTTCTACCTACTTTCTCTTTTATATGTTCTGAAAAATCATTATTTTTGCGAAAGTTAGTGAAAAAGACTTAAATTCATTTTTATAAATTGGGGTTTTCTTTAGTAAAATAAGAAAATATGAAATCCATTGAAAGAGTTGAGGGGGGGGAAGATCTATACTAAGTTGCAGCAAAAAGGTTTATTCACGAAAATATCCAATTAACTTCCAAGTGGTTATTCTATTATCTGGCCCAATTGTTGAACAAAGATCAAACAGCACTGTTGTACTAATAGAATAGGTTCGTTTCCCAAAGATTTTTTCGAACAGAATACACGCTTTTACCATCTCTGATGCCTTATTCTTTTCTAAATACCAGTAACGACCTGCCATTGAAGGATATTTTAATGCAAATTAGATGTCCCCGAACTTTTTACGGAGTTCTAACTCATTAGGATAGGTTGAAATTAACCCTTTTAGTCTATCCCTTGCTTTCCCTAAATCATTTTTTTCTATGTCCTCTTCTATCTTCTTAATCGTTTTAACAGGTACCTTTTCTATACAAACACCTCCTTATCTTTTTTCTATATAGTATTTATTTCTAGGTAGTTCAAAATAGTTCTTTTTTCAACTAACCCGCCCCGTTAGTAGCATAAGAAAAAGCTGCCTTAAAGACAGCTCTGATCTTCAGCTAAATCAGCTAATAGGATGTCAATTTCTTTCTCTAAAATTTTCATTCCCCTTATGATATACTATTTTTGGCCATGACAAATAACCCTCCAAACCCCTTTTGGAAGGATGTTTCTCTGTTTCTCAAAACCGTTAATCAGGCTAAATCTAGGTACATTTCTTTTCTCTTTAATAGAAGAGCGTAAATCCTATGAAGCAACTTATTCATACAGGCAACGATTGACACTTTGACAGGTTTTCCTTCTGATTTTTTAATTTTTTAAGCTTTTTGTTCCTTGAACTTCTTAAGCCACATAGTACGGCAAGATACAGAGAATGACGTAATCTGATCGAACCCCTTTTTGTAATATGATTAATGGTTGGCGTAAACTTAACTGATGAGTGAACACTTGGATCTACTCCAGCGAAGACAACTTTCCATATAAAATTCCTCCTTTATTTACACACGAAGCTTAAATTATGGAACTAGTTTCAACGTTTTATTCTTATATAAATAACGTAATAAAGATTATTTTGGCTATACCTCCTCCAAAGAAACCTCTCGGGTAATAAAAAACCTAAATTACAGCCAACGTAAGAGCACATAACTTCCCCTAGTCTTTCTGTAATTTAGGTTTTGCCTGCTTAGCCAGTAACAACCCTAATTGGATATTTAATATTATTACTTTGCATCAACTATTTTAAACGTTCTCCTAAAAATTGTTTAATCAGATTAGCACTAGTTTCTAATTCTTCCTCTAAAGGAAAATGCCCCGTATTTAATAAATGTACCTCGCAATCTTTTAGATCTCTTTGGAAAGCCAAGGCTCCTTCTGGCCCAAAGAAAAGATCATTTTTCCCCCACGCTACTAATGCTGGAGGTTGATATGTTCTAAAGTATTCCTGCCAGCTAGGATACTGTTTAACGTTGTTTCGATAATCATAAAAAAGTGCAAGTTGTATTTCTTTATTGCCTGGACGATCCAATACGAATTGATCCATATTCCACGCATCGGGACTTATTCGATCAGGGTTGCGAGTCCCATCTATATATTGATATTTTGTAAAGTCCTCTGATAAAAGAGCTTTTAAATTATTCTTATTTTCCTCAGTAGGATTTTCCCAATAAGTACGTATAGGATCCCAAGCAGATTGTAATCCTTCCTCATAAGCATTTCCATTTTGAGTGATAATGGCTTGAATTCGTTCAGGATGTTTCGTTGCTATTCTGAATCCTACTGGCGCTCCGTAATCGTGAACATAGATACTAAATTTCTCTAATTTTAATTTTTCTACAAAATCATTTATTACATGGGCTAAGTTATCAAAAGTATATTCAAATTCATCCATTCCAGGTTGATCACTATTTCCGAAACCTGGGTAATCTGGCGCGATAATATGATATTCATCCATCAATTTAGTTATCAAATTTCGATACATATGAGAAGAAGACGGAAAACCATGAAGCAATAAAATTGTAGGATTACTTGTATTACCAGCTTCTCGATAAAAGATATTAATGTTATTAATATTTACTGTTTTGTATTGTACTAACATATTTTCACCTCAGATTAGTTGATTGTTTTTAATGTACCTTTTAAATATTTAACAAACACTAACAACTTCTTTTACTATTAACAAATCATAATGAGAATCCTTCATTAGAACCTGTCACAGATTTAATAGCAGTATCTGCACCAAGTTATTCATTAATTCCATAATTGTTTTATGTAATAGCTTCTGAGTTTATTGATTGCATAAGAGGTAACAATTATTTTGTATATTTATTATTTCTAGTTCCATACCAATAAGCCTAAGGTATAGCAACCAATGTTTTAATGTTGTCACTTTTACCCCTTATCTTTTCTGCCTTTGTTACAATATCGTGTTCAATTTAATTATCGTAATACCAATTTGAATTGACATCTTTATATATATAAAGGATTTACCGAGTAAACATCTCGTAAATCTGTTCTAGTTTTTCCTTTAAATGATCAAAGCGAACAAACCGATCCTCCCGTAAATATTCCTTTTGATCTATCATCAAAAGCATAATTGGAGCTGTTAAAATTAAAAATTTCCCTGCTACCTCTTCTACCTTACTAGCATCAATGTGCCCCAGGTGGATAAGTGGGTAATGGTCCAGCAGTTCCCTTAGCTTAGGTAATATAGCGTGACAAGTACTACACTCTGGTGTAGATACGTACAAGAAGCTCAATTCATGATTTTCAAGAAACTCTTCTACCATCTTAAGCGTAGTTAGCTCATTTACCTTTTTCATATTGATTCTCCTTTAAAGGTTCTCTGAATCACCATATTCCCTTTTAGGTTCTGACGCCATCAATTTCAAGCGGATTCAGCGGACCTGAATCTTTGCTGCCGTCAGACAACGCGTTAGAGCTACTGGAAAAGTAGTACCATCGCTTCGTGCTCCTTTTACTGTTTGTCCCGGCCTATGTTTCAGCAAAATTGTTTACTCTAATTTTTCAATTCCTGTATCGATGATAAGCCTACCAGTTTTGTCTTCAACATTCGTTTTAGCACCAGCCTAATTCGCAACCTTCATCATATTGACTAATTTTCTTCCTCAGATGATATAGATACTTTACCTTCAATATCTATTTGAACATCTGCTTTTTTCAACATATTTCCGATTGCGCATCCTTTATCTGCGGATACAATTGCTCTATTAGCTGCTTGGATATGCTCTTCTGTTGCAGCAGCAGACAAGATAATTTGAGGATAATGTATAATTTTGAATCCTTCTTCTTTTGAATTAGTTGCTTCCGAATCCATTGTCAATCCAGTGACAGGCAATTTTCTTGTTTCCAGCATACTGACAAGAGTCATCGTATAACAGGCTGCAGCAGAAGTTATAAGTAATTCTTTAGGCTCTGCACCTTCCCCACTGCCACCCAAAGATTCAGGTATCGCGATGTTTGTTTCAAGGAAATTAGCTTTAATCCTTCCGTTACCTTTTGTGTTTCCATACCAAACAGTCTTTAAATTTGTTTTTAGATCAGCCATGTGATTTCACTCCTTAATATACTTCTGTTCGTCCATCTCTGATTTTGTTTACCCAGTCAGGGTCAGCCAATAATGCGTGACCCACTGCTATCAAATCGAATTCTTCATGTTCTAATCTCTCGATTAAATCGTCCATCTTGTTGACTTTGCCATTAGCCTCTTCCCCAGTAGCAAAGAAATCCACGAAATCAGCGCCCTCGAGACCGTCAGATCCAACTGTAATTGTTGTTTTTCCTGTCAGTTTTTTTATCCATCCTGATAGATTCAGTTCAGATCCTTTCATCATAAGCATTTAAAGCATTAATGCCGTGAGCCATAGCAGACCCTGCTTTTAATGCGGTTGCTACCATAATAGCTTCAGCCATCTCTTCTTTTGTAACTTGAGCTTTTTTAGCTCTTTTTACATGATCTTCAATACAATATGGACAACCTGTTACATGAGCTATTGCAATAGCAATCAATTCTTTCTCTTTTACACTAAGTTTTCCTGCTTTCATTGCTTGTAGATCAAAGGAAACAAAGGATTTAAATGCTTCTCCATGTAAGGAAGAAAATTCTTTTAGGCGGTTAAAATACGATGCTTTGTATAATTCATCATCACCTGTCTCATCATAAGCATTTAAAGCATTAACGCTATGGGCCAAAGCAGACCCTGCTTTTAAAGCAGTTGCTACCATAATAGCTTCAGCCATCTCCTCTTTTGTAGTTTCTTTCTTTTTAACTTGATTAACATGAAGTTCGATACAATATGGACAACCAGTAACGTGAGCTACTGCTACAGCTATTAATTCCTTTAATTTAGATGATAGTTTCCCTTCAGCTAAGGCCTTATGATCGAAGTTGACAAATGCACGAAATGCTTCACCACTTAATTTACTAAATTCCCCTAAACGATTAATGTCTGATTTTTGATATAGACTATCATTACCCATTCTATCTTCTCCTTCATCTAATAAGATCTGGTGTTGATACCTTAAGATTCATAAATCATTATTTTGTACCTACCATTCGGTACAAAATTAAATTATCATACATTCAGAGGATAAGCAAGAAAAATGATATGAGAAAGTCTCATATCATTAAGAAAGACGATATTGTACTCGAATTACATCTAGAACGTTTGTAAGGAAGCTTATATCTTTCTGGCTCTTCATTAATAAAACTCCACCTTCAATCATGGCAACGATGGATTGAGCATGTTTTTTCGAATCCATATTAGATGGAAAATGCCCTTGCTTTATTAATTCATTTAAAGTCTCTTCTATAGAAGAAATCCATCGGTCAAAGATATATTGTATCTTCAATCGAAACATCTCATCATGTTCACTCATTTCGATAGCTAAGTTGCCAACGGGACAACCTGATTTCCCTTCCTCGTCTGTATGGAATACTAATGTTCTCTTCAGCATTTTATTTAATTTAGTGATTGGATCAAATTCAGATTGGAAAATCTCCAAAAAAACTTCTTGATCACATTCTTTTACTAAATCTTCTACTACAGCTAAACCAAGATCATGCTTAGAGGAAAAGTAATGGTAAAACTGTCCTTTCCCAATGTTAGCAGCATCAAGAATATCACTGATAGAAGTGGCTTGATATCCTTTCGAATAAATAATTCTTCTTGAAATTGTAATAATTTCTTGTTGTTTAGACATATAGACACACCTTTATTAGTTAATTTAACTAGTCACTCTATATACAAATATAGAGTGATTAAATCAGATATACTTACTACAAATCATACAACAGAAGTATGACCTGTTACTATTGTGTTAGGCATCCTTTTTAACGATAGTAAAAACAAATGAATTTTATCATAGTCGTTTTATAATTTCTAATTTGCTCGAATTTAAACAATGAGCTAATATATTTAAATAAAAAAAGTTGATTCTTACAACCGTACAGGAATCGGTATTTTTCAGGTCTGAATTTGATTAGCGTAAGGAAAAATGTTTTTGCCTCCAAAAAATGTCTTAGCGTATAATATTAGCGTCGGCAGGACCCCATATAGGAAAGAACATATTGAACACTAAGAATTCCAATTAAATATCTCCTTTCATAACCACTTTATCTCTATTTTACCACAATAGTATTTGTATCTTATTCAAACTATCCTGCCCTGTTAGTTCCATAAGAAAAAGCTGCCTTAAAGACAGCTCAGATCTTCAGCTAACGGACCCGTTAGTACATTAACGTACTAGTTTTTTAAATAACGATATAATGTAGATTTACTTATGCCTGTTTCATTCTTTATATCACTTAAAGTATATTTTTTACTTTGATACATATCAATAGCTTTTTGCACATTTTCATCCGGTTTTCGTGGACGACCTGCAATATTGCCTTTTTGTACCGCTTCAATTTTTTCTTGACTTCTTGTGTATTGAGTAATTATTTTCTACCAACAATAAGAGAAACTGAACTATCTGCAGGGCTGAATGACGCAGCTACTTTTCTTCCACTAGCAGTAAATTTCTATGGAATGGTATTTTAATATTTGAAGTGTTTGTCCATGTGCCTCTTCATGTATTTTTGATAGTTAAATAAAAAAATCCACTATCTTTTGAGATAGCGGATATCTGAATAGGTCTAATTGAGGTTAGGTTTCTTTAATTTTACACTTGAAATAACAAACGCGATGACAAGAACAATTGTGGCAAATATATACGGCATATCGATATTGATATCAAATAAAATACCGCCAATAATTGGTCCAAGTATGATACCTAAGCTTGTATAAGCAGAGTTCATGCCCGCAATATACCCTTGGTTTTTCCCGGCGATTTTCGATAAAAATGATGTTACAGCGGGGCGTAAAATATCACAAGAGAAAAATACAATACTCGTCACAACAATCATTGTCAAGTAACCGTCTATTAAAATCGTTAGAAAGATAAAAATAGCAGCAGATAGTAAGGTTAAATTAATTAACATTCGTTCACCAATTACATTGACTAGTTTATCAAAGAATATAATCTGAGCAACAACACCAGAAATTGAACCAACCGTAATAACGATTGAAATATCACGAATTGTAAAGCCAAACTTTTCATCGACGAATAAGCTAAACATCATTTCATAAACGGCCAGTCCGAACGCTAGTATGAATACGATCAGTAGTGGTGTGAAGTACTTTGGTTGAAATGATTTTTTAAATTCTTGTATAAATACTGGACGTACAGCGGATGCGCGATTTTTTTGTAGCTGTTCTACTGTAATCGAATCATCCAATAGAATAAAAATAATAATGGTAGCAATGAGTGCAATAGCAGAAGCAAAGAAGAACGGTGCGCGTATCCCGAACTCTGCAATCAGTCCACCAACTCCTGGCCCAATTATAAACCCTAAACTGATTGCAGCTGATTGGTAACCTAACACTTTTGCCCGATTTGATAAGGTCGTTTTATCTGTAACGTACGTAACAACGGCTGGCATAATGAAAGCGGCACTTACACCACCAAGAAGACGGCTCACAAATAATAGCCAAGTTTCATCCGCAAAGCCAAATAGTGCCTCTGAAAATGAAAATAATAAAAGACCAATGACAATCATTTTTTTACGGCCGATTGAATCGACCCATACGCCTGTAAAAGGTGAAGCCAAAAACTGTGCAAATGCCATTACAGCGAACAAGTAACCGACAACGGCACCATTTAAACTTAATTCCTCTGCAATTGATGGCATAACTGGTGAAGCAAGTCCCATCCCCAAATAAGCAATAAATAAACTAGATAATGCAAGTGCAATAGACACTTTTTCCTTTCGATTCATAATTGATTACCTCTAATTGATTGTAAACCAAGTCATGTCCTATCTGTTGGAGGATGAAATGGATGCATTCACTTTCTTCATTGTTTGTACTATATTTTGTAATTGTTCTAAATCGATGTCAGAGAAGTGCTTCATCAGAAAATCTTTATCCGCTTCTTCGCTTAATTTCTGATAAGTAAGGCCTTTCTCTGTTAATACGATGAAAAACTCACGATGATTGTTTGGATTGCTCTCATACGTAATGAAATTTTGAGCTTTAAGCTTGGCGTGTACCTGGCTTACTGTACTTTTGAAAATGGTATATTGCATCACGATTTCATTGTAATACATGGGTGTTCCATCTCATAAAAACAACATGGTCCCTTGTTGTGCTAATCTCGTCTTCGATAGCGTCATACCATACTGTATCACCAGCTACATATAAAACTTTTTCACTTGGGTGCTTTAATACTACTCCACAAACTTCACCCATTAAGTTTAATAACTCTTCTCCTCTACCATGTTCACCTTTTGTTTTTACTAATTGGATCCCTTCAAAAACAGTGTCTTGTTTTAGTACTTCTACATTTTCAAACCACTTGCTTTTACTTCTTTTGCATCTGCTTCATTTTGAACAATCATTTTGATGTTTTTTGGCAATACGTTTTTTGCTACATCATCAAAGTGATCTGGGTGTAGATGAGTAACAATTACTGCATCTACGCCATCCAGAATGTTATCAATTGATGTTGGCAAACTCACCAAAGGATGAAACAGATGTCGTCTTATCGTTTCAGGGAAAGTAGGGTACGAACCTTTCTCTGCTAACATAGGATCTTTTAAAATTTTTTATTTGCGTATTCTACAACAATTGTTGCATTTCGAATTTGTAATATTCATATTTACAACTCACTTTTCTTTTTATTTGTCTTAGTTTGACAGAATTAAGTGTATAATATCAGCAGTGTCCAAATACATAGATAAAATAAGGTGTTTTAACTCTTTGACTTTATTTTCGAAAGGAAACTAACTTTCAAATAGATCAAACAGATAAAAAAATTCATAGAGAAATTATGTATCAATAGCCGAATTACACTGAAAGAACTGGGAGAGAGAGTACATTTAACATGACCAGCAGCTTCAGCTAGAGTAGGGAAATTATAAGAGAATGGGGGTATTTAGGGATCTTGCATTAAAGTAAATCAAGCAATTAGGGTGCTTTATGTATACCTTCATCAATATCTATATTTATGGAAAAGACAATTCCTGTACATGGTATTACTATGGACCAAAAACAGACCATCTTGATCTTTTTTCAGATGGGAATACTGATATCGAAAAACAAAATAAAGTATAATGAATAAAGGGTGTCCAGAATTTGTTCTTTCTGGACACCCTTTTTTTAAACTGTTGAAACATCTTTCTTGTGAAAGAAAAGATGTTACATTTCCAAAGGAGAATCTTTTATTTTAAAAATGCCTCTGTTGTCTTCACTGTTGCATAGATGCCTTTTAATGCAGCCTTAAATGCGTAATGAACATGCTCAGCAGGAACGATTTTATCTTCAATTTTTATTGTTGTTGCACAAGCATCTTCAATCACTTGGCATGGATATCCGTGTTCAACTGCTGCACGTACTGTTGCATCAATACACATATGTGACATCATGCCGTAAACGATTAATTCTTTAACCCCTTGTTCTTGTAGTTTTTCATGTAAGTTTGTATTGAAGAAGCTATTCGGCATATGTTTTTCAATGACTGTTTCGCCTTCTAATTCGTTCACAAGAAGCTTTAAATCACCTTTTGAATGATTTATTGAAATATGGAAACTATCAGCTTTATTTGTCTATTAAGGAAGTGAAAAAGCGTTATAATGCGTCATTAATGTCTGATGAATAACGTGTTTGTTGTCATCATGTATCAATGTAAACCGTTACTAAATTATGTATAAAAATCCCTACCTTGGTGAATTTCATGTCCAAGCTAGGGATTTTTAGAGAAGACATACATCATGTTTTATGTCCTAACATCTCCGTTTTATAAAGTAAACTATTAGCTAATAACAATCGATACTTTATAGTTTGCTTGTTTGTTTAAGTTATTTAAAAATTGATCTAATACCTCATTTGAAGGGAATTTACATTCAAGCAAATAGCAACCGTCTCCACTAACTTTATAATTGTTTATTACATAGTTATCTTGTGTTTCTATAAAAGCTAAATACGGTTGATGATGGATATTTTTGATATAAATATTTAGAAATGCATGTATAGCAAAACCTAATTTCACTTGATTCACTTCGATACTGCATCCTTTTATAATGTCATTGTCTAATAACTTTGCTACCCTTGATGCGGTTGCTGGTGCAGTGAGATGTACTTTCCCCCCTAATTCTTTCATAGTCAGGCGACTATTTTTAGACAGCTCGTCGAGTATTTTTTTATCTGTTTCATCAATCATATTCTTGTATCCTTTCTAAAAAAATTAGATGTATTTTTACATAGTTTGTGTTCGCTGTACACTTTTTTATGTTTGCTTAAAAACTTTAAAAATAAAGTGAAATCATGAAATAACTTTATTTTCCTTATGTATTGATTGGTTGAGGCAGTATATATTTATATGCATGCAAATCAAAAGAGCAAGCACCCACTTTAATATGAACGATTATTAAAATGTTTTGTTCAGTGATTTGTATAAGTTAAATATTCATTATTTTAGGGGTGAAATATTATGAAAAAATTTGATATATCAGTTTTATCAGCTGCTCCATTAAGACAAGGAGAAACAATGAAACAAGGGATTGATTCTGCAGTGTCATTAGGCAAAGCTGTAGATAAAATGGGCTATAAACGGATTTGGTTTACAGAGCATCATAATCACGACGC
Organism: Peribacillus frigoritolerans; assembly: GCF_001636405.1. Lineage (GTDB taxonomy): Bacteria > Bacillota > Bacilli > Bacillales > DSM-1321 > Peribacillus > Peribacillus frigoritolerans. The sequence continues at coordinate 3,570,360 of NZ_KV440950.1, forward strand.
TTATGCTAGTTCAGCTACCGTATCTATTGTACAACATATATTAGCAAATACAGAAGACATTCGCGTAGGTTCAGGAGGTATTATGCTGCCAAATCATTCCCCATTAGTCGTAGCGGAGCAATTTGGAACACTTGAAACACTGTATCCAAATCGTGTAGATTTAGCGTTAGGTCGCGCACCAGGAACTGATCAAAAAACTGCCGATGTGATTCGTCGTTCGAATCATAACGGGGTGTTTTTCTTTGAACGGGAAGTACGAGATATTTTGCGTTTTGTAGGGGATGAGAGCGTGCAAGGAGAGGTTCGTGCTTATCCAGGTATTGGAACGAATGTACCAGCCTTTATATTAGGCTCCTCAATGGGTTCGGCTAGGATCGCTGCAAATCTTGGTCTACCTTATGCATTTGGTGCTCAATTTTCGCCTCATGCGATGGAAGAAGCGCTCGCTATTTATCGAGAAAATTTCCAACCGTCTGCTTATTTACAAGAGCCTTATGTGATGGCTTGTATTAATGTGATTGCAGCAGATTCAATGGAAGAGGCGTCATTGATTTCTGCAAGTCATTTGCAGGTGTATATCGATATTTATACAAATAATTTAAGTCAGCTTATTCCACCAACTAAAAACTTCCTTGAATCGTTATCACAAGTTGAATTAGAAATTCTTCATCATCGACTAGGGTATACAATCATGGGTGATGCAGAAACTATTCGTCGGGATCTGATGGAATTCCAACAGACTTATCAAGTAGATGAAATCATAGTAATATCTAATATTTACGAATTGAGCAAGGAAATCCATTCTTATGAGATTTTAAAACATGTTGATGAATCATTTGAATAAAGGATGGGGCTTCTTTAGAAGTGCAAATCAGTTCAACAGTCTATGATTTTCAACAATCTGGCGTGATTGTGGGATAAAGCTTAGATTATTAAAGCATACTTTATAAAAAATCAACTGCCTTATTTCCCCCATCTTAAACAGGATGGGGGGATACGTGTTTGAAGTATTTAAAATCATAACTTATTTTAATCCTTACATTTCCTTATGGGATTGTGACAGCTTCGCTGGTACTACCCCATCTAATACTGTGACCTCTTCGAGGACTTTTTTACACACTTGTATTATTTAATATAAGTTATGTGTTATCTCAATCCTAATAATGATGCACATATGCAAAAAAAAAGCAGTCGATGAGGGGTATCTCCCATCGGCTGCCTATCGATAATTAACCGTCGATACAGTTAAACGATTGATCGAGCTGCTCTTTACCCTATTCGGTCGGTAACTTTTCCCGATTCTTCGTGGGAGCAATAGCTCGAGTAATTTAAGAATTGCGATTACATCACTTTACCCTATTCGATTCTCCTTGCTTTGATGAGCGGATAAACAGAAGCGCTAATACTGCGCCTGCAAAAGCCACCATGCCGGACCAGAAGAATGCTTGTTGAAAGCCCTCATTCAGAGTGACGACTGGATCTCCTGCGGTACTGGAGGCCGTTGTCGCTGCAGCAATTACAACCATGATGGCTAGGCTAATCGCCGAGCCGATCTGGGAAGTAGTATTGTATACGCCCGATACCAACCCTGACTCTTCCGGTTTGGCACCTGATATAGCCGCCGTTTGAGCTGGAATATAGGCTAGTGCCCTACCCAGAGAAGCCAACAGTAAAGCCAGTAGGACGTTATCCAAATATTTTCCATTTGCTGGTGTGTCGAAGGAAAGCAAGAGCATAGAACATCCAAGTGCTAGAAATCCAATAAATAGAACAGCTTTTAAACCGAATTTTTCAACCAACTTTCCAGTTATAAAAATCATAGTAATCGCTATTAGTATCGGCGCCGGAATTAAGGCCACTCCGGCTTCGAAGGGAGAAAATTTCAATACCTGCTGTAAGTACAACATAATGAAATAATTGAATGGAATCCACATTCCATTTAGCATAATAAGCGCAATATTACCCGCGGCCAAGTTGGGAATCTTAAAAATACGAAGTGGCAGGAGTGGCTCCTTCTTCTTGGCCTGAATAAAAATAAATATGATAAATAACAAGGCCCCCATAATCAATGTCCATACAGTAGAGGGTGAACTCCATCCATTGTGTTCTGCGGTTACGATGCCGAAAACGAACAGCACTATAGCAGCCGTTATGGAGAAAGCGCCAGCGTAATCGATGCGGCCTTTTCTAAGTATGCCTTTCTGTAGGAGTCCTGGGGACAAGACCAAAACCAGAATACCGATGGGAACGTAGATCAGAAACGTCCACCGCCAGCCCAGCCACTCCGTAATGATGCCTCCGAGGAATACACCGGCCAACCCACCCGCCGCACCGGCAAGGCCCCAGAAAGCAAGCGCCTTATTCATTTCCTTCGGGTTTGCGGTAAACAGTATCATTACAATGGACATTGCAGCCGGTGTAATTAAGGCGGAACCGGCACCCTGGAGTGCACGGGCGACGTTTAGCACCGAATCATTCCAAGCCAATCCTGCGAGTAAAGACGCCAAGGTCAGGATTGAAAACCCCCACATGAATAAGCGCCGTTGGCCGAACAAATCGCTCAACTTTCCTCCCAATAGCAGAAGTCCTCCGAAGAAAATAATATATGCGTTCATCACCCATTGCAAACTCACCTGCGTATAGCCGAGCCCTTCTTTGATGGCTGGCAGGGCAACCTGCATGATCGTTGTATCCATGATAGTCAAGAAAAACGCAGTGCACAATAAAGCAAGAGCTTTCCAGCGCTTCGGGTCGGCTTGCGCAAGCGTCTGTGAATGTGTTGACATTATTCAATTCCCTCCAATTTTAGAATTTATTTTCGGTTCATTTTTAGAAATGTAAACTTGAGACTGCTGCCAAAAGCAAGATTAATTTGGTTTCTAAAACTCCCCTGATTTTGCTGAAAATTAGTCAACCTACGTATAGTATTTAATAGAAAATTTCACTCCCAACAATAGAATGTATTTGTAGAGTAAGCCTTTCATTTACTAGTGCTAATTGTTTTTTATTTAGCTGAAAGTTCACTTTCTGTTACCCATTTATGATTTTTCACTTGTTCTCCACCAGTTGTTGAAGTGTAATCAACCATATAAACAGTTGTTTGTTGGACTGAATCAATTACTGCCTTTGCATCCTTCATGCCTCTCATGTGGTCTGCTTCGACGATCACTTCATCTCCTGGTTTATACGGTTTGTCGGTAGTATCTTGAATTTCTTCATGAATAATCCATTTGTGATTTATTACTTTTTCTCTGCCAGTTGTCGGTGTATACGAAATTGTATAAATAGTGGTATCGAATGCACTGACGATGGTTGCTTCAGCACCTTCCATTCCCTCCATATGATCAGAATTAATAATGGCTTTACTTCCCACTTTAAATTTTGGATTCATAGCCTCTTTTAATCCTTTTGGTACTTCACCTGAACTTGAATGATTCATGTGATCCATTCCTTCCATGCCTTCATGTTTCGTATAGCTTGAATTCTTATCTTGTTCGGATTCATCTCTATGATTCATATTTGCATGTTCGTTCTCCTTATCACCATCGGAGCAAGCCGCTAAAAGTACGGCAAGGACTAAGGTAAGAAGAAATAGGGTTGTCCGTTTAGTTTTCATTATGATTACCTCCTTTAACTTAATTACTTAACCATCACAACAAAATACAGAAATTTATATTAACTTATTAATTGATCTCTACCTATTCGTTTTAAAAATTTATAAAATGTCTCTCGCTTTTTACCTATTTGTGAATAGATAGCGATAATCTCTTCTACTAATTCATATAATTCTTCTGGCTTTAAATTCTCCTTCAGCAAAGAACCAACCTCGGCGTCTTTCCCTTTTGCTTTTCCTCCAACATATAGAATGTAATGATCTCTAATTTTCATCACACCTATGTCGCTTAACATGGGTTCACCGCAACCAATAGGGCAACCTGTGTAAGCAACCTTTAGGGTAAATGGTACGGCATTTCCTGCTATACGGCGATTTAACTCTTTTGCCACTGGCATTCCTTCTTCTTCTTCCCCTTTGCAAAAATTACATGTTCTTAAACTCTTTATGAAGTTTCCAACTGGATAACATGCTAATCCAACACTTTGAAATTCTTCTATAATATCTTCTTTTTTATCTTCCGGGATTTCTATATAGAGTTGTTGGAAGGTGGTTAACTCAAGTTCCTCATCTTCATTCATATATTTTGATATCGTCACAAGTTGTTTTGAGTTGAGTTTTGCTCCAAATCCTATTCCCCCATTTATGGCGATCTTAATTTTTTTACCACTGTCCTCCATATAACTTTTCCTCCTTTTTCAACCAATTACTATACGTAGGTAAGGTATATATTTTATCGATATTATACCTGCCACTAAATATAGTGACAGGTGACATCAACTATTTTATTTTTCTAATTTCACTCTTTGTAAACGCAATGCGTTTAAGACGACCGATACGGAACTAAATGCCATCGCTGCGCCAGCTACCCATGGTGCAAGTAACCCTATTGCAGCAATTGGAATCCCAATGGTATTATAGGCAAATGCCCAGAATAAGTTTTGCTTAATATTACGCATCGTTTTACGACTCATTAAAATTGCATCAGCAATACTGTTTAGGTCACCTCGAATCAAAGTGATATCAGCAGCTTCCATGGCAACATCTGTACCTGTACCAATGGCCATACCAATATCAGCAGTGGCAAGTGCAGGTGCATCATTAATACCGTCACCAACCATTGCAACTTTTTTGCCCTGTTGTTGCAGTTTTTTCACTTCTTCTGCTTTCCCTTCAGGAAGCACTTCCGCAATAACTGCATCAACGCCTACCTCTTTAGCAATTGCTTGGGCTGTACGTTCATTATCACCTGTCATCATGATAACCTTGATGCCCATTTCTTGTAATCGACGTACTGCTTCACGAGAGGTATCTTTTATCGTATCTGCTACAGCAACTACCCCAGCATATTGGCCATTAATTCCAGCTAACATCGCTGTTTTCCCATTTCGCTCTAATTCTTCCATTGCAGGAAGAACGGAATGAATATCAATCCCATATTGTTGCATCAGTTTCCGTGTACCAATGACCACTCCTTGACCTGAAACCGTCGCTTGCACCCCATAACCTGGGATCGCCTCGAAGAATTGGACGTCACCAAGTTCGATACCTTTCTCTTGAATCCCTTGAACGATTGCTTCTGCTAATGGGTGCTCGGATTGTTTTTCTGCAGCACCGATCATTGATAAAAATTTATCTTCGTATTGACCATCTGCTAATATAACATCTGTTAATACAGGTTTACCATGTGTGACAGTACCTGTTTTATCCACTACCACTGTGTCGATACTTTGGGTTTGTTCTAAATGCTCGCCACCTTTGAACAAAATACCAAATTCTGCTGCACGACCCGAACCGGCCATAATTGAAGTTGGTGTCGCTAAACCAAGTGCACATGGACAAGCAATCACAAGAATTGCAATTAACACTTCAAGTGCTGGTGTAAACTCCCCTGGTTGAACCCATATAATCCATACTAGGAATGTAAGGATGGCAATCCCTACTACAATTGGTACAAAAATACCTGAAATTTGATCCGCCATACGTTGGATTGGTGCTTTTGAACCTTGTGCATCTTCTACTACTTTAATAATTTGGGCTAACGCTGTATCACGTCCGACTTTTGTTGCTGTCATTTTGATGAAACCATTTTTGTTAATGGTTGAGCCGTATAATGCGTCACCTGCTTTTTTATCCACTGGTAAACTTTCACCTGTTAACATCGATTCATCCACAGCTGTAGTTCCTTCTACTACTTCACCATCAACAGGAATTTTTTCACCTGGCTTCACTAAAATCGTGTCACTTATTACTACTTCTTCTAAAGGTACTTCTTTTTCAACTCCGTCACGTTCGACGATGGCTGTTTTAGCTTGAAGACCCATTAATTTTTTTATCGCTTCTGATGAACGACCTTTTGCTCTTGCTTCAAATAATTTACCTAAAAGAATCAGTGTAATTAGTACCGCACTTGTTTCAAAATATAGGTGTGGACCGTGGTGTGTTCCAGCTGTAACAATCGCTTGATATAAACTATAAAAATAGGCTGCGGAAGTACCCATGACGACGAGTACATCCATGTTTGCACTACCATTACGAAGTGCTTTATAGGCACCCACATAAAACTGTTTCCCGATAATAAATTGTACCGGTGTTGCCAAGATCAATTGTATCCATGGATTCATTAAGATATCCGGTACATATAGGAATGAAGTAAATGAAAAGTGCCCTACCATTGTCCATAATAATGGTAACGATAAAATCGCCGAAATGGTGAATTTACGTTGTTGATCTTTAATGTGCTTTTCACGGTGATCTACCTGTTCTTTATTATCAAGTTTTTGGTGTGCACCGTAACCTAGCTTCTCTACCTTTGCAATAATGTCGGAAATCGTTACTTCTGAAGGGTTAAATTCGAGTGTTGCTTTTTCAAGCGCTAAATTGACGTTCGCAGTTGCAATACCTTCCATTTTGTTTAACCCTTTTTCAATACGTGTCGCACATGCGGCACAAGTCATTCCGGTAATATCAAATTCTGCTTTTTGTTTTACAACACCGTAGCCGAGTGCTTCGATTTTCTTTTCAAAATCTTCCTCACTCAGTTTTGAAGGGTCATATTTAATCGATGACTTTTCAAGTGCTAAGTTAACGGTTGCTTGCTCGACCCCCCCCATTTTATTTAGACCTTTTTCAATACGTGTCGCACATGCAACACAAGTCATTCCGGTAATTTGAATATTCGCTTCTTTAACAGCTTTACTTTTTACTTCTGTACTCATGATGTGTTCCACCTCTCCGATACCCATAAGGGGTATATTTTTTTGAAAATAAGAGAGTGCTAAAAAAGCACTCTTATTTTACCTCATATCCTTGATCTTCAATCGTTTCTTTAATTATATCGAGGGATACTTGCGATTCATTAAATATTACTTCAACTTGAGCATCATTTAATTTTACATTTACTTGGTTAATACCTTCTAATTGACCAACGCTTCCTTCGATTGAATTTACACAATGTCCACATGACATACCTTGTACATTTAATGTTATTTTTTTCATATTTTTTCTCTCCTTTAATAAAATATCTGGCGCAATATACACTATAGGGGTATATAAAAGATAAAAAAATTCTTTTATTCCCTATCACTCTATAGAGTTTTTTACTTTTTCATTAGCTTGTGAATCGTCACAACTAATTCATCTAAAACTTCTTCATCACCTTCTGAAATGCGATCTACGACACACCCCTTTAAATGACCTTCCAAAAGAATTTTGGCTACACTATTTAATGCAGACTGTGTTGCAGAAAGTTGTGTGATAATGTCATCACAATAAACGTCCTTGTCTACCATCCCTTTGATTCCTCTAATTTGACCTTCGATACGATTTAATCGATTGGTTAAATCCTTTTTCACTCGTTCTGGATGATGGCTTTTACGACAAGTCGTAACATCATCTGTATGGCAAGCTACTTCTTTCACTGTGTTTTCCATCGGGTAACCTCCTACCTTGATTAAATATTACCATACCCCTGTTAGGTATGTAAATAAATAAACTAAATTTTTTTCCGTTTGGCTAAAACCCTTTTTAACACGCACTAAAAAGGATGATACTAGGTTGGACTTAAAATTCTTTTTCACGTAATTTAATGATGGTGGCCAGTTGATTCAGCCTTCACTTTACATAAAACCGAATTCAAACCCCTTGTGATATCAAGATTTAATCCTTTGTTAGTTGATGACCTGTGCGGGAATTGAATATACAAGAAAAGAATAAATGGTGTTTGTCCCTAAATAGAAATATAATTTAATAGATATATGAAAAAGTAAGTATGAAAAGGTGGAGTTTCATTGGATATTTTATGGTGGGGGTTAACGATCGTCTTATTTGCTTTAAGTTTTGTAGGAATTGTCTATCCTATTATTCCTTCGGTTGTTGCGATTTGGGGAGGATTTGCAGTTTATCAATTCCTGGTTAATCCCGATGAGTTATCGTTATGGTTCTGGATCAGTATGGTTGTGTTGAGCGGTGTATTAATCGCGGCAGACATTATCGCAAACAGTTATTTTGTTAAAAAGTATGGGGGGTCAAAAACATCCGAGACAATAGCAGCTATTGCCACGATTGTTGGTTCATTTGTATTCCCTCCTTTTGGAATAATTCTCGTACCATTTTTAGCAGTCCTCGTTTCGGAATTAATCATTCAAAAAGATATAATGAAGGCTACTAAAGTTGGGTTTGCAACTATCATCGGTTTTTTAGGCGGCAGTTTAGCCAAAATATTAATTCAATTATTGATGATTGTTTGGTTTATTTTAGCTGTAATCTTTTAATTATTTATAAACGGCCACAATAAGAAAAAGCTGACTTTCAACAGTCAGCTTTTTCTATTAACAAAAGTCCCATTGACTTATCGGTACAAGATAATAAGAAAAAAAGTGATGGAGGAAAAGGAACTATTAGTGTGGCCTATTGTGAACACTTCTTTAACGATAGAACTTTTCGCAACTGCTCCCTCCCGTGTCAAAACTCAAGATATGATCCCCGTCCAAGTTTTTACAGCCGTCGCTAAAATTAATAGAGCCAGTATGACTTGCAGCACTTTTACATTCATTTTTTTACCGGCCATTGCCCCAAGCGGAGATGCTATTAAGCTAGCTACAACCATGATCAACGCCGGATAGAAGTCAACTTGACCCGTTGATATTTTCCCTGCTGTTGCACCAATGGATGAAATGAATGTGATTGCCAATGAAGACGCAATCGTGACCCTTGTTGGAATTCTTAAAACGATAAGCATGATGGGAACTAATAGAAAGCCCCCTCCGGCACCGACTATCCCGGCGCCTAAACCAACGATTAATGCCAGGATGGCCGCAAGCCATTTATTAAAGGTAACTTGATCCACAGGAATATCATCTATCCCTTTCTTTGGAATGAACATCATGACAGCCGCTATCAACGCCAAGATGCCATAGACGATATTCACTCCGTTTTCCGACATCGTTTGTGATCCAAAACTTCCAACCACACTTCCGATCAACACACTGATCCCCATGTAAAGAATAAGCGTTTTATTTAAATGTCCGCTATTACGATAGCTCCATATACCTCCGATGGAAGCGAATAAGACTTGTACAGCGCTTATGCCTGTCACATCATGGGCACTAAATGCCGCTAAACCGAAGATTGGGGGAATAAACAGCAGCATTGGATAATTTATTATCGAACCCCCGATGCCGAGCATCCCTGATACGTATGAACCTACAAAACCAATCAAAAAGATGGTAATGATAAAGGTTATATCCATTGCAAGTGCCTCCCTTAAAAGAAGGGAACCCTAATGGTCCCCTCCACTTTATCAGCCTTTTCTGATCCAAAATTTCAGTATATCATTTTCTTCTGCCGTTTCCACCAGTTCATGGCCACCGGATTTTGACCAAGCGGCTAAGTCGGCTTTAGCTCCTTTATCGGTTACGTGTATCTCCAGCACTTGCCCGGTTTGCAAATCATTCATGGCTTTTCTCGTTTTGACGATCGGCATTGGACATGCAAGCCCCTTAGCATCTAGCATTTTATCTGAATTCATATTTCATCTCTCCTATTTTCTTGTCTTTAATTTTTATCGGAATTAGCGAACCGCACAGCGATTTGGTCCAATTTCCATTTCACGCTGTTTTTCATCATCGGGTTCGATTTTCCCCATATTAGTTTCGCGAATTTCTTGATAAGCGTTTGGCTGAGGCGGTAAATTACCTGTTACCAGCTCTCTGAATTCCGTTTCTTCCGCTATGTTCAATCCGTGATTTTCAGCAAATAGCGAACCCAACTTTTTAGCGACACTTCCATCTTCATTCAATTCATCAATGATCATGAAATGTGATGGCAATACAATTAACTCTTCTGATAATTCTTTATAACGTGTATACAGTGTTTCTCTCAAGTCCCTAACCCAATCCTCAGCCAAACCAGCTAGGTCCGGTCTGCCAATGGAATCGATGAATAGTATATCCCCGCTTAGCAAGTATTTTTGATCCACCACAAATGAAGTCGATCCAATGGTATGTCCCGGGGAGTATAATGCTTGGATATCAATCGCTGTATGACCGATCGTTATCACGTTCCCGCTTTCTAATGGCTGATATTCAAAAGTTACTTCTGCCGCATCTTTTGGGGGCAGCCAGTAAGCTGCATTTGTTACTTCCGCGATTCGTCTTCCACCTGAGATATGATCGGCATGTAAGTGCGTATCCAGAACATGTGTAATCTTCACCCCGATATCATCCGCAAAATCAAGATAGGCATCTATCATTCTTGTGGAATCAATAATGGCTGCTTCCCCATTGGAAACGACCATGTAAGATAAACAGCCTTTACCAAGTCGAACAAATTGGTAAATTTCAGCGCCATTTGTCAATTCGCCTATCCTCACTGGTTCCAAGTGTTCACTCCATGCTTTCATGCCGCCCTTTAAATAAAAAACATCCAATCCAGCTTCTGATAACATTTCAGCTACCATGACGGATGAGCCTTCCTTTGCACATACTACCAGGATTTCTTTATTGGCCGGGATTTGATCGAGAATTTCTTCCACGCCATCCAGTAAATCAAAGTAAGGGATATTAAGGAATTCGAAATTCTGCCCTTCAATTTTCCAATCATTAAAGTCACTTTCATTTCGTACATCCAAAATAAATAAGTCGGTTTTATTGATTACTTTCTTTGAAACTTCAGCAGCTGTCATTTGCTTAAACGCCATTTTTTATACCCCCTACAGTATTGATAACTTCAAAAAAATTTTCCTTCATTAAAAGGATAATGTAACATCAGCATCTTTAGCGAACTCCAAAAATGTGACCGCTCCACCTACTTCGATACCATCAACGAAAGCTTCTTTTTCCATGCCCAATACGTCCATGGTCATTTGACATCCAATAAACTTGACGTCCATTTCCTGTGCCATAGTAACTAACTCAGGAATGGAAGGAACATTGGCCTTTTTGAACCCTTCGGCAAAATGATCCTTACCTTCAGGCAGAGGAAGGTGTCCGTTCGCTTCTTTATGAATTAAGTTCAAACCTTCGAAAGTAAAGAAAATAGCCACTTCTTGATCCGTTGCTGCCGCTGCCGTTGCGATGTTAAACACTTTATATGCGTCAAATAATCCACCATTACTTGCGATTATGGCTACTTTGTTAGTCATGATATATTCCTCCATTTTATAGTCATTTTCATTCATTCACGGATTTTTGGGAAGGACCGTTCCATTGGCTCATGCCTGGTACAACATTGAATACCTGTTCAAATCCAGCACCGGTCAGTTTTTGTGCAGCAAGATCACTTCGGCTGCCTGTACGGCAAATCACGAAAATCTCTGACTCTATATCCAGTTCCCCCATACGTTGTTCCAATTCACCCATTGGAAGGGTTCTTGCTCCTGGAATATGATTAAAAGCATATTCTGCGGATTCTCGTACATCCAGGATGATCATATTTCGGTTTTCTTCCATTACTTGTAACAGTTCTTCATTGGAAATGATTTTTTCATGCTTCTTCACTTCTGTTTCTTCACCGCTTGCTTTCCGAAGATAATGTTTTAGTGTCGTTCCTTCTTCAACCGTACCCAAGTATTGATGTCCTGAACTTTCAGCCCACGCCTTCATATCGGCGGTTGACCCTTTATCAGTTGCCTGGACTTCCAGTACTTCCCCCGCTTCCAGGCCATTCATGGCTTTTTTCGTTTTTACGATTGGCATTGGACAGGCAAAACCTTTAGCATCCAAAACTGAATTTGTTTTAATCATTTTATTTCCTCCTTCTATTATAGGGATGGGGGTATATTCAAATTTAAAATTTTTCTATGGGACCTTCCCATTCATTCATACCACCTACCATGTTCAACACTTTATATCCATGATCCTCAAGTAACTGTGCAGCCATTGAACTTCTGCCCCCTGACCGGCAGACCATTATATACTCTTTTGATTTATCTAGATCCTGCATTCTAAATTCCACCAGACCCAACGGGATGTTCAAAGCATTTGGTATTTTCCCTGCCTTTACTTCATCCGCCTCCCGCACATCAATAATATGGACTGGCAAGTTCCCCTTCAATAATGCGTTCACTTCATTCGATAAAATTTCTTTCATCTTTTTAAGATCCTCCTTTTATTCGCGCCAAGAACTCATGCCGCCTTTTACGTTTGTGACTTCATTAAACCCAAGTTTTTTCAAAGCTTTACTCGCATTACTGCTCCTCATCCCGCTTTGGCAGATTACAACCACTTCTTCATCTTTTGAAAGTTCTTGTGCCCTTTTGCCAAGTTCGTTTAAAGGTATATTTTTAAAGTCCTTTATATGATTGCCCCTATATTCAATAGGAGTACGGACATCAATCAATTGCTTATTTCCTTTATTATTCAACACAGCTTTTAGCTCAGCCGCATTTATATTTTTTATCCCCTTTACAGGGACAAAGCGTTGATATAAAAACCAAACGATGAAACCTAATATAGTGAGATTAAATACAGTACCCATTTGAAACCCCCATTTATATAAATAAGTTTACATTTCCATCCTCTGCTTCAGCTAAATAAGCCGCAACACCTGCGTACTCAATTCCATCCAATAATTCCTCTTGCTGCAAGCCTAATAAATCCATTGTCATCGTACAGGCTATAAGTTTGATTTCCTGTTCTTGGGCCAATTCAATTAAATTTGGGAGTGACATGGCGTTATGCTTTTTGATCACGTGTTTGATCATTTTAGGACCCATCCCTGCAAAGTTCATGTTGGATAACCCCATTTTATCAGAACCACGCGGCATCATTTTCGCAAACATTTTTTCAAGAAATCCTTTTTTTAATGAAATCGGCTCATCTTTCCTTAAAGCGTTCAATCCCCAGAATGTATGGAAGATGGTCACTTCATGATCGTAAGCCGCCGCCCCATTTGCAATGATATAAGCAGCCATTGCCTTATCATAATCACCACTAAATAAAATGATCGTCGTTTTTTTCTTTTCATTCATTATGTTTCCCCCTGATTGAAATTTAATTTTTATACTTTCTATACCCATAGGGGTATATACTATGCTAAAAAATATAGTTCGTCAACCCACCTCACTAAAATAAATGGTTATTTTTATTTGCTTGGTCCATGATTGATTGAAGTCAGACCTTCATTCACTTTGAAAATTTTCCCATCAACCTTCTCTATACCAAACCCTTTTAACCGAGCTTTATGCATCGTCAAGTACTTACCTGCGGATTCCTTCGTTTCAAACAGATAAATGCCGCCTGCTTCCTTTGCCTCACTGTCTTCGGTCCAAATCTTCCATATCAAGCCTTCTTCATCATTAATGCTTTTTGCTAAATCTGTAAATTCTTTTACCATTTCGTTGCCGAAAGGTCCTTCCATTTTAAAATCCACTTGTAAAATATAAGACATGAATAACACTCCTTTTTCTACAGGTCAGGTCAATTCTTTTACCTGCTTTTTATCAGTAAATCAACCGCTTCCTTGACTAGATGATCAGTGCCCTCTCCATTCTCGACGTTTTCCCGAACGCATTGCTCAAGATTGGCACTTACGATAACACCCATGGTCCTATCGATGGCACTTCGCGTAGCCGACAACTGAGTGACGATTTCCCTGCAATCTTTTCCCTGCTCCATCATTCCAAGAACACCCTTGATTTGTCCTTCAATCCGCTTCAAGCGATTAATGACACTTTTATCATACTCCATACTCCGCCCCCCCATCTATTTAAAATCGTTAATATCACAACTGATTACATCAATTCCATTTCCGATTAAGGAGCTCAGTCCCAAGATTACTTCTTCCGAAGCAATTATTGTGAATTTGTTCATTTTCTCGTGAGTTTGCGCGCTTTACTTGTGAGTTTGCGCACTTTACTCGTTAGTTTGTGCGCTTTACTCGTTAGTTTGCGCATTTTACTTGTGAGTTTGCGCACTTTACTCGTTAGTTTGTGCGCTTTACTCGTTAGTTTGCGCATTTTACTCGTGAGTTTGCACGTTTTACTCGTGAGTTCATAATATACCTATAGGGGTATAATGTCAAACCGTTTAATTCACACTTTAATAAACGCCACCTAATATTAAAACACATTATGGATTAAACTGTCCTCTTGGAGGGAGAGCATTACACCCAAATGATGATGAAGTGTCTGATATTTTCTACAACGGCCCTAAGAAGATGTGAGCAAATCACTAATGTTGATCAAAACGCATCTAGTTAGACAAAATAAAAAGGCCCAAACCCCTGTTATTACAAGGGTTTGGGCCTTAGGTCCCGTTTACTTTGTTTTTAACTTGTATATCTAAAATATTGAAGAGTTTACCTGCTTTTTATTTGCAAATTCATAACCCAATATAGATTACTATAATAACAAACATAGAAAGCAAAAATTGGCGGGATTGAGTGCGGTTCAATACCGCCTTCACATTATTCAATTAACAGCTTAGTCAAAAGCTTTTGGGGCAAAACAGTTAAACGTCCTACTTCACTTTTACTATGAATGGGGACATTTCTACTGTTCCCCCATTCCATCAAGATTCTTCGACCCAAAGTTTTCAAGCAAAGCACGCGCTTCATCTGTTGACTCTGTGTTCATTAATTGAACTCTTAATTCACTTGCCCCTCGAAACCCACGGACATATATCTTAAAAAAGCGATGAAGAGCCTTGAACGAACGCAGCTCCAATTTTGAATATTTATCATGGAGATCCAGATGCAACCTTAAGAGATCAAGCAATTCCTTACTGCTATGATCTTTCGGCTCCTTTTCAAAGGCAAATGGATTATTGAAAATACCACGCCCAATCATAACCCCATCAATACCGTATTGATGAGCGAGCTTTAAGCCAGTTTGACGGTCAGGGATATCCCCATTGATCGTCAAGAGCGTATCTGGTGCCACTTGGTCACGAAGTTTCTTAATCTCCGGGATTAGTTCCCAATGAGCATCCACTTTACTCATTTCATTTCTTGTACGCAGATGAATGGAAAGGTTAACAATGTCCTGTTTCAGTATGTGTGTTAGCCAGTCGTGCCATTCGTCTACATCGGTGTACCCAAGCCTTGTCTTTACACTTACGGGCAATCCTCCAGCTTTTGCTGCTTGTATTAATTCTGCAGCAACTTCTGGACGACGGATAAGGCCACTTCCCTTCCCATTCTGTGTTACATTAGGTACAGGACAGCCCATATTGATATCCACACCCCGAAAGCCCAGTTCCGCCATACCTATGCTCATTTGCCGAAAGAATTCAGGCTTATCCCCCCATATATGGGCTACAATTGGTTGTTCGTCCTCTGTAAAAGTCAAACGCCCACGCACACTGCGGATGCCCTCTGGGTGACAATAACTCTCCGTGTTTGTAAACTCTGTAAAAAACACATCAGGTCTGGCTGCTTCACTCACTACATGGCGAAAAACTACATCCGTCACATCTTCCATTGGTGCCAGTATAAAAAAAGGTCGTGGTAGATCACGCCAAAAATTATCTATCATATTAAAATTCCAATCCTTTCATTATGGGTTACCAGGCTAACCCCTTATCCCAAAATTAAAAAGCAGAATGTCCCTGCTTCCTTTACACTTATACCATGCTTAAGCACTTTTTATCAAACTGCAGAAATGTTTTTTTTCACGAAACCAATCCGACTTCCATATTTCCCCTCCTGGTTTAGAGACGCAAATGCTCGAAATGGTTTTTAATACACGCAAGTACATAATTTCTTGGGGGCAAAGCCAACATATAAGGAAAGAAATTGAAATGGTCGAGGAGGGAATAATTTGAAGGCATCTGATTTGTTTGTAAGATGTTTAGAGAATGAAGGGGTACAATATATTTTTGGGATACCTGGTGAGGAAAATACGGATCTTATTGATTCTCTAATAAGCTCTGATATTGAATTTATCTTGGTTCATCATGAACAAGCTGCAGCTTTTATGGCAGACATCTATGGCCGGCTAACTGGAAAGCCAGGCGTCTGCTTGGGCACATTGGGACCGGGTGCAACCAATTTATTGACAGGGATAGGAAGTGCTTATCTGGATTATTCCCCTGTTGTCGCGATTACAGGTCAGGCGGGACTTGATCGCATTCATAAAGAGTCGCATCAATATGTGGACATTATTGGCGTTTTCGAGGAAGTAACGAAATGGAATCAACAAATTAAGGTGCCGCATACGATTCCGGAAATTATCCGTAAAGCATTTAAAACGGCTGTCATCGAAAAGCCGGGAGCTGTTCATATAGAACTTCCGGAAGATGTGGCGATGATGGATACAGAAGGGGAACCTCTTCCGGTTACACCAATGCCTAGATCCCGCCCAGCCGAGGAAGAAATCAAAAAGGCCGTCGAATTAATAAATCGCGCTAAAAAGCCTATCATTCTAGCTGGTAATGGCGTGATCCGCGATGGAGCTTCTGAGGTTTTGCGGAACTTTGCAGAAGAGAAGCAAATTCCCGTTGTGAATTCATTCATGGCTAAAGGAGTTTTACCTTCCGACCATCCATTGTCCCTTTTTACAGTAGGGATGCAAGCAAGGGATTATGTTCTATGCGGATTTGATTTGGCCGATCTTATTATCACCGTCGGGTATGATTTCGTCGAGTATTTGCCAAAGTATTGGAACGATGAGGCAATGAATCCGATTGTTCATATTGATGCTCGACCGGCCGAGATTGATGCCTATTACCCGGTTCAAGCAGAATTGGTCGGGAACGTTACGGAGACAATTGAAGCCTTGACGACTGGTGTTGCAAAAAAAGAACTTTGGCCAGAAGTGAAAAGGTTAAGGTCCCAAATCATTGAAAAGTTTCATTCTTCGGATGATGTATCAGGAAGCCCTATCATCCCTCAGCGAATCATTGCCGATTTGAAAAGGGCGGAAAAGGGTAATGCCATTGTCATTTCGGATGTGGGTGCCCATAAATTATGGATTGCCCGGATGTATCAGCCGGAAATCCCTAATCACACAATCATTTCTAATGGCTTTGCATCGATGGGAATTGCCATTCCCGGCGCGATTGCAGCCAAATTGGCAAAGCCTGATAAACCTGTCATTGCGGTTACAGGGGATGGTGGCTTCCTGATGAATGGAGTTGAATTGGCAACGGCAAAACGTCTAGGTCTTGCCTTCGTGATCGTCATTTTCCATGATTCGAAATACGGTCTAATTGAGTGGAAACAATTGAATAAATTTGATCGTACGAATGCCATTGAATTTACAGATCCAGACTTTTTAGGGTTCGCAAAAAGTTTTGGGGTTAAAGGAGTGAAAGTAACCCACTCCGATGAATTGCTACCTGCATTAGAAGAAGCGCTTTCGAGACAGGAAATTGTCTTGATTGATGTGGATGTCGATTATTCGGAAAATGTAAAGCTCTCGAAAACACTAGGTGATTATATTTGTAAATTATAGAAGCAGATATTATTGGAGGGATTTCAGATGAAGAAAAAGTGGCAATTGTGGATCGGTGGTAAATGGCGGGAGGCTAAATCATATGAGCCATTATATAATCCCCATTCAAACGAAGAAATTGCACAAATCGGACAGGCTGAGCCAGCGGATGCCATTGAAGCGATTGTTGAGGCAAATGCTGCTTTTCAGAAATACCGATCCTACCCGGCTCATGCACGAGCAGAAATTTTATTTAAAGCTGCAGCAATCATGGAAGAACGCAGTGAAGAACTTGCAAGAATCATTTCTCTGGAGGCGGCGAAAACGATTCGAAATGCTCGTGAAGAAATGAATCGTACGGTTCAGACCTATCGTTTCGCTGCAGAAGCGTCCAAGAACAATTATGGAGAACAAATCCCGATGGATGCGGCAGTTGGTGGGGTAAACCGTTTTGGCTTCACGGTTCGCACCCCGATTGGCGTCGTCACCGCGATTACCCCATTTAACTTTCCCTTTAATCTGGTTGCCCATAAAGTTGGTCCAGCTATTGCCGCTGGAAATTCGATTGTGTTAAAACCTGCCGAACAAACCCCATTGAGTGCACTGGTTCTTGCCGATATTTTTAAAGAAGCCGGGTTGCCGGATGGAGTATTGAACATCATACCTGGCAAAGGCGATGTTTTAAGTGAAGCCTTGACGACCCATCCACATGTAAAAAAAGTGACTTTCACAGGCAGTGTTGAGGTCGGACACCTTATCCAGCAGCAGGCGGGATTCCGTAAGCTTACACTTGAACTCGGGTCCAATTCCCCTTTCATCATTGATGAAGGAGTCGATATCGATCAAATTATTCAAAGAAGTGTAATGGGTTCATTTACGAATAATGGGCAGGTGTGCATCTCGATTCAACGGATTTATGTCCATAAATCACTATACCAACAATTTTTAGATCGCTTCGTCAGTACCACAAAACAGCTTGTCATCGGTTCCCCTCTGGAGGAAAATACAAATATCACAGCGGTGATTTCAAAAAAATCATTGGAGCGGTTACAAAGTTGGATTGATGAGGCAGTACAGGAAGGAGCAAAAATTGAGTGCGGCGGTACAGTGGAAGGCAATGTACTTTTGCCGACCGTTTTAACCAATGTAAATCGTGACTCAAAAGTATTTCGTTTCGAAGTATTTGGTCCAATTGTCTGCATTTTCCCTTTCGATACGCTGGATGATGCAATCAATGATGCAAATGATTCGCGTTACGGATTGAACTCAGGAGTGATGACTCCGAGTATAGAACGAGCTTTTTATGCTGCGGAACGCTTGGAAACAGGTGGAGTCGTAATCAATGATATCCCAACTTACCGAATTGATAATATGCCTTATGGCGGCTGGAAGGATAGCGGTGTTGGCCGGGAAGGCGTCAAATATGCGATGCAAGAAATGATGGAGCAGAAGTTTATCAGCTTTAAAATAAGCGACCATTGAGGATTATTAACCCCTGGTAATGATGAGAGGGCGATATCTTAAGGATTTCGTCTTCTTGTTTTGTCGCACATTATTTTTTTAGTGTAGTCTTTGTTCTTATCGGACACAATCAGAAATTATTATTCTGCCACTTGCCGCATCGAACTTCAAGTCTGAAAGGGGTGAGTCGTCAATTGTTTCCAGAATGAGATATAAGATTATTCTTAAAAAAATAAAAAGCCACCATTTACGGCAGCTAATTACTTCAATTCTTAATTATTTCAGCACCATAAGAGTTGTCGATTATACAGCGCCATGTACCCGTGGAATCCTTTTTAAAAACATATGTCGCTGTCCTTTCCATCGAGAATTCGGAATCGTCCTTTTGATTGGCACTTAGCTTGGCTTGTGCCACAACCAATGCCGTATCACCCGTTTCGATTATTGCCATCTTTTCTTGATTGACGATTAAACTATGATTAAAGTATTCAGCGATAGCAATGAATGCCCGGCGAATTTCCTCTTTCCCTCTTGCAACTGTTCCAGGTTTGACAACTAAAGTCGCATCCTCTGAATAGAACTCCATTAAATGATCGAAATCCTCATTATTTATTGCCCTGTCCGCATTTTTTATGACTTGTTCCAGCTCATGATTCTGCATATTCACCCTCCTATTCAGCTTCTCTTCATACTTCTTCATACTCTATGGTGTTCGACTGCGATGATGGGGTATCCTGCTCATATAGTGAATAAAGTAAGGCTGTTTTCACATACTTTGTTGCTATTTACCAAGTAGTGAGGTGTGGTTGATTTCCCCTCCAGATGCTCGCTTTCCGCGGGGCGGGCGGTGAGCCTCCTCGGCGTAAACGCCTGTGGGGTCTCACCTGTCCCGCCGCTCCCGCAGGAGTCTCGCACTTCCGCTCCAATCAACCTTAGATAGTTTCGTTTTAAAACAACAATCTTTACGAAAAGAGCCTAAAGTAAAGAACAAAGTAAGAATGATATACAATGGTGCCATCCCTGCTCCCTACCTTCACCCTATTAACAAGAAGACTTCTTAAGAACAATGCCTGGCTCCTTTTATCGAATAAAGGGTATATCAATTCTTATGGCATCCCTTCCATACAAAATCAGATTTAAAGGTAAACAATATTCTAGTGTTTATTGGGGATGGCTTAGATCACTGCTACCTACAGAAAACACTCAAAAATTCAGAGAAAAATAGCATGTCCTTGGAACATTAACTTTTGCTGAACGTTTTAGTATTTGCACATGGCATAAAAAAGGGGTAAAATAACATCATTCAAATCGTAATGATTACGCTTTGTGCAATCATACAAAATTTTTATGAGAAAGGAGAAATCCAATTGGCAAATAAATAGAAGGTGGAAAAAGTGAAGCAACCCCTGATATTAGTTGAAAATTACGCTTGACCTGAAAAAGGAATTAAAAACGAAAGATAGACTCATCCCCTACTCGATTGCATAATCGTTTCAATTTTACAGGAAGACCTTAAGGACATAAGAAAGATTAAGATGTTTAGAATCGCCTTTCGAGAGTTAATACAAAAAGGCTTACTACTAGGCATCAAAACTCCAGTTGGTAAAAACATCCTTTCAGGATATAGCTCTACTGAAAATGCTTACTCGGCAATTTATTCGTTTAGAAAGTTAAAAATAAGACAATAATTGATTTTAAATCGTAATTATTACGATTTATCTGGAGGGAAAATTAAATATGGCCACATGGAATTTAAGTAATACGAAACATCATGTTCTCATTTGTAACGGTAGCAGCTGTACTGAGTTCGGATCAGAGGAACTGACTCAAGCAATTCGTAAAGAAATCTCAGACCGACAGGTAGACGACACCATTCACACAACTCGCACACGTTGTAATGGAAGATGCCATGATAAGTGCGTTGTCATCGCCTATCCCAAAGGAACTTGGTATAAAGATTTAAAACCTGAGGATGCCTCCCCTTTCGTCGATTCACTCCTTGCTAATGAGGAATATACAGAAAAAGTAAGCCACTCATTCCGTGGGGATGGTTTTGTACGCGCAGAAGGAGTTGTTGCCGGGGTTACAAAAGACAAGGAAAAAGTAATTAGAGTATCTAAAATAAAATAAATGGGAGAAAAAATATGACTTTAATCGAAACAAAAAAAATTCCGGTCACCATTCTGACTGGCTATTTAGGTGCAGGTAAAACAACGCTTTTAAATCGGATCCTTACAGAAAAGCATAATCAAAAGATTGCGGTTATTGTTAATGAGTATGGGGAAGTTGGAATAGACAACCAATTAGTAGTTGATGCTGATGAGGAGATCTTGGAGATGAACAATGGTTGCATCTGTTGTACGGTTCGCGGGGATTTAATTCGCATCCTACGAACTCTGGTTTTTTCAAGTGAACAGGGGCAGACAAAATTCAACCGTGTTTTGATTGAAACAACGGGTTTAGCTGATCCGGCGCCTGTTGCCCAGACCTTTTTTATGGATGAATTACTTTCCGATAAATTCGAAGTGGACAGTATTGTCACTGTCGTGGATAGCAAGCATGTTACAAAGCATTTGGATAGTCATGATGAGGCACAAGAGCAAATCGCTTTCGCTGATGTGATTATTCTAAATAAAACGGATTTAGTATCCGATGACGACCTGAATACGTTGGAGCGAAGACTTACCAACATGAATCCTGCAGCTAAGAGAATGCATGCTCAAAATTGCAATATAAATTTAAGAGATATTTTAGGAATCAATACGTTCGATGTGAATCGCAAGCTTGAAATTGACCCTCATTTCTTAGAAGATCATCATCATCACCATCACCATCATGATGATAAGGTATCATCGATTGCCTTTCGTGAAGAAAAGCCACTCGATTTCGATAAGATAAATGAATGGATGAGTTACCTTGTCCAAGAAAAAGGGGAAGATTTATTACGGTATAAAGGAATTCTTCATATACAAGGAATCCAACAACGAATAGTATTCCAGGGACTTCATATGTTATTTTCAGGAAGACCAGATCGGAAATGGAAAGACAGTGAAACAAGACTAAGTGAACTCGTTTTTATTGGAAAGGACTTAAATAAACATGAGTTAGAACAGCAATTTAAAAATTGCATAGCAAAACTAACGGAAAGAACCCAATGTAGAGATTAACTGATAATTTTCAGTTAATCTCTATATTCACAATGAAAAGGGAACTTCCTTACCCCACTTGCTAATTGATCTATTGATAGAGTTTTGAATTAATCAATCAATGCTAAAAAGTTTTTTCCAAGTATATATTCCTTTTGATTATCAGGAATTTGAAGTGAATCAACCCAACTTTTCTTTGTCAAATAGTCATATTCATTAAATTTTTTCATTCCATATGGTCCGTCGCAGCCATAAAGAACTTTACGATATCCTAAAGATTCCACTGCCTTCTTTACAATAGATGGATTAAGATAATCACTTGAGGTATCAACAAATACATTAGGTTGATTCTTGACGTAGTTCCATAGTTTTTTCCAAGAAGGAAGACCGGCGTGAGCATAAATTAATTTAAGTTCAGGGTAATTTTCAGGTAAGTACTTATAGGAGTCTGGTTCTGAAGATAGATGAATAATCATAGGTATACCTCTTGTTTCACACATAGCTGCAACTGGATCAAGTGCCTTAATATTATATTCATGCATGAATGGATGGGCTTTCACTCCAATAAAACCAGGTTTATTAAGATATAATTCTACCTCTTCCACTGATACATGAGTCATAGGGTTAACTGCTACCCAGCCTAGAAACCGGTCTGGAAATCGATCAATTGCAGTAGCAACAATATCATTGTCCGGCTTGGTGAAAATCTTGTATGAATTTCCATAAAGTTTCAAATAGCCATCCTTTACTAGACCATCATAAATTCCGAGCCCAATTTGAGGTACATTTAGAATTAGAAATCGGAATAAGTGTTGTAAACCTTGTTGAAAAATGCTATCCAATTCAAACATTGTTCCGTTCATGGGGGCAATTAGCGCTGTTTTGGTTACATCATTTTTATCCATACCCTCTATCATTTTTTCTAGAGTCAACATTGTTTCATCCACATGAAAATGGCAATCAATAATCATTTTAATACTCCCCTTCGAATTACTATCTTAATTGTATGATCAAACCACTTAACTGTATCACCATCCATGAACCGAACTAATCTGCCTCTTTAGCACCTAAAGAAAAAGAGCTGCCCATGCAACTCCCTACTAATTGAAGAAAAAACCCTTAGATTAAGTCATGAAGTTGGTTTTTATCTTAAATGGTTTTGTGTAAAAATATTCTACTAATGCCTTAATCTCACGGCTTTCGGCTCGTTAGATTAAGGCAGTAGCTGTAAATGGTAGAGGAACCTACGGAATTCAAGCGAAGCATGAGTCATACAGGTAGTCGTTAGCGCATCATTTAATGCCCCAGCGATTCGTACATGTAAGGAAGCGGTTAAAACTCCTTTCTGTACAGTCTGTAGTGCTACCACATGAAGAGCCTCCCCATTTAAAAAATTCGGATGGTAACAATCGTTCAAGTCGGGTAAATTTAAAATAAGAAAATAATTATTCCATCATCTTCCTCATATTCTGTATCTCTATATTAATCTTCCGTATTTGCTTGTCAATTTCATCAATTTGAAGGTCAGTGACTCCTTGTTTTCTTTTTTCAAACAGTTCATCTCTTAATCTTTTTAAAAAAACCACTCTACCTAACAAGCCCATCTCATACCCACCTTTGTTTATAAATTTCTTTAACCAAAGAGGACTAGTATAATTTTTTACCTTTCTGGACCATTGCCTCACATATTTCCCCATTCATAGAAGGTATTTTTTAAATATAATTGGTAATGGAAAAAAAAGCAATTAGCATGTCAGGTTAAATAACATAGTTTCATTGACCATATTAATCAACTAGTATATTTTCTGGTTCGCAAAGGGAATGGTTACGATAACGCTGTTATGGAAAATTTCTCTGGTATCATGAAATCGGAACTTCTTTATTTAATAGAATTTTAAAGTGTGGAACACTTTAAACAAGATACTAGCAAAATAGATAGAATACTATAATCACAAACGAATCAAGGCAAAATTAAAAGGCATGAGCCCGGTACAATACCGAGCTCATGCCCAACATGCTGCCTAACGATATAACCTGTCTAACTTTAGGGGGTCAGTTCAAAATCCGGTCGACCTTATAGTACGAACGCACCCGTTAATCCTATAAGAAAAGTAATTCTTATAGAATCGCGCCCGATTGCGGAAGATTGGTAAATAGTAGATAATAATCAAAATTTGGAAAACGCTCTAAGATGTTATGGATTATTTGCTTCAGATAAAGAGTCCATCTCTTCCCAACTATAATTTTGAAGTTTTTGCACCAGAACCATAAAAAACACTATCGCGGTTATGTTGAGGATGAATTTCCATTCATTTACGTTAATTTCTTCAAAGAGAATTCCGATTCCAATTCTTAGTCATTATACTCGGTCTGCAACATTATGCGACTTCATTTCTCACTTCATTGAATTGACCTTCCCATTTAGAGATGACGATTGCCGCAAGTGAATTACCGATAACGTTTACTACTGTACGTCCCATATCAAGAATACGGTCGATACCGGCAATAAATGCTAGACCTTCAATTGGGATACCGACAGTTCCCAATGTCGCTAGAAGAACTACGAAAGATACACCTGGTACACCCGCAATCCCTTTGGATGTGATCATTAACACTAGCATTAGCGTAATTTGCTCATACATGCTTAAATCGATTCCATACATTTGAGCGATGAAGATAGCTGCTAACGCTTGGTATAATGTAGAACCATCAAGGTTAAAGGAGTATCCAGTCGGAATGACAAATGTAGCAATATGTTTCGGACATCCCGCTTTCTCCATTTTTTCCATGATCTTCGGAAGAACCGCTTCTGAACTTGCTGTAGAGAAAGCAAGAATCAATTCTTCTTTTAGAAGCTTAATCAACGTAAAGATATTGAATCCTACAAATTTTGCAATAAGACCCAGAATGACAATTACAAAGAAGATCATTGTTCCGTAAACAGAAAGCGCTAACTTTCCTAACGGAATTAAAGACTCCAAACCGAACTTGGAGATAGTTACACCGATTAGTGCAAATACTCCGATAGGAGCGAATTTCATGACCATGTTAGTTAGGTAGAACATTCCTTCAGCTACACCTTGGAAGAAACGGAATACCGGTTTACCCTTTTCACCGATGGCCGCAATACTTAGTCCAAACAACACGGAGAAGAAAATGATCGCTAGCATATCGCCTTCTACCATGGCTTTAACTGGATTGGATGGCACGATGTGTACAAGTGTATCTACGAACGATTCATGCTGCTTAGTTTCAGCTGTATCAACATATGTGGAGATATCAGTTTGTTCCAGGTTATTCATATTCACACCAGCACCAGGCTGGATGATATTCGCGGAAATTAAACCAATGGCAATCGCAATCATCGTTACGACAACAAAGTATGATAATGATTTAGCACCTAGTTTTCCTACCGCTTTCAAGTCACCTACACCGGCAACTGCAACGATAAGGCTGGATACGATGATCGGCACTACGATCATTTTAATCATTCGTAGGAAAATGTCTCCGAATGGCTGTAAAAAGTTTTGGGCCGACTCATTACCATAAAAAATGGCACCAACGATAATCCCTAGAATTAAACCAATGAAAATTTGGCTAGCTAAACTTAATTTGAATTTCTTCATTTACTTTCCTCACTTTCCCTTTTTCAATATGCTTAAGCTCTTTTTTTACTTTTTGACCTTTGCTACCATGACTCTGAATACTTAACGATTAGCATTGTTAATAAATCTTAACATTTCATTTACTTTATCATCGAAATTACATCATCCTACAAAAAACTACACGAGCCTACACTATTTATTTTGGAATATTCTGAAATGTAAACGCACTCACCTTTTTTTACGCATGCAAATATGCGAAAGAACAGTGTATAGTAGTACTTGTTCTTTCGCATTGTTTATATAAATAATGATTCCTAATCGATCGCTTCGTTTCAAAATAAAGAACTTGAATGAATTTTTTCACGTTAATTCGAATATGAGTGCTGCTTGTTCCTGAGTCTTTTTGCAAGTGATGTAATTTCAAGTTCTTGTTTCGAATGATATATAGATATTTTCCTTCTACTAATTCGCCATTTTTGTTATGAACACTGGAAAATCCTTCTCTTCTCGTTTCTACTATTTTCATCTCTAATGTGCTGGCTTGTTTTATTCACATTAGCTACGTTGGATGTCTGCTTTTTCAGACCCAATGCATTATATGTATTGGGACCTACAATACCGTCGGCGTTTAAGCCTATACTTTTTTGGAACTTTACGACTGAACTTTTACAAGATCAATTGCAGCATAATCGTCTTGGTTATGTAATATATCCGCGTTTTGTCTGCAGGTCCTCCTACAAAAGTTATTTGGATATGCTTTTAACCGCAAAATTTGAATGAAACTATACTTCTAGTGAATGTTTTTTGCACTGGAACCAGAATTTCTCTATCAATAAAAAATACTCACCTTAATAATTGTTGCAGTAGAGTCGTCATCGTGATTTGATAACTTTATATTTAATTTGTTGGAGGTATGATCTCTGTTTAAGGTTATTAAGTCACCTTGCTCTAAAACAATTGTCTCTTTTTCATCGATATTCATTCTACTCCTTCCTTTGAAACAATAGAAGGCGTCGGTTCTTTTCGAAGAATACCGATTATCCAGCACTTCCGCATGGGTTCCATCATTCATATGAATCGTGCTGATGTCACCTTCACATCCTTCCGCTAACATCAAATTAAAGTCAGTGACCTTCCCAATACTGCGGGTTGTCCAGCCACCATCAAACCGATCCTGTTCAAATGGGCTTAAATGCACACTGGGCTTTCCCTGATGTTGCAACGACATTTCACCATCAAGGATCATGATGATTCTCTGAATGCCTGGAAGGTGAGTAAATAAGGATTCGTCCACCTCGACTTCTGCTGTGCTTATCCGCCATTTGAAATAACGGTTCGAGTAATCAGCTTCTTCAGGATAAATGGCTAGTTGAGTTGTTTTACCACCTGACCAAAGACTGGTTATTTGTTCACTTTTCTTTATTATTTTTAGTGAAAATGACAATGATTTTCTCCCCTTTAATTATTAAACTTTTTCAGTGCAATTCAATTTCGGCCAGTATGGATATCATTAACAAAGATGCATAAGAGAGCTTAATTCCACTGACCTCTGATCACCGCAGCAGCATTCTTACTAAATCAGGCTGTGAAACGATACGATACATACATGTAGATGATGCGAAATTGATAGGGTTCCGGTGCATGAATAATCATACAGAAAAACCATTGTGAATTACCTACTATATGGGCAATTTCGGAATAAAAAAAATCAATACCGAATGTTTTTGGCATTCCCAAAAACATTCGGTAACACTATATTTTTTGATTCCTTATTTAATAACAAATTATCATTTAAATAGATTAATACTTATAATGATGATTGGCATGGCAAAAACATCAATAAGAAATGCACCGACTATCGGAACGATTAAATATGCTTTACTTGAAGGTCCATATTTCGCAGTGATTGTTGACATATTTGCCATGGCATTCGGTGTAGCCCCTATACCATGTCCGATGAAACCTCCAACCATAACTGCCGCATCGTAGTTTTTGCCAAGAAAACGAAACATGATGAATATACTTAAAAGGATAATGAAAATTACTTGTATCACCACAATTAAAATAATTGGTAAAGCAAGGTCAGCAACTTCCCATAATTTTATACTCATTAATGCCATAGATAAGAAAATACCTAAAGTGATATCTCCAATAAAATTAATACTAGGCATTTCGATAATTTTCCCGTTTATTTTATCTAAAATATTCCTGACTATTACAGCCACTATCATTGCTCCAACATAGTTCGGTAAAACATAACCTGTCTTTGCCGAAAATAACTCTCCTAGATATGAACCTAAAGCCATACAAAATGTCAGTATTAACACTTGTTTCATGAATGAAGCTACATTTAATTCTATTTTGTCTTCCATTTCTTTCTTTTCTTGAATTTCAATATCCTCTTTACTTGGTGTTAATTTGTGTTTATTAATTAAATACTTTACAGTGGGACCTCCAACTAATCCACCAAACACTAATCCTAATGTAGCTGCTGCTATTCCAATTGCTTGTGCAGATTGAATTCCCAGTGATTCAATCGTACCGCCAAATGCTGTAGCTGCACCTATGCCGCCTTCCATGGAAATTGCTCCTGCCATCATGCCAATCAATGGATCAATCCCAAAAACGGGTGCTAAAGAAATTCCGATTAAATTTTGAGCAAATGCCAGAAACCCACATAACAACCAATATATTAATAATAATTTACCGCCGACTTTTACTAATTGGAAACTGGCACCCAATCCAACGGACGTAAAAAATGTTAACATGAATAAGCCCTGGAGTGTCGTATCCAATGAAATGGTTATGTTTAAAAAGGTTTTAAGACTTGTAGCGACGATTGCAAAAAGTAATCCCCCAACAACGGGTGCTGGGATACAAAAGTGTCTAAATAATTTGACATTCTTAACGATGATCCCGCCTAGTGCTAAGAGCAGTATCGCTAAAAAAATAGTGATCGTTTGATTAATCTCGATGTTCATATTGCTTATCTCCCCTCCACACACATGAATACTTCATTTATTAGGTTTGCAGCTAGTTTTACAGTCCGATTATCACAATCTAATGATGGATTCACTTCACAGATATCAAATGAAATAGTTTTCGTATGTGAAGTAATCTTACGAATTAATTGTCTAACCATTTTTCCTGAAAGACCAAATGAGGAAGGGGCACTCACACCCGGTGCTTCAGAAGCGTTTATAACATCCATACAAAGTGTTAATATAATATAATCATGTTGATTTATAAAATTCAGAATTTTATTTTCGTTTTCTTCAGAGTTTTCACCTACTAATTCTTCTTCCAATATCCAAGAGCAACCAAGTGCAGTTGCAGTGTCAAATATTTTTTTAGTATTTCCATAACGTTGAATGCCAATTGGCAAATAACTAGCTTGATGATCATTATCTAATATTTGTTTAAACATCGTTCCAGAAGAAGTTACTTCTTCATAAGAGCGTAAATCAAAATGAGCATCAATGTTAAGAATGCCTATTTTGGCATTGGGTCCAACACTCGACCTAATTCCTAGATAATGACCATAAAAGGTTTCATGTCCGCCCCCCAAAATAACAGGAAACATATTTTTAGATAATATTTTCTCTACGTGGCTTTCCAATTCAGCTTGAGCTGCTTCTAACTGTTGATTTTCACAAATGATATTTCCGAAATCAACTAGGCTATCTGCTGATTGGCCGTGCCAAGATAGAGATGATAAAGATTTACGTATTTCATTGGGAGCTTCTTTGCTTCCAAGTCTTCCTTTATTCCTGCGTACGCCTTCTTCACAAGAGAACCCTATTATTCCACATGTATTATTTGCTGATGTTGTTTGATTATCTTTAACTATTTGATGAATTCTAAATTCATCTTTATCTATTAGACTATCTGTTCTGCCTTTCCATAAATCCATATTTGGTAACGCATACATTTATTTTTCCTCCCCATAAATAAAAATACTTCATATTTGCAATCGCCAATAAATTTCGGGATGTACTGTTATAGAAGCTCTGGTTCAATGGCTTGTCCTTTTGTTTTCGTTAAGTTTGGATAGGCCATTGACTTATCCTGCCTGATTCATTTTGCACATCCCCGCTTTCGCCGCACTGTAACTTTCAGTCCAGCTCTGTAGACCATTATGTTGTATATCTATGTTCCCTCCATTCTGCTTAATGGTTTTACAACAATTTTATTAAGCAAGTTTCATGCCAGGTCCATTTCCATAAAAACAGTGGAAAATTCAGATATATTCAATATAAAAAGTAGGCGAAAATTGCCGCTCGGCAATTTTCGCCTACTTTTCTTCCCGATATTTCTTTAACTTGTCCCGCAATGTCCTCTCCCCGATGCCAATTGTTTGCGCTGTCTTCCTTTGATGACCGTTAAAAGTGGCAAGGTTATGAAGTATCACTCTTTTTTCGATTTCTTCAAGCGGTTCGCCGACATATACGGGGATTAGGGTATTGCCGAAAAATGGGCGTGAGCTTTTTTGGATGTCGGAAGGTAAATCGTCTTTCTGTATGTAAGAATCATTCGTTAGCGCTATTGCTCTTTCAATCACGTTCTGCAGTTCACGAATATTTCCTGGAAAGTCATATTGCTGTAAAAGTTGCAGCGCTTCATGGGAAATTCCTTCTACAGGTTTTCCCATTCGATCACCAATTTTTGCAATGAAAAATTCCAACAGCAAAGGAATATCCTCTTTTCGTTCACGTAAAGCCGGAAGGTGAATCGGAATCACATTTAATCTGTAATATAAATCTTCACGAAATCGATTCTCTTTTACTTCTTTAACCAAGTCTCTGTTTGTCGCTGCAATGATCCGGACATCAATGCTGACTTCTTCTATCCCGCCAACGGGCATTACCTTTCTCTCTTGTAGAACGCGCAAAATTTTCCCCTGCAGTGCCAAATCCATCTCACCGATTTCGTCAAGAAAGATTGTTCCTCCTTCCGCCAGCACAAAAAGTCCATATTTTCGCTGTGTCGCCCCTGTAAATGCGCCCTTTTCGTATCCAAATAATTCTGATTCCAACAGGTGAGTCGGAATGGCGGCACAATTAATAGCCTGAAACTTTTTGTTTCTGCGCTTGCTTTGATTATGGATGGTTCTGGCGACGACTTCTTTACCGGTTCCACTTTCCCCTTCTATGAGAATGTTGGAATCGATATCCTTCACTTTTTCGATGAGGGAGAATATTTTGCGCATGGCCAAGCTTTCACCGATGAGGCCGTTCACACCTGCCACTTTATCCAATTCTTCACTTAGCCATTTCACTTTGGACTGAAGGGTGTATACTTCTTCTGCTTTTTGCATCAGCACTTCCAATTCATCAATATGAAGCGGCTTTGTCGCATATGAAAACGCCCCCTTACGCATTGCTTCCACGGAAGATGGAATGGTGCCGTAGGCCGTCATCATAATGACAACAGTCGAGGGGGAGAGGCGTTTGATTTCTTCTAACACTTCCATCCCATTATATCCCCCGATTTTTAAATCCAGCAATACGATGGCGATTTCCGCTCTTTCGAAAAGCGGAAGCGCTTCACGTGGGTCTGTAAACGAATAAACGTGATACTGGTCTTCCAATGCAAACGTAAGTGACTGACATATGGTTGGCTCATCATCAATAATCATGATATCGTGCATCGTCTTCACCCTTTCTGTATTAATGCTGTAAACAAATGGTCACTACTGTTCCCTTT
This sequence comes from Peribacillus frigoritolerans, assembly GCF_001636405.1. Taxonomy (GTDB): domain Bacteria; phylum Bacillota; class Bacilli; order Bacillales; family DSM-1321; genus Peribacillus; species Peribacillus frigoritolerans. The sequence goes on from NZ_KV440950.1 coordinate 3,601,764, forward strand.
CCTACTTCACTTCTTGTCTCGATAATGCCATCATTTTCTTTGACAAGCTGATACGTAATAGAAAGCCCTAGCCCGACCCCGTTGGGTTTCCTGGTGTAAAACGGTTCAAAGATCTTATCAATGTCTTCTTCCGAAATCCCAATTCCTTCATCCTCGATTTCAACGACAGTGAACACATCCCGATAGTATGCCCGAAAAATAAGTGTTCCCCCTGTATTGGACGCCTGTATGGCATTGAGAATGACGTTCACCAGTACTTGTTTGATCTGCTGTGTATCTGCAGTTGCCTGAATGTCTCCAGCGAACTCTCGAACAATGCTCAGGTTTTTTTCTTTGATTTTCGGCTTAAGCAATAGCTCAATCCCTGCCATGGCCTCATTCAGCGAAAATGTGACAGGCTCTGATTTTTTAGGGCGGGCATAATCGAGCAAATCGTTAATCAATGTATTAAGTCGGGTGATTTCACTAGTGACCTGTTCGGAAAAGAATGTTCGGAAATCTGCGCTTGCAAATTTTTTCGGCAGCAATTGCGTATAGGTAAGGATGGATGTTAACGGATTTCTTATTTCATGAGCGATACCAGCCACGAGTTGACCCAATGAACGCAATCGGTCATCCTGAGCTACTTTTCTCTCCAGTTGTTTTTGTTCCGTACTATCGAAAAAATTCAACACCGCACCTACACTTTCTCCCCCAATAGTCTGAATTGGATACATGCTGTAAGTTATATGCCTTTTTTTGCTCGCATAATGAGACCATACCGTTTCCTTTTGCAAGAAAACTCTCTTTTTTTCTAATGCAGCCTTAATCTCCTTTTCCGGGATGAAACGGGCAGTTGGCAGATCCTGAAAACGTTTTCCAACAACATTACCGTCCACCCCCAAATATTCCATGGCCCTAACATTAATCATCGATACAAGACCTTGCTGATTCAGTGTAATAAGCGAACTGTAGGTACTGTTTAATACTTGCTGCTGAAAGTTGATGTTTTCCTCAAGAAGCAGCATCTTCTCTTCCAAGTCTTTATTCACGTGCTCAATTTGCTCGGTTCGCTTAGCCACTTCTCGTTTAAGGCTGAGATTCCACCATAAGATGAGAGAAATCAGAATGAAGGTAAGAATAATACCAATTTCCAAATACAACAACGTTTTGCGTAGCCGTTGAGTATTTGGCAGGATATATTCGCCGAACCACTTTTTCTCTACCTTTTCATACGTTCCATCTTTCTTGATTTGAGAAATTGCCTGATTGAATAGTGTCAGCAACTCTTTGTTTTTCGGCATCACAGCTACAGCGTATTTTGTAGTGTCAAGTGGCTCACCGACAATCTTAATGAGTGATTGCTGCTCATTTTTCTGTAGAAAATATTGACCCGTAATCCGATTTCCAATGAAAGCATCCACTTTACCGTCGATCAGTGACTGAACGGCTTCTTGTTGATTATTAGTTTCCACCAATTTCAAACGATCGACTTTCCTTAATAGACCGCTTGCAACATCTCCTTTTTGTACAGCTACTTTCCGGCCTTTAAGATCTTCGATTTTTCGGATATACATATTATCTTTCAACACAAAAATCCCTTGTGAACTTGTGAAATACGGAGCTGAAAAATCATAAATCTCTTCACGTTCTTGATTGTACTTCATGCCTTGAATCGCATCCACTTTTCCAGAGCGCATAGCTTGTACTGCCTCGTTCCATGGCATGGGATAGTATTCGAACCTAATGCCAGTCTCGATAGAAATGGCGTTCATTATATCCACATTAAAACCGGTATAAACACCCGAATCGCTCAAGTATTCAAAAGGTGGAAAGTTATTATCCCCTGCAACCCGTATCACTTTTTGGGCTTCCGAATGGACTGCTGAAGGAAAGAAACAGCAAAAAAAGAAAAGGTAGACGGTTATTACGGCACAGATAGTATGTAAATTTCGCATCGCCTCACCCCTTTTTTCTATACATGCAGTTTTGTATCATAAATGTGTATATATACAATGGACAAAGACTCTATTATGATAACTTTTAAAAGAATATAAGAAAAGCTAATCTGCATTTCATAACACCATACATGGCAGAAAGTCGAATTACAATATATTTTGAATGGAAAATGGATTATAAATAAAAAAGGCATGCTCCCCTTTTCGGGAATCATGCCTTTATGTAATGTTGTAGCACCCTAGGCTTTTCTAGCAACATTCTCACTTAAATGATAGGTTTGACTGTGTATAGTATACTTATTGATTTTTTCCATGCTTGGTTCAAAGCCGATTCCAGGCAATTCTGGAACACTGATCATTCCGTTTTCCACTGTAACTTCAGGGTCAGTGATATCTTCTGCCCAATAGAGGGAGGAAGCTGCGGTATCACCGGGAAGAGTGAAGTTCGGGAGTGAAGTGATTGCAATATTATGAGCTCTTCCAATGCCTGATTCCAGCATACCTCCACACCATAGCGGAATGCCATGTTCTAGGCATAAATCATGGATTTTCTTAGATTCAGTCAAACCTCCGACACGGCCAATCTTGATATTAATAATTTTACAGCTGCCCAATTTAATAGCTTTCCTGGCATCCTCTAAAGAGTGTATGCTTTCATCCAGGCAAATAGGTGTTTTTAACCTTGACTGTAAATCTGCATGGTCAATGATATCATTATAGGCAAGCGGCTGCTCAATCATCATTAAATTAAAATCATCCAAGGCGGATAACCGGTCAATATCTTTTAAGGTATAAGCTGAATTTGCATCGGCCATGAGCGGGATTTCAGGATATACTTTTCGTACCTTGTCTATTAATTCAACATCCCAGCCCGGTTTGATTTTTAGTTTAAAACGTTTATAGCCTTCACCGAGACGAGCCTCAATTATATCCATGGTCGAATTAATCGAATCCTTTATTCCGATGCTTACCCCCACTTCAATTTTCTTTTTTGTTCCACCTAACACATTTGAAAGAGAAGCACCTTGCTTTTTAGCATACAAATCCCAAACGGCACCCTCTAAAGCGGCTTTTGCCATATAATTTCCGCGAATATGGGTGAAGTATTTTTCGGAAATTTCATCAGGATGCTTGATTTCATTTTTTAAGATTATTGGAATTAGATAGTCTTCTAGAATATGCCAGTTTGTTTTTAAGGTCTCTTCATTATACAGGGGGTCGAGCATCGCAACCGATTCAGCCCAACCGGAAATGCCATCATCGCTTATGGCTTCCACAAGGATAAAATCCCTATCGTATTCCGTCCCAAAGCTAGTTGTAAAAGGTTCAAGCAAGTCTAGCTTAAGATGCCTTAGAATAACTTGTTTAATTTTCACTTAGAAATTCTCCTTCTGTGATAAAACTGTTGATGGACACAGTCTTACAAATTTTTTTAATAGGCTTACACAGCCTGAAATTACTAAACATTATATATACTCTTCTAGTTCATTTCCTTGATAGCATATAAAACTGAACGGGAATTTCCGTCATGGAATTCTTCATAAAGCCTGTTATCTGCCATCCTTGCTGAAATAATCCGGTAAATATGTCCCTGGTTTTCATCCGCCACTCATTGGCCGCTTGAATATTTGTGACTCTTATTGTTCGGAAGTCCTTTGGAAGGGCCACAAAAGCTGTTTCACATTCTTGTTCAGGCAGCGGGCGAGTGAACGATGGAACTGGCAATCCCTTTTCAATGGTATCCCATTGAATAAGCGAGTTTTCCATCACAAAGTCCAGCGGCATTCCCCCTCCTCTAGTATCCATTGTCTCTTTTTTACCAATATGCCATTCGACAAGAAAGCGGTCAGAAGGAATTCCGCTGTTTAATAGATCTTCCATTTCACCATAGCAGTTTGGTATATATGTGGAGCATACCCCGCCAAGCTTGGCTATATTTAAATACCCATTAACACTTTCCAATGGATCGTATGTCCAGGTAATAAGGGAATAGCCGAGCTTTATCGCCTCGTCACGTTGTGCTGACTTTAACTTTTCCCCTATACCTTTGTTGCGAAATTGCTCATCAATTCCTAGAATATGTGAACAAAGATAGGCTGATTGCCCATTGAATCCCGGAAAGCTGTATTGAAATCCAATCAGCTTCTCCTCGCAATAAGCTCCTATTACCAAACCGCCGTTTTTCACGGCTGTTAAGGTTTGGTGTGCGGGGATTGAGTCGGTTTCTCCCCAAATGCTGGACTCTAGCTTTCTTACGTCTTCCAGTTCATCAATTCCATGAATAGAACGAATTACAATTTCCTGTGATTTCGTCATGGTCAACCTCCTAGGTATAGCACAAGTGCCCTGATTGACAACATAAGATGACAAGGCAGTCCCAAGCTGACGGCTTGTCGTTACGAGGCACTGGAGCAATCATGTAAATGGTCTTTCTTAATAAGAAATACCTTTCTGTTTTTTAAAAAAAGAGGTTATTCCACTTTACTGAAATCGGCCTCTTGCAATGGAGTCATTTTTGTTCTCTTTACGATTTTATAACCTAGAAAAGCCAGGAAAAATAAAGGAAGTCCGATATAGGAAATTAAAATTCCATACCAATCAATCTCAGGACCGAAAAATGCAGAGTAATTTTGTCCCAGGATTGCCGTAACACATAAAAGTGTGGCTAATATCGGACCGAATGGATACCATTTTGATACATAAGGCAAATCTTTCAAATCTCTACCTTGTGCAATATATGCCTTCCGGAAACGATAATGTGTAATCGAGATTCCTAACCAGGATAAAAATCCGGATAATCCTGCAGCATTCAATAACCAAGTATAAATCGTGCCTTCACCGAAAAGAGAGGTCAGGAAAGCTGCCATCCCAACGATGGTAGAAAAGTACACAGCGTTCACTGGAATGCCGCCTGAATTCACTTTTTTTAGAAATGAAGGGGCTTTGCCTTCTTTCGCCAGCACCCAAAGCACGCGAGAAGCTCCGTACATGGCCGAATTGCCTGCAGAAAGAACGGAAGTAAGAATGACCACATTCATAACGGATGCAGCGATGGCAAGCCCAGCGTTTTGAAAAACTAGAGTGAAGGGACTTACCGCAATATCTTCAATATCCGAGCTTAACAAACGCGGATCATTATAGCTTATTAAAAATCCAATCACGATTATCGCCAATACATAAAACAAGAGGAGTCTCCAGAAGATTTGCTTAATGGCCTTTGGTATATTTTTTCTTGGGTTTTCACTCTCGCCGGCCGCAATTCCTACTAACTCGGTACCTTGAAAGGCAAATCCTACCACCATAAAGACACTTATAATAGATAAAAAGCCTCCTTTAAACGGTGCCTCCCCTTTGGTGATATTTTCAAAACCTACGGCATCCCCTCCCATGATTCCTACAATCATTAATAAACCTACTGCAATAAAAATGATAATCGTCAAAACCTTTATAATGGCAAACCAGAATTCTGATTCTCCATATCCTTTTACCGATAAAATATTAAGGCCAAATATGACTGCAAGAAATAATGCGCTCCAAATGATGCCCGGAACAGAAGGAAGCCAATATTTCATTATCAGGGAGGAAGCTGCTAATTCCAGTGCGACTACGATTGCATTGTTATACCAATAATTCCACCCAATCGCAAATCCCAATGCAGGATCGACAAACCTTGATGTATAGGTACTAAAAGAGCCTGTAATAGGAATAAGGGCAGCCATTTCGGCTAAGCTTGTCATCAGAAAGTAAACCATGATCCCGGCAATAATATAGGCAGCCACAGCTCCTCCAGGACCCGCAGTATGAATAATGGAACCGCTCGCTAAAAATAGCCCCGTTCCAATGGTGCCGCCGATTGCAATCATCGAAAGATGCCTTGGTTTGAGTTTTCGCTCCAGTTGTTTTTCATCAGCAGTTGTATGGTCCCCGGTTTGTGATGTTTGTGCGGTATTTTCCATAAAACACCCCTTCATTAATTTTTCAAGTGAAAAATTTTACTCTTCTGCCGCCATCATGACTGTGTTAATTAAAATTTTCGTTCCATAAATAAGTGCTTGTAAATTAAACTTCATATCCGGATGGTGCAGACCAGGCGTTAGATCGCAGCCTAACCCTATCATGGTTGCAGTTATATCAGGATTTTCGGCTGTATAAAAATGAAAATCCTCTCCTCCTTGAGAAACACAGACTGAAACGACATTTTCCATCCCAAGGATATCTGCAATTGCGGCCTCAGCCAGCTTTATCGCCTTTTCATTCAAGGTCGCAGCTGGGACAAATTCTTCCGCAGACCAGGAGATCGATGTTTCAGTTTGTTCCATTGTCTGTTCAAAAGCATCCTTTGTTAAGCGATTTAGTTCATTCATTACATCATTTGACTGTGCCCTGGCATCAATAGCAAAGACAGCTGTTTCCGGGATAACGTTTGATGCTTTATTGTTTGTTTCAAATTGAGTCATTTTGATGGAATAAGGAATTTCGGTTTCCAGATTAAACTGCTGTAATTTTTGGACAAGCAAAGCTGCTCCCTCGATTACATTTATTCCATCTTGCGGACGGGATGCATGAGCCTGAAGGCCTTTGATTGTCCCCCTTATTGTTTCGGCTGAGCCATGGACAATGACGGGGGAAGCCTTCATATAAGGAACCTCCGTACTTGGTCTTACATGTACCCCGAATAAATATGTAACATTCTCCAACGCTCCATCATTGATCATTTGAAGAGCGCCTTCCCCTTTTTCTTCTGCAGGCTGAAATATAAATCGGAGAGTGTGCTTAGGCCGGATTCCGCTGGAGGCAATTGCCAACGCTGTATATAAAACCATCGTGCTATGTGCGTCGTGCCCACATGAATGATTAGCCTTAACAACTCCATCTACTTCCTGAACAAGCGCATCCATATCAGCCCTTAATGCTACAACCTTTTTTGAAATGCCTGGGATCTCGGCAATGATTCCATAATGGCTCTGAAATGTTTTTACGGTGATGCCCGCTTCCCTAAGACATTTTAAAATATAGCAAGACGTGCTTTCTTCCTTCCAGCTTGGCTCAGCCAAAGAATGCAAGTCATGGTAGGACTTCATCAATGTTTCTTGATGCTGATCAATATATTGAATCGGGTCCATAATGATGCCCCTCCTCCTTTACATGAATTTTAACTTTATTAAAAACTCATTCATTAAACACCTCATAACTTGAATATAGCCTTTCTAATTTTTGCTGATGGGTATATATCCGTTTTTCGTCTTTTTGATGGATGCCTGCAATGACCAAGTCCAACAAGCTAATAACGGAAGCGATTGAATTGGTTCCGGTTTCTGCGTTTTCTTCAGTTGTCAGAGAAATATCAGAGATGCGTCCAACTGGTGACAGAAGGCGGTCTGTAACTGAAATTAAACAAACTCCTTGTTCTTTGGCACACTCAGCAACTTTTAATGTTTCGTTTGCATATCTTGGAAAGGAAAAAACAACTAATGCAGACTTATTTGTGAGATTACAAAACTTTTCATAGAAGTCTCCTGTAGGTGAACATAAACTTACATTTTCCCTTAATGAACTTAGCGTATAGGAGAACCAATAGGCGGCGGCATGGGAAACCCGATGTCCTGCAATCAATATTTGGTCAGCCTGGATCAGAACATCGACTGCTTTCCATATGTCCTGAACGTTCGTATGATCTAATAGATGTCTTAAAATATGTACTTCGTTTTCTATCACTTTTGTAAAGGGATCTTGCTTGTCATCAATGTGGAGAATGGAATCAGTATTGGATAAGTCTATTTGATTTTGGTGCAGCAGCTGTTTTTGAATCCTCGACTGCATTTTACTAAACCCTTCAAATCCCAATGAATAGGAAAACCGAATGACCGTTGTTTCACTAACCTCCGCTTCCCTACCAATTTGAAATGCCGTTTTAAAGGCGGCTTCATCCAAATTTTCAATCAGATAAGCGGCAACTTTTTTTTGACCTGCCGATAGATGGTCAAATTTTTCTTTTACTAATAATTTAAATGGAAGATGTTCCACCATATCACTCCTTTCCGATGAATTAAATACTTCTTTTTGAAATTATGACGAAGGAAATACTTCTTTGTTTTATACACTATCACAATTTAATTAGAAAAAGAAGAAGTTTTTGATTTTTTAGATAATTATCAATTTCGAACTTCCCTGCAGTTTTTTATAAAATAATATTCCCGTTGATTTCAGAAATCCGCTCCCTTTCCGCCGACTGCCTGCCGAGCCTCCTCGACGCAAGTGTCTGTGGGGTCTGGGCTAGCCAGTTTTTCGACAGGAGTATCGTAAATTTCTTCAATCTATTAAGAATTATAGTAAAAAAACAAACTAGGAGGATTAACTAGTCTCAAACATTATTCGGTGTGAGATCAGCCTGCAGTTTTTTCTAGAAAACATTCCAGCTGATTCCAGAAATCCGCTCCCTTTCCGCCGACTGTCTGCCAAGCCTCCTCGGCACGAGCGCCTGTGGGGTCTCGGCTAGCCAGTATTTCGGCAGGAGTGTCGCAATTTTCTTCCATCCAATTAGGATTATAGGTGAAAAAAACTTAAAGGATAAACTGGTCTCAAACATAATTCGGTGTGAGATCAGCCTACAGTTTTTTCTAGAAATCATTACAGCTGATTTCAGAAATCCGCTCCCTTTCCGCCGACTGTCTGCCAAGCCTCCTCGACGCAAGCGCTTGTGGGATCTAGGCTAGCCAGTTTTTCGACAGGGGTATCGTAAATTTCTTCAATCCATTAAGGAATACAGGAAAAAATATGAAATATAAACAGGTCTTAAACATGGTTCGTGATTAGACCAGCCTACAGTTTTTTCTTTTAAAACACAAAGTTGATTGGAGCGGGTGTACGAGACTCCTGCGGGAAAAGCGTGGCATGGGAGACCCCGCAGGCGCGCCGGGGAGGCTCCCGCCAGCCCGCGGAAAGCGAGTGTCTGGGGTGGAAATCAACGTTCCCATTTTATAAACCCCAAAAAAAAGACTGTCGGCAAACAAAAATTTTCTAGTTTGCAGACAAAAGGATTCTATCTAAATAAAACTAAGTTGATTGGAACGAAAGGTACGAGACTCTGCGGGAAAAGCGTGGCATGGGAGACCCCGCAGGCGCGCCGAGGATGCTCCCGCCCGCCCGCGGAAAGCGAGTGCCTGAAGTGGAAATCAACGTTCCCATTTTATAAACCCCAAAAAAAAAGACTGTCGGCAAACAAAAATTTTCTAGTTTGTAGACAAAAGGATTCTATCTAAATAAAACTAAGTTGATTGGAACGAAAGGTACGAGACTCTGCGGGAAAAGCGTGGCATGGGAGACCCCGCAGGCGCGCCGAGGGGGCTCCCGCCCGCCCGCGGAAAGCGAGTGCCTGAAGGGGAAATCAACGTTCCCATTTTATAAACCCCAAAAAAAAAGACTGTCGGCAAACAAAAATTTTCTAGTTTGTAGACAAAAGGATTCTATCTAAATAAAACAAAGTTGATTGGAACGAAAGGTACGAGACCCCTGCAGGAAAACGTGTCTAGGGGAGACCCCCCGCTGGCGGAAGCCGAGGAGACTCCCCAGACCGCCCGCGGAAAGCGAGTTCCTGGAGGGGAAATCAAGTCCACACCTAATAATATTTCATGGTTCAGGGTAAGACCATTCCGAGCAACTTTTTATACAAAAGGGTTTCATCTGAATTTTTGTATACAAGTTGATTGGAACGGAAGGTACGAGACTCCTGCGGGAAAACGTGTCTAGGGGAGACCCCGCAGGCGGAAGCCGAGGAGGCTCCACAGACCGCCCGCGGAAAGCGAGTGCCTGGAGTGGAAGTCAAATCCACCATGATATCGGGTCTCTAATTACTTTATTTGTAAAATCAATAACTTCATTGACATCAAGATATATGTTAGAATACTCTGTAGTTTCAAACTTATTCAAGGGGGGCATTTTAATGGGGGAACCATCTAAAGGAAACGAACTTTTACAAGTTATTACAGAGGGGAAACAACCTCCGAATTGTGATCTAACGTTACAGATTGAAGCAAATTATGCCCAGGATGGAATTGCGAGAGGTGTATGGAAAGTGGATGAAAAGTTTATTAACGGAATTGGTGTAGCAATGGGTGGATTTGTTACTTCTGCAGCAGATATCATGATGGCTTATGCGATATCATCTAAATTAAGCATCGGACAATCCTTCGCATCCATTGATTTACATACTACCTTTCATCGACCAGTAAGATTAGGAGACGTACAAGTTGAAGCAAAAGTAGACCGAATCGGAAAAAAAACCGCTTATGTACTTGCAGATTTATTTCAAAATGATAAAAAGGTGGCTAGCGTTGTGTCATCAGTTATGATCCTTTAAACCATAAAAAAAGCATGTTGCACAAAAAAGCCCTTCGTAACATGCTTCTTTCATTTAGACTATTCGATAAAATCAAGAGAGCACAAGATTCACCGCTTCGCCTAATCACCTCATTGTAAATCAATTTTATATTTTCTTTGGATAGACACCTCATCAAACAAGCCATCGCAGCACGGGGCTTTTGAGATCCATGGTGAATAGACCGTAATCAATGACGACCATTTCATCATTCTCATTATATCCGACATTATCTAAACGCAAATCTATTGGGATAATACCGTGCCTCAGGAATTTTAATTCCAACTTGAACAGTTTCGTATATTCCTTGATTGCAAACGGCACTTTCGTGTCCACCTTCTTCATGATTATCCAGCCCGTCCCATACTCCTTAACTGGACATAAATATCTTTTGACTTCCTCATTACAGTTATTGTATATATAGGCTTCATTTGCATTGCTTATTAGTCCTACTTGTGACAATGCAATTTTTAAAATATAGCCATTATTTAAATCATAGACAACCCGGTTAAAACCATGCCCGATTATTTTATACTTGAACTTGAGCGTTTTTCTGGCGGTAGATACTAATTGTCCAGCGGTTATATATATTTGGAATATCCCTATTTGAGATATCCAGGACTCAATGGCTTTTATCTCTTGCCTGGACAGCATTGCACTTTTATTTGGCTGATTTAACCTTTCCTTACCATTGTTAATTGGCCACAACATTCCCTAAACGTCTCCTTTTTTTAAAATTTGTTACTAGAGAGGTCTCCAGGGATGAGAAAACTATAAAAAATAAAAGCATGTTCTCAGTTTTTCAAGATTCCCCCTTCGTTATAAATATGATATGAATCTTTTATAAAACGGCTTGTACTGTAGCTGAGAAATCATTATCATGGACAGGGAACTTCGAATCATTTGGATGAACATGTTCTAGTAATCATAAGGATCAATATTCAGGCACTCCCCTTTCCTTCTTTTGCAAAAAAAATGGTATATTATTCTTTGACATCAATGGTTTAAGACAAGGAGTGATGAAGTATTCGTAAAAGTTGGATCATTTCAGCAATGGTTGGATTATTGCTTATTTGTTTAAGTGTGATTGCCTTAAATTATTTCAAAAGCGATAAAACTGAAAAAGGGGAAAATGCGGAAGCCAAGGAATCCAAAATTCCTGAGGTTGATGAATATGGCGGGATCCATCTTGAAAAAGTCGGGGATAAGGTTCGCCAAAAAAATTGGGGAACCTTCAGATTACTAGAAACGAAGTCTATTAATGAGGCTTTTGAATTAGCACCAATGGTCATCACAGTCAAGGATATCCGCAGGATTCAATTATCTTCACTCACAGATGAAGTAAAAGAGGAACTCAAGTCCTATACGGGATTGAGTTTTGAAGAGGCCTATTCGATATATTATAAAGAGAATTTATCCATGGAGGAAATCGATCAACAGGCGGCGTTGTCTAAAACGGATATCGATGAAGAGGTTTCTTATCTAGAGATAACTTATTCTGTTGAAAATAAAGATTCGAAGGAACTTCAGTTCTTCAGCATGGAAAATGTTACTTTCAATGATGATCTTACATATGATGTGCCTTCTAAAAATTTCATCCATTCCGGGGATACTTTTATGGGGACAAAAAAAGTAAGTCGATCAGATTACCAACCAGGAGAATTGAGAAAAGGCACAATTGGTTTATTGGTTGATCCAGAGGCAAAATTAGATCGGCTCGATTCCTTTTCATTCACTACCGATGATATAGCGGATGGTGAGTCTCATGAATTATTGGTGGATGGGACTTCATTTGAAATTCCCCTAAAAGGAAAGTAGAATTATAGTCTATAAACCCTAAAAAAGGGAAACCTCGAATAAAGGTTTTCCTTTTTTAGGGTTTCATCTGAGCTCCCTTACGATAACTGATATGCTTATCTCCCCCCGACAGTAGGGCTCTGTGCTTCCTCCATTAATATTCTGCGCAATATTTTCCCGACAGCTGATTTTGGCAATCTCTCCCTGAACTCAAAACTTCGCGGCACTTTATATCTGGCCAGTCGCTGCACGCAAAACTCCCTGATTTCCTGCTCCGTGACTGACTTGCCTTCCTTTAAAACTATGGCCGCTTTTACCGTTTCCCCACGGTATGAATCCGGTACTCCATATACACATGTCTCTTTCACGGCTGGATGCTGATAAATAATATCTTCGACTTCGATTGGATAAACATTATAACCGCTTGCAATGATCATATCTTTCTTCCTGCCTACGATATAGAAATATCCCTCTTCATCCATCGTCGCGATATCCCCAGTGTAAAGCCATCCATCCCGCAAAGCTGTTGCCGTTTCCTCAGGATTTTCCCAATATCCCTTCATTACTTGCGGACCTTTAATGATCAGTTCGCCTCTTTCTCCTGCTTGCAATTCATCAACGCCTGTTTTCAAATCGACGATTTTAGCATCGGTATTTGGGTATGGAATTCCGATACTTCCTTGTTTTTTCTGTCCTATGACTGGATTACGGTGTGTAGTGGGGGAAGTTTCCGACATCCCGAATCCTTCTAATATTGTAACCCGTAATTTTTTTTCGAACTGTTGAATGATTTCTATCGGGAGCGCCGCAGAACCACAGCTGCAGTACTTAAAGCAGCATAAATCGTCCGCCGTCAAATCCGGGTGATTCAATAAAGCAATATACATGGTCGGGACACCAGGAAAAATGGTTGGCCGATGTGTTCGAATCAAATCTACCACCTTATCTATTTCAAATTTCTCTAATGTGATATAAGTTGATCCGGCATATATGGCACTATTCAATCGTCCATTACCGAAGACATGGAATAATGGGGTCAATCCAAGCATCCGTTCGCCAGGACTTTGGAGTTGAAGGGCATTAGCCGTGAAAGCAAAATCTTGAAATACATTCGAGATCAAATTAAAATGCGTGAGCATGACCCCTTTTGATTTCCCTGTAGTTCCCCCTGTATATTGAAGAACAGCCACAGCTTCCTTTGGGTCGATGTCCAGAACAGGAAGTTCCTTATCTTTCCTTGATAAATCCGTTCCAGTTTCCATTAATTGCTCGGCAGATATGAACGTTAACCTTTCAGAAAAACTTGTTAGCGCTAATATTTCCCGTTGAACCTCCCGCCCAATGAACCAATTGGCTCCGGAATCCCGTAATATATAGTCCAATTCACTCGACTTATACAGTGGGTTCACTTGAACGACCATACCTCCCAAACGATGGGTGGCATAATAGGCAATGATATATTCTAGACAATTTGGCAGCATGATTGCTATACGATCGTCTTTTTGAAATCCACGGTTGTCTAAATTCACAGCAAAACGATCTGCGGCATCCTTTAATTCCATATATGTCATTTCCCGATCCCCATCTATTACGGCCTTGCAGGTTGGGTAAAGTTGGGCTGAACGTTCAAGGAGTCCATATAAGGACAATACTGGAATGTCAATTTCTGCTGGGGTTTCTTTCGGATAAAATCGATGCCAAGTTCTAGTCAATTTTTTCACACCTCATTTTTTACTATTAAAATGGAGCATAGTCACTTGTCAGCCAATTTGATCATCCTTGCCTCATTTATCGCGAATGATTTTAAAAATTCCTGTGCCCTTAGCAATGATGTTGCCTTCAGCATCTTTTATTTCTCCTTCAGTAAAGGCAATTTTGTATCCTTTTTGCAGGACTTTTGCTTCCGCAAAGAGTTCCCCGCTTGATATGCTGGCAAAATAATGTACTGTTAAACTTGTCGTCACGACTTTAGATTTGGTAACGGAACGAGTCACCATTCCTAGGATGGTATCCAGCATGGTGGCATGAATGCCCCCGTGCAGTGTTCCATTGACATTAAGTAAATGTTCTTCAATGTTTAGCTTTATCGTTACATTTCCTTCTTCAAACCGAATGATTTCAAACCCTATATGTGAAAAGAATGCACTACTTTCGAATTGATTCCGAATATCCTCCACTTCAACAGGCAATCTTCCTCCCCCTCACTTATGCACGATTCAAATTATATACGGAAAGGAGCAGAAACGTATGGGGTTTCCGCTCCTTTATCTTTGGACTATATCGTTTCAATCATGATCGCCATTCCCTGGCCGCCGCCTACACAAAGTGTAGCAACTCCATATTTTTCTTTCCTGCGAATCAGTTCATGTATTAGCGTTGTCACGATCCTTGCGCCCGTCGATCCGACTGGGTGCCCAAGTGCAATGGCGCCTCCGTTTACATTCACCTTGTTTTCATCTAGCGATAAATCCCTGATTACTGCCAATGCTTGTGAAGCGAACGCTTCATTTAATTCGAAAAGCCCAATTTCTTCAACTTTTTTCCCGGTGCGCTCCATAAGTTTTCCAACTGCTGGTACTGGACCAATTCCCATCACTTCAGGAGAAACTCCGGCAGTCGCCCAATCGACGACCTTTGCGATCGGCTGTACTTGCAACCGTTCCGCTTCACTGGCCTTCATTAATACCAATGCAGCCGCCCCGTCATTACGACCACAAGCATTACCGGCAGTGACGGTTCCGTTTTCCCTGAATGCCGGTTTTAAGTTTGCAAGCTTTTCCATTGTGGTGTCAGGGCGTGGATATTCATCCGTTTCAATGATAACCGTACTCTTCCTGTCAGAGACCTGGACAGGAACGATTTCATCCTTGAACCTTCCTTCTTCCATAGCTTGCGCCGCTCTTCGTTGACTTTCCACTGAAAAGGCATCTTGTTCTTCCCTGGAAATGTTGTATCGCTGTGCGACATTTTCAGCGGTGATTCCCATCCCTAAACTTTTTCCATAAATTTCTTGAGGCTGCTGCCCAGCTTCAGTATTAGAATCAACTAGTTGGGTCCTGTCTCCCCCAAAACGGGCACTTCTTAAATAAAGCGGTGCCCGGCTCATGCTTTCCGTACCCCCGGCAACGACTATATTTGCTTGACCTGAGCTTATCTGCTGTGCTGCTGAGGTGATGGCTTGCATTCCAGATGCACATAACCGGTTTACCGTAAAAGCCGGTGCAGAATCGGGAATCCCTGATCGCAATGCTGCCACCCTCGCGACATTCGAGGATTCGGTCGTTTGCCTAACCTCCCCGAAAATGACTTCATCCACTTGTTCCGCTGCAATATTTGCCCGCTTGATCGCTTCTTTAATGGCAATGCTAGCCAAATGACCGGAACTAATCTCTTTAAATGCTCCACCGTACCTACCAATTGGTGTTCGTACAGCACTCACGATCACGATATCTTCTCCCATTTCGTTCTTCCCCCTTGAAATTCCGGATACGTGGGCAAAAGACTACCTGCCCGAATAAAACAGTAAACATTCAGCATTCTTCCAAGACATTTCTTGCAATGATTAAACGTTGGATTTCATTCGTTCCTTCATAGATCTTCGTTATGCGGGCATCCCGATAAAAACGTTCTACTGGATATTCAGCCATATATCCCATCCCGCCATGAATTTGTACCGCTTTATCCGCCACCCGATTAAAAACGTCAGAAGCGAACAGTTTGGCCATTGAAGCTTCCTTGATCACTTTTTTTCCTTCATCAATCTTTTGTGCCGCCATCATCGTCAATGCTCTTGCGGCTTCCGTTTCGGTTGCCATATCAGCAAGCATCCATTGAATCGCTTGGTTGTCAGCGATCGGTTTACCGAATTGGATGCGCTCTTTGGCATATTTAGCTGATAATTCAATTAATTTTCCGCTTGAACCCACTGCTCTTGCAGCCAATCCTACTCGCCCTTCACCTAAAATTTTAAGTGCAGAAATATATCCCATTCCAACTTCGCCGATTACATTTTCTTCAGGTATGATACAATCTTCAAAAATGACCTGTGAGGTATATGATCCTCTTAATCCCATTTTTTTGTCCTTTTTGCCGACAGTCAAACCAGGAAAGTCTCTTTCCACTAAAAAAGCGGTAATCCCTCCCTTTGCCCCTTTATCTTTATCCGTTAAAGCGAATACGGTATAAACATCAGCTATCGGCCCATTCGTGATGAAATGTTTCGTCCCGTTCATCACCCAGTAATCACCCTTCTTTTCTGCACTCGTTGCCAAATTGGTTGCATCCGATCCCGCTCCGGGTTCAGATAAAGCAAAGGCGCCAATTTTCGTGCCTGCTGCCATTTCAGGCAAGTATTTATTTTTCAAATGTTCGGATGCCAGCTTAACCAGACCTGTACTGCCAATCCCGGTGTGAGCGCTTATTAATGAAACGAAACCATTATGGGTCCTTCCTAACTGCTCTAATACGGTAGCTTTTCCCACCGCATTTAAGCCAATTCCACCGTATTGTTCGGGAATGCTTATCCCGAATAAGCCAAGGTCTTTCGCTTTTTCCACCAAATGCTCTGGGATGGCATCATCTTCTTCAATTTGTATGGCGAAGGGCTCCACTTCCCTTTCAACAAAATTACGGATCATTTCCTTCATTTGCTGCATTTCCTTGGTTAAAGTGATTGTCATGAGTTTATTCCTCCTTAGTTCTGTTCATGTATAGTAGCCATCGGCAAGTAGGGCATTTAGGTCAGAATGCTGTGCTAAATTGATTGTTTTTTTGTAAATACACATATAAAATCAGCCTTCACGTTCAATTATCGTAGCAATTCCCTGTCCGCCCCCAATGCAAGCTGTAATAAGGGCGAACCTTCCGGCAGAACGCTTCAATTCATGAACCGCTTTCGTAATGAGGATGGCACCCGTCGCACCTAGTGGGTGTCCATGTGCAATGGCTCCCCCGTTCACATTCACTTTTGCTAGATTCATATCAAGCTCCCGATTACAAGCAATGACTTGAGCGGCGAATGCTTCATTAAACTCAATGATGTCCATTTCATTTAAGGAAAGTCCTGATTTCTCCATTACCTTTCTTATAGCGGGAACAGGTCCTATTCCCATATAATTTGGATCTACCCCTGCAACTGCCTGTGCCCTGATCGTCGCTAAAGGCTTAATCCCCAATTCCACCGCTTTTTCCCTCGACATGATGACCAATGCTGATGCGGCATCATTCAATCCCGAACTATTGCCTGCAGTCACGGACCCGCCTTCTAGAAATGCAGGCGATAATTTGGCTAGCCCTTCTTTCGTTATTTGCGGTCGAGGATGTTCATCCAATTTAAATTCGATATCGTCACCTTTTCTGACGGGAATGTGAATAGGCACAATTTGTTCATTGAACCGGCCCTCTTCCACGGCTCTGGCCATATTTTTTTGGCTTTGTAGAGCAAAGGCATCTTGTTCTTCCCTGCTGACCTCATATTTTCCCGCTAAGTTTTCAGCCGTGATTCCCATCGGGGGATCGCCAATCTCTTTAGGGGACAACCTGGACTTTCTGAACTGCGGCGGCTTTGCACTGTATGGTTTTTCCGGTCGGTCCATCAAGTATGGCGCCCTGCTCATGCTCTCGACCCCACCGGCGATATAGACATCGCCTTCGCCAGCCCGGATCGCTTGTGCAGCCAAGTTGACAGCATTTATTCCCGAGCCGCATTGTCGGTCTACAGTCAGACCCGGAAGATGAATCGAGAGGCCCGTTTCCAGTGCAGTTAACCTGGCAATGTTTCCACCCCCGCTTAACACATTCCCCAAGATTACATCATCTACCATACGAGGTTCTACATTCGCTCGTTTCAAGGCTTCTTTCATCACTTCTGCTCCAAATACGTGGGCAGGAACAGATGCAAGTGCACCTCCCTGTTTTCCAATTGCTGTTCTAACTGCAGAAACTATGACGGCTTCTCTATTCATGTCCAATCCGCTCCTTTTCCTTTTATTCACGCCATTATTTGATGGCATGACTTCATTTCACCAGTTTCATTGAATGTAAGCAGGTTCGACCTGCTTATGAGGACTTAAGGTCAAAGTTATCCGAACTTTTATTTTTAAGTTTCCCGGCCGGTTTAACGAATATCGCAAACAGGATGCCAAAAGCCAGCACAAGGATGGCCATGAACAATATCGATAGGTTATAGCCCAATAGTTGATTTCCTCCAGCTAAACTTATGATATATCCAGTTAATAGAGGTGCAACAATTCCCGCTAGATTTCCTGATGATGTTAAGATGCTTGTCATCAATCCCCCCCGATCCTGCATTTCATTGATCATGATCGTTGGTCCAATTGGTAAAATGGCGTATGTAAGACCCTTTGCTAAACACATGGCGACTATCACCCAGATTGGATTTTGAAATATCATGATTGAGGAAAAGAACAATGCACCAAGAATCATGGCGCCCGCTACGACGAATACCCTTGATGATCGCCAATTCTGATTCTTCTTGAATAAATGATCGGACGCCATCGAAACACCCATATAAATACATACGGAAACGACTCCGATTATCGCAACGCTGGTTCCCATTTGACCTGGAGTCATTTTTACGGCTTCCACTAAATAAATCGGGAGCCAAACGGAAAACCAAACAACTAAAATATACGTTGAAAAATAAGCGAGCGTAGTAAACAAAGCAGTTGGCGAGGCCAGTAGCAGCAAAAAGTCTTTCACTTTTATTTTTTCCAGTTTTTGTTTCTTTTTCTTTTGGACGTTTTCGTATACTTCAACTGGATTTTCCTTTGTTAAAAATTGAAAGAGGAAGAACCAAACAAGGCTTGCTGCACCAAGGGCGGCAAAGGCAACCTTCCAGCCGAATATCGTAATTAAGGATACGAGGATCGGTGCCACGATCATCGCGCCAACGGTCCCTCCGCCAACAACAACCGAATTGGCAAAACCTTTCAGCTTCGGCGGAAACCACTTATCGGCATGACTGTAAGCAATTGGGCTATAAGGCCCTTCGAATGTGCCAAGTAAAATCCTGTACAGAATTAATAACGGAAGAGCGGTGATGGCTAAAACGCCGAATTGCAAAACGGTCCATGTCAGCATGATGAACCCCAGCACTTTTTTAGCCCCCAGCCGATCAGCCCATGCTGCCCCAAAAATCCCTGTTACTGGGTAAAGCCAATAATAACTGCTTCCAACAAGACCCCACTCTGCATAGGTCAGATTGAATTCCTTCATGATGGGAACAGCTGCGAGGCCCACGATCGATTTATCTGCAAAATTGATGACGGCTCCAAAGAATAATAGAATGAGAACAACCCAACGCATATGAATCCCTCCTCTTCTTTATTTTTGTTTACAATGGAATACCAACCAACGTAAGGTTCAACTTAGATGGTTGAAATCACGCTCCCCCACTTTCAACCCCTTTCTAATTCCTCCTTAACTAACAATCTTTTTAATAGTTTACCCACTGTATTACGCGGAAGTTCTTTTCTTAATTCAAATACTTTTGGTACTTTATAAGGCGTCAATTGGGAATAGCAATATCCTTCTATTTCTTCAAGATCCACGGAAGCGCTTTCTTTAGGTACGATGAATGCTTTCACTATTTCTCCTTTTTCTTTATGTGGGATGCCGACCACAGCTGCCTCTTTAATGGCCGGATGTTCATACAGAACCCCTTCTAC
Organism: Peribacillus frigoritolerans; assembly: GCF_001636405.1. Lineage (GTDB taxonomy): Bacteria > Bacillota > Bacilli > Bacillales > DSM-1321 > Peribacillus > Peribacillus frigoritolerans. The sequence goes on from NZ_KV440950.1 coordinate 3,621,560, forward strand.
CTCCTGCGGGTAAATATTGAATCCGCCGACGATGATCATTTCTTTTTTCCTGCCGACGATATAGAAATATCCTTCGTCATCCATCACAGCAAGATCGCCAGTATATAGCCAATCATTCTGTAAGGCCTTTTTGGTTTCGGCTTCGTTATTCCAATAACCCTTCATGATTTGCGGGCCTTTTATGAGCAACTCCCCGACGCATGTGTTAGGCACTTCATTATTTTCATCGTCAATGATCATACAATCCGTGCCAGGAAAAGGGATGCCAATGCTTCCTATTTTCCTTTTTCCGAAGGGCGGATTTCGATGAGTGGAAGGTGAAGCTTCAGACAAACCGAAACCCTCTCCGATTTTGGCACCGGTCAGCCCCTCAAATCGCTTTATTACTTCAACCGGCAGGGGCGCCGATCCACAAGAACAACTTTTTAAACAATTCAGTCCATAGTTTTCAATTCCTAGATGATTGACGAAAGCGTTGTACATCTTTGGAACTCCCGGAAAGAAAGTCGGACGATACTTTTTTATTTTTGCAAGTACATCTTCAAGTTCGAATTTAGGAAATAAGAGGATGGCAGCTCCAATATAAATACCTAGATTCATTGCACTCGTCATGGCATAAACATGGTAAAGAGGCGTAGCTGCCAAAACGATTTCTTCGCCAGGTTTTAGGGAATCACCATACATTTCAAAGCTCTGCACAACATTTGAGGTTAAATTATGGTGAGTAAGCATGACACCCTTCATCTTCCCAGTGGTGCCTCCAGTATATTGGATGACTGCCGTATCTTCATGCGGGATTATCACTACGGGCTTCTTAATCGCATCTCCTGTTTCAATCATCGTTTTAAGGGAATAGGAGCCATTTTGATCATTTTCCGTATCAATGCATACATCAAATTCATATATCGCTTTCGTTTCTTCGATTGTATTTGCGGCCGTTTGGTCAAATACAATATTCTTCGTATCCGAGTCTATTAATATTTGCAATAGTTCCCGCGGTTTATACATGGGATTAATTTGTACAACCAACAGACCCAGTGCCTGGGCAGCATAATAACTCATTATGAAATAGGGGTGGTTGGCCATCATCAGTCCAATCCGTTCACCTTTAACAAAGCCCATTTCTCTCCATTTACCTGCAAGTTTGTCTACCTGCATTTTTAGATTCTTATAATCAATGGACTGGTCTTCATAAATGATGGCTGTATGGTGTGGAAACTTACACGCTGTTATATCAAGCAGTGAATAGACGGATATTTCCGGTAGCTTCATAGATTTCATTCTTTCAACATACCATTGCTCCCATGGTTTATTTATCGTTTTTCGCACCATTTATCCCTCCGCACATAAACGAATTTCATATCGTGCATGTTTGATTTATAACTATTATTATGCAACTTGCATGCCAAGTCCCAATTTAATGTAAAATCGCTTATTATTAACATCAGTCAATTCATTAATGAATTTTATTCACAAATAATGCCTTTCTATAGGGGATTCATCGAAAATGCCCATAATTCATTTTTGAATTTATATAAACTCAGCTCTTTATTAACGATATTGAAAAGTTGACTTTTACCATATTATAGATTATACATACTCACAAATCCTGTTATAGACTTTTGGGATTATAAATTTCAAAAAGCCCATCCAGCTGAGGATGGGCTTTTCGAATTTTATTGACCTACGGTTAAATAGCTCCCTTTCCATTCCTGGATTTTTAGATTTTGCGCGTTCGTAGACTTTTTTGCCACCGCTGAATCCAAGAATCATCAAAGCCACACAACTGGTTCAATCAATCGGACCATCCTGTAAAGACCTAGATATAACGTTCTTTAAGAACATTATCTAACATGGCCTGAAGTTGTCGTCCTTCATTTTGATCTTTGCTACTCACTCTAATGTATCCAAATTTACGGACATCCATTTTTTTACTCCTTCATCTACTTTTCTCTCTCTTATTCTATCAAAAGCGTTCGTAAATGTTTTTCTAACTTTTACGAACGGGTATAACAATGCTATACAGACCATTTCGGAAATTTTTTAGCTTTAAACGGCGCTCAACCATTTTTGTGAAATACAACATTTTCTTTTTTGGATATTATTAAAATAATAAATCTGCTGATTTTGTAAATTTTAGCCCCTTCATCCTATCAGCCTGTCATCCTTTTATCATACCAAGAGGTTTTTGCTCGAATTTCCAAATGAAATCTTTGACAATGTAAGCGCTTTCTTTTATGGTGATAATAGGTTGGATGGCATGCGTGGCCGTCATAGTATCTGGCGTAGGTGGGGCCAATACCCGGAACAGTACATAGAAAGAATAGCTTCTTCCGAATAGGAAACAGTGATTCATCAATCATATTATTCAAATACAAAAAAACTCTGTATTCGGTCAAATTCAGGGTTTCCCTAGCTTAAAAGCTCCCCTTAAGATCCCTTATGTTTTTATTACAAATATGTATGCTAGTTTTATTGTAAAATGAGGAGGTACTTTATGAAGATCAAAAAAAGTTCCCTTTACGATGAATTACCGTTAGAATTATTGGCAGGATTTTATTATGAAATAAATAAGAACATTGAAAATGGAATTTTGTCTGGTGCTATGCAGCATGAAATTAGATTAATGGAACAAACAGCATTAAAAAGGAGTATCTCACTTGAATACCTACATGACAAGGGTGCTTGTATAATTGAAGCCGAGAAACTACTAAGAGAAACTACCCTGCAACCCTAAATTGTAGAATAAGAAGTCCAATGATGTTTTCTAGTCTACCCTAGGTAAAGAATAAATTCCTTTTAATTAACCCTCTTGGCTACCAAAGGGTTGTTTTGGGTGGCATTCACCAAAAGAGATCTTCGCCTTAAAAATTCCTAGTCATTTTAATCTGTCCTTTAAAAGGCCTACAACTATAAAAGAAATGCTATTTTTAAATCATCAGCATTAAATTCCCCGGGCTATTGGAACTTATATAATGAAGGAAAAACTTCTTGTATATCGTTTAGTATTCCCAATCCTACAAATTATCAAAAGTATTTTCAATGGCTGATTCCAATTCTTCTTTTCCTTCTCCTATATAACGTTTGGTCATGTTCAAATCTTTATGCCCCATCAATTTTGAAACGGTTTGAAGGTCTATCCCCTTATCGATTAATGTTTGGCAAAACGTATTCCGCAGCCTATGGGGAGTCGCATTATATTTAGTCAACATATATTGCACGGACCTTGGCGTTATGCGTTGATTCACACTGGATATGAAGATGGCTTCCGTTTCCATATTTAAAAATTCCTTGTATGCCTTGATCTTTTCACTAGCAGTCATGGAGAGTGGAATCTTCCTGTCTATATCACCTTTTGAATCCCGAATGAGGATATATTGCCTTTCTCCCTCTTTTTGAATGTCACTATGGTTCAAATCACAAAGTTCGGACACCCGGATACCCGTATGAATCATTGTGTAGACAATAGCAATATTCCTGAAATGCCCAGAGGCCTCGATTTCTTTTAAGAGCGCAGCTTGCTCAAGCATGTTCAGGGCTTTTGGCGGATCTTCTTTCTTTTCCTTTGCTTTACGATCGATGTTGAGGACGATTTCGGGTTTATCAAGGAACCTGGAAAACATGGTAATGGCTGAATAATGTTTTTCAATCGTTCCTCCACTCTTGTTTGACTGTTCCATATCGTCTAAATAGGTTTGGACGTGGGATTTTTCAATCTTTTTCGCCTCATCTTTAAACCATTGAAGAAGCTGGGAGATGACTCCCACATAGGTTTTAATCGTACCATCGGATTTATTTTGACCCATTAACCATTTCGCAAAAGAATGAAGAATTTGTTTATTGTCCAGGATTTCTTCTTTACTGGTCATTCGAGAAGCCCCCTACCAAAATTATGCTATTAATAAGCCTTTCCAACGAATTGTGGAATTTATACAAAAAAACCTTAGGATAATCCTAAGGTTTAGAATACGTAGATAGGATTTGAACCTGTTTATACGGGTTTATGAATCCTAATTGTTGTGATAAACATTGCTTGGCGGCGTCCTACTCTCACAGGGGGAGACCCCCAACTACCATCGGCGCTGAAGAGCTTAACTGCCGTGTTCGGAATGGGAACGGGTGTGACCTCTTCGCTATCGCCACCAAACAATAAAGGAACGTTGTTCCTTCAAAACTAGATAATAAGAAGGTATTTCATTTTTTAAAAAGCGCTGGTTAAGTCCTCGATCTATTAGTATCAGTCAGCTCCACATGTCACCATGCTTCCACCTCTGACCTATCAACCTGATCATCTTTCAGGGATCTTACTAGCTTGCGCCATGGGAAATCTCATCTTGAGGGGGGCTTCATGCTTAGATGCTTTCAGCACTTATCCCGTCCGCACGTAGCTACCCAGCTATGCCTTTGGCAAGACAACTGGTACACCAGCGGTGCGTCCATCCCGGTCCTCTCGTACTAAGGACAGCTCCTCTCAAATTTCCTGCGCCCGCGACGGATAGGGACCGAACTGTCTCACGACGTTCTGAACCCAGCTCGCGTACCGCTTTAATGGGCGAACAGCCCAACCCTTGGGACCGACTACAGCCCCAGGATGCGATGAGCCGACATCGAGGTGCCAAACCTCCCCGTCGATGTGGACTCTTGGGGGAGATAAGCCTGTTATCCCCGGGGTAGCTTTTATCCGTTGAGCGATGGCCCTTCCATGCGGAACCACCGGATCACTAAGCCCGACTTTCGTCCCTGCTCGACTTGTAGGTCTCGCAGTCAAGCTCCCTTGTGCCTTTACACTCTACGAATGATTTCCAACCATTCTGAGGGAACCTTTGGGCGCCTCCGTTACTCTTTAGGAGGCGACCGCCCCAGTCAAACTGCCCACCTGACACTGTCTCCCACCCCGATAAGGGGCGCGGGTTAGAATTTCAATACAGCCAGGGTAGTATCCCACCAACGCCTCCACCGAAGCTGGCGCTCCGGCTTCTCAGGCTCCTACCTATCCTGTACAAGCTGTACCAAAATTCAATATCAGGCTGCAGTAAAGCTCCACGGGGTCTTTCCGTCCTGTCGCGGGTAACCTGCATCTTCACAGGTACTATAATTTCACCGAGTCTCTCGTTGAGACAGTGCCCAGATCGTTACACCTTTCGTGCGGGTCGGAACTTACCCGACAAGGAATTTCGCTACCTTAGGACCGTTATAGTTACGGCCGCCGTTTACTGGGGCTTCGGTTCAAAGCTTCGCTTGCGCTAACCTCTCCCCTTAACCTTCCAGCACCGGGCAGGTGTCAGCCCCTATACTTCGCCTTGCGGCTTCGCAGAGACCTGTGTTTTTGCTAAACAGTCGCCTGGGCCTATTCACTGCGGCTTTTCTGGGCTATTCACCCTAAAAAGCACCCCTTCTCCCGAAGTTACGGGGTCATTTTGCCGAGTTCCTTAACGAGAGTTCTCTCGCACACCTTAGGATTCTCTCCTCGCCTACCTGTGTCGGTTTGCGGTACGGGCACCTTACATCTCACTAGAGGCTTTTCTTGGCAGCGTGGAATCAGGAACTTCGGTACTATATTTCCCTCGCCATCACAGCTCCGCCTTAATGGAAACGGGATTTGCCTCGTTTCCGGCCTAACTGCTTGGACGCGCATATCCAACAGCGCGCTTACCCTATCCTTCTGCGTCCCCCCATCGTTCAAACGATGTATAGGTGGTACAGGAATATCAACCTGTTGTCCATCGCCTACGCCTTTCGGCCTCGGCTTAGGTCCCGACTAACCCTGAGCGGACGAGCCTTCCTCAGGAAACCTTAGGCATTCGGTGGAAGGGATTCTCACCCTTCTTTCGCTACTCATACCGGCATTCTCACTTCTAAGCGCTCCACCAGTCCTTCCGGTCTGACTTCAACGCCCTTAGAACGCTCTCCTACCATCGACACCATACGGTGTCAATCCACAGCTTCGGTGATACGTTTAGCCCCGGTACATTTTCGGCGCGGAGTCACTCGACCAGTGAGCTATTACGCACTCTTTAAATGGTGGCTGCTTCTAAGCCAACATCCTGGTTGTCTAAGCAACTCCACATCCTTTTCCACTTAACGTATACTTTGGGACCTTAGCTGGTGGTCTGGGCTGTTTCCCTTTCGACTACGGATCTTATCACTCGCAGTCTGACTCCCAAGAATAAGTATTTGGCATTCGGAGTTTGACTGAATTCGGTAACCCGTTGGGGGCCCCTAGTCCAATCAGTGCTCTACCTCCAATACTCTCATCTTGAGGCTAGCCCTAAAGCTATTTCGGAGAGAACCAGCTATCTCCAGGTTCGATTGGAATTTCTCCGCTACCCACACCTCATCCCCGCACTTTTCAACGTGCGTGGGTTCGGGCCTCCATTCAGTGTTACCTGAACTTCACCCTGGACATGGGTAGATCACCTGGTTTCGGGTCTACGACCTCATACTCATTCGCCCTATTCAGACTCGCTTTCGCTGCGGCTCCGTCTCATCAACTTAACCTCGCATGAAATCGTAACTCGCCGGTTCATTCTACAAAAGGCACGCCATTACCCATTAACGGGCTTTGACTACTTGTAGGCACACGGTTTCAGGATCTATTTCACTCCCCTTCCGGGGTGCTTTTCACCTTTCCCTCACGGTACTGGTTCACTATCGGTCACTAGGGAGTATTTAGCCTTGGGAGATGGTCCTCCCTGCTTCCGACGGGATTTCTCGTGTCCCGCCGTACTCAGGATCCACTCAGGAGGGAACGAAGTTTCAACTACAGGGTTTTTACCTTCTTCGACGGACCTTTCCAGGTCGCTTCATTTACCCCGTTCCTTTGTAACTCCATGTTGAGTGTCCTACAACCCCAAGAGGCAAGCCTCTTGGTTTGGGCTAATTCCGTTTCGCTCGCCGCTACTCAGGAAATCGCGTTTGCTTTCTCTTCCTCCGGGTACTTAGATGTTTCAGTTCCCCGGGTCTGCCTTCAGTACCCTATGTATTCAGGTAAAGATACTGTTCCATTACGAACAGTGGGTTTCCCCATTCGGAAATCTCCGGATCAAAGCTTACTTACAGCTCCCCGAAGCATATCGGTGTTAGTCCCGTCCTTCATCGGCTCCTAGTGCCAAGGCATCCACCGTGCGCCCTTTCTAACTTAACCGTTAAAAAAGATCTTACAGATGCTTTGAAAAAAATTAATTGCCTTCTATCTATTATCTAGTTTTCAAGGAACAAAGCAGAAAGAATCCATCACATCGTGATGTTCGTCTTTCCTATTTGAATGAATTACTCATTCAAAACTGAACAAAACAAAAGCGCTCTCGTAATTATCCTTAGAAAGGAGGTGATCCAGCCGCACCTTCCGATACGGCTACCTTGTTACGACTTCACCCCAATCATCTGTCCCACCTTAGGCGGCTGGCTCCATGAAGGTTACCTCACCGACTTCGGGTGTTACAAACTCTCGTGGTGTGACGGGCGGTGTGTACAAGGCCCGGGAACGTATTCACCGCGGCATGCTGATCCGCGATTACTAGCGATTCCGGCTTCATGCAGGCGAGTTGCAGCCTGCAATCCGAACTGAGAATGGCTTTATGGGATTCGCTTACCTTCGCAGGTTTGCAGCCCTTTGTACCATCCATTGTAGCACGTGTGTAGCCCAGGTCATAAGGGGCATGATGATTTGACGTCATCCCCACCTTCCTCCGGTTTGTCACCGGCAGTCACCTTAGAGTGCCCAACTGAATGCTGGCAACTAAGATCAAGGGTTGCGCTCGTTGCGGGACTTAACCCAACATCTCACGACACGAGCTGACGACAACCATGCACCACCTGTCACTCTGTCCCCCGAAGGGGAAAGCCCTATCTCTAGGGTTGTCAGAGGATGTCAAGACCTGGTAAGGTTCTTCGCGTTGCTTCGAATTAAACCACATGCTCCACCGCTTGTGCGGGCCCCCGTCAATTCCTTTGAGTTTCAGCCTTGCGGCCGTACTCCCCAGGCGGAGTGCTTAATGCGTTAGCTGCAGCACTAAAGGGCGGAAACCCTCTAACACTTAGCACTCATCGTTTACGGCGTGGACTACCAGGGTATCTAATCCTGTTTGCTCCCCACGCTTTCGCGCCTCAGTGTCAGTTACAGACCAGAAAGTCGCCTTCGCCACTGGTGTTCCTCCAAATCTCTACGCATTTCACCGCTACACTTGGAATTCCACTTTCCTCTTCTGCACTCAAGTTCCCCAGTTTCCAATGACCCTCCACGGTTGAGCCGTGGGCTTTCACATCAGACTTAAGGAACCACCTGCGCGCGCTTTACGCCCAATAATTCCGGACAACGCTTGCCACCTACGTATTACCGCGGCTGCTGGCACGTAGTTAGCCGTGGCTTTCTGGTTAGGTACCGTCAAGGTACCAGCAGTTACTCTGGTACTTGTTCTTCCCTAACAACAGAACTTTACGACCCGAAGGCCTTCTTCGTTCACGCGGCGTTGCTCCGTCAGACTTTCGTCCATTGCGGAAGATTCCCTACTGCTGCCTCCCGTAGGAGTCTGGGCCGTGTCTCAGTCCCAGTGTGGCCGATCACCCTCTCAGGTCGGCTACGCATCGTCGCCTTGGTGAGCCATTACCTCACCAACTAGCTAATGCGCCGCGGGCCCATCTATAAGTGACAGCGTAAACCGTCTTTCCATCTTCTCTCATGCGAGAAAAGAACGTATCCGGTATTAGCTCCGGTTTCCCGAAGTTATCCCAGTCTTATAGGCAGGTTGCCCACGTGTTACTCACCCGTCCGCCGCTAATCTCAGGGAGCAAGCTCCCGTCGATTCGCTCGACTTGCATGTATTAGGCACGCCGCCAGCGTTCGTCCTGAGCCAGGATCAAACTCTCCGAAGAAATGTTTGACTTGCTCATTTTGCTTTTTTGATAGTGTGTGCTCACTTAAAATTTAACGTTGGCGCTTTGTTTTGTTCAGTTTTCAAAGAGCAATTTGTTGTAGGTTTTTTTCAACTAATTCATCTTAACATAACGTTGAATAGTTGTCAACTTCTACGAAGTATTTCTTTTTTTAAAATCGCTCATTAATTAGGCGACTTCATTATCATACTGCTATTTTTCTTTAGTGTCAACATTTAATCCGTAAAATAAATCTCTAATAACATTTTCCTCTTGAAACCATCTTGTTAATGAATGATTACATTCCTTGCAAAAACAAGAATAAGAAGAGGGGCAGGACACAAACTATGCTAAAAAGGAGAGTGTATATCATGGATGAAAAGGGTTTAAAACAGAACGCTAGTAATACTTTACGTACGAATAAAAAGAAAACTTTAGAAATAATAGCAAGTGTTGATGAGTTAAAAAAAGAGCATGAACCAGAGTATGTCTTTTTATATTGGGATGAATTGAGATAGCCTTTAGTTTAAGAAGTTACATGCTTTATAAGCCTAATTTGTACTTATAAAGTTAAAATCCTTCTAAAAAATCCACTCTTTTAGAAGGACTTATGACCCTTTCTTTTATAACTTGTTATGCTTTTTAATACCCGCATACACATCGTCCCTTTGCATTGATTGCTTTTTACATTTTTCGAACCAATTTCCCGGAATCTTTTATTATCTTCAATTTCACTTTTTCAATCACCATTCTTCATGCTCCATCATATAATACCTCAAAGGAAAACCGGGGGTATCAACATGCAAGACAATCAACATGGATCGCAAATGACTGAGGTTGAAAAGTTTGATGAATGGGTAAAAAGTTTTTTTCTGGATCCGGAAACTTGTGCGTTGGATCATCAACTTTTTTCAATTGATATATACGAAAGTGACGATGAGTATATGGTGGAAGCGGTTTTGGAAGATCATGATGTGAAAGATATTAAAGTATGCCTAAGTGATAATGAGCTATCGATCATCGTTGACGATACTCATAAGCCATTTCTTGAAAAAAAAGAAGATAAGCTACCCACACAGAGAAAAATCCCTTTCCCCTTTTCGATTTGCTCACGCAGAATTACCGCTGAATTCTCGAATCCGATTTTGGTGATTCGCATCCATAAGTTTTCCCCCGGAAAAACAGCTGAAGATATTAACATTGAGTAGTCCGTTCATTAAAAATAAAAAGAATGGCTAAGGGTAACCTCCCCTTAGCCATTCTTTTTTCTTGATTAACCAGCAAAATAAAAGGACGTCCGACTTCCTTTTTGTGTCGAAATGACTTGAAGCTGGGCATCGATTCTTTCTTTCAATTCCGGGACATGGGATATTATCCCGACCAATCTCCCGGTGCTTTGTATATCCATTAATGCTTCAATTGCATGATCAAGAGATTCAGGGTCGAGCGTACCGAAACCTTCATCGATGAACATCGTTTCAAGTGAAATTCCGCCAGCATTCTGCTGGACAACATCCGCAAGACCCAAGGCAAGTGCAAGGGAAGCCTTAAAGCTCTCTCCTCCCGAAAGGGTTTTGACATGCCTCTCTTGTCCTGTATATTGATCATACACAGATAACTCCAGACCGCTCTGGATATTCCTTCGTGTAGGATCAAGCTTTCGCAATAACTGATATCTTCCGCTTGTCATTTTCAGCAGCCTTGAATTGGCTTCTTTTAAGATATCATCTAAAAAGGCTGCAAGTACATAACGTTCAAAAGTTATTTTGAAGGAGTTTTGACCTTTGGAAATCTCAGACAGATGACCGACGATACTGTACCTTTCATCCAAACTTTTCTGTTCTTCCCTAATTTGCGCCAATTTCCTTTGGATTTCTTCGTTAGTCCGTTTTTCAGCCTGCAACTCATTCTGTTTTTGGCGTAACGACTCCAATTCTTCATCTATGAAATCGAAAGTCTTTTTCAATCCTTCAAGATCCGGTTTGGTCACATCTTTTAATTTCATTTCCAAATCATGAAACAGACTTAAAACACTTTGCCAATTTTGATTATACTGCTGAACTTGGTCCTCCAAATTTCCAAGAGCTGCTTCCGATATTTTTGCTGCCGTATATTCTTTATAATTGGAAAAACCTTGATTGGTCATATCCGCAATTAACTTTTCCCGCTCCTCTTTCAATTCTGTATTTAAAGCCTCGATATTTCCACTTAGGGATTCTTTTTTCGCACTGATGGCCGATTCTCTTTCCTTCACCAGTTGAAGGTTTTTTTGCGCATCTTCCAAGGCCGATTGTAAGCGTTTCTTTGTATTTACAGCCATTAGATAAGCTGCATTATATTCTTCCTCTGTCCGTATTCCGTCTGGCAGGGAATCGGTTAATCCTGTTAGTTTTGTAGAGTTTTCAATATACCTGGTTTTCCCTTGGTCCTCTTTTCTCTCTAAAGAGATCAGATTTTCCTTTAGCTCGGATGCTTTCTCTCTTAAATCCAGCAACCTTTTTTCCAGATCATTTAATACTGACTTTTTCCGCATCAATTCTTTTAGCTGTTCTTGCAGCACTTTTCCTTTTTGTACAAACTGCAGCAAATGCTCATTAATATCTTCATTCTTAAACTCCGGCATATCATTTTGTAAGTCGCTCAGCTTTTCTTGTGAAGACTCTAACAATGCGTCATATTTGGATTTCGCTTGATAATATTCACTTTCCGCTTGGCTTTTTTGTTGTTCCGCCGTTTTCAGCTTGTTTTCTTGCTCTTTCAGTTCCAAATCCGTCGGCATATGCTCATGCATCTGAGCTGGTTTTGGATGACTTTGTGAACCGCACACAGGACAATTTTCTCCAGAGTGCAGCATGGAAGCAAGCATACCTGCTTGGCCAGATCGCCAGTTTCGATTCAGGGTTTCCAGTTTTTCCTTCTCCTGAATTTGTATTCTTTGTAACTCCTGGAACCGATTATTCTTTTCATCCAGCACCCGTTTCGTATTCTGGATTTCATAAAGAACTTCTTGAAGCTTTTTAATTTTAGATAATGATGAATGGTTTCTTTCTGCTTCAATTTCCTGATCACGATAAAGAACAGCCGCTTTTTCCGCTTCTGTTTTTTCTTGAGCGACTTTCTCAGCTTCCGCTTCGACCGACAGATGTTCCGAAACAGTTTTTTCACGAAGTCGTTTACAAGTTTGCCACTCTTTTTCATCTAAGGTAACCTGTGCTTTTAAGCTTGCAAAAGTCATGACAGCCTCTTTTACCTGCTCAAGCTGATGAACAGCTCGGACTGCCTGCTCTCTTTCATTTTCCTTCAACATTTCCTTATCATAGCAATCCTGCTTCTCAATGCGTTCAGTTCGCAACTTCTCGGACTGCTCACTTAACTTTTGAAGTTCGGCTTTCGCATCTTGCACTTGTTTGCCAATTCGCAAATAGTATTGTTCCTGCTTTTCAAGTGAAGCCGCTTTGTGTGCCATTTTCATTTGTACTTTCACTAGTTCCATTTCTGGCAGCTTTGCTTCAAGGGCCTCTTTTTCTTTTCGAAGTTTTTCTTTTTCAGAAAATCGATTTAATAAATCGACAGCTTTTGAAAGCTCTTGATTTACTTGATCTCGAGCTTTTTGCTTTTCCTGTATTTGGTTATTTATATATTCATTTTTTTCCGTTGCTTGCAAAATGACTTCCTGTAATAACGGTAAGACCTGCTGTTCATTAGGCTCTTCCCCTTGCAATTGCGCCTGCAGCTCTTCATGATTTCCAGGATGGATGCCTTTCATCAATTCAATTCGCCGCTGAGCACTTTTTTCGCTTTGCTTTCTTAGGATGGAAGCCTCTTCTTTTAATTTTTCTTCTATTCGTTTATAAAGTTCAGTATGAAATAATTTCTGGAGAATCTGTTCTTTATCCTTGCTGTCGGAAGTTAACAGTTTTCGGAATTCATTTTGTGGAATCATCAGGATTTGCCGGAATTGGTTCGCATCAAGTCCAATTAGTACTTTTATTTTTTCTTCAACTTCCCGTACATTTGCACCAAGCAATTTTTTCCCTTCAGGCAATACCTCATATAATTCAGCCTTAGCTCCAACCGTAGTTGTTCCTTCCCCTGCTTTTTTCTTCCGTTCCTGCTGTGGCGACCGGGTCACCAAATACGTTTTTCCACGCAAGGTAAATTGTAACGAGACTTCAGTCAACAGATCATCTTCGGCAAACTGACTTCGTAAATCTTGCCCGCTCCGATCTTCACCGCTGGCTTTTCCATAAATCGCAAAACTAATCCCATCAAATATCGTTGTTTTCCCTGCGCCTGTCTTGCCAGAGATGACAAACATGGTCCGTTCCCCAAGGGAATTAAAGTCAATGATTTCCCTTCCTGCATATGGTCCGAATGCCTGCATCGTTAAAATATCCGGTCTCATTTCAAAGCCTCCTCTTTCTTAACAGCTTCAATTACCGAAACCATCAAATCCTGCTTTTGTGAATCAAAGTCCCTATCTGTCATATCTTGATAAAACGTTTCAAACAGGTCCAATTCTGATTTCCGTTCATCTTTTACAGAAGTGAAGGAATTTTTCCTCCTAAGGTCAGTCAAATCCCATTTTCGCTCCAGATGAAGTACGTTCGGATAAATCTGACGCAAGCGGTTAATAGGATCGATGAGTGCCCCCTCATCATTTAGTGTTATTTTCAAATAGTCATCCCTTTTTTGCGATTGATAGAAAGCGGGATCAAGCAATTCTTCCATAACCCCGGATATTTCCCTCATATCGAATTTGGGTGTCAAAGAACGATAGCGTATATCAAAACTTCCATCTTCTTGCATATCGACGATGGAAAGCGATTTATTCTGCTTGGCCTCGGAAAAAGAATATTTTAATAGTGATCCAGAGTAAAACACCTTAGGATGACGTATCGCGTCTGGACTATGTAAATGCCCAAGTGCCGTATAATCGAACGCATCGAATAAGTCGGATGTGACACAGCCAGAACCACCTACCGACAAGACCCTTTCCGAATCGCTCGTTTTTCCGCCTAATACAAAAGCATGTCCTACAAAGACATTCGGCTCATCCCTATTGAAATTCTCGGCTATCGTTCCGGTTATCCGCTTCATCGCTTCTTGATGGGAATGGATACTATCATCTTCAAAAAGATGGCGGACCGTCCCAGGTTCTGCATAAGGAACACAATAAAAGTTCACGCCCTTGATGCGAACCGGCTCACATGTTTTTGTCAATTTGCCATGAATGTATAACTGACTATGACGATACCATGATGAACCGAATGCGAGTCTTTCCGCAGAATCATGGTTTCCCGAAATCGCAACGATCGGTGTATTCATTTTCACATTAATCGTATAAAGGATTTCATCAAGAAGCTCCACCGCTTCAGTCGGCGGAACGGAACGATCATATAAATCACCGGCAATCACCACGGCATCCGGTTTTTCCTCTTCGACAATTTCTATGAATTGCAAGAGTGCATGCCTTTGGTCATCTGTCATATGTACCCCGTGAACGATTTTACCTAAATGCCAATCAGCCGTATGAATAAATTTCATAGTTTCACTCCGTCCTAAATTTTACTTACTATTATTATATCAAAAATTTAACGAATAGCATGGTTTGGGTACAAACGTTCTAATTTTTACCACACAGCTCCATCCTTTTCATGATTCAAAATGAAAAAAGCAGACTCCAAATGAGTCTGCTTCTGAATTTAGACAAACGCGATGAAAATCGAGTTTGTCTACATTTTTTTGCTTGCACAAATTTTGACGTTGATTTCCACTTCAGGCACTCGCTTTCCGCGGGCGGTCCGGGAGCCTCCTCGGCGCACTCGCGCCTGTGGGGTCTCCCTTAGACTCGCTATTCCCGCAGGAGTCTCGCACCTTCCGTTCCAATCAACTATGTTTAAAAATTTGGATAGAACTCCTTTTGCCTACAGTATTTTTCGTTTTAAAATAAATCTATTAAAACTTGAGGTGATGAGGATGCTTTCGAAACATCCTTCTATTCAACGAGAACAACTTGAAATGATTACTTTTGATCAACTGGTGCCGCCGAGCCATTTGGTTCGTAAAATGGAGGCTTCCATTAACTTCATTTTCATTTATGACTTGGTGAAAGATATGTATTCAGAGGTAGGACGCCGAAGTAATGATCCAGTTATTTTAGTTAAACTGACATTCATTCAATATACCTTCGCTATTCGTTCCATACGACGATTAAGTGTGTATTCACGGATGCAAAAGAAAAGCAAGGTATGCGTTGGAATACTTTAAGGGGACTTAAAAAATTGTCGATGCAAGCGCTGCTTACTTTCACTGCCATTAATTTAAAGAAGATGGCCATGTGGACATGGCAAGGTCCTAAAATAGCATAACCTAGTGGCTCGAAGAGCCCAAATCTCTTAACCTTTGGTCAAAATTTCAAAGGGAGTTTTAAAAGGGGTTCGAATTTTTTTTATTCTGAACCCCTTTTGTCTACAAACTGAAGCAGACTCCAAATGAGTCTGCCTTTTTCATCATTAGCTGAATAAATGTTCATATGGACCCATATTCACCTTTCTTTCAGCTAATTTTTTTTGCAAAAATTTATGGTCCCGCTTTGGTGTGGCAATGATATAGCCGCGTATTACTAAATCTTCCGTAATATCGCCCGCTTTTTCCTTTAGCGCCAACTCCCCGATTTTCCCCGCAATCTTATGACGTGCAACATCACGAAAAAGTTCTGGCACAGGACTCACTAAATCTTCCAGTAATTCCTTTTGCTGCTTTGACCATAAGTGCTTTGTTTGATCCAAATAGTATTCTTCCCAATCCATATCGGATTTCCCATCTTCTTTTGGAAATCTTTTCAAGAACTTTCGAAACATGAAAAAGCCACCTATGCTCATCAATATAATTAAAAGGGCTACCCAAAATAGAATGAACCATAAAAACCATCCGCTAAGCAAAGTACCACCTCATATGTATAGAATGATCGTCACTATTATTATAGACAGTAACCCATATCTTTACAAGACTGGCAATACAATCATTCTTGACCGTTCACTTCCAGCAAGACGAGTGAAAAATCCCCTACCGCATTTTCTTCATATAGATTCGTGACCGAAGTTGCATAGTTAAAAATCTCTGCACGAAACTCCTCGTTTGACTGTGGAATCATTAAATCAAAAACCATCTGATAAAGAAGTGTAGTAATATCATGATATTCACTATGTGTGACCTTGAAATTGAAACTGACTTTTCTGATTTCCTTACCTTCAGAATCCTTTACAGTTTCAGAAAGAAAATCCGTAACTTTCAGTGGAACATCATTTAAAATGACCTCGTCAACCAATATCAACATCTCCTTAATAAAGTGGTTAAAGACATATTATCACTAGAAACTTTCAGCGCCAATTATTCAACCTTGAAAAAATGAAAAAACGTGCACAGGAAACCTGAGCACGTTTTCTTCAAATCAATTTACTTTCCCTTTTTTACGATTATTCGCCATTTAGCGTCATCGATTTGCTCGAACTCGGTGATTTCATGACCTTCTGTAGCAGCCCAACGCGGAATGCTCTCCGTTGCTTGTGTGCAATCGAAATTAATGATCAATTCCTCACCTTTTGCCATGTCCGCGATCGCTTCTTTTGCTTCCACTAAAGGGAATGGACATACCATTCCAGTCGTTTCCAATACTTTTGCCATTTATATTCCACTCCTTGATTAACAAGTTTTTGACTCGTATCTTAAGCCGCTTTGGATGCGGCGGCTGCCTGCTTTTGCTTACGGATGATCGTGAAATATGTTGCTACCCATGTACCCAGCAGGAAAAAGACAATCGCAATCCAACCTTGCCAAGCAAATAACGCCGAGTTCACCAGGCCATTTCCGATTGTGCATCCCCCGGCAACACTTGCCCCGAATCCCATGGTTACACCACCAATTGCATTATTACGTAACGTTTTCATATCAGGCAAACGCCAACGGAATTCCCCGCTCCCTTTGGCAGCAATGAAAGAACCTAGGAAAATGCCTACTACTAAAAACGTGCCCCAATCGATTAACGCATCATCTCCGGTGATAAGGAAAGTTAAAATGTTCGCTGAAGGCGCTGTAATTCCGAGTCCGAACATCCTCCCTGTCATTGCACTCAGCGGCCAAGCCATGATTGCAATAAGGCCGACCAATAATGCTGTAACAAAAGGATGCCAGCGTTTCTCGAATAAGATGTGGGCCAATCCCGTTTTTTTCGGTTTCATTTTAAAGATTGGAAGTTTCGGTTTTCTCAATTCACGAATCACCAATATGCCAACCAAGAGTGTCACAATAATAACAAGCACCCAAGGCGAAACATTTAACGTTTCATGAATATACGTATCATTTGTACGATAAGATAACAGATTATCCCCTGCCACTTTCCATACACCATATTTCGTCATTGCTGCCCCTAGCATATATCCAAAAAGGGCAACCCAACTTCCGATCATGCCCTCTCCGGCACGATACCATGTTCCAGTGGCGCAACCTCCTGCCAGAACCATACCAATACCAAAAATAAAGCCACCCACAATGGTTCCCAGCCATGGAAAACCATCATTTCCAAACTGAATGACCCCTGTACCATTCAATGCATAAACTCCAATACTTTGTATCGCTATAACAACAAATGTAGCCAAAAACATCCGTCCATCTTTAGCTAAAATCAAATCACGATATGCACCAACAACACAGAAACGGCCTCTTTGAAGCACAAATCCCAGCAGTAAACCACAAATAATCCCTAACACAATCATTTGTAACATGTACCGTTTCCTCCTTAAGTAAAATAATAATACTAATATAATATAATTCGGATGAAATTACTAGGGTTTTGGATTGATTTTTTTCTAATGAAGTTCCCATGCAAATGAAAAACCCGAGTCATCATGAATAACGACTCAGGTTTTGTAGATTATTTCCTTTGATTATCAAACCATACTGCCTCCGCCGAAACTGGCTGCTTTAACTTTCTTATATTGGTAAAGCATGGCAATTCTCCACGGAACGATCATCGCAAAAGCAAGTAAGAAAAACATTCCGCTCAATACACCGATTTCAATCGTGCTTCCCAGCATCAGCTTTGCCACCAGTCGAATCACCATGAGACCAATCAATATGAATATGAACGCTTTAGAGCGCAGAATATAAATTTTTTCATCTCTAACCTCAAATTTAGATGTTTTGATCAATAAGATGGAAAATAGCATTCCTGCAACAAGAGCCTCCAACAATTCGTATCGAGTGACCCTGAACATCGGGAAAATAAACATCAAAGCACCGGTACTCATAAACAGCGGCGGTAAAATGATTTTCCTTTCATTCACTGGTTTTTTCGTTTCCTTCATCCGTAATATGAAAACACCTATAGCCATCACAATCGCTATACCTGTTGATATATATATCATCTCTTAACCATCCCTTTTAACTAATAATAGGTAAGTACCATTAAAAATTATATATGACTTCAATTTATAAACAAAGTATATAGTACCTATTTAAGATAAACAAGGAGGTGTTTATTAATACTTTTGATGATGCTTCCAATTCCCGCCCTCGACAAAAGGCTTGACGATAAAACCTTGGCCCCGGCTTCTATAGCCTTCGTCAACCATTTTTGCATTATGAAAATCGCAGCCTGAAGTTCTTCTTAATTTCTTAGATCAGGATTTAATTTCTATATAATATTCAATGCTTACCGCCCAATCCCGCATTCATCAACCACTTAGTGACTGACCTTATACCGAAAATCAACGAAATGGGCACCATAAGACCTAATAGCTGGCCTCAATTAGAATAATATTGAAAAATTAACTTATTATGGACTAAAAACCTGTAAAGCCACCGAATAGTCTAGACAGGACTGCAATTATTTTGGTCATCCAATCAAAAAATAAAACCACACCCATTATAATCATTAAATATCCGCCAATCTTCATGATGTATTGGCTATACTTTTTGATCCATTTCAACTTTCCGACAAAGAAGGATAATATGAAGAACGGGATGGCAAATCCTAAAATATAGGCAGTCATATAGCTCATGGCAGCACTTGGATTCGTTGCACCCAATGAAATGACAGCACCTAACAGCGGACCTGCACAAGGAGTCCATCCAGCGGCGAAGGCCAGTCCGATAAGAATGGAACCTATATATCCGCTAGGTCGATTCTTGAATTCAAAACGACTGTCTTTCATCAAAGACTTCGGCTGAAAGATTCCTACAATGAATAAACCAAAAATGATAATCAGGATAGCACCAACCTGACGAATTAATTCTTTGTAATCCGAGAAAAAAGAACCTAAGTATGAAGTGCTAAAACCAATTGCAATAAAAACCAGGGAAAACCCAAGAAGGAAGAATAAAGTATGCAGCATGCTTCTTCTTTGGAGCATGGCGTTCTCGGATTTGATTTCACCTACACTCATACCAGTGATATAAGATAAAAAGGCCGGATATAGCGGTAAGCAGCAAGGCGAAATAAAACTCAGGAATCCCGCCCCAAAAGCTAAAAACATATTAATATCATTCAAATAAGCTCACTCCTATGTATGTCAACCTATAAACATTGTAACAAATAAGATAAAAAAATACATTTATGGAACTGTGAATATTTCATGACAACCAATAGCTTATAACTGGATGGGCGACAGGCTAAGTTAACTTATTTGAATTCATTAGTCCAAGCCGATATAATTGTTATATTCATACAGATTTTACAACGAACACATAAATTAAGGGTACCTTGAAATAAATGTTGGGGCCAGAAAGGAAATATAATGGCTAAAAAGAATGAATTTCTCGAACAGATTGAATTAAAGAGAAATGAACTTATCAAAATTGTCGCTAAAGATGGTTTAAACTCTCATGTTGCCGTTGAATATAGCCAGCAACTTGATCAGTTACTAAATAAATATAATGAACTTTTTTATAAAACCGGTACAAATTTTTAATCCAGTACATCTCCCATTGATAACCACATAAGTTATTATATGATTTATTTTGCTGTCAATCTCCCCTTTTTACCTTCTTTCTCAATTAGGATACTTAGGCATGACCTTTGCAATATAAGAAAACAGGCAACCGCCATGGGCATTGCCTGTTTTTCGATTTAAAATAATGCATATGAATCATTTTGCAATATCAACATCGGGATGTCGGAGCATAGTTTGTCACAACAGAACAGCAGAAGATCCAGCAAAGACGGAAGAACCGTCCGGACCACTTCCTACCCCAGTGTGACACCCGGTTGTGTACGTTATTTAATCCTCGTTGCAGCACCCTACACACCACATATGAAGTATTTTCGATTATCTAAAAATGGCGGCCGGATCTTAAACAATTCCTTAGCTGTACTTCCAAGTCGGCGGCCTCAATTGAGTTTCATATATAATGATCACGAGTAAAAGTGGAAATTTACGAGTAAAAGCGTGGAATTCACGAGTAAAAGTGCAGAATTCACGAGTAAAACAGCTAATTTCACGAGTAAATCGTGTGAATTCACGAGTAAACGCAGAACTCACGCGTAAATGCGTGGAATTCACGAGTACAGTGTCAAAACTCACGAGTTAAAGCGCGAAACTCTGAGTAAGTGGCCAAATTCACGAGTCAGTGTGAAATTTATGTGTAAGATTATGTAGCAGGAGGGCATTCGTTTAAAGACCCTAATTGCGACATCAATGGACTATGGAGCTATTCGTTTAAGCGATATCCCTTACAAATAAAAGGAATGGTTTTTTCTCCCTAAATGTATTTATTTTTAAATTCATCCAGGAAACTTCATTTATCCTCAATCCTTTTTCTAAACGGCAATCATTAAAATTAAAATGATAAAAATTATGTTTGACAAATCACTAAAAACATATTATCTTTAATTAAAGATAAATTAATTCGAGATAACATCACTGTGTTTTTTTTAACACAAATCTCGAATTAAATATATCTTAATTCAAAATAAATTCCAGGAGGAATCATAAATGATTGGTATTGGTTTATTAGTTATACGTATAGTAATAGGGTTATCGTTTGTTGGACATGGAGCTCAAAAATTATTTGGGTGGTTTGGCGGTCATGGCTTGAAAGGTACAGGAGGGTGGTTTGATTCAATTGGGATGAAGCCAGGAATTACCATGGCCCTATTTGCCGGTCTATCTGAACTTATTGGCGGAGCGTTATTTGCTTTAGGTCTCCTTACACCCTTTGCAGGTATATTAATTGCACTTACAATGCTCGTTGCGATCGTTAAAGTCCATGGAGCAAATGGCTACTGGGCAACTCAAAACGGTTATGAATATAATCTTGCCATTCTTGCAGTGGCGATTGGCGTTGCGCTAACCGGAGCTGGACCATACTCTCTTGATTCCTTTCTATTTTAAGGAAGCTTGGGTTTTATAATCCCTATATTATGAAAAACACGGAGTTGGCAATAACCACTCCGTGTTTTTACTTTATCCCCATTATTCAGAGATTTTTCTAGTGGTTATCAAAGCTTATAACTCGAATAAAAGATTACATTGTTGAGGAAATAGGAACTTAGGTTGTCCCATAATTTAAATTAGATGGTTTCAATATTGAAATGTAAACTACCTAAGCATTTACTCTTGTACAGGAATTTTCACAAAGGAGTTGGAATAATGCCATTAAATTATAGAGTACCATCGAATCCTATTCTTTATGTTCCTACAAAAGAAAATCTTGGATTGAAAACAATAGTTCCTAATTTGAAATATCATGTCTAAAAACTAAAACTCATATTCAGGAATAATAGAGTACAGTAATAACGAGAATGATCATAACCTCATGTTTTTTTATTTCCAGTGTGTCTTCAATGAATCAAAAGAAACGCTATTTTTTTATAGAACTAAGTTATATATATTCCCTCAGAGACAGTTAAAGTGCTACTATCCAATCTGAGGATAATAAAAATCAACGGTACTTTAATTTGTTCCCATGGCTTTCAGTATACAAACGATAGATATTTAGACTGATCATACTAAACATTGTTAATCCCCGATTGATGACATAATCATTTACTCTTTCATAAACATTAATTCGATTACTTTTTTTAACACTTGAAAATAGGAAAATCACAGATAAAAAGTCATATGCATTAACGCTGTCTTATTGATCTGTTGGTAGATTGGGGGGACCATGAGGCAAATTATTATTAATTTCATTTTCATTCTAGTCATATCAGTAATTTTATTTTTTATCTTTAGCTATGATGCATCTTTAGATAGTGATTATATGTTGTCTCTTTTACTTATCATTTCTCTACAAATATCTTTGATATTAGCTATTCTGTTAAAAAGAAGGTAACACCAGAAGAGCAACCATTAATTAATGGTTGCTCTTCTGGTGTTAACTAGCGTCCTTCCTACCTTTTCCACGCGTTCCGTAAAGAAAGCCCAAAATTTCCGAATGTATCTGCCGGTGAGGCTTAAGTGCTAGTCAATAAAAATTCTAAACTTTCCCCTGTTTTATTCCGAATCAGCTTAGAAATAGAATGCTCAGTTATTCATTCGGACTCAATTTAAAATCACTATTTAGATTCTCATTCATATAAATGACTTTTCCATACATAAAAACCCGGATAAGAACACTTTTATATGTGTTTCTTAACCGGGTTATATAAAAACCAAATCAGTACTTTTACGAACTTTTATTTATTCAATCCCCGGAAACCATCCTGGAGAGTGGATGATTGCTTGCCATAATGGGTCTGGAATATCAAGTTGCTGCTGATTTTCTTTGTTTATTTTGGTCACGATTTCAGCTTCCCTGCCTTGTTCCACTTTTTGTACCCATTCAGGATCAATTATGATTTCACGCCCTAATGCTATTAACGGAACCCCCGATTGCAATGCTTTGATCGCATCATCTGCTGTATAGATGGAACCAACCCCAATTAATGGAACTTGATCTCCGATACGTTCTTTAATGATCTCTATCCGAGGTCGGTCAACGTCGGTTCCCCGTCTTGCTTTCGACCAGAAATCCATTAATGAAACATGAAGATAATCCAGATCCTTTGTTACAAGCCCATCAATTAATGCAAGTGTATCATCCATGGTGATTCCTGGTGTTTCCGGTTCTTCCGGTGAAAAACGGTAACCTACGATGAACGGATCCTTGGCATGTTTGGCAACCGCCTTTTTCACTTCATCCACAACCGCTAATGGAAAAGTCAGGCGCTTTTCAAGAGAACCGCCCCACTTGTCTTCACGACGGTTCGAATGCGGCGAAAAGAATTGCTGTAGCAAGTAACCATTTGCACCGTGAATCTCAACACCGTCAAATCCCGCTTCAATGGCACGTCTGGTGGTTTCACCAAAGTCGAATATGATCGATTCTATTTCCTTTTCAGATAGAGGTCGTGGAACTGCTTTCCCTTCACCTTCCGATGGGATGTTGCTTGCACTGACAACATCACCATTTACCAATTCGGGTGGAACCTCTCGGCCGCCATGAAAGATCTGGAGAATTGCCTTTGCACCTTTCGCTTTTATCGCTGATGCCAAACGACTTAGACTAGGTATCAATTCATCCTGGTCTCCGCCAAATTCCCCGTGAAAACCTTTGCCATTAGCCGTCACGTAAGTACATGCCGTTATAACCATGCCGACCCCGCTTGACCGACGTTCATAATAGTTAACTTCGGCGTCGGTTACAGTCCCGTCAGGATTAGAAGAGAAATTTGTCATAGGTGCCATCACCAATCGATTTTTCACTTCTAATTTCTTTCCTAAATTGAACGATTCAAATAATGGTGTATAGTTAGAATTCATTTAGTAATCCTCCATTTAGTTACCCACCCTGTTGGTTGGTATAAGTCCTTAATTAAATATCATCCGCGTATTATGATTATAATCATGCATATTTTGCGATTAATGCCGATATGGCTTCTTTTGGCTGGAAACCAATAGCTTGATCTACCTTTTCTCCATCTTTGAATAGAATAAGGGCTGGAATTCCCATCACTCCATATTCGCTCGTCGTATCTGAATTTTCATCCACATTAAGTTTAACGATCTTAACCTGATTACCCATTTCCTCATCGATTTCATTAAGAACTGGGGCAATCATTTTACACGGACCGCACCATGGGGCCCAAAAGTCAACCAATACTAAACCTTCCTTGATTTCACTAGCAAAATTATCATCTGTAACATGTTCTATTGTCATGATCATTTCCTCCTTGTATTATCCGAAATATTTATGATCTTTACTCACATCTATTTAAAATCAAGTTTTGCGATTCTATTTCCCGGGATTTGAACCTCTGATTTCCGGGCAGTTATTTTCGGGTGGATTTTGATGGATTCCAATTTACCGGATAACTCCATAAACCATGTTTCATCTTTAGAAAGTAAAGCTAAATCAATTAAGGCCAAAAGATGAGCTTCGTTACTGATTTCTAGATCCGGCAGTTTTTCAGTCCATTTACTCGGAATCCAAATCAATTTCCCAACCGCTTTTTCATTGTCGCTTTCAACTACATTCACTTTAACGATTTCTCGATTATCGCTTACGGTTTCAACGAAACCATGGATAAGTTCCCCATCTCTTGATTTTCCCTGTACCCAATCCCCATTTTTAAACAGATTGTTTTCAACCATTTCCTTAGCACCCCTTTTATGTTCGTTTATTATTGAAACTATAGTTATTAACTGTATTAATAAAATATACATTTTGTGCAAAGAAAAAACTAAATCAATATCACGGACATTGTTTAATTTTTTCCAAAAATGTGCTGAGAGTTATATCTTCTAAATATTTTTCAAAATATAATTCAGCTTCATCAAATATTTGATCCATGACTACCTGGGTATTTGAAGATATGACACATTTTTTCTCCGGATCACCTGTACACCACTTTGGTTTCAGGGTTCCATGTGAGACCGCTATATAAATATCCGCCAAACTTACCTCTTCAGGGTTACAGTCTAGAATATAGCCTCCGCCCACACCTTCTTTAGTCTTAACAAATCCCTTTTTTCTTAAGCTGCTCATCATTTTCCGAATCCTAGCCGAGTTTGTACAAACGTTTTCTGCGATGGACTCACTGCTTGCCATATGATCTGGTAGATAAGCTAAATAGACCAAACTATGCACAGCTATTGTAAAATCACTATTCACTTTACGTATCCTCCTCAAGGAGATTACTGTAATATTAATATTTACAGTTGAAAAAGTCAACTCAAAAACCTCAACTGCTTCCTCCACTATATTTGACCGATTTAGTATTGCAGTGAAATCCCCACTTTACGCTTTTAATATTGCCCAAGTTAATGAGCCTTAATGTAAGACTCGGTGATAATATTTAAACCTTAATTATAGATACACTAAATTGACAACAAATCCATTCTTTCTTCATGAATGTTTTTTTTATTTAAACAAACATTCAAATAAAAAACACCCGATTACTCGGATGATTACTTTAATCAATTTTATATTCAATAACTCATTATTGGTTTTGCGCTTAAATAAAAGATTAATAGAAAAGATTTATTACTTTTTACATTTAGATTTCAATTTGAATTTTGATTCCCATTTGTTGTCTTTAAATTTACATTTGTGTTCAAATTTAAGTTCACATATAGGAAAACACACCTTACATATTTTTACAATATCTTTTATCATTCTAACCACCCTCCTTAATACTGTATATGCATCTTTTGATAGAAAGTGTGGACAAGTATAATTTTTTGGCGTATTTACTTTCCAAATAAAAAAGCCCTCACATAGATTGAGGACTTACCTTACCATTTACCATTCCAATTCCAAAACAAAAACCACCTTTTCTGGATCATTCATTCAGAAAAAGTGGCTTAAGAAACAAAAATGAAAGATAAACCAAAATTTTATATAAAATCGGTAGAAGGATTCAGATTAAATCCATTTCGATATTATATAAAATTTTGCATCCAATCTTCCAAGAACATTGATATATCAAGGTTTCATGCTATCTTATTTTGTTTGTTGTTTATTCATGGCGCTCATCATTTGATTAATTTTCTTTTGGGATGGTTTCATACCCATTTGCATCATCATCATTTTCAACATTTGTTCGTTAATTGGCGGATTTTTCTTTAAGTAATCCATCATGTATTTACGAGCGATGAAAAATCCCAGCACTACTCCAGCAATCAATGCCAGTACGCCAACTAGAATGTAAACCCACATACTATTTCCTCCTTCATGTTGTCTAACATCAGTGTACTAGACCAAAGGTTATTATACAATACCCGCTACCGAAAAGTCCCCCATTTAGACAAATTTTCTTTCTTTTATCGGTTTTAACCAACCGTATTTTTCATGTTCAAAATCAATGGCCAGAAAACTCGCTTCATATTTTCGAATACTTTCAAAGAAAGCCGTTTCCGCTTCATAGTCTCCTTCAGCTTCAAGAGTAATGGAATCATTCTGAATGATTAAAACGGCTTTACTTGATCCGTTTGTTTTTTCTAAATAGTATTTTCCATTTTGAGTCCAATAATTCATCTTTTTTTGCAAACGTTGTTCAATAGCTAACTGCAACTGGATAATCGGGACTTTTTTGGTGACATATTCGATTTGTTTTTGCAAAATACTCTTTAGTCTGCCCCTTGCTTGAATATATTCCAAAAACAAATTGAAAAATAGCTTTTCTCTTCCATAATAATGATGGGCAAATTCATCTTCGATTAAATAAATTTGATAGGTTCTCATCAGCCAATGCCTCCTAGCTTTCCTATTTTGGTACGAAACATCTAACCACCAGCACCCTGTCCACTATTTTCCACTATTGATGACTTTCCCCTTTAACTGACACATTTAAACGAAATTTATTTATTCTCATTATATATTGACAAACAAAAAAGATATGTTGTTTGCTGGAGAAATTTTCTTCTTTTTTTGTCGAATGGAAGATTTCCTTTAGTATAGAAGCACATTCAATATATAATAGGATTCTTTTGATAAAAAAACTGACACCAATCTAGTTGGTGTCAGTTCCGCATTATTGTTATTTAAGCATTTCTTTAACAAGAGCAACTACATTTTCTACAGTGAAACCGAATTCCTCCATGATTTTACCGCCTGGTGCAGAAGCTCCAAAATGATTGATGGCCAATATTTCACCCTCATCACCTGCATAACGATCCCAGCCAAACGGTGAAGCCACTTCGATAGCTAAACGTTTTTTCACTGCCGGATTGATTACGCTTTGTTTATATTCTTTTGATTGAGTTTCAAATCGGTCCCATGATGGCATGCTGATTACCGCAACATCAATTCCTTCGTTCGCTAAAGCTTCCTGTGCTTCCACAGCCAAGTTCACTTCGGAACCAGTCGCAAGAAGTAATGCATCGGCTACTTCTTTCTTAGAAGCAGAGATGATGTAAGCACCTTTTGAAACACCTTCATACGCAGTTTCGGAAGTGCCTTTTATTGTTGGCAATCCTTGACGAGTCAGTACAAGAGCAGTTGGTTTATTTGTAGACTCCATAGCCACTTTCCAGGCTGCTGCCGTTTCATTGCCATCAGCTGGACGGATTACCCCTAGGTTAGGCATTGCGCGCAATGATGCTAATTGTTCGATTGGCTCATGAGTCGGTCCGTCTTCCCCTACAGCAATGCTGTCATGGGTGAACACATAATTAACAGGCAGTCCCATCAGTGCTGCCATTCTTATGGCAGGACGTAGATAATCAGAGAATACGAAGAATGTTCCTCCATATACTTTTAAGCCACCATGAAGTGCCATTCCATTTAAAGCCGCACCCATAGCGAATTCACGTACACCGAACCATATATTACGGCCACTGTAATTACCAGGTAATAGATCTGTCTCACCTTTAATGGCAGTATTATTAGACCCGGCTAAATCCGCAGAACCCCCAATGAAGCTAGGGACCTTTTTGGCGATCGCATTCAGTACTTCCCCACTTGAAGCACGGGAAGCTAATGTCTTACCTTCTTCATAGACTGGAATTTCCTGATCCCATTCAGCAGGCAGTTCACCTTTAATTGCAAGCTCTAATTGCTGTGCTAACTCAGGATGTGCTTCTTTGTAATTTTTAAATAATTCATTCCAAGCTTCTTCTTTTTGAGCTCCTGCATCAACAACAGCTTCATTGAAGTGTGAATACACTTCTTCAGGTACATGGAAGTCCTCTTCGAATGTCCATTTGTATGCTTCTTTTGTCAATTTAAGCTCATCTGCACCAAGCGGAGCGCCGTGAACGGCAGATTTACCTGAACGATTTGGTGAACCGTAACCGATAACCGTTTTCACTTCGATTAATGTTGGGCGTGCTTCGTCGGTTTTCGCTTCTTCAATCGCTTTAGCAATTTCCTGAAGATCATTGCCATCCTCAACGCGGATATATTGCCATCCATAAGATTTGAACCGGTCTGCTACGCTTTCACTAAATGATTGACTTAAGTCGCCGTCAAGGGAAATATCATTAGAATCATATAAAACAACAAGTCTTCCCAGTTGTAGATGTCCAGCTAATGAAGCGGCTTCTGCAGAAACACCTTCCATTAAATCTCCATCTCCACAAATGCTATATGTATAATGATCGACCACATTATAAGAATCGCGGTTATAGCTTTCTGCCAAGTGACGTTCTGCCATTGCCATTCCGACTGCCATTGCGATACCTTGTCCAAGCGGCCCGGTAGTTGCATCCACACCAGCCGTATGTCCGAATTCAGGATGTCCTGGAGTTTTACTGCCCCATTGACGGAAGCTTTTCAAATCATCGATAGATAAGCCATAGCCTGATAAATGAAGAAGGCTGTATAACAGCATAGAACCATGTCCAGCTGAAAGAACAAAGCGATCTCTATTAAACCAATCTGGATTTTTCGGGTTATGGTTCATATATTGGGTCCATAGTTTATACGCCATTGGCGCTGCACCCATTGGCATACCCGGATGGCCGGAATTAGCCTTTTCAATTGCATCAATTGATAATGTACGAATCGTATTGATAGAAAGTGCATCTAATTTATCTAACATATTGTAAAAACATCCCTTCCTGTAATGTACCTCTTTATATTATAGTGACAAGCATAATATCACAACTAAAATCACTATTTAATGCCCCAATATTACAATTTTCTAGGAATAAGAAGTCACCTATTTAGATTAAACTAAATAGGAGAATACATACATGAATGCACTTTCTTTTTACTCCAAAATGCCAAAGAATCCTCAAATGGAATATTCCATCAGAAGAATCCAAGCATTAATGTAAATTTCGTTTTTCTTTTATATTTTTTATCTTTTGAGGAGTGACGTCATTACCCTCTGGATCCACGACTTTCACATGCTCCAACGTGTCGGACATGGATTTTCTGAATGTTTCCAAATACTCACTTCTCAATTGGGTTTGCTCTTTCGCTTCAACTTCCGTCAAGCCTTCACCCTTTGCCTTTTTAGAAAGTTCATTTATACGGGCTATTTTTTCTTTTGATAACATAATTTCGCTCCTTCATAATCTGCGGATATTGTCATGGTATTAAAAAAAAAGCGAAATTACAAGTTCTATGATTTACTTTCCTTTGTATTCATTTGATGTTCGAGAAAACGCCTGTTCACAGTAGCCTTAGATACATTGTATCCAAAGCCCCTTAATGTGGCTGCGATTTCTGAGAATGTTAACCCATTGGCACGCAGTTTAATAATTTCTTCAATAGGAATCTCCATACGGTCCCTTCCAGTGGAATTCCTTTGATTCTGAAGATTTTTTTGAGGACGGTACCCTTTTTCAACGGCTCTCATCATTCCGCGCTTTATTTTAAGATTATGTAGTTTCCTTTGATATTCTTCTACAATGCCCACTATCTGAATGACCATGGCATCCGAATCCGATAACTCCAGCTCCCCATCGTGTGAGAGAGTATAAATTTTCACATCTTCTTTAAGGATGACATGGAAAAGGGCTATTTTGGCATTCCCTCTTCCCAGTCTTGTTTCATCCTGGATTAATAGCACTTCAGCTTCTTTGGTTTTAAATAATTCGAGCATGTCAAAAATGCCATCCCGATTCAACTCATAACCACTTGCCTGTTCTTTTATAATGGAAACAACTTCCACATCCATCTTTTCAGCCAATTTGACTAATTCATCTTCCTGCCTTGCCAATGATGTTTCCTGTGACTCTTTTTCGGTGCTGACCCTACAATAGATTACCGCCTTCATAATACCCTACCTTTACTACTTACTGCTCACTGGCCAAATTCTGGACAAGTTCTTCCCCTTTAACAGGTATGACAATGACTTGTCCAGGCTTTATCGAATCCGCGCTGACTCCATTATTCTCTTCTATCCAACCAATGAATTCTTTTTTTGTCAAATTTGATTCTTCATATTCTTCGGCAATTCCCCATAGGGTGTCACCCTCGCTTACTTCTATAGAAAGGAAATCCTTTTTTTGATCATTGTTCAATGTACAAGAGAATAAAATTGAAAAGATGAATACTGATCCCGCTAATAGAATCGTATAAATATAATTTTTGTATAATTTTTTCATAATAATCCCTCCAAAGCGAATGTTCGTTCGTATGTTATGATCAAATTATAATACGAACGTTTGTTTCAGTCAACAACAAATTCGAACTTATGTTTGTATAGAGATGGGGGCCATGCTATAATGTAGCAAAGAACATTGGGGAAGAGGTGCACAAATGACAAAACTATCAAAACGGCAGCAAGATATTCTTGATTTCATTAAAGAAGAGGTCCGCCAAAAAGGGTATCCGCCTTCCGTACGGGAGATTGGCGAAGCAGTGGGACTTGCATCAAGTTCAACAGTACACGGACATTTATCCCGCTTGGAAAGTAAAGGCCTTATTAGACGTGACCCAACCAAGCCAAGGGCCATTGAAATAATGAATTTGGAGGAAGCGAACAATATTCCCAAAGTCAATGTCGTGAACGTGCCGTTACTTGGAAAAGTAACAGCGGGCATGCCGATAACGGCCATTGAGAACATTGAAGAATACTTTCCGCTTCCCGAAAGCATGGTTCCACATGATGACCATGTATTCATGCTGGAAATCATGGGTGAAAGTATGATAGAAGCAGGAATTCATGATGGAGATTATGTCATCGTGAAACAACAAAGCAGTGCCAATAATGGAGATATCGTCGTGGCGATGACGGAAGATGATGAAGCCACTGTAAAACGATTCTTTAAGGAACCGGATTACATAAGGCTTCAGCCTGAGAACTCAAATATGGAACCAATTATTTTACGAGATGTTTCGATACTTGGAAAAGTAATAGGCTTATATAGACAAATACACTAAAAGCGCTTCCCGCGCTTTTTTTGTTTGTTTAATTTATGTCCAGAATTCTCTCAATATGCATATGGAAGAGTAGATATTGAAATATTTTTTAATAGAATCTAGTTTCATGCGAATTTAAACATCCTTTATAAGGGATGAAAGTTACTATCGCCTTTCTCGTAATATGATACTTTGGAAAAAGCTCATTGAAATAAAAAAAAGAGGATTTAAAATCCCCACTTTAATAAGGTTTAGACCGACCAAGTCATTCCACTGTTGAATCTGCACTTGTTGACAACCATTTGCAAGTGCAGGGAAAAAAATACATATATTTTTTTCCCCCGATAACAAACTTCCAACCATATCCATCAGAGACCCATTGAATTAATACTTCAATAAGTAATTACGACCTGGCTGTTTCCATTGGCTGAATTACCATCTCCCTAGTTACCCCTACCATCAAAATAATGCCTCCTCAACTAAGAGAAGGCATTTCGCTATTTCTCAATATAGACCGAACGAATCAGCGTCCGGGTTCTTTCAGTACCATCCACATTTTTTTCCTTAACATCTATTGTTAAATTATAAACACCTGACTTAGGTACTTCTGGAAGGGTGCCAGTAAAATTTTCAGTATCCATTGCCTTAATTGAGTTTTTTTCACTAATTTCATTACCGGTTTCATCTATCAGATGAACCAAAAATGTTGTACTGATTGGTCTTTTTTTATCATTCATTGGATTCTTTATTAAAAATTTTGCATCTTTTTGCTTAACTTTACCGGCCATACTTATTGTAATGGGATTCTTTTCGTTAAATTGTGCTGTGAACAGGAAGGCGTCTTTTGGCGATTTAGTCTTCATTCGTACTTTCCAGTCACCAATTTCAAGGTTATTTCTGTAGAATGATTGGATGGTTGCACCATTAAAAAAGGAAGTTTCATTTTTGGCTGAATGAACCTTTAAGGAAGGTGAATACTTTTTATTGGATGGAGAAATCAATTCAACCTCGACATCATTTGAGGCTGTATATATGCTTATATTACCTGGGGCAGCTTCATTTACATGGAAGCTTTGTTCGACCCAGACATTTTGTTTCAGGACATCACCCAGAACGGTTTGAGCGAGTGCTGTTGTAATGACATCATCTTCAACTCGTTCTTTATAATTAACATGATATGCAGGAATCCCAGCGGTGGATGTGCTTTTTAAATAGGGTTCAATTCTTGAAAATACAGCTGAGCCAACTCGAATATTGTCGTGATCAAAGTTGGGATCCGTAAATAAATGTGTTGCATAGGGTATTTTTGTACTCCATACATTCACCAGTCCATCATTTTCCCCATATGATGATAAATATTGTCCCCCCATTGATAAGGCTGATAGTACCGGGCCTCTGTTCATACCTGCCACAGTGAAATACAAGTTTTTACGAGAGTTGATATGGTTATCCGTGACAGAACGAAATTCAGCCATTTTACCAACTTGTAAAGAATAAGTTCCCTCATCTTTTTGACCTAATAAGGAACCAAGCCAGCCCGCATACCAGCTATAAGCCAAATCAGCTAAGTGAGAACCATGATGTGGGGAAGCTAAAGTGATCACCCTTCCAACATATTGGTGTGCTCCATAGTGGACTAGAGCCGCTTGGGTGTCTGGGCCCCCTTTGCTGTGAGCTATAATATTTACTTTTTTGCCCCCGAAATGGTTACTGATTTCTGAAAGCATTTGAGCTAAAAGCCTTCCATTGGCATATTGGCTCACTGACCCATTTCCAGCTGAATCATGAAGCTGAACAAAAACCGTTTGGTAGCCAGCTTCATACGCTTTGGTATACATATCATTGACACCATGATATTCCGTTTCGCCATACCAGCTGGTTGAACTGCCGTTTTTCCCTTGAACAAACACGATCGGTGGTTTGTTTGTATCAAGATTGGGAGGAATACTTCCAAGAAACCAATCCCCTGGACTGAAAGTTTCTGAGGGCGGTTTCAATTTTCCTGCTGAGGAAATGTCTGGCTTTGCCATAAATAATATGGTTAGAATGAGGACAAGAAAAACGACATAATTGATTACATTCCTTTTCAAGGGTTATCTCCTCCAATATCATCTGGAATTTTTTTGAACTCATCCAATTACCAATGCCCAGCTTCCAAAGCCTTCATTAGTATATAATTGTACTTTTGCATACCATTACCTGCTATCTTCATAAAGATGGGAGAAAAAAACTAGAAGAAGTTTCATTGATAATAGAGAAAAAGTATGAAGATTTGCCTTCCATTCATTTATGTATGCGGTCTTTTTCATTTTATGAAGACGTGCTTTGGGGAAAACGGAATGCTGCCAATTCACGAAAATAGAGAACAAGCCCTTATCCTGCATAGGATAAGGGCTTGTTCATCCAGATAAACTTTTCCTTCGAATTTGCCATTGTCCATTTGCTCCTATTCATGGTGTTCAGAAGTCCGCCCTATACATTAAGTAAATAATTTTCTTTAACAGCAATTGGCTGTCATTATTGGAATCTCAGTAGCAATCGTATATTTGCACAAGAAGATTGGATTTGTACACCTTTTACTCCATACACGTATTTTACAAATGTTCTAATGTCAGCAGCTCCTATGCAACTTCAAAAGAATTATTTTCCCTTTCCTCTTTGTTCCCCCCTTTCCATCGTTACTTGAATCTTGTCCTATGGAAGTCAGGATTGTATGGATTCAAATGGCCACTCTGTTGAGGAAATGCTGGTTCAATTGAAGCTTTAACTACATTTAAAGTGTAGGTCAGGGTCAAAAAAAATGATATCGTCAATCGAGAATCCTACACATTCAGCAAATAAATAAGCCTTATCGATTCGCAAAGGAATCTTATATTGCTCATAGTCAATGTAAGTCCTCTTGGCCATCTTCAGCACTTTAGCCATTTCATCTTGAGTTAATCCTTTATACTTCCTGGCTTGTTTAAGTGTGAACTTAACGCTTGTCATATCTTGTCACCCCCTATCTAAAAAAATAATATCACACTTGAAGTATAGTTACCAACATTTTTTCGCAAAATTCACGCACTTTTCGTTTACTCACTTTCACTCATAGTGTATATTCAAGTAAGAGGTGAAGAAATATGCACATTGGTGAACGGATTAAAATGTTAAGAAAAGAAAGAAAAATGACACAAGAAGATTTGGCAAAAGTATTAAAAGTAGCTCCTACGGCAGTATCAGCTTGGGAATCCGGACGGAATAAACCTTTAATGGATAAATTGAGCATGATGTCCACTTGTTTTGAAATACCGCTATCCCACCTCATTGAAGGAGCGCCTATCGTTAGAAATAATCCTGGAATGGAATTCCTAAATGAAAAAAATGTAAGATTAATTGGTGTCTACGGAAATATCCCCGCTGGAGAGCCTAATTTCACCAACGAATATATAGAAGCGTATATGCCGACATTAAATTCGATGCTTAAATCGGATAAAGAATATTTTTTCCTTAGAGTGAATGGCAATAGCATGAATAAAGAATTCAGAGACGGATCATTGATTCTCGTTGAAAAAACAACCTACCTTGATAACGGGAAAATTGGAGTGGTCTTGGTAAATGGGCACGATGCTACGGTCAAAAAAGTGAGAATCAATGAAGAAAACATCATACTCACTCCCTGCAGCACGGATCCTTTTTATGAAGAAAAAACCTATAACATAAAAAATGATAGAGTCCGTATTTTAGGAAAAGTGGTTCAAGCCATTAAAATATACGATTAATATTTAACTCGAGGGTTTCTTACGGAAAGAAAGTAAAATAAATGAATAATGAGCAGCCATACATAGATTCAATTCTTACAGTTTTTATCAACTTAATTGCTGTTGCATTTTAGGTACAAGCCATCATGGTTTGTGCTTTTTAGTACTGTTCTTTTATTTGTCTTTACATAAAATCCATTTAAATTTGTGTCAGCCCATAAAAAAAGGCATACCTTACATACGGAAGGACCGAATCAGGACGGCTTAATGTAGAGTTTTTCATTACATGTATATTTTCTGAATCAAAAAGGCCCCACTCTTTTTGAGAAGGGCTTACTGTGTGGTGTGCTTCTGGAAGGTATAAATAATTATTAATTATTTCATTTCACCCGCAGTTTCTGGTTAACCGTAATGGTGTACTGGCTGTCAAGACCGTTCCAATCTTTAATTTGCTGAACCGTACTGCCATAAGAATTGCTTAAGGAATATACTGTATCCCCACTAACGACAGTGTGGTATATAGCTGTACTTTTCTTAGTTAGATTGAAGCATTTAACTAAACCGTTTACATGTCCGCGAGCCAGTGATTCGATAAAGGATGACGTTTTCAACTTTGCTGCGTCATTTACATTATCGATAAATCCATTTTCAGTCAGGAGTGCAGGCATGTCCGTTTCGCGGAGTACATGTAAATCTCCTGTTTTTTGTCCTCTGTCCTGGATGTTGATAAGCTTCATGACCTCTGAATGAATATGATCTTGATACGTTTTCGTTATCTGGTTAGTGGACGTATAAATGTAATCCTCGTACCCGGTTCCGCCGCCGGCATTAATGTGGATGGAGAGAAAAAAGTCGGCCCCCCACGCGTTCGCTGCATTCGTACGATCGTTTAAGGAGGGGTAGGTATCTTGGGTCCTGCTCATTTTCACAGAAACGTTATTATATTCTATCAATAAGATGTCTTTGATTCGGGTTGCAATGGATAAAGTTAAATCCTTTTCTCTCAATCCATTCCCGACCGAGCCTGGATCCGTACCGCCATGGCCGGGATCAATAAATACTTTCACCATTTCTATCACCTCTATTAATCTTATGTTACGTATTAACAAATGCTTGTACACATAACTATCGGATCAAAGAAATTCTGCCGTTCTCAAAAAAAAAATACACCCCCTAAAGGTGTAGTGGCATTATATGATGATATTCGCCCAATGGACGGGAATTCTTTGAAAAAGACTTTTCTATTTTTTTACTTTCGCATCAGGAATTTTTGGAGAATAAGCCATCTATAATCAAAGGAACAAGAAGATTGAGGGATATTAAAAAAAGTCAACATTAACACAAATTTATCGGTTTTTGGTTTGTTTTATTTATCGCTTCTGCGCACTCTTTAATTGAGTCAATCACTATAGTCGGTTCTGATATTTGCGGAAAATGTCCACTCTTTTCAGCGACAATGTGTTTGCTGTTTCTTGTCAATGAAAGTAATTCCAAATTGATTCTCAAGTCGTTTTTTTTTTCGAGCTTCCTCTGGCATCATTCGATTTTCTTGTCCACCAGTAATGACAAAGTACAGGTATTTCGGGAAATGTATCAGTTAGATGGATTTGATTAATCGTTTTTTCCACAAAGTTTACTTCATTGAATTGTTTATGTGAAGACAAGGAATCAAACACTTTGAACATTTCATTAATGGTTTTTACTGCCTTGCCTTGATATTCATTAAGGCTGAATCTTTTGGTACTGGATTCTAAAAAAACAATTCCAGCTACTTCATTCGGGTAAAGGCGAGCATATAAATTAGCATATAGGCCTCCTAGCGAATGTCCAACCAATAAGAATGGAGATTCAAATCCCACGCTTGTTAATGCTTCACGTAAAGTGTTAACAATATTCAACCCGTCTTGGCTTACCTTAAGTTTATCGCTGCCAGCAACACCAAAACGATTATAGGAAAATACTGATGATGACTCCGAAATTGCCGGCAGTATTTTCATCCAACCGTCTATCGGGCCGGAACCACCGTTAATTAAAACTATATTTGGTTTGCCGTTTCCACTAATATTATATTAGTAGCGTCCCTTTCGTAGTTTCCGCCTTATATTTTTCTATTTTTCAATGTCAGCACACCCCACTTTGTTTAGATTAATTACGTGTGTAACAAGGTATTGGGTTCATTTATAAAAACTGCTAAATGGATTCTTTGAATTTTTTACATTGTAGGGATTCTAAAAGGAGAGATAAGTATGATAAATGAATATGATAAGTTTGAACAATTAGTTAAAAAGTTGGATCAAGGAAACAAGCTAATTCGCGCATGGGAATTAATGGGCGGAATTTCTGCAAATGTGACAGGACTGGAAATATTACAATCGTCAGGGCGGATCGTAAAAATGATCGTTCGTCAGCATGGTGATAATGACTTGAAACGGAATCCACATATTGCTTCATATGAACACAAGCTCTTAGGGATATTGAAAGCTGCCGGTTTGCCTGTACCAATGCCCTATTACTTTGAGCAATCCTGCGAGATATTTTCCAAGCCATGCATACTTATCGAGTTTATTGAGGGTAAGTCAGAATTCACCCCCTCAAATCTTAATGATCATATCTTGCAATCGGCAATCAATCTAGCAAAAATCCATCGTGTTAATTGTGCAGATTTATCTTTATCATTTATGCCTAAACTGGAAAATACATATGTAGAAATGTTAAATAATAAAGATAGGGTAATCCTGGACGAAACATTAAATTTGAGCTTGATTAGAGATCTGCTGAAATCCTCCATGCCGCTACCCTCCATGAATAAGGAAGTGATCCTTCATGGTGATTATTGGCCAGGAAATATATTATGGAAAGAGGATAAACTAGTTTCCATAATAGATTGGGAAGACTCAGGTTTAGGGGACCCTTTGACTGACCTTGCCAATAGTCAACTCGAAATTTTATATCATTTTGGAATGCAAGCGATGAATGATTTCACCATACAATATAAATCCATGATGCCAGAGGTGAATTTTACAAACCTACCCTTCTGGCAATTATTTGCCGCATTCCGGTTATCTACATTTCCCGAATGGGGCTTGGAAAAAAGCAAGGAAAATAACTGGCGGAAAAGACACGAGTCATTTGTTCGTGCAGCGATTAAGCGAATTCGGTAAATTAATGTTTATTCATTTTTTTTGAAAATGATTGAAGGATCTGATACGCCCGTAATAAATGATAAAGGCATTTATACCAGTCCCTTTATCATTTATTTTCATAAACTAATAATGACTTTCAAAAAAATCCCAGGAGGTGTTTACATGTATAATAAGCCCTGGGGGCATCCGAAAGGCGGTCAATGTCCACCACAATATTGCCCACCTCACAGAATGCCCACTCAATATAGTCCATCTCAAACCTCCCCGACCAAGCAATATGTTAAAACCAATGTCATTAACACTGTTATTCCGGTTTTTCACCCGACACATACAACAACCGTGAATAAACACTTCAACACCTATATACCGCAAACCCGAAGTATCGTAAAAGAGTGTTATTCACAAAGTTTTGTTTGCGGAGTTCCTCAACCCCCCAGTTATTCGAGGCGAATGTTAAGATATTAATTAAAAAAACCCCGAATCGGGGTTTTTATTAATTCCTTCAACCTCTTGAATTGAGTTACAAAGGATTTACAACTGTCTGAATGCAAACTCCCTATACTTTTTAAAATTTTGTTTCTTATAAAACTCTTTTGCTGCCATGTTTTCAAACCAATAATCCAGTTCTATTAAATCTATATCATTCTTTTTAGCAATATCATAGACCTCATTCATTAGTTTTTTACCGTAACCTTTATGGGTTTGACCTTCAACGATACTAAGCTGATGCACATATACTGATTTATACTCATTTTTAAAAGCACTTTCAGGATAGTTTTTAATTTCAATCCATGCGTAACCAATTGGCACTTCATGATCTTTTAAAACTAGAAAAACAAAATTATCATTTTCAACCAAATTTTTAAAAGTTTCTTTCATTGCATTATAATTATATTCCTTAAAATACTTAGGATATAGTTTTGCATGCAGATTGTGAACATTTCGATTTAATTTTGCAATTACTTCATGATCCCTGGATTGACTTACATACATAATTATCCCCCCTGCCTATACTATATTACAATCAAGCAACGTCCACATTCCAAAAGTACACTCCTAGCCACTATCTGATAAATTCATTCCAAAACATCAGTTCCACCAAACCTATTTTAGTTACTACTTCAAACGCTCGCTTCGCCACCACAAGCTGCTGGCAATGGATCACAGACAACTTGCCTAAATGAAGGAACATTAATCTTATAAAAGCAGATGGAGCTTCTGATGAAACGCTTACGGCTTATCCGAAAGCCAAACTTGCCTGCCGCTGGCTTTCTTAACGCAATCTATGAATTGTACTTATTATAAGGAATCCCATTTTCATAGGATAACGTTAGCCAAGTGAAAAAGGTAGCGGAAACGGTTAATGAGCGAAAAAATATTACCGAGAGAATCTTCTTAATGTCCTTGCATATGTAATAGTTGAATATGTGTGTTCAAGCACGATAAAACGCAATCCTTCCTTCTTGAAAGCGGGATAAGGATCATGAGCTTTACCACTTAATAGCGCGACCCTTTCCTTCCTGCACGGTTTGATTTTGCACAAATACGTGTTATGAAGGGTTGCTAGTACACTCTAAAAGTGGTTACCTATTTCGCACTAGAGAACATTGTTTAAACGCCAATATGGATGATATTCCGTTGATATTTTCACAGTTGGGTACCTTAAAACAGCCATATAATCATGCCGGATTAACCAAAGACTTTTGTTTAGCTTTGATTTAAGGGTCTTTAGTTGAATAAGCAGTAAAAAGGGGTCTTCATAAAGAAGACCCCTTTTCACTTGCCGATAACATCTGATTATATTAGCTAAAGAGTATGCACTATATTGGGATACCCAAAATAGTGGGAAAATGGTTTATTCGCCGCAGACTGGGAATCCTAAACCTATTAAAGTTGTTGCTAATATAGATGAAATACGGATTCTAAGTGTAGCTACGTCATCAATTTCAGTGACTAAAAAGAATTGACCATTAACTTCTAAGATACAAGTTGATTGCATTCTTTTTTCCCCCTTACTATAAAAAGATATGATAGTATATGAAAGATATATGAAAGTGAAATAGTTTAATAGTTGATTTTAATAGGGGATAATCATTTGATTTCGATGTTAATTGCCTTAGGGGATTGCTTTTGTAGGTTAAAAGTGCAGGGATACTGAAAAAACACATGAAGCGCAACTGCTTCCGGGAAAACTTCAGCTTGATCCCTTTGCGTTTAGTAGTTGAGCTTCCTCTTAAAGGAGTATCTGCTAGTATATGAAATTTTAGCAGTTGGATGCACAATTCCACTTCTTGCGCCAATAAGTGAAACCTCCCCGTTCTTAGGAAAAACAATTGGCGGTCAAGGTTTCCTTCTTGGAGCGTCCCTAACTGGACATAGGAGAAATACATCCTACTACAAACCAATAGTGAGTATTTTGCTATTGTTGGATCACATGAATATTATATATTCTACCGAGGTATATCTTAAAATAAACCATGTCTTTACAGAGGTTCTTCAGACTGTCGATAGGTTTTTCCATTCAATTGATGGACGGATGTATCTGGCTGGATGAAAGGTTCTACTTTTACCTTCGAAATCAAGTGCCGGCCTTACACCAAGAATGAAGACCTTTTTTCTATCACTATGAATATAATGGGTCCAGGATTTTACTGGATCTCTTTTTCTTGGTGATTGAACGTTACCATATCTTCCACCTGAAGTAATAGGCTGTTGCGGTTCCCCCCCCCATTATTCGTTTCTTAGGCTTTGTTCCTCAGTATGTTCTCACTGATGATATAAGATGACGATAGGAGGAATTTTCGCTTGGCTCGATTAAGACAGGTCTCATTGGACCGCCAAAACTTAGCTTTACCTCGTTTTCTTTTATCGACTTTAAGGCATCCAATAAAAAACTTCCATCAAGTGATACACTTAACCTCGTCTCACCGCTGATTGAATTGATGCTTAGCGTTTCTTCTAAATTTCCCCTAATTTCGATGAATTAGAAGATATCCTTAATTTACTATTATCAAGGATTTCAGTCGGAGGAAGCCGCTTATTTTATAACTTTCATTCTAATATTGGCGTAACTGGAAATTTTCTTCCATGACAGAAAATATGTAACTGAATATAGGTGGTATGGGTTTAATATGAGTCCTTTAGATGTTAAGATTCTTTGGGGAAGAGATTGAAAAATAGTAATCAATATATAGGAGGAGTTCATCTTGAATCCTTATGCATTTTTGGCAATTGCCATCCTAAGTGAAGTGTTTGGCAGTTCGATGTTAAAAGTATCAAACGGGTTTAAAAAGTTATTCCCTTCCATTGGTGTGGTTATTGGGATGGGTTTGGCTTTTTATTGCCTATCGTTATCTCTAATAACCATCCCGCTTGGAACGGCTTATGCCATTTGGTCGGGAATAGGCACAGCTTTAACTGCTTTAGTGGGAGTTATCGTTTATAAAGAAAGCTTTAACCTGAAAAAATTTTTAGGTTTAGTCCTGATCATTGGCGGAGTGGTTGTATTGAAACTCTCTAGTGAAGGCACTTCTTAACAATTTAGTAATCGGAGGTAACAATATGAAAGGATACATAGCTTTAGGAATTTCAATCATAAGCGAAGTTTTTGGTACGACCATGCTTAAGCTGTCTGAAGGCTTCACTCATTTATCCGCTACATTTGGGGTTATGATAGGGTTTGGTATAGCATTTTATAGTTTATCTGTATGTCTTAAAACAATTCCGTTAAGCTTAGCTTACGCCATTTGGTCAGGAATAGGCACAGCTTTAACAGCATTGATTGGCGTGCTTTTATGGAATGAGCCATTTAGTATCACTACATTAGGCGGCTTAGTATTGATAATTGGCGGAGTGGTTTTACTAAATGCTTCCCATACCTCCAAACAAGCGGAAGGAGAATCAAACTAAGTTTGACTCTCCTCCTCTCCCCGCTCATTTAAAAATATCAGTAGACTTCACCAAGTTCTCCGTGCAAAGTCCGTGAACTTGAATTTATCGGGTCTATGCCTGGATTCGCTATACTGAAACAAGCTTCCATCGATTAAATGGACCGTACTTTTCACAACTGCCACCATATCGAAGTCTTCAATGTCCAATAATTGTTTATCTTCTTCACTACATGGCTCCACGGTAATTTCCTTATTTGAAAAACCAATCTGGAGCCCGAGTTCCTTTTCGATATATCGATAAATTGAATCCTCACAAATTTCCTTTGTCAGGTTGCTTACGAACTCGCTTTTGAAATAGTCTTTGTCCAGGATGATTTTCTTCCCATTGATTTGCCGAATCCGGAAAACCTTCCATACTTCACCATCACCAGTTAAGTCTAGAAGCTTGGCCATATTTGAGTCGGGGGTCTCAAGCTCCAACTTATGAACGATCGTCTTGGAATGCAAATTCAACTTTTCCACCATTTCTTTATAGGAAATCAACCCTGCCACAGGAAAATTAAATTTGCTGAAATCCAAGACAAATGAACCCTTGCCTTTGATTTTATGGATATATCCATTTTGTTCAAGCAACTGTAAGGACTTTCTCACCGTATCCCTGGATATGTCATATTCTTCCATGAAGCTGCTTTCGGAAGGAAGCTTTGAATTTATCGGAAAGGTTCCCTCTTCAATTTTTGAAACGATATCACCATATAGCGATAGATATTTGCTGTTCATTTCATCACCACAATATATTTTTCTTAGTCTGCTACTCGTCCTTTTTCAACAAATAGACAACCGATTCATAGGGACGGAGGATAAAATCACCTGCAAGTTCTTTCGAATCGATATAGTTTGAGAGCAGGAGCTCTGAGTTGTACCCGGATAGGTCAATATCATTTGGTATTTCGAAGGAAGCTTCTTTTGCATAAAAGTTATTGATGACCAAAAGTTTCTCGTTTTCATAACTGCGTATATAAGCGAACAAAGCGTCATGGTCGCCAAGAATTTCCTGATAGTCCCCATATGCAATGATATCATGTTTCTTGCGTAAGAATATAAGTTTTTGGTAATGATGAAAAATGGAATCTTGATCCATCAGTGCGTGTTCAGCGTTGATGTTTTTAGCATGATCAGGCACCGCAATCCATGGAGTCCCTTTTGTAAAGCCTGCATGCTCCGTATTTTCCCATTGCATGGGAGTTCGCGAGTTATCACGGGATTTAGCTTGAAGGATTTCAATTATTTCCTTTTCATCCTTGCCTGCCTCTTTTAAAATATTATAATAATTAATCGATTCAACATCCCGGTATTGTCCAATATCATTGAACTTCGGGTTGGTCATCCCTATTTCCTCCCCTTGATAAATATAAGGGGTTCCCCTAAGCATATGAATGGCTGTTGCCAGCATCTTGGCAGATTCGTTATGATACTCTTGATCATTCCCGAACCTGGATACAATCCTCGGCTGGTCATGGTTGCACCAGAACAGGGCATTCCACCCATTTCCTTCTTGCATCCCATATTGCCAGCTGCTTAAGATTTCCTTTAACTGCCTGAAGTCAAAATCTGCAAGTGACCACTTTTCCCCGTTCTTATAATCCACCTTTAAATGATGGAAACTGAATACCATGGACAGCTCCTTTTCAACAGGAGCTGAATATTTGATGCAATGGTCAATGGTCGTCGATGACATTTCCCCTACTGTCAGCACCTCTTCATCCTTCCCGAAAGTTTCTTCATTCATTTCTTTGAGGAATTGATGAATCTTGGGACCGTCTGTATAAAAACATCGGCCATCTCCATCTTTGTCATTTTCATAGATGTCAGGTTTCGAAATAAGATTGATGACATCCAAACGGAATCCTTTGACACCTTTATTCATCCAGAAGTTTACTACATTGAAGATCTCCCGCCTTACTCTGGGATTTTCCCAGT
This sequence comes from Peribacillus frigoritolerans, assembly GCF_001636405.1. GTDB lineage: Bacteria > Bacillota > Bacilli > Bacillales > DSM-1321 > Peribacillus > Peribacillus frigoritolerans. The sequence goes on from NZ_KV440950.1 coordinate 3,665,483, forward strand.
TTAGATCAGCTTGTGTCCGATCGAACAAGTGAAGGAAGTATTCATCATGTTCCGCTACATATTCCCATGCAGGGCCCCCGAATTTCGAAATCCAATTGGTAGGGGGCTCTCCATCTTTAGATTTCTTGAAAATATAATAGTCCTTATATTCTTTATCTCCAGCCAATGCTTTTTGGAACCATTCATGCTTTGTTGATGTATGGTTGAATACCATATCAAGCATGATTTGGATATCCCGCGAATTCGCTTCTTTCACCAATCTTTCGAAATCATCCATCGTCCCAAAAACAGGATCAATGGATGTATAATCGGCTACATCATATCCATTATCATTTTGCGGTGAACGATAAAAAGGGGTGAGCCAAATATAATCCACTCCCAGTTTATTCAGATAATCAAGTTTTTCAATAACACCATTTATGTCCCCGATGCCGTCACCGTTCGAATCCTTAAATGATTTCGGATAAATTTGATAGATGGTACTTTTTTTAAAATCCTTCATTGTGATTCCTCCTCTTCGATCCCCGCTGTATCTTTCGTAAGTATCGTAAAAAAGAGGGAGAATGCTCCTCCCTCCGCGTTATCAAGCATTTAATTTCGTTGTTTTCGTTCTAGTTTTCAAGTTCATTTTAGGACGTTTGGAGAATGCTATCGTCAAAATGAACGGCACAACGAAAGCAACCAGCATCGCGAGTGCAAACATCCCCATATGCTGCGGCTGGATGGATAGGATACCTGGGATCCCTCCAACACCGATTGAGTTTGCCATCACTCCAGACCCGACTGAAACGATGCCTGCAAAAAGTGAACCGATCATACCGGCTAAGAACGGAAAGCCGTATTTCAAGTTAATGCCGAACATGGCTGGCTCGGTAACACCGAGATAACAAGAAATCGTGGCAGGTATGGATACTTGCCTTTCCTCCTGGTCCTTTCTGTTAATGTAAATCATTGCTAGCACTGCCGTACCTTGTGCAATATTGGATAACGCGATCATCGGCCATAGGTTCGTACCGCCAAGTTCACTCATAAGCTGAAGATCGATTGCGTTTGTCATGTGATGCAGGCCTGTGATGACAAGCGGTGCATAGGCAAAGCCGAAAACGGCAGCAAATAGCCAGCCAACTGATGATGTCAATCCGGAATACACAACCGTAGAAATGACAGAACCGATTTTCCAGCCTATAGGCCCCAGAATGGTATGGGCAATGATTACAGTTGGAAGTAACGCGAAAAATGGAACGACGATCATGGAAATGGAATTGTGAACTTTATCTCTCAAGAACCGTTCTAAATACGCCAAAACGAACCCTGCAAGTATCGCTGGTATGACTTGAGCCTGGTAGCCGATCATATCGACCTGGGCAAAACCGAAATCCCAAAAAGGTATATCACTTGCCTTTGTGTTTGCCACTGCATATGCATTAAGAAGCTGTGGGGAAACCAGGGTCAAACCAAGGACGATGCCGAGAATTTGAGTCGTGCCCATTTTCTTCGAGATCGACCATGTAATCCCAACAGGAAGAAAATGAAAAATAGCTTCACCTATAAGCCAAAGGAAGGCGTGTACCCCTCCCCAAAATTGTGAAATATCCACAAGGGTCTTTGTGCTGTCATCGAACATTTTAATATCCCCGATGATATTGCGGAATCCAAGAATGAGTCCGCCAACGACTATGGCAGGAATCAGCGGGGTGAAAATATCCGCAAGATGAGCAATCATACGCTGCAGCCAGCTCATATTCTGTTTTGCTGCATTTTTCACATCTTCTTTTGATGCTTCCTGAAGTCCAGCTATGGAAACGAATTCATTATAAAACGATGATACTTCGTTCCCGATAATGACCTGAAACTGGCCAGCTTGTGTAAAAGTTCCTTTCACAAGCTTAATCGATTCGATATTCGTTACATCCGCCTTGGCGGGATCTTTCAACGCAAAACGCATTCTTGTTGCACAATGCGTAACCGTCGCAATATTTTCTTTCCCTCCGACATGTTGGAGCAAATCAGTTGCTGGTTCTGTGTATTTACCCATTTCACTACTTCCTTTCCCTAGAAAGCAAAATATAGTTGTTTTTATAACCTGTACGTATAGGTTCTGTATACGCTTTCATATTATCCTGTACGTACAGGATATGTCAAGAACTTTTTCCCCCACTTTAAAAGAATTGATTATCATGGACTTTCATTTACGATTCTGTTCTTGCACATTTGGATTTTGATAGCATTCATATTATCCCGTGATTTTAGATGAGTAGCTGAAAAATTCAGAAATAAGGTATAATGAAGATATAACCTCTCAATTTATATTTTAATGGTTAGAATTTAGCAGGGAAATGGGAGATGAACTTATGTCTGAAACTAATAAATTTCCACTTATATCAGGTAATCTTTCTCTGGATTTAGTGAATACGGAGCTGGTCAATCGTGGCCAACGGCAAGACTTATTACTATCAGAACGGGATATGCTGGACTGGCTTATTGTAATAAAAGGGAATAACTCATATTTGGATAATCAGTTATCCCCAATAATTAAAGAGAGAATTCAACGAGTATTTGCAAGCATTCTAGAAATGCGTACTATTTTAAGAAAACAATTTGAATTAATAGCAGATGGGAATTCGATTCCTGATGAGTTTATCGCCTATTTGGAAAAAAAAATCGAAAAATCGCCTTTCACATATAAATTAAGTGATCAAAAACTGGTTCCCATACCTGTTGGAGAAGCGGAAGATATCCTGCAATCTTATATTGCCTTCGACTCATTAACTTTAATTGAAAAAAATAAGCTGTCCTCATTAAAGCGATGCTCGAATGATGATTGCGTCCTGTTATTTATCGATGAAAGCGGAAGACGCAAATGGTGTTCAATGAAAATATGCGGGAATAGGAAAAAGGTAGCCAGATTTCAACACCGGAAATCTGATGATGAATGAAGATACACACCTTATTAAGTTTTGTCAGACAAATTTGAAGTAAGCTTGTTGCCTGCAGTTTATTCATTATAAACGGTTCCAGTTAATTTCTTCACATCCATTTAGGATTTCATAAAACAGTAAAATGATTCGAGATCTGAACCTCCTCTTGTCAACACACATTGAGTTGGCTTTTTTTATGGATTTTTAAACTAACCACTAAAAATTGTTTTGACGGGTTAGTTCATTTCATGTAAAGTCTAATTATATAAAAAGGGAGGGTTCACTTTGGACCGTATTTCAGCCGCGAGGCATAAAGAAAAACGCTTATTTCATATTCGTTATTTATCGAAGATGAAGGGAAAAGGAAGAAGCCCTTTACAAATAAATGTAAAGGACGCAATAACGGGATTGATTGGGGGATTTTTCACTATATTCGCCTTAATTCTCTTACAAAATTAACATCAGCAGTGTGGTTAATGGCTCCATTTGGTGCCAGCTGTGTGCTGGCATTCGGTCTGTGGAACGCACCATTATCACAACCGCGGAATATTATAGGCGGTCATTTTGTTTCAACATTCGTAGGTTTAGCTTCCTATCATTTTTTTGGCGCTGAACCTTGGGCAATCGGCTTGGCTGTCGGATTAGCAATTGCGGTGATGATGCTGACAAAAACGACGCACCCGCCAGCTGGAGCAGACCCGCTTGTAGTCATGCTTGGCCAGTATGGCTGGAGTTATTTATTTACTCCTGTTTTAACTGGTGCCGTGATAATCGTTTTACTGGCATTGTTAATTAATAATTTGCGCAGCAATCGGAGCTATCCAACCTTTTGGATTTGATTGCTTTTTAATGTGTTATGAGATAAAGCATAATTTTTAAATGTTTCAATATCATGAAATAATAAACGAGGAACGCTCAGACTCCTCGTTTTTGTCAACCTTAATTGCTGTATTCCTGTTAATTAAGTTCTCCCTCGCTTTTCAATAACCTTTATCATCCATCATTTAGTTTTACTTGCGTTTCGGCAACTTCCACACCGTTCACAAGGAGTGATATTCGATGGATCCCCATGTAATGTCGACGTGTCGTCAGGTCTTTCCAATTGTGAATCCTCACTCTTTCAACTCCTTCACCATCTGAGAAATCCCTATCTGCCAATAGGAAAATTTTACGGGAAGTTTTCTGATTTGCTTTCACAAAATCGATGGCATACTCGATGCGAAGTTTCACAGTGTTCTTTTCTTGAACTTGAAAACCGAAATGAAGTTCACTCGTTTCCCCAATAAAAATCGAGTCTGGTTCATTTCTAATAAATGCGTTTGTAATGATATTCGGATTATTCAATATATCCGTGTATCCAAATAAAGAAAGGACTTCTGGATCTGCTTGACGAACTAAGGTCCTGCATCCCCGTCGAATAATCCAAATCGTGTTGGGTTCTCCGCTTTCATACCAGCGCTTGGCTGTTTCTATTACGGTTTTCGGATGATCTTTGGCAATATCATTCAAGTTATTGGCCACACTTTTACGAACATATAGGGACGGATCGTTTTTCAGGTTCTCAAGTAATTCCAAGACGGGTGCCGGATCGGATTTGAACATCGGTAAAGCTTGGCCCCAAGGTAACCTGGGCCTGCATCCCTCACTAGCCAGCCTGCGGACATGCTCATCATCATGATTGGTCCATTCCTTCATCTTCCCGATCATTAAAACGGGATCAAGCAATATAAAAGCACGGACTGCAAACTCGGAGGATGACCTTGCTGTAAAACGCTCCAACGCATCTAGCGATAACGGCCAATCTTTCTTATTCAATCCATGTACCTCTACAAAATCAGGGAAAAATAAATATCTAAACCCCTCACAATCCTTATCAAGCCGATACAAAATATCCAAAGCCTCTTGATAATCACTTGGAAGATACATTCCAAGAGTAATGGAAATGTGCCTTATTCGTTCTTTTAACTTCCTCTCGTCCCAATGCTCATCAATTACTTCCCCTATAAACGATTCAGTAGAGAAGGACGGATGGACACCCTTTACTTTTTCACCGAATTCACGAATGAACGTTTCATTATATAAATCCTTTAAAGGCTCAGCCATTTCATTCACTTCTTTTCTTCAGGTTAAATTTGCTTTTGGAAACTTGCACTGCCTATCAGCTATCATTTCAAACTATGTTATGCAGGATACAATCATTAAAAAAAGGACAGCTTACTTTACAGAACAAGTCTGTCCAAAATCAAGTGAAGTTCATTCATCACTATTTGGAATGGCTGCATAATAGCTGATTCTATAGGAATCTATAAACCTCTTTCCAATGGATGTAATCTTTGCACCTGAACCCGTTTCCCATAAGTCCATCTAATATCCCCATACAAAATCCCTCCAGGAGTTTTCCTTTGTGTATAGTATGATAGTAGTAGCATATAAAGTAAAATATTTCATATTAATGAATTAATCAAAACGACAAAAAGCCCACTCTAAGAGCAAGGGCCTGCTTCTAGCTTTTATCAAAGAAAAAGGGTCAGTCCCACTGAATTAATACTTTAACACAGTGGGGACTGACCCCAATTGTCTATTAGATATTTTGATTTTTGCTTTATCTGACCTTTCTACTTATCTATTTAATTGTTTCACTTTTACAGGCTTTTTTTCCTTGCTTAATTTGATGATTTGACCGATAATACTGATGGCAATTTCTTCTGATGTTTCCGAGTCAATTTCCAATCCGATTGGAGAATGGACCTGCTCCAACTGTTCTTGCGTGACCCCTTCACTTTTTAACTTTTCAAATATGCTTATGACCTTGCGTTTACTGGCTACCATCCCAACATATGCAATCGGAAATTGCAGTGCCGTTTTTAATACAATATCATCACAATCTTTTGTAACAATTACCACATATGATTTTTCATTTAGGTTGGCTGCGAGCAAAGCCTTTCCAATATCCTCGTTCACAAAAAGGTTTTTCGCATTCGGAAAGCGTTCCTTTGTACAATAACCAACGCGATCATCGACAATGCAATAAGGATATTCGAGGAAATCAGCGAGCTTTGCCAACGCATGGCCTAAATGACCGGCCCCAGCCAGAATGAGTTCAGGCCTGCTTGTATAGACTTCAATAAAGACCCGTAACGTACCGCCACAATTCATCTGAATTCCGTCTTTTGCATGTTTATTCAATTTATATTCAACGATTTTCGATTGTCCATTTTGGATCGCCTTTACACTATCTTCGATCACATAGTGTTCAGCCAAGCCCCCTCCGACAGTCCCTTCAATGGTACCATCCCGGTAGACAATCATTTTTCCAACATGCCTGGGAGTCGAGCCCTTTGATTCAATAATCATGGCTAAAGCAAAGGTTTCGTTTTGACGCGTCAGCATGGCCACTTTTTCCATCAGCTGCATGAAAAGCTCCCCCCCCTATCTTTAAACATTAATTCGGTTGATATTGCTTCATGCTAAGAAAATAACGTAAAAGATGTAACGCAACGGTTTTTCTGTAAGCCGCAGTTGAGCGTTGATCGTCGATTGGTCTAATGATCTTATCGAAGGCTGCCACAATTTCAGCGATGTCTGCATCGGCTAATGGTATCGTTTTTCCAATCAGCTTCTTCTCAATATCAATGGAACGAACCATCGTGGGTCCGACCGCCCCGAAGGCAAATCGAATGTCATCGATTCGATCTTTACTTATCCGGACGAAACCCGCAAACGATACTTTGGCAATGGTATCTGCGTTGCGGTTGCCGACTTTCTCGAAAACGACATGTGAATCTCCTAATACGAACGGCAGAATAATCTCCGTTACCATTTCATTGTGAAAGCGTTGAACCTGTCGTGGACCCTGAATGAAATCGCTAATCGCAACCATGCGATCACCATTTACGGAGCGCAACAGAAGCTTTGCATTGTATACATATAATAAAGGAAGCATGTCACCGGCTGGAGAGGCGTTGCAAATATTACCGCCTAATGTTCCCCGGTTTCTAATTGCCGGGGCAGCAATTGTTTTAATTGCATTCTTTAAAGCAAACGGAATCAACGGATTTTCAAGTAATTCACTATAGGTGCAGCAGGCCCCGATGTGGAGATCCTTGTGATGTTGATACACCTGCTTTAATTCGGAAAGATGATTAATAAAAACAATCGGTTTAGGGATTTTTGGAGGTACCCCCCTTCTACTTTTGTGAAGAACCATAACATCGGTGCCTCCGGCTATGATTGCACAATCTTCTCTATTCAATTGGCTCAAAGTTTCGTCTAAACGCTCGAAGCGGTACGCTGTTATTTTCTCTATCATAAGCCATCACCTTTTTTAGCTGCTAGGTTAATCGCCTCAACAATCATATTGTAGCCCGTACATCGGCACAGATTTCCGGAGATGCCCTCACGAATTTCAGCTTCTGAAGGATGAGGATTTTCAGATAACAAAGCTGCACTTGCCATAATCATTCCCGGTATGCAATAGCCGCATTGCACTCCCCCGGCTATGGAATAGCTTTCATCTAAAATTTTAAATTGTTCCGTTTCAATGATGCCTTCGATCGTTTGAATATCGGCACCAGCAATCGAGCCAATTGGAATAAGGCAGCTGTTTTGCAGGAGGTTATTCACAAAAACACTGCAGGCTCCGCACTCCCCTTCACCACAGCCTTCCTTTGTTCCGATTAACTCAAACTCATCTCTTAATAAATCTAGTAATCTTGCTGTAGCAGGGGCGTCTGTTTCTACCGTTCTTCCATTTAGTGTGAATTTAATCAACCCTCTTCACCTTCTTTCATCCAAAGACTTTCAATAATGACTTCCGGTGTAATCGGAATTTGCTGAAAAGAAGTGTGCAGGGCATCCTCAATCGCAGCTTGGACTGCTGGAGCGCCTCCGATTAAAGTCAATTCACCTGCGCCCTTCGCCCCGTATGGACCATCAGCATAGGGATTATCAAAGACCTTGCTTTCAATTGAAACGATATCCAATGAAGTCGGCGGTCCATAATCCGATATGCTTTTTTGTTGGATTCTACCTTGTTTTGACGTCATCTTTTCCAGATAACCGTATGCTAGTCCTTGAGCCAAACCACCGTCAATTTGACCTTTCATAATCCGTTCATCGATGACCTTCCCAACTTCATAATTGCCGTATACTTTTTCTAACTTTAAATTACCGGTTAACGTATCAACTTCTACTTCAACGATATTAACGCCCCATGAATAAGCCGGGTAGGCATCTCCAGTGAAGGTTTTCTCGTCCCAAGGAATCATTTCACGGTGAACATAGTGCTCAACCACTTCCTGTTCCACCCCTGTTTGCCACTGATTCTTAAGTTTTTTTGCGGCCCGTTCAAGCAATTTTCCGACAATCATCGTCGTCCTTGAAGCTACGGTCGGACCCGAGTCGGGAACCTCTTTTGTGTCGGGATAAGGGTACAATATATCTTCGAACGGGAGGTTAAGTTCTTTGGCGACAATTTTACACAACGTCGTCAAAATACCTTGTCCCATATCAGAGTTTGAGATTTTTAGTGATACCTGGTCGTCCTTTGATTTAACCAGTTTCACCTTTGCTTTAATATGATCTCTTTCACCACTGCCAGTAAATCCACAGCCGTGGAGGAACAGCGAAGTTCCTATGCCTTTTTTATAGCGCTGATTTTGTTGATTTAAGCGCTGAAAGTCTTCTTTTTTCTTTTTGTATTCTGACACGTTGAGTACGTCCTCAATCATTTCTTCCACTAATATCGGGTCGCGGAATTTACCTTTGGTGATGGTGGGGTCTCCTTGTTTGACGAGGTATTTTCGTTTATATGCAAGCGGGTCGATTTTTGCCAGTTTACTAAGATGTCCTATATGACTTTCGATTCCAGCAAAGCTTTGAGGAGCACCAAAGCCTCTGAAGGCGCCGTTCGGAACGGTATTGGTTTTTAAGACATAGCCTTTTGCATGAAAATGCGGAATTTTATAAACACCAGCACTGTTTAATAATGCGCGCTGCAGCACGACAGAGCTCAATCCAACATTTGCCCCTCCATCGAGAAAGATGTCAACATACATGCTTAGAATATTTCCTTCCTTATCAAGGGCCGTCCGATATTTGAGTTTGGCCGGATGCCTTTTCGTCGTTACCAGCATATCCTCAGAACGGTCGAACACGAGCATTACCGATTTTTTTACTGCTCTTGCGGCAACGGCTACGTGACAAGCCATCATAGAAGGATAATCTTCTTTGCCGCCAAAACCTCCGCCGGTAGGACTTTGAACAACCCTGACTTCATCGTCACCACAGGCTAATGCGCTTAGTAATGCATTTTTTATATAATAAAGACATTGCATCGATCCCTGGACGACAATTTCATCATCCTTATAAACGGCGAGCATTCCTTGCGGCTCAAGATAGACATGCTCCTGATAACCCGTATCATATTCTTCTTCGATGATTTGATGGGCCCCTTGCTCGATAGCTGAAATGTTTTCTAAGCTTTCCCCAAATTCATAGCTTGCCAAAACTAAGGATACTGATTTTTGCTTGATCGCTTCGTCCAATGTATAGATAGCCTGATGTTCTTCAAATTCAACCTTCACTTCATTTAACAAACTGTACAGGATATCCAGGTCTTTGCCCGTGAGCATGAGAATTGGCTCACCAATATAATTGACCCACTCATTGGCAAAAATGGGCTGATCTTCTTTGATAATCTTGACATAATTCGGTCCGGGGATATGCTCTGCTCCAACAGCTTCATACCCATCCGGAAGATTGGGTAATTGAATGGATATGATTTTTCCATAAGCAATTGGCGATCGATACAAAACACCATATACCATATTTTCCACTTTTACGTCACTAATATAGGGCAGCTGGCCCGATACTTTACCTTTATGGTCCTTTTTGGGCACTGAGGTGCTTATGTCTTTGAGATTCATTGCAACAACACCCTTCGACTCATTTTTTTAATTGGACATATTCTGAATAGAAACCTCTTCCAATGATTTTATCAATGAGAATGATCTTTTATGATTCATTTCTATTCAAGATTTTCGTAGTTTTTATTTTTATTTTTACTTCGAGAAATTTAAAGCATTATCATAATCAATGGCTTTTTGGTAATCCTCCGGTGTATCAACATCCATTAATACTCCCGCATCATCTACATTCATGTATTGCTTTTCGTAACCGCCCAGGACCACACGCAAATTACCTTCTGGATTGGTTTCAAGAATTTTCTGTTTCACTACGCTTGATAATTTAATGGGATGGCCGCCTTTATAGTCAAAGCTGGGAATAACCACGTTTCCTTTGTGTTTTGCTAGTAGCTGAACAGTCTCTTTTTTTACAAGCGGACAATCGCCGGGTGTTATAAAGAAGGTTGGGGCATTCACTTCGTTGCAGCCCTTTTGAATGGAATGAAACATTCCCTGGTTAAAGTTTTCATTATAAACAAACTTGATCTGAAATGAATAGGCGTTTTCACTGATGATTTTGACAATTTCTTCTTGGATGATTTCCGCTTGAAATCCAGCTACGACGATGACCCTGCTGCATAAACCTTCAAATTTAGAGATCGTTTGCTCCAACACGCTCATTTGCCCCATCGGCAAAGTCATTTTAAATGCATTCGCTCGGCTGGAATATCCAGCAGCTAGGACGATTGCTTCCATATTTGTCACCTTCTACCTATCATTTTTCTTAAATCTCGTAATAAAATCACAAGCTGAGGAAGGATTTGCTGTATGGACTATTAAGAGAACATAGTGTTTTTTCTTTATATGCGTAAAAGCCTCATAATATTACTTACGGTACGCTTCACCTTAGTTATTTAAGAGGCAAAAAAACAGACAGGATAAATATTTTCCTGTCTGTTTTAGTTTATTCAAAATAAGAATTAGAATCATTTCACCCCTAAATTTTCACAGCATTGAAATTACTTTAGGTTTAAACTATGTTGCCACATACTATATGTGTAGAGTGCAGACGGTAGGAAATATACAAAATAAAGATGAGATGCAGTGGTGCATCTTTGCTATCTATTTTACTTGTTCATGAATTAAAGGTATACAGCACGGTAATTTAACTCAGTTAGTTTCACCTTTTAAAACTCCTAAGATATCATTATCTTTAACCTTATTAGGTTACACACTGTAAATCATTCTAATGAGATGGTCGTGGCCATCTTCATGAATACGTATTTGTTTATAATAATGTATTAATATTGATTTAATAGTGGAATTACCTTAGAATTAAAACAAAGATTACCTTTTTAGGATATCGAACCCACTCACCTTTAGCAAAGAATGGAAGGGTTCAATGAAAGGCATTGTCGGTAGAAGTCTCCTTTACGGGACTGCTACCGACAATGCCTTTTTCTTTAACTAAATCTAAATATAAGAAAGACAAAACATTTCTAATAAAAGAATGAGTGTTGTTTCCGCTATTTATTTGAATAATTTGAAATAAGGTAATTTCAATGACTAGGAGGTCCTATAAATGGAGTTTGTTACAAGTGTAAACTCATCAGTCAACATTAAAGTAATTGGTATTGGCGGCGGAGGAAATAACGCCGTTAACCGTATGATCGAACATGGAGTTAAATGTGTAGAATTTATAGCTGTTAATACAGATGCACAAGCTCTTAATTTATCAAAAGCAGAGATCAAGATACAAATCGGTGCAACATTGACAAAAGGTTTAGGATCAGGGGCAAATCCAGAGGTAGGTAAACAAGCAGTTAAAGAAAGCAAAGAGCAGATCCAAGAAGCATTAAAAGGTACAGACATGGTACTCATTACAGCCGGAATGGGCGGCGGTATAGGAACGGGTGCTGCCCCTGTCATTGCTCAAATCGCCCGTGAGCTTGACATACTAACCATTGGCGTTGTAACACTTCCGTTTGCGTTTGAGGGCAATAAGCGTGCAACACAAGCAGCAGGAGGGATCTCCTTAATGAAGAAAGCAGTGGACACATTAATTGTTATTCCAAACGATCGCTTATTGGAGATTTTACATAAAAATACACCAATGCTTGAAGCATTTCTTGAAGCGGATAATGTTATACGCCAAAGTATCCAAGGTATATCGGATTTAATTGCTGTACCAGGTTTAATCAACATTGATTTTGCAGACGTGAAAACAATCATGTCCAATAAAGGGTCTGCCTTAATAGGCATTGGCAGAGCAACAGGTAAACATCGCGCTGCGGAAGCTGCAAAGAAAGCCATTTCGAGTCCGTTACTTAACACTTCCATCGACGGAGCCCAAGGTGTGCTAATGAAACTCACAGGCGCCAATATAAGTCTATATGAAGTACAAGAGGCAGCAAATATTGTTACTTCCGAGGCCGACTCAGAGTTAAATATGATTTTCGGTTCTGTTATTAATGAAAACTTAAAAGATGAAATTATAGTAATCATCATTGCTACTGGCTTGAATGATCAGGAGGTTCCATCATTGAAAAGGCCTGCGCGCCCTTCATCAACAGAAATGGAAAAACGGCTGTCACACGAGTTTTGATGCAAAATACGATTATTATAATTCACCAAGACCACAATTAGTGAAAGTCAAATAGAAGGTATGGAGCAAGAATTATCTGAAAGTCCAGAAGAAGGGACATAAATAGTTTCTATTAAGCTCCTTTTAACCTTTTCATATCCATAACAAAGGTATGGAACCTGAAAACAGTAATAGATCGGTTTGTTTTCCCGCATTTTATATTAATAGACTGCTTTCTTCCACATATCATATTGAACGGAAATGAATGGTTTGGGAAACATGGGAAAGTGGATTGATATGGATTCCAACAAAATACTTTGAGCCTATTACCCCGATTTCATGTTTTTTCACCTCGAAAATCAAATAATATTTTTATTATATGGCAAAATCTTATTAGCACTTAAAAAAATCCACCAAAAATCATGCTTTGAAAAGTGAAAGTCCATCTCATCTCTGTTTGCAATTTAAGAATGGGGACCTCTTTACGGAGGTCCCCATTAATGAAGGCAAGGTTTCTTGTTCAAAGGTACAATTCATTACGGAATATCATGTCCCATCGATCTAGTAAATATGTTAAACCATTGCTCTTTTTCCATGCTTAAGTTTAGTGAATCAATGGCGCTGTCCAACCGTTCTTTCTTACCGGACCCAACGATTGGAATGATTTTTGCGGGATGCCTCAACAGCCAGGCATACATCACTTCATCTATTCCATTGGCACCGATTTCTTCTTTCACGGTTTCTAACGTTTTTCTTAAATGGACAGCCTTTTCGTTCGATTCCTCAAAGATGCTGCCTCCTGCAAGCGGTGACCATGCCATAGGCGCAACGCCCTTTTCCTGACATAAGTTCAAGGTTCCGTCTTCGAAGTTTTCAAGATTGTATGCCGAAAGCTCCAGCTGATTCGTCACAAGCGGATAGTCTAGATATGATTGGAGCATATCCCATTGCGGTTTTTTGAAGTTCGATACTCCAAAGTTCCGCACCTTTCCTGATTCCTTTAATTGATTAAACGCCTCAGCCGTTTCCGCCGGGTCCATCAGGGGATCCGGACGATGGATAAGTAATATATCAATATAATCCGTTTTAAGATTCATAAGGGATTGTTCAACAGACTTTATGATATGGGTTTTACTAGTATCGTAATGGTGACTTTTATGGGAAGGACGGTTTTCTGATTGAAGAACGATGCCACATTTCGTAACGATCTCCATTTTACCGCGTAATGAAGGCTTTAATGAAAGTGCATTCCCAAAAATCTCCTCACACGTATAGCTTCCATATATATCGGCGTGATCATATGTAGTGACGCCCCGATCCATTCCGTGTTCAATAAGAGATAGGATATCCTCGGCAGAAAATCTCCAATCTGCCAATCTCCACATACCGTGTACAATGCGTGAAAGACTAAGATCTTCAGTTAGATTGACTCTTTGCATGTTTTTCTCCCCTTTTATAAAATGATTGCACTTGCTAATTAGTTGTTTGTTTTTCTATCATGACTACCCTTCGTTAATCAGTGACAGTATCTATTGCTACTGTCATGAACCTAGTATAATTTAAATTTTCGGAGAATCCTAATCTTGAGTGACCCTTATCTGCCATATTCATTTAACTAACGTTCATGAAGGAGGATATCTCCGCCTTCTCGTTGAAGTTCCACGTTATGAACATAAGAAAAAGGCTGCCGCAGCAACCTCCTGAATATTGTTAGTTCTTTTGTGTTTTCTTGTGTAATTCCACGATTTCTTTCGCTAAATCTTTTGTGGTCATGGAAGTCATCATGTGATCGTGAGCATGGATCAAGAGCATTGGAATATCGAATTTCTCACCATTCACTTCCTGTTGAATCAATGCGGTTTGGATTTTATGTGCAGCAACAAACTCATGTTCCGCTTCAATTTTTCCTACAGTTTTTTATGGTTTTTATAATTTGAACGTTGATTTTCACTCCAGGCACTCGCTTATCGTGGGCGGACAGCCATCGGCGCCTTTAAACCTGCGCGGTCTCCCCTAGACATGGAATGAATAAAACTAGAGTATCGAAATGATCTCTAATCATGATTTCTATTCACCATCCCACTGCGGATTCCAAACGACTTCCCAAAGGTGTCCATCAGGGTCTTGAAAGTGTGCAGAGTATCCTCCCCAGAAAGTGTCATGTGCCGGATCGGTTATGGTCGCTCCAGCTTTTTTTGCTTTTTCCAACACAATATCCACTTCCTCTTTACTGCCTACATTGTGACCAAGGGTAAATTCAGTAGGGCTTGCCGGAGACAAAGGAACCTTGGCCTCATGAGCTATATCCCTTCGATTCCATATGGCAAGCTTCAGGCCTTCTTGCAAGTCCAAAAAGGCAACGGCTCCATGCTCAAATTCTTTGCCCACTATTCCTTCTGTTTGAAATCCCAGGCCATCCCGATAGAATTCCAGCGATTTTTCCAAATCATCCACACCTAATGTAATGACAGTAATACGTGGCTTCATGATTGTCCCCCTTCTTACTTCGTTTCTCCTTCTATTGTTTACCAACGCTTCTAGTTCAAACCAGATCAAAATAAACAGGTTTTTTTGTCAATCTAAACTGAATTCCTGTATAGTAGATTGATAAACTGATCAAGCTCGAATATCAGGATTTACTCATTCACTTTACTTTACTTTAAATGTAATGATTCGAAAGGAAAAGCGATTACCAATGATTTCATTTATCCTCACCTTGAAACGTTTTCTAAAAGCGCTCTGGTCCGCTTTTAAACTGAAGAACTTCCAGGTTCTTTTCGTCTTGGTCCTCGTTATGTTATTTTCCGGCACGATTTTCTATGTTAAGCAGGAAGGTCTGACTGTGATTGACTCCCTTTACTTCTGTATTGTTACTCTTAGCACGGTTGGGCATCCCAGCTTTGAACCGCAGACAACATTAGGAAAAGTGTTTACAATGATTTATATTGTAGGCGGCACCGGATTATTTATGGGCTTAATAGGGTACCTAGCATACGCAATCATAAAGAAACCGGAAAACGTGAGCAACAGCAACAAAATCTGAATACAAAGGAATGCTTATAATAATTGGCATTCCTTTTTTATCGTAATACAATCACCCTTCACTACAACTAGTGCTGGTTCTCTGCCGAATAACAGTTGTTTACGTAGGGGCATAAATCCCGCTTTATTTTGGAGAGTCCGTCGAACTTTCATTAACATAGGATGTTAGTGTGACGGCATTCGAGGTGAACAATATATATTTTATTAAAAATAATTATTTTTTTCATAAGTAAAGTACTAGGAAACAATCAAAAAGAATTCAATATTAATTTTCCCAGAGACTATATTGAATGCTAAAAATTAAAAATGGCGGGTAGCTCAAATATCAAGCGTTGCCCGTAAATTTTAAAAGTTCTTGAGCCGTTGACCTACATTATCTTTATGGAATCAAAAAAAATGTCCCCACTCAAAGCAAGTATGGACTTTTCAATGTTTCGCAGTAAAAATAGGTGTAGGGTATCCACGTTATTCTTTTGTATCGATCATTAAAAACAAAAAAGATCCTCTATAAGGGTGGGCTTTGAAAGATGGAGGTACCTTGTGGAGATAATACGGGTAGTTTTATTATCTCCATTCGATTTCTAATTGTTCACCTTACAAAATAAAAAGGGTCAGCCAATCGGTCAAAACCCTATCTGCATACTTTTGCTCTATATATACCTTTACTTGCTGGAGCATATACGATCTATTGCCATAATCGTTGCACTTCTTCTGCAGTCACTGCATCTGCTTCGGTAACATGAACAGTACCAAATGGATGATTAGGAGGAGCATATATCGAGTAAAGCTTTAGAGGAATATTACCTGTATTGGCTACATTATGCCATGTGCCAGCAGGTATCATTATTGCATAATCATCATAGACGTTTCTTACAAAGCTTAAATTATCCTTTCTATTGCCCATTTGAACAACCCCTTGACCTTGTTCAATACGTAAAAATTGGTCAACGTTTGGGTGAATTTCTAAACCAATATCTTCACCAACTTTAAGACTCATCAATGTAACTTGCAAATGTTTTCCTGTCCATAAGGCGGTACGGTAGGTTGTGTTTTGTTTCGTACCCTCATTGATATTCAATACAAATGGCTTAGGTCCATAATCTTTTACCTCAATATTATTTCTTCCATTTGATGATTGTAAATAGCCCAAATGGTTAACATTATTTACACTCCAATAATTAGGATTTCTTAAATGGTTATACATTGGTTCATTAACATAATAAGGATTTTGATATTGATAGGGATGTGGATGGATATAAGGAGCATAGTACATTTTTCTCAACCCTTCACAGTTTATAAAATTATCATATGCACTTGTTAAGTGAATGTACTTGAAACATAAAAAAAGCCCTTACTCAGTAAGGGGCTTAGATTTTGCAGGAACAAATCAATGATAGTGGCTTTGCCAGCATTCTTATCAACAGAAAAATTTCTGGCCTTTTGGAACTTATATTAAGCTGACTCTGTACTCTTTCCACATATAGTACACACCTTTTTCAACAGTAACGATGTCTGCCTTAATCTTAGCTTCCCATAGCCATTTAATGATCAAGTTTCCATTTGATCTCCAATCAGGATGAATTTACCTCAATCCTTTTTATTGGTCTTTTAATAAATGTAAAATAAACTAAATCATAAAGGCCCTCTCGATTGAGAAGGGCCTTTTATGGTTTGCACTTATTCTTCAAGCTCTTTTTTCTTGTTCAAGAGTTGGAGGTATTCCCTATCCAATTCCGCTTTTTCCTCTTCCTTCATAACACTGGACAGTTTACCAAGTGTCTCGATGATTTGCACTTCAATCATAAGAAGCTCAGCCTGTTTATCATCAAGGCCATCCTTGCGAGTGGCTGATTTTGTTGATTCCTTATTTATAGCACATACTCTCGGAGGTTCTTTTTCAAATGAAAGTAAATGTGTTGCAAGCGATTGGATCAATGAACGATCATGAGTCACAAAAACGATCGTTCCTGGATATGCTTTTAACACTTCTGTTAAAGCCTCTTTAGTATGAATATCCAGGTAATTTGTAGGTTCATCCAAAATCAGTACATTATAGTTTCCCAAAAAAACTTTTGCTAGGGAAGCCCTGACTTTTTCCCCACCGCTTAAAAGTGATACTTGTTTGTGAACGTCATTTCCTTTAAAAGCTAATCGTGATAAAAGTGTACGAATAAAGGCTTGATTGTAGGGACTGTCCTCCAATATATTTTCGAGAACCGTTTTACTTTCATTTAAATTTTCTTGTTGTTGGGCAAAAAATCCAATCTTTGCTGGCATCGCGACATATAAATCTGGGTGCCTTTCCACTATCTTTTTCAATAATGTCGTTTTACCTGAACCATTTTGACCATTGATGGCGAGTCTGCAAGCTAAGGGGACATCTCCGAAAATATGTTGTTTCAGCACTCGTGACCCGACTTTCAGGGAACAGCCATTAAATCGAATGACCCTTTTGCTATGCAAAGATGGAAATTCTGAAATATCAAAGATGATGGGGGGATCTTCCCTCGGTTTTTCTTTTTTTGCTAATTTTTCGATTCGGGTTTCGATCGCTTCAGCAGAACGGTTCAATTTCGCCTTCTGTTTCCCGGAGCTCCGTTTATGCAGCCTTGCTTCTGAATTACCCATTCGTTTAGGGGCTTTCCTAATTGAATCGGATTTGGCTTGGAGGTTTTGTGCAGCCTGTTTCAACCGGTTCTTTTCACGGGTATACTCTTCATATTGCTTATTTTCCTTTTCTGTTTTTGCCTGCTTTTGTTCTATATACGCTTCGTAATTCCCTTCATATACCGTTACCTTGCCTTGCTCAACTTCCCATATTGTTGTACAAAGATGATTCAAGAATGCTTTATCATGTGAAGTAAGCAAAATAGCGCCTTTAAAAGATTTTAAATCTTTTTCCAATTGTTCAATTCCGAATATATCCAAATGGCTGGTAGGTTCATCCGCGATCAATACATCCGCATTGGAGGAAAGGGCTGCGGCGATTTTTCTTCGGGTTCGTTCACCGCCGCTTATGATTTCTTGATTCTCATCGGGCAGTTTCCATATACTCGTTAATACCCCGCTTATTTCTTGTTCAGTTTCTTCCATCTGCGGGATATAGCTGACTGTTCCATAGCTCTCGATATGACCGGAATCGGGTTTCCTCACTCCCGCTAGTATAGAAAGCAGGGTCGTTTTACCTTCTCCATTCCTGCCAACCAAACCAACACGGTCATGACTATATAGATGAAGTGTATCAACAGAAAGAACTTCACGGCTTCCGTAGCTTTTCTTTAAATCATTCGCTTTTAAAAATAACATAAAAAAATCCCCCTCCATTTTTCTAGAGAGAGATCGCCTGTTACTAATATACATAAACCAAATATACCTCATCTGATTGGATATCAGAAAAAGTAGTTGTATATGAATTAGTACCTATAAACGAACAGACGCATCCCATCTCTAAACATAATCATTAAAAATCTCACATGGGTATCTAAAAAGATTCTTGTTCAAATTAAAAATGAATTCACTTTACTTACCGAAAATCCGGTAAGCAAACAAAGTGACGGCTTATTTGCATTGAACATATCTAACCGATTACACCCATTGAAATTGATTCAGATTTACTGTTTATTTGATAAGATTACTGCTTCATTGTATAAGGTACCTTTTCCTTCCAATGTAATGAATTAATGATTGCATATTATTCATATGTTTGTAAAGCAGATTTATACCTTTTTTGTTCATTCATAATGAAAGAGAGAGTTAATTGGGCTCTACATGGACATGAACATCATACACTCCATGATCTTTCATCATCACTTTTTCTACATGTGTCGCTATATCATGTGCTTCTTTAATATCCAAGGTAGAATTGACAAGGATCACAACATCAATCACTTCATTGTTCCCGTAATTTCTTCCTTTAATTTCTTTTATCCCCTTGACTCCATCTACATTTGTAATTACATCCTTATATAGATGAATTTTATTTTCATCAAAACCGTCAGAAAGTTCATGCGAGGCTTGACTGAATATATCCCAGGCTGTTTTGCATATTAATAATCCAACAATGATGGCCGTAAGGGGATCAAGCCAAGGCATGTTTAATTGGGATCCGAAAATCCCTATAGCTGTTCCTATACTTACCCAAGCATCGGAAATATTATCTTTCGAAGCTGCCATAACGGCTTTACTGTTAATTTTCATAGCAAGCTTTTTATTATATCGGTATACAAAATACATGGCTATTGCTGATAAAACACCTACATATCCGGCAATAATGTCAGGTGAATCCTCTCGACCTTTAAGCATGGAAGCAACAGCATCTATCAATACTTGTACACCAACGGCAAACATGATAAATGAAGCTACCATTGATGCAATCGTTTCACTCTTCCAATGACCATAACCATGATCTTTATCGGGGGGTCTTTGAGCTAGCCTTAAACCGATCAGTACGGCAAGGGACGCGATAATATCAGTCGTGTTGTTCAACCCATCCGCTTTTAAAGCCGCTGAGTCGCTTATGTATCCGATAGCCAGCTTCATGATTGATAGACAAATATAAGCAATAATACTGATGATTGCACCACGTTCGCCTAATTTGAGGTCATTATATTTTTGTTCTTCCATTCAACTTCCCCCCACAATTAAGTACCTGAATATCATAACAACTTAAAAATGGGTGGGTCTATAGCAACCTTTTTGT
Source organism: Peribacillus frigoritolerans (assembly GCF_001636405.1). GTDB lineage: Bacteria > Bacillota > Bacilli > Bacillales > DSM-1321 > Peribacillus > Peribacillus frigoritolerans. Next base: position 3,685,631 of record NZ_KV440950.1, read on the forward strand.
ATCGCTTTATATAAGTAAGTGATAGATAACTATGTTGCATATGGCAAACTATCTGAAAAGAATGATATTAATGAATCCCTGACGAAATCCCCGGATGTCATCCCCGCAAAATATCCTAATTCAAACGGGATTCAAATGTATTTTCGACTGTAAAACTAAATAAAGTTCCGCTTTCATTAGATTCCAAATTATATTTTATATATAATGTCTTAGCTATATCCTCAATTATTTTTAAGCCAAGTCCCTTACTTTTACTTTCGATATCAAAACCAATTCCATTATCCTTGATACTGACCACATTATTTTCAATGGTTATCACAAGTTTATCAGCCTTCGAATGGTTTAATACATTTTGAAAGACGTTATCGAATAACCTTTGCAGCCACAAGTCATTACTCATCCATTCCAACTCTCCATTTAAAGGATGATATATTAATTCAATACCATGCATGTTATACAAATAGCCCCATTTTTTAACCATCATTTCTAACAAAGCGTGCATATTCACTTTATCATTCAAGATATAAGAATTATCTAATTCATCCGTGGATTGAATATTATATTCATTTGTTAATTCGGAAATATAATTTATTTGTTGATATAGTGATTGTAATAGTGGAGCTTGTTCCGTATATTGGCCTTCTAAATAAAATAATTGTAATCTTACTGCTGTTAAAGGTGTATTGATGTCATGCCTTAATTTATTTAAGAGTTCCTTTTTCATTTCCTCTTGTTGCTTTAGTTCCAATTCCCGATAGGTCGTTCTTTCAATTAGTAAGTTTACCGATTTAGTTAATTTCCCGATTTCATCATTGCTATTAACCTCTAATTTATTCGGAATCTCCTCATCACTGGCTAAATTCCTGATGGTTTCATTCAATATATTTATTTTATTTAATAGTGAGTTAATAGATTTGGAAAATAAGAAAGCTAACAATGATAATGATAAAATGAATACTCCCAGCATTGTAGGATATGCAAAAGATTCATGAAAAGGAATGTCATCATTTTTAGTTTTAAAGGCCCAATCATATATTAGTGACATAAGGATACTGATCATCAGTAATATACATGGCACGCTAATGACGGCACTAAATAACAATAGCTGGTATTTTCCCTTTAATTTCATTTCTTTATATAGGTATTCAATCTATACCCTTCTCCATATATATTTTGGATGATTTCACCTGTGTTATCATTGATTTTAGTTCTTACTTTTTTTATATGTACATTCATGATATTTTGATTCCTATCTTCGAGCTGCCATAAATATTCAAAGAAATGTTCTTTCGTTAAAATCCGATCCCTATTTTCATATAAATAGAAAAAAATTTTACGCTCTATCGCAGTAAAAACCACTTCATTATGCAAGTCATTATTAAATACCTTCTTATGTTCGGCATCAATATATAAATGTTTAATTTGTGCGAAAGTACCATATTGATTTTCCAGCAACTTCTCCATTCTTAGTAATAGCTCCCTGGGATCAAAAGGCTTAGTCATATAATCCTCACCAATTTTCAAACCTTGAAGTTTGCTATCCATATCATTTCGGGCAGATAGAAAAATAACTGGAATATTCAATCCTAGACTTTTTAGTTTCTTTGTAATTTGATAGCCATCATCTCCTGGCAGCATAACGTCCATAATGACTAAATCGATCTCATTGATGATATCATTAATATCTTTTCCTTCTTTTATCCAACATACATTGTACTCTTCGCGTTGCAAAATTTTTTTCAGTAAATCACCAATCATCCAATCATCTTCAACAATCAAAATATTATATCTTTTCATCACAAAGCCTTTCTTCATTCATTTGATAAATTCCATGGAAAGATCATATATTTCATCAGGAGCGTATAAATAAATGCTGTGCGTCCCTTTCAGTTTTATTACATCCCCTTTTAATAGTTTCTCTGCAAAATCCTCATAATCTTCTTTTTTTTGTTTTGTATATTTTGAATTTTCATTTTCATCGGCTATCGCATCCAAAAATAAAATGGGTGTATCTTTTGGTATTGGCAAGTTAACTGATTTTTTACCATTATTGTAACTCTGTAAAAGTTCTTGCTCCATATCATCATTAAAAAACTGTTTATAAGATAGTGTTTTATACATTTCCTTTTCATGGTCAGTCAAAAATGATTGCCGGATCACTTCGGGATTATAAACAGCAGAAGGTACAAGACGGTGCAAACCCATTTTCGTTAAAAGATTCAATCCTTTTACTGTCAATGAATCAACCATGCCCATTTTATGAGTCACATATTGGTGCGGTAAACCAATATCCAAAGCAATAATTCCCTTTACTTCACTTGGGTATTTTTGTGCCCAGTAAATAGCCTCAATACCTGATACCGAGTGTGGAACCAAAATATAAGGAGGTTTATTTCCACTTTCCATTAACGATTTCCTGCTTTGTTCCAATATTGTATCGATATCCCTATCATCATGAAAAACATCACTGTATCCATATCCAGCTCTTTCAATGACTGCAATCTTATTTTCTTTTGCAAACTTACTATATAATCCTTTCAATTCATAAACAGGAGCAGCAATTCCGGAACCGGACATAAAAACGTATGTATCCTCACCGCTGCCTTCCGTATATACATTAATTTCTTTGTTATTAAAATCAACGGGTGTTCCTTCACTGATTAATGATGATTCCTTTCCCTTTTGATAATTATGGTAAATAAAAACAGCCATCGCTACAAATAAGATCATAGCAAAGAAGGTAAAAAATATATTCTTTGATACTTTTATTATTTTTCTCATATAGAAAACTCCTTTCAAGTTATACTGAAAGGATATATGTTAATAATAAATTTCTAATTAATTTTCTTTGTATATTTTCACTAAGAAAAGTTTAACTTTTAATGACCAGTGAATTTCATTAGAAAAAGGCTGCGCCAAAGCAGCCCTCTACCATATTCCTACGTATAAATAATATTATATGTCGGTTTAATCACACCGTTTGGGAATTGTTTCATTTCAACTAAATCCAATTTTAGACTTGGCTTAACACTGCCGAAAAGAGGAATGCCTTCACCGATTATGACTGGATTCACTTTAAGCACCAATTGATCAATGAGTTTGTGTTTCAATAACGTTCCAGCCAGTTCTCCGCCCCCGCAAAGCCATAGCTTTCCGTCACCTTGCTGTTTGAGGTTTTCAATAAACGCAACGGCGTTTCCCTCGATAAGCTCTACCTCCTCATTCGATTCAAACTGAAGGGAGCTCGAGAATATATAATGTTTCAAACCCTTATAACCTGGTTCACCCGGTTTGGCTCCGAATTGAAATCCAAATTCATATGTTTTACTTCCCATCAATACCGCTTCATATTGCTGGATATCGGATAAAAAGTCCGGGACATGCTCTCCTTCAAATAAGAAAAAAGAATGATTGATATCCCCTTCCAACATTGCTTGGTCGGCAATGAAATTATCCAGTGAAACGGCTACATGATATACCAATTCTGCCACTTGGCATCCCTCCAAAAGTGATTACACATTTTACGCGAACAAAGAGTGTGCCATAACCGATTGTAAAAGGTATCAAATAGCCATATCGATTATTCTTTTGATATGGTATTCATTTGTTTCGACACCCAATTGAGTACAAAAGTATTCATTTAGTCTGAGGAATTCTGGGATCATACGTCTCAACGTTTTAATAATTTCATTTGAATTGCGGCCACAATCCCAACTTTCCAACAGGGATAACTGCTTTCCAGCTAATTTACTTCTATTGCCCTCGATTTTTGTCCATGCTCCATAGGGGACATCCATATGTTGTTCCATTTCCATATACCAACCAGACACAATCAGCCACCGTATCCTATCAAGATTGGATAGTGCATATAACATTTCCCTTCTCATAACGGCCCTGTAGGTTTCATGGACAAATGCAAGCAGCTTTCCTCTCCAATGCTCAACTTCATCAGGTGTAGGTCTATACACTTTCTCTGCCGATTCTTTTATAACAGGACTCATAATATTAAAAGGATCATAGATGACTTCTACCTCTTTTAACCAGATGGAGGGAACAATTTCCTCAGGTGCATGATACCAGCTATCCACTTTTACAAAGGTATTATAATGAGTGACGACATACTGTGAATAAGGATTGCAGTCTTCATGAAATGAAACATCTCCCCAATTATTGGCTCTATCCCTTTTTCCTTTTAAAAATTCTGCTTTACGTTTTGGAATAACAATGGTGTGCAAATCTATATCGGAGTATTGATCATCGTTTCCTTTTGCTAATGAACCAGCAATGTAAATAGCCAAAACATCAGGATCTGCCGATAAATCTTTTAATGCATTTTCCAAAAGAATATCGCGTTGTTTCGGTAAATATGCATCTCTTTTTATATGTTTGCTAACGAATCCCGCACACAAGACCATCTCCTTTTTTTGTAAAACCGTCAAAGTAATATATATTCGTGAATTAGAATAAAATCCCTTTAGCAGTATTGCCGTTTCATATATATATTGCTTCTTACCGCATTGTTTTCTTTGCCGAGTACCCGCTTTATCGCGAATCTATCCATGCATCTTCCGATATGATATATTTTGAATAATAAGTTAAAAGGAGGCATCATTTCATGTTTTTTGCAAATACCCCCGAACCGCCCTATTACGCTTGCATTTTCACTTCCCAAAGAAGCGATAAGAATGCCGCAAGCTATAATTCAACCGCTGATTTCATGGATGAACTTGCCGCTCAACAAGATGGCTATTTAGGAGTCGAAAGCGTAAGAGATCAAAACGGGTTAGGAATTACCGTATCCTATTGGAAGTCCTTGGATGCCATAAAGCTTTGGAAGGACAATGCCGCTCACAAAAAGGCACAAGAAAAAGGTATGAAAGATTGGTACTCGTCATACACCACCCGAATTTGTAAGATTGAAAGAGATTATACAAGCAAATGAGTAAACTAAGATTTATGAATATATAGTTATAAAAAAAACCGCTCTACTATTTTGGGTTAGTAAATTCGAACGTTGATTTCCATTCCAGGCACTCGCTTTCCGCGGGCGGTCCGGGAGCCTCCTCGGCGCTCTTCGCGCCTGTGGGGTCTCCCTTGGTCGCGCTTTTCCCGCAGGAGTCTCGTACCTTCCATTTCAATCAACTAGAATTTTTTTCACTTTAGGATGTTCATCCCAAACCAAAAAGACTAATTCCCATTATGGATTTTTACTGTTTTGTGAAACTCTTATTAAATTCGACAATTTCACCATACCCTTGGAGTTACTTTCAGATACCAAAGCCGCTTGCGGTTAGAACTTTTTTTAACTGAAATCAAACTAGTTTTCCATTGAGTTTGTCTTCAACATGAGACCGCTAAAATCCCAATTGGTAATCATCCCCTCAGTTAAATCGTAAAAGGGCTTCGGGATGAGTGCATTCCGAAATCCACTTTTGTCGACAAACAGGGACCGCTTCTTAAACGATCTTCACAATGAATTAATTAAAAGGAAAAGCCGTTAAGATCTTCTTTTATGAGTGAGTACATGTATAAATCATCGAATTTGCCACGGGTATATTCATAATGCCTAAGAAGTCCTTCTCTTCTAAATCCTTGTTTTTCCACTAGTTTTTGGGATGGGTGATTATCAGGTTCAATTAAAGCTTCAATCCTTTCCAGGTGAAAGTGGCGATAACCATACATAACAACTGCTTCCAATGCTTCACTCGCAATGCCTTTTCCCCAATGTTCTTTACTTAATTCATATCCAATTTCAGCACGATGGTGTTTGGTTACCATATTCAGAAAACCACAACTTCCTATAACCTTACCGGAATCTTTTAATGTAATTCCCCATCTAATTCCCGAACCCTTTTCGAATATGGATTCATACCACTTAATTTCATCCCATACATCATTTACTGTCTCGAATGGATCTAACCCCATTGGCTTCACCACATCTGTATCAGATAGATATTTAAACATGTCACCCGCATCTTCCAGTGTCACTTCCCTTAATATCAATCGATTGGTTTCAATAACCGGAAAAACCTTCTCCATCCAATTTCCCTCCTCCAAACTCCCATTTCCATATTTAACTATTTAATCATTACCTAATTAAAGTCGATAATCAACGCTTAATTGCATAGAAAATTATGATGGTAAATAAAAAGGCGTCCCTACTTTCGTAGAAACGCCTTTTTTTCGTTTACTTCATTATTTTCGGTTCCTTTACTGCTGAGATCATTAAAAACATGGGCCTTCGATTTTCATCTTTCATTTCAGGAACACTTTTTAACATGTCATCAGAAGGCATCGGTTCCTTTACTGCCTTTATGCTGAAACCAGCACCAATCAAGTCAGTCATATATGTTGAAATCGTTCGATGATACTTTACTACGTTTTCGGTTAAGAAGGTTGTTTCTCTCACACCTTCGTACTGATAGTTGTCAACTGGCCAATGCATATGATTTCCGTGATCATCGTCATACCAAGCTTGTTCATTTCGAGAAGTGAAGATTGGATGTTCAACCGAGAAAACAAAAGTGCCTCCAGGCTTTAAACAATCATGGACCTTTTTGCAGATTGCCTCATATGACTCAATGTAATGAAAAGCCAAGGAACTGATAACCACATCAAATTCAGAGCCGGAAAAATCGATATCTTCAATCGGCATTTTAATATATGAAATACAAGGGTCATCCGTTTTTTCACGTGCTCTTTGAAGCATATTGTCCGAAATATCGACACCAACGACGGAACTTGCCTGTTGCTCACGGGCAAATCGGCAATGCCAGCCGAAACCGCAGCCCAAATCAAGTACCGTTTTATTACGCAGATTTGGCATTAGCTCTTTTAATACATGCCATTCTCCGGCAGCTTCGAGTCCTTTGACCGATCGTGGCATTTGCTCATACGCAGAAAAGAAATTTGCATCATCATATTTGTTTTGTTTCATAATCATACATCTCCTAAAATTCAAGATAGCCTCCTAAGATTAATACCACATCTATTACAGGAGGCTACCTATCTCCTTCTCACCATTTTTTTCACCTCATTATCTTGATGGTTCACTGTCCTAATACTAACACATTGCTTGTTTTCCTACCCTCCCACCTAAAGAACAAAATACTTCAAATTAGTTGTTATCCTTGATTTCAAATTGTAGGCATTAGGCCTTATCTCCTAATGTCTTTTTTAGTAATAAGTCTTTTTTACTCATCCTTAATAAGTTATCGAGAAGATAAGCAAACTATACCTTATTGCAGCTTATACGGAATCTCCCCTACCTAGGCTTATTTCTCAAAAATTACCCAGGTAGTAAGTAAAGAATACATGTTTAACCATTATTCTTAAATTGCTTAATCTAATTTAAAGGGGTGAATATATTATGAGAATGAAAAAAGCATTTATAGGTCTCTCACTCTTATGTATGATTGTTCCTGGTATTGCCAAGTCAGCCGATTCTTTAAATTCCGTTGCTGAAAATGATCGGAGCAGTATCGTTGCAAATTGGAAATTCACAAAACAACATGTTAAAAGCGGTTCAATCGATAAAGGTAATTTAATTATAGAAGATACAAGCAAACATGGAAATGATTTAGAGTTAGTGACGATAGGTGACCCTGCATCACCCGAATTAAAAAAAATGTTGAAATGGTCTGAAGAAGATTATTACGCTCAGGATAAAGTTGATAGCTTGAAATTCGCCAATTACGAAAACGCCCCTGCAGGAAGGTATTTTAAAACCATACGGGATGCACCTATCAATTCAGAGAATTTCGATAGGGGTTTTACCATTGAATTGGTATTTAAGATGCCAAGGAAACCCAAAAGTGCCATGGGGCTTTTTTCAAGACAAGGACAGGCGGCAGATCTTAATAAAATGGAAGGCGAGAAAAAAACCCTTTCTGCTTTATCTATATCCAGTGATCAAAAATTGCACTGGACAAGCCATCCATCCAATCTAAACTATAATGTAAGCAATTGGTCTCGTTCTTTAAATGCTGGTGAATGGTACCATTTGGCAGTTGTTAATGATGGTAGCACAACGACTCTAACTTTAAATGGCGTTAGTGATTATGGAGAATCAGAAAAAGCCATAGGTATTGCAGCATTAAAATGTAAAGGCTGGAATATCGGCGCAACAGAGTGGGGAAATAAATTGGATGCGCTTTTCGGAGGGAATATCCAGGAAATACGAATTGCCAATAAGGCATTAACTGAAAAAGAATGGCTAGTACAGGATGCTCGTGACGATGAACCCTTTGAAGGATCAAACAAGTCCTTCCCCATTCTAACGAATAAGAAGAATTATAATTTCCTCTTTATTCCAGATACCCAGAAATATTCAAGCCAAAATCCTGAGATTTTCAATAGTCAAATGAACTGGATATCCAATAACACCAAGAAGAACAATATTATCATGAATACATTTGTTGGGGACATTGTCGATAGTGATTCAGAAAAACAATGGCAGAATTCGCTCAGAGCCATTTCCCTTTTGGATAAAAAGGAAATTCCATATATGATGGCGGCTGGGAATCATGACTATGCTGCCGGAGATCCTTTTTTAACACATTATGGGCCACAGCGTTTTATGAATAAAAACTACTATAAGGGGTCGGCTCCCTCTGGGTATAGCTCATATGCAATCGCTAAGGCAGGGAGTTATGAATACTTAGTTTTAATCGTGGATATGAAAAACCTGCATAAGGACTTGGAATGGTCAAAAAAAGTTCTGGAACGGCATAAAGATAAACCGACAATCCTCGTCTCACATGATATTATTTTTCCGAAAGTTAAAGATGATAAAACCATTGCCGCCGATTCGTCCAATGGCCGGCTGATATGGGATGAACTTGTAAAGAACCATAATCAAGTGTTCATGACGGTTAATGGACATTTTTATGGGATAGCGCATCGGGTAAAACAAAACTCAGCAGGAAATGATGTCATTCAAATGCTGGTCAATTACCAAACGAATTATCGAGGGGGAAATGGCTGGCTAAGACTTGTAGAATTTGATGAAAAGAAAAATGTATTATTATTCCGTACTTATTCCCCATATGTTGACGGAATGACTAGGAAAGAAAAGTCCTATATTGATTATAAATTTTTAACAGGTGAAAATAATTCATTTAAATTGGATTGGGACTTTAAGCATAGATTTAATTTCAGGGAATGAACAGCGCGGAAAAATCCAATTCCCCAGGTGTATCTGATTAACTTCATCAACCTGGGTGAATTCCTTTTATTGGGCTGCCCTCCTATATGTTCAGTCGTCCAAGAAGGATATACGTTCATTCATGATGATCTGAGATGCTGCTATTTTTCTAGTTTTCATGCTGCTTTTTTCACCACTGATTTATACTTTCCGAAACCATTAACGACAAGGACCCCCAATATCGCAATACTGCCGCCAATGACTGAAAGGGTACTAGGTACTTCCTGCAGCCAAACCCAAGCGACGAAAATGGCAATCACAGGTTCAATGTACAACAAACTGGAAACAGAACTGGCTTTTCCTAATGATAAAGCGACCGCCCAAGTTACATAACCGATGGCCGCAGGGAAAATACCAACAAAAACCGCTGATAAATGACCTTCCAAAGTAGCATGTTGAATTTCTTGAAATAGCCCAGGAAAAAATATAAAAAAGGGTATTGTACCGATCCATGTGAAGTAAGCTGTCAATTCAATCGGATTATAACGGCTAAACAGTGGCTTTTGGAAAACAAAAAACACCGCAGAAGCAATAGCTGACATCAGTACTAAAAAAGCTCCTTCAGAAATATTCAGCGAAGGTCCTGCGGTACCTAATGTTATTAAGGTGATCCCTGTGAATCCAATTCCTAAACCAATCCATCCGTATAGTCCGAGGCGTTCTTTTAAAACGAACGCAGCAATGATCGCGATGAAGACAGGTGCTGAACCGATCAGCATTCCAGCCGTTCCCGCCGAAACCGTTTGTTCCCCGAATGTCACCCCGATATGGTAAATACTAATGCCAATAAATGCAAGGATCGAAATCCTCAACAAATCCTCTTTTTTAGGGAGTCGAAATTTCACCCCAGGCCAGAGAGCATAAAGGATAAAAACTCCTGATGCTATAAGATAACGAACAAGTACCAAATGACCGGCTGAATATCCGCCATGCAAGCTTGCACGAATAGCAGCGAATGTAGAGCCCCAAATAATAACTGTTATAGATGCCAATAAAAATGCCTTTGTGTTCAAAACCTATTCCTCCCAACCATCCCTATAAATTGAAGGTATCATGGATACGTGAGAACTTCAATAAAATTTCTATCTCGCTGTGAAGTATCACAGTAAAAAACGAATTAGAGTACAGTCTGAGTTGTAATCATCGCTGAAAAAATTCTATTACATTTGGGATTGGATTTGAAATCTTTGTTTAAAGATGGATCAGGTTTGAAAAGCATGTTAAACCAAAGGTGCTTCGTATAGGAAGCACCTTTGGTTTAGACTGGAGACAAACTCGATATTAAGATTGCCTATATTTTTTTGAGTGAGTGTAAAATATGAACGTTAATTTCCACTCCAGGCACTCGCTTTCCGCGGGCGGTCCGGGAGCCTCCTCGGCGCTCTTGCGCCTGTGGGGTCTCCCTTGGACGCGCTTTTCCCGCAGGAGTCTCGTACCTTCCGTTCCAATCAACTTTGTTTATAAATTCAAATGGAAACCCTTTTGTCTACAAACTTGTTTACAATTACCTTTCCCAAATTTAAGCTTACTTGAAATATTGGCTTGAGGCTTTTACACTGTAACCGTTTTGTGCTGTAATACTGAAAAATAACGTTTAAAGTGTAAATTTAATTAATTATTTTCAGGTTTCCAAGATGAAAAGCGTCTTTCAATAATGCCTAAAAATGAAGTAAGAATGATTCCCGTAATCGTAATGACTAACACGCCAACAAACATGCGATCTGTTTGTAGATTTTGACCATTGCTTGTCAATTGGTATCCGATACCAGCTGTCGAAGCGAATAATTCACCTACAACCACTGCAATTAATCCTTGACCTATACCTAAGCGAATACCGTTTAAAAGGAATGGTACCGTCGAAGGCAATGCAATTGTTTTAAAAATTTGAAATTCACTTGCACTAAATGTCCTTGCTGCTTTTATTAAGTTTTGATCTAATGTTAACATAGCTTTTTGAGCGCTCATCACTATTGGAAAGAAGGCCATCAAAAATACGATAACAATTTTTGATGCTGGCCCTATTCCGAATGCAATGATGATCACTGGTAATAGGGCGACTTTAGGAGTTACATATAATCCTGAAATGAAAGGGTTAACCACTGCATTAAAGGTAGAGTTCCAACCTGATAACACACCTATTGGGATTCCAATAAGTATGGCTAAAACAAAGCCTGAAACAAATTCGTAACCACTTACCTTCATATTTTCCCAAAAGGAAACTTCTTGGACCATTAAAACTGCCGCTTGTGCAATTTCAATTGGTGAGCTTATGAACAATGGATTTATCCATTCATTTTGAGAGGCAGTTTCCCAAAGCAACAGGAATAGTAAAACAGAAGCAACACTGATAAAAAATGACTTTTTTTCTTTTTTCATTTTCTTCGCCTTTTTTATCTTTTGCTTTGATTGTGTAAGTTCTATCGTACCCTTCGTCATAGTGTTCTCCTTTCACATTAATTATATCTCTTTATTATCGAAACCTTGTTTAGAAGACTCCTGTTCAATAATGGACCAAATATGATCTACAAACTCTAAAAATTCCGGGCTGCGCTTCACATGGAGATCTCTTGGTCTAGGTATATCAACATCAACAACCTCCACTACACGTCCTGGTCTTGCCCCAAAAACAAAAACTCTATCAGCTAAAAATACCGCTTCATCAATTTGGTGTGTAATGAAAAGACTTGTCTTTTTTGTCTCATCCCATATTCTAAGTAACTCACCTTGCATAAATTCCCTAGTTTGTGCGTCCAATGCCGAAAATGGTTCATCCAATAATATTAATGATGGGTTTACCGTTAATGCCCGGGCCAAGTTTACCCGTTGCTGCATCCCACCTGACAATTCATGTGGATAATGATTTTCATAACCTTTTAAACCGACCATTTCAATAAATTCTTTAGCCTCTTTCTTTTTCTCTGCGGTTATTTGCTTTAACAGTTCAACTCCATAAAGAACATTTTCCAAAACAGTTCTCCAAGGTAATAGACTCGGGTTTTGAAAAACCATTGCCCTGTCCTTGCCGGGACCATCAATTTTTTGCTGATCTAATAGTATTTCTCCCTTACTTGGCTTTAGCAATCCAACTACAGTATTTAAAAAAGTGGTTTTTCCACAGCCGCTCGGCCCAACAATACATATAAATTCACCATCTTTAATATTTAAATTTATATTCTGCAGGGCCATCACTTCTGCACCAGTTTTATTGTTTACGTAAGTAACGTCTAAAAAACGAGTAGACAATTTAAAGTTATCCAGTTGTGCATTTTCCATCTTACCTATCATCTCCTTTCCATTCTAATTATTTTTTAAAAGCCTCTTCTATATAACTATTTGTCCAAATAACATCTTCAGTTGTATCCTGTTTAGTAGAAACGCCTGATATCTTGCCAAATTCAACTAATGGATCCTGGGCATTATCCCAAGCCTCTTGATTCATTTCTCCATAGCCTTTAAAAGTGTTTTTCAATCCGATTAGTGATTCCTCTAGGATATCTACATCAATTCCATCAAAATAAGATTCGATTGATTCGGCTGCCTCTCTTGGGTTATTACGTGTGAATTCCATACCTTTCCCTATTGCCCGAACCACTTTCAAAGATGTTTCGTGATTTTCTTCTAAATATTCTTTTTTAGCAAATACAGCTTCCCAGACCATATTCCCATACATTGGCTCTTCACTTGTATTGATTACAATGTCTCCTATATCTTTACTTTCCGCTTGTAAACCCATTGGGGGTGATGCTATTCCCCCGTCAACAATCCCCTCCTGCATACCGCCAATCTTCGATCCATCTCCTGCTAATTTGACGGTTTTTAGAGTATTGGGATCAACTCCATGCATTTGCATTAAATGACGGGTGTATACGTCTCCAGAATCTCCAACAAGGTTTGTACCAATAGTTGCGCCTTTCAATGAAGCCACTCTATCTTCAAGTGATGAGTCTTTAGAAACATTCTTTTTCTTTTGATATTGTTTAGAGAGTGTAATTTGATAGGTTAGCGCAGAATTTAAAGATTGAATTGCCAATAAATCTTCACCTTTGTCAAGAGGAGTAAACATACTTCGAGGACCCGAGACCGCAAACTGAGCTTCGCCTGATAATACAGAAGCGATTACTTGTGCTCCTCCACCACCAGAAACAATTTCAGCTTCAATTCCTTCCTTTTCAAAAAAGCCTTGCTCTATTGCTACATACAATGGGGCAACCGACAATAATCGTGCAGGTTCCGTAAAAGTAAGCTTAACCGCTTTTCCTCCTGAATCCCCTTTGTTTTCTGTAGTTGTTTCGTCACTTGGACCGCATGCAGATACTATTAACACCAAACAAAGCAGAACGAACGCCAATTTATTCTTAAACATATTACTTACCTCCCTAAATCAAATATTTTTAACATTTCATTCACTAACTAACTATATTCCTCCTCTATTTTAGTTTTATATACCAAACATAATTTCATATACACATCAATTCTAAATCAACTGTCCCATTTGGGTCAATTATAATTTTTGAAAATTTAGATAATTCGGTGGATTCCAACACAAAAAAACACTCATTTAAAATCATGAGTGCCCTTTAACTCTTGAGATATAACCTTCTGTCAAATAAAGAAAAAAACTTAATGCTTCAGCAATTTTAAAGATTACAATATAAGAATCGAAGTCAGTACTAAGAATATGTTTTTGTTAAGGTTAGCCCATTATACACATAATCCCACATTGAATCATCATTAGGACCATCGCTGGGTACTTGCACTGTACAAATGCCCTTGATTCCCCAGTCGATTTCATTAATATCCTTCAAGCCAGCTATTGGATCAAGGAAGAGGATATTAAATTTCCCCTGTATCATTTCAGACAAGACGGATTGCAATTCCACCGCTTCGCGAACGGAAACTGCCCCCCACCTAACAAATAAGATGGAATTGCTATTTGAAATTATTTCAATAAACTTATTTATTCGGTAATTGAGTTTTTCTTTGTAAGCAGGGTAAAGATGAGTCCAATGCTGGTTGGGTATTATTGGGAAATCATGAACTGAAATAATATTATAATAGGTATCTTGGATAAAATGCGCGTTTTGCTGCTTGCCGCCCTCATCAGAAAAAACCATCTCCATCATCAAGATAAGAAGCGATGCCATCTACCTGCTTCATATTCTTAAGATCCATAAATCCGACAAATCTGTTCTTCAATATTCTGCTTACATCCGGGAGTGAATTAGATACAACCCAATCAAGTGGAAATGAAAACCGCCTTAAATTATGCCGCCTTAAATTAAGGGAAGGTCCACACCAGCTGCCAAGGCTAATGATTACATCATAAGATCCTTTTATTTCTTGTAATTTCAATTCAGTCATCCTCTCTACTAATTTCCCTATTTCATCAAGGTAACTAATTTTATTTCCAGTCTTTTTCACTTTGTTCTGGAATTATATACACAATCCAGCCTTAACGAATTTTCAGTTCATCAGCCATTACTTCGGCGGTTTCTTTATCCGGAAATGTACCTGTTATTAAGCGGAAACGGTTATTTTCAGCGTTAATTATTTTTTCTCTCATAGCTTGTACCTCCTTTTTTATATCTTATGAAGCTTCATGGAAATCTGTAGTACTTAATAGATTACTAACAGCCCTTTTTATGTACATGAAATATAAAAGAAGCCCTACTTTGATAAAGTGGACTTGTTGGGGACTTGTTGGGGACTTGTTGGGAACTTGGGGGATTATTGGAAATGCAAAAGAAAATTATGGAGAAGTGAATGACTATCTAAATATTGTCCCCTTTCCACCTTTTATTGTAGGGTCAATAATCTTTTTCTAACTCCTCATTCGCTTGATTATATCACCCACTTCAAGGGCAAGATGCCTAAGCCCTCTTGCTTCAGGATAAGTTGGACAATTGGGGCTATAAGGAAAAAGAGAACAATTCCAGCTGATATTCCCCTCCGACCACTTTGGGTATCGGTATGACCTTAAACGAGAAGCTATGAAACTCAAAAGAGTTTTTCAATAGGTGGTGAATCAAATATTCCGAGTCATTACTTTCTTCTTATTGAAAAATATCTCAATTTATGTCAATTGAAACCAAATTATGAGTTTGTTATCTTAGTTAATGAACAGGTCATGACTAGTTTATGTATGAATATTAGTCACAATAAAAGGAGAGATGAAACCATGACACAAGTACGTAACTCAACAAGCGCAGTGGAGCAGTATGCTAATCTCATCCCCATGAGCGAAATTGCTTCGAACGCAGATCAATTATTTCCTTTTCCAATCTTTAATAGTTTACGACAAAAAACTCCTGTAAGGTACGACGAGGCTCGAAGCTGCTGGGATGTGTTTCGATATGAGGACGTTCATTATATTCTAAAAAATCCAAAACTGTTTTCTTCGGAACGAGGGTCTGGAACTCTTCAAGGAAGCATTTTGACAATGGACCCTCCTAGACACACAAAAATGAGAAACTTAGTGAACAAGGCATTCACTCCTAAAGCAGTGAAGGATTTAAAAAATAAAATCGAAGAGGTGACACTTTACCTTCTCGATCAAGTTAATGAGAAGGGGACTATGGATCTCGTTCATAACCTTGCTGGTCCGTTGCCTGTCATAATAATTGCCGAATTATTGGGGGTCCCTGCTAAGGATCGGGATCTTTTTAAAACCTATTCTGATGTTCTCGTGGCAGGCGCCAAAGATAATTCAAATGAAGCCTTTCAAAGAATGGCACAGAAACGTAAGGAAGGAAGTGAGTTTCTTAAAGAATATTTCAAAAAAATAATTTTAGAGAGAAAGGTAAATCCTGAAGAAGATTTAATTTCGCTATTATTAGCAGCAAAAATTGATGGGGAAAAATTAACAGAAGAAGAGGTACTATCTTTCTGTGTTTTATTATTAGTTGCGGGAAATGAAACAACAACTAATTTGATTACAAATGCCGTACGTTATATGACAGAAGATAAAAACATTCTAGAACAAGCTAGGACAAATCTGCCTTTAATACCAAAATTGGTAGAAGAAACACTACGCTTTTATCCTCCAATACAGGCAATTGGCCGTGTTACAAAGGAACAAGTCAAAGTTGGGGGCAAAACAATCCAAAAGGGGGAACAAGTAATTTGCTGGGTCGCTTCGGCAAATCGGGATGCACAAAAGTTTGCAGAGCCTAATCGGTTCACGTTAGAAAGGAAATTAAATCCTCATTTGAGTTTCGGGTTTGGTATTCATTTTTGTTTAGGTGCCCCGCTTGCACGTCTAGAAGCAGAAGTAGCTCTCGTGACACTATTAAGTACATTTGCAAAATTGGAAGGTGTAAAAGGGACTGAGCTTGAGGCGATTCCAAGTCCGTTCGTTTTTGGAGTGAAAAGACTTCCTTTAAAATTTACAAGACAATGAGCCTTGCTGCCTAAGAATATATAGATTAGGTAATACAAAAACCTATCAATAACAAAAATGAATTTTTTTATATAACCTCAATGAAAAGGAAGTATATTAAAATTGAATATTCGTAAAGCATTTGTTGTATAGAAATGTTAAACCCCATATTTATCCAGTTATTAAAAATTCCAATGTATTAGGTTTATAAAAACTTAATATATAATACGGAATTTATGACATAAAAAATACAGAAACAAAAATGGAAATCACAAAATGAGTTCCATTTTTGTTTTGAGTACTATTTTGTTTTAGGGCACCTTCATGAAAGACTTTTCTTATCAAAATATACATAACCCTACTGCAAATACTACTTTCCATATATTTCAAGAGGTGAATCATCCGGATCACAAAAAAAGGTAAACCTTTTTCCTGTTATCTCATCAACACGGATAGGTTCGACTGGAAATTTGGGCTATCAGGAAATGAGAACAATTCAAGCTAAATTTCCCCCCCGACCATTAAATCCAATTTATACGACTGCCTATCTGACCGATATGTCTCCTTCACGATATCACACCCTAATTTTTCATAATCGGAACAAATTATTGACATGATGTATTTTTTACCTTCATTTCTTACCTCCCTAATAGCATTGGTTAGTTTTAAAAATTATTTTAACAAAGTTATCCATTAATAAAAACTTAGTTTTCAGTGCTTCCTTCGGAATATACTGCACCATACTGGTACATCCAATTCCCTTTCACCTGGATATAAGTCTTTACAAAGGGCGTATAATATAAGTTAATCTAAAAAAACGTATAATAAAAAAGGAGCCTTCCCCTCCTACTCTCTAGATCAATAATATAGATTCCTAGAACGCTGATTATGTTAATTAACTTTGTATATTGGTGTACTTGGTTGTAGTTTAAAATAAAGTCGTTACGTTTTCTAGTTGTAAACCAACTCACACTTCCTCGCCAAATAAATTAAAGGGGATGTTTTGAATTACTGCCATTTTTCAGAGTGTTAACTATCATTCTCAAGCATATGCTTATATTTACATGCAGGATGTCCTTTTTGTTCGTATAATAGGACAAAGGGGAATTAAGATGAGTCTAATTTACAAGAAGAGGAGCAATTTGTTCTGTGGAAACAAAAGGCGAAGAAATAAACTGCTTAGCATTAAAGGTCAAAGAGATTATTCAATCTTCTGGCTGTCAAAATGAAGATGTAATCTTTCTTTGCATTGGTTCAGACCGATCAGTTGGGGATTCATTAGGTCCTTTAGTCGGGACAATGCTTAAAGAACATACGGTGCCTTATCGTGTTTACGGTACTTTGGAAAATCCCGTTCATGCATTTAATTTAAAAGACACATTGAAAAAAATTAAAAAACAATTCAAAAAGCCTCTTATTTTTAGTGTGGATGCTTGTTTAGGGAATCAAAACCAGGTCGGTTATGTTTTTTTGAAGGATGGACCTCTTGTCCCTGGGAAAGCTTTAAAAAAAGTATTGCCGGAAGTTGGAGATTATCATATTACAGGAATGGTCAATTATATAGATCCGCTGCCAACGATGCAATTTTTAAATGATACTCGTCTATACACGGTTATGAACCTTGCGAAAACAATCGTAAAAATAATTACTCAAGCTAGCGGCGAGACTTCTGGAATTAAATAAAAGAATGGGCTGTGCCAAAACCACTAATAATAATTGGTTTTGGCACAGCCCTACTTTGTTTAAGTTCGAAGAATTTATTAGATAACATTGTACTTAAATAATAGCCCCTGTCAAGATAGCAACAATGATAAGGACTAATGAACAAATTAGAGCCCATTTAAATGCATACCGCTGTAGTTCCCCGATATCCGTTTTTACCATCCCTACCAGTAAAAGAGTCGATGCCACGAGTGGACTTAAGAAATGTACAGGCTGGCCCAGTACGGAAGCTCTGGCAATTTCTAAAGGACTCACTCCATAAGCTTCTCCTGCTTCGGCAAGAATTGGCAAAACACCAAAGTAGTAAGCATCATTGGATAAAACGAACGTAAATGGCATGCTGGTTAACGCAACGACCATCGGTAAAAAAGAGCCTAAAGAATCCGGAATGATGGCCACTAATGAATTTGCAATGGCATCTACCATTTTCGTTCCGGAAAAGATCCCTGTGAATATACCAGCCGCAAATACTAGTGTGACGACGGTAATAGCATTTCCTGCATGTGACACGATTCGCTCTTTTTGCTGTTCTAGATTAGGGTAATTAATGATCGAGGCAAGCACAAATCCGATTAGAAACAACACAGGTACCGGCACTAAGCCCATTACAAGAATGACCATAACCGTGAGCGTCAACAAAAGATTGACCCATATTAATTTAGGGCGCTTTAAATCGTCTTGTATGGCGGAAGCTACCGCTGCTTCAGCTAGAGCTCCTTTCATTTCAGGTGCAGCTTTGATATGAACAACACCAAGCCTTTTGCGCTCTTTTTTCCCAAGCACGTAAGCGGTAAAAAGAATAGCTGCTATTCCTGATAATAGTGTTGGGATAATCGGAACAAAGAATTCATTTGCATCGAGACCTAGAGATGCTATTGCTCTTGTTGCAGGTCCTCCCCAAGGAGTCATGCCACTCATAATACTTACAGCCAGCATAGAAATAGTGGCAAGAATAAGTGGATTCATACCAAGGCGTAAGTAAAGAGGCAGCATAGCGGAAATCGTAATCATATGAGTCGTGGTACCATCACCATCCAAGGCAACGGTCATTGCGATTACTGCTGTACCTATCGCTATTTTTACCGGATCCCCTTTTACGATTTTCAACATGGTTTTAATGAGTGGATCAAATAATCCAGCGTCAATCAGAACTCCGAAAAACAAAATAGCGAACAATAGCAAAGCGGCTGAAGGTGCGACAACCTTTATTCCATCGAGCATCATATCTCCGAGCTCTGGACCAAATCCGCCAATTAATGCAAAGATAATTGGAATGACCACTAGAGAATTAACAGGTGATAACCGTTTAGACATGATTAAATAAGTGAAGACAACGACCATTGAAATTCCAAGTAACGTAAGAATATGAATCCCCTCCTATTAAAGAAACCGCTTACAAACCAAATGAAAAAGTTTGAATAGTTAAAAAATATTATATAATATCTTCTGTTTCCCAGTTGCTTTGTTTTCTATTTTTAGAATAGTTCATATCATTAAATAAGTGAAATACATATTTTTTTTACTTTTTCGAAAAAAAAACTTATAATCCATTTTATATTAAATAAGAAATCGAAAAAGCACAATGAAATTGTCAATGATTTCATTGTGCTTTTTCGTTAAAGATTGGAATTTTTATTCAAGAAATCAATAAAGTTTTTCACAGTAGAGAGTTTTAAAGAATCCTGGTTATACATTAACCATGTATTTCTTAACACCGGCTGCCCATTTTTGTAGGATAACCCGTATGTATGCAAGTTATCTGAAGGCTGCAGGCATATTTCCGGCAGAATGGAAACACCAAGATCATTTTTGACCATCTCTTTGCACGTCTCCTGCCGATCTGTTTCCATAGTTACAAATGGTGGCTCCGGGAATCTATCATGCCACCAGCCATTTATTAAGTTTTTTAAAGAACTGTCGGTTTTATAATTTATGAATGGAAGTTCCGGCAAATTATCCAAGTCTACCTCTTTCTTAGAAATTAAACAAAGTCTTTCTTTATGCAGTAGCGATTTGATTCCATACCATTCATAGTTTCCACGCAGAATGCCTAATTGAACACTAGAGGAATCCAGAAGATGCATGATTTCTGTACTCCAGCCTGTATTCACATTAAATTGTACATGAGGATATTGTGTCGAGAACTTTTTCAATATTTCTGGTAGTTTATATTGGGCAAAGTTGCTGGAAACGCCAAGCCTTAACGTTCCTCTTACCTCTTTTTTCATATTCAGCATATAATCTTTCGTTTTTTGCAACTTTTTCACCATTTCTTCCGCATAGCCCGCTAAATGTATCCCTTCGGAAGTGAACTCAATGCCTCCTTTTATTTTGAAAAATAAGTTTGTGCTAAATTCTTTTTCTAAATTTTTAAGCCGGTACGTTAACGCCGGCTGCGATATATATAAACGCTCTGCGGCACGGCTAATGTTTTTTTCTTCATATAGTACCCTTATCGCAATCCAATCTTTTTCGTCCACTTAACCATCTCCCGCCTTTTGATTATAAGTTTTTTTATCATTTTTATTAAAAAAATATGTATTTTACTTATGAATGAACTTATCATACTATATTTTCAAAGGAACCGGTAGTGCTATAAATATTGATTTGAGAAAAGGTGGTTATACAATGAAAGTACCAGTAGTTGTAATGCGCGGCGGAACAAGTAAAGGTGTGTTCCTTAACTTTGAACATATGCCTTCGAATCGCTCACTCTGGGAAGATTTCTTACTTGACGTGATGGGCAGTCCGGATCGGAGACAGATTGATGGTCTTGGAGGAGCGAATTCATTGACAAGTAAAGCAGCGATCATCAAAAAATCAGAATCACCGGAATTCGATGTGGAATATACATTTGCGCAAATCAGCATCGATAATCAAATGGTTGATTTTAAAGGAAATTGTGGGAATATTTCATCTGCTGTAGGACCTTACGCAATTGAGCACGGATTAGTTCCGGCAAAAGAACCTGTTACAACGGTGAGAATTTTTAACACGAATACACAGAAATTGATAATTGCAGAAGTAGAGGTTGAAAATGGACAAGTGAAAAAAGAAGGCAGCTGCTCAATTCCAGGCGTGCCTGGTAAAGGATCACCTATCTATCTTTCTTTTACTCGTGCTGAAGGAGCAGTTACAGGAAAACTTTTCCCTACAGGAAATCCAATAGACATGATTAAAACGAAGGATCGACTGATTCAAGTTTCAATCATTGATGTTGCCAATCCACTTGTTTTTGTAAGGGCACAGGATATTGGTCTAAACGGAAGCGAATTGCCCACTGATTATTCACAGGAAAAATTAAATGAACTAGAAGAAATCCGGTCGATTGCAGCTGAAATGTGTCAATTTTCCGATAAGAAATCAGCGACTGTCAAATCTCCTGCTGTTCCTAAAATGACCCTAATTGCTCCTCCTATGGATTACGTAGACCTAAACGGATCGGAAAGAAAAGCCTCAGAGATGGATTTGATGATCAGAATGATGTCAATGCAAAAGCCCCATCAAGCGCTTGCTATTACAGGAGCCATCTGTGCAACTGCAGGAGCTTACTTACAGGAAACGATTTTATCCGAGATGGTGAACATTAAACAGGAAATTTTTCGATTAGCCCACCCGGCAGGGATCATGGAAACAAAGGTTGATTTCTTGGCAGGACACATACGTGCTATTAAAGTGGTACGCACAGCGAGAATCATTTTAGAGGGATACGTGTACACGAAAAAAAATTACGAGCTTTCCTATCAATTAGCTTGATTTGAATTAATTTGCAAATTACAGCAAAAAAAATTATCTATCACTTGGAGGCTTTTCAATGTGGGTCATCACTGTCTTTTTAAAAGGAAATATTAAAATTTTTGAATTTGACACAGAAAAAGAAGCGAAAGAACTATTCAAAAATATGAAAGGCACTAAAATTCTTTCCGAAATAGTTTACTTCAATGATCCTTGTTTTTTATAAGTGAGTTTTTCAATAGAGCCCAGACTATAATGTATCTCCAACTAACCGATGTCTACAAAATTCAATTGTAAAATAGGATTGAGAATAGATGAAAATTTTCCGGCAAGTTAGGATATACTGAATCCAGATTTTCATGGTTACTGGAGTATTTAACCAAAAAGAAAACTAATTGTTATCTATCATCCTTGTTATAGGGAAAAAATTATTTATTGAATGGTATCCTTTTTCACAGGCTCAATTTTAGCATCAATCGGAGCATAGGAAGAACACCTATATAAATATATCATACAAAATAGTTAATATCTGGTAACTGTTGATAAGTCAGCGCTGACTTCATGCGCGATAGTGCCCAGCTGATCCATTCAGCTGGTGCTAAAATTGAATAGCTATATATAATAGAAGAAAAATCATATTGTCTGGCCATCAGGACGCTTAAAGCTATACTCTAAAACTCATATCCCTATATGATATGTGTTTTAGTCAATGCATAAAGACTTTTAATATTTGAAGTACCAAACAGCCAAGAACTTTTTTTTAAGCCTTGGCTGTTTTTCATTCTTCTATTTAATGTATCCTAGATTTTTTGGACAAACTCTTATCTAATTAACTATGCAAGGAAAGGACTCAATGATTATTGACCGCTTCAACCTTTTCTTGAATATAGTGGGCTGCGGATGAACCAGCTAATTTTCCAAAGACTGCTCCAGACATTAACCCGGATCCACCAGGATAGTTTTCATAAAAAATCCCTCCAATCATTTCACCAGCCGCAAAGAGACCTTTTATCGGTTGTTCTTCTTTGTTTAACACATGACCCGTTGTATCTACATGCAAACCGCCGAACGAGAACGTAATTCCGCACGTTACAGGGAAAGCATAGAATGGCCCTTGCTCTATTCGAAGTGCCCAGTTGGATTTAGGAGGGGTAATTCCTTTCGTTCCTTTGCCATCTTTCTCTGCGGGTCTATACTCGCCATCTTGTACGGCACTGTTATACTCTTCGATCGTTTTAAGGAATTGTGTTTGATTGACCGGCAGTAAACTAGCCAACTCTCCAAGTGTATATGCTTTATAAATAGTCGCTTCTTCAAGGTCATATTCTTTACGCAGCATCGGGCGTACCTGTGCATCATAAATTTGATATGCCACATGTCCAGGCTGTTTTAATACCTCACGGCCGTATTTGGCATAGGTGTAATTTCGCAAATCTGCTCCTTCATCAACAAAACGTTTTCCTTCATTATTAAGCATGACGCTGTACGGATAAGAATGCTTTTTAAAAATATCTCCCGGCTTCGTGAAGTCCCCTACTTTTGGCGCGTTATAATCTGTCCCAATCGAATGACATCCAGACCACTGCCCAAATTTTTGAGCCCCGACTGCCATAGCCATGGAAATGCCGTCTCCTGTGTTGAACTCGGTTCCACGAACAATTGCCGCTTCCCATTCTTCACCAATATTTTCACATCTCATTTTCTTATTGGCTTCAAAGCCGCCACAAGCCAAAATCACACCGGATGTCTGAACTGTTACCATTGTTTGATCCTTCTCAACAACGACACCGGATATTGTGTTATTCTCTGATACAAGCTCCACAGCACGTGAATCGTACCAAACGTCAATGCCTATTTCTTCTGTCCGCGCAAAGAGCTGTCTCATTAAGCCCACGCCTTTATCTTCCGTTTTGATAGGCAGCCCCCCCCAGAAATTGCGCTTGCCATCTTGTACGAAAGATTGATTTTCATAATTCAATTCAAATTTTATTCCCTGATCGCGCATCCAAGCAATTGTTTCATACGATTTAGTAACCAGCTGTTTTGCTAATTCGGGATTACTTTGTCCACCTGTTACTCGCATTAAATCATTGTAATAGTCGGATTCCGTGTATTCAGGCATTACAATTAACTCGGATTCTTCATCTGTTAATTCAGGTATTATATTTCTGATTGCGTCTAAATTATTGTATGCTACACGAATGGCTCCATCCGTGAAGAAAGAGTTCCCTCCACGCTTTTCCAATGGTCCTCGTTCTAATACAAGAACTCTAGCACCTCCCTCTTTTGCTGAGATTGCGGCACATAAAGCTGCATTTCCTGCCCCTACTACAACTACATCATAATTTTGTGTATTTGACATTTTTACCCCTCCTGTTAAGTAGTGATAACTCTTCATGTAAATAATAAGTGAAAATAATGAATAAAAATAATATTGTTTTTTTATTCATTGCCATAGAAAAAATTTATGAAAGGATGTTGGAAAAGCAAAACTATAGTGAGTCTATTGGTTTACATAAAAAGATAGATTTCCTTTTTCATTAGTTGTATTATACTTTTAGAAATCAAATAAATTATCATTATTTATAATTACCCATAAATATTTTTTATGGTTAAAGGAGAAAAATTTTATGGATGAAAAAGACTGGCTTATTTTAATTACTCTTTACGAAGAAAGAAATATAACAAAAGCAGCACAACGACTATTTATTTCTCAGCCAGCTTTATCCTATCGTATAAAACAGCTGGAAAAAGAGTTCAAAACAAATTTAATCTCTAGAGGCAAAAGAGGTGTCGAGTTTACAGTTGAAGGGGAATACCTTGTACAATATTCGAAAAATATGCGTAAGCAATTAGGAGCTGCAAAAGAACACATCTCAAATTTGGATAAAAAAGTAAAAGGAACTTTGCGATTGGGTGTATCTGGCTTGTTTGCCCGTTATAAACTACCAGTATTATTAAAAGAATTTCTAACCCTATATCCAGATGTTGAAATTAGTTTGAAAACTGGATGGAGTTCTCAAATTCATCAAATGCTTCAAAAAGAAGAAGCACACCTCGGGATCGTTAGAGGTCCTTACAAATGGCAGGAAAATAAAGTGTTGTTTCAAGAAGAAAAGATTTGTATTGCCTCCAGTAAAAAAATTGAATTAAAAGAACTTCCTTTTCTTCCTAGAGTTAATTATCAGACAGACCAATCGTTAAGAAATACTATTGAAAACTGGTGGCAGGAAACCTTTACGTTACCACCTAAGATTTCAATGGAGGTAGATCGGATTGAAACATGTAAGGAACTGGTTCTTAATGGTTTAGGATATGCCATTTTACCAGAAATCTGTATTAAAGATGATGAACCACTGTATACTTTCCCCATTGTATTAAGCGATAATAGCTTTTTGCTTAGAGAAACTTGGGTTTTTTACCGGGATGTGACTATGGATTTGGCACAAGTAAAAGCATTTATTGATTTTCTTAATGATTCTAAACAATAGAAATAAGACGAATCGAAATAAAACTAGTACAAAGGAAGAGAATTAACATGAAAAAGTGGGATTTAAATGATGCAAGCAAGACAATCCAATTTTCGGCTGCACTTCTAACTGCTTTTATTGGTGGCGGCCTTTTCTCTCTTATCAGGTTTCCAATCCCCTGGCTTCTTGGTCCAATGGCAGCCCTATTAATTGCATCACGTTTCAAAAACGTTAAATTGATTTGGCCCGTTTCGATGAGAAATACTGGATTAATTATTGTAGGTTATTCAATAGGCATCTCCTTTACCAAGAGCTCACTGTCTGATATGATTAGTCACCTTCCCTCAATGTTGATCCTTACAGCCTTAATTGTCCTTGTGTGTGCATGTTCTGCTTTTGTTATGTCGAAATATTCCGGCATTGACTATCCTACATCCTTAACGAGTAGTATTCCTGGAGGTTTGTCACAAATTGTTGTGTTTGCAGAAGAAATGAAAGGTATTGATATTACGACAGTAACCTTTTTCCATGTTACAAGAGTGATAATGGTGGTTTTCTTAGTTCCCCTTTTAATTATCAGTCCCCTGTTTGCAGCGAATCGTACCAATGATTCCTCTAAAATAATGGATAACGTTATTCCAGAGTGGAGTGATTTATTTCCTCTAATCTTTCTGTTCGCCCTTATTTGTTTTCTCGCAGCTAGAGTAGGTAAAATATTCAAATTACCAGCTCCTTACTTTTTAGGACCAGTATTCGCTGTTGCGGCAGTAGGCCTTTTTGGTTTGCAGGGACCACCACTTCCTCCTTCACTTCTTGATATATCTCAATTTATGGTTGGCGGTTATATCGGTTTACTATTAAAACCGGAACAACTTGACAACAAAAGAAAAACCTTATTATTTGCTTTGATGAACGGACTGATTTTGATCTGCACAACAATGTTTTTTAGTTTTCTACTGACCCGGTATTATGATTTATCGACTATTACGGGTTTTTTAAGTTTAGCCCCTGGTGGAATGGATCAAATGGGAATCATTGCACAAGAAGTAAACGCTGATGTATCTACTGTTACCAGCTATCAACTATTTCGGATGGCTTTTATTTATGCCGCAGTGCCTCCATTACTAAGATTGGTATTAAAATTAAGTTTAAGAAAAAAAGACAAGAACAGTAACGTTAAAACTAAATGTTAATTAAAAAAGGAGAGAGCTTTGCTCAAGGACACTGAAAAAGTCTGATTTATAAAGAAAAGAAGGTCATCATTCACAATATTTAGATGATGACCTTCTTTTTAAATACTAAAAAAAATAGCATTAAATTTTTAAAAATTTCTTTATTGTATCACTTATCCTTTGCCTTTCTTTGTTCTCCTCCCTCCAATCTTTTTTTTAGAATAAATTATTTTGATACCAACACAAAAAAAATATGTATTTAACTTATTGTTCTCCCTGTATTACCTTTAATAAAGAAAAGCGCATAAGCATAATGTAAAACTTATTAATCTACCAGTTAATTTTTTATGAAGACACGAAATTAATTCTTAGTCATCCAGAGATCGATTGAAAGCGCATTCAATATTTGGGAGGGGATTTAATAATGTTTCTTACAATTTTAGGCATCTCCATGGTTACCGTTTTTACCTATTTAATTATGTCCAAACGTTTATCACCCATTGTTGCTTTAACTTTAGTTCCGATCGTTTTTGCAGGAGTTGGTGGTTTTGGAAGCAAAATTGGCACTATGATGATGGAAGGCATTAAGCTAGTCGCTCCTTCTGCAGCTCTATTATTATTCGCCATATTGTTTTTTGGCATTATGATAGATACGGGCTTATTTGACCCACTTATCAAAAAGTTATTAGAAGTTGTCAAGGGAGATCCTGTCAAAATTTCGATGGGTACCACAATTCTTGCATTACTTGTGGCCCTAGATGGAGACGGTACAACAACGTATATCATTACAGTTTCAGCTATGTATCCACTTTATAAACGAATCGGTATGAATCCATTGGTTTTAGCCACTGTAGCCATGCTGGCTTTAAGTGTTATGAGTGGTATGACCCCCTGGGGAGGACCTGCTACCCGAGCAATAGCAGTATTGGGACTTGATGCATCCGAATTTTTTGTTCCACTTATTCCTACCATGATCGGTGGTGCTCTTTGGGTTATTTTCGTCGCATTTATTTTAGGGAAAAGAGAACGTAAACGACTTGGTGTAATACACATAGAAGAGTTCAAAAATGAAATAGCTGCTACTGTTGAAAATGAAGCCACTGAAACATTTCCTCATATTGACATTAAACGTCCTCGTTTTTTGTGGGTTAACTTATTAATTGTTGTAAGCATTATGGTCATGCTTATTATGGGATTGGTTCCTTCCCCCATTTTATTTTTGGTCGGTTTCACTATTGCTTTAATGGTAAACTACCCCAATCTGGAAATGCAAAAAAGACGTATCTTAGCACATTCTGGAAACGCTTTAATTGTTGTTCTATTAGTTTTTGCGGCAGGAGTATTTGCAGGAATCTTTTCCGGTACAAAAATGGTTGATGCTATCGCTAATGGACTGATTGCGATAATACCTGCTTCATTAGGACAGTTTTTTCCTGTCATTGTTGGCATTACAAGTATGCCATTCACTTTTGTTTTATCGAATGATGCCTATTATTTTGGAGTTCTCCCTATTCTTGCAGAAGCAGCATCAGCCTATGGTATTAGCCCATTGGAAATTGCTCGTGCTTCTATATTGGGACAACCCGCTCATTTAATGAGTCCACTTGTTGCATCAACCATTCTATTAGTTGGCATGGTTGATAAAGACCTTGGAGAATATCAGAAATTCGCATACAAATGGGCCATCTTGACAACGTTAATCTTAACAGTATTAGCTATTATTAGTGGTGCTATTTCTTTTATGTAATTTATCAAAGTCCTTGTATACTTGTTTGCAAGGACTTTTGTGGCATTTTTCAGCTAGATGGTTTTTTGATACAACATTGTTGTTAGGTAAAGTTCTATGATTGAAACCATGAAATATGATTGGAAAACTGAAGTAATTACTGATATTATGTGGATCTATTGGATTAAAGAATGTAAATATTTTTATGATTCATTATGTTAATGTAAAGCATGTCCTTCCTTGACTTAATTACCAAGTTCCATTTCTTTTTCAACCGTTCCACAAAACGCTCATTGATATAAGTACGGACAAACTGGTCCTTTTTCCAAATCGATGTCTTTTCTAATAAGGCTGTTTTCACATACTTTGTTGCTATTTACCAGGTAGTAAGTTGTGGTTGATTTCCCCTCCAGATGCTCGCTTTCCGCGGGGCGGGCGGTGAGCCTCCTCGGCGTAAACGCCTGTGGGGTCTCACCTGTCCCGTTGCTCCCGCAGGAGTCTCGCACTTCCGATCCAATCAACCTTAAATAGTTTCGTTTTAAAAACAACAATCTTTACGAAAAGAGCCTCTAAAAAAACACCCGCTTAAGGCGTTGATCCTCAGGCAAGTTGGACCATGCCTGGTTCGCCTCCTCTTCCAGTGAACTTTCAATCTTTCTCTGGATCACCATCACTTGATAATACTAAAAAAGAGAATATATGGTAATCTACTAGAGTCCAATAGATTCTCATGCATTCTCATGTAATAGACTATATTCGGTTTTTTAATAGCAGATTCTGCTTCTGTGCGGTTGTTACTTGCTTGTAGCACTTTTACCATAGTAATAGCCACCATTTCCATGGTTTCAATTTTTACGGTTAATTGCTGAATGTGATTTTTTACTATGAGATTTTTATTTATGGCGGCAGTTTTTGCAGACTTTGATGGTTTGGTATGTTTCAGTTTTGTGCGGGTAGAGAAGCTTTACTCCTGTTCTTTCACACAGTGGGCATGTCCCTCTGCCATTTGAAGGCAAGTAGCTGATTGATTTTCCTCGGTTTCTTTTTGCCATTCCCCATCATTCCTATTCATAATAATTCTTGTTTCTTTATTAAATGTTGGATTGGCACAAAGGTTGATAGGCATTTGATGGTTTTTAACAATAGAGCCGCAATTCACATGAAATATATTACAACTTTCTTTTTACAAAATTAAACAAAAATCAACAATATTAAACAATTTTAAACAATAAAAACAGTTGATTACCAATATACAGTTTATAGGAATTATTATGGAATAAAATCTAGTAATTTTGTACTCCTAAAATTACTGGATTTCGTGTGGCGCAGTACTTTTTAAATAGGAAAAACAGTCTAAAATTCAATCTTCTAAAATAAAGTATTATATTTTCTCAATAAAATTTTTGTAGAGTGGATTTTTAACTGCCCCTGATTTTACGACAAGATATTAAGTACATTCAACTTACAATAAGCTTGTATTAAAATTTTCAGCATTTTGGGGGTGCAGTTTTTGACACAACAGAAAAAGCAGAAATGGAAAAGGAATTTAGTGGTGATGACTGCAATAACCGGACTAGGGTTCTCTACATTTTATACAGGCCTAAGTATTCCGGTTGCAGCGGTCGAACAACCTGACCAGCTGATTCCTAAGAAAGAATCGGTCTCAATTGTTCAACTTGTGGTACCAAATGATAAGGCAAAGGACAAGCTTCTTGAGCTTGGAATTGACCTTACCCACAGAATCGAAGCACACGACGGAGTCTATGAAGTGGATGCCGTTGTCACACCAACAGAAATTGCCATGTTAAAGACCTTTGGCATCAATGTAAAAGAGACCCTGATCACCGAAAATCAATGGAGCACACGCGTGGCAGAGCGGCAATCTACTGTCCAGCTGCAAGCCAGTCTGGCAGCTTCCGAGGATACACTTAAAGTCCTTAGGGCAAACCATTTTACCAATCAATCAGGCACCTTCCTATATCTCGAAGTAAAATCAAGCGCCGGTGCGACTGCTAGCACAGCACTTAAAGCAACTTGGACCGAGAACGGTGAGGAAAAATCTGCTACACTTTCTAGATTGGTAGATTACGGTGAATATTTATATCACTATTTACTTCTACCAATTAGCGCCATTCCTTCATCTGTTAAAATTGAAAGTAATCTTGGAGGAACAGCTACGAGCACCATTACTGAATGGTTAGGGAAAGAGCCGAAACATCCAAAAACAGATTATGTTACGGATTTTGTTGACCACTATATGGCACCAAATGAATTATATGAACGTGCCGAAAAACTTTCAAAAGAATTCCCGAACTTGGTAGAAATCATTGATATGCCAAATAAAACAAATGGTTACAGACGTCTTGCCCAAGCAACTATCGGCGGCACGACCAACCTCGCAGTTGTTGTTTCCTCAAAAGCATGGGGGCATGAAGGCGGGAATGATGTATCGGTAGAATTCAAGAATCCGGGAACCAATAATGCACCACTAAAAGTGACTGTGGATGGTACCAGGATTTTTGTAGATTTAGCTACTGATTCGTCAGGAAAGGCAACAAGTACTGCCGCACAAGTGGTTAAAGCACTGAATGAGAATGCTAGCCAACTTGTCACTGCGACTACATACCGCGGTAATACTGGTGCTGGTGTTGTCGCACCAACTACAAATGCTGCGATATTAACTGACGGCTTGAAAGCTGGGGCAGACGTTTCCCGTGATCCTTTCACAGTAAAAGCGATCCGAATCGGCAAGCATCGTGACGGTTCTAAACCAGGTGTTCTTGGATATGCTCAGGAGCATGCCCGTGAATGGGTGACCCCACTCGTAACAATTGAAACGGCGGAAAGACTACTGCGAAACTATAATCAAGATAGTGAGACAAGAAAGCTTGTTGATAATCTTGATATATTCCTTGTACCTTCAGTAAACCCTGATGGTGCTAATTACAGCTTAAATGATTACAATATGCAGCGTAAAAATATGACCAATCACTGTGGTCCCACTGCCTCTGATCCTGGGTACCGTAATAATTGGGGAGTTGACCTTAACCGCAACCATTCTGTTGGTTCCGTTTTTGATGGCTATATTGGCGGAGGTACAAGTTGCACGGGAGATACTTACGCTGGACCAGCTGAAAACTCTGAGCCTGAAGGAAGAAACCTTGTCTGGCTTGCTGACAAAAACCCAAATATTAAGTTTGCAATGAATATTCATAGTTATGGCGGCTACTTCATGTGGTCCCCTGGTGCCTACGATTCAAAACGTACAACACTGCCACGCCCATCAGCTGGTGAAGAAGCTTTTTACTGGGCAGCTTCTAATAACATCCTAAATGATATTCAAGACCACCGCGGAACGGTCATTCTACCTAGTCGTACAGGTCCAATTCCTGACGTACTATACTCTGCTGCAGGTAACTCCGCGGACTACCTATGGTATGAAAAGGGGATTTATGCCTGGAACTTCGAAGTAGGGGGCAGATTTATGGAATAAGGATACAAAAAGATGGCAGGCAGTTGGATTCCAGCCAGCCTTTGTAGAAGGTCATGAAGAAGCAATGGAATTTGCCAATGGGTTGATTGGCTTAATGAAAGTAGCCTACAACAGTGCAAAAGACCATCAGCCGCCTTCCTCAAAATCTACACCTGGAAACGGTAAATACACAGGTCCGGTTGATGTTAAGATTGAAACAAGTGAGCCAGCCACGATTTATTATACGCTTGACGGCAGCCGCCCTACCTTCCAATCAACTAAAATTAAATTAAGCGGCACCCGTGAATTTGCAGAAACATTAAAAATTGAAAAGACAACAACCATCAATTATTTCACTGTGGACGCCGCAGGAAACATTGAGAAAAACTTCAATCCACTTGGTAATGGGAAAAACTATAATTCTGTAACGCTTACAATAAAATAACAGTTTGCAAGGGGTTGGCCTTACGGGGTCAACTCCTTTTTCATTGGTATCTTAGAGATTATGCCGCCCATTCATAAACTATCATGGTCGTATGAACGGTTAAACATAATGACTAAACCCGTTTTGGATGTATCGGAAACGGGTTTTACAACATCAATCAAAGGCATTATAAGGCCCTTCAATGATTTAGTTGCAATTAATGCCAAATTTCTTTCTCCATTTCCTTATTAATTTCCCCTTGTAATTCAAGATAATCTAGATAACCAATAATTTCAGACATAATATTGAAAAACTGCTTTTCATACTTTTCTTTATATCGTAATTAGGCAATTCCACTTACGGTTGAAATTCCGGATTTAATAATGCTTATGTATTTGTTGGCTTTTTCATCAATCTCTTTTATTCTTTCTTTTAATAAATCAACAGGATTTTCTATGATCATACCGTGACCTGAAAAAACGAGTTCAACATTCAAAGAAGAACATTTCTCTAATGACTGCTTTTGTTGGACCAAGGATTTTGTACGGATCCCATCATAATCTGGTTCAATGAAGGCATCGCTAGGAATATTTTCAATTAATAAATCTCCAGCAAATAGCCATTACACTCTTTGCCATAAAAGGCAACCTGGTCTGGAGCGTGCCCTGGGATTTCCAAAATATTAAAGCCAAAAAGTTGGTTATTGATAATTTCGTGGATTTCGCTATGGATTTTTTTATCCTCACCTAGAATAATAGGATTGCGTAAATTAACCACTTGTTTATCCCCGATTTCCCCACATCCCATCTCCTTGTATAGTTTTCTGAAAAACTCTATTCTCATTTTCGTATAGTCTTTATCTCTTTTCAGTACAAGTATGGCATTTGGATGAGCGTATACAGGAATGGAATGCGTAGAAACAATTCGGTTGACTAAACCAATATGGTCCAGATGAATTGTTATATTAACCTCTACTGAAGATGCTGAAGTGTCAATTTTACCTCATCTGTATCAAGTGTATTCGCCGGACTTTTCTTTTGCGAAAACATCAGAGGATGAATTTAATGCAACTATCTTCGGCATCAATTAAGAACAAAAATAAGTAATGGGACTGGTTCCATTAAATTTATCAAAGCAAGAACCAACTTCTCTCTATCTACGAATGGAGATAGGTTCCAGAGATATGGAATGAACCCAGCAAGAATTATTTATCCAACTGGACAAGAAACTGCTTATGCATTTTAATTAGAAACTAGGAAGGAGGGGATACCTTCCTTTTTCTTATTTCAAATACAAATAAATATCTGTGGTATAACCATATGTGATTATTGAGGAAACAAATTACTAACATTTTCACAATATGTTACTCCGCAATCTGGCCCTTTAACGGAGGAACTTATTGTCACTCATCCGTTCCTTAATTGATCTTTTAAAAATACCCCTTTAGATAACCATATCCAAGGGGTAAAACGTTGCATCTTTTTTATAAACGGCACGACTTATTTAAAAGCTACAGAAAGAACACTTTCGTGAATAAGATTAAATGAAAAAGAGAAGATTTTCTGAGGTGGGAAGCTATAAATTTATTCCTGAGTTTTACTTCAAGGCGGGTTCTGGGAATTCACCTCGTCTAAAAATGTCACCATGCGGGGGAGAGGCACCCCTACCTCTCATAATTTTTTAGTGATCACTTTTGAGTTGAGCTATAAAGGCTAACTGGGGTATAAACTCAAGGATATGTTACGAACCTGGAGAATTCAAAAGGTTGAAGCCCTTTGTGTGAGCTGAGTACAGTCTTTGTAGGACTCAGGAGGTAGAAACTACTGTTCAGACGCTCTTAGGAAGATTGCTAAGTGAATGGATAACGCTGTAGATTAAAAAGAATTTTCTGGTCATTTTAATGTCCTTCAACTTTCCCCAATTCATAATTGAGAACAAGTAATTGCTCATATAGCTCACGTTCTCTAGACTCCACGAAATATTTATTATTCATATTTGGCTTTATTTCTGACACAAAGTTAGATAATTCAGTGTAACTATCCATTAATGCATTATTTAAGTCTTTACATTCATAAGGTGTGTAACCTTCATCAGAAAGTGATATATACATATCATCAATTTCTTTCGAGTTTTCTTCTATAAAGGTATTGAAGCTGTTATTTTCATTACTATAAATCAGCCTATTAATCTCAAGAAATACTGAGTTGATATAATTTATAAAGGGAAGCATTTTTTCAAAGTATTCTCTTTTGGAAATGGAATTATATTTTATATTGTCGTTCAGCGTTCTATAATCTTCATACCATTTTACTCTAATATTTTCTTCCACTATCTCCGTATCAAATCTGTCTTTAAAAACAATAAACTCATCTTTAATGTCATTAACCCATTCAGTTCTACAAAATGGGAGACCATGATTTAGGTGAACAATATCATCATAAAAATAAAGCCATATGTAATCAGGGGTATCATTTAAAGTAATACCTTTAAAAATTTTTTTATTGAAGTTGTTCTCATAAATTTTATTATTTATCTTTCTGACTAGTTCAATCATAGAATCCTTCGAGGTGGCAAAAGAACGTTCTACGTATATACGAGCACTTAATCTACGCTTTTGTAGGGTTGAGTTATCTTGCTCTTCCAAGATTGTATAATAATATTCACTTGTATTCTGCTTTCTTAACTGCTGAATAATGTTAACCCCATGAGTTGCAATACTTTCTATTTCTGAATAGAAGTTAACCTCTTTTTCAACTTTATTGGAAATTGGAATTCTAATTCTGACAGTCTTGCTGTTTGCCCTCCACATTGAATTGTCATTCTCCAGCACAGTTGAAATGTACTGCTGAGTCCATAGCCAAAAAGCTCTTTCAATTTCCACATCATATACAATGATAGCCACTGGAATATCACAAACATCACAAAAGTTTAAAAACTTAACAGGGCAATCAAAGAGAACTGAATCACCATCAATTTTTAGGTTTGTTGTAGCTTTTAATTGAACTTTAAGTAATTTAGCTGTTGTTTCCCTCTCCTCGGTGAAAACCTCTATTTCCCCATCTATATCGTTATCGTTTTCTTGTTCTCTGTACTTCCAACCATTCCTAATGATAACTCCTTCTACAAAGTGTTTAGATAAATCTTCATAATGCTTGTTTAAATCATTAAGTGAACGTTTCAAGCACTTCAGCCCCCTTTATATTTTTAATTAAATTATACACTTTATTAGGAAACATAAATAAAAAAGCCAGATCCCTAAGGAACCTGTTCATTAATCTTCACCTAGGCAGCTTCTCCTCAACAAGTGCCTTCCGAAGTCTTTCAAACTGTTTAGGATACTTCTCAAGTGTAACTGCACTTGACTAGGGTAAATGATGGGGCCACCCCTCTTTCCAACCGCGCCATCTAGGCTTTAGTAAAGAAATACACGAAAGCCTTTAAGTCCAATAATTCCAAGTCCCTACACAAAATTAGGCAAACCTATGGGACGAATATAATGGACCAATCAGGAGATATTCATTTGTTGATGACTCAACTTGGTCATAATTCAACCACAACGGCTGTACTATATACAAACCCTGGGCAGGAGAAGTCTAAAAAGGCCGCAAAACAGATGGGAGAGAGAAGAACAAATTATCGTGAAAAGAATTTAAAAAGGAGAAGATTTCTAATCTTCTCCTTTTTAGTTTGAGAGCACATAACAATGCCAAGTATAGTATAGTACTCCCTTATAGAGACACCTACCATTCTACATAATGGGCTACATTAAGATGTCCTAACGACTATTATTATGCCCTCACTAAATCCAGTTATTTAATTAGGCCTCCAATGGAAAGGAGTCTATATTCATCTTGTAGTTTTACCATTACGAATGCTTAACTTTACTCTTCAGCATACTAGGTTTATTTTTTCTCAGAAAATAACAGGGATTTAATCCGGATCCAGGGACGCTCATTCTCCCATTCTACTTTGACTGGGACACAAAAGGTCTTTTCCAATAATGATTCGGTTAATACTTCCCTCTTTTCTCCTTTATCCATAACGTTCCCCGAATTGATTAACATAGCATGGGTTATAGATGGTACGATTTCTTCAATATGATGTGTAACATATAAAATGGTTGGGCCGTTCGGTGCAGCAGTCATATCTTCAATAGATGCTAACAGCTCTTCTTTAGAGTAAATATCCAGTCCATTGCAAGGCTCATCTAAGATTAATAATTGCGGTGAAGACATGAGGGCCCTTGCAATCATTACTTTTCTTTTTTCACCTTGAGAGAGTGTGTGGATAAATTGGTTAGACAAAAGTTTGATTCTGAATTGGTCAAGTAATGCTTTTGCTTTCTTCACATCATCCTCTGTAAATTCGTCATATAATCCAATTGAAGCAAATTTTCCGCTTAAAACTACTTCAAGTGCTGTATCATTTGGGCGAGACTGATATTCCTGATCTAATGAGGAACTGACCCAGCCGATGGATTTCCGCAGTTCAGGAATATTCGTTTTCCCAAAAAGATTTCCTAAAACGGACACTTCACCACTATTCGGCCATTGATAACCTGTAATCATTTTTAAAAGAGATGTCTTCCCTGATCCATTTAGTCCTAGAAGTGCCCAATGTTCCCCTTTTTGGACCTCCCATGAAACCCCATTCAATAACAGCTTTCCATTTCGCTTCCAGGTAATATTTTTAAGTGAAATGATGCTTTTCGTTCGACTCACTTTTTCGCCTCCTTAAGGTATTAAAGCCTTTTACAAACGGTTTTCCCATGTCCAAAATTTTTAAAGTGTTTGCTTGGTCCCTTGCTATGTTAGTAGACAATAACCAATGTCCCCTAGCAATCAAGGTTAGTGTAAAAACCAAATTAACTGAATAATGTAATTATATTAAAATTTTAACGTTTTGTAATTTTTTCCTTAGCATTGTTTTGATTTTTTTTATTTTTTTGTTGATCCCCTTCACCCAAGGGGTAAAACTAGTAGACATATATATCATGTATATCCCAACCTAGTCAGAAAGCAAAGACACGTAAATAGCTAAAAAAAAGAAAGAAATGGTGGTAAATGAAATACAAAACAATAAATGAAGATTTAATTCTTATATTTATTGGGGGCGCTTATGTTTGGTTATTGGAATTATGGCACCTTCTCACCGTAAAGATGAAATTCTGTCATGTCTGTGAAGCATTTTGATTTGGCATTGTTGCCTTAAGGCACGCTCGAGAATATTGGACGCTACGAAATTACCAAAACGTTCATTGATATAGTACGGACAAACTGACCCTTTTTTCTCCAAATCGATGTCTTTTAAAAAAAACACCCTCTTAAGGCGTGATCCTCCGGCAAGTAAGTTTGCTCTCCCCTATTCTACCTTCAATAACAGATTGTTGAAGGACCTGCAACAGACACTTTCATCCATACATTATAAAAAAAAGAGAAGTTGATTATCTACATAATAGTAGGTTATCAACTTCCGTCCCCTCGTTTACGGTTTTATGCCTTTATATCCCCCAAAGCGTTTCTTTTATCCTTAGATCGGTCAAACATACTGAAATATATTGCTACTATACTAATGAGAATTATTACTCCTCCAGAGATAATTAAGGATGCATCTAATAATAAAATAAACCCTAATCCCGCTACAGAAGTAATAGTGGAAAGTATTGTCCATGTTAAAAACGTTTCCTTCATGCTTAACCCAAAATATTCTTTAATCATCCAAAATCCTGCATCATTAACATGCGAGCAAATTGAGCTGCCTGCCCCAGTTGCAAGAGTTACTAAGGCTAAATTAACATCGTATTGAGCCAACATTGGAATTACTAATCCTGCAGTGGACATAGCTGCAACTGTGGCTGATCCTAAAGATAACCGTAATATCGCAGCAACTAACCAAGCAAGTATGATCGGTGACATTGAAGTTCCTGTAAATAATTCCGCTACATAATCCCCTACACCACCATCAATCAGTACTTGCTTGAAAGCACCGCCACCTCCAATAATTAATAGCATCATACCAATTGCAGCAATTGATGACGTACAAGAATCCATCACTTCTTTTATTGGAGTATTTCTTGCTATTCCCATTGTATAGAATGCAAGAATTAAAGATATCAACATTGCAGAAGAAGGGTTTCCTATAAGACGAACAATTTCTAATAATGTATTCCCTTCAAATCCAATTGATTTTTGAATCATATCAACAATTGTAGATATAGCCATTAATAAAACGGGGAACATTGCAGTCAATACACTTATACCGAAAGCTGGTGTTTCTTCAAGCTGGAATGTTTTTTGTTCGCCTAAAGAAGCTATATTACCTGTTTTGTTGAATGCATCAGGTACAATCTTTTTAGCCACCTTAGTATATAGAGGGCCTGCTATAATGACGGTTGGTATTGCGACAATAATACCGTAAAGTAAAACTAATCCAATATCTGCACCATATTCACCAGCTATTACTGTTGGCCCTGGATGTGGAGGTAAGAAACTATGAGTTGCTAATAAGGCTGCAGCCATAGGAATACCTAGGTGCAAAATAGAAACTCTTAATTCTTTCGCAATTGAAAATACAATTGGAATCAATAAAACTAACCCTACTTCGAAAAATAGTGCTATACCCACAATAAACGAAGCAGCTACAACAGCCCACTGAATTCTTTTTTCTCCAAATTTATTAATTAAGGTCATTGCAATACGCTGGGCTCCCCCTGCATCAGCAATTAACCTACCAAGCATTGCACCAAGTCCAAATATTAAAGCTATATGACCAAGTGTACCTCCTAACCCACCTTCAATCGATGCAACAACATTTTCAAGCGGCATTCCCAGGGCTAAAGATACAATAAAAGATACAATAATTAATGAAACAAATGTATTTAATTTGAATCCAGTAATCAAAATTAGCAACAGGATAATCCCAATCGCTACAATAAGTAATGGCATATTAAACCTCCAAAAAAATAATTAAAATATTTCTATTTGCTCAACTTACAAAAAGACCGAACCTATATTTTAATTAGTAAGTAACTCTAGGATGCTTATGCTATTTTGTTTACTAGTCATAAAGTGTAGATATTTGAAAAAACGAAATATAGTAATCGCTTTCATTTGAAGCAATTACAAAATTTAGCGTGCACTACTATTTAATAAAATGGGATAATAAACGATTAAGTTTAAAAAGTAAGGTCTTAAGTGTGCTTTAAAGCTGCGCAATTATAGATTAATTTTGAACTAGTGTTTTTTCTTCACCTAATGCTTTTACTCCCGCATTTAGAACTTCAATAATTCGATCTGTATCATAGATATTTCCGCGCCAGGTTCCTCCACTTACTGATTGAAGCGCAGCCCATAAACGAGTATCATCTGGAAGACCAGGATCCGGTTTGAGGTCTGGATGAAGGTCACGTTCTTTCAAGACTTTAGTTGCCTTTTCTAAAGAAAATCTTTCATTCTCAGTTCCAACAAAATTAACGGAACCCACTAACTGATTGCGGTCAACAATGATTTCAATAACGTCTCCATCACGCAATTTCCCAATTGCTCCCCCAGCCAATGCCTCAGGTCCAATATGTCCAATGCATGCGCCAGTAGAAACACCCGAAAAACGCGCATCTGTAATCAGGGAGACATATTTGCCAAAAGACAAATGTTTTAATGCCGATGTTAGTTGATATGTTTCCTCCATCCCGGTTCCTGAAGGACCACCGCCCATAACAACCATTATATCTCCTGCTTCAATACCCCCTGTTTTAATAGCTTTTATAGCTGTCTTTTCTGAAGTGAAGACTTTAGCTTTTCCTGTATGTCGATACACTCCGTCTTCTCCTACTACAGATGAATCAATGGAGGTTGATTTTATTACTGATCCTTCAGGAGCAATATTTCCTTTCGGGAATGTAACAGTAGAAGTTAGACCTTTTTCTTTTGCTTTGACTGGATCCATGATAATATCATCAGGATTAATTCCATCAATTTCCAACAATTGTTTTTTCATCATTGTACGTCTTTCTGATTTTTCCCACCAATCGAGGTTTGCACCAAGGGTTTCTCCAGTAACGGTTAGTACATCTTCATACAACACACCTAATTTTCTTAGATGAAGCATAACCTCTGGAACCCCACCTGCTAGGAATACTTTAACGGTTGTGTGACCAACAGGACCATTTGGTAGTACATCGACTAAGCGAGGAACTTTCTTATTGATTCTAGTCCAATCTTCAACAGTGGGTATCTTACAATTAGCTGCATGAGCAATTGCTGGGATATGAAGTAATAAATTTGTTGAACCTCCGAAAGCTGCGTGAATCACCATAGCATTTTCTATCGCTTTATCCGTAACAATATCTTTGGTATAGATCTTTTTCTTCTCCAACTCTAAAGCTGCACGTGCTGATTGCCTAGCCATCTCCATCCATATTGGCTGACCTGAAGGTGCCAGTGCCGAGTGAGGTAAGGCCATTCCAATAGCTTCAGCAACTACTTGGGAGGTGCCAGCTGTACCAAGAAATTGACATCCTCCTCCCGGTGTAGCACAAGCACGACATCCGAGATCAGCAGCTTCTTGTAAAGTAATTTCGTTGTTTGCGTATCTTGCCCCAATTGTTTGAATCTTTCCTGCGTCTTCTCCATTTGTAGGTGGAAGAGTAACACCTCCAGGGACAATGACAGTTGGCAAGTTGTGCATTGACGCTAGAGCTACCATCATGGCTGGAAGACCTTTATCACACGTAGCTACCCCAATAATTGCACGACGCGTAGGCAATGATCGAATTAATCTTCGATAAACTATAGCTGCATCGTTTCGAAAAGGAAGGGAATCAAACATACCGGTAGTTCCTTGAGAACGACCATCACATGGATCACTTACGAATCCTGCAAAAGGAACCCCTCCTTGTCTACTAATCTCTTCAGCTGACGCCTTCATTAATAAACCTATTTCCCAATGGCCAGTATGATACCCTAACGCAATTGGAGTACCATCATGATTCCTAATTCCACCTTGAGTACCGAGGATTAGAACTTGTTTTCCAAGGAGGTTTGAAGGTGCCCATCCCATTCCAACATTTTGGGATAATCCAAAAAGGTCACCACTTGGTGAATCTAGCAACATTTCTGATGTAAGTGGGAGTGAACCATCTGCCCCTTTTGAATGAGTTTGAACTTTGTAAAAAGATACATCCTCTTCGCCAAATATCGATTGTAATGACATATGTATTCCTCCGTTAATAAGATTTTTTTATTTCAAAAAAAGAAATATAATTATGTTGCTCACATAATTAACTGCTAATTTTTGACCTATATTTATTGCAATTACTATCATGCTTCCTACTGCTATTTGGATTTTTATAATCTGAAATATTGAATATTCTTAGGACTGTTTATCTTGTATACTCTCTATAAAAACCTCTCCTTTAGTTTTATAATATAAAACGCAGTTCATCTATATTGAACTTTGGTTGCCATTTAAAATAATCACATTTTTTCTGAAAAGTCAATCAACTTTCCAAAGCTAATTATAGAGTAGGATTTCATGTTTTTTACAATAAACCTCTTATTTTACTCATATGTACGTAAGGAATCTAAAACAACAGAGGGTATAATTCTAAAAAAATACTAGTTTTTGTACAAGATATTAACTCCTATTAATCTTACGTAGATAATTGTATGACTTAATAACTTCGCTTTGTAGAATGAGAATGATAAATGAATTCTTTATAATTTTTCTTTGGATAAAGGAGGAAATCCATGTATTTAATTATGTTTCTTGACATTTTTAGAAAACTAGTATTATATTTGAATTGTAAGAATGTTTGTAATAGTAAAAACAGGTTTTATAATTTAAAACAAGTAGGTGAAATCCATGCCTGTTATTCAATCGGTAGATCGTGCTCTTCGTATTCTTGATTTGTTTGACGAACATACAGCAGAATTGAAAATAACAGATATAAGTAATCAGTTAGGACTTCATAAGAGCACTGTTCATTC
The DNA here is from genome assembly GCF_001636405.1 of Peribacillus frigoritolerans. GTDB lineage: Bacteria > Bacillota > Bacilli > Bacillales > DSM-1321 > Peribacillus > Peribacillus frigoritolerans. The sequence goes on from NZ_KV440950.1 coordinate 3,727,921, forward strand.
TTTATTGAAAACGCTTTTAAATCACGGCTATATCAGTCAAAATCCTGAGAATGGGAAGTATGGTTTGGGAATGAAGCTCTTTGAAAGAGGAAACTATGTTATTCAGTCTTTAGACGTTAGAGAATTATCAAAAAAATACTTAATGGATTTATCGGTAAAAACCGGACAGACTGCCCACTTGGTTATACTAGACGGCAAAGAGGGAGTTTATATTGATAAAGTTGAAGGCCCTATGGCTGTTATTCTTTATTCAAAAATAGGGAAAAGAATTCCACTACACTGCTCCGCTGTTGGTAAAGCTTTAATAGCTTTTAAAGATCAGGAAGAAATTAAAAAAATTCTAAATGAATATGTCTATTTTAAACAAACTGAATATACCATTACAGGTGAATCTGAATTTTTGCGTGAGCTTCAACAAGTTCAATCTCAAGGGTACGCAGTTGATAATCAGGAAAACGAGCCAGGTGTTCGCTGTATTGCAGCACCTATTCGAAATCATGAGAATAAAGTTATTGCAGCTATTAGCCTTTCTACACTTATAGCTCGTATAGATGAGGCTCAGCTAGAAACTTTTATTGAACAACTGGAACAGGCGGCTTTCCAATTATCAGAACAAATGGGAAATGGGATACCAATTTCATAGAGATGGTTCCCTTCTCTTTTGTCTATATATGAAAACCCAGTTTTATAATATAAAACATTAGGAGGCTATTTTTATGCGTATTATCCGATATTTAAATGAGCATTCAAAAGCAACTCTAGCAGCTGTTACAAATGAGGGAAAAGTATACCCTCTTCCTCAAGAAGGATTGATTGAATTAATCCAACAGGCAAACGAACAAAATGTTTCTCCCCTCTCTTTTATAGAATTTACTATTTCCAAGTCAAAGCCTATTCCATACTCTGTAGAAGATTTATCGTTACTTGTTCCTATTGAAGCTGAAGAAGTATGGGCTTCCGGTGTTACATATGAGCGTAGTCGCGATGCACGTAATTATGAAGCAACAGGTGGAAAGTTTGATGCAACTACTTTCTATGACAAGATATATGAGGCTGAACGGCCAGAAATTTTCTTTAAGTCTACGGCTGCTCGTACGGTTGGTCCAGGACAGGACGTTTACATACGCAGTGATTCTAATTGGCAAATTCCTGAGCCAGAAGTGGGCATTGTTATTAATCGTGATGGTGAAATCCTTGGATATACGATTGGAAATGATATGAGTTGTCGTGACATTGAAGGAGAGAACCCTCTTTATCTACCACAAGCAAAAATGTGGAAAAATTCTTGTTCCATTGGACCGGCAATTATCCTTGCAGAGTCCGTGGAAGATCCCTACAATTTTGACATCACATGCCGAATCTACCGCAATGACGAGCTTAAAGTAGAGGGAAAAGCGAATACTAGCCAGTTAAAAAGAAAATTTGATGAATTAATATCTTTCCTCATACGCGACAACGAAATTTTTGACGGTACTGTATTATTGACTGGTACATGTATAATTCCACCAAATGACTTTACCTTATTAGATGGCGATGAGATTGAAATTGAAGTCTCTAATATTGGTGTCTTGAAAAATAGTGTAAAGTTACCAAAGCACATATTGGTTTGAGTAAAACCGATAACACACTAATCATGCAGAAAAATACTCATTGAATTCTAGGAAAAACACTAGTTAACGAGAGTTCTCCTACTAAACCATAAAATTAACTTCAATAAGGACTTTGGCATTCAATGTTTCAGGATTAAGCAAACTGTTTCAAGGAATATGGGGGTATATAAGGTGAACGTAAAAACTGACGTAAAAACGTATTTAAACTATATCAATGGTAAATGGGTAACTGCTTCTATTCAAAAGGTTGATACTAGTATCAATCCAGCCAATCGTCATGAAATCATCGGTTATGTACAACAGTCTGAAAAAGGAGATTTAGATAACGCTGTTCTTGCTGCGAAGGATGCTCAAGTTTTCTGGGGGAAGCTATCTGGTGCTGCCCGTGGAGAGTATTTGTATAAGGTCGCAAATGCACTCGAGCAACGTATTGATGAAATTGCGGAAACGATGACTCGTGAAATGGGAAAAACATTTCTGGAAGCAAAAGGGGAAACAGCTAGAGGTGTCGCTATCCTTCGTTATTATGCAGGAGAAGGAATGAGAAAAATAGGCGATGTGATTCCCTCATCGGATTCTGAAGCACTGATGTTCACTACTCGTGCTCCCCTTGGAGTTGTAGGCGTTATCACACCTTGGAATTTCCCAGTGGCAATCCCCATCTGGAAAATAGCGCCGGCACTCATCTATGGAAATACTGTTATTCTTAAACCAGCTCAAGAAGCCGCAGTAACCGCAGCCAAAGTAATAGAATGCTTTGACGAGGCAAGGCTTCCAATGGGTACTATTAATATGGTGACAGGCACTGGGTCTGTCATTGGTCAGGAGATTACTAACCACCCGGATATTAATGGAATTACATTCACAGGATCTGATGCGGTTGGTAAATTAATTGGGCTAGGAGCTCTAAAGCGTGGTGCTAAGTATCAGTTAGAAATGGGTGGGAAGAATCCTGTCATTGTAGCCAATGACGCCGATTTAGAAGAGGCAGTAGAAGCAACTATTAGTGGAGGCCTCCGTTCTACGGGACAGAAATGTACAGCTACAAGTCGTGTAATCGTACAAAGTAAAGTTTACGAGCAGTTCAAAAATAAACTTATTGAAAAGATAAAGGAAATAAAAATTGGGAATGGTTTAAAAGAAGATATATGGATGGGGCCATGTGCAAGTGAGAACCAGTTGAATACAGTACTTTCTTACGTAAAGCAAGGAATTGAAGAGGGCGCGACATTGATTTATGGCGGTAAACGTTTGGAGGAAGATGAATTAGTCAATGGATTCTTTATGGAACCTACTGTCTTTGAAAATGTAAGTAATAGAATGTCTATTGCCCAAGAGGAAATTTTCGGACCAGTGCTTGCCCTTATCAAAGTTGAGACTTTAGAAGAAGCATTACAAATTGCAAACGACGTGAAATTTGGGCTAAGTGCTTCTATTTTCACTAAAAATATTGGTCACATGCTTTCTTTTATTAATGAGATGGATGCTGGTCTCGTACGTATTAATGCTGAATCTGCTGGAGTTGAACTCCAAGCCCCATTCGGGGGAATGAAACAATCTAGCTCCCACTCTCGTGAGCAAGGAGAAGCTGCAATTGAGTTTTTCACTTCTATTAAAACCGTATTTGTAAAGCCATAAATGGATTTTTTAGAAGAATATATACCAGATATGTTTTAGCTAATAATTATGTTCTCATGAAATAAACCTTATAAGAACTAACCCTCAAAAACTTATAATTGATACTTAAAAAGTGCATAAAAGCTATAGCTTTTATGCACTTTTTATAGTAGAGAACAGAACAAAGCTTGATAAATCAAGGATGTATAAAAACCTCCATAAATAAAAAAATAAGGCGCATAAGTATTAATAAATTCATCCCCTTTATATTCATTCCCTTCCAATATTATTGAATTAATAGAATTAAAGGGTGTGAATTCAGAAAAAGAATATTCCCTCTTCTTAGGCAGCGGCATCCGGGTGAATGAGTTATCCAATTTAAGGTTACGAGACTTAGATTTTGAGGAAAAACAGATACACGTTTTACGTAAGGGTGGTAAAAAGGATGTAGTGGCAGTCTCTCCTCCATCTATGCAGGACATAAAAGATTACCTAGCTGTGCGAACGGAACGTTATAGGGGCTCAAACGATGATACGGACTATGTATTCTTGACTAGGGTGAATGATGGGGCCCCCCCCCCCCCTTTCCAACCGCGCCATCGAGGCTCTAGTAAAGAAATACACGAAGGCATTTAAGATCAATAAATCGATGTCCCCACACAAACTTAGGCATACCTATGGGACGAATTTAATGGAACAGTCAGGGGCATTCATCTACTGATGCCTCAACTTGGTCATACTTCAACTACAACGGCTGCCCTCTAAACAAACCCTGAGCAGGAGAAGGCTAAAAAGGCTGCGAAACTGCTGGGAGAGAAAAGAACCAATTATCTTGAAAAGGATTAAAAAAAGGAGAACAACGGATTAGGCTTCATATAGCATAAATAGAACTTATATTACCATTTACTGCTTGGCCAAGATTATCAAGAATCTTAGTGCTGCCGAAAATTTTATAGTTCATTGGAGCATAAGATACGTACCCATGCTTCGTCGGGTATCCTTTGGTGTTTTGATTGGCTTAAAGTCCTCATGATTGGTGTATCAATGAAACCTTTCTTGTAGCAATATCTAATGAAGGCTCGCATAGTACGTATACCAATATTGACTGTCATAGGAGCTTATCTAATTATAATGAGTTCGTGACGAAAATGTGCCCAATATTTATGACCCTCTAAGGGCAGACTAGCGGAATAAACTGCTATCTATCATAGCAGCTTATTTGATATTCTTATGGGAATGAGCAGGATGGAACCCAAGAAAAATAAAAGTAGCCCATAGGACTACTTTTACTTTTTGCTAACAATAAACCTTCTGGAGTTGATTGAATAACACCACTGTTTTTTTGAAATGCTTTAAAAGAGAGTTTGGCAATAAAAGGAGGTCATTTTTTATTGTGGACCTTCAATAGGCTGTTGCACTTTGTTTTGCTGTGCTGCGTGTTGCTGTTCAGCTTCTTGCTGCTACTCGTTCATAATATAGCATTTACGAATCTTGTTGTTGCCCTTAGTGTCCACATAAACCTTATATGGTCCCACCTGATAAACGTCTGCCGCGTTATTCCTGATTAGTACCTCTTCAATGAAAGGCTCCGCCGAATCATCGGAGTATTCTTCCGTAATGGTAACTGTCAGTCGTTTTTGATTACCATTGAGTTTCTTTACCGTAGCTGTTGGCGTCGCGCTGACGACAGTGACTACCGGGAGAATTACCACGCCAAGTATTTTGGAACCATCATACACTACGACTGCATAATTCGCGCCGGCGTCAACATCGCTGCCTTTAACGCTGATCACCGCTTTGCCGTTTGCGAATATCGAGGAAGCGACTGAAACGCCGTCCTTTTTCAACACCGCTTTGGAACCGTCAGGTACATCCGCCGTAATGGGGATATTGGCGTCACGCTCACTCACGATACGCTCCACCGGGTCGAGGCTTATTTCTGCGCCCAGACTCGTTAAGTCTTCATACGAATAGTCGGACACGTACTCATACAGCTTAACACGGCTAGCAGCTGCATAGTCCTCCAGAGGGGCCGTGCCTCCTTGGCCGACAAAACCGTTTTCGCTTCCGTGCAGCGCATAAGTGTAATTGTTTGAACCAGTATGGGAAAATAGCGTCGTCTCGCCGGTATCGGGGTCTATACCCGTGTTAAACCATACCGCTCGATCTAATGCACTATCTCCAATAGTTGTGTCTGTGCGTAATGGAGCCGTCATGTCGCTGCTCAAATCCCGCCACAAAATAGAGGGGGCCACAAGGCCACCGTGAACCAGACTTAACATCGTGTATCCAGTGTAACCATTCGCCCTTGTGTATGGTCCCGGATCGGGGCTGGTACTCTCATTAAAGATAAGTCTCGTATTGTCCTGGATCAGCTCCGGCGCTACAATAATGTCGTCAACTATGGTGACAGGCGTCCCCGCAAGCCCTCGTTTGGCGTTTGTAACACCGCCGGTCGCCGGGACAGATGTCACGTTCCTATTGGTCAGAGCCAGACCTGAGTTGGCGGATACAACGATATAAGTCTTACCGGATTTGATAGTTTTGGCCAATCTCCAAAAATTTTCCGGGACAGTGAAGTCTGTAACACGCGCCTGATTAATCGGAGCCCAGTTCTGATCCCACAGAGACTTCTTTAATTTCAATGTTTTCAAATGATCATCGTCTATACTACTATCTGTATTAATAGTGAGCTTACCACCTGTATGTTTTGGTAAGGGCTGGAATTCATTACTGTTAAGCATTGCCAGTTTACCGTCGTCTCGATTATAGAACTCCTGAAACAGTTTGAATTGGGTTTCACCGTCGCTGAAGCGGATATTGACGGATGAGCGGAAGCCCGTATGCTGATCTCACACCCGGTTTCACTATAGACCTTTAAAACTTCCTCTAAATTATCTACATTGAGTCGGAGGTTGTAATGCCCCTGTATCCCGATACCCTCGATCAGTTTCCTTCCGTTTACCTCAGGGTGCTCATTCGCGTATCTTTCGTTGAGCTCGTTGACCATTGAGGCAATCGCGATTGCCTTGTTGGCAAGTTCCTCGTCGTTAAAGTCATTGTAATACAGAATTGCGTCCGGGGCGGCCTCACGCGCAAACAGGAAGGCATCATAGATATAATCCCACCCGTTTCCGCCGTTAGCGTAAGCTTCAAACCATCTGGACGGCCGTTCCGTTGGTTGAATGCCGGAGCGAAGCGCGTTCCGCCAATCGGTCGGATTTTCCGGATTATCCCTCATTGCTTCATTAACAACATCCCAGGTGTTGAGCTTATAAGGACCCTGACTATAGTGTCCGGCGATTGTAGAAATATACCTTTTCAAGCTGGCCCTTGCCTCGGTATAATTCTGATCACTTTGCGGCCAGCCAGCTGACTGATTATGCCACGCCAAGGCATGTCCAATCGTATAGAAACCGTCGGCTTTGACTTGAGTTAACATGTTGTCGGCTGATGTGAATGACGGATCTCGAGTTGGGTTGGACCATATGGAGTCCGGCTTCGTAGCGTTTTCGGGCGTCAGCGCGTTATAGTGGAACTTCATAAAATCATACTTTGCTGCATTCGTTAAGTCGGCCGGGCTAACAGTATTGCCGATAAGAAAATGGTCCTTGTAGACTTCTTTCAGCGACACAACCTCTTTCGCTGAGGTTCCCGGAGCCTTCCCATTGACAACCTCTGCCGCTGAAGCATTGATGACCGGCAATACGGTAGTGGGAAAAGAACTCAAGGTAAAAACCAAAGCTAAAAAATATGTCAGTAGGTTTCTAGCTTTTTTCTTAAAAAAAGTCATTCCTTTCATAACTTTGATCCCTTCTTTTTTGTTATTTGGTGTTTGATGGTACATCACTAATAGATACAATAATTCATTCCGATAGTTCCATCATAATTTGGATTTATACGAATACTCTGGTTGATTATATATACAAATACACCATGAACCACTTACATTCTTGTACTCATGCATACACTCTCTAAAAAGATATTTCTGCATATCCGTATTTACCTCCCTTCTGGTTTACGTAGTGTCAAAATACTAAATGAATTTTGACTAATACCTTTATTTCTCTGGCTTTCACCAGTTGTTTCTAACCTCCACCCGTAACGGCTGCAAATCTTTCAAGCTGCATACTTTATGGGTGTTTCATTGTGTGAAAGGTGTTTTATTCCTTTGTGGTCTCCAGCTCTAAGTGGTGTTGTTTTGAGCCTTTAGGGTGCTATTTTCCCTGTCTTGTCCAATGCAAGCATCAAGTCCCTACATGACATGTCCTTTGTCTTTCCATCATTAGCCACCACTTTACCATTCGTGAGTTCAGGCACACTAGACTTTTACAAATACAGTTTTAATAGAGGTAAAAATTCAAAAGCGGCCTCCTCCTCTTAAGTTTTGTGACCGCTTTCATTCGGCTGAAACCCATTGTTTTATATTATAAATTTTCAGGATTTTTCTTTTTAAGAGAATAATTGTTTTATAATATAAAACTGTGTTTTTTATTAATGAACTATCTGCTTTCAATACTAGCTCAGTGTCCAATTTGTGTCAATATTATTTACTGAATCTTTCGATTATTCAATTAATTGTTATTCTAGAATTATTTATTCTGATTTGGGGCTTATTTAATTTGATAATAATCACTTATTGTATTCCAAAACTTAGCATAAATTTGCTGCATATCTCCATCTTTATTTTTATAAAACCAACCTTCGGTAAAGAGCCAATTAGCTTATATCCTGCATGAATCTCAAACTCTTTTTATAAAAACTGTATATTCTCTTGGATGATTCTTACGATAGTTTAAAATCATACTTATGGTTGACGACGTCTACAACAAAATCTTGCTCCATTGATAATGATTGATCTTCAGAAACATAATTAGGGAAGCAAGTCTGTCCTCTTGTTTGCGTTGTGGAACGCATGACTTTTTGAAATGGATTCGAATAAGGCTGCAGCCTTTTCATGAACATCATTCTCGAAAACAGTTTGTCTAGGTCTGTTCACTGCAGAATCAAGGAGACCTGGATCTTTCACCCCGATTTGTTCAGTAGGAGAATAAACTTTTATTTTAATGGCATTGATAGCAATAATTTGATTAGTGGAAAGATAGAACTGGAAACGTAATAGTCAAGCTATTTCCGACTTTATTTAATTTCCTAATGGCCATTATTCATTCCTCCTTCAAAAGAAAGTTATCATTGTAATCTGGAATCTGTTATTTTTGATTACACAAAAAAAGCTTGCAGATTTAATCCCTAAAAGGGACCTTATCCTAGAAACCGGGATCGGTTCTCAGGATCCCCATTATGAAAGCTTTTGTCCTATTGATGATTCGATGTTCCTATGCCCTTAATTTTTGTTTTTACATGTATGTTTATTTTTGATTTTGCCAGAGTGTTCCCCCAGTTTTCTTCTACTTTTTTCCACTCTTGATAAGTGTAGGCTCTTGCATACAGGCCAAGCCCTAAAGGATCAATTTGAGACTTTTGTATTTTTTGAATTAATTGATTGGTTTCATTCTCAAGCTCATTTGTAATGCTTTTTTCAAGCTTTGCATAATCTTTTTGGACATCGAATGGAAAGAGTTGTTCGGATATCGAGATTTGTAAATCTACATTAATATCAAATACAAAGCGTCCATTGAACTTTACTTTCTTCTTTACTTTCAAATCTGAAATGGAGAAGCTGATGTATGGTTTGCCTTTACTGGCGGATTCCATAGAAACCGGAATAGTTATGGAATAATCACCTTTTTTTTTACCTTCTAAAATATTTAATAATTGATTTTCTTCAGGTGTTATTGTTATTTTATACTGGCCGGACTGAGCTAGCAGTGCGGAGCCTGTTAGCTCGATTCTTTTTTTCTTTTTGATTTGGGTGATCCACGCCGTTCTCCCTTTGTCCTCCATTTGGCTGTGAAAATCCTGTAGGGTCGTTTCTTTCACAATATTCCTCTTGGCGGCAGCATCAATTAAACTTGTTAAATATAGAGATAGTCGTGGTTTATCTGCTGGTTTATTGAATATAACCTCTGCAACAGATCCATCTACAGCGACAACACGCGCGGTTACTGTATTTTTAGGATCTCTGAAGAAAGGATCGAGATAGTCAAACCAATCCTTCTTTTTAAGCAATCGTTTTCCCACCAAAAACAATTGCGTTTTACTTCCTGATGTTAATCCTATTACCCTCGCATCAAATTTTTCTCTTGAATGTCGGAGGGTATATGATTTAACTTCATACACTTCTTCCTTATCTTTTGCCTCTTTACTAAATATCGGGCTTGACATATACACTAATAAATTATCCTCTTCATCTAAATCGAGGCCTAAAATAAGTGAGACGCTAACTTCCTCTATTGGTGTAGCATCCATACACCCAGAGAGTATCATTACAAGGATTAAAAGACACACTCCTATTTTTCGGCTCATGAAAATCTCCTCCGTGAAAATTTCTCATATCCCCAACTGTAAATCCATAAAAAAACGGGAAACACATATGCTACCGCAATCCCGGCATTCGAAGCCCATTTTTGCCAGGTTGTTACTTGCATCCATGTTGGTTGAACAAAAAATGTGCCTATGACGAGTAAACCTAACAAAACGGGCACATATAAACTATGATCCTGCTTATTCATTAATTGACTGAAACTAAAGACCGTACAGTACATGTACAAGATCCAGGATCTTGAGGAAAAAAGGATCAAAATATTCAATATAACCACGTCAAGACGCTCAATAAACGGGAATTCAATCACTTTGAGCATACTTAGGACAGGCTGATTAAAATCGGTAATGCTATCCGGACTAAAGAACACAAAACAGCTAATGGTTACAAAGAGATAAAAGAACATCGATAAGGTGTTGGCAATAATAATTCCATGAATGGCATATTGCTTTTTCTTTAAGAAAGGATAAAAGAAAAAGACAAGCTCAAACCCTAGGAACGAATAAATGACCGGCGGCAGGGTAGCTGAAATTGACTTCCAACCAACTTTAAACAATGGAAGTAAATTCAAGAAACTTCCATCTTTTAATGGAAACAAAAGAACTACCGGGAGCCACATCGTCATATAGAAAATCAATTCATTATATCTTCCAATAACACGGAGACCATTCCTGACTATAAATAATACCGGGATTGAAAATAACATTACAATTAAGTAATCAGGTGTATTGGGAAGAAACCATGCTTTTATATAAAGAAAAGTGTTAATAAATATGATCAAAGAAAAGCTTAAAGTGTATCCAAGAATAATGAAAATAGCCACTTTACCTAGTATTTTTCCGAAAAATCGGATAAGAAGATCGTAAAGCGTGTCATTTGGGAACTTCTTAGCCGTTTTCACCATAATAATACTGGAAGCAACACTTAATATCCAACCAATGATGATGCCCATCCAGCCGTCTGTTCCACCCTTTTCAGCAACAACTCTAGGAAGCGACAAAAAACCGACCCCCATTTGGGTCCCAACAATTAAAAAAATATATTGCAGGATGGTGATTTCATTATGAGTGTATTTTTTCATTTTCCTCACCTTATCTTTTAGGCTTTCCCTGACGATTGGATTGAATTGTCCTTACACTTTTTGGTCTTGTAATCATTTTCCATAAAGGAAAACGAATAAATGAGTCCTTCATATCAGCAAACCGGAAAGGAGCTAATGGGCTTGCATACGGAGTTCCCAGCGATTCAAGACTAATTAAATGCGCAATCAACGTCATGGCACCAATCATGATTCCGGTACTTCCAAACATGACTGCTAATAACATCATTGGAAATCGCAGCATTCGGATAGCCGTCCCCATGTCATAACTTGGAATGATAAATGAGCCGATTGCCGTTGCAGAAACGATAATCACCATAATATTGCTTACTATACCTGCCTGAACAGCTGCCTGTCCGATCACAATTCCTCCCACAATACCAACCGTTTGGCCTATTGGAGCCGGAAGACGAACGCCTGCTTCTCTCATCATTTCAATGGTAACCTCCATCAGGAGTGCTTCTATGATTGGCGGAAAGGGCACAACCACCCGTGATTCGGCTATGGATAAAAAAAGCTTTAACGGAATGACTTCATAATTATAGGATATAATGGCTACATATGTTGAAGGTAGAAATAATGTGATCATAAAAGCGAAAAAGCGCAGCAACCGTATCAATGATGCAGCTAACCAGCGTGTGCTGTAATCATCAATACTCTGAAGAAAAGACATTACTGTTACCGGAGCAATTAAAACAGATGGCGAACGATCGACGATAACGGCAAATCGACCTTGAAGAATTTGTGAAGCTGCTGCGTCCGGCCTCTCGGTTAATATAAACTGAGGAAACGGGGAATATGGGTTATCTTCAATGAGTTCAGATAGTTCACCAGTATTAATTATCACGTCCATTTGAATTTGTTTGATTCTGTCTTCAAGTTCCTGCAGTACTTCTTCACTAGCAACATCTCCCAAATAAACGATAAAGACCTTTGACTTTCCGCGAACACCGACTGTAAGTTCCTTTATGATCAATTCTCGGTTAGGAATATACCTTCGCAACATTGCTACATTCTGACTTCCGGTCTCTACAAATCCCTGGTGGGCACCTTTCAGTGATGTTTCTAACTTCGGATCATCAATCGCTCTTTGAGGCCATCCTTTTGTATCCAAAAGAAATGCTTTAGTTTCCCCTTGGATGAATAAGGCACTGTCACCTGCAAAAAGTGCATGTTCAATGGATATCCATGAATGGACGTCTTCAACATCCCCTACAGTTGTAGGCAATCCCTTCTTTGGGTCGAAAGAGGATTGCATCAGGGCACTTAGAACGTTATTGCTTATTGAATTTTTATCTGTTAAACCATCTACGTATACTAGAACTGCCTTTGTTCCCTTTCCGGCGAATTCGAAGTGGCGAATCACCAAATCCGGAGCATGGTGAAACATCTGTTGAAGTACTTGTATATTCATCGATAAATCAGGATACAGCGGAAAATGATCTATCGAACTAAGTTTTTCTGAATAAACATTTTGGTTTGTTTGCTGGTATTTTGAATAACGTTTCCTTTTAAATAAACCGGAGAAAAAAATATGAAACGCCCCCCTTTCTCTCAGATTTATCATTTCTCGTCTAAGAAAAAATATACTCTATGCTGTAAAATTAGACTAAGATGCTGCAGAAGGAGACGACCCGCTCTTTACGACCAATACCGGCCGTGCCAACTCTACCTCTTATTTGTCTCAATACATCACAAAAGCCATTAAAGAGAGTGGATTTCTTTTTTTGAAGTTTCGTTCCTCTTCCATTGGTCCTCATACATTCAGGCATGCTTTCGCCATCATTTCTCACTTAAATGGAGTTGATGTCTATCAGATTTTGAAGAGTCTGGGCCACGAGCAGCTATCCACTACAGAAATTTATTTGGAAAAGGGTTTCGAAAAAGAACGCCATGCGATTCATTTGTGGAAAATAGATGTGTTTGGGGAGTAATAAATAGAAGTAAGTCGTCCTATTCAAAGTTTTTGCTGAATTTTCGGACTCTAATTGACTTAAAAGACCCATTTCTAAAATGGTTTAAAGATTGAAGATATGAAAAAAGGTCGAGATTTAATAAAAGATATTTCCACACCTACATCTAATTCATGTATGTTTACTTACCTCCCTCTTTTTTAGAATACCTTAGATAGGCATGACGAAGGAATGATAGGGCATGGGAGGGAAAGCCTCCAGGGCGGCGTGGAGAATGCGTGCAGTATATGTAATAGTATGGGATTTTTAACAGATCCCCTATTTCATTCTGCCCTCATCTTATCAAAACGGTACTATCTCTTTCGTAAATCTAAAGTATCTTTGAGCCCCTCAATCCCAGATTCTTTTGTAGCTGTAGCTTTTTAAATTTATAATATTCCATTAGGAGCCGGACTTTTTATTGAAAAAAACTAGGGAAATAAGTTGAAAATATCTTGAGATTATTCACTTGTCGCTGCTGAGCTTGGCTCCAGAATTGCTCATGAATACCATCATTTCCTGTTAACCCTCCACTTATAACAGGCTACTATATGAAGTAAAAGATTAGAGGATACAGTATGTACTGTATCCCCTTTTTAATTCCCTTATTAAATTAACCTGCCCCTTTAGTCCCATAAGAAAGTGTTGCGTATCAACCCTATTGTTAAACTCAAGCACTCTTCTGCAAAATAAATAGGGAGATTATTCCCGAAAGAACCCCTCCCTGTTTTTTATTTAGCGGCAGTATTTATCCCTTAAAGCAAGTGCATATCTAACCGATTGCTCTGCACCTTTTTCTTGATCCTCAATCATTTGTTCTAGAAGTTCTGCTGGCGGATAATAGTAATCCAATGGTTTAATTACATTTAAATCATAAGGAGATTGTTCCACCTTAAATGCTCCTTCGCCTACTGCAAAGACTCCGCCTGTACCAGGCTCTCTCTTAAAATGGATGGCATATGGGAAGCACATTTCAACGTTGATTCTAGTCAACATTGAATTCTCAATCAATATTTTAAAAGATTCTTCCAAATCGATATTCCCAGTCCCAGCAGGTACGCCACATACCCTGTAATCTTCGCCATCATGGACGATAATATGATCCTTAAAATGCGTTGTAAAGGCATATGGTGCTAATTTTCTTACAGCTTCAACCGGGTCCTCCCATGCCATCATTGCATTCCCGAAATCACAATGAGCACCAACCCAAGGGCTGTTGATTTCCTTAATGATTTGAATCACTTCATCCGTTAACTCTTCCTCGTGATTTTCAACAGCAAGCTTGATTCTATATTTCTTTAATAATGGTACAATTTGTTTAATGTCTTCAGGAGCTCTTCTCAATCTGTCTTGATCATATTCTCCCATGCAGGTATACGTACGAATGACATCCGCTCCAATTCTATGCGCGGCCACAATGACCTCAGTTAGATGTTTCGGATCGGTTCCATTTGTATCGATTTCAGCGAAAAATCCATACTTTTGAATTTCTTTTTTCACCTTGTCTAAGTATTCTGGTTCAAATGATTCTAACGTACCACTTCCTGGTAACTCTGGCCATGGAACAATATTGATCATGACTCCATCTAATCCCAATTCGGCTGTTTTTCTGATAAAACCGAAAATATCCATTCGACCTGTAATAAACTGCAAGTGAAAGCTTTCTGTCTCTAATCCAATTTTCATGTCTTACACTCCCTTATGTCAATTTATCTTTTGATATAAAATTAAGCATTGATTTGGTTGCCCTCCAGATTTTGTTGGAGTTCTTTTTTCTTGTTAACGATTTTTACTAAATAGCTACTAATAAGCAAACCGATAACTGCAAATGCAATCATGGTCAAAAAGACATGTCGATATCCTTCCAGTCCTGGTGATCGATCTAACATGCTTCCATATAGAGTAAAGGCAAACATGGAAGGAGCATATCCTACTAAGCAGGCAATAGAAACTGCGGCACCACTTATTTCTCTTGGGATTCCTACTTCTTCAATAGGAGCAAAGAATACCGCTCTTTGCGAAAAGATGATGGCACCGTAAGCGAGTGTAAAGGTTACACCAACATAAACATTCAGATGTTGATGGGGCAACAGAATAAAGATAATCATTCCAATGATAGATGCTGCAAAAGCCACCCGCAAATATTTTGATGGAGATTTAAACTTTTTGTCAGCCAGGAATCCCCCTATAGGTCCGCCTAACATTTTTAAACCGTATGCGTTAATGATCCCATATACCCCTATTAAAGCAACAGGTACTCCATAGATGTCTTTTAAGAATGGAACAAAGTACGTCAAACCAATATAAACGGAATATACTGAAAATATAGTGAATGCAACTACCCATATTTCTGGCATTTTTATCGCTTTTAATGCACCTTTTAATGCTACCTTATTTTTGTTAACTTTTTCGCCTTGCTCATCTACCTCTTTAATTTCATCCTCTTCAAGGAGGAAATACAAAATAATAGCAATCACAATCATGGTGATCGAAAAGAAGAGGATGGCACCTCTGAAACCTGCCGCCCCTTCTCCTAACCATTTAAAGATTCCAAGGGCAGCAAACGCTATAACAGTATCTACGATTCCTCTTCCTGCTTCTAGGTAACCAAACATTCTCCCCTGTTCATTTGAATCCCCTAGTAATCTTACAGATTTGATCAAGACGGGCCAAAAAGCAATTTCTGCAAATAAAGCGAAAAGTCCCCAAATGACTAATATTTCGTAATAACTTGGAAATGTTGTCAAGTAAAATCCCGTTCCTCCAATCCCAATTAATGCAACCGGCATCAACTTTTTCTTGGAAAATCGATCTGCTACATACATAGATATGAGGTAACCAAAGGTCTGGATAAAAGCGTAAACAGACAGGGTAAAACCAATTTGTGTGTGTGTCAAATGGAAATAATCCATCATAGGGATATAAAAAGCATCTTTTAACCAAGGGAGTTTAAAAACCGTTCCTCCACCCAGAATTAATACGGCAAGCGTAAACCATTTTTTTTTGTTGTTATTTTGATTAGTCAATAGCATATCCCTCCTAAATATAGATGCTTTAAGAGGTACAGACAACATTTCGGAAAAAATGTACGTTAAGGCTACAAACCTTGATATAAAAGTGAAGCAACCTAACGTTCGTTTTTGATGCTGGATCTAGCAAAGCTACTTTTTATTTGAAAATAGCTGGTTTTCATACCCAAAACTCAATACCAAAAACAAAGTTTCAATAATTTGGACTGATACCGTTTTTGGGAAGGGCTTAACGTACATAAAAATAGCAAAATCATTGCTGAAATTCGCTTAGCGTACAAAATTTCCGAAATCTTGGCGAGACCCCTTTAAGTAGAAAAATAGAATGAAAAGGCTTACACAAATGGTTAAATTAAACGGTTTTTCACCCCCTTGCGCGATGATATTTTAATAGGATTATTTAAATGTACTACTAATTATTTGGTACACATGCAATGACTTCGATTTCCACTAAAGCCTCTTTTGGTAAGCGAGCAACCTCTACTGCACTTCTAGCCGGATAATTTTCAGTAAAGTACGATTTATATACTTCATTCATTTTCGTAAACGTATTTATATCTTTTAAAAATACAGTTGTTTTTAAGATATGTTGTAAATCGCTTCCAGCAGCTTCTAGAATGGCTTTTACATTTTCTAATGATTGCTTCGTTTGTTCTGCAACGGATTCCGGCATTTCATTTGTACTTGGGTTAATCGGAAGTTGTCCAGAAACAAAAAGAAAGTCTCCCATTTTTACGGCTTGAGAATAAGGTCCAATGGCACCTGGTGCATTGTTCGTTGAAATAGCGTTTTTCATCGTAATTGCCTCCTGTAATAAAAAATTATTATGATGATTTTATTTTATTATAATGTATAATTATTATTACAACAACTAAATTTTTAGTAAAGTTGAAATTTTAAAAATATTTGTTAAAATAAAATTAACAAATGGAAATTGAAGGTGCGATGAGTGATGGTAGTGACAAATGTCGAAAAGCTGAAACAGTATATTCCCATGGTGCACTTTATTGCTGACATAATGGGGGAAAATTGTGAGGTTGTTTTACACGATGTAACAAACCCTGATCATTCCATTATTGAAATAGTGAATGGACATGTTAGTGAAAGAAAGATTAATAGTCCCATTACGGATCTTGCTTTGAAAATATTAAAAGATGAAAGTTATAAAGATCGAGATTATATCTGCAATTATAAAAGTAGATCAAAAAAGAATAAGACGCTCCGTTCTTCGAGCTATTTTATTAAAGATGAAACGAACAAAATCATTGGCATGATTTGTGTTAACATGGATATTTCCGATGTTATAAACGCTCGCAACATTTTGGATCAATTCATCATGATTGACAAACCCAAAAATGATCCTGTCGAGTCATCAAAGCCTACCTTTGATACACATCTTTTTGAGAATTTTGAAGAAAATATTGAGGAACTTCTTTTATCTCTTATTAAAGGGGTTTTAGCAGAGTATGACATTCCACCTGAACGGATGTCACCGCAAGAAAAAATTGAAGTGGTCAAAATACTGAATGAAAAGGGAGCTTTTTTACTTAAAGGCGGCGTAAGCGAGGTAGCCAAATATTTAGACGTATCCGAAGCCACTATTTATAGATATTTAAATAAAATCAAATAATCTGTCTGGATGTTTAGGGAAAACCTAAAAGATTCGGAGGATTCACTATGCGGTATGTTGTGAATTATTTATGATCTATCGGTTGAGGTACATTTTCTAAATTACCCCCCTCCCATATTCATACTTCCTATATTGCGGGTAGTGACAGCTTCGCTGGTAGTACCCGCAATATGGAAATGTCAAGATTACAATAAGTTATTTAATTTTATTACTTCAAACATACATACCCCCGTCCTTATTTAGATGGGAGTAAATGAGTTGTTAAATTATTTTATAATGAAGAAGTTTATTCATACAGGCAACAATCGCCACTTTGGCTAGCTTTCCTTCCGATTTTTTCTTATCAAAGAAAGCTTTAAGCTTTTTGTTCCTTGAACTCCTTATGCCGCATAGTACGGCAAGATACAGAGAATGACGTAGTCTGCTCGAACCTCTTTTCGTAATACGATTAATGGTTGCCGTAAACTTACCTGATGAGTGAACACTTGGATCTACTCCAGCGAAGGCAACTAGTTTTTTCGGGTGATTAAACCGATCGATTTCACCAATTTCAGAGATAATCGTGGCTGCGATTTTCTCTCCGATACCGGGAATCGATTGGATAATCTTATATTCTTCCAGTTCATTTGCCAGGGCCACTATACGATCTTCCAAATCAGAGAGGTGTCCCTGGTAATGAAAAAGCAACTCAATATACATACGAAGATTGATTACGTGACTTTGATACACGTTTATTTGAAATGGATTTCGAGACGCGGAGTCCATTTTTTTTTTGCTTTTTCCCATGCCCATTGACCCGATCGGCTAGGACAGAACTCTATAACACTCTCTGCTAGTTTACTTTCCCCGGCTGTTAATACCGCCTCTGAAGTGGGATATTCCTTTAATATCAATAAAGAAACCCTTGAATATAGATCACCAAAAACCTTCCGGTATTCAGGAAACACTTGATCTAAAATGGTGTGAAACTGAAGTTTAGCTTCCACATACATATTCGTTACGATTTCCTGTTGTCTGGACAAATTCCGAAGGTCTAATAGCTGAATTCCTCTAATTTTATGAGGTTTTAAATCCTCTTTGTAATACAGCACACACAACTGGGTACGCATCGATAGCATCCGTTTTCACCTTCCGTAGCTGGACTTCTTTGCCTGATAAGAAATAATCGGATTTAGTAAGATATATGGAATCCCTTGTTCCTCCAGGTATTGAATAACAGGAGAATGGTAATGCCCTGTAGATTCTAAAATGGCCATAGGCATTTGCCCTGTCACCTCTTCAATTTCTTTTAGAAATTCTAAAAAGTGATCTAACTCCTCTTTGATATGCTTCATTGAAAAGCTCTTCCCATACGGTTTAGATTGATCTAAAAATGCCTGAACTTGGCTCTCTCCTTTTGCCACATCCAGACCAACAACTGGATTCATTGTTTTTTCCTCCTCTACTTACTAACCAGTACCCCTAGGCCTCCATGTAGTGTCATAGCTTCGCTTGTTATTCGAGATCTGCGTCCCAACCAGCCTCAAACATGTTTCTACAAGTAGGGGGCGGACAGTTTAGTTCACGGGATCAAGTTCCACGCACCCGTATCCTACCCTGGCTACTGATATAATAGATTCTATTAAAAAAAGGTCAACCAATAAAAACTGGCTAACCTTATATTACGAACGCACCCGTTAGTTTAAGTACATTTCTTCACAAACTTTTTAGTATTTCAGTTAATACAGGAATGCTCCTGTTACTTGAAGAAGAACATGTATATAAAACTACCACAGTGCACTTCCCAACAAAATCATGCCAATAAATCCATATACAACAGTAACTCCCAAACCATACAAAAATAAGTTATCCTTTTTAAATAGTCTGATCATTTCAAAGAAAGAAATTACAATCCGTATAACCAACAACAGTCCAAATATACTTAATAATGACATTCCAATAGTCATTGGAATCTCTGTCACTAACCTCATACCATCTGACTTATCATTTGAGATTATCCCAATCCCCATTCCAATATAAATCCACAAAAATGACCTCATATCAATGTAAAGAATAAAATGTAATAACGATGAACAGTAGGTGCCGAAGAAGAATCCACAGACGTTATCCATTTTATAAAATACTTGATACATAACCTACACGAAATAATAGGATGTAACCACGCAAATATAAAATCTGTTTCATCGTCCTTAACATAAGAATTCTTTCCAAATGTCATTTTAATTTTATTTGATTCGTTTTTCTTCTTTTTCTTCTTTTTCTTCCTTTTCATTTTCAACAACCAATCTAATAGTTATAGTATAATTCGATAGTTGCAAAAAGAAAAAGCTGCCTTAGAGACAGCTCCGATCTTCAGATAAAGAACCCGTTTGTTTAAGTGATTTTATTCACAATATTTCAGTGTAAAAATAAAATTCTTATTTATTACTACTTTACAAAAAATGCAATAACCCCTAGGATTATGCACAAAACCCCACCCGAAAATTGTCCTAATCCTGATGCTTCTCCCATTAGTAATAAATTAAATATATTCTTACTTTTTTGATTTTTTCCGAATAAACCATCGTCAGTTTTCATACGATAAATACCCCAAACTATAAAAACTGCCCCAAAAATAAATAATATAATCTGCATTTAAAATCCTCCGTTGTTTGTTTAATATGTGCATCTTTTTAAAATGGATTATTTGTCATCCTCATCAAAAATAAAAGTTTCTTCAATTGATAAATTAAAAACTGAAGCTATTTTATACGCAAGTAGCACAGATGGATTATACTGTTGTTTTTCTAATGAGATGATTGTTCTAGAAGATACACTTACTTTATCAGCTAATTCTTGTTGTGTTATTTCATGTTCTATTCGTAATTCTTTTACTCTATTTTTCATAAATCCCCCTAATTAAAGGAAATGATTATAATATTTTCTAGCCCAAAATTCACTAATTATTAATTATACTAAGACAACAAACAATACAGTATTTGTTGCGATTACCACAAAATTAGTTAAAAACATAAGAATAAAGATTTCGTATATCAGAATTTGCAAAGAAAAGCGAGCAACTTTTCCATCAATTAAAGCGTCTCTTTCATCATATTCCTTTGCTAATTCCTTTTCTAGAGATTTATTCTTTCGGGATTTAATATAAGAAATTGTTGAGGAAACCAAGATTATTCCCCCTAAGAATAATATGAAATACCCAAAATTAAATCCTACTGATTTTATCGAGAGTTATTTGAATGATTCCCAATACAATTATCAAGATTGATACAAAAAAGCGCTGTATGAATAGATTTTTCAAACATACCTCTCTTAACCTAAATTTTCCTGAAGTGAAGTTTGTTTCACATGAAGTTATCTTCACATGAAGTTAACTTCATATTAATCATTCTCAAAGCAAAAGTCAATAAGTAAATGTTGATTATTAAAATCATTTTAGTTTTCATTGTGTTGAACTAACCTCCCTCAATAAACTAAACAAAATCTCACGATTGCTCAAGAATTCTTCGAATTTCATGGTCATGTCATTAACAGTTATTTATGTAAGATCGGCATCACTCCTCAAGGTTAGTGATTTATCGAAAAAAGTGTATGCTAAACTAGCCAATTATAGGAAAAAATTGGTTTAATCAATTTTATAACCGCACTTTAGGATATCCACATGTCTCATGGAGGTCAACCCTCCCATGTCTCACAGAGTCGATGCTCCTACATTCCTTCGTTCAACCTTTCCATGAGGCGGATGTCGGTCATGCTGCCCCACAGGATCTAAGCCCTCACGTTAGTTGCTTTGCCGACTAATCCGTACTTCACTTTTAAATGAGTATTAATTAAATGACCGTGTAACCTAAATTCGATGAACTATGCGACTGTTTGATGTACCATAAATGTTGCCATATAAGGGATATCCATTAACATCTTGTCTTCTTGAAACGTAAATTGTTTTTTACCGATTGAAAACAGAATTCGAATAAGCTTGTTACACAAGGCTATCAGAGATTGCATTTTTTTTAATGGATTCTGAGCACGTGTTGTGTAATATATATGGAGAGCTTTAAAAGCCTTGTTCTTTGCCACCAGTATCATGGCTGCCCGGAATAAGAGAGCCCTCAATTTCTTTCGTCCCCGTTTGGTAATCTTAGTCTGACCTTTGTGCTTTCCGGATGTGTTTTCTTTTAAACTTAAACCTGCTAATTTTACGATTTGGCGAAGATGTTGATAGTCTCTGAGGTCGCCGACCTCTGCGAAAAACCCTGCTACAGTATCTCGACCAATCCCTGACACCTCTAACATCTGTGTGACACCTGGGATATGGTCTAATAACTGATCTAATTGATAATCTAATTCTTCGAATTTCATTTGAATAAAATTATACTTCTCTAATAAGGCTCTCAACTCTAATTTCGCCATAGCTGCCCCTTGACGAATACCAATCGAACGATTGGCTGCTTCTTTAAGTGCTCGTATCTTCTTTAAGCCTATACTGCGTTTTACCACTTGTCTTAAGGAAAGTAAGAGCTCTTCATCCGTATATTAACAAGTTCATATGGCAAGGCTTCTAGCTTTAGAAAATGAATAGCTGCCTTGCCTTCCCAACTTTTGAACACCGTCAAAAATTCGGGAAAGTAACGATCAAGCCAGTTATGAACTTGTCCCTGAACGACCTGTAAGTCAACGTTGAGAAGATCGCGAAGTTTTTTTGCCACTCGGAGTTCCGCATAATTTCCTTGTGGAATTGTTGGTTCGGCGTATCTTCCGTCCTTGACTAACTGTGCGATGACTTTTGCATCTTTCACGTCATTTTTTGTAGGTGAATTATCGTCTAATTCTTTACTTCGTTTAACATGTAGTGGATTGACAGATACGAACTTAATATTATTCTCTTTTAGAAGATGAGCTAGATTTAACCAGTAATGACCAGTGGGCTCCATGCCTACAATCACTTGATTTAGCTTACACTCTTTAACAAGTTGATTAATCCAATCTAGAAACGAATGAAATCCTGCTTTCGTATTTTCAAAGAAACACGTTTTACCCAGTTCCAATCCTCTAAAATCTTGTGCTCTCGCGACATGATTGTGCTTGGCGATGTCAACTCCGACAATTAAGGTTTCAGAAGTAATTTGAGTGATTTTATGATTTTGGTTATAATTCATTGTGAGGCCTCCGATAGATGTTTTTGTCCTTTTTAGCTGGCCAGCTCAGGACACATTCATCTTATCAAGAGGTCTTTTTTCGTTCAAACCTCATTTTCAGTTATTACAGGAATGCTGCCCCGATAGTTCCATTAGGAAAGGGGTTGCTGCAACTCCTGTAATGAAGTAGAGAGCCTTTTAGCTAAAAAAGGGTCATTGGAAGATTAATTGAAGGCTGTTTTCGAAAAAACTGTTGAAGAAAAAAATCGGCTATTTATTTTTGTAGTATGATGTAAGAACGTTTTTTCAACAACCGAGGAAGTTTGTACAAGAAAGAGCCGGTAGATCAAATAATAATTAAACATTTATGAGGTGAACTTTTTGGTAAAAAGTATATGGGAACAAAGTAATGACGAGTATATGTTACAACCATTAACAGGAGAAATTGTAAAAAAGGCAGAAGAGTTATTTAATGTAACGTTACCAAACTCCTACATTGCTATTCTTAAGCAACAAAATGGTGGACAACCAATCTGTAATGCTCATCCGTCTCCTGTTCCTACCGTCTGGGGTGAATCTTTTGTTATAGTGGAACACATTAAAGGGATTGGTTCCGGACACGGAATTCTTGAAAATGATTATTACATAAAAGAGTGGGAACTGCCGGAAGGACTTATTTTATTCAATGGAGACGGTCATACTTGGCTCGCATTTGATTACCGCGATGCCACGTCTGCTCCCCCCATTGTTTATGTAGACGTTGATTTGGAACAAACCATACAAATCGCAGATAGCTTTGATGAATTTCTAAAAAACCTATACCTTGAAAATGAGGAATTTGATTTTGAGGGAATGGAGGTAAAGGTATACAGTAAACAAGAATTTGAAACGTTTATACAAGAAGATAATGTAGAGGAATTAATATATGCTATACCTGACTTAGCACAAGGCGATGTGGATTTGAAGTGGTTTGGAAATCAACTTTTAACGTTAAGCAAGTATCACGACCGATTTGTGAGAAGTTGGGTTGCTACCAGTGTTTGGAATTCTCTTACATATAGATTGGATGAGGAAATTCTCCATTCATTGATAGAAAATTTTAAGAAGGATGTCGATAGTGATGTTCGAATGATGGCAGAACTTATTCTTGAAAAGGTGAACTACTCCTTCGAACAATTTAAAGAGGATGTATATAACGGTGAAAGGGTCAGTCTTGCTTTTCAAGATAAACTTTATCACGTTAGTGAAGAATCCAATCAATGGCATCTAGCTGACTACGAAACAGAGACACAACAGTCGTTTGATTCAGCAGATGAATTATTAGAGAAATCCAGGATCGACGGGAAGTCTTTACAAGAAGGATGGAGCCATATTAAAAAGGCTTATTAGGCTATTCGTTATCTGTTGGCTAAGTCTCTCTATCGAATTAGTCTTAAGTCACTGTGGTAAATGTTGATACTTGATCAAACAAAAAAGCTGTCCGGTTCCGGAGAGCTTTTTCTTATGGTTTATAATAAGTACATAATCATTAATAGAGCTTAAGAAATTGACCGAAATAAACAATTATTTTTGTAAGTCTTAATGAACTAAAGCACCTTTTAGTTCTATAAGAAAAGCGATTCTTATTAAAGAATCGCGCCCTATTACGGAAGATTAATTTAATATATTTATAAGCATTAAGTAAATATAATTTACTTTGTTAAAATTAATCTTTATATCATCACCAACTCCTAGCAAGCAGTCTTGCCGGTCTTTAACCGGAGCAAAAATCATTACATATTCGTAATCTTCACCTGCTACTTCAGTCTTACTAAAAATGGGTTCAACTTTTTCACCAGCTGATTTTAAAAATACACCAGATTTTTTACACTCAACACTTTAACCGTGTTCTTTATCATGTTTCCTTGCATTAAGGAGTTTATGTTCCAGTTTGCTTAATACTTTGTATTTCATCCCACTCTCATCTGTTAGGAGTTTCGTGTCAGATTTAGTAACGACAATTCTTGTTTCTAATGGTGAAAACTCTACCCTTTTAATCTTGTATGTTTTATTTTCCGAAATTGAATTCCTTATTTATTTTTACTGTTACTCTTTCTAGGATTGCCCTTTGATTAAGCATGAAACCGAGTGTCCATATTATTTTTACTTTACGAGTCTCGTGGTCATCATATATTGTTAAATTTTTTTATTTCTAAACGAATATCTTATCCTTCATATTCTTTTATTTATTCAAACTGCAACTTCAGCTATGAATCATATCTTTAAAATTGCAAAGGACCGATTTTTGCTTCTACATGCTTTACAATTTCTGCTGAATGAACCAGTTCCGCAGCTGTACGCATGTCTTTGTATAAAATTCTGTCCTGCTCAAGGCGAGGCACATATTTTCTAAACAAATCGCAGGCTGCAGTCGTTCCTGTTCCAGGCTGTAACGGCTGATGGAATTCAATCCCTTGGCAGCTGCACATCCATTCGATCCCAATCACTTTTTCGGTATTGGCGATTACTTTCAGTGCCTTTAAAGCTGCAGATGTCCCCATGCTTACATGATCTTCCTGACCCCCGGTTGTCGGAATGGAATCCACAGACGACGGATGTGAATAAACCTTATTGTTAGAAACCAATGACGCCGCGACATATTGAGGAATCATATAGCCCGAGTTAAGCCCACTTTGCTCGATCAAATACGGGGGCAGCTCGCTATGCTGAGGCGAGACGAGTCTAAAAATCCTTCGTTCAGAAATATTGGCCAATTCAGATAGAGAGATTGCCAGAAAGTCCATGGCTAAGGCTATCGCTTCTCCATGACAATTGGAAGAGGATATCGCTCTTGCACCCTCTTGATCATCAAACACCAACGGATTATCTGAGGCTGAATTCATTTCTCTCTCCACAATCGTCCGAACGTAATCAACAGCGTCTTTACAAGCTCCATGCACTTGTGGAATGGATCTAATACTAAGAGCATCTTGTGTGCGGTAATCTTTAAATTTTTCCGTGATCTCACTGTTTTCTATCAGCTTATGAATATTATCAGTTGTCTTTTTTTGTCCAGGATGACGTTTTACTTTACTAATTTTGGGATCAAAGGCATAGTATGTACCTTTCAGCGCCTCAAAACTGATTATCGAAACAATGTCTGCCGCCTTAAGAACATTAATGGCATCATAAACGGCCAGAGCGCCAATTGCAGTCATATCTACCGTGCCATTAATCAAAGAAAGCCCTTCCTTTTCATGCAGTTCGATTGGCTTGATTCCGGCCTTCTTCAAAGCCGTCTCGCCATCTGTTAGTACGCCCTGATTATAGGCCTCACCCATACCCAAAAGGACCAAACTGATATGTGCCTGATGAT
The DNA here is from genome assembly GCF_001636405.1 of Peribacillus frigoritolerans. GTDB lineage: Bacteria > Bacillota > Bacilli > Bacillales > DSM-1321 > Peribacillus > Peribacillus frigoritolerans. The sequence goes on from NZ_KV440950.1 coordinate 3,753,787, forward strand.
TTAAGTAACCTAGGGAACCTTCTCGAGGGACGAATGGTATGACATCTTTATTCACCATCTCTGCTAATCTCTCTACCGTTTCAAGTCTTACACCAGAATAACCAAGGGATAAATTTTTGATCATCATCACCATAATTGCCCTTACTATTTCCTTCTCCAACGGATCGCCCATACCGCAAGCATGACTCATAATTATATTTTTTTGCAATTCTCTCGAATCAGAGGCTGAAATTTTTATTTTTGAATTCTCTCCTACTCCGGTCGTAATTCCGTATATGACTCGCTCTTCCTCGACAAAACGCTCGACTATATCCCTTCCTTGGCTAATTCTTTTCTTTACACTCATAGACAGCTCCAAAGGGGCATGATACCTTGCTACTGAAATCAAATCCCCGATACTAAAATCATCTTCAGTTATCATTACTTTTTCTTGTGTTTTCATAATAAACTCATCTCCTATATTGTGCAGCTTGACAAAACATTAACTTTTATAATGTTTAAGCCTTTGGATTATTAAAATTTCGCAACGAGACCTCTCTTTCGAGAATTGGAGAGGTACTCCTTTTTTCATGTCAATTAATCTTCTTATGGTTCAAGGGGATTAAGTTTGAATTACTTGCTTCATTAAAAGGATTACTTGCCTCGCTTAAAGAGAGTGACTTTGTCTCCGGTGCCCAGGCAATCGAAATGATAGTACCAATTAACAGAATAGCCGTCATTCCAATCATCGAGGCATCCAACCCTATAGTGTTCATACTAAGGGGCAGGAGGAATGTCCCGATAGCAGAACCAATTCGGCTGAACGCTGTCACAAAACCAACCCCAGATGCGCGAATTTCGGTTGGGAAAAGTTCGGCCGGATATGTTAGCGTAAGATTTGAATTTGCTGATAATATAAAAGTAAAAGCCAGAAAAATCGGAATTACTAAAATTTTAGGTTCGTGAAAAATGCTAAGCATAAGCAAGCAGACGGTCAGGATTGCAAACGTACTAATCGTGAAACCTCTGCGAGAAAATTTCTCCATAAGCCAAAGACCAGAAATCGAACCCAAGATTAGGAATATGTTTAACCACAAGTCTACAGTGAAGTTTTCTGCTAAACCCATACTTTTTAAGATAGACGGTAGGAATGTGTAGATGGCAAAGTACGGAATGACAATACAGACATAAAATAGACTACCAAAAGCTGTTCGCTTCCGAAATTTTTTGTTAAAAAGAGCACGAAAGCCATTTTTATTGTGAGTCTCAATAATAGTTTCGTCGATTTCCGCATTAGGCCCGATATACTTCTTTACGATATGGCGTGCTTCATCAATACGTCCCATGCTGATGAGCCATTGTGGTGATTCAGGCGTTCCGATTCGCAGTAGCAGCACAATGAATGCAGGGATTGCAGCACTAGCAAGCATCCAACGCCATGATTCGGGACCAGCTTGTCCTAAATAATATCCGACAATGGTTGCAGAGACGTAACCTACCGTCCAGAGTACATTTAGAGAAGCCAGTAAGAACCCCCTATACTTTCTAGGCGCGAACTCGGCAAGTAAAGTCGATCCGACTGCATAATCGCCTCCGAGAGCAAAACCTATCAGTAACCGCAAAATTAACAACTCTACGGGACCATCCACAAATAGTTGCAGCAACGAAGCTATAGTGACCAATAAGAAGTTAAGCAGGAATATTTTCTGTCTGCCTATGCGGTCAGATAACCCTCCAAGTACTAGACTACCGAAAAAGAGTCCGATCAAAGCAGAACTTCCAATTAGTCCTACCCACATCGAATTGAGTTCCATTTGTGGGCTAAGGAGAGTAAGAGCCACTCCAATAATCCCAAGAGCATACCCATCAGAGAAATTCGAGCCAAAAGTAAGCGCTGTAATTTTCATATGGAACTTGTTAAGTGGAGCGTCATCCATCTTAAAATTTTTTTCGGTCATAAGCGTCTTTCCCCTTTTCAATATTTGATTTTTGGGACACTTCCTACTTCTCTAGTTTAGAGAAGGAAAGCGATTGAAAACAGACGTCTATTTTTTGAATTTTTCTAATTTTTTTCGAATTTAAAGTGTAATGTAAAACGCTTACATTTGAAAACTACAATTATTTTAGATTTTTATACTTTTTTACGATTTCTAAATGAACGAGGGGTTGTACCGGTTTTTTCTTTAAAAATTTTGCTAAAGTAATTTGCATTTATAAATCCTGTTTTATCTGCTACATCTTGAATCGAGAGTTTTGTATCTATCAATAGACGCTGCGCTTCGTTTATCCGTGTCTTTGTTAATAGCTGTCGGAACGAGCTTCCTTGTTTTTTTGTTAAGAGCGAGCTAAAATACGCTGCGCTTCTGTTTACTTGGTTCGCAACGTCCTCAAGCCTTAGCTCAGGGTTAGTAAAATTCTCCTCAATGTACCGGATGGCCTGCTCAATCACATCTGTACGAGCGTTTTCTTGATTGTTATTTGCCCGATCAAGAACTTCATATAAGAACAGCAATAACTCCTGGACGATCCGATATAGAATCGGATTGTATAGGATGGATTCAAATACTTGATGATAACGTCTCTCAAGCATCCCTTCGTCAAGGTAAAATGACTTCATGAAGCGTCGGACTTGGGCTAATAAGCTTGTTAACCGGGTTCGCAATAAACCTGGCTCGGGATAGGGATCTTCCTTATTCAAAAATTCTTTATACATCCACTGCTTAATTTTGTCCCTGTCACCTTCGTTCAGCATGTCAATCCATTCGCGCTGTTCAGACGGGGTTAAAAACGGATCGATCATAACCCAGTTCACCTTATCCTCAATGACCGAAAGCTGCCGATATCCTTTGAAAAAACGAATTTCTAGCGCTTGCTTCGCATGAAGATATTTTTCATTTAACGAAAGCAACGGGTCATTAGTATCATATAAAACTAGTGACATGGGCTCCGAAAACTGCTCTTCCCATTCGGTTAGAATCCGATTGCCTATGTGCTTTAATTGTTTGAGTGGCTGTGGCTGCTGGTTATCGAATGAAAAAACAGAAACGATCATGTCGCTTAACGGCAATACAACCGGTCGGTTCTTAAATGGATACTCTTGTAAAAAAGATAGCAGTATAGGTTGTTTCTTCGAATTTTCCAACTGCATCAGCATTAATCGGAAATTGGCGCCTAACGTTTCTTGATGCACGAATAGAGAACTGTAAGATACGGAAGGAACCTCAATTTGAGCCGATGGCTCTTGTTTCTCCTCAGTTTTTGAAACGGCCTTGCAACATTGGGTTAATACTCGTTTGATATGGTCGGGCGACTGAGGTTTTACCCATAGATCATAGGCATGAAGCTCGATGCCTTGAAGCGCACGTTCAAATGTGGCTTCAGCCGTCATGACGATGACCTTTTGTATGTACCGTTTGGTCAGCTCCTTAAAGCTGTCCCATGTATCCTTTGGAATCATATCGAGTTCAATGCAAACAACATCTGGTACTTCGGCCTCTATTAGATGAAATACCTCAGATACTGAGCCTGCTAATAGAATGTGATCAAATGGAATCGAAAACGAAGAAACTAGCCAGCCAATTCCTGTTCGTTCATTTTGATCGCGATCAGCAATTAACAATTTAACCATACAGGTACTCCCTTAATGATAGATTTCTTCTTATTAATTATCGCCAAACCAAGCTTATTTTCATCACTACAGTGTCATTCAGATTAAGGGTTCTGGTGCTCTCAGTACAGGAATGCTGTACTGTTAGTACGAATTTAAGCACGATTAAAAGTTCCCTTCATACTCTATAATTACCAGACAGGTCTTAACCTCGATGATAGTTTATCTTCATTTTCTTCATAAACTAATTTTGTTAAATCCTCTTTGAGTATTTGCAGGCGTTCAGCACCTATGATTTCAATCCAACGTTGCTCAATCTCAGTTAGTATCTTCTCTTTTGCTTTCACTACTAACCAACCTCGTTCGGTCAAAACAATAATTTTCCCTCTCTTATCAGTGGGATGAGCTTTGCGCATTACATAGCCACTTTTCTCAAGATAATCCACCATTTTACTCACAGCTTGCTTTGTAATTCCTAAATAATCGGCTAGTTCTATACCTGTTGCTCCATTGGGATTGATGCATTTAAACATAAAACCATGTACAGGTCTAATATCTCCAAATCCCAATTCACTCAATCTGTCATGTAATTCATTAATTGATGTACTAAAGGATAATGATAAAAGTGATGTAAGATCCAATTCACTAAATACTTCATGATTCATACATAAAACCTCCTTAAATAAAGTCAATTAGGTTGACTTCATTTGAAATCCATTGTACTATACACCATATAGTCAATCAAGTTGACTATAGTTCAATTATAAAAGAAATTGGATTCACCGAAACAAAATTAATACATTATGGAGGGTTCTCATGGCTAACATCGTTAAAATTAGAGGAAGTGTATTTGCACCGTATGCTTGGTTGGAACCTATTAAAGATCCTGCAACAGAAAAGATATTCAAATACACTGGTGATGCACGTGAATTTACACCAAACGCTGTAAACACTATGCGGTCAAGATTAGAGCAAGAAGTGATTATTGATTTTTATAAAAAAGAAATTTTCACATATACAAATGCTTGTACCGTAACTGTAAAAGTTACAAATCCAGATGGTTCTATTGATTATAAAAAAGGAAAAACAAGTACAGAAAATATTGTATGTACTAATGTTATGTGGGGCACTGATGAAGTTTCTTTTGAAATGATGGCAAGTGCAAGCAACCCTTTAAATGCAGCAGCACCTGCGGCTGATTATTACTATACATGTTAGCAAGAGTGGTGTTGCACAAATTGAAGGTGCACATGATGGGTTCCCCTGCTATGAATTTTATAAACAAACAGATTTTGGTCCATTTGAATTAATATATACACATGATTTCAGAAAAACTGGTGACACTCCAGCAGCGCTAGCTGGGGAAATGGAATACAGTTTTAAAACGACAATCTAGATATAAATACTAAGTAGAAGTTTACAAGCAGCAAATATTAAAGGAAAAGCAATAATTTATACGAAAGAAATTGCGATCTGTTTTGCTCAATGGCTCAATAATATTTTCCAAAATAAAATTAAAAATCATAGAGGTATGTCTCATGACTAATATCGTTAAAGTTAGAGCAAGTGTATTTATTCCAATGTCTTGGACTGAACCTAAGAAGGATACTCAAACAGGAAACGTGATTCAATTCGAAGGTGACTCACGTGAATTTACACCATATGCTGTAAACGCTATGCGTTCCAGAATTGAACAAGAAGTAGTTGTAGATTTTTATAAAAAAGAAATTTTTACATATGCGAATACTGGCATAACAACAGAAAGAATCATAACTCCTGATGGTTCCGTTAATATAAAAACAGGAAAAGCTAGTACGGAAGGTATTTTGTGCACTGATGTTGTATGGATGTCAGATGACGTCAAATTTCAAATGAGTGCTAGTGCTAGCAACCCATTAAATGTATATGCACCTCCCGTTGATTATCTATTAACGGTACATGTCAAAAAAGATGGAACTCTCGATATTCAAGGTGCACATGACGGATTCCCTTGTTATGAATTTTATAAGCAAGTTAACTTTGGTCCGTTTGAAAAGATTCATACACATGATTTCAGAGAAACTGGTGATACAGCTGAAGCTCTAGGTGGAGACATGGAATATAGTTTTAAAAAGATATTGTAAAGACAATAGGATTCCCTTTTTAGTGAATAAATATATAACAACATAAGAGTAAGTAACAGGAGGAAAAGAGAATGAGAACAGTTTTATTTGTAAAAGCAAACAATCGCCCCGCAAACCAATCGGTGAGTGTGAAATTATATGAGGCTTTTTTAGCAAGCTATAAAGAATCACATCCAAATGATACAGTGGTAGAACTTGATTTATACAAGGAAGAATTGCCATATATAGGAGTAGATATGATTAACGGTACATTTAAGGCTAGTAGAGGACTTGATTTAACAGTAGAAGAAGCAAAAGCAGTAACTGTTGCTGATAAATATTTAGAACAATTCCTTGCAGCTGATAAAGTAGTGTTTGGATTCCCATTATGGAACTTAACAATTCCGGCTGTACTACACACATATATTGATTATTTAAACCGCGCGGGCAAAACATTTAAATATACGCCAGAAGGTCCAGTAGGTCTGATTGGAGATAAGAAAATTGTATTATTAAACGCAAGTGGCGGTGTGTATTCTAAAGGACAAGCAGCTGAAGTAGAAATGGCTGTTAAATATGTTGCAAGTATTATGGGCTTTTTCGGTGTAAAAGATATAGAGAAAATAGTGATTGAAGGTCACAACCAATTCGCAGATAAAGCAGAAGAAATTATTGCTGAAGGGCTTGAAAAAGCTGTTAAAGTAGCAAGTACGTTTTAATTAATAAGAAACTTGTCACTATAGCAGTACCAACACTTTTATAGTGGTGGTACTGCTTTTTTTATTTGCTTATCTTGCTACTTTGGGAGGAGTTAGAACCCAATTGATGTAATAATTCCATTTTAATCTTATAAAACGATAGAAAGAAGGATTGCATTACAATGAAAAGTTGATGGACAAAATATATATAAACTTGATTTCCTTATTCAACTAACCTGCCCCTTTAGTTCCATAAGAAAAAGCTGCCTTATAGACAGCTCCGATCTTCAGCTAACGCACCCGTTCGTATTATAAGGTCAACCAGAAAATATTTCTGGTTGACCATTTTTTATATCGATATATGATAACCGGGTAGAACGTCCAACCCGTTAGTTGATTAAGAAAATTCATTTTTCAAATCTAACTAACGTTTTTTCGGGAATTTCAATCTGGTCAATATCAAAGTTATTGATTTGGAGGGTTATCTCACCATCTCGCTTTTCATCTTCTTCTCCTACCCAACAACTATACAGTTCAAAAAAATCACCTTTTTCAAGGTAACTGTCCATAATTTCACATAGTTCTATTAGCTTCTTCTTCGATTCGGCACACGTTCTTGGGTTCATATATTTTGAAATCTCAATTCCCCAATGACTTGATACTTCATAAACGTAAGGAGTAGTAAACTGATATTCCTTTACATTTAGCAATTCAAACTCACCGGCAAAACAACCGCCAATATAAAGAAATTCATCTGAATATTCATCATCATTAATCGGTATTTCTATATTACACCCAATATAGGAAGCCAAACTCATTTCCACTCACTCCTTGTTATTCCTTCTTTAACTACCTGTTAGTTGATGAAGGGACACTATTTTTCATTTATTAGTTTTCCGCCTTTTGACTGATTAGCTCTCAAAGACTTTCCTTGTTCAGTTTGTGGATAATACTCTACTTCACAGTAGTAGTTACCTTCTTCTACACGCTGATAATTCTTAGGAAACATAATGCTATACTTTCCAAAGTTAGCCTCTGTATGTCCCCCTCTTGTAATATCGAATATGACGATCTCACAATCCCCTTTATATTGTTTCGTCTTATCAGCTAAAACTTAGGAAGGTCTAACAAAGAATAAACAAACAGGAATCCTGATAGGAGCAATAAAAAGGCGACTCCCAGAATGTCCTTGATCGGTATCTTATACGAATCTCCGTTTTTCTTTTTCAATTTATAAAAATGCCTAAAATAAGCCGACATTCCCACAAGCATTACAAATTACAAGATTAGTAATGAGAAATACTGTGCCAATTTCCTTCAATTCCTTTTTTATAGTTTTTATACGTTCCCGAATCAATGATGTTTCAATTCACCCGTTGCCAAATTAACCCAAAAAAGAATGAAACCTTATGGAACTATACTGCCCCGTTAGTTCCATAAGAAAAAGCTGTCTTAAAGACAGCTCCGATCTTCAGCTAACGCACCGTTTAGTTGAACAACTCCAGGGCTTATTTAAACTGTTCATAATTTCCTTTGGGTTAGAGATACCGTTCTCAATAAAAATAGTTACCTATCCTTAAACAATTTCATATAAGCTTCTTCAATCATATTTGAATTTAGGTGGGCTACTAGGCATACATCCAATCCAAGCTTTGACCCTGAACATAAACTTGGATATAAATCTAATTTCAATAAGGAGTGAACCTCGAATTATGGTATATACACGACAAATGCCATCTGCCCTGAGTCCCTGGGGTCTTCAAAATTGTTTGTATCGTTTTACGTACTTGTGGCTTAGAAACGGAGACAATTTCTGGTTTTATTTGACGACTGTCGGGGAATCAAGAGTTTATGGATATAGATTTTTCGGCGGAAGATGGAATAATTATTCGGTTGCTTTAAGAGATATTGTTAACTTCCATTGTTCTCCTCCGACTCCAACTCTATATTAAAACACTGTGACTGACCCTCGTAATCGTATCGTTCAGTCTTACTTTAAAAGCGTCTGTGCTTTCGCATAATCAGAGATCGTTTTTTTGAATCGAATACTGTGATCACCAGATATCCGCCACCTGCATGTTCTCATCCATCATGTATAGAACATTAATCATTTCGGTTAGCGTTCTTTATACTGAGATTAGACTAAAATCCAAAACGAACATAAGTTTAATCCTGAGGCTGCGTTAAACTGCACTTTAGTGGATAAGAAAAAAAACCGTCGCAGTGACAATCATCTTGTTCCTAAGCACCCGTTAGCCTACATTAAAAATTCAATTTGTTATTTATTCTAGGGTTGGTTAAAGTACTCCTTCTTCAACAAACCTGCCCCGTCAGTTGCATAAAGAAAGAGCTGCCTTAAAGACAGCTCTGATCTTCAGCTAAAGCACCGTTAGCTCTATTCTGACTAACCACTTCACCAAATGTTCTTATTAAGCGAATCATCATTCTTGGTATAAACATTAAGATGTTCCAAGCCACTTCAAAAAAGATTGAATCCCTAAGCTCAATTAGGATTTCTTTAAAAAAGCTGTTCTGCTTTTCTTTTTTTCTTTTTTTATTTTTCATCTGTCTAACTCCCAATCACTCAATTCTTGTTGCAATAAATAGTTTGACACTCCTTTACTTCATATATTAATCCATCAGCAAGGTCTCAATCTTTGTTTAACTATTCTGCCCCGATAATTCCATAACAAAAAGAGCTGCCAAAGCAACTCTCTTATTGAAGTAAACCAGCTAATAGGATGTCAATATCTTTCTCTAATATTTTCATTTCCCTTATGATATACCATTTTTGGCCATGCCAAATACCCCTCCAAAACCATTTTGGAAGGATTTTTCTCTGTTTCACAAAACCGTTAATTAGGCTAAATCTAGGAACGTTTCTTTTCTGCTTAATAAAGCGTAAATCCATTGAAGCAACTTATTCATACAGGCAACGATTGACACTTTCGCAGGTTTTCCTTCTGATTTTTTCTTATCATAGAAAGCTTTAAGCTTTTTGTTCCTTGAACTTCTTATGCCGCATAGTACGGCAAGATACAGAGAATGACGTAATCTACTTGAACCTCTTTTAGTAATACGGTTAATGGTTGCCGTAAACTTACCCGATGAGTGAACACTTGGATCCACTCCAGCGAAGGCAACCAGTTTTTTCGGATGATTAAACTCATCGATTTCACCAATTTCAGAGATAATCGTGGCTGCGATTTTTTCTCCTATACCGGGAATCGATTGGATGATCTTATATTCTTCCAGTTCATTTGCCAGGGCCACTATTTGATCTTCCAAATCAGAGGGGTGTCCCTGGTAATGAAAAAGCAACTCAATATACATACGAAGATTGATTACGTGACTTTGATACACGTTTTTTTTGAATGGATTTCGAGATGCGGAGTCCATTATTTTTTTTGCTTTTTCCCATGCCCATTGACCCGATCGGCTAGGACAGAACTCTATAACACTCTCTGCTAGTTTACTTTCCCCGGCTGTTAATACCGCCTCTGAAGTGGGATATTCCTTTAATATCAATAAAGAAACCCTTGTATATAGATCCCCAAAAACCTTCCGGTATTCAGGAAACACTTGATCTAAAATGGTGTGAAACTGAAGTTTAGCTTCCACATACATATTCGTTACGATTTCCTGTTGTCTGGACAAATTCCGAAGGTCTAATAGCTGAATTCCTCTAATTTTATGAGGTTCTAAATCCTCTTTGTAATACAGCACACACAACTGGTACGTATCGATAGCGTCCGTTTTCACCTTCCGTAAGCTGGACTTCTTTGCCTGATAAGAAATAATCGGATTTAGTAAGATATATGGAATCCCTTGTTCCTCCAGGTATTGAATAACAGGAGAATGGTAATGCCCTGTAGATTATAAAATGACCATAGGCATTTGCCCTGTCACCTCTTCAATTTCTTTTAGAAATTCTAAAAAATGATCTAACTCCTCTTTGATATACGGTTTAGATTGATCTAAAAATGCCTGAACTTGGCTCTCTCCTTTTGCCACATCCAGACCAACAACTGGATTCATTGTTTTTTCCTCCTCTACTTACTAACCAGTACCCCTAGGCCTCCATGTAGTGTCATAGCTTCGCTTGTTATTCGAGATCTGCGTCCCAACCAGCCTCAAACATGTTTCTACAAGTAGGGGGCGGACAGTTTAGTTCACGGGATCAAGTCCCACGCACCCGTACGTCCTACCCTGGCTACTGATATAATAGATTCTATTAAAAAAAGGTCAACCAGTAAAAACTGGCTAACCTTATAATACGAACGCACCCGTTAGCCATCCATGAAGCGCAAAAATCAGCGCTTCACCACAGAGAATGAAAATGGTTCAGAACGGTCAATTCTGATTCTACGGCTGGGAGAGGAAGGTCGATGAACTATGGTGCGTTAGAGCCCATCCGTTAGTCTGACTCCAACGACCAAGGTGCACCACTGACTGTCGCTCCCTTACGGGAAGCACACATGGTAGATTAATCCTATTCTGGTTTTTGCACCAGCCTCCAATTGTATTGAGAGCCGTAGAAAGGATGTTTTCAATGGAAGTAGTCATTGAAAGAGCATGTGGTATGGATGTCCATAAGGACAATATTACTGCATGTATTATGACACCAGAAAGAAAGGAGATTCAAACGTTTTCAACAAAAACTGTTTTTCTAATACAGTTAGTGGATTGGATTAAAAAGAATAACTGTACTCATGTTGCCATGGAGAGTACCAGTGTATATTGGAAACCTATTGTTAATTTATTAGAAGCTGAAGAGATTGAGTTTTTAGTTGTGAATGCTCAACATATGAAAGCTGTGCTAGGACGTAAAACAGATGTTAAAGATGCAGAATGGATTGCCAAACTTCTTCGTCATGGACTCCTAAAAGCTAGTTACATACCAGATCGAAATCAACGGGAACTACGTGAACTAGTTCGGTACCGTAGAAGTATCATTGAAGAACGTGCTAGACAACATAATCGAATCCAAAAAGTGTTAGAAGGCGCAAATATTAAGCTAGGCTCTGTCGTTTCAGACGTTATGGGTGTTTCGGCTCGAGACATGCTTAACGCAATTGCCGAAGGTGAAGAAGATCCTGAAAAACTAGCAAACTTTGCTCGACGCACAATGAAAAAGAAGAAAGATGAACTAGAACTCGCCCTTAAAGGTTATATCAATTCGCATCAACGCCTCATGTTAAAAACCATTTTAAAGCATATTGATTTTTTAACAGAACAAATCGAGATGCTCGACCAAGAGGTCGAGGAAAGAGTAAGCTCCTATCAAGAAGATGTGGAACGATTAGACTCTATTCCTGGTATAGCTACAAGAATGGCTGAGCAATTTCATCTGAAATTGGGACTGATATTAAGAAACAGTTTCCAAGTGCAGCTCATATGTGTTCTTGGGCAGGACTAGTTCCTGGGCATAACGAAAGTGCGGGAAAAAGAAAATCAGCTAAAACAAAAAAGGAAACAAGTATTTGAGATCAGCATTAACAGAAGCAGCTCATTCTGTAAGAGGATCTAAAAACTATCTCGGAGCAATGTATAGGCGTACAGCATCACGAAAAGGTAAGAAACGAGCAGGAATAGTAGTCGCTCATGCCATGTTACGTATCTCCTATTATCTCTTAACTCGAAAAGAAATGAATGTAGACTTAGGCGAAGACTACTTTGATAAACAGAGACAACAATCAATTTTTCGGCATTCACTAAGAAGACTTGAAAGTTTAGGATACACAGTTACATTACAAGAACCTGAAGCATCTTAATCCAGTCCACTTACCTACAATAAATCAGTAAATTAGGCGCTCTCCCCTTTTAAAAAAAACAATGAGCTGCGTCTTCTTAAGTATTGCCTTTTCCCCTAAATTCCAGAAGTCTATTTTCATGGTAGTTTAAGTACATTTCTTCACAATCCTTCGCTATATACTTTAATATAAATATCCAATTTTTTATTAAGTGTTATTCCACAAAATGGCCCCACGTGGATTTGCTTTGCTATTTGCTAAAAAAAAGATTTTTGTAAATGTAAAAGCAGCCATACGGCTGCCCTACTTTTGAACTTTTTTTGGTTTGCCTATTCAGTACAAGCAGATACTATAGCTAATTCCAAAGAAACCTAATAAAGCATCTTTTAGATCTGGAGCTACATTAGCTGAAGCTCCTTTAACAACTCTCTCCCATGCAATAGTTCTCTTGTAACCAAGTTTTCTATAGTTGTTATAGTAGTCAATTGCCTTTGTAACAAATTTCGTTGTGCCGCCAAGGGCTTTTAATGCATCTTTTACTTTTAGAATTTTAGAAGGAACCCAGGCTAAAGTAACGAGAGCAACACCGACAGCTGAAGCGCAACCAATTACCCCAAAAGTTGTGAATTCTTCACCACTAACAGGTTTTGTTTCGGCGTCAATAGCTTCTATAATATCTTCGTTAGTAGTATTAGCTTCGAACCATGCGAGAATAGAGTCTGTACCTTCTAGAACCACTGACTCCAACTATTAAAGGAATAAATCACCCCATTCAGTTACTTAAGGGGATAACAAAGTTACCTATAAAAATGTTACTTGGTTTTCTTTAATACAAAGTCATTATTAGCCAGAAGTCTAGTAGACCCCAAAAAATTTGTATAGCAAATGATAATTTTAATCATCGTCCTATTTTATCTATAGAATTTCCTTCAGGAAATGGTGTGGGGCAAGTATGAGCAATGGCGAAAATTTATGGTGCTTTTGCTAGTGGTGCAAAAACGCTCGGTTTAAAGGAAGAAACAATAAATGAATTAAGGAAAAAAGCTATCCCTCCCAAAACAGGGTACTATGATCATGTGAATTGTATAAACATAGCCTATTCTCTAGGATTTTGGAAACACTTTACGGATATGAAATTCGGACGAAGTGAAAGCTCTTTTGGTCACCCAGGCGCAGGAGGATCATTCTGTTTTGCTGATTCAGATGAAAAGTTAGGTTATGCTTATGCGATGATCAAACATGGATTTGGCATGGCCAATGAACCAAGAGAACTTGCACTAAGAAAAGCTTTATACAGTTGTCTATGAAAAAATAAAGATACGTGAAAATAGTTATGGATATCTTCATTTTGTACAGTTTTTTTGGCTATGAATAGTGGAGTAAATATTATATTAAGCATAAATCGAGCCATCTTTTTTCTTAAAATAAAAAGATGGCTCGATTTATACTTAAATTCTCTTAGCGTATATTTTCGTTAAAATGTGGGCGGTACGCCCATTAACATTAATTAGTCCTGTCATGGATGAAACTCGTTTTCAGTATCCCCAAAACGAAAAAAACACTATTCTTTCTGCAAAATATAGGAAAGAATAGTGTTTTATTAGTCTCTCTTTTTGAGGGTCCCTCGCCATGTTGGGCTCTTTTATAAAGAAGGTATAATAATAGAAAAACATGTTCCCTTCCCTTTTTCGCTTTTTATTTCTATATCCCCGTTTAATTCTTTAATAATACCGTATGAAATCATAGTGCCGAGTCCAGTTCCCTTCTCTTTTATAGAATAAAACGGCATGGCGATTCGCTTTATCTCCTCAGGGGACATACCAATGCCTGAATCAATAATATTAATCACAACATTATTCTTCATCTTTTTTACATTGATTTGCAATATTCCTCCATGAACCATAGCTTCAATACCATTTATAGCAATATTAATTAAACACCGTTTTATTTTATTGGCGTTGGCATTTATATAAAGAGGATCTTTATTACTTGTTTTAACTTCAACATTATGTAATAGGGCCATCGGTGATATTGCATTTATTACCTGTTGGACGATTTGGCTAATATCTAAAGATTCTTTCAAGCAAATTTTTGGTTTTGCTAATGACATATAATCCTCAATAATGAGTTGTGTTTTTTCTAACTCCATCAGCATGACTTGCATATATTCATCCTTATATGTTTCTAAGATTTCATTTTTATTAAACAACTGCATAAATCCATATACCGTAGTCAGTGGATTACGAATCTCGTGGGCAATAGAAGCGGCCATTTCACTTATCGCATAAAATTTTTCTGCCCGTTGAATTTTTTCTTTCATTTTAAACTTTTCAATCATACCTTCAATTAAATAAATAGATAACAATCCCGTAAGGATATTGATTACTATATAATTGGATAAAAATTGGATAAAAGAAGTTTCGACTTTATCATTTATCCATATTTGGTTCATTATAGCAAAGACAGAAAAGGAACTAGTGCAAATGAAAATAAGCAGTGTGCTGAACAATATTTTTCTTTTCTTTAAATAAGTAGGTAGAAAATAATGAAACATCAAAGTAATGGTAATGGTCATGATATATACAACAACTGATGGGAAAAAGCCATTTCCTCCTAAGTAAAAGCGGTAAGAAAGATATACAAAGGTGATAATAATAAAACTTCTAAAACCGCCATAGAGAAAGACTAAAAGGATAGGAATAAGCCTTAAATCATAAATATATCCGGATTGAAAATTAATGGGAAACGTCATGCAAAGAATAATAGAAATTGATGAAAGGAGGGAAATATATAGATCATTACGTGTTTCTTTCCCATCTTTATCTAACCAAAATACTTGATAGCAGAGAATACAAATTATAATAATGAATGCATTTAATAATAGTGTAGGTATCCCCATGCTCTACTCCCCCTAATCTTTCTATTTAGTTGGAATCCTCACGGATTCATTTCGGCCCTTGACAAAGCGCTCTTTAAATGTAAAAAACACCTCATTCTTGGCATAGTGAGAATTTTTTATTAAATCAGTGAAAGACAAAATTCTTAAACCATCAATTTGTTTCTGCCATTCTAAATTATAAGGGAGTTTATTTCATAGTAGATAACTATAGATTCCTCTTTAACAATATCCCCACTTGTTCTGCCATCAAACGAGGTGGACTGTCATTCCATTCTTAAGCCACCATTCAACTAACAAGTGCATTAGTGTTAGTTGAATGGTGGCCTTTTGAACGTATGGTTCTTACAATGACCATACATACATATTCAAAAGAAATTCCCATTATTATATACAAATAGACTCTTCGCTACCAGCATAACAAGATGAGCAGGACAACAGCTTAAAATACTTCATGTAAAAGTGTCCTATCTTTTGTACTTTTCAAGTATGTGGTTCCCACCTTTTCAAGTTAGGGGAAACATTAAAAACCTTGCCTCAGCTTCCAGTGAGGATACACCGTTTATTTGATAACAAGCTTTATTTCCCTTGTTGTTTTTACTGAATGTCATCTAGGGTATCTAGCCAGACAATTATGTAGTTGTTTGTTAATCGAAATCTTCCACAACGATGGAAGCACTAATAGGATACGGCAAGCCCAAGACTTTTGTTGACCTGAATTTGAAGGAGACAGCCTTGAATCCCTCTTTTTTTAAATATTCGGTAATGGCTTCTTCTACTTCTTTGCTATCCAACTGAATTTCTTTGATTAATTCCATATCTCCGTAGCCTCCTCAGGCAAATTAAATTAGTCCTACACAAAAAACAAATCTAATTTCACTACAGATCGTCTCGGCAACATGAATTATACTTGAAAGCTTCAACCCCCTTGTATCTGTCACTATAATGTCGTTCTCTTTTTTATAAGGTTTTTTACAAGACTTTCATTTCATTAGAATACTCCTTACCTACCTCAAAGGGAAAAGGGGAAGATGGTCAGCCCCTCACCACTTTAAAGTGGTAAGGGACTGACCCTTTTTTCTCTTTTTAAATATTGTATTTAAAAAGAGAGTCTTTCCTGCATCTAATATGTAAAACCGTTAAAAATTACATTGGATCCATATAAACTGTCTTCACTTCTGTATAAAATTCAATAGCAGTTTTGCCCTGTTCACGACTACCGGTACTAGAATTTTTACAACCGCCAAATGGTAATTGTGGTTCTGTTCCAGATGTTTCCGAGTTAACATGTACAAGTCCTACTTCTGCATCTTCAACAAAACGGCGAGCCATTGTTAAATTGTTTGTACAGATGGCTGCACTAAGGCCATATTCTGTATCATTTGCTATTTTCACTGCCTCCTCATAATCTTTGGCTTTAAATAATGCAATAACTGGACCAAAAATTTCTTCACGGGCAATTTGAGCATTTGTTGGCACGTTTTCAAATATTGTTGGTTTTACATAAAAACCTTTTTTTAATTCATCATCCTCCGGGACCTCCCCACCGCAAAGCAGTGTTGCTTCTAATTTCCCTGTTTCTATCATTTCAAGCACTCCATCAAGCTGTGTTTTCGATACGGCAGGTCCGATATATGTTTCTTCGTGAAGTGGATTCCCTATTCTTAATTCCTTCGTACGCGCTACAAGCCGATCACGGAATGATTCGTAAATTCCTTCTTCTACAATCACACGACTAGTAGCTGTACATTTTTGACCGGTAGATTTAAATGCACCGTCTACAGCTATTTCAACTGCTTTTTCAAGGTCTGCGTCATTTAGAACAACAAGTGGGTTTTTTCCGCCCATTTCCATCTGTACCTTTTTCCCGTGTTCTACAGCCTGTTCTTGAATGTGCCGACCTACTTGATTCGAACCGGTAAAAGAAATGGCTTTTATATCTGGATGTTTCACTAATTCATTCCCAATTACAGAGCCCCTGCCAAATACACAATTAAGGACTCCTGCTGGTAGACCAGCTTCATCAAAAGCCTTCATGACATGATATACAGATTTTGGTGTTAAATCAGCAGGCTTAATCACCACCGTATTTCCGTATATAAGTGCTGGTGCCATCTTCCATACTGGGATCGCAATTGGATAATTCCATGGTGTAATTAATCCCACAGGGCCTAAGGGTGTACGAGTCGTATACAAAAATGTTTTCTCTTTAGCGGACGGTATTACTTCTCCAAGTGGTTGCCGTGCTTCAGCCGCAAAATATTCGAGGATACTTACTGCACGATTGGCTTCCCCCATCCCTTCTGATAAACTTTTTCCCTCTTCTCGAATTAGATCCCGTCCTATTTCCTCTATGTTTTCTTTTAGAATAGCCGCAGCCTTTTGTAAATAAGTTGCTCTTTGGTGAATGGAAAGTATTTTCCAATCTAGAAATGCATCTTTTGCAGCTGCAACCGCATCGTGTACATCAGTTGCTGCACTGGATGGGAATTCCCCTAGGCTTTCTTTGTTATGTGGACTAAGATTCTCTCTAAATTCCTCTGTAGAGGGTGCTTTCCATTGTCCATTAATGTAATTTAAATAACGCATCCTTCAATATCCCCCTTGAATTTCCTATTATTCTTTTTTCGCTCTCTACTTCATACAATTATCCAACTAGATTTTTCGTATTCGTGTCTTCCTCCACTGTGGCACCTTGTTTTCTTGTTATGGCACTGACAACTAACGTTACAACAATATTGATAATTAATATGGCTAATCCGATATCTAAATCCTTGATTACTTGTGGAAGGGACGGGAATAATGTTTCAAGTGACGTTTCTGTAATAGTTAAATATACGACGATTATAATACTGACAATCATTCCGGAAAAAGCCCCCTGAACGGTAACAGGATTCCTTTTCCAAAGACTAAAAATCAGTGCAGGAGATAACTGTACCATAAAACTATAAGACAAGAGATAAAGCGTAAGAATGTTGTTTCCGCCATTGAATGTAAAGTAAAGTGTCACCAAAGCAATGACAGGCACCAACATTTTGCTCAACTTTACCAACTGTTGATCAGTTGTGTTTGGTTTCCATACTTTATAGATGTTTTTAGAAAGAATCGTTGCAGTTGCCGTCAATATTAATGAACTTGGGATAAGAGCGGCCATTGCTCCAGCTGCCCCAATCACACCAACAAACCAAGGATCAAAAGACATTTTAGCCATTTTAAACACGGCTAAATCTGCATCTGTGCCATTTAAATTTGGAAC
Organism: Peribacillus frigoritolerans; assembly: GCF_001636405.1. Classification (GTDB taxonomy): domain Bacteria; phylum Bacillota; class Bacilli; order Bacillales; family DSM-1321; genus Peribacillus; species Peribacillus frigoritolerans. Next base: position 3,772,078 of record NZ_KV440950.1, read on the forward strand.
TTGAATAATAGCGGAAAAGCCGATAAGCAAGGAAAAAACAATAATAATCTGATAAATGGGCATTACCCCCGCATTCACACGCAGTGATTTAGCACTTTTAGCCGAGAACACCCCCGCTAGCATATGTGGAAACATGTAAAAGCCTAGTGCCGTCATGATCGTTGCAGAAACAAACCATGATATACTCAACCCTTGTTCAGGGAATAGTAAAAATTCACTTTTTGCCGTATTGATTGCTTCAAACATCGGACGTATTCCGTCGTAATAATGAAAAGGAAAATAAAATCCCATAAAGACGATCACAGCTAGGATCAGAATATCTTTAATAATCGCTGTCCATGCGGCCCCATGCATCCCTGATACCGTTACATAAATTGTGATGGCAATCACCCCTACCACTATCGCCATGTTGGGAGAAATCGAACCATAGGATGCTTGGGATACAATAATTCCCAACCCTTTTAACTGCATCACCAAATACGGGATAATGGCAATAACACTTATTATTGCTACTAGAACGCCGAGAGCCGGGCTATTATACTTTTTTTCATAGAAGTCTGATTGGGAGAGGACATTATTTTTCTTCGCAAACTTCCAAATGGGTGGCAACAACCAGTAAGCGATTACAAAATAGAAACAATTAAAAGCGTATAGGGCTGTGGGCATACCAGATCTATAGACACCACCACTTGCTCCTAGAAAGGTATAAGTAGTAAACATCTCACCCGCTAGCAAAAAGAACAGCAATATACTTCCAAAACCCCGTCCCCCGACAGACCACTGTTCCATATTCATTTCTTTCCCTTTACCAGCCTGTAGTCCTAACCATATACACAAAACTAGGAAAAAGAGTATTACTAGAAGGGCTGCATTCATAATTCTTCTTCCTCCTTATTTGAGGTATCCAGTTTATTAGCAATGATCAAAAACAAAGATGTCAGACAAACCCAGCATATAGCCCAAAAAAGGACAAATGGCAATCCAAGTACATAGGGTTCCACTCGATTAATCACAACAAGTGAACCCAAGGCAGGTATGATAGTTAATATAAAAACCTTCTTTTTCATCTTCCATCTCCTCATTTAGAATACATACATGTATATATGGTTGTTGTATCTTACAATTCAAAACAGGCTAGTGGATGGATCCAAAATAGCCTGAATATTCACTTGATACTAAATACAATGATTTAATAGAAATATCACGACCGAGAAGAATTGCGGGAGCAGGCATTAATGTTATGCAACTATTACGTTTCTTTATTTCATTCCCCTAAAAGTTCTGCATATGATCCTAAAAATCTATTTTACCGTTTTATTGGGTTGCCCATTTGTTAGGATAGTAGCATCGATTTTCTTTCTGGTAAATTTAAAATAGTAAAAGACATAACAAGCTACAATGAAGCCGAATCCTATATACAGTGAGGTCCGTTGTGTCGGATCGAAAGCGGTAAACACGACGATACCTACGCACATGATGAGGCAACCAATTGGAACTAGAGGGAAGAATGGAACCTTAAATTTTAAATCCTCCAACTTTCCACCAGACGCAATATACTGTTTGCGGAATTTATACTGTGCAAACGCAATCGCCATCCACGTAACCAACCCTCCAACACCACTGATAGCAAGCAGCACTACAAATAATGTTTCTTCAGCCATGACACTAGTAAGCAAGGATAGCAAGGCAAAGACGAGAGTCACGAGTAAGGCGTTCATAGGTATACCGCGTTTGTTTACCTTTCCGAATGAACGTGGAGCCTGCCCGCTTTGTGAAAGTGAGAAAAGGATTCTCGTACAAGCAAACAAACCTGTATTTCCCACCGAAAGAATTGCTGTTAAAATAACGAAGTTCATAATATCAGCTGCATAAGGAATACCGATCATATCGAATACAGTTACAAACGGGCTTTCGAGTATACCCGCTTTTTTCCACGGAACAATTGCTGATAAGACAAAAGTTGCTAGTACATAGAAAATTAAAATACGGATGACGATACTCCGGATTGCTCTTGGGATACTCTTTTCGGGATCCTCTGTCTCACCTGCTGCAACACCCATAATTTCCGAACCCATAAACGCATAGACGACTGTCATCATCGATATAAACACACCAATCAATCCCGTTGGAAATAATCCGTCACCAATAAAGTTTGAAAATAGCGGGGCAGATTGTCCCTTTATAGGAACCAATCCGAACACCGCTGCTCCGCCAATCACGATAAAAAAGAGTACAGCAATTACTTTAATTGCAGAGAACCAATATTCCGTCTCCGCAAAGCTTCTTATTGTCAAAGCGTTTATACCGAATAAAAGCAAGGCGAAAACTGTACACCACACCCATACTGGTACATTTGGAAACCATCTGGCCATCAGTAAACTAGCCGCAATAAACTCTAGCCCTACGTAAATAGCCCAGCTCAACCAGTAAGTCCAGCCGATCATAAACCCAGAGGCGGGGCCGATAAAGCGCTCTGCATGGGCTTGAAATGAACCGGAGACCGGCATCACTACGGATAGTTCTCCAAGACAAACCATGACCATGTACATAAGTAAGCCCCCGACCAAATAGGCAGTAATGGCCCCTACAGGTCCGGCTTCACCGATTGCATACCCGGACCCTAGGAAAAGACCAGTTCCAATGACTCCACCTATGGAAAGCATAAATAAATGTCTACTTTCCATCGAACGTTTTAATTCTTTTGGTTGACTCCCTTGTACCGACTTCATCCAATCCCCACCGTTTCTTCTATCCGAACGAAATATTTAGGAGAAATTATGATCCGTTTTATTAACTGCTTATCGAGTAGCTACCTTTTTGGACGGATCCTCAAACTCTAATAAATCGCTGACTTCCGGTTTGAAAATTTCATTAGCAACGTCTCGCTGATACCTGTTTTGTTTCTTTGCTTCCGAAAATAGTTGATAGGTATTTTTTCGGCATAGCTTTTCAATATCATCAATCACAGCCTGCGGATCCGGTTTGACCAGTCCAAAAATAACTGCGTCATAAAATCTTATTGCACCTAGGTTCGCAACAAAATCATTGACGATGTCAATTCCCTTTTGTTTGATGATTTCGTCTCCTTCAGAAGAGATTGGAATATTAGCAGCTTCAACAATCAAGCTTGCTTTTACGGTACCAGCATTAGAATGGTTAATAACGTCCTCTAATGCACATGGGATGAGAATATCGCAGTCCACATTAAGCCAGTCCGAGTTTGGCCTTACAGTATAGTTCGGTTCAAAAAAGTCTTGATCCATTTCCCCGTATACATTCTTATGGTCAATGAGCTTTTGAACATCTAATCCTTCTTCACATGTGACTAACAAGTTCGCATCCGAAATTCCGACGACTTTATAACCTAATTGAGACAATTTCAATGCGCAACTTGCACCTACACAACCGAAGCCTTGGATGACAACCCTCGCACCGTCTTTACCATTTTTAAATTTCCAAGCTTCATCTGCCGAAAATGCACCACCATATCCTGTGACAACATCATTTAAAAGCAATCCGTCAATTCTTGTTTTCATCAGCCCATCAAAATCCTTTATCCCTTGAAGGACAGCAGGATCTTGTTTCATTGACTTCGTCAGAGGGATATCTATGCCGAATTCGTTAAAGATTTTAAGTACATCTTCATATTTAGTACCTAGATCACTTCCCAAAGATACGCCGATATCAATATAAGGCATCATTGCAATTAAAAATCTTCTTAATACGGCATATGCATCCGGAGCTTTGTAATCATAAGAAATACCTGCTTTACATCCGCCAGTCGTTCCGCTGTCACAAGCTACATACTTATAAGCCATGGCCTCGGCCAATCTTTTAACCTCTTCTTTTGTAACTGACGGATGCATTCTCGTACCGCCGCCTGTATAGCCTTTCATGAAGTTATGAACAACAAGCCATCCTTGTGCATCTGTTTCCGTATCATTCCACTCTACAACTAAATATGGTTTAGACATTCCAATACCCCCTAAAGATTTCTTATTTCACTGCTTCAATTACTATCGTAACTTACATGCAAGCCAGCCGAAGTTTGTAATCATAATGATTGTATTTTTTAGAATCCGGGTAGCAAATTCATGTATCACCCCCTCTATATGTAAATTCATAGCGGCTCTTCTTTCGCTTCTAAAAAACTTCATGTTTTCATCGAGTGCGACTCCCTCATATTTTTTAGCAAACCATGGTCGCGCCCACATTTTCACATAGAGATTCTTCACCCTGACCATTTTAAGCGCTTTCAAAAAGAAGGAGGTCCATCGATTAGTCTTGCCGCCATCTCATTCCCCCAAAAAACTCCCTCTTATAGTTTAGATACTTGCAAAATTCATCCTAACTTTTTGTATATAAAACCGGATACCGATAAGGTTTATAAAAGTGAAAGTGAGGCAATTGTGTTCATAGAGTGCCTGCAAACTACCCGCACGTGTTCAATCCAAAAGAAAAGATGAATTACCTGGCCTCGAAAAAAACTATTTCAGTAATAATCCTTGGGAGTTCCATAATAACATTGAAACTTCCACAATGACCTCTTCCATTTAATAGTAAGGTGACGTCTCAGCTATTTTTGGGATTATCGATTATTATTAGTAAACCCCAACATTAAAGTCTCTTGTATGAAAAACTTGCAGAAGATTCCCTGCAAGCTTTTCGTTAATCTTCTATTCAAACCAATGAATCGGCTTCGGAGATAGATTAATGTTAATCTGTTTCGTTTCCTGGTATTCACCCAATCCATACGTACCAAGGCTTCTGCCGATGCCACTTTGTTTATAGCCACCCCATGGGGCTTGAATATTCGTAAGGTGGTAGGCGTTCACCCATGTGATGCCAGCTCGGACTTTTTTGATGACACGCAAGGCTTTGTTTTGATCTGTAGAGAATACAGCACCCGCAAGTCCAAATACTGTGTCATTGGCAATCTTGATTGCCTCTTCTTCATTTTTGAATTTCTGAATGGTGACGACAGGACCGAAGATTTCTTCTCTGACAATCCGCATATCACTTGTTACATGAGTGAAGACGGTAGGTTCAATGAAAAATCCTTTTTCTAAACCGTCTTTCTTGATTCGATTGCCGCCCTGAGCAAGGTTTGCACCTTCTTCTTTTCCAATCCGAATGTATTCTAGTATGCTCTCGAAGTGCTTTTCGCTGACAATGGCTCCCATCTGGGATTGCTTGTCATTTCCGGGACCAACTCTTATCCCTTTTGCTTTTTCTACATATTTTTCCACAAATTCATCATAGATCCCCTCTTGAACAAGAATGCGGCTTCCCGAAGAGCAAACTTGCCCAGAACCCATGAAAATGCCAAATAAGGAGTAATCGACGGCTGTTTCCAAATCTGCATCATCAAAGATGATGTTCGGAGATTTTCCTCCCAGCTCAAGGGACACCTTTTTCATATTGCCTGTTGCGGCCTGCATGATATGGCGGCCGACCCCTGTGCTTCCAGTAAAGGAAACAACGTCCACATCATCGCTTTCGGCAATCGTCTGGCCAACAACCGATCCAGATCCCATAAGGAGGTTGGCTACTCCCTTTGGTAAATCGGACTCATCAATCAGCTCAAACACTTTTACCGCTGTCATCGGAGTAATTTCTGCCGGTTTTAAAAGAATGCTATTACCTGCTGCCAATGCTGGAGCAATCTTCCATACACTCATCAATAAAGGGAAATTCCAAGGAACAATCAATCCCGCAACACCTATCGGTTCCTTTACGATCAATGTCTGCATATCCTCGGAGGCTTCATACGCTTGGTCATTAGGTATATTAAGCAGACCTGCATAATAACGAAATGTATTAGCGGCCTCTTCAGCATCCGACCGTGCTTCTCTTCTCGTTTTTCCGTTATTTTGTACTTCCAACTCTGTTAACTCATCAATGTTTTCCTGCAATTTATCAGCAATCTGAACTAAAACCGCCGCTCTTTCTTGCGGAGAACGGTCAGACCAGACACCACTTTCAAATGTTCTCTTCGCTATTTTGATTGTTTCTTCTGTTTCTTCTTTTGTTGCTTTCGCGGCTCTGGCAATGACTTCCTGTGTAGCAGGATTAATGATATTAAGTTTTTTCGGGTCACTTGATTCTACCCATTGCCCATTTATATATTGTTTCAATTCTTTTGTCATAACTTTGTTTCCTCCCCACTTGTCAGCTTCCAGTCTTGCAAATGCGAAATCAAGACTGTGTTGCTGATGATGACAGTCATACACCCTTGATTTGCAGCACTTAAATAATTCAATCCTGCGATACCGAACAACAAATTCAATCTGGCCAATTATATCCACACTCTACAACTTAGCCGCATTCCGGAAAGTGATCCATTTACAGTGCTTTAACAATTCACACCACTGTATTCTACAGTTTTTTCAATGATAATGATAATTTATGCAAATTTCACGCCAACTTTATTCTTCAATAAAAGCTGATAATGATAAGCTTTCATTCATAAGGTTGAGTACGCTCGTACTCAAAGAGGCTCTTTTAAAACTCACCTGGAAGTAATCGATGAGCTTGGCTGGCTTATTACAATCAAATGTAAGCGCTCTATTAAAATAATAAACACTACACAATCTTTTGATAGGCTTTGAGACTCTGCTGAAGTTAGCTATTCTTATCACGATCAAAAGCGAACAAACTATTTACTCTTTTTAAATTCTTTCTTAATATTTTCCAATAAGTTTTTATCTGTTAAAACATCGTATCCCGTATAAGCTAATGCTAGTGCACCATTAACAAGTGCTTGACTGCCTTCTTCTGATACTGTTCTATCTGCAAATTCCTGGGTATGTAATACTAACTCTGTATCATTCAATCCAATAAATGGATGAATTGCTGGTACGACACGACTTACATTTCCCATATCAATAGATGCATTACTATGTTCAGCAGTTAGAATCGGTTGAACGATGATTTCTTGTAAATTCTTAGTGAAAGCTTGGGATAGATATTGATTTGTAACCATATTATCGTAGCTTATTTGATAATTTGATATTTCAAGCTCAGAACCCGTCATAAGGGCAGCACCATTTGCGATATTTTTTATTTTTTTTACAATTTCATCTAAAGTGGAACGTTGTTTTGCTCTAATATAAAATTGAGCGACTGCTAAATATGGAACAATATTCGCGGCTTGACCACCTTCAGAAATAATCCCGTGCACACGAACATCTGTCGGCAAATGCTCTCGAAGTGCATTTATACCATTAAAAAGTTGGATAACACTATCCAGTGCATTAATTCCATGTTCAGGAGCCGTCGCTGCATGCGATGCTTTTCCTTTATATTTGAATTGAAGTGCATCTACCGCCAAAGTTGTTCCACTTTCAACGGATACATTATTAGGATGGAGAATCATCGCAACATCTACACTTTCAAATACTCCTTCTTGACTCATCGGAACTTTGGCACCATTCGTTTCCTCTGCCGGAGTACCTAATACGACAACACTTCCTCCTACTTCACTTATCAGCTTGCTAAGGATAATACCAGCGCCCACACTCATCGTGCCGATCAAATTATGTCCGCACCCATGGCCAATTTCAGGCAAAGCATCATATTCTGCTAAAAAGGCTATTGTAGGACCAGCTTTTTCACCTTTAAATTCAGCTTTAAAAGAAGTTGGACGGTCAACCAATCCTGTTTCAATCCGAAAATCGTGTTCAGACAATAAGTTTGTCAGTAATTGCATTGATTCAAATTCCTTGTCACCGAGTTCAGGGTTTCTGTACATCTGATCACTGATTTCCCATAATTTTGACTTTATTTTATCTAATTCATGTTTAAGTGTATCTTTCACTATTAACATCACCTTCCTTATTTTTCAGATTATGTTTTCTAAATATATTGTTTGTTACAAGAATACTCCTGCTTCCTAAAATGGTCCATAATTGATCAATTGGGCTATTATTAAGAAAATTACTCCGACATTCACTATGAGAAGGAAATAAGGAAAAACCCATCTAACCCATCTTACGTACGGAATACCCGCAATAGCTAAGCCACCCAATAGTACTCCTCCTGTAGGGAAGTTCATATTTGACACTCCATCCCCCATTTGGGAAGCAAGTACTGTTGTTTGTCTCGTTCATCCCATCATATCTATATCTCCCAATGGCCTGACAATTGGCATAGTTAAAGCTGCTTGCCCACTGCCAGAAGGAACTAAAAAGTTAAGAGATAACTGAACAAAGAATATCCCGATTGCATTCAACGCTGGTGGGAGGCTTCCAGGTAATCCTATCCCTAGAAAAAGAGGGAGTTCCGCAATTCCTTGAGCAACTCCTATATTATATGGGTTGGTATTACCTGTTAGGAACCTGGCCATCGCTCCAAGACATACCATTGCATAACCAGTCATTGCATCGTAACCAAGCGCAATTGCCATCGGAATAATAATTCCAATATGATAAATAGATGGACATATTACTACATATTGCCATCAATTCTATCTAACTTTTAATAGACACATAGGCTCTCTAAGAGCGAGCGGTCTTATCCGTGATTTGGACGGAAAGATGCGATGTATTCGTCCGAATCTTTGTATTCCAATACTCCTACTGCTTCTACATCTACTACAACCATATAAGGTTTCTTGCTTGCGATTGCATTCGCTAACCCTTCCTTGAACTCATCGACCGAGCGTACTTTCTCTGATTCGAAGCCCATTGATTTTGCCATCATGACGAAGTCTGGGTTTTTCAAGTCTACAGATGTAAGTCTGCCATAAGCTGCTTCTTGGTAGTATCTTAAGATTCCATATCCGCCATCGTCGAATAATAGAACGATAATCGGCGTATCTTCTTGAATCGCAGTGATCATCTCACCAGCATTCACCATGAATCCGCCGTCTCCTGCAATAAGAACGACAGGCTTTTCTGGTTGACCAATTTGGGCACCGATCGCCATTGGCAAGCCTTGTCCGATACCTCCGCCGGTCATGTAGAGGTAATTTCTTGGTTCATAAATGTCGAACAATTTATTTCCCCAAGTGTATCCAGGAATGGTTACGTCAGTCACCAAGATCGTATTCTCAGGCAGCTGTTCACGCATGATATCTGCAACTTCTCCGTAAGGCCCAATTTGGCTGCGAAGGTCATCACGAACTGCTTGACGGGCAGACTTTACTTCATCTACAAAAGCTGCATCTGGATTGATCTCCTTATTTTTCAAAGCACTGTTAATCTCGTGTAAAACTGCTTTGGCATCTCCTACCAGTGTATACAATGTATCAAAATTGCGGTTAAATGCATTTGGATTCAAATCGATATTTATGTGATTTTCAGGTACTGGGAGCGTCCAGCTATACGTTTCACTACCGCGGAAACGGACCCCGATACTAATGAGTAAATCTGATTTTTTCAATAGTTCCTCCATTTGAGGTGTAACCGCAAAGTTGCCGATGCAAAGAGGATGATTTTCAGGGATAGACCCTTTCCCGGATTCACTTGTAACGACAGCAGGCTGAATTTGATCTACCAACGCTTGGAGTTCCTCGGATGCTCCCGAAGCAATAACTCCATTTCCTGCCCAGATGACCGGTCTTTTTGCAGTGGCAATTTTTTCAACCACATCAGCTGGAATGTTGATTTTTACTTCTGGATTTTGAACCGTTTCCACATCGATCAATTGATTTTGCGGAATAATTTGAGCTTGGAAATTTGTTGGAATGGAAATAGTTACTGGCCCTGTAGGAACAGTCAGTGCCTCTTTGATCGCTTTGCGCATAAAGGGTGTGATTTGCTTTGGACGCTTCAACAAATAAGCTGTTTTGTTCGCGCCCTCCATCATTTTTAACTGGTCTTTAGCTTCGTGGATATAACGTTGATCCGTTCCAATATAATTAGAATCAGCTTCCCCTGTAATGTGCAATAACGGAGTCCCGGAGTTCCATGTTTCTGTCAATGAACCTGCACCGTTCCCTGCCCCAGCACCAGTACTTGTTAATACAACGCCCAATTTTCCTGTAGCACGCGCATAGGCATCAGCCATGTTGACCGCTCCACTTTCACCGCGGGAAGTGACCATGCGGATGCTTCCTTCACGCAGCATCGCGTCATAAATCGGCATATTGTGGATACTAACGATCCCGAATACTACGTCCACTTCTGCTTGTACAAGCTCTTTTACGATTGCATCTGCAACTGTGAATTCTGTTTGATTGTTCATGGTAATATCCTCCCAAAATGTCTAATAGTTTCTAAGAAGCTTACTCCGTTAGTTTAAAGGAAAATCCAATCCGGTTACTCCATCCTGAATTCTCCTGTCTAAATAACAAATCCCCACTGTCTTACGGAGATTTCCCTTAAAGCCTTCTCCTTCAATTCCTGAAACAAATGGTCCTCTTCCTGACTCCTTCAATTTTTTCATTTTTTTGTAGCTAAACTTACGTCATATGGAATGACAAAGTTAATGACCAAAATAACTAAACCTGTATCGAAGTCCTTGATTTATGCCGAAAGGTTCTGAATAATGTGACCATTGTCGTATCAGTAACGATGAGCACTTAGGAAGGCATTCTTGCCATTCGGAGTGCTTAGCATAAGCTTTGTGCCCCTGGTACCTGAAGACGGATAGTCACTTATTCCTGAGATTTTTTGCTTTCTTAAAAAAGAAGGAGTTCCGCTATCTAGTTCCTTCTTTCACTCACCATTGATGGCGTTTTCATAAAGGCCGTGGAAAAATTTGATTGCATACTCAGTCGGAGAATAAACTCCGTATTTGAAGGCATTCGTGTGGAAACCTTTTTGCAATAACTCCACAAGATCGAAATCTTCTTTCCTGACCTGATCCACGAATCGAATCAGTTCTTTCTGCTCCTCATTAATTTCATCTGATTTAAAGTAGTAGCTATAGATAGCCAGCGATTTATCCGGAGTCAGCGGCAAAATTTGGCTTGTCGTCATATTTCCGGCTTCTCCAGGATAGATGCTCACCATCAAGTTCGGCCATACCCAATAGAAATTGGCGTGCTCCTCTTGATCTTCATTTGTTTTGTTGGTCAGTTTGGAATATTGACATGAAAAATTGTCATGCAAATCAATGTGGTAATTTTTCATATCGAAGGTTTTTGAAAACTCAGGGTGTGCAATCGTACAATGGTCACACTCCAAATAATTATCAACAACCGCTTTCCAGTTGGCATCAATGACTCTTTGTGTTACGCGAACCTTTTTCAATGAATCTAAGAACGTGTATTTTTCCAAGTTGGCCATCAATTCTCCATATGTTTCCGCCATTGGCCTTGCCTCTGGGTTCAAATTTATGAAGATCAATGACTGGAATACTTCAAGCTTCACTTGTGTCATGCAGCTATGGTTGCCTAATTCATTTGTATCAAAGTTTGGTGCCCTATTCAATTTTCCGTTCAATTGAAATGTCCAGCCGTGATAAGAACACATGAAAACCTTTTTATTCCCTTGTTCGCCTTTTTCCACTTTCGATCCTCTATGAGGACAAATATTGTAAAAGGCATTCAATTCATTATTTTTATCTCTACTGATGATTAATGGCTGATCTGCTATATCAAAAGTGAAGAAGTCTCCAACCTTTTCCACTTGGCTTGTATGTCCGGCTAAAATCCAGTTGTTTTGGAAGATTTTTTTCTTTTCCTCTTCAAATATTTGCGGGTTCACATAATTACCGTATGGAAGAGTGTGTTCCAAGTTCTGATTTGTTTGTAACTGTTTCATTTTTTCCATTCCCCCTTCTATCATTCAAATCCCTGAAAATGTTTTCTCCTAAAATTCAATTGCAAATTTCATGCCAACTACTTTTTTATATAAAAGCCGATATTGACGAGGTTTTAAAAAATGAAAGCGAGTTCATTAGCGTTCAGAGTGTGTACCTAAACTCACTCATTGGCACTAAACTGCTTCGTCTTTTAAAGAAGCTGCAAACGGTTCTTCTTCCACTTTGATTGAGTTTGTAGGGCAGCCATCGCAGGCATCCTCCAAATCATCAACAAGATCTTCCGAGACTGGCATGGTTCCTTCATTAAAATCCAAAAGGCTAAAAGAAATTCCTCTTTCATCATAATCAAAGATATCAGGAGCCACTGCCCCGCAGGCGCCGCATCCAATGCAAGTATCCCGGTCTACTTTTACATATAATGCCATCGATAACCACCCCTGTTAAAAATTACTTTTAACTAATGATTTTTCTTTCTTCGTTTCTTTTTCTTCCATTAATGTTGTACTGTGCACCGTATGCAATTTAGCTTTCGGATCCAAATACACTTTTACGTTGCTGACAGCAATTGGTGCTTCGCCAAAACCGGTCGCTATCAATTTCACTTTTCCTTCATATGTGCAAATGTCACCAACTGCATAAATACCTTCTATGTTCGTTTCCATTTTGGAATTCACTACAATCGAGTTTTTCTCGAATTCCAATCCCCAATCTTTAATTGGTCCAAGTGAAGAAATAAAGCCGTAATTTACGAGTACATCGTCAACATCCATTTCGATTGTTTCGTCATATTTCGCATGTTTGACTATCACTTTTTCTACTTTCTCATCTCCGACAAGTTCAACCGGAACATATGGAGTCAATATCTCCACCTTCGACCGATTTAATAATTCTACACTGTGCTCATGAGCACGGAATTGATCTCGGCGATGAACGATGGTTACTTTTTCTGTGATCGGCTCCAACATCAACGCCCAGTCAACTGCCGAATCTCCTCCGCCAAACACGGACACTTTTTCACCTTCAAACTGTGCTAAGTTTTGAACGGAATAATGTAGATTCGTTTCTTCGAATTTGTCTTCCCCTTCAAGCTTCAGCTTGCGTGGTTGGAAAGCACCGTTTCCTGCGGTAATAATGATTGTTTTCGAATAGTGAACTTCCTTATCCGTTTCAATGGTGAAAATGCCTTCTTTATCTTTTTCCACATGTTCAACCGATTGTCCGAGACAGGTTTGAACTTCGAACTGATTCATTTGTTCAACCAGGTTGCTGATGAGTTCTTGTGCCTTCACTTTAGGGAATCCAGCAACATCATATATAAACTTCTCGGGATAAAGAGCCGATAATTGCCCACCTAACTGTGGTAAACTCTCAATAATTTTCACGGATGCTTGGCGCATGCCTGCATAAAAAGCGGTGTATAATCCCGCCGGTCCTCCGCCAATAATGGTAATATCTACAACCTCACGATGGTCTCCCATTTAAGTGCCCTCCTTCATCTATTTACAGTTCAAAATATTTCAACTATTATAAAGTGCAAAGTAATAAGATTTTATCGGCATAACGAATCTTTATATGTAATCGTGTACACCAACCTCCCACTCTTATTACTGTACTCTATAATACTTGCAATAACCGTGCCAACTTTTAAAGAGCGGCGAAACCACATGTTGATTCACTAAATCGCCCAACATTCATTTTTTTTGAACGTTTTTGTACTCAACTGAGTTCTCTCAAACTCACATTATGTTTTTCAGGAGGTCACAACATGATTTTATCTAATTTTTTAATCAATTTCGATTTGGATATGGAAACGCTTATTAAAATTTTGGATTATTCTTCTGATGAAATTTTTGTTTTGGATAAGAATATGAAAATTATTTATGTAAATGATGCCTGTAAGAAGCATTACGGTTTAAATAAGGAAGAAGTTATAGGGAAATCAAGCTTGGAATTAGTGGATAAAGGCTATTGGTATCCCTCAATTTTTCCCGATATATTGGAAAGAAAAGAGCCGATTATGATTAAACAAACCACTGTCCTCGGTGCAGAGCTGCTCACTTCTGCTATCCCTATTTTAAATGAAAAGAAGGAAGTGGAATTGGTTGTAACAACCGCAAGGGAATTACAAAGCTATAAAATGCTGAAGGTAAAAGAAAAGGATTCAGATCAAAGTAAAGAAACGGAAGACCCATTCGCCAGCATCATCACCAATAATGAAAAAATGAAATATGTACTGAAGTTTGCCAAGAAGGTAGCGGCTGCAAACTCTACTATATTAATTCTTGGTGAGTCCGGAACAGGTAAAAGCGTTTTGGCCCAATATGTCCACGAAAACAGCAGCAGAAAGAACGGTCCCTTTTTAACAATCAATTGTGCAGCTATTCCTGCTGAATTAATGGAGTCCGAGCTTTTTGGCTATACACCAGGAGCTTTTACAAATGCAAACCGTTCCGGAAAAAAAGGGCTGCTGGATAGTGTTAATGGAGGTACAGTGTTTCTTGATGAAATCGGGGACATGCCTTTGCCTCTTCAGGCCAAAATGCTTCAAGTCATTCAGGAGAAAAAATTCATTCCTATTGGTGGAAATAAAGAAAAGAAGGTGGATATCCGTATTATTGCCGCGACCAATAAAGACTTGAACGAAATGGTGAAAAATAAAACGTTTCGGGAAGATTTATATTACAGGCTGAACGTAGTGGATATCAAAATGCTTCCCCTTCGAGAAAGAAAGGAAGATATCAGCCCGCTCACTTATTATTTCTTATATAAATTTAATCGAAACTATGAAATGAATAAATTAATTTCGGAAGATTGTCTCAAATGGCTGACCCATTATTCCTGGCCCGGAAACGTAAGGCAATTAGAAAACCTCATTGAAAGGCTTGTCATTACAAGCGATGATGTCATCGGTATCGATGACCTACCCGAAGGAATTTATAACCATAGCCAGCTGAAGATTGGAAAAAATGCCCCTACCTCCCTCAATGAGGCGATAGAATTGGCAAAAAAGGAGATGGTTCTTACATCTTACAAACTGAATCGAAGCTCTAGGCGTGTCGCCAAGGATTTACAAATCAGCCAAACACATGCAGCCAAATTGATCAGAGAGTATTGTCAGGACTTGAAGGAGGATTGAACATCCAGGCGGATGTTGCGAAGCTTAGCTTGTTGTCTGGGGTAATGAAATATAAGCCGTTTTTGTACGGATACGATTCAAAAGCACTCGGCTTCCTTAACTTCGAGGAGATTTAATTTCTAAAACATTTTTATTTATTGGATTTAGTTTCGATGATCCAAATTAAAGACGTCGCAGAAAAATGGGGTTTATCTCGAACAACGATTTATCGGTATTTAGAAAAACATTAAAATGAAGAAATCCGGTTCTGGTGCAAAAAACAATAGAGACATAGAACCTACATGGCTTGTTTAATGCCAGATTATGATGCAATTCCAAACAACTTCACCCGTTGGTGAAGTTGTCCTTTTTTCATCATATGCATCGCTTCAATGCCACTCAATATAGAAATGGCTGTTTCATACGACTTGAATCCCAACATAGAACGCACACGTTTCTTAATGAAACGATGATCTTGTTCCACTATATTGTTAAGGTACCGTATTCGTCTGATTTTAACGCCTTCAGGCATCATCTTTTCCTCTTTTAACTGCTCAATGGCTAAAGGATACGCTGGGTTTTTATCAACCGTAACGACACGTGGTGTTGTAGAATGACAAACAGCCAAGGCTTTTTTGAAAAAGCACTTGGCTGCTTTGGTATCTCTTGATTTACTTAAATAAAAGTCAATTGTATTTCCTTCAGAATCCACAGCACGATATAGATACATCCATTGGCCTTTGACTTTGATATACGTTTCATCGACTCTCCAGGAGTCATTTGTTGGCTTAAGATGACGCCGTACTCTTTCATCTAATTCAGGCCCGTATTGATGAACCCAACGCATAATGGTTGTGTGAGCTATGGATAAGCCGCGTTCCTCCATCATTTCCACCAAATCACGAAAACTAAGGCTGTACCGTAGGTACCATCTAACCGTTAACAAAATAATATCAGGCTGATAATGCTTCCATTTGAACAAAATTTGTTTTTCCATATCGATCACACACCTTTTTTAGGGTAATAGTATCAGTATGTCCAAGATTTAGAGATTCATTGCAATTATTTTGAAGTTTTTGCACAAGAACCGGTATTTCTTTTCGGTATGCAATTGTATATCAGTTTCGAATTTAGAGAAATAAAAAAAGAAAGATAAATTCTCGTTCCAAACCAAAAGGCAGGAAAAGAATTTATCTTTAAAAGGTTTTTGGGGATGGAAATAAACGATAGGGTTTACAGGTAAAACTTATTGGTTAAAACGTCCTCGCTGACGAAGTAATTCACGGTTCAAGTTTGGATCCTTTTCAAATGCAGCACGTCCGTGAAGCCAAAAAATATTATTGACGACAACCAAATCACCAACAGGAAGTTCTAGTTCAATTACACTTTCATCAGCTTCCAATGAATCAGAGAAATCACGTAGGTATTTTGCCTGTTCAATGGATTCAGGATAAACAAATTGATCGATAAAACAAACACCGGGCTTGTTATTATGATTGAAGAAAGTTAAACGTTCAATCTCTTGATCAATATTTTTACTTTTTGGAGCCTTATACGTAAATTTTTGATTTGATAATGGATGTTTGATGTACTTATCAAGTTCCTTCCAATCATCAAGGTGTAATAAACGTGATTCGCCTCCGCGGGCATTTTTTTCGATCGTTTTCATCATTAGCAACCAGTCTGTCGGCTCATCTACAAACGTACCGTCTGTATGAAGTGTAAATAAACGATACGCCTGACGTAGATATGAATCGCTGCTATCTGTATCTTGTACACTAAAACGTGCATAGTATTTTCCAGACATTGCATCATGATTTGGAGTTCCAAGTAAGTAAGAAATCGCTGTTGCGAAAATAACATATTCATCAGTATTTTCAGTGACGCCTTCTAAACCAAGAGTAAATCCGCCGGACTCTCGATCATGAACGATACTCCGAAGTACTTCGCCAAACTCTTCTCCTACTTGATTCAATAGGTAAGAAGCGACAATGTGACGTGCGTATGGTGTATATTCCAAATGTTGTACTGATTGATTATCCTTTAATAATACTTCCAAAAAACTTCCAATTGCCTCTTTTGAGATTTCAATATGATACAAACGATCTGTTTGCGAGTGAACTTTAACCTCATATTTTTCAGTTTTCTTTTCAAACTTAGCTTTCCTTTTTTCTGCAATACTCATGAATAATTCCTCCTGTTATTTGTAGAATAGGTTAATGAGTTAACGGGAAATATAAAAAGCCAGTCGCACAAGTTCCCTATTAAAATAGGATTCTACTTGTACAACTGGCTTATATTCACTTCACTGCTCTATACAATAGAGTCACAGCGAATATGCAGTTTATGTATTATTTATGTTTCCTGTTTCCAATTATTATAATCTATTCACGATTTTGAAAAGG
Organism: Peribacillus frigoritolerans; assembly: GCF_001636405.1. Lineage (GTDB taxonomy): Bacteria > Bacillota > Bacilli > Bacillales > DSM-1321 > Peribacillus > Peribacillus frigoritolerans. The sequence continues at coordinate 3,789,310 of NZ_KV440950.1, forward strand.
TATTTTACAAAAGGTGATAATGTCATAACAATGGCTTCATTCAATTGAAACACTTTCGCATTCTAATGTCAATTCTTTTTACTTATTATTCAGATAAATTAAATTATAACTCTAGTTTGGTTGTTTTGGTTTTTCCCCGGACTTAATTTGCTGAAAATGGAGGTCTACGTCTTTTAATGCAGCGATCAAGGCATTTGTTGCCTTTCCCCTATAATATAATTGAATAGATTCTATCGCATGATCAACACCATCATTTAAACTAGTCCCTTTTAACACTCGTCCAATAAATTCACGTCCATGTTCTGTTGCCAATGTACAAGAAGCTTCTAGTATAACCCCATATTTTGCATCGACTTCTGCAGTAATGGTTAACGTTTCAAAGACACTTTTTGCTGCCATTCCCTGGGGTAAACGTGCGTGACCTGCAATAAATATAGTTTTACCATTAAACATGAGTCTTCTTCCTCTCTAAAAATGATTTATTTATTTTGTTAATGTAGCTTCCAATAAGTGCGATTGTTCTGGGATACGGTTAACAACCTCTTTTCCAATTTCAATGGAAGCTGTAGCTGCAGGAGACGGAGCGTTACATACATGAATAGTACGTTTCCCCATAATAATATGAAAGTCATCTACCATATTCCCATCCTTCCCATCCTTCTGGATAATCCATTCCTGTTATTGGAACATCCCGTTGGTTCCCATTCGTCAATTCCTCATGATACAAGACTGCTTCCGCCTGGCCAAATTTCAAACGATATTGGAGACGTGGGTGTTCGATCACTTCCAAAATCACGCCTTCTTTTTTTTCAAATTGTTTAAAGAATGGCGCGTTCTTAAATGATCCAGTTTCGAAAAGGGTTTAAAGATTAAAGAATATGAAAAAAAGTCCAGATTAATAAAAGATACTTCCACACCTACATCTAATTCATGTATGTTTACTTCTTTTTATAAAGAAAGGAAAAGATAAAAGAGGGAGAACAAATCACCTGGATGACTTGTTCCCCCTCTTTTTTAGAATCCCTTAGGTAGGCACGACAAAGGAATGATAGGGCCTGGGAGGGAAAGCTACCAGGGGCGGCGTTGGAAAATGTTCATAACAAGTTAAAATATGGAGTTCTAATATTTAGCTTAAAAAATCAATTCAAATATTTAATTCTTCTCCCCGAACTCTTTTGCTGCTGATTTTTGATCCTTTATTTTAAAAGAAATGAGGAAGCTAATTAACGAAAGTACAGCGATGACAATAAATGAGATTTGCGCGCCATACATATCAGGATGGACTATCTCGGGACGCTGCTGTGCATTTTCGGTAGCTGATGTCATCACAGTAACAAGTATTGCCGTACCTACAGATGCGGCAATCATTTTCATCGTATTATCCATTGCTGCACCATGGGCGATTAACCGTTTAGGCAGCTGGTTTAAGGCGGCCGTTGAAACAGGCATCATAACCATGGCTAATCCGAACATCCGAATACTGTACATGACCATAATGAATGTAAAACTTGTCGAAGGACCAACATCGATAAAAGTGAAGGAGGAAGCGGTTATAAGGAGTAATCCGCCAATAACCAGCCACCTGGCCCCAATCCGGTCAAAAATACGTCCAATGAACGGTGACATTATTCCTGTAATAAGTGCTCCAGGGAGTATGGCCAATCCAGCTTCAAACGCAGTAAACCCTCGCATGTTTTGCATAAATAGCGGGATGAGCGTTTCGGCACCTATCAGACCCATAAAGGTAATGGCTCCAATAATGATAGCAATCGGGAATAATGAATACGTGAACACACGGAACTCCAGCATTGGATGTTTCAGTCGCAATTGCCTGTTGATGAACCAAACAAGTGATATTGTCCCAATGCCTAGGGAGATGATGGTACTCTCGTCTGTCCAGCCATAATTACCAGCCGCTGTAAAACCATACAATAATCCACCGAAACCTACGGAAGATAAAACAATCGAAAGCACATCCACTTTTGGCCGTGTAACTTCTGTTACATTTTTTAAAGCGAAGAACGCAACTATGATATCAATAATAGCAATTGGAAGTATGATAAAGAATAACACCCTCCATGAGTAGGTCTCCGTAACCCAGCCAGATAAAGCGGGACCAATAGCCGGCGCGAAGGAAATGACCAGCCCGACCAGTCCCATCGCTGCACCCCGTTTATGAACAGGGAAAATCATTAGGAAGACTGTTTGCATTAACGGGAGCATGATTCCTGCTCCGCTCGACTGGATCATCCTTCCTAGTAGCAGCATTCCAAAATTAGGAGCTAGCCCAGCAACCAATGTACCAATTGCAAATATCCCCATCGCGGAAAGGAAAAGCTGTCTGGTGGTAAAGCGCTCCAGTAAAAACGCGCTAACAGGGATCATGATCCCATTAACCAGCATAAAAACGGTTGTTAGCCACTGTGCACTATTTGCCGTAACATTCATCTCCTCCATTACAGGAGGAATGGCGGTAATCATTAATGTTTGATTCAAGATCGCAATGAATGTACCCGCAAGCAAAAGAGCAACAATTGTTGTCTGTTTACGATTTGTTGAACTCAATAATGGTCCCCCTTTACGATTTGGAAAAAAACATACTTTTGTAGATTACACGAATTCACATCAGATTTCCAGTAATTTGCTGTTAAAAATAAAAGCAATAAAGTCGGTAGTAAATCATTACTACAGCAAAACTACCCTGAATATAACGACTTTCTTCTATAGTTATTTATAAAAAACAAAAAAGTATCATTCGCTTTTAGATCATAGGGACCATGGTATCAAAACGCGGAAATATACTAAGCAAATATCGGCAACTTAATTACAATGGTGATTATTTGTTATAGCCAGTTAAGAGTGCTTTTTATGCAATAAAGGTCTTTCACTTGAAGATTGTTTTGATGTCTGCTGCGGCAATTTGATCCGCTCTTATAGGGAGTGACTTTTGAAGGTGCCTCCGTGTTTGGTTCAAAAGCAACCCTTTGACTAGGCTAATACAGCATCAATTACAAACTGTTCTTCAAACGAAATCTCCTTTTAGTTGTAGGGGTTTGGATTCTATTGAATGGCGGTCACTTAAAAGATCCATAAATGGTTTAAAATTAAAGATATGAAAAGTAGTCCAGATTTATAGATATTTCCACAGCTAATCCTGCAAATATAAAAAGCACCCCATTTAATGGATGCTTAGATTTCCTTTCTTTCGTAATCTTATTTCAAATTTATCACTGAAAAACTCATTTGCATTAAAAATCGTACTAATGTCTGAAATATCACCTATGTTCACAATTATTGCTTCATCAACTTCTTGATCTGTGAGAACTATGCGATATTCATATTGATTTTCAAAGTATCTATCTTTCCAAAAATAAATATCAGTCCCTTGATTTTTATAAGAGCTCATCCTTGCTGAGGAATTGATGTTATAATCATCGTATTTTACCAAGCCCCCTCTGTAAGCATAACCTTTTTCATTGAGTGTTCTAGTAATTCTGTCAATAAATTGCGAAGGGGTAACAAAAATCAAGCTGTCTCCGAACTCCCTGATCATTTTATCGATTTGTTCATTAGGTAAATCAAATTTGGTATAGTAATATTTTTCATCCTCGTTAACCACTTTTAACATATCGCCAATAATTGCAAACATACAATATAATGGTCTTTTTTCATTTATATTTTTTCTGAAATTCAATTTTTTAGTTCGCCCCGACATTATTAATTCATTGGTATCTTGAGTAAAGAAATTCATGGTTAATTCCGTAAAAACATGTGCTGCTTCAAATTTGTCTCCTACACCTTTTTCTCCTGAAGCACTTTCTATATCAATATACTTTTTGAAATTATTCATATATAAATCTCCAGACAAAAAACTTTCCACAAAAGGTGTGAACTTTATAAATCCAAAAACTTGACCTTTAAATCCAACGTCTGACATTTTCATACGCTTCATTCCCTCCTATTTAACTACTAAATTCACAAAAGGGACTATTTACCGGTATTTATTCCAAGACTATTATGAACGTTTACTGTTAGTGAACATGTAAAAATGTATGCCTAGTTTACAAAGAATATACTTCAGTAAAAAACGCTTATCCAATGGTATACAGTCTTTCTTCTTTACAGTCTTCTCTTTAGCCTCTCCTGAATTAATCTCTCCCCAAAAAAGCAACCAATTTATCACGTGCATTTTATCAAAAAAATCCTTGTAGAGACGAATCAAAATTAATGTTTAGAAATAAAGCTTTCCATTTTATTGTTGGGTCCAATATTCTTTTTTTAAAGCAGGAATCGTGAATATACCGAATATCCTAGGACAGCGGTACTGTATAATGGAAGTATAAGTTTAGTTATTTTTAATGCTGATTAATTGGCGTTCAGCTTATTAACTAATCTATCGGCAGAAAGGTTGGTAACTATTTTGAGTATAAATCCAAATATGGTGGAGATAGCCTCCCTCCTTGGGGAAACGTCACGTGCAACAATACTTGCAAGTCTCCTGGATGGGCGTTTTCATACGGCAGGTGAATTAGCGTTGATGGCTGCAATAACACCTCAAACCGCCAGCTTTCACCTTTCTAAGTTAGTGGAAGGAAACCTTGTTATAGTTGAAAAACACGGACGACATCGCTATTATCAGCTAGCAAATGGAGAAATTGCGCACATTTTGGAATCGTTTCTTGCCATTTCCCCACCTCCTGAAGTTCGGTCATTAAAACAATCAAGTCAGGTCAAAATGCTTCAGGAAGCCAGAACTTGCTATGATCATTTGGCAGGAAAACTAGGCGTCCAATTAACTGAATCGATGTTGAAAGCCGGATATTTGAAAAAAGAAGAGAGAGAGTTTACAGTTACACCCAAAGGAGATCATTTTTTTTCAGAATTCGGCGTCGATTTACTTGATTTAAGAAGAAAACGCCGTTCATTTTCCCACTCATGTTTAGACTGGAGTGAACGTCACCATCATCTTGGCGGAGCTTTAGGAAATGGGCTTCTTACACATTTATTTGATTTAGGCTGGATAGTCCGTGTTCCATCAATACGAGCAGTAAAGGTCACACCTAAAGGGAAAGAAGGATTTAAAGAAGTTTTTTGCATAGAGGTATAATTTTAAAATCCCTCATGATAAAAAGAAAGGTTCTTTTTCATCATGAGGGACTTTCTGTCTTTAGCGGCAAGAATCAATCCATACGATTACTATAAAGCTCTTTTAACGAATATATTTTCCTTTTGGAAATTGCTATTTACAAGATAGATGCCAATGATGATAAACAGTCCGCCAATTAAGAGTGAAGTGTATATCTGTTCACCTAATAGTGCCCACCCTGATAATACACCGAAGAAAGGTGCCAAAAATAAAAAGGCACTTGTTTTTCCGGGATCACTCTTTTGTAAAAGGTAATACCAAACAGCAAATTGCACGATCGATGACATGATACTTAACCATAATAAAATGAACAACGAATTGCCATTCAGTATGAAAAATGGTTTTTCAAGAATAAAGCTGCCAAGTAAAAGCAGTAAACCGCCAAAAAGCATCTGATAGGCAGATAATACCCATGTATCGGAAATCGCCCCCCATTTTTTCGCCAATAAAGTGGAAATCGCCCAGAAAACAGCAGAAAGAATGCCGAAAAGAATACCAACCTTGAATTCAAGTTGCGCGCCCATCGTTATAATTACTCCGACTAATCCTAATAAAACACCAATCCATTGATATAGTTTATAGCGTGTTTGTGAAAAGATCGTACCGAAAACAACAACAAGCAACGGGTTCGTGAATGTAAGAATGGAGGATTCACTTGCTGTAATCGTGCGTAAACTCAGGAAAATGCACCCCATTACTCCGGCAGTTTGAAAAGTGCCGATAATGAGAATTTTTATCCAATCCCCTTTAGAGTTTGGGTGCGGTCTTTTTAAAAAGATTACGATTATCGCCATTATGAGTCCGGCAAGTGTGAAGCGTAATGCTGCTAATAATAATGGGGATGAATAAGGTAGACCAATTTTAACTACTGCAAAAGAAGAACCCATCAAAAATGTCGTTAAAAGTATCAACACTGTAAATTTGTAAACATTCATTTTTTTATCTCCTGACATATTTAAATGACCAATCTACAGATAGTATAGCCGGTGATTATTTCAGCTCTCATCGAAATATGGAATACAAGTGGATCAAACTTAATGGTATCGACATATCAAAGGGAATCTTCATAGTTTAATTGATATAAGTAACCTCTTTATCATCGTATTCATCTTTGAAATCAACTTAAGAAATAGAGGTAACCTCATCCTATTTTTCATATATTTCAAGAGGCAAATCATCCGGATCACTAAAAAAAGTGAACCTTTTTCCTGTTAACTCATCAACACGGATTGGTTCGACTGGAATGTTTTCTTTTTCTAAATCTTCAATCGCTTGATTAATATCTTCCACTTCAAAAGCAAGATGTCTAAGCCCCCTAGCTTCAGGATAACTAGGACGATGCGGGGGATCAGGAAATGAGAACAATTCCAGCTGATATTCCCCTCCGACGATTAAGTCCAATTTATAAGATTTCCTTTCTGACCGATATGTTTCCTTCTCGATATCACACCCTAAAATATTTACATAGAAGTTCTTTGACTTTTCATAATCGGAACAAATTATTGCTACATGATGTATTTTATTTAATTTCATTTGCTTCCTCCTTAAAAACATTGGTTATTTTCATGTGATTTTACCAAAGTTATACATATGCTTCCCTCGGACTCTACTGCACGATATGGTATATTCATTTCCCTTTGACAGGTCCACCACTTAGATTAATTGCAGACATTAGAAAAGTTATATATTCATCATGGAAAATGCCAGGGCCATACTGTTTGATTAATATTATTGCTAATGGCGTATAAAAAAATAAAAAGCCCTGTTAGCTGAAATTCAGTAACATCAGGCTTTCAAGATCTAACCGGTTGAGTTTTTGCACTATCTATATATGATTTCGAACAAACTTTTATAAATCATACCCACTTTTTCCTGCATTGATTTTAAACTATTTTACAGCAGGAATTGTTTGTGGATGTTCAGTTATGAAATTTTCCTTACCCGATTTCAAGGTCATGAAAGCGATAAAACAAACGACTCCGAATGAAACCAATAACCAAACAGCTCCATTAAACGATCCATTGAAAGCGTCTATGACAAAACCAATCGTTAAAGGAGCGATGAAGCCAGCCAGCCAATTGCATCTCTAAATTGACCACCCCCAATGCAACCTCCATTGGGGTACAGTTCACTTCACGTATGCTTTTCTTTACCAGTTATTCGTTTTATCTAATAATTGATCAATATCAAATGCATCGAGATGAAATGGAATTGACTCTTCGGCAAGTTCTTCAGTAGCAAAAAGCAATTGGTCAATATCTATTATAGTCAAAAACAATTCCCCTCCTTTTTAATCACTTTACCCTCAAACTTTACTTTAGTAGTTAATTCTTTTGAGGGCATCTTTATTCAGGAATTTTTAGGATCCTTTTTAATTCTAGAATTTGAAGAATGAATAGCTCTCTTTATGTAAATATTTATACACCAGAATACTTTTCTAATAATTTCCATTATACCGCAAATGAAACTGTATAATTTTACAATTGTATAACAATTATCGTGAAAACCTCATGGGACTTTTTATTTTTGTTAGAATGCTAATAATATAATTCTATAAGTAAAGCGATTCTTAATAAAAGATCGCTCCCTATTGCGGAACATTAACCGGTTGAAATAAAGCTAATTTCAGGAAATTCAAACCATATTCTTTTTCGGTATTTACTGGTATAATATGGATGATTTTGTTAGTGAGAGGGGAGAAAACATGAATCAACTTGTATTTAAGCAATTTGAGATGACGAGAGAATACTTCATCAAGAATGTAGAGTCCATTTCTAAGGAACTAAACGATGTGCAGCCAGATGGCTTTAATAACACAATTCATTGGCATACTGGTCACGTTTTGACAATTACAGAACAAACTATGTTTGGTTTCCCGAATGCAACAACCCATCTTCCCACGAATTATATAAAGTTATTTGGGAATGGCACAAAACCAGCCGATTGGACAGGGAATATACCTGCTATGGATCAGCTGGTTGTACAGTTGAAAGATCAAATAACTCGTTTAAAGCAAATTCCTCCTGAACAGCTAGATCAAGATTTGGATACACCATTCCTAGGATGTAAGACTGTTGGAGAACTTGCAGGTTTAACATTAATGCATGAAGCGACTCATATGGGGCAAATTCAGGCAATGAAGCGTATCATTGAGCATGTAAGTCTCAAAAACCGAATTTAACAAAGTGTTATATTAAGATGAAAAAGCCAGTCTAATAAAACTGGTTTTTTCTTTTGTTTGTTATATTTTATACATCATTATTCTACATAACACTCTCTATTTTCATTACTCCACAAACTATTCCTTCTTGAACACACTTAATCTACCTATTTTTATTAAGCTATTCTGCCCTTAGCCATAATTTATCTAAATAAGGTTTTCTATTATGTCAAAAAACAATCAACAGCAAAAAAAATGGACACTCAACTATCTGTAGCAACCTTTACTGGTATTGAATTAGGACAAGAGCTTGCAAATATTCATCAAGAAGTTTCTCAATTAATTTAATTCGTATCTCCATTTCAAAATTCCCCACAAGGTGGCCCAGCAAATCTAGCTTCAAACTCATAAAAAAAACAGATAGTATCATATAGTTCTCAAGCTTAACAACAAATGAAGAAAGCAGATCAACAAGAAGAAACTCCAGGAAAAACACAATATATGAGATTATGTAGGACATGGGAAGATGACCGTCTTTAATAAAGTGCATTTTCCTTTAATTCTTTTTACTCTTTTCCTTTCACTAAAAAGGAGATGCCGATCAGCTCCTGATAATGAAGTAAAGCACCTGTCAGCCATATCCATTAAGCGCAAAAATGAGCGCTCCACCACAGAGAATGAAAATCGTGGAAAATCATCCATACTCATTCTATGGCTGGGTGAGTAAGGCGATGAACTATGGTGCCAATAGCCCATTCGTTAGTCTGACTCCAACGGCCTCGGTGCATCACAGACTGTCGCTCCCTTAAGGGGGTGACAATAAATAATGGATGATAACAATACCACCAGGCTCGGACCTTTTTTGGTGGATCTCATTAACTAGCTCACCTCGACAATAAACCCATGAGCTAGCCTGTTTTGTCCCTGATGATGTAGATGTACAAGAGTTCCCTGATTATCCTCTTAAGGTTATTGTTTACTTTAAGGTATCCAATCCAACTTTAAAGAATGAGTTTAATCCATAAGCCACTGATTGAACCGTATTCGCATTATCCAATAGTGACTGTTTATTCTCCCCAGTTGGATTCTCTTTTGCTCGTATGAAGGAGGCTTCCAGAGCTGACAACTTTTGTTTCAACTCATTGATTTGCTCTTGGACTGAACCCTTAATTGCAGTAGCTTCCCTGAAGCACTGTTTACCTTTTGGACTAATCGTTGCTCTGCTTATCTTCCCAGTTGTACTCTTTTTGATAGCTATGAGCTTCTTGTTCGCAAGTATCACTAACTCAGCCCTTACCACTTCAAGATTTTTATCGTACTTTTCAGCAATTTTACTTACACATCTTTCTCTATTGCATTCCTCAAGGAAAGAAAGTATTTGCTTTTGTAGATGATTCATATTGGTTTCTCCTCTTAAGTTTGTTTCCATTTGCAAGAATTATAAAGTTTCTTTCTACCGTTTCTTTAAAGTTTGCATACCATAAAACCCCAAAACACATATATTGTTTTTTTCGTATTTTCTCTTACAAAAACACCTTTAATTTATCACAGGAACCACAGAATCTAATATAAAACTACAGAAACTAACAAATGTTTTTTAAATATTCAATTAATCGCACAAAAATTGGAAGTATACGCATTCATAACGTAAGGGAAAGAACGAGACAAGCATTGTTTAAGGATATAGGGACAAGAGGATCAAAGCCATTCGATTGCGGGAAGTTTTAGGCTCAACAACTCGAAGAGTAAGAAAAACAGCTGCTATGTTAACCGAAATCGATGAATATAATAAAAGGATCTAAGATCATCTCACCAAGAAAAGCTGGTGGCAGCAATTATGAAAGTAAATAAAAATATCCATATGGATTATACCAAGATAAAATTCTCTGGCACCCGTTAAGAAAACAGGTTTTTTCTGGAGTATATATCAATTAGGGTTTTCCATCCTTTTCCCAATAGTTAGCTCGGATTTTGAAGATATATCTTCTATAAATACTTCATCACGATTTCTATATCCCTTTTCTCCGTCTAAAGTAAAAAAAGTCATTCTACCTTGTGAAATCATATTTCCACTCAAATGCTTTACTATTACCGCAACAGACTCGATATTATGAGTCCCATGTATTTTCCTTTCGGATAATAGATTTACCGCTTTATCTCCAAGGCTTTTTACACTTTTAAATCTTTCGAATAATCTTTAAATATTCGTTTTCAATATCACAGTCAGCCCCTTCCAAAAAATAGCATTTTCTTAAAATTAACTTGAAATTTTTACCACAACCATTATAATAAAGTTTTCTTAATGAACTAACTGCCCAATTAGTTCATTAAGAAAAACCGAAATCAGGTCATTTCGGTTTTTCTTTTTTATAAACAGTACAACTTTTTTTCTAATCCACAATTTCGATTCTTTCCGCAGTTAAAACATTAACCGATAAAACTTAGCAACTTTCATTCTCTTTTCATTGGTATATTCCTCAAAACCTTTGCCCTTTTTAAGACATTAAAAACCCCTCAAGATAGTAGTTGTAACATCGTTTGTTCGTGATCTTGTTACACTGCCTACCTTAAGGGGATAATATGACTAGAAAATCCAAGTAGTCTAACTCTCTCGTGTCTATCTTAGTCCATATTGATTTGAACTTGCCCAAAACTTTCGAACTTCTTATTAAAATCACTTGAAGTAAGGTCAGATATATGAACACCAGTATTCTTTGTTGTATGAATAAAGCGACCATCCCCTAGATAAATACCGACGTGGGTTATCTCTTGACTTAAGTCTGTATCTCTAAAAAATACTAAGTCGCCTGCCTTTGGATCTTTGAGTTTCGGCAGCAAGGAATAGTAGTCCGCTGCCGAACCCCGTTTAAGGGAAATGCCCTGCTCCTTCATGGCCCAATAGATAAAACCGCTGCAATCCATTCCAATCATCGGATCATATTCTCCGAAAACATAGGTAAATCCACGTAAAGTATAAGCATACTTTATGACATCATAAGCTTTATCATAGGAAGCCTCTTGATTTGCATAAAATGGATACAAGGGACTGCTGTATATTTGAAGATACTGTCCCTGCATCAAGCTATCAGTCGGTAACGCGTTACGTTTTTTGATTGTATCCACCGATACACCGTAATTATCCGAGATACTTTTAAGTGTTTCATTATTTTGAACGACATGCTCTCCTTTTGGTGTATACGTTTTATACTCGGCTTGGTATTGTGCAAAATATTTTTCCATGGTAGATCTCACCTGAACTGTCTCCGCTCCGTATCCAGAATTAACGAACTGATTTCCCCCCAGATAGATCCCTGCGGTCACGACTTTTGAACTCCCCTTTTCCAGAAAAAATATAACATCTCCAGCCTTAGGAGTATTTGTATCCATTCCTTGCTTATAATAGCCTTCAACTGACAAACGGTCGATAGGCACCTTTTGCCGGGAGAGTACCCAATGAATCAATCCGCTAGAATCAAACCCTTTGGTAGGTGTCTCTTGTCCAGCCGTTTTTTTAAATCCTGTAAAGGTTTTCGCGTAATTCCCAATTTGTTTCCCTCTCTCTGACCACTGATAGTTCGAAGGAGTATAAGCAGTCTGTATGGTTAACTTCTGGCCAATATATAACTTACCATCCGGTAAACCATTCATATCCATTAATTGCTCTGTCGATATATCATAGATCGCTGCAATCGATTCTACCGTTTCTTGAGAGGATACAGTATGCACTGGATCTGCTGCTTCAACTTTTAAGCCAGATAAAAAAGTAAAACTAGCCATGCCTAGTAATAAAAACAACATACTACCTAATATTCTTTTCGCCATATAACCCTTCCTTTATCATACAGATTTTGTTCCTTCCTATTGAAATTATGTAATAAAATATCAACTGTATAACTTTAACATAAAAATACTATTAATTGGATTAACTTCCACTTTCATCATTGAACTAACCTTCTCTTTTGTTTCTCTTTTGCGATATTAATATAAGGCCATTTTGTAAAAAAATGCCCCTTCGTAAAAGTGTCTTTTACGAATACGCTATTAAGCTAATTATAGGATCATCAATAAAAATGATATGACGCAAAATACAAAAAACTCAGTTCCAAAGTAAGAAAGAACTGAGTTCAGACTGTAGACGAACTCGCTGAAGAACAAGTTTGTCTCATTTTATTTAGGTGTATAAAACCTTGAACGTCGCTTGGAACATAGGGCACTCGTTTTTCGCGGGCGGGCCGCCCTCGGTGCTTTCGCGCCTATGGGGTCTCCCCTCGACGTGCTTTTCCCGCAGGAGTCTCCCACACACGCTCCAATCAACTCTGTTTTGAATTTTAGATACCCCCCTTTTTTCTACAAACTCCTGAGTTTTTAATTATTTTCTTCACTCTTATATTTTGTAAAGTTATGAGTGAATAACTTTATCTCTAACTGTGCATAGTTACTTCTTTTTCCTTTTTTCTAAATATTTGTTTTCTTAGGAATGGGATTATCCAATGATCTAAACCTATTCTCGCTGCATTAAAGCCTGCAACAAGGATAAATATTTCAATTAAAACCATCTGTGGGTTTGTACTCGTTGCTCCAGAGAACATGTAGGAAAAGTTCATTAGCACTCCCATTAATACAGCAAAAGTTGTAAAAGTTCCTAAAAGTAATCCAAGTCCGACTAAAAATTCACCCCATGGAACTAGAATATTGAATATCCCTACATTTGGTAATGCAAAGTCACCTAAAAAGTCAGCCCACCAAGATTGAACAGATGGATGTTCACCAGTTACTTTTCCTATTGCACCTGTAATGAATCCAGATGCATCAAATTTCCCACTAGTTATTTTACTCCACCCTGCATTCAACCACTGCCACCCTATAAATATACGAAGTATTGTCAGCATAAATGACGCGTAAACATTTTCTCTTATAAACTTAACAAACATTATTAAATCCTCCTTAAAAATAAGTAGTTATACTGGCTAACAACAATTTTCACAAGGCTATTAAATTATCTTAGTCGTATCTGTTCAAAAAGATAATCCGTAAAAATTTTTTCAGTATTTTTGTAAGCTCCATTGCTAAAAAATACCCTTGTTTTTTATCTCTTGAAATTTCTCCAACTACCCCATTTGCAAACCTTTAAATGCTCATTCTTTTTCTTTTTTTTAAATAAACCTAGATGGGGGTACGTTCCGAGAAATACAGATCCAAAACAGTAATTAGAAAACCTCATTCAATATTGCTTCTTGCGGGACATATGGAACAGATTTTCTGAGCTCGTTAATACTTTTTCCGGATATTTGAATATTGACTTATCCTTCGGGATTAAGTTTAACAAAACTATTAATAATGTTTATTTCCCTTCCCCATTTGGACCGATAACCCCAACCAATTCACCTTGGTTTACCGCTTCATTACCATGTTAGGATACAAACAAACTCTTAGCGGGAAGTGCGGAATTCATTGCAAACATCTCCTTCGTAAATAATTTTTCGATAAACTAATAATGTTTACCAAAGGCAACATCGATCCAAAAAAATAAAGTGGTTATCTACCACACTTCACTTTAACGGCATTATATGCACTAAGGTAAAAAAGTTTCCCTAAGGAAAATTTTAATCTGAAGGTAAAACCTTGTCAATCAAAATGGAGCCATTACTAGCCTTATCTTCGGGATGGCTGGGTGTACGTTAGCTTAAGAAAAACGTTTAAATATGAACGCTCCATTTCTGCTTCTTATATATAACAGGTTTTTCACTTGGTAACGTGACAGTTATTCACTTTATTAATTCTAACAATAGTAAAGTAGTGAACTTGCCCTAATTTCGAGGCTTTGCTCATAAGAAACAAAAATACCTAATAATGTGACTAAATAAAATTAATCTAATCTAGTTTAATTTATTCTTTTTTCTCAAAACCAGGCTAATCTAAACTAGTAAAGATATTAGCATACGTCCATATACTATTTTAAATGGGTAGGAAAATGGTGTATAGAGCTACTGTAAGATACCCGGACGTATATAAAAAATTATATAGAGAATATCTATAAAGCGACCAATCTAGATCGTAATCAAATTATCCGTTTGGCCTTATTTATCGCTGCACATTCAAAAATGTAGAAAAGTATCCTCCTTAATCATAAAAATTACTGAATTCCCTCTCCCCTGCAACTGCTTGTATCGTTTCTTCTTCCAAGGAAATGTTTTTAGCATTCCCCGGTATTTTTTTATAATATGCAAAAAAAAGAGCCCTCCAGCAGAGTTGAGTAATATAACACCACTCATCTTACGGAAGAAGCTCAATTTCATATGCAATTATCACATCTAACGATTTGCCTGATTGATAGAACCAGCTATTAACCCTTACACGGTTTTATACGGCCGTATAACCGCCGTCGACAATTAGGCTAGTGCCAGTAACAAATGATGCATCTTCACTTGCAAGGAAGAGAACGGCTTTAGCCACTTCTTCCGCTCTGCCTAAACGGCCGATTGGATGTAAATCGATCAAACCTTGTCTAATTTCACCTTGTGCTTCGGCAATAAGTGGTGTATCTATATATCCAGGGCAAACTGCATTGACACGAATGCCATCTTTCGCATAAGTCGCACCTAATGTTTGTGTCAATAGTTTGACACCGCCCTTTGCAGCAGAATAGGCTGTTACCCCCGGTTTCCCTGCATGGCTATGGATGGAGCCTGTATTGACAATGGCGCCGCCAGTAGATTGTTTTTGCATTTGCGCTATCGCATATTTATCGGATAGGAAGACACCGGATAAATTAATATCAATCGTTTTTTGCCATTGCTCGTAGCTTAACTCATGAATGTTTCCGTCTCTTGCAATTCCTGCGTTTGCGAACATGATATCCAGTTTTCCATATTTGTTAACCGTCTCTTCGATCATATTCTTTACGTCATTTTCATTCGTCACGTCAGTTTTAACAAAAAAGGTATCATACCCGTTTCCATTTAACTCTTCTGACACCGCTTGTCCATGATCAGCAAAATCGGCAATGACCACTTTTGCTCCTTCTTCTGCAAATAATTTAGCCGTACTTGCTCCAATCCCGCTTGCTCCCCCTGTTACGATTGCCACTTTATTTTCTAATCTCATATCTAAACACTCCTTAGTTTTTAGTTTCTACTACCCGCTAGAAAGTCAGGTTTTAGCGAGCAGTCGCTCCGCCGTCCATCACAAATTCAGTACCCGTCGTATAGGAAGATTCGTCCGAGGCAATGAAAAGCACTGTATTTCGCCACATGATTGACGCTGCCCAGATGTCCCAATGGGAATTCTTTACCCAATTCGTCTTTTGAACTGCCCGTTTGTTCAGAAGCATAGTCCGCCATCCCGGTATCGATATATCCTGGATGAATCGAGCTTACACGTACCCCTTTTGAAGCATACTCGGGTGGCAGCATCTTTAGTCATTGTCCGGACCGCTCCCTTGCTTGCACCGTATAGTACATGACCAGGGGCGCCAATCAAGCCTGCAATGGAGGAAGCGTTTATGACCGAACCTTTATTTTGTTTCGCCATCAGTTTAATGTGTTTCATTCAAACATTACTGGAATCATTTTTACTATTTTTTTCCGCTCCAAATATCGAGGACGTAAAAGACACATACGAAGAGCATTTGGATACTTGGCTACAATCACATTTACCCCTTTTAAATGAAAAGCATTTCAGCATGTTCCGATTGATCTTTGAAAAGTCCATCGTTACCTCATTGGTAAACCGAAACATGCCAAACCCTTTCCATCCTTATGTTCTTATTATCCAGTTTCTCTCATCTCATCCATAGCTATAACAAGTGGACAGGCGACGAACCGGAGCAACACCACAAATCCAAACAAGAGCATGCAGAACTTAAAAGACTGCAGCTACTGAACCAATTGGATGAACTTTTAATTATCTCAACTGGATTTAAGGATTTTGCTTTTATCCTAAAAAAATGTAAATTTGCTGGCTGAGGGTTATAACAATAAAACAATGGCCGAATTGCTGCAATTAAGCGAGCATACCGTTAGAGATTATGTAAGAAGTTTAATGACAAAGTTTAAAGCCAAGAACCGTACACAGGCAGTGGTTTATGGTTTTCGGTTAGGCCTGTTGAAGTAAAATTATTACCTAATCTATAAAGAACCATAAAAAGACCGAAAAATTTTATTCGGTCTTTTTAAAATTTTCAAAGAATATATACTTTATTTACCTTCACTTTTTTTCTCTGTTTTTCCAGATAAAAACCATCCGCCTATAGCGATAAGAAGCATGACTGACCAAAAGATTATATTCCAAACCGGTCCTTCAACAAAATCGTGAGAGATAATGTGCACGGCTGGATGTGCAAGGGTATGCATTAGTAACTTAACCCCTACCCAACCAACGATTAACATGGCTGCCGTTTCGAGGCTAGGTCGCTCCGTCAGTACCTTAACGAAGTATCCTGCCGCAAACCGGATGACGATTAAACCTGCAATGGCCCCTAATAAAATAACAATGAATTTTGCCCCATCCATTCCTCCTATATCCCCCATTGGCGTATCTGGCAAGGCAATGACTAGAGCGACTGCAGCTAAAATGGAATCAATAGCAAAAGCAATATCAGCCAATGCAATTTGCGCAACGGTCATCCGGTAGCTTTTCCCTTTTTTTTCTTTTTCTCCGTGATCCCTTTTTAATAAATGCTTTAATGAAATGAAAATCAGATATGCAGCCCCAATTGCTTGAACTTGCCAAACATGGAAAAGGTACGAAATGATGAAGATTGCACCAATCCTAAATATAAAAGCCAAAAGCAACCCAATATTAATCGCTTTTTTTTGCTGTTCTTTTGGTAAATGCTTTGACATTATAGCTAAAACCAATGCATTATCAGCAGATAATAAACCTTCTAAAAAAATTAGAATAATTAACACCCAGCCATATTCCAATAATAACGATAGTTCCATGATACCCCCCTAAAAGCATGTAAAAGAATGCGTATATAACTTAAAACCCAACAACACTTTCTTCTCCAATATTGTCCCATCTTCTCTTCTTCCTTATTCAATCCTTCCGTCCAATTAGCTTACTCCCTATTTAAAGTAAAGCATCCATCAGCGCTATAATATTCTTTTATGCTTAGACTTCATTCCAATTGGGAAAAGTTAGGATTTATATCTTCGCACTCCAAAAAGCTCCAACTCAATTCCTATTCTGCCATTAAATGATATTTCTGTAAAATGTTTTTATGTTGTTCCTGCGTCTGTAATTGTACGGAGTATTCGTAATAAAAACATAGTCACTTTCATTTGACTCAATATTTAAAATGTTAATAATCCCCATCTCTACATACAAGCTTAATTAAAAAGAGAGCTACCGCGGCGGATAATATGGAAAGGTAAACATCATTGTTCCTTATATGATTTAGTTGCAATATTAATCAAATGAATAAAATCAAGGATTTCCCTAAATAATAGGAAGACTAATTAACAGGGAGGGATTTATATGGATGCTAAGCGTGTAAAGCAGATTCTTTCGTCTTCATCTGACATTGAGGTTAGATATAATGGCACTTCAGTTTGGATTGATAATTTAAATGAAGATGGAAGAACAGCTACAGTACATCTAAGAGGACCATTAGAGGAAAGATCAGACGTAGCAATAGACGAACTTAAAGAAATATAATATCCATTAAAATAAGCTCCTCTTTAATAAGAAGAGCAGTTTGTCTACAGTAAATTAAGGATTTGTCCAAATTGTACGTTGATCTACTCTCCAGGCATTCGCTTTCCGCGGGCGTTCCGGGAAGCCTCCTCGGCGCCTTTGCGCCTGTGGGGTCTCCCCCTGGACTTGCTTTTCCCGCAGGAGCCTCACACACCCGCTCCCCTTACTTGTTTTGACCTTACCCCTCGTATTAAAAAGTTCCTTTGCTCATTTCAACCTTAATTTTTGACCGATATAAATTTTGTCTGGGTCTTTAATTCCGTTTAGACTGACAAGCGATTTTACGGTTGTTTTATGTTTTTTTGCAATGAAGCTAAGTGTGTCGCCTTTTGTTACAGTATAAGTTGAGGTTGTTTCAGTTTTAAATGCACGTGGTTCGTCAGTCCTAAAAGTATTTATGGTATTTGTAAAATCCCT
This sequence comes from Peribacillus frigoritolerans, assembly GCF_001636405.1. Classification (GTDB taxonomy): domain Bacteria; phylum Bacillota; class Bacilli; order Bacillales; family DSM-1321; genus Peribacillus; species Peribacillus frigoritolerans. The sequence goes on from NZ_KV440950.1 coordinate 3,807,732, forward strand.
ATAGGCTATATTCAAATCCACCTTTGTGCTGATCCCACTTACCTTACCTGAATCGGAATGCTGCCAAATGTCCGTGCTGCGTCCCAACGTCCTGTTGTATCTTGCAATCCAAAAAGCGTAATTCTTCAACCTTGATTCCTCTAAATCATTTTCGAGAAAATATTTACCAGTATACAGCATAGCCGTGTAGCCAGCTTTTTCAATAGCTGCTAAAAAAGCGATTGCGGCATCGGTGAGCTTTTTTTTATTTGCCTTTTTTTTATTTTCCTCAAGATCAAGAACAACAGGGTAATTTAAAGCAAACGAGCTGATTGAATCTAAAAAATAAGCAGCCTCAGCCTTTGCTTCTGCAGCAGTTGCAAACTTTGCATAATGATAGGCCCCGACTTTCAATCCCGCTGCCAATGCTAGTGGTGCATTTTCTTTGAAATAGCATAACTTAGAATAACTCGTTCCCTCTGTTGCTTTAATGAATACGAACTTCACGCCTGCCTTTGCAACTTCCCCCCAATTTATAGTACCTTGCCAATGTGAAACATCGATTCCCTTGATATATTCCATATTAAAGTCCTCCTTAAGGAAATAACCCTATGGGGGTAAATGCTTTATGATCTTAACATATCCCTTATAAAAACATCATATAGTGAAAACTGCAGTCTGGTTGCCCACTGCCCACCTTATAATAAGATATTTGATTGGGTTAAAACAATTTTAAATCTTTAAATTTGGCTCTTTTCGTAAAGATTGTTGTTTTTAAAACGAAACTATTTAAGGTTGATTGGAGCGGAAGCGAGCATCTGGAGGGGAAATTAACCACACCTCACTACTTGGTAAATAGCAACAAAGTATGTTAAAACAGCCTTAAATTCAGATTGAAAGCAAAGTAATATGCTGTTTCCTTTTGTTTTCAAAGATTATTTTATGCTATACTGATTTTATTAATATCAGAAGGGATGATGGGTGGCCGATGATTAACTAATCTTATTTTTAAAATTTGAAATCGCATATTTCAAATCATACAAAATAGGATTAGTCTGCCCATTTTCTATAAATTTTAGAGCTATCGTGAAAATAGCTCTTATTTGATAATGCACAGGTACGACTAATCCTTCCATATGAACTGGGAGGATTTTTTCATTCTCCCTTAAAGAGAGGGATGGATTATATGAAAGAACTTTTAAAATTAACCAATATTAGTTATGAAGTATTGGACCAGAACATTTTTGAAAAAGTTAATGCTACAGTTCAACAAGGCGAGATCATCGGTATCATTGGTAAAAATGGTGCCGGAAAATCTACGTTGTTGCAATTAATCAATAATGATTTAGAGCCTGCACATGGACAAATCCAATGGCTGCAGCAAGACGTGAACGTTTTTATGGTTGAACAAGAAGTCGAGTCCCATTCTTCAGAAGATAAGACGCCTTCAGAAGTTAAATTACTTGATAAAATGCATGTACCAAGCCATGACTTCCCACAATTAAGCGGGGGAGAAAAACTGAAAGCCCGGTTAGCAAAAGGACTTTCTAAAGATGCTGACCTTTTACTATTAGATGAACCGACGAACCACCTTGATGAGGAAAGTTTAGAATTCCTCAAAGGACAAATTAAAAATTATGGAGGTACCATCATTTTTGTTTCGCACGATCGTTATTTTTTGGATGCTGTAGCAACGAAAATTTGGTCGATTGAAGATAAAAAGCTAATTGAGCACAGAGGGAATTATTCCAGTTATATGGAGGTTCGCAAACAGAAAAGACTTACACAACAACGTGAATATGAAAAACAGCAAAAAATGGTTGAACGGATTGAGGGACAAATGAAAGAAATCACTTCTTGGTCAAAAAAAGCCCATTCCCAATCGACCAAAAAGGAAGGAATTAAGGAATACTATCGCGTAAAAGCAAAGCGCATGGATGCACAGGTAAAGTCTAAACAAAAGCGTCTTGAAAAAGAGCTTGAAAAAGCAAAAACTGAACCTGTTGAATCAGAATACACTGTACGCTTTTCAATTAACGCAAAAAACAAGATGGGAAAACGTTTTTTGGAAGTTAGGAATTTAACTAAGTCTTTTAACGGTCGAACACTATTTAAAAACGTCAATTTCACGATTCAACATGGTGAGAAGGTTTCCATAATGGGTCCCAATGGCAGCGGAAAGACTACATTATTAAAAATAATCCTTGGACATGAAACTTATGCGGGCGATGTATGGATTTCACCATCTGCAAAAACAGGCTATTTGACGCAGGAAGTGTTTGATTTACCACTTGAACTAACACCCGCCCAGCTATTTCATAAAGAAACTTTCGAGTCTAGAGGGCAGGTTCAAACTTTAATGAAGCATTTAGGCTTCACGGTATCTCATTGGACAGAACCCATTAAGAATATGAGTATGGGTGAGCGAGTGAAATGTAAGTTAATGGAATATATATTAGAGGAAAAAGATGTGCTCATTTTGGATGAACCGACAAATCACCTGGACTTAGCTTCACGGGAACAACTTGAGGATACCTTAGCACAGTACACCGGAACGCTACTTGTCGTTTCGCATGATCGATATTTTCTCGAAAAAACGACAAGCAGCAAACTCGTCATTTCAAATAATCGCATACAAAAGCAATTATATGAATCACCCTTAAAAAGAGATGATCTGGAAGAACTGCGATTAACGCTTGAAACAGAAAGACAAGAAGTTTTAGGAAAGCTTAGCTTTATGACTCCAAACGATAAAGCGTACACAGAACTCGACCAAAAGTTTAATGAGCTTACGAAAAAAATAAATGAACTTGCTGACAAATGACTATCTTTTGTAACTTATTGAAACTGATAAATTAAATGTAAAAACCCTTAGAATGATTTAAGTCTAAGGGTTTTTTAGATAGGCTCTTTTCGTAAAGATTGTTGTTTTTAAACGAAACTATTTAAGGTTGATTGGAGCGGAAGTGCGAGACTCCTGCGGGAGCAGCGGGACAGATGAGACCCCACAGGCATTTACGCCGAGGAGGCTCACCGCCCGCCCTGCGGAAAGCGAGCATCTGGAGGGGAAATAAACCACAACTCACTACCTGGTAAATAGCAACAAAGTATGTGAAAACAGCCTTTAGATAAGACTCAAATCGTCCAGGATTTTTGTACACCCCTCAGTTCGAAATCCATTTCCCTTCCTTTATACTCGCTTACTTTTCTTCAAGAACATGGATGAATCACGGTATTTTTCCTAGAAAACAAAAAAACTCATTGGTTTGAGATGTTAAAAGGATATCGGTAATGATAGGATTTGCAATTCGAGCAGAATAATAATGCCCCCTCGTTAATATGCTTTTAATGATGGATTTGTTAAAAGGGGGCATAAGTTATGAGCGAGAATACACAGGAAGCCAATATGAGGAAAAACTCGGGAATGTTTGTTGCACGCTCTTTAGATGAGATTCGTTTTTGGTCAAGAATAATGAAGGAACACTCGTTATTTCTAAGACTGGGTTTTAGATGTGAAGATACACAGTTAATTGAGGAAGCTAATCAGTTTTATCATTTGTTTGAACGGATAGAACAGCAATCCCATTCATTAACAAATCAAGCTGATCCCGAACAGATCAGGAGATTTAACTCGGAGGTGCAGCAAGCTGCTACAGGAATATTTTTATTTAAAAGAAAAATATTGGGATTAATACTCACGTGTAAATTGCCTGGTGCGAACAATTTCCCGCTATTAGTTGACCATACAAGCAGGGAAGCCAATTATTTTAGAAAACGATTAAAAGAATTAAATGAGGGTAAATTGAAACCTCTCGCAGATGCGATCATCAAAGAAAATGTTTTCTTTTTAAGAATCATGGCGGATCATGCAAAATTCATCGGACATCTCCTTGATCCATCAGAAAGAAAGCTGGTGGATATGGCGCGAAACTTCAGTAATGATTTTGATCAATTAGTCTTTCAAGCTGTTGACTTAGAGTCCATGAAACCGCAATCACAAACCGCCCCTCTTTTGGATCAATTTCTAGATCAGAACCGTGTTTCCGTCGTATCACTTCGAGACTTTAAGAAAACGGCCAGGGATTTAATCGAAGAATGCAAAATCAAGAGCATTATCCATCCACTTTTGGCTGATCACGTTTTCCGTGAGGCCGAACGATTCCTTGAAATTATCGATATGTTTGAATCTCACCTTACAGGTGAAACATACAATTAATTAGAGTTGTTTATAAAATTGCTATTTTGGATTCATATATTCAAATAAAATTGGCCCTTCTCGATATAGAGAAGGGCTTTTATATTTGAAAAGTTAAGAATGGGAGTTCACCATTGCTTTAAGTTTCTCTTTATCAGATACAGAAATCCAAGGTAATTCCTGATTAACTTCATTAATACCAGGTTGGATAACGCGGCTATTTAAAAGGTCACAAATACAATCATTTATTAATTGGATATCCTGGTCTGATATTTTTCGGTTATATGTAGCGGCTCCTGTTTGTTTGGTTATCCCCCCTATCAAGCCTCTTTGATTTAAAGAACTTCTGATCACTTCTCTTATAGCCTCTATACTAGTCAACGGAAATACATCAAGGTGCTTAACAATCATCCTAAAAATATCCTCTTTAGATAAATCCTGTTCAATATGTTGTCGCAATTATTCCACCCCCATTTTTCAAAACATTCTCCAAATGAAACGTAAAATCCTCCTCCTATTAACAAAAATCATTTAACAAATCCCAAAACAAAAAACCCCTCTCAATTAAGAGAAGGGCTTTTAACAATGGAGGAGTACCACTTAGGGGGTAGTACAATAATACAATTATCGCCAAACGAATACATTTATATTCACCCCCTTCCTCAAGTTGGTGAAAACGGCCTTGCGTGACATTGAAAAATGACGCCATAGTCGTTCCCGTTCTGCCCTTCCAACGTCTTATCTCCTTTGATCGGAGTGTCGTGATTGGCATCATATTAACGGATTCAAATGATTAAACGGTTGGATGGCCCTATCTTTGGTATTGAGGATGCCTCTTACACTATTTAATTTTCACCATATTTCTGATATGCTTTTATCAATTGACAAAAGAAAGGTGTAGTTACGATGATAAAGGAATTCAGGGAGTTTATTACCAAAGGAAATGTTCTCGATCTTGCGATAGCTGTAGTAATGGGTGCTGCTTTTGGGAAGATCGTTTCATCACTAGTCGATAATATTATCATACCGCTAATAGAAATTTTATTAGGTGGGCTAAATTTTTCTTCGTTATCTTTCCCAGTTGGAAAAGCAGTTATTCAATATGGTATATTTGTCCAAGCTGTGATTGATTTCTTGATCATTTCATTTGCGATTTTCATGTTTATGAAGGTAGCGAATTCTCTTATTAGAAAAAAACAAGCTAACGAGGAAGAAGTATTGGAAGCGGTACCCGCATCCGAGCAATATTTAAAGGAAATCCGTGATCTTTTACAAAAAAATGCACGGCAGGATGAAACATCGTAAGTATATACTGAATCAATGAAAAAGTTCAGAAATAGTCAAAAATCAGAATAAGAAAAAGCCCCTCTCTTTAATGGGAGGGGCTTCAGACTGTAGACAAACTCGATGAAAATCGAGTTTGTCTATTTTTATGGCTTGTACAATTTGGACGTTGATTGGAACGTAGGGCACTCGCTTTCCGCGGGCGGTCGGCCCTCGGCTTTCGCCTGCGGGGTCTCCCCTAGACGCGCTTTTCCCGCAGGGGTCTCGAACACCCGCTCCAATCAACTTTGTCTTACCTTGATAGAACACTTTTGCCTGGAGTCATTTTTGTTTTAAAATAGAAGTATTAAAACTTGAGGTGATGAGGATGCTTTCTAAACATGATTCTATTCAGCGAGATCAACTTGAAATGATTACTTTAGATCAACTGGTGCCACCGAACCATTTGGTTCGTAAAATGGAGGCTACCATTGACTTCACTTTCATTTATGACTTGGTGAAAGATATGTATTCAGAGTTAGGACGCCCAAGTATTGATCCAGTTATTTTAGTACCTTATACACGTCCTCGCACCAAAGAAGGATTTTTCCGCAAACAGGACTATGTATACGATGAACATTTTGATTGTTACCTTTGCCCTTCGGGCGAAACTTTAAAGTACTCAACAACAAATAAAGAGGGCTATCGCGAGTACAAATTGCCAAAACAAATTTGTACAACATGCTCATTTTTATCTCGGTGTACAGAAAGCAAAGACTGTCAAAAAGTGGTGACACGGCATATCTGGCAAACACATGTGGAAGAAGCAGATCATCTGCGTCATCATCAAGATGTAAAACCTATATATGCAAAGTGTAAAGATACGATTGAGCGTGTATTCGCAGATGCAAAAGAAAAGCATGGTATACGTTGGACTATTTAAGGGGACTTAAAAAATTGTCAATGCAGGCGATGCTTACTTTCGCTGCCATTAATTTAACGAAGATGGCCAATTGGACATGGCGAGGTCCAAAAATGGCCTAACTTGTGGGCCCGTAGAGCCGAATCTCTTAACTTTAGGCTAAAATTCAAAGGGAATTTCAAAAGGGGTTCAGAATTTTAATTCCCAACCCCTTTTGTCTACAAACTGAAGCCCCTCTCTTAAATGAGAGGGGCTTTTTCTTGTCATAATGAACTACGTATCCGTTCCTATAACTGGACAGGCGACACTTATTAAAGAACTTGTGTGTTGGAATTCGTAAAGCAAATTGACAGTAATGTTGGCAATCAAAAGAGGCTCTCTATCAACTCAATAGCAAGTATCAGCTGGAACTGCTGCAATAATTTTTATTATATGAGCAAAATTATACAACAACCCTGCTTCTACATATTATTTATCGGCAATATTTATCGCGTAAAGCAAGGGTATACTTAACCGATTGCTCTGTACCTTTTTCTTGATCTTCAATCATTTGTTCTAAAAGTTCTTTTGGAGGATAATAGTAATCCAATGGTTTAATGACACTTAAATCATAAGGAGGTTGTTCAACTTTGAAAGCTCCTTCTCCAACCGCAAAGACTCCGCCAGCACCATGCTCTCTCTTAAAATTGATGGCATATGGAAAACACATTTCAACGTTGATTCTAGTTAGGGTAGATTTCTCAACAAGTATTTTAAAACATTCTTCTGTATCAATATTGCCTGTCCCTACTGGTACACCACATACCCTATAATCCTCGCCATCATGAATGATAATATGATCTTTAAAATGGGTTGTGAATGCATATGGTGCTAATTTCCTTACAGCTTCAACCGGATCCTCCCATGCCATCATTCCGTTGCCCACATCACAATGAGCGCTAACCCAAGGGCTGTTGACTTCTTTTATAATTTGAATAACCTCATCTGTTAACTCTTCCTCATGATTTTCCACAGCTAGTTTTATCCTGTATTTCTCTAATAATGGTACAATTTGTTTGATATCTTCTGGTGCTTTTTTCAATCTTTCCGGATCATACTCTCCCAAGCATGTATACGTGCGAATCACATCCGCTCCGATTCTATGTGATGCTTTAATGACTTCTTTTAGATGTTCCGGATCGCTTCCATTTGTGTCTATTTCAGCGAAAAATCCATACTTTTGAATTTCTTTTCTTACTCTCTCTAAATATTCCGGTTCAAATGATTCTAAAGTGCCCCATCCTGACAACCCTGGCCATGGAACAATATTGATCATGACTCCGTCTAATCCCAATTCAGCTGTTTTTCTGATAAAACCGAAAATATCCATTCGCCCTGTAATAAATTGCAAGTGATAGCTTTCTGTTTCTAATCCAATTTTCATTTTTTCCCCACCTTTTATTAAGTATTTAGTTTTTTTGTTGATTTTCTTTTATTTGTTTACGATTTTAACTAGCTGTTTATAATAAAACCTTTGACTCCCAACGCAATCATTGTCAAAAAGACAAGTCTTTTGCCTTCTATTCCTGGTGATCGATCGAACATGCTTCCGTGAGAATAAATCCAAACATAGAAGGGGCATATCCAACTAAGCAGGCTATAGAAACTGCTGCGCCACTTTTTTCTACAGGTCCGCTTAACATACCATTTTGAATAATTTTGATGAGTTACACTAATTAATTGAATAATATATAGAAGAATACAATAGTTACCAATGAAGCCTAAATAGAATGACTCCCGCACCATACGGGAATCATCAATTAGCTCCATAAATTAGAAGTCTTTTTCGATTAATGTCCAGAAGTCATTTTAATACCTATAGCGCCTACAATGATACAAATAATGAATAGGTTTAATCTTAAACTTCTAGGTTCATTAAAGAAGATCATTCCTGCTAAAACACTTCCAACTGAGCCGATACTGGTCCATATTGCATAGGCAGTACCCACTGGAAGTGAAGTTAATGACAAGGAAAGAAAATAAAAGCTTAAACTACCCAAAAAAAGACACGCTACAGAGGGGAGCAATTTTTTAAAGCCGTCTGCACGCTTCAAGCTAATAACACTACCAATCTCGGCAAATCCGGCAATAATAAGAAAAAACCAAGCCATTGAATCATCCCCTAACCTTGTATATCCGTTCATTTCCTTTAATGTTTAGGCTCTGCAGGATTGACTTTTATTCCAATTATCCCTAATATCATTAAAGCCATAAAAAACACTTTCAGTGGATCAATGGTCTCACCCCAAAAAAGCATCCCAATTACTACAGTTCCAACCGTTCCCAATCCAGTGAAAATGGCGTAACCAGTTCCTAATGGTATTGAATGTAAAGCTTTTGAAAGTAAAAAGAAACTAAAGATTATAATAACTACCGTAAATATACTAGGTATAATTTTGGTGAATCCGTATGAATGTTTAAGACCAATCACCCAGACAATTTCCAAAAGTCCTGCCATTATGATATATATCCATGCCATTTTATCGCTCTCTCCTTTGGCATTGACACTTATTTTTGAACCACGAAGTTCTCCATATATCGATAAATCGCATAAGCTACCCCATTTTCATCATTATTAAGGGTTGTCGTTGTACAAACAGTTTTTATGACATCTTTTGCATTTCCCATCGCTACGCTGTATCCAACTTTCTGGAACATGGATAAATCATTGTTGCTGTCCCCGATTGCCATAGCCTTATCTAATGAGCCATTCATCAAGAAAGCCAATTTTTCAAGGGCTATTCCTTTTGAAGCTCTTTTACTGGTAATCTCAATGTTATGATCAGCAGATGAAACGACCATCAACTCATCAAACTTTTTGAATTGGTTCCAGGCTTCCTCTAATTTATTTTCATCAAAAGAACATGCTAAAATGTTATGGAATTCTTCCTCCTGTTTTAAGATATCATGATAGTTTTCAACTAAAACATATCCAAACTGGTCAAATTGCCTTTCCGCTATTTCAACTAATTCTTTCATATCTGGATTCAAATCTGCGCTTTTCAAACTTTTAATCTCGTTATGGAAATGTTCTCTTCCTTTTTTAAGAGTATAGATGGCTTTATCAGTGAACACTTCGTAATAATAATTCCGTTCATCTAACCATTGGAGAATGGATTCAACACGATCTTTAGTTATCGTAATAGAAGAAATGCACTTTGCGCTTTTTGAATGAATGGTTGCTCCATTTGTCCCGATTACAAATGGGGATATCCCGGCTTTTTCACATATTGTTTGAACGTCAAAATAAGCCCGTCCTGTTGAAATAACTACTTCAAAGCCTCTATTTTGGGCATATTGAATCGCCTTTATATTTTCTTCACTAATTTCATTCTGGTCGTTTAATAATGTTCCGTCTAAGTCTATCGCAATGAAACTCATGCTATATAGCTCCTTTTCATTCTATCTATTAAATTTTCTTTCTAGCTTTTTTTTGCTGCTATCAAAAAAAGAGAGTACTCCCTCTTCCATCTCTTTTATACTATGCTTGAATCCAATTGACTTCCTCTAATTTTGAATCATTTCTCCATTCCTCTGGAAATGGCTGCTCGCAGACAATCACATCTACTTTTTCTAGAGGACAAACTTTACAAAAGGTGTCAACACCAATTTTAGAGTAATCCGTTAGCAATATGACTTGCTTTGATACCTCGACCATTTTGCGTGAAACTAATGTTTCACGTAAATGATAATTACTAACACCACTTTGAATGGAAACACCACCAGCTGAAATGAACGCTTTATCGATATTAAATTGATTTAACATTTGTTCAGTGAGACCCCCGCATATGGATTGATGCTTTGGATCAATTTGTCCTCCCAGTAATAGAATTTGTCCTGTAAACTTATTTTGATTGAGCAATTCGGTCAACACAGACGACACAGGAAGAGAATTGGTTAAAATCGTAATGTCTTTTTTATTTTCAATACACTGGGCAAATTCAAGCATGGTTGTACCTACATCAATGGCAATCACATCTCCGTTGGAAACGAGTTCCACCGCTTTTTTCCCAACCTTGATTTTCGCTTCTTGATTCACCGTTGTACGCTGTGTAAATGGAGGCTCCTCAAATTCAAAGACTGTTTTAATCGCTCCACCGTAAACCCTCTTTAACAGTCCTTTTTCCTCTAATATCATCAAATCGCGTCGAATCGTTTCCTCTGAAACATTAAATTGATCAACTAATTCTATAACTTTTACTTTTCCCATTTTGTTAAGTTCTTTTAAAATTTCATTCTTTCTTTCTTCAGGCAAAACAGACATATTTCTCCCCCTCGATCATCAATACTTTATAACATAATGCATTCTTTCTTCGGTACAAGAATTTGAACGCGTGCTCCTTGCTCAAACATTTCCCCACGGTGGTGAAGATAGTCTACATGAAAAGCGCACTCCTCTGTTTCTACTTCATATCTTAAAACATTCCCTGCCATGGAAACATCTTTAACAAATCCTTTAATTTCCCAGTTTCCTTGTAAGTCCAAGCTGTCCTCACCAACAGAAACTAATTGTAAAACTTCTGGACGAATGGCAACTTCATTCCCTTTTAATTCTGTGGTGCGAACAAGTTTACGGAAAACTTCCATATTACAGACATTATAATTCCCGATAAATTTTGCAACAAATGTATTGACTGGAGAAGTATAAATTTCTGATGGAGAACCGGATTGTACAACTTGTCCTTTATTCATGACAAAAATTCGATCAGACATCGTCATTGCTTCTTCCTGATCATGTGTAACAAAAATAGTTGTAATATCTAATTCTTTCTGTATTCTCTTTAATTCTTTTTGCAGACTTTTTCTGATTTTAGCATCCAATGCGCTTAACGGCTCATCCAGAAGCAGTACTTTTGGCTCCATGACAAGCGCACGGGCAAGAGCAACCCTCTGCTGTTGTCCACCAGATAATTGATGAGGATAAGACTCTTCTTTTCCTATTAAATCAACCATATCAATCATATTATTCACTTTTGACTTAAGATTTTTCACCTTTTTCATTTTAAGGCCGTAAGCGATATTATCAAAAACATTCATATTCGGGAAAAGCGCATAAGACTGAAACACCATACCGACTTCACGCTGACGCGGTGATAAATCAGTAATATCTTTTCCATCAATTAAGATTCTTCCTACATCAACGTCTTCAAGTCCCGCAATGGAACGTAATAATGTACTTTTTCCGCACCCGCTTTGCCCAAGAAGTGTAGCAAATTCACCTTTTTTTAATGTTAAAGAAATATTATTTAAAACTAATTGATTGTCATATCCCTTAGTCACTTGTTCGATGGTTACATAGCTCATTAGTTTTCACCTTCTAAAGTAGTATTTTATGACGGTATTTTTCTTAAAAAAATGAAGGAATTCGCTTCTTATTTTGACCCGACAGGATTTCTTTTGTTTCTAAACGTAAGCTTTAATACAGTCCCCGTTAAAAGTAAAATCATTGAATAATAGGTTATAACAATTGCACTTGTTAAGTGACCACTGCTATTTAGTTTGTCGGATAGATAAATTTGAAGGGTTTCGAATCGGCCCCCGACAAGCAAATTGGCAAAAGCAAACTCACTAAATAAAAGAGAGACAGATAATAAGGTAGACACTAAAATTCCAGATATAATATTTGGAAACACCACCGTACGAAAGGCTTGGAATTTTGTGGCACCGAGTAATTCAGCTGCATCAACAAGTTGTACAGCATTAAGCGTACGAAGGCTGTTACGAATTCCTTGATACATAAATGGTAGAATGGTTATGAAATAAGCACCAATTAAAATCCAAGGTGTTCCGGCAATTTGAATCGGTCCAGCAGAATAAAGCTTGATTAAACCAACAGCTCCAACAATGGGAGGAACTCCATAAGGAAGCATGGCTGCGGCTTGGAGTAATCCTTCCCATTTACTGAAATATACCGTGATAATAAAAATTGTCGGAAGCATAATAACAACACTAAGACCTACAGAAATGACAATTAAAAACAGTGTTCGTCGGAAAGCATCATAAAACCGTTCATCTTGAAACAATTCAATATACCATTTCAGCGTATAACTCTCAGGTAAAATCGTATGATCCCATTTACCAGCAATCGAGAATAAAAGTGTTCCTACAAGCGGAATTAATAAATATATAACTAGTAATCCAACAAACAATTTATGAAATGTCAATGAAGACTTCATCGTAAATCCCTCCTAACTCTACGCATCATTCGTTCATTGAACCACATCGCCCCTATCATGGTCGTTGCTAGAAGGACTCCCAATGCACTACCTAGCTGCGGCTTTAATGCAACATCACTAGCAACTAGAGAAGCAATTTGCAATGACAATATGTTATAGTTGCTGCCGACCAATGCATAGGCTGTTGCGTAGGCTCCCATCGCATTAGCAAACAAAATACTGAATGTACCTACAATACTAGGTAAAAGAACTGGAACCCCTATCCGAAGCCAAAATGAAAATGTTGACCCTCCTAATAATGAAGATGCTTCTTTCCATTGTTGCCTAATTCCTTGATAAGACGGGTAAATGAGCATAACGGCAAGCGGAATTTGAAAATAAATATAAACAAGAATGAGGCCTGTCCAGGAATATAAATTAAAATCTGCAAACAGGTCCCAACCAATCTTGGCAAATAGCAACGTAAACAACCCATTGTTTCCAAGTAAGATAATATATGAAAATGAAAGGGGAATCCCTTCAAAGTTCGACGTCATATTGGTAACCATCAGTAGTCGGTTTTGTATTTTTTGAGAGAACTTTGTAAACGAATAGGCTGCAATGACTGCTACAATCACAGAAGTTATAGCAGAAAACACGGAAATGACCAGGCTATTTTTAATGGCTTGTAAGTAAAATTCACTTTTGAATATGGTTAAGTATTGATCAATCGTAACTTGAATTCCATCATCTGCATAAAAACTATTTTTAATCATTGCCACTAATGGTCCTATCTCAAATCCAATCACAAACATAATAAATGGCAGTAAAAGAGCTAATAAGTAAATTTTTTGTTTTTTTATTTTTCGCAAGACTTCTCGCTCCTCTATGTTCTCTAACAATTTTGGAATTGGTCTAACAGTACATTCGTTAAGCCAATTCCAGTCAATCTTGAATCATCATTTAATGTTTTTACAGGGTGACTTTTCCTTTCAGACCTGGAAATTGATATGAAATCATTTTATCGGACGGCTCAATATTTAATAGTTCACAAACGAGCGGTGCAAAAGCTAATTGCGGAACCACTTCACCATAAATACCAGGCTCAACTTTTGGACTAATGATAAAGAGCGGTACATCACGTTCACCATCAGTTATGCCGCCATGGTTGCCATATTCACTCATGCCATGATCCGATGTAATTAATATGTGGTAACCTTCTTTGATCCAAATTGGCAATAGTTGTGCCAACACGCTTCCCATTTTTAGGATTTGCTCACGATATTCTTTTGATTCCGAGCCAAAAATTTCTCCTTTTACATCTACACCGAGCGGATGAATATATAAAAATTGAGGGTCATACTTTCTACGTAAAGCTTCTGCATCCATTAACACATGGCTATCTGGATAGTCATCGTCCCAATAAAATTTTCCGTATTGAATTGGATTAGATTCATCTTCTTGCTCACGGTCTTCAATAAAATGGAATGGCGCACGATTATAAAGTTCGCTTACCCAGTAATAGGACACTGTTCCGTTTCTTAACCCGTTTTCTTTCGTAAGATGAAAGAGACTTTTCTCAGTAGATAAACGAACGGCTTGATTGGACGTAATCCCATTCATTGAAGCCGGCGTACCTGTTAACAACACTTCATATAATGGACGGGAAAGACTTGGAAGCTCCGACTTAACTTTGTAAAGTGACGCTTGATTCGTTTCGACTAAATGCTGAATAAATCCCAGCGCTTCGCATGCTTTATCGTATCTCATACCATCAACAACAATTGCTATTACTTTATTTGACATGGACTAACACCTCTTCTTGCCAAATCTGAGGTAAATTTTTAGCCGTTTCTTCCCAAGCTTTGTAATCTTCAATTGGTTTTGCATTTTTGTACTGTTCTTCTGGAACCATTTTTTCAGCTACTTCTTTCGGAAGTTCTACATCGCGAATTGGACGGGCAAATCCTTTAGCTAAATTAATTTGTCCTTCATCGCTTAAGATATATTCTCTAGTTGCCATCGCAGCATGCGGATGCTTTGCAAATTTGTTAATAATGGTTGCGTAGCCGCTTACGACTGAACCTTCACTTGGAATGGTCACTTCAAATTGATCGCGGTCAATTTGGTCAGCGTAACCAAGAGCATTGAAATCCCAAACAAGGGCAACTTCCACTTCCCCTTTTTCGATGTTAGCCGGCTTGGCATCAGTTAAACTAAGGCGGCCTTGCTTGGCAAGCTTAGCAAAAAAGTCAATTCCTGGTTGGAGATTTGTTTCATCACCGCCGTTAGCGATAGCGGCAGCAAGTACGGCCATTTGATTCTGTGTACCACGCTGAACATCTCCAACTGTTACTTTATAATCCCCTTTTAATATGTCATCCCAAGATTTAGGCGGGTTATCTACTAATTCTTTATTAGTAAAGAATGCAATCGTTCCTTGGTAGCCAACAACCCAATCTCCATTGTCATCTTTTGCCCACTCAGGTACCTCGTCCCAATAGGAAGTTTTATATGGCATCGTTAATTCTTTTTGTTCCGCGATTGGCCCAAAGGAAATCCCTACATCGCCGATATCGGCTGTTGCATTCTCTCCTTCAGATTCCATTTTGGCAATCTCTTCGGCACTGGACAAATCTGTATCATTGTGTTCCAATTTATATTTTTTCATCACTTCATTCCAAGTTTCTCCCCAGTTAGCCCATGAATCAGGCATACCGACACTATTAATGGTCCCCTCTTCTTTTGCCTTTGTTTCAATTTCTTTCAAGGTTAACGAACTTGGATCCTTAACCACTGGAGCAGCCTCCTCATTAGTAGCTCCACAAGCAGCTAATCCCAGTACACTCACCCCTAACATCAAAGCTTGAATAGACTTGTAACAATTCTTCTTGAATGTGTGATTCATAAAAAGTGCCTCCATTTAGTGTGGAATCTTTAATGTTCATTACTGTTTATTACGGTTTTATCATAATCAGTAAACATTAATTCCACATAAACCAAATGTTAAGATTTTGTAAATTAGCTCTTATTTTTCCTTATCATCAGCTTTTATCTTCATAAGCATTAACAACAATCCGCAAACAGGACCAAGTAAAATCAAGTCTATAAAAGAGAATGTGAAAAACTTTTATTTAAAACATATCACCCTTTTCCCCCTCTTTTTAGCTCGCCGTTAACAAAAATCCATACTAGCTAAATAAATTTTCATGAAAAAAAACTCTCTTGATACAAGAGAGTTTTACATAGATCTTATTAAACAGATAGAATTATCAATGTGGATATATAATAATTGTTCTTGGCGGAGTTTTTATGCCTCATCCATTCCCCAATTATAGCGCACACTACTAAACTGACAATTACAACTATAAAAGTCTTTAATCTTCAAAGCCATGTCGAGACTATGAATTATAACAGCCACAACAATTACAACCATCACCGTTTATTTCAAATGATCTGGAATTCTTCTTTCAAAAGCACAATTACTGTTCCGAGCACTATACCTAGTGCATTAGCAGAGGAAGCACTTTTTTTCCCATTATTGTAAAAATTCAAGAGAGGAAGAAATAAATATGCGTCATATTTTCGTCAATTCCACTCCCCTTAGCGCTTTTCTTTTTCCACTTATTTAACTAAAGGGAAGCTTCTCCCGCTCAATGAAAAGCTCCTTCCCCCCTGCCTAGACTAAACCAGTTCATTCATTTCAGACTGGGTTAAATCACCAGCGGCTTTCACACGAATACGGGATTTCCCAGGCATATACGCTAAAGGTACTTCTTCTAATTTTCGAGTGATTTTTTATTATGCCTCAAGAAATTCGTCACTGGTCAAAACAAACTAATCCTTTTGCAGCATCGGCATTAGTATGTACTTTTTGTTGGATCCAGATAGCCGATTCACGGTTCAAAAATCATTTTGTTTATATTTCCAAAAAAACAAAAAATCCATTTATCATTAAATAATGAAAAATGGATTTTAATAAACTTTTATAAGATTCTAGTTAAACACCCAGGTAATCCGTTTTAAAGACTCTTCCGACGGCGCATAGAAATCTACTGATAAAGGTTAGAAAAATTGAAAAATCACGGAGGTTCTGCAATGAAGACAAAGGTTTTGCTTATTTATACCCATTTTTCACCTAATAAATATGTGCATGATCATAAATCTCCTCTCTCCTTATATTTTTACATTTATTATTATAAGGAGGAGGATCATTTAGCAAGCTACAGGTTATAAACGGTTCTCTTATTTACACTTTTAAACGTTAAGAATTTCGTTGTAATGAAGGAGAATAAATTCAAAAACGAAATAATCATTTCCCTCCAGAGGGGATGCAATTACATTGTTTCATAGTTTTTTATTTCAAATTCATTTAAAGGCCGATTAATCGACTTACTCAATTTTTTACTAAGCTCTTGGTAATCCTTAGTATCATTGGGATCTATACCTTCCCTGACGTTTAGTATCTCGTATCGGTCATACTGTTCTGGAATAAGTTTTCCGTCTACATGGATATAAAGCCTATATTTGATCCTCAGATTCATATTACCATCTCCTTTACTATCAGTTCGATATTGGGTGCTATTTTCCTGCAAGAAAAAAAGCCTATATGTGATGCTCCACTATCTATTCATTTATAACCCGAATGTTCGTAGCTCGGATTATCTCAAAACCTCTTATTTATATATATATTACATTTGAGGAGCACATATACCCGAAGAATCTTAAGGAGGAATTGTTATATAAATTATAGAACAGCATATTAATGAATATGCTGCATTGAATAAACCTGAATACTTTGTTCTTACTGCATAAATTGTCCAATACGAAAAAACTAGTGTTTATGGAGGTTTTTTATGAATCACCCCGAGCCAGTATTAGAAATGTATAACTATCACGCATGGGCAAATGGAGTCATCATCGATCGGTTAAATGAACTTCCAGAACACATTTACCATAAGGAAATCCAAAGTGGTTTTTCGTCGGTATCAAAAGTGTTGTCTCACATTTATCTGACAGATTACACGTGGTTTGATATTATCTCTGGTATAAGTATGGATGAAGCAATGGCATCTTCTAGTGAATTAAAAAAAGAGGTGGAAAAGAAAAGTATTGAGGAAATGAAAAAAATATTTATAGACTTGTACGAAAGAAACAAAGCACTTCTGAGTACAGAGGATATGGAAAAGATAATGGTTGTGGATAATCCATATGCTGCGTCGCTTGAAACTACCATTTCTGAATCGGTATTACACATTGTCACTCACGGATCATATCATCGTGGCAATATAGCTACCATGTTACGGCAAATGGGGCACACTTCCGTTATGCAAGATTTTGGTCTTTACCTTTATACAAAATAGAACACCAAACTATATACCATTTCCTGAATAGGGGGATGTATCGATGGATGAACTAGTTGGCTCTTGTGTTCGCTGTGCACATGATGTGTATTGTACGGCTGGTTTTCTGAACGGTATTCTTTTAGATAACAAGAATATCTTATGTTTTAATTGTAAGGATATTTTAAATGCGATGATCAAAGAAGAAAGTTTGGAGGAGGAAAATCAAAACTAGATGTTTAAATAGGTCATGCCAAATTAATGGCATGACCTACTTTGCCCGATGAACAGTCAGATTGACCTTGTTGGTTTCACACATGAACGTTGAGAGGTGCACAGGCTGGTCGTTTGCATCGAAAGCAATCTTCACTATTCTAAATAAATTTGCGCCAATATCGCATTCTAAATATTTAGCATGGATTTTTGTAGCACCAATCACGTCTATAATTTTATCGTTACTGACTATTTCGGTATGGTAATCTTCCAATAGGATCTTATAAGTTGATTCATCCCTTGCAATCTTCTTTTCCAAATCCGGAAAACGAAGTAACGAATAATGAGCGGTATCGTAGAAAAGCGGACGCTCATCTACATACATGAGCCGCTCTAGTTCAAGAACGGGGCTTCCTTCTTCAATGAGGAGATGACCTGCAACATCTTTTGGTGCTGCTATGACCTCACTTTTTAAAATCCGGGAATTCGGTATCTTCCCAAGCTGATGACTAAACTCTGAGAATCCACTTATGGATAACAACTCATTATGAAACTTATTAGATGCAACAAAGGTACCCCTGCGCGGAATACGTGTCAGTGTTCCTTCCTTCACCAATTCCTCGATTGCTTTTCGAATGGTGATGCGGCTAACGTTATAAGTTTCACAAAGCTCTGCTTCGGTTGGGATTTGTTCATCTGGTTTGTATTTACCGTTCTGAATATCATTCTTCAACATTTGCCTTATTTGCATATATAGTGGCTGGGGGGTTGAAGGATTTAAATTCATATTAGATTCATCCTTATCCGTCAAAATTTATTATTTATTACCTATTATACATGATTTACAGTCCCAGTCACCACGCACCGAAGTAGCTAATGGTTTTCGCAGCAGACTCTGTACCCAATTCTAAGCAATTTTCGATAGATTGCCCTTTCAATAATCCATAAATAAAACCGGAAATGAAGGAATCCCCCGCACCCATTGTATCCACCACGTTCACTTCAACGGCACCGCATTGATAAAATTGAATGCCGTCATAGGCAAGTGAACCATTTTCACCTAAAGTGGCGACCGCAATTTTAGATCCTTGATTTTTTACATCTTTTAAAAATTGGCGGATAAAAGCATCATCCTTCGTATAAGAGAAAAAAGGATAATCAACAAACTGCGGTAAAGTCTTCACGAGATCGTGATCTAGCTGATCTGAGAAATCAAAAGACGTGAGCATTCCATTTTCTTTAAATAAGGAATAGTACTTATCCGCATGTCCCCAAATCCCTGAATGTATGAGCTGGTATGTTTGAATGTAATGGAGTTCTTCCGTCGTTAAGCGGAAATGTTTCATGACACCTTCATCGTATTCTCCAAACCTGCGGTCATTTCCTACCATTTCAACAAAGGTAACAGCTGTTTTTCCTTCTTTCCGCGAAAGATGAGAAATATCAACACCTTTTTCCTGTATCGCTTTAACCATTTTTTCACTGTATTGATCGGAGCCCACCCAGCCGATATAAGCAGATTCAGCACCTAACCCTCTTAAATAGACAGCCACATTTAAAGGATTACCGCCAGGATAGACCTCCCCGCTCTTTTGATAAACATCCATACAGTTATCTCCGACTGTAACCGTTCTCATCATTTCCCCCCGCTTTCTTTAAACTTAAGAGCACTACTAAGTAGTGCTCCACTTATCTTAATATTCCATTTGGCGATAGTATCTTCTAAGTGTTAATGGATGATTTCTCTCACGCTCAAGGTATACGCTGATTCGACTTAATACTGACCAGTTGATGCTAACTGAAAAGTGCTTTCTGAATTCTTCGCTGATGCCCTCCATTTCAAAGCTTTTGGTATCAATAACCGTTATATTTTTTGAGATTTTTTCTACAAATCTCTCTACACGGTCCATCAGCGGTCTAGTTTCATCTTCCCCTTTTAATAAAATAACACTTGTATCTTCAACAACAAGTTCAAGCGTACCATGGAAAAACTCTGCAGCATGGATGGATTTCGCTTGGATCCATTGCATTTCCTCTAAAATGCACATGGCATATGAATAAGTGTTTCCCCATAGGTTACCAGAACCGACCATCATGTGGTAATCCGTGTCTTTATGTGTAATGGCGAATTCCTCTGCTTTTTTGTCAAAAGATTTAACGGCATCTAGAATTGAACGTGGAAGTAGAGAAACCTCCTTCGTGAATTGTTCATATTGCGGGAATTCATTGTTGTTATGCATGAAACGGAAGACGACCATGTACAAAAGCATAAAGAAAGTATCAAAAGAGTGCGTTTCAGAACCAGTCGTTATACAGTAATCCGCAATTTGTGTTAACGGAGTATTTGGCTCTGCAACTAAAGCGATTGTAGTGGCGCCTTTTTCTTTACAATATTCAGCCGCTGCAACTGTTTCTTGAGTAGTCCCGGATACAGATGTAAAAATGCAGACTGAATCTTTGCTGAAATGCTTATGATTCATCACCATGAACTCAGCAGCAATTTCTGCATGGACATCGATGGTAGAATTTGATTTTAAAATGTATTCATATGGATACATCATGGCTATGGTGCCGCCAGCACCGATAAGGAAAATATTGCTGTAGCCCCTTTTTGTGATTCCATCTACGATTTCTTCAATCTGGCCTCTAAAAGCAAGGCCCTCTTTTTCTACAAGATTTAGAAATAACTTCTCATCAAACTTTAGCATTAACAGCTTCCTCCCTTACCCCTGTTTATTTGTTATGTCTTGTATTATATCTAAACATAATAATTTACACAATTGTTTTATTTTAAAATTTTTTTGGTTTATCAAAAGATGGCCTAACTTCCCTTATCATTCTGCTAAGCCACGATATCGCTGTCGTTATTTTTCTTAGATCCATATTTCCTTTCCCAATAATAGTATACCGGCAGACCTGTCACGATAACGATCAGCGCTGCAATCACTCCCTGAATAGGCGCCCAAGTAAATGTTCCCCAAGCCAGCCATGATGCTCCAAGAATAGCTAAAACCGTCGTTAACCTCCACATTGGCATACGATAGATTGGATTATAATCATCCCTTTTACGGCATTTATAAACAGCGGCAAAGTCCATGATGTTAATTACCAATTGAATCAGTGTGAAATAGCCAAGTAACACTGTTAAATTACTGAAGCACACAAGTATACATGCATACGTAACCTGAACGATGATGGAGAAGCTTGGAGTTTCATATTTAGGATGGACCTTCGCAAAACGTTGAAAGAATAGTCCGTCCTTTGCCATTGCATACTCAAGGCGGGGCTGAAACATTATGCAAGAGCTCAGCGAACCCAAGATAACAATAATCGCCGTAATCGCCACGAATGATGATGCAATATCAGATAATCCCGGAATATATTTTACAGCTTCAGAAACAGCCGCATTGGAGTTGATTAATTCATCAAACGGCATCAAACCTATGACACAAACGGCTAACAGTGTATATAAAGCCAACACGATGAATACCGAACTAATAAGAGCTCGTGGAAGTATTTTCCCTGGATTTTTGAACTCCCCTGCCATGAAACAAATCGCAGCCATTCCCGTATATGCCCATGTGGTTGCGGATACACCACCTATTAAACTTGACTTTTGGGCACCAGGTCCTGGTGTATAAGCAAAGTTATCAGGGTTCATGTACATAATTCCCAAGACAATGACAATCAGGAAAGGAATGATCTTGATAGCCGTGATAATGACTTGGAAAAGACCTCCTTCCTTCACACTTCGATAATGAATCGACGTGATGAGCAGGATGATCGCAATACCCAATAATTTCCCGGCGACCCCAGAGAAAAATGGGAAAAAGGTTGCTAAATAAGAAACGATCGCTAAAGCCATAATCGATATGGATGGAGGATCCAACGCCCAGAAAGTGGCCCATCCATATAAAAATGCCAGAGGCCTCCACCCAGCTTTATTCAAATAAACGTAACCGCTTCCATTTTGGGGGTATGCTGTCGATAACTCCGCCAGCACCATTACTTGCGGAATGGCAATCACCCCGCCTATTATCCAGGCTAGAATGGAAATGGAAGGAGTACCCGCAGCCTTTGCAACATCACCGGATGAGACAAAAATACCCGACCCTATTGTAGTTCCAACAGCAATAGCCAGAGCAGACCAAAAACCCAGTTTTCGTGTAAGTGTGCCATTACTCATAAAGAGTTCCTCCAAATTAGATGATTAAATTCCCAATTCCCTAACTTTTTCAATTGATTTCTTGATTGCATCGCTTGGATTTTGATAATAATTTGATCCCATAATCTCTAAAGTACAACTTCCTTTGTAACGATGGCTTTGAAGGCTTGTTAAATATTCCCTCCAATTTAAAACACCATCATCTAGTGCCAAATGTGCATCTGATTGACCATCTCCATCGATTAGGTGAAAATGGCATAATTCGGGAAGAAAGGAAAAGTACTCATCAGGTGTTTCACCTGCCAGTTGCATGGAAACCGTATCTATCATTCCTTTTAGTGAAGGAGATTGGATTTCCACTAACATTTTCTTTAGCCCTTTAGAGTCAATTACGAGATTGGATTCATGCTTTGTCAATGGCTCTAAAGCAAGAATCAAACCTTCCTTCTCAGCTACTTTGGTTAATTGAAAGATTGTGTCACTTGCATACTTCCATGATTCGTCTTGTGAAACAGAAAAGTCCCCTATTCCAGAAGTGATAAGCATCATGTTTGTGTCTAACTCCAACGCGGCGTAAAGATTCTCCATAAAATATTCCATGCTTTTTTTCCGCCAATGAGCATCCGAGGATGCAATGTTATAAGGATAAATACATTGTTCTGGAGTATAGCAGATGATTTTCATATTTCTAGACTTAATTTCCCTTCTCAAACTCCTTATATTTCCTAATATGTTTCGATAAACATACAAATGTGGTTCCCCACCCCATAACTCAATGCTATTAATCCCAAGGTTGTCCATGCAATCCAAAAAATAATGAAAAGGGAAATGCCTAAAAGTTATATTCATCCCTGCAATATTCAATTATTTCACCCCCACATAATGTTTTATTTGTTATGCTTTGTATTATAATTAACCAGTACATTGATTGCAATAATTATTTTGAATATTTAAAAATTAATTATTCATAAAATACGGAAAAGTCGTGATTTTATTATTCAACATTAATTAACTATTTTTTAGTGAATACGAATGGTAGAATGTTAAAGTATTTATACCTAGTGCACAAATTTCTCTGGGACATTTTAAGTATTATATGGGGGATTATTGTTTGAAATATGATATACCTGTAGAATGGATGTTAACCTGGGGGATTTCCAAGAGATAATGTATCCTGAACTATTGTCAAGTGAGTGGTTAATAAAGAATAAACACCTCAAAAAAAGCCGTAATTGAGGTGAATCTCCTTAAATGCTGTATTTTTATCGGAAAATATAGGTGGGTTTACACTAATACTTCGTGAGACGAATTAGTTTCTAAACTTTTAAAAATAGCAGGCAGTACAATTTGTACTATCCTAGCGGAAAGGACGTGCCATAATAATGAATCACGACAAAACAGCCATCACTAAAGTACGTACAGGTCCCATGTTTGCGGTGATGCTGGCTGGTGCTCTAGTCGCTTTCTTAAATCAGACTTTAATTAATATCGCATTGCCTCAATTAATGACTCATTTTGACATATCAGCTGCAACAGCGAATTGGCTTACTACTATC
Source organism: Peribacillus frigoritolerans (assembly GCF_001636405.1). GTDB lineage: Bacteria > Bacillota > Bacilli > Bacillales > DSM-1321 > Peribacillus > Peribacillus frigoritolerans. The sequence goes on from NZ_KV440950.1 coordinate 3,831,561, forward strand.
TTCTTATTGGTCAATGGGATTGTCATCCCGATTACCGCTTTCTTAATGGAACGATTTAATACAAGACAATTATATCTAGCTTCGATGGGACTCTTCGCCTTAGGAACTTTTTTATGTGGAATTGCCCCTAGCTTCTCCGTCTTATTAATCGGACGTGTGGTTCAAGCAGCAGGTGCGGGGATTTTGTTCCCGTTGATCACAAATGTAATTTTCACTTTATTTCCGCCTAACAGACGCGGTTTCGCAATGGGTATATTTGGTATCGCGATGAATTTTGCCCCAGCTGTAGGACCTACACTATCAGGATGGATTATTCAAAACTATTCTTGGCGGGTTCTGTTTTTTATCATTTTCCCATTTGCCCTGCTTGACTTCATCTTTGCCATTTTCATCATTAAAAAAGTAGGGAAAACCAGCCGGCCTAAACTCGATAAACTGGGTGTAATTCTATCCACTATCGGATTCGGCGGGGTTCTATATGGATTTGCTACTGGCGGTACCAAGGGCTGGGGCAGTCCCGAAGTACTGACGATGTTCCTTGTTGGAGGAATCAGTTTAGTTTTATTTGTCTGGAGGCAATTTACTGTATCTCATCCTATTTTGGAATTTAGAATTTTTCGATATCGGATGTTCACTTTAACGACAATCATCAACATCATCGCAACCATGGGTATGTTCTCTGGAATGATCATCATGCCGATCTATATGCAGAATATCCGTGGGTTCACTCCGATGGAATCCGGTCTCATGCTATTGCCTGGCGGGATTTTAATGGGGATCATGTCTCCTATCACAGGGAAGCTGTTTGATCGATTTGGTGCGAGATGGCTTGCGGTGAGCGGACTTGCCATCACTATCATTACAACCTATCTTTTAACGCGGCTTCAAACAGATACGTCCTATTCTTATGTGGTGTGGGTATATACCATTAGAATGTTCGGAATGTCGATACTGATGATGCCTATCTTCACAGCCGGATTAAATGAATTGGCACTTAGCCTAAATAAATATGGCACAGCAATGGTCAATACACTGAGAATGGTGGCAGGTGCTGTTGGCATGGCATTCTTTGTGTCCATCATGACAAACCAAGGAACGAAACATGTTCAGGAAATCTTATCTCAAAGGAACATATCACCGGATAATACATCACAAATGGCAATGGCCATTAAACAAGGCAGCGTAATGGGAGTGGATGATGCATTCATGATAGCAACAGGTTTGACCATAGTTGCATTCATACTTGCCTTTTATATCCGGCAAACTTCACCACAAGAAGATACCATAACAAATCGCCTATCAAAAAAAACATCTTGAATAAAAAAGGCTAAATCCAACCTATTTTCCAAGGTAAAAAAAGTTCTTATATAATTAAACTGACTTGCCCCATGCAAACAAGGCAAAAAAAGAGACTCTTTTAGTGTCTCTTTTTTTTTGCCCTAATTACTTCATGGCCGGCCTAAAACGAGAAGGCCTTTACTATGATTAGCGTACTCCCATGTGAATTAAAAATATCTTATGAAGAACAAATAGCAATCGTAATTTCCAATCAGCTAAGTATATATTTAGATTTCTCTCATATATTTTAAGATAATGATTTGGACAAGGGGAATTTTTTTATGAAAAAGTTTGTTACGCTGCTTTTTTCAAGTTTTTGCATTGGAGTTGGTCTTAACTTATTTATTATCCCCATTCATCTAATAAATGGCGGGATATTTGGCATAAGTTTATTAATCAAATATGTTTGGGGAATCCAGGTTGGACATACCATGATCATGATCAATATTCCCATATACCTTCTATCACTTCTATACGATAAGTCTTATTTCTTTAATGCCATCCTTGGGTTAGCTTTCACTTCAACCATTATTGATTGGCTAACACCACTTAACGGTTTGGTTCATCTGCCGATCATAACAAGTGCCATTATCGGTGGAATGACGATTGGGATTGGTGTCGGTTTTATGCTGAGACAACATATCAGCCCAGGTGGAGTGGATTTACTAGCACTATTAATATCTAAAACCACAGCAACCAATCCTGGAATTATTATTTTTATCATTGATTCTCTCATAGTAATTGCGGGAATCATTATATTGAAAGACTTAAAGTTAATGTATTCCCTCATCACGATATCCTGTGTCGGGTTCTGCGTCATTATAATCAATTCTTTTAAGACAATTAACTTTTTAAGATAAAGTTGTACTTACAAGTGCTGAACAAGGAATGCTCTCCCTTACGATATGCATTTTGCTCGCACTGTACTCGGGATTTCGTACGTTTTCCCATGATTTCGCACCGTTTACTCGTAAGTTATGGTCATTTACTCGTGAATTCAGCACGTTTACCCGTGAATTCGTGCTGTACCCATGATTTCGCACCGTTTACTCGTGAATTTTGGCTGTTTACTCGTAAGTTATGGCCATTTACTCGTGAATTCGGCTTGTTTACTCGTGAATTCAGCACGTTTACCCGTGAATTCGTGCTGTACCCATGATTTCGCACCGTTTACTCGTGAGTTATGGTCATTTACTCGTGAATTCAGCACGTTTACCCGTGAATTCGTGCTGTACCCATGATTTCGCACCGTTTACTATAGCACTTGCCAGTTCTCTTGCATCTCTGGTTTTAAGTTGATAACCTTTTTTAGATATACAATAACCTTTATAGGAAACTCCATATATGTCCGCAACCAAACCGAAAAGCTTGAACAAGTTCTTCTTATTGATGGATTTATATTCTTTTCACACCTGACTCTTAAACCTGGATGTAGATATTGCACATCACTTGTGGTCATATAATCACCTTTAATTTCATTTTATTCGCTATCTTACGGAAATTTCCTTCTATCAAACCTGCCCCGTTAGTGCCATAAGAAAAAAAGGCTGCCTCAGCAACCTTCCTTTTTAGGGTAAGAGACCCATTAGTTGAAGAGCAAAGTATTATTATACAAAGCATTTTAATCCAGAAATACCCAAACGGAATTGCAGCTATGAGACATGGGATTAATGCTATTTTCGTCCTAAAGATTCGACTTTTTGTTTTTTCTGAATGAAAATTTGCTCTTTGTTGTTGTCCACCTGTCCATGCTCCGATAAAGACCCTGAAATAACAATACTTACTATCCCAACAATAAGAATCCTTTTATATAATATTTTTTGTCCAGTTTAAGTGAATTTTACTATTTAAATAATTTGACTATCTTCTGAACTTTTAACATTTCTTCTCCATATATTCTCCATCTGTTCAAGAGTCTTGCCTTTGGTTTCAGGAACCATTTTCCAAACAAATAAGGCAGAAAGCACGCTCATTGAACCATAGAAACCGTATGTTAGTCCCCCACTATATTCCATCATCATAGGATATGTAGAAGAAATAAAATAGTTAGCAGCCCATTGGGCAGCTACAGCAATAGCTACAGCCCGACCTCGAATTTTATTAGGGAAAATCTCTGAAATTAGCACCCAGCAGATTGGACCCCACGACATCATAAATGAAGCTGTATAAATAATGATAAATACAAGCGTCCCTATTCCAATTATATTAGAAAAGGCCATGCTTGCTACACCAAACATACCAATTGCCATTCCAATGGAACCTACTATTAATAATGGTTTTCTTCCCCATCGATCAACTGTTAAAATCGCGATAACTGTAAAGATAACATTTACTAATCCCATAATTATGGTTTGCAGCATGGAAGAATCTTTAGCTGCTCCCATGCTTTCAAAGATACGCGGTGCGTAGTATAGGGCTACATTTATACCTACAAATTGTTGAAATACAGAAAGCAGTACACCTACAATAATAACTAATTTTCCATAAGCGAATAATTTTTCGGATGAAATATTGATAGTGGTCGTTTGTTTAATATCACTCAAAATCGCTTTCGCTTCTGAAGATCCATTGATTTTTGTAAGAATAGCTAAAGCTTTTTGATCTTGATTCTGTATTGCCAAATAGCGAGGCGTTTCTGGAACTAATAACAAAAGTACAGCAAAGATTAAAGCTGGTATCGCTCCTGAAGCAAACATGTACCTCCATCCTACATCATTTATCCATTCTAACGTTTCACCATTTGCAATACCCCAGTTTACAAAGTAAACGACTAACATACCAAAAATAATCATAAACTGATTAAATGATACCAATCTGCCGCGAATATCAGCCGGAGCAATTTCCCCTATATAGATTGGACAAATGGCAGACGCTAATCCAACACCAATCCCCCCTATAATTCGATAAAAGTTAAAAGCTAGTAATAAAGAAAGTGTTGGTTCACCTTTTGTAAAAAATAAAAATTCAGGATAAGAAGCACCCAATGCTGATACTATAAAAAGAATCGCTGCAAGTATAAGTGATTTTTTACGTCCTAGTCTTGATCCAAAATAGCCGGAAATTAATCCTCCGATAATACATCCTATTAAAGCACTTGATACGGTGACACCATGTGCCAAAGGGCCTAAGCCTAAGCTGTCGATTAAATAAACCTTTAAAGATTCTTCTGCTCCAGAAATTACAGCTGTATCATATCCAAACAGTAATCCTCCAATTGCGGCGACTAATGTAATCGAAAAGATATATAATGAGTTTCGTTTTTGCTTCATGTTTTACTAAAAACAGTTATGAATGAAGTCCATTTAATATTAAAGCGCATACTTTTGGTTGCGCTTTCAAAATTAATGAACAAGAAGGACCTCTCTTCCCTCACCCATTCTACTAACTGCTTTTATCCTCCCTTCCATTGTAGATTTTCATTTCACTAAAACAACATTAGACCATTGAATACCAAAGGTTTTTACTCGATGGTAAACGTAAAACGAGTTTTAGAATGATACTCTTTATTTTTTTCTAATAAAATAGAAGGTAATTGCTGATTATGAATGGCATTTGGCGGATGTTGAGTTTCGAGACATAAGCCAAGGTGTTTTTGACAAGGAATTCCTCTAATTAGAAAAGTATCTTCTAACATATTTCCCGTATATAAAACAACATATGGCTCATCTGTTTCCACTATCATTTTCCGTCCGTTAGAAGGATTAACCAAACAAATTTCTTTTTGATGATTTTCACTTAATAAGAATGGATGGTCATACCCATTTCCAACTATTTCATTTTGTTGATGTTTGGAATTTACTCCTTCAATAATTCGCTTTCCCGCTCTAAAATCAAAAGGTGTATGTTCAACGTCTATTAAATTGCCTGTAGGCAGTAAGGACTGATCAAGCTCTAAAAACTTATCACTTTTCATAGTTAATTCATGCTGTAAGATATCTTCTTTTAAATTGCCACTCAGATTAAAGTAAGTATGATTGGTTAAATTTAATAACGTATTTTTATCTGAAATACCATGATAGGTTATTATAAGATCATTATTTTCAGTGAGAGTGTAAACGACGCTTGCCTCAAGATTTCCAGGATAACCAGCTTCTCCATCAGGACTCATATAAGTAAATGTCACACTAGCCTCATCTACACTCTCACTAGTAGAGGATTTCCAGATTACGTTATGGAATCCCTCAGGTCCACCGTGTAAATGAGTTCTCCCTTCATTCTCAGCGAGGAGGTATGTAAACCCTTCCATATCAACGCTTGGTGGATTAACTCTCCCTGCCACTCGACCGATTACTGCACCAAAATAAGGGGAATAATGTAAATAATCTTCTGCAGAATCAAATCCTAACACGATATTTTCTATATTCCCTTCTTTGTCTGGTACATCAATTCTAGTAATCGTACATCCATAATCAATACAGGTTACTTTTATGTTTTGATTATTCATGATTGTATAAGACTTTACCAATTCTCTATTTATTTCACCGAAAATTCCCTCTTCTATTTTCATATTAATCTCCTTTTCGAAGAAAGGGATGCATGATTCAAATCCAACCAGTTACTTTCTGCTAAATTGATTCAGCTTTTTGCTTAAGTCTTTTGTTTGGTAATATACCTCTTTATATAAAGCATAAAGTTGTTTATACACTGGAACATTTTCTAATTTAGGTTGATATGTTTTTGAAGAAGATATGAATAAATCTGCGCATTCTTCTAATGAGTTGTACCACCCACAACCATAAGCGGCTAACATGGCTGCCCCTAGCGCCGGTCCTTGCTCAGTAGATAGTTTTATAACTTTTGTGTTAAAAACGTCTGCTTGAATCTGAAGCCAACTATCGTTTTTTGCTCCCCCGCCAATTGATACAATAGACGTAATTTCTTTTCCATTTTCTCGAAAAATTTCTATTGATTCATTTAATGAGAAGGTAATTCCTTCAATGACTGCCCTTGTAAAATCCCTCTTTTTATGAGAAGCATCCATTCCTATAAAGCTTCCACGTATAGTAGCATCTGCATGTGGTGTTCGTTCCCCAACTAAGTATGGAGTAAATAGAAGCCCATTTGAACCAATTGGAACATTGTTTATATCAGCCAGTAGTTCTTCAAATGACTCATTTTCAGCAAAATTGTCTCTAAACCAACTTAAACTGTGGCCAGCAGATAATGTAACTCCCATCGTATAAAAAGCATTTTCTTTTCCATGATTGAAATAATGCACCTTCCCAGCAAAGTCCCTATCATTTCGCTCCTCATAAGAAAGTACGACACCAGATGTACCGATGCTGCATAACGTTTCTCCTGATGATAGAATACCAGCTCCAATTGCTCCACAAGCATTATCAGCTCCACCTGCAAATACCTTAGTCGCTAATGTTAGCCCTGTTTTTTGAGAGAATTCTTCATTAATTGTTCCGACACATTCACTGGATTCCACTAACGATGGGCAAATGCTGATATCAATGCCCACTGATTGACAAAGCTCTTCGCTCCATTTTTTCTCGCTCACGTTCAACAATAATGTACCGGCAGCATCTGAATATTCACTATGAATTAAGCCAGTCATTTTGAAGCGTAAATAGTCTTTAGGCAGCATAAATACAGCTGCTTGATCAAATATCTCCGGTTCATGCTCTTTAACCCATAGCAGCTTAGGTAGTGTAAACCCTTCCAAAGCTTGATTTTTTGTTATTTCTAAAAGACGTTTCTCTCCAATCATTTCATATAGCTGATGACACTGTGCTGTCGTCCTTGTATCGTTCCATAAAATAGCATGACGTAAGAGATTATGATTCTTATCCAACAGTACTAGACCGTGCATTTGTCCAGAATAACTTATTCCTTCTATATCTTCTGGTCTTACATCGGATTTGGAGATTAGCTCATTTAAAGCACTAGCAGTCTGCTGAATCCACTCCTCTGGATTTTGTTCACTATATCCTGTTTTTTCATGCAGAAGAGGGTAATTTTTAGAAGCTTCTGCACAGATCTCACCTTTTGTATTAACTAAAACAGTTTTGACAGCGCTCGTTCCTAGATCAATTCCTATAATATATTTCATCTTGATTCCTCCACTTTTATAAAAGAGAGCAGAATTTGTTTCTACTCTCTTTTATCCGTTAAACTTCTAAAATATATTGATTTAAGGTGGCTTTTAATCGTTCCTGTCTTCCTGAATTATTCGTAATGTTCGGATTTTGTAATGCATACTGCTCTAGTGTTTGGAAGTTGGCCCTTCCTTCAACAATCTCAAGACCAATTCCTTTTTTGAAACTGCTGTAGCGTTCATCAATGATGTTTTCAAAAACACGATCTTCCAATAATTTATGTGCCACTTTTAAACCTCTAGCGAACGCATCCATCCCAGCCACATGGGCATATACTAAATCTTCTTGTTCAAAGGAACCTCTGCGCACTTTAGCATCAAAATTTAACCCTCCACTGCCTAATCCTCCATTTTGCAGGATCTCATACATTGCTAAAGTTGTAGAATATAGATCTGTTGGGAACTCATCGGTATCCCATCCTAAAAGAGGATCACCTTGATTTGCATCCACTGATCCCAAGAAGCCTTGAACTCTAGCTACGCGTAATTCATGTTCAAACGTATGCCCAGCTAAAGTAGCATGGTTAGCTTCAAGATTTAATTTAAAATGGTTATCTAATCCGTATTGTCTTAGGAACGAAATGGTCGTAGCTGCATCGGTGTCATACTGATGCGTCGTTGGTTCCTTTGGTTTTGGCTCAATTAAGAATTGACCTTTAAATTCAATTTCCTTAGCATAATCTACAGCCATATGCATAAATCTAGCCAAGTTATCTAACTCTAACTTTAAATTTGTATTGAGCAGTGTTTCATAGCCTTCACGGCCGCCCCAGAACACATAGTTTTCTGCTCCTAACTCTTTTGCCGTTTCGAGTCCTTTCTTTACTTGGGCTGCTGCATAAGCAAATACATCTGCATTACAAGAAGTTGCTGCACCGTGAACGAAGCGAGGATTTGTAAACATATTAGCTGTGTTCCACAATAACTTTACGTTACTTGTTTTCATATATTCTTTCATCATGCTAACGATTACATCAAGATTTTCATTTGTTTCTTTCAATGTGTTTCCTTCAGGTGCGATGTCTCGGTCATGAAACGCAAAGAAAGGAACCCCTAATTTTTCGAAAAGTTGAAAAGCTGCCTCTACTCTAGCTTTTGCTAAGTCCATTCCATCATATTTATTCCATGATCTTTGCATCGTAGCTGCACCAAAAGGATCTGTCCCATCAGCTGTGAATGTATGCCAGTAAGCAACTGAGAAACGTAGTTGTTCCTTCATTGTTTTACCGCCTACTACTTCTTCTGGGTTATAGTATTTAAAAGCTAAAGGATTTTTAGAATCTTTTCCCTCATATGAGACTTTGTTTACGCTTTCAAAATAATTAATTTTATTAGTATCAGTTTGAATCATGTGTTACTTCCCCCTTTAATTAAAGTAAAAAACTTTCTTCAGAAATATCAATCAAGAAAGTTTGTTGTGTCAATAAACTAACTTTATTTCATGATATACAAAATAATTAGTTATTTCAATGTTTTTTTAAGAAAATTAACGTTATACTAAGAAATATACTATGTCCATACTAAATTTTAATTTTTTTAAAAAACACTTAGTTCAATGGTAAAACAAAGGAGCGATTATCATTCCGATAGCAGATCAAGCATTAGTAAAGAAAATGAATCAAAAGTTGATTTTAAATGAAATTTTAAAAAACTCACCAATCTCAAGGGCAGCCCTTTCTGAGATTACAGGGTTAAATAAATCCACTGTTTCTTCCCAAGTAAATGAGTTAATTGAAAAAAATGTTATTTTTGAAATTGGAGCAGGACAATCTAGTGGTGGCAGAAGACCTGTGATGCTTGTTTTTAATAAAAATGCAGGCTATTCAATAGGTATCGATATAGGTGTTGATTACCTTAATGGAATTCTAACCGATTTAGAAGGCAATATTATCCTTGAGAAGGCTTCTGACTTGTCTAGCCCTTCAGCTGGTGAAGTGAAAGAAATTCTGTTTGCACTTATACATGACTTTATCATTCATATGCCCGACTCTCCTTACGGTTTGGTGGGAATAGGTATTTGTGTACCAGGTCTTGTGGATAGCAATCAAAAAATCATTTTCATGCCCAACTTGGATTGGGATATTGAAGATTTGCAACTCTTAATTGAAAGCGAGTTCAATGTACCTGTTTTTGTTGAAAATGAGGCTAATGCAGGCGCATGCGGTGAAAAAGTGTTTGGGGTTACTAAAAACCATGAAAACATCATTTACATCAGTATTAACGTTGGAATTGGAGTCGGAATTATCATTAATAATGAATTATATAAAGGAGTAAATGGCTTTTCTGGAGAAATGGGCCATATGACGATAGATTTTAACGGTCCCAAATGCAGCTGCGGGAACCGAGGATGCTGGGAATTATATGCATCAGAAAAAGCATTACTGGATTCTTTTTCTAATGACAAAAAGAATATGTCACGAAAAGAAATTGTTGAACGTGCAAATAAAAATGATGTAGCCGTCTTAAATGCACTCCAGAACTTTGGCTTCTATGTCAGTATTGGCTTAACAAATATTCTCAATACATTTGACGCACAAGCTATTATTTTGAGAAATAACATTATCGAATCTCACCCGATTGTGTTAAATACCATTAAGAATGAGGTTTCTTCTAGGGTAAATTCTCATTTGGAAAGTATGTGTGAACTATTGCCCTCTTCATTAGGAAGAAATGCACCTGCATTAGGAGCTGTTTCAATTGTGATCGAACATTTTTTAAATGTCACTACTAGCTAATCTATTTCAGAATATAGATGATAGATGTCTGAATATCTTTCCTAACATAACAAGAGAGGTCTTTCTCTACCTAGAGTAAGATCTCTCTTGTTTATTTTCGCCCCTACATCCAGAAAGGATAGTATTAAATGAGTTAGGTTCTAGATAAAACAATTTGTTGTAGTCCACCATTTGGAGATAACTTCCTTTCATCATAATGAGAGATTTTTCTTTTGGTTTGGCTCCAGACACAGTTCCTCATCTATATCCTAAGGAGGAATATATTTTCTTTCATTCTTCAACGGAGAATAAGAAGTACCACCACTGCTATTGGAATTGGAAAAGGAGCAGATTTCTGAAATCAAATGAATATTTTTCAAGAAATAACTGCACTCGCTTTTCTTCAAGTTATCCTTCAGTCAAGCGCGATTCCTAAAGGATTGTGCCACAACTGTTTAAGATTAAGATTTTTTTAGAATGCATTAAAAAAAGAAAAGTGGAATATGATTAAAATGTCAATCAAAGGGAGGGAATGTGAATAAATGAAAAAAACAAAAATTATATATTGGATTTTCACAGGACTTTTAGTGGCACTAATGGTTTTAGGTTCTATTCCGGATATAATGTCTGTTCCCGATGCAGTCGCATTATTCAATCATTTAGGTTATCCTACTTACCTCCTGCCCTTTATTGGGATTGCCAAATTATTAGGTGTCGTGGCAATACTTATTCCAGGCTTTCCAAGAATCAAGGAATGGGCTTATGCCGGTTTTGTATTTGATTTGACGGGGGCTATGTATTCAAGCATTTCAGTAGGCGACCCTGCCAGTGGATGGCTGATTTTCATTATCGGGTATATATTGATAGCCGGCTCTTATATTTACCATCATAAAATATTAAAATCCGCTTCATCTGGCAAATCGAGCAATAAGAATAGTTTAACAGTATAAATAATTGGCCATGAAAAAACACCGTGAACGGTGTTTTTTCTAATTGGTTTAAAAGTGGAGGAAGTGATATCATCTTCGCTTTTCTTTCTAAAAAGAAATAAAATCAAAAGCGTCCCAATAGGTTTCCTTATTGGGACGCTTTTTTTAGTACATTTGATTAACTTACTGTTTTTGAAGTTAAATACGCAACAAGTATATAGCGTTCAGGTGCTGACCCAATATAATCAAAAGGGTAACAGGTACTGACGGTAAGCGTTGCCCGTGGCTTTGGTACGATTACGGTTCGATCATCCTCATCCACAATTCGAACTTTGTTGACTTTGTATGTGAACTCTCCTGCCGATGTTCTTACTATCAACAAATCTCCTTCGCCCACTTGCCCGAGTTTACGGAATACCGTATCTCTATGACCGGAAAGTACGGAATTGTCATTTTCACCAGGTAACACACTTCCTGCAAAGTGACCAACGCCTTTTTCCAATTCATCCTCATTTGTGCCATGGAAAATAGGGAGTTTTGTTTTTAGTTTGGGTATATAAAGCTCCCCGATATCTTCACCCGTTTTAGGGCGGACAGGATATAGCTCTTTCTTTGTTGTGTCATTACTTGGTGTTTTATCAATTGTTGGTTTATCACTTGGTGGTTTCTGTACAGTTTCATTCACTTGGCTACTTGGAGCATGAGTCTTGTAAAGAAAGTAGCCTTTTGCAAACTTATACAGATTGGATGTGGAAAACCAAACCCCAAATAAAATGATGGCAATTGTACAAGAAAGCAGCAGTAACCGCTTTTTCTTTAATTTTTTCATATTAAGCTTTCCTGATTTTTCGATACATCAAGCTTCCGAACAAGACAAGAAATAGTCCTAAAAGGGCACTAGGCAAATAACCGGAAGCGGTATTTGGCAGTTTAGCACCTTTTACGGTTTGATGTTCTGAATTAGTATGGGCACTGATCTTTTGTTTTACTGGTTTAGCAACTGGTGCCTTTTCAATGGTTTTTTGTACCTCTTTAGCAGATTCCTTTATTTGTCCGCCTGCATTAGTAAGAGTATCAGAATCGACCATATCACCTGTTATTAACAGATCAGCCAAGAACTTCCCGTCAGTATTATATATTGATATTTTCAGGTTAGCACCCTTCAATTCTTCCAATTTCATTAAATCCAAAAGGGATACAGGTGATTCCGAGCCACTTTTCACAAGGGAATAGGAAACATTAAGCTTAAAGATGGAAAGTAATTCTTCATAGATTGAGGCCATTTCAGCTATCTGTTCAGCTGTTAGCTCGGTTGCTACATCAAATTCCTCGAAAGCCATCATGCGGTTGCCCAATTCTTCAAGTTGCTTGACTGTATCCGGGTTGGAAAGATGGTCTTCCAAAGACATCAAGTGGTCTTCAAGCCGCTGTAGTTCCTCTTCCGTTAGACCGAGTTCCTGCTCGAAAATCGGAAGAAGATCTTCGGCAACTTCGTCATCCATCCCGCCGCCAGTATGGTTCCAAACAGTTTCTTCAAGATTATCTATGTATATATAATCGTTAATATCTTCACCATTTTCTTCTAACATTTGAAGCAAGGCTTGTTTATCCAATCCATAATTCTCATTAAAATAATCTAAGTTGCTTAAATCTGCTTTTATGACGTCACCCAGGAATTCGCTAAGCTCTTCGACAGATTCAAATTCTTCCGTGCTAAAATCATAGGGTTTCAATGACGCTTCGATATCTTCTAGTGTTACTTGGAAGCCCCTTTCCTTGCTAACCTTGGCTAAATAATTGACTAATTCTTTGTCAAAATTCGGATCGCGTTCAAAATCGCCCTCTTCTGTCTCTTCTGTATAGAAATAAACAGTTTCATCGAGGTCCCAGATAAAGATATAATCGTCTAGTTCTTCGCCATTTTCGTGTAATAGATTAATTAGGCTCTCATTAGTTAGATTATAATCTTCATAAATGGCATCTAAATTACTCAAATCAGCCTTAATAACTTCGCCCAAGGCTTCTTTTAGATCACCAATAGATTCAAAGTTCTCAATACTTTCATCGTAAAAAGAAAGAGATGTTTCAATATCATCCTTCGTCACTTCAAAACCCCTGACAAGGCTTACCTCTTTTAAATACTTTGTAAGTTCTTTCTCAAAATTCTTGCTTGGTGCCGCCGATGCTAATTGCGGGAATAAGCTAATCAACAACGTAAATGAAACTAAAATGGTCCACAGTTTTTTCATACTTTTCTCCTATTCATAACATTTCATATGTTTCTAGAAAATTATAAGGTAATAACAATAATTTAACAATGAAGTTATTTTTTCCAATTAGGAAAAAATGCAATATTACTTACTTTGCAAACAAACTTTTTTAACAGCATATACATTTGTTTACGTTAATCTAACCGTATTTCTTCCTATTAATATATTGATTACAAAAAGAGGGATTAAAGCACTCCCGCTACTGTGACTCCAGATAAAAGAATTATTAATATTTTAGGGGAAACATAACTTAGCTCAAGCAAAATGAATATAAATTCACCACCGGGCTACATCAATTTCAAGTAAAGTAGTCAGTCTATAAGTATCAGACCTCATATCCTATAAAGTTTACGCTTAGACAAAGCGAAAAAAGACATACTCGACCCTGGAATGGGTGGAGTATGTCGGAAACAGCTATCCGGCTTAATACTCCTTCTTCTACAACTAGACAAAAAACTATAGGTTTTTTTATCATTATTTAACCACCGGTATTAACTACTGATACTATACCGCTTGAGAGATTTAAAATGAGTGTTTATTTAATGAGGTCCCCGTATCATATCTAAGACTACTTAAATAAAAAAATGAATCAGGAAGTTAAGCAGTATTACCTGATCCATTATTATTATTTTATTTCCTTTATTGAATTCCTTTTACCTTGTTAATTAAAGAATATAGATATTTTACGCATAGATAAATTGTTTACCATCTCCCACTCCTTTGAAATTATCTAGGTGTACTCACCCGAACAAACCTCCTAGTGCCGATAAGTCGTTTAAAACATAAAAGGAGAACGACAGCCCCCTTTGCAAGTTAATTATTTTGTTCGCTAATCAAATCATTTAGCTTCATCTATAATGATTCCTGGTTAGTTAATCCATATCCAGCTTGTGAATTATAAGAGTAGTCACCATTTTTAATCGGCTAAAAAACTACTTATTGTCCTTCAGTTTTTTTGCAACAGATGATTTAAAAGTAATGAGTTCAGAGCAAGCGTTCAGCATTTTTTAAATTACCAAAGCCGAATTCATTGCTGAATCCGGCTTTGGCTAATTCTACTATTTTTCGAAAATTGCATTAGATAGAAGACGGAACAAGTAATCCGGGTGGTCGCGGAAACCTGCTTCTAACCCAATAAGAGTTACATCTTTATTCTGTTCTTTTACGATTACGGCTTGGCCCTTGGCGGTTATGTTATTTTGCCAGTGACCAGCTACGAAGAAATTATCTGAATCTGCAAGGGTCGCGACAATTTCATCATTACCAGTATCCGTGAACCATGTTGGACGATAGACAAATCCGATATCATTTTCTCCATAACCTGCTGTTAAACCAGTTCCCTCATAATCGACTTTTACGATACCATTACTGTTGGAACCTCCTACATTAATGATGTCGTCTGTAAGACCGAGTGTTTTAGTTGCTCTAGATGCACCAGCACCTACAGCTATATATTTGCCTCCTTCATTTAAGAAGCTTGTCACATTGTCTTTAAATGCATTAAGTTGCCCGGCGTTCTGTAATCCAAATTCTTTATTAGCTTCGGAAAGGTTAGTGGAAATGAGACTTTCCGTTCCACTATAGACAAAAATATCAAAACCGTTAAGGGGATTTTTAGCCACTTCGACTGGCGTAACTTCTGTCACATCAAAACCTAGTCTTTTCAAAGCAAGCTTTGTTCCTGCGTGTGATTTCTGTTTACCCATACCTCCATCCTTTAATATAGCCACTTTTACAGACGTAATAGCCACTGCATCTGCTGGTACATCGGCAGTTCCAACCTGTAACCCAGATTCTTTAACCGCTGCTGATACCTGATTAGCTACTGTTTTTGCAAAGAAGTTACCTTGTGCATCACGTACAATAGGTATTCCTTGCTTAAGCAATCTATTTACTAAATTTACCGATTGGACAGAGCTGTTCGGAATCATAAACGGTCCTTTTCCTGAAACCTTGCCTTGACCTGTAATCTGGTTTACTTTCGTTGCATTGACTTTAATAGGATTTTGTGTGGCTACTGCCTCGAATCCCCAAAGCTCCGGTAAGCTCCATGCGGAAATGTCGTACATTGCTGGGGTATCGTTCGTGATGTCTTCCCCATCCCAGAGCATCGTGTTTGCTAATCCGGCTTTCGCCTGGTCCATCTCAACGAGATAAGTTCCTTTTGGATATAACACTCCATCCGCTTCAAATGCATTCATAGCTTGAACAACTTCAATATCATTATTGATCAAATGATTTACAGCCTTATTCGTAACAGTCGGATCCTTAGGGTCTAGTGGAAGTATGTAGGCTTTTGGAAATAACCCTTCCTTATGAAAAGGATGGTCAAAGTTAATTCCTCTTTTAAAAACTTCAATTTGATCAGTAATCATGGATTGCTTGTTAGCTGTTGCAAATTTCAGTGCTCCCATAATCGAATTATACATCCATCGTACGCCGTCCCAATCATTTGTTGGAGCTTCTAATGTATGACCGTAAGCACCATGATACATCGCATACATCGGTGTGAAAATTGGAGGGTAATCATCCCAGCCAGCGGAGTCATCGCGAAGCGGAATATAGGTACCTTTCATGTTTTGATACAAGGATCCTGAATAGTTCTCATGATCCTTCATTATTTCCGCTTCCATCGCTTCTGCCTGTTTATAGGCCCATTTTCCGTATAAGTCATACTCGTAATTAGGATTATGCGGTGGCGTACAAGGCTCAATTAACCCCTGCAGATTTGGCTGATAATTCTTCACATAACCATGAGTATCAAGGAACACCATCGGGTTCCATTCTTTAATGAGCTCAACCATCTCTTTTGTTTCTGGCTGCGATTGGGTGATAAAGTCACGATTTATATCAATTCCTTCGCCATTAAAGCGGGTGGCATCAATACGTCCATCAGGGTTTTGTACGACATTGAAAATAAGAATATTATTCTCTAAAACGTCTTTGGTTGTTGCATCATTTTGGGTAGCAAAACGTTCAATTAATTGAAGGATTGCATCGCTTCCGACAAATTCAGTCCCATGAATAGAACCATTAATCATGATTGGAACTTTAAAGTCAGGATTATTGGCAACCCATTCTTGAGCTTTGCCTGGATTCTTAAACATTTGCTTTCTAAGTGCCTTCACTTTTCCGAACTTCCCTTGTGTTGTTGGGTCGGCAATCGTGACAACATAGAGTGGGTTTCCATCAGCTGATGTTCCACGTACTTCAACTTTCACACGGTTTGAAAGTTTTTCAATCTCTTTTAATTTGGAACCAATTTGTGAAAATTTCACAAAGTCATAGTTTTCGCTATTAAACTTGCTTCCGTCCTGTTCCTCATATGTATTCACATTTGTCCATTGAGGTTTCTCAGCATGTCCAGAACTCCACGGTATTACTGTTAGTAAACTCACAGCCATCAGGCCGGATAATGCTTTTTTCTTTTTCATTCTAAAACCTCCAGTATGTATATAGTGATTTTTTTGTATATATCAAACCAAGTCGTTCAATGTTTATTTTATTGGGATTCGCTCTCCTATTGCAGCACTAGTTTCGGAAGGTCAAATTTATGTAGTGTTACTTGCTGGGGGACCTTATCAAATTTTATAAAGAATATTTTTAACGATGTGGTTGTTCAACGTTATAAAATTAAACCGCTTTCAACAGGGGTTGTTCAGCCATTTAGCGAGTCATTTCGTGTTGTATTCAATTAAAATATGTATTAGTTAATTAACGCAATACCTAAACCCGCATTGGCTACTGTAGCTGATTTTCTAGACTAATAAATTTCTCCTTTTCTGCTCCCTACTAATTTTTTAAGTTTACATGTTTAAGAGTATCGCCTCCTTATTAAGAAATAGTAACTACAAACTTAGATAACTGTTTTATAATATTATACACTTATTTTTGTGCGAATTAGGAATTTTCAGTTAATAATAATTGAATTTTTTATCCTTTTTTCATACATCAGAAACATAATGTTTTTTACAAATAATTCCCATGTGCTAAAAATCTGTATAACTGTTTTGAAGTTTGTCCCCAACGGTCAAGTTACATGGGAAATCCCTCGAATCCTATGAAATTCATGTGCTTTTTGATTTCCTCTAATCAGTATTATGAAAACTAAAATGAGCTCACTTTTCTGATAACCTTATATTGAGCATAGTAAATAGAGCCAACCACAAATGTTGAACTTCCGTACTTGGGCCTTTAAATACATATCAGTATTGCACCCTGCGAAGGAATTCCGAGAGGACTATTATAAAACTCCTAGGCTACAGTTGATAAAAAAGCAACCGTTTTATATCCATACGGTTGCTTTTTTTCATTGCTATAAACGTTTCCAAATTCTCTTTAAATCTATTGGTACGAATACTTTATCCCCATGTATTTCCTTATGAATGATGAGATGTGAAAAGTATGGTTCTAAACTTAATCCTTCTGTGTCTATCTGGATTTTATTGATAATAGAAGCCCATTCATTGCACTTACACCATTAGATTTAAATAAATCTCCACACACATAACTGACAAAGAACTTGAATATCATTTACAGGCATCGTACTCCATGAAATTTAATTGATTGAAGTAGCAATACAGAATAGGATGGAGCATTCGCTCCTTCCTTTTCTGTATTATGGCACATAAATCGAAGAATAGTCTTGGTCTACGACTATCAGATGAATTTTTCCACCTTATTTAAGGGCAGTTTTTATAACAATGTGATTATCCTACTTATACCTTGGCTAAAAGCTCCAAAGGTTTACTGAGCTTACTTGAAAAGATTGCCTAATCAAAAAGGAGATAGAGCAACATTTTGGTCTAGATCATATTTAAGCAAAAGTTGCAGTATTAAAATACTTGCTTTATTATTTAGGGTATAGTATATTAATTGATGCATCAACTATTGAGCTATCAATTATTTTGTCTAACGTATGAAAAGAGGGTGTTTCTTGACGAATTCATGGTGTAATGAATCATTAATTTTATATAAAATGAACTGCCTTAACAAACAGATAAGTTCAAAATTTGAAAGTTGTACAGGCATTAGTCAATCAAGACATGATATCTTATATCAGCTTTATCAAGTTGATGAAATTAGTCAAACAGCACTTCAAAAAGAGGTTAACATTGACAGTGCAGCGATTACCCGGCATTTAAAACAACTTGAAGCGACTGGGATGATTTTAAGACGCAAAGATCCGGAGGATAATCGATTTACTCTTGTCTGTCTTTCAGATTATGGTCGCAAACAGATTATTCTCTACCAAGCTGAAAAGGCTCGTTTTGTCACTTTAATGCTTAAAGATTTTAAAGAAGAAGAACGTCAAGAATTAACAGATATGCTGACACGCATTCAAAAAAATATAAGCCAAGTCTAACACTTGCTTAAATTAAACTACTAAAGTTAAAAAGAGGAGACTATCAACTATGACTACTACAGCACAATTAACAAATGATTTCAAAGAAATTGTCACAGGACGCCGCTCCATAAAAAATTACGACAAATCTGTAAAAATCAGTAGGGAAGAAATGGAGAAAATACTTACCTTAGCGACACTTGCTCCTTCTTCAGTAAATATGCAACCATGGCGCTTCCTTGTAATTGATAGTCCTGAGGGAAAAGCAACACTTGCACCTCTTGCTCGCTTTAACCAAAATCAAGTCGAAACATCTTCCGCAGTAATTGCCGTATTTGGTGATATGAACAATTTTGATAACGCCGAAGAGATCTACGGTAAAGCTGTAGATTTAGGGCTTATGCCTTTAGAAGTAAAAGAAAACATATTAGCTTCATTTGCTGGATATTTCGAAAAAATCACTAGAGAAGAGATGAAAGAGGTCGTTCTAGTCGATGGTGGTCTTGTATCCATGCAACTGATGCTTGCGGCACGTGCTTATGGCTATGATACAAATCCAATCGGTGGCTATGAAAAAGACCAGATCGCAGAAGCTTTTGGATTAGAAAAAGATCGGTACGTACCAGTTATGCTAATTTCAATCGGTAAAGCAGCAGATAATGGCCATCAATCAGTTCGTCTTCCAATTGATAAAGTCGCACAATGGAAGTAAAGAATCCATTCATTTCAACCGAGATGTTATTTTTACTTTAATTATATATTTAGTTTATTATGCTTAACAAATGAGAGGATGACGTTTAATGATTATCATTCATGCCGTATTCAATATTAATCCAGCAAAACAAGATGCATTTCTAGAGGAGATTCAACCGCTTATCGCAGCTTCAAGAGCGGAAAGTGGAAATGTTTCTTACAATCTTCACAAAGCTACAGAAAAAGACAATGAGTTTACAATGGTTGAAGTTTGGCAAGATCATCTAGCGGTTGCAAGCCATAATTCAAGTGAGCACTTTACCTCGTTTGTTGGTAAAGCTAAAGAATTCCTCTCTTCACCTTTAATTGTTAACGCATTTGAAGGACAACCATTAAAATAATGAGTTAAAATGTATGGGATTTCCTATATACCATCTTATAAAACAAAGAGTTGCTGCTTCAGTAAAACAAGCTGCAACTCTTTTTTATTTCTATTCCATTTTCTCGAACATCACGCGCTTATTTGGCGTACATAATCTGTGTGACAATTTCCATGGAAAGAGGAATGCAAATAGTTCCATTTATTTATCGAATTCAGTTTTTCCAAAGCATCCGCCAATGCTGTATCAATCGGTTCTTCTTTATTTTGATTCTTCATGAAATTGGAGATTTCTTTATTCGACACTTTTTGATTTGTGTTTTGTTAATTATCTTTATGTTCATACGAATTCTAAAAGGAGGGCTGAAAGTGTATATGCTTCCTTCACCCAGGATGGATATCCCCCATAATAAAGCGAAATATCTAGGGATGGCCGGCTAATTTTTTGACGAGTTTCTTCTTTTACTTGAGCTTTCGGTCGCCCGAAAGGCACATCGTTTTGCAAAGCCACATCAATTGCTTCACGCTGCCGTTTCCTGACCCTATCCCGTTCTTCTTCCTCCATCCAGGAAAGAATTTGCAAAACTAAATCTGCAATGAATGTACCGAGACTATCTTTAAATTGAGTTGTATCGAGTAATGGCATATCCAAAACGACGATATCCGCCTGGATATTTTTTGTAATGTCATTCCACTCTTTTAGAATCTCCTCTTTGTTCCGACCAAAACGATCAAGAGAATAAATGTATAGAATATCTCCTTTAAGTACCACACGTTTTAGTAATTGGTATTGAGCCCTATTGAAATCTTTTCACATTATTTGTCCAAAATATCACGTGGATCAACGCCTAAACTTTTTATCGCTTCTAACTGCCGACCTTCATTTTAATCTTTGTTTACGAACATCCATTTTTCCACTCTGCTTTCTTCCCTCTTATTCTGCCAAAATCGTTCGTAAAAGTGTGTGCAAAACTAAGCACGTTCGTAAAATGTTTTTAAACATTAACGAACGTAAAACAGGGTGAATTTATAGAAAAAAGAACCGTTCATTAAAGTGTACTTTTACGAACGGGTGTAACAATGCTATACCGAACATTCCGGAAATTTTTTAGCTTTAAACGGCGCTCAACCATTTTTGAGAAATACAACATTTTCTTTTTTGGATATTATTAAAATAATAGATTTGCTGATTTTGTTAATTTTAGTCCCTTCATTTTATCAGCCTTTGAACCTTTTATCATACCAAGAAGTTTTTGCTTGTATTTCCAATGAAATTCTTGACAATGTAAGCGCTTTCTTTTATGATGATAATAGGTTGGATGGCATGCGTGGCCGTCATAGTATCTGGCGTAGGTGGGGCCAATACCCGGAACAGTACATAGAAGAAATCCCCTATTTTATGCAACAGCTATCTTCTTCCGAATAGGAAACAGTGATTAATCAAATCATGTTATTAAATTCAATAAAACTCTGTATTCGGTCAAATTCAGGGTTTCCCTAGCTTGAAAGCTCCCCTTAAAATCCCTTATGTTTTTTTACAAAATATGTATGTTGGTTTTATTGTAGAATGAGGAGGTGCTTTATGGAGAACAAAAAAAGTTCCCTTTACGATGAATTACCGTTAGAATTATTGGCAGGATTTTATTATGAAATAAATAAGAACATTGAAAAAGGAATCTTGTCTGGTGCTATGTATCATGAAATTAGATTAATGGAACAAACAGCATTAAAAAGGGGTATCTCACTTGAATACCTACATGACAGGGGTGCTTGTATAATTGAAGCCGAGAAACTACTAAGAGAAACCACCCTGCAACCCTAAATTGTAGAATTAGAAGTCCAATGGTCTACCCTAGGTAAGGCCAATAGCTGGATATTCCCTTTTAATTAACCCTCTTGGCTACCAAAGGGTTGTTTTGGGTGGCATTCAACAAAAGAAATCATCGCCTTAAAAATTCCTAGTCTTTTTAATCTGTCCTTTAAAAGGCCTACACTTTATAAAAGAAATGCTATTTTTAAATCATCAGCAAGAAATTCCCCGTACTATTGGAACTTATATTATGAAGGAAAACTTCTTGTATATCGTTTAGTATTCCGAATCCTACAAATTATCAAAAGTATTTTCAATGGCTGATTCCAATTCTTCTTTTCCTTCTCCTATATAACGTTTGGTCATGTTCAAATCTTTATGCCCCATCAATTTTGAAACGGTTTGAAGGTCTATCCCCTTATCGATTAATGTTTGGCAAAACGTATTCCGCAGCTTATGGGGAGTCGCATTATATTTAGTCAGCATATATTGCACGGACCTTGGCGTTATGCGTTGATTCACACTGGATATGAAGATGGCTTCCGTTTCCATATTTAAAAATTCCTTGTATGCCTTGATCTTTTCACTAGCAGTCAAGGAGAGTGGAATCTTCCTGTCTATATCACCTTTTGAATCCCGGATGAGGATATATTGCCTTTCTCCCTCTTTTTGAATGTCACTATGGTTCAAATCACAAAGTTCGGATACCCGGATACCCGTATGAATCATTGTGTAGACAATAGCAATATTCCTGAAATGCCCAGAGGCCTCGATTTCTTTTAAGAGCGCAGCTTGCTCAAGCATGTTCAGGGCTTTTGGCGGATCTTCTTTCTTTTCCTTTGCTTTACGATCGATGTTGAGGACGATTTCGGGTTTTTCAAGGAACCTGGAAAACATGGTAATGGCTGAATAATGTTTTTCAATCGTTCCTCCACTCTTGTTTGACTGTTCCATATCGTCTAAATAGGTTTGGACGTGGGATTTTTCAATCTCTTTCGCCTCATCTTTAAACCATTGAAGAAGCTGGGAGATGACTCCCACATAGGTTTTAATCGTACCATCGGATTTATCTTGACCCATTAACCATTTCGCAAAAGAATGAAGAATTTGTTTATTGTCCAGGATTTCTTCTTTACTGGTCATTCGAGAAGCCCCCTACCAAAATTATGCTATTAATAAGCCTTTCCAACGAATTGTGGAATTTATACAAAAAAACCTTAGGATAATCCTAAGGTTTAGAATACGTAGATAGGATTAGAACCTGTTTATACGGGTTTATGAATCCTAATTGATGTGATAAACATTGCTTGGCGGCGTCCTACTCTCACAGGGGGAGACCCCCAACTACCATCGGCGCTGAAGAGCTTAACTGCCGTGTTCGGAATGGGAACGGGTGTGACCTCTTCGCTATCGCCACCAAACAATAAAGGAACGTTGTTCCTTCAAAACTAGATAATAAGAAGGTATTTCATTTTTTAAAAAGCGCTGGTTAAGTCCTCGATCTATTAGTATCAGTCAGCTCCACATGTCACCATGCTTCCACCTCTGACCTATCAACCTGATCATCTTTCAGGGATCTTACTAGCTTGCGCCATGGGAAATCTCATCTTGAGGGGGGCTTCATGCTTAGATGCTTTCAGCACTTATCCCGTCCGCACGTAGCTACCCAGCTATGCCTTTGGCAAGACAACTGGTACACCAGCGGTGCGTCCATCCCGGTCCTCTCGTACTAAGGACAGCTCCTCTCAAATTTCCTGCGCCCGCGACGGATAGGGACCGAACTGTCTCACGACGTTCTGAACCCAGCTCGCGTACCGCTTTAATGGGCGAACAGCCCAACCCTTGGGACCGACTACAGCCCCAGGATGCGATGAGCCGACATCGAGGTGCCAAACCTCCCCGTCGATGTGGACTCTTGGGGGAGATAAGCCTGTTATCCCCGGGGTAGCTTTTATCCGTTGAGCGATGGCCCTTCCATGCGGAACCACCGGATCACTAAGCCCGACTTTCGTCCCTGCTCGACTTGTAGGTCTCGCAGTCAAGCTCCCTTGTGCCTTTACACTCTACGAATGATTTCCAACCATTCTGAGGGAACCTTTGGGCGCCTCCGTTACTCTTTAGGAGGCGACCGCCCCAGTCAAACTGCCCACCTGACACTGTCTCCCACCCCGATAAGGGGCGCGGGTTAGAATTTCAATACAGCCAGGGTAGTATCCCACCAACGCCTCCACCGAAGCTGGCGCTCCGGCTTCTCAGGCTCCTACCTATCCTGTACAAGCTGTACCAAAATTCAATATCAGGCTGCAGTAAAGCTCCACGGGGTCTTTCCGTCCTGTCGCGGGTAACCTGCATCTTCACAGGTACTATAATTTCACCGAGTCTCTCGTTGAGACAGTGCCCAGATCGTTACACCTTTCGTGCGGGTCGGAACTTACCCGACAAGGAATTTCGCTACCTTAGGACCGTTATAGTTACGGCCGCCGTTTACTGGGGCTTCGGTTCAAAGCTTCGCTTGCGCTAACCTCTCCCCTTAACCTTCCAGCACCGGGCAGGTGTCAGCCCCTATACTTCGCCTTGCGGCTTCGCAGAGACCTGTGTTTTTGCTAAACAGTCGCCTGGGCCTATTCACTGCGGCTTTTCTGGGCTATTCACCCTAAAAAGCACCCCTTCTCCCGAAGTTACGGGGTCATTTTGCCGAGTTCCTTAACGAGAGTTCTCTCGCACACCTTAGGATTCTCTCCTCGCCTACCTGTGTCGGTTTGCGGTACGGGCACCTTACATCTCACTAGAGGCTTTTCTTGGCAGCGTGGAATCAGGAACTTCGGTACTATATTTCCCTCGCCATCACAGCTCCGCCTTAATGGAAACGGGATTTGCCTCGTTTCCGGCCTAACTGCTTGGACGCGCATATCCAACAGCGCGCTTACCCTATCCTTCTGCGTCCCCCCATCGTTCAAACGATGTATAGGTGGTACAGGAATATCAACCTGTTGTCCATCGCCTACGCCTTTCGGCCTCGGCTTAGGTCCCGACTAACCCTGAGCGGACGAGCCTTCCTCAGGAAACCTTAGGCATTCGGTGGAAGGGATTCTCACCCTTCTTTCGCTACTCATACCGGCATTCTCACTTCTAAGCGCTCCACCAGTCCTTCCGGTCTGACTTCAACGCCCTTAGAACGCTCTCCTACCATCGACACCATACGGTGTCAATCCACAGCTTCGGTGATACGTTTAGCCCCGGTACATTTTCGGCGCGGAGTCACTCGACCAGTGAGCTATTACGCACTCTTTAAATGGTGGCTGCTTCTAAGCCAACATCCTGGTTGTCTAAGCAACTCCACATCCTTTTCCACTTAACGTATACTTTGGGACCTTAGCTGGTGGTCTGGGCTGTTTCCCTTTCGACTACGGATCTTATCACTCGCAGTCTGACTCCCAAGAATAAGTATTTGGCATTCGGAGTTTGACTGAATTCGGTAACCCGTTGGGGGCCCCTAGTCCAATCAGTGCTCTACCTCCAATACTCTCATCTTGAGGCTAGCCCTAAAGCTATTTCGGAGAGAACCAGCTATCTCCAGGTTCGATTGGAATTTCTCCGCTACCCACACCTCATCCCCGCACTTTTCAACGTGCGTGGGTTCGGGCCTCCATTCAGTGTTACCTGAACTTCACCCTGGACATGGGTAGATCACCTGGTTTCGGGTCTACGACCTCATACTCATTCGCCCTATTCAGACTCGCTTTCGCTGCGGCTCCGTCTCATCAACTTAACCTCGCATGAAATCGTAACTCGCCGGTTCATTCTACAAAAGGCACGCCATTACCCATTAACGGGCTTTGACTACTTGTAGGCACACGGTTTCAGGATCTATTTCACTCCCCTTCCGGGGTGCTTTTCACCTTTCCCTCACGGTACTGGTTCACTATCGGTCACTAGGGAGTATTTAGCCTTGGGAGATGGTCCTCCCTGCTTCCGACGGGATTTCTCGTGTCCCGCCGTACTCAGGATCCACTCAGGAGGGAACGAAGTTTCAACTACAGGGTTTTTACCTTCTTCGACGGACCTTTCCAGGTCGCTTCATTTACCCCGTTCCTTTGTAACTCCATGTTGAGTGTCCTACAACCCCAAGAGGCAAGCCTCTTGGTTTGGGCTAATTCCGTTTCGCTCGCCGCTACTCAGGAAATCGCGTTTGCTTTCTCTTCCTCCGGGTACTTAGATGTTTCAGTTCCCCGGGTCTGCCTTCAGTACCCTATGTATTCAGGTAAAGATACTGTTCCATTACGAACAGTGGGTTTCCCCATTCGGAAATCTCCGGATCAAAGCTTACTTACAGCTCCCCGAAGCATATCGGTGTTAGTCCCGTCCTTCATCGGCTCCTAGTGCCAAGGCATCCACCGTGCGCCCTTTCTAACTTAACCGTTAAAAAAGATCTTACAGATGCTTTGAAAAAAATTAATTGCCTTCTATCTATTATCTAGTTTTCAAGGAACAAAGCAGAAAGAATCCATCACATCGTGATGTTCGTCTTTCCTATTTGAATGAATTACTCATTCAAAACTGAACAAAACAAAAGCGCTCTCGTAATTATCCTTAGAAAGGAGGTGATCCAGCCGCACCTTCCGATACGGCTACCTTGTTACGACTTCACCCCAATCATCTGTCCCACCTTAGGCGGCTGGCTCCATGAAGGTTACCTCACCGACTTCGGGTGTTACAAACTCTCGTGGTGTGACGGGCGGTGTGTACAAGGCCCGGGAACGTATTCACCGCGGCATGCTGATCCGCGATTACTAGCGATTCCGGCTTCATGCAGGCGAGTTGCAGCCTGCAATCCGAACTGAGAATGGCTTTATGGGATTCGCTTACCTTCGCAGGTTTGCAGCCCTTTGTACCATCCATTGTAGCACGTGTGTAGCCCAGGTCATAAGGGGCATGATGATTTGACGTCATCCCCACCTTCCTCCGGTTTGTCACCGGCAGTCACCTTAGAGTGCCCAACTGAATGCTGGCAACTAAGATCAAGGGTTGCGCTCGTTGCGGGACTTAACCCAACATCTCACGACACGAGCTGACGACAACCATGCACCACCTGTCACTCTGTCCCCCGAAGGGGAAAGCCCTATCTCTAGGGTTGTCAGAGGATGTCAAGACCTGGTAAGGTTCTTCGCGTTGCTTCGAATTAAACCACATGCTCCACCGCTTGTGCGGGCCCCCGTCAATTCCTTTGAGTTTCAGCCTTGCGGCCGTACTCCCCAGGCGGAGTGCTTAATGCGTTAGCTGCAGCACTAAAGGGCGGAAACCCTCTAACACTTAGCACTCATCGTTTACGGCGTGGACTACCAGGGTATCTAATCCTGTTTGCTCCCCACGCTTTCGCGCCTCAGTGTCAGTTACAGACCAGAAAGTCGCCTTCGCCACTGGTGTTCCTCCAAATCTCTACGCATTTCACCGCTACACTTGGAATTCCACTTTCCTCTTCTGCACTCAAGTTCCCCAGTTTCCAATGACCCTCCACGGTTGAGCCGTGGGCTTTCACATCAGACTTAAGGAACCACCTGCGCGCGCTTTACGCCCAATAATTCCGGACAACGCTTGCCACCTACGTATTACCGCGGCTGCTGGCACGTAGTTAGCCGTGGCTTTCTGGTTAGGTACCGTCAAGGTACCAGCAGTTACTCTGGTACTTGTTCTTCCCTAACAACAGAACTTTACGACCCGAAGGCCTTCTTCGTTCACGCGGCGTTGCTCCGTCAGACTTTCGTCCATTGCGGAAGATTCCCTACTGCTGCCTCCCGTAGGAGTCTGGGCCGTGTCTCAGTCCCAGTGTGGCCGATCACCCTCTCAGGTCGGCTACGCATCGTCGCCTTGGTGAGCCATTACCTCACCAACTAGCTAATGCGCCGCGGGCCCATCTATAAGTGACAGCGTAAACCGTCTTTCCATCTTCTCTCATGCGAGAAAAGAACGTATCCGGTATTAGCTCCGGTTTCCCGAAGTTATCCCAGTCTTATAGGCAGGTTGCCCACGTGTTACTCACCCGTCCGCCGCTAATCTCAGGGAGCAAGCTCCCGTCGATTCGCTCGACTTGCATGTATTAGGCACGCCGCCAGCGTTCGTCCTGAGCCAGGATCAAACTCTCCGAAGAAATGTTTGACTTGCTCATTTGCTTTTTTGATAGTGTGTGCTCACTTAAAATTTAACGTTGGCGCTTTGTTTTGTTCAGTTTTCAAAGAGCAATTTGTGGTAGGTTTTTTCCAACTAATTCATCTTAACATAACATTGAATAGTTGTCAACTTCTACGAAGTATTTCTTTTTTTAAAATCGCTCATTAATTAGGCGACTCCATTATCATACTGCTATTTTTCTTTAGTGTCAACATTTAATCCGTAAAATAAGAATCTCTAATAACACTCTCCTCTTGAAACCATCTTGTTAATGAATACAAAAAAACACCGTACGCATTTCATCTCAACTGGGACGCACTAAACTGAAGATTTTATCAAAACATGCCCTTATACTATTTAATTGGATTATTCTTTTTATAAAAAAGATCGATCATTTTAATGTTACTTAAACAACTAAACCAGCTAATAGGATGTCAATATCTTTCTCTAAAATTTTCATTTCCCTTATGATATACTATTTTTGGCCATGACAAATACCCCTCCAAAACTCTTTTGGAAGGGTTTTTTCTCTATATCACCAAACCGTTATTTGGCTAAATCCAAAAGTTTTTTCAGCCGTTTTCATTTCCTTAAATTAAAGTCATTCTACCTTAACCTTAATTTTATCAATGGCATTATACCCATAACCTTTCTTATTCCAATAAGGTAAATTAGGTTGAATTTGACCAAATGAATCTGTTGCTCTGGATTGAATCGTGTACTCACCTTTTTCTGATATACTCCATTCGAATGACCAACTAACCCATCCATAACCAGCATTCTTACCAGGTAATATATCGGCGTTACTCCATGTATAGCCATCATCCATACTAATTTCCACCTTGGTAATAACTCCTTTTCCTGTCCATGCAATCCCTTTTATTAAATGTACACCTGTATTAATTTTTTCCATGTCCAGCGGTTTTTGGATAGTCGAATTGATATTTATTGCAGTGACCGGAAATGCATTTTGATCATTGTCTTTATTTGGATAATACATATAATCAATAGTTTGAAAAGGTCCATTGAAAGTAGTATTAATAACACTTATCTGCTTTATCCACTTAACAGATGCCATTGCATACCACTGCGGAACGATTAATCTCAATGGATAACCATGTTTAAAAGGAATTGGCTGGTTATTATACTCATATGCAATGATTGTATCCTCATGCAGTGCCTTCTCGATAGGCAAACTCCTCGTGTAGGTGTAAACCTCATCCAGATCGGTCCTAAGGCCATAATCATATCCCTCCACGACAACTTCTTTTGCCCCATCTCCTATGCCAGATATTTCAAGTAATGTCCGTAATGGTACACCTTTCCACTTCCCTTGACTAATGGCCCCCTTTTCCCATTGTTCTCCAAATGTTTTAGGTTCGAAGAGATTACGCTTGTCTCCCGAGCATTCAAGGACAACTTCAACCGTTTTGGATGGATATTGAAGAATGTCTTGCATGGACAGCAGTAATGGAGCTGATACTACTCCATTTATAGGAAGCCAATAGTTTGAATAAGAAAGTGTCGGATAAGTAAAGTGGTTCCTTCTAAAAAATAATTGGTTTTCCACACTATCATTATTGATGAATTGAATGGGTGTCTCCTGATTTTCCGGCAGCAAACTACGAGTAGTTAAATAGGGTTTCACTTTTTGAGGTTTTGTCATGATTCCCTCCTAATTAATATGAATCATTATAGATGTATACGTTCATTTCTGCCCATTTCATCCTACACACCATCTGTTTAAATCCAGTTTGACTAATCTCATCGCCGATCCCATTGATTCATATTTGAATGGCTATTTGCTGTGCATTTTCTTGTAATAAGTAAGGTTAGGGATCATTTAATTTCCAGTCCTTAGGATATTAATCCAATTGCACTTTTTAGTACTTTCGGTGCTTTTTTAATTCCTTCCGTTCCAACAAAACTGCTCGCACTCGCTATTAATATGCTTGAAGAAATGAATTTGACCACATAAAAAATTCCTGATCCAATAATTAGATCCAGGATTAAAAACCTTTTAATTGTTGAACCTTTTATTATATAAATAACGATTTTGTCGTTTTTCTTCATACTCAGAATGGTCACACCCTTATCTTTTTCTAAATGTTATGTCAAAGAGGGGTTGTCATATTCTTCTGCATCTTGTCTTTACTATTTAACAAGAACTGCTTTCTGTTAGCGTTGGGCATAAAGCATATTTATTTTGCTGCAATTTGGTGACGGCTCCACATCAAAAGGTCGATATGAATGTCTTCATTCCACCAATCGAAAATCCTTTACGAACTGAATGGGTTCTCCAGATGTGACCCTCTTCTTCTCATTTGTTCGGAATTGTGTTTTATTGACAATTAAGTCCTTTCGTTATCTTCCTTAATACAAGAAACGCTCACAAAAGGTCTATGGGTTGCTGATCGTTCTATGATTTTTGAAGGAAAAAGCTTTAGCAACCTAATTCAAGTACAAAGTAGAATTCTCACTATGGACTAAAACAAAATGAACAAAAATTACTCTAGCCAAGTTAATAAAGAAGAGCTATAGTATAAATTTGATGTATCCCGCGGATAACGGACACGTAAAAAAGTGCCCCTTATCCGGATTTTTATTCACTAGATGTAATTGGATAAGGGATTATAGTGGACCCTCCCCTATAATTATTGCGGTAATCTACATAAGGAGACAACCATGTATATTTGGAATATTAACAAACTTGTCAAGGCGTTACAGGCAGGAACTATAACTGGCAAACAAAAGAAAAGATATCGGATAACTTTTTGGGTACTAGTTGCTCTTACAGTGTTTTCACTGCCAGGAGTTTATAACCCTTCATCTATGAATGGATATGATGTTATTGATCTAATTTTATTTTTTATTATCAATATGATTGCAATCTACCTTTTAGTCGGTATTTATAAAAAGAGAATGAGGAAAGAATTAGATTTCTTCTTACCCTTTTTTGGCTTACTGATTCCACTTTTTTTACGTAACAGCTTATGGACTGTACTTTTAACTATCATTGGTTCAATTTACATTGTCTTATTTGCTCCTTATCATTCACTTGAGGAAACTAATATTATCGATGTGAGTATTAATGCTATAGTCGAATTTGTCATGAATATTATGTTTGTCCATTACTTTAAGAAGATATATAACTAGGCAGCACCTATTTTGGTGCTTTTTTAAATTTGACTTCACACTTTCACTTCTTCCTGACAGCTTCATTCCATGCCTTATAGGTATCACGTTTCTTCCTATTAATTAAACAAACGAGAATCAAAAATGAAAAAAATTTGCTTCTTATCAGTTTCTTAGTACTAATCTCTTTTTCTCCTAATAAACTTAATAAACTAACTATTTAGGAGGGGTGCAATGTTTAATCAAAAGCTGGATAATATTAGGCCGCTTATTTGTAAAATTAATGACGTCACTTACCAAAAGTACCATCTATATAAGAAATCATATGAGCGGGAAGTTTTCGTCATAAAAGATTACGGTGAAGACCGCGGTATTACCAATAAAAGTATTGCATTATTCGAAGCAGTCAAGGATCATTTTGATCGTTTTAAAATTGCTAAAATTACTAAAGAAATTAATAAAGATAATATTTTGCTCGATAGCGATCTCATCCTAATAGACAAAAAAGGAAATGAGCTACACCTTTCTGGTTGTAGTTGCGGGTATGCTGGCACTGGTTCACAGGGGACAGTTGAAATTTTGAATAAGGCTGGATTCGAGATAGATAGAAGGTTTGTGTTTTGTTCAAAAGGATTCACTCTTTTTCATCCAAATGAAGAAAAAGAACTTTATGGCGAACGTTTATAAATTATCCAAATAACGGTCTATATCTATCATTACCCAATCTCCTCAGCAAGATATAAAATGGAAATGAATGAAATAAAAAATAAAAAAGCCTTGGGAACTGATAAATCAGTAATACCAAGGCTTTAAAGCTATTAATACATTGACATTAATTAAAGATCATCAACGAAACTCGGGATATATCTATGAAGAACAGCAATATATCGACGAAATTCAGGATATATCTCCGAAAACAGCAATATATCGACGAAATTCAGGATATATCTCCGAAAACAGCAATATATCGACGAAATTCAGGATATATCTCCCAAAAACAGCAATATATCGTCAAAATTCAGGATATACCCCCGAAAACAGCATTATCTACATTTCACTGTTAATTACAAAACCTGTTATTCCTCAAGCATGCCCTTCACTCGTTCTACTTTGTCTTCCATCCTGCGTTCTTTATCTCGACGGTCATCGATTCGGATATTCGTACAAACTCTAGCAAGACCTTTTTCAAAAGGTACTTCGTGCATCGCTTGGATCACTTCAAACAATTTAGGCAGGTCGCCTTCAATGATTGTATTCATGGGTGTCAATTGAAAACGAATTTCCCCCTTATCTTCATATTGCTTTAATACTCTTTGAATATCCGCCACATAGCTGCTAACACTTGGAGTTTGTGTACCGACAGGAATAACCGTTACATCAACTATTGCCATACTTATTCACCAATCCTTTATATGTATTTCAATCAAGAAGCATCCATCCTCTAGAAGACGGATGTTTTTACTATTATAACTCAAACTTCGCACCTGGGAAATTTGATATGAGCTTTGGAGCCTGCGATTCGTGAATCAAAGCACTTCTACTGGCAGGTAAAATACTGTAGATGCGGTCAATTAAAAAAGGAAGCGTTTATTTTTTACACTTTTCCTGATGATTAGGTCATTAGCTGCTTCTTTTATACATCCCTTACGAGTAGAACTGGATGTATTCCAGTTCTACTCATTTTGGTATTCCAGCTAACAAATCCACCTCTATTAAAATAGAGGTGGATTTGTTTTAGATCGATTTATTATGCCTTGTCTTTTCATTTATATAATCCTTATAGACTAACACAGCAACAACAATAAAACTTAGACTAACAATCCTGTAGATCATCCCTAAACTGATCGATTCTGCTAAAATACCTAATACAAACGCGCTAACCCCAACACCAACGTCAAAACTGGAAAAAAAGGTTGCGTTGGCTGCTCCTCTTTTTTCTTCACTTACCTTTTGAACAGTCCATGTTTGTAAACATGGCATAACCGTGCCATAACCTGCCCCAAATAAAATCGCCGCAACGATAAGTTGAGATTCATTTGTCGTATATGACAAGATAACAAGTGAAAAGAATCCTAACACAGCCGCCATAATGATAATAGACCAAGGTCCTTTTTTGTCATACCATTTTCCGGTAAAAGGACGTAGTAAAGTTGAGACAGTTGCATTGATAAGGAAGAATAAAAAAATATGATCTACTTCCCTTTGCTTCCCAAAAAGAACCAAAAATGTGATGATAGCCCCAAAACCTAGTGTAGTAATAACCGTAAGTAACGCTTGGAACCAAACGTCTTTTTCAAAAACCATATCCAAAAAGCGAAATGGCTTCTTCTCACGCTTTACAATAGTAGGTGAATAGACAAATTGAAGCGTAAGTACTGCCAATAAGCTCAATACTGCTGATGACCATATCAATATATCGAAGGAAAAAGAGGCATAGATAAGGATACCTATACTCGGTGCAACGATAGCCCCGACCGTTGTGGATATAGAAAAATACCCTATTCCTTCTCCTAAGCGTGTCTTGGGAATAAAATCCACTACCATTGTACTGTTAGCTGTGGTTGATCCCCCCCATGCCGCACCGTGGAAAAGCCGTAACAATAGAAGAAGCCATATCATATTAAGAAACGGATATAGAATTGTAATGACCATTAAAGCTGCACTTGCACAAATGGCCAGACTTTTCCTCTGGTTATCCATTAAATAGTAACCTACAAAAGGCCTGATTAAAACAGCACCTACCGTAAATAATGATGTTACTAGACCAACTTGAATGGAAGATGCATTCATGCTTAACAAATAGGCAGGCAAAATAGGAAGCATCATTTCAAACCCAATAAAAACTAAAAAGTTGCTTATAAATAAAAAAAGAAATGATTTATTAAAGATTCTTTGATTTTTCATATGATTATTCCTCGCTTCTAAATTATTTTTCTAAGTTAGAAGCGTTTGGAACACCGAAACATTTTTCAATTGCCTAAGGTTTTTAGTCAATTGACTCACCCTCTCTAAACCCCTTAAAAAATTTATCAAACAATCATAACAGAACCTACCCTTATAAACAAGCAGCTCTATTTTAAATAACTTTATAGGATAGAATTAAGTGAGAAAATCATTTATGGAATATATAAATAGCTTGTGATTATTTAGGTTGTGACGGGAAAAACCCGGCACTTTCTAAATGAGTAAAAAGTTATTCGGAGCAATATGCTTTTTTCTACTGTCAATTAAAGCAATACAGTGAGCCAATCGCTCTACCCCTAGTTTAATTTGACTCTCGTTCACTTGAGAGATGCATAAACGAACGAGATTCTCCTTTTTATATTCTGCTAAAAACATTCTGGAGGCATCATCAACATATATATGCTGCTCGTTTAGCATATGAACCACCTGTTTTGCTTTCACATTCTCGGGTAAGCTGATGGAAAGATAGAATCCGGAATTCGGTTTAGAAAAAGAAGTGTTAGCCGGCAGTAATAATTCACATGCTTCTTGAAGGATTTGCATTTTAGTTCGGTATACCTCTTTTACTTTTTTGAGATGACTATTAAACATTCCGCTTTTTAAATAGATTTCTAGCGCACCTTGA
Source organism: Peribacillus frigoritolerans (assembly GCF_001636405.1). Lineage (GTDB taxonomy): Bacteria > Bacillota > Bacilli > Bacillales > DSM-1321 > Peribacillus > Peribacillus frigoritolerans. Next base: position 3,866,030 of record NZ_KV440950.1, read on the forward strand.
GAAAGTGCTGAACTATTAAAATCCGAACTGAATTTATAACGTAAAAAGTTGTTCATCATTAATGCAGGAAGAACGACAGTCCCAATCCTTAGCCCTGGTAGAAAAATTTTCGAAAGGCTTTTAATATATATCACTCTCCCGGAAGGATCAAAAGAAAATAAAGGATCTGATTTTGGATTTGGATCAAGGTCTCCTAAAATATCATCCTCCACTATGTATACATCGTATTTTTCAGCTAACTCAACTATTTTTTTCTTTTCGCCATTCGTGTAACTATGTCCAAGTGGATTGTGAAATCTCGGGATAATATAGAAAAACTTTATATCATTATTTCGAAAAATGTATTCCAGTCGATCAAGATCTATTCCTTCCATTGATAATTCGATTCCAAAAGTAGTGGCTTGATGCAGATTGATGGACTCGATGAATCCAAAATAAGTAGGCTGTTCAATTAGAATATTGTTTTTCCCATTTGGAAATGGCATAGAAACTAATAAATGGAGGGCTTGCTGCGAGCCAGAAACAACGACTAATCTTTCTGGTTTAGTGAAGACCTGTAAATTCTCCAAATATTTCACCAACTGTACTCGCAGTGAGTAAAGCCCTTGTTGATCAGAGTATGTAAATAGCTCTTCTTTGTAATGATCAATTGCTTGATTCATACAATGTTGAAATTCAACATAAGGCATAACATTTTTATCTGGACCGGCAGACAAAAAATCAATCACCTCATTCTCTTCCTTCGCTTTTTGATATTCATTCACAACATAATAGCCGCTTTTAGGAACAGAATAAATTAAATGTTTTTTTCAAGTTCTGCATATGCTTTAATTACCGTATTTTTGCTACATGAAAAATACTCGGATAATTGACGAACAGAGGGAAGTTTACTGCCTGCAATTAGCGAACCATCTTCTAGGCGAAGCTTAATGTCTTCCATTATCATTATATATTTTGAGTTCATATATTGATCCCCCTCCAACTGTACCAGGACAGATAGGTAAAAAAACAGTTTATTTTTATTGAATGTACTCATAGTATGTTAATTATATCAGAACTGTTTTTAAGATAAGTAAAAAATGGTACAGATGTGGTACAAAGTATAAAGATTGGGGTTGGAAAAGATGCTGGGGGAAACAAGAGAAAAATTCGGATTATTTTTGGGATTGGTGGGTGTCATTTGTTTTAGCTTAACGCTCCCCGCTACAAGTATTGCTGTAGAGTATTTTGGGACTACGGTCGTCGGTTTAGGAAGAACGGTTGTAGCCGCTATTTTAGTAGGGGTGGTATTGATCGTTCGAAAGGAAAAACTGCCTTCTCCAAGTCAATTCAAAAGTCTACTTATTGTTGCTGTTGGTGCAGTTTTAGGATTTCCTCTCCTCACTTCTTGGGCAATGGAATCCTTGCCTGTTTCTCATGGAGCTGTGGAAGTAGCACTGTTACCGTTAGCAACAGCTGGATTTGCTATGTTTAGGGCAGGTGAAATCCCTTCAATCAAATTCTGGGTTTCAAGTATAATCGGATCTTTAGCTGTCATTATGTATGCACTTCATCTTGGATTCGGCCAATTGCAATTAGCCGATTTAGCTTTACTGGCAGCAGTGATCATACTGGGACTTAGTTACGCAGAAGGGGGGAAATTAGCGAAAGAATTAGGCAGCTGGCAAGTGATTGCTTGGGCCATTATGATCGGTGCTCCATTTTTCATTATTCCAGTTGGGCTGAACCTTTCAACTGAAATGCTCCATGCCCCTATCCAAGCTTGGGTTAGCTTAATTTATCTCTCAGTGGTTAGTCAATTTCTAGCATATGTTGCTTGGTATAGCGGAATGGCTATGGGCGGAATAGCAAGGGTTAGTCAGATTCAATACTTACAACCATTTTTGATGATTGTATTTGCAACAGTATTTCTAGATGAATCCATCACATCTTTCACTCTTGTAACAGCAATGATTGTTGTCTTTTCTGTCATATTAGGCAAAAATGCTCCCGTAACAAAAAAAGTAGCTGTATCAGGGAAAAGCTAACTGCATTTAGAACAAGAATTCCAATAGATGAAAGAGACCGACAGTCATGAATATGGATTCAAAATAAAAATCAACAAAATAAAAGGGAAAGCTAAGTTAAGTCAAAATCATACATTGTAAAGACAAAAATTAATCGTTGATCAACTGAAACGAATTTCGAATACGGATGAGCAACAGATTTCATTATTAATGAAATCAAATCTAAAAAAATAACATGAATGCTACTGCACTTACAGGAGTGTTGATCAAATAAGGATTAACGCTCTTTCTTTTTTCACATTAGGCTTAAATCTCGTATTGTAAAATCCTATATGTAAAAGCTTTCATATTCATTAGATCTTCCAGATCCCACGACTTAGTTTCACTAAAAAATTCTTAACCGGTTTCTTTCCCTTATCATGGTTCATCTTTCACACCGCCATAAAAAAGCACCCAAACCAATGGATGCCTTCTCCTTTTATTCATCAATTTTGACTTCTTTCAGTAGATCATTTCTATACGAAATTGCATCTCGTTCAAAAACTTTTTTAAACCTGTTTTCGTACTCTTCACGGGTTATTAGACCTTTTTCTTCCAGTAGTTCCACTATAGCTCTAACCCTTACTCTACTCGACACTAATTCGTTTGTCATATTGGACAATAAAATACTGATTTTCTCATCATCATTCATTTTCTCATCCCCTTTGTTTAACTAATTTGACAAAATGGACCAATTTCCTGCAAAAAAAAGCACCCAAAATAATAGATGCTAATGTTTTTAAATAAGTAATATAAGAGTGGTGTTTGTTCCTCTTTTACACCCTCATATAAACTATGAGCCATACCATAACACCATATTGGATAATTTTATTGCGTCCTATGGTAATAATGCACCTTTTACTCTATGTAAACTCCTTCAATCTTTGCTACATGAAATAATGAATGCATGTTAACAGCTAAGAGTTCATGCTATTTTATCGGCTTAACCTTATATCTCAAAACTGTTTTTAATTTTGAAGATTCAACTTTCCTAAAATTTGAAAGATATATTTCTCTATGTTGTAATGACGTTTTTTCCAGATTATTATCTTTTATGAATTCATTCATTACTTTAAAACTTTGAGGTTCATCATCATATGGACCAACATGAAGCATTTGGACAGATAACCCATCTTGAAATGTACCGAACCTTACATCATTTAGAAATGGATGTGGTTTCTTTTCTTCTACATGTTCAAATGCTCTGTCCACTATTTCCTTTGTTGCAAAATCTGGTTGTCTAATCATGATCGTATATAATAATTCATCTTTATTTAAAGTATCTAGTTTCTTACCCTCTTCCGTTAAATCCCAAATCCCTTCTAATGGATATACGGTGTATTCAAAATATCCAGCTGGAGTGTATCCTTGCCTAGGCATCATCCTGACCGCATAAGCCAATGAATAAAGAACACCTATCTTTTCAGCGAATTCGTGCTCATTTGGATTTCCTTTTCCCTTTATCAAAAAAAATTTCTGTTCTGGAATTGATACAAGTTCAGGTTTTTGTTTTGGGATATATAAATTCTTCTCTCGTTTTCTCCATTCGTATTTCATTAGTTTTTGTTCCCTTCTATATATTTTTTCCATTCATCTAGAAATTAACAAACAGTTTGTCATCTTATTATCAAAGGACAATGGTTCCTCTAAACGTTCATCCACAACCTTTTTATTACCCGTGCGGAAAAGAACATCATTACGATAAATCTGCCCTTTGTCCTAAAGGTCTTTAAGATTCACTATTGGTTGATATTTCTTTTTATCACTCATCTATTATACCCCGCTGTTGTTCCGGGATAAGACTTTCCAACTATATCTTTCGGAAAAGGGCATCCCGATTCTCTATTTCCCTTCTTTGTCCGCTTACGCTTGAACACATTCCTTATTGTAAGCCAGACCCTTGCCGTCCACATGTGTCTGTTCCTTGTCTTTTGCCTTATGAAAATCGTTTCGATTAAATGTTAGCTCTCAACTTAAGGATCCATACAAAAATTCCATCCACAATTTAATCGATCTTTTTGAATAGATTTCACTTATAAAAGCCAGATTATTAAAATATATGATTGATACAAATGAGGGGCCTACATGAATCAAGCTGGTGTTAATGAAAAATATAAGGTATCGCCATTTTATGTGTTTTTTTTAGTGCATTCCATGCAAACTGGATTAGGCGTATTGAGTTTTCAAAGAGATTTGGCTAAAGCGACGGGAACCGATGGCTGGTTATCCATACTCCTAGCTGGATTGATTGTTCATATATTAATTTGGCTAATCTATAAGATATTTAGTTTTGTTCCTGGCGATATAATCTCAACTAATAATCATGCATTCGGTAAATGGATTGGTAATTTCTTCAGTCTTTTATTTATTCTTTACTTTTTTGTCCTTGGAATGACGATCATAATCGGTTATATAAATGTCATTCATGTTTGGATGTTTGAAGAGGTACCTTCTTGGGCATTTGCTTTGGTTTTCCTTATCTTGATTTATTATATAAATACAGGGGGATTCCGAACCATTACGGGTATTGCCTTCTTAACTGTAATCGTTTCATACTGGCTTTTATTTGTACCTTTTTATGGTTTTAAATACTCTGATTTCACCGGTTTTCTTCCTATTTTCCATCATAATTTATTCGAAATATTGAAAGGAACTAAAAGTTTTTCATTATCCATGCTTGGATTTGAAATGATACTGATGTATTATCCGTTCATCAAAAATGCTGAAAGATCGCAAAAGTATGCTCACGGAGGAGTTGTGCTCACTACGTTATTGAGCTTATTACTTTATTTTGTATCGATAGTCTTTTATTCACAGAAACATTTAACCCTTACTCTATACCCAACACTAACATTGACCAGTATTATTGAGTTGCCCTTTATTCAACGGTTCGAATACATAACTGTTTCTTGGTGGACCATCATTATCATACCCAATATGGTCATTCCTTTGTGGGCTGCCAGCAGGGGGGTCAAGCGCTTATTCAATGTCCAGCAAAAGTATCCCTTATGGGGAATGTCCATAATCATACTACTTGTGAATATACTTTTTTATGATATCGATTCCTTATATATATTAAATAAAATAATCAATCCCTACATCGTATGCTTCATTGTTATATATTTGCCTCTTCTTTTTGTTTTCATAAGCATTAAAAAATCGCGGAACCGGTTATGAAAAAGTTTGAAATTCCTAGTGATACTGTATTCTGCTGTTCTTATAACGAGCCCACTATCACGAATTGTCCCCATCAGATAAATATCAATTCCTTCACCAAATAAGTTCGGGCTAGGAAAACAAAAGGAAGACCACTTATTGTGGTCTTCCTTTTGACCCTTTGGAACTAAACCAACTAATAAGAAGTAAATATCTTTCACAAAAAATTTCTTTTCCATATACTATTTTTGGGCCAAGCCAAATAATCCCCCAAAAACCTTTTGGAAGGATTTTTCTCAGTATCACAAAACCGGTTATTAAATCCAGGAACAGCAATTATTAATACAGGCACGATTCTTTTGCAGGTTTTCCTTCTGATAACTTCTTATGCTGCATAGTACGGGCTTGATACTTAGATTGACGTAGTCTGCTCGAACCTCTTTTTGTAATACGATTAATGGTGCCGTAAACTTACCCGATGAGTGAACACTTGGATCCACTCCAGCGAAGGCAACCAGTTTTTTCGGATGATTAAACCGATCGATTTCACCAATTTCAGAGATAATCCTGGCTGCGATTTTTTCTCCTATACCGGGAATCGATTAGATGATCTTATGTTCTTCCATTTCATTTGACAGGGCCACTATTCGATCTTCCAAATCATGAAAAAGCAACTCAATATACATACGAAGATTGATTACGAATAACCCGCCACTTCATCATTTAGGCTGAAGCCAGGAAAATCATATTCACGTTTTGGAGCTGAAACTGCACCCGCTTTTTCTAAATGTTCCCCGGCTATATCATCAAGTTCTTTGGTCGTTATGCCCGGAATTGTTCTTTGTACCAATTCATCTCTAATTGAGGCAATTATTTTTTCCATTATTTATTTGGTACAATACCCCTCAGCTGAATTTTTCTTCGATCAAGAAAAAGACCACAAAAAGGATCTGATACATATGACTATACTATTAATTGGATTTAACTTCCAATTTTTTTGGAGTTAACCCCCCCGATAGTTGCATAACAAAAAGCTGCCTTAAAGATAGCTCTGATTTTTAGCTACGCACCTGTTAGCCTTCCATGAATCGCAAAAATCGGCGATTCACAAAGAATGAAAAGGATTAGGAAGTATCAATACTGATACTGACCTTAATCCAGTCAACCATAATCCATAGACTAATTAATTAACGCTCTTCTCTTTTTTTAAACGATTGAGCAGGGTCTTCTTTAGTATTATCATTTTTCATTTTTAAAGAAACTTATTTTCATGGTAGTTCATTAAGAAAAGCAATTCTTATTAAAGAATCGCGCCCTTTAATTGAAGAATACTTTACTAATACTAGTTAGTATTACTGTTAACTAATTGCAAAAATATCAGGTGAAAACTCAATGGTATCGTTGCTTTAAATAAAGTTTCATCAAATTGATACTCATAACCTTGATAAACGAAGAAAAAGCGTGTTTTGAAAAAAGATTGATCAAAATACGCTTTTAATATAATAATGAATCATTCTATTATTAAAAAAACTTGCCGGAACTGGTTAATAAAAATTAGCATTACAGCTGCAATCGATTTAATAGATTGGGTTTTATCCCCCCCTATATTCACAGAGACTGACATGATTGATAAAACTGGAATTTTGATAAATTTATTTTAATAATGATAATATCATCGCTACAGAATTTTCTACAAATGAACGCTCTGGACGAGATTTCATCAACACGGTAAGTCCGATTAATGATACGACTAGTGTCTGTGCTAAAACTTTAGCATTAAGGCTGCTTTCGAGCTCACCTGAGCGAATACCTCGGACAATCGTTTCTTGAAATATGATAGAAAGATACATCTGATGCTCCCTTGTAAGGATTTCAAATTTTTCATCGTGAGGGGCAAGTTCCACCATTGTATTAATGCAAAAACATCCCTTGTTCGGACTTTCTTTATATTCCTCTTCCACCAAATCTTCAAAAAATGTTTGAAATGCTTCCTTTACAGATAGATTGTTTTGAAGTTTTTTTCGAATATGGGAAGCATGTAGCTTTGTATATTTGCGTAATGCAGCCTCAAACAATTTCTCTTTGTCTCCAAAAGCTGAGTATAAGCTTGGTCGTTGTATCCCCATTTTGGCAGTCAAATCGCTTAGCGAAGTAGCTTTGTACCCCTTCTCCCAAAAAAGCAACATAGCATCATCCAACGCTTTTTCCTCATCAAATTCACGTTGTCGAACCATAATAAATCCCTCATTTCAAAATAAAATTTCTTCACTAGATAATTAATCTTGTTCTTGATTCTTTTTTATTTGCTCAATGATTCCGAATCTGTCCACTTGAATCCAGTATTCCACTATTTTTCGATCCTCTAATCGGTATACGGCACTACCTATTTCAATAACCTCTTTATTTGTAGGCAGATAACCCTCATACTCTCCAATATGCACTCCTGTCTGCTTCCATCTGACATGAACTTTTTGATTTTGAGAAATTAATTCTTGAATTTCAATTTTAAATTTCCCCCATGAATCTATCATTTCTCTTATATGATCAGCATAATTCTCAGGTGACCTTTTAATTGTCACCATGCTTTCTGAATTCACTTGATGTGCTCTTACCTCCTTCGCCATAAAAAACTTAGCTTGTTCAGGATTACAACCTGATCTGACAACTTCAAAGAAGCTTTTTATAATCTGTTCGTTTGACTGTAGGAATTTTGGAGATGGTAAATCGCCCCCAGATAATTCAGTTAATTCGTTATTCCCCGGTATTTGATTCATGGATAATTAATCCCCCTTTTAATTACCAATCGGTATATTATGATTTTATTTAATTAAAGTCCTATTGTCAAATTGTGATGATTCTTTCAAGGACAGCATTCAAATAACTGCTAACTTACTTGACATCAAAACGTTTTGTTGGTTATCCTTAAAAGGAATTATTTTATACCAATCGGTATATTATACTGTTGAGTACAAAAAGGGGGATGTGAGTAATGGTAAAGGTAAAGATGAAGGTTAAAGAAAAAACATCAATTGAAGATCATGATACGAAAACGGTTCAGTTACAAATAGTATCCGGATCAACCATGACTCGCTATATGGCACTATTGTTTGCAACAGCCTGTGGGATGGCTGTTGCAAACATATACTATGCACAACCGTTGCTAGACTCTCTGGCGACCGAGTTCGGTATCGCCCATTCATCCATCGGCATTGTCATTACCATTACTCAGCTTTGTTACGCGCTAGGACTGCTACTGCTAGTACCGCTCGGGGATCTACTGAATCGACGTCGGCTAATCATCGGTCAGATGCTTTTATCCGTGTTGTCTCTGATTGTGGTTGGGATCGCCCCCATCATCACAGTGCTGTTCACGGGGTTAGCTGCGGTCGGACTGCTTGCTGTGGTGACACAGGTACTCGTAGCGTTCGCATCGACTTTGGCTGCCCCAGCCGAGCGTGGACGTATAGTCGGCTTGGTGCAAAGTGGAGTCGTGATCGGCATTCTGCTCGCACGAACATTCGCTGGTGTACTAACCGATCTCGCCGGTTGGCGTTCGGTCTATCTAGTTTCTGCCGCCATGATGCTCATCATGACTGGCGTGTTGTTCCGAGTACTCCCGCGTGATGAAAGCGCAAGAGAGTCACTATCCTATCCGCAGCTGCTTCGTTCGGTGCTCACTTTGTTCATGCAAGAACGAATCCTACGCATCCGCGGAGTACTGGCTCTGCTGATTTTTACCGCGTTTAGTACATTGTGGACTTCGTTGGTGCTTCCTCTCAGTGCTCCACCATACTCTCTTTCACATACCGCTATTGGAGCGTTTGGTCTTGCTGGAGTTGCCGGAGCATTAGCTGCTGCTCGTGCTGGGGGTCTGGCTGATCGAGGTTTAGGGCAGCGAACAACCTGCATAGCCCTAGTTTTATTGCTAGCATCATGGTTCCTAATCAGTTTTACCGAACACTCACTGATCGCATTAGTTATTGGCGTTATCTTTCTTGACCTCGCTGTGCAAGCCGTACATGTCACCAATCAGAGTATGATTTTCACAGTGCGTCCTGAGGCGAGAAGCCGACTTACTGCTGCTTACATGATTTTTTATTCCATCGGCAGTGCCATGGGTTCAATTGTTTCAACCAATATATACGCAAACTACGGATGGATCGGAGTATGTCTATTTGGTGCCTCTGTCAGCGCTTTGGCCCTTTTGTATTGGGTAATAACCTACCGTCTAACGGAGCAGATTAGAGAAAAATAATACCGATTTTTATGTTGGTTTGAAATTTTTCAAGTCCTAAAATCATACAAAGTTACAAAAAGGGGTGATACATATTAGCCATGTTTAATATGTATCACCCCTTTTACTTCTTGTTCAACAAACGCACGCTTATATACAGAGTTTTTTCAAAGCAGTGCAGCTTTATTTCAAATATACACTTATTCGATTAACTGGCCCAATTGTTGAACAAAGATCAAACAGTACTCTTAAACTAAATTGCCCATAAAGAAAAAGCTGCCTTAAAACAGCTCTGCTCTTCAGCTAACCCAGCTGTTAGCTTAACAATTATTCTTTATCCTGGTGCATCAAATTCAAATCTGGATTGAGCTGCAATTGTAATACAATTTTTCACTGCAAAAATCTAAATTAGTCTCTCTAAACTCTTTTGGACTTTCAACGTAGGAATAGTGGATACTATCTAACACACTAACACACGTGCTTTTCAGATTTAGTCATATGTTCAATAGTAGACTCTTATTTCCAAATAGAATTATCAACTGTGTTATATCGTTAGATTTTTTAGCATTTCAATATATGCCTTCAATTCTGAATCCGTTAATCCTGAAATACGTTCGAAAAAAATAGATTCTTTTTCTTTTAAAGCTTTTATTGTTTTGTCATGACCAAGCTCGGTTAAAGATAACATTACCCCTCGACGATCTTTAGGGTGGGGTTCACTCTTTACATATCCCAGACCTTTTAATTGCCCTATAAGTCTACTGATAGAGCTACGGTCCATTGCTGTTGATTCAGCTAAAGTCGATGCGTTAGTAGGACCATGTGAAAATAACCAGCGAACAATCAAAAAGGCTGCTGGCTGCAAAGTTGTATCAAATGTAGCTGCAGTTCTGACATTAAGTGCATGTGCCTCACTAATCAACGAATTGAGCTGTTCACCAAGAGCTAACTCCAGTTCTTCTCTCAAATCAGAATTATTAATATCCATAGTTCTCCCTTCTCAACTCAACTAAATGTATTTGACATATATCAAATACTTGAATATGATTGATATATGTCAAATATATTTAATTGTTAATACTATGTCAAGTTTATAGAAGGAGAATGTATAATGCCCGAGTATCCAATAATTGTAATGACCGGTGCTACCAGTGGTATTGGTCAGATTGCTGCAATTGAAATCGCAAAACGTGGTGCACATTTAGTGCTGACTGCTCGTAACAAAGAACGGGCTAAAGCAACAGAGAAATTAATTAGAGAAGCTTCACCAAATACGGAGGTTGATTTCTATTTTGGTGATTTATCGTTAATGCATGATGTTCGCCGTATAGGACTTGAGATAAAACAAAACTATTCAAAAATTGATGTACTCATCCACAATGCTGGGCTTCATGGGTTCGAGCAACGTGTTACCTCTGAAGGATTTGCCGAGATGATTGCGGTAAACTATCTAACGCCTTGGCTACTAACAAATCTGTTAAAGGACTCTTTGGTAAAAGCAAAAAATGCAAAAATTATTAATGTCGCTTCGGAAGCCTCACGAAATCATGGGGAACTAAAATTACCATATGATTTGACGGACACATCTCCATTTACATTGAGGGGTTCATCTAAAATTTATGGAAGAACAAAGCTTCTAAATATCATGTTTACTGGTGAGTTAGTGCGTCAGTTTTCAGGTACTTTGGTAACTGCCAACGCTCTAAATCCTGGTTTCAATAATACTGGCCTGGGAAGAGAACTTCGTATATCTTCTGTATTGGGAAAAGTCTTAGAATTCCTTAATATCGGAGATCCAAAAAGAGGGGCTGACATCATTGTTCGTTTAGCACTTGATTCCGAATATGGGAGAGTGACAGGAGGATACTTTAATGTTGGAACTGGAGATAAAATTGATCCGATATATCCAGGAAAAGATGTTTCTATGCAGCAAAGTTTGTGGAATGATACAAAAGAATTATTGTTAGAGTATATAAAATGATTTTCTAGTGCGAAGGACTTCCGGAAGATGTTTTTTGAATAGCTTTTGGTTTTGGATCCTTTTGCTTCATTTCCTCGAAAAAAGGGTTCATTGATGATATCCCTCCTCTCCCCTCTCATTCTGTAAAAATGGAAACATACCTCAGGGTCACTTTGCCAGTTTTCCACTTTACTAACAATATAGTGGGGAAGGGGTCACTTTATAACCGGGGAATGTATATGCTTCCTTTACCATGGCGATACTATTTAGCAAGAATATTAAATTGCGAGGGATATATATGATGAAAAAGAACACAAAGGATACGGAGATAAAGAAACAGTTTACGAAACTAATGGAACAGGCGGATAAAAAGGCTGGCGGAAAAATTGTAAAGGTAAAGATAAAGTAAGATGGAAGCAAAGGATAACATTCTGACTTATATTACGAGCGTATAATATTTGCTCAGCAACTTGTTCCTTCTACCGAAGGCGCTACTGTAAGTTTTTAGAGGGAGCATCAAGCAACCGTCAAGCAGGCTCGATGCCTGCTGCTCTAAATCGAGAAAAAACGGATTTTTTTCTTCATGCTTGAACGCACCAGCTGACGATCCAGCCGGTGTGCCTCCTTTTATTGGTTATTTCCTTCAATGCTTTCCAAAAGCACTAAGTCCCTAGAAAACAAAGGGACAATCATTCCCCTCTTGCTCGTCTTTTTTCTTATTATAAATACCCCTTTTCTTTTAAGCTAACATACTTATCCGTATGGGAAACAATCAAATGGTCTAAAACTTCAATCCCAATAATTTTCCCTGCTTCCGCCAATCGCTTTGTGACTTCAATGTTTTCCATACTCGGGGTTGGGTCACCCGATGGGTGGAAAAGGACATGTTTCTCCTTGGTAAGTTCGGTTATACCTTACTTATCCATTTTTTGATTGTATTTAAAATAAAGTTTGATCAAATTGATATTTAAAAATCGTGGTAAACGAAAAGAAAGAGCGTGTTTTTAGATTGATCAAAACACGCTCTAATGATTCTTTTATAAAATTGTTTGATCATTTTCCATACTTCTTAATGAAATAACGCACCCGTTAGTTTAAGTACAATCTTTCACAAATTGATATCTATCCTTGGATTTTACTACATCAAAAAGGTTCTAGAACCTTTTTGTTGTATTTACCTTTTAAATCCACCTTCTGAATGAATAATCTAACTTGTAATCCAATCTGCTTCATCGCTCATTAGAAATTTAATAGTTCTTGCAAAAATGCATTAACCGTTATTTGAGAAGGAGTTAACTTTTTCTTGCTTAATAGCTAACTGTTTTTAAAAGCCAGTGGGTCTTTTGAACCGTAAAGATGTATTTTTAAATATAAAAACTATGACAAAATTTTCCTTTTTTGCCTACTTGCTAAATTCAGCAAGTAAAATATTTTTAAAAGGATCAGGACTGTTATCTCTACCCAAACTGTTCAAACTGATGACCAACGTATGCTTGCCTCCAATTGTACCTCCAGCAAGAGTAGAAAAACCTAGAATGCCACCTGTGTGTCCCCATATCGAGGCACCGTTTGGAAGCTTAGTTTCAAAGATTCCAAGACCATATCCATCAATTCCTGCTATTCCTGTAGGAACTGTAGTAAGCATTTGTTTTAGTTGCTGTTCCTTCAGTAATTTGCCACGGAGCAAGGAAGAGAAGAATTTATTTAAATCGTCAGCAGTAGAAATCATATCTCCAGCCGAGCTACCTACACTTGGGTTATAATAAGTAACGTCTTTTATCTCACTTGCTTCGTCTGGTTGGGAATAACCCCGGGCATGCTTGGTGCCTGGAATAACGCCTGAATTGCCAGGCAGGAATGTATCAGACAATTCAAGCGGTTCAATAATCCGATTTTCAATCTCTTCCGCGTAGCTGTTTCCTGTTACTTTTTCAATAAGAATACCCAGTAATACGTATCCTGTGTTTGAATAAGACCAGCCCTTTCCTGGGACAAAGTCTGGGGGCAGAGAAATCCCTATCTTCACTAGTTCTTCAGTCGTATAAGATTTTTTTGTATCCATAAGATCAACATCTTTTGACCTTGTGTAATCAGCGATACCACTTGAATGGTTCAATATCTGCCGGATGGTAATCTGTTTACCATTGTATCCGTTTCCTTGAATGACACCAGGCAACCATTTTTCGATGGAGTCGTCTAGATTCAATCGGTTCTCTCCAGCTAATTGAAGTACAACCGTTGCGGTGAACGTCTTCGTCACGCTGCCAATGCGAAAGCGAAAATCTGTTTTCATTGGTTTCTTGGTGCTCAGATTCTCTACCCCAGCGGCATACCCCCACGTTTTTCCATCCTCGGAAGTTTTAGCAAGTATCCCCGGGTATCCAAGTTGCAATGTATCCCGCATTGCTTGCTTGACAGAATTATGGCCTCGTTGAGTGCTTGTTTGTAACGTACTGGATACATTTTGAGTGGGCTCTACTTTTGTAATTGAGGTTGGCGATGTGTATAGCAGGGAACTTCCAGTTATTAACAGAGCCAGACTTGCAAATGTAATTTGACTACGTTTTTTCATAAGGTATTCCCTCTCCTCTATTAATATAGTATAGGTGGGTTGCTTGTTGTTCCATATGAATCACACAACTATACTTTGCATAAAATAACTATCCTCGTCTTCGTCTGCTTCGTCTTGATACTCATCATTCTCATATTGATTTTCAATGTGCTTTTTTATAAGGAATTGTTCCATTTCTTCTATATGATTTAAAGTTACCTCATTTTACCATAAAAACCCAATAATTAGATTTAAATATCATTTTTCTATTCTCATGGTTTAGTATTTATTGCACAGTTCGAATACAATATGCTTGATGAACTATCCTGCCCTTATAGTTCCATAAGAAAAAAGAGCTGCTGATCACCTCCTGGTAATGAAGTAAAGCACCTTTTAGTTCATTAAGAAAAGCGAAACTTCTTCAAGACCCGATTGCTTAAGATCATTTATTAAAGGAGAACTACTAGTTTAGTTTTTAAATTTTTTGAGTTATAATATTAATCGTTATATAGAGGAAATCGGAGGAAACAACAAAATGAGTAAGAATGATGAAGTACGCGATCAAATTATAATAACTGCTTTACGCCTTTTTAATACAAAAGGATTTAGCCAAACTTCCATTCAGGATATTATGGAAGCATCTTCTTTACCAAAAGGAGCTATTTACCGTAGATTTCCTAACAAAGAGGCAATTGCTCTTGCTACTTTTGAAAAAGCAGGAGAAATAATTTGGAACCATATGGTTCAAGCAAGTGAACAAGCGAATACGGCTACTGATAAAATAATAGCAATATCATACATTTACCAAGATGCTGTCAATAATCCTCCTATTGAAGGCGGTTGCCCCTTACTAAATACTGCGATTGAAGCCGATAATACCTACCCAGAGCTTCAAAAGGTTGCTTCTGAAAGTTACACCCAAACACTTCTGTTTTTACAATCAATTATTGAGGATGGAATGCGTAATAACGAATTCCGTAAAGATATAAACTCCCTTTCCCTGGCTTCATTTCTTATGTCTTCTATGGAAGGCGCAATAATGGCCAGTCGTTTATCATTTAATAATGACCATATTTTTTATTGCATTGAACAAATTAAAGCTTTATTGAATTACTATTCTTATTGAAAAACCCCCACTTC
Organism: Peribacillus frigoritolerans; assembly: GCF_001636405.1. Lineage (GTDB taxonomy): Bacteria > Bacillota > Bacilli > Bacillales > DSM-1321 > Peribacillus > Peribacillus frigoritolerans. Next base: position 3,881,116 of record NZ_KV440950.1, read on the forward strand.
TAAGTTTTTTGGGGTTTTTTCATTAATAATTCACAATTTCATTATCTACAATCGAACAATATACTATATAATATTACTATCGGACCGGACGGTTCGGTCCTAAACTAAAGACAGGATGTGTATGTAATATGAAATTTCAAATTGTGTTATTTGATGGATTTGATTTAATGGATGCAATTGCTCCTTTTGAGGTTTTTGCAGCTGCAGCAATTCTTTCACCTGAAAATGTAATAGTAGAGTTGGTAACAGCTGAAGGGAAAAGACTAGTCAAAAGTGGCGTTAATGACGTTGGAATTGAAGCTACAGGAGTAATTGATCCGAACGCTGAAGGTGTTATTTTAGTTCCGGGTGGGGCTGGAGATATGTATGGTGATGGTCCCAATTCGATAGTAACCAAATTAAAGAAAGCTTCTGAAACGAATCTGGAAACTTTGTTACAAAAAGCAGCACAAAACCCTAATATTACCTTAACCACAGTATGCGGAGGTTCTACCCTTTTAGGGATGATGGGACTATTAAATGGCCGACATGCTGTTACACATCACATGGGGATGGATGCATTGCCGGCTATGGGGGCTAGGCCAGTATATGCTCGCATAGTAGATGATGGAAACTTAGTATCCAGTGGTGGTGTAACTTCAGGTATAGATATTGCCATTTACACAATTGAACAAAAGCTTGGCCCAAAAATTGCTCACTATCTCGAGAAGGTATTTGAGTTTGAACGAAGAGGAACAGTTTGGTCAAATAAAGGTCAAGAACCTCGTTTCAATTAAAATAAAGAGGTCCTTTTCTTTTAATTATTTACCTGTATTAAAACGAAAGGAATAAACTTATGTATCATCTATTATTACTTGTTCATGTAATTAGTGCGGTACTTCTTGGGAGTTACCTTACATTACCTTGGCAAATAAAAAAAATGCTAACTATTCCAAGAGACAACCTGGTACTTTGCATTAATTTTATTCAATCGTATATACGAGCAGGGCATTATTCACTCCTCCTCCTACTAGTATCTGGAGGCTTAATGATCGTCATAAATTCTGCTTTCCCCTCAATAATTTGGGTAGTAGTATCCTTCACCACTTTACTTTTTATTGGTGCTTTTATGGGCATAATTAAAAAAAAACTTAGACAATTAAAGGATTCAGAAAAAACAGAGGATCTTTTGAAGAGGAATTTTAAAGTTTTAAGCATGTTTAGTTGGGCATTATTCGTTTGCATAATCTTTGCACTCATAATAATGACTAATCCTTCTATACTGTTATAAAACTGAGGAGGATAGGTATATGAAGCAACGCAAATTCCTAATTACGATATTATCAATTATTTCAGTAATGTGGGTAATGCATACACTATCTAAGAATTTTGTAGTTGATCCAAGTTTTCAGGGATTCCTATCAAAAAAAGATGAACTTCTTTCTAATCAAATGCTATGGGTATTGATGATACGAGTCCATATTATTCTTGCGATAATTGCACTCCTTACAGGACCTCTCGGAATAATTAAACGATTACGTTTGAAATCCTTAACATTTCATCGATGCAATGGTCGAATTTATGTTTCATCTATTGTGTTAAACTTTATTCCCGGTTTATACGCTTCGTTCTTTGCGACAGGTGGCTGGCCAAGTACAATAGGGTTTCTTATCTTAAATACACTATGGCTTTTAACAACAATATTCGGTTATATATATATAAAAAGAAAAGATGTCTTACGGCATAGTCAATGGATCACCCGAAGTTTCTTTCTATCCTTTGCCAATATGATTATTTATATCATTGTCGCAATTACACATAATGGATTAGATTTTCCCTATGGACTTTCATATACGATTGCTGTATGGCTTTGCTGGATTTTCAATTTAGCAATAGCAGAAATTGTTATTAGAAAAAAATACTTATAATTAAATAATTACGAACCTTTTTGAAACATTAAGGTTAGCAATTTCTATCTTTTTGATTTCTTATCTTCTTGGTTAGATTAATTTAACGTGTATCATAGAAACCTGACCCTATTAAAAGGCACTTTCTTTATGAGAGGAATGCGCCCGTTTGTTGATAAGGATATTTTCCCATGACAGTTTTACATGAAATTTAGTTATCGTTAGTCAACATATCTATAAAGATGAGTCAAAATGAAGATATAACTAGTATGGAGGCGGTTATAATGCTTAAACGTCCGAAAACGAATGAATACCATCCGTTTTTCGAGAGCTACATAAGACTTGTTCCTGACGAAGGATTACTTGATATTCTAAAGAAGCAACAAGAGACAACTATTAATTTACTAAGAGGTATATCTAGTGAACAAGCAGCGTACCAATACGAAGCGAAAAAATGGAATTTGAAAGAAGTACTCGGACACATGACAGATGCTGAACGCGTACTGAGTTCTCATGTTCTTGTAGTTGCCCGTGGAGATACTCCTTCATTTACCCCATTTGATAAAGATTTATATATGACTAATGCAGATTTCAGCCGACTTGATTTCCTAGACATACTTTCAGATTTTTCGATTGTACGACAATGCACCTCTTCATTGATCGCCTGTCTTTCCAATGATGCATGGATACGAAAGGGAACAGTTTTAAATCATCCAACTACTGTACGTGCACTGGCATACATAATTGCCGGTCATGAACTACATCATCTAGCAATTATCAAGGAAAGATATTTACTAAAATACAGCATAGATTAAGATTCAAATGAAAAAAGGAAGTCATTTTGATTTCCTTTTTTCATTTTGCACAAGGCATATCCGAAAAATTCACTTGGTTGAGTAATCTTTTTCATTACCCTAAAACTAATGATATCAAAATCCTTTGTCTTGGTGGCATCATTGTGTTAATGATCTTTTATTTATCTGGGTCATATTATTGCAGAGGTGAAAAAGTGGATAATTTCAGGGGTGTTAATTAGTTAAAGTCTCCGTTTAAAGACTTTAGTGATTAATTAAAAAAGCCAGATTTCTCTAGATAATATAGAGATATATCAGGCTTTTAATAATGAAAATATCTTAATGTTGTAAATCTGCTTTTTCATAAATGTACCCTTGAATTAGCTACTGAAGGAATTGGTTTAAACGCATTTATCCCGGTGATTGCTTTTATCTTAATACTCTATTTCATCGTAATCTTTAGGCTGATGGACCGGCTGCCCGTTTTCGCTTTTAGAAATATCATTAATTGTTTGCAGCTCCTCTTGTCTTTCTTCAGTATTCTTTTCATTTTGCTTTACTTGCTTTTTCATGGTGATTCCCCCCTTCCAATGGTTCTAAAAATTAATATGCACTATCAAAGGTTTCAGCATGCATCTAAGAAAAATGCAGCCAGGTCTAACTGCAAAATGATTGAATAATTTTCCCATCCTCATATTCCTTTTCACACTAGCAAGGCTTGATTTGTCAGTGAATCTCTCCGTCCGGATTTTGGGCCATTTCTCCCGTAAACCATGTAAAGGAGTATGCAAGCAGAATGAATGATGTTAACGATGGTGCATAATAACCGATACTTCAATGAGTAGAAGGATAATGCTCCTGCAAATCCAGTTAATCCAAGAGGGATGAAAATCAGTGAACCCAGGCAGCATGCAGTCGGGTAACTGCGACACTTTTTCCTTCATGATTTAAACTTCTCCATGCTGCAACAATCATGCGTTGTTGTTTCTTTTTTTGTTTCTGGATAAAGTTCAAAACTATGATGAATTTAGGTTGGAATCATTTATGATACGGTTCACCGTAAACGATTGTATTTCAATTTATTTTCAAATAAGTGAGTAGTAAGATTAATTTTTAAAAGCAACTTTTTCTTTGAAAAAGGAATCAGAGTAGTTCTCTGATTCCTTTTTACTAGTTAGTTATATAAAAGTATTACTAATAAAATAGCGATAATATAAATGTCCAAATGCACACAAAAGCTACTAACCCAAAGCTATATTTTAATGTCATTTTCGTTAAATCAGATTCTTTTCCTGTTTCACCAACGGCTGCAGCTGCTATTGCGATTGACTGTGGAGAAACAAGCTTTGCCATAACACCCCCGGCAGTGTTAGCAGAAACTAATAATGATGAGTTTGTGCCTATAATATTACCTGCAGTAGCTTGTATAGGCGCAAATAACGTATTGTTATTTACTACAGACCCAGTCATAAACACTCCAATCCATCCTAATAGTGGTGATAATAATGGGAAGATATTTCCTGTTGTAGCAACTGCTTCACCTAAAGAAGTTGTTAATCCACCATATGTCATTAACTTAGCTATACCAATAATTGCACAGATCATAATGATTGGAATCGAAAATTCTGAAACAGTTTTTTTTAGGAGAGACAGACCTTCACTGAAATTGATTGCTTTCGTCGTTACAATCGTCGTTAAAGCAGCTAATAATATCGCTGTTCCTGTTGCACCGATTAAATCAATGCCAATATTGATCGAAGATCCCGGTACTATAAATTTCAGTACAGCCGATTCAAGAATTCCTCCTTGAGAAAACAAACCTTTAAATGCAGGAAAGCTCCAAAACAATACAAATATTGTTAATAAATAAAATGGAGACCATGCCTTTACAACATCACCCATTGAATGATTTTCAAATTCATATTCTTTGCCGTTAAGTAAAAATATATGTTTAGGCTGCCACTTATTAAGAAATAATGCCAACAAACCCATTGTTAATAGTGAAGGAATAATGTCAGCTAACTCTGGTCCTACAAATATTGTAATGATCGCTTGGGCCACTGTATAAGTAATAGATGTCACCAGAATAGCCGGCAATACTTCTCTAATCCCTTTAAATCCATCCATTAACCATATTAATAAAAACGGAATGGTAAAGTTAATGATCGGCAGTGTTAAGGCAGTCATCATTGACACATTCATGGAGGTCACATTTTCCAGCCCAAATGTACCGATGATTCCAACCGGTATGCCAATTGCTCCGAATGCTCCTGAAGCACCATTTGCCACTAGACAGAGCATGGCTGCCTGTAAAGGTTTGAATCCCAATGTAACTAATAGAACGGCACAGATTGCAATCGGTACACCAAAACCTGCTGCCCCTTCAAGAAAGGCATTAAAGCAAAACCCAATAAGTAAGAGCTGAAGACGTTGGTCTTGTGAAATACCCGCAATACTTCCGCGTAAAACATCAAATTTCCCGGATTTAACAGAGATTTTATATAACCAGACGGCCATCACAATGATATAACCAATCGGCCATATCCCTTGTATCGTACCTTGTACAACACTCCCGATTGCTTCACCCAAAGGTAGCTTAAAGAGGAAAAGTACAATTAGAAGGGTTACAAATAAATTTAGAAGCGCTGCATAAATACCTCTCATTTTAAAGATCGTCAAACATAAGAGAAACAAAAGGATCGGTATAGCTGCAACTAACGCTGAAATAGCAAGATTATTAAATGGATCGATAGTTTCTACTAACATAATAACAGCTCCATTACGTAAGAATTTCTTACTTAAGAAATTAAAATACTCCCAAAATAGAGATTGAATACCTTTAAGTGTTTTAACAGAATGTGCAAACTTTTCTTTTTCGCTCTCATTTAGTGAAAGCTCCACAATATTTTTTGCACCTGTACGATTAATTACAGTTGGAGCATCAACATGAACATTACTTTGACCATATTGGCCTTCTAACAACGATCCAACTAGTAAGCATCTGGAATAAAAATGCCGATACACCTATGCTAATGATTAGTGTAAGAAGGGCTGTGATAATGCCCTTCATTTTAAATACAGTCAGACCCAATAGAAAGGAATGTGACAGGAAAGGCAGCAACCAAGGCTGATAAGTACGTGTTATTCAATGGATTATAATCTTGAATCCACATGATGCTTCCTTCTTTCTATTTAATGTTATAATTTTAATTCTTCAAAATGAGGCGCCAAAATGTCTTTTAAGACATAAGCACTGTGTTGGAATTTCTGTTGTTCTTCTTCATTGAGTTCTAATTCGACAATTTCTCGGATTCCACTACGATTAATGATTGCTGGAACACCCATGTACACATGCTTTTCACCATACTGGCCATCCAGATGAGCAGAGACAGTTAACACGCTATTTTCATTGTGGAGAATGGCTTTTGTAATTCGCACAAGTCCCATAGCGATGCCATAGTAAGTAGCACCTTTTCCTTCAATGATTTTGTAGGCTGCATCACGTACATTAATAAAAATCTCATCTAAGTCTTCTTTTTTATAGTGTTCTTGGCGTTCAATCATTTTCAAAACGGGAATACCACCCACGTCTGCAGAACTATAAACAGGTAGCTCGCTGTCACCGTGTTCTCCGATGATATAAGCATGCACATTTTTCGGTGCGACTTTAAAGTAATCACCTAGTAGGAAACGGAAACGAGCTGTATCAAGAATGGTACCAGATCCAATGACCCGTTCTTTAGGTAACCCACTATAATACGATGTTGCGTATGTTAAGATGTCAACGGGATTGGTTGCGACAAGAAAGATGCCATCAAATCCACTAGCCATGACATTCTCGACTATTGTTTTAAAAATCTTCAGATTTTTATCCACAAGGTCAAGGCGTGTTTCTCCTGGTTTTTGGTTCGCTCCTGCACAAATTACAACTAAATCCACATCTGCACAATCTTCATACTCTCCAAAGCGAATATTTGTTGGATTTGGAGCGAAAACTTTCCCATGATTTAAATCCATCACATCACCAATTGCTTTTTCTTTATTTAAATCAATCATAATCAACTCATCTACAATTCCTTGGTTCATAAGAGCAAAGGCGTAGCTTGAGCCTACAAACCCTGTTCCAATTAATGCGACACGGCTTACTTTTTCTTTTGTCATAGGTTTTTCATCCTTTCATCTCGTTAAGTTTTCAAAAGGAAAATATTGTTTGTGAAACATTTCACAAATTAATAATACATCATTTTTTTCCAATTTACAATCCATTTTCAAAAAAAATTTGTTTTTACAAAGGCTACTAAACTGATTAATTTTTCTGTAAAGCTACTCAGTTTCTATCTTTAACGCTCTCCCTTTTTTAAGACGATTGAGCGGGGTCTTCTTAAGTATTGTCATTTTTCCATTCTTAAAAAACTTATTTTCATGGTAGTTGAATAAAGAAAAAGCTGCCTTAAAGGCAGCTCCAATTTTCAGCTAACGTATCTGTTAACTTAATATTTTTCTATTCTTTATTTCTGTTCATTAAGTTTGAAAATAGAGGATAATGTTTCACCGTCTTTCCCTTCCAAAACGCCCCATACCTCCTTTTCATCCTGCACGTCTACGGAGCCAGCTTCGTTGAACCACACCTTATATTTCTGCCCTTCCTTGTTTTCTTGGTCTATAAACCAAAATACAGAATCTTCTTTACTACTTTTATCAACTGATACTGTTTTATCCCATTTTACATCTGCTATAATGTCTTCAATCTTTTTGACATTATCTTTATCCAATACAGCTCGTTTATCACTTAAACTACCGTACTCTACTATTTGATAGCCAACGTCTTTTGCCTCAGGAGAACCCGAAGTTTTAGAGGAACTTGAACATCCCCCTAACGCCACAATGATAACAAGCAAACTGAAACTCCATAATAATTCCCTCATACTAACACCTCTTTTTTCCAATTGTACCATTCATAAACAGTGTTGCAAGGCATCTTTCCTCCATACCCAATCTGGAAAACCGTTAGCGACTATATCGCCATTATCAGAATACCGAACAAATACAAAACTCACATCGAAGTTGTTTTTGAGGAAATCGGTTTGAAACTCGCCTACAGGCTTTATTTGAAAACCTGCATTAACAAGAGCCTGTACCAAGTGCTCACGATAATGTAACCAAGTAACTAAATCAATATCAGTATGTAAACGAGTAATCTTTCCAAGAAGAAAATCTATCGCCCATCCGCCTCGTAGCCACAGGTTAAAATTAAGTGATAAGCAAATTTCACTTATTTCAAGAAGTGTATTTAATTGTGATTTCCCTGTATCATTTTCTCCGGTAACATTCTTACAATCCATCCTCATACACACCCTTTATGTACTAAGATTTTAAGCATTACCTTATTCTGCATAAGGATTGCAAAATCCTTCTTCAAAAAACCTGCCCCGTTAGTTGCATATGGAAAGAGCTGCCTTAAAGACAGCTCTGACTTCAGTTAACGAACCCGTTTGTTCAATAGCGTTATTATAGAGTTGATACAAACTTGACGCAAAATGTGTAATTCAAGGAAGTATTAATGAGAAGGCTTTTTCTCCAAAATACTTTTAAAACTTTTTCTGTAACAAAACAACAAATAACTATACATGATTACAATTATTACTGCTAAAACAAGTAACGAATGATCAAGGATCAAATGAAGTAAGAAAATGTTGGCTACAATTGGACCCAATATTGCAAGTGCTAATGGGACAAATCGATTACTTAAAAGTAAAACTCCACAAACAATCTCTAAAAACTTTTCAAATATTAATAGATATTCAAATTTGAATAATGCCATCGCTTCGGGGCTAGTAGCAATAAATGGTTCAAAGTCAAAAATGACAAAATAACCGTTTAGACCTGCAATAAGGAAGATAAAACCTAAAAATATTCTGGAGAGATGTAAAAGGACTTTAATCAACCTGCACACCACCTATTTGATTTTAGTTTTAATTCTAATTTTATTATAGTTGGTTACTGCGAAGTACGATAAAACTTTTTACTAATGCAACTAACCCTCCCCTATAGTTGCATAAGAAAAAGCTGTCTTAAAGACAGCTACGATCTTCAGCTAACGCACCCGTTAGTTCATACAGGTTTGTTGGGGTGACACAAACTGTGAGGTGAAAATTAAGTTAAAAAGGACAAAAAAGATTACTCTTTCTTATCCTTTGCAAGTAAATCAATTATTCTATCAACTTTTGTTCAATGCTTTCTGATTTGCTTGGCTGTTTAGTAACGAGAGAAAGAACAAGAAAAAAACACACCAGAAAAAATCCCAAATATAAAAATAAGGAAAACTAATTGAAATATCAAATCACCAATATTCATATTAAATCCTACCTTTACTTCAATAAGGGGTTGCCGCAGCTACCCCATGCCCATCAAGCTAACAACATAAATTAATAGAGCCAAATAATATTGATTCAAAACTACCCAGTACTGGGAAATTAGGCAGTCAAAGAAACCTTTAAAAAAGCGATATTTTTTGCTAAGCAGCTTGTCTATCCTTCACGTTTGATACACAACCCCTAGAATATCATAGACAGTCATCTTCTTATACCTATGGCATTTTCGACCGTTCTTTTTGAGTAGCTGAAAAAGGCGATGAAGAATTTTCAAAAGCTGTTCTGAACCAATTGCTATTGCTTGAAACAATAACGGAAAGTAATCTTTAATCATATAAATCGCTTTGTATTCACTCAACTCCTGATTTTTCTTTTCAAGCAAAAGCTGTCGCATTTGAAACATGGTAGAAGAACAGAGGAGAATGCCAATAAGTTGGCCGTATAAATGGCACTCTAGGCGTTCTTTTTTGATTGTTTTGCATTCATCGATTTCAAAGAATGACTTCCATGTTTTAAATAAAATCTCAATCTGCAAACGCAGGGAATAGAGGGAATGGACATAATCAGTGGGAACTTCTTCTGGCGATGAATTCGTGATATAGACATTCATCCCCATCAAGTGCTTACTTTTCTCCTTCATGACAATGCCTTTCTTCTTTTCTCGTATTGCTTGGTTTATAAGGCGTGTTTGCGTTTGATCATCGGTTAAACGATGGATAATAACACGTGCTGGAAGCTTCTGATTTTGGCCAATGTATGCCTCGGGGATTTCCATCGTTTCACCAGGGGTTAGACCGGACATTATTTGTGCCATATCAAGCTTGATGTATTCTGTTTGCTTTTTTATCGTGCCATTGTTGAAGAATTCTGGCTCAGGGTTCTTGATATAAATACGTGTATTAAGCTTTAATCTCGAGATATAGTAAGCATCTTTATCATGAATGGCTTGTAAGTCTCCTAAATCAAAGTAACCAAGATCACGTAAGCATAAATCGCCTTTCTCAACAGTTTCAAGGCAAATTGTACCGTATGTTTTATCATTGTTCTTTCCTGGTCCTAGTTGTACGTTTAAAAATTGGCCACTTAATAAATCGTATTCCAATTGGATTTTCACCCCTGCAGTATTACTACTCCCTCCAGAGCCTTGATAATTTGTAGCAAAGGAATCAGGTAGCTGAAATACAGTCGCATCTAAAATCCGAATACGTTTGACAGTAGAAATCATGTCTGAAGAAAGTGATTGATTTAAACTAAGTTTTTGTGTTAACAGCGAAGTAAAGACTTCTCGGAGGAATGTGAAAGCTGCTGGATTAAAGCATTGATTCAACCCTTCAGGGCTCATTAGTACACCCGTCGAAGCATCTAAACGACTACATAATTGTGTAAGTGATGTACTAGCGACTTCTTGGCTGAGCCAAACGTAAAGGGCGATGAGTTCAGCTGCTTGATACTTACTAGATCGCTGTACAAAGCCCATCTGTTTGGCCGTTTCTTGTAGGACTAATGGAGATAGAAAGCGTTGTAATTCTTTCGCAAAAAGTGTCAGTTCACTGGAGACGATAGGATTCATAAAAAAACACCATCCTTTCTCGTAAACTTCTTACGATAAGCATAGCGTTTTTTCATTTTTGAAGGTATTGTTTAAACTTAGCTTGATGGGCATGTGACGGTACCCCTATTAGGACGAAATAACTGAGAATAACCTAGGTAATTATACATATTTTTACATTATTTTATTATAGTGGTATTTTTTGTTAGTTAACAATGATACTCTTATATTGCTATAAGAAAAGGGGGAAAACAAGTGAAGAAAAAGAGAAATATCTTTATACTAGCATTTTTATTTTTATTGATAACCGCTTTATTACCGAACGGTGCGTATGCTGACACGAATGTTATCAACTATGAGAAAGATGGTAGAGTTAAGCCTGTGAAAAATGCTGAGTTATTATCTGAAAATCAATTGGATAGTGTACTAGATGCCATTGGCTTGGAAGAAGAAAACTTGGATGATATGTCGAAGAAAGAAAAGGTCTATATGGCCAGCCAAGGCGGTAAGGTCGTTGATGAAGTTGAAGTGGAAGAGAAGTCTTATTATGTTTCACTCGATGGTACAAAAACGGAATATACTGAAGAGAATGAAGAACTCATAACGCAAAAAAAGATTGAAGATCTAAAAACCTACAATGAAGCAACAGGAGAGTCTTTAGAAATCGAGAATGTTTATCCGTCAAAAGTGAAACAAAATTTTGGAATCTCTTTAATGGCTGCTTTGCCGAAAGACGGAATTAAAACAAAAATTAAGGGCGATTTGGAGCTAACCCAACAAGTGATTTATCTTGGTTCCACTAGTACTCAGTATAAATACTCATTCGTTTCGAATGCTCATTGGAATGATACACCATTAAGCACTAAGACCGATATTTTAGGGTCCGCTTGGAGTGAGGAAGCTGTTGCTAAAGCTGACACATTTTCAGGTTTTTGGGATCAAGGAAAAGAGATTGCTGACGGCAAAGGCGGTACAACTTGGACTTTTGATGACAAAAAATTGAGTATGAAAAGCCCGAAAGCCTACGGTCAATATGTGACTGTATCATTAGGTGGCGGCGACTATCAAAATATTAATATGAGTAGAGAAGTGCGGGTGGGTAAATCCAAAAAAGGAGAACCTGCTTACGTACAAACGACTTATTTCCATACATATACCAATATTTCAGGTTTAAGTGCGTCAATCGGGCCGGTTTCTGTGGATATTCCAAGCAAGTGGTTACAATCTGGAGATGAAATCTATGTTGAATATAGTTTCACCTTCGGTAACACCTAATTTTGCTTAGAAAGGATAGTTTATGCTATCCTTTCTTTATCTTTGTTATATAAGGGGGTGCTTCTATGAATATATTCTTAGACTTTTTTGGATTTTTAACTACACCAGTATGGTGTATTATTTTATGTCTAAATTTCATTTCTATACTACAAAAAATTAAATTAAATAAGGAAGATTATACGAAGAACACTTTTTGGTTTACCTTATCTTTCACATTCCTTATCTCTATATTATTCTACTATGTAGCAGCTTATTAGTCTGAACGGTTAAAGGCCAGTTCCGACCACTAAATTGAAAAATGGCACTCAAGGGGAGTGCTTTTTTTGTGTGTTTGAACAAGTGGTAGCTTAGTAAAAAATAAAAGAGGAATAAAGTCATCAGATTTTTTTAATAAAGAGCCTTAATCTAATGTAGCAAGACTCTCATAACTTTTCTACTGAATTCACTCTACAACGAATAAAACCTTTGTACCATCGGGATAGTCACTTAATTGATGAGATACCCACGAGCCAGCACCACAATTGTCTGATGGGGTTATATACTCAATATCTGCTCCTGCTCCCCCTTCTTCACACATGGCCATTGGGTATTCATCACGATCATATCCCATTCTAGTTTGAATATTTTCCAAAGATTCATCACGATTCTCGTCTGCTCCATTTCTATCAATGGTACAAATATTGAAACTTCCATCAGCAATGGCATCTTCTATATGCTCAGCTGTCTCCGGGTACTTTTCTGACGGAAAGTTAATTACAACATTATAACTTTCCTCAGATAAACACTCCTTTACTTTGATATTAAATTAAAACGATAGACGTAAAATTATGCTATCGTTTTTTGGAATCAATTATCTCGAAAGAGTTTGAGAGCGTTTCTTATCTTTGTCGTTATTCTGCTCTTGTTCTTTAATTTTTCTAGCTATTTCTTAAACACCCTTCACTGAAAAGACTTTAGGTGATTGTACCTTATCGACTTGTTTTTCTTTAGTTAAGTTATTTGCAACTGTTCTCACTTCACCCATATCAATTTTTACTTTTGGGGGTACCATGCCCATCAAGCTAAGAAAATAGGTCCCCCCCCCCAAAAAAACGATAAATTGAGCTTATAAGTTACAAGAAAGTCCAAAATTTCATTCTGGGGGTACTACAAAACTTTAACTTGATGGCAATGCGCAGCAACCCCTTATTGAAGTAAATCCCCTTTAGTTGGATAAGATAAGCTACGACAATGAAAGCTACGATCTTCAAAAATAAACCACTTAATTGAAAACCGTCTATTAAATAAATTATTATTTTAATCGGTGATTTTTAACTTTTATGTTAATGATTAGCATTATGTAAACCAGGAAATCTAAAAATATTGTGTTTTATGATGTCGGTATATGTTGTTTTATGTAGATTGAAATATAGAATAAATATGAACCCTATTTGTTACAAAAAAGTTCACTCTATATTTTCAATTGGAGACTCCCTTCGTTAATTATTAATTACCATAATTTGTCTCACTTGAGTTATTATATTATTATTTATCACTTAATATTAAATACATTTTATTGTATGTTTAAACGTGGTTTTAAAGAAATAGAAGAGGGAAGATATGAAAAAATTAAATGATCAACTATTGATAGACTCATACCTTAAAGCAATTGAATTAGACTTAGAAAAAAAATTCATCCTCGTTCTAGAAGAGGAATTGAAGAGAAGAGGTCTACCCCTACCCCTTATCGATCAAAAAGATAGGAGAAACTAATTAGTATATGCTTGAAACAGTAATTTTTTGCTTTGTTTTTTAACCCATACTATAATTCTTGTTCCTTATAAGTCAATTCTCTGTATAAGACTCGTACAAGCTGTAAAACTAATTAACTCTCTAAGATTAACCTTTTAGTGTCAAAAATATTGACTCAAATCGACTTTTAGAATTAATTAAATCTCTTACTTTAATTTCGACATGAACTTTCATTTGTCCTTTATGAACTAAACTGTAAACGGATTGATACGCAAATAGCATTGTTGTAGGAGACTTCTAATTAATATTCTTTAAGGAGTGATGAAAGATGATAAGCGTAACAGTAGATAAGTTAAAGTTCAAGAAACAATTATCAGTGAATGAACAAATCACACTGAAAGATTTTCTGTATACCTGGGTAGGTAGCTCAAGTAAGGGATTTGACGATTTTTTTCACCTTGAGTACACAGTAGATGTATTTGCCAAAATGGAAAAAACGACGAATGACACCGATTTGTTGATTTCGGATGATGATTATTTCAGATACATAACATTGACGGAAGATAATCAAATTGTGATAGGTGTTTTAAATATGTATTCAGAATTAAAACATAGAATAATTTCACTAGATAAGATTAAATAATTCTTCGTTTTCTTTAATTCATACAAAATGAGGCAGCGTGGTACACTGTCTTTTTTTATTTGTTCACTATATGTCTTATGGGACGTTACTGAATTATCCTGCCCCAAAAAAGCTGCCTTAAAGACTGCTCAGAGCTTCAGCTAATGCATCCGTTAGTTTTCGTAGATTTCTTCACATACTTTTTAGTATTTCAGTTAATACAGGAATGCCGCCGCATGACGATTCTACAAGGAAGCTAACATTTATGGTATTTTCCAACAGAATAAAAATGATGTAAGAAATATCTAAATATGATAGTATTTTCTATGTCATACATAATTTAATAATTAATAACGAAGGAGCTAACTAGACATGAACATAAAAAAATATCTAGGAATCACGTTTCTATCAGTTACACTATTACTTTTTGGATCTATCACTGTTATCCATAGCTCAGCAAATAGTAATTCAAAAGAAGAGAGAGTAGAAGCAACTTCAACAAATCCAAAGTTAAACAATGTGAAAATTTTAGCAACTGGTGGAACGATTGCAGGTTCTGCTACGTCCAATACTGACACAACTGGTTATCAAGCAGGTGCACTTGGTGTTGAAACACTAATTAAAGCTGTTCCTGAACTAAAACAAGTAGCAAATGTGAGTGGTGAACAAATCGCCAATATTGGCAGTAACAATATGGATAATAAAACTTTATTAAAGTTGGCGAAACGAATTAATGAGTTATTAAAATCTAAAGACGTTGATGGTATTGTCGTAACGCATGGAACAGATACCTTAGAAGAAACTGCTTATTTTCTGAATCTGGTCGTAAAAAGCAACAAACCTGTCGTGATTGTTGGATCAATGAGACCGGCTACAGCTATAAGTGCAGATGGACCTTTAAACTTATATAATGCTGTAAAAATTGCTGCTAGTAAAGATGCTAAGAACAAAGGTGTTTTAATCTCATTAAATGACCGGATAGGTTCTGCACGTTATATAACAAAAACCAATACAACCATGACAGATACATTCCAATCGGAGGAACAAGGCTATTTAGGAGCAATCGCAGGTAATAAAATAATTTTCTACAATGAACCTACTCGTAAACATACAACCAAATCGGTGTTTGATGTATCAAAACTAGATAAACTTCCTCAAGTGGACATTATTTATAGCTATCAAAATGATAGTAGATATTTTTACGATGCATCTGTGAAAGCAGGAGCTAAAGGGATTATAATAGCAGGTGAAGGAAACGGTTTGACTTCTGATACTGCTTTTGAGGGTGCTAAAGACGCTGTCAAAAAAGGCGTGATTATTACTCGCTCTAGCCGTGTAGGAAATGGTATTGTTACGAGAGAAAAGATTGACGATGAAAATAATTTTGTTACAGCGGACTCACTTAATCCTCAAAAAGCACGTATTTTGACGATGCTTGCATTAACAAAAACAGATGATCCAAAAGAAATTCAGCAATTTTTCAACGAATATTAATCATTAAAATTAGAAATTTCTTGATTAACTAAAAGTGAATGAAATTTAAAGCATACGATGGTATGAATCACCAACGTATGCTTTTATTTGTACTAAGTTGAACTTTAACTGCCAAAGTTGTATAAAGAAACAACTGCCCTCAGGGAAGCTCAAATTTCAGCTAACGCACCCATTAGCAAAAAAACTCTTTACTTAATATTCCTAATATAATCATCCGTTTCATTATAAGAATTTATCTGATTCGTATTTCCTCGATTTTTCATATAGTAGAAGAGATAGCATAAAATAATAAAAGGTACTCCACAATACAGAGCAATTCTTTGGCTCGCATCAAAAGCAAGACCTATACAAGAAGCAAGACACAAAACACAAGCAGCAATGGGTACAAAAGGATAAAGTGGTGTACGGAATTTTAAATTTTTAATATCTCCACCCATTTTCAAAAAATGTTTACGGAACATGTATTGTGATAAAACAATCCCTATCCAAACTACTACTACTGCAAATCCTGATATGGCCACAAGTACTACATAAACTGTATCAGGTGCAAATACACTAGATAATAGAGATAAACAAGCTACTGCCATACTTATAACTAAAGCATTCAATGGTACTCCATTTGACGTTATCTTTCCAAAAAATGAACTTATCATTTTCTCATTTGAAAGAGACCATAACATACGAGTAGATGCATATAGACCAGAGTTTGCTACTGAGAGTAAAGCTGTAATAATAACAAAGTTCATAATATCAGCTGCATAAGGAATTCCAATGTTGTCAAAAACCATCACAAATGGACTTTCAATGACTCCTGCTTCTTCCCAAGAGATTAAACCAGATAACACAAAAATTGCACCAACAAAGAAAAACATTGTTCGCCAAATTACATTTCTAATAGATCTAGGAACGTCTTTTTCTGGATTTTCACTTTCTCCAGCAGCAATGCCAATAAGTTCTGTTCCTGAAAAGGCAAAATTAACGGAAATCATGGCCATAAAAACTGGAAGCAGGCCATTTGGGAAAAGACCACCCTCTGCAGTGAAATTAGAAAGCATGGGGGCAGAGGCTCTATCATCCATTGGAATAAATCCAAGCATTGCAGATCCTCCAAGTACAATAAATAAGATAATAGTAATTATTTTAATACCTGAAAACCAAAATTCGGTTTCTGCAAATATTTTTACTGAAAAGGAATTAAGTAAAAAAATTAGAATCGCAAAGACGGCGCTCCACATCCAAACAGAAGTGTTAGGAAACCACCTCTGCATCAACAGTCCAGAGGCAGTAAATTCGGAACCTACCGTTACCACCCAAGTAAGCCAGTACATTAAACCAATAGTAAATCCAGTAGCAGGACCGATATATTTGGTAGCGTAAGTTTGAAATGAACCTGTTACTGGCATTGCAACAGTTAGTTCGCCTAGGCATAACATGACAAGGTACATGATTAATCCGCCGACTAAGTAAGCGAGAATCGTACCTCCTGGTCCAGCTTGGCTAATTGTATATCCACTGCTCAGAAAAAGACCCGTTCCAATTACACCACCTAGCGAAATCATGAACAAATGCCTGCTTTTCATTGAACGTTTCAACTGGTTTTCATTGGTATCATTTGTGTTTGGCATCTAGTCTCCTCCTCGTTTACTACTCTACAAGTACTTATTTTAATAGATAACAATATACAAAGTTTATATTATTACAGAAAAATCAGAATCTTTAACATAAAGACTGACCTGCACAGGTCAGCCCTTATGTCATCATATTGTTTTATTAACTTTAAAACAAACAACTTTTGGTTCAGTCATTTCTTGAAGTGCAAACTTAATTCCTTCACGACCTAAACCAGAACCTTTTACACCTCCGAAAGGCATCGCATCAATGCGATAATCTGAGCTATCATTTACCATTACTCCACCTACATCAAGTTTACGTATGGCACCCAATGCCTTATCTAAATCACGAGTGAATATACCTGCTTGCAGTCCGAAATCTACACGATTAGATTGGGAAATAGCTGTATCAAGATCAGGAACATTATAAATGGTAACAACTGGGCCAAAAACCTCTTCAGTTGCCAATTTACAATTTTCTGGTACGTTAACTAGAACAGTAGGTTGATAAAAAGATCCTTCACGTTTTCCACCACAAAGCAACTTTGCACCTTTCTCAACAGCTTCATTTACCCAACTTTCAACACGTTTTGCTTCTTTTTCGGAGATCAATGGTCCCATATCTGTTTCTTCTAATAATTTATCACCTACTCGATATTGTTGAGTACGATCTATAAATTTACCAATAAAATCATGATAAACACCTTCTTGGACATATATTCTCTGTACCCCTAAACAATTTTGTCCTGCTGCCCAAAATGCTCCAGAAACAGTTGATTTCACAGCTTCTTCTAAATCAGCATCTTTCAATACAATAACGGGTGAGTTTGATCCAAGCTCCATACATATCTTTTTCAAACCTGCTTTTTGAATAATTGCTTTGCCAGTGGCAAGTCCTCCTGTAAAAGAAATCATTCGTATAGCTGAATGAGTAATTAGGCTATCTCCCATGTCACCTGGATGACCAGTAATGACGGATAAAATTTTCGGTGGCAAACCGGCTTTTTCAAAAGCTTCTGCCAATAAGAGAGCACTTAAGGGTGTTACAGTTGCTGGTTTTACAATAATAGCGTTCCCAGCAGCAATAGCAGGACCCACTTTATGTGCAACAAGATTTAATGGATCGTTAAAAGGTGTTATAGCTACAATAATGCCAATAGGAAAACGATAATAGTAACCTATGCGATCTTCGCTTCCGGGCATTTGATCAAACGAAATGGTTTCTCCATTAATTCTCCTTGCTTCTTCAGCACTTATACGAAGTGTTTCAATACAACGTAGTACTTCTTTTCTTGCTTCTTTAATTGTTTTACTTCCTTCACGAGCAATAGTAGTTGCATATCTTTCCTTATTTTCAAGGATCCAGTCCGCAGCACGATGAAGAATAGCAATTCTTTCGTGTGTTGGCATATCTGCTGCTATTTTAACTCCTTTTTTTGCTTCTTCTATTGTATAAATAACGTCGCTTTCATTAGCAGCAGGAACTGTTGTGATTAAACTATGATCCTGTGGATCCAAGACTTCAATGCATTTATCACGAGATACCCATTCCCCAGCAAGAAACATTTTATTTTTATTTATTAATTTGTCAGTAAATATCATACAAAATCACCTCAAGATAAGTAATTTTCAACTCATAATTTTAAGAATGAAACGAATTATAATTGATCACGGTTAATGTTGATTAAATCAATAAGAATCGAGAATCCTGTTTCTTTACGTCCAGCTCCGGCTCCAATTAAGGTAATCGGGCCAGCTAAATCACAATCATAAGTAATAGCATTTTGTGCACCTAAAACTCCAGCTAAAGGATCTGTAAGAGGTATAGCTTCAGGTCCTACCTTTGCAATGACTTTATCGCCATCCTTTATACATTTAGCAATTAACTTCCATCTCTTACCTTCTGATTTTGCCCACTCAATGTCCTTTTCCGTAAGATGACTAATCCCTTCACATTCTACTTCTTCTCGTTTCATTGGAATACCCATTACAATGTTAGCAAGAATGGTAGCTTTATATTGAGCATCATATCCCTCAACGTCGCTAGTAGGATCTGCCTCTGCATAACCAAGAGCTTGTGCCTCCGACAATGCATCTTGATAACTCAATCCTTCTTCCATTTTAGTTAGGATATAATTAGTTGTTCCATTCAAAATCCCCCGTATTTCAAAAATGCTGTTCCCTGCCAATGAACTCAGAGGCATTCTTAATGCTGGGGTTCCACTCATAACTGTTCCTTCAAACCCCCAACGAACATCATTTTTTTTTGCTAATTCAGCTAACTCTTGATAAGCTAGAGAAACTGGACCTTTATTACTCATTACTACGTTCTTTTTGCTTTCAAATGCTGCTTTACAATGATCAA
The DNA here is from genome assembly GCF_001636405.1 of Peribacillus frigoritolerans. Classification (GTDB taxonomy): domain Bacteria; phylum Bacillota; class Bacilli; order Bacillales; family DSM-1321; genus Peribacillus; species Peribacillus frigoritolerans. Next base: position 3,900,813 of record NZ_KV440950.1, read on the forward strand.
TGGCAGGTTGTCCTGTTTTTACATCAGTAAAGGTAATTTCAACAACAGTGTCTGCATTACTCTCACGTATTGTTTGAAAACTATCCCACTCTCTTACCAAGCTAGAAGTTTCAGGGTAACTATCTAATTTTCCTGTTTCCTTTACAGCTTGTAACGCTAAAGAAAGATCCAACCCCTTTGGATCATAAAGGGAACCTTTCATAACATCAGAAATAGCAACGATTTTTGCATCAAAGTTAAACCCACTACGTAGTGACTCACTTTTATCTTGTAAAATTTCAGCTAACCCTTGACCAACTACACCAAATCCAAGTAATGCTATCTTATGTGTCATATTTCAATACCTCTTCCATTAGTAATATTTTATGCTTTCAACTGCAGCTAACAGGGTAATTGGATTCTAAGTAAGAAAAAGCTTGCTCTAAATCTGCTAAAAGGTCTTCTGTATCTTCGATACCTACAGAGATACGAACTAAACCTTCTGGGATACCAAGGGCTTTACGCTCTTCAATAGTACATTCAACATGGCTGGTCGTTCTTGCAGGCCCATATATAGTTTCAACGGCTCCAAGATTTCCAGCTTTATTTGCATATTTTAATTTTGATAATAAAATTTTGATAGCTTTCATTTCATCTTTTAATACAAAACTTAATATCCCACCGAACCCTCTCATTTGTTTCTTTGCGATATCATGATGTGGATGCGCTTCCAATCCTGGGTAATATACTGCGTCAACAAGCTTTTTCTTTTGAAGATACTTTGCAATTTCCATTGCACTTTTTTCTTGTTGCCGTACACGAAGCTTTAACGTTTTCATCCCTCTTAGAATAAGGTAGGCTGACCACGGGTCCATAGTTGCTCCATTAATTTCACGAAAATGATAGACTTTTTTCATTAATTTTTCAGAGCCACATACTATGCCACCTAATGCATCTGCATGTCCGCTTAAGAATTTAGTTGCACTATGGACTACAATATCAACTCCTAATTGAAGAGGATTTTGATTAATTGGAGTAGCGAACGTATTATCTATGATAACTAATGCACCCACTGATTTTCCGACTCTTGCTAGCCTCTCAATATCAGTAACTTTCATAGTAGGGTTAGTAGGAGACTCTAAATATAGCACTTTACACCCTTTGGCCACTTCAGCTTCAATTTCTTTATGGTTTCCGGTATTACACAATGTCACATCGACATCAAGATTGGGCAAGAATTCAGTGAAAATTTTATTGGTTCCTCCATAAGTATCTTTAACTGATACAACCCGATCTCCCGGTCTTAGAAATGTATATAATGTACTACTAATAGCAGCCATTCCTGAAGAAAAACCTACAGCTTCCTCTGCCCCCTCGAGTATCCTCAATTTTTCTTCCAGGGCTTGAACAGTCGGATTTGCCATTCGATTATAGGTATAACCAGGTTTATTTCCAAGGGCAACTTCTTGCCATTCATCCACGTCATCGTAATTGTAGGCTACACTAAGAACTACTGGAACTTGGGTTGCATTATATGCAAGAGATTCTTTTTCTCCTGCCCATACCGCTTTTGTTCCATCTTGCACATCTTTAAAGTTATTCTCACTCATATTTTTCCACCTCTAATTTTATGACTTTGTAAAAATGGTCTTGTTGAAACATGAATTTTATTTTGTATATAATATATTGTATATTTTATACTCCACCCCCCTCCCTTCCACATTACAGTTCACCTAATGTTATCTTGAGTTTTTCTAAACATTAAGGTAACTAATACAAATAGTTTAAAAAACTTAAAACAAATGCAAAAATATACTTTATACTTTATATTGTATATTGTATATTGTATATAGTACAGAATACTCTGAAAAAATTTTACATATCGAATTATATAATTAACGTATCTATTTTTCAATGCTTTATTTTTTTATTCTTAAAAATTCTTTTAAAAAAACTGCATTATTTCTAATGCTATAAGCTATATCAACTTGAAAAACAACAATTCATAAAAAAAATGGATGTAGGAGTCGTTTTATATCTTTAATATAATAATAAATAATGGAGATATTGAAGTCTGTAAAAGATGGTGCTAATATAAAAGACAAGAATTTCGAATTATATATTGTATACTATATAATGTTAATTTTTGGCTTAGGAGGAAACGCTATCAAAAATAAATATCAATCATTAAAAGATCTCGTATATGATTATATAACTGAAAGAATTCAGAACGGAACCTTACTTCCTAAACATAAGATAAATGAATCGGTATTATGCGAAAAATTAGGAGTAAGTAGAACTCCTGTAAGGGAAGCTTTGATACAACTAGCTTCAGACAATTTACTCGAGTATCTTCCTAGAAAAGGATTTATTGTAAAAGAACTTGATACCAAGAAAAAGCTAGATGTATTTCGAATTGTTAGTGTATTGGATTCTTTAGCAGCCTCTTTATCTTTAGAACATATCACAGAAAGTGATATTGAACGTATGGAAGATTTGGTTAAGAAAATTGAATTTTCAATTTCAACAAAAAATTATTTAGATTATCAAAAATATCAAAATCAATTCCATAAAGTATATATTGATAAATGCAATAATCCTACATTAATAGATCTTCTTGATTCTTTACAAAATAGTTTTGTTAGACAAATTTATTTAAGTAATAATGAAGAAAAGCTTTTTGCCGTATTAGAGGAAATGAATGAAGATCATAAAGAAATTACTGATTATTTTAAAAAAAGAGATAAAGAGAATTTAGAGCAACTTATTAAGAATAAACATTGGGAAATAACTCATTTAGATATGATATAGGGTTCCTGTCTTATAAAAAATACAAAACCCATAGTCTGTCTAAATCCGGGCTTTACCTTTTGTGATACCCTCGAAAAGTGTTCGTAAAGTATACTTTTACGAACGGGTAAAATAGTTACACGGGAATATAAAAGTGAGGGGACAGTGTTACTCTCAGCAGCCTGCCGGAACATCAAGAAGATTGCCACCCATCTATCCAGAATCGGATTGGTGGGTGGCAGTCGATAATCCCGTTACCTTCCACTATCTTACTCAACCTCCATATATATTTAGAGACGTTTACATTGCATAATAGTTCCAGCCTTTAAGACTAAATTGCCCCGATAGTTCCATAAACAAAAAGCTGCCCTAAAGACAGCTCTGATCCTCAGCTAACGCACCGGTTAGATCTATAAGAAAAGCGAAACTTCTTCAAGAATCGCGCCCTTTTCTTGAAGAACTAAAATCATAAATAAGAGCTTTCGATATGGAACAGCTATTCTTCAAGATTACTAATCCGGTAAAATAGATCATAGTGGGGTTCTATCTCGGTGTCGCTAAAAAAGACCCGTTCCTCGTCGATTTGCAGGGACGATATCATTGATGATCGTCAAGATATCCAAGAAACTAACTTTTGATAAAACCTGTTTTAAATAAAGCATACCATTCTTTTAGTTCTTTACCTTCTAAAACATCCAATTTGCTTAAAATATCTCTTGAAAATTCTAGTGCCCCACTTCCATTAGCTGTGATTAGACAGCCATCACTAACAGATTGTTCTTCTATATATTTTTCATCGCCTCGATAATTAGGTGCACCTTCTTTTAAATAAGGCAATGAATTACCTGTATGTTTATGATGATCAAGAAATCCGTGATTCCCTAAAAAGGTAGTTGCATCACAAATTGCTGCAACCGGGATATCCTTTCCAAAACAAAAATCCACAAGCTTCTTTGCCTGCTGATTTTTTTCTTCTCTCCATCCAGTTCCGCCAGGAATAATCAACATCCCAAATTCCAATTTAAAAGAAAAGTCTTGTAAGCTATAATCCGGCAGAACAGTCAATCCACCCATTGAAATTTTAGGATCCTTGTCAATCGCAATTGTCTGAACTTGAAATCCCGTCCCTGGTTTATTTAACTCTGCAGTCACATAACTTGCTTCCCAATCTGAAAAACCATCTGTAATAAAAACTAACACTTTTTTCATTCGTATGTCCTCCCTATTTCTTATAAATGTAACCAAACACGCCATAAAATAGCTTCACTGCATATTCCGTGAGTTGAGTTTTTAAATGTTTCAAAATAATACTAATATGTTCTCACTTCGATATCATGCAACCGTTAGTTCATTAAAAAGAACTATTATTGGATAACTAATCTCTAACCTGAAGAATGATTATTTTGGTTATTGCTCTCATAAATTCTTGAACTGCTTCCCCAAGGATGGTACCCGTCACCTATATAAGTGAATCCATATTTTTCATAGTATCCAATGTGGTCAGTACAAAGGAATACTTTATTGAATCCTGCTTTTTCAGCATCAACTTTAGCACGTAAAAGTAACTCTTTGCCTAAAGACCTACCACGATAGCTATTTTCAATATAACCAAGGCCATAATTCCATACGACTAATAAAATCATTGCTAATAAGACCTGCGCAGCCAATAATTCCACCAGAATCCTCCATTAAATTCCAATAGTGAAAGGACTATCTGCTGTTATGCTATGTGTTATACAGTCCTCATATACTCTCATACTGTTTTCGTTTGCCCATTTGCACTGAAAATATTTTATTGCTTTTTCTTTATACTCTGGATTTCTCTAACGCTAATAATCTGCATATGACTTCCCTTCGGCTCGATCCTTACTGGAGATCGAGCTACACCCGTTCATTAAATTAATGTATTTAATGAAATTTCATTACTTTATCTTCATCCCATATACGTTCTAAGATCACTTCATTATTAATACAGTTTATTTGAAAAATGTCAGGATTACTAAGCTTTTTCCAACCCTCAAAATCAAAGTCACTATTATAATTCTTTATAAGTAAGGATATTAAATTTCCGTGACTGACGATCACTGTGTTGTTTTCATTCCCTCCTCTAAGGACTTCTTCTACAACATTTGCGATTCGACTCTTCGCTTCTTGACTTGACTCTCCTCCTTCAAATTTTAATTCCATATCATTAAATGTTGCTTTTAGTTTTTCATACCAATCAGGTAAATCCTTTGTGCATAGTATTCTTTCTGAGAGGCGTTCATCAATCTCTATTTTAATATTTGTTTTCTCACTTAATGGTTCTACTGATTGAATAGCACGCAAATAGGGACTTGATATTATTCGGTCAATTTTTACATGACTGAAGAAATCAACTAAATATTTCGCTTGTTTCGAACCTTTTGCTGTTAATTGAGATTCAGAAGGTTGCCCCTGTGCTTCGCAATGTCTAATAATGTAAATCTTCTTTTGCATTCAAATCCTCCCACTTAAGTAGTAACTATTAGTTTCTATATTTGTCTGTAATTTCCTTCTTGAACATCAAGGAGCTGCTTCCAGCCCCATATAGAAGCAATGCAACCTATAATTGGATCAAAGATTTAAACCCCCATTGTCTAGTAATATATATTAGCTTCATTTTCTTTAGTTACATAAACAATCATATTTCCCAAATTTTTTATCATTTGAAAATAGTTGTAATTCCCAATTACCTGATTGTTGAATTTAATTGAAGTCGGTGATATAAGAAAATCCATTCCATACAACATCCCCTTTAATAACGATTTTGCAAACTAGTGTCTAAAACATAAAAAACTACTGACCATGCTCTAGTAGTTTGTAAGTTAACCGTTGATGCGCATCAATAATCCATTTTGATAATAATTAGATGCTTATCCATTTCGTTTTCATTTTCTTTACATAAAGTATAGTATCTCTACGAGCGACAGTTACTGATAATTTGGAAGAAGTAATTAATTCTTTAATTCAATTACTTCAATCTCTGTTGCAATCTATCACTGCTTTTCTTACTTCACTAATTCCTATAATTGGTGAAGTTTTAGAGGGATTAGTCACTGCATGGCTCCAATTCTTCCAATCAGCTGTGCAAGCTCTTATTGGTTTACTTGGTTCACTTCTTTCCCTTGCATAGTAGGACAAGCCCATTTATAAGATGAATTTTGTTGTAATCATGGATAAAGTTCTTGAATTAGTATAATTCTTTGGGCTTTATCTTCTTATATTTTATATTATGTTAATCAATTAGTATGTTTAGTTCTTTAATAAACTACTTTGATCATACTAGAGCCAATTCCTCCGCCATCCATTAAGGTTAAGGATTAAAATTGAAAAAACTCCCCTCTTGACCTTGAACAAACTTTTGATTGAACCCCTATCTTTGTGATAGGGATTTTTGAGTTGATTTTGATTTGGATACCACAAAAAACCATTACCCTTATTGAACGAACCTGCTCCGTTAGCCATCCATGAAGCGCAAAATTCAGCGCTTCACCACAGATAATGAAAATTGATCCCTATGTCGATAATGGCTGGCGAAGAAGGTAGTTGAACTATGGTGCCTTTGAGCCCATCCGTTAGTCTGACGCCGGCGACCACGGTGTACCACCTACTGTCGCGCCCTTTATGGATAGCACTCATGGGAGATTAATCCTTTTTTTGTCAAAACGCTTTTTAAAAAAGGCTGAGCCTTATGAGTAATCTGATTGAGTTTGGTCAATCGTTAAAACAATTACCTCCAATCATAGTATATTAAGTAGAGGCTAGCGCGACATATGTAAACATCCAGAAAGTACTATTATGGGTTTCCCATCCATCTTGAATAAAAAATATCCATCTTATTTCCTTCCGTTTAATTTCCGTCATGGAGAACCTCATGCAGCCTCTCAGCAAACTTCTTATGAAGCTCTGAATTGTAGCCTCCATGATGCCCAGGAAACTCCACAAAATTAGCTCCTAGTTGTTCCGTTAAAGCTACTGAGCATCCATAAGCAAAAAATTCTCTTGAAGCAATGCCACCGGCTGGAAGTATCTGCATCGATGAAGATTTTAATACTGACTTCAAAGTATTTATATCTAGTGAATAGTTTATAATCCCCGGGATTTCATGTTCAACAAAGTAAGTTGAATTACTTATAAGACGCTCTGTTATCGCATACTTCGATTTCTTGGAATTATTAATTATGTCCCTTTCCGAATTTGACAATAACTTTAAGACCTCACTTTGATGATTTTTCTTAAGGGATTCCAAGAATAGCTTTGCCTGTTTGAGCTCATTGCCTAATAATAATTGCAATAAGACCGGTTCATGTGGTATCAATATTCGTAGTTGCTCCGGGTGCCGTATGGATAAATCGAGTCCGATGACAGCACCAGAGCTGCTTCCAAATACGTACGCCGGTTCATCAGTCAATTTAGCTAGCAGACGGTGAGCGTCGTCGCTATGTGTCTTCACACGGTAATTCTCAGTTTGATTGAAGAGACTACTGCGGGAATGTCCACGGCGATCGTAAGTAACAACTGTGTACCGGTTAGCAAGATTATCTGCGACAAATTGGAATTTATCTGCGTCTCCACCTCCACCATGTATCATCAAAAGTAGAGGACCAGAGCCACGCACTTCATAATAGAGTGTCGCCCCAGACACTGCCAAAGTTCCATTCCTGATTCCAAGCATTTATAACTCCCCTCTCCTATTTTTCTATTTCAACTTAGACATTACCTATATAACGATGTCGTAATTCTATATATTCTTGGGTAACATTTATAATTCCTTCTTCAACTTACTGCCCCGATAGTTGCAAAGTGTGCCTCAGCATCTAGGGAATTGAAGTAAAACACATCTTGATTAAAGTGTATAACTCACTCTTTCTCCTCTGATAAGGAATCAAAAAGTTAAATGGTCATACTTCATTACTCTTAATCATAAGGAACAAGGAGAACATTTATTAGGGGGTGGTCTTTATGAGAACAAGTTATAGAAGATGGACAGAGTTTCCTTACCCAGGGGAAAGTCTCCCACCTAAAGGTTCTCCAGAGGCAGGAAATTGGCCAATGTTTTTTATTTCAAGGGGAAGCGACAATGATTTCCTGGATCCCTTTCATAAACGAATCATTTGGCGAATTAAAAATCCACTTGAAATTGATTGGGAAACCGAGTTATTCATTGTAGAAGAGACATTTAAGTCGTTGACTTCCCAGCAAATACGCATCGCACAATATTGGGGAACAGGTGAATTAACGGCGAAAATTACCACTCTAATTTTCAATTTAGCTGAAAAGTATATGCTGGGGTCACCTAGTGTTGCAAGGGTTCAGAGTTATTTCCACGCGGCTATGAATGATACCTTTGTTATCACGTGGTTCTTAAAATATCATTGGGATGTTGCACGTCCAAATCAATATGGCAGAAATCTGTCTACTGTGCTGTTTACCCCTCGTTTTCCAGCTTACCCTTCTGCACACGCAACAGTGGCAGGCTGTGCAGAGACAGTATTAAGTTATTTCTTCCCTCAAGAGTCTTCAGATTTAATAAAAATAATGGAAGAAAGTGCTCAATCTCGTTTGTACGCTGGGGTACATTTTAATGTGGATAATAAGGAAGGTTTAAGTTTAGGCAGACAAATTGGAGAGGTGGTTGTAAGCTTTTTAAGGGCACAAAATCTAAATACGCTTCAATAATATTTTAGGTTCAGGTTGTGCTAACCTGAACCTTTAGTTAAATAAAGAAAGAGCAGCATAAAGTCAGCCCCGATCTTCAGCTAAAGCACCTGTTAGTGGACCAAGTCTATATACTTTTCCATAGCTAATCAATCTTTCATCCACTTTGTTCTTGGAAAATTGGTCTTTCTATTAGTAATGTTTATAGCTTTTACCTTGGACAAAAGGCAATGTGTTAATACTGCAATTATCACTCCAATTAAAATTCCCGCAAATACATCTAAGGAGAAAAAGAGTGAATGAAGTAAAATATAAAACGTAAAAGATTTTTATCTTTTTTTGAAGTTATGAAAAAATAAGATAAACCCTCGTCGTGGAGGACTTGAAATACTTATATGACTAGCGTTTTATCAACATCACTATTCATTAAATATTTTAACAATATAATATTACTAGCTATTTTGTAAACACAAAGAGCGTTAACCCTTTTGGCTAACGCTCTAAATCTATTAATAATACCTTACCAACTCGAACCTTTCCGACTATGTGTTAAGCTCAAACATCACACTCTTCTTTCTCATCCCTCATATAAATCGTGACCACCAACAGAAGTAGAAAAGATTTAGATTTTTTCTTACCATTCATTAGCTTAACGATTCCTCTATTCTTGCGTACCTTCGTATGCTCAATACCTTTATTTATCATTGCTTATACATATTATATTGAACTTTTCGCTCCTTATCATTCTATGGATGAAACTAATCTAATTGATATTATTATGTTTACGATAATCGGAATTGCTATTAACATAATGAATATTCATTACTTTAAAAAGCTACTTAACTGAGCACCTGCACCTTATTGGTGCTTTTTTATTTCCTCCTGATAAATTAAGTATCTTAATTAATGGTAATCCAAATTAAAAGCTCTAGCTATCATGATATTTAATTTTGTATTATGCAAAAATGGTAACTACAAGCCAAAATCAAACCTTTTTAATTCAATTGCTCGTATCCTAAAAAAAGCAGAACTTCCCTCTTTGCCTATTCACTCTACTCGGCATACGCATGCAGTATTACAGTTAGAGGCTGGCGCAAGCATGAAATACATTCAAGAGCGTTTAGGTCATGGCAGTATGCAAATCACAGCAGATGTATACTCACATATTAGTAAAAAAATTGAACAGGACACAATGGATAAATTCGAGGAGCATATGAAAAATGTCCTTGAATAATTTTTTTGATTTTTTTCGGGCATTTATCGGGCAGTTGATAACTTTATTAGATTTTATGAATGAATGCCTGAAATAGAAAAACCCCTGACACCAGAGGTGCCAAGGGTTTGAGATATTAATACATTGACATATATTGTTCGCGTTCCCATGGGTGAACTTGTGTTCTAAACATATCCCACTCGATTTCTTTTGCTTCGACGAAGTGTTCAAGTAAATGTTCACCTAATGCTTCTTTGATGACTTCATCAGATTTTAATGTTTCCAATGCAGCATATAAAGTAGCTGGTAGATCAACGATACCTACTTCTTCACGTTCTTCTTTATTCATTACATAGATGTTGCGATCAACTGGAGCTGGAGGAGTCAAGTCGTTCTTGATACCGTCAAGACCAGCTTTTAGCAGAACGGCAAGTGCCAAGTATGGGTTTGCTGCTGGATCGACACTACGTACCTCTACGCGAGTACTTACTCCGCGTGAAGCTGGGATACGGATTAGCGGGCTACGGTTTTTAGCAGACCATGCAACATAACAAGGAGCTTCGTAACCAGGAACTAGACGTTTGTATGAGTTAACAGTTGGGTTTGTTACCGCAGTGAAGCTTGGAGCATGCTTAATGATACCCGCGATAAATTGCTCAGCTGTTTTGCTTAATTCCAATTTACCTTCTTTATCATAAAATGCGTTTTCGTTGCCTTTGAATAGAGAAACGTTACAATGCATTCCAGATCCGTTAACACCGAACAATGGTTTTGGCATGAATGTTGCGTGTAAACCATGTTTGCGGGCAATCGTTTTAACAACCAATTTGAATGTTTGGATGTTATCACAAGCTGAAATCGCATCTGCATATTTAAAGTCAATTTCGTGTTGTCCTGGAGCTACTTCATGGTGGGATGCTTCGATTTCAAATCCCATTTCTTCAAGCTCAAGAACGATATCACGACGGCAGTTTTCTCCTAGGTCAGTAGGTGCAAGGTCAAAGTATCCGCCTTTATCGTTCAATTCCAGCGTCGGCTCGCCTGCTGCATCCAGTTTGAATAGGAAGAATTCAGGTTCAGGTCCAAGATTGAAATCTGTGAAGCCCATTTCTCTTGCTTCTGCAAGAACACGTTTTAGGTTTGCACGTGGATCTCCATCAAAAGGAGTTCCATCCGTATTGTAAATATCACAGATCAAACGTGCAACTTTACCTTTTTCGGAAGTCCAAGGGAAGATAACCCATGTATTTAGATCAGGATATAAGTACATGTCAGACTCTTCAATACGAACGAAGCCTTCAATGGAAGATCCATCAAACATCATTTTATTATCAAGTGCTTTTTCTAATTGACTGACTGGGATTTCAACGTTTTTAATTGTCCCTAAAATGTCAGTGAATTGTAAACGAATGTACTTAACATTTTCTTCTTTCGCTAAACGAGTGATGTCTTCACGTGTGAACTTTGCCAATTTCTATTCCCCCTAATAATTCATAAATCATATTTTTTATTGGAAAAAACGGGACATATCCCCTTGTCTAAGAGATGTTCGATGCTTGCTTCCTTGTAAAAGCTCGGCACGCAGAAGCTTGCGAAGATCCTCGTCACTAAGGTCATGCCTTATTTTTTCCGCTTGTTCTAATTCTTGGGTTTTAGGTAAATTCTGTTCCTTTACAGTGAAAATCTTTTTAATGCCGGCCAGATTGACTCCTTGTTCGATTAAATCTTTAATCTCAAGCAGTCGATCGATGTCATTTAATGAAAAGACCCGACGATTTCCATCTGTTCTCATAGGAGTAATAAGTTGATGCTCTTCGTAATACCGAATTTGGCGTGCAGACAACTCAGTTAACTGCATGACGATTCCGATGGAAAAAAGAGGCATCGAACGCCGAATGTTGTTGCCGCTCATTCTTAGCATCCTCCTTTTGTTTATCTTAATATAATCTTATATCATGTTATTAAACTTGTCAATATGATGTTACATTTTATGACGTGATTTTTTCAGAAAAATTAAATGATTTGTTACTACACAAATATTATGACTATTACTCTTACAGGAATCCAAATGTATCTGGATTCCATAACATACCTTATTTAATTTCAATTACAATTGGATCAGCTTTTTGTCCATTAGCGCATTCACAGCAGTCAATACAGCCATTTTAACATGGGCGTATGTCAATCCGCCTTGAACATAAGCAACATATGGAGCCCTTGTCGGACCATCTGCCGTCAGTTCAATGCTGGCCCCCTGTATAAAGGTGCCTGCAGCCATGATTACATCGTCCTCATATCCCGGCATATAGGCAGGATATGGTGTCACATGTGAATTGATTGGTGATGCATATTGGATGGCCTGACAGAAGGCAACCATCTTATCCCGTTCATCAAATTGAACGGATTGAATCAAGTCAGTTCGTTTCGCATCCCATTTTGGGGATGTATTCATACCGAGCTTTTCTAAAAAGGCAGCTGTGAACATGGCTCCTTTAACAGCTTGGCCCACCACATGCGGTGCTAGGAAGAATCCTTGGTACATTTCCTGCAGACTATAAAGCGAAGCACCTGCTTCAGCCCCTATTCCTGGTGATGTTAACCGATAAGAGCAAGCTTCAACCAAGTCCTTTTTACCAACAATGTATCCACCGGTTTTCACTATCCCGCCGCCAGGATTTTTAATGAGTGAACCAGCCATTAAATCCGCTCCGACATGACATGGTTCTTGTGTCTCAACAAACTCTCCATAACAATTATCCACGAACACGACGATTTCCGGGTTAATGCCTTTAACAAAGGAAACCATTTCCTTTATTTCATCGATTGTAAAGGAAGGACGTGTAGCATACCCTTTTGATCTTTGTATACCGATCATCTTCGTATTCGGTTGAATGGCATGTTCGACGGCTTCGAAATCAACGGTTCCAGTATCCGCCAACGGAACGGCCTTATAGCTGATCTGAAAATCACGTAAAGATCCAATACCCGTCCCCCGGATACCGACGATTTCTTCCAAAGTATCATACGGCTTTCCTGTTATGTATAACAATTCATCCCCTGGGCGCAAAATGCCGAAAAGAGCGGTGGAGATGGCGTGTGTGCCTGATATAATTTGAGGGCGCACCAATCCAGCTTCCGCTCCAAAAACATCTGCGTATATCAATTCCAGCGTATCGCGGCCCATATCATCGTATCCATACCCAGTAGTTGGGATGAAGTGGGAATCACTCACTTTATGTGCTTGATAACTTTGTAATACGCGAAATTGATTTTCTTCGATTCGTTCGTCCACTTGCTTATGTAATGGAGAAATCATCGCTTCCACTTCCTGGGCAATGTTTTTCAATACGTCTCCATTTGTTAACTGCTGATACATCAAAATTCCCCTTTATAATGAATATTTCTCCAGCTGCCCGGTTATTGGATGATCAGCTAGACAAAAACCTTTGCATTCATATCTTTCCGATTCTTCATTAAAGGAGAGAGTGCGCAATATGGTTTCATTTTTCAGCTGTGATAGTAGTTTACCCTCACTCGATGGCAGGAAAACATGATACGGGATCATTTCTTCAATCACGTACTTTTCAATTTCTTCCATGATTTCATTCAGATCCGATTGTTCATAGGCACTGATCATTAATGAAGCACGACTGGCTGATCTCACAAAATCAGCGTGAACCTTATCCTTCTTATTATACAACGTGAGCTGTGGAATGGAAGGGACATCTAAGTCATTTAGCAAATCCTGCACCGTTTTCTGATGATTAAAGTAATCGGTACTTGAGGAATCGACCACATGTAACAGCAGATCCGCTTCTTTCACCTCTTCCAAGGTAGAGCGGAATGCGGCAATTAAAGATGTCGGCAAATCTTGTATGAATCCAACCGTATCCGTCAGAAGCACGGTAAATCCGCTAGGAAGAATCGCCTTTCGTGTCATGGGATCCAGCGTAGCGAATAATTGGTTCTCTTCATATGAATCCGCCTCCGTCAAACGGTTGAACAGCGTTGATTTACCTGCATTTGTGTATCCCACTAGTGCTATTTGAAAGGTCTTATTACGTTTTCTTCTATCACGATAGCGTTCACGATGCTTCACTATTCCACTTAATTGGTGCTTGATTTCATCTATTTTTCCACGGATGTGGCGGCGGTCGCTTTCCAGCTTCGTCTCCCCTGGTCCCCTTGTGCCGATCCCGCCTCCTAGCCTGGACATTGCCGTCCCCTGTCCAACCAAACGCGGCAATAAATATTGGAGCTGAGCAAGTTCAACCTGCAGCTTCCCTTCCCTGGATCGAGCCCGCTGAGCAAATATATCCAATATTAGCTGTGTCCGGTCTATGACCCTTGCCTCCAATTGTTTCGAAAGGTTCCGAATCTGGCTCGGGGATAATTCATCATTAAAGATAAATAAATCCGGCTCCAGCTCCTCTTCCAGATTCCGGAGTTCTTCCACTTTTCCTTTTCCTATATATGTAGCCGGATCGACGCTTTCCCTTTTCTGGGAGATGGTCATTAAAACCTCAGCATTCGCCGTCTTCGCCAAAGAAGACAGTTCATCGAGTGAATATTCAAAATGTTCACTTGTCTCAGTTGTTTGACACCCAATCAAGACAGCCGTTTCCTTTATTGCTTCTTCCAAATCACACGCACCACCCTCTGGTAAATTTAACTTAATCATAACAAAAAAATTGAATATATAAAAATTTCCTCAAAACGAAGCTTTTAACCATTTTAAAAATTGCGATACCATGCTAAAATCAAATTTGGCTTTACCATCAAAATCGAAAAGACATAGAGGGACATTCATATGACATGGGAAGTATTAAGCTTCATAGGTACGATTGCATTCGCTATAAGCGGAACCATCATCGCCATGGAAGAAGAGTATGATATTTTAGGAGTTTATATTTTAGGAATCATAACCGCCTTTGGCGGCGGGGCAATCCGCAATCTGTTGATCGGCGTCCCCGTTTCAGCTTTATGGGATCAAAGTTTCTATTTTGTCATCGCTTTAGTATCCATCACCATCGTTTTTGTTTTTCCTACAAACCTATCAAAGCACTGGGACAGATGGGGAAATCTCACTGATGCCATTGGCCTCTCAGCCTTTGCCATCCAAGGGGCGATGTATGCCGTGGAACTTAATCATCCAATAAGCGCCATCATAGTATCAGCTGCATTAACCGGATGCGGCGGCGGGATACTCCGTGACGTGCTGGCCGGAAGAAAGCCATTGGTCTTCAGGAAAGAAATCTACGCAGTATGGGCCATCATTGCAGGCTTGGCTTTAGGCAGTGGTGTATTATCCCAATCATGGCAGCTTTATTCGCTCTTTGCCGTCATCACAATATTGCGAGTCCTTTCTTATACCAATAATTGGCATCTTCCTAATAAAAAATGGGTGCCTAAAACATAAATTTGAAAAGCCCGCCATCCTGGTGGGCTTTTCCATGTCATTCTTTCTCTTCATCCTCGAAAATCAAATCTTGGCTGGTAAGCGTCAATAAATCGGATTTTTCAAATGAATCTTCCAGTAAGAGCCGCATCGCCTGTGCCCTAATTGACTTTTCTATTATATTGCGGATATAACGACCGTTAGAGAATGAAATAGGTCCCCGGAAAGAACGTAATATGATTAAATGTTCCCTTAATTTCCTTTCGGCATCCCGATTCATAAGATACTCCTTTTCCTGCAGCATCCGATCGGCTATTTCCATTAACTGTTCAATCGTATAATCCGGAAAATCAATAACAAGCGGGAACCTCGAATGAAGGCCAGGATTAAGACTTAGGAAATATTCCATTTCCCTCGAATATCCAGCAAGGATCAAAATGAATTCATGCTGCCGATCCTCCATATGCTTGACAAGGGTATCTATGGCTTCTTTTCCAAAATCCTTTTCGCCACCTCTTCCCAAGGAATAGGCTTCATCAATAAATAAGATTCCGCCAATGGCCTTCTTAATTAAATCCCTGGTTTTTTGGGCAGTATGACCGATGTATTCCCCGACTAAATCTGCCCTCTCCGCTTCAATTAAATGCCCTTTTGAAAGTACATTCATTTTTTGAAACAACTTCCCGATTAAACGTGCAACCGTTGTTTTCCCTGTTCCCGGATTTCCTTTAAACATCATATGCAGCGCTTGCCGGCCAGTTTTCAGCCCCTTTGCCTCACGTTGTTTATTAATGTAAATCCAGGCATATATCTCTTTTATCATCCGTTTCATTTCTTCCATTCCAACCAGCGATTTCAGTTCATCTTCAATCTCTTTCAATGCCACATGCTGGTGGGGGATTTCCTGCACCAAAATTTCTTTTATCGGCAGATCCTTTTGTAGCGCTTTTCTGTTTTCCGCATTAAACACAATATTGATTTGCCCGTTATTTTTCATACGGATCGGTTGTTCCATGTCATTCACCTCTCCATCTTGGACCCTGACTCTAACACCACAGTTTTTTATGATGGCATGGCAAATGCTGCATAGCCAAAATTATCCCATCGGAAAATTCGTTTATTCCTTTCGTGATTAAGCCCCATTCCCTTCTTGAAAAGCGACTTATTCTGACAGGATTTTTTCCTTGGAGGATTTATTACGACAAATCCCAATCCCATTCACCAATATATTAGGGGTAATGTCATTTCCTGCGGTTTCCCGGAAAATAATCCGTCCCTTGATATATATTCAAATAAGGTACGTAAAATTATCGATTCTTTGAAAAAGGACAGAGAAGGGCATGCAAAAAAAACAGGTCGCTATAAGCTAAACCTGTTTTTTACATTCATATATATGATTATTCCTTCACTTCGTAATCGATCTGAACATTACGTTGTGGAGCAAATGTAGAAATCGCATGTTTATAGACTAATTGCTGCTTGCCCTCCGATTCAAATAAAACGGTAAAATTATCGAACCCTTTCACTTGTCCTCTAATCTGGAACCCGTTTAATAAAAATACCGTCACATACGTACCATCTTTACGTAATTGATTAAGAAACTGATCTTGAATATTTACTGATTGTTTCATGTATTAGTCCTCCTCTTTTCTCTCTAAATTTATGTATTCGCCTTCACCGAAAAGCTTTCCTGCTATAAATCCAGATATTTCATGTATTTTTTTTGGAAAACCCTCGAGATCGGTCATATCAAACCAAATTACATCCATTTTATTCCGGAACCAGGTCAATTGCCTTTTTGCGTATCGACGGGAGTTTTGCTTTAATGTCTCAACGGCTTCATCCAATGAAGCCCTTCCATCAAAATAATCATAGATTTCTTTATAGCCTATAGCCTGGATTGATTGGCAACCCCTCAAACCTTTTTCATGAAATGACTCCACCTCTTGAATCAGCCCATCTTCTACCATAACATCAACACGTTGATCGATGCGTTGATATAACTTTTCACGTTCCATTGTCAAGCCAATGATGCACGTATCATATTTGAATTCTGTAGGCTGTTCATTCAGCTGCTCACTCATCGTTTTACCAGTACAATGATAAATCTCAAGTGCCCTGATCACCCTTCTTACATTATTGGGATGAATCCGATTTGCGCTTTCCGGGTCAATGCTGCGTAATTGTTCAAAAACAGGATCGATTCCTGACTCCCTTACCTGTTTTTCAAGTCCCTCCCTATAAACAGGGTCGGATGGCGCCTCCGAAAATTGATAATCATAGATGACTGATTGTATGTATAATCCTGTTCCACCCACGATAATGGGAAGTTTACCTCTGCTTTGGATATCCTCGATACAAGCATTGGCTCGCTCCTGGAACTCTGCCGCACTAAATGGTTCATCAGGTTCTTTAATATCAAGTAAATAATGAGGGATTCCTTCTGTTTCTTCCCTCTTGATTTTTGCAGTACCAATATCCATCCCCTTATAAACCTGCATGGAGTCTCCGCTAATAATTTCACCATTAAATAACTTTGCCATCTCAATGCTCATCTTTGTCTTCCCAACAGCAGTCGGTCCAATGATAACGAGAAGTTTTCCTTTTTGTTGTTTCACAATCTCACTGCCTTAAATGATTTTTTCCCTATCTTATCATAATCTCGTTGAGAGCAGCTAAACATCTACCCATTATGTCCAATTGAGGCACTTTTATTCAATTTTTCACCTGCAATAATCATCATCTTTATATAAAAAGGTATGATCCCTTTCAGGGTCATACCTTCTTATCAAATGTGTTTCCTTTGGATCATTTAGCCCATTTTTCCATTTACGGGAATGATCATCGTAACGGTCGTTTCTTTTTCAGAGGATTGTACATGAATCTCTCCATCATATCTGTTCACTAAGTCTTTGACGATGAACAATCCTTGTCCGCGAACTTTGCCCTTTTGTGCCTTTTTGGTTGAAAAACCGCTGGCGAATATATTCTCCAGATCTAATTCCGAAATCATTGGTCCGGTGTTCGTGACCATAAACGAATACTTTTCATCATCAGCTTTGCAGGCAATATCCATTCGGCGTTCTTGCTCTGGCAATTCAATTGTTGCCTCAATAGCATTGTCGATAACATTTGATAATAATTTTATCAAATCAATTGTTTTGATCCGATTGAAGGATTTGGGTGAAACATCAATTTCGATATCGATATTATAATTCTGGGCCGAGAGCCTTTTTGTCTCCAACAGGACCGATAAGCCCGGATGAATCACATCCAATTTCATCGATTCAATTGAATGGACTTCTTTTGAAAGCCCTGTTAAGTATTCGAGTGCTTTTGCGTTCTCCTCTAATTTAAGCAGTCCATGTATCACCTGAATATGATTGGAAAAATCATGCCTTAATGAGCGGACTGAAGCAAATAGAGATTGAAATTCCGATTGATACGTATCTTCCGTATCCCCCACTTCACGTGTCAGTTCCTTTTGATACCATTTTTGAATGACAAAAAAGGTAACCAGCAGCATGATGACAAATCCACCATTATAAACAAGAATGGCAATGCTGCTTTTCAATACCTTGCCGTTAATGGCATTAATATCTTCCGCGCTCACATCAATGCCCAAAAAACCAATAATGTCACCATCTTGATTTTTCATTGGTACTCCCACAGTCAAATACTCACCATATTCCGGATCTTCTAGAATCCCGGTAATGAAGCTTTTGCCTTCATATCCCTGTTTGACCTGCTCCGGCGGAACTGTACATGCACCACCGATAGGAAAATCCCCTTTATGATCTTTAGAAAACCCAGTAATCATGCACTTGGATACTGTGGGATTATCAATCATGATGGTATAAACATATAATGCTCCTATTTTTTCACGGGCATCCTCTAAGTAAGCTTTTATATCCGAATAATCTTGGCTCTTTACTTGGTTATTGAGAAATCGCTGATAAGCCTCCATATCCATCGAGTCGGCTATAGATCTGGCAGCTACCAAGTTTTGATTGGCAACGGATTTTTGCACAGAATTTTTAATGCTTAAATATGTTGAAAACATATTTAGAAGAATGAAAACAATCAATAAAAGTATGGTCAAATAAAGAAGTGCCCTTAACTTTTTATTTTTCATAGGATTAAACTTACCTCATCTCTAGCAGCTAAAAGTTAACGAACCTATTCTGAGTTTACTATATTAAGGGATAAAGAAATATGGAAAAATCTAATATTCTCTATAACCCCAGGCATATAATACTATAATAAATCAAGTAATTGACAGATCACCCACTATTTTTTTGATCATATGACCTTTTATGTTTTAGTATAAACCGCGTCTACTATTAATCATTTCCAATAAATCATTTTATCTCGATAAAGTAATTATTTTAGTATAATTATGTATGTGAAAATGATAAAAATAAATGATGCGGGGTTCGATATTCTCGCTTCAAATAAATAATTTTACCCTTTATATGAAAATATTACAAGATTGTAAAGGATTAACCTGTAAAATCACACCATATTCCATATATTTGTGCAAAATAGCGGATCACTCCTCTTTCAATAGTTCATATTAACTAATTTATCATCAATAAAAATGCCGTTTCAATGAGAGGACTCCTGAATAAAAAAAATGGAATCTGGGACTGAACCCCAGATTCCAATACATATGATAGCTTTTATTTAATAGAATTGATGACTGCCCGCTCATACATCTTTTTAGTTACTTGATAGTATAGCAGTTGAAAAAGAAAATACGTTGCGATGACCATGGCCGAGTAGACAAACAAATTCGATTCCAATAAATTGCTTAGTGCCACGTAGGCGACTATTGCATGAATCACCCCTATCAGAAACGGAGCGAAAAAGAGGATGCGTATTTCGGCGCTTAAAATTTGCCGTATTTCTTTTTTTGTCAACCCCAATCGATGAAGGGCATGGATTTGAATTTTTTTATCTTTTAAATTCGTAAAAACTCGCAGATACATCATGCTCCCTTGGACGATAAAGAATAATAGACTGACAAACAAGCCGATAAAAAGAATCAATATGCTTCCCTGTTTCATTTCTTGATAAATCGGAGCTCTTGTTTGCAATTGATTATGGTCAGGATTATTAGACATTTTTTCGATTTTAGCAGCTGTTTCCATTGATTCTTCCCAGTCTTTAATTTCATACCCTCGTACTCTTACCTTCTCTTTTAAAGGCACATCAGCTGTGATTTCATGATACAGCTGATCATCGACCACCATCAGGGTCGTTGCTGCTTTTATGGGTGCCACTATCGATTGATTGCGCTGACCAATCATTGTTACCTGAATGGTTCGATTGCCAAAGTGCAGCTCCTTTTGTTCTCCCTTATGGACGAATTGATAGTCCAGTCCCCCATAAGGAAAAATATATAACGCTTCTTTTCCAGATAACTTTGCTGGTTCAATTTTTCGCAATGCAGCCGCATTGTTATAATCACTTTCCGAGATTAATAATGACCTATTTTCATTGGGTTCTCCCGTTCTCATATGGGGTAACATGTGGGTGATGGGCACTCCAGTCATATTTACTTCGTAAAGGATCTTGAATCCATCTTCCTTTAAAGTATTCTCCACTGCAGATGGTTCAATAACTGAATAAATGGAAGCGTCTTGTTCAACCCAGCCAATTGATTGCGGAATGTTATCCATCCCTTGCTTTTTTAAATCTGCACTGAACATGAAAAGTGTTCCAGCAGCTGTCAAAATCACGGCTGTAATGATCGAGGTTAAAAAGAATAACCTGGAATAGTCCTTAATATTGAATATCAGGTTTGTTTGAGTAATTAAATTCGTTCCGCCATATAAGCTTTTCTTCTTCCGGTAAAGCCTGCTGCATAGAGCGACAATGCTTTGGCTGAATAAAAAATAGGTGCCGATCAGTACGAAGAATACTATGGGCAATACTCTATAAGAATTGTTCAACGACATCGTACCTGCCAAATAATAAGAAATGCTTAAGCAAACTGCTGATAGTGCAATTAACCACTTTGAAACGAAGGGAGTCTTTTTGGGTTTTTGTTTATCTTTGAGTAAATCGACTACCTCCGCATTTCCTATGTGGAACAATGAAAGGAGCGATAATAGCTGAAATAGTAAAACGAAACCAACAATTGTATAAACAAAGGCCTCAGGAACAAAGACAAATGATATTGGTTGCTCTACAGCCAATAACCAAGATATTGCCATTAAGAATAACTTTGAGAACAAAAACCCTAAGCCAACTCCAATCAGGATAGATATGAGGGAAACCATCGTTTGCTCCAGGTAAATCAGTTTTCTAAGTTGGGATTTGGACATTCCAAGCAGTGTCAGCAGCCCAAACTCTTTTTTTCGCGGCTGTATAAATGCTGCATTCGAATAAGCGATAAAAAAAACTGAAAATATGATGATCACTATTTCAGCTGCAATGAGTCCCTTACTAATTAACTGTCCCCCTGGAATATTCGCATGGACCACATCAGGATGAAAGATAAACGATGCGTAAATAAAAAAGATTGAGACGGAAAGGACAATACTAAAAAAATAAGCAAGATAACGTTGTGCATTTCCTTGAATATTTCTCTTAGCGAGAAGTCGGATGTTCATGATAGACTCCTCCCAAAACGCTTAACGTATCTAAAATCCTTTGATGGAAGCTCTGCCTTTCCCCTCCGCTGTGAACCTCCGAAAAGAACCTGCCATCCTTTATGAATAGAATCCGGTCACAGAAGCTGGCGGCAGTCGGGTCATGAGTGACCATGAGGATGGTTGCTCCCTTTTTCTCCTGAAGTGTCGTGAGGGTATCCATTACCTGCTTGGCAGATTTGGAATCCAAATTACCAGTAGGTTCATCCGCTAAAATAATGGAAGGTTCATGAATCATCGCTCTTGCACAAGCCGTTCGTTGCTGCTGACCTCCAGAAATTTCAAAAGTCCTTTTTTCTAAAATCCCTTCTATACCAAGAAGGCTTGCCAACTGACTTACCCTATATTCCATTACCTGCAGTTTATAATGATCTAACGCTAGAGGAAGGAGGATATTTTCGCGAACGGTAAGTGTATCAAGAAGGTTGAAGTCTTGAAAAACAAATCCAATTTCCCTTCTGCGAAACAATGCCAGATCCTGATTGTTTAATTCATTAGGATTTTGATCATTTAGAATGACTTTACCTGTGGTGGGCTTATCAATCGTGGCCATTAAGTTAAGCAGGGTGGTTTTCCCGCTGCCGGATGGACCCATCACTCCGACAAATTCCCCTTTCTGTACATTCATGGTGAAATTATGTAACGCCTTATGAAATAAATTCCCCTGTTTTTGAAAATAAGTTTTGGATAGTTGTTCTGCTTTTAAAATCGACATCCGAAAATACCTCCCTTTCTTACCGTAAGTATAATGAATAAAGCGGGAGGCTCCCATCGAAGTTTATTACATAATCGTTTAGCACCCTTACAATTCTGTCACCTTTCATGTAAGATATTTGTCTTAAAGAGAAACTCCACAGTAGTCCCTTCGGATACAGTCGATTGGATGGTAACGACATGCCCAAGTCTATTAACGATTTCCTTCACAAGATATAGTCCCATTCCGGTTGACTCTTGTTTGACTCGCCCGTTCTCACCAGTAAAGAATGGATCAAACACCCGTTTTACATCATGTGGGACAATTCCAATTCCCTGATCTGTTATCCTAAGGAAAATCTCCGACTCTTTTTCAATGATATTGAACGTTATGCTGTCATGCTCTTCCTGCCTTGAATACTTCAGTGCATTAAAGACCACCTGACTAACGGCGAAGTGCAGCCACTTTCGATCCGAATGTACATATACATTCTCAAGCTCCGTTTCAAGCCTGGGATATATGAACCGTTTGATGAACTGTTTTTTTTCCTCGTTAATTACTTGCTTGACTAGATTAATTAAGTCAACCCGCTCCGATTTTACATCCTCCGAAAAACGCTGCAGCCTTGCCCCATGCAATATAATTTCCAGCCCTCTGCGAAATCGATCATTTTCTTCTTCTATCTCTTTAAGATAATCCTTCATCGGCTCATTCGAAAATGTCCTTTTGCCTTCTTGAATCAGTAAGGAAATGACTGAAACAGGTGTCTTCATTTGATGAACCCATTGATGAATCAACAGCTCATATTGCTCCTTCTGTTTGATTTGTTCTTGTAATTGCCCAATGGTTACCTTGTTCATTTGTTGAAAAAGCTCCATCCACAACTTTTGTTCATTTGTCAAAGGTTCTCTAAAGGCTTCGACATATTCAAACGACAAGCTCGGTTCTTGCGTCATCCTTGCTAATTGATTAAGGAAGCGGTATTGCCTTATGTAATCGGCCGCTAAAAATATAAGCATCATAAACAACGCGAGAATAATTAAATAGATGATATTTGAAATCGATATGTGATTCACCGCTTCCAGAACGGCTAATGCATAAGCAATAATAAGCAGGCTTACCAATAGAACAGTATAAAATATAAAATAAAGACGGTCTTTAATAAAGGATTTCAGCTTCACTTTTCTTCACCTTGCACTATTTTTAGTCGATATCCTTTTCCCCTGCTAGTTGTTATGGCATGCTTGATGCCAATATCCTCAAGTTTTCTTCGTACCCTTGTGACATTGACGGTCAATGTATTGTCATCAACAAATGAATCATCATTCCACAATGCTTCAAGTAACTCTTCACGAGAGACGATTGTGTCATACTGTCGTAGTAAACAACTCAATAATTTCAACTCATTTTGAGTTAACGTTACCTGATTGTCTTGATATTCGATCATCGCTTTTTCCGTATAAAGCGTTAATCCCTCCATTTCCTTTACTTGCTGGTGGAATGAAGATATATCCGCATATTCACCATACACCCTACGTAGGACACTCTTTATTTTCGCTAATACCACTTCCAAATGAAATGGTTTTGTTAAATAGTCATCTCCCCCATATTCAATGGCCATGACTTGGTTCATTTCATCTGTCCTTGCCGAGATGAATATGACAGGAACCTTCGAAACCGTCCTTATTAGCCGGCACCAATGGAACCCATCATAATAGGGCAGATTAATATCCAATAAAACCAAATCTGGCTTTATATCCTGGAACTCCGCAAAAACTTGGTCCAGTTGCTTCACTTCAAAAACCCCATACCCATACCTTTTTAAATAATTGACCAAAATTCCAGCTATTTTGAGATCGTCTTCAACCAATAATATTTTATACATTTTTATCTCCTCATTAACATGACAATAAAAAACCTTGAATGGCATGAGCCAATCAAGGGGATTACAATAAAATTAGATTTCCTCCGGGACTTTCAATCCCTCAATGAAGGATTGAAAACTCGATGCAACTTTATAAATGTTTTCATCCTGGCTTGATGGATCCGAATACCAACCTTGATCCCAGAAGTAAACTCCCTTTTCTTCTTCATTATTTATCAGCAAAATTTTACCTGCACATGTATCATTACCTATTATAATGCAATTCTTATGTAAGTCTTCTCTGTTTTCTTCATGCCATTTCTGTAAATCCAGTTCTTTATCTAGAAGCTCTAATCCATAAAGTGCATGTAAGCATACAAGTGTGTCTAATCCATCTACATAAAACTTACAGTTTTGAACCGTAGTTGTGCCGCCATTATGCTTAAGGAGAAATTGTTTATAATCTTCAGGAATTTCAAAACCCACAAATTCCTGAAAATTATTCACTGCTTCTTCTCTCGCTTTCCCATATCCAGTAATACTCACCATTGTATCGACTCCATTTCATTTTATTGTAGTAAAATCAATTGAACTAATTGCTGTTTAGAAATACCTTTTCTTAATGGAGATCCTTTAAATATAAATTATTCATTATTACTTTAGAAAATAATACTTTTTTTAAATATATTAACATAATTTTACTATCCTTTTCAGTATTTTCTGATATATTTTTTGACAATTTCGTTGCTTTTCACTAATAAAATAGCTTTTTTTAATCGAAGTTTTGTCGAAAAATCGACAAATCGTATACTTTCGCAGATAATTCAGAAGTTTCCGATGATATATCTCCATTTTCGAAGATATATTCCCGGTTCGCAAATAAAATATTATTCTATAAAAAAGGCGCCAACTTCATCTTCAAGATTGGGCGCCTTTTCTCTATTTATCAAACAATTTTATAGTCTTCATACGTAATTAATAACCTGCTCATAGAAACTGTCTCAGCACGAAGCTTATTCTTATCACGACAATAAGCAATGATGGAACTATTAGGAACTTTAGCTGTACAATTCCATTTACTATATTTTTCATTATACCTAGACGATATTTCGATAATCTCACCACGTACCTTTAACATCCTGCGTTCTACCAAGGGCATCAACTCCAATTCCGATAATAGTATGTACCCTAAATCAGATAAAATATTCTCGAATCCCATTCCGTCAAAGATTATGGACATTATAGCAAAACAAAAAGGTGTCTGCTATAGATTTATTATTATAGGAAATGACAAGGTAGAATGCCTCTAATCCCCATTTTATATAAGGTATTATAACCAGAATAATCTTAATACTCTTTTGGAATATTAAGATAAATCAAAAAAACCACCAAATAACTCTTAATTATTACGATAAAATTATATTCGTATCACAAAAGAAATATTTGAAATTAAGAGATTAGAGTCGTATGATTAGTAGTATCGGCGGAAAAAACATAAATCAAAATAATTAAGTTTAAAGGGGAATTAGATATGGTAGATGTAATCTCAAAACCTGAACATGAAACACTTAATATTTCTGCAAACCAAGAGCAATTGGATATCTTAGATCAGCTTTTAAAGCCTGAGGTTCAGGAATCATTGAACACTTTAGTCGAGCAGTTACCAAAACTGACTGAGTTAGTGAATATTTTAACAAAGTCTTATGATTTCGCTCAATCAGTTGCGACTGATGATGTGTTGAAAAATGATACGGTCAGCGCCATTTCGGAGATCGCGACACCTGTAGTCCATTCAGTGAAAGGGCTTGCGGCGAATGCCATCGAAGCTAAGGATCGTGCAGAAGCGAATAATGATGTGATCGGTCTTTTTGGTCTGTTAAAAATGATGAAAGATCCGCAAGCACAAAAGCTTTTCCGTTTCGCCCAAGCTTTTCTTGAAGTCTCTTCAGAACGTAAAAACCAAAAATAATTTGATAACTTTCAATCAGTAAGGACGGGGGATTAACTATGTCAAAACAAATCGTCATCTTAGGTGCAGGTTATGCAGGATTACTATCTGCCTTATCCGTACGTGAATATTACAAAAAGGATGAAGTGCAGGTTACAGTGGTGAATCAATTTCCAACGCACCAAATCATCACCGAATTGCACCGTCTTGCAGGCGGATCCATTTCTGAACAAGCCGTTTCCATTCCTTTGGAAAAGCTTTTCAAAGGAAAAGATATCGACCTTGTCATTTCCAAAGTGGAGTCATTCTCGGTCGATAATAAAGAAGTGAAACTTGCCAATGGTTCCACATTATCTTATGATGCTCTGGTTGTTGCTTTGGGAAGCCAAACAGGATTCTTCGGCATTCCGGGACTTGAGGAAAACAGCATGGTCTTGAAATCCGTTAATGATGCTAACAAGATTTACAAACATATCGAAGATCGCATCCGCGAATATTCTCAAACGAATAATGAAGCGGACGCAACCATCGTGATCGGCGGCGGCGGATTGACGGGCGTTGAGTTAATCGGTGAAATCGTGGATCATTTCCCTAAAATCGCCAAAAAGTTCGGAGTGGACTTCAAGGACTTGAAAATCAAGCTTGTGGAAGCTGGTCCAAAAATCCTTCCGGTACTGCCTGACCACTTAATCGAACGTGCCATGACAAGCTTGGAAGCACGCGGCGTTGAATTCCTGACAGGTCTGCCTGTAACGGGTGTTAAAGGAAATCAAATCGAATTGAAAGACGGACAAACGATAACGGCCAATACGCTTGTTTGGACAGGCGGAGTTGCGGCTCTTCCTATCGTAGGCGAATCAGGCCTTGAAGTGGATCGCGGAAAAGCAACCGTCAATGAGTATTTGCAATCCAAATCCCATAAAGACGTATTCGTTGTCGGCGACAGTGCAGTTGCGTTCCCTCCTGAAGGCGGCCGTCCATACGCTCCTACTGCACAAAATGCTTGGCAAATGGGTGAGCTCGTTGGATACAACCTATATGCAGCATTTGAAGGCAAGAAACTTGAAGAATTCTCACCTGTAAACTCAGGTACACTTGCGAGCCTTGGCCGTAAGGATGCAGTGGCAACCGTCGGGGCCAATAACACGTCCCTTAAAGGCCTTCCGGCTACATTGATGAAAGAAGCAAGTAATGTTCGTTACCTATCACACATCAAAGCCCTATTCAGCCTGGCTTATTAATTTTAACAATAAAAGAGGACCATTCATCTTTTGATGAATGGTCCTCTTTTGAAATCAAATCTTTACTTGGTTGATGCTGAATCTAAGGGAAAATCCCTCAGGTAATTTTGCCTTTGTCAAAATCCTGGTTTCTTTCAAGCGTTTATCATTATAAGAGGAAACCTCCATCAATTCTTCATCCATATAAGCAGGATGGGTCATTATCTCCACACTCGCCCCATCCATTACTCTCCCTTTCAAGTTTTGAAAGTAATCTTCAACCACCATTTCTCCATAAAAATCATCCAGGAAAACATCTGTAACGGTTTGAATCCCTGCAAGGTGGCTTCCGGCATTACGGACTGGCAATCCATATTTATCTGACAGCTTTTTAATAACCGGTAGAAATGGTTTGATCCCGTGTACATGATGGTGGCTATCGAAATGAGTCGGGAATAGGCCAAATTCCAAAAATCTTTCGATTTGTGCTGACCACTCCCTCTCCAATTCGCTCAAGGAAATGCCGGCAGGATCCCCATATACCGTACCTTGCTTCTTAAAGAAACCAGATTCGTCAACCAAACTCGGAACATCACTCAACAAAGGTTTACCCCATGTCAGGACTAAGTGAATGCCTACCTTCAACGATGGTGTTTTCTTGGCGATTTCAATCGCATGCTCCGTTGCTTTCGCATTCATCATGATCGTTGCCGAATTGACAATTCCATATTTGTGGCTATCCAAAATCCCATAATTCACCGCTTTAGTTAACCCGAAATCATCTGCATTTACAAGGACTTCAATCATGATAAATTATCCTGCAACTCCTTTTTTTCAAAAAACTGCGGCAAATAATCTTTATGTGCCTCCAGCATTTCGTCCAAGATAAGTTTTGCAACCCGGTCGCTTGGAACGAGTGGATTGATCGTCATGGCAAGCAAAGCAGTATCATAGTCCCCCGAAATTGCAGCTTCGATGGCTACCCTTTCAAAGGATTTGATTTGCTGAATTAATCCGCGGACAGCGACAGGAAGCTCTCCTACATTGATTGGTTTAGGACCATCCTTAGTTATCACGCAACTGGTTTCAATCGCCGATCCGTATGGGATGCCTTCAATCGCACCATGGTTGACCGTATTCACCGCTTGAATATCTCGCTTATCCGTATGCATCGAGCAAATCAACCGCACAGCCGCATCACTGTAGTACGCACCTCCGCGCTCTTCAAGCTGCGGCGGCTTGATAGCCAGATCTTGGTCTTTGTATAGTTCGAATAAGCCTGCTTCAAGTCTTTGAACGACCTCTGCACGTGTTTCCCCTTTTTCCGCATCCTTCAATTCTTGGGCCAGCACATCACCCGTTTTATAATAGTAGTTGTGGTAAGGGCATGGAAACAGGTTCAACGCTCTAAGAAATTCCGGCTCCCAGCCCATTGCATGGATATTCTTCATCGTGACGGCTTTAGCTGGATCCGTAATCAAATGGATGATTTGATCTTTGACACTCTCGCCATCAACGAATACATCCAAGCCGTAAACCATATGGTTCAAGCCGGCAAAGTCGATCCGGACCCTTGATGGCTCTACATCCATCAAATCCGCAACACCCCGTTCCATCCCAATCGGTACATTGCAGAGTCCGATGATTTTGGAAATATTACTGTGACGCAGAACTGCTTCCGTTACCATTCCTGCAGGATTCGTGAAGTTAATCAGCCATGCTTCCGGACATAATTCCTCCATCTCATGAGCAATATCCAGAATGACGGGAATCGTTCTAAAGGCCTTGAAAAGCCCGCCTGGTCCATTCGTCTCCTGCCCGATCACTCCGTGTTTCAATGGAATCTTTTCATCAAGAGCCCTGGCTGCGAGTTGCCCCACCCGAAGCTGGGTCGTTACATAATCAGCGCCTTTAAGCGCTTTCTTTCTATCCAGCGTGAGATGGACTTCAATATTCACACCAGCCTTTTCGATCATTCGTTTTGCCAAATTTCCGACAATTTCAAGCTTTTCCTTTCCCGCTTCGATGTCCACGAGCCAAATTTCACTCACAGGAAGTTCTTCATGATATTTGATGAAACCTTCGATCAGTTCAGGCGTATAGCTCGAACCTCCGCCAATCGTGACGATCTTCAACCCCTTGCTCATTCAGCAGTCCTCTCCTTCACAGCATCTGCATGTAAGAATTCTTCGCGTAGATCGATCATTTCAATTGCAAGATCCTTCATGGTCATCGCTGTCATTAAATGATCTTGTGCATGCACCAGGATAATGGGAAGATCAAAAGAGTCCCCGCCTGCCTCAGCATGGATTAATTGGGTTTGGTATTTATGGGCTTGCAGTAATTCCGTTTCCGCCTCGGCGATTTTCACGCGGGCAGAATCAAAATCCTTCTTCTTTGCCTCCTGCAACGCTTCCATTGCAAAGCTTCTCGCATTCCCGCTATATAAAATCAATTGAAAGGATAGCTGGTATAATTCTTCTTTTTCCATTTTTCATCACTACTTTCTTAAAGGCTTAGCGTTTCTGAATCTTTTGTAAGCTTTGTTTCATTTTTGGTGTCTATCTTCACTTGAGCATAAACGAATGGTAAATAGATAGCTGTTGAAATGACTAGATTGATTGCAGCCAAAACCGCTCCAGATACATGTCCGCCTGTGGCAAGGAATCCACCGACAATCGGCGGGGTAACCCATGGAATCTTAGCGACGATCGGGAAAACCATTCCGCTGCTTACCGCGATATAAGAGATCACCGTTGTAATTACCGGGCCGAGAACAAATGGGATGAACCACATTGGATTCAGAACGATAGGCAATCCGAAAAGAATGGGTTCGTTAATCTGGAACACTCCTGGTGCCCCTCCGAGTGCAATCATCTGTTTATACCGTTTCCGGCCGGCAATGATCATTGCAATGATGAGGCCCAGTGTTGCACCAGATCCGCCTAAATAAACAAATGCATCCAGGAAAGAACCCGCCAATACCCCGTATTGGTCCATGTCTTTGACGCCTTTTGCATATAAATCGATATTTTTCACTCCTGAACTTTCAAAAAGCGGTGTCGTTATCCCACCAAGGATATTGGGTCCATGCAAACCGATCATCCATAATAAATGAACAAGAAATACTAGTAAAATAGCGAATGGCAATGAATCTACTGCACTTTGTAATGGAGATACGATCACTTTACTCAACCAGTCATTCAATACCTGCCCATCCGTAGCTTTACGGAACAGCAGTCCGAATATACCAGCGATAAAGATCGTTGCCATACCCGGCACTAACTTTGCAAATGAACGGGCAACCGCAGGAGGAACCCCATCAGGAAGCTTGATGACTAAATACTTCACTCGGGAAAGTCTCACAAATATTTCAGTGGCTATCAAGGCAACGACAATTCCTGTAAAGAGGGCTGTAGCATTAAAATAGTTTACGCTTACAAAACCCCAAGCCCCGCCAGTAACATCCTTATCATCGATGGTTAAAGTTACATTTCCGATTTGAGGCAATAGTAAGAAGAAACAGGCTGCGGATACCAGCATCGCTTCAAAACCATCGTCACCGTATGATCGTGCCAATTTATAAGAAATGCCGAATACAGCGAATACCGTCATGAATGCAAAGGTTCCAAACCAAATATCACCGCCGAGCGTATTCCATGCTGGACCGAAGATGGCCTCCATCATTCTTCCGTATGGCTTGATGACTTGCCCTAGATTATTAAACAGGACGGCGAATGACCCGATCATTGTAATCGCTATCATTCCAATCAATGCGTCACGAATTGCAAGCAAATGCCGGTTATTTCCTACCTTTACCGCCCCAGGCATAATATACTTATCAATAAAAGTCATCATATCCTTATTCTCCTTTTATTAAAGTAGTGGCTTGTTTTAGCACTTCTTCACCATTACATAGTCCATAGAACATCGGATTGATGGTTGCGACAGGTATTCCCTTTTCTTTCCCCGCTTCCTGTAGCTTGGAAAGAAGATATCTAACCTGTGGACCTAATAAAATAACATCGGCCTTATCTATTTCATTGTTAACTTCTGTAGAACCAACTGCCCATATATGACACTCTACCCCTTGTTTTTTAGCACTTTCCTCCATCTTGGTAACTAATAAACTAGTAGACATCCCTGCAGAACAACATAATAAGATATTCATTGAAATTACCCCCCTTTTTAATGATTGATTATTCAGTATTTTCAAGTGAGTTGAAACCGTTTTCTTATAAATAACCGATGTTACTTTTTTATCACTTCCCTTGGATGAAATGGGTATTATTGCCTCCATACATACATTGTAGTTACAAATCGAAAAAATATCAACACAAATTTAAATTTGTTACTACAAATTTGTGAATTAAAGTTGATTATTGTACTTATCCGAGATAATCTATATGTATATATTGGGAATGAGCATAGGAGGAATCACTGTGGAGACCATGAATAAAGAAGCGGCATTGCATTCCATAGTTAAGGAATCGATTATCGATCTCATAAAAAATGGCGAATATCAAACAAATACAAAATTACCGACTGAGGCTGAATTTTGTAAAATATACGGAGTAAGCAGGACAACTGTTCGCACGGCCTTACAGCAATTGAACGTCGAAGGCTATATTTACCGTGTCCAAGGCAAAGGTACTTTCGTTTCGGAGAATAAAGTGAAGCAATTTCTTACAAGCACGGTTGAAAAATTCTCTGAGCAAGTCACGATGCAAGGTAAAAACCCTTCAACAAAGGTCATTAGCTTAAAGGTGATTGAAGCAAATGCTACACTTGCCAAGCTTTTCAAACAAAATATTGGAGACCCCGTAAATAAACTGGAACGGATACGTTACGTGAACGACATCCCGCTTCAATATGAAATTGCCTTTCTCCCTTGGTATAAAACACCCGGGCTAAATATTGAAGCCTGTGAAAAATCACTCTTTAAAGTACTTGAAACACAATTCGATTTAAAAGTAAAAAAGACGGTCGAGCACTTGGAGTTTTCACTTGCCGACGATTCCATTTCTGATAAATTGGAAGTTCCGAACGGTTCACCTTGTTTTTCATTGGAAACATACACATATGAGAATGATGGATCGGTTATTGAATTCTCTAAAACTCTCTTTAGAGGCGATCGTGCTCACTTTATCATCGAGCGGAACTATTGAAATAAGACGGATGCCTCATTAATTAAGGCATCATAGTCTGTAGACAAACTCGATTTTTTTAAGTGTTTGTAAGATTGGAACGTTGAATTCCCTCCAGGCACCCCCTCCAATCAACTGGAATCTTTTTTAATAAAAACTGCATGCAAACTTATTTTTCTTCTAGAGGCAATCATAATGATTGTCTCTTTTTGTTGTGCTTCTGATACATATTTACATAATTACAAATACATTCATTTTATGAGTAAAATTGACAAATATATCATAATCACATAATCTAGAAGACTAGGAGATTCCATTCTATTTACATTGGCATTCAACTTTGTACCTATTTTTTGAAAATATTAATAAAAGTTATTGGGAAATCTCTTACTATTAATTAATTAGGCAGGTGGATTTTATGTGCGGTTTTGTTGGATGTATTCACGAATATCCGAAAGCCATAAATTCAAATATGAAAGAAACGATTCAGAAGATGAACACGATCATTACCCATAGGGGTCCGGATGATGAAGGATATTTCTTTGATGAATTTGTGAATTTTGGATTTAGGAGATTAAGCATAATCGATATAGATAATGGAAACCAACCCCTTTCATATGAAAATGAAAGATATTGGATCATTTTCAATGGCGAAATCTATAATTATATTGAACTAAGAAAAGAACTCATTGATGAAGGATATGAGTTTACGACAGATTCTGATACGGAAGTGATATTGGCCCTCTTTAGTAGCCAAAAAGAGCAAACTGTCCAGAAATTGCGAGGCATGTTCTCTTTTGTCATTTGGGATAAAATCGAGCTAAAGCTTTTTGGTGCAAGGGACCACTTTGGAATCAAGCCTTTTTTCTATTGTGAGCAAGATGATGTTACTTATTTTGCATCAGAAAAAAAGAGTATTTTGACAGCCATGAATGACGAGCTGGATGTGAATTCATTACAGCATTTTCTCAGTTTTCAATATGTTCCCGAACCATCGACTCTATCCAAGAATATTGAAAAGTTATTACCTGGACATTACTTCATTAAAGAACCAGGAAAGAAAATGGATATAAAAAGGTTCTGGAAACCTATTTTTCACCCTTCCAATATAGACGATTCAAAGGTCCTAAAAGAAATACAAGACACTCTGATGGATTCCGTAAACGTCCATATGAGAAGTGATGTTCCAGTTGGATCTTTTTTATCGGGCGGGATTGATTCATCATTTATCTGCTCCATCGCAAAAGAGATTAACCCTAAGATCAAAACTTTTTCTGTTGGGTTCGAAAGAGATGGATATAGTGAAATAAACGTTGCACAGGAAACAGCAGCCGCACTGAATGTAGAAAATATAAGTTATATCATTAGTCCTAAAGAATTCTTGGCGGAACTGCCGAAGATCATCTGGCATATGGATGACCCTTTAGCGGACCCCGCTGCCGTCCCACTATATTTTGTCGCCCGGGAAGCTAAAAAACACGTCAAAGTCGCTTTGTCCGGTGAGGGGGCAGATGAGTTATTCGGCGGATATAATATATACCGGGAGCCCCATTCCCTGCGCATGTTTTCCTATTTTCCAACACCATTGAACAAAGTGTTGAAGGCGATTTCCTCTGTTTTGCCAGAAGGTGTTAGAGGAAAGAGTTTTATAGAGCGTGGAGTGACACCTTTAGAAAACCGATATATCGGGAACGCAAACATATTCGGCGAGAAAGAGAAAAAACGACTACTTGTGAATTATCTCAACGGGCTAGAAAATGAGAAAGTGACAAATCCCATCTATTCAAGTTCTTTAGGGTATGATCCTATAACCCAAATGCAAAACATTGATATTCAAACTTGGCTAAAAGGTGATATTTTATTGAAGGCAGATAAAATGTCCATGGCGAATTCTTTAGAGGTGAGAGTTCCATTTTTGGATAAATGCGTTTTCAATACGGCTTCAAAACTTAATATGGATCAAAAAGTGAGAAATGGAACGACCAAATACATGCTCCGAAAAGCTGCCCGCGGGATAGTGCCGGAACATGTATGGAGCAGAAAAAAGCTAGGCTTTCCTGTTCCGATACGACATTGGCTGAAGGATGAGTTACACGATTGGGCTGTAAGGTTAATCCAGGAAAGCCCGACTGACTACCTTTTTAATAAAGCGCAAATTATAGAATTACTTGAAAACCATGTAAATAATAAAGCGGACAACAGCCGGAAGCTCTGGACCATTTTGACGTTTATGACTTGGCATAAAATTTATATAGAAAAACGATATGAGCCCCAAAAGAATTTACAATCCGCTTTATATTAAACACCTTTATTGGCTTCACTCTTTGCACCCAAGCACCCATGAAAGATTGCTTGGGTTTTTTCAATATTCACTTTTTTATCATCAGTTTTTCGATGCAATCCCGATTATTAAGGGTGATTCAGGAAAAAGAGATTAGGAGAATGACATATCTAAGATTATCCCAATTAACCTACTCATTATTTCTGCGACGAAAAATATTGAAGAACAAACGAAAGGACAAACGTTCAGAAATGATTTATATTAGCTAAAATTTGCTGAACCCCTCCATTCCGTCTCTAAGTCAAAGAAGCGAGGGCATACCTCTCTTTATCCATCATTACATAAAAACGGAAAATCGATAAAAGAGGAGCAATAATCTCTGATGGGTAGGCTAAAAAGGGCTGAGTGGGAATTCTCCATCCTCTCTGTAATACGTTAACTTTAAGAATAGTTCGTTGAATAGTTCTCGATTCCCGAATTGATGAAAATTCACTATAATTCCTCGTACACACAGCAGTAAAGGCTGAATGATCTATGGCACCACTAATTGCAAAAGTACAAGGAACATAAAAATAGACAAACTCGATTTTCATCGAGTTTGTCTACAGTCTGAAATCTCTTCTTATTATAGTTGGCTTGCAATCAAAAACAAGTTTATAATTTATAGATTATATTTTTATTAAAGATTAGATTAAATAAAACTGCATTAGAGTAGCTGTTTCTCTCTTCGGTTATCTCGGTTTAATTTCGAATATTTCTTCTACCTTTACCGATATCTCATTCGTTTTCTCTAGAGAAGTGGATGGCGGCAACTGAATGGACGTCGTCACCGTTTTGGTACCTTCATTCGGAATAAATGTAAAGCCAAATGACGGAATGGCGAATGATTCAACAAGAATTACGGCTGAACTGATTAAAATATAAATTAGTGATTCAATATTTAACCATCAAATGCCATACCCTCTATGAATTGCCCTTTCACTTTCTTCTGGCGTCTCTCTTTAGAATGCAAATTTGGCTAAAACCGGAACAATTGTAATCGCGACCAAAAGTGAGAAAAAAATAATTAGGGCAAACGGTAAATAGAACTTTTCAGTAATGCCACCCACAAACCAATTGGAAGGAACACAACAACTGTTGTAATCGTTGATGAAATTTACTTATTCCCCATTCTGTTCAAGCCATTTTTTTGTGACAGCTATCATTTCCTCTTGTTGTTTCTTAGCTGAGATAGTCGCTTCATTATCTCCCTTTTGCTTTCCGTATACACCAAATTGACCGTGGTTCCCCCCCGCTATCTTATGCATGTTTGCCTCTTTAGATAGTAAGTGCTTTGTCTTCATAATCTTCTCTACTGTAGATAGCCCATCATATTCTGCATATAACGATAGCATAGGAACTTTCATTTTTGAAAAGTCATTCGAGTCACTGGGATATGAACCGAGGAGGATAATCCCTTCCACCTCTTTTGGATTTTCATAAGCATATGCGGTGGCGGCCACTCCTCCTAACGAATGACCAGCAACGTACCATTTCTCCACTGCTGGATATGCATCTTTAGCTTCCGTCGCTTTATTTTTATCAAACATAGCGAAATTGAACCTTACATCTGGGATAACGACTGTATATCCCGCTTTCGCTAATTCTTTTGCATAATAACCGTATGCTTCGGGCTCAACCTTAGCACCTGGATACAGGACAATGCCCACTTTCTTGTTTTTTGTTGGTTCGAATGTGACAAACCCATTTTCCTTTTTTATATCCCCCTTTCCAACTAACGCATACAATTCATCTGATGGTTTGTATGTTTGTTCTGACCATATATAAAAGCCGCCGAAAGCGATAATCATTAATAGAATTATACTAATGAGAATATATTTCATAACTTTCTTCATTTTATACCCCACTATCCCTAAAATTTATTTCTAAGTACTTTTTCTAACGCACATAGATACTGGTATTGCTCTTCATTTTCTTTTGGGCTATATAAAACGAACATTACATCTAACTTCCTTCTCTTTTGAATATTTTTTATCATTTTCCTCATGTAGACGGATAAGTCATCTCTACTTAATCTAAAAAAGAAACAAGGCGCGAAAGAAGCTGGTTACCACGTATTTCAATAGTTGCTTAACAGTAATATCGCTATTTATGGGTTTGACAATGCTTCCATCCTTGTTTAAATATAAAGTTTCTTATGGAGACCTTTGATACTTTATAAAAACCACATATAAAGCCTACCTATTATATTCTCCGAATAGGTATTTCCAATCTTTCCTGAATATGAATTTCACAATAAACTAAAATTATATTTAAAAGGGCACTTTTATGTTTTGTTCTATTATAGTACGGAAAAAACAATATAGGGGGTGATGTAGTTGGATACTATTTTATATTTTTGTTATTCAATCGTTTATATGATCCTTTTTATCATGGGAATGGCGTTACTTCGACAGGACCGCAAACTCTTCTCGTATTCAAGCTTTATTCTTCTAGTTACTTTCGGGCTTATCGTGGATAACTTAATTATTGCCTCGGGAAAGTT
This sequence comes from Peribacillus frigoritolerans, assembly GCF_001636405.1. Classification (GTDB taxonomy): domain Bacteria; phylum Bacillota; class Bacilli; order Bacillales; family DSM-1321; genus Peribacillus; species Peribacillus frigoritolerans. Next base: position 3,938,230 of record NZ_KV440950.1, read on the forward strand.
CATTGGTGATGGCCCTTTGTTAAACTTATTAAATGCATTACGTTTCTGGAGTCATGGATTTATCACTCCCACATTGATCTTGTTTGGATGGGGAATGGCAAAAAGGATACATATTCCTTTTACAAAAAAAACGATAGCACCCTACTTTTTCCTTTTCCTTACAGCTGGGCTTATCATCTATGAATTTATTAAAAATATGCATAAGACATTTGTACCAATCTACGAGTATGGAGTTTTAAGATATGTTAGTGAGGAATCTTCGGGCCCACCTTTAATGGTGCTTATTGTCACCTTTATATTATTGGTGATTAGCATCTACACATTTATAAGAACACGTTGGATTTGGATGCTTTTAGGGGTTATAGTCATGATAGTTGGAAGTGCCATTCCTATTCCCATAGAAAGTTCGGCTGTTACCAATGCATTTGAATTAATTTTTTTATGTTCACTATGGCTTACAAACTATAAACTGGAACCTCGCTCTTCATAGACAAAGTGATTCATCCTTAGAAATAAAAGGGCATAAAATTTAAAGATAAAAAATGGAATAGGAGCATGCAAAAAGAAAAAAGTAATAAGGATTTTACAATCCGCTTTAAATTAAGCGCCTTTATTGGCTTCACTCTTTGCACCCAAGCATCCATGAAAGATTGCTTGGGTGTTTTTATCACCGAAAAACGAATATCCATTCAATATAACAAATGGTATATGACGAATTTCTCAAAAGGATTAGATTCAGTCAAGCCAGGTAACATCACTTCGTTTTTCAGCTCGAAGGCAGTTTGATTTTCGAGGAAAAAAATATAATCCTGTGAAGCATAATATAATATCAGTTCGATTTGGCGCGGTTCTTTTTCAAAGGATAGCAAAATGTTATTGATGATTTTCATGAAAATCTGTACCGAGAACGGATTAAAGAAATAAAAATGATTGTCTTTCGTATCAATATCATATTCTTCTGCCAAGCAACAGTGGAATTCTATATCGTTATTGTCGTTTTTCCTTTTTTTCATGTAGCCATTCAGATTCTCGATCGCTTCTTTATAGAAATTTTCATTCATTTCCACGCCAACCACAGATGATTGATAGAAGTGATGGATCAAAAAATTCAAGCGTCCTTTACCGCATCCAAAATCCACAATGCGATCATTTCTTTTCAGTGGATATTCTTTGAATAACTGTTCCAATGCGCTGTATGGCGTGGGTTCATATCGATGATAATGCAAAGAATCATTGAATTTTTTTTGTTCACCTTCCGTCCTGATGTTCAGCATTTCATCATAATTTTTTACTTCCATTGTTATATACACCTGCTTCATGTTTTTTAATAAAGGGCGTGGAATTTGCTCTCGTTACATAATCATTAAATTCAGAGATGCTTGGGTTAAATGACCGCCTTCCACTTGGATCGTCTGACCTGTAATGAATTTGGACTCTTCAGATGAAAGGAATGGTACGGTATAACCGATATCATCCGCTTCACCATGATATGGCAATGCATTGAATTTGCCAAAAATATCGAGTACGGCCTGAGGCATATTATTTTTCGCTGCAGGAGTTAATATGAGACCTGGTGCCACTCCATTACAACGAATATGATCTTTACCATACTGTGCAACGGTATAACGAGTCAAATTTACTACCCCCGCTTTGGACGCACCATATGCGGATCGTACGAGTCACCTGTAAATCCGGCCATTGAGTCCGTATTGATAATCGAACCTCCTCCAGCTTTAATCATGTGAGGAATCGCAAACCTGCTTCCTAATAGCACACTTTTTAAATTCACGTCCATAAGTCGATCCCATTCTTCCAAATCTAAGTTCACGACATCCAGATCACTATGCAGGTTAGTTAAACTCACATTATTAACGAGTACCGTAACCGTTCCATATTGTTCAATGGTAAAGTCGACTGCTGCCTGGATGGAGTCTGCTTGTCCAGCATCCAAAAATACTCCAGCTGCTTCCCCACCTTGTTTTTTAATGTTTTCGGCCGCTTCTTTTGCTCCTGCTTATTAAAATCAGCAATCACGACTTTTGCGCTTTCTATAGCCATTAGTGTCGATATGGATAACCCAATGCCTGAAGCTCCACCTGTCACTAATGCTACTTTACCTTGTACTCTTCCCATGATAAACCACCTGCGCTTCAAAATGTGAATAGTTTTGCTTTATTTATCATGACTAACAGTACAAGAATATAACGCATATAAAGTTATTACAAATAATTATACCTATAGTATAATTTCATAAAATGCAATGTGGTAAATTTTGTACCAATACAGAAAAAAGCTGAAGCACCCAGAAGTGCTTCAGCTTTTTTTCATTTTTCTTCTTCATCATCCCATATGATCCAATCATGAACCTCTAGAATTTCCAGGAATTTCATCAACCTGGGTAAGGCTGGTTCCGCTTCCTCACCAAAATGTTCACTCATCGCATCAGAGATCTGATTTACATTCCTTTGGAACTCCATCTGTTTAATGGCATATGCTCCAAACTTATCAAGCTTGATTTTACGGACTGATGGCTGTTTAAAGAAACGAATGGTCATTCGTTCCACAAAATTGGTCCTTTGAATGACCAAAAAAGTTGCTTCCGAAGATTCTTGCACCATAGTGACGCGTCTTTCCAAAAGGGGAACCATGGTTAACAGGTTCCTCTTTTTTGATTGGCGTTTACGAAGCATCTTCTTTTTTCCCTTTGCTGGATACGAACCAAAGCAATCCAGCTAGAGCAAGGAATAATAAGAATGGCAGCAAATTGCTGGCTAATTTAGCTGCAGCAGGAACTTGGACACCTGCCGCGATCAATATGGCAATAAGAACACCAATCAATGATTCACCCGCTATTAAACCAGAGGCAAATAATACACCTCTGTCAACCCTTGCTTTAAGCGCTTCTTTTGTTTTCGAGAAGAACTCAACGAAGAATCGAATAAATCCACCGATCATGATTGGCGTACTAGTATGAACCGGTAAGTATATGCCGACAGCAACAACAAGTGAATTCAAACCGAAAAACTCTAATGTAATGGAAATAGCCGCACCGATAAAGATCAGAGTCCAAGGTAAATCTCCCCCTAGAACACCTTCGGCAAGTATTTTCATAAGTGCCGCTTTAGGTGCAGGCAGTTCTGCAGAACCCATCGTATATGCGTTATCCATAAGAACCAGGATAAAACCAATGACAGAAGCGGACGCTACAACACCGATCATCATGGCAACTTGTTGTTTCCATGGTGTTCCGCCGACGATATATCCTGTTTTTAGATCCTGAGAAACATCACCTGAAACAGCAAGTGCTGTACAAATGATTGCAGCGACGGTTAAAGCTGCTACCATTCCAGTCGTACCAGTAAAACCAGTTGCCTTATAGACAATCGCAACAATCAATAGTGTGGCGATCGTCATTCCTGAAACAGGGGAAGACGAACTTCCGACGATTCCAACAACCCTTGAAGCCACTGTCACGAATAAAAATCCAAAAATCGCGATTGCAATCGCACCGATGATTCCTACATCTGTTATAGGTGTGAAAGCAATGATTAAAATTAAGATGATCGTACCCAACCAAACGTATTTAGCCGGTATGTCTTGTTCTGTACGGATAGAACCAGATTTTAGTTGTCCTTTATTGGCTTTTACGCCTTTAAGAGTATCAATAACTGAACTGAAAAGTATTGGTAATGTTTTGATCAAAGTGATCAATCCGCCCGTTGCAACGGCACCAGCACCAATATAGCGAATATAATTATCCCAAATTCCCCATGCATCCAATTCACCGATCGGTACATCAGAAGGGAAAATGGCTGTCCCATTGTTTCCGCCAAAAAAGCTGATGGCCGGTATTAAAACGACCCAGGCTAATAAACCCCCACCTAGCATTTGTCCTGCAACCCGCGGTCCAATAATGTACCCTACACCCAAAAGGGAAGGAAAGGCATCAAGACCAACCACTGCATTTTTAAAATTCGTGATCCCTGTTTCAACCTCAGTCTTGAAAAGCTTAAATCCATCACCAAGCCCTTTAACAACACCGCCAATAACCAAACCGGCTCCGATTAGCTTGGCGCTTGTACCGCCCTTTTCTCCTGACTTCAGAACCTCGGCACATGCCGTACCTTCTGGATAAGGTAATGTTTCATGCTCCCTTACAATCAAAAGCTGGCGAAGGGGAACCATCATGAAGACCCCTAAAAATCCCCCAGTTAATACTACGAAAATGATGAATGCTTGACTCACGTCCATGTCCCACATGAATAATGCCGGAATGGTAAATACAGCACCGGCACCAATAGCCTCACCTGCCGTGGTCATCGTTTGCACAATATTGTTTTCTAATATTGAATCCCTGCGAAAAACCCCTCTTAATATGGCCATTGAAATTACCGCCGCGGGTATAGAAGCAGAGACAGTTAAACCAATAAGTAGGCCTAAGTATGCATTTGCCGCCCCGAATACGATTGCAAGAATGATCCCTAGAATGATTGCAGTTGCAGTCAATTCCGGTAGAGATTTAGATGCAGAAACGTACGGGACGAATTTACTCTCTTTTGAATTGTTCGACAATTTAGCCACTTCCTATGTTAAACTTTAAAATCACAGAGAACATTATATCACTGTAATTTAAAGTCACGCAATGGGAAAATTCTGCTTATTAAAAGTTTGATTATATCCAATAATCAGATTAGTAGTTTCGGTTATAAAATAATATCGATATAATAATCATGACTAATACGTTACCCGAAGTCACTGTCTATCATTCATTCAATGACAGTATCATCAGCAACCCTTATCACCTCGATAGGCACATAACCACTGGGTTAGTGCACATTAGAATGAGATTTAACATACCCTGAAAAATCAAGTCTTAAAAAAGGAATGATAAATTCATGGTCTCCTATATGGACTATACTTCACCATCCACACAATTCTTTTTCGATGTCAATAAAAGCAATTTCATGAAAAAAGACAATCAAAACTATATTAATGCATTAGGTGTTAAACAATTAAATACCCTCGAAAATGTTTCATTATTAGATATTTACCTTAGTACAGACAATGTCGTAGAACCGCATTATCACCAAAATGCAGCGGAGCTAGTGTATTGCATTTCTGGAGCGGCAACCGTTTCCTTACTGAATCCATTTACAAAGCAAATTCAAAATTACCCCATTAAACCCGGTCAAGTAGCCAACGTCCCACAAGGTTGGTGGCATTATGAAGTGGCTAATGCTGATAATACCCACTTGCTCGCCATTTTTAATGCACCAACACCTGAGGTGATCCTCGGTTCAGATATCTTGAAATTGACGCCTGCAAATATTATGGCTCATACTTATTGCATGGATGAAAATCAATGGAAAAAAGCAATTGCAACAGTTCAGCCATCAACATTCATCGGTCCGCCAGCCAACTGCCATCGAGCGGCCGAAGAAGACATGCAGCAGTATCCTCAATATACTAATCACTATGATAACCAAATGTATACTGCCCCGGCTTACAACTATCAATATCAGCCCAATCCCCCGTATTATTATTTTTGAAGATAAGTGCAGGGAACTCAATCCCCCCTGTTCGAGGTCCTATACAACTAATAAATCGGAATCAAAAAAGCAATGGAGAACCCTATTACATAAGGGTTCTCCATTGCCTTTAATTACATGATCCGTTTTTCACGCCACATCTTACATTATGGTGGTCACCTAATGTGGTTTATGGGCATTAAAAATCCAGGGTACGCTTGGATACAATCAGTTATACTTCTCTTTATATTCTACCGAGTTTCTTCTTATAATATAAGAGGTTCTCAAATTGCCCCCCCATCTATAACAACAGATGATTCATTTCAATTTTGCGGTTGGCTCAGAGCTTTTCTTCTATAAAGGTACCTACAGATATCAAAGTGTTCAATCCAATTCTATAAAATTTAATTGTATAATCTTTCTGAAATTCGGTTTCCCTTATTGTTAAAATTCCATAGCTGACCGAGCTATGAAATGGTCATTAGCTATTTAGTTTTTTTGAAGCGGAGTGACCAAAACCAATATTTGATTCGGTCCGGTACGCTTTAATACGAAATATCCTTTCTCCGCTTTTGTTGCGACTCCATCATCATTCGGCCAGCAATAACCATGGGTTTCACAAGTTCCATCATCTCGCACTCGTATTTGACCAATTAGTCCCACAGCCACCCATTCTTGTCGGTTTACACGAGAAACGTACTCTTGATTAGGGTTCCAATCCGGATTAAGGATGGGCTGCTTCACGGTACTTTCCGGAATAATTTCATTCCCTTTTTTGTCTTTTTGGGGTGGAAGGGTGACTTCATGGTATTTTTTTCTTCCCCATTCATCGGTTTGATATTTTCCTTGCCAGCGCAACCCTCCACTATTCCCTAATACACCAGGAGTTGCACTAGTGATGCCCAAAATAAAAGTTGCGGTGGAAGTTGCTTTTTGAATTTTGTCCTCAATTGATGCTACAACAAAGTAGCCAACATCAATTGGGTTTCCATCAGCCGTTTCAAACATCTCCGCGTAATCACCCGCCGGAGTGCCATATGCCCCGTCAATGAACATATTACCGTTATTCAGAAGTTTTCCAACTAGCCCTGTAGTGTCATACGGTTCTGCTCCGAAAGCTATATTCCACGAATAAATTGGGTCTCCATCCACGGCGTTAACCGCTCCATTTAAGCCCATAATATGAGCTCCTTCAAAGCCATTTGTCGTTGTCGAATTTCCTTCGGCATGAGAAAATGGCCCATCTGCAATTGTAGCTTGTCCTTCGGCATGGGATACATCTCCGGAGGCTATCGTTGCGTTTCCTTCGGCATGAGAAGCTTCCCCACTTGAAATTGTACTATGCCCTTCAGCGTGGGAACGATTTCCACTGGCGACTGAACCCTCCCCTTCGGCATGGGAAGCATTTCCACTTGCCATTGTACTTAAACCTTCGGCATGGGAAGCAAACCCACTCGAAGTTGTATCGACGCCCTCTGCATGAGAACCAACGTCTCCAATGGCATTTGTAAAGACGCCTTCCGCATGGGAGACCGTTCCACTAGCTGTAGTGCTAAATCCCTCGGCATGAGAGATATTTCCACTGGCCGTAGTCCCAACTCCTTCAGCATGAGAAAAATCGCCAAGAGCTTGTGGAGCAGGATTTACATTAATGTCTGGAGTTCCCCCTTCCGCATGGGAAGCAAACCCACTAGCGAGGGTACCGATACCTTCCGCGTGTGCAGCCGCACCGCTTGCAAGGGTTTGAGCCGGGTTCCCGAGTGTATCTACACCGCCTCCTTCAACATGAGAAGCCCTGCCACTCGCTGTATTCCCTTCTCCCTCTGCATGCGCGTTAATTCCGCTGATCGTTGTTTGTGTATTCATTCCTTCTGTGTGCGAATTAGCTCCGGCTGCTGTTGTATTATTACCCTCAGCATGCGATTGAGCTCCACTTGCATTAGTTTCAAAACCTTCCGCATGGGCGGCAACCCCGCTTGCTGTTGTAGTGGATCCCTCTGCGTGGGCCGTATCAGCTGTCGCCGTTGTACGAAACCCTTCCGCATGGGCGGAGTTTCCCGTCGCTATTGTTTCACTTCCTTCCGCATGGGAAGTATTTGCACTAGCGGTAGTCAGATATCCCTCTGCGTGGGAAGCAACCCCGCTTGCTGCCGTACTAGATCCCTCTGCATGGGAAGCAACCCCGCTTGCTGTCGTACTAGTTCCCTCTGCATGAGCTGTATTTGAACTGGCTACTGTTTGAAATCCCTCTGCATGAGATGCTGCCCCGCTTGCTGTCGTAGTGTTCCCCTCTGCGTGGGCCGTATCAGCTGTTGTTTCGGTATCATACCCTTCCGTGTGTGCAGCGTTACCGCCTGCAATGGTGGTACTTCCTTCCGCATGAGAAGCTGTCCCGTTGGCAATTGTATTCATTCCTTCCGCATGAGAGGCTGTCCCATTAGCAGTTGTATTGATTCCTTCCGCTTCTGAACAAGCCCCTATCGGATTTTGGTTACATCCATTCGCCATTATCGTTCTCCATTCTTATAAAATTTGTGCATATAAAAAAACCTATATTATGTTATGCATATTCCAAAAAATGGTATAGACAAGCACCATTTACTAAATAGCTAATTTAGGATTCCGACTAAATAATTGCGTTGTTATAATATTAAACGATATTACATTTCGTCCTTCACAATCTTTTTATCTTTCTTTACATTTAATTCGGATTGGATGATGATACGGCCAAACATATTGATACAGGTTTGGATGGCCTATTACTTTATGTGAAATTTTCAGAAATGCCTTCCATTAATTCAAAATCAAATTCGAATCTCAGTTCTTTATTTCTTCCTTTTTAATAGGTTCAAAAATCCCTCCACTCCTTTGGATAAATTCAGGCTACTTTGTCCAATCAAAAATTGATCCTTACCTATACATTAATTTAAAAAGGAGATGAGAAAAAAATAAATATAAAGATCTTAAAGTTTCAGATTCCTTAAGCAAATCTAAAAATGAACCTTTAAGAAAGGAGAATATCCACCATTGAAATAACCGAAATGCGTTGATCGTGCCTTTCGTATTCGCATATTTCTAAGTACAACAAATACGTTAAATCCAATTCAACTACAGTTTCAAAACCAACTTATTTTAGAGATTGGGAATGCATTGCTTTTTCCACGTACATTGCCTGTAAGTGAACAATAGCTGAAACCATCTTACTTTAACAAGCATTCGCCGCTTGTTTTCATCAAGCTATGGAATGTTAGCAATCAACTTTCATCGCTTCCTCGTTGAGATTAATGATACTAGAGTAGGACAACCTCCATCATCCACTCCTTTCTGGGAAGGCTCAGTTATTTTACAAATTGAACCCTCAATGTCTTTACAATTTGGACTACCCATATTATTAGTAAGGGAAGCTAATACTGACACAAATGCTGTAATTTGGGCAGGAGGAACTGCCCCACTCAACACATTCAAAAGCTCTAGGAATAAAGAGCATGGACCAATAAATGTGGTCATTTTGTGGTCATTTAACTAAAAAAGCAATGGAGAACCCCATTACATAAGGATTCTCCATTGCTTTTAATTACATGATCCGTTTGAACATTTTTTCCATTTCATATATGGAATATGAGATGATGATAGGTCTTCCATGAGGGCATGTGAAGGGATCTGTTGTCCGCCTCAGTTCATCCAGTAGTGCTTGGATTTCATCATTGCGCAGATGACGGTTTGCCTTTATGGAGGCTTTACAGCTCATCATGATGGCTGCTTCTTCGCGCAATTTTTTGATGTCGACCTTTTTCATCGATAGCAATTGTTCTATCATTTCCTCAAGGATTTCCTGTTCAATTCCTTTAGGGAACCATTGTGGATGCGATCGGACAATATAGGCATTATAGCCAAACTCCTCTAAAAAGACGCCGACTTTTTCCAACTCATTCCGATATTCATTTATCCGGATACATTGGTCCGTTGAAAATTCAAGGGTGATGGGGACCAGCATATCCTGTAGCTCGTTTTCAACTCGACCGACTTTTTCTTTAAAGTATTCGTATTTGATCCGTTCCTGGGCAGCATGCTGGTCTATGATATACAAGCCCTTTTCGTTTTGGGCGAAAATATATGTTCCATGCATTTGCCCAATCGGGTACATCGGAGGGATGCGGCTTTCCGGTTCATTCGCCTCGATTTCCTCCTCTTTTTCGACCGTATAGGTTGTAAACTTTTCAGCTGACTCGAAATATGATTTGCTTTCATCATCTTGTAAGACCGGTACATAGACATCTTCCATTTGCTGCTGTTCAGTGCTATAGATTATTTCCTTTATTGGTTCAAGATTGAAATCTTCATTATGATCCACGTAATTCTTTTGTTCCTGCTTTTCCCGAATCAAGGTATCCTTCAAGAGGGAAGCTTCTTTCTTGGCTTCTTCCAGGACCCGCTTGCCGCTTTCAACAACATGGTCCAATTCCAGAGTGGTTTGCTCACTTTTCACCTGTTCCGGCTTTGCTGCTGGTGTATATCCACTTGGTATTAGAGACATCTTTTTAAACGAAGATTTAATCGTTTCCGATACAAGACTGTACAATTCCTGTTCCTTGCTGAGCCTTACCTCCATTTTGGATGGATGTACATTGACATCGACAAGAATCGGATCCATTTCGATATTCAGCAAAGCGATTGGAAAACGTCCAATTGGAAGAAGTGTATGATACCCATCCAGGATTGCTTTCACGAGCGCATAGTTCTTAATGAAGCGCCCGTTTATCATGGTTGAAATGTAATTCCTTGATGCCCGGGTGATCTCAGGCATGACGATATATCCGGATAATTTGAAATCCAAGGAGCTTGCCTGAACCGGAATCATCTTTTTGGCAATATTCGTACCATAGATTGCCGCCAGCACCTGCCTGACATCACCGTTACCATTCGTATGGAGGATACGCTTCTCATTGTGTGTTAACCGTATAGAAACATCCGGATGTGAAAGTGCGAGCCTGTTAGCGACATCCGTAATATTTCCTAGCTCGGTATGAATGGTTTTCATATATTTCAACCGTGCAGGGGTATTAAAAAACAAGTCGGAAACCAGGATATCCGTTCCTTTACGGCTGGATGAAGCCTCAAGTTCCTTAACCAAGCCTCCTTCAAGAAGTATGCGCGTTCCTACCCCTTCGCCAGTGCTGCTTTTCATTTCAAAACGGGAAACTGAAGCAATACTTGGCATGGCTTCACCGCGGAAGCCAAGTGTTCGGATTCGGAAGAGATCATTTTCATCTTTAATTTTACTAGTGGCGTGACGTTTAAATGCCGCTTCTATGTCATCAGGTAAAATCCCATCGCCATTATCCACAATCCGAATGGAACCAAGTCCAGCCTCCACCAATTCAATCTCTATAATGGTACTGTTTGCATCTATTGCGTTTTCCACAAGTTCCTTAACGACTGAGGCTGGGCGTTCAACAACTTCGCCAGCTGCGATTTTATTAGATAAAGCCTCATCAAGCTGTATGATTTTTCCCATTTTTATCGCCTCGCTTTAATTCTCATTTAAGTTTCTTTTGTAATTTATAAAGGGTATTCATTGCCTCAAGCGGCGTCATTTCAAGGATATCCAGTGATTTTATGTCATCCAGCACCTTTTTTTCCTTTGGTGAAGAATTCACCCTTCCTTTAGGAGCTTCTTCTCCGAAGAAGGAAAGCTGTGCCTCATTGACGGATGTAACAGGGGCAGCTTCGGCAATAGGTGCTTTTTCAGCAGCAGGCTGTTCAGGAATCGCCTTTGCCTGTCCATTTTCATTCTCTAGCTGGGCTAAAATAGCAGCCGCCCGATCTATTAACTGCTCCGGTAAATCAGCAAGCTTAGCCACATGAATTCCATAGCTTTTATCTGCTGGCCCTTCTTTAATTTTATGAAGGAAAACGACATTTCCATTTTGCTCAATGGCACTTACATGGATATTTTTCAATTTTGGGAGTTCCGTTGCCAATACAGTCAATTCGTGATAATGAGTCGAAAAGAGTGTCTTTGCCCCAATTTCCTCATGAATATATTCAATGATGGCCTGAGCAAGCGCCATCCCATCATAAGTTGATGTTCCCCGGCCTATTTCATCAAATAATATCAAACTGTTTTCTGTCGCATTCATGATGGCATTTCTTGCTTCAAGCATCTCGACCATGAAAGTACTTTGACCGGAAATCAAATCATCTGCCGCGCCAATCCTGGTAAATACCTTATCAAAAATAGGTAATTCAGCTATACTTGCGGATACGAAGCATCCAATTTGCGCTAAAATCGATGTTAGCGCTATTTGACGCATATACGTACTTTTACCCGACATATTGGGCCCTGTGATCAAGAGTAACTCCCGATCTCCATCCATAAAGCAGTCATTGGGGACATATTCCTGTGATTGAAGGACTTTCTCGACCACTGGATGCCTGCCTTCCTTCAGTACGATTCTTCGATCATCGGAAAAGACAGGCTTCACATAATGGCGTTCTTCACTAATCGTCGCAAAGCACTGCAGGACATCCAGTTCACTGACGCCTTTCGCCAAATCCTGTAAGCGAGGGATATAGCTTTTGACCTCTTCACGAAGATTGAGGAATAAGTCATACTCCAAACTGATGCTTTTTTCTTCTGCTTGTAAAATCAAAGCTTCCTTTTCTTTCAATTCAGGTGTGATATAACGTTCGGCATTCGTTAAAGTCTGCTTCCGTTCATAACGGCCTTCTTCAAGCAGATGCAAATTTGCTCGTGTGACTTCAATGTAATAGCCAAATACACGATTATATCCGATTTTCAAGGATTTGATCCCGGTGCGTTCCCGCTCTTCGCGTTCAAGCTGTGCAATCCAAGTTTTCCCGTTTCTGCTGGCATCCCTGTATGTATCCAGCTCCTTATGGAAACCATCCTGAATGATATTCCCTTCCTTCACGGACAATGGAGGGTTTTCTACAAGCGCCGTTTCAAGTAAATCCGTCACTTCTTCACAAGGATCCAATTTATCGGCCAGGATTGAAATATCCTGATTGGAAGCCATTGACTTCACGATTTCACGAATGACCGGCACCTGTTGCAAGGAACGTTTCAGTTGAATCAAGTCCCGAGCGTTTACATTCCCGAAGGCCACCCTTCCGGCAAGCCGCTCCAAGTCGTACACTTCCTTCAGGCGTTCACGTAAGTCTTGTCGTTCGAAGTATTGATTTTTCAGGGTTTCAACAAGGCTTTGTCTCCGCTCGATCTGTTTTTTATTTATGAGCGGTCTATCAATCCATTGCTTCAACATCCTTCCGCCCATGGCTGTTTTTGTTTCATCAAGCAGCCATAGTAATGAGCCTTTTTTACCTTTGGAACGAATGGTTTCAGTTAATTCCAAATTACGTTTGCTATAATAATCAATTTTCATATATTGTGATGTTTCATATGCAAGCACTGGCTGTAAATGATCCAGGCTGCGTTTTTGGGTACGGTATAGATAATTCAATAAACGTGAGGTCGTTGTCGCCAGTTTCTGGTCTTTTAACAAATGAAGCAATGGAGCGAATGACTCGCTTTGGACCAACTTACTCTCTAGGGATAGGGCGGCTGCGCCCCGTTCTTGAAGCATTTTTTTCCATTCTTCATTGAAATCCTCGGCAATGACCACTTCACTCGCACCAAGGATGGCAAATTCATTCAGAACTTCCTCGAAACTCTCAATCAATGTAACCTTATTTTCCCCTGTCGATAAATCATTGTATCCAAAGCCAAACTGACCATCCGTAAAATAAGTGATGGTGGCAATATAATTATTTTCCTTTTCACGAAGACCCTTACTATCCATTTTCGTTCCCGGGGTAATGAGCTGGACAACTTCCCTGCGTACCACACCTTTGGCTTGCTTCGGATCTTCGGTCTGTTCACAAATAGCTACTTTAAAACCTTTTTCTATCAATATATCAATATAATTAGCAGCCGAGTGATACGGAATGCCGCACATCGGAATTCGCTCTTCACTACCGCCTTCTCGGCTCGTTAATGTGATTTCGAGCTCTTGTGATGCATTCAGTGCATCGTCAAAAAACATTTCATAAAAATCGCCTAAACGAAAAAATAAAAAGGCATCCTGATACTCTGCCTTAATTTTTAAATATTGCTGTATCATTGGAGTATATCCAGCCATTCCTTCAAAACCTTTCCAAACTAAAATCTATTACACATTTATGTCCTTCATTATAACATACGAAAATGCAACATGGCCTGTATTCGAAATTGCATGGTAAATCAATTATCCTTTACATTGTAAGCTAGCTGTATCTGCAAAGCCATAGGGACTTGTCCCGCTTCAAATTAAATAAAACCGGATGAAGGGAATGTCATCCGGTATTAATTTCTATATTCTATTCGTCTTCGAATTCATCAAGGAAATCCGGATCTAAATCTTCGAAATCCTCATCATCGAAATCAGAGCCCCAGTCATCCTCACAGCGGCCATCTGGACTTACAGCGACACAAATTTTCGTTTCGCCGACGACTTCCACAAAGAATTCCCTTTCCACATGGACAATGATTTTTTGTCCACATGGGGAGATGCATGCTTCTAAACAATTCGGCTGTTGGACAGCTTTTGCAGCGATTTCATGGTCATCAAGATAATCGGGATCACGGTATTTCAGCGAAATAACGTCGGTATATTGCACTTTTTCAGTTACAACTTCCGTCTTCGAATTATGGTTATAAGAATACCAGACGTTGATTTCGTAGCTGCCGTGAATTTCTACCTTTTTGCCGACTTTCTTTGCATCGTATTTATGGTTGATGATCCAACAACCTAGAATGCTAGAAGGATGATGAGCCGGGCAAATGGTGTGAGAGGACTTTGTGAATTTACGTCCTTTTGCCACCACCGCTTTAGTAATTATCTCTCTATATTGTGACATGCTAGCGAACCCTCCTCATACAGTTTCCATTCATCCTATGCGTGGTAAAAGTCTATTGTGCGTAGAATTTTAATTGTTTGAAAACTGCTGTAATGTTTTAAACCTAGGTTATTTTATGCGCATGTTTTGGGATATGTGTCACGAATGGGCACTGTATAAGGATTTCCGCATATTAAAAAAGCCCTTCTGAAACCAGAAGGGCTTTTTTAATATTCATGAACAGCTTCCGCCGCCTGCTTGTACCTGTGAACCTGTCTCACCGCGAAGGACATCGCCTTCGGTCGATTCAATAATCAGGTCCGTCACCTTATTCGATACCTGTGATGAGACCATTTGTAAAAGATCATTTACATCCACTTGGGATTGTTTGAATTCTTGCACGATCGGAAGTTCATCCAATTGTTTTTCCAGTGCATCAATTTTGGCCTGCACTTGACTGTATGCTTTCTCTTTGCCGTAATGTTGGAAGTTTACAGCCTGTTTTTGCAAACTCTTGATGCTGGCGATCATTTCACGGATTTTTTGATTTTCATTGATGTGAGCTTCTGCCCGTTTAAAGAAATCGACTTCTTCCGTGCTTGCGATCATTTCAGCAAGCTCGGCCGCTTTATTCAGAATGTCATCTTTAGTATATTTAGTCATATTACTCCACCTCAATCGCCGTTGCTTCTTCAACCATATCCCCATTTAATGACCATGTTTTCGTTCCGGTGATTTTCACTTTTACGATTTTGCCAATAGCGGATTTTGGTCCTTTGAAGTTCACGAGCTTATTTTTCGTTGTATAACCTGCTAATACTTCCGCATTCTTCTTGCTTTCGCCTTCAACGAGCACTTCAACAATCTGTCCATCATACTCTTTCATTTTCAATGCGCACGTTTCATTTACAAGGGCATTCAAGCGTTGCAGACGTTCCTTTTTCACTTCCATCGGTACATTATCCTGCATTTTCGCAGCCGGTGTTCCCTCACGTGGTGAATAGATGTAAGTATATGCTGCATCAAAACCAACTTCACGGTATAATGACATCGTTTCTTCAAAGTGCTCTTCCGTTTCATTCGGATAGCCTACAATGATGTCCGTGGTTAGCGATGCACTTGGGATAGCTTCCTTGATTTTTTTAACTAGCTCTAAATATTGTTCGCGTGTATACTTACGGGCCATGATTTTAAGTGTTTCCGTACTTCCCGATTGAACTGGAAGATGGATATGGTCTACGAGATTTCCGCCTTTAGCCAGTACTTCAATCAAATGATCATCAAAATCACGGGGATGGCTTGTCGTAAAACGAATACGCGGAATGTCGATTTTTCGGATTTCATCCATCAAATCGCCGAAACGATAATCGATATCCGTAAAATCTTTACCGTAAGCATTCACATTCTGTCCAAGCAGGGTTATTTCCTTGTAACCCTGTGCCGCTAAATGACGGACTTCCTGGATGATATCTCCAGGCCTGCGGCTTCTTTCTTTCCCTCTCGTGTACGGTACGATGCAGTATGTACAAAACTTATCGCAGCCATACATGATATTGACCCATGCCTTGGTTTTTCCTTTACGCACTTTCGGAAGGTTCTCGATTACATCACCTTCTTTAGACCAAACCTCAATGACCATTTCCTTGGAAAGATACGCTTCATTAAGAATTTGCGGCAGGCGGTGGATGTTATGCGTTCCGAAAATCATATCTACAAAATGGTGCTTCTCTAGAATCCGCTTTACAACTGTCTCCTCTTGTGACATACAGCCGCAAACCCCAAGCAATAGATCCGGCTTTTCCAATTTCAATGATTTCAAATGCCCCAATTCACCGAACACTTTATTCTCTGCGCCTTCCCGAATCGCACAAGTGTTAAGTAAAATGACGTTAGCATCATCCACCGAGTCTGTCGCCTGATAACCAAGTGCCATAAAGATGCCCGCCATGACTTCTGTATCATGTTCGTTCATTTGACAGCCAAAAGTGCGAATGTAAAACTTTTTACCTTCTCCCATTCCGCGGAAGCCTTCAGGAATGGCAAAGTCATCATGATATTCTACTTCTTCTTTTCCCCGCTTTTTCGCATCCTTTAAGGAAGGCGGAATATAAACGGCTTGAAAGTACTTACTGAAGTCCTTTTCGGATTTTTTGTCCGCTGGATTCTCAGCCTGTACTTGTTGTGATTCTAATCGTTGTTTCTCGTTCATAGTTAATCTCCTTTCAAAATAGTTAGTTTATTTCTTTCACCAACTATTCCAAGACCTATCATCAAATGAATTTATACGGATTCCTTTTTAAGAATTTCCAGTAAATATTAGCTATTAAGTGTGATATATCCACATTATCATAGTATAAAGCTTTTAACAGCAAGAAACAATCATTCTGTCGTTGCTTCTTCAATTGTAAGAAATTTTTCACAAATATTGAAAATAAGAACATGAAAGAAGAGGCTATGACGAATTTAGCCTCTTCTTATCATTTTTGGATGACGCTTTCCCCTTTCAAGATTTTTCAAATGCAGAGTATGCCATTTCCACCTTTTTAGGTGTTCAAGGTATAAGGAGAACCTTACCACACTGGCCTTTGATCATCAGTTCAAATCCCTTTTCAAAATCACTGAGTGAGAACCGATGGGTAATCATTGGTTTTACATCAACCTTGCCACTTTCAAGCAGACTTGAAACCTGTTGCCAGGTTGAAAACATCTTCCTTCCAGTTATCCCTTGGACAGTAAGACCCTTAAATACGATATCCTCTGTTATATTAATCGTGACGGGCTTAGAAGGCAGACTTAGAATGGATATTCTTCCACCATTGGTCGCCATCTTGAACCCTTGTTGGATAGCTGCTGGATTACCGCTCATTTCACAAACAACATCCACCCCGTCCCCAATTGTAATGCTTTTCGTGATTTCCACTGGATCCTGATTCATTGAATGAATGAGGTGTGTGGCACCCATCTTTTTGGCTAGCTGAAGTCGATAATCATTAATATCAAGAGCGATTACTTTATCAGCACCTGCGGCCTTTGCTACAGCAATCGCCATAAGCCCAATTGGACCACAACCGATTATTGCCACCGTTTTACCCAGCACCTCGCCAGCCAGCACTGAATGGACGGCATTCCCCATCGGTTCTTGGATGGTAGCTATATCGAGTGGCATATCACTTGGATTTTTCCATAAATTCTTGGCTGGCAGAGCTATGTACTCTGCAAAGCACCCTTGTTTATCAACACCGATAATGTTTGTTTTTTTACAGATATGGAATTGCCCTGTTAAGCACTGCCTGCATGTACCGCAAACTATATGTGTTTCGGCAGATACACAATCACCAACTGAAACATTACTGACACTTGCTCCTATCTCGATTACTTCCCCTGCAAATTCGTGCCCAAATACGTATGGCGGGCTCACCCTTCCTTGTGACCATTCATCCCAGGTGAAAATATGAATATCCGTTCCGCAGATCGAGGTCATCTCCACACGAATCAAGACCTCGTCATCACGAATGTCCGGTATATCGACAACTTGTAATTGTGCCCCATAACCTCGGTGGTGTTTGACTACGGCTTTCATTTTACCTCTCAACATGTACATTCCCCCTGAAATAGGGCTGTGCTTTTTCATCTACCTTAATATGTAAAGATATGAAAAATCAATCACAAAAATACCATAATCACTTTTGTACCGGCCTTTTCACATTAATAATGATGATTTTTAGGCATTCGTACATTTTTGTTAAATGGGTCATGTTTCTATAGCATCTTGTCCGCTCTCGAATAAGATATCTTGTACAACAAAAAACAAAAACAATGAAGGAGTGACTTATATGTCATGTGGATGCAATAATCATGATCATCATGATCGGGACCGCGATCGGGACAGAGATAACGACAGAATCGCAGACGATTTTTGTCGTGCTGTAAGGGGCTGTAATAGGCGCGATCGGGACCACGATCGGGACCATAATCGGGACCGCGATCGGGACAGAGATCGGGACAGAGATAACGATAGAATCGCAGACAATTTTTGTCGTGCTGTGAGGGGCTGTAATAGGCGCGATCGGGACCGTGACCGTGACCGCGACCGTGACCGCGACCGCGACCACCATTGTCGTAGAAGGAATCGTTGCAATTTCTTCGGATTCTAATTTAGAGAGTATAGTGATTCTCTCTTCTTGAGCTTTCCAATTAGTCATAAAAAAAGGTTCACCCCATCTTAAGGGGTGAACCTTTTAACTTTTACATAAATTCAGCAACAAGCTTATCAAAGTGCGCTTGATCCAGTGTCAAATCTGATTTGTTTAGCGCTTTTTCAGCATACCCTGGCACTAATTCCTGGTACGAAGGGCGTGAAGAGTCTTGATAAATGATCCCTGTCACAAGGCTGTCATGCTGCATCAAAGTCTGCATGGCCTGTTCTTTATTTGATGAATCATAGCCTTCAATCGTGTTCAATTTAGTTAAGTTTTGTTTAAACCAATCATACGTATTGATCTTATTATATGTTACGCAAGGAGAGAAAACATTGATAAAGGAGAACCCTTTATGGTTTATCCCCGCTTCAATGATCGCCGTCAGATCTTTCAAGTCAGTGGAAAAGCTTTGGGCCACAAACGTAGCGCCAGCTGACAATGCTAATTCCATAGGTGAAACAGCCTGTTCTATTGATCCTTCTGGGGTGGATTTCGTTTTAAATCCAGCAGCTGATCTAGGAGAAGTCTGGCCTTTAGTCAATCCATAAATTTGGTTATCCATGACAATATACGTAATGTCGATATTACGGCGGATCGCATGGATGGTGTGTCCCATCCCGATTGCAAAACCATCTCCGTCACCGCCTGAAGCTATAACGGTCAATTCACGGTTGGCCATTTTTACTCCTTGAGCAATTGGCAGTGAGCGGCCATGGATGCCGTGGAAACCATATGACTTGATGTAACCGGATATACGCCCTGAACAGCCGATACCGGAAACAACGGCCAAATTCTCCGGCTCCAATCCCACATTGGCTGCCGCACGCTGCATGGCAGCCTGAACGGAGAAATCTCCGCAGCCAGGACACCAGTTTGGTTTTACATCATTCCGAAATTCTTTAAACGTTGCCATATTCGAACATCTCCTTGCATTGTGTGTGAATTTCATGCGGGAGGAATGGGTTGCCATCATATTTTAGGATGCTTTTTATTTTATTAACATGTCCGACATTCATCTTGATAATATTAGCCAATTGTCCAGTCGCATTATTTTCAATAACTACTACTTTCTTAGCACTTTGCACCAATGAAAGGACTTCATCAGCTGGGAAAGGATGAATCAAGCGGATTTGCGCATGATTCACTTTCATTCCGTCCGTTTCTAAACGGCCGATCGCTTCATCAATCGTCCCGCGTGTTGAGTTAAAACCAAGAATTAATAAATCCGCTTCTTCATGCGGTGTGTTTTTGTATACTGGTGTTTGGAATGTGTTAGTTAAATTATTAAGCTTACGCATCCGTTTATCCATTTGCAATTTGCGATTCAAGGCCGTCTCGGAAGGTCTGCCCGTTTCATCATGTTCAACACCCGTAACATGGTGAATTCCATTTTTCATACCAGGCACTACCCGTGGTGAGACTCCGTCTTCCGTTACTTCATAACGCTTGAAGTAAGATTTGTTTTCTGGCTCT
Organism: Peribacillus frigoritolerans; assembly: GCF_001636405.1. GTDB lineage: Bacteria > Bacillota > Bacilli > Bacillales > DSM-1321 > Peribacillus > Peribacillus frigoritolerans. Next base: position 3,958,328 of record NZ_KV440950.1, read on the forward strand.
TCAATTTCAAAGTCAACCAATTTTCCGCGTCTTATCTCCACTTTGCCGTAATCAAGCGGCTGAACCGTCTGTTTACCTAATGATAGCTGTAAGTCGGATAAAACGATAACCGGACATTGATATTCCTCTGCAAGGTTGAATGCTTCTGCCGTATCATAAAAAGCTTCCTCAACAGTACTCGGAGCCATGACGATTTTAGGTATTTCACCATGTGTACCATAAATCATGGCCATTAAATCGGATTGCTCCTGTTTTGTAGGAAGTCCCGTAGATGGACCGCCACGTTGAGTATCGACGATGACAATTGGCGTTTCGGTAATGCCCGCTAAACCAATCGCCTCCATTTTCAAGGAAAGCCCAGGTCCAGCTGAAGCTGTGATGGCACGTACACCGCCATAGTTCGCACCGATAGCCATTGTGGCTGCCGCGATTTCATCTTCAGTCTGTATGACCGTCCCGCCAAATTGAGGAAGTTTCTTAATTAAGTATTCCATGATTTCCGAAGCCGGAGTAATCGGGTAAGCTGCCATGAAGCGGCAACCTCCTGCAACTGCGCCTAAAGCGATAGCATCGTTTCCGATCATGAACATACGTTTTTGGCCGTCTGCCTTTTCCAGCTCCATCGCGCCCAGTTTTTCTCCAAGCAGCACTTCCATTGCCTTATAGCCGGCAGTAATGGCATCCATATTCTTCTTAACGATTTCTTCACCTTTACGGCCGAATATTTCATCAACCACATCGTTGAATACGGAAATTTCCATTCCGAGAACAGCACATGTTGCACCGATGGCAACCATATTTTTCATTAATGATGTTCCTAATTCGGCTGCTATTTCCGTAAAAGGAACAATATATAATTCTGCCTTTGTATCTTCTGGGCAGACAGGTTTGAATTTTGCATCTGCAATTATGATGCCACCCTCATGTAATTCTTTATAATTGACGTCAATTGTTTCTTGGTCAAAAGCAACTAAGATGTCTAAATCATCAGAGATAGCACGAGTTTCCGTAGTACTTACACGAATTTTGTTATTCGTGTGTCCACCCTTGATTCGGGATGAGAAATGACGGTAGCCATACAAGTAATAACCTAAGCGATTGAGGGCAATACAGAATATTTCTCCTGTACTTTCAATACCTTCACCTTGTTGTCCGCCAACTTTCCATGAAAGTTGATTGATCATGTCTTACACTCCTTTAGGACGTTCGTATATAAATGCATTTAACCGCACCTCTCTTAGAACATTCAACTATGTATAATTATCGTTCTAATTTAGGAAAGGTGTACTAAACGCTTTCAATTCTATCGGTTAAATCATCAAATTGCAACCTTTTTGCTTTTATTTTTTATATTTTCAGAATATTTATTCATATCTATATAGTAAGAATTGAAAATCACTTAAGATATTTCCTTTTTAAGCGGAAAATTACGAGTGAAATTATCAAAAAGGAGACCCTGTACAAACTCACTGGAATAAAGCCTGTTCAATTCATTTATTAAGTTATGATAATCCTTATATGACGTTAACTTCTCTACCATATGATCGATTCCATCGAAGTCGGACCCTAATCCAATTTGTCTTTCCCCGCCCAAACTGCATATATGCTCTATATGTTTCAAGATATCCTTTATCGTAACCGGGCCATTTGCTAGAAATTGCGGGACAAAGGTTACTCCGATCACCCCATTTTTCTGTAAAAGGGCTTTTATCTGCCCGTCCTTTAAATTTCGCGGATGCGGACAAAGCTGATAAGCATTCGAATGGGAGGCGATCGGGAATTTCGCCAACTTTAGAGTGTCCCAAAATCCAGCTTCAGATAAATGGGATAAATCACACCAAATTGACTTCTCATTCAGTAGCGCGACCACTTCCGTTCCAAACCCTGTCAAGCCTCCCCCTCTTGTTTCCAATGCCCCATCCGCTACCAAGTTAGCATGATTCCAAGTCAGACCTACCGAGGATACTCCAAGATGAATAAGGGTTTTCAGTTTCAACAAATCATTCCCGATGCAATCGCACCCCTCCAAAGTTAACATTGCACCGATTTCCTTTTCTTTTAAAGATTCAATGTCTGCCTTGGTCTTTATGAATTTCAATTCCGGCTCCGACAAAATCTTTTCATGAAAAATATCCACCATCGCCAAAGCCGCTTGAAATCTCATATCAGGGTGGACTTTTTCAGGTATATATATGGCAAAACATTGGACTTTTCCCCCTTCGTCCAATAAACCCCGCTTTGTTATATGTAATTTATCACTATTTGTAAAAGAAATATCCGGATCGATGAACATCTTCATCAGCACATCACAATGTGCATCAAAAATCTCCAATGTAATCCCCCTTCCTGTACTTTTTTATGATTATATATACCATTATAAAGCGACACGGGCCTTTCGTCATTTGGAATTCACGACAAAAAAGAGCCTGCTCGCCATTCGACAAACAGGACACCCAAACATGCAATTATCTTGGTTCAATGATTAGTTTTATTGCGGTTCTTTCTTCGCCATCAATAAGTATATCTGTAAAGGCAGGAATACAAATCAAGTCAACTCCACTAGGTGCGACAAACCCTCTTGCGATTGCTACTGCCTTGACGGCTTGATTTAACGCACCTGCACCGATTGCTTGAATTTCGGCTGCTCCTCTTTCCCTGAGCACTCCCGCTAGTGCGCCTGCTACAGAATTAGGATTAGATTTTGCTGAAACTTTTAATATTTCCATTCCTAGTCCTCCTTGTTTTCCCTGCCGATTCTAACTTGGCTCAATAGTTATAACACTTTCCACTGCTACTATATTCATCAAGTAAAACTTGTATGACAAAGAAAACCGGGATTGTACACCATTTATTAAAGAATGGAAAAACGGATGGCAGTTTGACTGTCCATCCGTTCGTATCAATGGTAAAAGGGATGATCTTCGTTAATCAGGATCCTTTCTATCTTCTTTGCCTTGCCAGTTTTCTCATCAATTTCAAGGAGAACCCCGCTTAATAGGGTCCGTCCCTCTTTTGGGACTTCGAAACGAACTGGAAGGCTGGTCAGGAACCGATGGATGACTGCCTCTCTTTCCATACCAAGGATGGCATCATATGGTCCTGTCATGCCTACATCTGATATGTAAGCGGTGCCTGCAGGTAATATACGGTTATCGGCTGTCTGGACGTGTGTGTGTGTACCAACGACGGCTGTAACCTTACCATCCAGGAACCACCCCATGGCTTGCTTTTCACTTGTCGCTTCACCATGAAAATCGACAAAGATGATCGGTGTCTTTTTTCGAGCCTCCGCCACTAGTTCTTCCGCCTTTTTGAACGGACAGTCCAAATCCGGCATGAACGTTCTCGCTTGTAAATTGATGACCGCTATTTCATGCTGGTTCAATTTTAAAAATTTCATACCTTCTCCGGGTACCCCGTCTGGAAAGTTTGCTGGACGGACAAGATATTTCGCTTCATCAATAAAATTGAAAATATCACGATTATCCCATGTATGGTTTCCCATGGTCACTGCCTGCGCTCCCCACTCTAAAAAACTGCGGTAAATCTTTTCTGTAATCCCCCGGCCACTTGCTGCATTCTCGCCATTGATGACCGTGATATGCGGACGATACTTTTCTTTTAACTTAGGAAGGTATTCTTGGATCATGTCACGACCTGGAGATCCCACTACATCCCCTATAAATAGCAATTTCATTGTAAAACCCTTTCTGGATTCACCTGATTATATGAATTATTCAAGTATGTATTGTAACATAATTGGGGGTAATTATAAGAATACGCTTAACGATTCATATCGGAAAAAGAAAAAACGAAGTGGTTTGCACCACTTCGTCTTTCACTAACAATTATTTGGCATATTCGACTGCTCTTGTTTCACGGATGACCGTGACTTTTATATGACCTGGGTAATCGAGCTCTTCTTCAATCCTTTTCCGGATATCACGTGCGAGTCGATGTGCCGAAAGGTCATCGATTTGTTCTGGTTTCACTAGAATTCGCACTTCTCGTCCGGCTTGAATCGCAAAAGATTTCTCCACTCCATCATAGGACTCGGAAATTTCCTCAAGTTTTTCAAGTCTTCTAATGTAATTTTCAAGCGTTTCACTTCTTGCTCCCGGTCTTGCAGCTGATAATGCATCAGCGGCAGCCACAAGCACTGAAATGATGGAAGTTGGTTCCGTATCGCCATGATGTGAAGCGATGCTGTTAATGACAGTTGGATGCTCTTTATATTTGGTTGCTAATTCAACGCCAATTTCAACGTGACTGCCTTCCACTTCATGATCGATCGCTTTCCCAATATCATGCAATAAACCTGCACGGCGGGCAAGAACTTCATCCTCACCGAGCTCAGCGGCCAGTAAACCTGAAAGCTGGGCCACTTCAATTGAATGTTTAAGTACGTTTTGCCCATAACTGGTACGGAATTTCAAACGTCCTAGTATTTTGATGAGATCTGGATGGAGACCGTGAACTCCAACTTCAAAAGTAGTCTGTTCACCAATTTCACGAATATGTTCATCTACCTCACGTCTTGCTTTGTCAACCATTTCTTCAATGCGAGCCGGATGGATCCGTCCGTCCTGAACAAGTTTCTCAAGAGCCAAGCGTGCCGTTTCCCGTCTAATTGGATCGAATCCAGATAAAATGACAGCTTCAGGAGTATCATCAATAATAAGGTCAATACCTGTTAGCGTTTCTAACGTCCGGATATTTCGTCCTTCACGTCCGATTATCCGTCCTTTCATTTCATCGTTTGGAAGATTTACTACAGAAACGGTGGTCTCTGCAACATGATCAGCCGCACAACGCTGAATGGCAAGAGAAAGGACTTCTTTTGCTTTTTTATCAGCTTCTTCTTTGGCACGGGTATCACTTTCTTTAATCATAAGCGCTACATCGTGAGCAAGCTCGTTTTCCATTCGGTCAATAATGATTGCTTTAGCCTCTTCACGAGTTAAACCGGAAACACGTTCAAGCTCTGTTTGCTGCTTACGAACCATCTCTTCCACTTTGCTTTCCATCTCTTCAATATGCTGTTGTCTTTGGTTTAGAGAATCTTCTTTTTTCTCCAAAAGGCTTTCACGTTTGTCTAACGTTTCATCCTTACGGTCCAGATTCTCTTCTCTTTGCAATAACCGATTTTCTTGTTTTTGTAATTCGTTCCTTCTTTCACGGGCTTCCCGATCCGAATCGGCACGAACTTTATGAATTTCATCTTTTGCTTCCAACAAGGCTTCTTTCTTAAGTGCTTCCGCTTCACGTTTTGCATCCTCAAGGATGTGTTCTGCAGAGCCCTTTGCCCCTGCTATTCTACTCTCAAATTTTGATTTGTGAATAAAATAACCAACAACTGCACCGACGATTAGGCCAAGCAAAGTGAAGATGATTGTCATGGGTTCCATCGTTTCACCTCCCCTTGCTATGAACTTTTTACATAAAATGTTGAACTGTCGGCAAGTACATTGCACATAAATTCAATATACAGCACTTAATTTTCAAAATTTTAGTTTGAAAAATTGTAAAATATACATATTAATTGTATAGTTGAGAATTTTTATTGTCAAGCGTTTGTCCCTTATGTATCAATGATTATTCAAGTTTTCTTAATATCAACCATCATAATGTACAGCATTCATTATGGAAGCAGTCTGTAAATCTTATTACAATGCCATTTAATCCGCTGAAAATTTCGCATTTTTCTTAAAATATACATAAAAGGCCTAAGCGAATAAGCTTAGGCCTTTTCCAATATCATTAATCAAGCAATTCAAAATGCTCTTCTGTTTCATTTTCTTCTGGTGGTAATTCATGCTCTCCATCAAGATTATAGTGATCTCTGATTTTCTGAGAAATTTCCTGAGCGATATCCTGATTTTCTTTCAGGAACAGCTTCGCATTTTCACGGCCTTGTCCGACACGCTCTTCATTGTATGAATACCATGAGCCGCTTTTAAGGACGATATCCAGGTCTGCACCCATATCGATGATTTCACCTTCCTGCGAAATCCCTTGACCATACATGATGTCAACTTCAGCTTGGCGGAATGGTGGAGCAACCTTGTTTTTTACAACTTTGATTTTAGTTTTATTACCGACGATTTCATTACCTTGTTTTAATTGTTCCGCACGGCGCACTTCCAGACGAACAGTTGAATAGAACTTCAATGCCCGGCCTCCCGGAGTCGTTTCTGGATTCCCAAACATAACACCGATTTTTTCACGGACTTGGTTAATGAAAATGGCAATGGTATTTGATTTATTAATGGAACCAGACAGTTTTCTAAGTGCCTGAGACATCATCCTGGCTTGAAGACCCATATGGGAATCTCCCATTTCGCCTTCAATTTCAGCTTTAGGAACAAGTGCTGCCACCGAGTCAATGACAATGATATCTACTGCTCCGCTTCGAACTAACGCTTCAGCGATCTCTAAGGCTTGTTCACCCGTATCAGGCTGTGAAAGGAGTAACTCATCGATATTCACACCAAGTTTTTCTGAATATGCTGGATCTAAAGCATGCTCGGCATCAATGAATGCAGCCGTCCCACCAGTCTTTTGTACCTCTGCAATGGCATGTAATGCTACAGTCGTTTTACCTGAGCTTTCAGGTCCATATATCTCAATGACCCGGCCTCTTGGATATCCGCCCACTCCCAACGCTACGTCCAATGCTAAAGAACCGCTTGAGATCGTTGAAATCCTACGATCAGTCTGTTCCCCAAGTTTCATAATCGAACCTTTACCAAATTGTTTCTCAATTTGTTTTAACGCCATATCTAAAGCCGCTTGACGATCACTCACTTAATTTCCTCCTCTATATTCAACTAATCGGCTGTCCGATTAAAGGTGTACTTACGTTAGCAATTATTCGAGTTCAAGGTTTGTACCCTGTCTCAAAACCTATCTTTACTATATACTCTTTTTACTATTTTGCCAAGCAAAAAGTCGAACATTCATTCGTTTTTTTCTTTCGGGATATTCTTTGTAAAAAAGCGTTTTAGCTTAAGGAAATTTCCATTTCACTTCACTTACTCCCTAAAAAATACATTTTCATTGAATTAACTTTTTTCTTTTTTCCCTATTTTTCAAGAAACAAACTTCTAAAACCAAATAAAAAGCAGAGCTGTAAAAAAGCTCTGCTTATGGCGTTTATAAATCCCTTAATAGGTAATGACAGCCGTACTTCACACTCCGAATACGGTTTTGCGCCCTGCTACCGGAAAGATTCAACTCCTTGAAATGAGTGTTTCCATCCCGATAGGAAATGCCAATAAATACTGTACCAACAGGCTTGCCTTCTTGTTCATCCGGCCCTGCAACACCCGTAAAGCTTATGCCTACATCCGCATCGAGCTTACTCCGGACATTATAGGCCATTTCCATTGCACACTCACCGCTGACCACCCCATACTCAGATATGGTATCATCACTGACGCCGAGGACATTGGACTTCGCATCATTCGTATAGCAGACCATTCCGCCCTTAAAGACTTTACCGGCGCCCGGGATGGTTGTCAGCTGTTCTTGGAACATCCCCCCGGTCAAGCTTTCAGCTGCCGCGATTGAAAGCTTGCGGACCGTTAATTCTTTTACAAGTTCCTTTATTAGCGAAGTATTATCACTTCCATAATGGAACTTGCCGACCCTGCTAAGAATTTCTTTTTCCGTTTCTAAAATAAGTTCTTCGCATTTTTCTTTGGAAGGGCCTTTGGCGGTGATCCTTAACGTCACTTCCCCTTCGGCTGCCAGCGGAGCGATTGTCGGATTCGTTTGATTGACAAGGAGATCTTCAATCACCGTTTCCAGTTCGGCTTCACCTATACCGTAGAACCGTAGAACCTTGGAATCGATCCGTTCATGCTTTTCCAATTTATTCATGATCTTTTCATAACCATAACTTAAAAACATCGGCTCCATTTCACTTGGTGGACCAGGCAGGAGCATATATGTAATCCCGGATTTGGACAAAACCATTCCCGGGGCCATGCCATGATCGTTTGCCAACACTTCACTGCCTTCTAAGACAAGGGCCTGCTTTTTGTTGTTTTCCGTCATCGGCCGTTCCCGTTTTTGGAAGTAAGCTTCAATGGATTGCAAAGCTTCATCATTAAAAACGAGCTTTTTCCCGATATGGCGAGCAATCGTTTCTTTCGTTAAGTCGTCTTTGGTAGGACCAAGCCCACCGGTAAAAACAATCAAGTTCGCCCTCGATTCAGCGATTTCTATAGCTTGTTGTAATCGGCGGTCGTTATCCCCGACCACAGTATGGTAAAAAACGTTGATCCCCATTTCCGCAAACTGCTGCGATAAGAATCTTCCATTAGTGTTATTGATTTGACCTAAAAGAAGCTCTGAGCCCACTGCAATGATTTCTGCATCCATCTTTTCAAAACCACCATTCGTTTTACTTTGAATTAACAAATACTTCTTTGTTTTTTATAAAATAATCCAAACCTGACCAGATTGTAAAGATTAATGCAATCCATAATGCGATATTGGCAAATGGAAGTGAAATGAGGGCAAATGGAAGATTATGCAGCAATAAAGCCGAAATAGAAACAATTTGTGCCCATGTTTTAATTTTACCTAGCTGGTTCGCTGCAACCACTTCACCTGTACCCGCTAACACCAAACGCAATCCAGTTACTGCAAACTCGCGACTTATGATCACGATGGCAATCCAAGATTGACCGTACATTAAATCTAGATCAACCAAAACGATTAAGGCAGCCGAAACAAGAAGTTTATCTGCCAATGGATCTAAAAATTTTCCTAAATCAGTAATCATATTATATTTTCTGGCAAAATGGCCATCGATCCAATCCGTAGTGGAAGCGATTATAAAGAGGATGGCTCCGGCCAGGTGTGCCACTGGCAAACTGTATTCTCCCCAAGTCAGTGTCCCCCATGAAAAAGGAACGAGCATGATGATTAAAAATACTGGTATTAAACAGATTCTTGCTACTGTAATCTTATTAGGCAGATTCAAAACTTTTACCTCCAAAATTTACGCCTGCCATTCGGGCCTGCGTCTTAGATCTAAAATAATGCTTATATGTATAATTTAACTCAAAATCCAATCTTATATGCCGAATGGACCATTTCCCGCGCCTTACCATTAAATAGAGCAAAAATAGTCATCTATAAGATGACTATTCGGCTTTCGTAAATTGTATCGTAACCAATTGCGTATTCACTTCAGTCGGTGAAATGGAATACTCCAGCTTCTCATCATTCACATAAATCTCTGTTTCATATGCTCTGCCTATATTGATGACAGCTTCTTTTTCATTGGTGAAATCAATTTCCTGGCTTTTGTCCTTTTCGATAGTGCCTTGGAAAAGTAATTTACCTTCACCATTTTTTATGCCGACCCATGGTGAGCCTTTGGAGGTCACCTTTAATTTAAAAGTATCGGTATTTTTTAATTCATACGTACTATTTTTACCGCTGGAACTTGTGACGGCAAGATTTTGCTCTTTCTCTTCATCTTTGACTGCTGTATCAACTTCATTCTTCTTTTCAGATGAATCTGATTTTTCTTCATTCTGTTTTTGGTCTGCATTCTCTTCTTCTTTGTTAAACTCTTCACTTTTATTGTAATCCACGGCATCGCTCTGTTTCGCGTCCTTTTTGTCCTCGTTATCCGGATTACTCATATAGTTCAATACCAGAACCCAAATCAATACGGCCGCACCAATGACTAAAACGGCAGCCAAGATCTTCGGTAACAATTCCACAACCTTTGAATCTCCTGCCGGAATGGTTTTTCGGGATTGGACCCGTGAAAGCTGTTCTGGCAATTCCTCACTATAGACCGATGGTATTTCACTCTTATATTGTTCGAAAATCTCTTCTGAATCCAGTCCGACCGCTTCGCAATATTGCTTTATGAATGCCCGTACATAGAACTTTCCTGGCATCATACTGTAATTTCCTTCTTCAATGCCAATGAGGTAACGCTTTTGGATCTTCGTTAATTCCTGCAAATCTTCTAGGCTAAGACCTTTTGCTTCCCTAGCTTCCTTTAATCGATTACCCAACTCAGTCAAATAAAACACCTGCCATTTTAAAAGTCAAAGGAACCAAAATCGGACCCTGAAAACTGGTCTTTTTGGTCGACAACTTCATATGTTATTTCTTCTTCAGGATTGTTTCGCAATTCAATAATATAATCAAAGTCTTCGAGGGTATACTCCGTATTTTGGACAAAAACATCCGGATGTTCGATTACTTTGACAGCATCAAGCCTCATTATTTCACGAATCAACTGCCAATGACGCTCATTTGCACGGCGAGTGGAAACAATTCCATCTAAAATGAACAAATTATCATTATTATATTCATCCTCAATAAGCTGGCTGCGGATAGTCTGCTTTAAAAGGGTCGATGACACAAACAACCATCTCTTATTAGCACAAACACTCGATGCCACGATAGATTCAGTTTTTCCGACACGGGGCATCCCTCGGATCCCGATCAATTTATGACCTTCCTGTTTAAATAGCTCGGCCAGGAAATCGACAAGCAAGCCTAGTTCATCACGAACAAACCTAAATGTGTTTTTCTCATCGGCATCGCGCTGAATATAGCGTCCATGCCTGACTGCGAGGCGATCACGTAATTTAGGTTCCCTAAGCTTAATGACCTTTATCGTATCCATCGTACGGAGAATTGACTCGAATCTTTCTATATTACGGCTGTCTTTGGCCAACAAAAGTAACCCACGCCTGCCTTCATCGACCCCGTTAATGGTGATGATATTAATGGAAAGCATACCCAGAAGGGATGAAATATCCCCTAATAATCCAGGACGGTTGACTTGAATTTCATATTCAAAATACCATTCTTTATTATCCACGATAACACTCCTTAAGCCTAAAAGCTTTTACCCTAATCATGGGCAAAAAACTTATCCATCGTAAATTTCAAGGTCTGAACACTTTAATATTAATTGTCTAGCTTCTATAATATAGCATTTCGTGATAAGTTAAAAGGAAAAACCCTATAAAAGTATTCATTTTTATATAAGAGGACAAATAGTCATCCCCCTCGAATCCAAAAGGCCCTGTTAATTAATAACAGGGCCTTTTGGATTGATATTTTACTTCGTTCCATTGTTCTCGACTAACTTGACCATGACACTTGCCATGGCATGTTTTTCTTGATCGCTTGCCACTGACCAAAGATCAGCAAGCACTTTCTCTTGATCATTCTGGGGCTCAACCTGATTAGCTAGGTAATCACCGATTTCGTAAGCCAAGTTGTTAACAGCGCCTTCTGACAAGCCTTGTTGTTCACCTTGATGTAATCTGTCGCCTAAGAAGTTTTTCCATTGATCCCAATTGTCCAGTACAGACATGAATGGTCACCCTTTCCTTCAAAATAGTACAAAGATATTTTGTGAAGAAATTGAGGGAATTATTCATGTCTTTTAAAAAAATCATGTGTACCATCCGCCATTTACGCCTAAAATCTGCCCGGTTATATAGGACGACTTGTCGGAAAGCAAATAGTATACGGCCTCCGCGACTTCTTTGGAATGCCCCATCCTGCCCATCGGGATATCGCCTTTGATGATTTCCAGATCTTCTGCACTGAAAGATTCGAGCATGGAAGTGGAAATCGCACCGGGGGCAACGGCATTCACCCGGATTCCATTAAGCGATACTTCTTTGCTAAGCGCCTTGATAAAAGCATTTTGGCTACCTTTGACCATTGAATATAATACTTCACAAGATGCACCTGTCTGCCCCCAAATTGATGTGACGGCAACGATGGCAGCCTGTTCTTGGTACATAAGCTTTGGAAGCAGTTCCTTTGTTAATTGGAAAGGGCTCGTTACATGCAACTGAACCATTTCAGTAACGATAGTCTCATCCATATCAGATATAAGCCCATAATAGCTATTGCCACTATTAAGGACGATTGCATGAAGGGCAAAAATATTTTCCGCCAATTTCTTATAGCCGTCCGGTGCAGCCAAATCCGCTTGTATCGGAATAATTTCGACTTGATGAGGCTTCAGTTCTTCAATAAGGGCAAGTATCGCTTCTTCATTGCTGTTATAATGTAAATAAAGTGAGTAATTCTCCTCGGCGAGCTTTATAGCGATTTCCCTTCCGATTCCTCCACTGGCTCCTGTAATAAGGGCAAAACGTTTCCCCACTTTCACGCCCCCTTTATATTATTTCGGAAGTACCTGACAGACTGTCATCCGTTCATCGGATATTAAGTCCTTGGCGACCTCCCTGATATCTTCGATAGTTAGTTTTTCCAATACCGATACAACATCGAACAAGTTCATATCATTGAATGCATATCTGGTGAATTGATTCGCTATATATTCCGGCGAATTCAAGGAACGAAGGAAAGATCCGATTTTTTTCTTGATAGTCCTTTGCAGGCTTTCTTCATTCAGGCCGGTTCCGGCTTTTGATTTTTGCAGGATACCGAATAAAGACTCCATCAACTCATCAGGTTTGGCACTGTCCCCGCCAATTAACGCAAATCCAAAACCTTGTTCCTGTGTGTAATCATATGAGAAGCTTTGATCGATCAACCCTTCCTCATATAGCTCCTCATGCAAAGGCGAACTTTTGCCAAACAGCATTTCCAAATAAATATTGGTCGCCAATTCCCTTTTCAAAAGCTGTAAACCGGATTGGTTTACATTTATGGCCTTGATGCCCAGCATCACTTTTGGTGTCTGGACATTCATCCTTAAGACTTCCTTATCCTTGGCAACGGTTTCCGGCTCTTCGTCAAATTTACGTTCCACTGCAGGTTGTTCGTTGTATTCTTTATCATTTTGGTTATCCCGAATCAGTTTCATGGTACTTTCGACATCTACCGGTCCTACAACGAATAGGAGCATGTTGCTAGGATGGTAAAACGTATTATAACATTCATAAAGCATATCTTTCGTAATACCTGCAATCGATTCCACAGTACCGGCAATATCGATTTTCACTGGATGCTGATGATACATATTGGCAATCGTCCCAAAATATAATCGCCAGTCTGAATTATCATCATACATGTTGATTTCCTGCCCAATGATTCCTTTTTCCTTTTCTACCGTCTTTTCCGAAAAGTAAGGATCCTGGACAAAGTCAATTAAGGTAGTAAGATTCCTCTCGAAATCAGACGTGCTGGAAAATAAATAAGCTGTACGGGTGAAAGAGGTAAAGGCATTTGCAGATGCTCCCTGCTTTGAAAATTGCTGAAAAACATCACCATCTTCCTTTTCAAATAGCTTATGTTCAAGAAAATGGGCAATCCCATCTGGTACTTTAGAGAATTCCGTTTCATTCAATGGTTTGAAATGGTTGTCGATTGAACCATAATTCGTCGTGAAAGTCGCAAATGATTTATTGAACCCGCTTTTCGGAAGAATATATACTTCGAGACCATTATCCATTTTTTCATGGAAAAGCTCTTCTTTCAATTGAGTGAATGCTATTTTTTCCATTACCCTTGCACCTCCGCTTCCGTTAGGAAATAAATCGTATCAAGCTGGATCTTTTGACCAACTGCAATGATTTCTTCCTTTGTCGTCCGCTCTGTTTTTGTAAACCACTCGTCGAGTGATATATCCTGCCCGGAAATCACATTATGATATAAAATTTCCACAAGCCCTCTCGAAACGTCAATGGTTTCAAGGAGCTGGTTCTTAACGACCGCCTTTGTCTGTGCAAGTTCTTCATCGGAAAAGTTACCTTGCTTCATTTCCTTCATTTGTGCATGAATGATATCCAATGCCTGCTTGTAGTTGGCATTTTCAATGCCGGCCATGACCATCAATAGTCCTTTATGACTTTCAAGCCTTGAAGCTGCATAATAAGCAAGGCTTGCTTTCTCCCTGACATTAATGAAAAGTTTTGAATGTGAAAAACCACCAAAAATCCCATTGAAAAGCTGAAGAGCATAATAATCCGGATCACCGTATGCAACTTGGGTTCGATAACCGATATTCAATTTCCCTTGTTTCACATCCGAATTCTCGATGATTTCCTTTTCCTTCTCCACTGCCTTGCCCGTATCCCTCGGCAGTCTAACAGGCTCTCGTTCTTGCAACGACACATACTTGTCAGCCAGTGCCTCCACTTCCGATCCATCGATGTCACCGATTACATATAAATCGATTTCATCTTCCGACAGCATTTTTTTATAGTAGGCGAATAGGGACTCTGGAGTTATCGTTTCCAAGTCTTGAAGATTACCGCTCGCTTCTAAAGCATATGGTTCGTTTTTGCACATTTCCTCTACTAGACGTGTAGCTGAATATCGCATTTTGTCATCGGAAATGGATTGAATCCGCTGTTTTAAGGAACGGATTTCATTGGAAACCGTTTTTGAGTCAAAGGCTTCGCCGTTTTTCTTCGGATTGAAGATCACCTCTGATAATAGCCCAAAAGCCTTTTCGAGAAGCGGGGTTGAATCACTAAGGAATTTTTCATTAACGATATCAATCGTAAAACTTATGATTTGATATTCTCCTTTTTTAGCTACATCGACATAAAACCCTGCTCCATATAAATCATCAAGATAAGATCGAAGCTCGGGTGTTGTAGGATATTTACTTGTATTGCTTTGTAACACATATGGCAGCAATGCACGATATGTAACGTCCTCTTTTGTCAAAGGGGCTTTCATCTTCAGTACGAGAGTATTCGTTTTATATTTATCCGTCCGGACCACATGAAGCTTGTAGCCGCTTTTTTCCGTAATTGTATCGGAAGCAATAGACATGAATAATCCTCCTCATTATATAAATCACCTTTATTAGCTTATTGTTTGTAGTTTGGAACCCTTTTAAACATCTACTTAAAATATACATGTGAAAGGAAAAATCATGCAAGTTACAGCTACTTTTTTTGGTTTTTCACCAGCTTACCATCACTTATGGCTCAATCTCTAAAGAAAAAACCGGCCAGCACAGTTTGCTGACCGGTTAGACACTTATCTTTTCCCTTTGATGTATGGCTGTCCGGATGCTTTTGGAGCATCAGCACGTCCAATGAAACCGGTTAGCGCAATGATCGTCAGAACATATGGAGCGATCAAGAGGTAAACTGATGGAATATCCTTGAAGAAGGGAAGGCTCGAGCCAACGATACTTAAACTTTGAGCCAAACCAAAGAATAAAGCTGCTCCCATTGCCCCGATCGGGTGCCACTTACCAAAAATCATGGCGGCAATGGCCATGAAACCTTGACCATTAATTGTCGCATGATTGAATTCATTTGAAAAGATGGTAGCATAAATCGCTCCGCCGATACCTCCAAAAGCACCTGATAATAAAACGGCGGCATATCGGATTTTCGTAACATTGACACCCATCGTATCAGCAGCCATGGGATGTTCTCCCACTGCACGAATCCTTAACCCGAATGGTGTTTTATAAAGAACATACCAAACGACAAAAGATATGAGAATCGCTATATATACGATGTAATAACCATTTGCGAAAAAGATGGGTCCAATAAATGGAATATCACTTAATAATGGAACATCAATCCTTGGGAATGTCTCTGTGATTCTATCAGTTTGACCTTTGTCAAAAATCAGCTTCACCAAAAACATGGTCAGACCTACTGCCAACAAGTTGATGGCAACCCCACTAACCGTTTGGTCCGCCCTGAACGTAATGCATGCCACAGCGTGCAGAATGGAAAACAGCAAGCCGGCAATCATTGCCGCTAAGACTGCGAGCCAAGGAGTCCATTCCCCAAATACATCAGCAAACATTAAGTTAAAAACAATCCCTGTAAAGGCACCAATGACCATCAAACCTTCTAAACCGATGTTTATGACACCAGCCCGTTCAGAAAACACTCCTCCGAGTGAAGTAAAAATAAGTGGAGCAGCTAGAGCTATCATAGATGGAATAATAATTTGTAATACTTGGAAAAAATCCACTTATTTCACCCCTTTCTTAAATCGAGCGGCAATCCAACGTATAAAATAACTGGATGCTACGAAGAAAATGATCAATGCTATGACAATATCCACAATTTCACTAGGTATTCCGGTTTCTAGCGGCATATTCAATGCCCCGGCTTTCAGTCCCCCAAATAATAAGGCTGCAAGCACAACACCAATAGCCGTATTCGCCCCTAATAAGGCTACTGCAATCCCATCAAAGCCCATACCTGTGAACCCGCCTTTGACCGCGGCATAACCGAAAGTTCCAAGGCCTTCCATCGCACCCGCAAGTCCTGCAAAAGCACCTGAAATAACCATGGAAAGTATGATGTTCTTATTGACACTCATCCCTGCATACTCGGACGCGTGCTGATTGAAACCTACCGCTTTCAGTTCAAAGCCGGTTTTGGTCCTTTCAAGCAGGAACCACATGATGATTACGCAAATAATCGCTACCACTATTCCCCAATGCATCCGGGAAAAATCCGTAATGCTTTCAAAAAAAGGAGACCGCAGTGATGCTGTATCAGCAATTCTTTCTGTTTTATCCAGCTTGTCAGTCATTACATTCCTAATTAAATAATTCGTCACATATAAAGCTGTATAATTCAACATGATGGAAACGATTACTTCATGTACACGGAACTTAGCTTTTAAATAACCAGGGATAAAAGCCCACAATGCCCCAGCAGCTGCACCAGCTAATATGGCCAATGGCAAATGGATGATCCTTGGAAGATCAAAAGCGATTCCGACCCAAACTGCCGCCAGCCAGCCTACAATTAATTGCCCTTCTACACCGATATTGAAAAGGCCCGTGCGAAAAGCAAAAGCCACTGCCAAACCGGCAAGGATATAAGGGATGATTGTCCTGACGGATTCCCCTACATAATAGGAATCCCCAATAATTCCATTTACCATGGAGCCATAGCCGGCAACTGGGTCATAGCCGCTTACCAACATGATTATGGCCCCAACGACTAAGCCGAGGATAACTGCTATTAACGGACTCGTTAATTTAGATAAATACTTAGACATTTTGTTTTCCACCTGCTTCCGTCCGTTTACTGCCAGCCATTAGAAGGCCAAGCTCCTGTTCAGTCGTTTCTTTCGGATCGACAATTGCGACGATTTCCCCTTCGTATATAACGGCAATCCTATCGCTCACATTCATGATTTCTTCCAATTCAAATGAAATGAGAAGTACCGCTTTTCCTGCATCACGCTGTTCAATGAGCCGTTTATGGATAAACTCGATCGCTCCTACATCAAGCCCGCGTGTTGGCTGTGCGGCAATCAATAAATCCGGGTTCCTATCAACTTCCCGGCCGATGATCGCTTTTTGCTGATTCCCGCCAGAAAGAGCCCTTGCCGGGGTATATTCACTCGGAGTCCGAACATCATAGCTTTTGATCAATGAACGGGCTTTTTCAAATATTTTCTTTGAGTTCAAGATACCGGCTTTTGAAAAAGGCCTTTGATAGTAGGTTTGCAAGACAATATTTTCCCCAATGCTGTAATCGAGAACCAAGCCATGCTTATGCCTGTCTTCTGGAATATGGCCGACACCTGCTTCAGTGATTTTACGCGGCTTCAGATTCCTGATTTCATTTCCATTTAGCATTATCGAACCAGCTGTTGTCTTCCTTAAGCCAGCCAATGCCTCAATCAGTTCGGATTGACCGTTTCCATCTACACCGGCAATACCGACAATTTCTCCTGCACGGACTGTTAAATCCAAGTTCCGAACAGCTGAAACGCCCCGGGAATCCTTGACTTCCAGTTCCTGAACCTCGAGAACTACATCCGAAGGAGTAGCGGCCGTTTTTTCCGTCTTGAATAGAACTTCCCTACCGACCATCAAGCTCGCCAATTCGTTAGGATTCGTTTCGTTGACGTTCACTGTACCAATTCCTTGCCCTTTGCGGATAACCGTTACCCGGTCACAAACCTCCATGATTTCCTTAAGTTTGTGTGTGATTAAAATGATAGATTTACCCTCTTTGATAAGGGCTTTCATAATATAAATCAATTCCTTGATTTCTTGAGGAGTCAATACAGCGGTCGGTTCATCAAAAATCAATATTTCCGCACCACGGTAAAGCGTCTTAAGAATCTCGACACGCTGCTGCATCCCTATTGAAATATCGGCAATTTTCGCATAGGGGTCAACACGAAGCTGATATTGTTCTGATAGTTTCCTAACTTCCTCGCTCGCTTCTTTTAAATCGATCTTACCCGCTTTGGATGGTTCTTTTCCTAAAATGATATTTTCCGTTACTGTAAAAGGGTCAACGAGCATAAAATGCTGATGGACCATCCCAATTCCTAAATCATTGGCAATGTTGGGACTGGTAATCTTGACTGGCTTGCCATTCACACGGATTTCTCCCTGCTCAGGCTGGTATAAGCCGAATAAAACATTCATCAAAGTGGATTTACCCGCGCCATTTTCACCTAATAATGCGTGAATCTCCCCTTTTTTAACCTGAAGTGTAACGTTATCATTTGCGACGATGCCGGGGAATTCCTTACGGATATTAAGCATCTCAATTACATATTCCACGTATTATCAACTCCTAAAATGAGTGTAAATATTCTTAAATCATTTAATTGCTTTTACTAGCTTATTGATTTTTTTAAAAAAACCAAATGAAAAACTACGATTCTTTCATAGTTTTTCATTCGATATTTTTTCAGTTGCAAAGCGTGATTGGGAAAAGAAAGAATAGAGGGCAATTCTGCCTCTCTATTCTTTCTGGCATTACAGCTTATAAATCAAGTTTTTCGAATTCTTCATCCGTACCCGGAACGACGAATTCACCTGATTTAATTTTTTCTGTCCATTCTTCGACCGCTTTTAAAGATTCTTCTGTTACGTTATCTTTTGTTTCGGAAATGCCTACACCATTTTCTTCGATACCGTACTCAATTACTTTTCCGCCTGGGAAGTTTCCTTCTTTCGCTTTCTCGGAAAGGTCTTTAACTGCCACGTCAACACGTTTTAGCATGGAAGTCAGAGTAATGTTGTCGTCTGTTCCAGGAACTGCCCCCAATTTAGCTTGGTCGCTATCTACACCGATAACATAGATTTCTCTCTTAGGATCTTTTTGCTTTTGCTCTACTGCTTCAGTGAATACACCTTTTCCAGTTCCGCCAGCAGCATGATAAATGATATCGATACCTGAAGAATACATGGAGCCTGCAGTTGATTTACCGATGTCAGCTTTATTGAAATCTCCGGCATATTTAACTTCAACTTTTGCATCCGGATTTACAGATAAAACCCCAGCCTTAAAGCCAACTTCGAATTTCTTGATTAACTCAGATTCAACTCCACCGATAAAACCGACTTTGTTTGTTTTCGTTTGCATTCCGGCAATTACACCTACTAGGAAAGAACCTTGCTGCTCTTTAAAATTAATGCTGGCTACATTCTTTTTGTCTACAACTGTATCCACGATGGCAAAGTGTGAATCCGGACGTTGGTCAGCCACTTCACCAACAGCTTCCGCTAAAAGAAAACCGATACCATAGATTAGTTGGTAATCTTCACGTACAAGCGTATTCAGGTTCTTAGCGTAATCGGCATCAGATTTAGATTGCAGGTAGTTGTAGCCATCTTTACCTTTTTCCAGACCATTATCCTTACCGAATTCCTGAATGCCCTTCCAAGCGGATTGGTTGAACGACTCGTCATCCACGCCGCCAGTATCAGTTACCATCGCAACAGTGAAGTTATCTTTGTTTTTCCCATTTGAAGATTCTTTATCATCATTCTCTGAATTACCACATGCTCCCAGTAGCGTACCGGCTGCAAGAACAAGTGAAAGAGCTAGTCCTAATTTGCGCTTTTTCAAATTTTTATCCCCCTATTTTACATAGTTTTTTGAGCAGGAATGTTCTGAAAAGTCATTTATGTTTGCGTTTTCACTTCTCGTTAATTTTTTTTGCATACGTTTTGATCGACTTTTTTTGGAATCGAAACAATCGCTTGCATTCATCCGTATGCAGAGTCAAGGCCTACACACGTTTACGAAGAACATGAAAGCTGAACATATTGGCTTTAAAGTAGTTAACAGAATACAGGATAGGCTGGTCCCAATCATCCAGATGCATCTGCTTTAAAACGAGTAGCGCGGCTTCTGGCGAGCATTTAAGGATAGGAGAAACTTTCTCATGATATCCAATAGGCTCAATCTCCGCTACGGCATGCGTAATTTTCCGATGCGCATCTCTTTCCAAAATATCAAAAAGAGACTCATCATTACGGTCAAAATTTTCTGAAAGAATAGATTCAGGAATTTTGTCAATACAGTAGACGACTGGCTCCCCATTCGCTGTCCTTACTCGTTCGATGCTGACGATGCGTTCGTCTGTTGAACAAGAAAACCTGCGTATATCCTCTTCTGTAGGTTCTTGGGCCGTCGAGCTTAAGAAAATCGTACCCGGCTTCATCCCTGCCTCTTCAATCATGTTCGTGACACTTTTTAATTGCTCGATACCTGAAGTGAACCGAGGTTTCGGATTGACGAAAGTCCCAACTCCATGGCGGCGAATGATAATGTTTTCTTCTTCCAAAATTCGCAGCGCTTCTCGAAGTGTCGCCCTACTAACTCCCAATTTTTTCGCAAGATCGAATTCTGAAGGGAATTTTTCATTTTCCTGATAGACTCCAGCTTCAATATCCTGCTTCAGGTAATCAATGACCTGCAAATATAAATGTCGACTATCTGATTTTATTGACATACAGTTTCCCCCAGCTAATTTCTTAAGACATCAGACCTCTGATGTTGAATCATTCCTACTAATCGAAAATAATATAACATTTTTTTTAATATAAATAAATAGTGTTTTACTATTTACTTTAAAAGAATTTAGGAGAAATTACCCTTCCCTGTGTCTTTCAATCTAGATGTGGCCACGGAATTTGTACGATTATTCTCCTAAATCAGATAAATTTTAAAAAAAATGCAAGATGCATGCAGCTATGTTCAAGATGCTTTTTTCCTGTATAATAGGATTTATCTTCTTTGAAGGGATGTACACAAGATGTTAAAGATTACAGAATACACAATCGAAAAATTGAATGATCCATTTGGTATTTTGTCCGGGGAACGTTACGAGTTGTTCTTGGATATTGAAGTGCCTGAAGAGGATGAGCTCTTTTCAGAAAATGGTTTATATATCCGGGTGCTTTTTGCTGTGGAAGAACAAAAAGGCAAATTGATTAAATATGATATTTTTGAAAAAGGGAACGAAGGCGCACTCGAATTCGATTTAGAAGAAGATGAAGAAGCGTTGATTACCGACTTCTGCCTTAAACATTTAGACGAGGCGATGAATAATTAAAAAACCGGGCAGCTGCCCGGTTTTTTCTTTACCTATGATGAATGCGCTTCATCTTGTTCATCTTTTGTAACCAATACATTTCGTGGTTTACTGCCTTCATATGGACCGACAATTCCCCTAGCTTCCATTTCATCAATCAATCTGGCTGCCCGGGTATAGCCAATCCGGAAACGGCGCTGCAGCATGGAAACGGATGCAGTCTGCATTTCTACGATCAAGGATACCGCATCCCCATATAAATCATCTTCAACTTCACCATTTGAGGTTTCTGCAATTTCATCGGGTATCATTTCTTCGTTGTATTGTGCTTTTTGCTGTGAAATGACATATGTGACAACTTCCTCGACTTCATTGTCGGATAAAAAGGCCCCTTGGACGCGGACCGGTTTTGAAGCTCCTGAAGGCAGGAAGAGCATGTCACCCCGGCCTAACAGTTTTTCGGCCCCGCCCATGTCGAGGATCGTTCTCGAATCGGTCATTGATGAGACACTAAAGGCAATCCTAGATGGGATGTTCGCTTTAATGACCCCTGTAATTACATCTACGGATGGCCGCTGAGTGGCAATTATCAAGTGGATGCCAGCAGCACGTGCCATTTGTGCAAGCCTTGTGATGGCATCCTCTACATCGTTAGAAGCGACCATCATCAAATCTGCCAGCTCATCGACAATGACTACGATATAAGGCAGGAGCGGCTGTTTGGCGTCTTCTTCTATGTTATACCGGTTAATGTAATCATTGTAGCCTTCAATATTTCGCGTACCGGAATGAGAAAATAGCTCATAGCGCCTTTCCATTTCACTGACCACTTTTTGCAGAGCCTGTGCAGCTTTCTTCGGATTGGTCACTACAGGTGCGAGTAAGTGGGGAATTCCATTATAGACATTCAACTCGACCATTTTTGGATCGATCATCATCATTTTCACTTCATGCGGTTTTGCCCGCATCAGAATACTCGTGATAATCCCATTGATACAAACGGATTTCCCGCTGCCCGTAGCACCAGCCACTAGTAAATGCGGCATTTTATTGAGCTCCGCCTTAACCGCTTCACCGGAAATATTCCGCCCTAAGCCTATTTGCAGTTTTGCGTCAGGCTTGTCAACTTCTTTGGCCTCTAAAACTTCCCTTAATGACACCATCGCCACTTCGGAGTTAGGCACTTCTATTCCGATTGCCGATTTTCCGGGAATCGGCGCTTCGATCCTAATATCCTTTGCGGCAAGTGCAAGGGCCAAGTCATCGGATAGGCTGACAATTTTACTTACCTTCACCCCTACATCCGGATGTACTTCGTATTTGGTTACGGCAGGGCCTAAATGAACTTGAGTGACCCTCGCTTTCACTCCAAAGCTATGAAAGGTGCGCTCAAGTTTTGCCGCATTTTCATGAATCAATTGGTACTCTCCGCTTTGGTCGGTTTTTTTAGGCTGCAATAACAAAGAAAGAGGCGGTAAAAGATATTCTTTATTCTCCACTTCCGTAAAATTCATAGGCGGAACGGCATCATCCTGGTCCACTGCATTTTCAGCTGCGGTTTCCGGAACAGCGGGAATTATTTCGTTTTCGTCGCTATAGGCTTTATCAGCAAAGCTGGAAATGATCCGTTCCGTCGCCATTTCCTGTGTTTCCTCTTCTTGAGGGAGCTGATCCGTTTCTTCCACCGGTTCGTTTTGCCGTTTCTTCTTTTTCACGGGATTCTTTTTCTTTTCTTTTTTGTCTTCATTCCACGTTTTCACATCATCTCTGAATGCGGACCATTGCTTTTTGAAAAAGCCTCCAAGACCCCTGAAAAACTTCCCGAGGGTTTCACCTAACGTTTTCCCGGTCATTAGGACGGCACCTACAATGATAAAGAGGAATGAAACGATTTTCGATCCAGCTTCGTCGAATAAAAAGTATGAAGCTGCAAATAATATCGCTCCAATCATACCGCCCCCAAGGTCCTTCGAGCTGGCCTTGCCGGTCACTTCCATCCAGAATAGTTCCCATGTATTCGAAATGACGCTGGGCTTCGTAAATGGTCCCCCATCTGCAAGCATGTTAAACAGGGTAACATGACTTAGCAGGAGCATGCTCGCAACAAGGAAGTACATCCCGACCAATTGCCGTTTCAACAGGTACGGGACCTCTCTCTTAATCATCAAATAGAACCCAGCTGCAATTGCTCCCAACAAAAAGAGGATATACCATTCCCCCATGAAGAAGCGGATTAAAAAGACCGTCCCGTTTCCCACTGCTCCAAGCTTGGCAATGGCAATGATGGCCAAACCTATTATGGTGAGGCCAATCAATTCATATTTAAGCGTTAGTTTTAACTTCTCTGTACTATTCTTTTTTCTGCGTTTCTTCTTTGCCATAATATCACCTGATTCTTCATGAAACTATTCTAACTTTCCTATTCAACATCACTACTTGATTTCCCTTCACGAAACAAACGTTCGCTACTGATTATACCAAATAAATATGACCCTGTCCTTGATATATATACCATTCATTCTTTAGGCGGACATTTTTCCCATATAATGAATAAAGCAGCCAAGCGGCTGCTGATTTTCATTCCAGTATATCATAATTTACCTCAGTTAGTCGTATTTACTAATGGTTCATATGTTCGAACACATTTATGACAGCTCCCGGCTGAATGTGTACATTCATATAATCTTCAGGATCGGTGCTGACGATTCGATCAATGCGAAACGTACGGCCACCGTCATGTTCAACCATCACATGTACACCATTGTAGATCATTTCTATTAAATTTGCCGTCTTCTCATGATGATGAGGGAAAATTATTTCTTCAGGAACAATCGTATAAAGCGTCATTGCAGAAGCCCCTCCTCTTCCCCGGCAATTTTTGGCCTTCTTTCTTCCATGAAGCTATTTAGTTTTCTCATGGCCTGGCCCACTCCTCCTACATCATCGATCATACCGATTTCAACTGCCTCGGCCCCGATAACATTCGTACCGATATCACGTGTCAAGTTTCCTTTGGCAAACATTAAATCCTTAAAACTTTCTTCCGTAACGTTGGAGTGGCGCGTAACAAATTTAATGACTCTTTCCTGCATTTTATCCAAGTATTCAAAGGTTTGAGGCACGCCAATGACTAGCCCTGTCAAACGAATTGGATGAATCGTCATCGTTGCTGTTTCTGCTATATAGCTATGGTCGCACGAAACCGCAATCGGCACACCGATCGAGTGCCCTCCCCCAAGTACAATCGAGACGGATGGCTTTGATAGGGAAGCCAGCATTTCTGCGATTGCCAGTCCCGCTTCGACATCTCCTCCGACTGTATTTAATATAACAAGCAGCCCCTCTATATTGGGATTTTGTTCAATTGCCACAATTTGCGGAATAACATGTTCATATTTGGTCGTTTTATTTTGAGGCGGCAGCTGCATATGTCCTTCAATTTGTCCAATGATCGTCAAACAATGGATTTTTGAGTCTTGAGATAGTTGCGGAACATTAGTAGCCCCCAGCTGCTGGATCTTTTCGATTAAAGTTGAATTCTTACCTTCCTGCTTGCCTTCATTTTCGTTTGGTAATGGTGCATTATCCACTATGCCAACCCCTTTCTCTTTTAGCCTATAGCTTTATTATGTCTCGAGCCTCGGACTTCATTCTTCAAGATATAAGAGTCAGAAAAAAGAACCCCTGACTGTTCAAATCAGGGGTTCCTTACTTAATATTCCATTATGATCGGTAAAATCATTGGGCGGCGTTTCGTTTTTTCATAGAAGAATTGGTTTAAGGCATCACGCATTTCCTGCTTCAGCGTAGACCAATCAAAAGGCTGGCGCGACCCATTTTTCTTTACGATTTCACTTACTATTTCAGTTGCTTCCGCAATCATTTTTTCTGATTCGCGAACATATACGAAGCCCCTTGAAATGATTTCTGGGCCTGCTGCAATGCTTTTATCCTGACGGTTCAACGTGACAACTACAATCAAAATGCCATCTTGGGATAACAAGCGCCGATCACGAAGAACGATATTACCCACATCTCCAACACCGCTGCCATCTATCAAGATATTTCCTGCAGAGACTTTGCCGGAAAGCCCCATTTTATTGCCCTTAAGTTCGATGACATCCCCTTTTTCGGCAATTATGATGTTTTCACGCTTAATTCCCGCAGCAACCCCAACTTTTTGATGGGCATATAAATGGCGGTATTCCCCATGTACAGGGATTAAGAATTTAGGATTCATCAAATTGATCATCATTTTAAGCTCTTCCTGGCTGCCATGTCCTGTTACGTGCACTTTATATTTATTGGCAGATACCACTTCAGCCCCTACCCTGTATAGCAAATCGACCGTTTTGGATAAAATAAGTTCACCGCCCTGCAGGGGTGATGCACTGATCAAAACGGTGTCTCCCTTTTTGATCGTTACCTGCTTGTGGGTCTGCTTTGCCATTTTTTGAAGTGCTGCAATGGGTTCGCCCTGATGACCTGTCGATAACACGACGATTTCACGGTCTTCATACTGGCCAATTTCATTAATCGGGATTATCAGCTCTTCTTCGACCTTTAAGTAGCCAAGATTCAAGGCTGTTTCATAAACTCGTTGCAGGCTTTTTCCTACAACTGCCACTTTTCTGCGACTTGCTGCCGCTGCATTGAAAACATGTTGAATCCGGTTGATGTTCGAAGCGAAGCACGCAACGATGATCCTTCCGGAGGCAGCATGGAAAGCCTCTGTAATATCTTTGGCCACAACTGCTTCTGAAGTCGTATAACCTGGCCTCTCGGCACCGGTACTATCCGAAAGCAGGCATAGGACACCTTCTTCACCGATACTGGCCATCTTACCGATTTCCGGTTTATATAGATCCGTTGCTGCCTGGTCGAATTTGAAATCCCCTGTATAAACGATTGCACCTTCACGAGTGTGGATCACGACTCCGACGGAATCGGGAATACTATGGTTAGTCCGGAAAAAGGACACGGCTGCTTGAGGGAAACTTAAAAGGGAATCCGAATCGATTTCAGTGAAAGTTGCCCTGCCGTTAAAGCCATCTTCCTTTAATTTCGTTTTGATTAAAGCAAGTGTAAGCTTAGTTCCATAAACAGGAGCCGGTAAATATTTCAAGACATAAGCAAGCGCCCCCATATGGTCTTCATGGCCATGGGTAATGAATATCCCCTGCACCCGTTCCTTATTATCCATCAAATAAGAAATATCTGGGATAACCGCATCGATTCCGAGCATTTCGTCTTCCGGCAGCATTAATCCTGCATCAAGAAGATAGATGTCCTCGTTCACCTCAACGACGTACATATTTTTACCAAGCTCCCCTTGTCCTCCAAGAGAAATCACTTTTATTCCATTATTTTTATCTTTACCCAATCGAATATCCTCCTTAAAAAATCCCGTTCATAATTTCCCAATGATTTCATTATAACCGATGTTCAAAAAACATGACAACACTTACCATTTTCAGAGGGACTTTTTCATATAATTCAAAAAAAACAACCTATTATGTAAGAGATCCTTTGTACTTTTACCAGTTTCGATTGATCATAAAAAATTCCAATACTATCATCCCGAAATCGGAAAGTATATCCCGTTCATATACATCATTATGTAAAAACAAGCCAATCTTCAACGATCAGCTTGTTCCGTGTCTTTTTATTTTTTTAATACCTTGGTTAATGCCAGGCGTTCCTGCTCCGTCAATGGCACGATTGGAAGTCTCACCGATCCAACGTCAATTCCATATAACTGAAGCGCTGTTTTGACAGGTGCAGGGCTTGGCGCTGCAAACAAACCTTTTATAAGCGGTAACAGTTCCTGATGCAGCCGGGCTGCCTCTTTCAAGTTCCCACTGATGAAGGCCTCCACTATTTTCTGCAGCTCCTTGCCAGCAATATGTGAAGCAACCGATACTACACCCACACCACCAATCGCCAATACCGGTAGTGTTAAAGCATCGTCCCCGCTATATAATGCAAAATCTTCATCCGTGCCGGCTATGATTTGGGTCATAGCGTTTAAATCCCCGCTCGCTTCCTTAACGGCTACGATATTAGGAATTTTCGAAAGGCGGATGATCGTTTCCGGTTCAATGTTAACTGAAGCCCTCCCAGGGATATTATATACCATAACAGGGAGCGTCGTACTGGCTGCAATAGCCTTAAAATGCTGGTACAGCCCTTCTTGATTCGTTTTACTATAATATGGGGCAACCAGCATTATCGCATCGGCGCCATTTTGTTCCGCCTTTTTTGTCAACTCGATGGAAGCATACGTATTGTTGCTTCCTGTACCCATGATGATGGGCACACGTTTTTCAACAACCTTAGAAACATGACGCAATAACGCGATTTTCTCCTCCGAAGATAAAGTTGGAGATTCCCCTGTCGTTCCCGACAGCACAAGCGAATCGGTTCCATTCGTTAATAAGTAATTAACCAATGAAGTCGTCTTTTGAAAATCAATATTTCCCTTGCTATCGAAAGGGGTGACCATCGCGGTTGATACTCTACCAAATATCATCATCTAACACCTCTTTAATTTTTAAAACATTACTTAATAAAAAACCTGATTATTGGACTTCCCCTTCATGCAATTGAAATGCATAGTGCAGGGAATTAACGGCTTCTATTAAATCTTCTTCTTTTACGAGTACCCAAATTGTCGTATGGCTGTCCGCTGACTGGAGAATGGCAATTTCCTTTTCGGAAAGCGCCGTGACAATCTTCGCTGCCACACCAGGTACTCCATTGATGCCTGCACCGACTACCGATACCTTGGCACAATTCCTTTCAATGACCGGTTCATGACCAAGCTCGGCCAAAATCGAGAGGGCAAGTTCTGTCATCTCTTCCGATACGGTATAAACTACACCACTTGGATATATATTTATAAAGTCAACTGAAATGGAGGCATTTGCCATCGCTTTGAAAACTTCAGCCTGTAGATTATATTGATCTTTTTTCGCACGGACCTTGATTTGAGTGATCTTTGGTACATGGGCAATCCCGGTCACAAGCCTTTCACGTATGTCACTGCCCTGGCTTCCCTTGTTCACGCCTGTAACAAGGGTTCCCAAACCTTCGCTGTATGTTGACCTTATCCGAATCGGGACTTTCGCCTGCATCGCAATTTCAACAGCTCTAGGATGAATGACCTTCGCCCCTTGATATGCCATGTTGCAAACTTCCGTATATGAAACGATTGATAATGGACGAGCTTGATCGGCAATCCGCGGATCTGCTGTCATGATTCCTTCCACATCCGTAAAAATATCGACCCGTTCAGCTTGCAATGCGGCACCTAATGCAGCTGCTGAAGTATCACTTCCACCACGGCCGATCGTCGTGATGTCACCATTTTTAGCAGCTCCCTGGAAACCTGCTACAACGACAACATCCTTCACCTCAAGTTCTTTCATGAGGCGATCGCATTTCATTTCGATGATTTTCGCGCTGGAATAGTCGGTATTCGTCATGAATCCTGCTTGAGCTCCAGTATAAGCAACCGCATCAATGCCATGTTCCAAGAGCATGTTAGTAAATACTACAGAAGATATCGTTTCTCCGACAGACATAAGTAAATCCTGTTCTCGCTTTGAAAGGCTGGCTTTGGCTCCATTTACAAGGGAAAGTAAGGTATCCGTTGCATAAGGATCCCCTTTTCTTCCCATTGCTGAAACCACAACCACCACTTTATATCCTTCTTTAATCGCTTTTTCGATATGCCCCTTGGCAAATGAACGGCTTTCCTCATCACGAACGGATGTCCCACCGTATTTCTGGACGATAATTTTCATAATATGCACCCCAAATATAAGCCAGCTCCCCGATCCGGGAAGCTGACAAAAACTCTCTATCCTATTGGAATTTATTTTTCTGTCGAGTTCATTAAGAATAAATTATTACTTAACGGTAACCAAACCTAATTTCAAAAGGCTTTCAGCAATTTGAACGGAATTCCAAGCTGCACCTTTTAATAGATTATCGGAAACCACCCATAAATGGAAGCCTTTATCTTCATCCAAATCTTTGCGAATTCGACCGACGAATACATCATTCTTGCCGACGGATGAAGCAGGTGTTGGGTAAACTTGTTGTTCCGGTTCGTCTTCCAACACTATTCCAGGTGCCGTTCTCATTAAATCCTTGATTTGAGAAGCCGCTATGCCTTCTTTTTCAACTTCAATGTATACAGATTCCGAATGACCTGTTACAACAGGAAGCCTCACGCAAGTTGCAGCCACTGGTAGGTCTTGCATATGCATGATTTTCTTTGTTTCATTAATCATTTTCATCTCTTCGAATGTGTACCCATTATCTTGGAATTTATCGATTTGGGGAATGACGTTAAATGCGATTTGATAATGCTTTTCGTCCCCTTTTACCGGTAATATTTTCGGATCGATCTCTTTATCATCAAGCAAGTCGCGAGCCTGTTCCTTTAATTCATTTATCGCTGCTGCACCTGCACCAGAAACAGCCTGGTAGGTAGAAACGACAATTTTTGATAAGCCATATGTCTGGCGGATAGGCTCTAATGCCACAACCATTTGGATAGTTGAACAATTCGGGTTTGCAATGATCCCATTATGCTGCTTCAAGTCTTCTTCATTTACTTCAGGAACGACTAGCGGCACATTTTCATCCATGCGGAAAGCGCTTGTATTATCCACCACTATCGCACCGCGTTTCACTGCTTCTGGAGCCAATTCCTTAGACACGCTTCCTCCAGCACTGAATAAAGCGATATCGATGCCTTCAAAGCTTTCAGGTTTTGCTTCCTGCACTTCGATTTCTTCGCCCTTAAACGTAAGTTTGATGCCTGCGGAACGAGCCGATGATAAAAAGATGATTTTCTTAATCGGTAAGTCCCTTTGTTCGAGTGTTGAAATCATTTGTTGTCCTACTGCTCCAGTTGCTCCCACAACTGCAATACGCAATCCCTGTGTCTCAGTCATTTATACATACTCCTTTTCTATCTCTTAAATTAGTTATTTGTTGGATTTATTACTTCTTGTTCAGAATATCATTTATTTTATCACATTAACATTCCAAAGGGTCGGACTTTAACAAAATATTCTGGTAGCGGAGTGGTTTTTTATAACTTCAACCTACAAATTTATGCATATATGTCAGTCGTTGAAAGCTAGATCCGTGGCAAAAACTTATTCAGGCTAAATCATCCTTGAACCTTTCGACGATGACAGGTTGAATCTGTTCCCTCTCCAGTGCCGATATGATCGTATCCCTTATCATGCTCATCCTTGCAACCATGGAACTTGGCTTGCCTGTGGGATTATCCTGGCCATATGGAACAAAATAAATATCTTTTGCTGCCATCAGCCTCATTAGATTGACACCATTTAACCCAAGTGCATCATTTGTTGATATCGCGACCACGACTGGACGATGATTCCTCATCGTCGCTTTTGCAGCCATAAGTACAGGCGAATCGGTAAGAGCATTTGCCATTTTACTCATTGAGTTACCCGTTAAAGGAGCGATCACCATACAATCGAGTGGCAATTTAGGTCCTAAAGGCTCCGCTTTGACGATTGTATCAACGACGTGATTCCCCGTCAATTTTTCTATTCTTTCGACCCAGTCTTCGCCCTTTCCAAAACGGGTTTCCGTGTTTTGAACAGTCGATGTTACGATTGGGATGACTTCCGCCCCTTCATTTACAAGTTTTTCTATTTCCGGAAACACTTCATCATATGTGCAATGTGATCCTGTTAATCCGAAACCAATCCGTTTACCTTTGAGACTCATATCATTTTCCCCTTCCTTTTCAAGAACTCGCCTTGAATCAATAGTCCCAGTGCATTCGCTAATATCTGACCAGCTGTTTTCGGGGCGACTATCCCCGGTAGGCTCGGTGCCAACAGCGCCTTAATTCCCCTTTTTTCAGCGTAACGAAAATCCGTCCCCCCCGGTTTTGAAGCAAGGTCGATGATTAATGTATGAACGGGCATATTAGCGATGACTTTTGCGGTAATTATAGGAAAAGGGATCGTATTGATACATATATCAACATTTTTCATTTCTGCAGCAAGATCATTTAAATGAAAAGGGGCTATTGCCATTTCACTGATCCTCGCTATATCTTCGCTTTTTCTTGCCCCCACCTTTACTTTTGCTCCAAGTGCCTGGAATGACCGGGCTACACTCATACCGACCCTTCCCAGTCCTAGTACGGCTACATTCGACCCATGGATAGTAAAATCCGTATGTTGAATGGCCATCATGATCGCACCCTCAACAGTGGGAATCGAATTATAAATAGCGACATCATCACGTTCGAACAATAGAACAAGTTTGCGATCCACCTTCTTGAATATCTCATCGAGGTAATCGTTACTGATTCCTGCATAAAAAGTGCAATGTTCCGGGGTATTTTTTATCATTTCTTCAGTCAAAACAACCTCTTCACTGGAAAAGATCGTTTCTACTTTCCCATCTGAATCCGTACCCCGGACAGGTAAAATAACTGAATCCAATTCCTTGAAGTTTATATCATCCATCTTTTCCTTAACCGCTCCGGTAAAAGCATGATCGAGCTGTTCAAAACCTACCAATAATAGCTTTGCATCAAGCTCCGTCAGTTTACGGACAACTTCAAGCTGACGCGCATCTCCACCAATTACAGCGATTTGCATGCCTGTAAGCATTAAAACCGTCACCTTCTTTATATAAAAGATCCTAAACATTCCTTGCCCCATGATACAATTCATTCAGGAAGCAATTCGGTTTTTGCTACATTCTCTAGTTACCCTGCCATCTTATGTTTTTACTTAAAAAACGGTGATAAGAAAAGAAAAAACGCCATAGCTATTGCCAGCTAAGGCGTTTTCGAGAGTGTATTTCGAAAAGTTCCAAGGAGTATGAAGCGAGCGTCATTATCCGTCCATATGCTCTCCGTCTTTAAGTGAAAGTCCTTCCTGAAAATCAATGATGACCATATCCGTACCGATTTTTTTTATATGTTCCCATGGTACTCTTATTTCACTGCCATTCCTTAAAAGGCCGAACCATTTGACAGATGGAATGATCAACGAGGTAATTTGTCCAGTTTCATCTATTTCCAAATCCGTCTGACCAAGGATCCCTAATCTTTCCGCCCTATTCACATCGACTATTTCCTTACCGCTCAGTTCGCTCAACCTCAATTTTGGTTCCCCCTTTTTCGTCTTCTATTCAATCTATATCCGAAAAAGGTAAACTTAGAAGGCATTTAACCAAATATTGTCCATAACTCTGGACCCTCCCGCACTCAAAGAAAAAAAGCCTGACCTCCCAATGAAGGAAGGTTCAGACTTGTTCGTTGTTATTTGTCCCAATTTTCCAGCGGGCTCACTAATGACAAGGAATGTTCCGTAAAGATCTGATTTGCCAATTCATTGACGGTATCCTCAGTCACTTCGTCAATCTTGATGATGATATCATCAAGGGAACGGTGCTCACCCAACATAAGCTCATTTTTCCCGTTCCGGCTCATGCGGCTATTCGTGCTTTCAAGGCTGAGCATCAAGCTTCCTTTAAGTTGCTCTTTGCTATTCCTTAATTCCTTTTCCGTAATGCCATCCCTTTTTAAAGTATCCAATGTTTCCTGAATGGTTTCATACAGGCTGTCAAGCTGATTTGTGCCTGTCCCCCCATATACTGTCACCATACCGCTATCTTGATAGCTGGAATGATAAGAGTAAACGGAGTAGGCAAGGCCGCGTTGCTCCCTGACGTCCTGGAATAGACGGCTGCTCATGCTTCCCCCAAGGACATTATTCAAGGTAATCAGGCTGTATGTTTTATCATTGCCGATTTCCAATCCGTTGTAACCAAGGCATAAGTGGGCTTGTTCCGTATCTTTTTTACGGGTGATCCTATTTTCGTGGAAGGAAGGTTTGACCAATTCAAGACGTTCTTCCCCTCCTTGATACGAGCCAAAGTAGCTTTCGACTTCATTGATCAATTTTTCATCCACATTCCCAGCAATGGACACGACTACCTTATCGGGTGTATACATGTCATGGACGTATTTTTTTAATGTATCACTATTGAAGGTTTCAAGCGTATTTTCCGTCCCTAGTATTGGATAACCAAGGGGGTGATTTCCATATACCGCCTTGCTTAAGAGGTCATGGACAATATCATCTGGTGTGTCTTCGTACATTTTGATTTCTTCATAGACGACATTTTTTTCTTTTTTCAATTCTTCCCCATCAAATGTTGAGTTGAAGAACATATCAGCCAGGATTTCAAGCGCATAGCTTGCATGGTTATCCATTACTTTAGCATAATAGCATGTATATTCTTTTGAAGTGAATGCATTCACCTGTCCACCGATACTATCGAACGATTCGGCAATTTCACGCGCATTTCTCTTAGTTGTCCCCTTAAAGAACATATGCTCCAGAAAATGTGAAACCCCATTCAATTCTGGCGTTTCATTCCTTGAACCTGTTTTGATCCATACTCCAATTGCCGCTGAACGTACAGTTGGAATATTTTCCAATACAATTCTAACTCCATTTTGACACGTGTATTTCTTAATCAACTAACATTCCTCCCAATCATTCTATGCTGCCATCGTTACCAATACATTATGGATTCGATCGCTCTTCATCTACAGCTTCCGAAACGGTAACAACATCTAAATCTTTCTTTTTTATTTCAATTATTAACGTTTCCAATGATTTTGCAGTAGATTCAGTCGGATGCATCAATATAAATGCTCCAGGGTGTACCTTAGAAAGCACTCTTTGTTGAAGGACTTCAGGGCTTGGCTTTTGCCAGTCGATCGTATCCACACTCCACATGGCGGTCTCCATACCGAAAGAATCCGCGATTTTCACCGTTTCATCCCGGTAGCTTCCACTTGGTGGTGCGAACCATTTCATTTTCAAACCTGTCACAGCTTCAATGACTTCATTCGTTTTTCGAATTTCCTCACGTGTAGCTTGTGCGGATATGTTTTTCATATCTGGATGTGAATAAGAATGATTTCCAATTTCGTGCCCGCCACCCTTAATCATCTTGGCCAATTCTGGATTTTTCTTGGTCCAATTACCTTCAAGGAAAAATGTGGCCTTGACATTATTCTTTTTTAACACGGCCAACATATCTTGTAGGTATTCATTCCCCCAGGCCACATTGATTAAAAATGATACCACTGGCTTTTCAGGATGGGCCCGGTAAATGGGAGCCGGCTCCAGATCCTCCATATGTATCTTTGCAGGGACCTGCTGAAATACCAGCTTATTCTTATCGAACACGCCCTCCTTCTTCATGGCTTTATACGAATCATCAATATTTACCTTCAGGCCGTTATATGCAGGAACGGTTTTCCAAACAGAATCTATTCGTGCATCCTGTGGTGCAATCTCATATTTTTTTGTTGATTCTTTTATTTGTAAAAGAAGCTCGTCTTCTTGCTTCATAGAAGCAACTGAATCATCGGTTAATTGGGTCAAATAAATTTGTGTATATGGATTTTGCACTAATAACCATGATATACCTGCAATGGCACTTATCGCAACTATCTGCTTCCATTTATTATTCATTTTTTACGCCCCCTTCATACCAAAATGTATGAAGAAAACGGACAAGGTAGAACATGACATCCTTTTGACGCCATTTCCCCTATGGATATTCCAATACCTTTAAACAAAAAAAGCATGCAAATTCACAAGGAATCGCATGCCGGATTTCTATTTTTCATTACGATTGAGAAGGGTTGGCTGCCTCTTTTTGCTCTTTCAAGACTGCTTTTCGGGAAAGGTTAACCCTTCCTTGCTTATCGATCTCAGTGACCTTGACCAATAATTCATCGCCAAGTGAAACGACATCTTCCACTTTTCCGACTCTTTCTTCAGCCAGTTCAGAAATATGTACCAAACCGTCTTTACCATTGAAGATTTCAACGAAGGCACCGAACTTTTCGATACGTTTAACTTTACCTAAGTATAGTTCGCCCACTACGACTTCACGTACGATATCTTCAATGATTTTCTTCGCTTTTTGAATCATTGGTTCATCAGTAGAAGATATGAATACCGTTCCATCTTGTTCGATGTCGATTTTCACGCCAGTTTCTTCAATGATTTTGTTGATATGTTTTCCGCTCGGTCCAATGACATCACGGATCTTATCCGGATTTATGGACATTGTAACGATTTTTGGTGCATATTTGGATAACTGCTCACGCGGTTGATTGATCGTTGACATCATTGATTCCAAAATGTGCATCCGGCCATGTTTGGCTTGAAGTAAAGCTTCTTCAAGAATCTCTCTTGAAAGTCCTTCAATCTTAATATCCATTTGTAGGGCAGTAACACCTTTTGAAGTCCCTGCGACTTTAAAGTCCATGTCTCCCAGATGATCTTCCATACCTTGAATATCCGTTAAGATTGTATAGTGCTCACCTGATTTGACTAGGCCCATGGCAATACCGGCAACTGGAGCTTTCAATGGAACTCCGGCATCCATCATTGCCAAAGTGCTTGCACAGATACTTGCTTGTGATGTTGATCCGTTCGATTCAAGGACTTCAGATACAAGCCTGATTGTATATGGGAAGTCTTTATCGTTTGGAATGACAGGCTCCAATGCTCTTTCACCAAGTGCACCGTGACCGATTTCACGGCGTCCTGCCCCACGGATAGGACCAGTTTCACCTACACTGAAATGCGGGAAATTATAGTGATGCATAAAACGTTTTGACTCTTCGGTCCCAAGTCCGTCCAGAATCTGCACATCACCAAGTGCACCTAATGTACAGATGGATAGTGCCTGGGTTTGTCCGCGTGTGAACAATCCGGAACCATGTGTACGGGGCAGAATGGTGACTTCAGATGATAATGGTCTGATTTCGTCAGGATTACGGCCATCCGGGCGCACTTTTTCTTCCGTGATCAAACGGCGGACTTCAGATTTAACCAATTTATTAAGGATTTCTTTAATTTGCTTTAATTTTTCTTCATCAGTTTCTTCTTCATAATGAACCAATACACGATCTTTTACTGCTTTGATCGCGTCTTCACGAGCATGTTTTTCCTGAACTTGTACAGCTTTGTTCAAGTCTGCTTCACATAGGCCTTTCACTTCTGCTTCCAGTTCAGCATTCACTTGGTATAAAGTGACCTGCATTTTTTCCTTGCCGATTTCAGCAACGATTTTCTCTTGGAATGCAATGATCTTCTTGATTTCATCATGTCCGAACATGATTGCTTCAAGCATCGTTTCCTCTGGTACTTCATTCGCTCCGGCTTCAACCATGTTGATGGCATCTTTAGTGCCGGCAACCGTCAGATTGATGTCACTTTTAGCTAGTTGGTCAACAGTAGGGTTAATAATGAATTCATTATTGATTCTCCCCACTACAACTCCAGCAATCGGACCTTCGAACGGAATATCGGAAACTGAAAGTGCAAGGGAAGAACCTAGCATGGCTGCCATTTCCGTAGAGCAATCTTGATCGACACTCATGACCATGCTGATGATCTGAACATCGTTCCTGAAGCCATCGGCGAAAAGCGGACGGATTGGACGATCGATTAAACGGCTTGCAAGAATTGCCCTTTCACTCGGTCGTCCTTCACGCTTGATGAAGCCTCCCGGAATTTTACCGACTGCATAAAGTCTTTCTTCGTAGTTGACTGTCAAAGGGAAGAAGTCAACATTTCTAGGTTCCTTCGAAGCTGTCGCAGTACTTAATACAGCAGTTTCTCCATAACGGACTAAAACTGCCCCGTTCGCTTGTTTGGCTAATTGCCCTATCTCTACCGTTACATTACGGCCGGCCCAGTCAAATGAATACGTATGTTTTTCCTGTCCCATTTATTAAACCCCTCTCTGAATCTTCACTTAGAGGCTTAGTTTACCTAAACCTGTATTGGATTAAATCATTTATATGTGAAAGTAACTAAACTCGAGTTAAAACCAAACTATTCCTATTATGCACGAAAAAAACAAGCATTAACAGTAAAATGAATAAAAATTTCATTCATTTGATTATGTATATCCTGATCATTTATAAATGGAAAAGGACCCGGCTCCTGCCGAGTCCCAAGGACGAAGGCCCAGCCTTAAGTAGAACACGTCCAAATCATTTGATTAACACCAAAAAAGCGGGAAATTTCCCGCCTTCCTGAAAAAATTATCTACGTAGACCTAATTTGTTAATTAGTGTACGGTAACGAGTAACGTCTTTGTTACGTAGGTAAGTTAAAAGATTACGACGTTTACCTACCATTTTTAGAAGACCGCGACGTGAATGGTGGTCTTTTTTGTGTGTGCGTAAGTGATCGTTCAAGTTGTTGATTTCTTCTGTTAATACTGCGATTTGAACTTCTGGAGATCCAGTGTCAGTATCGTGAGTTCTGAATTCTGCGATAAGTTCGTTTTTGCGTACTTGTGTAATTGCCATGTTATTATTCCTCCTAAAATTCTGTAAAATCACCAATTACCGAGCCAGCGTCGGAGTCTCGACTAGCCAAGCAATGGTTATTTTCATACATACAATAGAATACATGTTTTTCATCAAAATTGCAAGTCTTGTCTTTTATGCTTCAAGCTTTGCAAAATAGGCTATTGCATTTTGCTTATCCGTTTCGATCTGTGCGACCAATGCTTCAAGTCCGGAAAATTTCTGCTCACTACGAAGTCTTGTATGCCATTCAACCGAAACCTGGTTGCCATAAATATCTCCCGAGAACTCTAAGGCATGGACCTCTACAGTGGGATATTTAGGTTTTTCCTCGTGGAACGTAGGTTTGTATCCGACATTGCAAACCCCGTTATACCATTTACCGCTTATTTTGATCCTGACGGCATACACGCCTGCAGCAGGGAAGATATAATCGTCACTTACTTCAATATTAGCGGTGGGGAAACCCAACTTCCTGCCCCGCTTTTCACCGTGAACGACATGACCTTTCGTTAAATAGCGTCGTCCAGCCAAATGATAAAAGTCGGAGAAGTTGCCATTACCGAGAGTTTCCCTGATTCTCGTGGAGCTAACCTTTTCATCTTCAAGTGTCTGTTTTGCAACGACTGTCTGTGAAAATCTGCCCTGTGCGTAAACCGGCAAATCTTCCATCGACCCTTGACCATAGCGACCGTATGAATAATCAAAGCCTGCAACTACATGACGGACATTCAGCCCGGCAATGTATTCGTCAACGAACCGTTCCGGCAGTACTGAAGCAAATTCCTTGCTGAAATGGACAATGAATAAATAATCGATCCCCATCGACTCTATGATATCGACCTTATCTTCAAGTGGAGTGATATAGCGGATATTTTCCGTTTTCCTACCCAGTACTGCAGAAGGATGCGGGTCAAATGTCATGACTGCTGACTTAAGATTCATTTCATCGGCTTTTTGCTTGGCGGTTTGAATGACAATTTGATGGCCTTTATGTATACCATCAAAAAATCCAAGCGCCATTACAAGCTCGGGAAAATCATCCGTATTAAATTGATGAGGATGCTCTATTGCGATCACTTTCACCTTTCAATCTCCTCTTTCCGGCGGTAAAACGGTCTATATTTCTTGTGCCAATACTTTTACAGGTTTAATTAATCCCTCTTTTGTCGGATGTATTTGATAAATGGCAATGGCCTTATTTGCTGGATCGACCATCACAAATGGCATTCCTTTTTCAACAGCAACATCCTTTGGTTGTTCCAATACCGCGCCGTTAAGTACTTTCTTTGCTACTTTATCACTAATCTGAAATTTGGGCAAATGAAATAATCCCCGCTCCAAAGGCAACAGAAATTCATCGGTTTGACCATTTTCCATGAACTCTTCCACTTCAGAAAATGTGAAACAGTCCTCCTGCTTAAAACCTGCTGATTCAATGCGCGTCAAGTCTGACATATGAGCAGGAAAACCCAGTTCTTCACCCATCATGACTGCAAGTGTCCGAATATACGTTCCTTTGCTGCAATTTACGCGAAAACGAAAAGATATGGTTTCCCCTTTAAATTCGGAACGATCATCGAGAAGGGTAATATCATAGATGGTGACCTCCCTTGTCGGCCTCTCCACATCTATCCCTGCACGGGCATATTCATATAATTTCTTCCCGTTCACCTTTACCGCTGAAAACATCGGCGGCGTCTGTTCAATTTTTCCAGTCAATGATTCAAGCACTTCCAGAATCCGTTTACGCTGAATCACTTGATCAATCTTTTTCTCTACGACTTTTTCTCCGCTTGCGTCTTCAGTTGTCGTTGAAAAACCAAGGGTCACTTCTCCTTCATAAGCTTTACCGGCTTCTGTCAGATATTCGGCTATCTTTGTTGCCCTGCCAATACAAATAGGTAAAACCCCTGTTACATCAGGATCTAAAGTACCTGTGTGACCAACCTTTTTTGTCTTTAAAATCTTTCTTAATTTAAAAACACAATCATGGGATGTCAATCCCTTGGGTTTCCATAATGGAAGAATACCGTTCACGCTTTCACCTCATCTTTTATATAACACCTTAAACGATTATGAACCCCGTCCCTAAAGGTGTTTTTCCTTTTTTCAATTCGGTTTCAAAAAAAAGAGACCGACTTCAAGAAGTGCAAAGCACTTATTGAGTCGGCCTCCTTTTACTGCTTGCTTATTCCTCGTCTTTTTCAGCCGGTTTATCCTCTGAATTGATTTGGGAAATCAACGACTCGATACGATTACCATAATCGACCGATTCATCAAATTCAAAAAACAGCTCAGGGGTTTTGCGCAGGCGGATTCGCTGCCCAATTTCTGAACGCATGAATCCTTTTGCCTTAGCTAGACCTTGCAGGGTTTTCTCCCTTTGTTCCTGGTCACCCAAAACGGAAATATAAACTGTTGCCTGTTGTAAATCGCCTGTAACCGCGACATCCGTCACGGTAACAAATCCGATTCTTGGATCTTTAATTTTTCGGCCGATAATTTCACTCAGCTCTTTTTTCATTTGTTCGCCAACACGATTTGAACGAAGGCTCATAATATCACCTCGATAGCCTAAAGCCAGTCTATATCTGTTATTGTTCGCTCTAGTTCCGGAAAAGAATCTAGAAATTTAAGGGCATTTTGAAGTTCCCGTTCAGTAGCCTTCCTTGAGGATGTTACGGTTACGATTGAAATCTTTGTCCGCTGCCATAAATCCTGAAAATCGGTCTCTGCTACAGAAATATTGAACTTCTGCTTAAGCCGTGTCATGACACGCTGAAGCACGGCCCTTTTTTCTTTTAAAGAATGGGTGTCATGGATGATGCATTCACATTGGACGGAGCCAACGATCATTTACGTTCGATCTCTTCCATTACATACGCTTCAATTACATCGCCTTCTTTAAGGTCGTTGTAATTTTTAATCGTAATACCGCACTCATAGTTCGTTGCCACTTCTTTAAC
The DNA here is from genome assembly GCF_001636405.1 of Peribacillus frigoritolerans. Taxonomy (GTDB): domain Bacteria; phylum Bacillota; class Bacilli; order Bacillales; family DSM-1321; genus Peribacillus; species Peribacillus frigoritolerans. Next base: position 3,998,999 of record NZ_KV440950.1, read on the forward strand.
ATCATCTTTAAAACGTTTCAATGCATCAATTTCACCTTCGTAAATGACGACACCTTCACGAATTAAGCGAATTCCGCTATCACGTGTAATTTTACCTTCTGTTACGTAAGAACCGGCAATCGTTCCTACCTTGGATACTTTGAAAGTCGTACGAACCTCAGCCTGACCGATAATTTTTTCTTCGAATTCAGGGTCAAGCATCCCTTTCATAGCAGACTCGATCTCTTCGATCGCTTTATAGATGATGCGGTGTAGGCGGACATCAACATTTTCTGATTCAGCTGCACGCTTCGCATTCACGTCAGGACGGACGTTAAAACCGATGACGATTGCATTCGAAGCTGTAGCAAGGATGATGTCAGACTCTGTAATGGCACCAACGCCTATGTGAATGATTTTCACTTTAGCGCCTTCCACTTCTATTTTATTCAGGGAAGCGGCTACTGCTTCCGCAGAACCTTGAACATCAGCTTTTAGAATGATGTTCAATTCTTTAATTTCCCCTTCTTTCATTTGTTCGAACAAAGTATCTAGGGTTACACGGGATTTCTCATTGCGTTGTGAAGCAAGTTGTCTCTGTGCACGCACTTCCCCAACTTGACGTGCCGTTTTCTCATCTTCAAAGACGATGAAACGATCGCCGGCTTGCGGCACTTCGTTCAATCCAGTGATTTCAACCGGTGTTGAAGGACCTGCATCCTTAACACGGCGTCCAAGATCGTTGACCATCGCACGAACACGTCCGAATGTATTACCGATAACAATCGGATCCCCGATTTTCAACGTTCCGTTTTGAACAAGCAATGTGGCAACCGATCCGCGCCCTTTATCCAAACGTGCTTCGATAACCGTTCCATTTGCTTTACGAGATGGATTCGCTTTATACTCCTCCACTTCACTGACAAGAAGAATCATTTCAAGCAAGCTATCGATACCCTCACCGTTCTTAGCAGAAATTGGTACGAAAATTGTGTCTCCACCCCACGCTTCAGAAACTAAACCATGTTCTGTCAATTCTTGCATGACACGATCCGGATTGGCAGCTTCTTTATCCATCTTATTGACAGCGACGATAATTGGAACTTCTGCCGCTTTAGCATGGTTGATCGCTTCAATCGTTTGAGGCATGACGCCATCATCCGCAGCGACGACAAGAATGGTGATATCGGTAACTTGTGCACCGCGGGCACGCATTGTTGTAAACGCAGCATGACCTGGTGTATCAAGGAATGTGATTTTCTTATCGTTAACTTTAACTTGATAAGCACCGATATGCTGAGTGATTCCGCCCGCTTCGCCTTCAGTGACTTTTGTATGGCGTATAGAATCAAGCAATGTCGTTTTACCATGGTCAACGTGACCCATGATCGTCACGACAGCCGGACGTTCAATCAAATCTTCAGAAGCATCCTCAGTGACAAGTGATTCAAGGTCTGTTAGATCGACACGAATCTCTTCTTCGGCCACTACACCGTATTCCGCACAAATCAATTCAATTGCATCTTTATCCAAAGTTTGGTTGATTGTTGCCATAACACCAAGCATAAAGAGCTTTTTAATGATTTCAGAAGGTTCACGGTGAAGTTTTTTTCCAAGTTCCATAACCGTCAAAGACTCATAAAACGTAATTTTCTCTGGAAGTTCTCTTTCTTTACGTTTTGTAACAGGTGCCTGAGGCGCTTGTTGTCTTTGTTTATTATTTTTATTCTTGTTATTGCGACCCTTGTTGAACTGGCCGCCAGTTGGTTTTTTCGTCCCTACAGGTTTAACTGGTGGTTTCTTCTTCAGTTTTTCTTTATTGACAGTGCTCTTTTCATCCGCTTCGGCTTCGTACTTCGCAACCGTAGCGTTAGCTTTTGGCTCTTGGCTTTTATCTTCGCTTTTAGGTTTGATTGAATCGTTTAATTTATTTACAGTTGAATCGTCTAATGCTGTCATATGGTTTGTTACCTCTATATTCATTTCTTTAAGTTTATTTATTACATCCTTGCTTGAAACGTTCTTTTGTTTTGCATATTCATATACACGCAATTTTGTCATACGTTCACCCCCGTAAAATTTAATCGAGCAGCGTTCGGAGTTTTTGTGCAAAACCTTCATCCAGAACTGCGACGGCAACTCTAGCATCCTTACCTATCGCATGGCCGAGCAATGACCTGCTTTCGACTCTTTTTAAAGGAACCTGATAAAATGCGCACTTATCAGATATTTTTTTTTCAGTGTTTTTTGAAGCGTCCGCGGATAAAATAACAACTTTGGCATTACCGCTTCTAATCTCTTTAACCACTAATTCTTCACCCGAAATTAGCTTGCGTGCTCGATTGGCCAAACCTAATAGAGACATCCATTGTTGTTGTTGGGTCATGGTGTTAGTTTTTCTCCTTATTCACTAATTCGAGCAATTGTTCATAAAGGGAAGAATCGATTTGGGTACTAAGGTGATTAGCCAGCACATTTTTCTTTTTGGCCAGCTCGATAACATCCCGATCAAGAGTCAAATAAGCTCCCCTTCCAGATTTCTTACCGGTCGGATCCAGGCTGACTTCCCCTTCTTTAGATCGAACGATGCGAATGAGTTCTTTCTTCGGCTTCATTTCGCCTGTCGCCACACATTTACGCATCGGGATTTTTTTTCGGTTATTCATCTTTTTTCACCTCGAATTACTCGTTATCCTCTTCGAAATCTGTTTCCTCTTCAGTAACATAACTATCTCTGCTCAAAAGGAATTCCTGTTCTTCCACAGGATATATACCAGCTTCGCGGGCTTCCGTTTCACTCTTGATATCAATTTTCCAGCCTGTAAGCTTGGCTGCTAAACGGGCATTTTGCCCACGCTTACCAATTGCCAGGGAGAGTTGATAATCCGGTACGATTACAGTCGTCGCCTTTTCCTCTTCTTTAACAATGACCTCAAGTACTTTTGAAGGGCTTAAAGCATTCGCAACGAAAATGACCGGATTCTCCGACCATTTGACGATATCGATCTTTTCACCTTTCAATTCGTTGACGATGGCCTGAACACGCTGGCCTTTTTGGCCTACACAGGAACCGACAGGATCGACTTCTTCATTATCGGAGTGCACTGAGATTTTTGAACGGTCGCCTGCTTCGCGGGCAACTGACTTGATCTCGACTGTTCCATCGAAAATTTCAGGCACTTCGATTTCGAATAAACGTTTTAAAAGGCCAGGATGTGAACGGGATACAAAAATTTGCGGACCCTTGGAAGTCTTTTCAACTTTAGTGATGAAAACTTTAATGCGGTCATGCGGTTTATATTGTTCATTCGGCATTTGCTCATTCACCGGGAGCAAAGCCTCGATTTTACCTAAGCTCACATAAATGAATCGGGAATCCTGGCGTTGAACGATACCAGTCATGATATCCTCTTCACGATCGATGAATTCGGCATAAATGATGCCCCGTTCCGCTTCACGCACCCTTTGAGTGACGACTTGTTTTGCTGTTTGTGCAGCAATACGGCCGAAATCCTTGGGTGTTACTTCCATTTCGACAACATCCTCTAACTGATAGTTGGGATCAATTGCTCTTGCTTCTTCAACAGAAATTTCCAGACGCGAATCGAACACTTCGTCAACAACGTCTTTTCTGGCAAATACACGCATTGTTCCTTTACCAAGATTCAAGTCGATACGTACATTTTGTGCTTGGTTAAAGTTACGGCGATATGCCGATATAAGGGCAGATTCAATCGCGTCGATCAAAACCTCCCTGGAAATTCCTTTTTCGTTTTCTAAAATATAGAGAGCATCCAATAACTCATTGCCCATGGTGATCCCCCTTACGGATATTTAAATTAATGATTTGCTTGACTTAAGCGAAGGTAATCGCCAATCTTGCTTTGGCTACCTTTTCGAATGGTATGACGATCGTTTTCTTTCTTGTCTTGATTCTGACTTCGATTGTCACTTCTTCACCATCGAAACTGGTTAAGATTCCTTCGAATTCTTTTTCATCTAAAATGGGCTCGTATGTTTTTATGTAAACATTTTTACCGATAGCATTAAGGAAATCCTTCTCTTTTTTCAGAGGCCTTTCAGCTCCGGGTGATGAAACTTCGAGAAAATAATTTTGTGGAATCGGATCAACCTCATCAAGCTTTTCACTGAGTTTTTCACTCACATTTCCGCAATCATCAATATCTACGCCTGTTTCTTTATCAATGTACACTCGAAGGAACCAGCTTTTACCTTCCTTCACATACTCCACTTCGACTAATTCAAGCTGCAATTCTTCAAGAATTGGTAATGCTAATTCCTCTACGACTTCCGTTACCTTTTTACTCATTTGTTTCCTCCATACGTGCGTTGTATGCGCTTGGTTTCGGATTCAAAATAAATGGTCATTACAACACGAAAGAGTGGGTTTCCCCACTCTTGCCATTGGTTCCTCTTAGTATTTCCAATAAAAATATACCATAATCAAGATATTTATGCAAATATCATGTCTGTTTCTTCCTTTTTGAAATCCGTTTCCTCTTTTAAAATAAAGATAACTGATTTTGTTCAGGCAATGACTCCAGGCAGCCTTGTTTATCAAGGTATTCAAGGATGGTCTTCGAAACCTTACCCCGCTGTTGAAGGTCTTCTTTGGAGAGGAATTCACCATTTCCCCGTGCGTTGACAATATTGATCGCTGCATTCGTTCCAAGACCAGGTATCGAATTGAATGGCGGAATCAAAGTATTTCCTTCAATTAGGAATTGATCTGCACTGGATTTGTACAAGTCCACTTTAGCGAATGAATATCCTCGTTCACACATTTCCAAAGCTAGTTCAAGAACCGTCAATGTATTCTTTTCCTTTGTGGATGCATCCAATCCCTTTACCATGATTTCTTCCATTTTTGCTTTGATCGCTTGCGATCCCCGTGTCATGGCGTCGATTTCAAAATCATCGGCACGTACTGTGAAATAAGCCGCATAGTATAATAAGGGCAGATGCACTTTAAAATAGGCAATCCGGACAGCCATTAAGACGTAAGCTGCAGCATGGGCTTTCGGGAACATGTATTTAATCTTCTTACATGAATCGATATACCATTCCGGCACCTCATTTTTCCTCATTTCCTCTTCGAATTCCTCCGAGAGCCCTTTCCCTTTACGTACAGATTCCATGATTTTAAACGCCAGGGAAGGATCGAGACCTTGATAGATCAAATAGACCATAATATCATCCCGGCAGCCTATAACCTCACTTAGTGTGCAGATCCGGTTGTGGATCAGTTCCTGTGCATTGCTCAGCCATACATCCGTACCGTGGGAAAGGCCTGAAATCTGAACAAGCTCGGAAAAAGTCGTAGGTTTCGTATCTTCAAGCATCTGCCGGACAAAACGCGTACCAAATTCCGGGATGCCAAGCGTACCCGTTTTACACATGATCTGTTCTTCGGTAACTCCTAAAGATTCAGTACTGCTGAATATTTTCATTACTTCCGGATCATCGGTAGGAACGGTCTTTGGATCGATGCCACTTAAATCTTGAAGCATCCGGATTACTGTCGGATCATCGTGTCCAAGTATATCAAGTTTCAAAATATTATCGTGAATGGAATGAAAATCAAAGTGAGTTGTTTTCCACTCTGAATTCCGGTCATCCGCAGGGAACTGAATTGGTGTGAAATCATAGATATCCATATAATCCGGAACGACGATGATTCCGCCCGGGTGCTGTCCAGTCGTCCTTTTCACACCAGTACAACCGGCAACAAGGCGATCGGTCTCGGCTCCGCGCATATGGATGTTATTATCAGAGGAATACCCTTTTACATATCCATAAGCCGTTTTTTCAGCGACCGTACCAATCGTTCCGGCACGATATACATATTCTTCACCGAATAAGACCTTCGTATAGTTATGGGCTTTCGGCTGATATTCACCGGAGAAGTTCAAGTCGATATCCGGAACCTTATCCCCTTTAAATCCAAGGAAAGTTTCAAACGGGATATCATGCCCGTCTTTTGTATAAGCGATGCCACAATCCGGGCAGTCTTTATCGGGCAGGTCAAACCCTGAACCTACAGAACCGTCATTGAAGAATTCGGATTTCTTGCACTCAGGACATACATAATGCGGCGGAAGAGGGTTCACCTCTGTAATTTCAGTCATGGTGGCAACGAAAGATGATCCAACCGATCCCCTTGAGCCAACTAGATAACCATCATTCAATGATTTTTTAACAAGCTTGTGGGAAATTAAATAAATAACGGCAAAACCGTGGCCGATGATGCTTTTCAATTCTTTCTCAAGGCGGGCTTCCACGATTTCCGGCAGGTTTTCCCCATAAATCTTCCTTGCCATGCCATAACTCATTTCACGCATCTCTTCATCTGCACCTTCAATTTTAGGTGTGTATAACTCATCCTTGATTGGCTTGATTTCTTCAATCATATCAGCGATTTTATTCGTGTTGGTTACCACGACCTCTTTGGCTTTCTCGGAACCGAGGAAGGAGAATTCCCGAAGCATTTCATCTGTTGTCCGAAAATGTACGTCAGGAAGCTTATGACGATTCAACGGGTTCGCGCCGCCTTGTGAATTCACAAGGATTTTACGGTAAATTTTATCATTCGGATCCAAATAATGCACATTTCCCGTGGCTACGACTGGCTTGTCCAGCTTTTCACCAAGCTTGACGATATTGGAGATGATCGTTTCTAATGATTTATCATCCCGGACATATTCAAGCTCAATCAAATGCTGATACACTTCCTTCGGATGGATTTCAAGATAATCGTAGAATTCGGCGATATCGACCACTTCCTCAAAACCCTTCTGCATCATCCCTTCAAAAACTTCCCCTTTATCACATCCCGATCCGACCAGAATTCCTTCACGATACTTTTTAAGTTGTGAGCGCGGTAATCGGGGCACACGATAGAAATAATCGATGTGTGATATTGAAATTAATTTAAAAAGGTTTTTTAACCCCGCCTGTGTTTGCGCGATCAACGTACAATGGGACGGCCGGGAACGCTGGTAAGCATTTCCTTTACCCATATTGTCATTAAGTTGATCATGATGGGTAATCTCCTTTTCCATTGCATCCTTCAGCATCTTCAGCATAAGGTAACCTGTAGCTTCGGCATCATAAATGGCCCTATGATGCTGGGTCAAATCAATATCGAACTTTTTACATAGTGTATTTAACCGGTGATTTTTAAACTCCGGATATAAGAAACGGGCAAGTTCCAATGTATCAAGCACAGGATTGGAAGCTTTAGGATAACCCAAGTTTTTATAACCTATATTCAAAAACCCCATATCGAAGGCTGCGTTGTGGGCAACCAGGATCGCATCGCCCGCCCATTCCTTGAACTTTTCCAGCACTTCCGAGACTTCTGGAGCATTTTCTACAAGATCATCAGTGATTCCAGTCAATTCTATCGTCGTATTGGATAGTGGGTGATGCGGATTAGCAAATGACTCGAATCGATCTATGATGTCACCGTCACGGATTTTCACTGCAGCAAATTCAATGATCGTATCATAAACGGCTGACAGACCCGTCGTCTCTACGTCAAACACAACATAGGTTGCATCTGCCAAAGCGATATGTGCCTCATTATAAACGATGGGTACGCCATCATTTACAAGATTCACTTCGACGCCATAAAGGATTTTGATACCATTCTTTTTCCCGGCACTATAAGCTTCTGGGAATGATTGTGCTCCCGCATGATCTGTAATGGCAACTGCCTTATGCCCCCACTTTGCAGCTTGGGCAACAAGCGCTGAAGTAGGTGTCACTGCATCCATCGAGCTCATTGGGGTATGCATATGCAGCTCTACACGCTTTTCTCCTTCTGGGGCCTTATCCTGCCGTCCTTGTTTAGAAATTTCATTTATATCATTTGCGATCATTACAAGGTCACGTACGAATGTATCATTTTGGATGCTTCCTTGGGCACGTACCCACATCCCTTTTTTCACTCGGGCAAGTATGGCAGCATCTTCTTTATCACGCGAAAACATTTTGACCAATATAGAGCTCGTATAATCCGTGACTTTAAATGTCAACAGGCTTCGTCCGCTTCGCAACTCACGCACTTCTGCATCAAATACGAAGCCTTCGATAGCAATCCTGCGCTCTTCATCGATAATTTGTTCGATTCTGCGGAAATCCGCATCTTCTTTAATCGTATAGCCAATTTTAACCGGTCCTTCGTAGACGCCATCGTCGCCGCCTTTTTCCGATTCTTTCTTCTGCATTTCCACTAGCGCAGCAAGTCCTTTTTCCGCGTCTTCCTTTTGTTTCTCTTCCAAAAACTTTTGGTAATCAGGATTCGACACCGTTTCCTTCACTTCCGCTTCAAGTGTCAACGGAGGAAAACCGAATGTTTGGTAGATATTCGAAATGATGCCGGAGTATTTTCGTTTCAGCTGACCAGCTTCCGTGTCATTTCGGGCGCACACGATAAGCTTATATCCATTTACCGTTGGCACTTGTTCATTCAGGAGCGATAACAGTGCTGGAGACATGCCTTCAAGCTCGCCAATGCAGTTTTTCCAATACTCTTTTACCAATTGTTCGGTCACTTGCGGATTGGCCACGTTCAAGTTGAATGTGACCTTTGCAATATGGGAAAACGTACTTGCTAGATGAGTAGCAAGTCTTGTATGAACACTGCAAGGAATCAATGCAGGTATATTAAAGGCAAAATGCCATGTTTTGGACTCCCTCTCGATTGAGAGTTTATCAATTTCGGCACCTATGAAATAATTCACAAAGGCATCCTCGGTCAAGTCCATTTGCTGGAGCAAGAGTTGAAATCTCTCTCTACCGCTATTTGGATTTTGATCCATTCCCTCTCTCCCCTATCTACTATCTCTTTAGATATTATTCACTATCATTTTCGTTTTGATATCAGAGGCTATTATAACATATCATGAATGTTTCACTAGTATCCAAATCATGAAAAGGAAAGGCATCATCCAATTGAATGATGCCTAGTTCCCCATTTTTAAATTATCCCAGTATTTCGTGAAGCTTTTGAGTTAGTTCAGCTCTTTCAAGTTCAAGAACCTCACCCGTTTTGCGGATTTTCACTTCGACAATTCCGTCGGATGCCTTTTTACCAACAGTCACCCTGACAGGAAGACCAATCAAGTCGGAGTCTGCGAATTTTACGCCGGCACGTTCTTGACGATCATCCATTAGAACTTCCATGCCTTGTCCCTTTAAATCTTTATATAATTCTTCTGCCATGGCAGCCTGAGCCTCATCCTTCATATTGATTGGAATCAAATGGACTTGGTATGGCGCTAAATTCTTTGGCCAGACCAATCCTTTTTCATCGTTGAATTGTTCAGCGACAGCTGCAAGTGTACGGGAAACCCCAATACCATAACATCCCATGATCATTGGCTGCGACCGCCCATTCTCATCCAGGAATGTCGCGTTCATAGCTTCGGAATATTTTGTTCCTAGCTTGAATACGTGGCCTACCTCAATTCCTTTGGCAAATTTAATTTTTCCGTTTCCGTCGGGCGAAGGGTCACCCTCTTGGATGAAACGAAGATCTATATAATTGGCCACGTTAAAATCACGAGCGGGATTAACGTTCACATAATGGTGGTCTTCCTCATTTGCACCACAGACTCCATTAACCATGGCTTCGACGGCAAGATCCGCAATCACTTCCACATCAGAAGTGACATTTATTGGTCCAAGAGATCCAATTGCACATCCCAAGACTTCCTTCGTCTCATTTGGATCGACCAAATCAACGATTGAAGCGTTATAGAAGTTCTTCAGCTTGATATCATTGACTTCATGATCTCCTCGTACCAAAACTAGCACATACTTTTCATCCACTTTAAACAATAATGATTTTATTAGTTTCGCTGCATCGGTATTCAGGAATGCAACAACTTCTTCTACCGATTTTTGACCTGGTGTATGAATTTTTTCAAGTGCAATTTGTTCTTCGCTGCTTTTTTCATATTTTACATTCACAGGTGCCATTTCAATATTGGCTGCATAATCGGAAGTATCCGAATAAGCGATGGTATCCTCCCCTATTTCAGACAGGACCATGAATTCATGTGTATCCTTACCACCCATTGCCCCAGAATCGGCAATGACCGCACGGAAGTTCAACCCACAACGGCTAAATATATTCGAATATGCCGCAAATAAATTTTTATATACAGCATCCAGGCTTTCTTGATTAGCATGGAAAGAATAAGCATCCTTCATGATGAACTCACGTCCACGCAACAATCCGAAACGCGGTCTTTTTTCATCACGGAATTTGGTCTGGATTTGGTAAACCGTCAATGGAAGACGCTTATAGGATTTCACCTCATCGCGAACTAAACTGGTTATCACTTCTTCATGCGTGGCACCAAGCGCAAATTCACGGTTGTTACGATCCTTAAGCCGCATCAACTCTGGACCATAAGTATACCAGCGTCCAGATTCCTGCCAGAATTCGGCTTGTTGTAAAGCCGGCATCAACAGTTCCACCGCACCAGCATTTTCCAGCTCTTCCCGAACGATCGCCTCAACCTTTTGAAGCACCTTTTTTCCAAGCGGCATAAAACTATAAACCCCGCTGGAATTTTGTCTCATAAATCCTGCACGCAATAGCAGCTGATGACTTTTGATTTCAGCATCTGCAGGCACTTCCCTCAATGTAGGGATCAACGTCATACTTTGTTTCATATTTGCACCTCTTCAATATTTCCTTTAAATTACTTGCAGCTTCGGTAAATTAGATACCGCAACATTTTAATACGGTCATTTCATACAAAAAAGACTTTCCGGTCATTCAGAAAAGCTAATTTAATATACTCATTCTCGATTATACTTACGATTTCCCTAGAAAACAAACAATTTCCCCAAAACGATTAAAAAACTAGGAAATCCCTTCAGATAAGAAAACGGCCAACAGATAATTCTGCTGGCCTGTTTTTGCATTATCCAAACATGTCTTACAGGAAGAATCGCTGGATGTCATTCCAGGTAACGACAATCATCAATAACATCAGCAAAGCAAAGCCGATGAAGTGGACCATCCCTTCTTTTTGACGGTCAATTGGTTTCCCTCTTAAGAATTCGACCACAAAGAATAACAGTCTTCCTCCATCCAATGCCGGCAGCGGAAGCAGGTTCATGATTCCCAGGTTAATGCTTAGCAGCCCTGCCCATTTCATTAACGTGAATAAACCTTGTTTCGCCACTTCCTCAGTTGATTTATATATGCCTACAGGACCAGATAAACTGTCGATCGTAAATCCGCCCGTTACAAGATCACCAAGGATGATGAAGATTTGTTTTGTCCAAAAATACGTTTCTGTAAAACCATATTGTATAGCTTTAATCGGTGCTTTTTCAACCGGAGGGTAAACACCGATAATCCCGATTTTCTTCCCTTCCCTTTCCACTTCTTGTGGAACAACCGGTACTTCTAGTGTTTTCCCGTCCCTGTCAACGACAAACTCGATCTCTTGCCCAGGGTTCTTTTGAATGCTTTCCTGAACATCTCCCCAAGTGGAGACTTCCGTCCCTTCTATGGATTGAATGACATCTCCCGATTTTAAACCGGCATTTACAGCCGAACCATCCGGAGTCAACTCACCTAGTTTCGCTTCATCCACCACGACACCTTGAAACAGGCCGATCAGCACAAAAATGACAAAAGCCAAAACGAAATTCATTGCCGGACCAGCTACAATCGTCAGAAAACGATGCCCCAGCGACTTTGAGGCAAATTGCCGGTCAAAAGGAGCAATCTGGTTCTCTACACCATTTTCAACGATCACAGCCTCTTTATGGATGGCAAACGTTTTTAGTGTATCTTCCTCTCCCTCTTCATAACCAGTAAGGATCAGTTTATGATCAAGGTCGATCACTTCAACTTCCACAAGTCGAATATCAGGATATTTATCTTTATTGTTCAAAATGATCTTTGTAACATTCTCATCATTATCGAACATTAACCCTACCCGATAGCCGGGTTTCAATTCTATATTTTCTGCGTCTTCACCGGCCATACGCACGTAACCGCCAAGAGGAAGCAATCGGATGGTATAAACGGTTTCCTTCTTTTTATATGTGAATACTTTTGGCCCGAAACCGATTGCGAACTCACGGCATAAGATTCCTGCTCGCTTTGCAAACACTAAGTGCCCAAGCTCATGGAAAAAAACTAGAGCTCCAAAAATGATGATGAACGCTATAATCGTTTCTAAAGTCTGCATGTTCCGGTCACCTATCTTTCACTAAAGATTCTATATACTGCCTTGTCATATTATCGACTTCCTGAATCGTTTCTAAATCTGGAAGGGCTATGACGGAATGCTGATTCAGCGCTTTTTCAATTAACGTCTCAATTTCAAGGAAGGTTACCTTTCCAGATAAGAATGCAGAGACTGCTGCTTCATTGGCGGCATTCAACACAGTAGTCATCGTTCCGCCCATTTTACCTGCTTTATAAGCGAATTGCAAACAAGGATATCTGGTGAAATCCATATCCCTAAAATGCAGTTTGCCTGCTTCAGCAAGGTTCAATCGTTTGCGGCCTGCCAGCGGAATACGGTCTGGATAAGTAAGTGCATATTGTATCGGCACCCGCATATCCGGTGTCCCCAGTTGTGCTATCACGCTGGAGTCATGAAACTCAACCATGGAATGGATGATGCTCTCCTTATGTAGCAATACATCAATTTTATCGTAGGGAAGATCGAATAGCCAATGGGCCTCGATCACTTCCAAACCTTTATTCATCATTGATGCTGAATCGATCGTGATTTTAGCTCCCATTGACCAGTTCGGGTGGTTCAGTGCTTCTTCCACCGTTACATCCTTCAATTCTTCCCTGGTCCGATCTCGAAAACTGCCTCCTGAAGCAGTAATGACAAGACGTTCTATATTTTTTTCCTTTTCACCTTGCAGTGCCTGAAAAATAGCGGAATGCTCACTGTCAACCGGCAGCAATCTGACCCCCGCTTTTTTTGCTTCACTCATGACCAAATGACCTGCCGTCACCAACGTCTCCTTGTTGGCGATAGCAATATCCTTTTTTGCCTTTATTGCTTGAAGTGTCGGATAAAGACCCACGCTTCCGATGACGGCATTGACCAATATCGTCGCCTGACCATAAACAGCAACAGCAGTCAATCCCTCATCCCCATACATGAACTCGATATCTTTGCGATTGGAGAATTCACTTTTCAAAACATGATAATCTTCTTCCGTCTGGACTGAAACCAGTTTCGGTTCAAACTCTTGTATATAAGTCCTGACCAATTCTATATTCTTTCCAGCAGAAAGCGCCACGATCTTGAATTGATCTGGATGGGACCTAACTACATCCGCTGTTTGTTGACCAATCGATCCTGTCGCGCCCAAAAGGCTGATATTTTTCAAATTGTTCATCTCCTAATTCATATAACGCTTGCCTATATTTATATTATAAAACATGCAATAAATGCAAAATCGGTAAAATGAAGATCACACTATCAAGCCTGTCCAAAATCCCACCATGTCCCGGGAGAAGATTCCCTGAATCCTTAACGCCATAATGACGTTTATACGCGGATTGGACGAGATCACCCAATTGGCCGAATACCCCAATGATTAATGAAATCAATAATAATTGTAATAACGTGTAATCAAGGCTGGAGAAGGCGTAAAATAGAACACCCACCACCATCGCGGATATTAACCCGCCGATAAATCCTTCCACCGTCTTGTTTGGACTTATTTCTGGCCATAGCTTTCTTTTACCAAGCGATTTACCAATGAAGTAGGCTCCGGAATCAGTTGCCCAGATCGTAAATAGGGTAAGCAGGATATAGATCAGCCCCAACCCCAAAGAGTCACGTGTTTCAAATAGGAAGTAGAAACCTATCCCCAAGTATAGGATTGAAATCACTAGAAAGCCTGCGTCATCAAAGGTAAAACGGTTTTTTGAAACGACTGTATAAAGTAACAGCAGCAAAACCCCGATCAAGAATACTTGAACTTTATCATAATTAATTTCTGCCAAAAAAGCGGTATGCTCATTAGGCAATAAAAGCACCCACAATAATATGTGAGAAAGAAATGCTTCAAAAGAAAGTACACGTAACTTTTTCATTTTCATCAGTTCGTACAAACCAATTGAACCTAACAGATAAACCGTCAGTAAAAAGGGAGTGCCCCCTAAAATGACTAGTGGAATGAAGATAGCGGCAACTACGACCGCCGTAATAATTCGTTGTTTCATTATTCCATTTTCCTCGCCTTCTACATTAAACGCCACCGAATCTTCGTGAACGCTTTTGATACTCCTCAACTGCCTGCAATAAATGCTCTTCACTAAAATCCGGCCACAGCACTTCAGTAAACCAAAGCTCCGTATAAGCAGACTGCCAAAGCATGAAATTACTTAAACGGATTTCACCGCTTGTACGGATCAGTAAATCGGGATCCGACAAATGTTTGGTCATCAGGTAACTGGATACCATTTCCTCCGTTACATTTTCCTTTATTATACCATTCTTAGCATCTTGAATGATGCTATTCACAGCAGATACAATCTCCCCACGGCTTCCATAGTTCAGGGCAAAATTCAGAATCATCCCATCATTGTCTTTCGTGTCTTCCATTGCCCGTTTAACGGCACTTTGAGTATGTGACGGAATGAGTGACAAGTCCCCAATCGTTTCAACTCTAACATTTTCCGAAATGAGCTCGGGCAAAAAAGTCCCAAGAAATTCCTGGGGCAGCTTCATCAAAAAGTCGACTTCACTTTTCGGGCGTTTCCAATTTTCAGTGGAAAACGCATAGACCGTCAAAGTTTTGACCCCTAATTTATTGGCAACTTTCGTAATTCTACGAACGGTTTTCATTCCTTCATGATGACCCGCCACACGTGGCAATGCACGCTTTTTGGCCCAACGGCCGTTCCCATCCATAATGATGGCGATATGCTGAGGAACATCAAACTGTTTAATATGCTGAATCCTATTTGTTACATCGGAAGAAGCATCTTTTTTAACGAAACGCTTCCAAAGTGAATACATATGTTAGTCCCCCATCAGGTTGTACTTATCTCTCTACAAAGGCAAAGTTTTTCGTGCACTATGTATATCAAGCTTTCTGCCGCTTAAAAAGAATCTATATTATAATATCAAAAAAAAACTCGTTCTCATATTATTATTATGAAAATTATTTCTTCATTAGAAGCTTCAAAGGGAGAAATCATTCCTTCTTTTTTTCTGAAACCGATTATGACTGCCATGAAAAATGCAAAAAAAGGACCACCTCCAACGTTTGCATGCAACATACTAACTCAAGGAGTAATCATTATCGGAGAAACCTTATTATAACAGTTTTCTCCTTTAAGCACACCTATATGTTAGCACCAAGACATGACCCAGTATGGATTCGGCCCTCTTTATTTAATCAATTCTTCAATGGAAATTATACTTCCAAAATTTCTTTTTCTTTATCTTTTGTAATTTCATCGATTTTCGTGATATTGCCATCTGTCATCTTTTGGATGTCATCAGCATAGCCACGTAAATCATCTTCAGTGATTTCACCACTTTTTTCAAGCTTTTTCAAATCATCATTAGCATCGCGACGCACATTACGGACAGCTATTTTTGCCTCTTCCGCTTCTTTTTTCACAACTTTCACAAGCTCTTTTCTGCGCTCTTCAGTTAACGCCGGGATGGCTATCCTGATGATCGATCCGTCATTAGAAGGATTTAAGCCTAAGTCTGATTTCAAAATCGCCTTTTCGATTTCACCCAATACCGTTTTATCATATGGTTGAATGACTAATAGTCTAGCTTCCGGGACAGAAATACCAGCCACCTGATTAACTGGTGTCGGCGAACCATAATAATCAATCGAGATTCTATCAAGCAATGAGGCATTTGCCCTTCCGGCACGGATGCTTGCTAATTCACGTGTGTACGCTCCAATGGCTTTTTCCATTTTCGTTTTCGCATTCGAAATAACTTGTTTCGGCATCTTTTATTTCCCCCTTACAATAGTTCCAAGCGTTTCGCCTAAAACGGCCCGTTTAATATTGCCTTTTTCCATGATCGAGAAGACGATCAATGGAATATCATTGTCCATGCATAGTGAGGACGCAGTTGAATCCATTACTTCTAACCCTTCTTTAATCACATCAAGATAGGAAAGTTTATCATACTTCACTGCATTTTTGTCTTTAACCGGATCTGCATTGTATACGCCATCCACATTATTCTTCGCCATCAAGATGACATCAGCTTCAATTTCTGCAGCACGCAGGGCGGCAGTGGTATCCGTTGAGAAGTATGGATTACCTGTACCAGCTGCAAAAATCACCACTCTCTTTTTCTCTAGATGCCTGATTGCACGGCGTCTAATGTATGGTTCTGCTACTTGTCTCATCTCAATGGAAGTTTGCACGCGTGTTTCAATTCCAAGCTGATCAAGGCTGTCTTGTAATGCCAATGAGTTCATGACTGTAGCCAACATCCCCATATAATCGGCATTAGCACGATCCATGCCCATTTCACTGCCTATTTTCCCGCGCCAGATGTTTCCGCCACCGACAACAACAGCTACTTCCACATCAAGCTCAGCCACTTCCTTGACTTGTTCAGCAATGGATTTAATTACTGCAGGGTTAATTCCAAATCCTTCTTCACCGGCTAATGCTTCACCACTTAGTTTTAGAACGACACGTTTATATTTAGCGTTACTCATGAGAACCTCCAACTATGTAATCTTTTCATTCGTTCATCATGCTTTCTTGCAATACTGCCAAAAAATCATGACATTTCAAAAAATAGGGAACACAAGAGTGTTCCCCATTATTAATTATCTGACAATTAGTCTTTTTTAACTTGGTTCATTACTTCTTCAGCAAAGTTTTCTTGACGTTTTTCAAGACCTTCCCCTACTTCATAACGAACGAATGATTGGATTTTTCCGCCTTTTGATTCAACGAATTGTCCCACTTTTTGATCAGGGTTCTTAACGAAAGCTTGTTCGTTAACACAGATTTCTTCGTAGAATTTATTGATACGTCCTTCAACCATTTTCGCAACGATTTTTTCAGGTTTTCCTTCATTAAGAGCTTGCTGCGTAAGAACTTCGCGTTCGCGTTCTAATTCGCTAGCATCGACTTGGTCGCGAGAGATATATTTAGGGTTAATTGCAGCAATATGCATTGAAACGCTTTTAGCTGCCTCTTCGTCAGTTGTACCTTCAAGAACTGATAGTACGCTGATGCGTCCACCCATGTGAAGGTATGCACCAAATGCGTCGTTATCTGTTTTAGAAACGACTTGGAAACGGCGAAGAGTTAATTTTTCCCCAATTTTAGCAACAGCAGCATTGATATGATCTGCAACTTTTGCTCCATTTTCCATTGTTTGCTCAAGAGCAGCTTCAACGCTTTCAGGTTTGTTCGCAAGAAGGAACCCAGCCAATTCCTTAACAAGAATTTGGAAGCCTTCGTTTTTAGCAACGAAATCAGTTTCAGAGTTCACTTCAAGAATAACCGCTTGGTTTCCTTCAACAACGATTGAAGTTAAACCTTCAGCAGCGATACGGTCGCCTTTATTAGCAGCTTTTGCAATTCCTTTTTCACGTAGGAAATCGATTGCCTTTTCCATATCGCCTTCTGTTTGTACAAGTGCCTTTTTACAGTCCATCATACCGGCACCAGTTTTTTCACGCAATTCTTTAACTAATTGTGCAGTGATTGCCATAATATATATCCTCCTCAAATTAAATGCAGTTTATTCAATCTTTACCCATTATTGCCAAAAAATACTTGTTATCATCAAAGAAAATAACGAGCTTTGACAATATTTCCGAAAAACATCCACTTTTTCAGTCAATATGACGAACTAAACCAGCTGATGATTTTCATCCCTTAAAAATCGCCCATACCTTTTAAAAAAGACATTCCGTACAGTGATTTTATGTATGTTTATTTAGTGCAAAAAAAAGGGATAAAAGGCATTATCCTCTTATCACCTTTTTTCTTACTGAATAAGCAACCTTTTTTACTTATTAAGCAGTAGTTGTTTCAGTTGCTGTTTCTTCGCCTTGTTTAGCTTCTAAGATAGCATCTGCCATTTTACCTGTTAATAATTTAACAGCACGGATTGCATCGTCATTCGCAGGAATAACTACATCGATTTCATCCGGATCACAGTTTGTATCAACGATACCAACAAGTGGAATGTGTAATTTGTGTGCTTCCGCAACAGCAATACGCTCTTTGCGTGGGTCGATAACGAAGATCGCATCTGGAAGAGTCTTCATATCTTTAATACCGCCTAAGAATTTCTCTAAGCGATCCCATTCTTTTTTAAGTTGGATAACTTCTTTTTTAGGAAGGACTTCGAAAGTTCCGTTTTCTTCCATTTTTTCGATATCTTTAAGACGAGCGATACGTTTTTGGATTGTTTCAAAGTTTGTTAAAGTTCCGCCTAACCAACGTTGGTTTACATAGTACATACCAGAACGGATAGCTTCTTCTTTAACAGATTCTTGAGCTTGTTTTTTAGTTCCGACGAATAGAACAGTACCGCCGTTAGCAGCTAGTTCCTTCACGAAGTTATAAGCTTCTTCAACCTTTTTAACTGTTTTTTGAAGGTCGATGATGTAGATGCCGTTACGCTCAGTGAAGATATATTTCTTCATTTTTGGGTTCCAGCGACGTGTTTGGTGTCCGAAATGCACACCAGCTTCAAGCAATTGTTTCATAGAAATGACTGACATTTTAGTTCCTCCTAAATGGTTTTGTTTTTCCTCCGCACCGATCATTTTCATACAGAAACTGTCGTAACAGCACCATCTGCAAGAATCACGGGGCGTGTGTATTAACACCATTTCATAATATATCATAATGACTCTGCACAATCAAGTGATAAGTTTATCTATTCATGCGAAACTTTAGTAATAGCTCTATCTCCGTTCGACCGCGACCTAACTTTTTGGCGATTTCCTCTATTGAATGTCCTTGATCCGCTAACATATCCACTTTTTCATTTAATGACCGTTCATTTAACGAAGCCTGCAGCATGTCCGAAAATTCCTTGACAGCCGGATTCCCTTGATTTTGAGGGGAAGTGGCTGCCGATGCAAGTTCCAATTTGTCCTCGACTTTTACGGGTAAAGCATTGGCCTCATTTTTTTCAGGCATTATTTTATAAGCGTTAATTGCCTGCCTTTTAGCGGCGGCACGACTTCCCGCTTTATACTCTAGCAGAATGTTTTGTTCTTGTTTTTCTTTCTTTGTTTCTTTGATTGAACTATGTTCTTGTCCTTTTTGTCCATGCTCGGGATTCATGGCCACCGAATTGTTGATTGCCTTTACCAGTGTCTCGTTATCCTCTTTCATCTCCATTAAATAACCAGACAAAAGTTGTTCCATTTCTCCAATGACGGCTTTTTGGTCTTTTTCCAACATGCTTAAACGATTTTGGCGAAGATATAAAACGATGATGGCAAAAATGGTGAATATGTTCAATACAAACAACAGAAATATAAAAAATGCTGACATACTGCCTCCTAATTAACCGGAATAGTCAATCCTGTTACCATTAAACGGATGGGGATCTTTTTTCACTGTTGTTTTTTCTTGATTACTTTCCCTATCCTCTTCTTGACAAAGTACAGTTCGAACATTCTGTGATTTCAAAACATTTATTGATGCAAGAATCCGTAAAAATTCTATCAAGTTGATTTACAGGGCTTTCTTCGTTCAATAGGAATCCCTTATGCCTTCCAGACTCCATAGCCCTCTTCAATGAAAGTATCTTCATTAAATCTTTTGATCTTGCATCGTGTTCCTTAATTTATAAATCGCTTTCGAGTGAATTTGGGATATCCGTGACGTAGATAGACTCATCACTTGTCCGATTTCGGTTAACGTCAGTTCTTCTTTATAAAAAAGCTGTAAAACCAACTGTTCTTTTTCATTTAGGGTTTCAATGACTTTGGCTAATTCCTCATACAGTTCGTCCCTTAACACATGTTCCTCAGGTAAATCCGCCTTTTCATCTTTAATATGAAAATTCGCGCTTTCTTTATCGTCCTCTTGGGGATTTTCATCCATCGATAGTACATTGGCAAAGAAATTCTCATTTAATGCAGCATATACTTCATCTTCCGGAATATTCAATTCAGCGGCAATCTCAGTTGGCGAAAGGTTCCTCATGTATTGCTGCTCCAGCTTCTCTATTGCAGATTCAATTTTCTTGGCTTTATCTCTTGCACTCCGTGGAAGCCAATCCTCTTTTCTTAATCCATCTAAAATGGCACCACGAATTCTAAATGATGCATATGTGTCAAACTTGAGGTCACGCTTCGTATCAAAACGTTCCAGGGCATCGAATAACCCCATCATCCCTAAACTCCTTATATCATCCCGGCTCACATTTTTAGGAAGACTTACTGAAATACGTTGAACATGGTACGATACGAGAGGTATGTATTTCTTTACCAAAATGTCCCCGGCTAGCGGATCTCTGCAATCCACCCAATTTTTCCAACATAACTGCTCTTCTCCGATGGTCAGATGAGACATTGGACATCCTCCTAACATTGTTATACGATTTGTGATCAATACGGCCCTTAAAGCCATACATGCAATAATGATTCGGTTGCAAATGTACCTGTCATATTTTTGGCTTTTCAAAAGCCAACTCCGAGCCTATATGTTTTTAGTCCCTTTTGTAACGGTCCGTATATTTAGCAGACAATCATTTAAATTGAATTCAACCGTTCTTCCGCTATTCCCGCCAACATCTTCGGCAACGATTCTAATCCGCAAGTCAGATAACTCTTTCCGGACAGCTTCCACATTCCGGGGTCCGATTCTCATTAAATCCCCTCCGGAGGCAAATTGAAACATTTGTGCTCCTCCAGCCAGCTTCGCTTTGAGGAATGGCATTCTTGCGCCTTCTTTGACTAATACCTGCACTAATTCCTTTATCGCCGTATCTGCAAATTTGGCAACGTTGATCTGTCCCGATTTTGCGAGTGAAGAGTCTGGAAGCATGATATGGGCCAAACCTGCAATTTCTTTTTTTTCACCATAAATCACAACACCGACACACGACAGTTGTTACCATAGTTATCATACATTGCTGATCGAATTGCTCTCCTTCCAAAAGTTCGACGGGTGGGTGTGACTTGATTACTTCACCTAACTTTTCAAGCACTTCGAAAACCATAAACACCATGGCCGCTTTTAAAAGACAGTCCTCACGCAACCCTATCGAAATTTCGAAGCTATTGAAACCTTGATCTTTGGACTGTTGAATTACTGTTCATTCACATTCATCGTACTCTCCCGCAATCACTTCCTTCTTTTCTAGGACGGCAGAAGCTGCTGCAATCTCTGCAATGGTGGAAGAAAAGGGCGACTCCCCTTTTTCAATCATTTCCAGCTGATGGACAACATCCTTCACATTTCTTTTTCCATCTCCACCTTCAGCAATGGACATGACCATCGCTTCTAAATCATCTACCGCTAAAAATATCACGTCAAACAATTCAGGCGAAAGAACGATTTGACTGTTTCGGATCGCATCCAAGACATTCTCCATTTTATGAGTTAAATTGGCTAGATCCTCATAACCCATAGTTGCCGACATCCCTTTTAAGGTATGGGCGGAACGAAAGATTTCGTTTACTATCGAGAGGTCTTCCGGGTTCTTTTCGAGTACCAGCAACTGTTCGCTGCATGTTTGAAGATGTTCTTTACTTTCCTCAATAAATACCTCTAAATACTGATTCATATCCATACAATCTCATACCTCCACGTGTTAACAATAGCTTATTACCACTCTAGCTATTTTTTCTACATCCTCTATGCTATCTATTAACTTGGTATTGATTGCCGCCTTAGGCATACCAAAAACGATTGAAGTCACCTGTGATTCGGCTATCGCTTTTAAAGGACCCTTTTGTTTAAGCTTGGTAAGCCCCTTTGACCCATCCATCCCCATTCCGGTCATGATAACGGCTATTTTCGCATAATCATTCATTTCACTCACCGATTCAATTAGCACATTAACCGACGGGCGATGTCCATTACGCAATTCGGATTGATCCAAAAGGATTGCCCAGCTCATTCCGACTTTCCTCACTTTCAAGTGATAACCTCCAGGTGCGATGTAGGCGACACCTTTTTGAATCAGTTCCCCCTCTTCAGCTTCCTTCACTTTAATCTTGCATAACGAATTCAGGCGTGTTGCCAAGGATTTTGTGAAACCGTGGGGCATATGCTGGACAATGAGTATAGGAGCATCAATGTCTTCTGGGAGTCCTGTCAAGACAGTCTGCAGAGCTCTCGGGCCTCCTGTTGATGTACCGATGACTATTATTTTTTCATATCCATAGGCCCATTTTATTCGATTTTTTTCGTTTATTGGCGATAACATTGAATCTATTTTACTATATTTTCCCCAAACAGATGGGCTTCTTTCAATATTTCTCGCATTTTTTTCTAGTTTGTGAACATTTGCCCTGCTGGCAACCATAACTTTTTCATGGAGTTCTTTCTTGATTTTATGTAAGTCCAATGAAATGGCTCCCGAAGGTTTAGCCACAAAATCAAAGGCTCCGCTGTTCATGGCGGCAAATGTATTTTCCGTTCCTTTTTTTGTTGTGCTTGATAAAATGACTACAGCGGTTGGACATTCATTCATGATCCGATTTAATGCTTCCAACCCGTCCATAATCGGCATTTCCAGATTCAAAGTCACGACATCGGGTTTTAAAGCCTTTATTTTTTCTATGGCATCTATTCCATTCCTGGCAGTCCCGATGACTTCCATCCTGCTATCTTCTGCTAAAAACTCTGAGATTAACTTTTTCATAAATGCAGAATCGTCCACTATCAGCACTTTTACTTTATCCATAGAAGAAGACCTACTTTCCCAAAAAATATCTCTTCATATTTTGGAGGAAACGGCTTTTTTGCAAAGTCAATTCTTCCCCAAATGAATGATTTGCATATCTAGAAGCAATGTCCATGATGGCTTTGGATACATCGGCTTCAGAATCGAAAAGGAGAAAGGGCATTTGGCATTTTCTAGTGATTGAAAAGTATTCGAAAATAATTCCACATCGATCACCTCTTTCTATAATTAACAGATAATTACTTTACCAATAAATTAACCCAGCGGATTTACGTTTTAATTTTAAAGAAACATTATAACTATGCCCATAAACAACACATGGACTTTAGACCTATCAACGTCGAAAATTGTCAAATATTGCTTAAATTTGTCTTTTTTCTCAGTATCATTATAGGGTTAATATTACGTAATCTTACATTTTAATATGATATTCTACATTTTAACCAAATTTTACTTCTGTTAACTTTTATATCATATCGAAAAACCAACCCATATACCTGATACTTTAGAACTATTTTTCACATTTACTTGCAAATAATTATTTTATTTTAGTCAATTTAACCCTTTTAAATAAAGGATTTATAAGAAAGAAACAATTTACTGCATTTTTTCTTTTTTGAAAAAAAACGTTTTTATCAAAGTGTTGAACCATTCGACAAATTTCCCTAATGGCTGAAAACCGTTATCGATAGTCTTTTAAGAACCAAGAAGTTATCCTATCGTTCATTTACACCATTTCGACAGTTATAATAATATAATTACCCTTTATAAGAAATATTTAACTATATCCCGCTTCTAATGGAAAACATGCCTATATTCACCATTTCAATTTTAACCGAATTACCTCTTTTTCCTTTCTCCCCCTGCCCTTCACCGCATTTGCCTGCTTGTCCCGGACAAGTAACACATCCAAATATCAAAAAAAGGCAGCCCTTTTTCAAGGACTGCCTTTCTATATGTTAATTATTTTTAAGCTTCTCTAATTCAAGAAGGAATTTATCGTTCAATACCTTGATATAAGTACCTTTCATTCCAAGAGAGCGTGATTCAATGACCCCTGCACTTTCCAATTTCCTCAGGGCATTTACGATAACGGAACGGGTGATGCCGACACGGTCCGCAATTTTTGATGCTACAAGCAGACCCTCATTACCTTTAAGTTCCTCAAAGATGTGCTCTATTGCTTCCAATTCACTGTAAGATAACGAGGAAATCGCCATTTGAACGACAGCTTTACTACGAGCTTCCTCTTCTATCTCTTCTGATTTTTCACGAAGGATTTCCATACCGACTACAGTCGCACCATATTCAGCTAAAATTAAATCATCATCGTGAAATTTTTCCTGTAAACGGGCAAGAACCAATGTTCCTAAACGTTCTCCACCACCCATAATCGGTACGATCGTTGTTAATCCAGTTGCGAAAAGTTCCTTGTTTTCGACTGGGAAAGCAGTATATTCGCTTTCGATATCAAGGTTCGAAGAGGTTTCAGGAATATTGAACAGGTTTTTTGTGTACTCTTCAGGGAATTGTTTATCTTCCAACATTTTGTACATGCGTTCGTTTTCAATTTGCTGACTTACCGCGATGCCAAGTAATTTCCCGCGGCGGCTGACGACGAATACATTTGCTTCGATAACTTCACTTAAACTCTCAGCCATTTCCTTGAAGTTAACTGCTTTACCTGCTGCTTTTTGGAGCATTGCATTGATTTTTCTTGTTTTTGCTAATAAGTTCATTTGATTTGTTCCTCCTAAAAATACCATGGTTCACAATAACTATGAAGTTGTATTTCCGTAATTTTATGTTCATTGCGTAGGCAAATTATTGCCAAAATTGTTTCTTATTAAAGGATAAACTGGCTTAAATCTTTGTTCCGGGCGATAGAACCAAGCTTACCTTCGACATATTGGGGTGTAATTGTAATCTTCTCCATCGTTATTTCCGGAGCTTCAAAAGATAAGTCTTCAAGCAACCGTTCCAAAATGGTATGAAGTCTTCTAGCACCAATATTGTCTGTGTTTTGATTTACTTCGAAGGCCACTTCTGCTATCTTACGAACAGCATCGTCAGAAAATTCAATTTCTATACCTTCAGTTTCCAATAAAGCAACATATTGTTTTAACAAGGCATTATCCGGTTCATGCAGAATCCGTACAAAGTCGTCTACAGTCAGCTTGTTCAATTCTACACGAATTGGGAATCTACCTTGTAATTCCGGGATTAGGTCGGATGGCTTAGCCATATGAAAGGCCCCTGCAGCAATGAATAGGACATGATCCGTTTTAACTGAACCATATTTAGTCACTACTGTAGAACCTTCAACTATTGGCAGGATATCCCTTTGGACACCCTCTCTTGATACATCCGCTGATGAACTTCCAGATTGCTTACTCGCAATTTTGTCTATTTCATCTATGAAGATGATCCCATTTTGCTCAGCCCCGTATACTGCATCTGAAGTTACTTCATCCATATCAATCAATTTTGCCGCTTCTTCATTTGTTAAAACGGTTCTCGCTTCACTTACTTTCAATTTGCGCTTCTTGCTTTTTTTCGGCATCAAGCTTCCTAAAGCATCCTGCATGTTCATCCCCATTTGTTCCATTCCCGAACCTTGGAGCATATCAAACATCGAAGCAGTCTGTTCTTCCACTTCGACCGTTATCATTTCACTTTCCAGCTCACCATTAGCCAGCTTTTCAGCGACGATTTTTCTTTTTTCCTGCAAACTTAAATCTTCGGAATTTTCTTCCGGGTCCTGTTCGTCTTGATTGTTATTGCCTCCAAAAAAGACTTCAAGAGGATTCTTGAAATTACTCTGTT
Source organism: Peribacillus frigoritolerans (assembly GCF_001636405.1). Classification (GTDB taxonomy): domain Bacteria; phylum Bacillota; class Bacilli; order Bacillales; family DSM-1321; genus Peribacillus; species Peribacillus frigoritolerans. Next base: position 4,024,726 of record NZ_KV440950.1, read on the forward strand.
TTTTTGTTGATGGCACTATTAACTCTATTAGGCGGCGATTTGCATTTTCTTCTGCCCGTTCCTTTACGCTGGCCATCTTTTCTTCCTTCACGAGGCGGACGGAAGTCTCAACCAAATCACGAACCATGGACTCTACATCACGGCCGACATACCCGACTTCCGTAAATTTTGTTGCTTCAACTTTTACAAAAGGAGCACCTACCAATTTAGCCATTCTCCGAGCTATTTCTGTTTTCCCAACACCTGTCGGTCCAATCATTAATATATTCTTCGGAACGACTTCATCACGAAGTTGATCCGAGAGAAGGGAACGTCGGTAGCGATTCCGAAGAGCCACTGCCACTGCCCGTTTTGCTTCACGCTGCCCAACGATATACTGATCCAGTTTTTCAACGATTTGCCTCGGTGTTAAATTAGCTTTTTTTGACATTTGCGCTCCTCCTTACAACTCTTCCACGATTATATTCGTATTCGTAAATACACAAATTTCCGCTGCAATTTGTAAAGATGATTGAGCGATTTCCTTTGCCGATAAATGGTCACTGGAAAACCGCATCAATGCCCTGCCGGCAGCCAGTGCATAATTCCCTCCCGATCCTATGGCGAGAATCCCGTCATCCGGTTCAATTACTTCCCCGGTACCAGAGACGAGCAGCAAATGGTCCTTATCCATCACGACTAACATTGCTTCCAGCTTTCTCAATACATTGTCACTTCTCCATTGCTTTGCCATTTCGACGGCAGCACGCTGAAGATTGCCATTATACTCTTCTAGTTTGGCTTCGAACATCTCAAATAAAGTGAATGCATCTGCAACGGAACCAGCAAAACCTGCAAGAACATTACCATTAAAGATTTTTCTCACTTTCCTCGCTGTATGCTTCATCACTACTGAATTTCCTAAAGTAACCTGCCCATCACCGGACATGGCACATTCACCTTTATGATGCACTGCGAATATCGTTGTCATAAAGTGTCCCCTTTCAACATTTAAGGCCGCGGATGTGATGCATTGTAGACTTTTTTCAATTGGTCTTTTGTAACATGCGTATACACTTGCGTTGATGAAATTTTAGAATGACCAAGCAATTCCTGAACCGTGCGAATGTCCGCCCCATTATTCAATAGGTGTGTAGCAAACGAATGCCTTAGCATGTGGGGATGAAGACTTCCATCTGCGGCTGACTTTTTAATCAATTCATTCAATATATAGCGAACTCCCCTAGGTGTCAGAGGGTCTCCACGAAAATTAACAAATAAATAAACATGCGCCTTGGCGTCAGACGAAGTCAATTCCATCCTGGCTGTACGTATGTATAAATCTATCGCTTCCTGTGCATATCTACCAACCGGAACGTAGCGATCCTTTTTTCCTTTTCCATGGATCAGTACCGTCCCTAAGGAAAGATCGATATCCTGCAGTTTAATATCACAACATTCACTTACGCGAATGCCTGTAGCATACAATAATTCCAGTAAGGCATTGTTCCTTATTCCTATCGGTGAATCTTTCTTTAAAGAAGAAAACAACTGATCCATTTCCTTCTCATAAAGAAACCGTGGCAGTCTTTGATCCTTTTTAGGCAAAGAAGCAAGGGAAAAAGGGTTATCCTTCACATCACCTTCACGCAGTAAAAATTTATAAAGGCTCCGCAAGCAAGAAGTTTTTCTTGCAACAGTGCGCTTAGAAAGTTTTTTCTCATATAAATTCGTTAAATATAACCGGACATCAAGATATTCAACGGACGTGATGTCCTCAATCCCCTGTTCATTAAGGAACAGAAAAAATTCGTGAATATCACGTTTGTAATTTTCAACGGTGTAATGCGAACTGTTTTTTTCAATTTGTAAATATTCGATGAAGGATGATAATGCCTTTTTTTGATTAATCATGGAAACACCTCGCAAAGGCTAATAAATAGTATCATACTTTAAAACAGCAGGCAAATATTTTACAAATTTTTCACAAAGTTCTGAATTGTGTCCAAAGCGCGTTTAGCATGTGTTTCGTTCCGATCTTTTTTGGATTTGATTCTCACTTCAAGGTCTGGAAGCAATCCAAAGTTGGCATTCATCGGCTGGAAGCTCTTACCATTAGTCGAAGTTATGTACCTTGCCATGCTGCCCATCGTCGTCTCCGCAGGGAAAATGATAGGCTCCAAACCTTCGACGATCCTTGCAGCATTGATACCTGCTACAAGTCCCGACGCAGCCGATTCAACATACCCTTCAACTCCAGTCATCTGACCGGCAAAGAATAAATCATCGCGATTCTTGAATTGGTACGTTGGCTTCAAAACATTAGGTGAGTTTATGAAAGTGTTTCTATGCATGACCCCATAACGTACAATTTCAGCATTTTCCAATCCAGGTATGAGCTGCAATACTTCTTTTTGCGGCCCCCATTTCAAATGTGTCTGAAAACCAACAATATTGTAAAGTGTTCCCGCCGCATCATCCTGACGCAATTGAACTACAGCAAAAGGGCGTTTTCCCGTTTTTGGATCTTCTAGGCCAACAGGCTTCAATGGACCAAATAACATCGTTTTCTTCCCACGTGATGCCATCACTTCAATCGGCATGCAGCCTTCAAAAAAGATTTCTTTTTCGAATTCTTTAAGCGGGACTGTTTCAGCAGCAATCAATGCATCATAAAAGCGGTCAAACTCTTCTTCCGTCATCGGACAGTTCAAATAAGCCGCTTCCCCTTTATCATAACGGGATTTCAAATATACTTTATCCATATTGATGCTGTCTTTTTCAAGAATTGGTGCGGCAGCATCGTAAAAGTACAAGTATTCTTCATCCATGATTTGCTTTAAGCTATCAGATAGTGACTGACTTGTAAGCGGACCGGTTGCAATGACGGTAGGACCTTCCGGAATTTCCGTCACTTCTTCATTAATGACCGTCACATTTGGATGATTTTTGACCCTTTCCGTAACAAGACCGGCAAATTCATGACGATCAACAGCTAATGCACCGCCAGCCGGTACAGCACAAGCATCCGCTGCGGACATGATGACCGAATCCAGTATACGCATTTCTTCTTTTAATACACCAACTGCATTTGTTAACGTATTTGCCCGAAGTGAATTGGAACAAACAAGTTCAGCGAATTTATCGGTATGATGGGCTGGCGTTTGTTTTACAGGGCGCATTTCGTATAGATCGACTTTAATTCCTCTTTTAGCTAACTGCCACGCCGCTTCACTTCCAGCAAGCCCAGCACCGATTACACTTACTTTTGTTTCTTTCATTTTTCGAACCTCCATGTATAGATATGATAAGACAGGATCATTTATCATTAAAACTGCTTTCCAGAAGTTTCATTTTTAACGATATCTATGTATTTATACCCGAAATACTCATTCCTGCTAACGATTTATTTTAAAGATATGCCATCCTTATTTACTAAAAGGGTAACGGACGCAAATAGGAATTATATCTTTAAAAGAATGTACTTGTCCACTGAATTTTACATCACATGGCCTAAATAAAAAAGTTTCAAGCTTTATCCATTTTCTTCTTTGAAGTAAATCCACATATCACCATGATATCATACTTCCCTGAACATAAAGAAACCCGGCAGATGCCGAGTCCATTTATATTTAGGGTTTTTCAATCGTTCACAAGGAAAGTAAACGATTTCACGGCCTTTTCTATGCTTGGGGCATTTCTTTAAAATCACAATCCATGCACTGGACCTGGACTCCTTTTTTGAGTTTTTTCTCAACAAGTGTACCTTCACATTTTGGACAACTCCGCGGCAGCGGTTTATCCCAAGATATGAAGTCACATCCAGGGTAGGTATCACACCCGTAAAATATGCGGCGTTTTTTACTTTTCCTTTCAATGATATTTCCTTCTTTACATTTTGGGCATTTGACCCCGATTTCCTTGACGATTGGTTTTGTGTTACGGCAATCCGGGAAATTACTGCATGCCATGAACTTTCCATAACGTCCCATCTTAAAGACCATCCCATGTCCGCACTCCACGCAATCTTCACCTGCAGGTTCATCTTTGATTTCAATTTTCTCCATCTCGACTTCGGCCTTGGCCAAATGAATGGCAAATTCTTTATAAAATTCATCGATGACCTTAATCCATTCAATATTGCCTTCCTCAACGCTGTCAAATTCCTGTTCCATCTTGGCAGTGAACTCTGCATCGAGAATATCCGGGAAGAATTCGCGTATCAATTCGAGAACGATCTCACCAAGCTCTGTCGGGATGAACCGTTTATTATCCAAGGTAACATAGCCCCGTTTTTGAATCGTATCCAAGGTAGGCGCATATGTAGACGGACGGCCTATTCCCAGTTCCTCTAGGGTCTTGACCAGACGGGCTTCAGTATATCGGGGCGGAGGCTGTGTAAAATGCTGCTTCGGCTCGATATCTTTTGAAAAGAATTGATCTCCTTTTTTCACATCCGGAAGTGCATTTTCCTTTTCTTCCACTGAGTCATCGGATCCTTCAACATATACCTTCATGAAACCCGGAAATTTAATTTTTGAACCATTAGCCCTGAAGATGACATCCCCGTTATGCAGGTCGATGCTCATCGTATCCATGACCGCCGAAGACATTTGACTGGAAACGAATCGTTCCCAAATCAATTTATAAAGACGGAATTGATCTCTGGATAAGAACTCCTTGACTACACCCGGTTCACGTAATGTGCTTGTTGGCCTGACCGCCTCATGCGCGTCCTGGGCATTAGTTTGTTTTTTCTCCTTGCGCTGCTCGACCTGAACATATTCTTTACCATAATTATTTTGAATGAACGTATGGACTTCCTCTTTGGCACTATCTGAAATACGGGTCGAATCGGTTCTCATATAAGTGATTAACCCGACTGTACCTTCCTTGCCAAGTTCGATTCCTTCATAAAGCTGCTGAGCAAGCATCATGGTTTTCTTCGCACGGAAATTCAATTTACGTGCCGCTTCCTGTTGCAGGGAAGAAGTTGTAAAAGGTGCTGCTGGATTGCGCCTTCTTTCCTTTTTAGCCACAGCTCCTATCGTAAATTCGCCGCCATTTAAAGAAGCGAGCACTTTTTTGACGTCCTCTTCGGTATTTAATTCCTTCTTCTCGCCGCCAAGGCTGAAGAAAGAACCTTCAAACTGTTCTTTCCCTTTTACAAAATCAGCCTTGATTGTCCAATACTCTTCCGGAATAAAATCTTTGATCTCCTTCTCCCGGTCAATGATCATCCGTACAGCAACCGATTGGACCCGTCCCGCGCTTAAGCCTTTTTTCACCTTTTTCCACAATAACGGGCTTATATTGTATCCGACCAAACGGTCCAAGACCCTTCTTGCCTGCTGTGCATCAACCAATTTCATATTTATTGGCCTAGGCGATTTAAATGATTCCTTGATAGCCTCTTTCGTGATCTCGTTGAATACCACGCGGCAATCTGAGTTAACGTCAACATCAAGACTGTGAGCCAAATGCCAGGCAATCGCTTCCCCTTCCCTGTCGGGGTCAGCCGCGAGATAGATTTTTTTCGCTTTTTTTGCAGCGGTTTTCAATTCTTTTAAAACCGGGCCTTTGCCGCGGATAGTTATATATTTAGGTTCATATTCATGTTCAACATCGACACCCATTTGACTTTTAGGCAAATCGCGTACATGCCCCATGGAAGCCTTTACTTTATATTTTTTTCCCAAGTAACGTTCTATTGTTTTCGCCTTTGCGGGCGATTCCACAATCACTAAGTATTCTGACATCCAATAAATCCTCCTCAAAGAGGTAATATAAATCTTCACTATTATTAATCATTCAAAAATCATTTGTCAACACCTCTTTATTTTTCAAAGCATGCTGATTCATTTATTTCTAGTTTTTTTACAAGAGGTGCCATTTGCAAAACTTATAACAGTTTTACAATATTTTCAACCTTTTTGTCTAATAATTCAACCCACCCTTCAAAAAAAGCACCTATTTTTTCAATTTTCCCGTTTGATTCTCCGTCTATCTTCTATATTATATTGTTCAAAACTCTTCCTCGATCTGCCTGGAGCTAAAAACAAGTTTGGCACCATCATATATCAATTGATTGGTACCCAGTGATTCAGGGCTCGTAACATTACCAGGAAGCGCAAATACTTCCCTGCCGTGTTCCAAAGCAGCTTGTGCCGTAATAAGGGAACCGCTTCTTTCTTTTGCCTCCACCACGAATACGCCCTGTGATAATCCACTGATGATTCGATTCCTAAGTGGAAACATCCATGGTTCCGCCTTCACTTCCGGTGGAGTCTCAGATATAAGCAGGCCTTTATTCATGATTTCTTCAGCAAGGGTAAAATTGGATTTCGGATATATTTGCTTAAGCCCTCCGCCTAAAACCCCGATCGTATCTCCGCCTTCCCTTAATGTGATCTTATGTGACTCTGCATCGATTCCAGCCGCCATTCCGCTTATGATCACGAACTTTTTCTTTACAAGCGGTAATAGAATCGTTTTTAAGGCCTCCAGCCCATACGAGGTTGGCTTGCGTGTTCCAACAACACCTAGGGTATTCTTCCTTGTTAAAAGCTTCTTATCACCTTTAAAATAAAGAACCCACGGAGGATCGAATATTTGCTTTAGCAAAAAAGGATATTCATTATCGAAGATCGTCAAACAATGGATTTGGCTATCTTCGTATTTTTTAAGTTTTTCGATGGAATGGAGTGAATGTAAATCTTTGAGAAAGAGGTTAAGCTTATTTGAAGGGATAGGGAGCATTTTTGCCCATTCAACGTAATTCGTCGTGAACAGGGAAGATAATGATGGGTCTTTGGACATGATTGCTTGGATTGTTTTCCATCCTGCTCCGCGGCAATGATGGAGATGGATTAACTTTTCTTTTTTATTCAATCGGAAACGCCCCTAATCGGATATTTTTAAAGGTAGGTTGATAGTGATGCACTTGGTCTCTCCCGAGGAAATTCGAGGAAATAAAGACCGACCCAAAAAAAGGTCGGCCCAGCTTAAATCAATGTGTTTTACAAGGTTCGTAAATATCTTTTTCTTTTAAAACGGAAATCAATGTTTCTCCCATTACGGATGGAGTTTCGGCAACTTTAATTCCACATTCGTTCATGACGCGGATTTTCTCGTCAGCCGTCCCTTTTCCTCCTGAGATAATGGCACCAGCATGTCCCATGCGTTTACCGGCAGGAGCCGTACGGCCACCAATGAAACCAACAACTGGCTTAGTCATATTTTCCTTCACCCAGATTGCCGCTTCTTCTTCTGCCGTTCCGCCGATTTCCCCGATCATGATCACCGCATGTGTTTCCGGATCTTCATTGAACGCTTTTAATACATCAATGAAATCCGTTCCGTTAACGGGATCTCCACCGATACCGACAGCCGAAGATTGCCCGATGCCTGCTTGTGATAATTGGTGAACAGCTTCATATGTCAAAGTTCCAGAACGGGAAACTACGCCTACATGGCCTTTTTTGTGGATATACCCTGGCATGATACCAATCTTACACTCTTCAGGAGTAATGACACCCGGGCAGTTCGGTCCGATCAAGCGAGTTTTTTTGCCTTCCATGTAGCGCTTCACCTTGACCATATCCAGTACAGGAATATGTTCCGTGATACAAATGGCAAGATCAAGTTCTGCGTCTACGGCTTCAAGAATTGCATCGGCAGCAAATGGTGCCGGTACATAGATAACAGATGCACTCGCGCCGGTTTCAGTGACAGCTTCGGAAACTGTATTGTATACAGGTACCCCTTCCACTTCTGTTCCACCTTTACCCGGAGTGACTCCCCCTACGATTTTCGTGCCGTATTCCAACATTTGTTTTGTATGAAATAATGCTGTTGCACCAGTGATTCCCTGAACGATCACTTTCGTATCTTTATTAATATAAACGCTCATTATGTTCCCCCCTGCCTATTATCCTACAAGTGATACTATTTTTTGTGCTCCATCTGCCATTGATTCAGCAGCCGTAATATTTAAACCTGACTCTTTTAGAATCTTTTTGCCAAGGTCCACATTCGTTCCTTCAAGACGAACAACAAGAGGGACATCCAGTCCAAGCTCTTTGGCAGCAGCCACGACACCTGTAGCGATGATGTCACATTTCATGATTCCTCCGAAGATATTAACGAAGATGCCTTTAACATTTTGATCGGAAAGGATAATTTTGAAAGCCTCTTTTACTTTTTCCTCAGTGGCGCCGCCACCTACATCAAGGAAGTTAGCCGGATCTCCCATATAATGTTTAATGATGTCCATCGTCGCCATAGCAAGCCCGGCACCATTAACCATGCATCCGATATTTCCGTCAAGCGATATGTAACTTAGGCCATGTTTTGATGCTTCAATCTCTTTCGCATCCTCTTCATCCAAATCACGGTACTCCGCGATGTCCTTATGGCGGTAAATCGCATTATCATCGAAATTCAATTTAGCATCAAGCGCCATTACATCGCCGTCGCCCGTTACCACTAATGGGTTGATTTCCGCGATTGAGCAATCCTTATCAACGAAAGCTGTATATAGGTTAATCATCAGTTTAGAAGCTTTATTTATAAGTGAAGCCGGAATATTGATATTGAATGCAATCCTCCGTGCTTGGAAACCAGTCAGGCCGACAACCGGATCGATTACTTCTTTGAATATTTTCTCTGGTGTCTTTTCGGCCACTTCTTCAATTTCCGTACCGCCTTCTTCAGAAGCCATCAATACGACACTGTCCGTAGCACGGTCAAGGACAAGCCCGATATAATACTCTTTAGTAATGTCGCAGCCTTCTTCAATAAGTAAACGCTTAACTTCCTTGCCTTCAGGTCCCGTTTGATGGGTCACCAGTGTCTTGCCAAGAATCTCTTCTGCATATGTACGTGCTTCATCAAGATTCTTCGCTACCTTGACTCCGCCGGCTTTACCGCGGCCGCCCGCATGAATTTGAGCTTTGACGACAACAACTTCCGTACCTAACTCCTTCGCTGCTTCAACTGCTTCATCAACAGTAAAGGCAACCCGGCCATTTGGAACGGATACCCCGTATTGTCGCAATATCTCTTTCCCCTGATACTCATGGATATTCATTTCCCATCCTCCTTATCTACTAAAAAACAACTTTGGAATTTAATGCGTGTTTTCTCTATCATATTACAACAAAATTCTCCCTCGTGCATAATATTCTTTCACATAATTTTTGAAATATTATTATAATATACTTCCTTACCCTTTAATAAAATAGAAAAAACCTTCTGCTCCGTTGTGTTTTTTTCTTATTAATAGCATTTATTTCGGATCTGAAATTCTAGTACAAATAGAGTCATATTTCTATCAAAATCACTTCCATGAAAGCCTTTTCAATCTTTTGATCCAAAGATACCCTCATGAAAAACCACTGTCAAAACCTGGTCTTGATTCAAAGGAAAAGCAAAAGGACAAAGCCATGGCCTTGTCCTTTAACAAATAGTTTAGTATTTTTTTAATATAATGAAAAATCATCAGTGATTTCCCTAATATTCTACATAAACCAACAGAAACCCATTGGTGAAACCAAATGGGTGGTCTCCTACCGATTCATGTCCTTGTCAACTTTATAAATGAATGCAAATACCTCTGCAACAGCTCCATACAATTCTTCCGGAATCGTTTGATTTATATCCAATTGACCTAAAAGTGCAGCAAGCGATTCGTCCCTTTGGACCGGTATATCGTGTTTCATGGCCTTTTCCATAATAGTTTCAGCCGTTTTCCCTTTCCCCTTGGCCAATATGACGGGCGCTTTGGATGTCTTTTGATCATACTTTAAAGCAATGGCTTCTTTTCGTTTATCATTTATCATATTCGAATATCCACTCCACTATATGAACCCGCATCTGAAAAAGGAATCGGTTTCCCCCTAAGGTCCCGCTCTTTTCCATATACGGCATTTACAAACGAAACTCCTGATAATCTGTAATCCATTTTCCCAAGATTCTCTCTCAGGATGCCAAGATATTGACCGGCCGCCTCTTCAAGGGTTGTACCATGCCCATTGATGACCATCACTTTTATGATTCGGTTTTGAACCTGCATGTCGATGACCGTCTCTTCAAGGCGCTCCAATTCTAAATAAAATAGGACTCGGCAGTAATCCGGGTCTATTTTGCCTTCTTTTGTCTTCCTTCCGCTCCATTGTATCGTCAGATCCGTTTGAGCGGACCCCAGATTGAGTGGAAGTGTAAGGAGTAAATTCTGAATCGGCCCGTTTTCCTGTGAAAGGATCTGTTGCGCAGTAATCCGATTCAGGATTTGTTCTGCCATCTCCTTGATAGCTGCCGGAATTTGCTCATTCAGCAATTTAAGCAGCAACGGTTTAAGTGTCTCTAAATCATTGGGGAAATCCGCCATATCATCTCCTGGAAGATTGATGAGTGCATGTTCCAGCTGGAGTCCAAGGATCTTGGTCATTTCTTTCAGTTGGTGTGCGACAGAAGGTCCATTGGTGAAATCGATTGATTGAAAATCAGCTGCCAATACATGTGAAAGGACCAGCTTCTCATTAATCCTAGCATATTGGGCCTCAGGAGGCTCATTAAGCGACTTAAACAGTAACTCAGCCGCTTTACCCTTCGACTCAGCTACTTGCTCTGTGTCCATATTCAAGTAGCCTATAAGGTCATTCACTTCTATTTTTTCCGCCTACTGCATTTGTAGCTATCGCTTCGGCAAAAGCATTCTGGAGTAAATGAAAGGCAAGAGGGGTAAGTTTTTCTGCAGGAATGTTTTGTCTCTGCATCGAGTGGATATCAATTAGTTTTGCCTTCTCGTGATCATGCCTATTCAATATGCGGTTAATAGCCATTTCGATTTCTTCAACATGTGCAAATGCTCCGCCTTTAGCCTCGGAAAGCAACTGCAATCCTTGGTGTAATTTATCAATCGCTGAATTTTTAGTAATACCGGACCTAACCTCAGCTCCATCCACTAAACTTTGCAGAAAGACGGATTCCGTCATCCCCTTTGGAACGAAACCCGTCTTTTGAAGCAGGGAAAATGCCGCGGATTTCATTTCTGGCGTTGAATCGGAATTCAGCCAAGTGGTCACAAGTTTCTGTAAACCTATTTGTTGAAGCTGGTTCTGTTTGGCAACATGTAAAGAGTCCAATACCTCCTTTAGTTTGGATGCAGTCCTCGTTACTGCCCCACCATCCTGCAGCTGCTGCCTGAAGCCACTGAGGAGTTTGTGGAAAGGTTCACCTTTGGACTGCGTAAATAATGCATCAAATACACCTTTTACAAAAGGCAGTTGCTGAATGAACATTGTTTTTATTACAGGAAGACCAACTTCTGCAGCATCAGCAGCTTTTAACCATTGCAAAGCGGATCGAAAAGTCTCCTTGGTTATCGGAAGGCGGTTTGTCAGCAGGTATTCGGCAAGCTTGGTTGCGGCCGGTTCAGGTTTTATGCCGAGGTGAGCGATCAATTGTGCAACTGTTCCCTTTAAGCCAGAAACGTTCAAATTGGGGGAATCTAAAGCTTTTAACACGACAGACCCCTCAATTGGTTGCTGCACTTGAAACCAATACTTCACTCCTGTACGAAGCGGGATATCAAGAGTGGCAACCATTTTTTGATGGCCAAACTGTACCTCGGCCGTTTGGTTAAGAAAAACCTTATTTACCTTCCCGAAAAGGATTTGCCCGTTTTTCAAACTCGCAGTTCCTTTTATTTCAATGGGTGAAGCTACAGGTTGACCGCTTGCTATGGATTGCACCACTCATCCCCCCTTATCCCTTCGTTCGTGCAGCGATTTCCTTAACTGGCGCAAAACTTCTTCTATGCCAAGGTGTAAGCCCGTGTATGTCGAGCGCTTCTAAATGTTGGCTTGTCCCGTAACCCATGTGCTTTCCAAAACCATATTCCGGATATTTTTCACCATATTCCTTCATCATCCTATCACGAGTCACCTTGGCTATTATGGATGCCGCAGAGATGCTAATGCTTCTTGCGTCACCCTTTATGAGCGAAAGCTGGGGAATCGGCACATCCAGTTCCATCGCATCGATCAACAAATGATCCGGAAGTTCTGACAGATCGTTCACTGCAGCCACCATTGCCTTTTTCGTAGCTTGATATATATTGATTTCATCAATTACTTCGCTATGTACAACACCTACACCTACGGATATCGCTTCCTTAAAAATCATCTCATAAAACTGTTCCCTTTTTGACTCCGGAATCTTTTTAGAATCATTAAGCCCTGGCAAATAAAAAGAATCAGGCAAGATGACTGCACTTGTCACAACCGGTCCTGCCAGAGGTCCTCTTCCCACTTCATCGATGCCAGCGAGAATGGAAAACCCCTGTTTCCTTAATTGCCTTTCAAACTCTGTCATTTCCGTGAAAGCATCCCTTACCTGTTGTTCTTTTTCATAAGTTCTTTGCCATTTGTTTACTAAGTCGGTTACTCCCTTCCGACCGTCCTCCCGACATTTCTGTATAAATAAATCTTCAGGCTCTTTTATCGTCTTTAACTTTAAGGAGATTTCCTTAATGCTCATTGCAGTTATCATCTTTTATCACCCATCATTTTAATTATCGGCAGTCTTGCTTCCTTTCTACAGTTCAAACAAAAATACGGAGCGGAAAAGAGACATCAAAAAGAAAAAATCTTTTCGACATCCAACTCCAGCTCCGTATTACAACACTCAAGTCAATGTTAATCTGATTCGGGGATATCATCCTTTTCATAATCCGAAGGAACCTCGAACGTAAGCGGGCCCATCTTTTCTGAACGGATTTCACGTACGACCAACTCTGCGGTTTTGTCATAATCGATGAAGCCCCCAGATGCTAAACAGCCCCTGAACTTTCCGACAGCATCAAACAATTCGAGCGTTTCCTGTGGAATTATATCCAGGTTATAACGGGATTTCAGTCTTTCCGGGTATTCTTTTTCCAAAAAGCGAAGGCCGTATAATGAGACTTCGTGCAAGTTTAAAATCGTATCCTTGATTGCACCTGTCAACGCAAGCTTCAAACCTACTTCTTGATCCTCGAATTTCGGCCAGAGAATCCCCGGCGTGTCGAGCAATTCCAATTCCTTACCCACTTTTATCCATTGCTGCGCTTTAGTGACTCCAGGTGTATTTCCTGTTTTGGCAATGTTCTTTTTGGCAAGTCGATTGATTAAAGTCGATTTCCCCACATTCGGAATGCCGACTATCATGGCACGGATCGCTCTCGGCTTTATTCCTCTTGATTCCATCCGCTCATACTTTTCTTTTAAAAGATTTTTGGATGCAGCTGTAATCTGGTTTAAACCGTTTCCTGCCTGTGAGTTAATGGCAATCGCCGTTTTCCCCTGCGATTTATAATGTTCGAGCCACATATTCGTTTTTGCCGGATCGGCCATATCAGCTTTATTCAAAAGGATGACCCTCGGTTTATGCTGAATGATTTCGTCGATCATCGGATTTCGTGAAGATGCCGGAATCCGGGCATCCACAAGTTCAAAGATGATGTCGATCAGTTTTAATTTCTCTGTTACTTCCCGTCTTGCTTTGGCCATATGGCCAGGGAACCACTGTATTGTCAATGGAATCCACCTTCCTACTATTCCGCCAATCGAAAGTCTTCGATCGGCCAATAAACTAATTTAGTTTTTCCTAACACTTTATCGTAAGGAACGACACCTACACCAATATGGCGGCTATCCTTGCTGAAACGGCGGTTATCCCCCAGGACAAATAGGTGGTCTTCAGGCACCGTTCCTTGTTCTATGACATCACTTAATGTAAAAGGTTCCGTCAAAGCCCCGCCATCAATCAATTGTTCTTTATATTCATCCAAGTATGGCTCATCATAAGCTTTTCCATTCACGTAAAGAGTATCATTTCTATATTCAACTTTTTCCCCTGGCAATCCGATGACCCGCTTTATGTAATCTTTGCCTTCTGGAGCTTCGAAAACGATAATGTCGAATCTTTTGGGTTCGCCAATCGAATAGGAGATTTTATTAACGATCATGCGGTCCGTATCCTTTAATGTCGGCATCATGGAATTGCCGTCCACAACAATAGGAGCCAGGAGGAAATAACGAATCAGCGTCGCCGCTATAACCGCGATTATGACCGCCTTTGTCCATTCCCACAATTCATTTTTCTTTTTCGCCATCCTTATCCACCCTTTTTGAAGCATATCAACAATTATTTTAACATGTTGCGGACGCTATAGCGAGCAGGATTCTATATAGCTTTCACCCTATGTGCATTCATCGTTTCTTAAAGTGCAAAAAGGGAGCCTGATAAACAAGCTCCCTTTTTTTGCATGATACTGTTTGGTTATTCACCTTATGTGGATCATGGTAAACCCGCATGAAGATATTCGAAGAATTAACGACGAATTTCTTTAATACGTGCTTTTTTACCACGAAGTTCGCGTAGGTAATAAAGTTTCGCACGACGTACTTTACCGTGACGGATAACTTCTAGTTTCGCAATTTTTGGTGTGTGAACAGGGAAAGCACGTTCTACTCCAACTCCGTAAGAGATCTTACGTACTGTGAAAGTTTCACTAACTCCGCCGCCACGACGTTTGATTACAACGCCTTCAAACAACTGGATACGTTCGCGAGTTCCTTCAATAACCTTTACGTGTACACGTACTGTGTCACCAGGTCTGAATGATGGAAGATCTGAGCGAAGTTGTTCTTTTGTGATTTCGTTAATAAGATTTTGCATCGATTTCAACTCCTCCTGGACGCTCTTGCAAATACTTATTGTTTGCAGCGGAACATCGTTATAAGACTGAGCATTTTGCCCAAGTCACAAGGTATATCCTATCATACTCTAAGCGTCGATGCAATAGACATCAGTCTTCTTTTTTAATCTCGGACAATAATTTTTTTTCAACTTCAGATAGTTCATAACTATCGAGTAAATCCGGACGTCGAATCCAAGTTCTGCGCAGAGATTCCTTCATCCGCCATTCATCGATTTTTTTATGATTCCCGGATATTAGCGGATCGGGAACTTTCATCCCCCGGAAATCTGCAGGTCTAGTATAATGGGGATGCTCTAACAAACCAGAAGAATAGGAATCAAGGATCGGGGAGTCAACATTCCCCAAAACGCCCGGCAGCAAGCGAACAACGCTATCAATAATGACCATTGCGCCCAATTCCCCGCCTGTAAGCACAAAGTCACCTATAGATATTTCATCCGTTACGACATGCTCCCGGATGCGCTCATCATACCCTTCATAATGCCCGCAAATGAAAATGAGATGTTCTTCTTCAGCAAGCTCTTCGGCTTTTTTCTGCGTGTAACGCTCTCCCTGGGGACAAAGCAGGACTACCCTTGGGGTTAGCTCACCTTGCCCTTTAAGAGCTTCCACAGCATCAAAGATCGGCTGTGCCTTTAATACCATTCCGGCACCGCCTCCATAAGGATAATCATCTACCGTCGAATGCTTATTATCTGCATAATCTCGAAAATTGGTCACCTTATAGCTAACAGCCTGCTTTTCCGCAGCCTTTTTTAAGATTGACGAACCAAATACCCCTTCGAACATTTCTGGAAAAAGCGAAAGCACATCGATTTTCATCAGTCTAAAAGTCCTTCCATCGGTGTAATGATGACCTTTTTAGCGGAAATATCCACTTCTTTAACAATTTGTTCAATATACGGGATCAGGATGTCCTTACTGCCAGCTTTATTAATGACCCAAACATCATTGGCACCAGGCGTAAGAACCTCAACGATTTCCCCAACTTCCATTCCTTCATCGGTAAATACCGAACAGCCGATGATTTCATGGAAGTAGAACTCACCTTCGTCCAATTTACCAAGCTGTGCTTCCTTCACTTTCAGGACCCCGTTTTTAAATGCCTCGACCTGTCCGACGTTATAATAGTTCTCGAACGTCAATAGGTTAAAGTTTTTATGGGTGCGATGCGACCTGATGATGAGGGGCAAGGGTTTTTTCTCCGTGTCCCTAAACAGATACAGAGTATTTCCCACTTTGTATCGTTTTTCCGGAAAGTCTGTTGAAGAAATTACACGGACTTCTCCTAAAAGACCATGTGTGTTGACAATTTTACCTACATTAAACCATTTTTCCATTCTTTCACCTCTAACGAATTTCCGAGACGATTCCATCTTTTATGACAATGGTCTTCGTTGCCATGATTTCGTCCCAATCTGCCCCAATTTCCACATCAATGATACTTTGAACTTCCCGTTCCTTCAATTCACTACCTGCGGGAAGGATCTCCAACTGCTCCATTTGAAATTCAAGCAGTTTAATTTTTTCTTGCCTCTGGTTTATTTCTTTTTCAAAATGAGCACGGAGACTAGCAGGTTGGAGAGTTCTTGTTTTTTCAAGTTTTTTCAGTTCAAAGCGAAGCTGTTCACTCTCTTTTTGAAGCTGAAGGCGTTTTGACTTGTATTTCTCGAGGAGCTGATTCTTGCTGGATTCCGTTAATACTTGGTTAACGATTACATTTTGGAGAATTTTCATTCCAGCACCTCCTATTATCTAAGATTTCTTATTTCCTTCAAAAAATATGTATGATGGGGTAATCTTTTTGAAATGGGGGTCATTCTCTTAAGTATAACGTAAATCGATAAAAGATGCGTCTTAAAAAGGCGTAAAGTTTAAAGTCCGGGTCTATTCAATTAGGATCCAAGTCGAAATTTCAAGTACAAAAAAAGGAGGGGTATTAACCCTCCTTATTCGGAAATCTCCAAATAGATTTTCTTCTGCTGTGAAGATCCTGCTGCATATACCACAGTCCGAATCGCCTTAGCAACACGCCCTTGTTTACCGATAACCTTGCCCATATCCTCTTTATGAACGGAGAGGGTATAAACAATCCGGTCGGATTCTTCCTTGGAGGTCACAATGACCTCTTCCGGATAATCCACAAGTGCTGAAACAATCGTTTCAATAAGTGCTTTCATCAACTACCGTCGATTACTTGCTGTTTTTTGCAACATGGAATTTTTCCATGATGCCTTGTGTAGAGAATAAGTTACGAACTGTATCAGATGGTTTAGCTCCATCTTGTAACCATTTAAGAGCAAGCTCTTCGTTGATTTCAACTTTAGCTGGTTGAGCAACCGGGTTATAAGTTCCTACCACTTCAATGTAACGTCCGTCACGTGGTGAACGAGAATCTGCAACTACAATACGATAGAAAGGAGATTTTTTAGCTCCCATACGTTTTAAGCGAATTTTTACTGCCATTTTAAATAAGCACCTCCGAATAGTTTCACACAAGATAGTATAATATCAAATGTCTTGCATGTTTGTAAAGGTTTTTTTCTTAACAGGTAAAAAAAGTGTTGAAATACATGGCTTCAACCCGTATTTGCCTCAGTTTAAACCTGAAATAAACCTTACATGAACGGGAATTTGAATCCCTTTTTCTTTCCTTTTTGCATGTTCGTGACCTGTTTCATCATCTTTTTCATTTCTTCGAATTGCTTCAGTAGACGGTTCACTTCTTGAATCGATCTGCCGCTTCCTTTTGCAATCCGTTTCTTGCGGGATGCATTCATGGTTTCCGGATGTTCCTTTTCATGCGTTGTCATTGAACGGATGATAGCTTCAACATGACCGATCTGTTTCTCATCGATCTGAAGGTTGTCCATCCCTTTCATTTTATTCGCACCGGGAATCATTTTCAGAATATCATCAAGCGGTCCCATATTCCGCACCTGACCAAGCTGATCAAGGAAATCATCAAAGGTAAAAGTGGCGGTACGCATCTTTTTCTCTAATTCTTTCGCTTTTTCTTCATCTACATTGGCCTGTGCTTTTTCGATAAGGGTCAATACATCACCCATGCCGAGGATCCTTGACGCCATCCGTTCTGGATGGAACGCTTCAAGTGCATCCAATTTTTCACCCATACCGACGAATTTGATCGGCGTGTCGGTGACTGAACGAATTGAAAGTGCCGCACCACCACGTGTATCCCCATCAAGTTTCGTTAAAACGACTCCTGTCAGGCCTAGCTGTTCATTGAAGCTTTGGGCTACATTGACCGCATCCTGACCTGTCATTGCATCGACAACCAGGAAGATTTCATCAGGTTTTGTCAACTCTTTGATATCCTTCAGTTCGCCCATCAAGTTTTCATCCACATGAAGACGGCCTGCGGTATCAATCAACACATAGTCATGATGTTCTTCCTTAGCTTTTTCAATTGCCTGTTTGGCAATTTCAACAGGGCTGACCTGGTCCCCAAGGGAGAAAACAGGCATGCTTAATTGTTTGCCAAGTGTTTCGAGCTGCTTAATCGCCGCCGGACGGTAAATATCAGCCGCAACGAGCAATGGCTTGCGGTTGTATTTTTTTCTAAGAAGATTGGCAAGCTTTCCGGTGGTCGTCGTTTTACCAGCACCCTGAAGACCTACCATCATAATGACAGTCGGTGGTTTCGAGGCAACGGCAATCTTGCTCTGTTCGCCGCCCATCAGCTCAGTCAATTCTTCCTTAACTACTTTAATTACCTGTTGACCGGGGGTTAAGCTTTTCAGCACTTCCTGACCTACCGAACGTTCACTGACACGTTTTACAAAATCCTTCACGACTTTAAAGTTAACATCCGCTTCAAGCAGGGCCAATCGAACTTCACGCATCATTTCTTTAACGTCCGCTTCGTTGACCTTCCCTTTTCCACGGATCTTTTGCATCGTGCTCTGCAGTCGGTCGGCCAATCCTTCAAATGCCATATTGCCGCCTCCTAATCCAACTTCTCAAGCGTTGTGATTGCGTCTAGCAGCTTCTCTTTTGAAAAGGATTCCTTTTCTATGAGTCCCTTCATATTCGCAATCCACTGGTTACGCTCTTGAAATTTTTGAAATAACAATAGCTTTGCTTCATATTCCTCAAGCATCGCTTCTGTTCTTTTTATATTATCATAGACTGCCTGCCTACTGACTTCGTATTCATCGGCAATCTCGCCAAGAGAGTAATCATCCAGATAGTAGAGGGACATGTAGCTCTGCTGCTTCTCTGTTAACAACGATTGGTAAAAGTCATACAAATAATTAATCCGCGTTGTCTTTTCAAGCATCTTAGCAAGCCTCCCTGCTGTTAAGTGAAAACCCTTTACAAGTTTATATTGTAAAGCCTTGTTTATTTGATGTCAAGTTAAACTCCTTACCACGTGTTTGCAAAGCATTATTTTTTTCATTTTCCGCTTCTTTTTTGGCATTTCTTCAATAGGTCCTCCAATTATCATGGTAAAAAAACCAGAAGAGAATGGACTCTTCCGGCTTACAATTTTCCCTTAAACCTCTTCTTTATCGATGATATCAGCAAAAAGGCCATAAACATATTTCTCGGCATCGAATTCCTGTAGATCATCCATTTTTTCACCTAGCCCGACAAATTTAACGGGAATGGCCAATTCATTGCGAATCGCCAAAACAATTCCACCTTTTGCGGTGCCATCAAGCTTTGTTAAAACAATACCGGAAACATTTGTCGCTTCCTTGAATGTCTTGGCCTGGATAAGGGCATTTTGTCCAGTTGTAGCATCAAGGGCAAGCAGCACCTCGTGTGGTGCACCTGGTACTTCACGTTCAATTACACGTTTCACCTTTTCCAATTCCTTCATTAAATTCACTTTATTCTGCAAGCGACCGGCAGTGTCACAGATAAGGATATCCGCTTTTCGTGCCTTGGCGGCCTGAATGGCATCGAACATGACAGCTGCTGGGTCAGAGCCTTCACCCTGTTTGATTACACTGACACCGACACGCTCACCCCAAACCTCAAGCTGTTCAATCGCACCGGCACGGAAGGTATCCCCTGCAGCCAATACGACAGATTTTCCTTCTGTTTTGAATTTGTGGGCAAGTTTACCAATGGTGGTCGTTTTACCTACCCCATTAACCCCTACAAACAAAATGACAGTCAAACCTTCTTCTTGCATATTCAGGCTTGAAGTCGCTTCATCATCACCTTGGTAGATTTCAACAAGCTTTTCGGAAATAACGGACTGCACTTCCCTCGTATCAGAGATATTGCGAAGCTTGACTTCCATTTTTAATTGATCAATCAGTTCCATCACAGTATCAAAGCCTACATCAGCCTGTATCAGGATTTCTTCAAGTTCTTCAAAGAAGTCCTCATCCACTTTCCGATAACGGGCAACAAGTTCATTAACCCTTCCAGTAAAGGAATTCCTCGTCTTTGTCAAACCTTGTTTGAATTTTTCCCCAATGGATACTTCTGCTTCAACTGATTTTTCTTTTTCTTTTTCTTCCTGAGTCGTAAATTTCTCTTTTAACTTTTTGAAAAAACTCATTGTCCCACTTCCTCTAATTCATGAATTTTAAACTTCCATAAAGTTTTCTGATTCTTCCATCCGGACGGAAACAAGTTTGGAGACACCTGATTCCTGCATCGTAATGCCATATAGGACATCTGCCTCTTCCATCGTGCCTTTGCGGTGAGTAATCACGATGAACTGCGTTTCCCTGCTGAACTTTCTTAAAAATTGGCTGAACCGGACGACATTCGCCTCATCTAGCGCTGCCTCGACTTCGTCAAGGATACAGAAAGGAACAGGACGCACCTTTAGAATGGAGAATAAAAGGGCTATGGCTGTCAATGCTCGTTCTCCGCCGGATAAGAGGCTCAAATTTTGCAGTTTTTTTCCGGGAGGCTGTGCAATGATATCCACACCTGTATTTAGCAAATCATCAGGATTCGTCAGTTTCAGCTCCGCCCTGCCTCCACCAAATAAAGCTTTGAAGACTTGTTCGAATTCTTTACGGATCGAATAGAAAGTATCCGCAAAGCGGCGTTTCATTTCATCATCCATTTCATCGATGACTTGGAATAATGTATCTTTCGCCTGTTGAAGGTCTTCCTTTTGACTAAGAAGGAATTCATAGCGTTCAGCTACACGTGCGTATTCATCAATTGCACCTAAATTCACCGTCCCCAGTTCCTCGATAGCAAGCTTGATGAGCTTCACCCTTTTTTGAGCTTCGTCGGCAGGCATCATCAATGGATACTGTTCTTTAGCACCTTCAAAGGAAAGGGTATATTCTTCTCGCAAGTGGTCGAGGCGATTTTCCAGTTCGACATCCAGACGAGTTAATTTCACTTCTTCATCCTTTATCACTTCGACAATGCCTCTATAAAGTCGATTTTCTTCTTTCAAGGACAGTTCGAGCGTTTCAACTTCCATTAGAAGCTCGTTTTTTTCCTGTTTTTTTATGGTGATTCCTTCAATTGCTCCATTTTTATCGAGCAATTTCTGCTGAGCCATATCTTCCAGGGACTCTTCCCCGCTTGAACTGTCTGTCATTTCATTGGTCAGGAGCCCTAAATCATCTTTGTTTTCAGCAAGCCTGCTTGATTCCTTAGAAAGATCCGATTCAATGCGTTCCATCTTCTCTTTTTGGTTTTGCAGCTGGCCACGCTTGGAAGCCAGCATTACCCTCAGTTCATTCGTTTCTTCAGCAAGGCTCTCTTTTGAAGATTGTTGTGATTGCTTTTGTTCGGTCATTTCGGAAATCAGTCGGTCCAGACCTTCAATTTCCGATTTACATGATTCCAAAAGTTCTTCAAGCTCTTCAAGTCTTGCCGTTTTTTGCTGTTGTTCTTCTAAATATGAATTTTTATCCAAATCATAAAGGTGCAGCCGTTCATTCACATTTCTTTCCTGAAGCTCCACTTCACGGAGTTCCCCTTTAAGGGTTTGTTCTTGTAACCGAAGTCTCTCTCCAGTTTTTCTGGTTTGTTCAAGCGTTTGCTCTTGAACACCCACATCCACTTTGAGCTGTTTGACTTGCTTTTCAAGCTGATTCGTTTTGACTTCCATGGCAGCAAGTTTTTGTTGGAGCTCCTCTAATTCCGTTTTCCTTGAAAGCAGGGAGGTCGTTTTTTGCTTTAAGGCTCCACCAGTCATTGAACCACCTGGATTGACGATATCCCCTTCAAGTGTTACGAAGCGGAAACGGTGCTGCATCATTTTCGCCAGGTCATTTGCCCCTTTTAAATCTGTGGTGATAATCACTGTTCCTAATAGGTTTTCAGCAATCGCTGCATGCCTATCATCATATTGGATCAATGAGGAACCAGTCCCTACAAAAGCTGAATGGCTCTTTAGCATCGATAATTGGTTAGCTGATATCTCTCTTGCCTTTATGACTGATAAAGGCAAGAAAGTCGCACGCCCGTACCTATTTTTCTTCAAGAAGGAAATGGCTTCACGTGCATGCTCTTCGCGTTCCACGACAACATGCTGCATCGCTCCGCCCAAAGCCGTTTCAATGGCCGTTTCATACTCCTTTGGAACCTTTATCAATTCCGCAACTGCCCCTTCAATGCCTCGAAGGGTTTCTTTCGCTTTCAAAACCTCTTTTACACCCTGAAAGAAGCCAGCATAATCATCTTCCATTTCTTCAAGCAGTTCCTTACGCGATTTAGCCTGTTGAAGGAATTGATAGGCCTTATAAAGGGTGGTTTCTTGTTTTTGATACGTATCTTTTGCCGCATTCAATTTATTCTGCTGATTTCGGAAATAAGTGACATGCTCTTCAAGCTGCTTGGTCATATTGTCCATCAGCTGTGAATATTCCATTTTTTTAGCAGTGATATCCATTCTTTCAGTTAAGAACTTTTCATTTTCCATATCAAGTTTTGCATTTTTATGTTCCTGCTGCGCAAGCTGCTGAAGCAGGTATTGTTTTTCGTTTTTGGCCGAGGCCTGCTTGTTCAACCACTCGATATAGTCACTTTTTTTCGCTTCAATCACCGCTTCGATATCACTATTGAATAGGCCTAGGCTTTTTTGTTTTTCATGTAAGGTTTCAGAAATCCCTTTCACTTCCAAGTTCAATGCATGCAGGATTTCCGTTTCCCTTTCCTTTTGCAAAGACAAACGCTCGACAGCAGCCTCACCTTCCACAATCGCTTTTTCCAGCTGTGACTTGTTTTGGGCGGCATTTTTTTTCCGTTCTTTCAAAACTTCTTTACGGCCTTCAAGCTTTTCAAGTTCTTCGCTGGCATTCAGGAGAATCTCCTGAAGGCCATTGATCGATGTCTCAAGCGTCGCAAGACTATCCCTTAGCTTTTTGAGATGCGCTTCCCTGTCCTGAAGCTGTCCTGCCATTTGCTGTTCCATTTCATTATGTTTTTCAAGTTCCTGTGATAGTTTTTCCCATTTTTCATAAAGCTCTTCAATTTCATAAACGGTTAAAGCCACTTCTATTTGCTCAAGTTCGTCTTTCTTCGCCAAAAATTCCTTGGCGAGGGAAGACTGAATTTTTAACGGCTCCACCTGCCCCTCCAATTCATGGAGGATATCATGGACACGGTTTAAATTATCCTGTGTTTCCGTCAGCTTCGATTCCGCTTTTCGTTTTCTCGTTTTATACTTCAGGACACCGGCCGCTTCTTCAAAAATCACTCGTCTTTCTTCAGCCTTACTGCTAAGGATTTCTTCCACTTTACCTTGGCTGATGATGGAAAACGCTTCTCTCCCAAGACCGGAATCCATGAAAAGGTCTATGATGTCTTTCAGACGGCACCCTTGATTATTAATGAAAAATTCACTTTCTCCCGATCGATATACACGTCTTGTCACACTGACTTCATGAAAGTCGATCGGCAGGGAATTGGTCTCGTTATCAAGGGTCAATGATACTTCCGCAAAATTCAACGCTTTCCTCGTGTCACTTCCCGAAAAGATGATATCTTCCATTTTTGCTCCACGCAGTGATTTCGCAGACTGCTCTCCAAGGACCCACCGGACTGCGTCGGTCACATTACTTTTACCGCTTCCGTTTGGTCCAACCACTGCCGTGACACCAGGTACAAAATCTATCGAAATTTTCTCTGCGAAAGATTTAAATCCTACAACGTCCAAACGTTTGAGGAACATGACCTTTCCCCCTCTACTGTTCAACTATCTTGTTGATTTTTTTCTTTTAAAACGATCAATGCATGCTCGGCTGCATGCTGCTCCGCTTCTTTTTTGGACTTTCCTATTCCAGAGCCAAGTTCTTCCCCATTCAGTGAGACCGTCGAAACAAACTCCCGATTATGGGCCGGTCCTTTTTCCTGCAAGATCTTATATTGCAGGACACCGATGGCATCGCGCTGGATCAGCTCCTGAAGCTGGCTCTTATAATCCATCACATGAGAAAAAGCACCCTCGTCTATCTTTGGAAACACGACATTCGTCAAAAACTGCACAACTGGCTCTAATCCTTGATCAAGGTACAAAGCACCAATATAGGCTTCGAATACATCCGCAAGCATGGCAGGGCGTTCCCTTCCACCTGTCATTTCTTCCCCTTTTCCGAGTAATACATATTCCCCGTAAGAAAGGCTATTGGCAAAAGCAACAAGTGAAGGCTCACACACAATCGCTGCCCTTAGTTTGGTAAGTTCACCTTCGCTCATCATCGGATATTTTTGATATAAGTATTTAGAGATGGTCAGTTCAAGTACAGCGTCCCCCAAGAATTCAAGCCTTTCATTATCTTCATAAGGCTTACGGCGATGCTCATTCACATAAGATGAATGTGTAAAAGCTTGTTTCAATAAATTTTCATCTTTAAAATGAAAACCCAGATTTTCTTGCAACTGTTTGAATTTATTTTCCTTGATTGATGGTTTACGATTATTTCCGTTCCTACGCATCACACAAAACCCTCCACGGTTCAAAAAGCATATTTTTCCAATATATAAAAAGAAACCTGGCAGGAATTCCTGTCAAGCTTTCCTATGTAACATCATACATGATTATCCGCTTAAAGAAAACTAAAGGCAAAAGACACTGCATGCAGTCGGAGCATACCCGTGAACATGATCATTCCGTTATCTGCCGCTGAATCAAACTTCTTTAAGCAATAAGAGAAAGCCCCGTTAAAAAACGGAGCTTTTAGTCAAATGACAATTCATTACATAGTGCTTTGTATGTAATTCACAGCATCACCTACTGTGGCGATTTTTTCAGCGTCATCGTCCGAAATTTCCATATCAAACTCGTCTTCGAATTCCATGACTAGTTCAACTACATCAAGGGAATCGGCACCAAGATCTTCTTTGAAAGAAGCTTCAAGTTTTACCTCTGATTCTTCTACGTTCAAACGATCTACAACGATTTTAGTTACTCTTTCTAATACATCTGCCAATGTGTTCACCTCCCCTCAAGACATTATAAATTAATTTCGAAAAAAATCAAAGAAAACTTACATGACCATGCCGCCATCTACATGAAGAGTTTGCCCAGTCATATATTTGCTTGCATCGGAAGCAAGGAAAGACGCCACTGCAGCAATATCTTTAGGGTCACCGAAACGTGCAAGCGGAATTTGGTCCAGCATGGCTTTTTGGACATCCTCAGGCAATTCCCCAGTCATATCCGTTGAGATGAAACCTGGGGCAATCGCATTGACTGTAATGCCTCTTGATGCAAGTTCCTTTGCCGTCGTCTTAGTCAAACCGATGACACCTGCTTTAGCCGCTACATAATTAGCCTGCCCTGCATTTCCGCTTACGCCGACGATCGATGCCATATTGATGATTCTGCCGCTGCGCTGCTTCATCATTTGCCTTGTAACAGCTTTGGTGCATAGGAACACGCCTTTAAGATTCGTATTGATAACAGAATCCCATTCATCTTCTTTCATGCGCATCAATAGGTTATCACGTGTGATGCCGGCATTATTAACCAGGATATCCACTCTTTCAAATTGTTCGACGACTTCTTTGATCATGCTTGTCACCGATTCACTATTTGCAACATCGCATTGGATGGCGAATGCTTTTCGGCCCAATGCCTTGATTTCATCAACCACTTCATTCGCTTTAGCTTCACTGCCGGAATAGTTAATGGCAACGTCTGCCCCCTGCCGGGCAAGTTCCAATGCAACTTCCCTGCCAATACCTCGTGATGCTCCCGTTACAAGCGCTTTTTTACCTTCGAGGATCATGCTTGTACCCCCTTCAATGTTTCAATTGTTTTAGTTAGAGTGTCTATATCGGATACCGAATGAATTTGAACGGAACGATCAATTTTCTTTATCAATCCGCCCAACACTTTCCCTGGGCCAACCTCGATGAACGTATCCACGCCCAATTCAAGTAGATTTTTCACACTGTCCTCCCAAAGGACCGGTGAATACAGCTGTTCGATTAATTTTTCTTTTATTTCGGCAGGTGCTGTAATGGGCTTAGCCGTTACGTTTGAAATGACAGGAATTTCTGCCTGTTTGAAGCTTACTTCATCAAGGACACCCTGTAACTTTTCTGCTGCCGGTTTCATTAATTCAGAATGGAACGGTCCACTCACTTCAAGAGGAAGAGCCCGTTTAGCCCCATTTTCCTTGGCTTTTGCACTTGCAAGTTTAACCCCTTCGGAGGTGCCTGAAATGACGATTTGCCCTGGACAATTAATATTGGCCAATTGAACGGATTCACCTGTGGCCGTAATTTCAGAAGTGACTACAGATAGAGCTTCACGGTCCATTCCCAAAATCGCAGCCATTGAGCCTTGACCATTCGGTACCGCAGCTTCCATGAATTCACCGCGTTTACGCACTGTATATACGGCATCTTCGAAAGAAATTGCACCAGATGCCACTAATGCCGTATATTCACCTAAACTGTGCCCGGCAGTATAATCGGGTTTGATTCCCGCTTCTTCCAACTCCTTGACAAAAGCATAACTCGTAGTCAATAAGGCTGGCTGTGCATTATAAGTCACCGTTAATTCTTGTTGTGTGCCATTAAAGATCAATTCCGTAAGCGGAAAATCAAGTTTTTCATCTGCTGATCGAAAAATTTGCTGAGCACACTCTTTTTCCTGAAATAAGCCATGCCCCATTCCTATTGATTGTGATCCTTGTCCTGGAAAGACAAAAGCAATTTTACCCATCTGTTACTCCCCTGCCTCTATGATTTATTATTGTTTTTCTATTGTCTCCGCAATTGTCGATATGACGTCATTTCCAACCATATCGCGAGTCTGGCGTATAGCATTATAGACCGCATTCGCATCTGAAGAACCATGCGCCTTAATGACAGGGGCCTTCAAACCGAAGAGGCCAGCACCGCCATACTCCGAGTAATCCATTTTATTTTTTATGACTTTTAGTTCTGGCTTTACCATTGCTGCAGCCAACTTACTTTTGAGGTTGCTCATCAAGGCGGCTTTCACCATTTTGAATACGCCCATAGCAGTGCCTTCAAGCGTCTTTAACACCATATTTCCCGTGAAGCCGTCCGTCACGACAACGTCCGCCGGCCCGTTTAGGAGGTCCCTTGCCTCTACGTTACCTATAAAGGATATCTCCGATGATTGCTGCAGTAATGTAAAGGCATGCTTAGTCAGTTCATTCCCTTTTTTTTCTTCTGTTCCGATATTAAGTAATCCGACACGGGGCTTTTCGATTCCCCGCACTTTTTGAGCATAAACAGACCCCATTATGGCGAATTGAAGGAGATGCTCCGGTTTCGCATCGGAGTTCGCGCCTACATCCAGTAATACAAAACCCTTGCCATCGATTGTCGGAAGGGTGGGAGCCAATGCCGGACGTTCAATGCCTTCTATCCTTCCGACCACAAACAAACCTGCAGCCATCAGCGCCCCCGTATTGCCTGAAGAAATGCATGCGTCCGCTTCTCCGTCAGCCACTTGCTGTGCAGCCAATACCATCGAAGCGCTTTTCTTGCGGCGAACCGCACGAACAGGTTCATCGGTACTTAATATTTTTTCATCAGTATGTATAACCCTTATTCGGCCATGCTTCGCTAAGTATTGGTTAATCTCGGATTCATTGCCTATCAAGGTAATTTCCACATCGGAAAAAGCCTCGACAGCTTTCATCGCTCCCAAAACCTGTGCCTTGGGAGCATTATCGCCACCCATTGCATCTATCGTTATCTTCATTTTTTTCATCCTTTCTAGCAAGTTAAGAGCGATACATTTCGAACTCGCCTTTAAAAACCAGTTCATTACCTACGTAGCTTCTAACCTCCACCACGGAACGATCGTTGGTGTGGTCCACGTTTTTAACCCTCGCTTTAGCTACCACTCTTTCATTTTCCTTTACAGAACGAGTGAATAAAATGGATGCTTTCGCAGTTAATGCCAATTCATCATTTATGACTGCCACAGCCAATGAGTTTGCTTGGGCAAAAAGGTGATGTCCCCTTGCGATTCCATTCCGCTTAAAGACATGCTCTTTATTTATATCCAAAATCGAAATTGCATTATCATCTAAATTAAGATCAATTACTTCCCCGATGATTTCATCCAAAGGCAATGCCCTGATTTCGTCACTGAATTTTTTCTCGGCCACGCTTTTAATCCGTTCACGCAGTTCCGGTATCGATAATTCAAGACGGTCAAGCCTAATGGTCTGGACGCTCACCGAATATTTTTCAGCCAGCTCCTCATCCGTTACAAAAGGATTCTGTTTAATCGTTTCGATTAATAATTGCTGGCGTTCCTTCTTATTTCTTCGCATTTGAAGGTCACCATCCGTAGTATTATGACTAGGTACTAATAGTAGTATATATATTTTAAAAACAGATTGCAAGATATTGCGTAAAATCTCACAACCTGCTATTGGATTTTTATTCAGTTCAGTCCAGCTTTTCTCCCGTAAATACTCCCGTTCCCTCTAAATAATCCCGCAAAGGTGCATACTCCGGGGAATGCCAAAAGCTTTGGGAGGCAATCAATTTTGCTGCATCCATCCTTGCCACTTCAAGGGTCCTGTAATCATGGACCATGTCGGCTACCTTGAATTCGGGAAGGCCGCTTTGTTTTTTACCGAAGAAGTCCCCGGGTCCACGGAGTTCCAAATCCTTTTCGGAAAGGGCAAAACCATCGTTTGTCTCAGTCATGATTTTCATCCGCTCTTTGCCGACTTCCGTTTTCGGATCAGCCAGCAGGATGCAAAAGGACTGATCGCTCCCCCGCCCAACCCTTCCGCGCAGCTGGTGCAACTGTGAAAGTCCAAAGCGCTCCGCATCATAAATGACCATTACCGTTGCATTTGGAACATTCACCCCAACCTCGACGACCGTCGTGGAAACAAGGATCTGCGCTTCATTGGCACTGAACTGCTGCATCACTTCTTCCTTTTCATCCGCAGGCAGCCGTCCATGCATAAGACCCACTTTGTACCTGTTCGCAAAGAATTGTGTCAGCATTGCATGAACATCAAGAACATTCTGTAAAGAATCGAGTTTCTCCGACTCCTCAATCAATGGACAGATGACGTAAGCCTGTCTCCCTTTCTTTAGTTCCTTTTCGACAAAGGATAAGATCCGATCAAGCATTTGGTGTTTCGCCCAATAGGTCTCTATCGCTTTACGCCCGGCAGGCATTTCATCGATCGTCGAGACGTCCATTTCCCCAAACACTGTAATTGCGAGAGTTCGCGGAATTGGTGTAGCCGTCATGAAAAGCACATCTGGATTGGTACCTTTTTCACGAAGGATGCGGCGCTGCTCCACTCCGAAACGATGTTGTTCATCCGTTATGACAAGACCTAAGTTCCGGAAATTCACTTCATCTTGAATCAATGCATGAGTTCCTATCAAAAGATCCAGCTCCCCGGATTCCAGCATTTGCAATAGTTCCTTGCGCTTTTTGCCTTTTACCGAACTTGTCAACAATGCGACCTTTACTCCACTCGGTTCCAACATGGCTTTCAGCGATTGTGTATGCTGCTCAGCCAAGATTTCCGTCGGGACCATAAGTGCACCTTGGAAACCTGCTGTAATCGTCGCCTTCAGGCATATGGCGGCAACCACCGTTTTCCCAGACCCGACATCCCCTTGAAGCAGACGGTTCATCCTGAAGGGAGACTTCATGTCATTCATTATTTCCTCGACGACCCTATTCTGAGCGTTCGTCAAAGGAAAAGGGAGGGTTTCAACAAAGGCTTCCAGCCGCTCCATGTCAAACTCCTGGCCTATTCCTTTTGACTGCTCCCGCTGCACTTTACGAAGTGCCTGCATTTTAAGTTGAAACAATAAAAATTCTTCATACACAAAACGGCGTCGGGCCTTCTTCACCTCATTGGCCGATTGAGGGAAATGCATGGTACGAAGAGCATCATTACGCGGCATCAGTTTGTATGCCGCCAATAATTGCGGGGGCAGATTTTCTTCTATCTTTGTCCCATATTCAGAAAATGCATTGGAGATGAAGCGGCGGAGCCCTTTGACGGTAATGCTGCCCTTCACTGAGTACACCGGTTCGAACTCTTTCTCCCGGCTCCGATCACCAACATGGCATTCCGAGCCTGTAATGGTTTGACGATGACGATCCCACTTTCCCGTTACCGTTACGGTTTCGCCTATCGCAAGCTTCGGCTTCAGATAAGGTTGGTTAAAAAAAATGACATTTATTAAATATCTCCCAGTCAAAACTTTAATCGTGAGCCTGGATTTTTTCTTTCCGAAGTACCCTAACGTGGGTACCGTATGAACTTTGCCTTCTACAGTAACCCGTTCATCATGCTCGACCGTTTCTAAATCCCTCAACCGGTAATCTTCATAGCGATATGGGAGGTGCTCAAGGAGATCCGCGACGGTATGGATCTCCATTTCCCCCAAAGCTGCTGCCGTTTCGGCCCCAATGCCTTTTACTGCGGTAATAGGTTCGCGTAAAGTCGAGTTCACTTCTTATTTAGCGGTAAGCCAAAGATTTTCGCTTCCAACTCCCGCCCAGTCGGTGTAGCCGCTAAACCTCCTTGTGCAGTTTCCCTAAGAGCAGATGGCATCGTTTGCCCGATTTTATACATCGCATCAATTACTTCATCACACGGTATGCGGCTTGTGATGCCCGCTAAAGCCATATCTGCTGCAACCATGGCATTGGCTGCACCCATGGCATTACGCTTCACACAAGGCACCTCCACAAGCCCGGCAACAGGATCACACACAAGACCAAGCATGTTCTTTAATGTGATTGCCATCGCTTCTGCACTTTGTGCCGGTGTCCCTCCTGCCATTTCAACGATGGCTGCCGCTGCCATACCCGAAGCAGAACCGACCTCCGCCTGACAGCCCCCTGCGGCTCCAGAGATCGAAGCGTTATTCGCTACTACAAAACCAAACGCCCCTGCTGTAAATAGGAACTCAATTTTCTGTTCCCGACTCGGTTTTAATTTATTTTGCAAAGCGAAAAGGGTACCAGGCACAACACCAGCAGATCCGGCGGTCGGTGTCGCACAAATCGTTCCCATGGCTGCGTTCACTTCGTTTGTTGCCACAGCTTTGCTTACCGCATCCAACAGCAGTTCACCGGATAAGGAGTTTCCGGATTTAATGTAATTCTGAAGAAGGACTGCATCCCCTCCCGTCAGGCCGGAAACGGACCGTACACCTTGAAGTCCTTTTTCAACTGCCTGTTCCATTACATCCAGGTTGACTCCCATCTGGCGGATGATTTCTTCACGGCTTTTTCCCGTTACTTCCATTTCCTGCTCTATCATCAGCGTTGAAATTTTTTTCTGCTTTGATTCAGCTAATTCTACTAATTCCGCTACATTTCGAAACATGTTTCTTCTCCTTCCTAAGTGGAAACGATTGCTCTATCAATCCACAATCCTTGCTACTTGAGTGATATTGGGGAGTGCTGTAATTTCAGCTATGACGTGATCCTCCAGGTTTTGGTCCACTTCAATCGTCATCAAGGCCATCTGCCCTTTCTCTTTTCGGGAGACTTCCATTTGGCCAATATTGATTTGATGCTTGGCTAATATGTTTGAAACATTGGCAATGGCACCAAATCGATCATCATGAACGACGAGTATGGCAGGGTTGTGCCCGGACAGCCTCAATTTAAATCCGTTCAATTCGACGATTTCGATCTTTCCCCCGCCTATCGATATTCCGACAAGTTCCAGTTCACCATCATCATCACCAACTGTTATTTTTGCTGTATTGGGATGTTCCGGTACTGCCTCTTCTTCTCGAAATGTAATTTTCATTTTCTTTTTGCGTGCTATTTCCAGCGATTCTTTGATTCTCTTATCAAATGTATCAAAATCAAGCAAGCCACCTACAATGGCTACATCCGTTCCATGGCCTTTATAGGTTTTGGCAAACGATCCGTAAAAAGAAATATGGGCCCATTTTGGTTCCCGGTCGAATAAATTCCTGGCAACCCTACCGATCCTTGCAGCTCCTGCTGTATGGGAGCTGGAGGGGCCGATCATAACAGGACCAATTATATCGAATACACTTCTAAATTTCATGATTAGCTCCTCCTTCTATTCACTTGGAGTCAGTTTAATAATAAAGCCTGATATATTGTAATTACAATTATGCTGTCCGTAATCCTTCTTTTCATAAAAATAAAGGCTCTTTTCGTAAAGATTGTTGTTTTTAAACGAAACTATTTAAGGTTGATTGGAGCGAAAGTGCGAGACTCCTGCGGGGAGCAGCGGGACAGGTGAGACCCCACAGTCGTTTACGCCGAGGAGGCTCACCGCCCGCCCCGCGGAAAGCGAGCATCTGAAGGGGAAATCAACCACCCCTCACTACCTGGTAAATAGCAACAAAGTATGTGAAAACAGCCAAAATAAAACTGCATAGCCTAATGACATATGCAGTTTATTGCCTTTTATTTTTTTCGGGATCCTCCAAACATTATGACGGATAGGTTTCCCTTATTTTCATGTTCTATACTTATTCAATTGAAAAAATGAAAGAATATAGAGGTTGTTTCCCATTATGGACTTCAACTTCAACGTCTTCGAAATTCTCATTACAAAACGCAACAAGACTTTCGACATCTTCAGCAGTGGCATCTTCACCATATAATATGGTAAGGATTTCTGAATCTTCGTCAATCATACCGGAAAGAAGATCTTTTGCCGCTTGAGTCATGTCTTTATCCTTCACCTTGATGGTGCCTTCAGCAATTCCCATGAAGTCCCCGGTCTCGATTGCAAGACCGTCAATGTTGGTATCCCGGACAGCATAAGTAATCTGGCCCGTTTTCACATGCGAAAGGGCTTCGATCATCGCTTTTTTATTCTCTTCGGCATCAAGTGAAGGGTTGAAAGCCAACAATGCAGCCATTCCCTGTGGTACTGTTTTCGTTGGAATGACAGTCACATGATCCCCAAGTACATCTGCAGCCTGATTGGCGGCCATGATGATATTTTTATTGTTAGGCAAGATGATCACATGATCTGCATATGCCCCTTCGACAGCTTTAACGATATCTTCCGTACTAGGATTCATCGTTTGCCCGCCTTCGATGACGGACTTAGCGCCGATGCTTTTGAATAATTCGCTGATGCCAGCGCCCATCGCCACTGACACTACAGCGTACTTCTCTTTGGTGGGCGGTTTGGTTTGAAGCGGTGTATTCGTCTCACCTACAATCGCAGTATGCTGTTCACGCATATTATCGATTTTCATTTTTATTAAACTACCATATTGCTGTCCATAATTCAGGCAGGTGCCAGGCTGTTCAGAGTGAATATGTACTTTGACGACTTCATCATCTGAGATGACTAGTAAAGAATCTCCGTATTCACTTAAATCATTTCTGAATTTTTCTTCATCAAATGATTGATTGGCAAGTTTTTCACTTTCCAATCGGACCATGAATTCCGTACAGTAGCCAAACACGATATCTTCCGTGTTCATATGTCCTTGTACATTCATGTGATGTTCGGCACTGATCATGTCATCCATGCTTGGACCATTAGCGGATCGTACTGGAAGGGCTTCACCTTTCAGCTCAGCAAGGAAACCTTCATATACGAACACCAACCCTTGCCCCCCGCTATCAACGACACCCACTTCTTTTAAGACTGGAAGAAGATCAGGTGTGCGTTTTAATGAAGCATTGGCCTCCGTAACGATTTCTTCCATTACCTGAATTAGGTCTGTATGCTTTGCTGCTGATGAAACCGCTTGCTTGGCTGCATCTTTTGCAACCGTTAAAATGGTTCCTTCAACAGGTTTCATAACGGCTTTATAAGCTGTCTGAACCCCTGCTTCAAAAGCTTGGGCAAATTCTTCACTATTGATTTCCGATTTATGTTCAATCGCTTTAGCAAAACCGCGGAACAGTTGCGAAAGGATAACTCCCGAATTGCCGCGTGCGCCCATAAGCAAACCTCTTGAAAGCGACGCACCCACTTTTCCGATGTGTTCCTGGACGTTATTTTGCACTTCCTTCGCTCCCGAAGTCATCGATAAATTCATATTCGTTCCTGTATCTCCATCCGGAACAGGGAAAACATTCAACGCATCAACCATTTGGGCATTAGCCGCTAAATGGTTGGCACCTTGAATGATCATTTCTGCAAAGCGCTTTCCGTTCAAACTTGTAATTGACACAAAACTTTCCTCCTATACTTAAGGGTTCGTCACACGAACTCCCTGTACAAAAATGTTAACGGAATCAACAGCTAATCCTACAGTTTTGTCCAGAGTGTACTTTACCTTTGATTGCACATTATGTGCAACTTCCGAGATTTTCGTTCCATAACTTACGATAATATACATATCGATATGAACTTCTTCCTCTTCTTGACGGACAATTACACCTTTAGTAAAGTTTTCTTTTCTTAAAATTTCGGCAATGCCGTCTTTAAATTGTTTTTTGGAAGACATTCCTATAATTCCGTAGCAATCCACGGCTGCGCCGCCTGCTACAGTAGCGATAACCTCATTAGAGATATCAATTTGTCCATACTTCGTTTGTAATTCGATAGACATTTTCTTTTCCCTCCCAAAAATCAAATCAACTAAAGACATTTTACTATAATGTCTATGGTTTTAAAAGTAAATGTCTTACGGTACTCTATATAATTCAATTTTGAAGTATGTATGTCAAGGTTTTTTTCTTGAAAGTAATTAACTGAAGTATTGCATTCTAGCGGTAGGTATGATAAATTATTAAAGTATTTTACAAAGACTTAAGACGACTGCGAAAAACTTAAGCTTGTTGTAGTTAGGAGGGAATTTGACATGGCACGTAAATGTGTAATCACTGGAAGAAGAACTCGTTCTGGTAACAGCCGCTCTCACGCAATGAACGCTAGCAAGCGTACATGGGGCGCTAACCTTCAAAAAGTACGTATTTTAGTTGACGGTAAACCTAAACGTGTATACGTTTCTGCAAGAGCTCTTAAATCGGGCAAAGTAGAACGCGTATAATGTTACGGCATCCTCTTAGGATGCCTTTTTACTTGTAATGGCCGGTATTTAATGGGGATGGTTTCAAATCCTTGACCAGGTCCAGTCTGCATCAAGAAGGATGCCTTCACCCATTAATGGATGGCCGCCCTATTTTACTAAAAAATAACACCTCCCTTAATTTGAGAGGTGTCATGGAGATAAGTATCAGCCTTTTTTAAACGCTCCGAGCATAGCCCTTACCAAACTGCCCAGAACTTTTGGCAATTTAATCGTATAAAATTTCATCATGCCCCTCCTCTTTGCATCCCACAATTAAAGATGAAGTGGAATTTTTCTATTACAACATAAGCTTTTAAGCGGATATAGGATGATCGTAATTATATCCGAATCTGCTCTAAGCATGAATTTTAATCACTGCTTCTTATCACCATTAATATGCCTTTCTCAAATGAAACATTCCCAGATTCGGAAATTAGTTCATTGCTGATGCAAAGCGTCGAACCCATTTCCAAGCTTGCACCGTCCAGCGGATATTTGAAACCCGAAAGAGTAATGCCGGTGACTTCAGCGTTTACTGGGAGCAAGGACAAGTATTTCTTATCTTTCAAAGCAGTGACCTTATATGAACCTGCTGTCTTTACTGTGATTATATTTTGCCGATCGACTATGTATATATCCATATCACCATGATGAGGGAGGACACTTTCTTTTTGGAGCAGCTGGATATTCCCGAGAAAATGGTCCATTCTTCCCCCTGTTGCGCCCAGAATGTGAATTTCTCTTGGCTTTTGCCCCATTGCCCATTTAAATGCGATTTCTAAATCCGTTTCATCCTTTTCCGAGGAATATAGATTGATTTCTTCCAGCATTTGCTCAATCTTTTCGTATTCACCCTCCGAAACCGAATCAAAATCCCCAAAACCGTACTTAGGTTCGATACCTTTTTCAAGCAGAGACCATACTCCCCTGTCAACCCCGACCCAAAGATCTGTCTTCTCCTTATACCATGTCAAATCCGGCCAAAAACATTCCGGACCTCCAGCCATTATACTGATAATCATCGAAATCATCCTTTTCCATATAAAAATCATATCCAAGGTGCCTTATTTTAATTGATAAAAAAAGCCGATCACCATCATATGAATATGATAGTGTCGGCTTATATCACTTTCCCCGAATCTTTTGAATCGCTGCGCGTCGATCTTCCTGATCATATATTGCCGAACCGGCCACCAGGATTGTCGCCCCTTGTTCAATACATAGTTTAGCCGTTTCTTCATTTACTCCACCATCAATCTCTATCTCGAGATTTTGATTATACTTTCCTGCCATCGCCTTCACTTCGGCAATTTTCGGAAGAACGGATTTAATGAACTTTTGCCCCCCAAAACCCGGATTAACCGTCATCAACAATACCATGTCAATATCTTCGATTATAGGTTGTATCAAGGAAGCCGGAGTGGCTGGATTAAGCACCACGCCTGCCTTTACACCAAAAGATTTGATCAATTGAACCGTTCGATGCAAATGTGTGCAGGCCTCTACATGTACAGTTATATAATCAGCTCCCGCTTTGGCAAAGGACTCGATATAACGATCAGGTTGTTCGATCATTAAATGAACATCAAGCGGAAGCTTCGTTACTGGGCGGATAGCATCAACAATTAGTGAGCCTATCGTTATATTCGGCACGAAATGCCCATCCATGACATCCACATGGATCAAATCCGCTCCGCCCCTTTCCACATCAAGAATTTCTTCTCCCAATTTTGCAAAGTCAGCTGATAAAATGGATGGTGCGATTTTAACCATTTTAATACCTCGGCTTTCTATCTCTTATTTCTTCTAAGAATTGCATATAATGCTCGTATCGATAACGGGGAATTTCCCCGGAATCAACCGCTTCCTTCACTGCACATTTCGGTTCTTTATCGTGGAGACAGGCCCTGAATTTACAGTCTTCCCCATGCTTATGCATTTCCGGGAAGCAATAGGATAGCCGTTCAGCTTCCATTTCCATGAATTCAAGTGAACTGAACCCTGGAGTATCCGCGACAAGTCCAGAGCCGATATGGATCAATTCAACATGCCGGGTCGTATGCTTCCCGCGTCCCAGGTGTGAAGAAATATCATCCGTCTTTAAAGCCAATTCCGGATTGATCGCATTCAGCAAAGACGATTTCCCAACACCGGACTGACCTGCAAATACACTGGTTTTTCCTTCTAAATACGGCACTAGTTCTTCAATCCCTCCGGCGGTAACGGAAGATGTCTCCAGAACAGTATAGCCAAGTTTCTGATAGTCCTTGATATACTGAGACAATTTCTTTTGATTTTCAGCTGTAACCAAGTCCAGTTTCGTCACGACGATAATCGGTTCGATTTCGTTATCTTCGATCAATACGAGAAATCGATCAAGCAAGGCTGGACTGAAATCAGGTTCCACTGCCGAAAAGACAAGGATTGCCTGGTCTACATTCGAGATTTGCGGACGTATCAATTCGTTCTTTCGCGGTTTTATTTCGGTCACGGTCCCGTCCGTTTTATTTTCCGCTTCAAAAACAACATAATCACCAACGAGCGGGGTCACCTTATTCTTCCTGAACAGGCCCCTTCCACGGCATTGATAGACCTCTTCACCATCAAGGACATAATAAAATCCACTTAATGCTTTGATTATTTTTCCTTCGGGCATAACCACACTCCTAATTCTTAAATTTATTCTGGATATGAGACGGATTCGTCAATGATGACCTGATTGTCCCGCATGACTTTATATCCTGCTTTCTTATCCGGGGAAACCATTAATTCGATCGTTCTCTCCGCATCTTCCAATATATAGAATGTTTCTTGAGGCTCCGTCATGCTATTGTCGATATCCTCGATGAAAATTTGTATTTTTTGTGTTTTGCCTGGCTCAACCGGATCATACTCGATTTTGACTTCCTCCGTTACACTCTTGGGCGGAATCTCTTCCTTCCCTTTTGAAATGACCACTTTCACAGTACTGCCCTTTTCCACCTTCGTAGCAGGTTCCGGTGATTGGGAAATGACAAGCCCCTCAGCTACGGAATCATCATAGATTTCTTCTTCGACATCGATCTTTATTCCGCTTTCACTGGAATAATCATCAAGGGCAGCTTTATTGAACCCCGTTAAGTTCTTCAAGCTCAACAGATCTGCCCCTTTACTGACCGTCAGCTCAAGCTCCGTTTCGGATGGTACGACCTCAGTGGCACCCGAGGGAGATTGATCTATGATCGTGCCGGGAGCACTGTCATCATATTTTTCAGTAACGCTTATGTTTTTGAATCCCATTTTTTCAAGCAGGGATTTAACATCAGAGTAATCTCGACCTTCATAGCTGGACAATGAAATCGTCTCTTTACCAACGCTTTGATAAATATCGATCACTGCACCTTCCTTGACCGTCTTACCTTCCTTAGGATTGGTTTTGATCACAAGACCAGCTTCAACCTCTTCATCTTCAATCTCGATCGTCTCTCCAATTTCCAAATCCATTTCAAGCAATTCAGTAATGGCGTCATCCAATTCTTCCCCTTTAAGGTCAGGGATCGTCACTTCCTTCGAGACAAGGAGGGGAGGTAAAACTGTGACAGATAAAACAGCAAGCAGTGCGAGAACTAAAAAGGTGGTCACCAAGATCGCAGGCATGTTCTTTCGCTTTTTACCTTTGTGTTCCGACTTGTTTTTTTGTTTTTTCTGTTTCTTTTGTTTCTTCTGTTTCTTTTTTGAATTACTCTCTGCTTCTGATTCACTTTCCTCATCGTCCGCATAAACTAACGTATTTTTTTCAGGACCCCTTATGATTGTCTCATCGATGCTTGAAAGCTGATCATCCGTTATGACAGGGATGGCTTTTGTTGCATCATGATCTTCGGGAATCGCAAAAGGAAGTTCATTTGAACGCTCCGGATTAAGCGACGTCCGTATATCATCCTCCATCGAGTCCACGCTCTCATAGCGGTAATATGAATCTTTGGCTGTTGCTTTCAAGATAATATTTTCCACACTCTGGGGTATTTCAGAATTCCAGCGTTTTGGTGAAGGAGTTTCCGATTGTAAATGTTTAAGAGCTATCGACACGGCTGATTCACCTGAAAAAGGCAATCTCCCCGTCAACAATTCAAACATGACGATGCCAAGTGAATAAATGTCCGATTTCTTATTGGCCATACCGCCTCTGGCCTGTTCCGGAGATAAATAATGAACCGAACCCAAGACTGCGTTGGTCTGCGTTATGTTTGTTGCACTTAGGGCCAATGCAATGCCAAAGTCCGTAATCTTGACGGTTCCTTCCTTATCAATCAAAATGTTCTGTGGTTTGATGTCACGATGGATAATCCCATTATGATGGGCATGGGAAATCGCTGCCGTGATTTGCCTCATGATATCCAAGGCTTCATCAACTGGAATTGGATAATATTTTTGTATGTATTGCTTAAGTGTAAAACCGTCAACGTATTCCATTACAATATAATAGATGGAATCTTCTTCACCAACATCATAAATACTTACGATATTGGGATGGGCCAAACTGGTTGCCGATTGGGCTTCCCGATTGAAGCGCTTGATGAACTCTTCGTCATTATTAAAATCCATGCGAAGGATTTTCAATGCAACATCCCTATCTAAGATCATATCCCTAGCAAGGTAAACATTAGCCATACCGCCGCCGCCGACCATCTGGATCAGTTTATAACGGCCGTTGATCCTTCTGCCAATCAACATTCAATTCACCTGCTTTCACTTTCTTCAGTAAATTGAACAAGCACAAGGGTGATATTATCTTCCCCACCGTAGTGATTGGCCTTATCTATTAATGAATTCGCCTTTTCTTCAAGTGACTGTGCATTGGTTACCGTTTCTTCCAGTTCCAGTTCACTCACTTTATTCGTCAATCCGTCCGAACAAAGCAATAGTAAATCATTTTCTTCGAAGATGACCGTCATAATGTCCATTTCCACTTGCATTTCTGTCCCCAAGGCTCGTAATAAAACATTTTTCCGTGGATGGTTTTCGGCATCTTCTTTCGAAATCTGACCGGAACGGACCAATTCATTAACGAGTGAATGATCTTCCGTGACCTGCTTAAAACCACTCTCATTATACAAATAACACCGGCTGTCCCCGATGTTGGCAATGGTAGCAAACTTGTCGGTGCAAATGGCTGCAACAATGGTGGTCCCCATGCCCTTACATTCCGTATTCGCTTCTGCATGTTCAAAAAGCAACTGATTGACCGTGAAGATTTGCTGCTTAAGCCAATCTTCGGCATCATTTGCCGTTTCGATTCCGGTGGATACTTCCCAGCCCTTTTTCAGAAGGTCTATCGTCATTGCACTGGCTACATCCCCGGCACGGTGGCCGCCCATGCCATCTGCAACGATGGCAAGGCGAACGCCTTCCGAGTTCTTAAAGATTCCGCCATTATCTTCATTATGCTGGCGGACTTTTCCACGGTCTGTCTTAAATATTGCCCTCATAGGGTCACCTCGTCTCTTCTTTGCGCTCCTTGGCCCGAAGCTGGCCGCAGGCTGCGTCAATATCACTGCCTTGTTCCCTTCGGATCGTTACATTAATGCCGCGCTTCTTCAATGTTTTTTCAAACTCAAAAATCTGGTCCCGAGGTGTTCGTACATAGTTGCGTTCCGGTACATAGTTTACCGGTATTAAGTTAACATGGCATTTTATCCCTTTTATTAAAGCTGCTAATTCTTCAGCGTGATCCACTGAATCATTTTCGCCACCGAATAGACCATATTCAAAACTTACACGGCGGCCTGTTTTTTCTGTATAGTATTTGATGGCCTCAATCAGGTCTGGAAGTTTGTAGGCCTTATTGATCGGCATCAATTTACTTCTTAATTCCGTATTCGGTGCATGAAGGGAAACAGCAAAGTTTATTTGCATACTTTCTTCGGCAAACTTATAGATTTTAGGAATGATCCCACTTGTGGAAACGGTAATATGACGCGCCCCGATGTTCAAGCCCTTTTCATGGTTTATATTCTTCAAGAATGACATCATATTATCGTAGTTATCAAACGGTTCACCGATTCCCATGATAACGACGGAACTAACACGCTCTTCCGACTCGTCAAGTGCTTGCTGAACTTTAACGACCTGGGCAACAATTTCCCCTGATTCAAGATTCCGCTTTAAACCGCCTAGTGTCGAAGCACAGAATGTACAGCCAATTCTGCATCCTACTTGCGTTGTCACGCAAATGGAGTTTCCGTATTCATGACGCATCAGCACCGTTTCAATCGAATATCCATCTTGGAGTTCAAATAAAAACTTCATCGTTCCGTCATTGGACGTTTGCTGAATCAAAGTCTTCAATGTTGTGAAGGTGAATTGCGACTCCAACTTATCCCGTAATGATTTCGAAAGGTTGGACATATCTTCAAAACTGGAGACACGCTTTTTATAAAGCCAGTCATATACTTGCTCGGCCCGGAATGCCTTCTCTCCATTTTGAAGAAGCCATTCTTTAATTTGGTGAAGCTCCAATGAGTAGATCGATGGTTTTTCTGGTGTCGTGTCTTTTCTTACTCTAGATGATTTAGTGATTTCTGCCATTACAGCACCTTCTTTCTAAAACTCGCAATAAAGAATCCGTCACTGCTAAAATATTGCGGAAAAACTTGCAGCGTATGACCCTCGATATATGGCTGAACGCTTTCAGGCATTCTTGTGGACAAGGTTGCATCGCTTTCAAAATCCGGATGGCTTTCCAAAAATGCTGCAGCGACTTTGTCATTTTCTTCTTTATCCACCGTACAGGTACTATATACTAACCGTCCTCCTTGCTTAACAAGCGGGGCAGCCGATTCCAATAATTGTTGTTGTATACTTGAGAGTTTCATTATATCATCTTTTGTTTTAGTATACTTTACATCAGGTTTCCGGCGCATGACTCCCAACCCGGAACATGGTGCATCGATCAGGACCCTGTCAAACCCTTCCTTATTAAAGTGCTCTTGCACTTTTCTGCTATCAAGGGCCATTGTCTTAATATTGTTTCTGAGTTTTAGGCGCTCCGCCTGCTCTTTAATTAGCTTGACCTTATGTTCATGAAGGTCTAGTGCATATACTTGTCCTGTGGTCAAGCCTTCTGCGATATGGGTCGTTTTCCCTCCAGGTGCAGCACAGCAATCGAGCACAGCATCATTTTCATTCGCACCCAATGCATGGGCAACTAGCATTGAACTCTCGTCCTGAATCGATAAATACCCCATTTTATAGCTTTCTGAATGAGCAAGATTCCCTTTATAGCTGACGATTGCTTCGGGAACGACTTCACTCGCTTCAACATCATATCCTTCTTCTGTTAATATGCTGATCAGTTCACGGCGTGAGATCTTTTTTAAATTAACACGTCCTGTCTGTAATGGCGCAGTTAAGTTGATTTCACACATTTCCTTGGTTTTTTCATAGCCAAATTGCTCTACCCAACGCTGGACCAGCCAAATAGGATGACTCACCTCTATGGAAAGCCGTTCCAGATCATTTTTAATTTCCTCTAAAGAAGGGACACCATTTCTTTGAATATTACGAAGCACACCATTGACCATCGAAGAGGTGCCCTTGTGTCCGCGCTTTTTGGAAATTTCTACGGCCTCGAAAATGATTGCATGATCGGGAACTTTATCTAAATAGACCATTTGGTAAACGGAAAGTCTAAGTAAATTGATGACCCAGCTTTGCGTTTTTTTAGGTTGTTTAATAAACGGGTTCAAAAAATAATCCAAAGTCATTTTCCGCTGGATGGTACCGTAGCTTATCTCTGTAAGCAAACCGCTGTCCACGGCGGATAACTG
The DNA here is from genome assembly GCF_001636405.1 of Peribacillus frigoritolerans. GTDB lineage: Bacteria > Bacillota > Bacilli > Bacillales > DSM-1321 > Peribacillus > Peribacillus frigoritolerans. The sequence continues at coordinate 4,067,707 of NZ_KV440950.1, forward strand.
GTGCTTTTTAATCAAGTTGTTCAATAATAGGTTACTGTAGGATTGGTTTTTCTCTACAGATTCCAAAATATCGAGAGCGATTTCACGTACTCCCTTTTTAGTTTGCTTCATTCTGTTCTCCTAACTTCATGCCTGCTTTAATGAACGATCCGGCTCCGCGCAAGTAATCTTTCGCCGGCATTTTTTTCTTTCCTGAAGGCTGCAGTTCTGTTACTAGTATTGCCGTCTCATTGCCTGTCGAAACGATGAAACCATCATTTTGTACCTCAACGATCATGCCCGGCAAGGCTTGCTTGCCAGCTTCTAATTTCTTTACTTGCCATATTTTCATAATGGAACCGTCTAAGGTTGTATAAGCAACAGGCCAAGGATTCAAGCCGCGTACATGGTTATAGATGTCTTCCCCTGATTTCGACCAGTCGATTTTTTCCTCCGACCGTTTGATGTTAGGCGCAAAAGATGCTTTAGCATCATCTTGCTTGATTGCCTGTAACTCTTCATTTATAAGTTTTGGAAGTGTGTCCGCAAGTAAATCCGACCCTACCTTGCTTAATTTATCATGCAGTGTACCAACATTGTCTTCTTCCTCTATAGTAACTTCCGCCTGAGTCAATATATCACCGGCATCCAATTTTTCTGCCATATACATGATGGTTATCCCTGTCTTTTCTTTCCCCTGTAAAATGGAATAATGAATTGGCGCCCCTCCACGCAGTTCAGGAAGCAGGGAGGCATGTACATTAATACAACCGTACTTAGGGGCATCCAACAATTCATTCGGAAGAATTTGTCCGAATGCTGCCGTCACCACTAAATCAGCATTCAATGCAATGATTTTTTCAAGTTCTTCTTTTTCCCGGATTTTTTCAGGCTGATAAACGGGTATCCCATGCTTTTCGGCTTCGACTTTAACTGGCGGCGGCGTAAGCACCTTTTTGCGGCCCACTGGACGATCTGGCTGTGTGACAACAGCGATCACATCATACCCTTCATCAATGATTCTTTTCAATACCGGCACCGAAAAGTCCGGTGTACCCATAAAAATTATTTTTGTCATTCTTCTCCATACCTTTCTAACTCTTCTTCCGAAATATACCGGGAAACCTTACTTGTAAATAAGACTCCTTGCAGATGATCGATTTCGTGTAGAAGGGCCCTTGCAAGGAAATCCTCCGCTTCTATCTCGAAATAAGATCCTTTTCGGTCTTGTGCTCGGACTTTGACACGGTAAGGACGCACTACTTCACCATATAAACTCGGGAAGCTCAAGCATCCTTCAACACCTGTCTGTTCTCCTTCCAATTCCAGCACTTCCGGATTAATCAGTTCGATTGCACCTGATCCTTCCTCTATTTCAACGACGGCCACTTGCTTTTTCACGCCAACTTGAGGTGCTGCAAGTCCAACGCCATCCGCCTCCACCATCGTTTCATACATGTTATTTAACAGCTTTGCCAACTTTTTATCAAAACTTGTTACTTTATCGCATTTTTGTTGTAAAATTTTTTCAGGAAACAAAACAATCGGTAAAATAGCCAAAATTAAAGGTACCCTCCTAGATATGAAAAACAACACTTCATTATATAAAAACGCAAGCTGTTACAGCTCGCGGTAATCATCCATCTCTAAAATAATTACATCATGATCTGTGGATTTAAATCTATTGAAATCTGCAGATGATTCTGAGCGGTTTCTTTTTGGTAATGCTCTAAAAGTGTGCGTAAATGCTGATTCAGGTCCGGCTCTCGTTTGTATTTTATCAGACATTGATAGCGATATCTATTGTTGATTCGACTAATGGGCGAAGCAACCGGACCTAGTACGACAGAATCCCGATTCAATCGCGAGCCTAAATAATTGGTGATTTTCTCAGTAACACTTACCGTCTTCATTAAATCTTCATGTGAAACGGTTATAAGGACGACATAATAATATGGAGGGTAATGACTTTGCCTCCTTAGATACATCTCCCGTTCATAAAAAGCATCATAATCCTGCAGGGCAGAAAGCTCGATGCTGTAGTGCTCAGGCGTATAGGTTTGGATGACCACTTCTCCCGGAAGCTGATGACGTCCCGCCCTTCCGCTGACCTGCGTCAGCAGCTGAAATGTCTTTTCCGAAGAACGGAAATCAGGCAGATGTAGCATCGTATCGGCTGAAAGGACTCCAACAAGAGTGATATTAGGAAAATCAAGGCCCTTGGCTATCATTTGGGTGCCTAGCAATATATCCGCTTTTCCTTCACCAAAGGCATTCAGCAATCGCTCATGTGAACCCTTCTTACTCGTCGTGTCAACATCCATTCGTATGACCCTTGCTTCAGGCAGGATTTTTGCAAGCTCTTCTTCAACCTTTTGAGTTCCTGTACCAAAGAACCTTATATGTTCACTTTCACATTCAGGGCAAACGGAGGGCATTCCCTCTTCAAACCCACAATAATGGCATTTCATTATATCATTAAAGCGATGATATGTAAGTGAAATGTCACAATTAGGGCAGTTGATGACCAATCCGCAGCTTCGACACATCACAAAGGAAGAATGCCCCCTTTTATTTAGCATCAGGACAGTTTGCTCCCCCTTCTCAAGCCTGTCTTTCAGCTTGGTAAAGAGCAGCTCCGAAAACATGGAACGATTTCCAGTTCTTAGTTCTTCCCTCATATCTACAATATCCACTGCTGGCAAAGCATTTTTATTCATCCTCTGGCTAAGGGTCAATAATTTATAGACATTTTTCTTGGCTCGCGCAAAAGATTCAAGTGTAGGTGTGGCGCTGCCAAGAATAACCGGGCAACCATATGATTTTGCTCTTTCAATGGCAACATCCCTAGCATGGTACCTTGGCGTTTCTTCTTGCTTATAACTGGATTCATGCTCTTCGTCAATGATGACCAGCCCCAGGCTTTCAAAAGGAGCAAACACGGCAGAACGCGCCCCGACCACCACTTTTACTTCTTTGCGGTGAATTTTCCGCCATTCATCATATTTTTCACCTACGGATAAACCGCTATGCATGACAGCTACCTGCTCCCCAAATCGTTCCTTAAACCTCTTCACCGTCTGTGGCGTCAAGGAGATTTCAGGTACAAGCATGATTGCTTCCTTCCCTTTTTCAATGACAGAGGCAATTGCCTGTAGATACACTTCCGTCTTCCCGCTGCCGGTTACACCATATAAAAGGAAGACATCATGTTCATCATGATGTATTTTCTCTTGGATCGGCTTCAATGCAGCGGTTTGTTCAGCTGTCAGTGTAAAGGGAATGGATTTTTCGAACACACGGTTTTCATAAGGATCACGGTATACCTCTTGATCCATTTCAGCCAAGGCCCCTTTTGACACTAGGGATTTGACGGTACCGCTTGATGTGTTCATCAATTCAAGCAATTCCTTTAACGGGATGGGTTCTTGATGTTCAATAAAGTATTGAAGGAGTTCCTGTTGTTTTTTTGCATGGCTGGATATGGCTGATGCCATTTCTTTCAGTTCCATAGGGGAAAGCAAAGATTTAATGACTCGGACCGTCTTCTTGTTAAGTCGGTTTTTCACATTGTATTCGAGCTCAAGATTGCCATTTTGCATTTCCTTTTGGACCAGGGAGGCATTCTCCCCTTCAATCACGTCTTTCCAAGATAGTGAATCATTTTTCCCGAAAAGGTTTTGAATGGAGGGAGGGAGCTGGTCCTTTTTATCTTCAACGACTTTAATGACTTTTTCATACTTTGCTTTCATCGCTGCCGGAAGCATGGCCTGTAGCGCTGAAATTTTAAAACACATCGCCTCCTTGGTCAACCAGTCACCGAGCTGAAGCAATTCATCATTGATTATGGGCTCCAAATCCATTGGTTCCTTTATAAAGCGTAATTTCGCAAAGTCGCTTTTAGCTTTTAAGCCTGTGACGAACCCCTGCACCATTCTTGGACCGAATGGGACGATGACTCTCATTCCGGGCTTGATGACTTGGTTCCACTTTTCAGGGATGCGATAGTCGAATTCTCGATCCGTTTGTTTAGCAGGTACATCCACGATGACGGATGCTATATCCATAAGACATCATTCCTTTTGCTTGCGAGATACTTCTGCCAGGATGCTTTTAGCTATATCCGCTTTACTCATTTTTGGAAGTTCGGTCGCACTTCCATCTTTATCGTAAATGGTCACGATGTTCGTATCCGTTCCAAATCCTGCCCCTGCGACGGTAACATTATTGGCAACGATCATATCTGCATTCTTTTTGACCAATTTTCCTCTTGCGTATTCTTCAACGTTGTTCGTTTCAGCCGCAAAGCCCACCAAAATCTGATGCGTTTTATTTTCACCGAGTTCCTTTAGGATATCCTTTGTCCGTTCAAATTCAATCACATTTTCCCCTGGCTGCTTTTTCATCTTTCGAGTATGATAGACCTTCGGTTTATAATCCGCCACTGCAGCCGTCATGATTACGACATCACTGGCAGCGAACCGATCGAATACCGCATCATACATATTTGCTGCTGATTCCACTGGTATTACTCTGGCCTTGGGAGGTGGCGTCAAGTTCACTGGGCCGGTAATCAATGTCACCTCAGCGCCCATTTCAATTGCCGCTTCGGCTAGGGCATAGCCCATTTTGCCACTGGAATGGTTCGTCACAAAACGAACCGGATCAATCGCTTCACGTGTCGGCCCTGCCGTAATTAAATATTTCTTTCCTTTAAGAGGCTGTTGCTGTAATTTGCGTTCATTGAAATATCGATTAAGATGTTCTACGATTGTTTCCGGTTCCTCCAATCGCCCTTTCCCTACATATCCGCAGGCCAAATACCCTTCACCAGGTTCAATGAATTGATATCCAAACGACCGAAGTGTCTCCATATTTTTCTGAACCGCTGGATGTGCGTACATGTGCACGTTCATTGCCGGCGCAACCCAAACAGGTGCTTCCGTTGCCAATAGGGTGGTCGTGATCATATCATCCGCGATTCCATTGGCTACTTTGCCAATGACATTGGCTGTAGCTGGAGCCAACAGGATGATATCAGCCCAATCAGCCAAGTCGATGTGGGCAATGACTGAAGAATCCTTCTCATCAAAAGTATCTGTGTACACATCATTTCTCGAAAGTGCTTGAAAGGTGAGCGGCGTCACGAACTTACGTGCCGATTCACTCATGATCACTTTAACATGCGCACCTTCCTGAGTTAATTTACTTGTCAGGGCAGCAGCCTTATATACAGCAATCCCGCCGGTGACACAAAGAAGTACTTTTTTATCGATAAGCATGCAAATTTCCCCTAACTATACATTCTATTCTTTCTAATTATGACGGAAAACCGAAGAAATTTCATTTGAAATGCGCAATAACCTATGGATTCCCCCAAACATTACTTTAAAAAAAATCAAAACAAACAGGCCTGACACCTTGGCCGCAGGAAGGAAGCACTTTCCAAATGTAACGCTCCTGTTTGCTTTAGGGTGTCAGGCCCGATAGGTCAAGCTCTGTGTTCTCTTAGTTTTCCTCGTAAGAATTATCGTAAGTCAATTTACCGGAATGAATTTCTTCAAGGGCACGGCCTACCGATTTATGGGAAACCGGTTTAATAAGGCAATTATCTTTAATTTGCATTTCCCTGGCGCGTTTAGCTGCCACCGATACAAGTGAGTATTTAGAATCGATTTTAAGTAATAGAGAATCAATTGATGGATATAACATGGTTTATTCCGCCTCCAACATTTTTTTATATAAAACTGCAACTCTTTCCCGACGGCAATGCTCGGCAATTACAATTGCATTAATTCTAGCACATGCTGCATCCACATGATCATTTTCAACAACATAATCGTACAGATCCATAAGTTCTATTTCTTCCTTGGCCACTTTCATCCGGCCTTTTATCGCTTCCTCCGTCTCGGTTCCGCGAGTAACGATGCGGCTTTCGAGTTCAGTCAAACTCGGAGGAGCAAGGAAAATGAAAAGTCCTTCAGGGAATTTCTCCCGGACCTGTTTAGCTCCTTGAACTTCTATTTCCAGAAATACATCTTTTCCGGAATCGATTGTTTCACGGACATAATCCACGGGTGTTCCATAATAATTACCGACGAACTCAGCATATTCCAGCAATTTGCCTTCTTCGATCAGTGCTTCGAACTCCTCGCGTTTTTTGAAGAAATAGTCCACTCCGTCCACTTCACCATGGCGAGGCAGCCTTGTCGTCATCGAAATTGAATATTCGAATGCCGTTCCTGGCTGAGAAAAAATCGCCTTCCTAACAGTTCCTTTACCAACACCGGATGGTCCGGACAAAACGATTAATAAACCTTTTTCTCTCATATTGTTTCAGTTACCCCTCTTCTACGCTGTCATCTCTATCTTGTAGCCGTGCAGCAACCGTTTCCGGTTGAACGGCAGATAAGATAACATGGTCGCTGTCTGTAATTATAACGGCCCTGGTTCTTCTGCCATATGTAGCATCTATTAAGGATCCGCGATCTCGGGCGTCTTGGATGATCCTTTTTATCGGAGCCGATTCAGGGCTCACGATGGATACGATCCGGTTCGCGGAAACGATATTCCCAAAACCAATATTAATGAGCTTAATTGACATTTTTGTCCCCCATTCATATCTATTGTCACCTTGTTAGGTTCATCATAAACCGACTACTCGATATTTTGAACCTGTTCCTTTAATTTTTCAAGCAAACTTTTCATTTCCACCACTTCTTTCGTAATGGCCGAATCATTTGCCTTTGATCCAATCGTATTGACTTCCCTATTCATTTCCTGGACAAGGAAGTCAAGTTTCCTTCCAATTGGTTCACTATGGGTAAGGGTCCATGAAAATTGCTGTAAATGGCTATCGAGTCTGGTCAGTTCTTCATTTATATCACATTTATCAGCAAAAATGGCCGCTTCTGTCACAATACGGCTATCTTCAATCAATCCATCAGTCAACTCGGCCAGTTTGATTTCCAATCGGGCTTTATATTTTTCGACGACTGAAGGTGCATGCATTTTGACTCCTGCTACAATCTCACCAAACTTTTCAAGCTGGCGTTTCATGTCCGAGGCAAGTTCCTGACCTTCGAGATCCCGCATTTTTTTCAGATTTTCCAATGCCCCCGTGACGGCCTTCATTAAAAGGGATTCCAAATCGGCAGGAACCGCAGGTACTTCTTCCGTCATGAAAATCGATTCAAGTTGCAGCATATCCTGTAATGTAATTGAACTTTCCAGATTGTATTTTCCCTTGACTTCATCCATCAATCCCACATATTGATCAGCAAGATCCCAATCGATCTTCACCTTTTTGGAAACCAGGCTCTCACCTTCCACTGTAATGAAGAGTTCCACCCGTCCCCTTCTTATGTATTGATTCGCCTTCTTTTTCACCTTTTCTTCCAAAACCAAAAGCTGGCGCGGCATTCGAATCGTATATTCACAAAAACGATGGTTAACGGTCTTGATTTCAGCAAAAACCCTGACCTGTTCGTTTTCCGCTTCTTCTCTTCCATAGCCCGTCATACTGGTAACCATGGTTCCACATCCTATCAAAACATAATGTAGTAATTTGGCCTTTTGACATTCATTATATATTAGCTAAAGTACGGAAACATTAGCTTACAAATAAAATACCACAAAAATAAAAAGGCAATAGAGCAAGACTCTACCACCTTAAAGATTATACCATATATCACTGTGCTTTTCTTGCTAAAAAGGTTCCAGCCAGTAAAAAAGTTGGTATGGATGCCATTCCTATTACTAATAGCCAATCCCTTCCCGAAATCGGTACCGTATGAAAGATGGTTTGTAAAGGCTGCACATACATGACGGCTACCATCAATAATAGGGAGGATAGTACCGCCCCCACTAGATAAAGGTTACCGAATGGATTTCTTGAGAAGATCGAACGTTCACTTCGGCAATCGAATACATGTATAAGCTGAGCCAAGACCAAGGTAGCGAAAGCAATCGTTTGTGCATAAGCAAGATTATCCGGATTTGCACGATATACAACATAAAATGCAATCAATGTGGAAACCCCTATCAGAAAACCGCGTGAGATGATCTTCCAGCCAAGCCCCCTTCCAAACACACCTTCATTGGCATTTCTTGGATTCCTTTTCATTACATCTTCTTCTGCGGCATCCAGGCCCAATGCCATCGCGGGCAGTCCGTCGGTTACAAGGTTCACGAATAAGATCTGGATTGGTATCAATGGTAAAGGCAAGGCACATAGCATCGCAAAAAACATGACCAAAATCTCCCCAACATTGGATGCAAGCAGGTAACGGATGAACTTCCTGATGTTTTCGTAAATATTCCTGCCTTCTTTAATGGCCGATTTTATTGTTGCAAAGTTATCGTCAACCAATATCAAGGAAGAAGCTTCTTTAGCAACATCAGTCCCCGTGATGCCCATGGATATACCAATATCCGCTGATTTTATCGCAGGGGCATCATTGACACCATCCCCTGTCATTGCAACGACATGTCCTTTATTTTGCAAGGCTTTTACGATTTTCAACTTATGTTCCGGGGAAACTCGGGCAAATACCGAAACAGTTTCAACAACTTCCTCAAGTTCCCCGACTTCCATGTCCGCCAATTGCCGTCCTTCAAGTACACGGTCTTTTCCTTTTAAAATTCCAAGCTCTTTAGCAATTGCCTTTGCAGTTATCACATGGTCGCCTGTAATCATGACAGTTTTGATCCCGGCGTCCCTGCATTCCTTAACTGCCTGTTTCACCTCCGGACGCGGGGGATCGATCATGCCCTGAAGTCCCATGAAGGTCAAATTACGCTCGGCTTCGGTTTCATGCAGCAAAATCGTTCCTTTTGAAAGAGGTTTATAACCTACCGCAATCATTCTAAGTGCCTGCGAAGCAAGCCCATTCATGTCCTGTTGCACCCTTTCCTTGCTCTCCCGATTTAATATTTCCGACCTTCCTTCCCAAAGAATCGTGTCGGACTGGGCAATCAATACGTCCGGGGCACCTTTTACGATAACGAAATGATTATCTTTATCATCCTTCACTATGACACTCATCATTTTGCGGCTCGAGTCAAATGGAAACTCCTTTACTATCGTAAACCTCTTAGATAGGTGTTCCCTCGTCAATCCAGCTTTCATTGCCGCGACCAACATCGCCCCTTCTGTCGGATCACCGTCTAGAATATATTGTTTACCATTCTCCTTTAACTCAGCTTTATTACAGAGCATGCCGAATGTAATTATTTGAAGCAAGGCATTATGGTTTTTCGGTGCAACTGAAACTCCATCTAAAGAAAATTCTCCGACCGGATTGTAACCAGTACCGCCGACATCCCAAGTTTTCCCTCCACTCCAAACCTTCGTCACCGTCATTTTGTTTTGTGTCAGTGTACCTGTTTTATCTGAGCAAATCACTGTTGCACAGCCAAGCGTTTCTACGGCAGGAAGCTTACGGACAATCGCTTTTTGTTTGATCATACGCTGAACACCTAAAGACAAGGCTACGGTCACAATGGCCGGCAAGCCTTCGGGAATCGCCGCAACAGCCAGAGATACCCCGGCCAAAAACATCGTATAGAGGTCATGCCCTTGAATGACACCAGTCAGGACTACGATTACAGTTAATATTAAGGCCGTGACGATCAAAATTTTGCCTAGCTGCTCCAACCTCCGTTGAAGCGGTGTTTCTTTTGTTTCCGCAGTCTGCAGGAGATCCGCAATCTTTCCCATCGCCGTATTCATTCCAGTGGCGATTACGATTCCGACTCCATTCCCTCTTGTCACCATCGTTCCCATAAACGCCATATTTTCCTGATCACCGATACCTTCAACCTCATTCATCAATGGATCAGAACATTTAACGGCCGGGAGTGACTCGCCGGTAAGTGCCGACTCTTCTATTTCAAGGCTTGAATGGTCGATGATCCGTAAATCGGCACCAATACGGTCACCGCTCGAAAACTTCAGGATATCCCCAACAACCACTTCTCTCGATGGGATTTTCATCCACTGGCCATCTCGAAGCACGTTAACTTGCGGTGCAGCCATTTCCTTTAAGGCATCCAAGGATTTTTCTGCCTTCCGTTCTTGGAAAAAACCAAGTAATCCATTCAAAAAAACAATCGCCATGATGGCAATCGCATCGATATATTCACCCAATATCCCGGAAACCAATGTCGCGGCAAGTAAAACTATGACCATGAAATCTTTGAATTGGGCGAAAAATAAAAGAATGGCTGACTGTTTTTCTCCTTCCTTCAATTCGTTAAAACCATTCTTTCGCAGCCTGTCCTTTACTACATCATCGTCCAAACCGTGTGTAACGTTTGTTTGAAGCGCTTTCTCCATTTCTTGATTATTCATTTCCCTGAACTCCATCAAGTATCACACATCCCTTTGAATAGAATGAAATAGGCTCCTGTATACATCTCAACAGGCGCTTTTTGCTTTACTCTTCCAACACCTGCCTGCTTACCGATACATAAAACAACCTGCTCTTCTTCCATGATTATTCAGACTCGTCCAAAATAATGCTATAATTAAACAGAATTGCGGAAAGAAGAACGATCCGGATAATTTTTTGAATGAACGAACTGTAATCATGATGAATGGACCAATTTTGTATTCACTATCAGGAAATAAAAAAACATCCATTCACTGTACCTGAACTGCTGCTTTCACCCAGTTGGCTAAAAAAATTGTGATTAACTAAAATGGGCAGCCGTGATGCATTTATAACGCCCGGCAAAAATGAGTTCTTAGAAAATCTTATGTAAAGGAAGTAAAAATAGAATGTCATTTGATGGATTATTTACGAAAGCGATGACGGAAGAAATCGCTTCTTTATTAGAAGGTGGACGAATCAATAAGGTACATCAGCCTTATAAAAATGAAGTAATACTGGTTGTTCGTGCTGGAGGTAAGAACCATAAGCTCTTATTATCAGCCCATCCAAGCTATTCGAGGGTGCAATTGACCGAAGAAAGTTATGAAAATCCCAAAGAGGCACCCATGTTCTGCATGCTTCTTAGGAAGCACCTCGAAGGCTATACGATAGAAAACATTTATCAATATGAACTTGATAGGATGATCATTTTTGAAGTGAAGGGCCGTAATGAGCTTGGCGATGTCTCTCAAAAGCAGTTAATCATCGAAATCATGGGGCGACACAGCAACATTGTTTTAGTAGATAAAGAACGAAATATGATTTTGGACAGCATTAAGCATGTTTCACATGCCGTCAACAGTTATCGGGCGATATTGCCCGGCCAGGAATATAAGGCTCCACCCGCACAGGAAAAGAATGATCCCTTCAAGGCTACCGAGGACGATATCAGGAAGAATATTGACTTCAATGCAGGAAAGCTGGATCGACAGCTTGTTGCCCATTTTTCAGGAGTTTCACCATTAGTTGCAAAGGAAGCCGTCTACCGGGCCGGACTTGCCAACAGCACGACCCTTCCAACAGCCTTTTTAAAGATTATCCAGGAAATCTCGGAACAGAAATATGCTGCCACGATCAAACAAGATGGAAATAAAGAAGTTTTTTATATGCTTTCACTAGAGCATCTGTCTGGGAATCAACGTACGTTTTCTTCATTGAGCGAGATGCTCGACCGCTATTACTTCGGAAAGGCAGAAAGAGATCGGGTTAAGCAAAAGAGCCAGGATGTAGAACGTTTCATTACTAATGAAATCGAAAAGAACTCAAAAAAAATCGGCAAGCTCGAACGTACATTGAAAGATACGGAACGCGGTGAACAGTATCAGTTGTTCGGTGAGCTGCTTACAGCTAATCTATATCAAATGAAAAAAGGAATGAAGGAAATAGAAGTCGTCAATTATTATGATGAAGAACAAAGTATGGTCACCATCCCGCTTGACCCATTAAAAAATCCGTCAGATAATGCACAAAAGTACTTCTCAAGATACCAAAAGTCCAAAAATGCAGTCGGAGTCGTCCAAGAACAAATCGAAAAGACAAAATTGGAATTGGCCTACTTCGAAGCCTTGCATCAGCAGCTCCAATCAGCGTCACCCAGGGATATAGAGGAGATTCGGGAAGAACTTCAGGAAGAAGGTTACATTAGGCAAAAAAAGAAAAAAGGCATGAAAAAGCCTGCAAATGCAAAACCGCAGCTTGAAACATATTATGCTACGGATGGAGATCTCATTTTTGTCGGGAAGAATAATAAACAAAATGATTATTTAACGAATAAGTTTGCACGCCGTGATGAAATATGGCTTCATACCAAGGATATACCCGGCTCACATGTTGTGATTCGAAATGAATCGCCAAGTGAAAAAACAATAAAAGAGGCCGCCGTATTAGCAGCTTTCTTCAGTAAAGCAAAGCAATCGAGTTCAGTGCCCGTTGATTTCACACAGGTTCGCCATGTTAAGAAACCCAATGGTTCCAAGCCCGGGTTCGTAATCTATGACCAGCAGCAGACCGTTTATATTACACCGGATACCGACACTGTCATACGCTTAAAGGAAGCGGTAAAAGAGTAAAAAAATAGAGGGGGCCCAGTCCTGAGTGATTGGGCCCCCTCTATTTTCATGCCGAAATCCAAGCTGTATCAGCCGGATTCTCCCGCCATTTTTTTAGCTTTTCCAATTCTTCTGCCGTGATATACCCTTTATCATTAGCGACTTTTATCAAAGTAGAGTAGTCACTCAACGAATGATTAATAATGCCCTCAGCTTCGAATTTTTCTTTTCCCTTTTCCAATTCGTAAGTAAAGATCGAAACGACTCCTAGAACATCACATCCAGCCTCTTTCAGCGCGTTAACAGCAGTAATTACACTTCCGCCGGTTGAAATCAAGTCCTCAACAACGACCACTTTTTGTCCTGGAACTGCGCGGCCTTCGATCTGATTGCCCTTTCCGTGCTCCTTGGCCTTGGATCGAACATAGCACATCGGTGCATTTAATTTTTCACTCACCCAAGCTGCATGCGGAATGCCGGCAGTTGCTGTGCCTGCAATCAGTTCAGCATCAGGGAAATGCTGTTCAATCAAACCTTTCAATCCTTCCGCTATTTCATTGCGAACCTCTGGGTATGAAAGGGTCAAGCGATTATCACAATAAATGGGTGATTTAATTCCAGATGCCCAAGTAAAGGGGTCATTCGGCTGTAGGTACACTGCTTTTATTTCCAATAGATGTTCAGCTATCTTATTATTTAACATGATATTCCCTCCCAAGCTGCTTTCATATCCAAATACGCCCTTAATGGATCTGCCGCCCCCGTTATGGCTCTCCCTACAACGATGGCATCCGCTCCAAAATCCCTAGCTTGTTCAGGCGTGGCAATTCTCTTTTGATCATGCGTCGGTCCACCTGCACTTCGGATTCCAGGTGTGACGGTCAAGAATTCATGACCGATGCGTTCATGTATGTTCTTTACTTCATGGGTAGAACAGACGACGCCATCCAATCCTGCCTGTCTAGTAAGTTTTGCATAATGGAGGACCGAATCTTCCAGAGACCCGGCAATGTTTTGCTCAGCATTCATTTGTTCTTGTGACGTACTCGTCAGTTGGGTAACCCCAATGCATAATGGACGTTTTTTACCAGCGGACGTACCCTTATCCAGACCTTCCATGGCTGCTTCCATCATCTTTTGTCCACCTGCCGCATGTACATTGACCATGTCAGCGCCTAAAGCTGCCAATCCGGTCATGGCCATTTTAACGGTATTTGGAATATCATGAAGCTTCAAGTCCAAAAACACATCGTGGCCTTGCTCCTTTACGAAAGAAACGATTGATGGACCATTCTGATAAAATAATTCCATCCCCACTTTTACAGCCAGTTTTTCCGCATGGAACTGTTTTAGGAATGTCTCCGTTTGAAGGAGGTCAGGGAAATCAAGAGCGATTATTAGTGACTGTTTCATTTTGCTTCCAGCTCCTTCCGGTACATTCTGAAATATGGTCAAATCCCAGCTCATCCAACAATTTCGGTAATTCTTCGATGATGGTCGGGCATACAAAGGGATCCACGAAGTTCGCGGTTCCCACTGCAACAGCACTGGCACCCGCATAGAAAAATTCAATGACGTCTTCCGCCGTAGCGATGCCGCCCATTCCGATTATTGGAATAGAAACTTGCTGGCTAACCTCATAAATCATCCGGAGCGCTACAGGTTTTATTGCAGGACCAGATAATCCCCCCGTTCTGTTAGAAAGGATCGGTTTGCCCGTTTTTAAATCCAATCGCATGCCGACTAATGTATTTATCATTGTCAACCCGTCGGCCCCGCCATCTTCAACTGCTTTGGCCATATCCACAATATTACTGACATTCGGTGAAAGCTTCACATAGACTGGGACGGAAGATACTTCCTTTACCGCCTTGGTTACCTCTTTGGCAACTTCCGGTACCGTACCGAAAGCTATGCCTCCTTCTTTTACATTCGGACAAGAGATATTCAATTCAAGTGCTTTCACATTCCCCGCCTTGCTTATTTCACTGGCAACTTTTACATAGTCATCTATTTGCGAACCTGCAACGTTGGCAATGATGGGAACATCATACCTACTTAGCCAGGCCAGCTCTTCACTGATGACCTTTTCCAAGCCTGGATTCTGAAGACCGATGGCGTTCAGCATTCCCGAAGAGGTTTCCGCAACACGCGGAGTCGGGTTGCCGAACCTCGGCTCAGGAGTGGTCGCTTTGATCATGATCGCCCCAAGAATATCCAAGTCGAAAAATTGACTGTATTCACGGCCGAATCCAAAGCACCCAGATGCTGGCATGACCGGGTTTTTCAAGTGTAATCCTGGTAATTCAACTGAAAGCCTGCTCATAATACCACCTCTCCTGCCCGGAATACGGGTCCATCGCTGCAAACCTTTTTATAACTGAAACCAGTTGGGTCATCCCCTGTATGACACACGCAAGCAAAGCATGCACCGATGCCGCATCCCATCCTTTCCTCAAGGGACAGGAAAAGCTTTTTCTCACGATAGCCCGATTCCAAAGCTCTTAACATTGGTGTAGGCCCGCATGAAAAGATCGTTGCAAACTCTTGCTCCAGATTGTCTATTACCGTCGTAACAAATCCTTTTGTCCCGTATGAACCATCCACCGTGGCAATATAGGTATCACCTAATTCACTGAATTCTTTTTCGTAAAAGATGGCTGACTTGGTCTGGAAGCCCAATACATGGATTACCGTAACACCTTTCGCAACCAACATTTGTGATAGTTGATACAGGGGCGGGACACCAATCCCGCCGCCAACCAATAATGCCGTTTCACCCTGTTTAGCCTCATGAACGGGAAATCCGTTGCCAAGGGGTCCAAGGATATCGACCGCTTCCGCCTCTTTACGCTGCGATAACAGTGTCGTTCCTTTACCTTCAGCCCGGTATATCATCGTGAACTGATTTTCACTCCTGTTGTAAGAAGAAATCGAAATCGGGCGTCTTAACAATGGCTCAGTGCCTTCTGTTGTCTTGACTTGGACAAACTGGCCTGGTTGATTCATCTCTGAAACCAATTCACCTTGCAGGGTAAGTTCAAAGATGGATGGGGCCAGTTCCTTATGATTTAACACCTTCATTCTTTCCTTCTTGATCATATATAGCTCACCTCACGACTTTTTTCCGTTTTTCCCATTGCTTCTGCCGAGAAGGTCATGGATTCTATCACTCTTAAAATGGCTTCTGCCGTATCAAGTGATGTTAGGCATGTCACTCCATTTTCAACCGATTCACGTCGGATTCTGAAACCATCCCGTGCCGGCTGCTTACCTTTTGTCAAAGTATTTATGACAAATTGCGCTTCCCCGTTCCGGATGACATCCAGCAGGTTTGTACCTTCTTCGCCAATTTTTCCAACAATCGCAGTCGGGATTCCTGATTGCTCCAATAGGGCAGCAGTTCCGCTGGTGGCTATCAGCTTGAAGCCGATATTATGGAAACGCCTTGCTAAAAGCAGCGCTTCCTGCTTATCTTTATCCGATATCGTCAATAACACCGAACCATGCCCCTTGATCTTGAAACCGGAAGCGACCAGGCCTTTATACAAAGCTTTTTCAAGGGTGGTATCTTTCCCCATTACTTCACCAGTCGATTTCATTTCAGGTCCGAGTGAGATGTCCACACCTCTTAATTTCGCAAATGAGAAGACCGGCACTTTTACATAGACCCCTGTTTGTTCAGGCACTAACCCCGATTTGTAACCTTGGCTTTCAAGTGTGTGGCCCAAGATGACCTTCGTGGCTAAGTTAGCCATCGGCACATTCGTAATTTTACTTAAGAATGGAACGGTTCGGCTGGAACGTGGATTTACTTCAATCACATACACTTCTTCATTGCTGATGACATATTGAATGTTCAAGAGACCGATTATATTCAAGCCTTTTGCCAACCGGGTCGTATAATCAATGATTACTTCTTTTTGTTTTTCCGTTAAGTTTTGTGGCGGATAGACTGCAATCGAGTCACCTGAATGGACGCCGGCGCGCTCAATATGCTCCATGATCCCAGGGATAACGACCGTTTCGCCATCGGAAATACCATCCACTTCGATTTCCTTACCGGTTAAGTAGCGGTCTATCAGGACAGGATGATCCGGATTTATTTTCACGGCATTTTTCATGTAATGCAGCAATTCTTCTTGTTTATAGACGATTTCCATCGCTCTTCCTCCGAGGACATACGATGGCCTTACTAAAACCGGGTACCCGATATCTTCAGCGATGACGATCGCTTCATCAACCGATGTTGCAGTTTTACCCTTTGGCTGAGGAATGCCTAAATCCTGAAGTGCTTTTTCGAATTTATTGCGATTTTCCGCCCTATCCAGGTCTTCAAGTGAAGTACCTAGGATTTTCACTCCTCTTTCAACCAGACCATCTGCAAGGTTGATTGCTGTCTGTCCGCCAAACTGGACGATGACCCCTTCCGGTTTTTCCAAATCGATGACATGCATGACATCTTCAATAGTCAATGGTTCGAAATAAAGTTTGTCGGAGATACTGAAATCCGTCGAAACTGTTTCGGGATTGTTGTTGATGATGATCGCTTCATATCCCGCTTCCTTAATGGCCCATACCGAGTGTACGGTCGCATAATCAAACTCTACTCCTTGCCCGATCCGAATTGGGCCTGATCCCAGAACAATGACACTTTTCTTGTCAGTGACGATGGATTCATTCTCATCTTCGTATGTCCCATAAAAATACGGAGTTTCCGATTCGAATTCGGCAGCACATGTATCAACCATTTTGTAAACAGGGATGATTCCTTGCTGTTTCCGGTATTCATAGACATCAATTTCGGGAACTCCCCATATTTCCGCAATCGTTTTGTCAGAAAACCCTAGTTCTTTAGCCTTTTGCAATACTTCACAATCAAAAGAATGTTCTTTAAGCTGCTTTTCAAAGTCGATTATCTTTTTCAACTTATGCAAGAAGAATAAATCGATCTGGCTCCATTCGTGGATGGTTTCGATCGTTTTTCCCCTTCTTAACGCTTCGCCGATATAGAATAACCGTTCATCTCCGGCTTTTCTGATCCGTTTCTCTATCTTTCCATCCTCAAACTCGTCATTCAAATTAAGATGGAATATACCCGCTTCAAGGGAACGCACAGCTTTTAAGATCGATTCCTCGAATGTACGGCCGATTGCCATGACTTCTCCGGTCGCTTTCATTTGGGTACCGAGCCTACGGTTGGCGCTTTCGAACTTATCGAAAGGCCAGCGCGGAATTTTCGTAACGACATAGTCCAGTGCCGGTTCAAAGCTGGCATAGGTTTTGCCAGTGACAGGGTTCATCATTTCATCGAGCGTCAAACCAACGGCTATCTTTGCTGCTAGCTTTGCAATTGGATAACCAGTCGCTTTTGAAGCAAGTGCCGAAGAACGGCTGACCCTTGGGTTCACTTCAATGACATAATATTGATAGCTGTTTGGATCTAGCGCAAGCTGAACATTACATCCACCTTCAATTTTCAAGGCGCGGATAATCTTCAAAGACGTATTTCGAAGCATTTGATACTCTCTGTCACTTAATGTTTGGCTTGGTGCCGCAACGATTGAATCGCCTGTATGGACACCGACAGGATCGAAGTTTTCCATATTACAAACGACTATTGCATTATCATTGGAATCACGCATCACTTCATATTCCACTTCTTTGAAACCGGCAATGCTCTTCTCAAGCAGACATTGGTGAACCGGGCTGCTTTTCAGGCCACCCTCAACGATCTCGATAAGCTGCTCTTCGTTATCACAAATCCCACCGCCTGTTCCGCCAAGCGTGAAGGCTGGACGAACAATGACCGGGTAGCCGACTCGTTCAACGAATGTATAAGCTTCTTCCAGGTTATGAATAATGTCGCTGTCAGGCACTGGTTCCCCCAGATCGTTCATTAGCGTACGGAAAAGGTCACGGTCTTCCGCTTGTTGGATAGCCGAAAGTTTGGTCCCAAGAATTTGGACATTGCATTCTTCCAGAATTCCTGATTCGGCAAGCTCAACTGCCATGTTCAAGCCAGTCTGTCCGCCCAAGGTAGGTAACAGTGCATCCGGGCGCTCTTTACGAATGATTTTGCTGACAAATTCCAATGTGATCGGTTCGATATAAACCGCGTCAGCCATTTCAGTGTCTGTCATGATTGTCGCAGGGTTAGAGTTAATCAGGATCACTCGATAGCCTTCTTCTTTTAAGGCTATACACGCTTGGGTTCCTGCATAATCGAACTCGGCGGCCTGTCCGATGACGATCGGACCGGAACCAATTACTAGGATGCTTTTTATATCATTGCGTTTTGGCATGTTTCTTCCCCCTTGTTGGTTGCAGCTTCAATCATTTGTAAGAATTCATTGAATAAGTAGTTGGCATCTTCCGGACCTGGTGATGCTTCCGGGTGATATTGTACGGTGAAAGCAGGATACTTTTTATGGCGCAGGCCTTCAATCGTATCGTCATTCAATGCTGTATGTGTCACAATAAGATCTGTACTTTCAATGGAAGTCTCTTCAACTGTATATCCATGATTTTGAGATGTGATGGATACCTTTCCGGTACGAAGGTCCCTAACCGGATGATTCGAACCTCGATGGCCGAATTTTAACTTTGCCGTATCCGCCCCGTTTGCAAGTGCGAATAATTGATGTCCTAAACAGATTCCGAATAACGGTACTTGCGTTTGGATTGTACGGATCATTTCGAGCGTCTCATGAACACTTTTCGGATCTCCAGGGCCGTTTGAAAGCATCACGCCATCCGGGTGGTATTGCATCACTTCTTCGGCCGTGACGTTATAAGGTACAACCACGACATCACAGCCGCGCTTCGTCAACTCACGTAAAATCCCATGCTTCATGCCGTAGTCTACAAGAACAACCCGCGGGCCTCTGCCCGGGCTGGAATAAGGTGCTTTTGTTGAAACCTGTTTTACCTGATTAGAAGGAATCACCGTTGCCTTCAATTGGGAAACCACTTCATTTGCATCTTTATTGATATTGCAAAGCGCCCCTTTCAGTGCACCTGATTTCCTGATGATTCTTGTCAGCTTTCTCGTATCGATTCCGCTTATTCCAGGTATGTTCTTCATTTTCAGATATTCATCTAGTGATAATTGGTTTCGCCAGTTGGAAGGAAGTTCTGCTGTTTCCTTAACGACGAATCCTGCTATCGCTGGATTGATGGATTCAAAGTCATCGCGGTTTATCCCGTAGTTCCCGATTAATGGATACGTAAGCGTAACGATTTGACCGCAATACGATGGATCGGATAGAATCTCTTGGTAACCCGTCATTCCTGTGTTAAAAACGACTTCACCTATTTTTTCTACGTCCCCTCCGAATGCTTCCCCAAGGAATACTGTCCCATCTTCTAAAATTAGCTGTCTTTTCATCCTTGAACACGTCCTTTTTCCCAAGCTATTTTTCCTTCTGCAATCGTCATGACTGGCCAGCCATAACATTTCTTTTCATTAAAAGGTGTATTTTTCCCTTTTGAAGCAAACTCTTCAGCATTGATTTCTTTTTCCGTTTCCAAATCGATGAGTACGATATCCGCAGTAGCACCTTCTTTTAGCTCTCCATAAGGAAGGGAGAAGCTTTCAGATGGTTTGATTGTCATGAAATCGATCAATTGCTTTAATGTTATGATGCCCTTTTTAACCAATTCGGTGTAAAGCAGCGGGAAGGCCGTTTCCAATCCTACTATTCCGAAAGGAGCCAGCTGCATTCCCTGCGCCTTTTCCTCTGCCGCATGCGGGGCATGGTCTGTTGCTATAAAATCGATGGTTCCGTCAAGCAATCCTTCTATCAAAGCATCCCGATCTTCACGGCCCCTTAATGGCGGGTTCATTTTATAATTCGTATCAAGTCCCGGTATATCATCTTCACACAATAATAAGTGATGCGGTGTAACTTCGGCGGTGACACGGATACCGGCGCGTTTGGCATCCCTTACCGTCCTTACCGATTCCTTCGTGGAAATATGGCAAACGTGATAATGGCAGTCCGCCGCTTCGGCAAGAAGGATATCCCGGGCGATATGTACAGCTTCACATACCGACGGAATCCCATTGATTCCCTGTTCTTTTGAGAATCTTCCTTCATGGACGGAGCCTTTATTGATTAAGCTATTGTCTTCACAATGAGCAACAATGGCCATATCTTGAGCTGCTGCCCGTTTCATCGCTTCCAGCATCATCCCGGCTTCTTGAATTCCTACGCCATCGTCCGTAAAGGCGAAAGCACCCGTTTGTTTTAGTGAAGAAAAGTCGGTCAGCTCCTTGCCAGCTTCCCTAATCGTGATGGATGCATATGGGAGTACCCTGACATGAGCCGTTTCTTCAATTTTCCTGTTAAGCGCTTCTAGGTTCTCCACTGTATCAGGAACTGGCCTAGTATTAGGCATCGCCGCTACCGTAGTGAAACCGCCTCTTGCCGCTGCAAGCGTCCCGCTTGCGATTGTTTCCTTATGTTCACCGCCCGGTTCGCGTAAATGGACATGCAGGTCAACAAGCCCAGGTGTAATCAGTAATCCTCCAGCGTCAACTACGTTACAATTTTCCGTCTCCAAGTTCTCGCCGATCTTTGTGATGACCTTGCCTTCTATCTCAATGTCCGCTTTTTTGAATGAGTTTTGATTATCTAGCAATACTCCATTTTTGATTACTGTTTTCATGGATGTTTCCCCCTTCGGTTTGTTCAAGCACATTTTTTAATACGGCCATTCTAATGAATACGCCATTTTTCATTTGTTTAAAAATTCTCGAGCGGCTGCATTCGACTAAATCACTGTCTATTTCAACACCGCGGTTTATTGGTGCAGGATGCATGATGATCGCATCCGGTTTCATATTTTTTTCACGTTGTTTAGTCAGGCCGAATCTTTCCAGGTAGTCTCCATTTGCCTGATCGTATTTATCAATATGCCTTTCATGCTGTATTCTGAGCAGCATGACCACATCCGATGTAGCTACCGCATGATCGATGTCTTCATACCTTCCTAAACTGTTTGATCTGTCAAACCATTCAGGCGGGCCCGAAAATACGACATTCGCTCCTAAACGAGTCAGTGCTTCTGCATTCGATTTCGCAACCCGACTATGCCTTACATCACCGATTATCGCAATCTTAAGACCTTTGAAACTTTTAAACTCTTGTTTAATCGTCAATAAGTCCAGTAATGATTGGGTTGGGTGATTTCCACAGCCATCCCCTGCATTTATTATTGGAATCCCGATCTTCTCATTCAATTCGTCAAAATAATTATCCTGTTCATGACGGATGATCAAGGCATTTACACCTATCGCTTCTAACGTTTTAACTGTGTCATATAAGGTTTCGCCTTTTAACACGGATGATGTACCCGCATCAAAAGGAATGACCTCAAGTCCCAATTTTCTTTCAGCCATTTCAAAGCTTGATTTTGTACGTGTACTTGGTTCAAAGAAGAGATTGGCAACTGTGGTCAGCTGCTTTGGAATCCAGCTGGTTCCGTTGGCAAAACACTCTGCCTCATGTAAAATCCTTTCAATTTCACTTATCGTCAATTCATTCATGGTCAATAATTTTTTCATCGATCCTGCTCCTCTCACATTTGTGATGCGGGGTATAAAAAACACCCCGCCATTAAGGACAGGGTGTAGGTCATAAAGATTGTGAGGACACGGATTGGTTTACACTTTTCCCCGTTCTCATTCATCTTTACAGCAACACCCTTTTAAGCCTCTCTGGACTTCTTTTAAAAGGTGATCTATTGTTTTGATGCAATATCTTATTTTCCAAATATATCTCCGGATATTTTTTCCCGGTCAGGAAGAATCAAGTTAAGAAGGATTCCGACGATGGCTGAAAGTGCCATTCCGGAAAGCGATACCGTTTCCGATAGTTGTACGAACGCTCCTCCGATTCCTAACACCAGGATGACTGAAGCTATCATCAAGTTTCTTTTTTTGTCAAAGTCGACCTTATTATCAATCAGCATCCTCAATCCACTTGAGGCGATGATACCGAAGAGCAAGATGGAAATGCCGCCCATCACAGCTGTAGGTATCGAGCTGATGACTGCTGAAATCTTACCGTTAAAGCCAAAGATGATGGCAGTCAATGCTGCCCCTCCGATGATATAGACACTGTACGCCTTCGTCATGGTCAGGACCCCAATATTTTCACCATACGAAGTCAGCGGCGGCCCACCGATGAAGGACCCAATCATGATTCCTGCGCCATCTCCTAAAATCGAGCGATGCAAGCCTGGCTTTTCCAAAAAGTTTCTGCCGACTACTTTGCTCAGTACCATCTGATGTCCGATATGTTCTGATAAAGTTACGATGGCAACCGGTACCATGATGGCAATGACTTCCCATGAGAAGGTAGGTGTATAGGTTACATACGGAAACATGAATTCAGGCATTTCCCACCATTTTGCTGCCTTAATCGGTTCATAATCTATTATTCCCGCTACAGCCGAACAGCCGTAGCCCACTATGATCCCCATTAAAATGGGGATCAAGTTAATGAATCCCTTAAAGAACACGTTGCAGATGATGGTTACCGCTAAAGTGATCAGCGCTATAATTATATAAGTGACGCTGTATTTATCTTGCGGATCATACATTGCCATGTCCACTGCCGTTCCGGCAAGGCTTAATCCGATTACGATAATCACCGGACCCACCACAACCGGAGGAAGTATATTCATTAACCAGCGCAAACCGACTTTCTGGATGATCAAAGCTACAATCCCATATATGAACCCTGCCGCAAAACAGCCGATCATGGCTGCTTCCGGACCTCCCAAAGCCTTAGCCGCGATGATTGGCGCAATGAAAGCGAAAGATGAACCGAGATAAGCTGGTATCTGACCTTTCGTTATCAGTAAGTATGAAAGTGTTCCCAACCCGCTTGAAACCAGTGCTACCGCCGGGCTTAAACCTACCAGGAATGGCACCAGCACCGTTGCACCGAACATGGCGAACAAATGCTGGATGCTTAACGTAATCCACTGTCCAGCCTTTGGCACGTCCTCGACATCCAGTACGATGTCCCTTTTCGTTTCTTCCATTTCCGTATCCCCCTCATGAAAATTCCATCAAAACTGTAAAAACCCTCTTTGCTATATACAAAGAGGGTTTCTCAGAAGGTAAATGCCTATACATAGGGCACAGCTCTTCCGATTGACTCCCCTTTGCCAGCCTCTCTGGACTGTCTTTAAAAGGGTAATATGAAATTTTCATGGTGTTTAGTTTTCTAATATAGTAACTTGATCTACTTGATCTACTTCTGTTAAAGTAACTGTAATTTTTTCAGATTGTGAAGTCGGAACGTTTTTACCGACGAAATCCGCGCGAATCGGCAATTCCCTATGTCCCCTATCCACTAATACGGCAAGCTGGATCTGCGAAGGTCTTCCCAAATCCACCAGAGCATCCATTGCCGCTCTAACGGTTCTGCCTGTGAAAAGAACATCATCCACTAAAATCACTTTCTTGTCAGTGATATTGACCGGAATGTCTGAGCCTTTTACGATGGGTTCCCCATCATTGCTCTTTTTCGAAAGGTCGTCGCGATAAAGAGTAATATCCAGTTCACCCAGCTCTATTTCCTTGCCTTCTATTTGATTGATGCGCTTTGCAAGTCGGTCAGCGAGGAAAATCCCGCGTGTACGTATCCCGATTAAGACGCAATCCTCAATCCCCTTATTTTTCTCAATGATTTCATGGGCAATCCTTGTCAAGGCTCTGCTAATGGCCTGCTCATCAAGTACTATGGCTTTCTCATTCAACACGTCGGCCACCCCGATTCTTTTTTCTGATAAGTCCATTTCAACAAAAAAATCCTCATGCCAAGAAGGCATGAGGATTTTATCGCCGTGGGCATAATTATCCCACTTTGCGTATCCGTTTCCTTCTCAGTCTCTCTGAACTGTGTTAAAGGTTCTTATTAAGTTGTTATTATAATATATCAAAAAAGTGAATTTGTCAATCCTTACTTCTACGTAATTGATTAATTAGATTTTCAAACTCCTCCGGAATCGGAGCTTCGAATTCCATATACTCATTAGTACGTGGATGAATGAAACCTAGAAGACCGGCGTGCAACGCTTGTCCATCCAATTTCAGGGTCTTTTTCGGACCATATTTCGGATCTCCCGCCAGTGGGAAGCCAATGTATTTCATATGAACGCGGATTTGATGTGTCCTTCCCGTTTCAAGCTGGCATTCCACCAAAGTGAAATCTTTGAAGCGTTCGATGACACGGAAATGCGTGACGGCATTTTTGGCATTCGAATCTGTGACAGTCATGCTTTGGCGATCTTTTTTATCGCGGCCGATCGGTGCATCGATCGTTCCGAAATCATGAGGGATCACACCATGAACTACAGCTTGATACTTACGGGTAACCGTTTTGTCAACGAGCTGCTGTACCAGTTTCTCATGTGCCATATCATTTTTGGCAACCATTAATAGACCTGATGTATCTTTGTCGATCCGATGGACGATTCCAGGACGCATGACACCGTTGATTCCAGAAAGATCCTTGCAGTGAGCCATCAATCCATTTACAAGCGTGCCAGATACATGTCCCGGTGCCGGATGGACGACCATACCGCTCGGTTTATTAACCACGAGTACATCTGCATCTTCATAATAGATATCCAAATCCATTTCCTCTGCTACCGCATCCAATTCCTCAAGTTCTGGAATCGTCACTTCGATTGTATCGCCAGGAACAGCTTTGTAATTCGTCTTAATAACCGCGCCATTTACCAAAACATGATCTTCCTTGATCCATTGCTGGACCTGCGTGCGAGACCATTCCTCATTCAAAGTGGAAAGGGCCTTATCAATCCTAACTCCTTTTAGTGTTTCATCGATGCTGTATAACCTTTTATCCATTATCTTTCTCCTTAGCGTTTTTTTCTTCTAAAAACATATGAATCACGAGCAGTCCGACACCAATTGAAAGCGCAGCATCAGCAACATTAAATACCGGGAAACTGTAGCTGAAAATATAGGTATGAACGAAATCCACTACTTCCTGACGAGCAACACGATCGATGAAATTACCAATCGCACCGCCTAGCATGAGACCAAGTGCAACTCCAAGCAAAATGCTTTCCTTCGCCATTTTCTGAATATAATAGACAAGTCCAATAATGACAGCGATGGTGATGATGTAGAAAAACCACATTTGACCTTGTAGAATTCCCCATGCTGCCCCACGATTACGATGCGAGGTGATATATAGAAGGTTTTCAATAATTTCAATGCTTTCTCCGTACTCCATTTTTTTCACAATCATCCATTTTGTCAGCTGATCGAGAGCTATGACCAAAAGGGCAATCAAATAATAAAACACATTTTTTCCCCCAAACTAATCAAATCTTCACTTTTGAATTGTAGCATAAACTAGAAATAATGACTAATCCGAAAAACAGAAGTCCGCTAACTGCTCCTTAAGAATATCGGGAAGATTGGTAAAGGCAAAATTCCACGACTGGGGTTTTAGCTTTCATTCACACAAAAAAGCCGGCCCTTCATATAGGGACCGGCATTTTTGCAGGAATTATTGATTCACGTAATGTTCTTTCACAACTGTAGCACAACGCGGGCAAAGTGTTGGATGATCCTCCACTTGACCTACTTCCTTCGAAACATTCCAGCAACGTTCACACGTTTCACCTTCTGCTTTTGTAACAAGGATCGCTATATCCTCAAGTTTAACTGCTTCGGCTGGGGCACTTGCCACATCTCCAGCGATTTCAAATTCGGATACGATGAATAGCTGTTCAAAGCTTTCCTTGATGCCATCAAGCAGACTTTTCGTTTCTTCATTAACATATACCGTCACTTTAGCATTCAGTGATTTTCCGATGACCTTCTGGTTACGGGCTTCTTCCAATGCTTTCAGAACATTATCCCGGACATCCATGAACGCCGTCCATTTTGCTTCAATATCTTCAGCATCTTCAATGGAAATTTCTTCAGGCATCAATGTCAACTGCACGCTTTCTTCCGTTACACCCGGAATGAACGCCCATACTTCATCAGCTGTATGAGAGAGGATCGGTGATACCAATTTGGTCAAGCTGACCAATGATTCGTAAAGGACCGTTTGAATGGCCATACGCTCTTTCCCATTTGGTGCTTCACAATAAAGAATGTCTTTTGCATAATCAAGGTAGAACGAACTTAAATCCTGTGTACAGAAATTATTGACCATATTATAAATGGTGGCAAACTCATAATTTTCATAACTTAGCTTCGACTGTTTGATCAGTTTATTTAATTTAACCAGCATGTATCGATCGACTTCAGGCAATTCTTGAACAGCCACTTTATCGGTCTTAGGATTGAATCCATCCAGGTTCCCTAACAGGAAGCGGAATGTATTACGGATCTTGCGGTAAACTTCCGAAACTTGTTTTAAAATAGGATCGGAAACCCTGACATCCGATTGGTAATCCACCGAAGCTACCCAAAGGCGTAAGATATCTGCACCAAGTTGATTCATGACCTTCGATGGCAGTACTACGTTCCCAATCGACTTACTCATTTTACGGCCTTCGCCATCCAATGCGAACCCGTGGCTAAGTACACCTTTATATGGTGCTTTGCCTGTAACGGCAACGCTTGTTGAAAGTGATGAGTTAAACCAGCCGCGATATTGATCGGACCCTTCTAAATAAAGGTCAGCAGGGCGTTGCAAGTCGTCTCTTTCTTCAAGTACCGCTTGATGAGAAGAACCGGAATCGAACCATACGTCCATGATATCCGTTTCTTTCGTGAAGATACCATTCGGGCTGCCTTCATGTGTATAGCCTTCAGGCAGAAGATCTTTCGCTTCACGCTCAAACCAGATGTTTGAACCGTGTTCGCGGAATAGGTTTGAAATATGGTCGATGGTTTCATCCGTAATGATCGGCTCGCCATTTTCTGCATAAAACACTGGAATTGGCACGCCCCAAGCGCGTTGGCGGGAAATACACCAATCCCCACGGTCACGGACCATATTGAATAGACGCGTTTCGCCCCAAGCCGGTACCCATTTCGTTTCTTCAATCGCTTCCAGAAGTTCATTGCGGAAGTCCTTGATTGACGCGAACCATTGTGCTGTTGCACGGAAGATCGTTGGCTTCTTCGTCCGCCAGTCATGTGGATAAGAATGGGTGATGAACGTCAAGTTCAATAACGCGCCTGCTTCAGTTAATTTTTCGGTAATCGGTTTATTCGCTTGATCATAAAATAATCCGGCAAATTCCCCTGCTTCTTCCGTCATGACCCCTTTTTCATCTACAGGACAAAGTACGTCCAAGCCATATTTTTGCCCAATGATAAAGTCGTCTTCACCATGGCCTGGCGCAGTATGAACACAACCCGTTCCAGCTTCAGTCGTTACGTGCTCACCTAACATCACTAAAGATTCACGGTCATAAAGAGGGTGTTTGGCAACAGCACGGTCCAACTCGCTCCCTTTTACTGTTTTTTGGATGGACGGGTTTTCCCAGCCTAATGTTTCCGTAACCGATTCAAGAAGTGCCTCAGCAATTAAGAATTTTTCATTTTCGACAGCCACTACTACATAATTTAATTGCGGATGCAATGAAATACCAAGATTAGCCGGAATCGTCCATGGAGTTGTTGTCCAGATGATGATCTTGACGCCTTCATCGATCACACCTTTGCCATCTGTGACTTCAAAAGCAACATAGATCGACGCAGAGCGTTTGTCTTGATATTCAATTTCAGCTTCGGCTAGCGCCGATTCACTTGAAGGGGACCAGTAAACAGGTTTTTTCCCTTTATAAATGTAGCCTTTTTTCGCCATTTCACCGAATACCTTGATTTGCTGTGCTTCATATTCAGGCTTTAATGTGATATAAGGATTTTCCCAATCACCACGGACCCCTATTCTCTTAAACTGCTCCCGTTGATTGTCAATCTGGCCATAAGCATACTCTTCACAAAGCTTTCTGAATTCGGCAACGCTCATTTCTTTCCGTTTCACGCCTTTTTTCGTCAATGCCGTTTCGATTGGAAGCCCATGTGTATCCCAGCCAGGTACATACGGTGCTTGAAAACCGCTCATCGATTTAAATCGGACAATGAAATCCTTTAAAACTTTATTCATTGCATGGCCCATGTGGATATCGCCGTTGGCATATGGAGGTCCATCATGCAAAATGAATAAAGGACGTCCTTCCGTTTGTTCTTGCACTTTTTTATAGATGTTCATTTCTTTCCATTTTTCTTGGATTTCCGGTTCACGCTTCGGCAAATTCCCCCGCATTGGAAATTCAGTTTTAGGCATCAATAAGGTATCTTTGTATTCCATCATAAAATCCTCCATCCGTCTTTTAAAAAAATTCATTCGAACCGATGACTTGATATCCGGCCAAAATAAAAAGCCCTCTCATCCCTAAAAAAGGGACGAGAAAGCTTTGCTTCCCGCGGTACCACCCTGGCTAGAAAGATTCACAAAAGTGAATCCAACCTCTCGAGCATTCGTAACGTGAATGAAACGCTTCATTTACTTACTGCAAAAGCAGGTTCAACTCAGAACTCAAGGGTGATCTTCAATATCTTCGCTTATTCCGGGCTTTCACCATCCCCGGTTCGCTAAAAATAAGTGTGTGAAGAATTTACTTTCCCTGTCATCGTCTAATTTCATAATGAATTGTATTGTTAAAAAATTATATGCGAAAAAAGTGTTCAAAGTCAAGGAATCGTTTAAATTTCCTCTTCCACTCTCTCATTTAATTCTATTTCAGTCGCATCCACTTCATAATCCAGAAGATGATCCCAATCGTCATTGTCCAGCAAATCCAGCTGTGCACCGACAAGCATTTTGAAACGTGTCCGGAATACTTTGGATTGCTTTTTCAAATCTTCAATATCCATCGCTATTTTCCTTGCTTTCACAAGTGACTCATTTACGATCCTGTCAGCATTTTTCTCTGCTTCCTTTATGATCAGTTTCGCTTCTTTTTGGGCATTGCGCCTTAATTCTTCGGCTGCTTCCTGTGCGACAATAATCGACTTGTTAAGTGTACCCTCAATTGTCGTAAAATGTCCCAAACGATCAAAAGTCTCGTTCAGTTTATCTTCAAGTTCCTTCTTCTCCCTCAAAATCAGTTCATAATCTTTAATGACCTGGTCGAGAAATTCATTTACTTCATCTTCATCATACCCTCGAAATACTTTGTTAAATTCCTTGTTATGTATATCTATCGGGGTTAAGGGCATTACGGCACCTCCAGAACGGTTTCTACTCTAGTATGTTAAAACTCTATATTCGACAATAAATTTATGATTCCTGCTTTTTCTTGAATTATTTTTGTCTGCCTAACGAGATTCTCCACTTATCCTTCTTGGTTTTCCCATCGATTGAAGCTATTTTACATCTGCCAAAACCTCTGATGGAAAGTGTGTCACCCTCACGGCATTCTTCCGAGACGTTTTCCGTTTGCTTGAAATTCACCTTTACTTTTCCTGACGTTATCAAGGACTGGGTTTTTTGACGGGACAAATTCAGGACGGCCGATAGTACACTGTCAAGCCTAAGAGAACTGACGGTGGTTACTTGCTCTTCCCATTTTTCCTTAACTTGAACGATATTCCCGATTGGAAGCCGTTTTATGGAAACGGAAGCATTACCTATTTTCTCCAGATTTCCAGTGAGATATGAATCCATCTCTTCGGCAGCTATAAATTGAATATCCTCTTCCGTCACTATTATATCACCAAATTTTTCACGTTTTACCCCTAGTGACATCAAGGTTCCAAGTATTTGCCTATGTTCAAGCGTTACAAATTTTTTTGGATAGGAGATATCGTATAAGGAGATATTGAAATCAGATGGTTCAGGAGAGTAATAATCAGGGTAAATGAGCACACGTTTTCGCTCTACAAAATCGCTCCCGCCATTGAATTGCAGTTTCGCTTCCGGATCATTCCCTATTAGGGAAGTAAGGATTTCCTGCTGACGCGGATCAAGAAAATCAGATAGTTTCGGAGCGTAGGAATGTTTAACCTGATCAATCCAATTCATGGCCTGGTCGATAAAATCTTTTTCCTCCGGCCTGAAATGCTGATAAATACTCATGATTGAATAAATGCTCCTTAGTTATCAAATTAATGGTCGATCATATGGAATTGATTGAACTCATTCTGCGTTGCAACTACACAGCGGAAAATGTTCCGACTGTGTAGTAATATGCATGTCAGGTTAATTGTTGATCAGCCAATTAATGTCTGTAAGTAATAAATTCCATAACCGCTGGCAAAATTAAGAACCAGCAAGGCCACAAGAGGTGAAAGATCAATCATGCCAAGTGGCGGAATGAACTTTCTGAACGGTTCCAAATAAGGTTCGCAAATTTTTTCCAAAAACTGACCGATTGATGTCTCCCTTGCATTGGGGAACCATGACATCAATATGTAAACGATTAATGCCATTGAATAAATTTCAATTAAATAATATAAACCCTGAAGCACTAGACCCATTAACCATTACCACCTCGCTTCTTCGTACTCCTCTTCGGCGGCGAAGCCGGTAATATTACCGGAAACATCGACGTTGTCCGGGGTACATAAGAATATATCTGTTCCGATTTTTTGGATATCCCCGCTGATTGCATAGACAGTCCCACTTAGAAAATCGATGATTCGCTTTCCTTGGTCATGCTGGATCCGTTGAAGGTTCACGACTACTGCGCGCCTGTTTTTCAAATGATCAGCTACCTCCTGGGCTTCTGCATAAGCACGCGGCTCCAATAATACTACTTTAGAAGATTTCTGTACGCTTTGCAAACTTACGATATTCTGATTGGTATTATTCCCTGCAGAAGCGGACTGCTGCTGTTTAGCTGACTTCACGACTTTTGGTTCAGCCTCCTCTTCTTCCACCACTTCTTCCCTGTACTCATACTCATCATCCAGCGCGAAATAAGATTTAAATTTTGATACGAACGACATCTATAGCGTACCTCCTTAAAATTATTCGCCTA
The DNA here is from genome assembly GCF_001636405.1 of Peribacillus frigoritolerans. Lineage (GTDB taxonomy): Bacteria > Bacillota > Bacilli > Bacillales > DSM-1321 > Peribacillus > Peribacillus frigoritolerans. Next base: position 4,099,175 of record NZ_KV440950.1, read on the forward strand.
CAAGTGCTGTACCAATCCGGATCATTGTAGCGCCTTCCTCAATGGCAATCATGAAATCATTGGACATACCCATGGACAATTCAGTACAGGGGGCATGCTTCAACTCCAAAGCTTGTATTTCAGCCTGGATGCCTTTAAGTTTCCGGAAGCATTCCCGCAAAATCCGTTCATCATCGGTCAATGGAGCCATCGTCATCAATCCTGCAACATTCACCTTATCAAAAGCAGATAACCCTTTTATGAAATCAATAGTCGCCTCTGGATTCAGACCATGTTTTGATTCCTCACCAGATACATTCACCTGCACTAAACAGTTTATCGGATCATTAGCGCGTTTTTGAATTTCTTCTGCCAAAGAAATGCGATCCAATGAATGGATATAAGAAATTTTATCGATGACATTCTTAACTTTGCGTGTTTGCATGGAACCAATATAATGCCAGTTTGGCTTGTCCTTCAGCACTTCATATTTAGCCAATAGCCCTTCGTCACGGTTTTCGCCCAAATCAAGTATTCCCGCTTCCAATGCTTCATTCGCTCTCTCGACCGAAACATATTTCGTCACTGCGATCAACTTTACCGCATCACGGTCCCTTCCGCTATTTTTACATGCTATATTTATTTTTTCTTCGATGTTTTTTAAATTGTCCACTACTTTCACTGTTACTCTAAATCCTCCTTCCAACCGATAAAACTCATCAATCTGCCTGTCTTCCCGTTATCACGGCGATGTGAAAAAAACAATTCATGATCACAGCTTGTACAGTATGATGTAACGTCGATCTGACTATTTGGAATTCCTGATTTTTGAAGAATCAATGCATTAAGTTGCTTAAGGTCTAACTGATATTGTCCTTCACTGATTAAATTATAGGGCTTTTCGTCAATATCTACCAGCAAATTCTGCACTAAATCCATGACATAATCATCAACTACATAGCATTTTGAACAAATCGAAGGTCCAATAACAGCAAATATCTCACTTGCTTTTATACCCTCATTCAGCCATGCCTCAACCATCTTTCGTGCAATCCCATTAACCGTGCCCTTCCAGCCAGCATGTGCCACCCCAATCATACCATGTGCCGGAGCAAGAAAGTATAAGGGCACGCAGTCTGCATAGCAAAGGGTCAATAGAACGTTTGGGTCCTTCGTATAGAATCCATCAGTCGCTTTAAAGGCTGAATCATAATCCGCAGCACCTCTCCCGCAATCGAGGCTGGTAACCTGATGGATATTCGTTTCATGTGTCTGCTCGGCCCCTATCCATTCATTTAGCGGATACATCAGCTTATCGGCTATAATCCTGCGGTTTCCCTGGACATCACCAAGTTTATCCCCGACATGAAAACCGGTATTCAATGTTTGAAAATCACCTGTACTGACTCCCCCATTTTTTGTGGTGAAGCCCGCTACGAGCTGGAGATTTTTTTGTCTCCAGCTGTCAATGAGCATATATTGGTCTTTTATTAAAACAAATGGCTCTTTCATGCTATAAACCTCTTTATTTTTAGTCTAGTGTATCATATATTTGCGCCATGCACCTTTAAAAACGTTCATCTTTCAGTTCTCCTTGAAATACTGTCTGATGTTCAACAAGTATGACATCCGCACCGATTTTTTTTATTTTGCGCCATGGAATCACAATGTCTTGTTCTCTTCCAAAAAAACCCATTAATCGGGTGCCATTTGAAACGACGATAGCCTCTATTTTCCCAGTGGCCGTATTTATTTCAAGGTCTGACATATTACCCAACTTCTTCCCATCCGCTATATTGACGATATCCTTTATTTGAAATTCTGAAATCCTGGTCACATCACTCAGCTCCTCAAAAATTCATCATAGATGAAGGTCCTATTCCTATGTATATGACAAGATGCGCTCAAGGATGAAGATTACGATAAATAAACGTCCCCGATTCACGATCCCATCCGGAAGGGATTTTCAACAAAATAAAAAAGCCGCAATGGATAAGTAGCTATGAAGCGGGTATCGACATTTTTGCCCTGCCCGCTTCAGCTAACTTTTTCTCATGCTCAGCTTCTACTGTTGGATATTTTTATTCATTTGCTTGATTGCCGCTTTTTCCAAGCGGGAGACCTGTGCTTGTGAAATGCCGATTTCCTCGGCTACCTCCATTTGCGTCTTCCCTTGGAAAAACCGTTTGCGAAGGATCATTTTTTCCCGGTCATTCAACCGTCTCATGCCTTCATTTATAGCTATTTCATCAATCCAGGTACTATCTTTATTTTTTTCATCACTCAGTTGGTCGAGTACATAAATCGGATCCCCGCCATCATTATAAATCGGTTCAAAAAGTGAAACTGGATCTTGTATAGCATCTAGTGCAAAAACAATTTCTTCATGAGGTACTTCCAACACCTTGGCGATTTCTTCAGCTGTCGGCTCACGAAGGGTCTGGCTTATGAGCTTTTCTTTTACCTGCAAAGCTTTGTAAGCGATGTCTCTTAAAGAACGGGATACCCGAATCGGATTATTGTCACGAAGATATCTTCTGATTTCTCCAATAATCATCGGTACAGCATACGTTGAAAACTTAACATTTTGACCTAGGTCAAAGTTATCTATCGACTTCATCAACCCTATACAGCCTACCTGAAATAGATCATCTACATACTCTCCCCGATTGTTGAAGCGTTGAATGACGCTTAGAACGAGTCGAAGATTCCCGTTTACCAGTTTCTCTCTTGCTGAAATATCGCCATCTTGCAGTTCTTTAAAGAGTTTTCTCATTTCTTCATTCTTTAAAACCGGTAATTTTGATGTATCCACACCGCAGATTTCAACCTTATTACGAGACAAAATTATTCCCTCCTCACAGGAGCGCTGTACAAAAAACAGTATTTCCGCGGGAGGAAAAAATATGCACATGGCTAGAACAGAAAATCCCGATTATTTTTCAATATTACTACCGAAGTATTGATTTGATTGACATTTAAGCACTTTATTTTTTTACACCATTTTATTAAATTCTTTACGAAGCCTCTTAATAATCCGTTTTTCCAAACGCGAAATGTAAGATTGGGAAATCCCCAGCATGTCGGCAACGTCCTTTTGGGTTTTTTCTTCTCCTCCTGCAAGTCCAAAACGGAGTTCCATTATCTGTTTTTCACGTTCCGATAACTGTGTAAGTGCTTTTGTCAGCAACTTACGGTCAACGTTTGCCTCAAGGTCTTTCGTGATAATGTCATCATCCGTTCCAAGTACATCTGATAACAGTAGTTCATTTCCATCCCAATCAATATTCAGAGGTTCATCAAAAGAAACTTCAGAGCGGATTTTGTTATTTCTGCGTAAATACATCAATATTTCATTCTCGATGCATCTCGATGCATATGTAGCCAGTTTTATTTTCTTCTCAGGATTGAATGTATTCACAGCTTTGATCAAACCTATGGTGCCTATGCTGATTAAATCTTCAATGTTTATGCCTGTATTTTCGAATTTCCTGGCAATATAAACAACCAGCCTTAAATTACGTTCGATCAAGATCGAGCGTGCAGCTTCATCGCCATTTGGTAATTTATTGATCAGTATTGCCTCTTCTTCCTTTGAAAGGGGCGGCGGCAGTGCCTCACTCCCTCCTATATAAAATATTTCGTCCGTTTTCAATCCGAGCTTGAACAATAGTTTGTACCAAAAGTAAGTAAGCCGAAGAATGAATTTCTTCAAAATAATTCTCCCTTCTAATAAACGGATTATGGGTCAAATTTAAGAGTGAATCGATGGTTCAGGAGGCAGTTTGCACCGGTATGCCGGTTAACATCTTCGGGTGAACGATAGATTGATAGCTATTGTCGGGAGAGAGTTGCTGAAAGGTAAACGAAATGAGACCCTGCTTGACATGAAATTCTTTTTCTCCTTGAACGATTTTAATATAATCCGGTTTGATTGCGGTTAACAGCTGATGTTCATGACCTACGACTTTATAAGGGATGACACGCATTCTTCCCGTCCATGAATATTCGGGCTGCACTTCCTGACTAATCAGGGTATCGGGGTTTTTAAAGAGCTCTAGCATATCAATCGGGATTCCCGTTTCCTCGCCTGAAAGAGAAATGATCATTACTGGGGAACGTGTAATCGGGTCATATAGCTGATTGCCGCTATCCACCAATCCATGAAACGTTCCTTCAAAGTCAGAAATTTTAACCGAGACCGAAACCATTTGTTCATGTGTAAGCTTGGTCATTTCCATCCCTTCTAATGTTCGCTTGGAAAATTGCCATGCGAGCGGGAACCCGATCATGACGAATATCCAGCTGACAGGGTCGCCAAAACGATTGATTCCGGCATATTGACCAGGGTCCTTGGACACGATTTGGAATTCAAATAGGTAATGAAGTCCCAGAAGGATTCCTCCCGATAAAAATGTCACAAAATATAAAGTGGCCACCGATTTCACGAAAATTTTTAGCCTATTAAACCCAAAGGTTGCCAGCACCATGACCATGGATACTAAAATCTTCATGTATGCCCGGTCGGCAATTGCATAAAAAGGAGTGAATGCCAATACGATAATGAAGGAACCAATCAATCCGCCGATGCACACCCGCCAAAGAGCTACCCTTCGTTTGAGAATGATTGCGGTCCAATATAAAAGGAGGCAGTCAAATAACCAATTCAATAACCAGATCACATCTAAATATAAAGTCAAACACCCTCCCCTCCTTATATGAACTAACCTTCCACTAGCAAAAAGTATAGCGTACCTGCCCTAAGAAAGTGTGTCACTTTTTGTACTGAAAACTTAAGAGTTTTTCAGTCATTTTTACCCTTTTTGTAGAAAATCAGCTATTGATATTTTCAATACTGTCTTAGAGACTATCCTGCTCCCTTTTACTTCTGTCGATTTATGTTATAAACGTTTAATAATTTCTCTCTCATCTTTTTACATTAATAAATGGAAGTGAGCAAAAGATGGAAGCTCCCTTCTGCCCAGGCAACATCCAGCACAATTCCGTCTAGGGATGCATTTTATTAACGACAAAAAACCGTCCCCAAATGGGAACGGCATATGACGTCGTTATTAACGGCGTCTGTTACGGTTACGGAGGAAGGTTGGAATATCCAAAGCCTCATCGCCTTGATTGGCATTACGTGCAGGCTGTTCATTGACTTCTTCCCTCTTCACTTCACGCTTCACGTTAGACTGTGGCGTTTGTTGTGTCTGAGGTCTTGATTGCTGCTGCTGTCCGAGTGTTGGACGTCCAGTAGGCCGAATTGAAGCTTCAACCTCGTTAAAGCCTGTAGCAATTACCGTAACGACGATTTCATCTTTAAGGTTTTCATTGATAACAGAACCAAAAATCATGTTGACGTCTTGATCGGATGCTGTAGCCACGATATCGGCCGCTTCCTGGACTTCAAAAAGACTTAGGTTCGTACCACCGGTAATATTCATCAGTACACCTTGGGCGCCATCAATCGATGTTTCAAGCAACGGACTGGAAATGGCTTTTTTCGCCGCTTCCGCTGCACGGTTTTCCCCGGAGGAAATCCCGATTCCCATAAGAGCGGAACCTTTGTTGGACATGATCGTCTTCACATCGGCAAAGTCCAAGTTAATAAGACCTGGAACAGCAATTAAATCTGAAATCCCTTGTACACCCTGGCGAAGTACATTATCCGCTTCACGGAATGCTTCAAGCATTGGCGTGCTTTTATCGACGATTTCAAGGAGGCGGTCGTTCGGAATGACGATCAGTGTGTCAACCGATTCCTTCATGGATGAAATGCCGCCTTGTGCCTGTGTTGCCCGTTTTCGGCCTTCGAAAGTAAATGGACGGGTAACTACACCCACTGTAAGGGCCCCTAGATCTTTAGCAATGCCCGCTATGACAGGAGCTGCCCCCGTTCCCGTACCGCCGCCCATTCCAGCCGTTACGAATACCATATCGGCACCTTTAAGCGCTTCTTCAATCTGCTCTTTGCTTTCTTCAGCAGCTTTTTTTCCTACCTCTGGATTGGCACCTGCACCCAAACCGCGTGTAAGCTTCCCACCGATTTGCATTTTGATTTCTGCTTTTGATAGATTAAGAGCCTGTGCGTCAGTATTGACAGAAATAAACTCAACACCCTGTACACCATGCTCGATCATTCTGTTTACCGCATTGTTTCCGCCGCCGCCAACACCTATTACTTTTATCGTTGCTAATTGTTCTAGATTAGAATCAAACTCCAACATGACAATCCTCCTATTTTGACGAAATTCCCGATTCTTAATGATTGTTATTCAAAAAAGTAACCCAGGATTTTTTTGAATTTAGATTCACCTTTTTCACCTTGTTTTTTAGCCGTGTTCTCTTTATTTTTCTGAGAAACCTTCTGGCTGCGCTGGTCGTTATCTTCTTGAGCTTGTCCAGCTGCTACAGGAGTTTTATTAGCGGTGTTTTTTTGCATTCTCTCTTTCTTGCATGCGTGTTTAATCAAACCAACAGCCGTGGTGTATTGGGGTTCCCTAACACCGATGTAATTGGGTTCAGCTGTCCTTACTCGGTTTTGGAACACATATTGAGCTAGCTCCAGGACACCCGGCATCTTGACGACGCCCCCGGTCAACACGAAACCACCCGGTATATCCTGGAAGCCAAGTCTCTTCAAATCATCTTGAATCAACTCGAATATTTCGGTCACCCGCGCTTCAATGATATCCGAAAGCATTAACTGGTTGCAGGTCTGTTGCTGATCGCTGCCGATGATCGGTATTTGGAATACTTCATCTTCAGACGCGTCATCATAATAGGCATGTCCATGCTTTACTTTTATTTTCTCAGCTTCTTCCATAGTCGTCCTTAGAACGATGGAAAGGTCCTTCGTAAGTGTTTCCCCGCCTATAGGTATCACAGACGTATATTGTAAATAGCCTTGTTCGAAAATTGCCAGGGTCGTGGAACCTCCGCCAATATCGACAAGTGCCACACCAAGTTCTTTTTCATCCTTGGATAAAACAAGGGAACCTGCGGCTAAAGGCTGAAGGGCGATATCGGTTATTTCCAATCCTGCCCTTTCCACACAGCGCAGCGTATTATGTAAAATTGTCCGAAGACCTGTGATTAAAATCCCTCTCATTTCCAACCGGACACCTATCATGCCCCGTGGATCACTGATTTCATCAAGTTCATCAACTTTGTAGTGAATCGGCACCACGTCGATGATTTCCCTGTCGGATGGTATCGTTATTAACTCCGCTGCTTCCCTGACACGGAAAACGTCATGCTCGGTAATCTCTTTATTGTCACTGGATACCGCTACTACCCCATGACACGGCTGAAGCGTCACATGATTTCCACTTATGCCGACGATTACCTTTGTAATCTCCATCCCTATCATCCGTTCTGCTTGCTCTATAGCCTTTTGAATGGATTGGACGGTTTCATCTATACCGACGATCGAACCCTTTTTGAGCCCTTCTGATTTAACATTTCCTACACCGATTATATTTAATGTGTCATTGACCATTTCCCCAATGATAACTTTTACACTGGATGTACCGATGTCAAGACTTACGTATATTTCGTTGCTGTTCATTCCATGGCACCTCCTTCAGTTTTATACATGTATTAGTAGAATAACATTTTTATATCGAAGACTTATACATTATAGAATAACAGAACTGTTTACAACAACTGACGAATTTCATAGATAAGCGTTTCATTTTGTATTTCCCGAACAAAACTCGTACTTTATGATGCATATTGTTCGCTTCTCTACGAGACTGATTTACTAAAAAAACTAGATACTGCCATAAACTATTCGTCATTTATAACTTAATTCCCTTTAAAATTATAGATTTTTTTTCTGCTTTTTCCGGGAGATGGACCATTTTTCAATCAGGATCCTTCTAATCAGGGCAATATTTTGAAAGAGCCTGACACCGAATACAAAGATTGCGGCTAAATATAAGTCTACACCAAGATGTACACCTAGAAAAGCCAAACCTGCGGCTAAAATAATATTAAAGAAGAATCCTGTTACAAATACAACTTCATCATAAAGATTTTGCAAATGAGCCCGTATTCCCCCAAATAAGGTATCAAAAGCAGCAAGTACGGCTATGGAGAGATAATTTGAATATTCATGGGGAATATCAAAATCCACCAAAAAACCAAGGGTGATTCCAATCAACAGACCAAAAACTGAAAGCCACATCACGATTACCCCCCATCCATAATGGGTTCCATATGTTCCACGTTAATAGCATTTTGGTAAGCCGGCAATGTCAACTTGCCGGAAGGCACCTTAATCTGCACTTCAAAATTATCTATAAAGAAATCATCCATAAGTTCGGAACCTTCAATGCGCTGCTTCAGTTTCTTTGGATTAACGGTTATTGCCTGCATTTCAACCGGGTAATGAACCAGAGGATATCCGTCCATTTTCGGCTGCCCATTAATATCACGAATAACCGATGTTGATATATACCTTTGTCCTGAAATGGAAATTTCGTCAGCGCCATATCTATACATTTCATTAATAAGCCGAATGATCAATACTGGTGAAATATACTCGACCTTCTCACCAAGAAGGATATCAGCTTTGATAGGCTGTATAGATACGATTACCCCATTACCTCTTATTTCGGTCAAACCTGCGTCAGTCTTCAATTCGGTCAGGGTGTCACGCAAGACTTCTTCTTTACTCTCATTTTTCTTTGTTTCATAAGATGCTATTTTTCCCTCAAGCTTACTGATACCCTCTATTAATTCCGCCTGGGTCTGCTGTTCTTTCAATAAATCATTTTTCAGTTCCCACATATCCCTTGTATCGGATACGACAGGCTGATTCACCAAATTGAATTGAATAGCGAGCATGAAGCCAGCAATCAACGTAACCAAACTAAAAGAAAGCTTTTTTTTCATTTCCAGTTTCTCACCAATCTTTCATCGAATCCGGCGGTCACGATCACCCTCCAATAATTGGATCAAAAATGATATTCTTTTGCTTTTCCACTGTAAAGATAATATTCTCATTAACCAGCTGTTCCTTGATGCCACCCGGTAAATCCAGTGAAGCACCCAGGATTTCCGGGTCCCCTATCGCAGATATGATGAAGGGAGCAGGATGCTGATGGCCATCGATTGTAATCACAGGCCCATTACAGATTATGTATGAATCATGATTTAACCTTTGGCCGTTAATCGCAACAGCCTCTGCACCTGATATGTATAGTTCATTGACGACCTTGAAGACATGCTGTTCATGGACGAGGTAATTATTAACATTGGCTTCTGATTCCATATCTGTACCATCTTCAAGCGTCACCTGAAGGCCTGAGCCTTTCACTTTCACTTTTCCGAGAAACATTCGGTATTTTTCCGTTTCCTTTGCCAAATTGAAAAAAAGCTGCTTTTCCTGAGCTAGGTCTTTTTCTATTTGGGATACATTTTCTTGCTTCTGGAGGAGTTCCTTCTGAAGTTCCCGGTTCTGCTTCTCTTGTTCGATCAGCCGCTGCCTGAGCTCATATTCCTGGTCCCAGGCTTTGTCCTTCCCTGCACCTTCACCTTCTTTGGTCAGATTGTAAGAGAAGGCAATCATGAATCCGAGAACCACGCAAACCAGGGGTAAAACCACCCGGTTGCCATTAATTTTCCTCATTGGTGTCTTCCTTTTGTTCAGCGTCTTCATATGCTTTAAAATAAGAACCCACTTCCAGATCGATGACTCCCTTTACATTTGGATCCAGCTGGCTGACTATCGATGGATAGTGAATCATTTTCTCGTATAAAGTCCGGCTTGTCGCACTTACTTCAAACCCATCGTTCATGAACATGACGATATGGTATTCATCGGTTTTTGTAGGAGCGTAATGAATTTCCGAAATGGCATTCTGAATCTCGACAGGAAGCTTGTCCAGCTCTTCTAAAAGCAACTTTAATGCTTTACCCTCTTTGAAACCAATTAAAACAGGGGCAAATACTGGAATTTCTCCTGTTGCTAACTCCTCTAAAACGGACCCGTTTTCCAAAATGGGTGCAAACTTCCCATTATTGGACAGATATGCCATCCTGTTATGTTCCGAAACCGTAATTTTAATGGAATTAGGAAATACCGGTGTCACCTTAACGCTTTTTATTTCTTGATTTTTTTTGATATTGGCTGCCGCTGTCCCTGTATCAACCTTCCAGATGCTTCGATCCTTCTTCACCTTACTCAATTTAATGATCTGTTTGGAAGTAATATAACGATTCCCCTCTACCTGCACGGATTTCACATAGCTCAACGGGGATAGGAAATATAGCACACAAGCAACAAGAATGAAGAAAAGGGACAGCAAAAGAACAAGTCGCCTGTTTGCTTTGCTTTTTCTTAATTGTTTTAATTTCGGGATGCGGTCCTCAATGGAAACGATTTTTCCCTTTTCCATCCCCTTCACCTCTTCCTGAAAAAATGGATGGTTCTTGACAGTGCGAAATCAAGACAAACTCAATATTATGTTCTTAACAAACTTTAAAGGTAACACATTATATCACAATATTTGGATATAATGAATCCCGTTATTTTCTTCCGATAATTTCCACTTCTGTTTCCATTTCAACTTCAAATTTATCATATACAGTATCCTTCACATGCTGTATCAAGGCTTGAACATCCGCTGCACTTCCATTACCTGTATTAACGATGAAGTTCCCGTGCATCGGAGAAATCTGAGCTCCGCCAATAGAATGTCCCTTCAGGCCTGCATTCTCGACCAATTTACCAGCATGGTGTGGAAGTGGATTCCTAAATATGCTCCCGGCACATGGAAGATTATATGGCTGGGTATCTTTACGATAATTCTTGTTATTTTGCATTCTTTCAACGATTTCGGTTTTATCCCCCTCTGTCAATTGAAAAATTGCTTCCAGTACGATACCAGGTCTTTTCTTCTGAAGCAGAGAAGTTCGATAAGAAAACTCCATTTCCTCTTTCGAAAGCCAAGCTAGAGTTCCATCTTCAAAAAGAACATGTGCCTGCTTGAGGATTTCACTCATATCGGAACCATGTGCACCAGCGTTCATATAGACCGCTCCGCCGACGGAACCAGGAATCCCACTGGCAAATTCCAATCCTGCATATCCTTTTTTACTGATTTGTACGGAGAGGCTGACAAGTGATACCCCAGCTCCTGCTTTGATCTCCGTCCCATTTATCTCGAGATGATCAAGTCCTCTACCCAATTTAAGCACGGCACCTTCAATTCCGCCATCACTGACCAGCAGGTTCGAGCCCCTGCCGATCACCCTCCACGGCATCCCATTTTCTTTGATGACCTGCATCGTTTTTTCTATATTTTCAATGGATGACGGCATGATGAATAAATCAGCCGGCCCCCCAATTTTCATAGTTGTATGATTTGCAAGCGGTTCCTGTTCAAGAACTTTGCCGATTTTCATTTCAGTTAATTGCTTTATCACATTATCCATGATAAACCTCCTTGTTGTTCCAAAATTCCAAGTTATAATTTTCATTTCCTCTTCCATGAGGTCACTTATATTACAAGATTAATAACGCCTTTTTAGCAGAAAAATGAACAGAAGCAAGCCCCAGTACGGCCTAACCCTCTTATACTATAGTCTAAACAAAGACGTATTGCCAATATTTATTGTGGATTCTCCAACATTCATACATGGTAATATTTAAGCGGCATTTCATTTATTTCTAAATTTCGGCAATCCCCCCCAAAAAAATCGTTTTTCCTGGAAGGGTTTTCAACGAAAAAAAAGGGGAGCCCTGCGTTTAACAGGACTTCCCTTTTGCCAAACCACATTTTTTACTTATTTCAGAACCTCGAATATCGGCTAATATTCAGGAGCACCCCAATCGCCATCAGCATGAGCGTCAGCGATGAACCGCCATAACTTAAGAGGGGCAAGGTGATACCCGTAACCGGCATAAGTCCCGTTACCACTCCTATATTGATCATCACTTGAATGGCTACCATCGCAATGATTCCCACCGCTACAAGGCTCCCGTATAAATCAGGGGCACCAAGTGCGATACGAATGCCCCGCCAAAGCATTAGCGCAAATAATAAAATGACAAGAGATCCCCCGATGAAGCCAAGTTCCTCGGAAAGTATGGCAAAAATGAAATCAGTCTGCGGTTCGGGTAAATAGAAAAACTTTTGGCGGCTTTGCCCGAGCCCCAATCCGAACAATCCCCCTGGCCCGATTGCATAAAACGATTGAATCATCTGAAATCCACTGCCCAAAGGGTCTTCCCATGGATCCAGAAAAGACGTGATCCTTTTTATCCGGTAAGGCGCTGACAAAATCAGACCGATAAAACCCGCTACCCCAATTAGCCCCAAGCCGACAAAATGACTGATTCTTGCCCCGGAAATAAAAATCATGACAATGCACGTTCCAACCATTACCGTTCCCGTTCCAAGGTCTGGCTGTAACATGATCAAACCAAATGCCAAAAACACTAAACCCAAGGATGGAAGCATCCCTTTTTTAAAGGAGGTGATCAGCTTTTGCCGTTCTGATAAAAACTTAGCTAAAAAAGCGATCATCGCCAGCTTCATGAACTCAGAGGGTTGGACCGAAAAAGCACCTACACCAATCCAGCTCCTCGAACCATTTCTCGCCATCCCTATACCTGGTACAAGCACAGCCAGTAACATAATGAAACAAATGATGATAAGGATTTTGGCCCATGTCCTCCACGTCCAGTAATCCACATTCATGATGAAAAACATGGCTATGACACCGACGCAGGCAAAAAGCAACTGCCTTTTAGCAAAATAAAACGAATCATCAAATTTATATGTTGCCCAAATGGCACTCGCGCTGTAAACCATGATTAATCCAACAGTCAAAAGACTTAAGGTGACGATAATGAGAATGAGATCAGGATTCGATTTTTTTAATGGCACGGACATCCACCTCTAGGAAGTTTTTAGCCTACGAATATAAACATCAGTGCTTATTGCTTGTCAGCACTTTAGTCAAAAAAAAAGCGATAACGGCTCATTATCGCTTTTTTTCATGGTGTCAACGTAGAAGCAGGTTCACTTCTCTCTGCGAAAGCTCTTACTTAAGTTTATGCACGGCCTCCATAAACATGTCTCCTCTTTGCTCAAAAGTTTTATATTGATCCCAGCTTGCACAAGCCGGGGAGAGAAGAATACAGTCGCCTTCATTTGATAATTCAAATGCAGCCGGTACGGCCTTTTCTACATTATCGACACGTTTTATATTCGCTATTCCTATTTCTTTGGCTACCCGTTCAATTTTTTCCGCCGTTTCGCCAAAAGTTATCACGGCTTTGACATTTTTCATCGCCGGTTTCAACTCATCAAATTCATTTCCGCGATCCAGACCGCCTGCCAATAAGATGACCGGTTCCGTAAAGGATGTTAACGCTTTGGACGCTGCAAGAATGTTCGTCGCTTTCGAATCATTATAAAATTTACGGTTATCGATCGTTGCCACGAACTGCAGACGGTGCTCCACACCATAAAATGTTTTCAATACAGTCTGAATGGCTTCATTAGCTACACCCTTAAGCTTGGCCGCTGAGATGGCGGCGAGTACATTTTCCAAATTATGCTTCCCGGGAAGGGCTATCTCTGAAACTTCAATGATTTTTTCCCCTCGGAAACAGGCGGCACCATCTTCCACATAGGCTCCATTCTCATGTTTCACTTCAGCTGAAAATGGTACAAGTTGTGCCTTGGTCTCTTTCGCCATGGATAAAACAAGATCTTGATCTGCATTATAAATCATGAAATCTGATGCTATTTGATTTTTCGTGATGGCAGCTTTTGCTTCGACATATTCCTGTTTGGAACTGTGATAATCCAAATGTGCATCATATAAATTTGTCACGATTGAGATTTCAGGACGAAATTCGTCTATTCCCATTAACTGAAACGATGATAATTCTATGACGATCGAGTCATCTGGTTTTGCATGTTCAGCAACACCAGATGCCACTGTCCCGATATTACCGGCAATCAGCGGGGATTTTTCACCGGACTTCAACATTTCGTATATCAATGTTGTCGTGGTCGTTTTCCCATTTGTACCAGTGATTCCTATGAAAGGTGCTTCACTTATCTGGTAGGCCAGTTCAACTTCCGTGATAACAGGAATCCCTTTTTCCAATGCCCCTTTTACGATAGGGTTCCGATAGGGGATTCCCGGATTTTTCACGATCAGCTCGAACCCCTCATCCAGAAGCTCGATTGGATGACTGCCGCAGATGACTTTGATACCCTGTTCAAGAAGTCCTTGCGCCTCAGGATTTTCCGATAATGGCTTCATGTCATTAACCGTCACGAAAGCACCTAATTTATGTAGAAGCGAAGCTGCCATCACTCCGCTTTTTGCCAAACCCAATACTAATATCTTTTTCTCTGAATACTTTGCAGTCTCTTTCAATTATATCCACACCTCTAAATAGATTCCGAGTACCGCACACAGCAGCCCCACTGTCCAGAAAGTGACGACGACACGCCATTCCGACCAGCCGGAAAGCTCATAATGGTGGTGAAGCGGACTCATTTTAAATATACGTTTACCAGTCGTTTTAAAAGATCCTACCTGAAGGATGACCGAGAGCGTTTCAATGACGAAGACTCCGCCAATGATTACCAGGAGGATTTCAAGCTTCGTTAACAAGGCGATGGTTGCGATCGCTCCCCCAAGGGCCAAGGAACCCGTATCCCCCATGAAAACCTTTGCCGGGTGTGCATTGAATACCAAGAATCCGAGTACTGCACCGACAACCGCCACCGAAAAAATGGCGACATCATATTGTGACTGACTCCAGGCCAAAATGGCAAAAGCACCAAAGGCAATGGCTGATGTCCCTGAGACAAGTCCATCAAGCCCATCCGTCAAATTGACGGCATTCGAAAAGCCTACCAGCCAGAATATAACGATGAACAGATAAAACCAGCCAAAATCAAAAGCAAAGTCAGTGCCTGGAATCGTCAATTCAGGATTAAAACGGTCTGTCTGCTTGAATACGAAGTAAAAGATGACCGAAATCACAATTTGTCCAAGCAGTTTTTGCTTGGAAGTCAGTCCCAGGTTACGCTTCATGACCACTTTGATGAAATCATCAAGGAAACCTAATAAACCAAAACCTAAAGTAACGAATAATAATAAATACGTTTCGGTTGAAGGTGCCGAAAATTTCAAAGTCATGACTAGTGTAGCGATGGTAACAGATAATAATATGACCAAACCGCCCATGGTGGGTGTTCCCGTTTTTTTCAAATGCGATTGCGGGCCTTCTTCCCTAATACTTTGCCCGAATTTCAATCTTCTTAAAAACGGGATGAAAATCGGCGAAAGAAGAACGGTTACTAAAAACGCCACCAAAATCGTATAAAAAATCACTTGTTCCAACATTCCTTATTCCCTCATTCCTAACACAATTCAAATATTAAATTCTGCTTGATGTCTTTTCCTATTTTGTTGCAGGTCAATTTCAGCGTTGGTTCAAACTGAACCCAAACGACTTTGAATCGCCTTTTCCGCTTCTTCACGGTCATCGAAGTGAAGCACTTCGTCACCGACCAATTGATAGGTTTCATGTCCTTTTCCAGCAATTAATATAACGTCGCCCTCTTCCGCCTTGGAAACTGCGTAAGCTATTGCCTGCCTGCGGTCTTCAATAACCGTATATTCTTTGCCTGCTACACCAGCTTCCATATCCCGGAGAATCTGGGCAGCATTTTCACTGCGTGGATTATCCGAAGTGAAGATCGGGTCAGTCGCCAAGCTGCATGCAATTTGCGCCATGATTGGACGCTTTGTCTTGTCTCGGTCCCCGCCGCAGCCCACTATCACGTAAATTTTCTTTTTAGCAAACTCACCAACAGTCTTCAGAACATTTTCCAAACTGTCCGGAGTATGGGCATAGTCAACAATGACCGGGAAGTCCTGATTCGCTGAAATGAGCTCAAAACGGCCTGCAACACCTTTTATATCCTCGATGGATCTAATTGTCTCATCCAGATCGTTACCGGCACACAAAGCAGCAGAGATGGCAGAGAGTACATTATAAACACTGAATTTACCAATTAGCTTCAGCTGAATGTATCGCTCTTCTTTACCTGCTGTCAAGGTGAACGATGTGCCATTTGCATCAATTTTTATATCTTTGGCCCTGATATCCGCTTCATTGTCTATGCCGTATGTAACGACTGTAGCGGCAGTCGCCTTAATGAAATCGGCAGTTGCCTCATCATCAGCATTAAGCACAGCATATTTAGGGCGATTTTCTATGTAAGCATTGCCAAGCTGTGAGAAAAATAAGGATTTTGCCTGCCTGTATCTGTCCATGGTTTTATGAAAATCCAAATGATCCTGTGTGAGATTCGTAAAGACGGCAATATCATAATCACAGCCATGGACGCGCCCAAGCTCAAGTGCATGCGATGAAACCTCCATAATGGCCGTGGAGACGGATGTTTCGGCCATTTCATGAAAAGCCTTCTGCAGTGTAACGCTATCTGGCGTCGTATTCTTGGTTTCATATACCGTATCGGCGATTTTTGTATACATCGTGCCAATCAAGCCTGTTTTTTCATGTCGATCCTCGAAAATCTTTTCCAATAAGTGACTGGTCGTCGTCTTTCCATTCGTTCCTGTAATTCCGATCAAGCGCATCTTTTGAGTCGGATGGCCATAAAATGCATCGGCAAGAACCGCCATCGCCCTGCTCGAATCCCTGACTACGATCACGGGAACATCGAGGTCAAGCGGCCTTTCGGCAATGACTGCTGCAGCTCCATGCTCTACAGCAAGTTGGGCAAAATCATGACCATCGACTGTATAACCTTTTATACAAACAAATAAACTTCCGTCTATGACTTTACGGTTATCATTTTCAATGGAGGTGATTTCAGGATTTTCTCCTTCATACGTAAATAAGGAGTGTAAATAAGATAGTAATTTGTGAAGCTTCATTTTTCCATCCCTCTCAACTTAATTTGAGGATTCATTATATGTGATTAGCCTTGGCTTGTCGAGAAACCAATTTCAATTATACGGGGTTATCCCGACTCCGTAAACAAAGCGGCTGATGAATCTTCAGCCGCTTTAACTATTCATATATTATATTATACTTATTCTGTATTTTCGCCAAGATAAATTCTTATTGTAGAGCCTTGTTTTACTTTAACACCTGGATCTGGGGCTTGATTTATGACTTTATCCCCATTTCCGGCAATATCAAGCTTAAGGTCGATGAGCTGGGTTTGCAATTCTTTTTTGCTGAGACCCACGACGTCTGGTACCTCGACCATGACGGGATCCGTCCAGACCGTCTCCTTCTCAATCTGGTTTTTCCTTGGCTTGACGCCCATGGCCCTAAGTGAATCCTCCATGATATTCCCAACGATCGGTGCGGCAACGACCCCGCCGAATTGTACCGTTCCTTTCGGATTATCCACAGCTATATAAACGACGATTTGCGGATCATCCGCTGGAGCGACACCAATGAATGAGAGAATATAATTATTTTCAAGGTATCTGCCATTTTCAGCTTTTTGGGCTGTACCCGTTTTCCCGCCGACGCGGTACGACTCCACGAATGCTCCTTTGCCGCTTCCTTGGGCGACAACGGATTCAAGCGCTTCCCGGACTTTCTTCGAGGTTGCTTCTGAAATCACCTTTTTCTTCGCCTGAGGGGTCTTTCGCATCAGCACTTCCCCATTTTTTGGATTCACGAGTTCCTTCGCGATATATGGTGTATACAAAGTCCCGCCATTCACGGCTGCCGATACCGCTGTCACCTGCTGAATGGGCGTTACGGCTACACCTTGTCCAAACGCAGTAGTTGCCTGCTCAACCGGACCCACTCGATCCATGTTGAACATGATTCCTTTTCCTTCTCCGGTTAAATCAATTCCCGTCTTTTGACCAAAACCGAAATCATTTATATATTTAAACAGCTTGTCTTTACCAAGCCGGTTCCCTAATTCCACAAAACCCGGGTTACATGAGTTCTCGACCACTTCAAGAAAAGTTTGATCGCCATGTCCTCCGCTTTTCCAGCAATGCAGCGTTGATCCTGACACTTCCACATGTCCGGAATCATAAAAATGTTCCTTTTGTAAGTCGACCTTCCCTTCCTCAAGCGCTGCAGCAAGCGTGATGATCTTAAAAGTCGATCCTGGTTCATATATACTCCAAACTGGTAAATTACGATTATACACTTCCGAGGGGACATTTTGAAAATTGGCAGGGTCGAAGGTTGGCCTGCTGGACATTGCCAATATTTCCCCGGTGTTCGGGTCCATTGCAATGGCAATTATACCATCGGGATCATATGTCGCCTCCGCATTATCGAGCTCCCTCTCCACAATTGTCTGGATTTTGCTATCGATGGTCAGCTTCAAATTATCACCATCAACAGGGGGCTTATAGTCATCGGCCATATTCTCAAGCCTTTTCCCTTTCGCATCGGAGTAAAATTTAACGAATCCTTTTTCCCCGCTTAGTTCCTTATCATAAGACAATTCAATACCCATCAACCCTTGATTGTCAGAGCCTGTAAAGCCAAGAACATGTGAAAGGTATTCACCAAATGGGTAATGGCGCTTTGAATCTTCAGCGATGTATACGCCCTTTATCCCTAATGCTTTAATTTCCTTCGCCTTTTCGTGAGATATCTTTCTGCCTTCCGGAATTCTGACGCTCATCGCCTGTTTCGTTAACCATTGATAAGCCTTTTCCTTTGTCATATCCAATATTGAAGCAAGCTGTTCCGCCGTCTCCCCAGGATTCTCAATCTGTCTAGGTATGACATAGACTGTTGGCGCAGATATATTCGTTGCCAGCTCGACACCATTCCGATCAAGGATTTCTCCTCGTTTGGCTTCAAAAGGAATATTCCTGCTCCAGGAATCTTTAGCCAGCCCCGTCAACTTATCCCCTAGATAAAACTGTACAATTCCCAATCGGATATCAATGATAAAAAAAACAACGATACCGATCGCCAATGCGATTGCCAGCCGTTTTCGGACAGTAACATTCGAAACACGCAAAAACAGGCACCTCCATTTCATACATGCTTCAATATATGCTTGTCTACTCGATGCTAGACTAGAAACTTTGAAAGAAACAAAGAGGGAATCCATTTGGATCCCCTCTTTATCTTCACTCTGTTTTCTCTTTTGTCGGTATATCTTCACCAGCCCCATCAGGCTGGGATAATTCAATATTGAAGGTTTCCCCTTCATTTACCTTTTTCCCGGCCTTAAGACTCTGTTTACTCACGTATCCAGTACCTTCGGTTTTCAGATCCAGTTTTGCAACCTTAGCCAATTTCATGACATCGCGCAAGGACCATCCCTTCATGTCAGGGACTTTCATTTCGCCTTCCGTCCTGAGGATTATCTTTTCACCTTGTAAGAGTACACTCCCCGCTTTCGGGGATTGGTCGAGCACTTTACGTCCACTTCCGATCATACTTACATCATAACCAAGTTCCTTCAGTTCTGTAACAGCTGAACTCTCGGTTTGATTCGTATAGTCTTTAATTTTATTTGCTTTTTGTTTTTTAACTTCAGAAGGTTTTATGTTTAGATATTGCAGGCTATTTTGCATGACAGGATTGAAAATCTCTGACAATGGATCAGCCCCAACATAAGATACACCTAACTTGGGCTGCTTGACCGCCACATACATGACCAACTGCGGATCATCTTTTGGAGCCATTCCTAAAAAGGAGAACACATAGTTATTTTTCCCTTCTAAATATCTGCCTGTCGGACCCGCAATTTGTGCAGTACCGGTTTTCCCCGCTACTTGATATCCATCAATGGCATATTTTTTCCCTGTTCCTTTTTTCGCGGAAATTACCGTTTCCAAATAATCACGTACTTGTTTTGCAGTTTCTGCCGAAATCGGTTGCCCTGTCACTTTAGGCTTGGTCGTTTTCAAAATTTTTCCGGTATCCTGATCGGAAATGCTTTTTATCACGTACGGCCGCACCATTTTTCCGTCATTGGCTATTGCGGATGCAGCTTGGATTTGTTGAATCGGTGTAACGGTCGAACCCTGTCCAAAGGAGGTAGTCACTTTTTCAAGCTTATACTTGTATTGAATTTTACCGGTTATCTCGTTTGGCAGGTCAATTCCCGTTTTTTTATCAAATCCGAACTTAGTCAAATACTCACGGAACGTATCGGCTCCTATTTTATCCATTGCAAGTGTGGCAAAAGCGACGTTCGAGGAACGTTGAACCCCTTCCAGAAAGGTCATGCTCTTTCCTCTTTCGATTCCGCTATGATCCCCGATTTTACCCGATCCGGCTTTGTAGGTTCCTGCAACAAAGCTTTCATTCGGATTAAAGACCCCTTCCTCAACAGCCGCGGCAAGGGTGAATGTTTTCATGGTTGAACCCGGTTCGAAGGTTTCTTCAATTGCCAGGTTACGCCATGTATCCGTTAGCCCGACTTTCGTTGTCGGATGGAAGGTGGGCCTTTGCCCCATCGCCACAATCTCCCCCGTTTTGGGATTGGAGACAATCGCTATGATTTGTTCGGGATCATATTTTTCCTGCACTTTGCTCATCGAGTCTTCCAAGAATGTTTGTATTTTCTTGTCGATCGTAAGCATGACATCATTGCCATTATCAGGAGCAACGACCTTTTCCTTCTTATCCGGTAAGAGGAAACCCCATGAATCACTGTCATATGTCAGCTTCCCATCCGTTTCCTGCAATTCTTTATTGAGGTACCTTTCGATGCCGAACTTACCAGCCATTTCTCCCGTTTCTTCATCCTTTTCTACATAGCCAATCAGATGGGAGGCGAAAATCCCATTCGGATAAAAACGTTTATTCGTCCTTCCGAATGTAATTCCCGGCAGTTCCAATTTTTCTATTTTCTGCTTGACGACCTGAGTCAAATCCTTGCCGGCACTGCCAAACTCCACTTGGTATGCCTTTTCTTTCGTAAGTCTTTCATAGATGTCCTGTTCATCCATGTCGATATATTTAGCAAGCTCATTCGCGGTCTTCTCCGGATCCTTGACATGCTCCGGCTCCTTTTCACTAAGTACTGCCCTTAAGATATAGGAGGAAGTATCTTCGGCGATGACTTCACCTTTTGTATCGAGTATGCTTCCCCTTTTTGCTTCTATGACCTGTTTTTTTTCATATTTCTTGTCGATTTTCGAAGCCAGTACCTCCCCGCCAGCTGTACCCGTCACCTGAATATACAAAAAGCGGCAGACTAAAACAAAAAAGAGCAGGCCGAATAAGAAGAATAATCCGGCTGCCCCATGCTTCATATTTTTTTGTTTCTGCATTATCACTGCACACCCTTCACATTATTCTCATTTAACTTGAACCCTAGCGCTGCAGCTTTTTTCCAAATTCTCTCGTATGTACTAAGTTCAGCAACCTGCACTTTCAAATCATCATTCACTTTACCCTGTTCTTCAATAGACGTTTCCACTAGCTGGATCTCTTTATTCGTTTCATAGATGGCCGCTTGATTAGAGACTATTTTCACTCCCATGAAGGTAACCATGATAGCAAGGGCACATAGTAAGAAAACTTCACCAATGGATATCTTCGCTTTACGGATGACCATTGTTTGCTGTGTCTGTTGCTGTTGTTGGTCTTCATATTGCTGTTCTTGTACTTTTTTGGCTATGGAACTCATTCATGTTCCCCCTCACTGATTTTTTTCTGTAATCATTGCTTTTCGGCGATTCTTAGCTTAGCCGACCGGGAACGATTATTCCCTTCCAATTCTTCTTCTGAAGGTAAAATCGGTTTTCTCGTAATTATTTTCATAGTTGGCTTGAATTCATCCGGGATAACTGGAAGTCCAGGCGGAAGATCCGGCATGCTACTGGCCTTTTTAAATACCGTTTTACAAATTCTATCTTCGAGCGAATGGAATGTAATGACAGATATTCTTCCCTCTTTATCCAAAAGCGAAATGGCCTGCTCCAGGGAATCTTCAAAGACACCAAGTTCGTCATTCACAGCGATCCTTATTGCTTGGAACACTCGTTTCGCAGGGTGTCCGCCTTTACGTCTTGCCGGGGCGGGTATCCCATCCTTAATTAATTCCACAAGTTCGAACGTCGTTTCAATCGGTTTTATTTCACGTGCCGCTTCAATTTTCCTGGCAATTTGTTTCGAAAACTTTTCTTCTCCATATTGGAAGAAAATTCTCAGTAAATCATGGAATGACCAAGTATTCACGACATCATAGGCAGAAATGGCTGCACTTTGGTCCATCCTCATATCCAATGGTGCATCATGGTTATAGCTGAAACCACGCTCCGGTGTATCCAATTGCGGGGATGACACACCTAAATCATAAAGGATCCCGTCCACTTTCTCGATTCCCCGGGCATTCAACTCTTTTTTTAAGTATTTAAAATTATTAGGAACAAGAACAATACGTTCGCCATAGCTTTCCAATTTTTCCTTAGCATTCCGAATCGCCGTTTCGTCCTGATCAAAAGCATAAAGCCTGCCCTTGTCAGAGAGCTGTGAAAGTAAGTATTCGCTGTGACCGGCTCCTCCTAAAGTACAATCCACATAAATTCCATCAGGTTTGATGTTCAATCCATCAACCGTCTCTTTTAATAACACTGTTGTATGTTGAAACATGCTAGACATCCTTCCAATCGGTTATTGAGTGACTCTATTTCTGAGGGCAGCCTTAAATATCAAAGCCAATCATATTTTCTGCTATCTCAGCGAAAGAATCCTCCGAAGCTGAAAAATAGTTTTCCCAAAGGGATTTGCTCCAAATCTCAATACGATTGGTAACACCAAGAATTACACATTCTTTTTCCAATTGGCCATATGAAGTAAGCGGCGTGGGGATATTAATTCGCCCTTGTTTATCAATTTCGCATTCTGTAGCTGCAGAAAAGAAAAAACGGGTAAAGGCTCGGGCATCTTTTTTTGTTAAAGGCAGGGCTTTCAGCTTTTCTTCTAGCAGCTTCCACTCTTCCATAGGGTAACCAAATAAACATTGATCAAGTCCGCGGGTAAGGACAAATTGCTCCCCGAGATTTTCCCTGAATTTCACCGGGACTATCAAACGGCCCTTTATATCGATGTTATGATGGTACTCTCCCATGAACATACCCACTACCCCCACATTCTAATCTCAATGTACCACATTCCCCCACCTTTCTCCACTTGTTTTTACTTTCTCCTTCCAAGTAAAAATTACCTTCTTTTCTTATTAAGTTTATTTAGCCAAATTATTCAAAGAAACGTGCATTTCCCTCGAATGCACTCAAACTAAGACGCAGGCCCACCATTACTGTCGAAGCCCCGCCTGACAAGTACTCAGGAAACAGAAAAAAAGACAGGCTTTAGCACCTGTCTTTTTTCACATTTCAATCCCTCCATCAGGATTGGTTTGTGGCAACCGTATTCAATATGATCTATCCGCCACTTTCCCCCAAAACGGATGGTTTTTCTAAATGAAAATCAATTTATGCTGATTATTGAAGCGATAGTCCAGTTTCATCATATCCCTTACGAGCTCTGGCCCATATTGATTCAAGTAATAAAACACATTCCAAATCCTCTCCTGGGGTGATTCGAGAGGGTACAGCGAATTTGCTATCCGATCATATTTTTTCAAGATGACCGAATGTCGTTCCTTTGTACGGTCACCGATTTTGCCATACATGAAATTCAATTGCTTTTGAATGAATTCAATGTTCTTGTTCAACATCGGCTCGAGGCCCCTATCCAAAGAGACAGCGTGGACAAAAAGCTTTTCATGGTTCTCTTCAAGCTGTGATTTCAGCGTCCCGAACAGGGTGTCAATCGTTTCATCTTTAACGGAAGCAAGGTAACTATCCACAGCATTAGCGGTTCCTTCAGTCAGAACAGTTTCCAAACTGAGTTCCATTTCTTCAAGGTCGCTTTGGATACTCCGCTCCACCAGCGTGATATTCAACCTAGGAATGATTGGCGGCATTTTCATGGAAAACAACTCAAACACTTTTTTTAATTCTGCCCAATAGGCTATTTCCCCTGGCCCAGAAACGAATGCCAATACAGGGAAAAGCATTTCCTGCATGAGCGGGCGTGTAATGACATTGTTGCTTAATCGTTCTGGATGATTTCTGGCTATCTGCAAGAGTTCATCCCCGGTAAATGATACCTCACCGTTTTTTCCGCTGAAACCGCCTTCTACGCGTTCGAGTAAACATCGATCTTTTTTTTCTGGATCATAATAAAATAAATTAGCGGCGCGTTTATCCATTTCAATCATTTTTGCATACCCTTTCGCATGCATGAATGATTGCTGTTCCTCGACCACTTCAGCAATCCGTCCACTTTCATTGACCATCGATTCAAAGTATGCCTTCTCAATTCGCCTTAAATCCGGATCTCCGGCATCGACTAGTAAAAGGCCATATTCTTTGAACCATTCATGAATCAGCTCGGCGAAGAAATCGACGAAGGTATTCGATCTCTTAATGGTTTCCTTCATATCAATCAGGAGTTTGTTCGTAAATTCCGTTTCTCCATAAGTTTCAATGATTTCCTCAAGCCACTTCTCTGCCTTTTCCGTTTCCAGCTCCACATCAGAAACCATTGTTTTATATGGCTGGTAGGAAGGATAGGTTTTTTTATCGGGTTTTCCGTTTTTCATAACATAAACATGATTGACCTCAGCCAAATCATGATCTTCTCCAGCTATCCAAAAAACCGGAATGACTGGCTGCCCCAGTTTTTTTTCCTGTTCTTCCGCAAGCTTAATGATCGATATCACTTTATGAATGGTATACAGCGGCCCTGATAATAACCCTGCCTGCTGTCCTCCAATCACAACAACGGAATCATCCCTGCGCAACCTTCCAATATTACCCTTAACTGCCTCACTGAATGAAAGACGAGACATGTATTGTTGTATGTAATCCGACAATTCATCACGTGAAAAAGAGCGGTTCATCAATTCTTCATATCTATTGTGATAAATGTCAGGCTTAGACAAGTCATAGTGAAAATAATCCTCCGTTTCAAGACGGTTTTGTAAATAGTCCGATGCAAAACGGTTTAAAGATGGTAACGCGAGATCTTTCATCTCCATTTCTGTTCTCCCTTTCTCTGCAACTACAATTCTTTTTAGAGTATAACATTCCGGTTTAAGAAAACAAAAGAAGTTGCCCAGCAGCAGAAAATTGATGCGATGTTCTATGTTATGTAGTCAATATCTTCGTAATACTTGTAATTATTCCAATGGAAAACAATAGAAGGTAAGCCACGAAAAAAAAGGCGAAGTTCACTCTCCAAAAACCCTTTAATACCTTATGGAAAATGATTTCTTCTTTTACCTTGTAATGGACAAGAACCACCACGAATGCGTTGATGATCATGATGAGCATGATCACCCAAATAATTTGCATATCCCAGATCGTAATGATCAAATAATGGACGGATAATACGAACAGCAGCGTACTCATGTCCATTGCAAATTGAACGGAGCGCCGATGGTTTCCAGTGAATTGCTTGGCACCTATAAAAAAAAGTATATACCCTACGAAAGGCAAGGTAATAAATATCGCGGCAAGGCTTGAAACTACGTACGGCACATCCTCATCCCCCCTGAGACTCTTTTCCTTTGACCATCTTATATAGAGAAGACGTCAGGCAATCACTTTTCCCTTTACTCTTTGCCTCCGAGAGGATATGACCCAAAATGGCATCAATTTCCGTTTTACGGCCATTTTCTAAATCTTTTAGCATGGAAGATCGATTTTCCGCAGTTGCCATGCAAACGGATTTCACATGTTCAAATGACTCATCCTTATTTTGAACTTCCAAAATACCGGAGATTTCTTCAAAAAGATCTTGAAATAATTGGTAGTAAAAAGAGTTAGTGATTAAACCGCCATTTTCCACACCAAGTATCGCCGTTAATGGATTTATCACAGCATTGACGACAAGCTTAGCCATCAGCATCGAGTGAAAATCTTCACTCTTCGTAAAAGGAAAATGATCGATCCTTTCATTCACTAGCGATAGTTGCTCAAGTTCCCCGCTAAAGGAAGCGATCCTTGTCATGCCGAGTCCCGTATGCTCCACGGTATTCCCGTCATGTTTCAATGCTCCATGCTCCACTACCCCCACATATATGTTCGGGGATTGAAGCTGCTTTAAATAAGAAATATGCCCATAACCATTCTGCAAGAATAGCAATGGAACCTGAAAATCTTTGATCCTAGGCAGTATTTGCGGCAGGTGATATTGCTTGACGGCCACTATAAGAAGATCCACATCCGATATCCCTTCATCCAGCCCCTTGGAAATGATGCCCGTCTGCAGTCGGCTTTCGCCATCAGCAATAAGACGGATTCCATCACGTTGGATGATGAACGCCTGATCCGCAGTATGGGTATAGAGAGTCACATTATGCTTTTCACTTAAACGGGACGCAAACAACAGCCCTATGGCCCCTCCGCCAATGATTCCAATTCTCATGATAACCTTCCTTACTTTTTGAAATATATTTACTATTTTATCACATTATCTTTTTTAGCCTGCATGAATTTTCCCATCGTTGGAAAACACAGCCAATCCGATTGAATGAAACGATGGAACTTCCATTAACGATGGCCCGTCATAAAATACCAATGGAAAGAATGATTAATACGCCATTGAAGATATAATATTTTCTTCTTTAAGTGTTAATTTAATGGTATATTAGATACGAAAAGCTTAGCCATTTTGAAGACTTTACAGGAACAAAAGATAACTCCAAACTCACCCCAAAGAAATTGAAGGGAAAAGGGCGGGGAATAAAAGGCTATAAGCATTTAGTAAGCTAGGATAAGTCGATGATGTCATACTAGATTTAACCTAAGTTGAAATTCCACATGGCAAAGATCAGTGGGATGACTTTCAAAGGGTACTATCGGAAGAGGTTTATCAGAATTAAGGGGGAGCTTTTTTATGGAATACAAGGTTGAACGATTACTTGTAAATTTTAAAACGCTTGAGGAATTCAAAAAATTCAAAGAATACGGGATACAGGAACTGTCCATGCTAGATGATTTAGAAGGTAACATCATTGAAAATGACAGCCAATCACCTTTTTACGGAATCTTTTATGGCGATAAACTTGTAGCTCGAATGAGCCTTTATAAAAGAAGCGCTAAATTTGACCAGTATTTTGACAATTCCAGGGATTTCCTTGTTCTTTGGAAACTTGAAGTCCTGCCTAACTATCAGAAAAAAGGTTATGGAAGAGCTTTGGTCGAATTCGCCAAAAGCCTGAACATGCCTATCAAAACTAACCCAAGAGTCCATTCACAAGACTTTTGGAAAAAGATGGGTTTTTCTGCTGTTTCCTATGATTTGGACAGGGACCTCGGAGAAAACCCGCTGATTTGGAGCCCATTTGACGTACAAGATAAGAAAGAAATAGATACACAAGAATAAGGAAGCATCAAGAAAATGCGGGCGGATTTTCCCACCCGCATTTTTTATTTATTGACCCTTTCCAAATTACCATTCTTATCCATTTGGAAACTCACCTTCGGATTCGCCTTTTCGTCCTCCTGGACACTAAGTTTTCTTGCGCGCTCCATGATCTGCATTAACGCACGATAATCTTCCTCAACAGCTTTCAGGTTTTCCTTAAGCAGGACATTCTCTTCCAGTAATCGGACATTTTCCCGTTCAAGAAATAGGGAACGCTCAGAAATCCGTTCTTTTTCCTTATTATCAAGCTGAAAGAATTCATCCATTTTGGTTAAATATAATATAACTTCCTGAAGGGTAATAGATTCTTTATCTTCATGCTCGGGCGTTATTTCTTCAATCGTGACATTTTCGACCGTTGCAATCGAATCCCTTTCCACTTCAGGATTATTGACTACCTGTTCTTTCCTTTGTTTTTTCGCCAGCTCTATCCCTGATTTATATTGCTTCCTAACAAATGAATTCCAACGGAACCCACAAGCAGCAGATGTCCTCGATAACTGTTTCCCCACTTCTTCAAACGCCTTTAATTGTGTACTGCCTTCCCGTATATGCCTCAGTACCACTTCAGCCAACAACAGATCCTCATCATGAGTCCATGCATCTTGTCTCGCAATCGTCATCTCTCTACCTCCTTAGCAAGTTTTAATTCATAATATGCACATGCTAGGAAAGATAGAAGATATATAGAGCGTGTAATATTTATTTTTTCTTATTTAGAAAACGCTCGACTGCAGCATGATGCTCATCACTCGCCCACAGTTTGGAACATTCCCGGATTTCCGCATCCATTCTTCCTTTAAGCCCGCTATCCTGCCATTTATGCACCAGCAATCGTTTATAGGCCATCAATACCCCTGTCTCATGGCGAAGAAAATCTTCCGCAAACCATTCCCATCCATCCGTACCTTCTCCGACTATCTCATCTACGAAGCCAAGTTCCTTCGCTTCCTCAGCTTTATGTATTTTTGCATCCAATAATAGCTTTAGAGCTTTTTGCTCTGGTATTTTTTCAAGTAAAAGCGAAGCTCCGCCCCAGCCAGTCGTTATTCCTAGGGTACCTTGTACAAACCCTAGCCTAGCTTCCCTCTTTGCTAACCTGAAATCACAAGCTGTCGCTATTTCGCATCCACCGCCGAAAGCACTTCCATTGATTAGCGCTATTGTCGGTTTTGGGAATACTGCTAGTTTATACAGAATTTCACCCATTTTAGATAACATAGCAAAGGCCTCTTCTTCTGTATGCAAATCCTGAAATTCCTTTAGATCCCCGCCTGAACAGAACGCCTCAGAGCCCGCCCCGGTCAGGACCAGCAACTTAACTTCATCATCGCATGCAGCTTCCGATAATATCGACTCAAGGTCGTCCATCAGCTGATAATTCACGGCATTCCTTTTCTCCGGCCTATTAAATAGGAGCTTCATGAAACCGCGTTTACCCTTTTCAACTTCAATCACCTGATCCATGTAAACACCTTCTCCAAAATCATCGGCAAACGCGAATGATTCAAAATATTCTGCCAAATACATTTGTAAAAAAAGCACAGAGAAAAATCCCTGCGCTTTGATTAGCGTGTTGCATCAAGAGAGCTAAACTCTCAAGTAGGTCAAGAAATTATTTTGCGACAACTTCTTTTCCTTTATATGTTCCACATTCTTTACAAACGTGATGTGAAAGAGTCATTCCACCACAGCTCGGGCATTCTACCATACCAGGTACTTGAAGCTTGAAGTGTGTACGACGTTTTCTTTTTACAGTTTTCGACGTTCTTCTAAAAGGTACAGCCATTATTCCCACCTCCTTAAAAAATATAAAAAAGCTGGAAAAATCGGATTAACGATTTTTCGTTCCAATCAAGATTCTTTATTGTTGTCAAAAAAGTCGGCAAGCTTTGCAAATCTCGGATCAACCTTATGCTCATTTTCCTCTTCGGAAATAACAGCCCAGTCTTTCCCAGATTGAGGAGCAGCTTCATTCGAATCGACATCCTCACAAAAAACCTGCATCGGAATTTCTAGCAATAAATTTTCTTTAATTACCGGTATTAGGTCTACAACGTCGCCTTCCACAACAGTGACATCATCTCCGTAGAAATCTGTGCCATCTGCCTTTAAAAGAAAGGTTTCCTTTGTATCAATATCAATCGGATATTTAACGTCTACCAGTGTACGGGAGCAAGGTAATGTTAATTCACCTGAAAGATGCAAGTGAAAAGTAATCTCGGTCGAGCTGATATCAGCTCTTCCTTCTACTCTGATCGGAGAAACATCGCGAATTTGCGGGTCTCTTTCTCTAATGTCCAAGACATCCACCAGTTCATCAAACCGTAAATCTTTGTCCCGAATTTTTTGAAGTTGACTAATCGTCCATTTCAAATGAAATCACCTCAAGGCAACAAAAATAATTATAGCTTTCAATTATAAGTTTGTCAATATTTTTTCTTTACACTATAATGTAGTCATCCTAACTGATTGTCTAAGTTTAATGAATCATTTCTAACAAAAAATCCAGACGATTACTTATAGTAATTTTACTTGAAATACTATTTTAGCACTAAGTTGATAAAATACAAAGTTTTTCTCTGAGGTGAACGAATGAAAGCTTGCGGTTTAGTAGTCGAATATAACCCTTTTCACAATGGACATGTTTTACATGCAAGAGAAAGTAGAGAAAAAACAGGGGCAGATGTCGTTGTCGCTGTTATGAGCGGGCCCTTCTTACAGCGTGGCGAGCCCGCTATCGTCAGCAAGTGGACACGCGCCGAAATGGCCTTGAATGGCGGCATTGATCTTGTCATTGAGCTGCCATATGCTTTCGCGACACAGAAGGCTGAAATATTTGCAAAAGGATCTATTGCTCTTTTGGAATCGCTAGGCTGTGACTCTTTTTGCTTCGGAAGCGAGGATGGCAAAATTGAACCATTCATCATCGCCCACAGAATCCTTTCGGAAAATTCCGCTGCATTCGATGCCGCAATCAAATCGGCCATGGATGCCGGTAATAGTTATCCGTCAAGTGCTGCCCAGGCTTATCGTTCGATCATCCATGGTGATGCGGCATTGGATTTGACGAAGCCGAATAATATCCTTGGAAAAGAATATGTAAGTGCTGCCCTTTCAAACGGCTACTCCATTCGCCCTTATACGATTCAAAGGGTCGCTGCAGGGTACCATGAAACAAAGTTGTCCAAAGACCCTATTGCCAGCGCAACGGGGATACGTAAAGCCATCCATGAACACCAGGAATTACATTCTGTTTCCAGTTATATTCCTCAAGCGACGATGAGTGGCCTTGAGCAATATTTAACGCGCTACCATGCCTTGCATGACTGGGAAATGTATTGGTCCATGTTGAAATACCGTATCCTTTCTTCCTCTTTAACCGAATTGGCAGGAATATACGAAGTTGAGGAAGGCATAGAGCACCGAATGAAGGAGATGGCCAAACAATCTTCGAGCTTTTCTGGATTCATGGCAGCGCTGAAGACAAAACGCTACACATGGACACGGCTGCAGCGGATGTGTGTCCATATATTGACGCATACATTCAAGGAACAGGTAATTCATAATGACCAACCGGCCTATATCAGACTTCTTGGCATGAATGGCCGGGGGCAAGAATATCTTCGTTCTGTAAAAAAAGGCTTGCCCCTCCCTCTCATCTCTAAACTTTCTTCCTATCGGAAGCAGGACATCGATTCGGACTTGCGAGCAGCACAGGTGTATGCCCTGGGCTTGCCTGAGCCGCATCAAGCTGCATTGATGAAACGTGAATATGAATCTCCCATCATTTTCAAATGAAGAAGGATTCAAGCTTGGCCGTTTCATCCTTAAGTGTAAAAAGCTAATCATGAAAAAAGCGCAGACAGTAGATTACTGCCTGCGCTTTTTTTCATTTTCCTTTTCCATTTAGCTTCGTTAAATAGGCTACTGCATCTTCAAAGTTGTCAACCGGCACGATCTTCATGTCAGTGTCAATATCCTTTGCTGCAATGAGTGCATCTTCATAATTCGAACCCGCTGCTCCGTTTTCATTCGGGGCAAAGAATATTTCGGCTCCAGACTTATCGGCTGCAACAATTTTCTGTTGGATTCCGCCAATTGGACCGACTGTCCCATCATCAGACATCGTGCCCGTACCCGCTATGTCATATCCACTTGTAAGATCGCCTTTCGTTAATTGATTATAAATTTCCAACGAAAACATTAAACCAGCCGAAGGACCGCCTATATGTTCTGAATCTATGGCAATCGCCGGTTTTGTGTTCACTCTTCGATTGTCATCCAGCGAAATGCCGATTCCTACCCTATTTGGATCATTTTTAAAAGGCTGCAATGAAAGAACGGTCGTTTTCTCCGTCTCTTCCCGCTTATAAACTATTTTAACTTCATCTCCGGCCTTCTTTTCGTTAATATAATCCATGAATTCCTGTGCAGACTTGAATTTAACATCATCAACTTGAATGATTTGATCGCCCGCTTTCAGCTCTTTTGCTGCCGGCATTCCTTTTAGCACGTCCAAAACATATACACCCAGGTACTCGTATTCGACTTCTTTCCCTGCTTTTTCATATGCGATCTTAATGGCATTATTTTTAGAACCATCCATTAAGTGGAGCTGCCTGATATTATATTCTTCATCTGTTTCATCTTCGCTTCTGATGGAGGCTTCCGGATAAAGCTCCTGATATTTGCTCCACTTCGCCATCATGTAGGAATATATATTTGCCCGGCCCATCCTTACAGTGGTTAACATAAAGCTTCCTTTTGCTTCATCTCCCCCGGATACCTCAATGATTGGCTCCAATTCTTTAGCCATTCCTGGTTTCGATACATAAAAAGGTAGGGAATAAAGGGCTGATGCTATGAGAAGTATAGCCACCACCAGGAAAGTGCGTACATACGTTTTACGGCTCATCTTCAAAGGACTCCTTCCAAGTAACAATGCTCTGCTTAATTTGATCAATCTTACCTCTTGCTGCTTCTTCTCCAATACTAATTATTTCCTGTACGTTTGTAAATGATTTCGAGCTGTATTTCTCAACCCTGGGGCGTATCATGACGTCTGAAGCAAACTCCCTGCTTTTAACCAGCTCCATTTGCAGGATATCGAGGCTTTGCATGATGACGTCATATATGGAGTTTATCTCCATATCCTGTTTCACGTGAGCTACATCCACACCAATTATGATGTCTGCTCCCATATCCTTCACAACTGAAACAGGAACCCTGTCAACTACGCCGCCATCAACAAGCAGTCTGTTTCCGATTCTTTCGGGAATGAAAATCCCTGGAATGGAGATGCTTGCCCTTACTGCCGGTGCGATGGGACCTTCCTGAAAAATGACCTTTTCCCCCGTTTTTATATCAGTGGCTACCACCGCCACAGGAATATCAAGTTCTTCAAATTTCTTGCCATATGTAAATACCCTGATTAAATCCTTTGTCCGCTTACCCGAAATGAAGCCCATCTTAGGTATGGTGAAGTCCAAATAATACTTCCGCTTAAATGCACGGGACAACTTATACAGCCTCTCGATATCCGACCCCGCTCCATAAAAGGCTGCAACCATTGCTCCCATGCTGCTTCCAGCAATCATATCTATCGGAATGCCTTCTTGCTGCAATACCTTTATCACGCCAATATGTGCAAACCCCCTAGCTCCTCCTGACCCAAGTGCAAGCCCGACTTTTGGTTTCGACAAAGATATCCCTCCCGCTTTAACTAGTTCAAAATATTGAAATAACACTCATTCAAAGTTATGGTCTTAAACGGATTTATAGAAGCATATTATTTATATTGACAGTGAAACAAGCATGGCAGATATATTCCATTGAGCGGATCATCCCTCTTTACATGTCGGTACAATCCTTATTCCATCATGCGCTTACTTTTCGAGAAAAAGAAGTTCATATTTTATTATATACGAAACGAACTGCCCTTATTTAGTAACCTTCAAGAGGAGGCTGAATTTTGCTAAAATCAAAATCTAAAACAGTACTGTTAGCTACCTCCGTCACGATGATGGCAGTTGGCTTGATCATCTTCCCCCAAGAATCCTTTGAAGCTTCCAAAGGCGGACTGAATATTTGGTGGACAATTGTTTTCCCTTCGCTTCTGCCTTTCTTGATTTTCTCGGAGTTATTAATCAGTTTTGGGGTTGTCAGGTTCATTGGTGTCATGCTTGAACCATTTATGCGTCCCCTATTCCGTGTACCAGGAGTGGGAGGTTTCGTTTGGGCGATGGGACTTGCATCAGGGTTTCCAGCCGGGGCGAAATTCACTGTAAGGCTTCGTCAAGAAGAACAATTGACCCGCATTGAAGCTGAAAGACTCGTTTGTTTTACTAATTCATCCAATCCATTGTTCCTATTCGTTGCCGTTGCCGTTGGTTTTTTCCACAACCCTCATTTAGGGATCATCCTTGCCCTTTCCCACTACCTAGGAAATATTTGTGTAGGCATCATCATGCGTTTTTACCGTTGGAAAGAAGAAAAACCCCATGCAAAAGAACTGACCAAGCTCCCCTCCATAAGACAAGCCTTTGGTCAAATGCATCGTACCAGAATAAAAGAAACAAGGCCATTTGGCAGTTTACTTGGAGATGCGGTACTCTCATCCATCCAAACCCTATTGATGATCGGGGGGTTCATCATTCTCTTTTCTGTGGTGAACAAGCTTTTATTTCATATGAACATCACCGGATTGCTAGCATCTGGGGTCGGAGGAATTCTACATATTTTTAATTTCCCGGACTCCTTAAGCCTTCCCTTCATATCAGGCATGTTTGAAATGACTCTAGGTTCAAAATTAACCAGCACGGTCGAAGAGGCGACACTCTTTCAGCAAACCGTGATGACAAGTTTCATCTTAGCTTTCAACGGGTTCAGCATCCAAGCGCAAGTTGCCAGCATCATTGCAGCAACGGACATTCGTTTCACTCCCTTTTTTCTGGCCAGGATTGCACATGGCCTTCTTGCATCCATTATCACCATCCTGCTTTGGGAACCATTCTATAAAGGCAAAATGTACAGCGGCAGCCCGATAAACGCATTCCCGGTCAGCGGATCCGGTGAACACGCGAATTCCCTATATCAAAGCATGCTTGATATAGGTCCCATTCTAACACTCGTGTTTTTGATCCTATACATCATCATATTTACCAAAAGGCTATTCAAAGGCCTTTCGTAAACCAAAAAAGAGCATTGCCCGTTGGCAATGCTCTTTTTTCTATCCTTTCAGTTCCTCGTATTTTTTGGCCAGAGCTTTCTGGACGACACTTGGCACTAGTTCAGAAATATCCCCACCATACTTCGCTACCTCTTTCACGATACTTGAACTCAAGAAAGAATATTGATTTTTCGTCATGATAAAGAATGACTCTATTTTATTGTTAAGGAATCGGTTCATCGAAGTTCCCTGCATTTCATATTCAAAGTCGGAAGTCGCCCTCAATCCCCTGATGATGGCATTCGCGGAAACGCTTTCAGCATAGTCGACCGTCAATCCCTGATAGAAATCCACTTTAACATTCGGCATATGGGCAGTCGCTTCAGTAATCAGTTCCAGTCTCTCTTCCACTGTAAAAAGAGAATTTTTCGCTGAATTGTTCACGATGACGACATATACCTCATCAAAAACATTCGCTCCCCTTTGAATGATATCAAGATGACCAAATGTTATTGGATCAAAACTCCCCGGACAAATCGCTATTTTGGACATTCATAGTTCCCCCTGTTCGTGTACGTTTCCCCATTGATAAATCGTAACGGCAATGACGCCATAAACTTCTTTTCTCTTAACGGTAAAGTCACCAACTTTTTCTGGCAAAGTAACATCATGGCCATGCTCACAAACAATGTATCCCATATCGTTCAGCAATCGGTATTTATGTATTTCTTCAAGAATCTCGACTAGCTTTTGTTTCTTATAAGGTGGATCAAGAAAAATCAATTCAAAAGTCATTTCCCTTTTCACCAAAGCCTTTAATGCACGTTCTGAATCATTTTTATAAACTTCTGCACGGTCTGAAAACTTGCATAGTTCCAAATTAGCCTTAACCGTTTGATTCGCTTTAAAATCCCGGTCGACAAATATGGCTTTATCCATGCCTCTGCTTAACGCTTCAATTCCCAGTCCACCGCTTCCGGCAAACAAGTCGAGGACCAGCCCTCCTTCGAAATAAGGACCAATCATGTTAAAAATGGATTCCTTGACTTTATCAGTAGTCGGCCGGGTTCCTGTACCCGGTACAGCCTTAAGTGGTCTTCCTTTGCAAATTCCGGAAACGACCCTCATCATTCTCACCACATTTTATGACAAATTTCTGTTACTTTCCTATCCTAACATATTAGAAATAGCTAGCCAATATTTAAACCCATTTGCCTTCATTTCCATGATTAAAAGAACATATCATTTCGTACCATGGATAGAAGATATCCATTCTTTTTATAAATCTTTTACATCATGAATAATAAAATGGTTTTTGGCAATAATGTGAATAACAACATTCCTTTTTAGGTGTTGTTGCCAACCGCGGAGAAGGCTTACGTTTCCCCATAAGTTCTTCCTCCGGTTTCTCCTCTCCCTTTGCCTTCT
Source organism: Peribacillus frigoritolerans (assembly GCF_001636405.1). GTDB lineage: Bacteria > Bacillota > Bacilli > Bacillales > DSM-1321 > Peribacillus > Peribacillus frigoritolerans. The sequence continues at coordinate 4,135,231 of NZ_KV440950.1, forward strand.
GGTCCTTAGTTAGACATAGAAGGACCCTGCATATTTTTGCAGGGCTTTTTTTTATTGATAAACCACTTATTCCAAATTTCCTTTGTCATCATTCGTCAATGAAGTTGTCCTTCTCTTTTATGAGGGATAATGATAAAGTAATGAATAATAAGTTAGTTAGGAGAGGTTTAATTGATTCAACGTTTTATTGAAATTGGACAAGGATATTCCGATATATATGAGTTGCTGGAAGTAGGCCGCAATCAGAAACATCGAGTTGCAAGGCTATTGGCTATGCATACTACTATAAATGATAAAAAGGTAACGTCATTGGTCATCGTCATGGAGCCCACAGATCCCGGGAAATTCCAGCCGCTTTACATTTGCCGTGAAGGTATCCCTAACCCACATGCCACCAAAAACAAACGCTATGAGCTTTTTGAGAACTTGGCTGAGGAACTGGATAGGCCAATTATTGAAATCGAAGTGAAACCTTCGGTGCTCTTTGCAGAAATCGAGTTGTACTACCAGCACTTAATCGGCATTTTGCGAATGAATAGATATCTGCCGCCATTAGGTTGAAAGATGTTGCTGCCCTGAAAATGAAAAAGCTGACTCCGCATGAGTCAGCTTTTTTCAAATTCCCATTTTATAATCATATTCTTTCGCTTTATCCGGTTTGGAGTTTTCGTACTCCACCTTCAAAAAAGGCTTGTAAGAAAGGTCCACCTTTTTAACGAACGAATAATTATTCAGTTTTTCCACAAGTGGTTCCACTTCATCCATATTCGTATAAAGCACGACATATTTCAACTTTTTTGAAACATAATGGATATTTCCAAATTTCCTAAGCATTTTGGCTTGTTTCAATGTATGTAAATAGACGATGATTCCCTGTCTCGCTCCAAGCATATCAATAACTCCCTTTTAAAAGGTTTTAACTAAGTGTAGCATAGCAGAATCTTTACTTTCAACCAAGAAAAAAAGATTATAAACAAAATTCTCTCACTATTATGAATATACACACTGTGAAGGGAGCCAAACAAACGATGGATTTAAACCAAATTTGGCATCAATTTATTGTGCATCTATTAGATAATGATGAAATTACCCAAGCTTCGATAAAAAAGTTCACAGGAATCCCCTTTATATATATCCATTATCATCCGGCACCAAATGATGATGGTAAGCTTTCTCTCTTAATAAAAAAAGCCGCAAGCCTTTCAATGCGTGGCAAGCAGCTTCATTGTGAAACCATTTTCGTACGGCAGGAAGAACATTTATATGTATTCCGGCATCGTTTTTATGTGCCGCAGAAAAAGATGTTTTGCTGCGGCAACCTTTGTCCGGATTGTATTTTATATCGCAGTTAATCGCTTTTTGCCACGTAACCGAAATATGTAAGATGATAGTTCATGCATCGGTTCATGACCATGTCCCGGCGAGGTTCCAAACATGACACAGCCACCGAACTCCATAGTAATGTCGAATTTCGATGGCTGCATTATATACCGGCCGGCCCTGAATGGTCCCAATCTGGCCATTACCTTAAGCAGAGCACCCGCAACTTCCCCCGGTTCCGCAACTTCCCGTCGAACATCCGCCGGATGAAACAAAAAATGGATTCCCAGCCGGGGTTTTGACCTGTTCAGAAACAGCTCGGCCAATTCTTCCGCTTATTTCATCAAGAACGGATTGCAATTCTGTCTCCGCAAGCTTAAACCTTGCAACGGCAGGATGCATATCCATGTCTCGTTTAGCTTGCCTCGTTTCTAAATTGATGCGTTTATAATCCGGGTGATATTTACCGAACCTTTGAACATCTTCAAATAGATCCTTGAGCGAAGTAAACTTGGAGATAATCCCCTGGGCCTCTTTGTCTTTTTGTAATTTATATAAACTAAGGAGATATTCTTCTCCTATTTCAGAATGAAGGATCATTTCAGCTAATCCATCAGCCTGATGTAAAATGTCGATGATTTCCATAGTAGCAAGCATTAACAAGCTCACCTCCACAACCATTTTACCATTTCTCTCTTTTAGATGCTAATGGTTTGATTAAATCGAGGAAGTGATATGTACCTCAATCTCTTTTTGCAGTCCTGTTTTTTCACCTGCACCGTTCAAAATCTCCAGCTTTATTTTATGCATGCCATTCGGGACATCCTTTACGATAAATGCTGCCGTTTTCATATCGACTTTCTTTTGATTATCAATAAATACGGACACAGTTGCCAATTGTTCAGGATTTGATTCAGAAAAACCATAGTTTTTCAAGTAGCACTCAACATAGACGGAGTTGCCTTTCACAAATGTTTTTACCCGAAAGTCCTCATCTGAGTTTTGGATGCTCGATACAGTGGTGGCAGCCTCTAGTGTAGAAACACCTTGTATGGCTACTCCTGAGTTTTCAGGTTCAGGTATTTTCTTGCCACAACCCGTCGCTGCCATCAACACTGTTAGAGCCAATATCAACTTTCTCATTCCATCGTCCCCCTTTTGCCTTTATTGTTCGCCAAAAGGAGTAATTTACTCTTACTTTCTTCATTCACTTGGAGCATTCATCGCTTGAAACATATGAAGCATCATTGAGGCAACCTGAACGCTTTCCGAAAATTTAGAGACCCGATGTGGAATCGACTTCTCAAAATAATATTTAGCTTCGGTTTCAAACACATCCACTTCATGTGGATTACGCATTAATCTTTTGTACCATGCAGGCTGAACCCTCAAATAATTTCGCATATCTTCGTTTGTTTGAATGAATTCATATATATTCTGGCGCATGAAAAACCCTCCTTAATCTTTGGTGAATAAAAAAGGGTTAGCTCTCTGCTCTTTTTCTTTTGGGGGAGGACTGGTATCACCTGATTTATTCCCTTGGAAAGCAGATAGCACTCCTTGGATTGCACCGATGGCCTGATTGGCATTCGTAATATATTGTTGAATCTGCCCCATATCCATGTTTTTAACGGCATTCATTAACGAACCGATCAACTCAGTGCTTTGGTCTCCCTTTTCAACCGGCGGTGATTGAGATCCTGTATTCTCTTTAGGCTCACCCACACTGCCGTCAGCCTGCCAGCGTGGATGATCTTCTCCGAGTAAATACCACTCTTCAAAAAGTTCCTGCCATGTTGCTTGTTTGCTTCTCACTTCATTCACTAAATGAGGATGTTCCTTTACAAACTCCCGAAATCCATCCACGGAGGGCCGCTTTCTTTTTGCCATTACTCTCACCTCACACTTAGACATCGCCTATTGCACCATATGCTAAAGGTAGATAAAAAGTGCATAAATTCCTTTACTAACGTAATGGGGCGTGACTGCGGAATCCAAGTTCGTTATGTAAAAACCTCCATTGGCAAACGATCCTCATCGAGGGGATTGCAAATGGTTGGGACCTTTTAAAATATGATCCACAACAAGAAAACGGACCCAAACCGGGTCCGTTTCAGACTGTAGTCAAACTCGATGAAAAACGAGTTTGTCTACATTTTTTTTGCTTGTACAAATTTGGACGTTGATTGGAACGTAGTGCACTCGCTTTCCACGGGCGATCCGCCCTCGGCCCACTTGCGCCTGTGGGGTCTCCCCTTGGACTCGCTATTCCCGCAGGAGTCTCGCACACCCGCTCCAGTCAACTAGGTTTAAAAACTTGGATAGAACTCCTTTTGCCTACAGTCTTTTTTGTTTTAATATAGATTTATTAAAACTTGAGGTGATGAGGATGGTTACGAAACATCATTCTATTCAACGAGAACAACTTGAAATGATTACTTTAGATCAACTGGTGCCGGCGAACCATTTGGTTCGTAAATGGAGGCTTCCATTGACTTCACTTTCATTTATGACTTGGTGAAAGATATGTATTCAGAGGTAGGACTCGCAGTATTGATCCAGTTATTTTAGTTAAACTGACATTCATTCAATATACCTTCGTTATTCGTTCCATGCGTAAAGGGATTGAAGAAACTGAAACAACTATGGCAGGCAGCAGACACGGCAACGTTTTGTATTGGGAACGATTGTAACAACTGCTAATACACATGACAGTCATATTTTGAAGCTACTTGTTGAGCTAGGATTGAGAAAGTTAGAAAACGAGAAGCTGTTGCCGCAGATGCAGCTTATAAAGCACCAGCGATTACAAGCTACCTATTTAACAAAGTAATCACACCTGCTTTACCCTATACACTTCCTCAAACAAAAGAAGGATTCTTTATGTTTCGATGAACACTTTGATTGTTACCTTTGCTCTTCGTGCAAAACTTTAAAGTCCTCAACAACAAATAAAGAGGTCTATCGCGAGTACAAATCGCCAAAACAAATTTGTACAACATACTCATATTTATCACGGTACAGAAAGCAAGGACCATCAAAAGGTAGTGACACGACATATCTGGCAAGCATTTGTGGAAGAAGCAGATCATTGCTTCATCATCAAGGTATAAAACCTATATACGCGAAACGCAAAGAAACGATTGAGCGTATATTCTCAGATGCAAAAGAAAAGCATGTTATGCGTTGGACTACTTTAAGGGGACTTAAAAATTGTCGATGCAAGCCAATGCTTACTTTCGCTGCCATTAATTTAAAGAAGATGGCCACGTGGACATGGCAAGGTCCTAAAATGGCATAACATAGTGGTTCTAAGAGCTCAAATCTCTTAACCTTTGGTCAAATTTCAAAGGGAATATTAAAGGTTCGGAATTTTTTAATTCCGACCCCCTTGTCAACAAACTGAAACGGACCCAAACCGGGTCCGTTTTTTTATCTCTTTATGAAATTCTGGGTGTAATAATTTTTATATACACCGACGCCCAGACCTGTAAATTCCTCGTTCAGCATCGCATCCCGATGTCCTTTGCTATTTAGCCAACCTTCCATGACAGCAGCAGCATCCACATAATGGGCTGCTATATTTTCACCGGCCGCCCTGTATTTCACATGACCTGCATCAAGACGATTTTCCAAATCCCCCTTTGTTTCAGAAACATGGGTTCCTTCAGGGGTATCCTTCATTTCCCGGCTATGAAGGTAAGCAACCTCCGCAGTAGCGGCATCCCATTCTAAAGGCTTCAAATCAAATCTGCTGCGCATGATATTCGTAATATCGAATATTTGCTGCTCATTTCCATCATCCACTTTCGCCATGTCCTCATCTGAAAGGTCCTTAACTTTCACAAGTTCACCATGATAGGTCAACTCATACGGCTTTTGTTTCAATAGGGCGGAATCATTCAAGAATCGGATGCTTGAAATAGTACCAGTGAACTTATCCAAATAAAGCTGAACATTAATATTCCCTAAATCAATTAACGGCCTCATGTTCATATCTTCCTCCGACAATTCAAAACGATAGGAACTGTGACCAACTTCAATGTCAACAGTAGGTTCCACATATAAACTGGAATAGATGGCATCAATCGATTGTCCAATTTTAAAAGGAGCGACATTGACCTCATCACCAATTCCATAAGCAGATACCACTTTTTCATTTTCAACGGCTAATTGGAAATAATTATTATAGTCCTTTTTATAAACCCACCATTCATATCCATAGGCAGACAAATCAATTCGATCCGGCTTACCGTATTCCCTTTCTATCTCTTTTGCATTTTTCCCGATCGTTACTGCCAGACCTTCTGTCACTTCAGTAACCCCTTCCTTTTCAGAGGAAGTGCTTCTTTCATTTATATGTCCATTGGGGTTAACACCTTTGTTACCATCAATAAGGGGGTTCCCTTCATCTTCATCGCCGATATTAAGATAAATACCGATTACGAAAAAAATAATGATTAACACCAACACCTTACCTAAACTGCGCAGAGGAACACTCCCTCTCTCTATCTAATTTATGTATCCAATGCAAAAACCTTTCTTTCCTGATTATATCACTGTTCAATCATATTTTTCTAATTTACGTTAGACTGCCCCTTCATTAAATTTATTTTAAAAATGGAACTTTTGTGAATGATTAAAATACCATGGTTGAGTTCATTGCAACTTCCACCATTTCGTACTATTATAAAATATAGGATAAAATGGTATATTATAAACATACTTGGAGATTTTTAATATATTCATGTACATAATATTTTCCCGGTATGTCATTTTAATTCTCAATAGTAAACATGGGAGGTACTACTCGTGAAATTTGAAAGCTTTGGAATCGAAAACATCACAGCCGACTTAAACCGATTAGATGACCTAATGCCGCAATATGGTTTAATACGAGCAGAACAATGGGATTACGAAAGAGTAAGTTACGATCGTAAGTTCGAATTAAAAGAAGGCACGTTTTACCTGAGAATACTTGGCTATGCTACAGAGGGCGATGTTGGCGCTCACAGGGCCGTCATCAAATTAATGGTTCCTCTATTAGGAAAACACTATTATCCACACGGAGTTGAATATGGTGAAGGAGAGGATTTTCCTGCATCACTAGTTAAACAAAGTGAAAAAATCCTCGCTCAAATCAAAGAAGAACTTACACAATTCAACGGCCTATAAAAGCCGTCAGCGAAAAGTGGTACAAAGAGAGAGGATCATGTGTGATGCTCTCTTTTTTGTATCCAATACAAAAGCCTGATGCTTTTTTTGCACCAGGCTTTTTTGTCATTTTAAAATCCTAGGATTGCCTTTATTAAAGATGTTGTTTCGCCGCCATGATAAATCACATAAAGCAGGATGTAAACAGCTACTCCAGTAATCCCAGTGAAAAACCAAATGATGCTTGTCGCCGGCCCGATTTTTTTATGAATGGCGAATTTACCTTTAAACCCAGTGGTAAGCATGATGATCCCCAAAACAGCTCCAGTTGTTGCAAGCGTTATATGGAAAACCAAAAAAATCGTATAATAAATTTTTATGTCATCGGGTCCGCCAAACGACGTACTACCAATGAAGACCGTCCGAGAAAGATATATAGTGAAAAAGATCACCGCAAAAATCGCAGCTGCCATCATGGTTTTTTTATGGGTCTCGATTTTGCGCTGTTTAATTTGATACCAGCCTATTGCAACAGTGATGGCACTTAATACAATGAAGGCTGTACTTATCGTTGGAAGGATTGGTAAAGACATATGAAATGTAGTCCTCTCTATATTTATTAATCAACTACCATTTTATAAGAGGCAATCATAAAATTCAATAAAATCAAGGATTATTAACAGAATGCTCACTTTTATAGAATACCCAGGTCAAATTACTGGCTATTTGCTTTAATTCAAAAATCAGGTAAAGTCAGTTAAAAGACTTGTCCGCCCCAAGACAAGTCTTTTATCGTACAATTATTCTGCAGTCTGAAAATCCGAAGGTATAGGATCAATATCATTTTGGCCGCCATTCTCCTTTTTGAACCAAGCAAAGAAAATGACACCCAATACATAGCCTAATACGATTTCTTGAATCACTTTCATCAGAACCCCGCCAAGCTGTTGATCCTCAAGCAATGGCAGTCCATTGAACATTTCCGGACCACTGAGCGTTAAACCGGATAGTGCGGAAGCCGGAACGCAAAGTTCCATGGCACTGGCCCAAGATTCCGCATTGGTGAATGTATCATACATCGGATCATTAGCAAATATGATTAAAGCACAGGCAGGAGTCATTAGAATGCCACTGCCGAATATATAAGCTACTTTTTTCACACCTGATAGACTTTCACGTTCGGGCAGTTGATTGACAAGCGGGAACCACATCAAAACAGCGGTCATAAATAAAAGGACCGTATATCCGGCATGAATCCACATCCCCGTTTTGATAAAGTCGAATACTAACGGGATATGGTACAACGAAAAAAGAACGTTAAATAATAAAAGGGCGATAAGAGGTCTCGTGAAAAACTGAAATATCGGCTTCACTCCCCTTGAATTTATGAGTGTTCTCATAAGCCAATCTGGAATCGCAATGATAAATAATGGCGGAATCACGAGATAGAGCAGTGCCATTTGAAACATGTGGGCACTGAACATGATATGGCTCAATAAATCCAGCGGCGATCCTTTTACCACATAAAGAAGGAACATGGCTATTAAAAAATAAGTTGCCTGTTTGACGGAAAGCGATGAGCTGCCCGGAAACTTCCCCCTTTTTTTTGTCACCAGCCAAAAATAGCCAACGGTAATAAGTACGAGGGCGGCAAAATAATAAGGACTCCACAAAGCGCGAAATCCAAAAATATCAATAGACAAAAAAATCACCTCGTTCATGAACTTTTTCTTACTATCCATTATACCTAAAATGAAACATTGTAACAAATATAGATAAACTTGGATGATAATCACCACATAAAGAAAAACCGGCTATCATTCAATAGCCGATTTTCTTTATGGTTTATATCCAAACAATCGTAAGGAACACAAGGACCGTTATCAAGCCCACTGCAAGGCCGGAAAACAAGAACAATGCAATGGTGCCATGCCCTTTATGCTTCATGTGCATGAAATAATACAATTGGAAAATCACTTGTACAACTGCCAGCAGCAAAATGACCGGTTTAATGAACCAATGTGAAAAACCCTCAATTCCTACTGCAGCAAAAGCAAGTAATGTAAAGAAAATCATAAGTGTAAATGATAGTACTTGGTGTTTCATCTCTTCAGCATTTTTCTTACGGCGATATTTTAAATCGACATTCGGGTTTGCTGAATTTGATTGTTCATTCGCCATCAGTTATCCCACCATTCCCATTAAGTATACGACAGTAAAGATAAATACCCAGACTACGTCAATGAAATGCCAATATAGACTCGCAACAAAAAATTTAGGAGCGTTATACAAATTCAAGCCTCTTCCTGCATTACGAACCATAAGAGATATTATCCAAACCAAACCGAAAGCAACGTGTCCTCCATGAAAACCGACTAACGTATAAAACGCGGAGCCGAAGGCACTGCTCGTAAAGGTATGATGGAATTCATGAACATAGTGATTAAATTCATAAATCTCGAGTCCAAGAAAACCAAAACCAAGTGCAACCGTAATCACAAGCCAAGCTTGCATTTGTTTAAAGTGGTTATTTTTCATATGGTACATTGCATACACACTGGTCAATGAACTGGTCAGTAACAGCATGGTTGCAACAAAAGTAAGTGGTAATTCGAATAAATCTTTGGCTAAGGCTGCATCACCATTTGGAACTTTATCCTTCAATGCTAGGTAAGTTGCAAATAGTGAGGCGAATAATACAGTCTCTCCACCAAGAAACAACCAGAAACCTAAATACTTATTTTTACCATCTAAAGTCGCTTTCTCGGGAGAAGCAGGCCAAGTGGCATCCGTGAATCTTTCATCTGTTTGCATTATGCCTTACCTCCCTTGTCTTTATCGTCCATAAGGTCTTCTTTATGAATATGGTATCCATGATCGTCTTTAACTGAACGGATAAACATTGAACCAAATGTCACCAAAAGTCCTACTATCATTATAGGCAGGGTCCATGTCTTATCATCCATATGGTATAAAGCACCGAATGCAGCGATAAATAAGCCTGAAGCAATCGTTAATGGAAGAATAGATGAATTTGGCATATGGATATCCCCAAGTGGTTCTGCAGGAGTCATTTCCTTTTTCCCTTCCATTTTTTCAACCCAGTAAGGATCTAATCCGCGGACTAACGGCAGTTGTTTAAAATTATAAAAAGGCGGTGGTGATGGAATGGCCCATTCTAGAGTACGGCCATCTCCCCAAGGATCATTGCCGACCTTTTCATTCTTCACAGATGTAATGATGATATTGATGACCATAACCAAGACACCAAATGCCATCAAAAAGGCTCCCACAGTACTAATCATATTACCAGTATTAAAGCCTTGATCGTCCAAGAATGTAAATACGCGACGAGGCATCCCCATCAAACCTAAGAAATGTTGAATGAAGAATGTTAAATGGAAACCGATCAAGAACGTCCAAAATGTGATTTGCCCCAATTTTTCGCTTAACATTGTTCCAAACATCTTCGGCCAATAGAAATTGATCCCTGCCAATAAACCTAATACAACCCCACCGACGATTACATAGTGGAAATGGGCAACAACGAAATAACTATCATGGTATTGATAATCAGCAGGTGCAGATGCGAGCATGATACCAGTCACGCCGCCCATTGTAAATGTAGGAATAAAGGCAACTGCATAAAGCATCGGAACCGTGAACTTGACGCTTCCTCCCCACATCGTAAAAATCCAGTTGAATATCTTAATACCTGTCGGTACAGCGATAGCCATGGTAGCCACGGCAAAGATTGCATTTGCGATCGGACCTAGACCAGTGGTAAACATATGGTGCGCCCAAACCATGAAACCTAAGAAACCGATTAAAACGGTTGCAAATACCATCGATGAATAACCAAACAATCTTTTTCTGGAGAAGGTAGCGAAAATTTCAGAAAAAATACCGAACGCTGGAAGAATCAGGATATACACTTCCGGATGACCGAATATCCAGAATAAATGCTCCCAAATGATCGTATTTCCCCCTGCCGCTACATCAAAGAAATTCGCACCAAACATCCGATCGAACATCATTAACACCAATCCCACGGTAAGCGGAGGAAAAGCGAATAATATCAATGCAGAAACAACGAAAGTTGACCAGGTAAACAGCGGCATACGCATATATGTCATACCTGGCGCACGCATATTAATGATGGTTACTAGGAAATTGATCCCTGCGATTAGTGTTCCAAAACCTGATATTTGTAGTCCAAGGACGTAAAAATCAATGCCATGGCCTTCGGAGTGAAGGGAAAGTGATGCATACGATGTCCAGCCTGCATCGGGAGCCCCCCCTAAAAACCAGGAAAGATTTAAAAAGACTCCCCCAAAGAAAAACAGCCAAAAACCTAATGAGTTCAAAAATGGGAACGCAACATCACGTGCCCCTATCTGTAGTGGCACAACCGCATTCATAACAGCAAATACCAATGGCATGGCCGCCAGGAATATCATTGTCGTACCGTGCATGGTCAAAATTTCATTATAAAATCCGGCACTAACGAAGTCATTATTTGGGATTGCAAGCTGGATACGGATAAACATCGCTTCCAAACCGCCGATTACAAAGAATAACCCGCCAGAGATAAGATATAGAATGGCGATTTTCTTATGGTCTACCGTCGTCAGATAATCCCAAAGCGTAGCGCCAAATCCTTTTTTATTAGCGTAGGTACTCACGATTTAACCTCCTTAATCAATGTTCTATTTGTCTTCCACCTTTAGCTCTAATAGATAAGCTGCCAGTGCATTAATATCTGAATCCGAAAGTTCACCGTAAGTACCGGTCATCGTGTTGCCCGGTTTATACTTCTCAGGATCCTTGATCCATTTCTTCACATTCTCTTCCGTATGATCCAATACGCCAGCAACTTTTTCACGCTCACCGAATGTAGCCAGATTCGGAGCCTGACGAGCAGCTTCAGGCCTGCTGTCATTCGGCGTCACCGCATGGCAGCCTATACAACTTTGATTAAAGACATCTTCACCCTGTTTGGCCAGATCGCCTTCAACGACAGGTTCCTTCGAGGCTTTCATATCTTTAGTCCATGCTTCAAAATCACTTTTAGACTTCGTTATGACCTTAAAATCCATCAAAGCATGTGAAGGACCGCAAAGCTCAGCACATTTTCCGTAGAATACGTTGTTCGAATCTTCTGCCTTTTCACCGTCGAATTCTAAGAAAAACTGATTGACCCCTTCTGTATTTGTATCCATCTTCCCTCCGACAGACGGTACCCAGAATGAGTGCTTAACATCTGAAGCAGTTAGATTGAAGTACACTTTTCGATCTGTCGGCACAACCAAATCCTGACTTGTTACGACGCCAAGGTCTGGATATTCAAACTCCCACCAATAAAGGTTTGCCCTAACATTCACGACAAGTGCATCCTTCGTCTTTCCATCCTTATCTTTCTTATCCATTGCCTTTGTGTCGGCTAAGTCAAAAGTCGTGACGACGGTTGGAACAGCCAGAACAATCAAAAGAAGGATAGGAATAACAGTCCAGATAATTTCGAGTTTATGACTTCCTTCAATTTGTTTCGGTATTGTTTCGTCGCCTTCCTTCCGACGGAAGCGTAGTATAACTACAACAAACAAAATAATCACAACAATAATAACCAGTACCATGATTAGTGTACTCAATATCAGTAAGTCATACTGAGATTGCGCAACATCGCCAGCTGGCTTCAGCGCGGATAGAAATGGTTCGCCGCAGCCCGAAAGGACAAGTCCTACAATTCCCAGCAGAGCAATTAGGCGCCATTTGTGCAGCCTTTTTTTCATAGCTTCAGAAACCCCTCTTTCGTCAAAATTTTCTCACAAAAATAAAAATGGGCGCAATTGCGAATATTCTCTCTATGTCAATTTCTAAAAAGAAAGAATCCCTAATTTAAGGAATTACTAAGTTGATTCATGTAACCGCTCTTATGTATGCCCCTGTTGGTTCCGTTAATATGTATGAATGGCGGTCAGTGCTTTATTTATTAGTAAACTGGAGCCTGTAAAAGAACAGGCCGCCAGTTTATTTAAACCAAAACTAGATCAGTGTGACAATAACCATCGCTACAAATAAAATGGTCATATAATTTAAAGAATATACAAACATGGATGTTGCCCATTTAACATCGTCTTTCTTTTTATACCCCTTAATTCCCAAAATAAGCCAACCTGTACTCAATAATGCAGCAAGAATAACTAGCGGTGTTCCTAATGGAGTTAAAAAGAAAGGAATGAACATTAAACAGATGATCCATAGCATAATCGATCTTTTTGCAGCCTTGAACCCTTTTACGACCGGGAGCATAGGTACTCCAGCTGCACGATATTCTTCGACACGCCTCATTGCAAGTGCATAAAAATGAGGAGGCTGCCATAAGAACATGATCGCGAACAGGACCCAGGCGATCTTATCAAGGCCCGGGTCGACCGCAGCCCACCCGATAAGCGGAGGCACCGCTCCGGATATACTGCCTATTATCGTATTCGAGACAAATCTACGTTTGAAAACCATAGTATATAAAACAACATAGGCGAAGACGCCGAATGCTCCCAGTATGGCAGTTGTCATATTAGTCAATGCAAGTAAAATCAGCCCTGCAGCAATTAAGCCGAAACTTAACGCCAATACCTTTGAAGGCTGTACTTTCCCGGTTACCGTTGGACGGTTTTTCGTTCTTTCCATTAAATGATCGATATCACGGTCATAATAATTATTGAAACTGCAAGATCCCGCCATTATGAGCGCCGAACCTGCAAGTGTATAAAACACTACATCTAGATTGCTTAAGAAGCTAAGCCCCGAAAAATGAAGAGCTAACCACACGCCGGTAAAAGCTGTAATTATATTTGAATTGACGATCCCCACTTTTATAAGTGCGAGAAAATCCTTCCAAGCTGTTGTTTCAGGTATATCCGATTGAAGGGCGGCTTTACTGTCCTCCATGACAGCTTCTGACAAACCCCTTGTTTCTGACATTTGTTTTCCTCCTTTAAATCATTCAGCACAACGCAAATGCAAAAAAATACTTACATATGCTATAGAACATTATTTCATACTTTTTGATATTTGTAACCAAGGAAGCGTAAACAAAAAGTAAATTATTTACCAATGACTGTCGTCAATGGAATCCATCGAGAGCTATCATTCTTAATATCATGCTTAATAACAGTAAAATTTAGTAAAATCATTTCTTCAATATATTAAAACACATTTTTGGAAGCTTTTGTGAAAATTTTTCGGATATTTTTGACCAATTTGTGTCTCAATAATTTACTGCTCTTGTAAGATGTTCATCAAGAACATGAATAGTATGCTATTATCATCATCCCCTAGGCTCTATCCCTATTTTGCTCCTACTTGAAGGTTTACACTCCCTTTATTTCTATCAAAGTCTTTTGTAACTTTCAACTATTTCAGGCATTTTAATTAATAGTTATAATATTAACTGAACTTGTAAAATCATTCTATTTTGTGTAATATCGAGGAAGTTCGACAAATATTATGAAAAATCTTATGCTATTATTAATTTTATGGAACAATCCTAATTTGCTACAGAGAAAAAGGTGGGACTACTAGTGAAATCGTCTCTTAAATGGTTTGCTGTTTTAACAACGATTGTAATGCTTTTCATCTTACTTGGCGGCGCTTTAGTCACGAAGACGGATTCCGGCATGGGATGCGGCAGGTCCTGGCCATTGTGTAATGGCCAATTGATCCCGGACAAAATCACGATTGAATTGGTCATTGAACTTTCCCATCGTCTCGTTTCAGGTGCTGGAGGATTCTTGGTTTTAATTTTATCGTATATGTCTTGGAAAAAAATCGGCCATATCCGTGAAGCACGTTTCTTATCCGTCCTTTCTTTTGGTTTTCTGTTACTACAAGGGTTAATCGGGGCAGCTGCCGTCATTTGGTCACAATCCGATTTTGTCCTTGCCCTTCATTTCGGCATATCGCTCATTTCCTTTGCTGCCGTCTTTTTACTGACATTGTTGATTTTTGAAGTAGACAAGAAGTTCGAAGCCGAAAAACTTATAGTTGACAAACGAATGAAATTCCATATCATTGGCGTATTGATTTTTTGTCTCGTAGTCGTATATACAGGTGCTCTTGTAAGGCATACAGAATCAAGTCTTATCTGTAAGGATTGGCCTTTATGTGTAAATGACAGCCTTGCACTCCCCTCTAACCTTTATGAATGGGTTCAGATGGGACACCGTGCAATCGCAGGCGCCATTTTCATTTGGGTATCGTATGTGGCTTATATCGCAAAAAAACATTACAAAAATCAAAAAGTGTTATATGGCGGTTGGATGGCTGCATTCATTCTCGTATTTTTACAGGTTACCGCTGGAGCCTTCATCATTTTCTCAAGGCAAAACTTATATATCGCATTGACACACGCATTATTCATTGCCTGCTTTTTTGGTGTAATGAGCTATTTGATGCTATTGACATCAAGAAGCAAAAAAAATGCACTGGCCAAGCAAAAAAGAAACTCCACGCACACAGTCAAAGGACAGGATGAAAAGGACATAACACCAACAGTACCCGCCCGTTAATTTCTGATTGTTCAATCAATAATATAATAAGACAAAACAAAAACCACCATTCCCCAGGGAATGGTGGTTTTTGTTTTGTCTTAAGATACCGTGGATTGCCTTGAAAGAGGGTGTAGGGCAGCTTGAAACCTCAAGCATACCCCCATATACCCTAAATCATTCAAAAGGTCACAGTCAGCGATATTACTTAGTTATTTCAATCAATAAGTCCCCAGTACTGATCGCTTCTCCATCTTTTACATAAATATCTTTGATGGTCCCGGAGAATGGTGCTTGCACGGTGGTTTCCATTTTCATCGCTTCCGTAATGATCAGGTGATCACCCTGCTTGACCTGATCTCCTTTCTCGACCACTACACGAATTACCGTACCTGGCATTGTCGCACCGATTTGTTCTTTATTTTTTGGATCAGCTTTTACTTTTGATACAACGGAAGATTTAATGTTTTCATCCTTGATGATCACTTCACGTGATTGACCATTCAACTCAAAATACACAACCCGTGTTCCATCAGCCAATGGCTGGCCGATTGAAACCAATTTTACGATAAGCGTTTTACCCTTTTCGATTTCAACTTCGATTTCTTCCCCTAGCCTCATACCATATAAGAAAGTCGCGGTATCGAGGTTGGAAACATCTCCAAACAGCTCAATCGTTTTATTGTAGTCCAGGAATACTTTTGGATATAGGGCATATGCAAGCACATCGAAATCAGTGACTGCCCGTCCCAATTCCTTGAATAATTCTTCTTTAAGTGCTGCAAAGTCCACTTCTTCCAATAACTCACCCGGTCTTACTGTTATAGGTTTCTTCCCTTTCAGGATAACTTCCTGAAGCTCTTTAGGGAATCCCCCAACTGGCTGACCTAGATAGCCTTCGAATAACTCTATGACTGAATCAGGAAAATCGATGGATTTACCTTTTGTCAGAACATCCTCTTCAGACAGGTTATTTTGTACCATGAATAAAGCCATGTCCCCAACAACTTTGGATGAAGGAGTCACTTTAACGATATCGCCGAACATTACATTGACGCGCTGATACATCTCTTTCACTTCATGCCAGCGGTCACCTAGCCCAACTGCTTTGGCTTGCTGCTGCAGATTACTATATTGACCGCCTGGCATTTCGTGTTTGTAAACCTCGGTATGAGGTGCATTCATTCCGCTTTCGAAGTCATGATAGAATTTCCTGACCTCACCCCAGTATTCTCCTAAACGCTCTAGTGAATCGACTTCCAACTTAGGCTGTCTGCTTGAACCCTCCAATGCATAATGAAGTGTTTGTACACTTGGCTGCGAAGTCAGTCCAGCTAAAGAACCAATCGCCGTATCAACGATATCCACACCAGCTTCAATCGCTTTAGAATACATGTAAATTCCATTTCCGCTTGTATCATGAGTATGCAGATGAATCGGAAGGGATGTCGATTCTTTCAGTTCCGAGACAAGGCGGTAAGCAGCATCAGGCTTCAAGAGCCCGGCCATATCCTTGATCGCTAAAATATGGGCACCGGCTTTTTCCAATTCCACCGCCATATTTTTATAATAGTCGATATTATACTTGCTGCGTGATGGATCATTCAAGTCCCCTGTATAACAAATGGCAGCTTCTGCAATTTTGCCGGATTGACGTACTGCATCAATAGCCAATTCCATCCCTTTAACCCAGTTTAAACTATCGAAGATACGGAAAACATCAACGCCTGCATCCGCTGATTTCTCTACGAATTCACGAATGACATTATCAGGATAATTTTTATAACCAACTGCATTTGAAGCCCTTAAAAGCATTTGTAATAGGACATTCGGTGCTTTTTTCCTGAAACTTAACAGCCTGTCCCACGGATCTTCTTTCAAGAAACGATAGGCGACATCGAAAGTTGCCCCGCCCCACATTTCCATTGAAAATAAATCAGGAAGCAGTTTTGCTGTAGGTTCTGCGATATCAAGGATATCTTTCGACCTGATTCTCGTCGCCAGTAAAGATTGATGTGCATCACGGAAAGTCGTATCGGTGATCAATACCTCTTTCTGTTCTTTGATCCAATTGACCAGTCCCTCTGCTCCTTGCTCTTCAAGTATATTTTTTGTACCCGAGATAAGCGGCAGGCCACCAACATTAGGAATCGGTGCTGGATCAAAAACAGGTTTTTTCTTTTTCTCGACTCCCGGGAATCCATTCACGGTCACATTTCCGATATATGAAAGCATTTTTGTCCCACGGTCTTTTCTAATTGGGAAGCTAAATAATTCCGGTGTTGAATCAATGAATGATGTATCATATTCCCCATTTATGAATTTTTCATGTTTTACAACATTTTCAAGGAAGGGGATATTTGTTTTAATACCACGAATCCTGAATTCCTTAAGGTTACGAACCATTTTGGAAGCTGCCTGCTCAAATGAAAGCGCATGAGTAGAAAGTTTAACGAGAAGGGAATCATAATATGGTGTGATGACCGCACCTTGGAACCCATTCCCTGCGTCCAGACGGACACCGAATCCCCCACCGGAACGGTACACCATCATTTTCCCGGTATCAGGCATGAAATTATTCAATGGATCCTCGGTCGTCACCCTTGATTGAATCGCATATCCATGAGTTTTAATTCCTGCTTGTTCGGGGATTCCGATCTTTTTGCCATGGAGCTCATGCCCTTCAGCTACCATGATTTGAGATTGAACGATATCAATGCCCGTAATCATTTCAGTGATCGTATGCTCAACCTGTACCCGTGGATTGACTTCAATAAAGTAAAACTCGCCATTTGCGACAAGGAACTCGACCGTACCAGCGTTTACATAATCAATATTTTTAGCCAACTTGACGGCTGCTTCACAAATCCTTTCCCTTAAATCTTCGGAAAGGGAGACGGAAGGTGCCACTTCCACAACTTTTTGATGCCGTCTCTGAACGGAACAGTCACGCTCATATAAATGGACGATATTCCCATGAGTATCAGCCAAAATCTGAACTTCGATATGCTTCGGATTTTGTATGAATCTCTCTACATAGACTTCATCATTACCAAAAGCTGCTTTAGCTTCTGATTTTGCGCGATCATAAGCCTCTTCAACTTCTTCGATTTTTCCGACAATTCGCATTCCGCGTCCGCCGCCGCCTAATGAGGCTTTTATAATAATTGGAAAACCGTATCGTTCACCAAATTCCTTGACTTCTTCAACACTGGTCACCGGTCCATCGCTACCAGGGATAACCGGAATATCCGCCAGTTCAGCTTGTGTTCTAGCTTTTACTTTGTCACCAAACATATCTAGGTGTCTTGATTCTGGTCCGATGAAGATTATGCCCTCTTCCTCACAACGTTTCGCAAATTCAATATTTTCTGAAAGGAAACCATAACCGGGATGAATCGCATCGACGCCACTCATTTTGGCAATCGCAATTATGCCTTCAATATCGAGGTATGCATCAATCGGCTTTTTGCCTTCCCCGACCAAATATGCCTCATCCGCTTTATATCTGTGATAAGAACCATAATCTTCCTTTGAATAGATTGCAACTGTGTGAATGTCTAATTCCGTACAAGCTCGAAAAATCCTTATCGCTATTTCCCCGCGATTTGCCGCAAGTACTTTTTCTATACGTTTCCCCATTGCTACCACCCTAATCAATATGTATTTTTATTGAATATATAGAAAAAAAGCGTGAAAGATTTCCACCACTTTTTATTCATGAATTGATTTCCCAATTAAGGAGTCCAATCTGTTTAGGCTCATTTTATCGATGATGTAATTATTTCGATATATTTTATATTTTCGTTTTTCACATCCGATAAAGACAAAAAAAGAGTCATATATCATCAACAAATTAAAATTTAGCTATAATAATATATTATCAATTTGATTTAACATTCAATTAATATAACAATAATACTAAAATTAACTGAATACAATAAAAAAATAAAAAATTACATATATTCGTATAAAAAAACAGGGAATTAGATCTGCCTCCCCTACTATCGATCCATTATTGATCAAAGCCATATGACCGGAAAATCCCACAGGGAATATTTTTAAAATCGGAAGATGACCATTGAACTTAGAAAAAATTCAAAAGAATGAGAAAACTAAAATTGAGCTTCGTGAACTAATTAGTATGTCACTATTAGATATAGTATAACATTATTCGTTAATTTTATATATAAATAAAAAACTCAAACAATCATCGAGATTTGTTTGAGTTAGTATGTTTTATCTATTATTTTTTTAACGATGCTTCATGCAAAACTGACAATTCCTGTTCAAGGGTTTCCAAAAGGGATTTACCCTCGGTCTCCTCTACCAAACCTAAGCGTACGGCAAAATCGATTTCTCGTGATAGGCCGAACATTTGCGTATCAAGTACCTCTTCATATAAAGGACATTGAGGCATAGTGAGATTTTCCATTTGAACTTTTATCAGTTTTAGAATCTTGTCAGCATCTGCTTTTAATAAAGCATAAGCTTTTTCTCGATGATTGACAAGCATATCAGATGCCATGTTAAATCCCCCCGCTCAGAGCGATTAAATCTTATCTCTAAATTCTACCTTTAGTTTTGTGAAAAAGCAAGGACATTGACGAACATTTTGCCATTGAGATATCACGATCACCTCTCAAATGGATATACCCAGCCATGGAATTTGTTCACCATCTTGAAGATGTGACATTTCTATTATAATTGATTATAATCATTAAAGAGCAACAGAAAGGAATGAGATATTTGGAACCCATCGTATTTATAAATGGAAAAGTGAAATATCCTATTACGCTAGATCCTGGAGTATGGATTTTTGATGACCGTAAAGTTGAAATCGATACATATTTCCACGCTGAAAGAGTCCAAGTCAATGAATTAGAAGAATATACGATTGCCGCCTCGAAACATTGGCAAAAAGAAATACAGGAAGGCGCAATAATGCCACCCACAATAAAAACGGAACGAAAGTTCGAGAAGCAAAGATTGCTGGAAGGGACTTTCGGCATCCCTTTTGAACCGTTTTTAAAAAACGCCGAACCTGAAAATGGGGTGACCGAAGTCATCGTTACAACAGATGATGAGGAGCTTACATTCCCGTTGGCAACGGCACTTGAATTTTTCCTGGGCTTTTCCAAGGATGGAAAGCCGCTTAAAATATCCGAAGGCGGCCCCCTGGAAATTTATTTCGGAGACGCTTCCAACATCAATGATCCGATAAAAAATGTACGGTCTTTCACCGTTAAATAAGACTTCGTTCATCCTTGCCAAAAACTTTGGCAATCGGCAAGGGAAATCCCTTGCCGATTGCATTATAAAAGTGTAGCTGCCAATTGTGCCAATCCCGATCTTTCCCCTTTTATCAATTTAACATGGCCGGCTATACGCTCGGTCTTGAATTTTTCCACAACATAGGTCAAACCATTATTATATTCATCTAAATAAGGATGATCTATTTGCTCCGGGTCCCCCATCAAGACAATTTTGCTCCGTTCCCCGACCCTCGTCAAGATTGTCTTGACCTCATGTTTCGTTAAGTTCTGCGCTTCATCGATGATGATGAACTGATCCGGTATGCTCCTTCCCCTGATATAGGTGAGGGCTTCAACTTCGATCGAACTCATTCCTGCTAAAATCGCATCCAATTCCCCAGGTTTTTTCGTATTGAACAGAAATTGGAGATTATCAAAAATAGGCTGCATCCATGGTCTTAATTTTTCTTCTTTTTCCCCAGGCAGATAACCAATATCTTTACCGACCGGAACAATTGGCCTGGCAACCAAAAGTTTCTTATATTGTGACAAATCTTCAGTTTGCATCAATCCTGTTGCCAATGCCAATAAAGTCTTGCCTGTCCCCGCCTTACCAATGAGCGTCACAAGCTGGATATCCGAACGAAGCAACAAATCAAGGGCCATGGTCTGCTGGACATTTCTCGGTTTAATTCCCCAAATATGCTCCCCTTCATACATCAATTTCTTGACTAGCCTGCAGTTCTCATCCACTATCCCAATCGCCGAAGCTGAACTGCCCAGCGTGTCCTTCATCAACAGGAATTGATTTGGGTAATATGCATCTTTTGTCAGTTCTTCCAGTGAAAGAAAACTTTTTTCATAAAACTTATTCAGGTTATCAATCGATACATACACTTCTTTGTGCCCAGCGTATATATGATCCAGTTCTACAACGCGATCATTTAAAAAATCCTCTGCCTCTAGACCGATGGCGTCAGCTTTAACCCTGACGAGAGTATCTTTGCTAACCAGAATGACCGTTTTTCCATCTTCCTTCGTCTCTTCTTCCAAAGATAAATTTTTCGCGACTGCCAATATCCTGTTATCATTCGTTTTCTCAACAAAAATTTCCTGAAGTTTGTGAAATGAACGGTGGTTGAGTTCAATCCTTATGCTGCCTCCATTATGAAGCGGAATGCTCTGATGCAGCTTTCCTTTTTCACGAAAACTATCGATCAATTTCGATACTTGCCTGGCATTCCTTCCGATTTCATCCATATACCTTTTTTTTGAATCCAATTCTTCTAATACGACTGCTGGAATGACAACTTCATTATCTTCGAATGAATAAATCGAATACGGATCCTGCAACAGGACATTCGTATCTAAAACATAGATTTTTTTCCCCAATATGACGCCTCCTGCCTGCTCTATAGGATATGTCTTACCATTTACTACACTCAGCAGTTATGTAGCGGACGAGACTGTTGATAAAATATATGTTCCTTTGCATAAAGATAGAAGAACATTTACAGACTATAAAGAAAACTTCCAGCAAAGAATCCCATCCCCAACATTGATTACACCATGTTTCACTGCATGTAATAATGGCAACAGACTTGGTCGGTGGCGGACAGGCTGGAACCAAAGAACATTTAAGGAGGTTGTACATTGCAAAAAATCATATTGTCGCTCGCGGCTGTTCTGTTGATGTCAGGTTGCGCAACGGATAATAAAAATGAAGTGTCTGAAAATAATGCGCAAAACAATATAACGAAAGTCAATAATACGACCATTAAGGAAGCAGACAGGAATACAGGTCAGCAAACTGCGGAAAGACTCACCGGTTTGGCTAAGTCCATTCCAGAGGTGAACGATGCCACCGCAGTCGTACTTGGCAAATTCGCCATCGTCGGAATAGATATCGACCAAGATATTGAGCGTTCACAGGTTGGAACGATAAAGTACTCAGTCGGAGAAACTTTAAAACATGATCCTGACGGTGCTAATGCCATCATCGTCGCTGACCCGGATTTAAATGAGCGGATCAGGGAGGTAGCCAAAGATATTAAAGACGGCAAACCGGTAACCGGGATACTGAATGAACTCGCTGACATCACAAGCAGAGTCATCCCGGAGGTTCCTGGTGATATTTTAACCCCAACGCCATCTAAGAACATCGAAAAGGAAAAAAATAAACTTGATGATTATACGGAAAGAAAAGAACTCGATAAAGAGCAAAATGATCAATCCAATCATTTTAAAGAATGAATTTACCCGACCCGAAATGAATCTTCGGGTCTTTTTCATACCCAACAATCAACGTTCAACTGTTAGTTTCACTTTATCCTCGTTTTACCATAAAAATATTGGTATACTTAAAAGCATATTCAAATTGAAGTGAGGTTCAACTAATATGAAGGTTAAATGTGTAATATGCGATCAAATTGAATCTATACCTGACGATAGCCCAGAAGCGAAGAAACTTCGAAACCGTCCTATACATACCTATATGTGCAATACATGCAACCAACGCATAGAAGAGCGTACGAACGAACGGATTGCTACCGGTAACTTCCGTCTTTATCGGACGATCAAAAATGAAGATGAGTGGTAGAACATTTCATAAAGTTACTCTGATTGGCCTGATCAATGGACTTCTGCTTGGATGGATAATGAAGTGGGTCGAAATGCTATCCGGTAAACAAGTGTATAAGCTTTTATTGAATGTGGAATTCCTCCCCCTAATGGGAGCGGTTTCCTGGAGTGAGGAATCATTATTCTTTTTCCACCTCCTTTTCTCACTGGCAATTACGTATAGTTACGTTTATATTCTACATCCTTTGAAAATTTTCAGGAAATGGAACAAATACGCACTTGCTTTTATCACGATCATTCCCGCCATCATGCTTTACTTCCCATTATCGGCGCTGTCAAAAACAGAAGTTGTCCTTCCTTCTGATTTGACAGCTTTCTTTTTGTGGACAATCTTACATCTTTTTTATGGACTTTCCCTCCCTAAAGCAATATAAAAAAGAACCGTGCGTAAATCGCACGGTTCTTTTTATCATTACTCGATATTTTTATACTTTTCTGGCTCTAACTGAATTTGGTCTAACATGATATCAATCAATTCAATCGGATAACGCTGCTTTTTCATTTCGTCTCCCAAAAGGTACTCGACGAAATAAAAAGGTTCTGTTTTTGTAACCGAATCGATTATCACCTGATGATCGTCTTTCAGCATCTGCATGAAAAACATTTCTGTATCGCGTGCAGCTGAATCATCAGGCCTTGCATCACAGACAACTTTGATCGTCAACCAATTGTATAAAGCATCCTGTAATGATTTCATCATCTTAAGCCTGTTCTTCTTTTCTCGAATTATGAAGACGGATCCTATAAATCCCCAGAACAAGCGAAGCGATGACTAATGCCTCCCCCATAGGGAGAAACACCGCAAAGAAAGAAAGAAGGGTACATCCAAGTGCCATTACCACATAAATGACCACATTTTTTAGCAATGGTAACTTTTTGGCAAAACCTAACTGATAGACAAGGATGCATAATCCAAAGACCGTCAAATATAAATACCACATTCCTGCTTCAGGATTTTCATCCACTCTGTACAATGCTGCAAAAAATGATAATCGCTCTTGGATATCCAATCTTTTCTCCTCCTCTTGCTATTTATTTTTCTTCAATAGCAACTTTTTTTCTTTTAGCTGCTCTTTCACGCTCGTTTTTATCTAGAATTTTTTTACGAAGGCGGATTGAATCCGGAGTTACTTCACAGTACTCGTCATCGTTCAAGTATTCCAGAGCTTCTTCAAGGGACATGATTCTTGGTTTTTTCATGGAAGAAGTTTGGTCTTTATTTGCTGAACGCATATTGGTCATTTGTTTCGCTTTAACGATATTAACAGTCAAATCGCTATCACGGTTATGTTCCCCGACGATCATGCCTTCATAAATATCCGTACCTGGCTCAACGAAAATAACACCGCGGTCTTCTACTTGCATAATACCGTATTGTGTAGTTTTTCCTGATTCCATGGATACAAGCACACCTTGGCGTCTTCCGCCGACTTGACCTTGTGCCATTGGTTGATAGCTGTCAAATGAATGGTTCATGATACCATATCCGCGTGTAATCGTTAAGAACTCAGTTGAATAGCCAATAAGTCCGCGAGCTGGGATCGTGAACAGTAAACGAACTTGACCGCTACCGCTGTTGATCATATCCAATAATTCACCTTTACGGGCTCCCATTGATTCCATGATCGAACCAGTGTGCTCCTCGGGTACATCGATTTGTACACGTTCAACCGGCTCACAACGGACACCATCAATCAAACGAACGATAACTTCCGGTTTAGAAACTTGCAGTTCATAACCTTCACGTCTCATGTTTTCGATCAGGATGGAAAGGTGAAGCTCCCCACGACCTGAAACAATCCAGACATCCGGAGAATCAGTATTTTCGACTCTTAAGCTGACATCAGTCTGCAATTGGTTTCTCAAACGCTCTTCAATTTTACGAGCTGTAACGAATTTACCTTCACGGCCTGCGAATGGGCTGTTATTTACAAGGAAAGTCATTTGTAATGTTGGCTCGTCAATACGCAGGATAGGTAGAGCTTCAGGGTGCTCGGTCGGACAAACCGTTTCCCCTACGTTAATATCCTCCATACCAGAAACGGCAATTAAATCACCGGCAACGGCTTCTTGGATTTCAACTTTCTTCAAACCAATATAACCAAAGATTTTCGTTACACGGAATTGTTTAACCTTTCCATCAAGTTTCATTAATGAAACTTGTTGACCTACATGCATTTTACCGCGGAATACACGGCCAACGCCAATACGTCCTACATAATCATTATAGTCAAGTAAAGCCACTTGGAATTGAAGCGGTTCATCTGAGTTATCAATTGGTGCAGGGATCGTTTCGACGATTGTTTCGAAAAGTGGGGTCATGTCTTCTTCTTGTTTAGCAGGATCTGAATCCAAGCTCGCAGTACCAGCGATACCTGAAGTGAAGACAACTGGGAAGTCTAATTGTTCTTCTTCAGCTCCTAGTTCGATGAATAAGTCAATTACTTCATCGACCACTTCATTTGGACGTGCAGAATCTTTATCGATTTTGTTCACGACAACGATTGGCGTGATCTTTTGTTCCAATGCTTTTTTCAACACGAAGCGAGTTTGCGGCATACAGCCTTCATATGCATCAACAACAAGAAGAACGCCATCGACCATTTTCATGATCCGTTCCACTTCACCACCAAAGTCGGCATGACCAGGTGTATCCAAAATATTGATTCTTGTATCTTGGTATTGAACTGCTGTATTTTTCGCAAGAATCGTAATTCCGCGTTCTTTTTCAATCGCATTAGAATCCATCGCACGTTCTTCCACATGTTCATTTTCACGGAAAGTACCAGATTGCTTTAGCAACTGATCCACTAACGTCGTTTTACCATGGTCAACGTGAGCAATGATGGCTATATTACGAATATTTTCTCTTAATTTCAAAAAATTCACTCCTAAAAAAGTTTGTGTAAAACGTATCACTAGTATTAACTTACATATTATATCACAAACATACTAGAAACAAATACAGAAATTATGTACAATAGATATATTAGGGGTGATATTAATGAACATTAAATGGAATTTCTTAATATTAGCTGTATTGGCAACATCAAGCATTGGCTCCATTGGCATCTTCATTGCTGAAAAAAGCTTGATTGGAATATTAGCTGCAATCGTTATTCTTTGCGGAATCATGGGGTTCGGTTTCACCCAGAAGAAGAAATTACGTGAAGCCGGGAAGTTATAATATAAAAAACTCGCTGACAGACAGCGAGTTTTTTTTTGTTAATAATTTCTATCCGAGACTTTTATCATGGCCGCAATCAGTCCTTGATACTAACGGCTGGAGTTTCCTGATAAGTATTTGTCAAATACTTCTTTGTGTAGCCCTGGCTTTGATACGAAAAGCGAGTCGCCTTTTAAAAAATCCAATTTGTCACCTTTAACATTACTAACTTCCCCGCCCACTTCCTCGACCAGCAAAACTCCCCCGGCAAAGTCCCAAGGCATGAGTCTCATGGTTATGTATGCATCAATCCTTCCAGCGGCCACGAATGCCAGCTCCAACGCTGCCGAACCATAAGAACGTGTTCCTCTTGCATCCCGGACCAGCGGGGCCAAAAGACTAGGGTCGATCCTCCGG
Organism: Peribacillus frigoritolerans; assembly: GCF_001636405.1. Taxonomy (GTDB): domain Bacteria; phylum Bacillota; class Bacilli; order Bacillales; family DSM-1321; genus Peribacillus; species Peribacillus frigoritolerans. Next base: position 4,161,732 of record NZ_KV440950.1, read on the forward strand.
TTTTCCGTTACCCAGCTTGCATTAATGGAAATGATCGCTTTGTTTACCGATGCCTCTTCAAGAGATGGGAGCCTTTGATCATTCAGAAATGCTCCTTTTCCCTTAATCGCATGATATAATTCATCACTAAAAACATCATAAACCATGCCAATCTTTCCGATGCCATCCACATAAACCCCAAGAGAAATCGCAAAATTCCTCTGTTGATGAATGAAGTTCAAAGTTCCATCAATTGGATCGATGATCCACACCGTACCTTTTAGGTCTTTAATATCATTGCCCATTCCCTCTTCACCAAAAATGCGGTGTTCTGGAAAAGCTTCGCCGATTTTTTCGCAAAAAAACTTTTCTATCCCCTTATCCATATTAGTTACCAAATCATTCGGATTCGTTTTCATTTCAATATTCAACTTGGTTTTGAAGGACGCCCTTAGCCTATTACCTGCTTCTTTCATCCATAACTTCGCATATGTATCCATTTCCTTGACCGATGCCATTATAATATCCCCGTCCTTTATGATCAGAAACTACATTAAAATGATCCTCTTTTAAAGATTAAAGCAAATATAGCTTGCCTTCAAGCTTTTAACATCTTAAATTTTCCATTTTTTTAACTGATGAGGAAAGAAGTTTCCTTGACTGCCCATCCATTAATCGTAATCATGATTTAGCCAGCAAGAATATTCTCCTTTAATTGACGTTCCCCTTCCTTATTAAAGGGACTCGAGCCCAAATGAAATTCCACCTTATATATATTGGACATTTAATGAAAAACGGACACATTATTTTTTAATAAAATAAAGTGTCCGTTATCTATAATAAAATTCCTTGTATTGAAATTGATTCATTTCCTTAATTCATTCTCCTTCAAGGTCTCTGCAGCCAATCATTTACAAGGCTTTCAGTTTCAACAATTCCAAGCGGATGCGTTCTAGTCTTTGCTTGCATTGTGACCTCTTTTGGTCATTCTCTTCACCGATTGCTTCAAAAAGGGTTGCTAATTCATAGTCCATTTCCATTCTTAACACTGCAGCTCTATGTCTTTCAACTTCTTTAGCTTTTAATGCTTGGTTCATGACTTGTTTCATAATTAACATTCTCCCTTCGTTAATTAACGTAATTTTCTGAATTTATATTATCATATGACTTCCTACCTCAAATAGCAACTAATTTGTGCTATAACCTATAAGGAATTTTACTTTGCCAACCCGAATCGTATTTTTTAAATTTTACTTTTACTTATGCTACAATATGTGCAGATATTACGGTAGGAGAGATGAAAATGAATATAGCAAGTTTTACAGCAGATGATTTTGATGTTTTTAAAATTGATGGATTGGAACCGCGCATGGATGCTTTAAAAGAACGGATCCAGCCTAAATTACAAGCCCTAGGAGAGCACTTTTCTCAAAAGCTCTCAGTTATGACCGGCGATGAAATGCACCCTCACGTTGCAAAGCATGCTAGACGGACAGTGAATCCCCCTAATGATACATGGGTTGCTTTTGCTGCCAATAGCAGAGGTTATAAAATGATGCCGCATTTCCAAATCGGGTTATGGGAAACGCATATGTTCATCTGGTATGCCGTCATTTACGAAGCCCCTAATAAAATGGAAATCGGAAAGCATCTGGAGCAGCAGGCAGACCGATTGGTGAATAGCATTCCCTCCCATTATGTTTGGTCAATGGACCATACAAAACCTGATGTCATCCCTCATGATGGTCTTGGAGTAGATGATTTGAATTCAATGTTCACCCGTTTGCAAACGGTAAAGAAAGCCGAAATCCTATGCGGTATAAAAATTTCCCGTGATGACACGATTAAGTTAAAAGATGATGATTTCATTGAAACCATTCAAGATGCGTTTGAACATCTTTTACCCTTATACCAATTAAATTAAACACATTGATTCCTATTCGGATCCAACAAAAACTGGATAATATAAAAGGAGAGCCTTAAAGCTCTCCTCAGACTGTAGACAAACTCGATCATCTATTGGGTTTGTCTACAGTTTTTTTAGGTTTTTAAAAATTTGTTGACCGTTGCCTCCAGGCACTCGCTTTCCACGAGCGATCCGGCGCTTTTGCACCTGCGGGGTCTCCACTGATACACGCTTTTCCGCCAAAGTCTCGTACACCCGCCCCCAATCAACTATGTTTTAAGATAGAACTCCTTTTGCCTATAAACTAAGGGCAGCCTGGGAGTCTCTCCATCCCTATTTTTGCACTAAGCCTTTGCTTGCTTGAATCAAGTCTCTAATTCGGTCTTCCTTGCCTGTCTCGAAGCATTCGATGATCTTGCTGCCGACAATGACTCCATCGCAGTATTGTATGGCATCACGGACATGCTCTGGAGTCGATATGCCGAACCCGGCAAGAACGGGAACCGGACTTATCTCTTTCACCTTCTTTAAATAGCCTCCAAGTTCTTCTCCGAAGGCGTCACGGGCACCTGTGATGCCTTTGACTGTAACTGCGTAGATGAAGCCCTCCGCCCCTGCGGTTATCTCAGTGATGCGCTCTTGCGAAGACGTGAGTGTCACAAGTCGGATAAGAACGATCCCTGCAGTTTTGATTGATGAAAAGATGGCTTCTTCTTCAAGCGGTAAATCGGGGATGATGCACCCGGAAATTCCTGCTTGAAGACAGTCAGTCGTAAACTCTTTAAGTCCATATGCCAGGATTGAATTCGTATATCCCATTAAAATAATGGGGATGTTCACATCATTTTTGATTTCCATTACTTTTTTCAGGACATCTTTTAAAGTTGTTCCATTTTTCAAAGAACGGATTCCAGCTTGTTGGATAACGGGTCCATCAGCGACAGGGTCAGAGAAAGGTATTCCTAGTTCAACGGCAGTTGCCCCGCTGTTTTCAAGGAAAAGAAGCTGGCTCTTTAACCGATCAAGACCTCCATCACCTGCCATGATATATGGTATGAATGCTTTTTCCTGCTTTGTTTGGCATTCTTCAAGCGCATTTGTTAATTTATTCATGTTCACTACCCCCCATCAATGATTGGACCGTTTCAACATCTTTATCACCACGGCCGGACAGGCAAATCACCAGTCCTGTTCCTTTCTCCATTTCTTTAGCAAGCTTTAAACCATAGGAAATGGCATGTGAACTTTCTAAAGCAGGGATGATCCCTTCCTCCCTTGACAGCATCGCTAGGGCTTCCAAGGCTTCATCATCGGTTACTGAAGTATATTTCACCCGATTCGTATCTTTTAAGTAACTATGTTCAGGCCCTACCCCTGGATAATCCAGCCCTGCCGAAATAGAATGTGCCTCCTGGATCTGACCGTCCTCGTTCTGCAAAACATACATGAATGCCCCGTGGAGCACCCCAGGTTTCCCTTTCGTCAAACTTGAAGCATGTAACGGTGTATTAAGTCCATGCCCTGCCGCTTCCACTCCGAATAATTTTACCGTTTCATCCTCAATGAAGGGATAAAACATCCCCATTGCATTACTTCCTCCGCCTATGCATGCGACTACTGCATCCGGTAGGGAATGAACCGCCTCAGAATATTGACGTTTAGTTTCATTCCCTATCACGCTTTGAAAATCACGGACAATAACGGGGAATGGGTGAGGACCAAGAACTGATCCCATTATATAATGGGTGTCATCCACATTAGCCACCCAATATCGTAACGCTTCATTTACTGCATCCTTCAGTGTCCCGCTTCCTTGTGAAACAGATATGACTTTGGCTCCCAAAAGCTCCATCCTGAATACATTCAATTTCTGTCTCCTGATATCTTCTTCTCCCATAAAGATGATGCATTCCAACTTCAGCAAAGCACACACAGTCGCCGTTGCAACCCCGTGCTGTCCTGCACCCGTTTCGGCAATCACTTTTTTCTTGCCCATTTTCTGAGTAAGCAAAGCCTGGCCGATCGTATTATTTATTTTGTGGGCTCCGGTATGATTCAAGTCTTCGCGCTTCAGATAAATATCTGCACCGCCAGCCAGTTTCGTTAAGTTCTCCGCAAAATAAAGAGGTGTTTCCCGACCGATATATTGTTTCAGGTAATAACTTAGCTGCCTTTGGAATTCTGGATCATTTTTAGATTGTTCATATACTTCTTCAAGCTCCGTAATCGCCGCCATTAAAGTTTCTGGAACGAAGCGGCCTCCATATGCTCCAAAATGTCCAGTTTTATCAGGCTGTGTATAAGTGTTCATTTATTCATTCCTCTTTTCCGGCTGTATTTTTTGCCTCATTGATAAATGCTTTCATTTTTACAGCATCTTTTAATCCATTTGTTTCAACACCGCTTGCTACGTCAACTGCGAATGGTGAAACGGCATTAATCGCTTTTCCGACATTTTCCGGAGTCAGCCCACCTGCCAGAATTACCTTCTCGAGTGGCAGTTCCGCTTTTCGAATCATGTCCCAATCCAAAGTCAATCCCTTGCCCGATGCGCTCTTAGGAAGATCGACCAATAGATAATCCGCTGGGTATTCATGCAAGTTTTCAAGGTCTTTCTCTGAATGGACGGCAAAGGCCTTGATCACCGGCAGGGGCATTCTGCGGGCAAAGCTGGCAGACTCGTTACCATGAAGCTGAATATAATCCAATCCCGCAATTTCAGCACTTTTTATCACTTCTTGTTCAGTTTGATTGGCAAACACTCCGACCTTTTTAACATGACCAGCTAGATTCGCTCCGAAATCTCCTACTATCTCCGGCTCAACCTTCCTGCTGCTCTCGGCAAAAATGAAACCAATGAAGTCTGCCCCGGAACTAACAGCAGTCTGAGCAGCTGCCAAAGTCTTTATCCCACAGATTTTCACTAACATATTAATCTCCTTATATACTCATTTGCAGTTCGGCCATCTTGTGCGGAAGATTTGATGCAGTCATGAGTGTCTCCCCGACCAAAACCGCTTTTGCGCCAGCATCCTTCACACGCATCACGTCTTCTTTTGTTTTGATCCCACTTTCACTGATAATGATATGGCGTTTGGGATCAAGTAACTTCGCCAGTCGTTCCGTTACAGCCAAATCCACTTTGAAGGTCTTTAAATTCCGATTGTTAATCCCTATGAGCTCTGCATTCAGCTCTAGAGCACGTTCCAGTTCGGCTTCATCATGGACTTCCGTCAATACTTCAAGTCCTTTCTTTTTTGCATATTGATATAATTCATGAAGGCGTTCTTTAGAAAGTGCTGCCACAATCAATAGAATGATAGTCGCACCTGCTCTATGGGCCCGATCGATTTGGATTTCATCGATGATGAAATCTTTGCACAACCTGGGAATTTGTATAGCCTCGCTTACGTTTCTCAAATCTGCAATGGATCCTTTAAAGAAAACCTCATCCGTCAATACAGATATCGCTGCAGCTCCGCCACTTTCATATGAAAGGGCCTGCTCGATCGGATTTACATTGATTTTAATGTCCCCCTTTGAAGGGGAAGCCCGTTTTATTTCCGCGATGACCGCCATCGATTTAGCCGTTTTCAAATTTTCCACCAAAGATGGTCTGACTATGTTGTTCATGACCGAATCATCTAAGGCCCTTTCTTTTAATTTTGCGACTTCCACCTTTTTCTGTTCGATGATTTTCGTTAAGATATTTTCCATTACATGACCACCTTATTTCTATTGCCATAAGCAATCAGATTTTCTAACTTTGCAAGAGCCGATCCGCTATCAATGCTTTCTTTGGCCATGGAGATTCCTTTTTTGATCGTTGCTGCCGTACCATGTGCGTATAATCCCAATCCGGCATTCAATAAAACGGTATCACGATATGCACCTTTTTCCCCTTTGAGAAGCCTAAGCATGATATCGGCATTTTGTTTGGCGTCACCGCCACGGATGGCATCATTTCCGTAAACAGGCAGATCCACTTCTTCAGGATGAAGCGTAAATCGGATAATATCACCTTGCTCCAAAAGGACGAGTGAGTTTTCACCCTGCAGGCTCGCTTCATCCATAAACCCGGCACCATTTATCACGACTGCGCGTTTCCTGCCCAATTTATGCAGGACTTCCGCAAAAAGCTCGAGCATATCGCGTCGATTGATTCCCATTAATTGCGTGTCGAGTTGGACTGGATTTGTCAGAGGACCGATAAGATTAAATATCGTCGGGATTTTCAGTTCTTTTCTCACTTTCATTATCCTTGCAATATTAGGGTGAACAGATGGGGCAAATAAGAATGTGATCCCATTTTCCTCCAACAGTTCCTTTAACATGTCAGGCTCCAAGTACAAATTAACGCCTAATGCTTCCAACACATCCGCACTTCCCGTTTTGCTTGAAATGCTGCGATTTCCATGTTTGGCAACCTTGACACCGGCCCCAGCAAGCACGAAGGCCGATGCTGTGCTTATATTGAAGCTTTGTGACCCATCTCCTCCCGTTCCGCAATTATCCATTACATTAAGGGAGCTTGTTTGTACACTTCTTGCTTCTTTTCTCATGACTCTGACAAGGCTTGCTATTTCACCTGCCGTTTCCCCTTTGGCTTTTAAGGCAATGATGAATGCTGCCATCTCGCTTTCGGAGATATCTTTAGAAAATAACGATTGGGCTGCTCTGCTCATCTCTTCTTCCGTCAATGTTTGACGCTCTGCTAACTTCGCTAAATAATCCTTCACCGCTAACTCCCCCAGTCGTTTTTTGTTTTATAGAATGGATTGTTCCTTCTCTGATTGAAAGGTACCGGCAATCTCATAAAATCGATGTAATAATTCCTTGCCGATTTTCGTCCCTATTGATTCAGGGTGGAACTGTAAACCGTAGAGAGGGAATTCCTGATGTTTAAGGGCCATGATTTCCCCATCATCCAGTGCCACTGCCGTCACAGTCAGTTCTTCTGGCAAACTCGCCCTTTCAACCACAAGGGAATGGTAGCGCATTACCGGGAATTGTAAGTCCTGTTTGGCAAAAACACCTGTTCCATCGTGTTCGATTACCGATGTTTTCCCATGCATGATTTGTTTCGCCCCAACAACATTCGCTCCAAAAACCGCCCCAATGGCCTGGTGCCCCAAACAAATGCCTAATAGCGGAACCTTCTCATAAAAATTGCGGATGATCTCCATACTGATTCCAGCATCTTCGGGCCTGCCCGGTCCCGGGGATATGACGATTGCCATTGGATTCAGTTCCTCAATTTCCGCAAGGGTGATTTCGTCATTCCTTTTTACTACGATTTCTTTTTCCACTTCACCTAAATATTGATAAAGGTTGTAAGTGAACGAGTCATAGTTATCAATTAATAAAATCATCTAGTGTGAACCTCCATTAAAGCGCGTGCTTTATTTTGTGTTTCTTCATATTCCGTATTTGGATCTGAATCATATACGATTCCTGCCCCTGCCTGTACATAGGCCTTGCCATCTTTAATGATCATCGTCCGAATGGCTAAAGCCATATCAAGATCCCCTCCAAAACCTATGTAGCCTATCGAGCCCGAATACATCCCTCGTTTACAATTTTCCAGTTCATTGATCAGCTCCATTGCCCTGATTTTAGGAGCACCTGAAACTGTTCCGGCAGGAAGGCAGACCGTCAGTGCATCTAAACTCGTGTACCCTTCCCTAAGCTTTCCGCTAACCTTCGAAGCAATATGCATGACATGCTGATATCTTTGAATTTCCATTTCCTCGGTAAGGTGGATTGAACCGATTTCGCAAACCCTGCCAAGATCATTTCTACCTAAATCAACAAGCATCTTATGCTCGGCAAGTTCCTTCTCATCCATCAGCAGGCTTTTTTCGAAGCCCTTATCTTCTTCATCCGTTTTCCCTCTCGGCCTTGTGCCGGCAATGGGATTAACATGAACCGTTCCTGATGAAACACTGATTAAACTTTCTGGAGAAGACCCAATGATTGTATAGTCACCAAATTCTATATAAAACATATAAGGAGAGGGGTTGGCTAATCGCAAACGACGATAAGCATCGAAAGGCTCCCCATCAAAGTCCGCTTTAAACCTTTGTGATAAAACGACTTGGAACACTTCACCAGCTATGATAGCCGATTTAGCTTCAAGGACCATTTTCTCGAATTCACCCTGACTGAAATTCGATTTGAATTCCAAATATTCCGACGATATTTCCTTTGACGGCTTGCTTGCCTGATTTATTTTATCCTTCATTCCCAATAAACTTTTTTCACTATCCTCTTCAGCAGTCAAAAGATGGATCTTCTGCAGAACATGATCGAATATATACAGTTCTTTATAAAAAAGAAAGTGAGCATCAGGCATTTGCAATGAATCAGGAGGAACCGGACCAATATTTTCATAAAGACGAATGATATCATAGCCCATATATCCGATTGCGCCACCGTTAAATGGCGGAAGATGTGTGGGAACCTCTTCTATTTCCACTAATAATTCTTTTTTTAGAAACTCGATGATATTGATGTCCTTAACGATTTGATCACCTGTTTCAATGTCTTTCACATTTACTCGGTCAGCAAGCGATGTCACCTCCAAATAAGGTTTTGAACCTAGATATGAGTAGCGGCCGTTGTCATGATGCGAATTCGAACTTTCCAATAAAAACTTCTGGTCACCATCTAATTTCTGAAATATGGCAATGGGTGTATGGATATCCCCTTCAATTGTATCCATTTTGAAACGGAGTATTTTTTTTTCATCCAAATTATTCATCTCTTGATTCCCTCCCGATTCTTATGAGCTCTTTTATTCCCCCGGAGGGAAAACCCTTTTGGCCAAATGACCAGGTCTTCATTTCCTCTGGATATTTTTCTTTAAAAGGTATATATATTGAAATTCCAATAAAAAAATCCCCTGCAAACACAAATATGTGTCTGCAGAGGACGGTATACCGCGGTGCCACCTCAAGTTGGAAAAATGCATCATTTTTCCCTCTCAAGCAAGAATTGAATTCTTGCGATTACCCTTTAACGGTGGCAGCCGAGTTTCCCTACTTATTTTCAAGAAACCACTCATAAGTCCATTCATCTTCTTATATCGTACCGGTTTCCACCTATTCCGGCTCTCTGTGACGCATCTAAAAAGATTACTACTCTCATTCATAGATTTAATTATCATTTTCAAAAAAAAACGCAAAAAGGGCCCTCATCCAAAGGACGAGGAACCCGTGGTACCACCTTAATTAGCTAAATTAGCTCACTTTACGGCATTAACATGCCTATCTCCATTAACGATGAGATAATCGCCAAAGCCTACTCCGTTCATCCGTTTCGGTTTGGGGCTCGGAAGTCCATTCGCTTAATTTCGTTCACCAGTTTTCAGCAACCACTGGCTCTCTGCAGAACATCATTAAGGTACTCTTCTTCGTCACTGCCTTTATCTTTTTCTTGATTATTATGTTAAAACAATCTTTTCAGTAAGTCAATGGAGTTTTCGAAAAATTATATTTTTAATGTTTCATTTTTATCCATTCCCCGTCATCGATTCCTTTTGCCTTCTTAATGACAAGATAGGCTGAATAGCTGCTGACTGACTCGAACTCATCCGTATACTTTTTTTCATCCGCCTTACCGGGGACTATTTCCTTGAATCTTCGGTAAGCCTTCATGAATTCTTCCTTTTGTATCTTATTTTCATAAGCCTTTTCTACTGCTTCAAAGAATTTAATCACATCTACGATTTCGTCAGTAGACCAATCAAGATCCATTGGATATTGATAATCCATATCCTAAACACGCTCCTTCTAGATAGTTTTTCATGTTGTCCGGCGGACCATGCATCTTCAGTCTGCCCATTTTGACCGAATTGCTTCCGCCTGGTCGATAATCCGACTGAATAGTTCAGCAGTCGATGGTACATCATGAATCAGCCCCATCACTTGTCCAGCCCAGGCAAAGCCTTCACCTTCGACTCCGTCATGAATATAACGCTGATTCGCTTTTCCACTTATGTATTCCTTCAATTGTTCATATCCGCCGTTTTCTTTTTCAATATCAAGAATCTTATCGGTCCAGCTGTTTGCAATTACCCTGGCTGGTGCACCAATGGACCGCTTGATGATAACGGTATCATTTTCCGTGCCGGAAACCAAGGCATTTTTATATAATTCATGTGCATGAACACACTCCTTGACAGCTATGAAACGTGTTCCCATCTCGATTCCTTCGGCACCAAGCGCCAACGCTGCCATCAAACCGCGTCCATCGCCAAAACCACCAGACGCGATGACTGGAATTTTAACGGAGTCCACAACTTGAGGAATTAACACGGAGGTTCCAATATCATCACGCCCTAAATGTCCTCCGCCCTCCTGACCAACTACCATCACTGCATCTGCACCAAGCTGTTCAGCCTTCATTGCCTGCCTTCTTGCAGCAACAAGCACCAGTTTTTTCACTTGAGTGCCTTTAACGTAATCAAGAAAAGGGCCAGGGTTGCCGCCGGTTACGGAAACAGCTGCAATTCCCTCTTTCAAGGCTGCTTCAAGCATGTGTTCATAAGGCCTCCCATGCTGGCCGATCGCAAAGTTCACACCAAACGGTTTATCCGTCAATGATTTTGTTTTTCTTATTTCTTCTATCAGCTGCTCCGGGGTGTCCAAGGACATGGCCGTCACCTGCCCTAGCCCGCCTGCATTCGACACTGCCGCAGCTAGGTCGGCATATGCTAAATGGGCCAATCCCCCCTGTACAATTGGGTATTGAATACCTAACAAATCGGTCACACGCGTTTCCCACTTCAAACTCCTCATCTCCCTTTTCATTTGCTGGGTTGTTTATTTAGCTGAATCCAAATCATTAGCTTCATTATGGCAAATATTGTTTACCCGTTCAATTTTTAACTCACACATACAATATAAAAAAAGAAGAATTCTTGAGTAAATCAAGTTAATACTAGGAAAATGGATAGTTATAAACTGCTGATAATTTTATTGGTCTCCTTAAAGACAAAGACATATATAAATTGTTTAAGTCAGGACATTAAATCACTCTAGGCATTTATTATAAGACGTGCTATAATTCATATGTTTTATGTCTATCCACAAGCTTGCTAACCATACGAATGGAATCAGAGAAACATACGATCATTAATAGAAAGGGAGTAAAACCTCCCATATTTCGTACCTATTTTACTGAAAAGGGGCCACAAAGAATTGTCACAGAATGAAACACCCTTATACACTGCCTTATTGCAGCATGCAAAAAGAAATCCCGTTCAATTTCATATTCCAGGTCATAAAAAAGGAAAAGGAATGGACGCTGATTTCCGTAATTTCATTGGAGAAAATGCATTATCGATAGATTTAATCAATATCGCCCCACTCGATGATCTCCATCAGCCAAAGGGGATCATCAAACAAGCTCAGGATCTTGCCGCCGAAGCTTTTGAGGCAGATCACACATTCTTTTCCGTTCAAGGAACAAGTGGAGCAATCATGACGATGGTCATGACAGTCTGCGGACCTGGGGACAAAATCATCGTCCCAAGGAATGTACATAAATCCGTAATGTCTGCCATTGTATTTTCCGGAGCTGTTCCCATTTTCATCAATCCTGAAATAGATAAGGATTTGGGCATTTCGCACGGAATCACCGTTGATGCCGTTGAAAAAACTTTAAGGGAACATAGCGATGCAAAAGGATTGCTTGTCATCAATCCCACCTATTTCGGCATTTCGGCTGATTTGCAAAAAATAGTGGAAGTTGCCCATTCCCACAAAATCCCAGTACTCGTAGATGAAGCACATGGTGTCCATATACACTTCCATGAAGACTTGCCGATGTCAGCCATGCAGGCTGGAGCGGATATGGCTGCTACTAGTGTTCATAAACTGGGCGGTTCACTAACGGGAAGTTCCATATTGAATGTTAAGACTGGATTGGTTTCCGCAAATCGTGTTCAAGCCATATTGAGCATGCTCACAACCACCTCAACCTCCTATATCCTTCTGGCTTCCCTGGATACGGCTAGAAGACAACTTGCGACAGTAGGCAGGGAAATGATCGATGAAGCGATCAATCTCGCAGGGTATATCCGTGAGGCCGTTAATGAGATTCCTTATCTTTACTGTGTCGGCAGCGAAATTCTCGAGAGCGAGGCAGCCTTTAGTTATGATCCGACAAAATTGATCATATCCATCAAGGAATTGAATATAACCGGATACGACGTTGAGAAATGGCTTCGTGAAAAGCATAATATCGAAGTGGAACTTTCCGACTTGTACAATATCCTTTGCCTGATAACACCTGGAGACACAAAAACAGAAGCGGACCTGCTGATCGCTGCCCTTAGAGACTTAGCGGATGAGTTTAAGGAAATGGCGGCTGAACATGAAAAGATCGAAGTCCTGCTTCCTGATACACCACCGCTGGCTTTATCACCCAGGGAGGCATTTTATGCAGAAACCGAAGTGGTTCCCATTGAGGAATCTGTCGGCAAAATCAGCGCTGAATTCATCATGGTTTACCCGCCTGGAATTCCGATCTTCATTCCAGGAGAATTGATTACTGAAGATAATATCAATTACATCCGGAAAAACATCGAGGCCGGACTTCCGGTTCAAGGCCCTGAGGACCCAGAGATAAAACATTTACGCATCATAAAAAAATGATTATCCCATCAAACCAGAGCAGAGTACTGCTCTGGTTTTTTTAACCTTTTATTATTAAGCACTGGCTTCTATAAAAAGGGTGCTCCAGGTTACAACCCTGAAACACCCTTACATTCTATTAATCTTTTTTTCCATTTATTTTTCAGAGGCAGCTGTATCACAGCATTGGCAGTTGTGATTGTGTGTGTATAATACACTTACTTTCTCATCTTCAAAATGTTCAATCGTGCTATTGCAAGTTTGACATACGATAGTTCCCATTTTTACAACCCCTTCCCCTATATTGTATGCATCATTGATATAATGTAACCGCTTTAAATGAATTATAATATAACACATTTAATATTTCAAGCTAAAAAGTATAACATATATACTTTTTTCCCACTTAATGAACGATCATGTTGAAAGAAATGGATTCCAATCGTTCGTTAGACTGATTCTTTTTTTAGGTTCTTTTCATAAAGATTGTTGTTTTTAAAACGAAACTATTTAAGGTTGATTGGAGCGGAAGTGCGAGACTCCTGCGGGAGCAGCGGGACAGGTGAGACCCCACAGGCGTTTACGCCGAGGAGGCTCACCGCCCGCCCCGCGGAAAGCGAGCATCTGGAGGGGAAATCAACCACACCGACTACTTGGTAAATAGCAACAAAGTATGCGAAAACATCCCTTTTTAAAACACAGGAATTTATTTATAAACAAAGGGCCCTGGACTCAGTGCATCACACTCCTTGCTTTGGCATGTCAGGGTAAAAAAGGAATTTCGCCTTTTCATTTACATATAGATAGGTATATAATACATCCATAAAATGTTAAAATATTCTTACATCTTATCGATTGAAGGGGGATCCACATGTCTGAAAATGCCTATATCAAACTCGTTCCCGAGTCCGCGAAAGGAACTGTAACCATCGAAGACGTGAAAGAATTGCTGAACTATTATCAAATGATCACAGCGAAAACCGGAAAGCAATTGGATTGGGACTATGATAAGAAAGCATTTCCTTATGAAATGAAAGTACCGGAAAGAATGAAGGATAAGGCCATATATCTCCAAGCCAAAGAAGATCGATATCACATGATATTGATAGGAGTTGACCAAGAAGTAGTAAAGGATGAAGATGGATCAGATCGGATACAATCCTATATCCAATTCACGCTCCCTGAAACAGCAACTTTCGGTGATAAGGGAAAAGCTAATGAATTGTGCAAATTCCTTGCAAAGAAATTACGGGCGCAGCTGCATCTCTTCAATAAACGGGTGATGTATTATTATCCAAGGAAATAAAAAAACCTGCGAATGCCGAAATTGGCTCATGCAGGCGTTTCAATTAATTTTGGATCAAGGAACTCATAGCCTTTCTTTTGAAAACCTTTCACGATATCCTCTATCGCTTCACTCGTCCATTTCCGGTCATGCATCAGTAAGTTCGCCCCATTTCCCAAATAAGGGCTGTTCAACATGATTTCCGTTAAAGCTTTTTTATCCTGATACTCTTTTTCCCAGTCATAGCCGTAAGTCCAATTCATGACCAACATTTTTTCATTCTCAGCGACTTTTTTTGAATGCTCGGTATTCGAACCAAATGGCGCCCTGAAGTACTTAGGGCGTACCCCTATTATTCCCTCAACCAAATTGTTCAATTTTACGATTTCCCGCTCTTGTTCCTTTTCGTTCAACTCTTTTAAATTCACATGGGAATACGTATGATTTCCTATGGAAAAACCCATTTCATGAATTTCTTTCAGCATCGCTTTATTTTCATCATTTTCAAGAAAGTGACCGTTCACGAAAAAAATCGCAGGTACTTCAAGTCGCTTCAGGGTTTGGGCGATTGCCAGGGAATATTTATCAGGTGCATCATCAAATGTCAACAACACAACTTTCGGATTTGCATCCCCAATCGGTTTAAATGACCAATTCTCTTTATCCACCCGATATTCTGCCTTTACATCCCCTTCGCCAATCGTTTGTGACGTTTCTGTTTCCAAATCTTTCTCTTGCTGACTTTCATCTTGGACCATTGTCGTCGTTTCGACACTTTTTTCACTCACATTTTCAGTTTGATCGGAACTCGGGTCATTACAAGCCATCAATAAAAATGTTACTAATGTAAATAATGCCACTACTTTGTTAAACATGATACCTCCGTGGTTTTATATGTCATCGAAGCTTACGTAAAAATTCAATATACGGGTACCAGTGTTTCCAAAAGGATTTGCAAAATCCCGTAACATAATAGACTTATCACGGTAACAAGCATGGTTCGTCTATTGGATTTTAAAATCATTTTACCAATGTAAATGGCTAGATAAGAAAAGACCAGAAACATGAATACTTTGAAAACGAATCGATCGTTAACAGACAGCCATTCAACTAATGTATACCCGCTCCAAACGATTAGTTGAAAGAGGATTACCAGATAATTTTTCAAGTGATCCACCCCATTTTAATATGAATATATCAGCCATGATCTTTTTATTGGCAAAAAATATTCTTTAACAAATCGCTCATCTTATTTTTTATCCTCTATGGCTTTTTTCAAACCCTTTCAAGGAAAAAAGTAAGAAGTCCTTTTTATAGCTTATGCCCTTTTTGTCCATTTCATTTAACTAGTGAGAAGAAATTCATGAATGGGGAGTAATCCTTCATTTTTTTAATCCGGCCAATAAAAAAAGCGTACTGCATTTAGCAGTACGCTTTTATATATCTCAATTACTTAATGATGTGGATAGGAGTTCCAAGGGCAACTTCAGCAGCTTCCATTGTGATTTCCCCTAAAGTTGGATGTGCATGGATTGTCATCGCAATATCTTCGGCAGTCATTCCTGCTTCGATAGCCAAACCTAGTTCTGCAATCATATCAGAAGCGTTTGGTCCTGCAATTTGTGCTCCAATAACCAATCCGTCTTCTTTGCGAGTGATAAGCTTCACAAATCCGTCCGTATTATTTAATGAAAGAGCACGTCCATTTGCAGCGAATGGGAATTTAGAAGCAAGCGCTTCGATTCCAGCTTCCTTCGCTTCTTTTTCATTATAACCGACAGAAGCAAGTTCCGGTTCAGAGAAAACAACAGCCGGAATAGCAAGATAGTCGATTTCAGATGAATGTCCAGCAATGGCTTCAGCTGCAATTTTACCTTCATAAGAAGCTTTATGAGCTAACTGAGGTCCAGAAACGATATCACCGATTGCGTAGATGTTTTTCACGCTAGTACGGCATTGTTTATCCGTTTCGATCAAACCGCGGTCAGTCATTTTGATTCCGACTTGTTCCAGGCCGATTTCAGCAGTGTTTGGACGACGTCCAACTGTTACTAAAACGTAATCGGCTTCAACTTTTTTCTCTTCGCCTTTTACTTCATAAGTAACGGTTACACCTGTATCAGTTTCTTCCACGCCTTTAGCATTTGCTTTAGTAACAATTTCAGCACCTTTGTTTTTAAGGTTACGCTTAACAAGTGCTGCCATTTGTTTTTCAAAGCCTGCAGAAAGGATTTCTTCTGTACCTTCAAGGATCGTCACTTTAGTGCCAAAGCTAGCGAATGCTCCGCCAAGCTCAGTTCCGATGTAACCTCCGCCGATTACCACGATCGAACTTGGAACTTCTTCCAAAGCAAGAGCGCCAGTTGAATTAAGTACGCGTTTCGTATATTTAAATGACGGAATCTCGATTGGCGATGAACCAGTAGCGATGATTGCGTTTTTAAATGTATATGTTTGGGCTGAGTCATCATTCATAACACGGATGCTGTTTTCATCAACGAAATAAGCTTCGCCAGTTACAACATCAACATTATTGCCTTTTAACAGGCTGCTTACACCGCCAGTTAATTTTTTTACAACAGTACCTTTCCAAGCTTGTACTTTAGAAAAATCAACAGTAACTTTTTCTGCAAAGATACCCATATCTTCTGAATGCTGAGCTTCATGGAAACGGTGTCCAGCCGAAATTAAAGCTTTCGATGGAATACAGCCTACATTCAAACAAACTCCGCCGATTGTTCCTTTTTCAACGACCGTTACTTTCTGTCCAAGCTGTGCTGCGCGAATTGCGGCAACATATCCCCCTGGGCCTGAACCGATTACTAAAGTATCTGTTTCGATTGGAAAATCTCCTACTACCATTGTTTACGCCTCCATTAACAATAATTCTGGGTCGTTCAATAACTTTTTGATATGATTCAATGCATGTTGAGCTGTTGCTCCATCAATCATGCGGTGATCAAAGCTCAGTGATAATGCCAGAACTGGAGCGGCGATAATTTCCCCGTCGCGTACAATTGCTTTTTCGGCAATGCGTCCAATCCCTAGAATGGCAACTTCTGGATGATTGATAACAGGTGTGAACCATTGACCGCCTGCGGAACCGATATTCGTAATGGAGCAAGAAGCACCTTTCATTTCGTTAGGAGCCAATTTGCCGTCACGGGCTTTCGTCGCTAATTCGTTAATTTCTTGTGAAATAGCGAAAGTTGATTTACGATCTGCATCTTTTACAACTGGAACGAGCAGTCCTTTGTCTGTGTCTGCCGCAATTCCGATATTGTAATAGTGTTTATGGATAATCTCACTAGCTTCATCATCAAATGATGTGTTAAGCATAGGGAATTCACGCAATGCACTTGTTAACGCTTTAACAACATAAGGTAGGAATGTAAGCTTGATTCCTTTTTGTGCAGCAATTTCCTTGAATTTCTTACGGTGAGCAACCAATAGCGTCACATCGACTTCATCCATTAATGTAACATGCGGAGCTGTCTGCTTGGACTTAACCATTGCTTTTGCGATCGCTTTTCTCATACCGCTCATTTTCTCACGAGTTTCAGGATATTGCCCTTCTGGAATTGAAACTTTTTGTTTTTCGGTTGTTTCCGTATCATTTTGTTGTGAAGCTTCACTTTGAGCTGCTGGTTGCTGTGGAGCGGTTTTGCCGTTTTTGAAAGCATCAATGTCTTCCTTCATGATGCGGCCGTTATCCCCAGAACCAGTGATCTCACGAATATTTACCCCTTGTTCGCGTGCATATTTCCTGACAGAAGGCATGGCGATAATACGGCGTGAAGGATCTGCCTCAACCTGTGGTTGTGCTCCCGCGCCCGTTACTCCGCTATTTTCTTGAACCGGAGCAGCCTCTTTCTTGACTTCCTGTCCAGCTTCAGCAGTTGCTTGAACCTGGGCCTCCGTATTCTTCTCGCCTTCTGCCTTCGCTTCTTCTCCATGATCCCCTTTAAACTGAAGATTTTCATAACCTGGAGCATCGAAAGTTACAAGTACATCGCCAACAACGGCAACCGTTCCTTCTTGAACAAGGATTTCTTCAACGGTACCTTCCACCGGTGATGGTATTTCAACAACGGCCTTATCGTTTTGAACCTCGCAAAGCACGTCATCTTCTTGTATCTTATCTCCTGGTTTTACAAACCATTTCACTATTTCACCTTCGTGTATACCTTCTCCGATATCAGGGAGTCTAAATTGGAATGCCACTGAGTTCAACCTCCTATATTAAATCATACTTAGTGCTTTGAATAAAGTCCTTTATCTTGCATTACCGTTAATGCAAAATCACTTTCCCGAGCAGGACATTCATTCCATTACTTAAGATTGTTAAAACTTCAAGACTTTAGTCGCCGTTTCAATAATGTCTTTATAATTAGGGAGCCATACTGTTTCAGCTTGTGAAAACGGGAATACCGTATCAGCTGCCGCCACGCGCAGTACTGGAGCATCCAAGCTCAAAATGGCACGTTCGTTAATTTCCGCTACGACATTCGCTGCTATACCAGCTTGCTTTTGTGCTTCTTGAACAACGATAGCGCGTCCTGTTTTTTCTACAGAAGCAATGATTGTATCGATATCCAATGGTGATACAGTCCGTAAGTCGACCACTTCGACGGAATGACCATCCTTAGCCAATTCCTCAGCTGCCTTGATGGATTCCTGCACCATCGCACCATAAGTAATAATGGATAAATCCGTTCCTTCTCTTTTCACATCCGCTTTTCCTAATGGAATTGTGTATTCTTCTTCAGGAACTTCCTGACGGAAAGAACGGTACAATTTCATGTGCTCAAGGAAAATGACAGGGTCATTATCACGAATCGCTGAAATCAATAAGCCTTTTGCATCGTAAGGAGTGGAAGGGATAACTACCTTTAACCCTGGTTGCTGGGCCATTAAACCTTCTAAGCTATCAGCATGCATTTCCGGAGTATGGACTCCGCCCCCAAAAGGTGAGCGAATTGTAACCGGTGCACTGTAACGTCCGCCTGAACGGTAGCGCATACGAGCAAGCTGACCGCTTACGGAATCCATTACTTCATATACAAACCCAAAGAATTGAATTTCAGGAACAGGACGGAAACCTTGTAAAGAAAGACCGACCGCTAATCCACCGATTCCAGATTCAGCAAGAGGTGTATCGAATACACGATCTTCACCGAATTCTTTTTGAAGATTTTCCGTTGCACGGAAAACTCCTCCATTAAGACCTACATCTTCCCCAAAAACGAGTACATTCTCGTCATTTTTAAGTTCTGTACGTAATGCTTCTGTAATTGCTTGAATCATCGTCAATTGAGCCATGGCTTACTTCGACTCCTTCTCTTTATAAATTTCATATTGTTCTTTTAAGTTATAAGGCATTTCTTCATACATGATTTCAATTAGGTCTGTAACCTTTTGTTTAGGTTCTGCATCAGCCAATTTGATTGCTTCTTTAATATCGTCTTTGGCTTTCTCTATCGTTTCGTTTTCTAATTCTTCATTCCAAAGTTTTTTGCTTTCCAAGAACTTGCGGAAACGAACCAATGGATCTTTCAGTTCCCACTCGTTATCCATTTCGGAGGTACGGTAACGTGTCGGGTCATCCCCAGCCATCGTATGTGGTCCATAACGGTAAGTTAATGTTTCAATCAATGTAGGGCCTTCACCATTGATTGCACGTTCACGAGCTTCTTTAACGGCTGTATATACGGCCAACGCATCCATACCATCAACCTGGATTCCAGGAATACCTGCAGCCACACCCTTTTGGGCCAATGTTTTAGATGCTGACTGCAAATCAACTGGTGTAGAGATTGCGAAACGGTTATTTTGCACGATGAAGATAGCTGGCGCTTTAAAGGCACCTGCAAAGTTAATTCCCTCATAGAAGTCACCTTGTGAGGTTCCACCGTCACCCGTATATGTAATGGCAACAGCTTTTTTCCCGCGTTTCTTCAACCCAAGAGCAACTCCGGCAGCTTGGATATATTGAGCGCCGATTATGATTTGAGGAGAAATTACATTGACGTCTTCAGGAATTTGATTTCCCTTAAAATGACCCCGGGAGAATAAGAATGCTTGCCAAAGCGGAAGGCCATGCCAAACGATTTGCGGAACATCACGATAACCAGGCAAAATGAAATCTTCTTTTTCCAAAGCATACTGGGAAGCGATTTGAGAAGCTTCTTGACCGGCAGTCGGTGCATAGAAACCTAATCTGCCTTGACGGTTCAGTGATATGGAACGTTGATCCAAGATGCGTGTATAAACCATACGGCGCATTAATTCTTGCAATTGTTCATCACTTAAATCAGGCATAGCCGCTTCATTCACGACTTCTCCCTCTTCATTTAAAATTTGAAAAGTTTCAAATTGTTCTTCTACTTTCTTAAGCTGATCCTGAACATTAATTTTAGCTTGTTTAGTTTTTTGAGCCATTTGGCACCTCATCCTTTCATTAAAAAGGTTTGCTATTATTATTCTATAAAGCAAAAATAGTTTGCTTTTTAGTTTCTGCAACAATACATTCTTTTATTTTTCCCTTAAGACCAATCCTCAAACGTGGATATGCTTAATATGTCTCAATCTTATTCTGTACCATAAAAAAAATCAAGGAAAATGATACAAGAATTTTTATAGATTAAGTTTACAAGATGAATTAACATCAAGTCAATCACTTGGAGTTCCTTATAATTTTGATTTAATAGAATTTCCAATACTCATACTTCTTCTCTGTATTAGTTTTCAATTTACAACTGTACTATTAAATTTCCCTTATTTATCAATTTAAGGATGGCGAAGGATAACATTTCAATTCCCCAGCATATCCCATCGATTCCAAAACCGCTTTAACTAAAGGCATTTGAGCCTGTAAAATAATATACCAAAAAAATATTCAAACGCTTTCATCTAGGTTTGCTGTTAGATTTTTAATAATCGTTTTTTTTTAGTACAGGTATGAAAATTTCACATCAGGCTGGTTGCACAAAAAAAAGACCATTCTAAAATTTTTTAGCCCAAAAAGAACTGGATTGAAAAAAATATGGGCTGTGAGTGAGGATCACAGCCCATCATTATTTATATTAATTTGTTGAATCCGCCATTTCTATGCCGGAACTATCATAAAAACTTTCTTTTTTTTGATTTGATTTTTCCGTTAATGCATTAAATTCCTCATTCGCTTTCAAAACTTTTGTATAAGAGGTATTTATTTTCTCGATTTGCACTTGTAATTCATCCATTTTCAAATCCTCTTTTTTGAAAAGCTCATATAATTCACGATCATAAGCGAGACTTTGTTGATAGGCATCATATAAATCATCATAGGTGCTATAGCGCTCACTCATGATCTTTTTCATTTCAGTCGCTTCTTTTTTTATCTTTTCATCCTCTATTTTCCCGATTTGTTCATCTATTTGATTGAATTGTTCTTTTGAGGATTGCATACTGCTTTGTTCCTTTTCAATTATTTTTTCCCTTTCGTCGATATTCTTGGTTGCTTCATCTGAAAGCTCGACGATCTGTTCATAATCATCCAATCCAAGTTTAATTATTTTCTCATATTTTTCTTTTTCTTTTTTCTCCAAATCATTAAGCGGCTCTTGATTCTCGGTGAAATCACTTTCCTTTTCTGCAGTTTTCTCCAGGATTTTGTGGATTCTTTCTTCCGGTGAACCATTAAAACAACCAGTCAAGGGCACAAAAGAAAGAAGTAAGATAACAAGTGGACCAAAACGTTTCAACATAGACAACTCCTTCTGATAGTTCTTCGAAGATTTATGTTCCTCAATTCATTCTTAAGCCGCAGACATTTGTTACAATCATATTCCGAGCAGGTTTTTTTCATTACTGGGCGCTAGCCTACACCCTTTAAACCATACTGCATAGGCTGTAGGGACCGTTTCAAATTTGAATGGTCAGCATTTTAATAAATACAAAAACGGAGGTATGAAATTATGTATGGAGGTTTCAACCAAGAATGTTGTTATCCGGTTTCCGCTGCACCCAGCTATGGATATGGCGATGGTGGAGGCTGCGGCTTTGGAAGCGGCTTTGCCCTGATCATTGTCCTGTTCATTCTGTTAATCATCGTCGGCGCGTGCTTATGCTAACCAGGTAATTACTATTACCTTTACCCGAAAATGTTAACGATTTACCCTGATTCACAAAAAATGATAATATTTTTTAAATAGACCAACATGCAAATAAAATAATGGCAGGGATAGGAAATCATCGACTTGATTCCATCCCCTCCATTTTTCTTTCATTAAACCATTCATTAACTTTCAGCCTTTTTTTTGTTAAAATAACCCTATACATATTATAAGAATTTTTATGGGGTGAAAGATTATGCTTACCATGGATGATTTTGTTAATGAAGACGATCCAATCTTAAGGCAAGTCGCGGTAGAGGTTCCGCTTCCGGCATCAAATGAAGATAAGCAACTTTTAGCCAGCTTGATGGAGTATGTCCAAAACAGCCAGAAACCTGATATTGCTGCTCTATACGGGTTAAGGGCAGGAATTGGCTTGGCTGCACCACAGGTTAATGTTTCAAAAAGGATGATTGCGGTTCATTTAAAAGAAAAGGATGATCAACTTTATAGCTATGCACTTTTCAACCCTAAACTCGTTAGCCATTCAGTCGAAAAAGCATACTTGACATCCGGAGAAGGCTGTCTTTCCGTAAATCGTCCCGTTTCCGGCTATGTGCCACGTTATGCCCGAATAACGGTTGCGGGTACGGACCTGGAAGGAAAACCGGTTCAACTCCGCCTGAAAGGCATCGCAGCCATTTGCTTTCAACATGAAATCGACCACCTTAATGGTATCATGTTTTATGATCATATCAATGCCGAAGACCCCTATGCCATCCCGGAAAATTCAATTGCGGTGGAAAGGTAACGTAATAAGCAAAACCCCCGTTTGTTGGTTGACGGGGGTTTTACTTTTTATATCAGTTCAAGTTCCTTCAAACCAAAAAGTATGCCATCATCATCGACATCCTTCGTTACAAAGTCGGCCTCTTGCTTCACAAGCTGACCGGCATTCCCCATAGCCACGCCATATCCCGCTACTTTTAACATCTCTATATCGTTTAAGCCATCTCCAAAGGCGTAAACATCCTCAAGAGCAAACCCGACTTTTTCCATTAATATTTTAATGCCTTCAGCCTTTGAACCCCCGAATGGAAGTACATCCGTCGAATACTCATGCCATCTAATGAAGTGAAAATCATCATATCTCCCAACAAAGTTCCCTTCTTCAGCTTCCGAACAGAATAATAAGGCTTGGTATATATCATGGTCCTCATAAAAATCCGCCACATGTTCAGGGTGGGGAAACTTAAGGCTGCTCAATGCTTCTTCAATTCTGCTATGATGTGGAACACTCGATTTCATTGTCTCCTCATTCATGAACACGATCGGTATTTCATTTTTTTCAGCATGTTCGTGAAGGCGTTTTATCTCAGGTATGCTCAAAGGGTTTTTATAAACGACTTTCCCTTCAAAAACAACGTATTGTCCATTGAAACTTACGAATGTATCGATGCCAAGCTCTTCCCTTAAAGACTCGAACATGAACGGAGCCCTTCCTGTGGCAATCGCTACAAAAACCCCGCTATCCTGCAGTTGCTTAATGGCTTCTTTTGTTGAAGCAGGTAACTTTTTTTCATGATCAAGCAATGTTCCGTCAATATCAAAAAATACGATTTTCACTTGCGATTCACTTCCAATTCATTCATTTTTTCCTTTTTAATATGTAACCATTTAATAATTGTCATCAAGATAAGTCAAGTAACTCTACCGGACCCAACTCAAAGTTACGTTTTTTATTCAGGAATGGGCATATACTATTCTTAATAGAAACCAACTCAGGCTTTCCAGATTACACTTCTCCCATCCTTCTGCCTCTTAAATCCCAGTTGCTTGTTTGAAAGAGCCTTTTTTTTCAAAAATGGGCCATGTACCTGTAAAGACGTATTTACATTATTGAATAATCCTATACAATAATAATTAAGGGAGCGTGATCGCCATGTTAAAAAAGCTTCGTAAAAAGCTTGTTAAACAGTGGAATGATCTTTTAAGAAAAAAATCTATCGCATGATTTGCCACTCATTTCTGCCTTGGCCGTCATCCATATGCGAATTTTTTTCGGACAGCCCTTCAAAAACTTGCGGAGGGCTTCTTCCTTGTTGTAAAGTTCTTGTTAGGCATTCTTTCTATCTTGGCTTTTAAATGGTCTGGTGAATACATATTTCAATCAAAATATGAGTCGCTGTGTTTTCATGAAACGCTGCACACAGTTGTACTGTATTAATTTAGAAAGAAATCGTTTACGAAAAAAAAGATCCCATGATTTAAGTTTTACACATGGCAAAAACGGATAGGATATAAGATAGAGGAAGCTACAATTGGATTGATACCAGATTCGGCCATCTATTTTTTTATATACTTTTAGACATTGGTATATTTAATTCATCAAACCCCTTCCGTTTTTATGGCGGAGCTGGGTTTATTTTTACATGATGTTGAAAAACATGAAAAAATTGTTGTTTTTATATATAATGAAAAAAGCAATGCAAACAAGTGAGGAGAGATTAAAATGGTTTTTAAGGTATACTATCAAGTAACCATATCAGAGGTTCCCATCAGGGAGAATACTAAAACAATGTTTGTCGAAGGTGAATCCGTTCGTGACGTTCGTTTAAAATTAAAAAAAGAACCTTATAACGTAGAAATCGTACTACCCGTAACCGGAGCATATTTAGAATATGAAAAACAAAATGAAGATTACAAAGTATTGGAGCTATAATTTATGAAATTCGTAAAAAACGATCAAACAGCTGTATTCGCCCTGGGCGGTTTAGGCGAAATCGGTAAGAACACATATGCTGTTCAGTTTCAAGATGAAATCATCATCATTGATGCTGGAATTAAATTTCCTGAAGATGAACTCCTCGGTATTGACTATGTGATTCCAGATTACAGCTATTTAGAGAAAAATGTAGATAAAATCAAAGGTGTCTTCATTACCCATGGTCATGAAGATCACATTGGCGGGATTCCTTATTTACTTAGAAAAGTGAATGTCCCTGTATACGGCGGGAAGCTTGCACTTGGACTGCTTCGTAATAAATTGGAAGAACACGGCCTTTTACGTCAGACAAACATGATTGAAATCAGTGAAGATGAAGTGATCAAGTTCCGGAAAACGTCCGTCTCTTTCTTCCGTACAACTCACAGTATCCCTGACTCATATGGAATCGTCGTAAAAACCCCACCTGGACAAATTGTCCATACTGGTGATTTTAAATTCGACTTCACCCCAGTGGGTGAGCCTGCAAACCTGACCAAGATGGCTGAAATCGGTAAAGAAGGTGTATTGTGCTTACTCTCGGATAGCACAAATAGTGAAGTGCAGAACTTTACTATGTCCGAAAGCCGTGTCGGTGATACCATTCAAGACATTTTCCGCAAGGTTGACGGCAGGATTATTTTTGCAACGTTTGCATCGAACATCCATCGCCTTCAGCAAGTTGTGGAAGCAGCCGTGGCCAACGGACGTAAAATAGCCGTATTTGGCCGAAGCATGGATTCAGCCATATCAATCGGACAAGATCTTGGTTATATCGTTGCGCCTAAAGATACATTTATTGATGTACAGCAATTGAATCGTATGCCTGCGAATAAAGTAACCATCCTTTGTACAGGCAGCCAAGGTGAACCAATGGCAGCACTGTCGCGCATAGCGAACGGCACTCACCGTCAAATTCAAATCATCCCTGGTGATACGGTAGTATTTTCATCTTCACCCATCCCAGGTAACACAATCAGTGTTTCCAGAACGATCAATCAATTATATCGTGCAGGAGCAGACGTCATTTCAGGTCCTCTGAATGACATTCATACTTCAGGACATGGCGGACAGCAGGAACAAAAGCTTATGCTCCGTTTGATAAAACCAAAATTCTTCATGCCAATCCACGGTGAATACCGTATGCAAAAACTGCATGCCCGCCATGCAGTCGATTGCGGCGTTCCGGAAGAAAATTGCTTTATCATGGATAATGGTGAAGTTCTTTCCTTAAGTGAGAACACAGCTCAAATCGCTGGTAAAATCCCTTCAGGTTCGGTTTATATCGATGGAAGCGGCATTGGGGATATCGGTAATATCGTTCTCCGTGATCGTCGGATTCTTTCCGAGGAAGGCCTTGTCGTTGTTGTTGTCAGCATCAATATGAAGGAATTCAAAATTGCATCCGGCCCTGACATCATCTCACGCGGATTTGTTTATATGAGAGAATCAGGAGACCTTATCAGCGATGCTCAATCCTTGATCACAAAGCATTTAAATAAGGTGATGGATCGCAAAACTACTCAATGGTCTGAAATCAAAAATGAAATTACAGACACTCTATCTCCATTCCTATATGAAAAAACGAAACGCCGTCCGATGATCCTGCCGATCATCATGGAAGTGCAATAAATAATAGAAGCCCAGCCATCATTTGGCTGGGCTTTTTTTGTTCAGGTTTGTAAATCCCCCACCTTGAATTCCACTCCAGGCACTCACTTTCCCCGACGCCTTAGAAGCCTGTGGAGTCTCCCTTACACGTCTCCCGCAGAATCTCGAATCCCGCTCCAATCAATTTTGTTTTAAAAGTTAAATAGAACTCCTTTTGTCACGGTCTTGTTTTAAAAATGGAAAGCTTCCGAAAGGAAACTGATAAGAAGCATGTATTTGTTGATTCCACACTGTCGAAGTGCTGGAAACACAAGTTTATCATGTACGCAAAAATAAAAAAGGAATTGAGAAATTGTCAATGCAGGCTATTCTCTATAACTCCTTAAGATCCAAAAACAAAAAGGTTTCGGAATGAGGCCATTCCGAAACCTTTTTGTTTTTTCTTTGATAAAAGCGCTGCTCGATTTAAGCAGGACGCTTACTTATTCCACAATTTTTTTTTCAAAGCGATTGATGTCCGAATCCGCACCGATGACGATCAATATATCACCTTTATGTATTAAATCGCTCGCCTGTGGGGAAACATTAATTTCGTTCCCTCTTTTGATTGCGACTATATTCAGTCCATAGTGGGCACGGATATCAAGGTCAATTATCGAGTTTCCATTCATCTTTTGGCTTGCAACAATTTCGACGATGGAGTGTTCATCAGAAAGCTCCAAATAATCGAGAATATTATTGGAGACGATATTATGGGCAATCCTTCTCCCCATATCCCGCTCGGGGTGCACGACAAAGTCTGCCCCGATTTTACGAAGAACCTTCTCGTGATAATCATTTTGCGCTTTAACCGTAACATTTCCGACACCCAATTCCTTAAGCATGAGAGTCGTCAATATACTGGCTTGAATATTCTCGCCAATCGCTACAATGACGTGATCAAAATTTCGAATTCCTATATTCCTTAGTACATTTTCATCTGTCGTATCCCCTACTACGGCATGTGAAGCTATTCTGGCAAATTCATTCACTCGATCTTCGTCGGCATCGATAGCCAGAACCCCTAATCCTTCTTCAGCTAATGTCTTGACTATGCTGCCGCCAAAACGGCCAAGTCCAATCACCGCAAATTCTTTTTTCACAATAAGCCCTCCAACGTCATTCGTTCTTTCTTTAGAGCATGTTCTGCACTGAAAATCATTTTTATGCTTCGCTTCCTTTAAACGTTATATAATCCGTTAAGTGATCGATCGCGAGTTCAATGGCTTTTTCGTCCGGGCTTAACTTGGCGTGATGCAATCCGTATTCCGATGAAACCCCCAGCCAGAACATGAATCCTGGAATCTCCTTTAACATATAACCAAAATCTTCGCCAGTCATTGCTTCAGTACATTCATGCAAATGAACAGCAGTTGACTTCTCTGTGAAATCCATGAACTCCCGGGTCAACCGCTCTTCATTATATACCTGATGATACATCGCGCCATAGTCGATTTCAGCCAAGCACTCATATCCTACTTGTATACCATCCACAAGCGCTTTTATCCTAGACTTGACCTTTACCATCGATTCGGGGTTAAGAGTGCGTATTGTGCCCTCTAACCGCGCTGTCTCCGCAATAATGTTTTGAACGGTGCCTCCAGTAATCTTCCCAACTGTAATGACAGCTGAATCTAGCGGATTGACATTCCTGGAAACGATTGTTTGAAGTTGCCCTACAAGCGAGCAGGCCGCAATGACCATATCATTTGTTTCGTGCGGATAGGCTGCATGTCCTCCTTTCCCCCTCAAATCGATGAATAATTCAGATGTATTGGCAAATAGAAGCCCTTCTTTAACGGCAATCGTCCCAACTGGATACTCCGGAGCAATATGTAAAGCAAGGATCATATCAGGCTTCCATTTTTTCATCGTTTCCGATTTAAGCATTGGTTCAGCTCCGCCAGGACCCTCTTCTGCAGGCTGGAAGATGAATAGCAAGTCATCATCGATCGGATTTTCCGTGAAATATGTCAATAATCCCAAACCTATGCTCATATGAAAATCATGACCGCAGGCATGCATATATTCCTCATGGTTGGATGCAAACGGCAATCCGGTTTCCTCTTTTATCGGCAAACCGTCTATATCAGCCCTGTAGCCAATGGTTTTTCGCGGGTTCATTCCCTTCACTTTCACGAATATCCCAGTTCTCCATGTTTCTATTTCCATTCGCTCCTGGGCCAGATTCGTTATGTAATTCAGTAGGTATTGCTGCGTCTTGAATTCTTTGAACCCTATCTCCGGTATTTGATGCAGATCACGCCGGATCTTGGCAAAAGGGTTTATTTTCACATTATTCCCTCCCTATACAGAAAGCGTGGATATAGTTATCCACGCTTCAGGCAATATTCACTAAAGAAATTAAAGTTGACGAAGTTCTTGCATGATTTCTGTTTTTGATTTTGTTTTTTCGTCAATTTGTTTAATGACCCTCGCCGGGATACCAGCAGCCACGGAATATGGAGGAACGTCTTTCGTTACGACGGCACCAGCAGCGACAACGGAACCTTCTCCGATTTTGACACCTTCCAGGACGACCGCATTGGCTCCGATCAATACATCATCTTCCAATATGACCGGCTGTGCGGAAGGCGGCTCGATGACACCTGCTAAAACGGCACCAGCACCTACGTGACAGTTTTTGCCCACTGTTGCACGTCCGCCCAGAATTGCGTTCATGTCGATCATTGTACCTTCACCGATGACAGATCCAATATTGATTGATGCACCCATCATGATGACCGCGTTATCTCCAATGGAAACTTGGTCACGGATTATTGCGCCTGGCTCGATACGGGCTTTGATGCCTTTTAGATCCAATAAAGGAATGGCAGAGTTACGACGATCATTTTCAACTACATAATCCTCGATTTTTGTTCCTGCTGCCTTGATCGCTTCTTCGATTTCAGACCACTCACCGAATACAACCCCTGTATTTCCTGTTATGAAAGTTTTAGAAGCTGGACCAAAATCCAGACCTTCTAAATCGCCTTTGACATATACCTTTACAGGTGTGGATTTTTTACTATTCGAGATAAAAGAAATAATTTCGTTTGCATCCATTTTATTCATTCCGGGAAAACCTCCTAAATATGTATCATTACTCGTTTTAAATTTACCAGACAACAGCCGGCAAGACAAGTTGAATGTCAGCCCTATTGACATTTTCGTCGGCGGACCTATAACATTCCTTGGTCGCGAATATGCTCTTTAACCACTTCCGTGAATGCCTGGACTTGCTTTAACTGGAAGGCAGATTCATAGCCGCAAAGCCATGTATCACGTTCGATTGAGTGGTTATGCCCATCCAATAGAGGGATTTTAAATACATTCGTATCTTTATCATGTAAAGTGATGGCTGGCAGGATCGCATATCCAATACCATTAAACACCATTTGTTTGCATGTTTCGATTTGATCAACGACTATGGTGTTTTTTGGTGTCGTTTGAAATTGCCGATGCCACCAATCTTGAATTTCCTGATAATAATTCGAATCGCTTTTAAACTGAATGAATGGACGGTCCGTTTCGAACACTTGATTCAGTTCCTTCATTTCAGTATCCACCAAATACAGCATATCCGTGAATAAATGCTGTTTTACGCCTTTCCAATCCGGTGCTCCCCTTATGATGCCAATATGCACTTGCCCTTCATACAAAGACTTTAAAATCTCACTGCTCCAGCCAGTGATCAAGGAAATTTTTGCATACGGATATTTTCGGACGAACTTTTTCAATACTTGCGGAAGCCAATTTTGACCGACAATCGAGGCACAGGCTATTTTCAAAGTGCCATATACTTCATGGTCCATGGCTTGAATACTTTCCCTGACCTTCTCTTCTTTTTCTATAACCTCATTGGCCAAACGAATTACCGCTTCACCTGCAGGCGTCAGTGACAGCCCTTTTTGTGAACGCAGAAACAGTTTCGAGCCCCAATCCTTTTCTATTGATTGTAAACGCTGGGATAAAGCCGGCTGGGAAACGAACAACCGCTCAGCTGCTTTTCTCATATTCATTTCCTGAGCAAGCACTGATAATAAATGAAATTCTGAAAATGACATACACACCAACCTCTTGATAATTAATTCTTATCATGATGATTTAATTTATTTAAATTTTATTATCAACAAAGTCCGCTTATAATACAAGAGAAAAGGAACGGAGTGAATATCCTTTGACGATCATTTTATTGCTTGCCATCAGTTTTGCAGCATCCTTTGTCGGGACATTGGCCGGGAGCGGCGGCCTCATCGGCATGCCGTCCCTTCTTTTGTTAGGTCTACCCATTCACCAGGTTATTGGATCAGTCAAATTTCCCAATATGTTTTCTTCTTTTTCCGATGAATCGGATTGGCATCCCCCAAAAAAAGTTTATCCATCCCTATTCGGAATCAGTGTCTATGACGGAATGTTCGGACCGGGACAGGCGACCATGCTCATGTATACCTTTTTAAGAAATGGCGCCACCTACCTTCAATCCCTGGCCTTTACTAGATTCC
The DNA here is from genome assembly GCF_001636405.1 of Peribacillus frigoritolerans. Lineage (GTDB taxonomy): Bacteria > Bacillota > Bacilli > Bacillales > DSM-1321 > Peribacillus > Peribacillus frigoritolerans. The sequence continues at coordinate 4,192,557 of NZ_KV440950.1, forward strand.
AAACTTTCATTAGCTGTACAGCTGCTTTCATTACCTATTTCATGTCCGGTAACATTGCATGGGGGATTGCCATTTATAACACGCTCGGTTCCCTGAACGGATCACGGCTGACCTTGCGTGTGGCTCAAAAAATCTCCACTTGACAGTTGAGATTCATTTTACATTCGGTCACGATCGCATTATTGAATCAATTGGTCATCAGAGTTGCATTTCATTAAAAGGCAAACTACATTAACGAGTCTGCCTTTTTCCTATGCCTTCTTATTCTTTCTTATTCTTCCTTATTCTTTCTTAGTCTCGTTAGAAACAGGAAGCTGATTACAGAGAAGACTAGAACAATGAGATAAATCGTCTGTAAAGACAATGTAAGTCCTTCCTGTAAAACATTTACCACATTTTCAGGAAGCGACGTGCGTTCTTCACTGTTCAACAATTTATTTGCCGTATCTATCGTCACTCCCGATCCGGCCGGCGCATGCTCATTCAGATAAGCGTGAAGTCTCATATTCATGATTCCTCCAAGTAATGCAGCACCTACAGTATTTCCTAAATTACGCATGAACATATTGGAAGCCGTCGCAATGCCCCTTCGTTCCCAGCTGACGGTTTTTTGAATGACGACAATGAATGAAGTAGAAGTCAAGCCCATGCCTACACCGACAAAGAAGGATCCCATGGCGGCAATAATGGGCCCAGCTTCCGGATTCATCCATACTAGGATCAGACTCCCAAGGATCAATGAGCCCCCTCCAAGAAGGGAGGTTGATTTAAATCCTATTTTCAACAATAACTTGCCTGACACCATAGATGCGATCGGCCAGCCAATTGACATGGCTGTTAATGTAAAACCAGCTACCGTAGGCGAGCGCTCCATCACGCCCTGAACGAATGTGGGGAGGAAACTTGATAATCCAATCATCATCACCCCTGTCGTCAAGGATACTAGGTTCGCAATCAGAATGGAACGCTCCTGCCAGATTTCAAATGGCATCATCGGTTCGGCTGCTTTCTTTTCCTGAAGAATGAATAGGATAAAGGTGATGATGGCCACTAATGCCAAGGATATGACCGGAGCTGAAGTCCATGACCATTTCACCCCTCCTTCTACGAGCAGCACCATAAGAGTTGATATGGACAATGTCAATAGCGTTGCACCTAGGTAATCGATATCACGTTTTTTCTTTTCGATATTTTCATGAAGGAATAACCAAATTCCAATAAAAGATAGTACGCCCAAAGGAATATTGACCCAAAAGACAAGTTTCCAAGTCAGGGATTCAACGAGCAAGCCGCCCAATGCTGGTCCCATTACCGCTGAAATGCCCCAAACGCTCGAAAGATACCCTTGAACGCGTGCCCTCTCTTCATTTTTATAGATATCACCAATAATTGTCGAGGCTACAGGCGCTACAGCTCCCGCCCCAAAACCTTGTACAAAGCGATAAATGATGAGTTCCGTCATTGAATTGGAAAAGCCGCAAAGAAGGGAGCCGATTAAAAAGACAACGATTCCAAATAATAAGACGGGTTTTCTCCCGAGTATGTCCGATAGCTTTCCGTAGATTAAAACTGTTACGGCGTTCATTAACAAATAGCCTGAAAACACCCAGCTGTATAGTGAAAAACCACCTAAATCACTTACAATGGCCGGCATTGCCGTCGAAACGATCGTTCCTTCAATAGCATTCATAAACATCGCTAACATGATGGCAGCCAATATGAAGGGACGTTTCAATTTTTTATTCTGCACGTTTGCACTATCCATTGCATGGCCCAATTTTTGCATCCTCTCCTAATAGATCCTACCTGTTAATAGCCTTCACCACTAACTGGATCAAATATGTAAAAAAACAAGAAAACTCGCCAACTGGCGAGTCTTGGGGTTAACCGTCATTTTATGCCTTGCTTATTTATCAGGTGTATTTTGTTTAAATACTTTTTTCAAGATTGCCCTTCTTGTTAAGATGCCTTCAAATACATGTTCGTCATTCTCCACACAGACAAACGGATGATCAATCAACAATTCCACACCCTTGGTCAATGTATCTTCAATATGCAGGCGAGGTATTTCTATATTCATTATTTCGGAAACTTTTTTATGCTCAAGATTATCAAATTCAATTCGTTCCAGTCCCAAGATTGAATCGAGAATGACTGGTGTGCTAATTAAACCATGCAGTTTATACATCGGATCTAACACAGGAATGGCCGTATAACCGCTCTTTGTTAATACCAATAGTGCATGTTCTAAATTATTGGTTACCTGCACGTGGGCCACGCGTTCAGAAGAAATCATTAAGTCTTTAACGCTGGATTCCAATAAATCCCCATCATGAGTACCGATCATGTTAAAACCCCTTACCATATGTTTTTATATACAGCTCTTTCTATAGTTTAACATATGTAAGCAGAAAAGGCTCATTCCTAGACCAATAAAATCCCAATTGGCGGGATTCGTGAGAGACCCTTAGCCCTTACTAGTTTTGATGTTTACCTGTTTAAAACCGCATTCCGGGCATTGATAAATCACATTTTGGTTGGATTGCGCCGTTAATACATTTTCCATTTCCCTTTCCTCGCCGCATTCCGGGCATATTACCATCGGATTTTTCATTTACATCCCTCCAACTAATAAGATGTCGTAAAAATAACTACTTCATTCAGTAAAAATTGACCGGTTTTTCACAATAAAAAAGCCGCTTCCAATGGAAGGCGGCTTTTTGTGTTTTTTTAAGATTGAAGAAGATCAAAGATTTCAATGGTAATCATATCAATATTATCAAATTGATATTTTGATGATTTCCCTTTATCACTGTATACTTCAAGCTCGAACATTTCTGTTTTGCTGAAATATGTAACCTGGCACTTTTTCACACCATCTATTTCAAAAAAACGTTGAGCAGATTCAGATTCCTTCGCTTGCTCTTGAAGACTTTTCAATCTGGTAAGGATGCCCTGTAATTGAGACATACTCCCTCTCCTTTCTGAATAAAACCTTTTCGATAGGTTTCACTATACCATACTTTTCTATCCAGTAGCCACGCGGAAATAAATTCAGAATAATTTAAAACTTCATTCTTTACATGGCACTATTAACAGAATAAAATAAGGAATGGATTTTGTACATGAAAAATTTTCTGGGGGTAGATTCTGTTGCAAAACATTAGTGAGCTTGGTTTTCGAATTTCATTAATTGATGGTTTTGATTTGGATAGAAGAAATCGTACAGGAACATATGTAATTGCCGATGAGGACATCACCTTAGTCGAAACTTCCGCCAGCCCTTCCATCCCCCACTTAATGAAGGGGCTCGAACATTTGGGAATCGCCCTCGAAGATATTACATATATCATTCTTACCCATATTCATTTGGACCATGCAGGTGGAGCTGGACTTTTTTTACAGCATTGTCCGAATGCCAAAGTGATCGTCCACCCAAAAGGAGCAAGGCATCTAGAAGATTCAACTCGTTTGATCGCTGGGGCTAAAGCAGTCTATGGTGAAGAATTCAACAAGCTTTTCGATCCGATATTACCCATACCTTTTGAAAAAATGCTGATTAAACAAGATAGGGAATCCCTAAAAACAAGTGATACTTCCACGTTGACCTTTTATGACACGCCAGGACACGCGAACCATCATTTAAGCATATACGATTCGGTTTCAAAAGGGATGTTTTCAGGTGACACCGTAGGCATCTTTTATCGTGAACTCGATGAAGAAGGTTTGGAATTTTACTTACCGTCCACATCGCCGAACCAATTTAATCCCGACGCGATGCTTGCTGCAGCGGAATTGTATGAAAGCATTGGCGTCGAACGTATATATTTTGGCCATTACGGCGTATCGGAAAACCCTAAGGAAGTATATAAACAACTTCATTACTGGCTGCCTAAATTTGTGGAGACAGCCAAATCGGCATATAGGGAATATGCTAGCTTCGAGGATCAAGTGGCAGCAGCCAGTAAAAATATTTTCACGGAAGTCGCTGTTCATTTAGGCGAAAAAGGAATCACTGCTGATCATCCAGTTTTTGAAATCATTGCCATGGACTTGAACGTTTGTTCCATGGGATTGATAGACTATCTTGTAAAACAGGAGAAAGATCGGTAAAAAGATCCTTGAGGTTTATCCCTATTCAAATGTCTTGGCATTCTCTATAATGAAAAAGTACCTTACTAAAGCATATATGGAGGAATGAAATGAAAGACGTTACACTCTATACCCAACCTGATTGCCCTCCCTGCAAAATCATGAAAATGTTCTTTGATGATAATAATATAGTATACAAAGAAAAAGATATTAAAGCAGATGGGCATGCACGTAAAGAACTAACCAATAAATATGGGGCTTATTCCACACCAACGGTCGTCATCGATGGGAAAGCCATTATTGGTTTTGAATTGGACGAAATAAAAAAGGAATTGAATATATAATAAAAAGTCTAGAGAAGGCTGTGGCCTTCTCTAGACTTTTTCATTTCAGCTTCCTTTAAAATCCCCAATTCTATTTTCTGTTTTCATACTTTACATCCTTTACCTTCCAAGCGCCATTTTCCTTTTTCAAAGTAACTGCTTCTACATGTTTTTCCATCGATACAGGTCCGTCCCCATTGTCCTGGAATTCTTCCTGAACATAAATGACATCACCTTTTTTCCCATATACAATTTCCGTATTCTTATCGTAACTGAAGAAAGGGATATAATACGGAGCGAAATCTGAACCAAATGCGGTATAACCGCCATCGACTTTCACTACATTCGCTTGGACGAACTTCTCGATGAAATCACCAGTGAAATGTTTTTCCAACTTCCCTTCAATCGCTTCCTTGGAACGTACTTCCTCACTGATCGAAACCTGATTCTCCATGGCATCATGTATTAAAGATAGTACTTCCTCTCTATGTAAGCCCTCCGCTGAAGCAGTGACCCCCCCACTTAAAAGTAAAAGGACGCTGGCAAGACATGCAACTAAATATTTACTCATTACAATCATCTCCTCGTTATAGAATTTCTCCTAATGATTCGGATTTTTTGCCTTTGTCTTTCAATACCCGTCCAGATCAAAGCCAAACTACAAAATCACATTCTCCGTTAGACCTTGAAACCATCGCCCATTTTTCACAAATAAAAAAGAAGATTTCATGAAATTGAAATCTTCTTCTTACAACTATCGAAAAGCATAGTAAAAAATAAAACCGGCAACCAAAATCGTCCCAATAAAAAGAGAAACGAATATCGGGTTCTTTAAATAAGGATGTTCCTTAACTGAATCATCGATAGTCGAATCATAACTGGCTTTCACTTTCTGAGCCCTTGCTACAGAATAAGTATAAAAGAGCAGATATAACGCCATGACTGTAACGATTATGATTAGAATCCAGATGTACGTGCTCAAAATATGTCTCCTCCAAGCGCATCATTTCTGCTTATCGTTACACATTTAAAGCGATTATATTCATGAATCGTTTTTTATAATAGTGCTTCATTTTCATATAAATAACTATAAGAAAGATCACAGAAAATATATTCCTTATTATTCAGTGGATAGGAAAAGGTCCGAATGGTTTCCCCCGTTTCAATATCACTGTATAAATCGGATAACCTTCCTTTTTTCTCGTTACGCATCTTTACAATATTTTCGAGGAAATAAGGTCTCCAGCTCCAATTTTTATTCATATAACTCGGTTGGACCATCCATTGCCCGTCCTTATAGAGGATATTGGGGGATTTTTGATACCCCTCTTCATCACATATATATAGACGAAAACATATTGAATCCAATTTTTTCGCCAAAACTCCGAGAAACTCTTCATGGGAGCCGGCCCGCTTATGCTGTTTTAAGAAGTTTTGCATATTCTCGTTGAATTGCAAAGTCTTTTGATAAACGGCTTCAAGCTTCTTGGTCTCTAAAGAAATGAAGGACTGGCATTCTTGATGGAATTTTTCACGAAGTAAATCTTTATTAATGAATTCGCCTTCCGGTTTCGCCAAGAAATATCCTTGATAATATCGTCCCCCATTCTTCCATGCAAAGCGAAGCTGGTATTCGGACTCAATGTTCTCAAATAGTAAGTTAGCGCCGATTTTACGTGCTAGCATGCTTAAAGAAAACAGGATGACCTGATAGGCATCCCCACCTGAGATGCGAAGCTGGTCCAGGTTAACTTTTAAAATATTCGGAGAAATCTGTGCGATTCGGTCGAGTTGCGTATCTTGTCCTAAATGATCTAAAGCTATCTTAATCCCATATGTTTTAAAGTAAGCAAGCACATGCTGCAGAGGATCTAAGTTTTCCGGACTGATCGTGTCTGATAATTCCAACACGATCCGGTGCATTTCCTCCGGTTGAAAATGACGGTGTAAAATCTCCATGAATTCTTCGCCATGATCCAGCATAAGCAAATTAGGATCTCTGTTGATAAAGATAAGAAAATCTTCACCATAGTCTTTTATTCTCTCCAAGGCAATTTCAAGTACGTAATTATCCACTTCCACCCTATACTCTTCCGGCACTGCAGAATCGTGAAAAAATGGGCCAAGGCTTTTATATTCAGATTGTTCCTCATAGCGCCCTAGAATTTCATACCCGATTACCTGATGTTGATCTGCACTGAAAATCGGTTGAAAGAATGGTGTCACCCTGTCTAAATTCTTTAATATCTTTTCTGTATCCATGATGCATCTTCCCCCTAATTACGAAAACACCAATATGCCAAAATTATACCATTAGTTTCTTGCATTGATAATAAATAATTTTAATTCCTACTGCATAACTCTTTTTTCAATACACTAAAATTCCCCATTCATCCTATCCATTTGAAAAGAAACACATTGAAAAGGCATTGCCCATAAACGGGCAATGCCTACCGTTTTTTATGGTTTGTACAATGAATGCTGATTTCCTCTCCAGGCACTCGCTTTCCGCGGGCGGTCCGGGAGCCTCCTCGGCGTCTTTGCGCCTGCGGGGTCTCCCCGGCCTCGCTTTTCCCGCAGGAGTCTCGTACCTTCCGTTCCAATCAACTTTGTTTAACTTTTAGATAGAACCCTTTGCCTAAAGTCTTCATGGTTTTAAATAGAATTAATAAAACTTGAGGTGATGAGGATGCTTATCTGTGTAATCATCAAGATATAAAACCTATATATGCTAACGTAAAGAAACGATTGAGCTTGTATCCGCAGATGCAAAAGAAAAGCATGGTATGCATTGAATACTTTAAGGGGACTTAAAAAATTGTCGATTGCTGCGATGCTTACTTTCGCTGCGATTAATTCAAAGAAACCGAAGGCATTGTCCATATATGGAACAATGCCTTCGGTCTGATCAGAAAGGGAAGAACCATGGTATCGTGATCACCATGATAACGCCAATGAAAATCTGTATGGATATCCCGATCATGATAAAATCTTTATGCTTGTAATCACCTGCCGTCATGACAAGCGCGTTGGTAGTGGCAACCCTTGGAGTGGATAACGCCAAACTGCCAGCAACGGCAAGGCATAGAAACACAGGTAGTGGATCGATTCCTTGATTAACCGCAGATGTCAGGGCGATGGGCGTCATGATAACCGTCGCGGCTCCATACGGGATGAATTGGCTCAGGATCAGTGTCAGGAGGTAAAAGACCGCTAAAATGCCGTGTGCTCCGATATTACTGAATAAAACGGCCAGCCAATCACTTATCATTCTCACTCCACCCGTATTATCCAATGCAGCCGTAATTCCGAACATGGCAGCTATCAATAGCACAGGTTCCCAGTTAATCTTTTGGTAAGCATCCTCCATCGAACGGACACAGCCAGTAACCACCATCAACAATGCAGCCGTCAATACCGACAGTACAGCAGGGACGGATTCCATCGATAAAAGAATGACCATCAAAGCAGTGATTCCCAAGGCAATCCACGCTTTGCCCTTGGAATTCACCGGAGAGCCATCTTCCGATGTACTCCCAATAACGATAACATCCTGCAAATCCGAGGAAATCCTTTCAATGTTCTCCCATTCTCCATGTATCAGGATTGCATCCCCCGGTTTCAGGCGTTCCGTTCCGACATCCGCTTGAATATATTCGCCATTCCGATTGATTGCCAGTACATTACATTGGTATTTCTCACGAAAATGGACATCTATTAAAGTTTGATTTTCATAATCCGAGTTCGGGACGATCAGTATTTCCGTCAATCCAAATCTACTGCTAAGAAAATGTTTCTTTATTTGTTCGGTATTGAAATGTTTAAATTCCAGTTCAAAGTTAAGTGCCAATCTCTCAACTGCCTCTTCTTCTCCAAACACCAAAATGATATCTTCAGGGTGAAGAACCTCATCCGCCCTGGCTGAAATCGTCTGCTGCCTTTGCAACAGCGGCAGTTGCTTATCCTTTGGCTTCCGCTGGATTTCAATTAAAGTCAATTCATACTGAATAGGGAGCTGGAGGTCCGACAGCCTTTCCCCAACAATATCGGAAGTAGCAGGTATATGCAGATAATGCAATCGGTCATATACTTTGTACATGCCGGCAAGCTCCCCTGCCGACAGTCCCTTTACACTATTGTTCGCTGCAATGGTCTTCTCGGGAAGCAACAGGCGTCCGAGTGTCAACATGAAGAATAACCCTGCTGCAAAGGCGACTAAGCCCACAGGTGTAAAGTCAAAAAATGATAAATTCCCTATTCCATTTTGCCGTAATACATCAGCGACGATCATATTGGAGGGAGTACCCGTAAGTGTTAATAGCCCTCCAATACTGCTTGCATAGGCAAGGGGCAATAAATACCTTGTCGGACTTGTTTTTTGTTGTAAGGCCATGCTCATGACGAGCGGTAGCAGTATGGAAACAATTCCAGTTCCGCTTAAAAAAGCACTTAATATTCCTGCTGTCAGCATGACGATAAGCAGCGATTTCCATTCACTGCCCCCACATAAACCCAACAACTTATTTCCTGCCTTTTCCACGATTCCTGTATTTAACAGGCCGGCACCGACTATAAATAGCCCAGCCAGCATGATGACCACTTGATTCGCAAAACCGGCCACTAGTTCATCCAATGATAGAATCCCCAGTAACCCAAGAATGGATAGCGCACTAAGTGCAATTAAATCTGCTCGAAATTTTCCTTGTATAAAAAGCGCAATCGCGCATAGAAGTATAATCAGTGTAATAAACATTGGTTCGGTCATCATGTTACCTCCGTATAGATGTTCAATTTCAAACCGGATACGGTTTCATCAAACCCCAGTTTACATGTTTTTCATAAGCTTATAGAAGATATTTTCTTCAATTTATGTATATTGTTTGTTAGTATGAGGAAGTAACATTTTTATATTAGATAGGTTGATTAATTTGAATAAACCCATTTCCAGAAGAACATTCTTAAAGAAAAGTCTTGGTACTTTGGCTACCTTAACCGGTTTAGGTATTGGCGGAAACTTTTATGCCCATAATTTGGAACCGAAATGGTTGGAAACCAAGCATAAAATCATCAGCAATCCGCTTATCCCAAAAGGTTTTCATGGCATGAAAATGGTCCAATTCAGCGATACGCATTTAGGCTTTCAATTTCAGCTTAAGGATTTACAAGCAATTGTCAATAAGATTAACGAACTGGACCCTGATGTTATTTTATTTACTGGAGATTTAATGGACCAGCCTAATAAATACAAGGCTCACAAAAAAATCCCTCTCGTTTTGAATCAGCTCAAAGCGCCGCTTGGAAAATTCAGCATCTACGGTAACCATGATCATGGGGGATATGGCTCAGAAATTTACAGCGATATCATGGAAAAATCCCATTTTACCATGTTGCAAAATACCTCAGCTAAGATAACCTTATTAACGGCTGAAGAAATAATCATTGCCGGTGTTGATGATGCCATGCTAGGAAAGCCGGATTTTGAAAAGGCCCTTTTCGGCATCCCGAAGGAAGTGTTCACCATCATGCTTTCACATGCCCCTGACCTTGCCGACATATCAAGGACTTACGACATCCAGTATCAAATAAGCGGACACAGTCATGGAGGTCAAGTGCAAATTCCCTTCGCCGGTGCCCTGGTAACTCCCCCATACGCTGAAAAGTACCGGGAAGGCACGTATGAAATCGATTCATTAACGTTACATGTTAATAGAGGCCTTGGCACTACCCGTCTCCCCTACCGTTTTCTTTCACGTCCGGAGTTAACTGTTTACGAATTCCAAGCCGAAAGATGATAGAAAAAGAACACAGGGGAAAACCGCCGCACTTATTAACAAAACCTGTGCGGATAAAACAACTTGTAGCCATGAATCATTTGTAATCGACTCCTATGAATTATAGCATTAGATGTATATCTGAGAAAACCAGGTTTTTTTTACCAGTACCCATGGTAATTGCCATAAAGGTCATACCATACTTAAATAGCCACATAGGAAAGTGCCGATACAACCTAAAACAGACACCGTTATATAGATAAGGCAATCTATATAACGGTGTTTTCTTATAAGTTCAAGTGTTTCCATACTGAATGTTGAAAAGGTCGTAAAGGCGCCAAGGAAACCTATCGTCAGAAAAACCTGCAATGATAAAGCCCAGCTTTCTTTCTGTGGCAACACCATTCCCAGCCCAAAGGATCCTATAAGATTAATCAGTAAAATGCTAACGGGTATCGAGACGGCTGGCAATAGCCTATTAAAAATAATCTGGAAGACATATCTAGAAGCTGCCCCAAAAAAGCCTCCTATAAAAACTGAAAGAACCTCAATCAAAGAGTCTCACCTCTCCGTTTTTCAAACAGGCCCAGTCCAAGGAAACCAGCGGCCAAACCAAATAAAAGCGTGGCTCCAAGATACATTCCCGCCAATGGCAGAGAAGTCTGCAGGAGATTCACCACTTCTTGAGAAAATGTGGACATCGTGGTAAAACCGCCGCAAAACCCGCTGCCCAGCGCAAAAAAAACAAACGATTTCTTTTTTGAGGCGAAATACCCATTTATCATTCCAAGTAAAAAGCTGCCTACTATATTTATTAAGAGGGTTCCAAGCGGGAAGAAAGAATGACCGGCAGACAAGATTACGCAATAACGCAATATCGCTCCAGCCGCTCCTCCAAAACCGACTGCAAAAATGCTTTTAAACCGTTCCATCCAGGTCACCCCAAATTTTTATCATAAGTAGCTTCATTATAACAGATTAAGATGAAACAGGCTCTTTTCTTTAAAAAATCCATACTATGTAAAGAATTTGAGAAAAGGAGGCTAATTATGCAAACACAGTATTTACCTTATTACCACTATCCACAGACCATAATGCTGCAGAACGATTACAGAAATGCATATGGGAATGAATATGGACCTGAATATTGGAATGACGAGCGCTTCTTTCCTTTCTTTCCGCTATTGGCTCCTGTAGCTTTTGTTGCAGGATTGGCAATTGGACCGTTGCTATTCAATAACCGTCCACCTGTCTATCCTCCATATCCTCCTCCATACCCGCCCGCCTACCCTCCTTACCCTGCTTATCCAGCGTACCCTCCCTATCAAGGCTTTCAGGGTTACCAGCAACAACAATTCGGCGCACAGGCTGGGGTATCTGAAAATATCAATATTTACACTCAATAAGAGTTGGACAGAAGGCGACATAAACGCCTTCTTTTTCTTGGACCAAAAGGGAGTCGGATTGAATTTTACTTCCCTATATATTTTGAAGTGGTATAATATGAAAATGAATAGATGGTAAAGTGTTGGGAAATGATGGTCATACCCTAGAGATGTACATGCTTAATTTTTTCACTATTTTCTGCCTAGTTGCACATACGTCCCTATTTCAACCAATATATAAAACAGGTTTTTCCTGAAGGAAGTCTGTATGTAACGTCCTTCTAACCTTATTAAGAAAAGGAGTTTCCACTAATGAACCAAACGAAAGGACATTCTGAAAGGGATGAGTTTTCGATAAACTCCCTTGCCCAAGCCGTGTTTATTGTCAATAAACATGCAAAGACTGCATTGGAGCCAAAGAATTTATATAATTTAAAACGGCTCGCATTAAGCAAGCTTATGCAAGAAGGAAAAGCGAAGAAGATTGGACTTCATTTCTCTGATAACCCTCGCTTTGCAGCACAACAATCCGACGTCATTGTCGAATGCGGATCATATGTTTTTCATTTACCTCCCACTAAGGAAGATTTGAAAAAACTACCCCACCTCGGCAGCCGGGCAGCCTCCATACGGAACCCTAAAGCCGCCTTGTCATTATCAAAGGCCAAACAGATCCTGCAATCTTACGTTGGACAAGCAGGTGAAAAACAACCGAACACAACCAATACCGAGAAAAGGGCTCACGGGCGCAAGTCGGTCAAGCAACCTTTTCACAATCCATTCCCATCCTCCTTTTTAGGAAAAGGTTCCAAGTATTGATCATTGATAAATCAAAAGGGCCGTGAGGTAATGCCTCATCGGCCCTTTTTCACATTCATAATACCAATCTGTCTATCAACTTTATAAGCTCTGCAATTTCAGGCTTGCTGATTTGCGCGTCAGCCCCTACGACTTGACCTTTATGACGCAGGCTGTCAGTAATCAAAGAAGAGAAAATAATCACCGGCAGCCCAGCGAGTTCCCCGTTTTCCTTTATTCTTCTAGTCAAATGATGCCCATCCATCTGAGGCATCTCAATATCGGTGATCACCAGTTGCACTTCATCTTCAACCAATTTGCCTGATCCAATCAAATTCTCAAGATAATTAATTGCATCAAGTCCATTCTCATAAAACTCCAAGTACTTGAATCCTGCTTCTGACAATGTATCGAACAGCAGCTTTCTCAGTAATGGTGAATCTTCAGCAATCAGGATTCTCTTGTCAGAATTTTGCCGGATACCAAGCTTTTTTACCTGCTGGATGTTTATTCCTGATTCTGGATTGATTTCGACCACTATTTTTTCAAAATCGAGTAACAGTAACATTTCACTATTTAATTTTATTACTCCGATAATCTGACTTTCAAGGCCCTGATACATATCCGAAGGCTTTTCAATTTGGGACCAGGAAATACGGTGGATCTGTGTTACGGTATGGACATGGAAAACCACTTTTTGCTGATTGAATTCAGCCACTATGAATTTATCCTGCTCAGGAGATTCAGATGGCGGAAACCCTAAAGCATCCGCGACATTCACAACTGGCAGTACTTCTCTGCGAAGCTCTATGATCCCCTCCACATTTGGATGGGAATGAGGGACAAGCGTGATGGGGACAGGATTGATGATTTCCTTAACCTTAATTACGTTAATGCCGAATTTATTCTTTCCGAGACCGAATTCCACTATCTCAAGCTCATTCGTTCCACTTTCCAGTAATATTCCTTTATTTGCTTCCACGGTTTCATCCCGCCCTTCTGCTTTTTCATTTCAAAATTCCATAAATCATTAAACCGCTAGGAAAAATATCATGGTTTCATCAATGGACTCATACCTAATAATTCGGTTAAATATTTCTTTTGTTTAGTACATGGATAAAAAAAATCCAGAAGTGATCATTTATTAAGGCTGTTTTCACAGACTTTGTTGCTATTTACCAGGTAGTGAGTTGTGGTTGATTTCCCCTCCAGATGCTCGCTTTCCGCGGGGCGGGCGGTGAGCCTCCTTGACGTAAACGCCTGTGGGATCTCACCTGTCCCGCTGCTCCCGCAGGAGTCTCGCACTTCCGCTCCAATCAACCTTAAATAGTTTCGTTTTAAAAACATCAATCTTTACGAAAAGAGCCTTTATTAAAGCACAAACAAAAAAGGGACCCATCTGAGTCCCCCTTATTCCAAGCTCATTTTCACCACTTTCATTCCGCCACCATATCGTTCGTAAGCCTATCACTTCGATATAAACCTGCGCCGCGCAAACAAAATAATGCATACTCACCAATTTCTCAACTGATTCTTATCTATTTCGCGACCTTTTCTTTGGATTGAGCCAACCTTTTTTTACAAAGAATAAAAACATCATCAAGGCAATACCGCCCATCGTTCCAAGAATGAGGAAATAGCCATAATGCCAATTTAATTCCGGCATATATTCAAAATTCATCCCATATACGCCCACTATGAAGGTCAGCGGCATGAAAATGGTAGTGATGACAGTCAATGTCATCATCGTTGAATTCATATTATTAGAGTTCACAGACAAATAGCTATCACGGATATCGGACGAAAAATCTCGATACGATTCAAGCATTTCAGTCAATTTAAGAAGATGATCGTACACATCATTAAAATATAGATGCTGATCTTTCAAGTAATTCAGACGCTCCGATGAAATCATTCTGTACAATAAATCACGCATCGGCAATATGGTCCGCCGGAGCCTGGACATATCTGTACGTAAATCGAAAAGCTGATCCATCAATTCGTTAATCGTGTCATTTTCAGTATTTTCCTCAATGCTAGCCAATTCGCTTTCAATTTTATAAACAGGCGGGAAGAATTCATCGACGATCCTGTCAATTATCCTATGCATCAAGAAAAAGGGACTTTGCTTCAACATTTTATTACCGGCAATTTCTTCCCATACCTTTTCTAGTTCAAGCATATCTTCCTTATGAAAACTGACTATCCATTTTTCACCGACAAACATATCCAATTCAACTGCTTTAAATACCTTCTCCCTTAAAGCATGAATCACAAGAAATTGGTAGCCTTCATAAAAATCCATTTTGGGACGTTGATTAAAATCATCCAGGCAATCTTCAATTGCCAGCGGATGAAAGTGAAAATGGTTGGTTAAAAGTTCGATTTCCTTGTTTGTGGGATTGGAAAAATCCACCCAGTACCACTCGATATCCGGATTATTCATTTCCGTTAGCGGTAAATCAAAACTGATTTCTTGATTAGAAGTAATTGCGCAAGTCCTTATCAAATGTATCAACCCTCAAAATTTTCTTATCATACATTATACCTTTATTTCATTAATCTCAAAAAGTTTTCTCCCCCTCCAAACTAAATGATAAAATAGGATGAATGAGTCAAACATAGTACATAAATTCATGTAGGTAGATAAGGGAGGATATTCATAGATGGAACATTTAATAAACCCTCTAGTAAAAGACGTACAAATATCAGGAATCCGCAAATTCTACAATATGGTCGCTGATATCGAAGGCACCATTTCCTTAACGATAGGACAGCCTGATTTTCCAACTCCAACGCATATTAAAGAAGCGGCAAAACAAGCCATCGATAATGACTATACCGTTTATACTCACAATGCCGGCTATCTGGAATTAAGGGAAGCCGCTTCAAATTATGTAAAAGACAAATACAAGCTTAACTATGATCCCGCGAATGAAGTGATCGTGACCTCTGGTGCCAGCGAAGGCATAGACATTGCCTTTCGGACGATCCTCATCCCAGGGAACGAAGTAATATTACCGGGTCCGGTATATCCGGGATACGAACCCATCATTAAGATGTGCGGCGCAACACCTGTTTATGCCGATACAACAAAAAATGGATTTCGTTTGACGGCAGATATACTTGAAAAGTACATAACTGAAAACACTCGGTGCATCGTTCTGCCCTATCCATCGAATCCGACCGGGGTTACATTAACTGCCGAAGAATTATTGGACATTGCCGAACTTGTTAGGGGCAAGGACATCTTCATATTGGCTGATGAGATATACAGTGAGCTGGTATTCGATCAGGAGCATGTTTCGATTGCCACTTTCTTAAAAGAACAAACCATCGTCTTGAACGGATTGTCCAAGTCCCATTCCATGACCGGGTGGAGGATTGGCCTTCTGTTTGCGCCTGCAGCCATCTCTCAGCATCTCCTGAAGGTTCACCAATACAATGTGACATGTGCCACATCCATATCGCAGAGAGCTGCCTTGGAAGCATTGACGGCAGGCAGAAATGATGCAATACCCATGAAGACCGAGTATGCACGAAGACGGGAATACGTGTACAGTCGCTTACAAGCGATGAAACTGGAAATAGTCAAACCAAATGGTGCCTTTTACTTCTTTATAAAGCTGCCTGAAGGCTATGCCTCTTCCCTTGACTTTTGCCTTAAGCTTGTTCAACAGGAAAAAGTGGCAGTGGTCCCTGGAGATGCCTTCTCTCCTCTTGGCGAAGGGTACTTCAGGATATCTTATGCCTATTCCATGGAGACCCTGGAAAAGGCCTTGGACCGTATTGAAGCTTTTTTAGCTAAAAAGTAATCGCAAAAAAATAGTGGCCTTCAATTGAATGGACAATTGAAGGCCACTTTCCAATTTTCAAGGATGTCAGGCTACCTAAGGTTTTTCACCTTGCCGCCAACTAATACAATCTTCGTAAAAAACGAATTTCCCGATATCCTTCTTCCTTATTTGTCGTGGTAAGGCTCACTTCAACGATGGAACCAAGTAAATCAGCCATCACTTCTTCAAATTCCTTTGCGGAGCGCGGCTTTGAAAAGCCTAAGCTCTTCAATTCGCGCATCAATATCTGAAAACCGGCATTCGTTTCGATATGACTGAATTTCACCGGCAAGATTAGCGGACTTTCATTCATTAATTTCAGATCCCAACGAATGGGCTTTGTTTGATGAATGGTTTTTTCTCGTTTAAAACCTTCAATCCTTACAATATATCGACCATCTTCTAATTCTTGGAATTTCATATTGATATCATCGAATTCGCCCATAGCTTTCACTCCTTTTTGTAAAGGCTGTCGCTATCAGCTTATTCATGATAAAGAAATGCTAGCACTTAATTATAATGTTTATATAATGCCTGTGTACCGCTATTTTCTTCGCCAGCTTCTGCCAGCCCCTCATACAGGGATTTGCTCAGGCTTAACCCAGGAACGTCCATTCCCATTCTTTCCGCTTCATCAAGTGCAATCTTCATATCCTTGATAAAATGCTTAATATAAAAACCAGGTTCAAAATCCCCTTCAACCATCCGCGGTACGAGATTGGACAATGACCAGCTCCCGGCAGACCCCGATGATATGCTTCTTAATACCCGGTCCGGATCCAACCCCGCCTTTTGGGCATAGGAAATCGCTTCAGTCACTCCGATCATATTGGATGCAATGGCGATTTGATTGCACATTTTCGTATGCTGTCCCGAACCAGCAGGGCCTTGATGGACAACATTGCTGCCAAGGATATCAAAAATGGGCCGGACCGCTTCAAATGCCTCACTAGACCCGCCGACCATGATCGTAAGCTTTGCATCACGAGCACCGATATCCCCTCCGGAAAC
This sequence comes from Peribacillus frigoritolerans, assembly GCF_001636405.1. GTDB lineage: Bacteria > Bacillota > Bacilli > Bacillales > DSM-1321 > Peribacillus > Peribacillus frigoritolerans. Next base: position 4,209,773 of record NZ_KV440950.1, read on the forward strand.
CGGTGCATCCAAGGATTCCATGCCCTTTTTCTTCGCTTCCTCTGCTATCTTCACTGCCAAAGTTGGAGTCGAGGTCGTCATATCGATTAAATAGGTTCCTTGTTTCCCGTTCTCGATAAGCCCATTTTCCCCAAGATAGATTTCTTCCACATCACTAGGGTATCCCACCATGGAAATGATCACATTAGCTTTTTGCGCAATTTCCTTTGGAGCAGCTGCCCACTTCGCTCCCTGTGAGAGCAGTTCACTTGACTTATCTTTCGTCCTTGTATAAACAAATACCTCAAACCCCGCCTTAAGTAGATGTGCGGCCATGCTTTTTCCCATAACTCCTAATCCAATGAAGCCGATCACTTTGTTCGATTGCATCAATGCAGATTCCTCCCAATCATTTTGTTTAAAAAAGAACTTAAATGGACTTTATCATTCCTCCGTCAACTAAATAGGACTGCCCCGTTATATATGTATTAGCACCTGAAACAAGGAAAGTAACGAACTTTGCAAATTCCTCGGGTTCCCCATAACGCCCAAGAGGGATTTTGTTAATGGATTGTTCAGTCATCTCCTCAGGAGTGACGCCTTGTTTCTCTGCATTCATCTTATCAAGGTGCTGAACACGATCCGTTGCGATTCTTCCTGGACCGACTGTATTGATCAAAATCCTGTCTGGTGCTAATTCTGAAGCTAACGTCTTCGACAAACCAACGATTGCCGTCCGGAATGTATTCGATAATATCAGTCCTGGAATCGGTTCCTTAATGGATGAAGAAGCAATATTAACGATTTTTCCGCCTTGTTTTTTTAAATGTGGCAAGCTTTCACGGATCGTCCTTATGAAGCTTAGTAAATTAAGTTCAAAAGATTGTTGCCATTCTACATCATTGAAATCTGAAAAAGAACCTCCTGGAGGACCTCCTGCATTATTAATAAGAATATCGATACCGCCGAATTCTTCAGCGGTTTGCGCCACCAGGCTTTTAATATCTTCAGCTTTTGTTATATCCGTTACCTTATAAGAAACTTTACCCGTCCCAAGCTGTGATAATTCCCTTTGTACGGCGGCTAGCTTTTCTCCATCACGGCTGGCTAGCATGACATTTGCTCCTTCTTTAACCAATTCGGCTGCCATAGCCATCCCCAAACCTTGACTTGAAGCTAAAATCAAGGCATTTTTCTTTTCCAAATGAAATTCCATATTATATCTAACCTCCATCTTCTTAAAAATATAATTCCATTATATCGTTATAACCGTAAAGTGAAAAATCTGAATAATCATTCTTATGATTTTTTATTTGCAAAAAAATAGCCGGCTGGATAACCAACCGGCTTCAAAGGGGGAATGAGAATGTCAGCTGCCCTAAAAGAGCTAAACAACTGTGCTTGCTTTTTATTTACCCCCATTTTGGTGCAATAAACCATTTTTTCTTTAAATTAAACAAGAATTACAGGACAGCACCCCATCCGAAGGTTCTAATGGATGGGGTGCTGTTTTCCTGATTTAATTATTTCTTCAAAGCGTTAACAACCGCTTCTTTCACATTATCATTCGTGTCCAGCCCTAGAACTTCCTGAGATAGTTTTTTCATCTCTTCAAGCGAAAGTTGGCTAATTAAAGAACGTGCTTTTAAAATCGAAGTGGCACTCATTGAGAATTCATCAAGGCCCAATCCGATTAAAATCGGGATGGCCACTTCATCTCCAGCCATTTCCCCGCACATTCCGGCCCATTTCCCTTCTTTATGAGCTGCATCTATGACCATTTTAACCAAGCGTAAAATCGCTGGATTGTATGGTTGATATAAATAAGATACTCTCTCATTCATTCGGTCAGCGGCCATCGTATACTGAATCAAGTCATTAGTGCCTATGCTGAAGAAATCGACTTCCTTAGCGAATATATCCGCCATCACTGCAGTTGAAGGGATTTCAACCATGATTCCGACTTCAATCTTTTCGGCAACTTGAATACCATTATCAAGCAATTCCTGCCTGACTTCAGCCAAGACGGCTTTAGCTTCGCGGAATTCAGCCAGTGTTGCAATCATCGGGAACATGATCTTCAAATCCCCGTAAATGCTTGCACGAAGCAGGGCACGGAGCTGGGTCCTGAAAATCTCCTGCTCATTTAAGCAAAGGCGAATCGCACGGTAGCCAAGGAAAGGGTTCATTTCCTTAGGAAGCTCTAAATAAGGCAACTCCTTGTCTCCGCCTATATCAAGCGTTCTGACGACTACAGGCTTCCCTGACATTCCTTCCAGCACAGCTTTATATGCCTCGAACTGTTCTTCTTCACTTGGAAAGTCATTTCTGCCCATATAAAGAAATTCCGTACGATATAACCCGATGCCTTCACCGCCATTTTGATGTACGCCCTCCAGATCTTTCGGCGTGCCAATATTGGCTGCCAATTCCACATGGTGGCCATCATTCGTAACGGTTTTTTCATGAACAAGTTTCGCCCACTCAGCTTTTTGCCTGGCATAGGCTTCCTGCTCCTCTTCGTAGCGTTTCACGAGTTCAGGAGTGGGATTGATGTGGACTTCACCCTTTAACCCGTCAATTATGACCAAGTCACCATTTTCAATGGAAGAGGTCACTGACTTCGCTCCAACGACTGCTGGAATTTCCAATGAACGGGCCATTATGGCTGAATGGGATGTACGTCCACCGATATCGGTCGTAAATCCTTTAACATATGCCGGATTCAACTGTGCTGTATCGGATGGAGTCAAATCCTCCGCAATGATGATCACTTCTTCAGCAATCATGCTCGGATTAGGAATATGAACACCTAAAAGATGTGACAGCACCCGTTTAGTGACGTCACGGATATCCGCTGCTCGTTCCTTCATGTATTCATTATCCATTTGTTCAAACATCGTAATGAACATGCTTGCGGTTTCATTTAAAGAAAACTCTGCGTTGACGTTTTCTGATTGTATTTTATCCTGAATTGGAGTGATAAGTTCCGGATCAGCCAAAACAAGCAGGTGCGCGTCAAAGATTGCGGCTTTATCGGCCCCTAGATCCTTTTCGGCTTTATCCCTGATTATTTCCAATTCATTTGTTGACTTTTGAATAGCTTCCTTAAAACGGGATATTTCAGCCCCGACATCTTCTATGCTTCTTTTTACAATCGATAAATCTGGCTCAGTCAGTCGATAGGCTTTAGCGATGGCTATTCCGTTTGAAGCTGCTATTCCACTAATCAAAGTGGACATTATTCTGCTAATCCTTCTCTGTTCAACGTTTCAGCAAGTGTGTTCAGTGCATCGTTTTCATCGCTTCCTTCAGCAGAAATCGTAATTTCCGCCCCTTTGCCGATACCTAGGGACATTACACCCATAATGGACTTAAGGTTCACTTTTTTCTCTTTATATGCAAGGTTTATTTCTGAATCAAATTTTCCTGCAGCTTGTACAAGCAATGTTGCCGGACGAGCGTGAATTCCTGTTTCTGCAGTTACTGTAAATGTTTTTTCTACCATATAGATCAATCTCCTTTAAGATAAATTAACAAAAATAGGTTATGTAAGGGGTTTTCTCTATCCAAATGAAAAAAGAAATGCCCTTTTCCTTATCAGGATAGCATTATCATTCCCAACAAACAAACCAAAACTATTGGTACCTACAAAATAGTACAAAAATATAGATGGAACTGCAACTATTACTTTTCAGATTCTTCAATGATTAAATGGACAGCTGCGCATTTTTGGTGAAAAAAGCCCTGAAACTCAGCATAATGAAGAGGACCACCGTTATTGAAACACTTCCGAGAATTCCAATCAGAATCGCAATCTGGTACTCAATAGCAATTAGCGGGCTTATCCCCGACATGATTTGCCCTGTCATCATTCCTGGAAGGAAGATAATCCCCATCCCGAGCATATTGTTCAAAGTCGGGAGCACAGCCGAGTCGAATGCAGCATCCACATATTTCTTCACAGCCTTCGCTGGAGTCGCTCCAAGCATCAACATCGCTTCTACCTTTTCACGATTACCACTAATCCCATCATGGAGGTTTTTAAGCGCCAATGTCACTCCGGTCATGGCATTCCCCACAATCATCCCTGCAATTGGAATGAAGTACCTCGGCTCATACCATGGCGTGAAATGGATCACGACCACATTAAAATAAAACAAGGCAGCCATGGGACCTGACAACATACTTAAGATAACCATCCTCTTGATTTTCTTATTAAGAGTATGGGACACTTGCTTAAAAATATTATGGATGGAAAACAGGGCCATCGCACATAAAAATCCTAAAGAAAGTAACGGGTGGGGATTTTCAAAGATATATGTCAAAACATATCCTGCGAGAATGAGTTGGACAGTCATCCGCACCGTAGCGAGCATGATTTGCTTTTCCCGTGTAATCCCTCGCCATTTCACGATTATGAGCAGAATCACTACAAACAGGTAGGCCGCACAAAGACGCCAGAACTCAATATCTATTATCCCATTCGACTCCATTAATAGTCACTCTCCTTCGCCTTTTTCAGAACGATCCTCTCTTCAGCACACATGTCCGCCAGCTGTTTTGAATGGGTTATCATGATGACCGTTCCTTTTTCCCGCTTCACTTTTTCTAAAAAACGGCCCATGACCTTCAGCTCGGCTTCCTCATCAAGAGCTGAAGTCGGCTCATCCAGTAAATACACCTCGGAGTTCAATAAAAGTAACCTCGCCAGTGCCAGTCGCTGTTTCTCCCCGCCAGAAAGATTTTCCGCACTCTCGTCTAAGGACTTCTGCAACTGGACGGTTTCAAGTGCTTTAACCAATTCTTCTTTATCCTTTTTTTCCCGTTCTGTCAGTTCCAGGCCAATCTGAAGATTTTCTTCAATCGTACCCGGTAAAGTGAATGGTGCCTGAGAAAGCATTGTGACTTTACGCCGGAGCTCTATCGGGTTGAATTCATCCAGCAACTGATCCTGATAATAAATTAAACCGCTATCCGGGTCATCCATCCTGTTCAATAATCGTAGCAGCGAGGTTTTTCCTGCACCGCTCTCCCCAGTCAAACAAGTTACCATATACGCCGGTATTTGCAAATCATCAATATTCAAAATCCCTTTATATTTAATATTTTCTAGCCTGAATATCATTTTACCCGCCTGCCTCCCTTACTCCACCATATCATTATAAGAAACTATCCTGATCTGGGGTAGCGATGCATGTAAAGATTTTCATTTTCTTTCGCATTTTTATAGGTTAGTATTATTCCTGCCGAATATATCCATGACTGATGTGGAAAACACCTTAATAAATGGAGGGACTTATCATGAACGGAAATTCCTTTTTACATTCTTACCTGAATGTTTTTCTCCTTACTGCGCTTTGCCTGATCACGTTGTCTGGTTGCCAGGCGGCTTCAGATAACGTGATCAATCAATCCAAACAGGAAGATTCACTCTCCAACGAAGACACCCAATCCAGTGCGGACTCTTCAAATGAAGAAAAAGGCAAGACATTCACAGCCGAGATCATCAAAGTTATTGACGGAGATACAGTCAAAATCAAAATGACTAATGGAAATCAAGAAACGGTCAGGCTACTATTGATAGATACTCCAGAAACCGTGCACCCATCCAAGCCCGTTCAGCCTTTTGGACCTGAAGCAAGCAAGTTCGCCAAGGAACTCATGCCTTCTGGCTCTATAGTGGAAGTAGAAACCGGCATAGGTGAAAGAGATAAATACGGCCGGCTGCTGGCCTATTTTTATGTTGATGGTAAAATGGTGAATAAACTCCTGCTGGAAAAAGGACTGGCAAGGGTAGCCTATGTTTATGCACCGAACACGAAATACCTTGATGAATTGGAAAATATTCAAAAACAAGCCCAACAAAACGAAATCGGTATTTGGTCAATCGAAAACTATGCAACTTCAAAAGGATTTGATGATTCGAAGTCAAAAGAAGCATCCGTGGAAAAGCCTATTGGGTCTTGCAATAACCCGCAAATTAAAGGGAATATAAATTCCAAAGGCAATAAAATTTATCACATTCCTTCGGGCCAATATTACGAAATAACTAAACCAGAAGAAATGTTTTGTACTGAAAAAGACGCACAGGATGCTGGATTCAGAAAATCGCAAAGTTAACAAATACATTGGTTTTATTAAAAAAAGATCGAGTTGATTTCAAAAATCCGCTCCCTTTCCGCCGACTGTCTGCCAAGCCTCCTCGGCATAAGCGCCTGCGGGGTCTCGGCCAGCCAGTTATTTGGCTGGAGTGTAGCAAATTTCTCCATCCATTAATTAGTACAGGGAAAAAAGCATGAAGGATATACTAGTCTTATATAGGGTTCGGAATAAGACGAGCCAGCTGTTTTTTCTTTAAAACACAAAGTTGATTGGAACGGAAGGATGAGACTCCTGCGGGAAAAGCGCGTCTAAGGGAGACCCCGCAGGCACGCCGAGGAGGCTCCCAGAACGCCCGCGGAAAGCGAGTGCCTGAAGTGGAAATCTAAATTTTACACCGCCTCAAAAAAAACTGCGGACAAAAGGATTTCTATGTTTTAAAACAAAGTTGATTGGAACGGAAGGACGAGACTCCTGCGGGAAAAGCGCGTCTAAGGGAGACCCCGCAGGCGCGACGAGGAGGCTCCCTGACCGCCCGCGGAACGCGAGTGCCTGCCGTGGAAATCTAAATTTTACACCGCCTCAAAAAAACCGCGGGCAAAAGGATTTCTATGTTTTAAAACAAAGTTGATTGGAACGGAAGGACGAGACTCCTGCGGGAAAAGCGCGTCTAAGGGAGACCCCGCAGGCGCGACGAGGAGGCTCCCTGACCGCCCGCGGAAAGCGAGTGCCTGAAGTGGAAATCTAAATTTTACACCGCCTCAAAAAATCTGCGGTCAAAAGGATTTCTATGTTTTAAAACAAAGTTGATTGGAGCGGGTGTTCGAGACTCCTGCAGGAAAAGCGGTCTAAGGGGGACCCCCGCAGGCGTGCCGAGGAGGCTCACAGATGATGAAGTGGAAATCAAAGTTGAACTATAAAATATATCCTTGTTTTAAATGAGGCCATTCCAAACTACCCTTGTCGACAAACGGAACATGATATCTCGGCACACCCAATCTTAGGATGTGTTTTTTCATTTCCCACACACTCAATACCTCCTTAATTATCCTTTTCTTACCAAAAAGGTTCTCTTTAGCTCCTTTTAAACCCACTTGTTATTACCGCCATTTTTCGGTTATGCCATTTGGCTTTATCCGATCGATTTATTTATGGTATAAGCACCCGGGAATACAGGAAAGTGCACTTTCTAAAGGTGACTTGCTTAATGAAAGATTTCTCAGCGCTAACGGAAGAATTCACCCCGATGATCCATCATATTATCCGCTCACTTTCCATCTATAAAAATAAGGAAGAATATTTTCAAGTAGGCTTGATCGCTTTATGGGAGTCATTAGGGAATTTCAATGAGGAATACGGACAATTCTCCAACTATGCCTATACGGTAATCAAAGGCAAAATTCTGAACGAATTAAAGCATCATCATAAATATGAAATCCGTACCGAACCCTTTGATTCCTTCCTATTAGAGATGATTAAAGATCCTTTTTCAATGCATGAAGAGGCCTTTGCCATCGATAATATATTAACCTATACGGAAGGATTGACACTGAATCAGCAACGCTGGCTTTTACAGACATACCTTGAAAATAAAACCGTGACTGAAATAGCTGAGATATATCAAGTTACTGCTGCAGCCGTCAAATCATGGAGAAAGTCCGCCTTAAATAAATTAAGGAAACAATTGATTTTTCCATTATAAATAATTTGGGGTGGCTCAATCATGAGCCACCCCAAATTATACATCCATCAACTTCTCGCTTCTTCTAAATACGTATAAATTATCATTCCGTTATGTTGAGCATTCCCCCGAAAATGTTTAAAGTCATCCCTTTTAACAAGAACCTCACGAAAAGCTAAAAATTCTTCTTTTGTTATCCGGAACTCTTCCATTTCCCGATTTGCCAATTTATCGAGTACTTCTTTTGCTTCCTCTGAATTCATATATTATCCTCCTTAATTATCGAATGTTCCATCATTTTCAGACAGGAGAAATTCCGATTTCATTTTAACATAAACTTGCCACTTAATATAAATCAGAATTTTTTGTTGCCCACTTACTACATTATTCTTTACGAATGCTTTAAAATAGTGCAAACTGTATATTAAAATATCATAATGTAAAATGATTGGCATTTTTTGTACATATAATTACATACTGGTACGCATAACTGCGTTTGCAAGATATACCAAATTATGCCACATCTTTACAACGCTCCATTACAAGAATCGTACCTCCTTTTAAAAGTTTAGCTTACTGTACCGACATAAGAGATAACTAATTCTCTTACTAGCACTTCCCACGTCAAAATCTAAACGGCAAGATGTTCGAATAATCCAATTACTCCATTGTTACTTTTTGATCATTGGAAACAAAATGGGAAAGGATGATTACCATGAAGAAAGCGGAAGTTGGAAATATCATTGAATTTAGAGAAGGCTTAAAAGGAATCGTCGAGAAAGTGAACGAGAACTCAGTAATCGTGGACGTCACGTATATGGAAAATTATCGTGATTTGGAGCTTGAACAAAAAACAGTCGTAAACCATAAAAATTATAAAATCATAGGATAATCAATTTATCAAACGGGATGGTTTCTAGATGACCGTTCCGTTTTTCACTTTTTAGCAATCGTCCCATTCAATTCCCCCGCTTTTTGTAACCATTTCCACTTCATGCCGTCTAATTCATTAAAGGGAAAAGCACCTGTATGTGATGCAGGAATATCCAGTTTGAAATTTCTATCAGAAAGAGGAGGGAAACACATGACTTGTTGGACACGTTATATTGGCTGTGTCACATTCGCCGCTTTTCTGCTGACTGGCTGCGGTACGGCCACAGACGAAAATGCAGATGAGCCACAGGAAGATTCAATAAAAGAGGAGAACGAAGGCAACACTTCTCAAAGAGGCAATCGTAATAAAATAAGACTGATGGAGCAAAACCTGCAGTATACAATGAACGGGGAAGCAAAAGAAAAAACAGCATTCCTAAAAAAAAGCGATAATCAACCGTTCAGCCTCTATGTTATGCAACAATTCAGGTTAAGTGCCGAAGAACCAGGAAAAGATATTGTGTTCCTGATTGAAGATGACTCCATTTATATGAGAATCGAATTGTTGAAGGCCGATGTCAGTTGGGATGAGGTGGAAGAAAATGTTCAAGACCAGCTGAAAAGCATATCAGAAACGATTAGGGATCCTTCACTCGATATCGAGAGCGGCACAGGATTTGAAGTGGAAAGTGGGGATGATGTCACCACTTCCATTTTGCTCAAGGATGAAAAAGCCCCCTTCCGCTTAACTATGTTCACGAAAAAAGATAAAGATTACCGGGATGCTTTTCTAGAGATGGCTAAGACGCTGATGAAAGGGTGACCATTGATTTCCCCATGGTCCGGAGGGCTAGGGGCAGGCCCTCCGTTCTCCATTACTCCTTGCCTGCCTTGCTCTTCCAGACCAGCACTAAAAAAAGGAGGCTTATGTATCCAAAAACCGGATAAATATATCCTAGTAACCTTCCATATCCGAATTCACTAATGATTAAAGCTATTAAAAAGATCACCGCTATGATCAGCATGCTTGGCAATTTAATATAACTGCTGATTTGCCTCTGTAAGCCATATATGTTTCCGATGACCGAAGTGAATATCTCGCCGTATATCACCAAAATGAACATCCAATACAACTGACTGGCCGCAGTTCTCATAATAACTGCTGAAGGAATTTCATAACGATTCACGTCAGGAAGTGTCATAAGTGAAAAATGCCCCGTCAATAAAATGATGGTCAGGAATATCCCTCCTAGAATTGCTCCATGCTTAATGACCTTCTCATCTCGAACTTCATACGCAACCGGAACCAGCACAGCCTGTGCCAAAGCAAGGTTAAAGGCTGTGTAGGCAAAGGGGGACAAAATCATTTTCACGGTGATCACTTCATCCGGAACTTTTGTAAAGGTCTTAAAGAAATCCCCATTACCTAAAGTCGAGAAAAAAAGAATCACGCTAAAGCAGATCATGATTGGTACAACAAACGAGTTCACAGTGAAAACACCGCGCATGCCCATCATCAGGACCAAGGATGCCAGTATGATCGTAGACCAACTTCCAATACTTTTAGGCACGCCAAGTTGTTCTTCAAAAACGGCTCCTGAACCCGAAATCATGACAGCCGTCACCCCTAACAGCATGATAAGGAAAAAGAAGTTGATGATTCCTGCTATTTTCTTGCCAAAAAGAAATTGATTGAACTCCTCATAAGAAGATGCTCTGATCCTTGCAGAAATGAGCATGATTTTCGTCCCGGTGAAAATGAAAATATAACCTGCTATTAAAATCCCGATAAAGCCATAAAAACCATAACGGGTAAAAAACTCGACAATCTCTTTTCCAGTTGCAAATCCTGCACCGACGACTGTGCCTACATAAACCGCTGCAATCTGAAAACTCCCTGACCACCTTGACAGCATACTCTCCCCTCCTCCCTACATTTATATGTAAGGAAGGGACATTTAAGACAAGCCGGGCAATATTCCTTTCGCCAGCTGTTTTTTTCCTCGGTTTCATTCTTTCTTAGTGCAGTCTGAAACCCCCTATGCATTTCACTTTGAAGCACCATTCCGAATGCATGAAGATTTAAAAAAACGCTTGGAATAATCTCCAAGCGTTCAGACTGTATACTAATTAATATACGTACCAGTTGCTTCCAGAAATTCGCTCCCTTTCCGCCGACTGTCTTTCATGCCGCATCATTGCAAGCACCTCGGCAGGAGTGTTACAAATTTCTTCAATCCAATAAGGTTTCTTTCTATATAAAAAAGGGTTCATGAAGGATAACCAAGTCTTCTTTTATAATCATGGTTCGGAGTTAGACCATTTCATAATGCCTTATCATCAACAGTGGAGAGCCATTCGTCTATCACCTTCACAACGGACTGTACAGTACCGTCAACAAACGGGGATTTCAGATTCGCAGATTCAACGAGATCAAGGAAGGACTTGCTGCCTCCAAGTTGGCACAGATTCAGATAATCCTCCCAAGCCGTTTCATCTTTTTCAGTCGACCTTTTCCAGAATTGGAAAGCACAAATCTGGGCCAATGTATAGTCGATATAATAAAAGGGTGATTGATAAATGTGGCTTTGCCGCTGCCAATACCCGCCATGCTCCAAGAATTCATTTCCTTCATAATCGCGATGCGGCAAATATTCCATCTCGATCTTACGCCAAGCCTGCTTTCTTTCAACGGGGGATGCATTAGGATTTTCATAGACAAAATGCTGAAATTCATCAACAGCTACCCCATACGGGAGGAATATGAGGGCACCGCTTAAATGGGAAAACTTATATTTTTCCGTATCTTCCTTGAAAAATAGCTCCATCCATGGCCAAGTTAAAAATTCCATACTCATCGAATGGATTTCACATGCTTCATATGTAGGCCAATAATACTCAGGAATATCTAGATCACGGCTGCGATAAACTTGGAATGCATGACCTGCCTCATGTGTCAAAACATCAATATCCCCTGAAGTACCATTGAAATTGGAAAAGATGAATGGAGCTTTATAGTCTTCTATAAAAGTACAGTAGCCACCGCTTTCTTTTCCTTTTTTCGCCACAAGGTCCATCAGGTCATTATCAATCATATAGTTGAAAAACTGATTCGTTTCAGGGGATAGTTCCTGGTACATCCTTTTCCCATTTTCGATGATCCACTCAGCATCGCCTTTTGGAATGGCATTACCGGTTCTGAAATGAAAATTCTCATCATAATAGTTCAGCTTCTCCAATCCAAGACGTTCCCGCTGCCGTTCCTTCAGCCGGGTGACAAGCGGTACCACTTCCTCTTTCACCTGCTTGCGGAATGCAGCAACCATATCAGCATCATAATCAGTCCTTGTCATCCGATAATACCCAAGTTCCACGAAATTCCCATAACCCAGCGCTGTCGAAATCCCATTCCTTACCTTGACAAGTTCATCGAATATACGATCCAATTCCTCCTGCTTTTCTTCAAAGAAACCGTAATATGCCTCACTTGCATTCTTCCTTAACTTACGGTCCGAGGATTCCATAAAAGGCTGAAGCTGCGCAAGCGTTAATTCTTTCCCATCAAAGCGAATTTTTGCAGAGGCGATTAATTGTGAATACTCACTTGATAATTTATTTTCTTTTTGCAGCTGTGGTATGATTTTGGGCGAAAAGGTTTTGAGTTGGGCCTCTGCCAGGTCAAATAGTTGAGTTCCCCATTTCTCCTCAAGTTCCTTACGGAATTTCGAGCGAACGAGTTCATTGTAAAATTTCGAGGTCAATTCTTCCATTTCAGGGGAGAAGTCATCTAAGTAATCATTCTCCGCTTTATAAAAAACATCATTGGTATCTATGGAATGCCGGATATAGACCAAATTAAACATCGTACCTACATAATTTCGAATTCCGTTTATTTCTTCCATGGCTTTTATTTGTGCATCGGCATTTGCAGCGTCCGTAAACTTTTCCAAAGCTTTCATGAACCGGGTTTTAATTTCATCCATTTCAGGACGTTTATATTGATACTCATTAAATTTCATATGTAGGCTCCTTTTCGAATATAAAACATTTTTTCTGTATAACAGAGTGACTTTATCCAATCGAATTCGTTTCCAAGAAAAATTCACCATTATCACGGTTATCGTAATGTAATTTAATTCGCCACAGCGTTATTAAAAACCTTTTTATGTCGCTAAAACAAATTCATGTTTTATCAGACACAAAAACCAGCACCTGAAGTTAAATCCGGTGCTGGTTCTTTAGCTAATTTTGAGCGGAATACCCAATCTTTTTAAGCAATTCGATCACGGTCGCCTTTTCATCTTGCGTAAGTACACTCATGATATCATCGATTCTTTTTTCATGCTCAGGAAATACTCCTTCAATAAAGGCCTTTCCTTTATCGGTTATCTTTGCAAAGGTTACACGGCGATCCTCTTTACATGCTATGCGCTGCAGATATTCCTTCTGTTCAAGTTTATCCACGACATAGGTAATGCTGCCGCTGGCTAGCAGGATCTTTCCGCCTATTTGCTGAAGAGGCTGATCCCCTTTATGATAAAGCAATTCCAATACTGCAAACTCAGTTGGATTCAATCCCTCTTCAGCTATATGTTTATTAACCACATCATTAATGGATCGATGAGCTCTAGACATCACAATGAACAGTTTCAAAGACTGTTGGATGTTATTATTCTCCATAACTTCACAACCTTAAAAATTTTTAATTAAAATATCTTGAATTAAAAGTTATTATATGACATAAAGGCTTTTTTGTCAATCTGCCCTGTTAGTATGCACTATTGTTTAATCAATCATTTTGATATACTTGAAAAAAAAGCTAAAGTAGTGACAAACATGAAAACGAGGCATAAATTCACCACATATCTACTTATTGTTATTTTACCATTAATTTTTCTCTCTATCATTTATTGGATGCATTTAGAACGTTCCCTTCTAAAAGAAAGACAGGAACAAGCTGAATGGGCGGGAACGGTTTATCAAGAATACATAGATCAAGTTATAAGGGAAACGAAGGAAAACCTTGAGCTGCTTAGCCTTAGCAGTTCCGTGCTTTATATGGATGACAAAAAAACCGAACTTCTTATGAACTGGATCAAAGATACAGATTCCAGGTATGCCGGAGTATATTGGCTAAATCGCGACGGTGTTTCCATTTCGGGTACGAGTAAGAATTTCCATCATTACCATTTAATCGAACAAAATGATATGGAACGTGCAGTAAAAACTGAAAAAGCAGTTGTTGCAGGAACAAAGGAGCTTTATAACGCTCATTTTAATTATTTTTCCATTTTTGCTCCCATACTGGATCAAGATAAAAAAGTGCAAGGGTTTTTATTGGCACATATCAGGCTGGATCATATGGAAAAAATATTAAAAATGCTCAGCCCTGGTCATTCCTTTATATTGGAAACAAAGCATAAAACCCGAATTTTAGATATAAATGCCGAGGGATTCAATGGACATTCAACATGGGTGGATGTTCCTTTGAACGAAGTCGATTGGACACTGTCCGTCAAAATGCCCGACAAGATTAACACAAATAACATGAATGTTTTTTTAATGCTTGTCTTTTTCACCTTCTTTATTACTCACATGATTTATATCATCATGGAGGAAGTGATCGTTCGCAGGCATGACAAAAACCAAAAATTACTAAACGAAAGCCAAAAAATAGATTTTGTCGGTACATTGGCTGCAAGTACTGCACATGAAATAAAAAACCCACTTACCGGCATAAAAGGGCTAGTGCAGTTACTGGTAGAAAAACACCCTGAGGAGCAAGATCAGTTCTATTACTCTGTCATCATGAAGGAAATTGAACGGATCAATAGCATCGTCAGCGAATTTTTGATTTTAGGAAAGCCAATGGTACAAACTTTATCCTTATATGATATTCGCAGTATCATTGCTGAATTGAGACCAATAATAGAATCAGAAGCACGTCACTTCAATATTGAAGTGGAATGGAATATCATAAAGGAGCCAATCTTGGTTCATTGTACAAAGGACCAATTCAAACAAGTCATTCTCAACATTGCCAAAAACGGTTTCGAGGCCATGGAAGTTGGGAAAAAGTTAAGGATTCGAATTCACCATGAAAATGATTGGGCTAAAATCATGATCACCGATAACGGGCAAGGACTGAATGAAAAAGATATAGGGAAAGTGTTCGATCCCTTCTATACATCGAAAAAAGAAGGAACGGGATTAGGGCTATTTGTGTGTAAACGAATCATTGAATCTTTTAACGGCACCATCGAGTTTTCAAGTAAACCTCTGGTCGGTACAACCGTTACAATCAGCTTGCCGCTTATAAAAGACCACTTAGTACTTTGAAGAATTTTCGATTTTTTCATGAAGACTAGTAACGATCCCGATTTATTTAAAGGTGTCATGCATACGGTGCATGCTTCTTGAATCTATTTATGGAATAGGTAAAAATCTTAATCAGGAAGAAGGATATATACAGATGGGAAGTATCGCTGCCATTAAAACAAAACCGCAAAAACAAGATATGACTCTGAAAATCATGATCATTATAGGCATATGCCATTTAATGAATGATTCTCTTCAGGCCGTCGTACCGGCCATGTTCCCAATCCTCGAAAAATCAATGTCGCTTTCGTATACACAGCTTGGAATGATTGCATTCTGCCTGAATATCATCTCATCGCTCCTGCAACCGGCAGTTGGGTTCTATACGGATAAAAAACCCTTTCCATATGCATTGCCCATTGGGTTGACCAGTACTTTAATCGGGGTCATCATTCTCGCAATTGCCCCAAACTATACCATTATCCTTGGTGCAGTCATCCTGATGGGCTTAGGGTCGGCCATATTCCATCCGGAAGGCTCCAGGGTTGCCTACATGGCAGGCGGACCAAAGAGAGGCCTGGCACAATCCATTTATCAGGTCGGCGGGAATAGCGGGCAGGCACTTGCCCCACTCATCACAGCCATCGTACTAGTTCCATTTGGTCAAAAGGGCGCACTCTGGTTTGCCCTGGTTGCCTTAATGGCCGTTATCCTATTGCTGTATATTGCCAAATGGTATACCCAAAAATTAGTTCACTTCCAGCCTAAAAAGCTTGCTGCAAAAATAATCAATAAAGAGCGGTCCCATAAAGTGGCCAAAGCCCTGGTATTGATTTTATTCATAATCTTTGCCCGTTCCTGGTATGTATCGTGCATGACGAACTTTTATAGTTTTTATTTGATCGAACAGTATTCATTCACGATAAAAGCCGCACAATTTTTCCTATTTGCCTTTTTGGCAGCTGGTGCTGTCGGTACTTTTTTCGGAGGCCCGCTTGCTGATAGATTCGGGCGTAAAAACATCATTTTCTTTTCTTTCGCTGCCAGCATGCCAATTACCGCACTTTTGCCATTCGTACCTCCTACAGCCGCTTTTATCTTATTATTGATAGCGGGATTCATTATAATGAGCAGTTTTTCCGTCACGGTAATATACGCACAGGAATTGGTCCCGGGAAAAGTCGGTACGATGGCAGGCTTGACCGTAGGTTTAGCCTTCGGAATGGGTGCCATTGGATCCGTTTCATTGGGAGCCATTGCAGATATAATTGGAATTGAATCAATGATTAAACTAGTGGGATTCCTGCCATTACTGGGGATCATCAGCATATTGCTACCGTCTGATCTAATATTGAAAAAATGGTATGCAGAAGATTGATGCAAAATGGTTTTTTCCAGGAACATATTCTTTATGTCTAAATACAATGAATTATTGTTTCACCCAAAAATTCGCAAAGATGTAACGATAAGTACCTTACAAAGGAGAAATTTATGAGTGGAGTTTTATTAGGAAGCATCCTATCTGCTATGTCTACAGGGTTTGGTGCGTTACCGATCTTGTTCATTCAAGGTTCAATCACACATCGATTCAGAGACACGCTACTGGCATTTACGGCTGGAATCATGGTGGCTGCTTCGTTATTGAGCCTGATCCCGGAGTCTCTGGCCACCGGGGGGTATATTCAGCTGGTAATTGGGGTTTTTCTCGGGGTAATGACATTAACGATCATGGAACAAAACATTCCTCATATCGATCTCAGCCATACGAAAAGTGGTATTCAGTTCGATGAAAAGGCCTTGCTCATCATCACTGCCATTACACTCCATAATATTCCTGAGGGGCTTTCTGTCGGGGTCAGTTACGCCTCTGATACAGCTGATACAGGTAACTTGATCGCTTTTGCCATCGGCCTGCAAAATGCTCCGGAAGGCTTACTGGTCGCCTTGTTTTTAATTAATCAAAAAATCGGTAAACTCACAGCATTCCTGATTGCAACCTTAACCGGCACCATCGAAATAATTACAGGCTTACTGGGTTATTATTTAACCTCTTACATTGGGTTCCTGGTTCCATACGGCCTAGCTTTCGCCGCCGGGGCCATGCTTTTCATCGTTTATAAGGAACTGATTCCCGAAAGCCATGGGGATGGTAATGAACGCACATCCACCTATTCCTTCATTATCGGTCTTTTGTTTATGGTCATATTATTGGAAATTTTATAATTGCGGTACTTCCATGGCTGGCTCCATCAAGTGAGTCAGCTCTTACTTTTTATTTATCAGTGTAATCCATTCAGAAAAATCAAGACTTCTAAACCAATCCGATGCACGAAGGACACCTTCTGTTGACCTCCCCTCGATATATACCCCAAATCCAAAGGAAATTCAAAAGATATATTCTTGTTTATATAAGTCTTTCTTTATTTGTTTTCAGATATGATTCATTTCACCAGAAATCACACAAAGTTGATTATCTCTTGCCTGCTAATATAAAAAGTCATGGGCATTCAGTTCCTTCTAAAAGGAAATGTCTTCATTAAAGGGCTGCTGTACAATAACAACCATTTCATCTCGCTTATTTCTCACTTCCACTGATGAATGATGTTGAAGGATCAGATACTCATTTATAAGTTTGTCAAGCTGCTCACTTTGGCGAAGGGTATACTCATGGCCAAGTCCATACATTTTCGCCAACTCCATCATTTCCCAACGCTTCATTCGAATCTCAGAACAAATTTCCGTTGCACACCTAGAATTCATAACTACATTCACTACTCCTGCCCTTTTAAAGTTACATTATAATAAAGAAGTATTACAAAATATGCCTTATATGTAAATAGATTCGCAAAAAAAGACAAAACTTCTTAAATTGCGATATGGCTTGGTCCATCAGCAGACAGGATATGACGGAAATTCCTAAGCATAAGCATCATATATTGATCAGGAAGATTTCATATGAAGGCACTCCGAAAATCGCTTTGAAGGATTCCCCTATTTGGATGCTATTATAGTTTTCGCTTATTCAATTCGAGCAAATAATTTCTCAATGATTTAAAAGCAGGACAGCCCCTTAATTGAAGCAAAAATATTTATCATTTTTACAACCCTCATATGTAATCCCAGGATAATGATGCTGGAACAAAAAAAGGAATCCGATAAAGGATCCCTAAGGAAATAACCATGCTTTCCGTTAACTTAAGAAAGGTATAGAGCATCCCCTTCTACGTTACTCGAATGGCAAATAAATATGAAAGCTCGTCCCTTTTCCCACTTCGCTTTCCACTTCTATATAGCCATTGTGTTCTTCAATGATTTTATAGCTGACCATGAGCCCCAGCCCTGTTCCCCTATCCTTCGTCGTATAAAAAGGTTCACCCAATTTTTTTAGCATTTCCGTTGAAATCCCCATGCCTTTATCCGTAATTGAAATGCAAACGTATTTCTCTGAAAATCGGCTTGTTTTAATGTGAACAGACCCGCCATCCGGCATGACTTCCAATGCATTTTTGATGATATTAATGAACACTTGCTTTAACTGGTTTGCTTCACATAAAACCTTACATTCATCTTCTTCAAAGTATGTCTCGAATTGAATATTTTCCAACAGTGCCTGAGCGGCCAGTAATTCCAGTGTCTCTCTCAATATGGTATGAACGTCCTGTTTGAAAACTTTTAGCGCCTGCGGCTTTGCCAGAACCAAAAATTCCGTGATAATGGTTTCGATTCGCTTAATTTCGGATGTAATCACATGAAAATATGTGGAAAACTCCCCTTTAACACCATCCTCAAGCAACTGGATAAAACCTTTTAAAGCTGTCATTGGATTCCTGATTTCGTGAGCAATACCTGCCGCCAATTCACCAACGACATTCAAAGTATCCGATTTTCGGATTTGTTCCTGCATTTCGAGATTTTTACTCACATCACGGAAAATGCTTAAATTCAGGTTCGAATATAAATTTTTCCTCGTCAAAAATTCAATATGCTTAACTCTTCCATCTTCGAATGTTATCGGAATGATGGAGGAGTATACCTCATGCTTATAAACATTTTCAATGTGAGAGTTCAAGACTGGAGCATTTTCAGGAATTTTTTCGATGAACCCCTTAACAGATAAAGAAAGCAGTTTGCGCTTCGAAATCTCCAATATTTTCTGACCCGCTTCATTAATATCCGTGAACCCTTCATGATTCCATAAAATCAGGCCGTCTAATGTCCCCTCAAAAATCTTCCTGAACTTCTTCTCACTATCCCTTAATTCCTTCTCAATCAGCCAGCGCTCACTGACATTTCGAAAGATCGTTACGTTATATCCGTCACCTTCATGTTTTTTTGCAGTCAATTCTAGCAATTTAATTTGGTTATTAGGCATTTTATAAATTAGCTCACCCCGCACCTGGGTGTCTCTTTCAAACGTTTCCATCATCTTACTAAAATGGTGATTGTTACTGTAAACGTATTTCCAGATATAACTGCCAATCAAATCCTCCCTGCTGGATTCGAATATTTTACACGCTGAATGATTGACCCGAAAAATGATCCCGTCATCATTCCAGAATATGATTGCATCCATGGACTGGTCGAATAATTCCGCAAAAATCCGTTCGCTCGTCTCTAACTTTTTTTCTATTATATTTGATTCTGTAATTCTTCGAAGCACAGACATATATAGTTCATTTCCTACCGTTGAACTTATCGAAAAAGTAAAATGATGCAGTTCATCCCCGACCTTTATCTCTACCTCCCCTTTATAGTTCGACTCATCAAAGGCTCTTTGTATGCTCTCATCCCAATATCCCCGATAATCTGGGGAGATGAGGTCCCTCATATTCTTACCGACAATCTCTTTTTTCGGAATGCCCAAGGCATGGATAAAGGCATGGTTCACTTCCATTATTATTCCTGAACTGTCGAATAGAACGATGCTTTCTATGGCTGTATCGAAAATGTCCAAAAACATCTGTCTTGACATCCCTGTTTCCCTTGACGAAGAAACGTCCAATGTCACATCCCCCAAACGATAGAACTGCTGTCCTTCGGAAAGTGATCCCATTCGTATAAACTCTATTTGCTTAAGGGCTCCGGTATGTAGCTGGATAATTTGCCTTTCACTTTCATTCGAGGTTTTTAGGGTGCTCGACACTTCCTGGTTATTTAAAGGGATGACATCGAGAAAGTCAGTTATCCTCATGGACTCCAGTTGATCTTTAGGTGTTTCCAGCAGGGCACAAGCGGCATCATTGGCATAAGTGAGAAGCAGTTCCTCATCAACCCTGATATAAGGCTCTGACATTGAATCGAACATATTCAGAAACCCTTCGATCTGTTTATTCAATTTTAAAATTTCCTGTTTATATTCCGTTTCATTCTCATAACCGATATTCATATTAACCCCCCTCATCAAAACCCATACCTATCCAACTTTATTCGACATCCATCTTGATTTTCCTCGGTATTTTTCGAAAATCAGCGCAAACACCTTTATCCAAAATTAACCTATATATCAAATGATAGTATATTGAATGCTGTAAAACTTAGCGTTAAGCTTAATTTAAGGTTTTTATAATAAATTTAATAAATAATGATTTAGTACAAGGTATTTAGGGAATAAGAAATAACAATGCTTTCTAGCTACCTTAAAATTTATTAAATGGAGGCAATAAATGAAACAACGTGATTTTTTCTTCGATAACGCCAAGTTCATTCTCATGGCATTTGTCGTCTTTGGTCATTTGCTGAATACGTATATACATGACAGTGAAACGATATATGCTTTATATAAAACCATTTATTCCTTTCACATGCCTGCCTTTATCCTTGTTTCAGGATTCTTTGCGAAAGGTTTTTATCAAAAAGGGTATTTAGGTAAAATTACTAAAAAGCTGATTTTACCCTACATCATTTTCCAATTGATATATACTGTTTACTATTATTTCTTATATGAACGTTCTGCCATCACTGTAGACCTGCTTGACCCCCAATGGTCGCTATGGTTCTTGATCAGTTTATTCTGTTGGAACATCATGCTGCTTGGTTTCTCAAAGCTAAAGCCATCAGTAGGCATAGGTTTATCTTTAATAATCGCATTATTGATTGGTTATATAGACAATATTTCCAATTACCTTAGTCTCTCCAGGACATTCGTTTTTTTCCCGATGTTTTTGATCGGGTACCATTTAAGCAAGGAACATTTAAAAAAACTATTCACTCCCAAAGTTCGTTTGGCATCACTTATTGTCATGTTAGTGATTTTTATCGGTTTTTATTTAAATACCGATATTAATTATAAATGGCTGCTCGGTTCGAAACCATATGCCGAACTTGAAGATGCGACAATCGTATCCATGTTTAAACGCCTGGGATTTTATGGATTGAGTATCATTTCAGTGTTCAGCTTCCTTTCGTTCATCCCACGCAGACAATATTTCTTTACGAATTGGGGTAAACAAACCCTTTATGTGTATCTGCTGCATGGTTTCTTCATTCGTTTCTTCCGCGAAAGCACCATACAGGAATACTTCAGCAATACAGAGAGCTTTATCATGCTCGCCGGACTCTCTTTGTTGATTACGGTGTTATTATCAAGTGAAATGATCGCTTCCATGGCACAGCCAATCATCGAATTGAAGGCGACCAAAACAAAACGATTCATGACTAAAACGAAAGACTATTTTAAACAAGCTTTTTAAATAAAACGGATGAAGCATTTCCTGCTTTATCCGTTTTTTCAAATTCGTTTTCTTATCCGACTTTCAAGCAGAAAAGATTCCCCTTCGATACCATAACTCATTTTTCAAATGGAGCACGCTATGGTAAAATTACTCGTTAGTGCTTGTTGGCTTAAAAAGACATGTACACGAAAGGAGCCAGGCGTTTCTTTTACGCCCTTTAACATGAATATAATAATCAGTACTCTTAACGCAAAATATATCCATACATCGCTATCCATCCGATATTTAAAAGCTTACGCCCAGCCTGATTATGATGTCCAGCTGGCAGAATATACGATAAAAGATCCAATTATGAACATCGTTGGTGACCTTCATTCCAAAAAACCTGATGTCATAGGGTTCAGCTGCTATATTTGGAACATCGAGGAAACAATGAAAGTCGTAGCCATGCTAAAAAAAATCAACCCGGAATTGGTCATCATTCTCGGCGGACCTGAAGTCACCTATGATGTTGGGGAATGGCTTGATCAGATTCCCGGGGCAGATTTCATCGTAATAGGTGAAGGTGAAGTCACCTTCAAGGCCCTTTTATCTGAAATTGAAGGTTCGAATGACTATAAGAAGATCGGCGGCATTGCGTACCGACAGGATGGAAAAAAAATCATCCAGCCTCAGAACGGCAAGGTTGATTTAAAATCTCTCCCTTCTCCATATCGTTTGGAGGAAGACCGCGGCGACCTATCTAAACGTGTCACCTATATCGAAACTAGCCGAGGTTGCCCGTTCAGCTGCCAATTTTGCCTTTCATCGATTGAAGTGGGTGTCAGGTATTTTGATCGTGAAAAGATCAAAGAAGATATCAGGTACCTTATGGCTAATGGTGCAAAGACGATTAAGTTCGTTGACCGAACCTTTAATATCAGCCGAAGCTATGCCATGGAGATGTTTCAATTCTTAATCGATGAGCATCTTCCCGGTGTGGTTTTCCAGTTCGAGATCACGGCGGACATCATGCGTCCGGAAGTTATCCAGTTCTTGAACGACAATGCCCCTGCAGGACTGTTCCGCTTTGAAATAGGGGTACAATCGACGAATGATCATACGAATGATCTAGTAATGAGAAGACAGAATTTCGAAAAACTGACCAGGACCGTAACCATGGTAAAAGATGGTCAGAAAATTGATCAGCATTTAGACCTTATTGCCGGTTTACCGGAAGAAGATTATCATTCTTTCCGAAAGACCTTCAATGATGTTTTCGAGCTTAGACCCGAAGAGATGCAGCTTGGTTTCTTAAAGATGCTTCGTGGAACCGGCTTACGGATACGAGCCGATGAACACCAATATATATACAGCGAACATGCTCCTTATGAAATATTGGGGAATAATGTTTTATCCTTCGATGACATTGTCCGTATTAAACAAGTTGAAGATGTACTTGAAAAATACTGGAACGATCATAGAATGGATCATACTACTGAATATCTTGTCAAAACGGTATTTCAATCACCGTTCGACTTCTTTCAAGATTTCGGTACCTATTGGGATGAACAAGGGTGGTCACGAATCGGCCATCAGCTTGAAGACTTGTTCAGACGTTTACAGCAGTTTTTGGCTTCCCGGGAATCTGCCGAACTGAAAAACATTATCGGACTAATGAAATTGGATTATTTCATGAATCAAAAATACAAACCACGTAAACCTTGGTGGGAAGCTTCATTAGATAAAAGTGGTCGGAAAGAGATATATGAATATATTCTCAATAAGCCTGAACAGCTTGGTTCCTCTTTCACCGCTTTGGCCCTGAATGAAAAAGAAATACACAAACACACGTTGCTCGAGGCACTTCCCTTTGATTTGGAAACGTATTTAGCCGATGGAACAATCGTCGATAAACCTTCATTCATGCTTGCCTATTTTGATCCGAGTGGTAAGGGATCAACGATTTTCCCTCTTTCAAAATCCGGCAGCATCATGCTTTAATAATAAGGACGGACCCAAGGCTGGGTCCGTCCTTTTTTACTTATCACTTTCACGTTTTTTATTTTCTTTCGCCAAAATTTCATAAATTTTAGTTGCGTTCATATCGCCGCTGAATTCGATTCCAAATTCAGTTCGTACATGTTCACCCATCTTTTCCCCGCTGTTCCGTTTTTCTTTATCCATTACTTCTTCCTTTTCTGCCTTGCTTTGAATTGCGGTTGGCACCTTTCATTGCATTTTCCTCCATTGCGAACTCATTGGAAAATTCATTTTCAGCTTGATTTCTTTTTGGCGTTTTACTTGCTTTGACAGCTCCATCCACATTGGCTTTCCGTTTCATTTTCATCCACCCTTTTTGATATAGTTTACCTTTTAGAATGGGGTAAAAATGCCGGAAATTATTCAGGGATAATATAGGGACAGACGAGAAAAATAACCGTAAAACGAAAAGGGAGACACTACATGAAAAAGAAATTGGATTCACCAATTGTCAACGATACACAACCACACCAAATTAACGCACCAAGCTTTAAAGGGACCGGCATAGAACCTCAGGCTCCATTCGTCAATGATTATGGAGTCGTCATTGGCGACAGTAAATATGCCTCTGAAAACTCACCACTCGAAAACTGGAACGAGGATACAGACCCGGAAATCATGGCTGGAGACGAATGGGTACACCCCACCAATGATATAGGCTGGAATTCAACTGAAAACCGCCAACTATTAGAGTCTAAAATAGCGCCTCAGCCGCCTTTCATGCATCCAGATAAAGATGTTGGCACTGATACGGATTGAGGCGTGCTTTCTTTAGGGTCAAAGGAACAAGTGAAATCCTAGAAGGGGTGCATCATACACCCCTTATTCTCACTTAACCTGCAAAATCAACTTCCCTTTCGTTTGCCGGGCGTTCATTTCCTCATGAACGGCTGCTGCCTTTTCAATTGGGTAGATACCCCCGATAGTTAACTTAAGCTCCCCAGACGCAACGTATGCAAAAAGGTCTTGAATGCTAGGCAACAGCAAATCCGGGTTTTTCATGATCTGTGGCAGGAAAAAACCCACGATGGATTGATTGCGCCTCATTAATTGTTGCGGGTTCATCGTATAAGGCTTACGACTTGCATTGCCAAAAACAACAAGACGTCCAAAGGGAGCCAAACATTTCAATGTTTTATTGAAAATATCCCCTCCAGCCATTTCCAGCGCGACGTCTACTCCCTTTCCTCCCGTGACCTCTCGGACTTTCATTTCCCATCCTTCTTGCATGTAATCAATGAGTTCATCTGCCCCCATCTCTTTAGCCAGTTCCAACTTTTCCACTGTACTGGCGGTGGCAATCACTTTTCCAGCCCCGAAGATTTTGGCTAACTGTACGGCAATCGTTCCCACTCCCCCAGCAGCAGCATGGACCAATACCGTTTCCCCCTGTTGCATGCGTCCCATTGTCTTAAGAATATGATAGGCGCTCAGACCTTGGAGGGGCAAGGCAACAGCTTCATGGAACTGAATGGCATTAGGAAGCGGAATGGCCGAGAATTCATCAGAAAGGGCATATTCTGAATATCCACCAGATTCAATTAAGCTGACGACCCTTGTACCAGGTTTGATTTTGGTCACCTTTCCACCAACTTCCACTACTACGCCAGCCACTTCCGCACCGGGAATGAACGGAAGCGGCGTAGGAACTACATATTGCCCTTCCCTTCTGGCTGTATCTGCATAATTGACGCCTACACAATCGATTTCAATCAGAACTTCATGCCCTGTTGGCACAGGTCTTTCCATTTCAGTCAATTTCAGTACTTCCGGTCCGCCGTATTCTTCAAAATGAATAGCTTTCAT
Organism: Peribacillus frigoritolerans; assembly: GCF_001636405.1. Lineage (GTDB taxonomy): Bacteria > Bacillota > Bacilli > Bacillales > DSM-1321 > Peribacillus > Peribacillus frigoritolerans. The sequence continues at coordinate 4,235,225 of NZ_KV440950.1, forward strand.
CTTTATCCCTCCCTTATTAATTTCCTGTAAATTCCGGCTTTCTTTTTTCTTTGAATGCCGCTACCCCCTCCAGATGATCTTCCGTGGAAGCCATCAAGGTTTGCGTAATACGTTCCTGTTCCAGTATTTCATCAAGTGTAGCCGTAAATGAATGGCTGACGAGCTTTTTCATCATCCCATATGCTTTTGTCGGTCCATTTGCCAGTTTTACCGCAAGTTTCAATGATTCCTCTTCAAGTTGATTGAGTGGATATAAATAATTAATGACACCTAGCTGATATAAGCGTTCTGCAGAAATTGGCTCGGCCGAAAAGAAGAGCTGCTTTGCAAGGTGGGGCCCTACTAATTTAGGTAAAAAATACGAACCCCCTCCATCAGAGATCAGGCCTACCTGTGAAAAACTCATGGCAAATTGACTATCATCGGAAGCCACGATCAGATCACAGGCGAGTGCCAAATTGAATCCGGCACCAGCAGCAAATCCATGGACGGCAGCGATTATAGGAACCTCGGAAGCATCCAGAGCCAATATGCATTCATTCATTCTGCCAACATGATCATACAATTGACCTGCAGAAGCCTGCCCCATTGACTTCACATCGCCTCCTGCAGTGAATGACCTTCCCGCACCTTTGATGATGACTGCCCTTATATGCGGTGTTTGTTTAACATCCTTAATCGCTTTCGTTAAGCTTGCAATCATATCCGGACTAAATGCATTCAAGCTTTCAGGGCGATTCAAAGTCAGGATCATTACATTATCGATTACTTCTTTCAATAAGTGTTCTTTTAACATTTACCCATCCCCTTTTTCTATTTGATCAACCAGCCGCCATCCACCAATAAATCCGTACCAGTCATATAGGAAGCCTCCGGGGAAGCAGCAAAGGTAATGACATTACTTATTTCCTCCGCTTTCCCCACTCTTTCCAGTGCCGTGTTCCGCTGAATGGACTTCACGAATTTTTCATTTTGCAGTCCATCCTCCGTCAATGGCGTTTCAATGAATCCCGGTGATACGGAATTGACCCGAATGCCGACCGCAGCGAGTTCCAGTGCCAAAGATTTCGTTAAACTGATGACTCCGGCTTTAGCAGAGCTGTAATGCGGGATGAACGCTCCTGCCTGATGTCCTGACAGTGAAGCAACATTCACGATTGCCCGATTGCTGGAACCTTCATTTCCGCCACTAGCTCCTTCTTCCATCAATTTCCCCAAATACTTGGAAACTAGAAAGACACTTTTCAAATTGACATGTTGAATCATATCCCAATCAGCTGCAGATGTATCCAGGAGCTTCGAGGACTTTGAACCACCTGCGTTATTGATTAAAATGTGAAGGTCACGATATTTTCCCTTCACATAATTGGCCAGCTCCATTACCTCTTCCTCGACGGTAACATCTGCAGGGAAAATATCAGCAACCGGAATCGGATGCCTGGCATTGATTTCTGCAGCTGCTTCCTCCAGCTTTCCTTTCGTCCGCCCTACCAACAGCACTTTTGCCCCTTCGTCCGACAAGCGAATCGCCGTTGCTTTCCCAATACCAGAGCCTGCACCAGTAACCACCGCTATTGACTGCGAAAACCTCATCCCCTTCACTCCTTATCTGTATTTTTGAACTACGTTTCCTGCCTTTTCAATTCCGCTTCGATCCTTCCATCCACCAACTCTGGTACAAGATCCAACGAACCTTTTTGCGCCGCCAATTCCAAATCGGCGATCAAACTATGTTTGTCAAACAACTGTCCGACATACGATGATTTCAGGATATCAAAGGCATTTTCGCTATTCGTGCGATAAAGCGCGTTGGCAGCCTTTGCTGCATCGTTGAGTATGAACGTACCTTGTGATCCAGCAATCAGGCAATCTATCAAATGGCCTGCACCGTAAAAGTCTTCCAGACTGAATTCACCTGAATTTCCCGAACAAACGATGAGGATCGTTTCTGTTTTATGATACTTTTTTATTTTTTCCGCAACAGACGGATTATTCAACAAAGAAGCAATATAAACCCTTTTGGCAGCGGCTGAATTCCTCAACGCGACCGTTCCATTAGTAGTTGACAATATTAAAGTTTTGCCGCGTACCAACTTACTTAATAGCGTTGGACTTGGATACATTAAATCATCAACCGGCTTTGCTTTTAGTTCTCCTGCCACTACAAAATCCCCATGGTCCAAGTCCTGGCTTTTCACCAAGGCATCCAGTGGATCCATGACAGGTATCACCTGGCGTGCTCCATCATGAAGTGCTGAAATAATCGTGGTAGTCGCTAATAACACATCCAGGATGACCGCAACTTTCTCCCCTTCTTGAAGCTTTTCCACATCTATCTCTTCTTTTTTTAGTAGTAAATGAATGTTTTGAATATATTCCATTTTATTAAACTTCCTTCGCAGCTACATTTGCAGCATGAGTGAGTAAGCTTTTCACCGTTTTTCCAAGATTGGAAAAACGGGGATCATCAGTCTGGCCTTTTTTATATCGATAATAGATTTGCTGAAGGATGACAGCTAACTTAAAATAACCAAAGGTTAAATAAAAATCGACGTTGGTAACATCCCTGCCACTTCTTGCTGCATACGTCTCGATAAACTCCCTTCGGGTCAGGAAACCAGTTAAAGTCGTGACGGACGCTTTACCCACACCGATTTTGATAAGTTCCGGGTCACCGCTTTCAGTCCAGTAGCTTAATGCCACTCCTAGATCGGCTAGCGGATCACCAACGGTGGACATTTCCCAATCAAATAAACCAACCATCTCTGTAAGGTCCTGATTGAACATGGCATTATTGATCTTATAGTCATAATGGATTATTGAAGTCTGGCTATACTTCGGGATATTCTGTTGAAAATAATTAATAAGCGGACGTATTTCCTTTATTTCACCAGTCTTTGCTCTCTCATAGCGGGAAATCCATCCGTGTACTTGTCTTTCAATGAAGCCTTCAGGTTTGGATATTTCGATCAAACCCGTTTTCTCATAGGGAATCGAGTGAAGATCAGCAAGCCGATTCACCATCACATATGAAAGCTGTCGGCACTTTTCAACAGTAGGCTCGATTCCCTTCGGAAATTCAGTATCTATTACAATTCCATGTTTCCTTTCCATTAGGAAAAAAGGGGCCCCCGCAACCGATTCATCATCCGAGAACAGAATAGGCTCGGGAGCTGCTTGGAAATATGGGTTGATTGAGGAAAGGATATGATGTTCACGCTTCATATCATGTGCCTTTGGAGCAACAGGGCCAAGCGGCGGCCTTCTGAGAACAGCCTCCCACTCACCAACTTTCAGCTGATAGGTCAAATTGGAATAGCCCATAGAAAATTGTTGTAATTCCAACGGTTCATTTGGAAGGTCCAATACATTTTTTCTTAGGAAACCTTCTAATGCACCAATATTCAATTCCTCGCCGGGCCGAACAGGAATCGTATCGTCAACCATGTTCTTCCACTCCTTTAGCCTTTGTCATTCTAATTATGAACAAGATGTGAAATGAGCTTTTCTTTAATAAATTCAGGAATAGGTTCACTTTTTTGTTTCAAAAAATTAAAACAGACTAAAACTGCACTTCCTTTAGCAATCACTTCCCCAGTTTGTGAACAGAGGATATCATGGACCATATCACAGCTTTTCGTACCTACCTTTGTCAAAGATGTACGAATGGTCAAGAGTTGATTGAAATATCCCTGAGCAATAAAGTCGCATTTAGTGGAGGCTAACAAAAAATTCCAAGATTCTACATTTGTCGCTAGGCCTAAAGCTTCAAAAAATTTCATGCGTGCTTCTTCGAGGTATACGAAATAGCTTGTGTTATTGATGTGGCCTAAAGCATCCGTTTCGGAAAAACGGACGTTGACTTCCAATTCATGCATAAGCCCCCTCCTTGATTAACGATGTACGAAAGCAGGTTTACGTTTATCCAAGAAAGCGGAAACCCCTTCTTTAACATCTTCAGTTTGGAAGATTTCTTCAAAAAGATTCGTTTCAATCTCTAGACCTTGTTCAAGTGTTGCCTCACTTCCTTCATTAATCGCCTTCTTGATTCTCGAAAGTGCCTGAAGTGAGTGCCTTGTCATCCGTGAGGCCAAGATTTTCGCTTCCGATAAGCCGCTGCCTTGCTCAACGACTTTATTGACAAGCCCGATCTTTTCCGCTTCCGCGGCACCAAGCGGATCACCGGTAAATATAATCTCTTTTGCCTTTGCATTACCTACAAGTCTTGACAAACGCTGTGTACCGCCAGCTCCAGGGAATAAGCCTAATTTCACTTCCGGCAGTCCGATTTGAACTTGTGTTTCAGCTACTCGCAAATCACAGGCCAGTGCCAGTTCGCATCCGCCGCCCAAGGTCAGGCCATTTAATACAGCTATCGTAGGTTTAGGAAACTGTTCGATTTTAGTTAGGACGGCATGACTTTCCTTTACCATTTCTTTCATATTCGGGTTCCCCATCATGCTAGGGAATTCTTTTATATCAGCTCCGGCCGCAAATGCGATATTGCCTGCACCGGTTATGAGTACCGCAACAGTTTCAGTATCTTTTGAAAGTTCATCGAAAGTTTCTCCCAATTCTCTGAATACTTGTTTGCTGATTACATTTAATGGAGGATTATCGATGGTGATTACCGCAAGCTTATTTTCCTTAACCACATTAATTAATTTTGTCATCAATTCTTCACTCCTTGGTTTGGATAATCATACCAGCCTTTTCCTGTTTTCCTGCCCAAATGTCCTTTATTCACCTTTTCTTCTATACAAGCATTTGGCTTGTCTTCTTGATTTCCAGTTTCATTGAAACGCTGCTGCATGACAAAATACCCTACATCAATACCTGATAGATCCATCAGTTCAAAAGGACCAATGGGATGGCCTAAAGCTTTCCTGCAGATCAAATCGATATCCTTATAGTCAACAATTCCTTCTTCATACAAATATAAGGCCTCACGCTGCAACGCTCCCAAAATTCGGTTGGCTACGAATCCCGATATCTCTTTCCTCAACAAAACTCCTGTCCTATTCATATTCTCTGTGACTTCCATTGCAAGCTTCGCTGTTTCCTCGGATGTTTGGTCACTCATTACAACCTCAACACAATCCATTACTAGAGGCGGGAAAAAGAAATGCATATTAATGAACTTATCCGGACGATTCGTCACACTCGCAATCAGGCTATTGACAATCGTTGAACTATTCGTGGCAAAGATGGTTTCTGCTGGGGCCAGTTCTTCAAGTTGGGCGAAAACCTCCTGCTTCACATCAAGTTTTTCAACTACCGCTTCAATGATCAAATCAGCCCCACTGGCCGCTTTCTCAAGATCGGTGGTATATTGAAGACGGCTAAAAGCAGCCAATTTACGATCTTCAGACAATTTTCCTTTTTGAACCCATTTAGTCAAAATGACGTCCAATTTTTCTTTGGCTGCATTCAACGCATTTTCATGAACATCCTGAAGAATCGTTTCGTAACCTCCTAGTGCAGCAAGCATCGCAATTTGATGCCCCATCTGCCCAGCCCCAATAACGGTAATTGATTTAATTTGCTTGTTGGCCATGCCTTCTATCTCCCTTCGACTAACCGGTTAGTATGTAACCTGGTCACGCTTCAATTCCCTGCAGAATCATCCCCATAAAAATGGCTGCAACTTCCTGTTCGGTTTTTTCACCTTCTGGGTCGAACCAATGATAGCTCCAATTGGCCACACCCAAAATAGCAAAAGAGATGATCGATGCATCGAGATTGGAACGCAGTTCTCCGCTCTCGATGCCACTAATCAGAACTTGCTCGATTTTATTACGGAACTCATCCCGCTTAGGAAGGATTTGTGCAAGCTTATCGTCACTTAGATTCTTCATTTCACGGAAAAAGACCGTTGCGCTGGATTTTTTGGTTTTAATGCTCTTTAAAAGCATCAAGACCATATCGAAAAGTTTATCCTTGCAGCTTTTCCCAGATTCCAACATGATTCTTTCCTGCTCACTAAGCAACTCGTCGATATAAGCTAGATGAATATCCATTAGCAACTGCTCTTTGCTCGTAAAGTAATAATAAAACGTTCCCTTCGTCACCCCGACCGATTCGACGATATCAGAAATCGATGTTTCACTAAAGCCCTTCTTTTCAAATAAGCGTATGCTATGTTCTGTCATTTTTTCTTTCATGTATGCATCCTCGCAATCTGTTAAAATTTCAGCTGAATTGATATCATACGCTTTCGTGCTATCAAAACCCTTTTATTTCCTGGAAAGTTCTTCTCTTAAAGCCCGCCTTAAAATCTTTCCGACATTTGTTTTCGGTAACTCTTCACGAAATTCAACGAAATGCGGAACTTTATAAGCCGATAGGTTTGCACGGCAGTAATCGATGATTTCCCGTTCATTGGCCGTTTTATTATTTTTAAGTACAAGCACCGCTTTTACCGACTCCCCTCGGTAAGCATCTGGAACTCCGATGACAACGGCTTCCTGGACAGCTGGATGTTCATAGAGAACTTCCTCGACATCTCGCGGATATATATTATAACCACTTGCGATGATCAAATCTTTTTTCCTGTCGACAATATAGAGGTATCCATCTTCATCAACTTTGGCGATATCACCCGTATAAAGCCAACCATCCCTTAGCGTAACCGCCGTTTCCTCTGGCATATTCCAGTAACCTTTCATCACTTGAGGCCCTTTGACGACCAATTCCCCCAATTCGCCGGATCCCACTTCCTTTGTTCCGTCTCCCAGGTCCATCACTTTATATTCAGTCGAAGGGACACCAATCCCTACGCTCCCAGGTTTCCTTTTTGCAAATGCCGGATTACAATGCGTTGTTGGCGAAGCTTCCGTAAGACCGTAGCCTTCCAATATCTTCGCACCTGATTTTCGTTCGAACTCACGCAGCAGTTCCACGGGCATCGGTGCGCTTCCGCTGTTACAGACCTGAATGGAACCCATTCCATATTCTTCTGCCTTCGGATGATTCGTCAACGCTACATACATGGTAGGTACACCAGGAAAAGTGGTCGGCTGTTCACGCTTAATCGTTTCCAGCACTTCTTCTATTTCAAATCGTGGCAGCATGATGGAGTCACCCGCGATATACACGGATAAATTCATTGCAGACGACATTCCAAAAACATGAAAAAGCGGGATGACCGACAGCGTTCTTTCAGTACCTATTTTTAATTCATGCTTGAAGAATTCATACGTTTGAACGACATTGGCCAGAATATTGCTGTGTGTCAGCATCGCCCCTTTTGAACGGCCCGTCGTTCCTCCTGTATACTGAAGAACGGCTATATCATTTTCCGGATCGATTGATACGGGATTGATTTTTCCGTCTCCTGTCTTCATGAATTGATCAAAAGACGCATCAGGCTGAAAATCTGCATCCGAAGTCTGCAGGCTTACGACGATAATATTTTTCAAATTTGAATGACGCTGCACACTTTTCACTTTCGGGTATAATCCATCCAATACAACGATCGTATCTGCACCGGAGTCCTGTAAAATATGCTGCAGCTCCCTTTCAACCAACATTGGGTTGATTTGGGTGATAATGGCTCCTGTTGTCAATGATCCATAATAAGCTATGACGTACTGCGGACAGTTAGGCAGCATGATGGCGACACGATCACCTTTTTGAACACCTTTTTTTTGCAAGGCTGAAGCAAAGGCTCGCGACGCATGAAAAAGTTCCTGATAAGATATCTTTCGGTCATAAAAAGAAATAGCTGTATTGTTTGGATGGGACTCACATGCATTTTGAAGGATTCTTTGCATCGGGAACTCAGGGACTTTTATTTCCTTTGAAATTGAATCAGGATAAACGGAAAGCCATTTTTTTTCATTCATCATTTCATACCCTCCAGCCATATTTACTTACCTTTCATTACTTTGCATGTGAACCCCCATCGACGATCAAAATATTACCAGTCACAAAATCAGATGCCTTTGAGGCCAGGAAAACCGCTGCCCCTTTCAAATCATCATCACTCCCTAACCTTTTTAGCGGCGTGGAATCCAAGATAGGATTCTTTCCTTGCTCAAGAACCCCTTTCGTCATTTTTGTCGGAAAGAAACCGGGTGCGATTGCATTAACATTGATATTATGCTGACCCCATTTAACGGCTAAATCCTTCGTTAAAGTAATGACCGCCCCTTTACTCGTATTATATCCGACCGTATCGAGCACCCTCGGGTCGGTACCCCCTAATCCGGCAACGGATGCGATGTTTATGATTTTCCCATGTCCCTGCTCAATCATGACCCTGCCTGTTGTCTGGCTCATGATAAAGGTTCCGGTTACATTGACATTCATCACCTTCTGCCACGCTTCAAGGGGCATGTCGACGGCTGGTGCCCCCCAGGATGCCCCGCTATTGTTCACTAATATGTCGATGGCACCAAATTCACGGTAAGTTTCGTTAACGACTTCCTGGACATCTGACGGATTGGTGATATCACACTTGAAGGAAAGCGCCTTGACTCCAAGCTTTTCGATTTGCGAGGCAACTTCGTCACATGCTTCCTTCTTCCTTGAACAAAGTACGACATTTGCCCCAGCTTCGGCAAAGCCGGTCGCTATTTGTGCTCCCAATCCTCTCCCTCCACCGGTTATGATCGCCGTCTTTCCAGTTAGATCGAATAAGTCGGTAACTTTCATATTTTCACCTCATGCTTTTGTTGGTATTTTCGAAGTTCTATTTTAGCAACTTGTGAGCGGTGAACTTCATCAGGACCATCAGCAAGCCTTAAAGTCCGTGCATTGGCCCAATGAGCAGCAAAAGGGAAATCATCGGAAATCCCGGCAGCTCCAAAGCCTTGGATGGCCCTGTCCAGCACATTCAATGCCATATTTGGCGCCACCACTTTTATCATCGCGATCTCCGCCTTCGCTTCCTTGTTCCCGACGGTATCCATCATATAGGCAGCTTTTAAGGTCAGAAGTCTTGCTTGTTCGATTTCAATCCGTGAATCAGCAACCCACTCCATGATTACACCTTGTCTCGCCAATGTTTTACCAAAAGCGACACGTCCTTGAATGCGCTTACATAATTCTTCAAGTGCTCTTTCAGCAGCGCCGATCAGCCTCATGCAATGATGTATCCTTCCCGGTCCGAGCCTTCCTTGGGCAATCGCAAATCCTTTTCCTTCACCCCATAGAATATTCGTTGCCGGGACCCTTACATTTTCAAACGTGATTTCGGCATGGCCATGCGGGGCATGATCATAACCAAACACAGGGAGCATTCTTTCGATTTTGACACCAGGTGTATCGAGCGGGACAAGAATCATTGACTGTTGTTCATGCTTGGCCGCCTCAGGATCTGTCTTACCCATGACGATGGCAATCTTGCATCGGGGATCGCCTGCTCCTGAAGACCACCATTTTCGGCCGTTGATGACATACTCATTACCCGTCCTTTCAATCCTGCATTCGATATTGGTCGCATCGGAAGACGCCACTTCCGGTTCCGTCATCGAGAAGCATGAACGGATTTCCCCAGCAAGCAAGGGCTTCAGCCAGCGTTCTTTATGTTCATCCGATCCATATCTCACCAACACTTCCATATTACCAGTGTCCGGCGCATTACAGTTGAAGATTTCAGGTCCTATCGTCGACCTACCCATGATCTCGCAAAGCGGGGCATATTCTAGATTTGTTAAACCCGCGCCATAACCGCTATCAGGTAAAAATAAATTCCATAATCCTTCTTCTTTTGCTTTTGCAGTCAATTCAGATAAAATCGGGGGAATTTCACTCCAGCGGCTTTCCTGTGCTTCGAGCTGCTTTTTGTATGTCGATTCATTTGGGTAAACGTACTTCTCCATGAATTCCGTTAACTTCTTTTCCAGATTTTTCACCTTTTCAGTATGTTCAAAGTGCAAATTGAATTCCTCCTTTTAACTTACTAACCGGTTAGTATGTTATTACTTTTAAATTATATACACAAGATTCTGATTTTTTCAACAATTGAATCTTTTGTTTTCTTGTCATTCAAGATCCCGTATCTTGACCTTTTCGTTCTCACTATATTGCTTTTGTTGCACGATTGGAAAAATACAAACGATTTTCGTACCTTTTTTCAGTTCACTTGTGATGAATACTTTTCCGCCATGCTTTTCGATGATTCTAAAACAAACGGAAAGACCCAAACCCGTTCCTGATGTTTTTGTAGTGAAAAATGGTTCTCCTACTTTTTGAAGGGAGTTTTCCGGAATACCCTCCCCTTCATCCAAAATGCTCAAAAAAACTTCCCCATTTTTTTCATTTATGCTCACAAATATATTTCCGCCATTCGGCATCGACTCTATGGAATTTTTTATCATGTTTATTAGCACTTGCTTGATTTGGTTTTCATCAAAATACATAAAAATTGGTTCTGAATCATAATTTTTATGAATTTGAATATTGTTCAGTACTGCATTTGTCTCCAACAGCGTTACGGCATGGTTGCAGCTTTCCTTTATATCCTTCTCAAGGAAAACCGCCCCAGCGGGTTTCGATAGCAGCAAGAGTTCATTCAGCACTTTCTCGATTCGATTTATTTCCGAAAAAATAATATCGTAGTATTCCTGCTTTTCGGCACCGCCATCTTTAATCAGCTTCACGAATCCCATTATCGCCGTCATCGGATTCCTGACCTCATGTGCAATCCCAGCCGCAAGTTGGGCAGCCGTTGATAACTTGCTTGATGTGATGGCCAAATGTTCGTTTAGGCTCACAAGCTTTTCCTCCGCATGTTTACGTTCATTAATTTCCGATAATATGCCCGCCGTCCCGATGAATTTCCCAGCGTCATCGTAAATAAGTTTAACGAATGCCTCCACCCAGCTTGTTCCCTTTTTCGCATTTAGTTTAATGTCCGCACGAAAATATTTATCCCCTCGATGAAAGGAGTCCGCAAAGGCCTTTAATACGTCTTGATAAGAATTGTTATCCATATGTTTAGAAAAGTGAAGCCCCAGAGATTCATTCACGGATGCACCACTCATCGATTTCCATGCCGGGTTTAAGTACAACCATTTACCTTTATCATCCGTTTGGAAAATAACCTCATTGAAGCTATTGACCAATTCTTTAGAGTAATTGGAGAAAATGCGATAACGCCCTTCACTATCCTGCAATAAAGCGATCGTTTTCCGTTTATGATCATAGATGGCACCCAAACACCAGGCTATGGTTAAAATTACGACTAAATATATTCCTGCAAAGGCGGAAAACCCCCGTTCTTCATGACCCAGCCACCCTATATAGGGTAATATCAATACAAAAAAAAGAACAGGGACAATGATCCTTCCAGTATATTTCTTCACATTCTCCACCTCCTTACCAAAATGATTTATACTTCATCCGATCGAATTCCAAGTAAGGGATCAAACTATGCATATTTGAAATGGTAGGACACTCACTTATAGGTAAATTTCAACATTTTATCCATGATTCCTGCAAACAACACAAAAAACCTTCCCACGGGTGGAAAGGTCACTGTTCAACTTAAATCTTTACCCAATGATGACGCGTTCTTTTGGATAATGGAAATTTTCCGTAACTTCTTTATGGCCTATGATATACAGGAGGGAGGTTATCCCAACACGGCCAATGAACATAATGATCATAATGACAATTTTACCGGTATTGCTGAGGTCAGGTGTAATTCCCATCGAAAGGCCGACTGAACCGAAAGCCGAACATACTTCAAAAATGATTTGCATCAAAGTGAAATTTTCGGTAATGGATAATATGAAGACCGCCATTATGCAAAGAAGCGATCCCATGATCATAACCGCTGTCGCTTTTCGGATATCATCGGGATGAATCTCCCGTTTGAAAACTTTTATGGAACGCCTTCCTCTCATGAAATTCCATAAAAATAGAATCATGATGGCCAGTGTAGTTGTCCGGATTCCTCCCCCGACTGAACTTGGGGAGGCTCCAATGAACATCAATATGCTCAACAACAAAAGGGTCGGTTCCGAAAAGTCACTCACATTCATGGTTGCCAACCCGCCGCTCCGCGTATTGGAGGACATAAATAATGAGTAAAAGAACGATTCATGCCAGTTCTTATTTTTAAAGAACCCATTAATTTCCAGAAGGTAAATCAGGATCGTTCCCCCAACGATAAGGGAAAAGAAAGTGACTGAGGTCAGCTTCGTGAACAAAGAAAAATGAAACTTATAAGTACGTGCCTTATTGGACAAAAACTCCCTCAGCTCAATCAAGACAGGAAACCCAATGGCTCCAAGGGTAAGCAGGATAATCGTTATGAACTGTACAAAATAATCGTCTTTAAATGGAATCATCGATATACCGGTAATATCAAAACCAGCATTCGTGGTGGCACTTACGGCTAAAAATAAGCCATTTAAAAAGGCTTCTTTCCCGTTTGGAAAATAATTCAGAAAGTAAATGCCTAAAACGAGAGCCCCTATCATTTCAATTACGACAAATATCTGAATGATTTGGATCAATAATTTAACAAGACCGGAAAGATTCGATTGGTTTTGATCTGTCATGATCAATTGTCTTTCCTTCAAGCCGATTTTCTTGCCCACTATAAGCCAGAAAAAGGTTCCGAGTGTCATGATGCCAATACCGCCAAATTGGAGAACGAACATGAGAATGAAATAGCCTACCTCATTATACACTTCGGGCAAACTTACAACTGTTAGACCTGTTACACTAACTGCACTTACGGCTGTGAATAAAGCATCCATGAATCCAAATTCCACGCCTGGCTTAAGAGCGACCGGCAGACTCAACAGTACGGTCGAGATGCTGACTGCCAAAACATAATAACCGACGATAAGCTGAGCTGGTGTTAACTTTGATAATATTTTTTTGATAGCAAACATAAAGAGTTTCCTTTCTTGCTCCTTTATAGTTATGCAAATCACATAACCATTAAAAATCTAGTTTACCCTTTTTTCATTCTTTTTTCCATTCTCTTTTAAAACTGACTTACTTACAACAAAAAGGCAGGTTTACCAATAAGTTTGATGCTGCTCGCATAAGTAAAACTCCACATTCTACTTATACTATCATTACAGCGGCAAAAGCCGTTGAAAAAGTAAAGGGGAGATTCAAATGGCTAACAGCAGTAACAACCTTCTTGTTCCAGGAATCGAACAAGCATTAGAACAAATCAAATATGAAATTGCATCTGAATTCGGTGTACAATTAGGTTCCGATACTTCAGCACGTGCCAATGGTTCAGTTGGCGGAGAAATCACGAAACGTCTTGTACAACAAGCACAATCTCAACTTAAAGGTCAATAATTCACAATTAAATATCCATGGCTAAGAGTCCAGCTCCATGCTGGACTCTTTTTAATGATTATGTCCATTTCCATTTCCATTATTGCCTTTACCCCTTTTTGACTTATCCCAATCTTTCTTATCTTGTTTATATTGCTCACCCTGTTTATCTTGTTTAACTTGTTTAACTTGTTTTTCCTGCCTATCCTGTTTATCTTGTCTATCATGCCTATCCTGTTTATTTTGCTTATTTTTATTGTCGGGCTTTATAGAATTTTCTTTGAGTGATGAAACTTTTTTTTTATCGAACTTTTTATCATTCTGTTCATTTTTCTGCTTGTCCTTTGATTGGTTGCTGTGATATCTATCCGATTTCCCTTTTGACTCGTTGCTTTTTTCCTTATATCCATTTATCGCATTCCGTTTTCCACTTGTATCTTCCCGTTCGGGTTGTTCCTTAATTTCGGTAACTTCCGCGTTTTTCCGTTCAGTCGGTTTGGCTTCATTGGCCGGCTTTTGTTTTATTTCATTTTCATTATTCTCTTTTTTCTTTTCTCCATCCGATTTGTTTTCCGCACTTAGCATTACGCCCTTTTCTTTCGGAACAACAACGGTTTCCTCGACTTTTTTAACTGGCGCCGGGGCAGGCTCCCTCTTATTGACCTTTATCTTATCTTTATCTTCATTCAACTTCTTTTCGAGATACTTACCCGTGGATATGCCTTGTTCCCTAGCATGCTTCCGATCGCTTTTTGTTGCCTGGATCACTTTCATCTTTGTTTTGGAAACATTATCCTGCTCAGATATTTCTTTTATCTCCTCTTTTAAATTCTTATCCAGTTCATTATTTTTTTCCATTAACGTTGTGGAAACGACTATTTGTTTATTATTTCCTTTCAAATAACCAAGTTGCTTCGTCGTTTCAACGATTCGGTTTGTAACAGCCTTTATATCTTTGCCTTTCCAGTCCTTCAGCTGACCGATAACAAGCTTTCCGTCTTCATTTAATCCGGTAAGCTTGAGAACTTCTAAATCATCGTCAAGCTCCAATTCAATGCTTGGATTCACATCTATCGTCATATATGCCGACACAGGACCAGAGAAATAAGAAGGAAGAATTGAAAAGAGAATCAGGAAGGTGGAGGCAATGCTTAGCACGGCCGTTTTTTTGAAAGATGAATGAATATTGGAAAAGGCTAAAGTGAATTTTTGTTTTGCAGGTAAAAAAGTGATTTCCTCACCCACTTCATATTCCCTTTCCTGCCTTTTGGTTTTCAGAAATTCACCCTCGGGGGTCAATAGGGTTACAAATCGTTTATTAACTGAAAGAATAACTCCTTTTTTCATTCATCGATAGCCCCTTTTATATAATCATTCAAATACAAAAAATCTCCGTTTATTATGATTGCCACGGCAATGATGTATTTTCTGTTCCGTTCAATCGTTTTTCTGCTTACTTCCACTTTTCCCTCAAGCTGTTTTACGGGCAGCCGCTTTTTTGCAAACAGGATTTCCTTCAGTTCGTCATCTTCCATTAACAATTTAGCGATCATAATAGCTCCCTTCCTGGCATCTGCATGTTTGGGAGAGTTTTCAACTAAATCCTCAAATGACAGACCAAAATCCTCTAGATGGCTTATATAAAGCTGAATTTCTTCTTTTCTTCTTTCCGATTCCTTCTGCATTTCGTATTCATTGATGGAATTTTCATTATCGATATATATTTGGCTTTGATCATTCTCATCATTCAGTGTTAAATCCAATAGGATTTCTTTTTGTTTGGACTGGCTTCTTAAATAATCTATAACCCTTCGTTTAACGAGGGTTTCGGCAAATGCCAATAAAGAACGGCCTTTTTCCGGGGAGTATTTTTCAATTGCCTCGTTAAAAGCAATCATTCCAATACTGAATTCATCATCTGATTCGTATATGTAACGTTTGCAAACCGATGAGACTGTTTTTGCAATAAAAGGTTTGAATGACTCTATAGTATCATTACGAAGGCTATTATCGCCTTGTTGAATTTTCAATACGGTTTCTTCTAAAGAACGCTTTTTTTTGAATGCTGTAAACAACAAACCAAGCATTTGCTCACCTCGCTCCTGTTGAACATAAAATACGCATCAACATACTTATCTTAAGCGGAGGGAGTCTAAAAGACAGTACCAAAAGAACTATTTTTGCGATAAAAATGAAATCACACAATTTATCAACATGATAAAATACTTAGTTTTTTCTCGTTTGTTACAGTGCAATTACAGTAAAATATCTTTTTCCGTTTTTTCGCCCAATACAATGGGACAATTGTCATTTTTATAACCGGAATTTAATATTCACATCTTTTAACATATCATTCGTAAACATACCTGCGCTTTTGAGGGTCATCTCCATAAATACTTTAAGAAGCAAAAAAAATAGGCGTGACCGGCACGCCCGTTTTTTTACGCTTCCTGTATTTTTTTCTCTTCTTTCTCTTTTTTTTCTTTTTTGCTTGAAATGATCCATGCACCTGCTGCAATTCCAATCAATACAGTCCAGAAAATCGATTTCCAAAGAGTTGATTCAGGGAAATGATGATCAATGAAAGCAAGTGAAGGGTGTGCAAGTGTGTGTACCGCCAATTTCACACCAACCCAACCGACAATCAAAAATGCTGCCGTTTCAAGTGAAGGACGCCGATGAAGCAGCTTAACGAACGCATTTGCTGCAAATCGCATAATGATTAACCCGATCATACCGCCGAGGAACATGACAGCGAATTGCCCTCCGTCAATACCGCCGACTTTCATCCAGCCTGTTGCAGGTAGGGTAACAGCCAGCGCGACGGCAGCCAACATGGAATCGATTGCGAAAGCGATATCAGCCGCTTCAACCTTTACCACGGTCATCCAGAAGCCGGATTGCTTTTTAGGTTTCGTGATTTCCTTCTCACCTTTACCAGCGTATTTTTTGTAAATGTGCTGAAAAGCGATGAAAAGTAAATAAATCGCACCGATTGCTTGAACTTGCCACACCTCGACAAGAAAGGAAATAAGGAATAGACTGGCAAAACGGAAAACAAAAGCTCCCATCAGACCATAAAACAAGGCTTTCCGCTGTTGTTCTTTTGGCAAATGCTTAACCATGACAGCCATGACGACTGCATTATCTGCAGCCAGTATCCCTTCTAATCCAACCAAGATAAGTAGGACCCAGCCATATTCCAATAACATTGATGCTTCCATCCATTCAACCTCCAATAGTTGTATTTCCTTCCTATTGGCATTGGCAAAAAGAAAAAGACCTCTGCCGTATAGGCAAAGGTCTTGCTGAACATGAAATCATGTCAACAAAGCCGATGAATGTTTAACATTCACGTAATGACGACTTTGTTTTAGGGCGAACCCTAACGCTACTCCCCTTTGAAAAGGAAAATCAGTTATTAAGTATATTAATAGTATACGCGCTCGTTATGAAAATAACAATCTTTTTTTATAAATGGATCTCATTTTCTGTTCCTTTTGGATAATTTTATCAATGATAAATATTCTTTGCCGAAACGAATCCAGTTCGGTTTGGCAGAAAAATAGTTCTGAAACAGCGATAAAAAACTCGTGTATTTCCCTTCATATGGATACCATTGTATTTCTGTATCGTTTTTACCTTTATCGATCATGATTGCTTTTTCATGGCAGAAAATCTTCAATCCATGCTCGCCATGATAGCGGCCAACCCCACTTTGTTTGGCACCGCCAAATGGTAAATGATGATTAGCAACCGTAATCAGCACATCATTGATCGTCACCGCACCGGTTACTAACCGTGACGCAATCCGACTTGCTTTTTCCCTATCCATTGTCCAAACGCTGGAATTGAGTCCATATTCACTTTCATTTGCCAGGGCGATCACTTCTTCCTCCGTATCGAAAGGCACAACAGGCAACACGGGTCCGAACGTTTCTTCTTTCATGATTTTCATGGAATGATCGACATTGGAAAGAATCGTCGGCGGAATGAAATGGGTCTTCCCCGTTTTCCACTCTTTCGGAGGTGTTCCGGTTTCAAGTACGGCCCCTTTATTCAGTGCATCCTCCAGTTGGCCAGCCACAATATCGACTTGTTTAGGGAAAGTCATTGAACCGATATCATCCTGCGATTGCACCCCCTGCCTCATGGACTTCGTTTTTTCTTTAAGAAGCATCAGGAATTCCTTATAAACAGGACGTTCCACATAAACCCTTTCAACACTCATGCACACCTGCCCACTATTTGTGAAAGCCCCCCAAAGAGCCCCGTTCACAGCCCGTTCCAGGTTAGCATCACGCAGAACGATCATCGGATCCTTACCGCCAAGCTCCAAAGTCGTTGGGATCAGGTCTCTTGCTGCAACCTCACCAATCATTTTTCCGGTCCTTACAGATCCAGTAAAAAATATATAATCTGGTTTTTGCTCAGTTAATGCTGCACCCAATTCTTTTCCTCCATGGGCAAACTGTATAGTTCCTTCTGGGAAACCAGCTTCAAGAAACAGATTTTCGATGCACGCCCCAACTAAAGGAGTTACCTCTGATGGTTTGGCGATGACAGTATTTCCAGCCGCTAGGGCATTAAGAATGGGAACCATGGAAAGCTGCAGCGGATAATTCCATGGTGAAATGACGAGAATCGTTCCACGGGGCATATAATGGACATAAGATTTTTTACCAATTAACAAGAGTGGAGTGGTGACCTTCCGTCCGGAAAGAGTTTTCACTGCATGTTTCTCGATATGCTTGATTGCATCGATCGTTGGCATGATGTCAGCAACCAGCGCTTCAATTTTCACTTTTCCCGCATCTTTTGAAATGACTTCTGCTATTTCATCCATCCTTTCAACCATCAATAAACGGAGCCGTTTTAAATAGTGCAGCCGTTCCTTGATGGGAAGATTCGACCATGATTGGAACGCATGTCTTGATTTCATATATATATGAGGAATCGACTTCAATGGTGTTGGGACGATTTCCGCAATCTTCTCACCTGTTGCCGGAGAAAACACTTCCAACTTGTCATGTATTTCTTCCATAACTACTCCCCTTGCTTAAACTTTTTTTATCGGTACTCCATATCATTTTTATGCTTTAAATAAAGATCGACCGAGGAGGAACACCTCCTCTGAAATGCAGCAAAACTTCTCGGCTGCACAGCTGTCAAAACGCTCTTTTAAAAGTGAAATTAGGATGCCTGGAAGAATTGATAAGAGCACCTGAGCACTTTTCTTGAACAGATATACGTTCTTATACTTCACTAAACGTACGAAAATTCTCCCCCTGAACCCTCTTTATATAATGCCAGAGACACAGCAGCCTGTATAATATAATCGCTTGGAACCAACTTCACAACCGGTTCTTTCTCTTCATAAGATTCCTGACCGATTCCCTGCCGCTTAATCGGTGTATTCCCCTTAAGATGAATTACACTAACAAATTCGTTTACAGTTTACAGTATCCACTGCATCACATCACGTTTTACAACTCAATTGGTGAAGCTCCATGCCATCTCCATCGCAAATACCATTAACTTAATCTTCCAGACATGATAACACTTCAAAATGGAATATATAGTAAATTTTTTCGTTATAAAAAGGAATATTCACTTTTTTATCGAAGGTAATTATATAAGAATCGAAATTCTGATAATCCGGCATAGACAAGTTTATTGGTTTTAGTGTTTAATACTGGGTAATGGGAGGATAAATTCATATTATCGAACAAAAATTATTATCTATATAACCGATTTTCCGTTACTATATAAGAAGGCGATTTTTTCGCGCATACATATTTGAGGTGAGCGCACAAGTGAAAAGAATAATTAAAGCATACGACTTCCCTATTTTCATCGCTGTCGTATTACTCTGTTTGTTTGGTTTAGTCATGATTTACAGTTCGAGCATGATCACTGCTGTCGCTCGATACGGCCAGTCCATGGATTTCTTCTTTGAGAAACAAAAAACGGCCTTTCTCATTTCATTCGTGGCAATGATCGTCACGATGATTCTTCCTTATAAGATGTACAAAAACAAAATGTTCTTGATGTCTATGATGTTTGGAATGGCCGGTATCCTTTTGCTGTTATTTATCTTCGGCCATACAGCAGGAAATGCCACAAGCTGGTTCAAGTTAGGGACAGCATCGATACAACCTGCGGAATTTTCCAAGTTAGCCATAATCATTTATCTGGCAGCCATTTACGGAAAAAGGCAGGATCGAATCAATAGTATTGATAAAGCCGTCATCCCGCCGATTTTCTTTCTGGTATTCATCTGCTTTTTAATCGGAATACAGCCTGACTATGGAACGGCAGCGGTCATTTTCCTGATTTCAAGTACCATGATCATTTCATCCGGGATGTCTTTTAAGAGTATATTCAAACTCTCTTTGATCACTGCGATATTCGTTGCCATATTTGCATTGGGGGTACTCGTGACAGGAAATTTCTCAGCCGTTCTTACTGAAAATAAGATGTCTCGTTTTACCGGGTTTGCAGACCCTTTCGGAAAGGCAGGAGAAAGCGGGTATCAACTCGTGAATTCCTTATTCGCCATAGGTTCCGGCGGCCTTACTGGAGTGGGACTTGGTGACAGTGTACAAAAATACGGGTATCTGCCTGAATCACATACTGATTTCATCATGGCCGTCATTGCAGAAGAGCTCGGGATATTCGGAGTGGGATTCGTTCTATTGACACTAGGTTTTATCGTCCTGAGGGGATTTGTACTTTCAGCCAAATGCAAAGATCCATTTGGAAGTCTTTTATTGATCGGCATCTCATCCATGATCGGCATTCAAGTCGGTATCAACGTCGGCGGAGTGACCGGACTTATCCCAATTACAGGGATCACCCTTCCATTCATCAGTTATGGAGGATCTTCCTTACTGCTGCTCATGCTTTCAATGGGCATATTCCAAAATGTCGTCATGCGAATGAATTTACTTGAACAGAAAGAAAAAGTCGTGTCCATCCCAAAAGATGAGATCGCGTCTTCAAAATAATCGATCAAATCCCCCCTGACATTTCTGCTAATGTCAGGGGGGATTTGCCTTCTCTGAAGGTTTTGGATGTAAAAAAACAGGCAGTCGAATCCGACCGCCTGTTTTTTCATTTATAATGGATACCGATTTTAGTAAAGCCAGAAATCAGGCTAAGCAAAGGACAAAGTAGGCAGAAAAATGCAAACGGAGCATATTCAAGGGTTGAAACACCCAAAACCTGTGTCAAGAATACACCGCAGACACCCCAAGGAACCAAAGGATTCACAACTGTTCCCGCATCTTCAAGTACCCTCGCAAGCGTTTTGGGCTGCAGGCCTAAATCATCATATTTCTGCTGAAAAGCTTTCCCAGGCAGTATAACTGACAAATACTGTTCACCCACTAGGAAATTCACGCTGATTCCTGCAAATACAGTAGCGGAAATCACTTTCGCTACACTCGTCAATGAGTCCTGGATTGCATTTAAAATAGAAGGAATGACTCCCAATTCAAACAATAGTCCGCCCATCGCCAATGCCAGCAACACCATCGAAACGGAGAACATCATACTTTCAATTCCGCCCCGCGATAGGATTGAGTCAAGTTGTTCCATTCCACTCTTCAGTACAAAACCGCCGTATAAAATATCCGCTAGTTTTGCAACCGTCAAACTTGGGGTTTGTATGAAAGCAATGACAGCCGCCGAAATGATTCCTGCTGACAATGTCGGAATCGCTGACACCTTTTTCAAAGCCATGATTAGAACGATGACAAACGGAATCAAACTCCATATGCTTATATTCGTTTCCATTTCCAGGGCCTTGGTCATGGCTTCGATTTCCTCAACGCGAGCAACTTTGACATTCGGTGAAAGGAAGTAAAAGATGATAAGCGATATGAAAAAACCTGGAATCGTAGTCCAAAGCATATTATTAATATGTTCAAATAATGGTGCTCCAACCGTTCCCGATGCAAGGTTGGTAGAGTCGGATAATGGAGACATTTTATCGCCAAGAAATGCACCGGAAATGATAGCACCGGCTGTAATCGCCAACGATAAATCCATCGCCGCCGCCATCCCTATCAAAGCAACGCCGATTGTTGCTGATGTTGTAAGTGAACTCCCGATACAGAGCCCAATTAGGGAACACACCAGAAATGTGATTGCATAGAAATATTCACCAGAAATCCAGTCAAACCCATAGAACATGATGGTAGGGATTGTCCCGCTTGCCATCCAGATCGAAATCAGCATGCCAATGAAAAAGAATATATAGATGGCTCCCATACCAGTGCCTGCACCTTTGACGATAGCTGCCTCCATAATCGAAAATGGCAGCTTCTTGAACTTTCCATAAACAAATAGAAATAGGAGTGCCGCTATAATTGGAATATGGGGGGCAAGTCCATAATGAATGATGCCAGTTGCAATGATTAAGAAAAGAACGGCCAAAACCCCGATTGCTTCAGGTAAGGAGAGTTTTAGCTTTGCATCTTCAAGACGCATGATGTATTTCCCCGCTTTCATGTTGTGTATTCACTGAGGTAAGGATCGGACCTTTTCATTCCTCATAATTACTGAAACGCTTTTAAGCACTAAAGTTACTAGCTAAATATAAAGGAGTTTCAGGTGATTGTCAAAGGAATAATAATCTATTTTAGTAGAATTCGATTCTTCATTCCTTTTTATCACAAAACGAAAACCCATACTTTGCTTCGTATAGGCTCAGCCTAGTATACCCTAGGATATAAGTCCTCTTCTTTGCTTTGCCCCCAAATAGGGCCCTGTCTTAATCCCATACCGATGTCCCTACAATTCTTTCAGTTATGTCGTAGTCCCACCTAAATGAACAGCAAACCGTTCCTGATCATAGATAAATTGGCTTTTGACTATGATTCATGTACACCGAATATTTAGATTTAAAATTTCATCAACTGCTGCATTCGAATGTGTAATTACACAAATTCTTTGATTATAATCTTATTTTGATTAATAGTGAATTTTTGCAATTGATACTTTTTGCGACGCATCTTCCTGGGCTTATACCTTTATTAAAACGCCATCCATACCTTTTAAACTATCTATTTTATTAATTTTCCTTTACCTTTAACATAGCCTTAAATAAAAATAGCCAACATCTCCTCTTTTCAAAAAAAGGTTAATGTTATACAATAAGTTTGTTAAGTATTTCACAAACTTCCGTTGAAAAGTATCCATCCAAAAAGGATGGATACTTAGAAGGCTACATTAACAAGGATATATAGATAGGTAAAGTAATTAAAGATAGAATGGTACTAATTACAAATGAAGATGCTGTTTCAGTTGATAACGAATCAAATCTAGTTGAAATCATTGCCGCTACAGCAGATCCCGGAAATGATACTAGCAAAATGGCTTTAATTGTATCTGCATGATCAAGGCCAATTAAATGAGCAACCAGAATCATATATAATGGAATAGCCACAACTTTTAAAATGGAAATACCAAAAGCAATTGGTCGTAAGCTAATCTTACGGATACCCACGGTTACACCAACAGCAAATAATGCAACCCCAGATGTCACTGACCCAATTTGATCGAACGCATTTTTTATGATATCCGGTGCCTGGAACCCTAATAGTGTTAATACAACAGCAAGTAAGGGAATACATGCAAGCGGTTCGCTAAGACCATGCAAAACGATACCCAGAATGTTTGTTTTTTCATCTTTAGATTTACCCAATCCGGATTGTCCGACCGTACCAACTATTGTTGCTAATGGATCTAGAAGGGCATTCACCACAATACCGGTAATCGCAATAGGTATAGCTATCTCTTGTGCCCCAAACAAGCTGCCTAATACAGATATCCCCATAAAAGCAAAGGCTGGCTGAGTTGCGTTTAATGAAAACATAGATGCTTTAGTTAAATCGAATTTAAACACCAAACGAGCCACTATTAAAAGGATAATGTAAAAGCCAATAACACCTATGGTCATAGTTAAGAAAAATGACCATTGATTAATTAAGGTTTGTTTTGAGGTTGTTGTGATCCCAATGAATAAGTGTGCAGGTAATGCAAATTTTGTAACTAACGTGTTAAGCCCTTTGGATGATTCTGAATTAAAAACTTTAAAATATCCACCCAAATAACCAATAATAATTGTAAAAAAGATTGGTATTAATGTTAAAAATATATTCCCAATATTCACTCGAGATGCACTTCTCTTTCCAAAAAATTGTCCTATTTAAAAGATTACTATGACTGACTTATACGGAGATTCCCCTAAAACGGATCCCCTTACTTTTGAGACAACAAAATAATCTGGATTTATTTCCCACGAATAGTTTTGTACTCCGGCTTCCACATGGATTCTGTTATTGCTTTTTCAATATCTGTTATATCCGCTTTCGCAATGCCTTCTTCAATGGCTGTCTTTGCCACTTCAATGGCTACAGATTTGGAAACCTCCTGCAATTGTTTGATTGAAGGGAGTAAAGAAGCACCAGGCTTACTGCTATCCGATAATCTTGAAACAGCAGATGAGGCTGCTGCAAGCATTCCCTTAGAGACTTTTGTTGCTTCTGCGACAATTGCACCAAGTCCAAGTCCTGGGAAAATATATGCATTATTAGATTGTCCGATTGAATAAATCACATCATTATAGTCAACATCATCAAACGGGCTTCCTGTCGCTATTAAGGCTTTACCTTGAGTCCACTTTATAAGGTCTTCAGGAACAGCTTCCGCTAAGGAAGTCGGATTTGACATCGGCATAATTATAGGATGTTCCACGTGCTTTGCCATTTCTTTTACAACTTCTTCTGAGAAAGCCCCTGTTTGACCAGAAGTACCGATTAAGATGGTTGGTTTAACCTTTTTTATTACCTCTAATAATGGAATAATTCCGACTTCATTGCGCTCCCAGTCCTCGACTTCCTCAGCTTTCCGGCAATACGACTTTTGGAATTTCAAAACATCTGGAATGTCATCTATCAACAATCCACGATAATCGACGGCCCAAAAGTTACCATATGCCTCTTCTCTGGAAACGCCATCTAGGATCATGGCTTCAACCATTTGATCAGCATTACCAATTCCTGCTGCACCTGGACCAAAAACAACAACCCTTTGTTCCTTTAAAGGAACACCAGTTACTTGTAAGGCAGACATTACGGCGGCTAGTGTTACTGCACCTGTACCTTGTATATCATCATTAAAAGTGAGAATTTTTTCGCCATAATTATCGATTATATTTCGTGCATTTATATTCCCCAAGTCTTCCCAGTGAAGTAATGCCCTTGGGAAGAAGGCTTGAGACATTTTAACAAATAAATCAATGAATTCGGTGTATTCATCACCGCGAACACGCCCAAACCTGTTACCAATATACAGTGGATCACTAATCAGGCTTTCATTGTCTGTCCCAACATCCAGGACAATAGGTAGCACCCTGCTTGGATCAATTCCCGCAGCTGCTGTGTAGACTGCCAATTTGCCAATGGCTATGTTAATTCCACCAACTCCCTGATCTCCGATTCCAAGAATACTTTCAGAATCTGTAACAACTATTAAATCGATATCATCAGATGAAAGGTCCAGGTTTATAAATGCATCTTCCATTCCCTCCATATTATCAATAGATAGGTAAAGACCTCCTGGACGGTGATATTCCTGGGAGTACTGTTGAATAGCCTCCCCTACAGTAGGTGTGTAAATGATCGGCAGTATTTCACTTAGATGGTCTTTAAGTAGCCGGTAAAACAGGACCACATTCCTATTAAATAAATCATATAACATTCCATTCTTCCGAATATTGCTCGGTTGAGTGGAGAATTGTTCATAAGCTCTTTTTACTTGTTCCTCAAGAGTAAGCACCTGGGATGGTAGCAAGCCTACCAATCCTAGCTCCTTTCTTTCTTCCTTAGTGAAAGCGACCCCTTTATTAATAAATGGGTTTGACAGAACACCTTTTCCTCTTAAAGTTGTATCCAAACCCGTTTTTGTCTTTTCATAAGCTGTCATAGACGTTCCCTCTTCCTAAAAATGTATATTTAAAAATGATCATTACCAGGCAATAGAGTATATTCTTCCCTGGGGAAGTGTAATTACTAAAAGAAAACTGTAAAAAGGAAAATAAATATACAGTACAAAAATAATATTTCCTCATTACTGCTTATCTGTTCAATCTTGTGAAAAATTCATAAATAACTCAATCGCCAGTCTATATCTTAGTAGTCATTTACGGAGGACACTAGCTTATTTAACTAATTTTAGTATTATGTAATTAAAAAAAGTAAGCAGCACTTTGGCTGCTTACAGATAACGTTGAATAATATGGCTCTTTTCATCATTAAATTTGTGTTGGGAGACTGGTCGGCCTACAGTTCCATAGATTACCTTAACATCAAGGACACCGATATCCTTCATGAATTTTAAATATTTCCTTACTGATACCCTGGATATACCCGCCACATTTACGACTTCCTCTGTTGAAAAGGGAGAATTTTTAAATACCTGTATCACGTTCCATATAATCTTTAAGGTGTCTTGTGATAATCCTTTCGGTAATTCCTCTGGTAAATGAATTTCTTCTTGATGCAAAATTCGATAATCCAATTCTTCTTGATTTAGCATATTTTTATCTTGAATAAAATCTGATTTGTTCCGATATGCTGATAAGGCCGCGTTAAAACGGTCAAATTCAAACGGCTTAATTAAATAATCAACAGCACCTAGTCTTAATGCTTTCTGAATCCTCTCAATGTCCGACGCAGCAGAAATGACAATAACATCTATCTCTTTTTCACTTTCTCGAATTTGCGAGAGTAAATCGAGTCCATTTTTCCCAGGCATGAAAATGTCTAATAGAACTAACCCTATTCTTTGAACTTCCAATACATTCAGAGCTTGATCCACTGAGGAACAGACAGCAGCTAATTCGTAGCCATCGACTTGATTCAAATAGCGCTTATTGAACTCTGCAACCATCGGGTCATCTTCTACGATCATTACCTTAATCATCCTACATCATCCTTGCTTTGTATGGTATATAAACCACAAACGTTGTTTCTTGACCTTCTTTTGAACTAATATTGAGATCTCCTCCTAGCTTATCCAGGCTTGCCTTAACTAAATATAAACCAATCCCCCTGTCCTCTCCTTTTGTTGTATATCCTTTTTGAAGGATATGATTAAGATTGGCATCAGATATTCCCTGTCCAGTATCATGAACTTCAATAGTTAAAATATCATCTGCATAATCAAACTTTAATTCAATTCGTTTAACGGGCCTTTTTTCTACTGCTTCTATAGCATTGTCAATCAAATTTCCTATTATCGTAATTAGCTCATGAGTAATAGCTGCATTTTCTGGTTCGGGCAATTGAAAGTCAGAGGATAATGCCAGCTTAGCACCTGCTTCCCTTGCATAACTTAGTTTTCCAATTAAAAAACCGGCTAGTACTGGATCTTTAACGGTTTTGGTAATAAAGCCAATCTCGTTTTCTCTGTGGTCAACAAGATCACTAATATATGCTGCAAGCTGATCATAATAATGCATATGCACCATACCAAGTATTACATGAAGTTTGTTCATGAATTCGTGCGACTGGGCCCTTAACGATTCAGCATATAAGCGGACTCCAGTCAGCTGTTCCGCCAGCAGATGTATTTCTGTTTTATCACGAAATGTAGCCACGGCCCCTACGATTTCATCCTTCACAAATACTGGGACCCTATTCACTAGTAAGACACTATCTTTTAAATCCTGCTCTTTATCTAATTCGACTTTTCCGGTCTCCAGGATTCTATCCAGGTTTGAGTCAGGCATATAACTAGTTACCTTTTTACCCGTTGGATTTTCATTAATGCCCGCTTTCTTAAATATCTTTAAAGCTGCTTTGTTTACGAGAGTAATGGTTGAACTCTGATCTACCGCTATGATTCCCTCTCGAACTGATTGTAAAATGGCATTTCGCTCTTTTAAAACCTTCGCAATAGCAAAAGGTTCCAGCCCAAATAATATTTTCTTAATATACCTTGCCAAAAGTATTGCGCCGGCAATTCCGGTTAATATTCCAAAAACGGTTCCTACATAAATATTAAAACGGCTTTTTAAAACAGCTTCATTAACTTTTTGAAGGGAAATACCGACCACCACGGCTCCAATTTGATTATCCTCTGAATTATAAACAGGGGTGAAAGAACGCAAAGACCTACCTAAAGTTCCTTTGGAAATAGAAATGTGCTCTCTACCTCTTAACACATCTTTCTCATCCCCTCCAACAAATTTTTTTCCTATTTTACTTGGATCGGGGTGAGTTTTCCGAATTCCATTATTATCGATTATTACTACAAATTCTACATCTGTCGATTTTTTTATCCTATTGGTAAATTGCTGAACTTCCTGATTGTTCTCACTTCCACTTAACGTTTCGATTACAAGCGGGGTTTGTGCTGCCATGCGTGCTACGTTTACTGCTTTTTCAGTCTGGCTCTTTTCTATAGTATCTGCAACTGTTTGGCTAATGAGAATATCTGTAATGAATAATGAGAGGGCTACCACCCCACACACCAGTATCATAATAGTAAACTGTAGACTCCATTTACCTTTCTTCACTTCTACACACCTCTTTGGTCTAAAAACTCTATTAACTTTAAGGGATACTTTTATGTTAAGTATGTTCATTTTGCTTACATCAGACAATTATTCGGTACTGTATCAAGTTCAAAAAGGTAGCCAAGTGCTTTAAATCAATTAAGAGAAGATATATAACCTAACCATTTGCTAATGGTATCCTTAAAAAACACTGATTCAACCGCAATATTTTCCAAATAATAAAACAGACTATACCTTCGTAGGCTTGGATATAAATTAATTATTCCCCTTTAATGTCTTAACCCCAACTTACCTCGATAGTTCAATATAAGTAATATTTTTGCTATACTCCTCCTGCACCAAGGTTAAATCCACAAGTTTTCTATTAGTATTATGCAGTTCATAAGAAGTTTAGCGGAATATCCCAGCAATTCTTACAATGCTCGAAGTTACTATGATTTTCTTATTTAACCTTTCCAATTAGTTACTATTTAATTTTCAAAAATACAGCTGTCTACCATCTTTTATCTCCATGTTTCCGTATATCTAAAATCGACATGTTTAAAACAGGAGGAATGATTAAAATACCGCATTTTCAACAGATTTCAAATAAACAAAGTAATAAAGAGAGTACTCAAGGTTCCCGATTGATTTTTTATCTTCTACCCTATCTAGACTTTTTGACCAAAAAGAGTCGTCATTTTCTTTAGTATGGAAACATGTTTAAGGTACTACCAAAAAACCCTTTCGATATTCAAACAATGCCCCAGATAAAGAAAAAAAGCCCGTGTATATAACACGGGCTTTCTTCTTTATTTCAAATCCATTGGATTATATAATTCCACGTCAGGATTTTTATCTTGGAACCAACGAAGTGCAAACTCATTTTCAAATAAGAATGCATATTTATCAAACCGGTCCTTAACAAGGATGCTTCTTGAGCTATGAAGATTTTCATCAAGTTTTTCATCTTCAGCCCAGCGTGTAATCTTGCTGCCCATGCGCTCCATCACGACTTCAACATTGTACTCGTTCCTCATTCGATGCTCGAATACTTCAAATTGAAGCTGCCCAACCGCACCAAGCAGATATTCTTCCATCCTAACCGTTTTGAAGAGCTGAATTGCCCCTTCTTGTACAAGTTGGTTAATACCTTTATGGAAATGTTTCTGTTTCATGACGTTTTTAGCTGTTACCCTCATGAATAGTTCCGGCGTAAACTGAGGCAGCCTTTCAAACTGAAACATGTCTTTGCTTGTGGTAATCGTATCGCCAATTTGGTAATTACCAGTATCATATAAACCGATGATATCTCCGCTTACCGCTTCATTTACAGTGTTTCGATCATCAGCCATGAATTGGGTAGAGGAAGAAAGGTTGATCGGTTTCCCTGTCCTGCTCAAGTTGACGCTCATTCCACGCTCGAATTTACCGGAGCAAATGCGAAGGAAGGCGATTCGGTCACGGTGTTTTGGGTTCATGTTCGCCTGGATTTTGAAAATGAAACCGGAAAAATCATTGCTGACAGGATCCATTTCACCTGATGTTGTCATCCGTGCTTGTGGAGCTGGTGCAAACTTCAGATAAGCATCCAAAAACGTCTGAACACCGAATGTCGTTAAAGCACTTCCGAAAAATACAGGACTAAGTTTTCCATTCGCAATGTTTTCTTCAGAGAATTGGTTACCCGCTTCCGTCAACAGCATGATTTCTTCCAAAGTTTGCTCATATAGCTGGGAATCCTTAAGTTTATGATCCACTTCGAGTTCTCCATCTTCATTCAACGGAAGGAAACGCTCTTCCCCTTCAGTTTTGAACTGTTCAATCCGATTGTTGAACCTGTCGTAAATGCCCACGAAGTCTTTTCCCATCCCGATTGGCCAGTTCATTGGATATGTTTCTATTCCTAATACCTCTTCAAGTTCGGCAAGCAATTCTAGCGGCGTTTTACCTTGTCGGTCCATTTTATTGATAAAAGTGAAAATCGGTATCCCCCTCATCCGGCATACTTTGAATAATTTAACCGTTTGATCCTCGATACCTTTTGCCGAGTCGATGATCATCACGGCGCTATCAACAGCCATCAGTGTACGATATGTGTCTTCACTGAAATCTTGGTGGCCCGGTGTATCGAGAATATTGACACGGAAGTCATCATAATCGAATTGCATGACTGAGGATGTAACGGAAATTCCCCGTTGCTTTTCAATTTCCATCCAGTCACTGGTTGCATACTTCCCTGTTTTTCTAGCTTTAACTGTTCCGGCATCGCGGATCGCACCGCCAAACAGCAATAATTTTTCTGTCAAAGTCGTTTTCCCGGCATCCGGGTGAGAGATGATTGCGAAGGTCCTTCGGGATTGAACCTCGTCTTTTAAATTAGTCATAATATGTTCCTTTCATTATTGGAGTCATCAATAAAAAAATTTATAGGAGGATTACTGTATTTTTCACATTGGAATGGCAACCTTTCTTTGTATGCAAAAATCCTGATCATACACAATATATGTAAGAAGAAATATATCATAAGGCTTAAGCATTGGCTACTCAGCATTCATTTCAATCAACCTTTCTATTTTAACACGATATGAAGGAAAGATGTAGAGGTGAATGAAACACCCATTAGGGGATTTGTTCAGATGGCAAAACAAAGGACGCTTAATCAGCGCCCCTTATCTTGATCCATATGATTACCGTTCATTTATTCATGGTTTATTTATTTACCTTGCAGTTTTTAACGATTTTTGATTCCGCTTGTTCTTCCAGCGTTTTTTTACTTCCTTGAATATGATTGGAGCAGCAAAAATGAGAGCCCTTTTTAATAATTTCTTCATTTTTCATCAGTCCTTTCTTTCTTATCCTATACCCGATTATTTTCTCAGAAAACTTTAATGCCAACTTGTTTTCCTGTTTTCAGCCATAAAGCCATTCCATGATTGACATGGAATCCCCAGTCAAATTTCAATCAAGGAAAATCCCGCGCGACAATATCGTTATATTTCCCCATATAAAACCTGTCTAATATTATTTTCCCCAAATGGGAATGTATAAATTACTTCCATTTGTTTTATCCTTTATAAAGGTGGGTATATACTAAAAAATTGGAAATTGCTTCAGAGGTTATTGTAGTAATTTTCCCTGTAGGCTTTCACATATTATCCAGCATCGTCGTATGATAATTTTAACTTGAATGAGGGTGCTGGATAATGTGTGAAATTGATTTTTCCATCTAGGTAAAATCATCACCATTAATATTTTTTAACTTTTTAGGAGGATTCATCGAATGACAGTAACAGGTAAAGTGAAATGGTTCAATAGTGACAAAGGATTTGGTTTTATCGAAGTACCAAACGGAGATGATGTTTTCGTACATTTTTCCGCCATTCAAGGAGAAGGTTACAAAAGCCTTGATGAAGGTCAAGTGGTTGAATTTGAGATCGAAGAAGGAAACCGCGGACCTCAAGCCAAAAACGTCGTAAAACTCTAAAGCATAGATACACAAACATAATTGATAGGCAATGCAAAAGGATGCCGCCCATATCGGGCGGCATCCTTTCCTTTGCGAAATATTCACGTTATTTTTCATTAAAATGATCCAAAATGAAATCGGGAACATGTTCGCCAGAAAAACTCTTGATGTCCACATCCCTGCTTTCTTTATAATAAAAGGCAGCTGAATACTCCCCGCTCCAATCAATTTGGGCATTATCAATCGCTGTCTCGATTTCAGAAGCGGTCTTAATTTTCAAGCGATTTGGCTGTTGTTCAATCTGCTGTGCAAGTTCACTTTCAGAATTCGTATGATAAATTTTCGAATCGGACTTCGCAACCAGGATATAAGAAATATCATCAGCCATTAACCGCGCTTGTTCCGATTGTCCGGTACTCACCATCCATTCTGAAAACTGAGGATATGAAGAGTCCCAATTCATATAAATGGTTTTGTTATTATTCAAAAGAATCTCTATGGAGGCATAATCTCCAAAAGAAGAAGTCATTTGTGCGAACGATTGATTATTCAGGTCCTCCGACAATGCCTTAACTGCAGCTTCCAGCTGTTGACGGTCCGTAATCGTTATGGATTTGTCCACTTGGCCGCTCGCCGTTATCTTGATTTTAGAAACGTCTTGAGCGGAAACATTCAATACCTGATTAACCATTTTTTTATATTCATTCGACTCATATATTTTCGCCAATAGTGGCATGTAGGAGTCGTAATTCTGCAAATGATACTCTCTTGCTAACCGTTTTCCATTCTTGAGTTCATACATCAGAAATACGGATTGACCATCATTCCATTCACCAATTGAAACCTTTTTACCCTTATCGATGATTTCCTGATGCAATAACCTGATCGCTTCAATATTTTCCTTCTCTTTAAGATAATTGGAAGCATTATTCGACGTGTCATCGCCTTCAAAAAATATAGGAGAATCACCCATATAAATTTGGCTAATCATCTTTTCATCGGGAATCTTGGTCTTATACTGCAGGGGATCTATTTTTATAATGAGTGCCAGCACAATGACAGCCGCTATAAACGCTACATAACCTTTCAGGTTGACCCGTATTCGCCAAGTCTTTTGCAGGACGATTTCCCCTAAATAATATCCAAGCAAAGAACCGACGGCATATCCGAAAAAAATCCACCCAGGTTCGCCTGTCGTTTCGCTAAAATAAAGCCCTGCAAACAGCATCATGCATAATGTCAGGCCGAATTTAAACACTGGCTTAATCTTCGGGTAAACAAATGCCTGCGACACATGCTCCAGCTTTCTCCTCTCATAGAGAAAAAGAGAGCTGATCAGAAATAGAAAGGTTAATATACTATAAATTAATGTATTAATAGAGAAGAAAGTGATTTTTTCCATCTCCGTTGCTGCTAATAATGGGGAGATGCCATTCATATTGGCACTTAGATAATACTCTGCAGAAAATCCTGCTATCAAAAATTTCACATTAGCTGCAAACAATACAAAAAGCCCCACCGGCAAAGTAAGAAAAATATAGGTCAGCACTCCTTGAAAGGCTGATAATCCCGTAACCATTCCAAGTAAAACGGCAACGGAAAAGATCAAAGCTTCCAAAATAAATGTTGTCCCCATCCAAGACCATATATCCGTCATGGTATATAGCCGTTCTATATCAATTGCCGAGTGAAATAATATCAATATTGAACCTGTAAGTAAAATCGGCAAACCCATGAAGCCAATTCCCGTTCCAATCATATGAGCGTAGATGCTGCGTCTCGTAATCGGTAAACTATGAATGAAGTCTGAGGCCTGTTTCATTTGTAAAAACCGAAAAAGGAAGATGGCAAGTAATACTGGAATAACGATGACCAAAACAAACTGTATCATCTGCTGACAGGAAAAAAGGTTTTCGAATTCCACATATTCATTGTTCCCATTCAAGATAATCGCTAACATTTCCAGAGGCAGCGCAAATATGAGGCCTACAAGATATAGAAAACCAATCCAGCCAGTACTTCTGAAAATATAGATAATCAGTTCCCTATTAAACCAGGTTATTCTGGATGACATAACCGATATCCCCCATTTCATAAATGAATATCTCCTCAAGAGTAAGGGGGAGAATATCTAATATTTCTGGCTGAAACTGATTAAAATGCGATTTAATCATGGCTTCACAACCTTTAACGATACAAACGATCACGCTGCCGCGTCTTTCCTTGTTAAGGATTTGAATTCCGCGGTATAAACCATGGGGAATTTTATGTTTAAAGGCAATTTGCACTTTATGTACATCAGCTTTCAAGTCATTCAAAACCTTTTGGATAACAAGCTCACCCTTATGCAAAATCCCTACATGATCGGCTAAATCTTCAATTTCCCGGAGATTATGGGACGATAGTAAAATCGTCATATCCCTTTCCGATACATCCTGAATCAACAACTGTCTCACATTTTTTCGCATGACCGGATCTAATCCATCAAAAGGTTCATCCAATATTAGAACTTCCGGCATCGTCGAGAGTGCTAGCCAAAAAGCAACCTGTCTCTGCATTCCCTTCGATAGTTTATGTATTTTATTTTGGACGGGTATCGGGAATACTTCCTGTAATTGATAGAAACGTTCATGATTCCACTCACTATAAATATGGCTATAAAAACCTGCCATTTGCGTGATCGTATAGTTAGCCAGGAAATAAGGCGTATCAGGAAGGAAGAAACAACGATTTTTCACTTCACGGTTTTCAAACACATATGATCCATCAATAAGAACTTCACCTGCATCCTGTATCAGGTTGCCTGAAAGCATTTTTAATAGAGTCGTTTTCCCCGCCCCATTTGAACCTAATAACCCGAATATGGAGCCTTTTGGTATAACCAAGGTAACGTTTTTGATTGCTTCTTTTCCTTCATATAATTTACTCACCTTTTTTATTTCAATCATGAATCCCCCCCCTTTGCCAATGGACTGATTTCCTTTATTATTCTATAAATTTCACGTTTATCGATTCCGATATACAGAGCTTCAGCGAGTACCTTTGAAAGCTCGTTTCTAATCTCTTCTTCTTTCAATGAATTTTTGAAGGATTTAGGAGGTGCCACGAAATTCCCTTTGCCTGGTAAGGTATATATAAACCCGTCAGACTCAAGCTGCTTGTACGCTTTCTGGATCGTATTTGGATTGATGGTCAACTCCTGAGCCAATATTCGTATGGATGGGAGCTGATTATGTTCCTGTAAAACTTCATTGATCATTAATTCCTTTAACTTATCCATCAATTGCTCATATACCGGCTTTCCACTTTGAACATCCAACTCAATCATCATGAACCCTCCTTGCAATGGGTGTATTACATCTCCTAATACAGTACATTATAAAACAATATCTTCCAATTTAAAACCAATTTAATACCATTTTCAAACAATACTCGCTTTCATTTTGTTTAACAAGACTTACAGCAGGGAAGTAATGATAGTAAGAATGAATAAAGGAGTTGTTTTCATTGAAACCATTATATACAGCTACAGTTACCGTACACGGTGGTCGTGAAGGACATATTAAATCAGAGGACGGGATTCTGGATTTCGATGTGAGGTCACCGAAGGAATTAGGTGGTTCCGGTGAGCGCGCCACAAACCCTGAACAGTTATTCGCAGCCGGTTACGCGGCATGTTTTGACAGTGCCTTGAATCTTGTACTGCAAAAAGAAAAGAAAAAGGTCGATACGTCCGTGACGGCAAATGTAACGATCGGTAAAGATGAGGAAGACGGCGGTTTTAAATTGGCTGTTAGGTTGGATGTTTCGATTCCCGACCTAAGCAGGGAAGAAGCCGAAGACTTCGCCAAAAAAGCACACATGACCTGCCCCTATTCAAAAGCAACACGCGGAAACGTCGATGTCACCTTGATTTTGGTATAACGTTTAAGCAAGGGACTGGATACGGCATCAAGGCCGGCTCCAGTCCCTTTTTCTTATTTCACTTCTTCCAATCCCTTCAGTTTCAAAAGAAAGCCAAGACCTATTATCGCCATGATGATCAATGACCCTAATGCCATCCGGCTCGCCAATGTACCGAGGTCATGGAATATCAACGTTATCGTTCCATATAATAGCGGACCGATTATTGAAGAGACTTTTCCAGAGAATGCAAATAGTCCAAAAAATTGCCCCCTCTTCTCATCTGGAGTCAATTCAATGATATACGTCCGTGATGTCACCCACATCGAACCTAGCGAAATGCCGAACATACTCCCTGCAACCCAGAACCAAATGGCGGTTTGTGCGAAGACCGCTATAAATAATGCGACCAAGAGCAGAACCCCCACATACGTAACAGCCAGCCGCGGTCCCTTCGACTGCGTGACGTATCCAAACAGAAAAGATCCGGCAATGCTCGATACTGTCGATACCAGGTATAGCAAAATGAATCCACTGGAGGAAAATCCAACAACAGTCTTGGCATATACGGCCATCATGCCGATAGTGGTAGCAATTGCATCATTTAAAAAGAAATAAGCAATCATGAATGTAAAAACCGATCGATAGGAGCGCATCTCTTTAAATGTTGTTTTAATTTCCTTATAACCTGATAAAAAAGGTTCTTTCGCTTTTTGCTGTTTTGGAGACTCTTTTAAAAAAAAGAATAAGGGAAGGGAAAAAACCAGAAATAAAATGGCCGTGGGTATGAAGGCTTCATGTGAACTCCCTTTACTTATGAATGGATAGATTGACAGTCCAACCAACGTTCCAAGGTAGCCTACCGCCACGCCAAATCCTGATATTAGCGGCAATTGCTGTTTCGTGCCTAAATCACTCATCATCGTATCATAGAAAACCAGACTCGAATGATAGAAAAACTTTGCTATCACAAATAAAAGAATGACGATCGCCAAGGAAACGGGAATGCCCAGAATCTTTCCATCCAACGGCGTCCCCCCGAATACCCCCATTAAAAATGTACATACAACGGAAATGAGTGTGAAAATCATAATGTATTTTTTCATTTTTCCCGTTCGATCGATCATGACACCGAACAGCGGGGAAAACAAAACGAGAAACAAACTGGCAATCGCATTAGCGTAGGAGATGAAGGTACTCGCAATCTGATCAAGAACGGCATTTTCCCCAATCTGTTCCTGGAGGAAGAATGGAAAGAAAATCGTATTGATATTAGAAGAAAAAATCGTATTGGCAAAATCGTAAAACGCCCAAGAGAGAATGGGAAGGGAAAAATATAAACCAAAATTCCCCTTCCATTTTTTAGACTTCGGTTTCACCTGCAATTCCATCTGCTTTCCCTCCTTATTGGTACTTAAATTATATGTATTCCATACCTTTCCAATAAATCCTTTAAGTCGGATTATAACATTGTGTAAAACATGATTTTTTCCTGCCTAACATGTAATATTATGAAATGAGACTGTCCTGCTAACTTTTAATCATTGTGCCTGATAGGAGTGTGAAAGATGACCGTATTTTTTCTTATTATCGTGATAACCATGCTTGTCCTGTTCGCTCTCTACGATAAAAGATCAAAAAGAGATTTCCCTGAAAGCTTAATAAAGCAGCATTCCCCCCTTAAAATTGGACATCGAGGTGCATCTGGATATTGCCCCGAGAATACAATGGCATCTTATAAAAAAGCCATTGAATTGGGTGCTGATTTCCTGGAAGTGGATATCCACCTCAGTAAAGATGATGTCCTTGTGGTTCATCATGATCCCACCTTGGATCGAACCACAAACGGCAAAGGGAACCTCCGTGATTACACGGCAGCCGAGTTAAAGGAACTGGATGCAGGAAGCTGGTATCATACTCGCTATAATAACGAAAGGATACCTTTACTAAGTGAGGTATTGGAGAATTTCGGGTCTGAGGTCGGAATTTTAGTCGAATTGAAACACCCCTCTGCTTATCCCGGGATAGAAGAGAAACTTGCCGAAGAATTAGGTGAATTCCAAGAATGTTCAACAAGTAAAAATAAGATAATGGTTCATTCGTTCGATATGGATTCCATGAAAAGGTTTCATCAATTAATGCCGGACATACAAGTGGGCGTTTTGATAAAACGGCGAATCAATGACCAAAAAATAAAAGAGATTGCCGAGTTTGCATCATTTTTGAATCCAAAACAAACGATTTTGAGTACGAAGCTGCAAAAGCGAATCCAAAAGCACGGGATGAAAGTATTTACATGGACCGTCAACAATAAAAAACAAATACACATGTTCAAAAGGATGCAGGTAGATGGGATCATTTCCGATTTTCCGGATTATTTTTTGGATTGAATCTTTGAATGATAAGTGATAACTAGTTCTTTACACGGTTCAGGGTGAGACCATTCCGAATCCCTTTTAAAATTCCCTTTGAAATTTTGATTAAAGGTTAAGAACAAAAGACTGTAGGCAAAAACATAGTTGATTGGAGCGGGTGTTCGAGACTCCTGCGGGAATAGCGGGTCCAAGGGAGACCCCACAGGCGCAAGTGCGCCGAGTCCGGACCGTCCGCGGAAAGCGAGTGCCCTACGTTCCAATCAACGTCCAAATTTGTATAAGCAAAAAAAATGTAGACAAACTCGATTTTCATCGAGTTTGTCTACATTCTGAACAATCCGCAAATGCGGATTGTTTTTTTTTTTTAATAACAATGAAAGTATTGTATTTCATGCGCGTCCGTCCCATAATAGGCCCATCGCTGTTGACTTCGTCTCCAACGATAACCTGCCACTGAATTATATCCGACATATGTTGGGTAAAACCAAAATGAACGGCCATTCTTAAGCCAAATATACGTATGTTTGTATAAGCACCCTTTCATTGACCCAGTGTCCATTGCCTTATACATTCCTTCATGAAGTTGTGGAGTGAATAATGGCGGAGCTATATGAGGCGGTCCTCCTCCGTGCGGCGGCCGAGGCGGTGGCTGGCCCCCTCCGTAAGACGGACCAGGCGGGCCAGGAGGAGTCCTTACATCCATCATCTGATTCTCTAACGGATATGCTCCTGCCATGAAATGATTGCCCATATTTCGGAGATGTGCATTTCGTTCATTACCGTTATGGTCGTTCTGTTGATTGAATGAATCGTATGGTTTCATACCTTTTCACCTCATAATTTGAACTTCCATTTATCCGTATGTAGACGAATGACCATTTGTGCAACCTTTGCTCTGAACAGTCTCGAATTTGATTTCAATTTGATCTATTTTTGAAATTGATGCATCAGAAAATATTCCCTGTTTATTTTTTGAAAAAACCCCTATATTTTTTAGCTTTCTTGCCCTAGAATTGATATAGTGTTGGTAATGATTTAAATATGGTCAAAAGTCATTTCAGGCCCTAAATCATTTTTGGACAAATTTTCTTATCTTGGAAAAAACGAGGGATTCCTATGTGGGAATTATTATTAGAATTCGATTATCAAACCGTTCGCCATGCGGTATGGGCAGGTTACTTATTTACCTTTGTCTTTCCACTGGCCGCGTTTTACTTCTTAAATAAAAAGCAATCGCTCTTGAATGATAAATATCAAGCTTCCGTTCATACAGATAAAAGTAAATCCCCTGTTCATACAGGCAGCACCTTTGACTGGCGCGGTGCACAGCGCTTTTTCACCTTTATCAGGCAAAAAGATTCACCAGATGATTCCGATGAGCCAAGCCTCCTTCTAGTTGTTTAAACATTAACAATTCGAGGAGGAAATTATATTGAAGAAGAAAAACATGTTTTTAATTGCCGTCCTATTTTTGGCAACGACCCTTTTGACTGGTTGCTCAGCAGCAACGAGCGGTCCATTTCATACTGCATTGGTTAACCCCATGACAAAAATGCTGGAATTCAATGCTGGTTTATTTAATGGCAACTATGGTTTAAGCATCATCATGATGACATTTTTGATTCGCCTTGTTTTGCTACCACTGACTGCCAAACAATACAAGACACAGCTTAGCATGAAGACGAAGATGAATGGGCTGAAACCGGAAATGACAGCAATCCAGCAGAAAATCAAAGAGACGAAAGATCCTGCTAAACAAAAGGCCCTTCAGCAGGAAATGATGCAGCTTTACCAAAAACATGGAGTCAATCCTTTAAACATGGGCTGCCTGCCGCTCTTAATTCAAATGCCGATCCTAATGGGCTTTTATTATGCGATTCAAGGTTCCCATGAAATTGCGACCCATAGTTTCCTTTGGTACAGCCTAGGTCAGCCGAATATTGCCATGGCGATAATCGCTGGTGTCATTTATTACTTCCAATCGGTCATTTCCGTGAGACAAATGCCGGAAGAACAGCAGAAACAAATGAAGATGATGAGCTTGCTCTCACCAGCAATGATTTTATTCATTTCTTTCTCTGCTCCTGCTGCATTGCCACTATATTGGTCAATCGGTGGTATATTCATGATTGTTCAGTCAATCGTGCTTCAACGAATATATAAAAAAGACCATGCCGCTGTCCCGGCTGCAAATGAAACGGTCATGAAAAAAAGCTAATCCACTTGGATTAGCTTTTTTCGTACTTTCATTTTCCACTTACTCTGGAAAGCGATGGTATTTCCAGGGTGAGATCACTTTGTTTTATTTCTTCGGCAATGGATTTGTTGAAACCTTTTCGAAAAATTTCTCTACATATTCGAAATCCGTATAAAAGAACAATAATAGGTCACCCGGTTGTGATTTCTCCCAAGCTTTTATGAATGCGTCCAATTCATTAAGTTCGATGAATGTCCGATCTTTTTGTAACCCAGCTTCTACCGCAGCATCCTGAAGCAGCCCGGCTACTTCTAACGGCTCCCTTCCCCGCAAATCATCGTCTTCTTTAATGATGAACAGATCGGAATTAATGGCCGCTACCTTGGAGAGTCTGATAAGTTCTTCATCAATACGGTCCCCCGGCCCTGCCAAAACAGTGATAAGATGATTTTTGTTATAGGCACTGACCGTTTCGAATATGGCCTTCAATCCCGCTTCATTATGAGCATAGTCGATGATGATCGTGCGCTCTTTAAACTTTTTCAAATTGAACCGTCCTTTGGACAAATTCGTATCAGGCATAAATGTGGCAGCCTTCCTTCTTAGTTCTTCCATGGAAATGCCTTGTGTTTCGGCTGCGGCTAACGCCTGAAGTAAATTGGCGATATTATGACGTGCCATGCCGGAGATCGTAATTGGAACCATGGTGCAATCCATAAATGGATGGATGACTCCATCAGCTGAATGACAAATGACACCTTTTTCATTGACGTACCAAACTTTACATCCCTTATCTATCGCAGCTTTCACGTGAGGCTGGGTGGCATCTGTAGAGGTGTAAATGACCTCCCCATCTGTATAAGCGTTCATGGCAGCTACATTCGGATCATCTGCATTCAGTACACAATAGCCTGTTTTCATTACGACTTCAGCTACAAGCCTCTTTAATTTAATGAGATCATCCAATGTATCGATTCCATCACGGCCGAGGTGATCCTCACTTACATTGGTGATGATCCCCACATCACATTTACGAAAAGCAAGACCTTCACGCAGAATCCCGCCCCGGGCCGTTTCCAATACGGCAATATCGACTTCAGGATGGGACAATACCATTCTTGCACTGACGGGGCCACTGCAGTCACCGCGATCCAATACCTCATCGCCGATATATACTCCATCAGAATTTGTCATCCCAACTTTTGTTTTTTCATTAGTAAGAAAATAATGAATCAATCGGGTTGTTGTCGTCTTGCCATTTGTTCCGGTCACTGCAATGATCGGTATAGCCGCCTCTTCCCTGGTCGGAAATAAATAATCGACAATGGCTTTGCCTACATCCCTTTTTTTCCCTTCACTCGGATAATGATGCATTCGAATTCCCGGTGCAGCATTCACTTCAATAATTGCAGTCCTTGAATGTTCGATCGGTTTTGATATATCCTCACAAATAAAATCTATTCCGGCGATATCCAAACCGATCGCTTTCGCAGCTGCAACAGCCATATTCTTAATGGTCGGATGTACCTGATCCGTTACATCGATTGCCTTTCCGCCAGTCGAAAGATTTGCATTGCCGACAACTTGAACCAATTCCCCTTGATTCGGAATCGTATCGAGCGTCCGATTCGATTTTTCCAAGTAACACGTCACGGTATGTGTAAGTGGGATTTTTGACATCGGCTTTTCATGACCTTCTCCCCGCCAATCATTACAATTTTCCTTTTCTATCAAACTGCGTATCGTTTCCTTGCCATTGCCAATAACATAGGGTGGAAGCCTCAAACTGGCGGCGATAAGTTCTCCATTAACTATCAGTAACCGATAATCATGTCCTTCAATATGCCGTTCGATAATATACTTCTCCACATGCAACTCCAAACAATTGATTACATTGAATAGCTCATCCTTATTTTTGATATGGGTGATGACACCCTGACCCTGTCTCCCATTATACGGTTTTATGACCAGCGGAAAACCCAGCCTGTCCGCCGAGGCAAAGATATCTTCAATGGAATGGGCAACTTCCCCTTCAGGTACAGGGAGGCCACATCCTCTTAAAATGGATTTGGTCAATGCTTTGTCACATGAATTCTCAACCGCAATATTCGAAGTCTGGCTAGAGATTGTCGCCTGGACATACTTCTGCCTTGCACCTGTTCCTAAACGCAGTAAGCTTTCATCACCCATTCGCTCGACAGGGATATCTTTTGCTTGCGCTGCCTTAAAAATGGCTTCGGTACTTGGCCCCAGTTTATTTTTATAATATAACTGCTCTATCTGTTTTACATAGGATTGTACATTTATAAGTTTTTCACCATTCAGGATGGCTTCCGCGATATCTTTTGCCGCTAAAAAAGCTTGAAGACCTGAGTGAGGCTCCTGATAGTCAAAGGTAACATAATAAAAACCCTTCTTTTCCATCATTATCGTTTTTCCCCGAATGGCTTCGATTCCAGCCAAGTTTTGAAGCTCAATCGTCATATGCTCCAATATATGTCCCATCCATGTTCCTTTTCTCAGCCTTTCGGCGAATCCGCCTCGATACCCTTTTGAACATGTATGGCTTCCCAAGTTCGGGAGCACCTTTAACAATTTTTCATTGAATCCAGGTATTGAATCAGATGGTTTCTGTTCCAGTTCCCCTATATCCAATTCAATGCAAATCGTAGGTGTATAAGCAAAATAATTAGGTCCTTTTAAATAACGGACTCGATTGATCTTCATTGTTGGATCCCCTTTTTCATCAACAATTTCCTTGTAAGCAGGTCAAAACGGTATCCCCTGGTTAGTGCATGAAGGTTGAATCCCGAAAGAGTCAACTCTTCACTGCCATTATCAGAAGATGTGATATTGATATAATCACTGGTGCTGCCATCAAGAACCAATACTTGATGTTGGCCGACTACTTCAAAATGACCGTCTTTAACTAAAATTGCTGTATTTTCATCAATGCCAATACCCATAATTTCCTTTTTCCCTGCTATTGCACTTAACAGACGATCAAACCGGCCACGCTGGGAAAAGTGTTGATCGATTATCAGTCCGTCCAGGAAGCCGAAACCTACGCCAATTTCAACCTTTAACTTATCGTCATTCAGCATCGTGTCAGCAGCAACGATCATATACTTACCTAAAATCGAAGCACCAGCACTTGTCCCTGCTATCACCATTCCTTCATGCCAGGCTTTAGAAAGGGCATCGTGGAACTTTGTTTTCCCAATCAGTTCAGACAATCGGCTTTGGTTTCCCCCTGAAATGAAGATGGCGGAAAAAGATGCAAGCTGTTCACAAATTGCCGGATCGTCTGCATCCTGCCTTGAATCCAGCTTGATCACTTCCACCCTGTCCACACCTAAATCCCTGAAAATCTTGATATACTCTGTACTCACTTCCTCAGGAATTTCACTCGCTGTCGGCAATATTCCTATTCCGCCTTCGCTATGGGTTGCAAGTTCGACAAATTTATTTAATACTTCACCTTCAAGGCACTTATCCTCTGCCCCGCCAATGATAAGTAATTCACCACAATTCATTCATCATACTCACCTTTACAAATGGATTCACATCATGAAATTGCTCTAAACAGAACACATAATGACTAGTATGGCAACTTCTTTCAGTATTCATTCATAAAAATGGCAAACTGCATAATTTTGTTTAACTTAATGAAAAAAGAGGAAAAGTAATAGAGTAAAAAATAAAAGGAGTGTATAAAAATGAGCCAAAACCAAATAAAAGAAAAAGTATTGAACATCATCCGTGATCATAAAATAGGAGTTTTATCTTCAGTTGAAAACAACAAACCACATTCACGCTATATGACATTTTTTAACGATGAATTAACTTTATACACACCAACGAGCGGAAAGACGGAAAAAATCGATGAAATTGCAAAGAACCCTAATGTTCATATCCTGATCGGCTATGATAATGAAGGATTGGGCGATTCTTACCTGGAAATCTCAGGTACCTCGAAAATAAACGAATCACAGGAACTGAAAGATAAATTATGGAATGAATCCTTTGAAAAGTGGTTCGAAGGTCCGAAAGATCCAAATTATTTAATTCTGCAAATTAAGCCGGAAAGCATACGGTTGATGAACAACAATGGTGAACCTCCACAAGAATTATCATTATAAATCTTTATTTTATGTACTTACGCCAATTGACGAGTATTACGCTCAAACTCACGAGTAAATGGCCAAAATTCACGAGTAAAACACCTAAACTCACCAGTATTTGATCGAAATTCACGTGTATTACTCCAAATCACAAGTAAATGACCAAAATTCACGTGTAAAACACCTAAACTCACGAGTATAATGAAAATATCGCTAAAAAACAAAGTAAAAGCCCGC
The DNA here is from genome assembly GCF_001636405.1 of Peribacillus frigoritolerans. Classification (GTDB taxonomy): domain Bacteria; phylum Bacillota; class Bacilli; order Bacillales; family DSM-1321; genus Peribacillus; species Peribacillus frigoritolerans. Next base: position 4,279,356 of record NZ_KV440950.1, read on the forward strand.
ACTACTATTATAGGAGTGCGGGCTTTTCTCACGATTATACTAACTCTGATTGGATATAATGCAAAATTAGATTGGCTGTATGCTTTAATGAAGAGACATGTGTCCGCTCGAAGGCATGTGAAGCATCGATTCCCGGTCCGATCAGGCCATGGACGACATCATATCCTGCCCGGATGGCAGCGGAAGCGTCCGATCCGTAATATGGATAAATATCGACGCAGTAGTCGACGGCATTTGCTTGGGCAAGTGAGACCAGATGCTGACGCAGTTTATAATGATAAGGACCCGAGGAGTCTTTTGCGCAAATGGAAACGCTGAATTCATCCGTCGTTTGTCCATCACCGATCGCCCCCATATCGACAGCTAGATATTCGACTGTTTTCTCAGGGATATTGGAATTACCGCCATATCCGATTTCTTCATTATTGGAAATCAGGAAATGGGTCGTATATGCCAATTTTATCTTTCCTATGGAAATGAGGTCAATGATATGAAGGAGGATACCCACGCTAGCTTTATCATCCAAATGCCTTGATTTCAAAAAGCCTGTATCCGTCACTTCCACTCTCGGTTCAAAGGAGACAAAATCTCCAACAGAAATGCCAATGGCCTCGGTTTCCGCTTTGGTTTTCACGACAGCATCTATCCGGACCTCTATTGTCTCATCATCACGCTTCGCATCACCGGCATTTTTATATACGTGGACAGAGGTCTGATTGATTAAAATGGTCCCGGTGATGATGGCTCCGTCAGCTGTATGGATTTTACAATATTCCCCTTCCACTGAGTTCCAGCGGAAACCGCCGATCATCGTCAATTTAAGGCGGCCATTCGCCTTGATTTCCTTTACCATGGCTCCCAGGGTATCGACATGGGCAGTCAGCAAGCGTTGTTTGTCATCATCTTCGCCTTTTAATGTAGCAAGCAATGCCCCTTTATTCGTGATGTTATATGAAACCTTCCTCTGCTCCATGAAATCGGCAGCGTATTTAATGGCTTGTTCAGTATAGCCGGAGGGGCTGGGTATGGACACCAATTCTTTTATGTAAGATACGATTTCTTTTTCTTCGATCACGCTCATGCATATCTCTCCTTTCCTCTTTGTTCATTATATCTTTTCATGGCAACTTTTAACATATTAAAGGACCGCCAAAAGGCGGCCCTTTAATAGATTTAACTCATAAAAGCCATGACAGGCAAGATGGCCATAGCTAATGTTGCAATTCCATATAACGCTAAATTCTCCATATTCACTCTTCTTTTCCACTTATCTCGCCATACCTTGTATCTGTCCATATCTTCGTTTCTCATAAAAAAACCTCCTTCATGATGAAAGTTCAACTTACTTCAATTGTCTTTGTTTGTTGGACATTTCCTTCATATATTCCAAGAAGGCAATTCTCTTTTCGTCTGGATAGGCTACAATGTCTGCAATGATTTCCTCTTCGAGAGGTTTCAGTAAACGGCCAACCGATTCAGTAAACAATATTTCTAACTCTCTCTTTGTTTCATTAGGATTTCTCACTTCCATCAATATCACCCTTCCAATTACTTACTATTATCTATATAACCTTTATCAACTCCATTGAAACGCAAAAAAATCGACCGCCATAAAGGCAGCCGATAGTCAGCTAAAATTATTTCGTTACCCCAACATTATGCCATTGATATTGACGGCCTGCGAGATAATCGTAACCTGTAACGCGTTCATTCACTCCAGCCAATTGATAACGGAATAATGTCGGAATGACCGGAACCTCTTCATGAATCAATTCTTGCCACTCATTATACGTATCGATTCGATATTGATCATCGAAGGCTTCCTCTGAAATCCCTTTAGCAAGAAGCTCATCATTTTTTTCACTCACCCAGCGGGTATAGTTAAATTCTGCAGACCTGGACCATATTCCTGATGGATCCGGATCGGAAGCGACACCCCATGCAGCTTGATAAATATCAACTTTATCATTATCCTTTTTCAGCAGGTCGTAGAAAGAATTGAACTCATGCAGCCTTCCATCCTGCAATTCGACGTCCAACCCTACTTGTTCCCATTGCTGGATATAATATCTTGCCAGTGGCTCGGAAACATCGGAACCGCTCATGGAAGCAAAGTTGATTTTGAACTCTTTTCCATCAGCATCTTCACGAATGCCATCATTATTCGTATCTACAAATCCTGCTTCATCCAAAAGTTCCTTAGCTTTTTCAGGATTATATTCATATGCTTTTAAATCTTTATTGTTATATTTAAAGTTCGGGGTAATGACAGAGTTGGCAGGGAAGCGAAGGCCCTTGAACATCTTTTCGCCAACTTCTTCATTATTGATGGCATATGCCATCGCCTGACGAAGGCGTTTGTCTCCGAATTTAGGATTTTCATCCATAACATTTTCTTCTTTTTCCTTATCATAATGACCGAAGTTGAAACCAATATAGGTATAAGCCAATTCAACTTTCCCCAATAATTCGACATTATCCAATTCCTTGGCTTGCTCATATTGCTCCGCCAGGACCTCCGCTACATCGAGGTCACCATTTTCAAGTGACTTGACGACAACAGACGGATTCACGACTTTCAATGTGACACTGTCCAATTTAGGTTCACCGCGGTAATAATCTTTATTCGCTTCGAATTCGACCGCTTCCCCTTGAACGATTTTCTTCACTTTGAATGGTCCAAACCCAATCGGGTTTTTACGGATTTTATCCGATGATTCCAAATCTGCAATCGGAACATCTTTTAAGTATTCTTTATGAAGCGGGTATGTCCATAATCCGGTCGTGACGGACGGGTTCGCCTTTTTGAAAGTGAAAGTGATTTTCTTGCCATCGACTTTAATGCCTGAAATCTTATCCGCTTTCCCTTCATGATACTCTTCCATACCCTCGATCAAAGCCATTTGCTCATCATAGCGGACACCTTTGTAATCTTTGCTTCCCATGACAAGATATGCATATTCCAAATCGGCACCTGTCACAGGCTTTCCATCATGCCAATTTACATTATCCTTAATCGTCAGCGTGACCGTTTTATGATCGTCCGATATCTCATAGGAAGCAGCACCTTCATTCGTATATACATAGTTTTCGTCTGTATCCAATAAATCCTCATCAAAGAATGTGATAACTTGGTTATCGGGTTCGCCTTGATAGAAAACCTTGTTTAATATCCCTTCAAACGGGGTATCTGATACCAAACCATATGTCAAATGGCCGCCTTCAATCGGCTCTCCTTGATTCGTCGTCTTTGTCGGGAATTTAGAGGTATCGACCTGTTCGACATCTTTCCCTTTTTTCTCTTTCGTTGACGATTTCTCCGTATCATTCGAACATGCAGCAAGCAGTAGAGACGAAATGGCCAATGCACTTAATACCTTACTGTAGCTTTTGATTTTCATATCATACACTCCCCTTTTTTTATCCTCTTCTTTGTCTTGCATCGGCTGCGCGTTTTAACGCTTGACCAACGAAATTTATACTCAGCATCAACACTAAAATCATGAGTGATGCGGGTACCCATATCCACCACTTGTTTTCCAGAACATCTGGATTTCGAGCATAACTGATGAGCGTCCCTAAACTCGGGGTGCTCTCCGGAAGGCCGAACCCTAAGAAAGTCAAACTGGATTCTAAGCCAATATTGCCTGCAAGGTTCAAAATGAAGTTGACGATGATCAATGAACTGACATTGGGCAGAAGCTGAAACAGGATGATTTTCCAATGTGGAGTCCCGAGTGTCTGTGAGGCGTGGATATAATCCAGCTCACGCTCAGACAAAGCCTTTGAACGTATCAACCGGGCCTTTCCTGTCCATAAAAACATCGTCATGATTAAAATGAAAACATATACATTGAAGATCGGTACAATCGTGACCACAACGATGATGAACATCAATTGCGGCAGGGCAATCACGAAATCGATGACACGCATGATCACATTATCGGTTGCCCCGCCAAAGTAGCCCGCCAGAAGCCCTAATGATAAACCGATGATGGCCGTGAATAATGTAATGAATAAACTGATCGTGAATGAATTTCTGGTACCGATTATCAGTTGGCCGAATACATCCCGGCCGCCATAATCGGTTCCAAGCCAATAGTCTGAGGATGGTTCCAAATAAATGGAGAGAAAATCGACCTTGGCTATTTCTTTGGCGTCCATGAAAAACGACGCACCGTAAACAAAAAGCAATATGGCTGCTAATATAATCAATGAGCCCATGGCAAGCTTGTCTTTCTTGATTTCCTGCCAGATGATCTTGATACCTGAAGGGCTCACATCATTAACTTGTATGTTCTTACCGGTTTCCACTTTCATTTCCATACGACTCACCCCGCTCCTATTCTATCCGTATGCGCGGATCGACCGCACTAAGTATGATGTCCGAAAGAAGAGTGCCCAGCAGAGTGGCAAATCCCGTCATCATGACGATGGCCGTGACAACACTGAAATCCCGAAGACTTACTGAACTAAGGAAAAGCTGCCCCAGGCCCGGATAACTGAAAATGGTCTCGATTATGACCGCTCCGCCGATCAATCCAGTAATTTCATAACCTAAGAATGCTGCTATCGGTAAAAAGGAATTTCTCAGGATATGCCGTGAATACACTTTTGATTCGGGCACTCCCTTCGAACGCGCTGTCCTTACGAAATCCTTGATTTTATTATCGATGATTTCATTTCGCAAATATTGGATCGTACTTGTGGTTGCAATTAAAGCTGTACTTAAAGCTGGTAAAATCAAATGATTGATCTTGCTTACAACATAGGCGAATGTTCCTTCATCCACTTTTGAATCGACACTGCCTCCAGACGGGAACCAATCAAGGGCAAATCCGAAAACGAATAACATGATTAAAGCAAAAATGAAAATTGGCGTGCCAAACCCTAAATAGCTATAACCCGTAACGGTTTTATCCACCCAGGTATCGTTATACCTACCGCTAAGTATGCCTAATGGAATAGCAAGCATATATGTAAAGATCAGCGTGACCAACGCCAGGAACACCGTGTTCCAAAGCCTGTCTTCAATCACATCCATAACGGGCGTCTTATGTGTATAGGAAACACCGAAATCACCCTGTACTGCATTGGATGCCCACCTTATATATTGTTGGTACCAAGGATCATTCAAACCCAGCTCTTCCCTGATCCTATCAAGCTCGGCTGGATTGGCCCTAGGGTTTATTTCCTGGCCGGACAGGGCATCTCCCGGCATTGCCTTTGCCATCATGAAAACGATGATGCTCAATAAAAAGAGCTGCGGGATCATTACTAGTAATCGTCTTAGGATAAATTTCCACATATTCCTTCCACCTCCTTATTGTAATGCGACTCTATGTGTCGATGAGATTGGCTTCAAATCGTAAGCACGTCCATTCTCATCGAAATATTTTGAGTAGGTAGACTCATATTCCGAGGTGAGTTTTTTTCTAAGCTGCACTTTATCTTCGCGAACTTCCGGCTCTAAATCAGGAATGGCGGCAATCAGGCGTTTCGTGTATATATGTTGGGGATTTTCATAGATTTCCTCGCTTTTGCCTTCCTCTACCAATCTACCGCGATACATAACACCCATCCGGTCACACATATGCCGGATTACACCTAAATCATGCCCGACAAATAAATAAGTCAAATTGAACTCCTGTTGGAGATCCTGAAGAAAATTCAATACTTGTGCCTGAACGGAAACATCCAGTGCTGACACCGGTTCATCCGCAATGATCAGTTTAGGTTTCAATGTCAATGATCGGGCAATCCCGATTCGCTGGCGCTGCCCCCCGGAAAATTCATGAGGATACTTGTGAATCGATTCCGGACTCAGTCCGACTTTGTCCAAGAAGTCCTGTACGATTTTCTTTTCCTCTGAAGGGGATAACCGTTCGAAGTTCCTAAGCGGTTCGGCAATTATGTCAAGTACCCTCTTCTTGGGGTTCAATGATGAATACGGGTCCTGGAAAATCATTTGGATATCTTTTCTGAACGGTTTAATTTCTCTTCTACTTAAAGATGCTAAATCCCTGCCTTCAAACAGGATTTGTCCGGATGTCACCTCATTCAGTTTGACCACTGCCTTGCCTGTCGTGGACTTGCCGCTTCCGGATTCCCCGACCAAACCATATGTTTCCCCTTGCTGCAACTCAAAGGAAACACCGTCGACGGCCTTTACGTGATCGACCACCCTTCGAAAAAAACCGCCCCTTATTGGAAAATGCACTTTTAGATTATCTAATTTTAGTAATGTCATGAGCCGATGCATCTCCTTCAGCTTGAAAATAGAATGCTTTATAGCAGGTACAGCGGACAAAATGACCGTTGCCCACTTCGTGAAGCCGGGGTGTCTCTTCATGCGCATGTTTTGGTATCCAGGGAATCCTATCTTGGAAGCGGCATCCGATTCGATCCATTTTGGCTATCGAAGGAACGATTCCCTCGATAACATGCAAACGGTTTTTCTCGTTTGCGGCCGAAGGAATCGAATTCAATAATGACCTTGTATATGGATGCAGCGGATTGTTGAATATCTCTTTAACACTTCCCGTTTCCACTACCTGACCTGCATACATGACAACGATCCTGTCAGCGACCTCTGCTACGACGCTCAGATCATGTGTAATTAAGATGATCCCCATTTTTGTCCTGCTTTGGATATCCTTCAGCAGATCAAGTATTTGCGCTTGGATCGTAACATCCAATGCCGTCGTGGGTTCATCGGCGATTACCAGTGCAGGGTTGCATGCAATGGCAATCGAGATCATTGCCCTTTGCCGCATTCCGCCCGAGAGCTCATGCGGATATTGCTTGTACGTCCGTTCAGGGTATGGAATTCCCACTTGTGTCAAAAGTTCGATCGTCCTGTTCTTTTTTTCAGCACTGGAGAGTTCAGTATGATAATCAAGATTCTCCTCGATCTGTTTTCCGATGGTCATGAGCGGGTTCAAAGCCGTTAAAGGTTCCTGGAATATCATACCCAATTCCTTACCACGGACTTTATTCATTTGCACATCATTCAACTTTAGTAGATTTTGGCCTTTATAATTGATGTTTCCTTCGGATTTCGTTCTTTGCTTATTATGTAATTGCATGATGGATAAGGCCAATGCACTCTTTCCACATCCTGATTCTCCAACAACTGCTACAATTTCATTTTCATTCACCGTAAACGAAACATCATCCACCGCTGCATGATATTTGTTACCGATTCGGAATGAGGTAGTTAGGTTTTCTATTTGCAAAATAGCTTTCTTCATCCTTGCTCCCCCTAAACTATTTTATCGGGAAAATAATTAATCTTCTGATAATTATTTAAAATTTTAATCATTTTTTTACAATTATACAATAGTTTTTATAGAAAATAATCACATTTTTTTCATATTTTATAACTTTAGGAATAATTTTCTGCAACATAAAAACGTTTCCTTTATAACTGTTATACAGTAAAGTTTTGAAGTCCGATTAAATATATAGAATCAATAATTTCAGATTTATTATTTCGAGATAGCTTTTTTTGGAGTTTATGTCTATTTATTGACCTTATCGCTTTACTTCCGCGGAATGGTTTCGTTTAGAGTATTTTAATATTTCAGAAAAATTAGTATATTTGTAAGAATATCATAGAAAAGGTAATTACTTCATATATATTTCAATACTTTTAAAAAAACACCAAATTTTCATTGTATGCAATGAAACCTTTTTAAAACAGATTCGTAGAAAACGGTAGAAAATAAATGATGGGGTGATTGAATGTATTCACAAACTGTACAAACATATATGCCGTCCGTCATGCGGACGTTCGCTTTATCTCTTGCCGTTTCCGTTTTAGGTATGGCTCTCGGCACTCTTGTTCCGCCATCCTTGTTTCTTCCCTTGGCGATACTTGAGATTGCCATGTTGATTGGAGCATTCATATTGCGAAGGAAAAAAGCCATCGGATACACATTTTTGTATATTTTCACGTTGATTTCCGGAATTACGACCTATCCGATCATTGCCTACTACCTAGCCGCAGCAGGGGCAAATGTGGTGATCCTGGCAGGTGTTACGACGACAGTCGTATTTGGAGGACTGGCGGTTTATGCCACAACCACCAAAAGGGACCTTTCATTCTTGGGGGGAATGTTATTTGCGGCCTTGCTAGCTTTAGTCGTCATTAGCATTTTCAACATTTTCTTTCCATTAAGTTCTACAGCCATGCTGGTCTTTTCATTTATAGGGATATTAGTTTTCAGCGGTTATATTTTATATGATTTCAATCGAATGAAGCATTACGGGGTAACAGCCGAAGAAGTACCGCTCATGGCTTTGAATCTATATCTTGATTTCATTAACCTATTCATTAACATCTTGCGCTTTTTTGGTATTTTAGCTAGCGATGACTAAAAGACCTGACAAGGTACCATAAAAAAGACGCTTGGAATTATCCAAGCGTCTTTCAGTTTGTAGACAAAAGGGGTTCGGAATTAAAAAATTCTGAACCCCTTTTGAAATTCCCTTTGAATTTTCGCCTAAAGTTAAGAGATTGCGGCTCTACAAGCCCACATGTTAGGCCATTTTTGGACCTCGCCAAGTCCAATTGGCCATCTTCTTTAAATTAATGGCAGCGAAAGTAAGCATCGCCTGCACCGAGGACGTGTATAAGTTTATAAGGTAAAGCCGGTATGATTTCTTTGTTAAATAGGTAGCTTGTAATCGCTGGTGTTTTATAAGATGAATCTGCGGCAACGGCTTCCTTCCAACTTTCTCAATCACTTGTTCAACTAGTGACTCTAAGATCTGACTGTCATGTGTATTTCCAGGTGTTCCAATCGTTCCCAATACAAAACCGTTGTGGTCTGCGGCCGCGTGGAATGAATAGGCAAACTGTTTTGTTCGTTCATCTTTCACATAGTAGCCACTCTCAGAATCCGTTATACTTTCTTTAATCTCTTTTGGTCTCTTCTTTATCAAATTTATCTGGTGGAAAAGGCTTTTTTCCATGGTTTTCACGATCTTGATTGATTTCTCCTTGAAGACGTCCTTGATACGCTGTGTTTCTTTACGAACGATTTTTCTTTACAAATTTCCGTTTATTCGCACTGGCTTTCACATGTGTGGAATCCACGAAAACGTGTTCAGCACTTATTAACTTTTTATTAGCAGCTGTCATTAAAATGCGATAGAAAATCTATTCAAACAGGTCTATTTCTATAAAGCGTCGCTCATAATTTTTCCCGAACGTGGAGTAGGAGGTACTTTATCATGGAAACCATAGCCTAAGAACCAACGGTAAGCCATATTGGTTTCAACTTCTTCAATCATTTTACGCATGGAACGAATACCGAAGGTATATTGAATGAAAGTCAGTTTAACTAAAATAACTGGATCAACACTTGGGCGTCCAAACTCTGAAAACATATCTTTCACCAAGTCATAAATGAAAGTGAAGTCAATGGCAGCCTCCATTTTACGAACCAAATGGTTCGGTGGCACCAGTTGATCTATAGTAATCATTTCAAGTTGATCTCGCTGAATAGAATCATGTTTAGAAAGCATCCTCATCACCTCAAGTTTTAATACTTCTATTTTAAAACAAAAATGACTCCAGGCAAAAGTGTTCTAACTAAAAGGTAAGACAAGTTAATTGGAACGGAAGGTACGAGACTCCTGCGGGAAAAGCGCGTCTAGGGGAGACCCCGCAGGCGAAAGCCGAGGAGGCTCCCCGACCGCCCGCGGAAAGCGAGTGCCTGAGTGGAAATCAACGTCCAATTTGTACAAGCCATAAAAATAGACAAACTCGATTTTCGTCAAGTTTGTCTACAGTCTGCAAGATGCTTGGAATTATCCAAGCGTCTTTTCACGTAATTTTTTTCATATGGTCTCGATCATCAATAAGAACGGCTGAAGTGCCTATCTTATTTATATAATCCTGGATTTGATTGATCGGTCCATGGCAGTTTCACACCGAAAGTACTTGCAATGAACTGTGTATCTTCCCTTCTTTTTTTCCTTATTTGGGCCCGTTGTTTTGCTGATTCATTTAAATTCATTTCCATCTCCGTTTCCGGAACCAAACGGGGAACAGGAATTGGTTTACCTTCTTCATTAATGGCAACAAATGTCAGGAAGGAAATAACGCATAAATTTCGGGCTCCTGTAACTAAATCCTCTGCAATCACCTTTACGATGATTTCCATTGATGTTCTGCCCGTATAAGTCACGAAGCTTTCAAGGCAAACTGCATTTCCTTCGTGAATAGGGTGCAGGAAATCGACGGAATCAGTTGATGCTGTAACGACGTTGCTTCGCGCATGACGCATGGCTGATATAGCCGCTACATCATCAATGTATGCCATTAATTTGCCTCCGAACATCGTACCAATATTATTTGTATCCGGCGGGAGGACCAGGCTTGTTTTTATGACCAAAGAGTCCCGGCAATTTTTTGTTTCTTCCATGGTGACTGCACTCCTTTATGTCTGATTTCTCACTAGTTCACTTTATCGAATTCTTACCTGTAAAGCAATTCACATGCTTATTTTCCTGCTATTAGTCAAAATTATGCGGTTTATAATGAAGCCAACCACTTTCACTGCCCTTTTGGCTGCTTGCCTTGCTGCAGCTCACGCAGGCTTAAGCCAAATGTCATTTGTAAATGCGGATAATCCTTGAACCCTGCCCAATCCCCTCCCCAATCAAAGCCTAACCCTTTAGCGATTGTTACGACTTCCATCCAATCTGACTTTCCATTATCGTTACCGTCATAACTCATATCCCAAATGGCCTCTCCTTGTTTGTTAAGGAGGGCAAAATCTACCGCCAAACCGAAATTATGCAGCGACTCACCACCTCTTGCATTCGTTACGATGTTGCCCGGGTCTGTTCGGCCCTTTTCATAGAGTTCATTTTGCTCGGCTAAAGACCGGAATCCGGCCGTAATGATTACCGGGATGCCTTTGTCCTTAGCCAGTTGAATGAGCTCGTCTTTTTTTTCGGCGACGATCGGATTCAGCTCGTCAGTCAGTTCGATTTCGTCTAGATCAGGCGGAAGCATATACTTGAACAAGAGCCACAGCAGCAATCCGAAAAAGCCCAATACCAAACATGTCCTTATCCAAGTGGCTTTCACTTAAAAAATCCTTCCTTTACGAAAATATCTATCTGAAAATGAAAAACTCAACCAGAGACGGATGAGTTTTAATTCTATTATAACTTTGCTTTTAATTCTTCAATTTGCAATAAATGCCGTTTTTCATGCAGTCCCACGAACGGAATCCATTGCTTCAGGCTTAAATCTTTGAACAAAGGATGCGGAAAAGACTTTTGTTCGAGATCAATTTCATTTGCATGGTCAACGACATGTACAAAAGCTTTTCGGGATTCGGACAACTTCTCCTTAACTTCACTCAAAGTTTGGTATGATTTTCGACGGAGTGACAAATGACGGGGCCTCGACCTTCACTTCACGATTTAACGTAAGTTCTATCGGTTTATCCACTGCAGGAATGCTTTCATCGCTCTTCAATTTATCGGAAATGCTCTTTGTTATGGCCCTCTCCATTAAATATAAATGATCCAAAACCTGGATGATGCTCCATCTTCCTGTTTCAAGTTGGGCGTTCAGCTGTTCATCCGATAGTCCGTTGACCGCATTTAAAAGTTCTCCCCTGATTTTTTCATTTTCATTCATTTTAGCATCTCCTCTTATCAGCCTCGCTAATCTCCTTTAATTATTCCATGTCCTATAGGAAAGTGTAAAATAATAATACTTTTTGACAAAACGAACCGATTAAAAGTTGTCTATTTTCCGAAAAGCTCTATGATAGTCATAAAGGCAAAAATCATCTAGGACAGTAAAATAGGAGTGATCGTTATGAGTGGGGGACATATTCCATTCAGCCACAAAGGGCGCAGTGCAATACATGCAATACCCTCAAAAGGAAGCATATGGTTGATGCTTAAACAAATGTTCAATCGGGTCCCATCGAAATGGAAGTTTTGCTCTTTGGTTTTATGTATCATGCTTTTCATTTCATTGCTTGAGTTCTCCATCCCCCAATTGACACAGTTTACTATTGATAAAATCATTCCCGAAAAAAGATATGACTCTTTGATCTGGATTGGTGCAGGAATTCTTTGTGCTGCAATCTTATTGGCTATACTGAACTACTTTAACAGCTATATCGTTTCCAAGGTCGGTCAAAAGGCCATCATGGATATACGTAATAGCATGTATGAACATATTCAAACACTGGATATGAAATTCTTTGATAAAAACCGGACTGGTGACTTAATGTCGCGGTTGACCAATGATGTCAATTTACTGCAGCAGCTCATCTCTTCGAGCATGCTTCAAGTGTTGACTGACACGGTGACCTTCATTGCCATAGCGGTATATATGCTTTTCATTAACTGGAAGCTTACCATTGTCCTTCTTATTACATTCCCTTTCATGTTCTATATCACAAGGGTATTCGGGAAACGCATCAGGATGTCATTTAGGTCTGTGCAAAGTTCCGCAGGAGATGTCAGCAACCAGTTACAGGATTCGATTACAGGAATGCGGCTCATTCAATCTTTTACAAATGAAGAATTCGAATCAAGGCGGTTTGCGAAGCGTAATCAGGAAAATATGACTGCAAACCTTAAGTCCGTTCGGCTGCGTTCCATGTTCGGGCCGATTATTGATTTATTGAACAATATCGGTCTTGTAGCAGTCATTGTGTTCGGTGCTTGGCAAGTGATGGAGGGTGAATTCACAATAGGATTAATCGTGGCCTTTCTAGCCTATTTGAGGTTGCTGCAGAGTCCCGTTCGCAATTTTAGCCGGGTAATCAGCATTGTCCAGCAATCAGCCGCCGCCTTTGAGCGGATAACTGAAATATTGGAAACCCAACCTGAAATAAGTGACAAGGGAAACGCCATTGAACTCCCTGCCATAAAAAAGAAAATTGAGTTTAAAAGTGTTGATTTTGCTTATGATGAGACTGTTCCTGTTCTCGGCAATCTAAACCTGACTATGAAAGCTGGTCAAGTAACCGCTTTGGTCGGCTCCTCCGGCGCAGGAAAATCGACCATCACGAGCCTACTGATCCGATTTTATGATCCGCAAAATGGAACGATTAAAATGGATGGACATAATATTAAAGATGTGTCACTGAAATCATTACGGGGACAAATGGGAATTGTTTCTCAGGATATCATTCTATTCAATGGTTCCATCCGTGATAACATCGTGTATGGCAAACTTAATGCTACAGATGATGAAATCATCGAATCCGCCAAAGCGGCAAATGCGCATGACTTTATCAGTGCCTTTCCTGATGGTTATGATTCTCAGATCGGAGAGCGCGGAGTCAAGCTTTCAGGCGGACAAAAACAGCGCCTTGCCATTGCCAGGGCACTTTTGAAAAATCCGCAAATCATCATTCTCGATGAAGCAACGGCGGCCTTGGATACAGAATCTGAACATTTGATCCAGCAAGCCTTGTCACGTTTAATGAAAAAACGGACTTCAATAGTCATTGCACATCGTTTATCGACCATTCATGACGCCGATCAAATCATCGTTCTGGAAAAAGGGCAGGTTCTTGAAAAAGGAACACATGACCAGTTAATGCAAAACAACGGCCGATACAAGCAGCTCCATGACTTACAGTTCCCTCAGCTAAGCGATATCAAATACCTAGCAACTTAGCAGGCAAACATGCACAGAAAGCCTTTCTGTGCATGTTTGGTTTCATTTGAAGTCATAACTTTCCAAAACCCGATTCGCAATGAGCTGATACCCTTTTTCATTCGGATGTAACTTATCACTGAAATACTTTGTTTTCTTTTCATCTTCAAAAAGATCATTTGTAGGAATGAATAACATCCTTTCACCTTTATCGGCTAATCCCTTTATTGACTCGTTATAATCGCGAATGTGCTTTTCAAGTTTTTGATTGTCTTTAATTGGGTTATATAGTCCTACTACCAGAATATCCGCTTTATCGTTTGCCTCTATCAGTGTTGATGTAATCTTTTTCAGATGGTTGATATATTCCCGTTTACCCTCATTGATTTTTCGGTCACTTATTTTCTCCAAGTTCCCGCCATTACTATTGATCAAGTCATTCGTTCCAATAAAAACAATGAAAGTATCGGCTTCATCAAGTTTCGTTTTAATGCGGTAATCATCTAGCTGTTTCATCACCCCATCCGTTTCCTGGCCTTTAATACCGTAATTCCAAAAACTCACTTTTTGCTCCGATTGCGGATTATTCAATTCATCTTCAAGGCCTTCTATATATCCTTCCCCGTCCTTATCCCCTTTTCCATAGGTTAATGAATCTCCAAAAGCCATGACCCTTTGCACATCTTCCGACTCCGAGGCCTGAAATTCATATGCAGCAAAACATATAACCAGTACGATAATTAATATACCTGCCAATTTTTTCATTTAGTTCTCCTCTTGTCTTTTTACTAGAAGTATTTAATCTTTTTCATACCCAAAAAATCTGCAGTACTAACATAAAAAAGAATTGTCAGATAAAGAATAAAGAGTGTATGATAATATAAAACTTTCAATGGATTGGGTTTCATTCAACGTCCCTAAAACCAAAAACGGGATCACCCTTCATTCTGGAGATTGAATAAATGATAGTTAGGAGTTTATATCATGGAAGAACACATAGAGTTTAGAGAGGCAGAACTATCTGATCTACCCAGAATTGTTGAAATATATAATTCGACAATTGCTTCAAGGATGGTAACGGCAGATACGGAACCTGTATCCGTCCAATCGAGGGTTAAATGGTTTGAGGAACATCATTCAGAAAGTAGACCGCTATATATCATTACTATAGAAGGGAAAACCGCTGGATGGATGAGCTTTCAATCCTTTTATGGCCGACCGGCATATAATTCCACTGCCGAAATCAGCATTTACATTGATGATTATTTCCGGGGAAAAGGAATTGGACAAATTTCGATTCGAAAGGCAATTGAATTGAGTCCAAAATTAGGTGTTAAGACTTTATTGGGTTTCATTTTCGCCCATAATACACCAAGCCTTAAGCTTTTTTCCAAATTCGGGTTTGAAGAATGGGCACATTTACCTCAAGTTGCCGAGATGGATGGCATTGAGCGGGATTTGATCATTCTAGGTAAACGTGTCGATATTTAATATATAATTCTTTAGAGCTATTGCCTTGAGCAGTAGCTTTTTTAGATTAATACAGGTCGAATTGCTAATTTAAAAATACCTATATGCTTCTTGAAGGGAAAAATATTCAGAATCTCTTTTACTTGCTAACGCATTCAATAGCGTATCCAATTCTTGGCTGGCTTGTACAGTCAGCAGACTTGTTAAGCCGTAAATCGCTCCCAACCTTATCATTTCCTGTCTCTTCTCTTCTACTTTTTCTATAGTTACCTTATAGCAAGTCATCATAGCCACCTCCCATTTATTCAATATTTTTACACTTTCATCATAATGAAACCACTAGTTAAAATCAACTATTTTCCAGAAATTAAATGTGTTATTTTATAGGTCAAATGTGACAAAACACCTATTTTGTTATTTAATTATGTATAATTTGTGTCGTTTTCTAATAAACGCAAAAAAAGCATCCACTAGTGTAGACTGCGAATGCTTACATCATATCCCTTATCCAAAAATCCAAATATTGTATTCCTATTACTATGTCATCCATTCAGAAGGTGACTCGTTATTAGGTCTATTTATAACAATCTTATATTCATCTTCAAGTACTTTTAATGGGGCATCATAAAGGTGCCTTTCATCAGAGGTTTTGTATACTCCATTGGCCAATAGCTCTTCAATGAGTTTTGCCTTCCTCTGTTCAATCCTCTTAAATAATTCTGCCATGTAAATGGCTCCTTTCCGTCCTAGTGCCTGCTTCTAGTTAGCTAAACTTTATCACTTGTTTGATTTCACCAAATTATATATACCTTTTCTAGTATGTCACTAAACGTTATTTCCCAAAAATAAAAGCCCCTTCTAATTTAAGAAGAGGCTGACAGTGTCCGTACGGCTCTTCTTATCTTCCAAGCATATGCTTGTTGGATTTAGCACAGTTCCCTAAACGGGTCCGCTGCCGAGGTTTCTTAGGGCCAAGTCCCTCCACCTCTCTGGATAAGAATTCAATATATAATGATGTAGAAATGATTCTATCCTAATAATCTTCAAAAGTCAATTACCTGGTTCTCCCTTTTTTCCTGGACATAAAGTGATTCCTCTTTCAAATACGGGTTGCATTTTCTTGTCTTTCTGATATGATGTCAGTAATTACATACAATTCACACCACTAGGGGAGTCTTTTTTAAGACTGAGATGGAATTAGTTCCGGACCCTTTGAACCTGAACCGGCTCATACCGGCGGAGGGAAGTGGATGATATCGTCCATTTTACAGACTATATCCATCTACCCCGTTCCTTATTCAGGAACGGGGTTTTTTATTTAACAAAGGGAGCCATTCTATAGGAGGATGAACAATGGAGAATACAAAATTAGAAACATTCAGTGATAGACTGCATGCACGGGCAAAAGAGATTTGGAAAAGGAACCATTCACATCCCTTTGTCCAGGCAATTGGAAACGGCACACTTCCTGAAAAGAAATTTGCCTATTACCTGAAGCAGGACTATGTCTATCTCATGGATTATTCCAAGCTCTTTGCTTTAGGTGTCATCAAAGCCCATAACATCGAAACCATGGCAAAATTTGCGACCATTTTAAATGAAACCCTTCAAGTGGAAATGGATATTCATCGGCATTATGCTTCCGAATTCGGGATCAGCTCCAAGGAATTGGAAAATACAGAACCTACTCCAACCACTCTAGCCTATACAGGTTACATGCTAAATGCAGCTCAGCATGGGACATTGGCAGACTTGATCGCCTGTCTCCTGCCCTGCGCTTGGGATTATTATGAAATCGGTTTGCTATTAAAAGAACAAAATGGAGCAGCACTGGAAAACAATCGCTACGCAGATTGGATAAGGTCCTATTCATCTCCTGAATTCGGGGAAGCACACAAGTGGCTGATCGCTTTATTGGAAGAATTGACGGAAGGCATGCCTGAAAAGGAACTTCTTAGATTAGAAAAGCACTTTTTGGTTACTTCCCGATATGAATATTTATTCTGGGACATGGTTCAAAATGAGCAGGATTGGCCTCTGTAGGTGGTTGACATGAGGATGAACCCTATCAAGAAACTGACATTGACTGCCATGATCACGGCTTTAACGACGCTGACCAGTTCATTTATTTTCATCCCTGCAGGATTTGCAAAAATCTTTCCTATTCAACATCTGGCAAATGTCCTGACGGCGGTTTTATTGGGGCCTGCATATGCGGTGACACAAGCTTTTTTAGTTTCCATCATTAGAAACATGACTGGTACCGGTTCAATTTTCGCCTTTCCCGGCAGCATGATTGGTGCACTTTTGGCCGCCATCCTTTACCGAAAAACACAAAGCTTAAAATTCGCCTGTTTAGGGGAAGTGATCGGGACCGGCTTTCTCGGTTCCCTGGTCTGTTATCCGCTTGCCACCCTCCTATTGGGAGAAAAAGCTGCTCTTTTTGGTTTTTTACCGGCTTTTATGTTCAGTTCATTCGCAGGGGCGATTTTAGCTTTCATATTACTTAAAATACTGCTAAAAAATAATTATATGAAGGGGTTTTTTTATGAAAACAGCATTAACGATCGCAGGCTCTGATTCAGGGGGCGGTGCTGGAATACAAGCGGATTTAAAAACATTTTCTGCACATGGTGTGTTTGGAATGTCTGCCATCACAGCCGTAACTGCCCAAAACACAATGGAAGTCCGTTCTGTACAGCCCATTGAAACAGCTATCATATCGGATCAAATTGCAGCTATCTTTGAAGATATTCCTGTCGATGCAGTAAAAATAGGCATGCTTGGATCAAAAGAAATCGTGGAAACGGTCGCTGCGTCCCTTAAAACCTTCATGCCTGCCATCGTTATCCTTGACCCTGTCATGATTTCCAAAAGCGGCCATCATTTGCTCGACGAAAAGGCCATCTCTGCCTTAAAAATGGAATTGCTTCCGCTTGCAAATCTTGTAACACCCAATGTACCAGAAGCGGAAGTACTTACTGGCTTCCCGATTCGGACGAAACAAGATTTCTACAGGGCATGCATTTCGATACAAGAAATGGGTTCCAAAGCCGTTTTACTTAAAGGCGGCCATGCGGCAGGAAATCCAAATGATCTTTTTTATGATGGGACTGACTTCCACTGGATCAAGGGAGAACGCATTCATACAAAAAACACTCATGGTACGGGCTGTACCCTATCATCCGCCATTACATCTAACCTGGCAAATGGACTGCCATTGCAAGTGTCGATCGAACATGCCAAGACCTATATTTCCGAAGCGATACGCAATAGCTTTTCAATCGGTAAAGGTCATGGACCTGTCCATCATTTTCATTCATATACAAAAAAAGAACGGAGTGACTTGTTATGAATATTTCTTCAGCCGATTTATTTATGAAGGTAAGAGAAAGGAAACCACTCGTTCACCAAATCACCAACTTTGTTACGGTCAATGACTGTGCAAATGCCACCCTTGCCATCGGAGGTTCACCAGTAATGACATCGAGCCCAAGTGAAGTGGCGGATATGGTCAAATTAGCAGATGCATTGGTCCTGAATTTCGGAACGATCGATGATAAAGCCTTGGAAGCAATGGAGATTGCCGGTAAAACGGCAAATGACCTGGACATCCCAGTCATTTTGGACCCGGTGGGAGTTGGTGCCACCTCCTATCGTACAGAGCAAGTCAAAGAACTCCTAAGTAAGGTTACTCTCCAAATCATTCGCGGAAATGCGAGTGAAATCCTGTCATTGATGGGTGGGGATACCGTTACACGCGGTGTGGATTCGGGGGAACTTGCGATTAGCAATGCAGAGCTGGCTGCACGAGCGGCAAATGAATTGAATTGCATCATCGTGGTCAGCGGAGCTAAGGATGCGGTCAGCGATGGAAAACATACGTCCATCATCGATAACGGGGACCTCCTTTTAACTAATGTTACAGGTACCGGTTGCATGTCCACTGCTCTTATCGGAACTTTTTCCGGAGTCACCGATGATTTCTATTCTGCCGCAATTGCCGGTATCTCAACAATGAGCATTTCAGGGGAACTAGCAGCCGCAACCCTTCAAAAGGATGAAGGAACAGGTACTTTCCGTGTACGATTAATCGATGCCATATCAAGAATGGATAAGGAAATCTGGATGCATGAGGTGAAAATAAGTGAAGAAGTCCCAAATTGATTTAAGCCTGTATTTAGTTACGGAAGAGTCCATAGCAATAGAAGAATTGACCAAAATCATTGCACAATCGGTTTCAGGAGGAGTCTCGATCGTACAACTTAGAGAGAAAAACAATTCCTCCCTCTCTTTTTATGAAAAAGCATCTGCATTAAAACAGTTATTGAATGAGCTTTCCATTCCCCTTATCATCAATGACCGGGTGGATATAGCACTAGCGGTTGGAGCGGACGGAATTCATATTGGGCAGGATGACCTTCCACTGCCTGTCGTCAAAAAAATGGTTCCTGAAGATATGATTGTCGGTGTATCTGTCTCCACTCATGAAGAAGCTCTCGAAGCCGAACGAAATGGAGCGGATTATATCGGAGTCGGTTCCGTTTTCCCCACCAAGACCAAACAAGATGCTACCCTAATGGCACTTGAGGATCTGGGGGAAATTTGCCGCGGCGTATCCATTCCCGCAGTAGCCATCGGGGGTATCACTGCCGATAACATTTCCGCTCTTTCCGATAGCGGACTATCAGGTACCGCAGTCGTATCGGCCATCATGAATGCAGATAATCCGAAGACTGCCTCCGAATCCCTTTTACAAATAATAAAAGACTTTAAATAACAAAAGGATGGGGACTGATGCAGTCCCCATCCTTTGTTTATGTCAAAACGGTATTCTTTGTTTCCTTCCCAAAAGCCACTGCAACTGCCCCCACTAAAATAGCAATTGTAAAAATGGTGAAAATCGATGAAATCGGGGTGTCTGCGGCAACTAAATACCCTACAAGCAAAGGTCCCAGAACACCGCCAATCCTCCCGATCCCTGCAGCTAACCCAGCCCCTGTACCGCGAACTGATGTTGGATACTGCTCAGGTGTATACGCATAAAGTGCACCCCATGCCCCTAGGTTGAAGAAAGATAGGAACATCCCGGAAGCTATCAGCAGTGCCAGCCCCTCTGCCGATCCAAAGAAAAAGGCACTGATGGCCGTTCCAATTAAGTATGTAATCAAAACGAATTTACGTCCCATCTTCTCTATCAGCCATGCAGCTGAAAAATAGCCCGGAAGCTGTGCAATCGTCATGATCAAAACATATTCAAAGCTTTGAATCATGCTGAAGCCTTTTAGGACCATCACGCTTGGCAGCCATAAAAACATCCCATAATAGGAAAAGACCACGCAAAACCATAGAATCCACAATACAAGGGTCTGACGGGAGTATTCCTTTTTCCAGACACTTTTCATATTGCTTAATACAGATGTTCTTTGCTTTTTTTCAAGTTCCGTATACTTTGGTGAATCCGGCAGTTTCAAGCGCAGATACAGCGCATATAAAGCTGGAACTGCGCTCAATAATAATGCAACCCGCCAACCATAAGCCGGTATGATGAAATAGGATATGAGTGCTGCCAAAATCCAGCCAACCGCCCAAAAGCTTTCAAGAAGGACGACGACCCTTCCCCTTTTACTCGCTTCAACACTTTCAGAGACCAATGTGGAGGCAACCGGGAGTTCTCCCCCAAGTCCCATTCCAATCAAAAAACGCAATATCAAGAACAGGCTGAGTGTACTGACTGCTGCAGACAGGCCACTTGCTATCGAAAACAATAATAAAGTAATGATAAAGACATTCTTTCGTCCGACCCTGTCGGCCATCGCACCAAAGAATACGGCGCCAACAGCCATCCCTATGGAGTTTATGCTCCCAATCCAGCCAACCTGCTCACTAGTTAAGTTCCAATCCTGTTTTAATGCAACAATGATGAAAGAAAGCATACCGACATCAAGTGCATCGAACATCCATCCAAGACCCGCAACACCAAGTAACTTACGCTGCGATATCATTTTCGCATTATTTCCCATATATTCCTCCTGAAGAACTTTAGACCTTCTTGTTATTTTATCCTTTTTCATTTTAACTATTAACTTTCATTTTTGCTATAGTAATTACACATGTCATGACAAAATAATACTACATTTTTTTAATAGATGAAGAAATCTTGGATATTCTGTCGAATGTTATAGATTGAATATTCCCTTTTTTTCATTTATCATAAAAATTGGCAATCATAGCGTTAACAATAAGTCATCATGTTTTGCCCAAGATAAACATTTTATTCAGGAGGGTAATTAATGACAAATCTAACGTTAGAAGTAAGTGGAAAGCTGCAAAAATTTTTAACAGGACCAAAAAAGCTCTATATTAATGGTCAGTTTGTAGAAAGTGCTTCAAAAAAAACCTTCTCCACTCCTAATCCTGCTACAGGACAAAAACTTGCCGATGTTTATGAAGCTGATAAAGAAGATATCGACTTAGCCGTCAAAGCTGCACGCAAAGCATTCGATGAAGGTCCTTGGTCAAGAATGAGCGCAGCTGCACGCAGTAGACTGATGTATAAACTAGCCGATTTAATGGAAGAAAATAAAACTGAACTTGCTCAATTGGAAACGTTGGATAATGGGAAACCAATCAGTGAAACTACAAATGCCGACATTCCTTTAGCAATTGAACATATGAGATATTTTGCTGGCTGGTCCACCAAGATTGTTGGACAGACCATCCCGGTAAGCGGAAATTATTTTAACTACACGAAACACGAGGCTGTTGGTGTTGTCGGCCAAATCATCCCATGGAACTTTCCGCTTCTTATGGCGATGTGGAAACTGGGAGCGGCACTTGCTACAGGTTGTACGGTCATATTAAAACCAGCTGAGCAAACACCGCTTTCCGCTCTTTACCTGGCTGAATTATTGGCTGAAGCCGGTTTCCCTGATGGGGTCGTCAATATCGTTCCCGGTTTTGGTGAAACGGCTGGACAAGCGCTTGTCGACCATCCCCAAGTAAATAAAATCGCATTTACCGGCTCGACCGAAGTTGGAAAATTGATCATGCGTTCCGCTTCATATTCATTGAAACGGGTCACATTGGAACTTGGAGGGAAATCGCCAAACATCATCCTGCCTGATGCAGATTTCTCGAAAGCCATCCCTGGAGCTTTGAATGGGGTCATGTTTAACCAAGGCCAGGTATGCTGTGCCGGTTCAAGGGTTTATATCCAAAAGAAACATTATGATAATGTTGTTGCCGATATGGCTAGCCATGCAAAAAACATCAAACAAGGGATAGGCCTAGATCCAAGTACCCAAATTGGGCCGCTTGTTTCCGAGGAGCAGCAAAATCGGGTAATGGGCTATATTGAAAAAGGGAAAAACGAGGGTGCGGAAGTTCTTGTCGGCGGAAATAAACCGGGTGAACAGGGCTACTTTGTTTCTCCAACTATATTCGCTGGTGTTGATGAGGATATGACGATTGCTAAAGAAGAGATTTTCGGACCGGTCATAGCGGCAATGCCATTCGAGGATTTAGATGAAGTCATTAACCGTGCAAATGCCAGTGAATATGGTTTGGCTGCCGGCTTATGGACAAGCGATATAGCCAATGCCCATTATGTTGCAGGAAAACTCCGTGCCGGTACCGTATGGGTGAACTGTTATAACGCGTTCGACGCAGCTTCCCCGTTCGGCGGCTACAAACAATCCGGAATCGGACGTGAAATGGGATCTTATGCACTGGACAACTATTCTGAAGTGAAAAGTGTCTGGATTAATTTGGGTAAATGATTTACTGACTATTAAGAAAGAGGGTCTCAAAGAGGCCCTCTTTCTTTCAGTCCATTGATTCACTGCACCAAATCATCAAATTATTCAACCCATTCAAACCTTTTCAATAGTCTTTCCTTCTTTAGTTTTGGTAAAATGCAAGATAGACAAAATAGCTGCTGGAGCAGCTCCCTGCCGGTTATAATGAACTCCTTCGTATACGAGTAGTTTCACAAACGATGTAAAAAGTTTCTTTTTTATATGACAAAAAGTACAATTAAAAATGTAGAAAATGGAAAAGAGGAGTTTTAAATGATGAGTGATTTTCAAACGAATTTAGAAAAATATGCAGAACTTGCCGTAAAAGTCGGCGTAAACATCCAACAAGATCAAACCTTGGTCGTAAATACAACATTAGAGGGTGCTGACCTTGTGCGTCTCATTGTAAAAAAGGCATATGAGAACGGTGCGCGCAATGTCATCGTTAATTGGAATGACGATATCGTTTCACGTACCAAATATGAATTGGCTCCGGATGAGGTGTTCCACGAATATCCAAAGTGGCGCGCAGAAGAAACGATCGAACTCGCAGAAAACGGAGCTGCTTATCTATCCGTCATCTCCTCCAGCCCTGACTTATTAAAAGGTGTAAAGCCTGAAAGGATTGCCAACTACCAAAAAGCATCCGGGACAGCACTGAAGAAGTGGCGGCAGTATATGCAATCCGATAAAGTGAGCTGGTCCATAGTTGCCGTCCCTTCAAAGGCTTGGGCTGATAAAGTATTCCCTGAAGAAGCAGAAGGAAAACGTGTTGACCTCCTATGGGAAGCTATTTTCAAAGCAGTTCGTGTTGACGTGAAAGATCCTGTGGAAGCCTGGAAAAAACACGATGATACCCTGCATGAAAAGGTAGATTATTTAAATGATAAACATTACCAAAAATTGCATTATACGGCTCCCGGAACCGACCTGACAATCGAATTACCCGACAAACATCTTTGGGTAGGGGCAGGAAGCGTTAACGTACAGGGACATGAATTCATGGCTAATATGCCAACCGAAGAAGTGTTTACAGTTCCATTGAAAACAGGCGTTAACGGTACGGTTTCCAGTACGAAACCACTTAGTTACGGCGGAAACATCATCAATAATTTTTCCGTGACGTTTAAGGAAGGACGGATCATTGAAGTAAAAGCAGAAGAAGGGGAAGAAATCCTAAAGCAATTGGTTGAAACGGATGAAGGTTCACACTACCTTGGTGAAGTCGCGCTTGTTCCATTCAACTCACCGATTTCCCAATCGAATGTTTTATTCTTCAACACATTATTTGATGAAAATGCATCAAACCATCTTGCTATCGGCAGCTCCTATGCTTTCTGTATTGAAGGCGGAAAAAACATGAGTCCAGAAGAACTTGCAGAAAATGGACTGAATGAAAGCCTTACACATGTCGATTTCATGATTGGATCGGAGAAAATGAACATCGACGGCATCAAACAGGACGGCACTTCAGAACCTGTCTTCCGTAATGGTGACTGGGCGTTTTAATTAACCGGCTTTAAGCCCCTTCCATCACTTGAAAACCTTCAGCCACGTGATTTCTGCAATACCTGGGAACATGTGGCTGTTTTTTCATGCCCAAAAAGGGAGACAAGCCCGTAGTAATATCGACTCCTTGCTTTCGAGTAAGTTCATTCGCTATAACTTGGCCTGCCCCCGCTTAATCCCATATTGTGACATCCACTCCTTGTTCATATTCAAAATAATTAGGCTCATTGCCATATGCTTAGTCTGTTTTTTATACGCAATATATCATTGGAATATGTTGAACACATCTTTCATTGCCAAATATGTTATACTATTAGTAAAGAGGGTGGCTAAATTGAAAAGCAATAAGTATAATACTGGTGAAACAGTAACCATTCAGGATACTAATGAATCAGTAACCATTAATAAATGGGCATATGTAAAAAACATGAAGAGATATTCTTATACTGTTAAAGAACATCCGACTACTTTTTTCTTTGAAGAAGAATTTAAAAAAGCTTAATGACAAGTCACTAAAAACCTACTCAGTCAGAGTGGGATTTTTTTTTGCTTTCATTTTATAGCACAATAAAAAACAGACTCCCATCGAGGAAGTCTGTTCATATAGGTTACGATTTAATTTTAAAATTAAGCTTTTTGAACGTTAGCAGCTTGAGCTCCACGTGCACCTTGCTCAACTTCGAAAGTTACTTTTTGACCTTCGTCTAAAGATTTGAAGCCTTCGCTTTGGATAGCTGAGAAATGTACGAATACATCGTCTCCGTTTTCGCGTTCGATAAATCCAAAACCTTTTTCTGCATTAAACCATTTAACTGTACCTTGTTCCATTGTTGTTGCCTCCTAGTGCATAACACACATTGTATTACTATTTTTAATCATTTGGAAAATAACGAGTACTCTCTTCCACAACCAAAAACAATTCTTTATTAGATTAACATGAATTGATGCAGATAGCAAATTTTCCAGTGATAAATTAAAGATGGTCCACATTCTTTTTGCCTTCTTATTTTCTTTATTTATCCAATTTAATGATTCAGATAGTAATTAATGGGTATATCAGAGTAATAAGAAACAGTACGATTTTCACTTAAAGTATTATCAACAAGGAGGTCACTCAATGAAATATTACAAAGTTTCTAATAGCGGTTTTGACAGTAAGGTAATTGTAGCCTATAGCGGGTATGAGGCACTTGGGTATTATTTAATGGAAATCGATGATCAACTTGGTTTTGTTGATGATGTAGATGTGGAAGAAGTGGATGCTGATGAACGAGTCGAGATTTCCTATACCGGTTATCCCGTTTATAAGACACTTAAGGAGCTATATCAAGAGAAAGATTTTTGGCAAGTTCCTAATGTTGTCGTGGAAGTCGAATAATGAAAGCACCTCCACCTTTAGGAGAATTCGATGTTACCTCCCAATCAACCCGGTTAAATAGTATTTGGTAATTGCCAAATATTCACGGGTATATGATTTCAACAGTGACACTTTTGGTGTCTTTGCAGGCAATCCCTTCATGTCCAAGCCTTCTTTTTTTGCTATTTCGACTGCCCGGTAGATATGAAAGTCATTGCTAACGATCAACCCTGAAGCTGCTGTATCAGGAATGAGTTCTTTTGAGAAAACAATATTTTCGTGAGTTGTTGTAGATTTGTCTTCCATCACAATGCGTGCTTCTTCAATTCCTTGGGCGATTAGCCCCTGTTGCATTGCTTTTGCTTCCGATATATCTTCTCCCGGTCCTTTGCCGCCAGATACAATGACCACTGTATGTTTATTCGCCGATAAATATTCTGCAGCTTTATCAATCCGGTATTGTAAGGATAATGATGGAACCGAACCTTTGACCCTTGCTCCAAGAATCATGAGGTAATCGGCATTTTCCGGAATTTGCTGGTGAATGCTTTCCTGAATTTTCATGTGCAAAAATCCAAAATACCCAAGTACCGCAATGACACTTATTACACAAAAAAGTTTCATCGTCCTTTTCAAAATTTTTCCCCGCTTCATATTCTTATCATATATAACTTTCATTTCCACTAACTCCTATATAACTAAGACCGAAGAGCGGGAAATCATGAAAGACTTCCGCCCTTTTCAATCGGATAGTTTATTCTGCGACCATATCATCATATATCAATTTTCCAATTTTACTGATTATTTGACGGCTTTCTTCCTCTGATTTCATGTCTTCTGTAAGAACTGCAGCATAAACAGTTTGTGTTTCTGACCGAATGATTGCACAATCATGGGCAACTCCCCGAATTCCGCCCGTTTTGCTTGCGACCTTGACTTCTCTGCCCATCAGAGATGGAAGTTTATCCCTTAACTGTTGATTATCAAATACATGCAATATTTTTTCCCGGCTTTCTTTCGTTAAAAAGTTGCCTGTATGTATGGCTTTTAAGCAGGTAATCGTATCTTCTGCCGAAATGGTATTGTCGCGCCCTTCTTTTAATGCCTTAAAATCCTGCATTTTCCGTTCAAGGACAGTATTTTTCAAACCAAGTTCCTTGATGCATTGATTGATTTCTTCAAAACCCAACAGGTTCATCATCATATTCGTGGATGTATTGTCGGAAACAGTTATCATCAATGTCAGTAAATCCTCTACGGTCAAAAATACCTTATTCGATAAGACATGCAGGACCCCCGATCCCCCAGTCACTTCACTAGGCGGGATGGTCACTGGTTGGTTCAAATAGATTTTCTTTTGTTCACTTTGACGATAACCTTCGATGATCATTGGTATTTTGATCAAACTCGCTGATTGAAAGGATTCATTCTCGTGATATCCAATCGTGTCCCCAAGACCATTTTCAATTTTATATGCGATTCTCCCATTAAATGTTTCAACTAATGCCAAGATATCATGTTCTATAGTTTGTAAGGTCATCTATTCCCTGTTCCTCCCTTTGATATCATTTAAACCCCTATAAAAAACTCCCTTATACCCTAACTTATTCTACCATGTTAAAAGCAGTACAATCTTCTTATAAATTCCAAATTGATTAAATTTTCATATAATAAAAGAGCCTTCATACCGAAAGCTCCGAGTTTGTAGACAAAAGGGTTCCCCATCTGAATTTTTAAACAAACTTGATTGGAACGGAGGGTACGAGACTCCTGCGGGAAAAGCACGTCCAAGGTAAGACCCCACAGGTACCACGAGCGCCGAGGAGGCTCCCGGACCGCCCGCGGAAAACGAGTGCCTGTAGTGGAAATCAACGTTCAAATTTTACACTCCCTCAAAGAATTGTAGGCAATCTTAATTAATATTGAGTTTGTAGACAAAAGGGTTCCCCATCTGAATTTTTAAACAAAGTTGATTGGAACGGAGGGTACGAGACTCCTGCGGGAAATGCGCGTCCAAGGGAGACCCCGCAGGCGCGACGAGCGCCGAGGAGGCTCCCTGACCGCCCGCGGAAAGCGAGTGCCTGTAGTGGAAATCAACGTTCAAATTGTACAAGCCATAAAAATAGACAAACTGGAGCCTTCATATTGAAGGCTCCCTTAATACCTGTCATTCATCTAGCTTTAACGGCACGGCCCTTCACTAAAGGGAATCGTTTCTTCTCGGTGGTATCCACTTGTGTGATTTCACCATCATGTACGGTAATTAAAACCGATCCATATTGCAGATCTTCCAAGCTTGAAATGATATGCCTGATTTTCAATTCTTCTTTCTTTTCCATAATATCTCCCCTTCACTACTGGTAATAAAGCTCGTTTTCACCTAATGTAAAAAAGGTTCGCACGACAAACACATGTGCGCTTCCCACTTTCAATGTTTTCTTGGGAACTTGGTTTACCTATCAT
Organism: Peribacillus frigoritolerans; assembly: GCF_001636405.1. Taxonomy (GTDB): domain Bacteria; phylum Bacillota; class Bacilli; order Bacillales; family DSM-1321; genus Peribacillus; species Peribacillus frigoritolerans. The sequence goes on from NZ_KV440950.1 coordinate 4,307,608, forward strand.
ATCCTCATCACTTAACTTTCCGTATAAGAATAACCAGTTAATAGGAACTCCATATTCCCTCCCTTCCCTATAAAAGATAAAAGGCACCCGCCATCTAACAGATTAGATGTAAGGTGCCTTTAGTTGACTAATCGGCAATATTCGGGAATGGCAAATGTTATAGAAAAATACGATTTAATGTGATAATCCACATTATTCTTACCAACTAACTTGGTATTTACTACTATAACCCAATTTTATCCTTTTGTCAATACTGTGTTTGAATTTTCTGATTAGTCCGCCTTTTACATTTTACTTATTTACCACTTTACCAAACTAAACTATTTGAGATATACTATTTTAGTATAAGTTGTCGGTATAAACACACACTTTGTATATAAGAAAGGTTCGATATAAATGGTAAATAAAAAATGGGGTTTATTGATTTTGACCACTTTCGTAATTGGAAATATGGTCGGCGGCGGAATTTTCATGCTCCCTGCTCAATTAGCACAGGTATCCAGTCCGTTAGGGTCCACATTGGCATGGATCGTTACTGGACTAGGAGTTTTTCTAATAGCTTTGGTGTTTGGTAACCTGGCAGTACGGAAACCTGATTTGAAGGCTGGACCTCAAAGTTATGCTCAGTCATTATTTAAATCTCCTGTTAAAGGAAGGGTTTCAGGGTATAGCATGGCTTGGGGGTATTGGGCTGCGAATTGGGCTGCGACAGCTTCTGTCATCATTTCATTTGCTGGTTACCTTTCAACGTTTTTCCCTGTGATGCATAGTCCAAAAGTGATTTATACAGCGGGTTCGTTTCAACTTGAACTAGGTAAAGCATTAACGTTTGCGGTATGTTCCGTTGCCCTTTGGGGGATTCAGGCAATCTTGGTAAGAAGTTTTAACAGTGCCGGGAAAATGAATCTTTTTGCTACAGTTACCAAAGTGCTTGGATTCTTATTTTTCATTATTATCACGATATTCATCTTCGATACTTCCAATCTAGGAAACGGAGCTGAATTTTATGATAAGGCGGGAACTGCAATCTCCCTAGGTGATCAAGTGAACGCTGCTGCCATTTCAACATTATGGGCCTTCATCGGTATCGAAGCTGCCGTCATGCTTTCAAACCGTGCCAAGTCACAAAATGATGTAAAGAAAGCGACGATTCTTGGTTTACTTATCGCTGTTGCCATTTATATCGGCATTACTTTATTGACGATGGGTGCCATATCACAAGACGAGTTGAAAATATCACAAAAACCGCTTGTTGACGCACTACAAGCAGTAGTTGGTTCAAGCGGCACGTATATAATGGCTGCTCTTGCTGTCATTTCCTTATTGGGATCGACGATCGGATGGATTGTCGTTGCCTCGGAAGTTCCTTACCAGGCAGCGAAATCGGATTTGTTCCCGGCCTATTTTGCGAAAGCAAACAAAAATGGCACACCTGTCCGTTCTATGACAATAACAAATATCATGACACAGATATTCTTATTCTCCACTATTTCAGGTACGATTTTGGAGGCTTATAAATTTTCGATGATCGTCGCTACACTCGCTTACTTGATCCCGTACCTTGCATCCGTTCTGTATCAATTGAAACTTGTGATGACCGGGGAAACCTATGACATCATGAAAGGCTCAAGGGTACGTGATGGCATTATTACAATCTTGGCGTTAATCTACTCGATCTGGGTCATCAAGACAGGTACAGCCGATATGAATACATTCATACTAGGCATTGCCTTATATGTATTCGGAATCATCCTATACCCACTCTGGATGAGAAAAAAAGCATAACCTTAAACACCTAGGCATTTTTAAATGCCTAGGTGTTTTTTATATATCTTTCACAATCAATCTGGTTTTCAGCTGTACCGTTTCCCCTGAGCATAACTCCCTCAATCCAGTCAATTTTGCAGGCAAATCCAAATTAGGAGCATTCGTTACCCAAGTATATGGTTCAGGACAGACGAACCCCTCCTGATTGAACAATACCCAAAACTTAAAATGTTGATCGCCTTGATAGATGACTTGTATGCCAGCCTCTTGATCAGTGAGAATGCACTCGTTTTCCGGATTTCTTTCCTTATCATAGCCAAATAAGTCATCAAATTGCCGGCCGTCCAAGCTAATGCCGTTTTGGATTTTCAATGTATTGGCCGTTTCATGAATTGCACCTGTGGGCAATGATCTTTCATTCAACTCCCAATGCTTATTGACGGGAAGAGATATTCTGCAATCCTCCCATTTACTCACTGGTCCAAATGGAAAATTGAATACAGTATGATAACCTGCTCCCCACGGAAATGGTTCAATGCCCTTGTTGGTGATTTCCAATTGTATTTCCAATGTTTCAGCCCTTAAAGATAAAGACATATTCACAGTGATATCTTGTGGAAAGCTACCTTTTAGATCAAAATCACTGCTTGAAAATTCGGTATTAATGACGATTTCTTTTCCGTTTACTTCCTTTTTGCGGACTTGCCACGGCATGTCATGCAAAAAACCATGAATATGATTGAATTTTTCCATTTCATTGATTGGAAACTTATACGAAGTCCCCTTATATGTAAATTGACCATCTTCAATTCGATTAGGAGGAAACAGGATTGGCATTCCGTATAAAATGGAAGCTTTTTTATACTCCTCCACACTATCCGGAGTTCGCAGCAACTCAATATCCTTATGCTTGTATTTCAATGAAAGCAGATTGCTTCCTAAAGATGGTACAAGTATCGCTTCCACTTTTTCATTGCCGAACTTTATGGCCTTTTCATTTAAAAAAGTGATATCTTCTATATACCCTTTCACTTTTTCTCCTCCTTTGACTTGAACATATATCCATCCTACTTCCACGGACCATTTATTGCAACAAATGGAAAATATATTTCGTCCTTACTCTTTCTAAGTTTGAAATAGTATGTGTAATCGAGGATTTTGCTTCATTTACTTTGCTATTTTTCTATTTCTTTTTTCCTTTTCCTTCTCCCGGACGACTTGTAACTTTTTAAATAAAAAAAAGATGCCGTTACGGCATCCTTTTTTACTTATCTATTACTTTCACTTACCAAAGCCACTATACCTTCATCATCATCCAAAACAAGTTCAATACCTGAGTATGGATCTTTATTCATATATTCATCCAGCCATAAACGAAGCGCTTCTATCAAGTTGATGGTGATTAACACTTGTTTCCGGCCATCGACAAACGCTTCCGCCGAAAAGCCATAATCATCATCATACATTAACTCCACTTCCACCTCATTAGGTTGTACCTGCTTTTTACGGGCAATGTAAACACAAACCGCATTGATGATATCTTGTTCGGAAATCTTTAGCCTCTCCATGGGTTTGGATCTTCTTTCTTCTTCTTATCTTTGAAATATGTGAATATTTTACGGATTACAACGATTAATACTACAACCGCCATCACGTTGATTAATAGACCAAGTATAGAACCCAGCATTCCCATATTGGCAAATAGGCTACCAAAAAGTAAACCTGCCAATCCTCCTAGCATAAGTCCTTTCATTAAGCCGCCTTTTGCGAATGTGTTTCCACTCTTGGCTTTATTGGCAGTAGTGGCATCGGATTTCTTCGTTTCTTTATTTTGGAAATTCGAATTATTATTGTTATTGTTGTTGTTAAAGCTTCTTTTTCCGGACTTGTAACCCCTTGCATCGACTGACTCCGTATGATCCTGGAATACATAAGTGCCGACTGGCGAGAATGCTAGTGTAATTGTAAGTAATGCAGCCATAAATTTTTTCATCATGTTTTTTTGCCTCCGTTTAATAGTATGGAATGTTGTTTCATTATATCTTTTCCCAGATTAATTGAAAGTCCACATCACCTATCCTTGTTTTATCTTATAGTATTTACGTTGAAATTCAAAATAAGTTTCATTTTTTTCGATTTTTTTTTTCAAAAAAATAAGCAGGGGCATTTTCTCCCCTGCTTATTATTGAACTATTAGTTTACACGAACGACACGGCCGTTGTATACACCTGCCCAATATCCGCTATCCATATTGGCAATTGCAACACCTGTTGAACTTTGGGAACCGATAAATTTACCGCCGCCGACATAAATTCCGACATGCCCATCAGTTTTATAGGTATTGAAGAACACTAAATCTCCAGGCTGTTTTTGACTATCAGATACTTGACGTCCTGCACCTTTCAATGCATCCGTACTGGCTGGAAGGTTCACACCAGCTTGTTTATAAGCCCATGCAACGAACGCTGAACAATCGAATAGACCGTTAGCGATATCGGATGCCGTTCTTCCGCCACCAAATTTATAAGAGGAGTTACCGATATATTTATAACCTGCTGTAATCGCAGAGCCTGTATTTGCACTGCTTGGCTTACTTGATGTTTCAGTTTTACTTGCTGCAGGCTTAGCAGCAGAACTGTCTTTAGATGAATTTGAAGATGATTCAGCTTTAGAAGAACTTTTTGCCGAAGCCTCTCCTTTAGACGAACTTGATGATTCTTCGCTAGAAGAACTTGCTGATCCTTCACTGGAAGCATTTGAAGAATTCACTTCTTCAGCAACACGGTCAAGATCTGCTTTTTCCGATGCTTTACGTTCTTCCTCTTTTTTGATATTTTCACGAATGGAAGCTATTTGTGCTTCTAGGCCAGCATCTTTATTCTCTAAAGATTGTTTAAGCGCTTCTGTTTCCGATTCTTTCTTTTCGATCTTAGCCTTCATATTGAAAGTTTCAGCTTTTTGATCTTCAATTTGCGATTGCATGCCTTTAAGCTCTACTTCCATATCCTTAAGGCTTTGCAATTTCTTCTCAACGGTCGCTTGTTTTTTCACTAAGTCAGCTTTATCCGCTTCCTGCTCGCTAAGAATCTGTTGGTCAGCTTCCACGATAGTGGCTACCGCCCCAACACGATTAACGAATTCACCAAAGCTTTTAGAGCCTAAAACAACTTCCAGGTACTCAACGTCCCCGCCGCTCTCTTGGAAAGAAAGTGCGCGCTCTTTCAAGACTTCCTCGCGTTTTGCGATTCTTTCTTCCAACGCTTTAATTTCTTTCTTTAAAGATTCTATGTCTTTTTCAGTGTCTTTAATTTCTTGTTCAGTATCTTTGATTTTTTGGTCATTTTCTTTCATTGCCGATTCGATCTGGGCAATTTGGGCATTCATTTTCGATTGTTCTTTTTTCAATTGCTGAATAACTTGTTCTGCCTCTGAAATATCTGATTGTATTCCTGTACGTTGCGATTGAATATCCGTGATAGATTCAGCTTTTACAGACGGTATGGCAAAAGCGCTTCCTAATCCAAGCATAATTGTCGTGTTCAATACGATAAGTTTTTTCTTCAAACTCATTTCCCCTGCTTTCCTCCCCTTGCATTTCCATCGACCCACTTCTTTTTCTCTATGAAAAATGATTAGTCAAAATAAATTGCTGGGAACTCTTCTCTATTTTTTTTACTCTTTATGTAATCTTCTAAGGTTGAGATAATATTAAATACATTGCTTAAACTCTACTATGTTTTCATCTAAGTCGTAGTATATCATCAGATTTTGTCAAATACGTAATAACAATATTACAATTATATTTCAATTTTAACATTAAACATAAAGATTCGACTTTTTCATGTGATAAAACATCCAATATCTTACATAACCACCTTCACATTTTGATGCAAGACTTTCTATCTAGTGTTTAGCACCAAGGGACCATGGACTATTGGCAGACAAAAACTCACCACCTGTGATTGCACAGTAGCCCTTTTGAAACAGATTACAGCTCATTTACCAATCATAGAGGAAGGTTTACTGACAGCCTAATAAAAAAACCGCTTTCAGCGGTTTTTTCGTCAAGATTCGACCCACTCTTAAATTCCAGCCATAAAGTCGACAAAAACTTTCAATTCTTTCGGTCGGACGAATACCCTTTCCTCTTTGCTTATTTCCAGATTCAAATATTGTTCCTTCGTCAGTTCGATTTCCAACGGTTCGTTTGTATCCTGACGAATGACTTCTATCCGGACGATGGGGCCAATTGTATGGATGTGGTCAACTATGGATGCTATCGAATCCTTTTCCGCTGGTTCTCTTTCTATGATAAAGTTATGGGCCCTTACATAACCAGTGCCCGCTCCATCTTCACTGCCCGGGGCATTCATTTCTACGTTGCCAGTAACCAATTTCCCTTTATGCACGTTGCCCTTGAATAGATTGACACTGCCTAGAAAATCATAAACAAAGGGATTTTCAGGGTGATCATATACTTCTTCCGGGGTTCCAATCTGTTCAATTTTCCCTTCATTCATGATTACGACCCGATCAGCAACATCCATCGCCTCTTCTTGATCATGAGTCACGAACACACTTGTAACATTGAATTCATCATGAAGTCTTCTTAGCCAACGACGAAGTTCTTTGCGCACCTTGGCATCCAATGCCCCGAATGGTTCATCAAGCAAGAGGACATTCGGTTCAACGGCAAGTGCCCTTGCCAATGCGACACGCTGGCGCTGGCCGCCTGATAATTGCGATGGATAACGATCTTTATATCCTTCCAGCTTGACGAGCTGAAGCAATTCGGTAACCTTTTCTTCGATAACTTCTTTACTGGGCCTTGTTTTTCTTGGGCGAACCTTTAATCCATAGGCGATATTATCAAAAATCGTCATATTACGAAAAAGGGCATAATGCTGAAAGACGAAACCCACATTTCGATCTTTTACATGCTTATGCGTGTAATTCTCTTCATTAAAAAGGATTTTTCCGTTCTCAGCCTGCTCAAGGCCTGCGATGATACGCAGTAATGACGTTTTTCCCGATCCGGAAGGGCCAAGCAGGGCTACTAGTTCACCGCTCTTTATTTCCAGATCGATGTTCCGGAGTGCTTGATAGGACCCGTAATATTTTGTTACATTTTCTATGATGATACTCATTTCTTTCCTCCTATCTCGCTTTGGTTGATTTAAAGTCCGTTTTCCACTCTATGAAGCTTTTAATGATCAACGTTATGATTGCAAAGATGGACATCAGGGATGCAACCGCAAAAGCGGCCGAAAATTGATATTCATTGTATAAGATTTCAATATGAAGCGGCATCGTATTGGTCATGCCCCGTATATGTCCCGATACGACCGATACAGCTCCAAACTCCCCAATTATTCTGGCATTGCAAAGGATGATTCCATATAGAAGTCCCCATTTTATATTGGGAAGCGTCACATACCAAAATGTCTTGAACCCTCCCGCACCCAGCGTGAGTGAGGCCTCTTCTTCAGACGTCCCCTGACTTTGCATGAGCGGGATCAATTCGCGTGCAATGAATGGGAAGGTAATGAAAATGGAGGCAATGACAATCCCTGGTATTGAAAAGATCACTTTAATGTCGAGTGATTGCAGCAGTGGACCAAGTGTTCCATGTAAGCCGAACAGAAGGACAAAAATCAACCCGGCAATGACCGGTGATACGGAAAAAGGCAAATCTATCAATGTAATTAAGAAGTTTTTTCCCTTGAAATCATATTTTGTTATGGTCCAAGCGGCAACCACTCCAAATATGGCATTGAGCGGCAAGGTGATGAGGACAACGATCAATGTTAACTTAATCGCAGCCACGGCATCAGGATGGGCGATGGCCGCAAAATACGCTTCGGCACCTTTTTCAAAGGCTTTTACAAAGATTGCGATTAATGGGACTACTAAAAACAAAGTGAGAAATAGCAATACAATGGAAATGAGGATCCACTGTATGGATTTAGGCTCTTTAGTTGCGTTTCTCGTAATAATGACTGGGTGATTCGCTTTTGCAACCACTGAATTATCATGTTCCATCATATCCCCCCTACTTCCCTGAATATCTTTTGCCGGTCCACCATTGTAAGATATTGATGGTGAACAAAATTATAAATGTAATAATGAGCATGACGGCTGCAACAGCTGTTGCACCTTCATAATCATACTGTTCAAGCTTTGTCATGATGATCAGCGGGGAAATTTCCGTTTTAAATGGCATATTTCCGGCAATGAAGACAACGGATCCATATTCTCCAAGTGCCCTCGCAAAAGAAAGGGCAAAACCCGTCAATATCGCTGGAATCAATTCCGGGAAGATGATTTTAATGAATGTCTGCATTCGATTCGCCCCTAAAGAGGCAGACGCTTCTTCCATCCCTTTTTCGATATTTTCAAGCACCGGTTGAACCATCCGCACCACGAATGGCAGACCGATAAATATAAGGGCGATGATGATCCCTGCGGGAGTGAAAGCGACTTTAAAGCTGAAAAATTGCCCGATCCATCCGTTAGGTGAATACAAGGTGGTCAACGTGATTCCTGCAACAGCAGTCGGGAGGGCAAAAGGCAAATCAACCAGTCCATCGATGATCCTTTTGCCGGGAAACTCATAACGAGTAAGCACCCAGGCAATCAATACACCAAAAACTGCGTTAACAAAGGACGCAGTTAACGCTGTCAAGAAACTCAATTTATAAGAAGCGAGAACCCTCGGTTCAGTTATGGTCGCCCAAAAATCCTGGAACCCCATTGAAAATGTGTTTAGAAAAACCATCGATAACGGGATCATAACGATGATGGTGAGATACAGCAGCGTAAAACCCATCGTCAATCCAAAACCGGGTATGGTCCTCTTTTTCGTCTGTTTACCTTCAGTCACTATATTCATCGCTTCGCCTCAACCCTTTTTCTGATTTATGAAGGAGAAGATGTTAAAGCCACACCTTCTCCTTCATGCTTACTGCTGTTGGTAAATCTCGTCAAATGTGCCACCATCATTAAAATGTGTTTCCTGGGCTTTTTTCCAACCGCCAAATGTATCATCAACAGTCACCATATCGATATTGGCAAATTGGTCTCCATATTCAGCGAGAACCTTCTCATCCCTTGGACGATAGAAGTTTTTCGCGGCAATTTCCTGACCGGCATCCGTATACAGATATTTCAGGTAGGCTTCGGCCACTTCCTTTGTTCCTTTTTCCTCGACCACTTCATCGATAACAGCTACCGGTGGCTCTGCTAATATACTGATTGAAGGGTTGACGATTTCATATTTGTCATCACCGAATTCTTCCAGTGTTAAATAGGCTTCATTCTCCCAAGCGATCAGTACGTCACCGATTCCCCTTTCCACAAAAGTGGTCGTTGCACCGCGGGCCCCTGAATCCAGGACTTCAACATTCTGATAAAGTTTTTTCATGAAATCCTTCACTTTTGTTTCGTCATTATCGAAATTTTTCTCCGCAAAAGCCCAGGCAGCCAGGTAATTCCACCTTGCCCCTCCGCTTGTCTTTGGGTTTGGCGTAATGACGGATACATCCTTTTTAGTCAGATCATCCCAATCTTTAATGCCTTTAGGGTTATCCTTTTTCACCAAAAACACAATCGTTGATGTATATGGTGTCGAGTTCTCCGGTAAACGTTTTTGCCAATCCTTCGCTAATAGGTTACTAGCTTCATAAATGGCATCAATATCATAAGCCAATGCCAATGTAACGACATCCGCCTCCAATCCGTCAATGACAGCCCTGCCCTGTTTACCAGATCCGCCATGTGATTGTTGTATCGTTACATCCTGACCTGATTCTTCTTTCCAGTGCTTCACGAACGCTTCATTGAATTCCTGGTACAATTCCCTTGTCGGATCATATGACACATTCAAAAGCTCTACTGACTTCGATGTTCCGTCCCCTTTCGTTTTTTCCGAGTTGCATCCAGCAAGCACACCGAAGGCTAAAATCAAACTTGCCAATAACATCAACTTTTTCATGAGCTTCCCCCTTTTTTTAAAGCAAAAAAGGCATTCTATTTCCCTTCAATTATTTTTCGGGAGATAGTATGCCTTCAGTTCTCTGATCAGCAATTATTTTGATTTTGTATATCCTTACCATAAAACAAAGTTCACCAAGTTGTCAACTAGGTATTACATGTCCCTTTAATTAAATTCATTCACATTTGCAGGTTGAAAAATTCCCTAAACGAAAAGGGCTCATCCACCGGGGAGATCGAGCCCTTTTTAATACCTTGCCAACAATTATGAATTTGATGATTTTTGATAAAGCTTATTTTCCAATATATACTGATAACACTGATCGGGCAGTAAATATCGTGGTTCCCCGCCCATTGCAAATTCATCCCTTATATATGTAGAACTGATTTCCATGGAAAGGCCTTTATCAATAAGGTGAAATGTATTGCCATCATCATAATTCCTTAGCAATGGACTTTTGGATATGATTTTCAGCATATCGATTCCATCCCGAGCCATGACAATGAATTTATGATTGGCAATCAATTTTTCCCTGAATTTCCATCGTAAGTGTACCGGCAGCTCCTGATTATCAATATCTTCAAGTAAATCTGCACCCATTATGAAGTAAACTTCGTCTTTTGGAAATCGAGATTTAAAATATTCCATCGTATACCAAGTATATTGTTTACTCGTTCCGGCACGTTCATTAATTTCATAATCACTGACTTCGAATATCGGGTTGCCCCCTATTGCCAGCTTGAGCATTTGCCAACGGTGTTCATTGCTTGTTTTCATCTGTTTATCGATACGGCCATTTGCGCAAGGTAAAAAAATCACCTTGTCCAGCTTAGCACGATGCGCAATGGTGGATGCTGTCCATAAATGCACATTCGTGACCGGATCGAAGGAAGATCCGTAAATCCCAATTTTACCCATCATCTTATCCCCCTCATCAGCCTTTCTTCTTCACCACGGCCCTGACCGGGCTCCCGTCCCCTGCTTCCAATGCCAGCGGCAATGCAGCCAAATCGTACAGCCCAGGCTCCAGTCCATCAAGGACCAGCCCTTCGAGTATATGAATTCCACAGCCTGACAGTTTATTGTGGGCAGGTAATTCTTTGCTGTCGAGACAGTCGACTGAAGGTAAATCAAGCCCAAGGAGCCTAACCCCTTTATTTGCAAGGAAGGGAACTAAATCTGGATCAACCGGTGGAATCCATTCCGGAAAACGGCTAAGGTCCTTCCATTGACCTGTTGCCACCAACAACCGCCGGACCCCTGTCAATTCGATGCCTTCAAAAGCTTTAATGCCAATGCTTTCAGCTGCATCCACCTTTACTACGGTAGCAGTGCCAATATATAAATCAAGATCGAGTTCGATGATTTTTTTCCATTCTCATCAAAATGAGAGGGAGCATCAATATGAGTTCCTAAATGTGTACTCATCCGGATTTCCCCTATATTGACGGAAGACCCTTCAGCCATTGATGAATTCAGCCGATATGAATATTGCGTATCTCCTGGCCAATATGGCGTATTTTCATTGAGGCGCTGAGAAATATCTAACCATTGATTCATATGTTCACCCCTCCTTACAGTTTGGTCCTTAATGTCCATAGCTCAGGAAAAAATGGCTGTTCGACCACTTTTTTCAGATAACTTACACCGGACGATCCGCCAGTTCCCTTTTTATTGCCGATGATACGTTCTACGGTGCTCATATGATTGAATCTCCAGAATTGTTGTTGACCTCCAATATCAACGAGTTTTTCGGCCAGCTCATACAAATCCCAGTAGTTATGCACATCACGGTAAACGGTCAGCCACGCGCTTTCAACACTTGCATTTTCCTGATAAATGACAGACCAATCCCTGTTCAATACCGATTGATCAATGGGAAGTCCCCTTGCAGCCAAAGCCCCTATAGCCGCATCATAAATACTAGGTTTATTCAAGGCTGCCATCATCGACTCATAAAGCTCGGGCTGATGACCGAAAACGGCCAATATTTTCGAATTCTTTTGACCCATCGCAAATTCTATCAACCTGTTCTGAAATGATTGAAACCCTGAAGAGTTTCCTAGTTTCTCCCGGAATTCCATATAATCGGATGGCGTCAATGTCGAAAGCACATTCCAGGATTGAACAAGTTGCTGTTGGATTCTGGCCACTCTGGATAGCATCTTAAAGGAAGGCTCCAAATGTCCTGCCACAATATGATCAGTTGCTGCAGTCAATTCATGGAGGATCAATTTCATCCATAATTCACTTGTTTGGTGAATGATAATGAACAGCATTTCATCGTGATGGCCGGAAAGCCGATGCTGACTTGATAATATTTGATTTAAATGCAGGTAGTCCCCATAGGACATATCTTTTTCAAAATCAGTTACCATACTTTCTTCCAAACGATGTTCATCCCTTGGACCCTTATCCATACCATCCCTCTTTCCCTTTACTTTCTTTTGAATTTCGACATCAATAAATAAACGATGCAAAGAAAGATCAGCCATGGAACCCCGAACTGGAGCACGATTTTAAATGGGCCAGTGAACCAGGTGGATACCGTCAAAGCAAACAAAAGAAATGCACCCAGAATCGTTAGATATGGAAATCCATACATTTTAACCGGTAATTTGCGGCCCCCTGATTTCTCCCACCTCTTCCTGAAATATAAATGGGAAATGAACACCATGAACCAGGTTAGAATGGCTCCGAACATCGATATCCCCATCATGAATGCATATGAAGTATCCGGAAGCAGGACTTTTACTCCTGCAGCAAGAAATATTCCTAAAGTGGATATGAGAAGGGCCCTTAGCGGGACACCTTTCCTGCTCACTTTTTGAAATAGGGCTGGAGCCTGATGTTGCTCGGATAATGAAAATATCATTCTGGTGGAGGCATATAATTGACTATTCATTGCAGATAAAGCCGCGGTTAAAATAATGAAATTCATTATCCCAGATGCCCCGGGAACATTCAGGATTTCCATTACCTTGACAAATGGGCTCTTATCAATACCGGCAGCTTGCCAGGGAACAATCATTAACATGATCCCGATAGTCAGTACATAAAAAGTGGCAAGCCTGAAGACAGTTGCCTTCAAAGCTTTAGGTACGGCTATATCCGGATCCTTTGCTTCCCCCGCCGTCACCGCAATCAGCTCAGTTCCTAAAAAGCTGAAAAGCGAAATGAATATAGCGACCCAAAGCCCCCAAAATCCGAAAGGCATAAAACCTCCATCACTGGCATAGTTCTCTACACCGATCCCGCTTGAAGGCTCGGCGCCAATCACCACATAGGCCCCCAGTAGAATGAATATGACAATGGCGCTTATCTTGATCATTGAAAATACATACTCAAAATTGCCGAATGTATTGACACTCGTCGCATTTACATAGATTAGCAGTGCAGCAAAAAGGACAATCCAAATGCTCCCAGGCACAGCCGGAAACCAATATTTCATATAAACAGCGATGGCACTCACTTCGACACCAATGGCAAGAACATTCGCTATCCAATAGGAATACCTCACAACAAAACCCGCAAATGGACTTATATATTTTTCCGCAATGGTTCCAAAGGATCCCGATGTTGGATGGGCTACAGTCATTTCCGCCAAACATCCCATCAGCAGAAGGACAATGAATGCACCTATTGCATAGCTGATAAGTACACTTGGACCAGCCGTGGAAATCGCAAGGCCGCTGCCCAAAAATAACCCGGTGCCAATTGCACACCCCATGGCTATCATAGTGATTTGATTCGATGATAATTCACGTTGAAGCTTATTTTTCTCCATATGTTGCTCCCATTCTAGGCAATGATTCCCCTTTTATTTTCATAGTTTTCATATAATCTGCCGTCCGTGACCTTGTTTAGTACCTGTACAGTTTCGTAGACTTCCTGAAAAGAGGTATAAAGAGCGACAATTCGGTTCACGATAATCGGGATTGATGGCCTCTTGTTTCAATGCTTTACATATTCTCGCAGCTTCTGGATGTTCAAGGATGATATGACCGCCCATTTTTGATTCATGCCTTGGGCTCTCAATTCCAAATCCATATCCCGTTTATTCCGATTGTATTAAATCCATAAGATATTGAGTCAGCCTCAAGGATTTCTTCCGAACTTGTTCTAACCCCGCTTCCGCAAACATTTCAAGCGAGCCTAAAAGGGGAGCCATGCTTAATAAATGGGGAGTTCCAATTTGAAAGGCACCTGCCGAATTGGCCTGGGTAAAGGTATGTTCCATAGCGAACTGCTTATCTTTCCGCGAGCCAAACCATCCAGTCAACCCAGGCTTCCTTGCGAAATGCTTCCGATTCACATATAACCCCACTACACATCCTGGTCCGCCTCAAATGCTTATGCGGGATGGCACCCACAGAATGACAGGCATCGAATCCGATCATGATTCCACGCGCATGCGCTTCCTTCGTTAACCTTTCCATATCAAGGATCTGACCGCTTCGATATAAAACCGTCGGAAGTACAATCAACGCTATTTCCTCGTTCATCTCGGCTTTTCACCTGAACCAAGTGTGCCGAGGGGTCATGCCCATGTAATCGCAGCTGGCTTTGAAGTGCATAGATATCACTTGGAAAGGTTAGTTCATCCGCCAAAATCTTATTCCTGCCAGCTCTCGGTTTTAAAAAAAGTGGCTGCAAGCTGATGCAGATTAGCCGTAGTCGACCCTCCCATTATCACTTCATCCTCTAAAGCTCCTACCAACGGGGCACTCAATTCACCCAATCTCTCAGAAAAGTAAAACCAGGGCTCAGCGCCCTCCGTCCAGCCATTGATCCCATACTTTTTCCAATCTTACAATTACTCCATTAAACTTTTCTAAGCCCGCTTCGATAAAAGTCCCAATGAGTTGCCATCCATATAAATCATCCCGGGGTTTAAATAGAACTCCTCTCTGTAAGAAACTAATGGGCCTTCCTGATCCATCGTTTTCGCATACTCTTTCGTTGACATGAAATTATGATATCCATGTTCTCCCCGCTTCCTTCCAATCCACTTTTTTTCACTTGTAAATCCCTACCCCTTCCCATGCCAACCTTATCATTCTGTCAGGATCTTTTTCAATATAATCCTTTTTATCAAAAATCATTGTGTAGTGGTTGGTTTCATCATATTTCGGCCAAATTTCACCTTCCGGGGGGTTGGGGTTTCCATATTTCGCAAAGTTGACCCAATGGCCCTGCATTCTATGGGAAACCTTTAGGGCAGCTGACCTTGAACCATATGAAACAATCCGTTTCCCGAATGCCGAATCGAAAGTCTGGAAAGCAAAAGGGATTTCCATACCATGCGTCGCCCCTAATTTACTTATGCGCATGGCCGCCGTTTTATAATCAAAACGATACATCCATGTTTTTTCAAAGCGGCTGTATGCCTCCGCATACCAAACCGAGGGAATATGGAAAGTCGCGTCACGGCCAATGACTAGTACAGCTTCCTTTTCTGGATAGTTTGTATAAGCGTTCGTAATTCGCTCTTTCGCCTTCGGATCAGTATTTTCGAACATTTTATGAATCATCGCCATATTAGTTGGGATTAGCGGGGGGGCCATCTGATCGAATAATGTCGCTTCGTCCCTATTTGTTCCTATAAGCAAGGGTATTCCCCCTGCTCTTCCGGATCGAATCGAATCTAGTGGATAATCGGGCAGGAAGTCACCATCTACGACTGGTCCAAATGCTAGGGAGCCCGGCATTCCCTGTGAATTTTCCTGTAAAAGTTGGTGGGAGGCAGCGACAATCTCTTGAACCGGAAGGGTTTTTAACCGGTGGATTTCACCATTTCCAATGCCCAATATCTCAAGGAACCTTTCACTCAATTGGCGCGCAAATCCTTTTCCGTAAACAGATGTCGGAGCAGGACTTTCTGCAATGGCCTGCTTAAAAAGCCCCCTTGCTGAAGGTACAGTAAGTAAAGTAGTCACCGCATTACCGCCAGCGGATTCACCAAATATCGTAACATTATCAGGGTCGCCGCCAAAAGCTTCTATATTTTCTTTAACCCATTTCAAAGACGCAACTTGATCACGTAAACCTAAATTGTTTTCAAATATTTCCTCTTCACCTGCCAACTCGGTAAAATCCAGATATCCCAGTGCCCCCAGCCTATAGTTGATGCTTACCACGACTATATCTCCATTTTTAGCCAGTAAGTGTCCATTGTACATATCAAGGGATCCAGCTCCCGTTATATATGCTCCCCCAGGAATCCACACCATGACCGGCCGTTTTTTATCATCAGCTCTAGGCGACCAAATATTCAGGAACAAGCAATCCTCATCCATTTTTTCATTTGTGCTCATCCCTGTTCTTACCGCACGATCCAACGGCTGCGGGGGAACGGGACCAAAATCCACTGCATCCATGACACCGCTCCAATTATCAACTGGCTCCGGAGAACGGAAACGCAGTCCATCAATCGGCGCTTTCGCATACCTGACTCCACGCCAAACGTATATATCGTTTTCCATAGTACCTTGAAGATGTCCTTTTACCGTCGTAACTATTGATCCAATCATTCCCACTCACCTCTTTATATAGTAGTAGATATGTAAGTTCTTCTTTTTCCATTCCCTTATATCCTTCATCTTTATCGAAAAAAGATCTATATTGTCAGTTCAGCCAAAATAAAGGAATACCATCGTATATAAAGCTCCGGTTATCCTTAGGAGTTTGAATTGTTATTTTAAATCATGGTTTTCAAATACCCCGTTCAACAAAAAAAGACCCAATCAGGTCTTTTTTTGTTGAACTCGGCAAAAATCTTAGGCAAGCATGGCAAGGATACTCAATAAAGAGCTGCCCCGAACGGAAAGCTGCTGTGCAGCATATGTTAATTGCTGTTCATCGAGCTGTTCCAATAAAGGCTTTAATTCCAGCAATTCATTCTCCAGTCCTCTAAGGTCTGTAGATAGCTTGTCCACCATCAAGAGCACCTGCTCAGAATCAACAGTGGTTTCAGACAATACTTGTAACCGTTCCTTGATTTCAGTCAAAGGCATATTCTGTTCTTTATACCGATTAATCATTTGAAGACGATTTAAAGCATCTTCTGTGTAATACCGATATCTTGACCCCGTTTTTTCATAGTTCAGCATTCCTAATTGTGTGTAATAGTCAATGGTTCTTCTCGAAACATTCGCAAGTTCAGCAAGCTGGCCAATCCGATATACATTCACCCAGATAGTCACCTTCTTTAAAAAATCTACTGTTAACGATACTATAACATATCTATCCGAAAAGGTGACTTCAAGATGAAACTATTAGACTACTTTATCCGAATTGCCCTTCAGCTGCTTCTTGGCAAAATACAGGGCATCTTCCTTCGATTTAAAAAAGTGCTGTTTTTCTATTTTATGATACAACCCAGTGCTGAGTAACAATTCCTTTGGTTGCTGCTGAATTCCGGAAATGATCAATTTCCCCTTATATTCTCCGATGCGATTAACGATCGCCAATAGTGCTGCCTCTGCTGAAGTGTCCATATATGTTACCCGGCGCATGCTTAATACCAACACTTTCGTCTTATTATCCAAGTTCTCCAATATCGATGACTCCAGGACGTCTATCGAACCAAAGAAAAGAGGTCCTTCCAAGTTATACACATTGATCTTCGAATCCGAATTATCAATTGGAACAATCTCGCTAATCTCATGACTTCTTTCCCTAACCTTTAACGTGTGGCTCATTTTTGCAATGAAGGTGATGAATGCAATCAATAAGCCGATTCCCACTCCCATGATTAAATCAGTGAAGACAGTGATGAGGAAGGTGACTAGCAAAACCGCAGAATCCGCCGTCTTCGTTTTCAATACATGAGCGAATTCCTTTCTTTCACTCATATTCCAGGCAACAAACATCAATATGGGTGCCATGCTAGCCAAAGGTATATGCGCTGCAAATGGGGAAAGCACCAGCAAAACCAGTAAAACGACAATTCCGTGAATGACTCCTGACATCGGGGAGGCTGCCCCGCTTTTTATATTGGTAGCGGTCCTGGCGATTGCTCCTGTTGCAGGTATCCCGCCAAAGAATGGCGTCGCGATGTTCGCGATTCCTTGCCCAACCAACTCTTTGTTACTATCATGCTTGGTACCCCCCATGTTATCCGCCACGGTAGCGGATAACAATGACTCGACACCGCCTAACAAGGCAATTGTAAAAGCAACGGGAAGGAGTGTGATAATGACTTCCACTGAAAGCTCCGGCACTTGGAATTCCGGAAAACCTTTCGGAATCGCTCCATAAGTAGAACCAATCGTTGCCACCTTATCGGGAAATAAAAAGTAAGCTGCAATTGTTGATATCAGCAGACCCAGAAGCGGTCCTGGCACTCGTGGCACAAACCTAGGTGCCAGCAGTATGACGACAAAGCATATGATCGCAACGATCACACTGTATAGATTGATCGTGTCTGCTTTAATCACCAGTTCCTTCATGTTATCCATGAACGCTTCATGTTTTTCCACTTTCATACCAAAGAAGTTGGCAATTTGCCCTGAAAAGATTATTATCGCAATTCCTGTTGTAAATCCAATGATGACAGGACGGGGAATGAACTTCATCAAATTGCCTAACTTAAGCAGACCCATCAGGACTAACATTATCCCCGCTAAAAACCCGGCAATAAGCAGGCTTTCATATCCATATTGCATAACGATTCCAAATAATAAAGGAACG
Organism: Peribacillus frigoritolerans; assembly: GCF_001636405.1. GTDB lineage: Bacteria > Bacillota > Bacilli > Bacillales > DSM-1321 > Peribacillus > Peribacillus frigoritolerans. The sequence goes on from NZ_KV440950.1 coordinate 4,326,062, forward strand.
AACGCGCCGGTCGGCCCGCCAATTTGATATTTGGAGCCACCCAAAATCGATATGAGGATTCCTGCGATGATGGTCGTATATAACCCGTAAATCGGTTCGACGCCTGAAGCAATTGCAAAAGCCAGCCCTAAAGGAATGGCTACAACCCCTACGACCAACCCTGCCGTCACGTCTTTTTGAAAACCCTTCATGTTATATCCTTGAAATCTAGAATCTTTTATCATCTTTTTCAAACTCACATCCTTAGTCGTTTTTTAAGATTGGAATCTAGCATCATCATGAAAATGACATTCTTTTTAGAGGGAGTTACTTGTTTGAAATTAATCTAATTATTGTAGGCATTTTTCAACGGGACAAACCAAGCGGGGGACTTTTCAAAACTAAGAAATAATCGTCATATATAATCTCCTTTTGTAAGGTTATTTGACATGGACTCGACCACGCTTCAACATTATACAGTAAAACGTAAAACTGTACATTGTTAGAAATGTTAACATTTGTTTACAACTTTTTGAATATTTTTACATCATCATTACAATCCGGGACCATTTTTCCAGTCTAGTTAATTTGAAGCCGGAGATTCAGACTACGAATCAGGAGGTTTGAACTTTGGTCTAATTCCCCATACCGGAAAAAACTTGATCAGTGAACAATGGAAAAAGCATGTTGTGAGAAAGATTGCTCAAAACATGCTCTGCCCTAATATACACTTTCAGTTTACAGCTCTTCTCCTCTCGTCTCGATAATATGCTTATACCAATGAAACGACAGCTTCTTTTTCCGTTTTAACTGATCATGATGATCCACGTAAATAAATCCGTATTGCTTCTTATACCCGTTTAACCAACTTAAAAGGTCAATGACAGACCATGCGTAATACCCTTTTAAATGGATGCCTTCTTTGATTGCACGTTTAATCACTTTTAAGTGTTCCTCAATATACTTAATGCGCGGAACATCCACTACTTCACCATCGATAATCGGATCCTCATCCCCAAGTCCGTTTTCTGTAACATACATTTTAATATCGCCGTAACGTTCTTTTAACATATGCAGCCCATCTAAAAATCCTTGAGGTGAGATTTCCCAGCCCCATTTTGTATAGGTTTTATCTTCCATTTTCACGGTCCGATAAAAGCCATCAAAAGACGGGTTCCCTGGAGCCAGAGTAGATGTTTCTCTTGAGTGCTCCATGTTTGAAACGGCTTCCAGGTTTTTTTCCACCCGAATGGGCTGGTAATAATTGAGTCCAATAAAATCATTTTTCTCCGCATTCCTTTTTAGCATATCCAGTTCTTCTTCTGTCCAACTTGGTGTCCAGCCTCTCTCCTTTAATTGCTCAACCACATAAGCTGGATATTCACCTTTTAAAATTGGATCATAATACCAAAAGGTTTCATATTCATTGGCATGCCGAGCAGCTAATACATTTTCATGTTTGTCATCAATACTATAAGCTGGCAGGAATACATGGGTAATCCCAATTTCACCGTAATGATTCAGCGCCTTGTATACCTCTACCGTTTTGGCATGTGCATAAAAAACATAATGTGTCGCTTGAAAGTATTTATTTTCATCGTTTTGGATTCCAGGCGGGTGCGCTCCTTTTAAATACCCTAAACCGCAAAACATAACCGTTTCATTAAACGTGATCCAATGTTTGACTCGGTCGCCGAATGCGCGAAAACAAATCTCCGCATACTTGACGAATGCTTCAGCTGTTCGCTTATTCGTCCATCCCCCATCTTGTTCAAGCGTCAAAGGCAAATCCCAATGATACAGCGTAACAAATGGGACAATCCCATATTTTAAGCATTCATTAATCACATTATTATAAAATTCCAAGCCTTTATCATTGACTTCCCCATCACCTGTTGGCAAAATACGGGCCCATGAAATGGAGAAGCGATATGATTCAAGTCCCATCTCTGCCATTAATTTAATATCTTCTTTGTAACGATGATAATGATCTATCGCTACATCCCCATTTGTACCTTCAAAAGTTTTCCCCGGAATCTTTGAAAAAACATCCCAATTCGTCATACCTTTACCATCTTCATCCCATGCTCCTTCTATTTGAAAAGAAGCAGAAGCTGCTCCGAATAAAAAATCGTGTGGAAATTTCATTAAAAACCCTCCCTTTTCATACCTGCTTATTAAATTGATAATAATATATTTTATTCATTGGTACAAATATTATTTTTAGTTCACGTGAAACATAAGCCTTATAGATAGTATTTACTATCACGGAATGATTAAATCCAGAATCCCGCTGAATCACTCTCTCTTTTTCTAGCAAAAGATAATCGATACTTAGTAGCATATGAACATACAAAAACCCGTCCACCTTTTGGGGACGGGTTACACATATTAAAGATGTTAGCAATCATTCCACAACCGGGAGCCAACCTTTTATCCCGATCAACTTTTCCCAAAGCGGATCTGGAATGACCAGTTCATCCTGATCTTTTTTTGAGAGGGTAGTCCGTATTTCCGCTTCTTTTCCAGACCTGATTTTTTCAATCCAATGCGGTTCCATAAGAAGTTCACGGCCAAGGGCGATAAAAGGGACCCCCGTTTCCATGGCTTCTGCAACTTCATCGGGTGTATGCAGTGAACCTACACCGACCACCGGGATACGATTACCTACTTTATCGTAAATTTTAACGATGCGCGACTTTGTCCTATCACTCTCACGGAATGAGCCATTCCAGAAGTGACCTACTGATATATGTAGATAGTCCAGGTTTTGATTCGCTAATCTATCAACGAATTGGATCGTATCATCTAAAGTGATTCCAGGATTGCTGCCTTCTTCAGGAGAAAGGCGGTAGCCAATTATAAACGGCTTTTCTGCATGCTCGGCAACCGTTCTCTCGACTTCATTCACAATGGTAAGCGGGAAAATCAATCGTTTTCCCAATGTTCCGCCCCATTTATCTGTACGGCGGTTCGAGTGTGGCGAGAAGAATTGTTGAAGCAAGTAAGTATTGGCACCATGGATTTCCACACCATCGAAACCTGCTTCGATGGCCCTTCTTGTTGCTTCGCCAAATGCCTTAATAACGTCTTGTATTTCATCTTCATTCATTTCCCGCGGTACAGGTGCTTCCTCGCTGGAAGCAATGGCACTTGCAGAAACAGGTTGGTTATCAGGCAATAATTCCGGCGGACTTTGACGGCCTCCATGATATATTTGCAGGATCGCTTTTGACCCGTTGGACTGAATCGTTTCAGCTAGTTTTCTCAAGGATGGGATAAAGGAATCGTCATCTGCACCTAGTTGGCCTGGGAATCCCTTGCCCCCAGCAGATACATAGGCACATGCCGTGACAACCGCACCTGCACCAGCCGAGCGCTCGGCGTAATAGGCCAGTTCATCATCGGTTACAACGCCTTTGTCATCCGAAGAATAAGTGGTCATAGGAGCCATCATGATACGATTTTTCACTTCTACCCCTGATGGAAATATATATGGTTGAAAGATCTTTTCGTATTTTTGATTCATGCCAATCCTCCCCCTTTACTATTAGTGGTGATGATGTCCATGCGGTTCTTTAGAAGGATTCGTGATTTCAAAGCCTTCTTCAGGAACATAAAAATATTTAATCCAGACACCATCCAGAAATTCTTCACGTGAATCAAGCAAAATATCGATATCTTTATCTGTTTTGACGATTTCATCATATTCTGCCGGTGTATCAAGCTTCATGTCATAATGGGCATGATCGCCATGCATATGGGTGATATATACACGAATCATTTTCCCTTCGGCTTCTTCAGTGCTGAGCATCTTTTGTAAGACCTTTGCTGCATTGCGATTTATTTTGCACTTCATTTCCATTCCCCCAACAATAAAATTATCCCTGTACTAGTTCTACCCAATTAAGGGATATCAGTAACATCCATTTTTCCCCTTCATGATTGGCCTTATCCACGGTCTGAAGGAAAGACGATGCCGATTTGCCTTCTTGCTTCATCCATGATTTCCATAGTCAACAGTGAATTCGAATATGTATTTATATCGGATTCCATTTTCCCCTGCTGTATCAAATCAACAAATTCCTTCGCTTCATAATACATGGTAGGCATATCCTGTTTAACGGAAATATTTTCAGTGGTTCCATCCCGATACTGAATATCCACCGCTTGCGGTCCTGAAATTTTCTGAATGATGATGCTTCCATGTTCACCTTGAATTTCCGATGGCAAATTGGACTCAGTAATTTTGGAAAACATGACGACTGCCTCCATTTCATCATAGGAAAGCATAATCGTACCTTGCCCATCAACTCCTGATTCGAGCATCGTTCCTGATGCCTGCACCTTATTCGGTTTACCGAACAGTACTACAAGTGGATAGAGGACGTAAATGCCTAAATCCATTAAAGAGCCACTGGAGAATTCCGGATTGAATGCATTCAGCACAGTTCCTTGTTTATATGAATCATAGCGTGATGAGTATTGGCAAAAGCTTCCCGAGAAACGCCTAATCTTCCCGATTTTATCCAGATTCCCCTTTATACTTTCGAAATTCGGCATGATGGTCGATTTCATCGCTTCCATCAATAGCACATCATTTTGTTTTGCAGCCTCAATCATTTCCCTTACTTCTTCCGCATTCGAGGCCATTGGTTTTTCACATAATACATGTTTTTTATTTTGCAAAAATAACACGGCTTGCCTGCAATGATGAGAGTTAGGGCTTGCTATATACACAGCATCGATTTCATCGCTGCTGGCCATTGCTTCTAAATTCGTAAAAGTCGTATGTACTTCGTATTTATTGGCAAATTCCTTTGCTTTCTCCTCTGTACGTGAATACACGGCGGTTAACGATAAACCCTCTACATGCTTTGCAGCCTCCAAAAATCGTTCCGTGATCCAATTTGTACCTATTACCCCTAATCTTATCAACATCCTATCCCCTTTCAAGCTAACTTTATCATGTCCTCAATATACAGACATTTCACTGAAAAACAAAGTAAATTGAACACTCGCAATTGCTTAAATTGGATTTTTTAGGCAATATTCGTTTATAATTTTTCTATATTACAACTGCCATGATGTTTCTACATACTCCCAAAATGGGAAAGAAAACTTAAAAGGAGCGTGTGAAGTGTATGACAGAATTAATGAAAAACAAAGTTGCCATCATTACCGGTGGGGGATCAGGAATTGGCCGGGGTGCCGCACTGAAACTAGCTGAAAACGGCGCGAACATCATCTTTTTTGACCGTACAGTCGAAAATGCCGAAAAAGTGAAGGAAGAAGTCGAAAACCTTGGTCGAGAGGCTTTAATCATTAAAACGGATGTTTCCAAGGCTGAGCAAGTTGAACTTGCCTACAAAACAGCCCATGAACATTTTGGGAAAATTGATTTTGTATTTGCAAACGCAGGCATCAACGGAGTGATTGCCCCTATAGAAGACATAAAGCCGGAAGATTGGGATAAGACACATACCATCAACCTCAAAGGGACCTTTCTCACCATCAAATACGCCATTCCTTACATGAAGGAAACGGGTGGCAGCATCGTGATCAACAGCTCCATCAACGGAAACCGATACTTCAAGAATTTTGGTTTTTCCGCTTATAGTTCATCCAAAGCCGGTCAAGTCGCTTTCGGTAAAATGGCCGCACTCGAATTGGCAAGATATAGAATCAGGGTAAATACCATTTGTCCCGGTTCAATCGATACGAGCATTGACGATAATACATTCCCGGAAGAAGAAAACCTTAAAAAAATCAGGATTCCCATTGAATATCCCGAAGGCTCCCAGCCCCTGGCGAGGAAAGCGGGGACTGCCGAACAAGCTGGTGATCTCGTATTGTTCCTAGCATCAGACATGTCCTCCCATGTTACGGGCACGGAAGTTTATATCGATGGAGCAGAATCATTATTATGATCCAAAAAGGAAAAGCTGAAATCCACATCAGGATTTCAGCTTTTCCTTTTTAAGCAACTCGCCTTAACCCGCGACGGGCAAGGAGTAAATAAGCGCACATGGCGATGACATGACAACTTACCATCACAATTCCCATCGGCAAGGGCGACTCACCTGAACCTAACCCTACCAGGGGAGCCATTAGTGATCCCAATATGAAGGGAAGCAAGCCAATTAAAGCCGAGGCACTGCCTGCTGTTTTTTTCTGATTTTGCATCGCTAAAGAAAAACTCGTTGTACCGACAATACCGACGCTGGAGACGGAGAGGAATAAAGCGGCCAAGATTCCGGCCAAGCCCATTTCAAGAAGGACTGAGGCAAGAAGTAATATTCCCCCAAACAAAGCTAGGCATAACCCCATTTGAAGCAATCTTTCTTCTTTAACCTTGCCTGCCAGCTTCCCCGCAACTTGTGAAGCAATGATGATCCCAACCCCGTTTATTGCAAAAATCAGGCTGAAGGTCTGTGGGGAAACCCCATAAATGTTCTGGAGAACAAAAGGCGATCCGGAAATATAAGCGAACATTGCGGCACTTATGAATCCTTGTGCAAAAGCATAGCCCATAAACACACGATCCTTCAATAAGTTCCCAAAAGTCCTGATCGTATCATTTACCCCGCTAGCACTCCTGTGATTGGACGATAAAGTTTCCTTTATCCCAAAAAATGCAGCTGCAACCATAATGATACTTAATACTGAAATGACAATGAAAACGCCCCGCCAAGAAGTGAACTGCAAAAGTTGACCGCCAAAAACCGGAGCCAATATCGGTGCCGCCCCATTCACCAGCATTAACATGGAGAAGAACTTGGTCAAATCCGTTCCTGAAAAAAGGTCACGAACTATGGCCCTTGAAATGACAATGCCTCCCGCTCCCGCAATACCTTGGATAAAACGTAATAATAAAAGCAATTCAATGGTTGGAGCAAAAGCGCATAACAGAGATGAAATGCAATAAATGGATAAAGATATGATTAACGGTGAACGCCTTCCTTTTGCATCACTTAGAGGCCCTAAATAAATTTGGCCCAAAGCCAACCCTAACAAGCAGGCAGTCAAGCTTAGCTGCGCTAATGACGTACTGCTTTTCAGATCCTCTGCCAGTGTGGGGAGACCCGGTAAATACATATCAAGTGACAGTGGTCCAATCGCTGCAAAAGACCCTAGCATAAGAGCCATCAACAGCCTTTTGGATTTAGTCATTTCGTTGCCTGATGATATCGTTTCCTTCATTTCAATCATTATTAACCCTATCCCTTTCAACTAATTGTTCTTCCTAATAAACTCGACTTTCTTTATTTTACAAAAGATCGGCACAATTTACGATAAGTATGCTCCACTTGAATGGGATTCTCCTTTCGGCACTCAGGTAAGCACAGGTGTATCAAAACTCTGAAATCTTCTAAAAAGGACAAATCATATTTCAGGAAATATCATTTGAAAATACTACGAACCAAAGAAACACTATTACATTCCCCATAAAAAAATGACCCCATTTTTTGGGTCATTTCAGATTGTAGACAAACTCGATGAAAATCGAGTTTGTCTATTTTTATGGCTTGTACAATTTGGACGTTGATTGGAACGTAGGGCACTCGCTTTCCGCGGGCGGGCGGTCGGGGAGCCTCCTCGGCTTTCGCCTGTGTGGGTCTCCCCTAGACGCACTTTTCTAAGCAGGAGTCTCGAACACCCGCTCCAATCAACTTTGTCTTACCTTTTAGTTAGAACACTTTTGCCTGGAGTCATTTTTGTTTTAAAATAGAAGTATTAAAACTTGAGGTGATGAGGATGCTTTCTAAACATGATTCTATTCAGCGAGATCAACTTGAAGTGAAGAGAGCTTGCCTGCAGTTTTTTTATTTAAAAAAGGTTGCCGGTGATTTCAGAAATCCGCTCCCTTTCCGCCGACTGTCTGCCAAGCCTCCTTGACGCAAGCGTCTGTGGGGTCTCGGCAAGCCAGTTATTCGGCAGGAGTGCCGCAAATTTCTTCAATCCAATAAGGTTATAGTAAAAAAACATGAAGGATAGTCTATTCTTGTTTTAAATTCTTTGTTCGGGACGAAACCAATCCGAACCCCATTTTAGCGTCATTTTGATTTATTCAACAATACTAAATTACGAGGAGTATCACCAGTTAATCCGTCCACCAAGTTTTGTACAGCAAGAGTTGCCATTTTCATTCTTGTGGCAATGCTAGCACTCCCGATATGCGGTAATGTAACCACATTGGGCAAAGTTAGCAGCGGGTGGTCCAGAGGGACGGGCTCTTCTTCGAATACATCCAATCCAGCCGCCCAAATCTCTCGATTTTCCAGCGCCTGGTACAACGCTTTTTCATCGATAATTCCGCCTCTTGCGGTATTAATGAGCACAGCCGTCCCTTTCATCAATTCCAGCTGCTCCTTGCCAATCATATAAGCCGTTTCCGCTGTGAGCGGCAGCATGACACAAACGAAATCCGAGATTTGGAGCAATTTTTCAAGGGGCTGATATTCGATTCCTAACTCTTTTTCCTGTTCATATTTACGGCTTCGATTAAAATAAACTAAGTTCATATCAAATCCCTTAGCTCTTTTTGCAAGGGCTTCCCCAATTCTGCCTAACCCGATGATACCCAGCGTTGCACCGTGTACATCTTGTCCTGTCAGCTGCATCGGCGACCATGTTTCCCACTTTCCACTCCTTAAATAATCTTCTGCCTCCATCATCCTCCTTGCCGTTGCAAGCAGTAAGCCGAAGGTTAAATCAGCTGTCGTTTCCGTTAAAACTCCCGGTGTGTTCGTTACCATGATGCCCCGTTTTGTTGCACTTTGAACGTCAATATTATTATGGCCCACTGCCATATTCGCGATGATTTTCAGATTGGGTGCCTGTTCAATCAGTGACTCATCGATTTGTTCCGTCAATAAGCAAAGCAGCCCCTCGATTTCTTTCATTTCTTCTACAAGGACTTTTCTAGGGACCGGTATATCCTCTTGATCCCACATCCTGACATCATAATTCCGACTAAGACCCTCGATGATTTGTTCTGGCAATTTCCTTGTAATATAAATTTTTGGCTTCAAACCATAACCTCCTATACCGTTTCGTTCCATGTAACACATTTAGTTTTCATTACAATAATTAAATTTAAAGAATATTGGCTAAATGACTAGCTTGTTTATTCAATTTTAAAATAAACTAGATAAATAGACCATCCATTTCCAATCAATCTTACTATTAAATTTCTTGATTGCCTGGAAGCTTCCGCTTGACAGTTTCAATTCATTCAACCAATCATAGAATAATAACCATTTACATCTATTCGGTCATTAGTAATATCGCAATTTTCCAGATGAAGTTTATCTCGATTTAGGAGGATATGGGACGTTCATGAAAACGAATACAACATTTAAAGTTTATCCAATTATAGCTCCAAGCGCTTTATCTTTAAAAAGTATAAACTTTTATTTAGTTAAACAGGATGAATCTTTAACATTAGTCGATGCAGGTATGAATGATGACGTTTGCTGGAATGCACTGCAGCAAACATTAAACGAAAATGGATTTACAGTTGGGGACATCACGGAAATTTTGTTAACCCATCACCATGGAGACCATGTTGGTTTGGTCAACCGGATTACCGAACTCCATCCGATTCCCGTTTATGCCCATTCTAAATCCATTCCCCGTTTAAAAAGGGACCCTGACTTCTTAAGTATGAGAATTGAATTTTATAAACAGCTATACCTTGAGATGGGCTGTGGTGAACTTGGAGATAAACAAGTGGCTTACCTATTCAACGCGGTCGATAATAATAAAGATCAAAAACTGAATGGTGACATCATCGCAATCACGGAAAAACACTGGCTGAATTTTGAAGTGATCGAATTTCCCGGGCATGCCCCGGATCAAATTGCTTTCCTTGACCGAGAAGGGAAACGGCTTCTTGCCGGTGATTTATTGATTGAACATATCTCAAGCAATGCCTTGATCGAACCTGATGAAAACGGTAATAGAATGCTGACTCTTGTAGATCATATCGATTCATTAAAACGATGTTTAGCATTACGTGTGAATCTCCTCTTTCCTGGTCATGGTAACATCATTGAACAACCTGGTCATACGATTGAAAAAAGACTCAACAGCATAGAGAGGAAATCACAAAAGATCCTGGCCTTGATAGAATCCGGAATTTCTACAGGCAATGAGCTGGCAAAGGAGTTTTACAAACAAAAGTATATAACAGAATTCCCGCTCGTCATGTCAGAAATCATCGGCCATTTGGATTATTTGGAATATCAGGGGAAGGTCACGAAACAACTCGTTGAAAATGTAGTTCATTATCAAGCTAAATGACATCAATAAAGGCTGAATTCGAAATCGTCCCCACTAAGTAGGGACTTTTTTTATGGGAAAAATGTACAAAATAATTGAATCTGAAATACATAGGTCTTTTTGGGTGTTTTAATGAATCTAACAGGAAAACGATTAGAAAGTGAAGAATATATTTCTGAATATTAAATATTTTCAGAATAGGGGATTGAATGTGAATAGAAAATTATTAAAGGTTTTAAGTTCAACAGTAGTAGCCGCAGCATTACTTGGCCCAAATGTCAGCTTAGCTGAAAGAGGACCAAATCCGACAGGCGGAACGAACCTTTCTACCGAAGCATTCCTAAATTATGACGAACTTGCAAAAGAATTAAATCAACTTGAGCAAGCGAGTTCAGGGATAGTCAATGTAGAAGTGGCCGGAAAAACGAATCAAGGCCGTTCCATTCAAAAAGTGACTGTCGGTCATGGTGACAAAGTCGTTCTTATTCAAAGTGAAATTCATGGAAATGAAAAAACTGGAACTGTCGCGTTATTGAACATTCTTAAAAACCTTGGTCAAAGTAACTCGCCTGAGGTAAAGAAAGTGCTTGATGAACTAACAATTGTTGCCATTCCAATGATGAACGTAGACGGCTCAGAGCTTGATCGTCGTGGAAATGAGATGAAATGGTCTGAAGTTGTAGGTAAATTCCCCCAACTTTCTAATGCAAAACCTACTTGGAACTATTACACTACTCCCAGATCAGGAGACGACTATGCTAGCAAACCGGGATTTGATGTTAATCGTGACTTCAATCCAGACCTAAATTATGTACCAAAGCCTCAAGACTTCCCGGGAGCATCTGAAAAGCCGGGCTGGTTTATTACCCCAGAAGCGCAAACGGTACGTGACACATATAAAGAGTTAAAATCGAAATTCGGGAAAGTGGATGTTTTTATCGATCTTCATCACCAGGGGTTCCCATATATCGAAGGAACTGATGAGCGCGCGACTATGTCAATATCAGGAAAATTCGTTCCTAACCCTAGCACTCCAGAAGGGGCTAAATATGCAGAGTATGCAGATGATTTTAAATATGATTTCTCCCGTCAGTTGACACTTACTGCGTATAATGCACTGCAAGCAAAAGGGAATTCAGTTTTTACAAATATTTCATTATACGATCAATCCATTGACTTGCCAGGAACTGCATTAGGGACGTTTGCTTTAAACGGAAGTGGGACGGTTCTATTTGAAGTTAGTGGTCAAACACAAAACTTTGGGCAAAAAAAGAATGGCCAGCTCGTAAAAACGGTTGAAACGGGGCTAATGGGTATTATCAATGGTGTAACAGATGGATCGGTTCATAATCTTAATCCATCAGACTATGAAAAAATCCCTGAAAGTTCATCTACACCCGGAATCTAGTTAATTTTGAAACTTAATTGTAAAGGTGGCTTGTCCGCCATCTGGCATCGGTTGAATATCGAAGCCAGATGGCAGCAAAGCCCTTTTTATTTGTCTAATTGACACTAAAATTTCAGCCTTTTCTTGCTGAAGATACTTACACGCACACGACAATCTCTCTGGAAAAAATGCCTTTCCTGGCAACACAGCGATCAGCAATCTCAAATCCAGCTTCTTCAATCATATGATCCATCGTATCGATCGTTACGACGACGACCTTGTCAGCAAAGCCCCTGGCATGTTTAAGGATCGATAGCTGATCCTCCGGCGTCGCATGTGTATATAAATTGTAGGGCATATCGATAATCGCTACATCATATTTACTGGTGACCTCCGAAATCGGACCTGTAGTTACATCACCTTCGAGGCCGAAATAGGCAATGTTCTCCCTTGAACCGTCGGTAACAAGCGGGTTGATATCCCGGCCATCAATATTGATCCCCATCGAAAGGGCTTCCACCAATACCGTTCCAATTCCGCAGCATGGATCAATTGCCTTCACCCCATCCGGATGTGGAACGGCAATGTTGGCAATGGCCCTCGCCACTCTCGTGCTAAGCGCAGTTGAATATTCACGGGGCTTCTTCATATGTTTTAACCAAACCGCTTCAGGTTTGACATACTTCCCAAAATACCAACGACCGCCAAGCGTCACGATTCCAAAGACCTGATCTGGATTACGTACATCGGCATTCCCCTGAATGTGCCAGCCAATCTCCCGTTCAATTTCACGCTGTCCATCATAATCTATTTTTTCTTCTTTATTCAAATCATTAATTTTCACGAATACTACTTTGAATGTCGAGTCAGGCAAATGAATACCCTTTACTTGCTCAACGATTTCGGATATGCTTTCCCCTTCAAACATGATGTCGACCCGCCCTTTTATAAAAGGGCTCCTGCTCGGTTCAATGGCTATATCACTTTTCAAAATATCCCCTGAAGTCTCAAAGCCAAAGAAAGAACGCATCTCCATTTTAGATAATGAGCGTTCGTCAGGGGTGCATGTAAATGTATATATATATGCCGGTTTGCGGCTATGATTAGTCAATCCATTCCCATCCTTCATTACATTAGATTATACCTTTCTATCAAACATAGCTGTAATAGTATAGAAAAGCAAATGGAATCGTGCAGAAAAAAGCCGGAATGCTTTTTATTCAGCATTCCTGCCACTATATTTTTCATTGTTCCATCTCTAAACGAAAGGAATTATTAATCCAATTTATACAGGTGGCTATTTATATACTTCGCACGGGCCTCAATGAATTTCAGGATGAATTCGGGCTCATCATCAAATTTCTCAATATTCCCCTTGATATATGGATCTTTTGATACATAAGGTCTTAATTGATCATGCATTTCCTGAATGATAGGTTTCATATAGTCCACGTTAAAATGATTGTTCAAAATCTCCTTAAGAAGCTCTTGGTACCGGACACGAAATCCCCTTACATCAAGGATTCTAGCAGTCAATGTATTGAACCCCCCGATTCCCACATAATCCTCTTCCATCACTTTCCCGTTAACATCCCTGCCCCATGTCGCATCATAATCCCATGGAATCATTTCAAATAGACCGGTATCTCCATTTCGATACAAAGCATAGTTATGAACGAACCCATCATAGTTTTGCGTGAATATGACACCGGCCAGCCAGCGCAGGTACTTTTCCACATCGACATATTTTACGATTTCCTTTTCAAAATCCACTCTTGAAATTGTATTGATTTGGAGGATCAGCTCTTGTAAATATAATTCCTCCTTTTCTGTCCCGCATTTTTTTTGATAGCCCATCTCCAATGATTTTTTGATTCCTTTATCCAAATCGCTCATCAATGAGAAATTGGCATCACCATCCACTGCATAGAAAATGGCCCCCTTGGGGAGCCCCCTTTTCTTCAAATAATATTCATCCACCGATTCCAATTCGAGGTATATCCCTTCGTCCTTTCCGTTCATATTCAGGAAAACGAACTGGGAGTTCGGTGACAAGGTGCCTATATCCGCAAAAAAGTCTAAAGATAATTTATTTCTTAGTAAAGATATATCTTTATATTCGGCATTTAAATGAACTTCCTTGGCATGCTTGAAAGTATTAGGTTTATAAAAGACTACATTATAGGATTTTTTGCGAAAACCCCGGATATGTGAGCCACGGTAAACAATATCAATCTCAAGTTTTTTTCCGTTAATTGTTAACTTTGCCGGTAAAGGATCATTGCACCATATATCTCTGCGAAGTTCCATTAAATGAACTGGTGGTACATAAAGCTGGTACACAGGCACCTTCTTGTCAGAATTCATATAACCCTTCCCTTCACTTTCCTATTAAATTATGGAAAAAAAGCGAAGGATGTCACCCTAAAAACACTATTTTTAAAAAGATTGGGGATTATCTTTAGCACATCACGTACAAGCAACATAGTTTAATGTATAGAAAGGGGGATTATATATGTCAGACATCATTCGTGACATACAAAATGCGGTGGATAGAGCCAATTCCATGGGGTTAAGCGATTTCATGTTTAATGACCCACATCCAATAGGCAGACATTCACGTACAAGTAACAATAAAGGGTGCTCTTCTTGCAGCACTAAACGTTGCATGGGCAGGAATCGGTCCACTCGTGGCACTCAAAGTCGCACGAGCAGTTCCACTTGCCGCACGCAAAGGCGCACAAGCAGGAATACTCATAGGGGGTCTTGCTGGAAACGATCAACTTCCGGAACGCAAAGGGGCTCTTGCTGGAAAAGGAGATCTACTTGCAGCAGACAAAGGCGCACAAGCAGAAACCGGTGCTCCTCCAACAACTGCAGATGGCTCTGCTGCAATAACTTTCGCAATAAACGGAAATGGTGCTTCTAGCATCTCGAATCCGTTTTAATGCACAATCAATATTTTTCACTGGTCATTAAGCTTTACCTTAACGTTTTAAATACAAAAAACTCGTCGTATAATGACGAGTTTTTGTGTTTTATAATTATCACGTTCAGTTATAACCATCCAAATGTCTCTTTATACCTGCAACGGTTATTCCGACTCTAGCATAATCCTGTTTAGAACCTGTACCTATATTAAAAGGATCCTACCCTCTTACATACAGTAGGACCCTTTTCCGGTTTCACTTATTTAACGGAGACCAATTCGAACTGTGCATACACATCCTTCAGCCCTGCTTGAATGGCTTGACAAGCCTTCCCACGATAATGAATTTGCACACGATCAATCAATTCTTCGATACCATCTTTCAGGCAATAACCGCGCAGCAGTTGACGGATGAATTCCCTTCCATGCTCTGTAGCAAGCGTACAGGAAGCCTCGACTATTACTCCATATTTAAAGTCAAGCTCCACCGTGATCGTGATTGAATCGTATATATTTCTCGCTGCCATCCCTTGTGGAAGTTTTGCATGCCCTGCAATAAAGTATGTGTTCATCATCTGATCTGATCTCCTCTATCTATAGTTAATGTACGGAAACTTGCTCGAAGGGCCATGCAGGCAATTGCTTGCGAAGCTCTTTATCTTGTCTATAGCCAAGTGCGTATTCACCCTGCATTACAGTATGAATCTCACGGGTTCCTTCGTAAATGACCGGAGCTTTTGAATTCCGCAGAAAACGTTCGACTGGATATTCATCCGAGTAGCCATAGGCACCATGAATTTGAACAGCATCATTGGCCGCTTCATTAGCAGCATTACATGATATCCACTTGGCAAGTGATGTTTCCTTCGTATTCCTTTTTCCTTGATTTTTCAAGGTGCCCGCTTTAAAGACCAGCAATCTGGAAATCTCTAAATTTGCTGTCATCTTGGCAATCATCTGTTGAACGAGCTGATGCCTGCCAATCTCTTTTCCGAATGTGCTTCGTTCATGGCAATACTTCAAGCTTGCTTCCAGGCTTGCTTCTATTAACCCTACAGCACCTGCGGCCACTGTAAACCGGCCGCTGTCCAATGCAGACATGGAAATTTTAAAGCCCTCACCTTCTTCACCAAGCCTATTCTCCACCGGAACTTTTACATCCGTTAAAAAGATCTCGCCTGTATTCCCGGCACGAATTCCCAATTTTCCTTTAATGGCTTTCGACTCCACTCCCTCGAAAGTCCGTTCCACGATAAAGGCAGTGATTCCCCTTGAACCGGCTTCATGATCCGTCTTGGCGAAAATGAGGAAATGATCTGCATAATCACAGAGCGAAATCCATGTTTTTGACCCGTTCAATATATAATGGTCCCCAACACGTTTTGCCGTTGATTTCATCGCCGCTACATCAGACCCTGCATTCGGTTCAGTCAGCCCAAAAGCACCAATCTTGATTCCTTTTGCCTGGGGTACTAAATATTTCTGTTTTTGTTCTTCCGTCCCCCATTGAAGCAGGGTCATGCTATTCAACCCTGTATGTACAGAAACTGCAGTTCGGTAAGCCGTATCTCCCCGCTCCAGCTCTTCACAAACGATGGCTAGGGTATTATAATCCATTCCGACCCCGCCATACTCTTCGGGTATACACACGCCCATCAACTGCAATTCAGCTAACCTTTTTAAAATATGCGGCTGGAATTGACCTTGCCTATCCCACTCTTGAATATATGGAATGATTTCCTTATCCACAAATTTCCTTACCACTTTCTTCACACTTTGCTGCTCTTCTGTTAATTCGAAATTCATCATTAAAATTCCTCCTAAATAATTTTATTTTCCTTGAATTTGCTTATTTGATCTGGACTATATCCTATTTCAGCCAAAATGGAATCGGTATGCTCGCCATAGAGAGGCGGATGCTTTCTCATGGTAACCGGTGTTTTTGAAAGGTTCAGGGGAGATCCCGTCACTTTCAGATCTTCGATTGTGGGATGCTCCATGCTCACCAACATGCCTCTTGCGATGATTTGCGGATCCTCGAACATCTCTGCTATATCATTAATCGGACCATTCGGTATCCCTGCATCATCAAACAGCCTTTTCCATTCCTTCTTTGTCTTACCTCTCAACGAATCCTCTATTATCGGTATTAATTCTTCCTTGTTTTGCAAACGTTTTTCATTATGTTTAAACTGTTCCTGTTCCGCTAAATCAGGTCTGCCTATAACGGTTGAAAATCTCCTGAACTGATCATCATTTCCCACAGCCACGACAAGCTCTCCATCCCTTGTCCCGAACGTCTGGTATGGAACGATATTTGGATGTTGGTTCCCCATTCTTTCAGGGGTCAAGCCACTGAATAAATAGTTGCTGGCGACATTCACCAATGAAGAAACCTGACAATCCATCAATGAAATATCAATTTCCTGTCCTTCCCCCAATTTATCCCTATGATGTAAAGCGGATAAAATGCCAATGCATGTATACAAGCCAGTCAATATGTCAGCTATGGCCACTCCGACCTTCACGGGACTCCCATCTTTCTCTCCGGTGATGCTCATCAAACCACTCATCGCTTGAATGATATAGTCATAGCCAGGCAAATCCTTATAAGGACCGGTTAAACCAAATCCTGTAATCGAGGCCATGATCAGGTTGGGGTTGATTTCCTTTAAATCCTCATAACCCAACCCCAGTTTTCCCAAAGTGCCTGTCTTGAAATTTTGAATCACTATATCCCCTGAAGCCACCAACTTCCGGAAAATCTCTTTTCCTTCCTCAGATTTTAAATTCAAGGTCATGCTTTGCTTATTTCGATTTGCACATAAATAGTAAGCGCTTTCTCCTTCGGCGAATGGCGGCCCCCACCCTCTCGTTTCATCCCCTGATTCATGATGCTCGATTTTAATGACATCGGCACCCAAATCGCCGAGAATCATTGAACAAAACGGCCCCGCCAAAACGCGGGATACATCGATAATCCTGACTCCCTCCAAAGCTCCATTCATATCATCACCCCTTTCAAACTGTCGTGGATACACAAAAAAGAGCCAGTAAAACCAACAATGTCATTACATTGAATGTTTCACTGACCCTTATCCACGAACTGTCTTCCTGCAAAGGAAGATCAAGTGAACCAAGTCAATTTTTATGGATTCCAGTTTTTTATGTCAAGCCGGCCATGCAACAAGGTAACTTGTTGTCATCGGTTTGGTAAATTAAGTATAGTTGCATTTTTTGAATTTTGCAATAATTTTGTTTGAGTGTTTTATTACATCTGTTCCGTATACTTTCCGTATGCTTCAGGACTCCCCCCCCATCCAAAGTAATCGGAATTGCCTTTATTCGTTTGGCATGTGATGATTGAATAGGTATAACTGTCAATATATGAATTTTACATAATTATCAATTGTCACTCGGCAGACAAGGAAAGGTTAAAAAGGGGATGGCGCTATGGACAATAAAAAAATGGAAATAATCGAAGCGTTCAAGAAATACCACACAATCATCATTCATCGTCATGTAAATCCGGACCCGGATGCATTGGGATCACAACTCGGTTTAAAGAAGCTATTGAAGCACTCCTGCCCTTCTAAAGAAGTCTATGCGGTAGGCGAGGAAGTGGATAAGCTTCTATTCATAGGTGATATGGATGTCATTTCCGATAACAAATACAAAGATGCCTTAGTGATTGTTTGTGATACTGCCAACATTTCACGGATCAGTGATTCCCGATATGATCATGGAGACATGCTGATCAAAATTGACCACCACCCCGAATACGAACAATTCGGTGACATTTCTTGGGTCGACCCTTCTTATAGCTCTGCAAGTGAAATGCTTGTTGATTTATTCTTGGAATTTCCAGAAGGCTTCATCATGAATAAAGAAGCGGCTAAATCTTTTTATGCAGGAATACTTAGTGATACAGGGAATTTCACGAATGGGAATACCACTCCCAGGACATTAAAAATGGTTTCGCACTTAAGAACCTATAATATTCAGCCAGAAAGAATCCATAACAGCCTTAATGTTAAGGCGAAAAACGCTTCCAGACTTCAAAAAGACATTCTCATGAGCTTCAAGGTAACCGATAAAGGGGTAGCTTACTTCATTATAACGGACGAGCTTTTAAATATGTATGGTGTGGATCGACTCGAAGCTTCGAATTTAGTCAATACGCTATCAAGTGTCAGGGACAATAAAATCTGGGCTTTCTTCATCGAATACCCTTCTGAAATCCGTGTCAGGATACGTTCACGGAATATTCCCATCGCATCAGTCGCACGTCAATTCAATGGTGGAGGACATTCACTGGCTTCAGGCGCTACCATCCATTCCTGGGAGGAGGTTGATCATGTTATCCAAGCATTGGATCAGGTCTGTCCATAACAGGGAGTTCATGACCTGAGGTGTTTATATCAGGATTATTTCCCCGCTTAATTAAAATGGATAAATCCGGCCATTTAAAAAAAGCGCCAAAGCCAGGATGGCTGAGGCGCTTGCTTGTTTCCATTTATTTGGACACTTCTTCAAGAATTGATAAATCGATCATGCCTTTTATATCACTGCTAGGGATATAACCGGCTTCCTTGCTTATGTCGGCCATTTCTTGAATGACTTGCTCATTAACTTCTGTTGTCACTTCAAGGCGTGAAAATGCTGAAGCCACTTCTTCTTTGCTTAATTCTTTTCCAGTCAGTTCCTTCAAATGCTTAATGACCAGTTCTTGGCTTTCTTCAGGGTTTTCCTGTATGAACTTCACCGCTTTATCATGAGCTTTCAAATAGGAAGCAGCGAGCCCTTTTTTATCCAAGAACTTCTGGCTTGCAGCCACTACCGTGTTGGGTGAATCTTTTCCCCATGCAAATTGATCCCAGTCAAGCACCAGCTTTCCTTTTGCCTGGTTTTCCAATACATACCCCCATGGTTCCTGGGTCGCTGCTGCATCGACAGACTTTTGAACAAAAAGGGCGGTTGTGTCAGCAGGTGCTGCCGCATACAGTTCAACTGTCCCCCCATTTGTAGTCGGTTTTAAATCTACATCTTGAAGGGCCTTCCTAAGCATGACATCCTGTGTGCTTCCAATGACGGGAATCGCTACCTTTTTACCGGCCAAATCTTTTAAATCCGTTACCTTGCTGCCTTCGCTAGCCACAAGTACGGCACCTCCATTAACAGCCCCGGAGATCAGGTGGTATTCAGGGTTTTTCACGTAAAAGTTAAGCAATGGACCAGGCCCGACCGTTCCGACATCAATGGCGTTTGTGGCCATTGCTTCCATGAATAATCCTCCATTGGCCACTGTTTTGGTTTCAATCTTGACATCTTTACCGAACTCTTCTTCGAAAAAGCCTTTTTCAAGTGCAATGATCGTTGCACTGTGGGTTAGGTTAGGAAAATAACCAATTTTCACCGATTTCCCCCCGGACCCTTCCCCTTCTTCATCATTACTGCTGGATTGAGTGCATCCGCTAACTATTCCGATTAACAATACAGACAGAATAAGGGTAAAGAATGATTTTTTCAGCATATTTTTCTCTCCTTTATAACTAGTATTTTATTAAACTACCGTTACTTCACTCCCCATTTCAGTTGAACATTACGTTCAAGACGGGAGAAGACGACATTATCCACGATTGTTCCGATGATTGCGATGATGATCATCACGGAGATGACCAAATCCATTTGTCCAAGTGATCTTCCCATTTCCAGCAATTGGCCAAGACCGCCTCCCCCGCCAAGTAATTCACCTGCCATCAATGCACGCCAGGAAAAGGCCCATGCAATTCGGAGACCGGATATTATTTGCGGGACGGATGCTGGTAAAATCACCGTGCGAAGAAAATGAAATCCGGTCGATCCATATGTTTTGGCAACCCGCTGATACAACTGGGGTACATTCCGGAAGCCACTTGTTGCATTAACCGTCATCGTCCAAGTTGCGCCGATGGTGACGATGAAGAGGATCGAAAAATCATTCAATCCAAACCAAATGATCGCTAAAGGAAACCACACGATACTCGGAATGGACTGTAAAGCCGTCACGACGAATCCTAAAGTATCTTCGACCAATTTAAAGCGCCAAATGAAATATCCTAATATCAGACCTACTATAATCGCAATCATAAAGCCGATCAGGATACGGCCAAGGCTTTTTCCGATGGCTTCGGTTATTTGTCCGCTCATCAGTCCCTTAAACAGAGTTTCCAAAACCTGAGTCAGGCTCGGGAACATGAAATCCGGAAGACTGGAAAGTCTAGATGTGACTTCCCATATCCCCGCTATCATCGCGATGAATATGATTCGTCTTAAAGCTGTAATCATTCCCCATTTCCTCCTTCAGCACTTTTTCAATTTCCTCCTGCAAAATCGATAGAACCCTTTGTTCTGTATGCAAAGTTACACTATCCGGCATAACTCCATCTTTCATGGAAGGAACGGAAATCGTCTCTTTGATTTTCCCGGGACGGGTAGCAAAGACGATAATTTTTTCGGAAAGCTGAACAGCCTCGCGAATATTATGGGTAACGAAAAAGATCGTCACTTTAGTTTTTCTCCAGATTTCGAGCAGCTCTTTATGCAAAACCATCCTCGTTTGCTCATCAAGTGCGGAGAATGGCTCATCCATCAACAGGATATCCGGTTCCATCACCAACGCTCTTGCGATGGCTACCCTTTGTTTCATTCCTCCTGAGAGTTGATGAGGATAGGAGTCAACATATCGGCTGAGGTGAACCATCTTTAAAATGTCCAATGCCTTGGCTTTTGCCTCTTCTTTGGGCATTTTCTTTAACTTCAATCCGTATGTAACATTTTCAAGTACTGTCAGCCAAGGAAATAACCCCGCCTCCTGAAACACGACAACCCGTTCCGGACCTGGCTTCACCACTTTTTTCCCAGCTACACGTATTTCACCTGTATCTGCCTTATCGAGGCCGGCAATCAGATAAAGGAGCGTGGATTTACCACATCCTGAAGGTCCGACGATCGAAACGAAGCTTCCTTTCTCGACCTCTATGTTTATCTTATCGAGCACCTTTATGCTTTCTTTCTTTTCATTCTTAAAACTTTTTTCAATGCCATCTATTGTTAAATACATAAAGTCACCCCACTTTTATATCGCATCGATTTACTAAACATTATTTCTTAATAATGATTAATCCAATGGTTTTTGTCAACTATAAAAATGCAAAAATTCTAATTTATCGGTATCTTTTTATTCAACTGTCAATGTATTGATGAATATTCCAAACCTACATAAAAATACATATCATAAATACCATTCAGCAAATAAAAAAACCCGAGCCCCTTTTAAGGGTTCAGGCTGAATATATCCATAATTTTCAACTTCAGTTAACCGCGGTCACCAACACTCTTTCAATTCCCTTAAAAAATCCTGCTTCCATACAATTTATTCTTCATCTTTTGTGTCCTTGCATGCAGAGGCTTTTTCAAAATAACACCTAAGATGAACGTGATTATTAAAAAGAGAATCAAGATAAAAATGTCCTTGCCAGCTACACTCCAGGTTATTCCCCCAACAGATTCACGAAGCAAACCCACAGCATAGGTGAATGGCAAGAAAGGGTTAATATGCTGAAAAAAGGGCGGTGTGACTTGAATGGGGAAGGTGCCTCCTGAACTTGATATTTGAAGGACCATCAAGACGACGCTTATCCCTTTTCCAACATTTCCAAGAACGGAAACGAAGGTGTAGACAATGAGTGTAAATACCGTACTTATCAGAACGGAAAACAGGATGTACTCAAATTTATCCGCTACATAAACACCGATAAGGACGATATTCCCAATGGAAACACTAAGGGCCTGCATCACCCCAATGATGAAAAATATTAGATACCGCCCGATATAAATTTGATACGGGCTGTAGACCTTTTGAGAAACACCCACGCTAAGCATGGAAATCAATATTGTACCGCCGACCCAAAGGGAAAGTGCCGTAAAGAAAGGAGACATGGCGGATCCATAGTTCGGAATCGGAAAGAGACTGTGTTTATTGAGCAGAACTGGTTCTGAAAAAAATTCACTTTCTTGTTCAATATCATTCCTTAGGAAATCGATCACTTCTTCCATATTATAAGACTTATCAATTTCCCTCATTTTAGAAGCCAGAGCCTTTATTTTCGTTTCGATTTCCGGAAACTTATTCTGTAACTTATCAATATCCGCTGTACGTGTTTCCAATGTTCGATTGGTCTCATTCAACAGCTTCCTCACCTCAGGAAGAACCTTGGTTCCCTCCTCCATCGTAAGCTGGACATTATTCAATATTGCTTCTGTTTCATTCCAGATTTCATTGAATTTTGGACCCGTTTCCTTTGAATAGCTCTCCTGGAAGCTTGCCAAGACTTGATCATTGTTCCTGCCAAGTTCGATAAGATTGCCGTATGCTCGGTCAGTCAGCGCTTGAAGTTGGTTCGAAGCATTATCTCTTAGTTCATCAACCAGCTGTATTTCTGGCTGAAGCACGTTTTTCTCATTAAATTGATTGACTCTCACCAATAAATTATACATACTGTCCAAAAGGTACAACTCTTTATTTATCCTCGTTACACCTTGTTCCACTAGCTGATCCGACTCATTGTCAGGTAAATCCTGACCCGTTAACCGGTTTGCCAGCACTAAAATGGATTCATTATCGCTCCTTATTTTCGCAATATCATTTTTCAAGAGGGGATTGATTCCTTCGAATGCCTGCCTTGTTGAATCTACATAACTAGAAACGTCCGATACCAATTTGTCCTTCTGTGATGTTATTCCTTCTATCGAATTCAGGCCATCATTGACCCTCTTAATGATATCTTCAGCCTTTTTGACATGTGTTTGAACGGTTTTGATATTTTGTTCAAGCTCAGGCAGTTCAGCCTCCAATAAATAAACCATATTCTTCATTTTTTGAATCGTCGGCAACTCGTTTTGCAGGGTGATTCCCAGTTCATTAAAGATTGCAAGGATACTCCCACTGGCTGATTTGATAAAGGTTTTGCTCACATTGTCCACAATGCTGTTGGCACCCGCTGCCGTAATTTTAGGAGCAATGGAATTGATTTTTTCATTTACATAGTAATCAATCCCCGCCTTCTTAGGGTCATCGGTCATGATCGTCGCAATATGTTCGGAAAAGTTCTCCGGAATGATGATGGATGAATAATAATCACCCTTTTCCACCTTTTCTATCGCTTCTTTTTCCGATGTGAACCTCCAGCCCAGATCCTTATTCTCCTTTAACCCTTCCATTACTTCCTTGCCTATGTTCACGGCTTTGCCATTTAACTCCGCACCTTTATCATTATTGGCAACACCGACAAGAATTCCTTCCGTGTTTGCATACGGGTCCCATGATGCAACAATATTAAACCACGCATAAATGGAAGGTATGAACATGAGAAAGACGACCACGATACAAACAAAGAAATTTTTATAAATGCTTTTTATATCGTCAATGAAAATTTCCTGAATATTTCTCAAAACATACCCCCGTGCAAATGTATTTTGATACTATTATTCGTAGAAATTTCTTAATCGATACTAAGTAAACATATCCATGGATTTATCAAATCAAATAAAAAAGAAGCAAGTAAAGGGCGGCTTGCTTCCTATATTTCACTAATATGAATGCTGGTTTATGGAAATTCATTTTTTATGTATCGCACCAATCGTTTAAATCTATTAATTCATGTAAGAGGGGTTCCCAAATCAAAGACGGTTTCTTGTCTGTTTCCTTTACAGAATAAATAAATGGCAAGGTGTAAGAACATACTATCACAAACGAATGTCGGGAGTTTTGTAAGGGAGAAATCGTCATGTCGGAATCTGTTGAAATCATCTTTCGAACCTTTACCTCTTTTATTTTATTGTGGGTATTTGTCCAAATTCTCGGTAAACAGACAATTGCCCAGAAGACCTATCACCTTTATATCGCTTCCATTACGATGGGGACAATTGCAGGAAATCTAGCATTCAATATTAAAATTAAATTCCTGTATTTCATCATTTCCATAATTATTATGGGTACCGTCGTTTTCATGCTCAATCTTCTAGCGGTTCGAAATCCGCGTTTCGGGAAATGGATTGCCGGAGAACCTGCCACTTTAATTCAAAAAGGAAGAATTCTTGAAGAGTCAATGGAACGGATGGGGTATTCACTGGATTCTCTTCAACAGGCTTTGCGGGGAAAAGATATCTTCAACATAGATGAAGTTGAATGTGCCATTTTAGAGATAAATGGTTCACTCTCTGTATTAAAAAAAGAACAATACCAAAATGCCGCCAAGCAGGATTTACCAATACTGCCCCCAGCAGGTTCTGTACCGATTGAACTGGTCTATGACGGAAAAATCTTATATGATAACCTATCCACACACACCTACAATGAAGGATGGTTGATGGCTGAACTCGAAAAAAGGAACCTTGTTGTTTTTGATATCTCCTATGCTGTCGTAGGGACAAAAGGAAATTTATATATTGATTTGATTAAGGATCAATCAAGGGAATGATCTTTATCATAATCACTATTAAAATAAATTTGGGTATGGATAAAAAAGTGTTTTTTCCAGAAGGAAAAACACTTTTTCACCGTACTATGGATTTAACCCTTTTCAATCACGTTTATCAATTCCCTTAAATAATCCGGCAGATCAGGCGGACGCCTGCTTGACACAAGGTTTCCATCTACGACGACGGGCTCATCTATCCAAGTTGCCCCTGCGTTTTCCATATCATCTTTAATGCCAGGTGTACTCGTTACATTCTTCCCCTGTAAAATTTTCGCGGATATCAACACCCAACCAGCGTGACAAATTTGCCCAATGGGTTTTTTATTATCTTCCATGCTTTGGATAAGTGATATCACTTCAGGAAACCGGCGAATTTTGTCGGGTGCCCAACCGCCCGGTACAAGAATGGCATCATATTCTTCAGCCTTGATACTGCCATACTCATAATCAGATATAGCTGGTACACCATATTTTCCAATATATGTTTCATTCGCCTTTTCTCCGGCGAGATGAACAATCGCCCCTTCTTCTTTTAAACGTAAAATCGGATACCAGAGTTCTAAATCTTCAAAATCATGGTGCACAAGACTGATTATTTTCTTTCCTGCTAATCTCATGAAAATCTCTCCTTCTTTCGTATTTTCCGCTTTACCATTCTTCCCTATTACTTCCCTTTTTCTACTGCCTGTACACATTACATTCATTAACACATGCATCAATATCCGGTCTAAAAATCAACCTTTACCAAGTATAACCCAGCTGCCTCCGCCATACGGCCCGTTTGGATTCTTTCTTTTGACTCTACAATACTTGGTATATTTTCAGCATCTATTTCACCCAACCCAACTTCTATCAACGTCCCGACAATCTTTCTAACCATATTATAAAGAAATCCATCGCCTCGTACTGTAATTTCGATGAAACCGGCATCTTCTTCTATATCAATGGAATATATTTCACGTACCATGGATTTTTTCTTGGATTTTGCATTTGAAAAAGCAGTAAAATCATGTTCACCTCTAAAATGTTGACATGCTTTTTTCATTCTAGTGATA
The DNA here is from genome assembly GCF_001636405.1 of Peribacillus frigoritolerans. Classification (GTDB taxonomy): domain Bacteria; phylum Bacillota; class Bacilli; order Bacillales; family DSM-1321; genus Peribacillus; species Peribacillus frigoritolerans. Next base: position 4,352,219 of record NZ_KV440950.1, read on the forward strand.
TCCAGCTTTTCCTCTACATGCATACTGTACTTTCTCATGAAAGGATTTGTGTATGGCTCGTTCCAGATCTTATACAAATAGGTTTTATCCTTAGCATTATAACGTGCATGAAAACGTTCAGGGACTAACGTAACCTCGACAATGCTGATATCTCTTGGTAAATATCTATTCAAATAATCCATGATTTCAACTTCAGTCAGATTTTCACCAATCTTAAAATTGGCGATTTGAGCAAGGGCGTGTACACCGGCATCCGTTCTGCTGCATCCGATGATCTCGATTTTTTCCCCTGCCATTTCCGTTAATACATTTTCTATTTTCCCTTGGATCGTATCATCACTATTACCAAGTCGCTGCCAGCCTTTATAGCGCCCGCCATCATATTGAATGGTCAATTTATAATTGTTCATTGCTTCCTCCTTATTTCATCTAAACAGAAAATTCTCAATAAAATACAAGCCCCCATACAACTCCTGCTGTATGAGGGAACAGATGGTCCTCTTAGAAAAACTTTTATATTGTTAAGCTTTTGTACCATATTTCGTTCGGGAGCACCCCACCGCTTAAAAAGACCATGAATTATGTAAAGATGACAGCATCTTATCTATCATTCGATAGTCAATCCTAGCTGAAATGCACTTCTGCATAGTGTACCAAAGTGGCTAGCGTCATGCAACGAACGATTCACCTTCACATGCAGTTTCTGTGCAACTTTGTGCAATGCATAAAAACACACAGGAATGATATTTGGATATGCTTTGATATCAAGGATTTGAGCCTTTGTTAGTTCCTGTGAGGGCCCTAAGTATTAAGGACAGAACTCTATCTTAATTATAAAATGTAATACTTGAAAGGTAATATTCTAGAAAAATATCACTAAGATGATAATAATTGGATTACCCAATACGATATAATAAGGATATTAGTAAGGTGATAAATCAAGAAGGAGCTCAGATAGACTTAGTGTCACTGGGGTCATCTGTTTTCCCATTTACTCTAGGAGGTACATTTTGAAAGAATCTATATCGAAAAAAGGATGGGTAGGTTTGGGGGCCATCGGGTTATTTTTCCTGGGGAAAATGAAATGGTTGTTTGCGCTATTGAAAATAGCAAAAGTAGGTTCCCTGATTTCTATTTTCGTTTCATTAGGTGCGTATGCCTTGGTTTACGGTTGGAAATTTGCCGTAGCCCTAGTCTATCTAATTTACATCCATGAAATGGGGCATTTACTTGCTGCAAAGAGAAAAGGCATCAAAACATCCAATGCCATTTTCATCCCTTTTGTCGGAGCATTAATTGCCCTTAAGGAAGAACCCAAGAATGCTAACCAAGAAGCTTATCTTGCCTTCGGTGGTCCTTTATTAGGTACATTAGCATTTCTACCTGCCATCCCCCTATTTATGATGACGGAAAATCCATTTTGGCTTTTAGTTATTACACTTGGAGCCATGATTAACCTATTTAATCTAATGCCTGTGCATCCTCTTGATGGAGGACGTATAGTGGGAGTCATCTCCACAAAGCTTTGGGTAGTAGGGATTATCGGGATGGTTGTATATTTATTTCTCCATCCAAATCCATTCTTAATTCTTTTCTTATTATTGGGCATTTCTAAGTGGTGGAAAGAAATTCGTAGCGAGACAACCAGAAATCAAAGAGACATCATCATTGAATTGAATCAATTTGGATTAAGGCAACTAGAACAATATGCAGCTGCAACAGATGAAGAAAAAATTCGCCTGGTTAATATTTGGAATATGGAATCAAGCCAACAATTTGAAAAGTTTAACAACATGAAGAGTTGGCATATCCCGCTATTTGATGATAATAAGCTAAAAGAAAAACAGCTGACCGAGGTAAAATTTAATATTTATAGATCCTTAATGGATGCTGCTAATACGAATGAATACCAGAACGGACCGACCGATTTTGAAAATATAGGCACCTATGAACGAATAGCAGCAAAGTTCTTTAAAGAAGTGCAAGAACAAACTGAAATTAGGGATAAAGAGAAATCCTATTACTCATCGAGTCTCAAAACAAAAGTCATCTGGTTCTCATTATACATCGGGCTTGCCATTTTCTTAATGATAACAAGCTTATATGCAGGTGATTTAATGGAACAATATAAAACTTCATTACCGTAATACATTATGAAAGGGGGACCTCTATTGAGTGTCCCCTTTGACTGTCCATTTATTTAGGCTTGTGAAACATTAATGTTAATTATGTATAAATAAAAGAGACTAATTCTTATACTCTCTTTTATTACACCTATAGTACTAAAGCTCCTGTTAATCGAAGAAAGATCATCAGTATTATCAAAAACTTAAACACCAAATATCTCAGTTCCTAAAATCAAATATACAAAAGGAAATATTAATAAAACCGAAATTACAATGATAGCACTAAGCATCCAAATCTATGCATAACATTGACGGTTCCTGTTAATACCATCATATATAGCAAGAAATTGTTCTCGATTAAATTGCTTCAAGTTTGGCTGGATAAAGACATCGTAATTTTGTCTGCTGTATCTAAATTACTGCCATGAACAAATCGTTGGATGAGCAGGTCATAATAATTATCTACGCAATCGTTCTCTGGAGCCGCTTGACCAATAATCTCTTTCCTCTTTATCTAGTATATGTTGTTCATTAAAACCTCTCTTCAGAAGTATGTTCAGTCCGGTGTATTTCTTTTGTCAAGCAATCGATATCTCTTAAAAACCGAGCACAAACTTTGAACTTGATTTTCTCTTTGTTTATTCATCAATCTTTCTAAGACACCCCCTCTTTCTCTGGGTCTGTCTTATTGAATACCAGTTTAATTGCTCACTCAAAATTCAGCCAAGAGAGATTCTCCAAGGAGGCTCTTTTTCTTTCCTTGTTTTAGTTTAAAGTCGGGTCACCATTTTCTTAGAGCACATTAATTTATTAACATTTTATCCAATTCACGAACTTTATCATATGACTCCAATAGTTGTTCAGGTATTAATGTTCTCCCATAATCCCAAGCATTAGTTTCTATTTCAGATTTCAGCTTTTCTTTTTCTTCTTCGTGACCATACATTAAAATCCTTAAATCATGTTTGTTTTTCTTAAAATCTAAATAATAACCAATCATACGATACAGAATAATTTTAACAAAATCTTCCTCTGTCTCTTTAATTCTAATTTTCCCTTTATAACCGTTAACTTGAAGGTAATTGAATTTTATAGTATTGGTCGATACGTTATAACTCATAGGTGCACTTAGATTATTGTCAAATTCATAAATAATATCCAAATTGTGCTCATTTAATGTGTTATTAATTACCTTTTCGATATCGCTTATATAAAGCATTTAACAATCACTTCCCTTTTAAAGACTTACCAAATTATAGTAGTAGTAGATTAAATACTTCATCCTTTATCAATATAATAAACTGTTGAGGTATTAAAATCATCCGTTAAAAACAAAGGTAATATTTACTATATAATACTGAAGTGGAGGGTAAGGGTTGTAATTCTTCTCTATATTGTTCTACCATCATTTTAAGTGAAGGCATTGTATTATACTTTTCAAGCCAAGAAACCATCGTTTGCTGATATTTCGCATAGTCTTCATGCGTCATGTTCAGGGCTTCCAGGAAGTATTCCCGTGCATGGTATTTAGTAGTGAGTAATCCAACACATTATAGTAAAGTGGATTTTACCGAAGAATATGATTATGTACCTTTTAAAGAAAAGCCAAAAAAAAGGTCTTCTTTTTAACCTCCATCGTGAGCTGAATAAGCGAAAGGCTTTGCCTACAGTTCATTGAAATATCAATCATTACAAATAATTGACATGTATTAGGTTTAAATGCTGCTCTATCCGCAACCAATCCAGTAAATAATACAAAATGAACTATATATTTATAAACAAAAAAAGGCCCAAATCCTTGTTACATAAAGGATTTGAGCCTTTGTTAGTTGATGACCTGTGAGGGATTCGAACCCACGACCCCTTCCCTGTCAAGGAAGTGCTCTCCCACTGAGCTAACAAGTCGTATGTAATCAAGCTCTATAGAGCTTGGTTTAAAACTTACTTAGTTGCTGACTTCTTTTCTGAACAAGATTTATTATATAGTGGTATTCAAAATAAAACAAGTAGTTTTGCTAAAAAAGTTTTTTTCCGTAAAGTGTGGTCTTAGGCGTTAATCCCTGAAAGTTGGATCTGACACCCAAAATTTCTCGGAATAGAATCCGCCTCACCTTTTTCAAGGAGAATCCAAGGCTCCTAATCATACGTTTACTCAACTTTAATTAACAAATATGATGTCCATTTACTCAATCTAAGACTAAAGCAGAAAGATCTTTACATTGGAGAAGGGAATCTGGCAGCCTGAAAGTTTGTTAAAGATGCTTCTGCTAAAATTTCTCCGTTTGCATCTGCGCTAAATAATACTTGTACCCGATCTCCTGCTTGTAACTGAAGGATTGTAGTAACGGATAGTCCAATAGGTCTTGATTTCTCCAAGAAGTCATTAACAATATCTAAATTATCTCCGTTTACGTTAATGGAAATGGATGCGACATATCCTTCTTTTGAAGAATTCCTTTTTTTGTCTTTTGAAGAAGAATGATGTTTTCTGCAATAATCACAGTTGCAACTATTTTTACTGCAATAATCACATTTGCAATTATCTTTTTTGTTTTTTGAGGAATCATTGCTTTTACTTTTTGACGGACAAAACGAGACTTTTGCTGTTATCTCATAAATTCCATCCTTAGTTGGAATAAATGTTGATATATGCGGATTATATTCATCCGCTAAATCAAACTGTTCAGTTTGGAATAAAACTTTTACAGAGGGAGTTAACGCTGCTTCGTAAAGTTGTGGTGTATTCTTATTAGCCCTGAACGCAGATGCTCTTACTAGATTATGTTTCTTATTATCACAGTGACAGTCATTATGTTTCTTATGGCACAAATGACAGTCATCGGTTTTCTTTTGCTCACAAATACAGTCACTGTGTTTTTTATGACAACAATGACAATCATCCGATTTCTTTTGATGACAAATACAGTCATTATGTTTCTTATGGCACAAATGACAGTCATCATCTTTCTTTTGCTCACAAATACAGTCATTGTGTTTCTTATGACAGCAGTGACAACCATCCGGTTTCTTTTGATGACAAATACAGTCATTGTGTTTCTTATGACAACAGTGACAATCATCCGATTTCTTTTGATGACAAATACAGTCATTGTGTTTTTTATGACAGCAATGACAATCATCCGGTTTCTTTTGGTGACATATACAGTCATTGTGTTTCTTATGGCAGCTATGACAATCATCCGGTTTCTTTTGCACACATTTCTTATTAAGATATGTGGTGTCTATAAAGGAATTACAATGTGAAATGGAATAATGATTTTTAATTATAATCACCTTTTTCTTTTTTTATTTTCGGGTTATTTTATTCATTAAAAGAAAAGATGTTTGTACATATGTTACAAATTTGAAAATAAATCTAACTCAAACAGCAAAAATCTACTGGATTTTATATCTTATTAAGAAGGTGGTCGTTAACAATAAGGAAGGGATTTTTGTGGATATAATCGGGGAAACAGATTCTTTATTCTCAATGAAAATGAGGTGAGGTATAACCGCACTTCAGTTTTGTTTGATGAAGAACCAAGCTACTGCGATTCAAAGAGACCTGTTAGTAGAAAGGTCAGAAATTGAGTACATAAATCGTTTTTTGTTTAGTTGTTAAAAACTCTACATATAATATTAAAAAAGTTATAATTTCATCTTCTTCCATTTACCCTCACAACAAAACAGAACAAATGTTCGCTTTTCACTTGCATACAAAACGTACGTTCGCATATAATGATAGCAAGCAAGTAAGCAAAGGAGTGACTTGGAATGAAATATATACTTCGTAAACATATGGAAGAAAATGCTCCATTAGAAATGATTTATCTCTCCGAACAAGGTAAGATTACACAACGGAAAATCCAAGTGCTTGAAATTTATCCAGGCCATATTCACGCATTCTGTTTTCTAAGGCAGACAAAACGGACATTTAAAGTAGCCAACATCCTTTCTGCCCGCCTCATTAAGGCCAGGTTTTACAGGTCTGGCTGAAGATTGCTCTTCAAGGTTCAACCTATTAACTCTTCTTCTTCCTGGATGTCCTTTTCCTGTTCAGTTAACGATTCCTCTTCATCTCTCAGACGATGAGCTAACCTTGAGGCGGCACTCGCGGCAATGCTTGCAACGATGTCATCCAGGAAGGTATGCACGATTCCTTCTTGCTTCTTATCAAGTTCGTGTATGACGCCTATTTTATTTTTATCCAAATGGCCAAAGGTTGTTACAGCAATGCTTCCGTAACCGAGTACTGCACCAAAGGCAATCGTTTCATCCACTCCGAATAGCCCTTCATCCGATTCAACAATCGATTGCAGGGGTTCTGATAGTTTTTTTTGCTCTGCCAGTTTATCCAGCTCCACACCGACTAAAATGGCATGTTGAATTTCCCTTTTCAACAGGACACGCTCAACGCTGTGGATGCATTCCTCCAGCTTAAGATCAGCTTTGTACGGGAACTGCAATTCATATACGATTTTTGCAATTGCCTCCACACTGACACCACGCTCCAATAATGTTCGTTTAGCCGCCTTTGTCACTTCCCTGCTGTGCACGTGTACATCTGCCATTTTATTCGCCACCTTTTTTTGTATTATTTTTCTATATCCTTGTATTATAGCACCTTATAATTTAAATTTTTAGAAAATATAACGAAAATTTTATATTCCAAATTCTTGTCGCGGGAAAAAGTTGCAAGGCTATGCTAAAATAATCAAGTAAGTTGTTTTTCATTATTAATTATCATTGAGGTGCGGGAGAATGAGTTTACGCAAAGGCACAATTAAAGAGTACATGTTTAAAAGCGAAGCTTTAGCAGAAGAATTGGAATTGCTTGTCTACTTGCCTGCTAATTATTCGCCATTGTATAAATATTCGCTTGTGATTGCTCAGGATGGCCGTGATTATTTTCAAATGGGCCGAATCGGTCGGGTAGCAGATGAACTGTTAGGGAACGATGAGATCGAGAATATCATCATTGTCGGCATTCCTTATAAAGACCGCTTTGACCGCAGGCGCAAATATCATCCGGACGGGGAACAGCATATTGCATACATACGTTTTCTTGCCCATGAACTAGTTCCGTTTTTAGATGATGAATTCCCAACCTATCAAATGGGACATGGTCGAACTTTGATCGGTGACTCTCTTGGCGGTACAGTTTCTTTATTGGCCGCTTTGCAGTATCCGCATACATTCGGTAAATGCATCATGCAGTCCCCGCTTGCCAATGAAGCAGTAATGGATGCTGTACGTAATTTTGAGGATCCGCATCTCCTCGAACTTTACCATGTGATCGGGACGGGTGAAACGGATGTACCGACGACGGATGGCAATAAGGCAAACTTCATAGAACCAAATAGGGAATTGCATAAATTAATAAACCAAAAAGGATTTCCTTGCTTCTATGAAGAATTTGAAGGTAATCATACCTGGAAATTCTGGCAGGCAGATTTGAAACGAGCACTATTGGAAATGTTCTAATTACTCGAAATCACCTGTTTGGGATGGTTTCAAGCAAAAAACATGTCCAACTATAATACAACAATAAAAAATATCAGGAGGTTTTATTTATGAAATATGGTGTTGCAATTTTCCCTTCAAAAAAACTTCAAGATTTAGCTAACTCCTATCGCAAACGGTATGATACGAAGTATGCTTTCATACCACCGCATCTAACGCTTAAACCAACGTTCGAAGCGACGGATATGGAAATTTCAACAATCGCGGAACAATTAAAAGGCATCGCTCAAAAGTGCAGACCTTTTACGATGAGCGTAACCAAAACGAAGTCTTTCCAACCCGTAAGTAATACTATTTATTTCAAAGTAGAATTATCCGAAGGGCTTCAAGAGCTGCATGATGCGCTTAACAATGAGGATTTCATAAAAAGTGAAAGTGAACATGCATTTGTCCCGCATATTACAATCGCTCAAGATTTATCCGATAATGAGCATTCTGATGTTTTAGGCCAATTAAGCATGCTTGACATCAGCCATGAAGAAGAGGTGAAACGAGTTCACTTGCTGTATCAACTTGAAGATGGGGCATGGACCGTTTATGAAACATTTAGATTAGGAGCTGAATGATTTCGTGTTTGTAAAAATCGCAGAGAACAGCCAAGAGCTTGAAAACGCATATATGATTCGAAGAAAAGTGTTCGTCCAAGAACAAAACGTCCCTCTTGAAGAAGAGATCGATGAATATGAAAAAGATTCCACACATTTCGTTTTATATGATGAGCAGCATCTGCCAATCGGTGCCGGCCGCTTCAGGGTCATTGACAACATCGGTAAAGTACAGCGCATTTGTGTACTGTCATCGGGCCGTAAGAATGGTGCCGGCGCCATGATCATGAATGCTATTGAGGAATACGCAATCCAGCAGGAAGTGCCTCAATTAAAGCTTGATTCCCAAGTGCATGCCATCCCTTTTTATTCAAAATTAGGTTATGAGATCGTTTCCGACGAATTCATGGATGCTGGCATTCCTCATAAAACGATGAAGAAAACCATTTTTTGATATAAAAAAGCTGTCCTTTCAGTCTTCTGATTGGACAGCTTTTTTTGTTCGTTCATGGACTTAAATTATCGTTTTATGAAAAAAACCATTTCCGTTCAATGGCAATCTCATCAAAAATACATAGTCTATATATAGAAAGCAAGAAGGAGGGAAAATTTTATGGGTAACAATGATTTTAACCTGGATGAGTCTCAAAAAAGACTGATGGAGCTGCTGGTTTCGAGGACTTTGAGAAAACATGGTTTCAAAAAGGAAAAGGTCGATCTAACTGAAAAAGAGAGAAACAACCTTAAAGAAACCGTTCGTTATTTACAAGAGCAATCACTAAAAATCATAAACCAAGAAAAGAACATCACGGAACATGATGTTAATCCAGTTACCAATTCCATTCACAACAAATTCACGGATTCCAAAAATAAATGACGCACCATATCACCTAATCACCTTACTTGCTGGCGAGAAATAAGTAAACCGAGACATAGCAGCACTTACATTTCATTCCTAAAGCTCCAGCTTCTTTATTATTCATCCCCCACACACTAATACTTTCTCTAAGTATTTAAAAAATAGACGAATGAACTGATTTATTCGTCCAACCCGATTAACCATCAAAGCATATTTTAATAGGGAATAAAACCTAAGGAGGAAAAAACAACATGAACCAAAATGTATATCGTAGCAATTGTAACACACATGATGACTCTGAAAGGTCATGGTCGGCTCTAGATTCCGCTTCCAGACATCCCCTTTCAGGATTCTGTAACGACGATGACACAAAGATTGACCAAGATGCAAGACAGGATAATAATCAAGTTCAGCTTTCTGAAGAACTTATTTACATTAAAGATTCTTGTAATGTAAATATCACTTCAACGGATGTTAAAGCGGCCCTCTCACTACAAGCTGCTCTACAAGCTGCAATTGCGGTCATCGTAAGCATTTCCGTTGCAGATGGTGATAATGCTGATAAGATCACTCAACAATTAATCCAATCTTCTAATGTTAAACAAATCACGCGCCAAAAAACAATTGTTGAAAACAGCCGTGATATCGACATTACAACAACTGATGCACAAATCGCTCTTAACATCCAACTTTTATTGCAACTATTGTTAGCCCTAATCGTGGAAATAGACATTCTTTAAGAAGTCAGCACAAAAAGGACACTTCACGTGTCCTCTTTTGTCTTTCTGGAGGAACTAGACAATTTCGTTGATGAACCTGCCTTTTCCTGTCATTCCAGCCGTTAAATCCTTCCTGACGCTCCTGCCCATTTCATGTTGATATGTGCCTGCTCCATATGCACTTACCCGAACATTATCTTGAATTTGATTTAATCCTTCAACGCTTTCCCTTTCCCTTTCCCTTTCCCTTTCCAACACCTGATCAAAACGGATGGGTTGAATGGGTGCCGCTCCTTTAACAATTCTTACTTTCCCTGCAGCTTCGACCTTCCGGTTGGCATATTGAATATAATCAAATTGTGTGACAGGTGCTATATATCCCATAGTAACCCCTCCTTATATTGAAATAGTTATGTTGTCATTTAATTACCCTGCCAGAACAATATTTAAACATGATTTCCACATTCTTTTTTCCTAATCTTCTGGTATGATGAGTATTGCCGATATTTTTAATAGATTAGAGGTATCCATTTATATGAATCAAGCAAAATCTGGCAATGAAATCGTACATTTACATACCGTTTCAGCTGGTGAGCTGCAGACACTTTTTGAAAAAGGAAAACGTGATCAGCTTTCTTGTATCATTTGTCATAAACCAGTGAAATTATTTATTGGAATCCATGAGACACCTTATTTTTATCATAGCGACCCATCGCAGGGACCCTGTGAAATGCCAATTTCAGAATCCATAAATGAAGATAAGCCCTTAGAATATATGGAACAGAATGGATTTAGGATTCCAACATCACGAACCATTACTGAAACGAAAACCATTACCGAACCTTTCCTTAAAAGCCGCCCCATAACCGGCAATCCGAAATATTCAGATAAGCCATATGACATGGCACAATCAGAGGAACCATACTTTCAAGAATTATCCTCTTCAGGGGTTGTTCTCGATGCAGAGCAACTCAAAGCGGTAATGACGATCGATGGACCCATCCTTGTCCTTTCAGGAGCAGGTAGCGGGAAAACCCGCGTATTGACGGTACGCACTGCCTATATGCTCACAGTGAAAAAGATTGATCCAAAAAGTATCATGCTTGTAACATTTACGGCGAAATCCGCAAAGGAAATGCAGCAGCGTCTGCTCGGTTATCCCTATATGACGCCCTCCCTTGTTTCTCAAATCGTTAGCGGGACCTTTCATAGCATCTTTTATAAAATCCTGATTTTCCACGAACCAGCCAAATGGCAGCGCGATTTCCTATTGAAGTGGGAGTGGGAAAAAGAAAAGGTATTGAAACAGGCTGGCAGGGAATTGGAACTTGATGATAAGGAATTTGCATATGATCAGGCCCTTCAACAAATCGGGCTTTGGAAAAACTCTTTGGCTTTTCCAGAAGATATTCACCCTAAGGACGATTGGGAGAAATCGTGTTTATTTTTATATAAGAAATATGAAGAATATAAACAGCAAACAGGGAAGTATGATTTTGATGATATGCTTGTAGGCTGTTATGTATTTTTAAAAAATCACCCAGATTTTTTAAAGAAATATCAGCAAAGGTTTAACTATTTTTTGGTAGATGAGTTTCAGGATATCAATAAAGTTCAATATGAATTGATAAAACTCCTCTCTGCTGAATCAAAAAATGTATGTGCGGTTGGAGATGATGACCAATCCATCTATTCATTCCGTGGAAGCGATCCGAAGTATATTTTGAATTTCAATCATGACTTCCCTCGATCCCAAGTGGTGAAGCTGACGGAGAATTACCGCTCTTCCCACGAAATTGTCGCTACAGCGAACCGCTTGATCAAGCGAAACCAGAACCGGATGGAGAAAAAGATGAGGGCACAGCATGATTCAGGAAATCCACCTGTTTTATTTTATCCTTATGATGAAGAATTGGAAGCGACGATGATTGTATCCGATATCCAAGAGAAAATATCCAAGGGAGCAAACCCTGGGGACTTTGCAGTATTGTACAGGACACACACGATGTCCAGGGCCATTTTTGAACGGCTTGCCGCTTCCAATCTGCCATTCGTCATTGAAAAGGATGCGGATTCGTTTTATCAGCGTAAGGTCATTCGCGGCATGCTTGCCTTTTTGCGCTTGAGTTTGTTCCCGCATGACAGCAAGGCAGCATCTGATGTCCTTTCCTCCCTATTCTTAAAGCAAAGTATATTACAAGAGTTAAAAGCAATGACAATATTGCAGGATTGTGACTTCATCGATGCATTTGCTTTTGTTAAGACTGGACATGCTTTTCAAGAACGAAAATTAAAAACGATTCCGGGACAGATTCGGTCTTTAAAAATTATGTCGCCACTCGTAGCGTTAGAGATCATCGAGAAAGATTTAGGATACCAGGAATATGTAAAAAAACGCGGTAATGATGCGAACCTGGAAAAAGGGTCCGATGACATCCGTGACTTAAAGGTGGCGGCAAATCGTTTTCCAACCGTTGCCGCTTTCATTGAACATGTCGATCATATGACTGCGATGGTCCAAGAGATTAAACAGCTATCGAAACACTTTAAGGATGCCATACAGCTTACCACCATACATCGTTCCAAAGGGCTTGAATATCAAACCGTATATGTCCTTGCTGCTGTCGATGGCAGCATTCCTCATGATTTCGCACTTGAATCTTACCGAAAAGGGGAACTATCCCCTCTTGAAGAGGAAAGACGATTGCTCTATGTAGCGGCAACCAGGGCTAAAAAGGATCTTTACCTTTCCATCCTGCAAACTAGACGCGGACGGACTGCCCATCCATCACGTTTCCTGAAGCTTTGACCAAAAGCCGACGCTATAAATCTTGCAAATGGACTTTTTAAAATTAAAAAACTGCAGGCAAACTTGCTTTTTTTCAAGTTTGTCTGCAGTCTGAAGGCCTGCATGATAGCAGGCCCTTTTTCATTTTTTATTAATCATATTGGATATCGTCCCGAAATCAAGTTTATTCCCTTCAGCTACGATGGAATGTACGATTTTATCTTCCGTTTCCTTATTGACCGGCTTATTCGCTATTTTTGAAACACGCTTAATGACGTTTCTAACCGTTGTTTCATCTTTGAAGTTGGCTCCTTGGAGCGAGTTTGCCAATTCTAATACATCTTTCATATTTACGCCGGTTTTACCTTCTATGTTTTTAAAAAAGTTATTATCCATACCTAAGCCCCTCCCTTTTCTGTACCTATCCTATGGCATTATCAGAAAAAAGTGCTAGGCCCATACAAAAAAAATAAAAGGAATAGGCTTCTTCTGCCCATTCCTTTTACGCCTTAGCAGAAAGAAGCCCCTACAATGATCAATAGGATAAACAATACAACGATTATCGCGAAAGTGGAACCGCCGCCACCGTATCCTCCGCCATAACCGCCGCCGTATCCATAACCGCTGCCGCCACAACAACCGTAGCCACCAAAACCAAACATACATATCACCTCGCTCTCGCTAAAGCTTACTGATAACATATGTAGGTCTGGACAAATATGTATAGGCCATGTCCCATTCCAAGGCTGCCTATTTCGATTATTTTATCCTTTTGGCCTGAAAACCAATGCTCCGATGAATCCAAAGACGATTGCTGCAGAGATACCGGAACTTGTAATTTCAAACATGCCTGTCAGTACGCCGACTAGACCATGTTTTTCCGATTCCATCATCGCCCCGTTCACCAGCGAGTTCCCGAACGAAACGATCGGTATGGTTGCTCCGGCACCGGCAAAGTTAACAAGCGGCTCATATAAATCAAATCCGCCGAGAACAGCCCCTATTACAACGAACAAGCTTAACGTATGTGCCGGTGTCAGCTTAGCAACATCGAAAAGAAGCTGGCCGACTACACAAATCAAGCCACCGATGACAAAGGCCCAAAAAAACATTGCTAACATCGAAATCTCTCCTTTTTCATGAATTCATCCCATATTCAATGGCTACAGCATGGGCAATGCACGGAATCGTATCTTTTTGCTGGACGGAAAGCGGTGACAATAATGCTCCTGTTGCGACCAGCAGGATTTTTTTATATTTGCCGGAAATCATTTCATTCAGTATATGACCGTATAATACCACTGCCGAACATCCCGCACCGCTCCCGCCAGCCAAAACAGGCTGGTCCTTTTTGAAAATCATCAATCCGCAATCCTTGAATTTTTCCTGATTGATATCACAGCCCTTTTGCTTCAATAAGTCAAGAGCTGTCTCCCTCCCTATTTGACCTAAATCACCGGTAATGATGAAATCGTAATCATCCGGGGTCAAACCAGTATCTTTGAAATGGGCAAGTATCGTATCGGCGGCCGCCGGGGCCATCGCTCCCCCCATATTGAAAGGATCTTTCAATCCCATGTCAATGACCTTTCCGATAGTGGCGGAGACAATATGGGGAAATTCCCCTTGCATGCTTCCATCAGGTGCAACCAGCGCCACCCCCGCTCCCGTTATCGTCCATTGAGCTGTAGGTGGTTTTTGCCCGCCATATTCAGTTGGATAGCGAAATTGTTTTTCAACAGCTGCATTGTGGCTCGAGGCACCTGTCAACACATAGTTAGCCCCGCCATAATTAGTGATGAAGGCAGCTAGAGCAAGCCCTTCCATCGATGTGGAACAGGCTCCAAACAAGCCGAAATATGGAATTCCATTGGTTCTCGCTGCAAAGCTTGTCGGTGTAACCTGATTGATTAAATCACCCGCCAAGAAAAATTGCACCTGCTCCTTGCCAATCTTACCTTTTTCCAATGCAAGCTCTACCGCTTTCTCCATCAAATGGCGATGAGCCTTCTCATATGAATCCTGCTCCATCCACAAATCGTCGTATAAAATATCGAAATCACCAGCGATTTCTCCATTAGCTTCAAATGGCCCGCCTGTTACCCCTGTTTCCAAGATGACCGGTTTATTGGTGAACATCCATGTTTGTTTTCCCTTTAACACCGCTTAGCCCCCAATCATTAGGTAAATCGTTTTTATCAACGCCACGACAAAGGCTGAAAATACTCCAAATAAAATGACCGATCCGGCCAATTTAAACATATTGGATCCAACTCCAAGTACAAAACCTTCCGTCCGATGTTCGATTGCTGCCGAAATGACTGCGTTACCGAACCCAGTGACAGGGACGGCACTCCCTGCCCCCCCAAACTGGCCAATGCGGTCGTAAAACCCGAAACCGGTCATCAAAAGGGCCAGAAACACCATGGTAGCCGTTGTCGGACCTCCTGCTGTCTGCTCCGTAAAGTTAAAAAAATAAATATAGAAGTAGGAAATGGCTTGTCCCACTATGCAGAAAATACCACCTACTAAAAAGGCCTTCAAACAATTCTTCACTATCGGTCTTTTAATTTCATGCTTCCCTTGAAGCTCTTGATACGCATCCTGTATTGGGGTCGTTTTATCCTTGCCGCTCATATTGTTGAACCTCTCTTCTAAATTAATTCTTTTTGAAGTTCTTCAATTTCCTTGAACTTCTTCCTTGCCTTTTTCTCGGGTACATCTTTTTTCTTAAGTAACTCGTTCAACCTTACCGATTCCAAAAAGATTTTATAATCGCTAGATACGATAAAATCATTTTTGGGAAACTTCTCTTCCAGATTTTCAGTCACAGTCTTTTCAATTTTCTTCATATGAAAACGTTGTAGGTGCTTAACTTTATAAGCGACGATAATCTTTTTGTCGTTTTTCACGACGATCACGTCATAGATGGTGTCTTCATTAGCAACTGTTTCCTTTACCTTTGAGATCAGTCCCTTTTCATCCTTCTCATCCATTCCATTAATGATATCCATCGGTTCAGGATTCGTACGTTTAATCATTGCGAAATTCTCCGTTTTTCCATCATTCTGATTGCTGCACCCCGTAAGCACACACAAAACAACTATAAAAATCAGCCAGCTTCCCTTAAAATATCTTCCTTGTCTGAACATAGAATCACATCCTAATTTATCGTTCTATTGTTATTTTCTTGTTTAACGGTTTTTTTATGAATGGTAGGATTAGGAAATAAAAAAACCCTTCCAAAATGGAAAGGTTTTTTCACTCAATAGCCTTTATTTTTATTGTTATTATTACAGCCACAATCTTTCTTGATTTTGATTGGCTGATCTTTTTTTATCGGTTTTGCATATGCCCATGGATTATTCTGTTTCTGATTCAATTCATGACTCCTCCTTTAAGATCTATATCATACTATATGAATGATTAGACAAGTTGTTTCCAATCAAATGTCCATAATTTTGCTGATTATGACCTCAATTATCGCTCCTACTGCTGCAACGGCAAGGATTAATATCAGTACGTCGCCTATAAACCAATGTTGGATATAAAGGAAAACCAGAAAAAGGCTGACCCAGACACCCACGCACCAAAAACAACTTAGCAATTGACCAATCCACCCCAGCAGACCCTTTTCCTTGGGCATTAAAAATATTTCCACAATTCCTTCTTCATTTTTTTCCTCTATCTCTTTAAAAAAGGGGCTGCGCAGCGGCTCCATGATTTTATCGAAAACGATCAAGCGTGTCAGCCTGAAGGAAGCCAAGCCTAATATGATAAATAAGGTAAATTCACTTTGTGGGAGAAACATTTAATATTGCTCCTTCACTTGGATTCTTCAATTATTTTGGCATCGATGATATCCGGCAGACCCACGAAACGGATATGGTTCCCTCTTTTAATTTTCACTGATTCCCCTCTCATGCCCATCACATGAAACCGAAGCTTTTCTCCGTTAATTACAGCCTCACATAATGGTTTTGGAAAACCTTGATGATTGGATAGGCGGGAAATGATGTCACGGGAAGATTCCTTCTTCTCCACCTTTTTCCTTTTTCTCTTAACTGGCTTTTCATTTTCCTGTTCAATTTGTTCAGGATGTTCCATTTTTTCAACCGGAGCTTGCTCAGGGACATATTCTTCCGTGATTTTCCTTAATCCCGTAATCTCTTTTTCAATTTCCATCATGGCATCATAAACACCAAATTCGCGTTTGACCTGTTCGATTTTTTCTTCTTTATGCTCGGCTTCTTCCTGAAGTTCCGGCTCAGCGCTGTCTTGAGGTTTAGCCTTTTTCGTTCTAAAATCACTTTGCATATTTCCACGCAGATCTGATATTTTTGCTTGATCGACATATATAAGTGGTTTGGATTCCTTATCGCCATTTTTCCCTGACATGAAAACCCTCCTTAATATTTCAGAATATCCACGGACTGCAGCTGTTCCATTTGGTATTGGACAACTTTTTTCCCGAATTTATGCCTTATGAACAAACTGGATTCTTTTTTTTGTTCCAATTTCCCGAATAGTGTACGGTCATTGATGATGAATTTACAAACAGGCTTAGGTGCAAAGGCTGGAAGTCGGGACAATAGCTCCACCAATTCCTCGGCGGTATATGAAGTACTGATATTTTTTCCATGTAAATTGATATGTCTCTTCAGCGTATTTTGTATAGTTTGTTTTCCATCAGCACAAGGCACACCAACTTTTTCCACGTCCATGATACCCCTCCTTCTTTTTCTCGAATAGGGTTGAAAGCCGCTTTATGCCGATTCTCGCAAACAATGAATATCCGCTCTATGTATCATTTATATGAAACTCACCCTTCTTTATGCTGGAGATGTGACACTCCTTCAAAAAAGGACATCAACCAAGCTTGGATATGCTGGGCATTTATGGAGAAAACTAAAACATTTGAAGATGAAAAAATCGGATAGATTTCAAATGAGGATGCAGCAATTTAGGATTCCTGAGGAGTGGAAAATCAATAAAAAAGGGGACCGATATCGGTCCCCTTCTTTTACTGTCATCCGATTATATGGTAACCAGAATCCACATGGATATTTTCCCCGGTAATCCCGCGGGACATGTCACTTAATAAAAATACGGCCGTATCCCCTACTTCTTCTGGTGTCGTTGTACGACGAAGCGGTGCTTCTTCTTCAATCTTCTTTAAAATGGTATTGAAGTCGCGAACACCTTTTGCGGATAGGGTACGGATAGGTCCCGCTGAAATAGCATTCACTCGAATGTTATCTTTGCCAAGATCACTTGACAGGTAACGGACATTGGCTTCAAGTGAAGCCTTAGCCACTCCCATTACATTATAATTAGGCATGACCCGTTCACCGCCAAGATACGTCATTGTGACAATGCTGCCGCCTTCCGGCATGATTTCTTTCGCCGCTTTAGCTACAGCCGTTAAAGAAAATGAACTGATATTATGGGCAAGCAAGAACCCTTCACGGCTCGTATTGACGAACTCACCGTCCAGTTCTTCCTTGTTAGCGAATGCGACACTGTGTACCACGCCATGAATGATACCTGTTTCTTCCTTAATCGTCGCAAAACATTTTTCAATGCTTTCATCCTTCGTTACATCACATTGTAAAATGATGGAGGGCTCCCCTTCCAATGTAGAAGATAGTTCCCTAACGCTTTTTTCCGTACGGTCTTTTCCGTAAGTGAAAATCATTTTTGCACCTGCTTTATGTAAGGAACGGGCAACTCCCCAAGCAATACTTCTTTTATTCGCAACACCCATTATGACAAACGTTTTTCCCTCTAATGAAAAAGTCATCGTATGTGACCTCCTATTTTTAATACAAGTTATTAGTACCTGCTACTAATGACAGTATATCAAATTTCCTTTGATAAAAACACCGTTTTCTAAAGTCCTCTGGGAATGACCCTTCAGGAGGGCCATCTTTGACTTATAGTAAATAGCCCATTAATAATGTTGCTAATCCGAAATAAATAAGAATACTGATAAGGTCATTTATAGTTGTAATGAAAGGACCTGAAGCTACTGCTGGATCGATTTTCATTTTATGCATGAGAAGCGGGACGATTGAACCGGCAAGTGTGGCAACGATCAGAGTTATGAAAATCGAAATACCGACCAATAACCCCAGCATTAAATCTTTTTGCCAAAAATAGACGATGAAAATGATGGCAATTCCGCATGTCAGACCAATAATAAGGCCAGTTCCAGCCTCTCGAAGGACTAGTTTCCACTTGCTTTCCTGTTCTAATTCACCTGTTGCGATTCCTCTGACCGCCACTGCCAATGCTTGTGTTCCTGTATTTCCAGCCATGCCGCCAATCAATGGAATAAATACAGCCAGAATCGCTTTTTGGCTTAGTGTCTCTTCGAATCGCCCGATCAAACTCGCAGTCAGCAAGCCTAAGAACAAGAGGATGACCAACCATGGCAGCCGTTTTTTTGCAGCTGAAAATGGACTCTTATCAACATGATCCAGATCAGATATACCGGCGAGTTTAGAATAATCATCGGATGCCTCTTCATCCATGACATCAATGATATCATCAACCGTAATAATCCCTAACAAATGGTTCTGGAAATCGACGACCGGCACGGCAAGGAAGTTATAGTCCCTTATTTTTCGTGCCACCTCTTCCTGGTCTTCAGATACAGGTACGGAAACTACCCTGTCATCCATTAAATCACCAATTAAAGCATCTTCATCTGCAATGATCAAAGTCCTGAGCGATAAAACACCAAGCAGCTTCTTTTCCTGATCGGTAACGAACACATAATATATCGTTTCCGCACCCGGAGCTTCCCTTTTTAAGATCTGCATGGCTGATCGAGCCGTTTCATTTGCTTCAATGGCAATGAACTCTGTCGTCATGATACTTCCTGCCGTAGATTCCTCGTAATTCAGAAGTTCCTGGATTTCGCTTGCCGCTTCATCATCCATGATGGTCAAATAGCTGACGGCCTGCTCATCATTGATTTCATTCAGGACGTCAGCAGCATCATCCGCATACATATGGGAAAGCATATCGGCTGCGTAAGAAGGATTCATTTCAGCTAACAGGCTTTCATAATCCTCTTCATCTATTTCTATATTCTCAAAAAGGTCCGCCATTTCTTCCGGTGACAAATATGTGTAAATGACGGATCTGAATTCATCTGACAAGCTTGTATAAAATTGAGCCTGATCATAAGGATGCATTTCGAGGAACTCCGTACGGAACTGATCTAGATTTTCCATTTTAAGCGCTTCAAGCAAAAACTCGTTATTCACTTGACTACTCTCCCTCTCCCGGTCCTTCATCTCCTCCATAACCATACACCTCCTAAAACAAATTTTTCATTTCTTCGTTTATATTTTATTTTTTAAATAATACTATACTAATACCATAAACATATACAAAACAAACAAAGGATGTGTCAAATGAACATCGATATCATAGGGGACATTCATGGATGTTTCGCTGAATTCAGGCAGCTGACCGAAAAAATGGGCTATACATGGGAGACTGGGATTCCTGTACATCCCTCTGGAAGGATTCTCGGCTTTGTAGGGGATTTAACCGATCGCGGCCCCAATTCCCTTCAAGTAATCGAGGTTGTCCATGAACTAGTCATTAACCAAAATATAGCAAGGTATGCCCCAGGTAACCACTGCAATAAATTGTATCGTTATTTTTCAGGCAATAAAGTACAAATATCACACGGTTTAGAAACTACTGTAGCTGAATATGAATCACTGAACAGTCGGGAGCAGAAGAAAATCCGAAAAAAATTCATGGATCTATATGAACGCTCCCCACTTTATCAAATCATGGATGAAGGGCGATTGATCATTGCCCATGCAGGAATTCGCAGTGACTATATTGGTCAATATAGCAGTAAAGTAAAAACCTTTGTCCTCTATGGTGATATAAATGGCTCCAAACATCCGGATGGGTCTCCGGTCAGGAAAGACTGGGCCAAATCATACAAAGGGGAATCTTGGATCGTATATGGCCACACACCTGTCCCTGAAGCTAGACAAGTCAATCATACATACAATATTGATACAGGCTGCGTCTTCGGTGGAAAACTGACGGCTGTCCGTTATCCCGAAATGGATCTTCAAGAAGTGCCTTCAACCATGCCATATATAGCGGAAAAATTCAGGACATCTTTTGATTAACCAAAAAAACTCGCCATCTTGGTGAGTTTTTTTGCGTCCATGATTTTTTTCAAAATCCTGAATCGTTCGTTTTAATGTGCCCCGTTAAAAAATCAGGAATCCCATCCTTTACTTCCATCGAGCAAACGGGACATATCTTCTGGCAACTCTTCTTGAAACAACATCATCTTCTTTGTGAAAGGATGTAAAAATTTCAGCTCAAAACAATGCAGGGCTTGGCGAGGTATACCTCTCCTGTTCCCTCCATATAAATCATCACCAGCCAGCGGGTGACCAATATGAGCCATATGGACCCTGATTTGATGTGTACGCCCTGTTTGGAGTTCCAAATCAAGGAATGTATGGGACTCTGTGTGTGCCAATACCTTAAATAGGGTACAGGCATGCCGGCCATCCTCCCTAACTTCCCGTTCGATGATGCTGGTCGATTTTCGTCCGATTGGCGCCACTATCTCTCCTACAGGTCCTTCAACGATCCCCTCAGCTATGGCTTGGTATCTCCGTTTAACCTGTCCTGATTTTTGCTGTTCACTTAATAGGTGATGGATATGCCGGTGCTTGGCAATTAAAACCAGACCTGATGTGTCCCGGTCAAGACGTGTAACTATATGGATCGTCGCCTGTACTCCCGTCTTCCTATAATAACCCGCCAAGCCATTCGCCAGACTGCCGTTGGGATGCTCGCGGGAAGGAATGGTATTCATGAAAGGGGGCTTGGCCACCACCAATACAAACTCATCTTCATACCTGACATTCAGGGGGATCGGTTCCGGTAAAAGGCCTTCGCTTGCCTGCTCCGGCGGGAATATGACGGTGACGGTGTCACCTGTTTCAATCCGTTCCCTTACGGTTACTTCTTCGCCGTTCAACCGGATATATCCACCTTTAAATTTAATATCCGTTAATGCTCGTTTTGAAATATCGCATTTGCTGAGAAACTCTCGCAATAAAGAGCCAGAATCCTCTTCAGAAACCGACCAGGTCAAAGAAAAGTTTTGATTTGACATGAGGTGAGTCTATCTCCTTAATTAGCAATAAATGAATCATGCACTCTTTTCCAGAAAGGAAAAGGGCGGAATCTGGCAAATCGGATCTTTTCATCTGCCACCCGGCACTGTATCGACTTTACATTTTCCTGAAGCAGGGACAAATGGTCGACCGTAATTTGAAAATTGACCGCATTTACCGGCCTGAACATACATGTATGATGTGCCGGCAGCAGAAGTGGAGATCCTACCGTTCTAAACACCCGGTTATTAATGGATGCCAATTCGGTAATCTGGATGGCATCGATTGATGGATGGACGATGGCCCCGCCAAGCGCCTTATTATACGCCGTGCTTCCAGATGGCGTCGCAATGCATAAACCATCTCCACGGAACGTCTCGAAATGCTGGCCGCGTATTTCAACGTCCATTACGAGCGTCCCTTCAACACTTTTGACTGTCGATTCATTCAAAGCCAAAAATCTGTTTTCCCGTCCTCCATGCTGATAACGGACAATCGTTTCGAGCAGTGGATATTCCACTATTTGAAATGGGGTTTTCGCTAAAGCTATCACCAATTTTTCAATTTCATCAGGGGTCCAATCTGCATAAAACCCAAGATGTCCTGTATGTACTCCAACAAAGGCGGTTTTATCCAATCGATTCTTATAACGGTGAAAAGCATATAATAAAGTGCCATCACCACCGACAGAAATGACAATATCCGGCTGATCTTCGTCATATTCCAAATGAAAGTCCTGAAGATACGTTCGCATCCTTTGCATTAAAGTATTCGATTTCGCATCTCCTTTTGACGTAATCGCAAATTTCATGTAATCCCACCTTCAATTTAGATTTCTTCTCGTTTACCCATTTATTTGTTCAAGAATCTTTCTTCCGGGAAAAAAGACGCTGTGCTTCCTGGATTTCCGTACGGATTTGCGACATCTCTGCATCAAGCAGGAAGGCCGCTTCAGCTGCACGTTTGAGTCGCAGTTGAATATCTTCCGGGAAAATGCCTTTATATTTATAATTTAAAGAATGTTCAATCGTCGCCCAAAAATTCATCGCAAGAGTCCTGATTTGAATTTCGGCAAGGATATTCTTTTCACCATGGATCGTCTGGACCGGATAGCGGATTACAACATGATAAGAACGATAGCCGCTAGCTTTTTTATGGGAAATATAATTCCTCTCCTCGACTATCTCGAAGTCATTTCGACCTCGTAAAAGTTCAACCACCTGTTCGATATCATCCACGAACTGGCACATCATGCGAAGCCCTGCAATATCCTGGATCTCAGTTCCCAATTTATCAATGGGAATGTCCTTTAGGCTCGCCTTATCCAATATGCTGACAATCGGCTTTACCCTGCCTGTTACAAATTCGATCGGTGAGTGAATATTCTCTCTCTCAAACTGTTTCCGTAAACCCTTTAGCTTAACCTTCAATTCTTCGACAGCCTGAGTATAAGGCGCCAAGAAATCGTCCCAACTCTCCATTGCCACACCACCTATATCTATCTAAAAAGCGCCTGTTCAACTCTGGTATGGGCAGAACGCTCTCCTAAACCCAGCAGCCAAATGACTTTATGCCAATTCACCACTGGATCCTATTAAATCTTTCTCTAGCAAAGAATATGTATTAAATTTCTATATATACGATTGACCAATTCTCGTGCTCAACGTTTATATTTTATCATATCCTGCAATTGATTCCTAAAAATTCAAGTACAATAGCAAAAAATTATTGAATTCAATTTGACAGCTGGAATGGTTCTTATATGATTAACCTAAGAATCAGCGAAAAAGGATGGGACACATGAACCAGCATATTGAAATTGAATTTAAAAACCTCTTAAGCGAAAAAGAATTTCGTCAACTGATCGAATACTTTCATGTCGGGGCATCGAACTTTAAAACACAGAAAAACCATTACTTCGATACACTTGGATTCTCTTTGAAACAGCAAGACTCTGCACTTAGGATCAGGGAGAAAAATGGGCGATACGAGCTGACTTTAAAACAGCCCGCTAAAGAAGGATTATTGGAAACGAATCAAGATATTCCTGAAGAAATCGCATATGGCTTCCTGAAACATAACATATTCCCTGATGGCGAGATCCGACATCTTATCCTCGAGTGCGGAATTGATCCAAAAGACTTTACCTGCTTTGGGACACTACAGACAGACCGTTTTGAATTTCCTTACAAAGAGGGTCTGCTCGTTTTAGACCATAGTTCGTATTTGAATCAGGAAGACTTTGAGCTTGAATATGAAGTGTCGGATGCAAAAGCCGGGAAAAAAAACTTCCTGACCCTCCTTGAAACCCTTAAAATTCCGGTAAGGGAAACCGAAAATAAGGTTAAGAGGTTTTATCGTGCCAAATTCCAAAAATAATCCTGTTTGAACCCATTCGGAGGTGGAGAGTTTGAAAATCCAAGATTTCAAAACGTTTATGGAATTGCAGGCAATCCAGCAATTCACGAACGGCAACATCAAAAATACAAATTCATCTCGATCCGTTTTCCAGGACATGCTCTCGGCATTGGTTTCAGGTGATGCTCTAGAAGGCGCTTCGCAGACATTGGGTTCCTTATTATCCAATGTGGAAACGGAAGCGAAGAAGTCCTTTCTTCAACCCATCGGCCTGACATCGAACATCAACCCGATTTCCGCTGCCCATGATAACAATCAGAGCAGCGGAAACGCAACAAACTATGATCATATCATCAGCCAGGCGGCAAGTTTATATAATCTCCCGGAAAAACTGATTAAGTCTGTCATTAAACAAGAATCGAACTTCAACCCTGAAGCCACCAGTTATGCGGGTGCAACCGGCCTTATGCAGTTAATGCCAGCAACTGCAAAAAGCCTTGGGGTGGATGATGCAACCGATCCAGAACAAAACATCATGGGCGGGAGTAAATATTTAAGTCAAATGATGGCTCGTTATGACGGGGACATTCAGGTTGCCCTTGCTGCATATAATGCTGGGCCAGGAAATGTCGATAAATATAACGGCATCCCTCCTTTTAAAGAAACTCAGAACTATGTCCAAAAAGTTTATGGCACATTTTCAAGCTAAAGCAAGCTGACCCAGTTTATTTATTATGGGTCAGTTTTTTCATGTCTATATTTGCTTCTTCCACGCACCTTGAACAAATGGTAAAGCTCCTCAAATGCTGTCATCTTCGATCATTTCCCTGTGTCATACTACAGATGTAAAATTTTCTTTAAGCTATATATTTGTTATATCAGTACGTCATTGATAAAATATGATTAAATATCAACCATCTTTCTTTAAAAGGAGTAATCAACATGATGCAAGGGAACCCTACACCATATGAATTAATTGGAGAAGGGCAATTACACAAATTAATTGATGTGTTTTACTCCAACGTTAGTCAACACCCGGATCTGCAGCCAATATTCCCTGACGATTTAACTGAAACGGTCCGTAAGCAAAAACAATTTATGACTCAATATTTAGGCGGTCCCTCTTTATATACCGAAGAGCATGGCCATCCTATGTTGCGGGCTCGACATATACCATTTGAAATTACACCAGAACGTGCGAAAGCATGGCTCTCATGCATGTATCAAGCCATGGACGAAGTTGGCCTTGAAGGTGAGATTAGGGAGTTTTTCTATCACCGCCTCTATTTGACGGCACAGCATATGATCAATACATCCGGAACTGACGGGAAAGGAGAAGACAGTTGAGCGCACAAAAACCAGTTTTCAATATTTCCGATTGGATCAAGACGCAGCATTGCTATGAAATAGGAAAAAAGCCAATTGAAATTTATGTTTTTGTTGATCCGCTTTGTCCCGAATGCTGGGGCTTAGAACCAATTATTAGGAAATTACAGATAGAATATGGCCAACTGTTCAGTTTACGCCATGTTTTAAGCGGTAAAATCGATTCTCTTAATATGGGGAAAAATAAAAATTATGAAAACCTTGCTCAAGTTTGGGAAAAGACAGCCAGCCGCTCGGGAATGTCCTGCGACGGGAGCCTTTGGTCTGAAAACCCAATCTCTTCTCCATATACAGCTTCCATCGCAATAAAGGCAGCGGAACTGCAGGGCCGTAAATTGGCCATTCGTTTTTTAAGGCAGCTTCAAGAATATGTATTCATAGGTAAAAAGGATATATCCAATATCGAGGTCTTGACCGAATGTGCCAAAATGGTCGGTTTGGATGTGGAGGAATTCCTTTATGACATCAATTCTTCCAGTGCAGCAAAAGGCTTTCAATGTGACATGAAAATCACAAGTGAAATGGAAGTGACTGAAATACCTTCCCTTGTCTTTTTCAATCAAAATATTGAAGAAGAGGGAATAAAGGTTTCAGGTGTCTATTCTTACGAGGTATATGTTCAAATTTTAGAAGATATGCTGAATGGTCTTCCAGCCCCCGCACCCCCTCCCTCTCTCGAAGAATTTCTAAGCTGTTTCAAACTAGTGGCCACAAAGGAGATTGAAACGGTTTATAATATGAGTAAGAATACCGTTGAGTTGGAAATGAAAAAGCTTGTTTTAAAACAGTTGGCAGAGAAAATTCCTGCTAAATACGGAACGTTTTGG
Source organism: Peribacillus frigoritolerans (assembly GCF_001636405.1). Taxonomy (GTDB): domain Bacteria; phylum Bacillota; class Bacilli; order Bacillales; family DSM-1321; genus Peribacillus; species Peribacillus frigoritolerans. The sequence continues at coordinate 4,378,529 of NZ_KV440950.1, forward strand.
AGATACACAAAGAAACAGTAATGAATTTGACTGCTTCTTTGTTATATATTAAAAAGGAAAAACCATGCAAATCAAAAGATTGCATGGTTTTTTTTATTATAAGAAATAAGGGGATGGGAGAAATTTTTCACGATCAAACAAAGGGGTATAAGTTTGTTTGTGATTCACTTCACAATATATAATATAACAGATAACCCATTTATGTTTCAACCATATGTGTAACTTTTCACAAATTGTTCACAATATATATTTTTTGTCTTTTATTATCCTTTCTAGTATATATAGCTAAATAAGAGACGGTTTTAATTTTTAGGCCATACGTGTTTTGATAGCTGATTTAGTATGGGATTGAGTCCATTTGTGAAATGTGTCACAATAATAACTAAACATTTCTTTTTATTCATTCAGCTTACGTTCAACTTTTATTACTACCGGTACCATTATATTTCATGCACATGAAAAACCCCGGCAAATCACGAAATTTGCTGGGGTTTTCACCTATTTATACGATTAAGGGGATAGGAGAAATTTCACGACGAACAAACAAAGGGGTATATGTTTGGGATGTGATAACTTCTATATCTGTACTATAGCAGATTACACACCTTATTTGCAAGAACTTTGTGCGCAACTTCACATTATTGTCATATTCTTAGAATACTGCTTATTCTAAAACATACTATCTAATAATGAGCAGATGAGTTTTTACTGCTGCCAGGTTGGAGGTGACCAAATTGAAAGGCTTTATTCTACTCATACTCTTGATAGGGTCGCTATTTGTCCAGCTACTCGGTATCATGGACCTCATTCCTCTGTATTTTACCTCCCCTATTTTATTTTTTGTTTTGTTCATAATTCTTCATAGCTTAAATCAGAGAAATCGTTTTAAAGGATTATGACGGACATCCAGATAAAAATGAAAAGGACCCGAAGTGTTCGGGTCCTATCCACATCCTATTTATTCAAAAGTTCTTCCAACTCATTTAATTTTTCTTCGAATACATTCATGGCTTCTTGTACAGGCTCGGCTTTTGTCATATCGACGCCGGCCTTTTTGAGTACTTCAATCGGATAATCGGAACTTCCTGATTTCAAGAACTCCAGATACCTTTTGACAGCAGGCTCTCCTTCTTCAAGGATTTGCTTGCTCAATGCTGTTGCTGCACTGATTCCAGTTGCATATTGATAAACATAGTAATTATAGTAGAAGTGTGGAATACGAGCCCATTCCAAACCAATTTCTTCATCTATGGTCACGTTCTCGCCAAAGTATTTCTTGTTCAGCCCATAATATTCCTTAGTAAGCATATCCGCCGTCAACGCTTCCCCATTTTGAGCTTTTAAATGAATGGTATGTTCAAACTCTGCAAACATCGTTTGTCGGAACAATGTGCCACGGAAGCCTTCCAGGTAATGGTTCAGTAAATAGATGCGTTTCTTTTCATCTTCGATCGAATTCAGTAAATAATCATTCAACAGGTTTTCATTACAAGTGGATGCAACTTCCGCTACAAATATTGAATAATTCCCGTATGGATATGGCTGATGTTTACGTGTATAGTAGCTATGGACCGAATGCCCAAACTCATGAACGAGCGTGAATAAGTTATTGACGTTATTTTGCCAGTTCATTAGAATATAAGGGTTCGTCCCGTATGTCCCCGAAGAATAGGCACCGCTTCGTTTCCCTTTGTTCTCATGCACATCGACCCAACGGTTTTCAAATCCCTCTTTCAAAACGTTCAAATAGTCCTCCCCTAGCGGAGCAAGACCTTTAAGGACATAATCTTTGGCCTCGTCATATGTCACTTCCATCTTCACTTCTTTAACAAGAGGAGTGAATAAATCATACATATGAAGTTCATCTAATTCCAGCACCTTTTTACGTAAATCAAGATAACGGTGCAGTAATGGCAAGTTGTCGTTGACCGTTTTAACGAGATTATCGTATACGGTCTCCGGAATGTTATTATTACTTAACGCCGCTTGGCGTGCTGAATCATATTTTCGAACCGTGGCATTGAAGTTGTGGTTTTTCACCTCACCTGACAGGGTTGAAGCAAATGTATTACGGAACTCCCCGTACTTGCTGTATACCCCTTTAAATGCCTCCTCACGTACACGGCGATCTTCACTCTCAAGAAATCTGATATACCTTCCGTGAGTAATTTCCACTTCATTTCCCTCTTCATCCTTGATGGTCGGGAATTTTAGATCGGCATTGTTAAGCATACCGAAAGTATTACCCGATGCATCGAGTACTTCTGATGCCTGTGCCAATAGTTCTTCCTGTTCTGCTGATAGGATATGGGGTCTCTGAAGATTAATTTCCTCTAAAGAATGTTTATATAATTTCAATTCTTCTTTTTCTTCCAAAAACCCTTCCACTTTACTTTCGTCAATACTCAATAGTTCAGGAACCATATATGAAAACGCAGCCGCTGCCTGTGCGTATAAAGCTTTTGCCCGATCCTCCATCCCTTGATAAAATGGATTGGTTGTATCTTGATCATTGCGCATGTGTGAATAAGAATAAACTTTCCCTAGCTTCTCGAAAACCTCATCTTGAAGTTGGAGGGCCGCAAATAGCTTTTCTGCGCTTTCTCCCAACGTCCCTTTATGCGCCTCCGCTTTCTTGAGGTCTTCCTTTACCGCTTTGAAGGCAGCTTCCCAATCTTCCTCGGTTGCGAAGATATCTTCCAGTCTCCACGTATCTTCAGGAGCTATTTCACTTCTTGAAGGTAATGTATTCGTTTTTGTTTCCTGTACCATAAAAATTCCTCCCCATTCTATAGAAACTTGCCATTGGGCTAACTCATTAAACCGGATTGAACACTGCAATGCTTCATTCTGTTTAATTCCCAGTTCTTATTACTATTTCTCCATTTACAAAAATAATCCTGCCATTTCATCTGAATTCAAGATAAATTGAGATGTTATCACTGATTATACTGGATATTCCCCTTTTCCATCATCAATTTATGCTTATCATAGAAATCTTTTTCCAAAATTTGAGCTTGATCACTGGTGAAGGGAAGGGGAAATTCCTTTTCAACTATAAAAACCCCTTCTTCCAGCTTTGATAGATAACCCAATTGCTCCAAAAGCATGATATATTGATCTATAGGGTACTCGATGGCTTTTTCATGAAGCAATGGCAACGGTCTGAACTTTATTTCCCCTTTTTTTGAACGCTTTCTAAAAATGCGGATAATATCAGCCATATAAATCTTTTCCCCTGTTCTTTTCTCTTGAAACGCATCCATGTATAACCATGCCTGCCATTCGATTGAGGCAGTTTCGATCAACAGCATCCCTCTGACGGGAACACCCACTTCAATTGGAAGTGTCGCAGGTGAAATATGATGTAAATATAGGGCTTCGAAAAAAGGATCGCATCTGCGTGCTGTTTTCACTCGATGTAGCGACCAGCCATTTCGTTTATATCTCCATACAGGCAAAAAGGGGAAACGAAAGCAGTTTTGGGGCAATGCCCGACTAGGGGGAAGGAGCTTTAGAGAAGCTGTTGTCAATTCGGCAAAGACGGTTCTAGGGGTAAAAGGAGTGAGGTTCTTCAATACTGATAAATGATCAGTTTCCGGGCAATACATCCAAAGAAACGGATGATGGAAGCTGCCGGTGACGAAGAGCCATTGGAAGCGGGATATACTGAATTCATAAAAGCTTTTCCTTTTTAAGCTTTTTGCAGCGAGGATCCAGATTGGTTTAATGCCTATGCTTTGATAGGCTCTTGACCTTTCCATGAATTCCACCTCGGGGATAACTGAGCATTGAAATTCTATCGCATAACGATTACCTCCTATCCTCACTAAAATATCAGTCCTTTTCTTAATTTCGGGAAGGTAGGCTTCTAGATCCACTTGATAACCATGTGATAAAAACCACTGAAACAGTTTTCTTTTTCCCATTAAATGATAGGCGGATTCCGGTTCTGAAGAAGCACGGCATGAAGAACTATTTTTATGGGCGAAATGCGGACCCCTTACACTGCCCGCTTTGATGGTCAATTCCATCTTGCAGCATGGACAGTAATAATCTGCTGACTTTCTCCAGTCATCAATCATGTTTGCCGGTATCTTTTCAGGGAGGGTAATCCAAGTCCCATCTTTATTTATCGCAGTTAGCATACATCTCCTCCTCACCCACTACATTCGCCTGGTTTGCTTAGGATTCCTTTTAATGTGAAAAAAAAAATGCCTGATCGGCATAAAAGAGAGTTACTATCTAAAGAAGGGGTGAAAGCAATCGGCATGTGGACTCCAATAATTTCAAACCGAAATTCCGTTTGGAAAACTCATCAATCTCCACTTCCTTGGATACCTTTATATCTTCCATGTAATCATTCACCAGCTGCTGAGCACTTTCCGTCCGGTAAAGAAATGCATTGACTTCGAAATTCAGGTGAAAGCTTCTCATATCGATATTGGTTGTCCCAATTGATGCCATTTGGTCATCCACTATGATGATTTTACTATGCATAAAGCCTTCATTATATTGAAATATACGAACTCCAGAAGCAAGCAATTCGGGAAAATAAGTTCTCGAAGCATGAAATACGATACGTTTATCGGGGTTCTTCGGGACGAGAAGCCTGACATCCAAACCACTTAAAGCAGCCACCTTCAATGCTTGTAAGATATTGTCATCAGGAACGAAATACGGGGAGGCAATCCAGACGGACTTTTCTGCTGAAGTGATCATCTTAAAAAAAATACTTTTAATGATCGTCCATTCACTATCCGGCCCTCCGCCAATCAATTGAACTCCGCCATATCCGTGATGGTTCGGCATTCCGGGCATGAGGTATTCATCGCTTAAAAAACTATTGTTGGTGCTATAATACCAATCCTGCAGAAATATGAGCTGTAACGTCCTGACCGCTTCCCCCTTTATGATGAGATGCGTATCCCGCCAAGAACCGAATTTCTGGTCTTGTCCCAAATATTCATCCCCTATATTGAGGCCGCCGATGAAACCGACAGAGCCATCTATTACAATTATTTTACGATGGTTGCGAAAGTTGAATTTATTATTTAATAAAGGGAGATGCAACGGACCAAAGGCCACCATTTCGGCTCCCGCATTCTTCAGTTCATCGATATAAGATCGAGCTAACTTCCAGGAACCAACCGCATCATAGAGAAAACGGACCTTTACCCCTTCTTTTACTTTTTGTATCAAGATGTCTTTTAGCAGTCCGCCAATGCGGTCATCCCTAACAATATAATATTCTAAATGAATATGATGTCTTGCTTTTTTTAATTCTTCGATGATATTGGAAAATGTCTCCTCACCATTCCGTAAAACCCTGGTTTCGGTCGTAAATGATACAGGGCTATTCCCCAGCCTATTTGCAAGAGTGATTAACTGCTGAGGGTGCTCGCCCATTTCCTTAATTCGTTCATTATATCCCGCTTCGCCGTTTATTTTCACGAAAGTCTGTTTATCCAAAAAGTACTTCTTGCGAAATATCCTATCTTTCCGAAAATTACGGCCAAACAAAAAGTAAAAAATGAAACCGATGAATGGGAAAGCGCAAAAAATAACAAGCCATGTTATGGTCTGGATGGGATCTCGATTTTCGAGGAAAATGTTGAATCCAATTATCACCAGGAAAATGGTCAAAATAAGGCTAGAATAAAAAATCAGCCCGCCATCAACGCCATTTAATAGAAAATGCCAAGTGCTGACCAACATGAGAATAAGCAGACCGATGCCAACTATATTCTTCACCTAGACTCCCTCCAATTAACAAACACAGGAACACTAAAAAACCCCCCTTAGACGAAAAGGCCGATTTCTACTGAAATCGGCCTCAACAGTCTATGCGAAATATTTATCGACCGTTGTGAATACATCATTTTCGATAACTATCTTTCCGTACTCTTCAAGCATGTGCACCGTTATAGGCGACTCCTGGCTATATTCCAATAAAAGACTTAGAACATTATCGATTTCTTCCTCATCAATCTCCGCTTCGGAAAATTCGATATAAAGATAATATTTATTCTGATAAACATAAAGTTTAGTCGTCCAATCATCCAAGCCATGACGTTTGCTTAATGAAATGACATCTTCGAAATCCTCGAAAGTCGTGATGAATTCAATCATGCCATCTTCGAATGTCATACCGCTTTCTTCATCTTTACCATGAAAATGTTGATCAAGAAGCGTATCCATCTTGTCTGATACATTCAAATCCCTTAACTTATCATCTGAAAGAGGCAGCTCGAGTTTCTGACCATCTTTGGCAAGCTGGGCTTTTGTGACCAAAACTTCCAAGCCTTTTTCAAGGGCTTGAACTTGAATCCATAAAGGTCCTTCAATCATGAATTCTTCTTCCTGATGCACTTCATCCATCATTTCCCAAAAAAGTTCCTCACTTCGCTCGCGGCTGTACCAAATTTCTTCGCGATCAAAGCCTCTTTCCTCAATATCTATATAGGAAATATAAAATTTTACTGTATCGTCATTAATGCGTTCGATTTCCATGATTCCCCTCTCCCTTCCTTTCTCATTTTGAAGGGATAATAACCCCCAAGCGAAAATTGCTCTTAAAAGCTCTTTACCCGTAAGTGAATACTGTAAATCATGATAGTCATTAAAACAGACTATTTTACATCATTTTATGACAAAACCTTGAAGAAGGGAAATAAAAAACATTACTTATCTAAAAAACAATTGTTTGCCTAATATTCCATTCATTCTATAAAAAAATACATCCGCATGCAACTATCATAATGCTTTATTAAATTTCACTCTTACTGCCGTCAATGTCATATTATATACATGGCATGATGAGCTGCATTCTTATTTTTTCTTTAAATGATGACCGGTTCAAGGGACCTGTTGCAGCTAAGAAACGACCGCTGTCGCCTATCATTCCTGTTATGTTCCCCGTCATTAAGTTAAAAAAATCAGCGGAAAATCGGATATGTATAAAGAAAAAGCCCTGCACATTTCCTGGCAGAGCTTGAAAGACCTTATTAGTTGACCATACGTTGTGCTTCCCGTAATTGGAAGGTACGAACTTTACGTGGTAAAAATCGTCTTATCTCATCTTCATTATAACCAACTTGAAGCCGTTTCTCGTCAAGGATAATTGGACGTCTCAACAGTCCAGGATTCTCCTTGATCAATTTATATAATTCTTGAAGAGGCAGGCTCTCTAAATTTACGTTTAACTTTTGGAAAGTTTTTGACCGTGTTGAAATGATTTCATCGGTTCCATCTTCTGTCATTCGAAGAATTTCTTTAATCTCATCAATCGTTAACGGTTCTGAAAAAATGTTTCTTTCTTTATATCCAATCTCATGTTCCTCTAACCATGCTTTTGCTTTTCTGCATGAAGTACAACTAGGTGATGTATATAATGTTACCATGCTTACTCACACTCCCTAAATATAGAATCGGTGATCTATGAGGGGAAATCTACTATTAGTATTCATAAGTACCACTCTAATTTGAAATAATTTTAAATAAGTATTTCATGTTCCTTATTATACACTAATTTTTTTAAAATGAATACCCTTTTTGATATTTGAAAAAATCCTTTAAAACTTCCTGTTCAAGCTGTACTATAGCTATTTCATTTTTTTATGTAATACATTAAGACCACATTTTCTAATTGAAAAAACATACCTGCCATTCTCATTTAACTCTCAATTCGGCCCACATGATTATTTAATTATCTCGTTATTTTATTTACCCCCAATCCTTGTCAATAAACAAGATCATGTTAATATATTTTCTTTAATAAAAAGCAAATTCCTCCTTTTACAAGAAAAACCATTCTTTTAGCACATATATTTCCAAAAGTGAAAAAGGTAATTCGAAAGAGTCCGCAATAAGGGAGTAATCTACCATCCAAGAAGTTATGGATATTCATTTCCCTGCAGAATATGCCAATAAAATACAGTTAGTCTTCAGTCTAAAAAACGATCCAGTTGATTCCAGAAATCCGCTCCCTTTCCGCCGACTGTCTGCCAAGCCTCCTCGACGCTAGCGTCTGCGGGGTCTTTACTAGCCAGCATCTCGGCAGGAGTGTCGCATATTTCTTCCATCCTTTAAGGATTACAGTAAAAACATCAAGGATCACCTAGTCTTAAATTTGATTCGGGTGAGTCTTGCCTACAGTTTTTTCTTAAAATTTCGTTCCAGTTGATTCCAGATACCCGCTCCCTTTCCGCCGACTGTCTGCCATGCCTCCTCTACGCAAGCGTCTGCAGGGTCTCGACTAGCCAGCATCTCGGCAGGTGTGTCGCAAATTCTCAATATATTGGAGGTTACATCCAATATGACTTTATTGAATATTAACCAAATTATCCTTTTAAAAAACATGATCTCGACAAACTAAAAAGGGCCGGTTAACAACCGGCCCTTTTTACTCAAACTTCCATCTCTTTAAAAATATCGGCTTCCTGACCTGCATTCAAGCTAAGTACATCATCTACATCTTGATAAGATTTCCCATAAAGATCATCATCTTTGTAAGTATGGATTTCAGAATAAATCTCTTTCATGAAATCAAATACATCTTCTTCATCAATAGATGGATTTGCCGGCCAATACAAGATTTCCATAGGCGTATTCTCCTTGGTGGCAAGCGATTTTCTGCTGTAGGAAATCGAAGAGGCGTGCTTGAATCCTTCCCTTTTATAAAATTTCAGCCTTTTAAATGTATCATCATCATTTTCTTGTACTGGTTCTACTTCCAGCAAGATCGTTTTCTGCTTTTTTTGCAATTTTTGAATTAATTTCCTACCAAGTCCCTGCCCCCTTGATTTCTTTGATACGAAAAGGTAATCAACGAATATAAACTCGTCCCCTTCCACATATAATAAAACATGGTCGGGACCTTCATCTTTTTTATATATTTCCTGCTTATCTTCTAAAAGAACTTCTATGTGTTCTTTTGACTTCATTTCTTCAATAGGGAAATACTGGTTTAGCTTTTCATACCAATTCATAATTTAATCTCCTCATTTGCTAGTTTATACTTTCCAGATTTTTTCTTATCCACTACAATGGAACTTGAATAGCTTGAAAATATTAGGAGGGTTTTGATGATCAGCTACTTTTTGGACTTTTTTTTAGTCGCCGCTTGCGTTATTGGCATTACGGCTGTGAATGGCGTTGTGACGAATGGCATCGGCGAAAAATGGTTTGGCGGGAAACGTCACTCTCATATTTTCGATCAATCGAAACGAATTCAGTCAGGGTGGAGTCAAGTTGGCGGGAATAAAAAGCGGTAATTCAGAGAGAATTTGGATGACCGGAAGGAACTTCCTAGGTCATCCTTTTTTTCATGGGGTATAGTCTACTCCCTTTGTATATCGATTTGCTGCATTCCACAATAAGTATTCATCAATACCATTATCATTCAATGCTTTTATTTGGGCTTCCACTTCTTCCTTACCATACCTTTGGTAATTACCATCACCTAAATATGAGGCAGTAAAATCTTGCAGCCAAGGCCTTGAAGTAGGTGGTGTTTTTAATTCCTTCAGCTTCCCGTTCTCCAATTTCGCATATTCCTTAACGAGATTATAAGGCTCCAAATCAGGCTTTTCGATACCAAAATAAGATGTCCAGTGGCTCGGATAGATCATCGAGGAAATTACATCAACATTCTCAGAGATTTTTGTGAAGTTTTGCCCAATTCCGGGAGCTTCAGGCAATGTAGCAGCATATCCAAAAATATCCACCGAAACTTCGACATCGTATGGCTCCAGTTGCTTCCTCGCATAACTTACGAAATCCGTAACTGCCTGAACCCTTTTGGCTGTATGACTCATTTTCGCTTCATCATATTCACCGACATCATATTTCAAATCATCTTCTTTATTTTCGAATCCTTCGGGAAAACGGACATAGTCAAATTGAATTTCTTTAAAACCCATCTTTGCCGCTTCAATGGCAATACCGACATTATAATCCCACACCTCTTTTAAGAATGGGTTAACGAAGGCTTCCCCTCGACCATTCTTCCATACCTTTTCACCATCTAAAAAAGACAACTCAGGTTTCTCTTTGGCCAAAAGGGAGTCTTTAAAGACGACAACCCTTGCAATCGGATAAATCTGTTTATCCTCAAATTTTTTCAGCATTGCCTTTGGGTTTTTTATGTAGTCTTTACCAATCCCAGCATATGGAGAGTCGGGATCTTCCGTTTTATACGTTACGTTCCCCTTGTCATCCTTAATGTCAATGACCATCGCATTCAAATCGGTTTCATCTACATATTTGATAAGTTCATTCAGTTTATTGCCACCCGCAGCAGGCCCTGTCACATATATTCCGCGTACAGCATCCGGATAGTCGAATTTCAACCCCGAATCAAAAACAAAACGCGGTACGCTCGCAGGCAATTCTTTATTTTCTAATGCTACCTGCCTGGTTTCGTTCATGCCTTGCGCATGAACTGGCGGTTGAATCAGGAATATGCACATACCTGTCATCAACCATTTACACATTGGTTTCATTTTCTCCACCCCATTCGCCATCAGTCATCAATATTCAACAAATATAATAAACCCCTTTCTTTAATACCACAAACAATTAACTTTACTCCTATATATGATAAATAATTAAAAAAACTGCTTTACAAATTTTCAGCTTAAGAATACGTTCACAATCCTGTATTCCCTTGTGAGTATCCTTCCCTAAAATGGTCTGCTCATTGTGATATATGTTAAACGGTTTGATTTTCCTTGAAGCCTTCATTTCTTCCATGTCAAAAAAAAGAAACGGAAAATCCTTTCTATTGGCTTGATTTCCGTTTCGATTATACATTTAATATGAATAAATGCTAAAATACAGTATAGTGGACATTTCGTATTCTCAAAATGGCATCGATACAGGACAAAACGGCCCTCCACAAGATTCAAATGAGCGTTTCCCCACAAAGGAACATGCACATTTCTTTCAAAGAATGTGGATTCATTTTCTATTTATCCTTACAATAATGAAGAACGAATATCCATTTATCAATAAACGTATTTAGAGGAGTGACTAGCAGTTGAAAAGGATTTTCTCCGGCATTCAGCCATCCGGTTCCGTTACTTTAGGAAATTACATTGGAGCCATGAAACAATTCGTTAACTTACAAAATGAATATGAATGTTTCTTTTGTATTGTTGACCAACATGCAATTACAGTTCCACAAGACCGCATCAAGTTAAGGAAAAACATTAAAACATTGGCTGCTTTATATCTGGCCATTGGCCTGGATCCTGAAAAGAATACCATCTTCATTCAATCAGAAGTACCAGCGCATGCACAGGCAGGCTGGATTTTACAGAGTATATCCTATATCGGGGAACTTGAGAGAATGACACAATTCAAGGACAAATCCGCTGGCAAAGAAGGGGTATCCGCAGCACTGCTCACTTACCCGCCGTTGATGGCTGCCGATATTCTCCTTTATAGTACAGATGTGGTCCCTGTCGGGGAAGATCAAAGACAGCATCTAGAATTGACACGCGATTTGGCTGAACGATTCAATAAAAAGCATAATGACATATTTAAAATCCCGGAAATCAGCCTCCCTACAGAAGGGGCCCGTATCATGTCCCTTCAGGAACCAAACAAGAAAATGAGCAAATCCGATCCTAATAAAAAGGCGACGATTGCCTTATTGGATGATCCGAAACAAATCGAAAAAAACATCAAGAGCGCAGTTACCGATTCGGAAGGAATTGTCCGTTACGATAAGGAAAACAAAGCAGGTGTTTCCAACCTGATGTCCATATACTCCATTTTCAGTGGAAAATCCTATTCAGAAATTGAAGAGATGTATGAGGGCAAAGGCTATGGTGACTTTAAAAGTGATTTGGCTGAGGTGGTTCTTGGAGAAATCCTACCAATCCAAGAACGCTATAATGCATTGATCGATTCACCTGAATTGGATGAAATTCTGGACCGCGGTGCAGAAAAGGCGAATATTGAAGCCAATAAAATGATCAGAAAAATGTATAATGGCATGGGACTTGGCAGAAAGAGATAAAGGAAGACAATCCTTATCGTCTCAGTGTGTAAACAAAAAGGTTTCGGAATGGTATCATTCCGAAACCTTTTGTTTGTTTGGAGAAATTAACTTCTCTTGATTCTTTCTCACATTTTCACCAAATATGTCACTCCTCCGCGGGCTCAGGCAAATTTTCAATTGTACATAAAAAACTGTAGACAGATTCGATTTTCATCAAGTCTGTCTACAGTCTGAGACTTATCCTCAACGGATCGTCTTTTTTGTTCATAAAATCGATGGGCTATCGCCAGCCTCCACTTGCCAAAGCTTTTCAAAAAAAGGCTGCCCCTTCACAAGGTTTTCACAAAGTTGAAGGTGCTTCTCTGACCAGCCTTCCTTCATTTCTTCATATAACTCAAGCCAAGCTATCTGAAAATCCATTTCTTGAATGCTTTCATATTTCTCAGGGGCCCATTCTGTGTACCAATAACGGATTTCAGCAGTGTTTTTCGCCGTGAATAATTGGTCCATGGCCATGAATAGCAATTGCTTAAGCTGTCTTTCTTTTCTTGTCAAACCGTTCATGAATAAGGGAGACGGCGACAAAATATGATATTCTTTCTCAGATGTAGGTTTTTCAGTAAAGGTGTAATCCATCTCATCATGGTTTTCTATCATGTCATAAACAATTTGTTCCTGCCGGGGAATTATTCTGCTTTTCCTAATCGGAATATGATAACCTATCGTATCAACAGCTAAAATTCCATTTCCGTCAGTCACGATAAAACAATAGTCAAGCTGAATTCGCTCATGATTTTTCCTTGCATATGCTTTTTGATAAACATCATTCAGCAATGGCTTAGGTAATTCTGACAAGTCGTTTTCTATGTAGTGGAACAATGTTGATGACACTTTCAACAAAGGAACTTGATCTAGTAGTTCGATCCCGTCATCTTTCCTCCATTCATGAAAATGACAAATATTATAGCCGTTTTCTTCTCCTTCAAACCAGTTAACCCATACATCATGAAGATATAGCATCATTCATCCCTCACTTAAACAAATTTCTGTTTGTCAATCAGTATAGGCAGGAACCATACAATTTATTCCTATTCTAGAAAACAGATTAAGAAAAAAAGAACGTATATAATAGCTCTATTTTGATAAGAATTCTTCAGATTGAATAATGAATGATCTTTTCACGGAGAGTTTTTCAAAATTTTTCACCAGGTAATAGCCACTACAGTATCCAAGCATATATGGATATCCTTTCGTCCCAAGCAGAAGTACATCATGAAGAGGATCTGTACGTTTTATCGTGTGCTTTTCCTCTAAATGCTTTCTCCAATATTCTCGTAGTTTATCTTCCTGATATAACTTAGTCCAATTCGCTAAATATTTTGTTCCTAAATATTTTCCCACCGTTCTTTCCGCCAGTCCTTCCATGATCATCGTATCAAGGAGAGTGAATTCTTTTTGGTCCTTTTTCAAATGATGCAGACGGCAAACATGATGGTATTCATGAATCAACAGGGCCTCCATTTCCTTTTCGGCTATCCCCTTTCCGTAAAAAAGGAATAGTTTATCTTTAAAGGCCAACCCTGACTTCGTTTCAACTTTTTTATTCCATATCCCTGTAGACATGAGCGGGAAAATATATATGGGAACATCTGGCCCTCCCCATAGCTTCCTATAAGCTGTAAACAAGCTTTGTGTTTTTTCCCATACATCGTTTTCCTGTAAGTCTTCCCATGTGAGTTTTGTTTTTTGATTCGGCGAATACATGCCATGCTTCAATAAATGATGATAAATCATTTCAGCATCAAGGGTATCGTTGAAAGTGCTTTTAAGTCTTTCCATCATCTGGATCGGCCGGTTGAAATCCTTCCTCATCCATTCATTGGTTGAAATGACTCCCATTTCCCCATACACCTCCGCTTCTATTGACTATCGTATGATTTAATGAAGGCGGATGACACAATATATCCCTTTTCACTTCAACCTAAAAAAGAGCAGATCCCAAAATGATCTGCTCTTCATTCAAAACTTATTGATATTTCTTGAAAAGAATCGTTGCGTTATGTCCACCGAATCCAAGTGAATTGCTGATGGCTGCATTAATTTCGCCCTTCCTTGCTTGATTCGGGACATAGTCCAAATCACACTCAGGGTCTGGTGTTTCAATATTGATGGTTGGAGGCAAAATGCTGTCCCTGATTGCCTGAATCGTGAATATTGCTTCCACACCGCCTGCTGCCCCTAACATGTGTCCTGTCATTGATTTAGTAGAACTTATCGCAAGTTTATTAGCATGGTCGCCAAAGACTTCTTTGACTGCCATCGTTTCGTATTTGTCATTGTATGGCGTACTCGTTCCATGGGCATTCACATATTGGATGTCTTCCGGATTCAAACCTGCATCCTCAATTGCAATTTTCATGGCTCTTGCACCGCCTTCTCCACCTGGTGCCGGAGCGGTAATATGGAAGGCATCTCCAGTTGAGCCATAACCAGCTATTTCAGCATAAATATTGGCTCCTCTATTCAATGCATGTTCAAGGTCTTCCAGAACGATGATTCCAGCTCCTTCACCTATTACGAAACCATCACGGTTAAGATCGAAAGGACGGCTAGCGGTTTGTGGATCAGGATTTGTCGATAAAGCCGTATTTGCACAGAAGCCTGCAACCGACATTTTTGTGATTGGCGCTTCGGCCCCGCCTGTAATCATGACATCGGCATCACCCCGTTGAATGGCTTTAAACGCATCACCAATTGAATTTGTTCCTGTTGCACAGGCTGTTACCGTACATGAATTGATTCCTTTTGCACCCAGTAAGATAGAAACCTGGCCGGCTGCCATGTCCGGTATCATCATTGGAACGAAAAATGGGCTAACCCGTTTATATCCCCTGTTTAAAAAGTTTTCATGCTGTGTTTCAAGTGTCTCCAGCCCGCCGATACCCGAACCGATCCAGACCCCGACACGTGCAGCATTTTCATCGGTTATTTCCAGCTTGCTATCATTATATGCCATAACGGAAGCTGCAATTGCATAATGCGTAAAACGGTCCATTTTGCGAGCTTCTTTACGATTTATATATGTTTCTATATCAAAGTCCTTGATTTCAGCAGCCACTTTAACGGGATATTCTTCAGCATTCAAACGAGTTAAAGGCCCTATTCCCGATTTCCCCTCGATTATATTCTTCCATCCAGTTTCTGCATCATTACCAACTGGAGAGATTGCTCCAATACCTGTTACAACTACACGACGATTAGTCATTGAAAATGGCTCCTTCCTATTTTTAAAGCTCTTACGATTTGTTTCTTCTTTTATTTACCCCACCTAAGAGCGATCGCTCCCCATGTAAGGCCACCACCAAAACCGACCATGACGATTAAGTCATTGTCCTTTAATCTTCCTGCTTCCATTTCTTCCACAAGGGCCATTGGAATGGACGCTGATGAAGTATTTCCATATTTATGCACCGTTTTTGTCATTTTTTCAAGCGGGAGACCCAGGCGTTCCCTTGAGGCTTCCATTATGCGTATGTTTGCTTGATGCGGAACAAGCAGATCCACATCTTCCTTTGTCAAACCAGCTTTGTCCAATACGCCCAGGCTGGATTCCCCCATCTGACGGACAGCAAATTTAAATACTTCACGTCCATTCATATGAATGAAATCTCCTTCCTGTAATAAGTGCTTCCCGCCGGTTCCATCTGCGCCTAATTCAAAGGAAAGGACCCCTTTGCCATCAGATACAGGTCCAAGTACAGCTGCACCCGCTCCGTCACCAAAAAGGACAGCAGTATTACGGTCTTCCCAATTGGTTACTTTCGAAAGTTTTTCAACACCGACAATCAACACATGCTTATATGCACCTGTCTTAATAAATTGCTGTGCCGTGATCATTGCATACATAAATCCGGCACATGCCGCACTTACATCCATTGCAGCTGCCTTCATCGCTCCCAATTTCTCTTGAATCATGCAAGCGACAGAAGGAAACGACTGATCAGGTGTAACGGTAGCCACAAGAATCATATCTATCTCTTCAGCCGAAATTTCCGCATTTTTCAATGCAGCCTTTGCGGCTTCATAAGCCATATCTGATGTATCAATATCATCATTTGCAATTCTTCTTTCCTCGATACCCGTCCTGGTCCGGATCCACTCGTCAGAAGTGTCCATAATTTTTTCTAAATCCGCATTTGTAACGATTTTGTCGGGTAAGTAGCGGCCAAGCCCTAGTATTCCAGCATTCATCTTGCCATCCCCTTATATTTTAATGAGTTATTATAATCATCTATTATTACCTGGTACTAATTTTATATAAAAAAAGACTTCCTTGCAAGAGTTAACAATTTGAAAGGCTAAAGAAATCTCTTTCGGAAGTCGGTCAACCGCCTATGCCAGGGGAAATTCAGGGACATACATTATAAATAAAAGGAGTAAAGGAGGACTCATTGTGGACATTTTCAATCGCAACCGCGAAAGAAACCCGGATGATCATTTTTCGAATTTGATGTTTGGCAGGAAACCCGAACCGGAGCAAGAGGAATCGAAGGTTGATTACTTGCAATTGTTGGCGAGCGTTGAAACATTGATGGGCTTGTACAGTCAATACAAACCGGCCATTGATAAAATCAATCTGGATCCATTGATTGCCAAGTTCTTGAAAAAAGAATAAAAAAATTAAGGCTGCCCTTTATCGGGACAGCCTGCCTTTAATTAACGCTGAGCATCTTGTTTGCCAAGCTCATAAGCTTCTTGCATTACGCTTTTAAAGAGCTCCATGAATGGCTCTGCCATCTCCATTGAAAATGGAATCCCGCTTGCCTCAAGCTTCGCTTTAGCCTCTGGGAAGTATTTCATGGCGATTCCCATAAATTCAAGAGTTTTATCTGAACTCATTCGCGTTTCCCCCCAATCTTTTGAATATTCATCAATTGATTTGTGATGCCCAAATAAAGCTCAATAATATCATAATTCCACAGAACCCTTTCGTAAAGGGCGCACATATAAAATCATGGATATCTTTTGATGTTCTTCCTACCCTTGTACATTATAGTACAAGACATATAGATTAGAGGCAAATATACCGTTTTGTTCTTCTCAAATAACGAAAATATTTTTTTAATCACGCTTTCTCCACTTTTTAAGTAAGTTTAATCGTTTATTATGTTTTTTTTGTAATGCAATGCCTTCTTCCGGTTCCATTTTGCATTGCACTTCAAATATTGTTCCTTTATTGATTTTAGTTGTTGATTGTTGGGGAGTGAATGAATCCATGCTTTCACCAAATATTAGCTTGGCACATTCATTCCAATGATCATCAATAGAGCTGCACAATTGGATGTCCCTATCAGAACCTGAGGTTAGCACCGCTTCCAAGGCATTAACAAAATCAGTGATATAGAGAGCATCAAAGGTATATTCGGCAGCAATTGCCGCTTTGATATCAGACTGCCCAAGCTGATTGATTCCAGCTTCAAAGCTCATGCCTTCCGATTGCCAAGGTCCATAAATCGTCGGTAAAAATATGATTTTTGCGGAATCGATTTCACGAATCGAGCTTAATATGGAATGGAAAATACTGACATCTTTTTCAATGGGCATGAAAAGAACGAAATTGGGCGTTTCATTCTTGCCATTTTTGAATTTCTCAATGAAGGAAACGATTTCGCCTATCAGAAAATCGATTTTCCCCATTTTGCCGCTTTGAATATCGTAGCAAGAGATGAACACCGTGTCCTCCTGTGAAATATCCAATAATTTAAGTTTATTTATCGGAAAGTATATAAAATTTGAATTCCTTCCTATTTCAAGTTCTTTTTCTTCCATAATATATTGATTTGCTTCGGAATCATCCCAATCGATTCCAATTACTTCTTTCCCTTGGTTCAAAAAATATTGAGTCACATAGAATCCCACAAATCGATAAGTGCCAATGACAATGTTTGTTTGCATAAATACAGCCTCCTCGTATGCCATCAAGCCCACTTCACCCGGCACGTCTAGTTTTTTTAGATGCTGTATCGTATGCAAACTATTGTAAAAATATATCTCTTCTCATAAAATCTCTTCATTCTCATTGAAAAACTTTTGTATTTGATAGGGGATTTTATAACGTTTTTCGGGCAATATATACGTCAGCTGCAGTTCTGCTTTTCTTGCCAGCTGGATTTGCCGATAAAGGGAGGCTTGCTCTTTCCGTAAGCTTCCAAAAACCTGAATCACTTTCATGGGGATATTCTCTGCGATTACTGAATCTTCAGTGTCCAGGATATGCTTCTCACATTCTGCAGGTTCAAGCTCATATGCAGCAGCAACCTCGGACAGCCACTTTTTATAGAAGAACTTATTTTCCTTTTCTTTCTCCAATTGTGCTTTCAAGGAAAAAACCGGATCAATCAATACGACAGACCGAATTTTATTTCCAAGTTCATTCATTAACTTTAGGGCAAGAAGTGCGCCTGTCCCCTCTGCCAATATATGAACCCTTTGATTGACTATTTCTTTTTTCATGAAAAGAATATATAGGTTAAGGGAAAGGTCCAGTGCTTTAGGACTGCCCCAGTTGGCTCCGTGAAAATTGGATGAAAACAGCGTGTATCCGTATTCCTTTAAATATTCCAATATCTGCAGCCTCCCAGGATGCTGCAGCCAAAAGCTGCTGTCTTTTTCGACAAAATGACTACGGTCTCCAATTACCATTACGGAAAAACCACTGGGCCGCTCTGGATAATAGATGATATTCCACTGGTCATCAATTTGAAAAGTTCGTTGTTCCATCGTTCTAACTCCTTTAAGGAATATTACTACTACTATATTAATTTATGACGAAAAATAGAAAGGGTCAGTGGAAACGCCTAACTTCTTATCTTAAATTAACCAAGCAGGGACGATTTTTGCTTTTATTTTCCCCTATAATTTCCTTTTTGAAGTTTTGAACCAACTTGTATGCCAAAAAAAATTCTCTTATGATGTAATGTATTGAATAATTTAAAGGTTATTATTAAAAACACGTTTTAACTGTATATTAATTATGGTAAGATAAAAATGAATGTAGTGGAATGAGGTGAAATTCGATGCGTTATGCTTGGACAATTTTTTGGACATTCTTATTAGTGCATATGACTGTATATGTTGTTTCTTCCATGATCGGAGTTTCATACGATGCTGCGCAGGGAACTATTTTAGGATTGGCTGCTGCTATCCTTATTCTTATCATCCCTGCTATCTTGCCTGCTGGGCCAGCTAAAGACTCCCATCAACATTAAGAAGCAAAAGAGGACATCCTTTTTAGGATGTCCTTTTTGTTATACCATACTTTGCTTACGGGTAAACTGCATGGCGACGTTTTTATATGAGGACCAATTCATCATGATCATAATCAATCGTGATTCCTTCTTTAAGCTCAACAGTCCCAGCTATGATTTTACGGGCGATTTTCGTTTCGAGATGCTTTTGGATGAAACGCTTCAGCGGTCTTGCTCCATATACCGGATCATATCCCTGGTCCGCAATGAATTCCTTAGCCGCTTTTGTGACGTTGAGGACTATATTTTGTTCAGTTAACCTCACTTGTAATTGATGAACCATTTTATCTACGATTTCAACGATTTCTTGTTTTGTCAGAGGTTTGAATAAAACAATATCATCAACTCGATTCAAAAATTCCGGACGGAAATGCCCTCTTAATTCTTTAAAGACCTGATCTTTTATTTCTTCTTCAATGCCACCATCCACCCGGTTGGATTGCAATAAGAAATGGGAACCGATATTGGAAGTCATGATGATCACCGTATTTTTACAGTTGATTGTTCTGCCTTGGGAGTCTGTTATTCTTCCATCATCCAACATTTGCAGTAAAATATTGAAGACTTCCGGATGCGCCTTTTCAATTTCGTCCAATAATATGACCGAGTAGGGGTTTCTCCTAACTGCCTCCGTAAGCTGGCCGCCTTCCTCAAATCCAACATAACCGGGAGGTGCACCAACAAGTCGGGACACGGAATGTTTCTCCATATATTCCGACATATCAATTCGAATCATATGTTCCTCACTATCGAATAATGTTTCTGCCAAAGCTTTTACCAATTCGGTTTTACCGACACCAGTCGGCCCAAGAAAAATGAATGAACCGATTGGTCTGTTTGGATCTTTTATTCCAGCCCTTGCTCTTAAAACAGCATCGGATACGAGTTCCACCGCTTCTCCTTGACCGATTACGCGTTCATGCAGGATATCTGATAGGCGAAGCAGCTTCTCCCTTTCACTTTCCACCAGCTTGCTTACCGGAATCCCTGTCCACCTTGCCACAATCGAGGCAATTTCCTCCTCCGTCACTTCCTGGCGAAGCAATCGTGATTCCTGTTTTTCCTTTTCCAATTCGTCTTCCACTGCTTCCAATTCTTTTTGAAGCTGCGGAATCCTTCCATGCCGAAGTTCAGCTGCCCGGTTAAGGTCATAGTCATTCTCTGCCTGTTCCAGTTCATGACGCAGTTTCTCAAGCTCTTCACGTTTGTCCTGCACCTTTTGAAGCGCTGATTTCTCCATTTGCCACTTTGATTTCATGCTATTCGCTTGATCCTGAAGTTCTGATAGTTCTTTTTGAAGCACTTCCAGCCTTGCTTTGCTTTGAGGGTCGTCTTCATTTTTCAGGGCCGCTTCTTCAATTTCAAGTTGCATGACTTTTCTCGTGATTTCATCCAACTCGGATGGCATGGAGTCGATTTCCATGCGGATCATCGCACAAGCTTCATCCACTAGATCGATCGCTTTATCCGGTAAAAATCGCTCCGTTATATATCGGTTCGAAAGGACAGAGGCTGCAACGATTGCCCGATCATGTATCCTGACGCCATGATGAATTTCAAACCGTTCCTTTAATCCCCGCAAAATTGAAATCGTATCTTCAACATCCGGTTCAGGAACCAGAACCTGTTGGAAACGGCGTTCCAGAGCCGGATCCTTTTCAATATATTGCCGATATTCATCAAGGGTCGTTGCACCGATACAATGCAGCTCACCGCGCGCAAGCATCGGCTTTAACATATTTCCGGCATCAAGGGCGCCATCCGTTCTTCCTGCACCGACAATTGTATGCAATTCATCAATGAATAAGAGAATTTTTCCATCACTCTTCTTGATCTCATTCAACACCGCTTTTAGGCGTTCCTCAAATTCACCTCGGAATTTGGCCCCTGCGACAAGTGCACTCATATCGAGTGAAAAAACGGTCTTATCCTTTAAACCTTCCGGCACATCCTTCCTGACGATCCTTTGAGCCAACCCCTCGACAATCGCTGTTTTACCTACTCCAGGTTCTCCTATTAAAACAGGATTATTTTTCGTTTTCCGTGAAAGGATCCGGATGACGTTACGGATTTCCGTATCTCGACCGATTACTGGATCGACCTTACCCGATTTAACCTCAGCAACGAGATCTCTGCCGTATTTTTTCAGTACTTCATAAGTGCTTTCAGGATTTTGACTAGTCACTCGCTGATTCCCCCTTATATCGCTTATAACCCGTTTTGCTTTATCATAATCAATTCCATATGATGAAAATAGCCTGTTTACATTCGTTCTATTGACTTGCAAAGACGCAAGCAGTATATGTTCGACAGATAAGTATTCATCCTCCCACATCTGCATTTCCTTTTCGGCAGCCGTCAGGATTTGCTGTAGGGAGGATGACATGTAAACCTGGGAAACACCCCCGCTCACTTCCGGTAATCTATCCAATTCCTTATTCAGCTCTATATCAAATAGATTCACCGATTTACCAGATTCCGATAAAATCCTGATTAATAAACTTTCATCCTGCTCCATTAAGGCCTTTAATAAATGAAGCTCCGTCAGCTCGGGATTCCCTCTTTCATTGGCTAGTTCCTGACCGCCAGTGAATGCCTGTTGGGTTCTCTCCGTCATTTTATTAATATCCATCTTGAAACCTCCCATTCATCTATATCATGAACGAATCCCCACTTGGTTTGACCAATTTTGACCTTTATATTTTCATTATACTTCTAATTCTCCCCATGTAAAGGAAAGTTATAAGAAATGCAGTAGTTTGGAAAATAAACGGAAAAAGCCTTTCTTCATATAGAAGAAAGGCTCAGACTGTACAAATTTGGACGTTGATTGGAACGTAGGGCACTCGCTTTCCGCGGGCGGTCCGGGAGACTTGCGCCTGTGGGGTCTCCCTTGGACTCGCTATTCCCGCAGGAGTCTCGCACACCCGCTCCAATCGACTATGTTTAAAATTTCAGATAGAACTCCTTTTGCCTACAGTCTTTTTTGTTTTAAAATAGAACTATTAAAACTTGAGGTGATGAGGATCCATCTTCTTTAAATGAATGGCAGCGAAAGTAAGCATCGCTTGCATCGACAATTTTTCAGGGTCCCCTTAAAGTAGTCCAACGCATACCATGCTTTTCTTTTGCATCTGCGAATACACGCTCAATCGTTTCTTTGCGTTGGTTTTACATCTTGATGATGACGCAGATGATCCACTTGGACATGGAAAGGTACTAAT
Organism: Peribacillus frigoritolerans; assembly: GCF_001636405.1. Classification (GTDB taxonomy): domain Bacteria; phylum Bacillota; class Bacilli; order Bacillales; family DSM-1321; genus Peribacillus; species Peribacillus frigoritolerans. Next base: position 4,401,070 of record NZ_KV440950.1, read on the forward strand.
ATGGCTTATCATAATGGCTCGAGAGCCCAAATCTCTTATCCTTTGGTCAAAATTTCAAGGGAATTTTAAAAGGGGTTCGGAATTTTTTAATTCCGAACCCCTTTTGTCTACAAACTGAGCCTTTCTTCATATAGAAGAAAGGCAGACCCATTTGTAACATGGATACATTCCTTTATGGATGAAACAAAATGGTTATGCTTTCACGGCCGTTTTATTGTAACCATGAAATTCATCGACGAATTGGAAATCCCTATCCGTCCGACCTGCAAGGATCGTATCTCGGAGCAGAATGCCTGCATCGGTCGTATTGTGGATGATTTCCCCCCACATTCTTGCACTTGTTTGAACATTAGCCGTACGTGGAATGCGTTCCTCCTGGTATTCCAAAAATGCCTGTTCAATGTCATTCCCATGCTTATGGAGCATATCAGACAAATAAGCTGCATCTTCTAAAGCCTGGCAAGCGCCTTGTGCCAAGTATTGAAGCATCGGATGTGCCGCATCGCCCATAAGCGTAATTCTTCCTTTTGTCCAATTATCAATTGGTAAACGGTCATACATCGGCCAACGGCGTTGTCTTTGAATGAATGAAATCGCATTCTGAACAAGCTCACAAGTTCCGGCAAATACACGGTCCATTTCTTCCGGTTTTCCCCATTGATCTGTTTTTTCGTTTTCTTCCGTATATTGAGAACTTTTAAAAACCACTACTTGGTTATAAAGTTCTCCCCTTCTAACCGGATATTGAACAAGATGAAGGTCTGGCCCAATCCACATGTATACATCATCTAAATCCCCATGGCTCGTAACCTCCTCCATCGGAATCGCTCCCCTGTATGCAACATATTGAGAGCAGACCGGCTGATCTTCCACAAAAAGTTTCCGTGCCTTGGACCATAATCCATCGGCTCCAATGACAGCAGTTCCTGAATGTTGGTACCCGTTGGCAGAAGTAACCGTCACTTCACCTTCATACTCTACTGTCTCAATAATGGTTTGATTCGTGACCAGTTCGATATACGGGTTCTTTTCACAGGCTTCAGCCAATACTTTATGCAAATCGGAACGATGCAAAACAACATACGGAGCTCCATATCTTTCTTTATAAACATCACCTAAATCCAAAGCGGAAAGCTCTTTTCCGGAAAAGGCGTCCATCAGAACCAATCTTTTTGGAAATACTGCAATATCATTGATTTTATCCATGACACCTAAACGCAGCAATACGTTGGTGGCATTTGCTGCAAGCTGAATCCCTGCACCAATTTCCCCAAATTCGGGAGCTTGTTCTAGGACTTTTACATACTGTTTTGTTTCTGCGATTCCTAAAGCAGTTGCCAATCCGCCAATTCCCCCACCGATAACGATGAATGGTTTTTTTTCTGTGTTCATCATCAATTCCCCCTATATTAGTTGTTTTAGCCAAAGTTGCGGACCACTCTCACGGTAAGCGTTTTCATTTGAATGACATTCATCTATTCACTAGTATCTTAGCTGAAGATTCCAAACCGATTATTTTCATACCAAAACAGGCTTGAATTCACTTTCAACCTTTTGGTACCCATTGTTTGTGTCTAATGCTTGTTGCTGTTCCAAATCGAATCTTTCCATTATTGGTATGTCGTTTACCGAGAATAAGTAAGAATCCGCTTCTGCAACGTGCTCATGCCATGCCCAATTCGGAACGACGAAATAATCTCCCTTGGACCAGTCAAAACGCACTCCATTAATGACCGTATATCCTGATCCTTGGTGCACTTGATAAATCGTGGAATGGGTATGGCGATGGGCTTTCGTATGGAAACCTTTAGGAAGTTTCTGCATCCATGCCCCCATCGTCGGATTGGCCGTCTGGCCATTTGATGGATTGATATATTCCACGGCAAAACCTTCATATGGATCCGGTTCGAAATTCATCAATCCTTCTATCGCTGCTTTGGTGCCCTTCCACTTGTAGTTGGCAAGCGGTGCCACTTGTGAATAACGGTCGGATACTGGACGAACCATTCCGCCTTGATAACGGAGCTCTGAAAAATTATCCGGCCGCATAGGCGTTTCAATCCGATCTGGATATGGTTCAAAGAAAGTGCCGCCTATGGAATAGATGGTTGGGATATCAAGGGCATCCATCCAAATCATTGGTTTTTCCCCAACATGTCCATGACCATGCCATAAGTTTTTGGGCGTGATCAAAAAATCGCCTTCTTCCATGAAGATCCTTTCTCCCTGCACGATGGAGTAGGCACCTTCACCATCCGTAATGAAACGAAGTGCACTTTGGGAATGACGGTGGGAAGGGGCCACTTCACCTGGCAACAGTAGCTGGACCGCTGCATAAAGCGTTTGTGTTGTCGAAGCCCATCCCCAAGGCTGGCGATAAGTAAGGCCAGGGTTTTGAAAATAAATCGCCCTGCGCTCCCCGCCTCGGTCAGGTGTGAAGATTTCAGCCGCTTCCATCAATTTTTTTGTCAAAAGCTCTTCTTTCCATAAATAAGCATGCGCATGGGGTTTAGGTTCATGGTCCATCAGAGCGGGAATGGCTTCCCACAGCGGTCCAAGGTTATACTGCTGAATATCCTTTGTAAAATCTTTTACGATTGTACTATTCATGTATTCCGATTTTTCAGCCATATTAATCCCTACTTTCTTTTTTATCTTGCCTCAATGGATTTTAGAAAGATTTCGCTTAATTTGATCATAATGTCCTGAAACATGCTCATCGATGAAGTGATCGACTATATAAGAAACTGGTTTGTTTCCGAATTTAGCGAAATTCCGGTGTGGTGATTCTTTGGATAGTGTTTCTTCATCTAAATTCCCGAGACCGCTCTCCACTTTATATTTAAGCTCCTCCACTTGCTTCATGACATCATCCACAGCAAGTTTGTCAGTATCGGTAACCGCCGCCAATCGGGCTGGATCTTGCAATCCACGCCCCCATCCGGCTCCAGGCATCGCTATTACAGTTTCCACTTCACCTAACCAATAAGGAATGGCTTCAGCTAAATGGGAAAGTATCTGCATGATTGACCATTCATCCTCTGCCGGTTTAAATCGGATCGTTTCTTCCGGTAGGTTTGCCGTTGTCTCAAGAATATGGTCGATGGATCGTTGCACTGATTGGATTGATGTCCCGATTTCCTGATAAGCCATTTTATTCTCCCTCCCCGACACGTCTCACACGGTTTTCAAGATAACCTATTTTGTCGATTTCGATTTTGACAACGTCACCATCTTTCAAGAACACTTGTGGATCACGGGCTACTCCTACCCCACCCGGTGTTCCTGTTAGTACGATGTCACCTGGTTCAAGAGTCATTAAGTTCGATAAGAATTCAACTAGATACTTCACATCGAATACGAAGTTGGAAGTATTCGTTTTTTGGCGTTCTTCACCATTTACCGTTAATCGGACATTCAAGCCCGATGGATCGGACAGTTCATCGGAAGTGACTAACCAAGGCCCCATTGGAGCACTTCCTTCAACCGTTTTCCCTTGTAGCCACTCAAGTGTACGCCGTTGGATATCACGGTAAGTGACATCATTCGCAATTGTATAACCAGCTACATAATCAAGAGCATCTTCTTTTGAAACATTACGTGCCCTTTGTCCGACAACAAAAGCGAATTCCGCTTCATAATCCAGTTGTTCCGAGATTGGGAAAAACGGTATATCATCCTGGGGACCGATAACTGTATTGGCGAACTTTGCGAATACTACAGGGAATGGCGGCAGTTCACGGCCCATTTCAGCTATGTGTTCACGGTAATTATGGCCGACACAAATAATTTTGCTTGGCTTTTGGACAGGGGCCTCAAGCTTTATATTTTCAATTTCATGTACCAATTGATGTCTGAAGGAATCACGATTGTTAATAGCGTAGTCCGCAGCCTTTTGCGCGATGGAAAGGCTTTCATTCCCTCCCTGTAAAAACTCCTCCATTGTTGCAGGGACATAAGCGTCAGCAATTTGTTCACTGCGAAGTTTCCCTTCGCTTTGAAGTAGCGCTTGATAGGCATAGTTCAAGTCAACGACTACATTTTCCGGGTAAATTGCACCGATGCGTTTAAATCCTTGACTGCTGAACGTTACTAATTTCATATTCATTCTCCTTTATTAATCTGGATTTTTTTAAAACCTCTTTTTGATGCCAACATCCTAATTATGCTGGGCTCGCTTCGCAAACCAGAATTTGAATGGTTGTACACCTTATTAATTTCACTAATAGATAACTTTGTTCACTATTTATATAAATGATAACTTAATTTTCGGAATATTGTCAAGAAAGTATTGCAAATTTTTGTGCAAATGTTATCATCTACACCATTATCAGTACTGCGGAATCAAAAAGTTCGTTATTCATTTAATAGGAACGTATATTGATAGCTTCAAGCATCCGGCCGTTTTTCTGCTGATTTTCATGTATATTTTACATATTCTGATATACTAGACCTAAATTAAAACAGATTAGGGAGATTGATTTATGGAAATCGTAAAATCCGGTTCGACGATTCAATCATTACAAATAGGGATGAGCATCATAGATTTACTTGCTTCCCACAGAACTCCTTTAAGATTCTCTGATATTCAGGAATTAACGGAGATAACGAAAAGTAACCTCTATAAGTATTTGAATACTTTGACTCAACTAGAGTTACTATATCGCGATAAGACAACCGGTATGTATCACCTTGGGAGCAAATTGATTCAATACGGAATGGCAGCGATAGGAAATGAGGATATAACGAGCAGAATAACTCCTTATTTACAGGAAATCAGTCATCATACTTCCTGCACGGTCCTTTTTTCCGTTTGGACATATGATGGACCAATCACGGCAAAAATATGGAATTCCAATCAAAACTTAAACATTGGGGCACAGTTAGGTACACGACTTCCGCCATCATCCTCTTCCGGAAAGGTATTCACTGTATTTCAGGATCCTTCCTTGACGGCGGAATGGATTGAAAAAGATCGTAATGTTACGGGCTCGTTCCTTAATGAAACGAATGAATATGATGAAATTCGGACATACAAAATAGCTTTTGCCAAAGAGCCTCTTGTACCATCCGTTTCCTCCATGTCCATTCCGGTTTTTAATTATAATTCGGAATTGTTGGGAGCAATCACTGCCGTTGGGTTCACCGAAAACATTCCTGATCATTATGAAGATCCTTTAAGCGTCTATTTAAGGAAAAGCTGTTTGGAAATCTCGAATATATTCGGTTATTCCGCTGAATAGAAAAAAAGCAGGAAGAAGGATGGCGACCATTCCTTTTTCCTGCTTTTTGATGTTTCATGGCTTTCGCTTATAGGTCCATATCCGATTATGATTGGATGTTTCAGGAAAAGAATCCCCTGCATCCAGCTTTACCATTTTCGGATTCACTACCGTGCTGCCCGTTTCACCGATTTCTACGTATGTCCCATTATTCGGTGCCTTCTGACCTGGCTTAAATTGACGATTTTGCCCCATAGATTTCACCCCTTTACATGCTTTCCCTGTTATTATTACCAGGTTCCTACCTTTCATGTCAGAAAAATTAGGAACATACAGGAAATTCGGCTGAATTAAAAAGCGTCTGTTCTCTGAGCAGACGTCTTTTTAAGTTTTTAAAAATTGACCGTCGATTGGAACGTAGGGCACTCGCTTTCCGGGGCGGTCCGCCCTCGGCGCCATTGCGACTGCGGAGTCTCCCTTGGACGCGCTTTTCCCGCAGGAATCTCGAGCACCCGCTCCAATCAACTTTGTTTTAACCTGCAGTCTTTTTTGTTTTAATATAGATGGATTAAAACTCGAGGTATAGAGATGCTTTTCTAACCATGGTTCTATTTTAGCGAGATCAATTTGAAATGATTACTTTAAATCAACTGGTACCATAGAACCATTGGTTTCGTAAAATGAAGGCAACAATTAGTGTCTTTTTCATTTAATCTTGATGGGAGATATGTTTTAGAGGTAGGGTGCCCAAGTATTGATCCAGTTATTATTCTCTAACTGCTACAGATAAAATCAAAAAGGTTTCGGAATGAGACCATTCCGAAACCTTTTTTTCTACAAACTGAGTGACTGATCTCTGAGGTAAGCTTTTTTGGTTAAGACATTAAGTCCACAAGGACCGCCTTTTGGGCATGAAGGCGATTTCCGGCTTGGTGGAAAACGACGGAATTAGGACCATCGATGACTTCAGCCGTAACCTCTTCCTCCCGATGTGCAGGCAGGCAATGCATGAATAAATAATCTTCTTTAGCAAGTTTTACTAGCTCACCATTAATTTGATAATCTTTAAAAGCTTCTAAGCGGATACCATTCTCGATTTCCTGCCCCATGGAAGTCCAAACATCCGAATAGACGATATCCGCATCCTTTATGGCCTGCGAAGCTGAGGTTGTCACCAAAATTTCACTGCCAGTCTCTTCTGCCACTTTTTTAGCATAGGCGACGACCTTTTCATCAGGTTTGTAGGCGTCAGGACACCCAATGGAAAAATCCATTCCCATTTTTGCACAGCCTACCATCAATGAATTCGCAACATTATTGCCATCACCGATATAACTCATCTTCAAGCCTTTTAACTGCCCTTTTATCTCGATGATCGTCAAGAAGTCTGCAAGTACCTGACAAGGATGTGCAAGATCTGTTAACCCATTGATGACTGGGATAGAAGCATTTTCTGACAATTCCAGGATTTTTTCATGCTCGAAGGTACGAATCATGATGCCATCAATGTATTCAGAAAGAACTTTTGCAGTATCGGAAATCGTTTCACCACGTCCAATTTGCAAGTCATTGCCACTTAGGAACAAAGCGTGCCCGCCAAGTTGCATCATGCCCACTTCAAAAGAAACACGGGTACGGGTAGACGATTTTTCAAAGATCATCCCCAGCGTTTTCCCTTTTAAAGGCGTATATTCTTCACCTGCTTGCAATTTGCCTTTAATGGTCTGCGCTAGCTTTAACAAATCTGCAATTGCCGTTGGTGTGGACTCTTTCATGGTCAAAAAATCTTTTCCATTTAAAATCTTCGCTTGTGTCGGTGCCGTCATTGAACTCATACGTGTGACACTCCTTTCGAATATGGTATAAGCCATTCCTGAAGAGAGGTAACCCCTGGATCGGCATTCTCCACCGATTGCAGATAGGCCTTGAACGTCTCTTCTTCCGTAAAAGCAAGCAGTCGGTATTTCGCTGCAAGTAACCTTAGCTGCTTATCTTCCTCCGTTGTTCCATATGCCAAAACGACCGCCGCATTTCCTTCATTTAACCATTCATCAAAACCTGAATTCCCCAATGTCAAACCTGCTTCTTTGATTTGCACTAACAGGTCTTCACTTAATTGAACTGATTCTGATTGATAAACGCCTGTGGTATGATTAGCTTTTTGAGCATGGAACACTTTTGTCAATGCTTCATTTACCGTTTCCCCGATGGCGATTCCTTCACCTGTTGATTTCATTTCCGGACCTACCTTCGAATCAAGTCCGCTTAGTGCAAAAGTAGAGAATACGGGATATTTGACAACTGCATATGGAATTTCATCCATTAAGCCCGTTTTTTCGAAAGCATTCGACAATGAATATTTCCCAAGCAATATTTTTGTCGCTATTTGCACCAAAGCTACATCGGTCACTTTACTGATGATTGGAATTGTTCGACTTGCACGAGGATTCACTTCCAATACGTATACACTATTTCCTTCGATCACGAATTGGATGTTCATAAGACCTTTATAACCAAGTTCACTAACTAGTTTTTTAGCATAAAGAGTCATTTTATCTTTAATATCATCCGTTAAGGATTGAGCTGGCAATAAGGCCATGCTATCTCCTGAATGGACGCCTGCTTTTTCTATATGTTCGGCAATGATGGGAATATAAACATCATTTCCATCAGCAATCAAATCGATTTCGGCTTCCTTCCCTGGAATATAGGAATCGATCAACACGGGATAGACTAGTGCCGTTCCATTAGCGATTCTATTCAACAAGCTTTCTTTGGAGCCGATGATTTCCATTCCCTGGCCGCCAATTACATAGGATGGACGTAAGAGTACCGGAAAGCCGATGGCCTCTGCCCGGGAAATTAATTGTTCTTCTCCATTAGCCATTGAACCTGGTACATGGGGGATATCCAGTTTTTGAAGAAGCTGATAAAAACGATCACGATCTTCTAATTGATCAAGCGTGTCGAAGGATGTCCCCAACAAATTGACACCGTATTCTTCCAGGCCTTTAGCAAGGTTTATCGCAGTCTGCCCGCCAAATTGGACGATAACATCTTTTATGTCTTCCGCTTCTATCACATTAAGAACATATTCAAGGGTCAACGGTTCGAAATAAAGGCGATCTGCTGTCGCAAAATCCGTGCTTACCGTTTCCGGATTATTATTGATCATGATCGTTTCAACATTTTCATCCTGGAGTGCATAAACACCGTGAACTGAACAGTAATCAAACTCTATTCCCTGCCCGATGCGGATCGGGCCGCTGCCAATCATCAAGACTTTCTTTTTATCCGTTTTTTGCTGTTCGTTCTCACCAAAATATGTTGAATAGTGATAGTTTGTATGTGATTCGAACTCGGCTGCACATGTATCAACCGTTTTGTAGACCGCCGTAACACTTAGTGATTTCCTGTGTGCCCTCAACTCCATCTCATTTACTTTCCATACGGAAGCAAGATAGCGGTCTGAAAAGCCCTTTTCCTTGTATGACTGAAGTTCTTCCCTTGTTACATGATCGATTGCCTTAGCTTCAATCTCCATTTCGCTTTGGATCAATGAAGCAAAGGATTTAAGGAAGAAATAATCTATGGCTGTCGCTTCATGAATTTCTTCAATCGTCACGCCTTTTCTGAGCATTTCAAAAATGACAAAGATTCGTTCATCCGATTTTTCGGCAAGCTTTCCCCAAAGTTCAGGAACGGTTTTATTTTTCAGTGATGATAGCTGCAGCCCAATCGTTTTCAATTCCAAAGAATCGACGGCCTTTTGGACTCCCCCCTCAAAGCTGCGGTGTAAAGCCATGACTTCACCAGTTGCCTTCATCTGTGTTCCCAATTTGCGGTCGGCGGTCGTGAATTTATCGAATGGCCACCTCGGGAACTTCACCGCTACATAGTCAAGCGCAGGTTCGAAGCTTGAATATGTGCTTTTCGTTACAGGATTGATGAGCTCCGATAAATCGTAGCCGACAGCGAGCTTTGCCGCTATGCGGGCTATGGGATAACCTGTTGCTTTTGAGGCTAGTGCCGATGAACGGCTGACGCGCGGGTTCACTTCTATTAAATAATATTGCTTGCTATTCGGATCAAGTGCAAATTGAATGTTACATCCGCCTATGATCCCTAAAGCAGAGATGATTTTAATGGATGCGGCACGCAGCATCTGAAACTCATCGTCCGATAAAGTCTGTGATGGTGCCACGACGATCGAATCACCTGTATGGATCCCTACCGGATCGATATTTTCCATATTACAGATAGTGATGCACGTATTGTTGCCATCTCGCATAACCTCATATTCGACTTCCTTAAAACCAGCTATGCTCCTTTCAATCAAGCATTGTGTAATTGGGCTTTCTTGCAGTCCGCCCCGTACAAGTTCCTTAAAGGTTTCCGGTGAATCGGCAATACCGCCGCCAGTTCCGCCGAGTGTATAAGCGGGACGAACGATGATGGGGAAACCGATTTTGTCGGCAAAAGCCAGCGCTTCTTCAAGAGTATGGACAATCGTACTGTCGGGAACGGGTTCACCTATTTCAAACATCAACTCACGGAACAGCTCACGATCCTCCCCTTTTTTGATGGAGTCGATCGGAGTTCCCAATAATTTGACCTTATATTTTTCAAGTATTCCAGCATCATCCAACTGATAAGCTAGATTCAATCCTGTTTGACCGCCTAATGTAGCCAGCAGGCCATCCGGCTTTTCTTTGGAAATGATCTTTTCCAGTACATCAACCGTTAAAGGTTCGAAATAAACAGCATCCGCATTCATATCATCAGTCATGATCGTTGCCGGATTGTTATTGACCAGTATGACTTTATACCCTTCTTCCTTTAAAGCGAGGCAGGCCTGTGTACCTGCATAATCGAATTCGGCGGCCTGCCCGATGACAATCGGCCCCGAACCAATCACTAAAATGGTCTGTATCGTGTCGTCCTTAGGCATAAGCTTTTTCTCTCCCGCTATAATCATTTATCATTTGTAAAAAGTCTTTGAATAGTAATGAACTCTCGATAGGTCCTGGATTTGCCTCTGGGTGGTACTGGGTAGTGAAGATTGGCAAGTCTTCATGCATGAGTCCCTCAACCGTGTTATCATTCACGTTTCTGAATCTCACTTGAAGCGATGTTCCTTGCAAGCTCGGTTCATCAACCTCATAACTATGATTCTGCGAACTCATATACACCTGTTTCGTTTTCAAATCCACCACGGGCTGATTCGCACCACGATGTCCAAACAGCATTTTTTTTGTATTTCCACCTAAGGCAAGGGCCGTTAATTGATGACCGAGGCAGATGCCCATCGTTGGAAAACTCGTAATGATCTTTTTTATGTTTCCTAAAAGGTATTCAAGCTGTTTTGGATCCCCAGGCCCATTTGAAAGCAAAATACCATCTGGCTTCAAGTCCTTGATTTGCTCGAATTCCGTATCGAATGGTACGACAGAGACTCGGCAGCCTTGAGCGACCAATGAATCCAAGATTGATTTTTTATAACCGAAATCCATCATCACAACGTGCTTGCCGCCTTCACCAAATTTCTCGACAACCTTTGTGGATACCTCAGCTACATGTGCTGATAAACCATTCAGGCTGGGTACGACAGTGTATTTTTCATCAGCTGTGATGACTGCCTGCATGGAACCTTCCTGTCTTATATTCTTAACGACCGCTCTTGTGTCCACATGGCTTAAAAGAGGAATGTTCCACTTGTCTAAATATTCACCAATTGAATATTTAGCCTGATAATGGGAATGGCTCATATTTCCTTCATATACAATCACACCGGCAACATGCGGCTTTTTACTTTCAAAATCATGTTCATTGATTCCGTAATTTCCGATTAGTGGGTATGTGAAGATGACAATCTGGTCCTTATATGAAGGATCTGTCAACACTTCTTGATATCCGGTCATTCCTGTAAAAAAGACAATCTCTCCAGCGATTGTTTTTTCAGTCGATGTAGTCAGCAGTTCCCCTTCAAAGACGGAACCATTCTCTAAATGTAGATAGCTTTTCATGATTTTCACCTCTTTAGATGATGTATATTTATATATACAATAGCATAATTATTCATTTTATTCTATAAAAATTCAATTAATTTAGACAGTTTGTTTTATTGCCAATACTTTTTTAATTTTATTTATCGCCGTATCGATCTCCGATTCGGAAACAGTCAGGGATGGAAGTAAACGAAGTACTTTAGGACCTGCACTCAATACAAGTAAGCCCTCTTCTTGCAATTCCATTAAAAACACTTGAACATCTTGTTTACATTCAATTCCGACCATCATTCCCAGACCGCGAATCTCTTTCACTTCTTCGATGCCTTTCAATGCTTTTGCCAATTCGCTCTCAAGGTATTCCGCCTTTTTAACGGTTTCTTTTAAAAACCCTGATTGGAAAATTTCCTTTAATACAGCTTCGGCTGCTGAGACACTAACTGGATTCCCTCCAAAAGTGGATCCATGACTTCCAGGGTCAAAGAATACAGACAACTCTTCCTTCCCAATCATCGCCCCGATTGGCAGGCCATTTCCCAACCCCTTTGCCGAAGTGATGATGTCCGGCAGGATATTGAAATGCTGGAATGCAAATGGCTTTCCTGTACGTCCTATCCCAGTCTGAATTTCATCTATGATAAGGAGAGCTCCGTGTTCTTGGCATTTAGTTTGAATCGCGTCCAGATATGATTGCTGTACAACATGGATGCCGCCTTCTCCTTGAACGATTTCAATCATTACAGCTGCCGTATTTTCATCGATGGCCGCTTTCATGGCATCATGATCATTAAATGGAACATATTCGAACGAAGCTAGCATCGGTCCGAAACCAGTCTTGATTTTTTCCTGTCCCGTTGCAGCCATCGTTGCAAACGTACGGCCATGGAAAGACTGCTGACACGTGACAATCCTGCTTTTCCCGGTAGCTTTACGTGCTAGTTTGATGGCTGCCTCATTCGCCTCGGCACCGCTGTTGGCAAAGAACACCTGACTTAAACCAGAGGCATCAGCCAGCATTTTTGCTGTCCGTTCCTGTATGGAACTTTGAAACATGTTCGATACATGCCAATATTTATTAAGTTGTTCCGTCACGGCCATTTTTACCAACTCATGACAATGTCCAAGATTCAAAACCCCGATTCCGGATGTGAAATCCAGATACTCTTTACCTGTTTCACTCGTAATCTTCAATCCTGACGCTTTTCTTGGCTCAATGTCCCACCTAGCGTATGTAGGAAATAAAGAACTCATTGAAATACCCCTTCTTCCTGAAGAAATTTTGTACCGATGAATTGTCCGCCTTGATAAAAATGATCTTTCCCACTAACGATCATCACTTCTTCAATCCCTTTATTCAGCACCGACAAGGCTGTATTGACTTTCGGGATCATTCCGCCATGGATACTTCCATCCATGATCAAATTCTTCGTTTCCGTTTCATTCAATTTCTCAATGATCTGCCCATTCTTCAAGACCCCTTGAACATCGGTCACAAATAAACACATGTCAGCCGATAGTGCCTTAGCTACAGACCCGGCAGCCATATCGGCATTCACATTTAGTTTATTGCCCTCTTCGGTAGATGAGATGGGCGTCAATACCGGACAATAGCCTTTTTCGAATAAAAGTCCGAATAATTCCGTATTGACTTGTTGTATTTCTCCAACAGCCCCAAGTTTCTGTTCATCGATATAATCACCTGTGAGAATTCCGCCGTCCGAGCCATTTAAACCGAGTGCCTTGATGCCATGGGCTTCCAATTTATGAACGAGGCTTCGGTTCGATTTTCCTGCCAGCATAAGTTCCACAATTTCCAGCACTTCTGTGGTCGTTTTTCTTAACCCATCTTCAAATACTGGTTCAATTTCAAATTTTTCAAGCATTGTATTTATATCAGGTCCGCCCCCATGCACAAAGACAATATGGTATCCGCGGTTTTGTAACTCTTTAATACTATTGAAAAACGACTCCGATAACTCATTGATGATGCTGCCGCCGCACTTTATGACTAATATGTTCATACTTTTCACCTCTACGAACGATAGCTTCCGTTTATTTTCACATAATCATAGGTTAAATCGCAGCCCCATGCCGTGCCTGATTCATTACCATCTTTCAAATAAACATGAATGATGATACTTTCATTTTCCAAGTATGCTTTGGCTTCTTCCTCAGAAAACATAATCGGCTCACCGTCTTTAAGTACGACGATATCACCAAAAACGATCGTTGTTTGATCCGGATTGAATCCCACTCCGCTTCTTCCCATTGCAGCTATGATTCGTCCCCAGTTTGCATCCGCTCCAAAAGCTGCCGTTTTCACAAGATTTGAACCGACGATCGTCTTCGCCATCATCTGTGAATCTTGTTTCGTATGCATGCCATGAACATTCACTTCTATCAGTTTAGTCGCACCTTCTCCGTCTTTCGCAATTTGTTTGGCGAGGTTTTCGGAAGTTTGTTTTAATAATTCCAGGAAGATGGACCATTCTGGATGGTCAGGTGTCAAAGGTTCATTGTTCGCTTCTCCATTCGCGAGCACTAACACCATGTCGTTCGTTGAACAGTCGCCATCAACCGTGATTTGATTGAATGTATCATTGGTAATCGAGGATAATGCTTGCTGTAAATCATGTGGTTCAATGACGGCATCCGTCGTAATGAAACCTAGCATTGTGGCCATGTTCGGATGAATCATTCCCGAACCCTTGGCAGCACCGCCCATTTTCACGGTTTTACCGTCGATGATTGTTTCATAACCACAACTCTTCGTTACAATATCCGTTGTTAAAATGGCGGTACCGAAAGCTTCAGCAGCTTCAGGTGTATTTTCTGGCTGCAATGCCTCTATGCCGTTTCTTACTTTCTCCATTTCCATGAATTCCCCAATGACTCCCGTTGAAGCCACTGCAAATGAATGGTCCTCCAAACCGAACTTTTGAGCCGCAAGCTTCCTCATTTCATTTGCATCTTTTAAACCTTGTTCACCTGTACAAGCATTCGCACAAGCACTATTCACTACAATGCCGTGAAGTTTTCCAGTAACGGCAATACTGTCTTTCGTTACATTGATTGGAGCGGCTTGAACGACATTTTGTGTATAAACGGCCGCGGCTGATGCTGGGACATCGGTATAAATGATGCCAACGTCCTTTTTAGAATAGCGTAATCCTGCATGGACACCTGACGCTTTGAACCCTTGGGGCATTAAAATGTTTCCTTCTTGAATTTGTTTGATTTCTTCAACTGGCTGTAGTGTATTCATTGGTTCCCTCCATAGTTTACGGATATAACGGACTGTTCCATAGTCCTGCCGTTTCTTCTAGTCCCATTAATATATTTGCATTTTGAATGGCCTGCCCTGCGGCACCCTTCACTAAATTATCAATAACCGAAACCACCGTTACCTTACCTGTTCTTTCATCATAATCGACGCCAATGTCGCAAAAGTTCGATCCGTATACCTGTTTCGTGGATGGAAAGCGATCAAGGGGCTGTACCCGGACAAATGGGTGTCTCTCGTAAACCGTTTCGTACAAATCCTTTAATTCAACATTTGAGGTTTCCCGATTTACCTTTATATACATCGTTGCCATAATCCCTCTTGTCATTGGGACAAGATGGGTATTGAAGGAAATGGGCTGTAAACCTGATGACCATCGCCCAAGCTGTTGCTCGATTTCCGGTATGTGTTGATGTTGATTCACCTTATATATCTTAAAGTTCTCATTCATTTCACTAAAATGGGTGACTGCGGAAGGTGATTTACCCGCTCCTGAAACCCCGGATTTTGCATCGATGATCACATCGGCATCCGCTCCGGCCAATCCTTCAGTGAATAAAGGGGCGAGACCTAATAGTGATGCGGTTGGGTAGCACCCAGGATTTGCAATGATCTTCGCTTTTTTTATAGCTCCGGCATTCCATTCAGCCAATCCGTATACGGCTTTTTCAATAATATGCTGAGGCGCTGCCGGCTTTTTATACCAGTTTTCGTATTCACCTGGAGTTTGAAGCCTAAGGTCTCCTGATAGGTCGATCACTTTAATGTCGAGGTCAGAAAATTCCGAAATCAATTGCGATGAAACGCCCGAAGGAGTTGCAAGAAATACAATATCTGATTTTTTTGCAATCGCTTCCGGGTCGATTTCTTCTAATGTATCTTTCATATGCATTAAATGTGCATTTTCTTCATATAAATTTCGACCAAATTGGGATGAAGTATGCAATGATTTTATTTTAAATTGCGGATGATTATTCAAAAACCTTATTAGTTCCATTCCTCCATAACCCGTTGCACCTACTATTGATACGTTCATAAAACCATCTCCTATAATTTCAGGTCCCTCTGTCAATCTTTGATTCTATTATTATAAGACTGAATAAAAATAAAATCAAATGTATTTTTATAAAATTATAAACATAAATTTTAAATGAAATATTATCCAACGAAATTCCTAGAATTATCCAAAGCTGTTGACTACTAGGGTTTTTTCCGTTTAAATCAAAGGTAGTAATTGAGTAATGACGGTTTCTGAAAGGTGGTCATATGCATGAATGAATTATCGTTATCCAATCGGATGCAAGCAATTTTAGATAATAAACAACAAATTAAACATATGGAAAAAGGGCGCTACCTTTTTTCATGAGAGCACCCCAGCAAGTGACTTGTATTACATTATAAATGGGAAAGTAGAAGTGAGTAAGGTTGTTCCCGACGGTCGGGAATTAACTATACGCATTAGTTCGGAGAATGATTTGGTTGGGGAGACAGTCTTATTTTCTCAAAATCCTAAATATATGATGAATGCAAAAATGATGGAAGATGGTACTGTCGCGGTTATTTCCAAAGAAGCATTAGAAGAAAAAATCGCCTCTGATAGCCATCTCGCAGTCGAGATGATGACATGGTTATCCGCTCAAAACCGTAAAAATCAGGCTAAATTCCGCGATATGCTCCTGC
Source organism: Peribacillus frigoritolerans (assembly GCF_001636405.1). Classification (GTDB taxonomy): domain Bacteria; phylum Bacillota; class Bacilli; order Bacillales; family DSM-1321; genus Peribacillus; species Peribacillus frigoritolerans. The sequence continues at coordinate 4,417,263 of NZ_KV440950.1, forward strand.
ACGGTAAAAAAGGTGCATTTTACTCCACCCTCATCCGTTTATCAAATAGCTATGGCACTGAAGCGGAAGACGGCAAAGTTATCAATCTTCCCTTTACAAACCAAGAACTCGCCAATTTTTGCGGCACATCCCGCGAAGTAGTCAATCGAATGCTCGCTCAATTAAGGAAAAACAATGTCATCTCCATTAAAAAGGGCCGCATTACGATTCTTGACTTTGACTATTTGAAACAGGAAATCGACTGTGAAAACTGTCCAATAGAAATCTGTACAATCGATTGAATCCTTTCCCATAAAAAGCAGCAATACATAAAGCCTTAATGATCTTAATAATGAATGGAATTTATTTCAGACTAATCCATCCCTAGGACCATTGAATTATTTTCATTACCTGTATCCTAAATAAAAATGCATAAAAAAAGTATAAACATGGATTTCGCCATTGACCGGCATCAGGTCCTGACAACTATACAAAAAAAGGGATGGCATAGCTGCCATCCCTTAATTTTTCATTCGGACGGATTATCCGCCAATGAATGACATTTCGATTTTTTCCTGTTTCTTCACCGTTCCCGCTGCACGCTCATCCGAATAGCGGTCGTCCCTACGGTCCCAAAGTGAAATGATGAACCCTGTCAATTCTTCATCGGTCATGTCGGAACGGAGCAATGACTTCAAGTCATGTCCCTTTCCATTAAACAGGCATGTATATAAACTTCCATTAGCAGAAAGACGTGCACGAGTACAACTTGAACAAAAAGACTCGGAAACCGAGGTAATGAAGCCTACTTCTGCAGTAGTGCCCTTATAGCGGAAGCGTTTTGCGACCTCTCCAAAATAATCTTCTTCAACTGGTTCGAGATCGAATTCGGTTTGGAGCATTGCAAGCAGTTCTTTTTTCGTAATGACATTCTTTAACTGCCAGCCATTTGTATGTCCGACATCCATGAATTCTATATAGCGTAATTGAAGGCCCTCATCTTTACAAAATCGGGCCATCGGCAGGATTTGAGATTCATTGGTTTCTTTTTTGACTACCATATTCACTTTAACGCCAAGCCCTGCTTCTTTAGCAGCAGAGATGCCTTCAATTACGGGCTTTATGCCGATATCCCTGCCGTTCATCTTCTTGAAGAGATCGTCATCGAGGCTGTCCAAGCTGATATTCACCCTCTGCAAACCAGCTTCCTTCAAATTTACGGCATGTTTTTTCAAGAAGACCCCATTCGTGGTCAGTCCAATATCTTCAATACCTTCAATTTTAACGAGATTTGAAATCAGAGTGCTAAGATCTCTTCGGAGTAATGGTTCCCCGCCAGTCAACCTTAGTTTTTTTACCCCTAAGCCTGCGAAGATTTTAGAAAGCCTTACAATTTCCTCATAAGATAATAGCTCACTTTTAGGCAGGAACTGAAAATTCTCGTGAAAAATTTCAGCAGGCATGCAATACTGGCAGCGAAAGTTACAGCGATCTATGACTGAAATCCTTAAATCCCTTAGTGGCCTGTCCAATGAATCTTTAATTTGACTGTTCAATTAACCACTCCTAGCCGAAAGTATTAGAAAAAAACCAGACCATAAAAAGTGGCTCCTTGAATGGGTTCACTTTTTTTGACTGGCTTTTCATTTCTATTACAGAGTTATTATTTGATACCTAATGCAATTTTAGCATATCTGGACATTTTGTCTTTCGTCCATGGCGGACTCCAGACTATCTTCACGTCCGTTTCCTTGACCTCGGGGATATCTTCCAGAACCAATTTAACTTGATCGACGATCGTCCCAGCCATCGGACAGCCCATTGCTGTCAATGTCATCGTAACGGTGGTCAGACCTTCCTCATCCATATCCACATCATATACCAAGCCTAAATTAACGATATCTATACCAAGCTCAGGGTCAATGACCTGCTCCAAAGCTCCAAGAATAATGTCTTTTGTATCTTGATCCACTTCACTCACTCCTTTTATGGAAAATCTCTAGTTTGTCGCTTTCATCATTATGTCCGTATAAGCATCATAACAGATTTCGAGTGAGTACTTAAGCATTTTGCACAGCAGACAGTAAATGTTTCGCGAACCAGTCCGCTGTCTTAAGCACTCCTTCTCTGCTGACCTTATGCCCAGCCTTAGGGTCAAGGATAAAATCAATTTTTTCATCCGCCTTGCCATACCCTGCTTTGACCCCCTCATAAAAACGGTATGCATGCTGATAAGGTACAACCGGATCTTTGGCACCATGCCAAAAAAGAAGCGGTCGGTCGCAAAGCTTATCCTGATTTAGACTCAAATCAAATGGCTTGAGCTGTTCAATCACTTTCGCAACTTCCTCATCAGTAACAGGGAAATCAACTTTCCTTTTCTTAATCTCCTCCATTTGGAGCTCTGCATACGCGACATATGATGGGTTCCCCATTAAACTGACTCCGGCGGAAATCCATTCATATGCAGCCAGAGCCCCATTAGTAACTATTCCCCCCATTGAAGTACCTGCCACGCCAATTCTGTCGGGATCAATCAATTTTCGGGATAATAAATCATCCTTCAGCAAAGATAAATCCTGGATTGTTTGTAAAACCATTTCCCAAAAACGGGGCATCATTTGAGAATCACTTAAACCGGCTTCCCTTTCCCCATGATGAATCACATCGGGTAGAAGGACACGAAACCCCTTTTCAGCCAATAAATAAGCATAGTGCAGATTGTGTTCTTTTGCACTTTGAAAACCATGTATAAAAATAATAAGCGGCAATTCCTGATTGAAAGTGGTTTGTTTCCCTAAGTGCAAGACAGGAATTTGTCCAATTAGTTCTTTTTCAATTATTATCAAGTTAACCCCTCCGAATAATTTGTCCCGGTCTTTTCAATCCATTATCAAAATGGAATTAATTACCTTTAAATCTGAGCTTCGCTTTAATTATCATAATCCTGAATATAGTAATATCATACAGGAATGCATAAAGAATGAAAAAGATTTACATTTACTTTAAAATAGGCTTAACAATATTTGCATATAATGAAATCAAAAAGAACAGAAGGTGTGTACATGACTGAGAAACATTTAATCGTATTGGATCTTGATGGCACTTTACTTACAGATAACAAAACAATTTCTTCAAGGACTAAAAAAACACTCCTAAAACTTAAAGAAGATGGACACGAGGTTATGATCGCCACCGGGCGCCCCTTTCGCTCAAGTGAACTTTATTACCGGGAACTGGGGCTGACTACACCAATCGTTAATTTCAATGGCGCTTTCGTCCATCACCCATTACATACAAGCTGGGGGGTATACCACTCTCCACTGGATATAAATGTTGCGAAAGAAATTGTCGAAGCGTGTGATCAGTTTACATATCATAACATCATCGCTGAAGTCCGGGATGAAGTTTATGTCCATTATCATGATGAAAAGTTGATGAACATGTTCAATCTAGGAAATCCGATCATGAAGACAGGTGATTTACGCAATTACCTTCAGGATTCCCCAACTTCGATGCTGATTCACACAGATAGTGAATTCGTAGGGCAGATTCGCCAGCATCTATCCGATGTCCATGCAGAATTGGTCGATCACCGCCGCTGGGCAGAGCCTTTTCATATCATCGAAATAATAAAAAGCGGGTTAAGTAAAGCCGTAGGGCTAAAACGCGTATCCAACTATCTGGAAATTCCTCAAAACAGGATAATCGCTTTCGGTGATGAAGATAATGATTTGGAAATGCTCGAATATGCGGGAACCGGGGTGGCCATGGGAAATGCGATCTCTCCAGTAAAAACGGTAGCAAATACGACGACATTGACGAATGAAGAAGATGGTATAGCCGTCTTCCTCGAAGAAAAATTCAATATGAAAGCCTAATTCGTCATTTTTTACCTTCATAATATTCAACTTTCAAGCCAAACTAATATGGACAACAGATCTATTCCGTTGTCGACAACGCTCAGAATCGGAGGAGATAAGAATGGGTAAAAGCAGTAAATCTAAACGATTTGTACAGCAGGGCAAAGAAAGTGTTGCCAGGCATGCCGAAAAAATCCCTTATCACACTACGTTTGAAGAGGCAGAAAAAGACAGGTTAAGAATTATGTCTGAACAAAGCTATGGTGGCTTCTAATGGGAAACAAATTATTCCAAAAGGCTAGGGAATTTGTTGAAGAAGCTCTCCACTCTGAGCATGAAGGTGACCAGCATAAGACAGAGGAAATCGCTAAAAACGCTCTTTCATCAGCCTTTGCCAATACGAACGAGGCTGAAAAAGAACAATTGCGAGAACTCCAGCAAGAGCTGGAAAATCACTCTAAATAATGTGAAAGCCTCCAGGGATTCCTGGAGGCTTACGCTTTGTTTTTCAATTGTTATTTCGTGCCTTACCGCCTTTTTCACCGATCTCCTTATAAAAATCTTCACCATGGGAATCAGCAGTGGCTTCCCCGCCCTTTTGTCCAATTTCCTGATAGAATTCCTTATCATGATTATCCGAAGTGGCTTCTCCACCCTTTTGACAATTTCCCGGTAAAAAATCCTTGTCGTGATTTTTAGAAGTGGCTTCCCCGCCTTTACGGCCTGCTTCCTGCCTGCTCATTTTTTCGTCGTTAGCCATTTTAATCACTCCTTCATAAGATTTTTAAATCGGCGCTACAGTATTAGAATTAGCCGTTTTGTACAGGCAATAAACTTAAAACGCCGACCTCCTTTGGTAATAGAAGTGTAATGGCCTTGATTTTTCATTAATATCATTCCCTGCGGAAAGTCCCAACAATTCCTGACGTTTCTATGATGTTTGTGAATGCGTGTGGATCCACTTCCTTGATGATCTTTTCAAGGTCATACAGTTCATACCTTGTTATGACAATCAATAACATTTCCTTAGTTTCGTTAGTGAATGCACCTTTAGCGGGAACCCTTGTAATTCCGCGAACTAATTTAGCATGGATTGCCTGTTTAAGCTCTTCGCTTTTCTTTGTAATGATCATCGCCGTAAGCTTTTCATGACGTGTATGTATCGCGTCCACGACACGGGTCGATGTATAAAGGGTAACAAGTGTATACAAAGCTTTTTCCGGTCCATAAACAGCACCTGCCGTTACAATGATCACGCCATTCAGCAGAAATAAATAAGTCCCTACAGGTTTATCCTTCTTCCGTGAAAGAAGCATGGCGATAATATCCATTCCGCCAGTCGATGCACCGTATTTCAAGGTGATCCCCACACCAACTGCAGCTATGACTCCGCCAAATACCGCATTCAATAATATGTCAGGTGACCAGCGTGTAATCGGGATGATTTCCATAAAAAAGGACATCAAGGCAACGCTGAGGAAACTATAAAAAGTGAAAGACTTTCCTACCTTTCGCCAAGCAATGATCGTTACTGGAATGTTCAATAAAAGCAAGAGAATACCTGTCGATACATTAATAGGAGCAAAAGATCCAATCATCCTCGATAGAAGCTGGGCCACTCCGGTAAATCCGCTTGCATATACGTTTGCCGGTATTAGAAAAAAGTTCATTGCGATGGCATTAAGCAATGCCCCGACCACAACTATGATAATTTTCTTCATTTCACCACTGTACATCCTAAAAACCTCCATTTCACCCTTATTCTATTATCTTTTTACCCTTAATTATTTATTCTATTTACGTAGAGATTGAATTTTTACCGTTACGTGCTACACTAAAAAGTAGAGTGACCACTCATTTTCTAAAAATTGTAAAAAGAAAGCAGGTGTATTATGGCTATCACAATTCTTGCAGATAGTGCATGTGATTTGCCGTTGTCTTTCTATAAGGAAAACAATGTTTCATTAATCCCTTTACAAGTCCATCTTGACGGGGAAACTTATGAAGATTTACTTACCATTAATTCTCACGAAGTCTATCAGGCGATGCTTGAAGGAAAAGCCCCGAAAACATCGCAAGCTTCTCCAGAATACTTTATAGAACTTTTCACACAGTTTGCCAAAGAGAAAAAACAAGGGATATATATCGCCTTTTCCTCTGAGTTATCAGGAACATATCAAACGGCAGTCATGATTCTTAATCAGGTGAAGGAAGAGTACCCTGACCTTGACATTGAAATCGTCAATACGAAATGCGCTTCGATGGGCGTCGGTTTGATTGTAAAGAAGGCAGCCGATCTGGCAGCAAACGGTGCCACTAAAGAAGAAATCCTGGCTGCCATAGAATTCCAAACCCGGCATATGGAGCATCTATTCACTGTAGATAACCTTGAATATCTGGCACGTGGCGGCCGCATCTCCAAGACATCTGCCCTTGTTGGCGGTTTATTAAACATTAAACCGTTATTGCATGTCGAAGACGGGAAGCTTGTTCCGCTTGAAAAGATACGCGGCAAAAAGAAATTGATCAAACGTGTAATCGAATTAATGCACGAAAGAGGCAAAAACTTAACTACCCAAACGATTGCCATCAGTCATGGTGATGATGAAGCAACGGCCCTGGAATGGAAGGAAGCCATCCAAAATGAATTCGGGACGACCGACTTCATGGTCCATACAATTGGCTCCGTCATCGGTGCACATGCCGGCCCTGGCACAATTGCCCTCTTCTTCTTAAACGATACCCCTGAGAAATCATAAACATACATACTCCCTTCCATAATTGTGAACAATATATATTGATCAGATAATGGAAGGGAGTTTTCACTATGTCCAAAACAACCGATGACAATAAAAGGCCCAAAGATAACCAAGCGAGAAATGCTGAAAAAAATATCGCATATCAGGAAAACCTTACTGCAGGTAAGCACTCCTATTCGAAGAAAACGGACCATAAATGAAGCGTGGGGCTTGTCCCCTCGCTTTTTTAATTATCGTTTAGATAGTTGTCTTCCTATCATACTTTCTCTATAATAAAGGAAATAAACCCTGCTGGAGGTAAGTGATGGCAAAGGAAAATTCATTTGATATTGTTTCGAAAGTAAACTTTTCAGAGGTAACGAATGCAGTTACCATGGCTATGAAGGAAATACAGACACGCTATGATTTTAAAGGGAGCATAAGCAGCATCACCATTGATAAAGAAGACTTGGTTTTAGTATCCGACGATGAATATAAGCTCGAACAGCTGAAGGATGTTCTCATCAGTAAACTCATTAAACGTGACGTACCCGTCAAGAACCTGGATTATGGCAAATTGGAAGGAGCTTCTGGCGGGACCGTTCGCCAACGGGCCAAGTTAATTCAAGGCATCGATAAGGAGCAAGCAAAAAAGATCAATACCATCATTAAAAATAGCGGCCTTAAGGTGAAAAGCCAGATCCAGGATGATCAAATCCGGGTTACCGGTAAGAACCGGGATGATTTACAAGGAATCATTTCTGCGATTCGTGGCGCTGATCTGTCCATTGATGTACAATTCTTAAATTATCGCTAAGTATGAAGGCCTCACCTGCTTTGGGTGGGCCTTTTTTCATTTGTTTCAACTGTTTCAACTGTTTCAACTGCCCCCATCAGCGCTCATCCTCCTCTTTTTCTTATGAATCGCCTTCATGGAACATGGAAAGACTAGTCATGTTCCCTTCAGTTAAAACACATAAACCAAAATTTTTATGGGTATTTTTTCCATGTTTTCTTTTTCCTAAAAGAAGGAATAGAAAAAGCGTAGATCATTAAATGGGAGGCGTTTATATCTTGACTACTCAAAACCAAAATCAGAACAAACAAGGATTTCCACCTCAACATCAGCAGCATCAACCTGGATTGGAAACAAAAATGGAACCGAACCCTGATTCAGTTAATGCTGCCTACAAAGGAAGCGGCAAATTAATAGGTAAAACGGCAATCATAACGGGAGGAGACAGCGGCATCGGAAAATCAGTTGCCATTTACTACGCTAAAGAAGGAGCGAATGTGACAGTTGCATACTTGGATGAACACGAGGATGCCAAAGCGACAAAAGAATTGATCGAAAAAGAAGGCCAGAAATGTTTACTCATTTCCGGTGATATCGGTGATGAAGCCTTCTGCCAGGAAGTCGTCAAAAAAACGGTTGATGAATTTGGCGGTTTGGACATTCTAGTCAACAACGCCGGAGAACAGCATGTGCAGACAAGTATCCTGGACATTTCAGCTGAACAATTGGAAAAAACGTTCCGCACGAATATTTTCTCGATGTTCCACTTAACTAAAGCTGCATTGAAGCACTTAAAAAAAGGAAGCAGCATCATTAATACAACCTCTATCACAGCCTATCAGGGCAACCCAAAACTAATCGATTACTCTTCAACTAAAGGTGCAATACTTGCATTTACAAGAGCCCTGTCGAACTCCATTTCAAAAGATGGCATCCGAGTGAATGGTGTTGCGCCTGGACCGATCTGGACACCGTTGATTCCTGCCTCATTCGGCGAGGAGGATGTTGCCAAATTCGGACAGGATACTCCAATGGGCCGTGCAGGTCAGCCTGAGGAATTGGCACCAGCCTATGTATATTTGGCAAGTGATGATTCATCATATGTCAGCGGACAAGTCATCCATGTAAACGGCGGGACCGTTGTTAACGGATAAGGCCTTACCTTTTTTCCAAAAGCAGTGGATTTCATAAATTGAAATCCACTGCTTTTACTCTTTCAGGCAGGATATTTCCGGTTAACGCGGAATTTATGACTTGGAAGGAGTGGAGTCATTTTTGAAAAATATTGTAGATCCATGGTTCACCGTTCAGGGATTGGACTCAAAAACGTTTGCAATCAGTGAATATGGTCATTGGGAGAAAGTTCATTCCTTTTTATTACTTGGTGAGACCCGGGCTGCGTTAATCGACACAGGATTAGGCATCGATTCGATTAAGCGGATTACAGACCAGCTTACCGATCTTCCGATCATCGTCCTGACCACACACGTTCATGCGGATCATATTGGCGGTCACGGTGATTATGAAACGATTTATGTTCATGGTGATGATGCCAATTGGCTGATTAACGGCATTGAAGGTTTGCCCTTGGAACAAATAAGAAAGAACATGGCCCGGGATATCACATTACCCATTCCCGATTCATTCAATCCTGATACATACAAGCCATACCAGGGGTACCCCGATAGGCTTTTATCGGATGGGGACACGATTGATCTTGGAAACCGAAGTTTAAGCATTTATCATACACCTGGTCATTCGCCTGGCCACATTTCAATTTTGGATGATGAAACAGGTTATTTATTTACTGGCGACCTGCTTTATTCAGATACTCCCGTTTATGCATTTTATCCCTCGACAAACCCTGAAGACCTTGTTAATTCGTTAGAAAAAATCGCAAAGATCAAGGCAGTCTCCAAAATCTATGGCGGTCACAACCAACTAGGCCTCGAACCAAAGATCCTTGAAGAAGTCCTTGCAGCCATTCAATATCTTAAAGAGAATCATTTGGTCAGACACGGAACGGGTGTACATGCATTCAAAAGTTTCAGCGTACATTTCTAGATAAAAAAGGCATTGCTTTTACGCAATGCCCTCTCGTTCAATAAGTCATGGCCATTGCACCTTGCTTGATCGATCTGCAGGAATGCCTTTCCACGAAATGATGTGGAATGATGGTCCCGGCAGGAGCATCTCCAGTCTGCAGCATATGAATGATGCCCTTAGCGGCCTGATATCCCAAATCAAAAATATTAATATCTACGGAGGTCAGGGCTGGTAATGACAGTTCAGAGAAAAGAACGTTATTGAAGCTGACGATTGACATTTCTTCAGGAGTGCGCACGCCCATTTCGCGAAGTGAATGCACGATGCCAAGTGCCATGAGATCATCACTGACCACCAAAGCGGTAGGTGGTTCATCGATGGATAGTAACCTTTTTGCAGCGGCTTGTCCCCCTTCATGCAAAAAATCTTCATGCAGGGTATATTCCATCCTTCGATCGATTCCAGCCCTCTCCAATGCCCGTTCATATCCTGATAAGCGATCAATGGTCATCATGAGGGATTCATCCCCTCCGATGAATCCAACCCTTTCATGTCCTAGCTTTATGAGGTAATCCGTTGCCTGTTCGGCAGCCAAGACATTATCGTTATCAACATATGTTATCTCCTCGATGTAATCATAGGGTTTCCCAATGATCACAAATGGAAAATCCCTTTCCCTCAAATAGGTCAGAATGTGATCGTTCATCCTTGAATACATCAGGATTATTCCATCCACCATCCCCCCCTGCACCATATTAACTACTCCTTCGTAGATTTCATCTTCTGTTTTTCCCGTGCTTAACAACAGGGAATAATGGTTTTCCTGAGCTCCCTCACTTAGACCCTGGAGGATCGTAGGAAAAAAGGGATTTTGATAATAATCATTTGACGAACTTGGCATTACCAAGCCAATGATCCTGGTCGATTGATTGGCAAGACTACGTGCAATGAAGTTTGGATGGTATCCTAATTTAGTCATCGCCTTACGTACCCTTACCTTTGTTTTTTCACTTATTCGAGGATTATTTGCAATCACTCGAGAAACTGTTGAAGGAGCAACATTCGCTAGCTGTGCCACATCTTTTATTGTGATGGCCATGCATTTCCCCTCTCCTTTCTTAGCCTTTATTGACTTCATTTAAAAAAGGTGAATACCAATAAACACTTCTCTAATATTTGTTTTATATTTATACATTTTGTATGTATTCATAATACACTCAGTTCAATAGTTATATCCATACTTTTTTTAATGTTTGTTTAATTTTTCAGAAAATACTCACTTTTCCGTTTTTTTTCATCTGGATTTAAAATTCAAAAAGAAGCTGATGGATGATCAGCTTCTTGAAAAACGACAGGTCTATCGGAAATTAAGAAGTCAGACGACTAACTACATAGGTTTTAGGCTAATTTCCAATCAAGTCCATAGAATCAATAACGATAAATCCTCGTTTCATATGGACGTAAGTCAATAAGGGGCACCTCAGGACAATCCTCATAATTAGCAAGCAAAAGTTCCATTTCCCCCCAATAAGAAAGGTCGATTTGATGGTGATTCATACTAAAGTTACATACTACCATAACTGAATTATCATTCATGTTTCTTGTATAAATATAAAGTTCAGGATGATCTTCCCATAATAACTCATATTCCCCATAAACAAGGACCTGATGTTTTTTTCGAAGTTCAATCATCTTTTTATAAAAATGATAAATGGATGACGGGTCATTTTTCTGCTGTTCTACATTAATGGCGCGATAATTTGGATTAACCCTCATCCAAGGGGTTCCATGAGTGAATCCGCCATTTTCAAGATCATTCCATTGCATCGGTGTTCGTGAATTATCACGGCCGCTATGCCATATAATGTTCATGATCTCATCATGAGGCCGACCTTTCGAGGTCTCTATCCTATAAAAGTTTTTCATTCCGACATCATCATAATCATCAATCGAATCAAATTGGACATTTGTCATGCCAATTTCCTGACCTTGATAAATAAAAGGTGTCCCTTGCATGAAAAAGTAAAGGGCCCCTATCATTTTTGCGCTTTCCAACCAATATTGATGATCATTTCCCCAGGTGGATACACTTCTCGGCTGGTCATGATTTTCAAAAAACAAAGCATTCCATCCTTTGTTTTTCAGCCCCTTTTGCCATTTGGTCATCGTTCGCTTTAACCCTTGAACATCAACAGCGTGATTCTGTCCCCTATTCCAAAGACCAAGATGTTCAAATTGAAAGATCATATTGAACTTCCCATTCGATTCCCCGACCCATTCTTCCGCCTGCTCTATCCTGACGCCATTGGCCTCACCGACGGTCATGATATCATACTTAGAGAAAGTCTCTTCTTTCAACTCCTGAAGGTAATCCAGAATCCCATCCTGATTGGTATGCATTTCAAACGCAGGTACATACTGATGCCAATATGGATTGGGCATATCCGGAAGGCCTTCACGCTTATGAATATGCGTGATTGCATCAATCCGGAAGCCATCGATTCCCTTATCGAGCCACCAATTGACCATTTCATATAACGCCTTTCGCACATCAGTGTTTTTCCAGTTTAAGTCTGGCTGCTTTTCGGCAAATAGATGTAAATAGTATTGATTGGTCCTTTCATCGAATTTCCAGGCACTTCCGGAAAAAATGCTTTCCCAATTATTAGGCTCACGGCCGTCCTGCCCATCCCTCCAAATATACCAATCCCGTTTCGGATTATCGCGGGAAGAACGTGACTCGACGAACCAGGGGTGCTCATCACTTGTATGATTCAAAACAAGGTCGAGTATCACCTTCATCCCACGCCCGTGAACATCTTTCAATAACAGATCAATATCTTCGATTGAACCGAATTCATCGGAAACTGCTTGATAATCACTAATATCATAGCCATTATCCGCATTGGGCGATTTATAAAAAGGACAAATCCAAATGACATCTATCCCTAATTCCTGCAGATAGTCGAGCTTTGAAATCAAACCTTTTATGTCTCCGACCCCATCACCATTACTATCCATGAAACTGCGCGGGTAAATTTGATAACAAACCGCTTCTTTCCACCAGGTCTTATTCATGCTGTAACCTCCCGATCCTGTTTTCCACAAAGCCTTAGGGACAATGTTTGGCGGTTACCGACAATCGAGAGGTATATGATTATTTTGGTTGATTCCGTTTTGAACGTTTAATAACCAAAGCAATGAATATACCAAAAATGAGAAGAACCAATCCTATGACTAACAGGTAAGGAATATTAATAATCGACTTAGGTGACAGCGTATAGACTTCAGTCGTCTCCCTGTCGATTACGATAGAGTAGCTGTTGTCCTTACTGCGGACCAGATCCCCATTCAGCATACCTCTCAACTCTTTATTGCTTTCAAGTTCCTTATCATCAAGGTTTATCGTTTGAGTTTCAGTCGTATTGTTCATGGCGACGACGATCGTTTCATCACCATACACACGCTTGAATACCGAAGCCCCGCCTTCTTCATATAAAAGCTCCATATCCCCTTTTACCAATGCTGGGTACATGTCTCTGAAATCAGAAAGCTTCGTTATATATTCCACCAATTCCTGTTCTGTCTTAAAATTCATCAACTTATGATTATCCGGGGCAATATCGCCATTTAAGGCAATTTCCGATCCATAAAATACGACAGGCACCCCTGGCATCGTATACAGATACGACAGAGCCATTCTCCATCTGGAGCCTGGATTTTCGTTATGATCGGCTGCATCCTTTGTAAAACGGGGCATTCCCTGTGTGTCCATGAACAATGCCTGATGGGCATTGCCCCCTAATTCATCTTCGCTTTTCGCAAACGCATTAAAAACAGGTTTCAATTCCTTATCGGGCGCAGCAAATGCTTCACGTAGCTCAGCATTCTGCGGATAAGCCATAAAAGCATCGATACCCGTCTCCTTGTAGCTTGAGATCAATTCCGCATCACCTTGAACATCGCCGATTGTATAGAAATTTGATTTTTCAGATTTGACTGCATCCACAAATTCCTTCCAAAAATCTTTTGCTACGTATTGGACTTTATTTATACGGTATCCATCAATATCAGTTTCCGTTATCCACCATTTGGCAGCGTCAAGTAAATATTTCCTTGTTTCCTCATTATCTTGATTCAAATCGGGAAGACCATCAACCCACCCTGTTTCCAAATCCGTTTGGCTACCGTCCTTGGAAATCTTTTTTTCTTCATGGAACCAATCTTGTTTTTTTGGATCGGTCAGCCACGCGGATTCAGGCCCCACATTATTTGCTTGAAAATCAATGATCACCTTCATATCGCGTTTATGTGCCTCATTCACGAGTTTTTTAAACTCTTCCATTGTCCCATAGTGTTTATCCGTTTTATAAAAATCGGCCACCCAATCGCCATGATAGCCATTTGCATCATTAGCGAAAATCGGTGAAAGGATGATAGCGGTATAACCCATATCTTTTAAATAATTCAGTTTCTTCGTGACACCTTCGAAATCCCCGCCATTGAACGTGGAAGGGTCATTCACGTTCGCATCTCCATTATTTTGGGTATCCCCATCGAAAAATCTGTCGACCAATAATGAATATACGATTTCATCCTTCCAAGTTCGTTGTTCTTTTTCAGCTGCTCCTACTGGAATGGCGTAAAAAAGAAGCAGCGGAATTAAAGCGAGTGATAACGCCCTTTTTCTCATATCCGTTCTCCTCCTAGCTATCTCTTTACGCCTTTAAGATTAGCCTTTTGACCCCTTAACGTCAAATCCAATTTATAAAAAACTTTACACTTAAGGGACAAACTGGGGATACTGGTTATGGTTACTGAATTGGAAAAGAGCCGAACACGGTTAACGTTCTTTTTTTATCTTCTTGACCGCTTTATCCAAAGCCCTTTTTGGTTTTGCTTTTTGAGTGGTCATTTCATCCATGGCTGAATTCATCGGTCCCCATACTTTATTCATTTCCGGAATATTCGGCACTGGTTCAGCGTATTGTAATTGTATGCTTAAGGCTTGTGCCCTTTCATTTTCTTTGATTGCGGCTTTGTTTTTAATTGATTTATTAGGTGGGATTTCCCCTGTTAAATCAAAACGCTTCATTGCATTATCATCATTAGTCAAATATTCAACTAACTTCGTAGACCAATAAGGGTGTTTTGTGAATGCTGTTACATGCCAGCCTTTGATTTCCATGAACGTTTTCATTGGCTGACCATTGGGCAATTCTGGCATGGGGGCAATTCCTGTATCCTTTCGCTCGGTAAATGAGTTCCCGTCACTCATGATAGAAGCCAATTTCCCTTGTAAAAACAACTTCTCGATTCCTGCCTTGCCGCCTTTAGGAATCAAACCCGCCCTATACCATTTTTGGATGTACGCAGCCCCTTTTATGGAACCCTTATTATTCAAACCAATGTCGGAAGGGTCTAACTTTCCATTCTTATCTTTAAATATATAACCTCCCATTCCAGCCATTACTCCATACGAATCATGGAAATCATTCCACTTGGCATAGTAACCATGCACGTTACGCTTTCTTAATTCCTTCGTCATTTTATAAAGGTCATTCATCGTCTCGGGAGCCTTAGCCATCAATTTTTTATTATAAATGAAGACGGAGGTGGTTACGGACTTTGGCAATCCAAAAACCTTATCTTGATACATCTCCCCCCTAATTGAAGGTTCAATGAATGCATTCAATACCTCATCTTTCACCTTCACTTCCTGAATTAAGCCTTCCTTCACGATTTGCCCGACTTTCTCATGGGAAAAAGTTACGACATCCGGTGCCTTTCCATTTCCGATTGGCCCATCTCGACGAAGTCGTTCATACATCCCGGTAGCCATTTCAAGCTCTTCATGCTCAACTTTGATTCCATATTCTTTTTCAAAGGCTTCAATCACCGGCTTTAGGGCCTCCGCTTTACCTTCTTCCTCCCAAATGATCAATTTTTCCGGCTTCGCTTCATTGCTGGCTTCGTCTTCTTTTTTCTTATCTTCTTTCACTGCTTTATTTTCTAAATCTGAACTGGATCCGCAAGCACTTACACTAACAATCAATAATATGGACATGAACAAATGAAAAATCAGCTTCTTCACTTTCATTCTCCTTTTTGCAATGTTTATTCTATCATGTCCAAAAGCACCAAATAATACTGTTTTTCAGTTCAGTACTTCAAATAAAGCCAATTGATGAAAGCGATACCAAAGCTATTGTTATCATTATATGAACGGCTTCGATTTTTACAACATTTTCCTTGGCGTATTTATTTCCTTGTAGTAATGAACAATTTTTGTTATTTTTTAGTTAATAAGTGCTTCTTTCAATTGAAATTGGGTATATAACCAAAATGAAAAAGCACTTTACCTGGCTTAGTACCACTTCATAGAGACCCTCCTCGTAACAGCCGGAAGTTTCCTTTTTCACAGTCCCAAAACCTATAGAATCGGAGTGGTTTTCATGGAATTTTCATCCATACACCATAGACCTAATGACAATTACGGCTATCCTATCAACACTGAAACCCTACATATCCGCCTACGCACGAAAAAACAAGATATCTCCTCAGTTGGATTGATTTTTGGGGATCCTTACATTTCAAATAGTGGTCAATGGCAGTACGAGGAACTTCCCATGAGTCTGTCGGGCAGCGATACCCGTTATGATTACTGGCATATCCATGTGAAGCCTCCCTACCGAAGAATTCGATATGGGTTCAAGGTATCGGCAGAAGAAGAATGCTCCATTTACACGGAAAAGGGCTTCTTCAAAGAGCCCCCCCGAGATCCCGGATGCTATTTCGCGATTCCCTATCTCCATCAAAATGAAGTTTTCGGGGCACCGGAATGGGTCAAAGATACAATTTGGTACCAAATTTTCCCTGAACGATTCGCGAACGGAAACCCCGCCAACGACCCCAAAGGTGTGAAACCCTGGGGAAGTGAAGACCCGGCGGTGGATAATTTTTTTGGCGGGGACTTCGAAGGAATCATTGAACATTTGGATTACCTTGAGAATCTCGGCATCAACGGAATCTATTTCACGCCAATCTTCCATGCCTACTCCAATCATAAATACGATACGATTGATTATCGGAGTATCGATCCGCAATTCGGAACGAAGGAAACATTGAAAACACTAATAGCCGAATGCCATAAACGGAATATACGGGTCATGCTGGATGCCGTTTTTAACCATAGCGGCTACTATTTCCCCCCTTTCCAGGATTTACTCGAAAAAGGGGAGAAATCGAAATATAAGGATTGGTTCCACCCTCACAGCTTCCCTCTTAAGGGAGGGGAAAGGCCCAATTATGAAACATTCGGTTTTTTTGAATCGATGCCAAAATTGAATACGGCAAATCCGGAGGTGAAAGAATATCTGCTCGAAGTCTCGGCTTATTGGATCAAGGAGTTCGATATAGACGCCTGGCGGCTCGATGTGGCAAATGAAGTTGATCAGCCATTCTGGCGTGAATTTCGAACAACGGTGAAAAATATAAAGCCTGACCTTTATATTCTTGGGGAAATTTGGCATGACTCCATGCCATGGCTTCGCGGCGATCAGTTCGATGCCGTCATGAATTACCCTTTCACCAACCAAGTCTTTCGCCTGGTCGCTTCACAAACCATCAATGCACGCGAGTTCACTGAAGAAATGACAGCCATCTATCACAGTTATCCAACCAATGTTTTTGACGTGACATTCAACCTTCTTGGAAGCCATGATACACCGCGGATTTTCACGGATTGCGGGGAAGATCTAGCTAGAGCCAAGCTCATTCACGCAATCCTGCTGACATTCAATGGCAGCCCTTGTATTTATTATGGAGATGAAATCGGCTTAACCGGCGGCATGGATCCAGGATGCCGAAAATGCATGGTCTGGGAAGAAGAAAAACAAAACACCGAGCTACTCAATGAAATTAAGGCATTGATCCACTTGCGAAAAGAAGAACGGTTACTTGCCAATGACGGGGAGTTTAAATTCCTTGATACAGCCGGAAACGAAAATATCGTGGCTTACCAAAAGTATAATGAAAAACGTTCTGTCGTGATCCTCATCAATCCGACCGATGTCAAGCAATCCTTTACCCTTCCTGTTGATTTGAAAGGACGTACACTAACGGATTTAAGAACAAAAGAAACCACACAAGTTGGCAAATTTGAATTGGGTGGTTATCAATATAAAATTCTCGCAATCAATCATTAGGCAAATGGAAACGGGGCGTTGATAATCATCCGCCCCGTTTTTTTCACTCGATTATTTGGATGTCATATTCTTTGAACCATACATGGGTCTGTGCCAAATGCGCGAGCAATTGTGGCCCTGACATCAATTGGCCGAACCATGGCACTTTAAAAGCCGCACCCTTGGAATCCACTATATCGGTTAGCTTCTGTTTATCGAAAAATTCATGCAGGATCGAATTATTATCCGTCAGTAAGTCTTTCAACCACGCCTGCACACTGTCTGTATATATAGGGTTATGGGTTTTGGGATATGGACTTTTTTTACGATACAATACTTCATCCGGTAATAGCCCCTCCAAAGCCTTCCTGAGAATACCCTTTTCACGGTTGCCTTCCATTTTCATTTCCCAAGGAATGTTCCATGCATATTCAACAAGGCGATGATCGGCAAATGGCACGCGCACCTCTAGACTTGCCCCCATACTCATCCGGTCCTTCCGGTCAAGGAGCGTCGTCATGAACCATAATAAATTCACATAGAAAAGCTCTCTCCGCTTTGCCGCTATACCGCTTTCCCCTTCCAATTTAGGCGTTTCGGCAAGGGTGGCCAAATAAGCTTCCTGGGCATATTCCTCCAGCTTCAATTTCTCGCGCCATCCCGTTTTCAATAAAGATACCCGCTCATCCGTAGATCTCATCCATGGAAAACCAGCACGATTCAAATCATCCTCACGGTGAAACCAAGGATAACCTCCAAAAATTTCGTCCGCACATTCGCCGGACAGGCCTACGACAAAATCCCGCTTGATTTCCTTACAAAACCAAAGTAAAGAAGAATCGACATCCGCCATGCCTGGGAGGTCCCTTACAAGGACAGCTTCCGTTAAATAATTTGTCAGCTGCTCTTGAGAGATGACCGATGAATGGTGAACCGTGTTAAAACTATCCGACATCTTTTTAATCCAATACCCATCGGAGTTTGGCTGAAAATCATTTGCCTTGAAATAACGCTCATTATCCTCATAATCAATGGAATACGTATGAAGCTGGCCTTTCCCTTCTTTTTGATAGGCATTTGCAGCAATGGCCGTAATTGCGCTTGAGTCAAGCCCTCCTGATAAGAAGGTACAAAGCGGAACATCAGATACAAGTTGCCGCGTCACTGCATCTTCGACAAGGAAGCGAACCTTCTCGGCCGTCTCGTCAAGCGTATCCCGATGTTCTTCGCTTTTCACATTCCAATATCTCCAAATCCGGAGGCCTTTCCTTGATAAAGTAAGCGCATGGGCAGGTCTTAATTCCTGGATATCATGAAATACGCCTGAACCTGGCTTCCGGGATGGACCAACACCAAAAACTTCAGACAACCCTTCGCGGTCAATCTCCGTTTTAACATCCGGATGGGCCAGAATCGCCTTCAGCTCCGATCCGAAAATGAACCCGCCGTCCCTTTCCGCATAAAAGAATGGTTTTACCCCCATGCGATCTCTTCCGACGAATAATTTCTGTTCCTTTTCATCCCAAATCGCAAACGCAAAAATCCCATTGAACAAGTCAATGCATTTTTCTTTCCATTCTATATAAGAAGTTAGCAAAACTTCTGTATCAGAATGACCGTTAAAGGAATATCCTTTTAATAATAGCTGTTTACGAATATCCTCGGTGTTATATAGCTCACCATTATAACAAAGCGTATATCTGCCGTTTTCATGATTTTTCGTCATCGGCTGTTTTCCGCCTTCCGCATCGACAACCGTTAACCGTTTATGACCAAAGGCAACATGGGCTTCGCTCCAAACATTATCTTCGTCAGGCCCCCGCTTTGCCAACGTTTTTGTCATGTTTTCCAGCGTTTTCGTTTTTGTCCGTAAATCTTTTTGAAAATGCACCCAGCCTGTTATCCCACACATTTTACACTTCATCCTTTCTATCCGGACTATCAAAAATATATTGGCTCCCTGTCTTAAAAAGATTTACAGTCCCTAAGTATCGCTCAGCATCATTCCGTAGGGCCACCTGCCAACAACGCCCGGCGTCGTTAATGAATTGTTGAGCAAAGCATCCCGTGTTAAACATAGCCTATGCAAAGACGGAAAGATGGTTATTTGTCCATAATATTTTAAAATATACAGTTATATTTTCATTGGATTTTGACTAAAAAGTAGGTGAGGATTCCACTATTGGAGGTATATGTATGAGTCAGCAACAACGAACTAAGTTAATGAATAGGCAAACAAGAGCTTTTACCGAAGGAACAGTGGAAAATATCAATCAACAATGGATTTTTTTCGATGATGAAACAGATGAGGCCTGCTCCATTGAAGACCACGTTAACAGCATCATCGAAGTGTACAGGGGCGGGCGCTGGCAGCAAGGAGTAATTGAAGAAGAGGGAAAGATCCTGCTTCATCGGGAAATCACCTTCTTAAGGGAAAATGAGCCCATTCGGATACGCAAAAAACTGCTCTACTCTTTTGAACGTTTATTGGAAGAATTGAACGATGATTCCTTTTTCCAATTTGTAACGACATTGAATTCACTTGATTTTTCTATTTATGATTGTATATATAGCTATAACCAGCTCACTTTTTTAAGGGCCGTCCCAAACCAGTCCGGCGTGAATTTCTTCACCTTTGATAACGAGAGCCAAATTTGTCTCGTTCAGCACCATTTTTCTTACGGGAAAAAGGATCATGATCGTTTTGAATTCACCCTGAACACCGGAAAAAGGATCGTCATTGAGAAAGTGAATTCACAATAACGGGTAAAAGAAAACGGGTAAATGAGATTTCCTCATTTACCCGTCTTTAATTCTGTATTAAAAAAAGTCCATTCCTTGTGGCAGTGAAAATCCTAAATAAAGGACGAATACAAGCGCTACGATGAACAATATCCACATGGCACCTGTGCTTTTTCTTTTTTTCGTACGGACCAGCACCATTTCCATCGCCGCAATCACGATGATTCCAACGATCATTTTTACTGCGTAAGCACCAAAATCAGTGATCAGCATGCCGCCAGTAAGAAAAATCAATAGATAGAACAACCGTGTTATCATATGTAGCATTTTCGCTTTCGGGTTTGCACCTTTAAGCATCGAATATGTGACAAAGAAAAGAATGATTCCGATAACCCAAGCTGTAATATGCATATGTGTAGTCATTTTTTTGCCCCCTCGTTCAGTTTCCATTTCATCATATCATAGGCTTTTACAAAAAAACAAAACTAAGTATCCACCTAAAGGGTAAAACCAACAATTTAATGAACATCATTTACATTTCTTCTTAACTGGTCCCTCCCTGCGCATGACCGGCTTTTTACCATACGTAAAAAAACGCCATATATATTCAACCGGTCCGTATTCATAAAGGCCCATCCACAATAAGGAAAGCAGGATTTGCAGGCAAAACAGGGCTATTAGAAAAACAAATCCTGTCGTATATGAGACTGATCCATATAAACCAAGGCCATATGAATAAAAAATGCCCGTACATACCATCGATTGGAACAAGTAATTGCTCATCGACATCCTTCCGATATACGAAAGCGGATGTAACAGGCGGGAAGCCCCTGCACGTTCCGCCAAAAGCGTGATTGCCGTGATATAAAAAATCGTAAGTAACGGTCCTCCCAAATAATCCTGGACGAATATCGTTCCAAAATGGTATACCGTCACATATGGCAGCATCTTAATTGACATGCCCAATAGCAAGCTTACAATCGATATCGCTTTCAATTGTCGTTTATATTGGGTTGGATTTTGGAGAAAGCCTTGTTTTGCCACGCCTGCTCCCATTAAAAAAAACGGAAAAATCGATAAAAAAAGGATAATGGCATTTAAAGGGTTGTTCACCATATACCAATCCAACGCCCTTTGACTCATCAGTTCTGTAAATGTACCAGATTGATAAACTTCCAAAGACTGTTTCATCATCGCCGAATCAGTCGTGATCGCCATCCCTTCCTTATCAAAAGTGCCCATTATAAGAAATAGAGAACCCAATATTGCAAAAGGCAGGACATAACAAACCGAGCCAAGCAGAATTAAATTCCGGCCCTTCATCTTATAAAAAAACAAAAGTGCAAACCCAAATACAGCATAATTAATGAGGATGTCCCCATGCCAGATGAAGAAAGCATGAATACAGCCCAGTATCAGCAGGAAACTTAGCCTTTTCATATATAGTAACGGAAATGAAATACCCTTTTCTTCACTCCTTACTGCCAAAATGATTGCCCCGAAACCGAACAGAAAGGCAAATAACGGATAAAAGCTGGCCTGTGCGACTATATCACTGAATCTGTACAAAATCCCATCCCATCCTCCTGCCCACCTCTTTGCACCATCTATGTACAAGAGCGGGGAGTGGAAAGAAGGCATATTCACTAAAAAAATCCCTAAAATGGCTAATCCACGTAAAATATCGATGTTTACGATCCGTTTACTTTCCTGCAATGGTACCATTGCGCCCTTCATAGGTACACCCTCTTTCATTCATATCTTTTCTATATCTCCATTGCATCACCTTTAACTTTCGTGACCGCTTTGTGCTTTTTTATCAGTATGACAAACAAGCTGCCCAATAAGCAAAAGATTCCTGCAAGGAAGAATGCCCATGTATAGGAGTTGAATATTTTGAAGATAAGCCCTCCACCGTACGCCGCCACTGCTGCACCCACCTGATGGGCCGCGAATATCCACCCGTATACGATCCCGCTTTTCTCCATGCCAAATACTTGCCTTGAAATGCTTATGGTCGGAGGAACGGTCGCTATCCAATCCAAGCCATAGAAAACGGAAAAGATAATCAATAGACCGATAGAACCTTCATTTAATGCAAAAGGAAGTAATACGAGGGAAGCACCCCTTAGAGCGTAATACCAAAACAACAGCCAACGGTTATCAAAACGATCTGATAGCCATCCGGATACAGTCGTACCAATCAAATCAAAGATTCCCATGAAAGATAGCAGTGATGCTGCCGTCACAACCGGTAAACCAAAACTAATGCAGTAAGAAATGAAATGTGTCCCGATCAACCCGCTCGTTGAAAGTCCGCATATAAAAAAGCTACCTGCCAATAACCAGAATTCCTTCACTTTCACAGCTTCAATCAACGATTGAAAAGCCATGGCGATGGGATTCTTATTTTGGACTGTAACAGCCTCCTGCTTTTCCTCTTCCAATCCATATGGAAGAGTGCCGACTTCCTTCGGATTGTTTTTCATGAATAAAAGGATGATTGCCAGCATGATCAAGCTAAGGACCAAAATTAATCCAATCGCCCCTCTCCACGAATAACTCTCAATGATGATGGCTAAAACCGGAAGTAAAATGAGCTGGCCCGTGGCCGTACTTGCCGTAAGTATCCCGACCGCCAGCCCCCGCCTCTTCTCGAACCAACGATTTGCCACATATGGGCTCAATACCGTTAAAAACACTCCAGAACCCAATCCAATGATAATTCCCCAAATTAAAATGAGCTGCCACTCATGCTGCATGAAAAAAGTGAGGAGAATCCCTGCCAATAAAGTGGACATGGCCGATACCATCATTTTCTTCAACCCAAGCACTTCAATTAGGGCGGCCATGAACGGACCCGATAATCCATAAAGAAAAAGACTTATGGCAAAGGCTAAAGAAATGACGGACCGGTCCCACCCGAACTCATTTTCAAATGGTACGATGAATACTCCCGATGATGACCTAACGATACCGGCTACAATAATCGAGAAGAATGTTATGATTAAAATAACCCAGCTATAATGAATACGTTTCAATGCTCTCCCCCACAATCCAAAACTGTTAAAATCAACATAATGAAAAAAGAAAAATTATAATAATTTGAAATATTTTATAATAGTAACACTTTATCTTTAAACAGGAAGCTTTTTATCGAAACAAATTCCAATGTTCCTGAATGACCTTCTTCCCTTATCCAACAATGGCATGAGTTACTGCGGCTATTTACGAATGGAAACATATCAGTGTCCACCTCAGGAAACCGTTTTAAACGGCAACAGAAAAAAACGCTGATCATTTCTGAACAGCGTTAGCGAACTTCAATTAACGAATCTGCCTGTTTTCCCCTTAGATTCCCAATAATCATTACGAAGATGGATTTTTTGTATTTTCCCCGATGCCGTTTTTGGAAGCTCATCGACGAACGACACACTGGTAACTGATTTAAAATGAGCTAATTTTTCCCGTGTGAAGGCCTTTATATCATCCTCCGTTAATTCCACGCCCATTTTTGGCACGACGAAGGCATGCGGTGTCTCTCCCCACTTTTCATGTGGAACGGCAATGACTGCCGCTTCAAGAATGTCCGGATGTTCGTAGAGTATTCCTTCCACTTCTATTGAAGAGATATTTTCTCCGCCACTAATGATTATATCCTTTTTGCGGTCTACTATATCCACATTCCCGTTTTCATCGATTGTGGCCATATCCCCTGTATGCAGCCATCCATTTATCAGTGTCCGGCTGGTCGCTTCTTCATTTTTCCAATAACCTAACATCACTCCATGGCTGCGGACGATAAGCTCGCCGATATCCACGCCATCATGGGCAACTTCCTCACCATCGCCATGGATAACCTTTACCTCACTGCCTATGATGGGATATCCGGCTTTCGCCTTCATTCTGTATTTTTCTTTTTCCGGAAGATCATCGAATTCAGAACGAATCAGCGATATCAGACTGACAGGTGTTGATTCAGTCATTCCGTAAATTTGAATGAACTCCCAGCCTAACTCTTTTTCCACCCTTGTAACGAATGCAGGAGGCGGAGCGGAGCCTGCAACGACGATTCGGACATCCTGCTCGATATTCGGAACATTCCGTTCATAATATTGGAACAGTGAATTCAGAACCGTCGGTGCCATATGCATGATGGAAACCTTATGCTTTTGCAGTGCATCAAATATCATTTCTGGGCTGGTTTTCCTCAAACAAACTTGAGTGGCACCATTTGCCGTATAATAAAATGGCGCCCCCCACCCATTCACGTGGAACATCGGCAGTACGTGCAAATATGTATCGCGGTCATTGACCCTGAAATGATGCATCGCACCCAGGGCATGTAAATAGTTGTTGCGGTGAGTCAGCATCACCCCTTTGGGATTTCCTGTGGTCCCGCTCGTATAAAGAAGGCTCGAAACATCATTTTCATCCACTGACTCCCGGTTAAAGCACTTGTTATCATAACGTTCCAGCCAATGGTTGTAATCGGTTTCATTTATCTCTTCATCTTTATAATGAACGATTATGTGCTCCACCGATTCAAGTTCGTCCTTGACAGGGGAAATAAGATGATACAATTCCCGATCTACGAAAAGGACCTTGGACTCGCTATGGTTCAAAATGAAAACATAATCTGCAGGCTTCAAACGGATATTCAAGGGAACGATTACTCCCCCAATTTGAAATACCCCATAAAAGCCTTCAAGCATTTCAATTGAGTTAGGTGCCAAATATGCCACCTTGTCACCCTTTTTGACACCGAGATCCCTTAAACCATTTGAAAGCTGGTTTACACGGCCATTCAGCTCTAAGTATGTTAAAACCTTGTCATCTCCAATGATGGCTTTCTTATCTCCATATAGTAAGGCTGCTCGATCTAAGAAATGCGATAATACTAATGGTACATTCATTTCCTCACCTCTAGTTTTATTTGAAAATTCTGAATTAGCATTATATTACCATATCTGTTTCCAACATTCCAACAATATCAGCCGTTGTTATATAACAATATATTAATAGGCAGATGAATCACATCAATCATGAGTCAACATACAATACATTGAAACTCCCTTCAGTGATAGGCTCATGGCCTTAAATCCAGGGGAAAACCAGAATAAAAAAAGGGTGATTTTCTTGCCGGCCATCGTAGGAATCGTTCAAGTCATCAACGTCGGTAGCAGTGGAATTGTCCATATTGGTGACGTCTTTAAAATTAATCCATATTCCACCTCAAAAACGTTTGCAGGTGCTGGCTCGTTTAATACGGGTGAATCCATATCCCTTTATAATGCCTATAGCACCACGAATACAAATGATACTGATGGTGTTGATCAGCCACTGGTCCTAAATCTCTAATGTTTTAAGAAAGGAGTCAGCATGATCTTCAATATTCACCAGACCATACAAATCAATATGATAAAAATTGAAAGCATCGCCAATTCATCCGTTTTTCAAATAGGCAGTGCAGGGGTGATTAAGCCATATTCCACATTGGCCAATACCGGTGGATTCACAGAGCCTGCTCCCGAAATTGAAGCCGATGTAACCCCATTAGCCAGTTTCGTCCCATTTACGCCCTCCTAGTTCATAGGCATTCACCTACATCCTACTTTTTCATATACTGTCTTATATGAAATCAACTTATTGTGAAGGTGGGTGTTGAATCGTGAATCAGGATCTCTATTCATATTCCATACAAATGCAGCGTTTTCTTGAAGCCCAGGATAAACGGATCATGAAACTTGAACACGAACTCAAACGCCTGACAGATGAACTTGCCGAGCTGAAAAATAAACCGCCAATCCATGTAGATAAAATTGAATATAAATTCGATCAGTTAAAAGTCGAATCTTTAGATGGAACATTGAATATCGGTTTAAATCCAACTGACCTTAACAACATTGATGAATTTGCCGTCAACAACCAACCCATTCAACCTGCACCTAACCTATTTCCAGGAAGGGAAATCGTCGTCCAGGAAATTCACAATGATATACTTTCTGACTTGGAAAATATGATTCACGATGCGGAAAACCAACTGAAAACATCATTGGAACCCTCATATCATGACTTCATTAAACAGGACGTCGAACGCCAGCTTCATCAACGTATCAATATGTATTTCGATAATCTTTCTTACGCGGAACGTGCACCGCAGCAACGGGATAATGTCAAGGAAAAGATCAGGGAGAAGGTGAAATCCGATATTCAAACTGCATTATTCCAATTCATTACCCATTCACAAGCCGAGACAGGAGGAAATCCAAATGGAGTTTAATGTAACCAATCACCAGCTTTGTGTAGGAGATATTAAAATTACCGGTGTATCAAGCTCTGCTTTATTTCTCATAGGGGATGTACAAACGGTCCAACTATCCTCAGCATTCGATACCCCGCCGGAATCCCTTATCATAGGGCCATTCGTGCCGCTTTCTCCAGAAGGATAAAAAATATGTTTTCAAGAATATCAAAAGTAAAATCTATAGTATCAGACACGGTATCGTTCAGCTCCGCCATGCAAATCGGGGATACCTCATATATTGACGGGAATTCCCTGGCTTTAGCCGTTCAAAAGAAAAGTGAAACTTTCCACTCAGTCGATATTCATTTCGAAGACTATGACATTTTTAAGAAACCATTTTATATCCCAAGATTGAATGAACCAGTCATATCAAGTTTTTCAAATCCGAATCCCTTCATACGGGTCGGCAATATCAATATAATCGGGGTATCGGCCTCATCTGTGGTTGGTGTGGGGAACGTAGGCCATGCACGTATGGAATCAAGAGTGAAGCATATTCGGGAAGTGCCTAAAGAAAACGAAGAGACGCCAATCGAGGATTCAACCAACAACACTTAAACTTTTAAAGGAGGGGTTCATATGCCTGCCATTATCGGCCCGGTCCAAGTATTTAATGTCGCGCAAGGAAACCTGTTATTCGGTGATTGCGCCGTCATTTCCCCTAAGTCTTCCTCCAAATCGGTTACTGGATCCGGTTCAGGGAACACGGCTGCAATCGTCTTTACGGCCAATGGCCTGAATGGAAGCAATGTCCTGGATATCAATGGTGTTGACCAGCCCATTACAGGGAATAATTAGTCAAAGAAAAAAGCCTCCCATCTCCAGGGAGGCTTTTAATTTCGACCTATTTTTCTAACATGTTAAATACTTGCTCGACATCTTTGTCTCCCCTGCCTGATAAATTAACGATCAGTATATCATCCCTTGTTAACTCTTTAGCGAGCTTCATGGCGTGAGCTAGGGCATGTGAGCTTTCGAGAGCCGGAATGATTCCCTCTGTTTTGGATAATACCTGAAAAGCCTCAAGAGCTTCTTCCCCTTTTACCGTCACATACTCCGCTCGTCCGCTTTCTTTCAAAAAACTATGCTCGGGCCCCACGCTCGGGTAATCCAAACCTGCAGCTATAGAGAATGTCGGTTTTGGTTCTCCTTGTTCATCCACTAACGTCAAACTTTTGAATCCATGCAATACTGCCGGGACACCTTGCGAAATACTTGGGGCTTCAATTGGCTCTACACCAATTAAACGGACATTATCTTCATCAATATAATGAGCAAAAGCACCGATCGCATTACTTCCCCCTCCTGCACAAGCAATGATCGCAGTTGGCAGTTTTCCTTCCTTTTCAAGGATTTGGCGTTTTGATTCTTCACTTATGATTGATTGGAAATGTTTAACGATCGTTGGATATGGGTGTGGCCCCACTGCTGAACCAAGCAAGTAGAAAGTATTTTCATAGTTTTGCACCAAGTCATTCAATGCCTCATCAACAGCATCCTTCAATCGACCCTGTCCCTTTTCGACCGCTACGACTTTTGCCCCCAGCAATTCCATCCGAAAGACATTCAATGCCTGCCTCTCCGTATCCAGCTTACCCATATAGATCACACACTCCATGCCAAACATCGCACATGCTGTCGCAGTCGCCACACCATGCTGTCCTGCTCCTGTTTCTGCGATGATGCGTTTAGCACCCCTTCGTTTAGCGAGCAGGATTTGTCCGATCGCATTATTAATTTTATGAGCACCTGTATGATTCAGATCTTCACGCTTCAAGTATATTTTTGCCCCGCCAACCTTTTCCGTTAAATTCTTTGCAAGTGTTAACGGGTTTTCGCGTCCGACATATTCTTTCAGATAATATCGGAACTCCTCAATGAATTCCGGGTCATCCTTATATTTCAGGAATTCCGTTTCTAAAATATCCATAACTTCCTGAAGTTCACCCGGTATAAAGCTTCCACCGAACTCACCAAAGTATCCCTTGCTCTTGATCTCACTCGTCATACTCTTCTCTACTCCTTTAAAAAGGTATTTTTCTCAACTAGTATATAGTAAGCATTTACACTTTTTCAAACTATTCTGTTTATTTAACCAAAAAGAAGCGTCCCACATCAATGGGACACTCCTTCTCTCTTATACTTCCAATAAATGCGAGCCGTCAAAGAAAAACAAGTAACGGCCGGTTACCTTCTTATTCATTATTCCTTCAACAGCCCTCGTATAAAGCTGAAGCTGCATCTGGTATCGATCGGCAAGAATCCCTTTAGCCCCTTCGTACCCGCTTGCAAAACGGCCGGTGATCGTATCCGTTTTATAGTCGAGAAGCACAAGACCTTGTTCATCCTCAAAGATACAATCAATCACCCCTTGGATAAGGACTTCTTCATCTCCAGCTGTCCAATCGCTGTAAGCTTCCTTTGCAGGCAGCGACATCGTAAATGGCACTTCACGGCGAATGCTTTGGGCCCTCTGCATTCTTTTGCCGATTTCACTATCGAAGAAATCGACGATCGTCTCCGGATCCACAGCTTCTTTCTGTTCCTCCGTCAACAGCTCACGTTGAATCAGATCAATGATCAGTTGCTGAATCGATTGAATGGTAATCTCTTTAGATAAATCAATATGCTGCATGACTAAATGTGTAATCGTACCCCTTTCAGCAGGAGTCAGTGACTTTTCTTGCATGAAAGTCGGCCGCTTCGTGATAGGCCGCTTAAATTTACGCAACAGCTCTGTGGAGCTTTGCTCGTCCTTGAGTTCATATTGACGTTTTAATTCAGAAACGGATTGCTTGGAACGATACACCGTCGCCTCATGCTCGGGGTACTCCCATTCCAGCTGTTCCTTGATATCATCATAAAACTCGGAAACGATGCCGACCTTCTCCGATTTCTGGACATGTTCAAGCATTTGCTCTTGAACCAGTGCCTCTTCCTCATCCAGAACAGCAAGCTCTTCACTTGGAATGACGGAAATGGACCAATTCGATGGATGCGACTCCATTTCCAGGCCAAGACCTGCAGCACCAAGAGAATCCCGATGTCGGACAAGGGATGGACCAATCCAATCAAGATAACTTTTTGCACCTGCCCGTACATAGTCCTTCAATAGCCAATCTCCATGTGCCGCATTACTTTCCCAGTTCTGCTGCGTTTTTTCTGCATCATTGATACTGGCAATCAAATAAAGCTTTTCCTTAGCCCTTGTTAGCGCCACGTAGAGGACACGCATCTCCTCGGCAATTAATTCAAGCTGCTTTTTTTTCTTAAAAGCCAATTGAGGGAGGGATGGATAAGTTATCCGTAATTCGGAATTCACATACTTTGCCGCAAAGCCATAATCTTTATCCAGTAAATAGGACTTTCGTAAATCCATCATATTGAATTGCTTGGAAAGACCGGCAATGAACACGATCGGGAACTCAAGCCCCTTTGACGAGTGAATTGTCATCAGCCGGACTACATCTTCCTGTTCTCCTAAAGCCCGAGCTGCCCCTAAATCATCTCCACGTTCTTGCATCCTTTCTATGAACCGCAAGAAACGGAACAGACCGCGGAAAGAACTTGCTTCATATTGCCTTGCCCTGTCATATAGCGCTCGTAAATTGGCCTGACGCTGTTTGCCGCCCGGCATCCCACCTGCAAAATCATAAAACTGCGTTTCGCGGTATAGGAGCCAGATCAGATCTGATAATGCCTCCTGCCTGGCAAGCTTCCGCCACTTCACTAGTTTTTTATAAAATGCAGAGGCTTTTTCATAAAGCCCCGGATGTTCTTCAGGGTCACTCTTTCTGTAAAAATCAGCTAGTGCTTCGTAATAGCTTCCTGTATGGAATAAACGCACCTTTGACATCTCTTCTTCATCCAACCCGACGATAGGTGAACGGAGAACGGAAGCCAATGGGATATCCTGTTGCGGATTATCAATCACCTTCAATAGGGATATCATGATGGCCACTTCGGTCGCTTCAAAATACCCCGTGGATAAATTAGCATATATTGGAATTCCCTGCTTTTTAAATTCCTCCATGATTTGCGGTGCCCATGGCATCGAACGAAGAAGAATGACCATGTCCCGATAAGTGGCAGATCGGTACCTTTTGGTTTTCGTATCATATATCCGATGCTTTTCGCTTATAGCCTTTTTAATGAGCTTGGCCATCTGCCTTGCTTCGAGCTGCGCTTTTTCAAGCTCCTCAGCCTCAAATCCGCCATCATATCCTTCCATTTCCGAATGAGCTTCAGGATCGGCTGCTCCATCAATTAAATGGAGTTCGATCGGGTATCGATTGTCTTCGGGATATGGGGCACCTTTTTTCAATTGGGCATCTTCATCATAATCAATCTCACCGACTGTAATGCCCATCAACTGTTGAAACAAGAAATTGGTCCCATCAAGAACTTCCTTTCGGCTCCGGAAATTGCGGTTTAAATCAATTTTCAGCCCGGAATCAACACCGTCATGGGTAAATCGTGTGTATTTTCCAAGGAAGAGATTCGGTTCTGCAAGCCTGAACCGGTAAATGGACTGCTTGACATCGCCTACCATGAAAAGATTCCCATCATATTCTCCGTCAGCCGTCACCAATTTTAAGATCGATTCCTGAACCAGGTTCGTGTCCTGGTATTCATCCACTAATACCTCTTTGAACTGGTTCCTGTATTCGATGGCTGCCGCTGAAGGTTTTCGTTCACCATCCACCGTTTCCCCTGTCAAAATTTGAAGACAATAATGTTCCAAATCGGCGAAATCCACCAAGTTCTTTTCTGCTTTTGCAGCAAAGAATCTTTCGTCAAACCGTTTAACAAGCATTACAAGTGTATCGACATAACCCTTAAGCTCCCTTATATCCCGCAGGTAGCTTTCCGGTTTCCGGGAAAATAACTCTTCCTGTATCGATTTGATGATCTTCTTGGCCTTATCCCGGTACTTGGTAGCCTCATCAGCCACTTCCTTGATAAAATCTGCACCGGTAAGGCGTTTTGCCGTCCCGAATTTCACGTTTTGGATTTCCTCATAAAGTGCATTCCAGGATTGGTCCTTCACTTCCGAAAGTTTAGCAACCAGTGCAAGATCGGCTAGATAGTTCTCAGCCCTTGGAGCCGGCCCCCCAGGGATTTTTGTCAACGCTAGCGAGCGTTCCAATAAATCCCTGGCCGTGTCCAATTGTAAACCTATATCGAACTTCAATGAATCGATAAACGAAAGATCATCAATCCCATCATCACCTGCCAGCTCATACATGCTGGCGGCACCATCGAGCCATCGGTCCGGGTTTGGATTCGATTGCGAAAAATCATGCAGCGACCGAACGATATTCTGAAGTGCATCATCATTTCGATCGCTTGTGAAAGCATCGACCAAATTAAAGAACTCTTCGTTATCACTTTGGCCATACTGCTCCTCGAAAAGCTCTTCCATCACTTCATCACGGAGCAGCTGGATCTCCGTTGAATCTGCAATCCGGAAGCCCGGGTCGATATCCGTCAGATAATAATACTTCCTGATCACCTCTAGACAAAACGAATGGAGTGTGGAAATCGAAGCACGATTAATCAAGCTCAACTGCTTACGTAAATGCTGTGAATGCGGATTATCATCGATCGCTTTTTCTAATGCCTCACTTACCCGATGGCGCATTTCGGCAGCCGAGGCATTGGTGAATGTAACCACGAGCAGTTCATCAACATCGATTGGATCTTCTTCTGAAATGACTTTTTGAATGATCCGATTGACCAGTACCGCTGTTTTCCCTGAACCCGCAGCGGCCGCAACCAGGATGTCCTGATCTTTAGCCCATATTGCCTTCCATTGATCTTCCGTCCAAGTCACGTCTCCTGGCAGAGCAGGAATTTTCGTTTTACTCATCGCTCTCCCCCTCTCCCCTTAATAGCTCAAGAACGTCATTTTGTTTCTTCTGTGCCAAATTCCTGAATTGGTTCTCCTCCAGTGACTGGTCGAATTGGCATACAGATTTAAAGGAACAGAAGGTACACGGCGTTTTTTCCTTTAATTTGTATGGAGTAATATCCACATCACCATCGACCATTCGATCACCAGCTTCCTGATAAATACGGCGCACATGATGATTCAGAAGCGAAAACTCTTCCCTGCTGGCAACTTTGGAAGCCGCCAGGAGCGATCCGTCCTTTTTAAATCCAGCTGGAATGATATCCGACTTACCCGAATTTTCAATATCAAGCGAGGTATCCATCAACTGAATGACATTTGAATGGTCCAGTACAAGTCCATTCATTTTAAAGCTTTTATAAATTTCTTCTTCAATTTTATCCAAACTGAGCATACCCTTTGATTTGACAACGGGATTATGCACATGAAAATACAAAACTCCGGCTGGAATCGCTTCTTTTCCAATCAGCGACTTGGAATGGGTGACGACGATATCTAGGTATGTCAACATTTGCAGCGCTAGTCCATAATATACTTCACTCATGTTCAGTTCCTTTTCACTTGACTTATAATCGAGCACACGCAAATAGACACCCTCATCTTCTTCCGCTTTATCAACGCGGTCGATCCGCCCGATCAATTCCATCTTCGTACCGTTTTTCAATGTGAAAGAAAGTGGCGGCAGCTCGCCATTTTTTCCGAATCCAAGTTCTAATCCGATCGGAGCAAAACCGCTCGCCTTTGCATGTTCACTTAATACGATCGAGGCACGTCCAATCACGTGTTCGAGTTTCCTGCGTAAATAGTGATGGCGGTTCGTACTTAACAAAATCTGGTTTTGGAGTTTAGGAGCAAGTCTCTCCACAGCAATTCTGGCCAGCTCCAAGCATTGTTCCGGGGTCAATGTAGACCAAGGAATATCATGTTCCTTCAAGTAATCGGCAATCATTTTCAACGCTCCATGGAACATCTCGCCTATATCCGGGGCATCCAAACGGAAAATCTGCCTTTCCCTCAATTTCAAGCCATGAGCCGCATAATGGGAAAACGGGCAGCTATTGAACATTTCCATCCTGGATACACTCGTAAGAATGCTCTCACCGTATAATTGCTTACTTGTTTCCTCAGTTAATTTCTTTGTCCTATTTTGATAAAAAAGGCTCGATAAAACCTTAGTTGCTGAAGGACCGGCCATTTCATCATCAATAATGGCATTATATACATCCCACCATAGTGAATGGATTGGATAGTTCCTTTTCTTCAGCTGCAATTGGGCAGCCAGGTACGAAAGGGCCACATCATGATTCGCTGCATATTTCACCTGTTCCTCTGCAGACAGATCGGACGGATCGTTCATATAATACACATCGGAAACGTTAGGCAATACGTCCCTTACCCGTTTCAAATAGGATGAAGGTAAAAGCGCCTTCCCTTCCTCATCGGCAAGCGGATATGATAAATAAAGGGCCTCGGCAGGCGTAGTGAATGCTTTGTATGCTGTGAACTCCTCATCCAACAGGCGCACCTTCGAACTTGGGGCAACATCAAGTCCACCAGCCAGCAGCACATCACGATCACTATCTGAAAATATCCCGTCAGATACTGCTTTTCCCGGCAGAACCCCTTCGTTCAATCCGATAACAAAAGCTGTCTTCACATCATCCAGGCGGGATAAATCTAGATTAGCGACTAATACTTGGTCAATTGCCGGCGGTACCAAAGAAAATTCAAGAGACTCCAGACCAGCTTCAATGATTACCGCAAACTGTTTCATGGAAAGCTCTTCCCCGCTCAGCAGTTCAACGAATTGGTCCAATAGGTCGACAACCGCATTCCATGTTTGCTCATGCTCTCTTGCCGATACCAAATCACCTGCGTCTTCTGCCTCCAGTTTCAGCTTTTCCAATTTTTCCGGTATATGCAATTCTTCAAGATATAGATAAAGGGCTTCACACAATTCCCTGCCATTAGCAGCCTTTTTAGCCCGTTTTGAGAGCCTCAAGATGGGCTCGGTAAATAATTGCTTCATTTCATTCAACTCTTGCTCAAGCATCATTTCCTTATCCGTTTGGTTCCGGTCCTCGAGTTCCAGACCGCGGAAGCGCCGGTAGGTCCAACGATCTTTGGACGTCCACCCGCTTCCTTTAATGCCGCGGGCCAGCACATAGTTTTCCAGCTTATCTACCTGTTCACGCATCCGGTCGTGGTTTTTTTGCAGCGGAAATAGAAGCTCCGTCTTGATTGCACGAAATACCGGTTCATAACGCCAATAGCCATTGATGATCTCCAAAGTCGAACGAATCAGTTCAATCAGAGGATGATTCAGCATCGTCCGTTTGGAATCGACGAACAAGGGAATTTGATAATCCCGAAAAACGGTTTGTAAAATATCTGCGTATGCTTCCCCGTTACGGACTAAAATCGCAATATCACGGAAACGGTGCTGTTTCTGTCTGACCAGCGACAAGATATCCCGGGCAACTCCTTCAATCTCAGCTCTGCGGTTAACTGCCTGGGCGATCGTTACATCAGGTGACTGCTCAAACGTTCGTGCAGGACGAATGGAAAAATAAGTTTCCAGATGATTCAGCCCTGGACTCTTTCCAAACCTTTCCGAACTTTTTAAGATTCGATCTTCTGAAATCGGTATGCCATTCCTCAATCCAGCCTGATATAGGTGATGATAAAGGTTTCCCGTTTGCCTGAACAATTGCAAATCATCCGGAGCATATTGCCTGTAGGGCTGATCTAACGTCAGCGAGATCGTTACACTCCTACACAGCTTCATCATTTCTTCAACAATCAATAATTCCTGTGGAGTCAAACTATAAAAACCATCGATATATATATCCGCATTCCTTATATATGAAGACTCTGACATTTTTTCGATCAGCAAAGTGAAATAATCTTCGGAGTCTAAATATTTATTGACCATTTCATCCTCAAAAGCCTGATAGACCAATTCAAGATCATGCAGTTTATCCTGAATGCCGCTGCCGGCCTGTGAGGTTTCAGCCAAATAGTTTTGAATGTCATCAGGTTGGATGCAATACTGCTTGAACTCAGCCAGCATTAGCTCCATTTGTGCAATGAACCCCTGCTTATCAGCAGATCGACTGAACATCTTTAACTCTTCCTTTTTATCATCCATGATCTTCCGTATCAGCATATTAACGCCCACACTGTCAAGATGCAGACGGCTCATCCCCCCGGTTTCCTGAAGAACGCGCCAAGCAAGCCTGCTAAAACTGAAAACCTGTGTCCGGATCATTCCGGCAAGTCCTGGTGTTTTAATTAATTTATATTCAGATAGAAACGTCATCTGATCAGGAACGAGGTAGATAATTGGATTTCCTTCGGGATCTTCTGCCAATTTAGAGCGGATTTCGTCCAATATATTCGAAGTTTTCCCTGTACCCGATCTTCCCAGTAAAAAACGGAGTGACATCTCTTTTCCCCCTTACAACATAATATCTAGATCCATCATACCAGAAATACTTTCGTCTTTATGACTAGGTTTCTGTTTCCAATTAGATTTACTTTCTATTATTTTACCGTTTCCCTTAAAAAAACACCAATCGTACGTTCGCGTTTTCCCCAAAAGAAAAAGCCCGCATCTTACTCGGGCTTCAACGATCACTCACCTGTAAACTTAAAATTGAAATCATTGACCGGCCAATATCGAACATCCACTTTACCGACAACATTTTCTACCGGTATATAACCAAAGTGACGGCTGTCAGCACTTTCAAGACGATTATCACCCATGACAAAAAGCTTGCCCTCCGGAACTTTGGTCATATCCGTCAATTCTTTTAATGTAAAATCACCTGTAAAATCCTGTCCTGGGAAACCTTCCTTGAATTTCTCAAGATAAGGCTCATCCACTTTCTCACCATTTACGTAAAGCCAATCATCTTTATAACGAATACGGTCACCTGCAACCCCTATAACCCGCTTAACATAATCTTCTTGTGAATTCGCATGAAAAACAATAATGTCAAAACGGTTGATATCATGAATCTGGTAATTGATTTTATTCACGACAAGTTTATTTCCATCTTCAAGGGTCGGCTGCATCGACTTTCCTTCAACATCATAGCTTGAAAAGAGAAATGTACGGATTAAGATGTAAATAACAAAAGCTATCATCGCTGGTTTTATCCAATCGGATAAAGAATTCTTGTTTGTTTTTTCCATCTAGTTCAACCCCTACTGCATTTATATATTAATTTATTGCCCTTCTTCTCTCTTCATGCTTTTATTTAACCGGACTTCCAGCCTTTTCCCCACATACCATAGGATAAAGATGACGATTCCGATAATGATCGTTCGCACAGGTTTATGAATCAATGATACTAAATCGTAACCTACGAAGCTGATCGTAAAAATCATCACCGCCTTCCCTCCAACTACTGCAAGTCCATATTGCAGGGTACTGACTTTTGAAAGTCCTGCCACGATATTAACGATAGCCGAAGGTGTAAAAGGGAAGCAGAGCAATATGAACAAAGGACCGAATCCATGGCTCTCAACCCATACCATCAACCTCTGCACCTGTTTATGTCTTTGCAAAAATCTGAAAAACCTCATTTGACCATATCTTCTAATAATCCAAAAGATCAAAAAGGACCCCGCTACCGCACCAATCCAAGAAAATAAAAACCCCCACCAGAGACCAAATGCCGTTGCATTGGCAAGCACGAACACCACTAAGGGCAAAAAAGGCAAAAAAGCTTCCAGCATCGGCAGTAAGATTCCGGGAATTGGACCGAATGAGCGATATTGCTGAATAAGTGCCGATATATGATCAAGTGTAAACCACTCACGTATAGTATCCAAATCCATAATTATCTCCCTCGACATGCTGCCATCAAAGCAGCATAAACTTATTAAAAACCGTTTATTTTAGATATATCACTTTCCCCCGAAATTGCAAGAATTATTATCCATATATCTTCATACTTTCCCTATCTCCGGAAAACATAATCTTGTTAACGAATATTTCTAGATTTATCAAAACTGCTTGCATAACCACTGAAAATACATTAGGATAAAAACAGAACAAGTGTTCCTATTTTTACAGGATATACATATTAGTATTAAAAACGCGCTATTTAGAAAGGGGCGGTCATGATGACCCGCATTCCAGAAGATGACCGAAATATGATTGAAAAAGCCATCTACCTCCCTATGGTTATTACAGTCTTAAACCGGGATCTCAAGGTCATCGAAATTAGTCCGTTTAAATTAAAAAGGCCCTATTCGGAGCTGGTCGAACATATTTTAAAAGTGGTTCAAGACGAACTTGCCGAGGTACGGCGCTATTTGCGCAAAGAGAATATTAAAGTTAGTGAAATCAAACGCGATGAATCCTTCACGATGTATTGTTTTTTATATAAAGGATACGAGGAACATCATAATTATTTCAATCCCCGCCTTCGCAACAAAACCGAAGACTTGTTATGTTATTACTTTTTCGAAAAAAAACCCTCAAGGGATTAACGGGTTAAAAGGGAGCCTTCCGGAAGAATACAAATTCCCTTGGAAGTAAAAAGGTTGACCATAAAAAAGCATCGCATCTTTCCTGGCATAAAGGTAAGGGAGTCTTTCATGATCAAGATCGATTAGACTCACTTACCTCCATTCCCCCTGTTTGAACATTCCATAACATCATAATGTTCAAACCAAAGCATAACCTATGTAATCAAGTGCATACGAATATCCTTTTAACATTTTAGTGTTAAGTCTCTTTAAATGAAGGTTAATTACATGCTCCATGACAAAGGTTGGAGTGGCACCCGTTATGATCGACTCATCATATTGAAGAAAAGGATAGGAAAACAGTCAGCTTCGACAAATCGATGTAAAAGTAACCAATATCATGATCCGCCGCAGAATGTAACACGTATTCATGATTTGCCCTGATCGATTGCCGTCAACCATTCCCTGCATCGAAAGAATGGAAATTCCTTTAGGACGATGGGACGCTTAAAAAGCCCATGTTATCCTTTGTTGGATCAAGCTCTCGCATGTCGGAT
Source organism: Peribacillus frigoritolerans (assembly GCF_001636405.1). Lineage (GTDB taxonomy): Bacteria > Bacillota > Bacilli > Bacillales > DSM-1321 > Peribacillus > Peribacillus frigoritolerans. The sequence continues at coordinate 4,455,875 of NZ_KV440950.1, forward strand.
GAAATGTCTGCCATGGATTTCAGATAGTTAATATCTTCTTCCAAAAATACCTTTTACATTTAACTGCGTTACTTCAAGTTCCCTTGTAATCGCATCCTTCATTAAAAGTTTGCTGTATGCATAGCATCGCCTTTGTTCTTGGTGATTAAACGGCAGAATGTCGACGCTGCATCCTTCTGGTATATTCCCCCCTTCCCTATTAAAGGAACCGAGGACTGCAATAGCCGCTTCTCCACTGCTTGTTACACAAGCCGTTTGCACAATTCCCTGCTCACTGATTAAGGCAACAGTTTCGACGAAATTGTCCTTTAACGATTAAAAGGTCTGGCCCGTGTGTTCATTATTAAGCGACATTTAATTTCCATTCATCTATTATAACTATACGTCTAAACTATCATTTTAGTGTCAGTACAACGTTATTAGGAAAGATGTTAATTGCATATCCATACCTAGTATTATCTACTAGTAACAACCTCTTTATATTAAATGTATAAAGCAAAAAGAACTTCCGGAAAAACAAAACCATTTGTGAAACACTGAACAAAAGATACATCATCGGTGTCTATTATATTATGTATTAAGGAGTCAATCATAAGGAAACTTATACTCACCCCTAATGTCTTATGATAACCATGCAATATTTTATTTGCATGGTTTAATTTGTAGCCAAAAGGGTTCCTATCTAAATTTTAAACCAAAGTTGGTTGGAACGAAAGGTGCAAACGCGCCAAGGAGGCTCACGGACCGACCGCGGAAAGCGTGTGCCTGGGGGGGAATCAACGTTTAAATTGGACAATTCCTAAAAACAGTAAACAATCTCTTTAACAAATATTTTGTTGGTAATCCTAACTTTCTCCGGGGTCCTGCTCCTTTAATATATGCCAACTTCACACTCTTTCCTGAGAGAAATAGATTTTTCACTTTAAAATAATGACATTACATTTTCATTCAAGAGATTAATTATAAATACCCAGGGTCATTTTCCCTAACCATAAATCCAGACAACACCCTCCTTTTTTTACCACAAATAAAAATCATGTCCATATTCCCGTTTTTCCGGTTATACATGGAAAATTATTAACTGGAGGGGAAAAATGAAGAAAATAAATATTCTACTGGTGGCTGTTCTTGTTTTGTCTTTATTCACTGGACTTAAAACAACTGAGGCAGCCTCAAATGTAAAGGTACATTTCATCAACGTTGGACAAGGAGATTCTATCCTGATACAAACCGGTAATGAAAACGTTTTAATTGATGGCGGCGGTAAAGGAAAGGGACGAGGTTGTTGCCTACCTAAAAAAACAAAAGGTAAAAACACTTACTGCATTAGTTTCCACTCACCCAGATGCGGATCATGTTGGCGGTCTTGCTCATGTAATTAAATCGCTTAGTGTAAAATCTGTGTATGCCCCTAAAGTTTCACATACACCTAGGCATACAAAGACTTTTTAACGGCTGTCAAGAAGAAGAAGCTTACAATAAAAAAAGCGAAGTCGGGCGTGGAAATCAACACTAAAGCAAAGGATAATTCCCTTAAATTCATTGGACCTGTTAAGGACTATGCTAAGTCTGACTTAAATAATTGGAGTGCTGTCCTGTTGCTTAAACACGGCAAAAAAACATTCTTGTTTACAGGGGATGCCGAAGAAAAAGCAGAGAAGGATATGCTGGCTAAAAAACTGGTAGCAAGTGTGGATGTACTTAAAGTAGGCCATCATGGTGCAAAAACATCGACAAGTTCAGCTTTCATCAACAAAACAAAACCGAAATATGCTGTAATCAGTGTAGGGAAAAATGGCTATGGGCACCCTACTTCCACTGTTATAAAACGGTTGAATTCAGTGAAAGCCAAAACTTATCGAACAGATAAATCAGGTAACATTATTTTTACTTCTACAGGTCAGAAAATTACTGTAAAGACGGTGAAATAATTGGTACAAGGAATTATAGATCGCTTCGAAGGAAAGATCGCTGTCGTGGAAATCGATGGTGGTGACATGAAGGATTTCCCTAAGAGTGCTCTTCCCAAGGGAGCAAAAGTTGGAGATATGCTGATTATCGATGGTGATACCATCACCATTTCCAAAAAAGGAAGTGAAAAATTAAGAAAAGAAATTGACGATTTAATGGATGAATTATTTGAAGATTGATTCCAGGGCCCTTCTTTAATAAGAAGGGCTTGCTTTAAATTTGAATATTCCCGATTGATTATTCTTCTCTGATTTTCCCCTGAACCCCCTCTTATCGCGGTATATACTTTGAGATTACCTCTGAAGCCTTGACTCCATTAGCATCAGTGAACAGATAAAAGGATTTCCTCTTTGTTTCCTCAATCCTCTGGATCAATTTCGTTTTTAAAAATGAGGTCCGGTGCAGCTGGTTTTCGAAAGAGCTGCATGACACTGCTATATCGATGGTTTGTCTATTCCTGAATGTGATGGTTGTATGTTTGGAATCCAGGCGCTCATAGGATACCACATGTTCATGTGATAACCAGATGCATTGAGGACGTAACGGAGATGTAGTTGGAAAGAAGAATATCGAACTGGTCGGATCAATCGCGATCGGTGCTTTATGTGTGATGTTTATGAGCTGTTTCGTGCCTTGCTTGCGTCCTTCATAACTTGATCCGAAGAACTCGCAGCTTTTCTTTATTATTTCCATAGGTTTAAACGGGGAGATGAACTCGTCCTCCATTTCAACGATACGGGCATATATTTTACTGCCGTAATTAATTGGCGCAACCATTAGTGTATGTGGCGTGATTTCATATTCCTCGATGATTCCCTGATTGTTTTCCTTCATTTTTAATCCACCTCTTCCTCATTGCTAAACATCACTATCACCTTCCAAAGCTTATATTCTTAATTGCTTGTACCCTTCCATTCCTGTCCAAGAAGAGTGAAGGGGGATAGTAAATGTATGTTAAATTACTCACTATAATAGCATAACCCTTAAACATAAAAAGCAAGTTCACAAAAAATTTAAAATTCTTTTATATAGTGGCTTTTTCGTCATCTAAACGACACATTCTCTATCATAATTTAAATTTTTTAAATTTTCAGTTGATTTTATCCGCTCAAATCCATATAATAATAAAAAGGGTCAGGGGTGGTAACTTTGAAAAATGAAAAATCTTATTCAGAGTCAGTGAAGTCCTTATCAATGAGCGAAATGAAAAACGATGCCGTGGTTCAGGAAATGTTAATTGATATGATTATTCAGGAAGCCGTCCTTACTACCAAAAAGAATCTCCTTGCAAAACAGATCGATGATGCCTTGGATATGAAAAACAAACCTTTATTCTTAAAACTAAGTTCTGAAATGAACGTTTTACTAAAACAATTTGGAAATTAACATTCATGATCAAAAAAGCCTCCCATAATGTCGGGAGGCTTTTCTCATTATCATCACTCTTTATGAAACATACCCATGACCTCGGCAGTTTCGGTTATATTAACAAAAGCATTCGGATCCACTTCTTTTATCATCGTTTTTACATCGGTTAACTGATAACGTGTAATGACTGTCATCATTACTTTGCTCTTTTCTCCTGAATATGCACCTTCACCATCCATGACTGTAATTCCACGATATAGGTTGGTCAGGAGCTTCGTTTTCATTTCGTCACTCTTTTTGGTAACGATCATCAATGTTAATTTGATGTGATTGGAATGGATCGTATCGATCACCTTTCCTGCTGCATAAATGGAAATCAGCGTATATAATGCGGCATCCCAACCGAAGATGAAGCCTGAGATTACCACCACAACAGCATTCATCACCGAAAGCAATGTACCAAGCGGAAAGTCGCTCTTCTTAGCCAATAGCATGGCAATGATATCAAAGCCGCCCGAAGACCCCGAAGCGCGAAAGACGATGCCTATACCGATTCCCGATATGATTCCGCCAAATAAAGAAGACAAAATCGGTTCAGTTGAAATACCGTGAACTGGAATGAGGTATAAACTGATGGAAATCACGACAACTGATAATATCGTATAGGTGATAAAGCGTCTCCCTAATTTCAGGTAACCAAGAATCAGCAATGGCAGGTTCATCAGAAAATTCAATATCCCTGTGTTGACTGGGGTGATGATTCCGAACATGATCGCAAGTCCACTAAGTCCGCTGCTTAAAATTAAATGTGGTATCAAAAATAAGTTGTAGGCTACTGCCACAAGCACTGAGCCTACAGTGATGAAAAGTACATTATACATATCCGATCTCCTTAAAACGAACTGGGAATTTAATTTATTATAGTAGAGAACCTAAGCTTTTTAAAATTAATAGTTTTTTCTGAAAACGACTACAAACTTCCACTTTCCGAAGAAAAAAAGCCAGCTGGTTTTCAGCTGGCTTTCAATCACCCTTTGTATCTGCATTTTCAACCGTTGAAATCCGTTCGAGCATGGTCGGATGGGAATACCGCAGCCATTTAACCAGGAATGGCGGGTTGACCTGACTCAAACCCGACCTCGTGAGTTCCTGGAAAGTCGTGATTGCTGATTCTTTGTCCCCGGTCATTTCAATGGCATAACGGTCAGCCCTTGTTTCTTGATATCTGGAAACATAATTGGACAGCGGACTCGAAGCAAAGAGCAGCACAGACGTTATCAAGAGAAATAATGGAAGAGATGATATGCTGTCAACCGAACGGACCTTTAACTGATGGCCCCAGCGACCAATGATAAAATTCATGATTTTCGAAGTCAGCCACAAACCGATTAATGTCAGTCCTAAATAACCTGCAATCCCTATATAAATGTGCTTTTCCACATAATGAGCCATTTCATGTGCCATGATAAAAAGGATTTCATCTTCCTTCAGTTTGTTCAGGGTCGTATCCCAAAGAACTATTCTTGAGTTGGAACCTATGCCGGTCACATATGCATTCAAGGCATTTGTCTTTTCCGCCATATTTACTTCATACACGTGTTCAGCCGGGATCTCAGCCTGTGAGGCTAGTGCCAATATTTCCGTTTCCAGCTCTTTATTTTTGAGAGGATAGAATTCATTGTACAGCGGATCGATCAATACAGGCTGAACGAACATCAGGAACAAGGAAAAAGGAATGGACAACATCCAAGCATAGAGCCACCACTTCTTCACACTTTTCTTCATTAACCAATATAAAACGGAAACGATGATGAACATCATCCCAAAATTCACCCAGAATTCGATGACTCCATCCTTCATCCACGAGGTGAAACTTTGTGTACTTATGTGGTAACTCTTGCTCATCCGATATCCAATGAAACTGATTGGAAATAGAGCCAGGTATGAAATGACGGAAAGCCAGAATAAGTAAATGCCCGTTCTAATCGCTTTCCGTCTTGAGACTGCCATTGACGATTTTTCAAATGCCTTCGAAAAACCGAATAATAATATGAAGAAATACAGAAGCCATTCATATGGCGTCGATACGAAAAAAATAAAATTCCGCAGTCCTGAATACTCTTCACTAAGCTTTAGTTCCCTTGCATTCAGGAATGTTGCAGGATCTGCTGCCGTTCCACGCAAAGCTTCGGGAATGGTCGTATCCGCTCCATAAAAAATATACCAATACATCGCTGCTGCATAAAGGATATATAATATAATCGCTCTTCCAGCCCATTTTCTAACCATGATGCCCCTCCTTAAAACGAATCTCCCTCTTAATAGTTTAATCCAAAATGGACAGGTTAGAACCGGATTTCCCTTATTATTCACTTCTTGCAATTCCCATCATTTTGTTGAATATTTCACAGAATACTCCATCAGTCAAACATGCACTTCCGGATGGGAGGCAAAATATGTTTATGCAGAAACACTAAAAAAACGGAGGGATGGGAGTTTTAAGGCAACGACGAACTTATTCCTTTGCCTAATTGCTAAGATGAAAATCATCAAAGGGAGTTTGATTTGTAATGAATGAGCCCGATGAACGGAACGGCTGGCATGATTGGTCATCCCTTCATCCCGCTATTTTGCAAACCATACAAAAGTGCCATAAGCTCCGGTCGATTATTAACATTCAGTTTTCTGTAAATACGGCTTATATAGTTTTTTACCGTGCCGATCGATAGAAAAAGTTTTTTGGAAATTTGCTGATTCGTTTCGCCTTGGGTTAGCAGGATAAGCAGTTCATGCTCGCGTTTAGAAAAAGCCCCCAATTTTCCAATTGCCTTTTCCAAAGTTACTGGTGATCTTTCAACATCCCACTCCAGCCTTTTCATTAAAATTGATTTGAATGAGGCAGGATAAACGATCTGACCGTTGGCACATTGACGGATTGCCGATAACACTTGTTTCATTCCTCCATCCTGTAACACATAACCTGCTGCACCATGGCCTATTGCTTCGATAAGATAGTGATTTTCCGAATAGTCAGTAAAAACCACAAAAGGAGTGGATGGGCGTTTTTCCTTAAGGACTTGCATGACTTCCTGTCCATACTTCCCTGATGAGCGGGCATCAATAAGAATGACATCTGGAATGACTGATGTATGATCAGAATCAGGAAAGTCCATTTCATTTCCAGTCATCCCCATGACCTTAATGTCACCTTCTTGTTCGATGATTCCCTCAATTCCTCCCTGACCACCATATATCATTAGCTTAATCGACTTCATGACCTCACCTGTTACTTTCTTTATTTGTTATTAATCCGATAGTTTTTTATAATTGTTCGCCATGGAATAGTTCTAATGGTCTATATTTTACATCATTAATTCACCTGTTAACAAATTTAAACTGTAAAAATACTTTTAATAATTGTGTTCCTCCTGACAATAAAAAAGGCTATCAACCCGTTTGACTTCAGGATGATAGCCTTTTTCTTTGTTCCTCATCTATGAGCGTATCAAGTTTCATGATGCTTTCCTTTGCCCGGGGAAAATCAATTTTGCGATAATGGTGTTTTCCGCCTTCTTCTTCATCTTTTTCGTCGGCCCATTTGACGACTTGCTGAAGCGGTGTACGAATAATATCATTCGAAGGTAAGAACGAATCGGTATGAAATAAAATGGCGAGGGAAATGGTCTTTGCCTTGATCGGGTTTTCTCCCAAGCGGATTAACAGTTTATGTGCTCGTTCGGCACCTTTGATGGGGTGAATATCATTTTGTTTATAAAGATCATAATCCCATTTACCATTGCGATACCAGGTGAAATGACCCATATCATGCAATAGCCCGGCTTTAGCGGCAATATCAGGGTCGACATTATATTCATTTGCTAAGTGAAACGCATGGTATGCTACCGCAATCGCATGTGCCAGACCTGAACGGTTCAAGTATTTTTGAGCAATGGGATGTGTAAAAATATCCAAAAGTTTTACATCTCTCATCTAACCCCTCCTTACAATATTGTGGAAATTTTTAATGACAATCATAACTCTTTTCGAAACAAGAATCAAGGTTTTAAGATTTTTCAATATATTTTATGCAACCTCATACACTTTGGTTGTACAAAAAAGGACCATTGCCGGTTATAGGCAATGATCTCCTCATGATCAATGTAATTCAGTTTTGCAGTACATGGTTTTTCAAGGAACGCCGTAAAATTTTACCAGTCGCATTTTTTGGAAGTTCATCCAAAAACTCAATTTTTGCCGGCACCTTATATTTGGCCAAGTGTTCCATGCAATGGGCAAGCAGCTCTTCCTCGGTCAATGCATTGTTTTTCTTTACCACAAAGCATTTAACCACTTCCCCCTGATTGGGATCGGGAACGCCAATGGCTGCTGCCTCAACTACTTCAGGATGAGCATACAAAACCTCCTCCACTTCACGCGGATAGACATTATAGCCACCGACGATGATAAGCTCCTTTTTACGATCTACAATGAAAAAGTAGCCTTCATCATCCATCCTGGCTAAATCGCCTGTATATAACCAGCCATTTTTCAAGACAGCGGCTGATTCTTCAGGCATTTTATAATAACCTTTCATTACATTCGGACCCCTGACAATCAATTCTCCTACACCATTGATCGGCACTTCTTCTCCAAGCTCATTGACCACTTTGTTTTCCACCCTAAGGATGGATGTTCCGATGGAACCCGCCTTCCTTGGACGGTCCAAAGGATTGAAGCAGGTAACAGGGGAAGCTTCGGATAAGCCATATCCTTCTGAAACCCTAACATTAAATTTCCGCTCGAATGATTCAAGCAGGGACACTGGCATGGCGGATCCGCCAGATATGCATATCCGCAAAGACTTCAAAGCATCCTCTTTCGCATCTGGATATTGAAAAAGAAAGTTATACATCGTAGGCACACCAGCAAAAACGGTTGCATCATATTTTTTGATTTGCCTGAATATTTCCTTTGGACTGAATTGCGGGACAATTAAGAGCGTACCTCCGCTTATCAACGGGGCATTCACAACTACCGTTAAACTGAAAACATGGAACATTGGCAATGTCGTAATGACACGGTCATTTTCCGTGATATTTAAATATTCACCAATATCATGTGCATTAGAGTAGATATTGGTATGTGTGAGCATGGCCCCCTTTGGTTTCCCCGTTGTCCCGGAAGTATAAAGTATGATTGCCGTATCTTCAGGATCCAGTTCAGGACCTTTAAAGCCTTCATCCCCTGATTCGACCATTTTTGTAAACGATTTCATTTTATTGCAAATGTTAAATTCGCTACTATCCCCACAATGCAGCTGCGTTTCACAAATTACATATTGTTCTACGCTTGAAAGGATAGGGTTCATTTTCTCCAGTAAGGGTAAAAGCTTATCCAATGCCACAACAACCTTTACATCGCCATTATTCAGGATATAACCAATCTCGTCAGGTGTGTATATTGGATTGACGGGAATTACGGTCGCCCCTGCTCGCATAGCTCCATACAATGAAATGATGAAATGTGGAGAGTTGCCTAATAACAGCGCAATGTTATCACCTTTTGAAACACCAAGCCTATGTAATTCGTCTGCGAACTTCGTAACGGCTTTATCCAATTCCCCATATGAAGTGGATTGATCCAAAAAGTAATATGCTGGCTTATCCGCCTTTTTTAAAGCCATTTGATGAAGCTGTTCAGATAAATTCATCTTTCTCCCTCCCCTGCAAATAGCATGAATGAATGGTCATTCATTTTTATGGTGAACTAAATACATTTTTATTATATTAAAAGAATGCAATCACAGCAACCATTTTATCCATATTCAAGCAATTACTGTCATTATTAGTCACAAAAGCCGTCCTATTAAGTCGGGACGGCATTCAAGCTTAATATATTAAAGCCAATATTTCTTCTTTTGTTACATTGCCAAAATAATGACGAACATCGATTTCATCCAGCACTCTGCTGATTGCTTCCTTTTCATAGCGTGTTCCAGTAAGCTTTCGTTCAATATCCGCAACCTCTCCGACCCCGAAGAAATCACCGTAGATCTTGCAGTTTTCAATGATTCCCCTGTTCACTTCAAGGCGGATATCAACAGATCCCACAGGAAATCTATGTGAGTTTTGCAAGTTGAATTTAGGTGATTTTCCGTAATTCCACTCCCAATTTTGATACCTATCTTCCGAGATTTCGTGAATTTTCTCCCAATCCGTTTCTGTTAAAACATACTCTATAACCTTTCCGGTATCTTTGAAAATATTTTGCAGAAGGAATGAACGGAATTCTTCGACAGACATCGGTTCTTTTAGGAAATCGGCGATATTACCGACACGGCTTCTTATCGATTTAATCCCTTTGGACTCGATTTTATCTTTTTTCACTTTTAAAGCGGATACAATGTGATCCATTTCTGATTGAAACAGCAATGTCCCATGACTGAACATTCTGCCCTTCGTTGAAAACATCGCGTTTCCCGAAATTTTCTTTCCTTCAGCCAGAATATCGTTACGACCGCTCAATTCAGCATGTATTCCTAGTTTCTCGAGCGTTTCCACGACAGGCTGGGTGAATTTCTTGAAGTTATGGAAACTATCCCCATCGTCTTTCGTAATGAAACTGAAATTGAGATTCCCTAGGTCATGATAAACCGCTCCACCCCCGGAAAGGCGGCGAACAACTGTAATGCCCTTTTCATCTACATAATCGGAATTGATTTCTTCGATCGTATTTTGATTTCTGCCTATGATGATTGAAGGTCGATTAATGTAAAATAAAAGATAGGTTTCATCTATATTTAAATGTTTAAGCGCATATTCTTCGATGGCCAGGTTAATTCTTGGATCTGTAATTCCCTTATTATCAATAAAAAGCACAGTTGTTCCTCCTTGTAGACTTCATATCACTGATGTTTCATTTATAGTTGGAACTCGAGATTGGTTTTGGCTACAGCTATTTCCCTTTTGAATACCTCGGATGCTTCTTTTTTCAGTTGATCGAGATTCCCATATTGAGGGAGGTGAGTTAACAGCAAAAGCTGGACGTCAGCCTTTGCTGCCAGCAGGCCCGCTTCCCTTGCCGTCATATGCCCCGCCTTTGAACCATCCATATCACTATAAAAGTTACTTTCACATAATAAAACATTTGCGTCTTTAGCGAAATCTGCAAGCTCATCCATATATGAACTGTCACCTGTGTAAACTATCGAATGATTTTCAGCTTCAATCCTCATTGCAAAACAAGGGACTGGATGTTTTGTTTTCATGAACGTAAATTTACACGGTCCAATGGTTAAGGGGTGATCAGCAGAGATGGCTATCCCCTTTGTCACGTCTTTATATGTTAACTTACCAAATTCGACTTCGTCCAAATCATGACCATATATAGGAATCGTCCTTTTTTCGCTGCCCAATATCTGTTGTATGAATGCAGCGTGCTGCAGGACACCAATATCCGCTACATGATCAGGATGATAGTGGGATAATACAACTGCACCAAGATCCTCCGGCTTCATATGGTTTTGAAGCTGTGATAGGACACCGCTGCCACAATCAAGCAGAATGCGAAAATCTTCATATTCAAGCAAATAGCCGGAACTTGCCTCATTTTTAGCTGGATAACCGCCCCAGCACCCAATTACGGTGATTTTCATGCTTAGGCACTCCTTTTTTTCTCTCAATGACTTCCCCATTAATATAAACTATTCTTGCCCTTATTTCACCTTTTTTACTTATGTTATAAAACATTCATTGACATTTCAAATCTGTTATAATACAATAAACCCATAGAAAAGCGAATAATAAAAAAATTCAGGAGATGATGTTCATGATTCAAAGTAGCGTTGAGTTCTTTAAAAATCTGCCACCGAAACAATGCACGGAATGCGGAAAAAAAATTGAAGAACAGCACGAATGTTATGGAAACCACTGTGATCATTGCCTTTCTGGAGAGTAGTAGTCTTTGTGATTCACCATCCTCTTCCCAAATAGCAGGATGAATTCATAGATGTTTCGGTTTCGCAGCTGAAAAAAAAACTAATAAAAAAAGAGATACCGATGATCGGTATCTCTTTTTTTATTGGGGTTCATTGCCTTTCAGCAAAAAATAGAATGATCACGTAACGGATAATCCTTTGAACAAATATATTTTAAATAGTTCAGCAATTTCCTCTTTCTCTAATGGGGCATGGTTCCTTTCCCAATCAAAGATCAGGGCAAGGTACATCTTTAGCATCAGGAAAGCTGTTATCTCCGGATCGCAAGGTTGTATGTCGCCCTTATCAATCGCTATTTTTAGTTTTTCCTTAATGTAGGATACAATGGCTTCTTCCATTTCATAAACATTTTCCTGAACGGCCGGCGTACCAATTTCCCGCTCTTCCTGAAGAAGTTTTAATGATAATTGATGTTCCTGCCTGAACTCCAGAATTCGATAAACGGCCCGATGCAGGTTTTCAAAAAAGGAGAGTTGGTCATCCAAAGATTGTTCCGCCTCATATTTCATTTCCTCTATCATCCGCTGAACGATTTCTTTAAATAGCTCTTCTTTATTTTTATAAAAGGTATAAATGGTCCCTTTTCCCACATTGGCAATTTTAGCGACTTGATCCATCGTCGTTGCCTTATAGCCAAAAAGTGAAAACGACTTGGTCGCAGCTTCCAAAATTAATTTTTTACGATCAACAGACATTTCCCACCTCAATCCTGACCAGACGGACAAAACAGTCATTATGTTCGATATCATACCAAAAATTTTCAGTCTTTTCAATTATATTTTCAATTTCCAAGAGAAACAATGGCCATCCCCGTTACTGGACAGCCACTTTTCGAAAATACATATTTATTTAAATCTGCAAGGCCAAATGCAGCGTCGCTTTTCCAGTGAATAACATAACTAAAATTTGCAGAGCACATGGCAAGCATGGTTAAACTAATTTTCTCCTATTGACTGATCACTTTTCCTGTAATCTGTTTAAAATGATCGTGGCCAAAGCATCGATGAATTCAGGTTTAACATTGGGCATATCCGGCCTATAGTAGCCTGCACCAATCTCTTCCGTCACAACCTTACATTCATAATCGTTATCATAAAGGACTTCAAGGTGCTCGGCAACAAAGCCAACAGGAATATAAATGAAAGCTTTATAACCTTTTGCTTGATGAAGATCTCTGGTTAAATCCTGTACATCGGGTCCCAACCATGGTTCAGGAGTTTGTCCAGCGCTTTGCCAGCCTACTGCATAATTGGTAACCCCTGCACCTTCGGCAATCATGTCTGCCGTTTCTTTCAGTTGATTTGGATACGGATCTCCCGATTGCAAGATTTTTTCCGGGAGGCTATGTGCCGACACAATCAAAGCGAAATTATCGCGTTCTTCCGAGGTCATTTTCCCAATCACTTCTTTTACCTGGTCTACCCAATATTGGATGAATTTTGGCTCATCATACCAGCTTTCAACGGAATTGATGGTCAGGTCCCCCAATTTAGAGGCTTCATCCTGGGCACGTCCATTATAAGACTTCACGCTGAATGTTGAAAAATGCGGTGCCAATACGATACTGACCGCTTCTTTGATTCCATCTTCATGCATTTGTTTCACTGCGTCTTCAACAAAAGGTTCAATATGCTTCAGGCCCAGATATGCCTTGAATTCAACTTCCTCCTGAACGGAATTCAATTTCTTTTCAAGCGCTTCAGCTTGTCCTGCCGTTATTTTTGCAAGCGGGGATAAACCACCGATCGCTTCATATCTGCCTTTTAGGTCGGCAATCAATTCGTCGCTTGGACGTCTCCCATGACGAATATGTGTATAATACCTTTCAATATCCTCTTCAGTGTATGGAGTACCATAAGCCATGACTAAAAGGCCCATTTTTTTTCTTGACATGAAGTTACACCTCTTTTAAAGATTTCGTTCTTTTATTGTGCATCCAATTAAGGAGTTTTAGCAAATGGTTCGCTCACCTTACTTCATTTTTGATGAATATTCATGAATGAAAGCGGTCAACCTCTTCAGTGTTTCCGGATTTACGGAAGGGAAAACCCCATGACCAAGGTTAAAGATGTAGCCGTCCTGCTCCATGCCCTGATCGAGGATCCTTTTCGTCCGTTCTTCTATAACATCCCATGATGATAATAGCAGGGCAGGATCTAGATTACCTTGTACCGTTTTCTGGATTCCCATTTGTCTTGCTTCTGTAATTGGCAGTCTCCAATCAAGCCCGACTACATCAATCGGAAGATCATTCCACTCAAGTGCCAAGTGACTTGCGCCGACCCCGAACATGATTAGCGGTACATTTTCTTCACGCAATGATGAAAAGATACGAGTCATGATCGGCTTGATGAATACGCGGTAATCTTCAACATTCAAAGCACCCACCCAGGAATCAAAGATTTGGATGGCTTTAACGCCGGCTTTGATTTGCGACTTGACATAGACGATGATCATATCCGCTAACTTATCCATTAATGCAAACCAGGCCTTTGGCTCGGAATACATGAAAGCTTTCGTCTTATTGTAGTTTTTGGAGGGGCCGCCTTCAATCATGTATGAAGCAACGGTGAAAGGAGCCCCGGAGAAACCGATCAAAGGAACGGACAATTGCTCCGTGGTCAATAATTTAATCGTGTCCAACACATATGGGATGTCTTTCTCTGGGTTCAATTCACCTAATTTTTCAACATCTGTCACCGATTGGATCGGATTGGCTATGACTGGACCGATTCCGGACTTAATCTCAACATCGACACCAATGGCTGGTAGCGGTGTCATTATATCTTTATATAAAATCGCAGCGTCTACATCATATTGCTCAACTGGCAATCTAGTTACATAAGCGCATAATTCCGGCTGATGAGTAATTTCAAAAAGTGAGTACTTCTCTTTCAATTTACGGTATTCCGGCTGTGAACGGCCAGCCTGACGCATATACCAAACAGGTACATGATCCGTTTTCTCTCCTCTTGCAGCTTTTAAAAATGTATCATTCGTAATTTCCTTAGACATTAATATCCACCTTTCAAGCAATCACGTTTCTATTTTTATTCATTACCTACATAGAATATCAGAAGGATGTTGAATTTCAAATCGAATCTCCTTAAACTATAGCTTTTTCTATAATATATTTGTCAAAAAATCGACTTTTATATATGTATCTTACCGGTTTACCAGCTTAATGGTTAGTTTGGAAATGGTAAAAGCACTATTCATTGGGTAAAATGGGTATACAGGTACTATATAGAAATTGGAGGGGAATTTATGAATGTATTCATCACATCAGGTACTTATGATTTTTTGAAATTAAAAAAAGATAAACACCCGAATGAAAAAATATTACTTATGCAGAACGCTCAAAACACAGTACTTTTACATGAAACTACAGGTAAAACGCTCTTCAGCTCGCCACGAAAATATGAGGTAGTCGATGGGAAGGGAACTCTTCAAGATCATGGATATGTGGTCATGAACAATATCCCTGTCAGTGAGGAAGGACGGCCGGTATTTGAACACCGTTTTAAAAACAGGGCCGGATTCATTGAAAATGAACCAGGCTTCGTTGCCCTTCGTATCCTGCGTCCAATCAACTCTGAAACATATGTAATCTTAACGATTTGGGAAAAACAATCGGACTTTATGAACTGGAAGAAATCCAGTTCATTCCAGCAGGCGCATAACAGTGACTCCAAACCTCCTGTTACGAATTCCAGCCAGAAGATGTTTTCAGGTGAAGCCTTTGTAACACAGTATACATTGGTGAAAGATTCTGAGGAATAGACTATTTACTGCTTAATAAGAGGCCCATCCTAAAGGATGGGCCCCTTCATAGTAATGCAGAACGTTATTTGGACGCTAAAAGTCATATAAACCTATAACAATCCGACAAATTCCTTCTTTATTTCCGGGGAAATGCAACCGATATTTACATATATTTCATCAGAATCCTTTACTCAAAGCATCTAGATCCCAGGAATTTATACAATTTAAACAAGATTAAACTATATGCCGCCCCTAATGCAAAACCTGCCAAGATATCAGTTGGAAAGTGAACTTTCATAACGATCCTGCTGACACCAATTAGCAGGACGAGACAAAAGAAACCGATTCCCACTGCCCATTTCAATGAGTTTCCTTTAATTTCACTCATGATTAAATAAGCAACCATACTGAAGAAAATAAGGCCCACCATTGCGTGGGCACTTGGAAAACTGAAGCCGGCGGTCTCCATCAAATGATTTTCAGGGCGCACTCTTTTAACATGATTTTTTATCCACCCATTTAATACATCCCCCCCCCCCCCGGCAATCCCGATAGAAAAGACGGCCATGGTCCAATAATCCTTCTTCATTATCCACAAATATAGAACACATAGTAAGCTACCAAAACCAATGAACATGGATTTTCCAAGATAGGTAAAGGATTTAAAGAAAGTGAACGAAAAAGTCTTTTTACCTACGGAAAAGAGTTCCGCAATATATGTATCGAATGCTAAAGATTTCTCACTCTGGACTTCATTCATCAAAAAAAAGAATAGCAACAAGCAAAGCGAAACCATAGCAATCCAGGAATATTTATTCATTATATATCTCTCTCCTCAAGGTATTTAATTCACTTTGGATCATTCAGAATATGATATACTATTTACAATTAATCCAATCATTGGGAGGTGCAAAATGATACAGCGATTACACGATCTTCTGGATGGCTCATATGAAGAAATGGTTTCCATCAGGCGTTACCTTCATCAACATCCCGAGCTTTCTTTTCAAGAAACCCAAACGGCAGCCTTCATCGCTGAATATTATGAAAAACATGGAATCGAACACCGGACGAATGTAGGCGGAAATGGTGTTATCGCCAAGGTCACAGGCAGTAAGCCTGGTAAAACCGTAGCATTGCGCGCTGATTTCGACGCCTTACCCATTCAAGATGAAAAAGAAGTTCACTATAGATCTTCCGTACCCGGGGTCATGCATGCGTGTGGACACGATGGCCATACAGCGACACTCCTTGTCCTTGCTAAAAACCTGAATGAACTGAAGGATGAGCTCGAAGGTGAATATATATTTATCCACCAGCATGCTGAAGAATATGCTCCAGGGGGTGCCAAACCGATGATTGAGGCTGGCTGCCTTGATGGGGTGGATGTAATTTTCGGCACCCATTTATGGGCGACGGCCCCAACCGGAACAGTCCAATACGCTTATGGACCCCTTATGGCCGCTGCTGACCGTTTTGAAATCACCATTCAAGGGCAGGGCGGACATGGAGCCCAGCCGCATAAAACCCGTGATGCAATCGTAGTCGGCTCTCAGCTCGTCATGGCCCTGCAGCAAATCGTAAGCCGCCGCCTAAACCCAATAGATTCTGCAGTCATTACCGTCGGTTCCTTTGTAGCAGATAATGCCTTTAACGTCATTGCAGATAAGGCTAAAATAATCGGGACCGTCCGCACATTCAAGGAAGATGTCCGTTCATTCATTAGCGAAGAAATGGAGCGGATTGTTAAAGGAACCTGCATAGCTGCGGACTGCACCTATGAATATCAATACTTTCAAGGTTATCCAGCTGTTATTCCGCATGTTGAGGAAACTAAATTCCTCATCGAAAGCACTGAGTCCGTCAAGGAAGTTTTGATTACAGAGGAAATTGACCCGGATATGACAGGTGAAGATTTTTCTTATTATTTACAAAATGTAAAAGGTACATTCTTCTTTACGGGAGCAAGGCCAAAAAATGAACATACATATCCACATCATCACCCTTTGTTTGACATTGATGAAAAGGCGATGCTCATTGCTGCCAAAATATTAGGCACTGCAGCGGTGACCTATCACAATAAGGAACAATCATCTAAAAAAGTGAATGAACCTATATTGCGAAAATGATAAAGGGACGGGTCTTCCCCCGTCCCTTACTGTTTAAGAAGTCTGATTCGGTAACAATGGACAGCCGTTTCCCCAAGATGTTCCAACAAATGATGGTTGGCATATCCACCGACAGCTGCCCCAATACCTGGAACGAGCTGGAACATTTTAATGACATCGATGTGATCGCGATATTCCTGCTGAAATTCCTGCCAGTCTATTTCCGGCCACTTCCCTGAATCCCATTCCTCTATTACCTGTAATGTTTCCAATTTCTTCTCCTCGCTTGAAAATGCCATCTGGAAGATATGGAGAATGAATAAACGTTCCTCATATTTATTTGGATCGAAACCGTATATACGGGATAGTTCGAATAATAATTTCATCTTGATGCTAAGCAGTAATGGGAAATCAGCCAATCCAATTAAAAGCCCTGCCGCTCCGGTTCCCACACCTTCTATAACGGCCGTTTTCCGATATGCCGCCACAGTTTCCGCAACCCACTCTTCTTTTTGCTGCAAGGTTAGTAGCACTACATTTTTTTCTTTAGACATATATTTAGAACCTGATAATACGGCCTCTATCATCCCTTTAATACTATCAGTAATTACTTTGTGCACTCTGTCTGGAATATAACTATTCAATTTGATTTGCGCCTTTTTGGACATCCTCTCAAGCCTGCCGGATTTCTTGGCTACTTTCTTTTTCCATGATACTAGTTCAGATAATGCCTTTTGTTCATATTCATCCATCATTCAACACCTCCGTTAAATATGTATATACCCCCTATGAGGCTTTTAGTTTCAATTTTCATTTCTTAAAAGAATAAAATACCTAAAACGTTTTTTGGGGGTTGTAAAAGTATCCAAGTCTATTTCGAACCAAGTTTTAGAATAGGTGACCCTTGTTGTTTTTACTGTAATCCTTAATGGATGGAAGAAATTTGCGACACCCCTGCCGAAAAACTGGCTAGCCGGGACCCCACAGACGCTTGCGTCAAGGAGGCTTGGCAGACAGTCGGCGGAAAGGGAGCGAATTTCTGAAATCAACTGAAATGTAATATCCGTAAGTTAGACTCATCCCGAACTAGATTTTAGACTGGTTAATCCTTCATGTTTTTTTTACTGTAATCCTTAATGGATGGAAGAAATTTGCGACACTCCTGCCGAAAAACTGGCTAGCCGAGACCCCACAGGCGCTTGCGTCGAGGAGGCTTGGCAGACAGTCGGCGGAAAGGGAGCGGATTTCTGGAATCAACTGAAATGTAATTTAAGAAAAAACCGTAAGTTAGACCCATCCCGAACCGGATTTTAGACTGGTTAATCCTTCATGTTTTTTTACTGTAATCCTTAATGGATGGAAGAAATTTGCGACACTCCTGCCGAAAAACTGGCTAGCCGAGACCCCACAGGCGCTTGCGTCGAGAAGGCTTGGCAGACAGTCGGCGGAAAGGGAGCGAATTTCTGGAATCAACAGAAGCATTAATAAAGAAAAAGCTGATTTTATGAAAAATCAGCTTCAGCTTAAAAGTTTTTTATTTTCTTTGTTGCATAAATTTTAAAGCCGATTATGAAAACAAGACCCATTGCCAAGGCGGCTAAAGCGGACATCCATTCCCCTTTCACTAGCAGGACCAAACTGAAGACAAGGTCCTCAAATAATAGGAAATAGGAAATTAGTTTTATTACTGCAGATTCTCTCATTTTTGCTGGCAATGGATACAATGAGACCCATACTTTCCACTCATGTGCCTTCCAAACCGGCAGCAGTTGCAGGGCTGTCATGAATAAGAACATGAACGTAACAATCAAATGTGCAAATATGTTAGTGAATACACTTAAAATCACGGATCCCATGATCGTTAAACGAAAACAAAGTCCCACATAATCATTGGATCGCAGAAGGGTACGGGCGTAAAGATAGGTATAAGTTGACTTATAACCATACGGAATGAGTGCTAATAGCCAGTCCATCCATTTCCTTCTCGCTACCTTCCCTTTCAAATGAGGAACATCAGTAAACATGTTCGCCATTCGATAGAAGGAATTCATCCGTTTGTTTTCCAGTTCCACCAGCCGTTCCCACTTTAACACGAAACCTTTAGTCGCGCTTCGGTAATACATGTAAAGTGCTAACAATAACAAGAAGGTTATAAGTGCAAACAGTATATTTGCCCTTGAACAGATAAAATAAAGAATCACGCCATTAAGTAAAAAGCGGATGAGAGAGTCCCAATGGCTCACTGATGTATCCTGATATTTCAATACCAGCCAGCGCATGGTCAAATTCAAAAACTTCAAAATAAGCAAAACGGCCAGGATGATTCCAAGGTCCTTACCTCCTGCACCCGTAACCTTCGCATACATCGGTATCGATGCAATCAGGACAACCAGAAGAATAAAGCCCTGCATGACCCAGCTTAATATCAATGAATTCTTGAAATAACTTCTCAACTTCGTTTCAAGCGGAAGCAGGAATACCGTATCGGGTTCTTTCAAGAAAGTATTTATCGGGCTTCTGGTTACAATGATCGATAAAACAAAGGCCATGATCAATGCAGCAGGGAAATCATTGTTTAACGTCTTCACCCAATCACTGTAATAATAAGCCAACCCACCAAGAACCAAAACCATGACAAAAACAAGATGGCCATTAAAAATATAACGAAGATATTTTTGCGTTTCATTTATATAGCCTAAATATCTTTCCTTCCAGAGATTTTGACTATTCATGACCGATTTCTTCTTTCGTCAATTGGATATATAAATCGTCCAAAGTTGCCCCTGGCATGGAAAATTGTTCACGAAGCTGCTCAAGATTGCCTTTCGCCCGAATCTCCCCATTATGCAGTATGATGAAAGAATCACAATACCTCTCGGCTGTCGCCAGAATGTGTGTAGACATTAAAATTCCCGCTCCGCTCTCTTTCATCTTCCTCATCAAATCAAGCAGGGATTGAATGCCTAGTGGATCAAGACCTACGAAGGGTTCATCGACGATATATAAAGACGGCTGTACTAAAAAGGCGCACATTATCATGACCTTTTGCTTCATTCCCTTTGAAAAATGTGCCGGGAACCATTTAAGCCTTTTCTCCATATGGAATTCCTTTAACAGAACGTCCATCCTTTCTTTAAATGTGGCTTCCGCCAAACCATGTGCCATGGCTGTAAGCTTTAAATGCTCCTCAAGTGTAAGCTCATCATACAAAATGGGCGTTTCTGGAACATAAGTGAATTGTTTGCGATATGTATCCGGGTCCTGAACTAGTGTTTTACCATGAATCGAGACGCTTCCGCCTTTCGGCTCCATGAGTCCGATGATATGTTTAATCGTCGTACTTTTCCCAGCCCCGTTAAGCCCAATTAACCCAACCAGCTCATTTGGCTGAATGTCAAAACTTATTCCTTTTAAAACGGGCGTTTTCGTATATCCGCCCACTAACTGCTTTATTTCCAATAAGGACATATAAACGATCCTTTCTATATAGAGGTTCTTATTTCCATTTTATCAAATTCTCCTGCTTTTATATAGTCGAGTGTTCCGGAACCCAATTTCCATAAATAACTAATTATATTTTTCCTGCTTGATGGCCATCATAATTAAGGAAGAAGGGGTTAGTCATTACGTGTGATTCACATCATATTGTAAATGAGGTGTCAGTTAAAGACGTATTATACTGAAATACCCATTAGGTTTATTACAAATGATTTACATCATATTGTAAATGAGGTGTCAGTTAAAGACGTATAAACTGAATTAAACCAGAAGCTTCATAACAAAAATCGTTTCGAGCAAGGAGATGGTTCTCTTGCACGTAAAAGCAGAAAAATCATTCAATAATTATCAATTATGCTTTAAAAGTTGATGAAACTTTAAAGATATAGGAGATGGTTGCTTTGAATGGAAAATCTCTATTTAGATAATAACCATATTTTACTAAAATGTAGATGAGGTGTTTGTCGCAGAGAATTTATGCTAATGCGAATTTTGAAGCAAAACCCCCTTTTTCGACAGGCAGGGTGCAACTTAATGTTGCATCCTGTTTTTATATTTTTCCTTTTCTCAAGGATTCAAGCTATGGTACGATTAACCAAATACATTAACTTTTAAAGGAGCGTTATTCATGAGTGATTGCATTTTTTGCAAAATAATCGATGGGGAAATTCCAAGTAGTAAAGTTTTCGAAAATGAACATGTTTTGGCCTTTCTTGATATCAGTCAAGTAACGAAAGGCCATACGCTGGTAATACCTAAAGTACATAAGGAAAATCTTTATGAGTTGACACCTGAGATTGCCAAGAACCTTTTTGAAGTGGTGCCGGAAATTGCCCGCGCCATGAAGCAGGAATTCCAACCTGTAGGCCTGAACCTTTTAAATAACAACGGTGAAGCTGCAGGGCAGTCCGTTTTCCATTTTCATATGCATTTAATTCCTCGGCATGGGGAAGGTGACGGCTTTGGTGCAGTTTGGAAAACAAATACCAGCGACTATACACCGGATGACCTGAAACAAATCGCTGACTCCATTGCACAGCATCTACAATGAGACTGCAATAGCCTGTGAAGAAGGTTTCTTTCTCCTTTCGTTGCTTGAAAAAATGATCCCGAGTTGGTCCTCACATTAAAGTGCAGGACCTTTTTACTTTGGTCCATCATTAAAAAACGGATTTAAAATTCTAAATTTTCCTCCAATTGAATTTAGTTTTCTGGTAGGATATATGAATAGTCTCAAATACTTTATCACATAGTCGCATAGGAGGAAAAAAATTGAAACGTGCACGTAATTTTAACGCTGGGCCAGCCGCCCTTCCTTTAGAAGTTTTACAAAGAGCCCAAAACGAATGGTTGAATATTGAGGATTCCGGTATGTCTGTCATGGAATTAAGCCATAGAAGTTCCGAATTCGAAAAGATTCATAACCATGCCATTCAATCATTAAAAGATCTTATGGAAATTCCTGAAAATTATGAAGTTCTCCTGCTGCAAGGAGGGGCAAGTCTACAATTTTCCATGATTCCCATGAACATTTTGAAAGATGGAAAAAGGGCAGATTATGTCCTCACTGGTTCTTGGTCGGAAAAAGCATTAAAAGAAGCCAAAAAGGTTGGTGAAACGGCCGTAGTCGCTTCATCCAAAGATGAAAAATATACGTTCATCCCTAAAGTGGAAGATATCAAATTGAATGACGATGCTGCCTATCTTCATATCACAAGCAATAATACGATTTACGGAACACAGTGGAAGGATTTCCCGGAAACAGGCAACATTCCCCTAGTAGCTGATATGTCGAGTGATATTCTCAGCAAAAAGATTGATATTAGTAAATTCGGCATCATCTATGCTGGTGCACAAAAGAATCTAGGTCCGTCGGGAATCACAGTCGTTATCATCCGTAAAGATTTAATAACGGATAATGACAAAATCCCATCCATGATGAACTATTCGATCCATTCGAAAAATAATTCTTTATACAACACTCCTCCGACATTGGCCATTTACTTATTGTCCCTTGTGTTGGATTGGGCAAAAGATCAGGGCGGAGTGGAAAAGATTGCTGAAATCAACGAAGAAAAAGCAAAAGTCATTTACGATGCCATCGACGGCAGTGATGGTTTTTATAAAGGCCATGCCCTACCGGACAGCCGTTCATTAATGAATGTAACATTCACGCTTCCGTCTGAAGAAGCTGAAGTGCAATTCCTTAAAGAAGTGAAGGAAGCCGGATTCGTAGGACTGAACGGTCACCGTTCCATCGGCGGCTGCAGAGCATCCATCTATAATGCGGTCCCTCTATCCCATTGCCAGGACCTTGCTGATTTCATGAAGAAATTCCAGGAATCGTATAAAGCGAAGGAAGCTCAAACTCATTAATTCAAACAAATATAACTTCTAAAAAAATAGGTCTTATGATATACTATTTTAAACTTCTTGCAACAAGCAATAGTGCATTGTTGAAGAAAAGCTGTTAGTTGAGATGAGAATAGGAGAGATGAGTAAATGAAAACGAAAACCCTTGTGTCACTGTCCCTATTAATCGGGATTGGGGCTGCCCTGCATTTTATCGTACCTGGATTCTTCCTTGGAATGAAACCGGATATGATGCTGTTGATGATGTTTTTGGCGATTACCCTGTTTCCCGCTAAGAAGAATGTATTCATTGTCGCCCTGGCAGCAGGAGCCATCTCTGCCATGACAACTACATTTCCAGCAGGACAGATCCCAAATATCATAGACAAATTGGCAACAGCCTTTCTGTTTTACCTTTTATTCATCAGTCTAAAGAAGTTTTCAACATCCGTTGTCACCGTCAGTATCTTGACTGCCGTTGGAACATTGATTTCCGGCGCTGTCTTCCTTGGTTCGGCTTATTATATCGTTTCCCTTCCAGGGCCTTTCGTTGCACTTTTCGGAGCTGTTGTGCTTCCTGCCGTATTGTTAAATACAGTTGCGATGGTCATCATTTATCCAATTGTGAACGGCATAGTAAGAAAATCAAATATACCCATTAATGCTTAAGCAGCAGGATCATCATACCTAAAAAAGCACCGGACTGTCCGGTGCTTTTTTTTCCAATCATATGAATCTGGAATTCTAGTCAGAATCATCCTCCAATGGTCAATGAATCAATATCCACATAAACCAAATGAAAAGCAGTAAAACCCCGGGGAGACCCATAGCGAAGGCTCTAGCCTGGAGCACCCTCCTAGGCGGATAGATGCCAGGAGATTTAGCTTGCCTTAGAAAATACCCCATTCCGCACAGGCATACCAGGCCTAATAAAAAAATGATTTTCATTATTAACCCACCAGTGCCATCCAAGTTCCGACAGCTTGTTTTTATTATCTATATGCTGCTCTTCCCTTTATATGAAGCATTATTATTAAAGCTTCAAGTTATTTTTAAATATTATATATTTACTCTCTAAGTTTAAAAAAATATTTTTGTGATATAAAGATAAAATGGTCGATTCTCTTCCATAAGGATGAAAATTATGGTATTTTGATATCAATAGTATTTCTCTCCCTATTTATCATAATTTCCAATTGATGCAGCAGGGATTCAGACCATGGAAAGCGAAAACATATTATAAAATGAGGTGATCCTAATGAAAGCAAAATCATTACTAATTGGCTTTTTGACCGGAACAGTAGTAGCTGGTGCGGCAACCTTACTTTCGACACCAAGTTCAGGTAAAGACCTACGGGCCCGCATCAAGACGAATACCGACGAAATTAAGACTACAATTGATGAATTAAAGGTAAAAATGCAGAATATTAAAGATGACACGATGGAAGCTTCACAAATAAGCAAAGAAACGGTAAAAACATTCATTTCGGATGTTCAGGTCGTCATCGAGAACTGGAAGCGGGAAATCGAACCCAATAAGAATGAATTATTGAAGAACGTTCAGGAAATTGAAAATTCATTGAAAGAATTGGAAGCGGCCGCCCCTACTTCTAAAAATAGCTGACATCGTCACACAAACTTGATTCTCCATTTTTCCCAATAAATTACATGATTTATTGGAGAAGAATGGAGAATTCATAAAAAAACTAAAATTTTCTAAAAATTTCGCAAATATTTTTCTTTATTAATTTTTATTTTATTGTCATAATAAATATATAGAATCTTATAAGTAGGTGAGCCCATAATATGCAGAATAAAAATTATTCTATGAAAGAAGCAATGATTTTTAGTCAACGAATTGCACAATTAAGCAAAGCATTATGGAAATCGATTGAAAAAGATTGGCAGCAATGGATCAAGCCCTATGATTTAAACATCAATGAGCACCATATTCTTTGGATTGCTTACCATCTTAATGGATCTTCCATTTCAGATGTTGCAAAATTTGGGGTCATGCATGTTTCTACCGCATTTAACTTTTCAAAAAAATTAGAGGAACGCGGATACTTAACATTTTCAAAAAAGGAAAATGACAAAAGGAATACGTATATAGAGATTACAGCGGAAGGTGAAAAAATTCTCCTTGATTTAATGGAGACATACGACCCAAGTAAGAACTCCGCTTTCTCGGGTGCACTTCCATTGCGTGAGCTTTATGGCAAGTTTCCGGATATGATTGAAATGATGGCCATCATCCGAAATATATACGGTGAAGACTTCATGCAAATCTTTGAACGATCCTTCGATAACATCGATCAGGAGTTTACGGACGTGGAGGGTAAAATCACAAAAAAAAAGATAGAGAAAGAAACTGAGCCAGTTTAATCTCATACTCTATCCATTTCCTTCATGAATGATACATATAAACCTTGTGAGATGCATGCATCAATGCATTCCTTTGTAGTTATTTTTGGATTAACCTTTCTTTCAAATTGATTAAAAAGCGGTCGAAAGTTCATATACCCTTCCGCTTTTTCTATTTCATAGCGTTTGCTCAAGATATCACATGTTTCCAATAATTCTTCCGCTTCCTTCTTCGTGAAATTTTTTTCCACAAATAGATAGTCCAACTTGGCCTCCGGATTGCGTATAAGGTTTAATAAAAGCCGTTGATGAAAACGGAGTATTTCCATTTCTTCATTTATATTTTTCATACATCACTAATCCCCATTCAATCATTCAATTTAACATAAAAGACTTATAACCAATTTTTGATTTTTCCCATTCGGTAATCCGCCTGATCCCCATTTCAAAACCTGCCCATTGCATGCTTACTCACCAAAGTGATTTCATCTTAAACATAATCCAAGAATTCCATTGCTTTTTCCACCCATTCATCGTAATGTATGTAAGTATATTCAACAGCTTTGGAGGGCTGATTTCGAAATGAATTCGTGGAAAACAATTGACGTGGCAAAACAATATGGGAATTGCCGTCTGCTCTTTTTTTCAGTTTTTACTATATTGATGTCTTTTGTTCTGATCTATACATTATTAAGTGTCTTTTCAACCCATGTTATTTTGTATGGCGATCAAACAATGGTATTTTTTAGCCTATTGCTCTTATTATATCCTGTTCACAAACTATTACACTATTTACCTTTACGATTATTATGTAAAAAAGTGAAAACTTCATGGTCCTTGAAGTGGAACCTGGTGTTGACATGCAGAGTCAATGTGCATGTTCCGATTCGAAAGCATCTTTATCTCTTGACCCTTGTGTTGCCTTTCGTCATTATGTCTGCCACATTGATTGGTTGTGCCCTCAGTTTTCCGCATTACATCCATTATTTCACTATTTTGTTATCCCTGCACACCGGCTTATGCGTATCGGATTTTATTTATATAAAAAACCTTGTTGGTTCCCCAAGGCATTCTTTTATCGAGGAACACCTCGAAGGATACGATATACTTATTCAAAAGTGATTCCTTATTCATTCATAATGATGACTGCTAAGATTTTTAGGTATCTTTTTTCATTATAATTTGGTATCGTATTTATACATGATGTTTTGCAAGGAGGGATTTTAGGTTTTGATCTCGTTCTGGTTTATTATTTTTGCTATTTTGATCCTTTATAATATTAATAGAATGACAAACTCTTTATGCATTCAAAAGGAAATTGCTGAAGACCGGCAGCCTAAAGTATTCAGGACCATTAATGTATTAATTACTATTATGTTATTATCCTCCTATATTGAAATTTTGTATACGTAGAGATGAGCAACAAATGATGTCCATGATTTGTTACATACATTGGTGATACCCGGAGCATTATCCACATAAAGAAAAAGGGCGAAGCAATAGCTTCGCCTTTTGTTTATGGTTTTATAACCAAGAAGCCCCAATGATGACTAACAGGATGAAAAGAACGACAATTAGAGCAAAGCCTCCACCTATTCCTCCAGACATTGATCTTCCTCCTTTCCATTCTTAAGTAAGAATAATTTAATGCACACTCTTATATCCGCCAAAAGGAATCCATTCCTTTCATAGCTTGAAAATCACTTAAATCTTTTTTGTTGAGCGGCTACCCTATCCTATTCAACTCCATGGCAAAAGGAGTGGGCTCTTTCCATTAGTAATTTTGCAGCCGATTAGCAATAGGCTGCTCCTACAATTATTAATAAAATGAATAACACCACTAACAAAGCGAAGCCTCCGTTAAATCCATTACCCATTATGCTACCCCCTTTTGTTGTCCTCGATTTATCATATGTAATGGATTAATATCCGGGTAGGCGTACACCCATTTTTCAAAAAAATCTTATTCATGCACCAATATATTATTTTTTGTAAAGTAACCAGAATATGTTATAGTTAATTTTGTGGAAATACGAAAAAATAGCAAACCAGAAACTTATAACTAGGAGTTGTTTTTATGAAGAAGTGGGCATTATCGATTGCTGTTACTGCAGGGCTGATCGGACTTACAGCATGCAACAGCGACAAGGAAGCAGTCGTGGAAACTAAAGCGGGGGATATAACCAAAGAAGAATTTTATAATGTAATGAAAGACCGTTATGGTGAAACCGTTCTTCAAGAACTTGTTTATGAAAAAGTTCTTTCTGAAAAATATACAGTAACGGATAAAGAAGTTAAAGCTAAAACGGACGAACTTAAAGCGCAAATGGGTGAAAATTTCGAAACGGCCCTGGCCTCTTCCGGATATAAGAGCGAAGCTGATCTTAAACGTGCACTTAAAATCGGCATGCTTCAAGAAAAAGCAGCCGTTGCCGATATAAAAGTTAAAGAAGCTGATGTGAAAAAAGCTTATGAAGACTATAAACCACAAATCAAAGCGAGACATATTCTCGTGGAAGACGAAAAAACGGCCAATGAAGTTAAAGCTAAATTGGACAAAGGTGAAGACTTTGCCAAACTTGCTAAAGAATATTCAACGGACACAGGAACAGCTGAAAAAGGCGGGGAGCTAGGCTGGTTCGGACAAGGTGAAATGGTTCCTGCATTTGAAGAGCAAGCTTACAAAATGAAGAAAGATGAAATCAGCAAGCCGATTAAATCCGATTATGGCTACCACATCATCCAACTTCTTGATACAAAAGAAAAAGAATCATACAAAGATATGAAAAAAGATCTTGAATATGATTTGAAAGTCGCTCAAATTGACCAAACTAAAGTTCAGGACATTCTGAATTCAGAAGTCAAAAAGGCGGACGTGAAGATTAAAGATAAAGATTTAAAAGATGCCATCACTTCTGGTGACGCAGCCAAAGCTGAAAAATAATTAAATAGTAAAAAGCGACAGGACTTTACCTGTCGCTTTTTTTCATCATTCGGGCTATGCTCCTTGATTTATATCCTTTTTACGCCTCTCACGCTCTTCTTCCATGCGTTCAATGTATTTCTGACCTTCCTTTTCAATCCAAGCATCATCTATGAGGCGATCCTGCCTAGCTGTCCAAATTGACATGATTGCACTGACAATTATTCCAATAAACACGAACCAGATCCAAATTGGCATGTCCATTCCCTCCCAAAAAATCTACTATTCATTTACTAGAGAATATGCTCGAACAAAAAAAATATGCTTCTTTCTCCATCGAGAAAGAAGCATATTTCATTAAAATGTCGGTTTATAGAATGAACGATTATCGAGCGCGAAGACTCTTTCCGTAAATTCACCCGGCTTCACTTTTTCCAAGGCGCGGTCCATCATATTTATCTTGGCATCCATATTATCAATATAATGCAGAACTTCCGCTTCCCTAACCATCGGCGGCTTGGGACTGCCCCACTCAGCTTTACCATGGTGGCTTAATATCAAGTGCTTGAGAATCATGATTTCTTCCGCTTCAATGCCCAATTCCTCTGCAGCTTTACCGACTTCATTCACCATGATGGTGATATGTCCCAACAAGTTCCCTTCCACTGTATAAACAGTCGAAACAGGTCCAGATAACTCATGCACCTTTCCAAGGTCATGCAGAATGACCCCTGCATACAAAAGATCCTTATTGAGGGAAGGATATAGGGTTGAAATGGCCTTAGCCAGCCCTAGCATCGATACAACATGATAGGCCAGTCCCGACATATACTCATGATGGTTCTTGGTGGCAGCCGGGAACGTCAGGAATTCATTCTGATATTTTTTAATGAGATGCCTAGTCACCCTTTGGATATTCGGATTCCTCATTTCAAAAATGTATTGAGTGATGGTTTCCATCATTTCTTCCTGACTTAAAGGCGCCGTTTGAATTAAATCGGCTTTCGTGACCCCGTCAGTATCTGAAGTAATTCTAATATTACGGATTTTCAATTGGCTGCGTCCTCGATAATTTTGGACTTCCCCTTGGACTTTCACTGTTGCTTCCGCACAGTATGTTTTCTCATCAGCCTCGGAAACATCCCATAGCTTTGCCTCTATCTCCCCGGTTTTATCGCACAAAATCAATGTTAAAAACGGCTTTCCATTACTTGCCACCGCTTTTGTACTCGTTTTAATGTACATATATATATCTACTACTTCACCAATTCCGTAGTGTATGATCCCATTTCCCATGCGACTGCCTCCGTTCAATTAAATATCAACATTATAACATACCAATCTCGTTAGTGCGTTTAGTTTTCGTTAATAAGTGATAGACATTGGACAGGAAAAGCCAAAGCTTTGCCGTCTCTTATCACTCCACAAGAAAACCAGGCTTGATCCCAAGCCTGGCTCTCCAATCAAATCTATTTCAACAGTTTTTGTTCGGACAATACGCGCACTTCTCCTGGCCATCAATTCGGTAATATAAACAGCATGTCACCCGTTTATAATGGTTCATGGACTCCGGAACACTTTTTTCCCCAATGAATCGTTTAAAGGGGGAACGCGTTTCAATATTCAGCCATACTTCATCTTCAAGAAGCATTTCAATGTCCTTTTCAACTCGCGTCTTTATATCAGTTTGCTTCAATAACTCACTATACATCCATACCGTATAGCTCCAAATATTTTCCCAAAGTACTAGTTTCGATATTTTAGCAGTTCCGGAAAAGAAGCGAATGGCATCAGCACCAAAGCTGTTCAATATGGAATGGAGGGCAGAAGGGCTTTCCTTTTCCGAGACATGGCTCCAACTGTTGGTTTTCAGCAAAAAATTCGGGAGCCAATGCTCATCTTCCGGATCATCCAAAACACCAAAGTCCTGAAGTGTGCCTTCCCAAATAAGCCGATGTTTACTTAACATGTACAATTGTGCCGTGACAAAAAAAGCATAGCGTCTGAACCACATTGAAATGGCTATCCTTGACGTTTCCGCCCCAGTCCGGGCTTGTGCATACTGAATAAGCTCATCAGCATGATTGAAGGTCTTGGAAACTTTGGCTTCATCTCGAAAGGATATCCGGTATCCCTGAAGTTCTTTTTCAATGGATGGTGTAAGGTTATGCATTGGCCAGCGCTTTTATCTGAGTTTGTGCGTAGCGCCCTTTACCAAACGGGACGCACATGGGACTGCCAAAAATTGGATCAAAGGATATTTGACATTCCATGCTGAATACATGCTTTACCAATTCAGGCGTGATGATATCCTCTGGCCGTCCTTGAGCATGTATCGCCCCATTTTTAAGTGCCACCAGATTATCCGCATAACGGCAAGCTAAATTCAAATCATGAAGCACCATCACGATCGTTCGGTTCTCAAACTCATTCAAGTCGAACAATAAGTCCAAAATCTCGATTTGATGGGTCATATCAAGATATGTAGTCGGTTCATCCAACAAAATGACATCCGTATCCTGAGCAAGCGTCATGGCTATCCATGCCCGTTGCTTCTGCCCTCCCGATAATTCATCGACTGCCTGATCCTTTAAATCGGTCAGATTCGTTGCTTCAATCGCCTTTTGAACTTTTTCTTCATCCACGGAACTCCACTGTTTCAACCAACTTTGATAAGGGTATCTTCCTTGTTTAACAAGTTGATAGACGGTAAGCCCTTCAGGAGCAACCGGGGATTGCGGAAGAATCGCCATCTTTCTCGCTACATCCTTCGATGGCATGGTTGAGATCGCTTTGCCTTCGAGCAAGACCGAGCCGGATTGAGGTTTTAACAATCGGGCTACAGACCTAAGAAGTGTTGATTTTCCACATCCATTAGCACCGATGAATACGGTGATCTCCCCTTTGGGTATTTCTATATTCATATCATTTATTATTAATTTATCACCATAACCGAGCGATAAAGACTGAGTGTTAATAGCTGGTCGCATTAAAATACTCCCCTTTTAGTCTAATAATACCATTTTAATGAAAATGATTCTCACTGTCAATCTTAAAAAGGAATATAAACCATAACTCCATGTCCCATTCCTCTTAAATGATTCATTAAAGTGAATGCTCCTTTAAAGATATGAAGCTTCCTT
The DNA here is from genome assembly GCF_001636405.1 of Peribacillus frigoritolerans. Classification (GTDB taxonomy): domain Bacteria; phylum Bacillota; class Bacilli; order Bacillales; family DSM-1321; genus Peribacillus; species Peribacillus frigoritolerans. The sequence continues at coordinate 4,487,363 of NZ_KV440950.1, forward strand.
TGGAAACATTAATCTAAAAAAACCAGCACATTATACTTTCATTCATCACTGCCTGTAGCTTCCGAACGATAGTCCATTCTCCCCCTCTGCGAATTACTATCGGAATTTTCAAACTCCATTTAGCGGAAAATAAAAAGAGCCCTCCATATGGAGAGCCTTTTAACCGACAAGCAGGCGATTTGTACAATGTTCCAGGGATTCATCCCTAATGAAGGTAAATAAATCGTGATCGATAAAAGGAATTATTCCTTTTGCAATATTCCATGCATTGACCTCTATTTGATAAAGGATTTCTGATTTTCCTGTACGGTGCAGCTCCTCACTAAGCACAGCAAGATCGGGGTCTAATGCGTGCCCCATCTCATGTGTGAGAATCACCCATGTATATTCCTCAAGCCTTGAAAGCGAGCCTAGGGAGCGTTCACACTGAATTTCAATATCTCTCTCATATAAAGTGATGCTATGACCTACGGCAGAATATTTTCCCCCAACACATCGTTTACCTGGAAACTCCTTTTCGATGATTAACTCCAAAGAAGAATCATGGCGGCTTACAAACTCATTCCTATTCAATGACTTCACTCTCTTTATCTATAGTTTAATACCCATTATATTTCGGGATGATCAAATCATTCATATTTTGGCGCAATACGGGGCTGGATAGACGAATCACTTGATTTTCACTAAAGTGCTCCATTATATATCGGTGGCATGTAAAAAATAAGATTTGCCGCTTTTCCGAAACTTTTTTCAATAACTCAAGCATCCGTTTTGTCCTTTCCGCATCAAAATTGACGAAACTATCATCAATGATGAGAGGGAATGAATCATTTTCAAAAGTATGATCAGCAAGTGCGAGCCTTAAGGAAACATAAATTTGCTCAGCTGTCCCGCGGCTGACCTCTTCAACCCTGAAACTCAAACCATCACTGCGCTGTACCAAAATCCCTTCTCCCGACTGATCAAGGATGATTTTCCGATAGTTTCCATTCGTTAAGAAGGAAAAATGCCGCTCGGCATCAGCGATCACCTTCGGCAGGCGCTCCCTTTTATATCGGTCCAATGTTTTATTCAATAAGCTTTTGGCTATTGCCAATTTCGCCCATTCCTTCGCCTCTTCGTTAAAAGCAGCTTTTTCTTCATGAAAACGATGAAGTAAATCATCATAAATCCCTGAAACTTCAAGCTGTTTTATCTTATGCTTCGCATCCGCCCGCTTCTCTAACAAAAGGGATTTCACCTTTACAGAATCCTTCCGTTTCTGTTCTATATTTTCTAATGTATAAGTATTGATCCCCTGTTTTAAATAAGATTGGATTTGATCAGGCAGCATTCTGGATTGTCCAATTTGAATGGTAATCAAATCAAGCTGCTTTTGTAAGGTGATTTTCTTTTCGGACAATGCAGCGACATGCCTGAATTCTTCCTCGTCCTTGACCTTCGCTAACTTAAAAAGCATTTCCATTTCTGCATCAAGATAGCCATTTTCCATCGTCAGCTGCTCGATTTCGTTCGTCAAACGACTTCTTTCCTGCATCCATTGCGTTAACTGAACGGAGAATTCAACCGCTATATTCAACTCCCGTTTCAATTGGCCAATCGCTTCCCTCCATGTGGATGTTTCAAAATCAAGGCTATTTGCAAAATGAAATAAAGCCTTTGATTTACCCTCAAATTCTGCCTGGAGAAAATCATGCCTCTTGATTGTTTCATATTTCCTATCAACGGCTTCCTTCCATTTCTCAAGAAGTTCAAATACAGATTCAAGATTGATTTCCATTCCAGGATAAGACAGACCCCAACCGCTTAAGATGTTCCTCAATTCTTTATCCAACCGGTCCCTGCTAGCTTCCCAATCGGCATACTCCTGAATCGTCGATTCAAACGCTTCCTCCCTTTCTTCATATTTGAAACTTTCACTTTCAAAGCGCCTTTGGAGACGATGGTCCAGTTCAAGTAGCCTCCCCATCGACTCTCCTTCACTTCCTTTATTGGTTTCTCTCCCAATTGCAGCCCTTTTCCTTTTCATCTCATCCAATTGCCTGATATACCCGGACGATATATCATCACCTTTAAAGAGATACCTGGAAACCGCAAACAGAACAGCTATGGCTAGAAGTATCACACCCAACAAAATCTGTTCACTGAAATAACTTCCGATTGCACCTAAACATAGTAGCACTATTAAACTGGCATTCATGATATGTGAACGTTTGCGATTATCCGCTTCCTTCTTCCTCTGTAATCCCAATTGCTTTTCAAGTTCAAGTATTTGTTCATCAAGAATAAGGGATTGTGCTGCTTCAAATTCGATGTTATTCTGCTTGTTGTATAAGGACTCCAGCTCGATTCTTTTTTCATCTGGCAGTAACTGGGCCTTTATCTCCTTCAAGCGGGCTTCTGTCGTTTCCAGACTTCCCTTTTGCAGTTCATATTTCTCATCGAGCTGTTTTTTATCATTTTGGAGCTGATGCTTTTCCCTTTCGGCCCTTTTCACCTTTTCCTTCATGAATGTACTGATATCCAGTTTTCTTATTTCCTCATCAGAAACATCCAAGAATAATTCCTGCTTCACCTTTTCGATATTCTTTTCTTCCAACAGCCTTTCGTGTTCCGCTTTTTTAATATCCAGCTCGAGCTTCTCCAACAATGTTCCTTGATCGATTGCATGTTCAATTTGCTCTTTATGCTCCTTGATGAAAGGATTGATTTCGATTTCCGTGAGTTTCCCCTCAAGTTTGTCCATTTTCTCAGTCAATGCCGCAAGTTGGGCTTTCATGGGGATTCCAACTGCCTGTAGCTGTTCAAGTCTTTTTAAGCCATCAACAGGAAAATTCACATCCGGAATTTTACTTATTTCAGCCTCTAGTTCCCCCTGTTCTTCAACCAAGGGTTTAATTCGCAAAAAAGCACTTACGTTAACAAGATTTTCTTCAATCTCTTGAATGCCTTCCGTGACTTTAGAGAGATCCTCCTTAAGTTTTGCTTCTTCCTGAAGTAATGCCGTATATGACCGCTGTTCTTCTTCAGATGCTTTCACCTTTTTCTGCAATTCCTTAAGTTCTTTCATTTTCACATTCAGTAAAGGTTTTTGGCCTGATGGCTTGAACCTTGAATCGAGCTCTTTTTGCAATTTCGTTTCGGCTTCAAGAAGTTTATCATTCCCGATCAGCCCGGCTGAAAGCAGATATTTACTCATCGTACCTTCACTTAGTGTATGTAATCCCTGCAGGCCTTGAAGGTCGAAAGAAAAAATGGCTTGGTAATAGTTTTTATCAACGCCATGAAGAATCTCATTCAATTCTTCCTCGCCGCCGACCCTTCCATCCTCGAAGGTCAATTTCACATCACCAGTAGCTTTTCCCTTCACACGTTCAATAACGATTTCCCCGTCTTTTTTTGTTATAAGGCTGAGCCTTCCCCCATATTTGGCATGCATTTTGGGCTCGTAACGCGGTTCGTTTTGAACCTTTGTCGGAAAACCAAATAGCATACTATGAATGAAGGACATGATGGTTGACTTGCCCGATTCATTTTCCCCAAAGAAAATCTGCAGCTGTCCCAATTCAGGAAAACGCTGATTTTCCAGTTTGCCGTAACCATAAACATGGAGGTCTTTAATAATCAAATCCGTTCCTCCTCCCTACACTCATTTATTCGCTTCAAAAATGTGCAAAAGCCATCTTTCCGCTTCATCCAACAGTTCGATCTGCTCTTCCCGCTCTATTGAATCGAGAAACCTTCTTGCTCCCTGATGAATGTATAGCGGGGCAAGAGCAGCCTCCGTATCATCAAATTCAGAAGCAAGCCTGGATACCTCAGCCAGAAATGGCGATATACTTTCATTTGACCTATTCATAGGAATGGACTGGATGAGTTTGATTTTATACACCCAGACAAATGATTCCCCTTGGTCCCCTTCCTGCAAAATCCGGGTCAATTCTTCAAGATATTCCCCGGTAGCTCCTGCTGCATCACCTGCATCCAGCTTCAACTCCAAAAGAAAGCTTCTCCCATCGAAACCCTTCCGTTCAATTACTTCCTTGCATTGCTTGAACAGGGCATCAAATCCACCTTCTGCGGATCGTTCAATTGTTTCGCTTTCCCATATTACCTCAGAGGTTTCAATAAAAGAATGGTGCTTCATGTCCCCATCGAATTCTATAAGCATGCACCCTTTGACGCCTGACTCCTTTCTGTTCCTGCCTTGAATATTTCCTGGGTATATCACAAGCGGATCTTCCGAAACAACCTGATGTTTATGAATATGGCCTAATGCCCAGTAATCGAAATCTTTGGCAGCAAGTTCCTTCAATGAAAAAGGGGCGTACGGGCTATGTTCGGAATTGCCTTCCAAATTCCCATGAAGCAAACCAATATGATAATCGGCCCCTTCAGCTTTTATGTAGGTTTCGATCATTCTCTCCCTTACTTGACGGCGTGGATAACTGAATCCATAAAGATGGACAGTCGTCCCATCGATTTTTTCAAACCGTTTCACTTCGGTTTGCCCTGAAAATACATGGACATTTTCAGGCAGCTCCACAGTAATCCATGAGCCGCTAAGATGATCATGGTTACCATGAATGATATAGGCAGGGATCTGATGCTGCTGGAGTTTTTCCATTTCGGTCCGAAAGCGGACCTGTGTCCTGAGACTCCGATTTTCCCCATCAAATAGATCCCCCGATAACACGATAAAGTCAACCTGACGGGTAATTGCCTCATTAATGATAGTTTGAAAAGCTTTAAACGGACTTTCCCTTAATTCCTTTAATATAGATGACGGCATATCCTTCAACCCTGAAAAGGGACTATCCAGATGGAGATCTGCCGCATGAATGAACTTCACACCGCTCAAAAGTGTCACCTCGATTTCTTTCAATATTTCATATTCAATTTTAACATGAGCAGAACATACTTTCCCATACATTATTATTTTAATGCGTCATCATGCAGTATGGGCAAATTCAACAGGAAAAAGACCGAATGGCGAACATTGTTTCATTCACGGCATCCGGTCTTTTTCATCAATTAAAGATATCCATACTTAAATAGCGTTCACCATTATCCGGTGCAATGCATAATACTCGTTTTCCACTTCCAAGACGACGGGCTTCCTGCAGGGCAGTCCAGACAGAGGCACCTCCTGAAGGCCCAATCAATATCCCTTCCTTCGAAGCCATATCCTTCATGGTGGAAATCGCATCTTCATCAGCCGCTTGAACGATTTCATCAAATACCTCTGTATTTAAGATGCTAGGGATAAAACCAGGGCTCGTACCCACTAACTTGTGGGGACCAGGCTTTCCTCCGGAAAGGACTGGGGAACCCTTAGGCTCGACAACGACAACCCTTAAATCCGGCAGATGTTCTTTCAAGGCTTCACCTGTACCGGTTATCGTTCCTCCCGTTCCAGCAGTAGCGACAAAAACATCCAGGTCTCCATCCATCTGATCCAGAATCTCGACTGCTGTCGTCACTCTGTGAATATCAGGATTGGCTTGGTTTTCGAATTGCTGCGGAATAAAGCTATTAGGAATCTCTGCTGCGAGCTCCTCGGCTTTACGAATGGCTCCCGGCATCCGCTCTGATGCAGGGGTGAGGACAACTTCCGCTCCGTATGCCTTTAATATATTGATTCTTTCTTTCGACATATTATCCGGCATGACCATAATCGCCCGATACCCCTTAGCCGCGGCATTCATGGCAAGCCCAATACCTGTATTCCCTGATGTTGGTTCTATGATCGTAGCCCCGGCTTGAATGATACCATCCAATTCTGCCTGCCTAATTAAATTGAAGGCAGCCCGATCTTTTACACTGCGGCTCGGATTGAAATACTCAAGTTTCACGAATACCTCAGCGTCATCCTCCGCTGTTAAATGATTAATCCTAACAACAGGTGTATCTCCTATCAATTCAGTGATATTATTAACGATTTTTACCGTCATTCAAAAAAACCCCCTTCGATCCATGCACTTTCACTCAAGTTTATTATATCATTTATGATTTTTCATTTTAAAGAGAGAATTCCTCTAGTATAAATAGGTTTTGTTTTCATTCTTTCCAAGCTTAAAGGAAAAAAACGAGAAGTTAGTTCGATATAGTTACTTTTTCAAGATATTCAGCTATGTATCAATATTCCTTGTCTTAATAGATTCACTCACATAACAATAGTCAAAATTGACAGATAATGATAAAATTTTTATAACAGTTGATAACATTTTTGATAAGGGAGTTTTTGAAAATGAGCAGAATATACAAATTAACCGTTTTTGAACCGTCAGGGGAAAAACTATTGGATGAATCATTTACAGCCGAGAATGATGAACAAGCAAAAGAATTGGGGCAAAATCTATTGAAGGAAAAAAACTATCAAGATCAAACACATCGCTGTACATCGCCTTCAGGCGCTTTATTGCTTTTTCATCGCTGATTGAAAATGGAAGCGCAATCACAAAAAATATGATCAAGTTTTCCATACTTTCCTTATATAAAAAAGGCCGTCACTGGAAAGTGACGGCCTTTCTTGTTCATTTTCCAATGAAGTTCGGTTTCCTTTTTTCCACGAACGCTTTTATTCCCTCTTGGTGATCCGCTGTTTGGCGCATTTTCATCTGAGCAGCTTTTTCAATCTCAAGCATCTTAATTAATAGCGGGCGATTTTTTTCACTAAGGATCTTTTTCGTTTTAATCATGGCCTGCACCGGACTTTGCAGCCAAGATTGCACTTTTTTCTCTACCGCATGTTCCAAGGTTCCGTCTGCCACTTCATGAATGAGGCCCTTTTCTTTTGCTTCAAGCGCTGTAAGCACTTTACCTTCCCAGATCAATTCTTTCGCACCCACTTCACCAAGACGGCGTTCAAGGAAGAAGTGTCCGCCGCCATCAGGGATCAATCCAATCCCGATGAAATTCATCGCAACCTTACTTTCCGAATCGGCAATAAGATGATCCGTTGCAAGAGCTATACTCAGCCCTAGTCCTGCAGCTGCACCATGAATGGCACTGATGGTCAATTTAGGCATGAAGTATAGGGTGGTCACCAATTCACTGATTCCATCCATCAGCTCATCGAAAGCGTTTTCTTTTCCAGGCGAGAGCATCATCTTAATGTCACCACCAGCGGAAAACGCTTTCCCATTCCCTTTTAAAATGACGACGTCCACTTCATCATTCTCGCTCACTTCCTTCAGGGCATTAATGAAATCATGCAGCATTTTCGGATTTAGAGAATTCATTGCCTCTGGACGGTTCATTGCAACAGTGGCCGTCCTGTCCGAATATGTGACTAAAACCGTGCCTGCAGGTGATGTCGATTCAATACTCAATTTATTTCCTCCTCTTTCGTTCTATGAATCTATTATATATTCATCAACCATTATGAGAATAGGGTGAAAAGTTATAATTAAACAAATATTCCATTATTTATTGATATATTTATCCTGTAGCTGATCACGCAATGCCCTTTTCAAAAACTTCCCAACGCCGGTTTTTGGGATTTCATCCAAAAAGACCACTTCATCCGGCAGCCACCATTTTGCAAACTGCAGTTTTAAAAATTCGATGATGTCTTCCTGGGACACTTGTCCCTTGTATGCCTCCTTCAAGACAACACAGGCGATCGGCCGTTCCTGCCACTTTTCGTGAGGCACTGCAATTACCGCCGCCTCAAAGATTCCTTCATGGGCCATTAAGGCATTCTCTATATCAACGGAAGATATCCATTCACCGCCGCTTTTAATCAAATCTTTAGTCCGGTCAACGATTTTCACGAATCCTTCTCCATCAATCGTGACTACATCTCCTGTATAAAGCCAGCCATCTTTAAACGTATCCCCTGACCGCTCATCCTTAAAATACTCATTGGCAATCCAAGGACCCCTAATCAGCAATTCTCCCATTTCTTTTCCATCAGGCTTCACTTCGCCATCCTTACCGATCACTTTAATTTCTATCATAGGCGAAACAAGGCCCTGCTTGGCCTTCAACTCATAAAGTTCTTCTTCAGGGAGGTCTTCCTGATAACTTTTGGGTTTCGATATAAATACGAGCGGGCTTGTTTCAGTCATTCCATATGCATGCAGGAATGGTATCCCATACTTTTGTTCAAAGGTTTTAATCATGCTTTTCGGAGCAGCCGACCCTCCGCATAAAACGGCACGAATACTGCTCGTATCATGGCTGCCTTCTTCCAGCTCCTTCAATAAGCCCAGCCATATCGTCGGAACCCCTGCTGCGATAGTAACCTTCTCCGTCTCTATAAGCTCCGCCAAAATCTTTGGGGTGAAATAGGGTCCTGGCAAAACCATCTTCGTTCCAAACCAAACACTGGCAAAAGGCATGCCCCAGGCATTCACGTGAAACATCGGCACGACAGGAAGGGCCACATCACGCTCGCTTATTGCTGTAGAATCGGCAAGCCCCAGTGCAATCGCATGCAGTAAAATTCCGCGATGCGAATAAACCACACCTTTGGGGTTCCCGGTCGTGGCGGACGTATAACATATGCCGGCAGGTGCATTTTCATCCAAGGTTTGGATGAATCGCTGTTTCGGATTTCCTTCGGCTAATAATTTTTCATAATGATAAATAGGTGAAAGGGTCGTTTCAGGCAGCTCATCTTTATCCGTCATAATGATATACCCTTCCACTGTCGTTAACTCATCTTTAATTGCTTCCAAAAGGGGGATGACATCCGGATCTATCAATAATAATCGATCCTCCGCACTATTGACGATATAAGAAACATGTTGAGGGGACAAACGCATATTGATTGTATGTAAGACAGCACCATGACAAGGAATCGCAAAATAAGCTTCTAAATGCCGATGATGGTTCCAGGCAAGCGTTCCAATACGGTCACCTGTTTGAATACCGAATTTTTCAAGATTACTGGTCAGCCTTCTTGTACGCTCAGCAATCTCAGCATATGTAAATGTGTGAATGCCACCATCCGTACGCGAAACTACCTCTTTCTTCGGAAAATATTTTTCAGCTCTCTCAATGATTTGAGTCATGATCAATGGAGTATCCATCATTACAATCTCCCCCTTATATTAAAAGCATGCTCATTATATATTCGACCAGAAAAAAAATAATCCTTTTTCCCTAGGTACCTTTTATGATTATTTTGAATCTGGCTATATTTGGATGATATTTTCAAATCAGTTTGACGGCAAAAAGCGGATTCAGAAAGGGAGCGGATTTCTGAAATCAACTGGAACGTTTTCTAAAAAAATGCAGGCTATCTCACACCGAATTATGTATAGGATCAGGTCCTTTAAGTTTTTTCCTGTACTCCTTATTCGATTGAAGAAATTTGCGACACTCCTGCCGAATTACTGGCAGGCCGAGACCCCAAAGGCGCTTGCGTCAAGGAGGCTTGGCAGACAGTCGGCGGAAAGGGAGCGGATTTGTGAAATCAAGCAGAAACATTTATTAAGAGCGGAATCTGAAAAGTTTTTTTAAACCATCTAAATCAAGTGGCGCTGTTCCATGACAATTTTTTATGTTTCTTTCTAGAAAAAAGAGGAAATAGTAAAGATACAATTATATTTAGAGGGAGCTCATTTATGGTAAATAAAATAAACGAAGAACTAGAAGCTTATTGTGCGAGTGAATATTCAAAGCTATCACGGGTAATTGTTTGTGAACCTCATTATATGGAGATCCGGGAGATCATTAACGAAACACAAAAAGAGTTTCAAGAAGAAAATATCGATCAAGCACTTGCCTTGGAGCAGCACGCACAATTTACAAAGGCTCTAGAACATGAAGGGATTGAAGTCATAAAACTTCCGCCTCAATTTACATATCCGGAACAAGTCTTTACGAGAGATATCGGTTTCACTCTTGGCGAAACCGTTTACGTAGCTGAGTTGGCAACAGGTATCAGGCAGGGTGAAGAACAAATATTGAAATCCTGGCTCGAAACGAATGGTATTTCATATTTCAACCTCCTAAAAAATCATATTGAGGGCGGGGATGTCCTTATTGACGGAAAAACCATCTATATTGGAATCAGTGAAAGAACGGATGAAACATCCGTCAAGCATCTTCAATCCTTATTACCGGAATACGAGGTCATTGCGGTTCCTTTCATTGAAACATTCCTTCATTTAGACTGTGTTTTCAATATCATATCACCGACAGAGGCGCTTATTTTTCCAGAGTCCTTTACAAAAAAAGAGATGGATTTATTAGCCTCACGTTATGACATGATTGAAGTGACGAAAGAAGAACAATTCACTTTAGGTACCAACGTTCTTTCGATTGGGAATAAAAAATTATTCAGTCTACCCTGTAATAAACAGGTAAATAGTCAGCTTCGTGAACGCGGATATGAAGTCATTGAAGTTGATATAAGCGAAATCATCAAGTCCGGTGGCTCTTTCCGTTGTTGCACCATGCCACTATTGAGGACAACAATAAAGAAGACTGATTCAGCCTGAGCAGAATGAAAGAAACCGGACTTGTATGGAAGTCCGGTTTCTTTCACCTTATTGTTGTCAAACATTAATTTTCAATGGAATTTGCGACCACCCCTTAGGCTGGCTGCATTATATAACTCTGATGATAGTCGGGCACATGAGAGTTCAAAAAATGCTTGTCTGGAAGTTTTTGAAAGTAAGGATCTCCTCTATACATCAATTAAGCAGTCTTAATATAATTTCAGAATCCTTTCTATTTAACTGTACATACTGGCTATGTTCATCCTTTGTCAATTCTACAATATTTTCATCAGTATTTACCCAAGCATAATATACGGAAATTCCACCTTCGTTTTTCTCATCATTAAAATAAAAGATGAAGTCCGCCTTAGAATGATCCTTCTCCAACGCGAATTCTTCCCAATCGGCATTCCTTACTATTTCTTTTGTTTTTTCTGTTTTCCCAATTTCTATCTTTTTTTTATATGCTTCGAATTTGTAGTGTTTACCTTCATATTTTTGAACGGAAATATGTTCTTGCTTTGTTGTGCAACCTGAAGCCAACGTTATCGATAATAAGCAAAGGCCAACAAGGAGCGGTTTCCTTTTCATTACATGTCAACTCCTTATACCCAAATGGATTAATTATCCAATACTTTCATTATACTAGTCCACGCAAAAGAGTAATAGGATTGTTTGTTGATTTTTTAACCTTTATCCCTTGGGCATATGTCCTTCAATGCATATATTCCGATTATTATTCAACAATTACACCCCTTAAAATGAAATAAACTGTAAATTGATAAGTCCCCCCTTTTTGAAAAGGCTTATCTAAAATTTGATAATATTGAAATATACTTGCTATAATTTTCATGAGTTGCGGTAAGTAATACAAGATTGAAAGGGGAATGTAAGAATGAATTATGTTAAAAATCAACTGACAGCCATGCGCAGCAATCTTTTAAAGGAAATTGAGGGAATCGATCCAGAGTTCATGGATGTACAGCCTGAAGGTTTTAATAATACAATCCATTGGCACATAGGACATGTCCTTACTGCAGCGGAAAAGTTTTTATTGAACTCCAGCAGTAATTTGCCAGAGAGTTACAGCCAGCTATTCGGATATGGTTCAAAACCAGCCAACTGGACCGGAGATGTACCTTCCGTTGAAATATTAAAGCAACAGTTGCATGAACAACTTGATCGACTTCTTGAAATTCCGGAAGAACGATTGACAGAAAAAACAGCACAGCCTTTCAACGGAATGGAAACAGTGGGAGAATTCATTAATTTTGTAGTCTTGCACGAAACCAATCATATAGGACAAATTCACGCAATGAAACTATTCATACAATCCAGAAACTGAGATTAACAAACTGTCGCTTTGTTTTTATTGAAATGGGAGTGGCAGTTTTTATTATTTAGGACGAAAATTTACAGTTTTGGTGCGTTTGCACGTACGTTTGGTGCAAACACTCGTGAATTTGGTGCAAATACTCGTGAATTTTAAGCTTTACTTGTGAATTTGGTGCAAATACTCGTGAATTTTAAGCTTTTACTCGTGAGTTTGGTGCAAATACTCGTGAGTTTTAAGCTTTTACTCGTGAGTTTGCAGCAAACACTTGTGAATAAAATTAAAAAAGGCCCCCGCTTTTTATAGCGTGGGCTTTCGTCTGTTCACCCGTAAAGCTGAGTAAACGCCTCTCAAGTCATCTGGTCCTGGTTATCCATATAATCACTGTATGCTTTTTCAGCTGAGGCTTCCGAAGTGAACAAAGCATCATCATCCTCGATCGTATGAAATGTATCGTTCAGGAACAAGGCAACTGCATTGGGATCTTTGGGGTGCGGAACAATTTCCGCTGCCCTGATATTCGAAACTGTAGGGACATGGGGATTATTATAAATCACAAACACCTCGTCACCGACCTGTACTTCTTTTGCATTGATTACACCCATTGAATTCTTCCTTTCCATTACTGATTTTCCTTTAGTTTATGGAAAGAAACTTATAATTATTTATGATAGATGACAGACCTCGCAAGCGGCGTTATCTGAATGGGGCCCCTTCAACAGAAGGAGCCCCGCCATTCACTTAAGCATATTCATTTTTTGTAAAAATTCGATTGGATGCTGTTTCCGGAAAAACTCCCTAAGCATATAGGCAACACCATCTTGATCATTGGAGCGCGTCACCCATTTTGCCACTTTCCGTACTTCCTCATCCGCATTGCCCATGGCAACTCCCAGACCAGAACCGGCAATCATATCCATATCATCCAATCCATCGCCAATCGAGACGATCTCCGTTCTTTTCACCTTTAAATGGTCCGCTAAATACAATACACCACTCCATTTAGATACACCCTTCGGAACGATTGTCAGTTTATGTCCTGGGTGTAAGACTGCATCCACCTCAGGGAACATTTCCTTTATCAATTTCAACATATCATTTCGAGCATTTTTTTCTGGAAATATAATGTCCATCTTCGTCGGGGCCATCGGCTGATCAATAAGCTCCTCACTGATATCATCCACATAATTTTGAGCATAAATATTTTGGTCATTCAAATACATAACCGATTTACCAAGCAAATTCTCCGGGAGGTTCACCCGATTGCCCAGCGAGTATTTTTCATGAATGAGCAATATTTGGCACGTGGTCTTTTCAAGCATTTGCACGAGCTCTGCAGTCAGTTCTTCTGATATTCTTTTTACCATTATCGGCTTTTCCATGGAAGCTCCGACAAAGGCTCCTTGCTGAGCAACGATCATCGGATTTATTTTTAGGGCTTTGGCCACTTTTTTTGCTGAGTGATAGTTTCTTGACGTCACAAGTGCAACATGGACGCCTTTTTGGTGAACATAATCTATTGCTTCTTTAGTCGATTTATTTAAACGGCCATTCGACTGGAGCAATGTCCCGTCGATATTGACCGCAAGTAGTCGATATACCATGCTGATCTCTCCCATCTGTTGTATCCTCTTTCAAAATTTATGACTAAAATTTCGAGAATAGAACAAATAGTGGTTCACGACCCTTGCACTTGTGCTTTCAGGGAACAAAAAACCCCCAACCATTATAGAAGGGAGTCTCCAACTGCTTATTGCTGTTGTTCAGGCAAGCCATATAAATCTTCAAGCGGCTTCATGATAATTTTATTTAGGTCTGCGATGACCATGCTCATCCGTTGTTCAGCTTCCATCAATTGTGAAATGGTTGGGTTTTGTTGGACAAGCTGTACCGTCTTTTGTGCTTGCTCAACCTCTTCCGGTGCAATCTCCTGTCCCATCATTTGCTTTTGCTGCAATGACATTTGCAGATTACGGAAGTTTTCAAACATTCCTTTTGTTGCTTCATCAGAATTCACCAGATCATATAAGCGTTGCAAATCGGCATATTCATTACTTGCCCTAATCGCCTTTTCCATTTCATACGCTGCATCATATACGTTACTCATTTATTTCCCCTCCCGGTAATCATTGTATTCCTACACCTTTTCCACTATAACAAATCCGATTGAGAATTACACGTCATCCTATTAAAACAGTTACGAAACCTTGAAATAAACCGATGATTCCACCAAGCAATGCCCCAAGGTATGTGATCATCGATAATTCCTTCTTAGTGATGGAAACGACCATTTCCTCAAGTCGGGACACCGAAAAGGACGAAACCTGTTCTTCCACGATATCGTCCAAATGCAGTTTTTGGAATAGCGGCTGGAAATGATTGATTACGTACTTGGCACCTTTTTCCACAAAAATCGGAACGCCCTTTTCCACAATGGTGTCCGAGAAATCGGCAGTCAATTCTCGAACCGGCTTATTCAGGATCGAAGCGACAGGCAGCATTACAGCCGTTTTTTCGGTAATCCATTGCTTTATCGTTTCTCTCCCGATCATTCCCTCGATTTTCTCTATATCCCATTTCTCGAGATTTTTCCACTCTTTCACCAATATCACTGACAATATATCAATCGTTCGCGATTGTTCAAAAAATTTAATGATTTCCGGCTGAATCTTATCAATTAACTTTTCGTTTCCAATGAACATCTGAAATAAATTGATCAGCTTGCCCCGTTCCTTGAAAAAATCATCCAACATGTCTTCAAGACGGCGTTTGCCTTCCGCACTGTCAAAATATTCTTTTCCCTTTTTCACGATGAAACGTGACAAATCAGGAATCGAGTCGAGGGCTTTTTGCTGAAGGTGCGGAGGGACGATATCTTTCAAGCTCTTGCTCATGTTCTCTTCCGACCATATTTCATATTTACCAAGAATGAATGTTTGTAATCGCTGTTCTAGCGTAAATGAAGAATTCTTCATTCCCAATTGATCAAGTAATTGAGCAGTACTTTTTTGTGTGGACAATGCTTTCTTTACTTCTGCCTGGACGAAAATTTTCATATTCTGTATAGAGGCATCATTGATGACTTTACTTTGAATGCTCTCTGGTGTGATTAAATGATCGACCACCAATTTGCCTAATTGTTTAGCTAACTCATCCTGCCGCTTAGGAATCAACCCTGGTGTCAACGGCAGCTGCTTCCCAAAAATATGGATTGGCTTATACGGTCTGAATAGCATTCTGATAGCCAATAAATTAGTGAAGCCACCTATTACTGCACCAACGACGACCATAAACAGTATCTTTAGCCAAAACTCACCCATGAAATTTCTCCTTTTATTGCTTGAAATAAAGGCTTTATGACACCTTCTAATTAAAAAATCATAGAATGTGTTATCCACATTTGCCCATCATTTAATTATTAAAGGATATCAAACTTAGTGCAAACGGGGAATTATTATGAATCTTAACCATCAGAAAGTTTACATTACGGTAAATCCCGCAGAGACTAGAAAGAAGGCGCTATTGTTTATCGAAGAAAAATTATTTGAGGAATGGGACCTTCAATTTGGAGAACCCGTATCGATAATGGCTGGATGCCGTTCCGTCCCGGTACTTGTCCAGCCATTCCCGTCATCCCAGCCTATATTGAAACTTTCATATGATATGAACCAAATTTTATCCTTGCCCGTTTTTTCCGATCCAATCTCCGTCTCATACCATGCGGATGAAAGATCAATTAAAATAGGCCCATTCTTCGCTTCACTCATGAACCAGACTCCCTTGCAAGACGGGTCATTCGGCGAGATGGAAAAATTTTATCAGGAAATGAAATCATATTGTAATCAGCAAGGCATCCCCTTCTATTTAGTTAAACTGCAGTCTCTTCAAGATGGGGTTGTGGAAGGCTACCTGCCAGGGCAAGGTGGCTGGAAAGCCTTGCCCCTCCCCATCCCTGATGTATTTTATAACCGGATACATTCGCGCAAACTTGAGCAATCGCCTTCTTTCAAGATGTTTAAAACTGAACTGGAGGAACGGTCGATTCCGATGTTCAACGGAAGGTTCCTCTCCAAACATGATGTACACGAACTACTGATCTTAGAGGATGAGCTATTGCCAAATTTACCAGAGACGATACTGTTCAACGAAAAGGAAACTTTCTTGACATTTATAGAAAAGCATTCGGTAATCTACTTTAAACCCACATCAGGAAGCCAAGGCAGGAATATTTGCAGATTAACGCAAGTAGCTGGAAATTGGAAAATCGAGCAATCCGGACATCTCCAGAATGTACATTTTGCTGATACGGATGAAAAGTTGTTTGAAACCTTAAAAAATTTTTCCAGAAAACGATCCTTCATTCTTCAAAAAGGGATTTCCCTATTCGAAACCGATCAGAGAAAGGTTGATTTCCGCATACTGCTTCACCGGAACGAACAGCTTGAATGGAAAGTTACATCAATGGTTGCCCGGATTGGGGACCCTGGTACTATTGTTTCCAATCTTGCACAAGGCGGATTGATGAAAAATGGGCCGGATTTTCTAAAAGAAGCATTTGAACTTCAGGACGCCAGCCGCATATATCAAAAGCTCGTACGGCTGGCTAAAAACACTGCACAGGCTTTAGTCGAAAACCTTGACGATTCATTCGGTGAGCTAGGGATCGATTTAGCACTGGATACCGATACCCATCCATGGATCATCGAAGTGAATTCAAAACCTTCGAAAAAATTTCAAGGCAACTATGAAACCTTTCGTCCATCAGTAAAATCAATCATAGATTTCATGCTTGCCCTTAACCGCGAAAACCATCCATAAAAGGAGTTGCTAGCACGTGTTAATAGGATTAATGGCCGCGTCGGATACTCATGAAAACAACTACTTCACCGAAATAGCCAAAACCGCTCAATCATTTAATATGAAAGTTTGCAAATTCTCACCGGAAAATATTGATATGGATCTGAAAAAAGTGAGGGGCGAGCGTTTTGATGCCGAGAACGAAACTTGGATCGCCACATCTTTTGATTTACCTAATTTTGTATATGATCGCTGTTTTCACGGTTTAGTCCGTGAGTCAACGGAAACGCGACACAAAATCGAGTGGTTAAAAGATAACTCGAATTTCTTAGGACTGGGCCTTCCTGGTAAGTGGGAAGTGTACCAAATCCTAAAAAACCATCCACACCTACAGGCATTTTTTCCAGAAACCGTACAAGTGACGACACCTGAAGATATTATAGGACATTTGGAACGTCTGGATAAAATCATCATCAAACCTGAATTCGGTGCAGGTGGTACAGGAATCTATCTCCTTTCAAAAACCGAAGACGGGACTTTGGTTTCCATGACGAAAAAGGGCACCAAATATGACCGCTCATTCTCCTCCAAATCTCAGCTTAACAAATGGCTGCAGCATTTATTAAATCGATACCGTTATCTTTGCCAGCCATATTTAGAACTTTGCACCCAAAATAATGAGCCATTCGATTTACGGATTTTACTTCAAAAAAACGAGAAGAATCAATGGATGGAACGGGGCCGCGGAATTCGTACGGGACAAAAAGACGGAATTACTTCAAATCTTGCTACAGGCGGGGAAGCCATTTCATTGGATAACTTCAACAAAAGAAACCCCGAAACGATTTCGATTGCTGTCGAACAAAAGATTCATCATATCCTTCGCACCCTGCCCGTTGAAACCGAAGCTGTCTTTGAAAGATTATTCGAGTTGGGAATTGATCTAGGCATCGATAAAAAAGGCCAAATATGGATAATGGACATTAACTCGAAGCCTGGTAGGAAAATCATTCAGGCACTACAGCCGGAGACCATGAAAGATATTCATCGAGCACCGTTTCAGTATAGCCAGTATTTAGCCGAACAGCTTCAGAAAGCAGGTGAATAGGAAGTGAGAAAGACTTATCCTGCCGAAATTGCCGCTATCCCTGGCAATGTTCTCTACTACCCTTCAGAGCTTGGAGATTTGGCAGAGATTGAATTAATTTATTTCGGACGGCATTCATGTCCTGCCATCGTCAAACAAAACCCGGCCGTCAATCAAAAAATCGTGCTATCGAAAAGTCTTGCGGAATCTCTACTATTCGATCATACCGATATTCCCCTTCATTTATTCATATACGGCAAGAGCATCCATATCGGACCGCTTGTCGGAATCTTTTCCTCAGGCTTCACGGGCATTTCGAACAAACCTTTAGGGGAGAGATCTGAATTTTTCGCAAAGCTCCTTTCGCTTAGCAAGACCACAGGCTGTATTCCCTTTGTTTTTGGAGAGAATGTAATCAATTGGGATGAGGAGACAATCAAAGGCTATGTATTTGATAAAGATGACTGGAACATTTATGAATTTCCTTTTCCTAATGTCATCTATGACCGGCTACCAAATCGGTTGACGGAAAACCGTGATGGACCTAAAGAAGTGAAGCAGAAATTCCAAAAAATATATACCATACCATGGTATAACCCCGGATTTTTCAATAAATGGGATGTAAATGAAAGGTTATGCGCAGATGAGCGGGCACTGCCTTATTTGCCGGAAACGTATCCATTTCAATCCATATCCGTGGTGGAAACCCTTCTTTCCCATTACCGGCAAGTTTATATAAAGCCCATTCACGGCAGCCTCGGTCTAGGGATTCACCAAATTCTTTATGATAAGCATGAGAATGTTTACTATTGCCGCTATACAAACGAAGCAAAAGAAAATAAACTGCAACGGTTTTCAACATTGGAATCTATCGTTAAACACATTTTTCACGACCGCCCGCTCGAGAATCTGATCGTGCAGCAGGGCATCCCATTAATTCGATCTGAAAAACGTCCAGTGGATTTCCGGGTCCATACGAACAAGGACAGTAATGGAAAATGGCAGGTGACCGCGATTGCCGCAAAAATCGCCGGCGCCGGCAGCGTCACGACCCATATTAAAAGCGGGGGTGTCATCAAAACGGTTGCCGAACTGTTTGGAGATGACGATGTGGCGACAGAAGTCGAAGGAAAGCTATCGGAAGCCGCACTGATTTTAAGTGACAGTATAGAAAAGAACTTGGACGGCATCATCGCAGAAATAGGATTTGATTTTGGATTGGATAAAAAAGGGCAGGTTTGGATGTTTGAAGCCAATTCCAAGCCTGGACGTTCCATCTTCTCCCATCCAAAACTCAAGGATTTCGAATTGCTGACCAGAAAGCTAAGCCTTGATTATGCCATTTATCTTACGGAACAGACGATTACAAAATCAATCAGAGTGCCGCAATGAACATTTTTTATGATATCCCCACTGAAAATTGGCACCACACTCATGAGAATGCGGAACTTTTCGCCGGCTCTGCCGAAGAAGAAATCAGCTATAAAAAGAACCATTCGAATCAACCTCTAATTCCAATCACAATATTTCCGGGTAACCGGATGCTTACCATCGGAATTTTAACTGTTTCCAATCCCAAAAAGGAATCAGGTTTGGGTGGAAACCTGACCCTTTTTCGGGACTTATCATTATATTTATTGCAACATGGAATATTGGCGTATGTATTCACAGGAAATGCCCTTCATTCCGAGTCGATGAAAGGGTATCTTTTTTCCTCCATTTCAAACAAGTGGATTGAATGTAAGGTGCCCTTCCCTGACATCGTCTATAACCGTATCCCCTGGAGGAGCTATGAGGCGTCAGAGGAATTCCAACATCTTATCACACATTTTAAAGATTACCGAATGACTCTATTCAACCCCTGTTTTATAGATAAATATGTGATGTTCGAAGCATTAACTGAAGATGGATCCCTCACCAACCACCTTCCGCCCACCATGGTCTTACGAAACAGCGGTTGCCTTGATTCTTTCCTGGAGACATACAGGCATATATACCTTAAGCCATGCAAAGGAAGCCAAGGGAAGGGCATTTATACCATTATCAAAAATGATGATGATACCCTATTGTTCAATAGCTTAAAGCATAGTGAGTCCTTCCCTGATTTTGCTTCCTTCTGGGATACAAAAAAAAGGGATTTATTAAAAAGGAGCTATCTTGCTCAACAGGCGATCATACCAAAAAAACTCTTTGGACATCGTTATGATTACCGGATTCTCGTCCATTATGAAAAAGGTTTTTATAAAGTGACCGGCAAAGCGGTAAGGATGTCGCAAACTCAGGAAATCACCACCCACACTCCCCGAGGCGGAAAGCTTTTTCCTTATCAGGACATTAAATCAAAAAACCTGGATCTAAAATTAGCGAACATTGCCCAAAAATGCGGAGAGATACTTTCAAAAAAGATCGGGTTTCTCGGAGAGTTTTCCATTGATATAGGGGAAGACGAATCGGGCTCGCTTTTCATATACGAAGTGAACTCAAAGCCGATGCAATTCGATGAAGAAGAAATTGAAACAAACAGGCTTTTGCATTTAAAAAATCTTTTCATTGAATTAACTTTTCCCAACCTGAAAAGAAAATAACACCTCCAGCTGCCGTTTTCCATTATAATCGAATGAGAAACAGTATATATGGAGGTAATACATATGATCACTCATTTTCAATGGGAACCATTGCATAAGAATCTGCCAGGATGGAAAATTTCCTTTTATTTCAACAAGCAGGCAGTCAAAGCCTTGTATCATAAAGATGGATCCATCGAGTGGACAGCCAATCCGCCTTCCGAAACAGATGAAACTAAACTCAAAAGCATGATACATGACCTAATGATCTTCCATGTATATGAATGAAACCCCTTTACATTCATGAAATCGCTTAACAGAATAAAAAAAACTCCTTTGCCTAAACTAAAGAAAAGGCTAGGAGGGATTTCTTTTGGATAAAGAAAAAATGACATTTTTGAAGGATACCGAATATGATGGCAAGGACTCCGTTTACCTGGATATCGACCGTATCATCAATGAAGGAATGGCGGGCGGAAATGTGTATGAAGTCGCTAACCTTCAGAACATCGAAGAAGCACATGATTTTTATGATGAAACAGATCCCAATGTCAATAAATGAATAATGTGGGCTCTCTTATGGAGAGCTCTCTTTTATATCAGTCAGACCGTTAAACGGATAGCATTCAAATAGTCCCATTCTCCCTCGCACTTAAAATATTTTCGTTTAATATCGATGTAATGATATGCTCTGAATCCCATTCATGCCCAGATATCTCGATAAGGGGATAGCGATTCGGTAAAACGACCTGCTGGATTTCATGAACGGTCAGCCCTTGAGAATGCAAGCGTAAAATTTCCCCTTGGAGGTTTTCCAGATAATCCAGTTTTTTTCGAAACATCTCCTTCCCATCAGGAACATGCCCAGCATGACAGCAAAACACTTCCCCGAAGTCATATTGAAGCAATCTTTTTATGGAATCGATGATCACCGGGACAGACTCTTCCCGTAAGACAAGCTTTGTTTTTGGGGTTACGAAAAGGTCTCCTGAAAAAAGCACGCCATTATCGTGATTCAAATACACCATATGGTCCTTTGCATGACCTGGGGTAAAAATCGGCTCCCACGTTTGGGTACGGGAATGAATGGCCTTCCCTAGCGGCTCAGCTTTAAAGGCGTCTCTCTTTCCCCAGAAAATTTTGCGATATTCAGGATATTCAGCATCCTTTGCACAAACCTCAACCGACATCGGGTGAATGAAAAGAGGGACCTTTTTATGTTCCTTTATCCAGGCAGCGCCCCCCGTATGGTCTTCATGATAGTGAGTCAGGGCCACTGAGTCGAAGTCTGCGGATTCATAGAATGGAATAAGCTCTTCCAATAAAATCTGTGCGCCAGTATCTATCAATAGGCCATCCGTTAAAAAGACATACACACTCATCCCCCCCTTGTTCCCGCCAGGAGTCCCATGCACGCAAACCACATCATTTATCGTCTTGATCTCTATCATTCGGTTTCCTCCCCATCATTGTACAAAAATAGTTTTACCTTCCTTTTTTTAACTTTATTATAATAAATGTAGTACCACTTTACCATTTTGACAAGGAAATATTGGAATAAATAGCCTCGATGAAAATGCTGGATTATTGCATAATAGCCCATTTTCCATGAATCGTTTTAACGGACCGTACCAATTTTAATGACAAAAAAATAAAAGAAACGATTGACATTGCCGGATTTTACAAATAATATAGATTATATTATAAAACTTGAAATATTCTAAAATAATAATTTACTTATCAAGAGTGACGGAGGGATCAGGCCCTGTGATGTCCGGCAACCGCCCTTAGGGAACGGTGCCAATTCCTGCAGAATGATTGCATTCTGAAAGATAAGCCGAGATATGATTTCGCTGCCTCTTTCTGAATGATAGAGGCAGCTTTTTTAATGTTTAAGGGGGAAAGCTCATGATTGAAATCCGTTCAATCCGAAAGGAATACGTCTCGAAGAAAAACCGAGTTATCGGAGTGGATAACGTATCTTTGACCATTCAAACTGGTGAAATATATGGAATTGTCGGCTACAGCGGAGCTGGAAAAAGCTCATTACTCCGCTGCTTGAATTTGCTTGAACGTCCGACAGGTGGAAATATCATTATCGACGGCATTGATTTAACCTCTTTATCTAGCAAAGAGCTTCGTAAACAACGCCAAAAAATCGGAATGATATTCCAGCACTTTTCCCTGGTCAGTTCAAAAACCGTTTATGAAAATGTCGCTTTCGCCTTAAGGGCCGCGCATCGATCGAAGGACGCGACTAAGTTACGTGTATTGGAATTGTTGGAAATCGTAGGGCTCAGCGATAAGAAAGATGTCTATCCTGCACAGCTTAGCGGTGGACAGAAGCAACGGGTCGGCATAGCTCGCGCGTTAGCAAATGAACCCACTGTACTATTATGTGATGAAGCGACTTCAGCCCTTGATCCAACAACTACAAAAGCGATTTTACAGTTATTGAAAAAGATAAGCAGTGAGCTTGGTATCACCATCGTGTTGATTACACATGAAATGGAAGTGGTCAAAGAACTATGCCACCGAGTCGCCGTGATGCAGGATGGCCGGGTAATTGAAGAAGGACCCGTTTATGAAATATTTTCACAGCCCAAACAGGAATTAACGAAGCAATTCATTAGCAGTGTACTGGATTTCGAACTCCCTTCGCACTTGATTGATGAAAGTGAAGGGACGATTATTAAAATCCAATTCGAAGGGCAAACCGCCGGTGAGTCGATTCTTTCGGATACTCTCCAATCCCATGCAGTAAAGGGGAATATTTTACACGGTAAAATTGAGTATATCCAGGATGTTCCTTTAGGCATTTTAATCATCGAGTTAATTGGCGATGCCGTCCAAATCCATTCGGCATTGGAATATATAAAAAATCGTTCCAGTTCTGTGGAGGTGTTAAAACATGTCACTGCTTAATCCCATCGTCAATATTTTACCTGATCTTAATAAAGCCTTTCTTGAAACGATTTATATGGTCGGCGTTTCTCTTGCAGTAGCCCTGCTGATCGGTTTACCGCTTGGAGTATTGCTATTTACAACAACCAGGAATTTATTTTTTGAAAGTGGCATCGTGAATCGATCTCTCGGTTTCGCAGTCAATATTGTCCGTTCAATCCCGTTCATCATTCTCTTGGTCGCCCTCCTTCCTTTAACGGACCTACTTACGGGATCGACGATAGGGCCAAGAGCAGCTTCTGTTTCCCTGTCCGTATCCGCAATCCCTTTTTTTGCAAGGATTGTTGAAACGGCATTACGTGAAATAGACAGAGGAGTGATTGAAGCTGCAATTGCCGTAGGTGCCACTCCATGGATGATCATTAAGGATGTACTTCTTCCAGAGGCAAAACCGGGAATTATTCAAGGACTGACATTAACGACCATTTCGCTAATCGGTTACTCAGCAATGGCTGGGACAATCGGCGGTGGCGGAATTGGCGACCTGGCAA
Source organism: Peribacillus frigoritolerans (assembly GCF_001636405.1). Taxonomy (GTDB): domain Bacteria; phylum Bacillota; class Bacilli; order Bacillales; family DSM-1321; genus Peribacillus; species Peribacillus frigoritolerans. The sequence continues at coordinate 4,511,056 of NZ_KV440950.1, forward strand.
TCCGGTACGGATATTACCGATATGACAACACAGTCATGATCACGACGATCGTCGTGCTGATCTGCCTTGTGCAACTCATTCAAATGGTTGGTGATAAAGTTTCATACATAGTTAACAAGCGATAGGATCAATCATTTTTTTAAATGACTCAATACATTTCATTACTCAGGAGGAATTTCAAATGAAGAAAATAGCTTCGTTATTATCAGTCTGTGCACTTGCACTCGGCTTGGCAGCATGCGGGAGCGATGATGCATCCCCAAATACTGAAGACAAAAAAGAATTGAAGATCGGGGCGACTACCGGGCCGTACGCCGATATGGTTAAGGAGGCCATCAAACCAGGTCTGGAAGATCTCGGATACAAAATAGAGATCGTCGAATTCACCGACTATATCCAGCCGAATAAGTCGCTTGGCAACAACTCGATCGACGCCAACCTTTTCCAGCATAAAGTGTACATGGATAACTTCGCTAAAGAAAATGATTTAAAGCTTTCCGACCTTATCATAGTTCCAACAGCGCCAATGGGCATATATTCTAATAAGTATAATTCATTGAAAGAAGTGAAAGACGGTACATCCCTTGCAGTGCCCAATGATCCGGTTAACCTGGCACGTGCACTAAAAGTGCTGGTGGATGAAGGGTTGATTGAAGTCGATCCAAATGTCGACCCTTTAAAAGTATCTGAAAAGGATGTAACGAAAAATCCAAAAAACATCCAGCTAAAACCATTGGAATCCGCTCAGCTGCCCCGCGCAACAGACAGCGTTGACCTATCGGCGGTCCCTGGCAACTTTGCTCTTGCAGCGAAAATGGACCTCAAGGATGCCCTAGTTTTAGAAAGCATGCCGGATATGTATCGAAACGTTGTTGCAGTGAATACAAAAGATGTAGACGCTCAATTTGCCAAGGATATTAAATCTGTAGTGGAATCCGACCAGTTTGAAAAAGTGATCGATGACAAATTTGCCGGATTCGGAAAACCAGACTGGATGAATTGATCAAATAATCAAGGCCTGCTTCCCCTTTACCGGGAACAGGCCTTTCATTAAGGAGAGCAAATATGAATACCTTACTGGAGGTCCGCAGCGGCCCCGCTTATTACGCCTGTAAAGCAAATGTCCTTGAAAACCTGGAAGTGAAACTGTGTAGAGGGAACATTCGTAAAGTGCTCGTTATTCATGGACAAAAATCCTGGGAAGTTACTGAACCCTTCTTTCCTTCCTTAGAAAATATTGAGACGATCTTTTTCACATACGGCGGGGAATGCAGTGACCCGGAAATTGACCGCGTCATGAAGGCAGCTCTTGAACATGGTGCTGATGCCTTAATTGGCATTGGCAGCGGTAAGTTGCTCGACCTCGCCAAATCGGCCGGAAACTTGCTTCAAAAGGAGATCATCCTCATTCCAACCTTGGCTTCCACCTGTGCTGCCTGGACACCGTTGAGTGTCATTTATGATGATAATGGTTCATATGTCCGTTATGATATTCATGAAAAAAGCACTTGGATGTTATTGATCGAACCAGGAATTCTTCTTAATTCGCCGATTAACTATTTACGTGCTGGAATCGGCGATACATTGGCGAAATGGTACGAGGGCAATGCACTGGCCGAAAAGCTTGCCGCCAAGTCCGTTTGTATTGAATTGGCCCATCTGGCCGCAAGGCAATGCCAGGAAGTTTTATTGACATATGGCGAGGAAGCCTTAGCTGATTTGGAAAAAGGGAAATGGACAGATGCGCTGCAGCGTGTAATTGAAACGAACATCATCACAAGTGGTCTTGTTGGTGGGTTTGGCAGCCAGTACTTGCGCGTAGCCGGTGCCCACTCCATTCATAATGGCATGACTTCCATCACCCAAGCGCATCATTTACTTCACGGGGAAAAAGTTGCATATGGCATTTTAGTCCAGCTTGTGCTAGAAGGGAAATTCTCGGAAATCAAACAATTGCTGCCCATCTACCGGGTGCTTAAATTGCCGATGACATTGCTTGATATTGGCCTGACTGCTGAACATAAGGCGGAACTTCAACAGATTGCAGCCCACTCTGTCAAAGAAGGTGAAGACATCCATCTTCTTTTCCCTGATATCAACAAGGAAAAAGTGGCAGCCGCCATGGAAAACCTTGAAATCCTTACAAACCATGCAAGCCCTTCCTAAAAAAGCGATGGGGTTTTGACCCCATCGCTTTTTTTGATTCCTCATTGTATAAAATCATCCTTTCCACCGAGCATACATAATGTGCCATTAATACTTCAGTATAATAAAAGAAGGTCTCAACCTACTGTCTGTTTCCATAATCCAAGAAGATCGCTTTCATGTTGTCTGTGCATGCCTGCTTTTCTATCGGCGGATTCCGGACGGCCCTTTTCCCAATTCCATATATCTTCGAGAGTTTCTGATAGGGGACGGAATGTTAGTCCATTATTGATTGCTTTATCATTGTCGACAGCCAAAAACCCATTCAAAGGTTCCTTACCTCCTGGTAAAGGGAATTCTTCCGGTATCCATAAAGGCATTTCTCCCCACGGCTCTACTTTATTGTCATTTAAAAATTTTTCAGAGACCCATGTAAAGGCAGCATTACTTCTTGTTACCTTTTTGCAGCCTTCAAGTATTTGCCCCATAGTCAGTGTGTATTCTGGCCCAACGGCATTATACGTACCTGTCACGCCTTTTTCCATCATTTGGATGATCCATTGAGCCAAGTCCCTTGCATCGATAATTTGGATTGGACGTCCAGGGCGTCCAGGCGCTAAAACTTCTCCCCCTTCCGCTATTCTTTTAAGCCAGTACGGCAATCGGTCAGTGTAATCATATGGACCTACTATTTGCCCGGCACGAATTGACAAGACTTTCCCCGGCAGTTCTTTTTCAGCTGCTTTTTCGCTTAATGATTTTAACGGTCCATAATATTCACCGTATATCGGTCCAGCCGTTCCGCGGGTTATTTCTTCTGCTTTATCATCATTTAGTGCATGAACCTCTCCATTTTCATCAATACCTGGTTCGGTTGGATCACTATAAACCGAGATGCTTGAAATATATGTATAATGTTTAACTTGATTAAGCAATCGGCAAGATTTCGATACAGTTCGAGGGATAAAGCCTGATGTATCAATGACTGCATCCCACTGTCTTCCTTTCAGCATTTCAAGATCTCCGTCGCGGTCCCCTTTTAACTGTTCTATTTCGGGGAAAACATAAGGGTCGTTTCCACGATTAAAAAGTGTGACATCATGCCCCTTCTCTATTGCAGCTTTTGCTATATATCGGCCTAAAAACCGTGTACCACCCAATATTAAAATGTTCATGGATCTCCTCCTCTTAAACGGTATTCCATAAAGCATACGCAATACCCTCTCCTAAAATTAATAATACTTGCACCTTTTCTTTGGTTTTCCCTTCTCGGAAAAACTAAAGATATCCTAATCTTTTGAACTTTATTCTTTTTCGCTATAATGATATGGAAAGGGAGAAAGAAGGTGGAACCGATGCTTGAAAATCTTATACAAAAATTCCCGAACGCTCTTACCAATAAAAAGGATACTGATGATATTTCTAATTATGTTTGGTTCGAAGACTTCAGAAGTATACTTGGTATTCCCCGTTCAGAAATCACAGCAGAAGAAATCCGTTTATTGGAACTGCTTTTTGTTCCTTCCATAAACCCAAATAACCTCAATGCACATCCAGGCTCATCATGGAAAAATTTTTTATCCGAACCGAATGCACCATTGCCTTTAACGAGCTGGGAGAATGTTCGATTCCTTCATTTCAAGTTGACTCATGCTGATTTTTCCAACTCCGATTTTGAAGGGGCCTTCCTCGCTTTCGTTCCATCTGACGCAGCTATTATTTGGGAAAATGAAACGGCAGGCGTCTTAATTGAACCGGACAAGGATGAACCATTATCAAATAAAGAACTGATCGCCATTACTTCCACACTTGAAAGTGACTTTTATGTAAAGACCCGTATGTTCACCGGGCGCTTTCACCCTGTAGATCAAGACCTTCGCCATCACTGGACTCAGGAGAAAAAGTGTTTTGAAGTGGCACAGGTGCATCTGCCGGATATAAAAGTGGCTGATTTGGCAGACATCATCCCATACTCATTAATAAATGATCCATCCTTTAAGAATGCAAATTGGTTTATCAATGAAATTCTTGGCAAGACCAAGCAGGATACTGAGCTTATCAAAACGGTTAAAACGTATATCGAATGTAACTCCAATGCCACTTTTGCCGCCAAACAGCTTTATATACATCGGAACAGCTTACAATACCGAATCGATAAATTCTCTGAAAAAACTGGTCTCGATATTAGAAACTTCCGTCATGCCCTTACTGCATACTTGATACTTTTACTGAATGATTAATTTCCAATGTAAGCACTTTTTTGTGCAATATGCCCATACTTTTTTCAAAACCTATAGCTTAGACTATAGCTAATTGGTACAAGTAATCTAAGAGTTTAAAAGGGGGATTTTTCATGGCAGAGTTAGTGTTAGATCATATATTCAAGATTTATGATAAAAAGGTGACGGCTGTTAAAGACTTCAACCTTCGTGTTGCCGATAAGGAATTCATCGTTTTTGTGGGACCTTCAGGTTGCGGTAAATCAACGACATTAAGGATGATTGCCGGACTGGAAGACATTTCCCAAGGGGATTTATACATAGACGGCAAGCGAGTCAATGATGTCCCCCCTAAAGATCGCGATATTGCGATGGTTTTCCAGAACTATGCCTTATATCCTCATATGTCTGTATTTGACAATATGGCATTCGGATTAAAGCTCAGGAAAACGCCAAAAGCTGAAATCAAGCAAAGAGTAAATGAAGCGGCAAGGATTCTCGGACTTGAAGAGCTGCTAAACAGGAAACCTAAAGCGCTTTCAGGTGGTCAGCGCCAGCGTGTTGCACTTGGCCGTGCAATTGTAAGGGACGCAAAAGTTTTCTTGATGGATGAGCCATTATCCAATCTCGACGCAAAACTGCGGGTTCAAATGCGCGCGGAAATAGCTAAACTGCATAAACGGCTCGACACCACAACGATATATGTCACACATGACCAAACAGAGGCAATGACCATGGCGACACGTCTTGTTGTAATGAAAGATGGTATCATCCAACAGGTCGGTGCTCCAAAGGATGTTTATGAGAAACCAATAAACGTGTTTGTCGGCGGCTTTATCGGATCGCCTGCCATGAACTTCTTTACCGGAACATTAAAAGAAGGCACAATCAAAATAGGCGAACAAACGCTTGAAATACCTGAATTTAAGATGAAAATGCTACGTGATCAAGGATATGTCGGAAAAGAAGTAATCCTTGGCATCCGTCCGGAAGATTTCCATAATGAAGGAGCTTATTTCACGGAGTCCCCTAACACTACATTCACGACCCAAATTGATGTAGCCGAACTCATGGGCGCGGAGATCATGCTCTACTCCACTTTAGAGGGGCAGGACTTCGTTGCAAGGGTCGATGCCAATAACATTATCCAGGCAGGCGAAAAGATCGAACTTGCCCTCGACATGAATAAAGCGCACTTTTTTGATAAAGGGACCGAACATCGCATTTTGGTTGAAGAAGATGAACTGATGCAGGAAAGCATGAAGTTATCTGCAAATTAAAAATGAAAAGACCCATTCAATATGGGTCTTTTAACGTTTATTCAAATAAAGGGAGATTCATTCCTGGACCAATACCACTTCATCATGTCCGCATTCAGGGCATTTCATGAGATGGGGGCATTGCCCTTTTTGAAGGGATTGAGGGTATCCGTCGTTTTCTTTAAGTATGTCGATATCCATATAAGCACTGTAATCATCAGCATAATCCATGAATTTCCCTTTATCCTCAAGTTCACTGCCGCATTCCGGGCAATCCACATGAATTTTTCTTAGGCCGTTGCAAAGCGGGCATATAGACATTGTTTTTCCTCCTGTTCCCGATACTTATGATTTCAGTATTTGTCGATTCCATTATTTTAACACATGGAAACACCCTCCCTAATGCTAGAGGGAGGGTACTTCCATCCAATTATTTATTAACCATGTTAGCAGGATCGACCCATGCTTTGAATTCATCTTCCGTCAGGAACCCCAGTTTCAACGCCGCTTCTTTTAACGTGGAGTTGTCCTTGAAGGCAGTTTTGGCGATCTTGGCTGCTTTTTCATAACCGATATGCGGGTTCAATGCTGTTACCAGCATAAGGGAACGCTCTACATTTTCTTTGATCTTATCTTCATTTGCAGTGATGCCAACCGCACAATTATCGTTGAAGGAATGAATGCCTTCCGTCAATAATTTGACCGTTTGCAGGAAGTTATAGATGATGACTGGTTTGAATACATTCAATTCAAAGTTACCTTGGCTTGCTGCAAAGCTAATTGTAGCATCGTTACCCACGATTTGTGTCGCAATCATGGTAAGCGCTTCACTTTGGGTCGGATTGACTTTACCTGGCATGATGGAGCTGCCCGGCTCGTTTTCCGGAATGGCTATTTCTCCGATTCCGCTTCTAGGTCCACTTGCCAGCCATCTGACATCGTTCGCAATTTTCATTAAATCCGCCGCCAATGCTTTCAAAGCACCGTGTGCATAGACGATTTCGTTATGGCTAGTCAATGCATGGAACTTATTATCAGATGTGACAAAAGGATATCCTGTATCCGCTGCAATTTGTTTGGCAGAAAGTCCCGGGAATTCTTTCTTTGTATTGATTCCGGTTCCTACAGCCGTTCCGCCTAGAGCAAGGTTCAATAGTTTTTGGCTGCTTTCCTCAATCATCGCCAAATCTTTATCGAGCATCGCTTTCCAACCGGAAATTTCTTGTCCTAATGTTAATGGTGTAGCATCTTGAAGATGTGTCCGGCCGATTTTCACGACATCCCAAAATTCTTTTTCTTTTGTATCGAATGTATCACGAAGTGCTTTGATGGCAGGAACCAATTTTTCAGCGACTTCCATAAAGGCTGCAATATGCATGGCGGTCGGGAAAGTATCATTTGAGCTTTGTGCCTTGTTAACATCATCATTCGGATGAAGGATTTCCGATTCACCATTTTCTTTTAACCATTCATTCCCTTTGTTAGCGACCACTTCATTCACGTTCATATTACTTTGCGTACCGCTTCCCGTTTGCCACACTACAAGCGGGAAATGTTCATCAAGCGTACCTTCAAGGATTTCGCCGCAAATCTTGACGATGGCGTTCTTTTTAACTTCGGAAAGGTCACCAAGATCATAGTTCACCTTTGCAGCAGCTTGTTTAACGTATGCAAATGCACGAACCAATTCAATCGGCATTTTTTCGTTACCGATTTTGAAATTGTTACGGCTTCTCTCAGTTTGTGCTCCCCAATATTTATCAGCAGGAACTTTCACTTCACCCATCGTATCTCGTTCGATTCTGTATTCCATGTGTTCTCCTCCTAAGTTTGCACTATTCATTGAAGAATTTTTGCATATGAAATGAATAATGTCGGATTATTCTTTCTCTCCATACATTGTACAAACTTTATTATTTTAAAGCAAAAATATCCCGCTGACCCTTTCCATATTTCTGGAAAATCCTAGACCATTCATATTTAGATGAAAATTTGGATATTCTTTTTTGACACATAAAGTGTAGGCACCTCTAGGCTTCAATTGACCTGGCCATGAACACAAACACATCATCACCCCCAAAATGTCCTTGACAGCGTTTTGTATATATAGTAAATTCAAAAGAAATTGAATAATCTAAACTCTTATCGAGAGAGGTAGAGGGAATGGCCCGATGACACCTCAGCAACCTTCATTTGTTTCAAACCAATGAAAAGGTGCTAATTCCACAAGTTTATAAACTTGGAAGATAAGAAGAATGACTCGTCCCTACTTAATCAAAGTCTTCTTCTTAAAGAAGACTTTTTTTTATTTTATTTAACTCAAAGGAGCAGTGAAAACCATGTATAAACCTGAAACATATCTTGCTCAATTAGGAAATCGCAGTGAAACGGCGACAGGAACAGTCAATCCGCCGGTATACTTTTCAACAGCTTTTCGCCACGAAGGAATCGGTCAATCGACGGGATTCGACTACACAAGGACAGGTAACCCTACCCGCCAGCTATTGGAGCGATCCATCGCCGATCTGGAAAAAGGAGACCAAGGCTATGCCTGCAGTTCAGGAATGGCCGCCATCTCCACTATACTCGCCCTTTTTAAATCCGGGGATGCGTGGATTGTCAGTGAAGATCTTTATGGCGGTACATATCGGCTGTTAGAACAAGGTTTTAAAAAATGGGGATTGCAGTGTGACTATGTAAACACTTGTTGTTTGGAGGATATCGAAAAAGCCATCACTCCTCACACGAAAGCCATCTTCATCGAAACTCCCACTAACCCTCTTATGCAGCAAACGGATATTAGCGCCGTTGCCGCATTGGCTAAACGATATAATTTATTGCTAATCGTTGATAACACTTTTTACACGCCTCTTATTCAACAACCCATCTTGCTTGGAGCTGATATTGTGATCCACAGTGCAACCAAGTATCTCGGTGGTCATAATGATGTGCTCGCCGGACTGATCGTTGCTAGCGGCGCTGAATTATGTGATGCACTTGCCTTCCATCATAATGGCACTGGAGCTGTCTTGAGCCCATTTGATTCTTGGCTGTTGATGCGCGGAATGAAAACCCTGGCATTGCGGATGGAGCGGCATGAAAAGAATGCCAAGATACTTGTAGATTACTTATCGGAGCATGATTGTGTTACGGACGTATTGTATCCAGGCCGGGGCGGCATGATTTCTTTCCGCATCATTGATGAAGCGGCGGTCAACCCATTTTTACAATCGCTCTCATTAATTTCCTTTGCAGAAAGCCTGGGAGGGGTTGAAAGCTTCATCACCTATCCTGCCACACAAACACATGCCGATATACCGCTTGAAGTCAGAACGGCAAACGGGGTTTGTAACCGACTGCTCCGCTTCTCCGTTGGCATCGAGGATAGCGACGATTTGATTGGTGACTTGCAGCAAGCATTCGCACATGTAAAAAGGGAGGCACTACGATGACAGATCAAGATTTTAGCTTTGAAACGAAATTACTTCATAATCAACATAAATTCGATCCGGCAACGGGCGGTGTGAGCGTCCCCATCCAGCATGCATCGACTTTCCATCAATCCGATATCGATCAATTCGGCAAATATGACTACAGCAGAAGCGGGAACCCAACCCGCGAGGCACTTGAAGACATCATTGCCGAACTTGAGGAAGGCACTCACGGCTTTGCCTTTTCATCAGGTATGGCTGCCATTTCAACAGCCTTCCTGCTATTGTCTGCCGGGGATCATATCGTCATTTCCGAAGATGTGTATGGCGGAACGTTCAGGATGGTCACAAGCGTATTGAACCGTTTCAATATTGAGCATACCTTCGTTGACATGACGGACCTTGAAAGTGTCAAAGCGGCGGTTCAGCCAAATACCAGGGCCATATACATTGAAACGCCTTCAAATCCTTTACTTAAAGTGACCGATATTCAAGCTGTATGTGATATCGCAAAAAAAGCCGGTGCCTTAAGTTTTGTTGATAATACATTCTTGACGCCCGCATTGCAAAAACCGCTGAATCTGGGCGCTGATGTTGTCCTTCATAGCGCGACGAAGTTTTTATCCGGACATAGTGATGTGGTAGCTGGGCTTGCGGTCGTGAAAGATCCGGAATTGGCGGCAAGACTCGGTTCGCTTCAAAACTCCTTTGGAGCGGTCCTTGGTGTCCAGGATGCCTGGCTCGTAATGAGAGGCTTGAAAACCTTGTCAGTTAGAATGGAACATTCACAAAAAGGGGCAGAAAAGATTGCAGCCTACTTAAAGGAGCAGCCCTTGGTGAAAAAAGTGTATTATCCCGGCCTAGCCGATCATCCACAGCACGCCATCCAGAAAGGCCAGTCACTCGGAGCAGGGGCGGTCCTATCATTTGAATTGGAAAGTGAGGAAATCTTCCGTTCCTTCGTGAACACAGTCGAGCTCCCTGTTTTTGCCGTAAGCCTGGGAGCGGTAGAATCCATATTATCCTACCCGGCCAAAATGTCCCATGCGGCCATGCCTGCTGATGAAAGGGAAAAGCGAGGCATCACGAATAGCTTGCTCCGCCTCTCTGTCGGACTGGAAAATCCGGACGATTTAATCAAGGACTTCGAAGCTGCCCTCGTCAATATTGCCAAAGGGGAAGCAATTGCTGCAAAATGATTAAAGTAGTGGGTGCCTCATATTTTATGGGCACCTTTTTTATTCCATCAATAAGAGAAGACCATCGATTTCCCGATGGCCTAACTCTCATTTCTTCATATTATATTTATCCAGGAAGCGATCCACCCGTCCGCCTTTTTCAGCAAACTTCTGCTTTCCTGTATAATAAGGGTGCGTATCCGAGCTGATTTCCACTTTTAATAAGGGATATGTTTGGCCGTCTTCCCAAACGATTGTTTCATTGGACGTCTTAGTGGAGCCTGTCAAAAATTTATACCCACTGTTGGTATCCATGAATACCACTTGTTGATAATCGGGATGAATTTCTTGTTTCACTATTATCACCTCATCGTCAGTATAGGTATATCTTAAACGTAATGATTACTATTATCAATCATTATGCTTGAAGGTACCAAAAGTCGGTACCTTCATTATAGTTTAATCTAGATGATCCACCCTTATTCCATTGTGTTCAGCCAGCCATGCCTTTATGCGGACCTGCCTGCAGTTCATACATTTGATAGTACTTCCCTTTCAGTTCCATTAATTCCTCATGTGTACCTTGCTCAGCAATCCGCCCTTTTTCCAGTACAAGAATTTGGTCGGCATTTTTTATCGTGGAAAGCCTATGTGCAATGATGAAGGTCGTTCTCCCTTTTTTCAGCACTTCCATACCCTCCTGGATAATTGCCTCGGTTTCGGTGTCGATGCTTGCTGTCGCTTCATCCAAGATCAATATGGCCGGATTGAATGCAAGGGCACGGGCAAAAGAGATTAGCTGACGCTGTCCGGAAGACAGCGTTCCGCCTTTTTCGATCACGGGCTCGTCAAGCCCTAAAGGAAGATGCTTCAGCACTTTGTCCCCCCCGACATCTCTTAATGCTTTTTCAACCATTTCCCTTGTAATGCCTTTATGATTGAGACTGATATTGGAGGCGATGGTGCCAGTAAATAAATAGGGGTCCTGAAGGACGATCCCCATATGCTCCCTAAGCGTCTGATGGGGGATATCCAATATATTTCTGCCATCGATTTTGATCTGTCCTTCACTGCTGTCATAAAAGCGGAATAATAAATTCATTATGGAGCTTTTTCCTGAACCGGTGTGGCCAACTAAAGCAACCGTTTCCCCCTGTTTAGCGGAGAAGGAAATGTCCCTTAACACATATTCTTTATCCTTATAACCAAAAGAAACATTTTCGAATTGTACGTTTCCTTTGTATCTGGATATGTTTTCATCGCTGACTGCCAATCCCTTTTCATCCAATAAGCTGAACGTCCTCTCCCCTGCAACAAGCGCCTGTTCAAGATTAGCGAACTGATTGACGATTCCGTGAAGCGGATGTAGCAGGCGGCTGATCAAATCAACAATTGCATACATCATCCCTAAGGAAACGGCCGAACCCACTGTAAGGGAAATACCGCCGAAATACCAGACGAAGGCCATCAGCGCCAAAACCTTAATGACGCCAATCAAGTTTCCACCCGTCAACGAGTTCAAATGGAGCATTTTATTTTGATAGGAAAAATGCTCCCGGTTCAGATTTTCAAAAGATTGCTTCGTCTCCTTTTCACGTCCAAATGCCTGAATGATGCTCATACCAGAAATGGATTCATTGATCATTCCATTAATATCGCTGACCCGTTCCCGAATGATGTGATTATATTTCGAGGCGAATTTACGGTATACCATCGTCCAGATAACGATGATCGGAATAAGTATAAGGCCAATGGTACCGACTCGTGGATCCAGAATAAACAAAGCAATTAGAACGCCGAAAATATTAATGGTACTCGAGAAGAAGTTGGCGAGCACGGTTACATATAATTCCCGGATCGCTTCCGTATCATTAGTGACCCTGGCTACAACTTTACCCGCTGGCATATTATCGAAATAACGTATCGGCAAACGGGAAATATGCCTAAATATATCATTTCGCATCTTCTGTATGATTCGGTTCGCCGCTTTCTGTAAATAAAAACTCTGGCCATATTGAAAAATGGAGGAAAGGATGACAAGGCTGAAATAAAAAGCCACAAGCTTAATGATCCGCGGGATTTCCGGTTGATAAAATCCCATCACTTCCTGACTCGTCAATTTCACTGCTTGCGCACGGTGCTCTTTCCCGTCTTTCTTGATGCTCAATGATTGGTTCTCCAAGGTTCTGCGCCCATCGATAGGGACAGCTTCATCTACGAAGACAAATTGATTGCCAACCTGCAGAACATGGACTTCCCTGCCTTTCTTCTCACCTTTTGCAAAGTAATCAGCACGTTTATACCAATTTCCATCATACTTAACTGCATCTTTTCCTTTACCTGCTTCATACCAGGAAGATTCGATGCCAAGTATATGTGAATCGATGATTTTCTTGGCAACGAAAGGACCCGTTAAATCGGCCGCTACCGAAAGAGCAAGCATGATCAGGGCGCCAATGATCAATTTTTTATAAAGGGCAGCATAATTAAAAAGTTTCTTTACGACCTTCATGCCTTCACCTCCGTCCCTTCGTCAACCTGCTGTCGTTCATATTGCTCGCTATACCAGCCATCATTCAGCAGTAAATCCGCATGAGTCCCCTCTTCGATGATTTTCCCGCTGTCCAATACGATAATCCTGTCCGCGTGCTGAACGGCTGATAAGCGGTGGGTTGTGATGATGGTCGTTTTCCCTGCCCGTTCATTTTGGATATTATCGATGATCGTCGTTTCCGTTTTTGCATCGACAGCGGATAAGGAATCATCCAATATAAGGATTTCCGGATTTTTGATCAATGCTCTGGCAATCGAGATCCTCTGCTTTTGCCCACCGGACAGAGCGACACCCTTCTCACCGACGAGTGTCTCTAGACGATTTGGAAGCATCATTAAATCCTTCTCAAAATCCGCCAGCCGGATAGCTTCAGCCAGTTCATCTTCCGTTGCATCCATTTTACCGAATAAGATATTTTCCCTAACAGTCTTCGAGAATAAAAAATGGTCCTGTGGAACATATCCGATCCATTTACGGATATCTTCAAGGTGCAGTTGCTCCAGCGGCATGCCTGCAAAAGCGATTTCACCTGTACCTAAAGGATATTCCCGCAGCAATTGCTTCACGAATGTCGTTTTTCCACTACCTGTTTTCCCCACTATCCCCAATGTTTGACCGCGCTCAAGCTGAACGGAAATATCGAATAGATTCACAACCGTTGAGGAAGGGTATGTAAAATGCACTGAATTGAATTGGATATTCCCCGGGTTCGTAATACTCTCCAGCCCCATTGAATTCTTCACATCCGCTTCATACGAAAGGGTATCCTGAACACGATCTAGCGAAGCATTTCCCCTTTGCATGACATTGATCAGTTCACCCACCGCGATCATCGGCCAGATTAACATGCCTAGGTACACATTGAACGAAACAAGTCCGCCAAGCGTTATGGCCTGTTGAAACACAAGATAAGCCCCATAGCCCAACCCGATTAAATAGCTGATGCCGATGATAATGCTGATTGTCGGATCAAAGAGGGCGTCGATCCTTGCCACGGCTAGGTTTTTGCTATATACATCCTCGGTCATTTCCTCAAATCGCTTTTCATCTTCCCGCTCCTGGACATAGGCCCGGATAACACGGACACCGGAAATGGATTCCAGGACCTTGTCATTTAAAGTGCCAAAGGCTGCTTGTGCATCCGTAAAACGTTTGTAAATTTTCTTCACGTAAATTTGCATCAGCACTGCCATGATTGGAAGCGGGAGCACCGCCGCAATCGTCAACTGCCAGCTGATCGTGGCTCCCATCATGACCACTACCGTGATGGTGAACAGCACCGCGTCTACGAGGGTCAGTATCCCGAAACCAGCAGTGAGGGATATTGCCTTTAAATCATTGGTTGCCCTTGCCATTAAATCTCCTGTACGGTTTTTTTCATAAAAACTCGGCGTCATTTTCAGCAAATGGCCCATAAACCCTGACCTTAGTTTCCGTTCGACCAAGTTTCCGCCGCCGAATAACAGATAACTCCATAAGTAACCAAATAGGTAACTGCCGATCAGTACCATGAGCAAATAAATAACGTATTTCATGACCCCTTCCTGTGTCATGCTGCCATTGTTCATATCATCGATGGCATTCCCGACAAGTTTTGGCGGGATAACCTCCAAGATATTCACTAGACATAGAAATAAAATCGCCAAGGTGTAACGCTGCCACTGTTCTTTAAAGAACCAGGACAGCTTTTTAAAAATTGCAAACATGAATTCCCCTCCCTTTTGGTCAAACCCTTCGCTCGCTAACCGCTTTCTGGATCTCCCGGCTGCAATAAGATTTCCAATGTCTTTTGTCTCATTTATATTTCCTCCTATCCTGTATATGGAAAGGGTGCTAATGCACCTGGATCCAAAATGCCAAAAAGCCCCCGCCGATTAGCGGAAGCTTTTTTAGATGCGTAATAACACATATAAAAGCGCAGGCCGCGAAAATTCCACAACCTGCGCTTTAAAATCATGAATGGAAATGAGGAATCCTATGTCTGGAAAGACAAGGTCTCAGGGCAGGCGGACGTATGATATTCAATTGTGACATCACTGTGCTTAACTGATTTAGTCATGACGTTCGCCTCCTTTTCCATTGATTAATGGTAATTTTTAACTTGTTTTTAAAGACTACTACGTTTGCATATTTTTGTCAATTGTGACTTTTCTAGATTATTGATGGATAATCCTTTATTCTAATAAGAATGACGCAACCTAAGGAGGTTCAGCATATGCAATGGAGAAAATATATACTCCTGGCGGTTCCCTTTTTATTATCAGCCATTTTCATCTTATTTGCCGTACCGGTCCAATATAGATTTTTATCCTTCATTCCTGTGTTTCTTTTCTGGATAGTTTATTATATTTTATTGTACCGGGAAAAGAAGAATAAAAGATGACATCACCTTGGGGGGTTGCAAATGCAACGCCCCTTTCTTGATGGCTATGCATATAATGATCGAAAAACATTCGTGGTGAAATGTATGCTTTCCCAATATTTTCAAAAGCTGTTGGGTAAACACCCTGCCAAAACAAAACCGATCATCGATGCTGAAAGATTTGACACGCTAAAATCCCGTTTACAAAAAGAGCTCTTTCAGCCTGTTGATGAGTCAAAAGCTTTTTTCCCCGAGGAAGCCGCCCTGATAAAAAGCATTCGAACCGAAACGGCTGCCTTGAACCGGAACAATATCACAAGAACTCAAGCCTATCTTGCCTTTTACAATCGCAATCCAGAGGTTCACTGGGCCTTTTTAGCACATATGGTTTCGAGGAATGGAGGATACCATATGACTGACTTGAAAAGTTCAAACATGACCCATCTCCTTGACAGAGAGGAACGGCAAAAATTTTTCCTTTTCCTTGAGCGTGCCAATTCAGCCATATTTGCAGATGCCTTCCCCCAACTTCTTTTATATGAACATTCTAAACAAAAAGAACTTCCGCTAAGAAGGTATTTACCAGTATTCCGCATTTCAAGATTCATGACCCCGATTTGGGAATCTTTCATCGAAGAGCCCCATTCACCCATTTTGACAACGGCCCTTATCATCAATGAACAAAGAATGCTTCAGGAAAGGATATTAAAACGCACCCGTCATGGTGAAATCCTCCGCAGGCTTGATTTTCAGCTTCAGGAATACTTAGGCTTCATGAAGGTGATCTTTCCTTATGCAAACAAGCAAAAAGGACTTCATTCCTTGACAGGACTTACCGTCGAACGCTTTGCCGACCCGAAACAGCGCATTGAAACGGGGAAATTATTATATGGGCTTCTTTTTCAGCATCCGGTGGTTTTTCGCGGAGTTGGCCATTTTACAAAAGAGATTCCCCACACGGGTTCCAGAGAGGATTATTGGGCAAGCATATATACCTCTGATGGATCCACGTCAAAAGATGATAAAATCTACAGCCCCACTCTTCATGATGCATGGAAAGATCAACTATTCTTTCCTCCCCATTCCTTTGATTGGTTCACGAATGAAAGCTACATGGAAGATTTACGAAGTTTACCAATCATTAAAAAGGAGGACCTGACCAACGAGGTGCTCGAAAATGTCAAGCAGCTCAAAACCCTTAACGGAATGAAAGCCATTTTCTAGCATGATGCCTCTTACTTTGAATATCCCATCCCCCATTTGGCAAGAATGGTTAGCAAAAAAGAATGGGTGAATCAAATGAGAGGCATTGTACTATTGAATCCAAATTACAAAATTTGGGATTTACATATGGATGAAAGCTTTGCAATCCAAAAGATCGTGACGGACAGGTATATGGAAGAGAATAATATTTCCCCGGTCATACTCAATCCGTATCAAATCCACCCTTATTACACCATCCCGCATGAGCTTCTATCCAATTTACAAAGTAAAAAAACGGGGCAAATCGATTCCCTTGTGCTTCATTCCCTGGAAACGATCGAACGCTTCAACTATATTTACCCTGAAAAGTGGCTTGAGCTAAGCGGATATTTCAAAGAGGTTATCACTGTCACGACTCAAACTCCTCCCGTTAGGGCATATGAATCAAATTGATGCTTATCATGGTACTTTAGTCATTGCGAATGGATACTAAGGTTTAAAGACATTTTTCATTCATTTACAAAATTTCCTTCAAAGCGCTTTGGCCACAAGAGCGACTCATATATGCTTTTCTCCTCATGATTGTCGCTTTGCCGCTTCGCCCTCTCTCTATCTATTAAAACCCCCATTGACCTTATATGTATATCAATTTTCCCAATTATAAGATTACTAGGAATTATATAGCTTCAAAACATTCTTTTGGAAATATAGATAAATTTACGGATAAAGCATAGAAAAATAAGTTAATTTTATATATCATTGGAGATAGGAATTTTCTTATTTTTTACTTTTACTAGAAAGGAATGTTAATGATGGCCAAAGAAAAAAAGAAAAAAACCCCAATTCCTTTCCGACTGAACTTTATGTTCTTTTTAATATTCATTTTATTTTCAAGCTTAATAATCCGGCTTGGCATCGTCCAAATCGTGTATGGGGACGATTACCTCCGTGAAGTCGACAGAACGGAAAACGATGTGGCCAATACCCCCGTTCCCCGTGGTAAGATGTATGACCGGAACTTGAATCCGGTCGTTGATAATGAGCCGCGTAATGCCATCACCTATACGAAATACCCGAATACGAAAACGGCAGATATGGTGAAGACGGCAGAGGTCCTTGCCACCTTGATAGAAAAAGATACCAAAAAGGTAACCCTGCCGGATAAAAAGGATTTTTGGATTTTAAAACATCCGAAAGAAGCCGAAGCCTTGATCACCAAGGCCGAGAAGAAGAAAGTCATCGAAAAGAAACTGGAGCAAAAAGATTTATACAAACTTCAAATGGAGCGGATAACCGATGAGAATATCAAGGAATTCTCCAAAGATGAATTGGAAGTGATCGCCATCTTCCGGGAATTCAATAGCGGCTATGCCCTCGCACCGTCAATCGTAAAGAATAAAGATGTCACCACTAAGGAATTCGCCAGGGTCAGTGAACATTTGGATGAAATGCCAGGCGTGGATGTAACGACGGATTGGGAAAGGACCTATAAGTATGACGAGACCCTCCGCTCGGTTCTTGGCAAGGTCTCTTCTTCCGAAGAAGGCATTCCCAGTGAAAATATCGACTATTACCTGGCACGCGACTATACCAGGAATGACCGGGTCGGAAAAAGTTATATTGAAAAACAATATGAAGATGTCCTGCGCGGTCAAAAGACGCGGATTGAAAATGTGCTGAGCAAAGGGGAAGTCATCAAAACGAATACCCTCACTGAAGGGCAAAGCGGAAAGGACTTGGTCCTTACAATTGATATGGAGCTGCAACAGCAGGTTGAAAAAATCCTCGAGAACGAATTGCGCAAAACCAAAGCTAAGGGAAATACCTACTTATTGGATCGTGCCTTCGTCGTTTTAATGGACCCGAATACAGGCGAGGTGCTTACGATGGCCGGCAGGCAATACGGCCGCAACAGTAAAACCGGATTGACCGAAATGAACGATTTTGCCCTTGGAAACATTACGACCTCCTATACGATGGGATCATCTGTTAAAGGAGCCACTGTCTACACAGGCTTTCAGACAGGAGCCATCGCACCAGGGTCAGCTTTTTTTGACAGGAAACTCCATTTAGCAGGGGCTCCTAAGAAAGGATCTTATAGTGATTTGGGTTATGTAACCGATGTCTCCGCGTTAAAGAAATCGTCGAATGTCTATATGTTCATGACGGCAATCAAAATTGCCGGCGGTCATTATATCCCTAACCGGCCGTTAGGAATCAACCGGGAAGCTTATTCCATCATGCGGAATCATTATGCCCAATTCGGCTTGGGTGTCCGTACCGGCATCGACCTGCCAAATGAATCCGTCGGGTTTAAAGGAGTCGATATGTCAACAGACGGATTGCTGCTGGATTTATCGATCGGGCAGTATGATACATATACCCCCATGCAATTGGCACAGTATGTTTCAACGATTGCAAATGGCGGAAAAAGGCTTGAGCCCCATATGGTCAGGGAAATCAGGAATCCATCCAACGAACACAATGAATTGGGCAGCGTCTTTAAAACAATGAGTCCCAAAGTGTTAAACGATTTAGGCGGGAAAGACGTTTGGCTACAGCGTGTCCAGGAAGGATTCAGGCAGGTCGCCCAGGAGCCAGGCGGGACGGCATATAAATATTTCGGCGGGAAGTCTTACCGTGCGGCAGCAAAAACGGGTACTGCCGAAGCCTTTTACGACGGACCGCGGAGGAATCAATATAGCGCGCCAGTCCCGACTATCAATTTGACGCTTGTAGGTTATGCACCTCACAATAATCCGGAAGTGGCATTTTCTGTCGTCGTTCCATGGGTTTATCAAGGTCAGCCCTCTGATGATATTAACAAACGGATCGGGCGGGACGTAATGGACGCCTACTTTAAATTGAAGGAAAAAAGAGCAAAAGGTGAATCTGATGCAGGTAAAGCAGTAGAAAGCACTCAATGATGATTACAAAAAGGCCTGCTCGTAATCGAGCAGGCCTTTTTATGATGCCCATTTATTCCAGCTTTTGAACGAATTCCTTATAAAGGGCCCTAAGTGCATCTCCCCTGCTGATGATGCCGACTACTTTATCATTTTTGTCCACGACGGGGATTTTCTTGAAATGATGCTTGGAAAGGACCTTTATCAATTCATCTAACGGATCTTCGGGAGATAGCTTTGTAATCCTTTTATTATTTTTAATGATTTGTGAGACTTTATCATTCATTTTGGATGTAACTTTTTCATCCAATTCTTCACCGGGAAGAACCGTAATGTAGGTGAAATACCCCATGATGGCTTCCTCTGCAGGTGTCAAGTAACGAAGGATATCCCCGTCCGTCACCATTCCCAATAGCTTATCCTGTTCATCCACGACGGGGACCCCGCCAACTTTATTTTCGATCAAGATCCGCAGAATTTCCTTTAATGTAAAATCAGGACGGGCTACAAAGACTTCCCTTATCATGAAATCCTTAACTAACATAATACCACCCCTTTTTTAAGTTTGTACGTTCTGTATTCATCTCTCCCTATTAATACCCTTACTTACTCTATTTAAAAACCCTTGCCGCCTGAACTGCCTTTTTCCAGCCATTATATAAATCCTTCCGTTCCTGTTCTTCCATCTCGGGTTCGAATTTCTTATCGACCGCCCATAGCTTTGAAATCTCTTCCTGACTTTCCCAATATCCGACAGCGAGCCCAGCCAAATACGCCGCTCCTAACGCTGTCGTTTCACTAATAACGGGTCTTTCGACTGGTACATTCAGGAGGCCGCTTTGGAATTCCATCAAGAAGTTGTTTTTGACAACCCCGCCATCGACCCTCAATGCCTTTAGGTTAATCCCTGAATCAATCTCCATGGCGCTAAGGACATCTTTTGTCTGGTAGGCCAATGCTTCCAATGTTGCCCGGACGAAATGCTCCTTCGCTGTCCCCCTTGTCAGTCCGAATACAGCTCCCCTGACATCACTATCCCAATAAGGGGTGCCTAATCCAACAAATGCGGGAACTACATAGACACCATCGGCTGAAGTGACCCGCAAAGCATACTTTTCACTGTCTTTCGGATCATTCAAGAGTTTCAGTCCATCCCTTAACCATTGTATGGCCGAACCTGCGACAAAAATACTTCCTTCCAAGGCATATTCGACTTTTCCATTCAGCCCCCATGCAATCGTGGTCAACAGGCCATGCTCTGATTTCACTGCCTTTTCTCCTGTGTTCATCAGCATGAAGCATCCGGTGCCATACGTATTCTTAGCCATTCCTTTTTCAAAGCATTCTTGGCCGAACAATGCGGCCTGTTGATCTCCCGCTGCTCCGGCAATCGGGATTTCATGCCCAAAGAAATGGTGTGGCGCTGTTTTCCCGTATACCTCCGATGAAGAACGAACATCCGGAAGCATCGACCGCGGAACTTGCAGGATTTCCAGCAGCTCTTCGTCCCACTTCAGGTCATGAATGTTATACATCAGCGTCCTTGAAGCATTCGAATAATCGGTTACATGTGATTTACCACCCGAAAGTTTCCATATCAGCCACGTATCGATCGTACCAAACAATAAGTCTCCGTTTTCAGCCTTTTCCCGTGCCCCATCTACATGGTCGAGAATCCATTTCACCTTCGTTCCGGAAAAATATGCATCAATCAATAATCCGGTTTTCTGCAAAAATAAGTCATCGAGGCCTTCACCCTTCAATTGCGTACAAATTTCGCTTGTCTGCCGGGATTGCCAGACGATGGCATGATGAATCGGCTGACCTGTTTCCTTATCCCATACCACGGTCGTCTCCCGTTGATTCGTTATGCCAATTCCAGCGATCTGTTCAGGCTTTACATTCATTTCCGATAGACAGGAAGCGATTACCGATAGGATGGAACCCCAAATCTCATTGGCGTTATGCTCCACCCATCCTGGATTCGGAAAGTATTGGGTGAATTCCTTTTGGGCAATATGCAAAACTTCCCCGCTTTTATTAAATAAAATGGCCCGGGAACTTGTCGTTCCCTGGTCCAATGATAGTATGTAAGTCTCCATGGCTGTCTCCTCCTGCACTTAAGAAAAAGGTTCATTTCAGCTTAAGTGTCATGCTGTTTTTTCTTTCTACATTTTACTAGATATACCCGTGAAAACAAAAAATATATAAACTACAGCAGAAAACTGAATAATATTGGCAGGTTAAGAGTTTATCTTTTACAATGAAAATAAGCGGATAGGAGGAATGAAAATTGAATAATCATGAAATAGATTTTAAGGTATATGGAGATGACATGCAGTTTGTAGAAGTGGAATTGGACCCTCAGGAAACGGTGATTGCCGAGGCTGGAAGCTTAATGATGATGGAAGATCAAATCAAGATGGAAACCATCTTTGGTGATGGGTCTTCAAATGGTGACAGCGGAATGATGGGTAAGCTATTCGGGGCCGGGAAACGGCTCCTTACTGGTGAGAGTCTTTTCATGACGGCTTTTACGAATGAAGGACGAGATAAAAAACACGTTTCATTCGCATCGCCATATCCAGGTAAAATCATCCCGATGGATTTAAGCGAGCTGGGCGGGAAAATCATATGTCAAAAAGACGCATTCCTGGCGGCCGCAAAAGGCGTTTCGGTCGGAATTGAGTTTCAGAGAAAAATAGGGGCAGGCTTCTTTGGCGGTGAAGGCTTCATCATGCAAAAACTAGAAGGAGATGGAATGACCTTCGTTCATGCCGGCGGCACGATCCATAAAAAGGAATTGGCAGCAGGGGAGATTTTACGCGTCGATACAGGATGTTTAGTGGCAATGACTAGCGGGGTAGATTATAATATTGAAACTGTAAAGGGTGTGAAAACCGCTTTGTTCGGCGGCGAAGGTTTATTCTTTGCAACATTAAAAGGACCCGGAACAGTATGGGTGCAATCTTTGCCATTCAGCCGGCTAGCCAGCCGTGTATTTGCTGCAGCGCCGCAAAATGGAGGATCATCCGAAGAAGGCAGCGTAGCTAGAGGCTTATTCAATTTATTCAACGATAAATAAGAACCGGACCAATGGCTGCCATCCTGGCAGTCATTGATCTGAAAAGGATGGGTAGCTACATGCAGCTTGTTAAGTGGTCCTACATGAGACGCTATAATATCAGGGCAATTTTTGATCAATTCCCGAATTCGCCTGTTATTTTCCGAAAAATAAGAGATTACTATTTTGTTTATACCGTTCACTGGACAGCTGCCGATGCCCCTATCGGCATAAAAGAGCTTGAAGAAATGGAACAGCTGCTCAACCGTGAGCTCGGGACTGAACTGCAATATCTCTACCGAAGAAAATGAGTTACTCCTCGTACATCATTTTTCTTGTCATGCCTCCATCGACGATAAGATCCTCACCCGTAACGAAATTATTTTCCGTTGCCGTCAAATAAAGACAGGCCCTTGCAATATCGTCCGGTTTGCCAACCCGATTGGAAAAATGCTGCTGGTGATCTTCATCCCTCAGCGATTCATAATCTCCCGTTTCAATCCACCCCGGAGAAATCGAATTGACCGTAATTTTCTCTTTGCCCAAAGAAGCGGCAAGCGCATGTGTCAGTGCTTTGATCCCTCCTTTGGTTGCTGCATAGGATTCCGAATCAGGCTCAGACATCATCGCTCTGGTTGATGCTATATTGATGATCGCACCTCCCATTTCATTTTTCCGCATCGATTCTGCCGCGGCCCGGGAACAAAGGAAAACACTGCGCAAATTCGTATTCATCATATCGTCCCATTCCTCTATCGTCAGATCATAAAGCGATTTGAATAATGCCTTTCCTGCATTATTGATTAATATATCAATGGTCTTATATGTTTTTAGAGTTACATCCATCAATTGTTGAATGTCAGCTTCCTTGCGTACATCCGTTTTAACGAACATGGCTTCATGACCCTTACTTTTGAGCTCTTCCACACACAGAAGTCCTTCCCGCTCGTCCAAATCTGCGAGAACGACTGAAGCGCCGCTTTCTGCATATCCCTTTGCCACGCCTCTCCCTATCCCATTCGAAGCACCTGTTACAATCACCGTTTTATTTTTGAAACCCATTATTCCAACCTCACTTTCACAGCCGCTTTTCCCTATCATAATATCCAATCCTCTCCACTTCAAACAATTTTGAGCTATATAAAGATCCTTTTCTTTTCCATCAATAATCGCAGGACCCTTATATTTTTGTAGCTGCCCTAAAGTGATGTATGATAGATGGTAACAACAAGAATGAACCAGAGTGAAAGGCATCCGCTATTATCTTTCTTACAGTGTAAAAATTTATATTGGAGGAATGTAAAAATGGACTTATTAAAAAATGTGTTTTCTTTAGGATTAGGTGCTGCCGCTGCTACAAAAGAGCAAATTGAAAAAGCGGTGGACTCTCTTGTCAAAAAAGGCGATATCAGCAAAGAAGACTCCAAGATCCTTATTAAGCAATGGGTCGAAAAAGGGGAGCAAGCCCAAAAGCAGCTGGACGATTCCGTCAAGGCCAAGGCCAATCAAGCGCTCAATGGCCTAAACTTGGCAACTAAAGAAGAAGTCGAGGAATTGGAGCGCCGTATCGTAATTTTGGAGAAACAGAACCAAAACTTACAACCGTGACAGGAGGTACTTGAATGTTTCGCAAGCGGCTGAAACACGCACATCGTTACCAAGAAATCATTAATGCCTTTTTGAAAAATGGGTTTGGTTACTTCATCTACCGCCTGGGATTATCCGAGAGTAAAGCGGGATCGAAACTCCAACCCGATGAAAACCTGAACCTCCGCTCAATCGGAGAGCGGCTGCATACGATATTACAAAGCTTGGGACCTACATTCATTAAACTTGGTCAGATTGCAAGTACGAGGCGTGATTTCGTTCCTGACGAAATCGTCCGCGAGCTTGAAAAGTTACAGGACCAGGTCACCCCCTTTCCATTTGATAGGGTCCGTAAAATTGTCGAGGCCGAATTGGGTGATTCTTTGGAAAACATTTTCCTTGAATTTAATGAAACCCCACTGGCAACCGCCTCGATTGGACAGGTCCATACGGCTCGGCTTCCATCACAAGAAGTCGTAGCAATCAAAGTGCAGCGGCCAGATATTCTGCCGACTGTGGAAACGGATTTGGAAATTCTCGATGATTTGGCAAGACTTATGGAAGCACGCATATCTTGGGCAAGACGCTACCAAATCAGAAAAATGATTGATGAATTCGCTAAATCACTCCGCGCAGAACTTGATTATAACTCCGAGGGTCGAAACGGTGAAAGAATAGCCAAGCAATTCATCGATGATCAAGGGTTTAAGGTACCAAGGATCCATTGGGAGTTTTCCACAAAACGGGTCCTGACAATGGATTTCATTCAGGGAATTAAGATCAATCATTATAAACAGCTTGATGATGAAGGTTATGATCGCCGGCAAATCGCGGAAAGATTAGCGAACTCCATGCTTCATCAAATATTGATCGATGGCTTTTACCACGGTGATCCCCACCCAGGCAATATCATCATATTGCCTGGGAATGTCGTCGCACTCATGGATTTTGGAATGGTGGGACGTCTCGAGGAAGAAACGAAATATCAGTTCGCCTCGCTTGTCATCAATCTGAAACGCGGAAGCACCAATGGATTGATCAAGACGCTTTCAGATATGGGTCTCTTGACGGACGAAATCGATATGGCCCCATTAAGGGGGGATATTGATGAACTGCGAAATAAATATTATGATATCCCATTGAGCCAAATCTCTTTAGGCGGAGCAGTCAATGATCTGTTCACGGTTGCCAATCGTCACCAAGTCCAAATCCCACCCGAATTCACGATGCTCGGCAAGGCTCTGCTTACCATGGAGGCCATTGTCGAAGGATTAGATCCGAATTTCAGCATCATGAAGGCAGCTGAACCTTTTGGGGAAAGGCTTTTTAAAGAACGCTACAACCCAAAAAACATTGCGAAGAACGCCTGGAATCAATTCATCGAGTCTGCTGAAGCCATTGCCGAACTGCCCAAGGATATCAGGGAAGTGACAGGTATCATTAAAAAAGGGAAATTGCGGCTCGATATCAACATCCCCGAACTTCAAGTTTTTTTACATAAGCTTGATCAAATCTCGAACCGGCTGTCGTTCAGTATCATCCTGCTTGCATTCAGCATTATCATGGTCGGTCTCATTATCGGCTCTGCAATAGGCGGGGAAACCTTGATCCTTTGGAAGATACCGGTTATCGAAATTGGTTTTGTCGTTGCAACCCTGATGTTCTTACTCATGCTCTACACTATTTTCAGATCCGGAAAAATGTAACTCACTTAAAAAGCCGAGGGCCGACCGCCCGCGGAAAGCGAGTGCCATACGTTCCAATCAACGTCCAAATTGTACAAGCCATAAAAATAGACAAACTCGATTTTCATCGAGTTTGTCTACATTCAAGGAACCCCTTTGGTATAGGGGGTTTTTCTTGATTTGATTCATTGGTTATTTATCCGACGTTCATATGAAACGGCATACGCACTATGGCGAAAATGCAAGATCCGGTCTTCCGAGCACTCGATTCCTTCAGGGATATTGGTTGGATCAAACAATAAAGTATCTTTACACACTTCCGATTTTTTGGAGATCATTAAATGCCCTATCGTGATTACCTGTTTATCTTCCGACCAAGCAATAGTCGGATCGTCAGTCGGGTCATTTTCCCCTCCTATTTGGATGTTCAATTTAAAGCCCACCGGTCCTTCTTTAAGCCTCTTTTCCATTTCTTCATCCAGATACTCCGGCGAATGCTCGGCAATCTCCCCTTTTTCTAACATACTAAGGCCGGCATCTGGCACCCACTCATACTTGATTGCCTGTCGCCTTCCTTCCTTGTTAATGAAATAGAATGCGTGAATGGAGTAATATTGGCACGTTGAAAAACTGGCTGGAGAACGCATTTCTTTAAGCATTTGCAAGCTTGCCTTGCTTTCAGGGTATTTCCACAGGATTTTTGCAAGCTCTTTCAGATTGGGGAAACCTTCCTTTACAGATTGGAAAAAGCCAGCAATATCAACAAACGCTTGCGGTGTTTTCGCAAAGAATAACGGAATGGTCACAGTAATAAGATCTGACACCTTTCCATTCGGCAAATGAAACTTGACTGCCATGCCCTTTACAGGGGAAATGGCATCAGGATGGCTTGGAATCGGTGAGCTATTTGAAAACCGAATGATCACCGGCACGGCTTCATCCTGAAGATGCGAAGCCACCGTTAATGGGGACGCTTTTCCGTTTGGGGTAAAAACACCCTCATAAACATATCCCCTTGCATGCACGCGCCGATAACCAGGATGTGTTCCTGCTACATTTTCAATCATATTTACTGCTTCCCTGGCCAGTTCAGGTTTGTAGTCGTCGGTTCCTTCCATGATACCTCACCCCACCTTTTCAGATTATAATCCATTATTACATGTACCCCTTATTCCATTAGCTTATTCTTTCTTGAATCACCGAAAGCATTGATTGCAAAAAAAACCTGGCGCTGCAAACATATGTCATATCTTTATGGACACGTGATTTTATCCATTAATTCTAGAACCGTTCAAAATGATCGGCATATACAGATCTCTTTTTCTGCATTATAAAAATACTCATTCCTGTCCCGGCTCCACCTGTGAAAGGATAACATGGGTAACGGTTGCCGCAAAAGGAATGGTCCGATTGATGAATTCCTCCACTTCTTCAAGGCTCTGAGTGTGGATTTTCAGCATAAAGCAAGCCTGCCCGGCAATTCGATAACAAAAGTCAACATTCGGCACCTTGGAGATATACTTTTTGAATTTCTCATATTCCCCATTTTTTATCGTAGCTTCCACGATACACTCAATTGGAAAACCGATCTTTTTATGATCAATCTCGGCAACATACCCTTTAATGATCCCGAACGACTCCATTTGCCGTACCCGTTCGGCAACGGTGGGGGCCGAAAGGTTTACTTTCTTTGCCAATTCCCTCATGGAAATTCGGCTATTCAACGTTAATTCGGCAAGGATGCTATGGTCTTTCTCATCTATTTTCATTTTTAAATTATTCCCCTTTGTCTCTTTACATTCGTTCATTATTAAACCACATTTCTTTACAAACGGAATTAAAATTTCTGGATTTTTATATTAGGATTATCTCAAAGGAGAGATGTTCATGACAAGAATAAAAAAATCATCACAGGGCTCCAGTCCATTTCAAAGATTATTTCATTCTGAAGAGATTTCGCATAAATGGTCGGACCTCTCAGATTGCATATCTGCAGATGGGAAACTTTCGGAGAAATTGAAGGAAAACGTCAGAAGGGTGCTGGCATACGGTAATGGCTGCTCATACTGTCAGGGAAAAGGGACTCCGCTAAAGCCGGAAGATATGAAAGAAAGCTATGCAATTGCCTTTGCGGAAGTATTTCTCTTGCAACGTGAAAAAACGGAGGAAAAGTTTTTCCAAGTATTGAAGGAAGTGTTCAGTGATGAAGAGGTTTCTGAACTATTGGCATTCATTTGTTTTACAACCGCCCAGCAATATTTCGGCGCTTTGATGGATTTAAAATAACACAAAAAAAGGAACAGGCCTTCCGCCTCGTTCCTTTCTGTAAAAAACCTACATTCTACCCTTCATTAGTTTGAACGATACATCAGTTGAATGACCGCCTAGGATTTCGCACCATGATCCTCCATTTCATTGATCCTTGGAAGAATGGAGCGGGAAGGTACCGGGGATGTCAAAACCACAGATGTATTCAGATGTCCATAGGGTATTAATCGATCTATCAGTAATCTCATGCTGTCCATATCAGCTAAAGCCGCTTTCAAAAAATATCCAACTGTTCCTGTTACACGGTGGCACTCGATAATGTCTAAATCATTTTTCACTAATTGCTCAAAATCGGAAACAGGGACTTTAAGTTCACTCACCTGAATGAACACAAGTACACCCCTTCCTATTGCCAAAGGGGAAACCCTTGCGCTGAACCCCTCAATGATCCCCTTTTCTTGCAGGCGGTACATTCGTTCAGAGATGCTAGGTCGACTGAGAGCCAATTTCTTCGATAGTTCACTAATCGTAATGCGTCCATCTTTTTGTAAAAGTTCCAGTAAACTGACATCTATTTCATCCATGAAGCAACCGCCTTTCATAATGAAGGAATATAAGCATATATTTCTTTAAAATGTTGTATGGATAGCGAAAAATACGTTCTTTTTTGTATGTAATTTTAACAGTTAATATTCTATCATTAAAATAATCAAATAGAAAAAGAAAATTCAGAACTTTACCAAAGGGAGGAACCTGCATTGACCTTTACAAAAATCCCGGTTCGACAAAACATCGAAAGCATTAGCCCATATGTTTCCGGCAAACCAATTGAAGAAGTGCAACGTGAACTTGGTCTTGAAACGATCGTTAAATTGGCATCCAATGAAAACCCATTCGGTTACTCACCTCTAGCAAAAGAAGCCATGCTTAACGAAATGGAGCAAACCTCCTTTTATCCTGAAGGCATGGCGCCTGCATTAGCTGAAAAACTGGCAAGAAACTTGAATATCAATAAAGATCATATCATTTTGGGCAATGGATCTGATGAAGTGATACGTTTGTTGACAAGAACCTATATCCAACAAAATGATGAAGTCATCATGGCTGATGTGACATTTCCACGCTATGAAACGAATGTATTGATTGACGGCGGCACACCTGTAAAGATTCCTCTTACCAATGGTGTACATGACCTTCAGGGTATGTATGAAGCCATAACAGAAAAAACAAGAATGATATTCGTCTGTAATCCCAATAATCCGACAGGAACGATCGTTCAAAAAGAAAAGTTACGCTCTTTCATCGAGAAGGTGCCGAAGCATATTTTACTGATCGTTGATGAAGCATACTATGAATATGTCGATGATGCAGAATTTTTAGAAACCTTACCGCTTCTCAATATGCATTCAAATCTGGTTATCTTACGCACTTTTTCAAAGATATATGGATTGGCTGCTTTAAGGATCGGATACGGTTTAATGGATGCTTCCATCATACAAGAGCTAGTTAAAGTGAAGGAACCCTTCAATACCAATCGTTTGGCACAGGCTGCGGCATTCGCTTCCCTCGACGACCATCCATTTGTTGAGAATTGTGTTCGTAAGAATGAGGAAGGAAGAAGATATCTAGAAAATGAACTAAGCAAGATGGGTTTGACATTCTTCCCTTCACATGCCAACTTCTTGATGGTTAAATTGAACCAGCCTGGCAAGGACATTTTTGAGAAGTTATTAATTCAGGGTGTCATCATCCGTTCAGGTCATTTGCTAGGCTATGAAAATACCATCCGCGTGACAATCGGCACTCCGCTTGAGAACGAGAGATTCATAGCATCCTTACAACATATAATCAAGAAAACATCTGGAAATGACCAATCGAAATGAAGTTGCAGAATATAAGTGATCAGTAATGAAAGATACGACATGGACGCCTTTGCCCATGTCGTATCTTTTATGCGGATTTATTTAGCGATATTTTTTTCTATTATAGGTGTTTCCTGTATGTCCACTCTTTTAAATTTAAAAATTGAAATCAAGATTAAGGCAGCCAACACAATCAGGCAAGTAATGATACTGATTCGATTCTGATCACTGAACACGAACGTGACACAAATGATGCTTAACGTGATTACGGTAAACAAGGTTATATATGGAAATCCCCACAATTTAAAACTGGGAGCTTTGGGATATGAATTGCGAAGTTTAAGCTGCGCTAAACAGATGCTGATCCATACAAGTGATACTACAAAACCCGGAAACGCCATTAATAGAGTAAATGCCTTGTCCTGTGCAACAAAAGTAATCATGGAGCCGACGAACAATACACCTGCACTTAATAGCAAACTGTACAAGGGAACGCCATTTTTTGATACATAAGAGAACGACTTGGGAGCTTCCCCTTCTGCAGCTAAAGAATGCAGCATTCGAGTACACCCATATATTCCAGAGTTAGCGGCTGATAAGACGGCCGTAATCAAAATGAAATTCATGATATGTGCAGATCCCTGAAAACCTGACATTGACAAAACCTGTACAAACGGACTTGCCTGGTCGCCAATTTCATTCCACGGAATCAAACCGCAGATTACAAGTATCGGTAAGGTGAAGAATAATACAACTCTCCAAATATAGTTTTTAATGACCTTAGGTAAAATGCGTTCTGCATCCTTTGCTTCCGTTACCGTCACCCCAATTAACTCGGAACCGCCATAGGAGAACATGACGATCAGTAATGCCGAAAAGATGGACATCCACCCATTCGGGAAAAATCCTCCATGCCCTGTGAAGTTTTGCAGATAATTAGATCCGCCGCTTGGGATCACACCAAATAAAATACAGGCTCCCAATATGATGAATAAGATGATCATTGTAATTTTAATGCCGGCAAACCAAAATTCGAATTCACCATAATTTTTGACATTCATCATGTTAATCCCAATAATGAAGGCCGCACACCCTAAACTTAATATCCATAGCGGGATTGCCGGGAGCCAATACTGCAAAAAGCTTCCTGCCACCACTACCTCAATGACACAAACGGACAGCCACATGAAACAATACATCCAGCCTACGATGAAGGAAAGGCGCTTACCGAATGCTTTCTGAACGAAGCCTTTCATATTCGTATTTGGATAGACAATTGCCATTTCCGCTATGGCACCCATGACTACTAGCAATAACAATCCTGCAAAAATATAAGTGAATATGACTCCAGGCCCTGCTAACGATATGGTTTCGGCACTTCCTTTAAAAATCCCAGTACCTATTGCCCCTCCCATTGCCATCATGCTAATATGCCTCGGCAATAATTTCTTTTGCAATGACCCACCATTTGACTCCATTACATTTGCCTCCTTCATTCCATAATTTTCTCGTATAAATTAAACCCATTTAATCGTTGAATGGCGAATAGATTTGTTATCTCATCAACCGTTATGGTTTAGGAGTGGAAGGATCCAAAGCCTTATTGAAAACTCTATACTTCCCCAAAGTAAAAATGATATCAATATGCCGATGGTTTTACAAGAGGGAATCATTGCAGGCCAATACGGCCCCTGTTTGGTCAAACGCCGGGACATAATTCCAAATGGAGTGAATTTACTGATAGCCTTGCCTTTCGGGTCTTTGACTCCATTAAGATAAAACTTTCTAATCGGGGACTACATTGGTAATCCCCATGAATTTACCTTTTCCTATTTATTTACGATGTGAATTGCATGTCCCAAAACTGCTTCAGCCGCTTCCAGCCACCCCTCGGTCAAGGTCGGATGAGGATGCATGCTGAGGGCTATATCTTCGACCCGAGCCGCCAGCTCAAGGGCAAGGACCCCTTCACCTATAAGGTTGGAAGCATCAGCACCTACCATATGCATTCCAAGCAATATATGACTATTGGCATCCACGATGACTTCTGCAAACCCCTCCGTTTCATTCGTTGCAAGCGCCCTTCCGTTGGCACTGAACGGAAATTTGCCAACCTTGACGCTGTATCCCTGTTGTTCGGCTTCTTCACGGCTTAAACCAACACCAGCTATTTGTGGTTCCGAGAAGATTACATAGGGAACATAAGGCGAGTCAACGGCACTTGGCAGCCCCGCTATCACTTCAGCTGCCACGATCCCCTGTTTGGACGCTCGATGGGCAAGTGCCGGACCAGGCGTAGTATCACCGATGGCAAAGATGTGCGGCACATTTGTACGGCATTCCATATCCACTGCTATATGGCCTTTCTCACCAACCGTCACTCCAGCCCTGTTCAGGCCAATTTCTTCCGTGTTAGGAATCCTTCCAATTGTAACCAGGGTCTTTTCGCTCACGACCGCTTCCGTACCCTGTTCTTCCGAGGAAACAAGAAGATGCACTTGACCATCCACTACACTCGCTTTCTCTACCCTCGAGGATGTTTTGATATTGATCCCGAGCTTCTTAGCATTCCGGGTGACGTCCTTTACCAGGTTTTCAGCAACTTGAGGGAGTATGCGATTGGCCATCTCAATTATGGTCACTTTAGTCCCTAACTTTGCAAATGCCATACCCAGCTCGATTCCGATATATCCTCCGCCAATGATCGACAAGCTCGCTGGAACTTCATTCAGCTGCAAAGATGATGTTGAATCCAATATATATTCCCCATCGACTTTTATGAAGGATGGAATGAAAGGCCTGGACCCTGTCGCAATAATTGCCTGTTCAAACTTGTAGGTTTCAAAATCGCCACCGGTTTCAACTCCAATGCGGTCATCAGATAAAAAAGTTGCTTGGCCTTTAACCACCGTCACTCCGTTTTCCTTACACAAATGGGCAATACCATGCCCCAACTGGGATGTGATGCCCCCTTTCCAATCCTGCCAAACCCCCAGGTCCATAGTGGTTCTTTCCTGAGGCAGCCGGATTCCCATTTTCCCTAAATCGTTAAGCCCATGGTATTGATCAGCTGCGTGAATCAATGCTTTTGAAGGTATACAGCCCCGATTAAGGCAAACCCCGCCCAACTTATCCTTTTCAACCAGCACGACCGATTTACCTAACTGGCCGAGACGGATAGCCGCAGCATATCCTCCCGGACCTCCTCCCATGATGACAACATCCGTTTCAACAGCAACTTCCCCTACTACCATTTATCTCATCTCCACAACTAAACGAATTGGATTTTCCAGCAATTCCTTGATTTTATTGGTAAAGTGCACCGCTGTTACCCCATCAATCAAACGATGATCGAAAGAAAGAGACATATTCATCATTAAACGGATAACACCTTCCAAATCGCGAACGACCATGCGATGTTCCATTTTATGCAAAGCTAATATGGCAGCTTCCGGATAGTTAATGATCGGGGTGGCGTGCATCCCTCCGATCGGTCCTACATTGCTGATGGTAAATGTACTGCCTGTGATTTGGTTTATACTCAACTTCCCTTCACGGGCTTGGGTTGCCACTTGCCTGATTTCATCAGCCAGTTGGAAAATGGTTTTTTGATCGGCATGTTTGATCACAGGAACAATGAGACCCTCTTTTGTATTCGTCGCAATCCCAATATGATAATAGTTTTTCAGGATGATTTCATTGGTTCTTTCATCAATTGAAGCATTTAATGTTTTGAACTCCTTTAAAGCGATGACAATGGCTTTAACGAAAAACGGCAAAAAAGTCAATTTTATATCCTTATCATCTGAGTACTCCTTTAATTGACTTTTAAATTCCTTCAATCGGTCCATTTCCAATTCATCTACATGCGTTACATGAGGAATGGTCGAAACGGACTTCACCATATGTTCAGCTATTTTTTTACGAATGCCTTTAAGCGGAATCCGCTCTTCCCGCTCATTTTCCAAACCATTTGCCAGTACGGCATCCTTCATCGGGGCCATCTCTTGACCAGTCTTGTCATCATGCTGATTGGCATCTTCCCGTGTAATCGAATCATTTTCTTTAAACTGCTTCAGGTCACTTTCGGTAATTCGCCCAGCCGGACCGGAACCTTTAACCTTCTCGATATCAATCTTCATTTCCCTGGCCATTTGACGCACGAATGGGGTTGCCAACGCACGCACTGCCTGATGGTGCTGTTTAGTCGTAATATGCTCCGCATTTACTTTTACATCACCGGATTGCCCGACTTGGTTTTCTTCTTCACTAATATTTGTATCCGGAACTGGTACATCGTTCTCTTCCTGAATTGTGAATATAGTGGTTCCCACTTCCACGATATCCCCAACGGAAAAAAATATTTTCTTGACCACTCCCGCTGCCGGAGCTGTCAATTCCGCATTGACTTTATCCGTTTGCACCTCAACAATGGGTTGGTCCTGTTTTACCGCATCCCCTTCTTTGATGAGCCATTGGATAATTTCCCCTTCATGCATCCCTTCCCCTACATCAGGAAGTTTAAATTCCATCATGCGTCATCCTCCTTCTCTTTCTCCCTAAATCAATTAAAATGATAACGTTTCGACAATTCCTTGTTTTACACGGTCAACAGTCGGTAAATAATGATCTTCTATTGTAAACGGCGGAACCGGTACATCAAATCCTGTTACACGCTTAATCGGCGCTTTCAGGTAAATAAGAGCTTCATCATTAATGATGGAGATAATCTCCGCACCTAATCCGGCCGTCTTATGGGCTTCATGGACGATCAATGCACGACCTGTCTTTTTAATGGATTGAACGATCGCATCCCTATCTAAAGGGTATAAAGTTCTAAGATCGACCACTTCACACTTCCAGCCTTTTTCTGCTTCAATCCTTTTCGCGGCATTCAATGCCTCCCTTAACATGGCCCCCCAGGCAAAAATGGTCAGGTCGCTTCCCTCCTGGACCACTTTTGCCTGACCGATTGGTATTCGGTACATTTCATCGGGAACTTCTTCCTTGAAGGCCCGATACAATTTAGTCGGTTCCAAAAAAATCACTGGATCTGGATCTTCGAGCGCTGATATGAGCAGCCCTTTTGCGTCATATGGATTACTAGGTGCAACCACCTTTAAACCCGGAGTATGGGCAAAGAAGGTTTCGACACTTTCGGAATGAAGTTCAGGACCCCTGATTCCGGCACCATATGGCGTACGGATTACGAGGGGCACCCCAAATTGCCCACGAGTACGATACCTCATACGGGCAGCATGGGAAACGAGCTGCTCGAAACCCGGATAAATAAAGGCGAGAAACTGGATCTCCACTATGGGCAGCATTCCGTTAAGAGCCAAACCAATGGCAGAGCCGATGATTCCGGATTCAGCTAATGGCGTATCCACAACTCGATCTTTTCCATACTTCTCATAAAGTCCTTCCGTCGCTCGAAAAACCCCGCCATTCACTCCAATATCCTCACCCAAGATCATCACGCGATCATCATGACCCAGCATTTGGTCCAGCGCTTCCGTAATAGCCTGGAGCATCGTTAAATTTTTGCCCATCATTTCTTCCCGCCTTTCCTTAAGATTTGGTTCAATTCCTGCTTCTGTTCCTTAAGATGCCATGTCTCCTCGGCATATACATGATTAAACATTTCGAGCGGGTCGGATTTCGGATACGCTTCGGCCTTTTTAAGGTGGGCATCGATCAGTTCGTTGAATTGCTTTAACACCAATTCTTCCTGCTCTTCATTCCAATGACCCTCTTTATTCAAATACTTTCTAAGGCGTGTAATGGGATCGCGGTTTTCCCTCCAGAACGTTGAAATTTCGTCCTGATCGCGATATATGTTCGGATTGTCTGCAGTAGTATGGGCGCCATAGCGAAAGGTAATGGCTTCGATTAATGTAGGCCCTTCCCCTTTAAGCGCTCTTTCGACAGCCTCCTTTACAGTCATCCATACGGCAAAAATATCATTTCCATCCACCCGCACCCCATGGATGTCATAAGCAGCAGCACGCTGGGATATTGTTTTTGATGCCGATTGCTTTTCAAAAGGGACACTGATTGCGTAGCCATTATTTTGGCAGAAAAAGATTGTCGGGGTTTTATAAACGCCGGCAAAATTCAGTGCTTCATGAAAGTCCCCTTCAGAAGTCGCTCCATCGCCAAAATAGGCGATGCTAACATTCTTTTCGCCTTTAAGCTTACTTGCCCAAGCCGTTCCAACTGCATGAACCATTTGAGTGGCAATTGGAACACTTGGAGGCAATATCCTTTTTCCTTCTGGACAAATCGAACCATCAAAATGCGCCATCCAGTATAGGAAAACACGGTATAATTCCTGTCCATGAATGATTGCCGCTCCATGATCACGGTATGTGGGAAACATCCAATCCCCTGCCGACAATGCTAAAGCGCTTCCTGCTTGGGATGCTTCCTGCCCTTCGAAAGGTGCATAAGTCCCAATCCTGCCTTGGCGCTGGAGATTTATTGATTTTCGGTCAAATGTTCTGAGCAGGAGCATGCTCTCATACATCTTTAACATAAGTGATTTATCGATTTTTCCATCAATCGCTTCAATCATTTCCCCATCAGGAGTCAATACACGAAACATTTCCGGCTCAACTCCACTTGAATGCGCTTTCATTATTGGGTTTCCCGTCTTTTCCATTTCATTTCTCCCCTTAAGATAGATTTGTTTCGCAAACTTACCTAGGTTTTGAACAGTCATGAAATAACAGCCCAAAATGTTTTTATTGGTCTTTCTGTCTGTGATTAAATGCTGTTTCATAAACTACATTTCCTTATATAAAAGGATAATACATCCATGTTTTTAATAATATGTTAAATAGAATGAATTTTTTACATATTACCTTTATTTAGAAGATGTTTTCTGATACTTCGCCTTCATTTTGAAAATGAGAACCTTTAATGGGAAATTTCATAATGATTACCTTCAAAATGTGATATGCTCCCGACAGATTTAGAACCTTCATCCAAAAAGTATCCAGCACAAAAAAGACCCATTATATTAATATATGGGTCTTAGACTGTAAAAAAACTCCAAGAAATCAGTTGCCTACGTTTTTTCAACAGACAGTTGATTTCAGAAATCCGCATCCCTTTGCGCCGACTGCCTGCCAAGCGTCTGTGGGGTCTCGGCTAGCCAGTTTTTCGGCAGGAGTGTCGCATATTTCTTCCATCCATTAAGGAGTACAAGAAAAAACATGAAGGATAAACTAGTCTAAAACTTGGTTCGTAATAGACCAGCCTGCAGTTTTTTCTTTAAAAATTCCAGTTGATTTCAGAAATCCGCTCCCTTTCCGCCGACTGTCTGCCAAGCCTCCTCGACACAAGCGTCTGCGGGGTCTCGGCTAGCCAGTTTTTCGGCAGGAGTGTCGCATATTTCTTCCATCCATTAAGGAATACAAGAAAAAACATAAAGGATAAACTAGTCAATTAAACATGGTTCGGAATAAGACGAGCCAGCATTTTTTTCAATAACACAAAGTTGATTGGAACGGAAGGCGCGAGACTCCTGCGGGAAAAGCGTGGCATGGGAGACCCCGCAGGCGCACCGAGGAGGCTCCCGCCCGCGGAAAGCGAGTGCATGAAGTTGAAATCATTACACATACCCTCTTTCAGAAATCCGAAATTAGATCAATGTTACCCTTTTTGCATTTCATGATGGGGTAGGAGCCGCAACGGGAATTGCACCCAAAGGTAGAAAAGGTCTATTTTTCAAATGTTCCTTTAACGACAGCATGGCCATCTTTGACCATCATCTGCCCCATCGCGATAACACTATTTATTTCTAAAGTTCGTTGATTCATCATGATGATATCGGCGTCCTTACCTACCGAAAGCTTTCCCTTTGCAGAAAGCTTTAAAATATTTGCCGGGTTTTCTGTCACAACCCGTAGGGCATCGGCAATTGCCACTCCATCCTCGAGGACCGCATCGACAACACAATCATATAACGACATGCATGTACCAATGTTCAAACCGCGCAGGTTACCGCTTCCATCGAAGTCAGGCAGGCTGGCTTGCCCATCTGAAGTTATGGTGATCTGCCCGATTTCAACGCCTTCTTCTAGTGCCATTTTAATTGCTGTACTTGCTTTGACCTCGCCTTCTTCAAGGAATTTCTGGATTGTACTTGTCGTAAAATCTATATACCCCCCTTTTTTTGCATATTCCACCCCTGCATTGAATAAATGCGGATTTCGGTTTATATGTGTAGGGTAGAACTGAGTGATCGGAATTTCCGTTGTCTCGACAACTTCTTCAATTACGTGCAAATGATCTAGACTGTCGCCGACATGAATATTGACGATACCGCTTTTCCCGGATAACAGACCTCCATTACGTGCCTGCGAGGCCAGTTTAGCGAGTTCGGCTGCAGTCGGCTGCGAAGAACGATGATCGGCAATGGCTATTTCGCCAACACCGATAATTTTATCCACAAGAATCAAATCATCCTCGATCTTACCAGTTAACGTCTTGACTGGAACTTGATACGAACCAGTCTGAACGAAGCAGCTAATTCCTTCTTCTTCAAGCGCTCTCGCTTTAGCGAGCAGTGCAGGCATCGTCCTTGTCGTACCATCTGTGCCGATGACCCCTACCAAAGTCGTTATACCGGCTAAAGTGGCATCTGTTAATTGGATTTCAGGTGTCCTCGATTTAAAACCCCCTTCCCCGCCTCCGCCGATAATATGTACGTGGGCATCTATAAAACCCGGAGCCACAATTTGACCACTCGCATCAATCACTTTCATTTCAACGAAATTGGCAGGTACATCAATCTGGTCCTCAATGAAGCCAATTTGCTTTCCTACCAAGAGGATATCTTTTTGGCCCATATATTCCGGTCCATAAAGCTCCCCATTTTTAATAAGCGTGAGCATTGTCCATTCCCCCTCCAAAAATTGAAATTTTCAAATAGGTTTCAAAATCTTTCACGCGGGTAAATATACAACATGACCCGCTAACAATTACATAAAAAAAGTCCAAAACATACTTCTTCATTTTTAAACGTTGTAGCTGAATTGACATCTTGATTATGCTTTTCCAAAAGTATAAAAACAAAAGGAGTAAACGACATGAATAAAGTGATTTCTTCTGACATTCAAACAAATAAAAGATTATCCATGCGACAAATCATGAACCTATATCAAGTTACAAAAGAATTTAAAGGGAATATATATTTTATCTGCAATCATAAATTGGTCGATGCCAAGAAACTTTCGACTTTCGTATCCTTCGTGCTCATTCTTCAAGAGTGTGCAACGATGAAAGTCATACTTGAAGGCGAGAATGTACACGCCATGCTTGAAAAAGTACAGGCTATTTGTAAAGAAAATGATGAAAGTGCATTTCGTTTCCAATCGAACCAAACCGTAAATATTTAAATGATTCCAACTACGTTTGAAGAGGGTGTATTTATATGAGAACCATTTTAATGGTGATAGGCGCAATCGTCGTAATCGGCATAATAGCAAATCTCATTTTTTAAGAATGATGAAAGACTGTCAATTATTGACAGTCTTTTTTGTTGATTTGATTTAGAAAGGCTTGATCATGCTTCCGGACCTGGGAATCACCACGGAACCTCCCAGTCCCTCCATTTATTCAAGCCTTCCCGTATTTCATTTCCTTTGTCTATCCAATATTGTCTCCTCTTCTCCTCTTCTTCCTTCTCCTGTTGCTCAGCTATAAGTGCCTGTTGTTCTGCTATAAGCGGACCGATATCTTGAGCTTTAAAAGATTGAGCAGCTTGATTCTGTAAGGCTTTCGACATTATTTTTTGAAAGATGAGTGCACTTCCCTGACTGCTGTGTGTCGTTAGATAATGTTTTGCGTCCGTCTTATCATATCCCGCCCAAACAGCACCGACCAGCGAAGGTGAATAACCGATGAACCATTGATCTTTAACCCCTGATACTCCTTCGATGGGAACTTGTGTAGATCCTGTTTTACCTGCTATTTCATAACCGGAAACAGCCGCGTTTTTCGCTGTGCCATATTCCACTGTTCCAAGCAGCATGGCATTCATTTTGTCGACGGCGCCTACAGAGGTCACTTTGGTGCTTTTCTCTTTCCAGGCGGCAACCTCTTTTCCATCGGCATTTTCTATCCTTACAATGGCGTGGGTTTCCATCCGTTCTCCTTCGTTGGCGAAAGCAGAAAAGGCTCCTGCCATCTGCAGCGGGGACACACCTTTTTTCATCCCTCCTAAAGCGATAGACAGGTTTCGATCATCCTTGTCATATGGAATCCCAAACCGCTTAAGTGAATCAAGCCCCCTATCGATGCCAATCTCATTCAATAGCCAAACCGTCGGTACATTCAAGGAATTCATCACCGCTTCATACATGGGGACTTCTCCTTTATATTGACCACTCAGGTTTGTTGGCTCATATTCACCGAAGCTCATTTTTTCATCCTTTAAAGGGTCAGTGATATCATATCCCTCTTCAACAGCCGGCGTGTAAACGACAAGCGGTTTAATGGATGAACCAGGAGACCTTGTCAGTTGGGTTGCCCGGTTATATCCCATGAATTGGTGTTCACCCCTCCCGCCGACAAGTGCTTTTATGCCGCCTGTTTCAGGATCAAGAAGGACAGACCCGCTTTGAACCAGTTCCTCTGTACTCGTTCCAACCGGAAAATTGGCTGAATTCTCATACACGCTTTCTGTAGCCTGCTGCATGGACTGGTCCAGGGTCGTGTAAATTTTATACCCCTTTGAAAGCAGCTCCTCAAGCTTAATTCCATATTTACTCGATGCTTCCGATAAAACATGATCGACATAATAAGGATACTTACCTCTTAATGGATCGGCTCCCTCTCCCCCCATAAGAAGTGTCACCGAATCTTTTTTTGCGGCCGCTTCTTCATCTTTCGTCAAATAACCATGTTCCGCCATTCGCGAAAGAACCAAATCACGCCGATTCACTGCACCATCCAAATTCTTGTATGGATCAAGTTTGGATGGCAAGTTAATGACTCCCGCCAGCAAAGCTCCCTCGGCAACGGTCAATTCAGAGACCTCTTTGGAAAAATAAATATTTGCAGCCTTTTTGATTCCCCATGCCCCATGGCCAAAATAAACTTGATTCAAATACATTTCCAGGATTTCATCTTTTGTATATTTATTTTCAACTTCCTGGGCTAGAAAAAACTCTTCTATCTTCCTCTTCAGTGTTCGATCTGATTCCAGCATCGTGATTTTCACAAGCTGCTGGGTGAGCGTGCTCCCGCCTTCAACAACACTTCCAGCCTTCGCATTTTTAACCAAAGCCCGCATGATCCCTTGATAATCTATGCCGTGATGTTCATAAAAACGGTGATCCTCAATGGAAACCACCGCTTGTTTCATATGTTCCGGTATTTCATCTATCGCAACGCCCTCGGATTTATTTGCCGTGATCGTACTGGCCAGATTCCCATCCAGATCATAGATCCCTGTCGGTTGCTGAAGACTATTTTCAAGATGACTTATATCAGCACCCTGCCTGAAATACAATAGTGAACCGGCGCCTAAAACCACAATCGCCAATATTATAATTAGACCTAATTTCACTAACCCTCTCATTTGTACCCCCATTTTCCCATCTGCGACATGTTTCATTAAAAATATTTTACCCTTTTTGTTAAAGAAAAATCGTCGATTGAATAAAAGGCGCTCATTTCTTGTAGCACTTTACACGTGAATCGCATCCTTGCCGATGATATCCCTTCATCGTCTGAGTATGCCAATTAACTGAAGGAGCATTTTCATCCTACCATTTTAACAATGCTCGTATCTATCCTTTACCCGTAAAAGGCAATCTATATACCGATTAAAGGCGTGAAGCCATTTAAAAGCGGGTATAACACTATTAAGGTCTTATAAAGGGGAGAGATGATAGTAATGAAAGACTTAAAACATATTGTCGTCGCTTTTGATGGAAATGAAGAAAGTAAACGGGCCGTCGAATATGGAGCAACATTGAAAAAGGCCTTTCCAAAAGCTGAGTTGACCGTCGTTCATGTCCTAAATGATAAGGTTGAACAGCGTATCATGGGTAACGCCTCCGCGCCGGGGTTCGTGCCCTCTGCCGGATTTTATGTGGATCCAGTCCAGACACATCCTGTTGTTGAAGTTGACCAGCCAAGAAATCAAAAGGTAAATGACACCCCCTCCGCCCTCGAGAATAGTATTCAGAACGCAGAAAGTAATACGTTGAGATTGTTAAGTGAATGTCAAGTGACGGGGAAATTCGAACTATTGGAAGGATATGCGCCAGATAGCGTATGTGACTTTGCAGCGAGAAATTCAGCTGATCTTATCGTTGTCGGCAATAGCGATAAAAGCGGTTTGGAAAAATTCTTCCTTGGCAGTACAAGTAGTTCCATTGCGAAAAACGCACCATGTTCGGTATTCATTGCAAAATGAAGAATGAGCGGGTTTTTCCCTATTGGTTCGAGTCATACATTCTCCGAAAAAGGCCGGATTCATATAGAATCCGGCCTTTTTCGGATTTTTTCAGTATTACATTCGGAGCAGCCTAAAGACACCGGGTTGCTAATTGCTGCCCAAAACCACATCCTGCATCAGTGCTGACTATCAGGTTCAAAATGGCTGAACCAGAACCGTTCACCCTCAGCCTTTAGGCTCCCCTTATGGAAGTATTTAATTTTCGATCATCGGTTAGAATATCTATTAGTTTCTTTAAATGCCAATTAAAGAAAAACTGTACATGTCATCGAAACTCACCCTTTTACCATTTCATGTAAATATCATTTCGTTTATCCAACTTCTTTACAGACTTTCAATACACCTGCTGATAACCAAGTTAGAATACGACAATTTTTCTATAGACTCACTAAGGTTTGATTTTATTAAGCCTAATTTACATTGGGGAGGGAATGGACATGGATAAACATTCGATATCAGCTGAAAAAGGCGCCTACATAAGCATTGCCGCTTACATATTCTTGTCTGCTCTTAAATTGTCATTTGGTTATTTCGGTGATTCTAAAGGGCTTTGGGCTGATGGTTTAAATAATACGACCGACATCATCGCTTCCATAGCCGTTTTGATTGGTTTGAAAATTTCAAAGAGACCTCCTGATGATAATCATTCATATGGTCATTTACGGGCGGAAACCGTAGCGTCATTGGTAGCTGCCTTCATCATGATCACTGTGGGCCTTCAGGTTATATACAGTGCCATTGAATCCTTCTTTCACCAAGATTCAACAACCGTACCCAGTATGCTGACCGGTTATGTCGCTCTATTCTCTGCCATCTTCATGTACGGAACCTACCGTTATAACCTTACATTAAGTAAAAAAATCAACAGCTCTTCCATCTATGCCGTTGCTCAGGATAATCGTTCCGATGCCCTTGTCAGTGTTGGTGCTTTCATTGGAATCATCGGTACTAAGTTGGGAATCCCTTGGCTGGATGCGATAGCTGCAGCAGTCGTTGGGGTCATTATATGCAAAACGGCCTGGGATATCTTTCGTGATGCGTCCATCTCTTTAACCGATGGTTTCGACGAGCAGCTCCTGCAAAAGATCGGACAAACCATTATATTGACAGAGGGTGTTAAAGACATGAGTGAAATTAAAGCACGGATGCACGGAAGTGAAATCCTGCTCGAAACTACCGTTCATGTCAACCCTCTTTTGACCGTCATCCAAGGTCATGATATTACAGTTAGAATCGAAGAAAATCTTTTGAAGGAATATAATATCCAGCATGTGATCGTACACATCGAACCATATGCATTTCATAAAAAAGGTAACCGTCATTAACTTTACGGATACCTTTTTTTGTTATTTATTCCTGTAATTACTGTAATAAAACTGTGTCAAAAAAAGGTATTTATTGATTGATTGCCGAATATTTATCCAATTGACACATGTTAAAGGAACAGTAATCTGTTATCATGAAAACAAGTTGTAATTATTTTGATATTTTGTAATTTCATTCAAATAAAGTACTTTCTGGTTCAAAAGTAAATTCATTTTCCTATAGTATGGAGGGCAAAATGGTATCTAATCGAGAAATGACCATTCACTTTTTATCTTCTCAAAAAAACAGTATCATTTCCAAATGGAAAGATGAGTT
Source organism: Peribacillus frigoritolerans (assembly GCF_001636405.1). GTDB lineage: Bacteria > Bacillota > Bacilli > Bacillales > DSM-1321 > Peribacillus > Peribacillus frigoritolerans. The sequence goes on from NZ_KV440950.1 coordinate 4,554,898, forward strand.
GCTGCATTTACCGGACGGATATCTGGGGTATTTCAAAGGAGAAGTGGAAAATATTTTTAATTTTCTAATGGATCAGGTTGGAAAATCGGATACTGACATAGACGATGTACTGAAGGTCGTAGGGGAAAAAATTGCGGCTGATCGCGTTACTAAGCAATTGGATATGGAAAATTTCTTTTCCACTGTAACCATCGGGAGATCCGTCATCATAGAGCACATTTTGAATTCCGGCGCACACAAAGAAGAAATATCGGCTCTAATAAAACGGGTAAACGTTTACTTCGATAAACTCATTCATTTTGCATTATCCCATTATACCGAATTGAAAACGATGGAACTTGAAGAACGCTATCAATTCATAAGCCCAAACCATAAAGACCGTTTGACGCTCCTTGGCCAAATGACCTCAAGCTTTGTCCATGAATTCAGAAATCCACTGACTTCCATCATGGGGTTCATACAATTATTACAGGCAGAACAACCTGAGATAAAGTACCTTGATATCATTTCAAAGGAATTGGATCAGCTCAATTACCGGATCACGCAATTTCTTAATATTTCCAAAAAGGAGACTTCAACAACACAAGCTGATCTATTTTCCATTGCTCAGCTTGTGAATGAGGTGATCGAATTTTTATATCCCAGCATTTTGGAAGTTAATGCTTCCATTACATGCAATATTGCCGAGGATGCCGTAATTTCGGGTTCTAAAGAAGAATTCCGTCAAGTTTTACTAAATATTATATTAAATGCTCTTGATGTGGTTGCAGGGATGCCTTCCCCATCCATTTACATTTCAGGCTCTGAATCGCCACCCGGCATTCTTACTTTAAATATATCGAATAATGGGCCGAAGATACCTGACGACGTCCTGCCGAATATTTTTGAGCCATTCATCACCACAAAAAAAAGAGGAACGGGATTGGGATTATTCGTCTGTAAAGAAATCGTTTTAAAGCATCAAGGAACATTATCCTGTCACTCTACCGATTTCCTAACAACCTTTTCCATACAATTAAAAACTAAATAATGGATAAATATCCTTTTTTCCTTAGGGTTTTAGTGTGAAATTTTTGACTGATTGACGTCCAGTTACTTATACTAATAGGAAGGTTCCACTACTGATCGAGGTGAATGATCCTATAGATTGAAAATAAAAACCAGATTTCATACAAGATAGCGAATTATTTTTCCATCTAACATTTTATATACTGATATCATTTCATTCATTATTGGTTTTGGGAGGTGACTGGGATAATTAAATCGTTCGGCACATCTGGCGATTCAATAAAGTCCCACACTAATTGGACATATTAAGTTTTTTATTTGTCATTATTTTAATTGCTTTAACAGCCTTTTTTGTAGCTTCGGAATTTTCGATCATAAGGGTTCGCAGCTCCAGGATCGATCAACTGATTGAAGAAGGAAACAAAAAAGCCATTGCGGCAAAAAAGGTCACATCCGATCTTGATGAATACCTATCCGCGACACAGCTAGGAATTACCGTTACTGCCCTTGGACTGGGGTGGCTAGGACAACCGACCGTCCTCAAATTGGTTGGGCCCTTATTCAATGCCTTGAATATCCCACCAGAAGTTACAAGCATTCTGACATTTGTCATTTCATTTTCCCTGATTACGTTCCTGAATGTGGTTGTAGGTGAATTGGCTCCAAAGACGGTTGCCATCCAAAAGGCTGAGCAAGTGACCTTGGCAATTGCCGGCCCGCTGATTTTTTTCCATAAGATAGCCTTTCCCTTCATCTGGGCCTTGAATCATTCTTCCCGATTCGTTGTCGGATTATTTGGCTTTAAGCCAGCATCCGAAAGCGAAATAGCCCATACGGAAGAAGAATTGCGTTTCATCCTTTCAGATAGCTATAAAAGCGGGGAGATTAACCAGTCGGAATTTAAATATGTAAATAACATCTTTGAATTCGATGATCGAGTTGCCAAGGAAATCATGGTTCCACGGACAGAAATCATGACCATATCCAAGGATGAAACGGTACAGGAATTCGTCGATGTGGCCAAATTGGAAAAATACACTAGATATCCTGTTGTCGAAGGTGATAAAGACCATGTCATCGGCCTAGTGAACTTAAAGGAAGTTTTCTCGGATCTTATCAAGAACCGGGAAATCCATATCAAAGCGATTGAAAATTACGCTCGTCCGATCATTCGGGTAATGGAAAATATACCAATTCACGATTTGTTGTTAAAAATGCAAAAAGAACGCATTCATATGGCTATTTTGATGGATGAATACGGCGGAACTTCCGGACTTGTCACAGTCGAGGATATCCTCGAGGAAATCGTTGGGGAAATTCGTGATGAATTCGATATCGATGAAGTTGCCTCAATCAGGAAAATTAAAGAAGGACATTATATTTTGGACTCTAAACTTCTTGTAAAGGAAGTGAATGATCTCCTTGGCATTCACTTGGAAGAAGATGATGTCGATACTATAGGCGGATGGGTCCTTACTGAAAACTATGATGTGAAGGTAGGGGACATCATGGAAAAAGACGGATTCTGCTTTAAAGTGATTGAAATGGAAGATCACGCCATCCGTTCCATCGAGGTTACAAAAAAGGTCGTACATCTTCCTCTTGAAGAGGATCTTACCCAAGGTTAATGATCAAAAACAGCCACGTAAAAGGTTATTTTACGTGGCTGTTTTTTTAACGATTTGTTCATTTATCGGGAAACCGTCCCATTTTTTTGACCGTTACAATTGGAGGTGTGCTCTTTTTTTTCCATAAGATATACAGCATGATGAGGATAAAGGAAAAACCAGCAGCCGGTATTAGATAGGGTTCAGTTATTTCCCGGATTTGCTGCCAATTCTCGCCGAGGATCCTTCCTAAGGTCAGGAACAATATGGTCCAAGGTATGACAGCCGCAACCGTATAAAATATAAACTTCCATACTGACATCCTCGCAATTCCGGCAGGGATGGAAATGGCATGACGAACAACCGGAATGAATCGAGCCGTAAAAACCACGCCCACGCCATACCGCTTAAACCACTCTTCAGCATGTACAATATGATTTTCTTTAATTAGAATATATTTTCCATATTTCAAGAGAAAGGGCCTTCCTCCATAATACCCCGCCCAATAGAGAAATAATTGTGCCATCGTCCCGCCTGCCACACCGGCAAGAACAGCTCCCCAAAAATTCATTTTCCCCAGACCGACCACATAACCACCGTATCCAAGAACAAGCTCACTCGGGATGATTTCAACCATCAGCCCCAATAAAATCCCCATATAGCCCATTTCCGCAAACCAATTCAATATCGTCATAATAAGCTGTGATATCATGCTATCGGACTCCCCTTACCGCTAATTTCAAATTGTTTGTCCTTCTATCCTATTCAGCTCATAACGTTCTATTCGATTTTTCATATCCAGTTTCACAAGGCACCACATTCAGGATTGCACAAAAAAAGACCAGCTGCTATGTACTCCGGTCTCTTTACATCAATATTCTTTTAGCTCCCCTTTTTGGGAAATTTGAGAAAAAACAGCGGTAGTGAGTAAGGATGAATCATTTTGTGAAACATTAGTGAAAATCTCCTGCCGTGATTTCGTTTTTTCAATATGAATCCCGAGATCTTTATACTTGTTGATTATTTGATTATTCATGCTTACCCTCCTTTTCTGCTGTACCGTTATCCTTTAACTTCCCATTTAACGAAGTAATAAAACCTGTTTAATCGATTCGATCCAAAAAACAATCAATTGACATGAATGGTTTGCAGTTGGTGTTCATGCACTTCGTCTTTTTCAACATGGACCTGGACCTTATAGGTTCCCGCTTCTTCGAAAGATACCTTATTTAGATATGTTCCATTCCCATCTTCTTCAGCTTTGGTGAAATGACTCTCTTCGCTGCCTTCCTTCCACACCTCGAAATTCACATCTGCATTTGTCAGCGGCTTCCCATTCAATTCAACCGTCGCTTCAAAGTTCGAACTGTTTCCTGCCTTTACAGGGTTACTTTGAAACCCGATAGATACATCCGTACTAGGATGAACCGATGCACCTTCACTTTCATGTCCTGGAACGACAACTTCTTTTTCAGGCATTACATGAAGGCCTTCAGCCGTTACATGGGACACTACAATATATTTGCCTTGTTCGTCAAAAGTATGCATCACTTGATACATGCCACTTCCAGTATTCTTTGCTTCAAGCATTTCCCGTTTATCCTGTCCGGACTTTCTCACTTCAAACAGCACCTCATCAGCTTCATTCACCAATTGGCTTCCCTGTTTCACTGTCGTTTCAAGAATGACTTCTTTTCCAGGCTCCACCTTCCCTTTAATGACAATTGATGCATCCATCGATTCTGGAACAGCACTGTTCACTTCCTTATCCTCTGGCATTTCAGACTCTTGACACCCTGCCAGCATAACTAACAACGCAGTACACATATAAAGTTTTTTCATATGAACTTCCCTTTACTATTTATTAGACTAAAAATCTGTCCTCTTCATATTGCCCATCCTTTCCTTTTTTCAGATTTTTATACATAATTTTACATCAAATGGTTCGCATTACGGTGACTGAAGTCAGCATGGCTACCGCGATGATCGTTAAAAATGAATATAAAAAGATTGAAGTCCCCACAACGCTCAATCCGCAAAGCAGTACACACCCATCAATGAAAAAAATCAGCAGACCTACATTGAGTCCACTTTTCCTGGAAAGGATCTGTGCCAACATATCGGTTCCGCCTGTAGAGGTCCCATACCGGAGCATTAAACCGATTCCAAGTCCAATCAACCCTCCCCCGATTATCGCACTTACATAAATGGGGAGGTTCCATCCTGTGACAGCGTCGGAAAAAATATCGATGCATAAAGAGGAAAAAAGCAAGCCATGCAAGCTGTTCAGGAATAATTTTTTTTCAAAGTACCAAGCATATATATATAATGGAATGCTGCTCAAAATCACACCCAGTCCTGTCGGAAGTCCTATATAGTAATGAAAAATCAGCCCAATCCCTATCATGCCTCCATCCAATAAATGATAAGGTATCAGAAAAAAATTGATTCCCACACCTACAAGCATGCTGCCGGCAATGATCGCTGCCATCCGTTCCATGATTTTCATGGCTGCCACCCCCTTTAATTCTTGCATTTAAAACTTGTCTTGGTTTCTATAGAATATGTTTGTACCATCAAAAAAATAATGAAACTGAACAATTTTTTATGAAACGGCCCTTAGTTTTCTGAATATTCTATAATATGTTACAATAAAGTAGAGAAAACAGTCAAAAACAGCTAATTATTAGCTCAAACTGATCCTTTACAAGCAATTTACCGGATTTATGGTGCCGTAAGCTGTTTGACTGAATGATTAACTCTTTCTATAATGAAAGTATTTAAATTAATTAGATTGAGGTGATTTGATGGGGCATTAAAGAATGTTCGTTTTGACGGACAGGCGCTGCTTTGCGTAACGGATATGTGCATCCTTTTGGAAAATGGCTGCACTCCTTCAGACAGAAATTCTTCTATTTCCCGTCTACGCATCGCTAATCGGCATATACTATTATTCTCTTCATCACTAAAAGAAATGGGAGTTCAAGCGGCTGCACATCCATGGCCACAGGCCTTTTTGAAGCAATCCCGAAAATATTCAGCACGGCAAAAAAAATATACTTGTATATTTTAAAAATGTAGGAGGTGTACTCCTTATTCGTCTCGAAGGCGAGTTAAGGGAGACTATTTGGACATAATAAACTTGGTTCTTATTGCCATTTTAATTGCTTTAACAGCATTTTTTGTAGCTACGGAGTTTGCGATTGTTAAAGTGAGAAGCACGAGGGTCGATCAATTAATTGAAGAAGGAACGAGGAATGCCATTTCAGCAAAGAAGGTCATCTCCAACCTGGATGAATACCTCTCAACTTGTCAGCTCGGAATTACCGTTACAGCTCTAGGGCTTGGATTCCTTGGGGAACCGACAGTTGAAAGCATTTTGCACCCACTCTTGAATCAATTGAATCTTCCAAATTCAGCTTCACATGCACTCTCGGTTGCAATTGCCTTTTCTTTCATTACGTTCATACATGTCGTTGTTGGAGAATTGGCACCGAAAACATTGGCGATTCAAAAAGCGGAGCAAGTAACATTATTGGTTTCGAAACCTTTAATTGCCTTTAACAAAGTCATGTATCCATTCATCTGGGTACTGAATGGCTCTGCAAGGACGCTTACAAGAATGCTAGGATTAAAAGCGGTTTCCGAACATGATTTGGCTCATACAGAAGAAGAGCTTCGAATCATTGTTTCCGAAAGCTACAAAAGTGGCGAAATTAACCAATCAGAGTTTAAATATGTGAATAAGATTTTTGAATTCGATGATCGGATCGCAAAAGAAATCATGGTTCCACGTACAGAAATTGCAACGGTATCCAAAGATGATACGATCCAGCAGTTTTTCACCGTAATGGCGGAAGAGAATTTTACGCGATATCCTGTCATTGATGGTGATAAGGATCATGTTATCGGAATGGTCAATATCAAAGAGCTATTCACTGAAATGATAGACAGAAACAATCAGGCAGCGTCAACGATCGACCGATATGTTCGTCCAATCATCCGTGTCATTGACAGTATCCCGATTCACGATTTACTTTTAAAAATGCAAAAGGAACGGATCCACATGGCCATCCTCATGGATGAATACGGCGGTACGTCAGGTTTGGTTACCGTTGAAGATATCCTTGAAGAAATCGTTGGCGATATCCGCGATGAATTCGACCTGGATGAAGTTCCCGATGTCCGCAAATTAAAAGAAGATCACTACATCATCGATGCCAAGGTATTAGTAAGTGAAGTGAATGATTTACTTGGATTGGATATCAATGATGAAGATATTGATACGATGGGCGGATGGATCCTTACGGAGGATTATGAGGCCAAACAAGGTGATATCCTGACTTATGGTCCCTATAACTTCAGGATAAAGGAAATGGAAGATCACCATATTCGTTATATTGAAATATTTAAACAAGCAAAAGTCGTAAGCGAAGTGAAAGAATTCCCGATCATATCACAAACCGAAATCGTTTCATGATAATAACCCCCGTTCCTAAAACAATAGGAGCGGGGGTTATTTTTTTCAACTGGTACATGAAATAAAATAAATACATATTATATAAAACCTGCTTCATTTAGCATTGGATGATTACATGAAGTATAGTTCTACCTTTATTGTTTCATACTGATAAAAAAGCGATACTTTTTGAAGGAGTGAAGAATCATGAAACTCATAACCATTTGCCAGCACTGCAAAGGGAAAGGGAAAACCCGTTATCTTCAATTCTTTTCCCGGGACTGCAATCATTGCAACGGTCAAGGTAAAGCCGTAAAAGATATGTCAAATTTAAGAAATCAGGCCAAAAACATCTAATAATCTTTCATATTTTGAAGTTGGTTTTAATGACACCTGCCCTCTTTAGCGTATCATAAACAATCAGTATCGAAGGTCCAAGGAAAAGCCCAAGGAAACCAAGCATCTTAAACCCTAAATAAAGACTGACCAACGATGCCAATGGGCTCAACCCCATATTTGCTGAATAGATTTTTGGTTCGATTGTCCTTCTTATGATGGTAATGACCAGAAATAGAATGATGAGGCCAACACCAAGATGATGATTTCCTTGAGCCCAAACAATCGCTGCCCAAGGAACCAGCACAGATCCCGTCCCCAAGATAGGAAGAATGTCCACCACCACTATTAACATTGCCAATGGAATCATATACTTCACATTTAACAACCATAGTCCTCCATAAGCCATGATGAACGTTATTAAACTCAACAGGATTTGTGCCTTTATGAAGCCTACGGCTGCCATCCTTAAATCTTGATAAACTAGCGAAATTTTTTGATAGGTGGATGTCTTTAAATAAAGGGCTGCCTTTTTTCTTAATTTAGGCAATTCAAGACTGAATAAGAATAAAGCGATTAAGTAAATTAAAAAGTCAATGAAAAATCCCGGAATGAGTGTAACGAACTGGACCATATCCTGAACAAAGCCCTCTGTGAACCCCTCCAGAGCCATGACTCCCTTTTCCATCGTCTGCTCTACCGATTGAATGAGGTTTGTCGGCAAAGTTTGCGAATACCGTTCCCATTGCCTAATGACTGGCAATATAGCCGTCAAATACACTTCACGTATGAAACCGGGAAATTCTTCCGAATAGACAATGACCTTCTTGATTAATACTGAAAAAGAATAATAAGTGATGCTCATAAGCCCACCTACATATAAAACAAATGAAATCAATACTGCCCAAAAACGATGCATCTTTGCCGTTTCACCAATCATGCGGACCAACCCATCCAAAAGAATGGCGGTGAGCAGCGCTAAAATCAACGCCCATGAATAGGGAATGACGATTAATATGACTAGAAGGAGTATTCCCCTCCAAAACCAGCGAAAAAAGACAGCGACATTCACTGAACAAACCCTCCTTGCACCTTCCTGTTCTCCTTATATTTATGAAACGGGGACACATATATTTCGCTTATACGTTTTATTTTCTCAATAAGGGGAAAAAGAGATACAAAGAGATGGAGGGATTCACATTGGATAATAAAGATAAAGAAAAGTATCTTGAGGAGCGTAATGATAAATCCAAGGCCTTCAAGAAAAATCAGGAGAAACAGCTGGAACGTGATCAAGTGGTCATGCCCATTGATGATTTACCAATTGATGAAATTAAATATGAGCATCAAGAAGAACGAAATAAAAAAGAAACAAAGCACCGCTCCACCAGCGAGAAGTTTTAAACAAAAACCAGCCACTTTTTAGAGGCTGGTTTTTGTTTGCAGGATATACTGCATTCAGTGCGTTTTATACTTTTACCAATTTCGTCGGCACTTATGGACCATTTCAAAGAGTAATATATTCTTCCCATCATATATTACAAGCAGTAGCTAAAAGGGGTCCGGAAAGTGTAACTATCTTTAATTGATGTACCGGCAGCACCTTCAACTCCTCAGGTATGGTTTCTAACTAAATGTTATAACAAAGTTGATTGGAGCGGGTGTTCGAGACTCCTGCGGGAAAAGCGTGTCCAAGGGAGATCCCGCAGGTGCAAGCCGAGGAGGCTCCCCGGACCGCCCGCGGAAAGCGAGTGCCTGGAACGGAAATAAATGCCCAAATGGAGAAACCACAAAAAAACTGTAGGCAAACATGAATTCTCGAATTTGTCTCTAGGCTGAAATATATTCCATCATGATTAAGGTTCTTCTTGTGATTGTACAGATGCTTCCCCCTTTGTTGTTTGAGATTTGGGAAGACTGAGCTTTCAATCAATTCATTCATATTGCCAGAATTTTACCCTTCCCCGCTTTGCTTCCAAAAATAAACATTGACTGAAATAAATGATTCTTTACAATAGACTTTTAAGAATTAAAGAATATAATGGACTGGTCGACCATTATAAAGGAGAATCATATGACGAACCCTACTCAATTATTTCATCAATATTTACAAGTATCGAGATCATTAGTCAGCAAAATGAATGAACAAATTACAGCCCTTGAAATTTACCATAATCAGTGGACAATCCTGAATTACTTAAAGAACTGTGGCTATTCCACAATCCCCGATATTTGCAGTTACCTGGATGTAGACAGTGTGATCATCACACGTTCGGTCAACAGCATGGAACAGAATAATATGATTAAACAAGTTCCTGGTAAAGATGAACAGGAAAAACGAATAGAACTGACCCCCCGGGGCAAAGAGGTACATACAAAATGTCTTAAGATTGCAGAAAAAATCGAAGGAAAGGCCTTGGAAGGCATTACTGAAGAAGAACAGGAAGTATTTTTCCAGACGGTCCTTAAAATCCTCAATAATATAAGAAACTAAAATGGATAGCTTGTATCATTTTAGAATAAGTGTGAAGCAAGGAATTTCCTCACTTTCACACCAAGCTATAGCCATGCCTTTTTTAAAAGCCGGATTCCAGCTTCGATTTCCCTTTCGGTTAAACCACCGTACCCAATCAAAATAGTCGGATCTTTCACTTTCTTTGAATGATAAACCGATGTTGGGTGGACTTTAACCCCAACACTGGCAGCCCTTTGGATGAGCTCTGTCTCACTGCTGCCGTTTTTTACGTTTAAAAGAACGTGCAATCCTGACTTTTCACCGATTATGGCTACACGATCATGGAAGCTCTCTTCCATTGCGTTCAACAGCACCTTATTCTTTTTACGATAAATCGTTCGCATTTTATTCAGATGGCGTTCCCAATGTCCATTTTTCATAAAAAGACAGAGCGTTTCCTGAATCAGTCTGGAAACGGTCTGTTTATATCCGATTAACTTCTGCTGAAATCGGCAAGACAACTCCATGGGTAACACCATAAATCCCACCCTGATCGATGGGATGAACGACTTTGAAAACGTGCCTAGGTAGACGACCCTTCCATTTGTGTCCAACCCCTGCAACGACGGAATCGGTTTGCCTGCATGTCGGAATTCCCCGTCATAATCATCCTCAATAACATAACCTTTTTTTTCCACCGCCCAATTCAATAATTCCACCCGTCTAGTTACCGGCATGATCATACCGGAAGGAAATTGATGGGAAGGCGTTACATAGGCTACATCCGCTGTACTCTCTTTCAATGAGTCCACACTCATTCCACTTTCATCCAAAGGTATGAATTCCGTAACAGCCCCCTCCATCCTCAGTACCTCCCTTACCCGATGAAAGCCAGGATCTTCTAACCCAAATACCCGCTCATTTCCAAGTAGTAACCGCAGAAGATGGATGAAATACTGGGTACCTGCCCCAATGATGATTTGATCAGCCCCGCAGCGAACTCCTCTTGATTGGAATAGATAGGATGAAATCTCAGCCCTAAGCCCCCATTCCCCTTGTGGATCACCGCTCATGAACATTTCCCTTTCGTGTAGATACAACGTATTATTCAAGCATTTTTTCCATACGGCATGCGGGAAAGAATCCACGTCCACCCGGCCATGATTGTAATCTATCTCATTTCTTTCATTGAGAGGGTCCATTATCCCTTCTGTAACAGGCAATGGCTCATTCAAAGCTGAAATCGGTTCTAAATCGGCTACGTAGTAACCTTTCCTTAATTGACTTTCCACATATCCTTCTGCCATCAACTGCTGATAAGCCGTATCAACTGTATTCAGGCCTATCCCTAAATGCAAGGCCAGTTTTCGTTTAGAAGGCAGTTTCATTCCGGCCTTTATTTGTCCATTCTGGATTTCCTTTATAAAGTATTTATACAATTGCACATATAAAGCTTCTTTGTTCGTTTTATCTAGGGTTAGAGTGATTTCAAACATTTGGTCCTCCTTCAAACTGGTTCCATAAATTATATCAGCATTGGTCCTTATTGCAGAACCAGAATATTTTTATAATGAAGATATCAATCAATAGGAGGAAACTATGGAGCATTTCGAATTATACGGTAAACACGTGATACTCACCCCGATGATGGAACATCATATCGAACCGCTTTACGCCGCTTCCCTGCCATCTGAAATATGGAAATGGAGTGCAACAAAGATTTTGTCATATGAAGAGGCGATCTCCTATGTAAAGGAAGGCATTCGAGCAAGGGAACAGGAACTTCATCATCCATTTGTCGTTATCGATCGGACAGTTGATTCGGTAGTTGGGAGCACGAGCTTAAGGAATATTCACTTTCATAATCAATCGCTGGAAATCGGCGCGACTTGGTATCATCCCGACAAATGGCGTACAGCCATTAACACTGAATGTAAGTACTTGTTATTGCAGCATGCTTTTGAAAAGTGGCAAATGAAACGGGTTGAATTCAGGACGGACGAATGCAACAAAAGATCGCGTGCCGCAATAACCAGGCTCGGCGCCCTTGAAGAAGGCATTTTGAGGATGGAGAAAAAACTGCAAGATGGGAGGATCAGGAACACGGTGGTCTATAGTATTCTCGAGCATGAATGGCCCAGTGTGAAAAGGAATTTGGAAGCTTTTTTAGAAAGGTGAAAATGAGAAAAAGAGTGCCGTTTTTTTGCACTCTTTTCTCTTGCTGCTATTATTCATGTGAGACTTCACGAATTTCCGATAAAGAATCCTTTTGCCTTTTCGTTGATCGAATGAATATGAAAACACCAATCGCAAATAAAAATGGCATTAGTAAAGCAAAAAGAAGATAAATCATATCACCAAAGAACAAGTTCATTACCCCCTAGCACCCTTTTGTCAGTAAAGCTTTTCCGTCAGACTTGGATGATCCTTGCTTAGTCCAAGCTTTGTGACAAGCGAATCATATCCTGGCACTGAATCCCATTTTCATAAATGGCCTCGGAATAGTTTCTAGTAAAAAAATCCCGATCGACCCCAGTTATTCTAAAACCGCATTTTTGGTAAAGGGCAAGCTGCCCTATCCCCGAATTCCCCGTTCCGATTTCAATCATTTTATATCCCTGTTCCCTTGCATGGCCTATCGCATGTTCGATCAATTGCCTGCCGATTCCTCTTCCATGGTACTGTTCATCGACCGCTATGTTCATTATCTCTATCAGTTCCGGGCCTTTTTGCAGTAAAACACAAACGCCGATCATCCGTTTATCACTCACGGCAACAAAGCACGTTCCGCTTCCCAAATATTCCTCGACCAATTTCCTTGAAGGATCTGCCAAAAGCAATAAATGCATCGGGGGTGGCTCCTCCAAGAATAATTCCCTTATCTCCATCAGCATCCAAACCCTCCTCAGTTTAATTCATCTACAAGCAGTTCAACCAATTCCGATGCAGGAAGTTCCCTGCTCAACTTATAACCCTGTCCTGCCCACAAAGCCATCAATTCAGGATTGTTCTTTTGTCCGGCTGCTTTTCGCATTTGTTTGGTCATGTGGTGGACATAAGGATAGGCGACCGGTGCAACACTATCATATTCCGTTAAAAAGTGATTCACCAACCCGCGTGCCCTCCGGCCGCTGAAGGCTCGGGTAACAGCAGTCTTGGTAAATCGGGGATTTCCCAGCGCCGCCTTATGGACCGGACTTGCCCCGCTTTCGGGACAGCGAAGGAAAGCGGTACCCAATTGCGCCGCTGTTGCTCCCGCTTCGAGCACGGCTGCGATATCCTTTCCATGCATCAGTCCGCCTGCAGCAATGATCGGTAAGTCCAGCTCAGCCCCTATCATCCGAATCAATACTAAAAGGCCGTAATCATCTTCTGTGCAGTTATCAAAGCTGGCCCTGTGCCCCCCTGCTTCAAACCCCTGCACACATAGAACGTCCGCACCTGCCCCCGCCGCCTTTTTTGCTTCCTGAAGGTTGGTTACTGTCACGGCTATAAGGGAACCGACATCTTGGAGCTCCCTTATTACATATTCCGTTGGGCATCCAAACGTAAAACTGACGACCGCGACCCCAGCCCCCTTCAATACATCTAGTTTATTTCCCCAATCATCGTCATCACTATCGGCTTTTCCAATCTCAGCCCCAACGCTCTCGGCCTCTGTTTCGATCTTATCACGATAGCCAGATAATATATTTTCATCCACCGGCTCGTTGCCTGGCACAAATACATTCACGCCAAAAGGGCGTTCAGTCAACTGACGGGTCTGCCCTATCTCGTCCTTCATCTCTTCCGCAGTCTTATAGCCAGCTGCGAGAAAGCCCAATCCTCCTGCATTGGATACTGAAGCCGCAAGCTCTGGAGTGGAAGCCCCTCCTGCCATCGGTGCCTGAATGATTGGATATCTCATTAACTCTTTCAACATTCGATACAACTCCTCTTGATTTTTCTTCATGCCCTTATCATTTTTACGTTTTCTTGGTATAATGATTATCTGTAAGAGAAAAGTGTCTAAATGATCACCCTTTATATCTTGCAAATATAAAACATAGGTGGTAAATAAAAAATGGAAACAAAACCATATAGAGTATTACTTTATTATTTGTATGTACCTATCGAGAATCACGAAGAATTCGCAGCCGAGCATCTAGCGGCATGTAAAGCCCTTGAATTGAAAGGCCGTATCTTGGTGGCTTCAGAAGGTATCAACGGAACGGTTTCAGGTACGATCGAACAAACCGAAAAATATATGGACATGATGAAAAGCGATCCCCGCTTTGCCGATATCGTGTTTAAAATAGATGAAGCTGAAGGCCATGCTTTCAAAAAAATGCATGTTCGTCCACGCAATGAACTTGTAACGCTTCGCTTGGAAGACGACATCAACCCGAACAAGACGACAGGCAAATACTTGAGCCCGAAGGAGTTCTTCGAGCAAATGCAAGATGAAAACACCATCGTCCTTGATGCCAGAAATGACTATGAATTTGATTTAGGACATTTCAGGGGTGCAATCAAGCCAGAAATCACGAATTTCCGTGAACTTCCGGAATGGGTACGGGAAAATAAAGAAATGTTCGAAGGCAAAAAAATCCTAACGTATTGCACCGGCGGTATCCGCTGTGAGAAATTCTCCGGCTGGCTTGTCGAAGAAGGCTTTGAAGATGTAAGCCAGCTGCATGGCGGCATCGCAACATACGGGAAGGATCCCGAAGTCCAAGGTGAGCTATGGGATGGCCAAATGTATGTTTTCGATGAAAGGATTGCCGTACCTATCAATCAAAAGGAACATGTCATTGTCGGACGCGATATTTATTCCGGCGAACCTTGTGAACGCTATGTCAATTGCGCTAATCCTGAATGCAACAAGAAAATCCTTTGCAGCGAAGAGAACGAACACAAACATATGCGCAGCTGTACCCATGAATGCCGAGTGCATCCGCGTAATCGCTATGTAGTCGAGCATAACCTTTCTGAAGAAGAAGTGGCTGAGAGATTACAGCTAATCGAAGATTCCATTACGGCAAAATGATTTTTAGCAAACCCGAATCAGTGGACATGATCCCTGTTCGGGTTTTTTTATCGAAACCAAATCTTATTTTCCTATATTAAACCTATGCCTTGGACTTCCATTCCACTGCAAGAATTAAATATGATCTTTTAATGCCATCTGCTTTTACTGCAATATTACTTCCATTCTTACTTCTATATCACAATAGAAAAAACCTTCTTAAAACGTAAAAAGAATGGTTTCCGCTTTAAGATTTTAGCGGTCACCAGTCTTACCTACATAAAAAGAGCGATTCCTCTTTAGGGGAATCGCTCTTCTCATGTTATTTTGCCTCTGCACTTACAACAATCCCGCAAGCTTGTCTATCGCCTGCATCACCAGTTTTCAAAGTATCTGCATCCGGCCCTTTTTCTCCATTGGCTTCATAGCGGTCAGGAATATTGGCAAAGTTGTCTGGATTAGCATGAACGATTACAGCCAGCTCTTCTTTCTTCAGTTGGTCTATTGTCATGTTATCCAATGTTGCCGTATATTTTGCTGTCCCATCTTCTTTTACATATAAAGGGGGCATATCACCTGCGTGTTTAGAATGCGTTTCATCAGTTGGGTTGAAGTGCCCTCCCGCTGTAGTGAAAGGGCCATCCTTGGCATCCGGCTCACATGCTGCGTTCTCGTGAACATGGAATCCATGATAGCCTGGCTCAAGACCTTCCAAAGCGGTCTCGATCACTACAGAATTCTCTTCAGCGGTAAAGTTCACCGTCCCAAGTGTTTTACCTTCTACATCTTTAACTTCCGCTTTCACCTGCGGATCAACCTCTGTATCTGTTCCTTGTCCCACTGTAGTCATGTCCTCGGCATCATTACCGGCCTCATTTGAATCATCCGCTGAATTGCATCCATACAGTAAAAAGGCAGCACACATAGGCAGTATAAGTTTTTGTTTATAGTTCATGATAACTTCCCTCCACTCTCTTATATGTATCTTCCTCTTATTACTTTCCACTATTATGGAAGAATAAACAAATAGCGTCATAAATAGGAAAAAAGATTACACCAATGAGAGTGAATACCTTACTAAATTCACAGACAAGGATTTTACAATATAGCTTATTGGGCTCACATTTTTACAAAGTGATGACCCCGAAAGTAATGGCTGCGATCGTCATGATGATCGTTGTCCCAAACGCCCATTTAAACAGGAATTTTTGATGATCCCCAAAATCCACGCCTACAAGGCCAATCAATATGAATGTTGCAGGCACCAATGGCGATAAGGGGAACCCTGCAGTCGAATGACCTAATAATGCCGCCCTTCCGATTTCTACAGGGGCAATGCCGAAGTTCGACGCCGTTTCACTTATGATTGGCAAAATGCCAAAATAATAGGCATCAGGTGAAAAAATGAACCCCATCGGTATGCTCGTCAGCGCTACCACCAGTGGCAAATGTGCCCCGAGCCACTCCGGAATGACAGTTACGATTGAAGCAGCCATCGAGTCCATCATCTTTGTTTCCGTGAATACACCCGTAAAAATCCCAGCTGCGAAAATGAGTGTACAAATCATCACGAAACTATTGGCATGACTTAAAATCCTTTCCTGCTGTTCTTTTGGGTTAGGAAAGTTAACGAATAGTGCAATCGCAAAAGCGGAGGCAAATAAGATTTGGATCGGCAGCACTTCCATCACCAGCAATACCATCAGTAAAATCGTCAAGAACCAATTAAACCAAAAAAGCCTGGATGTTCCTTGAGGTGCGGATTCAACAGCTGCAGCCTGCTCGCCCATACCAGGTTGGATGTTCGTCTCCAAGGAGCTGACTCCCAATCTCTCCCTTTCCTTTTTGCCAAGTACATATGCCGAAAAAAGCGTCCATAAAAGACCGCAAACCATGACCGGAATAAGAGGAATGAATAACTCCGATACTTCAACCTGAAGGCTCGCGGCCGCCCTGACCAAAGGACCGCCCCATGGAATCATGTTCATGACGCCAGCGGCCAAACCAACGACACATGCCAATACGAGCCTGTTCATCCCTAATTTGATATAAAGCGGCAGCATGGCCGAAACAGTGATCATGAATGTAGAAGAACCGTCTCCGTCCAAACCTACCAATATGGTTATAATGGCGGTTGCCATGACAACCTTTAGCGGATCTCCTTTTACAAAACTCAGTATTTTAGCGATCATGGGCTCGAATAAACCAACGTCAATCATTAAACCAAAATACAGAATAGCAAAAACGATCATGACTGCTGTCGGTGTCACCTTTAAAATACCCGCAACCATCATATCTCCCATTTCCGAAGCAAACCCACCAATCAGACCAAAAGCTATCGCCGTGAAGATAAAAGCGACAACCACTGATAAACGCTTCGTGATGACCAAGACCAGAAACGTTAAAATCATACAAAACCCTAAAATCGTCAACATGTTTAAAACTCCTTTAATTGGAAAATGTATACCTTTTGTTTATTTGACTTTTCTGAAAAATCAGTATTTTCACATTATACCATTTGCCCATTCATTAAAAAACCTGTTAAACAAATTCGTTTAATAAATTAGTTAATTTCTGTATACTATTATTTAGGAACCCGAAGTTTTTTTCGGAGGAAAGAAGTGTTGTATGTAAAATGAACGCTCATAAAATAGCAAAACGGAATCTTTTCATCATGTGGTTCGCCAATTTCTTCATAGGCGGGAGCATGACGATGGTTCTCCCTTTCATATCCTTATACATTGGTACATTCGGAGATTATTCGACTCAATATATCCAGCATTGGTCCGGATGGACTTTTGGAATCACTTTCGTGACAGCCTTTTTATTTTCACCCATTTGGGGACGGATTGGTGACCGGTATGGCAGAAAGAAAATCTTGATTGCCTGCGCCTTTGGGATGGGCCTGTCCATCTTCCTGATGGGATTCGTCGAAAATGTTTGGCAGCTATTCGTCCTAAGGATGTTCACAGGAATATTCACTGGCTTCATTTCCATGTCCCAGGCCTTCATATCAACACAGACACCAAAAGAAATTGCCGGACGTGTACTGGGAACCTTACAAACGGGAAATATAACCGGTTCCCTTTTCGGACCATTGCTTGGCGGCGTGCTTGCAGACACACTAGGCTATTCAACCGCCTTTAAATTCACCTCCATCACCATTTTCATCTCTGGTCTTCTTGTTTTTGCAACCAAGGAGTACCGAATGGAGCGGCAGGAGGGAACGAAGTCGAGCTATACAAGCAGGGAGGTTCTCTCACATATCATAAGGAATCCCATCTTGGTGAATGTCATGCTCATCTCCACGCTTGTCCAAGTTGCCCACTTCAGCATCCAGCCCATTCTTTCTTTATACGTTGGTGAGCTGCATGGA
The DNA here is from genome assembly GCF_001636405.1 of Peribacillus frigoritolerans. GTDB lineage: Bacteria > Bacillota > Bacilli > Bacillales > DSM-1321 > Peribacillus > Peribacillus frigoritolerans. Next base: position 4,573,147 of record NZ_KV440950.1, read on the forward strand.
ACTTCCAATCTTGGTTTTTATTCAGGAATCGCCTTTTCTGCAGCAGGCCTGGGGAATTTATTGATGGCGCGTCACTGGGGCAAGATTGGTGATCGGCATGGACATGTGAAGATTCTTGTGCTGCTTCTTTTTCTGACAGCTCTTGTCTACTTGCCCGGTGCCTTCATCAATCATTTTTGGCAGCTTGTCTTTGTACGTTTCATACTAGGCATGGCAATAGGCGGCATCATCCCTGTAAGGATTGCCTACATTCGCCAAGAAGCGCCTGTCGCAATGCAGGGGGAAGTGCTTGGGTACAATACGAGCCTGCGCTTTTTAGGCAATATCATCGGACCCGCAATGGGCGGAATGGTTGCTGGTTTCTACGGATTCTCTGCCGTCTTCATCACGACCAGCACGTTACTCCTCATAGCCGGACTTGTCCTCTATTTCGCGATGCACCGCAATCCGGAGTTGGCCAGATCACATTAATCACATTTTTGGCAAGAAAGCCTGCTTCCATCTTTAAGCAGGCTTTTCCCGTTTAATGCTCATACAGCTGTAGTGTGCTGGATGCTTCTGGAGCCTTTTGTATATGGGAAATGATCGAAGAGAAATCAAGGCAGAAGATTTGAAGGGGTCACGTTCATGCTTATCCGTAAAGTCCACCAACCCTTATGACACACCCACAAACTGATAAGTATTTTTCCAGCACTTCATAACCCATCGAACTTTATGTTAAGATTAATTCAGGCAAATTTTATGAAAGTAAAAGACGCAAAGCCACGGGCCTAAACCAATAACTTAGTTGTCACGGCAGCCGGGTTGCCAAGATTTTTCTTGAATGGATCACTTTATAATTAATTTCTTGCCCCTTTTTAATTTGCCTAAAATTAATACAAGGAGGGTTATATATGTTCTTTCCAACCATTTATTCAGCTACTACGGATGAGAGACACATAGTTAAAGATAAAAATACTTGTGCATGCGGCACAAGATATAATGCATTCGCAATGTTATCCAGAAGCGACCTTCGAAAGATCAGGTTCAAGCATTATAAAGAAGTAACATGTCCTTTATGTAAATCCAGTATCATCGATGAGGAATAGCCTCTTAACACAAGGACGGTTCATACTCCTAAACTTTGATAGAGCTGGCCTTTCCATCCTCACCACTTCCATATATATAAAAAAACTCTCTTACCTCCTGCCCACATATTGACACAGTTTAAGCACGATTTTTTTTCATTATACGAATGGTAAATGTACGGTCAACCTATAACGGGCTCGATAAGATATAAATCATGAAGTAATCATTTGATTGAATCGGCGTTTCGATAGTTCTAAAACCCATTTCTAGAATGTCATTAATCGGTTCCAACCGGTGGTGTAAAGCTAGCAGGAAAGGGAAATCCATGTTATTTTGATTTATAATTATGAAATTGATCTCTACCGTTTTACTCCACTCTCCCTTAGCGGGAATTTTACAAAAGCCTATAGGAGCCCCTTACGTCAAAACTGGCCAGCCATTAACGGAAATCCAATTCGACTGACTTTATTACAAGCATGACCTGTATGCATTCGCCTACCTCCATATAAGTGACTTCCCTCACATGATAGCTCAATCACCTTTTGCACCAATTCTTCTCTCTTAAAGCATTTTTCCTACGTACGATAAGAAATGAATAGCCCTCGATTTGTCGTTTATATTATCCATATAGATAGAATAAAGGACTCATGCTATAATTTAGTGCGTTAAAAAAGAAATGAACACATATAAAAGAAAGAAGGAATGTTTCTTTGAATACATCTGCATACAAAAAGGAATGGTTCGGCAACGTTAGAGGAGATGTTCTATCGGGAATTGTCGTTGCCTTGGCATTGATTCCGGAGGCGATTGCCTTTTCGATCATTGCTGGCGTTGACCCAATGGTTGGTCTATATGCCTCATTCTGCATTGCCATCGTCATCTCCTTTGTCGGCGGAAGGCCGGGAATGATATCGGCTGCCACTGGCGCAATGGCACTCGTCATGGTCGGGCTTGTTAAAGATCATGGCTTGAACTATTTACTTGCTGCTACAATATTGACTGGTTTGCTGCAAATTTTACTAGGGGTTTTAAAAATCGGGAAATTAATGAAGTTCATTCCGAAGCCGGTCATGACTGGTTTTGTGAATTCTTTAGCCATCTTGATTTTCACGGCACAGCTCACCCATTTCGTGGGCGAAACATGGATCATGTATGTCATGACAGCCGTTTCATTAGCTATCATTTATCTTTTTCCGCTGATCACGAAAGTCATACCTTCACCACTTGTCGCCATCATATTCATGACGATCGTTGCAGTTACCACGGGGGCTACGGTGCGGACGGTTGGGGATATGGGGCAATTGACCGAAGCGCTTCCGATGTTCATGCTTCCAGACATCCCTTTGACCTTCGAAACTTTGACGGTCATTTTCCCTTATTCCATTGCCCTTGCGTTTGTTGGACTGCTTGAATCGTTATTGACGGCTCAAATTGTCGATGAGATGACTGACACGGACAGTAATAAGAATAAGGAAGCCAAAGGTCAGGGGATTGCGAATATCATCGCCGGATGTTTTGGCGGCATGGCAGGATGTGCGATGATCGGCCAATCCGGTATCAACATTAAATCTGGTGGAAGGGGCCGGCTCTCGACATTTGTAGCGGGCGCATTCCTTATGGTATTAATCGTGGTATTGAATGATGTCCTTATCAAAATACCGATGGCTGCACTTGTCGCAGTCATGATCATGGTTTCAATCGGGACATTTGACTGGTCTTCCCTAAAGAGGCTCACTAGAGCTCCTAAGTCGGATGCAGCCGTGATGATCGTGACGGTCCTCATTGTCCTTTATACACATGACTTATCAAAAGGGGTATTTGCCGGAGTGCTTTTGAGCATGATTTTCTTCTCGGCTAAAATTTCTAAAGTGGCAGTAGAGAAAACGGCAGACATCCAGGCTAAGAAAATCACTTACCGTATCAGCGGACAAATATTTTTCGCTTCTGTCCAGGACTTTATTTCAAAGTTCGACTTCAAGGAAAAAGCCGATGCAATCGTCATCGACTTCTCCCATTCCAAGATCTGGGATGCTTCGGCAGTCGGTGCTGTCGATACGGTTATTCTTAAATATCAGCTCTTGGGAATACCTGTCCAAGTCCAAGGACTCGATGAAGAAAGTTCGAAATTGCTTGAAAAACTCGCCACCTCAGAAAGTAAAATATCTTAAAGAAGTAAAATTCTGCTGAATAGAAACTTTTCAAACCGACAAAATAGATAACATGAATCATTTCCTTTTGAAAGGAGCGAAAAGCATGACACCTGAGCAGGATTATACGGCAGCAAATCTGTCACCGGATTTATTGAATGAACTGAAAAGCTTTGAAAGCAAACTTGGCGAGGAAGCCAATAAAGAATTGATTGTCATCGCCTATGAAAAAGAAAAGGAATCTTTAAATTAAGAAAAAAGACTCAAACACCCTTAATGGGATGGTTGAGTCTTTTTTTGAATGTACAGAAAAAGGGTGCCCATGTTTTTAATGAGCAACCCTTTTCCTGTATTATTTGCTGAATACGTCGGTTAAGACCGGCACGATTTGTTTTTTACGCGATACAACGCCTTCCAAGACGGCGATGTTATTGTTTAATGAAACGTCATATGCCTTTTCAACCGCATATGCCGCTTTACCAAGGGCCAAGGCAACGGAATCATTAGTCAGGATATCCGTTACGACGAATAGGAACAAGTCCAATTCCTTCACTGCGATGACCGCTTCAATCGCTGCTTCCAATTCAGCTTGCTTAGCAAGGACTTCGTTCGGGTCAACAGCATTGACCTGTGCTATTTCCACTTTAGCCATTCCCATGGAGAATTCCTTGGCATCAAGAGTGATGAGCTGGGCAATCGTTTTGTCGCTCAAGTCAGCTCCTGCTTTTAACATTTCCAAGCCATATTTTTCTGCGTCGACTCCCGCAATGGCAGCCAGTTCCATTGCTGCTGCAACGTCCTGCTCCGTGCAAGTCGGGGATTTGAACAATAAAGAATCGGAAATGATGGCAGACAGCATAAGACCTGCGATTGCTTTAGGGACTTCAATGCCGTTTTCTTTATAAATTTTATTTAAAATGGTTGCCGTACAGCCAACTGGTTCCGCACGGTAATATAATGGATCGCTTGTTTCAAAGTTAGCGATACGGTGATGGTCGATAACTTCCAACACACGGACTTGGTCAATGTCTTCAGCGCTTTGCTGGCGTTCGTTATGATCGACCAGGATTACGCCATCAGCTTCCCCTGCAACTTTTTCCACAAGACGGGGAGCATCGAATTTGAATTGGTCCAATGCATATTGAGTTTCACCATTCACTTCACCCAGACGAACTGGTTCAGCGTTGATACCTAGCTGTTTTTTAAGATCTGCATAAGCGATTGCTGAACAGATTGTGTCTGTATCCGGATTTTTATGTCCAAAAACTAATACTTTTTCCAAGATTTTATCCCCTTTTTCATAAATATTTTTTCCGCGAATCCCCTCAGTGCAATAACGGAGAGCCACCTTTACTAGACACTTTATTTTAACACAAAATCCCGTAAAATCAGCGCTTGATTTATCCATTCCCCCATAAAATCTTTCATTCGCCCACCCTCTTCCATCACTTTGTCAATAGATAAGGGTTGGTTTTTTTCAAATATATTAGTTGAATTATCATCGTATATGGCTTACGATAATATAAGCAGAAATACTAGATATTGATTACATAAACAATTCCAATAACTATATATAGAATTTTTATAATCCAAGGTGCCAGTGATGGCTGAAAAGGGAATCCGGTGTAAACCCGGAACTGTCCCCGCAACTGTAAATGTGACGAAATGAGAAAACCACTGTATAGCTCTCTATACGGGAAGGACTCAAAGTAGGATGATCATGAGTCAGGAGACCTACCTTGAATTTTTCACGTTTCTTATTCTTCGGGGATTGAGATGATGAAACGATAGTATAACGGCTATTTTTTCATGCCTCTTTTATTCTATCGTTTGATCCGCTCAATTCTTTGGGCGGTTTTTTTATTTTAGCGGAAGTTAACAAGGAGGATTATTAATGACTCAAACATATAACTCTACCATAAGTGAAAATGGCACAGAAGCGAAATCCATCCAGCTTGAGATGTTATCGAAGGAATTCGAAGGCCGTCTCGATATGGAAAAGTTCAAAAAGCGTTTTACAAAATGGCTTGATCGCAAAAGTGACTCAACCGAAGAACAGGCATCAAAAAAACTGATTCAGCTCGCTCTTGAAGGCGTGGATATCGATGCTCCGGATTGGACTTTCGTTGCTGCAGCAGAACTATTGAATACAATGTATAGGGATGCACAAGCCAATCGAGGTTATGAAGGCAAGAGTTATGGCCCATTCTATGAGCTGATCACAGAACTCTCCCAGCTATCGGAAGGTCAGCGTTATCCCATTTATAAACCAGAACTGCTATCTTCATATACAAAAGCGGAAATTGAGGAATTGGGGTCGGTGATCGACCCGGAAAAAGATAAATTATTCTCTTACATAGGCATCTACTTATTGAATGACCGTTATCTGGCCCGCCCAAAAAAGGACAAGGTCTTCGAACTGCCGCAAGAACGTTTCATGATCATCGCGATGGAAATCATGCGAATGGAAAAAACGGAGCACCGCCTGCAACTGATAAAAGAAGCATACTGGGCCATGTCCAACCTTTATATGACCGTTGCGACTCCTACACTCTCCAATGCAGGTAAAACACATGGACAGTTAAGCTCCTGCTTTATCGACGCAATTGAAGATTCCATTGACGGAATTTACCTATCAAACTACGATGCGGCAAAAGTATCTAAATTCGGCGGCGGTGTCGGTCTTTACGTAGGTAAGGTTCGCTCGCTTGGTTCCGATATCCGCGGTTTCTCTGGAAACAGTTCCGGCACGACGCCCTGGATTCGACTATTCAACCAGACAGCTGTAAGTGTCGATCAATTGGGTCAACGTAAAGGTGCCATCGCGATTTACTTGGATGCCTGGCATAAAGATATCATGAGCTTCCTCGATTTGAAGACTCAAAACGGGGATGACCGATTAAAAGCACATGATATTTTTACAGGTGTATGCATACCGGATTTATTCATGGAGGCTGTACGCGACAGAAAAGAATGGTATCTTTTCGATCCGCATACCGTTAAGCAAACCCTTGGATTTTCACTTGAAGATCTTTATGACGAAAAGAAAGGCGAAGGAAGCTTCAGGAATCATTATGCACTTGCTGTCGAGGCCGCAGAAAATGGCACGCTTCCAAACTATAGCTTTGAAAAAATCAATGCGATGGACATCATGAAAAGCATCATGATTTCTCAATTAGAAGAAGGCGTACCGTATATGTTCTACCGCGATGAAGTGAATCGGAAGAATCCGAATAAACATAAAGGTATGATTTATTGTTCTAACCTTTGCACGGAGATTGCCCAAAACCTAAGCCCTTCGACGATCACGGATGAATATGAAACAGAAGATGGAGATGTTGTTGTGGTTCGTAAAAGCGGGGATTTCGTTGTCTGCAACCTTTCGTCCATTAACTTGCCCCGAGCGGTGGCCAGCGATGTTCTGGAAAGATTGATTCCCATTCAGATCCGTATGCTGGACAATGTCATTGATGTGAATAATCTTCCTGTCAAACAAGCATCCATCTCGAACAAACGGTACCGGGCAATTGGTTTAGGAACGTTTGGATGGCATCATTTACTTGCCACACAGAATATTTATTGGGAATCCGATGAGGCTGTTCACTATGCAGATGCTTTATACGAAAAGATCGCTTACTTAACTATCAAGGCATCCAACGAATTGGCCAAGGAAAAAGGATCTTACCCATATTTTGAAGGTTCTGATTGGCATACAGGGGACTATTTCGAACTGCGTGACTATACAGATCAAAAATGGCTGGAATTAAAAGCAGACGTGCAGGAGCACGGTACCCGTAATGGCTATTTAATGGCGATTGCCCCCAATTCATCGACAGCCAAAATCGGTAATTCCACGGATGGAATCGATCCTTTGTATGAAATTGAATTTTACGAAGAAAAGAAAAACTTCAAATTCAAGGTGACCGCACCAGGCTTGACGCCAAATACGTATGAATATTATAAAAAGACGCGATTCAATTTGGATCAACTGGAAAGCATCAGACAGAACGCAGCCCGCCAACGCCATATTGACCAAGCAATCAGCTTTAATCTGTATGTTCACAATACAATCAAAGCGAAGGTCCTGTTGGATATCCATTTAACGGCATGGGAAAGCGGGTTGAAATCAACGTATTATGTTCGTTCGACGTCTTCCGAATATGACAATGCCTGCGAAAGCTGTTCAAGTTAATGTCAATCATGACCCAGTAATCTATTCTTAAAGGAGTTTTCCCGAATGACCAATCATATAAAAAAAATTCGGATGCTCGAACCGACGCATCCAACAAAGGCAACCGGTGTTTTCAAAGGAGAAGCTTCAGGCTTCCTCCTTTGGAACGATATACAGTATGAAAAATTCTATGATACCTATACACAGCTCATCAATAACTTTTGGAAGCCTTCGAGCGTGAACATGATTCAGGATAAAAAGCAGTGGGGCGAATTGGATGAAGATATCCAGGACGCTTTTCTCGATATCCTTACGATGATTGCCGGAATGGACAGTCTTCAAACGCCCACTTTAGTAGAAATCCTTCGGTACATCAAAGATCCGGCGGCAAAAGCTATCCTGGCCAACATGGCCCAGCAGGAATCGATCCATAATGAGTCTTATTCCTATATCCTTGCTTCCTTGATTCCAGTAGGCAAGCAAAAACAGCTTTTCGACCGCATCAAAGAACATCCTGAAGTGATTAAGCGTAACCAACCGATCGTTGATGCTTATCAAACGTTCGTGGACGACCCCAGCCCTCAGCATTTATTCAAGGCACTGATCCATTCAACGAACCTTGAAGGGATTTATTTCTATCTGGCTTTCGCCTTTTATTATAATCTAGGACGCCAAAATTTAATGACCGGTTCAGCTACGATGATATCCTATATTCATCGTGATGAAATGGTCCATTTCGATTTCATTGGCATGCTCGTTCAAATCTTGATGTATGAATATCCTGAGTTAAATAATGAAGAAAACACGAAGTTCATCTATACAACGATTGAAAAGGCAGTCGAACTCGAAAAGGAATGGTCTGAATATATGCTCGAAGATATCCAAACGAAAGCCGATCTCGATTTGGAAGAATTCAATGAGTACATCGAATATATCGCCAACAAACGGTTACGGATGCTAGGCCTTGAAAACTTGTATAAAGAGTATGGCGAGAACCCGATGCCATGGATCAAAACGTTCGATGATGAATCCATCGGCCTTACCAAAACCGATTTCTTCGAACAGAAGTCAAGGACTTACAGTCAAGTAAATGCCAGCAATGGGTTCGATGAGCTGTAAAATTGCCATTGTCTATCATTCTGCCGGCGGCAATACAAAAGCGCTTGCCGAAGCCCTCGCTGCCCTTTTACCTGAGGCTTTTCTATATCGAATGAATGAATTCGATTTACGTACATTGCCGGATTACGATGCCTTGATCGTCGGCACCTATACATGGGGCAATGGGGAGCTTCCCGCTAAATCAGCTGCCTTTTATAAAGAACTGGAACAGTTGCCTATTGCTCGCCTGAAAACGGGAGTCTTCGGCACTGGCGAAACCAACTATAATCATTTTTGTGGGGCGGTCGATCAGTTCCGGGACATGCTATTTGCCAAGAGCCAGTTATTGGTGACATTGAAGATAGAACAGATGTATCAAGAATCAGACCTGCACAGACTTCAAAAGTTCGCCTCGCTATTCCAGAACTGACTGAAAGGGGATATGCGTTTTCGCATATCCCCTTTCAGTGTTTTTTTAAAAACTCGGCTCCCTTAATCATAGCAACGGTAAGCATGAAGTATAATGGAAGAAAAAAGAAGATGATATCCATTGACTGAGAATATAACCCAGTTCCTGCCTGTCCTTTTCATGCTAGTGCTTGTCGCATTCGTTATATTCATCGTATTTTTCCTGTCAGGGCATTTTAATCGTACTAAACGGATCGAAGAAAAATTGGACAAAGCATTAAAGGAAATCGCCGAAAAAAAGGAAAAATAAAAAGACTCCAAAATCGGAGTCTTTTTTTTATATGCGTTCAATTATTTTTGAACGTTAGCAGCTTGTGGTCCACGAGCGCCTTGCTCGATTTCGAAAGAAACTTCTTGGCCTTCTTCAAGCGTTTTGAAGCCTTCACCTTGGATAGCTGAGAAATGTACGAATACATCGTCTTGGCCTTCAACTTCGATGAAACCGAAACCTTTTTCTGCGTTAAACCATTTTACTTTACCTTGTACCATGATAGTTCCTCCTGTGTTTGGAAAAATCCATTTTATTACTATTTTTGGTTCTGGATAATGTTTCAAGAGGAATCCTATTACAGTAAATCCTTCTATCAAACTTTTCCGAACAAAAATAATTACTCATATTATATCATGGAAAATCCTAAAAAAACAAGATTATCGCCGTAAATCAACCGACAAATTATCCTAAAATTCTACATATTCCTCTTCTTGCTTTGTCGGAAGCCTTCGTCCAATAAGTAGCGCTCCGCCTCAACCGGACTTTCGAAACATTCCTCAAGATTCGACCCTGAATAAACATTCCAAAGCAGGTCTTCCTTTTGAAGTGTAAGCTCTTGCTTTTCAGGGCCAATCCATGCCCCTTCCAACCTAGCGAACTCGTTTTCCTCTTCTTCGATTTCAGCCGGGGGTTCAGATAAGTAATCCACGCTTCTTTGGATCAATTCTTTTAATTCGGCTTCATTATAGTCACGTATATTGATAAACCCTTTACGGTCAGTGTCTTTTTTTCTCATATGCCCTGCGTAAACGAACCCATTTCCATTGGGATGCAAGTGCTGAACGACGATCTTTTTCTCCTGGACGCTACCTGGATAATGGAAGTTCACACGTCCCAATGAAACGTCTTTTCGCTGTAATTCCGGAAAAGTTTCAATGATGCTCAATTTTTCTTCAAATGTTAACAAATTTCTTCCTCATTTCATTAGTTCATATTGTTTGTCGATTATAACACAGACTGATTAGAAACAATAATCCCCCTCTTCCATTATAATGTAATGAAAAGGAGTGATAGGATTTGATCATGAGAATTCGGGACCTGGAATCAGACTATGGCCAGCAGCTATTTAAACTGCAGAAAGAAGCCTATAAGGTGGAAGCGGAAATGATCGGTTTTGCCGATATACCTCCTCTATTGGAAACATATGAACAATTCATACATTGCCATGAAACGTTTTTATGCTATTTAAAGGGTGATGCCTTAGCTGGTGCCATATCTTTTACTAAAGAGAATGGCCAAATGCTAATTTGCCGAATGGTCGTCCATCCTGATTATTTTCGGCAGGGTATTGCGGACGCATTGTTGCATGCTCTTCAATTACATGTCGACTGGGAAAAAATTTCCGTTTCGACCGGTAAAATGAACCTTCCAGCACGAAACCTTTACGAAAAAAACGGATTCACCCATAAAGAGGACGTAGAAGCCGCACCTCGCCTATCCATAAGCATTTACGAAAAACAGCATTCATTTTATGTATGTCACGATAAAAAGCATAATGAATGAAATGACAATGATTACGGCAACCCATAGCCAGGCCAATGTCATATTCCCGGAGTCCATGGCGATATAAATTGCTGTCGGTATGGTTTGTGTCTGTCCGGGAATGTTTCCGGCAAACATGAGTGTGGCCCCGAATTCCCCCAACGCACGCGCAGAACTCAAGATGGTACCTGTGACGATCGATTTGACCGCCAATGGGAGGGTTACAAACAGGAATAACCTCCACTCCCCGGCCCCGTCAACCCTTGCTGCATTTTCAATTTCTTCATCTATACCTTCAAAGCCCGTTTTAGCGGATTGGTACATTAGCGGAAAAGCTACCACGGTAGATGCAATGACCGCAGCCCACCAGGTGAACATCAAGGGCTGGTCAAAAACCCTTTCAATGAATTGTCCCGGCAGTCCATTCTTGCCAAAAATCACGATCAATAAAAAACCAATGACGGACGGCGGCAAAACAAGCGGCAATAAAAACGCTGTTTCCAACAGGACTCTTCCCCTGAATTGCTTTTTAGCCATCATTCGCGCAAGGAAAATTCCTAAAATGAAAACAAGGATACCCGCTAGTCCCGCTACTTGTATCGATAGCCTGACTGGTGACCAAAAATCCCCTGTCATGATACTTCTGCACCACTATTAAATATCGGCATATGCAGGTCCTTATTCGGTTTCATTACCCAAACCGTTTCTTTTTCATTAAAGGCAGATTTCATTTCATTTTCTCCCTTTCCTTTTAAATAACATTTAAGTTTATTTTTCTTGACATCTTGCTGACACAAAGAAACGTTAAAGTAAGAGTATCACAAATATAAAAATTATTTCATTCCAATAAACTTGAAAACTTTGAAGGAGTCGATTTTAATGGTAACAATTTATACTACTCCAAGCAGTTTAGCCTGTCGTAAAGCAAAAGCTTGGCTTAAGAAGAACGAAATTTCCTTTAATGAACGTAACCTATATTCCCAACCTCTTTCCATAGAAGAAATAAAAGAGATTTTACGTAAAACGGAAGGCGGGACAGATGAAATCATCTCAACCCGTTCCAAAAAATTCAAAAGCCTCAATATCGATATAAATAATACACCGCTTAATGATCTTTGCAAACTTATTCAAGATAACCCGGATTTACTTCGCCGGCCAATCATTTTCGATCATAAGAACTTGCATGCAGGATATAATGAAGAGGAAATGGGACGCTTCCTTCCAAGGAAGGTCCGTCATGTACAATTATGGCGGGCAATCAGCCAATTAGCTTAATTAGTTAGCATTCTGCATAATAAGAGGGTTGTCCATTCCCAGGACAACCCTTTTTTATATTTGATCCGCATTTTCTATGACAATCGTGAAGATGGTGCCTTGTTCATTGCTATCCTTAAGCACAAGATCTCCCTTTTGCGCTTTTGCGAGCATCTTACTGAATGGCAGTCCCAAACCTAAACCGCGTACCTTTAACTTTTTGTTTTCGCCTCGATAAAATGGTTCGAACACATATTGTTGTTCATGCTTTGGAATCCCCCGCCCGCTGTCCAGAACATCAATGCAGATTCGTTCTTCATCCTTTTCATATAGATGAATCGCTATTTTGCCTTTGCCGTCAAGTGCATGTCTGGCATTATTCAAAAGGTTAATGACGATTTGCTGCATTCGCAAAGAATCAATTTGACCAAAGACCGGTTCATCAGGAACGTTTATCTCCAAAGCGAACGCTTGATCATCATCTTGGGTCACCTGCCAGCGATAAGCGATTTCCTTGATGAATATATTGATATTCTCTTTTTGCAACCGGATTTTAAAAGCGCCTGCCGATATGGCATTATAATTGAGTAAATCCTCTATCATACCTTGTAAACGCTGAGTTTCCTTTAATGAAATATCGAGGAATTCCTTACTTTGCTCTCCCTTGACGACATCATCTTTCACCGCTTGTATCAGTCCGCTAATGGAAGTGACTGGCGTTTTCAAATCATGGGTTACGCCCGCGAGCAATTCCGCCCGCAACTTCTCCATGACCTTCAATCGATTGGTCATTTCCTTAAATGATTCTATCAGTTCATAGATTTCTTCTTCCTTGATTTCCTCTTCCTCTTTGAAATGGATATCATAGTTGCCTTCACGAACCTGGACCGCGGCGTTAGCTACGTCTTGGATGGGGCGCGAAATCTGCCTGGAAAGAAAATAAATGACGCCCGTTCCGAGAATCAGAAGTCCTCCAATCATTATCGCCAACAAACCATGATCTTGGTTGATTTCCTTCAATGCCCCTTCTTCCTGGGCAATGACCACCCAGCCTCTCGTCTCATCATTGAACGTAATGGGGGATTTGACGACATATACTTTGTTGTCGGAAATCTTGACCTTCTGGACCAACTCCGTATTTTTCATGATGACGTCCGGGAGTTTATTTTCATCCGGATCGATATACAACTGCGGCATCGTATATATGATGGTGGCATCGGGATCGACGATATAGATGATTGGCTGTTGATTCAGATGGAGGATTTTCTCCCGTTCCTCAACAATTTCCGAAAGGATCGGGCCAACGACAATCTGGCCATTTTCCTTTATCGCCCGATCGGATGTTTCATCCGCTAAGTACTTTAGAAGGCTGAGCCTATATTCCAAAGCCGTTTTTTCCATCCACCATAAGGAAAAAACAGACAATAATATCAAACCGGAAATCAAGGTCAATACGTATCTCTTTGTCCAATAGCGTTGTAAAGTGGTTCTTTTTTTAGTTTTCATAGACACTCAATTGATACCCCAATCCACGCAATGTTTTTATTTCCCCCTCAGTTACCGGCCATGCATCTATCGCCTTCCTGATACGTTTGATCGCCAGGTCCACCGCACGGTCACTGCCGTCATAATCCATGCCCCACACCTGGTCGAGCAGCTGTTCCCTCGTGAAAATTTGATTAGGGTGCTTAGCGAAAAAAACGAGAAGAGACAAATCACGCGGCGTCAAGTTTATCTCTTCCCCATTCAAATGCACCATATATGACAGATCATCGATGATTAAACTCCCAAACTCGTGTACATGACCATCTTCCGTAACAACCGATGATGATCTTCTTAAAACGGCATGCACCCGGGCCACGACTTCTTCAGCAACGAAGGGTTTGGAGATGTAATCATCCGCACCTGACTTAAATCCCGATAATCTGTAATCGACATCTGTCAGTGCAGTCAACATGATAACCGGACATGTATCGTCCTCCCGAATTTCCTTCAATATATCCCAGCCTTCCTTACCCGGCAACATGACATCAAGCAGGACAAGGTCTGGCTTCGTTTCTTCAAACACCGGAATGGCCTTTAGCCCATCGTAAACTTGGACTACATCGAAACCTTCCCGCTCCAAATATGCTTTCAATACCATCGATATGGCAATTTCATCTTCTACTACAAGAATTTTCTTCATATATGGATTCCTCCTTCCTGAATTATAGTGGAATTATTTTGTATATGCTATTTATAAAAAAACACCAAGCCTTTTCCCTCGATTTTACCCTTTTTATGTGTCAGGATTATGTTCGCAGTAATATTAACCGGTGTTTTCACTTCGTAACTTTGTATAAGTGATCTCGATTCATTTTAACAGGAATGCCGCTATGTGATCGTAAAAATCATACAGAAAAACCATGAGCTCCTCATTACACTCTAAAGAGGCTGGCTCTAAACTGAGCCAGCCTTTTCAATTACATGTCTCGTGTGGATTTGGACAGCCCGCTTCCTGCCTTTCCACTTGGATCGTACTATGTTCAATTCCAAACTGATCATGAAGTAGTTTTTGCGCTTCTGCTAAAACTGAATCGTGATTACCGTTCTCATCTATGACAACATGGCAGCTCATTGTCAAAAAACCAGAAGTGATCGTCCAGATATGGAGATCATGGACATCGGATACACCGTCCAATTTTACCAGGGATGCTTTCACTTCATCCATATCGACTTGATCTGGTGTGCCCTCCATCAAGATATGGAAAGAATCCCTTACTACCCTAAAACCGCTGATAATAATTAAAATCGCGACTATGACGCTCGCAATCGGATCTGCAATTCCCCAATCGAAAAAATAAATCAAGAGTGCGGCCGCAATGGCACCCACAGATCCAAGCATATCACCAATGACATGTAAAAAAGCACTTCGCACATTCAGATTGTCTTCCTTATCTCCGCTCATTAAAATCCAGGCGGCAATGACATTAACAAGTAAGCCGATAATTGAAATCATTAGCATTCCCATGCTTTGAACCTCAGGAGGATCCAGGAACCTCTTAATTGCCTCAAAGAAAATGAATACGGATATGACGATCAATGTCAATCCATTCAAGCAAGCAGCAATGATCTCAAACCGTTTATACCCAAACGATTTGGACGATGTCGATTTCCTTTCCCCCAACCTTATCGCTGTATAACTAAGCCCTAATGCTGCCGCATCGCTAAGCATGTGACCTGCATCCGACAGTAAAGCCAGACTATTTGTCAAGAATCCCCCAATGACCTCTACTATCATAAATGTGGAGATTAATAAGAAAGATGCCAACAATGCTTTTTTATTGTTAGAATGGTGGTGTCCGTGCCCATGATCATGGGAGTGACCATGATGATGTCCCATGCCATCCCTCCTCTCGATTTGAAACTTATATATAGTATGGGATAAATCCAGATTGGTTTCAAATGATTCACTTCAGGGATTCACTGGCTGCAAAAAGAGCGATCAAACGGGCAGGAAGTGATTTTTTACTAAAAATAAAAATCGGACTTCAACCAATTCAAAGTAAAAATAAACGCTACAGACATTTCCTGCAGCGTTTTCCCCGTTTATTTTTCCTCTTGCATCGTATCATCGACAATGGCATACAGATCCTTATTAAACAATTCATCATTACAGACAAGACTATGCCGTTCCATCTCTTCCTGCTCTTGAATTACCTGTTCATTTTCCTTCATGACCTACCTCCAGCTTCATATTGTTTGCCTATTAGCGTATCCGCAGGCATGTACCTTTATGCTCAACATTTCCCCAACCTTCATCTTTTATAAACGTCTTAGGCCTGCTGCCCGCCATGGAAGGCACGTATAATGAATTCACGCTCTGGAACTTGTAAGCTTTGGTACGATGATAGGAACGATGTATTATCATAGGCCACTTTTTCAAGCTTTACCTGAATACCCGCATTTTCAATTGAAACAATGGCATAAGGAGCAACTGGTTCACCATTACAGCCAAGAGAACCAGGGTTCAGGAATATCGTTCGGTCATTTTTATAAAGGTGGATAGGATGATGATGTCCGAATCCTATTAAATCGTGATGCTGATCTTTGAAAAGCATTTCCAAGTTATTTAAACTCGGTTCAACGATTTTACTATATGGATTTTGGCTTATGTGCTCATCCAATTTCTTCGATTCCATGTGATAATGGGTGAAGTAAACGGAGTGATCATTAATGATATGATGTATGGTTCGAGGCAATTTTTCCAATTCATTTATGAATTTCCGCTGCATCCTTTCAGCTATCCATTCATGATGCTCCTTAACATGAATATGACCGTCCGGATGCGGCTCCCCGTTAATGATGGCCAGGACAGCTTCATCATGATTTCCAGTTATCATCGTTAAATCATTTCTTGAAAATAAAAGTTCAAGGACTTCATTTGTATCCGGGCCAATCCCAACCATATCTCCCAAACAATAGAGACGATCTATTTTTTCCCTTTGATCAATATCCCTAAGGACGGCTTTTAACGCTGAAGCATTACCATGCACATCCGTTATAATGGCAACTTTCATGACTTAATTCAGCTCCCTTCCTCCACAATCCACATGGTATATTATAACATTCAAAACGAAATCAAAAAAATATTCGGGCTTAATCCCTTGGTTTGCCCACGCCCATTTTTTATGAATAAGCAAACACTTCGGCCTAGAATACATAGTATGAAGTATTCCCGGTAAAGATGTTTTGCTAGGTATGTTATTCATAATATATATGAGGAGGAAATCAAATGGGTGGAAATGGTAACGAATGTTGTGGCGTCGGTTTCGATAACGGATTCGCATTGCTGATCGTATTATTCATCTTGCTGATCATCATTGGATGCAGTTGGGGATTCGGCGGCGGCTTCGGCGGATGCTGCTAATAATGACATAAATCAAAAAGGCGCCTGATCATGGCGCCTTTTTTGTAATGGATTGACTTTTTAGTTTTTGTTTTTACTATTCCAAAGAGGCTTTCCCTCTTCAAACTTTTTTTACATAATATTAGGAAGGATCTATAAACTTTTAGATGTTTCTTCTAGGCATGAACGTTTGGCAAATTAGGTACCTTCCGCACTCAAATCATAAAAGGGGCAGAGAGCCTGCTCAATCCATCCTCCATTTGTTTTTTCGCATCTTTCATCATGCCATCAAGTA
Organism: Peribacillus frigoritolerans; assembly: GCF_001636405.1. Classification (GTDB taxonomy): domain Bacteria; phylum Bacillota; class Bacilli; order Bacillales; family DSM-1321; genus Peribacillus; species Peribacillus frigoritolerans. The sequence goes on from NZ_KV440950.1 coordinate 4,590,289, forward strand.
ATTCCTTTACCGTGGGTATATCGTCAATCAATCCGGCAACCTGGCCGCTGTTCATAAAACCATTGGTAACATCCCCGTTCATCGCTCCATTAATATGATGGACTTCAGAGGTCATTTCACGATAATTCACAGGAGACAGACCCTGCTTCTCCAGATCCAGCACTTTCTCGGTATATGGGTCCTTCAATACCCTTCTGACCTGTCCAAATGATCTGCCCAAAATTACTGTATCATTGCCCATCGCTTCGATTATTTTCTGCTTATATGATGGATGGAACGGTGCTTCTTGTGTAGCAATCAGCCTGGTTCCCAATTGGACGCCTGAAGCCCCCAGCATCAATGCAGCTGCCAATCCCTGCCCATTGCCTATTCCGCCAGCGGCCAGAACGGGAAGCGTCACATGCTTGCTGATTTGCGGAATGAGTGTAAACGTCGTCATTTCCAGGTTCGAGTTGATGCCGGCGGCTTCAAACCCTTCCGCGACCAGCACATCTGCCCCTGCATCTTGCGCTTTTTGTGCGTGCTTGACTGACGCAACGATGGCAATCACTTTTATATTCTTTTTTTGCAATAGTGGAATGAAAGGGGCAGGATTACCTGCAGATAAGGAAACTACAGGTATATCATGCTTCAGGACAAGATTCACTAACTCATCTGTATATGGACTAACGTTTATTGGAATGTTCAACGCAAAATTGTAATTGGTTTTATCTTTGGTTTCGAGAATGATGGCTTCTACCTGTTCAGGGGTCATGGTGCCGCACCCTATTGTTCCCAGGCCCCCTGCATTGGATACTGCAGCCGCAAGACTTGCATTGCTTATATTCCCCATGCCGCCTTGAATAATTGGATATTTTATCTCAAAAAGTTCACAAATATATTTCACTTTCATCCCTCCCAGTCAATTTAATGTTATACTATATTCATTAGAAAAACAATTCTGACTTTTTGAAAAAAGGAGCGAGACTATGATTATTCCGTACAATAATAAAAAACCATCCATTGATGATACCGTTTTCGTGGCACCCGGTGCTCATTTAATCGGCGATGTTTCGATTGGGAAAGACTCGACCATTTGGTTTAATTCCGTACTGCGCGGTGATGAAGATTCAATTACAATAGGAGAAAAATGCAGTATTCAGGATAACTCCACCATTCATTTATTTGAAGGATGCCCGGTTGTCATTGAAGATGAAGTGACGGTCGGTCACAATGTCATCCTGCATGGCTGTAAAATAGGTAAACGCTCCATTATCGGTATGGGATCAACGATATTGGATAATGTAGAGATCGGCGAAGAATGCATCGTCGGAGCGAACACATTGATTTCCTCTGGCAAAATCATACCTCCACGTTCACTGGTCATTGGTTCCCCAGGGAAAGTGGTTCGCAGATTGAATGATAAAGATCTTGAATTAATCCAACTTTCCATCGATACATATGTTCAAAAAGGGAAAGACTTCAAAGGGATACTCGATTAATTATTGCAAGGAATTTGAAAAGAGCTTCAGCCAGTCGTTGTTAACGACTGGCTGAAGCTCTTTTTCACTTAATGATGAGTGGATGGTCCTTGGCATCATAGGTTTCATCTTTCCGGCATAGATCATTGTTTTCCTGAAATACGCTTTCAAAGAAACGGCTTGCTGGTTCAGCCAAGACTTGATAATATTGGCTAAATAAAAGAGCAGCATGATTCCCATTCCACTTAGAAGGCAGAAGTTCCTTTGGCAGGCCCGGATCGATGAATAAAAATTTACGGTATTCATGCACCAAGTTCGTTCGTTCCACAAAACAATCTGCATCGGACATTTCACCCCTGCTAATGATGCTTTGATGAACGATGAATTGTTTACTGTATTTCTCGATGAATTCTTCATATTTATTTTCAATCTCTTCTAATTGCCAGCTCTTTTCTACAAGCGATTGGTTTTCTTTTGGACCTTTGTACTCCGAGATGAAAAAATCAACATATTCATCTATGTCATATTTCTCGATCAAGCGATTGATTTGCTTCTCCAAATCATTGGGGGAAATCCAGCAACCACTTGAAAAACTGCCAAATCCGCTCCATAATAATTCTTTGCGGAGATCATCCCGTAATTGCCGCTTATCTTCAGGGATCGTGTACATTAAGATGCGCCATTTACCGTCCCATTCATTCGGTTTCATCTTATATATGCGATTGGCCGCTTCATCCATTCTCTGCACACCGCGATCAGTCAAAAAATAATAGCTTTTATTTCCCTGCTTCTCTGACTGAATCCACCCTTGCTTGACCATTCGTGAAACGGCTACACGAACGCCCTGCTCATTATGGCCGAATTCCTTTAACAAACGAATTAAACTGCCTATCCAGATTTTACTTCCATAGTTACGGATATAATCGCCGTATATCGTAAAAATCATGGATTGTGTATTAGTACCTATCTTTCTCACCTCGTCCTAACATTGTTACTATTTTCACACGGAAGACATAATAATTATTATATCTTTTTAACATGAAAGCGCAATATTATTCACCAGTAAATCGCGCTTTTCTTCGTTCACTAAATGCCAGGAGCGCTTCCGATCTATCTTGAGTCGGAATGGTCAATTCATAGGCTTTTCCTTCTATAGCCATTCCCGTTTGCAAATCCGTATTCATTCCTTGGTCAATCGCATATTTGGCTTGTTTGACTGCAATCGGCCCATTCTTCATGATATTGGCTGCCAATTCCTCACAGGCTGACATTAGACGATCCCTTGGCACGACCTTCAAAAGGATCCCTAATTGACATGCTTCTTCTGCAGTCAATTTTTTAGCGGTGAAGATCAATTCCTTCGCCTTCATTTCCCCAATCAATCTCGGCAGCCGCTGTGTACCGCCTGCTCCCGGAATAATGGCCCAGCTAGTTTCAGTGAGCCCCAAAGAAACACCTTCCGCAGCAATTGCAAAGTCACATGAAAGCAGCCATTCAAATCCTCCCCCCAATGCATACCCATTGACGGCAGCAATTGTCGGCTGCGGAAGCCCTGCGATACTATTAAAAACATCGCGAATCGCTTTAACGTTCCTTCTTACTTCGGCATCATTCAAAGACTTCCTTTCTTTCAAATCCGCTCCCGCGCTGAATGCTTTTTCCCCTGCACCGGTGAAAATGACGACACGGATATCGCCGTCATAATAAACGGCATCGATGACTTGCTGCAGTTCACAAAGTGTCTCATAGTCGAAGCAGTTCAATACGTCGGGCCGATTCACTGTTATATAGCCGATTTGATTTATCACTTTATAAATAACCTTGGACATGAGTCTCCTCCCCTTTTTGAAAAAATGACCCTTATGCAGATAAAATTAATAAGGGCCATACGCTTAATCATTCTTTATCGATATTTTCTATAATGGCGGATATGCCTTGGCCGACGCCTACACACATCGTCGCAAGGCCATAACGTACTTTCCGCTTTTTCATTTCGTGGACGAGTGTTGTTAAAATACGCGCCCCGCTTGCACCTAGCGGATGGCCAAAAGCTATTGCCCCGCCGTTGACATTCACTTTCTCCTGATCCAATTTCAATTGGCGGATGCACTCCAAGGATTGGGAAGCGAATGCTTCATTCAATTCCACCAGCCCGATGTCTTCAATCGTCAAACTTGCCCTCTCCAATGCTTTTTTAGTGGCATGAATAGGGCCAAGGCCCATAATGGACGGTTCCAAGCCCGCTACCGCCCCTACAACATATTTGGCCAGAGGCTTCAATCCAAGCTCCCGTGCTTTTTCTGCACTCATCAAAAGCAGTGCCGAGGCTCCATCATTTACACCTGAAGCATTACCGGCGGTTACAGTGCCGCCTTTAAAGATCGGTTTGAGTTTTTCAAGCTTTTCAATGGTCGTGTCAGGACGAGGGTGTTCATCCTTCTCGATAATGACCTCATTCCCTTTTCGATCCGTATATCGAACAGGTACGATTTCATTAATGAAACGCTCATTTTCCACTGCGTTTTTCGCCCTTTGCTGGCTTTGATAAGCGAATTGATCTTGGTCCTCCCTTGAAACAGAAAAACGCAGGGCGACGTTTTCAGCCGTTTGAGGCATGGAATCCGCACCATACATTTCTTTAAGTTTCTCATTCGTGAAACGCCATCCGATCGTTGTATCCTGAAGCTCCATTGAACCCCGCGGAAATTCACTCTCAGGTTTCGCCATGACGTACGGCGCCCTTGTCATGCTTTCAGTACCCCCTGCGATATAAATATCGCCTTCACCGACTGCAATGGAGCGCGCTGCATACATGACGGCATCCAATCCGGATCCACATAAACGATTTATTGTCGTTCCAGCTACATTTACCGGAAGACCAGCTAAGAGGGCGGACATCCGGGCCACATCGCGATTATCCTCTCCCGCTTGATTTGCATTCCCGAAGATGACATCCTCAATTTGATCAGGCGGCAGCTCTGGATTGCGATCTATCAGCGCCTTGATTACAATTGCGCCGAGGTCATCCGGGCGAACGCTTTTCAATGCGCCTTTATATCTTCCGATTGGTGTTCTCACAGCATCAATGATCACAACATCCTTCATTTCCTCACCAGCTCGCCATCTTTTGTATAATCGTACACACCTTTACCAGACTTACGGCCGAGCCTGCCAGCTTTAACATATTGTTCAAGGAGGGGAGCCGGGCGGTATTTCTCACCCAGTTTACTATGTAAATATTTTAAATTATTCAAGCGGGCATCCAATCCCACCAAATCTCCTAGCTCAAATGGTCCCATTGGGTAATTCAGCCCTAACTTTATTGCCTTATCGATTTCTTCTGGTGTTCCTAAGCCTTCTTGAAGCATAAAGAACGCTTCATTACCTACCAAACAGCTGATCCTGCTTGTAACAAACCCAGGGAATTCATTTATGACCACGGTCTCTTTCCCCATTTTTTCGGCTACCTCTTTTATTATGGCTGCCGTTTCATCACTTGTTTCAAGACCACGTACAATTTCAACGAGCGGCATTTTTTGTACAGGATTGAAAAAATGCATGGCAATCGTTTTTTCGGGACGCTTTCCATAAGAACCAATTTCCGTCGGACTCATCGTGGAAGTATTGGTTGCAAAGTAACAATCTTCTTTTGCATGGACTTCAATCGTTTCGAAGACTGCCCTCTTGATTTCCGCCTTTTCCGGAACTGCCTCTATGATCAAGTCGGCATATGCTGCTGATTCTTTCAGATTGGCAGAATAGGTAAATCTGCTTTTTGCAGCTGCCGCTTCTTCCTCGGTAATCTTTTGGTAGCGCAAACCCTTTTCAAAAATGGAATCGATTTCGTTTCTTGCACTTTCCAAAGCATCCTGATTCACATCCACCAATATTACATTAAAGCCCCCAATTGCTCCTACATAAGCTATTCCCCTGCCCATGACACCAGAACCGACGACCACTAGATTACTAATCATTCGTTCATTCCTCCTTCAAAAATAAATAGGGCTGGCTCGGATGAATCAGATCAGCATTCAACCATACCTGAATTACTTTTCCGACATACCGTTTAGCCAGCCGTCTATTTTTTTGTTTTATTGAATTCCAAATGGATTTAAGGGACGGCTTCCATGATAGGAAATGATGCTTTTCGTTTCTGTATAAAGATCAAGTGTCTCAATGCAAAGTTCCCGGCCGAATCCTGACTGTTTATACCCTCCGAAAGGTGTTCCAGGAAATGCGGAGAATGGGCAATTCACCATGACGATTCCCGCTTCTATTTGATTGGCCACTCTAGTCGCACGCCCGCCATCTTTTGTCCAAAGGGCTGAACCCAAACCGAATTCCGTATCATTCGCGAGCCTCACAGCTTCTTTTTCATCTTTGAATTTCATTATGACAACGACCGGCCCGAATATTTCCTCTTTCACTACATCCATTTCATGATTGACATTCGCTATTACCGTCGGCTCATACCAATAACCGTTTTCGAAGCCTTCAATGACCGCTGGCTTTCCTCCCGTCAGGATCTTCGCTCCATCAGTAATGGCAGATTGGACATAATTGTCGATGACATCCAATTGCCCTTGATCTATGACTGCACCGATGTGTGTTTCTTTGTCGAGCGGATTGCCCAATTTCAATTTTTTCGTCTTTTCTACGAATCTGGCAACGAACTCATCGTATATGTCTTCGTGAACGTATAAACGGGATCTAGCTTCGCAAGACTGCCCAGTATTATAGAAAATTCCATATAATGATCCATCGATGGCTGCTTCAAGGTCTGCATCTTCAAAAACAATATTAGGGGACTTACCGCCAAGCTCCAATGTGACCCTTTTTAATGTCTGAGAAGCCTTGCCCATAAGATCTCTGCCGATTGGCGTAGAACCCGTAAAGGCCACCTTATTCACTTTCGGATGCTGAACAAGGTAATTCCCTACGTCCGATCCAGGACCTGGAATGATATTGACCACGCCTGAAGGAACACCTGCTTCTAAACAGATTTCCCCTAAAACAAGGGCCGTCAGCGGCGTTAACGAGGCTGGCTTAACGATCACCGAACAGCCAACCGCGATTGCAGGTGCAATTTTCCACGCTGCCATCATCATAGGGTAATTCCATGGGATGATTTGGGCACAAACGCCTACTGGCTCTTTTTCCGTATAGTTATGGAATTGACCAGGCACATTATTCACAGATCCGCGGTGTGCAACTAACGCTCCTGCATAAAATTCGAAATCTTCAATTGCCTGCATGACTTGGCCTTGCGCTGCAGAAATGGATTTGCCGCTGTTCAGGACTTCCAATTCAACCAATTCATTAAAGCGTGAACGCATGATCGCTGCAATTTTGTTCAAAACACGAGACCGTTTGTTAATCGGAGTCCTCTTCCATTTCCCGTTATCAAATGCTTCACGTGCAGCTTGAACAGCCTTTTCCGCATCTTCCTTGGTCGCCTTTGCAACCTTGGCAATGATTTCACCAGTCGCAGGATTGTACGCATCAATCGTGGAACCATCCGAGCTTTCCACTCTTTCTCCATTAATGATCAGATGATAATAATCACGCTTCATTTCCGCTTTTTCAAATGCCGCCTCTTGTACTCTAACCATGTAATCCCACTCCCTTTTCTATATTACTTACCTATGAATTGAGCTTTCCTTTTTTCAGTGAATGCTGTCACACCTTCTGCATAATCCTTCGTTAAGCCAGCAATGCGCTGACCCTCCGCTTCTTCTTTTAAGTATTCTTCCAATGAAAGATGATAGGACGCCTCTAAGTATCTTTTGATTAATCCGATTGCCTTCGTTGGTTTGTTTGCGATATTCTCTGCAAAGGCTTTCAATTGCTCGTTCCACTCATCCACACCGATCACTTTTGTAGCGAGCCCGATATTTTTCGCCTCGCCAGCCGTAACCTTTTCGCCCAATAATGATAATTCCAGGGCTTTCGCATGACCAACGATTCGCGAAAGGTAATACAGATTCCCCGAATCAGGAATCAATCCAATATTGACAAAGGCATTTAAAAAACTGGCTTTTTCAGAAACAAGCCGAAAATCGCATGCCAACGCCAGGCTGAAGCCAGCACCTGCAGCCACCCCATTGACTCCTGCAATGATCGGTTTTTCACAGTTTGCTATTTGCTCCATCATCGGACCGTAATCCTCACGCAGCTTCTGGCCTAAATTCATGCCCTCATCAACATCCGATAAATCCTGCCCCGAACAAAATGCCCTGCCTTCCCCAGTAATGATAATGGCCCGGACTTCATCTGCCCCTGCGGATATTTTGATCGCTTTCTGTATTTCCTTATTCATTTGGGACGTAAAGGCATTTAGTTTATCAGGACGGTTCAAAGTAAGCCAAGCAACTCCATTTTCAACCCTATATTTGATCGTTTCGTACATAGAGCACCCCTTATCCGCCTGTGAATTTTGGCTCCCTTTTTTCAACAAATGCTTTCATTCCTTCTTTTTGGTCCTCTGATGCGAAAAGGATATAGAAATTCTTCCGTTCAAATTGCATGCCCTCATTTAATGGATAATCAACGGCCTTATTGATGGATTCTTTGATCAGCCTTACAGCTAACGGGGGTTGCTTTGCTATCTTTCTAGCAAAATCAACCGATTCTTCCATTAACAATTCAGGTGCCACGATCTTATTAATGAAACCATATTGCAGGGCTGTCTTTGCCTTTATCCTTTCAGCCGTCAATATCCATTCAAGCGCCTTCGTCTTGCCTACCAATTTCGTCAATCTTTGGGTTCCTCCTGCACCAGGCATGACCCCTAGTGTCACTTCAGGAAAGGAAAACTGGGTATCGCTGGCGGCAATCAGGAAATCACAGGATAAAGCAAGTTCAAAACCACCGCCGAATACAAAACTTTTCACCGCACCAATCACAGGCTTCTTGACTAGGCTTATTCGGTCCCAATCGGCAAATTGGTTCGTTAACTCCATACTGATTGGATCATCGTTCACCATCTCGTCAATATCAGCTCCAGCGGAAAATGCTTTTCCATTGCCCGATAGCAAAATCACCTTCACTTGCGGGTCCCGGTCGAATTCTTCCATGTTTGAAACAATTTCCCTAACCATTATCCTGTTAAGGGCATTAAGTTGCTTAGGCCGATTTAAAGAGATATAACCAATTCCATCCGAGATTGACGTTTCGATGAATTGAAGCGCATTCATTTTATCTCTTCACCGATCATCATCGTTACAAGTTTCCCGGCAAAGCCCATTAGGTCTTTCCCTGATGCTTTTCCTTCCGGGGAACGCATTCCTTGTTGCAATGCATCATGGTCTTCATAATACATTTCACAAAGAATGTAGTACTCAGAGTCTTTGCCCATTGGGGTCCCTACAATTTTAGTGACCTCCATTTTTTGAAGACCAGGAATTTTTTCCGTTATCGGACCATGTACATTGAAGTAGTGCTCATCGAATTCTTCCTTGTTTTCAGGTTGTTTATAAAGGGCGATTAGTTTTACCATTTTAGAAAACCTCCATTTTATTAGATTATTTTTATCATCGGTTTCATCGCTTCGAACGGATTTTTGCATGCCTTACAATATAAAATGCTGCGGCAGGCCGTGGGACCGAAGATATTTTCCATCGTGACATATGTCGATTCACAATATGGGCAATCCACATGCCATGATCCATCACTTTTCATTTGTCGAGGAGGAGGGGAGATTCCGAAAACCTTCAATCCAGCTTTCCCCTTTTCCGTAATTCGATCGGATGTCCAGGAAGGGGAACGTAAAAATTCCACACATACATTTTTTACGGCAGGCAGCTGTTTAAGGGCTGTTTCCACATTTTTTTGAATGATCGACAATGCCGGGCACCCAAGAAAAGTTGGCAGCATTTTTACCGAAACGTCCTGGCCCGAAACCGTCACGTCTTGGACCATCCCTAAATCCAGAATACTTACTGTATCGATTTCGGGATCTTTAACGTCTTCCAGGAGCCTATATATTTCTTCTGTGTTTAACTGTACGGTCGCCATGGTACCCCTCCCCTTTCTATTGATTCACCATGAAGCTGCTTTATCGCTTGCGTAAACTTCGCTTAACGTTTTTAGCGCCTTTTCCAAATCTTCCGTATGCTGGCCATTACGGCCATCACCTCTTGCCATCCCTATTTGAATCGTTGCTGCCAAGCCGACACTTTCAAAAATTGGTGTGATGGCCTCGATCCATTTTTTCTGTAAAACAGCTTCGCCCTCTATCAAGCCGAGCTCCACCATTTCCTCTCCATATTGTCCAAGTGAAAATACGCCAGCAAAATCGGGCATTGTTTTCCCGATCGCCGCTTTCATTCTCGAAACCGCTTCCAAGTGACCAGATCCCAGCAATTGGACGAACCAGGTTTTCCAGTGCATCAAATGATAGTAAAGTTCCATCTGTACCTTTTGTGCCACTTCAGCAAGCGGTTCATATGAACATGAATGAAGGGATTGAACCTTAATTGCTTTGGCTTGGGTATAAAAATAATTCCGCACTACCGCAAACGCCCAATCATAATCCGGGTCTTTCATATAGTGACCAGGACCATTGACCAATTCGAGAATGATCGCATTGCGCCGTTCCTTGGCCGGACGGTCATGAGCCAGCTTATCCGCATCCCCTTCACCGAGTTCATCAAGTAACTTATAATAAATGGCTGCATGCCCCATCGTGTCTTGGGATATCGAGGCGGATGCAACATCTTCTTCGATATGCGGTGCGAGTCCCAACCATTCTGCACCACGGTATGAATGGATGAAGTCATCGTCCGCCAGTTGAAGCAGCAACTCCTTGATTGCGATGTCCTTCAATGATTCATTCCTCATTTTTCACACCTCCAGCCCAAGACATTATCTCTTTTTCATCGAGCATTCCCTGCTCATACTTCCGCCATTTTTTCTTTAAATACCCGTACCCTTTTGTGGTCCTGTAGTCTTTATTATCGATACGTTGAAGCGTTTTCTTTTCCTCGGCCGTCATTTTCCGTATATTCCGTCTCTTCACGACCCAGATATCATCAACCGCTTCACGTCTCATGAAATTTTCTTGTGCCATCATGATGGCGATATCTTCATTCGGGGCGAGCAGGCTGAAGTGGTATTGAATGGGTGATGATTGCGTTTTACGGCTGAATACTTCAAATTCTTCAAAGTAATTTCCTTGTCTAGTTTCCATATCGTCCTTCCCCCTCCCTTAAATGATCTTTGGAGCCAATGCCTCGCGTACCCATTTATTTTTTTCATAAGAATTTCTTCGAAGACTTAAGCGATCCTGCGAACGGGGACCTTCATTCCTTGCGAACACCTTCAATTTCCCCCAATCGGGTTGTTGGTAAATCCAGGTTTCAGACTCTTTGTCAAACCTAAGCGTTTCATCTGGAATGCTAAAGCCAAGTGAAAGGATCCGCTTCACATATTTTGAAAAAAAAGCTTGTCGAAGTTCTTCATTCGTACTGGTTCTGATTTTGTACTTAATCGTTATATCCTGTTTGGATGTGCCCACTTCTTTCTTACTGGGAGGTCCAAAGAAAAGTAATAAGGATTCCCACCAATAATTGATGGAGTCTTGAACCAATTTCCTTTGTTCTTCCGTCCCTTCAGCCAAAGCCATGATTATCGCTTCACCATGCTGCGCGTGAAAAACTTCTTCCGCGCAAATCCTCTGTAATGCCCGGGCATAAGGCCCGTATGAGGCGCCAAGCATGTTCGTCTGGGAAATGATGGCTGCACCATCAACCAGCCAGCCAATCAATCCAGCATCGCCCCAGGATTTGGCTTCCATATGGAAAACATTATGAAACTTTAAATCTCCTTTAAACAAATCTTGCATGAGGTCATCCCGTTTTTTACTGTAAGGCTTTAGCAAATCCTCGGCGACGCGAAGCAATAATTGCCCATGCCCCATTTCATCCTGCACCTTTGCCATGATTCCAAGTTTCCTATTTAAAGTCGGGGCTTTAGGTACCCATTCCTTTTCTGGAAGCGCCCCCATGATTTCACTGATTCCATGCATTGATATTAATTTGATTAAAGTGCCCCGGTATTCTTCCGGCATCCAATCATCCGCCTCTATCTTTTCTCCCGCTTCGATTCTGGCAATGAATTGATTTAGCTTTTCTTCTCCTGCCATATCATTTAAAAGAACGTTCATCCAAATCACCTCTTTTTTTAAAATATAACGTTTATATAACGTTATTATATTTTACTGTTATACTTAATGCAAGACTATTCTGTCTTTTTTAAAGTAAAAGGAAATTTTCTGGTTTTCTTTAAATCTTTTAATCCACTAAAACTTTAAAGGGCGAAGTTTCCACTTTGATAGAATCTGTCGGACAACCCTCCGCCGCATCATCCAGATCATCAAATAAACCTTCCGCGACCTCTGCAGTTCCTTCATTTTCATCCAGGATGACAAATGCCACTCCCTCATCATTGGAATCAAAGATTTCAGGTGCAGCGGCACCGCATGCAATGCAGGTTTCTTGATCCACAACTGTATATTTTGACAAGAGGCCCTCCTCCTTCTCCATTTAATGATTGGCTCCATCTTCTCTTCCATTAAGAGATAAACCCATATTTAAACACGATTGCATCCGCTTTATGTATGGCGTTTACTTGTTCGATTTCTTCAGCTCCACTTATTCCAATCGATACTTCAGCTGGAAAGAACTGAACGACAGAATCGTCCGGTTTAACATCCATATTCATGAGCATGGAATTTACAAACGAATGACTTCATCCTTCCGCTTATCAACGACACGAATCGCTTTTCCTTCTGAACGGGGAATGCTTTTTGGGATGTTGACAACAATATCCATCGTGACAAGACATGCGGATTTCAAATGATGCTGAATCGTTTTCCTTAATCTCTCTACATTCCCATGCGTTAAGTCTTCTTCAATCTCTTTGTAGAAACCGCTTTCAATTTCAATGTGCAATTCAACACCATCCATATTTCCCTTCTTAACGAGATGAATCTGATAGTGCGGCACAATTCCCTCCATTTGGAATAACACACGCTCTATTTCAGATGGAAATACATTCACTCCCCTGACTATGATCATATCATCCGTTCTGCCCTTAACACGGGACATTCTAGTTGTCGTACGCCCGCATTTACACGGTTCATGTGTAATTGAGGCGATGTCCCCTGTACGATAACGAATGATTGGAAGCGCTTCCTTTGTAAGGCTGGTGAATACAAGTTCCCCATCTTCGCCGTCCTCAACCGGTTCAAGCGTGTCCGGGTTAATGACCTCGACAAGAAAATGGTCTTCTGCGATATGGAGTCCATCCTGTGCTTCATGACATTCAATCGCAACTCCCGGCCCCATGATTTCACTCAATCCGTAAATATCGATGGCTTTCAATTTCAGTTTCCTCTCAAGTGTTGCCCTCATTGCCTCCGACCATGGCTCAGCTCCGAAAATCCCGTACTCAAGCCCATTATCAGCAGGATCAATTCCCATCTCTTCCATCTTTTCAGCGATATTCAAAATATAAGTAGGGGTTCCGCAAATGCCTCGCGGTTTAAAGTCATTGATGATCGTAATCTGCCTATCGGTATTCCCCCCTGAAATGGGTACTGTCGCAACTCCTAGCTTTTCTGCCCCACAATGCAAGCCCAGCCCCCCTGTAAACAGACCATATCCATATGCGTTATGGAAAATATCTGACTTGCGGCCTCCTGCAGCTACAATTCCACGTGCGACGATAGTTGCCCAGTTTTCCAAATCATTTTTCGTATACCCGACAATTGTAGGCTTTCCGCTCGTTCCGGATGAACCATGAATGCGTGTTACATCCTCCATCGGAACGGCAAATAAACCGAATGGATACTGATCACGAAGCGTCTGTTTTTTTGTAAAGGGAAGCTTTATCACATCGTTTAGAGTTTGAATATCTTCTGGTTCCAGGCCCATCTCCCTAAACTTTTCTCTGTAATAAGGTACATTTTCATAAACATGGCTAATCGTTTTTTTAAGGCGTGCCATTTGTAAACTTTCCATTTCAGCACGCGAAGCCGTTTCAACTTCCGGATTGTACATTTTTTCAGTCCCCCTCAATTTTACTATTGTCCCACCGACATTCATAACAGTAATAAAACGGAGAATAAATTATTGTTATGATTTAGTTCAAGATTAATACGTCATTTCTACGTTGTCAATCATGTTTTTATAATTCAGACAAAATGACTGAATAGACAAAATACTAATTTACTAAATTTTCAGACTATGTTAGTTTTAACAATGATATATCATTTTATCAAACACTCGTTTTAAAAACGTACTACTTAAAAGGGGGCTTACCATGGAATCACAGGCTAAAAATGGGCATTCACCATCAGGACATGACAGAGGAAATAAGTATCGTCAATTAATTGAAACGGAAGAATTCAAGGAACTAATCTAAAGGAAAAAAGCTTTTATCGTACCTGTCACTCTCTTCTTTCTTGCTTTTTATTTTGTTCTGCCAATTTTAGCTGTTTATAGCGAAGTGTTGAAAGGCGAAGCCTTCTTCCATATTACTTGGGCTTGGGTATACGCACTCCTCCAATTTGCCGTCGTATGGATAGGGGGAATCGTCTATATAAAAAAAGCAGCGAAGTACGACAAAATGGCAAAAAAAATCTTGAATAAATATGAGAAGGAGCTTGGCGAATGAGCATTTTATCCCTCACGCTTTTTTTGGGCATCATCTTGTTAACGCTTACTATAACCTATTACTCTTCTAATAAGACGAAAAATGCCAGTGATTTTTATACGGCCGGCGGCGGATTGACAGCATGGCAGAATGGATTGGCCGTGGCAGGTGACTTTATGTCAGCCGCATCTTTCCTCGGAATTACGGGTGCAATCGCACTGATTGGTTTTGATGGCTTTTACATGAGCATCGGGAACCTTGTTGCCTTTCTTGTCTTATTGTATCTAGTGTCGGAACCACTACGCAATCTAGGTAAGTTTACGCTGGCAGATATGATTTCAGCACGCTTCAAATCAAAAAAAGTGCGAGGGATAGCTGCGGCTAACACACTTGTCATTTCAATCTTTTACATGATTGCCCAACTTGTCGGTGCAGGAGGATTAATTAAACACTTGCTCGGCATCGATTATTGGCTATCCGTACTGCTTGTCGGTGTACTGATGACGATTTATGTGATTTTCGGAGGGATGACAGCGACAAGCTGGGTGCAGATCACCAAGGCGGTTCTCTTGCTAGGCGGTTCTGCCGTGTTGACGTTCATCGTATTTTCGCGTTTTAACATGTCCAAACTGCAACACCGCTCGGAAAGGATTTTTTGAATCCAGGAAATAAATACACCGATGGACTCGACATGATTTCATTCAATATGTCGCTTGTCCTTGGAGCAGCCGGCCTTCCGCATTTACTCGTCCGCTTCTTTACAGTAAAGGACGCAGCTGCTGCAAGGAAATCCGTCGTATATTCCACATGGTTTATAGGGGTATTTTTCATCATGACGATTTTCCTTGGTTTCGGCGCTGCATCTTTCGTCGGGTTTGAGCGGATTGTCGATGCAAACCCGGCTGGAAACATGGCCGCTCCTCTTCTTGCATTAACCATTGGAGGTGAATTTTTATTCGCATTCGTTTCTGCGGTAGCATTTGCCACGATTTTAGCGGTTGTATCCGGTCTTGTTTTAACATCGGCATCCGCTTTTGCACATGATATATATGGTGAAATCATCAAGGATGGAAATATTACGGGAGTACAGCAAGTACTCGTTGCCCGATTGGCTTCTGTCTCTTAGCGGTCATTTCGATTCTACTTGCTTTATTCGCACAATCAATGAATGTCGCTTTTCTTTCAGTCCTCGCGCTTGGGATTGCTGCCAGTGCCAATTTACCGATCATCCTTTGCACAATATATTGGAAACGCTTCAACTCAACCGGAGCGATCACAGGAATGTCATTCGGGTTACTCAGCTCCATCATACTGGTCATGCTTAGCCCCAATGTATGGAACCCGGAACCTGGAATGGGGATTTCACAGGCGATCCCCTCTTCACGATGAGCAACCCGACCATTTTCACCGTGCCGCTCGGCTTTATTGGAGCTTATTTAGGCACAATCTTGTCAAAAGCAAAAGATGAGGAAAACAGTTTTGCTGAAGTACTGTTCAAATCAAACACCGGATATGGGATAAGTTCAGCAAAAGACCATTAAAAAGGGGGATTTCCATGACCGCACATTTAGATAAGGATATTCACGAATTGCATTACGATCAAATCAAACAAGTACTGGTCGACGAACCATATGCTTCTTTTCTAGGAATGAGATTGACGAAACTCGGTCCCGGCACAGCGGAAGCAGAATTGATTCCAAGTGACCACATGCTAAATAGCCACGGAACGGTTCATGGTGCCATTATCTTTTCACTTGCTGATTACGTGTTCGCAGCAGCCAGCAATTCATATGGCAAAATAGCGGTTGGCGTTTCAAACAACATCAATTTCTTATCAGCTGGCAAACGGGGTGAAACTTTAACTGCCAGAGCGGAAGAGATCAAGAAAAACCATAAACTGGCCTGGTATAAAATAGACGTGTTAAATGAAAGGGAATTGATTGCAACCATGGAAGCGATGGTATTCAGGAAAAATCAATATTTCGTTGACCAAGTTGAATAAGTAACGTTTGAAACCGGACAAGCAATCCATTTGTCCGGTTTCCTCTCCCTTGATTTTCCAAGGATACGTAAGCATAGAAAAAAAGGGGGATTCCCGATTGGAATCCCCCCTCCCCTATTTTATCACCCTTCTTCTGGTTATTGACCGCAATACTGGAATCTATCACTATTAACGACTCCCCGCACTCCCGTTCACTTATCCCATCCGTCTGATTAGCGATTTTCCCTCCATGCCTTTTCGATGATCATTGCCAGGATTGCTGAAATGGACATGGACATCCATTAATCAAAGAGACCCTTGTGATGCTACCATTTTCTCCTTCTTTCCTACATATACATCAAGCGCAGCCTGCAAAGCCTCTCCCCGATTAACTTGGAACCCTTGGCGCAAAAGGACAGCTTCCAAAGAGGCCAATACAAACAGGATGTTTTCTTTCCTGCAACTGAATCCCATAGTCCCGATTCTCCAGATTTTCCCGTGAAGCGGACCAAATGAGGAAGCGATTTCGATGCCAAATTCATTCAACAGCATGTCTCTTACAGCTTCACCATCGATTCCTTTTGGAATTTCAATGCAAGTTACACATGGAAGTTTGTTTTTCCCATCCCCGAATAACATTAGTCCCATTGCCTTGATCCCTTCAACGAGAGCAGCTTCGTGGAGTTCATGACGGGCAAAGCGCGTTTCCAGACCTTCTTCGAGCACAAGGCGCAATCCTTCACGTAACGCATAAATCATGGAAGTTGCTTCTGTATGATGATTCAAACGACGCGGTCCCCAATAATCCTGCAGCATGCTTAAATCGAAATAATTACTGGCGATCGGAAGGCTGAGCGAAACCTGTTGGTTGTCTTCATCCGTGGCAATACCACGTTCCACCTTTTTGCGGGACTGGATGATTTCTTCTATTCGCTCATTATACGTAATCGGTGCCATACCGGAAGGAACGGACAAGCATTTTTGTGTCCCTCCTATCAATCCATCAATACACCATTCATCCACCTTAACATCTGTGCCCCCGATGGAGGCAACCGCATCCACAACAAGCAGGACACCCAATTCACGGCAGGCCCGCCCGATTTCCTTCAAAGGCTGCATACAACCAGTGGAGGTTTCCCCATGCACGATTGCTGTTATTTTTGGGGAGACTTTCTTGATTTCCGCAATGACTGCTTGCGGTTCGAACACTTCTCCCCAAGGACATTCCATCGTA
Source organism: Peribacillus frigoritolerans (assembly GCF_001636405.1). Taxonomy (GTDB): domain Bacteria; phylum Bacillota; class Bacilli; order Bacillales; family DSM-1321; genus Peribacillus; species Peribacillus frigoritolerans. The sequence goes on from NZ_KV440950.1 coordinate 4,607,621, forward strand.
TGGACTTCAGCTCCGTATCGCTCACAGATTTCCACCAATAAATGACCGAACCTTCCGAATATAGGAACCAGTACCTTATCCCCCGGCTCAATGATGCTGCATAGAATCGCTTCATTACCGGATCTTGAGGTGCCATCTATCGGGAACGCCCATTTATTTTTAGTTTGAAAAACCAAACGCAGCATTTCCATCACTTCATTCATGATAGTGGTGAATGCAGGATCGAATTGCCCCAATATCGGTGTGCTCATCGCCCTTAAAACACGCGGGTCAACTTCGACCGGTCCTGGTGTCATGATCGTTCTCATCGGTGCATTCAATTCTGAATATGCCATTTTTACCAACTCCTTCAAAAGGCTATTTTATAAAGTATTTCATTCAAAAATCCGATTCCCTTATCCATATCCATCGCAACAGGTTTGACACCCATCCATTGTGAAACCCCACCCCAGCCTCATTTCCGCTTTCTTTGCCAGGGAATCGAGAGTCGAAAATGTCCTTACAAAACCTTTCAAAAACCTCTTCCTCTCCGATGCCATTCGGAACATTGAATTCCGAAGCCAGAAGACAGCATCCTTCCTGTATCCAATGGGAGTGGTGCCCGCATGATCACTCTTAATGATTTTCACCGTATAAAGGCGGTGACGCCCCATCCTTGTCCGTTTCCATATGGGAACTGGTCGGAATGATTCCACCGGAGGGACCCCCTAAATCATACACTAACAAAATATATAATAAGTTTTTTCCCATCCTCAGCTTTCATTGCCTGCTGAGCGCTCATCCTTTCCTTGGAATATAATATCCGTGTCACCCCATTACTCTCTGTTGCCCCGAAAAATGCCAACCATTCTATCATCGAACGCAACATCATCCTTTTCATCTATTAATTTTTCATTTTGATTGCCCATCATATCGCTTCCCTTCGCAATAGCCTTTGATGTCATGAACATGCACAAAATTTATATCATCTATTATTTTACTTGCTTTCGCATTTAACTTCATTGACAATTTTGTTAGTATTTCGGTGTTTTTTTGTGCAAAATAACCAACTGAAAGACAACCAATAATGTGTATATATACAGATTTCTATGAGAACTTTTATTACAGGCAGCTCCTCATCATATTAAATGGTTTTTTTGGTTAATTGAGATGCTAGTTCCACTTATGCCGGCCAAATTAACTTTTGATGGACTGCAAACCTAAAAAGATGATGTCTAATCTTTGTTACATCTAATTCACATATGTTTTATTTGCTTTTTCTTTTTATAAAGAATTAGACCAAAATGGGGAACAAGTAATCGTGATTACTTGTTCCCCATTTTATCGAATACTCACTCATTTTTATCCGAAGCCCCGTATGAATTACTGGTAGAAGTTAAGATCTGACACTATGCTAAGCCTCATGTATTTAATAACATTGCATCTGGTTGGTCTGATGCCCCAGAAATCACTTAATGTTTACACTTATTTTCCTTCGCTTCAATGCGTCGTCGATGCAGGATAGGCTCAGTATACCCACTTGGTTGGTTATAGCCTTGAAACACTAGGTCGCATGCAGCTTGGAACGCCACTGAGCTGTCGTAATTATCCGCGATACATTGATAGGCTGAATCTCCACTGTTTTGTTCATCCACTACTTTAGCCATTCGTTGTAAAGTCTCCAAAACCTGTCCTTTTGTACAAATTCCGTGGTGAAGCCAGTTAGCGATATGCTGACTCGAAATTCTTAGTGTGGCACGGTCTTCCATCAACCCTACATTATTGATATCTGGTACTTTGGAACAACCAATTCCTTGTTCTACCCAACGTACAACATAACCGAGGATACCTTGGGCATTGTTATCCAGCTCTTGCTGAATTTCTTCCGGACTCCATTCGGGGTTTTGAGCCACCGGGATTTCCAAAATATCATCACGTAAATTTACTGGATTCTTTTTCAACTCATCTTGCACCTTTTTTACATCCACTTGATGATAATGAAGAGCATGCAATGTCGCTGCAGTCGGTGAAGGCACCCATGCTGTATTCGCCCCCGCTTTCAGATGGCCAATCTTTTGCGTTAGCATTTCCGCCATCATGTCAGGTATTGCCCACATTCCCTTACCAATTTGAGCTCGACCTTGAAAACCGGTTGCTAGACCTACATTGACATTCGATTTTTCATAACCTTGTAGCCATTTTGATCCTTTCATGTTATTTTTGAGGATCATAGGTCCAGCTTCCATAGAAGTATGAATTTCGTCTCCCGTTCGATCTAAGAACCCTGTATTAATAAATGCCACTCTTTCTTTAACTTGGCGGATACAAGCTTTCAAGTTCAATGAAGTTCGACGTTCTTCGTCCATAACACCAATTTTCAGTGTATTTCGCTGTAGACCAAGCATGTCTTCCACACGATCAAAGAGCTCATTTGCAAAAGCCACCTCTTCGGATCCATGCATTTTTGGCTTAACGATATAAACTGATCCTTTAGATGAATTTTGATATTTACCATTCCCCAACAAGGAATGTTTGGCAAGTAAACTAGTCATGACTGTATCCATAATCCCTTCAGGAATCTCCTCACCATTTTCATCCAGGACTGCGTTTGTGGTCATTAAATGTCCCACGTTACGGACAAACATAAGTGAACGGCCAGGTAAAGAGAATTCTTCTCCATTTGGAGCTCTGTATAAACGATCCGGGTTCATTGTACGTGTCATCAATTTATTATCCTTTTTGAAAGTTACAGCCAGATCCCCCCTCATAAGACCTAACCAATTTCGATAGACCAGGACTTTATCATCAGCATCCACTGCCGCAACAGAATCCTCACAATCCATAATGGTCGTAAGAGTAGATTCCATTAGAATGTCCTTAACGCCTGCTTTATCTATTTTACCGATCGGATGACTTCTATCAATCTGAATTTCAAAATGCAACCCATTATTTTTTAATAATATCGCCGATGGCTTTCCGTATTCACCTTGATTGCCAACTAGCTTAGATTCCTCTACTAAACTCGTAATTTCTCCATTTTTGAGTGTAACAGCTAATTTCCCATCTACTACTGTATATTTCACAGCGTCTTTATGTGAATGATCCTTTAAAGGAGTTACTTGATCAAGAAAATCCTTTGCAAATGAAATGACTTCTCCACCGCGTACTTCATTGTAGCTCCCTTCTCGGTAGGCTCCTTCTTTTTCGCTAATAACATCTGTACCATATAGGGCATTATAAAGGCTTCCCCACCTTGCATTTGAAGCGTTAATAGCATAACGAGCATTATCAACCGGGACAACTAGCTGCGGACCGGCTTGGAAGGCAATTTCATCATCTACCCCTTCTGTGGTAATATGAAAGTCTTCTCCTTCAGGTTCGAGATAGCCAATTTCTTGTAAAAATGTTTTATATTCAGCAAAGTCCATCTCGTTATTTTCCCTGTGCCATGTATTGATTTTGGTTTGAATTTCATCACGACGAGCTAATAATTTTTTGTTTTTTGGAGACATGTCATGTACCAATTTTTCAAAATCATCCCAAAATTGTTCCTGATTCAGTCCGCTTCCAGGCAGCCCATCTTTATTGATAAATTCAAAAAGTATCGAAGCCACTTGAAGATTACCTACTTTCACATATTCTCCCATGATGTATTCCTCCTCTAAAATTAGTTTGACTCCCGGTATACGCCGAGATAATTTTCTTAAACCAGGTAATCTCTCCTCCCTTTGAACGGGTTCAATACTTAGTTTGTTTTCGATTTCAAGTTCTCAAATTTATTGTTTTGTTTTCTTATAATCAATTTCAAGTTTATCGTTAGAGATGTCAAATATAGTCAGTATGGTATAAACACCTTTTTTCTTCACTCGCAAAATGAAAGCCCATTTTTTTTAAAATAATCACTTTACTTTTCCATCTTCAGGTAGATAGATCGGTTACTGCCCGACCTCCAACTTATTCATTAATTTATTCCAATTAATGAATTTCTCCAAAAAGATCGATATAATGACACCCATAATGAGACCATTTGTAATGAAAGGCTGCAAGAGGACAGGTATACTGCCGAATAATGCTGGCGGGATGTTCATAATGCTAACTCCAACTAGGACCGGCCCTGCTAAACGGAGTATCGTTTCAGAGTTGAATAACGTTCCTTTCAGACTGTTTAATGCGGTCCCGAACAATTGAAGGTATGCGACAAATAAAACAGCGTTACCTATTGTTAATGGCATTGTTCCTAAGAATCTCCCTAATGGCGGAATAACTCCAAGGAGAGTAAACAAAAATCCGCTTATAATGAATGGCTTTCGTTTGAATAAATTGGTACTTTGTAAAAAACCTATCGTAGATGTAAATGGTGTAAAAGGGACCAAGCCAAAAATCGAAGTGATAAACGCAAAAATACCTGTTACAAAAATAGATCTCCTGTATTGACTATGTTCCACCTTTTCCTTGTAAACATCGGCAACTGCTTGAATAGAAGCGAAAGAATTCGTTAAATTCAGAAGGACAGCAAAAAAGGAAACAAAAATAATACCAATATTCAAATTTGGAGTTCCAAGGGGAAAGAAAGTGAATGCCATACCTGAAGAGCTAGCCGTCGGAAGATCTGAAGGGAAAATAATTCGATATAATGACCAACCTACGATAATTCCGATCAGGATTGAAAAATTGCCTAGTATTTTCCCTCCTTTAATCTTTAAAAAGCCGACGAAGATGACAATCAAGATTGAAAACAAACTGACAGGGAGATCAATTGTTCCACTTTCGGTTATTTTAAACATGCCTTTGAAGAAAATAAAGATGAGCTGAAAGGTCAGTAAAAATATATAAACACTTATCACCATCGGCTTAATTACTTTTTGTATGATATAAATCAGGTTAAATGCCGCTAGCAATACGGTTACAGCTCCAGCCAGCAAAATACCTGTTGCAATACCTCCCCCTACGGTTGCAAAATCCAATCCGAGTGCAGATGCAGAGATGCCCATATTTATCATCAGACCCCACATTAGCCCTGAATGGCTGTCCAATAATGGATAACGATGCCCAACCCATGCCTGCAGAATACAGGATATTCCGGTAAAGATAAAGGAGCACCTTATCGTCATTTCAATTGTTTCTGTAGGAAGCTGGAATGCTGCTCCTACAGAAATTGGTACGACAACCGTATTGGCAAAAATAAAAAAAAGCCACTGTAAAGAGGAGAATAATGTTACAGTAACTCCTTGCTGTTTCATCTTAATCATCACCATTTCCGATTTCTGGATTTTTATAAAATCTGTTTGCTAGTTTTTAAGGAAGCCAATCGTAGAAATTACAAAATCATCACTTTTTATAAATAAAAATATAAGCGAAGCGCTGTCTTCATAACAATCGCTTCGCCTTAATCACTTTTTTGTTTTTTTAAAGAAGAAACTTAAATTATTTTGTAAAGTTTAATAAACTTAGCATTTTTTTAATATCTTGTTATATCCATAGGCAATGCCCCTGCAGCAAAGCCTACAAACATGAATCGGCTGTTTCCTGTATTTCGCATTCCATGAATTTGATTAGGCTTGGCCAATACTACCATTCCTTTTCTGATCGTGATCTCATTCTCGAGGTCAGGGAAGTATGTTCCTTCCCCCTCAATGCAGACCCAAATATCATCAACATTCGAATGGGAATGTAAATATACTTCCTGCTCAGGTTCAAGACACCAAACTGCCCCAACAGTTTTATCCGTTTCATAGAAATAATTTTTTTGTGGTGCATTAGAATCGAATTTTGCTATTTTATCGATTTCAAAAACTCTTTCCTCTATTATCGACTTTTTGTTCAAAATTACATTCTGGTCCATACCTCAGCACCTCTTTTATATTTAATGGTTTTGAATTACACTTACCGGATCTCCCTAAAATACAATTCTGCCCGCATTAAATCTCTTGAAGTTGTCATCTACTCATTTCTTCTATATGATGTGACCTTTTACAAGGATGCATCACGATTACAATCTTTAGAGTAAACATATGTTAAACTTTCTCTGCCTACCGCATAGGCTGCTTGATGTACATATGGACCCATAAAAATGTAATCTCCTTTCTTTACAGGAACCCACTGATTATCCAGATTATACATCCCTTCTCCCGAGAGTAAGTAGGCTCCATGTTCTTGCACATGTGTTTCGATGAATGGATGAGATGCAGCAGGATCAAAGGAAAGAATATGAAAATTCATATCAAAATCTATATCAGCAGGCAAAAGATCCTTGAGATGGACATTATGCATATCATCATAAATCCTGAATTCGATGTTGTTCGCATGGTTTGAATGAACCCATGGCCTCCGTCCTTCAAGCGGACGATACTTTTGCTTATATAGGAAAAGTTTAGAATCTCCATCAGATTGGTTTTCTAAATACATCTTTGTTCCGGGCGGACAATATAAATAACCGCTTTCATCGAGGACAAACTCCTGTTCACCCGCAGCAGCTTTTATTTTCCCTTCAATAACATAGACAAATGTCTCAACATCTTCTTGTCCACCAAACCCCTCGCTGTTCTTTCCATCCTTTTGCATTGTCACAATGTAATCGACAAAGCTTGCTCCAAGCTTTGGAGAACCCAAAATGGAAATGATACAATTCTCAAATCCCGGAATAACATTATTAACCAATCCTTCAGGTGCAATTAACGCATATTTACCGTGCTCAATTATTGATCTGCTTGCTAATAAATCTTTAGGATAACCCATCTTTTAAACTCTCCTTTTAATCGTATTTTATTTGAAATATGTGACTCATGGTGTGCCCATTTCCCGCTATTAATAAACTTATAATTGTAGCTTCTTTTCATATATTATTAGCTTGTGTTAGAAACAATTAAGTCCCTTATATAAATATTAACCGCTTTCATTTAATTAGTCTTTATGCCTAATTGATAAAAACGTTTTATATTTTTGTTCATTATAGATAAAAAGATTTTCTCCAGTCCTTTATGCTTAACAATCCTAGATTTTAATTTTTTCCACAGTGGTAATGCTTCCATTTTCAAAAACAATATCCCCATTGACGATCGTTGTTGTTACTTGCCCTTTGAATGTCCTGCCAACATAAGGCGACTGCTGATGGCGGTAGAACAAATCTTCCTTTTTCAGCTCGAAGCTTTTGTTCAGATTAACTATCGCCAGATCAGCATCGCTATCAACGGCTATTATCCCTTTATGGGGATAAAGGCCAAATAGCTTAGCTGGATTCGTTGATGTTAATTCAACAATTTTCCCCAGAGGAAGATTACGGTTGAAATGCCCCTCTGTCAACATAATATTGAGCGTAGATTGGGCACCGGAAATCCCACCCCAGGCACTGAAAAAGTCATCATTTATTACTTCTTTCATAGAGGCAGGTGCTGGTGAATGGTCGGATGCTATTACGTCAATTTCACCGTTTGCTACAGCTTCCCATAATTGTTCTACTTCTTCATCATCACGCAGTGGAGGGCAGCATTTTGCCAATCCGCCTTTTTCCTCTAAGTCTTTTAATGTCAAAGATAAATAATGAGGGCATGTTTCTACCGTAATATCCAGGCCTCTTTGTTTTGCCTGATTGATGACTTCCACTACTTTGCGGCTGCTCGCATGAACAATATGCAGTTTACACCCTGTAGCTTCTGCATATGAAATTATTCTTCTTACCGCTTCAATTTCGGAAATTATCGGTCTTGATTCGACGAAGTCTTTTGCAGTCGTCTTTTTTTGTCTTTGTTTTTCTTGTGCAAGCTGATCACAAATCACTGTACTTTCAGCATGAACGGCTAAAAGTGAACCTACAGAGGCAATTTCTCTCATCCCTTTAAAAATCGTACTATCATCGACATGATTGAAATCGACAATTCCGCTCGGTGACATAAAAGCTTTAAATCCAATTACTCCATTTTCATCAAGTTCCTTAATATTCTCAATATTTTCCGGTATAAGTCCACCCCAAAAGCGGCAATTGACTACCGACTTTTCTTCGGAGCAAGCTCTCTTTAATGCCAAATATTCTTTATTGATGGTTGGTGGTGTACTGTTCAATGGCATATCAAAATAGGTTGTCACCCCACCTGCCGCTAAACTTCTGCTACCAGTTTGAACACCTTCCCACTCAGTTCTGCCTGGCTCGTTGAAATGAACATGAGTATCAATTAATCCTGGGAGGATGTGCTGCCCCTCAGCATTAATTTCTCTTGTTGCTAAAGCATCAATGTTTTTTCCGATAGTCACTTCTTTAATTTTCCCTTCCTTAATTGCAATATCTCCTTGAACAATCGAATCAAACATTACAAGATTTCCATTTCTAATGAGTAAATCATATGTAGCCATAGGTTCATTCCTTTCTGTGGGAAATCAAATTTTATAAAAACTTTTAAGGAGAATCCTCTTTTACAAGTTGCATAATGAAGAAACGAACATCTTGCTTTGGGCAGCTGAAATCGTATTCGGAATTAAATACAACTATTACATTCTGAACATCGTTTTGAGATTTAGTAGATTCCGCTAAAACTTCTATCAAGCAATTTTGGAATGAAACTCACAATCCATCTCCCCAACTTAATCGCATCCACCTTTATGAAGACAGGAAGCGAGATGCGCAGCCTTGGCTGTTATCTGGTTTTGTACGGCACCCTCACAAAGGCCGTCAACACTGATCCATTTTTTAAATATTCGGACTCTTTTCCTGACTATTTCACGTTTCCATCAATTAAGCCCCTTTAACCACATCCTCTCGTTTCTGTTGCGCTTTTTAAACAAGGCTCTTTTTGTAAAGATTGTTGTTTTTAAAACGAAACTATTTTAGGTTGATTGGAGCGGAAGTGCAAGACTCCTGCGGGAGCAGCGGGACAGGTGAGACCCCACAGGCGTTTACGCCGAGGAGGCTCACCGCCCGCCCCGCGGAAAGCGAGCACCTGGAGGGGAAATCAACCACACTGCACTACTTCGTAAATAGCAACAAAGTATGCGAAAACAGCCTTAAACAAAAACAATATAGATGAACGAATGCGAGCATCGTACCTGAGAAAAATGATAGAGAACTGGCGGATTGTATACGCTTCAAAATATAAATATAGTTTCTAAATATAATAAGAACTTGGGATTTATGGAATGTAAAAAAAAATCTTGAAAACAGTTTCATTAACCTTCAATCCTCTATACAATTGATTATAAGCGGATTCATTCACAAAATCATTATGCGATGTAAACAATTTCCATTTAAATTTTTGTCCAAATTTAACAAGATTCGTTTGCTTCCCTTTCTAGTAATAAAAACTGACAAAATGTAGAATTAGAAGGTGTATGATGAAAAAGGTAGAAGATTTATTTATCGTTGATGTGTTTCAAGAAGCCAAAATTATTGCTGGACATGCCGGACTTAAAAGGAAAGTAGAATCAATTGAGATTTCAGAAACACCAGATGCCATCAATTTTTTAGCTAAGAACTCCCTATTATTGACAACAGGATACGCTTTTAAAAACGACCCCCATGCATTATGCAATCTCATTTCCCAAATTAATGAACTTCCATGTGCAGGGATTGCCATTAAACTTAAAAGATTCATTGATGAGATCCCCCAGGATGTAATCGAATTGGCCGATTCATTAGAATTTCCAATTATTCAAATTCCAGAGACATTAACATTAGGTGCGGTTGCTCATCAATTATTAAGCTTTATATGGGATAACCAAATTGAAGAGTTATTCTATGCGATGCATATTCACAAGGAATTTACCAATATGATGATAAAAGGCTACAGTCTGAATTCTTTAATTGAAAATCTTGGCTCCCTATTAAAATGTCCTGTTCTCCTACTTGATCCTATTGGTGATGTGACATCCTTTTCTCATCACTTTCGTACAGGAAATATGAAAATCGTTATGAAAAATGTTCAAGAACAAATTAAACGTGATATAGAAACATACCTAGAGAAAAACCAGCTTACTATCGACATCCAAAATACGGACATTTCTATAAAAATGTTTCGGGTGAAAACAATGCGTCCCTATCCCTATTTTCTATTAATTCTTCACCCTGAGAAGCTTTCATATCCATCTTCACAATTAGCTATAGAACAAGCATCAACAGTCATTTCATTCACGCTGCTTAAAAACGAGGCTATTAGAGAAAACAGTCGTTTGTTAGAAAATAACTTTTTTGCTTCCCTTGTTGATGGAAAGATTTCTAACAAACAAGAAATTATTCATAGGGGAAAACAGCATGGCTTAATCGACAATATGAAATATGTATGCATTGTATGTAAGATTGATGATGATAAACAAAACGCTTTACAAAAAAGTGCAGACATAATGAATAGATTATACGACTATTTATATAAATTTTTACATAAATCATTTTTAAAAATAGATACTAACAACATCGTTTTTATGAAAGATGGATATTTTGTTATTTTGATGCAAGCTCCTCTGAATATTAATGATTCGATTAAAAGCATAATAGAAGAACGGCTGAAGGAGTTCCAGAATGAGGCTTATTCAAATCTAAAAATTTCGTTGTCGTTTGGAGTTGGTAACTTTTCTAATGACCTTACCTATATCCACCTTACATACGAAGAGGCAGTGGAGGCATGGACAAATGGGGCTGAACTGTTTCAAAATAAATTTATCAACTTTTACGAGACCAAGCAATTAATCGAACTGATTCGGTTAATTCCCGAAAAAGATTTAAAAAAATTTTATGAAAATACTTTACGTTCTTTATCCTACCCGAAAAATAAAGATGAAAAAGACTTAGTTAATACCTTATTGGTATATTTGGATAATAATTGCGAACTTGCTATTACATCCAGGAAACTGTTTGTTCACCGTAATACCGTTAAATACCGAATTGCCAAATGTGAGGACATGTTGAATTATTCCGTTCATGATGCAAAAAACTCACTTCATTTACGTATAGCTTTACTCATGAGTTCAATTTTCAGGGGTAATAGTGATTAATAAGTTATTGTAATCACTACTAAAGCAGATATTGACTGAAGGTAAACTGCTCCACGCAGACAGAGATCAATATAAAGAGTAAATCTCGACTTTATTTTCTGGAAGTGTCTTGGATTATGGAGGAATCCAGGAATTTCAGTGGCTTTTTTAAATTACATTGGATCATTGTCGATACGCATGACTGTTTCATCGAATGAAGGATCTTTGTCCTATAATTGAAATGTATTCATTTTGAAAAAACTCGTGTTCCGATACAGTCGGATCACGAGTTTTTTTGTAAGTTCTCTTTTAGTTGATAGCTAAAACTTATAAGTTCCTCAATATTGTTTTGTGGCTATCTTAATCACTGTAGAGTAAAGGACTCTAGCTCCTGCACCCATATCTTCTACAGTCACGAATTCATCTGGGTGATGACTGAGACCATCTTTACAACGAACGAAAATCATTGCAACATTCGTTACATCCGCCATGGCCATTGCATCGTGACCAGCACCGCTTACAAGACTGATAGGACTGCCATCCAATTCGCTAATGGTCTCCTCGATTACTTTAATCAATTGTTCATCACAGTATACAGGATCAGCTTCCATGACCTGTTCAAAATGAATTTGGAGTCCTCTAGCTTTTGCTACTCTTTCACCTTCAGTTAATATGGCATCAATGGCTTTTTTCTTACGATCCACATTTAAATCACGGATATCCAGCGTTCCTGTTACAAGGCCAGGTATTACATTACTAGCACCCGGACTTACAGTAAGTTTTCCGATGGTCGCCACTAATGGTTCATTTTGGATAGCGATGTTCTCAATGTAGGAAATGAGATCACTAGCTCCTAAAAGCGCATCTTGTCTAAGGGCAACAGGAACTGTCCCTGCATGTCCAGGTTTCCCGATAATTTCAAAATAAAATCTTGTAGCACCAGCAATCCCACGAACTATGCCGACAGGTTCATTCTCCTTCTCAAGCACAGGCCCCTGTTCGATATGAAGTTCCAAATAAGCGAGAAGTTCTTCTGGAGTACGACTAGCGTCTTTATAAGCATATGGGTCAGCCATACCAATTCCTTTTAACGCTTCAGCAATTGTTATTCCTTGCTCATCTGCTCTTTCTAAATCTTCAGCAGTAAAAGTTCCTGCAATCGCTTTACTACCAAGGAAAGTTGAGTGAAACCTTACTCCTTCCTCATCACAAAAACCTACCACTTCGATTGGATTGTATAATATAATGCCATTATCCTTAAGAGTTTGAACAACTTCTATTCCAGTTATAACTCCTAGAATCCCATCATATTTACCTGCTTCAATCACGCTATCTAAATGTGAACCAATCATTAAAACTGGAGCTGTGGGATCTTTCCCTTCATAACGTCCGATTATATTATTAAGAGCATCTTTTCTTACCGTCATCCCAGCTGCTTTCATCCACTCTTCAACTAGACTTTCTGCTTTTAAACTTTCCACTGTGAAAGGTAGTCTAGTGACACCAACAGTTGTGGATGAACAAGCAGCAAGTTCTTCGGTTCTAGTGTTGATTCTTATAGCATCAACATCCTTCTGAAGTTTAACCAATCGATCACTTCCCTGCCAATTTAATCTCTAAGTAAAATTTTTGTTATTTAAATCCAGTTACTTAATATGCAAAGTCATATTAACACTTTATTTAGTCTTTGCTCAATAGGAATTCTGCATGATAAGCTAATTAAAAGTTAGATTAAACGGTGACAAGCAAAAGCACTTGTCACCGTTCAATACATATCGTACATATATATAGGTTAACTAACTAAACGCCCTTTTTTTGAATGTAATAATGACCATGCATCAACGAGAGTACGTTTTGACTGTGCAATTACAATATCAGATGATTCTGTACCGACAGGTTTTACTTCAAAAGCGACTATATTCTTTATACCTTCACCGATGTAACCAATTTCTAATAGAGATCGTAAATACTCCGCTAATTCAGGAACATCAACTTCACTTCCTGGATATCCGAAACGCGGATGCTGATCGCCGTAAGCAGGATCAGAAGCATCTTTAATATAGCAATTTCCGATATGGGCATGGTTAATATAATCACGAGCTAACGTTAATGCATCATGAGACGTTTCACGCTGCATTGGTAAATGACTTAAATCAAGCATTAAACCGAAAGTGGGATCTACTTTACGAACTTCTTTTGCAACTTCAACAGCAAGTTTATTCGAACCGATTAAACATTTCTTATCAGTCTCATCATCAAATGTTTCAAGTGAGAGTACTAAATCACCTTTAGATTTTGCATAATCGCATAATTCTTTGATAGAATTCGTTAGTAATTGTAAGGCAACATCTTGTTGAGTATCTGGTTTAGCCCCACTTAAGAAACCAAGTTTAGCAGCATTTACTTCGTAAGCCTGGTCAATTCCGCCTTTTACTAAATCGATAGCCCTTCTACGCTCAGCTTCATCAAAAGAATTAAGGTTTCCTTTGTTTCTTAATAGAATCGGTTGTGCACCAAATCCTACATTCATTCCACCGGATTGTAAAATTTGAGCAGCCTCTTTACGTTCTTCAGGATTGTTAATAGATGTAATTTCAATTCCAGAGAAAAAATCATCTTGTACAATTTTCTTAATTGTTTCAACAGCTGGGCCATCTCCACCCATCGTTTCCGGATAAGCCATGAAGTGAACAATTCCGACTTTCATAGAATTATGAAGATTTGCTGACATTGTTTCGCCGATTTTTCGGCTTCCCTCCTTTAATGAACTCATTATTTAAGTACAGTCAAGACTGCTTTTCATTACTAATATGTTTTTTGAAGCAATAGGTTATATCCCATTGCTTCAAAAAACACTTCCATCAAGAGTGATGATTATTTAGAATAATCAATCTTTTCTGAGTATTTGAAGCCGTTAAGTGCACCGTTATTAGAGAATTCGCATGCGTTCTTAGGATCTGGATCAACTATAACTTCGATTAAATATGGTTTACCTGAGTCAACTGCACGTTGCAGAGCTGGTTTGATATCATCATAATGTGTAACAAGCTCACCACGAACACCCATACCTTCAGCCGTTTTAACAAAGTCGATTCCTCGCTCTTCATTATCACATAATTCATTTTTGTAAATTAAGTCCGTAGAAATTTGACGTCCATTATAGAACCAGTTTTGTTGTTGACGAATTAATCCCATTAATGAGTTATTCATACAGAAAATAATGACCGGAATATCATGCTTTGCAGCTGTAGCAATATCTTGTAATGACATCCCCAAGCTTCCATCACCAAGGATGTTTACACTTTGTCTTTCAGGAAATGCAAGTTTCGCTGCCATTGCTGCACCAAGGCCCCAACCCATTGTCCCCGCACCACCAGTTAATAAGTAGGTTCTTGGTACATACGTTTCAAATAATTGAGAAGACCAGATTTGGCTGATACCGCAGTCATGTGATACGAAGGCATCGCGATCTAAGAATTCACGAAGTTCTCGCAATGCACGTTCTTGTCTGATTGGAAGTGTTGTGTAATCCGTTTTTCGTGCCCATTTCTTACGCTCTTCAGTTAAGTTAACCCTAGTACCTACTTCGGCAGTTGCAGCTACTTGAGCACCGAGTGCTTTATGGGCTTCTGCAAGTTTAACCATGAATGTTTTAACATCAGAAACGATACCTAAAATCGTTGGTACTACTTTACCAATTTCCTTATTATCAAGATTAACGTGGATAATTTTCTTACCGTTTTGTGTGAATACAGAAACATTACCAGTTGAACGATCAGCGAAACGTCCGGCAAGGTTGATTACTAAGTCAGCTTCAACAATTGTTTTGTTACCGAATGGAGTATCAAGCATCGTTCCCATACGTCCAGCGAATAAAGGGTGATCGTTAGGGAAAGTATCCATCCCCATGCCAGAAGTTACTACAGGGATTTGCAGTTCTTCAGCTAACGCTTTCAATTCAATGGTAGCGTTTGCAATGTTGACCCCTCCACCAGACAGTAAGACCGGTCTTTTAGCATCTTTTAATAATTCCAATGTTTTCTCTATATCAGCGTCAGAAGCTTGTGGTAAGTTATCGACTGGAGTAGAACCGATAAGCACATCTAAGTCGACTTCTATTTCAACTTTTTGTTGATCAACTGGTAAATCAAGAAGAACTGGACCTTTTCTGCCAGTAGTAGCTGTTACCCATGCTTCATGGATAAATTCAGCAGCTTTCGAACCGTCAGTTAAGCGGTATGCAGCTTTCGTTACAGGCTTTGCCATTTCAACGATAGGCGCTTCTTGGAATTGCATGGTTCCAATTAAACTATTTTTTTGTTGACCGGTAATGGCTATCATTGGAATGGAATCCATCCATGCACCGTAAAGGCCAGTTAAGAAGTTAGTTCCGCCAGGACCTGATGTGGCAGCACATACGCCTACTTCACCAGTTGCTCTTGAATAACCATCAGCCATGAAAGCACCCGTTTGTTCGTGACGAACAATATATGATTCAATTTTAGTTAATTCTTTTACTGCATCATAGAATGGTAAAATCGCAGCTCCCGGTACACCATAAACATGTTTCACCCCTCTTTTTTCTAAATACAAGGCAATTAACTCAGCAGCTGTCATTTTTTGTTTAGCCATTTATATCTCTCCCTTTTGATCCTTTTTTATATTTTCAAAGATTTGAGCAATTGAATCTTTAACCCCAACGTTGCCCGGAAATACGATATAAGGTGTATCTTTGAACTTAGCTTCACTTCCGGTTAACCATACTGGAACACCGGCGATCGCTTGCCCTAAAATTTTTGCATATTTAATATCTAAGCCGTCAGTTGCCACATCACTCGAAGTTATACCACCTTTTGCAATGATGAATTTCGGCTTTACTTTTAGTGAGCGAATAACTTTAACTAAAGAACTTGAAACAGTTTGACTAATCTTTAAGTTTTCTTCCTTATCTTTCGCACTAATTAAATCTCTACTCGTATATACAAGCGTATCGCGATTAGAAGAAATATTTTGATCTACTAATTGACATACTCGTGTTAGCTCTTCAATTCTTGTTTCTTCATTTAGAACTTTCACAACACTCATTTCGATTTGTTCAATCGGATATTTACTCATTAGTTCCTTAATTTGTTCCGTAGTTTTATTCGTGTGAGAACCTACTATAATAAAGCCACCATTGTTTTGGCTTTCATCATTTGAAACAATCTCATTAGCTGATAAATATGGACGATCCTGAATTCCCGCAATCGATTTTACAATAGATGCTGCAGTTCTAAACAAGAATTGCTTGCCAGAATCAATTGCTTTAAGGACAGCTAATGATACGATGTCCAAATCATAATAAGATTTAGCATTTACTATAATAGGGGCATTATTGTTAGCAGATAGTAAAATCTCATAAACTCTATCAATGCCGCCATCATGAATATCTTCCAGTGAAATGATCAATGCTGACTCTGAAGCTACGCTTCCATTTGTCTTTTCTTCAATCCATTTTGGCAAATTAGCGGTTTTGAAACCGAATACGGAATCATTCGCAAATTCTGTTTCATTTACTGGGACAAGCTGGCCGTCCACACCTAAATAATGAATATTATCTATGGTATAACGATGTGCTTCAAAAAAAGCCGGAATGATTAAATGACCTGAAATTTGTACATCAGCAGTTTTTAATAATTCATCTTGGAGCACATTAATTTCAAGTGGATAATGCCCTCTTAATGTTGAGTCACTTCTACTGATAATTGAATAATTGATTCCCATTTCCTTAGTAACGTCAACAATGTTTTGGACAATCTCCCTATTGATGTTTTCCGTCTTTTCTGCATTATGACTTCTTGTGTTTGTTAAAATATAAAGTACACTTCTCTCATCAGATAATCCTTTTTTAATCCAGTCTTTTCCCCAGTCCGTGATGACAAAAATATCATGTACCGTTTGGACACCGGTTGGATCATCATCTAAAACGATAAACTTATGTTTTGTTTGATTTAAATGAGCTTTGATTTCACCACGAAGGCTGTCATCCGATTTAGAGAAGAGGTCTAAAGTATCCTTTAAACTTAGATATTGGGTTGCGTTTGACAAAAACCCTCCCCCTTTCATTATCTAAAAATGTGATTAGCTAGTTACTCTGTGCCCTAATAATTCATTTGCAGTAGAAATAATACGGTGTGCTCTTAATTCAAATAAATCAAGTAATTCATCCATTTTTCCAGAAACCCCAAAACGGTCATTTGTACCGATTCTTCTTAATTTAGCTGGTTGGTTTTCCGATAATACTTCAGCAACAGCACTGCCTAATCCGCCTATAATTGAATGCTCTTCAACTGTGATGACATGTTTTGTTTTCGCAGCAGATGCAATAATGGCTTCTTTATCAATAGGTTTAATTGTATGGATGTGTAAAAGTTCGGCGCTTACACCTTGCTTTTCCAATTCACCTGCTGCTTTTAGTGATTCATCAAGCATTATCCCAGTACTGATGATTGTTATATCTGATCCTTCACGGTATTTAATTGCTTTACCTATTTTGAATGGTTCTTCTTTTTTGGTAACGATCGGTACTGGCAATTTGCCAACACGGAGGTAAATTGGTCCTTCATGGTAATATGCAGCTTCTACTGCTTTTTCCATTTCAACCGCATCAGCTGGAACAATTACCGTCATACGTGGAAGTGAGCGCATTAAAGAAATATCTTCAAGCGGTAAATGTGTTGCACCTTCTTGAGCAGCTGATGTACCAGCGTTATGACCGACAATTTTCACATTGTTATTTGAATAACATACTGAAATCCTCATTTGATCAAATGCCCGCCCAGTAAGGAAGTTTGCATAAGCATTGGCAAATGGTACTTTACCCGCCACTGCCATACCGGCTGCGGTACCTACTAAATCACATTCAGAAATACCGATGTTGAAAAAGCGTTCTGGAAATCTATTTTTATATAGATTTGTCATATTCGATTTTGCGCAGTCCGCGTCAAGTACCACTAAATTGTCATGTTTTTCTCCAAGTCTAATTAGTGCATCAGCAAAACCTTTACGTGGTGCTTCTTGATTTGCCATCTTAAGCCAACTCCTTTAAAGCGATTTCTAATTGCTCATCATTCGGAGCCATTCCATGCCAATCATGGGTGTCTTCCATAAATGAAACTCCCTTGCCTTTAACCGTATGAGCCAGAATTGCAGTAGGTCTGCCTTTAGTGCGTTTAGCTTCTTTATACGCTTCATTAACTGCATGAATATCATGACCATCAATTTCAACAACGTGCCAACCGAAAGCTCTAAATTTATCACCAAGATTTTTTACACCTTTTACATTTTCAACAAAATCATCAAGTTGAATTTTGTTCCAGTCGATAATCGCACAAACGTTATCAAGATTGTAATGTGCAGTTGTCATTGCCGCTTCCCAAACTTGACCTTCTTGTAATTCTCCATCACCTATCATGCAATATGATCTTCTATTGCTGCCATCCAGTTTTGCAATTAATCCAACACCATTAGCTACCGATAATCCTTGACCAAGTGATCCTGAAGATATGTCTACACCTGGAATATGCTCTCCACATGGATGTCCATGTAACCTACCGTCAACATCCCTGAATGTCATTAATTCTTCAACCGGGAAGAAACCTTTTTCAGCTAATACTGAATAAAATACAGGTGTACAATGCCCCTTAGATAAGAAGAAACAATCTCGGTCTTGCCAATCTGGGTTGTCAGGATCAACATTCATGTGTTCAAAAAATAGGACGGACATTAATTCAGTTGCCGATAAAGAACCACCAGGATGACCACTTCCAGCATGGTTCGTCATTTTAACTATGTGCCGGCGAATCGTTTTCGTTAGATTATTATAAAATTCGCCTTTCTCTTTAGAAAAATCCACTATTTACTCCTCCTTTTAGTCGCACAATAAGCAACGTCGTTTCATTAAATGGTTAAAAAAATAAGAATAAGTAATTTGTTGCTTATTAACTAACCTTGTTTCTTATTTTGATATTATCACCGTTTTTTGAATATTTCAAGTATTTTACCATTAAATTTTTTATAAAAATTTTCGTAGGGCAAAACACCAAAGTTCCTATTCAAAGATAAACTTGATTCAATAAATTTCCACAAAAAAAGAATTGGTCTTATACATTCTTTCAGACTGTAGACAATTTGAACGTTCTCCTCTCCGGGCACTCGCTTTTCCAGCAGAAGTATCGCACCCTCCGTTCCTTTTTAGAACCTCTTTTGTCTAAAAAAAAAAGAATTGGTCTTAAACCAATTCTTTCAGACTGTAGACAAACTCGATGAAAATTGAGTTTGTCTATTTTTTTGGCTTGTACAATTTGACGTTTATTGGAACGTAGGGCACTCGCTTTCCGCGGGCGGTCGGCCCTCGGCTTTCGCCTGCGGGGTCTCCCCTAGACGCGCTTTTCCCGCAGGAGTCTCGAACACCCGCTCCAATCAACTTTGTCTTACCTTTTAGATAGAACACTTTTGCCTAGAGTCATATTTGTTTTAAAATAGAAGTATTAATACCTGAGGTGATGAGGATGCTTTCCAAACATGATTCTATTCAGCGAGATCAACTTGAAATGATTATTTAGATTAACTGGTGCCACCGAACCATTAGTCGTAAAATGGAGGCTGCCATTGATTTCACTTTCATTTATGACTTGGTGAAAGGTTTGTATTAAGAGGTAGGATGCCTTCAAATGAATTAAATCAAGGATTGGACAAACCCATGGAAAGAAGCCTTTTCCACCTGATAAATTTGATAAGGAAGGAAAAAATCCCGAACCCCTTTTGTTCACAAAAAAAGAATTGGCATTATACCAATTCTTTTTCACATGATTTAATTATCTGTGTAACCAAGCCTCTTGGAAATCTTTTTACCAATATCCATTATAATTGGTTTAATTTCAGTTAATCTTTCTTCAGTCATTCGGATGCTTGGTCCTGATATACTAACAGCAGCTGTAATTTTCTTACGATTATCAAAAATTGGCGCTGCAATACAGGTGATTCCTTGTTCATTTTCTTCAATTTCCCTACCAATACCTTCATTCCTTATTTTTCCCAATTCTTTAAAAAAGGATTCTTTATCGGTAATCGTCTGTTCAGTATGTTTTGGTAAACCATGCTTGTCAATTATATCTACGATCTCATTTAATGGCAGATGGGCCAAGATTACCTTCCCAACTGCCGTACAATGCATTGGGGCACGTCTCCCTACTTGGGAATGTGTTCTAAGGGTTTCACTTCCCTCAAGTTTTTCAATATAGATTACCTCTCCTTGATCATATACGGTCAAGTGGATCACTTCATTAATATGTGATTCTAACTCTTCCAGAAATGGTTTAGCTTGAGTTCTCAAGTCAATAGATTCAAGCAGCATCGAACTTAATTCTAAATATTTATAGCCTAATCTATATTTTTTAGTTTCAGGATTTTGTTCGATGAATCCATGATCTACAAGAGTACTTAATAATCTGAATATAGAGCTTTTATTTAAATCTAGGTTGGAGGCCAGCTCAGTAACCCCAATCCCTTCTTTACGCTTGCTCACTAATGAAATAATTGTTAATGCCCTATCTACTGACTTAACCATTTATATTAACCTCCGATTAAATCCTATATTACTGATCCTGTTTCTTTATATTACCACAAGAGCAATACCCAGACATAATACCAGTCAAAAAATAACCCAAAAAAAGAAGGTATGACGCCATTAAGGGCAACTAAAGTGCCCTTTTGGGTCAACCTTCTTTACATAACTTTATGCTTGTACGAAACTACTTTTTGCCGAAATGAACTTCCCAATTGGATGACTTACAATCCCTTTTTCAAAATCAAATACTAGTTGTCCTCTTACAAACGTTTTCGTCACTCGACAGTTAATCTTTCTCCCAACATAAGGGCTTTGTTGATGACGGTAATACAAATCTTCTGGCTGAATGGTGTATGATTTATTTGGATCAAGAAGAATGATATCAGCATCATAGGAAACTTTAATGCTTCCTTTATTTCTTAAGTTAAATATTTCTGCAGGTTTTGTCGCAATCATCTTTGAAAAATTACTTACAGAAACCCCACGTTTCTTAACAGCCTCGTCAAACATTAAATCAACATTATTTTGGCAGCCACTAATCCCTCCCCACACTTCAAACATATTATTGGTGTTGCTCTGCTTCATTTCTGGTGGACATGGGGAATGGTCTGAGGCCAGGATATCAATTTTCCCTTCCTTAAGTGCTTCCCATAATTTATCTTGTTCTGCTTTAGTACGAAGCGGCGGGGCGCATTTCGCAACAGGTCCTATCCTTTCAAAGGTTTCCATATCCAACGTGAAATAGTGAGGACACGATTCTATCGTAACCTCTTGGCCTAGTTTACGTGCGTTAAGGATTTCTTCCACAGCCTCTTCACTGCTAATATGAACAAAATGCAATTTGCATCCAGTCTCTTTCCCCAATAACAAAGCACGTTTTACAGCATCAACCTCAGTAAAAATGGGGCGGGACTCTACATAATCTCTTGCTGTTGTTTTCCCTTGTTTTTTCTTTTCAATTGCCAGTTTATCAGTAAGCTCTGCATTCTCAGCATGTATAGATAAAATATGCCCCAATTCCGATAGTTTTTTCATTCCTTGATATAAAGTAAAATCATCGACATTTTTAAAATCTCCAATTTCCTCACTGCCACATGTTGCCATAAAACATTTGAAAGCCACAACACCTTCGTTAGAAAGGTCCTCTAAATCTTGGAGATTATCAGGAACTAATCCACCATACAAAGCATAATCAACATACGCCTTATTTTCAGCAGATCTTATTTTTAAATGCAGTGAACTCTTTGTAGTCGTTGCCGGCAAAGCGTTTAATGGCATATCTACAAATGATGTTGTCCCTCCTGCAGCCAGTGCTTGAGTTCCTGTTACAAACCCTTCCCACTCCGTTCTGCCTGGCTCGCAAATATGGACATGGGCATCTATCATCCCAGGCATGACATATTGATGAGCAGCATCTATGATTTCAGCAGATTCTCCGGTTATTTCTTTTGAAATTTCTGCAATCTTACCGTGAAGTATACCGATATCTAGTTGTTCCACTGTATTTTCAATTACTACATTTCCGTTCTTTATAACTAAATCAAACTTCATTCTCCCAACTCCTTTTTTGCAATTTTCAGTATATTGACATTATACAATTGCCTTGTTCATTTCCTCCTCAGATTGCATCAATCCATTATAAATAGACAGAGAGAATAGCCCCCTGAAACATAGAAATACAAGTCTACTTTTCAAAAATTGTACCCTTTTTGAATTTTGAATCTTTAAATGCAAATTTCATCAAAAGCAAATATGCACTGCCTCCCACAACAACGCCGATAATCCATGCCAGCTCCACTTTCAAACATGCTGCACCGGCGCCGATTAGCAATGCAAGCACCGCTGCTGGATTATACCCGGCAAATGGACCGTCTTCCTTATACAAATCTGCAACATTCACCTTCTGCTTTCTTAATATATAATATTCGACTAATAATATAGAAACAATCGGTCCTAAAAATGCGGAATATATAAGAATGAAGATTCCAAGACCCTTTGCCGAAGAATCCTGCACAAGAACCCAAGGGAATGAACAAAATGCAAGCAGTCCGGTTATGGTAACTGCAGGTTTATATTTCATTTTTGTAAGCAATGTAATAACATAGGTTGGCGGAATGATATTGGCAACCATGTTTACTGCCACCGCACCCAAAACAATAAATGCGGATACAAAGAGGGTAATATACGAGTTATCCACCACGACCGCAAATGCTTTTACAGGATTGTTGATGCCGGTTGCGGAAGCAAGCATACCACCGATTGTAAGTGTCAAGCCGTACGCTGTTAAAATAGGAAGAAAGTACAAAAACCCGCGTTTTTTGTCGCTAATACCGGTTTTTAGCTCTCTTGAATAGTCCGCTGCACTTAAAAAGATAGCCGCATAATTCCCCATAAACATCATGATCAATGCAAAGAAAGGTAAGCCCCATGATCCTTCTGCATGAACCCATTTTTCTGCAATAACATCGCTATAGGAGGTTAGTAGAACGCCAAATACATAGAGAAGCGCAAGTACAATAACAATAGACGCAAGCGTTTCCACCCATTTAATGGCATGGAATCCATACAGCGAAAGCCCAATTTGCACCAACTGCAGCACGATAAAGCAAATAGCAACATTATCAAAGGCGCCGCCCGTCATAATCTTCGCAATTTCATTTAAGGCAGTACCGCCAATCCAACTTTGAAAACCGTACCAAACGATGGCGGGAATACCGCGCATCAGTGATGATATTACGGAACCTTTCAGGCCAAAGGACATTCTAAGCTGTACAACATATGGGATACCCGTTCTGTATCCGAGCCTATCATTTAAAGCAAAAACAGTTGAAATGATACCAATTGCCATGATAGCTGCGGCAAATGTCTGAAAGATGTTTAACGTAGCGATTCCCGCTACAATCATACTGGCTCCAAGCGTCATATTACCTAGATTAACACCGTCACCAACCCACATGAAAATATAGTCTACCGGACTTACCGTCCTACCTTCCTCGGTTTTCGGATTAAGTGATTCATCCACACCCGTATCATGTTGGATCTGCGTTTCTTGTGGAACGTAACTTTCTAAATTTGTAGACATGATACATCCAACCCCTTTTTTTATTGTTTGCCGCATTTTAATGCATTGGTTAACAAGTTAGGTCTTAGATGTTTGCCAAGCTATGATATGTTACAAACTACCTTCTAAGTGGTCTTTTCCGTTCATCATTCACAGGAATTAAAATGCGAATTTGTTTTAGTACTATTTCCCATCGATTACCCGATTACTTGTTGTGTATTAAGCAACATTGTTTCTTTAAAGTTGCAAAAAAAACACATGACAACACTTTAAATTTGAAAATGCTTTCGAAGGACTGTATCACCTCCTTAAAAACCCAGATGGTAAGCGCTTTCAATAATTGTATATCAAATTACATTTAAAGAAATATATCTGACAAGGAAGAAGAAATCTGTAATTCCTCATTAAAATGCAGATTCGACTCAATTTCACTAAGATGAATGAGAGATAAGCGTTCTGCAAGATCACCGTCCCTTTGCTTAATGGCATTAAAAATTTGCAAATGATCGTGAGAACCACATGTTTCCATTTTACCTCTTCCATAGATTGCTATAATCACATAAGTCAGGGAAATCAAGTCTTCCAGATATTGATAAAAATACGAATTCCCTGCGATTTCAGCTATTTTCAAATGAAAATCCCCAGAGACTTTTAAAGATTCATAAAAATCCAGACTACCATAAATATGTCGTTCTTCTTCTACCAGAGTCTCTAGTTCTTTTAATTGTTCCTCATTATGGAGTCTGCATGCTCTTCGCACTGCTTCCCCTTCTAAGATTCTCCTCATTTCAAATACTTCTTTTGCTTCTTCAATTGTTGAACAGGAGACAAAAGTACCTTTATGCTCTTTAATTTTCACTAATTTTTCATATTCCAATCTGCGCAGAACATTTCGAACAGGGGTACGGCTTACGCCAAACGATTCAGCAAGATCCTTTTCTATGAGTTGCATATTTGGCCGAAGCTTTTGCTGGATAATAGCTTGCTTGATTTTTTTATAGATATCCATTTCTAAACTATTCAACACTTTATACCTCCCCTCAATGAAGAATTCAAAATTGAATGCATTATTGTATACAATACTGGGTAAAAAAATTTAAACTGAATGATTGTACTAAATTTTATAAACCTGATCATTTAAATTAAGTTGTTTAAAATGCTTCAATCTGTCTGTTTTCAAAGAACATTGCCAAATCTCAAAAGAACTAGCCGCCCTTCCTGTCCCTCAATAAGCAACATTGTTTCAATAAGTGAGTAAAATATAACATTTTATTCTATATTTCGCATTTTTTATACTATCACCACTAATTTAGTTTTTCAACAAAAAAATGCAAAATTCAGAATATTGCCATCTCCTTATTAACATAAAATAAATACTATTCTAGCAGGATGCAATTTTTTTACTTAAACCTATTCCTTTAAGGTAATAACAACTTTTGCACCTCACCACCCCATTATTAATAACCATATAGGAGAAGAGGCTGACCTTTTGAAAGGCAGCCTATCTACTGAGAAAAAAAGATTTTAATGCAGTAACATTTTACTTCTTAGGATCTTTAAACATGGTATATTGCTTACTTATATCACTTTTTAACTTTTATAATGATTTAATTGCTTTTATAGCTGCTTCATAGTTCGGATGTTCCGTAATTTCCGGAACGTATTCAACATACTGTACGATATCATTTTCATCTACAACGAATACTGCACGGCATTCTAAACGATGTTCCTTTATATATGTGCCATAAGCTGTTCCAAATGACATCTTAAAATGATCGGAAAGGGTTTGGGCTTGTTCTATTCCTGCTGCTCCACACCATCTTTTTTGTGCAAATGGAAGATCTACACTAATTGTTAACACTTCTACATCATTTCCTAGATTGCTAGCTGATTGGTTAAATTGCCGTGTTTGTGCGTCGCATACTCCTGTATCAAGAGAGGGAACACATGAGATAAGGCGGACTTTCCCTTTTGAATCTTCAAGTGTAACTTTTGAGAGATCGTTTGCTAACACTTCAAAATTTGGCGCTTTATCCCCAACACGAATTTCACTCCCAATCAGCGTAACTGGATTGCCAGCAAATGTTACTATACTTGATCTTTCTATAGACATATTATTTTTCCTCCTATTACCTTAGCAATTCTTCTAAAAAAGTTATCTTCAACGATAAGCAGTATAGCCATAAATTATGTGGTTAAAGGGTTTATCCATGTGTCTAAAAATATGGGGTACTGTTCAAAGGTTCGTATCATATTACTCCTTAAACATAGTAAGAAGCACTATCACTACTTATTAAAAAGTTTTCAATTTTTTCTTTTACTACGTTCTGAACTGCGTTTTGGACTAAAGTCAATGTTTCAGTCGGTAGTTCCGACCACTCTTTTTCTGTAACATGAATTTCTCGATTAAGGGTTTTTATCATCATATGTTCTAAATCTGTTGCAATATTCACTTTACTGATTCCACCATTAGGAATTTGAATTGCATTCTTTATCATCTCTGAAGGAGTGCCTGAACCGCCATGTAACACTAAAGGTACAGATGTTAATGCACGAATTTCCATTAAACGATCAATATCAATTTTTGGATCTTTAACGAGATAAACCCCATGTGAAGTTCCGACAGAAATCGCTAATGCATCAATACAGGTCTCTTCAACAAACTGTTTTGCTTCTTCAGGCTCTGTAAATAGTTCTTCATCAACGTCGGTTTCAATAAAGTCGGTTGTCCCTATCTTGCCTAATTCAGCTTCTACAGTTACGCCTTTTGAATGTGCATACTCAACAACCTTTTTTGTTATCTCAATATTTTTATTGAATGGTTGCTCTGATGCATCAATCATAACGGATGTAAAACCAACTTCGATGGCTTCTGCAATTACATTGAAATCCTTCGTATGGTCTAAATGTAACACAGCAGGGATCGTAATATTCTCCTCTTGGATCACACGATAAAACTCTCGGCTAAATTCCGCTAAATTAATTCCATATCGTTCCTGCTCCCTCTCAGAAGTTTGAACAATAACCGCAGATTTCTTTTCTTGGGCAGCTCTAAGTATAGGAGCTACCATCTTTGTAGCTCTAGGAGTAAACGAACCGACAGCAAATTGATTTTGCGTAGCTACTGCAAGTACCTTTGTTAATGAACTGACATTGTTTGGTTTTAAATTTACTTTCATTCATTCAAACTCCCTAAAAAAAGATGATTTAACTTATTTCGTTCATTCGCGCCCTTTATGTTACCTAATAAGCAACAGTGTTCCCTTTTAATTTTAAATACTTTTCTGAAAGCCAACATTTCCCCCTCTTTCTTACCCACTATCTGAAAAAAAGCGTCTGTATTTCAATGTACAGGATTCGGCATCTGACAGCCTCTTTTCAACAAGGGTATTCTAAATATAATGCTATTACCACGTAAAAAAACATTTAACAAAGATAAATGAATCCATTTACTTACTAAATTGAAAATTCAAATTAGGCTTCCACTATTGTTTCTGACTTTAATGAATTTTCTTTTTCGGTATTATTGCCAATCGTAAGGGCAATAATTGCTGCTACAATGATGGCTGCAATCATTAATATGAAAGTTGAATTGTACGAACCACCGCTGCTTTCAATCATATAACCCATTAATAACGGGGAGATAAATCCTGCAATTGATCCGAAACAGTTAACAGTAGATGAACCTGCAGCCATTATTTTCGCAGGAAGCGTGTCAACAACCAGTCCCCAGAATGCTCCTTGAGCTAAGAACATGAAGAATGCAGCAACACATTGATACGTAATGACCACTGCAGTGGAAGTAGATTGAAGCATTAATAATAATGCCAGCCCACTAATTACAGCATTAGGGATAAACACCCATTTCCTCTTTCCTTTTACTTTATCTGACAAGTACCCACCAAGAATAATGGAGACTGTACCTACTAAATACGGTAAGGCACTGAAAATGCCAGTATCCATTAAAGAAAGCCCTCTAACATTTATCAGATAAGATGGAAGCCAGAAGTGAAGCCCCAGAAAGTAATATCAAAGAAGAACCAAATGAACGCCATTTGCCATAAAATCGGTTTTTTAAATAGTTCCTTAAAGGAAACTCCTGAGTTTTTTTCTTCATTCGATTTTTCATTCTCAATGTCTTCCTCTAATTCTGCAAGCTCTTCTTTCGTCATTTTAGGATGATCTTTCGGATTATCTTTGAATTTAAACCAGATATACAGACCGAGTATAATGCCCGGAATACCCATTACGATAAAAACGGTACGCCATCCAAATGCCCCAATAATTGCTGCAGCAGCAATAGCAGCAATAGCCGGTCCTAAAGTATTAACTGTTGACTGAATTCCAGTAGCTGTTCCTCGTTGTTTACTGGGAAAGTAATTAGCTATTCCTTTATAAGCAGCACCTGGTAAACATGCCTCTCCTAAACCGAAAACGAATCGAATAAGTAACATAAGTGGATAAGAAAAAATAAAACCAGTCAATGATGTGAAAATTGACCACCAAACAATCGCAATGCTCATCACACGACGAAAGCCAAATTTATCTGATAACATCCCGCCCGGAATTTGGAACAGTGCATACCCCGCAAAGAAAATACTTAACAGTAACCCTTGAGCTGTTGCCGTAAGATTAAGATCTTCACCAATATATGGCAATGCAATAGTGATTACCATTCGGTCCAGGAAAGAAAACAGCCAACATAACCATAATACGAATAAGACAGTATAACGAACTTTCCATTTAGATTTCTTTTTCAGCTGCAGTTGTTTGTTCATTAAACAACAACCTCCTGAATGATTTCATTTCCATCATGTAAAGTTGTGCCTTTTCTAAACTAGTTACGGTGTTACAGTAAAAACACGGTACATTACCAACTGATAACCTTTATACAAGCGCTTACATTTCTTCCATTCCACAAAATAAATCATTAACATACATCGCCATAACTTTTATCGGTGCTGTAAACTAATTTTATTACCTATTATTTCCTGTCCAATGAAGCACTTCAAATCATCTTTCTCCCCCCTTATAAATAGCCTTGAAGAATATTAAAACTGAAGATGTTTAATCAACACTTCTAGTTTCCTAATAAGCAACACTGTTCCTTTCTATAACCAAAAAATTTTGTATAAAAAGAATGATTAGTTATGTCGAACTGTATAACAATCATTGTACTGATTTTTTGTTTTAAGGTACTAGGCAAGAAGGCGTCGCCATAGACTTTATTTCCTAGATAGATTCTTTAGTCCCTTCATTATCGGTTTTCGTTGCTTATTAAGAAACCTAGTTTCAACGAGAAATCAAAATCATCTTATTTATAATATTCCTACCTGAAATGAATTCTAACATGTGCATGAATCACTTTCAAGAAAATTCTGAATTTTACATCCTTCCCCCCCTAAAGTTTATGACACAGCCTTTCTCTTTTACTAGTAATGTAATAGTAATTGATATTTTATTGCTTTGATTTTTATAAGATCAGATGAACTAATAAAACACCAGCAATTGCAAGCTACCTATTAATCATACCGGCTTTACCCTATACACGTCCCCGAACAATAGAAGGTTCTTTCACAAACATGACCATGAATACGATGAACATATTGATAGTTACCTTTGTCATCGGGCGAGCCATTAAAGTGCTCAACAACAAATAAAGAGGGCCATCGTGAGTATAAATTGCCAACAACATCTGTGCAACATGCCGAGTTATCCTATTAAAAATAAGATCTTAAAACATATGACAAAACCCCACCTGTTCCCATAGCAACTGGTGGGGTTTCTAACTGGCTTCTACATCTACATCAACCGGGAGGTCCATCTTTGCAATCACTTCCTTTCGTTTAAACGGCTAATTTACTGTATTCATCCAACTGATCTTTAGTTAAATTTTTGATGAAATGGTCAATGTTTATCGACTCGATTTCATACCTTTCACAAATCTTTAAATAACTTTCATAAGCTTTATCATAAATGTTCATCATCTAGATCCCTCCTTCTGTTATATAACAATAAATTTAACTTATTAATAATATATAACAACCTTAATTTCCCGTCAATGTATTTTTCTGAAAATTCGGTAAGAATTTCATTCTCTTAGTATTTCCCATATTGATCTTAGCTAACCGTCTCACTTAAAAAAAGTAGTACGCTAAGTGTTAAATACCTCATCTTTTTAAATACTGCTTTTTTTCTCCAAAAGAAAAGAAGCTGCTGATCAGCTTCCGGTAATGAACTTCATTATGGATTTACCTAAACATTAAGGTCGATAAATGTTTCCATTTTTTGATAAATAATGTTAGGTTGAGCAAATATTAAGTGTGTGTAAATTAATTGTTGGAATTAGAAACTAAATATTTATAAATAGTATACTTCATTATAGATAATCGATTTTGGTCTTTGGATGTTCTAAGAACTGAAATGACATGGATAAACCGTCAATTCAGGTACTTTATACACAATGGAATCTGATGGACTTTTAATAAATGAGGAACGAAACGTCGATGGGAAAATAAGAAAATTATTTATTCGACCACTGAAAAAGGAAATATTTATGGAAGCCGGAAAGAAAGCTTATGAACTTAAATAGGAGGAATACTTTAGTGGATCAAAACAAAACAAACAGAAGTTTAAAGTCACTGATTGAAATACTATTAGTTTCAACAAGGCTTGGTTTAACATCATTTGGTGGGCCAATAGCACATTTAGGTTACTTTCATGATGAGTATGTTAAACGACGAAAATGGATGGATGAAAAAAGCTATGCTGATTTAGTTGCTTTGTGTCAATTCTTGCCTGGTCCAGCTAGCAGTCAGGTTGGAATTGGAGTCGGAGTTATGCGGGGAGGTTTCTTCGGTGGAATTTTAGCTTTCCTTGGTTTTACAATGCCTTCGGTGATAGCGTTAGTAATATTAGCATCATTTTTCAAAGGAATGGAAGTTTCAAATGCAGGCTGGATCCACGGATTAAAAATAGTAGCTGTAGCAGTAGTTGCACACGCCATTTTGGGGATGTCAAAAAATTTAACTCCAGATATAAAGAGAAAGACAATTGCATTAATAGCCTTGGTTGGGACCTTGATTTGGCAGACTGCCTATGTGCAAGTTGGTATTATAATACTGGCCGCATTTATTGGTTTTCTTATTTATAAACGACACGACGAAAGTTATGAATCTAACGTTCATTTTCCGATTTCGCGTGGTGTCGGTTTTGTTAGTTTAGTTTTATTTTTCGGATTACTGTTTCTACTTCCAATTTTACGAGAGGTTACTTCATCAAATTGGATTGCTCTGTTTGATGGCTTTTATCGGTCTGGTTCTTTAGTGTTTGGTGGTGGACATGTAGTCTTGCCATTGCTTGAACGTGAATTTGTCCCTACTGGATGGCTAGACAAAGAGGCATTTCTTGCTGGATATGGTGCAACACAAGCTGTACCGGGACCATTATTTACGTTTGCAGCGTACATAGGTGCCGTGATAAATGGATGGCAAGGTGGCTTATTAGCAACAATTGCTATTTTCTTACCTGCATTTCTTCTTATTTTAGGGACATTGCCATTTTGGGACACATTACGCCGTAATCCTAAAGTAAAAGGGGCATTAATGGGAGTAAATGCAGCAGTTGTAGGCATCTTGATTGCGGCTTTTTATAATCCCATTTGGACCAGCTCCATCTCAGCTCCTATAGACTTTGCTTTTTCTGCCATCTTATTTAGTATGCTTGTGTACTGGAAATTGCCTGCTTGGTTTATAGTGATAATCGGTGCTACTGGAGGCTCACTTATGACGTTAATATGAATCTATATTCATTTATCGTTTCACCCTTTATTGACACATTTTTATCTCATTCTATTTTATTTTAAACTTTGAAAAAACTGTGAGTTATACCTTTAAAGGCATAACTCACAGTAGGCAAAAAAGAAATAACAGGTAGTCCCACCTGCTATTTCTTTTAAATATATTCCGCTATATTCGATTGAACCGCATTATTTCCATTGCAGAATTTGTTACGCAGTTTAAGAACCGGTTATTATTTTACAATGTACTCTCCTGAACATAAACTACGTGTCCCCCAACAATCGTTCTATTAATCTATCCCTCTTTTAAATTTCAGCAAAGTATAACCAATTTTGAGAAAAAGGATTGCGCACAGCCTTAATTACGATGTTGTAAGTGTAAAATAAGACAACAATCCCTAATTTAAAAACAGAATTAGCTTGATGGGTTATGTGATGGGATTCTCCTAAGAGAAAACACCTGCATTATTTTTACTGATTAACTAAACAGCGCTTTGTTTGTTCCCTTTTTTGAAGGGGATGGGGTCGGGAGAATTTCTTTTTGCAATATAGGGCCGTATGTATCGACACGACGGTCTCTAAAGAATTGCAGAATTTTTCTAGTCTCTTCTATTTCTTTTAAATCAATTTCTTGGACAATAATTCCTTCTTCCTCATCAAGTGAAGCTAAAATATTCCCGAATGTATCGCTAATGAATGAACCGCCGTAAAAATTCATGTCCTTTTCCTGGCCCACTCGATTTGTCGCAGCAACGAATACACCATTAGAAATACCATGAGCGGAAATTGCCTTTTCCCAGGATGATCTTGTTGATATCTCGGGATGATCTGGCTCTGAACCAATAGCAGAAGGATAGAATAATATTTCTGCACCTTGTAAGCTCAAAATTCGGGCAACTTCTGGATACCACTCATCCCAGCAAATCCCGACTCCTATTTTTCCATAAGCCGTTTCATAGACAGGATACCCAGTATTGCCTGGAACGAAATAATATTTTTCATGATACTGGGGACCATCCGGAATATGATTTTTCCTTGTAATCCCTAAACATTCCCCATCAGCATCAAATACAGCTGCACTATTAAAATAAATACCAGCACCTGCTCTTTCATAAAAAGGGACAATCAAGACAATGGCCAATTCCTTAGCCAATTCACCCATTGCGGCCAATGTACCGCTATCTACATCTTCTGCTAAATCATAATTTTTCACACTAACCGTTTGCGGAAAATATTGCGAAGAAAATAATTCCTGCAAGCAAACGATTTGTGCGCCTTTATTTACTGTTTCTTTTATTTTCCCTATCGTTTTTTGAATATTTTCCGCAATGAATTCCCCGCAATGAATTTGAATAAGCCCAACTTTCACTTTTGACATTTTCTCACTACCTACCTTTTTATCATTTTTTATCTTACACAGTTGTGACGACCGGGTTTTCATATACGATCTTCCCATCCATGATCGTCATCTTTACTTCTGTTTCAAGAATTTCCTCTGTTGATATGCTAAATAAGTTTTTATTTAATACTGCGATATCCGCTATCTTTCCAGCTTCCAAAGTGCCCAATTCCTTTTCTCTGAAAGACCCGAATGCCGGTGTAGCCGTGTAATACTTTAACGCTTGTGCTAATGTTACTCCTTCCGACTCTTGCCACGCCTTCCCGGTTAAATCTTTTCTCGTGATTGCCTGATAAATGCCCATCATGGGATTTAAGGGCACTACAGGAAAATCTGTACCAAAGGCAATTTTTGCACCAGTATCCACGAGTGTTTTGATTGGATAATAGAGTGGTTGTTGTTTTTCACTGATTCTGGCCGTATATGCCTCACTTTCCATTAATTCAATATGTTTAGGTTGAAATGAGGCGATTACATTTAATTCCTTAAAGCGATGAACATCGTCTGGGTGCAATACCTCCACATGTTCAATGACATGTCTGGCATCTCTTTCCCCATTTACGTTCCTCGCTTCTTCAAATGCATCCAATGCTAAGCGGACAGCACCGTTGCCAATAGCATGGAAACGAATTTGAAATTTTTCCTTATCTGCCTTTTTTACTAATTGTTTAATTGTTTCAGCTGGATAAGTGGTCCCGCCTTTTGTTTCAGGACGGTCTTTATAATGATCCAATAAAAAAGCAGTATGACTAGTCACGACACCATCTATAAATTGTTTTAATCCAGAAAAGGTAAGCTTGTCTGACTGATAATTTTTTTGTAATTCCTTGGCGGCAGCTACATCCATTTTTAACTCCGGCGAAAAGTGAATTCTGGTTGTTAGTAACCCTTCTCTCTCAAATTCCTTAAAAATTTCAAGGTCGTCTAGTGGATTCGGAGCAATTTTAGCTCCGTATAAATCATTAACGGATGTGATTCCCAACCTTTTTGTTTCATTAAGAAAACCTTGGAATAGGTTTTCACGTTTTTCTTTCGGTAATTTGTATGCATGTTCTGATGCATACCCAATTGCCTGTTCAAATAGAAGGCCTGTCAGTTCCCCATTTTCATCTTTTCCAATTTCTCCATATTCCGGATCTGGAGTATCCTTCGTTAATTGGATCATCTCCATCGCTTTACTATTGATCCATGCGTAATGCACTTCTGCATTGAATAATAAAACGGGACGATCACAAATATATTTATCCAGTGTTGTTCTATGTGGGAGCACTTTATTCTTCCACTTGGTATGATCCCAGCCAACACCGAATATCCACTCATCATTTGGTCTCGTTTCTGCAAATTCAGCTACTATTTTGGCCGCATCTTCTTCTGAAGCTGCATCAAATAATTTGGCACTATCCTTCTGTAAAATGCTTCCCATCATAATGTGCATATGAAAATCATGAAATCCCGGAATGATCAGCCCCTCTTCGAAGTCATACACCTTTGTTTGATCTCCAAGAAATGACATTATATCTTCTTTAGAACCGATTTTAATCATTTTATTATCTTTAATAGCGATAGCTGCCTGTATAGGCTCATCCTGTAATCCAGTAAAAACATGTTGACCAGAAAGAATGATGTCTGCATTTACCATTATTATCCTCCTTGATGCATAAAGCTTTTATGCTTTAATTTCTTTTTCAATCGCACTATCAATGGAAAGCTCTGGCGGCCGCTTACTAAACATTTTCGTATTTGAAAGCAGCATGATGACACCAATTCCGAACCATCCTAGTCCGAGTAAAAGTGCCTTTGAATCAAGACTGGTCCATAACCAAATTGTGAAACTCGTACCAATCATTGGAAGTATTAGATATTTAAGTGCATTAATTCCTTTTCGCTGTTTTTCTCTAATAAAATAATGGGAGATAACCGAAAGATTGACAAAAGTAAATGCAACAAGCGCCCCAAAGTTAATAAAGGATGAGGCTGTCACTAAATCAACAAATAAAGCAGATAAAGCAAAAATACCCACTAAGATGATGTTGTATGTTGGAGTTTGAAATTTCGGATGAATATGACCAAATATTTTCTTTGGAAGAACTCCATCTCTCCCCATCGCATACAAAAGCCGCGAAACACTTGCATGAGCTGATAAACCGGAAGCCAGCCCCCCGGTAATGTATCCTGCTAGAAAAATAGATTGAAATAAATGACCCCCGATGTACATGGCAATTTCCAAGGAAGCGGAATCTGGATCTTTAAAGGCTTGGAAATTCGGGTAAACAAGGTGACTGATGTATGAGATGGCGACAAACAGACCTCCTCCTATTAATGCGACGAGGAAAATGGCCTTTGGTATCATTTTTTTCGGATTAATGGTCTCCTCCGAAAATGTGGTTACAGCGTCAAATCCTAAAAAAGATAAACATAAAATGGAAGATCCTGCCAATACTAAAGATAGCGGTATATCGCCATTCACGAATGGAGAACCCATGAATAATGTTCCTGAACCCATTCCGTTCAGTAACCCTTTAATCGAGAGGAATGTAAATATAACGATTATTAAGAATTGAAAGGCAACTAATAATAGATTTATTTTTGTTGCTATTTTCACTCCAATTATATTTACAGCGGTGATTAAAATGACAAAGACAATTAACCAGACGGAAAAGGGAACGGATGGAAAATACGCGTTTAAGTAAATGGCGATCAATAATCCATTGATCATTGGCAAAAATAAATAGTCCAATAGGATGACCCATCCCACTAAGAATCCAAGGTGAGGATTAAGGGCCTTTTGAGTAAATGTATAAGCAGAACCGGCAACAGGGTAGGCTTTGACCATTTGACCATAACTATAGGCTGTAAACAACATACCTACCAAAGCTATGATATAAGCAGCCGGCACCATCCCTTTCGTTATTTCCGCAACAACCCCATAAGTTGAAAAAACTGTTGTAGGTGCCATATAAGCCAATCCAAATAGCACTAAGGGAAATACTGTTAACGAACGTCTTAATTTTGCATTCTCCATGTATCACTCCACCCTTATTCGTGATTAATTAATTTATATGCAAATACCATACCAAGCGGAGATTGATTATTTAACGGTTTAATTATCGGTATATTCCCAATAATTAAAATATACGGACTATTTAATGGATTACTAGTTTTATGCAATATTGCATCAATTAATTATGATTGCATAATAGTCATTAGCTACGTAGATGTCTCACCGTGTATTCTGGTTCATACGAATAAGGTTCGAAATAAGCTACGTGCCGTAATGGGGTCATCGTTAAATTGTATCTGATATGACACGCAAATCCCGCGATTGTTTAAGATGCGATTAATGCTTATTACTACTGTGTCATATAGAAAAAGCCCTCAAAATTCATTTATTTATTTATTTATGAGTATAAGAAAAGGGACTACGAACATCCCTCCCCTTGAAACTACATTATTCGACATCAACTTGGTAACCCAGGTCTTTCTTGCAATCTTTTTGCCACTTATTAATTAAAGGATCATTACAAGTTTTAAGGGTGTTATACGCATCCTTGGATATCAACCCATCTTTTTTATGCTTGCCAAGTAACTGTTAAACCTTTTAATGAGCTTGACAATCCTTTTGTCTGCTTCCAGTTTTTCAAAACGGACCAAGGTATCCAAATGTACCTGTAGTGAACGGGCAACACATGGTTGACAATTTCCCTATCTTCTTCGAATTGTTCAATCTTTATATAGGATGAATTAATAATTAGGATGACGGAATACTTCCTTCCCCTCGAAAAAAGTCATCAAGACCTTCGCTTCACCAATTGACGTTACTGGAATCTGAAAGAGATTTTTGTCTAAAACGATCAAGTCCGCTTTCTTGCCCGCCTCTATAGAACCTCTTTCATCCTCTTGGAAAATCAAATGAGCTCCGTTGATTGTATAGCTAGTAATCATATCTTCGAGAGAAGCTTTTTCCTTAGGCCACACTACTTTATTTAGACCGTCTTCTGTGGTTTTGTCTGGATCCAATCTCGTTATCCCTACTTCTAATCCTGTAAGGGGATACATATCTCTTTTAAAAGTATCTGTTGAAGGGAAATCACTCGATGAAGCAACCGGTATTCCGGCTTCAAAATAGCTACCCATATGATTAAGTTCCTTCAACCCCTCACCTCTTACATTGGTATACCAGTCCTTACCAAACCAGGAAGGTTGAGGAGCAGGTATTACTCCTAAGTCCTTAAACCGGGCAACATCATCTTCCTTTACCCAGTCTAAATGGGTGATTACATGACGCGAATCCCTTTTTCCATTTAATTTAGCCGCATATTCAAAAGCGTCTAAAGCATTATGAGATGGGTAAAACCCCTGATTGCCAATTGCATGGATATAGACGCGAAAACCTTCTTTATCCAAAGCTGCCACGGTCTTCTCTAATACATTTTGATCCCAAACTAGTTTATTTTCTCCGACACCATCAGCAAATATTTTAATTGTATCTATCTTGTACGACTTTCCTTGATATTTGTCACGGAGTTCTTTTAATCCCCCGATTTGCTTTGTCCCTTTGTTTTCATCAGCCCATAACCCTAAATCGTATCTCACGGTCAATTTACCCGCATTATCAAGCTCTTTAAATGCTTTAAGCAAACTTTCCGTTGGGTAGTGAACAGGCACGAATACTGAGGTAACTCCATCCTCTGCAGCTGTTTTCTGCCAAGTTAAAAGCGTCTTTTTATACTGCTTTACCGTATAGTCCGGTTGGGGAAGAACGTTAATTACAAGGTTTTCGGCGGAAAATTCGTTTAAAATTCCTGTCGGCTCTCCTGTTTTAGGATCACGTTCAATAGTCCCGCCTTGCGGATCAGGGGTGTTTTTGTCTATCCCTGCAATCTCAAGAGCCTTTGAGTTGACTAATATACTGTGATGGCCGTTTGATATAAAGACAGCAGGTATATCAGGGACAACTTGGTCAAGCAATTCTTTAGGAGCCAGCCCTCTGGATTTGCTATCTCGTTTGATGTCATCCCAGCCTACTCCACGTAATTGCTTTATATTGGGATGCTCTTTTAAGTAATCCTTGATGGCCTGTTGGCGTTTTTCCACTGTGGAATAAGGATTGAGACTTAGCCAAAAAAGGCTTTCTGCCATTAGGTACGCATGGTTATGACTGTCGGTAAACCCAGGCATGACCATTTTCCCCTTTAGATCAATCACTCTGGTATCGTTCCCTTTGAAGGCTGCAACTCCCTTGTTATCACCAACGTAAAGAATCTTGCCATTCTTAACCGCAACTGCTTTCTCCCAACTTCGATCTTTATCAACTGTGTAAACTTCACCGTTTTTAAAAATCAAATCAGCCGTTTGATTCGAAGTTACCTTCCCAGTCACATTATTCGAACTTTTCTTTTCCAACGAACACCCGGTAAATACCGAACTAAAAAGCAAAGCTATAAAAAAAAGGAAGAAATATTTTTTCTTCATCGTAATCAAACCCCTTTCGATTGATTTTTTCACCCTAGTAATCAAATTTCTATAGGAACTAAAAAAAATTTGATATTGAACTATTTAATCCACTTGAAATACTAAAAATTCATTGGTAATTGCTCAGTTGTATTTAGTAAAGAGGTATCTGGTTTCACAAACACCCACATTATAGCTGCAATAAACACAGGGATTACCGTTACTCCTAAAGTGATATTCCAACCAAAGTTTTCTGCTGACCACCCACATAATAACGGTGATACAAATGCTCCTAAATTCCCCCATAAGTTCATCCAACCTGAAACTGATCCAGAAAAGTTTCTCCCTAAGTCTGTAGCTGCGGCCCAAGAACACACTACTGTGAATCCGAGTGAGCCCAAGCATAATGATAACCACAAAACATTCATATATGGTGATACTGTCATAACAGCCAGGTACATTGAAATAATAAATACTAATAAGCCTGATATTGCTAAAGAGGATCTAGATATTTGTTTTGAAAATCCTTTATGCACTAAGTAGTCTGAAAGAATACCACCAGACATTACAGTTATCAGAATTGCCAACCATGGTAGGCTTGCAGCAAATCCCATTTTACTTAATGAGAATCCCCTATCTTCCAATAGATAAGTAGGTAACCAAACTAAAAAGAAAGTAATAATATATAAAACAACAAAATACTGCACTCCTAACGCCCAAAATTGAGAGTTTTTCAGAAAATTACTCCAAGGTGCCCTTACTTTAGCAGTTTCAACAATTTCTCTGTTTTCAAGTATATATTCTTTTTCTTGTTCATTAACTAATTTGTGAATTTCAGGATAGTCCCTGGCAATAACGTACCATACAGCTGCAATCATTATTCCTAAAATACCAAAAATGTAAAATACAGCTTGCCAGCCAAAGTATTGATAGATATAAACCGTAACGATAGGGGCTATAACTGGTCCAAAATATGAACCTGCCAATAAGGCACTAGAAGCTCTAGCTTTTTCATCTTTTCTAAACCAGTTTGTATTAAATACGGCGTTAGATGGAAACATTGGTCCTTCACCTATTCCAAATAAGAATCTCACTACATACAAAAGACTGTGAGATTTCACTAAACCTGTAAGACCTGTAAATACTGACCACCAAATAAGGGAAAATGCAATCATTTTCCTTGGCCCGAATTTTTCCGCCAAAATTCCAGCTGGAATTTGAACTAACGCGTAACCTAATGAGAATAATGATGCAAGCATACCAAACTGAACTTTATCCAATCCTAAATCATCCATCATAGGCTTTGCTATTATAGAAATATTTGACCTATCCATGTAAGCGATTACACCGATGATGAAGAAAAACAGTGCAAGTCCCCATCTAACCTTTGTTGGCTTCTTTTTCAAAATCTCCCTCCCCTTTATGGATAATAGAATCATGATATTTATTTTTTTGCTTAACTTCAGATTTCAATTTCATACTCAAAGTTTTCACCAACGTAAAGCATCTCTTCACCCCTACCAGCAACAGCTACCGCCCAACTTTAATCTTCATCAACTGTGAAAACGTTACTATTTTAAAGATGAAATCAAACGTTTGATTCGATTTTTCTTCACCAACGATCTCCCAGTAGAAAACAAACCATTACCCACCTATTGGATTTTCTGAATCCTTTTAGTCGATTGTTCTACTTTCAGAGAGAGGAATACTGTTATTTTGACTATTTCGGACAAATAATACTGAAATAAGAGAGGCGATACAAAGAAATACTAAAAATAATGCTAGCGGAATCCAAGAATTATTGTAAGCGCCGACTAATATAGTCGCAATCATTGGAGCAGTTCCACCAAATAATGCAGAGCCTGTTTGATAACCAAGTGTTATTCCTGTATAACCAACATTCGTACTGAACATTTCAGTAAACATTGTCCCGATAGTCGCCGCAATTGGAGGCCATAGAATTCCTAATCCTACTATTGAAATAACATATAACCAAGGAGTGGATTGTAAGGAAAACAAATAAAAGTATGGAAAGGCAAAAAGAGTTATCCCGATTGTCCCAATAAGAAAAACACGTTTACGGCCAATTTTATCAGACAACATTCCCATAAATGGCATGCAAATTGCTGTAACGATTGTTGCCACCGTAACTACATTTAAAGCTGTAGTCCTTGAAAAACCCTGTGTTTCCGTAGCATAGGAGATGAAAAATGTGGAAAACAAATAGAATGGGCCCACTTCAACACATTTTGCACCTAAAGAAATCAATACCGCTCTCCAATGATATCGCAGTGTCTCAAAGAGAGGAATTTTTACGACGTTTCCTTTTTCTTTCTCTTCTTTGAATGCCGAGGTTTCCTCAATCCCTTTTCGTATCCAAATACCAATAACAACCAAAATCGCACTTAAGACAAATGGCACTCTCCATCCCCATGATAGAAATTGTGATTCTGGAAGTAAACTCATTAATGAAATGGAAAATGTCCCAAGTAACATCCCAAGAGGGATACCCATTGCAGGAAAGCTTCCAAAAAAGCCACGTCTTTCTTTAGGCGCAGATTCAACCGCTAGGAGTATTGCTCCTCCCCATTCTCCGCCAAGCCCGATACCTTGAACGAGACGAAAGAAAACAAGGAGGATTGGTGCCCAAAGCCCTATCATGCTATATGTTGGAAGGAGTCCAATACAGACGGTAGAAACGCCCATTAATAAAAGTGAAAGCACGAGAGTATTTTTCCTGCCAAACTTGTCTCCCAAATGACTAAATACAAGCCCTCCAAGAGGTCGTATAAAAAAAGTGATGCCAAAAGATGCATAAGCAAGCAATAAACTTACAAATGGATCATCATTAGGAAAATACAGTTTATTAAACACAAGTGCAGCAACGGTTCCATAAAGAAAGAAATCATAAAATTCAATGGTACTGCCAAGTAAACTCGCAAATAATATCTTTTTTGATTTCTTGTCCAGTTTCTTTTTCCCACTCAATTTAACACACCTCCGAATTAGTTATATTTCTGGATGTGGTTTCTTAGATGTTGAAGAATTATCAAGATGGCCTTCCGATAATTCTTCCACATTTTCTTTAATAGAAGGTAAAAGGTGCAACATCATTAATAACGAACTACTCCCCCGATAAAGAGAGTCTGACTCTTACCTCTCGTATTGCTTTTCCACCCGTAATCATCTTGAACATGAGTAAATGAGCTTTTAATTCAATATGTATTATGTATAATGTATTGTGTATACACAATACATTATAGAAATACAGTCAATAAAGATAAAAGTCGTTCTGGTGAAAAAGTTTAAAGACAATCGCCATTTGTTCTCAACCGTGGACATATTGATATATCAGCCTAAGCAAAGATGTTTATCGGTATATCCAAATTTCCGTGAAATCTCGAGTGCTGCACACTTAACCTTTTTAACCAATGGAGGCAACAACCCCTTTTCGTAGTTCACCTCTAGACCTTCAACACTAATGCCCGCTATGATATAACCTTTATGATCAAAAATAGGAGCGGCTACCGCAGATATATAATTTTCAAGTTCCGAGTGACTGACCGTAAATCCCGTTTTTCGAGTCTCTTCTAGAAGAATACGAAGTCTCTCTTTAACTGTAATCGTTCCAGATGCGATCGACTTCAGTTCGGTTTGCTCTAAATATTGTTCCTGTTCATACTTCGGCTGAAAAGCGAGAATGACACGTGAACACGCTCCGGCATATAGCGGCATTCTCCGGCCAATTGCCGTATTAAGCCTTACCCGCTGTTTTGTATCCAGTTTTTCGATGCAGATTGCCTCATTCCCATCAAGTACGATGAGATTAACGGCTTCCCCTACCTTATCATGAAATTTTTGCATAATCGGCAGAGCTACTTCTCGAATATCGGACCGTTCAGCTACTAAATGGCCAAACTGAAGAAATAACAGCCCAAGTGAGTATTTTCCACCTCTATCTTTATCGAGAAGACCCATCTCTTCAAGTGACATCACCATTCGAAAAACAGATGTTTTCGGTATCCCTGAAAACTGTACGATTTCATTAAGACCTAGCTTTGAATGCGTTAAGAAAAGAGTAAGGATATCCATTGATCTGACGACTGTCTTATTTTTGCTTTGCATGAGTTTCCCCTCCTTAACCACAACAAAAGCCCTTTTTAGAAAGCTCACACAACTTTAACTATTAAACTTAAACAATAATCCTGCCATAAGTTTAGCTGAGTATTTTGCCGTATTTCCCTTCATAGAAGGTTAGTGGTGCCCCTTCACTAATGTCGAGTTCAGTTACTTCTCCAATAAAGAGTGTATGGTCCCCAGCTATTTGTTTACTATGGACCTTACAGACGATGTTTGCTAAAGCATTTTTTATTACTGGAAGTTCATTTATCCAGCCAAATTCAATCTGGCGATTATCTTTAATCTGCCCTGCAAAATGCATGGATAACTCTTTTTGGGCTTCTGACAATATATTTACAGCAAATTTACCAGATTCATTAATTTTATCTAGCATTTTAGCATTTTCGCCTATGGATATGATAACCAACCTTGGGTTAAGGGAAACTGACATAAATGCATTCGCCGTCATACCGTGTGCTTCATTTTCTAAAAGTGTCGTGATCACTGTTACTCCTGTAGCAAATTTCCCCATCGCATTTCTAAAATTTCTATCATCCATCATTTTATAACCTCCTTAAAATTTGTACTGCACTGATACTTTGACTCAAAAGGTATCTGTTTTAAAAATTTAACCGTCACTCCTTCCGCAACACCTCCCTTCAGCATTTCTATAACTTGACCGCTAATTTCATCATTTTTCCTGCTGGATCCATATCTTATAAATAACCCCTGACAAGTTTTATTCCAGGTTTTGATTTCTACACGATATACACCTGGCGCTGGCAGGATATACTTATTTTCGGTATGGAACTCCATATTTTTCTTTTTATCGTGTTTATGTCTATTTGAACCATTAACGACCCCTTTAATTTCAAAATGATGTCCCATATAGTAAGGAACAAGGTGGACATCTCCGTCCCTTACTATTTTCCTGATTATGGTTGAACTTATTTTTTCGCCATTATGTACCTGTTTTGAAATCACGGTTACATCAAAAGGGTTATTTTCACTCATTTTTTGCAAATAATCAGCAGTCCCTTGAGCTTTTTTACCAAAGGTAAAGTCAAATCCCACAACTAAGTGTTTAGCTTGAAGACCTAGAACATATTGTTTAATAAAATCAGATGGCAAAAGGGAAGCAAATGATGAATTAAACTTTATGACAAAAAGTTTATCCACTCCAATGGCAGCCATTCTTTCAATCTTTAAAGCCAGGGGAGTTATATATCTCCAATCTTTCTCCAATTTGATTACTTCATTTGGATGTGGATCGAAGGTCATCGCCGTGAATTTAAGATTGTTCTTTTCAGCTATTTTCTTGGTTTGCATTAACAGAGATTGATGCCCTAAATGAACACCGTCAAAAAAACCTAATGCCATTACATGAGGCTCCCTTGGATATAGGGATCCCTTTAGTGGATGTGTTAAATGGTAAACTTCCAACTTGCTTCACCTTCTCCGTCATTAAGTTAATAAAATTTTGTCAAAGGGGAAAAAATGGTGTTGTCGATTTTATTTAATGGAATACTGGACTTCAAAAACCTTGCATCCGTTTGCTAACCAAGGACCAAGTTTCGTGCCCGGTGGACGGGTATTACCCATTCATGCGGAATCAACAACTTTCCAATAATCTTGTATGTGCACTCATTTTTTACCGATTAAAGGTTTCTGTGTAATGAATTATGTATACATAATCCATGACACAGAACATTCACATACCTGCTTCCTGTGATACCCAATTATCAATTTGAGCATTCAGCACGTGGTCCCTGTGGAAGAATATATCAGAGATAAAAGGCTCCTCGTTGTTTGATGTCACGAGAAGCCATTTGATGGATTGCCATATTGCTATAGGAATGCAGAAGTCCGGTACATACCTCTTTATTGTTGCGTGGAGTAATAGCGGACCTCGAAAATCTTACAGCCATCTGGTGATTTCCACGGTCCATGTTCCATACCGGGAGGGCGGCAAGCAACCATTCCTGCTGTAAATTCCTCATTTAGACGCAAATCGATTAAAGATCCTTCAATAATATATAATTCTTCCCAAAAATCATGGACTTGCACGCCATTAGGAGATGTATCTGTCCCTGGACCGTTATGAAGAATTCTTGTAGCGACCCCTGTAGTAGGGTCAGAAGCAATGATTCTTTCAGAAAGGCTCTTAACTTTACTAAAAGGCTGCGCTTCAAAAGTGGTATGATCGACAAATTCATGTTCTTCTTTTTTCTGATCTGCATAATAGCGAACTTCGAAAATCCTGCAGCCATTAGGTGATTTCCATGGACCATGCTCCATCCCTGGAGGACGGCATGCAACCATTCCTGCTGTAAATTCCTCATTTAGACGTAAATCGATTAAGGATCCTTCAATAATATATAATTCTTCCCAAAAGTCATGGACTTGCACGCCATCAGGCGATGTATCAGTACCTGCTTCCAGTTCAAGGATAC
Source organism: Peribacillus frigoritolerans (assembly GCF_001636405.1). Lineage (GTDB taxonomy): Bacteria > Bacillota > Bacilli > Bacillales > DSM-1321 > Peribacillus > Peribacillus frigoritolerans. The sequence continues at coordinate 4,652,438 of NZ_KV440950.1, forward strand.
GAGTTGCTACATTAGTATCTGGAATCTGCGCAATAATCCGTTGAGATGCACCTTCTACAGTTTTTGAAGGAACGGCCTCAAAGGTTTTATACTCAACAAATTCCAACTCTGGTTTTCTATCAATTTTCATTTTTGATTTTTCCATTTCAAACTACCTCCGCATCCACTAAAATATGAACCTGATAATTCAATTGAATTTTGTTATCTGTTAAACGATCATATAATTCTGCTGAAAATGCTTCCCCATAAATGAATTCACCATTTATAATCGGTAATGTTCCGCAAAACACAATCATATCCTCACTATCATAGCCACGTTCTTCGATAATTTTGAGCAATTCTTCAGGATGCAAGAATTCTCCTAGCTTGCCTGCTTGGTACTCGTTTTTCACCCCATCGACGATCATCCAGCTTCTCATTTCAATGTCATCCCATCGATCTTTTACGTCATCCAAGTCCCAAAATTGTGTTGAAATAGGTTTGCTGCATACTTGTTTGGATTTCTGAATAGACACTTTTTCAAGCCCGCGATCCGTGTGGTCACTGCCTAGTCCTAAATACCATTTCCCTTCAATTTTCATGATGACCACTTCTGCTTCTCCGCTGCTGCTTTCTTGGATAACTGAAATTGAGTTATTTGTCGTAATGAGATTTGTTGAAAGATCGTAAATCATCGGAACTTGTGGAGGAGCCGGAACGCCGATCTCCTTCAATTCATCAATATGTTTTTTTACAGATTCCTGGTCTTTTCCCGTATAGCCGGCAATAAGCAATCGTTTAGGGTCTGCGACAATATTTCTTCCACAAACATTAATATTTATCAACTGAATTCCTCCTGCCTATCTAATACCCGGTGCTTCAAATTAGGAAATACATCACGAATTTTAGCAACCTGAGCTGGATCAATCTCTGTTTTAATAATAGTTTCTTCATCTCCTCCAGCAGCCACAACAATCCCCCATGGGTCAACCACTTGACTATGACCAGCTAAAAGGACGTCATTAGTATTTCCAACACAATTACTCGAAATCAAGAAACACTGGTTTTCCAATGCCCGAACTGAATTGAATAATTTCCAATGCTCCAGTCTTCTATGCGGCCAAGCAGATGTAACAAGAAGTAACTCTGCTCCTAAATCCACTTCTGCACGGTACAATTCAGGAAATCGCAAATCATAACAAGTTGATAAGCCAACTTTCCCGAATTCTGTATCGACTACAGATGTTTCATTTCCTCTCGTCAATATTTGACCTTCTTTTGAACCATAACGAAATAAATGCATTTTTCGATAGGTTCCTATTAGTGTCCCATCCGGAGAAAATAGAACACTTGTGTTGTAGTACTTTCCATTATTTTTTTCTATAAAACTACCTGCAAATATATATGACTTAACTTCTTTGGCCTTTGCGGAGAAACGTTGGACAAAATCGCCATTCAATTCTTCTGATTCGTCTATATAGCGATCAAAAGAAAAGTACCCCGTTGCCCACGTTTCTGGTAAAACTATTAAATCTTGTCCTTTTAATCCATCAATCATTGACTCCACACGATCTATGCGAGCAGATTTAGACTCACTATCTTTAATCTCCAATTGTATCGACGCTATTTTCATTTCTGCACCACCCTATCATTTATATTTTTTATATTAGTTCTTCCACTTGAGTGGGAAGTGAATAGCTTCCTAAAAATTTATCCACCATTTGAACCGGCTCATCATAGCCGTAATTTCTAAATGAAAAGCCTTTCGTGACGAAAGGTGCACCATTATAGAACATTTCATACTGTTGATGCCTGCCACCGAATTCTGAACCAATGATATCCCATACTAACTTAAATAGTTTAATTTTCTCCTCAGCCCCAACTCCCGTAGAACGTATATATTGATACATATCATCTTTCGTTTCAGGATTGATGAGCTCTTTATATGAGGATGGTAATTGTAAAACGCCTCCACCGCATAACTCCCGTAAAATTTTAATAGTGGAAGCATAGATAGTTTCCTGTTGACCGACTACACCATAAAGAAAACGTGGATTTGGTCGTGCCACACCGTTTTTGTCGATGATACAATTATATTCCGAAGCTAAAAGATTACCTTCTACAGAAGCAGCAATAGAAGCGAGTTCCCCTAACTTCTCTTGGACTGATGGGATTTTATCAATTCCATTCATAGCAGAAACTTTTCGGGCAGCACCAATCAAAAATTTCAATTTATTGCTAAATCTAATTTGCGCTTGATTATTGCCTAATACGTGAGCTGGTGTTTCATGGAACTGAGCTCTCACGATGTCAATATTTTTGTAAACAAAAATATCTTGCCAAGGAATAAATACATCGTCAAAAACAACTAATGAATCACTTTCATCAAAACGGGAGGACAATGGGTAATCAAATGTGCTTGGTGATTTTTCAGCATAACCAGGCCTCGCATAAAATTTTAATCCTTTTGCATGAATCGGCAGGACAAAAGACAAAGCATAATCTTCATCACCAGGTCTGAGTGGTGTAAGGCAACTTACGAATAAGTAATCGGATACGGCTGATGCAGTACCGAGCATTTGAGAACCTCGAACAATAATTCCATCCTCCCTTTCTTCGTACACTCCAACTGGGAGAAATTTATCTTCCTGCTCATGAGCTGCTTTACTTCGATCAATTTGTGGCGGAATAATAACGTATGTTACATATAGATCTTGATCTCGCACATGTTTATAGAAATTCAAAACATTATTTCCATAACCTTCTCCTCCACGATCAAACACTTCGGGTGAACTGGCAAAAGCAGCCAAAAAGCTGGCAACGTGATCAGGGCTTCTTCCGACAAATCCACAAGTTGCTTCAGACCATTTAGAAATCGCCAATCTTCTCTCTTCAAGTTCTTCCCGACTCCTTGGAATCATATAAATTTTATTTGCTAGCGTACCGTCCTCAGTTTTGTATGTCATATTCTGAGATTCATCCCATGCTAGGTCGTATAAGCCTGCAATGGTTTGGGTAATCCCTGTAAAAGCTGGGTGGGTCGTCACATCCTGTACTCGTTCCCCATTTATGTAGATTGCCCTATCATCTTTCAATGTCTGTAAATATTCTTTACCTGTTCTAACCATACCTGATTCCTCCTATATGTTTGAATAAGTACATGTTTTAAAAACAAGAAACGATTTAACAGCTTAATGGCGAACCTTAATTGTATTTTGTGTGATGTATTATGTATTGTGTATACATTAAAGGCTTTGCCAATTCCTATCATGTAATTATGGTTGGTAAAGTCAAAGTGAATTTAATGTTTATCCCTTAAATATTCTCTACTCTTTACCTATGAACATCAACGACTGGTAAACGCTTTCATTTACAATGAACTATAGACGGTTCTTTCAACACCATGGCTTACTATCTAAGCAAAAACCCAGGAAAAAGAATTGGAAGGATTTCTCCAAGGTTTTTGCTCTAAACGTGAGAATTGGTTTGACCTTGCTGTAAATCTTCCATTTCATAGGCAAGTTTATTCAAAACCGTTAATTTTTGTCCCTATAAATATAGTAAACTACCTTTTACTGGGAGCAATCCCTCCCTTCAATCATTTGATGGAAAATCAAGAATTATCAACCATAATCAATGTTTCTTTTGTTTTTTCCAAATGGTTTAAAATCGCCTGTGAAGCTAGTTCGGGATTTTTCTCCTCTAAAGCCTGGATAATCTGAGTATGTTCCATTAAAACATTTTTCATTCTCCCAAGTTTACTGACTGCTTTTAACCCCATTAGCTGAGTAAGGTTATGAAGATTGTTCAAAACTTGCTCTATTATGGTGAAGTTTGCCAGTCTTGTCAACGAGAGATGAAACTCATGGTCTAGCTTAATAAAACTAATAGCATCATCATTTTGCAATGCTTCTTCTTGCTGCTTCAGAATTAATTTAAGCAGCCTCAGTTGTTCAGGTGATGTAATTTCTTTTGTTAGTTTTTTCACTGATTCAACTTCAATAGCACTTCTTAGTAAAAAGATTTCATCCTGTTCCTCTGGAGTAATCTTTCTTACAGTTAAACCCTTCCTTGGAATGGAAACAAGTAATCCTTCCTTCACCAAATCTTGAATAGCTGCCCTTACCGGAGTTCTTGAAGTATCTAACCTTTCCGCTAATTGAACTTCTGTAAATATTTCATCACTGGTAATACCACCAAATAAAATGGCTTTTTTTATTTGATTATAAACTTTATCTTGTGTTGTTCTTTCCTTTTCGATTGGTTTTAAATGAATTCCTGCCATATTAATCCGTCCTTTTTGATAAGTCTTTACTTTATGAACAACTTGAATCTATATGATTGGCTAAATCCTCATATGTGTTATGTATACATAATACATAACACTCCAGACATAAGTCAATAATATATTTTCCATTTTTCTGAATTTTACAAAACGGTCATTGTCTTTGTAATTTTCTTAAAACGCAATTTCATTTAAAAATCATTCTCTTTAAAGTCAAAAGATGTAACAAAAGGATAAAAAAACAAATAAAAAAAACCCCAGATAATGGGGGATGGATCGATATTCATTTATACAAAATATCATCTTTTAGTGAAGCAACTTTAGTCAAAGCTGTATCTATGTCAGCTTCATTCACTCCAAAGTGAGCAAGTGCATCGTTAAGATGTTTGACAATGGCATTGAAATGGTCTGGTTGCAGATTCAATCCTTGGTGCGCCTTTGCCATGGATTGTCCAGAATATTGTTTTGGGCCGCCTAATGCAAAACTAATAAATTTTGTCTGATGACTCCGTTGCTTTTCCATATCCGTTTTTTCAAAAAAATGATTAACTGTCTCATCTTTAAGAACCAATTCGGAGTAAAAATAGTCCACAACTTTTGCTATCGCTTCTTCTCCGCCAACTTTTTCATAAAGTGTTTGTTCCATATCCACACTCCTAATTTGTAATTAATAGAAGTATTCTTTGTAGAAAACTTGATTTTATTCCTTATCTTTCAATAATATCTCCTTTTGCTCTAGCACCCTTGCAACTAACCTGTCCCCTTAAGGCGTAAAATTACTGGAATTGGATTAGAAGATGGAATTTGGACTCACTTGCTGCTAGGTATGAAAAAAGCCAGATTACTCGAATGGTTTTCGTTGAAAATCTGCTCATGAATTCGATAAAGGTTTACATGTTCTTTAATATCATTATGTAATTATTCCAAACTCCTGTCATTTGTACAATACATCACTCAAGAATATGGCTCAATTAAAAGAAGGAATGCGATAGTGACACCCTGCCCCCCTCTTAGAGAATGTACAATTTGAACGTTGCCTCCAGGCACTCGCTTTCCGCGGGCGGTCCGCCATCCGTACCAATCAGCTTTGTTTTAACTTTGAAACAAGTTAGCCGACAATATTTTTTCAGCAATTAAATAACCACTAATGGGTAATGCCTTCTCCTATTTTTCGATTTTACACTCAAAAAGAAGGATACCCAAAAAAACTGAAGACATTAATTTTAAGATAAAAAAGTTACCAGTTTGGCCAAAAAATAAGTATAAGAATGTAATAGATTGGATAAACTAATAAAAAAGGAGTGGGAGATTATGGAGACTAAACTTAAAGTAGGAACGAAAGAAATGTGGAGCGAAATTAATGAATGTATAACTCGGAAAATCAATGAAAAACATGATTTATCTTTTCAAAAGAAAAGCAATGATAATTATATGAATCTATATATTCAAACAGCCGTCTTACACACGTTATTTGAACTATCAGATGAGTTCAGGAAAATCGAAAGAAAATATAACGGATAGTGGTGCTTCCGGAAAGGACATGCACTAAATTCACCTTAGCGGTGGATTAGGATTATACTCTTTAAGGGAGCCCATTAATCCTAATCCACTTTTTCTTTCCAGCTTTATTATTTACATCATTACCGCTGCCGGCAATTTGACCAGCATTATTACTGTACCATTTGTTTCCCTTCCCTATAAATCCCTCTTTCTATTCCAACTAGAATCCATGAACCAAATAGAAACCCGACCAGTTTTTAAGGTTGGGGTTTTTCCTGTGTTTTAAGTTTTAGTATAATGCGAATGATCTTAATGGTACGCTAGGTTAAATACTATAATTTGTTGTTTTATTAATCTAAAATCTTGTATATTTAAATGAGTATGTTTTATAACTTGCTGAAGTTTGAAACGAATGATCAGTAGCAGCTCCGAATAGCTTTTTAATTAGCTAAAATCATTGAAAATAAATATTTTTGGAAAGTGAGCTGAAAGCTGATGTTGTGGTCACCACTATTCGAAAATGATGTACCTGCAGTTATTCTTCCTTAACGGCAGAAAACTTGCATCTCCGTTAGGGACTGGAATGTTTAGTTAAAACGGAGGGTACAAAAATGAAAAACACTATATTAGGTTCTTTATATTTATCACTCGCTGCCAGCATTTGGGGCGGGATGTATGTTGTGGTAAAAGTTGTGGTAGACGTTGTTCCGCCACTTGAATTAGTATTTTTACGATATGTAATTGCGATTTTAGCATTGCTGACAATTGGTTTTATAACAAAACAATCTTGGCGGATCGACAAACGGGACTGGCTTTTGGTTTTCATTATAGGACTTGTTGGAAACACCATTTCCATCGTAACCCAGGAAGTTGGCACGCTACTTTCTTCTGCGCAAATGGGAGCCATCATTACTTCAACAACACCTGCGTTCATGGTGATATTTGCACGGATCATTTTAAAAGAAAAGATCACTTTTAAAAAATCAATTTCTGTTATTTTAGCGACAATCGGTGTCGGTATCATTGTCGGAAATGCCCATATTGGCTCATCTCACCAACTTGGGGGCGTATCACTGCTTATTGCTGCGTTAACTTGGGCCCTTATGTCTGTTCTAATCAAACGTGTACCTGGGCAATATTCACAAATTGTTTTAACGACCTATGCCGTGCTTGTGGCAATTGTCCTTTTAACCCCTTTTACGATTAGTCGATTGGATGAGCTTGACTTTCAAGCCATCATGCATCCATCCATATGGGGCGGCCTTCTATACTTGGGCGTTATTTCAACAGCATGTGCCTTTTTACTGTGGAATCGCGGACTGCAAATGCTTACCGCTTCAAGTGGCGGACTATTTTTCTTTTTACAGCCTATAGTCGGTACTTTTTTAGGTTGGTTAATACTAGGTGAACAAATCGGCTTGTCCTTTTGGATCGGTACAATCTTAATTTTCATCGGTGTGCTATTAGTCATTCGGGAAGAATGACCCACATTAAATTTATTAGAATTATATATTAAAAAATGTACCTTATAGAGCAGTCACTCTGAAACAGGCTGCCTATAAGGTTCTTTTTTAGGTTTAAAAAAGGGGGCTTGCAGAAAAGTTGTTTTTTTGTTTATAATTTCTCCTTCTTATCCCCCTTTAATAAGGCGGAATCCAATAACCCATCGCACTAGAGTGAATAGCATTATACTAGCTTGTTTGTCTAATGTAATCCAAACTTCCTTCCTCAAGGCAAAAAGATACTTTCTTTTGTTTATTTCAACCCATTATATCGAAAATCCCCTAAAATACATTCATTACGTAATTATTATCATAATTTCATGTACATTTCGAAAGAATTTTTGTTATCATTAATTCATAATCTTGGAAATGAATGCTGAATTTTATAACAAAGGAGGGGTCGTTTTTGAAAAATCCATATACGGAATTGACGATTGGAATGATGAGAACGGGGATATTAGGATTCGGCGGCGGGCCGTCTGTCATCCCGCTCATCCGCCACGAAGCAGTTTCCCGTTATCACTGGCTTGACGATGATGAATTCGGGGACACATTGGCGATTGCCAATACACTCCCTGGACCGATTGCCACGAAGATGGCAGCATATCTTGGTTATAAATTAAAAGGCTGGCCGGGAGCCATCGTAAGTGTGGCGGCTCACGTATTACCTTCATGCATTGCAATGGTTTTCTTGATTGCGTTCATTAATGTTCTAAGTAATTCGGCAATGATCAGTAATATGATCGCTGCTGTCATGCCGGTTGTCGCTGTCATGCTTGGTCAAATGGCTTATGAGTTTGGCGAAAAGGCGGTAAAAGGGTTAGGAAAGGTGCTCGGAATCACCTTTTTTGCGATTTCCTTTTTGCTTCTGCAGGTCATTTCCCTGCATCCGGGTATCGTCATTATGATGTTTCTTTTATATGGGGCGTTTCATTATAAATTAAAGGATAGATTGAAAAATAAAAAGACTGATAGGAAGGAGGAATCCGCTTAATGGGTATTATTATCCCAATAGGAGTTGCTGTTTTTCTAGCGTTTTTCATTGCCAATATTCTTGGTTACGGCGGAGGTCCAGCTTCGATTCCGCTTATGTATGATCAAATCGTCACCCGTTATGGCTGGCTTGATAATACCGAGTTCTCACAAATGCTCGCGTTAGGAAATTCACTCCCTGGACCCATCGCCACGAAAATAGCCGCATATGTCGGATATGATGTATATGGCTGGCCAGGATTTATAGCTGCATTGGCAGGCACGATCATCCCTTCAGCTGTGGCTTTGATATATCTATTAAAGATCCTTCGAAAATACAAGCAATCGCCTATCGTAAAAGGCATGTCACTACTTGTACAGCCAGTGATCGCGATCATGATGTTATTGCTCACCTGGAATATGGCCGCGGACGCGGTCGGGTCCATCGGCTACATCCATTCAGTCTTCATCGCTGGATTGGCCTTCTTGGCTTTAGGTAAATTCAAGATCCACCCTGCATTCGTAATCATTCTTGCCTTTGCGTATGGCGGCTTTATCATCCCGCTCACATAAATAAAAAAATCCGCCTGTATAGGGGGATTTTTTTATTAAAGCTTCATGCCCATCCGGCTTTTATAACGTTTAATGAGAATTTGGCAATCAACGCTGACAACACCGACGACCGCATACAGTTTCTCATTAAGAAAGCGTTCCATCTCTTGATTATCAGTAAAGATTCCGTGCATATGGAGTTTACTCGGACCGGTCATATGATATAAACTCGTAACAGCCGGTTCACTTTCTAATTGCTGTGCGACCGATTCTAGATATTTTGGCTCAACCTCCACGTTAAAGAATGCCGAAACATGGATGCCGACTTTAGCTGGATTTATGACCGCAGTGAACCTCTCGATCACACCCTTTTCAACTAGATGATTAATTCTCATCTGAACCGCAACTCTGGAAAGCTCCACTTTCTTCGCTAAGTCGGTATATGAAATTCGTGCATCTTCATGTAAAACCGATATGATTTTCTTATCGATCTCATCAACTTTCAAGCTGGGAATCTTAAAGTCCTCCGCCATCTTACGTAACTCCTTTTCAATTTCTTTACTCCATTATCGCAGAGAACACCATCGTATCACAACAATCTTCCTACTCACTTCTTATAACGAAGAAAGAAATTTTTTAGTATCCCTTTTCAATGAACTACCTCCTACTTGCCAAGAAATGTCCATCGTTTATGTAGTTTTCAAACTTAAGGTGCATCAATTCAACCAGCTGGGTGCAGCCGCCAAAAAGATCGATAGACTTAGAACCGGACAAATTGACAACATCGCCCACACTTCCTTGATATCCTAATAGTCTGCAGTCCCCCTCCTTTTCTAAGATTGAAAGGCGGGGGTTTTACAGACCGTATACTGCAGGATAAAAGTTTATGAATATCCAAGGGACACTTCCTCAACCCTTTGATTGAAAGGTCTTTGCGATATTTTTGTATTCCTCATCATTGATAATGCCCATTTTTTTGAATAATGCGGAATATGCCATTATTTTTTTCTGTGTACGGTTTGTACAATTCATATGGATCAGCTCCTTTTTTACATAGTATTCATTCACGACAAAATGTTTCCTTAATACAAAACATTTTGTATAAACTAAATAAAGAAACGGTCCATTTTCACGGCAGTTTCCATTCGTTAGAGGTGTAATTAAAATAAGTTCTATATGAATAATTAGTAACAACTTCGAAAAGTGTTATGTTTAATGGTTTCGCGTGGAAAATTATGTTTTTTCACGGTTGCCGCATAGCAATCCTACGTATATGTTTATTGGGAGGAGTGGCTAAATACAACCTGATTCCCCCCTGCACAGGACTTAAAAAAGTGACAGTTTTGGCCCATTAAACGGATTGTCTCTCTTGCAACAAGTCATCATTCGGATTATCGTTGTTTAATAGATGCGAAGAAATTGAAAAAACTGCATACTTTCTTCATACTTTCTCGCTAAACTGACTTTATTCAATAAGAAGGTGAATAATCCTGAAAATCTCCTTTAAACTCGGACTATCTATATTTATTTGCATTTTTTTAATGGAAACCGTCTCCATGATTTACTTGCATAATAAAGTGATCCATTCCCGTATCAATCAAGAATTGGAATCACTGAAGGCCCGTGGCAATAGTCATCGTGATGTGTTGGAAATCACGTATTCCGACTCTACCCTTAAGCATATCGGACTGATGGAATACCATACCGATACAGATGTCGTGATTACGAACACTAGAGGAGATATTCTGATATCTTCCGCAAAGGTAAATGGGGGAATGAACAAAATCTTGGCAAAAAAGATCCCGCAAGTACCCCGAAAAGGTATGGTCCTCCAATCAAGTTGGAAGGATGAAAGATATATAGCCACCGTTACGCCATTTATCAGTGATAAAGAAAATAAAGGCTATGTTTATATGTTCAAAGATACTAGAGATGTTAAGGATTTAATCGCACAATTGAATAGGCATTTCCTTTTTGCGACTGCATTGCTCCTTTTATTCATGCTTATCACCATCTATTTTCTATCAAAGGCTTTGACTAGACCGCTTATTTCGATGAAGGAAGCGACAACCAAACTCAGCAAAGGGAATTTTTCAGTGGCTGTGCCGGTACGATCACATGATGAACTCGGGGAGCTTGCCCAATCCATTCAAAGCTTGGCTAATGAATTGAACTATTTAAAGAAGGAACGCAATGAATTTTTGGCAAGTATCTCCCATGAACTGCGCACGCCGCTAACTTATATCAAAGGATACGCTGATATAACCCGCCGGAAAGATTTGGATGCATCAGAACGAACAAGATACTTAGAGATCATCCATGATGAATCCGAACGATTAAACAAATTATTGGACGAACTATTCAATATGGCTAGAATGGATGTAAATACATTCACCATATCAAAAGAAATCGTTCAGCTCTCTTCATTCCTGCAAAACATTCATGAAAAAGTGTTACCGGCTTTTGCAAATGAAAGAATTCAATTGAATCTGGAATGCAAGGATGATTTATTTATAGATATAGATCCCTCACGGTTTGAGCAAGTCATTCTTAACCTGTTGGATAATGCGTTGAAGTACTCGAACGAATATACAGTCACCACCATCAATGCCACTGAATGCAATGGCTGGATTTCCATCTCCATAATCGATCAAGGGGTTGGCATTCCACCTGAAGATGTCCCCCATATCTTTGATCGTTTATATCGTGTCGAGAAATCACGCGCCAGAGATACCGGCGGTTTCGGATTGGGGCTCTCCATCGTCAAGCAATTAGTGGAGATACAAGGTGGAACCATTTCGGTTAAAAGCAATTTGGAGCAAGGAACGTGCTTCACTATCACATTTAAGGAGATAACAAATGAAGACAGTAGTTCTGGTTGATGATGAACAGAGAATGCTTGATCTATTAGAGCTATACATTAAGCCTCACGGATATACATGCCTGAAGATGAAATCTGGGCTTGAAGCCTTACAGTTCTTAGCGCGTGAACATGCGGACATAGTACTTCTTGATGTAATGATGCCTGAGATGGATGGGTGGGAAACGTGCGAGAGGATCCGCGCATTTTCCAGCATTCCCATAATCATGCTCACCGCTCGGGATGCTGCACAAGAAATGGTGAAAGGGTTGAAAAAGGGTGCAGATGATTATATTACGAAACCCTTTCATGAAGATGTTTTACTTGCCAGAATCGAAGCAGTGACGCGGCGGGTGTACAATCAGGATGATTCTTTGACCTTTAGGGGGCTAAAATTAAATGAATCCGCTTATGAAGCACAATATGATACCAAAACAATTCCATTTACACCGAAAGAGTTCTCACTGCTGTGCTTGTTTTTAAAATCCCCAGACCAAGTGTATTCCAGAGACCACCTGCTTTCGACCATATGGGGATTTAAAACGGATACCGAAGATCGGACAATCGATTCCCATATTCGAAATATTAGAGAGAAATTGCGTCATGCCGGTTTTCCAGCAGATCAACATTTGAAAACGGTCTGGGGCATCGGGTATAAATGGAGTTCTGGGGATTGATATGGATTTCATTTCTGAGGCATTACTATCCAGCGGCCCTTTCTCCATTGCTGTAAGTTTAGTATTCAATATATTGATCAGCGTGCTTGGTTTTATTCCAAGTGTATTCATCACGGCCGCCAATATCAGCGTATTTGGATTTGAAAAGGGATTGATCCTTTCTTACATAGGGGAAATTGCCGGTGCAGTGGTCAGCTTTTGGTTATATCGAAAGGGCTTTCAAACATTCAAACCCAAGTTCATGAAGAACCGGTGGGTCAAGAAGCTGCAAAAGTCACAAGGGTTTCATGCATTTTGGGTGATCCTGATGCTTAGGCTCCTTCCCTTTATACCATCCGGCGCAATCAACCTTACAGCAGCTTTAAGCAGGACGGGAATGATGATTTTCTTCCTCGCGACATCCATCGGAAAACTGCCCTCCCTCCTTGTCGAGGCATATTCGGTAACACAGAGGTATTGAAGGCATCGGACGATTTAAGGATTGTTTTGATACTGTTGATTCTCGTAATCTCAGTCGTTTATTATCTTAATAGAAATAAGAAAAAAGAAAGGGAGTAAGGAGCTTCACTATTTTTTTGGTAAATTGAATCGATTCATTTACCATTTTACAAACTCCTTATTTTTTTCAAGAATCGTTAACCCTTTATCTCCAAGGGTTAACGACCAGATCCAGAAGGCGACGAGTTCGCAATTTACTATATCCCTGTGCTGCGAACGGTATCGCAGCCTTTTTTCTGCGCCGCCTTTTCATCAAAATGGCAAAAGAAAGACATCACGATGGATGGGTCGAAATGCTTTCCTTTTTGTTCCACTTTGAACCCAATGATGCTGTTCCTGGAATACCCTGCCAATTCGCATGGCAGCCTTGAATTCCCTTTCAAAATCTATACCTCCAGTAATCTGCTGGATTTCCAACTCTGTCTCTTAGTCACTATTCTCATTGTCACGGCTCACTCCGTGCACGATTTGAAAGATAGGTTAAATGAACTATATCCGGATGATAAGGTATATAATACCATACAAGTTTTATATACAATGGTTACTAAGCATGTTTTGTGAGTAAGGGATAGATGACAAGTTTCTGACTGTACCAGGATCAGCCTTCGCTTTCCTTTAAGCATATTGCATGACGAAGGGTAAATGGGTTCATTTCCGCGAATGTTACACTTATATAATGAGATGATGCCTATACTATCTTCCTGTTTTCTGGAAAAAAGAATGAATTTATTGTGTTTTAATGGGAAATTCCTTTATAATGCGCATTAGATGATTTTTTAGCATTGAATACGAGAGGAGACTGAAATATGAAGAAACTATTGTACCCAATCATCATTGGATTATTGGCAGTTGTTCTAACGGCTTGTGGTTCGAACGATGAAGCTGATAAGAAAAATGACGAGAAAGAGACTAAAACAACTGAGAAAGAAACGGCTAAAGCAACTGAGGAACAGCAAAAACAGATGGAAGAAATGAAGAAGAAACTGGACAAGCAAAAGGTGGATGAAAAGAAAACGGTAGCCATCGTCAATGACGAAAAAATTTCAGGTGCGGAATATAATACCGTGTTATCCACCACACAAATGCAGATGCAGCAATTCGGACAAGACCCAACATCCAAGGAGGGCGCCAAACAAATTAAAGAGCAAACGCTCAACTCTTTAGTGGGGCAAAAATTGCTGCTTCAAGCAGCTGATAAAAAGGGCTACACAGCTTCCAAGGCTGAAATTGAAAAGCAACTTTCCGAAATCAAGAAGCAATATGAGAGTGAAGAGAAATTCAAGGCGGCATTGAAACAAGCAGGTCTGAATTCGGAAATGCTGAATGCCCAGATCGCAGAGAACATCCCATATACGAAGTACGTTGAAAAAGAGATTAAAGTAGAAGAAGCAACTGATGAAGAAATCCAAAAGTATTACGACCAGGTTGCGGAGCAAGCTAAAACAAGCGGACAGAAGGTACAGAAACTCGAAGAAATGAAGCCGCAAATCAAGGAACAACTAGAGCAGCAAAAGAAACAAGAAAAGCTTGTGAAGCATGTCGAAGAACTTCAGAAAAATGCTAAAGTCGATATTAAGATTTAATGATGAAAAGAGCTGCCGATTTTGGCAGCTCTTTCTTTATGGTCTTTGGTCCGCCTGCTAACACCCACGGCTTTTCAATTATTTATTCACCAGTTCTAGAGAAACGTGCAATTCTTTCACCTATTTCATCTCGAACACGTTGGAAGGTTGCCCATTTCTCTTCATTTGTTCCTTCCGCTTTTGCCGGGTCATCAAAGCCCCAATGTTCACGTCTCACATGCGGTGGTGTCATAGGACATTTGTCAGCCGCATCGCCACATAATGTAACGACAAAATCAGCATTATTCAATATATCTGGGTCAATGATATCCGATGTTTGATTGGAGATGTCCAATCCAACTTCATTCATTGCTTTTACTGCTTTGGGATTTAACCCATGGGCCTCGATTCCTGCACTAAGCACTTGCCATTCGTCACCTAAATATTTCTTCCCCCATGCTTCTGCCATTTGGCTTCTGCAAGAATTGCCAGTACATAAAAAGTATAGCGTTTTCTTAGCCATGCGGTTTCTCTCCTTTGTTTGTAAAGTAAGGTTTAATGAATAATTTGCAGCCATATATATAAGCCGGCCAATGTGATGAACAATGTAGGGATGGTTAAGATGATTCCCGTTTTAAAGTAAGTTCCCCATGAGATTTTCACGCCTTTTAATGAAAGGACATGCAGCCACAATAACGTAGCCAAAGAACCGATCGGTGTAATTTTCGGGCCCAAGTCCGAACCGATGACATTTGCATAAATAAGTGCCTCCCTGATTGCGCCTGTCGTATGGGTGTCGGAAATGGCAAGAGCGTCTATCATGACCGTCGGCATGTTATTCATAAGCGATGAAAGAATGGCTGCGATGAAGCCCATCCCGACAGTAGCAGCGAATAATCCTTGATCAGCTGTTACTTGTATAAGGTCAGCTAAAATGTTCGTCAATCCAACGTTTCTCAATCCATACACCACGACATACATTCCAATGGAGAAAAACACAATCGCCCATGGTGCGCCCTTTACAACGGTCTTGGTATTTACAGCTGGACTTCGTCTTGCCATAAACAAGAAGAATATGGCGATAACACCTGCAATGAAGGATACAGGAATGTTCAAAAATTCACTGATAAAGTAGCCTACCAACAGAATGCCTAAAACAATCCCAGACAGGCGAAACATTTTCACATCCCGAATGGCATCGACTGGCTTCTTCAATTGAGCCATATCATAATTCTTCGGAATGCTCTTTCTGAAGTACAAAAATAATACCAGGATGCTTGCTACTAATGAAAACAGATTGGGAACGATCATTCTAGATGCGAACTCAATAAACCCGATATCAAAAAAGTCAGCAGAAACAATGTTGACCAGATTACTTACCACAAGCGGTAAGGATGTAGTGTCTGCAATAAACCCACTCGCGATGATAAATGGGAAGATCATTCTCTCTTCTAACTTCAAGTTTCGAACCATCGCCAATACAATCGGAGTTAAAATGAGAGCCGCTCCGTCATTTGCAAAGAACGCAGCGACTAGAGCACCGAGAATGCTCACATACACAAACATCCTTACTCCATTTCCCTTAGCCGCTCTAGCCATATGCAGGGCTGCCCATTCAAAGAAACCAATTTCATCCAAAATCAAAGAAATAATGATAATAGCAATGAACGCCAACGTCGCGTTCCATACAATACCTGTAACAGTAATTACATCGTTGAAGTCAACAACCCCAAATAGTAAGGCAAGTACCGCCCCCCCCGCATGCTGACCAGCCGATTGACAATCCCTTGGGTTGCCAGATGACGAATGTCAACGTCAGCAAAAAGATGATACTAGCTAATATAACTGTACCCACTGATGTTCTCCTCCTCGTTAGTCACAACAAATCCGTTTTCCTTGTGCTGTTAATTCTTCTAATTTAAAGTTTTGACTCGGCAAGTCCTTGATGACCGTTTGAATAAATGAGTAATACGAGGATGTTTGGTTTAACGAGTAGAATATCCATTGTCCCCTTCTCGCTTCATTCACAATTCCGCTATCTTTCAACTTTCGTAAATGTTGGCTTATAGCCGGCTGGCTCATCTCGAATAGATCCACAAATTCACAGACACAGCATTCATGCTCAGACATGATCTTAATCATGGTCAAACGGGTTTTATCGCCTAATAATTTAAGAATGTTTGCCGTGGTTTCTATATCCAACGCCCCATTCATTGCCTTTCATCCCTCCTGGCCCAAATTAAATAAGTATATGCTTATGTGATTATTCAACATTATTGTATAAGCATATTCTTATTTAATCAACCATTAAATATTCAGCAATATAATTTTAAATTTTAGTCTGCTTAAAGATGTTTCATAAAGGGTGTTGTTGATTATCTGGATGAATTAACGTGCAGGATAGTTCATTAAGACAGGCAAAAATTCAGGAAATTTATTTATAAATTGTTTGCAAAATTTTTTCATGTCAAAAAATAAAAATGAAAAGATATCGTGCTTACTATATAAAATAAGTAAGTGTTTTTATGAATTGACCCAAATAAGGTTTGTTATTTCCCCTCATTTGCCCAATCTTAAATAATCCACTCTCATACAATAAAACCAGATTACTTAAGGGTACAAATGGTTTTATATTATAAGGAGTGAATATTATGGGTAACGACTCAAAAAGGGATTTATGTAGTGAATTTGCAAGGATTCTTGACGGTGATGCAAGTTTTATGAACGGAGTATGTCTAGTTCAAAGATTTAGAGACATACCATTTAAAATACTTGGAAGGAGAACTAATTCACCGTTAGTGAACCCTCAATTTTTCACCTTTGAGAATTTAGATAGTAAAGGAAATGCACTAAATCTAGGTGAAACAGTTCTACTTCAAGCCGAGGTAAATCCATTGTTAACAGAATTAAGAAAAAGGGACCTTATTGTAACAGCAGTTCATAATCACTGGTTGTTTGAAAACCCTAGAGCCATGTATATGCATTTTGAATCAATCGAACCACCACTGGAATTTGCTCGAAAAGTTCGGGAAGCATTCAAAGTTTTAAAAGGTTAATTTGAAAAACAATTTAATCAGGAGCTGAAATCAGCTCCAAAAATAATTTCATAGTACATCTTGAAATAAAAATTATAATGTAAAAAGACCAGCCTGTTTCAGACTGGTCCTTCTATTTCATTCACAACAGGAATTATTTTTCATTTCCAATCTCGCTAGAACGGGGCTGCCACAGCAAGAACCATCCTTAGTTTTAGTTGCTGGAGTATCAGAGTCACATGTGCTAGATGTTAAATTCACACTGCAAACTCCTGTTTCAGGCAGTTCCAAGTGTACTTCTTTTGCCCCCTCTACATCCCCTGTGAGATAAGCCACCACGGAACGGACTTGTTCGTAGCCTGTTGCCAGTAAGAATGTAGGTGCTCTTCCATAACTCTTCATCCCAACAATGTAAAAATTCTTTTCTGGGTGCCGTAACTCTTGTTCACCATGCGGTCTCACCGTTCCACAACTATGAATATTGGGATCAATAAGCGGAGCAAGCGCGTTTATGCTTTCGACAGCTGAGTCAAGGTTAATCCTTATTTCATTTAAAAAGGATATATCTGGTCTAAAACCCGTACTCACAACGATTTCCTCGATATCGCCGAGTGTGAATTCTTCCCCGTTCAGTTCTCCCGTGACAGTGATTTTACCGTTTGTTGGATACACTCCGTTAATATGAAAGGGAGTAAAAATATTGATTCGTCCAGACTCAACTAATTGCTGAATTCTTATGCCCAACTCTCCACGAGCGGCCAAGCCGTCGTTTTCTTGCCCGCCGTACACTTCATGAATCTGTTTTTTACGAAGAACCCAGTAAATCTTGGTATCCGTAAATTTCTGCTGTAAAGTTGCAAGGTCCAATAGAGCATTTATGGCAGAATGACCACTCCCGATCACCACGGTGGTTTTATTTTGATATCTGTTTTCTAATTGTTCGACGTTAGGAATGCCATAGTGGATTTGATTGTGTAATTGTCTCTCCGCATTCGTCCAAATTCCATTTGAAAGGATGGGGTTTGGATTGGTCCAAGTACCTGATGAATCAATGACCGCTTTCGCTTCAATAACTGTTGTGTCACCATTCACTTCTACATAGAGTTGAAAGGGAACCGTGTCCCGTTTTCCTGTTTTTAATTTATCGTGAGCCTTTTTGGCAACTCCGACTACTTTTGCCTGCAACATGACCTGTTCTTTTATTTCTGGAAGGTTACTTAAAGGCAGAAGGTACTCTTCTACCAGTTCACGACCTGTTGGCAAAGCTTCTTCGTCAGGTGACGTCCATCCTGCGTTCTCCAGTAATTCCTTTGCTGCTTGATCAATGTTATACTGCCATGGGGAAAACATGCGAACATGTCCCCACTCCAGCATACTCGAACCAACCGAGTCGCCTGCTTCCAAAACGATAAACTTCTCCCCTTTTTTCAGTAAATGAGCGGCCGTGGCCAGCCCCACAGGACCTCCTCCTATAATCGCTACGGGTAATGCACTTTTATCAAATTGATCCATCATTATTCCCTCCTAAATCCCCTTAAAAAAGTTGTAATTTGCAAGTATTGTCGAAAAATATACTACCCCCAAGGAGTAGTACAGCATACGGAAGACTTCAGCATTTTATCATTAAGCAATTTCAGGGAACGCACGACGGATTCCTTTTCAAACTCATTCATCGTCTTGAAGACCTCATTCAAGTATTCATTCATTTGCTGATCGATAGTTTGATTGACCTTCATTCCTTCTTCGGTCAAAGAAAGGATGGAAATTCTCCGATCTTCAGCATCTTGCTTTTTTGTGATCAAATTCAATTTTATCAGGGATTGGATTTGTCGGCTGAACGTCGTAATGTCCGTTCCTAGGGTTTCTGCAATTTGCTGGATGGAAGCTTTGTTTTGTCGATGTATTTCATACAGGATATGGCTTTGAACGAGTGAAATTTCAATTCCATCAGCGCTACAGCAATTTTTATTTAATAATCCAAACCGTCTTGTCAAGAGTTGGAAGAGACCTCTAAGGTTTTCATTTTCCATTACTTTCACCTCGCTTTATTTATACGCTAATTATTTGCATTTTGCAACTATTTGATTCAATTATTTTTTATTTATCCTTTTAGCTTGTTAAAAGCCGTCATGAAATTTCGGTGAGTTTCCTCGCCGTAATAGCACGCTTCTCCTTTGAAAAAATTCTTTTCGATGTATTTCTTTGCATTATCCGCCATAGGTTCACGCGATGATAAAACAAGTTTGAAATAGGCATCAAAATAACTGACAGACAATACGCTTGAATGGTTCACTGTCATAATACCCCTACCCCCTAATTGTTTACAGTAATTTCTCCATAGCCATCACATCGACAAATTCACCGTCTAATATTCCCTGGTTCTTAAACACTCCCACTTCTCTATACCCCCGTTTTCTGTACAATCCTTGCCCAATCTGGTTAAAGGGAAAAGTGAATAACACAATCTTATGGAAGTCATTTTCTTTTGCGTGCTTTTCGATGGATTGCAGCAATAAACCGCCAATCCCTTTTCCTCGATGATCTCTCGAGATATATACGGATAAATCGGCAACTCCGTTATAAGCATTACGGCTGTTATATTGGTTCAAGGAAGCCCAACCGACAATTTCCCCATCTTGCTCGGCGACAATCAGCTTATATCGCCCGATATGCTTGGTAAACCATTCCTCCATGTAGGCTTGATCCTTCGTTTCCGTTTCCAACGTGGCAATTTTATCCTCAATCCCCTGATTGTATATATCTTTGACCGAGTCCAAGTCTGTTTCAATCGCTTCACGAATGATCATTACATACCTTTCTCCTTTCGTTTGCCAAATGATTTTTTTAATATTCTTAGTCGATTTATAACATCAATAGTTGCAAATTACAAATATTTTGGTTTTTTATAGAAAGGATCACTATACGAATAAAAGTGCTTGAAACAAGAAAACTGCCGAGTGACCGGCAGTTTTATCAGTTTTATAAATATTTCCGGTGAATGCCTTTTCCATCATAGGAAAACAGTACTTCTTTTCCTTCTATGACAGATTCCATATGCACGGAGCGGCCCCAAAGCTGATGGATATATGGCATGACTTTTTCGAGATATTTCAGATCCAGCTCAATATCTTCATACCAATGTTTTAGATAAAGTTCCCCATTACGCATGAAGTCCCCATCGTTAACTGTGATATAAGGGAAACCTCCGTTAACCCTCATGCTCACGAGTTGATCACGAACATGTTCCCATGTCTTATCGACGATTTTATAATCCTTGCCCTGTTTTTGGAATAGGTACATATCCTCCCGCATGACCAGGTCCTTCGTCAAATAATTGCGGAGAAAGGATATATCCGATTCGATTTCCCTGACCTCGAACATCTTTTCCCGGCCAGATCCTGGCTTGACGCCGAGCCTGATCATTTCTTCGGTCGGATTATCATAGCGTTCTTCAATATCTTCAAGCACTTTCAATCCAAGATAATAAGGATTGATGCTGGTCCGTGAAGGCTGCACGACACCTGCGTTCAGTTTCGCGAATTCAATGGCTTCCCCTGAGGATAGATCCAATTCACGGATAATGCGCTGATGCCAGTAGGATGCCCAGCCTTCGTTCATGATTTTCGTTTCCAGCTGCGGCCAGAAATACAGCATCTCTTCCCTGATCATCGTCATGATATCCCGCTGCCAATCGGTTAAATCCCTGCTGTACTGTTCTATGAAAAGCATAATATCCTTTTCTGGCCTTGGCGGGAATTTTTTTCTTTTTTTAATGTTGGATTTCTGCGGTTTATCCTTATTATCAAGATTCCATAAATCATCGTATTGTGTGGCTGTCGGTTTTATTTCCTCTTCTTCTTCCTCATCTTCCATCGTCCAGGCAAGCTTCGGTCTCATCAGCGACGGATCGATATGTTCTTCAATGGCTAAAAGTGCATCCAGGAAGGTTTCCACTTCCTTTTTGCCATGCAGGATTTCATATTCACGGATTCTTTCTGCCGTTGCCGACATACTTTCTACCATATCCCTCTTGGTATTATTGAAACGTATATTATTCTTAAAGAAGTCACAATGTGCCAAAACGTGGGCAACAATCAATTTATTTTGTACAAGTGAATTGGAGTCCAGCAGAAAAGCGTAACAAGGATCAGAGTTAATGACCAGTTCATAGATTTTACTTAATCCAAAGTCGTACTGCAGCTTCATTTTATGAAATTGCTTTCCAAAGCTCCAATGAGAAAAACGGGTCGGCATCCCGTAGGCACCAAATGTATAAATGATTTCTGAAGGGCAAATTTCATAGCGCATCGGGTAAAAATCCAACCCGAACCCCGTTGCTATTTCTGTAATTTCACTAATGGCATATTCCAGAGCCTTTTGCTCCGCTTCATTCATCCGATATCCCCCTTGTCTTCCGCCTTTAAACTAATGTATGAAAAAAAGGAGGAAAAATGCCGTGATCATGAGTAAAGGTCCTCGATAACAGAAAAAAAACACCTCCATGAAGAAGATGTCAGGCCAAATGTTTCATGCAGTTCTGCACTCAATCCCTTAGATATTAAAATTTTGCTAATTCCGGATTCACAGCCTCTTTTTTCATTTTTGAACGGATCCAGGTAATGATGAGCGCTGTAATGATGACAAAACCTAAGTATCCTGTGATTGGGTATACCGTCCCAACCAATTTAATAAAGCCAACGAAACTTGCAAGGAAGGCGAGAATCCCGACTATAATCACGGATAATTTAAATCGTTTCGTTTCCGCAGGCACCAGCCTGACGGTGAATGCATACAGCATCCCGACAGCTGTATTATAAATCATTCCTAAAAGGATGATTGATAGGATATATCCCAACCATGGAGAAATCTGATTCGCTAAATGAAGGGTAGGCATACCAGAGCCTTCTATGCCCTTCAAGTCGGACATCATCCCCAAATTGATCAAAAATAACAGGATCCCCAATCCGATACCTCCCAGAATTCCTCCCATTCCAGCCTGTT
Source organism: Peribacillus frigoritolerans (assembly GCF_001636405.1). GTDB lineage: Bacteria > Bacillota > Bacilli > Bacillales > DSM-1321 > Peribacillus > Peribacillus frigoritolerans. The sequence continues at coordinate 4,674,861 of NZ_KV440950.1, forward strand.
TCTTATTCTTGAAGGTCCCGCCCATTACGGCCAGCATGGCAATTCCGGCAGTCATATTATATGAAACATAAAGTAATGAACCCATCAACCAATTTCCGGTTGCAGCCGTTCCTTTACTTGAAGATGAAATGATTTGATTGAAACTTAGATTGGATGTGAAAAATGAATAACCTGAAATAATGATCATGATAACGAATAAAAACGGTGTAACGGCACTAATGATGGACATTATTTTATTAACATTAAGTAAAAGCGTACCGATCGTGAGCACCGTCATGACGATTGCACCGACTATGCTTGGAATCCCGAATTGTTCCTCAAAAATCGTTCCGGAGCCGGCAATCATGATGACTGTAACGCCAAACAAGAAAAATGTGATGATAATATCGACCACCCTGCCTATATAGCGGCCGCAAATATGATCGATGATGCTTTTATGGGAACGTGTCTGGAGAGTGCTCCCCAACTGGGTAACTTGCATGCCCAAAAACGCGAATAAAACTGTCGCCACCACAATTCCCAATACACTGTAGATTCCAAAACTCGTGAAGAACTGTAACACTTCTTGTCCTGAAGCGAAACCTGCTCCAATGATGATTCCAATATATGCTCCTGCAAGATTAATACTGTTTTTCATATTAAACACCACCCTAATTATATGATTATTCTGAAAATTTCAGTTATAAGAATATCTTTCCTTTCATCGTTATCCTCCCAGCTTCAAGTTAACGGGCAATTGCCCATGAAGCCGGGAGGTCCTTTAATTCCAACTCTTATTAATTTGTATATCTTTTACTATAGGAAGTGAATTCATCGACCGCTGTATAATCGACTTCATAGCCAATGCCTGCCGCTTTTGGAACGGTTATGCCCCCATCATTCACTGTAACCTCTGGTTGGATGATGTCTTTATGCCAATAATTCGCGGATGCTGCCGTATCACCAGGCATCGTGAAGTTATCAAGTGTTGTCAATGCGATATTATGGGCACGCCCCACACCAGATTCCAACATGCCTCCGCACCAAACCGGTACATTCCTTTCTTTACATAATTCATGTATTTTCATAGCTTCCGTTAAACCGCCAACCCTGCCAATTTTAATATTAATGATTTTACAGCTTCCCAATTCAAGGGCTTTTCTCGCATCTTCGACGGAATGTATACTTTCATCCAAGCAAATCGGTGTTTTGATTTCCGCTTGTAATGTGGCATGATCGACAATATCATCCGATGACAAAGGCTGCTCGATCATCATTAAATCAAATTGATCAAGTTGTTTGAGTAATTCAATGTCTTTCAGCCGGTAAGCGGAGTTTGCATCTGCCATGATCGGGATATCGTGATATCGATTGCGCACCTCCCTGATTACGTCTACATCCCAACCTGGTTGAATTTTCATTTTGATTCTTTTATACCCATCCTTCAATCCAGCTTCTATCTTTGCCAGTAATTCAGGTACCGTTTTTTGGATGCCGATACTGATCCCAACTTCGATTTTTTCCAGCTCTCCGCCTAAAGCCATACTTAAAGGGATATTCTTTTCTTTTGCGTATAAATCCCAAATGGCTCCCTCGATTGCCGATTTTGCCATATTATTTTTACGGATATGCGAGAACATATCCGATACATCACGAGGATGCTCTATTTCTTTATCCAATACAAGCGGAATCAGGAAATCCTCCAGCATGGTCCAATTGGTTTTTATCGTTTCTTCGTTATACCAAGGTGCTGAAAATGCCACAGATTCAGCCCAGCCTGAAAGTCCCTCTCCATTTTTCACTTCCACAAGAATGAACTCCTTATCCACAAACGTTCCAAAGCTTGTTGTAAAGGGAGCTACCAAATCCATATTTAAATGACGTAAACGCACTTCCGTTATTTTCATCCCGATTCCCCTCTTATTCTTGTTTTTTTAATAAATAGTTTTGAATGTTTTCACCTTGTTCCCGTTCAATCCCGGCTGCAACATATCCTTTGGCAAAAAGAGCTTTGAATAATTCACCGGTTTTTAACCGCCAATCAATCGCAAGGCGAAGATCAGATTTTTTGATTTGTTGAATATCCGTCGGAATGGGGATGGCGATCACCTCGGCATTGGTTTCGAAATGATAATCCTTGATGTAAGGAAAGCCTTGGTCATTCATTCCTGTCGTTACGATGTGTATGGCTTTATCAGGAAGCGGAGTCGCTTCCTTTGCTTCCTGCCGTATATTCCATTCCACCATGAATCGATCAGTGGAAAGTCCTTCATTGAGGGTATCCTTCATATTTCCATAACAATCTTCCATGTATGTAGAGCAAACAGCTTTTAGCTTACCGATATTCAAGTTTGCATTCACACTTTCCAATGGATCATATGTCCATTTGATCAAGTCGTAGCCCTTTTTAAGTGCTTCCTCTTTTTGTGCAAGTTTAAGTAATCTGCCGTAGCCCTTCTTTTGATGGGCCGGATGGATGGCTAACATATGTGAACAAAGATATCCCCTTCCGTCCTTGAATCCCGGGAAACTGTATTGAAACCCGACTAACTGGCCATTGATATAGCCGCCTAATACAAGCCCGCCGTTTTTGACAGCTGTAATCGTCTGATGGATGGGAACGCAATCCATGCCCCATACAAGGGCTTCCAGCCGCTGCACTTCTTGTAGATCCTCTAGTCCGGATAGGGATTTTATGATGAATTCTTCAGTCATGTAAGTGGCCCTCCCCTCCATATTTCTCGAAAGTGAGTATGATGGCTTTGGCCAGGATTTCAATTCCCGATAACAAAGCTTCTTTGTTGAATGTCATGTTCGGATGATGGAGCCCTGGTGCCAAATCACAGCCCAATCCAAGCATCGTCGCTTTGAGTTCAGGTCTTTTCAACGTATAAAAATGAAAATCCTCCCCTCCTGTTGTAATGACTGGCGCTACCAAATTTTCCTCTCCAAGTGTATCGGCTATCGCTTCAGACATTATTTCCTGGGCTTGATCGTTCACGGTTGCTGCAGCAACACAGGTTCCCGGTTCGAGTTTCACTTCGACTCCATGGACAATGGCCAAAGATTCTGCAACCTTTTCCACCTTTTTGGTGAGCTCTTTCATCACTGCATTATCCTGTGCCCGTAAATCCAATGAAAAAGTGGCTCTCCCCGGGATGATATTGGAACTTTCGCCGCCAGCAAAAAACTGCGTCATTTTTACGGAATAAGGGATGGACGGATTGAGATGGATTCCATTTAACAAAGTGATGAATGCCGCTCCTATCTCGATGGCATTCTGCCCTTGATGCGGTCTGGCTCCATGCGCATCAGTTCCCGCTATTTCACCTTTAATGAACTGAGCGGCTCCATGGACAATGGCTGGCGCCGCTTGCCCATCTTTCACTTCCTCAACCGGTCTTAGGTGCACTCCATAAAGGAAATCGACATTATCCAATACTTTTTCTTCAATCATCTTCAAGGCGCCCGTACCTTTCTCTTCAGCAGGTTGGAAAATGAATTTAAGCTTGCCTCTTGGGCGAAAGCCCATTTCCTTCAATACAAGGAATACTCCAAGTGCCAAGGTCATATGACCATCGTGTCCACAGGAATGATTGGCTTGAAACGTCCCTTGCACCTCCTGCCAAAGTGCATCGATATCCGATCGTAATCCCACCGTGAAATCCCCATCCCCGATTTCGCCAACCACGCCTGTACAGTCCTCGAATGTTTTCACCGTACACTGATTGCCCGTTAAAATATTTGAAATGAAAGCTGTCGTATTCACCTCATTCCAACTCGTTTCTGGATTTGCGTGTAAATGGTCAAAAATATCGAGTATACGCGGCCTTAATTTTTCTATAGTTTGTGTGATATCCATTTCTGTCTCCCCCTTATTTAATCGGCATGTTCACCAACCGATGGATGTTTTATCTCAAAAGAAATAATCGTCTTGATTGAACGCATCATATATAGCTTTTCTTTCTTTGAATCCATGTTCATCCTTTATCGATACACCAGCTACTAAACTATTCAATAATGAAAATAACACTGGCGCCGTATCGATCGTAGAAGTCCTTGGTGTTGAAATGGGCAATAAAATGTCAGTGTATTCCGCAATCGGAGCCAGTTCGGAATCCGTAATCCCAATTACAAATGCACCCGCTTTTTTGGCCATTTCCGTTATTTTCACAGTCTCTTTAACATAGCGGTGAAATGAAATGGCGACAAAAACGGAATTTTCAGTCATTTTATCCAACAGTAAAAATATATCATCAGTATCAGGCCGATATAAATGGACCTCTTCCCTAACAAGCCTTAGCGTAAAGGTTAACCAATGTGCTGCCGAAAATGATAAACGGTGTCCGGAAATCAAAACATTGTCAGCTGCCGTCAATTTATCGACTGTTTTGGTGAAATCTTCATTTGATAAATTTTTCATGGTCTTTTCGATGCTGATGATATCCTGCCCCATCACTTGAGCCATGAAGTTTGGCTGACTCGCGGCTTCAAGTTTTGAAGAATGATATTCATTCAAACTGCTGCTCTCATATATCAACTGATTTCGAATAAGGTTTTGAAGCTCTGCATATCCGCTTAGCCCCAATGAATAGCAAAAGCGGATGATGGTCGTTTCACTCACACCAATCTCTTTTCCAAGCTTTTGAGCTGAAGTGACTGCAAATGTATGTGAATGCACCAACAAGTATTTTGCTACCTTTTTTTGACCAGTAGATAAACCAGGGAATACTTCTTTAACTTTTTGCTGTAAATCCATAAAACATCCCCTCTGATGCAAGATATGAATCCAATACTTTTTATATGACAATATGAAGTATTAACTTCATTAATAATAGTGAGTATTTTATCACGGTCCTTTTAATAAAACAATAATATTCTGAATTTTCACAATGAGATGGTGACAATGTCCTTCAAGCACAAAAAACAGAGATGGACTCCATGGATTCAGTTTGGCGAAATAAGATGGGGTTCGGAGTACGGGGATGGTTTTTCAGTCGGCGAAAAGCGAGCGGATTTCTGAAAGAGGGTATGTGTAATGATTTCCACTCCAGGCACTCGCTTTCCGCGGGCGGTCCTTGCGACTGTGTGGTGTCCCTCGACACGCTTTTCCCGCAGGAGTCTCGTACCTTCCGTTCCAATCAACTGTAACTTTTTTCAAAAGAAATATTGTAGGAAAACTGGCTCTTCTCCAATTCGTCTACAGTCTGGGGGTTCCATCAATTTTTCGACAAAAGGAGTTTCGGATTGTTTCCCCTGAACCAAGATAAAAATAAACTTGATTATCTTTCATGTTTTTTACTGCCTAATCTCGTTGGATTGAAGAAATTTGAGACGCTCCTGCCGAATTTACCGGCTAGCCGAGACCCCACAGACGCTTGCTTTGATGCGGCTTGGCAGACAATCGGCGGAAAGGGAGCGGAATTCTTCAATCACCTGAACTTTTCCAATAAAAAAACTGCAGGCAAACTGATTTTCCATCGAGTTTGTCTACAGCCTGAAACCACGAAGGTGAACTCCGTAATTTTCCTTCATTTATTTTTTATGACGCTTTGCGTAGCCACATCGTTTACATAATTCTTCAACTGCACATCTTCTTGAGAAACCATCATACATATTTTTAGCCCGTTCACCATTTAAAATGTCTTCAAGTGATGTTTCGAATATATTTCCAAGCGGTATTTTCCCTTCACTATCCAAACAACAAGGTACGACTGTACCATCCACCAAGATACCTAACTGATCTCTAAGAGCATAGCAGAAAATATTTTCATCGATAATGTCACGGTCCAATTCCGGCCACTCGAATTTTTCGGCCATGTTTATATAAACCCGGTCCCTTAACTTAATATTATTCTTTTGCTGAAGAGCTTCACTTAAGCGAATGTCCAATGAAAGCTTCTCCTCCAGCATGCTCAGAATATCATCGTTCAGGCCATTACTCGCTTTTAATTCAGCCGTATCCATATTCCATAAACGAATGGCACAAATCACTTCACTTTTTTCATTTGCTTCATTTATAAAATCGGCAATATTACTGACATAAGAGTCAAGACTATTGGTCGTATCGTTTGCCTCAAAGCTATGAAGTGAAATATTCACCTGCCGGAGGGCTTTTTTGGAGAGCAGCTTGTCTTTGACCTTTTGAATCAAAGTACCATTCGTTGTAATATTAACCTTCAGGTCATTTTCAGCACTGATATCCAGGAATGTTCCCAAATTTTTATTTAAAAACGGTTCACCCATCAGATGAAAATAAATATGATCGGTGTGTGGTTTGATTTTCTTGATAACATCCGTAAACCCTTCGGGATCCATGAATTTAAGGGTCCTTTGCAAGCTGGAACTTGGGCAAAAATTACACTTCAAATTACATATATTCGTAATTTCCACATAAACTTTCTTAAACTTTCTCATTTTCTAATACCCCTACAATCAAGCTTATTGTTTCAATCTGATACTAACTATACTGGTTAGCTGCCCATAAATGCAATGAAAACTTCATGGCAGCTAACCGTATTGGAATAACAACGATTCCGATATCCCCTTTTCCGGACAACTTTTAAAAGAAATCAGAAAAAAACATCTTCTCGAGTTGAAGATGTTCGGTAAGATGCCTACCTGGAATTTCGGTTTGTCCTGATCTCACTTTCCTTTTTGCTCCGTGACCTTCAAACTAAGTAATTTTTCATTTTTCAAATCATGTTGTACGGTTACGATGACATTGAACTCCTGACCTTTATCCTCGACCAAAAATCTGAAATCGTCTTCGACGAGATTTTTCGCTACAGTTTTTCTGCCCTTATATTCGTAGTCGGTAATCTCAACTTCAGGATAATCTGCCTGCACTACCGTAATCGCAATCTTTCCGTATTTTTCGTAATCGGGTTTTTGGGCCTGTGCTGAAATGGATCCTGCTTGTATGATCAAAAAAATCCCCATTAGCATCACGATGACTTTTTTCAAAATCTTTTCCTCCTCATACTTTCCGCTTAGTATTATTATGTAAAAATGTTCAGTTGGTATGCAGCTGCTTCGCTTCTTTTACAAGCATGATGCCAACTAATCGATTCCTCTTCCATTCCTCAGGAAACACAGTCAACGGCGGATTGGTTTCATCCACTAAATAACTAAGTTCGATCGTCATTCCTGGGCGGCTGAATTCAGTTATGAACCAATCAGTAAATCCGCTTCCTACCGCTTCTTTTTCCGGAAAGGTCAGTTCATACCCCGTCATTTCGGCAGTCTTTTTGGCAATCCCATAATCTCTTGCCATATTTTTCCGTTTATTTTTGTAATGCCAAAAGATTTCCCTTCCTGAGGTATGGTAGGAAACAGCAATAAGGGGATCGATCTCCTTCGTGAAATCCGTAAGCGCTTTTACTTCGGCTGCTTCCAGTGGTTGTCCGCCTTTATAAAATTGATACGTCGGTTTTGTTTCATGACTCATGACTTCTTTCCATCCAGCCGGATACTGCCTATTCAAATCAATGCCTTTAGCGTTGGCTTTCCACCGGGACCAATTCCTGCTATATCGGTTCATTTTCCATACTGCAGCCTTTTCAAGAACATTTAAATTGGATAAATCTCCTTGCTGGATGCTCACGCCATCTGGGTTCAGCATCGGGATGAACCAGATGCTCACTTGATCCAATGATTCCGACGGAAATTCTCCAACAGGTTTGCCCGCTTGATAGGCGGCTGCATACTCTTCAAGCATGTGCATTAAAAGTATGGTACTGAGCCATTCCCGTCCATGATGTGACCCCACCAGTAAAATCGTTTTTTTTCCTTTCCCTAACTTGACTGCCTTTATATTTTTCCCCTTTTCAGTTTGTCCGATTATTTGAACGTCCAATTCATACTGCTTTTGGATTCCTTGCAAATCCATCTCCATCTGTTCAGGGGAATACACTTCTGCCGCCAGCGATGGTTCAGGGAAAAAAAGAAGGACCAATATTCCAATTACCATTATTTTTCTCATGTACTCACCTTTTATTTTTATTCAGGTAAAAAGCAACAACCGCGGTCCAAATACATCGCCACTTATTGTAAGGAAATGTTCTGTCAGATCTGAACAAAATACAAATAGCTCCTTATTAAGGGGGAAAAGAACATGAGGATTGCGGATTATGATCAGGCATTGTTTCACACACACCGTTCTGATTGGGACAGCTTGTTAGTATTGATGGTCCGAACGAAAGATCACTTTCTTTCGAAAAAAATAGAACATTTTTTGCATGCTTACAGGTTTGAGCATGATTATCAAATCGTTCAATCCCAGCTGTATGCACTGCTTCGTTATCTGGATCATGCGGCAGAAAAAACAAGTGATTATTTAAGTGAACTTCCAAGCTAAAATCAACTATAGTTTTTGCAAATCGGGAAAATTTATACAAGAGGATTAATTATCGGGGATATAACTTTGGCTGGTGAAACCCTATAAAAACAAGGGAGGGTCAGGTATTGAATACCTGACCCTCATTTCATCATTTTTTCATTGTAGCATATGCAGTTGCATACATTTTAAGCTCTTCGATCATACCTTCAACAAGTACCGCAGACTCTTCAAATAAACCATCATTTTCGTAATCGAAGCAATGCGGATCCAGAACCAATTGTTTTGCGATCACATTTGCATAAAGGCTTCGACCCACTGTCCTCATTGAATTCAAGGCATTGATCCCGCCTTTTCCTCCGCCGGAAACAGCCAATAGAGCGACAGGTTTATGCGTGAATTGTTCACTGCTTAAAAAATCCAAGGCATTTTTCAAGGCTCCGCTCATGGAACCATGATATTCCGGAGTGGTCAGAATTACGCCATCAGCTTCCTCGATGCTTTTCCGGAGACTTTGAATCACTTCCAATTGATATTGCTCCCCTTCACCTGAATATAAAGGGATTTCGCTATTGCTTAAATCAATAAGTTCCGCTCCGTATTTCTTGGATATGTAGCGTGAGGCAATCCCCGTACGCCCTTGTTTACGTGGTGAACCATTAATGATTACTAATTTCATGAATTAAAAAACCTCCATTATTCCCGTTGTTTTCCGAGATCAGTCGCCAATACAGTATACCAAAACCGAAACGGAATTTCCTAGAATTTTGATTTTTCATTCAACTAAAATTCATAAAAAAAAACGAAAGACCGAAGAAGTCTTTCGTTTAGCTTTCATACATTTAAACCAATGCTTCAATCTTGCTCATGAAATCTTCCATGACTCCCGATAACTTGGACTCAGCTTCTTGCATTGATTTACCTTGGACACCGAAATAGAATTTAATTTTCGGTTCGGTGCCTGAAGGACGCAGGCAAACCCATGTACCATCCTCAAGGAAATACTTCAATACATTTGATTTCGGAAGCTCGATCAATTCTTCATCATTTGAAAGTAATGTACGCTTCTTGCTGCTTTGGTAATCTTCTTCAATGACTACCGGAATGCCAGCTATTCGGGAAGGAGGATTTTGACGGAATTGATTCAATATTCCTTGAATCTGTTTTGCTCCCTCAATGCCCTTTAAAGTCAATGAACGCAATCCTTCCAAGTAAAAGCCGTACTTTTCAAACACATTCAGCAATCCTTCATATAGTGTCAATCCCTGCTTTTTATAATGGGCACAGACCTCGACAGCAAGCACTGCAGCTTGAATGGCATCCTTATCACGTGCAAAGTCTTTAATCAGATAACCGTAGCTTTCTTCATATCCGAACAAGAAGCTACTTTCCCCGCTTTCATGATACTGATTTATTTTCTCGGCGATGAACTTAAACCCGGTAAGTACATCAACCGTCTTCAAGCCATATGACTCGGCAATCGTCCGCCCGATTTCCGAAGTGACGATGGTTTTTAAGATGACTCCATTTTGGGGAATATTTCCTTTCTCTTTTTTCTGGGACAGTAAATAGTCCAGGAAAAGTGCACCTGTTTGATTTCCAGTCAGGACAACATATTGACCCATCTCGTTTTTAACGGCAATTCCAAGCCGATCGGCATCTGGGTCCGTTGCTATCAATAAGTCCGCCTCCACCTTGTTTCCAAGCTCGATGGCCATTTCAAATGCAGCTGGTTCCTCTGGATTCGGAGACTGAACTGTCGAAAAATCCGGATCCGGCAATTCCTGTTCCTTAACGATATGCAAATTTTGATACCCTAAGCTTTGCAGTGCCCGCCTGACGGATTTATTTGCCGTTCCATGAAGCGGCGTAAAGACGATTGACACATCTATTTCCTCGGCAAGCTGCGGATTCTCGGGAACCGTCAGCAGCTCACGATTATAGGCAGCGTCCAATTCCTCCCCAATCATTTCGATGAGGCCTTGCCCTTTAAGGACTTCAGCTTCTTCAACCTGAATTTCAAGCTCACTTTCAATGGCATTCACATAGCCGATCACCTGATCCGCTGCTTCCGGCGGCAATTGTGCCCCATCTGACCCATAAACCTTGTAACCATTATATTCAGGCGGATTGTGGCTCGCCGTGATGACGATTCCAGCAAAAGCATTCAGCTCGCGAACCGCAAATGACAATTCTGGAGTTGGACGCAATTCATCGAATAAATAAGCCTTCACCCCAAATGTAGCCAAGGTCTTAGCCGCTTCGAGTGCAAATTCCGGGGACTTATGTCTCGAATCATAAGCGATCACAGCCCCTCTTCCTTTTGCTTCTTCTCCAAACGAAGAGATATATTGAGCCAACCCAACCGTTGCCTTCCTTACAGTATAAAGATTCATCCGGTTCGTTCCCGCTCCGATTTCCCCACGCATTCCGCCTGTTCCAAACTCTAAATTTTTATAAAAGGCATCTTCGAGTTGTGCTTCATCCTGCTGCATTTCCTCAAGGAGGACACGTAATTCCCCATTTAAATTCTGGTACCCTGCCCAAGTAGTGTATAAAGATTTCCAATCCATCTCCAACATCTCCTCCCAAACGCCTTATTTGTAATTATTATGTATCTGCCTTACATATACAAAATTATCATATTTATTCCAATAAATGAAGTAAAGGCTCGTAATGAAAAGAACCTAATCCAGTGTTCTTCACATCACGAGCTGTTTTCTTCCTATTTATTTCCCGCCATCTTTGTAATGCAGATGGTAAATATCATGACGGCGATCTTTCAATTGCTTTACAGTACCGGACTGACGCTCCCGCCTTAAGATCTCCAAGTCGACATCGCCAATCAGGACCATCTCAAGGTTCGGGCTGGTTTCCCCGACTATGCCGTCACGTGCAAATTCGAAATCCGAAGGAGAGAAGATTCCCGATTGGGCATATTGGATATCCATATTTTCCGTTTGCGGGAGATTTCCAACCGTTCCGGAAATGACGGTATAAATTTGGTTTTCCACGGCACGGGCCTGGGCACAATAGCGAACTCGCAGGTAGCCTTGCCTGTCTTCAGTACAAAAGGGAGTGAATATGATTTTGGCTCCCATGTCGGTAGCAATCCGGGCGAGTTCCGGGAACTCAATATCATAACAAATTTGTATGGCGATCTTACCACAATCCGTATCAAAGACACGAACGCGGTCTCCTGCGTTAATACCCCACCATTTTCTTTCATTCGGGGTAATATGAATTTTATATTGCTTTTCAATCGTCCCATCGCGACGGAATAAATAAGCGATATTATAGATATTATCATCATCTTCTTTAACGAAATGGGAACCGCCGATGATATTGACGTTATACCTTACAGCTAAAGTGGTAAACAATTCAATGTACTGCTCCGTGAAATCCGACAGTTTCCTGACAGCCAAGCTTGGTGATCTTTCATTCAAGAAAGACATCAGCTGGGTTGTGAACAATTCCGGGAACACGGCGAAATCCGCATTGGCATCCGAAGCAACGTCGGTGAAATACTCGACTTGGTTAGCGAAGTCATCGAATGAATCGATTTTACGCAGCATGTATTGCACGACGCAAATCCGTACCGGTTCCGATGTTTTATAATAACGTTTTGTTTTCGGCTGATAATCAACGTTATTCCACTCCATGAGCGTAGCATACTTATTGGATTGCAGATCGTCCGGCAAATAATTCGGATTGATCCTCATAAGCGTGAACCCATTTAAAAGCTGGAACGAAAGAACCGGATCATATATTTTGTGCAATTGAACTTCCTTCACATACTCCCTTGGTAACAGTTCCTCCGCATGTTTATGGTAATTGGGGATCCTGCCCCCGATAATGATGCTTTTTAAATTCAATTGGGCAACAAGTTCTTTCCTTGAATCATATAGTCTTTGACCAATTTTCATCCTGCGGAACTCAGGATGGACCATGACCTCGATTCCATATAAATTATAACCGTCCGGATTATGATTCGTGATGTACCCATTATCGGTTACATCATCCCATGTATGGCGGTCATCATATTCGTCAAAATTAATAATGAGGCTGGAACATGAGCCAATCACTTTTCCATCATATTCAGCCACAAACTGCCCTTCTGGAAAAATTGCCAGATGGCTCTCAAGCTGATCTCGCTTCCAGGGAACCATTCCCGGAAAGCAACTCGACTGCAAAGCAATTATTTCATCTATGTCTCCTAGCCTCATATTACGTATTTCCATTATTTTTTCATATTTATGCAGGTCCAAATTAGGCATTTTCCTCAGACTCCTTTAATCTCTTCCATAAGAATTATACCCCTTATTCAAAAATTAAAACAACCGAACCTACCCATTGATTTCAAATAATAACATTCTGAATGTCCGTTAAAAGAATATATATTTTACAGACGCGGTCCTTACATACTATACTTTTCATGAGAGTAAAAAGAGATGGGGAAGAGGAACCATGAACAATACAAAACGCAGTGTGGAAAACTTATTATTTGCAGCCTGGGCTGCTTCCATCATTGCGATGTTTGGAAGCTTATATTTTTCTGAAATTAAGCAATACGAACCTTGTGCACTCTGTTGGTATCAGCGGATCATCATGTATCCTTTTACGATCATATCAGGAATTGCAATCATTCGAAAAGATTATTGGATCAGTTTTTATACCATGATATCGTCCGCTATCGGTGCATTCATTTCCACGTACCATTACTTGATACAAAAGGATTCATTCTTTCCCGACCACCCCCTTGCATGAGAAGGGTTCCAGGTACAGGACAATATATAAACGTATTGGTTTCATCACCATCACGTTCTAGCCTTGACTGCATTCGTCATTATTTTTACATCGTATGGACAAGATCCAAGGAGGTTGCAGCTTAATGAAGAAAATGGCTATATTTTTAGTGATAATCGTCGCCCTTTTTGTCCTGCTGAGCGTTTTTACAAACATGAAAAAAGAAGAAAAATCAAAAGGAAATCCATACGGCAAGGATAAGCTTAAACCCGCTACCGTCGATCAGCTGGATGACCCCAATTATCAAAATTTGATTCTTCCTGTAGAGTTGGAGCAGGACCTCCAAGATAGTAAAGACGTGACCGTTTATTTCTATAGTCCTACGAACTCAATCAGTCAAAAAACCACACCAGTCGTGGCACCTTTGGCAGAGAAATTGGGTATTGATCTTGTTCAATTCAATCTTTTGGAGTTTGAACAAGGATGGAGCGACTATGGCATCAAAAAGACCCCGACCATCGTCCACTATAAAAATGGGGAAGAACAAGAACGAATCGTCGGATTTAAAGATGAAGGAACGTTCGAGAAATGGTTCGAGGACCACGATATTAATTAAGGATGAAAAAATGAGCCGGCCCTAACGGAAATGCTTCTCCCGTTATAGCCGGCTCATTTTTTTTGCCTTATACTAAATATTGATTCGCCACCTGGATGTCCATCATCTGCATATCATTATTCGCTTCAAGGTTTATACTTGAAAAATGGTCATAATAAAAGGGGAAGAATATTCCGCATTCATTCAATAGAGTGATGTTATGTTGGAACAATTCTTCAGACTTAGGTTCCATCACCCTCTTTTGTTTTTCTAATATCGACATAAGGACTTGAAGACATGTCATTACTTGAAATGCGTCTCTTAATGTTGCCAAGTAAGTAACAGAACTTTGATTGGGCTCTAAAACGCCAATCTCACGAAAATGAAGGATTTCACTTTCCGTAAAGTACTTTGGAAATACAGATTCGTAGAAACGAGACACGAGACTCGCTATTTCTTGCTCTTGTTCTTCCGTTGAAGAAAAGACCGTCTTCACTAAAAAAACCACCTTTTTTCAGATCCGTTAGACCTATCTATTATATGTATATTCTAGGACAAGGGATTTCTTTCCCCCTAGAATAACATAAATTTTGTAAAAAATATGTGGTAATTTCCACCACTGAAAATCTTAGCAATAGGCCCAAGGTTACTTTTTTACACCATTTCCATAATTATTATAGATTTTTTTCATTTAAGCACAACCAAACGAGTCGAAAGTAGGAGTTAAATTGGAAAATTTCAAAATAACTAACCAACATTTAATAATTGATGTACTCCAAAGTTGGAATGGATTAACATTGGAAAAGCTTTTCAGGGAGCGTTGGAAGGCCCCGAAAAAATTAGTGCATGAATGGAGGATGAGTAAAGAAGTGTCAATGAACGGGAACTACGTCACCTGGTCAACTATCCTCAATGAAGGAGATACGATCAGCATCCCCTTATTGGATCACGCTGAAAATGAAACAGTTCAAGCCATAGACTTAGGAATTACCATCTTATATGAAGATGATGTGTTGTTGATAGCCAATAAGCCGGCTGGAATGGAAACCCACCCTTCTCAACCGGGTGATGCACACTCCCTCCTCAATGGAGTCGCGCACCATCTTCAAAAAACCAGCCAGACCTGTATGATCAAGCATATTCATAGGCTTGATAAAGATACCACCGGTGCGGTCCTTTTTGCCAAGAACCGCCTCATTGGGTCCATGCTGGATAGAATGTTGGAAGAAAGGGAAATCAAGCGGACTTACCTAGCTTTAGTCGAAGGAAACATTAAAAAGGATGAAGGAGAAATCAAAGAAAAAATTGGACGTGACCGCCACCATGCCACTAGACGAAGGGTTTCCCCTACTGGCCAGACGGCAGTCACCCATTATCGGGTGCTTAACCGTGATTCCAAGAAAAACTTGACCCTCGTCAGCTGCACCCTGGAAAGCGGCCGAACCCACCAGATTAGGGTGCATTTCAGTCATTTGAATCATCCCTTGGCCGGAGATACATTGTATGGCGGAAAAAAGACATTTCCACGTCAAGCCCTGCATGCAAGGAAAATCGAATTCATCCATCCCATTTCAGAAGAAAAAATGATCGTTGAAGCTCCTTTCATTGATAGACCTGAAATATTCGATGTTCACATATAATCCAAACAGAAAACACCGTTCCATTTCGGAACGGTGTTCATTCAATTTCTTCATGAAAGCGAAATTGTTCCTCATATTTTTGTGCACCAGCGGACGGATTATATATCAATTTTAATTTTATTTTCGCATTTTTTTATTATTTATTTTACGTAAAAAAGATTAGCAACCTTTAAAATTTAATGGCTGATAAGCTAAAGTTTATTTATTACTAATGAATGAAATCCGTCTGGTATAGGTTATCAGAATTTCTCCTTAGGGAATTATCACAATGGAAATTCAATGTATCTTCTGCGTACAGCACAAGAAAAATTATTCTCCCTGGTATGACTACTATAGAAAGGCTTTTTGGAAAACTCGTCAGCGAGTAAATCATTGACTTGTACTCTTTCCAAAGGGCAAAAACAAAAGTTAGATATACTTATAGAACCTTTGTAGACAAGAAAAACCCCTTAGCATGGCTGTGGGAACTTCCCGGCTACTCTTCACCAGTATTTCTATAATTTTATGCGCCGATATTTCCCCCATGATCATCCGTTATCTTTAATTGTTTAATGAATTAAAATATTTTTGTATGCGCATTCAATATCACAATTAGTATTATGCAAAAAAATTCTAAGCGCTTTATTACTTTTTAAAAAAGAAAAACAAGCTATTTGTAGTTTCTTGAATTATGACAATATATTGAATTTTCAAAATACGAATGCTACTATTATAATGGTTATACTCCGAGGTAAGGGTTAAAATTGCTATTCAACCATTTATTTGAAATAAAATACTACTATATTAAAGGAGTGGAATTATGGATCAATTATTTAAAGGATTAGATGATATTTATAACGAAATCGTCGATATTCGACGCCATCTCCATCAACATCCTGAGCTCTCTTTTGAAGAAGTGAATACGGCAAATTATATTGCAGCTTATCATGAAAAACTTGGGCATAGAGTACGCAAAAGGGTTGGAGGAAATGGGGTCTTAGCTTATCTAGAAGGAGATAAACCCGGGCCGACGGTTGCTGTACGGGCAGATTTTGATGCACTTCCGATCCATGAACAAACGGAAGTTCCGTTTAAATCAGTTAATGAAGGTGTCATGCATGCATGTGGCCATGATGGGCATACTGCAACATTATTAGGCCTTGCAAAGGTTCTAAATGGCATGAAGTCGGAAATTGAAGGGACAGTTGTTTTTCTCCATCAACATGCCGAAGAACTTCCTCCAGGTGGAGCAATTGCTATGATAGAGGATGGATGCCTGGATGGGGTTGATGTAATTTTTGGAACGCATTTACAGGCACAGATGCCTTTAGGTGAAATTGGTTATCGGACAGGCCCTCTTCAAGCAGCACCTGATCGTTTTGATATAACAATTCAGGGTAAAGGCGGACATGGCGCTGCTCCTCATGAAACAAAGGATAGTATAGTAATTGGAGGACAGCTAATAGGTAATCTGCAACAAATTGTTAGCCGGAAAGTAGATCCATTAGAATCTGCTGTTGTATCTGTTTGTGCTTTTGAAGCAAAAAATCCTTACAATGTTATTGCAGATACAGCTACTTTAACTGGTACAGTTCGAACATTTAAAGAAGAGATTCGTAATTTTATAGAAAAAGAAATTGAAAGAGTCGTTAAGGGAACATGTATTGTATCAGATGCAACATATGACTATAAGTATATGAGAGGATATCCGACGACAGTTAACCACAAGGAGGAGACTGAATTCGTTGCGAAATTGGCTCACTCAGTACCTGGGGTTGAATCTGTTAAAGAAACCCCACCTATTATGGGTGGTGAAGACTTTTCCTATTATTTAGAAAAGGTAAAAGGAACATTCTTTTTCACAGGAGCAAAAAATCCTGATTGGGAACAAGCCTATCCACATCATCATCCAAAGTTTGACATCGATGAACGCTCGTTATTAATCGCTGCGAAAACTCTTGGGGTAGCGACATTACAATACATGAAGAATAGTTCAAAAACTTTATCATCACAACAAGTAACCAAATAGGTGAAATTTAGGGGCCTATTTGTATTTGGCCCCTAATTCAAGACCAAAAATCAAAGGGGATGGTAAAGATGACGATTGAAACACAAAAACTTTGGAAAGATTGGCGAGTACATGCCACCGTCTTTGCTATCGTATTACTGTCTGAAACGATTGGTACACACGAAATTCCGTTAGGACCAGGAGTTATTTTATTATTACCAATGCTTTATGCAGTTATAATTGGAATTTCTTTATTCTTCACACCACTTGTTAAGGAAAAGCAATCCAAAAGTGCTGAATCACTTGTTTTTATATCGGTTACATTACTTATTGCGAAGTTTGGGGTACAAGCAGGGCCAGCCTTGCCTCTGTTAATTGAAGCAGGACCTGCACTACTCCTTCAAGAAATAGGAAATCTCGGCACCATTTTTCTGGCCCTTCCAGTTGCAGTTTTACTAGGATTGAAACGAGAATCTATCGGAATGACACACTCTATTGGACGTGAGCCCAATGTCGCTTTAATTACTGATAAATACGGTTTTTCCTCACCAGAAGGCCGTGGAGTTATGGCTGTATACATATTTGGTACCGTTTTTGGCGCTATATTTATGGGATTAATATCTGGATTGTTAGCAACTGTTACGCCCATTCATCCATTATCCTTTGCAATGGCAACAGGAATAGGAAGTGGAAGTATGGCAGCTGCTGCATTAGGTCCTCTAGTTACGGCGTTTCCAGAAATGAAAGATCAAATTATTGCTTTTTCAGGTGCAAGTAATCTTGCGACATCTGTAACAGGTTTATATGTGAGTATTTTTATTGCTTTGCCATTAACAGAAAAACTCTATGGATGGATGACAAAAAGAAAAAGTAAAAATATGAAATCGAATGTGGGGGTGTAACCAATGTTAAAGAACATCCAAGAATGGATATTAGTTTTAGGGATTATCGGAGTTGTGGTGTTAATTGGAAATTATATTGGCTATGATATACTCCCAATTACTGCTTTACCAGGAATGGTTATATTAATCCTTATTTCTTTAGCGGGCCTTGTTATCGGTAAACTAGTCCCACTCAAAATCCCAAGTATAGCTTACATTGGAATATTAGGGTTTATACTTACTGTTCCTAACATGCCTGGGTCAGATCAAATTGTGAAGTGGACTGCAGATGTCAGTCTTTTAGCAATAGCTACACCCATTTTAGCCTATGCTGGGATAGGTATTGGCCGTTCATGGGCAGACTTTGCTAAACTAGGTTGGAAAACGATCGTTGTTGGAATGTGTGTTTTACTTGGTACCTTTTTGGGTTCCGCAATTATTGCTGAAATTGTTCTGCGCTTTCAAGGGATTATTTGAAATCATATTATTATATCAATTTGTCATGGGAGATGGGGATAAATGTCATTCTCAGAAATCCCACACCTACAAAAACTTTTTTAATAAGATTCCTATAGCCAAATTTATAAAAACTGATTTACAATTTCACTTACACTTTAATTATGATCGATTAGTTCAAAACCTTTTTCCCATTTTACGCAATTGGGACGGATTATCTGCATGTAGGAAGCAATCCGTTCATTTTGGCATAAAAAAATAGCTGGCCTCTTGGGCCAGCTTTATTTTTGTATTTATGAAGCTTTTCTCATGCCTTTTAAGATAAGGCTTAAGATGAAGACAAATACGATTGCACCAATCAATGCTGGAATTATAGCGAAATCTGCCACTGAAGGTCCCCAGTTCCCAAGAATTAATGAACCTAACCATGCACCAACAAAACCAGCGATAATGTTACCGATAATTCCAAATGGTACGTCACGTCCAACAATCATACCTGCTAACCAACCGATGATACCTCCGATAATTAATGACCATAAAAATCCCATAATATATTTCCTCCTTCAAAATAGTTATTTTTTGATTTTCTGCAGCAGACTCCAAGAAATTAAATCACTTCCATATTGTCATGCTTTTTTTCAGTACTTTTAACCTTTACATTCAAATGGTATGATGCCGATTCGCACAATATCTAATGAATGTGAATGTTTTAGTTATTGGGTAGTGTTAGCTAGCTATAGCCCTTAGAGTAACTGATTGGACAATCCTCTTGTTAGTGAATTTTTTCTTTTTGTTTGCTGCTGTACTCATTATTTTCCCCGTTTAATTAATCTAAAACCTAATTTTTTTTTTAAATATTTGGCAACAAAAACAGGATTATCAGATATATTAAACGGGTATACCATAGGCTTAACTTTGTCACATAGTTAGTATAAGCAGCATTCGTCTCAATTATGTTCATAAAGCAAAAAGAAAAAGGATGCCCCATTATCGGGACACCCTCCTTTCATTTGCTGTATTCTTTTTAGAACAAAAGTTCATCGGGATTGCTGCCGAAACGTTCATTTTTGTTCAAGGCATCTATTTGATTCATTTCATTTAAACTCAATGAAAAATCAAATACCTGCGCATTTTCCTTGATACGGGATGGCGTAATCGATTTAGGTATTACAACTAGATCATGTTGCAGATGCCATCTAATCAACACTTGTGCTGAACTTTTCCCGTGCTTCTTTGCTATATGATTAATTGTCGGCTCTTCCAAAAGGTTCCCTCTGCCTAGCGGGCTCCAAGATTCTACCTTTATTTCATGTTTTGCACAGTAATCACGAATTTCGACTTGAGTTAAAAGTGGATGCAATTCAATTTGATTGACGACCGGCTTCACTTCACTGTTTGCAAGTAAATTTTCCAAATGATGAACATGGAAATTACTTACACCGATTGATTTCACCTTTCCATCCTTATAAAGCTTCTCCAAGGCCCTCCAGGTTTCCAGATATTTATCTTTTCCCGGCCAGTGGATCAGGTATAAATCCAAGTATTCCAATCCAAGGCGATTTAAACTATCCTCAAATGCCTTGAGCGTCGTTTCATATCCTTGCTCGGTATTCCACACTTTGGAGGTTATGAACAATTCTTCACGTGGCACTCCGCATTCCCGAATCGCTTGGCCTACACCTTCTTCATTTTCATAAATGGCCGCTGTATCAATCGCCCGATAACCGACTTCGATCGCTTTTTTGACGGACTCAACCGTTTCATTGCCGTTTTTCACTTTAAATACACCGAAACCCAACTGTGGCATTTTAACTCCATTATGTAAGGTGATCGTTTCCCCAATATTCGAAATCATTCCATCATTCCCCCTTACTTTTATTTACCAATTATACATCCCTCCACCTTCTATTTCTAACCATAAGCATCGGGATTTATAGAGTCCCTTGAGTGAAAGCCCATCCCTAAAGGCCATTTATATATATCAATGTAACATTTTATCTTTTTAATCATTTACTAAGTTAAATATTTTGTAAAAAAATGACGAAACATCTATCCTTAAAGGTATGTAATTCGTTACAATAGTATAGTTCGATTTTAAACCATGTAAAAAAGAAGGTGCCATCTTTAAAGAATAATCAAAACTAAAACTCCCATGCTAAATATTGAGGAGTGCAAACTGTCGTGCGCCCAATTATTGGCCACAAACTATATTCACTTTATATACTTGAAATCAAGGGAGTCCTCCATGTATGAATACCATACTCATCTTAACCGCGCTAATAATACTTTTTGCTTTGGTCTTTGACTTTATCAATGGTTTCCATGATACGGCTAACGCCATCGCTACAGCCGTATCAACCAAAGCACTTAAACCACGACATGCAATCATCATGGCTGCGGTCATGAATTTATTGGGAGCATTGACCTTTACCGGTGTAGCGCATACCATTACGAAGGATATCGTCGATCCTTTCACATTGAATAATGGTTCATATGTTATTCTTGCTGCACTAATTTCGGCAATAATATGGAATTTAATCACTTGGTATTTTGGCATTCCAAGCAGTTCCTCCCATGCGATCATTGGTTCAATAGCTGGAGCGGCCATCGTGGCCAGTGGATTCGATGCGATTAAATGGAGTGGATTCACTAAAATTGTACAAGCATTGATCCTATCTCCCATCCTTGCCTTTACGCTTGGATTCATTGTTTACAGTATCTTCAAGGTAGTATTCAAAAATAATAATTTAGGAAAAACCAATACACGATTCAGGAGAATACAAATTGTCACTGCGGCCATCCAGTCTTATACACATGGGACGAATGATGCTCAAAAATCCATGGGTATCATCACGATGGCTTTGATCGCTAACGGATATGCCTCTACCTCTGAAGTTCCTTTCTGGGTACAATTATCTTGCGCTATAGCCATGGCGCTTGGTACATCGATCGGAGGTTGGAAGATCATCAAAACCGTTGGCGGTAAAATCATGAAAATCCGCCCGGTTAATGGTGTGGCTGCCGATATGACTGGAGCAGCGATCATTTTCGGTGCAACCTTCCTGCATATGCCGGTCAGCACGACACATGTCATTTCTTCTTCAATACTTGGGGTCGGTTCTGCACACCGCATCAAAGGGGTAAAATGGGGAACCGCAAAAAACATGCTGGTCACTTGGTTCATTACATTGCCAATTTCTGCTTCCTTAGCTGGAATCATTTACTATTTGATTGCTTTATTTTTATAGAACCTTTTGCCTTTCCATATCGGAAAGGCTTTTTTTTTACAAATCCCCCTTATAAATGCAGGGTTTTCCCCTTTTTTTAATTTTCCTTGTTTTTTTATGTAAAGTTTTATTAAGATTTTGTAAATTTTCGTCGAAAAACCTTCCCGGATACTACATGAATTCGTTACAATCAAATTGTTAATACTAAGCGTACGACTAAAGTGCGTAAATTTGCATGACTAATTGGGAGGCTTTAACATGGCTTTTAAATCAAAAAAAGACAAATTCGCGGTAATGCTTTTTAACATCGCTCAAAACCTTAAAGAAGGTGCTGACTATTTCGCGGATTATAAACTTAAGAACATCTCCGATCTCAAAGTATTTTCAGATACCATGAAAGACTATGAGCATAAAGGCGATTCAATGGTTCATAATGTGATCAAAGAGCTGAACAATGCTTTCATCACTCCTATTGAACGGGAGGATATCCTTGAATTAACCATGAGAATGGATGATGTCATAGACGGTTTGGAACACTGTGCGGCATTATTCGAAATGTACTCAATTGTCAATGCAGATGAGTATATGCTTAAGTTTGTGGATGCAATCAAACAGTGTACGTATGAGATTGAAAATGCTGTCGATACACTATCCACTAAAAAATTGCCAATGATTCGTGAACATGCAATCAAAATTAAAGATCTTGAATCCGTTTGTGACGGAATCCAACGACAATCAATCAAAAACTTGTTTACAGTTGAAAAAGACCCAATCAGGATCATTCAATATAAAGAAATTTACGAAAGCCTTGAAGAGATTGCCGATCACTGTCAAGCGGTGGCCAATACACTTGAAACAATCATAATGAAAAACGCCTAAGGAGTACCCCAATAAATGGATACTTTATTAATTATAACAATATTAATCGTTTTCTTTGCTTTAGCATTCGACTTCATCAATGGTTTTCATGATACAGCCAATGCAATAGCAACTGCCGTTTCAACAAAGGCCTTGAAGCCTAGGCATGCCATCATCATGGCAGCCGTCATGAATTTCGTCGGTGCCATGACATTTACTGGAGTGGCGAAGACCATAACGAAGGATATCGTGGATCCGTTCACGCTTCCGAATGGTTCATATGTAATAATGGCTGCTCTACTTGCCGCTATCATATGGAACCTTCTAACGTGGTATTACGGAATACCAAGCAGTTCCTCCCATGCATTGATCGGTTCGATTGCTGGTGCAGCCATTGCCGCAGCAGGATTCGCTGGAATTAACTGGGGAGGATTCATGAAAATTCTTCAAGCTTTGATCTTCTCCCCGCTAATTGCTTTTGCAATCGGGTTTATCGTATACAGCATCTTTAAAGTTGTCTTTAAAAACAATAACCTGACAAAAACAAACCAAAGATTCCGGACTATACAGATTGCTACTGCAGCACTTCAATCGTATACCCACGGAACGAACGACGCACAAAAAGCGATGGGTATCATCACGATGGCCCTTATTGCAAATGGTTATGCATCAAGTACTGATATCGCCTTCTGGGTTCAGTTCTCCTGTGCGCTCGCAATGGGACTTGGAACTTCCGTCGGCGGATGGAAAATCATTAAGACCGTTGGCGGCAAAATCATGAAAATCCGCCCGGTCAATGGTGTTGCAGCCGATTTAACCGGAGCCTTTATCATTTTCGGCGCGACTGTAATACACATGCCAGTCAGTACAACCCATGTTATTTCGTCTTCAATCCTTGGTGTTGGATCTGCGCATCGTGTCAAGGGCGTAAAATGGGGAACGGCAAAAAGGATGATCATCACTTGGTTCATTACCATTCCCATCTCGGCAACATTAGCTGGTTTGATTTATCTTTTAATTAACTTCTTATTCTAAAATAAAATCCCTTCCGGTTTCCATCGGTAGGGATTTTCTGTTTTACAAAGGATTTATCTATGCTTATCAATAGGAAATCGTTTAAAATTCAAGGAGAAGGAATTTTTTTTAGCGAGGGGCAAAATAAGAATGAAGGAATTCGAAAAAAATAGAGATATTTTTAAAGACCTTTATGGAGATATGATGGAGTTTGCCGATAGAATCAGTTCTGTTTTAGGTTGCCCCATTACAATCGAGGACGGTAACCACCGCTTACTTGCTTATAGCACTCACGATGATACTACGGATCAGGCCCGAATCATGACCATAATCGGAAGACGTGTCCCTGAAAAGGTCATCAACAGTTTATGGAAAGATGGTTTCATCCCTGCGTTATTGAAGGAAGATGCCCCCATTAAAATCGGGGCCATCAATGATGTCGGTCTCGGTAACAGGGTTGCGGTTTCCATCCGGAAAAATAATGAAGTACTTGGATTCATTTGGGCCTTGGAAGTAAATGAACCTTTCACCGAAGAAGATATGAAATTTCTGCAATTCGCTGCCAAAGAGGCAAAGAACCAGTTACAGCAATTGCAATTGAAAAAGAAAAGGAAAGAAGCAGGTCATCAAGAGTTCCTATGGCGCATGTTGACCGGGCACTACCAAGAAGAATCGGAAATAATTGAAAATTACAAGAAATTCTCAATCCATGTTCCAGTGGTTTTTTCCATATTGGTATTCGAATTTCCTAAAGAGATCAATCGCGAAGTGGAGCGTTACATTTCATACATGTTAACGACCACTCAAAAGATAAACAGTTCCTTATTTGCCATTGACCATAACAAGCTCATTCTTTTCGCGGGAGCCAACCAGGAAAACAGCCCTTCTTTCACTTCATCGATTTATGAGTTCATTCCTTTTTTCATTCTGGAGATGAAACGGCGTTTCGGTGTTGAGCATATCCTTGGAACGGCTGGCAATATGTATAAAAACTTAATGGATGTTAAATCAAGTTACGAAGAAGCTCTATACACCCTAAAAATGAAGAATATATTCCCTGATGACATGGCACTCATTTTACATTATGAAGAACTTGGCATGTTTCAAATGATTGAATCACTCGCAAGCAACAAACAGCGCCGTGTTCATCCTTCCATCCTTAAACTTAAAGCATACGATATGAAAAACCAGACGGAATTGCTGCAAACACTCACCGTCTATCTAGAGAAAGACTGCAACCCAAATGAAGCTTCAAAAAATCTTCATATCCATGTAAATACATTGAATTACCGATTAAAAAGAATCTCTGAAGTGGGAAATATTCGATTAAAGGATCCAATTCAAAAAATGTCCCTCTTTCTTAACATTAAACTTAATCAATATGATGAATTTTTCAAAAAAAATTAATGGTATATTCCCAGATATGGAATACTAAAAGAAGTGTGGAAAGGTTGATCATATGAAATTAGAAACAAAAGAAGAACTTGAAAAAGAATTAACAATCATTGAAAAATGGGAGAAAGATCAGAAAGGACTATGGTTTTGGGAACGGATTGGGCGCATCCCCTTCAAGCTATTGGATAAGTTGACACCGGATTTCATTCAGAAAAAATTAGGTTTCATGCTTGATGAAATCGGCAGCTACATTCAGAATGGCGGAAAATATTTAACGAAAGAAGCCCATATTCTAAGTCAGCTGCAAGCCAAGGTTCCCGAGTTGAATATTAATGACCTGGAAGAGGTTTCAAGCATCCCCCTCCATATCATGGATAGCGTGAGTCAGGATATTAAAACTTCAGGCAGCAAATTGGCAACGGTTCAAGGTGCCACTACCGGGATTGGCGGAATCTTCACCTTGGCCATCGACATCCCGCTTCTTCTCGGGTTGTCCATCAAAACCCTTCAGGATATCGCCATCACATATGGCTTCAATCCTAGGGACCGCCAAGAACGTATTTTCATCGTCAAATGTCTGCAATTTACAACATCGGATGTTGTCGGTAAAAAGGCTCTATTAAATGAATTGTCGAACATGAACCAGACGGATTCCCAATCAAAAAGGGAAATAGCATCCGAACTCCAGGGATGGCGAGAAGTCGTTTATACATACCGCGATCAGTTTGGCTGGAAAAAGCTTTTGCAAATGGTTCCTGTTGCCGGAATAATATTTGGCGCCATTACAAATCGTTCGATGATTGCCGATATCGCCGATACGGGAATCATGCTTTACAAGAAAAGAAGGATTTTAGAGCGCATTCAAGAACCTATTGCAAAGAATTAATTTCAGCTATACAAAGGTCTTGATCCTCGCAAGTCCATGGTTTTTGAAACTGCGTTTGTGGAATTCCACAAATACACCTTTTTCATTTTTCTGATTTCCACATACTAACTGTTTCTTTTTCCAACTATACTTGTGATACAAATAGTAAAACATATTATTGGAGGGATTAAGATGAGAATAGGAATTCCAAAAGAGATTAAAAACAATGAAAATCGTGTAGCTATCACTCCAGCTGGGGTCGTGGCATTAGTCAATGCAGGACATGAAGTATTAATCGAAATGAACGCAGGTCTAGGAAGCAGTTTCACAAATGAAGCATATCAAGAAGCTGGTGCTGTTATAGTCGAGGACGCTGCTAGCGTTTGGGCAAGTACTGAAATGATCATGAAAGTAAAAGAACCTATCTCATCTGAATATAAATATTTCAGAAAAGATTTAATCCTTTTCACATATTTACATCTTGCGGCAGAACCGGCACTAGCTCAGGCACTAAAAGAAAGCGGTGTCTTGGCCATTGCTTATGAAACGGTTGCAGTAAACCGCACACTTCCATTATTGACACCAATGAGTGAAGTTGCAGGACGCATGGCTGCACAAATCGGTGCTCAGTTCCTTGAAAAAAATAACGGCGGTAAAGGAATACTCTTAAGCGGAGTTCCTGGAGTTAAACGCGGTAAAGTCGCTGTAATCGGCGGAGGAATGGTTGGAACGAATGCTGCTAAAATCGCTATTGGTTTAGGCGCAGATGTTACCATTCTTGACTTAAGCCCTGACCGCCTGCGTCAGCTTGATGATATTTTCGGAAATGAACTGACTACACTCATCTCCAACCCTTATAATATTGCAGAAGCAGTCAAAGATGCCGATTTAGTAATCGGTGCCGTATTGATTCCAGGTGCTAAAGCTCCTAAGCTCGTTACTGAAGAAATGGTTAAAACGATGTCTCCAGGTTCAGTCATTGTCGATGTTGCAATCGACCAAGGCGGTATCTTTGAAACGGTCGACCACATAACAACACATGATAACCCTACTTATGTTAAACATGGAGTAGTTCATTATGCAGTGGCGAATATGCCAGGGGCAGTGCCTCAAACTTCTACAGTAGCTTTAACTAACGTAACAGTCCCATTTGCACTTCAAATTGCAAATAAAGGTGCCATCAAAGCGATCCTTGAAAATGATGCTCTTGCAAAAGGCGTCAATGTGGCCAACGGTGAAATCACGTTCGAAGCAGTTGCCACAGACCTTGGCTACAATTACGTAAGTGTTGAAAACGCCTTAAACCCGAATAACATTAACGCTTAATATAAATAAGACTCCAGAATCTTGTCTGGAGTCTTATTTTTTTTGGACGAGGGCCTCGATGAAGCTGAGCTTCTTCGTATGATATCTGGATCAGGCCGGGATATTCCGCACAAGGGTCGAATTATCCTCATATGGGTTGGATTATCTGCTCGGACGGGCGATTTTTCCGGAGATATAAGATATGCCACTTCTTGATCAAGTCTGTCCTTTCCCCGGTTGATGTCCTTACTAATCTTACAAAATAGAATATTCCTCTTAATCTATGAAAATCTTTCCAGGATTCATTATTCCTTTCGGATCCAAAGCCTGTTTGATCGTTTTCATCACTTCATAAGCAGCTCCATGCTCCCTTCGCTGATACTTCGATTTTCCAAGTCCTACCCCATGTTCACCGGTACATGTACCGCCTTTTGTTAATGCATATTCGACGATTTCTTCATTTAACCTCTTCGCTTCTTTAACTTCTTCAGGATTTTTCAAATCAATCATGAACAATACGTGATAATTCCCGTCACCTACATGTCCTATAATCGCACCCTCCACTTTGGATTGTTCGACTTTCTTCCTTGTATCCAGTATGGCATTCGATAATTCATGTAGTGGCACACTTACGTCGGTCACCATTAGCTTTTTTCCGGGTGCACTATGGATGAAAGCGTACGCGAGATTATGGCGCGCTTCCCATAAGGCGTTCCGTGCTTTTGAATCGGTTTCAAACTGGATATCTCCACAGCCAAAATCACTTACGATTTCCTTGGCAAATTTGACGTCCTGTTCCAGTCCGGCAAAATTCCCATGAAACTCGAGGAATAGGGTTGGTTGGACATCATAGGATTTGTCCATGAATTGATTAACTTTTTTTATGGACTCGGCATCCACCAATTCAATTCGTGCAATCGGGATTCCAGCAAGCATGATCCCATTAACCGCAGATACTGCCTGTTCGACGGTTGGAAATGAGGCTCTTCCGGCCATTGTGACTTCAGGGATGCCATATACCTTCAATGTCAGTTCAGTAAATACACCCAGCGTACCTTCAGAGCCGACAAACAAGCCATTCAAATGAATGCCTGAAGATGATTTTGTCGCTAAGCTTCCGGTATGAATCACTTCACCATTTGCTAAAACCACTTCCAAATCCCTGACTTGATCGCGCATTATCCCATATTTGACCGAGGTCGTCCCACTTGCATTCGTAGCTGCCATCCCACCCAATGTAGCATCGGCGCCAGGATCGACGGAAAAGAACAAACCGTATTTTTTTAATTCTTTATTAAGTTGCGTCCTTGTCACACCCGGTTGGACCTTAACAAGGAAATCATTTTCCCTGATTTCCAATATTTGATTCATCAAGGACAAATCCAGGGAAATACCCCCTTTGACTGGAACGACATGCCCCTCCAAACTTGATCCTAACCCAAAAGGAATGACTGGTATTTCATGCTCATTCGCATAACACATGACTGCGCTTACTTCTGCAGTATCCCTTGGATATATGACCATATCCGGTAAATGCGGGGTGTGATATGATTCATCATGGCTGTGCTGTTCCAATAGAGTTTCATTCACCGTTACTTGTTCTTCCGAAAGTATCTTCCTTAATTCTTCTATATAACCTTTCATTATTACAGCCCCCTCTTTTCTCCGAACATTCTGAAAATAGTTCGCGAATGAAATTGCCCGCTAATAGGCAATCCATCTTTCTTCATTTACTGAAACCTTTCGTTTTATCCGTGCAGGCCTTCATTGCTTGCAGAATGCTGGATCTTAGCTGATTCTCTTCTAAAGCCGCTACCGCAGAAATCGTTGATCCGCCCGGCGTGCAGACATCATCCTTTAAAGCAGCAGGATGTCTTTCCGTTTCCAGTACCATTTTAGCAGCTCCCATTACAGCTTGTGCTGCCATTCTGTATGCTTGTTTTCGTGGAATGCCATCACGGACCCCTCCATCAGCCAGCGCCTCGATGAACATATAAACATAAGCAGGCGACGAACCGCTGATGGCCGGAACTGCGTCCATCAAATCTTCATGCAGGATTTCCGTTTTACCGAAACTATTCAGCAGTGCAGTCACATCCTCTATATCAGCATCGGTAATTTCATCATTGATGCACATGGCAGTCATGCCTTCACCGACAAGCGAAGGAGTGTTTGGCATCGTCCGGACTACCTTCACTCTTTTTTCGAAGCTGTTCTCAACTAGAGATACAGTGATCCCTGCTGCCATAGTAATGATAACGGTGTCTTCTTTAACATGATTCTTCACTTCTTCAAGTACTTGCTTATGCATGGCAGGTTGGATCCCCAGAAAGAGAAAATCGGCAAAACCGGCAACCTCTTTATTATCCAAAGTACCCCTAACGTTATATTTCGTGGTGATTTTAGTTTTGGTTTCCGCACTCGAAGTACTGACCATTATTCCTTCAGGTGAAATGACCTCCGCATGCAGCATGCCCTCAAGCATTGCCTCACCCATTTTGCCGCATCCAATAAACCCGATTTTTTTATTCATATCTTACACTTCCAATCATAAGTTCATCTATGTTCCCACTTTATTATATCGGATATGATAAATGGAAACACGTTGGAGATATTAAACAGGAAGGATTTGGTGGTTTCTGGTCGAATTACTTAAAGTGATATGGATGAATCTTTATATTCACCTTTACCCACTATAGTCAAGTAATTGAATTCTTTTACAAAAAAAAAACGTTGACTAATTGGTCATTAGAGATTTATAATTTTGACCTATTAGTCACAAACGAATAAGAAATACAGTTATAGAAATGGAGAAATGCTATGCAAATGGAAAAAAAAGCGGTCAATACCAAGCTTGTCTTAACAGGATTGATCATAGGAATGTTTTTCAGTTCATTGGAACAGACGATCGTCGGTACGGCCATGCCGACAATTATCGGGGAATTGAATGGTTTCACCATCTTTGCATGGGTAACGACCGCCTATTTAATAGCCTCAACGACTGTTGTACCCATTGTTGGAAAGCTATCTGATTTATATGGCAGGCGTTCCCTTTATCTGCTTGGTACAATCATATTTACGATCGGTTCGTTTTTATGTGCCACAGCCACTTCGATGGAGCAATTGATCATCTACAGAGGTCTGCAGGGAATCGGCGGCGGAATGATCATGCCTTTATCCCAAACAATCATCGGCGATATATTCTCTGCGGAACAAAGAGCCAAATGGCAGGGTGTATTCGGAGCCCTTTTTGGATTAAGTTCTGTCATCGGCCCTTTTCTGGGCGGCCTGATCGTTGACCATATCAGCTGGCATTGGATCTTTTTGATCAATGTACCGACAGGCTTACTATCGGCCATTTTGATTTATGTAGGATTGAAACATGAAGCGATAAGGAAAACTGAGAAAGTGAATATCGATTATCTAGGAATCTTCACTTTGATTCCTGGTATTGTCCTGTTATTGCTTGGCTTGACCTTCGGTGGTGATAAATTCGAATGGTTATCACTGGAATCTATCTTGATTTTCGGCAGCACCATTGTCTTCATTGTCCTATTCATCATTTTTGAAAGAAGAGCGGTCGAACCGATCCTTGATTTATCCCTTTTTAAAAATAGAGTTTTTTCGACCACGAATATTTTAGGATTCCTGCTTGGCCTTGGCATGTTCGGGGCAATCATGTTCGTCCCGCTGTTCATGCAAGGCGTTTTGGGAGTTTCACCAACAAAAGCGGGATCGACCATGACTCCGATGATGATTGGTATGATTCTTTCCAGCATCATTGGCGGGCGGTTACTTTTGAAATTCCGTTTTCGTACCGTGCTTACCTTTGGAATGGCCTTTGCGACGCTCGGCTTTTTCCTAATGAGTATGATGGACGGCAGTACGACTATATTCACTGCGTACTCATTCATGGCCATCCTTGGGATAGGTATGGGGCTTGTCATGCCGACATTGATGATTGCCGTTCAGAACGAATTTCCAAAATCGCAGCTAGGGTCGGTTACAGCGGCTTCAACCTTCTTCCGCTCAATAGGTGGAACGATGGGCATCACGATTTTGAATGCTGTAATGAATCACAATCTCCAGCAAAATATGGATGATGCGGTGGTAAGTCAAAAGGACCCTATATTGCATGAAGCACTGAAAGCATTAGCCGATAAAACGGATACGTTATTCAACATCATGCTTTATCCCGAAAACCTAAAAATGCCCGCAGAAGTCAGCAATGTCCTTGTTAAAACGATAGAAAATGCTTGGATCGATGCATTCTCCAGTGTTTTCATCACCGGTATCTTTTTTGTATCCGCAGGGATATTAGTGGCACTTTCCGTGGGTTCGGGCCGAATCAAAAGGGATCAAGAAACGGAAAAAGAATTAGGCTAAAACAGGCTCGGGACCGGCTGATATAATCAGCCGGCCTTTTTCATCCCTTCAATCCTATGTTTCTTTTTCATTGATAAGGGCATTTTACCTGTATGAGACTAAATGGGGTGATACTATGGACAGGATAAACGATTCAATTTTGCCTGCAGATTTTTATCAGCAGCCCACGCTTGAACTGGCGAAATCCCTTCTTGGCTGCCTGATCGTAAAAGAAACAGCGGAAGGAACCGCTTCTGGATTCATTGTTGAAACAGAGGCCTACATGGGACCTGGGGACAGGGCCGCACATAGTTTTGGAAATAGACGGACAAAGCGGACGGAAGTGATGTTCGGAAATTCCGGTTTGATCTATACATACGTCATGCACACACATACACTGGTCAATGTCGTAAGCGGCGGACCTGAAAATCCGGAAGCCATTTTAATTCGCGCGATTGAACCGTATACAGGGCTCGAGTTAATGCATGAAAGACGCGGAATTGCCGATATTCGTAAATGGACCGATGGACCAGGGAAGCTAACAAAGGCACTAGGCATCACCATGGATGATTATGGTCGATCTTTTACGGACCCCCCGCTTTATCTGGCTGCAGGAAAAAAGCCTGGCCACATATCCAGCGGTCCCCGCGTCGGAATCGACAACTCCGGGGAAGCAAAGGATTACCCTTGGCGATTCTGGGTTACCGACAATCCATATATATCCCGTAAGAACTTAATTAATAAAAGGGGACCAAAATAGTCTCCGTGATGTTACCCCCTCTAAGTGAACTGTATAAACTCTGTGGATGTTACACAACTTTGAGGGGATTTAACTATGTCCGTAAGCATTCCGATATATCAAAAAGTAGTGAATGAAAGCTTTAAGTTTCCAGCCAATTACCCCGGTAATAATATCTAAATGTTTGTATGAAATCCATATTTAATCAGCCATTCAAGAAAACCATTCCCCTACTCAAAGTATCATCACATAGTAAAATCGTGAGCCTGATGCCCCCTACGTACAAAATTAAAAAATTAATCACGGAAAGGTAAGGATTTATTATTCTTACCTTTCTTTTAATTACCGTAACTCAAACTTCCATTATACGAAATGCTCTTTTGAGTTTACTAGCTATCCATTTATGCAAAATTCCAATATTTGGTCCTCTTATACTCCAATGAACCCACCCGATGTACCAGACTCCCATTTTCCTGTAAAACAATAACCCGAAAAATGACGAAAAAGTTGAATTTTATTTATATGGGTCATGTTTTTTATATTCCATACCTTTATAATATAAATGCTAGATATTTTTTTACCACATCAGGAGGAACTTTCCTAAATGACCAATTCTAAAAACTCTTTCATTCTTGCGGGGACCATTATAGGTACCCTAATCGCCGGCACTTCTGCTTATGCTGGTTCTTATCAAGTTAAATCAGGGGACACCCTAGATAAAATCTCTAAAGCCAATAATACAACTGTCCAGCACTTAAAATCTCAAAACCATTTGACTAGTGACCTTATTTTTCCCGGCCAAGTCTTGAAATTTAATACCATTAACAACCATACAGATAAAAGTAAAGATAAAACCGAAAAATATGTGGTTAAACTTGGGGATTCATTATCTAAAATTGCCAATAAATATAATGTATCCGTTAGTGCCCTGCTTAAATTAAACCCTAATATTTCTAGTTCGGACCGGATATATATTGGCCAAACCATCCGGGTTTCCGGACAAACCTCCGGATCCAGCCCTTCGGCTAAAAATAGTTCAAATGCTTCATATAAAGTCAAATCCGGGGATACACTGGGCAAAATTGCCAGAGTCAATAATATGACTGTCCAACAATTAAAGTCTATGAATCATTTGACTAGCACTCTCATTTTTCCAGGTCAGGTCTTGAAGGTTAATGCCATTACCAGCAATCCGGATAAAGGTAAAAATACAACAGGCGTTTATGTCGTTAAATTAGGGGATTCCTTATCAACAATCGCTAAAAGATATAACCTTTCCCTTAGTGCCTTACTTAAAATAAACCCTAATATTTCCAATTCAGATCGTATTCGTATCGGCCAAACCATCCGGGTTTCAGGGAAGGCCTCGGCATCTGCAATCAATAAACCGTCCAAATCCAACAAGGCAGATCAAGTTTTGGCAGCTGGCGCTAAATACTTGGGAGCCAAGTATGTTTACGGTGCGAGCACTTCACGCACTGATGTATTTGATTGCTCTTCATTCACATTAAGAGCATTCCAAAGTGCAGGTATTTCCTTGCCTAGAAATTCAGTAGCCCAATCACACGTTGGTAAAGCTGTATCCTCAAAGGCCCTGCAAAAAGGGGATTTAGTATTTTTCGATACCAATAATGATGGAGTGATCAATCATGTAGGAATTTATGCCGGTAACGGTCAAATGCTGAATGCTTCGACATCTAAAGGTGTATCCTACGCTAACATTAACAATTCCTACTGGGGACCAAGCTTTGTGAAGGCAGTCCGTGTCCTAAACTAAATGATGGTGGCAGTAAACGATAAAAAGCAAAAAAGCGTGTTTCGATAAATGATCATACACGCTTTTTTTGCTTATGATAATGTTAACTAGCCGCCAACTGGTGTTATGGCTTATCCCCCTTCTTTTTGAAGCCATCCTAACTCTCGCATTAAATTATGCATATAATTCGTTAAAGTAATAAGTCTTTTTTATAATTGACTTTACGATTAAAATACTCAAAACACATTAAAGTATTGTAAGATATACAAAATAAACTAAACCTTCACTAGTAAACCCAAATTTATAATAGATACCCGAAGCAATGATAAACACACCCGTTAAAAATATTTTATAATACCAATACTTACTCATTATCAATAGGTAGAATAATATATAAAGTTAAGCTAACCTTTTTTATCCTCTCTTTCCTCATACCTGGCGGATTAACCTTGCATTTCCACAATCGCATAATTCAGTTGATTACTGATACGGACTCCTTCAAAACTTGATAATTCCTTTAGTTATCGTTTGATGTTGTTAGATGTCTTTCCTGCATTTCAACCTGCTTTCTATGGACTTTTTCTTCTATAAGATCTATGAACATCTGATTATTGTTGAGATTTTCTTTATTAGACTCTATTAACCGCGCTAATGATACATTTTTACGCATTTTTTGGACCTCCTTCTCTACAGAAATTGCTAGCAGGAAAAAGAATGGTTTTCTCTACTAATGAAGAATATTTTTCCTATTACTTCATGATATTTTCATAATACTCTTAGTTTAAAAATTCTTGGTTTCAATTTTGAAATGACCGTTACCAATATTGGTATTGTCATTCCGGGTATATCCTGTTCACTTTTTCAACTTGCATTCTTGTCCTTGATCGGGCCGTGCAGATATAAGTAAGTACATTATCTATTTCCAACAAAAAAAGGCCTTCATCACAGAAGACACTTTCAGAAAGTATACTAATAAGGAGAGTAAGTTTGCCTGAGCTTTTTTCTTTCAAAAACGTTCCAGCCGATTCCAGAAATCCGCTCCCTTTTCCGCCGATTTTCTGCCCAGTTACCTCAAAGCAAACGCCTGTGGTGTCTCGGCTAGCCAGTTACTCGGCAGGAGTGTCGCAAATTTCTTCCATCCTTTAAGGATTAATGTAAAAAAAACTCAAGGACCACCTCGTCTTAAACTTGGTTCGGGATGAGCCTAGCCTACGTTTTTTTCTTAAATTACGTTCCAGTCGATTCCAGAAATCTGCCCCCTTTTCCGCCTATTTTCTGCCCAGTTACCTCAATGCAAACGCCTGTGGTGTCTCGGCTAGCCAGTTATTCGGCAGGAGTGTCGCAAGTTTCTTCCATCCTTTAAGGATTAATGTAGAAAAAACTCAAGGACCACCTCGTCTTAAACTTGGTTCGGGATGAGCCTAGCCGACCTTTTTTTCTTCAATTACGTTCCAGCCGATTCCAGAAATCTGCTCCCTTTTCCGCCTATTTTCTGCCCAGTTACCTCAATGCAAACGCCTGTGGTGTCTCGGCTAGCCAGTTATTCGGCAGGAGTGTCGCAAGTTTCTTCCATCCTTTAAGGATTAATGTAGAAAAAACTCAAGGACCACCTCGTCTTAAACTTGGTTCGGGATGAGCCTAGCCGACCTTTTTTTCTTCAATTACGTTCCAGCCGATTCCAGAAATCTGCTCCCTTTTCCGCCTATTTTCTGCCCAGTTACCTCAATGCAAACGCCTGTGGTGTCTCGGCTAGCCAGTTATTCGGCAGGAGTGTCGCAAGTTTCTTCCATCCTTTAAGGATTAATGTAGAAAAAACTCAAGGACCACCTCGTCTTAAACTTGGTTCGGGATGAGCCTAGCCGACCTTTTTTTCTTCAATTACGTTCCAGCCGATTCCAGAAATCTGCTCCCTTTTCCGCCTATTTTCTGCCCAGTTACCTCAAAGCAAACGCCTGTGGTGTCTCAGCAGGAGTATTTCATAATTTTTCATTCTAGTGAGGTTCCATAAACAAAACATTAAAGTATATTCTAGTGTTTAATCAGGGGTGATTGCATTTCGAACATGGAATTACTTTAGTTTCTCTTGCTCTTCAAGGTACTGCCTTATTTTTTTCAAATAATCCGGTGCATCCATCTGATCTTTCACGACCAGTTCTATAAGGCAAAGTTTATCGGCGTTCATATCTTGGGCATTTGTAATGGCTTCATCCAGTTCACCATTCGTCTCGACTCTTGCTGTGAATGCCTCTTGACCAAATGCTTCAGCCAGTTTTGTATAATTCCACTTTGGTATCTCGTTGTATTTCTGTTTTTCTATATCGACTTTTACGTTTAAGAATTTTTCTATCGTATAGCCGTTATTGTTGAGGATAAACACGATGGGCTTACAGCCGTTTTCCAGCATCGAGCTTATTTCCTGTGCTGTCAGCTGTATCGATCCGTCCCCGGTAAACAAAAGGACACGCCGGTTTCTATCCGCTATACAAGCACCGAAAGCTGCAGGCGTCGCATAACCAATGCTTTGCCAGCCTCCCTGGGCTATGTAGGTCGCCCCTTTCGGCAATCTGACCTGTGACATGCCATAAGAGAATGTTCCTGTTTCCGTGACCACAATGTCATTTTCCTTCAACATTTGCTGAATTCGAGGATAATAGGAAGTCGCTTTCAGTGGTGCTGACGGGTCTTCCACCATTGTGTCATACGGAAACGAGATGTTTCCGACAGATTCTTTCTGACGGTAGCCAATGTCCTGGAGCGCATTTAGTATTTCTTCCGCCTTGACATTCATATAGCTGGCTTCCCCCACTTTTAATGTGTCAGATTGAATTTCCACCATTTTCAACGGGTTAAGCTTTGCTGTACCTTTGGAAGTATTGACGTCTGACCAAACAGTACCAACGGCTATGATCAAATCCGCTTCTTCAACAGTCTCAGTTACATCCTTACTTCCGAAAGCTCCGCCGTATACACCAATATACTGGGGATGACTCTCATCAAACCCGCTTTTACCCTGCATCAGTGAAGCAACTGAAACATTTAACCTCTCAGCGAGCTGCTGTACGGGTTTCTGCAAGTTATAACGAAGTGTTTTTACGTCCACAAGCAGAACGGCTTTATTTACATGTTCTAACATGCCTTTTATATGCTTCACTGCTGACTGCAAAGCATCGACATTCGTTTTTGTCATGTTTTCTGATGTCTTACCGTGAGAAAGCAATGGTTTTTCAACGAGATCGATAGCCACTACCAAATAAACGGGCATTTTCTTTTCTTTCGCGATTTTGATTGCAGCCGGTATCTCCCTAGCTGCGTTTTCTGGTGTAAGTATTGCTGTATAACCGGTAATATGCTCATAAACCTTACGGAAAACATCAAAATCTCCATCCATTAACGTATGGTGGGCAAGCTCCTTTTCCTGCTGCATCATGGTCTTTGGCGAGCCGACAATATGGATGAGCGGCACATTTTCACTGTACGCTCCAGCGATTGCATTACATGCGCTCATTTCACCGACACCAAAGGTGGTTATCAGTGCCGACATGCCCTTCACCCGGGCATATGCGTCCGCTGCGTATCCAGCATTGAGTTCATTTCGTCCATTAATAAACTCAATCCCATCGTAATCTTCCAAAGTATCTAGCAATGAGAAATTATAGTCTCCAGGCACACCAAAAATCTCTGTAATGCCTTCTGCTTTTAAGCAGTCGTATAAATATTGTCCCAAGGTTGTGTTTTCAGCCAAGTCAATCACTCCTTCAATCGATTACTCTCTACTTTATTTATACCCAAACATAAGTAGGTTAACCGTATAAGTATCCATTTGCTTTAATGTGGGTGGCGTCTCTATTACTCTAGTTTTAGCTTGATGAATGAAGTGAATGAGACTATCCCAGGCAAGATTCATATAAAAAATGATTCAATTCCAAATCAAAATATCTGAAAATTCTTGATTTCGCTTCTGTTTTTGATTTATATTTGAATCACCGGCACAGTGATAAGGGGGAAAATGATGAGTGATAACAACGTCAAAAGAGTTTTGGAATGCATTATCAACACATCCAATAATAATATTACCGTGACCGATGAAAAAGGATTCATTTTATTCACGAATCCTAATCATTGGTGGATATATGGAATCGAACCAGAACATTACCTTGGAAAATCCGTTTACCAGCTCGAAACGGAAGGAATCCTTTCACCTTCGATTTCCGCCATGGTATTGAAAGAGAAAACGCCTATCCAGATCATGCAGCAAACGAAGACGGGAAAAATCGTCATGTCGACTGCCTATCCCATCTTTGATGATGATGGTGAATTGATTCGTGTCGTCAGCTATGCCCAAGATCAAACTGAAATCAGGAACCTCCAGGATCAGTACGGTCAATTGGAGAAAAAGATTCAAGAATACCAATCGGAGGTCGAGGAACTAAGGGAACAGGAGGAGTTGATCTATCGCAGCAAGGAAATGCGACAAATCGCCAAAACGATACACCGTGTTTCCAAAACGGATGCGACAGTCATGCTTCTTGGGGAATCCGGTGTGGGAAAGAGCGTATTCGCCCGCCGGCTGCACAATCAGAGTTACCGCAGTAAAGAGCCATTCATCGAAGTCAACTGCAGTACCATCCCAGAAAGTCTCTTTGAATCCGAAATGTTTGGATATGAAGCGGGATCCTTCACCGGAGCGCAGAAACAGGGGAAGCAAGGGCTGATCGAACAAGCAGATAACGGAACCTTATTTCTGGATGAAATCGGGGAGCTTCCCCTCGATATGCAAGTGAAGTTATTAAATGTCCTGCAAGAGAAGACCTTTAAAAGAGTCGGAGGAAAAAAAGAGCATAAGATTGATTTCCGGCTTGTGACGGCAACCAATCAAAACCTTGAGGAAATGGTGGAGAAGGGAACATTCAGGCTCGATTTGTATTATCGCTTAAATGTGATTCCCATCCAAATACCGCCGCTACGCGAAAGAAAAGAAGACATTGCCATCTTAATCAATCATAATCTCGAAATCATCAATAAGAAATACAAGTCGGATAAGAAATTGCACCCTTCCACTTACGAAATACTGATTCAGCATAAATGGTCAGGAAACGTGCGTGAATTGGAAAACCTGATTGAACGGCTCATTTTGACCTCGGAAGACTCCATCATTTTCCCAGGCTTTCTCCCCTCCCATTTCCATGGACAAGAATCTTTGGAGAAAATGGATGATACCCTAATGATCGACAATATGATGGTTGATGATAGTGATCTCAATACCGCTCTCGAACAAGTCGAAAAATGGATGTTGATGAAAGCGAGTAAACAATGCAAGTCCACATATGAAATGGCTAAATTCTTAGGTATCAGCCAGCCATCCGTCGTCAGGAAAATGAAGAAATATAAAGATCATCTGCCCATTAAATAACAGCGGAATAGAAGAAAGTTTCAATGCAGTATCCACTTTTTTACCGTATAAAAAGGAGACCAGCGTATCGAGGTCTCCTTTTTCTTACTTATTTGACACGCCCGCAGATTCAAATGTTGCCATTTCTTTAATGACCAATGTCGCTGCCTTGAGAATGGGGTATGACAGGGCAGCCCCTGTTCCTTCCCCGATTCTCATTCCCAGGTCGAGGATCGGTTCCTTGCCTAGCAGTTCTATGGCCGCTCTATGACCAGGTTCTGCAGATCGATGTCCAACAAACATATAATCGGCTGCACGTCCGGAAATCAGGTTTGCCAATACAGCAGCCGTTGTTGTAATGAAACCATCAACAAGAATGGGTATACGGTTATTCGCTGCAGCAAGCATGGCCCCTGCCATACCTGCAATTTCGAATCCACCGATATTCATCAAAATGTTGATTGGATCATCAGGATTAGGATTTCTTAATGAAATCGCTTCTTCAATTATTCTTCGCTTATGTAAAATGCCTTCTGACTTCAATCCTGTTCCCTGCCCCACTAGTGATTCGACGCTTTTCCCGCTTATGATGGAGATGATGGCGGTACTGGATGTCGTATTTCCGATTCCCATTTCACCAAGAATCAGGCAGTTCACCCCACGGGCAATCATTTTCTCTGCACGGTCATACCCAATGTCAAGCGCTTGATTTACTTCTTCCTTTGTCATAGCCTCTTCCTTATAAAAGTTTCTAGTTCCATTACGGACTTTTCTGGAAGTTAACCCCGGTGCTTCGATATCTGCATCGATCCCTATATCGACAATGTCCAAGTAAGCATCTATCGCACGGCTTAATACATTGATGGCAGCACCGTCATTCAGGAAATTAAGTGCCATTTGTTCCGTCACTTCTTTTGGATACGCGGAAATCCCTTCTTCCGTAATTCCATGGTCGGCTGCAAACACGATCACCCCCGGTTTCGAAATGTCCGGAAACGCCTCCCCTGTCATCTTGGCCAGTTCAATTATCCATTCTTCCAGCCGTCCAAAGCTTCCCTGAGGAACCGTCAGCGAATCGACATGTCCTTTAACCTGACGTCCCATTTCTTCATCCAGCATCGGGATGGAAATGGCAGATAAACCATTCTTCATATTAATCCCCCACAATCCAAAATAAAAACCTTACCAATAGGAAAAGGTTCTTATCCATCATCTGCTATAAATACAACTTAGTCCATATCATTATCATCCAGGCTTTCACTTGAATTCACTATTATCCTTTCACTTCGGCACTCCCATTTCATTTAAAGGGTAGATGCGAAATTTCACTTTGCCCACAAGTGATTTTTCAGAAATAAAACCAAATCTTCTTCCATCCCAACTATTCCTTCGATTATCCCCCATGACAAATAAATGACCGACAGGTACCTTGGATTTCCCGAGTAAATCACTTAGGGTGAAATTCTCCGTCAGATTCTCTTCTGGTGGAATTTCCCCTTTTTTTGTATTCAAATATGGTTCTGTATACTTTTTCCCATTGATATATAAGACATCATCTTTCATTTCGACGCTGTCCCCTGGTAAACCGATCACCCTTTTTATATAATTCTCTTCCGCGTCCGGAGCATAAAATACCACCATATCGAAGCGCTCTGGCTTTCCGATTTTAGCTACCACGATCCGGTCATCATTTTCATAAGTCGGCTCCATTGATTCACCTTTTACCGTGACTGGCGTAAATAAAAACTGTTGGCAAATGAACACGATCATTAAAGCGAATAAGATAGCTTTCAACCACGAGAACACTTCACTTTTCATATTCTTCACACGGACTCCCTCCCATCCATTGTCAACGGCTAAACCCACGATAATTGCTGTATTTTGGCTAGCAGCGCCAAAAAGAATTCATTAGCTTAATTTGCCGGTCGGTGATTTTTAGAGGAGACATTCCAAAGAAATATCTGGAAAAATTGTAACACATTCATTTATTGCTCGCGAGAATAAATGATTTTTCAGAGCCAATCTCAAACCATGAGAAAAAGGATAGCGATTTTAGCTATCCTTTTCTTAGTTTGTTCCTCAGAATTTATTCCAAGTCAATATAGTATCGAGTGGCAAACGGACTTTTTCAAAGCCTGCTTTAGTTCCTTTTCCAAGGGAAATCAA
This sequence comes from Peribacillus frigoritolerans, assembly GCF_001636405.1. Classification (GTDB taxonomy): domain Bacteria; phylum Bacillota; class Bacilli; order Bacillales; family DSM-1321; genus Peribacillus; species Peribacillus frigoritolerans. Next base: position 4,716,562 of record NZ_KV440950.1, read on the forward strand.
CATGACAGGTTTGAAGTTTTCCGGTACATTGAACGCATCCACAAATTTGGCTTCATCGAACCCTCCCATTGGGACTGTATCGTATCCTTTTGCTTTTGCAGCCAACATGATCTGCATGGAAACCAAGCCACCGTCAATCATGGCTACGCTTAAAGCCTTCTCAGCGGAAAAGTTGCCGTAATTATGCAGAATAGAGGCTACATATGGCTCTTTGATTTCATTCTTCATGATCCCTTTATTGACTAATTCACCATAAATCCGTTCTGCATTTTTGTAACCTTCTATATCAGCTAAAACGGCAATGACAGCAGATGCATCGACGATTTGTTGTTGGTTATTTGCGATGGGTAGCAATTCTTGTTGGGTTTGCTTATCTTGAATCACAAGGAATCTCCATGGCTGTAAGTTGGAAGAAGAAGGCGCTTGAATCGCAATCTCCAGGATTTCACGAATTTCCTCTTCAGTCATCACGTATTCAGCATCGTACTGGCGAACAGATCTCCGTTCTTTTGCTACCGTAGTGAAATCCGTATCATTAAGGACTTTCGGCTTTTCAAGCGGTACATTCAATTCTTTAGCTTTATTCAGGTACTCTTCTTTACTCATTATATTTTTTGTCATTGATAATGACCTCCATTTAACTGTAATTATTATAGGAACAGTATATAACACATACTGTTCTTTTGTCAAATACAGTTTAAGAAAAACGAAACCCTTGCGGTTTCGTTTTTCACATCAAGATTTTGATAGTAAATCAGCAATCGTCTTTTGTTCCAAGCCTTGTATAATCCAGCTCTCCATCTCGTTTTTCAAGCCGCATAAAGCTTCGCGAGAAGATGGTTGAAAGCATTTTTTAGCATTCACATCAAGAAAGCCTTTTGAAAAAGGTTCGGATTTAATTGCAGAGTATATATCTGCAAGAATGATTTGTTCGGGATTTTTGGCAAGTGAATATCCCCCATCTCTTCCTTCCTTCGCTTGAATCAGCCCTGCCTTCACTAAATTACTTAATATTTTTCTAAGAAAACCTGACTCCGAATCAAGCTTAACGGCCAATTTATTACTATTGCATAATCCATCATGTTCAGCAAGTACAAGCAGGGCTTGTACTGCAAGACTAAACCACATTATACTGGAAACCTTTTCTGCCATTTCTTTCACCTCTCTCCTCTACTTTAAACTATTTTTCATTGAATATACAACGTTACATCGAACAATCCTGCCTAAAAACCTCCTTATAAAACCATCCATCAGGGAAAGCTTGCAGCCCTTTTTGTTTCATAGCAGTGAAAGTAATGGAGAACACAAAAAGAATGGATATATTAGCATCCCACTTGGCCTATTTTATATAGTTTTACATTAAATGCATTTCACCATTTCCAAAAAATAAATTGACAAAATTCTTGTCTTACAAATTATATGTTTTGGAATATGGTAAACTTACTTAATAGAATGGATGAGGAAGTGGATGAATGATGCTGAAAACAATAAATGAACAACTCGATAAAATCATGCCTCTCATCACGCCGATTAGCGTGATTATTGGGGTATTATTGTCCGAACATCTAATGGATTATACCTTTCTTGTTCCATGGATATTTGCCTTCATTACATTTTCCGGGAGTTTAGGCTCTAACTTTAAATCCCTGCAACAGGCAGTCACCCACCCTTTACCCGTTTTCATCGTATTGATCATCCTTCATATGCTTATGCCAATTTGGGCTTTTGGTCTCGGTCATTTAGTGTTTCATGGTGATGCTTTCACAATTACCGGCCTAGTCCTCGCTGTAGTGATTCCAACCGGTGTCACCAGTATGATCTGGGTATCCATTTATAAGGGTAATGCCATACTTGCCCTAACCATCATCTTAATCGACACCCTACTCTCGCCATTCATCGTCCCATACAGCATTTCCCTTTTCGGAGGCGGTTCGATCGAAATGGATTTGGGGTCGATAGTGGAAGGATTAATCGGAATGGTCGTTCTTCCCTCCATGCTTGCCATGTTCTTGAATCAGGCTACAAAAGGAAAGATACAAAATACACTATCTCCCCGATTAGCTCCATTCTCCAAGATAAGCGTTGGAATCGTAGTCATATTGAACAGTTCAAAAATCGCGCCTTACTTAACCCATTTCGATAAGAAAATAATGATCATGGCCTTCTTGGTTTTGTTCATAGCCGCTTCAGGCTATGCCCTTTCTTGGATGGTCGGTGCATGTTTAAGATGGGAAAAGGCGGATATCATCACCTTGACATTTACAGGCGGTATGCGAAACATCAGTGCTGGAGCCGTTCTTGCAACCACCTATTTCCCTGCTGCCGTTGCGGTACCCGTTGTACTTGGCATGCTGTTTCAACAAATGCTTGCCTCCTTTTTTGGGTATGTCATGGAAAGACATTTTCATCGTGGTGTAATTGAAGGGCCATCCGCCGAATGATTATTTCCCAAGCATCCTTTTTCCCTTTCAATTACATTCCAATTATAATAGGTAAGTGGAACACATTTACATGATTATCCATTATAAAATCATTGGAGGTATTGGAGATGAAAGTTGTTGCCATAGTGGGAAGTATCCGTAAAGAGTCATACAACCTTAAGCTAGCCAAATATATTCAAACTAAATATCAAGATCGTTTTGAACTCGAAATCTTGAACATTCGGGATTTACCTTTTTATGATCAAGATATTGAAAATGATCCTCCATTGGTTGTAAAAGAATTTAAAAGCAAAGTGGCTGAAGCAGATGCAGTCTTGTGGGTAACACCTGAATACAACGGGACGATTCCAGGTGTATTGGGCAATGCAATTGATTGGTTATCACGTGTCGATAAAGTCTTGATCGGCAAACCATCATGGATCATGGGTGCGTCTATGGGGCAATTAGGGACGGTAAAAGCTCAATTGCATTTGCGTGAAATCTTATTCGCAATAGGCATCTCCTCCCCACTCCTTCCTGGGAATGAAGTATATGTTGGTGCAGTGCATGACAAAATCGATAACGAAGGCAGCCTTATACATGAGCCGACTGTCCAGTTTATCGATACGGTCATCGATAATTTCATTAGCTGGTATAATCATCATACTCGTTAATGCTTTACACAAGAATCCCAGTAGGCTTGATCCTGCTGGGATTCTTGTTGCATCATATAAGAGGAATTAATCAAAACTCATCCTCTGCCCGCTTGGAATGAAGGGTATTTTGTCATTCCACCGTCAGCGAATAGAGTGATGCCCGTTACATAGCTGGACTCTGAAGATGCCAGCCATGCAGCAACCGCGGCAATTTCTTCAGGCTTTCCGATATACCCCATCGGAATCATGCTTTCAAGGTCCTTTTTCTTTTCGGGATCTTCAAGCTTGTCGGCATTTATTGGCGTGGCGATGGCTCCGGGACCAATGCTGTTCACGCGGATCCCTTTTGGTGCATATTCAAGAGCCAGGGTTTCCGTAAGCAGCTTCACCCCGCCCTTGCTGGCTGCATAGTGAACGAATAAAGGCCAGGGAATCATCTCATGTACACTGGACATGTTAATTACATTCCCTTTAATATCGTTCTCGACAAAATACTTGATAGCTTCGCGGCAGCCTAAGAAATTCCCCGTTAAGTTAGTATCAATTACCCTATTCCAGTCGCTTAACGGCATCTCGTGAGATGGAACCGGATTTTCAATCCCTGCATTATTGATGAATATATCAAGTTTCCCGAAATTCTTTATCGCTGATTGAACAAGGTTAATAACATCTTCTTCAACGGTGACATCGCCTTTTACTGCAATGGCTTCCCCGCCATTTGTTTTGATTTCTTCCATTACACTATCCGCTTCCTCTGATTTAGTGCGATAATTAACCACGACCTTTGCCTTTTCCTTAGCAAAGCGAATGGCCATCGCTTTTCCTAAACCAGTGGATGATCCGGTTATGACCACGACCTTACCTTCTAAATCTGTATACATGTAATCACCCTCCAATTAACTTTTTGCCAACCCCAGCATAATCCCAGCTATGATGATCAAGATAATCCCAATTACGATTCCAATTAGTTGGCGCTTCGTTTTCTTTTCACGTAAAATGAAGATCCCGCCAAGGGTTGAGATGACTATGCCCATCTGCGAAAGTGAAAAACTAGTGGCCACTCCCACACGTGGCTGGGAAATGAATAAAAACATGTTCCCTGCAGCCCATATCAATCCCGGAATGATATTGCGAATCGTATATTTGTTAAACGGTTTATGCTTAAAAGTCAATAACAGACCGCCTATCACCATCCCAATCGCTTGAGGGAACAACGCTGACCACCCGTCAACATCAAAAAGACGGGCCACGACCACATAAACCAAATAACCGAATGTCGAGATGAGGAGAATAACAATTCCTTTCTTCAAGTTTCCCGACTTGCCCTCTTTCGATTCTTTATCTTCCAAGGAGGTCAAGATGATTCCTATAATAATGAAGATCAATGCCAAAACGCCTAAAATAATCGCTTTCATTGTAGACCATTCGTTAAAAACTATGACCCCGAATAAAGTGGTTGAAATGAGCTGCAATCCTGTTGAAATCGGCATTGTTTTAGAAACTCCCATTAAATCAATGCTCTTAAGCTGATTAGCTTGTCCAACGGCCCAAAACAATCCAGATACGACTCCGACTCCAAACACTAGAAGTGACAGCTTAATATCGGCAAAAATATAAACACCAATAGAAAAAATCAAGGCGCCAATCGTTGTACCTAGTGTTTGACTATAGGGTCCACCCCCGAGTTTCACATTAAATAAAACGATGCTTCCCCAGAATAATGCCGGCAAGAGAGCTAATAGTATATCCATTTTCAACCCCCATATATGTAAGTACAAAACTAAGCAGGATATTTCATTTTGTATTCTTTTAATATGTTCGCATTATTTGAAATGACCCTTGGTAATTTTATGAAGTGTTTCACTAAAAAATTGTTCAACACGAAAAGGGCTGCAGAAGCAGCCCTTATGGATGTTATTGATATTCTTGCAACAGCTACCCGCCATGTTGATGATGTTGCATGTCCATTTCCGAATCTCCACCAACCTTGAAATAATCACGTTCCCAAACAGCCGACGTTCCGATAATGATGATGGAGAACATGAGGGTCAGACAGAAAGGAGCAAACCCCCTCCCACTTTTTGTCTCTTTTACATCCTCTCTTTTTATATAAAAAGTCACAAAGAATATACTGCAAAGGTAAATCAGATCCATCGAAACGAGCATGTAAGTTTGTGAATCAAGAGGCAGCATGACCCCAAGCATGGCTCCCATCATTGCCCCCATCAGGGTTGTTGACAGAGACTCCATAACCGCTGTCAGACCGAATGGTTTTCCGATGATGAAGCCTGCCACTGCACATATTGCGATGGCTAGAACGGTTAAAACCGCCAGCTTGCCGGGCATCAGGAATGACAGCATTAAACTTAAGGTTAAACTTGTCGTCATGCTTAACATCATGACCATGCATTTACCAAGGCTAACACCAATATGATCTTTTTTCAGATGGGCTTTTTTAGAAAAGTAAATTGTATAAGCCACGACTATCATAAAACTGGTCAGCAGCAGCATTCGATTCGTTTCCCCCTTTTCGAGCAATATTTAGTGAAACGACTGATTTTAATGACAGGATGAATGACCGTCCATCTGGCAAGCTGAATTCTTTGTTTTTGATGGTGGCACGTCAAGAGCTGGATTCCGATTGAAAAAGCCCGTCGGTTTTAAAATGAAGCTAATATAAGCGGTCGGCATGACTGGCCAATCTTCAGGTCGTGTTATATGATGGTGTCCCATGTTATACCAGACCACAACATCTTCATTTTCAATGGAGCGATCGGCTTTTACCCAATCTTCCAACCCTTCTCCCCCTGCATGTTGATTTGGGTATCGCCCTGAAGCAAACTGTTCTTCAGGATCGAATGGCGTCACCCAAAAATGGTGTTTTAAAAATCCAGCCCGTTTTAATAAAGGCGAATCATCATGGGCGAACGGGAAACAATTCTCCCCAGCAAACAATTTATAACCAACCGGTTCCCCCAATATATTCTTTTTTGAGGGATTGACGATCTTCCAGAAGCGCGCAGTACGCAAATCAAGGTCCCGGACAGCCTCGAATTCATTTTTAAGCAAAGTAGAAACCGGATAGAAACCATTTCCATATGGGTTGTCCGGTCCCTTTTCCATGCTTTTTGTATTGACTTCATAAACTGAATTATTCATTCCATCAACCATCATATCAAGCCTCATATTAAAGAAATGCTGGTGATGTGCAGCAAATAATTGAGGTGCGACCAGATTGCCATGCAGGTGTTTCCGGTCAGGTTCGATGGCTTGTGTATGCAATATGCCTGTCAATTTCACTTCAAACTGTATCGTCCCATCCTGAAAGAAATACCAATAAAAACCGTATTCGTAATTTCCAACAGTCGAAATGCTCGATAAGACCAATCTTCTTGAACGGCGGACTTCAACATGACCTGTCCTCCAATCCGTATGTTTCCACCCAATTCCAAAATCCTCCTCATGCAGACAAATTGCATTTTTAATTTGAATTACATTCCCTTTACTATCCACCAGGTTCGCGTCAAAGTACTTGATCTCACCTAGGCAGTCACACCCAAGTTCAAGTGAATTCGCCAACATGCCAATGCCGTATTCCCCTGCATCAAAAGCATTGTTCCTGTTAACCGGATCAGTCGGATCACCATAAGGCACCACCATCTCGGATAAAGAAGCTCTATACAGGATTGGCCGCTGCACTCCATCATCATTGTAACTGACCGTATGAAGGACAAGACCCTCACGGGAGTTGAAACCAAAGCGGATATTCCATTTTTGCCAATCGATCACATGTCCTTCCGTCGTGAAACTTGGTCCTTTTGGCTGAACTATTTCCAAAGGCTTAACATCCTGCCTCATGTCACCTACTTGATCGGGTGTATAATTTCCATCAAGCGGCGGAAATGGTATGACACCTTTATCCACAATCTTGATGACTTCCATCTTATTTAAATCGACAAGGACAAATAATCCTGAAATGGGACGTGCATAACCATTATCATATAATGATGTACGGTAATAACATAATGCCCTGACGATTCGTACATCCACTTCCTCTTCAATTCCAAAATTTCCTGCTGACCATGGATCGACCATGATATTGTCCATATCCTTAAGCCCTCTTTTGGCAAAGGCTTTTATCATCTCAGGGTGGCTTTTCACGACTTCCTGACACTCCATGAATTCATCAGCCATTATCGATGGCTGCACTCCAGGAATCAGTTTCCATGACGTTATACTGCCTTTCGTTAAGGAAACTACAGCCTCATATGTTTTTCCCTCTTGATTATGAAGAATGATACAGAATGCTTCTCTCTTGATTTGTTCATCATCACGATAATCCAGAACAATGGATTTTGCAGGTTCCAGTAAGCTGATGTTAGCGAAGCGGTAATGGTCATCCAATCCTTTATCACGTTTTAAAATCTGGACCGTAAGTTTAAGTTCTTCTGCCGTTAATGGATCAAGCGGGTGATTTTCCCTCGTTACTTTCACGATAGAAGTTTTTTCCATCTCAACCTCTCCCTTTTAGGTAAAATATCATTCTATCCATTAAGTAAACTTCCCCTCGAAGTGCCTCGTGCATAAAGTGCAAAATTTTATTTGCCTACCTCATCATCTTTCCCGGAAACTGATGTTGACTCTTTGACCCAACAATATTCAATATGTTGAAGATAGCCAATATCAGTAAACACATCCCACTCATACCGATTTATCAAGCGGATAGCTGGAATTCAACTCAATCAAGCTGCCCATTAGGGCGCGTCCCTGCCCTTAAACTCCATACCAGTTCAAGCCCTGCTCATTCAAATCGATCCACACATTTTTTGTTTCCGTGTACATATCCATCGCTTGGATACCCAGTTCCCTTCCGAAACCGCTTTGCTTTCTGCCGCCAAAAGGTGCTGCACTATCAAGCATGCTAAACGTGTTCACATATACCGTCCCCGCTTTTAACCCCCTTACCATCCGGTGCGCCCGTTTTAAATCATTGGTCCATAAACCTGAAGCCAATCCATACAAGCTGTCATTTGCCTTGTTCAATGCATCCTCTTCATCTTTGAACTTGATAACCGACAAAACCGGCCCAAAAATTTCTTCGCGGGCAATTGTCATTTCATTGGTAACGTTCTCAAAAACAGTGGGCGTGAAGAAATAGCCATTTCCTGCCTCCGTGTTTCTTTCTCCTCCCATGACAAGATTAGCTCCCTGTTCCAGACCGGCCGCTACATATTGTTGAATTTTGTCAAGTTGCTGCAAGGAAACCTGCGGTCCCATTTGGGTCGTATGGTCTAAGGGATTCCCTACACGGATGGATCGTGCTTTCTTCACGAATGATTCCATGAATCGATCATATATGCTTTCCTGCACAAGAAGTCTTGTACCCGAGGCGCATACTTGACCTTGTGCGAAGAAGATACCAAACATGGATCCATTCACTGCATTATCAATTGAAGCATCATCAAAAACTATATTTGGTGATTTCCCCCCTAATTCAAGGCTAATTGGTTTTAAGTTCTTACTTGCTGCCTGCATGATTAGGCGGCCAGTATTCGTTGAACCCGTAAAAGCGATTTTATCGACGTCAGGATGGGAGGAGAGGGCATCACCCGCTATCTTCCCGTATCCCGGAATGACATTGATGACTCCATCTGGAATTCCGACTTCTTGAAAGATTTTAACCAATTCCAGAATGCTTACAGGAGTTTGCTCAGCTGGTTTTATCACAATCGTATTGCCTGCCGCTAAAGCAGGGGCAAGCTTCCACATCGTCAGCATAAGCGGAAAGTTCCAAGGCACTATGGCCCCTATGACACCGATTGGCTCCTTCAAAGTAAAATTGAACCGGTTATTGGGAGAGGCAAGGGTACTTCCCTGGACTTTATTGGCTAATCCCGCATAAAATTCGAGTACATCTATCATGGCTGGCATCGCAATGAATTTTGTTTCATTGATTGGCAGCCCGTTATCTTGTGATTCGACTTCGGCGAGCATATCGGCTTTCTCCCACAGTGCCTGTGCGACTTTATTCAATAACCTCCCTCTATCCCCCGGTGCCATTTCAGCCCACGGGCCTGATTCAAACGCCCTTCGTGCAGCTTTTACCGCTAAATCAACATCTTCCGGACCTGCCTCGGCAACTATAGCATTCACTTCATCAGTTGCAGGATTAAATGATTCAAATGTTCTTCCAGATATTGAATCAACCCATCTCCCATCAATGAACAATCGATAGTTTTTCCCCATCATCGTTTCCCCTTTCTATTGGACAATCAAAACAACAATCACATATCTATTAACACAATAAGGCTGGGCACTATTTTTTTATTGTAAAAAACGGAACATTCAGAATATTTTTTATGCATTAAAACCAAAAAAAAGATCCTCGTCACCATGAACGGGATCCTTCAAATGTAATCACTATATAACAAGAACGTTATATTGGGTTTGAAAGTTTCTTTGAAACAGCATCGATGAATTCAGTAGGAGTCAGATAACCAAATTTTTTAAATTCATTAATTAAATGTGATTGATCAAAATACCCATTCTCATTAATCACATCCCAAACTGTAAAGACCTGTTTATTCAATAACATATGCAGGGAGTTTTGGAACCTCACTATTTGGCTGAATAATTTGGGCGGCATCCCTACATGGGCATCGAATTGCTTTCGCAAGTATCTTGTAGAGTATCCGGTCTCAGCAGCTAATTGATTCATATTTACATTTCCTTTAGAAGAATATATTTTGTTCAAGGAATATTCTATAATTGCCGGCAAACCGTTACACGTAAAAATATTAATACCTATTTCTTCTTTGAACAGCTTTATTCTTCCATGAAAATCCCGTTCAGTTATTAACCTTTCCATAATGGTAGGTTCAATTTTTAACATATCAGCTAAAGGGATTTGGCGATCGATTACCTCCTTCATGGAATATTTAAAATGCTGGGTTTCCTGCTTAGGCATAAACCTCACACCGAAATATTCACAATTAGCCTGAAAGTTTATCGTTTTGTACTTGAGGACAGTCCCGTACACATCTGCGGAAGGTCTTTCGGGATCGCAATAAAATAATATGTCGATGCACCCATCCGGAATGACGGACATTGGATTCATTAAATCCCGATTGATTTTAAATTGATAGAACAATGTAGTGGAATGGTCAGAATTTCTTTGTTTATATTCTATATAATAATCTGATAGAATCTCGAATTCCGGTTGAAATGGAAAATAGTCGAAGTTATTGAAACCCTGAATGATGCTCAGCTACCATCACGCTCCTTTTATATTACACTGTCACCAAAGCCTTTTTACCACTGCAATGGGCTTGCATTTGCCCCAATTACTACAGTAATCGTTTGGGCTGAGTGGTCATCCGCATCACTACACGGGTCGGAGAGCCGTTCATCAATCTTCCCACCCCTGGCCATTATCAATATGAGCGTTGTTTTTATAATTTTCGACAAGTATTTCCAAATCCCTTTTGACTGAAAGATTTAAAACAATACCCAACTTACAGAACTGTGAAAATAAAAAAAGCAAACCGTAGTCAAGGCTTGCACAGTTTATAGACAAAAGATTTCGGAATGGTCAATACCACAGATGATTGCGGGAGGAGACTTGGCAGACTATTGGCGGGAAGGAACGGATTTCCTGATACTAACTGCAACGTTGATTTCCACTCCAGGCACTCGCTTTCCGCGGGCGGTCCGTGAGCCTCCTCGGCGCCTATGCGCCTGCGGGGTCTCACTTGGACACGCTTTTCCCGCAGGAGTCTCGCACCTTACGTTCCAATCAACTTTGTTTTATAATTCAGATGGAACTGGAATCAAAACTTTTAAATTAGACTTGGTTATCAATGGTTTTTACTGTTTTATAATCCTTACTGGATTGAAGAAATTAGTGGCACTCCCGCGGATAACTGTCTAGCCAAGACACCACAGACGCTTTCGGCAAGGAGGCTTGGCAGACTGTTGGCGGGAAGGAACGGATTTCCTGATACCAACTGAACTTTTTTAAAAAAGAAAAAAATGTAGACAAATTCGATGAAAATCGAATTTGTCTACATTCTGCTATCTTAAGATATGGAACTTACTTCTTTAAATGATATGGCACTGTCGTAACAACCACATTTCTTTTATAAAGTAAGTAAGCGCGAATCAGTAAACTTGATTGGTTATGAAGTATATTGTGCCAGCCCTTCTTCGGAATGAATTGGGGGATGATCACCGTAACTTTATAGTTGGATTCACTAGCCTTATGTTCTACTGTATCCACAAATTTAGTTAGTGGCTGAATGATACTTCTGTAATACGAATTCAGTGTAACAAGCCTTACATCCGGCTGCCATTTTTTCCATTTTTCTTCGAATTTCTTTTCATCTTCTCTTTCAAAAGCGACATAAACGGCAATGACCTGATGTGCAGATAGAGATTTTGCATAATTTAAAGAGTTCTCAACCACATGAGTTATACCCGCAACAGGTACAAGGATGATATTTCCTTCGATTGGTAAGATCGGCTCACATGTTGTAATCCTTAGTTGGTCTCCAACTGCTTCATAATGCTTTCTAATTCGATGAAAAATTAAAATGATGATAGGTAAAAAAATCAAAACAGGCCAAACCTGAATAAATTTGGTTAAAAAGAATATCATCGTGACGATAAAGCTAATTATGGCACCAATTGAATTAATGGTTAATTTCAACATCCAGCCTTTTGGCTTTTCGCGAATCCATTTAACAATCATCCCGGTCTGGGATAACGTAAATGGGATGAATACACCAACCGCATAAAGCGGAATGAGATTTTCCGTATGTCCTTCAAATGCGACTATCAAGATGATGGATGCAAGTCCAAGTATGATAATTCCATTGGAATACCCTAATCGGTCCCCTCTGATCGTAAACGCCCTTGGTATGAATTTATCCTTCGCCAGATTTACCGCAAGCAAAGGGAAAGCCGAATATCCAGTATTTGCCGCAAGTATCAAGATCAATGCAGTTGTACCTTGAATGAAGAAATACATGAAATTCCGTCCAAAGATCCCTTCAGCAATCTGGGAGACGACCGTTACCTCTGCGCTAGGAACAATGCTTAAATAATAGGCTAAGAATACGATTCCCGAAAACAAAACAGCTAGTAAGGAACCCATCGCTACTAATGTTTTCGCAGCATTATTCGGTGCTGGATCTTTAAAGTTCGGGATTGCATTGGAAATCGCTTCGACTCCTGTCAATGCGGAGCTTCCTGATGCAAATGCTCTTAGCAGTATAAATAAACTGATGCCGGCTACCGGAGTCCCGATTGACGCATGCAATTCCGGTGAGACTACTCCCGTCAGAATCTTGTAAATCCCAACCCCAATCAAGATGAACAAGGCTAAAACGAATAGGTACACCGGATAGGCCAAGACAGATGCCGATTCCGTAACCCCCCTAAGGTTCAAGATAGTAAGTAGGATGACGAAAATAATGGCTATGAGGACATTATAATCATGCAGGCCGGGAAAAGCGGACGTGATGGCATCCGTACCAGCGGAAACACTTACCGCGACAGTTAATATATAATCGACCAATAAGGATCCTCCAGCTATCAACCCTGGATTGACACCTAAATTGTTTTTTGAAACCACATAGGCTCCCCCGCCATGTGGATAAGCGAAAATGATTTGTCTGTAGGACAAAATCAAAGCGGTTAACAGGATCAATACTCCAATCGCGATAGGGATTGAATACCAGAATGCCGCAGCACCGACCGTGATCAGGACAATCAATATTTGCTCCGGCCCATATGCAACCGAAGACAATGCATCTGAAGATAATATCGCCAACGCCTTTGTTTTGTTAAGCTTTTGTTCACCAAGTGCATTTGATTTTAAAGGTCTCCCGATCAAGAACCTCTTTATAGAAGATAACATCAAGAATTCACCACCATGTAATTTATAAGTTTATATTTCCCAGCTGTCGCAAAAAAAGAGACAGAACACAAAAATGCCTACAAGTCATAGCTAAATAGACCTGTAGACATCAATTTTTTTGTCTAACAAGCTCCACCTTCCTTCTCATATAACGCTTACGAGGTTAGCTGACGGATTCGGACCTAAGAGTAGCCCTACCTTTTAAAGGATTCACCCCTTGGATTGTTAAAGACAATCATAATAACGGGTCCCCCGCACCATAAGGTTTAAGCGATTTAGAAATATGAAACTGTTGATTATCATACTCCCGTGAAATGGAAAAGTAAATGAAAATTTTGCACAGAAATAGAATTATTATTTATAAGCGAGGTTTTATTCTTGACTTATATAACAAAAGTCATGCAAACACATGATTCGATGGTAGGAAAGGAGGAAAGTAAACGTCTAAAAGGAAGATATTCAAGAAGACAATGAACAAAAGATAGATTCCCCAAAAGGAAATATGAAGTAACTTGATGGATTAAGTAAAACAGATCTGCCCCAGCTTGGATAGTCATAAAATCAGAATTCCGCTTTCCGATACCATTTTTAATTCCCGTCCAAACGGGGGCATTATTCCACTGATCTACACCAATTAGTTCCTTCCTTCTTGAATTGGCCTCAAATTGCTTTTTTTAAAGACAAAGTATTTCTGGCCAAGATAGTTAAGCACTGTATAAAAGATTGTTCCTATCAGAACAGCCAAATTTTGTTGTATGGATAAATGAACGGTTCCTTCCAGTGATTCTGCAATGGCTTGGCCTATAGAATAAGCGGCGGAATAACAAATCAGGATGACGCAAAAGAAACGGGTGACTCCTCGACGCCATTCTATATCGCTTTTAAAAGTAAAAGTCCTGTTCAAAAGAAAACTCGTTACAGCTCCCGTAACATTGCCGATAAAGGTGGAGATCCAGTAAGATAATTCAAGAACATTCATGAGAAAAAGCATGATGGAAAGTCCAACCGCTGTATTGACTATTCCAACCAATAAAAAGCGGATAAAGGAGTTAGTTTGTTTTAGATAGTTTTTCAATACTGTTCCGTTCATTGTCTAGTTGCTCCCGTTTTTTTAAATCGAGCGGATTAAATAGATCAAGATCAACAATATATTTAGGCCGGCGTTTGGATTCATTATAGATTTTTCCGATATACTCCCCAATCAACCCGACAGCAATCAACTGTAGTCCACCGATCAACCATATGGAGGTGATCAATGAGGTCCAGCCAGTTTCGGTCTGCCCATAAAATTTCAACCATAAAAAGTAAGACCCAAAGAGTAAGCTAATGAAAAAGGAAAGACATCCTAGCCATAATACAAGCCGGATCGGTGTAACTGAAAAGGAAGTAATGCCATCAAGTGCAAAAGCAACCATCTTCTTAAATGGATATTTCGTTTCCCCGGCCAATCTTTCTTTACGGTCATAATAAACAGAGTCCGTCTTAAACCCAATGAGCGGTACAATCCCCCGTAAAAAAAGATTCGTTTCATCAAAGCGTTCCAACTCCATGATCGCCCTTTTGCTCATTAGCCGGAAATCGGCATGATTATAGACAAGGTTAACCCCCATCTTGTTCATCAATTTATAAAAACCTGTTGCAGATGTTCGTTTAAAGAATGAATCAAGGTCCCTTTTCTGGCGGACACCATATACGATTTCACATCCTTCATTGAATTTACGAATGAATTCCGGGATGACTTGAATATCATCCTGTAAATCTGCATCAATGGAAATCACACAATCTGAGGCTTCCTTGGCCGTAAACAACCCAGCCAGAAGTGCATTTTGATGTCCTGCATTCCGGGAAAGCTTTAGCCCGCGAACATATTCATTATTAATCGTTTCTTTGTAAATGATTTTCCAAGTTTGATCCTTGCTCCCATCATCGACAAACAAAATTTTACTTTGACCGGAAACGACGTTTTCATCGACCAACCCCCTCATCAATCCACAAAGCTTGGAAATGGTTTCCTGCAAAACGCTTTCTTCGTTATAACAAGGTACAACAATCGTTACAATCGGTGAATTCATTCTATTCCCCCCTTTTCACATGACTCTGTATAAATGAATTTTCCATACGCTTCCTTTTTTCGTGAAAACCCTGTCCAGCACCAATCCGTTTTCCTTCGCGTTGTTGATTGGGATGGCAGAAAATATATACGTGCCGCCTAATCCTTTAAACGCATCCATATCGAGGTCCAAATTTTTCAGCTCTTTTTTCGAGCCTTTCTTGAACATATAATGCTTCCCAAGCTCACCGGTAAACAGGTAACAACGTCCTCCCCATTCATCAAAATAGATTCTGATGTTTTTATTCTTAGCCAATTCGTTTTCAATTATTTGACGAAATTGATGTTTGTAAGAAAGCGGATAAAAATTGTTATAGCTATCGAGCGTGTAAAATCCATTATATTGAGCGATTGCGGGATGCAGCCCAATGCTGGCAACACGATATTCTTCTTGTGGACGGTCAATATGATCTTTTATTTCCTGAAAAAGGCTTTCTGAATAGAACTCTTTAAAAGTTGGCTTTTTATTGTGAGTGATTTCCTCATTGAAACCGATTAAAATCAGTATTTGAACGGCGATGAAAATAGAAAGGGTTTTCTTAGCATAGTTGCTGTATTCCCAAATGATTTTTATCGCAAGGGCAAACCCCAAGTAAATGATCATCGGCCTTAAAAAGTGAAATCTGGCAAAGTTAAAAGTATCCAGTGTGTGAAACCTTTCCGTTAAAGGAAGCCAGCCTTTATAAAACCAAAATGCGTACCACGCTGAGAGCATGAAATTCAAGCCGAATAAAAAAACATATACCTTTTCCTGTCTCCACAATTTTTTTGTCAGAATAATATAAAGGGCAAAGACTGTAATCGGCAGGATGATAAGCGCATGTAAAGTCATGACATGCGTATGTCCAAGAACGAAATTTTTGAAAGTAAGCTTAACGACCCAATCGAGCGGCAGCCTTGCGTGAAAATATTCATCTCTGCTGTTTGGCTCCGAATCAAAAATGAATGAAGCGACCAAACGATACTCCACCAAACCAAAAATGACGGTCATATAAACGATCGAAAGAAGATACGTTATATTCCACCCTTTTCCCCTGATTACATCCGTTAGCCAAAGAAAGCCCATTGCAACAAGGAAAAAGAAAAAGCCAAGCACGATGCTTGAATAAAGCGGTAAAAGTGTAAGGACCAAATAATTCTTCCAAGAATGATCCTTGCTGCGGATATTCAAAAAAGCCCAAAGGGCTAAAGGCATCCCAAGTGTACTGAGCATTCCCGATGGCCAAAATGGGGTAAGGGCAAAGGCTAAGGATGTTCCAACCCTAATCCAACCTGATTGTCTTCCTGTAACCAAATGTTTCCTCAATAAGATATACATACCGAAGAATGCAATAAACCTTGTTAATGCCTGGCTTATTGCATAAGCAACCATTGTCGGAAAAAGAGCATGAAGCCACACGATAATGCTGAACTCACTGCCAAAAGCATTACGGGGCAGCCCATTCATAATCTGCGGAATTCTGGCGTCAATTGCACCGAATAACTCACCGCTTTCTGAAAGGACTTTATACCAGGCAAGGTTGGAATCCAAATTATCATGTACGCGAATATGCGCATTTTCTCCAAGGATGATTAAGGGGGAAAGATATAAAACAATGATGAGTAAGGCAAAAAGGATTTGTTTTCTCTCTTGATTTTCAATTGGCAAAATATCCACCTCTTGATTAAATTCATATATCCATAATATTTGGCTTTGAAGGTAAATCTATTCTTTTTAAGGGATTTATTTTAACCTATTTTGATATAGGTCAACCAATGACCACATAAAATGCAATAAGCATATAAAAGAACCTTAAAAAGGGGCTGGGCTATGATAAGGAAAGCGGTGATTCCAGCAGCCGGTTTAGGAACACGATTTTTGCCTGCTACGAAAGCTCAACCAAAGGAAATGCTGCCGATTGTCGATAAGCCGACCATTCAATATATTATCGAAGAAGCGGTACAATCAGGGATTACGGATATTATCATCGTTACGGGTAAAAACAAACGTGCCATCGAAGATCATTTCGATAAATCGATTGAGCTTGAAATGCTTCTGCAAATGAAAGGTCAAAATGATCTGCTTAAGATCGTGGAGAACATTTCCAACATGGTCGATATCCACTATGTAAGGCAAAAGGAACCTTTAGGTCTGGGTCATGCAGTTTTATGTGCCAAAACCTTTATCGGAGACGAACCTTTTGCCGTCCTGTTAGGGGATGATATCGTGGATAGCCAGGTTCCAGCCTTGAAGCAGTTAATGGAACGGTATAACAAGGTTCGAGCGAGCATTATTGGATGTAAGGAAGTATCACCAGCCGATGTCTCCAAGTATGGGATCGTAAACTTCCAAGAACGATATGAGGATTTATTTCTGGTAAGAAACTTGGTGGAAAAGCCAAAAGTGGAGGATGCACCATCAACACAGGCGATAATTGGCCGATATATTTTATCACCTGCGATTTTTGAAATCCTTGAAAACGTACAGCCTGATCGTAAGGGGGAGATCCAGCTTACCGAAGCTTTAGACCTTTTGTTAGAAAAGGAACCATTATATTCGTATATCATCGAGGGAAATCGTTATGACGTAGGAGATAAATTCGGCTTCCTTCAAGCTTCAATAGATTTCGCCATGAAACGACCTGAACTTCGTGATCAGCTAATAAAATATTTAAGGCAGTTGTTTCCTTAATGAAGTTAATATAGACCATGCCCAATTACCAAAAAGAGGTGATTGGGCCATTTCCACATCGGATTGACCCCTTTGGTTGTAACATGATCCACTTACCATAATCCTCTAAGTAAAATATAACTGTTTATTCTTCCGTAAAATGTTACAGCAGAAAAAGTTGAACAGAGAAAGAATAGTTTTCTATAAGTGAGGTTATGTTGATAACGTATCCTTCATGAATGTTCCAAAACACGATATCCAGAAAGGATTGTAGAGAAACACATGCACAATAAAGCCAATAACCCAATAATATCTGATGAATTTTTAGAACAAGTGGTTAAGGAAATCAATGCACAATTTGGCGGGCCCATCAATGAAAAAAATGATCGTTTCCAACATGGGGGCGATGATGAAAGAAATTGAATTGAAGCCCCCTTCATTAATCTAAAGCTCTCATGAAAAACTCTGGCTATATTCATCCAGAGTTTTTTCGCTGTAACTTTATTTCTCCAATAGAATTATCCGCCCTTTCTTTAACGACTTGTCCAAACCGATTTAGCTTATCCTCATACAATGATTACATGTAAGTATTTTAAAGAAAGGGGAAAAACTTCATTGAGCCATGCTGATGATGTCTTCCGCACTTCTCCAAAGGTTCCAAAAGGAAGGCTGGTTTCCGGACATACAAAAGAGTTCCAAACAGATCCCATTGGGTTCCTGACCCGATTGTCCAAGGAATATGGGGAAGTCGCTAAATTCCGTTTAGGACCATTCCAAACTGTTTATCACGTTTTAAATCCTGATTTAATAAAACAAATACTCGTAACAAAACAACAATCTTTCGTCAAATCCAAGGACTTCAATCTTTTAAAACCGCTTATCGGTGAAGGCCTGCTTACAAGTGAAAAAGACTTTCATATGCGACAGAGAAGGCTTATCCAACCCTCTTTCAAAAAGACTCATATTAGCCAATACGCCAAGGATATGATTGATATCACAATGGATTATATATCAACTTGGCAACATGATGATGAACGGATTATAACGAAGGATATGATGGACATCACTCTCGGGATAATCAGCAAGACCATGTTCAGCATGGAATTCAAGGATGGATATGAAATCGTTGGGAAACCTCTGGAAACTGCATTGAGAATAACAGTCAAAAGGATGAGAAAGATTTTCCGTATGCCATTATGGGTACCGACTAAAATCAACCGTGAATATAAAAAGGCGATACAAAGGCTTGATAAAGTGATTTACGGCATTATTGAAAAACGGAAGAACGACACAGTAAAACATGAAGACATGCTAGGGATCTTGATGGACGCCCGTGATGCCGACGACGGGTTAGGCATGACAAGCCATCAGGTGCGTGATGAATTAATGACTATTTTTCTGGCCGGTCATGAAACGACAGCAAATGCTCTTTCCTGGGCACTGTATGCAATTTCGAAGCATCCGGAAATTCAAGCTAAGCTTTTCAATGAAGTCAATAGCATATTCGGTCACCGGAAACCCAGGCCTGAAGATTTCATGAAATTACAATACACTCAAAATATCATTCATGAAACACTTCGCGTTTACCCGCCACTGTATATCTTATCCCGTGATGTGGCGGAGGATGTCACAATAGGAGGATATCGCTTTAAAAAAGGCGATATGATTCTAATAAGTTCTTATGTGATGCAGCATAACCCAGAGTATTTTGATCAACCTGAATCATTTATCCCTGAGCGATTTGAAAATAACTTTATGAAAAGCCTGCCTGCGTTCGCTTACTTTCCATTTGGCGGAGGGCCGCGGGTTTGTATTGGCAATCACTTTGCCATGATGGAAGCGGTGTTTGTCCTGGCCTGCATTGCAAAGCGGTATAGGATAAAGCTTGCACCTGACCACCATGAAGTGACCCCCCTTCCCTCCCTTACACTAAGACCCAAGAATGGACTGCGCATGGTGTTAGAAGAAAGAACTGCAGAAGCTTTTGAACCTGATGCATCCATTTTTTAGTAATAGGAGTCTTTTCCTAATAAATATCATTGTACTAACTGGCCATCCTTTTAGAAAGGAGGGATGAAAAAATGTATTTGCTCCATTCACCACGGAAAGGAATCATCCACACTGAATTGCACTATGTAGGAATGGCATCGCAGGTATATACCGGTTATTTGCAATTTTTAAGCGAAATTGAACCGAAACAAGAAACCGAATACCTACAGGCGCCGCTCCCCTATTCATATGGGAACGGATAGTTTCCCACTTCTTACCTTATATTAAAGAAAAACCGACCTTGAAAGGTCGGTTTTTTGTAATTCTGCAGTATGTTCCATAACCCTGGCCCCCGCAGCTCCCAAATGCTGGCTGTAACAATCCTGACAAGATAAACTAAGCGACCACGACTATTAAGGACTGAAACTGATTCAATCAACTTATATACTACGAAACAAATGCCAGTAATAATGCAATTAAACAGAATTATATTTCTCTCTTTTCAATATGTATTTTAAAGAATGAAGAATTGCCAATTCATCCCTAAAAAATCACCTAGCAGTTTTTTTCTTTGAATCATTTCATAAAATCCAATATTTTTAGATAACCTTCTTCGCCGGTTGGAAACCCATTCCCGTTCACCGGCCTAAATTGACTTTTTTCCGATTCATGATATATTAATATAGCACTTTAGTACGTGAAAGCGTTCAATAATAGAAGAAACTTTAAGTTTTACTGATAGACTATTTTATTAAAATTGTGAAAGAAAGGCATGAATATAATGGAGAAGACTCATCAAGATCTAAAAAAGGGCCTATTGCCGAGGCATGTCCAGTTCATTGCTTTAGCCGGAATGATAGGAACGGGGATTTTTAAGGGGAGTTCCGATACATTAAATATGGCAGGCCCAAGTGTTGTGATAGCCTATTTAATAGGGGGGCTATTGTTATTCATTGTAATGGCCGCACTAGGGGAGATGGCAACCGCTTTTCCTAATATGAACGTCCAACATCTCATTAATAAAGCTTTTGGGTTTCAACTATCATTCATTGTCGGGTGGCTCTATTGGTTCAATTGGATTATCGTAATCATTGTAGAAATAGTCGCAGCCGGCAGTTTTCTACAATATTGGTTTCCTACAGTACCATTATGGCTATTAAGCATACTTTGCGCTTCAGTTATAATAGGAATTAATTTGTTTCAAGTAAAATACTATGGAGAACTCGAATTTTGGTTCGCAGGAATTAAAATAATAACCTTAATTGCTTTTATTATTTTAGGAGCTTTGATCATGCTAGGACTTTTTCCTAGTTCGGCTTCATTTTCTAATTACACGGAACATGGTGGTTTTTTCCCCAAAGGAATTGACGGAATGTTAAGTGCACTTTTAGTGGTCATGTTTTCATACGGGGGTGCAGAATTAATTGGTGTAGCCGTCACGGAAACAAAAGATAGTCAGCGAGTCATACCAAAAATCATAAAAGGAACAGTATGGCGGGTGATTCTTTTCTATGTCTTGCCGATACTTATCATTTGCGGAGTAATACCTTGGAACCATGTAAGCAATGAAGTAAGTCCTTTCGTTCAGGTTTTCAGCTTATCGGGACTTCCCGGAGCCGCCGATATCATGAATTTCGTTCTTTTAACCGCTGTCTTATCAGCTGCAAATTCTGGCATATACGCTACCTCAAGGACACTGTTCACTCTTTCCCAGAACGGGGAAGCGCCCAAGGCATTTTTAAAAACAACGAAAAAGGGTATTCCGCTTAATGGTATATTTTTAACTACATTATGCATATTGGCTGGTGTGTTTTTATCCTATTTGTATCCCGACCTGATTTTAAGCTACCTTATGGCCATTCCTGGATTCACGGTTTTATTATTGTGGATCAGTATTTGTTCCGCGCAATTGAAACTGCGTAAGCAATACAATGGCAAACCAGGATTCCGGGTAAAATGGTACCCATATACAACTATATTAGCCATCACGGCTTTAAGCATTATCTTTTTGGCATTTCTCTTTAATAAGCAAAACTTCATCGGGACTACAGTATGTCTTGTCACGTTAGTGATATTCATCCTTCTCTCATTTATTGTCAAACAAAAAAAATAGAAATTTTATCCCCCCTGTATTTTATTAGGGATTTCAGACTGAAAGCAAACTCGATGAAAGTCGGGTTTGCCTTCAGTCTTTTTAGTGTCAGTACAGATTGGATGTCGATTTCCACTCAAGAAACTCGCTTACCGCGGGCGGTCCGGAAGTCCCTCGGCGCCTTTGCGCCTGCAGGGTCTCCCTTGTACTCGCTTTTCCCGCGAAAGGCTCGAACACCCGCTCCAATCAACTGGGATGTTGTTTTAAAACTATAGACCACCTGGCGTTTAGTTTAAATTTGTCTATAGTCTGAAGGTTGCATCAATAGATATGGTCTCACCCCTAACCATGATTTCAAAACAAACTTGAGTTACCCTTTGAGGATGCCTTTGGATTGAAGAAATTTGCGACACCCCCGCCGCCGAATAACTGGCTAGCCGAGACCCCGCAGGCGCTTGCGCCAAGGAGGCTTGGCAGACAGTCGGCGGAAAGGGAGCGGATTTCTGAAATCGACTGCAATTTTTTCAAAGAAAAACTGAGAGTTGGCCTCATCCCGAAGCATGTTTAAGATTAGTTTATCCTTCATGCTTTTTCCTGTAATCCTTATTGGATTGAAGAAATTTGCGACACTCCTGCCGAATAACTGGCTAGCCGAGACCCCGCAGGCGCTTGCACCGAGGAGGCTTGGCAGACAGTCGGCGGAAAGGGGGCGGATTTCTGAAATCGACTGCAATTTTTTCAAAGAAAAACTGAGAGTTGGCCTCATCCCGAAGCATGTTTAAGATTAGTTTATCCTTCATGCTTTTTCCTGTAATCCTTATTGGATTGAAGAAATTTGCGACACTCCTGCCGAATAACTGGCTAGCCGAGACCCCGCAGGCGCTTGCACCGAGGAGGCTTGGCAGACAGTCGGCGGAAAGGGAGCGGATTTCTGAAATCGACTGCAATTTTTTCTAAAGAATAAAAGGGAAACAAATTTGGATTTAAAATACTCCTTATACCCATTTTCAACATACATATGTTAAAATGACCAATGAACCAATCATCCTACAAATTAGAGGTGTATATCTTGACCATATCCAAAACAAATCGCTTATCACTTGTGGAGCAGGTGGTTTCCCAAATCGAATCGTTAATCGAATCAGGTGAATGGAAAATAGGAAATCAAATTCCCCCTGAAATGGATTTGATCCAACAGTTCGATGTAAGCAGAAATACATTAAGGGAAGCTGTACGATCACTTGTTTACGCAGGGCTTTTAGTAACGAAACAAGGAAAGGGGACATTCGTAAGGTCATCAAGTGCCCTGGGGGCAGCATTTGAAAGAAGGATCCAGCAGTCAAGTATATTAGAAACGTTAGAGGTCCGTCATGCCCTTGAAAGAGAAGGAGCTCAGTTGGCGGCATTAAGACGTAATCAAGAAGATATAGAACAATTGCGGTTTCATATATCAGCCTGCTGTAGAGCTGCCGAAGCAAAGGATATCAAGGCCTACGAAGAAGCGGATATACAGTTACATAAATCGATTATGGTTTCATCACATAATGATTTATTGATTGATTTGTACGAACATATGGAACACTCCCTGCATGAATCCATCCATCAGATAGTGGAGATGAGTTCTGATGTGAACTTTCATTTGAACATTCATTGCAAACTTGTGGATGCCATCATCGAACAAGATGTGAACCGGGCAATCGAAACAGTGAATGAATACATTGCACAATTCAAAAAATCTTTAGAGTAAGTAAGGAGGAGATTATGGGCATTCATCAAGCGGCAAATCAACTAGAACAAAGAAAAGTGGATATTAAACCAAGATTAGGACTGCTCATCATCGGAATCATTCTTCTTGGGGCAAATCTGAGGGCTCCCTTAACATCGGTTGGACCCCTTGTCACTTCGATCCGTGATAACTTGGGGATTTCCAATACATTATCAGGTTCATTAACGACATTGCCTTTGCTTTCCTTCGCTTTATTATCACCGTTTGCACCTAGGATAGCACGGCGTTTTGGAATGGAGCTTACACTTTTCCTTTCCTTGGTATTATTAACGATCGGAATTGGGATACGCTCAGTTGGCGGAGTGCCGACATTGTTCATAGGGACCATTTTAATCGGGTTAGCCATTGCAATAGGCAATGTTTTGTTACCCAGTCTGATTAAACATAACTTTGCCAGGAACATCGGTTTGATGACAGGAACCTATGCTGTTTCCATGAATTTATGCGGCGCAATAGGTTCTGGGATCAGCATTCCCCTTGCTTCTTCATCCGGATTGGGATGGGCTGGTGCCCTTGGATGTTGGGGGATTTTATCACTTATTACAGTTTTCTTATGGATGCCGCAATTAAGACGGCCATTCAACTCAGGTAAGGATGTACAAACGGCGCAAAAGGATAAAAAGATTAACTTATGGCGTTCTGGTTTAGCCTGGCAGATTACATTCTTCATGGGTTTGCAATCGTTTATTTTCTATACAGTAATTACCTGGATGCCTGAAATCCTGGAGCAAAAAGGCCTGAATGCTGATGAAGCTGGCTGGATGCTTTCCATCATGCAGCTTGCAGTCATTCCCATAACATTCCTTGTGCCAATTTTAGCTGGACGCTTACAAAGTCAGCGTCTGTTAGTGGTCCCGCCTGTCATCTTCCTTATATCAGGGATATTCGGAATATTATCCGGAAGCACGCTCTTCATCCCAGTATGCATGATATTGATTGGGATTGGAGTCGGAACCATATTCAGTTTATCGATGATGTTCTTTAGTCTTCGAACACAAAGCACGCATGAAGCGACGGAATTATCAGGAATGGCACAATCATTCGGGTACCTTTTAGCTGCCATTGGACCGGTATTATTCGGATTGCTTCATGACATTACACACAGCTGGACTCTTCCCTTACTGATGTTGGCCGCTATATCGGCACTTATTTTCATTGTTGGAATGCGTGCAGGAAATAATGAATATGTAACGACTCAATAAAGCCAGTAAAGGTATAAAAGGTTCTAAACGGCAATGGCCCCGGTATTGTACCGGGGCCATTTACATACCAGCCACTGATAGCGGTACGACATGTTCCCATTCCGTGATTTTAATTTTCGAATAAGTAGAGAGTGGTCTTTGGTTTAAAGTCTTTGGTTTAAATAGAGAAGGAATATATGGCGTTCTCGCTTCGGTCATTTCGCGGCTCCCTTATCTTTAGTAAAAATTATCAACCTCAAACTCTGTCAGATAAGAAAGTTTCACCTTCTCCATTTGGAGAAAAAGAAATGTCCTAGGCTTAGAAGAGGTAAGTTTATTTGCTGCATATTACGGATCATTATCATTAGGGTAAAGTACAAAGTGATTCCGATAACTCATTTACATTCTTTGACCCTCGCTCAATATCCGAATGATGTGCATGCGAAAAAGCCATTGCTTAATGTTGAGCAATGGCCTTTGTGTATTTCCTTAATACGAGATAAAACTGAATATTCCGAAAAAGTAGTCCGATGTGAACCGTACGCCTTTTTACCTTCAACTATATTGAATTGAAAAAAAATTACTTTCCACTCTTCCTATTTTAAGCATACTTCTTACTTTCCTCATCTTTAAAAAAGCTCTTCATTGCATGGAAAACATCAGCCTTTTGCTTAAGGATATAGTACCTGAATTTTTCATTATCGATGTTCTTATAAGCTGTCATCAATGTCGAATGGCGATTGTATTGATTGACTTCCCCGTATCCGAACATATTGGAAACCTTCATGAGTTCTTCAACAAGCTTAACGCATCTGACGTTATCGGATGTTAGGTTATCACCATCGGAAAAGTGAAACGGATAGATATTAAACTTCGCAGGGTCATATTTATGATCAATAAGTTCTAATGCTTTTCGGTATACGGACGAACAAATCGTACCGCCGCTTTCCCCTTTTGAAAAGAAATCCTCTTCCGGAACGACTTTCGCTTCTGTATGATGGGCAATGAACTCGATTTCCACGGTCTCATATTTTGTCCGCAAGAAACGGTTCATCCAAAAGAAAAAGCTTCGAGCCATATATTTTTCCCATAACCCCATACTTCCGGAAGTATCCATCATTGCCAGTACAACTGCTTTGGAATCAGGTTTCTGAACCTCATTCCAGGTTTTGAATTTAAAGTCTTCCTTATAAATAGGGTGAAAACCGGGGTGCCCCCTTAAGGCGTTCCGTTTGAAAGCGGATATCATCGTTTTCTTTTTATCGATATTTCCCATTAGGCCTGTCTTGCGGATGTCGTTGAATTCAATATGTTCAAGAGTGTGCTCCGCATGTTCTTTCTTCTGAAGATTAGGGAGTTCCAGTTGACTGAACAAGGCCTCCTCCAATTCCATCATCGACACTTCGGCTTCATAATAATCCTCGCCGGCCTTGTCACCTGCACCTTGGCCCTTACCGGCTCCGGCATCGGACGGTGAGCCATCCCTTGCGACTACATCCCCCACTTTACTGTCTCCATCGCCTTGCCCTACATGTTTGTTCTTATCATAGTTATAACGAATTTTGTATTCATCCAAGGAGCGAATGGGGATCTTGATGACATCCCGGCCATTGGACATTACGATGCTTTCTTCTGAAATTAGATCAGGCAAATTATTCTTGATCGCTTCCTGCACCTTTTCCTGATGGCGTTGTTGATCATCATAGCCTTTCCGATGGAGGGTCCAATTTTCCTGTGAGATTACATACTGTTGATTACTCTCTTCCGACATTCTCTTCCCCCCTTAAAAATGTTTGCACGCTTTTCATCATTCCTTCATATAATAAGTTAGTGTGGGAATGCCCACATCATTCCGGTTTTCCATTGAAAAATACAGTGCGAAAAAACGGATGAAAAGAAAAGTATTACTCTATCTTATGCAGCGACGCAGGATAATTTACAACAAAATTAATAATGGATGTTTGCCCATGAACTAGACAAGTCCTGACAGGGGCGTTAAAGCCCTTTAAGGTTATTTCTAAATAAGGAATATAACAAAACGAACAGACCTGATGATTTTCAGGTCTGTTCGTTTTTTCATTCATCGGTAATAGGATCGCTTTAAGCCAGAAGTAATGGAGCAGCAAAAGACTCCCAGGACATTTTAAAAAAAGCAATGGAACACAACAAAAAGGATGTCCCAGCAGTTTTTCTGGACACCCCTTTTACACAGATAGAATGATTCTGGTTGTGGTATTCGTCAACCCTTCTCTTCCTCTATTTCATGTTGAACTGTACCTGGGCGTTTATCCCACTCTTTCAATTCTTCATTCGTCCTTTGATTTTCCATCTGCTTTCCAAGTTCTTTCATCTCTTCATAATCCTTAGCCATGGAGCTATTTTCCGGTACATGTTCTTTTTTCAGTTCCTCTTTGCTCATTTGCCATCACCTCTACTTATAGATACCCAATATTACCAAATCCGAAACGTAACATATCTAATGGAAATATGGGGTATAGATAAAACATTATGAGCAAATGTAAGGAGGTGCAAGATCTATGCAAACAACTACCCTTTATGTAAAGGAAGCAACGTCAGAAGGCCCTATTTTAAATCTGGAGTCCATACTTTTGAAAACGGAAGGTGTGGAACGTGCGATCATCGATGTTGATGATGGGGAAATTAAAATTGACCATAGCGAAGAAAAACTATCACCGAATCAACTTATTA
The DNA here is from genome assembly GCF_001636405.1 of Peribacillus frigoritolerans. Taxonomy (GTDB): domain Bacteria; phylum Bacillota; class Bacilli; order Bacillales; family DSM-1321; genus Peribacillus; species Peribacillus frigoritolerans. The sequence continues at coordinate 4,744,074 of NZ_KV440950.1, forward strand.
CACTTATTGAACAGTATGGCTTGAATGTAACTAAATAGAAATCAATAGCACCGGGTTTCCTTCATTCAGAAGGGACTGGTGCTTTGTTGGGTTATAATCTCCCATGCCTACTATAATCACCGTTATAAAAAGATTCATGATTTCAATAGAAATCCTGGATTTCCTCTAATCCACCTTTCATTCATCCAACCTTCCGTAAACGGTAATAAACCCCTGCCCGATCGGGGGCAGGAGCAAAAAATTATGGATTACCGATTTAACAAGCTGCCCACATAGCGCAGCAAATCATTGGCTGAAGTCGAATTATATCCGTGCTCGTCTATAAGTCTCGTGATGACCTCGTTCACTTTCTTCAGTTGCCTTTCGTCTGGTGTCTTCGTTGAAGTGGTGATCTTAACGACATCCTTCAAATCAGCGAATAGTTTTTTCTGGATCGCTTCCCGTAAACGATCATGGGAATTATAATCAAATCGCTTCCCTTTACGGGCATATGCTGAAATTCGAATTAATATTTCTTCGCGGAATGCTTTTTTTGCATTCTCGGAAATTCCAATTTGCTCTTCTATCGAGCGCATCAATTTTTCATCTGGGTTGATTTCTTCTCCAGTCAATGGATCGCGCAGCCTTGATTTATTGCAGTATGCTTCGACATTATCCAGATAATTATCCATGAGGATTTTCGCCGACTCTTCATATGAATATACAAAAGCTTTTTGCACTTCATTTTTTGCAATGGCATCGTATTCTTTACGTGCCAGTGAAATGAAATTTAAATACCGCTCCCGGAGTTCGTTCGTAATGGACGGATGCTGGTCAAGACCTGCTTTTAATGACATAAGTACATCCAATGCATTAATGGACGGATTCTCCTTACGTATTATCGTAGAGGAAATCCGGTTAATTACGTAACGCGGGTCGATTCCGCTCATGCCTTCGTCCTGATATTCTTTTTTCAATTCATTGATGTCTGCGGAATTAAATCCTTCAACATTTTCCCCATCATAAAGCCTCATCTTTTTCACTAAATCGATATCGCCCTTTTTGGGATCTTTCAGGCGGGTCATGATGCTGAAGATTGCCGCCACCCTTAATGTATGCGGGGCTATATGAACATCCGAGACATCACTTTCACGAATCATTTTTTCATAAATCTTCTCTTCCTCGGTAACCTTCAAGTTATATGGAATAGGCATGACAATGATACGGGAATGCAATGCTTCATTTTTCTTGTTGGAAATGAACGCTTTATACTCCGTTTCATTCGTATGAGCCACAATGAGTTCATCTGCACTGATCAATGCAAAACGGCCAGCTTTAAAATTCCCCTCTTGTGTCAATGATAGCAAATGCCATAAGAATTTCTCATCACATTTCAGCATCTCCTGGAACTCCATCATCCCGCGGTTCGCCTTGTTCAGCTCGCCATCAAAGCGATAGGCACGCGGATCTGATTCAGAACCGTATTCGGCAATGGTCGAAAAATCGATGCTTCCCGTCAAATCAGCAATATCCTGTGACTTAGGATCAGAAGGACTGAATGTTCCAATTCCAACACGCTTATCCTCCGAAAGGAAAATACGTTCGACCATAACATCTTCAATCCTGCTTCCATACTCCTGTTCTAACCTCATTACATTCAGCGGCGAAAGATTTCCTTCAATCCTGATGCCATATTCTTCAAAGAAATCATCCCGTAAATACTGCGGAATGAGATGCAGTGGATCTTCATGCATCGGGCATCCTTTTATTGCATAAATCGCACCAGAGTCTTTTAACGAATAATTTTCAAGTCCACGCTTCAGTAAAGAAACGAGTGTGGACTTCCCACCTGACACCGGACCCATGAGAAGCAATATCCGCTTACGGACATCCAGCCGCTTTGCTGCCGGATGGAAATATTCCTCGATGAGCCTTTCCAGTGAATCTTCAAGGCCAAATAACTGACCGCTGAAAAAATTGTATTTCTTTGTCCCATTTACTTCTTCTATCCCTGCATCTCTGATCATGTTGTATACACGTGAATGAGCAGATTGAGCAACTAAAGGCGTTTCTTTCAATATTTCTAAGTACTCTGCGAAGGTGCCTTCCCACTTCAGCTTCTGTTCATCTTCTCTAAATTTTTCGATTTTCTTTAAAATATCCATTAAGGAACCTCCCCCTGTCACTTTCAGAGAATACTTAAATCTATGCTCCAAGTCTGACAAACATGTCAGACTTTAAAAAGTGGACGGGCATTGTTTCGAATCCCGCTTGACTCTCCATGTATCGAAAAGGGCTTAATCATTGAGAATTGATGACAAATATGCTGACAAGAAAATTTGTGTGCACTCCTGCTAAAAATTAGGGTATACTAAGCCTATACTTAAGTGGGACAATATGGGTAAAGGGAGGTCACAACATGGGCACAGTTATTATCGTTGGAGTTGCTGTAACATTTTTAGCCGCTATCTTCACTGCCGGGTATGACGATAAACCAGGTGTGAAATAAAAAATAACAGCCTTTTCTAAAACTCCAAAAAAAGGGACAGCAAATAAAATTTGCCGTCCCTTTTTTGAATCCTCATCTATATATAAATATAGAAGCACTTTCGAAGTCATTCACGAATGGCTTATTGAGCATGCCAATCGAATAGGCTTCATCATTATACAGCGTTCTTTTTATCAGTTTGAGCTGAAACGTTGTTCTCCATCGATCTCAAGTCTTCATTCACTTTTTGTCCTTGTTCCAAATATTCCGTTTGGAAACCACTTTTTATTGCCCAACTATAAAACATTAGTGATAAACATGTAATGATGACCATATCCAAACCAAATGGGATTATGTTTAGTCCACCAAACTTTTCACTGCCTAAGTATGAAATGGTCATCATACAGAGTAAGTAAACAACCATCCAAAGCCCTGCTGAAAAGTTTTGGCGGAATCCCTTCCATTTTATTTTTGATTGATAATAGAAATAAACGGGAAGACCAGCCATAATGATAAATAATACTTGACCTGTAAGCGGCCATCTTGCCCAATATAGAACCAAAGAAGCAAAGACAAAGCCCAGTGGTGCAATGATGCTTAATCCTTTTAAACGTAATGGTCTGTACAAGTTCTGACCTGTGCGTCTTAATGTCATAACAGTAACTGGACCTGTAATATAAGAGACTAAAGTCGCAACTGAAATAACCTCTGCCAATACGCCCCAGCCTCTAAACATGAATAAAAATAAGAAAGATACGCCTAGATTAAAAAACATGGCTTGACGCGGGATTCCATAAAGAGGATGCAGTTTTCCAAACACACTTGGTAAATATTTATTCTTTTCCATTCCATAGAGCATTCGTGACGTTGTCGCCGTGTATGTTATTCCTGTCCCCGAAGGAGAAATAAAAGCATCTACGTATAGTAAAATAACCAACCAGTTTATGCCTAAAACAATTGCTAAGTCAGCAAACGGTGAATTGAAATTCAAATGTTGCCATCCATTCACAATCATGGACGGGTCAACGGCTCCAATAAACGCAACCTGTAATAGAACGTAGATGACCGTTGCAATTAAAATGGAGCCAATTACTGCAATTGGGATCGAACGTCCAGGATTCTTTGCCTCACCTGCCATGTTAATTGGACTTTGAAAACCGTTAAATGCAAAGATGATACCAGAAGTTGCTACAGCAGTAAGTACACTTGCCCAACCATTAGGAGCGATACTTCCTGCAGATGTAAAATTGGATGCATGAAACCCGGCAAATAAAAGTGAGCCAATCGTAAGTCCAGGAATAATAACCTTAAAGACTGTAATGAATGAATTAGCTTTCGAAAACAAACTGACTGTCCAGTAATTTAATAAAAAGTAGACGATCAGCAATACAGAGGCAATTGCCAAGCCTCCTCCAGTAAGACTTCCATTTTCTACTAAACCATGTGTCCACTGTGCCCATTCCCATGGCCATGAGCTCATATATTGAACAGAAGCAATCGCTTCAACTGGAATTACGGAAACGATTGCAATCCAGTTTGCCCAGCCTGCAATAAACCCTAAAAAAGAACCATGAGAGTACTGCGTGTATTTTACCATACCCCCAGCTTCAGGAAACATAGACCCTAATTCACTGTAAGATAGTGCGATAAATAAAATAACAACCATCCCGATAATCCAAGAGATAATGGCAGCGGGTCCTGCAATCTGTGCCGCTCTCCAAGCTCCGAATAACCAACCTGAGCCAATAATTGACCCGAGTCCCACCATCATTAACGAAAATGTTCCCATCTTTCGCTGCATATTATTCATACATTTTTCACCATGCTTTCCAAAATTATTCTTTACGTTTAAAAGTAACTGGATTAATGATTCGTGTAGGGCGCCCAATTACATCTTAAAGTAGTTGCTGCATTTACATCACCTCTTGTAAAAGTTTGAAAATTGATGAGGAAACCTTAAGGATGTCCCCTTATTGCTTCTATTAATTACACCGGAACCAAATTTTTCTGCATTTCAGAAAATGCTTAAATCCCATTCTTGTGCCATTTGTTTCAATAACAAACTACCTGCTACGCTATTCCCATATTCATCGATGGCTGGTCCATAAATACCAATGCCACATCCATCTTGAAAAGGCATTCCGCTTCTGGCACTTGGAGGAACTAGTGCCATAATCCCGCCAGATACTCCACTTTTAGCCGGCACCCCAATAAAAGCCGCAAATTTCCCCGAAGCATTGTACATACCGCAAGTAAGCATTAATGCTTTGGCCAGCTTAGCCAATTTTTTAGGGATTACTTGTTCTTTACGAACGGGATGGTAACCATCTTGAGCAAGAATCAGTCCTAACAGGGCTATGTCTTCTGTGGTCACTTCTATGGAACATTGCATGAGGTAAACCTCTAAAGCTTCCTCTACTTCCGATTCCAAATAATTCGTCTCTTTCAAATAGTGAGCCAAAGCTCTATTTCTATGAGAGGTTAACCACTCAGATTGATACACTTCCTCATTGATTGTCGGGCGCTTCCCTAACAAATTTTCAAATAGCTCATAGAGAAATTCCAATTTATTTTGTGAAGAATCCCCTGGGAGAAGCGAAGCTACTGTAATCGCCCCGGCATTTATCATAGGATTGAACGGCTTTCCCGGCTTATGCATTTCTAAACGAATAATTGAATTGAAAGCATCCCCAGTTGGTTCCACATCGACCCTCTCTAACACATAAGAAATGCCGCGACCCAAACATGCGGCTATAAAGCTAAGCACTTTTGAAATACTTTGCAGCGTGAAAGGAACTTCCCAATCCCCTGACTTGATCATTGTTCCACCCGGCTCCAGTATGGTAATGCCCAATTGCGATAAATGTGCATTTCTCAATGCCGGTATATAATTAGCGGTTTGTCCTTCAATAGCAAAGGATCTGTAATATGCTACCCATTCATCTAAGTCGGATTTTCTTTGACTATTAACGTGAATGTCATACTCTTTTGACAATTCTTCAATCACATTCTTCCACCTCTTCAGTTGTTGTATCATTATATTTTCAATATGAGCGTTTTACCGAATGCCATTACTAGATTCGATGAAAAAATAATGAATATTCTAAAAATTGTTAAGCGCTTTCAAAAATTTCTTTCTGCTTAATTTTAAATTGGGAACTACATAATCATACAAAAACCTACAAAATCTAAAAAATAAAAATCCACTAAAAAAAACGTGATCATCTCACATGTCCCGTTACCATTTTTTGTGGATAGAAAAACAATTTGATTTTGCCATAATTGATTATAATCCGTTCTATTCAGGAAAAAGTAAGCGTTGTATTGAAGCCGATGAAACTGTATACTGATTTTTTAAACAAATTAGGAGGTGACGACTTGTATCTCAGTACGTTAATGAAAAAAGAGGTCTATGTCCTTGCTTTGATGTTGTTAACTGTGCCATTAGCAGGCGAATTGAGTTTTTATCCTTTCAATGAAACGTTTCGGGTAAGTTTTGGTGTGCCTGCATTTTTCTTCTTTTTACTATTATTACAAAAAACGCCTGCCATATTTTCGGGCATCCTGACAGGAACAATGGTTGTGATATTTCGCATTCTAATCGACTTTTTCATGCAGGATAATTTCTCCTGGATTTCCGCATTTCACGCTCATTATCCTAGTTTTTTCTTTTATTTTACCTATTCCGTTCTATTCTATTTTGCGAAAATCAACCGCTTTCAAAGCCGAACTTTGATTATTGGATTTATTGGTCTCATTATCGAAATATTGTCCGACTCCGTAGAATTAATCTTTCAATATATTGTGTTGGAAACAACGATTACGTTTGGTTCACTAAATGAGATGATCGTGATCGCATTCGGCCACAGTTTTATCGTTTTGAGCTTTTTTAATATGATGAAACTTTATGAAGCACAATCAAGGGAGAGGCAAATCAGAAAACAAAATGAACATATGCTGATGCTCATTTCCAATTTATACGAGGAAACGATTCATTTAAAAAAAACATTAAAAAATGCTGAGAATATTACAAAGAAATCATATGATTTGTATCGCGAATTAAAAGCATTGGAAAAAAGGGAAAAGCAACTTCATGATCTTACAGAGCCATATAGTCAAAAAGCATTACGCATCGCGGGTGAAATGCATGAAGTCAAGAAAGATAATCAACGGATTTTTGCTGGTCTCTCCAAATTGATCTCCAATGAGAGTTTTAAAGATTATATGAATGCTGCTGAACTTTTTTATTTAATTATCCGAATTAATGAAAAATACGCCTTATCATTAGGAAAGGACATTCAATTTGAATACTCATTGGAAGGAAAAAACGATTCACCTTATCATGTATATACCGTGTTATCTCTTTTCAATAATTTAGTCGCCAATGCAGTGGAAGCAATTAAAGAAAAGGGAATCGTCCGTTTAAGTTTGTTTGAAATTAGTGACAATGTAGAATTTAAAGTTGCTGATACCGGACCTGGAATTCCTCAAAAATATCAGACTGTCATATTCAAACCTGGTTTTACATCAAAGTATGATCAGTTCGGGACACCTTCAACAGGGATTGGACTCTCATATGTTAAAGAAGTCGTGAAAGAACTGGGAGGGGATATCCTATTTGAGAATAGTTTTAATGGCGCTGTTTTTTCAATAAAGTTACCAATCCAGAAGTTGATCCAGAAAGGGTGATTCCATGCGTTTTTTTATAACAGATGATGATTGTGCCATACGTTCAAACCTAAGCCAAATTATAGAAAACGAAGATTTAGGTGAAGTGGTGGAGGAAGCGGAAGATGGCAGTCTATTAGAAGGGCATATTTTGAATTTAAAACAAATTGATATATTATTTATTGATTTATTAATGCCCATCCGGGATGGCATTGAGACACTTCGCCATATAAAAAGTACATTTAACGGGAAAATAATAATGATTTCGCAGGTTGAATCCAAGGAGTTGATTGGCGAGGCATACTCACTTGGAATCGATTATTATATTACTAAACCAATCAATCGGATTGAGATATTGACAGTCATTCGAAAAGTTATGGAACGCATCCATTTAGAAAGATCGATCACTAATATCCAAGCCTCTTTAAATAGTGTATTGAACTTTGAACAGCCAAAAGTTGATAATTCCAATAGTTTTAATGAAAAAAGTATAAGGGAGGTGGGTGAATTCCTTTTATCGGAATTAGGGGTCGTTGGAGAAAATGGCGCAAAAGATTTAATGGAAATGCTTCAGTATTTATTTATGTATGAACGGACTTTTACATTTGGAAAGCAATTCCCAACCCTTAAAGAAATCTTTGTAGAAATCACCAAAAAAAAGCTCGGAACAGCAGCTCTGCCGGTTGATATCAATCGGGAAATAAAAGCTGCCGAACAGAGAATACGCAGAACGATTAACCATTCGTTAAATCATTTCGCTTCGCTAGGTTTAACGGATTTTTCGAATCCGAAGTTTGAAAATTACGCTTCCAAATTTTTTGATTTCACAGTCGTTCGCCAAAAGATGAAAGAACTGCAAAATGATTCAAAAATAGTTCTTACACCTACCCGGGTAAATACAAAAAAGTTTATTCAAGTATTTTATTTCGAAGCGAAACGATTGAATCCTGATGAAATAAATAGATATAGATAATACATGATTAAATACGAAAAATTACGGAAGAACCAAAAAACATAAAATCCCCTGAATGATTTCAAGGGATTTTAACAATATCTTATTTTTTCAACAATAAATACATGAAATAAGGTGCACCGATCAATGCAACCATGATACCTGCGGGAATCCCCTCGGGTTCAATTATATTTCGGCCTATCGTATCGGCAAGCAGCAATAGCCACCCACCGATTAAAATGGCAACCGGAATGAATAGTTGATTTCGAGGTCCTACCAAGGATTTTGCTATGTGCGGGGACATAAGTCCAATGAATGCAATTCCGCCTGTAACAGAAACGGCAGCCGCTGCCAGTGCCACAGCCGTGATCAGCAGTACGATCCGCTCCTTTTCAATCGATACACCGACCCCAATTGCGACCGGTTCACTTAAACCAAGCAGATTCAAACGATTTGCTTTATATAAGGTGAATGGAATGAGGATGACTAACCATGGAATGATTGCCCAAATGAAAGGCCAATCCGTGCCCCATATATTTCCTGCCAACCATTTTGCGATGAAATCGACCTTCGCTCGTTCCGCTGACGAAATGAGGACAATCATCAGGCCTGAAAGCGCCATTGAAAAACCTACGCCGATCAACACTAACCGGACGGGTTCAAGTCCACTCTTCCTCTTGTATGAGAGGATATATATTAAACAGGCCGTCAGTAACGCTCCGATAAAACCAACAAGCGGAACCATATAAACAAATGAACCAGCGTCAAGCGGGAAAAACAAAAAGAATGCGGCAATGGCAACACCTGCTCCTGAGTTGATCCCGATGATTCCGGGATCGGCTAAATCATTACGTGTGATCCCTTGTAGAATGGCTCCCGACAGTGCAAGGGCCATGCCTGCTAAAAGGGTGATGATGATACGCGGTAAGCGGACGGAAAATAATATGAATTCCTCTTTAAACGTCCCTTGCCCGAAGAGCGTTGGAAACAGTCGTCCTATAGAAAGATTGGAATACCCCGAACACGTCCCTATAATGATCGTAATGATGATGAGTGCACTCAATGCACCTATTATCCAACGCTGTTTTTTGACTAAAGCTGACTGTATCATGAAAATGCTTTACCTCCTTTACGCACGATTAGGAGGAAGAAAGGTAAACCTATCATCGCAACAACCGCTACCACAGGTGTTTCATATGGAGAATTGATCGTACGGCCGATCGTATCGGCAAGCAGCATGAAAGTGGCTCCCAAAATCGCAGACATAGGGAGGATGAAGCGATAATCCGTACCCACGATAGCCCGAACGATATGTGGGACCATTAACCCGATGAACACCATATTTCCGACAAGCGCAACGGCAGCCCCTGCCAGGAGAATGATGACCACGAAGAGAACCGCCTTTATCTGTGTTGTCTTTTGCCCTAAGCCTACGGCCACTTCTTCACTTAAACTAAGTATGGTGAGCTGTCTGGAAAAGATAAGGGAGATGAGGATGCCCATCAAAATGAACGGAACGATTACACGAAGCTGCTCCCATGAAGTTCCGATATTCCCGCCAGCCGTCCACATCGATACATCTTTTGATACCTTGAAATATATGCCGACCCCTTGCGAAACGGCAAATAGGAATGCAGAGACTGCAGCACCAGCCAAAACGATCCGCAAAGGTGAAAATCCTCCCTTTTTCATCGTACCGATTCCGAAAACCATGGTTGCCCCGACAGCGGAACCTATAAAACACGCAATCATGATCCCTAAATTATTAGCATTTGGAATGAATGCCAAAGTGATGGCGAGACCTGCATTGGCTCCAGCCGTCAATCCAAGCAATCCGGGATCGGCAAGTGGATTTCTTGTCATTCCCTGCATGATGGCCCCAGAAACGGCAAGGGCTGCACCCACAAAGATTGCCCCCACTTCACGAGGGAAGCGGATTTCCCGAATGATTGAAATCTTTTCACCGACAGCATTTGATGTCAGTGCTTGCCAGACGTCTTTAACGGTAACATCAGCCGCACCAAATGCCATTGAAATAATGAACATGCCTATAAAGGCGACGATCGCTATGATCAGTTTACTTATAAATGGGATGAAACGTTGATTTTCATTAGTCATCTGTCTCTCTCATTTCTTTTTTTATAGAATAAAAGGAGAGGAATTGGAATCCCTCTCCCTCGCTGTATTATTTTCCAAGAAAACTTTTGGAAAAGAAGTCTAATTGGTAATCTAATGTGATTGGATCATTGAAGTAGAATTTTTTTGCATCAGCTTCATACAGTTTATTGTTTTTAACGGCAGGTATGCTTTTAAACGTGTCAGTTTGTTGGAATGAATTGTCCTGATCTTTGTTATTGCTCAAAATCACATAATCACCTGCATAGTCTTTAAGGACTTCTAATGATAAGGCAAAGTAACCATCTTTCAGCGCCACTTCTTTTACCTTTTCAGGCATACCCAATTTCATTTCTTGATAAAGGATTTCCGTTCCACGTCCCCAATTATCACCGTATACATAGAACTGTTTGTCAAACTTTTCGAAAACGGAAACGGTAGCATCTTCTCCAATTTTGGCTTTAATTTCATCACCGGTTGTTTTTGCCCGTTTTTTGAAATCATCCACCCATGCTTGAGCTTCTTTTTCTTTATTCAAAAGTTTACCGATTTCTACATGTTGTGTTAAATAGTCAACTTTTCCGTATGTATAAGTTACGGTTGGAGCAATTTCCTTTAATTTATCGACATTTTTAATCGTCGATAAACCAATGATTAAATCCGGATTCAACTCGATGATCTTTTCCAGGTTTTCGTCCGTCACTTCTTCCACATCTTTTAACTCTTTAAAATTCGGGTTCATTTTAGACCAGGAATCAACCCCTACAAGGTTAACATCCAAAGCCATTACGTTACCTGCGAAAGATGATAGTACTAAAACACGCTGAGGATCTGCGGGAACTTCAACAGGACCATTTTCAGATTGATACGTGATGGTACCTGATTTTTCTTTTTTGGAAGAGGAGCTTTTTTCTTTTTCGGCTGACTCGTTACCACAAGCGCTAATAATTAACACTAAGAGCAGTATAAACGGAAACATTATCTTTTTCATTTGTTGTCAAATCTCCTTTTAGTAAGTTGTATGTGCTGCACATTGGTTTGTTCGTTCGTTGATCTCGTCCGATTACCGCATCAATATGGAATACTTCCTTAAGAACATCATGAGTGATGACTTCTTCACAATCTCCTGCTTTGACTATTTCCCCGTCCTTTAAGGCAATGATATAGTCGGCAAAGCGAGCAGCTTGGTTTAAATCATGAAGAACCATGACAATTGTACGTCCCTGTTCTACATTCAGCCTCTGTAATAATTCCAGAACCTCCAGCTGATGGGCCATATCCAAATAGGTGGTCGGCTCATCAAGGAAGATGATTTCCGTTTCCTGGGCAAGGGCCATCGCAATCCAAACACGCTGGCGCTGACCTCCTGACAGAGCATCCACGGGACGGAACTTGAAGTCTTTCGTGCCGGTCACTTCAAGTGCCCAATCAATCACATCATAGTCTTTCTGGGTCAGGCGCCCAAAACCTTTTTGATAGGGAAAGCGCCCATATGATACGAGCTCCCCAACCGTCAATCCGCTTGCACTCTCGGGTGTCTGCGGAAGTATGGCCATTTTTCTTGCAAGGATCTTAGTGCTTTCTTTTGAGATATTAACCCCATCTAAAACAACCGTACCTGATTGATTTGGAATGATTCTGGTGATCGCTTTCAATAGTGTCGATTTCCCACATCCATTTGAACCGATGATCGTTGTGATTTTTTTATCTGGAATTTCCACACTGAGATCTTTTACAATTAAACGTTCACCATAACCAATATTCAAATTCTCTGTATATAGGCGAACCATTTTTTAACCTCCATTTACTGAAAAAAATAGATAAGTAAAAACTCAAATGAAAATGATTATCATTATCCACTACTTAATTACTATAATTCTATCTAAATATATTGTCAATGGTAATTTCATGGTCATATAAGAAGAATTTCTGACAGGATTCTTGGGGCCGGTCCGTATTACCGACTGACAATGAAAACAAAGATCCCGGAGACGTTCCCGGGATCTTTACTGTTTGGCTCATACTCAGCACTTTGTCAAAAACCTTCCTAATAGGCCATTTTCATTAATCAATGTTTCTTAAATCCTTGCTTCTCAACATAATCTTTCATGTACAGCCTGCTTTTCTTTCCAAGCATTCCTGCCATTTGCCCGGTCCAGGTGTCTTTTCGTTTACCTTTACTCCGAAGCTCATAATAACTGGAAATCGTTTCATTATACTCTTCAAGTTGTCCGATGAACTCTTGCTTATCCCCCTGATATCCATTTTCATGATAAATATTGGCCAACGGCAAACGCGGCTTTTTATCCGAACGGTTTTTCGGATATCCGACCGCTAGAGCGAATAATGGTATAACACGATGCGGTATATTCAAAATCGCTGACACTTCCGGGAGATTATTGCGGATCCCGCCTATATAGCAAATGCCTAGATCCATCGATTCTGCCGCCAATGCTGCATTTTGGGCCGCTAGAGCCGCGTCAATACAGGCAACCATGAATTTCTCGGTACTTTCAATCGATTCGGACAGGTCCGTGTTTTCCATTTCGGAAACCATATCCTGACGATATAAATCGGCGCAAAAGACGAATAGATGTCCATTCTTCTCTACATATGACTGTGGTCCAGCAAGTTCGGCAAGCTTGGCTTTCTTTTCCGGGTCGGTTACCCCTATGATTGAATACGCTTGAATATAACTTGAAGTCGATGCAGCTTGGGCACATTCCACAATCGTATTGATTTGCTCCCCAGACAATAACTTGTCCTCAAAAGAACGAATGGAACGGTGATCTAAAATCCTCTCAATAATGTTATTCAATGCTCCCACCCCTAAAGAATATGTAAAGTATCCATCATCGGGGCTGAAATGCCCCCGATGACAGTATTGATGAAACTCAACCTTTTGTTTTCAAATCCAATTCACGGTAATTTTGTTGTCTAAGTGCTTCATAAACCAAGATGGCTGCCGTGTTCGACAGATTAAGGGAACGTACTTTATCCGTCATTGGAATCCTCAGGCACCGATCCATATTTTCTTGGATCAGATCTTTCGGGAGACCCGTCGTTTCACGGCCAAAAATGAAGAATATCTCACTTTCTTGATCACTGTAATCGAAGCTGGAATGCGGCTGCTCCCCAAATTTCGTCAAGTAATAAAATTCACCGCCGGCGTTTCTTTCAAAAAACTCTTCTAACGAATCATAATAATGGATCTTTACATTCTCCCAGTAATCGAGCCCGGCCCGTTTGAGCTGTTTGTCATCCGTCGAGAAACCGAGCGGGCGAATGAGATGTAAAGACGTATCCGTCCCTGCACATGTTCTTGCGATATTTCCTGTATTTGCTGGAATCTGTGGTTGATATAAAACTACATGTATTGACACTTCATTTTCACCTCTAGTTTGAACTTCACCTTAATTATAGCATTAAACAAAAAAGACTAAAAACCTATCACCCTCCATCCAAAATCACAAAGAATTTATAAACGATGTTCGGTGTATATCTGGTTGAATCCTCATACGTCCAATATCGGTGACGGCTGTTCATCGTATGTGCATTCACAAGCGGCATCCCGTCCTGATCCTTCGCCGTTACAATCAAGTTATGGTCAAACCGTCCGTCCCCTTCGAAATCTATGCAGAGGATATCGCCCAAATTCAATTCCTTGGCCGACTCCACCTGCTTTGTCCTGATGGCATTCCCGGCTTTAAGCAGATGATATAAAGAATGGGCTGTCGTCCATGTATAACTCCAGCTTTTCCCCCTTATCCACCAGCCCTTACTTTTATTTGGCGCCCCCCACATCGGTATTCCCCCTGCATGTAAACATTGTGAAATGTAATTCGTACAATCATCGGTGAATTTATAATAAGCCGGATTGAATTCATTCCACCAACGCTCGGCATATTGAACGGCCTTCATTCGATCATACCTATATGCGAGACGATCTGCGCCTGGATCACATTTTGGCGGTGCCTCTTCGGTTTCAAAGCTGGGAATCAACTCATTTTCATCCACTATATACCCATTTCTAAACCGTGCCTCCCTTTCTTCCAGTTCTTCTTCTATATAAAATGAATCTTCCTGTTTCAATAGATATTGCAGATGGACATGATAGGTCAGGACTGTATCCCTGTCTTCCTTTCTCTTCGAATGTACCTTGCCTGCCGCATTCACCCGAACAATTTCGGCGGCGCGGTTCCTCAACATTTTCTTCTTCAAATGTAACTTCCTTTCACCCCGTTCCAGATCATCTGTAGTATAAAACTCCACTCTTTCTTGTAAAAGGCGTTGCAATTGTTCCCTCAAGTTCATGCCCTCCTTCTTACCATCTATGCTAATGTGTATGTACGAGGGCATGGACAAAAACACAACTTCATAAATGTGGGAGTTTCAATCCTCCATAATGAAACTTTTTATAAAGATTTTCCTTGAAGCACCCGAAATATCTTAAGCAAAAAAGCCGCCCCGTTATATTTACGAGGCGGCTGCATTTTAAATATTATTTTGTTTCCAAGGTAAACTGCAGTCCTTTCTCAATTTCCGCCAATACCTCTTCATCCTTTTCCTTCATTCGTGCTTCTTCCAATGCGGAAACAGCCTGCTCCCGGCCAATTTTCCCAACTGCCCAGGCCGCCGTCCCCCTGATGACGGGTCGCGGATCATTCTTCATGACCTGTATCAATAGAGGCAATGCCGTTTCATCTTTGAAATGGGCCAATGCTAAAATGGCATTTCGTTGGATTGGTTTTTTACCGCGCCAAGAGCCAGATACATGGCCGTATGTCTCTTTGAAGTCCCGATTTGAAATCGTAAGCAGGGGTTTTAACAGCGGTTTCGCCAGCTCGGGATCGGGTTCCATCTCTTCATGAAAATGAAAATCCATTCCTTTGTTTTTCGGACAAACGGTCTGGCATGTATCACA
This sequence comes from Peribacillus frigoritolerans, assembly GCF_001636405.1. Lineage (GTDB taxonomy): Bacteria > Bacillota > Bacilli > Bacillales > DSM-1321 > Peribacillus > Peribacillus frigoritolerans. Next base: position 4,759,200 of record NZ_KV440950.1, read on the forward strand.
TCCATACAAACGATTGCCTATTTTCGTCCTGAACTCATCCGGAAGGAAACCTTTTGTCTGTGTCAAGAACGCAATGCAACGCTTGGAATTTAGCTGCCCGCCCTGAACGAGCGCTCCAGTCGGGCAAACATCGACACATTTATTGCATGTCCCGCATTGATCTTCCATCGGTTGATCCGGTTCAAACGGCAGGTTGGTGATCATATCTCCCAAGTATACATAAGACCCGAACTCAGGTGTGATGATCATACTGTTTTTTGCACTCCAGCCAATACCTGCACGCTCAGCCACTGCCCTATCTGATAACTCACCCGTATCAACCATGGACTTCATCATTGCCCCTGGCACTTTATCTTTAATGAAATTCTCAAGTAACTGCAATTTATTACGGAGAACGGTATGATAATCCGTTCCCCAAGACGCCCGGCAAAAGATCCCGCGGCGTTCACTTTTTGTACTTTGCGGAGCATCCTTCAATTTCGAAGGATAAGCAAGCGCAATCGAAATGATGGATTGCGGTTTATCGAATATCAATTCAGGCCTTACCCTTTTTTCTATATCGGCTTCTTCAAACCCTGACTGGTAATCCAGTTCCTGTTGACGTATCAGCCGACCTTTCAGTTCGGTGAAAGCCGTAGCCGAAGTAAAGCCGATTTTATCGATGCCGATTTCCTTACTATATAAAATCACTTCTTGCTTGAATGCGTTCATATCCATATTAATCACCTACGTTCATTCAGTATTCCCATTGAAGCTTGAATCCATTTCAAACCATTGCTATCTATGATAAACTAATTGCAATCATTTTTGGAGGTGAAACGGTTGGAAATTACCGTATCAGCTAATCTTAGCAGTAAAATCCCTGAATTCAAAGCCGGGGTCATTACATATGAAAACATCGAAGTCGGTCCCTCCCCGCAAATGGTGAAAGGAAGACTTCAACTATTTCAGGAAGCTCTATTCTTCGACCTTGAAGAAAAGGAATTGACCGACTTTTCCGGCATTAAAGTGTGGCGGGAAATTTTCAAGGCTACAGGAACAAACCCGTCACGGTATCGTCCCTCCGTGGAAGCCCTATACCGCCGCGTGAAAAAACAGAATTACTTGACACCAATCCATTCGGCCATCGATTTGAATAACTTCTTCTCACTGTTATATGAAGTTCCGATCGGCATTTATGATGCTGAAAAATTAACGGGAGACATCTCGATTAAGATTGGCGAGGGGGCAGATGGGTATGACGGTTTGAACGGTCGCTTCAATTCCATGGAAAATATGATTACCTCAGCCGATCATGCTGGCGCATTCGGAAGTCCCTACGTTGATTCAGAACGCACGAAAGTCACTGAGGAAACGAAAAAAGCCATCCAAATCATTTATTTACAACCCAATACTTCAACCACGGAAGCAAATCAGCTAACGAAATCCTTGATGGACATGTTCCTTGAAATCCACGGTGGTGAAGGGACTTACTCGGTTATGGAAGGATAATTACGGAAATAAACCCTTTCCACAATCGGAAGGGGTTTTTTCATTATTGTTCCACTTAATAAAACCAGTGAAAAAGGTTCTTAAAATTTTCTTTTCAGTCGATTCCAGAAATCCGCTCCCTTTCCGCCGACTGTCTGCCAAGCCTCCTCGACGTAAACGTCTCCGGGGTCTCGGCTAGCCAGTTATTGGAATGTCCCATATTTCTTCCATCCTTTAAGGATTAATGTAAAAAACCTCAAGGATCACCTCGTCTTAAACTTGGTTCGGGAAAAGTCCAGCCTATAGGTATTCTTAAATTACATTTCAGTCGATTCCAGAAATCCGCTCCCTTTCCGCCGACTGTCTGCCAAGCCTCCTCGACGTAAACGTCTCCGGGGCCTCGGCTAGCCAGTTACTCGGCAGGAGTGTCGCATATTTCTTCCATCTTTTAAGGATTAATGTAAAAAACCTCAAGGATCACCCCGTCTTAAACTTGGTTCGGGAAAAGTCCAGCCTACAGGTATTCTTAAATTACATTTCAGTCGATTCCAGAAATCCGCTCCCTTTCCGCCGACTGTCTGCCAAGCCTCCTCGACGTAAACGTCTCCGGAGCCTCGGCTAGCCAGTTTTCGGCAGGAGTGTCGCAACTTTCTTCCATCCAATTAAGGAGTATTGGAAAAAATATGAAAGATAAATTAGTCTTAAACATGGTTCGTGATGAAACCGGCCTGCAGTTTTTTCTTTTAAAACACAAAGTTGATTGGAACGTAAGGTACGAGACTCCTGCGGGAAAAGCGTGGCATGTGAGACCCCGCAGGCGCGCCGAGGAGGCTCCCGCCCGCCCGCGGAAAGCGAGTGCCTGAAGTGGAAATCAACCTTCCCATTTTACAAACCCACAGAAAAAAGACTGTCGGCAAACAACTATTATCTAGTTTGTAGACAAAAGGGTTCTATCAAAATAAAACAAAGTAAATTGGAACGTACGGTACGAGACTCCTGCGGGGAAAGCGTGGCCAAGGGAGACACCGAAGGCGAGAGCCAAGGGCGGACCGCCCGCGGAAAGCGAGTGCCTGTAGTGGAATCAACGATCAGATTTGCTAACCCTCAAAAACACTTTCCGTTTTACCCCAGAAATTCATTCCCTTCCCTCCGACTGTCTGCGAAGCCTCATCAAAGCAAACGTCTCCGAGGTCCCGGCTAGCCGATTTGCAATGGTTACCTTCTGCCTTTCGATTGATAATCAACGATGCTACATAAGCCTGGCACGCCTTTCTCTTCCCCATTAGCAAAAAAAGCACAAACTTATTCAAACTGATTCTACTAAAATAGTTAATCATATTGACTAAGTTTGTGCTGCATCGAAATCCCCACACTCCCGGATGAAGGATTAATCAAAAATTTTTTGGGTATGACATACTGTATTACCGCTTCGATGAAATGCAGGCAATTTGGACAATAAAAAAATCCCACTGTAAACAGTAGAATTCTTGTAATAATATTTAAACGCAAAGCTTCGTTCTCCAGGTAACGAAACCCTACGTTATGAGTATGTATTGGAGCGGGTGAAGGGAATCGAACCCTCATCATCAGCTTGGAAGGCTGAGGTTTTACCACTAAACTACACCCGCATATCCTTGTAGAAGTTTGTCGAATTACCAATCAACAAAATTAATTATATAGTTTAATGTGAAAAAATGCAATAGTTTTTTTAAAAAAAATTAATAATTAGCGTATTGTAACGTTAATATATTCATTCACTCTAGTAAGTATGTTAAAAAGTCCTCTGATTCAGAGAACTTTTTTCATCCTATATGATGATTTAAGACCAAATGACTTCCATTAAACGCGGATAAACCTGTTGTGCCGTTTCAAGCAGCATGATTAACTTCCTGAACGCCAGATCCGGTACGATATCCCCCTCGATGGAGAATGAATAACGAATCGAAATGGTCCCATTTTCTTCATAAAGCTTGGAATACCTGAAATTAGCATTAAATTCATTTAACAGTGTATGTACATCCTGCTTCTTTTCAGGGTTCTTCAACTCGGCGACATTAAAGCAAAATAAGTCCGCCACATTTTCATCTTGATTGAAAGCAAATACTAAAAGGACCTTCCACCCGTCCTTTAACTTTTGCTCGGCTCTAAAAAAGGTGGTGCCATCTTCATTCAACTCATTCATATAGATTTTCTCACTAGTTAAAAAATCACGAAATTTAGCAACGTTTGACATGGTTCATCACCTTTCTGTTCATAAGTCCATTTTATAATGAAAACAAGCATTTTTACAGACTTTTCTATTATCCTGCCAATTTCCCCCTATTAACAGGGGCGACCTTAAAAGGAAGGGTTTCATATATGAACTCCCTTCCTGGATTGATTATCCAGTTGCTTCTCCGCAAAACTGAAGCGCTACTTGCAGGTCCAAAATTCTCTGGCGGATTTTTGAGTATCGTTCCATTTCAGGAACTTCTTTATTCGTAAGTGGTGGACCTTTATCTGCCGCTATCGTCATGGTTTATCCTTCAAATGGTTTAAGAGATACCACTAATATATATTTACTTGAAAGGAAAACGGCCTTTTCCCGATTGAATATCGAAAAAGGCCGCTTTTGTTATAGCTGCTTAAAAATCACAACGAAGAACCTTCCTCAGCTTTATTTCCATAAAACTTATAGTTGAGCGAATTCGGGTTCCGCAACTTTTACAAGCTGTTTTCCGAGGTTCGTTCCTTTAAACAGACCTAAAAATGCATCCGGTGTGTTTTCGAACCCTTCAATAATCGTTTCTTCATACTTAAGCTTTCCTTCTTGAAGCCACTTACCTAATTCCGTAGCACCCTCCTGGAATCTAGCAGCATAATTTCCAACTGTGAAACCTTTCATTAGTGCACTGGTTTTGATCATTGCCGATTGCAGACGCGGTCCTAGATCCTTTCCTTCCGCGTTATATGAGGAAATCGCCCCGCATAATGGAATTCGGGCATTCGCATTCAAAAGTGTAAAAACAGCATCGGACACCTCGCCGCCAACATTATCGAAATAAACATCGACTCCATCAGGAACAGCATTGGCTAAATCTGTCGCAAAACTATCACTTTTATAATTTACCGCTCCATCAAACCCGAGCTCTTTCGTTAAGTACTCAAGTTTTTCATCCGAACCAGCGATGCCAACAACCTTCGCACCTTTAATCTTAGCAATTTGTCCGACTACTGAACCAACTGCTCCAGCCGCTCCTGAAACGACTACCGTTTCACCTTCTTGAGGTTTACCAATATCAAGCAAACCAAAATAAGCAGTTAAACCTGTCATTCCAAGAATCCCTAAATGAGTTGTGACCGGTGCCACCTTGGGATCAATCACACGGATTTCCTTTTCAGTGACAACTGTGTATTCTGCCCAGTCGATATTCCCAACAACGACATCCCCTTGTTTGAAGGAACTCGATTTCGACTCAACAACTTCAGCAACAACGCCCCCCGTGATGACCTTATTCAATTCAAATGGAGCTATATATGATTTGGTATCTTGCATTCTGCCACGCATGTATGGATCGACAGATAAATATAGTGTACGTACTAAAATCTCATTATCCTTCGGTGTGGGAACTGCACTCTCAACAAAGTTAAAATCCCCTTTCGAAGGCATACCTTTCGGACGATTTGCCAGGGTGATTATTTGTTGTTTGGTTTGTGTCATCATTGTTCCTCCTTGGTTTGAATACGTAATTTCGAAAAGAAGCGTATCACTGATGAAGTTCTTAGGTCAAAGAAAATGATTGGCTATTGCTTCCATAACACTATTTATGTATCCTTTCCTGAAAACCTCAAACTTGCTACAGCCTATTATGTCCCATGTTTTTCATTTTAATAAACGTTTCGCTCACCAGAAAAATTTAACGGCCTTTCCCCGATTGGATACCGGAAAAAGGCCGCAGCTTGAAATACTCTTTTTTTATTTTCCGTTACAGGGCTACTGCCCATTCTTCTTATGAACTAATTCATGGATAGTCTACATCAATTTTGAAATGAACATCGTTGCAATTCCAAAGTAAATTAGTAACGAGAGTATATCATTCAGTGTTGTAATTAGCGGACCAGACGCAACTGCGGGATCGATGTTGAATTTATATAATATCAAAGGAATAATGGTCCCAGCTAAAGTCCCGATAATCAAGGTCATCACCAATGAACTTCCCACCACTAATCCCAAAACGGGATTTCCCTGCCAAACATAAGCTATGATGGAAATTAATATTCCGCAGGTGATGCCTATTATCAAGCCAACTTTCAGTTCCCGTATAATGAGCCTGGTCACGACTCCTTTATCCGTATCACTAGTGATTAGGCCTCTTACAACAACAGCTAAAGATTGAGTGCCTGTATTTCCAGTCATCCCTGCGATCATCGGCATAAAGAAGGCAAGTGCAACAACTTTGGACAAGGTTTCTTCAAAACCGCTTATAATGGTTCCGGACACTAATCCGATGAATAAAAGTAAAATAAGCCAGGGCAGCCGACGATATGCGGCCACATGCGCCTTCGTGTCAAAGTCTATAGCTTTACCGGATGCCGATAATTTTTCAATATCTTCATTCGCTTCCTTAATGACAACATCAATAATATCATCGACGGTTACAATTCCTAATAACTCATTATTTTTTTCAACTACTGGAATTGCTAAAAAATCATATCGCTCGATAACGCGAGCCACCTCTTCTTGGTCTTCATCTGCAGATACGGAGATAACCCGGCTGTACATAATATCTTGAATTTTTTCAGATTCATCATTTATTATTAAATCCCGATACGAGACAACACCTACTAATTTTTTACCATTATCTATTACATAAAGATAGTTGATCGTTTCCGAAAACTCCGCAAAGATTTTCAGTTTTTCAACTGATTCACGCACCGAATAATGTTGGGGGATCCATACAAAACGGTTTGTCATGATTCTCCCTGCCGTTTCAGGGGGATAATTCATGATATTTTGAACGATTTTTGATTCTTCTTGTTTCATGCCAGAAAGAAGTTCTTCGATTTTTCCAGGGGATAGGTCCTCTAACAATGAAGCTAGATCATCATTATCCATTAAATCCATTACATGTCCGGATTTTTCTATTCCCAATTTACTAAGAATTTTTAATTGATGGACTTTCTCAACTTCTTGAATCAGTTCAGCGATTTGTTCTGAATCGAGTAACAACAAGAAGCGTGTATGATGTTTTTCTGGGAGCCCCTCAAAAATACGCGCAATGTCATATGGTTGGAGTTCATCCAATATCGCTTGAAATTCTTTCTTTTTCCTTCTTTTAATACCTTTATGATCTGTAAAGTCATTTGATCTTCCGTCAGGACTTTTATCATCTTGTCTCTCACTCCTTTTTAGGGGAGCCAAAAAATATTTCCCTTAAATATTAAAAGTAAAAAAAATATTATTATTCCCCTTCCAAAATCTTGTTTCCATTCACGAGTATGTCTTCGTGAATCGTTATCCAAATCCCTCACCTCCAGGAAAAAAATAAAAACACCTCCATTACAAATGAAGGTGTTAAATACGGTATATATGCGTACATTGTCTGGATGACAAATACAAACAGCCGTATATGACTGAATGACAAATACAAGCATAAATCCAGTTCCTCCATTCGTAGAGCTTTAGCACTGTGTGGCATAGGACAAAGCCAGCTACATTAAAAACCACCTTATGTCGATGGTTTCTGTTGACCCATTGGCGTCTTTCGACATTTTTGGGCAGTAGCGTATCTCCTACACAGGAGCCTCACCTAACGAGGATATTTAATTTACACATCCACTCTAAAAGAGTTTCATTTAGATGTCAATGGTTAATTCAAATAATTCTAATTTTGACCTGATATCCATCCCCCAAAAAGTTACCTGAAAAAAAACACCGACTTTTGCTCTCCCGGTTATTATGTCTGATTGAATGTCCCTTCGATATTTTTTAAAAAATTCCCTCTTAACAGCCACAATTGCCACCCTTTTTAAAAGGATACAACGGAGAAATACATGCAACTACAAGGGAAAATATTGGAATTATATATTGAAACTTACTTATAATGAAGACGGATATCCAATGACTGAGTCTAATTATTTCAAGAAAGGAACTGGCTCAAATGAAAAAAATTTTGTCGATTATATGTATTATCGTAAGTGCTGCTTTATTAATCGCAGGTTGCAGAACCAAGGACGAGGTACAGGTGGAAGAGAAATCGAAGGAAGTGAGCTCATTGAATGCTATTGAAGGCAGATGGGAAGGAGATATTAAGATCCCCAATCAACCGCTTCCAATCATTGTTCATTTTACGAAGAAAGATGGAACGATAAGCATTCCTGTTCAAGGGTTGAACGAATTCCCCTTAACAAGTGTAAGGTTAAGTGAATCAGACTTGTTTTTTGATATGAAAATCCAAAATCAGCAAATTACGTTTGATGGGAAAGTAAATCAGGATAAGATTTCAGGAACATTTGTTCAAAAAGGGCAAGCCTTCCCTTTTGAATTGCTCAAGAAATCCGATCAGGCAGTTGAAGAAAAAGAATCAGGTGAAATCGTGCAGGCCGACTTAAAGAACGGAACCATTAAAGGCCTTTTAGAAACACCAAAACATGAAGGGCCTTTTCCTGTGATGATTATAATTGCGGGTTCCGGGCCGACCGATAAAGATGGTAACACCATTGCAAATCCCGGGAAAAATAATAGTTTGAAAATGTTAGCCGAAAGTCTTGCTGAAAAAGGGATTGCAAGCATCAGGTATGATAAGCGAGGAATTGGTGAAAATATGCAATTGGCAGGAAAAGAAGAGGACCTGAGATTTGAACAGTATATTGATGATGCAGCTGCCTGGGTCCAATTTGCCAAAAAGGATGGCCGTTTTTCAAAAGTCGGCATCATCGGCCATAGCGAAGGCTCGTTAATTGGAATGGCAGCCGCAAAGAAAACAGAAACAGACATATTCATTTCATTGGCGGGTGCAGGCGAACCTATTGACCAAGTTCTCATCAAACAGCTTGAAGAGCAGCTTACACCGGCGTTATTAACGGAATCCAAAGTTATACTGGCAAAGCTAAAACAAGGAAAACAAGTCGAGACCGTCAGTGCTGATCTGCAAAGTGTATTCCGCCCCTCTGTTCAGCCTTACATGATTTCTTGGATTCAATATAACCCGCTAGAATCAGTAAAGGAACTGAATATCCCTGTTCTAATCGTAAACGGCAATAGAGACATTCAAGTACCGGCAACTAATGCAAAAGCGTTACATGAGGAAAAAAGCGATTCAGAATTACTTATAATCGAAAAGATGAATCATGTATTGAAAGAAGCCCCTGAAGATCGAGCAGGAAATTTAGCAACCTATACAAATCCTGAACTGCCATTATCCTCTGGATTGGTGAGTGGAATCATTGAATTTTTAAACAAAAATGACATCACCAGTAAAAATACCAATTGAGAATTGTGTCTCCCCCGGGTTTGCAAAGATCACTCAAATGATTCTTGTACCTACAATATTAGGGTGAATAATCTTTTTAGGTTGTTTCATCTTAGCCCTGGGTATCCCATAAGTGTTTTGTATTACTAAAAGAAATGAAGATCACTAAAAATTTGAATTGAATAGTTTATTGGATGAGTTAAAAGCATTTTAAATAAATTCTATATAAAAAAACAAAAGGGTTCTATCTTAAACTTAAAACATAGTTGATTGGAACGGAAGGTGCGAGACTCCTGCGGGAAAAGCGCGTTCAGGGGAGACCCCGCAGGCGCAAACCGAGGAGGCTCCCCGACCGCCCGCGGAAAGCGGTGCCTGAAGTGGAAATCAACGTCCAAATTTGTACAAGCCAAAATCATTTTTTGTCATTCCCAAAATAGCACCTAGATATATTCTATCGAGGCGTTTATTGAGCCACGTAAAGTAGCCCTCCTTCATATACATGGCATCAGTTGGCCATGGTGAACGATCCTGTTTCAACAAAATCGCACATCCAGAAAAACAATGGCAGGTAATCTAACAAAGAGGAAGATTTTGTATAAATTCATTAGTATAATTGATGAAATTACAATAAGAAAGGAAGGATCACTCATGCATGCTTTAAAAAAGAATGCCACATGTATCCTTGAAATCAGTTATCTGTATATACTGTTCTTTTTTTCAGAGCTACAAACTACTACTGCAAGCTTTTTAAAAATAAAGTAAGAATTATGTAATTAAAACCTCTTGAATGAACTATGTTAAATGATTCTACGAACATTCCCTTACGATTATTTTATCTTCATTATTAGCACTTTCAACCGTCATAACAGCCAATTTGTACGCCTTGTCTGCGCAAGACCCCTCAAAGGCGAATGGCAATTCCCCTTACTGGTTCCAGATTGATAACCTGGATGCCCGACAAGCGTTTTAAGACATTAACTCAGTCCTCCGTAACTCCATAGGGCTGAGCTTTTTTCAACAGGTAATGATTATTCTACCTATCCTCCCTACTGAGCCACCTTACTAGCCGTGAATGAAAAATATTAGAAACATAAGTTCTCCAAAAAAGGACAAACTGTATTTGAAAAAAGAAAGGAGATGTGAGACATGACAAAAAAATTCAATAAAGGCAGCCGTAACCAAAATTCGCCGCAATTACACGGACAAACCCCTGTTAGTGGGGACAACAGCAAAGGAAATAAAAGAAATAAAGATCAGAGCTCTAAATCAGAGTAACTAATGAAACAAACCGGTCATATTCAGACCGGTTTGTTTCAATTGCAGGCACTCTTCATTGTTAAAAAGAACAATTCTCAAAGGTCCCTTCTAGCGATCATTGAATTATCCTGTGTAGACTGGACCAGCTTTGATTCCACAAAGCCCAATTCATTAAAAGCGTTCCAAACTGTAAATGGAGTGGTGCAAAACTGACCCCAGGAAAGTTTTAATTGGAAGGAATTCGTTTTACATATTTAAACCGGATGTGAATGTGAAAAATCATGCTGAGTTAGCTATTCGATTCTTTTTGCATTAGATCTTCTGCTCTAGTGTTGATGTCTCCAAATCATCAGTATCTTGATGCGTATAAGTAAAGTTTTTTGTCATCAAACTGACCACCACTAAAACAACAATGTTAACAAATAGAGCGATAATACCCACATTCAGGTCTTTTATTGCCTGAGGAAGATAAGGAAACAGTTGACCAATTTTTATATTCCCCAGTTCCATGATGGAAACTAGCACTCCTCCTGTTATAATCCCGGCAAATGCTCCATGTTTGGTTACAAAATTATTTCTCATCAAACTGGCGAAAAAGGCAGGAGCTAGTTGTGTGATGAAATTATAGGCGATTAACGCGAGACTAAAGAGGGTATTTCCACCCTGAAAGGTCAAGTATATTCCTAAAAGAGAAATAAGCGGAACCATGTATTTTACCAGTTTTGCAATCTGTTTTTCCGTTGCTGATGGAGTGAATACGCTATATACATTTTTCGAAAGCAACGTTGATATAGACATCAACAGCATGGAACATGGAACTAGAGCGGCTAACACGCCTGTACCACCGATTAAGCCCACAAACCATGGATCAAAATCCTGTTTAGAAAGCTGCAGCAAGATCAGATCGGCGTCGCTTCCTTTTAATCCTGGTGTTTGTAAGATAGCAGCGAATCCAACAAAAAAGGCAAACAATAAAATCAATTGGTACAATGGCATTAGGATTGCATTTTTTCTTAAGGCTTTCTCGCTAGAGGCAGCATAAATAGGAGAAAACCCGTGCGGCCACATATAAAATCCAATAGAGCTTAATATAACGGTCGATATATACCACGATAAGCTCATTCCTTGATCTGGGAGTATGGTAAAGTTCGGCTTTGCCTGTTCAATGGCCTCATACATAGGCTGAAGCCCGCCATAATAATGCATGGGGAAATAAACCCCTAGAAATACGATAATGCCCAGAATCAGAATATCCTTCAAAATAGCTGTCCTGGCTGAGCCATGAATACCGGAAACCATTACAAAAATGGTAACACCTATTGCTCCAACCCAAATGGCAGCTGTAGAAGAGATTGCCCCATATGATGTTGCAAACACGATATATCCTAATCCCTTCAATTGCAGGACCAAGTAGCAAGTACAAGCTATAACACCTATAACCGCAACAAGTACACCAAGATAGGGACTTTGATATTTATTTACAAAAAAATCAGATTGGGAAACTAATTGATGCTTCTTTGCATACCTCCAGATTGCCGGAAATGTCCAATAGGAGATGACTGTAGCCAGACAGCCATATGTGACAATACTAAAGATGGAACCACCTTCCCCATAAGCTGAGCCACTTGCACCTAAAAAGGTAAAGGTAGTATACATTTCACCTGCAGATAAAAGGAAAATCAAAAGGGCTCCCATTCCGCGGCCTCCAACCGACCATTGTTCCAAGTTCATTTCTTTCCCTTTTTTAGCCTGGATACCGATCAAAACGGAAATGACGAAAAAAAACAGGATGAAAAGAACGGCAATATTCATCTTGAATCCCCCTCCTCATTAGCAGGATCAAGTAGATAAATAACCCACATTATACCTGTGGTCAGAACAGACCAGAGTACAATCCAAAAATGAAAAAATGGCATACCCAGAACATAGGGAGTCACTTTATTTGTAAACAAGGCACCAACGACAAAACCAAGAAACGGGATAATTCCGAGCCAATATATCTTTTTCATTCTCTTAGCCCCCTAATATGCTAGATTTAACATTTTTAAAGTCCCATGAACATATAACTTCACCCCATTTTGTAAAGCCTGTTCATCGACTGTAAATTTAGGATGATGGTGAGGATATATAATCCCTTTTTCTTCATTACGAGCCCCTATTCCAATATAAGTTCCTGGAACTACTTCTTGAAAAGCAGAGAAGTCTTCACTTCCCATAATTGGCTTTAAAATCTCTCGACTTTCTTCACCAAATAATTCACAAACCGTTTCGTCCATCAATCGGGTAACTTCTTCATCATTAATGGTAGGAGCATAACCAAATTGATAATCGAAATCATATGTAGCTCCATGTGCTTCAGTAATCCCTTTTACTATCCGTTCGATAAAATTCGGGATTTCTACCTGCAGTTGTGGATTAAAGCTTCGAACTGATCCACCAATGCTTACCGTACTTGGAATAACATTAATCGCACTTCCCCCATGGAACTGAGTCACTGAAATCACCAGAGCTTCCTGGGTATCACGATACCGCGAAACAATGTGCTGGAGATTCGATACCACCTGTGTTCCAATTGCAATTGGATCGACGGTAAGTTCAGGTTGTGAGGCGTGCCCCCCTTTCCCCACCAAGGTGATGTTAAAAGTATCGGCCCCAGCCATTATCGGACCGTAACCCAAACCAATTTTCCCTAAAGGAAGAGTCGACAAGAGATGGGTGCCAATGATCATATCAACCCCATCAAGCGCACCAGCACTCACCATTTCTTGAGCTCCACCTGGCGGCAGTTCCTCAGCATGTTGAAATAAAAAACGCACCTCCCCTTTAATTTGTTCCTTTATCTGTGCAAAGATTTTTGCTGTTCCGAGCAGCATCGCCGTATGCCCATCATGTCCGCAAGCATGCATGACTCCTGAATTCTGTGATACAAAGTCAAAATCGTTTTCTTCTTCAATTGGAAGCGCATCCATATCTGCCCGAAGTGCAATGACCTTCCCAGGCTGCTGACCGATCAAACGAGCCATTATACTCGTTTTTGTCGGACGTGAAATTTCCAATTCACCAAAAGTTTGCAGCTTTTCATAAACAAACTGTGCTGTTTTTTCCTCCTGAAAAGACAGCTCCGGATACTTATGTAAATATCTTCTCCAAGCAATCACTTCATCTTTAACGGCCTCGATCAAATCATGAATCATTATGGTTTGAGACATACGCTACAACCCCTTTTCGTTTGATTTTAAACAGCAACTTTTAATTTAGGTTAGTTTAAGGAAAAAATTCCTTAAATAGAGTATAATCTCATACAGTCTTCATTACAATATTTTTCGAAAATTCAAAACCGTTTTTTTCACACTAAAAAAGCACCCAAATTATGGGTGCCTGTAATTCATAATAATTGATAAATCTTACTCGGCCTTCCTCGGGTGGCATTAGCCTCTTCACCAACGCATCGTGCCAAATCAACTTCGCACATATCCGCAACAATTCGCCGTACATTGCGCTCTGTCATCTCTAGATGTGTCGCTAAGTCCTTTGTAGTAAAATCACTCCAGCCCATTCTTTGAACAAGCGCCGATATCTTCTTATACGTTTTAACACTGATATTTCCGTTTTTCAACTTTTCTATAAGGGGTTTATTATGGGTACGGGTATCATATTGCAGTTCTTTCTTTTTGCCTGGTGATTCGATTATTTTGCCATCATCTTGAATAATCACAATTTCTCGCTTTTTCATCTCTTTTGAATGTTGAATAGCACGAAAAGCATTGATTTCCGCCGAATAGGCAGTCTCGCCGAAGCCAATTCCAACTGCAACGGTTGTATCTGCTTCAAAAGCCAATTTTTCAATCGTTTCTTCGAGCGTAATGATTTCTCGTTCAATTGCGCCGCGAGAACTAAAAATCATGTACCTTCCATTCCCTTTCTCTGAAAAAGAACCATTTATTTTTTCACCAAGTTGAATCAACATTTCTTTTAGCCGAAGCTCCAAGTACTGTAAATGATATGGAGTTTTCATTTCCTCTGCCACTTTATTAAAATATTCGACTTCAATGATTTCGACTCCGATTTGTGTATCCTTAAAGTAGGATGCCTTTACTTTTTCAGAAAGAATTCGAAGAGTTTGCCTCACTTCCATCTTACTCATCGACATACGGTAGGCTGGAATGCCCAATTCCCTTAAAGCTTCACACACGGACGGAAAACAAGAAAAAGCGCCTTCTGTCTTTCCCATATTCCATAAATCCAAGTGAAAATGTACCAATTCATCCGTATCAACATCTGTCTCAAACACTTTCGTATAAATCTTTTGGGTTTTTATATTCAACTGTGACAAAGCTTCTTCGCTAATATTATTTGAGGACATAGTATCGATACTTAGATGCTCAATGATTTTCCCTTGTTCATAGATCATCTCTAAAAAGGATTTATAAAAACCAGATTCCGTAGCTGGGACATGGACCATTATTTTATCTGTTTGTAGTGTTTTTCCCGCAATTTCATAGGGAAGTGGACCAGAAAAAAGCCATGCATGTACATGTGAATCATGTTCCTTTACAATATTCTCTACCTCTTCGGTCCTTACATAGGGCAAAGAGATGAATTCCAACTCATGTTTATATTCTTCTGCCGCGGCTAAAATTTGTTCTATAGAAGTTTTTAGACCGACAAGTCCGATTTTATACATCCAGTAATCGACTTCCTTTACCATCTGTAATAGATTCATTGTTATTTGTAGAATATCCTGGTTTAATCCAAGTCATGATATGTAATCCTAATTCTTCTGCTGTCTAACTATTGTTTCAATTTGTATGAGCCCTTGTTTTTATTTCTTTTGTTACCTCTTGATTATATCAGCAGCAAAAAGAATAATGTGGTAGCCAATGCTCTAATATATAGTTGCATTCATACCCACGCCAAATTTTTTCTCTTATGTATCATTTTATCATGCAACATGAAGTAAAAATACGTTGTATACGTTATTCAAGTGATTCATAACTACTTTTCCATCTCATTCGATTTTCAGCACATATATAATTTGGGGTACCTATTTAGATAAAAAACCACGTAACATTACAAGGATTACGTGGTTTGCAAACTATGATATATTAAATTTTCACTGATAGTTCTTCTTGATAGATAATTTCACCATCAATAATAGTTGTTTCTACTTTTAAATCTTTAATTTGGTTTGGGTTGACACTTAAAATGCTGTCATTTAATATAACTAAATCCGCCAACTTTCCGACCTCTATGCTTCCTTTTATCTCTTCTTCAAAACTCGCATAAGCGCCATTCCAGGTGTATAGTTTAATAGCTTCCATTACGTTTATGGATTGATTAGCACCAAACTCCATTCCAGACTGGCTTTTTCTATTGACAGCAACATGAATTCCTAATAAAGGATTATAGTCAGTAACTGGCGCATCTGATCCACCTGCTGCCATGATGCCACGATCAATATAATCACGAACAGCATACATGTGATTAACACGATCACCATAGTGTTGGACATATATCTCTCCGAATTCATAAGGAAAAGGAGGATTTGGAATAGGAACCATCTCGAGTTTTTTCATTCTCTCTTGTAAATCCGGTGAAGAAATTCCCGCGTGCTCAATCCGATGACGATGGTTTTTTCTTGGTGATTCCTCCAACGCCTTTTCCACACAATTCAAATACATTTCAATGGCTTTATCACCTTGTGCATGTACAGTGATTTGATAGCCTTTTTTATGTGCTTCACCTAAAACCTGATAGATTTCTTCCTCACTATAATAAAGAATGCCATAATTGTTAGAGTCACTGGAGTACGAATCACGAGTTGCAATTGTAGGCCCGGTGCTACTTCCATCTGTAAACAATTTCACCGGTCCAACTTTGAATCTCTCATCTCCGGTACCAGTTACCACACCAGCTTCGACCATTTTATTAACAAATTCATGGGAGTTATTTACCTGGCATATCATTGCATATATTCGGACACGAATATCCTTACTCTTCACAGCTTGTTGCAGTAAACGGTAACTCTCAGGACCATTTCCACCTGCCTCATGTATACTTGTTATGCCCACTGCAACGAAATGATCTGATGCAATTTTCACAGCCTTCATCAGTTCGCTTTCTGTATAACTTGCAACCTCGTTCATACCCATATTTGCTGCTTCAATTAACTTTCCTGTAAGCCTTCCTGCCTGATTCTTTTCAATGACTCCCCCATTAGGATCCGGTGTGCTCTCGTTAATTTGCGCAATTTCTAAAGCTTTGCTGTTCACCACGCTTATATGGCTGCAAGTACGGGATACAATAATGGGGTGATCAACTGAAATTTCATCCAGCTCAGCGATTGTTGGATAACGCTTTTCCTTCACTGCGGTTTCATTAAAGCCCCAAGCACGTATCCATTCACCTTTAGGAGTTACTAAGGCTTTCTTTTTCATGTCATCTAACAAAGCCTCGATAGAATCGATATGTTCAGCTTTACAACTTACCGCCAACTGATTCGCCCCATAAAAAATGAGGTGAATATGAGAATCAATGAATCCAGGAAGAAGCGTTTTTCCCTTCAAGTCAATTACATCCGTTTTTACTCCTATAAAACTCTTAACCTCCTGATTTGAACCAACAACTGCGATACGATTATCTTTTATTGCTACAGCTTCGACTACTGTATTCTTTTGGTCTACTGTAATAACCTCTCCATTTATCAATACAACATCAGCTTCCATACACTCATTCCTTTCGAAATTACACTTTTAGAGTGATTAATTCAGTATTTAGCATTCATTCTGCTTAAAATTTACCCACTTCCCATTTCACATTATTTCAGATTGATCTCATGGTTCAGTTTATAATTCTTTTTCAAAAATACTGGACAATCCCACTCACAGACAAGGTCCTTAGCCAAGGAAACGACCCAGTCCTTTGTAATATGATACTTTTCTCCATCAACAGTAATAAACACTTCACCGTCTGTCACATAGAAAACTTCCTGTTCTTCTAGATGCCACGTTCCTTTATTCGGTTCGCCCACCCATGGTTCCCACGAGTCAACACCTAGTCGTTGTGCGTCTTCTGCTGTAAGTTTTTTCGCAAAAAACATGATGATCCTCTCTCTTTCTTATAGAATAGGTTTTATAAACTTACTGTCTTAACATTTGTATCTTTTAAACGTTTGAACTCTTTTCTCATAAAGTATATGGCAATGAGAAGACCTGGAATTTCTGCGGCAGGACCTGCATACCATATACCTTCTACACCCCAGAATTTCGGGAAAATAAATAGAAACGGGAACATGAACAATAGCATTTTGCTAACACTAATAAACGTTGCGGACCAGTTTTTCTCTTGTGCTTCGAAATAACCGGAGATAAGCAAGCTGACAGCATTAAGCGTAAACAAAGAATTGAATACAACTGTCGTCCAAATGCCCAGTTTCTGTAATTCAGGATTACCAACCGAAAAAAATGACACAATTGGATCTGCAAAAATGATTAGGATGGATGTCACAATCACAAAGAAGGCAACCGTAAATATGAGTCCCATCTTAATTGCTTGTTTAACACGATCAAGGTTGCCCGCACCGTAGTTATAACTAATGATCGGTTGAAGCCCTGTCATCCCACCGAGCGCTGCTAAGGCGAGCATATTTGTAATGTAACCGTTTTGAATCGTGAAAGCGGCGACGTGCAGCCCACCACCGTACCTTTGCAGCATGTTGTTGAAGAAAATAATGGCAATGAACATCATGAACAGACTCGAGAAAGATGCAAAGCCCGTCCAAGCCACTTCACCGATCGTCTTGAGATTAATCATCATATCTTTCATTTTTGGCTTAAGTTTTGTTTTACCAAACCAGAAATAAAAGATCAGGAAAACAGGGATCGATTGCGAAATCGTATTGGCCCATGAGGAACCCATCATCCCCATGTCATACTTCGTTACCATAATCCATTCTGTAATCCCACCAACAACTGCTGCGACTAACCAACTGTTCATTGATAATACAGGTTTTTCATCGATATTGGTTAAAACACTTAATACAACGGCCAATATCGTTAATGGCAATGAAATCCATAGCAGCCGGCTATATTGCACCGCATATGGAAGCGCTTCATCACTTGCTCCGAATAAGGTCATGATTTGATTTTCAAAGACCACTCCAATTACAGCTAGCAAAGTGGAGAAGAAAAGAGTAAACCATAAGGTTTGTCCCATAATACCTCTAGCTTCTTCGATTTTCCCTTTTCCAAGGCGAAGTGAAATGACCGCTCCGGCTCCCACACCCAAAAGTACGCCAAGCATACGGGTAATAACCATGACCGTAAATCCAATTCCAATCCCTTCGACTTCCAGCTCCTGAAAGCCACTGACGAAATAGCCATCGACAACCGCTGCAACTCCTAGAATTGCGTTAGCCATAATTCCTGCCAAAGCAAATCGTAAATATAGTAACGGAATACTTTTGGTTCCCAGCACTGAATCATGCGCTGGCTTATTCATTACTTCTACTTGCTCTTTCTTCGATGACGGACGGTTGTCTGCTATTTCCACGAGCATGTCCCCCTATAAATAATTGATGTAGTAAGTTAAGCTCAATTAATTCGCATACCAACCTACAGGCTTGGCATTCTGGTGGATATTGATTTGCTTCGTTTCCATAAAGTGCTCCAGCCCAACAGTACCTAACGCTCTGCCGATTCCACTTTGCTTATATCCTCCCCAAGGACCTTCAACATAAGCGAGATGATAACTATTAATCCAAGTAATTCCCGCACGCAATTTACTAATGACACGTTTTGCTCGATCCATATCTTCAGTAAATACAGCACCAGCTAATCCATAAATGGAATCATTCGCTTTTTGGATGGCATCTTCCTCATCTTTAAATTTCTGTACAACAAGGACCGGACCAAAAATCTCTTCCTTAACAATACGCATATTCGCATTTACATCAGCAAAGATCGTTGGGGCAATAAAAAATCCTCGATCAAGCCCATTTTCTGTTAAGCGCTTACCACCACAAACTAATTTTGCACCTTCTTCGATTCCGCTCTTAATGTAATGTAAAACTTCATTCATATGCGGCTCGTTTGTGAGGGCTCCCATTTCAATGTTTTCGCTTTCCCCGTTGCCAACTACAATTTTGCTTGCGCGCTCGGCTAATCTTTCAACAAACTTATCGTAAATCGTCTCATGTACAAGCAAACGAGATGCAGCTGAACAAACTTGTCCAGCATTGTGGAAAATACCAAACATCGCATTCTCGACTGCATTTTCAAAATCCACATCGTCGAACACAATAAGTGGAGATTTACCACCCAGTTCAAGTGTGATTTTTTTCATATTGCCCGCAGCTGCGCGCATAATGCTTCGGCCTGTTTTTGTTCCGCCGGTAAAAGCAATCATATCAACATCATGGCTCTCGGCAAGCTCATTCCCAACTTTTGATCCAGGTCCCAATACCAAGTTTGCCACTCCGGCCGGAAGTCCAATCTCTTCGAAAATTTCAAATAACATGAATGCGCTTACAGGAGTAACCTCAGCAGGCTTAAGAACAATTGTATTCCCTGCGGCGAGTGCAGGAGCAATTTGCCAAACAGCTAACATAAGCGGGAAGTTCCAAGGTACAATAAGTCCACAAACACCAATCGGTTCATGAATGATAAATGTTTCCGAAGAATCGGCACGAGTGTAAGATTTCTTTTTCATGCCTTTGATCAAGTCAGCATAATAACGGAAGCATTGAATCGATACCGGAATATCCACATAGGTGGTTGCACGAATGACCTTACCGTTATTTGCAGTTTCCAAACGTGCAATTTCAGCTGCCTTCTCCTCAAGACGGTCTGCAATCTTATAGAGATAGTCAGCTCTTTCATCAGCTGAAAAATTCGACCAGATCTCGCTGTCAAACGCTTTACGAGCCGCCTTGATTGCTATCTTCGCATCGTCTGCTGATCCATCAGCAGACGTTGCGATTACCTCTCCGGTTGCAGGATTGATAATGTTTCGTCTATCACCGGATAACGCTTCTACCCATTTCCCGTCAATGAACATGTTTATTTTCATAAACAACTCTCCTTTAAGCAATAATATCTACCAGTTTGAAACCAATATGTGCTAGATTTACCAGCATGGTTTTCTGATTATAGAATGGGAATGATTTGAGGCGTTCCTTTTCAAATCGATATCCACCTGCACTCCCCGTAACGATCCATTGTGCCAATAACTTGCCAAACAATGTCGAGAGAGAAGCGCCGTGGCCCGTATAACCCGTTGCGAAATATGCGCCTTCTTTGGATTTGCCGATAACAGGGAACGTATCAATTGTAACCCCGATAAATCCACCCCAATTGAAATCTATCTTGCTTCCTGCTAGTTTTGGCATTATTTTAACCATGGCATCGTAAACACTTTGATAAACGGCATCGCCTAAGTTTGGACGAATATCGCCACCGCCGAATACGATCCGATTATCTGGTGTACGTCGGAAATAATAAAGGAAATTGCTTGTATCAAAAACCATACGATCTTTAGGAATGACGGTATTCACCAGTGATTCTGGAAGCTGTTCAGTAGCAATGATACGTGCCGAAATTGGCAGTACGCCTTTGTTCAGTTCATTCATGATTTTTCCGGAGTAACCATCTGTAGCGACAATAATGTCTTTCGCAGTTACAGCACCTTTTTCTGTTACAACTTTCACCCTGTTTTGACCGTACTCAATAGATAGTGCTTTCGAATGCTCAAAGATTTTTGCACCGATCGATTTAGCTGCCTCTCCCAAACCAATTGCATAATTAAGTGGTTGGAACGAGTAACTCGAGTTGTCGACTAAGCATCCATAATAAAGCGGGGAATCGATCTCTTGATGCAACTGACTTCGATCAAGCACGCTTGAATCGTAACCGAAATTTTCGTTTAAGAATTCGCTTTCATGTTTCAATTCTTCAAAATGCTTGGCTTTGTAAGCCGCCACAATGTGACCTGTCTTTCTAAAGTCACAGTTGATTTGATGCTCGTCAATGATTTTTTTAACCAGTTCAACGCTAAAAAGGGAGAGATCGTTAAGCTGTCTTGCCTCGTCGGCACCATACTTTTTGGCAAGCTCCTTCATCGTTGGCTTATAGCCTGGCAATACCATCCCGCCGTTACGGCCGCTGGCACCATATCCGATCGTTTCTTGCTCAAGGACAATGACACTCTTCCCTAATTTTTGCAAATGATACGCAGAAGAAAGACCTGTGAAACCTGCTCCAATAATGACAACATCCGCCTCTTCATTTCCTTCAAGAAACTTTCGTTTTTCATAGCTGTTTGCAGTCGCTGTCCACAGTGATAGAGTATCCATTCGATCCATCTTATCCATGCTTGTTATTCTCCTTATGTGACATGTATGCTATAATACAGTCAAATTTTATTCACAATATTCACACTTATTGAGTCCATCATATGACTTGGTGTTTCCTCCAAGTCAATAGCCATTTGAGAGTTTTTTGAATTCATTTTCGTGAAAAAGTGGAGTAACTCCACTTTTTTTCATTGGGGGGCATCTATGAAAATTGGTACATTTGCAAAGCTTTTTCATGTTACCACCGATACCGTTCGTTATTACATTGAACTGGGATTATTAATACCAGACAAAAAAAACACCCAGTACCAAATGAACCAATTGTGTCTCGACGACATGGCTTTTATTGCTGAGCTGAAAAAATTCCACTTTTCACTTCTAGAAATCCAACAAATTTTATCGTATCGGCGAGTCACAAACTTCTCTGATCATGATGATATCAACTACTACAACAACTTACTCATTGATAAAAAGAATCATCTGATTAAGAAAAAAGAAGACATATCAAAAACTATCAAATTGATTGAAAAAGCGGTTCAAACCAGCTCACCTTCATCCAAAGAGGAGAATTTTACAGGGGTCCCACTTTCCTTCGTAAATCTGCTCTATTGTCCGATGTGCCACATTCCACTTGAAATGAAAGATGTAACGATTAAAAAAGTTTACATTCAAACGGGGAGTTTAACTTGTACCTGTGGATACGAGGCTGCTATCGAGGAAGGTATCATCATTACCGCGAACTTGTACGAGACGTCTCCTTATCCATCTTACTTTTACGATAAAGAAACGATTAAAGAGATCAATCCCAAAATGATTAACTTATTTGAAAAAAGTAATTTTTGGTTTCAAAAAGTTCTGCAAAATGTAGATTTGAAAAACAAATTAATCGTGGAAACAAACGTTGACGCTTTTGTGTCACTACCCAAATATATCGATGTTCTTGAAACGAGCGCATCCTATGTATTCAGTGGCTATTCGCTTGCGATGCTCAAGAAGGTTAGAAAAAGAATGGAGCGTATGGATCCAAAGCCAAATGTCCTTTATATTTTGAATTCCAATTTAAATTTACCATTGAAGCCGCTTAGCATCGATGTTTTTGTGGATAGTTTTACAGCAAATGATTTTTCACTGCTCAATCCGCAGTTCCCAATTCATGTTCTAAAAAACTATTTCCATAGCAGTTCAACAATTGTCGGCGGGTATTCATATTATGATAGCTCGGGTAAATCCTTGAAAAATATTTCAGCATTATATCCAAATTCCCACGAGCATATTTTATATCCAAAATACTTAGAAGAAAATTTATCAGGCAACGGATTTCAAATCACGCAAAGTGAAAATATCGGTTACTGCACAGACCCAGGACCTTTTTTTGATTATCATGTAATAGACGAAAAATTCCACATGCTAATGTATTTGGCTAGTATGAAAAAATAGCATACAAAGAGGCTGGCCGAAAAGCTGCTAGTCTACGGATGAGACAGCTTCATTGTAGCCAATAAAGTTCTGGTGCGAAAACTTCAAGATAATTGCAATCAATCTCTGAATTTTGGTAATACCGATACTATTACTCTAATAAGGGTTCGTCAGAATGGTAAAGCGAAATTTATTCTAGTGGAGACATTATATTTTTTTGCAAACAGTAAGATGCTTTCGTGATTAGGTAGAAATGATGAAAGAATGGGGTTTATCCGTTGCTCATACAACGATTAGCGTTGGGCTCATCAGTATGGTCTTGAATTAGACAAACGAATCCGTTGTCATCTCAAGCAAACCAACGACTCTTGAGAAAAACATAAATCAAAGTGTACCGGTACAATCCGAATGGAAATACCATCGATTTTCACCTAAGCAAAACAAGAAAACACAAGGCTGCAAAGCAATTCTTTGCAGTCTTTTCATATTTTCTGAGCTTCTAGTCGTGACAGTCGATAAATATCCAGCTTATCCTATTGTAGTTGAAGAATTGAGAAAAAAAAGATGCCATTAGGCATCCAAATAAGGCAAGTGAAATATCTCATGAAAAAGCAGGTTCGTTCGATGTAAGGATTCAAATCCTTTCGCACAGCTACATCCATTATTTCCGGATCCTAAGTATTTGTACCGGAACCTATATGATTATTTGAACAAAATTGGATATACCTTTCCTCTGGTTGCACCGACGCTGGTATTACCAGGGTACCACCAGCAAAAAGGAAAAACACGCTAAGACAATTTTAATGGAAATAAGCTTTTTCTCCTATGCTAAAGGGAAATCAGCTTTTTTTGAACTCTTGATTACCATAACTCATGACAGAAAGAGCAGCTGTACCTAAGGATATAAAGACAAGCACACCACCAACTGTAGGGTTGAACTCGACAGAGGTTTGCTCAATGACAATTCCACCAATAAATGAACCAAAAGCAATACCCACATGGACTGCCGAATTATTTAAGGTTTGCTGGATATCCGAGGTTTCCGGTGACAGCTCAATCAGATAGCTTTGCATCGCTGGTGTGATCGCCCAGCTTAGCATACTCCATACTACCATCAAGATTAGGAAAACCGGTAAAGAGAAAGTTGTATAAGGGATTGAAAACATAGAAACCGCAAAAAAGATAATGACAGAGATTATAGTACGCTTTGAGCCGAAACGGTCAGCTAGAAAGCCTCCAATTCCCCCGCCAACTACAGCTGCAATTCCAAAAATTAAATAGACTATACTAACCCATGTTCCATCAAGGCCTAGTTTCATTTTTAAAAATGGAGTTAGGTATCCATATAGTGTTAAATGACCCGTCAACATGACAAAGGAAGTTGCCTGGGCAAATAAAATTTTTCGATTTTTCAATGTACGTAATTGTCTTCCAATTGGAATAGAGGGCTTTGGTGCCATCCTTTCCAGAATGAAAAACACCCCCGCCATCGAAACTAAGGTTAGGATGGAGATCATGATAAAGGGGGCCCGCCAGCCAAAAGCATTTCCAAGCATCAATCCAATTGGTACCCCCAGTACAAGGGAGGCACTGACTCCCATAAAAACAATTCCGATCGCCCTTGCACGGTATTGTTCAGTTACAATATTTGGCACCATCGTTAAACATAAAGCAATAAGCAATGAACCACTAGAAGCTGCAATGATACGGCCAACAAGTAAAATACTATAATTGTGACTTAAAATCGCAATGACATTTCCTAATAAAAAAATAAACAAAGTAATTAAAGTTAGCCGTTTGCGTTCCACTCTTTGTGTTACTGTTAACAATAGGGCGCTGCCAACGCGAATGCAAGGGAAAAAACAGTCATAAGGAAACCCGCTTGCCCAAGACTCACATCTAAATCATTCGCGACAATATCTAGTAAACCGCCAATAATTAATTCCACCATCCCGACAACAAACGAGACAATCGCCAATAAATACACGCGTTTATCCAAATTTAACTCCTCTCTAAAAAGAAAGATAAATACCCGATAAATTCACTTTCATACTACTTCTAATTTTTCTCTAAAGAGTTGGCTTTCTTTAACATATAAATTTTACGGGGTCTTCCCCGAGGCGATTGAAGTTCTTCTCCTTTGTACTCCACCAAACCGCTTTCACTCAAACTACTCATAATTCTCTGGGCATTTCTAACGGTCATGGATAAATGAGAAGTTAAGTCTGAGGAAGTGAAACCGTCCCAGCCCATACGCTCAACCAATGCTTCTATCTTTTTATACGTTTTTACACTAATGTTAGCCTGATTCAATTTATCCAGCAGTTCTTTATCATTGGAACGGAAGGTGTATGCCAATTGTTCTTCTTGACCTACGGACTCGATCATTACACCATCTTCCTGGATAACAACAATTCCAGAACTTTCTTTCTTTTTTGAATGACGGATCGCCTTGCGGGCATTGATTTCTGCTGATGCAGCCGTTTCACCAAAACCAATGCCGACTGCAACTCAAGGGCCAGTTGTTGAACAGTACTTCGCAAGCTGCCAATTTCCCGTTCAATGGCCTTTCGTGAACTAAATATTTGATAGCGTCCGTTTCCATTTTCGATGAGGGATCCATCTAATTTTTCACAAAATGTAAGTAATGTTTGTTTAATCTTAAGCTCCAAATGCTAACGAATATTAACCTCGTCAACAAATTGATCAAACTGATCAATTTCAATATTTCGACACCTATAAATCAACGTCCAAATTGTACAAGCCATAAACAAAACTGTGGCCAACTTGTCTAAAATCTCAGGGATCTTCGATTGGAAGATCCCTTTTCCATTTGTGCTTATGAGCTCGCTGTTAAGATCAGGAAAGACCCAGTTTCGAAAATCGCTAAGATTCATAAAGATTAATGGTATAAAGCTTATCCCATCACATTCAACAGATATTCTTCAATTTCGTGCTTGCTTTTTAAAATGACTATCACCTTTTCAGGGTCACTCTTTTGAAGATCGGCAAATCTGGCTTTCATTTCTTTCTTGCGAGGAAAGTAAGTGGATATGATAAATTTAATAAACTGCCAGTCTAGTTTTTCATTGCAGCCTTTAGCCATATCAGGCCTTGTTTTACCTAGATTAGACAACCAGCGTTTTATCACACGGTAAAGGCAAACACCGAGGGGAAGTTCTAAATAAATAATCGTATCGGCTAGCTCCGAACGTAGGTTAAAAGAATGACTATAATTGCCTTCCATGATCCACTTGTCATGACTCAATACCTTCTTCTGGGCAGAAATAAAAGCCTCTAAAGGAGCCTCCACCCAGCCAGGCCTCCAGTAAAATGTATCCAAATGATGCACTTCAATATTCAAATTATCTCCAAGTCTTCTTGCAAAAGTAGATTTTCCGACACCCGCGGACACTCCGATAACCATGATACGTTCCATCGATATACTATCCACTCTCCCCTTTTATGTTCATAAGAAAAGGCGACCCTTCTTGAAGAAGAATCGCATCAGTTTTAGAAAATGAAGTATGGTTGCTGCGGTGTCCTGTCAAAGAACAAGCCAGCCTTACATTTTATCTCTATTAAATCAAATGCCCTAAATGTTTCTTTACCTCGTAATCAACAAGTTTTTCATCTTTCTTAATTCGTGCCAGATAATCCGGGTTGGCGATAAGCGGACGGCCAATCGCCGCAATATCAATGATACCTTTTTCCAGTGCGGCTTCTGCTGTTTCGGGATCTAGCCCCCCCACACCAACTATGATTCCATCCCAATGGCTGCGTACCAATTCATGCATGGTCAATCCTCTTGCAATCGGTTTGGTAAATTCCATCGTGGATGGGTGAATCATTTTGACTCCTGTTTCATTGAACGCTTCAATAAATGTTTGGATCGCTTTTTCAGGGTCTTCCCACATATAAGAAGGCTGGTCAATTTTCAAAGCCGAGAAACGAATAAGGGTACGTTCCGCTCCTACCGCATCAATAACTGCTTTTAGCACTTCCTTCATAAATGTCAGACGCTGTTTTAAATCACCACCGTACCGATCGGTCCTTTTATTGGAGGTGTCAGAATTGAACTGGTCTATTAAGTAGCCATGTGCACCATGAATTTCAACGCCGTCAAAACCAGCAACCATTGCATTCTTTGCCGCTTGTTTATATTGGTTCACAACTTCAGCAATATCCGTCTCTGTCATTTCTTCAGGAATGTCAAAAGGTTTGCCGAATCGTGAAACCTTACCTTCTGCAGCGATAGGTGACGGGGCCTGCGGAGGAAGTCCTCCTATAATTTCATGGTGACTTGCACGGCCCACATGCCAGATTTGCGCAATAATCGTTCCGCCTTCTGCGTGTACTGCTTCCGTTACTTTTTTCCACCCGTCGATTTGCTCTTGAGTATATATTCCGGGAACCCCAGGATTGCCCTTTGCTCTTGGTGAAATCACTACACCTTCAGTAATGATAAGTCCGATTCCATCTTGAGCCCGCTTTCGGTAATATTCTACGGTCAGGTCATTCACAACACCAGTTTCGTTATCGGCAAACGACCGAGTCATAGGAGCCATTGCCGTTCTTGTTTTTAAGTTCCATGCACCTATTGTTACAGGTTCAAACATTTTGGTTTTTATTGTTTTCATTTGAGTTCCTCCTGTTAACCGCTTTACCTGGGCTGAATTTTCAGTAACTTTCATTGTGTAAGATTATCCGATAAGTGGTTAATTTTCAAATAATTCACTCTGATTTTATCGCTTTAGATCAAATATGGTAATAAAGACCAGTGAAAAAGCCAGACAGAGATTTTTCATTCCCTGCTGGCTAATTTATCTTATTAATCTCGTGCTGTTCTGATAAAAAACGATACGATCAAACCAATGATTGCAAGGACAACGCCGAAAATAAAGGCATCTTGAACGCCTGCAGTCAATGAACCGCTAATGGCAGATGGATCGAACGGATCTTCTGCATTTGCCATATAATTTTTTTGGGATGCTGACATGATCGTAATGGCAACGGTTGTACCGATGGCCCCCGATACTTGTTGCAATGTATTCATTAGAGCCGTTCCATCCGGATAAAGATTTTTTGGCAGTTGATTCAGGCCATTTGTCTGGGCCGGCATCATGACCATCGAAACACCGATCATAAGGAGGGAGTGCATGACGATTACCATTATGATCGTTGTTTCAGTCGTTACGTTCGTCAAAGTCCATAACATGACAATCATGATAATGAAGCCTGGAACCACTAACCCTCTTGGACCGAACTTATCAAAAATGCGCCCCGTAACCGGAGACATGATACCATTAAGCACTCCACCCGGCAATAGTACCAGCCCAGCAGAAAACGCAGCTAATGCAAGACCGGTTTGCAGATATAACGGTAAGAGAATCATGGATGACATGATGATCATGAAGGTAATGAAGACGGTTATTAACCCTAACGTGAACATTGGGTATTTAAAAACGCGCAAGTCAATCATCGGTTTATCCATATTGAATTGCCTCACAGCAAACAGGAATAACGCTATAAGTCCAACAATGATCGAGGTTAGAACGATCGCATTGCTCCATCCTTGCTCTCCGACAATACTAAAGCCATAAACAATTCCCCCAAAACCAATGGTCGATAAAATAATGGAAGGTCCATCGATTTTAGGTTTGGTGATTATTGAAACGTTTTGCATATACTTGAGACCGAATAGTAAAGCGATCACAAAGAACGGCAAAGACACCCAGAAAATGTAATTCCATTTTAGATTTTCAATAATCAAGCCTGAAACTGTCGGTCCGATGGCTGGGGCAAACATGATCACCAGCCCCATCAATCCCATCGTCGCTCCCCTTTTATGAATAGGGAAAATCAATAAAATGGTATTGAACATGAGAGGCAATAAAAGACCCGTTCCGATTGCCTGGATAACACGGGCTAGCATCAAGATGCCGAACCCGGGTGCAATTGCTGCAATGAGCGTACCAATGATGGAGAACACCATTGAGGCAATGAATAATTGACGAGTATTGAACCACTGAATCAAGAGTCCCGAAACGGGAACCAATATCCCCAATGTCAATAGGTAACCCGTTGTCAGCCATTGCACGGTTGAAGGACTGACATTGAATTCTTGAATTAGATCCCCCAGCGCCATGTTTAATGCCGTCTCGCTGAATAACCCGATGAACCCTGCAATTAAAAATGCAATTAATATAGGGGTCGTCCTAATGACTGGGTTTTGTTGCTGTGTTGCATCTGCTGACATAAAATAATTCCTCCAATTACTAACTGTTCGACCTAAGCTTAAGATAATTTTTCCGCATGACTTATTTATTTATCAGCAATAATGGTATCTGTTCCGCAATGGTTTGGAGAGGTTCCCCGTTTTTCGCCGTTAAGGATAAAAGGATACCGCCTTCAATCAAAGCATTAATTACGATACTCAATTCTTTTGCCCGTTTCTCACTGAAGTCCGCTTCGAGTAATTTCTTCACATAAATGGATTGCCAATCTTCCATCGCTTCTTGACAGGCCATTCTTATTTGCTCGCTCGTCGTATATGTTTCCGCTGCAATCGTCCCGATTGGCAGTCCTAATAGATTTTCACTATGACCAAAAACCTCGGATAAATGAAAAATATGAGACTGAATGGCTTTAATAGGGTCTTCAATTTCATCAAATCCCCGTTTAATTTCATCTATCACGAATTCTTTTGTATGAATAATCGCCTCGATCGCCAATTCTTCTTTGCCTTTCGGAAAATAATGATACAGCGAACCTTTTGGGATACCACTTTCCTCAATAATGTCCTTAAGCCCCACACCGTAATATCCACGTATACGAAAAAGTTTTGAAGCAGCTTCAATAAGAATGTCTTTCGAGTTTCGTTTCTCTGCCATAGCTGGATCACTCCTTAAAATTATATCAACCGGTCTATTAGGAACTATACTTGTATATCATTGTTTTGTCAAAGATGATACTTATGTATGCATGGATATGCGATTGAAACTCATTGGAAACAAAAAAGAACACCTCATAAATGGTGTTCTCTGCAAGTTTAAAAAATCGAGAAAATCAATACCTTCTTTAAACAACCCGGAATTTTTTAAAACGCTTCCATTATTAATCAAACACATCGGCCTGCCTCAATATCTTCAAGGATTCTTGTCATGATTTTTGAAATCAAGAATAGCAATTACAAACATGCCAAAGCTTAGCATCAGGGAAATAACTTCGAAAGTACCCATTCATACATCGCCTCCTTATATCAAGCATTTCCTGATCAGAGATTGTCCTATACAAGAAAAAGATGAAGCAGCGGCTTTTAAACAAAAATAAGCAAACCCAATAAGGGTCTGCCCTTGTACTCCATTCGAATTTCTTTTCAAAAGACCGATCGCTGTTAATAACCAAGTTTTTTTTCTACAACGTTCATTAGGGGTCTACCGTCAGAAAAAAGCTTTAAATTTCTCAGGAATAATTCCATCACACGATCTAGGTGCTTGGAAGAGTTGTAAGCATTATGTGGGGATACCATGACGTTTTCCAGCTGCCAAAAAGGGTGGTCCTTAGGTAAAGGTTCTACTTCAAACACATCCAGTGCCGCTCCTGCTATGTGCCCATTGCTCAAGGAATGAATTAAATCTTCATCGACAATCGTATTACCACGGCCGACATTGATTATATAGCTGCCTTTTTTCATTTTATTTAAGCGTTCTTTGTTAAAGAAGGCTGAGGTATCCTTTGTAAACGGGAGTGCCAAGACAACAAAATCGGATCTGGACAGGACATCATCCACTTGATCCATACCCATTATCAAATCAGCAGGTTCATATTCTGTGTTCCTCTTGGAAGGATTCCGGCGGCACCCGATAACGGTCATGCCCAGCGCTTTACATCTCTTGGCTATCTCATGGCCAATATCACCATACCCAATTATCCCCACTGTCGCATTTTCAAGATCTTTCACTGGAATTTCAACCCACGTTTTGTTTATTTGATTTCTGATCATTGTCGGTACGCCTCTTGCTAACGAAGATAGCATCGCAATTGTATGCTCGGCTATCGGGACAGATGTGCAGCCTTTGACATTGGTGATGATGACATCGCTGTTTTGTATATCTTCATTCAGCATGGCCTCCACTCCAGCACTGTCTGAATGGACCCATTTAATCTTTGGAGCTTTTTTTATAATGTTAAGATTATCATGAAGCCCCAGCGTATATAGGACATCAAACTTTGTTAAATCAACCGTTGGCTGTGGTTCGGGTTCGCCGAATTCCCATGGCTCGACAACAACTTCCGAACAAATCTCCTTAAACTGATTGATGTATTTTTCCGGTATATCGACCCTGATATAAAGTGAAGGTGCTGCTTTCTTAGAAGCGGACATTATAAAACCTCCTCAAGAACATACGATTCCTTTTTCCCTCTTTTACGGGAAGGCAATCCGTTGGGATTATACCATGCCGTGCTTCATGGTCACTTCAAGAAATCTGGTTGCTCTTTTCTGATCCTTTCCCACAGAGGCTGGAAACTCAGCCATCCCTCATATTCCGTTCCCGTTTGTTCTGCAGTCAATTTTGCATACTCTTCTTCTATAAAAATCGGCTTACCTACAGATTCAGCCATTATCTGTGCTTGGCATGAACGTTCCATCGTTATGAACCACCAAGCAGCTGAATCTACAGATTGGCCGACCGTTAACAATCCATGATTGCGGAGGATGACAGCTTTGTATTGACCTAAAGCCTTAGCAATGCGCCTACCTTCTTCTGACGCATAAACGACACCAGTAAAATCATTAAATAATGCATGATCATTGTAAAATTGGCAGGCATCTTGCGTAATCGGATCTAACAGTCTCCCTAAGGAAGACCATGTCTTTCCATAGACCGAATGAGCATGTGCCGCTGCAATCGCATCCGGCCGTGCTTTATGAATTTCAGAATGAATGGCAAAGGCAGCACCATTAATAGAATGTTCACCCTCTACAATATCACCTTTATGATTAACCAATATAAGATCCGAAACGGAAATTTGACTAAAATGCATCCCAAACGGATTGACCCAGAAATGGTCTGTATATTTAGGATCACGGACCGTAATATGGCCTGCTATCCCTTCATCGAAACCAAACTTTGAAAAAAGGCGGAATGAAGCTGCCAACCGTTCCTTCCTGTGAATGCGTTCTTCTTCCATTGTATTGAATGTTGCCGGTTGCAGGGAAATTGTCTTTGTCATATTTCATTCCTCCTCGAATCTTTTTCCGTTTTTTTTGCTGAAACATCAATTAGCCATGGTATCCATGTCAGCTTTGCCCTTTGCATCTTGCTTTACTTCACTTTCATTTTTATGATCATTATTGGAACTTAGGAGAGTGATCATAGTAATGACGACAAAACTAGTAGCGAGCCCTTGCAGAATTGGTTGAGTGGAGGAAGGTCCATTAATCACCAATCCGACAATGATAACGATCATGCTGGCGAGAATCGAGTAAAATGCCGCTGTAGCCGTGACCCTTTTCCAAAAGAAACCAAGGATGATCGGAAAGAACACGGCTCCGGATAAAATTGCGTAAGCTACATCCAATGCAACTAAAATATCTTGAATCCAAATCGAAACGATTATGGTCAATACACCAATCGTTAAAGTTGTAATTCGGGATGTTTTTAAAAATTGTCGTTCACTCATTTTTGGACCAATATATTTTTTAATGATGTCATTAACAACTAAAGTGGACGAAGCAAGCAAAGTACCTGAAGCAGTGGACATTAGGGCTGATACCACACTCGCAATGACAACCCCCAATAGACCAGCAGGTAAAGTTACCATCGCTATACTGGTAAATGCATTTTGGGGATCGCCTAAATCAGGAAGGATAATAAAAGCACACATTCCAATGATACTGATTGCAATCGCATAAAAAACACTATATAACCCCGCTCCAATCGTTCCGCCACGAGAAACAGCTTTCGTTCGTGCAGTGAATAGACGCTGCCAAATATCTTGGCCAACAACTACCCCGAGGGTAAATAATAGGAAATATTGAAAAATCGTCTCTCCGCCAATGTTCCCTAACTCGAAATGTGATGCTGGGAGATTTTCTTTAAGCGAGCCCCACCCTCCTGCCTTAGAGATGCTCATCGGAAGCATGATAAAGAAAATACCGATCGTCATGATGACGAATTGCACGACATCAGTCATTGTGACTGACCACATACCTCCTAATATTGTATAAAATAAAACGATCCCGCCCCCGACTATCATGGAAACCGTTAAATTCCAGCCAGCCAAAACATGTAAAATTGTCCCCATCCCGATCACTTGCGTTACAGTCAGCATGAATGTATAGATAACAGAGACAAGTGCACTGATCAATCTTGTCTGAGAGTTGTAGCGCTTCTCAAGCATTTCACTGATCGTCAATACTTTTAAATTAAATATCTTATTTGTTAAAAACAGCCCAATAGCGATAATGCCGAGCCCGATCATCACCACTAGCCAAATACCGGATATCCCAAACTGATAACCTAACTTTGCTGTCCCTAGAGTGGAAGCCCCCCCTAATATAACAGCTGCCAAACAGGATAAATACATAAAATGACCAAGATTGCGTCCTGCCACAATGAAATCATCTGCTGTTTTTGCCCGTTTAGATCCGATTACTCCCACAATGATTAAAACAGAAAAATATAGAATCATGATCGATATATCCAAAATATGCATGTCCACATCTCCTTTTGGGCTTGTAATGTTCTTATCGCTTTGTAAAGAGGGAAGAAGGACTTTACCGCTTCCCCCCTTCTTTACAATTAAATGAAGAAACTAGTTATTAAATTGCGTTTCCAAATCTCCGACTCTCTCTTTCTTTTCCATTTTCCCTTTTTTTGCGAGTGCGATGAGTGTGATGAATTCATAGACAATATTAGCGGCTGCGGCAGCCGTTATTTGTCCGTGATCGTATGATGGTAAAACCTCAACAAGATCGAATCCAACAAAATCTATATTCGTCAATCCTCTCACAAATGCTAAAGCATCATCAATGCTGGCACCGGAAACTTCTGGAGTCCCCGTCCCCGGAGCATAAACCGGATCTAAAAAATCAATGTCAAAAGATAAAAACACCGGACCATTCGCAACACGCTCATGAATGACCCTTAACATCTTTTCGACCCCGATACGCTTATAATCGTTTGTCGTGTAAACTCCCAAACCTAAATCCCGGGCATCCTGAAGATCTTCGGGTCCGTACAGACCTCCCCTCATACCAATTTGAAGAGATCGCGATACATCGATGAGCCCCTCTTCTATTGCGCGGCGAAAAACGGTTCCGTGATTATACTTTTGATCAAAATAACTATCCCAAGTATCAGAGTGAGCATCGAACTGAAGCAGGGCAACGGGTCCATGTTTTTTTGCGATTGCACGTAACTCCCCTAGTGTAATGGAATGATCGCCTCCCAATGAAATCGGAATGATCCCTTTTTCAATGACGGGGGTAAGCTCTTCTTCGATCTTTTTATATGTTTCCGAAATATACCCCGGGATGATCGGAACATCCCCATAATCTATTCCTGATATATAGTCAAAAATATTAATATCTTGTTCTGGATTATAAGGACGTAAAAGGATTGAAAAATCGCGAATGGCTTCTGGTCCGAATCTCGCACCCGTCCTAAATGATTGCCCGGAATCAAATGGAATTCCTGTAATGACAAAATCCATATTTTCATCTAACTGTTCAACAAATGGGAGCCGCATAAACGTACGCACTCCACAAAAACGGGGTGATTTGAATGAGTCTTTCGGTTGATACTTCGTCATGTAACATCCTCCTAAATTCTAATTCTACTATTATTTTTGTCACTCCATTGCAATTGCAGATGTCATACAAACTTCCATCTTTTCTAATAGAATGGATATTCATAACACCCTTGTTCTGAATTTCTCTTCTTACCTTTTACATAAGCAAGATTCAGGCCAATTATTTCGCTGCGGTATATAAGGCTTTTCATTATTTTG
Source organism: Peribacillus frigoritolerans (assembly GCF_001636405.1). GTDB lineage: Bacteria > Bacillota > Bacilli > Bacillales > DSM-1321 > Peribacillus > Peribacillus frigoritolerans. Next base: position 4,794,162 of record NZ_KV440950.1, read on the forward strand.
TTTCATCAAATGATTAAAAACTTAATCATTTTCTTGTTTTTTGATTTAATTTTTGATTATTTAGACTTTTTGATTTATATTTTAATTAAGCAGCACCCCAAAACCCAAAGGAGCGTAACGTATGTACGATGACATGCTGGAGGAAGAACTAAATAAAATTATTGAAACATCGAATAATAACATTCTCATTACCGATCAAGATGGAATCATTTTATATTCCAACCCAAAGCTTTGGGAGATTTATGGTATGAAAAGTGACTCTTATATCGGTACCTCCGTCTATCAATTAGAAAGCGAGGGCCTTCTTGCACCTTCCATCAATGCGATTGTTTTAAAGGAAAAGAAAGCGAAACGCATAATGCAAGAAACAAAAACGGGTCATGTTGTCATGTCGACTGGCTATCCCATTTTTAATAAGGAAGGTCACCTCGTTAGGGTAATCAGCTATGGTCAGGATCAAACCGAGATCCTGCAATTGCAGGATCAATTTGAGCAATTACAACGAAAAGTTAAAGGCTATCAAACGGAAGTCGAGGATTTAAGAGAAAAAGAACTGGATTACCATTATCTGATTGCCAGAAGTAATGAAACGAAGCATATTTTAAAAACGATTCATAATGTTTCAAAAACCGATGCCACGATTCTCTTATTAGGACCTTCCGGCGTAGGGAAAAGCACTTTTGCCCGTGCTGTTCATGACCAAAGCAACCGAAAGAAAGAACCATTTATCGAAGTGAATTGCAGCACGATACCTGAAAGTTTGTTTGAATCAGAAATATTCGGCTATGAGGCGGGATCATTTACAGGGGCAAATAAGCAAGGGAGGCAAGGCCTGATCGAGCAGGCTGACAGCGGAACTCTTTTCTTGGATGAAATTGGGGAACTCCCACTTGCCATGCAAGCTAAATTACTGAAAGTACTACAGGAGAAAAAGATAAAGCGCATCGGTGGAAAAAAAGAAAACCATATTAACTTCCGCCTAGTTGCAGCAACTAATCAAGATTTGAAGGAGATGGTAAGTCAAGGTAAGTTTAGATTGGACTTATTTTATCGTTTGAATGTGATTCCCATCCAAATTCCGGCATTGCATGAACGTAAAGAAGATATTCCTCTCCTAATTCAGCATTACTTAGAAAAAACCAATGATAAATACCAGAAATACAAAAAAATCCATCCATCGACATATGAAGTTTTGACCCATTATCATTGGCCCGGAAATATACGGGAATTAGAAAACTTAATTGAACGGTTAATCCTGACCATCGAAGAGCCAATTATATTTCCCGAACACCTTCCACAATCCATCACAGGGCAAGTGGCCCCCCCGGAAGATTCCACCTTCCTCGCAATCGAACAGGAATGTGAAGAGAATTTCGATTTAAAAAAGACACTGGAAAAAGTTGAAAGGCAATTGATTGCAAAAGCATGGAAAAAATGTAAAACCACATACGAAATGGCAGAACATCTGGGCATCAGCCAGCCAACAGTCATCTATAAATTAAAGAAATACAAAAAGTATTTGTAAATTCATCTGGACTGAAATCCCCCGTAATCCATGAATGGTCCTTAGCCTTTAGCCATAGATGCTGTTCAAGCTAAGGGCGCTTTTTTTAATATTTGCCGGCAATTCGATGTGAAACCTATGAAGATTAAAAGATTATTCCAATATAAAGGCCATCAAAAAAATCCACAGTCAAGTTGAATGGGATTCACAATATCACGTTTCCATATTTTAATGTTACTGCTTACATTATTTCAAACGGATGATCTCCGTGAAGCTCCTGCAACACCTCTTAGCGACCATTCACAGGAACGTTAAACACAGTGTTGGCTCCATTCACTGTAAATGACCCTGAATTTTGGTTACTTATAAGCGGAAACCGGTTGCCTCCACTATTCCTGTTGGACCGGTTTCACCTGTTATTCCTATCGATCCTGTTGCTCCGGTTGTTTCCCTGCTTTAAAGACTCAATATTTCATACTGTGAAAAATCCTCCTAGTATGTTTTCCCCACAAATGTGGTTTATTCACATCTTAGTCTGCATGTAAAAAGGCTCCCATAAAAGGAAGCCATCTATTACTAACATAGCAATCTTGCCATACACTTTATGGTTTAAAGCTTTTTTCCAATTTGGAACCGCAAGATTCGCGGATGATCAACTCATCTTCCAGAACGAATTTTTTCTTTTCAATGGTTCCGCCTTTCATTAAGGTCAGCAATAAGTTCGTTGCCTTTTTCCCTATTTCGTACTTAGGCTGGTCAATGGTCGTCATATGCGGATTAAAAATCGATGCTATTTTCAAATTATCAAAACCTACGACAGCAATATCCTCGGGAACGCTCAACCCATGATCCTGGATTGCCTTTACAGCTCCCAGCGCCATTTCATCATTAAAAACGAACACTGCTTCAGGCTTGTTTTCAAGCGATAATAATTTCACCATCTGGTCATAACCTGAGTCAATGCCATAATCCCCTTCCTGGATGTATTCCGGGTTTACTTTCAAGTGATGCTTCTTCATTGCCTGCTGGAACCCCCCTAGGCGATCCCGGCTAAGAATGATGTTCATAGGCGCTGTTATATGGGCAATCCGTCTATAACCAAGCTTGATTAAATGTTCCGTTACTTTTCTGGCACTGCTTACATTGTCGATCGAAACAGTTGGAATGTCCAGTCCGTCCACGTATTCACATGCCAATACAATCGGAAATTGATTTGATAGTTTTTCCAGGCTTTCCCTATTCATTCGAGCAGTAAGGAGTAACGCTCCATCTGCCTGCTTTTTGTATAGCAAATCGATATATTCCTTTTCCCGTTCAATATCGTTCTCCGTATCTCCCAATATAACCTGATAGCCATTTTCTACAGCTGTATGCTCAATGCCCCGAAGCACTTCGGAAAAAAAGGGCCTTGTTATATCCGGAACGACGACGAGAATGATCTTTGTCTCTTTCGTCCTGAACTGACTGGCAATCATGTGAGGCTTGTAATTCATCTCTTCAATCACCTGCATCACCTTTTGTTTAGTATCCTCGCTGACTAAATCCGGCTGTCTGAGCACTCTTGAAACGGTTGCAGGAGATACGTTTGCCAATTTCGCCACATCGCTCATTTTCATACTATTATCTCCACCTGCCAATTTCTTTTTTTTATTTTCATTAAGTCCATTATAAAGTAATTTAGACTTCATGTTAAAACATCGAATTCTCTAGGCAACGTTTCTTTCAAAACATTCATGGATTTTTTCACGCCCGTTAGTGGTTCCATTGTCAAATCTTCCATTTCGAGAACGATGGGCCCTTCATAACCTATCATTTTAACGATAGTAAAAAACTCCTTCCACCAGCCACTGTCGTGTCCATAACCGAGTGCAACATAATTCCATGATCTATCTGCATATTGGTTCATCGGTTTCACATCAATCAATCCCTGGACATCATATATCCCTCTTTCTAAGCGAACATCTTTTGCATGAATATGATAAACAGCGCTTCCTAAATTCCTTAATGCTGCGATGGGGTCACCGCCCATCCAAAATAAATGACTCGGATCAAAATTCATTCCGACCGTATCACCGACTTCATGCCTCAATTTAAAGAGTGTTTCAGGATTGTAAACTAAATTGCAGCCTAGATTTTCGATGGCAACCTTTCTAACCCCATTTTGTTTTGCCGTTGTCACAGCTTTTTCCCAATAAGGGAATGCCACTTCATTCCACTGCCAATCAAGCATCTCAAAGTGTGAGGGCAAAATGGGATGTGTCAGCCAATTTGGCGTCCTGTCGCTTGGTCCGCCGCCGGGACACCCCGACATCATGACAACCGTTTCAACACCTAAAAGCCCAGCTAGCTGAAAGGTCTTATTAACAACGGCTTTATGCATGGTTCCTTCATCTGATGGATCAAGCTGATTGCCAGAACAATTCAACGCTGCAATGCTAATCCCCCTTACATTTAATTCATTTAAAAATTGCTTTCGTTTTGCTGCATTGCCAAGAAGTCCATCGAGATCGAGATGTGGAGCCTTCGACCAATTGCCGCATCCTAGCTCCAGAGTCTCTATACCCTGATTCACACACGTATCCAGCATCTCTTCAAATGGCATGTAACCTAAAATATCTGTAACTAAACCAACCTTCATAAGTGCTCCTCCTCTATTAAACTAGCATCCCTTTCACATCGCTTAGTTCAATTTCAAATTATGTTTTATTGCTTTCCTTTCAAGGTGACTCCATACAATCATAAAGAATACAGCGGTTAAACCTAATGACCCCGCGAAAAAAAATCCTGAAGAAATACCTAAATGAGAAATCAATATTCCTGCAATGAAAGGTCCAGCGAACATACCAATCGCGTAGATTGCTTGATACGCCCCCATGGCCGTTGCCCTTTTTTCAATGCAAATCGTCTCTACCGCCATTCCTAAAAACAAGGGAAAAAGAATGCCTAATGAGAATCCATTCAATCCTTGAATCAGAAAAAGCAGCCCTTTTGTTTCTATTAATGGCGTACATGCTGTAAAAATGGCCGTTAGAGCAAAAGCTAGTTTCAGTAACTTCCATTGTCCGAATAATGGTACGAATATTTTCCCGCTAAGCATGGTGGCAATAGCATGAGGAATCATGAATGAAAAGATGACCATGCTGATCTCATCAGTATGGAGTCCAAGTTTTAAGGCAAATGCCGGGGTGAAGCCGAACATTGTCGAGAAGATGATGCCATGTGCGAGAATGGATAGAAATGATACTTTTAAAAGCGCCGGTTCAAGCATGACTGATAACAGTTCTTTCAATTGAATGGGCTCTTTTTGAAAATCCTCATTTGATTCGTAAATAAAAAGCGAAAGGACGATACCAACGAAACCGATGATCCCGCCTATCCAAAAAGGTGCGTGCCATCCCCATAGATCGACAATGTATCCGCTGACCACCATTCCAAGCAGCTGTGCCAGAACCACAGCTAACGAGATACTGCCCATCGCTCGGTGAAGATCACGTTCTGAAAAATAGCCGGAAAATAAAATGGTGAAGGCTACCCAGGTGGCGGCGGCAATTCCAGCTAACGAGCGGGCCAAAAGGATACAGCCTAAACTATCGGCCCATGCAAATGTCACGCAGCTCAATGTACTTACGACCATTCCAAATATAATAAAAGGTTTTCTTACTTTTATTAGGTCGGATAGGATTCCGAACGGAAGCCTGAAGAGAAATTGCATTAGCCCATAACTGCCTAATACCATGCCGATAAATGTATAATCCCCTCCAATCGTCTCAAGGTAAGGAGACAAAATGGGAATATAAATGAAATTAGAAAACCAAAAAATAAAGCAGAGCACTAAAAACAAAAATCTATTACGTGCGGTATGTAAAAAAGTCATTTCAACACTTCCCCTAACCAGCGAACTATCTTTCAGCAATGGCATCTCATGAAAAAAAGTGAATGTACAAAAGGTGCCCGCAACGTAGTTGGGAACACCTTTTCATTCTTAAGCCTTTCCACTTGTATTGAACTCTGCCATTTTTCTCTTCACGACGGTGATGATAGCTTCTCTCGCTGGTGTGATGATGGAGCGAGGCTCATATAATTTTCCTTCAACGGCCATTACTTCCCGAATGGTTTTTGCCCACACTTGTATGCTCTCGGTATTGACATTTATTTTAGCGTGTCCAAGTTCAATTGCTTTTTTGATTTGGTGTAGCGGTATACCAGAGCCTCCATGTAAGACGAGAGGCACATTCGTCATGTTCAAAATTAATTCCATTTCCTCAAAACCGAGTTTAGGTTCTCCTTGATATGGCCCATGAACGGAACCCAAAGCAGCCGCTAGTGCATCAATTCCCGTTTCTTTTACAATCCTCGCGCAATCATGGGGATCTGCATATTGAATACCGCCGACAAGGCCATCTTCCGTCCCACCGACTGTCCCCACTTCCGCCTCAACGGAAACGCCAATGTGTTGGGCATAGTCGACAACCATTTTGGTAATTTCAATATTTACATCTATTGGATGATGGGAGCCATCGATCATGACTGATGTAAAACCCGCATCTATCGCTTTCTTGCAGCGTTCCACATCCATTCCATGATCAAGATGAAGGGCAACCGGAACCGTAATGTCCATTTCTTCCATAAGGCTTTTTACCATAGCAACAATCGTTTTAAATCCGCCAAGATAATCAACAAGCCTGTCCGATGCCGCAAGTATGATCGGCGCTCGTTCCTCAGTGGCAGCCTGTAAAAACGACTGGACGAATTCCAGACCATTAATATTATATTGACCCACAGCATACCTTTCTGCTTTTGCTTTTAAAAGCATCTCACTCATTGCTACTAAAGGCATTATTCCATCACCCCCTTATTTCCGAGATTATTAAGATCCACTCATACATTCTGTAGTGCAAAGTATTTCGAAATGACTTGAATTGTCGTTTCTTTTGCAGTCTTAATGGCTTCTTCAGCATCAAGTTCATAATATTCTGGACGGAACAATTCCACAGAGGCGACGTCAGAATAACCAATTCCCTTCAAGATGGATAATATGCTATCTAAATCTATGGCACCATGTCCAGGCCATACCCGGTCTTCATCCGTCAAAAAGCCAATCGGAAAATCCTCTGTATCATCAATGTGTAAAATGAAGATTTTCTGCCCATCCGCTTTCTTCAAGTCTTCCAAACTGGAACCCATGGCATGGAAGTGAAAACAGTCCAGTACCAAACCAACATTATCACGGTTGACTGTTTCAACGATATCGTATGCCTGACCGAATGTATTCACAGTACATTGCGGATGCCCGACAAATTCCACTGCAATTTTAACGCCAAACGGTTCAGCGATCTCGGAAAGTTCAGCCAATACTTCCACACAGCTGTTTTTAATATCTTCTTTCAATATTTTCGCTTCCGTTACAAGCGGAACCGCCACCACATATTTCACACCCAATTTCTCCGCCATGTTCATCATATTCTTAAATTCGGCTATTATCGCCTTACGGCCGTCTTCATCGCGATTATTAAAGAATACGAGCGCGTTGAAGGCCAGTGGCTTAATATGATTTGCATTAAAAAATTCGGCCAGTTCTTCAATTGTGTGTTTTTCCAAATACTCAGGCAATTTATCCATGGTACGGATTTCGATATAATCGTAACCGTGTTTTTCACAGTGTTTGAGATCTTTGACCAAGTTGGAATTTTCAAGTGTGGTCGCTTGGTTGAAACAAAGTTTCATTCTGTCAGCCTCCAATTCTTTCTGCTAAACCCAATCCGTCTCTCATTTTTTGAAGCATAAGCTTACTTGACCAGTCTGCTTTGTCGATCCAAGCAAATACTGCATTTGTCGCGATGCCGTCAAAATTCATTTCTTTCAGTTTTTTGAAGATCGTATCAAAGTCAACTTCGGCTTCGCCGATGTTCAAATGCTGATGGACGGTTGCCTCGACACCTGGAGGATTGACGATATAACGGAGTCCGTTGGACGCTTTATGATTGAATGTATCAGCAAACAAGACATGTTGCAGGCGATCCCCGGCAGAATCGAACATAGGGGCAATATCTCCTTTGCCATCATCATAGAAAAATGTATGTGCTGTTGAATATACAAGGTTGATCCATGGGCGATCAAGGGCACGGATCATATCCATAGCTCCCTCATGCGTTTCGATGAAATCGAATGGGTGTGCCTGCAAATTAAGTTTAACGCCTTCCCTTTCAAATACCGGAAGGAGTTCATCCATTGATTTAATGAATTTTTCTTCACAGATAACTTCATTGAATTTAGATCCGTTAAATTCACTATTCATCAAGTCAACATCCAATTCCACTGCCACTTCAATGGCGCGTTTCCAATTACGGACTGCGGCCTGGCGCCGTTCCTCATCAGGACCGGCCCAGTAGTAAAGCGGAAGCAAGGAGGATATCTTCACACCTGCGTCGCTGCACCAGCGTTTCAAATTTTTAATCTGTTCCTTATCCACTTTAGGATATTTATAGAATGGACAAAAATCTTCCCTCGGTGACAGTTCGATATATTCATAGCCTAGTTCAGCTGTTTTATCGACCATTTCTTTTAATGATAAATTGGCATACATCGTAGGATCCAAAGCTAGTTTCATTGGTCTTTCCCCCTATAATTTATTTTTTCGTTTCAATGCATAATTACGTTCACTGTACTTTTTCCGGTATAAAAAACGGGCTTCTCTTCAAGGTCAACGGATTCTTTCTGTCCGGACTCCTGTGCTTTTACACAAGCATCAGCTGTTACAGCAGCAATGTATCCATCCCATGAAGTCGGACCATTCGGCTGACCTGTCTTTATAATGGAATCTATGAAATCCTGTATTTCTATGTCATATGCATCCATAAAACGGTCTTTCCAATCTACCAAGATATCCGTGCTCCGTTTAGCGCCTTTCCTTGTCACAATGCTCGCTGGTTCAGGGAGATATGCAACACCATCCTCACCAATGACTTCACATTGGATATCATAGCCATATTTACAATTCACGAATACTTCAGCTTGAATGACAATCCCACTCTTCGTTTCCATTATGATGAGTTGGGGATCTTTTAAGTTAGCATGCGCGCGGCTTGCTTTCTTCGGGTAAATGACTTGAACTGATTTGTAATCATCGCTGATTAACCAATGCAATACATCAATCTCATGAATCAATGTATCAACGACCGCCATTTCCGTCGTATATGTTCCATCCACTTCTGGGTTGCGGTGTACACAGCGGACCATGAGCGGCTCGCCAATTTCATTTCTATCAATGGCTTGTTTCAGTTGTACGTAACCGCTATCATAACGTCGCATAAAGCCAACTTGCACCAAACGCTTCCCGTGTTTCATTTCCGCCTCGGCAATTCTCCTGCAGCCTTCTGCCGTTGTTGCCAGTGGCTTTTCACAGAATACATATTTGCCAGCTTCAATCGCATTCAATACATTTTGCTCATGTGCAGGGCCCCAACTTGTAACAAGCACAGCATCGACATTTTCCGAGTTTACCAGTGATTGGTCATCCGGATATACAAGTGCCTCAAGTCCATATTGTTTCACGACCTGCTTTGCCGCCTCTTCATTCACATCGGTTACAGCCACAATTTTCCCTCCGGATAATTTGTCTGTAATTCTTTTAATATGCTCCCGGCCGATGGCACCCGTTCCTATTACACCAAAATTTAATGTCATGATCATTTTCCTCCTTTTATGCATATCTGGTTCATTACTCTATAACTCTTAAATTATTTTTGTCATTTCCTTTGCAGGTTCTTTTCCATGATTGCGGAAGTTTTGTTCAAGCTGTTCAAGTGTAAGTCCTCTCGTTTCCGGTAAACATTTTTTCACGAAGGTGATAGCCATGATGCCTAGAGCGAAAAAGATATAGAATGTGGTAGACAATCCGACTTTATCTAGTAAAATCGGGAATGTTAAGCCGATAAGAAAGTTCACGATCCAAAGGAAAAATACGGTGACACCCATACCGAGCCCACGTACTTGAAGCGGGAAGATCTCTGAAAGCATCAACCAGGTAACCGGTGAAATGGCCCCCTGCTGAAAGGCAAGGAAAGTGACAGTCAAGGACAAAATGATATAGGGAAGGGCAGCCGTCCCTTCAAGAAGGGAAGATAAGACGCCAATCAATAGCAATGTGGTCGTAGTACCTATCAAACCGGTTAAGAGCATTGGACGGCGCCCGATTTTACCAAGCAGCCAAATACCTAAAAATGTTGCCAAAACGGAAATGATACCGTTTGCAATATTCCCGATCAAAGCAGCTTTTGTCTCAAACCCTGCATCTTTTAAAATTTGGGTACCATAGTACATGATAGAATTAACGCCCGTTATTTGCTGAACGATGGCAATCCCGATTCCAAGAAAGACGATTCTCCGTATCCATGGGACGGTCAAATCTTTATATGTCGCTTTTTTAACATGGTTCTCCTCATCGAATGTCGCTTTGATTCCCTGAAATTCCGATTCAGCCTCATCCATTTTACGTATTCTTTTCAAAACCTTCAGGGCCTCTTCACTTTTGTTCTTGGACACAAGCCACCTTGGACTTTCAGGCAACCTGATCATGCCAAAGAAAAGAAGTATGGCTGGAAGTGATGCAATGGCCAGCATGTAACGCCAAACATGTGAACTGTCACCCATCGTTGTCCCAAGTATTGCGTTGAAGATGAATGCAAGCAGCTGTCCGCTAACAATCATTAATTCATTTTGGGTGACGATCCGGCCTCGTCGTTCAGCAGGAGACATTTCCGCCAAATAAGTAGGAACGGTTACTGATGCCCCGCCTACCGCAAGCCCGAGTAGAAAACGGCAGATAATCATGACCGTAACATTCGGTGCAAACGTGCATCCAATGGTGGAAAGGAAAAAAAGTATCGAAAGAAAAAGAATGTTTTTTCGGCGGCCCGCATAATCCGAAAGCCTTCCTCCCAGAAACGCTCCAAGTGCCGCGCCTAAAAGAAGTGAACTGGCAACAAGTCCTTGCGTAAGTGAATTGAGGTTAAGTTGATCCGCTTCGGACATGAACGGCAAGGCACCATTAATGACACCTGTATCATATCCGAACAAAAGACCGCCTAACGTCGAGATAATAATAATCTTGCGTAAGAATGCCATTTGATTTCCATCATTATTCAAATTAATCACTTCTTTCCCGTTTTTAATCTTGAACTAGGAGCAGCCTTTCATTTATATACTTGCGAGCGATTAATGCGTATTCCAATGGATGGGCAACGGAAGGATCTTGTTCCGCCTCTACTACAATCCAGCCTTTATAATGATTTTCCAGTAATGTATGGTAAGCTTCTACAAAGTCAATGCAGCCGTCACCAGGCACCGTGAACATGCCGGCTAAAAAAGATTCTTGAAATGATTTTCCAACTTTTCTGCACTGCTCCAGCACGCTATGCCTCACATCCTTGAAATGAACGTGCCCAATGCGGTCGATATGCTTTTGCAGAAGTGACATGCAATCGTTATCCGATACATAAATATGTCCAGTATCATATAACAGTTGCACTTTCTTTTCGGTATTTTCCATAAGGCGGTCAATTTCACTCAGTGTCTGGACGCCCGTCCCCATGTGGTGGTGATACACCAGTTTTAAGTTGTAAAGTCCTGCAATATCCCCTAACCGATTCAGGCCCGTACACAATATTCCCCATTCTTCATCAGTAAAGCGGGGCTTTTCCTTAAATACATCGTACCTTTCGCCTTGGATACTGTAAGTCTGTTCGGATACTACCGCTACATCTCCATCGACAGCCTGTAAATATTTGCAGTGTTCATGGAAATCCTGTTCTGCTTTGTCGATGCCATCACGGATGATGAAACTGCTGAACCACTGACCGGCTATTTTTAAGTTCCGAAGCTTCAGCTCTTTATTCAGGACCTCCGGTTCCGGGAAGAAACCTCCTACTTCGGTCCCCTGAAATCCCGCCACGACAATATCGCTTAAAAGGTGGGATAAGGTGTTTTCAGCTCCGATTTCCGGTATGTCATCATTACGCCAGCCAATTGGGGCAATCCCCCACGAAATCTCCTGCATTTTCCGACTTCCCCCTTTTAATATTGTTTGGCCATTTTTAATTTTTCTTGTCTCGCTTCATATGCCCTTTGTATACTTTTCCGTTCAGAGACCTCTGCCACGCCAACATTCCACCAGGAGTCATACCCATCCGTCATCGTTTTCGGCAGAACCTTCATTTCTATTAATGTAGATGCCGACTGTTTCTTTGCATCCTCCAATGCAGCTTTCAGCTCATCGACAGTATTGGCCCGATAAGTTTTGGCTCCATACCCTTCGGCCACTTTTGCGTAATCAATATTCATGATTTGGTTATCATGTGTTCTGAACTCACAGCAATATGTTCCGCTGCCATTCTCCATTTGCAGATTATTGATGCAGCCAAATCCAGAATTATCAAACAATAAAATGTTGATTTTATGATTATATTGAATGGCTGTAATCAATTCCGAATGGAGCATCAGAAAACTGCCGTCCCCTACCATTGCATAGACTTCCCGGTCTGGATGGGCAAGCTTGGCTCCTAAAGTTCCTGCAATTTCGTACCCCATGCAGGAGAATCCATATTCAAGATGGTACGTGTTTGGCACGCTTGAATGCCAGAGGCGCTGCAAGTCACCCGGAAGTGATCCGGCTGAACCGACCACCACACTTTCCTGATCGACCGTATCGTTTATTGCGATCATCGCAGTGGATTGTGCCAATTCAGTTTTTAATGCATCCGAGTATTCATTCAAGACTTGCTGTGAAAACTGGCTTTTGATTTCAGGCATGAAATTTTCACGGCTGAAAGTGACTTGACTTAAACGGGTCCGTTCGGAAAGCCACTCCTCCTTCCAATCTCCAAGCATCTCCCCATATTCGGTTTCATAGCCTACTAGTAACGCTTCAAGGTTCTCAAGCGCCACTTTTGCATCAGCGACGACCTGAAATCCATCTAATTTATAGGTTTGAAGGCGGCTGACGTTAATGTTCAAGAACTTTGTCCTTTCAAAATCAAATGCAGTTTTGGAAGACGTCGTAAAGTCCGTATAGCGGGTCCCGACACCAATTACGAGATCTGCCTGGCGGGCAGCCTTATTGGCAGCCATCGTACCGAGAATGCCGACACCGCCCAAATTCTTAGGAAAAGATGATTCCACCGTCGATTTACCTGCCTGTGTTTCCACAAGAGGAATGTTATGCTTTTCTGCCAGCTTCATCAAAATATCCCGAGCCCCGGAATATCTTGCTCCGCCACCGACGATGATGATCGGCTTCTTACTTGCTCTAATTCTCTCGGCAGCTCCTTGCAGTTCACGTTCTACCGGAACTTTCCGATCTAAATAATGGACGCGTTTTTCAAAAAAATGTTCATCGAAATCGAATGCTTCCCCTTCTACGTCCTGTGAGATGCATATCGTCGCTGGCCCGGCTTTCCCGGGATCGGTCATGACCTCGAAGGCCCGGATCAGACTGGACATGAGCTGCTCAGGGCGAGTGACGCGATCCCAATATCTTGATACTGCCAGAAAAGCGTCATTAGTTGTGATCGCCGTACTATGCTCATGCTCAAGTTGCTGAAGAACCGGATCCGGCTGACGTGTCGCAAATGTATCAGCAGGAAGTAAGAGGACAGGAATATTGTTGGCGAGTGCCGTCCCCGCTGCCGCTATCAAGTTTGCCGAGCCTGGCCCGGCAGATGTAGTGACGGCATAAATTTTCCTTCTTAGCATTTCCCGGCTGTAGGCAATTGCAGCGTGTGCCATCCCTTGCTCATTCTTTCCTTGAATCACTTTCAAGTGGCCAGCGTCCTGTTCGAGTGCCTGACCGATACCAACTACATTCCCATGGCCGAATACATTAAATATCCCTTCTACAAACGGAGACTCTTCACCATCAACATGAATGTACTGCTGATTTAAAAACTTGATCAAAGCCTGGGCTGTAGTCAACCTCACTGTTCCCATCTTCTGTTCACCCCTCTATGTAGATAAATTCCTTACACGCGTTCAGCAATCAAATCCTCTATTTCTTCTGCAACAGGCATCGCCTCAGATGAACTGTGCTTGCTTACAACTATGGAAGCGGAAGCACTGCCAAACTTCAAAGCGCTTTCAATCCCTTTGCCGCGAACTAACGCATATAAGAAAGCGGAAGCATATGAATCCCCTGCGCCGAATGTTTTCAATACTTTCGTCTTATAGGACTTCGCTTTAAATACATCTCCTGATTTGGCATAGGCATATGAACCCTCGACGCCGTGTTTGATGACGACCAGGTCTGCGGAATGTTCAAACAAGTAACGGACGGTCCTTTCATTCGTACCTTTTTCCGTATTTTCCATTACATCATATTCATCACGTGTGCCAATCAAAATGTCTGATTGCTCTGCGACTAACGAATAGTAAACGGAGGTTTCTTCAATGGAATTCCATGTATAGGGACGGTAATCCAATTCAAATATGACTTTTACATCATTTCTTTTCGCAAGGCTGACGGCTTTTAAAACCGCCTCACGTGATGGACTTTTTGCTAAAGCCGTTCCTGAAACCAATAGAATCTTTGATTTTTTGATATATTCTTCATGCACTTCCGAAGGTGCTAAATGAAGGTCGGCTACATCATCCCGATACATCAGGATACTGCATTCTTCAGGACTTTTAATTTCCGTGAAGGCCAGTCCCGTTTTATGCCCTTCTTGATCGATTACCATATTCGATGTATCAACACCTGCCCCACGCATATAACTCTCGATGAAACGGCCGTGCTGATCATCCGCAAGCTTACCGATGAATCCGACTTTCAAGCCTAATTTTGCACTTCCGATGGCAACATTGGCAGGTGAACCGCCCACGTATTTTGTGAATGTCATGGTCTCTTCCATCGGACGGTTATATTCATTGGCATTCAAGTCGATGCAGGCACGGCCAATGGCAATCAAGTCAAATTCCTTATCGATATTAAATGTATAGTTCATCCGGTTAACAGCTCCTTTTCCTTTAACGATTCAGGATCCACTCGTGATCGGGATCATTGAAAAATTTCCATGTCCTTGTCGGACCGGCCATAACATTCAAATAATAGGATTCATAACCGTCAGGTACGCCTACCGGATGATAACCGGCCGGTACAAGTACGACATCGCCGTTTTCAACCGACATGGTCTCATCAATCGAACGGTCATCTGTATATACTCGCTGAAAAACGAATCCTTGAGGCGGGTTCATTTCATGATAATAGGACTCTTCCAATAACGACTCATTTGGTAAGTTATCCTGATCATGTTTATGCGGAGGATAGCTCGACCAGTTTCCACTTTCTGTATATACTTCAACCACCAGAAGGCTATTCGCATACGGAGCTGAATCCGGTAATATATTATGCACCATCCGCTTATTGCTCAAAATGCCCCTATGTTCCACGTCAACATCCCCCGCTTTAATCCATTTAGTCGGAAGTTGCTTATCAGAAGGCGAATAACACAGCGCCACTCTGGCCTTGGTTATCGCTTCCAATTTGAAACCTCTATCATTTGACACGTAAATGCTATCAGTCGGCACTTTATCAAATACACTATCGCGTGTGCCTAAATCATGGTATACATTTTCGCCAACAGCCACATTGATTTTTCCCGTAAGAGCGACAATGCAGCATTCCGTTTTATTCAACAATTCCGTATACTCAGCACAAGGAGCCAACTCCACTATTTTGAATTCAACAAATTCTAAAGGAGAATTTCCTTTCGTTACTGCTTGAACGACTGTAACACCTTCAGCGACCTCTTTTTTTACCGGTTTTTGAAGCAGTTTACTCATATGTACCTCCTTAGTTTTCAAAAAATCCGGCCCGTATCCAAACGGGCCATCTTGCAATGTATTTTTCATTCACTTATTTCACGTAGCGTGCAGTCACCATTTTTTTACGTGTATAGAACTCAACGCCGTCGGTTCCATTCGCATGAAGATCACCATAAAATGAATCTTTATATCCAGAGAATGGGAAGAATGCCATCGGTGCAGGAACACCCACGTTTATGCCCAGCATTCCGGCGTGGATCGTTTCACGGAATTGGCGTACATCAGCAGCACTGTCCGTATATAAGCAAGCCCCGTTTGCCAGTGCTGAAGCATTGGCAATCTCAACGGCCTCCGTTAAATCTTTAGCACGGACAACGGAGAGCACTGGTGCAAAAATTTCATCTTGCCAGATTTTCATTTCCTGTGTCACATGATCAAAAATCGTAGCTCCGAGGTAATATCCATTGCGGCTTGCTGCCTCGTCTTTACGGCCATCCCTTACTAGGGTCGCGCCCTGAGCTATACCTGATTCGATGTAATCAATAGTCCTCTTCTTAGCTCCTTCCCGGATCACAGGTCCTAGAAAAACGCCGTCATCCAGACCATTCCCGATCGTAATGGCATCAGCTGCCTGTTTCAATTTTTCAACTAGCTCATCCGCTACACTTTCTTCTACGACAACAACCGCAGCGGCCATGCAACGCTCACCGGCCGACCCAAAAGCCGCACTTGTTATTTCCTTGGCAGTCATATCAAGATTGGCATCTTTCAAGACAATCGAGTGATTCTTCGCTCCCGCAAGAGCCTGGACGCGCTTCAAGTTAGCCGTGCCAGTTTTATACACATATTCTGCCACTGGCTGTGAACCGACGAAGGAGATAGCTTTCACATCTTCATGCTCCAGAAGCCCATTAACCACGTCATGTGCTCCATTTACGATGTTCAGTACACCTTTTGGAAGACCTGCTTCCTCAAACAGTTCCACAATGCGTGCTGCAAGCAAAGGTGTACGTTCAGATGGCTTTAACACGAATGTATTGCCACATGCAATCGCAAGCGGGAACATCCAGCAAGGAACCATCATTGGAAAGTTAAAAGGGGTAATACCGCCGATTACACCAATTGGGTAACGGTACATACCCGATTCAATGTTTGTCGCGATATCCGGAAGCTGTTTTCCCATCATCAGCGTAGGTGCACCCGCCGCAAACTCGACGCACTCAATGCCACGCTGTACTTCACCCATCGATTCCGTTAAGCTTTTACCATTTTCGATAGTGACCAGTTTAGCAAGTTCTTTCCAATTTTCCACTAGAAGCTGTTGATATTTGAACAATATGCGAGCCCGTTTCGGGACAGCAACCTGCGACCATTTTTTAAATGCCTCATTCGCCACTTGGACCGCACGATCCACATCTTCCTTAGTGGAAAGTGGCACCTCGGCAATTGCCTCACCAGTTGCAGGGTTGAATACAATTTCCGTTTCCTTTGAAGCGGACTCAATCCACTTCCCATTTATATAGTTTTTTAATTTTTTCACCTCATGTGTTACTGAAGACATGTTTTTTCCTCCTTAAAATAAAGTATTTTGTTAGATCATCAAGCCAGTATAACCATCGCTGTCAATGAAATCGATTTCATTTGACAATGGAAGAAATCCTTCCATGTTTTTCCTAGGATTAATCAATAAATTTTCTAGCTCAATCCTAATATTCAAGAATATATTCTGCGAATGAAATCGATTTCATTTATTTCAGGGGTCCACCTTAAGAAAAAGTAAGGACCAATCCACTCCCCCTTAATTTATAGCCTGTACATAACCTTGATTCGGGATGAAATCGATTTCATTTACTTTATAAGGAAATACTACAATGAAAAATTTTCCCTGTAAACACTTTTTTTGTATTTTTTGAAATATTCTCTCTTCTTCACGTTTCAAAAAATTGATAAATATGGGAATATGCTGAATTATTTAATAAAAAAACATCTTCAGCGGTTTTAAAAACTGACCAATACTTTATTGATATCGTTAGTGGTATTTAGATATATTAATATTCCTAAACTCAATTGACTTTATCATAGGAATTCCAGCTAACAATAATATCCCTAGTTTTTCATATAAACTTTTCAGACTACCTTCCTGCTCCCCTTTTCTTTATATTTCCATGAATGTCTCCATTTCAATGAAAATAAATGATATTTTACTATATCAACAGACTTGGAGTTACATAACCTATCCCGAGATTTCATCAATAAAAAGAGGCACCCATAATGGGAGCCTGAATTTTAGTGAAGGTAAGCTATTATATGTGAATGTTAACCATTCCGTATCCTTATGCTAACAAGATGATTGAGAAATGGGATATTCCACCCAGTTACTTATTTGTACGGAATTTAAAACAGGCTAGTTTAAGGTCAGTTATTTCACTGCCTTTTTAATGGCCTTCACTTCATATAATGATCCTTCCGAACTGACGATATATTCAGGCTTTGGTTTCCCTAGGTTTGCTTTATGGCCTGCGATATGGGCTTCACTCTTTTCCCACTGCTTCCAATGCGCCTCCGACTCCCAATTGATCATAATGATGACCTCTTCATCCCCGCGTCGCACTTTTTTCACCATTACACTTAAATCGATGAACCCTTCCTGCTTTTCTATGATCCCTTCCCCGCTGAACCGTTTTACTACCTGTTCTGCATTACCTTCTTTTACCACCATTTTTCTCATCTGAACGAACAATATGAACAACTCCAATCGATATACTTGTATTTTAATAATTTTATTCGATAACGATTCTCATTGTCAATTAATGAGACTTTTACTTAAGTGCACTACTTAAGACTCAGATTCCCAAAAACAAAATAAAAAATGGATCAGGAAGTTTTGCATATCTTCCTGATCCATTTTTTATTGTCACTCACCTTTTATCTTTAAGACTTTTGGGAACATAGTCATTCAGTTTGTTAAATAAAGAAGTAATGTAGGAGCTGAGTTCGAATCGATCCTCCTGAACAAATTCAACTAAAGACACTCCATTCTTTTTCATAACTTTTTCCCCCTTTTAGTTTTTATCCCGGTGCATGAACTTTTCAGCAACTAATACCTGTGAATCCCGCCATTAGCGCACTTACACGCTTCTCTCCATCGTTTCTTTATTTGATTATACAAGAAAGCGCTTACAATGTAAAATATTATAATACTATAGATTGCTATTTACTTAGTATGTTCCAGGTAAATGAAGTTTTCTCTTCAGCATATTTATGGTTATCAGCTGTGCTGGCTTTTCAGTGTACATTCCATATCATAACTACTTGTCTTGTTCACAGAGAATAAAATTTCAGGAAATGCCCTTCAATATTTCAGTTAGACGCAGGAACTCTTCCTTATCACGATTTCTTAATGAGTCATCGATTTCTTTTTCGATTTGGGCTTTCCGGTAATCACTAAGGGCCTTTTTTAAAACCATTTCAGCCATCTCTTCAGGTTCAAGCGATGTTCCTGGCAATTGCTTCTCCATACGAAACCAACTCCTTAACCTTTTTTCTATTATACTAAATAACTTGGAGATTATTATTATTTATTAAAATCTTATCCTTTCCTCTTTTTCATTTTTCATTTCCTTATCCACATGATTTCCACTTTGTCACTCTTCTATACACAAATATTTCTAAATATTCGGATTTCTAATCAGTAACACATTTTCTTTTTATTCACTTAGTCATTTTACCCGGGAAAATCGGATCGTTTATTTCCATTACTTTAGAATTAATTATATACCATTACAGGTGAAGGGAGCTAAGTTATTCGCTTCATTTTTTCAGAAAAGTCAGAAATATATTGACCGGTATGGATAAGCCCTCTAAAATAATCTAAATAATCCAGTTTTTTACTTATATTCATTTACCATCAATTTTGTTCATTTCGGCTTTACTTATTGTTGAAAACAATATTGATGAAAAACTTAGTATTAAAGGAGCATTTATCATGAAAAAAAGTCGAGTTCTTTTCGCTAGTTTAGCGGGTTCCGTCATTGAGTGGTACGATTTCTATTTATACGGGACAGCAACGGGCCTGGTTTTTACGACGCTATTCTTTCCCAATCATGATCCAGCGATTTCACTTCTTCTTGCCTTTGTCACATTCGGGGCTGGTTACGCGGCCCGTCCAATCGGCAGCATCCTGTTCGGTCATATGGGTGATCGCATCGGACGGAAGGCAGCACTCATGTTCACCCTTATTGGTATGGGAGGGAGTTCAATGCTAATCGGTGTTCTGCCCACTTATGCCCAGGTTGGGTTGGCCGCCCCCGCCATCTTGGTGGTGCTGAGGTTGATTCAAGGAATTTCCTTGGGAGGTGAATGGGGCGGAGCCATCCTATTGGCAACGGAATCTGCTCCTAAAGGTGTCCGTGGGTTATATGGATCCATTCCCCAACTAGGAGTCCCCATCGGCTTGGTTGCCGGTTCGTTCAGCCTTACCCTTATCAGTTCCTTGACAACAGATGCCCAATTTTTATCTTGGGGTTGGCGGATTCCATTCCTTTTAAGCGGTGTACTGATCGGATTGGCAATTTGGGTAAGGAGTGGCATTGAAGAAACGCCGGAATTTAAAGCACAGAAAGATAGCGGCGATCTCGCGAAAGTTCCCATTATTGAAACGTTGAAACACGATTGGAGAAGTGTGCTGCAAGTGATCGGACTAAAAATTGGGGACGGCTTCTTCAATGTATTCATCATGTCCTATGTTCTCGTCTTTACTACACTGTATTTTGGTTATTCCCAAGATTCAGCTCTTACCGGTTTAACGATTGGCTGCGCTACAATGCTGATTACCATTCCTGTCATTGGTTACATTTCAGATTTCATCGATCGAAAAATCATCTATTTTGGGGGCCTGACTCTCCTTTTCGTCTTGGCAATCCCATATTTCACGATGATTGGGCGTGGGGTTGGCTGGTTCTACATGATGCAGGCAGTTGTACTCGGCGTCATCTGGGGAGCCATTTTTTCCACACAAGGGACATTATTCTCGGAGCTCTTTCCAGCCAAGGTCCGTTATACAGGATTATCCGTCGGTTATCAGGTCGCGGCGGCCATTGCAGGTTTCGGTCCGCTCATCTGGACCGCCATGGCGGAATCATATGGCCCATCCCCTTTGGTATTTGGCGGGTTCATGATGGCAGGTCTCGCGATTTCCCTGGCGCTTTGTATATTATCCCCGCATTTCAGCAGAAGGAAAGAAAAGGATCAAACACTCAAACCACATGAGCTGGATTTGAACTGATTCTAAAATCTCTGGCATGAGTAATAACAGAGGCTGCACGTCCTATCACTCGGACAAGCGGCCTCTGTTTTTTTTACAATGCATATACCACCCTATACTTGTTTACTTCCTACAATCTCCAAAAGATCAGTGAGCGTACGGATTTCATAGGTGGGCTTGATTCCCAGATCATTATCCTTTTGATGGGGATTGTACCAGCATGTATCCAATCCATAATTCAAGCCGCCCTGTATATCAGATGTCAAGGAATCACCCACTATCAACGCTTTCGATTTATCTGTGATCTTTAACTTGGAAAATGCATAATCAAAAATCCCTCTATCAGGCTTCTGAAACCCAGCCTCTTCGGAAACTATCAAGGTCTCAAAGGTATTGCAAAGGGCTGACCCGCCGATCCTTGCTGTCTGCACCGCCGTGAAGCCATTTGTTATAATAGCAAGCCGGCATCCTCCAAGCTTCTCGCAAACCTCTATAGCCCCGGGCAGAAGATGTATTTCCTTTCCCAAATGTCCTAGGTACGCACGGCTGAACGCATCCGCATCCATATCAAGCCCATGCTTCAGGAACAACCGCTTGAACCTTTCCACTCCCAGAATGGTTAAATCTATATGCCCCTGTTCCAAATTCCTCCATAATACCTTACTGATTTCTTGGTAGCATCGCGCATAATCCTCCGCCCCTGTTGGCAAACCGAACTCTAAAAAAGCTTCATGCAGTGCATTCTTTTCCGATATTCCAAAGTCCAGCAAAGTATCATCAACATCAAATAAAATAATTTCGTATTTCATCGCTGCCCCCATAATCATTTTAGTCCAACTTAACACATTTCCTTTAATTACGTATCGAAAATATATACTGAAAGCTTGGAAAAATTGCGAGAACGTAAAGAAGATATCATTCCCCTTACGTACAATTTTTTAAATAAGTTCAATGAAAGGTATCATGAAAATAAAGTCATTTCGGAAGAATGCTTGAACCTATTAATTCATTATTCATGGGCCGGCAATGTACGCCAGCTCGAAAACTTGATTGAAAGGTTGGTCTTAATAAGTGACTCCGTTATCCTGATGTCCGACTTGCCTGAAATGATAACCGAGAACGTTGAACAGGTCACACAGATTGATCTCCCCACTTCACTCGATAAAGCACTTGATGAAACGAAACGGATATTGATCAGGAAATCTTACCAAACATACAAATCATCAAGGAAAGTCGCGAAGGACCTCTCTATCAGCCAAACGAAAGCCTCGGCATTGATCCGGGAGTACTGCGATGACTTAATGAATAAATAGGTACCATGGAAACGACAATCATTTCCCATTTCAATCCAACTGAAACATTGCGGGTATCCGTTGCTAGTTATGAAAGTATTCCATTTCATATGGGCTTCCATTGTAAATCCCGACTTCTTCTTCCTGATCCATGGTCCAGGTATGAACAAAAAATAAGGGACTTCCCCTTTGCGGGCAAGTCCCTTATTTTTATGAAGATCCTACTATTTTTTCGCCCCTCGGCTTTGTACTATTTGAATCCGGTTCTTTTGTGATGCCAATTTGATTGAATTTATCATCTATGGACAGTTTGTATGTCAATGATCCTGTACCTGCTTCATCAGGCTTGAAAGTTCCTGCATTTCTCCGTTTTCCATCTTTCAGCAACCACACCTGATACACCTCGGACTCCTGAAGGCTAGGCAAATTCTGAATTTGCACGATTAACCTTCTTTCGTCACCTTGCTGCAAAATGTATGCAGCCCCGTCCGTATTCATATTTACAGCGGTCTTATCGGCAGGCTGCAAAGATAGCGACGTTTTAACCTCCATTGGCAGATTGATAGCTGCAAGTTCTTTTTTCAGTTGAATATTGGAATATAACAGCACAAATACCAAAACCAGAACAGCCAACAAAAGACCAGAAGTGACTGGAGTAAACTGCTTAAAGAAAAAAACACTCCAATTCTTTTCCTTTCGCACCGGAACTTCATCATCAGTCTCAAAGACAAAATTCATGACCTCTGATTTCAGGGAAGAAGAAGGTTCCATTTCTTCGAAATCCCATTTCAATGAATTCCAGGCTTCAGTCATTTGTTCATACTCCCTATTGCATTCAGAGCATTGCATTAAGTGTTCCGTGAATGCTTTTTTTTCTTTTTCTCCCAGTTCACCCGATAAAAATGAAAGCAGGTTAGCGCACTCTGTATTCATTTACAAACCACCTACTTCCAAATGCTTTTTCAACAATTTAAGCGACTGGTGAAGTCTGCTCTTGATGGTACCAATCGGTTCATTTTCAATTTTGGCAATTTCCGTTAACGAGTACCCTTTCCAATACAGTAAATCAATCAGCCTTTTTTGCGGCTTGCTTAACTTACTTTTTGCATTGGCAATTTCACTGTGTAATAGCCCATTTTCTATATCATTATTAGGATCTTCTATGTCTATTGGATGACTCATGTCCATGTGATTGTTATTCCGGATATGAACGCTGTCTTTACGGACATAATCCACACACACATTTCTTGTAACGGTCAAAAGCCAGCTGACAAAGTGCCCCTTTTCGGGATTGTAACTGCTTTTTGTGGTCCAGAGCTTTAAAAAGACCAACTGCACAATCTCCTTTGTTTTTTCAGCATTTCCATTTGTGAACTTAAAAATATAACCATAGATTAATTTAATATAGCGGTCATAAAGTTCTTCCAGAGCAGGACGATGCTTTTTCATGACTAATGCCATCAATTCCTTATCAAGTTTTTCTTTCAATCGCACCTGCAACTCCTCACAAGTAAATTTGGAAAAAACGTGTAACAGGAACGACCATCACTGATCGCCCCTTTTTCTTATTTTGGAAAAATAGTCTTATTATTCACAATATACCAAACATTTTTAACACCTTCACCATTGACATCTCCCGCTGCCTTATCATTCGCAAAATAGTAGAGTGGAAATCCTTTGTACGTCACCTGCTCTTCCCCTGTATCTTCCCTTTGAATGGTTCCAAAGTCATTTTCCTCAAATCCTTTAGGGACAGCAAAATCCCTTTCCATGAACGGCGGCCATTTTTTGAGACAATCACCCATGCAATTGCTTTTTCCTGATTTATCATTCTTGAAAAAGTAAAGCGTCATTCCCTTGGAATCAGCCAGGTATTCGCCTAATGGTTCACTTTCCAATAATTTTAGGGTTACCGCTTTTTCATCGGCAGTACCACTAACAGCTTGATCCTTTTCGGGTGAATCCTTCGCTTCATTTCCACATGCCGCCAATACTAAGACCATCATAAAAACTGAAAATACCATCCACTTTTTCATATACTCTCACTCCTCATAAATTTTACTTCCATCCCCATTTTTGAAACACTTGATGGGATTCTTCCGTTTTAAGATAAGCAATGAATTGTTTTGCCTTTTTCTTGTTATCACTCTTACTTGTTATGCTTATCGGGGTTCCTCTATAGAGCTTGTCTTCCTCAGGGAGCTGAACCAGGTCCGTCACATCCGCCAGACGGTAATGCCAGGATTCATATGTAATCCAGGCGTCCAATTTTGAATTTGCCTTCCATAAATTAATAGCTTCTGCACTGGACTTCACTGAAATGTCAATATTCCTGCTAATTCCAGGAATCAATCCTTTTCTTCCAGCCAAATCTTCCCATAGCCCCAGTTGCCCGGCTCCATTAACATCCACAATCTTTACGCCCTTTTTCGTTAAATCCTCCAAGGACTGTATATTCTTTGGGTTTCCTTTTCTAACCAGGATGCCGGCTGACCGTGCATACAATTCAGTGCGGCTCTTTTCATTAATGATACCTGGATAATCATGCATAAATTGAGTTAGCATATACTCGGACCCTCCGTAAATGATATCCGCATCCTGTTTGGCTTGATCAATCCATTTATTTTCGGGTCCCGCTGTTACTTCAACCTTTATCCCCGTTTCTTTGGTGAATTGCTCCGCCAATTCCTTGATAGGTCCAAGAGGTCCACCTGGTCCATAGACTTTTACGACGTCGTTGACAGCTTGCCCATGTTTCGGAACCATTTGAAGTGAAAATCCCAACAGTACTAGCATCAATGATATCCATCCAACAAAAATGACCTTTTTCAAGTCTTTCTTCTCTCCCTTCTAAAAAGCCTTTGTACTATAGATAACGGGACAAACTTCAAAACGGTTTGAAAAAAACTGTTAATTTTTTTAACCTGCTGTATAATACATCTGGTGATATTAAGCTATTCTTCTTTTTTCTCATAAAAAAACCATTCGAAAAGTATCTTTTTTCGAATGGGGCATGACTTTAATTACATACTCTTTCAAGTCTCTAAAACCAGTGACAGAAAAGGTTAGCTTGAATTGCTTCCCTTTTTTCTCTGTCTATTTCTTTTAACAACAGCTATCACCAACAATAACAGAGGAATCAACGTTTGCATCAAAACCCCATAAAAAGGGAAGGCGATGATATCAAAACGACTGACATCCATAGCGCTAGGATACGACCAAAAGCTGAATTCTACAATCAAAATCCCTATTGGCCATACAACAGGACGATAGTCGGAGAGATTCAGCCACTGCGCGGTACCCAAAGCAGCCGCATAATAAAACACAGAAATTTTGACAAACGCTCCTACTATCCATACGGCCATGATGGCGGACTCCAAATGTTCAAAAAAGTCGGCAAAACTGATGTACCGAGATACATTCATCAGAGGATAATTCTTGGTGGATGTTGTTGATCCGAGTACAAAAAGAACGATAAGATTCACCACAACTAACGTCATCATTACAGCAAACACAGTCCTCATCCCATATTTCATTCCTTTTTTCATATCGGTTAAAAAAGGGAGGAGAAAAATCATCAGAAAAAACTCGCTGAACCATCCACCTGGTACAATCGAACCCTTGATTGGAGGCATAATTCCATTCCCTAATATCGGGAATATATTCTTAAATTCGAGATCAGGGCCCAATAGGATGATTAAGAGGAGGATTGGAATGATAAAAACGGGAACAAACAATTGGGCAGCTCTCCCCAACACTTCTATCCCTCCGCGTACGATAAAGGCACAGAGGAGTATCATCGATGCCATGACCACGCTAATTGGGGTTTTGACCAGAAAAGAGTCGACAATATATTCTCCGTAACTTCTTAGGATTTGCCCTGTGATCGGGATATAAAAAAACAAGAATAAAAAACCGAGAATTTTCCCCGGAATCCGACCAATGATCTGTTCACTGAATTGGATAACCGTTTGTTTCGGATAAAGTTTGTGCAGTTTATAAGCGATATACACCGTCGCATACCCGATGAGAGACGCCAAAATGGGGGACAGCCATAAATCAGTTTTGGCATATTTCGCTGTGATGCTTGGAACACCGAGAATAGCCGTTGCCACAATCGTCGGATACATCATGAATGCCATCTGTAAAGATGAAATTTTCCCTTTCTCCATCATCTTCCTCCTTTCTGTGATAGTATGTAAATCTGAAATCACGCAACCGACTGATAGAATTACTTTTTCATAAACTCTTCAAACGGCATTAATAAAGAGATTAATCCATTCAGTACGTCCTGCCCACTGCGCGAGTACGAACTTGTGTAGCACCTAAACGATAGGATATTTATTAAAAATGCCCAGTCAGCTAGTTTCGGTTCCTTTACGATTTCTTTTCCTTACAATAGCAATCAGCAACAATAACAGAGGAATAATCGTTTGCATCAAAATACTTTGTAAAGGGAAGACGTTGATATCATTACGACTGACATCCACAGAGCTAGGCAACGACCACAAACTGAAAATGACAATCAAAATCCCTATCGGCCATACAACAGGACGATAGTCGGAGAGATTCAGCCACTGTGCTGTACCTAAAGCAGATGCATAATAAAAAACGGAAATTTTCACAAACGCCCCCACTATCCATACCGCCATGGCAGCGGATTCTACATGTTCAAAAAAGTCGGCCAAACTGATGTATCGAGATGCATTCATCAAGGGGTAAAGCTTTGTGGACGTTGTTGACCCAAGTACAAAAAGAACCGTAAGATTCACCACAATTAACGTCATCATCACGGCAAAAACAGACTTCATACCGGATTTCATCCCTTTTTTCATATCTGCCAAAAAAGGAAGAAGGAAAATGATCAGGAAAAACTCGCTGAACCATCCCCCGGGTACAATCGCACCCTTGATTGGGGGCATTACACCATCCGCCAATACCGGGAATATATTCTTGAATTCAAGATCAGGAATCAGCAAGAGGATTAAGATAAAGATTGGAAAAATGAAAACAGGTACAAACAATTCAGCAGCTCGCCCCAACACTTCTATTCCCCCGCGTACGATGAACGCACACAGAAGCACCATCGATGCCATGATCACACTAATCGGGGTACGTACCAGAAAAGAGCCGACAATAAATTCTGCGTAGCCTCTAAGGATTAGCCCCGTGTTCTGGATATAAAAAAATATGAGTAAAAAACCGAAAATTTTCCCCGGAATCCGACCAATGATCTTTTCAGTGAATTGGATCACCGTTTGTTGTGGATAAAGTTGGTGCAGTTTATAAGCGATATAAACCGTAAGATACCCTATGAGCGCAGCAAAAATGGGGGACAGCCATAAATCAGTTTTGGCATACTTCGCTGTGATGCTGGGAACCCCGATAATAGCCGTTGCCACAATAGTCGGATACATCATGAATGCCATCTGTAATGATGAAATTTTCCCTTTCTCCATCTGCTTCCTCCTTTCATTAATAGGATGAATTGAGTAACGCAACACCCACTAACAGACTCATTTTTCCATAAACTCTCCAAATGGCCTGAAAAGAGTTTCGATCCATTGAGTGGGTCCTGACATCTGTGGGAGGTTGAACATGGACAGAACCAAGCCAGTGAGGAGCAGTGTAAGAAATGCCATTTTATCTTTTTTAGGATTTTGTTTCATTTTCGGCCATTCATACAAAATGATTAGAACTACAACCACGCTTGTACAAAAAAAAGCTCCCCATCTCATTTGTCCTTCACCTCTTCCTCAGACAATCCTGCCGGTTTGTTTATATAACCCTGTCTTCGAATATGGGCCGCAACATCGACTTCCACTTCCATTTCCGCGAATATCTCATCCCAGTGGTTATCGACCTTATTAAACTGTTTAGGATATTTACGATAGAAATCTTTACCTAACCCTAAAATGTCCGCTTTCTTATGCTGGGTATTCAGAAAAGCCATCTTGATGCGTTTTTCTATATCTTTTTGATATGCTCGTTCTGCAGCATTTAGAGACTTAGGATTTGAAAGGTTTAAATTCGTTCCATTCTGTATAACAGCTCCATCTGTAATTACCTTCACCGATAATCTCCATTTTTCATTGATAATTTGCGGAATGATCTTGACTTTGGCTGACACTGGACTTAAAGATATCTCCCCTTTTACCCCTTTGGGTTTTATGGTCACCGTATATGATTCCACTTCATCCCTTAACCACAATAGCCCTCTTGTTTCTTTTTCCGTCATCATCCCAGTCATTTTATCTTTTTTGAACACGGCTGTCCCGGCAATGTAAGGAATTCCCTGTAATTTCGTTTGCCCTTTCTCTGGTGGTAAAATTTTAACGAATGGAAGTGCAGCCGCTTGAGGTATACCCGTTAACATTTCATCTAAATCCTGCATAGTGACCAGCATCCCAATATGTAAATCAGATAGTTCCCTAAGCACTTCCCCTGAATAGTTTTCCAGGGGTGGTAGAGATTCAAGGATAGGCTTCGCTTTCCCCTTGCTGACATACACATTTGCTTTCTCTCTTGGCTGCGGATGGCGCAGCAAAAAATCCAGCTGCTCTCGAATTCCTTCCTTCGCTAACTTTTCACCGAATACAAATATTTTACAATGTCCCCAAAATACTTTTCGCGGAAGCTTGCTTTGAAGCTTAGACAATGCATCTGAAATATTGGAGCCTTTTTCATATCTCACCAATGTCGTAACCGCACCCCCTCCTTGACTGCTCCCTCCTCCTTGACCGCCGCCTCCACTACTTATTGAACTTGGAATAAAAACTTGGACGGATAGTTCGATTTGATCATTATCGTTCTTATCGATGGCGGCTGCTGTGACAATCGCCAAATCAGTGATTTCTATTCGATCCCAACAACCGCTTAGAAAAGGGGTTGTTCCACTAATACCGAGCAAAAGAAGGACGCTTTTCATGAAATGACGCCTCTTTACTTTCTCCAATATCTTTGTTCTCCTCCAACCATTATTCACTCCGTTTCACTTCCCCTTTTTGGATTTGGTCCCTGCTCCGAGGATTGACGGTATACATTAGAATCGCCTGTAAGGCGCGGGCGTGTATCCATCTTCCACCAAGGAGCCCTCCACAGCACATCTTTCAGCTCTTGACCTTTTAACGGTGCCAGTGGAGTTAAGTAGGGAACGCCGAAGGAACGCAAGCTGCATAAGTGTATGACTATGGCAATGATCCCCATCATGATACCAAGCAGTCCTAATGTACCGGCAAGCAGCATCATTGGAAAACGGAGCATCCGGAAAGCAATTCCGGCAATATAACGAGGCATCATAAAAGAAGCGATTCCCGTAATCGCAACTACAATGACCATTGGCGCTGAAACCAACCCCGCTTGTACGGAAGCTTGACCAATCACTAGCGCTCCAACAATGCTGACAGCAGAACCTACCTGCTTCGGCAATCGAACCCCTGCCTCTCTTAGTGCTTCAAAGGTAATTTCCATAGCCAATGCCTCTACTATTGCAGGAAAAGGGACCGCTTCCCGTGATGCCGCGCTGCTTAGCAAGAGTGCGGTTGGGACCGCCTCATGATGGAACGTCAAAATAGCAACATATAGGGACGGAAGCAAAAGAGATAATCCCATAAAAAAATAACGCAACCAACGGATAAAAGTGCCTGCCAAAAAACGTTGAGCATAATCCTCTTGTGATTGAATCAAAGAAAAGAAGGATATTGGTGCAATTAAAGTAAAAGGGGTTCCTTCTACAAGAATGACAGCCCGTCCCTCCAGCAAGCAAGAACAGGCTACATCCGGCCGTTCTGTCGTCATGATTTGAGGGAAAGGTGAATACGGATTGTCCTCAATCATTTCCTCGATATACTCGCTTTCTAAAATACCGTCTATTTTAATTCGTTCCAACCGAGTTGTAATCTCTTCAATCAGTGTTTTATCCGCAAGTCCATCAATATAAGCAATCGAAACATTCGTCCTGGTATAAGTTCCGATCTTCATCGATTGTATTTTAAGGGCAGGACTTTTAATAATACGTCGCAATTGGGACGTGTTTACCTCTAGAGATTCAATAAATCCCTCTCGTGACCCCCTAACTCCCCCCTCTGCCATAGGTTCTTCAATCGCCCGCTTTTCCCATTTGGACAATCCTAAAGAAAATCCATCGCTTTCCCCTTCATATAGAAGGATCGGGTTTCCAGTGGAAATCGATTCAATGCAATCCGCCAACATATTCACTTTTACCACTTTAGGAACGGGCATTTTATGTTCAATAAACTCATTTAATGGCTGTGGCTCTTTTGATGACTCTTGCATGAGTGGAGATAGAACATACTGCTCTATCGCCTCGATGTCTGAGAGTCCCGCAATGTAAATAAGCATGGCTCTCGTCTTTCCGAAAAGTAAGAACGAACGGAACATGACATCCGAGCAATTATCATAAACAGAACGAAGTGTTTCTACATTTAGACTGAAATTCGCATCAAGTGCATCTGCAGGCTTAGAATCTTGGTAATTATTCTGTACACTGGATTTTTTTTCTTTCGTTTTCTTTAATAATCTACCCACATTACGAATCAAGCTGGTTACCCCCATTTTTTTGCAGGTCGCTCTAACTCCATTTTTCTATGTTTCTTCATTTAGGGTATTTTATACAGAAAATCCTGTGTCCGGCATGAACTAATTTTCATGGAAAAGCCATGTCATAAGTTGATTTTGAATAAACCGTAAACTCTTGTGATATCCTGTTTGTAATTAATAACTAAGGGGTATATCAAAAACCGAGGCTACATATTAATAGAAAATTTGTCTCTGGCTAAGCATTGTTTTTTGAACACGCTACATAGGACCATAAAATAGGGGTTACTTTTTAAAGGATGGATATTGTTTTAAATACCTTTTTTATAACTTTCATGGGCAATCGACTAAAACATTAGAAGATAAGGGAGATTCTATGTCATTATTAATCACATTGCTCGGATTATTGGTGTCCACAATAATCGCTACAATATTAAATGCTATATGGCCTCGTATCCCACTTCCGATATATCAGATATCCATGGGAGCAGTGTTCTCATTATTACCATTTCAATTATCATTTGATTTTCATTCAGAATTATTTATGATCTGTGTCATTGCTCCGCTGCTCTTTACAGAAGGAAAAAATACGTCTCGTAAAGAAATGCTTGAATTGCGTAAGCCCATTCTGTTATTAGCCTTTGGGTTAGTATTTGTGACGGTTTTTGCAGGAGGCTATTTCATCCACTGGTTAATACCTGATATGCCGGTGGCTGTGGCTTTTGCTTTAGCCGCAACAATTACCCCTACGGATGCGGTAGCGGTACAATCGATTACAAAAGGATTGAAATTGCCTGGAAACATGATGCCCATCCTTGAGGGTGAATCACTTTTCAATGATGCTGCCGGAATCGTCGCTTTTAAAGTTGCCCTGGCAGCTGCCTTAACTGGAGTGTTTTCTATAAAAGATGCTTCGCTTAATTTTATATTTGTAGCTTTAGGCGGTATCTTTATAGGGATCCTATTGGGCTATTTAATCGTTAAATTACGATTATTTTTACGGATTCATGGACTTGAAGAAATCCCAATGTCTATTGTCATTGAACTAATTACGCCTTTTTCCATCTATATGGCAGCTGAAGAATTCCATGTTTCCGGAATCTTGGCAGTTGTTGCTGCAGGTGTAATTCATGGCATCGAGCGGGATCGCCTTCAGAGTTCCACGACTAAATTGCAAATTGTATCAACTAATACATGGTCTGTATTAGGTTATGTCTTGAATGGACTTGTATTTGCTTTGTTAGGATTTATGTTGCCGAGTGTTTATCAGGAAATTGAGTCCAACTTAAATAGGGGCATTCTTTTTGGGATAAGTGTCTTGATCGTTCTTTTATTATTGGTGATCCGTTTTATATGGGTATACATCCTGCATGATACTTTTACGAAAAACAGAGTGAATCCATTAGAGCAATTCATTATGTCCAGGGTTCATCCAGAAGATAGCAATGACACCGATGAGGAGAATGTTTCAAGATCCCGATTTGCATTTTTGACATCCGTTTGCGGCATTCATGGAACCATTACATTAGCTACAGCTTTATCCATACCATATTTCATGCGGGATGACACTTTATTCCCGATGCGTAATACAGTCTTGTTTATCGCAGCTTGCGTTATATTGTTAAGCGTCACCTTGGCTACGGTTCTCTTGCCATTACTGGTAAAGACACCGATTGAATTCAAAGATGAGCGTCTAACCTCTGAGGAGGCTTATAAAATTGTTTTAAATAAAACGATCAATCAACTGAGCAAAGAAGCAACCATCGAGAATCAGAAAGCGGTCCATCAAGTAATGGAAGATTTAAATGAACAACTGATAGATTTGGAACGGGGAATAACGAATCGACCGGATGATCGGACAATACGCGAATTAGTGGAGCTAGGAGCCAATAAAGAATTGGAAGTCGTTTCTGGATTAGTCGAAAAAGGGACTATATCTGAAACAGCCTTTGAACTATATAAAGTGTATCTTTCAAGAACCTCGAATTATATGCAAAAATCCTCCCTGAAAAGGGCTTGGATCAATTTGCAGGCTATTCTTTTCAAGAAAAAGATCAATGTCAAATGGGATAAGAAATGGGAAGCGAAATTAGAGGACTCCATCGTTAAAAATGCGGACCTGATCAGGGAGTTTCGTAAAGCACAAAAAGAAGCTTCAAAGGAAGCCATTTTATTGATCAAACAACAAACTGCACCTGAAAACCGCCATGAAGTCATGCTTGTCATCCAAAGATATAATCGTTATTTGAATCCGTTCGGAACATTAAGTGAAAAAGAAGCAAAACGCTTTGAAGAGATGGTAAGTCAATTTCAGTTGAATGCGATGCAAATCGAACGTGATATCATTGCGCAAATGGTTGAAGATGAGCAAATATCCATACAAACAGCAACTGAGATTAGACAAAACTTAATCTACGATGAAATGATAATGATACAAAATTGATAAAATATTAAGAGACTCCGATGCAACAGGAAGCGGTGTCTCTTTATTTACATTCCAAGGCAAGGATGAATACCTCAGGAAAAATGAAATGACTGTAGATCGAGCAGGTATAAGGGCTTTCATCGAAATTCCAGAGGATTCATGGCATCTGTTCCCATTATTCCTTATGGCCCTCACAATGGAGTTAAATCACCGTTTTGCAGCTTTTACAATTGAACCTAAATCAGTTCATAAAAGTATCATGAAGCTGGCAGGTCAATACAACGAACTCTTCTTTGAATTCAAGATGCATTGTAATGACAATGAAAAAAAGCATGTTCGTTTCTGTGTTTCACGAGTATTCGCTCCAAATTCACGAGTAAAAGCGCCAAACTCACGAGTATTCGCTCCAAACTCACGAGTATTCGCTCCAAACTCGCCTGTAAAAGCACCAAACTCCCGATATTCGCTCCAAACTCTCCAGTAGAAGCCCGATGCCCCCTTCCAATTTACTCGGTTGATCAATCCTCTGTGCCGATCCTTCTCAATCCCTTCTTATCAATTCCTTCATTCATTATTTTTCACTTGGAAGCGAAAGTAGAGATAGAAAGCTTTCGAAAATCCCCTGTTTCGTCCGTACCATTATGGAATCTTGCTATGTGAACAAACAAAAGGTTTCTTCTGCCCGGAAAACATGCTGCATTTCTCCTTTTCTGCCGGCAAGATACGGTCTTTTCCTCTCCTTCAAGCGCTCCATCAATTCCTGCACTTCCTCATTCCATTCATGATTGCGGATAAGCACCTCTATCGCCTTGATCTCCTCATCTATCTCTACGTTTATTTTCATCCATGCAACCTCCCTTTGCCTATAATGTAAGTATATTAATATCTTACTATTTCGCTTGTAATTTCCAGCTACATGCCACTTTATTACGATAACATGCTTGAAATGGATACTCTGATACACTAAATAACCGTCCAAATAATTGGACGGCCCTTTTATAGTACATCTAATTCCGGATTCGATCCGGATTCGATGCGTTTACATTAATAAAGATCACTCTTTGCTTGTAAAAGTACTTGGCATCACCACAGCGATTACCTCTCCACGGGCGCAAAGTTTATCGAGTGCAAATACCTCTGTTTCGATTCTCCATTTCTTAGGATGAATTTCATGAATCGTCCCAATGGCCATTAATGGCACATCATTTGGGGTTGGCTTTACGAACTCCACATTCAGTGACGCAGTCACGAACCTGGGTGGTTCCACTCCATCTCCAACTTCATGACCGTTTTTACGGTGTAAAGCCAATGCAGCGGAACCTGTTCCGTGACAATCAATTAAAGAGGCAATCAAGCCGCCATAAACAAATCCTGGAATTGCAATATGCTCTGGGCGTGGTGTATAGATAGTCCTTGTTTGCTCGTCTTGCCAACCCGTTCGAAAATGATGACCATCTTTGTTCAAGCGACCGCATCCATAACACCATGCAAATGCATCTGGATAATCATCTTGAATCGCTTTTATCATATTCTCCTCCATCATCTCTCCCCCCTTTTTCAGAATATTATAACACCATTAAGGAATAAGGGGTCTATTTGGATACATGCTGAAAGGTTAGTTTTTTGAAATTCCATGAATCTTTATTGAGCCTACTATCAAGTTTTAATTTTCATAGAATAGTAACCTGAGGCAGCTTTAATCGAAAAAAAGTTTGCAAGAATCACTGCTCCTTTACTCCATATAATTGAGAAAGGCCCCTGTAAGCCAGAAGCATTCAGGAGCTTTCCTTTAACTGATATAGAGTTAAGAAGTGTTTACCTTCTTATTAAAAGTTAAGCCTTTTTCTTAAATCCCAATACTTGAATGTCATTTTACCCATTTTCGACTTCGAAAGTGAATCATATTTACGTCCAAGTGCTTGATTTTGTTTTTCTAGCTTAGTAATTTGTTTAAGTTGAACTGTGTTCAGTTTTTTTAATTGCTTTACTTCTTTAGCTAATTCTTTAGTTTTCCCTTTCATATCATATTTTTCTTTATCAACAATTGCCCGTTCTTTGATTGAAATCTCCACATCTTTTGGTTTTAATTTAGGATTGCCAAAGGTTTCAAATCCTATCGTTTTTAAATAGGGGATGTTATTTTGAAAATTTCGTTCAAAGTTTCCATACCTTTTATGGATGTGGAGAAATGTATAGCACCCAGCTTTTTCTGCTGAAATGATTTGACCATACCCAGACAGTTTAAACAGTTTTTCGACTCGTTTTATTTCTTCAGGTATGTTTTTGACAATATAGGTGAAAACTTCGTCAACATTAAACTGCGCAGGCAATATTTTCACTTTTTTTAATGATGTATGCCTAATCAGTTCATCAAAGTCATCTTCATCAATATAAAACATATTCGCACTTTCATTCACATAATCGGTAATGCGCTTGCTCCATAATGGTCCTTGCAGTTTTTTTATTGCTTCCGAAAATAAAAACTGCCTGCTAACTTGATACATTCGTTGTGCCGCAAACTCATATATATCCTTATTACATAATGCTAATTTGACAGCGTCACGGAAATCCTTCTCTGTAACGGCATATAACGGGTAATCTTCGCCAAAAAGCTTCATATGCATTTTGGTTGGATTCATTATTACAGCCTTCCTCAAAATCCCATACTCCAATAGCTTTGTAGACAGTTCCAGACTGCTGTCCATTTCCTCACTTCTCCAGGTTATCCCAATATCACTATTCACGATTAATTGTTGGGCATTCTCCCTTGTCAAAGCACCGTACCATGTAAGCCCATCCGTATTTTTAAGGAGGTATGCCGCTTCTTCCTTAAACTGAGAGTCATCTTTAACCCATTTGAATTTATCCCCCGCCACATCAAGTGATAGATTCGGGATCTCACGTTTTAATTCTTTAAAAGCAGTAATTATGGGAATGGTCTTCCAATCCGGGTCGAATTTCCCTGTATATACAAGTTTGTTTTTTAACCGGGTCTGCCCTTCCGCTGATTCAACGTTTGGTATCATCGGGGTAAGCAGGGAAACTTTGTTTTTTTCTTTATTCAAATTAAGGATCTCAATGACAAATTCGCACATCTCTTCTGTTTGACATAAGAAATACGCACACTGATCATATATATTTTTGATGCTCTCGAATTTTTCTTCATTAACATCCTGACCTATGTGAGTCAATCCTGTAGCATAAACTAATGTATTCTTTATGATTTGCTTATGCTTTGCGATTTTTTCAACAGTCTCAATGCTTCTGACAAATAGCCAATCATAGTCATTTTGACTCCAATAATGAGAAATGAGCATTTCAGCTACATCGAAATCAATGACACCTTTTTTTACCCATTCATCACCGGCGGCATTAAAAAAAGGATCGACAAAAGGATTAAGAATGGTTATATTATCAAATTTCTCAAGTGGCTGAATTAAGATATCACGTTTGACCGGGCTAGCTAAAAGTAAGTCAACTTCGATGTTTGAATCTAACGCAATGGTCGATGCTAAGGAAGATAAAAATACTGCAGATCCATCCATTGAATTCATGTCAATAAAGCCAAATAGAAGTACCTTCATTTTTCTGTTTTCAACTAGTTCATGTGAATTCAAAGTTTTCACTCCAATGACTGAAATCTGATATGAATTTTTATTTCTTTATTTGTTCTTTAATAGATGATTTAAGCGCAAGATATTTTAATGTGAATTTCCCTGCATATGTAACATTGAATTTGTGTTCTAACAACTTAAGTCTTCGTATTTCTTTGTTAAGCTTAATATTTTCCATTTGGGCCATCTTACTTTTTTCTAATTCTTCTCGCAGCCTATTATTTTCTTTAGTAACTTTCTCAATGGTTTTTTGTTTTTCCATGCCATTGCTCTCTATGAGCTCCAATGTCATGGACATCATGTCTTTCATTTGTAATTCGAGTTCCTCATACATCGTTTTCCAATATTCGTTTCGTTCGTCCATATTGAAAAAACTCCCCTCCATTAACCTTGGATGATCTCCAATTCTCTTTTTATAACAACATCAACAGCGCATTTTTCCCGAATCGACTGAGAAGCTTGTTTTGACACTCTTAAAAATACGTCCGAGTTGTAATATAAGCGCTCTATTGCATCGGCAATATCGGTAGGAGACTCAGGTTTTGTTAGAAGGCCAGAAACGTCATGTATAACGAATTCCGGGATTGCCGTAATATCTGTTGAAATCGGCACTAGTCCGCTCGACATTGCCTCACACATGGAAACCCCTTGAGAATCCAAACGGGTCGGGCAAAGGAAAATTCCATACTCCTTATGTAATGCAGCGATTTTCTCCTGAGATAGGAAACCTTTATGAATCGTTATATTCTCAAAATCCCGGATTGGGTCAACGGTTTGATCGAACAATTTTCCATCGCCATAAAATGCAAATTCCAACTTATCGAAGTATGGTCGCTTCGATAGTTCCAGCACTGCTTTCACCGATAGGTCATTGGCGTATTTTCGTGAAGCGTATGGCCTGATTGAAAGGACTTTTGTCCGCATTTCAGCTGGCTTTTCAATAAAGGTAAACAGATTGTCATCTATGACATTAGGAATGATTACTGAATTTTTCGATTCTGCTCTTGCATCACATTCCGCTATATGCTCTTTGAACCATTTGGAGATATGAACAAAGGTTGTATCCAATTCTTTCGTTTGATAAAACCAATTCATAAAAGAAAGCTGTGATACATAATAGTCGTCCGACATTTCAAGTATCTTCCTCAAGCTTTCAGGGCTTTCAAGAAAATTAAACCATCTTCTATGCCATGCCTCCGTTTCAAATCCATGTATCCAGGTGATAATCGGTAAATCCGTATTCGATTCTTTTATCGCTTGTACCATTTTTGGATTAACAAAATGAATGAGCGCTTTTTTATGTATTTTATGATTTAAGAAAATGCGCAAATGCTGTTCAGTTCCTCGATAAACAGGCACATCTTCATACGTATACTTTTCCGCTTTTTTATAGGCAGGATGCAAAACAAAGACATCCACCTTCAAACCCTCATCCAGATAAGCCTTGACTCTTCGGTGGATAAACCCATTCCGATATAGCTGATCTTCATGTGGATAAGCATTCGTAATGATCACATATCTATCTTTTTCACTAAATGTAAGCTCATATAGATTTATAGATTCCTCCATTTTTGTTCACTCCTACTATTCAGTCATCTTCAATCAGCCTGCTACTTATCTGTAAATGAAGGATTTTAAAAGATCCTATTCCAACCACTATTAAAACCGTCAATCGATTATAACAAACATGTATTACTGAATATTGACACCAATGTGAGAATTCTGTAAATAAAAGTAAAGTTTTCATGAACTTTTATATGTTTTTGTAAAGTTTCAGTGTGTATAAACAAGCAAAATAAAGAAGGACGATCCAGTTACCGGAATCGCCCTCTTGCATATAAACTATTATATATTAAGTCTATTAATAGGGCTTGGGAGTTTAGGGCCTAAAGCCCATTTCAAAATGAACACACCTGTTAGGCCGTTATAAAAAGTCCACTATCATCCTCCATAACTTGTCCACACTATTACAATTAAAATTCATACTATATAAGAAAAAGAGGTGAAATCTTCATGATACCCATAGATGATTGTAAATTATTAATTTCATGCTGCAATCATAAAGGTGGTCTTTATTTAGTCCATTTCAAACAACAACAACCTGAAATAAAAAAGATTTTAAATGTTGGATGTACAGGCATTACAAAATACGGAAGCTCTTTTGTCGTAATTTCAAATTCTCACGGAATCTTCATTTTGGATGAAAACTTAAAGGTTATAATGAATAAGGCTTTATCTACAGAATTAGATTTACATGGTGTAGCAATAGATAATGATAAAGCTTATATTATTGAAACCAAAACTAATTCAATTGGTATTTATAATTTGAAAAACAATTTGGAAAGAATCGATGAAATTAGATTTTCACCTGAAAATGACGATGTTTGCCACGTCAACGATCTGTATATAGCAAATGATAAGCTATATGTATCAATGTTTTCATATCCTCCAAGGAAAAATTCCCTCTCTTTCGCTAGTTATTTCGATAATAAAATTTACCAAGGTGTCATTCTAGAGTATTCTTTACAGGAAAGAAAAGTGGTTAAGATTTGTCATGATAAATTACTCCAGCCTCACAGCGTACTTCATTATGATGATAAGATGTTTTATTGTGTTTCAGGTGAATTCCTAGTAAAAAGAAATGAGGAAGATATTTTTAAATGTCTTGGTTATACCCGCGGTTTAGCAGTTAGAAATCAAACGATGTTTATTGGCCAAAGTGAGAGTAGACATATACCGGTTTTATTAAAAAATCATACAAACATATTGCTAGATTGCGGGATTTATGTTCATGACATCTCTACAAAACTTTCATCTTTTATCCATATACCGTCTGAAGAAATTTATGGAATATTGGTTATTTGAATACAGTAGAATTCATATTTTTCTGTTGTTAAATATTTTTTATATCCTTAATGGAAGTTATTTGTTTAGTTACGTGATCATCAGTATCACTTTGTTTATCAACTGGAACAGTCAGTAAACTTTTTTCTACCTTCCAGAATTATTCAAGCATGTTTTTGTAAGAATAGAATAGAATCGAAAAAAGACCAATTTGCTGAAGAGAGTGATATATATGGAAGCAATTACCTTTAAAGCATGTGCAATCACTAATGAAATCGATTTGAACAAAATCGCCATTCATTGCGGCATCCCCAAAAAATTCACCTGGGAAGAGCCTTTAATTCTTAAAGGCGATATTCTACGTTCCATCCTTTATAAAAATGTGGACGAATCGCAGCAGGTGCTGGTTTTTTCTTTTGGCAGCATCGTCTTCATCAATTACTCACACCCGGATGAGATCAAGGCATTTTCCTCCTTTATCCATTCATTCGAGCCGGACATTGATCTCGTCAATGCAGATAGATATACGGATGATTACAGCCTTCACTTCAGCGAAACTGAAAACATCAATTTGACAGACGAATATGTAGTTGTTCCTAAATATGAATTTTTCTACCCTGAATTAATTTCCACCATTCTCGCAAAATCGGTGGCACTTGAAAAGACTGAGGAACAACTAGGGAAAATCCACGACAAGCTTGAAGCCATGATTGACCGACTGGAAAAAGGCAAGCTGAGAATCGGTAACAAGGAACTAGCGAGGACGACGGCAAAAATCGTACGTCACGAGT
Organism: Peribacillus frigoritolerans; assembly: GCF_001636405.1. Taxonomy (GTDB): domain Bacteria; phylum Bacillota; class Bacilli; order Bacillales; family DSM-1321; genus Peribacillus; species Peribacillus frigoritolerans. Next base: position 4,834,263 of record NZ_KV440950.1, read on the forward strand.
ACAATACCCTGGCATATATCATGATTCTGGATAAACCTGATATTACATGGACAAGCAGCATTGCCGGCGAATTTTATGATAGAATGCTTGAATTTTTTGAATTGAATGATCGGTATAAAATCCTGAAAAGTAAAACCGAAATTTTATATAACATCATGGATGGGTTTTCTAACATCAGCCATTCAATCAGGGGACTATTCGTTGAATGGATCATTGTAATTCTCATTGTCTTTGAGATCCTTCTGACAATTTTAGAAATTATAGGATGGATTCCATGAATTCTTAATCATATCGTTTCGAATACCTTCCAAAAAAATAAGCATCGTTTTGATGCTTATTTTGCGTTTAACCACTTCATCATATTTAAGCTGACTGTATACTGTCGTTTAATTACATGCTTTTCCTACCGGGACAAAGCACTCCAGAAGTTAGCTAAATTCCCCTTAATCCAGAGCAAAGTGGAAAATGAATTCCTCCCCTTCTTCCCCATTAAATCTGTATCCTTTGTCAATGAATCCAACTTTCTTATACAAATTTATCGCTGGGACATTCGAATGATGCACCGTTAGAATAATCTCATCTTTATCTGGATGACTTAGTTTGATCATATCAGGCAGCACTTTTAACGCCTTAAAAGCTAGCCCCTTTGTTTGATGGCGCAAATCCAAGGAGAATGATTTAAGAAGGATCGCATTCTCATTACTTGTATATTGATTTCCCGCTTTATCCGTATATAAGGCAAAGCAACCAATCAAATCCTCATCTAAATAAATGACCATGGGGAGGTTATATTTATCCTTTCTGAAGTCTTCGATAACTTTTAAAGGTATAGAAGTATAGATTGCTTGTTCTATAGGTAAACAATAATTGCTCAGCGCCTCATGGTCAGTTTCCATAAAAGGTCTAATAATTAATCCAGCCATCATACTTGCACCCCATTTTCATATTTCTGATAAAGCCATTTTAACAGAAATAATGTTTTACACTCCAAGTAAAGAAATTTTCAAGAAAATTCATTCATACAAAAAAGGAATGGCTTTGTCTACCATTCCTTCAGACTGCAGACACACTCAATGAAAATCAAGTTTGCCTGCATTTTTATTTGAATAGTTCAGTTGATTTCAGAGATTCACTCCCTTTCCGCCGACTTTCTGCCAAGCCTCCTAGGCAGAAGCGCTCTGGGGTCTCGGCTAGCCAGTTATTCGGCAGGAGTGTCGCAAATCTCTTCCATCCAACAAGAGTTCATTAAAACAATAAAAAACCATATAGAACTAGTTTACCTGCAGTTTTTTTAAAAAAGACGTTCCAGCTTGATTTCTGAAATCCGCTCCCTTTCCGCCGACTGGCTGCCAAGCCTCCTCGACTCAGGCGTCTCCGGGGTCTCGGCTAGCCAGTATTTCGGCAGGAGTGTCGCAAATTTCTTCCATCCAATGAGGATTATAGTAAAAAAAACATTAAGGATATTCTAGTCTTCTTTTAAATTCATGGTTCGGGGCGAGAGCAATTCAAAACTCCTTTTGCCGGAAAATTGGCGGAACCGCCAGACTGTAGACGAATTGGAGAAGAAGAGCCAGTTTTCCTAAAATATTTCTAAAAAGAGAAGTTTCCAGTTGATTGGAACGGAAGGTACGAGACTCCTGCGGGAAAAGCGTGGCCAGGGAGACCCCGCAGGCGAGCGCCTAGGAGGCTCCCGGACCGCCCGCGGAAAGCGAGTGCCTGGAGTGGAAATCATTACACATACCCTCTTTCGGAAATCCGCTCCCTTTCCGCCGACTTTCCTGCCAAGCCTCCTCGGCGCAAGTGCCTGTGGGGTCTCAGCTAGCCAGTTATTGGGCTGTCGCAATTTCTTCAATCCAATGAGGCTTACAAGAAAAAAAACATCAATGATAATCTAATCTTGTTTTAATTTCATGGTTCGGGGTGGGACCAATTCGAACTCCCTTTTGTCAAAAAAATTGATGGAACAGCCAGACTGTAGAGGAATTGGAAAAGAGACAGTTTCCCTACAATATTACTTTTATAAAATTCCAGTTGATTGGAACGGAAGGTACGAGACTCCTGCGGGAAAAGCGTGGCCAGGGAGACGCCGCAGGCGAGCGCCGCGGCGGCTCCCGGACCGCCCGCGGCTAGCGAGTGCCTGGAGTGGAACTCATTACACATACCCTCTTTCGGAAATCCGCTCCCTTTCCGCCGACTTTCCTGCCAAGCCTCCTAGGCAGAAGCGCCTGTGGGGTCTCGGCTAGCCAGTTATTGGGCTGGAATGTCGAAAATCTCTTCAATCCAATGAGGCTTACAGTAAAAGAACATCAATGATCATCTAGTCTTGTTTTACAAATCATAGTTCAGGATGAGACTATTCCGAATCCACTTTTGTCACAAACTGAAGGAGTTTCCAATCCTTTTTTCTTCTGTTTTTGAACTCATGATGTTAAATCATTTAGACGCAGATAATTCGCTTTCGGTTACCCATTTATGGTTCTTCACTTTTTCTCCTCCCGTAGTCGGTGTGAAATCGACCATATAAACAGTCGTTTTTTCAGCAGATTCAACTTCAGCGACTGCCCCGTTCATCCCTTCCATATGAGAAGCATTTACTGTAACCTCCGCTCCGGGTTCATACGTCACTTCACCAGCATCTTTGATTTCTTCGTGAATGATCCATTTATGATTTTCCACTTTTTCTCCGCCAGTTGCAGGCGTATACGAAATTGCATAAGCAGTCGTATCAAAGGCACCCACTATTGTTGCTTCCGCCCCTTTCATGCTTTCCATATGACCTGATTCGATAATCGCTTGACTTCCAACTTCATAAGTTGGATTTTCTGCCGCTTTTAATCCCTCCGGAACATCACCCGAGCTAGAATGGTTCATGTCCATTTCGCTATGTTCCTTTACTTCTTTCTCTTCTTTGTTTTTATCATCGCTGTTGGAACATGCTCCAAGGACTAAAAACACGGCCGCAAATAGGGATAAGATGGTAGGCAATTTTGTTCTTTTTTTCATATTGAATAAAACCTCCTTTATGATTACACCCATCTTACCAATTAAATATGCAGAAAATATGGAGTACACTCGTGACTGAATTTAACCTGATGGCGTTTTGGATAAAAGTGAACAGCCATCGAGCGTGGTTTAACGAGGAAAAAGAATGGTTTAGTGATAGTGGTTATTAGAGGTATTCAATCCTGCCGGGTGCTTGGAAATCAAGCAAGAAGGACTTGGTCAAAAGTCCTTCCTCTGTCTAGTCTTCCAAAGTTGATTGTTCGATTTTTTGCATGATATGTGAAAGGTTCATGGTGGCATGTTTTTTATAATCCCTGCCTATGGATTTGAATAACCCTTTCGCTATACCTATTAACATGATTTTCGTATGTCCATCCGAAATAATGGACTTATTAGGGAAACTTGATTCAGCATATGCACCGCCAATTTTATTAGCTGTTTCCTTAATAAAATCAATGACTTTAATTTCCTGGGTTTTTCCTTCGATATCGATTTTATAAATAATTTGATTTCTCCAAAGCTTTAGCTCAATCCTTTGTTTAGTATAATCGAAGAGTTCTTCCGTAATATGATCATGATCTTTGCTCATTTGATTGGAGTCTTTAAAGGGATACAATTTCGGGTTAGGATTGATTTTCTTTATTAAGGATTGGTCAATTGTGACCTTTTCCCGCTTTATGCGCGTATTCTTCGTTTCACATAGAATCAGCCTTAACTGTCCGGCAATTATATTGTTGAATTCTTGTAATCCAAAGAATTCAACAAGCATTACACTATATTCCAAAATGGTGATGGCTTCATCGAATTTTCGTTTAGCAGCTGCATTCGATCTAGTAAAAACCAATCGGTTCTTCTTCTCCATATCCTTCTCACCCCACTGAATTCGAATCTATTGAATAAATAGTAAAACATCCATAATGGATGTTTCAGACTGTAGACAAATTCGTAGAAAGACAGTTTGCCTACAGTTTTCAAGTGTTCTCAGAAATTCGCTACTTTTCCGCCAAAAAGCATTCAGCGGGTTCTCTACCGGCCAACTATTCGGCAGGAGTGTCGCAAATTAATATAGTAATAGTTTTCTAAGTCTTGCATATCCATGACATCCTATGGAATGACCATTCTATTCATTAAAAAAACTGTCGAGGATGGACAATCTTTCGATAAGGATGCCTTTGATAATCAGATTTTTTTATACTATCTATCGAAGTGCTGTTTCATTAACTCTTTAAATCGTGTTCCATCTATTTCTTCTTTCGTCATTTTTCCATTTTCCCACTGTGTAAAGGAAGTATCGGTTAAAGTGACGTTCCCGCTGTTTGTCAAACGGGTGATTAATGGATGTTTATTGAATGGCGATTGGGGATTTTCCCTGATGATCGTTTGGACCTCATTAAGTTCCGCTACATTTCCCACGGGTTGTGAAGAATCGAAAGCATAGCCTATTCTCCAATCGCGATCTTTATGTTTCAGTTTTAATTCAAGGATATGATCTCCGTGGACGGTACTTTCTTTTTTTATCCTGAATTCGCCATTTCGGGAAACGACCGTTTGCCCGTTCAACGGAACTGGTTTTAATGGCAGATTCCCGCCAAAACCCGTATCGATCAAATAGGTTTGGCCCTCATGGTTCAATAGAATGGTGACATGTGTCCTTCCTATGGTCATCCACCCCTGATTATAGATGACACCACGAACCAAAGATACATCAAAGTCATTTTCCAACAGGAAAAAATAAAGGGCTGAATTCAATTCATAGCATAATCCCCCCTCATTCCTCAGGAGGACTTTGTTCATGATATTCGCTTTATTGATATCACTCAGATGGGATGCCATGATTGATAAGTTTTCAAAAGGAATGGTTTTCGCTGTCTTATCGAGAATTTCGTCTAATTTCTCAAATGTCAGTTTCACATCTTCCTGGAGCCCTATTCTTTTCCTGAATAATGCATTCAGTTCATTCATTAAGATTCCCCCCTTAGACAGATACCGGTGAAGCGTATCTTGACTTTGTATATATTCATTATACTTTGTCCATATTTCATCCTTCAATCAATCTGCCATCAGCTCCACCTTTTGCTTATCACCTGAAAAGAGGTCGCCCAATCATGTATTAATCCTGGGCAACCTCCCCCATTCATGCACCGAGGCAGTTTTTCTTTAATCATTCATTTACCTGTAAGATTATTTTACCTACATTCTTATTGGCTTCCATATGTTCATGCGCCCTTTGTACCTCTTCAAAAGGGAAGACATGGTCCACAATTGCCTTGATTTCATTTTTGCGGAACAACGGCATTGCCTTTTTAACGAATTCTTCCGTTAACTCTTTTTTATATTCATCATTCCGGGGAGTTAGTAGAGTGCCTTTTAATTGAACTCTTTTTAAGAGAAGTTCCATCAGGTTCACCTTCTCGACTACAGTTCCGCCTAGAATGCCTATCAGTACCCACCGTCCATCAGTTTTAATGCTTTTAAGGTTTTTCTCCCAGTAAGAAGCACCGATGAAATCCAGGATAACATCCACTCCTTGATTATTTGTAGCTTTTAGTACTTCCTCATCAAAAGCTTGTTCTTTATAGTTGATACAGATATCCGCTCCTAGTGAGTGACAGAAATCCAATTTTTCCTTTGAGCCGGCTGTAGTGATGATTTTCGCTTTTGTCAGTTTTTTTGCCAGTTGGATAGCTGCTGTGCCTACACCGCTTCCGCCAGCATGAATCAATACCGTTTCTTGATCCGTCAATTCACCTAACCAAAACAAGGTTTGGTACGCAGTCAAGAATACTTCAGGAATCGCTGCCGCTTCTTCAAATGACAGGTTATCCGGTATCTTCATTGCACGATCAGCCGGCATCAAGGCATATTGAGCATAACCGCCGCCATTTACAAGGCCCATCACCCTCGTCCCCGTTTGTATATTTGCACCTTCCCCTGTTTCCACCACTTCCCCGGAAACTTCAATCCCCAATATTGGATTGGCCATATAACCGGTTTTCCCTTCCCGGGAAACAATATCCGTTCTATTTATCGCAGACGCTTTAACCTTTATTAATATTTCCCCTTTACCGGGAACGGGCTTTGAAAAATCTTTAAATAGTAATTGTTCTGCACCACCCGGTTCTTTAACCACTACTGCTTTCATTTGCCCCACTCCTTACCATTAAATTAGTGACCATCCTTTTAAAATGGTTTGTCTTGAAGATGGAAACTATCCTACTCCAAAAAATATCCACAAGCAAATAATTAGGTTTTGGAAAACAAGATAGAATAAAAAAAGCCGATGTCCCTTTCGGGGCCATCGAGCTTTTTTTGAAAAGTTTATATTACCTTTTATTAAGCGATTGACTTCTATCCAGGTCATGATGCAATTGTGCTGCCGGAACCTTAGGGTTAGGAATCTGTCCTTTTGCGACTGGTTCAGCTACATAAACAAAATCTCCCGTACCATCCGGGGCGCTTCCTGTTGCCCATAGGCCATCTGCCGATTCATTACCTTCCGATAAGTTCCAGAATTCGTACGCTTCCGGTTGAGATTCCATTTCCGCTTCCGGTGGGAATGATGCGGGAACAACCACGCCATTTTTTTCTTCAAGTTCTGCAATGGCCGCCATCCATTGATATTGGTGGTAACGATCACGGGCTAACATTTTACGGAAGGTAGCACGTACCCCTTCATCTTTTGTCATATGATATAAACGGGCCACTTGAAGGCGTCCTTGGCTTTCAGCATGCAGATTGGATCGCATGTCTGCTAATAAATTTCCGCTGGCTACGATATAAGATCCGTTCCAAGGCACCCCATTCGAGTTGGTTGGCAGTCCGCCAAGACCGCTTACGAGCAAATGCTGGGGATTGATACCACCCATGATCGCTGCTGTAGCAGGATCTTTTGCGGCTTCTGCTTGATCTTCCGGAGAAGCGCCATCAAGCAATTGACTAATGAGTGAACAAAGCATCTCTACATGTCCAATTTCCTCTGTACCGATATCCATCAGCATATCTTTGTATTTTTCTTCTCCACGGCAGTTAAATCCCTGAAAAAGGTATTGCATCATGACAGTCATTTCCCCAAACTGTCCGCCTAACACTTCCTGAATTTGACGGGCAAGCATCGGATCTGGTCGATCTACCTTAACTTCAAATTGCAATTCTTTTTGATGGCGAAACATATTAACTCCTCCTTTTTTTATATGATGTACGGTTTTTTATTACCCGCCTGTACATGCTTAAAACCATAATTCAGTTATAATGAACAATAATTAGAAGAAATTTACATACCATTAACATTGATGACTGAACTAATAAGCCAAGGATTTTCTTTGTGCTATGAATCGCTCAATAAATAAGATATATAAAAGGTCCATTTACCTGTCTATAACTTTAAAATACAGGGTAAAGTAGAAAGAACCATATATAGGAAAAGGAGGATGGAAAATGGATTTCAAGCCTCGAAATCAAAAAGATCAATCCATTTCAGAATTACGTTATACTTATTCCGCTCGTAACCTATGGTCCGGTTTTCTATTCGGGATCGGATTGGTTGCATTCATCGATGAAGCCATCTTTCATCAACTATTACATTGGCACCATTTCTATGACAAGTCCACAACCAGTATCGGGCTTATCTCGGATGGTTTATTTCATGCCCTAAGCTGGTTCGCAACGGTCGGGTCGTTATTCATGTTCGCTGACCTTCGCCGTCGAAAGGGATTATGGCTGAAAAGGTGGATAGGGGGAGTTTTGCTCGGGGCAGGTTCTTTCCAGTTATATGACGGAATCATCCAGCACAAGCTCATGCGCCTCCATCAAATCCGTTACAATGTCGATATTTTCCCATACGACTTGACTTGGAACATTGCCGCCACAATCATGATCTTGATCGGTATTACCCTCGTCATTCAAACAAGGCGCAGCTTACTTAAAATGAAAGAAGACGCCAGCAATGCACAGTAATGGACATATTCATGATAACGGAACTGGTTTTGAACCGATTTTATTGATGCTACTCATGCCGGGTTTAGTGATTTATATCGCAGCTGTCATCATTTCGAACCGCCGCTATAAAAAATGGCCATTATACCGTACCTTCTTTTGGATTCTTGGCACTCTCTGTGCAGCCTCTGCAATCATAGGCCCAATAGCCAATCGTGCGCATATGGACTTCACGGCGCATATGGTTGGTCATTTACTGCTTGGAATGATTGCACCCATCCTGCTCGTGCTTGCTGCACCCATTACGCTTGCACTGCGAACACTTAATGTACAATCAGCAAGACGCCTTTCAAAGGTGTTGAAAAGTTGGCCGCTGCGATTTTTAAGCAATCCAATCACTGCCTCTGCGCTTAATATTGGAGGGCTTTGGATCCTTTATACGACTGGTCTGTACGGGTTGATGCATCAGAATGCCCTTCTGCATGCATTAGTGCATTTTCACGTGTTCATAGCGGGCTATCTATTCACTGCGTCTATGATTTATATGGACCCTGCACCCCACAGGTTCAGCTTCATGTTTCGAGCTATCGTATTTACAATTTCACTGGCAGGCCATGATATCCTTTCTAAGTATATTTTTGCCCATCCTCCAAGCGGAGTCACAAAGGAACAAGCGGAAAATGGCGGAATGTTAATGTACTATGCCGGTGATGCCATTGACGTTGCACTTATATGCATCCTTTGCTATCAATGGTTCAAAGTCACCCGGCCCAAGGGGTCACTTGCCTTGTAGGAAGGCGGTTCCATGATTACTTCGGTAAACTCCTGCGTTTCTGTTTAATCGTCCAACATTTAGCTCATACTAATTTTTGATGAAAAAATTTTGGATGGAGCTGAATCAAAAATGGAATATGAAGCGAATAATTCTACTGAAAATGCTCTTCGTGATTATAAAGCTGGAATCGGTGTCTTTACGCATAAAATGCCAGATCTTGCTGAGAAATTCAATTCGTTTACGGAAGAGTGCTTTAAAGAAGGTCAATTGTCCAAGAAAGAAAAACAGCTTATCGCACTAGGAATAAGCTTATATTCACAAGATGAATACTGTATTATCTATCATACAAAAGGATGTCTTGATCAAGGCTGTTCCGAACAAGAAATTCTTGAAGCCATTGGTGTGACCGCGGCATTTGGCGGAGGAGCAACCATGAGTCAGGCTGTTACCCTCGTCCAGGAATGCATTCAGGAAATAAATCAGATGAAACAATGATAAAGAAGGGATAGGAGAATCAGTCCTATCCCTTCTTTATGTTATTAATAAATGCTTTTAATGACTCATGTTGTTGTTATTCCCTTGTGCGGGAGCATACGAATTCATCATTTGCTGCATATCCTGCTGTGCAAGCTGCGGAACTTGGTAATAGTGATGTTTGTTTTGATATATCGAAATCTCATAGGCCATTTCAATGCAGTTCGGAACGGAATCTGCAAATACGCGGCGAACCACCGGATTCGTTATTTCAAGCGCTGCCATCGCCTTCATGGATGCTGCAGACTTAACAGCCGCAAGCATCAAGCCTGAAATGCATTCATCCGTAATTTCCGATACGGATTGCAAAGGTTTTTTTGGCTGAGTTGGTGTCAATCCATATATAAAATCGTTACCTTGATTCATTTTGTAGCTCTGAGTTGGTTTAGAAGGATCCTGGCCCGTTTGGAAGCACTCCAATGAAATATTATATTCATCTTGGATGAACTGATATTGACGATCCAGAATGTCGAGTAATTCCTGATCTTGGACATGCTGACGCAAAAGAGTATACGTGTTTAAAGTACCGATCGCTCCCGACAGCACTTCATGTACATCGAATACTTCGTGACCACCGTGATTCAATTGTGGGGGGATGGCACCCGTTTGCATGTTCTGGTGTACTTGACCTTGTTGAAATTGGTTTTGCATTGTATTTCCCTCCTCATTTTATCAATCAAGCGAACACGTTTAGTATGTTAAACCCCAACCGGATTATTCCATCTAAACTCTTCCAAGAAGACCAATAAGCTGAAGCACCATTTTTTCTGTATAAAAAAACCGTGGCGCTTTAAACTATAAACACTTTATATACATGGGAGGATTTCTAATGACACATCAATGCTTCTATTGTAGTGATGTCACGGAAGAAAAAAAAATCCATGTCGTAACATTTCAAGTTACTGACACGGATAGAAATGAAATGCTGTGTGATGAATGTTATCAAGAATGGCTGCAAGGAATAAAAGGGTAAGCATTAAAAGCCCTCTAACATTTCCCAAACACCAACGATGCATGCTTGGATGAATTAAGGGTAACTTAAATTCGTTAATGAATTTCAAGGAGGATGGTTATGGGAATTTTAAGCGGAAATCCGAAAGATGAGCCTATGCATTACGGAGAGGTTTTTGGAACATGGGCATTTCTAACAACTACAAAAGGGTTGATTGCCTGTCATCAAACCATGCTTAATCATACTGGCGACAAGGACCTGCATAAATTGCTTGTTGAAGTGATCAATCAAGGGAAACAGGAACATGACCAACTTGAATCATTATTAAAAGAAAATAACGTAGGACTGCCTCCCTCACCACCTGAAAGGCCTAAAGCTAATTTGGAGGATATTCCCGTCGGGGCACGTCTTCAAGATCCTGAAATCTCCGCTTCAGTATCAATCGATATTAATGCAGGATTAGTTGCTTGCAGCCAAATGATGGGTCAATGCATCCGCGAAGATATTGCACAGATGTTTGCGCAATTCCATACCAACAAAGCTGCATTGGGTGCTGACTTCCTTAGATTGAATAAGGAAAAAGGATGGCTTGTCCCTCCTCCTCTTCATACAAGTATGTAAATAGTAATGATAGATCCCCTTAATCATGTTTTGTAATCGAATCAACATGATTAAGGGATTCATTCCATAAGGACGATTAAGGAATCATTACCATTGAAGACTTTCGATCAAGTGGCACTTTGTACATTGTTGACTATAATCATTTTTCACAAATTCATGGTTGCAATTCTCCCGAAAAATGTTCAGCTCCCTTTTCAGCTGCTCCAATTGAGTTTCCAACTGTTTCATTTCAACTTTTATCTGGATTACCCGATTCATCGAATTCTCCCTCTCGTCGGAATCATTGATAGATTTCCCCATCCGTTTTCCTAAATTCATTCGCTTTTTCTTTAAGCCCTTCATCGATTACCGACTCAAAACCCAGACCCTTTTCCTTCGCCAAATCACGGATGTCCTGAGAGATTCTCATGCTGCAGAATTTCGGTCCGCACATTGAACAGAAATGGGCTGTTTTGGCCCCTTCTGCCGGAAGAGTTTCATCGTGATACTCAACCGCCCTTTCAGGATCAAGGGAAAGATTGAATTGATCTCTCCAACGGAATTCGAATCTAGCCTTCGAAAGGGCATCATCCCGTTTTCTTGCCTGCGGATGGCCTTTTGCAAGATCAGCTGCGTGTGCTGCAATTTTATAAGTAATGACCCCTACCCGAACATCCTCTTTATTCGGAAGTCCCAAATGCTCTTTCGGTGTCACATAGCAAAGCATGGCCGTTCCAAACCATCCAATCATGGCAGCACCAATCGCAGAAGTGATATGGTCGTATCCAGGAGCTATGTCCGTCGTCAATGGTCCCAGGGTATAGAATGGTGCTTCTTGACAGACTTCCAGCTGTTTATCCATATTTTCTTTAATCAAATGCATCGGTACGTGACCGGGTCCCTCCACCATGACTTGAACATCGTGCTTCCAAGCAATCTTCGTCAATTCCCCAAGTGTTTCCAATTCCGCAAATTGTGCCTCATCGTTTGCATCTGCAATGGATCCCGGACGGAGACCGTCACCTAATGAGAAAGAAACATCATACGTCTTCATGATTTCACAAATCTCTTCAAAGTGTGTATAGAGAAAGCTTTCTTGGTGGTGGGCCAAGCACCATTGTGCCATGATGGAGCCTCCCCGGGAAACAATACCCGTAACTCGCTTTGCTGTCATGGGGATGTATCGCAAAAGCACACCAGCGTGTATGGTGAAGTAATCGACACCTTGCTCAGCCTGCTCGATTAATGTATCCCGGAATACTTCCCAATTTAAATCTTCCGCGACCCCATTCACTTTTTCCAATGCTTGATATATCGGAACCGTCCCAACCGGCACAGGTGAATTCCTGATAATCCATTCCCGCGTCGTGTGAATATTCTTTCCTGTGGAAAGATCCATTATGTTGTCTGCACCCCATCGTGTAGCCCAAGTCATTTTCTCCACTTCAGCTTCGATCGATGAACTGACAGCTGAGTTTCCAATATTCGCATTTATCTTCACGTGAAAATTACGTCCGATGATCATGGGCTCACTTTCAGGATGGTTAATATTTGCCGGAATGATTGCCCGCCCGCTAGCTACCTCTTCCCTTACAAACTCAGGAGCTACATTTTCCCTGATCGAAATGAACTCCATTTCTGGAGTAATGATCCCTTTGCGGGCATAATGGAGCTGGGTTACGTTTTTCCCTTTCACCGCACGCAATGGTTTTCTTTTCAATCCCGGAAAAACTTCGGCATTGGATTGTGACTCCACTTTTCTATATCCGTTATCTTCCGGCTTTATTTCACGCCCTTCATACTCTTCAACATCTTCCCGTTCCAGAACCCAGCTGCGTCTAATCGGGGCAAGGCCTTTATGAATATCAATCGGATATTCTGAATCCGTATAGAAGCCGCTTGTATCATATACACGTAAAGGCGGGTTCTCCTCTTCGCCGAATGCCCCTGTCGTCGGACTTAGCTCAATTTCACGCATAGGTACTTTAATATCGGGTCTAGATCCCTCAACATACACTTTTTTACTCCCGGCAAAACTGGACATAATTGAAACGTTCATGTCATTTACTGAATTACTCTTCATGATTTCATTTCTCCTTTTTAAGTTCATTTAAAAAGGACAAAATCCAATCCATTTCGCACGAAAAAGCCAGGTCTCATATTTAAGACCCGGCTAACGTTAGTATGACTACAGGAATGACCAATTGAAAGGTCATCGTTTAGTAGATTTCTAACTTCCCCACGCTGGTATGAACCAGATCAGGTCCTGAGGGTTAAGAAGCTTAAGCGCTTCTCTCTCAGCCCAACTTTTATTGGACACCCCTAGTCTGAATAATTTAATTGATTACAGGGTAACTATATCTCACCCTTTTCATTCTGTAAATAATTTAAAAGACCTAGTATTTTCTCTGCAATCATCTAAAAATTTGTTATTTGGAGGAGGACCGCCAATTAATTCCCCAGGCTCTCAAGGATAGGGAAAAGCTCTTCTAAATGCGTGATTTCGTAGGTTGGAATCACTTCATTCCGTTCCTTATCATGGCGATTTATCCAAACCGACTTTATGCCTACCCGTGATGCTCCAAGGATATCGGTCATTAAATTATCGCCAACCATCAATACTTCATCCTTATCAAGCTCCATGATTTCCAAAGCGTGCTCAAAAATGGAGGCATCCGGTTTACCTCGTCCAAATGCGCCTGAAATCACGATTTGGTCGAAATAAGGAACCAGTTCAGGCGTTATTTCAAGTTTGGTATTTTGCAGTTCAGGAGATCCGTTCGTTAGCAATAGCAATTTGTACTTCCCTTTTAATTCATCCAGAACACGGAATGTTTCTTCATAGATAAATGGCTTTTTGCGTCTTTCGGCCGGGAAACGTTCTGCCAGTTCAAGCCCAAATTCCGGGTCATCGATCCCTAATGCCTTCAAGCCCCTCGTCCACGCTTCTTTCCGATAAGCCGGTACAATCCCGGCCATCTTCCGGAATTCATCATGATCATCCTGAAAATTCCCCCATAGTCCCTCAAATGGGTTGATTCCGATCATTTGAGTGAATGCATATGTATCGTAAGAAGAATAAAGATCACGCGCTTCCTTCCGCACCGCTTCTTCAAACTCGTCGACATTCAGACCATATTTCTCCTTGGCAACTTCGCATGTGGCCACAAAAGCCTCTTTTACACTTTTCTGATCCCATAGTAATGTATCATCTAAATCAAAAAAAACTGCCTTCAGCAAAATGTCCACCCCTCTTTCCCCAATATTGAATTCGTAAAAATTACACTATTACAATAATAAACCACAACCAATAAAAAAAGAATAACTATTCGGAAAATGCATGCCTCTTTCTTCACAAAATGGCTTATCTTTTCCGGTGGGGAACCATATATTCATTTCCCTTTTCCACTTTCAAATACATACAGTTTTCCATTACTGGCAATCTTGAACTTTGGACCGGTGAACCCCCGTCGGATCAGCTCTTTCCTCATATATACCATGAGGGCGGCATGACTCACGATCAGAACATTCCTTTCCCCTTTTGCAAAGACTTCATCCAATACTTTATTGATTCTTTGCTCAGCAAACTTAATTTCCGCCCTTGTCTGCTTGTTGATCACCGAGCAGCAGCGAATCCAGATGGCCCAAAGGATGAACGGCAGCTTCATCCTTCCTCTCAGAGGGGGAGAAGGTATTTCCCGCAGCTCCTCCATCTGATGAACCGTGCCTGGAAAGATGTGTTCCGCTGTCTTGACGGCTCTCGACATATCACTGCAATAACATTCCTGCCATTCCTCCACGCCAAATAAAGTCGTTCCATAAATAATATCCGCTGCATCATAGTCCACAAACCATTGCTTCATATCATCCGCCGTTACAGATTTCCCAGTAGGAAATTCATGCGCCACCTTAAAATGCCGAACCAAACCAATTTTCATATATTCTCCTTCTTATCTTTTAAAATATTCGTTTCTATTTCTTATAAAAGCCCTTAACAATATATTAACCTATGTAAAGCTATATAATAAATACAAGTTGAAACCATTAAAAACCTACTGAGCGCCCCTTGTGTAGGTTAAAGGTTCTCACCGATTGTGTCACTGCAAGAATTTGATTATCATAAGGAAAAATATTATGGCCATATGTAAAAAAGAGAAAGCATATCGCCTTCTCCTTTCGTTTAATCTATGAATTGGAGTTCTGTTATCGTACATCTTTTCCTGAATTTATATTTCCCGCTCAAATCACTGAATTGATAATCATTTAGGGATTTCCCCAGTTGTTCCTTTAGTTTATCCGCCGTGATGGATTCCTCAACTGTCTCTTTCCAATTTTCATTTCCCATTATCTCTTCGAACGGAATGGTAGTCAGGACTTCATCATATATCTGGATGCTTTGATCGATGCCGAAGCTGCCATAGATACTGCCATTTTCATCGGCAAAGATATGCTCCGATTCCAACTCTTCCACCAATACTTCCAGATATTCCTTTGCCTTAACAGGCTTGATGGCAATCTCCGCTTCTGCCTTTACAGGTCCCAATCTCTTATCGATGATCTCTATCGTCAATTTAACGTGAACGGGCGGATAACCAAACCCTTCACAAAGTTCTGCTGCCGAGTTATATAACATCTGAAACATCCTCCTTTTGTCATTATCATTATATAATATAAATACTCCATTCCCTTACCAAAAACCCTTATTCAATATCACTTTGCAACGTGTCTTTTTAGAACATCAACTCACTTTTCCCCTTATCATAATAATAGATTTTGAATGTTTCATCCGCTTATTTTTGTACTTCTGATCATCTACAAATCTTCAATTCTTCCATGGGATTCTACTGTCTTTAGAAGCGCTATGGAAACATATATCAATCATTCAATATTTTAATATATTGAAAAATAGTTTGATTTCAACAAAGAGTAAAGTTATACTCATCCTGAAAATGATTATCAATTTCATTTATTGAAAAGTAAAGGATGAACTAACGAATGTTACATACTCTCTCGCTAAAGGAATTTAAAAATCGTTCAAATGTTTTTCTGTTAATGTGTTTATTCATCCTGGTGATTCTTGGATTGGTGGTGTCCATGTTTTTGGCTGTAACATTTGGGGCAAAAGAGGTTACCTTCAATACCGTGTGGTCAGCGGTTTTTAATTATAACCCCACACTGACACAGCAACAGATTATCCACGAACTACGGCTTCCACGGGTTATTGGCGCAGCATTAGTCGGAGCAGCTTTTGCAGTTGCAGGTGCATTAATGCAAGGAGTAACCCACAATCCCTTAGCTGATGCAGGAATACTTGGAATTAACGCAGGGTCAATGTTTGTGGTAGCCCTTAGTTTTGCTTTCTTTCCAAACATTCCATATTCTCTTTTGATGCTTTTTTCATTTATTGGAGCTGTATTGAGTACATTATGCATTTTTGTTATTGGATCATCTGTGCCAGGAGGATTAACACCCATTCGATTAACAATCTCAGGTGCAGTGATAGCAGCTCTCTTACATTCACTTAGTTCAGGAGTGGCTATTTATTATGATTTGAGTCAAGATTTAGCATTTTGGTATGCGGGAGGTGTTGCGGGGATAAAGTGGAATCATTTGAAAGTATTAGTTCCTATCATTCTTATCGCTATTTTTTGGGCAATATCGTTAGGGCGGTCTGTGTCACTTATTTCCATGGGCAACGATATTTCCACCAATCTTGGTGTGAATACGAATCGTATCAGAATACTCGGAATGATAATAGCGGTTATTCTGGCAGGAGTTTCTGTTTCGGCCGTTGGTTCAATAGGTTTTGTTGGACTTGTAATCCCACATATTTCACGAAAATTGGTTGGAGGATATTATCAGCTCATCATCCCAATGTCAGCATTACTGGGTTCGATACTGTTAATACTGGCTGATCTGGGAGCACGTACGTTGAACCCACCTAGAGAGCTGGCTATTGGTATAATGGTAGCCCTTGTCGGTGTTCCTTTTTTTCTCTATATTGCTCGTAAAGTAGGGAGGAACTTATAGGTGAAATACCTTATGAATGCAGACAACAAGAGGGCATATACAGTTACCATGGTATTTATTTTAATGAGTATAGTTGCAGTACTGATAAGCTTGAATACCGGTACATTGCGGATTTCACCTTTAAAAGTAATCCAAACGCTTTTTGGCTACGGTGATTTTAAAAGTTCTACTGTACTGTTTGATTACCGTATGCCGCGAATCTTGATTACCATGTTGGCGGGAGTTGGATTAGGAATTTCTGGTGCAATCTTACAAGGTTTATCACGTAACCCTTTGGCAGATCCAGGAATTTTAGGCTTACATGCAGGTGCGTCCTTTGGTCTCATTATCTTTGTTACATATTTTCATTCATTAGATGAAAAAGCATCAATTCTTATACCGTTATTTACCTTTTCAGGCGGAGTCTTAACTGCTTTTCTTATTGTTTTACTTGCCTTTGATCGTTACAAAGGCATACCGCCCATTCGACTTATTCTCGTTGGAATTGCGATTTCTGCTGGTTTTAGTGCTATTACACTTTTTCTGTCTCTTCGTCTTGATGAAGAAACCTACTCATTTGCTTCAAGATGGTTAGTTGGAAATGTATGGGGAAGAGATTGGATTCATGTTATTGCCCTTTTTCCGTGGATCCTTATTTTAGCACCTTATGCTTGGTTCCAATCCAACACATTAAATGCCTTATCCCTTGGTGATGACGTAGCAGCCGGACTTGGTGCTTCCGTTCAAAAACAGCGTTTGCTGATGCTAGTAACTGCTGTTGGTTTGTCCTGTGCAAGTGTAGCGATGGCCGGTGGTATTGGATTTATTGGTCTCGTCGCCCCTCATCTTGCCCGTCGGCTTGTTGGCCCAATGTACCAACATTTCCTTCCTGTTGCAGGACTTATAGGGCTCATTATTTTGGTGCTTGCGGATACCATTGGTCGGTCCATATTTCAGCCAAATGCTATTCCAGCTGGTATAGTGGTCGCTGCTATAGGGGCTCCGTATTTTCTTTATTTGCTCACAAAAACAAAATAAATTTTCAATAAGGGGAAAAAAATGAACAAGAAACTTACTATTTTATATGGCATTATGTTAATTCTTATTTTGTCGGCTTGCGGACAAACTTCTTCAAATGATGGTAAATCAGCACAAAAAAATAAACCTGGGAGCGAAGAACCTAGAATCGCTTCACTTTCCATTCACCTAACAAATGATTTGCTTGCATTAGGTATAACTCCAGTTGGTTCTGTTATTGGTGGAGAATTAAAGGATTTTCTGCCTCATGTGAAGGATCAATTAAAAGATACGGAAAAGCTTGGACCTGTGAAAGATCCAGATATGGAAGCGTTGATTGAACTAAGCCCTTCTGTGATTTATCTTGATAAGGAATTTTCAGGACAAGATGTATCAAAATATGAAAAAATCGCACCGACTCATGTATTTAATCTTGATGAAGGAACATGGAGAGATCATTTAAAGTCCGTAGGTAAACTTGTCGATCGTCAACGGCAAGCAGAAAAGTTCATTTCAGATTATGAAAAACAAACAAAAGAAGTGAAAGATTTAATTGAAAATAAACTTGGTGAAGGCAGTAAAGTTATGGCAATGCGCGTTACGGCGAAGGAATTACGAGTATTTAGTACTAAACGACCAATGGGACCTATCTTATTTCAGGATTTAGGTTTTAAACCTGCTAATGGTGTTGAAGACATTGATAAAAATCTGCCTTACGAAGTCATATCTCAAGAAGTTCTTCCAGATTTCGATGCAGATGCTATATTTGTCATTGTCAACGGTGACGATGAGTCTCAGACAGCTTTTAAGCAGTTAGAAGATACACCCATTTGGAAAGGGTTGAAAGCAGTTAAAGGAAAACATGTTTACGTAGTTCCGGACCAGCCATGGCTTGACTATTCAGCACTAGGAAATAAAATGGCCTTGGACAATGCAAAAGAAATCTTTTCAAAATAATTGATTGAGTTATTATTGTTGGTCTATTTTTATAGTATCTTTTAAGCATTTGAGTTACCATAAAATTAATTATTAAGGTTAACACCTATGGGATTATCTAGCCCGGTCTCAATCGATTCAAAAAAGGAAGAATCAGCCTTACTTGAATATAGAGTAATTATGCATGGAAAAAGGCTCTTATTAGTTAAGAGCCTTTTTGAAGTTTATAGGTATATTAATTCTATCCATTCATTTAATATTTTAGTTATCATCATTGACGGTTATTGGGGGAAGAGCAAAGAACAAGAACAAGGAAAATAAGACAGCTAACTGTGAATATTTTTCATTTCAAACGTGAACTGCCTTATTGTAAGTATGCCATCACATTATGGCTTTAGCACCACTTTAATGCATTCATCTTCGTGATCGTTAAAGATTTGATAAGCTTCACTCGCTTTTTCGAGAGGGACTTTATGGGATATGATTTCCGTGGGGTCGAACTTTCCAGCCGTGATTTCATCAAAAAGCTTTGGCATGTAGTGAATGACCGGTGCTTGTCCCATTTTCAGGTTAATGTTCCGCTCAAATATATTGCCTAATGGGAACATATTATATTTCGAACCGTATACGCCAGTCAGTTGGATCGTGCCGAATTTACGTACGGCGTTAAGGGCAATCTCGATCGCACTTAACGTTCCACCCTGAAGTTTCAGCTTTTGCTCAATCGCCTCTATCGTCGATTTCTTCCCATCCATTCCCACACAATCTATGACTACATCGGCCCCGCCTGAAGTGATTTCCTTAATGTAGATGCCCATATCGTTATATTCATCGAAGTTATACGCCTCTACCTTATTCATCCGTTTAGCCTTATTGAGTCTATAAGGTAGATTGTCGATGGCAATGACCCTTTTTGCTCCTTTCATCCAAGCGAACTTCTGAGCCATCAAGCCAATCGGTCCACAGCCCAATATCGCTACCGTATCATCTTTATTGACGCCAGCGTTCTCTACACTCCAATATGCGGTTGGCAGCACATCGGACATGAACAAAAGCGACTCATCTTCTAGTTCACATGACTCTGGGATGACAAACGGCATGAAGTTTCCATATGGTACCCTTAAATATTCTGCCTGCCCGCCTGGATAGTTCCCATATCGTTCCGTAAAACCAAAGTACCCGCCTGTATCCACCGCTTCATTAGGGTTGGAATTATCACATTGACTCTCCATATCATGTTCACAATAATAACAGTGCCCGCAAGAAATGTTGAAAGGCAGGACAACCCTGTCCCCTTTTTTCACCTTTGTCACTTCCGGACCCACTTCTTCGACGATGCCCATCGGTTCATGGCCAATGACATAATCTTTATGCGTCGGCAAAGCCCCCTGATATATATGAAGGTCGGACCCGCATATAGCTGTTGAAGTCACTCGGACGATAATATCATCCTTTTCCTGAAGTTTCGGATCTTCAACCTGTTTTACCTGTATATCTTTTGCTCCTTGAAAAGTTACAGCCTTCATAATCAACCTCCTAAAATTTTCTTGATTTATTTTATATACCCGTCCGAAAGACTACTAAGCCTATGGACATCTAATTTTCGCAAGAATTAATCGCCCATTATGCTGCACCTGGATGACAAAAAAAAAGCCCCGGAAACCGGAACTCACATTTGAAACCATTTATTTAGTAACTTTATTTCCATTATCTTTGTGCTTATACTCACTTAGTACCTCGTTGAACACATCGGGATAATTCGTAAACAGCCCCGTTGCACCCCACTCAAGCGCCTTTTTCATATCGGCTCTTTCATTTACTGTATATGGATGGAATTGGAGGTCATGGTTTCGAACCATCTTCACATATTGTCCGTCAACTTTACTGAAGTTCGGGCCAACGCCAACTGCATATTCCTTTATGGATTCCAATTCTTCATCGGAAATGGTTGCTTGGTTCTTGTAAGAAAAAAGTTGCACAAGAGGTAACCTTGGATTCAAGTCATGAACCTTCATAAGGCTTTCTTTACTGAACGATTGTATTAATACATTCTTTGTACGGCCCTTCGAATCCACCATTTTATATTCTTCGAGAACCTGCAGAAGTTCTTCTTCCATCCCTGGATACACATCAGGGGACTTTGTTTCGATATAGTAATTGGCCTTCTTTCCAAACTTCTTAAAGACTTCTTCAAGAGTAGGGACCTTTAACCCTTCATATCCCTCTTTTGCCAATTGTGGATATTTTTC
Source organism: Peribacillus frigoritolerans (assembly GCF_001636405.1). Taxonomy (GTDB): domain Bacteria; phylum Bacillota; class Bacilli; order Bacillales; family DSM-1321; genus Peribacillus; species Peribacillus frigoritolerans. The sequence goes on from NZ_KV440950.1 coordinate 4,855,270, forward strand.
ATTGAACCAAGTACCGGCATCCAGTTTCTTGATTTCTGCCAGCGTTAAATCCTTCACAAGCCCAGTACCATTCGTTGTACGATCCACTTTTTCATCATGCATTGCTACCAATCTACCATCCTTGGTCATTTGAAGATCGATTTCTATGTAGTCGCCTTTCATTTGTTCTCCCATTTGATAAGCGGGAATGGTATGTTCAGGTGCATAACCAGAAGCTCCCCTATGTGCGACATTCACAATTTTTTTCTCATGAATAGATGAATTGGAATGACTTCCATTTGCAGCGGAGGCCCCCATTGAAGTAGCCTGCAATATAAAGGCCGCACTCATCATACAAAAACCGAATTTCTTTAGATTCGTTTTCATTTCCCTCTCTCCCTCCTATTATTACCATTATTTTAAAAGGGGAATGTGAATCTACAGCGAATATAATGTAAAGAAATAATATAGTAGTTAAAATGGTTAAAATAACCTATCAAAAGCAGGGCATTCATGCAGTTCGTTCTACCCAACCAAAAAGTTGAATGAAAACTTTATTGTTTGATTAATGGGAAGAAGCCTCCTAAAAGCCTCTTTTTCTAAAAAAATATAAAATGTTTCTTGGCATGTACATATTGAAATGGTAGAAAAAAACGATCGTCCAAATGATTATAACTAAATATTTCCAAACCCTCCGCATTTCTTAACTCCTTACTCCGCTTTTATGCAAGTCATGCTTCTTATTCAAACAATTTAAGTCTTCCATGCCTATAATAAAACCAAACTTATAGGCGCTAAATTCCAGATATTAGATAGGATGTACCGATGTTGACACACCTTTGTGGCCCGGACAGGATGTTTTCCTTAAATCCTTTACCTTTCCAAAATATAGATATAAAGGTTATCGATGACAAAATCTATCTTTTTCTGATTTACAAAAAACTAGTATCATATTACTATTAAGCAAACAGAATATTAATACTAAGGGGAATTATGTTAAAAAATTATCAATATTATCAAAACAAACACCGATTTATACTGAAGGCTTTCATGGCAATGATATCCTTTTTACTATTAGTTGGGATTTCTGTATCACCTATAAGTTGGAAAGATAATCCCTACGAGATGACATTACAGGTCATTTTAATATCGGGGATGATAATTTCTCTGTTATTTTTCTTAAAAACAGAAGTCAATTTTTATAAAACCCTATTCATTTTCTTAATTACTGTTTATTTTTATAGCAAGTTTTGGATATTCCCGGATACTGCCATCATGCTGGCCTTATTTGCTATAGCACCCTTGTTTCCCATTTTTCTCTTTGATAAGATCGGGTTTTATATTGTGGCCACTTTAAATATCATATTAGGTCCCGCTTCCATATTGATCATTTCAAAAACGGATCTTCAACACACTTATGAATATGTCGCTTTGGACAGTTTCGGCAACACGCTTAATTTCATCGCTATTCAAATCATATTGGTATTCGTATTCATAGGAACCAACAATAGGATGGAGTCCAATAATGCATTTCATAAGGAAATACAGCAGGCCAAGCAATTGAACTCAGTCGGACAGCTAGCTGCCACCATTGCACATGAGATACGTAATCCGATTACGGTCGTTAAAGGGTTTGCCCAGCTATTAGATCAAGAGAAAGAACTGAATGAAACGGAAAAATTTTATGTACAGACCATGCTTACGGAACTTGAATATACACAAGTGATTATCAATGACTATTTGTCTTTAGCTAAACCGCAAACGGATAATGTACAGGTCATTCCTTTAAATGATGAAATCCAAAAGATTTCCGACCTATTGACCAGTTTTGCCAATAATCGCAACATCGGCTTTCTTCTCGATTTCCGTGACGACCTGCACATTAACATGAATCCCATCGAGCTTAAACAGATACTGGTCAATATCATGAAAAATGGAATTGAGTCAATGAACAAACCCGGATTCATCAAGGTGGAAACAGAGCAGGAACGCACTATGGCAAAAATACGAATAACGGATACAGGAATAGGCTTATCAAAAGAACAGCTTGAAATACTCGGCACCCCATTTTACTCGCTTAAAGATAGGGGAACCGGTATCGGTCTGACCGTTTGTTATTCCATCGTTCAAAAATACAAAGGGAAAATCGCGGTACAGAGCGAAGTGAACAAAGGAACATCGTTCACCATTTATTTGCCCTTATATAAAGAAATAGATTAAACATACATACCTAATAAGAAAAAGGATGACCACCCATCACCGGGCGGTCATCCTTTTTCAATTAGGCTTTAAAACTATCTTGCCATTTCAGCAAATGATTTTCTAAAAGGCGGACTAACGAGTCTGAGATTTTACCAGCGAGGGCAAAAATGATGATGCCTACGAATACGACGTCCGTTTGCATGAATGAACGGGCATCCTGGATCATGAAGCCCACCCCTCTATCCGCACCAAGCAATTCAGCGACGACCAGGCACATCCAAGCCGCACTTAAGGCTAAACGGATACCAAGTAATATGTTAGGCAATGCTGCCGGGATCATGAGCTTCGTTATTTGTTCCCGACGGCTAAACTCCAAGATTAGGGCAACATCGTAGAGTTTTTTATCCACATTCCGAAGACCCAAAAAAGTTTGTAGATATAGAGGAAAAAAAGCACCTAAAGCAATAAGCAGCACTTTTGATAGTTCACCAAACCCGAACCACATAATGAATAAAGGCGTGATCGCGAGTAAAGGAACCGTTCGTAACATTTGAATGCTTGGGTTAAGATACTCTTCGGATTTTTTTTGCATCCCAACGATGACTCCAAACAATAAGCCTAAAAACCCTCCTAAGGCAAAGCCAAGAAAAGCCCGCGTTAAACTGATCTGTAAATGCATGCCCATTTCCCCCGACTGGACGAGATCAATGAACGTCATGACGATCAATAAAGGGGATGAGAACAATTGGGCAGGCAGGATGCCAACCGAACCTAATGCTTGCCATGCAATCAGCACGACAACGGGAAGGACCGAACCCCGCAATGCCGATTTGGCAAGTTTGGATTGTTTTGTCGTTTCCCTTATGACAAGGTGCTTGTTTTGTGCAACGGTCTGTGTAGACATAATTTTCATCCTTCCTTTTTCAAAAATTCAATTAAATGCTCCAATCTTCCACCTCTGCTGGATGATGTTCAAGTTGGGTTAATATGACGGACCTGAATTCCTGGAACGCTTTGCTTGTTCGGGTTCTTGGGTATGGCAAATCAATCGGAACGATAGCTTTAATCCGTCCAGGCTTTGCATCCATGACGACCACCTTCCTCGATAAAAAGATGGATTCATCAATATCATGGGTGACTAGCACCATCGTTGTCTTATTCCTCTCCCATATTTCCAGTAAAGCCTCTTGAAGATGCGTTCGCGTGAATGCATCCAATGCACCGAATGGCTCATCCAGCAATAAAACTTCAGGATTTCGCAATAAGGCCCTGGCAATGGCCACACGCTGCGACATTCCTCCGGATAATTGGCGTGGATACGCCTTCTCAAAACCTTTTAGTTTAACAAGTGATATCAAATCATCCACCCTTTTTCGAATGTCCGGTTTCTTTAATGGAAGGTTACCTGCAATATTCTTCTCCACGTTTAGCCATGGAAATAATCGGTGCTCCTGAAAAATGAAACCACGGTCTTTAGATGGGGCGCTAACCTTAAGATTCCCTGCCATGATCGTGCCATCAAAGTCTGAATCAAGTCCTGCGATCAACTTTAATAATGTGCTTTTCCCGCAGCCGCTCGGACCAATGATGGTTACGAACTCACCATTGTTGACGGTCAGATTTAAATGATCCAAAACATGGACACTTTCATTTTCATTCTTAAATGTTTTGCTTACTTGATTAATTTCTAACGTCGCAACCAATCCCCTCACCCTTTCTTAATTAAAAAAATAGAGATCCAGCAATAAGGCACATATTGTCCCTTTGCTGAATCTCTAGTTAACTAGTCGATTCAATATTTCATTTTATATTAACTTATCGATTATTTATAATCAACACCTAATACCAATTTATTTTATCGGATTAGTCGCAAAAAAATAATTGACAGATAATTCTAACAGCTGTTAAGATGCATTCATACACAAATCCGCTTCACACTGGAGCCAATTAAATAAAGGTCATGTGAATCAACTGGACTACCGGAGATTCAATGAAGAGTAACCAAGCAAACTCTTCGTTGAATCTCTTTTTCGTCATTAGTCTGACTATCCAGATGTGTATAGCTGTATAAAAGGAGGGAATTCATGAAGGAATATCGTAAATATCTAACCGCAGTACTACTTGCCATCATTAGCATCGCTGTATTGGCAGGCTGTAATTCCGATGCCGGCAAAGCTTCCGGGAAAAGTGATTCACTGAAAGTTCATATTGCCTTAAATGGCAAGATGGGACCATTGGTCATTGCAAAGGAAAAGGGATTGTTCAACGAAGAGTTTTCTAAACTGGATGCCCAAATCGAATGGAGTGAATTCCAGAGTGGTCCCCCGCTTTTGGAATCCCTCGCTTCCAATCGGGTTGACCTGTCTTTTTTAGGGGATGGTGCACTGATTGCCGGCATTGATAAGAATCTGCCATTCGAAGTGATTGCACAAACAGGACGGGGTGAGTCATCTGTCCGGATCCTGGCTCAAGCAGAAGGTAACATAAAGAAGATTGAAGACTTAAAAGGAAAAACGGTCGGTGTTGCCTCGGGGACAACGGGTCATGTGTATTTAATCAAGGCATTGAAAGCCCATGGCTTAACGACTGATGACATTAAACTCATCAATTTGCAACCAGATGATGCTCAGGCGGCTTTTGAAACCAAAAAATTGGACGCCTGGGCAATATGGAACCCTTATTACCTTAATAATATTGAAAAAGGGAATGCTGTCGCACTTAAAGTAAAAGGAAAAATATTAGCTCCTGGTGCAATCATTGCACGTAAGGGCTTTGCCGAAGAGCATCCTGAAATTGTCGAGGCCTATTTAAAGGTTTATAAAAAAGCAGCCGACTGGCAAATTGAAAATCCAGATGAAGCATCTGAAATTTATTCCAAAGAAACTAAATTGCCAGTCGGTACGGTCAAGACAATAATAACGGCCGAAGAACCAAATATCTTCTTTACCGAAGATGCCATCAAAGCACAACAAGAATCCATCGATACTTTAGCTGGTGTGGGTTATATCAAGAAATCATTTAATTTTAAAAATCACATCAACAATGAATACATTGAGAAAGCCTTTAAAAAATAAAAAACTAACCTTACAGGAGGAGATTGATTATGACGGAAACTAAAACACAACAATTGAAAGTGGTACCGGTAGCAGGAAGGATTGGAGCGGAAATTCAAGGAGTGCAATTAAGCGGAGACTTGGATTTAACTATTTTCAATGAAATCAAACAAGCGTTAAACGATCATAAAGTCATATTCTTCAAAGGTCAAAATCATTTGGACGATGCCAGCCAAGAAGCATTTGCCAAACTATTGGGTGAACCTTATGCACATCCTACAGTACCGGTCAAAGACAATACTAATTATATTTTCGAGCTTGACTCCGAACGCGGTGCTAAAGCAAACCATTGGCACACTGATGTCACTTTCGTTCCAGAGGTTCCTAAATACTCTGTTTTAAGAGGGGTGACCATCCCTGATGTCGGCGGAGATACAGTTTGGGCCAATACGAATGAAGCATATGAGGACCTGCCGGATGGATTGAAGAAATTAGCGGACGGACTATGGGCTATCCATACAAATGAATATGATTATGCTCAATTTAAACCAGCCGAAAACATTGATGATAAGGTTAAAAAGAAGTATCGTGATATATTCGAATCGACCATTTATAAAACAAGGCACCCAGTCGTCCACGTACACGCCGAAACCGGAAAAAGGCATTTGTTATTAGGTGGCTTTGCTGGTAGAGTGGAAGGCTATACAACAAGTGAATCCGAAAGATTATTAAGCATCTTCGATTCATACGTCACGCGCTTAGAAAATACCGTGCGTTGGCAATGGAGTGAAGGCGACGTGGCCATTTGGGATAACCTAGCCACGCAGCATTACGCTATTGCCGATTACGGGAACCAGCACCGCGTCGTTCGCAGGGTCACTGTAGGAAAAGACGTTCCCGTAAACAAGGAGAACGAGTCCAGCAGACTAATTATTAAGAAATAAAACTCCTGTATCGAAGGTAAGCTTCCATTACTTGACTGCCCCATAAGCGAATGAAAACATTCAAACGGCCTTATTGCAGGAAGTTTGAGTGTTTTCTTTATTGAGTAGGACTAGCCAACTCGCCCTTTGGCATTTTCAGTACTTTGTCCCCTCATTTAAAATTAACTTCAATGAATTCAGCCTCTTCTGCCCGACTTAATGTTCCATGGGCTTTTCCAACGGTGCCTGCTTTGTCTTCCCAAAAGAAGTTATGGTCCTGAACGATCGTGCTAAAATCAAAATCTCGCCACCGGGCAGCGATGGACAGCAATCTATCTCTATGCTGAAAATCACTTGAATCCACTATTTTATAAACTTCTTCTATATTCTTAGGGGATATCGGTATAGCTCCCCATTTATCTTGCGAACGAACCTTTTGATGAGTCATTTTATGCATGACGTCCATGACTTCCGTTTCGGTTGAGCCCTCATCAAGTCCTGTTTCAAATTCAATCCCATCATATATCGCCGTTTTCGCTTCAAGTTCCGCAGCTTTAGCTTTCGCTTCTCTTTTGGCTTCGATTTTTTCATCTTCTCTTTCTCTTTCAATTTGTTCTTTGGCTTCCCTGGCTTCCATTACGAGTTGAGCTTTTTCGTACTCATTGGAGTTCTCCATGATTTTAAAGGAAGCAACCCCCACCCCGAATAATGCAACAGCAGAGATTCCACTAATAAGTAAAACCTTTTGCGGTTTCTTCATAAAAACTTCCTCCAAGATTGATAATGTCAGATACTATTTATTTTAACATATTAAATGGATGGACTATCCAGAAAAGGAAGACATCCAACCCAGATATCGATAATTACCCAACATACCATTCCATTTTTTTAAGAAGATTCATTCGTCACTCATTGCATACTTGGTGACACATATAATGCAGCAACAGTAGACAAAGACAAATTGATAATACCGGGTGCCGGGCATTGTGAAGCGGAGTTAGTGGATTTGGATTAGTATTGGAACAAGGTAGGGGGGGGGGTGGATAAATATATGGAGTAATGTAAAAAGGTAAAAGAAACTGCCAATCTAACAGCAGTTTCTTTTCGTTTTCGTACAGCCAGCGTCTTTATCGGAATTAATTATCCTGAACGATTATTTCATCGATTATACCGTAATCCTTCGCCTCATTTGCACTTAAGAAGTAATCGCGATCTGTATCCTTCGCCACCTTTTCGATAGGCTGACCGGTCCTTTCGGAGATGATTTGATTGATATGATCCTTTAGCTTCAAAATCCTTCGGGCAGAAATTTCGATTTCCGTTGCTTGCCCCCTCGCCCCACCAAGCGGTTGATGAAGCATGATTTCACTATTTGGCAAAGCGCACCTTTTCCCTTTCGTACCCGCCAATAAAAGCATGGCACCGAATGATGCGGCCATCCCCGTACATACAGTCCGAATATCAGGCTTAATATATTGCATTGTATCATAAATGGCGAAACCGGCACTGGTCGATCCCCCCGGACTGTTTATGAAGATGGTAATTTCTTTATCAGGTGCATCTGCTGCCAAGAATAACAATTGGGCAACCACACTATTGGCTAAATGATCGGTGATTTCTTCCCCAATCATGATGATACGGTCTTTTAGAAGTCTGGAATAAATATCGTACGAGCGCTCACCCTTGCTGGATTGCTCAATTACATATGGAATGGTGGTCATATCTCTTCTTCCTCCTAACAATAATATTGGCTATGCAGCCATTGAGAGTGTGTTTGAAGGAGTGAAGCTTGATTTGGAAAGATTCGAACGATTCATCAGTTTTGGAATCATCGACTCACTGTTCAGGGATTTGAAAGATGGGATGCTTCTAATGAGGATATCAGGATTTTGGGCTTTTAAAGCCTGTGTCATCAGGGACATGAGACGCTGCTCCTCCTCATCCTGCCAAACTTCCACGCAAGACAACCTACGATCTTCCACGTCATTCTCAAAACGCTTCTTCACACGGTTCAAGATTGCCTTTACAGCCGTTTCCGTGGTGTTCAAGTAATCTGAGATTTCTTTTGACCGGTAGAGGAATCCTTCCTTTAATATGAACACTACCGCTTGTTTCGGGGTAAGGGATTTTATTATATATTCAACCGTTTCAAAGACATTTCCCCCAACTGCCCCCAGTTGTTCGGTATCCAACAGATCGTCTAAAGATTCTTTTTTCCTTTTTCGTATCGTATCAATCCAGGAATGTCGGGCTATCGTCTTCAATAAAGCTGTGGTTATCACCGTTTTTTTCCCATAGCCCTGCATTGCCTTCAATATCGTTTCCTGAGCCAAATCATCCCCATCCCAATTATTTTGGGTCAGAAATCGGCAAAACCGAATCAATTCAGGATAAACTTCACGCAAAATTGTACCGTTATCCTTTTCTTCAGAAATATCTTCCCTCAATTTATTTATCATTTTTCTCACTCCTTCAACACCCTCTATCCTCTAAACGTTTCAGAAAGAGAAAAAGATATGGGGGTGAAAAATTTTCCTTCATGCTTCATTATATTCTATTCCATTTTTTCCATTGGATTTCCTTTCATACTAAAAACCTGTTTGGTTAAGATCCAAACAGGCTAATATAGGCCTCCCCCGCTGTGTACCCGGTTCATCACCAATCATTTCAGTGTAGACCATTACTCCCGTGCATTCCGCTTCATTCCAATAAGCCAGCCAGAAGCTTGGATGTAACGTACCTGATGTCCATGGTGTGAATCCTGAATTCGATCCATAGGAACTCTGCTGCTATTCTAAGTGTTCAATGCATTCGACCGTGTATTCGCTAGGTTCCATTTCGTTTACTTCCATACCAAACCAACTGGAGGAGCGACTCTCATTAGCGCTATCTTTACAATAGTTCACCATAGACCCTGCTGGCTTTTCTTCAGATTCAGACTCTTGATCGCTCATCTCTTCAAAATTCACCGACCGCTCGTTATGACGCTCGCTGTCTGAACTATCATTATCCAGGTCTGCGAACATGAACATGCAGTAAAAAACCAAAACCATAATTGCCATGGTTATCACCCTTGACATTATAGGGTGTAATTTTTTCAATATAGCCAAAACTCTCTTCATGGTGGTTTCCCCAATCCTGCTAAAGCATATTACATTCAGAATGAATTAATTCATCTATTAAATATCCATCAATAACACTAGTTTAGAAAAATATTACTATTTTCATTATATCAAGTTCCAGAAGTTTTTATTGCCATTATTCAATAAACAACTAAAAATACTCCGAACCCTATAAAATGGACAGTCCAAAAAATATCAATATACCCTCAAATTGACTTCCCTCCTTTTTCAGTGTTACTCTTAAAAGTATACATTCAAAATACTGATTCCATTGGCGTGAAATAAGGGTGATCACTTTTGCCAAAAGAACATTTAATTGACGTTCAACCAATCAGATCTTCGGAAAAATTAGATGATATGAAATGGTCATTGAAAAGACATTGCAGCGAGAGAGACTACATATTATTCTTGTTAGGCATCAATACCGGCTTACGGGTGACTGATCTATTATCGCTGAAGATAAAGGACATTGAAGGCAAGATGGAGGTCATCATCAAGGAAGGGAAAACAAAAAAGCCAAGAATGATACAGCTCAATACTATATGTAATGAATTGGCCGCCTATATAGCCACCATTGATGGTGAATGGCTATTCCCCTCACGCAAGGGAGATAAGCCAATAAGTATGATACAAGCTTACAGACAGCTTAATAAAGCGGCTGACATGGTGGACATCGAGGGCGTCGGTACACATACCATGCGGAAAACATTCGGGTACTGGCACTATAAACGAAGTAAGAACCTCGCTGAGTTACAAATGATCCTTAACCATTCACACCCTGTAATTACACTTAAGTACATTGGGGTTGCTGATGAAGGAACAGAGGGCAGCTTATATGACTTTACACTATGGGAGGACGGAAGAAATGTCACTGACTGAATACAATGCAAAATATGAATCTATCATTCGCAGCAATATTTCCGACAGACAAAAGGCATTGAAGTTAGCTGATCTAATGACCGATATGGAAGGCCAGCTAAAAAATGAAATCGGGGAACATCGAAATAAAGAGGTAAATGCTTTATATAAAAAAGTATCCCTTTTCTCCAACTTGTTATGAAATAGTCCTAAGACCTTGCCCTTATGTGCAGAGGTCTTTTTTTTGCCTTGAAGGTAAATGATTTGTTTCCTTAAGGCTTTACACTGAACTCAATTAACATCCGACTGACTCGGTACTGGTTTCCATGTTTACAAATTAAACATACTTAAGGAATACTTTTTCGCCATCATTTCCAAGATTTTTATCCCGGCAACGCTGTTCCCCTTCTCATCCAGCGCTGCACCATAAATTCCAATCCCGCATTTTCCGGGGACGGCCCCCATGATTCCCCCTGACACACCGCTTTTAGCCGGTATGCCAACATTAATGGCAAATTCACCTGATGCGTTATACATGCCACAGGTAACCATGAATGTCTTGCAAATACGGGCAATGTCCCCTGGGATGATTTGCTTTCCCGTCAGCAAATCTTTACCATTCATGGCCAGCACACAGCCTATCCTCGCTAAATCCTGACTGTCCATTTCAATGGCACACTGCTTAGAATACAATTCGATTAAATCCTCCACATCCTCATTTATTACTTGATGCTGTTTTAAAAAATAACTTAACGACCTATTCAAGTCTGCTGTATTATATTCTGACCGGGCAACATCTTCATTAAAGCCGATATTCGGATTTTGCGTCAATTCCCGGATAAAATGTAAAATACGTTCAAATCGCTCGGTTACACTGGCCCCCTCAATCATGTGGGTCACAGTCAATGCTCCTGCATTGATCATGGGGTTTAACGGCTTGGATGGCTTGTTTGTCTCTAGCTTGGCAATCGAATTAAAAGGATCGCCAGTGGGTTCTTTTCCTACATAGGAAAAAACATGATCCTCCCCTTTTTCCATTAACACAAGAGCAAGTGTCAAAACTTTTGATATGCTTTGAAGGGTCATTTTACCGCTTACATCCCCCGCACAATATCCTTTCCCGTCAGGATAGTAAATAGCAACAGACAAATCCCCAGGATTAGCCTTTTCAAGAGCCGGTATATAGTCTGCCACTGTCCCGTCACTCGTATATTTTTTTGCCTCATCAACCAGTTGCTGTAATTCGTCATTGGACCTGCATTGACATCCCATATTGTTCACAATTTTCCGCCCCTTAGAAAATATGTTTTTGTGAAGCGTTCCTAGATAGTGTTTTTTTATTTATTGCCATATTCCATCGATATTATTTATAAAACTGCGAAACGGCTACTTTCCTGGTCTTGGATTTCTTCCTAGTCCTCCCTCCTGTTTAATGCAAAGGTTCTTTTTTAAAGAATAAAGAAAAACAACAACATATATAACAATAGTCAAGCTGTAAGACTGGTGAGCTAACGCCTTGTAGAAAAACAGGGGCAACTTCTCTGTTCTTTAAAGATTTAATTGAAAAAAGAAGGAATTAGAAGCGATCAGACGGAAATATAGACCATACGAATATTATCTTTTATATGTATTTCACACTTGATGGAAAGTAGGAAAAGTCATGGGAAAATCAAAAAGTTTACAAGAAATCTATAACGCCAACCGTCCAGAAAATAATGAACTTTTCCGAGCGATACAACAGCAGCTACAAATGAAATATCCAGACAAACGAATGACAACCACGAGAACAATGCAAATAATTGTGGCTGATAGTGTTTCATCTGGAGAACTGCGTAATGTGGAAGCCCGCCTTCTTTACAGTTTATAAGGATCTGTTGTTTCATAAGCCCTTTAAAATTTTCGAGCACAGAAACGATCCCATCATTGAAAGAATTTCTAAAAAAAAATGGCCCATTTGTTGAATAAAGTAAATGGATGAAGTATATAATCCAACTGGTTATGATCGAACATGAGACATAACGATCAAGCTTGAATCAACATGGTACATATAATTTGGTTCGTTTCGTAAACAAACTTCATTCTTTCGCCTACGTCGTGCACCCGGTGCAATGATTTTTGCCTTTGGAAAAGTCTCAGATATTTTATTACTCAATTTCAATATATACCTACTTTCAACTGGTGAGTAAAAATGCTCAAAAGATAAAGATTGACAACATTTTTAGAGTGACTCATACTAGTAATGACTCGGGTGACAGAATATTATGAATAGTGGAGGGGTAATTATGAATAAGATTTTCGTTCCTAACGCAATCGCCACTTTAACAAGGCTTTTCTACAGTTCGACTACAACGAATGAGTATTTAGCTATGAGAACCGCTCAATTCTATATTGAAGACCTGAAGTTACTGCAAGACGTGGAGGCTGTTGCCTTGGCGATCGAAAATCAAAATGCTTTCGCATTAATGTCTAAATTCAAATTATTTGATTATAAGGCTGCTGAAAGAATTGAAATCGCACTCTCCGCTTCTGGCTATACCGAAGCAGACTTGAATGCTATGAATATTGAATTCTAAATCATTTATCAAAGTTAACGAAACGAATGGCAGAGTTAATACTCTTTGACCATTCGTTTCTTTTTTTTAATCGTAGTAACAAACATGTTCCTTAATGGATAATTCATGTATCGTTTTGTAGCTTCAATAGGCGTCTGTCACAGTGTATCACATGATATCCTAATACCCTTAATCACTCCCATGATTTTTTGTTTGCTCCTTCGTTTCACTTTTCCTTCATTCTTGAGTAATGGAAAATTATTTGATCTTGTAGTGTCATGAACACAAAAAAGCTTCACACAATTAAGTGTGAAGCTTTTTGTAATAGCAATCATACGCTATTGGTGATACCGGTGGCCGGGGTCGAACCGGCACTCCAGAGGAACACGATTTTGAGTCGAGTCGCTCTCCAAAGGGCTCACCAGTATATATTTATCAGCAAACTTGAGAGCTTACCGCTACTTACTGTCATACGACCAATCTATTAATACCACTTTATACTAAAAGTAAGAAGTTGCCAAGAAAAAGTTTGTGAGTTGAGCTCGTGAGCAAAAGGAAGCCCGCTCAGTGGCATGCTAAAATCAATTAATAGTACAATTACTCATTGAAACAGATTTAATTCGCTTGTAGGCTTCCTCAGCAACACACTGAGACAGCAAAAAAAAGCCAGAACAAGAGAATTCTACTCAGTTAAACACATTCTAGCTCTATGAGTTCACTTTCTCGGTTCCAATAGAGAGAGCCTCAAGAGCCTTCTTCCTCGTATAACTTTGGAGGGTTATTTATAAACCAGAACCGTTCAAGCTGTTTAAATTGCTTTGGGTGATCCTTCTCGTTAATTGAAAAAAGAATAGCTTCCTCTCCGAGCTTAATCTTAATATTGAAATAAGGTGGCTCTTTAGTTTCCTTGGAATTTATATAAACAATGGTCTTCAATTTCACTAAGAGTCCTCCTCTATTTTTAGTTAATAAGGACAACTTCAGAGCGTTTCTCATTTGAAAATCAATCTTCCTATGTAAATAAATAATCATAAATTTGGCTTTCAAACTTTGAATTACAACTCACGAAAATTTGACCGATAAAGTATGTAAGCATCCTAGCATGGTTGTTTTCTAATAAAACCAACATACTCTCAAAGAGATTTGATTGTTTATCAAATAACGTTAAAATTTGTCTTACATATTCAAAGCCCTCAACAATGCAAAGTATGGTTTTTTTACTTTTTACTAACGCACCCGTTACTTGAATAAGGATTAATCTAGGATTTATATTTCCTTTAAGGAAAATAACGTTTCTAGCACATCCGAAAGTAATTCTTGTTGTCGTTCTATTTGGTCCAGTTGTTTCTTTACCATTAACATACAATTTAATAAGTCTTCATCTCAAAAGCTAAACCACTCCCTTTAAGGAGTGGTTTTAACCCTATTATTTATAATAGAAATTGATGAACTATGCTGTGGGTTTTTCATTATTAACTTGTTGCTGCTGAATTTCCCTTAGCTTTGATATATATAATAAACACAACTCAATACTAATTCTTTTTTTATATATAGAAAGAATATTTTCTTTAACATTATATTTCAGGGTATCTATATGCTTCTTATCATCTGTATTAACAAATTTCTTGGAGTAAGTTACAAATGAAATAATAGCATTTATATATGGTTTATTTTGATGGATAATTTGAATTTTATAGCAACCTATAGACCCTTTCAGGTTGTTATTTTCATCATAGTGATCTTCTGAATCTGGAACATATGAATCTTGCTTTCTAGCATCTTCTTTAGAATTGCAGAATAAAAGGTCTTCTTTAGATTTTAGAATCTTATTAAAAGTAGAGTTATTACCTAGTAATTCTTTTTTAGAAATACTTTTTTCTGCATAAAGACTTTCTGCAAGATACCACTCTCTATTATTTTCATCTGGGAAATTATAATGAAGACATATATACATTTCCTTACCGTTTATTTTATAATCGGGATATGACAAAATTGTACACAGGGACTCATTCAAACATTTTATTATGTGCTTTAGTTGTTCTTTAGGGTTACTTAAAATCTGAGGTGCTTCATTTAATCCACTCTTAATATCTTTTATTTGCTCCTTTAGGGTAGCATACTTAATATCACATAATTCATTTGACGCGGAATTCATGACATTTAGCAATACTAATTCAGCTTTATCTTTACCATTATTTAGTTCTTCAAATTCGTAGACCCTTTGTGCGATCACAAATATAGTTGAAACTAGTACAACTAGACCAGTAAAAACCCACCCCTGCCATGTAAGTATTCTAGTATTGTTTATCACTGTTAAAAGATGCAAGTTTATTCCCAAATAGGTAAGTATTAAAGAGAACCATACACCTATAGTAGATGTAATTAGAGGTATAATTAACCATCTTTTTTGATTCCACTTATGGATAGCAATCAATTTTTCTTTAAAATATTTTCCTACTCCCATAAACTAACACCACTTTCTACTAAACTCTATATTTCTCAAAGAAATGAATGTTTTCTGTATTTTTTTTATTTTTATTCTTGATATTAATTTTATATTCTGCCACAACATTATTCTTTCTAACTACAGTTAATTTTAATATTTTTATTAGGTCAAGTAGCAAACTAATCTCTCCTTATAGAATAGATTTTATTTTAACTATTATTTAAATTAATTCGAATCTCCACTTTTGACTATTTTCAAGATCCATTTCAGTACTTATTTCACTAACAAACATGTCTATTGGTCTTGCAAATACACCACATTCACCGTAAAGAGCTTTATATATTACTAATTCTTCCTCCGTTTCAGTATGTAATGCAATATCCAATATTATATACTCTTTATTTTTATAATGTCTGACCATCCTCCCCTTATGATTGCGTAATTCAATTTTTCTTTCTTCTAACTCGTCCATAACTATCCACTCCTTGAAAAATTTACCTATACTTATTATAACCTCTATTTTGGATCCGTAAATATTTCCAGAGGTTAAAGATTTGTAGAATTTGCAATAGTACTTTTTCTAAGAGACATTTTACGCTCGCGGATTGCGGATAACAGAAAACGACATTAGGTTTTTATTCATATTTACCCACTTATTTTTCCATTCTTAAGCTTATTCTACAACTTCAACAATAATTCCTTCTTTCACTATCCTGTCCCGTTAGTTTAAGTATAAACCTTCACAATTTCACTAGAGTGTAATGGTTTTTTTTGCTATATAGACGTAAAGAAATAACGATATTCAGAAATAACTTGGTCTAAAAAAACCTTGCGCACTCAATCTTTTCTGGGCTTTTTCATTACAATAAAAAACTGATTAATAGTTTTTACATATTATAGCTTTATTAATAGAAAGCAATTATAAAAGCCCCCTTGTGCTAGGGGCTGTTAGTTTACGTGAGTTGCGTTCTAAGCCTGCTAGTTCCTTCCTTTTATATGCTTGTGAAATGCAATGAGCTTTAGTCTTCACCTATTACAACTATATCGAAGACTTACCTTCATATTGACCAAAAGCAACATTCCTGACTTCATTGAAATCTTGAGGGCTATTAATATCAATCTTCTTTATGAATATTACAAGCTTTTACCCCAACATTTAATGACTTTTTATCAAAAGAACCAGCTCCCTTGTCAATTTAGTCGAACCGATAAGGAAGCCAAGAGTAAGGGAATCCCAAGAGTTCAACTCCAGAGCGTCATCGAAAGGAAGTTCCTTCAGCGTTGTTTTCTCGCGGATCCTTCTCAAGCTTAGCTTCGCATTATTTATTCCTTGTCTTCTTCGTCCATGAACAAATCAGTAAGAGAGACTATTGAAGCGTTGTCCTTGTTCTCTTTACTTTTCGTAAACTTCCGGTTTAATCCCAAGCTTTCAGCTAGTCGAATTAATTTGGTTTCAAAATCGTTGTAGCTTGGAGACTCGTCTAGGAAATTCGCTGAGTCCTTTCGAGCTTGCTTAATGAAGTTGAAAATGTAGCGGTCAAGCATTGCAAGGTTCACTGGGTCAATCTCGTTCTCCTCAAGGAACCACTCGACAGTTTCATTGTAAAATTCAACCTCCTCTTTTGTGAGCTGGTCTTTAAATGACTGACTGTAAATTCCATGCACTAGAGCCGCCTTCGAGTTTAAATTTGCCATACTTTTCATCCTCCCTTCCTCAGTTTTTTGTCCTGTAGAGTTCCCTCCATGGGTTTTACACCTTCCATTTGAAGAACCGTCCTCCTTAATATGAGGAGAGCGAACACAAATTGAACCGTTCCCCTGTTTGGCTCCACATATGGAGGGTTCCTTTTTAAGCTTGCGCTTTATAATCTTTACAGCTTCCTCATTAGTTTCCCCCTCAGTCTGAGCAATGAGTTCTCTCAGTTCCTTTGGGAGTTTGCTTCTTTTGTTCCCCATTCCTTTCACCTCTTGTTTTGGAGCTGGTCATATCGTTCCTCCAGCTCTCTTTTCTTTTCTTTTCTTCATAGTTTCCTAGTTGACGCTTCAACTTGAGACGCTCCATGAGCTCAGCTTGAATTGAAACCATTTCCTCCTCAGTGCTTTTGCTCATAAAGTTCCCTCCTCATTACAAGCTCTTCCCATGCTTTTTAGTATGTTCCTCATAGAAACGCTCGAAAGCTTCCTTCTCTTCCTGTTCCTTTTTCTCAGCAAGAAGAGCTTTCACATAAGGAGACTTTTGGAGACCGTCAACAGTCTTTTTGAGTTGGTTGAACTTCTCGGAAGCTGGAAGCTTATCAAAGGAAACTTGTTTTTGACGCTTCAAAGCAAATTGAATCATTGACTTATTGACTGCCCTTTCAATCTTCTCGCTCAAGTCCTCTTGCTCACCCTTCTCCCTTTTTTCCTTCTCAGTCTCTTCAATCAGAGCCCACAAAGCGTGTAGTTCTTTTATTTCCGCTACACTGAGCGACTCATTGGTATTTAAAGCCTTGTCTAATAAAAAACCCAATCGTTCTAAATTCTTGTTTTCAGTTTTAGTGTTCATCTTGTTTCCTCCGTCTTCGTAGTTTGAAATCAAGCTTCCATCCTCAGCAAACATTTGAGCTGACTTCACTTGTGGAAAAGCCACCAAGGAAACTTCTCGGATCCTGTAGGGCTTCGCTTTACCGTTGAAGTTCTCCAAGTAGAATGAAATTGACAGCTTCTTATACAATCCATTCTGAGCCTTTTCCTGAGCTTCCTTGTCAATAATCTTGAGCTTTCCGAATAGCTTCCCACCACTCAAGCTCACCTCTTGTAAGAAGCCAACCGTATCTTTTGCTGAGTCGGAGTGGTCTAGTTGAACCGGAATTTCGTCCTCAGGGTAGAAGGTGTCAACCAAAACTTGAAGGTCTTCCTCTGTGTATTCAACTCCCCTGTGAGTGCCGACAGAGAACAACTCAGCGTCTTTGTAAAGCGCTCCATTAATTACCTCACTGAAACTCTGACCGTTGAAATCACTGGAAAATCCTTCCGAAAATTTGTTGCTAATAAATCCTGACATAAAATCACCTCATATTTTTGTTTTGTTCTTAAACTGAAAGTAAGCCTTTAGAGTTGAACTCTTTTTGCAACTCCATAAGCTTCTCGAAAGAGAAAGTCTCAATAAAAGAGCGCTCAAACTCTTCGAGCTTCTCCAAGGCAAAAGCAAGCAACCTCTTTCGACCTGTCTCAAGTGCAATCCTGCTCGCTTCCGAGTAGTCTAGAAGTAAACTTTCATAGTATTTAATAACGTTCTCCATTGAGCAACTCACCTCGTTTTTGTATTTAAATAAGAGCCAGAATGATCCGGCTCATTAGTTGTCATTTATTTAGTTCCGTTCTCATGCTTGCAATCGTGCGGTCAATCGAGTTCTCCTTGAGCTTAAGCTCCAACATCTTTTCATCGAATCGTAGTTGCTGAAAAAGCATTTCTTTTCTAAAATCACTTAGTCTCCTTTCCACAAAAATCACCTCAGAAGTTTATTGGTTGTTTCCCCTTATTCGTTTTAATGAGAAGGAAGCTCGAAAGCCTCCCTCAGTAGTACGTCTTAGTTCAATTCAATGAAAGCCTCAATCTTAGCAACTAGCTCACTGAACTCCTTTTCAGCCTTCGAAATTCCGGAAGCTGAAGCCTTGTTTGCGGCTTCACTCAGTCGAGCATTCTCTGGTTTTGAAGCGTCAAAGTGTTCTCCGTATTTCAAGCCAGCCATTCTCTGCAATTCTTGAGCGTCAGCCATTCCAGTCTTTCCGTAAAGCCTGCTTACAAGCTCCTCAGCTTTCATTTCAAATTTTCTGCGCTTGTGAGCCAAGTAAACTCGCTCCTCGTAAGCCTTAGCCGCCTCGTCAATCTTTGCTTGCTTCTCAGCCTCATTAATAGCTCCAATCTGGGAGCCAACCTCGGAAATCTCAGCTCCAATAGCTTCAAGCTCTTTTTGAGTCTTCTCAATAGCTGACTTGAACTTCTCAACTTGTTTTTTGTTGGCGGCTGTCTCGTCAATCATTAAGTTTGTTTCCGCTATAGCCAGACCGTTCTGAATCTTACTTATCTTAGTTTGAAGCTCTTGAGCCTTCTCTTGCAACCTCCCTTGTTTTACTTCCAATGCTTCCAATTCGTTTGTTTTCTTTGTGAATAATCCCATAGTATTTTTCCTCCTGAGCTCGCCTCTGAGGGCGGCATGTTTTTTTTGAATGTCAAATAAGCCTTCGAGCGAATTGCTCCAAGGTGGATCCGTTTTATTTTCCTTCTCAGTAAACCGAGTAAGGTATTCTTACCATTCCATTCTTTCTCGAACGTTCAACTCGTTTCCAATAACGTCCGTCACTTCCTCAATCGTTACGAATCTGTTTTGCCTTGAGACTAGCTTTGGAGTAATTATTAACGCTGTCCTGCAAGTCCTTAAACCAACTAGCGCTTGCTTCTTGAGAAGGCTCGCAATTAATCGCTTGACTTGAACCAAGGAAATTCCGACCTCCTCAGCGAAACGCTCTCGGTCAAATAGCTCAACCTTGTTCGCGTCCAACTCGTGTGGGTTCCTACAGAGTGCATAAAACTTAGTGTTGAAATATGGAAGCATCATGAACAATAAACCCAGTTCTTGAACAGTCAGCTTTTTAATTTTTTCTCTGAGTTGGATGTTGTAAAGCTTTGTAAAAAAGTCCTTTTCTGTTCTCGTTCCTCTTGAAGCCAATCGAGGGTCAATGTAATACTGAAAGCTTCTTCCTACTTTCTCACTTCTTACATATCCAAGGCTTACAAGCTCACTTATTTGAGTTTGAACGCTCCGAGCTGACTTTCCTGTTAGTTCAGCAATATCTTTCGCTGAAAGAGCTTTCTGGTTGAAGTAAAGCAAGCCCTCTTTATTCATATCCATATACGCTAGTAAGCTCAAGAAAGTTCCTGCTTGGGTCAAATTCAAAGTTTTATTCATGCCTTTTACTCCTCCATCTTCAACTTGGACAAACGTCCTCTTGTCTTCCTGTCTCATTCTTGCTTTAAAAGCTTTGTCTGAGTTGACTCTCTGAGGACTTTTTGCTTCTCCTCCAAGTTCAACCAACTCTCTCACTGTCATCTCCTCAAAATTCTTCATTTTCTCTTTTCTCCTGCTGAATACAGCTTTTAGTTTGTTTTATTTGGTCTTTACTTCCACGCTTATTAAGCTCATTGGATCGTTCTCACCAAGAGTGGAAGCAATCTTATTTAGCGTTTTAAAAGTTATTGCTCGTTCAATCTTTATCCTTGAGAGAGCTTGTTTGTGAATCCCTGTCTTGTCTGCAAGTTGAGTCAGCGTCAATCCTCTACTTTTTAGAATCTTTTCAATATCAACGTAAATTTCAACGCTCATTTCGTCACCTCCAATATTCTTTATTCCTTTGAGCCAAATCTTCAGCCAACCTCAGGAACTCAACATATCCACCAAAGCTCATGTCATTTGCTTGAGCCAAGTAATGTATTGTTCTCTCAAGTTGTTCCTTATCAATCAAACCGTTTGAACGCTCACTTTTAATGAACTCGAAAATGCTCATTGCTCCTTTTGCTTGGTTGACCCTCTCAGAGACAAGAATCAAATTTCCTTTTGTACTACCGAGCCAGCCCTTGCTCATAGCTTGAACGTGGTCAACTTGAAGCTCGACTTTCTCACCGGAAATCATACAGCGACCAGCCGCGAAAGCTTTGAGCTCCAAATATTCTTCATCAGAGAAGTTGCTTGGAAGTCCGAGTCTAACAGCTCTTTCTCTTTGGCGGTAAACTATCCTCTTTTCTCTGTTTGCCTTATCGTAGTTCCTTTTGTAATCCTTATAGCAGGGCTCACAAGAAGCTCTCAAGCGTCCATCACTATATGTTGGGAACTCCTCAGCCAACTTCAACCTTCTACATGTCTTACAAGCCTTCTGAGCAACCTCTCCAGCTTCATTTATAAGTTCAATTTGTTTAGTTTTGTTTGTTTGTCTTACTGTAAACATTTCCACATCACTCCTTTTAAACTATTTTGTTGACACTACCCCAAAGCAAATAGACCAGCTCGTCAGCCAGCCTTTGGAGTAATGCAGATAAGCTCAAACTGTTATAGTCACTTTGAAGACCTGTACCAGTTTGAATGATAGGGGAACAACCCTTCGCTCGCTCTTGGGGAGGTCGTGGCAAAGGTTGTTGTTCTGAGGTCTTCTTGTGGAGAGAAGACTGATAGAGGGGAGCTAAATCAATAGCTCCTTGCATTTAATGACAAAAAAAGTTGCAAAGCCAAATTACGAAGAAAATAAGAGCCAGCTCTCTAGGAGCCAGATAAACGGAAATTTTAAAATTATGCTCTTAACTATAGTGTGCCAGCACTGTTTACTGTCCTTACCTATAATGTGAAGCAAATCCTACTTTTTAAAAAAGATCCTCTCATATATACATTATTCCGGTCCTGTTACCTTTTTTGAGTGAAAAAAGCTCTTTTTCGTCCTCAGAAGTGCCTTGATCCCTTGGTACGACTGGGAAAAAAATTTTTTTGAGTTTTCTCAAAATCACGCTTATTTTATCCAATCGAGGAGAATCTTGAGCGATCTCATTTTTGCTTTTGGCTCGGGAATGAACTTCATAACTACTTTCGCGAATAAAGTCATCTGAGAGGGCTTTTAGGAGCTCTCCCTGTATTCTGATTATCTTTCGATAGTATTTATTTGTATTCAAGAGAGGTAAAAGCTCCCTGAGAGCCTCCTGAGGTCTTCTTGAGAGGTCCTGCTATTTGGAGAACGACTGGCTCATGTTTTGTTCAGAGTGCAACCGAGAGTGAAGCAGTGGAGTCAGAATAGCCTTGAGAAGCTCTCAGAGGGCTCTCTCAGCTCTTTGAATGGCTTCTGAATTTTGTATTCAAAACGATTAGAGACGCTCTGATAGGGCTTCAAATGGCTCCGAGGAGTATTTCTATGACAAAGAGGAGTTTGAATTGCTCTGTAAGGCTCTGAGAGGACTCTTCTAGCTCCTTGAATAACTGATTGTATGTAATACGAATAGAATCGCTTTGAGAGCCTCCTGAGGGCTTTTGGTGAGAAAAAAATATTCAAAAAATATACTTTGTAAAAATGTCAGCTACCGCTCAAGCAACCCTCCCACCCTCTTATGATTTTCCGTCTCAAGGCTCCCAATATCCGGTATTAATCCAAATCTCATGAGCTTCAGTATCATATCCTGCGCCAATCAGCTACCTTCAGTATCATATCCTGCGCCAATTAAAACAGTCATAAATTATACTCTCCCAAGGGATTCAAGCGTTTCCACCTCGGAAATCCTCTTATATCTTATGACTAAAGGAACCGTCTCAGGGAAGAACGAAATGGATCCGCCCTCAAGGTGATGAAGTGGAACCTCTTTTAAAAATCTTATTTTCTTCCTCAAGGGATTAAAGGATTCTAGGGAGTGAACTAAATAGACACCATATCTTTAAATACTTGGTATTAAAATAAATAAATACAAGAGGTGGCTTATTAGTTGACCTATTAGTAAAGCACTAAAGAGTAAATAATAAATAAATATAAGAGGTGTCTATTAGTTGAACTATAAGTAATACTCTTTTAGTCTTTCGGGAGGGTGTGACCTTTTTTTCTTCCCTTTTGTTCTTTACTGAGGTGGCAAACTCAACAGCACCAAGGACTTGAGAGGTATTTTCAGGACTTATTAATCGTTTTTGGAGTAGGCTCAGGAGCGGAGAAAAACTAGTACAGACTTCAATAAGAACTGGTACAGTTTTCGTTTGAGGTAAACTATCCTTAAGATTTCTTTTCGCTTTACCGAGGAAGGACACTCTGGCTTTGTAGAACTATCGGGGCAGGTTAGTTGAACAAGCAATAATCAAAATAATTAAATAAACATTAGAAAAAGCTTTTTATTGTGATACATTAAATGGAAATACGAGGTGGAAAAAATGCTGTCATTATTGAACGATTTTTCCCTGTCACAATTACATCATCATAACTAGTAGCAATCTTTATTTAGTTTCAAATTTTTAAGTTTATTTAAACTATAATTAAAGTGATTCCAAAAACAGGTTTATATTTTAGTGAAACGAGTAATCTTAGAAAGAAGACTACTCGTTTTTAGAATGTATTTTTTTATTAAGCTTGTTATATGCTCTCCATAGATTTTTATCTCCTGAATAGTAGAAATATTTTTTAGCAATAATATCACAATCTTTTGATGCATCGTCTAATTCGATGTACTCTTCAAAAAATTTAGAAGCTCTATTTTTTGATTTGGTTTTTTTAAAATCTAAAATAAAATTAGTAATTAAAAGTGCAATAATATATGGGGTAAAAACAATAGTACCCATATTAATTATGTTAGCTTTTGAAAAAGTAGATATATATTTTTTTAGCTCATCTAAGTCTTGAGAATATTGATTATCACTTTCTACTATTGATAGGGTTAGTACCTTATATTCTGGTAATGAAATACTAGAGAATTTCATACTTACAAAGAAAAAAATAAGAGTGGAAATTACTGAAATAATGATATTACTTATTTTTAAAACATTACCGAGTTGTTCAAGCTGATAGGGTGGATGTATTAAAATTATAAAACTTAAAAAGATAATGGAGTATATGCTTATTATAATGAAATCGAATAGGTCATTTACTTCAAACATATATGAGTTAATTATCAAATTAGTAGGTTCAAAAAAAGATATAAAATTAAAATTAATTGAATATTCCGAATTACCCCCATCCATTGCCCAGTCCATTACCCATATTAAAACTTCTAATATTGAAGTGATTACTGTAAGTATTACCAGTACTCCAAAAAATGTAGTGCATAATATACTGATAAATCTCAGAATAAAACAATTAAAGTATATTGCAACACCACTAAAGAAAATGCAAATGGAGATACATAATATTGAGTATCCATGTATACTACTCCAAAATGCTTCTGAATTTGGTCTATATTTTAAATATAATGTTATAAAAAAAATAAAAACTGATATTATTACTAAAAAACTCCCTCTTTTTTGTCGATCTGTCTTATAGTCATTTTCTTTAATATCTAGGAAATCTAGTCTCCTCAATGAAATATATAGCCTTATAGCTTTTAACAACCAAAGTATTGCTAATACTCCTGCAAAAATGTAAAACAAATAAAAATGAATTATGGAAACAAATCCGGCGAAAACAAGAAACATTATTGAATTAATTCTTCCTTTTTTTGTATCAATATTATCAATGAGTAGCCAAAATTTATCCATATAGCCTCCGAATTAAAAATATTCTTTTGTATTTATAAAAAGTCGAATGAAAAAAAGATGCTTTTGGAATTATAAACCATTTATAAATTGATTTCTATAGTTCATTCTCTTTAGCTGATTCACCACTTAAAATGCAAGGAGAACAGAGATGTCTTAAGATTAGATTGGAACTGATTTTGATTTATCTCATAAAAATGCCGTGTACATAATTCATTACCATTTGGTGACCCTTTTGCTTGAAATAAAAAAAGGGAAAAGCAAAAAAAATTAGAACCTTCTGAAATATAGGAGGTTTTTGCTATATTGATGTCAAATATCACCTATGATGGTAAATACCCAAAATAATAAAAGGTTGTGATGTCATGAATCAAAACAGGGTGGATCATGTCAGAGTGGGCATATCAATGGAAAAGGAAATAATAAAAGATAAAAATTTGATTTTCAATGATGTAAAAAAAAATATTAAAGAACTTAATAATGGTTTAATCGTTCACACGACGATTAGTAATTGGATAAGACAGTCATTTGACAAACACAAACAGGTTGTTCAAGATGAAAAAGTTGTACTGGTTGATTTGAACCTTCCAAGAAATGAATGTCCTATCGATGAATTAGAATGTGAAGGTAAGATTTATCCATTTTCAAAGACACGTCTTACTGTTAATAAGAATCATTCTGATTATGCGTTTATTACGTATATATTTGACGGTGGAAAAAAAGAATTTGTTTTAGAACCATTAGTTGAAGAATGCATAGAGATCCTTAAAAAAGATGAAGAATTCGCAGCAATCAAAAAAAGAAAATGGCCTGAAGGTTTTACGAACGAATGGGATAAAAAAATATTTGAAGAGTGAAGAAGAGAAAAATCTGATGTATCTTCTTATCTTGATGACCTTCCACAACCGGACGCTTTTCTTGAATAAGAAGGCGTCTTTTTGTATTGTACCGGATTTCGGAACAACAATTATTAGGGATAGGAGTTATATTTAGGTGTAGAAGAGATTGTGAAGGATTCCACTTAAACTATTGGGTGCTTAACTTCTATATGGGGCTGCCCTCCCCTCTTCCCCTGAGAAGGAAGCTCCAATTCCAGAGTGGCTTCCTCCAGAGGTGACTTTTAGGGAGAAAATTTTTTTCATTTTCATAGTTTGTAAAAACATTCCCTACCGCTTCCAAGAGACCCCCTACCCCTTGTAATTTTTGCTTAACTATTCTCTCCGAATGCGCTCACGAGTCTCACTCCCAAATATACTCTGCTTTTTCAACATACAATAAATACGTATAAATATAAATAAAACCAGTTCCTTTATGTCCAATCGACTTCCGATAAACAGAATTATGTCAACTAGTTATTGTGAACCAGCCCAGTAATACCAACGTCTCACGACTCACTTACTGTATGTCAAGGTGTACTATGAGTACGCTATCTAATATACATTAGAGCCTTATATCCCTTGATCTATCTACATTTTATGTATGTATAAAGGCTTATGCAGCACACTCACTCAGCCACCTCACAAATATTTATTATCCTTTCTCTCAGTGCATACTCATGAGCCCTCTTCCTAGTCCGTACTCATAGCGGCTACAATAAGGGCTATCCTGAGGAGGTCTCCTGAGTAACCGCTCCTGAGAAGGCTCTCTCAAGGCTCCACTGAGAAGGTCCTCTCATAGCTCCCTTATTGCTGGTTTTCTTCTGAGTGGCTCTCTCAAGGGCTCTCAATAGCAAGCTCCTAAGGAAGGATCCAGAGTGGCTCCCTCAATAAAGATAAAAGGAAATAACAGAAAGCTGTCTCGAAGGTCTTGTGTAAGTCCACTCAAGAGCCCCCCCTCTCTCCAGAAGCTAAATAACTTTCTCCTCTACATCCTCACACCACTCAAGGGTTCTCTTATGTAATAAGAGTTGCACCAATCTGGAAGGCTATTTCTCTTCGTCCAACGCTTGAGCGAATTCGGGAGGGAATATTCCTGATTGGTGTCCTAGGGTGGAAATCGTTCTGGAAGAGGGAACGAGAAGGGAAACAAGAAGAGCTTTTAAGAAGAATAAACTCAGAGGTCAACTCCAGAGGATGACTGAATCAAGGGGAAAAGTAATTAAGAAGAGAAGCTGTCTCCAATGGTTTTGAATAAGTTTACTCCAGAGGAGCCTCTTCGCTCTCTTAGCATCCTGTCTTCTTAGAAGGGAACTCCAGAGAGAACCTTGAGGAGAACTTGCTTGGCTTAGCTTGTACTCTGACTCAATTGTCAACTCAAGGGCTGTCTTTTGAGGGAGAACAAATAGAGATGACCATCTCTGGTATATGTACATAGTTCTGATTGACATATAGCGAAAAAGGAGCGTATCGAGGGCGATGTAATCTCAATAGTCCACTCCTTATCTCTCAAGAGTCCACCCATTTAATTTCCTCACTACTCACCCATTAATGAGTTTGAACTCTAAAGAATAGCAAGGAAGCTGACTCAAGAATACAAGTTCAAGAGCTAGATAATAAAACCAACTTAAAAGAAGTCTCAAGGGCGAACAATTAGAAACCTCTTCTTCATTTTCTATTTATTTATTAAACAAGCTTTCTCAGACAACCCCTCTTTCTCTTGGCCAAAATGGTGTGGCTTAGCTTTTGTTTCCTCCTTCTATTTATTTCATTTTAAAACTTTCTATCATGGGTTGTAATTCTTCTTGATATTGTTCTACCATTATTTCAAGTGAAGGCATTATATTATACTTTTCAAGCCAAGAAACGTAATGAAGTGCAACCTTATGTGCAATATCAAAGTAGGGGACAGGTTCTTTGTAACCAATCTCTCTGTGAGCTGAAAATTTATCTCTGAAGCCTTTTATCTTTTGCCAATTTTCTACATAGTCTTCATGTGTCATGTTCAGAGCTTCCAAGAAGTATTCCTTAAAAGGTACATAATCATATTCTTCGGTAAAATCCACTTTACTATAATGTGTTAGATTACCTTTGCTACCAAATAACATGCACCAATAATTTACTGATGTTAAGAGGTGTGCATCAGCTGTGAACTTCCAAAAAAGCTTTGGACCCGATAGGTTTTCCACATTATGTATTAACTCCTTGTAAGATGAATAATGATATAAAAAGTCACGTAGAATTGGGATTTGTATAATTAAAATATCATCTGTTGTATGTTTGCTCATATTATTCCTCCCTTATATATATTTGTTTTTATTCTAAATTACTTAATATCGTGGAGTTTTCTTTTTCTTTCTTTCTTTGTATATCAGCAATCTCCATGTAAACTTCTTTTAGAACTTTTTCAAAGGTACTTAATTGGCTTTCCTCAAAGAGTCTTCTCCAAACAATCTGTTTTTTTGATGCGTAATCCGCAAATTGATTCCTTGCAACGGAAGAATGTAAAATTTTGTTCAAATCAACTTCAGAGGTTGTTGTATAGCTTAATTTTTGCTCTTCGTCTGCTACATCCATTTTTTTCTCAAGAGGAACTAAGTCAAAGGTAATGGCTTTTGAAAAATCATCATAAAAATTGAAGCAAGTAATAAGCTTCATATGTAAATCATCATTCTCAATTTTTTCTAGAAGGCTATAGTTGTTTTTATCGAACAATTCAATCGTATACCTTTCTAAATTAGCTGTATTTTCTGGGGTTCGCATTTCGTCCTCAGCATGAAACCTGCTTTGTACAGCAATATAAACCTCTCTTTCCTGTTTAACTTTTCTCAATTCCATACTATAATTACTTAGCTCAAGTCTAATCCTCATTAAAGAAGGTAACTGAGCTATTATTCTGTTATGCAATTCAATTTGTTGTTGTTTTTTAATCTGCGAGTTGGCAAGAATTTGTTGTTTTTCAATCTGGGAGTATGCAATAACATACGCTACGAATGCACTTACAAGACCCCCTGTATAGTTTCCCCAAAAAGAAAGCCAGTTGTCTGATGTTCCAAACACCCAAGGAAGCTTGTACTGAAATAATAGAAAGTTAACAACAGCTGGAAAGAGTAAAATTATTAGAGCGTATTTCCAAAAGGTTTTACTTTTTAAATTAAACATAAATATCTCCTTCTCAAGCTAAATGATAATAGAATTATACACTTCAAAAGGAAATACTTACTATAAAAAAATGAGGATGTGTTAAGTATACTTAACAGCTCACCCTCATAAGACTTCTACATATCTAACTTTTTTTAAAAAAATCATATTTTGGAAATCATTTATATCACCTGATCCACATTAGTGAATTTTCAAACGAGAACTCTATGTTGTTGGTTTTCACCTATCTTTTCTCTTTTTTCTGTTTAACTAATTTTCCATGTTATAGGACAACAAAAAGCTGGTTAACAATCAAAGCTCCGCTTTATTAAAATCACGCCAGAATTAACGACCTTAAGTTAGGTGCACTTCTATTTAGCGATAAAATTGTAATTTAATATAATTATTTCAGATACCTTTTTAATTAAATTAATGTATTGCTTTAATTCTTCATTTGTTTTATTAAATGTTGTTCTAAAAGGATAACTTCTATTTGAATGTGTACATTCACATCTAAAGTCATATAAAACTGTTGCTAAATTTTGAAGATCTTTCAAGTCCTTATCTTGTTTAATTTTCTTTAGCTCGTTTTTTAAAATTTCAATTATATCTCTATTTGCTAAGAAAAATGCTTGATCATGCACTTCACCTTTAAAATACCTTTCTAAAACTAATTTCAATTTTTCTCTATCATTTTTTGCTTTATTATATTTTTCTACAATTTCAATAATCTCTGTAATATCTTTATCTTTATGGGTTGAAAACCAGCTAGAGTTCATTATTTGTTTTACATCTTGCACTGTTTCATGTAAATATACTTCATCAAATATACATTCCAATACCTGATAATAAGCTAAGTATTTAAATTCACTATCAGACATCTTTAAAGCTCTATGATAGTAGTCAATTAGATCAGAGTCGTATTCCTTTTTAAAATAAGGAGTTTTAATGTCATTCAATTCTTCAGTAATATGCTCGAATTCTCCCTCATCCTCATCATCTTCTGGTAATTCTTCAAAAGTTATTGTTGCTGAGAATTTATAAGATAAATCGAACAATATACATTTAGCATAGTATAGTAATTTTTCTTCGATTTCCTTCATTTCAATCGAAATATTTGATACTTTATTGATATTATAGATTTTTAAAGTTGTAAAGTTGTCCTCAACCTCAAGATTTCTGTATAATTGATTATTTTCTATTATTGTTGAGAATTCCTTAGAAACTGAGCTTATTTCATAACAAATTCTATCTTGAGAACGGATTTCATCTTCGATAGAAAAGGATATATGAGATAGACCGTCACCCCAAACCATATCAGTATGGTTTATTAAAACTTCAAAATAGTCCTCTCTATAGCAAGCTATAACTGGAATGTATTTCAAATCAAAAAAATCTTTAATTTTGTTATAAATTGTGGAAAAATCTAGGCTCTCAAGTTCTATATAATAGTCTTTTTGCCAATCTTTATTGGCAATAATTAATTGTTCCCTATCTATCCAAACTTCTATATTGTCTTCTTTTATCAAGCTTTCTAAATCAGATAAACGACCAATGCATTCATTCAATAGACCAGGAATTTTTTCATCATCATCTAGTGCAAAACTAAAGCTTGTTCTCCAATCTTTTCTTGATAAAATAACATTATTATTAATATTTTGATAATCAAATTTTATATTAATATCCTTGTCCACATTACCCACTAAATTTTTAATTTCTTCTTCCATAAGTAACTCCTTAGCATTAATAGTTTATTGAAACAAAAACCATATTAACCATACAAATTATACCATTACCAGAACCAGATAAGCATAATAAGATAGAATAAGTTGAAATCATTCTTTCTTGTTTAATTAACCTGTATCGTTGAATGAGAATAAATTCAACAATAAAAGTTATATTATTCTTCTTAATTTCAGAAAAGAGATAGAATTAAAAAACAATTCTTAGTGATCTATTTCTTCCATCCAATAACAAATATTCGAGCCAATAAATTTCCTTTGTTCAACCGAAAAGACTCCACAGAGTGTACCCCAGAAGTACGCTCCAAAGCTTTTCTTAATCCGTCTGGATTTATAAGCAAGGACTGAAGCCTTAAAAGCTCGTATTGCTGGCTCAAGAATATCTTGAACGCTCGGAGCGTATTTCTTTGAAGACATATGAACCTTTCCCCATAGAGAGAAGGCTCCCTCAGCATTTACAAACGGTTTAACAACTTGAATAAACTCCTTAGGGACCCATTCAGTAAGATATGTATAGTCAATTTTATTATCAATAGTCGGCTCTGGCTGTCGTAAGTTCTTTAAATCTTTAAAGAATGCTTTGAAAAGAAATGTTTCTTTCTGCTTAGAATGCTCTTGAGCTGGCTCTGGAGTTGGCTTCTCAGTTTGCTTGCGTTGGGTCAAACCGTTAGGACTTATGATTGTAATAGAAGCCCCAAAGCCTCCAGAAACTACTCTAAGAGTTCTCACTCGTTTAATTACTTCTAGCTCTTTTAATCTCTTTAAACTTCGTTGAGCGCTCTTGTAGCTCACTCCTAGCTTATTAGCCATTGTTTGAACCTTGAGGAAGCTAACACCAATAAACTTGCATGAGTGACCAGCAAGCAACCTCAAGAGGCTCCTGTCGAGTTCTGTAAGCTCCAGAACCTCCAAGACCTTAACTACATACTTGTCCATCTCAGAGACAGACTTAAAAGACTCATATTTTCTTAGCTCGTTCATGTCTTCCTCCAAATTCCGGAGGTTGCTCCCATATCAAACTTTTTGTATACTTAAATAAGAGGAGCAATCCTCACTTGTTTTTCGAGGAACTACTTCTTCCCAGCGACCAAACTTGGAGAGGTAGTTCCTTTTTGCGTTCTCATTATTTATTTAATCCTCGAATGGCTTTCAGCGCTTCCGAGTGGATCCGTTTGTTTTCTTCGTTGGTGTGAATGGAAATGAAACGTTCAAGATTCTTCTCTTGCTCCTTGAGCTGACTCAGTAGTTCTTCCTTTGTCATTGTCATTCCAGTTCCCTCCTCAGATTCATTCCGTTGATTGGGAAATGCTTGTCGGTTCCCCACTAGCTTTGTTTTTACAACCTCTTTTTAATGCTTCTCAAAGGACTAAACTTTTGATGTTTGTTCTTCACGTCTTCACTAAAAAGGTTTACATAGACTTTGACCATTTCCATTGAGGTGTGCCCTAATATAGATTGCAGCTCGAAGATACCAGCACCGTTCTGCACTGATAAACGAGCGAAAGTGTGTCTAAATGTGTGGGGAGAACATCTCACGTTTTCAATCTTAGCTTTCGCACCGTAAAACTTTATTCTGTTTTGAACTTGTCTTTTTGTGAGTGGCGTTCCGTCAATGGTTACAAACAAGCTTAAACACTCGGTAACACCTCGAATGGAAATATACTTCTCTAATTGCTCCCTCATTGTTTTTTGGATGGGGACAATCCTTTCTAAGTACGTTTTGGAATGTCTAATATGAATAGCACCCTCTTTTAATCGAACATCACATAAATCAATCCCACCCAACTCGTTGACTCTAATTCCTGTCTCCAATAGTAAAAGCATTAAAGTATAATCCCTTAAACCTGTAAACGTCCTTAAATCTGGTTGCTTGAGAAGGTGCTCAAGTTGCTCGGTTGAGAAGGTTTGTACAATATGTTTTCTATCCTTGAGTAGCTTAATATTTTCTACTGGGTTCTTTCTAATATGCTTTTGCTTATAAAGAAAATTGAAGTACGCTCTAATGGCTCTTAATCTAGTATTAATAGTGACAGTTTTTAAGCCTTGCTCTTTCATATAAAGAATCACATTCCGTTGAATAATCTCGTAAGTAACACTGTTGGGGTCTGACACTACATCTTGCTCCTCAAGATAACGTTCAAAAACTTTCAACTCATTGGAATAGTAACGAATGGAATGTGATCGTAAGTTCCTTAGTTTGCAATCATCAATAAACAACTCAAGGGAATCTTTGAAGTCATACGACTTGGAGTTTTTATGCACTTTGGAGAGTTCACTACTGGAGAGAAAATTATCGCGTCTAGCCAATTTACACACCCCTTTTCAACTTGTGGTCGTACGACTCGTGGAATACGACTTTCAGGAAAATAATCGTGTGCTGTAAACACAAAAAAAGCCCCCTACTAAGTAGGGGACTCCTTTGTCTTACTGATAAAAGTGATACCGGTGGCCGGGGTCGAACCGGCACTCCAGAGGAACACGATTTTGAGTCGTGCGCGTCTGCCAATTCCGCCACACCGGCATGTATGTTGGAGGCGGCAACCGGAATCGAACCGGTGGTAAAGGTTTTGCAGACCTCTGCCTTACCGCTTGGCTATGCCGCCAACGTTTTTTGGAGCGAAAGACGGGATTCGAACCCGCGACCCCAACCTTGGCAAGGTTGTATTCTACCACTGAACTACTTTCGCATATGGCTGGGCTAGAAGGGATCGAACCTTCGCATGACGGAATCAAAATCCGTTGCCTTACCGCTTGGCTATAGCCCATTAACGTTGTAATCATTATATCATATTTTTTAAAATGGGGCGACTGATGGGAATCGAACCCACGAATGCCTGAACCACAATCAGGTGCGTTAACCACTTCGCCACAATCGCCATTATAGAATTTAAATTGGCAGGGGTAGTAGGACTCGAACCCACACTGGAGGTTTTGGAGACCTCTGTTCTACCTTTAAACTATACCCCTGTAATAAAAATGGTGGAGGGGGGCAGATTCGAACTGCCGAACCCGAAGGAGCGGATTTACAGTCCGCCGCGTTTAGCCACTTCGCTACCCCTCCGCATATGGATGAAACATGGTGCCGGCAAGAGGACTTGAACCCCCAACCTACTGATTACAAGTCAGTTGCTCTACCAGTTGAGCTACACCGGCACTACTATGGTGGCTCAGGACGGAATCGAACCGCCGACACAAGGATTTTCAGTCCTTTGCTCTACCGACTGAGCTACTGAGCCAAACATTAAAAATGGCGGTCCCGACGGGAATCGAACCCGCGATCTCCTGCGTGACAGGCAGGCATGTTAACCGCTACACCACGGGACCATAGATTGCGGGGACAGGATTTGAACCTGCGACCTTCGGGTTATGAGCCCGACGAGCTACCGGACTGCTCCACCCCGCGACGGTAATAATGTTGCTATTATACATCAAGTTTTCGTGTTAAGCGTTTCAATGGGCTGAATAATCAATCCTTTATGCAGAAACAACCTGATCTTATTGAAAAATGGTGGAGGATGACGGGATCGAACCGCCGACCCTCTGCTTGTAAGGCAGATGCTCTCCCAGCTGAGCTAATCCTCCAATATGTTGTCTAAATGGTGACCCGTACGGGATTCGAACCCGTGTTACCGCCGTGAAAGGGCGGTGTCTTAACCGCTTGACCAACGGGCCAGGTATAAATGGCGGAGAGCAAGGGATTTGAACCCTTGAGACAGGGTTACCCGTCTACACGATTTCCAATCGTGCTCCTTCGGCCACTCGGACAGCTCTCCAATAATGGCTCCGCAGGTAGGACTCGAACCTACGACCGTTCGGTTAACAGCCGAATGCTCTACCACTGAGCTACTGCGGAACAATATAAGCTTGGCGACGTCCTACTCTCACAGGGGGAACCCCCCAACTACCATCGGCGCTGAAGAGCTTAACTGCCGTGTTCGGAATGGGAACGGGTGTGACCTCTTCGCTATCGTCACCAAACAATGTTAACATTTTTTCAAGACATATATTATTATAACGTCTTTTTGAGAAAATGCAAGAAGAAATTTTCATTCCTTCAAAACTAGATAATAAGAAGGTATTTCACTTTTTAAAAAGCGTTGGTTAAGTCCTCGATCTATTAGTATCAGTCAGCTCCACATGTCACCATGCTTCCACCTCTGACCTATCAACCTGATCATCTTTCAGGGATCTTACTAGCTTGCGCCATGGGAAATCTCATCTTGAGGGGGGCTTCATGCTTAGATGCTTTCAGCACTTATCCCGTCCGCACGTAGCTACCCAGCTATGCCTTTGGCAAGACAACTGGTACACCAGCGGTGCGTCCATCCCGGTCCTCTCGTACTAAGGACAGCTCCTCTCAAATTTCCTGCGCCCGCGACGGATAGGGACCGAACTGTCTCACGACGTTCTGAACCCAGCTCGCGTACCGCTTTAATGGGCGAACAGCCCAACCCTTGGGACCGACTACAGCCCCAGGATGCGATGAGCCGACATCGAGGTGCCAAACCTCCCCGTCGATGTGGACTCTTGGGGGAGATAAGCCTGTTATCCCCGGGGTAGCTTTT
>NZ_KV440950.1:4889976-5276074 GCF_001636405.1 Peribacillus frigoritolerans
GAGACCTCTGTTCTACCTTTAAACTATACCCCTGTAATAAAAATGGTGGAGGGGGGCAGATTCGAACTGCCGAACCCGAAGGAGCGGATTTACAGTCCGCCGCGTTTAGCCACTTCGCTACCCCTCCGCATATGGATGAAACATGGTGCCGGCAAGAGGACTTGAACCCCCAACCTACTGATTACAAGTCAGTTGCTCTACCAGTTGAGCTACACCGGCACTACTATGGTGGCTCAGGACGGAATCGAACCGCCGACACAAGGATTTTCAGTCCTTTGCTCTACCGACTGAGCTACTGAGCCAAACATTAAAAATGGCGGTCCCGACGGGAATCGAACCCGCGATCTCCTGCGTGACAGGCAGGCATGTTAACCGCTACACCACGGGACCATAGATTGCGGGGACAGGATTTGAACCTGCGACCTTCGGGTTATGAGCCCGACGAGCTACCGGACTGCTCCACCCCGCGACGGTAATAATGTTGCTATTATACATCAAGTTTTCGTGTTAAGCGTTTCAATGGGCTGAATAATCAATCCTTTATGCAGAAACAACCTGATCTTATTGAAAAATGGTGGAGGATGACGGGATCGAACCGCCGACCCTCTGCTTGTAAGGCAGATGCTCTCCCAGCTGAGCTAATCCTCCAATATGTTGTCTAAATGGTGACCCGTACGGGATTCGAACCCGTGTTACCGCCGTGAAAGGGCGGTGTCTTAACCGCTTGACCAACGGGCCAGGTATAAATGGCGGAGAGCAAGGGATTTGAACCCTTGAGACAGGGTTACCCGTCTACACGATTTCCAATCGTGCTCCTTCGGCCACTCGGACAGCTCTCCAATAATGGCTCCGCAGGTAGGACTCGAACCTACGACCGTTCGGTTAACAGCCGAATGCTCTACCACTGAGCTACTGCGGAACAATATAAGCTTGGCGACGTCCTACTCTCACAGGGGGAACCCCCCAACTACCATCGGCGCTGAAGAGCTTAACTGCCGTGTTCGGAATGGGAACGGGTGTGACCTCTTCGCTATCGTCACCAAACAATGTTAACATTTTTTCAAGACATATATTATTATAACGTCTTTTTGAGAAAATGCAAGAAGAAATTTTCATTCCTTCAAAACTAGATAATAAGAAGGTATTTCACTTTTTAAAAAGCGTTGGTTAAGTCCTCGATCTATTAGTATCAGTCAGCTCCACATGTCACCATGCTTCCACCTCTGACCTATCAACCTGATCATCTTTCAGGGATCTTACTAGCTTGCGCCATGGGAAATCTCATCTTGAGGGGGGCTTCATGCTTAGATGCTTTCAGCACTTATCCCGTCCGCACGTAGCTACCCAGCTATGCCTTTGGCAAGACAACTGGTACACCAGCGGTGCGTCCATCCCGGTCCTCTCGTACTAAGGACAGCTCCTCTCAAATTTCCTGCGCCCGCGACGGATAGGGACCGAACTGTCTCACGACGTTCTGAACCCAGCTCGCGTACCGCTTTAATGGGCGAACAGCCCAACCCTTGGGACCGACTACAGCCCCAGGATGCGATGAGCCGACATCGAGGTGCCAAACCTCCCCGTCGATGTGGACTCTTGGGGGAGATAAGCCTGTTATCCCCGGGGTAGCTTTTATCCGTTGAGCGATGGCCCTTCCATGCGGAACCACCGGATCACTAAGCCCGACTTTCGTCCCTGCTCGACTTGTAGGTCTCGCAGTCAAGCTCCCTTGTGCCTTTACACTCTACGAATGATTTCCAACCATTCTGAGGGAACCTTTGGGCGCCTCCGTTACTCTTTAGGAGGCGACCGCCCCAGTCAAACTGCCCACCTGACACTGTCTCCCACCCCGATAAGGGGCGCGGGTTAGAATTTCAATACAGCCAGGGTAGTATCCCACCAACGCCTCCACCGAAGCTGGCGCTCCGGCTTCTCAGGCTCCTACCTATCCTGTACAAGCTGTACCAAAATTCAATATCAGGCTGCAGTAAAGCTCCACGGGGTCTTTCCGTCCTGTCGCGGGTAACCTGCATCTTCACAGGTACTATAATTTCACCGAGTCTCTCGTTGAGACAGTGCCCAGATCGTTACACCTTTCGTGCGGGTCGGAACTTACCCGACAAGGAATTTCGCTACCTTAGGACCGTTATAGTTACGGCCGCCGTTTACTGGGGCTTCGGTTCAAAGCTTCGCTTGCGCTAACCTCTCCCCTTAACCTTCCAGCACCGGGCAGGTGTCAGCCCCTATACTTCGCCTTGCGGCTTCGCAGAGACCTGTGTTTTTGCTAAACAGTCGCCTGGGCCTATTCACTGCGGCTTTTCTGGGCTATTCACCCTAAAAAGCACCCCTTCTCCCGAAGTTACGGGGTCATTTTGCCGAGTTCCTTAACGAGAGTTCTCTCGCACACCTTAGGATTCTCTCCTCGCCTACCTGTGTCGGTTTGCGGTACGGGCACCTTACATCTCACTAGAGGCTTTTCTTGGCAGCGTGGAATCAGGAACTTCGGTACTATATTTCCCTCGCCATCACAGCTCCGCCTTAATGGAAACGGGATTTGCCTCGTTTCCGGCCTAACTGCTTGGACGCGCATATCCAACAGCGCGCTTACCCTATCCTTCTGCGTCCCCCCATCGTTCAAACGATGTATAGGTGGTACAGGAATATCAACCTGTTGTCCATCGCCTACGCCTTTCGGCCTCGGCTTAGGTCCCGACTAACCCTGAGCGGACGAGCCTTCCTCAGGAAACCTTAGGCATTCGGTGGAAGGGATTCTCACCCTTCTTTCGCTACTCATACCGGCATTCTCACTTCTAAGCGCTCCACCAGTCCTTCCGGTCTGACTTCAACGCCCTTAGAACGCTCTCCTACCATCGACACCATACGGTGTCAATCCACAGCTTCGGTGATACGTTTAGCCCCGGTACATTTTCGGCGCGGAGTCACTCGACCAGTGAGCTATTACGCACTCTTTAAATGGTGGCTGCTTCTAAGCCAACATCCTGGTTGTCTAAGCAACTCCACATCCTTTTCCACTTAACGTATACTTTGGGACCTTAGCTGGTGGTCTGGGCTGTTTCCCTTTCGACTACGGATCTTATCACTCGCAGTCTGACTCCCAAGAATAAGTATTTGGCATTCGGAGTTTGACTGAATTCGGTAACCCGTTGGGGGCCCCTAGTCCAATCAGTGCTCTACCTCCAATACTCTCATCTTGAGGCTAGCCCTAAAGCTATTTCGGAGAGAACCAGCTATCTCCAGGTTCGATTGGAATTTCTCCGCTACCCACACCTCATCCCCGCACTTTTCAACGTGCGTGGGTTCGGGCCTCCATTCAGTGTTACCTGAACTTCACCCTGGACATGGGTAGATCACCTGGTTTCGGGTCTACGACCTCATACTCATTCGCCCTATTCAGACTCGCTTTCGCTGCGGCTCCGTCTCATCAACTTAACCTCGCATGAAATCGTAACTCGCCGGTTCATTCTACAAAAGGCACGCCATTACCCATTAACGGGCTTTGACTACTTGTAGGCACACGGTTTCAGGATCTATTTCACTCCCCTTCCGGGGTGCTTTTCACCTTTCCCTCACGGTACTGGTTCACTATCGGTCACTAGGGAGTATTTAGCCT
Organism: Peribacillus frigoritolerans; assembly: GCF_001636405.1. Lineage (GTDB taxonomy): Bacteria > Bacillota > Bacilli > Bacillales > DSM-1321 > Peribacillus > Peribacillus frigoritolerans. The sequence continues at coordinate 4,893,605 of NZ_KV440950.1, forward strand.
TGGGAGATGGTCCTCCCTGCTTCCGACGGGATTTCTCGTGTCCCGCCGTACTCAGGATCCACTCAGGAGGGAACGAAGTTTCAACTACAGGGTTTTTACCTTCTTCGACGGACCTTTCCAGGTCGCTTCATTTACCCCGTTCCTTTGTAACTCCATGTTGAGTGTCCTACAACCCCAAGAGGCAAGCCTCTTGGTTTGGGCTAATTCCGTTTCGCTCGCCGCTACTCAGGAAATCGCGTTTGCTTTCTCTTCCTCCGGGTACTTAGATGTTTCAGTTCCCCGGGTCTGCCTTCAGTACCCTATGTATTCAGGTAAAGATACTGTTCCATTACGAACAGTGGGTTTCCCCATTCGGAAATCTCCGGATCAAAGCTTACTTACAGCTCCCCGAAGCATATCGGTGTTAGTCCCGTCCTTCATCGGCTCCTAGTGCCAAGGCATCCACCGTGCGCCCTTTCTAACTTAACCGTTAAAAAAGATCTTACAGATGCTTTGAAAAAAATTAATTGCCTTCTATCTATTATCTAGTTTTCAAGGAACAAAGCAGAAAGAATCCATCACATCGTGATGTTCGTCTTTCCTATTTGAATGAATTACTCATTCAAAACTGAACAAAACAAAAGCGCTCTCGTAATTATCCTTAGAAAGGAGGTGATCCAGCCGCACCTTCCGATACGGCTACCTTGTTACGACTTCACCCCAATCATCTGTCCCACCTTAGGCGGCTGGCTCCATGAAGGTTACCTCACCGACTTCGGGTGTTACAAACTCTCGTGGTGTGACGGGCGGTGTGTACAAGGCCCGGGAACGTATTCACCGCGGCATGCTGATCCGCGATTACTAGCGATTCCGGCTTCATGCAGGCGAGTTGCAGCCTGCAATCCGAACTGAGAATGGCTTTATGGGATTCGCTTACCTTCGCAGGTTTGCAGCCCTTTGTACCATCCATTGTAGCACGTGTGTAGCCCAGGTCATAAGGGGCATGATGATTTGACGTCATCCCCACCTTCCTCCGGTTTGTCACCGGCAGTCACCTTAGAGTGCCCAACTGAATGCTGGCAACTAAGATCAAGGGTTGCGCTCGTTGCGGGACTTAACCCAACATCTCACGACACGAGCTGACGACAACCATGCACCACCTGTCACTCTGTCCCCCGAAGGGGAAAGCCCTATCTCTAGGGTTGTCAGAGGATGTCAAGACCTGGTAAGGTTCTTCGCGTTGCTTCGAATTAAACCACATGCTCCACCGCTTGTGCGGGCCCCCGTCAATTCCTTTGAGTTTCAGCCTTGCGGCCGTACTCCCCAGGCGGAGTGCTTAATGCGTTAGCTGCAGCACTAAAGGGCGGAAACCCTCTAACACTTAGCACTCATCGTTTACGGCGTGGACTACCAGGGTATCTAATCCTGTTTGCTCCCCACGCTTTCGCGCCTCAGTGTCAGTTACAGACCAGAAAGTCGCCTTCGCCACTGGTGTTCCTCCAAATCTCTACGCATTTCACCGCTACACTTGGAATTCCACTTTCCTCTTCTGCACTCAAGTTCCCCAGTTTCCAATGACCCTCCACGGTTGAGCCGTGGGCTTTCACATCAGACTTAAGGAACCACCTGCGCGCGCTTTACGCCCAATAATTCCGGACAACGCTTGCCACCTACGTATTACCGCGGCTGCTGGCACGTAGTTAGCCGTGGCTTTCTGGTTAGGTACCGTCAAGGTACCAGCAGTTACTCTGGTACTTGTTCTTCCCTAACAACAGAACTTTACGACCCGAAGGCCTTCTTCGTTCACGCGGCGTTGCTCCGTCAGACTTTCGTCCATTGCGGAAGATTCCCTACTGCTGCCTCCCGTAGGAGTCTGGGCCGTGTCTCAGTCCCAGTGTGGCCGATCACCCTCTCAGGTCGGCTACGCATCGTCGCCTTGGTGAGCCATTACCTCACCAACTAGCTAATGCGCCGCGGGCCCATCTATAAGTGACAGCGTAAACCGTCTTTCCATCTTCTCTCATGCGAGAAAAGAACGTATCCGGTATTAGCTCCGGTTTCCCGAAGTTATCCCAGTCTTATAGGCAGGTTGCCCACGTGTTACTCACCCGTCCGCCGCTAATCTCAGGGAGCAAGCTCCCATCGATTCGCTCGACTTGCATGTATTAGGCACGCCGCCAGCGTTCGTCCTGAGCCAGGATCAAACTCTCCGAAGAAATGTTTGACTTGCTCATTTGCTTTTTTGATAGTGTGTGCTCACTTAAAATTTAACGTTGGCGCTTTGTTTTGTTCAGTTTTCAAAGAGCAATTTCGATGTCGTCTACTTCGTAAGCGACTTTTACATCTTATCATGTTTTCAACTCTGTTGTCAACATGTTTTTTTATTTTTTTGTTTTGATGAAGCTGCGAAAGCTGATGTCCCGCAGCGACATGTATTAATATAACACCTATATTATTATTGGTCAACAATAAAAATGCATTTTTTTAAAAGTTTTTTGATACACGATAAAACCGATGATATACCTCGTGCCCTTTTGTCTCCGCTTTGATGACATCGATTACCTTCTTCTCTATCAAATATTCCAATAAAACGCCTAGGTCTACTGAATAAAACTTAACTTCCGGATGCTCCATAAGCTCTGCAATCGTCCACGGATCTTCTTTCATTCCCATTATTTCGACCAAATGCTGTGAACCTGCATTCGTCCTCGAATATATAAGAAATTCGCTCGCAAGGAATAAAAGCTCCAATCTTTTTTCGAGCGTTTCCTCACTGCTGATCAATTCTTTATACAGCTTGTAAATTTCAGGTTCCATATGCTTCACTTGGTTCCAGACAGTAACCTCCGGATAAAAGCCCTGTTCTATTATCTCCAAACGGGCCAAATGATGCAGGGAATGAACGATATGATTGTATGCCTCAAGATGATGGCCTTTTTCAAAGAAGCTTTTCCCATCCATGTACCTGCGAATTAACTTCGCGAACTCCATCCCCATCTTTAACTTCCTTCCATAGAAGGGGAACTCCCGGATTTCGGTTTTCAAACGGTCCAGATATTCGTTCCGGTCAAAAAGGACCTTCCCGTTATATATCCAGTCAACCACTTTGCGGTTCGTGCCTAATAGGAGCCATTCTTTTAATTGGTCTTCCTTTACGATATGCAAGGCCGCCTTTTTATCCTGGTATGTGTAATGTTTTAAAAACACGGCCTCTTCTGCTTCGTCTGCAATTACAAAAAGGATGTAGTCAAACGTATCGGTAATCGGGCTATTATCATCTCTTTTTTCTACTAACAAGATTCCAAGTGTAGATTTTAAACTTGCTCGCTCTTGATAAATCGGGCGAAGGATATCTTCCATCATAAATTCCTCCAAAACCTTTTTTTTAGATTTTCGACAAAACTCTTCAAATTCCTGCTTAGTTCCCTTACCCCAAACCAATTCAACAAAAGTAATATGTATCCTTTATTTCTTTTTTGTTCCATCCATTGTTTATGTTATAGTTAAAGTTATATTTTAGGAGGGACAATCCATGGCTAAATATTCTAGTAAAATCAATAAAATACGCACTTTTGCTTTGAGTTTGATTTTCATTGGCTTTATCGTAATGTACCTTGGGCTTTTCTTCAAAACACATCCTGTTGTCATGACGATTTTCATGGGGCTGGGCCTTTTATTCATAATCGCAAGCACAGGGGTTTATTTCTGGATTGGAATGCTTTCTACAAAATCGATCCAGGTTGTCTGCCCTAACTGCAGCAAACCTACAAAAATACTAGGACGTGTAGATATTTGCATGCATTGTGAAGAACCATTGACACTTGACAAAAAGTTGGAAGGCGAAGAATTCAATGAAAAATATAACCGGAAAAGCCTGCATGATTAAGTCGATTAGCTGAATTCCCTTTCAAGAAGGCTTTAACAATTGTATCATTTCTTCATAAACATGAAAAAAAGTTCCAACCAAGTGGAGGAACTTTTTTTAATGCGATTCTTTTTTCGCACAATCCATACAGTCGCCGTAGATTTCCATCCGATGGTGACTAACATTGAAACCAGTGACTTGTGCTGCGAAATGCTCGACTTCATCCAATGCAGGATAATCGAAGTCCACAATTTTACCGCAAGTTTGGCAAATTACATGATAATGATTCGTCGTCACAAAATCAAACCTTGCCGAAGAATCCCCATACGTAAGTTCTTTTACCAAACCTACCTCACGGAACACACGCAGGTTGTTATAAACCGTTGCCACACTCATATTCGGAAACTTGCCTTCCAGCGCTTTATATATATCATCAGCGGTAGGGTGGGACATGCAGCTTATCAAATACTCAAGTATCGCATGGCGTTGAGGAGTTATTCTTACACCGGTATCTTTTAAGGAATCCAACGCTTCTTTTAACTGAACTTCAGACACCGTCATCCACCTCTTTTTCTCATTAAGTATGCATTCTTAAATTATAATGTTTATAAATAGTGTACCTTTTATACGTTGAATTTGTCAATAATTCAATGGCTTAACCATTCTTTTTTAGTTTATTCATGAAGACTTGATTCTTTCCCATTTTTGCATTGAAACTTAGTATCCCCTAGATAAGTCGATTACGTTGGTGAAGTCTTTTCCAGCTTTTAGGTTCACGCATATTTTTTTCGAAATATGGCAATGGTCCTTGGTAAATATTCTCCGCTTTTACTTGAAAGATGCGATGTGACTGTAACATTCTCCATCCTCCAAAACGGATGCCCTTTTCCTAAAGGCTCCGGATCAAATACATCCAAGATGGCATGAGACAATTCTCCGGCATCCAGGGCTTCGATCAGCACTTCATCTTTAATCAGGTCGCCGCGGCCAATATTCACGAATACTGCAGATTCTTTCATGGCTTTGAAGTGTTCTTTTTGCAGAAGGCCTTTCGTTTCATCCGTACTTGGCAGGACGATACAATATAATCGGCTCGCGGTTTGGCTTCCATTAAATGATCCAGGTCATAAAGGTGATCGATGGATTGCACCGGTTTCCCGCTCCGGTTCATTCCTATCGTCTTCATCCCAAAGGCTTTCCCAAGACAAGCCACTTCCCCTCCAATTGCACCCACGCCCATTACGAGCATGGTCTTGCCATTCAATTCCCCTACTTCAATCTTTCTATCCCACAATTCTTCCTATTCATTCTTCCTATTCATTCTTCATAAGCAGCTTCAATTTCTTTTCATATTGCAAAAGCATCCCTATCGTATACTCGGCCATCGGGATTTTATGAATGCCTCTTGCGTTGGTCACCATTATGCCTCGTTCCTCGATGGCTTTAAATGGCATTATTTCCATCCCTGCACTCATGACCATGATCCATTTCAAGTTCGCTGCTTTCTGAATGATTTCTTCAGTTAAATCTTCACCATATGTAATTAAGATTTCCGCTTCACGAAGCGGCCCATCCTTTTTGATAAATGAAGTTCAAATCAGGAAAAGCTTTCATCATTTCCGTTTGGATACCTTCATTCGGAATGACAGTCGAAAGTACTAACATGTATATCTCCCCCTTTTAATTAACATAAAAAAACACGGGCTCTATGTGTCCCGCGCAACTTTCTCTGAGGAGGTATTCCCTTAATAAAGCATATTCGGGTGTCCCCTTTTTGAGTTGGACAAAAGCCTCATCCTTATTAAAAAAGGCTTTATTTTAAAGAATTTGGGTTTAATGCATGTAATTCCGGCAAAACAAAAAAGCCATCCCTTCTGATCAGGACGTCGTCGAAATAGATGTCACCGCCCCCATATTCCGGACGCTGGATCAAGACCATATCCCAATGTATCGATGACCTGTTTCCATTATCCGCTTCATCATAGGCAAGTCCAAGAGCCAAGTGCAGGCTCCCGCTTATTTTCTCATCCAACAAAATATCGTCCATAGGTTCCAATATGTATGGATTGATTCCAATAGCGAACTCCCCTATAAACCGGGACCCTTCATCAATATTCAGAATTTGGTTCATTTCAGGGTCACGATTGGAAGTCGCTTTAATGATTTTCCCCTTTTTCAAGTTTAATTCTATGTCACTAAAGGTGATTCCTTCATAGGTTGTGGGTGTGTTGAAGGATATCCTTCCATTGAGACTATCTTTTATGGGTGCCGTAAATACTTCCCCATCCGGTAAATTGTTTTTTCCGGCACATATGACGGCCGGCATGCCTTTGATGGAAAAGGTCAAATCTGTCCTTGGTGAAACGATCCTGACTTTGTCAGTACGTTGCATCAATTGTTTTAACGGCTTCAAAGCCGCCTCCATTTTCCCGTAATCCATTGTGCATACGTTCAAAAGAAAGTCTTCGTACCTCTTGAAGGTCATGCCGGCTTTTTGCGCTGATGCCTTGGTGGGATAATTAAGTAAGACCCAACGTCGGTTGTTTACATAAAAAAGTGTAGGGGAATTCATTGCCTCCCCTTGAAGACGGTGCCTCTCGATGGGAACATCAGTCATTTCGGCATTGTTTTCTTCCCCAGTGATGATGATGACCGCATCGATATCCGTATATTTCTTCAAGGCCCATTGTGAAGCTGTGTCAAGCTGCTCCTTCACATTCCCTAGTAACAGGTGGCGGCTTATCTCATCGTCCTCGAGTTCCACATATGGATAAGCACCCACTCTGTATATTTCATCAATCAACTCTTTCAATAATGGTTTCGTGTTGATATGCCCCCGTATGAGGATTCTCTCTTTAGGCTGTAATTGTATCGAATGATGAATCAGCCTGGCTGCAAGCTTCGTTATCCTCTCATCCCTCATCTGCCTATCCCTTATTTTTCGAGTTCGCGAAGAGTTTCAAGCGCTTCTTCGACGTGGCCTTTAACCTTTACTTTACGCCATTCTTTGACTACATTTCCAGCCTTATCAATGAGGAAAGTTGAACGTTCAATGCCCATATACTCCTTGCCGAAGTTCTTTTTCAATTGCCAAACATCAAATGATTCAGCCGCTTCATGATTTTCGTCAGCCAGCAGCAGAAAAGGCAGTCCATGTTTTTCGATGAATTTTTCATGACGTGCCGCTGGATCTGGGCTGATACCAAGGATGACCGCGTTCAGTTCCTCGAATTGCTCATTATGGTCCCGGAAATCACAGGCCTCCGTCGTGCAACCTGGCGTCATGTCTTTTGGGTAAAAATATAAAACAATGTTTTTCCCCTTAAAATCCGATAGGGAAACCATTTCACCATTGTTTGCAGGGAGTTTGAAATCAGGTGCTTTTTCTCCAATTTTAACAGTCATATTGAACCCTCCATTTCTTTCATTATGGTAAGAGTACCCAATAATCGAAAGAAACACAACTTTCATTTATCCTTCCTATCTTTCTGCTCCAGATCGATCACCGTCCGAATCACGAACGCTGCCGGCAGTGTATACCCAATGAAGGCCTGAATGGTAGCTATCATCCTGCCCATGCCAATCGGGGCTATATCTCCATACCCTACAGAAAACATCGTCATCGCACTAAAATAAAAAGAAGTCTTCAATTGTTCATAGAAAGTCCCATCCAACCGATTGCCCATATCAAGAATCACCGAATGATTCTGAAGCTCGTATAATAAATATATCAGTGCAAATCCAACTAATATCGTCGCATATAAATTGCCAAGCCACAGCATATCCTCAAGAGAAAACTTCTTTCCTCCCGACTCAACAAGAAATAACGTACGAATGCTCATCACCATGCAAAAAATGATCCCTGCAATCAAGATGTAGAAAGTCATCCCCCACGCCCCATTTCAAAACGCCACTTCCTCTATACATACTCCCTGTCCAAACAATATATTCTTTTTAGGAATCAGCCTTATCACCGACAAACGCATTAAACGGAAACTTTCCCTAATTCTTTTTCCATGTTGACCCTTTTGGTCGGATATGTTAAGATTGCCTAAATTTTTATAATAGTTTTTATTTTATAAATCTTTGACCTGCAAACAGTTAACAAGGCAGGTTTTGCAAAATTTCATATGTGGAAATAGGTTCCTAATTTTCATTAGGATTAAAAGGGAAGTCCGGTGTAATTCCGGCACGGTCCCGCCACTGTAATGGGAATGTTAGCGTCAATCAATTTGCCACTGATCAACGGATCGGGAAGGCCAGCCGCTAATGATATTCCCTAAGTCAGGAGACCTGCCTATTTCGACAACACTGTTTTAACCTACGGGAGATAGGGAGGTGTTAGGGACCTTATAATTGTAAGGGGCATTTTGCATGCCTCTTTATTTTAAGCATTTCTAACTTTCTTTTTTGACGGTTAGGAATGCTTTTTTTATTGTTCGATCAATTGAATGTAGGAGGATGGAAATTTTGAAGAGCAGCAGTTTGGGTTACCCTCGAATCGGGGAAGATCGTGAATGGAAACGTACATTGGAAGCTTACTGGTCCGGTAAAATCGATGAAGCGGAATTTACGTCACAACTAAAAGCCATCCGTTTAGGCAACTTACAAAAACAGAAGCAACGAGGCATTGATATCATCCCAGTCAACGACTTCACTTACTATGATCAAATGCTCGATATGTCCGTCATGTTCGGTCTTGTTCCTGAACGTTATTCAGCTTATGAAGGCGGAAGTGTCCCCCTTTCCGTTTATTATTCAATGGCCCGGGGAAACAATGATGAAGTCGCTTCAGAAATGACGAAATGGTTCAATACGAACTCTCACTATATTGTCCCTGAATTAAAACTGGCACAGCTTACTTTAACAGAAAATAAACCACTTACAGCATATCGGGAAGCCAAGGAAAAGCTAGGGATCGAAACGAAGCCCGTTTTGATCGGACCTTATACTTTCCTCTCCCTTTCAAAAGGCTTCAATAAACAAGAAATCCCTGGCATCATCCTGAGACTGCTTCCCCTATACACGCAAATCCTGCGGGAGTTGGAGCAAGAAGGCGTGAAGTGGGTTCAAATGGACGAGCCTTCCCTTGTTTCATCCATTTCCAAAGATGATATGCAAACCGTTACTTACCTTTATGAAAAACTGAATGAAGCAGCACCAAACCTGAACATCATGCTACAAACATACTTTGATGCGGTGGAACATTACCAAGAAGTCATCGAATTACAAGTCCAAGGGATCGGTCTTGATTTTGTACATGATAAAGGGAGGAATTTAAGTAACCTTGAGGCATTTGGTTTCCCGAAGGATAAAGTGCTTGCAGCAGGTGTGATTGATGGAAAAAACATTTGGCTATCTGATTTATCCCAAAAAATCGAATTGATCGAGACACTTAAGAAACAGGTAGCCGAGGACCAAATCTGGCTACAGCCCTCTTGTTCCCTGCTTCATGTCCCGGTGACCGTTCGAAATGAAACCGCCCTTTCAAAAGAAGTGAAAGAGGCCCTTGCTTTCGCTGATGAAAAACTTGAGGAAATCACACTTTTGGTCAAAGGGAATAATCAAGGCATTGAAGCGATCGCCGAAAAAGTCGATGCCAATAAATTTACGATTCAAACGTTAGCCAATTCAAATGTCCGAAATCACGGGTCTGTAAAATCCAATGTCGAAAAGGTTAAAAACGGGACCGCCGGCCGGCAGCTTCCATTTAAAGACCGTTACCAAAAACAACAGGAATTTTTCAAATTGCCTTTTCTCCCTTCGACTACGATCGGCAGCTTTCCGCAGACATTTGAAGTTAAACAAGCACGCGGGAAATTCAATAGAGGAGAATGGACAGCAAAGCAATATGAAACATTCGTTAACGAAGAAATCGGCAGGTGGATCGAAATCCAAGAAGAAATCGGTTTGGATGTTCTCGTTCATGGGGAATTCGAACGGACGGATATGGTTGAATACTTCGGCCATAAATTAGGCGGATTCGTCTTTTTAGAAAAGGGTTGGGTACAGTCCTATGGATCCCGCTGCGTGAAACCGCCAGTCATCTACGGCGACATCCATTTCATCGAACCGATGACAGTCAGGGAAAGTGTATACGCACAATCACTGACGAAGAAGACGGTGAAGGGAATGCTGACAGGTCCTGTTACGATTTTGAACTGGTCTTTCGTCCGTGATGATATTTCTAGGGAGGATGTTTGCTATCAGCTGGCGCTCGCTTTGGAAAAAGAGGTCATTGCCTTGGAATCTGCTGGAATTAAAATGATTCAGGTTGATGAGCCTGCACTTAGAGAAGGTCTGCCATTGAAAAAAAGCGATCGTGACGAGTATTTGAACTGGGCAGTGAATTCATTCTTGATATCCACATCTAGCGTGGAGGATACAACCCAAATTCACACGCATATGTGCTATTGCGACTTCAATAGTTTCATGGATGTCATCTCCTCCCTCGATGCCGATGTAATTTCCATCGAAACATCCCGCAGTCATGGGGAGCTCGCTTCCGCATTCGAGGAAAAAACATATGAAAAAGGCATTGGCCTGGGTGTGTATGATATTCACAGCCCGCGTGTGCCGGCAGTGGAAGAAATGGTCGATATGATTGAACGGGGCATCAAGGTATTGGATAAAGACCAGTTTTGGATCAATCCCGACTGCGGCCTGAAAACAAGGGGTATCCCGGAAACCGTCGCTTCCCTGAAAAACATGGTCGAAGCAGCAAAAGCCGTCCGTAAAAAACTTTTAGTAAACCAGCAGGCAAATGATTGAAAAGAACGTTGCTCATCCAACACAGCAGTCACGGACTTTTTTAACTGACCTTGTTTTTCCACCGGATACAAATCATCATAATACCATCTTTGGCGGAAAAGTAATGGCCTATGTTGATAAAATAGCTTGCATTTCCGCTATGCGACATTGTCGAAAACCCGTTGTGACTGCTTCAAGCGACTCTTTTGATTTTTTGGCCCCCATCAAAACAGGGGACGCGATCAACCTTGAAGCTTATGTCACCTGTACTCATCGCACATCAATGGAGGTATTCGTGAAAGTGGAACGTGAGAACCTACTAACAGGTGAAAAACAGCTAACGGCACGCGCTTTTTTAACGATGCTTGCCATTGATGAAGACGGTAAGCCGACAAACGTACCACAGGTCATCCCGGAAACGGAAGAGGAAAAACAGCAATATGTTCAAGCCCAAGCTAGATATATTGAAAGAAAGAAAAAACGGAACTAAACAAAAACCCCTTCAACATGAATGCTGTTGAAGGGGTTCTTTCAGTTCCCTGCTCCGCGGTACCTCTTCACTCCCTGATTCCATATAAAAACGGATATCACGAAAAAGGCAACCCCAATTACAGGTGTGGCAAATGCATATGCATACCACTCTTCTTTTCTTAGGAAATAAGATGCCGGATAGACACCGACAAACGCGAATGGCAGCACCCATGTAAGGACAAAACGGATGACCTTATTATAAATATCAACAGGATAGCGCCCGTAGTTCCCGATATTGTACATCATTGGCATGATGGATGTTTTCGCATCCGACCAGAACCCAATGCTTGCTATCGCAACGAATATGGCTGCATAGGCAAGTGCCCCGCCTATTGCAAAAATGATGAAAAGAATCGGGTCATACCACGCAAGCTGAAGATCCAATGAAATCGCCGAATAGAATATGATGATCAAACCGGTCACAACACCAAATAACGCTTCAAGCTCGATTCTTTCTAAAATGACTTGAAACAGGCTATGTATCGGTCTTGTTAATATCCGGTCCATTTCACCTTTGACGATATAGCGGTCATTAAAATCCCAGATGTTGAAAAAGGCCGAAAAAAGGGCGAATGGGATAAGGAAAAACCCATAAATGAATATGATTTCTTCACGGCTCCAGCCGCTTAAAAATTGCGTATGTCCAAAAACGACCAAGATAAATACCAGATTCACGACCTGATTGAGCAAGTCAGATAGGATTTCCATGAAGAAATCGGCTCTATATTGCAGTCTTGTCTTCATATATTGACTCACATATTGAAAAAACATCGATACATAAAACATCCCGTCAACCTCCTTGAATAATCAGCTGTTTTTTTGCGACTATCCATAAAAGCTGAATCGGTATTATGAGAATGATGCACCAAATTAACTGCTGTAAAAGCGCCATGCCAATTTCGCCTGAACTGTAACCGTTCGTAAAAATCATGCTTGGTACATAGCTGATCCCTTGAAAGGGTAAATATTTCATCACTTCCTGCGCCCATATAGGATAGAAACTGATGGGCAGCAGCAGACCGGAAAATAAATCAATGATAACCCTTTTAGCGCGGATTAATCCGGCATTATTATATAAGAAAAAGGTAGTGATTCCCGTCAATAAATTAATTTGTGTATTGATGATGAAACTGAACAGCAAGGAAATGCCGAAGATCCCCCATACAGCCGGATCATGCGGCAATTCAATAGGAAAAATGAAAGCTACCAGCAGCATCCCCGGAATCGAGAAGAAGAAAAAACGGAATATCCCTTCCCCAAGTCCTTGCATCGTTTTCATGCCTAAATAGTTATAAGGCCGGATCATTTCAATGGCGACCTTGCCGTCTTTAATCTCAGTGGCGATTTCGCGGTCAATATTATTGAAATAAAAAGCGCGCGCCATCCATGCAACCGCAACATAGGTTGTCATCTGCATACCTGAAAGTCCTTCGATGGAGCTTTTTTCTCCATATATCGCATTCCATAAGAAATAATAAGCACCGATATTAATGCTATAAATTAAAATGCCGGTATAATAATCCGTTCGATACGCAAGCATCATCAAAAAACGCATGCGGATCATGGCAAGATACTTCCCCATGGCCCTCCCCCTTCTTGATAGACACGTTGTTTCTTAATGATAAGAGAGTCAGACAGTGCCTTCTTCGTAAATGTTGCGAACAATTTCTTCAATGGACGTTTCATGAATTTTGATGTCCTTTATTTTAAAATGAGATACGACAGCTGAAACAAGCTGTGAAATATGATCACTTTCTTCTTTCAACAAGGCAATGTATGTTTGATTTTTCTCATCATGAACCCAGTTAGCGGTAAATGGGAGCGCTAATGATTGCAATTCCTTCAATGCGATCGGCTCGATGAATTGAAAATGGATCTGTTTTTCCTCAGCCCAGTTATCTTTTAAACTCTGCAATTCCCCATCATAGATGATTTGCCCTTCATCAAGCATGATTACACGCTCACATAATGCTTCAATGTCCCCTAAATCATGGGTGGTCAAAAGGATTGTCGTATTATATTTCTCATTGATTTCTTTCAGGAACTCACGAATCTTCATTTTCACGAGCACATCAAGTCCAATTGTCGGCTCGTCCAGGAACAGCAAAGGCGGATTATGGATCAAGGCTGCCGCAAGCTCGCAGCGCATTCGCTGACCAAGCGAGAGTTTACGCACTGGTTTGTCCAGCAAAGGACCGATATCAAGCGTCTTGATGACATGTTCCATATGATCGTTATATTGTTCATCCGTTACCTTATAGACTTTTTTCAGCAGCCTAAACGATTCTTGAACCGCAATATCCCACCAAAGCTGTGAGCGCTGACCGAATACGACTCCGATAGTCTGAGTGAACTTTTCCCTCTCTTTATGCGGATTCATGCCATTGACCGTGATTTCGCCTGCTGTCGGTTCCAAAATACCTGTCAGCATTTTGATCGTGGTCGATTTCCCTGCACCATTTTCCCCGATATAAGCTACCATCTCACCCTTTTTTACAGTAAAATTGATATCATTGACGGCAGGGACGACCTTATAATTTCTGGTAAGTAAATCCCGGAAGGCACCCTTTAGCCCTGAACGGCTTGATGCCGACTTAAATTCCTTCCGAAGCTGTTTCACTTGAATTGCATCACTCATCCTGTTACATCCTCCGTAATCTCTTGTCCTAATGAATTAGTTTATCCAAACCAACCTTTTTAGACAATAAAAATGCTTGGATGCCATATACCATTTTCAGGGAGGAAATGGCCGTTGTACCAGATACATATATAAAGGAGACGAGTATGCTATGAATATCAAAAAATTATTACTATCCCAAATTGAAAAGGTCGTTTTCGACCTTCGATATGACTTCCTTTATGAAGATGAGTGCGGTGAATTATTATGCCAGGTCATCCAAAGGGATTCCAGCGGGTCGATCGAAAGCACACCCATCAGTTTCCACCTTCGCATTAATGAAGAGAAAGGAACCGGGCAGCTAATCTATTACCAAGCCCAGGGCGAAGTGAACCGCCAATCCTTCGACATCGAAAATCCTGACACCATCTTGGCCATCCTTACTTTCATAACAGGAGTTTTGGGATCCCCCCAAAAAAATGTTGGCCCGGAATCCTGATTCTTCTGGGGGTGCTGCGTTTCCACCAGGGTACGAATCACATTTCCTAGCCTTCCACCCCAGATTTCCAGAGAGAAAAGTGCTATGATTAAGGGGAAATATGTTTATATTTATAGGAGGTTTTAAGATTGGATTTTAGAAATTCGGAGCTTTTACATAAAGAGGCATTGGAACATATCGTTGGCGGGGTTAACAGCCCATCCCGTTCTTACAAAGCTGTAGGCGGCGGTTCGCCAGTTGCGATGGATCATGCCAAAGGGGCTTATTTCTGGGATGTTGATGGCAATAAATATATCGATTATTTAGCTGCATATGGCCCGATCATCACAGGGCATGCGCATCCACATATAACGGAGGCTATCGTTAAAGCAGCGGAATCCGGCGTTTTATACGGCACTCCGACAAAACATGAAGTCAAATTTGCCAAAATGCTGAAAGAAGCCATACCATCCATGGATAAAGTCCGCTTCACCAATTCAGGCACCGAATCAGTCATGTCCACCATCCGTGTTGCCCGCGCTTACACAGGGCGCGATAAGATCATCAAGTTTGCAGGCTGTTACCATGGACACTCCGACCTTGTTCTCGTCGCTGCAGGTTCCGGCCCGTCCACTCTAGGTACACCGGACTCTGCAGGCGTTCCAAAAAGCATTGCACAAGAAGTCATAACGGTACCTTTCAATGATATCGGTTCATTTAAAGAAGCACTTGATAAATGGGGCAATGAAATTGCAGGCGTGTTGGTAGAACCGATCGTCGGCAACTTTGGAATCGTGGAACCAAGTCCTGGCTTCCTGGAAGAAGTCATTTCATTATCTCATGAAGCAGGATCACTCGTCATTTTCGACGAGGTCATCACAGCATTCCGATTCATGTATGGAGGGGCACAGGACTACTTGGGAATTCAACCTGATTTGACCGCGCTTGGAAAAATCATCGGGGGCGGGCTTCCCATTGGTGCCTATGGCGGTAAAAAAGAGATCATGGATTCTGTCGCACCTCTGGGACCAGCCTATCAAGCTGGTACGATGGCAGGAAATCCGGCCTCCATGCTTTCCGGGATAGCTTGCTTAGAAGTACTTAAAGAAGAGGGGCTTTACGAAGAGCTTGACCGCCTGGGGAAAATCCTTGAAGAAGGTATCCTGAAAGCGGCTGGCCAATATAATGTTCCGATCACCATCAACCGCCTTAAAGGGGCGTTGACGATTTATTTCACGACAGAAAAAATTGAAAACTATGAGCAGGCGGAAAATACGGATGGCGAAATGTTCGCCAAGTTCTTCAAACTCATGCTCAATCAGGGAATCAATTTGGCACCGTCCAAATACGAAGCCTGGTTCTTGACAATCGCTCACACGGATGATGATATCGCTTATACTCTAAAAGCGGTTGAACATGCATTCAAAAACCTAATATAACAAATCGAATCAGCATAATTATGCATTTTTTATACACCCTCAGGATGTACATCTATCTTGAGGGTTTCTTATTTCCCTGTAATTAATCTTTAATATTAGCATTTGA
Source organism: Peribacillus frigoritolerans (assembly GCF_001636405.1). Taxonomy (GTDB): domain Bacteria; phylum Bacillota; class Bacilli; order Bacillales; family DSM-1321; genus Peribacillus; species Peribacillus frigoritolerans. The sequence continues at coordinate 4,909,370 of NZ_KV440950.1, forward strand.
AGCCAATCTTCATAAAAATCCCATCAATCACAGCATCCATTCCATTGTATAAAAAATTGATTTCTGAATATTTAAATGATATGATATGGATACATTTATATACATTTATACACTTTCTTTCAATCTATCAAAACTTGGACTATTGTTCGGGTTTACTAATATTTCCCCCATTAAACACATGCTACAGGAGGTGAAAGGCAGAGAATAAGGGTAACCTTATTCAAGCCACAAATATGGCCCAACAATGGACACCTGCTACATTCAAAGAATTTCACAAGGAAGAACATGATGCCTGCGGAATCGTTTCCTGCATTGAAAAAAAGAAGATCCCTACTAACGAAAACATCTTTGCCTGTATCGACGCCCTGGTTAAAATGAACCATCGCTGCGGCTTCATCAATGGTGAGGGCGATGGCGCCGGCATCCATATCGATATTCCCCGGGCTCTTTGGAAAAAGAAACTTGAAGCGGCAAATGTCGATTCAGGCATCGTCGATCAAGATACCTTCATAGTCGGCCACTTATTTCTAAGCAAAAAAACAGAAGCGAACGACTTAAAGGTCGAAGTTAAGGAGAAACTGCTCCAACATGGTCTCTCATTGATATTCGAAACGGATAAAACCTACCGTTCCGAGGCATTGGGACCGATTGCCATTCAAGAAGACCCAATGTTCTGGCAATTCGCCTGTTCCTCAACCATCAATAACAACCAGGAGCTTTCAAATGTTCTTTTTGAGCTGACTTCCGACATCGAAAAAAGCGATTTCATCCATGTCGCCTCTTTAAGCCAGCATCATGCGGTATACAAAGTGATGGGTGCGGGGGATACGCTCCCTGCCTATTATCTTGATCTTGCCGATCCTTTGGCTGCCTCCACCATGACACTGGGACATAATCGTTTTTCAACCAATACTCTATCAAGCTTCTTCCGGGTCCAGCCTTTCAGCGTGCTTGGTCATAATGGCGAAATCAATACCATCGCCAAATTGCGTGATGAAGCGAAAATGATCGGAGTTCCCATCGCTAAAGATGGAAGCGACTCTCAGGATTTAAACAAGACGATCGAAACTTTCATCTGCCGTCATGGCTACTCTTTATTCGAAGCTGTCGATCTTATGTTTCCGCCAATCATCAATGAAATCAAGGAATATCCCGAGCACTTACAAGACTTATATACGTATTTAAGGGAAGCATGGGGTCATTTTGCACAAGGTCCGGCAGGCATCATCTCCCGTTTCGGCGATGAAGCCGTATTCTCTGTCGATTCTCTAGGCTTGCGCCCGTTATGGAATATTGAAACGGAATCATCCTATATGTTCACTTCCGAACCAGGAATCATCCCTTCCAGTGAATATACCGGAGATCCGAAACCGATGGGTCCAGGGGAAAAAATCGGGTTGAAATGGAACGGCGACCGAATTGAATTGTACACATACAAGGATTACCAGAATAAAGTGTTTGAACTATTCAATGATCGTTTCGTCCTTTCCAATGACCGAGTCCGCTTACAGCCCCAGGTTTTTGAAAAGGTTGTCTCCATGACAAACACGCAAGCCATTCATAATGGTCAGTATAAGGCCTTTGGGTGGGAAAGGGAGCATGTCCAATTAGTGGAACAGATGGCCGAAAAAGGCGCTGAGCCCATTCGTTCACTTGGTCATGATGCGCCGCTGGCAGCACTTAATCCCCAACGGACCAACATTGCTGATTTCATCAAGGAAAGCGTGGCCGTTGTAACCAACCCGGCGATCGACCGGGACCGGGAAACCGAGCACTTCTCAACAAGGACGATCATCGGAAAGCGCCCTTCCCTATTCGAAGCTAATAAGGCAGGAAAGGTGACGGAGCTGCTGACTCCCTTATTGATCGAAGGATCAACGGGTTATGAGTGCTCATCCATCGTATCGCAGCCAAGCTACGACCAGTTCATTAAATATAACCAAGATCAAAAACTCATGCACATCATCTCAAGCACATTCAAAGAGGATGAAAACATCACGGATGCCCTGACCAGGATTACGGATGAAAGTGTCAATGCTGTGGATGAAGGAAAAACGCTGCTCGTTCTGGATGATGCCCTTGCCCATCAAAACGGCAACCTTTGGCTTGATCCACACCTGGTCACTTCAGCCGTAGACCAAGCGTTGGTCCGTACAGGCAAGCGTCGTGATTGTTCCATCCTTTTACGTTCAGCATCGCTAAGGTCACTGCATGATATCATCGTTTCTTATGGTCTAGGGGCCAACTTAATCAGCCCTTATTATATGTTCCTTTCCTTATCTTCAGATGACCATAAGGGGGTTACCAATCTATATAACTCCTTGACGAAAGGGCTTGAGAAAGTCATTTCCACCATTGGCATTCATGAGCTGCGCGGCTATGGGAGACTTTTCTCAAGCATCGGTTTACATGAGGAAATCGCGAAATATTTAAATGTGGCTAATTTCTTCGGTTCCAATGATCTGGACTATAATTTTGATAAAATCAAGGCAGATGCCATCCAGCGTGCAGAGGATTACGGCAATGAAAAAGAACGGATGGGCAAGACTTTCCATCTATTCCCTAGAATTTGGAAATCTATTGGGGAAGTTGCTTCAACCGGGGACTATGATGCTTATCGCGAAAAGATCACTGAACAGGAAGAATCCAATCCGACGACGATCCGCCACTTGACATCATTAAAAACTTCAGATGCTTCCGTCCCTTCTGAAGAAGTCACTCTTTCGGTCGGTGAACAGGAATTGCCGTTCGTCATAGCCTCCATGTCCTTTGGATCACAAAATGAGATTGCTTTCCGTGCCTATGCAGAAGCAGCCGAGAGGCTAGGCATGATCAGTATGAATGGCGAAGGCGGGGAAATAAAGGATATGCTGGGCAAGTACCCGAAATCCCGCGGACAGCAAATCGCTTCCGGACGTTTCGGTGTCAATGCAGAACTCCTGAACTCTTCAAATCTATTGGAAATTAAAATTGGTCAAGGGGCAAAACCCGGTGAAGGCGGTCACCTTCCCGGTTCCAAGGTCACAGCGAAAATCGCAGAAGCCCGAAATGCTACAATCGGTTCCGATTTGATCTCCCCTTCCAATAACCATGATATATACTCAATTGAAGATTTGGCCCAAATGATCCATGAGCTAAAAACGGCAAATGACAAGGCAAAAGTTGCCGTCAAAGTACCAGTCGTTCCAAACATCGGTACGATTGCTGTCGGCGTCGCAAAAGCCGGGGCCGATATCATAACGCTTTCCGGTTTTGATGGCGGAACGGGTGCTGCCAGGATCCATGCACTCTCACATGTCGGCCTGCCAGTTGAGATAGGTGTGAAAGCGGCACATAATGCACTGCTTGAATCAGGTATCCGGCAGAACGTTGAAATTTGGGCTGACGGTGGGTTAAAAAGCTCGATGGATGTTTTGAAGGTAATGCTGCTTGGGGCAAATCGTGTAGGCTTTGGGACCCTTTCGATGATTGCAGTCGGCTGCACAACGTGCCGCGGATGTCACCTTGATACTTGCCATGTGGGCATCGCCACCCAAATTGAATCGGAAGCTCAGGCGAAAGAACACGGGCTGCGCCGTTTTGTTCCACGTAAATTTGATTTAGCCGTACAGGGGTTAACGAATATGTTCAGTGCATTTGCAAAAGAACTCAAATCTTTGACCGGATCACTTGGGGTGAAGAATCTTCAGGATATCGTCGGGCGTTCTGATTTGCTGCAGCAAGTTAAAGGGCAACAATCATTGGATTTAACCTATTTATTAAAAAATCTGGATATAACACCGTTCTCGCATAAGGAAGCGGCGGCATATTTGAATGAAGGCTCCATGCAGGTAGCCGTTGGCGCAGAATATCTTGATTCGCATGTAGATGAACTGCAGCAATCCCGCAGCTATAGCTCGATCACTTCCGAGCAGCGTGTACTCGGCAGCAGGGTCTCCTGTCACCGCGTTAGGGGCAGATTGGATGGATCATACAAAAAACTTCCTCCCGTTCACCTATCCTACCAGGATGGTTCCATTCCGGGTAATGGACTTGGGGCATACAATACGGAGGGAATTTCAATCAGCGTGAATGGCGGTGCCCAGGATGGTATCGGCAAAACATCGATTGGCGGTAACATTGCCATCTTTAAATCCCCAGGAAAAGATGGGAAGTTTTACAATGGCTCTGTCGGTAAGGGCTTTGGTTACGGTGCACAGCATGGTCTCCTCATTGCCCAGGGAGATGCCGATGCCAGGGCGGGAATCCGGCTTTCCGGAGCGGATATGATCATTGGCGGATTATTGAAACAACCGCTTCCTAAAAAGGAAAACGGTAATATTGCGGTAACATCCAATATTAAGGGATTCGCTTTTGAATACATGACAAATGGAAGAGGTTTAGTTCTTGGTGATCCCGGTCCATGGATTTGCGCAGGGATGACAGGCGGTGTCGTTTATTTACGGCAACAGCCTGAATCTGGATTAACCAAAGAGGTCATTAAGAAACGGGTTGCGAAAGGGGCAAAGATTTCCATTGAGTCCCTATCTGCAAAAGGCCTGCAGGATGTGGTTGAACTCCTTGGCAAATACACGGCCCTCTTGAAAGACCATGGCCAAACCGAAGAAGCTGCCTCTTTAGAGACACTGCTTCAGGATCCTGGAGAGCACTTCCTTCAGGTCGTTCCAGTTAAAGAACAGGCGGATCCTGCTGTATCCACGGAGTGATGCCGAAAATATATATTAAAAAAGGCTGATGCTCTTCAATTCGAGCATCAGCCTTTTCCCGTCATATACCTCTGGGCTCGTCTTCAAACGATTGAAAAACAATGCTGAAAGCAATCAAGAAATTGCCTAACGTTTCTTTATATATTAAACTTGATTTTAACTATTGTAACTCTTAGGAAAATCCTGTATATTACTTTTTGTTTACATCATCTTATTTTAGTGTAAAGTACTAACAAATAAGTTAGAATACAACTTTAAGCAAAGGCCTATATATTAATAGAGCCTTTTCTCGCCAGATCCATTACAACACAAAGAAAGGATTAACCCATATATGAAGTTTGGTGCCCGCATTCTCAAAACAGGAATAGCAATTGTTTTAGCGCTTTACCTATCGGAACTGCTTAACCTTCCTGCTCCTGTCCTTTCTGGGATTGCTGCAATTTTTGCAATACAGCCGACCATTTACCGTTCATATCAAACGGTATTGGAGCAAATTCAAGGAAATATCATTGGCGCATTGGTTGCTGTCTCCTTCGTTTTGTTGTTCGGAAATGATATTTTTATAATCGGTCTTGCCGTAATGGTTGTCATAACCATCAATTTAAAACTGAAAATGGATAAAACGATTGTCCTTTCCATCGTGACGGTCATTGCCATCATGGAAAGCCAGGACGGGGAATTCCTTAATTTTGCCTTTATTCGTCTCTCATCCGTTTTGCTTGGAATCGTTTCTTCGTTTATCGTGAATCTTGTTTTCATTCCTCCAAAGTACGAAGCAAAGCTTTATACACGCATTACAGATGTAACGGAAGACATCTTGAAATGGATCAGAATCAGCACAAGACATGCTACAGAACACACTTTATTGAAAAAGGACATCAGCCGGTTGAAGGCGGAGTTACTCGATTTGGAACATATCTATTCCATGTACAAAGAGGAACGGGAATATTTCAAGAAGAACAGTGTTGCTAAAGCAAGAAAGCTTGTCGTTTATCGGCAAATGATCATAACGACGAAAAAAGCGTTTGAAACCTTGAAGAGAATCCATAAATTCGAGAATGAAGTATATCAAATGCCTGAAGATTTCCAACGGAGCATCTTACAGCAGCTTGATTCATTGATCCGCAAGCATGAGCAGTTGATATTACTGCATATCGAAAAAATCAAGTCAATCGAGGAGATTGAAGATTGGGACCAGGATTGTTTAAGTCGTAAAGAGCTGCTCGCCCATTTTTTCGAACAGCAGAATCAAGTGGACGAAATGCATGATAACCTAGGCCACCTCTCTGCCCGCCTTGTACCATTGATTTCTGCAGTCATAGAATATGACGAACAATTGGAACACCTTGAAAAGCTGATCGTCAGCTTCCAGTCGTTCCATAAGGAAGATAACGAAATATCTGTCCAGTACGAAGAAGATTAAAAAAGACGGTTCCCGGGAACCGTCTTTTTTTTCGTCTCTATTTAGAGCATGCCCTCATTCAATCATCCAAAAGGTTCTTATCAGCAGCCTTTTCAATCGTATCCAATTTCTTCAAAAGATCCTGCAGCTCATCTTCCGAGAATGAATTGAAGTTCTTGCCCATCGATTTGTTATGATCCGCAAGGACTCTCCCCAAAATCGCTTCCCCAGCCTCTTTCAATTCAAGGTTGATGACCCTGCGATCCTTATCAGAGGGCTGCCGTTTCACATAATCCATTTCGACCAGCTTATCTACAAATACTGTAATCGCACTTGGCTTTACGGTTAAGAAGTCAGCCAGCTGGGTCGATTTAATCGACCCCTCTTTTTTCAATATCAATAAAATGAAAAACTGAGGCGATGTTAATCCATAAGGCTGAAGATTTTTTGCTACGATGGCCCTAAGCTTCTTCCTAATCCGAAAAATCTGCATCTCAATACTATTAGTTACTTCCCATTTAAATTCCAGCCTTCTCACTCCTTATATAGGACAATCCTACCTCTTAAATTTAATTAAATGGCATTCCAATGTCAACTTTACTTTCCATATATCCTTAAAACTAAAAAAAATTCAAATTTTTACTATTTCACTGTATTTATTTCCCACCATTTTTCCGAATAAATTACATGACAAAAAATAATTAAACTGGTAAACTCTTTACTTAATAATATTAATACTTATAAAAATTAATATTTATTAAAATTAATAAATAAACATTAGAATAGGAGGTTATTTCATTTCTAGCTAATGAACGTAAATCAAAAAAAAGGAACACATCATCAATATATTTTTGGAGGCGAAACAAGTGAATAGAGGACGTTTAGTTTTAATCAATGTCATTGGTTTGGTTATTATAATAGCGGCATTGGCCGGTGGGGCTTATTACTATTATGAAAGCACGAATTTCATTAAAACGGATGAAGCGAAAGTGTCAGGTGAGCTATATACCATCGTTGCCCCCGCTGCCGGTAAACTAGCAGATTGGGACTTACACGAAGGAGACAGTGTAAGTAAGGATGACAAAGTTGCCAATGTAACCACCTTAGACGGTAAAGAAGCGGTAAAAACCGCAGCACAAGGTACGATCGTTAAAACACAAGTGCATGATGAGCAGCTTGTTCAAGCAGGTCAAACGCTAGCTCAAACCATCAATATGGAAGATTTGTCCATAACGGCTAATATTGAAGAAAATAAATTGAAGGATATCGAAAAAGGTGACAGCGTCGATATTATCATCGATGGAGATCCCGATACGGTCTTCGAAGGTACATTGGAACAGATCGGTTATGCTACAACGTCTGTCTTTTCAGTGATGGGCAATCAAAACAGCAGCGGGAACTATACGAAAGTCACTCAAAAAGTACCAGTGAAAATTTCCATCAAAGCACCATCCGATAAAGTTCTGCCTGGAATGAACGCAGAAGTGAAAATTTCGACTAAATAAACCGGCTACACAGTTATACAGAAAGGAGGCTTTTCTTTACATGGCTTCTCAAACCATCACAGTAAATGAAAACAAGGGAATGAAACAGTTTGCCCCCATGTTAATTATCCTAATGCTAGGTTTGTTCATGGTCATTTTGAATCAAACCCTGCTTAGTGTCGCCATGCCAAGGATGATGGCAGAATTCAATGTAGCTGCGACTACGATTCAATGGTTATCAACTGGATTCATGCTCGTGAATGGAGCCTTGATCCCACTTTCCGCTTTTTTAATAGAACGGTTTGGCACGCGCATTTTATTCCTGGCTGCCATGTTTCTATTCACCGTCGGGACATTCATCTGCGGCATCGCACCAAATTTCCCCGTCATCCTTACAGGCCGGCTGATTCAGGCCGCTGGCGGCGGAATCCTGCAGCCTTTGGTCATGACGATCATTCTTTTCATCTTCCCTCCGGAAATGCGCGGGAAAGGGATGGGGATCTTTGGACTTGCCATTATGTTTGCCCCTGCAATCGGCCCGACTTTATCAGGTTGGGTCATTCAGGAATATAGCTGGCGGGTCATGTTCTACGCAATGGTGCCATTAGGCATGATCGTCATGACACTCGCATTTTTAAGTATGCGTAATGTAGCGGAACCAAGGAAAATCAAATTGGATTTGCTGGGTGCCTCTCTATCCTTGCTAGGTGTTGCATCATTACTATACGGTGTCAGTGAAGCAGGTTCCAAAAGCTGGACGGATCCAATCGTTCTGGGAACGATCATCATTGGGCTGATCCTTTTGACGCTTTTTGTGGTTCAACAGCTAAAATCGGAAACACCTATGCTCGACTTCCGTGTATTTAAGTATGACATGTTCGTATTATCCAATATCATTTCTGCAATCGTCACAGTGGCCATGTTTACCGGGATATTCTTATTGCCTATATATTTGCAGACTTTAAGAGGCTTCACGCCAGTTCAATCAGGCCTGTTGATGCTGCCCGGAGCCCTTGTGATGATGGTGATGTCACCCATTTCAGGAGCATTATTTGACAAAATCGGACCTCGTCCATTAGCACTAATTGGGTTGGCGATCACTGCCGTCACAACCTTTGAATTCGCTAAATTGACTACGGAAACTACCTATTCGACTTTGGTCATCATCTATGCCATCCGCGCACTTGGAATGTCTTTACTGATGATGCCGATCATGACTGCTGGGATGAATCAGCTGCCCAAGCATTTGAATACACATGGTACGGCAATGAGCAATACGCTGAAACAAGTGACCGGAGCAATTGGTACGAGCTTCGTGACGACCATTTATACAACCCGTGCTTCTTTCCATGGAACTGCTTTAGGAACGGAAATGAGTACGAGTGATCCCGGTTTTGTTCAGAATTTCCAGACTATCGTTCAATCCATCATGACTTCGATGAATCAAACTAGTGAACAGGCACAGGAAACTGCCATGTCGCTGATTTCTTCTCAAATCCAGGGTCAAGCAAATGTGATGGGAATCAATGATGCATTCTTTTGGGCAACAGGCTTCGCAATTGCCGGCATCGTTCTCTCACTATTTTTGCGCGACGTTCGGAAGGATAAAGCAATGAAACAAGCTAAACAAGAACCTTTGGATGTACCTTTGCTTCCTTCGCCAGTAAAAAAATCGGTTTAATTAAATGGAGGAATTAAAATGAAGATCTATGTTGTTTACGACAGTGAAGGTAACCATACGAAAGCACTTGCCGAATCAATAGCTCAAGGAGCCGCTGCGGTTCCTGGGGCTGAGGTTCTCATTGACCATGTAAACGAGGCGGATGTTTATAAGCTTCAGGAAATGGATGCTATCATTTGGGGCTGTCCCGGTCATTTCGGAACCATCAGTTCGAGTTTGAAAACATGGATCGATAAACTTGGGTATCTATGGGCGGAAGGTGCGCTGATCAATAAAGTGGGTGCTGTGTTCTGTACCACGGCCACCGTACATGGCGGACTCGAGGCTACCATGCTGAACTTAATCACCCCTATGCTTCATCAAGGCATGATCATTGTCGGCTTGCCCGGCACTGTCCCGGAAAATGCCTTATATGGTTCCTACTATGGAGTAGGGATAAGCTGTCCGCCCGGTGTGGATGACAATATCACCAACAATGACTTGAAGCTTGGAGAAGCATTAGGAAAACGGGTAGCCCATGTCACCCGTTCATTCATAAACGGGCTCTAGGAGGCTTGATTCAATGGGCATAATTCTAATTATCATCGTTGCCATATTAGCGGTTACGGGCTTGATCACATTCAATATCAAAGCCTTATCACCTGAAGGTAAGCCGCCTGCAGTCGAGGAAGAGAATTCGTCGGAAGAGTCCGCTTTCCCGACTGCAGATGATTCCATTACCGAAATCATCTCCCCCACAGACAATGATGAATTGAAAATGAAAGATCAGGATTATCGTTTGGCTCTTTCCAAGCTTCATAAACAAAAACCAAATGATGAGCCAACTGCAGAAAAAAAGCCTGATATTCGCAAAATGAAAGACAAGGAATACCGTGGTACATTGGAGGACTTCCGACAGAATGGCGATTAAAACACCCCCCCATTAGGCTAATTTGCCATTTGGGGGTTTTGTTTTATATGCCATTGAATGGATCTTCTCCTATTCTGCGGCCACCTTCAACTTAGTGATCGACGTGCAGTCTTTAACTTTATTTTCTGGTTGACAAATATTCACAAAGACTTTAAGCTAAGGTAATGCAACGCATACAATTTGTTAAACTCAGCTTTTGTTGAGAGACGGAATTTTAAAAGGATTTCCTTTTTTCGTTCGTCACTTGCCTTTTTGGCAGGTGGCGATTTTTATTTTTATAGGGGTGAAAAATATGCAACTTTTGAAGTATTCCATAATGGTCTTAATCGGTTCGATTTCATATGGCACTTTATCCACCATGATGAAGTTTGGATTCATGGATGGCCATTCTTCTGGAGAACTGGTCGGCAGTCAATATCTTGTCGGTTGGCTGATTGTCTCCGTTATATTTCTCTTTTCGTTTAAATATAAAGTTTCATGGAAGAGTGCCGGATTACTTTTAATCACGGGCATGATGTCCACTTTCGTCGGAAAGGCATATGCCGTTTCCGTATCCGAGCTTCCCGCTTCGATTGCCGTTGTCTTTTTATTTCAATTTACCTGGATAGGCGTCCTTATTGAAAGCTTCTTAAATAAAAGACGCCCGGATAAAAATAAACTCATTGCCATTTTCGTTCTTTTCATCGGTACATTATTGGCAGGGGCGATCTTTGGTCAGCCTCTATCTGGCCTAAGCCTAAAAGGCGTATTGTTCGGACTATTGTCTGCATTGCTTTTTGCGCTGTATATGTACTGCAACTCTCAATTCGCTGTTGGGGAATCTTCCATGAAACGGCTGTTTTTCATTGCAACGGGTGGTATGCTGACTGCTGTATTCACGACTAACCCCGTCACACTTGTAACGAATCTTGTCCAAACGAACCTATGGTACTACGGTCTGCTGCTCGGCACATTGGGTGTTTTAGTTCCTTTCTTTTTCTTTGCTGTCAGTTTACCGAAAGTGGGGGTCGGGCTTGGAACGATTCTTTGTGCTGCGGAACTGCCTTCAGCGATGGTCGTTTCCGTCATCTTCTTGAATGAACAGGTTACGTCATTGCAATGGTTCGGGATGTGCTTGATCATAGTCGGCATCGCCTTGCCTGAGGGAATAAAGCATCTGCCGCATTTCCTTCCTGGAAAAAAAACGCTGCATGAAAAAAGGATTTCATAACGTGATGCACAAGTTCGTATCAGAATAAAAAAGAAGGCCATTCCTTTAGCGGAATGGTCTTCTTTTTTATCTTGTATCCTTAAGAATCTAATTGTTGCACTTGAAATAGGTTGTAGTAATTCCCTTGCTTTTTCATAAGTTCTTCGTGTGTTCCCATTTCCGTAATTTCCCCATTATCGATATGAATGATCCGATCGGCATGGGTGATGGTTGATAACCGATGGGCGACGATGATCGTGGTCCGGTTTTTCGCCAAAATATCCAGCGCCTCCTGGATAAAGTGTTCACTTTCCAAATCCAATGCGGAGGTGGCTTCGTCGAGAACAAGGATTGGCGGGTTTTTCAAAAATACCCTCGCAATGGCCACCCGTTGCTTTTGGCCCCCGGATAATTTAACTCCCCGCTCCCCGACTTTCGTTTCATATCCTTCTTTTAGACCCATGATGAAGTCATGGGCATTCGCCGCCTTTGCCGCTTCAAATACTTCTTCATCACTTGCATCAGGTCGTCCCATAAGGATGTTGGCCTTAACCGATTCACTAAATAAGATATTATCCTGTAGAACCATTCCTATTTTATCTCTTAGGCTGCGGACTTGATATTTACGGATATCCGTCCCATCCAATAATACCCTTCCCTCCGTCACATCATAGAAACGGGAAATCAAACTGACGATCGAGGATTTCCCGCCACCGCTCATACCGACAAGTGCAATGGTTTCCCCTGGTTTAACATCCAAGTTTATATGTTTCAAAACGGGTGCCTCTTTCTCGTCATAAGCAAACGATACATCCTGAAAGGTTATTCGGCCATCTACATGCTTCAGCTCTTTCGCCCCTGGTTCATCATCGATATCATACTTCTCATCCACAAACTCAAAAACCCTGTCCATGGACGCCAATGTCTGGGTCATTGTCGTCGAAGAGTTAACTAAACGTCTGAGGGGATTATATAGCCGGTCAATGAAACCGACGAAAGCAACCATGGTACCCAGTGACAATTGTTCATGAATGACCTGATAACCGGCAAATCCTATCACGAGCAAGGGGGCAATATCGGTGATTGTATTCACGACAGCAAATGACTTGGCATTCCAGCTCGTATGCTTTAGGGCTTTATCGAGGAAATTCTTGTTCTGCTTCGCAAACAATTCCTGTTCCCTGTCTTCTATCGCAAAGCTTTTGATGACTGACATCCCTGAAACCCGTTCATGAAGGTGACTCTGTACATCCGCTAAGGCTTGGGACCGAATCCTTGTATACGTTCTCAGCTTGCCAAAGAAATGCTTAATCGAAAATGCGTAAAATGGTAGCATGATGATGGATACAATGGTTAATTTCACATCCATCGTAAACATGATGACTATCACTATGATGATCGTTGCGATATCGAGCCAAAGGTTCATTAAACCCGTGATGACAAAGTTCTTCGTTTGTTCCACGTCCGTGATCATCCTTGAAATGACCTCGCCCACCCTTGTATTGGAATAATATTTAAAACTCAGTTTCTGTATATGGGTAAATAAATCATTACGAATATCATATAAGATTTTCGTTCCGGTCCATTGAGCGAAATATTGTCTGTAATACTCAATCGGCGGTCTAACTGCAACAAAAATGAATATCATGATGGCCATCGCCCATATAAGGCGTTCGGACTTCACGGCTTTGGACAGATCACCGTTTCCGATGATGTCATCCACTATATACTTACTGAGCAATGGAAGCAAAAGCGGAATCGCGAACTTTAGCAGTCCAATCAGTACCGTTCCGATTATCTGCCATTTATATGGTTTGACGAATTGCAAATATCTCTTAATGCTCCCCACGGAATCCCTCCTTTTCTTAATCAATAAAGCCAAATGCTAAAAAAGCCCATAACGGTCATTTTGGAATCTTATATGCACTATTCAATTATATTTTCCTTTTCGGTAATTAACTATCAAAAGGATTACTTTCATAAACATTTGTAGGAGGTTAAATGGTTCCTGCGTATTGAAAGAGTGAATCAGATGTGTAGGTAAGATACACAATGAAAAAGCCTGCCAATTATGCAGCAGGCCTTTTCTATCATCGATAGGTTAAAAAGCGTTCATACCAACTATCAATAAACTCTGCGGAGAATGGTCCTTTTCGCTGGCGTATCATATAAATCAAATAGTCTACGTTCTGTTTCAATATTGAATCGATGGCATCCGGGTAATTCATTTCTTTCCGATGCCTTTCATATTCATCCTCATCCAGCAAATTAAACGTCATATCTGGGAATACTTTAATGTCCAGGTCATAATCAATGTATTTCAATGCTCCCGAATCGTATGTGAACGGCGAACTGATATTGCAATAATAATAAACCCCGTCCTCTCTCAACATACCAATAACATTAAACCAATACTTTGAATGAAAATAGCAAATCGCCGGCTCTCTAGTAATCCAGGTCCTTCCATCTGATTCCGTTACCATAGTACGGTCATTCGCTGCTATCACCAGATTTTGGGTCCCTTTTAAAACGGTTGTCTCTTCCCAGATACGATGGATATGTCCATTATGTTTATAGCTATGGATTTGGATTTTTCCTCCTTCGGCAGGAACAATCCCCATTTATCTCTCCCTACTTTCTATAGACACCCTGACAGCGTACTGTGCCCTATTCCGTTTGCAGTTGTTTTGTGTATTTAAAATATATACTTTTTTCCATTTACCCTATATTCCTATATTATAGCGATTTATTCATAAATTTAAAACAAAAGTGGCTAATCTCCCAGTGAAAATGTGTAAATAAGTCGAAAAAGTCTGACCATCCACCCATTTCATCTAAGAAATTAGCCGGTTATTTATCGTATGGCTGCCTGTCCTTGCTGAAAATAACGGATTACTTCTTCCGTTTGCTTTTCGAACATTTCATGGATACTTTTCAATTCCTGCTTTTTAAGTTGAATCTCTTCCTGAATGGTGACCGCTTCACTCTCCTCTTCAAGGGCAAGGAGTTGCTTCTCTATATCTTGGCATCTTTCGATTTCGGATTGTAAAAGTAAAAGCTTATCCATCGTTTTCAACTGGTTGTTTATAAGCCGGTTAAATTCCTCCATGAATGCACCTTCCTAATCTGTATTTTTTCTATAGTATGTATATTCTATTTTTATCACCTTTCTCCTTTGACATAAAATGTAAACACAACGAAACATTTGTCGAATCCAATGGAAGGCAAAAAAAAACATCCTTCATAAGAAGGATGCTTTTCATCGGCAATTAGCCTTGGTTTTTATTGCTTTGAGATCTTTGGTTTTGTTGTTTCACTTCTTGAACGTTAGTTTCAGAAGCAAACTCTGTACCGAATTGGCCTTGTGCTTGACCTTGGCCTTTTCTTTGTTGAGATTGCGCGTTTTGTTGTCTTACTTCTTGAACGTTAGTTTCAGAAGCAAATTCTGTACCGAATTGGCCTTGGCCTTGCTGAGATTGCGCGTTTTGTTGTCTTACTTGTTGAACGTCAGTACCTGCTTGTGATTTATTCATGTTGTTTTTAGCCATTGATATCACCTCCACGATAATAAGATAACCATTATCCAGGAGGGCTATCCAACAAAAATCATTTAAATTTTTCCAGTTACATTAAACAAGCAATGAAATGCCTCCATCAACTATTACGGTTTGTCCACGAATCATCCTGGCTCCATCGGAAATTAAAAACATGATGGTATTCACCATATCTTCCACCTCGACCATCCGTCCAGCGGGAGTCTGTTCTGCCGCCTCAGCAAGCATTTCATCCCGATTCGGGAAAGACTTCAGGGCATCCGTATCGATCACACCGCCTGAAACGGCATTGACACAAATATTTTTAGCAGCCAATTCGACCGCTAAATATCTTGTCAGGGCTTCAAGCGCAGCTTTGGAAACTCCAACAGCTGTATAATTTTTCAAATAGCGAATGGATCCTAGTGAACTGATGCTGACGATTTTCCCCCCGCCGTTCCTCTCCATTAGTTTCGCCGCTTCCTGTGCGCAGAAAAGGAGGGCTTTTGTATTGATGTCCATGGTCCAGTTCCAATGGGATTCCTCCAGCTCCATCAATGGACGCTGGACGCCAGAGGCCGCATTATTGATGAAAATATCCAAACGTCCGTAATAAGCATCGATTTCCTCAAACATGCTTTTCACTTTCGCAACATCACCGACATTTGCCTTGACTACAAGGGCTTTTCGCCCCAACGCTTCAATTTCGGCTGCCACTTCTAATGCTTTCGACTTGCTCCGGGCATAATTAATAACGAGGTCGTAACCCTCCTCCGCAAGCCTTATTGCCGTGCTTCTGCCTAAACCTTTACTGCTACCTGTAACGAGTGCCACTTTTTGTTCCATTCGTTTATTCATCCTTTCTGAGTAAACACCGAGTAATAAAAATCATTTTTTAAGGAGTGTTACTGTTATGTATGTTGGACGTGATATGACTGAGTTGTCGATGATGAAAAAATCGGATTGGGAAAATAGTGAACTTGCCTATTTTCATCACTCCCTTCAACAAATGGTACCTTATTTAAACCAAGAAGGACAGAGTATCCATAGCGAAATCGTCAAAGAAATTGAAAATAGAGGCGGACTTAACAGGCAAGAAGCCGATTATACTCATGGAACGAAAACCAGTTACGAATGATTTTATACGGATATTGCTTTGAAAATCAACAAAAGGAAGAGGATATCTTATCGGATATCCTCTTTTATGCATATATCACGATTTCATTCGCTTATTCAATGCACTCCTTTTTCTTTATACGCCTTCATCATTTTTTGGTGGGAGACCGGAAATGCCAACTGCTCCATCTCTGCTTCACTCACCCACTTAAGTTGCTGTTCTTTTAGCGTCTCTTCACCGATATCCTCTTTGACCACACCGATATACGTGTCCATTTTCCAAACGAGATGTGAGAAAACATGTTCAATTCTCACAAGTGATTCAGTGATTTCCGGTTTGACGCCATACATTTCCTTAAACCGACTCTCGAAGAATTCCCTCTTATGCAAGAGGGATGTATGGTTTTCGAAATTCGGATATTCCCAAAGATTAGCTAGCAATCCTTCTGAGGCTCGCTTGTGAATTAAAAATTCACCTTTTTCATTCGTTAAAACGGCAGCTACAATTGGTACATCCCTTGTTTTTTTCTTTTGGATTTTTACCGGCAATTCCGACTGAACCCCTGCTTCAAATGCTAGACAATGGCTTTGAACGGGGCATAATAGGCAGGCAGGCTTACCAGGTGTGCAGATTAATGCTCCAAGTTCCATCAAGGCTTGATTGAAGGCAGAGGTATGTTCATGATCGATCAGCTTCCTGACGGCAGCTTCGAATGTTTTTCTTGTCTTTGGCTTTGCTATGTCTTCATATATCATTAATATCCGTGATAAAACACGCATGACGTTTCCATCAACGGCTGGCTCCGGCTTGCCGTATGCGATACTTAGAATCGCACCGGCAGTATATGGGCCGACACCTTTCAATTTGGAGATTTCCTCGGGATCATCCGGTACAATCCCATTGTAGGAAGCCTTCACTTCCTGAACGGCACTATGCAGATTCCTTACACGCGAGTAATATCCCAGCCCTTCCCAAGCTTTCAGGACCTTCTCTTCATCCGCATTGGCAAAGACCTCGAGTGTCGGGAACCATTCCATAAACCGGTTGAAATAAGGAATCACCGTGTCCACTCTCGTTTGCTGCAGCATTATTTCAGAAACCCAAACACGGTAGGGGTCCTTATTCTCCCTCCATGGCAATTCTCTTTGTTCTTCGAGAAACCAGGAAACCAAATCTTTTTGAAATTCATCGATTTTTATTTTTTCTATTGTCGGGATCGTTATTTCTTTCACATCAGTTCCTCCAAAGATGTTACACTCTAATCAAAATTGGGAATACCTATAGTAGGCCATTCTTTTTTTAATATCATGTTCATATCCATTTATTTGTAGCGGGTCACTTGAAATAAGTCAAAATTATATTCATTTGATGGTTAATATATAAATACGGTATGATGAAAGAAGACCATTTTTTTCAATTTGTGGCAGGGAGGTTAGTTTTTTGGATACAGGTACTCACTTTGTCATGGGAATTGCTCTTGGAGGTCTTGCCACATTAGATCCCGTCATTGCGCAGAGCCCAGTTACTGCAAGTGCAGTCATAGCAGGTACGATATTGGGATCACAAGCTCCGGACATTGACACCGTTTTAAAATTAAGGAATAACGCTGTATATATACGTAACCACCGTGGAATCACGCATTCAATTCCCGCTGTTTTACTTTGGCCCTTGATTATCAGCGTAGCAATTTTCGCCATCATACCTGAAGCAAATTACCTTCATCTTTGGCTTTGGACCTTTTTAGCCGTATTCCTTCACGTATTCGTGGATATATTCAATGCTTATGGGACCCAGGCACTTAGGCCGATTTCGTCAAAATGGGTAGCTTTAGGGGTCATCAATACATTCGATCCATTCATTTTTGGAATACATGTTGCAGGCCTGATACTATGGGGCTTCGGATTTCCTCCAGGCTATTTATTTCTTTCCATTTACGGGATACTCGTCATTTATTACATTTCCAGGTTCAGGGAACAAGCTTTTATAAAAAGAGTGGTCAAACAGCAAATTCCTGGAGCAAGGAAAATTCTTTTATCACCGACGATGCGCTTTCACCGCTGGAAAATTGCGGTGATTACCGAAAAGAATTATTATGTGGCACGAGCCGATAATGGATATGTGAAGATTCTTGATACGTTCGATCGGGTGCCATTGCCTGAAAGTGAAATTCTCGAAGCCGCCAAGAAGGATATCAACTTGGCAGCCTTTCTGTCCTTTTCTCCGGTTTACCGCTTCGAAATCGAACAGATAAAAGAATATTATGAAGTCCGTTTTATCGATTTAAGATATCGCAGCAATGGATATTACCCGTTTGTGGCAGTGGTCCATTTAGACAGCGAATTGAATATCTTGAATTCTTATACCGGCTGGATCTTTAGCGAAGCGAAGCTGCAGAAGAAATTGAATATTATTTTGTAGTATATTGAAAAAGAGCTGATTCCAGGGAACTCCTCTGGAATCAGCTTTTTTAATGTAGTCGATTCTGCTGATTTAATAACTGCTGATATTTAGGGTTCTTTGCAATGAATTCGTGGAATTGCTCACCGTAGTTATCAATCCAGGTCCTTACAACGCGCGATGTCATTTCTTCACCGGCATATTCATGCCCAGCCTTTGCATAGGTCGCTTCGAAATCTTCCCATAATAATTCCACCCAAGTCAAAGCTTGCTCATACGTGATGTGTTCATTTTTCTCAAGCAGTATCTTGGTTAATCTTTCATGGTAATCATTCATTAGAACCACCTCATTGCCAATATTTTTACAGAATGAACTATACTGTCCCATACCCATACTAGTTGTAAGCGGAAACGCTTCTTTCTTAATCTGATGCTTGGAGGAGAAAAAATTTGCGAAATAAACAAAAAGGATTCCCCAACCAAAACAATAACAAATTCCAAGGCGAACCTCGTGCAAAGGCAAGATATGCTTCAAAGCGTGCAGATGGAAGTATTAATACACACCCTCAAGAAAGAATGAAAGCTTCAAACGAGCGTTCGAATTAAAAGGTACATCAGAAGGAACCGGGTACTTCCCCGGTTCCTTTTTATTTCAGCATTGAAATCGGGAGTGCTTCTTCCTTACCGCTACCGCCCAAGCGGTAACCCCAAGCGAATACGCCGTTCATATAATCAATTTTGAAATAGACACCGGGATCTCCGTCAATTTGATATATTTCACCTTTTTTGAAATCATCAGGATTTAACAAATAGGCCTTGGCCATCGTCACTTTTCGTTCCAATACTGAATATTCATTAACCATTCCCAATTGCTCTGCTTTTCTCGCTTTTTCAGTCAACGCTGCGATTTCCTGTTGCAGTTCATAGGCAGACAGCTTGCTGTATCTTACGTCGCTCATATATATGACTCCTCAAATGAAATAATTAATTTACTTCTATATTAAACAAAATTTTGTGATTTGGCTATTGATGCACTTAATCACCATCAGGATTGGAAAGATAACGCTCAATCAATTCTATTGGAAAACCTTTTCGGTATAATGCCTGCTTCATTTTTTGTTCATATTCGAAGCCTTCATGGTTTTTATATCGGCGTTGCATTTTTTCGACATGGTGGCAAAGGGAATCCCATTGTTCATCCTCATCCTTTTCCACCGTCACATCTTCAAGTGCTTCATGGATGATATCTCTTGGGAAACCTTTCCGTAACAAGGTTTGTTCAACCTTCAGCCTTAAAGCTCGTTCGGAAATGTTTTTTTCCTTTTTGACCGCTTTTCCAGCCAGATTCCTTGCATGTTCAATTTGAATACCATAAGGGTATTCCTTCAATGCCTCGACAATCAACTTATCTTGCACCCCTTTTTCCTTAAGCTCAAGCTTAAGGGTGGTGGGCCCTTTATTCCCTCCATTCACATGGGTCCGCACGTAAGCCTTGGAAAATTCAAGGTCGTCTAAATAGTTAAAACTGTATAGTTTATGTATCGCTTCCTTAATGATCGGCTCTTCCGTTTCCTTCTTTTTTAAATAAAGGCGAATTTCCGATTCCGAGCGCATCCGGTATGATAAATAATTAAGTGCATCGGTAAATGCTTTTTGGATTTCATCATGGAATTGTATCTCGGCCAAAAGCAGGTCATCAAGTTCCATACCCTTTTTCAACTGAAATTTCAATAGCACTTCTTCGTCTACACTGAAGGCATATTTTTCGTCAACGAAGATGTTATAACGATCTTTACGTTTCTTTTGGGTTGTTATTTTTGTTATGTTTGGCATAAATCCACCCCCCACACCTACTTTACCCCTTTACGTTTACCATTTCTATATATAGCATGCCTAAAAATGAAAAAAGAACATGGGCATGTTAAAGTGAAGGAAAGACAGGGAAAGGAAGTGGTTTTCATGAAAATAGCCATTGCTGGTGGAAGCGGTTTTGTCGGCACAGCCCTAATTGAAGAATTATCAAAAGAAAATCATGATATATATATTTTGACACGTCATCCCGAAAAATTTAAGAAACAGACTAATTTGACATATATCGGCTGGTTGACCGAGGAGGCAACGCCGGAAATGCACTTGGAGGGGCTCGATGTGTTCATTAACCTTGCTGGTGAATCTCTGAACAGCGGCCGTTGGACACCTGAACGAAAGCGCCGGATTGTCGAAAGCAGGATCGAGGCTTCCAAAGAGATGAACCGGATCATATCCATACTGCCCTCTAAAGTGTCCGTCATCATTAATGCAAGTGCAATCGGATATTATGGTATTTCGGACGATGAGACCTTTACCGAAACCTCTGAATCCATTGGTGATGATTTCTTGGCCCGTACTGTTCAACTATGGGAAAAGGAAGCGGCTAAATCACGCTCTTACAGTAAAAGGTTGATCTTTACAAGATTCGGGGTGATTCTTGGAGAAAAAGACGGAGCACTGCCAATGATGGCCTTCCCCTATAAACTATTTGGCGGAGGAAAGATCGGCAAAGGGAATCAGTGGCTTTCCTGGATTCATATCCATGACGCGGTCCGTGCAATCATCTTTAGCATGAATGATGCTAGGATAGAAGGTCCAGTCAATTTTACGGCACCGAACCCCGTCCAGATGGATACATTCGGTAAAACGATAGGAGCTGTCCTGCACCGGCCCCATTGGTTAACTGTCCCCCCTTTCTTCCTCAAGAAATTGTTGGGGGAAATGAGCATCCTTGTACTTGAAGGGCAAAATGTCCTTCCCGCTAAACTTAAAGAAGAAGGATTCACCTTCTCCTTTCCAACCCTTAAAGAAGCCTTACAAAATATCCTAAAAGAAGATTCCCACGTATGAAAGGGTCATTTTAGGAAAAAATAGGGATATTAAGTGAATGGAGATGATCTAATTGCTCAAAAAACACGATAAAGAAAAAAGTAACTTAACTAGTACACAAGCGATTCTTTATGCTCGCGAATTTAAAAAGGCAGATCGAGCTGGTGGATATACCGAGAAGAAATCCCGTCGTTAGTTTTGGAGTTTTTTCCCTTACATTTTGAACAGCCACTAAACACAAAATAAGCTGGAGATGATTAATGAAATTCATCTCCAGCTTATTTTATATTCCAGGGGGCGACGATAACATGGGACGAAATAACATACACCATAATCGAGATAAGAACAAACAGAAACTTCCTCAGGTTCCCAAAAACCTGAAAAGTGACGGACTTGACGTTGAATATTCTTCCGAACTGGCTGACCAGGAAGATATCGAGGCACAAGCCCGTGCAAATGCGGCTGACCGCCGTGCTCATAATCGCCGATAAGCAGAATAAACCAACCCAAGGGGCTATAAGTTAGCCCCTTGGTCATCTTTATTTACATAGCTTATCCACAACCCTGTGTATATTGTGGATATATTCTGAAAATACTGACAAAAAATAAGTCAATTAACTCACCTTATCAACATGAAAATAATGTTATTTCTGGATAACCCTGTGGATTATGTGGATAAAGGAGGGATTGGGCTAACCACGCTACATTTTCGTTGTGGATAACTATTCTCTCTCCTTCATTTGTTCCACAAGGTTATTATTTATAAAATAATTTATCCAAATCTTTTTCCAGCAATTCTAAACCCTATCTTGGTATTTCATCGGCTGCTGACCCCTGCATTTAAAGAAGGTTCCCCAAACCTTTGCCATCAACATTTTCTTCCAACTGTTTACGTAGCAAGAACTTTTGTATCTTCCCACTTGCGTTCCGAGGCAGTTCATTACAGAAGATATATCTCCTTGGACGTTTATAGTTCGCCAATCTATTACTGTTCTTACACCAAGTTTCTAAATCTCTTTCGGCAAGCATTGGGTCTTTGGCTACGATGAATGCCGTTACCGTTTCCCCCCATTGATCATCTGGCTGACCAAGTACCGCACAGTCGAGAACTCCTTGATGCTCATATAGTGTATCTTCCACTTCACGCGGATAAATATTTTCCCCTCCAGAAATAATCATGTCGTCCACACGGTCCTTGACCCACAGATATCCATCTTCATCTAGGAAACCGATGTCACCGGAATGGTACCAGCCTTTGTAAAGCGCCTTTTCGGTCTCTCTATCTTTTTGAAAGTAACCCTGCATGATACACGGGCCCTTTACAAGGATTTCTCCTGTTTCCCCAGGTTCCAGCATATCCTCGGGATCTGATGGCCCTTCGTCATTCGGACGGGCAATGATGATTTCATGTTCGGAACATGCCTTGCCGGCAGAACCCGCTTTCCTAATTTGATCTTCCTCCAATAGGAGAGTTATGGCCGGCCCCATTTCAGTCATTCCATAGGCCTGGATGAACTGGATGCCGAGTTTCTCCTGACAGGCACGGACAAGGGATGGAGCCATCGGGGCTGCCCCGTAAAGCCCTAACTTCAAGCTCTGGAATTTATACTCCTCCAATTTTTCCTGAATGAGCATGTTCCACATCGTAGGTGCAGCAAAAAACTTGGTGACCCCCTCGGATTCAATCAGTTCCATGACCTTTTTGGGATGAAACTGATGTAATATGACATTAGCTGCACCGACCTGTACACGAGGTAAAAAAGAGCAGTGCAATTCAGCACAATGAAACATCGGTGCAGTAATCAAACCGATATCAGAGCGTTCATACTTCATGGCCTCTATTAAAATCTCGGCTTGTTTGACCATGTCTTTATGAAGGTGGATGACCCCTTTGGGACGTCCGGTAGTTCCGCTCGTATACATGATGGCATAAATGTCATCTTCGTGAACTTCAACTTCATCTGGCTTTGAGGAGATAATGGCCAATTTTTGGCGGTAACCTTTGGCATACCCAGGCACATCCCCATCAATATACCAGAAGGCCGTTTCCGGAAATCGCTTTTCAACCGCGGCGACGTTCGTTTCCAATTCGCGTTCGAATAGAACGACCTTTGGAGCAGCATCGTTCAAGATGAAGGCCAACTCTTCCGGCATTAAACGGAAGTTGATCGGATTGAAGATTGCACCGATTTTTGCACAGGCAAAGAACGCTGTTGCAAGCTCTTCATTGTTGTAAAGGTACGTAGATACCCTGTCCCCTTTTCGCACCCCTTCCGCTTGAAGGGCCGCCGCCAACCTATTCACCTGTTCATTCCATTGGATGTACGTATAGCGGATATTTCTTCTCACGTCGTAGATAGCTTCTTTAATGGGGAATTTCTGAACCGTCTGATCAAAGATATTTTTAATCGTTACTGACAAATCATTCTCCTCCTCAAGTAACCACCATCAACAGGAAGAATTCAGCAAAGCCTGCCGATGGTCGACTTCATCCCTTTTTCAGCTTTTACTTTCATGCGAATTACGAATATTCATAAATGGATAGTCCAGCTTCAGTCCATTCTTTCAATGATGGTGGCATTCGCCATGCCGTGGCCTTCACACATCGTTTGCAGCCCATAACGGCCGCCCGTCCTTTCTAATTCATGTATCATGGACACCATCAAACGGGCCCCGCTGCCGCCAAGAGGATGCCCCAATGCAATCGACCCGCCATTTGGATTCAGCTTCTTTGGGTCTGCCCCCGTTTCTTTTAGCCATGCAATCGGTACAGGAGCGAAAGCCTCGTTCACTTCAAAGATATCGATATCATCAATTGTAAGACCCGCTTTTTCCAAAGCTTTTTGGGTGGCGGGAATCGGTCCCGTTAGCATCAGGGTGGGATCCGACCCGACAACAACCCGTGTATGCACTTTAAAGCGCGGTTTCAATCCAAGTTCTTCTGCTTTACTGCGTTCCATCAATAATAAAGCGGCAGCACCGTCACTGATCTGACTAGAATTCCCTGCATGGATTAAACCGCCTTCTTGAAATGCCGGTTTCAATCCAGCCAGCACTTCAAGCGTAGTTCCGCCCCTTGGGCCTTGATCTTCCGTAACTTCGATTTGATTTCCTTCTTTATCAGTACCCATTACTGATATCATTTCTCGGTTAAAATGTCCTTCTTTTTGAGCACGTATTGCCTTGGCATGACTTTCAACGGAAAACCGATCACAATCTTCACGTGTTATTCCCCACTTGTCTGCGATTCTTTCAGCTGATAAACCTTGGTTGATCACCTCGTAAAGGTCCATATACTTTTGGCTTGTTACAGCACCTTGAATATTCGACCCCATGGGAACTCGTGACATGTTTTCCACTCCACCTGCCACTACCACATCCATATCACCCGACAGGATGGCCTGGGAAGCAAAATGGACTGCCTGCTGACTTGATCCGCATTGACGGTCAATCGTCGTTCCCGGCACTTCAATCGGAAATCCGGCTATCAGTGCGGCAACCCTTGCTATATCACCGGCCTGTTCGCCCGACTGTGAAACACAACCTAAAATGACATCATCGACAATAGCAGGATCGATGCCCGCCTTTTCAATCAGCTTCTTCAATACTTCCCCTGCCAGATCATCAGGGCGAACGTCTTTCAAGACACCGTTCCTTCTGCCTACCGGCGTGCGAATTCCTTCAACGATAACCACTTCCCGCATATACTCTCTTCCCTTCTCATCTTTACTATAGGCCTAGATTCTTAGCGATGATTTTCTTCATGATTTCATTTGTGCCGGCATAGATGCTTGCTACCGGAATATCCCGATATCTTCTGGCAATTTTGTATTCCTCCATATATCCATAGCCGCCATGGAGCTGCATGCATTCAATAGATATTTTTCTGGCAGTCTCCGTCAAACGCCATTTCGCCATCGAAACTTCCGTTACAACCTGTTCACCAGCCATATGTTTGGTGATCAATTGATCTAGGAAAGCACGCCCCATTTTTATCTCCGTAGCCATTTCCGCGATTTTGAATTGAGTATTTTGTAACTGACTTACAGACTTTCCGAACGCTTCCCTGCCCTTCACATACTCAATCGTATCGGCAAGCATATCCTCAGACGCGGTTTGAGCACAAATTGCCACCACAAGGCGTTCCTGCTGCAGTTTTTCCATTAAATAAATAAACCCCTTGCCTTCTTCACCAAGCAGGTTTTCCTTTGGAACACGGCAATCCTCAAAGATGAGTTCTGCTGTATCCTGACTGTGCAAGCCAAGTTTCTTCAGTTTTCTCCCCCTGGAAAATCCGGGTGTATCCCTTTCGACCACGACTAAGCTAACGCCTTTATGTTTCGGAACGGCGCTGGGATCCGTTTTACAGGCAACAATGATCAAATCCGAATGAATGCCATTTGTGATGAATGTCTTTTGACCATTTAATATGTAATGATCTCCATCCAAAATGGCAGTCGTTTTAATATTGGCCAAATCCGAACCTGTACCAGGCTCTGTCATGGCAATGGCTGTAATGATTTCCCCTGTCGTACATTTTCGAAGCCAGCGCTGTTTCTGCGACTCATTTCCGTAGGCGGAAATATACGGTACGGTGATATCACTGTGAAGTCCGAAACCAATGAACCCAGAACCAACCCTTTCCAATTCTTCATTAATGATAACGGCAAAGCCCCAATCTACCCCGGAACCCCCATAATCTTCTTCAAGGTCCGGACATAAAAAACCCTGTTCCCCCATTTTCACCCAAAAAGACCGGGGAATGATCCTCTCTTCTTCCCAACGTTCATAGTGGGGAGCTGCTTCTTTTTCTAAAAACTTTCGGAAGGTCATACGGAATATTTCATGTTCTTCACTTAGGTACGGATGCTTCATCTGTTTTATCTCCTCTCCATTCCTTTGTCGGAGGCTCTTTTTCTAGATTTACAATGGTTTGATTGACAACTTACCTTGGTGACATTCTAATGGCCCCATCCAGTCTGATTGTTTCCCCATTCAGCATTGGATTCGTTATGATGCTTTCCGTTAGTTTAGCGTACTCTTCTGGATACCCGAGCCTTGATGGGAATGGCACGGTTTTCCCTAATGACGTCCTGGCTTCTTCAGGTAATGAATCGAACATCGGTGTATGGAATAGACCCGGTGCAATCGATACGACACGTATCCCTTTGATGGCAAGCTCCCTTGCGATTGGCAGAGTCATACCGACAATCCCTCCCTTGGAGGCACTATATGCGGCTTGTCCGATTTGTCCTTCAAAGGCAGCGACCGAAGCTGTATTGATGATGACTCCACGCTCCCCCTCTTGATTCGGTTCATTTTCGACCATTTTTTCAGCCGCAAGCCGGATTACGTTAAATGTACCGACCAAATTGATTTGCACGACTTTTGAGAACGCTTTCAATTCATGTATGCCTTTCCTGCCTATGACCTTCTCTGCAATGGCAATGCCTGCACAGTTGATGACAGTATTGATGCTACCGA
This sequence comes from Peribacillus frigoritolerans, assembly GCF_001636405.1. Classification (GTDB taxonomy): domain Bacteria; phylum Bacillota; class Bacilli; order Bacillales; family DSM-1321; genus Peribacillus; species Peribacillus frigoritolerans. The sequence goes on from NZ_KV440950.1 coordinate 4,936,132, forward strand.
ATTTTTTTATTCCTTCATCCAATGCTACAGATACGCTATCTTCACTAGTTACATCCGTTTTAATAAACAGGATCGAATCGCCCAACTCCTGAGCCATTTTAGCGCCATTTTCTTCCGAGAGGTCGAATATGACCGCTTTTCCACCTTTTTTAATGATGTTTCTTACTGCCGCCGCTCCCAGACCTGAAGCCCCGCCTGTCACAACTGCAATGGTTTCTTGAATTTCCAAATTCTCACCCCATCTGTTTCTAGAATATATATTCATCTTTCACTATCATCAAAACCTATTTTCAAGATTAATTTCACCGCTTGCCTGTTTTATCGTTCATTTTCAACTCATGAAGGGTTTCGGTAAAGCCTTTGATTACCTGTTCAAAGTCCTGCTTCAACCCATCCAGCTCTTTAATTCGTTCATTAAGTTCGTTTAACTTCTGTCCTGCAGTTTCAATCGTTTTTTCCAATTGCTTAATGCCTGTCCTATCCTTATCGAATAAAAGGACTATATCCTTTATTTCCACTAACGAAAAACCATACTTCTTACCGCGCATTATGATTTTGAGCTGTGCATATTCTTTCTTTCCATAAACTCTTTTTCCCGTTTCGGTACGCATTGGCCTAAGCATACCCAGTTCCTCATAATAACGGAGGGTCCTTGTCGTCAATTCGAATTCTTTTGCTAAATCAGAAATGGTGTACATGTTAAAACCACACTTTGCAAAGGGATTATTTACCTTTATTCTAACATTAACGTTAACGTAAACTTCAATGAAATATTCACAAAATTTATAATATATGAAACTGCCTGATAGATTTATATTGATATACTATAGGTATATTCTTTTTATAGAAGGGAATGATCGATCAATGCTATGTTCAAAAATATTAGTTGCTTATGATGAATCTGAGTTGGCACTTAAGTCTTTAGAAAAAGCGATTGAATTAGCGAAGCTGGATCCCGCTATCGAAATCCAGGTGCTTCACGCTGTTACACTGCCAATCAAGCCAAATATATATGGCAATGCTTTTCAGGAAATTGAAGAATCCATGCTTAAGTATGGCAAGGAAGTGATTAAAAAAGCGGAAGCACTTTTATCCGAAATCCCGAATGCATCCCAAACATTTGTCGTAGAAGGTTCAGCCATCACGACTTTATTGGAACATGCAAAATCCGAGAATTGTGACCTTATTATCATGGGCAGCCGCGGATTGAGCGGCTTCAAGGAATTCCTGGGCAGCGTGAGCCACTATATCGTTCAACATTCTCCAGTTCCAGTCTTGTTGGTCAAATGAAATTTACGGCAGATATGGCCAGCCCCTTCATAAGCTGGGTTCCCCTTTGGAATCCAGCTTATTTATGCGTGCATGAACTCCAAACTTATCATGTTTTACAAACACTTCCGTTTACGGGTAAAATGAAACTAATTTCAAACGAGGATAACAGGTGACGCAATGGATATTAAACATTTGCAATACTTTATAGAGGTTGCCAATTTCAATAGCTTCACTCGGGCTGCCGATCATTTATTCATTACACAGCCGACCATCAGCAAGATGATTAAAAACCTGGAAACCGAGCTAGGTGTTGAGCTTTTTGATCGTTCACGTAAGCAACTGATCTTGACCGATGCAGGCAGGGTTGTCTTAGACCAGGCAAAATTGATCGATAAGGCCTTTCACAATTTAGAAACGGAAATGGACAATTTATTAGGTTTAAAAAAGGGACATATACGCATCGGGCTGCCGCCGATCATCGACGCTTCTTTCTTCCCCCGAATTCTTAGCCGTTTTCACCTGGACTATCCCAATATCACCTTTCAATTAGTAGAGGATGGTTCAAAGAAAATAGAAGAATCCGTCCAAAATGATTTAATCGATATAGGCGTAATAGTCCTGCCAACCAACAACGCGCTTTTTCACCATTTTGCTTTTTTGGAAGAAGACATCAACTTGATAGTTCATCCCTCCCATCCCCTTGCTTGTGGGGAAGAAATTGATTTGGCCGACTTGGAAAATGAATCTTTCATCTTATTCAATAAAGATTACGTCCTTCGAGATCTCATCATTTCATCCTGTAATGAAGCTGGTTTTACTCCACATATCGTAACTGAAAGCTCACGCTGGGATTTCATTGAGGAAATGGTTTACTGTAAACTTGGCGTTGCTTTGTTACCGGAAAGCTTATGCCGTCATGATGAACGCGTAAAGACAATCAAGGTTAGAAACCCCTCCATTAGCTGGAATTTAGGATTTATATGGAGTAAGGACCATTACCTTTCATACGCTGCAAAAGAATGGCTGAAATATACTAGGGAAGCATTGTCCCATAAGTAGTGGATTATCCAGCAAGATTGATGAAAGCACTATCATAGATTTGGGTTATGCACGTGATAACATCTAACCATTTTACAATGAGTTACGGCGGGGTTAGACTAGTATGAGTAAAAAGCACGTTAAATGCTGATTGATTCCATATGTTCTAAAAAGGAGATATTCATGATCACTTTATCTAATGTCGATGAGTTACAGGCATCAGAAGCAGCTCTGGAGAAAATTAAATATTCTTACCCCGAACTATTTAATAAACTGCTCCATGTCGTTGCCTTAACACGGGCTCTCCAATTTAAATATCAATTTATGGGCACATTAATCATGGATGAAAACCCTAACGAATACACCCCTGAATTCGTTATGCCCTCCGTTATCGAATTATATATTGAGGAAGTTCAAAAGTTAAAGGATGATCCGAATATCCAGGCATTACTTCAGACCTTCTCCCAAAGTAAAAATATTGGATATGCAAAAATCAGTATGCTTGTGCTCGGTAAAAGCCCTGAATCGCTTTTAGGCGCTTCATGCATCAAATGACGCCCCCTGATATGCCCCCCAAAAAAAAACCTCCCATAAGGAAGGTTTTTTTCTTTAATTAAAGCACCTTACTCAAAAAGGCTTTAGTTCTTTCCTGCTGGGGATTATTAAAAATCTCACTAGGAATATTTTCTTCAATAATATAACCTTCGTCCATGAAGATCACGCGATCTCCAACTTCTTTTGCAAACCCCATCTCATGGGTCACAACTACCATGGTCATGCCTTCCTTGGCCAGTTGCTTCATGACCTCAAGGACTTCACCGACCATTTCCGGATCCAGGGCGGAAGTCGGCTCGTCGAATAGCATGATTTTGGGTTCCATCGCCAACGCCCTGGCAATTGCGACGCGTTGCTTTTGTCCACCTGATAATGAATCCGGATATGCGTTCGCTTTCTCTGCAAGTCCCACTTTCTTAAGCAGTTCCATCCCTCTTTGGGAAGCCTGCTCTTTGGATATCTTGCGGACCTTTATAGGCGCCAGCATTATATTCTCAAGAACAGTCTTATGCGGAAATAAGTTAAAATGCTGAAATACCATGCCAACTTCCGTCCGGACTTTATTGATATTGACCTTCTTGTCTGTCGTATCAAGCCCTTCAATGAAAATATGGCCCCCCGTTATCGTTTCAAGTTGATTGATGCACCTGAGAAAAGTGGATTTACCCGACCCAGAAGGACCAATCACCACGACTACTTCCCGAGGGGAAACGATTGCATTGATATTTTTCAATACATCATTTTCGCCAAATGACTTCTTTAGATTCTCCACCTTTATCATTCTGTTTTCAACCTTCTTTCGAGTCTATTTAATACGAAACTTAAAATGAGGGTCAGGAATAGATAGATGAAGGCACAAGCCAAGTATGGCTCCCACACTTTAAAGTACTGGCTCCCCATCGCTTTCCCCCAGTACATTAATTCCGGGGCAGCAATGACACAAAGCAGGGATGAATCCTTCAATAATACGATGAATTCATTTCCTAACGGAGGAATCATTCGTTTGAAAGCTTGTGGCAATACAATATGTATCATTGTTTGGGCATGGGTCATCCCTAATGAACGCGCCCCTTCCATTTGCCCTTTATCGATGGATTGAATGCCCGCCCGGAATATTTCTGCGATATACGCGGCTGCATTTAACGATAAAGCAATGACTCCGGCGGTTACTGCATTCGTTTCCCCGGTAAAAAAGGGCACGATTCCAAAATGGATTAAAAAGATTTGAACTAAAAGCGGTGTTCCGCGAAAAACCGTGACATAACCGTAAAATGGAAAGGCAAGCACTTTGTTTTTCATGATTTTCCCTAAACCGATCAATAACCCCAAAAAAGTTCCGATCAGGATGGAGGAAACCGAAAGCCCAATAGTAAGCAATGTCCCTTTTAATAAGAAAGGAGCATACTCAAAAATAATATCCCAGCGAAAACTCATTTCGTTCCCCTCCTAAAGGCCAAAAAAACTGCGTAACTTCATACGTAAAGTTACGCAATCTTTTACTATCCATTTGTTTTATTGTTGTGCTTTCAACGTTTCAATATCTGGGTCAGTACCAAACCACTCTTTATAAATTTCTGCATATTTCCCATTTTCATAAATGGCATTCACGGCTTTATCGAACTCCGATTTCAATTCACTGCCTTTTGGGAACATAAGACCATAAAACTCCTCATTGAAACTTTTGCTGTCTTCAACGACTTTCAGTTTTTGATCGGGGTTATTTTTTACATATTCTTCAACAACCGTATTATCAGCGACGACAGCCGATGCTCCGCCCTTCAGTAATTCCTGAATGGCCAGGTTATTATTTTCGAATTTTTTGATATCCTTATGATTCTTTCCAAGGAGTTTCTCTACCGCTTCCTGTCCAGTAGTACCGGTCTGAACGGCAATGACGTTACCTTTCAATTCATCTCCGGATTTTATATCACTATCCTCAGGAACGAGAATTTTGTTTGTGGATAAGAAATACGGAACCGAGAAGTCATAAGATTGTTTTCTTTCGTCATTCACTGTAATCGCAGATATGGCGACATCCGCTCTCTTACCTTCGATTTCAACAAAAATCGGATCCCAACCGACACTTTCCAATTTAACTTCATATCCCGCTTCTTTTGCAACGGCATTGATGAAATCAACATCGAATCCTACAATCTTATCGCCTTCAAGATATTCAAATGGAGCATAGTTTGCGTCAGTCACGATCCTGAGTGTTTTCCCATTTGACTCTTCTTCTTTACCAGTTGTCGAGACTTCCTTATCCTTCCCGCATCCTGTCATGACTAGTAACAAAGAAGCAACCATGGCAAACACTAAAAAAGAAACCTTTTTCAAAATAATCCCCTCTTCTCTCTCGTAAACTCTCATTTTTAAAAAAAACAGATAAATCTAACTTTAGAGAACTTTCAGTTTATTCTTTTAAGAATATTATACGTTTATTTGTTTTTTTATGCAATAAAAAGTCGATAAATAACTTTAGTAAAATAAAATTTCAATCAATTAACTCGGTAAATTAAAAACGCAACTGTGCTCTAATAGGGAAAGAGGCAACTTTCTCCCCTTCACTCGAGTTAATGGATATTATATTGAAAACAGATAGTGCCACCGTTCAAAAGATTTAAGGAACAAAAAAAGCAGCGGCCATATTAGCGGCCGCTGCTCAAATGATTATTATGGTACTTCCGTATTCCCCTCTTCAATATCCAACATATCCAACAGGAAGATGAATATCGGTATTCCGATGATCAATCCCCATATCCCAAGGAAATGCTCGGAAAACAATAGGATGATGAAGGTGAAAAATGTTGGAAGATTCGTTTTTGCCGACATGAATTTCGGATTTAAAATATAGCTTTCAATTGCATGGATCACAACAATCATGATTAATACAGCAATCACTTTGGGCATGCCGCCGATGCTATAGGCAATCATGCTAAGCGGGATGAGGGAGATGATGACCCCTGCAACCGGAATCAAACCAAGGAAGAAAATCATGATCCCTAGACCAAGCAACTGCGGGAAGCCAAGAATCCATAAGAAAGTTACGGATAGGACAGCATTCGTAATGGCTATCAAGAACTGGACCTCGATCACCTTCCCGAATGAATTGATGAATTTGACGCCAAAGTGGCTTAAGTTTATAAAGAAAGACTTGAATTTGGCGCGCTTGAATTTAGAAGTGAAGCGAATGATTTTATCTTTTTCCAATAAGAAAAATAGACTAAGTAACATGGAAATGAAAATTTGAAATGCCAGTTTACCGAAATCGGATATATAAAGATAGAGTGTATTCATCTGTTTTTGAAGATCGAGCGGCGATTCCAGCTCGTTCATTATATTAATAGCATATTGAATGACCCTGCTATCTGGTGGATGTTGAAAGAAGAAAACGATCTGTGTCACTAATTCCGTGAATTGTAGCGTAATGACCGGTAGATATTTATAAAGTACGATGGCTAAACAAGAAATTACGACTGCATATAAAAAGCTTATGACAACCTTAGAGTTGATATGCACCACTTTATTCAGCCGAATCATGATAAATTGCTCCAGCCTTCCCATCAGGAAAGTGAAAACAAATGTGAATAACACGATATTAACCATACTGCCGATGCTTATTAAAAAGAGAACTAACACAATTAATGTAATTAACCTTGAAAAACCTTCGCTTTGCAAATACTCTTTTACCACTTACCTATCTCCTAACTACCATTCTGCCGTGATAATTCCATCTACCTTTCATTTTACACGGAATTGAGGAATTCTACTACAATTACCTTCCAATGACAACAAAATTATTTGAATGATCAGTATGACCCAGGATAGAGACGTAGTTAAGACCTTTTTCGGAAATTCGACCATTACTTTGACAGCCATTTCTGCATGAAAAAACATCTGACAAATCGGCAGATGCCAGACCTTGGACAAACTCAATGAAAATCGAGTATGTCTAAGGTTTTTTATTGGTTTGTACTATTTGGACGTTGATTTCCGCTCCAGGCACTCGCTTTCCGCGGGCGGTCGGGGAGCCTCCTCGGCTTGCGCCTGTGGGGTCTCCCCTAGACACGCTTTCCCCGCAGGAGTCTCGTACCTTTCACTTCAATCAACTCTGTTCTTAAATTTAGAACGAACCTACCTATGGAGTTGAAGGTGTTGTTTTGGGGCAAATGATTCGGGAACTTCTTTTTGATGAAAGGTACGTTACGTTTTCCGACCCCCATTTGCCTCCGCTTTGGCTTGTACGATTCGAACGTTGATTTATGCTCCAGGCACTCGCTGCGGGCAGTCGCGGAGCCTCCCCTAGACGCAATTTTCTAAGCAGGAGTCTCGTACCTTCCGCTCCAATCAACTCTGTATAAAATACAGATAGAACCATACCTTTGGAATTGAAGGTGTTGCTTTGGATCAATAGGTCCGGAACTTCAACTTTGATGAAAGAGATGTTTTCCAGGCCCCCTTCTATCTTCAAACAAAAGCTGAGGCTATGGCCTCAGCTTTTGTTATGGCTGTACAATTTGGGCGTTGGTTTCCACTCCAGGCACTCACTTTCCATGAGCGGTCGTGGAGCCTCATCGGCTTGAGCCTGCAGGGTCCTCCCCTAAACGCGCTTTTCTAAGCAGGAGTTCTCGTACCTTCCTCCTTTTTGAAACTCAGCATCAGCCAAATGGACAGATGCTAATCTTCATCCTTCACATCGATATCTTCGGGGATGGGTTCGTTATAATAATCCGCTAAATCCTTCTTATATTTCTCCATCTGTTCAAGATGCATATTAAACTGATCTTTAAAAATCAAATGCTGCTCACCATCATGAACGGTGCGAATTTTATTTTGAACGATTAAACTTTCTATATAAGATTCCGGCATCGATAGATATTCCGCAGTCTCTTTTACTGTCAAGTACATGCCTTCACCCCTTTTCCCCTCTAACTATACTAGATATGAGGCATTATTTGAAGCGCTTGATTTTTAACTGAAAACCCCTTACATGCCAAGGAAAGGACGATACCCGATTCAGGGTATTGTCATGCAACCTCACGAGATTAATCAATTTCCTGGAACATTTTAGATAAAACAACTTACAATCCCTTCCATTAACATGTAAGATAATGTTAGCAATATATCCATAGATTAAGAGGAGTGGACAAAAATGACCTTCTTTTATGTCATTCTTGCGGCAATTTTTGCTGTTTTACTTGTCAATTTCGTTAAAGGGCTAAGTGAACCGGCTAAAATGGAACGCTATCAAAATGAATTCCGTAAATACCGTGAAGAAACTTTAGATCTTCATGCAACTGAAGTCGTTTCAGAAGCATTGATAGAAAAGCTTAATAAAGCACTTGATTTCGATTATATGGAAAAGGTCAATACTGAATTCCGCCTGAAGCATCCACGGTACTCACAGTTAAAGGTCAATCAGGCCTGGCGTGAATTGAAACGCTATTTGATTATGGCAGCAGTGTTTGGAAAAGTTGAAATGTTTAATTCAGTCATCGATGAGTTATGGCATATCATGCTGAACTATAGTCAGGAATATGATGAGTTTTGCCAGGTTTTCATCGGTAGGACCATTCAGCACCATCCTCATTCAAAACCTGTTTTCAAACCCGATGAGCGCACTCTTTTTGACTTTTACTATGTACAGCTATTTACGGTGGACTCCTATTCCATTCAAAAATGGGGCAAATTTTTCAAACATGATAAAGGGCTAACACTTCTCCGTGATTTTGAAACGTTGGAGCTGGAGCAGTTAAAAGAGAAATATATGCGGAAACCGACCAGTATACAGGCGGAACGGACCTTTGAAGCTTTCAGTTCCCAATTTAAAGAAAATCGCCCCATGACAGAATTGAATTGGCGGAAAACGTACGATCAGACTGACTACGCAGCTCCTGCCTATTTCACTTATGCAAGCACCGATGATTTTGACAGCGAATTTAAAGATATATTCGGGAATGAACCGAACACAGTTTCCTCCGGATCGGGCCATGCCGATCATGGTGGCCATACCGGTTCCCATGACAGCAGTTCTGATTCCTCTTCCAGCTGTTCTTCATGCAGTTCTTGTTCGTCTTGAGCTTTTCGCTTGGAGAAATCCAAGCGTTTTTGTATACACAAGCATTAGATGAACTGATTGATCGTGCTTAGTTTTTCACTCAATTTTAAAGGAGTTACAACTGATATGGATGATAATGAGATTCAAAATTCAAGCCAGTTTTTGTATATGCAAATTTGGAAAGTAAAAAAAAATTAGTGCAAGGTTTAACTGAGGATCGAGTGAAATTAATTCAGGAACTGGAAAAATAAGGAAATGTCCTATCACCATTTTTATTTACAAACTAATATAGATCAGCGGGAAATAGAAATTCATGATCGGCAAGAAGAAATTAATAAAATAGAAGTAGAGAAAGAGAGCTTTTAAGTGCTCTCGATTTTACAGGCAAAAGGGGTTCGGAATTAATAAATTCCGAACCCCTTTGAATTTTCGTCCAAGGTTTTGAACTTGGATATCTGACGCAGTCCATTTCCTTCATCATTAATTCCACCGATTGAACCAATTCTTGATTCTTTGTTTATTTTTCTCAAGAACCTCCTTCGATGTCCGGTTGTCTTTTTGTTTTTTCCATTCAAAGAAAGATGCAATTCCGATAAGCAGCCCTCCGCCGATGATTAAATACAGCCACCATGGCATCTCGCCCCACATCGAATTGGTATTCATATAGACATTGAATAAAATCGTCCCAGTTCCAGCGATGAAATAGGATTTGTATTTCATCATGAATCCAAAGAGCATTGCTGCCAATGACACGGTTCCGATAATGAGGGCATCATATAAGGTGTTTCCTGCCATTGCATCAATGATCAGGGCTAAAAACAAAAGGAAAACAATGCCGCTTTCGATATATTGTGTGATTTTGCCTTTAACAAATATTTTCCTCAGCAGAGTGGTGCTGACAATGAACAGCGGCAGAATATTCACCTCCTCCTCAAATACAGGAGGGATCGTGAGCTGATCGACAATGACCCAATACGGATATAGGCTGAACAAAATCGCTGCTGCCATCTGGGATTTTCTTTCCAACATGCCTGTCGTCGTGCTTCTCATCAAAATGAAATAGGCCGGAATCAGAAGTGCCGCGATGATTTCCAAAATGAAATGTGTCGGTCCCCCTGTCAAAACATCCATGTTCATGGCAATAAGAAACAGCAGACCATAGACTCTGTAAAAATCCAATTGAAGTCCTGCCCCACCTTTATCAAGCAAGCCTTTAAAGTATTTCTTGCTTAGCAAGACCATTATGGCCGTACATCCAAAAAAGACTGCCGTTCCAACGAAAGGCTGTAATGTGTCCGCGTACATGATGATGATCCAATACGGATACAAACTGAGAACTCCCGTCAGCCAAACGTAGATGCCCTTTTCTTTTACACCCTTTGAGAAACTTCCAATCAAGATGAAGTAAACCGTGATCAAGAGCGAGACGAAAACCTGAAGTAATTGGCTTGATGTTTCAGTTGCTAGGATTCCCCTATTCATGGCCAGTAAAAACAGCAGGCCATATATCCTGTATGCATCGAAGGTAATTCCTGTTTCTTCCTTTTTGATTAAACCATCGAAATAACGCCAGCTTAAAAGCAGCATCCCTGACATACAGCCAAAAAGGAATAGCAATCCCATTACAACAGATAAGCTGTCGGCATAGCCAACTATGATCAGGAAGGGATACAGACTGACTAGTGCAGCAATATTGGAATAGATTTTCCTTTCTAGCTTTTCCGCTGTCAAGCTTCTCAGGAAAATGAAATAAGCGGTTAACAGCAGCGATACAAAGACTTGGAGTAACTGATGTTTAATATCATTAAAAACCTCTGCATTCATATCGATCAAAAAGAATAAACCATAAATCCTGAAAGGATCAAAGTTGATGATGCCTGATCCGTTTTTCTTGAGTAATCCGCTGGAATACAGCCTGCTTAACAACAACATTCCTGCCATACAGCCAAAAAGAACAGCCAAACTCATGACGATTGGAAGTGTATGGGCATAATCTATGATATTGATGAACGGGAAAAGGCCGATGATGGCCGCTATTCCCGAGTAAATGCTTTTTTCTTTCTTATAGATTGTGATTCTTCCTATCAGGATGAAGTAGCTAGGCAACAGCAGGGAAACAAAAATCCCCAAAATCACAGAATCTGAGTCACTCGTAAACACTTCCAGATTCAGAGTACACAGATATAGCAAGCCAAAAATCCGATAATGATCAATGACTCTCTTCGTTCCCTCTTGGTTGAGCAATCCTTTGAAAAGGCGTCTGCTAGCCATCAACATCACAACCATACATACAAGCAATACGATAAACGCCATAACCAGCGGCAATGTATTTACATACAAATTATAGAAGATGAACGCCAGGCTTAGAGGAGCGGCAACAAAGTTCCGCCAGTTCCTTTGCATGAGCAGATACCAGGCAAACAAGAGCTGTACAGTCATCACTCCTACCCAGACTAACTCGTGGTTAAGTGGAAAGTCCCGGATCGCCGTTTCCAAAATGGATATGCTTATCCCTAAATGAATGAATGGAATAAGGTAATACTCCATGATGCCTTTCCAATTCTTATTGGATAACCCCCACAGAATGGTTATGAGTCCTGCTGTAATCATCATGCATATTGATGTAATGAATACTATTTGCTCGATGTTTACCACAAATAAATGGACCTGTAGGAAAAGGGTCGAAAACCCTAGGTAAGTAAAAACGTATTTTTCCCATTTCACATGTGCCCTTAAAGCACTCAAAATATAAATCAAGAGTTGTGCAACATATAGGAACGGAGAACTTTCCGTATGGATGATGAGCAAATAGCCAACGGGAATCGCCAGTAAATTGGCAAGGTGACTCGTATATTGGAAGTACAATTTCCCATTTTTTGAATATTTCCCAAGCCATTCTCCTAAAAGGAAAAAGACGATAGGACCTAGGAGCACAAACGCAATCTTCAGCACCATTGAACCAAAATCAAAAACATCGTAGAGTGAGGCATATAGTCCGGCACTTGTTATCACGACAGGCACCCAGAATATTTGCTTCCGATGTATATGGACGGACCAGCCGTTCATTGCAGTAGCTATGGCCATTACTCCGCTTGCCTCCAAAGGATTCATTGAATCGAAGGGAATCGATATCAAGGAAAGGAAGGAAAGAATCTGTCCGCTATATGCAAAAACAGGGAAGAATGTAAGGTATCCCTTTTTAAATGTGTAAGCTGCACAGAGGGAAATCAGTGAAACCCCGATTAAATAGACACTGAGCGGGATATTTGATTGGACCCACCCTCCGCTTTCCAGCAAATATGGATAGAAAGCAACCAAAGCAAGTATGAAAGTGATTGGAAATCCGTATATGGCGTTTTCCTTCATATGCTTTGATTCGTCTTTTATATAGGTGATGAAGAAAAGCCCAGAGATCATGGCGAGCTCCGCACTAACAGCAAGCCAAGCCATTTCGCTCAATTTACTGGTCAGTATCACTAGCATGATCATTGGGGAGATAAGTAAGATACTCTTCCTAAACAGGCTGTACCTTGGGTGACGGTTATATAGATATACTCCAAGATATTGAATGACCTGAACAACAAATAACAGATTTAAAATGGTAGAAAAAGAGATTGGCAAGGCAAAGAAAAGATATAGGAACGCTAAGTCGAAAACAACAACAGCCGGGTACGTGAAGCTTGAATTTCCCGAATGAAGGGAAACATAAGCAAGCTGTGCGGATACTAACATGAGCGCGATGAATATTTGCGCATAGTTATCCTGGTACACCATCGCGTTACTATATAAGAAAACGATCCCGCTCTCAATCAAACTGGTAATCATGAAGTTCTTCGAAAGGTTAGTCCTTGTGGCTTTAGCCAGATATTTCGATAGCATAGTAAAAATGATTGGAACAAGTGCAAATGCGGTGATCATGTACTCACTTAAAAACGAGTTATAAACAAGATGGATATATCCATACGTGAAAACGGCGCTAAAAGCCATTTCATAATATTTTTTTTGGAATTTGACCGAAAAAATCAAAAACAAAACAGAAAAGACCATCAACGTTAGCGAATACACCAAGTTACTTGAAAATAACGTCAGGATCACAAAGGCTTCCACTATGAGCTTAAACTGGATGAATTGAAAAATATATGGTTTGAATAACGTTAAGGCTTTTTGATTTTTCAATTGCTCCATATTCCATACTAGTATTAAATTAAGAATGCCAATCGCCAAAAACATCCACTCGATAGTCGGCGTCACAAAAGCCAATCCGAAATAGCAGGTAATGGCAAAAGTGAATATTGAAATGAAAATGAATATTTTCGACTTGAAGTAGTCAGCAATCCTACAATAAATGGCTAAGCAAAGTAATCCCCCAAGAAACCCCAGAAGCCCCCGCCCATCACCATTAAGGGAAAGGTACTCTCCAAAAATCCGATAATATGAAGCTGATAATATCGTAATCGGAATGAACAGCCCCGCTAGCGTCAGGAATGCAAAAGCGGTTTGTTTAATTTTCAACTTCGACGCGATGAAGGCCATCCCTGCAAAAATGACGGAAACCATTCCAATGAAGAGAACTTTCAGGACCGCATTCAGATCCCCCCATGAAGTGGTTGCTAAAATCAACCCGCCAAACAGAAGCAATATGACCCCAGTGAGCAGGATGACAGAAATATTCCGTTCCCTGATTTGTTCAGGTGTTTTCTTCGGCTTTGCCGGCTTTACCGGTTTCTCCCGCTTGATGGCCTGCTTTTGAATAACCGATTTCCTATCATTGATCTCCTTGACAGGTTCAAGGCTCTCCTCGAAACCAGATTCAGCAGGCGCTTCATTCAATCCACTGGATTCCCGTAATGGGAATGAAGATTCTTCGATCAGGCTATCCTGAATCCTCTTATCGGCACTTTCACCGATTGTCGTTTCAGTTCCATGGGTGGATTTCTTCTTTTCTTGCTCTAAGCGCTTTTGTTTATGGAGGGCTAATTGGAAATGCCGATTGTAAGCCCTGCTAATCCGGATATATTCTGATTTAGGGATGAGCCGCCTTTCCCATAAAACATCCAGCTCTTCTTGGAAAATACGCTTCCTTCTTTCCAATGTCATTTCTTCGTTTGAAGAGTCATTCATTCCAAGCTTCCCCTTCCTTCAAATAGACCTTCTATCATCTTATGTATAATCTCTTTTCGATAATAACAAAGTTTTTCCATTTTTAAAATATTTAGGATAATGCACCAAGGGTGTTCCTGCTGACTCAAAAAAAAGAATGACTTCCATTGAAGCCATTCAACATCCTTATATTGATTTTCCTTTATCCTCGCTCCTGATGATGAATAAATAAACGATCATCGAAATGAAAATCGAGGCGGCTGCCGTGATATAGATGCTCCTATATCCGAAGAGGAAGCCAATCTGCCCGAACACGATGGCACCTATCCCCACGCCAAGATCGAAAAATGAAAAGTAAGTGGCATTCGCCATCGCCTTCCGATTGGGTGCCGTCTTTTCAATCGACCATGCCTGCAGCGCCGGCTGAACAGAACCGAATCCAAATCCATAAAGCACTGCCGCAATGTAAAGTACTGCTTCACTCGGCATCCATGCAAGCAGCAGCATTCCAGCCATGATGAGTACCGTTGAAGGGACGAATACGGCTCGATGTCCCCTTCTGTCATATAGTCGGCCCGCGAATAATCTCGTGACCATAAGGGCCATTGCATATACTAAAAAGTACCACTGAATTCCATCTACACCTTTTTCCGCTGTATACAGGGGAAGGAAGGTTGCAATTCCACCAAATGTAACGGAGATGAAGAAAATGAGCAAAGATGGCTGAAGGGCACTTTTTTCATAAATATCAAACCTTTTGGCTCTGACAGCCGCCGAAGGATCACTTTCCACTTTTTGATACCGAATAAGTGATGCTGCAATGATGGCAAGCAATCCTAATAAAGAGCAGATTAAAAACAACTCTTGAAACGGAAGTACCGTAACTAGGAAAAGGCCCAATGATGGCCCGAATGCCAGTGCTAAGTTACCCGATAATCCGTAATACCCCATCCCCTCACCCCGCCGTTTCGCAGGGATTATATCGGAAGCAATCGTTCCTGAAGCCGTTGAAGAAAATCCCCAGCCGACGCCCTGTACAATCCGCATCATGAATAACAAGCCGATGCCCCCCATGAAACCGAAGGAACCCACTGACAATGCAAAAATGGCTAACCCGGCAAGAAAAACGATGCGCCTTCCTTTCGTCTCCAATAATCTTCCGGCAATTGGCCGGACAAGCAAGGCCGAAAAAGTGAAGATTCCAAGGACAGCCCCCACAAGACGGTCATCACCGCCAAGCTGTTCCACAAACAACGGGAGGGTCGGCATCGTCATTTGAAAACCCATGAAGATGCACATATTTGCCATACAGATCATGATGAAATCACGTGTCCAGATTTTATCAGTCCCTCTTACCCGTTCATCCACTAAGGTTTCCCTCATATTCCTTCACCTTCTAATTATAATAGTCATTGCCAGTTTACTAAAATTGGTTAAAATAAGCGAATGATTTATTTCGTGTACCTAAATATATATATATATAAATAAAAGCCCAATATGACATAGGGCTCCCCCTTTAACATTCATGATCATTTCCGTCCACTTACCTTCCGTATGCAAACCAATAATTTAGGTTCTCCATGCTGTAATGCATTAAACCATTGCCTCTATTCATCCGTAACGGCTCTTAGCTGAAACGCATCCCTCAAGCATAATGGATTTTCCATACATTCAAATTTTCATAAAACATCCCCTGAAACAACCATTCTGCAAGTGAAGAATGGTTCTATACCCTATCTTATTGTTTCCATTTCTTTCATCTGCCCGCCCGAACGAGTTTCTGTTCTTTTCTTCGCCGTTTATCTTGAAACATTTTTTGATCCGCTTCCATGAATAAGCTATCCATATTCCCTTTGGAATGCGAACGGTAAGCATGCCCGAATGACATACTGATGTGAGGGCCTTTGTTTAGGGAGTTTTGCAAAAGGATTTCTTCCATTAATAATTCACTCGCTTGCTTCTGTCAATCAGAAGCACGGCGAACTCATCTCCTCCCACTCTCGCTACAACAGCGATTTCCGAAAAAATCCGTTTTAATAGATTTGCCGCTGC
The DNA here is from genome assembly GCF_001636405.1 of Peribacillus frigoritolerans. GTDB lineage: Bacteria > Bacillota > Bacilli > Bacillales > DSM-1321 > Peribacillus > Peribacillus frigoritolerans. The sequence goes on from NZ_KV440950.1 coordinate 4,952,204, forward strand.
TTTAATCAATTCATCTCCTTTCTTATGGCCATGCGTATCATTCATAAATTTCAGTTCATCTAAATCACACAATATCATGGCAACGGGAGTGTCAAAAACCAGATTGGATTTTGCAGCTATATTATCTAAAAACTGTCGATTATGAATGTTCGTTAAAGGGTCATGGGACATTTGATACTCAATATCCTGTATGAATTTCACTCTTTCATCGATATTGCGAATGATTCCTTGAACGGCTACCAATTGCTCTTTTTCATATATGGGTGTAGCATATTCCTCGAACCACAAAAAATCACCCTCGATAGTTCTCCAGCGTTGAATGACCGGCTTAGTATAATCTATCCCACCATATATCTTTTCATTTAGGAGCTCAAAATCATCAGGATGAATCCTTTCGAAAGGAGAGGAAGGGTCATTGTATGCTTCTTCCAAGACGCCTTGACCTAAAAGTGAATTGATGGATGGACTTAGATACCTGAACTTGGAACTTGGATTCGATTCGTAGCAGTAGATAATATCCTTAGAACTTTCCACTATATTAAAAACCTTTTTTTGCACTTCGAAGCCTTTTTTAAGATAATCCTTTTCCCTTTTCTTGCGAGCAAAGATCATACTCTTAAATATATCCAATGACCATTTATTGAATTTCATTATACAGCCCCCATACTTTTGAAGTCGTTTCCTTAAAACCCCATCCTTAGATTTGAGGGCGGACTTACACTCATTACTCTTAACATAATTATCCTTTCTATATTATAATTCCAAAAACATCTAAAAGGAAAAACTATAAATGTTTTTCCTTATCTCCTTAAGAAAAGGGGATGCATAACTGAAAAAAGCCGATCCCAATTGGATCGGCTTTTCATGCTTCACGACTATTTCGTTATCTCGATTTTCCCATTATTCGTTTCCAATTTAACTAGATTTTCACCTTTGCCAATGACAGTATCGCCCTCATACTTACCAAGGATATCCACTCTCCCATTGTCAACATGAACATCGAAAGTTGTATTCGTCGGTTCATTCTCCGTTTTGATCATGATTTTACCATTATTACTTTCGAGTTCGATTTCCCTATCCAAGTCTTTCGTGACTAATGTGATTTTACCGTTATTCGAAGAACCAATTAGCTTTCCCTCCACATTATTAAGCTCTACTTTTCCATTAGCAGATTTCACTTCAACTTTTTCGGTTATTATATCATTTAATTCTACCCGGCCATTTTGAGATTTCACATTTAGATTTTCACTTTTCAATCCTGTTATTTGCAATTTTCCATTATCGGATTCGGCGACAAAGGATTTATAAGATTCATCAGGCACATACACCTTTAAATGTAAGGATTGAATATGAAAACCAAAGCTAAACGTACGTCGATCCTTTAATTGTACCGAAAGCTTCTTCCCTTCCACATCTGCAGTGAAATCCAACTTGGAAACATCCATCCCCTTTGAAACCAACTCTATCCTGGTCTCCTTTTCCCTCGTTGGCACGATCTCTACAACTGCATTGTCAGCGTCGATCTGAATGTCCGTCACGATTTCCGAAATCGTTTTTTCCTCTGTAGTCGTTTCCTTATTCGTCATTTGGGAAAACGTAAACAGACTTCCTATTACCCCGATCAATAACAATACAAGTGCAATGATCGATAATTTTTTTACATTAATCATTTTTCAAACCGCCTTTCACAAGGGAAGCGTTAAATTTTAAATAGCGAATGAATCCTTTAGTTAAAGCACTCGTAGCGACAAACATTCCCATGGCAATGAAAATGCCAATCCCGCATAGTCCCAATGCGAAGAAAAGATCGAATAATTGAAAGTTACCTAACACAAGGTTAAACAGAGCGCCAAGCGGAGCAAGAATGAACGCTATCGCCGAAACCCACCCTGCAATGACAACTCCGATCAAGGCTATAAATGGTCCCAAAACGATCACTAAATTAAAGAACCCCAAACCAATGACTGCCCAAACTGCCCGCATAACATTACCTGCAGAAGTCGTTTGTTCAACCTGACCAAGATGATAGGTTGCCATCAGTTCCTTGGAAATCTGTTTAGGATTCCCAAGGGATTTGGAGATTTCCTGCTCTGACTTCCCTTCTTCCATTCCAATTTCGAAATACTCTTCGTAATCTTGAAGGATATCTTCCCGTTCCTCTAAGGAAAGTCTGGTTAAAGAGGCATTCAATTGTTTTAAAAATTGTTCTTTATTCATTGGTTCACACCTTCCTTGATTAATTGGTTGACCCCATTGGAAAATTCATTCCATTCCATCAGCAGTTCTTGAAGGTATCTCCGTCCTTTTTCTGTTAATGTATAATATTTGCGCGGAGGCCCTTCTGTTGATTCTTGCAAATATGTCGTAAAATACTCTTCCTTCGTCAATCGTCTTAAAAGTGGATATACCGACCCTTCCGATATTTCAATTTGATCCGAAATCTTCTGTACAAGTTCATACCCATAGCGATCCTGCTTATCCAGTAACACCAGAACACACAGTTCCAGGACACCTTTCTTAAATTGTACATTCATAGCACCTTCACTCCTTCCAAAAGTTTTTCAGTATAGTTCAATAAACAGTACTGAACACCGAACAATACATCTTATGTAAATAATTTACCACATGGTACTGTTCATTGCAAGGTACTATAAATATTTTTATGTCTTACACGCATTCCAATAAGGAAGAAAATTAGCATTATATTCAAAGCTGCAGGAGAATACGATGTATAATAGTAAAATGTGGAAGGAGGAGTTACTTTGGCCAATAAAGCAATAACAAAGAAGCAATTCGATTTTCTTGAACATGAATTTAATTACCTTGAAAAGGAAGGAGTCATCTCCCGGCAAGAGAAAGTGAGGATGTTAGGTTCCTATGATGTAAAAGGCAATTTGAACTTCATCACGATTCTATTATCCATTGGGGCACTTCTTTTAGGTTTAGGCGTATTGACCTTCGTAGCCAGCAACTGGATCTATTTAAGTAAAGCGGTTAAATTACTGCTTATCATTGCATGCCTATTCGGAGTGAACTTTGCTGGCGTGAAGGTGCAGGCACGCTTTCCCAAAACGGCACGAAGTCTGCATTATGCAGGTATCCTGATCTTTGGTGCAGGGATATTTCTAGTCGAGCAGATGTTTAACATTAGCATCAATTTCAACAATTCCTTTTTATTATGGGCGATTGGAACGGTATTCATTGGATACTATTTGAAGGATGCTTTCATCCTCCTTTTTACATCTTTCCTGCTTTTCATTTATTTGAACGGAAGTATATTCGTTGATGAAACATCTTATCCGCTTGCCATTCTTGTGTTTCTACCGGTTTTATACATTCTGTTAAAGAAATTCGATTACCCTAATTATCTGACCTTTTTCATTAACGCTTTAGCCATCAATACAATTGCCTTATTTCTTATGGAATTCGTGCCGAAACTAGGGTTTGAAAATTCGAATACGATTGTCCTTTCCATCTTGTTTGTACTGGGTATCGTGCTTGCCTATATTCCGGTAAGAGCCAAATTACAAAACATCACACACATACAAGGGCATATCTTACATGGTTTAACCGCACTCTTCCTTACCTTTGATTTTTCAATCTGGTTTCCTATAGCTTATTTCGTTTTTCTGCTTTATCTGATTCTAAAAGGCAGTTTGACCAGCATCGTGATAATATGTGCACTGATTTTCAGATATTACATCTACTCCTTTGACTTCCTGCCAAAATCGCTTACATTCATCATCGGTGGAATCATGCTCATCGGTTTTGGCTTCTTCTTTGAAAACCAACGAAAAAAAGGAGGGGAACTCAATGAGTAATCCATCATTCCGGCCACTCATCATATTTTCCATTCCAGTCTTGATTTTGTTAATCTTGGCGTTTCCCCCGGTCTGGACAACAATGACAGGAGATGTAATCAAAATCAAAACAGCCCCGGTCGACCCGACTGATTTGTTTAGGGGAAGCTATGTGGCTTTGAAATACGAAATTGAATCAGTAAAGCCGTCGCAAGTCGATGACTCGATTAAAACCGAGTTCAATACAAGGAATATGGGTGATTATAAAAAGGTATATGTACGTTTAAAACAAAATAAGGATGGACTATATGTTGTCGATTACGTAACGAAAGAAAAACCCGGCGAAGGCGTGTACCTAAAAGGGGAATTGGAAGTCCCTTATGACCTGCAAAATGCTAAAACCATTCAGATCAGATACGGTCTGGACAATTATTTCGCATCCGAAGAAAAGGCAAAGGAAATGGAGAAGGAAGCATTGGCCAATCCTTCAGTGGCCGTCGTAAAAGTTCGTAATGGCCATGTTGTTTTAACCGATATCATCATTGAATGAATGGCCCCCGGATATGACTAGCAAAAAGAGCATCGGTTTTTCGATGCTCTTTTGTTTTCTGGACTATTATCATGTGAATTCAGATTGTTACTTAATGACCCGTTTTGCCCCTATATATTTTTCTTTCCAATATTCATCACTCATTTTGACCACTTTGACCCCTTTGGTGGTGGTCCCGACAAATGTGCCATTTCCATAATAGATTCCTACAAAAGAGACCTGCCCTTTCTTCCCTGTCGCATAGAAGACCAAATCGCCCGCTTTCAAATCTTTTTGCTTCACGGCCTTTCCGGTTTTATACTGGTCCGCACTCGTTCTTGGAATCTTCATTTCTGTGGCCGCATTTTTATATACATATTGGGTAAGACCGCTAGCATCAAACCCTTTAGGGGTCGTCCCCCCATATTTATATTTGCTTCCCACCTGCTTCTTTGCCAAAGCGGCAACTTCATCACCATAATTGATAGAGGCTGAAGCATTAGCCGGACTGAATATGAATGCCGTCAATAATGCCCCGACTAAAACTATGGCTGCAAACCATTTTGAAACTGGTAAACGATAACTCATCCTTTTTCCTCCCCAAACTGAAAATGAACCACAATTTTAAATGTATGTTGATTTTCGGTTTTTAGACCAAATCATTTTCGGCGATCGTCATCCCTGCAAAAAAAATAACCAGATAACGCCGTTGTCTAGCTAATACGGTGCTATCTGGTATACTCTACTTTTCAGTAGCTGAAAGAATAGTGTTCATTACTTAGGTTCCTCGTATTGTCGTGCATTTTCACTGTCACTTAAACCTTTAGTTGTATGATCGACCACACCGCCGATCCCAAAGAATGTAAGCGCTATGAAGTTAATGATGCCTAAAGCGCCGTTCAAGGCATCATCAGAAATGGTAAAGCCTATAGGAGTAATGAAATTGTTTATGAACGCGGCAACCATCTGCACCAATATTAAAAGCCCAGGAAGGAGTACAGTGAATATAAACGTAGGGTTCTTAAGACGCACTTTCCAGTTGATCATTGCTTTTCCCCCTCTCTATCCTATTAAGTCCGCTTCATGAAGATTGTCGCGGACCTGCTATATTTTATGCGGCTTGTCCTTCTTACGTTCAAAAATTCCATTATCATCTATTACTCTAGTATCCACATAAACATAAAAAAGCCCATCAGAGGATGGACCTTCAAAGTAGTTTTTAAAAACACTAGAGAGCGCCTCACTTTAACAAGTAAGTAACAGCTTCCTCGAGCTCTATATACTCCTCGGCGTGCCATTTCATTCCTGCCTTTAGAAAATAAGCTTCTGCCTCTAAAGGTAAATGGGTAGTCACCGTCCGCAAACCTTTTCTCTCAATTTCCCCCGGAATGGATACCTGCGGCAAGTCCTCTGCCAGCCAATATCGTTTATACTGCTGAGCCAATTTGTCTTTTTCGAACTTTCCTGCCATTTGTCCCCGGTTTATAAATATCAGGTAATCGGCAAGTTTACGGATATCCTCCATTTGATGAGTGGAAATGAAAATCGTCTTATCTTCCCTTTCCATCCACTCAGTCAAAAAATCCGTATACTTCCGTTTTGAGACAATATCCATATGTGCTGTCGGTTCATCCAGAATCAATAGTTGGGCATTTTTGGACAAAGTCAGGGACGCTAGTAACTTCTGTTGATTACCCTGTGATAATTTTCCGTACTTCTTATTCATGGGTATGTCGAAGGTATCCACCATATTCCCAAACCAATTATCATCCCAATTCGGATACCATTTAGAGAATAAGACCTTTAATTCATTTCCCGTAAATGAGTCACAGCCCATCAAAGTTTGAGGCTGGTAAGCAATTTGCTTTTTCCAACTTTCATCATCCTGGTTTGTATTACTTCCAAAAACGATAACCTCACCCATATCTTGTCTCGCCAGCTGCATGATCGTTTTCAGCAGTGTACTTTTACCTGCACCATTATTACCGACCAAAGCCGTAACCGTACCCGATTCAAGCTTAAGGTTAATCGGTCCTAACAAAAAATCCTCGATTTTCTTTTCAACGGAAAGTACCTCAAGTGATGCCGTCATCAACCTTTCCCTCCCTTTTTTATTTTAAGCTCTTCGATCAGTTCTGCAAAAATCGTCTCGATTTCTTCAAATGTATAATTTTGTTGAAGCGCTGATTCAATGCTTTTCTCCATCGCTTGCTGGACGGATTTGATTTTCACACTTCGGATGAGACTTTCCTCCACTTTTGCAACGAAGGTCCCTTTTCCCTGGATGGTAGTGATGAATCCTTCCAGTTCCAAATCCTGATAGGCTCTCCTGGTGGTAATTGCACTGATTTCCAAATCCTTCGATAGCGTTCTTATTGACGGCAAAGGGGCACCTGGAGCCAGTTGCCCACTTGCTATCATGGCTTGAATCTGACCAGCTATCTGATGATAAATGGGGACTCTTGATTCTTTTGATAAATGAACCGGTAGCTCCACTTTCCTTTTCCTCCCCGGATATCTTATTTTAAATAATCTATTTTTTTCATTTTCTTTACCATATAATGCTTACAGTAATAATAACCGCTGACCGCTATCACTCCTGAAACAGCCATTGACCAAATAGGGAATGCCTTCGCCGCTTCCATCGATAAGCCAACGATCCCTGTATCTGTTTTCACGTAGAACCATACGAGAATTAACGTTACTCCCCCATATATGATGATACTCCATACTAACAGCATCATTGGAGTGATCCTGTCTCCTACGTCGCTTGCGGCATAAGTGAAGGCAGATGCTACCCCAAAAACCAACCAAATAAGCATAAATGCAATGTATTCAAGAATGTCCATCGATTCAAGGAGCATTGGCGAAAATAAAATCAAGAACAATAGTTGAAAAGGCAAACCGGGAAACAGTGCTTGAACTAAGCGACTCTTCATCAGCACTTCCTTGTCTATAGGCAGTGTGTTTAACATCATGAAAAATGGCGAACCCCAAATTTCCCCATCCACCTTTTGATATTGTAATTCTTTGGATCTAACCATATAAGGAACCAAACCAAATAGCAGCAGAAAAGCAATATCAATAAAAATGGAGGGCAGTTTGTCCCCATCATTCCAAACAACCGTATACATAACAGCGACCGCAAGAAGGATGAAAAACAAACTGAATATCCCGATCCATGATTTTTTCCATTCCATTTTTGCTAACCAGAAAGCATCTTTCCACGTATCCATGTACGTAAGCCCCTTTCAAATTGTTATAGTGTTTATATCTATATACACAGTATATGTTAATAATATCCACTTTGCAACCATAAATAGGATTTTATCTCCATAACAAAGCGAAGTTAAACTTGATATAGGAACACATCTTTCGAATATCAGCATGACAAGGTATGAAAAAGAACAGCGGCTTTTTGCTCCAGGTGTTTTAGGTCAGGACATCATTCCATAAGGGTCAACTTTCTCAAATGCCTTAATGATACTTGTACATTTCACCTTATATAAAAGCAGGAAAATAAAAAAAGAACGTCCGATCCGTGACCGGGCGTTCTTAAAACCTGAATATATTAAATGCTAGATTTTTCACACTCCATTTTTTCCTGCAAAAACACTCTGATCCGTTCAGCAGCTTCAGTCAATCTCTCGGCCGGCTGGACCAAGGCCATCCGGACATACCCTTCACCCTGCTTCCCAAAAGCATCGCCTGGAACGACCGTTACCCCTGCTTTTTCAATCAATGCATAGGCAAAATCCCGTGATTTCCAGCCAGCAGGAATTTGGGCCCAAATAAACATCGTAGCTGATGTTTTCGGTACATGCCATCCCCCTTCCGCAAGACCTGAAATCAAGGCATCACGTCGGGCCTGGTATTCCTTAACCTGTTCGGATAGCAGCGAAAGATTGGAAGTTAGCGCCATTTCGGCAGCTTTTTGAATAGGATAAAAAACCCCATAATCGATGTGTGATTTCAGCGTTTCCAGGATGTTCAGCGCCTCTTGATTGCCCACTGCATACCCAATGCGACAGCCGGCCATATTAAAGGTTTTGGAAAGTGAGTTAAATTCAATCCCCACTTCCTTTGCACCAGGAATGGACATAAAACTAATTTGCGGATGATCATCAAAAATCAATTCCGAATAAGCAAAATCGTGAACCACCATTATTTCATTCTTTTTCGCAAACGATATAACGTCCGAAAAGAAAGTCTCATCAGCAAGGGCCGTGACAGGATTTCCTGGATAACTGATGATCATCATTTTCGTCTTTTTCAGTATTTCATCCGGAATTTCGTTGAGCTGCGGCAGGAATCCATTTTCGGCAGTAAGCGGCATCGGATGAATGATTCCGCCGGCAAGTTCCACACTCGCTTCATAAATTGGATATCCTGGATCTGGCACCAGCACATAATCTCCAGGGTTTATCATCGCCGTTGCCAAGTGCGCAAGGCCATCCTGTGACCCCATCAGTTGGAGGACTTCCCTTTCTGCATCCAGCTCCACTCCATAGCGCATTCGATAAAAATAACGGACTGCCTCATGGAATTCAGGCGTACCTTTTAACGTATACCCGTAGGAATTGCGATCCTGCGCATACTTCACAAGCGTATCCACTACAAAGTCAGGAGGTGGTAGATCCGGACTTCCAACACTCAAATCGATAACATCCAGCCCACGTTTCATTGCATCCTGCTTGCGGGCCGCCAACTCTGAAAATATCCCTGTTGTGAATCTTCCGACTTTTTCAGATGGAGTCATATTCATTCTGCGATTCCCCTCCATTAATGATTTTCTATCTATCATTATAGCAATCTTTCTCGAGTATTTTAAGAATTCATCAGTATCTGTTCGAGAGCCCCATCAAGATGATAGAATTTAAATGCATACCCCGACTTTTCCAATCTCTCAGGTATGCCCCACCGGCTTTTTAATATCAATTCCGTTTCGGCCCCCATAAGAGTTGGAAAGGGGAGTCCTATCCGAATATTCATGAGCTTTCTCAAATGAGCCATCAATTCACGATTTGTAACTGGATGCAGCGAAGAACAATTGAACACCCCGCTCAACTCCTGATTCTTTCTTAGAAAATGGACAATTTCTATATGTATCCAACTGAATTTCTGATCTCCTGATCCCTGATGGCCTCGCAGTCCGAATTTAACCAAATTCCTATATGGGGTCATCACTCCCCCATCTCGCATATAACCAACCCACTTTCGTTTATGAGTCAATAGTATGAATAATAACGAACGTCTTCTATGTGAAGTAATTCACATAGATTATACCATGTTATTACATTAAATGGTAGCAACACCTGCCGCTGTGCAATAATTGGTGAACTTGTCCAAGCAAAAGGGAAAATTACACATAAATTAGTAATGTGGAAATTTATAAAACAAAGGGGATGATTTCAGTGTCAAACAAAAAGCTAAGAAGAGCTGTTAATTCTGGAACTGGTAATTCTGGAACTGGTAATTCCGGGACTGGCAATAGCAGCCTTAGGTCTGCCTTGAGAAGAGTCTTACAAAATTTATTAAACAATAATAGAGGTACTTCAATTAAGGAACCTACTTCCATCAAGAAACCCACTTCTGTCAAAAAATTTGAAAATTAGAAGGTTGCTTTTTTGAGATTAACATGGAATCCCTTTGGACCTATCTAAAGGGATTCCGTTTTATGTATTTACATGTACCAGCTATATATGTCTAGTGAATAACTGTTATATCTAATAGAGATAAAGGAGAAGTTATGATGTATTTTTTTCGAGACTGGAAACCTAAAAAGGATATAAAGAAATTAACGGATATCACCGTAAAAAATTTTCGGGTTTCTTCCGATAAAGTGAATGAAATTCTGCAAAAGTCACACAAGGTACTTGTGATTTGTAATGATAAAGGTAAAGTAGTGGGATTCATTTGTTATAATCTTTATTTATATAAAGTGGCTCATATTAATTATGTAGTCATTGACAAAAAATATAGAGGAAAGGGAATTCTGCAAGCCCTTTTACCCGAATTAGTAGAATATGTGAGAAATAAAGGAATCCTTGTAGTGTCCGGTTTCGTGAACAAAAATAACCATGAGGCATTGCAAAAGTTTAGAGCCCTTGGTTTTAAACCGATTTTTATTTATCATGATGACATTCTAATTCAATCACTGATTTAAGAAGGGTCTCTTGAAGCTTATAGCGTAAATAAGAAGAAAGATCGACCAAAATACATTCTGTTTCACCCCCTATTAACTGGAATTTCATTCCTGATACCAATACAAATAAGCGGGAATAGGATTATAGGGATATATGAATTCCCTGTTCCTCCATACAATGAATAACTAGGGAAGGAAAGCCTGTAAATTCTACACGGATTCATAGGCATTTTCCCTGTAGTCTCTTCAACCTTTCTTATAATCTTACTTCACTCTCCGATGCTTAATTCAAGGCAATTCTATTAAAAAAACAGTATGCAACGTTTGTCATTCCTAGGCTTGATCGTAGAGTTCCCATTAAAAAGGTCAACCAGTAAACACTAGTGAACCTATCATATGTTTATCTTTTTGAATAAAACTGGAGCGCTACTATATTGGAAGGAATCGCAATAATTTATTACCCCAGACATAACATTTTCCTGTATTTTCAAAATAAACCCATTCCTGTATAGTTAGTGTATACCTTCTAAAAGGGGAGATATAATGAAATCGATAGAACTAATCATCTTAAATCTGGAAGAGGTTAGAAGAAGAAACATTAAACTATGGACTTCAATACCTAAAGGCACACTCCATTGGAAACCGGACGACAAGGCAATGAACTGTTTAGAAATGGTTAGACATGTCCTTGATAGTGAGCATTACTATCATTTATCCATTAAAAATCAAGGCAGCTTACCAGTTTATGAATCACCATATGAAAAACAGCCACTTTGCTCCGTGGAAGCGGAATTAACCTTTGCTGAACCATACAGGCGTGATTTTTTGGAAACAATCATGTCCTTCAGCGAAGACGACTTATCCACAATTAAAATTGATCGATCTGACGTAGGATATATCAGGGATTTAGGAGACATGTTGCTACGAATCGCTTATCATGAGTCTGTACATACTGGTCAATTATTGGACTATTTAAGAACTGCTGGAGTCCCTAGAATAAGCGTTTGGGATTAATCAAATCATTTTCAGTGGTGTTTCATCATGCTGAAGCACCACACTGTAGGCAACTCGATGTCGTGTTTGTCTGCAGTTTTTTTATTGCTTGTACGATTTGGATGTTGATTTCTGCTTCAGGCACTCGCTTTCCGCGGGCGGGCGGCCCTCGGTCTAAGCCTGCGGGGTCTCCCCCAGACACGCTTTTCCCGCAGGAGTCTCGTACCTTCCGCACCAACTTTGTATTAGCATTTAGTTAGAAACCATACCTGGGAGTTGAAGGTTGGTTTGAGAACATCATTTGATCAAAGATATGTTTTCCGCCTACAAACTGGGGGGACCGGTCTGCATGGCCTGCAGTTTTTTTGCTGGTATGATTTGGATGTTGATTTCCGCTTCAGGCACTCTTTATTGTTTTAAATGGAAGTATTTAAACCTGTGGCGATGAGGATGCTTGCTAAACATGATTCTAGGGATCAACTTGATATGTTTACTTTAAATCAACTGTTGCCGCAGATGCAGCTTATAAATCTCCTGATGCTCCACCATGATCAAACAATCCAAATATCTTCAAGAAAATGTTTCATGCAAGAAAATTGTGGAAAAGTAATGATATAGGAGGGATAAGAAATGTTATCAAAAAAACCGGCGGCCAGAATGGTCAGCGCCTTTATTCTGACCGGTTCTCTTTTAGGGGCAGGTGCATCGTTTTCAACAGAACCTGTTGAGGCTGCATCCACAATGGATTCCGCTTCTGCCATAGCTAAGGATCACGCTCTTACCACCTTACATGAAATCTACAACAAAGCTTTTTCAGGAGAAATGCCTTATACAGCCATGGGTTTGAAAATTAATGAAAACACCCAAAAAGAAGTATATGAGACATTTGGTTCTCCCCCAGAACCAGGTAACACAGATGAAACTTTTGACTATTACCATGCAGAAATGGGGCATCCAGGTTTTGCATTTGCCTATAACGCTGACAAGACCATCTCACAAATCCGATATTTCGGGACAAATGTGGAACGGGACCATAATCTAGGAAGCATCACACCTAAAGTATTAGGAAATCAACTCGGCAGTGCTGACGAAATACGCCATATTTCCAGTACGAATGAAATCAACTACATTTACAAGACAGGGAATTATGAACTGCAATTCATTGTCGGTGAAGATCAAACTGTAGATCATATCAACCTACTCGAAGCTAAATAATATGTACGGCAAAATAGGTGTCGCAGGCTGTAGAGAAGGAAAATTTTCTCTACAGCCTTTTTTTGCTTAACCCCCTTCCCCTTCAACTTCCAAACCGCTGTAACCGCCCCAAAGCATATAATGGAAGCAATCATTTCATTTACATAAACCATACTCACCCCAAACGGATTCTTAATATTTTTACAATAAAATTAGCTTGTTCAATATTATTTCAATATATGGAGGGTGTCATAAAATGATTAATAAGTTCAGGGCTTTCACAGTATCGGTTCTAAGCCTGGCCATCCTTTTTCAGGGTCTTCCACCCGCGGTTTCAGCAAAAGATGCAGAAGACAATCAGACAAATCCAGGAGGCAGATGGATGAAGGGGGAATATCACGCCCATACCACTCAGTCAGATGATGCCGAGGGATCACAGAGCCTTGAATGCTTGCTGAATAACGCATTTGATAAGTATGGCATGGATTGGATGGGAATTTCCGATCACTTGAGGATGTCTTCGAGGGATGATGAAGGTAATTTGATTCCAGGAGGGCCGATACCGCTGTCTCAGGGAATCATTCAATATCAAGCACCCAAAATAAAACAACTGCAAAAAGAGGGCAAATTTAAAAATAAAGTCATCTTTTCAGGCTTCGAATGGGACATGCCCATATACGAGCATGTCGGCATAGGCATTTTGGGAGATCAGCCGGGCTCGCCCAAAAGTCTGAAAGCTGGCAATCAGTTCGAATATCTGTTCACCAACCAGGATGAAAAGATGTTTGATCCAAAGGATGTAGCCATATGGAAGTCACAGGATCAAAGAGCCAATAAAACATCCGATGATGCCCGAACGGCATTGGCATGGCTCGAAAAAAATTATAAGAATACAAGTTATGCCATATTGAACCATCCATCAAGAAAGAGGGTGTACAGCATATCTGATTTTCGCGACTTCAACAATATCGCCCCGGATGTCATGTTCGGATTTGAAGGTATGCCAGGTAACCAGATGGAGCCGGACAGAGGCGGTTTAAATCTGACAACACCGGAAAACCGGACATATGGCGGTTCCGATTACATGCTTGCTAAGATAGGAGGTTCATGGGATGCGCTACTTGGGGAAGGTCGCAAGTTCTGGAATTTTTCCAATTCGGACTCCCATTTTGAAATCAGTGAAAACCGCCTATACTCAAGCGGTTACTGGCCTGGAGAATATTCCAAGAATTATACATGGGTAAATGGCTCATCAATAAAATCTGTCCTTGATGGCATGCGATCCGGAAAATCCTTCTCCGTTTTTGGTGATTTGATCGATACCCTTGAATTCCAAGCTAAAAACGGAAACAATACGGTGGATATGGGCGGGGACCTTAAAGTGAAGGAAGGACAGATGGTCAAGATCACCGTCCGATTTAAGAGCCCCGAAAAGAACAATAACGGGGACCCCGTCAAGGTAGATCACGTGGATCTAATTTCCGGTGAAGTAACCGGGAAAGCTGAGCCTGGAACACCTGCTTATAATAAAGCCACCAATGATACGACAAAAGTGGTTAAACGCTTTACAAGTAAAGACTGGAAAACCGATCGCGATGGTTTTCATGCCATCACTTACAAAGTCAAAGCCAATAAGGATCAATATTTCCGTTTGCGCGGCACGAATCTGGGGGAAAATGTATCTGGAGAAACGATGGACGGTGAACCGCTGATCGATAAAAAGACTGAAATCGAGGATAACGAAACGCGTTTTTCAGAAATAAACAAACGTAACTATAAAGACCTTTGGTTCTATTCAAACCCTATATTCGTCAGCGTAGAGGATAAATAACCGTGGTAAACACTAAGTTAAAAAGAATACTGCAATAGTTCTGGACGGCCTTAAAAAGCCCCTCTCCCACTTAGCGGAAAGAGGGGCTTTTTGACCCCTTAGAATCTTAACGTACACTTCCCTACCCTTTCGTTTTATTTCACTTCCATGCATGAAAAACCGTATAATTCACCAAGTTTCATTAACACTAATGATATAAGTTATTTTCATTGACTTTTTTCCTTTTCTTGTATAGTATCACAGAGTATCAATCCCTATCAGATTACTAGGAGGTTTACCCAAATGAAAAAAATGGTTGCACTTTTATCGCTATTGTTAGCTTTCACGGTTGTACTTACCGCATGTGGTACCGATACAAAAAATGAGGCAAACGATACCGGCAATAAATCTTCTTCACAAGAAAGTCTATATGATAAAGTAAAAAAAGATGGCGTATTAACTGTTGGAACAGAAGGTACATATCCTCCTTTCACATTCCACGATGATTCAGATAAACTTACGGGGTTTGATGTTGAAATTGCTAAAGAAGTGGCAAAACGCCTTGGAGTGAAAGCTGAATTCAAGGAAACACAATGGGACGGCATGTTTGCAGGCTTGGATGCAAAACGATTTGATATGATCGCAAACCAAGTGGGCATCGATGAAGACCGTCAAAAGAAATATGATTTCTCTGACCCATATATTCAATCAGGGGCCGTATTGCTTGTACACAAAGATAATACGGATATTAAATCCTTCGATGATTTGAAAGGCAAGACCTCTGCACAATCTTTAACAAGTAACTACAATGATCTAGCCAAATCACATGGTGCTGAAGTTACAGGCATTGAAGGATTTTCACAATCCGTACAGCTTATTGGTTCTAAACGTGTAGATGCGACGATCAATGACAAATTATCGTACCTTGATTATAAAAAGCAACATCCGGATGCACCTATCAAAGTGGCTGATGAGGAAGAAAGCGGAGTCGCAAGTGGTTTAATGTTCAGAAAAGACAGCGGCAAATTAGTGGAAGAAGTAAACAAAGCACTTAAAGCAATGAAAGACGACGGCACGTACGCGAAGATCTCGGATAAATGGTTTGGTGAAGATGTTTCTCCTAAGTAATATTTTCACCGACCCCGAGCGTATGAACCAGCTTGTTTCCATCGCTCAAACCTCCCTCTATCCGATGATAGAGGGAGCTATTCAATATACGATTCCACTAACATTGATCACATTCGTTCTCGGCCTTATTCTTGCTGTACTCACAGCATTGGCTAGATTATCTTCCATTAGAATTCTTCAAATAATTGCGCGTGTATATGTGTCAATCATCCGCGGGACACCTTTACTTGTGCAATTATTTATCATTTTCTATGGACTTCCAAATTTAGGTGTAACCATCAATCCTTTCATATCGGCTATTATAGGATTCTCTTTAAATGTAGGAGCATACGCTTCGGAAATTATACGAGCAGCCATTTTATCGATACCAAAAGGGCAATGGGAAGCAGGCTATTCAATCGGGATGACATATACCCAAGCGTTAAAGCGGATCGTCTTGCCGCAAGCAGCACGGGTTTCCGTTCCCCCATTATCCAACACGTTCATTAGCCTTTTAAAAGATACATCGCTTGCATCACTCATTCTTGTAACGGAATTATTCCGTAAAGCTCAAGAAATCGCTGCAAAAAACTATGAATTTTTACTACTTTACATGGAAGCAGCTGCTTTATATTGGATTTTGTGTACGATTCTATCTTTCATTCAAGGAAGTTTAGAGGAGAGACTTAATCGTTATGTAGCAAAATAAGAACCGCAGTAGTTAAAGGAGATTTTAAAATGATCAACATTAAGAATCTTCATAAATCGTTTGGTGACCTTGAAGTATTAAAGGGCATCGATTTGGAAGTGGAGCAAGGCAAAGTCATTGTATTGATCGGTCCTTCCGGTTCAGGAAAAACAACCTTTCTTCGGTGTTTGAATCTCCTTGAGGTGCCCACGGACGGGACGATTGAAATCGATGAAACGGTAATGGACTTCAAAAAACCCGTTAGAAAAAATTCGATTACATCTTTTCGCAGTTTGACAGGGATGGTTTTCCAAAGCTATAACCTCTTCCCCCACAAAACAGCTTTGGAAAATGTAATGGAAGGCCCCATCATTGTAAAAAACATCGCCAAACATCAAGCGAAAGAAACGGCGGCTGCCCTGCTTACAAAGGTGGGCTTAGGTGAAAAAATCGATTTTTATCCGTTTCAATTGTCCGGCGGTCAGCAGCAACGGGTCGGAATTGCAAGGGCCCTGGCCATGGAGCCTAAGGTGATGCTATTCGATGAACCCACTTCCGCTTTGGATCCCGAACTAGTGGGAGACGTCCTGCAGGTCATGAAAGACCTGGCGAAAGATGAAGGCATGACAATGATCGTGGTAACCCATGAAATGCGTTTCGCCCGCGAAGTCGCCGATGAAGTCATTTTCATGGATGAAGGAAAAATAATGGAGCGGGGAACACCCGAGCAGATTTTCACAAACCCTAAAGAAGCGCGCACACGAAAATTCCTCAATATGATTCAATAAAAAAACGGTACTATTCAAGCACCGCTCGCAACTTCCCCCCATTTTTTGAAATGGGGGGTTTTTGCCCATCATTATATCAATGAGATGCTTGAACCTGTTTAGTCTGTGTCCGTGCATGGTATAACTGAAAAAGAATCAAAGCAAAAACGGAAAGAATGGCACCCGATATAAATGGTAAATCAATCGAAATCGAAAATAACCAACCGCCGATCGGAGGACCTGCAATCCTGCCGAACGAGTCGAAGGAAGATAGCAATCCCGTGACACTGCCATGGCCCGACATGGAACTTTTGGTAAGCAGGGCCGAAATGGCAGGCCGGATGAACCCATTACCCACTCCGAAAATCGTCAGGAAGACCGCCGATGTCCAGAACCCGGAAGAAAACAGGATGAGAATGAAACCGACTGCCGAGACGATGATTCCCATTCGGATGACCGCGCCTTCCCCATATTTCTTTGTCATCCTGCCTACTAATCCACCTTGAACGATCGCACTCCCAAACCCCATGATCATAAAGATATAGCCTAATTGCACAAGATTTATATCAGCTTTTTTGGCTGCAAAATAGGCGAAAGTCGTTTCTAGTCCTGCCATTGAAAGGGTGACGATCATTTGCAAAAAGAACATGGTTTTAAGCGGCCCTCTAAAGGCTTTCCACATGGACTCTTTATTTTTTGACTGTTGGGCCCTCTTCTCTACTGTATGTGATTCCTTCAGTATCGCAATCACTAAGAATAAAGTAATCAAAGAGGATATTCCAGCAATGTAAAACGGCAAGTTCAAACTTGTTTTGGAGAATACCCCGCCAATCGCAGGTCCAAAGATGAATCCAAGCCCTGTGGCGGCCCCGATGATTCCCATCCCTTTTCCCCGATCTTCCGGCGTCGTGATGTCAGCCACATACGCCATTGCGGTTGGCATGTTTGCCGATGACAAAATCCCGCCAATGATTCTGGCTGCAAATAATACCCATAGGGAATCTGCCGATGCCTGGATGAAAAACGAAAGGGCCAGTCCAGCAATCCCGATAATCATGACAGGCTTACGCCCTATCCGGTCAGATATACGTCCCCATATCGGGGCAAAAAATAATTGCATCAGTGAATAAACAGCCATTAAAAGGCCAAGCTCTGTGGGACTGCCACCAACCTTTTCAGCAAGGAACGGAATGACGGGAATGATGATCCCAAATCCGACCATGACTAAAAACATCACTAAAAAAAGTACGGGTAACACCTTTTTTGTTTCCATTATATTTTTCTCCTTTTATTTCTTCCACATTCACTACGTACATTGGAACGAATTCCTAAAATCCCATTACTTAGCATAATCTACCTGGCAATACTTTAAACAGTTTATCATACAACCTTTACCAAATCAGTATGAAGCACGACCTTCTTTCGGAAACTCCCTTAAATAAATAAGAACCAGGCATAAATATCCTCAACTCTACAGTCATTTCTCCTGTAATGGCACTTCGTTATTTTCACTGTGTTTCGTGAAATCAATGGCATGAGTTCGTTAAAAATCTTTTCCTCCCCTTATTTTTTCTTAAGGGGTACTCTATACTGTAGGGTATGATTGATGTTTGGGAGGTAGAAGAATGTCTAATGATCAGTGGATTTTAATTATTGACGATGAAGAAGATTTGGCACGTCTCATGGAGACAGTTTTACATAAAGAAGGTATCCCCAATATTATTACGGCGGGGACAATTGCGGATGGGTGGGCAAAGTTTCAAAAGTTCGATCCATCACTAGTCTTACTGGATATCATGCTGCCAGATGGTGAAGGCTATGACTTATGCAAGCAAATTCGTGAAGTGTCGAATGTGCCGATTTTATTTTTGTCGGCAAAGGATGAGGAAATTGATAAGCTTTTGGGGTTGGCGATTGGCGGGGATGATTATATTACCAAACCATTCAGTCCGAAAGAAGTTGCCTATCGAGTAAAGGCGCAGCTTAGGCGGGCGGGCTATACAGAGGAAAAAACCTCACCGAAAAAATTGCAAATTGGTCCATTTGAACTTAGTTCAAATGAAAATGAAGTGAAAAAAGATGGCAAAATCCTTGAGCTGACAGCTAAAGAAATCGGTCTGATGAGCTGTTTTATGCATCATCCGAATCAGATCTTGAGCAAGGAAACTTTGTTTGAACATGTGTGGGGCGATGATTTCTTTGGCTCTGATAATACAGTGATGGTCCATATTCGCCGTTTACGCGAAAAAATAGAAGCAGATCCTTCAAAGCCATCTTTTTTAATAACCGTTAAAGGGCTTGGTTATAAATTACAGACCAAGGGTGAAACAAGATGAAGTGGAAATTGACACGGCGCTTTTTAGGATCCGTTGTGACAATTGTCGTAATCGTAGGAATCGTAAATACAATTTTACTTTTATGCTTACTCTTTGTTCATTTCGACACGGAAGAGGAATCTGCGGAGAACTTTAGCCGATCTTTTTCAAAATATGTAGAACTAATAGATGACAAACCAATGGTAAATGAAGAAGGGCTGGAAAAACTGCGGAACACGAACGCCTGGATACAATTTTTGAATGATAAGGGTGAACAAGTAGCAGCCTATTACACACCTCAAAAATTGCAAACCGTATATTCTCCTGTTGAAATCGTCCAAATGTATAAGTATAAAGAAATTGATGCAGAGACGACTGTTTTTGCCGGCGAAGCTCATGATTTCAGCTATTTTGTAGGGGTTAAAGATCGAGGAATAGGCCGATATGTACTGTCCTATAATTATGTTCACATTTTAAAGTACTTCAACATCATACTTTTACTGTTTTTAACGGTGGATATCATTATTGCCCTAGTCATTGGACTATTATTTGGTAAAAGATTAACGACACCACTTAACACTTTAATAGAAGGAATTCAGCAGCTTCGTGAAAGACGCTTTAAAAAGATGAGTATACCAAAAGGCGTCTATGAAGATGTATTTCACAATATGAATGAACTATCGGTAAAGTTAGATCAGTATGAAAAAGAACGTGATCAACTCGACCAAATGCGTGAGGAATGGATTAGCAATGTTTCTCATGACATGAAGACACCACTTGCATCCATCCATGGTTATACAGAGTTGATGAAAGACAATGCCCATGAATTAACACCACAAGAATTGTATGAGTTTACATCCATTATTAATAGACAGTCCGTATATATGAAAAATCTGTTGGATGACCTCAATTTAACGATGCGTTTACGCAACCAAAGACTTCCTTTGCAATTTGAAGATCTTGATATCGTTGGGTTTATAAGAGAAATGACGATAGAGCTCTTAAATGATTCACAATTTGGTGATCGAGAGGTCGAATTTGAGGCAAATGTGGATAAAGCAATGCATAAAGTCGATAAAAATTTACTGAAACGGGCAATTTTTAACTTTATCTACAATGCGCTCGTACATAATGATGAAAATGTCGTCGTGAAAATACAAATTGATGATATTCATCTACAATCAGAACATCATACCCAGATCACCATTGCCGATAATGGCCGCGGTATTCCCTCCAAAGATTTGGATCAGGTTTTTGAACGCTACTATCGAGGTACGAATACTGCCAGTAAACATGGGACCGGCTTAGGAATGGCCATTGCAAGGGACATTATCCTGGCTCATAAAGGTAAACTGGATTTGACTAGCATTGAAAATAAGGGAACAACCATCACGATACTTTTATAATTATTTTTTCTTACAGAGAAAGGGCTGTCCTAACTTACAGACAGCCCTTCTTCCTATTTATATTGGTTGTGCCTTTTTTGGAATATCCTCAAATTTCACTTCATCATATGACGAAACCTCATCACCATTTTTCACGTACATCTTTAAGTAAGCATCTTTTCGAAGATTTTTTTGTGCCGTGAATTCAAGCGGTATCGTTTCACCATCTGCATTTTTGGCGTCAAGTTTATAAGAATAGTAAGTCATCACTGTACCATCATCCAGTTTGGTTTCATGCTGCACCCCATCCTCTGTAATTTGCAAATAATAATTATCGGCATTCATGCGATTAAAGTCAATTTTGGTAAGCGCGAATACTCCTGCCGCTCCAAGTATGAACAATATGCCAACTACCATAAAAAATTTCTTCATTTAGATCATCCTTCTGTTTTATTATTTTGTGTGATAATACGATTATAAGAAGCTACCGTTAAGATATAATACAGACCGTAAATAATCGTATAAGCGATCATCCAGATCAATACAGGTTTTGCCAGATTCATCATTAATAAGCCGGAGAAGGCTTTTAACGCAACCGCACTGTGCAATAGCCCGACTGCCAGCGGGACGAAAAAGATTACAAACACTTGTGATGCAATGGATTTCCGCATTTCTTTTGCGTTAACGCCCATTTTATGAAGCATATTGTATTGTGATTTATCTTCCTCAGCTTCCGTTAGAACTTTAAAGTAAATGATACTGCCTGTTGCCGCTAAAAAAACCAGACCAAGAAAACTGCCGATAAAGAGCAATGATCCTACACTTTCAATGCTTGCTTGAAAATCTTGAGGCGCACTGGAAAATAGAGCTTCTTCAGGTATTTGTTTTGATATTTTTTCAGATAAATCCACGGAGGCTTGATCAACACCGATAGCACGATAGTTCAGGGCTTCCCCTTCTTTTTGCAATGATTTAAATTGATCATTCGATACAACCATTGCAATGCCTGCTGTTTTGGCATTTAAAACCGTTTGTGTTTTAAAGCTTTGGAATGTTATCGCCGTGTTGTTTTCTGTCCTTATTGTCTTGTCCTTGTATTCAGGTGAGAATCTTTTGTCATATCCAATATCTAAAATGACTGCTTTGCCATGATTCACATGCAATGCTTCCTTACCCTGTACATCTGCCAATTTGTTATATGTTCTTTCATCGATTACCGTGTAAATCTTTTTATCCGAGTTATCGAATGCTGATTCCTCGCTAAGTTCTTTCGTATTAAATGTGATGGATAGCGCTTCAACATTTTCATCATACTTTGTATCTGGCAAAACGGCGGTGACTTGATGATCGCTTTTAGCATCCGTTTGCTGATACATGAAGGTATTCGGATCAACGGTCATAACTTGGTCATTCGCGTTGTAATAAAGACCATAAACCGAACCTCCAGCCGTTACCGTTGTAGCACTTAACACCGCAATTACGGTCAATGTCCTTGCATTCCCCCGAATGCGATAAAGCAATTGCGAGACCGTCATCAGATGCAGGCCTTTCCATAGCCATTTTTCATTTTTCTTGATCACGGCTAACACAAAGCCTGTCACGCTATGAAACAATAAAAATGTACCGGCAATAACAGTTGTCAAAATAATGAGTGCCGTCATCAAAAAGCCAATCTTTTCCCACACTTTAGAAGTAAAAAGATCTTGCATCGCCAACCAATATCCGATGACAATCAGGAAAATTCCCAGAAAGGCTACAATCATAGATGGCTTCGGAGCCGCTTCCCCTTTTTTCGATGCATGGAAAAGATCAATTAGTTTAAATTGGTAAATTAAACGATAGCCCTGGAATGATGTCACCAAGAAAATAATAAGAAATACGATAGAGGTGTTCAAAGCTGCAGATCCTGAAAATGTAAAAGGTGCGATGACATCATAGCCCATTAAATAGATCAAGATCGTCATGAACCCTTTTGAACATAGAAATCCAAGTAAAATCCCTACAACTAATGAAACCAAGCCTAGCAATAGATTTTCAAAGAAGAGCATAAAGCCAATCTGGCGATTACGTACGCCAAGCAATGCATATAATGCCACTTCTTTTTTACGTTTTTTCATGAAAAATGAATTGGAATAGGCAATAAAAATGGCAACGAAAAAAATCAGGATGACGGCCGCACCACTCATTAATGAACCTAATTTCTGTGATGAAGCCGTTTGTTCTGCAACTGCATCACTATATTTCAATGTTACAAATGTGAAGTAGATGATAATGCTAAATACCATGGATGCGATATATATAAAATATTGGGAAAGGTTCCGGGCAATATTTTTTCTCGCCAGACTAAATAACGTCATCTACCTCACCTCCAATTGTTGCAAGGACATCCATGATTTCTTGGAAGAAAGCTTTACGTGATTGGCCACGACGATAAATTTCTGTTGAAAGTGTACCATCCTTGATGAAAATGATCCGCCGGCAGAAGCTTGCGGCATATGCATCATGTGTCACCATCATGATGGTGGAATTATTATTTTCATTTAGTTCACTTAAGCTTTCCAGCAGACCTGTTGCAGATTTTGAATCAAGTGCACCTGTTGGCTCATCTGCCAGGATCAATGCCGGCTCTGTCACAAGCGCTCTGGCTGCAGCTGTTCTTTGCTTTTGCCCACCGGAGATTTGGTATGGATATTTAGCTAATAAATCTTCAATCCCAAATACTTTAGCAATACGATTCACCAATGCAGTAATTTCTTTCGCTGGAATTTTCGCAATCGCCAGTGGCAATAATATATTTTCCTTCACAGTCAATGAGTCTAGCAAATTGTAGTCCTGGAAGATGAAACCCAGATTTTCACGTCTGAAATCCGTTAATTCCGCCCCTTTCATATCGTGAATGCTCGTATCATTCATATAAATTTTCCCCTCAGTCGGCGAGTCGATAGTTGCCAACATATTAAGCAATGTCGATTTCCCCGCTCCAGAAGGTCCCATGATTCCTACAAACTCCCCTGCATGAATGTCAAAAGATATATTTTCCAACGCCGTATAGGCAGCGCTTGATTTACCATATGTTTTTTTTATATTTTCCACTTTTAATAATGGTTCCATTTGTTTCACCTCTTCAGTATTGTTGATACATTTATCTTACATGCTCATTCTTACAGCATCTTTGTGCCAACCTTACAGCAAGCTTAAATCCATCAAAAAAACGCCTTCCACTTATGGAAGACGTTAAAGTAAAAGTATTTAACTTTGCTTCAGAAGCCTGCGGTCGATAACAAAATTACCAAATGGAATGAATGAAACGATGAAAATCATCGCCATTTTTAAAAAGGACCATTTTGATATGATGCTCACATAAAGTAATAAAAGCCCAAACACGACAAACAAGAAACCATGGATGCTGCCTAAAATGAGTGTTGCTTCCCCAATATCCAATATGTACTTAATGGGCATACCAATGGCAAGCAATAAAACATATGAGATTCCCTCAATTATTGTAATAAACCGAAACCATCCAATAGCTGTCGAAAACATTCGCTCATCCCCTTATTCATTGTACAAGTACGGCACACAAATCCAGCTTCCTGTCCTCAATCCAAAATCCGTTACTCTATCATATTATATTACGGAGACACCCACTAATAAATAGTACCAGGTTTTCCTAAAAGTAGAACAACAAAAGCCCAATCAAAGGATTGGACCCTTAACAAAGTAGGTGAAATTTCACTTAAAGATGTTCAATTCCGAAACCAATTCGCTCCCTCATCCATGTGCACGAAGGGAATATCCGTATCAATTACACCTTTGATTTGTCTTAAATCAACATCTTCCCCTTCGAGCCATTTCGCAAAATCTATGGAAGTCGGCTCTTGGTTCCCTCCCAAGGCAATCCAAGCTTTCATCTCTTTAGGTAAATAAGCGGATGTATGAATCGTTCCCGCCCAGCTGCTATATAAATCCGAGAAGACACCTTGATTGGTATCATTAAACAACCGATAAGCATCGTAGGCTGAAGAAAGTTTCCCTTCATGATCCTGGATGATCTCCAATCGGCGTCTCGAATCGATAAGATGGTTACGGTTTTCATTTTTCATGATTTCAAAGTGATTGGTACAGGCATTTGACGTGCGCACCTCTACATTTCTTGGGGAGGTTTCCACAATATAGGTATTTCCGCTTTTATCATAGACGACGTAAGTGAAAGAATGACGATGCGGGATTTCCTTCAACATCGCCACCGCTTCCTGAACGTCCGCACAAGATTCAACAATCAGTCTGCCAATCATGCAGCAGATGAAACCATCACCAGGGTTCTTGCGATTCATGAAATTATAGCCTATCACCAACCCTTTTTCGTTCATTCCATCCATCCGGCCAGTCCCTCGCTGACTAGGGCCGATGCTTGAGTACCCTTGATCGGTTGGCTGGAATAAGACATAGCGTCCTTCATAAGTCTTCGGGTGGTAATCATAATTGCGAATGAGATAATCATTGCCTGTCATGATCGAACAGCCCGACCGGACATAATCCAATCGGTATCCACCGAACTCTTGAAGCACGCGGTCCATTGGCCATTTCAACGCTTCTTGCAATCCGAGTAATTCTTCCCAAACTCCAGGGGCGAATTGTGTAATGGCTCTCTTGACCTCTTCTTCTTCAACCGTAAACCTCGGCTGCCTGATCTTCCACTGATCTTCACGGTTCTTTACCGTTAGCGAATCTTTTAATTCCTTCCCTTGCATGTATCCAAACTCATAATGTGTACCCCGAAATTGTATGACATCACTATATATTTGCTTCACGGCTTATCCCTCATTTACAATAGTTGCTATTCAAATTAAGGATACTTGAACTATTGTTGAAAATAAAGAAGATAAGCCTTTAAAATTCATGAAAAAACTCACTACCCCGTACCCCCCTCATAATCTGTAACTAGGCACATTTATGAGGGGGACGTATCATGGAGATGGAATTAACGGCACTCCATTGCTAGGCGTGGCGATAGCGATGAACCTTTTTGGTCACGGAATAGCATTATCAGGGTAAACGAGGAAGAATTCACTTTAATAAGACGAACTTATACTGTATTTGAGGAGTCCTGCTTATGGAAAACTTATCCTAAAATAGAAAAGACCTGCTTCATGTTGTAAAAGGGTATATGAATTCTCCTTTTGATTTTTGACTCGTTTTACCATGCTGTATAAGTAAGGAACAAAAAAAGGCCTAGTAATCCAGACCTCTTATCGGGGAAAGTGATTCCACTAATAAAACCAACTACCTTTTAGATTTATCTTTTATAGTTTTTGCTATTGCTAAAAGAACTATAAATCCGATAATACCGACGAAACCTAATATATTAATTATAGTAGACAATCCGATTCTTCCTTTCCGTTAATAATCTTATTCATTATTTTGAATAACAACTCTAAAGGAACCAAAAGTTTGTTGACT
This sequence comes from Peribacillus frigoritolerans, assembly GCF_001636405.1. Taxonomy (GTDB): domain Bacteria; phylum Bacillota; class Bacilli; order Bacillales; family DSM-1321; genus Peribacillus; species Peribacillus frigoritolerans. The sequence continues at coordinate 4,978,394 of NZ_KV440950.1, forward strand.
CTGATAATTATCAGCATTTACTTAATAAGGAAGTGGGAAGGTGGTGAGCTGGAAATTATTTCTTCATTCAACGTCGGGTAGATTAGTTTATGGTGGAACAGTGGTATATAAGACGTCTGTGTTATCTCTAACTGCAACTTGTTCCCAATCTTTTATAGCTATGATTGCATATCTGATTCCAGCATTTGTCTCATTTCCGGCAGAGAACTTAAGTTCCTTGCCTTCTTTTTCAGTCATAATTGATTGCAACTTTTCCTGACTATTTGTCATAGATATATTTTCATTGAATCCATCCTTTATAATAGCATCAGGTTTTTCTTGCTTTACTTTTTAACAACTTTCCCGTTTGGCGGATTTGTTGAGGAATACCGAATACTTAATACTTGTTCTAAAATCCCTGCCCTGTTTAGGTCGAGCTCCTTCAATTTATACTCTGGCTTTTGAACGATTACAAAAGTCAATTCACTTGAGTCGGAACGAATAGGAACAGTAACATTAAAGTTTATGGAGCTATTTAGGTTTCATATCAAAGAAATATTTATTTACGTCCTGCTCCTTATTTTTAACCTTAAATTTCACTTATTTATAATCTTCAAAAACAAGTAAAGCATACTTTCTGACCTCATCAATGTGGTTATCTACTGAGGCAACAACTGACACTTCATTGTCAGTACTATTAAGTATACTTCCTTCATCGATAACTTTACTTTTCAATTTTCCCACCCCATATCCAACCGTACCAAAATCAGCAGCAGCATTCGTTACTTCACGTTCTTTTTCAATAACATCGATATTAGAAGTGGTTAATTCTTTAGGTGGAGATAAGAATAAAACAAGTAAAAACCCCAAGCAATACCAAAATAGATAGCGCAGATATGTAGTATTTTTTCATAAACCAATCTTCTTCTAATTAAAAGAGATATGCAATGAGCATATCTCTTCATTATTTTTCTATTACCAATTACCAATAGGCCTCTGTTTGACCATTAACAGTTTTATACCCTTTTAAGTTTAAAAGTATGAGTCCCAATAGCAAAATCATTCCTGAAGCATGTTCAACCGTTCAATGTTTCATCTCCAATATAGTCCGCCTTTGTAGAACTTGCCGATTTAGTTTGATTAAAAAACCATATACCGTTTTATTTAAAAAAAGCCTTCTCGATTGAGAAGGCTTTATCTGAATAAGTGAAGGGTAACACATTATTTGATTTTATTCATTTAATTACTTAATATTCCTGTAAATTAAAAAATCCCTCTCATTAGAGAAGGATTTATTTGTCTGAAGAGTGTTGGAAACACAATAATATTTTTTCCAATCAATTATTTAATATACATTTTTTAACATTTAATTATTCTCAGTCTAACTTCTTGATTACTGCAGTTGATTTTGTTGTCCCATTTGGCCAAATTGTTGTTGCCCTTGTTGATTTCCCATTTGTTGGCCAGACTGTTGATGCCCTTGTTGGTCCCCCATTTGTTGGCCGGACTGTTGATGCCCACCTGTCATTTGTTGTAACTGCTGTTGTGCTTGACTTACAGCTTGATTCATTTGAGTTAATGCTCGATTACTTTGAATGTATTGAGATGCTTGATTTAAAGTTTGAATTGCCTGTTGGATAGATTGTTGGAGTTGTTGATCTGTTTGTTGTAATTGTTGTTGAGTTTGACCACTTAATTGTTGAATTTGATGTGACAATTGATTTTGCCCTTGTGGTGGTTGCTGATTTTGTTGTCCCGTTTGTTGGCCGGACTGTTGTTGCCGTTGTTGTAGACTAGAAAGTGAACTTTGCAGATTATTTAATTGATTTCTAAGGTCACTAAATTCTTGAGCAATTTCAACATCCACCGTTCTTTTAACTTCTGATTCAATCTTTTTCTTCGTATTATTATCCATAAAAATCCCTCCGTATTCAATAGTCGCCCTTAGGCACTTTATTAAATTGTTCAATATCCTGATAAATATCCATAAAAAATTTAATATACAAAAAATACGACTAATCAAAACCCTATCACCAATCCACTATTGAATTGCATATAAATAGGCCCATCTCAATTAAGAGAAGGGTTAAAATCTGGAGGAGTGACCCTTTTGGGTAACACATTAAAAGTATTTTATCCATTCAATTACTTTATATACAGAAATAAAAAGACCCTCTCCAATTAATAGAGGGGTATGAAGAGACTCTAGGGTACTATAGTTTATTCAATTAATAATTCATCTTACAAAAGTAAAAAAAGCCCCTCTCGATTTGAGAAGGGCTTTAGGTCGGACTTCTTGCCATTAATGCTCAGAATCTAATATAGTACTTTCACACATAAAATTATATTAACTATATTATTGTAGTTGATTTTGTTGTCCCATTTGACCATATTGTTGATTGCTCATTTGTTGTTGACCTTGTTGACCTTGTTGACCTTGTTGTTGACCTTGTTGTTGACCCTGTTGTTGACCCAACTGGTTGAATTGCTGTTGTGCTTGACCTACTACCTGATTGATTTGGTTAAGCGCTTGGTTTGTTTGAGCATATTGAAGACATTGGTTTAAAGTTTGAATTGCTTGTTGAATGGATTGTTGTAATTGTTGATCAGTTTGTTGTAGTTGATTTTGTGCCTGGCTAGCAAATTGTTGGATTTGTTGCATTAATTGATTTTGTTGTTGTTGATTTTGTTGTCCTGTTTGTTGCCCTGAATTTTGTCCAGTATTTGATAGTGAATTTTGAAGATGATTTAATTGAGCTCTAAAATCACTTAATTCTTGAGCAATTTCAACATCCACCGTTTTTTTAACTTCTGATTCAATCTTTTTCTTAGTATTATTATCCATAATAATCCCTCCATATTGAAATTAACCCTTTGAAAAAGGCCATTTATTAACCTGTTCAATATTTGCGGTAAATATCCATAAAAACACCAATAAAAAAGCCCTTCTCGATTAAAAGAAGGGCTTTTTTGTCTGAAGGAGTGTTGTTGGAAACACAATTATATTTTATCCAATTAATGATAATAGAAAAGCCCTCTCATTAGAGAAGGGCTTTTGGAAAAGGAGTGTCTATTGGAAGTATTAACACATTTGATACTTTATCCATTCGATTACCTTTTATTCATCCTACCAAAAGATAAAACCCTCTCCAGTAGAGAAGGTTTTACAACTGACGAGACTTGTGAGGGCTTCTCACATTAGTATTTTAACCTTGTAAAATCCTTTTATTCCTCGCTTTATATTATGCAGCAAACAATTCCGTGATGGCAGCTTTACCCGCCTTCTTATCTGCAGTCATCTTTTATCTTTCTGGAATTTATATAAAGCCGACTCTGTACCTTTTCCGAATATAGAATCAAGTGATCCAGGGTTATATCCTTCCAAATAAAGTACAGCCTGTAGGATCCACGTGAGATTGTATTTTGCACCTTTTTCGACCGTAACGATGGCGTCCTTAGTTTTTACTCCCCATTTACCATCCACAACTAGCTTTTTATTGAATTGCTTATTAAGTTCTGTTTGTAGGGCTTTGATAAGTGCTGTTTTTGTATTAGGGCCATTAAATCCATCTACATAAAGACCAGTTTTATAACGGCTAATTAACGTGTTTTGAATCGACTTAACTGTTTCATCTCCACTGATTGAAGGTTTGCTCTCTTCTTTATTTTTAGCATTTCCAAAATTGATTCTCTGACCTATTTTTAATTTAGTTGGATCGATACCAGGGTTTGCTTTTATTAAATCTTCAACTTGAACCCCGCCTGTTCCATCCTTATGTGCAATGCAATCCTGGCCCTTTTACCATTTGGGGAATTAATTAGATTCTTGGGCTCGATAATAAATGTATATCCAACTCCAGGCCAACCCAGCGTGTTTACATGATAATCTGCGAAGCTTTCAGCATCAGATCCACCCAAATTCTTTTTTGTTAATGAATGATGCCATACACGGTGAGTGATTGTTTTAGTAGGCATTGAATATATGCCTTTTGACTTTTAATTTGCCAATTCTATCGACTACTTGTGGAAGATTTGTAAAGTTCATTTACTTACTTTGTACGGATGATAACTGATTCAGTAGAATTATCTTATACAACATTCCCCTATTTCAACTAAGCCTTAAGCAAAAGAAAAAACACACCCAGTAATCTCCTAATTCGATATTCACATCATAAGTTGAAAATAAGATAAGCCTTTAAATTTTTGAAACAACTCACCACCCCGTACCTCCCTCATAAACTGTAACTAGGCACATTTATGAGGGGGACGAATCATGGAGATGGAATTAACGGCACTCCATTGGATTTATGTTGTATTTATTGCATTGATAATCGGGTTTATGGTAAAACGTCGTGATACTACCCTCATCTGCATAATTGGCATTTTCCTTTTGGCCTTAGTGGCTACAGGCAGTTTAGCCTCTTCCATAAGCGGGATATTCAACAGCTTCATTTTCGCAATCACGGAATTAATGTCCACGATTTTAATCATTTCCATCATCGTAGCCATGAGTACGGTTTTAACGAAGTCGGGCATTAATGATGTCATGATTACACCATTTGCGAAATTCATTAAGAACCCTACACTTGCTTTTTGGGTAATTGGCATCGTCATGATGGTGATATCCTGGTTTTTTTGGCCATCACCTGCCGTTGCCTTACTTGGGGCTGTTCTGCTCCCCGTAGCCTTACGGGCTGGTTTACCGGCCCTTGGCGTGGCGATGGCGATGAACCTTTTTGGTCACGGAATCGCATTATCAGGGGATTTCATCATTCAGGCTGCCCCTAAACTTACGGGCGATGCGGCTTCCATACCAGTCGGTGATGTAATCGCTGCGAGCATTCCCCTTGTCATTACAATGGGGGTTGTCACCACCCTCTCCGCCTTTATCCTTTTAAAGCGGGATATGAAGCTTGGAAGAATCAAGGCGGCGGATAATGAGGGATTTGTCCAAGATCAAACAATCAGTGAAAACCTGCTTACACTGGGACAAAAGAAATTTTTTGCCGTCTTCATTCCGATTGCCTTTCTGTTGGATGTTGTGGCATTGTCGATTTTGAAGTTGCAAGGCGGAGATGCAACCGCGTTGGTTGGCGGTACAGCGGTTTTCATTTTGCTGATTTTATCCCTTGTCGCACATAAACAGCAAGGGCTTGAAAAATCAACGGGCTATTTGATTCAGGGTTTTCAATTTGGCTTCAAAGTATTCGGACCCGTCATTCCGATCGCCGCATTCTTCTATTTAGGTGATTCTGGATTCAATCAGATCATCGGTGACTACTTACCGAAAACATCCCTCGGCATCGTCAATGACCTCGGTGCCGCATTGGCGGCCTCCGTTCCTTTAACGAAAGAAATAGCCGCCGTCACATTAACCGGCATCGGTGCCATCACCGGCTTGGATGGATCGGGCTTCTCAGGCATTTCTTTAGCGGGATCTGTCGCCAAACTTTTTGGCACGGCCATCGGAGGCGGAACCGCCACCTTGACTGCACTCGGGCAAATTACCGCGATTTGGGTTGGCGGAGGTACCCTGATTCCATGGGCACTGATCCCGGCAGCTGCCATTTGTAATGTCAGTCCCTTTGAACTTGCCCGCCGGAATCTGCTTCCGGTAACCATTGGTTTAGCAGTGACTACAATAGTCGCGATGTTTCTCATTTAATCGATTTGTGTGGACTCTAAAACACGGAACGGATCTCCATTTCCGTTCCATTTTTAAAAGAAGGTTCGATTGGTTTTTACTTTATAAGGATGGACCCTCATTGATTGAAGAAATTAGCACATTCCTGCCAATAACTGGCTAGCTGGGACCCCACAGGCGCTTCCGTCGAGGAGGCTTAGCAGACTTGTCGGCGTATGGGAGTGGATTTCTGAAAGCAACTGGAACTTTATAAATTTGTCTACAGTAAAAAGGACTGAAATAAATCAGTCCTTTTTTAGATGAAGATTGGGTTTCATTGGTATCCAAACGGATGCTTACATTAAGGCAAGTTTTGGTGCAAGGCAGTCAGTCAGCTATCTTAAATCAGAACTTCACAACGACTATTAAGTACATACTCTTGAATGATTTTTAAAACGATATCCTGGTTTTGCTTTATATAGAAATGATCACCCTTTAATATATGCAATCCTTCAATTTGTTCAATATATTCATTCCAGCTTTCGATACTTTCCTTCGTCACGGTATCATTCGATCCCAATAGCAAAACGGCTTTGTTTCCCACCTTTTTCTCGCGTTTTTTTTCATGGTGGTAGTTGGCTAATACATTCAAGTCCGACTGGATTATCGGAAGGAATATATTCATGAAATCTTCCGTTTCCAGGAGTTCCTTGTTTGTTCCCCCGATTTTTTCAAGCGATCGTTTTAAATGTTTTGTATTAGAGCAATCGATTTGATCTACTTTATATTCTGGGGATGACTTACTTGAAATGAATAAATGTTCAACTTTATTATCATCTCTCTCTTCTAATTTTGCCGCAATTTCATAGGCTACGATCGCACCCATGCTATGTCCAAACAAAGAGATGTTTTCCAGTGAATTCATTTGATGTTTCGTTTCCATTTCCTTCAATAATATATCCGTCAAATCCGTCATATGTTCACATAGTGGTTCACTATATTTACTGCCATGTCCAGGGTATTCCAGCGGGATTACCTCTATTACATCATCATCAAATTTCCATTCTCTATAAAAAGATGCACTTCCCCCAGCATAAGGGAAACAAAAAAGTGTTTTCTTCAGTCCTTCCATCCCCCTACTACTATGATCAATTATTTCAACATGTACTTCATAAAGCTTTCAACATACCTTGAATCGATTTCCGGCATTTTCATTGATAGTAGTTCCATTTCCTTCTTGGTTTTTCCTTGCAGGATTTCCGACTCTTTTAATTTAGTTGATTCATCTATTAACTGGGACAAAGCACTTAATGAATGAATCTCGTTAGATTGTGTCTTTTCTTTTAAAGATTGTAACCACTCTTCCAAATCCATATTGGAGTAAGGTATTTCATTCTTTTCGAAGAAGGAGGTCACGAATTCACTTGAAACTCTCTGATCATTGAACATATGATAGATCCCGAGCTTCTGATTCTCTTTCAATCTTGATATTTTGTAAATAAACTCACTTACAAAATCGACTGGCATCAATTCAAAATGAATTTCCTCTTTAAATGGCAATATCCTTTGTTCAATAAATGATTCAAAAACCTTGTACAACATATCCTTCTCGTTCCAAACCCCATTTGAATTAGATGAAATCCTGCCTAACCGGAAAATATCGATTGTCAGTCCGAGTTCCCTTGCTTGAAAAAGCAATTTCTCGGCAACCCATTTGGACTGGCTGTATCCGATCATTAAATCGGGGGAATAAACCAATTCGTCTTCCTCGTCCCATTTCCTTTCTCCGGTCAAGACAGAAAGCGTTGATGCATAATAAATGTTTTTCCGATTGCATGATGAAGCAAACTTAATGACTTCCACTACACCATCCACATTCGATATTTTTGATTTGCTATACGGCTCGAAGAAATTCGTTTCAGCACCGACATGATACACATGAGAAACATCATTGCTTAATTTCTCATATGTCACATCATCCAGACCGAAATGATGTTTACTAAGATCCCCTTCAATGACAACGATTCGACTTACGAATTCATCCTGCCAAAGACCATATTTCATTAAAGTATCTTTCAATCTATTTCTCGAAGGAAATCTAACCAAACAATAGATTTTGACATCTTCCAATTCCAGTAATAATTTGTTTAATAGGTGTGCTCCCAAAAAACCTGTTCCACCTGTAATCATCATATTTTTTTCAATTTGAACGGGTTTAGCGGATATTTCCCTTATTTTCTCCATCAATTCTCGATCGAGCACGGAACCCTTCTCCATCACTGCTTCCATGCTGCAAGAATAATCGACTTCAAGTGCTTCAACGAATTTATTCACTGTATTATTTTCCAATAAGATTTGTAAAGTGGCTTCAGGAAGTACCGTTTCCTTCATTACATAGACCAGTTTGGTAGCTAAAATGGAATGGCCTCCATGTTCAAAGAAGTTGTCGTCCAATCCTAGACTTTGATTTCCTAATACATTTCTCCAAATCTCCAATACTTCTTTTTTCTTTCCAGTTTCCTGATTGGCTAAGGAAGTTTTATTTTGCCCGATCTCCATTTCCAATAATTTCTCTTTATCGACTTTACCGTTGGCATTAAGCGGGAAATCATCCACTCTGACAAAAAAGTGGGGAATCATATATTTCGGCAATTCATTGTTCAGATAATCTTTAATATCCTTTTCAGCGTTTTCCGCTTTTTCATCTTCATGTTTGTAATAAGCGATCACATAATTTTCATCATTGATGTTTTTAACAGCAACGACTGAACTTTCAATCTTCATGTATTGATCAAGCTTGTCTTGAATTTCATTCAGTTCAATTCTAAAACCGCGAATTTTCACTTGACTGTCTTTCCGACCTTTATACAGGATCTCACCATTTCGTAACCGGATGCCATGATCACCTGTTTTATACCACTTCGTCTGATTCAAATCATCCTTGATCAACGCTTGATCCGTTAATTGCGGCTGATTTAAATAGCCTCTCATGACCCCTTGACCGCCAATGTAGATTTCGCCTATTTCCCCATCTGCTACCTCGACTAGTCCTTCAGATAGAATCTTGATTTCTACATTGCTCAATGGTTTTCCAATGGGAATAACATCTGCATCTTTTTCTTCGACCTCATGACATATGGCAAAAGTGGTGCATTCAGTTGGTCCATACCCATTAATCAAGGAGAAGTGACCGATTGTTTGCTTCAATCTCCTCACATGGGAAACCGAGATTTTATCTCCGCCAACCACAATTTTCTTTAATCCTTCAAAAATCATTGGATCCTCATCTACCATTGCATTGAAAAGACCTGTCGTAAAAAAAGCTACATCCACCTTTCCAATCGATATCGCTTCTTTCCAATCATCAAAAGAAGTGAACTCATTCGGCATCAGGAATAAAGTCGCTCCATTCAATAAAGCTCCCCATATCTCAAAGGTTGCGGCGTCAAAGCATGGGTTGGAAAATTGGGCCACTCTATTATTTTCATTAATTTTTAGTATTTCAGAGTTCAATACTAAATTGACTACACTTTTATGCTCTATCATTACACCTTTTGGCTTTCCAGTCGTACCTGATGTATAGATGACATATGCGAGACCATTCTCCGAGGAACGGTTAACGGGAATATGCCCGTCCCTGCTTAGTTCATTCATCTCAAATGGAATTGGTTCAATATCCAATTCCCTTAGCTTCCCTTCTTGACCATTAAACGATAAGAAGAACTTCATATCCGTATCTGCAAGCATATATTCCAATCTTTTTAATGGGTAATTTTCGTCGATTGGAACATAGCAACAGCCTGACTTTATTATGGCAAGCATCCCTATAATCAGTTCAATGGACCTTTTGCTTGGAATACCGATCATTGTTTCTTCCTGAATCCCCAAATCAATGATCCTTTTGGCAAGATTATCTGAAAGAATGTCTAATTCTTTATAAGTAATTTGACGTTCATTTTCGCAAAGTGCCGCTTTTGATTGATTATCTTCCACGATTTTTTTAAAAGCTTCAGTTATTGACATCAATTTATTCGTCGTCATCGATTTACTTATCATCGGGCCCCAACTTTCAAGTGATTTATTAATTTTTCAATAGATGGCAGTGTTTCATTTTCTGTTAGTTTTAAGAATATTTCCTGCATGGAATCCATAAAACGTAAAATTTCATTTTCGGAGAATTTACTGTCTTTATAAATGATCTTATAATGCAGCTTGGTTTGCATTACAGCCGCAGAGAACGTAAGATCAAAATTGGTCGATTCACTTCCGACTGAATTTTCGATCATGATTCGCGAATCCTCTGCCGATTCTGTGCTCGGATAATTTTCGAATACAAATATATGTTGGAACAATTCCTTATCCCATGGAATTTCAGCGTATCGCTTTATATCCGTAAGTGAACTGAACTCATACTCTCTCATTTGTAATTGCTTGTTTTGAATCGCAGTAAGATAGGATTGCAAATCATCTTCCCAATCGATTTTCAAAGAGAATGGCAGAGTATTGATCAATAATCCTACAGCTTTTTCAATATGCGGAATGCTGAGGTTCCTTCCTGAGCTTGTCACCCCATAGCATACTGAGTCGCTCTCACTGAAGCACGATAGAACGATGCTCCAAACTCCTTGAACAACGGTATTGATCGTCTTTCTATGCTGCTTGGATAATTCTGTTAATCTTTCGGTAAGCTCTTCAGGTAGGCTATATTCAATAACTTTATCCGATGTAAAAGCTTCCTTATCCGTTTTCTTACCTACTAGTGCTTTTACTTGTTCAAAATCCCTCAATTCTTCATTCCAAAAAGCTGCTTCATCCTGTTTATTCATATTCCTGACATGATTCATGACTTGTTTATAGGCAATCTTATGTTCATCACTGTCTTTTACCAAATTGGATGAGTTTCGATAATTATCCAAAAAATGATTAATGACGATTTGCAGGCTCCAGCCATCCATTAAAGCATGATGATGTGTCCATATGAATTTATAGCGATGATCCGATAGCTGGATCAAGGTGATGTTCATGAGCGGACCATTCTCTAAATCCATTTGTCTGTTTTTGCTATGCTCTAAAAGATTTTCTATCTTGGATGCCGATTCGTCCTCGCTAAACGTCGTTAGATCCACATGATTAAACACATAATAAATGTCATTAAGGATGATTTGGTAACGGTCCCCCAATTGATTGCGCCTGAAAACGGATCTAAGAACGTCGTATTTTCTACAGGTTTCATTCCAGGCTTCTTCCAATTTGTCCAAGTCCAGATCACCTATTAAATCAATGGATAGCTGTGAAATATATTCAGGACTTTGAGTTACTTCACTATGGAATAACATCCCTTCTTGAAGTGATGTCACTGGGTAAATCTCTTCAATGTTATTAAACTTATTAATGAAATGGGTAATCGTACTTCCATCGACTATTTTCTCAGCTTGAAAATCCGTTTCGACAATGGAGTCATTCAAATATGCGCTTCCACTTAAAATATTGTTTAAGTGTACTTCAACTTCTTTACATATCATTTGGTAGTTTTCATTGTTGCTATCGCCAATAATATTCAGCATGAGCCTATTGTTTACGATGCTGGCGACAAAATTGAGCTTATATGGAAATGTATAGTTCAAATCGATATTGCTGCTATTGGTTTGTTCCATATCACCAGTGTTATTAAATTGACCTAGATAGTTGTAACTCACAAGGCTGTCTGGATAGTTATGATTCCGAGTGGAAATATACTTTAGGATTCCAAAGTCAAACCCTTTGTTTGGCACACTTCTTAATCTGTTTTTTGTATTTCTCAAGGTTGAGCCCAAAGACGGCATTCCTTTAATCCTTACTGGATAAATGGAGGTGAACCACCCTACTGTCCTTGATAGATCAATATCATCTTCAATATCCTCTCTGCCATGACCTTCTAAATCGAGCCAAAATTCATCAATTCCCATTATATTGGAAACTGAATGGGCAATAACGGATAATAAAACCTCATCAATCGTCGTTTTATGTTTTCTTAAAGTGTTTTTAATGAGGTTTTGTGTTTGGTCCTCATCCACCTGTATTTTGTACATGTTTTCAAAATCACATGTTTCTCCTAAGCTATGCGTCAGCGGAGAAACTGGAATATTCATTTCCTTTTCCCAATAATGAACGGCATCTTCCGGTAGGCCAGTGTTCTGATACTCGTTCAGTTTCTCGGACCATTGTTTATAAGAAGTCGTTTTTAAAGGCAGTGATGGTTCTTGTCCATTCTTTATCTGTTGATAGCATCTTTCGAAATGATCAAGAAGTATCCTCCACGAAACACCATCAACCACAAGGTGATGAATCACCCAAAAAATCCTTACGTCCTTTTGATCCCTGAATAGAAGGAACTTCATCATGGGGCCATTGTGTATGTTTAAACTTTGTTGGGCGTTTTCTTCCAGCTCCTTAATTACTTTCAGACTATTTTCATCTGTAAAACTGGAAACTTGATACTCATGAAAACCGCATGCCATATCAGCATTTGAAATATTGCCAATATATGAATCACCATGTTTTTCAAATAATGTCCTTAATATGTCGTGGTGATCAATTAATTTCATGATGATTTGTTTATATTGTTCGGTCGCCAATGCATGATCCTTCATCAAAACGACTGACTGATTCCAATGATGGATATTGTCATGATTTTCATTAAAAAACCAAGATTGAATAGGCGTCAACGGTACATAACCTGATATTTTTTCTTGGACCACTTGTTTTAGTTTCAGATCATTTACAACATTCCCTAGCTCACGGACCGTTTGGTATTCAAATAAATCTTTAGGCGTTATAAATAGATCTTTTTCTTTTGCAGCCGAGCATATTTGAATGCTGATGATTGAATCACCGCCACATTCAAAGAAGTTATCTTCCGGTCCTATAGCGGGATCGTTTAATACATCTCTCCATATTGTCAGAAGCTCTGTTTCAGTTTTGGACAGCTCTTGCACATCCGGCACTTTTTTCTTCCTCTCATCCAACTGTTCCGTCCATTTCGGCAGGGATTTCCGATCAACTTTTCCATTCGGCGTCAAAGGGAATTTATCCAGTTGCATAAAATGAGCAGGAATCATGAAAGCAGGCAGTGTTTCTTTCAGTCTTCTTCTGATTGAATCCACCGAAACCTCATCATTCACCGTATAATAAGCAATTAGGCTTTTATTCTCAAATCCATCTTCCATTGCCGTTACATAACTATCTTTGATTTCTGCTAGTTTTCGTAATGAAACATTAACCTCCGATAGTTCAACACGGTATCCTCTTATTTTCACCTGGTCGTCCGCTCTGCCTATATAAACTAATTCCCCAGCTTTGTTATGCTTAACTAAATCCCCGGTTCTGTATAATTTTTCAGCAGGATTGAATGGATTGGATATGAATCTTTCATTTGTCAGGCTCTCATTATTCAGATATCCCCTCGCTAACCCAATTCCTCCGACATAAAGTTCACCAACCGCTCCTGCCGGCACTAGTTTCCGGTTTTCATCCAACACAAGTGCAACTGTGTTAGTCAGTGGCTTCCCAATTGAAACAACGAATTCATCCGTAGCATCCTCATTGGGGGGAAACATTTTAAAACTTGTACACACCGAATATTCAGTAGGCCCGTAGCCATTGAAAAACGATATATGCTTAAACTTCGAAACGAGCTCGACTGGACATTCAGAACCTGCAGATCCCAACACTTTAATCGTGCTCAATTCATTGATTGGCAGTTCCTTCAACACAGCAGGCGGTAAAATGATATGAGAAATTCCTTCACGCTTAATTTGTTCAACAAGTTTATTCATGTCAAATTGATTTTCTTTATCTACGCTTATATGCAGCTCGGCACCGAACAATAGTGTGCTGAAAATCTCTATGACGGATGAATCAAAATTAAACGTAGCGAATTGCAGCACTTTAGCTGAAGTATCTAAACACATCATTTTATTTTGGTTATGAACCAAGTTAATGATTCCCCTATGTTCCAGCATGACTCCTTTTGGCCTGCCTGTCGTTCCAGAGGTATAAATGACATAGGCTAAGTCCCGCTGATCTGCAATGTGAAGATTCTCTGTCATTAACAAATCCGATTCATTTTCAATATTTTCAAAATATATTATTTTGGATGGGTCAATCAAACCATTCTTTCCGAGTTCTTTGTGACTCAAGCAATAGGAAATGGACGAATCTTCAACCATGTAGCTTAATCGTTCATTAGGATAATGAGGATCCAATGGAACATACGCAGCACCTGCTTTAATTACTGCCAACATCCCCGTCACCATATCAATTGATCGATTCACATAAATTCCGACTCTTTCTTCTTTAGAAATCCCTTTGCTTAGTAAATAGTGAGAAAGCCGATTGCTCTTATCATTCAATTCGCGATATGTAATGGTTTTGGAACCATCAACAATGGCTATCTTATCAGGAAATCGCTCGACAACTTTATGGAAGGCTTGTGGGAGTGTGTCATTGATCCCCTCAAAGCGAATGGTTTCTCCCTGCCATTCTTCCAATAATAATTTCTCCTGCTGCTTACTCACGACGGATACCTTGTCAATGGATTGTTCAGGCTGATAAGTAATCTTCCTGATCCACTCCAGGAAATTTACAGCTAATGATTGAATGGTTTGTTCATTGAAGATCCCTGAATTATACTCGAAGGCGAATAATAGCTTATCTTCATATTCTTCTGCAGCTAAACTCAAATCGAATTTTGCTGCCTTTGATTTTAATACTTCAGGCGTTATCTTTATGTATTCACTTTCCAATGCAGCTTTGGCATTATTTTGTAAAATGAAGACGGTTTGAAATAAAGAAGTGCTTGCTAAATTTCTTTCAGGGTTAATGACTTCAACGATTTTCTCCAATGTCATTTGCTGATGATCATAGATGTCGATGATATGGCCTGTATTTCTTTGAAGTATCTCTTCAAATGTTTCTTCATGTCCCAGCTTTAATCTAAAGGGCAGTGTATTGACAAAATAACCTATCGATTTTTCTGTCCCTTCAATCATTCTATTCGCCAAAGGACTTCCAACGATGATATCGTTTTGACCTGTATATTTTGCCAGGAAAGACTGGTACATCGTTAGCAGTGTCATGAATAATGTCGAGTTTTTTTCCAGGGACATCCGCTTTAAACCCTGAAGCTCTTCCCTCGTTAGTTCCACTATAAAACTACTGCCATCGTTGCGATTTTCTTTTGAACGTATCTTATCTAAAGGAAGCTCCAATTTAGGCAATTCCCCAGCTAAGTTTGTTTCCCAAAATTGCGATTCTTCTTTCATGTTTTTTTCCAACCAGTTTTTCTGCTCTAATGCAAAATCCTTATATTGTTTAAAGTCTTTTCCAAGGATAAGTTCTTTTTCATTCACTTCACTGTCATAAAACGATAACCATTCATCTAAAAATATGCTCACTGACCATCCGTCAAAAACAAAATGGTGGAGATTCACAAATAAAACAAAATCCTTTGCACTCAATTTAACAAGTTTCGCTGTCAGGAGTGGACCTTTTTCAATTTCAAAGATTTCCGATTGGACATCGTCTTCAATTTGCAGCATACGAGTCTTTTGCTGTTCGGGCTTTAACGCAGAGAGATCGATTTCATCTATTTTTATGTACAAATCTTCCCTGATTTCCTGATAGCCTTTACCGGCTTTTTCACGGACGGTCGTCCTCAAAATCTCATGTCTAGTAACGACATGATTTAAGGCTTTTTCCAGCATTGGAGTATCAACTGTTCCAGAAATTTTATATTTCTGAGGGATATTATAATTGGCTGTCTTACCGTTGAGTTTTTCGTTGAACCATAAAGCCTCTTGGTTACTGGATAAAACATGATGATTTTCTTGTTGCACTTCTATGTACTCCATGTCATGATCTGAAATTTCATTAATGATGAAGTCCGTCAACGAATCGATTGTTGAATTTTGAAAAATATTTTTCAAAGTTAGAATTTGATTGTATTCTTTGTTTAATTTCGTTAATAATTTCATGGCTAAAATCGAGTGTCCGCCCATTTCAAAGAAATCGGCATCTTTATCGATTTGACTTGTTGATAAGACTTCCAAAAATGTCTTTTCCACAAAAGATGATACGACCTGCGTTTGATTTCTTGGAGGTATACTCATTTCCGGAAAGATCTTATGATTTAGCATTTTCAATGTAGGATTTTCAAACAAATCAGCTAATTTCATATTCGCATCAAGTCTTTTATTTATTTTAGACACCATTTTCATGGCTGTTATCGAATGCCCGCCCAATTGAAAGAAATCATCATTAATATCGCTGTTCAAGAAAAACTCTTGCCAAATTTCTTTAAGTCCTTGATTAACGGATGTGGATGTAATCGAATGGGCATCCGTTGCTGCTTGATCGTCTATACTCACATTATTGTTTAGTTTTGAAAAGTCAATATCCACATATATTTCAGCAATTTGCTGAGCTTCAGTAATTTGATGGGCAATCTGCATGAAGGCTGATTGGATATCATATACTAGCGAACGCTGTAAGAAGCAGGTATTAAAGTACAATTTGCATGTAATCGTTTCTTTATTATCCTGGGCTTGTAACGATAACGGAAAGCTATGTGACTCTTTTCCTCCTTCAACCTCCCAGTTAATGCTAAAGCCTTCATCTTTCGCTTCCGGATAATTTTCATAAACAAATAAAGTTTCGAAAATCGGATCTTCCTTCTTTAATTTCGTATGCCTTTTGATATCCACTAAAGAAATTTGGGAGTAATCCAGCATATTGTTCAATGTTTCCTGGAATCGTTTCAGTAAATCGGTAACGCTGTCTGTATCGTTTATTTCAGCTATCATAGGAATCGTATTAATGAGCATCCCAACGATTTCTTCCGATTTGAATAAGTTATTCGACCTGCCAGAGCTAACGATTCCAAAGACGATTCGATTTTGATTGGACATTTCCTTTAGGACGATTGACCAAATTAACTGCAGCAATACATTAAGCGTTACATGGTTTTTAGCGGCAAACTCTCTTAAAAGCTTACTTTGCGTTTTATTCAGCTCCCAGAAGAGATCATTGTCCTGCTGGTTTTCCTTCACATGTTTTACGACGGGAAATGTGATCGTCGGCTGTTCAATATCCTTTGCAAGCTCTTTCCAAAAACGATTTAAATCTTCCGCATCTGTTTTATTCATATACCGGATAAAATCTCCATATTGCTTTGGCTTTTCAATAAGTCCTTTGGAGTCTTTACCTACAATTCGGCTGTAAATAACAAAGAGTTCATCGATGACTATGCTGGTACTCCAGCCATCCAAAATTATATGGTGATGAGTCCAAATCAAGTTAAACTGATTTTCTTCAATTTTCACTAACTGGAGTTTCATCAAATTGGAGTTATTAACATCCATCTCCTGGGATTTGGAAGTCACTCTTTTAATTTCCATTAATTGTTCATGCTCACTCAACTCTGTCATATCGATCATTTCCGGTTGATAATCCATTGTATTGAAGACAACCTGAACATTATTTTCAATATTTTTAGAGATGACCTTCATTCTTAATGCTTCATGTCGTTCTACAACCTGACTCCACGCCTCGAACAATGCATCCACTTCAAGAGCGCCCGTTATCCTGATTCGCATTTGAGAAATGTAAAGGTTCTCTGTTGAATTGTTCATTTCCAATTCATAAAGGATTCCTTCTTGAAGCGGAGTTAATGAGTAGATATTCTGAATAGATTTCTCCAATTTTGCGCCTCCCGATTCCATTATCTTCGTGTCTTCCATACCCGCTGACCACAATCAATCTATTAAACCAGTAATCACCTTATTTGTTAGAATTCAATATATGAAACAAATCTTCCTCAGTGAGCATCGCATCCGGGAAATCACTTTCTATTAAAGAACCTTGGTCAAATTCAGTTCCCTTGATTTCCATGACAACATCACCAATAGCTTCCATTATTAGATTCATCTTTTCTTCGGCTAATTTTGAAATTATTTTTATGGTTAGTTTTCCAGCCTGGATAAATGACAGGAAATGCAATTTTGGTTTATTTTCAAACTCACCAAAGTCCCTGCTATTGGATGATTCAAATTGAGAATCCAATCTTCCTAAGTAATTAAAAGTAACGTAGACATCCGGCTCCTGAATGACCCCAGGTCGTAAATACTTGATGACGCCATAATCAAAACCTTTATTCGGGATTTCCCTTATAGCATTCTTCGTGTTTTTTAAAGTATCGTCAAACGTCCCATCTGAATGCAGCAATATTGGATACATCGCAGTAAACCAGCCAACGGTCCTAGTAACATCGATTGTTTCATCCACCATTTCCCTGCCATGCCCTTCTACTTCCAACCAGAAGTTCTTCACTTCAAAAGATTGTTTCAAACCCTTTGCGATTAATGACAACAATACTTCTTCCACAGTCGCTTTTGATTGCCTTGATAATTCCTGGATCAAGAATTCAGTTTCTTCCTCACTGAATGGTTTCTCCATCGTTCTTTCTTCTTTAGCTATAAAGTCTTCCGCTATCTTAAAATCCGTTATTTCACTTTTTGTTTTTTGTTCCCAATAACGGAGTGTTTCAGGGTCCATCAACGATTCATTGTATTTCTTCAAGAAGTTTGACCAGTCTTTGAATGATGACGTTTTATGAGCAAGCCTTCCTGTTTGATTGTTTAATGCCAGATCATGGAGAGTATTGAAATCCTCAAGTAAGATCCTCCAGGAAACGGCATCAATCAATAAATGGTGGATTACCCAAAAGAAGCGATACTTGTTCGGCTGTTCTTTTAAAACAAGCATTTTCATGATCGGTCCATTACTTATGTCCAATGAACCTTGAGCCTTACTTTCCCATTCATCTCTCACCCTTATTCGCGTTTCCTCATCCAAATGATGTATATCCTTATAGACTAACTCCCATGTTTTGTGTTCGGAGTCTATATTCCCGATATATTTATCGTCACGTTTTTCAAATAGGGTTAACAATCCATCATGATGTTCCACGATATGTGATAGAATTTTTTCAATGTCCTCCATTTGAGCACAGGAATCTTTACTAAAAACAATGGACTGGTTCCAATGATTGATGGAAGCAGTATGCTCCGCAAAGAACCATTCTTGGATGGGGGTCAGTTCCACATTCCCTCTAGTGGCTATAGGTTGAATCATGACCTTGTTTTCAGTTTTCGCTATCGCTGCCAGCTCTGCTACCGTTTGATTTTCAAAAATTGATTTTGGACTGATGATTATACTTTCCTGCCTTGCTAGTGAACATATTTGAATGCTCTGAATGGAATCGCCGCCAAGTTCAAAAAAGTTATCCCGGATACTGATGTCATCCAACCCTAAGACACTTTTGAATATTTGAAGAAGCGCTTTCTGATTGAACGTCACAGGTTCTTCCAATGTATTGCTTCTGGTTACGGGTACCGGAAGAAGTGCTGAATCAATTTTCCCATTTGCATTTAACGGAAATTTGTCCACTTGCATAAAGAATGAAGGAATCATGTAACTTGGTAATCTCTCTTTTAAAAATGCTTTTAAGTGATCGTAATCAACTTGTTGTTTGGATGTGAAATAAGCGATTATTTGTTTATTTAAGTTTGGCTGATCCTGAACCTTAATGAATGAGTCACTTACTTGCGGATACGCATTGAGGTTGACCGAAATTTCATCCACTTCGACACGGAAACCTCTGATTTTCACTTGATTATCTTTACGCCCCAGAAAAATCAACTCACCATCGCTCGTGAATTTTGCAAGGTCACCGCTGCGATACAAACGCTTTCCAGCTTTAAAAGGATGTTCAATGAACTTTTCTTTTGTTAAATCAACATTATTCACATAACCAACAGCTAACCCTTCACCACCAATATATATTTCCCCTGCAGCACCTATTGGTACAAGTCTTTGCTCAGGACTTAATAAATAGACGTCAGTATTCAGGATGGGTTTGCCTATTGAGACTTTATTATTGGTAGTCTCATTGTTTTCATACGCTTTAAACATTTCAAACGTGGTCCATACTGAATATTCCGTTGGACCGTAGGCATTATAAAAATTTATATTTTGATAGCGATCCAGCAAGGCTATTGGACATTCAGACCCGGCTGAACCGACGAATTTCACATGGGAGCCCTCTATATTGAGCTCTTGCAATACTGCGGGCGGCAATACTAGATGTGTTAATTTTTCACTTTTGATTTGATTTTCCAATGCGTATAAATCAAACATTTCCTCCTTATTATTCCCGATATGCAGCTCTGCACCATTTAATAAGCTTCCAAAAATCTCATATATAGAAGCGTCAAAATTAAAAGTGGCAAATTGTAATACCTTTGAGGTCTCATCAAGTTGTAAGTACTTGTTTTGGCTTATTATTAAATTCACTACGCCTCTATGGGATAGCATGACGCCTTTTGGTTTTCCTGTAGTTCCCGAAGTATAGATTATGTAAGCTAGATCGGAAGGTGCAATAGATTCGATACAGCACTTGGTAGCCACGTAATGTACGGATTCAAGATCAATCACCTTAGCTATTTTTTTAATGGCGGGAGCCTCAACTTGATTCGTAATGCATATATCCATTTTCGAATCATTGACGATATATTCCAATCTTTCAGCTGGCAGCATAGGATCAAGCGGAACGTATGCACACCCGGCTTTAATGATTCCCAACATGCCGATTACCATATCAATCGATCTGTTTACATGCAGGCCTACCTTATTAGAACCGTTTACGGTATGATTTCTGACCAATTTCGCAATCACATTCGATCTTTGATCTAATTCCGAATAAGTAATGGCCTGACCATTATCAGCAACGGCTAATTTGTTTGAATGCTTCTTGACGATTCTTTTGAATATGGAGGTGATCGTCTCATTTTGATGAGCATCCGAAACCTCACCTTGCCACTCAAATAACAAATGATTCATTTGATTGTCATCTAAATATTCCAAATGACAGATAGGTATATCCGCATTTCTGCAAATTTGGAATAACCATTTTTCGAAACTCAGCATGAATCTTTCAATTGTTTCCCGCCTGAAAAGTTCATCGGAATACTCGAATTCCAGGATTAAGTCATGAGAACCCTTCACCTTTATAGTCAGGTCATAATTTGAATAAGGAATTTCGAATTTGTCTTGTTCAAGAGTGAAGAATGCGTTGCTAAAGTTCCCGTCAAAGCTTTCTTCCATTGCCAAAGCTGTTTGGAACAATGGGGAATGACTGAGATCCCTGTCTGGATTAATGATTTCAACGATTTTTTCAAATGGAAAAGCCTGATGTTCCAATACATCCAAAATCACTTTACGATTCCGGTTCAATATTTCATGAAATGATTCTGATGGATCAACGGTCAGCTTCAATGGCAACGTATTGACAAAGCATCCAACTGTCCGGGCAAATTCTTCTTGGCCACGGTTTGCCACGGTACTCCCGACAATGATTTGATTCTTCCCGGTATACCGACTTAAAAACACTTGATAGGCGGTCATCATAAAAGCATATAAAGTCGTACCATTCTCCTTTAAAACCCTGTCAATCCATGCACGAAGTTCATTCGTTATGGCCATTTCCAGTCTTTCGCCTGAGTAAGAAGGTGATTTTGGACGTTGAAAGTCAAATGGAAGTTCTAATGCTTCTTCCTCTTGATCTAAATAACTTTCCCAAAACCTCCTTTGGCTTGGCGTGCTTTCCTCGACCCACTCCTTATGCCAGACAGCATAATCTAAATATTGCATGTCCAGAGGGGGAATATCCCCAACCCTGCCTGTTTGAATTCTTTCATAAATCTCCAATAACTCTTCGAAAAAGGTGACAAACGATACTCCATCAAAAATGATATGGTGAAAATTGCATACCACATAATGTTTTTCTTCATCAACTCGAAATAGTTTCATATTAAATAAATGATCATTTTCCAGGTCGAAGCATCTTTCCATTTCTTCAGTAAGATGGGAGGTGACCATTAAATCGCTGACTTCTGGATCTAATCCCCTGCAGTCTTCATAGGCAATCATGTTTCGGCTTTTTTTTGATAAGAATTGAAGGATTTGATGTTCTTCCCCTTTGAAATTAGTTCGCAAAGTTTCATGGCGTTCAATCATGAAATCTAATGCCTGTTGCAGGTCATCAATGTCCACAACGCCATTTAAAATGAATTTAAATGGCATATTATAGAGCATTTTCCTTTCATCCAGGCTGTTGAACAGATACATTCGATCTTGATTATGAGAAAGCATTCCTTCACTTTTCCCACGTTTATAAGGCTTATTTACCTCGTCTTCCCTCATGTCGAGGAGCATGTCCAGAAAACTTGCCAGTTTTTCTATATTCCATTGACTTGAAATGATTTCCGGTGTTAATTGAATACCAAACTCCTGTTTTATCGAAGACAAAAACTCATCTTTTTTTTCATTTGTGCTTAGTGATTCATTCATGTCCTCTACTAGTGATAGTTTTAAAGGTTCAATAACAATTGAAATCAAGTTTAATAGCCTATTTTCCGTTTCACTGATCATCCTGTTCATAGAAAAACACCTCAATTCTTTTCCATTCAACTTAACTTATGCATATCGTCCAATTGTTTGATGAGTACAGATAGTTCCTTGATGGTGGATTGTTCGAACATCACCTTGATTGGTAATCTCACTCCCAGGTTATTCTTCACCATTTGAATAAATTGCATCGCTAAAAGAGAATTCCCCCCTAAGTCAAAGAAGTTGGAATCTGTATCTATTGTCTCTTGTTCTAAAATTTCTTTCCAAAATCCAATAAGTTTTTCCTCAATTAACCTTTCCTTCACCGCAATTGTTGTCTCCATATATTTCCCCTCATTTCACTTTTGATTTTTCCAGCATTTCACTTAAGATTTGATTAAATATAGAAAGTACGGATGACCTTAACTTTGGATTGACCGCTGCCTCATTAAATTTAATTTGAACACTTGAACCAGGGGTGATGATGATGACGATTGGATAATGGGTCGTTTCCCGTCCTTCTTTCAAACTAACATTGATTTCATCATTATTAGCTAGTTTCATCGGATAGTTTTCAAAAGCATATAATGATTCAAATAGTTGGTTTTCCAAATTAGCCCACTCATAAATCTCTGATAAAGGTGTATTCTCATAGGCACTTAATTCCAAAAATTCATTTTGAACCTCATCCAGTATTTCCATGTAGCTCTTTTCGTGGCTGATATGCTTGATGAACGGCACAGTGTTGATAAATGGACCAACCATTGCCTCAATATTTTGGATAGGAATATTCCTGCCGGATGTCACTACGCCGCAGCATACATTTTCCGTACCTTTTATTTCTTTCAAAGTGGCTAGCCAAATGGTTAGAAAGAAAGTATTCATGGTAATCTTGTATTCCTGACAGAATCGTTGAATGGAATCACTTAATTCCTCATCCAATACTTTCAAATAGCTATTCTCAATGTACCCCTCGCCTTCTTGCACTCCCATTAAACTGGATCCGGAATTCCGGGTACCTTCCAATTTCCCTGCCCAATAGTCCCGCAGTTCCTTATTACTTGTATAATCTTTCATATATTCAACATACTTTTTAAATGAAGGACTCACGGATGATGATGGTGTTATTGAATGATAAGCAGCAAAAATGTCATTAATCACCATCGAGTAACTCCAGCCATCCATAATAATATGATGGAATGTCCATATTAATTGGTATTGATTTTCCGCAAGCTTAACGATCATGAAGCGATTCAGCTTATTATTCTCGATATCTATGATCTTATATTGTTCTGCTAACAACTTTTCCAACTTCTCTTGATGATTGATCATTTCTTCATATTCAATCTCGGTATCCATGGAACTCATTAAAAGTTGGTAGAATACCCCTTTTCTGCTTGAATATAATTTGGTTTTTAAAATGTCATGTTTCCCTGCAGTTGTCACAATGGCATTGGTTAATTTATCGACGTCCAGGAAACCTTTAATATCAAAAATGAGCTGTACTTTATACTGGCTGCTTTCACTATCAAACAAGCTATGGTACAACATCCCTTTTTGCAAAGCCGTCAATTCATAAATATCAATAATGCCTGTTTCGTTGTGCAATAGTTGGTTAAGTTCCTCTTCGGGCATATCCACCAATGGAAAGTCTTCCGGACGGTACATCTGTTTTCCCCTTGTTTCTTCTTCCAATGTCCGTAACAATTCCGGCATATTGTGTTGAATATATTGCTCAAAATCTTCTCTTACGAAATGTCTGTTATAGTTTATTTTTATGGTTTGCTCCTCATTCACTACAAGCAATTCGATATCGACTTCATGTTCGGTATAGGAATTATGTTGAATATCTTGTTCACTAAAAAAGGTGACCTCTTTTGCAGCCCATTCATTGTTTTGGTGAAATCTACCTAGATTATTGAAACTGATGATCGGCCTATTTTGTTTCATATATGTCTCGCCGCATAATTCGGTTATGATCCCATACTCAATCCCTTTATTAGGCAGGGTCCTTAATTTTTTCTTTGTACCTTGAATCGTGTTCGAAATCGATTCTTTATTTTCTATATAGACCGGGCACATGGTAGTAAACCAGCCTACTGTCCTGGATAGATCGACACCTGCAAATAACTCTTCGCGACCATGTCCCTCCAAAGTAAAATGAATATCTTTTTTATTAAAATATTTCCCTATTAGCGCTGCGAAAATGGATAAGTATATTTCATCGATAGATGCTTTATACGTTTTTGTCATATCATTATAGATTTTGCTTGTAATCTCTTTATTCAGTTTCATTTCAAATGATTTTCCATCGTAAACATTTCCTGTTTTGACCAGGGCGTTTTCATATACCGTTTCATGTTCATTCAGCCAGTACTCTTTAATGCCTAAAGGAATGCTATTTTTATATTCATTGAGGTTATTCGCCCATTCCTTATATGATGTCGTTTTATTATCCAGTTTTAGTTCCTGATTGTTTATATCCTGAATATATAGCCGGTCAAAATCTTCGATCAAGATTCTCCAGGAAACCCCATCAACAAGTAAATGATGAATGATCCAAATGATTACATGCTCGTTTTGCCCAGTATTGATACATACTATTTTCATTAGTGGTCCGTTTGAAATGTTGATGCCTTGTTGTGCACCGGTCCCGAGTCTAGCTATTTCCCGTTCCTGTTGGTCCTTATTCAGGTTTGATAGATTTACGTAATTCAAAGTCCAATTTTCAGACGGGCCGATTTGCTTTTCCACCTGCGAAAATGATTCTTCTCTATTGAACCTTAATCTGAGCCCATCATGATGTCTGACGATATGGGCCATGATTCTTTGCAACCGTTTCTCATTCAATTGCGGGTAGCCCTTTAACGTTACAGATTGATTCCAATGATTATAATTATTTATTTGTTGAGTGAAAAACCAACTTTGAATAGGTGTAAATGGTGCCTTTCCAAAAACATCTGACTGATTTATCGTTACATCGCCCGTCAATTCCACAACCTTTGCCAGCTCTTCGATACTTTGTTTTTCAAAGATGTTTTTTGAAGTGATGAGAAGATTTTCTTTCTTGGCAAGTGAACAAATTTGAATGCTTAGGATGGAGTCTCCTCCACATTCGAAAAAGTTATCAAAGATGGTTATTTCCTGATTATTCAGTACCTCTTTCCATATCTTTAACAATTTTTGTTCCGTTCCATTCATGACACTTTTACTGTTAGTGCCTTCCGGGTTCGTTTTTGTATCCGGCAAGCTCTTAGCATCCACTTTGCCGTTAACGGTTAGCGGAAAGGACTCCATTTTAATGAAATAAGAAGGAATCATATAATGTGGAAGATGATTCTTCATATAATCCCGGATATAATTTTCTTCAAGGTCATTGTCGGAGATATAATAGGCCATGATGAATTTCTTCGATTTAGATTCATCTTTTATCGCTATGAAGCAATCCTTTATACCAGGGCATTTATTTAGAACTGCACTGACCTCCCCAAGTTCGATACGATATCCGCGTATTTTCACTTGGTCATCAGCCCTGCCTGCAAAGAGTAGATTTCCACCCTCCGCATACTTAACCAAATCTCCAGTTTTATATAGTTTCCTTGAGGGATTGAACGGATTTTGAATGAAGCTTTCATCGTTTTTCCCCGGATTATTTATATATCCCCTTGCAATGCCTTTCCCGCCGATATACAGCTCACCTATTTGACCTTTAGGAGCAGGCTTCATCCTGGAATTGAACACGTATGCTTCTGCATTTAAGATTGGCTTTCCGATCGGAATCACTTGATCATCACTTGGAAGTACCTTATATGCTGTTGCAACGACAGTGCCCTCCGTTGGACCATAATTATTATATAAATCAAAGCTCAAACTATCGGGTATCGTTTTTAAACGATCTCCCCCTGTCAAAATGGCTCTGATTGATTCTGGAAATTTCATATCGTTAATAAATAATTGCTCGAGCAGCCCCGTTGAAAAAAACGCGAGTGTGACCTTCTCCTTTTCCATCTTCTCCGAAAGGATTTCTACATCCAATAAATCATAGTAATCCAGTATCAGGAGTTTATTCCCATTCGTCAGATAAGGGAATATCTCCCAAACGGAAGCGTCAAAAGATGTATTCGAAACCAGTACTGCTGCATCCTTTCCATCTACTGAATAATAATTGATATGCCAATTACAGAGGTTGGCCAACCCTCCATGTTCAATCATGACCCCTTTAGGTTTTCCCGTTGTTCCTGAAGTGTAGATGATATAGGCCAGATCACTTTCCGATATCTTTGTTGAATCGAATACTGTGCATTCAATTTCTGGTTCTTTTAGTATGTCTTCGATACATAAAAGTTTTCCTTCATCACCGGGATACTTTGGAAGTCCTTCTTCATTACTTAAACAATATGTGATTTGAGAATCCTCAATCATATGTTTCAACCGTGACACTGGCTGTGAAGGGTCCAAAGGCACATATGCCGCCCCAACTTTCATAATGGCTAAAATGGCCGTAACCATATTGATCGATCGATCCATAAAAATCCCAATTCTATCCTCTACACCTACATGATTTAGGAATAAGCGTTGTGCCACCTGATTTGCCCGGGCATTTAACTCGCTATACGTCACCTGATCATCACCATGAACAATGGCAACATCATTGAAATTTGTACTCACTTTATTCTCAAACCTGGTTATTACATCTTCAAAACGATGACCTTCCACTTCTAGAGTTACATTGCCTGTCCCCATTTCGATTAATGATCGCAACTGTGCAGGCTCTAAGTAGGTAATGTCCTTTATCCGCTTGCTTTCCTTGGTTGTAATCTCTAACAGCCAATGCTGAAAATTACTAGCCATTCTTTGAATCGTCGTTTTATTGAATAATGCTTTGTTATATTCAAACGAAATGAGTAATTCATCCTCATCCATTTCTTCTGCCTGAACAACCAAATCAAATTTAGCTTTAAAGGTATTGATTTTTTTCGGTTTTAACTTGAAATTCCTATATGCCAGCTTTTCTTTTTGGTTATTTTGCAGGACGAATACTGTATCGAACAATGGAGTATTTTCCATGGTTCTTTCTGCCGATAAATATTTCAAAATCTCCTTAGTAGGTAAATTTTGATGGTCAAAAACACCTGCAATATTTTTTATGTTTTTTCGCAAAATCCCTTCAAATGAATCTTCCTGGGATACATGTAATTTAAAGGGCAAGGTGTTGACGAAATATCCTATCAATTGTTCAGTATCCACATGGTTTCTCTTCGCCAAAGGACTGCCCACGACAACTTCCTCTTCATCAAAGTAAACCGATAAAAAGGTTTGATAGGCGGTAAGTAAACTCATGAACAAAGTCGATTTCGTTTTTTTATGAAGACTTTCCAGGTTGTCTTGAATTTCTTTAGGTAACAAAAAGCTGATAATATCGGACGTGCTTTTACCTTCTCCGGTTTTTTGATGATCATATTGTAAAAAAGACTTTTGCCGTAATGCCGTTATTTCATTACTCCAGAACTCATTATCCTTACCTGTTACATAATTTGGTGAGTTTTTTTGCCATAAAGCATAATCTCCATATTGGATTGATTGGTTATCTCTATCATTTCGGTCGCCATTCTCGATTTCCTCATAAATGGCAAACCATTCATTGATCAATAATGGAATCGACCAACCATCAAAAATAATATGGTGGATGTTACATAATAATTGATATTCACTTTCATTCCTCTTCACTAACGTAATTGATAGGAGGGGACCATTTACTAAATCAAATTGCCGTTCCGTTTCTTCCTTCACAAAGTGATTCATTTTTTCTTCCTGCATGTCTAAAGGAAGATCCGAAACATCGAAATAATTAATATCATGATGAATCGACTCATCGAAAACCAAGATGCCCATTCCAGCTTCTTCCCTAATGACACTTTTTAAGATTTGATGTTTATTGCTTAGCTTATCTAACGATAATTCCAGGTTTCCTTCATTCACTTCACCTGCTATTTCATACGAAAAAACGATGTTATATAATGATTTGTCTACATTGGTTTGATGAATGAACCACAAATTTTCTTGCTCATATGTTAAAGGATATGTATTTCTGGCATTGATATGGATAGGTGTATAATCTTGCTTTCCCTCTTCTTTTTGACGAGCTTCTATGACTTCGGATAATTTCATAATCGTATCGTTTTCCAATAAAACGGAAGGAGCAATTTCAATATGAAATTGATTTTTAATATTGACAATCAATCTCATTATCGATAATGAGTTCATTCCACTTTCAAGTAGCGACTGATTATTTTTTATAACCCCATTGCCTAGGATGCTAACCACCAATTCCCTTACTTTTTCACTTATTGTTTCATCTACTGGATTCTTGAAATTCGGTATAGTTTCACGGTCTTTTATTATGAATTTTGGTAATGAAGATTTATCCAGTTTTCCATTTACAGTTAGGGGGATGTTGTCCACCTTGATAAAAAAGCTTGGTATCATATACGCTGGCAATGAGTTTTTTACACTTTCCCTCAAATAATCAGCAGCTAATTCTTCATCAGCAACATAGTATAAAAATAAATGCATATCATCATTAAACGCTTTATCCATCGTAACAACTGCGTTCTTGATGTTTTGCAATTCATTATACGCGCTCTCAATTTCCCCTAATTCAATCCTGAAACCTCTTAGCTGCACTTGCTCATCATTTCTGGAGATATATTGCAGATCACCATCATCCAACAGTTTCACTATATCCCCTGACTTATAGTAGCGGACATTATCGATATCCGTAAATTTCATCTCATTCATCATCGGGTTTTTATAATAGCCAAGCGATACACCTTTTCCTGAAACGTATAATTCGCCCTCTTCATCTCCAGTTACTTCTTCTCCATTTTGATTCATCACTTTGAACCCAAGATGAGGCAAGACTTTTCCGATATTGGTCATTCCTTTTTCAACATCACCCTTAGCGATTTCTTTGTAGGTTACATGAACGGTGGTTTCAGTTATTCCATACATATTTATTAGCTTTGGCAGCCTGCCATTTTCGGGTGAAAACCACTGCGCCAATTTCTTGAAGTTTAATGCTTCCCCTCCAAAAATAATGTATTTTAAACTTAATTCATTTTGACGATTTATGAGCTCACCACTCACTTCGAAGAAAGCGCTTGGCGTACAATTAAAAACGGTTGTTTGTGTATTTATCATTAACTCAACAAAGGATATTGGATTTCTGCTTTCTTCAAATGAAACCACAACAACTTCTCCGCCATATATCCAAGCCCCCCACATCTCCCATATGGAGAAATCAAATGCGTAGGAATGGAAAAATGTCCATTTATCTTTATTAGTAAACTCGAACAAATCGTCGCAGCCATAAAACAAGTTCATGACGTTTTCATGTGAAACACAAACTCCTTTAGGCTTTCCCGTTGAGCCCGATGTAAAAATGATATAGGCTGGATCTTCTGGTTCAATTAAAGTATGTACATTCTCACCTGTCATACCTTTTGATTTATCTATCACTTCATCAATGGATACATAATTACAACCAATGTCGCTAATCCGGCTTTTATCCCCAATTAATAACTTCAATTCTGAATTCTTTATTATATGCTTTACTCTTTCATCAGGACTTTTAGGGTCGATAGGTACATAAGTAACACCCGATTTAAGCAGGGCTATGATCAAAAATAAAACCTGCTCGGATTTTTCAATATAGATTCCGACATTGTCTCCTTTATTTATCCCTTTGTCCTTTATGTACATTGCCATTTTATTTGCCAAGATATTCGTTTCTTTATATGTAAATTGCATACCCTTATTTCTTACTGCAATATTGTCTCCATATTGCCTGACACTTTCTTCAAATAAATTCGCTAAAGAATTCATATTCATCATTTTCCCCCATTATTTTAAATATGTGCCTGATGCAACTGTCAACATATGAAAAACCAAAGAAACCAAAGCGATTACAATCGTTATGATCCATGCATTTCTTCTCTTAATGAGCGCCAATTTTTCCAGACTATAGCTGAATAGAATTAAACTGACAATGTAAAACAACTCAAACTCAGCCATGAATGTGTGAAGGATGGAGTTTTTATCATGCACCAGTAAGGATAAACTAGTGAATGTCGTTTCCTTGCTCTTAACCAATAATGCGATGATTGCATTAACACCGGATCCAATTACGATGCATACCCCTGCATTTATGACAGCTTGGCAAACCCCTTTTATATTTACCGGTCTTTCTTTTAAAACTAAAAATAATAGACACACAATTAATATTTGAATGATGAATGTAACCAATAATCCAAGAGCTCCCATTACAATTGTGTTAATGGCAAAACTAAGGGCTCCAATCTCTGAAATGGACATGCCATTTAATACGTTCATCCCTTTTTGATCTGCAGAATATAACAAAAGCGTCGTTTCGATACCTGCTATTAAACTGAGTATCAATAACGAAATGATTAACTTGTGAACTCTATCCTCTTTTTTAAAAAGATATTGTACTAATTTGTTTTTGTTTTTTAATTCAGCATTTGCTTCCATTTTTAATTCCATTGGTATTCCCCCTCAATTATTTTCGTAGAATTTATCGGAAAGGTAACACTTCTTATTTCATCATTCACGAGTACAACCGTTGATTTATATTGGGTAAAATTTTTATAGAAAAGTGAGATGTTATCATGATCCATGTCAACCTTGGAAATTTCATAGATTTCAAGTGGAGAGGTCAATCCTGTTTTTAATATCTTTGATAGACTTTCTTTTGCACTAAAGAAAACTTCTTTACTTAAAACACCATCGCTTTCCTTAATCATTTTATTCTCGGATTCCGTTAAGTAGGTTTCTAAAAATTCAGAATCGGATTTCGTTTTAGTCTCAATATCGATTCCCATTGGATGCAGTTGATCAAAAAGCAATATTCCGAATGTTTTATCCGTATGTGTGATGGATATACCTATGTTCGTTAAAAAGAACAAGCTTGTAACAATGACCGGCTGTCCAAAGACTCCTTTCAACAGGGATACATTCTTTATTTCATCCAAACCGATACCAAAAAACTCCATAATTGTTTTTTTTCCAAAGTACAAACTTTTCTTTGCTTCGATGGATCTTTTGGGACCATTTTGCAAATTTAAATAATTCCATTCTTTTTCGTTAAAAATATCATCAATATAGTCCAAATTGACTGAATCCGCTTCATAATACTTGATATAAGATTTATAAATTTTTGTCTTATTCATAAAGTATTCAATCATTTATAATTTTCCTCCCCTCTTTTTTCTAGAAATCCCGCATTTTTTCTCCATTTTTTACCTCTAAAATTTCTTTTTTAAAACAATTATTTCATTTTCTGGGTTAAATATTACCTATTATCATTATCGATAACACTTTATCACAACAATTTTGCCGAGTCCATTAAAAATTTGTAAATTATCTACATTACATAATAACTTTACCAATTTTCATTATTTTTCTACTTTAGTAGTATTTTCATAGGACTTATCGTGTGAAATTTAGAATGAAAAAATCAACTTGAAATTTTCTAATTAAAAAAGCCATATTTTATTTTTCACTATAATTTGTGAAAAATAAAATATGGCTTTAATACTGTTCAATCATTTTGGTTGTTTAATGAAAATGTGCATGGCCTTTTTTAATATCTCATTCTCTTCTTGTAGATCTTTAATTATTTTATCCTTTTCCTCTTTCAGACTGAGCCCTGAAAAACCATTACTGGAGTCCGCCGAGCCAACTTCATTTGTTTCTTTATAGATATTGATCCAATTTCTTAATGTAGGTATGGATATATTAAGTTCTTCGGCCAATTCTCTAGGCTTTCTGCCTTCTTCCAGGACTAATCGAGCAGCATAAATTTTAAAATCTTTATCATGGTGCTTCCCCATAATAAGACACTCCTTTTTTAAATTTATTTAGTGCCGATTTTCTGTACTTCTTTTATCAAACGAAAATGTTTTTCTAATATAAAGACTTTCATAAATTTAATTTCAATCTATTAATCAAAATGGAATTGATCGCTATTGCGATCACTAAAATCACTAGCGCCCCAATCAGGGGTTGGACACTGAACCAAACCAAGCCAAAATGAATCGCTGTTACCAAGATCAATAATGGCAATCCATAAAGCAGGCTTATTAATACATTGGGGTTGGATTTAATTGCAGCAGATGGGTTCTCCCATTCAATACTAGGATTTTTCATATCATATAATGGTGTTAGAAGATTATAGCAAACCACTAAACAAGAAGTGATTAATAACATGACTGCATTTTCCATTTCCCAATAGCCAAATAGAGCAAATATCAAAAAGCTGATCACCACGGCTATAATACTGATTATTGATGAAAATATCACTTTAGAAAAATAAACATATTTTTCATCAAACGGGACGCTTTTTAGTAAATAATGGTATTTACCTTCTCTTGAATATGGGGTTCCGCTTATATTATTTATACAACACAAGAAAAGGACCGAATAGGAAAAGTATTTATCAAAGACTCCCTCTTTCGTTATATTCAAATAATTCGGGAATACTTCATTCTGAATCAGCAATAACATGACAAGTGAAAAGATCGGAGGCAAAAGAAGACCTAAAGCGATTTGCATCTTAAAATATGCTTCAGACTTAATGATCCATATCTCTCTTTGTAAATAGTTACTCCATTGATTTTTTGATATATTTACCTTTGAGTTTTTCATATTCGTTTTGTTGTTTCCCAATATCCCATTTTTAAAGTAATGAACAGAAATGTTCTCTATAATCATTGAATACAAAAGGAAACCTATTACCATTATCGAAATATAAATAATGAAAAATTGAACGGTTATTTCATTTGATACAAAAGCATCCAATATCCATTTGATCACTGGAATCATATTTGCGGTTTCAAATATATGTCTCATCAACAATTCCAACGAGTTTTTTAGCCCTTCAAAAGAATTCAAATCTATTTCCGAGATGACCTTTGAAATGGCAACTGATGATTTTCCTGCAAAATATACAATGGAAATAATCATAAGCGTTAGGATGATACCAATGTTAACCATTAAGTATGCTACTTTACTTTTGAATCTATAATAATGCCTATTCATGCACGATAGGATAAAAAGCAGGAACAAAGCCGTTAAACCATTGACGATTGGTAAAAATGTGATTAATTTAATCGCTTCGATAAACTTTAGATCGACTATCAAGAAGCCTAATGTTGGCACTTGGATCATCATTGATAAGATGATCGGGACCCATAAGCTACTTAACACTTTGGCCCTTGATATTTCCTTATAGGTGAGTGGCAGAGGTGCCAATACTTTAAATTCATCATAAGAAAATATTTGTGATGTGGACAAATAGCAAACCAACGCAAAGACGAGAATGCTGGAAATCGTTAAATTATAAAACAGGAAGACCTGGGTATCTCCAAGAAAATAAACAAAGGCGTTAACGACAGTCAGCTGCAAAAACATATAAAAAACGGCTATTATCAGGACAGCCTGTAACATTGTCTGCTTGGGCATTTTATAGAAGGAAGAAACGAAAAATCTAGTTAACTGAAGTTTTTCCTTCATATACCTGAGCCTCCATAAAGGTAGATTCTAATGAACTTTCACCTATTATATTTTGTATCTCATCATGCAGGATGATTTTTCCCTCTTTTAAAATAGCCACTGTATTACAAATTTTCTCTGCCACATCCAGCAGATGCGTCGAGAAAAACACTGTACCGCCCATTTCAACATATTGTTTGATTAACCCCTTGAAAACTAAAACGGCGTTTGGGTCTAATCCGTTCAATGGTTCATCCATAATGATGATCGGGGGATTAATGGTAAAAGCCGCTATCAGGGATACCTTATGCATCATTCCATAAGAATAACTTCCCATTGGCTTTTTAATGGACTCCTGCATCCCAAACCGATTGATATATTTCCCCAACCGTTCTTTGTCATCATTTCCATATAGGTTCATCAAGAAACGAATCCAATCAAATCCCGAAACATTGTTAAACACATTGATAGTATCAGGAATGAAGAAAAATTGTTTTTTATATTCTATGCCGTCTTCTTTGGTCAGGCCATTTATTTCAACCTTTCCATTTTCTGAATCTAAAATGCCTGTAATGAGGTTCAGCGTCGTGGTTTTCCCTGCACCATTTGCTCCTATAAAACCTAAGGTTTCCCCTTTTTTGATTTCTAGATTTACACCATTCAAAATCTTCTTGGCCGAGTAGCTTTTCTCCAAATCTGTGATGCTTAACAAAGTTATTATCCTCCCATCACTTCATGATTAAAACATTTCCATCCTCAACTTATTCATTATTGAATTTCTTTTTAGAAATCCATATGTTCGTTATCAATATCGTTACTGCCGTCCATGCAAGTGCAGCTAATACACCCCAAAGCGCTTGTGAATTGACTGTGCCTAAAATCAGTACTTCCATGGCATGCTTACTCATGCTTGCCGGATTCACATTGTCTATTACCGGACTTAATCCAACTATGATTCTGCAGCCGAGGAGAAATACTATCGAAATTAATGCAATGATACCCTGGCTATTAAAAATGGTACTGATCATCGTCGTGAATGAAACGATAAATAGGATCCACAGCAGATAGAACAGTAAAGCCACTATTAAATCCCCAAAATCAACACTCGTAAACAAAAAAACTACATACAGATATGAAACCAAATATCCCAATGCCACACTGCAGGCAACAAACAGGTAATTGGAAATGATTTTCCCGCTTATATAAGATCCAACCGTCACAGGCCTTGTAAGTATGAAAGCAAGCATCCCATTTGCTTTATCGGATTGAACGACTCCCATCATGGAAACGATGATGATCATGACCCCTAACTGATCAAATTGAGACCCTAAAGTACTGGCAAGAACTTCGCCGCCTTTTTGGGCAGCCATGCTTGGATCAATGGTGATCCCTTGGCCCCCGCCCAGTGCCTCTAATATTGAAGGTAAATAATAGCTTACAACTGGTTGAGTTATTCCTAAAAATATAAATACAAGCGGCAGCCAAATCACTTTAAATTCACGTACCATCTGAACAAATTCCTTTTTAGCTAAAACGGCAAAGTTATTCATTTTTCCACCACCAATTTTAAGAATATCTCTTCCAATGTATCGTTATCTATTTCGAACCTGACAAGATCAACATTATGCTCCAAAGCATTCGCCAGTAACATATTCTTGTTTGACTCAATATCTTCCACTTCTATCTTCAATTTGTTCCCCATTACCTCTACACCCTTGACGAAGTTCAAGCTTTTAACGTTTTCAATCCATTTTTGACTTTTAGAGGTTATGTCGACATTGATTTTATTTCCGCTATTCCTGTTCAATAATTCTGACATCGTTGTGTCCTCAATTTTTTTACCGCTTTTTATAATGACAAACCTCTCACATATTTCTTCTGCATCGCTTAATATATGCGTCGATAATAAAATTGTCGTATCTTTCTTTATCTCTTTTATGATATTCAACACTTCTCTCCGGCCGATGGGATCTAATGCCGAAACCGGTTCATCCATGACAATCAATGCCGGTTTATGTAACAGCGCCTGTGCAATACCAAGCCTTTGTTTCATTCCGCCTGAAAAAGTCCGCACCTTTGAATTCTCTTCCCCGCTCAACCCCACTTTCGACAATATCTCTGGGATGCCGTTTAATAATTCTTCCCTCTTGATACCCGAAAGCTGCCCCATGAAAGTAAGGGTTTCTTTGGCGGTCATCCATTGAAAGAAGTTAGGGTATTGTGGTAAGTAGCCTATTTCCTTTTTCATTTTTGAAATTTTCTTACCATCAAGCAATACTTCTCCCGTACTTGGATCTATAATATCTGCAATCACTTTTATCAGTGTCGATTTACCAGCCCCATTTGGCCCAATCAATCCAACACATTCCCCTGATTGCAATTCCATTGAAAAATTATTGACCGCTGTTTTTTCTTTGAATTTTTTTGTAACATTTTTAATTTCTAATTTCATATTCTTTCACTGTCCTTTCTACCGATAACGAAGTACAGAATTGGACCGATAGTATTTGCAAAAATAATGATGAGTGTCCACAATAAAACATTTTTCCTCGTCTTTCGATTTCTGTATAAATCAATTAATGCTATAAGCACTAAAATCATTCCAATTGCAATTACCGGTAAAATGATCGGCAGAATAGACATGAAATCAATATCTTTCAATTCGTTCCATCCATAATGCAATTCCATATATACCACTCCTTTGGTAACGAAATATTATTATCATTATCGATAATGATAACATCTAATTTGGAATTTTGCACCTATTTTTTTCTTAATAAAATATTGTTTTAGTTTTTATTGTTATTTATAATGATAATATTATCATTATGAATAATAATAAAAATATAGCGATATTTATTAATTTTCATGAAATGTAGACATTTTTTTAAAAAATTAAAATAATTAAAAAATAATTATTATTTACTTAGAAAAAATATTTAGGTACTATTATTTTTCGAACCGTGTCATTTTTATGTAAATGACAATGATTCAAACATTACAATATATGAAGAATTAAACGTATTATTCATGGCCAACAGGAAAGTTCACTAAAAATTATCCAGTTATAATTTCCAATGTGAGGAGAATAAGATGATTAATAAAGCTGAAATTTTAATGCACCCAGTAAGAATAAAGATTACCCAAGCTTTAATGAGAAATAGGGAAAATGGTTTAACACCATTAGAAATGTTAAAAATCATTAAAGATGTACCCCAGGCAACATTATATAGACATATACAGGTCCTTTTGGATTCAGGGGTCATTCGCATAGTAAAAGAGAAAAAAGTGAGATCCGTTTCCGAAAAATACTACGTTTTAAATGAAGAAGAAGCACGACTTAGCGGGGAAGAATGGAAAAAATCCTCTAATGAAAAAAAGGTGAACTATTTTTCTTATTATCAATTATCCCTTATGACCCAATATCAAAACTATCTTACTAAATTGGAAGAAAGAGACTGCGCAGAAGATGGTTCAACCTTTTCCCTTTTAGAACTAAAGCTTGATGATGAAAGCTTCCTTAACTTCCAAAATGAATTGAACGATCTAATGTTAAAATACTACAAAGCAACGAATCAAAGTGCCAAACAAGACTCTCCTATTCGAACAATCGGCGTTACAATTATTCCAGAATCATAAAAAATGAAAAGGCTGTTCCAAAACCTTGGACTCAAAATCGAATATTATAGAAAAACACGTTAAGAAACATATCTATATATTCACCAACCAGTCAGGTTGCAGTCCGTGTTTTGAAACAGCCCAATAAATTCCATAATGGGCTTACCACCCGTTATGGGACATGACTAAAAGTGATGCACCCGCAATCAGCAGCTCCCCAATGTTTCCTTTATACTGCTGTATACTTCGTCCCACAGGTGTTTTTCTTCAGCAAAAGCCGCAGTTATCTTTTTAATAACTGCTTTTTGCTCTGCCTCGAAACGTTCATCATCCTTGGCAGGCAGGTCAGACCTTAACTCCATTACGAACTCTTGTACCTTTGGTGCACGAGGTCCCCAAACAGCTTTTTCTTCACCACCTTATCAATGAATATAAAAATGGGAATCGAACGCGCTGTTCCATTCGTTAAATATTGATCCATCAGTTCAAGATTTTGATCTCGTAAAATCATGCGAGTTTCGATATTTGCCGCTTCAGATATATTCAGCAGTATAGGAATATTCATCATCGCGTCTCCGCACCAGTCTTCAGTAATGACAATAACTCGAAGTTCCTTCCTCTTTAATGCATCAAAAAAATCTTGGTCCTCTGCAGAAGTGGAAAAACCTTGCTGGATCGATTGTAAGTTTTCTTTATGAACTTTCATCGAAGATACAAATTCTTGAGCGGGAATCCCCTTTTCAAACCATTCATTCAGTGTCGTCATCGTATTTCTCCTAACTATTCTTTAAATTAAAAGTACCATAAACCACTTATTATTTCATTGTTTCCACATCGAAAAATAAAATGACAAATTGGTAAATTAAATCCATGTTTTCTTTCCCGTGTAAAGGGGAAACTATACATACATTCAATAGCTTACTAACTATTTTATATTGATAAAAACATTGTTTTCTAGTTTAGGAGATGAAATTTTGTGGAAGGCTTTCTCTTTGCGCTACTCCCTGCATTGACATGGGGCAGCTTAGTGCTTGTTTCCGAAAAACTCGGAGGCAACTCTTATAATCAAACACTTGGCATTACAATCGGTTCATTACTGTTCGCCATCATGATGTCTTTCATCAATCCACCGGAATGGAGCAGTCTAGTGTGGATTGTCGGCATCATTTCCGGGATAGGCTGGGCATTCGGGCAGTTATTTCAATTCAATAGCGTCAAGGAAATCGGGGTATCGAAAACCGTTCCAATCTCAACAGGACTGCAAATTCTAGGAAATACATTTTTTGCAGTCATCATTTTCAGGGAATGGAATGACAAGATGACAATCATCATTGGCATTGTTGCAATCATCTGTTTGATTACAGGTGTCTTGCTGACAAGCTATGGCGATGGTGATAACAAAAAAGAAGGAAGCATGAAAAAAGGGGTTTTTTACCTTGCCATTTCTACGGTGGGTTATGTTACATATGTCATCGTCGTCAGATGGAATGAGGTTGACGGATGGTCGGCGATCCTGCCGCAAGCAATTGGCATGTTCCTGGCTGCCTTGCTCCTTTCCATCAAACATAAACCGTTTAATAAGTATGCCGGACGGAATATCCTTACCGGAATGATGTGGGCTGTCGGTAATATCGGTCTCCTGCTCGCTAATCCGAAAGTGGGCGTGGCCATCGCATTCTCATTTTCCCAAATGGGAATCGTCATTTCCACTTTAGGCGGCATCTTTCTTTTAGGAGAGAAAAAATCCAAAAAGCAAATGGCCTTTGTCATCATCGGGTGTGTACTCGTAATTGCTGGCGGAATCATGATTGGCTTTACAAAAGAATAGTCAAAGGAGAGCTGAACGATGTATGAAGATTTAGAAAAAAAAGTGGTCGTGATCACTGGCGCGGCAAAAGGATTAGGAAAAGCCATGGCCGAAAGGTTCGGTAAAGAAAAAGCACATATCGTATTAAATTATCACACTGAAAATGGCGAACATAAGGAAATCATCAAAACGATTGAAGCTGCAGGCGGGAAAGCCGCAGCCATTCAAGGTGATGTTTCAAAGGAAGCTGATGTGAAGAAATTGCTTTCTTTCGCTGTGGACACCTTTGGTACAATCGACATCATGATCAACAATGCTGGTATTGAAAATGAAGTGCCCAGTGAAAAATTGACTCTTGAAGATTGGCAGAAAGTCATCGATGTAAATCTAACGGGGATGTTCCTGGCAAGCAGGGAAGCAATCAGTTATATGCTCGATCATGGCATTAAGGGCAATATCATTAACATGTCTTCCGTTCATGACCGGATACCTTGGCCTCATTTTGTCCACTATGCAGCAAGTAAGGGCGGAGTCAAGATGATGACAGAAACCCTTGCACTTGAATATGCTCCTAAAGGGATTCGCATTAATAATATTTCACCTGGTGCAATCGACACACCCATCAATGCCGAAAAATTCAATGACCCGAAAGCTAAACAAGAAGTCATCAACCTGATACCGATGGGATACATCGGAAAACCGGAACAAATTGCCGCTTGTGCCGCTTGGCTCGCTTCCGCTGAATCGAGCTATGTAACGGGCTTGACCTTATATGCTGATGGCGGAATGACCAAATATCCAGGTTTCCAAGCAGGAAAAGGCTGAACTTAACTTGTTAGTTTTAGTAGCGGTTGATATTTAGGAGAATAGAATTTGAGGGACTAGGATTTCTCCTATGTCCCTCTAATTGAAAATCCGAGATATCCCTTATTCCAAATAATTTCATATTTCTTCATTAGCAAAGCGATTTTTTGGATTCTTTAATCCAAGGTGATCACGGAGAGTGTCTCCTTCATAGTCCAAACGGAACAAACCCCTCTCCTGTAAAATTGGAACAACCTTCTCGACGAAATCCTCTAAGTCGCCTGGTAACAATGGAAATTGAAGCATAAAGCCATCTGCAGCTTTTTCAGTAAACCATACCCCCATTTCATCAGCTACTTGAGTTGGTGTACCGACAAATCTATCTCGTCTGGCAGGACTGAAAAATCTCGCATATAATTCACCCACTTTTATGTCTTCTTCACCAATAATTTCCTTCATTTCATTAAAGTTACTTTGTATGCTATTTACTAATGGAAATTCAACATCCTTCGCTGGTGTATCTAAAGAATATTTTGAAAAATCCACGTTGCCCATATAACCAGAAACGAATTTCAAACTCTCATAAGGGTCGACGAGACTTTGGAGTTTATTGTATTTTTGAATAGCTATTTCCTCGGTTTCTCCAATAATAGGGGAAATGCCGTGAAGGATGTGGAGCTCTTCCACGCTTCTTCCAAAATCCAATAAAGACGTTTTTAATTCTTGATAATATCGTTTGGATTCTTTAATGTTATCCCAATGTGTGAAAACGACTTCGGCTGTTCGAGCGGCTAATCGCTGCCCTGGTATAGACGCACCCGCTTGAATGATAACCGGCTGCCCCTGCGCCGAACGTGCGATATTCAACGGACCTTTTACCGAAAAATAGTTGCCTTTATACCGAAGCTCATGCACTTTATCAGGATCAAAAAATTGTCCCGTTTCTTTGTTATGCACAAACGCATCATCTTCCCACGAATCCCATAATCCTTGGACAACGTCGATGAACTCCTCCGCTCGTTCATAACGATGATCGTGTGCCAAATGTTTATCACGACTGAAATTCAAGGCCGTCTCTCCGGTCGCATCAGCTGTAGTAACAACATTCCATCCCACCCGTCCGCCGCTTATATGATCAACAGAAGCAAATTGGCGAGCGAGTACATATGGTTCACTATACGTTGTCGAAGCTGTCGCCCCAATGCCGATTTTTTCTGTCGCTGCAGCTAATGCTGTAATTAGTACAATCGGATCAAATCGATTAAGTATTTGAGGATGCGATTCATGATTAATGGCCAAACTATCTGCCACAAAGGCAAGGTCAAATTTCCCTTTTTCTGCAATTTTCGAGAGTCTTTGCAAAGCTTTCACATCAATACTTGCATTGGGATTTGATGCCGGATGCCGCCACGACGCAACATGCATACCTGTTCCAATAAGATAAGCAGCTAACTTCATCTGTCTGTCTTGAGCCATTTCTAATCTCTCCTTCCTTATTTATTAGAATAAATCTCCTTATAACTGCTCAATTCTTTCAAGGTAATGAATGTTGGAATATAGTTTCCATTGTAAGCCTCTTCAATAAATTTAGCCGTTTTCTCTGATTGATAGAGATCAACTAATTTTCGGTAAATTTCATTGTCTTGATCTTCACTCCTAGCCGCTATGATATTAATATACGGCTTTGCAGTACTGCTTTCATAAATAAGAGCATCTTTTAAATTTAGTCCCGCTTCTACCGCAACTCCATTATTAATCACCGAACCAGCTGTATCTTCCATCACACGCGGGGCACTGGCACCATCGACAGGAACAATTTTGATTTTCTTCGGATTTTCCTTTATTTTGTCCTGTCCGCCATTCCCGTCAAAGTCATCCACAACCTCTAAGAGTTTTGCTTCTTGTAATAGCAATAAAGCCCTTCCCCAGTTAGCTTGGTCATTGGGCACAGCAATTTGTGCACCATTTGGGATCTCTTCCACCGATTTATATTTGCTTGAATACAAACCGAGAGGAGCAATAATTGTAGTCCCAATTGGAACGATGTCTGTATTATTGTTTGCATTAAATGAATCTAAATAGGCAACATGTTGAAAGGCGTTGATATCAATATCCCCTTCTGCCAGCGCTTCGTTCGGATCATATGCCGAAGAGAAATTAACAAGTTCAATTTCCACCCCTTCTTTTTCAGCCTGTTCCTTTAAAAATTCCCATGTTCGAAGTTCAGAATTTCTAATCCCTACCTTCACTTTCTGTTTCCCTCCTGCATTCGTTGAATCACTTGAGCAACCTGCCAATAACACCCCCAAGATAAGCAGTATAGGTAAAATGCATTTTTTCATCATTCATTCCACTCTCCCTTTTGTACACTACCGCACTACACTCTTCTAATTTTCCGTTCGAATATATTTCCTAAACTTTGTACTCCCTGAACAACAATTACTAGAATTAAAACGGTGACGAATATCGTAATAGTGCTAAAGCGTTGATAGCCATAAGTTATCGCTACATCTCCAAGTCCACCGCCACCTATAGCTCCTGCCATGGCTGTAGCGCCCACTAAACCAATTGTTGCAGTTGTTATACTTAGAATTAATGACGCAAAAGCCTCAGGCATTAAAAACCTGAAAATAATTTGTATCGGCGTTGCTCCCATGGCTTTCGCGGCTTCAATAATGCCTTCATCCACTTCCAATAGCGAATTCTCCACAAGTCTTGAGATATATGGGCCAATATGAAGCACGAGTGGCACAATTGCTGCTGTTGTACCAATCGACGTTCCAACCATTAGTCTTGTAAATGGAATAATCGCCACAAGCAAGATAATAAACGGAATCGATCGGAAGATATTCACAATCGGATTCACGATAGAAAAAATAAATCTATTTTCATAAATATGACCTTTTCTTGTTACAACCAATAAAATGCCTAAGAATATTCCAATGATGCTTCCAAAAAAAAGTGAAATACTAACCATGTACAGCGTTTCCCACAAGGCGTTTAAAATGAGCTCTTTGCTTACTTCCATCCTTCGTAACCTCCTTCACTTTGACATTTTGATTCTTTATAAACTGTAATGCCCGATCAATTTCATCCTCATTTCCTATTATTTCAACAATTAAATTACCAAATGGGATGCCTTGTAACTCAGTAATATTGCCGAACAGAACGTTTATTTCCACATTAAACCTCTTCGCTGTTTTTGAAACGATAGGCTGCCCAGAGCTCAATCCCAAAAAATCAATTTTAAAAATTCGACTGAAATAGGCATCCTCATTGAGCAATCCATATACACTTGATGGCACTTCATCGCGAACAACCGATCGAATGAAGTTACGTGTTGTTTCTGTTCGTGGACGGGCAAAAATATCGATCACATTTCCTGATTCAATCACGCTCCCATCCTCCATCACTGCAACCCGATTACAAATTTCTTTAATCACTTCCATTTCGTGCGTGATAATTAGAATGGTAATTTTATATTCTTCATTAATCCGTTTCAACAGATTCAGGATTGCTTTTGTTGTTTGTGGATCCAATGCCGATGTTGCTTCATCGCATAATAAAATCGAAGGGTTTGTAGCCAAAGCACGGGCAATCCCGACACGCTGCTTTTGTCCACCTGAAAGTTGATTTGGATAGTTCATTGCTTTGTCTTCTAGACCAACAAAACGGAGAATCTCATTAACTCGTTCTTCAATCTCTTTTTTCTTTTTTTTACCTAACAATAATGGCATCGCCACATTATCAAAGACTGTTTTGGAATTAAGTAAATTAAAATGCTGAAAAATCATGCCAATATTTTTCTTAGCTTCACGCAAATCTTTTTCAGACATCTTGGCAAGATCTTTTCCTTCTACAATCACTTCACCTGAAGTAGGATATTCAAGTAGATTGACAGTTCGGATGAGTGTACTTTTTCCCGCTCCACTAAAACCGATAACCCCGAATATATCCCCTTTTTCAACGGTTATATTAATCTCCTTTAACGCTTCAACTTTCTTCTCCCCGCCATCAAAAACTTTTGAAACCCGACGAAATTCTATCAAATTGGCCACCTCCTCTTATTAACTAGCTTGGTATAGACACCCCTTAAAAAGCGGGCACGACGGCTCCTTCATATTGATCAAAAATAAATTCTTTGACCTTTTCCGTCGTTAATGC
Organism: Peribacillus frigoritolerans; assembly: GCF_001636405.1. Taxonomy (GTDB): domain Bacteria; phylum Bacillota; class Bacilli; order Bacillales; family DSM-1321; genus Peribacillus; species Peribacillus frigoritolerans. The sequence goes on from NZ_KV440950.1 coordinate 5,022,445, forward strand.
ATTCGCAAGCTTTTGGATCGCTTTATCGTCCTTATTGTCTGGACGAGCAACTAAAATGTTTACATATGGTGAGTCCTTCCCTTCAATTATCAGTGCATCATCGAGAGGTTTTAACCGTCCTTCCAGAGCATAGTTTGTGTTAATGGCCGATGCTTCCACATCATCTAGCGAGTGAACTAAAAGAGGGGAATCGACTGGAATGAATTCTATTTTTTTATCATTTTTTGTAATGTCCTCAATCGTATAATCCCCTGACTTGGAAGCATCCAACACAATGATATTATTTGCCGCAAAAAGCTGTAACGACCGCGAAAAGTTTACTGGATCTTTCGGTACGGCTACTTTCGCTCCGTCTGACAATTCACCTATAGACTTAATTTTTTTGGAATAGACACCAAATGGTTCAATATGTACACCCTTCACATTAACCAAATTCAAACCACTATCTTTATTTACTTGCTCTAAGTAAGGGGTATGTTGGAAGAAGTTTGCATCCAATTCTTTGTCTGCTGTTTGTTGATTCGTTTGAATACCATCCGTAGAAATCACTACATCCAGTTTCACGCCTTGTTTTTCTAAATCCGGTGCGATAAACTCTAAAATTTCTGCATGGGGTATTGAGGCTGCACCAATTTTCAAAGTCACTTCCTCATCCTTGTCTCTTTTACTCTCCGATGATGTTTGCTCATTACTTCCACAAGCTCCTAATACCAGCAATACTACTGTTAAAACCGTAACGGACAGCCATTTAATTTTCTTCAATGTTTCTCGCTCCTTTTTTATCCTTTTATATTGGAAATAACAAATATTTATCGCTGCTTCATACCCTCTGGATCTTTTCTATATGTTGGTCTCTTCCCCTAAGAGAAGAGGACTCAACAACTGAAAGGATTGGATCCGTTCTGCTTCTCTTCGAAGCGGTGTATGCAAAATAAATTCATCCACCTGAAAAACTTTCTGAATTTCCTTTAAAATCCCGTTAACATATCCTGGAGTCCCAGCAATAATACTTGCGTTCTGCTCTTCTATTTCATAAGCTTCACCAGCCTGCTTCTCAAATGACTCAGCCTGCTCACGTGATTGAACTGTCAGCGTCCGGCCACTTTGTAGATGAACTTTAAATAGTTTGTGTTCGCTTGCCAGCTCCTCTGCTTTTTGTTGGGTAGGAGCTGCCACAACCGCTACTGATACGATAAAGCGACCTTCTGGGTACTTGCTTCGGTAAGCAGAAGACGCTTCATACAGCTTGGTATCATCACTATTAATAAATCTGGCGAATACAAAATCCATTCCGAGGTTAGCGGCTAGTTGAGCGCTGTCTGAACTAGCACCAAGCAGAAAGATTTCTGGCTTTTCAGGCGGTATCGGTGTTGCTTGAATACCAGAGAGCAAGTGAATATCATCGATTGAATTTTCAATTATCTTTCGCAATAAGGATGCACGTTCCCCAAAATCTTTTCCATCATTCACAGTTCCAAATTGTAACGCCTTTGTTGATAAAGGAAATCCACCTGGTGCTTTACCAATGCCAAGATCTACCCTACCCGGGGCAAGAGTGGATAAAACATGAAAATTTTCAGCGACTTTATAAGGGCTGTAGTGCTGAAGCATGACACCTCCCGAACCTACACGAATGGTTGTGGTTTTCGATAATAAATAAGAAATTAATACTTCCGGTGAAGACCCAGCAACTTGTTCCATATGATGATGTTCCGATACCCAAAAACGGGTATATCCCCATTCTTCAGCTTTTTGAGCTAGGTTTACGGTTTGCTTAAGTGCATCAACTGCCGATTCCCCAGGAAAAATGGGGCTTTGATCTAATATTCCAAGCTTAAAACTCATATGACTTTCTCTCCAATCATTAATACCGAGTTAACAAATCGAATTAGTTGTTTTTAATGTAATTGAAATTCATCCTAACATTGTAAACAAGCACTTGACAACACCTTATTTGATAGAAAAATTTATTTAATTGATAAAAAAATTCTATTAATTGCTTATGAATTTGGAATGCCTTTGCCTAATAATTAACCATGCTCTCGCCTATCATGTTTGAGATTTATTCTTCTTACCGCTATCAGAATAGAATTAATCAATGAGAGGGAGAGGAGTCTATGAAAAGCTGGAATAAAAAAAATGAAGAGTGACTATGTATGGAAGCTAAAATGGGGGGAATGTTCGCATCATGAATATGCTTTGAAATCAAATTGGACCAAAACCTTAGGAATTACAACAAAAAAGGTGCTAGGCACAAAATTGTGTCTGGCACCTTTGTCATGTATATTCACCACTTACCATGGTTATATAATAAATCCTTGGCACTTTCAGATAAAAAATAAGCGGCCTTAATAATGGCATTTTCATCAATAGTAAAAGCTGGATGATGCCAGTCTTCGTTTCCGTTTGTACCAAAAAAGGCAAAGGTACCGGGGATATGTTGAAGGTAATAAGCGAAATCTTCACCACCCATTGAAGGTTCTGGATTGATTACATGCAATGATTGCTGCCGAGCAGACAAGCGGGCCATCTCTGTGACAGCTGGATGATTATGAAGCGCGGGTGGTCCAGGAAACCAACCAATCACAGGTTCCTGTGAAAAAGCAGCGGCGATATGATTCACAATCGAATAAAACTTTTCTTTTACTTCTTCGCGTATCTCAGAACTAAAGGTTCGAATCGTTCCTTCCAATATGACTTCACCCGGAATTACATTCCACGTGTTTCCACCTGTTATTCTCGTAACACTTACCACGGCACTTTCTAAAGGGGATACATTCCGGCTGACGATAGTTTGAAGAGCGGTAATAAGCTGAGCCGCTGCTGCTATTGGATCTTTTCCGTGTTGAGGGATGGCCGCGTGGCTCCCCTTCCCTTGAAGAACAATATGAAAACGGTCCACTGCCGCCATTAACGGACCATCTTTTATCCCAATGGTGCCTACAGGCAAATTGGGTTTATTGTGCAGCCCAATCACAGCCGCTACATCGTCAATTTGACCATCTTTTATCACATGTACAGCTCCGCCGCCTAATTCTTCTGCGGGTTGAAAAAGCAATCGCACTGTCCCGCACAACTCTGATTGATATTCTTTCAAAAGGTAGGCAGCACCTATAACGGCTGCCGTATGAAAATCATGGCCGCAAGCATGCATCACCCCTTTTACTTTCGAAGCAAATGGAAGCCCGGTTCGTTCCTCAATCGGAAGTCCATCGATATCCGCCCTTATGGCTACTGTCGGTCCGGGTCTGCCACCCTTTATATCTGCCAAAACACCTGTTTTCAATCCTGTATGACGGATTTCAATGCCCTCTTCCTCGAGCCAATTTTGAATTGATTTTGTCGTTTCAAATTCTTCATTTGATAATTCCGGATATTGATGTAAATGGCGCCGTATCGATATTAAGCGCTTTTCCAGCTCTCGACTCATACAGTCGCCTCCTTCTATAAATCCAAGCGATAGCATTTTACTAATATATCCTGATTTTGAAATTCTTTCGTTCGATCCCGTTTAAAGCCAAACCATTCATATAGTTTAATGGCCTTATGCATCTTATCAGTAGAATGTAGATACAAACTGGACGCACCTTGCGATTTTGCATAATTTACACTAGCCTTTAATAATTCCTGAGCGATACCGCGTCCCCTTGTTTCGGGATGAACGGCCAACAACCGAATGATTGGTGAAAAAATCCCAAGTTCCGGCTTTTCATATGCTTTTTGAGATGATTGAAAAATCTGTAATGTGCCAAGGATATCCTGATTGCACTTTGCAACCAACACCTTATCAACATGTGGATTATCCAACGAGGATTCAATATTTTTTAAATATCCTTCCCAAGCTTCCGGGTTCGAATATTCATGTTCATATTGTTGATAACTTTCTACCAATAAGCGGCGCACCGTCTCTTTATCTGCTTCAATCAATTCATCGACTACGATTGTATTAATCATACGTCCTCCTTTTGCCCCTTCCTTTAATTGGCCCTTTCTTCTAAAAATGATACGGAAAAATCTCTTGATATCCGATTTAAAAATTGTCGTGTTCGATCTTCCTTTGGAGCATTGAAAATCTCCAATGGTGAACCTTCTTCTACAATCACCCCGCCATCCATGAAAAGAACACGATCCGATATCTCTTTAGCAAAACTCATTTCATGGGTTACAATCACCATCGTGATGCCTTCCTGTGCAATTGCTTTTATGACAGAAAGCACCTCCCCGACCAACTCAGGGTCGAGTGCCGACGTTGGCTCGTCAAATAGAATGACCTCCGGATTTAAAGCAAGTGCCCTGGCAATTCCAACACGTTGCTGTTGATCTCCAGACAATTGCGAAGGGAAATGGTCATGCTTATCTCCCAAACCTACTTTTTCCAATAACAGCTCACTTTCCCGTTTCGCCTCAGCTTTCTTATATTTTTTTGTAACAATTAACCCTTCCATTACATTTTCCAAAACAGTTTTATGAGCAAATAAGTTATAATGCTGAAAAACCATTGCCGATTGTCTCCTAAGTGACAAGATTTCCCTTTTCGTCGCCTTCTTGGACTTCACCTGTATATCTCCCACTTGAACGATACCCTCTTCTGGCTTCTCCAGAAAATTCAAGCACCTAAGCAAGGTCGTTTTCCCAGATCCACTTGGTCCTAGAATGGTAACTACTTCTCCCTTGCCTATTTTCAAATTAATCCCTTTTAAAACAGGCTGCTGGTTAAATGATTTTTTTATATCTTTTAAATAAATCATTGTACTCCTCCTCGATTATAGGCAGTGGCCTTTTTCTCAATTAAAAACGAAAGCCCCTCTGCAATGATTGTGAGACCCCAATAAATTAAACCAGCAGCGATAAAAGACTCCAAAAATTTCAAATTGGTGGATGCAACAATATTGGCTGCTCCTGTCATTTCCTTTTGGGATACAATGAAAGCAATGGATGACGTATGCAGAAATCCAATGAAAATATTCGTGAAATTCGGGATGGACTGAGCAATGGCCTGTGGCAAAACAATTCGCGTCATGGCTTGAAACGAATTCATCCCCACTGAATAGGCTGCCTCCATTTGGCCATTGGAGACACTGATAATTCCCGATCTGAATATTTCTGATAAATAAGCACCCGCACTCAACGATAAGGCGGTTAAGACAAATAAGATGATCGGAATGGAATCAGATTGTATACCCAAATCAAACTTTTTAGAAATTTGATCGATTAATAATGGAAAACCGAAATAGATGAGCATTATGTGCATGATAATCGGTGTTCCTCTAAAGAAGGAAACATAGCCATTTGCAATTCCACTTAGAAATTTCACTTTATTAATCCTAATCAGGGCAACAGCGAGACCGATTATAAAACCTGCAAGAAGAGGAAGAATCGTTAAGATAAGTGTGATCGGAAGTGCTCTAATAATCTCCTTAAAAGCAGTCCAAATGAATAATATATCAATCGTCAAGTCCTTCCCTCCTCCCTTTGTTATCCAGTAACAGACACATCAACAGATTGATGCCGATTAATGCGGTTTTCATAAAGTCTGAATATCTTCTCGAACAATAGCACGACTGCATAATAGATAACTGCCAATGAGAGATAGACTTCGAGAGCATGTGCAGTTGCGGCAATCAATGTCTCTCCCCTCCCCATCATATCCATTACGCCAATGGTAAAGGCAAGTGAGGAATCCTTTAAGGATCCGATAATAGAGTTTGCGATATTCGGAAAAGCAATCCGTATGGACTGAGGAAGCACAATTCTAAAAAAGCTTTGACTATTATTCATTCCAACAGAATAGGCTGCTTCCGTTTGCCCGTAATCGACAGCCTTAATCGCTCCCCGGAATATTTCTGCAAAATGTGCCCCATTACTTAATGCATACGTAATAATGACAAAATACAGAGCATCCATTCTAGAAATATCAATATTAATGAACAACAGGATTGCAGGCAGTCCATAAAAAACTAGAAATAATTGTATTAAAATAGGCGTTCCCCGAATGAATGAAATATATAATATGACAAATTGATTCAAGACAGGGATACGAAATACTCTCAGGATGGCTGCCGCTATCCCGATGACCATTCCTAATAAAACGGATGCTGTCAGAATTTGCAATGTTACTCCAAGATAATATATTAATGTCGGAATGAAATCGACGATTAATGAAGGATCAAATGCCTTCCCCATGCTTTAGCACCTCCGCGCCTACTACTCTACTACTATCTAATTAAAATCCCACTGAATAGTCTGCGCCCAGCCACTTTTTACTTAGTTCGCTAACTACCCCTTCTTCTTTCAGTTCCACAAGTGCTTCATCAATTCTCTTCTGTAAAGGCGTTTCGTCTTTTCTTAGCAAAAAGTATACTTTTGAATTAAGCAGCGGCTCCCCCACAACCTTTTGCTGTGCATCTGCTTGTTTATTTAAGAAGTCGACGGCAAATGGTGTAGTAATGGTAGCATCCGCCCGACCAGTTTTGATTTGATTCTTCGTATCATCTGCGCCTTGGCCTGAATAGACAATTTCAATACCGGCATTATTTTCTTTATTATACTTTTCAAGAAAAACAGCAGAATTGCTCGTTGCACTCACTATCGCTTTTTTTCCTTTTAAATCTTTAATGGAATGGATATCATTGTTGTCCTGATGAACTGTAACTTGAAGCGGAAAGACATTGTATGGTTCTTTATTAAATAAAAATTTTTCTTCCCGTTCATCATTCACTTCCATTTGATGAGCAACAAAATCTATTTTGTTCGTTTCTAAACTTAATAATAGATTAGAAAATTCCATCGTTTTAAATTCAAATTCATATTCAGGCAGTTTTTCATCGATTTGACGAACCAATTCGACATCATACCCTGTCAGCTTACCATTACTATCCAAAAAGCAAATATTAGGGAATTGCGTCCCTGTTCCAACAATGATTTTCTGAACTTCTTTATCTTTTGAATCCCCAGATTTTGCTGTACTGGTTGTTTCTTCTGAAGAGCAAGCTCCTAAAAAAGTTAGTAGCAGTGCCAGAACAATTAATAATGTTTTTTTCATCTCAATTCCCCCGAATATTTTTAATTACTAACAATTGGTTCTTTATTTTCAATAATGCGATACAGCGTTTCATCTAGAATTTTACGAAGATACACAATTTTTTCTCCATCATGATCTCGTTCAGCAAAAATCTCATAACCCCTTCTTTCATAAATGGAAACAAGCCAAGGATGACGTTCAGCTGTCGCCAAATAGACGGCCGGCGCTTTCACCTGTTTCCGAAGTATGTTTTCTTCCACCCAGGTTAACAAAGTCGAGCCAAAACCTTTTTGTTTATAAAGGGGATCGACTGCAAACCACCAAATGAATGGGTACGGACTGAAATGTTCAGGATCATTCCATGGTTGACGAACTGTCACGGTGGAAACAATTTGGCCCTCCTCCTCTAAAACATAAGTGAGATTCCGCCTAATATTATTCGTCACTAGCTGCAAATCAGCTGTCGCAGCCAGAAAGTTAATATTCAATTCCCTGATTGGTTCATAAGCCCGAAGTGTGACGTTTAGCACTTCTGGAGCATCATTTACAGTGGCAAGTCGGATTAACTGTGTCATGATTAATTCCCCTTTTCTATAACGTATTATTTACACAAGAATAGTCGGATTTATTTTTTTGCAATCTTTCCTTAATTCAATCAGTCATACTTATAGACTCAGATTTAAGCGCGTATTTTTTTTGTTACTGTACTCGTTTGAGTACTTTTTCAAGATGAGGAATTCCAATTTCCGTAACGCTCTCATATACACTACCTCGCCCAATTTCAATAATGGGCACATACCGAACTCCATATTTGATTTCTAAAATATCTCGCCGATCATCATTATTGGTAACATCCACCGTTTGATAAGCGATCTTCTTTTCTTTTAAGTATTGTTTAACCTCCTCGCAATAGTGACATCCTTGTTTTGACCAAACGACGACAGATAACGCTTCTCCCATTTCTTATTCCTCCTTCAATTTTTAAATTGATTCTTCAATCATTGATTAATGCTTTCTTTCGCATAACGATTTTCCGGGAATGGAAGCCCCAAGTTGCCTCTTAATGTTTCTGCTTCATATTCTGTACGATATATTCCCCTTTTTTGAAGGATAGGGACCACATCGTCTACAAAGTCACTTAAAGCATTAGGAACACTTGAAGAAAAGATAAATCCGTCCGCCCCCTTCTCTTCAAACCATTGCTGTATCAAACCCGCCACTTTCTCGGGAGTTCCAATAAAAGAAGTCCGGGGTGTAGTCTCCTTAAGTGCTATTTGACGGAGCGTTAACTGTTTCTCCTTGGCTTCCTGTTTAATTCGGTCAGTTGTACTTTGGAAACTGTTTTTTCCGATGTCTCCGAGATCTGGGAAAGGTGCATCCAGTTCATATTGGGAAAAATCATGATGATCGAAGTATCGTCCTAAATAGTCAAGCGCCTTATCTATAGAAACCAGGTTAGCGAGTTCTTGATATTTGTGCTCCGCTTCTTCCTCAGTTGCTCCAATGATTGGCGCGATACCTGGCAGAATAACAATTTCATCAGGATCTCTACCGAATGCAATAGCCCTGTTTTTTACATCTTGATAAAAAATCTTGGCATCTCCCAAAGTTGGTTGACCTGTAAAGATTGCATCCGCTTCTTTAGCCGCAAGGTTTTTTCCAGCTACTGATGAACCTGCTTGAAAAACGACTGGTCTCCCCTGTTTTGATCTGGCAATGTTGAGTGGTCCTTGCACGGAAAAAAATTCTCCTTTATGCTTTAATTGATGCATTTTAGAAGGATCAAAAAACTCACCGGACTCTTTATCCCGAGTAAACGCGTCATCCTCCCATGAATCCCAAAGTCCCTTGGTGACTTGTATATATTCTGATGCAATCCGATAGCGTTTGGCATGATCAGGGTGTTCTTCAATCGTTTTGTTATAGTTCAAGGCCGTACTCTCAAGAGGGGTAGTAACAAGGTTCCATCCGCCACGACCTTGACTAATGTGATCAAGTGAAGCAAATTGCCGGGCTACAGTAAATGGCTCACTGTATGAGGTGGAAACTGTTCCGACAAGCCCTATTCTTGATGTAAAAGCAGCGAGTGCGGATAAAATGGTAAGTGGTTCAAATCGATTTAAAAAATGCGGAATTGACTTCTCATTGATAAACAATCCGTCAGCAATGAAAAGTAAATCGAACTTTCCCTCTTCAGCCTTCTGGGCCTGCTCCTTATAAAATTCAAGACTTACACTGGCATCTGCTTGAATGTCTGGATGTCTCCAACCGGATATACTCCCTCCAACTCCATGAATAAGCGCTCCAAATTTCAACTTTCTCTGTTCAGACATCGATACTCCTCCTTTAATTAGTCGGTTTTCAACTTTGCTGACATCCCACATCTCCCCTGATTGCTGAGGCCTTTTTAATTTTGGCTCGTAACGTGTTTCTTTTCAGATACCGACTAATTGAAGTGGACTCAACAATCGAAAAGATCTGAACCTTTCTGTTTCCTTTAAAATCGGCGAATGTAGGATAAACTCATCTACTCCGTACTTTTCATGTATATTTGCTAAGACTTCTTTTACATAAGAAGGAGTTCCAGCAATAATATTGGAATCCTGTTCTTCTATTTCGTAAGGCTCCCCAGACTGCTTCCCGAATATCTCTGCTTGCGCTAAGGTTTGGACTGTGACAGAACGGCCGCTTTTGAGATGAACTTTCACAATCTTCTGGTCACCTGTTAACTGTTCCGCTTCTTGTTGTGAAGGAGCAGCAATCACTGAAACCGATACCTTAAAGCTACCAGTTGGATAGATACTTTGGTAAATGCGTGCAGCATCTTCAAGTACAGTCTCATTACTGTTGATAAATCGAGCAAATACATAAGCTATCCCAAGTTCGGCTGCTAACCTGGCACTGTCAGTACTTGCACCAAGCAGAAACATCTTAGGCTTTTCGGAAGGTAGCGGTGTCGCTTGAATGCCTGCAAGCGGATGAGTTTCATTAACTGAATTCTCGATTATTTCTTGCAGGAAAGATAACCGCTCTTCGAAATCTTTTCCATCATTCACAGTTCCAAACTGTAGCGCCTTCGTTGATAAGGGGAGCCCACCTGGTGCCTTTCCGATGCCAAGGTCTACCCTGCCTGGCGAAAGATTCGATAATACGTGAAAGTTTTCCGCCACTTTATATGGACTATAATGCTGAAGCATAACACCTCCGGACCCTACCCGAATCGATTTTGTCTGGGCTAATAAATAAGAAATCAATACTTCCGGGGAGGACCCCGCCAGCTGTTCGGCATGATGATGTTCCGATACCCAGAAACGGGTATAACCCCACTCTTCTGCATGTCTAGCCAGGTTAATGGTTTGCTGCAGTGCATCAAATGCTGAAGCTCCTGGAAATATCGGGCTCTGGTCTAAAATGCCAAGCTTATAACTCATATTCTCTCCTCCGATTTAATTCAAAGTTCACTTATGCGAATAATTATATTTTGACATATCCTATCACCTAAAACATGTTAATGGCAATGGTTTTACTAATAGAAAAAAATATTGTATTGATAGAAAATATCTATCAATTAGATTGTATCTGTAATTGCTGATGGGTTTTCTCAAATTTCCGAATTGATAAAAGAATGTCTTTCCATAATAAAGGGGATTCCATCCCGTGATTTAAATGCGTCAGATAGATGTGCTGCTTTATCTTGATTAAATGTGACACATCCACTTCAATCAAAGCTCCCTGTTCTAACTCTTTTTTGATACATAAGTACGGTAAAAATCCGACACAGCTTCTGCTAAGAATTAGCGACTTCGCCACTTCCAGGTGATCAACCTGAAAATCAATGCGCGGCTCTACATTTGATACTTCAAAAATTTTATGAACGTGGTTCCAGTCAAGCGCACCACACTCAAAAAATACCAACGGCTCCATTGCTAATTCCTGTACTGTTAGACCAGTTCGAAATTGAAATGGATGTCCTGGATACACGACTAAACGAATTGAATTATCAAGGGTTTTGTAATTTTGCAGACCACTATGTGTAACATCCTTCATAAAGGCTATATCAACCTGTTTCTGAAGCAATTTTTCCATTAATGCATCATTTGTTGCTGAAATGAATTTAAAGCGTAAATTTGGGTTTTCCTTTTTCCATAGAGGAAGAGCAAATGGAATAAAGTATTGCGATGTAATGATATTAGCCCCTATCGTTATTTCCTCCAGTTCGCTTCCTGTCTTCAACTGCTTTTTCCCCTGGTGAAAGGTACGAATAATTTGATCCGCAAATGGAATGAAGGCTTTTCCTTTTTCGGTTAAAATAATCCCTCTTCCTTGCCTCTCAAATAGTACTGAATCGAGTTCACTCTCAAGCGTCTTAATTCTTGCCGAAACCGTTGGCTGTGATAAAAACATCGCCTCTGCGGCTTTATGAAAACTATTAAGGTGAACAACATACATAAACGCTTCAATATGATCAATATTCATCTAGCCAACTCCTTTTTCCAAAATGAACGCAAAAAGCTCCTGTTCGCTTATCGCGTTCAGGAGCTTTCGGTTGTCCAATCAGCTCATCCTCTTATAATAATTCTTTCTCCGATTTTAATCTGATAAAACCAATAAGTAAAGTACAATTTAATTAACTTAACAAAGAATAAATCACATTTTTTTTGCATTATCTTACAATTTTCATTCAAGGGACGCAATCTATTTATGCAGATGAAAATTTCAGGATGAATTTGGATTGAACTTTTCCAAGCTGTTCATCCTGTCAACGTTATATTTTTTTCTTCTTATAAAATAGAAAAGAACGGTCATCCTAATGGAGCAATAATGACATAAGGAGAGAAACTACATGCCTCAACAATAAATTGATATCAATCAATTAAATCAAGCAAAAGCAAACGTTCCCCTTACGCAAACCTAACTTTCACAAGAGCAATTGAAAAATCTTCCTCTGATCCAACTTTGGCACAAGAAGCCATTAAACAAGCTGCTCAAGAAATTGCCCAAGCCCAATCTTCCGTAAATTAGGTTTACAATACAGTACAGTACAAGCTCAGCAAACGGAATGATTTTGGGGATTATCTCGATTAATTGATTCAAAACAAGAATACAGAGGCCTATATCCAAATTCAGGAATAGGCCTTTATGTAACGAATTTATTTGTTGAATCCAAGCTTTTTCACCCCCACTTATTTAATGGCGGTATGCTTTGCGGGAACTTAAACGCATTGTATGGATCATACCTCGTTTTTCACTACTCGAAGCCGTTTGAAATTTTCTCCATAATACGCAGCTGGTCAATCTTTAATGGTGTAACGCTACGCCCGGTAAGCTTTGTTCTTTCCAAAAGATAGCCCCTTCCTCGGGTAAATATGTAACTTCCTATGAAAAAAACTGGCATGAAGATACATTCCCCTTGCGTCGCTCCCTTGTTACGAGGTCAAATTAGCTACACTCGTGAGTTTTGCTATTTTACTCGTGAATTCTACGACTTTACTCGCGAATTTCGCTGTTTTACTCGTGAATTCAACGACTTTACTCGTGAGTTTCGCTGTTTTACTCGTGAATTCCACAATTGATCTACAAGGACAAAAAAGGCCCTTCTCGAATTAGAGAAGGGCTTTTTACTAGAATTTCTTATCCTGAAATCTCATCATCAGATTTAACATCCAATGGTGTTCGTTTATCCATTTTCAGCATGTAATAACTTGCTATTACCAAGGCTAGGAAAACGATCCCGACTACCAAGGAAATCCTTGTACTAGGATTGATCCACATACCTACCAGCACCATCAGTAAAAAGGCTATTGTCGCATAGTTACTATAAGGGGCCAACGGCATTTTAAACGGATGTTTCTCCATTTCAGCGGCATTTACCTTTCTGAACTTAAGCTCACTGATAAGTAAGACAAACCATGGAATCATCCCAGGCAAAACACTCGCACTGTACACATAAAGGAATACTTGCGGCGGTGCAAGGTAATTCAGGATAACCCCGATGCCCAACCCTAATAGTACAGCGATCGTGCAATATGCCGGAACTCCATTTTTAGATACTTTAGCAAAGACTTTCGGAGCTTGGCCATTCAATGCCAGTGTGTAAAGCATACGACCTGCACTGAAAATCCCACTGTTGCAACCAGACATTGCCGCAGTGATTACGACAAAATTAATGATGCCTGCCGCTGCAGTGATACCTATTTTGGCAAAGGTCGAAACAAACGGGCTGCCTAAGTCATCCAGTTGATCCCAAGGGAATACTGTCACGATGACGAAAATGGCACCAATGTAGAAAATTAAAATGCGCCATATAATTGATTGGATCGCTTTTGTTACAGTCTTCGTTGGGTTTTTCGCTTCCCCGGCTGTGATGCCGATAAGCTCAACGCCTTGATAGGATGCCACGACAAGTGAAAGCGCAAAGAAGAATCCTGTCCAGCCTCCCGTAAAGAAGCCGCCATTTGCCCATAGATTCGATAATCCAAGCGCATCCCCGCCATTGCCTATTCCAAAGAAGATAAGGCCCAGGCCGGCAACGATCATCAATATAATCGTTATGATTTTTATAAGTGCAAACCAGAATTCAAATTCCCCGAATGATTTAACGGAAATGAGGTTGGCCGCCCCCAAGATGATCATGGCCACTACACCTGGTATCCATGCCGGTAACTCCGGGAACCAATATTGCATATACAGCCCAACCGCAATGATTTCGGACATTCCGACGATTACCCATTGAAACCAATTGCTCCAAGCAGTCATATAACCTGCCAAAGGATGTATATAGCTGCTCGCAAAGGTTGCAAAAGAACCTGTAGTCGGTTCTAAATAAAGCATCTCACCCATGGAACGCATGATGAAAAATATAAAAATACCTGCAATGGCATAAGCAAGCATTACAGAGGGCCCGGTCCATTTGATCGTGCTCGCAGATCCCATGAATAACCCGACTCCGATGGTTCCGCCCAAAGCTATCATTTGAATGTGACGTGCTTCCAGCCCTCTCTTTAATTCCTTGTTCGACATGATTAACTCCCCCAGATGCAATATCGGTAATGCTTTTCTATCCTTACCACGAACTTATTAATTATTGCAGTTAGAAATGCTCTATCGAAAAAATATCAATAACACTTCATTTATGTTTTCTTATCTTATAATAGTAAATATTCTGTAAAAATACAATTGTATTTTTGAAATAAACAGTTGCCAATAATATCTTGTTGATTTTTCTAATCTAAAAATATCATTTTAAAAAAATGATGTTCAGTATTCTATTATAGTGATCGTTCATAATGAGTAGAAAACAATCACTTCTGCTTAGACCTTAAGTTAATTACAGACCACTATTAATCTACAGGTAATGCCTGTTTCATTTCAAAAAATTTGTTGACCTACCGAAAAATAGATGATAGAATTCCAATATTATTTTATAAGCATAATGAAATGATCAAGCAGTGGAAAATCATCACTGACTGACATTTCTTCACAACCGCATACAAGCAAGCGATGAATGCTATGGATGACACTATAGCAGGAGCAGCTTCTGGAGAGACTGTACAAGATGCAGCGCCGAAGGATTCACAATCTCAGGCAAAAGGACAGAAGAGTAACGAATGATATATTGTTATTCTGAGCCCTTTAAGAGATTGGTATTATCCAATCTCTTTTTTTATTGTCCATTTTGTGATTGGACTAAAACAACAAATGGGAAAGGCAAGCTGGACGATAATCACGTCCCTCTCTCCAAGACCATGCAGGTAAACATTCACTACCAAGACTATAAAAACGGGGGCGTACGAATTGGCTAAACAAGAATTAAAAAGAGATTTAAAAAACCGACATGTACAACTGATTGCAATAGGAGGAACCATTGGCACCGGTTTATTTTTAGGTTCCGGAAAAGCCATACAATTAGCAGGTCCTTCCATAGTATTCTCTTATATGATAATAGGGATTGCCTTGTTTTTTGTGATGAGGGCCCTGGGGGAATTGCTTTTATCCAATGCAGGGTACACATCATTCACTGAATTCGCAACTGAATATGTCGGTCCATGGGCCGGCTTCGTGACCGGTTGGACATATTGGTTTTGTTGGATCATGACCGCAATGGCCGATATCATAGCTGTCGGTGTTTATATGCAATATTGGTTTGATGTCCCTCAATGGATTCCGGCTCTGCTTTGTCTGGTCATTCTGTTAGGATTGAACCTATTGACCGTTAAGATCTTTGGCGAATTGGAATTCTGGTTTGCCATCATTAAAGTAATCACGATCATCGCCTTGATCGTCGTGGGGATCATCCTTCTGATCCTCGGCTTCAATACCAATACCGGAACGGTTTCCCTAACGAACCTTTGGAATCATGGCGGCATGTTCCCCAATGGCATTTCCGGATTCCTGTTATCTTTACAGTTGGTCGTCTTCTCATTTGTCGGTGTCGAATTGGTCGGGGTTTCTGCAGCAGAAACGGCGAACCCGCGAAAGAACATTCCATCTGCCATCAATAAAATCCCTGTCCGGATTTTGCTTTTCTACGTTGGTGCACTATTCGTCATTCTCTGCGTCAACCCATGGACACAACTGGATGCCACAAGCAGTCCATTTGTAGAGGTCTTTGCGTTAATCGGCATTCCAGTCGCTGCAGGGATCATCAACTTCGTCGTTTTGACATCCGCTGCTTCTGCATGCAACAGCGGTTTATTTTCAACGAGCCGAATACTTTATACGTTAAGCAGGAATGGTGAAGCCCCAGCTAAGCTGGAAAAATTAAATAAACAGGCTGTTCCGAGCAATGCCTTATTCACATCCACAATCGTTGTATCAATAGGGGCATTATTAAGCAAGCTGATACCGGAACAGGCATTTACTGTCGTGACTACCATCAGTGCCATCTGTTTCATATGGGTATGGAGCATTATCTTGATCTCCCATATCAAATATTCGAAAACAAGGCCTGACCTAAGAGCCGAATCGACTTTCAAGGCTCCTTTTACCCCTTTGGTCAATTACGTCATTTTAGGCTTATTCCTGTTCATCCTTATTGTTATGCTATTCGCTGAAGCTACACGGCTATCACTGCTCTTGACCCCAATCTGGTTCATCCTCTTGGTGATACTATATAATTATCGAAAAAAAAGATAGCTAAAGGAAATAAAGCCTTGAACTCAATATGAATTCAAGGCTTTATCTGCTTATGAACATATTAGGCCTTCGGCTTTCTGCACACTTTTGCTAAAATATATCAGGCAACTGCATTAAATTTTATATCAAAATAGTGTAAGCTAATATATATTATCGGACCTTTTCCGTCATGTATGAATTTTCCATCCGGTTTGGTTCACCCATCCATCAGTGGCATTGAAGAATAAACCCCCATTGGTGGGCGTTTCACTTTATTTAAAACGGAGGGGGTTTTTTAATGAAGATTATATATATTCTTACACTAGTTCCTTTTATAGGCATACTGGGATTTCTACCTTTTGTTAATAAAATAGAACCATACGTATTAGGGATGCCTTTCAATATGTTCTGGATGGCTATGTGGGTGGTCCTTACCTCTGCCATACTCGGCATCATGTATAAGCTGGATCCCAGGAATCGGGAAGGTGACCAGGAATGAATATTGCTCTCTTAATCATTTTAGCATTTTTACTTCTATCGATATTTTTAGGAATACGCTCTTCAAAAGGAAAAGATATGGACTTGGAACAATGGACGGTGGGCGGACGCGGTTTTGGTGCGATATTCGTCTTTCTGCTGATGGCTGGGGAAATCTATACGACCTTCTCCTTCCTTGGCGGCAGCGGCTGGGCTTATGGTAAGGGTGCACCCGCTCTATATGTTCTGATTTACATTACTTTGTCTTACGTATTATCCTATTGGCTCCTTCCGGAAATATGGAGATATGCCAAAGAAAATAAACTGATGTCTCAATCCGATTTCTTTGTAAGCAAATATAAGAGTCCCAGTTTAGGAATTTTGGCTGCACTTGTCGGTGTGGTGTCGATGATCCCAGTGATCGTCGTGCAGCTGAAAGGATTGGGGATCATTGTCTCAGAAGCATCTTATGGTGCCATCTCAATGTCTGAGGCAGTTTGGATGGGGGCGATCAGCCTTACCATTTATGTGATGATCTCCGGTATACACGGTTCAGTTTGGACCGCGGTCATTAAAGATATCATGATGGTCGCCATAATAGGATTTTTGGGGATTTATCTGCCGATTCATTACTTTGGCGGATTTCAGCCGATGTTTGAAGCGGTTGATGCCGCCAAGCCTGGTTTTCTAAAGTTCCCTGATCAGGGGCTTAGCGTATCATGGTTCATCTCCACGGTAATATTGCTCGTATTCGGTTTCTATATGTGGCCACAAGTTTTCAGCGCTGTTTATTCAGCACGCAGCGGCAAGGTATTTCGAAAGAACGCCATCATCAGCCCTTTATATACACTCATGCTGTTATTCGTCTTTTTCGTTGGGTTTACAGCTATATTGAAAGTGCCCGGACTCGTTGGGGCAGATGCGGACCTCTCATTGCTGCGCCTTTCGATCGAGACCTTTGATCCATGGTTTATAGGCATAATCGGCGGCGCTGGATTGTTGACCGCATTGGTGCCGGGATCCATGCTTTTGATGAGCGTCGCTACACTGCTCGCAAAAAACGTTTATAAGGAATTTGCACCTGACGTATCCGATCGCCATATTGTACGATTGGCAAAGTTCCTTGTGCCAATCATTGCCCTTATAGCCGTCTACTTCACTTTAAACGGCGGCGAAACGATGTCGGCATTAATTCTTATGGGATACAGTCTCATCACACAGCTCTTCCCATCCCTTCTCTTAAGTCTGAAAAGGAATAATCCGATCAATAAATTTGGCGCAATCGCTGGCATCATTACCGGATTGGCCATCGTAATCTGCATTACACTCAGTCAATCGACAATAGGGACCTTGTTTCCATCCTTGCCGCAAGCAGCAAAAGATTTGAATGTGGGAATCATTGCATTGGCAGTCAATTTCATTGTGATGATCACGGTGAGTATTGCTTTCAGAAAGCACGCGGTTCAGTTGGAACCTAAATCCGTTAATGATATATGAAGCAAATTTTGAAACTGGTTATGGATCAATAAACATTGGAGGCTCAGTCAAAAGACTGAGCCTTCCTTATTCTCGGCTTCCAAGCATAGTGTCCTTTATCTCAATATTATTTATGGGAAACCTCATTTTAGACTATTAATCTTTTCTGTTTATAAACAAATCCCCTATTTTAACTAATAAATACAACGAAAAAATAATCATCAAGGTTCTGGATACTACCAGGCCATCATTAGCTAAATCATATCCACCTCTTAATAAGACTTCCGGATTCAAACAAAAAGTAATCGATATTACAAAAGCTATTAAAATCATGATAACACCGAACTGAGATCTATTTGACATTAACATTCCGCCTCACATTATATATTTTCCAAATAATAGAATTGCTTTTAGGAATAATCTACATTCATGGTCACTGGGGATGACTCAGTTGCATAAAAATCCAAAATAAATAGCCACCCTCATAAAGAATGACTATAAATCATAAAATATGAAGCTTCCTCAGTAAAATGCTTCGTATTGCTTCCGAGCCAACAAAAAATACTCTCTTCAGAAGGTTCGGGTTTTATTCGTGAGTTTGAAGCAAATACTCGTGACTTTCATGCTTTTACTCGTCAGTTTCGAGCAGATACTCGTGATTTTCATGCTTTTACTCGTGAGTTTCGAGCAAATACTCGTGAGTTTCGAGCAAATACTCGTGACTTTCATGCTTTTACTCGTGAGTTTGGAGCAAATACTCGTGACTTTCATGCTTTTACTCGTGAGTTTGAAGCAAATACTCGTGACTTTCATGCCCGTTAAAACATATTTTCTTTTTAGCCCATACCTTCAGTAATCCACTAAGGCCTTCCTGCCATCATTCAATTCTTTGACCACTTTCTTATATTCCTGCAACTCTTGTTCCAGTTTTTGTTTTCTATTTAAAATCATTCTCGCAACCTCTTTCGGGGAGGGCCCGCCTTGAATGCTTCTGATTTTCACAAAATATTCGGGAGAGATTATTTTTTTCCATTCATCTTCTGCTATGTTCACTGATACGAATTCATTGATGATTTTGTTGATTTCTTGTGTGTCCCAATCATATAGCTCTTTCCCTTCACTAATCGACTTTTTTGCAATATGACTGGCTATGGAATGGGCTTTTCTAAAGGATATGTCGTAATCTCTTGAAAGGGTATCCGCTAATTCAGTAATCGTTATACTGGATTTTGCGGCCATTTTCTTTGTATGTTCTTCATTTACTTTCAAAGTCGACATGACGGCATACATTAGTTTCATGACACGGCCTGCATTCGAAAAAGCCCGATATAAATGCGGCTGTAAATCATCTTCCGTATCGACGATATCACCAAATGGTGTATTGTGAATCATATTCATTGCAGCAAGTGCATCACCATACGCACTGCTTGCAATCGAACGGGAATGTTCAATGGAGACAGGATTCCTTTTTTGCGGCATGATGCTGCTCACTTGAACATAAGGGTCCGCCACGTGAAATGTACCAAACTCCCTTGTCACATGCTGCAGGAAATCTTGGATCCACCTTCCGGTATTGACCATGCACGTCATGATGGCAGTTGCGGTTTCCAATAAATAATCTGCCCCGCCTATCGAGTCATAGGAATTTTCAATAACCGAATCAAACCCAAGCAGTTCAGCCGTACGGTTCCGACTGATCGGAAAACCGGTGGTCGTTAACGCGGCTGCACCCAAAGGGGATTGGTTAACCGTTTCATAGGCTGCCCATAACCGGCCAATATCCCTTTGAAGCACATCATAAATGGCTAAAAAGTAATGTCCTATTGTAGTCGGCTGAGCCGGTTGGGTATGTGTGTAACCTGTAATATAGGTTTCTGTATGTTTTTCAGCCTGCACCAAGAATGCTTCACTCAATTGGTTTGCATAGCCAACCAATTGGAGCAGATGACCTCTCAAAACAAGCCGGTACATCGCAACCCCCATATCATTACGACTGCGGCCGATATGAATCTTCCCTGCAAGTTCATGGCCGATTTCCTCACCGATCTTTGCCTCCATCATGAAGAATAAGTCTTCGAATTGGGGCTGATAGGTCAACTGCGTGAGATCTGTATGGGCCACTTTCCGAATCCCATCAAGCATGGTTTTCGCCTCTTCATCTTTAATGATCTTTTGTTCCGAAAGCATGATGACATGTGCCCGATGAATATCGAACATTGCATCAAATAAGTAATCTCTTTGATCATTAAAAACAGGCATCAGAAGCTCTCTAACATAGGTTTTTCCGGGAAAGACACTACCTTCATTTTTGATAAATTGTTCAAGCCTGCTCATCTTTGAACCTCCGATTCATAAAGCTTTTTCCGCTTTGATTCCAAAAAACTTGTTCGAAATAAAGAGAACGATTACAATCAGCGTGATTTGAATCATCCCATAGGCAGCGGCCTGCCCCATATTGAACATCCGAAGCTGATTCATGATTTCAATGGATATGGGCCTGTTTGAAATCGTGTACAACAGGACCGAGGTCGGGAATTCCCCCACAGATTCGATAAATGCCAATAATGTCCCTGATAAAACACCAGGCATAATAATCGGAAATATGACCCTTCTGAAGGTATAAAACCACTTAGCCCCCAAGTTTCTGGCTGCTTCCTCAATCGAATCATCCAGCTGCTCCAGAACGGCATTAGTCGACCGGACAACGAGTGGAATATGCCTAATGAAATAGGCAAGCGGCAAAATCCAAAATGTGCCTACCAAGATTTGACCGAAAGAAAAAACGCTAGGTTTATTGAATGCGAATATCAAGTTCATCCCTATGACCGTTGCAGGCAACGCCCAAGGAATCATGACTAGAATATCGACAAAGCTTTTCCCGACGAATTTCCGTTTGACAAGCACATAGGACGCAATGACACCAAACACCAGATTTGCCAACGTTGCAATAAACGCCATCAGTAAACTATTTCTTAACGGCTTGAAGATATTAGGGTCTTCAAACAAAAGCCTGTAATTTTCAACATTAAATACTGTGGGATACGTTTGAAATGTCCAGGTTCCATCCGGCACAAGTGAAAGCAAAAGAATCGTAAAGTGCGGTAAAAGCAGAATAATTACGCCGATGCCCCCCGTTACGACCATCACCCATTTCATAACCGGGTTCTTCACTTCACTCCTGTGCGCCCCAATCCCTTTCGAGGCCATTCGATAATCCTTCCTATTTTGATACCAACGCATGAATAATAGAAATGAAATCGAAACGATGGATAGAATGACCGATTGGGTAGCGGCAATTTCCATATCACCATTGATTTTTGAAAAATAAATTTGCAGGCTCAACACCCTGTATCCGCCAGCTAATAAAAATGGGGCACTGAAAGAAGCCATCGATATCATGAAAACAAGTAAAGAGGCGGCAACGATGGCAGGTGTCAATAATGGAAATGTCACCTTCCAAAAAACCTTTAATTTATTTGCGCCTAAGTTAAAAGCGGCTTCTTCAAGTGATGGATCTATTTTATTGATTGCAGCGGATACGGTCATATAAAAATAAACATACATCGTATAGGCATGCACGATAAGAATTCCCGATACCCCGCTAATCTTGAATGGAACCTTATCGAGACCGAACAGGTCCTTGATGGCATTTGGAATCAATCCCGATTCACCATATAAAAACATAAAGGCCATGACCCCTACCAATGATGGAAGGACAATCGGCAAAATCGCTGCTGATGAAAAGAAGCTTCTGCCGGGAAAATCGTAACGGTTAAAAATGAATGCGAGCGGAATGCCAATCAAGGCACTGACCAATACACTCAATAAGGATATATAAACAGAATTCCAAAGAGCCTCTAAGTTCGTTTTCGATTCCTGTACGAAGAAGTCCTGATAATTTCCAAGGGATATCGTTCCGTCTTTTTGCAGACTTTCAATAAAGGTCCTCAATGACGGGTAGAGTACATATGCTATGAGCACCAATACAACTGGTATAAGGAGCCAAACCGTCAATCTCGTATCACGATTTTTAATCATGGCGCATCACCGCTTATGACAGGGATAAGACGCAGCTGTTTCTCGGGAAGCTGGACATACACTTCCTTTCCTTGATAAAAGTATCCAAAATCATGGGTGTTAAATACGTCGACCCTTAGTAACACGTCTTGAACATCCACCATGACATTCACAACAGATCCAAAGAATTGGACCGAATTTATTTTGCCTTTAAAGATATTCCTTCCTTCCTCGATCACATCCAGAATCCTGATTGCTTCAGGACGAATCGAAACAGCAAGGTCAGCATCACTCTGTATGATTGAAATTCCGTTCCCAGCTTGATTTTCCACCTTCAATTTAATCGTTTTTTCACTATTCTTAAGGACAATCTCTATATTATCTTGTTGAACTTTTTCAACTTGAACGGGTAAAAGATTAATCTCGCCTATAAAACTCGCCACAAAATCATTGGCCGGACGATTATAAATTTCTGTTGGCGTCCCGACCTGGTGACATACACCATAATTGAACACAGCGATTCGATCACTCATGGATAATGCCTCAGCCTGATCATGAGTGACATAAATGGTGGTAATCTTATAATCACGCTGCAGCCTTAAGATTTCCACTCTCATTTCATCACGAAGCTTGGCATCCAGATTACTTAATGGTTCATCCAGCAGTAATATTTCCGGTTCAATGACCAGTGCTCTCGCCAGGGCCACCCGCTGCTGCTGTCCTCCGCTTAACTGGCTCACTTGACGATTCGAGTAGCTCTCCAGCCTGACCTTTTGGAGGACATCCAGCACTCTCTTCTTTAAGTCAGCAGAAGAAACCTTTCTCACACGCAAGCCAAACGCTACATTTTCAAAAACAGTCATATGGGGAAAGAGGGCATAGTTTTGAAAAACCATGCCTGTATTTCTTTTCTCCGGAGGTACACGCGTCATATCTTTGTCGCCAAATCGGACGACACCTTTAGTTGGATAATAAAAACCGGCAATCATCCGAAGTGTTGTCGTTTTACCGCAGCCGCTTGGACCAAGAAAGGTAAAAAACTCACCTTCTTTGATGTCCAGATTTAACTGGTCAACAGCTATCGTTTTCCCGAAGGCTTTTTGGACATTCTCTATTTTTATTGACGCCATCCCAACGACACTTCCTTATTCTTTAATTTCTTTATCTCCACTTTTAATATTTTCGTCCCAGTATTTCATCCACTCGTCACCTTTTTCCTGGAATGTATTCCAATCAATATCCATCGCTTTAATTTCCGTTTCCGTGATCCATTCAGGTAAACCCTTCACATCACTTCTGGTCGGAATCCTGTAAAATTCTTCTGCTAATGTTTTTGCGGCTTCTTGTGAATTCACGAACTCATAAAAGGCTTCAGCCGCTTTTGGATGCTTGGCACCTTCAACGATGGCGATACCTTCTGTCAATACTGGCGTTCCGCTTTCTGGAATGACGAACTCAAATGGATAATTTTTATTTTCTTTCAGCATGACGACATCCGGCATTGCCCAAACGGAAAGTGAGCCCTCTCCTTTGGCTACCTTGTTATACATCATTTCCGGATTCGCTGAATATTCCTTCGTGTTTTGGTCGAGCTTCTTTAACCAGTCATACCCTTCTTTCGGATCATTTGTATCCTTATACGTACGATAGATCATCGCAGAAAAAATTGTCCTCATCGTTCCGGAGGATAACGGATAGCGGATGATGATTTCGTCTTTCCATTTCGGATCAAGCAGCTCATCCCAATCTTTCGGTACCTCGTCTTTTGATAATTCTTTGCTGTTATACATGATGACTTCCGGTGTCTGGCTCGTTCCTGTCCAATACCATTCCGGATCGCGGAATCCTTCATCGAGACTATCGGAATAGCTAGGCTTATAAGCGGCCAGCAGCCCATCATCCTTTGCTTGATTGAAGTTCGTGGAAGGTGCACCCCACCAAACGTCTGCCTGCGGATTACTTTTCTCTGAACGAACACGGTCAAGGATTTCCTGAGACCCCATATCAAGCCACTCAACATCAATACCATACTTATCTTCGAATTGCTTTTCGAATTTTGATAAAATATCTTTGCCATGTGGTGAATAAACCACGATTTTATCTTCCAGCTCACCCTTTTCGCCAGCATCCGAATTCGTTTTCGTATCTGTACCGTTACATCCTGAAATTAATAGTGCTGCCGATAAGGTCAGTACTGAAACAAGCGACTTTTTCCTATTATGCATTAATATTCCCCCTCATCACGAAAATTCAAAATGCCATCATGTTCCCTTAAAAATAGGGAAACCGCTCCAAGCACCCCTGCGTTTTCTCCCAGTTGTGAAGTTTTCATTTCTACTAAACTTGGAAGATATCGATCAACGACCTCCCGAATTCTAGGTAAAATGTATTCAGCAGAATTTAATACACCACCCCCTAAAATGATCACTTCCGGATTTAGCAAACTAGCCGCATTGACAATTCCGCAGGCTAAATGTTCGATGGCTTCATTTATGATGGCCATAGCTGCAGTGTCTCCTTTTTTTGCTACCAAAAAAGCATCCTCCCCCGATAGTTCGGAAGATTTGGCCCGTTCGAATAAAAAATGGTGAGGATCCTTGAGGACCTCCCTGGTGAAATGACCGCCAATCGACTTGCCTCCAGCGACACTTTCCAAATAGCCATATCTCTGGAAAATCGGCTTGAATTCACGTTTTATATCCTCTTTGTCCGTCACCATATATCCCATTTCCCCAGCGGCACTGGAAGCTCCTCTATATAACTGGTTATTCAAGATGATGCCGCTTCCGATTCCCGTGCCAACCGCAATGAACAGTAAATTCCGCTTATTTTGTGCATTACCCAGCCACTGTTCACCTAGTGCAGCCGCGTTTACATCATTGTCCAGAAAGATGGGGAAATCAAAATAACGTTTCGCTTCTGCTATAAATGGATATTGAACCCAGCCTAAACTCGGTGCCTCTATTACTAATCCGCTTGCCGTTTGCGTAATGCCAGGGATCCCGACTCCCATCCCCAATATCCTTTCCTTCGCAATCTGATTCTTTGCAATTAACCGCTCCGTTTCAATCGCCATTTGTTTAAGCAGCCCTGAATTTAAATAAGTGTTTGTTGAAAAACTAGTGTCAGCAAGGATGTTGCCGCTTAAATCGCTTAAAACGATTTTCACTTTCGTCCCGCCTATATCGACACCGATGATATAGGCAGCCTTTTCATTAAAAAAGAGCTGGATGGGCCTCCTCCCGCCTTGGGATGAGGATACTCCTATTCCTTTCTCGAATACCCATTTCTCCTGTATAAGTTCATCCACAGCCTGAGAAACAGTTGGTTTACTTAGCTGAAGCTTAACGGCGATTTCAGCTCTTGAAATGGGTGAACATTCTTGGATGCATTGAATGATCCTTTTTTTATTTACATATTTTTGATGACTGGGTGTCCTTTTAAAACTCATCACATCACGGCCTTACATTATTTAGTTAGTAAATCTTCCTAATTAAGTAAAAATATAACTTAAATAATTTCAACGCACAAGTATTTTTCAGAACACTTAAAATGTTCATTTTTTAATAGTTACTTCGAATTATTTACATTTATAACCATTAGTGTTATTTATTAGGTAGGTTTTTTATCTGGTTAGTTAGAAAACATTACTAACCTACATTTTTTTTAGGTGTTTTATAAAAGTTGAAGGGGGTTAAAAGAAGAATGAAAAAAGCTTTGTTATCGTTGTTTTCCCTTTTGTTGGTTTTTGCATCATTGCCGCTTGGAGGCAGCGCTGCAAATCCTGATGAAACCAACGTCGAATTATGGAATGCGGTCAAGCCGCTCGAAACGACTGTGACATTCTTGAACAGCGGTGCCCATCCCGATGATGAACGCAGTGACTTTCTCGCTTATCTATCGAGAGGGTTAGGGGTGAAAACATCCAGCCTGATTGCAAACCGTGGTGAGGGAGGACAAAATGAAATTGGGGATGAACTGGACAACGCTCTTGGAATCATCCGTTCGAGGGAAATGATAGAAGCTGCAAAAATCACCGGGGTTAAAGCCTATCATCTAAGCGAAACCACCTCTGATCCCATTTATGATTTCGGTTTCTCTAAAACACCAGAGGAAACATTACAAAAGTGGGGCGAGGAACTCACATATGAACGGCTTATCCGCTTTATTCGGACGTATCAGCCAGATATATTGATGCCATCCTTTCAAAATGATGATACCCAGCATGGACATCATCGAACAATGACAATCCTAAGTGAACGTGCCTTTACGGATGCCGCCGACCCAACTGTGTTTCCACAACAATTGAAACAAGGTCTATCGGTATGGCAAGTGAAAAAGTTATATTTGCCCGTTTCCTCGGCAGATCAAGCAACCACTTCGATAGAAATCGGTAAATATGACCCAATATACAAAATGACTTACCCACAGCTTGGAGAACAATCCCGCTATCTGCACAAAAGCCAAGGCATGGGTTCTGATATCCCTGCAGTACCGCGCCAAATCCATTTGGATTTGAAGCAAAGCGCAGTTGATACAAAAAGCGAGTCGGACCTTTTTGCAGGTGTGCCTTACAATTTTACTGAATGGGCTGAAAAACTCCCTAGCTCAGCTTCAAAATTAAAAGGTGAATTTAGGTACCTGCAACGGAATCTGGACGCTGTTATTGAGTCTTATCCCCATGCTAAACGTGTTTTTTCAACATCCCAAAAAGCTCTTTCCAATGTTCGTTCAATGACTGCGCAAGTCAAAAAGGCAAAGCTAAGCCCTGCCATCCAAAACGACTTGCTTCATAAGCTCTCATTAAAAGAAGAGCAATTGCAAAACGTCAGTTTTGTCTCCTCAGGGCTCGAGGTTCAAGCTGAAGCAGCTTCAAAGATTCTTACGAAAGGTCAAAATACGTACGTAACCATAACCATGAAGAATAACGGGAAACAAACATTGAAAAAAGTCGCTGCTGCATTGAACGTGCCTAAAGGATGGAAGACAAAAATAAAATCAAAAGATGTCAATCTGGCACCTAATAAATCAGCGACAATGACCTACCTGGTTGAAGTCCCTGAAGATGCAGCTTATTACCATGCCTATGATGAATCAACCATTACAGCCAGCATTTCTTATAAATACGGGAGCACAAAAACTTCCATCAAGGAAGAATTGGATGGAACGATCGCCGTCCTTCCCGACGTTGCCCTTACCTTATCTCCTGAAGATATCGTCGTAAATACAGCAGATGTAAAAGAGAAAATCCCAGTGGCGGTGACCTTGAAAAACTATACAGAAGGAAAAGCATCAGCAAAGGTCGCTTTAAAAGTCCCTGAAAATTGGGGAGTTCATCCCCAAAATGCCACTGTATCATTTAATGAAAAATCAGAAGAAAAACAAGTGAAGTTCACCCTCAGACCGCCGAAGGCCATCCAAAAAGGCGAATATCAGGTGAAGGCTGCTGCCACTGTCAATGGGAAAACCTTTGATTCGACCATTCAGGAAATTTCCTATGACCATATCGGAACATTCTATTACCAATACCCAGCAGCTATCAATACCGTTGCATTTGAGCTTTTGAAGCCAGCTTCATTAAAAGTAGGGTACATTGAAAGCGGATTCGATAAAGTGGCAGATTATTTAAGCAATGCAGGGCTGAACATTACGAAGTTAACTGCAGCTGATTTAGCTGAAGGTGATTTAAGTCAATATGACACGATCGTTACAGGCATCCGTGCCTATCTATCGAGGGAAGATTTAAAGGCATATAACGCGCGCTTACTTGAGTATGTGGAAAACGGCGGACATCTCGTCGTGCAATACCATAAACCGGGTGATGGATGGGATGCCTTGAAGACGGCTCCATATCCTCTTACCCTCGGGAATCCTTCGATTCGCTGGCGGATAACCGATGAAAGAGCCACAGTAAACGTGTCGAAACCAGAATCGGCGCTTTTTACCTATCCAAATAAAATAACAAGTGATGACTGGAGCAATTGGGTCCAAGAAAGAGGATTGTATTTCCCAATGGAATGGGATGAACGGTATGAAACATTCATTTCCATGGCTGATCCGAATGAAGAACCATTTGATGGCGGTATCCTTATGGCTAAATACGGTAATGGCACCTACCTCTATACCAACCTTGTCCTATACAGGCAAATTCAAGGCCAGGTCCCAGGCGGATATCGAATCATGACGAACTTGATTAGTTACGGTGCCAAATAAATAAAAAGAAACCTATGCATGTGTTAAATGCATAGGTTTCTTTTCTGTGACGTTTGCCCGATTGAAGCTGATATGAATAAAAACATCTCCTGACTGATAGGTTCCTGCTCTAAAAACAAAAAAAGTTATGCACAAAGATGAGGGAAAGGCTATGCGTTTGGGGTTTCCCCTCATTTCCCGCATTGCTTTGTCCACACTTTATGCACAACTTCATTCATGACTTACGATCTTAAAAGCATCCCGTTAAAGCACTTTGCTCAAGAATGCTTTGGTTCTTTCGTGCTGAGGGTTACCGAATAATTCATTCGGCTCATTTTCTTCCACGATATACCCTCCATCCATGAATATCACCCGGTCCCCGACTTCACGGGCAAAGCCCATTTCATGTGTAACGACGACCATTGTCATTCCTTCTTTAGCAAGTTGTTTCATTACCTCCAAAACATCACCGACCATTTCAGGGTCAAGGGCAGAAGTCGGTTCATCAAATAGCATGATCTTCGGGTTCATCGCCAATGCCCTTGCGATGGCGACCCGCTGTTTTTGTCCGCCGGAAAGTTCCCCTGGATAGCTACTTGCTTTTTCCTTTAGACCAACCTTATCCAATAACTCAAGCGCTAATCTTCCTGCTTCCGCTTTATCGGTGGCACGAATTTTAATAGGGCCCAAGGTTATGTTCTCCAAAACGGTCTTATGTGGAAATAGATTGAAATGTTGAAAAACCATTCCAACTTCTTGCCTGACTTTGTTTATATTGATTTTCCTTTTAGGATCGGTAATATCATGTCCGTTAATGAGCACCTCGCCGCCCGTAACTTCCTCAAGGAGGTTCAGGCAACGCAGGAATGTACTCTTTCCAGATCCAGAAGGGCCTATTACGCAAATTACTTCCTTTTCCTGCACTTCTGCATTTATATCTTTTAAAACCTCGACAGTTCCAAATGATTTTCTTAGGTTTTTTACTATAATGATGCTCATCGAACTTGTACCCTCCTTTCTATGAAATTAGCAATTAGGGTTAACAAATAGATGATGATAAAGTAAATTACACCTACGGCCAGCCAAACCTTGAATGCTTCAAAGGTTGCCGAAGCTTGAATCTGACCTTGCTGGGTTAAATCGGCTATACCAATTACGGATAATAGAGAAGTGTCCTTCAAGCTGATGATCGATTGATTCGTAATGGTAGGGAGCATCCTTCTAAAGGCTTGCGGAAGCACGACATATCTCATTGTTTGAGCTCCAGTGAACCCGATGGATCTTGCCGCCTCCGTTTGCCCTTTATCGATTGATTGTATCCCCGCCCTTATTATTTCAGCAAAATATGCCCCTGCATTGATCGCAACGGTAATTATTCCAGCTGTTGTACTGTCCAAAGAAATCACATTCAATGAATTTACACCAAAATAGATAAAAAATAACTGAACGATGAACGGTGTCCCTCGTATTGCATCCACATAAACCTTTGCAATCCAGTTCAAGATTTTGATGGGGGCAAGTCGCAGCAAAGCGACAAGTAAACCAATCAAAAAACCTAGGATAATGGCAATCACAAAGATATAAAGTGTCACCTGAAGTCCTTTTAATAAAAGTGGCAACGCCGCAACAATTATATCCATTTCTTTCACCCCTTTGAAAAAGAAAGCGCGCCATAAGCGCGCCTAATGAACTTTAATCTATTGTTTATTAACTTTATTCACTAAGATACGTTTTTATAATTTCATCATATGTGCCGTCTTTTTTAAGATTGGCAAGACCATCATTTATTTTTTTCAATAAATCCCCGTTTTGCCCTTTCAATACAGCTATTCCATATTGGTCACCATTCAAACGGTCACCTACGATTTTCAACCCAAGATCTTTTTGGGCGATTGCATATGAGATGACAGGATAATCTTCTATAAGGGCATCCGCATTACCGTTGGCCACTTCCTGGAACATCGCTGGACTATCATTGAATTGAACAACTTTGATTCCTAGTTCCGTAGCATTGTCCTGTGCATATTTAGCACCTGTTGTTCCTTTTTTCACTGCTATGGTTTTTCCTTTAAGATCCTTAACGGTTTTAGTGCTTGTATTATCTTTCTTAACAACTATTGTTAACCCTGCATCAAAATACGGTGTTGAGAAATCCACTACCTTTTTTCTTTCCTCTGTAATGCTCATTCCCGCAATGGCCACATCAAGCTGATTGGCTTGCATAGCCGGAATGATTCCACCGAAATCCATTGGAGACAATTTGATTTTGAAATCCTGGTCTTTCGCAATTGCATTGATCAATTCGATATCGATACCTTTATAGTCGTTCCCCTCTTTAAATTCAAAAGGAGGATAAGTCGTATCCACACCAACTTTATATACCTTTTCAGGTTTCTTTTCCTCACCTGCATTTTTTCCTTCATTGGTTCCACAAGCCGAGATAAAGATGGTTAAAATCAAAAACATACTCAATAAACCAAGTTTCTTCATTTAAATCACTCCAATTCTTAATTATACGTGATAATAAATAATTCTCCCTATAATATAGCATAAGAATAAAGTATTATAATATGAATTTTTAGAATAATTATTATTTTCTTTAAATAATTTTTATGGACGTTTTTCCTAATATTGTTACAGTGATGGAAAATACAAAAAGGCTATGGAATCCTTCTCGATAAAAATAGCCGATCATGTCATCAATACCTGTAAAACAAGACCATTGGAGGGTGGTATTCACCAGGGTTCCTTTGGTCATCCCTAATAGGAGATGCCCCATTAGTTGGATAAGAAAAAAACTAAATCAATTAACTTTTGGATCCTTTTAAACTAGAATATAGGAATTGTTTTTCCGCCTCCACTCCCCCTGATTCAAATGTCCCGCGCAACCGTGAGTCCTACCATGTCTACTTCTATCAAAAAAAGGCCAACCAGTAATTTTTACTGGTCGACCTTATAATAAGAACGCATCCGTTCGATTTGTGATCGAATTAAGATTCATTGATTTGCACTAAAGCAGCAATATTGCGATGGGTGCCGTAATAATTAACGTGATGAGTGTCCGTTCAAACCAGATTACAATCAACTTCGTAATGCTGATCGGGATTTCGGTTGATAGGATACAAGGTATCGTCGCTGAAAAGAACAATATGGATGAAACAGAAACCACGGCAATGATGAACTTAGTTACCAGAGGTGCATCAACTACAAGAAGCGCCGGCAGGAACATTTCTGCAATTCCTATAGCTGAAGCTTTTGCAGCCAAAAATGGTTCAGGTATTTGCAATGCCCAGGTAAATGGGTAAAAAAGATAGCCAAGTAAATTAAATATTGGAGTGTACTCCGCTAATACAAGGCTGATGAGACCAACGGATAAAATGGACGGCAGAATGCTCATTGTCATAAGAAAACCGTCCTTTAAGTTCTCCCATAAATTTCTGCCAAGACTTACGGAATTATTTGCTCCCACCATCGCACTGTTCCAGGCATTTCGGAAAAGTCCTTCTTTGATAACTTCTTCTGGATCCGCATTATCCGAATAATATTCGTCGCTCATTTTATTTAATGGCCAAATGCGTACGGTAATGGCAGTGACAAGGTACGTGATTCCTAAAGAAACCCAAAAGAAAAGCGACCATAAGTCCATAAGCCCGAGGGTTTTTGCTACAACGATCATGAACGTTGCTGAAACCGTTGAAAAGCCAGTTGCAATAATAGCTGCCTCTTTAAGGGTGTATTTTCCTTCTTTATATAGTCGATTCGTAATAAGCATACCAATGGAATAGCTACCTGCTAAATCAGCAACCATATCAACCGCTGAACGCCCCGGCGTTTTAAATATCGGCCTCATGATCGGCTGCATCAGTACACCCAAAAATTCGAGAAGCCCGTATCCAATGAGAAGCGCCAAAAATATAGCACCTAAAGGAACGACAAGACCTACAGGTATGACAAGTTTTTCGAAAAGGAAAGGACCCATACTTGGGGCCATTAACCATTCGGGTCCGATCTTGAAATATATTAAGATCGCAACAACAGCACCTAATACTTTTAATAAAGAAAAAACGATTGATACCTTATCTTTGCTCCAGCTTTTTGAAATAAATGGATAAACAGCTCCTAAAAGAATGACAATAAGAGCATAAATGGGAACGGCTGACGGTAAGGTTACTTTGATCCATGTTACTATATGATCAATTGGTATGCTTGAAACACCATTTATGGTAATGGGAATAAAAAACATAAAACTTCCAATTAAACTGTATATAATAAACTTCAGTACATTCGTAGTAGATTGAATCTGCGGCTCCTCTTGTTTCGTATTTGTCGCAACATTTGGTGATTCCATAATCATTCCCCCTTTAATTTAATTGCCTACTGGGTAAATTCTGCGTCATGCCCACATCCAATCACGTAAAGTATCACCTTATTCCAGCAGCAAAACACCCCAGCTATGTGCCGCTTTCCAATCCCCCGTGTACCGGTGCACAACTACAACCCGGTAATATTGTTCATTAACATGCGAAGCACTGCCACTTGTTGCGAGACTTTTATATGCAATCCTGTTCTTTTTTTAATATCTTTACTCTTTCACTTGTATCCGCTTTCATTTTGCTTGTCCTCCTCATTATTTAACATTCATTGTATACTGAAAATTCTAATAATAATTTTACTTTTTGATGATTATTTTATAATTTATATTCTAAAATTCATCTATTATTGTCCTTTTTATAATCTATATTAAAATCAGAGCGAAATTTAAGAGCAGAATCTATAGTTTTGGTACCAAAAACTAACTGAATGAGTGGTCTATTAAGCTTGGGCAGAGAAAAACTAAGTGTTCCTGCCCCCTTTTTTGCATAAGAAACAGAGCTGAACGTCATACATCCAACCAAACTTTCTTTTATATACTTTTTTACTCCCAACTTGGGAATAAATAGTTCTTACACTTACGTGAATTATCTGTTAAATTGGGGAAATATAAATTCAATCGACGATGACTTTATAACTAGGATGGGTATGATGAGAATTAAGGTAAAAAAAATAATATATTACCTGATTAAATTAAGAGGGAAAATCTTTATACCATTTGCCATTTTATACATATTAGTTGCAGCATATATTGCTTTTTCTATAGAGCCACAGACGTTCGAATCATATTTAACTTCAGTTTACTGGGTTCTTACAACGCTTGCTACGGTTGGTTTTGGTGACTATGCACCGGTCACCGATCTTGGAAAAGCATTTACCATCGGTCTATACATAACGGGTATTGGGCTTGTTAGTCTTTTTATTGGAAAAATCATTAAATCTGTATATCTTATCGAAAAACGTAAAGTTGGTGGAAAAATGAAATATACAGGTAAAAATCATATCATTCTGATTGGATGGAGTGAAAAGTCAAAATCAGCAATTCAAGAAATTTTTAAATCTGATGAAACCATTGATATTGTTATCATTGATAACCTGGAAAAATCACCCATGATGGAGGAGCGTCTGTTTTATGTTCGCGGGGATGCCACCGATGAAGAAACATTACTCCGTGCAAATCTGCCTAAAGCAAAAGGCGTTATCATTTTTGCTGACCAAATAACACAAGATAATTATGCTACAAAGGATCCGTTACTTGTCGATGGAAAGACATTATTAGTTGCCACTGCCATAACGTCCATTGAAGAAATAACCAATACGGCAATACACGTCACCGCTGAGGTAATCAATCAAAAGCATATTCGTTTATTTGAGCGTGTAAAGGTGGATGAGTTTATTCCTACACAAGAAATGATCTCCCACGCAGCAGTACGATCATTATTTTCTCATGGAGTCACTCACATGTATTCAGAACTCATGAGCTCAAAGTATGAAGAGACGATGTATGAGATTTCTAAACAAGATGAATGGCGAACCTATCGTGATGCATTCATGGACCTTCTTAATAAAGGGGCCACACTGGTAGCAGATCGTGGTGATCTTAACATAAACCAAAAATTAGATGCACGAATTCCCGATGATGCACAGCTTTTCATTATTTGCGATAAAGAGACCATTTCCAAAATAAATTCAAAAATACATTAGAAGCAGAAATCTTTAGGGATGCTATAATAGCATCCCTCAGTTTGTAGACAAAGGGTTTTATCTAAAGTTAAAACTAAGTTGACTGGAGCGGGTGTTCGAGACTCCTGCTTAGAAAAGCGCGTCAAGGGTAGACCCCGCAGTCGCAAGCCGAGGGAGGACCGCCCGCGGAAATCCGAGTGCCTCTCGTTCCAATCAACTTGCCTGCTAATATGCATCCTAAATTGAATAAGCTTTAAAACAAAAAAAGAACCTTCAATCAAAGATCGATTAAAGGTTCTGTTGATTTTAATTTCAATGATGCTTCGATATCCAAAAATTAACTATAAACTAGCTCTTT
This sequence comes from Peribacillus frigoritolerans, assembly GCF_001636405.1. GTDB lineage: Bacteria > Bacillota > Bacilli > Bacillales > DSM-1321 > Peribacillus > Peribacillus frigoritolerans. Next base: position 5,057,154 of record NZ_KV440950.1, read on the forward strand.
TTTTTTGCTCAGACCAAGCGTTTCTGATGTTGAAGTTTGAATTTCGTGCAAAAGCTCTGTATTTTCCATTAGTGACTCTCCATAAGAAGGAATCATTTCTTTAATTTTCGGTTCCCACTCTTTCATGCGTTGCGGGAAGCATTTATTAATTACCTCAAGCATAACGTGAACAGCAGTAGAAGCCCCTGGAGAAGCACCTAGCAATGCTGCAATAGAGCCATCGGATGCACTTACAACTTCCGTACCAAATTGAAGTGTACCTTTGCCGCCTTCAGCAGTATCTTTGATAACTTGTACACGTTGGCCAGCTACTACTAAATCCCAATCCTCGCTCTTAGCGTTCGGGATGAACTCTCGTAACTCTTCCATGCGCTGTTCTTTCGATAACATAACTTGCTGGATCAAGTATTTTGTCAATGGCATCTCTTTTGCACCTGCCGCCAACATAGTTAAAACATTATTCGGTTTTACGGAAGTTATTAAATCGAACATTGAACCTGTTTTTAAGAACTTCGGTGAGAAGCCCGCAAATGGTCCAAATAGCAACGATTTTTTATTGTCGATAAAACGTGTATCAAGATGCGGAACAGACATTGGTGGTGCACCAACTTTAGCTTTTCCGTATACTTTCCCATGATGCTGTGCAACAACTTCCGGATTATTACATACCATGAAGTATCCACTTACCGGGAATCCTCCGATATGTTTCCCTTCAGGAATGCCGGATTTTTGCAGTAAATGCAAGCTTCCGCCCCCGCCTCCGATAAAGACGAATTTAGCATTATGACGTTCTACGCTACCGGTATCGACATTACGCACTTTTAATTCCCATGAGCCATCACTGGCACGTTTAACATTATCAACACTATGTTTATATTTGATATCGACGTTTTGAGCCTTTAAGTGGTCAAACAACATGCGTGTCAGAGCACCGAAGTTAACGTCTGTACCGTAATCAATTTTTGTTGCCGCTATAGATTCATTCGATGGACGGTCTTGCATAATAAGTGGAATCCATTCCATCAGTTTTGCTGGGTCATCGGAATACTCCATACCTTGGAACAGAGGATTTTTGGACAGCGCTTCAAAACGTTTCTTTAAGAACGCTACATTGTTATCCCCTTGCACCATACTCATATGAGGCAATGGCATGATAAAGTCTTGCGGATTATCAATCAGCTTACAGTTTACAAGATACGACCAAAACTGCAATGAAACTTGGAACTGTTCATTTATTTTAATTGCTTTGCTAATATCTATAGATCCGTCAGCTTTTTCGGATGTATAGTTAAGCTCGCACAGTGCAGAATGTCCCGTACCCGCATTATTCCATTCGTTAGAGCTTTCTTCTCCTGCGTTTGCAAGCTTCTCAAATACTTTGATTTCCCATTCCGGTGCTAACTCTTTCAGTAATGATCCCAAAGTCGCGCTCATGACTCCGCCGCCAATTAAGATAACGTCTGTTTGTTTCTGTATGTTGCTCATTATAACCTTCCTTATCCCCTATATTTGCAAAAAAGATGTAGGCGCTCCTGCTTAGGTGTCAAAAAAAATCCCGGCACGAACTAGGAACACACCTTTTCTGTCTCCTTATAACTATATCATAATCTATTATTATTATTTCATAGATTAAAATATTCTACTATTACTTTTTTTGTTAAAATGTTGATTTTGAAAAGAAATTAGCTTAAACTTATCCGCCCCGATAGTCGCATTAAAAGATTTCTTCAGCAACTCCCCATCATTGAAGGAAGAAACTGTTAGTGAAATAATATTGACAGATTCGAAAAAGCCAGGAAAATACACATTTATTGACAAAAACAGAAGGAAAATTAGAACTTTCTGTAACCATTTCCCTAAAAAACTAGGACCTTCCTGAAATTGCTAAACTCTTAACTTTTTAACTAGTATCATAAATTCCACCCAATTATTAGATATTATAACAATACCAATAATTACTGAAAATTAAACCAATATAAGGTAATATCATCGATAATATTCTTAATTTTAAGACTTATCTCATAGTCCCTCATTAATATAATTTCTTAACTTATTGCTATTACAAAAAAACATTATTTCTCTTATTTTCGCAAAAAGATATTTTCAACTTTATGTTCCGACCCTTTTTTCAAGATGAGTTTTGCCCGTCCTTTTGTCGGCAGTATATTTTCATGTAAATTTTTCAAATTAATTTCTTCCCAAATTTGAGTCGCTTTTTTTATGGCCTGTTCTTTAGAAAAGTCAATATAACGATGGAAATAGGATTCGGGACTTTGAAATGCAGTCTTTTGAAGTAAAAGGAACCTTTCGACATACCACCGCTCTATGTCATTAACTTCTGCATCTACATAGAGTGAGAAATCAAAAAAGTCACTGACGAATACTTGATTTTCCTTGTCAACTTGAAGAACATTAACACCTTCCACTATTAAAATATCCGGATTACAGATCGTCTGCACTTCATTTGGCAAAATGTCATACTTCAAATGTGAGTAGATTGGAACTTCCACTTTATTTTTTCCCGCTTTTACATCTCCGATAAGATTGATTAATTTTTGGGTATCATAACTTTCAGGAAACCCTTTTCTTTTCATCAATCCTTTTTCTTCTAAAAGATCATTTGGGTACAAAAAACCGTCGGTAGTGACAAGACCTACGTTTCTGTGATTATCCCATCTGGATAATAAAGTCTGAAGCAACCTTGCAGTCGTACTCTTTCCTACAGCTACACTCCCTGCAATCCCAATGATATAAGGTACTTTTTTAGCATCAGTTTTTAGAAATGAAGAAGTGGCTGTGTTAAGCTGCTGAGATGCCTCAACATGTAAATTGATTAAACGGGTCAAGGGCAAATAAACCTCTTCCACTTCCTGAATGGATATTTCTTCATTTATTCCTTTTAAGTTATCCAATTCTTCTTCAGTTAAAGGAAGAGGGGTATGGTTTCGCAAAGATGCCCACTTTTTTCGATTGAATTCAAAATAGGGAGTATAGGAACTCATGATTTTTCGTTACCTCACTTTTTAGAGTTACTATCAGTTTAACAAGGATGATGTCCATAAAAAAGATGTTCCTGATCCCTTATTCACTAAATTGATTAAGCTTTGAATGATAATCCACCTGTCTCCAAAGCTTCCCTAAGTTTCGGTAAAGAAGCTGGTCCCATACCGTGGAATTTCAAAATCTCTTTTTCACTATATGCTGATAGCTGTTGTAAAGAGGTTACCCCATTGCTTTCCAATGCACGTCTGGCCGGTGCCGAGAGCACTGAAAGGAATCCTGTATCAGGTTTTCGTTCCTGCTCACATACAGGGCAGGTCGGACAGTCGCTGGATTTATAGTATTTGTGTCCCTTTTCGCAAGTCCTCAAATTCTTCTTTGAAATGGTCATGGTCAATTTCTCCTTTTCATCTGAATTTTAAGTCCAAACATAAAAAGTTCACCCTTCACAATGAAGCAAATCATTTTAATCCATTTTATCATTAATTTCATTGGAAAAGGGCTGCCGCAGCAACCCTTTGCAAAACGCAAAGTGAGTGATGGATTAACCCACTTTGTCCTCCTTCTTAGCCTCTGTTTGAGCATTTGCCTGTACACGCTTGTCTATTCCAAAAGCGAAATAACTGATTGCTACGATAGCCAGAAAACCTATTCCAACCATAAGAGATATACGTGTGTCATCATTAAACCACATACCGATCAATACCATGACCAAGAAAGCGATGGTCAGGTAGTTTGTAACAGGTGCAAACGGCATCTTGAATGGATGATTGTGCATTTCAGCTTTTTTGACCTTCCTGAATTTAATTTGACTGATCAGAATGACAAACCATGGAATCATTCCAGGAAGTACACTCGCACTGTATACATGCACAAATAAATTTTCTGGTGCAATATAACTTAAAACAACCCCAATCGCTAAACCGACGATCACTCCGAACGTACCGAATAAAGGGACACCGCTATTAGATACTTTTGCAAAGAACTTTGGCGCTTGTCCATTCATCCCTAATGTGTACAGCATGCGTCCTGCACTGTAAATACCACTATTGCAGCCAGACATTGCAGCCGTGATAACGACAAAATTAATGATTCCGGCTGCTGCCGTGATACCAACCTTCGCAAAGGTCGCAACAAATGGACTGCCAATCGAACTTAATTGATCCCAAGGGTAAACGGTTACAATAATGAAGATCGCACCGATATAGAAGATTAAAATACGCCAAATGGTACTTTGAATCGCTTTGGTTATCGTTTTTTGCGGATCTTTTGCTTCACCAGCCGTAATCCCGATTAATTCTACACCTTGATAAGCGGCAACCACCAGTGAGAGAGCAAAGAAGAAGCCCTTCCAGCCGCCTGTAAATAAACCGCCATGTTCCCAAAGATTCGATAACCCTAAGGCTTCCCCACCGTTACCGATCCCAAAGAAAATCAATCCAAAACCTGCAACGATCATTAAAATAATCGTTACGATTTTAATCAGTGCAAACCAAAATTCAATTTCCCCAAAGGATTTAACGGAAATTAAGTTCGCTGCTCCAAGAATCACCATTGCAATTAAACCTGGAATCCAAGCAGGGAGATCAGGGTACCAATACTGCATGTACGTCCCCACTGCAATAATTTCTGCCATCCCGACGATAACCCACTGGAACCAGTTACTCCAAGCTGTCATATACCCTGCCAATGGATGAATGTACTTATAACCAAATGTTGCAAATGAACCTGTACTTGGCTCTAAGTACAACATTTCCCCCATTGCGCGCATGATCAAGAATATAAATAAACCAGAGATCGCATAAGCTAACATTACAGACGGACCTGTCCATTGAATCGTGCTGGCTGAACCCATAAATAAACCGACACCAATCGTTCCGCCCAAAGCGATCATCTGAATATGACGACCTTTCAAGTCCCTATTCAAGTCTTTGTTTGCCATTCCATTTCCCCCTACACTACTAATAGTCGAAATTTTATGCAAGATGCTTATTACACTCCCTATTTAGTATAGAAATGATATAGCAGGCACCACTTTATTTAATCTTTCTTAAAGCCGCCTCATAAAATCACTCTTCACTTTTAAGCATTCCTGACAGTTGGAACTATCCATTTTCATGTTAATTCTTTATTCTGTCCGAGGTGCCATAGAAAGCGCTTACTTTTTACCGGTTATAACAAGTTCACCCCTTAAACGTAAAAATTCCCCTGTATAAAATAACTCGAATAAAAGAGTTTTGCAACTCTTTTATTCGGCTGGCAGGTTTATTACGCTGTTACCAAAAGGGACTTTAATCTCAGCTTTAACAACATATCATTGGTCATTTTCTCCAAATCATATTCCGCCTTGAATCCCCACTCTTCCTTTGCACATGTTGAATCAATTGTATTTGGCCAACTGTCTGCAATGGATTGTCTTACAGGATCGACTTCATAATTCATGACAAATTCCGGTATATGCTTTTTAATTTCGGCTGCGATTTGCTCCGGATCAAAGCTCATGGCAGAAACATTGAAAGAATTCCGATGTTTCAATTTTGAAGCATCGGCCTCCATTAAAGCAATGATGGCAGCTAAAGCGTCCGGCATATACATCATGTCCATATACGTTCCCTTATCAATGTAAGAAGTATAACGCTTGTTTTTAATCGCTTCATAGTAAATTTCAACTGCATAGTCGGTAGTTCCGCCGCCAGGAGGCGTGACATACGAAATCAGTCCCGGGAATCGAAGCCCCCTCGTATCAACCCCAAATTTATGATGATAATAATCACATAATAACTCTCCGGATACTTTATTCACGCCGTACATCGTATTTGGCCGTTGAATGATGTCTTGCGGTGTCCAATCTTTAGGAGTGGTTGGACCAAACGCACCAATGGAACTAGGTGTAAATAATTGGCAATCGAGTTCACGTGCCGTTTCCAAAGCATTGACCAATCCGCCCATGTTTAAATGCCAAGCTAAAAGCGGCTTCTTTTCAGCTGTTGCCGACAATAAAGCGGCCAAATGTATAATCGTATCCACTTCATGTTTTTTTGCCATGTTATACATCGCTTTTTCATCCGTAACATCCAAAACTTCAAATGGACCTGATTGAGCAACATCGCTGTCCGTTTTTCGGATATCTGTCGCAATGATATTGTCAGCTCCATAAACCTCTCTCATTTTTAGCGTCAGTTCTGAACCAATTTGACCTAAAGCTCCCGTTACCAAGACCTTTTTCATCAAAAATCCCTCCCCATGTTTTAAACTCTGAAACAAGCAATCTACTTATATGATCGACATCTCTTTTCCTACTTTTTCATAAATGGCCAATGCGCTATCCAACATCTCTTTTGTATGAGCCGCAGTAGGCATATTCCTCACTCTTCCAGTACCTTTTGGAACGGTAGGGAATACGATGGATTTAGCATACACACCTTCTTCATTCAGTCTCTTGCTGAATTGCTGCGTTTTTGCTTCATCACCTATAATGCAAGGCGTGATCGGTGTTTCGCTCTCCCCGATATCAAACCCTAATTCTTTTAGGCCTTTTTTCAAGTAATCGCTATTTTCCCAAAGCTTATTTTGAAGTTCTGAGCTATTCATCAAAATATTGATGGCTTCTATGCTAGCCGCAACTGCTCCCGGTGTGGCAGCCGTTGAAAATAAAAATGGACGGCTTCTCACCTTTAACCAATCAATCAAATCTTTCTTTCCTGCTACATAGCCCCCCACAACACCAATGGCTTTGGATAATGTTCCAATTTGGAAATCCACTTTATCCGATAACCCAAAATGCTTAACCGTTCCTGCACCATTACCTAATACACCCGAACCATGCGCATCATCAACATACGTAATTAAGTCGAACTCTTCGGCAATCTTCACAATTTCAGGAAGTTTGGCTATATCCCCATCCATCGAGAACACTCCGTCGGTAATGATCATGATCTTGTTATACAATCCGGACTCCTTTGCTTGACGTGCTTTTGTCCGTAAATCGTCCATGTCGGAATGGATAAAGGGAATGATTTTTGCCTTGGATAGTCGGCATCCATCAATGATTGAAGCATGATTCAGAGCATCTGAAAGAATGGCATCATTTTTATCCATCACTCCTGAAATCGCTGCCATATTACAGTTAAATCCAGATTGATAAGCAATGGCTGCTTCTGTATGCTTAAACTCGGCGAGCTTTTCTTCTAATTTGACATGAATATCTAACGTTCCGTTAATCGTACGAACGGCACCTGCACCGACACCATATATTTTCGTCGCTTCTATGCAAGCCTCTATTAATCGTCTATCTGTTGCTAAACCTAAATAATTATTGGATGATAAATTAATTAGCTCCCTGCCCGCAATCGTGATAACCGGACCATTAGCACCTTCCACTGGATCAATAACGTTGTAAAGTCCCTTTTCTTTTAAATCTTCCAAATTTTCTTTCAAAAATTCATTTAATATTTCACTTGACATTTAATATACCCCCTTATTGATGGTTGGAATACATGCAGGATTTTTTTATGTTTTTCACCAATTTTAAAAATATTGTATTTTTTTCCTTTTTTCTAAAAATACACGTGTCTTCTCCAAAAACACACACAGCATTAGCGAAAATCCCTTTATACTAAGTGTTATAACACTCATAATAATGGATAATTTTAATGTTGTCCATATTGTGTGGACAAAAAAATTTGAATTTTTGTAGTTCTTACAATCAACATCCGCCTAAAATGCGTTTATATCAATGAAAATACGAAGAGAATTTCATCAATTTTCCAAGGCAAACGATGTTATATCTACTGGTTTTTTGGAGACCTTAACCATTAACCTAATTAAGGAGGGGTATAGTGAGAACGGAAGATGAAAAAACCTCAGAAGGCCTAAATGAGATTTTTGAGATTATCAATGCAAAAGGTGACATTGGAGAATTAAAAGAAATCGTCCAAAAACCTGATGAACAAACAAACGAAGACAAGTAAACCAAGGGGAGAAATCTCTTTCAGTCAGTTTGTTGACAAAAGGAAGTTCAGAATGGTTCATTCCTGATTATGAACTGTTTTTGAGGCTTATTTCCCTCTCCAGGCAATCGCTTTCCTCGGGGGGGGCTTTGCGCCTGAGGGTCGCTTTTTTAAGCAGGAGTCCCGTTCAACCGCTCCAATCAACTGGATTGTTTTTTTAAGATAAAAACTGTACGAAATACCAAGTCCTCCCAATTATTCTATAGTCATCAAGGGGATTAATTATCCTCTTTTTTGTCTGTTTTACATTGTACTAATGGACGCTTAAGTCCATTACAACAATAAAAAATGAGCTGCTGACCAGCTCGGATATTGAATTGAATCTCACGTCCAAAAAAACAAAAAAGTCATGCAAAGGAATGGGATAAAAGAGTTAAGAATAAGGATTTTCCCTATTTCTCTTCCTTGTCCACAATCCATGCATAACTAACAAATTACTCCTCTACTTCACTAATCCTAGGACAGTAGTGCTCCATAAATCAGATTTCCATGTCCCACCGTTCCTTTTCGGTCTCCTTCATCTGTTTTTCCGTTTTCTCGGGATGGACAGTACGGAATTTATGGTGGTCAGCCGGGATGATTTCGATCATCTTTTCTATTCATATCTTCCGAATCGAATTGGTTTTTTAACCCCTTTTCTTGCTTTTTCATAGCCTCTGCTCTTGTAAAATTCTTTTCTCCATCGTACCATTTCCATTTTTCCTGCCTTGAGGGTCCCTTGTGTTTTTTTACTATTTCGCACTTTCTATCCCTTCAATAACATCATAAAAAAAGATCATGAAATCGTGAAAAGTATTTTTCACGATTTCATGATCTGATTCATAATGGGCATGTTACAGTGTTATCCCCTATATCTTAAAGTTAATCCTTTTAAGAAATTCCTGGCGTATCGATCTCCGCACTCTTTATAATTCCTATGACCCACTTTTCTTAATATAGCGCTTAATTCCCCTTTGGTTATCATGACTCCTGCTTCTTCCAAAATATCAATCATATCCTCACTGGTTAATGATAATGCTATTTTCAGTTTCTTCAGAAGGATATTATTCACACTTTCCTTATGCTTCACAGCCGGTGCCGGACTTTGAGGCTGACCAGGTTTTGGCTCTTGTCTCCCTCTTTTAAAAATGATCAAACCATTTAAAAAGGACTCTAGCATCATGTTATTGCAGTTTACCCCATCATCAGCTTCATCCAAATCATCATATTCTTCATATTCATCATAATAATCATCTTTTGGTTTTGTGAGCATCTGCATGACTTCTTCCATTGTCACTTCGATCTCCCCAAGTTTAAATATCTCAACCATATCTTTATTTTTTATATCCAACGCATATCTTAATCGAATTAATATATCATGATTATGCATCCAAAACCCTCCTATGTATTTCTCGATTTTCACAGTACTTTCATTATTTCACAAATGGTTGGAAATAAACGCAGATTAAAATCCGAGAACCTTTTACAGATTCCCGGATCACTCTGCTTATTCTTTAATCAGCTTCAATGAGGTTACTACTTCCACATGGCTCGTTTGCGGGAACATGTCCACGGGCTGCATGGCCTCCACTCGATATGAAGAGCCCATTTCTTGCAAGTCCTTCGCCAATGTGGACGGGTTGCATGATACGTACACTATGGTTTTCGGTTTAACTTTCAAGATTGTCTGCAGTAAAGATTGGTCACAGCCGGATCTTGGCGGGTCGACGACCAGTACGTCCGGTTTCCAGCCTTCTTTGGTCCAGCGTGGAAGGATGTTCTCGGCTTTGCCTGTTTCATAGTATACATTGTTGCGTTTATGTTTTTTGGCATTTTTCTTGGCGTCCTCAATGGATTCTTTGATGACGTCCATTCCTCTGACTTCCTTGGCGTTTTCAGATAGCCATAGCCCAATTGTTCCAACACCGCAATAAGCATCAACGACTTTTTCCGTGCCGGTTAAGGCTGCTGCTTTTTTCACTTCATCATATAAGCGGACAGTTTGAACCGGGTTAAGCTGGAAGAATGTACGGGCCGATAGTTCGTATGATAGGTCACCCAATGTTTCGTTGATGACTTTTTCGCCTGCCAGGTGAATCGTTTTTTCGCCAAAGATCAGTGATGTGTCCCGGTTGTTGATGTTTTGTACGACCGATTTCACTTCTGGCAATTGGTCACGAATTTGTTTTAGCAACTGATCTTTTTGTGGAATTTCCTCCGCTCCCGTAACAAGGACAACCTGGACTTCACCTGTTTCAAATCCTACCCGTGTAATGACAGTACGGATGACACCTTTTCTTTTTCTTTCGTTATAAATCGAGATGTTCAGGTTCTTCAGTATCTTTTTCACTGTACGTGTTACCTTATTCGTTGCCTTATGCTGTACAAGGCAATTCGGGATATCGATCAGTGTATGGGAATTCATGCCATAAAGGCCCGCAATCAGCTTGCCATCTTTTTGGCCGACTTGGTACTGACTTTTATTGCGATAATTCCAAGGATCTTCCATACCGATCGTTTCTTTTACATTTAATGAAGAAACTGGAAATTTTGAATGACGTTCCATCGCTTGAATGACGATATCGCGTTTTTCAATAAGCTGCTGGTCATAGCTCAAATGCTGCAACTGACAACCGCCGCATTCAGCGTAAACCGGACATGGCGCTGCAATGCGATGCGGTGATTCTTTACGGATGGTTTTTATTTTCGCCTCGGTGAAGTTTGGCTGAACCTTTGTAACCAAAGCTACAATTTCCTCACCAGGTAATGCTCCTGGGACGAAGACGACTTTCTTTTTGAAATAACCGACTCCCTCTCCGTTAATTCCCAGCCGTTTAATCGTAAGGGGAAGGGTTTGATTCACTTCTAGTTTTGTATCTTGAATGTTTGTCATTTCTTTTCACTCCGTTTTTCAATGCTTCTCCACAAATAGAGGGAAGCGTAGCTTAGATATGGAGCCCATTTCACACTATAGGACTCCATTTCTTCTTGGGTTGGCTTTTGCGGTAAGCCATATAATATTTTCAAGGCATTTTGAATGCCAATGTCGGCTTTAGGAAATAGGTTCGGCCGGCCAAGTCCAAAAAGCAGGAAGTTTTCAGCCGTCCATCTACCGATACCGCGTATTTTTATTAGTGTATCCATAACCTCTTGATCGGATAGCTTTTCCATTATATCAAGGTTGAGATGGCCCTGAATGATCTGCTCGGAAAGTCCGATGACGTATTCCGCTTTCCGGCCACTGAATTGAATGGCTCTTAATTGCTCGATTTGTAGTTGGGCGGTTGTTTCCGGTGTCGGATAAAACCAGGCGCCTTCCATCTGGAAGCCGAAGGTTTTAACGAATCGTTCCGTGAGCGTATGGGCAAAAGATAAGTTCAATTGCTGATGTATGATGCATTTCACGAGGCAACTGTAGCAATCGAAGTCCAAGACGATGGCAGTACCGCGGTGCTCTTCGAAGATTTCCCGCAAATCGGATTCCCGGAAGTGCCGGGAAACGCCTTCCAATGGCTCATGCCAATGAAAAACCTTTTTTAACCGTTCGATTGCTTTTGACTTGTACACCTCTGATTGACCTTTGATGATAAAAGATGGTTCATCGATATTTCCTATTGCCTGAACCTGCAAAACGATCGGTTCTTTTTCTATATATAGCGGAACTTTTACCGTCCTGTTAGTAAAATCAACTACCTGAAGTGGGTCTAACGATAATCGTTCGAGAACAAGATTGAAATTATAGGGTCCTTGAACCTGTAATTTTTCTGTCCACACAAGCGATCCATCCTTTAGCAGTTTTCCACGTATTATAGCATGTTTCCTGAAATATTACTTGAAATCGAGAAGAATGGATAAAAGCGGGACCTGAAATATCACGACAGGACCCGCTTCTCATTTTAATAAAGCATTCGGTTCGGCAACTGTTTCGCAATCATTAATTCATCAAGGCTACCAAAAGTGTACCCCTGTTTTTCAAGATCAGTCAGAATCGAGTCCAATGCTTCCGCATTATCCTTCGATACAGTATGCAATAATAAAATCGCGCCGGGATGAATCTGCTTAAGCACTTCATCATGTGCAAAAGCGGCACCCTTTTGTTGATCTACAATCCAGTCCCTATATGCCAGTGACCAGAAGATGTGGTAATACCCTTCTTTTTTTGCGACCCTCATTGTTCTCTCATTAAATACGCCACGAGGCGGCCTTAAATAGTTCATTCCCTTTTGCCCCGTTAATTTTTCCGTTGCTTCTTTTACCCGCTCAAGCTCGGTGCGGATCACATCGTCCGTCACGCCGGTCATATCCGGATGGTTCCATGAATGGTTTCCTACGATATGCCCCTCATTGGCCATACGGACAACAAGCTCAGGTGCCGTTTTTAAGTAATGACCCGTGACAAAAAAAGCTCCAGGAGCACCATGTTTCTTCAGAACATCTAAAATCTGGGCCGTATAGCCATTTTCATAACCGTTATCAAAGGTTAAATAAACGACTTTTTTCTTTGTATCCCCCTTATAAATCGCTTCATATTCAGGCAGCATTTCATTGAATTTTTTTCCGGCATCGGCAGGTGTACCATTTTTTCCTTTATTGAATCCCCAATTATAGGATTCTGCAAAAGCTGGACTGACCAAAGAGCATATCAAGCATATAAAAGCGGATAAAATCACCATTTTTTTCATTGGAATATCCCCCATGTCTTTTTTCTTATTGTTTGAAACATGGAGATTTATATGCATGATATTGTGAAGGTCAAATTCCTCGCAAAACAAAAAAAAGGCCCTTCCTCCGAAAAGGATAGGCCTACATGTTTTGTTTATCCTTTAAATAACGCTTGTGCCGCCTTCCAAATAATGGCGATAGCGAAAATGAGAACGGTTACAATTCCGACTACGTCAAGGAATGTTTCAAGACCGGAGAAAATCGTATTTGCCACAGGAAGTTGGATGAAAGCAAAACCGGTTAACATGGCGATAAAGAATAAGATGTAGCTATTCTGCATGAAAATCCCCCCTTTCTCTTCTAATGTATGTGCGACCATTCCAAAAGATTGTACTTTTTTGAGGTAATTTTCGCCTTTTTTTTCATATACATGTACCAAGGGGGGAATGAAATGCTGGAATGGGTTATCACTCTTGGCTTTGTTGGTTGTCTTGGTTTAAGTGGTGGAGTGTTTGTTCATTTTGTGAAAAGCGGATTGAATTTGGAGGATTCATCAAGGATCGATCCACTGCCGGAAGTCAAAGAGTAAGATATGCAAAAGACGCTCAACCTTTTGGTGAGCGTCTTTTGCCAAACATTTATTTAAATACCGGTTCTTTGAATTGTGCCAATTTTTCCAATGAAGATTGCTGAACGTCTTTATGCAGGCTGTTTCCATGTGAATCCATGGTAACTACTGCAGTGAATCCTTCAACATTCAGATGCCACATTGCTTCTGGAATACCAAATTCAGTGAAGTTCACACCTTCGACGGATTTGATGCAGTCTGCATAATATTGAGCAGCCCCGCCGATTGCATTTAGATAAACGCCGCCGTGTTCACTTAATGCTTCTAGTGTTTTTGGTCCCATTCCGCCTTTACCGATAACTGCACGGATGCCGAATCGCTTCATGATATCGCCTTGGTATGGTTCTTCACGAATACTTGTTGTTGGTCCGGCGGCCTTTACATGCCATTTGCCCTCTTCATCCTTCAGCATAACTGGTCCACAGTGATAGATGATTTGTCCATCCAGGTCGATTGGTGCAGGATTTTCAGATAAGTGCTTGTGGATAGCGTCACGGCCTGTATACATTCTGCCGTTAATATGAACTACGTCACCCACTTTTAATTCACGGATTTGTTCTTCCGTGATTGGTGCTTGCAGGGTGATTTCACGGGAAGCTTCAACGTCCGATTCTGCAGCGGCTGCCACTTCATCCTTCGCTGCTTTTTCTGCTTCCAGAGCAAAGTCGATTTTCTCGCCTTCTTGATACAACCACTCATTGATTTCGCCTGTTTCAGGATTGACTTTCACTCCTAAACGGCGGAACGCCCAGCAGTTGTAAGCAACGGATACGAAAAAGCTTGCCGGAATACGGTGCATGACACCGATTTTACATCCAAGCAGTGTAGTTTCGCCGCCAAAGCCCATCGTGCCGATGCCCAATTCATTAGCAGTCTTCATGATGTAATCTTCAAGTTGACGAAGATCTTCATTCGGATTCACATCTTCATTACTGCGGAAAAGTTGAGCCTTAGCCAGATCATATCCGGATGAACGGTCCCCTCCGATACCCACGCCGATGAAGCCGGCACTGCAGCCTTGTCCTTGTGCTTGGTAGACAGAGTGAAGGATACATTTACGGATTCCGTCCAAATCACGGCCCGCTTTTCCCAATCCTTCAAGTTCCATAGGCAGACTGTATTGGATGTTTTTATTTTCACAGCCGCCGCCTTTTAAGATGAGACGAACATCAATATAGTCTTTTTCCCATTGATCGAATTTAATGACAGGAAGACCTTCCCCAAGGTTATCCCCGCTATTTTCACCCGATAAAGAATCAACTGCGTTTGGACGAAGTTTTCCGCCTTTTGTCGCTAAAATGATTGCATTTCGAATTGCTTTTTTTATTTCAAGTTGGTTGACGCCAACTGGAGTTTTTATTTTGAAAGTCGGCAGACCAGTATCCTGGCAAATCGGTGATACATTGTCGTCAGCCATTGTAATATTATTCGTGATGGTGGTCAGGCTCAATGCAGAACGAGTACCTGCATTTTCACGTTGTTTTGCACTTTTGACCGCACGACGAACATCCTTTGGAAGATTCGTTGAAGTTTCAACGATAAGACTGTACATACTTTCTTGGAATTTTTGAATATCCAAATTTCTCTTCCCCCTCTTATTTCCCCTAGATTAGATTTAATCATTTCCCTGCTTCTCTATAAATAGTGAATGATTCACACCCGTTTTATTATACATCTAACATAATCTTTCGAAAACAAGTAATTATTTTTCTTAATGAACAGCAATTTGGAGAGAAATGAGTAAAGCGCCAGAAATAGCCCATATGTTAAATTTCATCACCAAACATTTCCATCAAAAAAGGACGACGAAGTTTCTCGTCATCCCTTCATGAATATTAACATTGAAAAAATCATACTATCGAAACAGATATTAGTCTTCGCGGGTTTTGAATTGTTCCACTTTGCCTTCCAAATCATCTATCATGCCGATTAAACGGTCTATATCTTCCAACTCCGTATTTTCCGGTTCGATATGATCAAGAACTTCCATGAACATCGTGAGGCGTTCTTTTAAGTATGTTAATTGTTCGTTTTTACCTGTAATGGATTTTCCCATGAGGCACTCTCCTTCCGTTCTTCTTTCATCGTAACGAAATCTGCTTGAAAGTGCAATGGCAAGCTATAAATGCAGCTCTCCGCCATTTGACAATTTTTGTCCCCATTGTTCATAATGGGTTAGTGCATTATTACGTAAGGAGTTTTAAATATGTCAATAATCAAGCAAGATCTTTTAACACCAATTACACCCAAGTATGATCCTTGGGAAGCATATATGGACGTTGAACAATATGGAAAACTCAGCCTTACCAATGTGGAGTTCACCACCACCACCCTTTGCAATATGCGTTGTGAGCATTGTGCCGTCGGTTACACACTCCAGCCCAAGGACCCGGATGCACTGCCTCTGGAATTACTGATCCAGCGCCTTGATGAGATCCCTTTGCTTCGTTCGCTCAGCATTACTGGCGGGGAACCGATGCTTTCAAGAAAACAAGTGAAGAATTATGTTTTGCCTCTTTTGAAATATGCCCGTAGTCGCGGGGTCCGGACACAAATCAATTCCAATTTGACCCTTGACTTGGAACGGTATGAGGAAATCATTCCTTATTTGGATGTTCTCCACATTTCCCATAATTGGGGAACGATCGATGAATTCATTGATATCGGCTTTGCCATGATGGACCGAAAACCATCCCGGGAACAGCGAAAGAAATTATTTGATAAAATGATCGAAAATTCCCGTGCCCTGACAAAGGCTGGTGTACTGGTATCTGCGGAAACGATGCTTAATAAACGGACATTGCCTCATCTTGAGCATATTCACAGGCAGATCGTCGATGAAATGGGATGTCAAAGGCATGAAATTCATCCGATGTATCCAAGCGATTTCGCTTCGGCACTTGAAACTTTATCACTGGACAAAATGCGTGAAGCAATTCATCATTTGCTTGATATCCGGGATGAAAATGTTTGGATGCTTTTCGGTACCCTGCCATTTTATCCTTGCAATAACAGTATAGAGGATATTAAGCTGCTTCAACGCCTTTATGGTTCACATAAAGTGACTGTGCGAAATGATCCTGATGGACGATCACGGTTGAACATCAATATTTTCACCGGGGAAGTGATCGTGACCGATTTTGGGGACGCGCCTACATTAGGGAATATCAAAGATCAGCCCTTGACCGAATCCTATGAAACATGGACGAATTCGAAACTGGCCAATGAATTGAATTGCCACTGCCCGGCAGTCAAATGTCTAGGCCCGAATGTACTCGTCAAAAATGCATACTACCCGAAAGAGGACTTCAGGATCAGGAAGTCAACCATATGAAGAAAAACTCGCCAATCCGGCGAGTTTTTCAATTTACCTGGGTTGCTGTGAGACTGTAAAACTGAAGGAAACATGGTCCTGAACCGGTATCCATGCACCGATGCCTTGGGAAGTGATGTTCTTTATCGTAATGGTTCTTTTATTTCCTTTTAGGTTCAAATACACTTCCCCATATGTGACCTTGCCTTTTTCATTTACGGCGGAAGCAAAACTGGATAAGTAACCAATCCTATTTGACGCAACATTGTATACTTGATCTTTTTTCGTACCAGCTCCAATGATCGTTTCAAAAGCCAAAGGCAAATTCGTTTTCTCGGTGGCTTTTAACAGCATCATCTTTTGAACATCCTCAGCCTTAGGAATTTTCGCCGTCAGACCGCCACTCACTGCCTTCTGACTTTCCTGGACATAACGGATCTTATATGGAACTTCACCGCCGCGATTATCATAGTAATTCGTATTGATTTTTTGGTATTCCCAGTTTGGTGCCGTTTCCGAAGACTCATAATTCAAGGCCCAATGACCAAGGTAAATGGTCGCCCTGTATCCAAAAGCAAGCGGGGCCTTTGCAATTGCGGATTCATTCAACATTTGGATGAGTTCTGGATTTTCAATCTTGATATCCGACGATTCGATCAATTGTTCGGCAAGATTACTTGGCTGCAGCATCGGAAGATCCTGGGTCGGATTCGGATACGTATTCTCCTTTGCAATATTCAATACGGAAGGAGGGATATTCACCTTATTCGGATTTGCTTTGACTTCTGGTATATCTGCTGCAAAACTTACATTCGCCTGTATGAAGGCAATTAGGGCAATCATCGTAATAAGAATAGTTCTTCTCATGCTGTCGCACTCCTTTTGAGGGGTTCAATCATTTTTTTATAGATTTTGTTTTTAGCCAACATTCTATACATTTCATTCAGATTTCATCTTTGTAATGAATTTGTAAAGTTCAGAATATTTACTTTTCTTTTCAAATCGGTTATACTTAATTTACATTATAAAAAGGAGGCGAAATCGTTCATACCTATTAAACCTTCAGGAGGTATGCTTATCGAACAATCCATGACACCCTTTTAAAGGATGACAGAAAACGAATTCGCCAATACTTAAATCTGATGTAAAAGGATGGTGTGACACTCTAGAATATTTTCTCAACTTTTACAAAAGCATGATGAAAAATTTTGGAATAACTTATGAATGGTAATTTACTAATATAGAAATGACTCTGCTAAATCTAACCTGAGCAGAGTCATTTTTATTTTATTAAAAGAAAGACCTCCCGTATCGGAAGGCCTGCATTCTTATAATAAGTAAAATCCAATTCCCATAATGAAGTAAGCGGCCAATAAGGTAAGGCCTTCAAACCAGTTCGTTTCCCCGTCATTGGAAATCATGATCATCAAGAAGACTGCTGTAACCATTGAGATCAGTTCTGGCAGTGTGAAGACGAGCGGCATATGCGTTGAATACATTAACGAAATAAGTACGAGTACAGGAGCTACGAACATCGCTACTTGAAGCGTGGAACCGACGGCTATCTCCACTGCGACATCCATTTTGTTTTTATAGGCCATTATGACGGCGGACGCATGCTCTGCCGCGTTACCCACGATTGCAACGATAATGACACCGATGAATAACTCCGACCATCCGAAGGTTTCCCCCACTTCGCTGAACGTATGGACAAGTTTCTCCGATACGTACGCAACAGCCAATGTAGCGGCAGCAAGTATTATAATTGCCTTTTTCCTGCTCCACTCCGGTACTTCTTCCTCATGTTCCTCGGGTTTCTCCGTATGCTGATATACCCCGCGGTGAGTCACCAATTTAAAGAATAATGCAGCAAGATATAATAATATCAGTATAATGGAAATTCCTACACTTAACGACATCGTGCTTGATTCACTCATGTCTTGTGTGAATACTTCCGGTATGACAAAGGCTACAATAACCGCAAAAATCAATAGACCGGCATTATGTCTCGCATCGAATACATTAAACTTCTGCCGTTTGTATTTAGTCCCTCCGACAAAAAATGAAAGGCCTGCCACCAACAATAAGTTCCCTAATACGGAACCAGTCAAAGAAGCCAACACGACCCCCACAAGCCCCGCCTTTAATGAAAAGATGGATATGATCAATTCCACTGCATTCCCAAAGGTTGCATTCAAAAGACCGCCAATCCTTGGTCCCATGACGATCGCTAAGCTTTCAGTCGCCCGGCCCATGAAGCCTGCAAGCGCGACGATGGTTAAGCAATATACGATGAACATGATCACACTCGGCCAATGCAAAAATGACCCGATGACAGATATAGGGACTCCCAGCAGGACAAGCCCCAAAAATATTTTATTCACGATACTTCTCCTCACAATCCTATAGTTCTTTTTATGTAACAAAAACTATCATACAAAATCTTCGGGCGAAGACAAAGGAAAATTTTATCATCCCCTCTCTCCTTGTCAATATTTACCCAAATTTCTATTGCTTAATCCTCTTCCTAAGATGTAACATCAAGAAGGTATACATTTCTTAGGAGACTTGATTTTATGAATAATAAATTGCTTTTTAGCGTTTTAATCTTAATTGTCGGCATATCGGGGTTTTCTCAAGGGATGCTTCTTCCGATCATTGCCATCATTTTTGAAAATGACGGAATTAGTTCATCCCTGAACGGGTTTCATGCAGCCTCGCTTTATATTGGAATTCTGTTGATTTCTCCTTTTATGGAAGCACCCCTCCGTAAATACGGCTATAAGCCTTTGATAGTATTTGGCGGGATAACGGTCATTCTATCGCTTGCCCTATTTCCAGTTTGGAAATCATTCTGGTTTTGGTTTGTCCTTCGTTTCTTCATTGGAATCGGCGATCATACACTTCACTTTGCTACCCAGACCTGGATCACTGCCATTTCACCTAAAACGAAGCGCGGAAGGAATCTTGCCATTTATGGACTTTTCTTCAGTCTTGGCTTCATGGTTGGCCCGCTGATGACGAAGCTTCTCGAGATTAATCAGTCTTTGCCTTTCATCATCACATCCATACTTAGCCTTCTCGCCTGGTCTGCTGTTTTCCTTATTAGAAATGAACTTCCTGAACAGGATGATTCCGAAAGCACCTCATTCCTTGGCACACTCAAAAGGTTTTCGAAAGTGAGCCGCATAGCTTGGGTCGCATTTTTGCTTCCGTTCACATTTGGCGTGCTTGAGGCATCATTGAATAGCAATTTTCCTGTATTCGCCCTGCGCTCCGGAATCGATTTAACCGCAGTTTCCATCATCATTCCGGCATTTTCCGCGGGGACCCTGCTTACCCAGATTCCCTTGGGGATGATAAGTGACCGTTTTGGACGGCGAAAGACCTTGCTGACGATCCTTTTTTCAGGGTTTGCCATATTCACGCTTGCAGGGATATATTCCGATTCAGTGCTTGGTCTATTCATCTGCTTTATGTTTGGCGGAATGATGGTTGGTTCGACTTTCTCGCTGGGAATCAGTTATATGGCAGATCTTTTGCCTCGAAACCTATTACCTGCAGGAAATTTATTATGCAGTATTTTCTTTAGTCTCGGCAGCATCGGCGGTCCATTTTTTGGCGGCCTGGTCATTGAACATATCCAAGGCGGGAATTTTTTCTACATGATCAGCATCATGCTTTTCCTTGTCTTCATTTCATTGGCCTTGTTTAAGGAGAAACTTCCTGCTTCAGTTAATTAATATAGTTTATTATCTGGACTACTTCTTTTATTATTCAATTTGAACGGTATTTATCAAGAGTGCCTGTATATTGGAGATTCAATACTTTATATTTTTTACTAGATTAGAATCATTCTTCTTTATTTCCGAATAGGATATGTGGTAATATAATATTAACAAAAGGGACATCACCTTTATAAACCTTTGAAAACATTGCTGTCATCGCAATTACGGTGGCAGCTTTCATATTTTATCCAGAGAAATGACGTTGATTATCTTTCTCAATTAGATACAAAGCAAATGATAATCTATATCATTTACACAAAATAGAGAAGAATGTGGGAGGGAATCTTATGACTACAGATACTAAACATTTAACCCAACCGGCTACATGCAAAAACACTTGGTTGGAAAAAGCAAAACCTCATTTAGAACTTATTGCTGCATTATTCAGCGGTTTATTAATAGTTTTGGGCTGGGCCCTTTCAAAGAACGGAATGGAGTCCGCTTCCATAGTCATATACTTAGCCTCTTTCTTGATTGGCGGATATGCCAAGGCAAAAGAAGGCATAGAAGATACGATTGCCGACCGGGAATTGAATGTTGAGATGCTGATGATTTTTGCGGCCATCGGTTCTGCTGTCATCGGATACTGGACGGAAGGTGCCATATTGATTTTCATCTTCGCTTTAAGCGGCGCCCTTGAGACATACACGATGAATAAAAGCCATAAAGAAATTTCGGCACTTATGGACTTGCAGCCTGAAGAAGCACTGCGCATCACTAACGGATATGAAGAAACCGTGTCCGTTTCCCAGTTGCATGTCGGGGATCTGATTTTAGTGAAACCAGGTGAGAGAGTTCCTTCAGATGGAAAAATCACGGACGGACGTACCAATATCGATGAAGCCGCCATTACTGGCGAATCCATACCAGTCAGTAAATCATTGGATGATGAAGTTTTCGCTGGAACGGTTAATCTCCGTGGTACGATTACCGTGGAAATCACCAAACCGGCAAGTGAAACATTATTTCAAAAAATAATCACTCTCGTTCAATCCGCACAAAGTGAAAAGTCCCCTTCCCAGCTGTTCATTGAACGGTTTGAAGGGACTTATGTAAAAGTGGTATTGACGGTCGTCGGTTTGATGATGTTCGTACCCCATTTCCTATTGGAGTGGAGCTGGACCGAAACATTCTACAGAGCGATGATCCTGCTCGTTGTCGCTTCTCCTTGCGCCCTTGTGGCCTCTATTATGCCAGCTACACTTTCAGCCATTTCAAATGGTGCTCGTCATGGCATTTTGTTTAAAGGCGGCATCCACCTTGAGAATCTAGGTAACCTGCAGGCAATTGCTTTGGATAAAACCGGTACATTGACAAAAGGAAAACCAGAGGTAACGGATGTCATTATACGCGAAGATTTAAACGAAGAAGATTTCTTATTTCACATTGCATCTGTTGAAAATTATTCGAACCACCCTTTGGCAACTTCGATCGTTCGTTATGCCAAAACGAAATTGCAAAGAGATATCATTAAACCGGATAACATGGAAGATATCTCAGGTAATGGGGTTCAAGCATATATCAATGGCGTGCTTTGGCAAGTCGGAAAAGCTGATTTCGTCGGTCGCAGTGAAGCAGAACGATTCCAAAATGGCATTGCGCTGACATTGGCTGAACAAGGTAAGACAATCGTGTATGCTAAAGATGATCACGGAATTGCCGGTATACTCACTTTGAAAGATGTCGTGCGTGATGAAACCGTAGCAGCCATCGAAGCTTTGAGGAATGAGGGCATCCATACCGTCATGCTGACAGGCGATGGTGAAAAAACGGCTAAAGCGATTGCCTCGGAGAGCCATATTGATGCATATATTGCCGAATGCCTGCCAGAAACGAAAGTGACTGAAGTGAAAAAGCTTAAAGAACATTTTGGCACTGTAGCGATGGTTGGGGATGGCATCAATGATGCACCTGCTCTGGCAACAGCATCTGTTGGTATTGCAATGGGTGAAGGAACGGATGTTGCCTTGGAAACAGCGGATGTCGTTCTGATGAAGAATGACCTGCCGCGCATCGCGGAAGCTGTCAAATTATCCAAGAAGATGAATCGGATCATCAAACAAAACGTCATCTTTTCCATTTCGGTCATCATGATCCTGATAGCATCCAATTTCCTTCAATTCCTGGACCTCCCATATGGCGTCATTGGCCATGAAGGAAGCACAATCCTCGTTATACTGAACAGCTTAAGACTTTTGAGAAACTAAACCATGAAAAAGGAGCCATCCAAGGCTCCCTTTTTTTATGTTCATTTAATGATATCCGTTCTTACCGTTTGCAGAACCTGATGTTTTATGGTTCGAACCTTTATTTTTTCCTTTTTGTTTTGTGCCGCCATCCTTTTTACTCATGAAAGAACTCCTCCTCTTTAAAAATTGTCATTTCTTGAATAGTATCCGCAGCATGATAATCCGCTATTACGGAAACTCCAGGAAGCTCATGCACATTCTGGCTTTTTCCTTTCACTAATGAGCGCATTTATTTCCCCGCCCAGTATGATGATGAGGCCCGATAAATAAAACCAGACCATTAATACGATTATCCCTCCAAGACTTCCATATGTTGCGGAATAATTAGCGAAGTTCTCCACATAAAATGAAAACAAAAAAGAAGCGAGGCTCCATCCTGCTGTTGCAAAGATTGCACCAGGCAGTACGGTTATGCACTTTAGCTTAATGTTGGGCGCAATCCAATAAAGGATGGTGAACACAATTAAAAATACAAGCGTACTGACCACCCAGCGAAGTTGGTTCCAAATCGTAAGAAACTCATCGGATTGTCCAATTTCTGCAAATAGGAACACTCCGATCTGTTTTCCGAATACCGGCAGCAATAAAACGACAATAAAAACAAAAATCATCGCTAAAGTGAGAAGAATCGACATTCCCCGGGAAATAAAGAAAGTTCGACTTTCTTTTACACCATATGCATGGTTAAATGCTTTAATGATTGCATTCATCCCATTCGATGCCGACCATATCGTTCCTATGACACCAAACGACAATAAAGTCCCATTCGCTTCCAACACTTCCGATAGGTTAGCTTCAATAATTTTCATCGAATCGTCAGGAGCATATGTACGGACGGTATTTAATATATCTTCTTGTGAAAATGGCAGATAGGCCAATAAAGTGAATAAAAAAATAAGCAACGGAAACAGGGAAAGTAAGAAGAAATAAGACAGCTGTGCGGCAAGCCCCGACACATCATCGACCTGTAACCGTTTTACCAAAGTCTTGAAGAATGAGCCTTTCAGCCATTCTTTTTTATTGGCCATACCCCCACCCCATTTTCTAATTTAAGGAAATTCGTTCGTGGTCTCTAGAAGACGGCTCTTCTTCCTCTGCAGTAAAAACTTCCTTCGTCTCCATCACCACTTGGGCAACTTGTGATGGAATATCTTTCATTTCCTCAACCTTTTGGGAAATGAAGGATACATCTTCGGAAATTTTCTCCACAGTGGAACGGACCTTGGATGATGTTTCACGTACTTGTGTAAGCACCCCATTGGGATTTTTCACGAATTCCTTCATATTACTCATGCAGCTTTTGCTGTTTTCCAATACAGAATAACGCGTTTGCTTGTCAAAAAGGCTTATTGCCGCCCCAGCTAACGCCCCAATAAAGACCGCTTGCATAAACTTACTTTTCTTGGCACACTTATATTCTTCTCGAATGTTGCTCATATATTCTCCTCCTCGTCATATATTAGTTGATGGATAATGGTAGCTCTCTCCATTATACAATGTTTAAAAAAGTTTTTTCCTATCTTTTCCCAAACTCTCTCACTTTAAAACGCAAAGATCACCAAGATTATCGGGGGGCAAGCTTCATATCCCACCCGAATACTCATTGACTTCCAGCGGTAATCATGCAAAGATGAAAATAATTTAGGAACGTATGAAAGGATGAAGGAAATGGATTTAACGCAAAACACAGCTGAAAGTGTCGAGTTTATGATCGAGGCAATCAAGGATAAATTAAAAGTAATGAACTTCGGTGCAATCAAATCAACTCATTTTGATATTGAAATGTACGAAGAACTGCACGATATTTATACAATGGTGATGAAAAAAACGAATTTCAGTGTCCGTGAAATGGAAGCGATCGCTGAAGAACTTGGAAGACTGCGTAATAAGTAACATTCAAATCCTCCCATACCGGTGAGGATTTTTTTCATTTTCAAAAAAATTCTGCTACATTTGATATAGAAATTGAAAACGGACAGGAGTTGTAGGCATGGTAGAAAGAAGAACGCCCATCAGCATCGCAGAAGCAGTGGGAAAAGTGATGAAGCATAAATTAACAGGACATGTGGAACTGATTCCCCTCGAGGACAGCCAAGACCGCTTTTTGGCTCAGGATATTGTAGCTACAAATGATGTTCCGCATTTTAACCGCTCCCCATATGATGGATTCGCCCTCAGGTCCAAGGATACTTCTGAAGGTTCCATAAATAACCCCCTCGAGTTCGAAGTGGTGGAAGAGTTGGCTGCGGGTATGGTATCGACTATTCCCGTTCAAAAAAATCAAGTGGCAAGAATCATGACTGGAGCCCAAATGCCAGCTGAGTGTGATGCCGTAATCATGCTTGAACTTACGAAGGAATTCGAAAAGGACGGAAAGAAGTACATATCATTTAAACGCTCACTTAAGGAAGGCGAAAACGTTTCTTTTCAAGGCGAGGATGCTAAGAAAGGCCATGTTCTTGTAAAAAAAGGAACAGCGATCAATCCAGGGATCATCGGCTTGCTGGCAACATTCGGTTATGCGGAAGTGCCAGTTGCCAGGAAGCCTGTCGTCGGATTATTCGCTACGGGATCGGAACTGCTTGATGTTCATGAACCGTTGCAGCCTGGGAAGATCCGAAACAGCAACTCACATGCCATCTCCGCCCAAATTCGGAGGGCCGGGGGGGAAGTCCGTTTTTATGGAAAGCTTAAGGACGAATTCGAATTAAGCTACGAGGCCATTTCAACTGCTTTGGAGGAAGTGGACCTGCTCATTACAACAGGAGGAGTTTCTGTCGGTGATTTTGACCTTCTTCCGGATATTTATCAAAAGATTGGCGCCGATGTATTATTCAACAAAGTGGCCATGCGCCCCGGCAGCGTGACGACCGTAGCGGTATATAATGACAAATTTTTATTCGGTTTATCCGGCAATCCATCCGCCAGTTATGTCGGCTTTGAACTATTTGCAAGACCGATCATCCGCACCATGCTGTTCTCGGAATATCCGCATTTAAGAAAAGAGACGGCCCAATTGGCAGAGGACTTCTTAAAACCCAATCCATTCTCACGTCTGCTTCGCACCCGATTATTTTACGAATCCGGCCAGTTGAAGGTAATTCCAAGCGGTGTGGATAAATCCAATATTACAACAAGCTTGGCAGGTGCCAATTCACTGACCGTCTTACCTGGGGGGACACGTGGTTTCCAAACGGGAGACTTCGTGGACATCCTGCTCCTCGATGACCAGGAAGGTTCCAAATGGCCTTGGTGAAGCCCTTTATTTTTCAGGTGGTTGGCTACCAAAATAGAGGAAAAACGACCTTCATAACGAATTTAATCAAAAAACTGCGCGAAGCAAATTTAGAGACAGCCGTTTTAAAACATCATGGACATGGCGGAAAACCAGATGTTACAGGCACGAAGGATTCCAATAAACACTTTCTTGCCGGGGCGGCCGCTTCACTTGTTGAAGGAGATGGAACAATCGAGCTGCTCGGCAATTTCAGGGGGAGCGCCCCTATCACTGAGCTGATTCAATTACTGTGTCTATTTCTCCCTGATGTGATTTTAATAGAAGGGTATAAGCAAGAGGATTTTCCCAAGGTCATTTTAATCAAGGAAGAAAGTGACCTCCCGTTATTGGAACGGCTTACCAATGTCAAGGCAGCGGTGGCTTGGCCCGAATGTCTTGAACGAACCAGGAATCATGCTTCAGTACCTGTCTTCCCTTTGGATTCGGATCAATTCATTACATGGTTTTTAGAACAAATATGAAGGAGTGGGACAATGTTCATTCAATTCCCCATAGAAAAACGCCGCAAAATGATCGAAAGTATCCAAGAATATGTGTATCAGGAACATGGGAAGGAAATCGGTGAAATTGCTGCTGAAAATCACTTGCAGTTCATTTTCGAAAATATCGCTCCCTTTATTTACAATGAAGGGATCAAAGATGCTAAAAAAGTCATGGAGAACAGATTAGGAAATATCGAAGAGGATTTGTATTCATTGGAACGCCCCATTGATTAAAATGAAAAACAGCATCATAATCGATGCTGTTTTTTAAATGTTCACTGTTCGGTTAGAATCAACGGACCGTTTTTCGTTATGGCAATCGTATGCTCATATTGAGCCGAATATTTCCCATCTGCTGTGGATGCCGTCCATCCATTCGGATTCCGGCTTGCTTTATATGTACCTACGTTTACCATTGGCTCGATGGTGAATACCATTCCTTCCTTAAGACGCGGACCTTTATTCGGCAGTCCATAATGCGGAACCTGAGGCTCTTCATGAATGACATTCCCTATCCCGTGTCCGATGAAATCACGAACGACAGAAAAGCCTTCCGCTTCGACATATGTTTGTATGGCATGACCTATATCTCCAATCCGATTACCTTCCACACATACTTCAAT
Organism: Peribacillus frigoritolerans; assembly: GCF_001636405.1. GTDB lineage: Bacteria > Bacillota > Bacilli > Bacillales > DSM-1321 > Peribacillus > Peribacillus frigoritolerans. The sequence continues at coordinate 5,084,185 of NZ_KV440950.1, forward strand.
CGCCTTATATAAAGATTCCTTCGTCACATTCACTAAATGTTCGGTTTCCTTTGAAACCTTACCGACCGTATACGTCCAAGCAGAGTCAGCAAGGGCCCCATTATAATTGACGACCATATCAATCGTTACGATATCTCCGTTTTTCAAAGGGGTCTTACGAGGGAAACCATGACAGATTTCTTCATTTATGCTGGCACATGTCGCATACTCATACCCTTTGTAACCCTTTTGTTCCGGCTTCGCACCATGTTTTTTTAAGAATCCTTCAACAAATTCTTCTATTTCCCATGTTGTCACACCAGGAACAATCAACTTTGCAATCTCCCTATGACAAGCTGCCAAAATTTTACCCGATTCATGCATCGCTTGAATTTCACGTGCAGATTTTAATACGATCAATCGTGACACTTCCTTTTTTATTCGTCTCTCCTTTTATTTTACTGCAAAGATTGAAGTATATGAATCCTTTAAAATGAAAAATCCCGGCAGCCGCCGGGATTTTTCATTATTTCAATAGATTGAGCGATTCCCGGTTAAATGCCGGTAGATCTTCAGGAGTCCTGCTGGTTACAAGCTGTTTGCCGCAAACCACGACCTCTTTGTCCAAATATGTGGCACCCGCATACTCCATATCGACTTTAATGGATGTATACCCTGTTGCGTGGCGTCCTTCAAGTGTTTTGGCCGTAATCAGCAACTGCGGTCCATGACAGATCGCAAAGACAGGTTTTTTATCATCCATGAACGATTTTGCGAAAGATACGAAGCGTTCGTCAGCACGCAGTTGATCAGGCGAGAACCCACCGGGGATGAATAACGCATCGAAACTTTCCGGTTTCACCGAGTCGATGCTTTCATCAATCTCGACTTCCACCTCCCCTTGTTTCCCTTTAACCGTTTTCCCTTTCACCATTTCAATCGTCGTTACCTTATGGCCAGCTTCTTCAAATGCTTTTGCCGGTTCACTATACTCCGAGTCCTCAAACATATTCGTTACTACACATGCGATTTTTTTACCCATAATCATTCATCTCCTCAATTTTTGATCGAATGAACCTACTTTGCACTTTATTTATGTTCCCTCTGACACGATAAATAAAACACATAATTAATAGTTGACCTTTTGTTTATGAGTAAAATACCGCGAATCAATGTTTAGGGTACTGGCCAACAACGTGTATAGCATTGATGATTCTTTTATTGATCCATTTCCCATTTTCTTCTGTATTCAAATTTCCAAATATCCTAATCCGACCTACTTCCGTGGTTACATAGTAATTAGGCAGGTTATTCAATGATAATGTGATGATGTCATTTTTACATTTCCTGCACGAACAAAATGTTTGGTATTCTATACCTGACATTAAAACCTGCACCCATGTCACAACGATTTCATCCATCACATTAGTGTATTCTCTTTCCATATATTCCCCTTCAAAAACAAAAAACCCATCCATTCCTGTCAGGTTTTCACTCATTTATCGCTGTCCGTGGAACAATTAGGATTTCAACTCTCCGGTTTTTCGCCCTTCCTTTTTTCGTTTCATTGGAAGCAACCGGCTTGAATTCCCCATGTCCTTTAGCACTGAACATTTCGGGATCCAAATCCTTATTTTCGAGGAGAAGTTTCATAAAATTCACGGATCGTATCACACTCAGGTCCCAGTTGGATTCATACTTGGAATTTTTAATAGGAATATTATCGGTATGTCCGCTTACGATGATGTTTCTGGGTAAGTCCATGACCAGTAACCCCGAGATTTCTTTAGCCATTTTACGGTTTTCACTTCTCACCTCGGCCACACCCGATTCGAACAGCACGTTTTCCCTAATTGAAATCAACATACCTTCATCCGTAAGGTTCGTTCCCAATTTATTCGTTAAATCATTTTTTTCGATATAGGCATTTACGCGCTCCTGAACTTCCGTAAGTTCTTCCTGCTCGTTTTTCCCTAGCTTCTCAAGATTCTCTGCACCTGTTCTTTGTTCGGGTGACGTCGGCTCATTGCTGGGGGAATCACTTGGAAAATCCATAAAACCCGTTCCGCTTGTAAAAACCTGGTTAAATACATTGGACAACTGCTGGAACCTTACTGCATCAACCGAACTTGAAGCGAACAAAACGATAAAAAGCGCAAGAAGCAATGTTAAGATATCGGCATAGGGAACCAGCCATGATTCATCGATATGCTCTTCATGCCTTTGTTTCTTTTTGCGCCTAGCCATCATCTCTCACTTCGCCTTCCAACCACTTTTTACGATCTCCAGCAGGCAAATATGATGTTAATTTCTGTTCGATCGTTCTCGGCGCTTCCCCTTCGATGATCGATAAAATCCCTTCAATCATCATTTCTTTGATTCTGATTTCCTGCTGCGATTTCCGTTTGAGCTTATTGGCAAATGGATGCCATAACACATACCCCGTGTAAATCCCCATCAAGGTCGCGACGAACGCTGCAGATATGGCATGTCCCAATGCCTCTGTGTCAGCCATATTCCCCAATGCAGCAATCAGCCCGATTACGGCACCCAATACGCCAAGCGTCGGTGCGTATGTAACGGCTTGACTGAAAATCGCCGCCGCACTTAAATGACGTTCTTCCATCGCGTCTATTTCCTCTGCTAAAATATCACGAATATAATCGGCACTCTGACCTTCGACTGCAAGGTTCAAGCCATTTTTCAAAAAGGCATTATCCACCTGATCCGAAATGCTTTCCAAGGCCAATAATCCTTCCTTCCTGGCAATGACCGCCCATTCCGAAAAGGTCTTTATCAAATCTTCCGGCTTTGTCAATTTTTGTTCAAAGAATAAAATCTTGAATATTTTTGGCAGTCTTTTTAATTCCGACAAAGGGAAAGCCGTTACGACAGCAGCTATCGTCCCTACAATGATGATCAAAATAGCCGCCGGATTAATCAGCGCCGTTACACTAACACCTTTCAGCACCATTCCGACTAAGATGGCCACAATACCAAGGACTATGCCCAAAACTGATGTTATATCCATAATACTCACCCATTCATTTAAAGTCTCGTCTCCTCCTTATATCGGATGAAGTTCAAAAAAAGTGAGGATTATTTTACTATTCAGTTTCAATTTTCATTAAATCATCATAAAATCTTCCCACCTTATTGCCTGCATGTGCTTATCAACAGCACAAATATTCCTTCAAGAATGGAACCTCAAGCTGTTCCGTACATGATTTTCTCATAACATCTGGAATATACGAATTTACTCGTTGTTTTCACGCTTTTATTCGTGAGTTTCACACTTTTACTCGTGGGTTTCGTGCTTTTACTCGTGAATTCCGCATATCGCTGACATTTTTTTTCACTCTTCAGTTTTTCCAAAAGAAAAGGACAAAGCCTGTCAGCTTTGTCCCTGTTCTTGTTTTCCATGATTTCTTCCGGCCAGCCATTTTATGATGGGGGACAGAAAAAATAAAATGAATAAGATCCTGAATAAATGAAAGCTTGTGACAACGGATAAATCCACATGCACAGACATGGCTGTGACTGCCATTTCGGCAACGCCGCCTGGCGCCATGCTCAAAAAAAGTTCATTCGCCTGTAAAGATAGGGTCGGGGCAAACTGAATGGAAAGATAATAGCAAAATCCAATCAATAGGACATTACTGACGAATACGGCTCCGAACATCTTTCTGAAAAGTCGGGGATTATCTACCTTCAGTGTGTAGCCTAAATGTGCGCCGATCAGCAATTGCGACAGGTTCAACCAAAAGTCAGGAATCTGCGGGGCACCTGGGCCTGCTAAATTGAATAGTGCTGCGGCCATGAGAGGTCCTAGCAAAAAAGGCAACGGAAAATTGGCTTTCTTTGTGATGAAAATGAACACTAGCAAGGTTAACAACATCATGATGGCAAATTTCCCATCATATTCAAATAAGAAAAACGGCCGCTCCGTTATGGCCATTACCGCACCTGGTTCAACTGACATTACATGAGTCACAATCCAAGGGACAATGGAAATTACCAGGATGACCCGCAGTGTTTGCATGAAACCTACAACCGTTTCATCACTATCCTTCATTTCCTCACTTAAGACCACCATCTGGGAAAGACCTCCCGGGAAACTGCCCAGCATGGATGTGCCCAAGGATAAGTTCATTCGTTTTCCGATAAACCAGCCAGTCAACACTGTAAATGAAATGATTGCGATTGTCGTAAAAAGCATTACAGGCAGATATTCAATCATCTCATTTAACGATTGTTTCGTGAATGAACTGCCCAATTGTAAACCTAGAATGACCAATCCAGTACTTCTAAAGGTTTTAGACCAATATAAGTACTTCCTTACCTTCACTTTCGCAATCATCACGACGAATAATGGTCCTAGCATCCATGGCAGGTATATGCCAAGGCTATTAAACGCGTAACCACCCAGGAATGCTAGAAAAGCTGTAAAAATGATTCTAAAACTCTTACTATCGATTAAATTTGCACTCACAAAATTACCTTCTTTATCTAAGCGGTTTTTCATTTATATCTTAACATAAAATAAGTTGGTTCAAAGCTGTCATCCACCCTTGCTTTCGACTGAAGCGAGGAGCCCAGCAGAGATACCTTCTTCAGTGCACTTTTTTATATTTAATCATGTTTTCGCTCCATGAAAAGAAACAGCATGGCACTTCCACCATTTACTAGATTTCCCACCCCCACAAACTCGCAATAAAAGGTAGAATAATATATATAGGGGGTCAAACTCTTATGGAGGGGTGACTAGATGTTATCAAATACAGAAATAGGCATTGACTTAGGAACTGCAAATACGCTAGTTTACAGTAAAAATAAAGGAATCGTATTTAATGAGCCATCTGTGGTGGCCATTGATATAGAGACTAATAAAGTATTGGCAGTCGGTGTTGATGCAAAAAACATGATCGGGAAAACACCCGGCAATATCGTGGCAATCCGTCCGCTTAAGGATGGTGTCATTGCGGATTTTAATGTGACCGCGCAAATGCTTAAGGAAATCATGAAAAAAGCAAGCAAGGCCCTAGGTTTATCGATTCGCAAACCTAGTGTAGTGGTCTGTACACCATCAGGTTCCACTTCAGTTGAGAGAAGGGCCATTCAGGATGCAGTCAAAAGCTGCGGAGCGAAACAGGTCCACCTTATCGAGGAACCGGTAGCGGCAGCAATAGGTGCGGGCCTGCCTGTCGAAGAGCCCGTTGCCAATGTCATCGTTGATATCGGCGGCGGAACGACTGAAGTCGCAATCATTTCTTATGGCGGTGTCGTTTCCTGCAATTCTATCAGAATTGGCGGAGATCAACTGGATGAAGATATCAGCCAATATGTCAGGAAAAAACATAATGTGCTGATTGGGGAAAGAACAGCCGAGGAAATAAAAAAAGAAATCGGCTACGCACTCGTTGAACATTCCGTGATCACCATGGAAGTCAGGGGCCGCGATCTTGTAACCGGGCTACCAAAACCGATTACAATATCATCCACTGACGTCCAGGAAGCCATCCAGGAATCGCTTCTTCATATACTGGAAGCAATAAGGGCCACTTTGGAAGATTGTCCTCCTGAATTGAGCGGCGATATCGTCGATCAAGGAGTCATCTTATCCGGCGGGGGTGCACTTCTCAACGGGGTACAGGAATGGCTGACGAATGAAATCGTCGTCCCTGTCAAACTTGCGGATAACCCGCTTGAATCAGTTGCCATCGGAACCGGGCTTTCACTTGAGGTCATTCACAAATTACAAAAAGCCGTGTACTAAAAAGATTAGGAAACCCCAACTTGGGGTTTCTTTTTTTATCATTCCAGACCGATTCCCCCCCCATGATGCAAACAGCAATCTCCACATTAAATAACTTCCCGGAAATATTTTACCTCGTTTGAGCAGAGAATAAGGAAAAAGATTTTTTACGTTCGAAAGCAAGCATTACTGATTGGGTAGGCATCACGTGCAGAACTAATTGCATGCAATGTTACATAACTTGTGTTATAATGTAATTATGTTACATTGGTAAGAGGAGAAGATCTATGGAATATGTAGAAGCCTTTAAGGATATCAATCAAATCAGCAAAATAAAAACATACTTACGCGCTCACTCCAGTCGGGATTATTTATTGTTTGTACTCGGCATCAATACAGGTATGAAGATAAATGAAATGCTCGAAATCACCGTCGCCAGCGTTCTGGATGAAACGGGCAAAATCAAGGAGTACTATGAGCAACGGACGGAAAGTGACGAAGTCAACCAAATTTATTTGAACCTGAAAGTCCGTACCGCCTTACAAGAATACCTTAAAGGCTCGAAGGTTATCGAAGGTCAGTTTTTATTTCTTTCCCCTAAGACAAAAAAGCCGATTACACGTCAACAGGCGCACCGAATCATCCATGATGCTGTTGAAGGTGCAGGGCTGACAGGCAAATTCGGAGCAAGTTCGATGCGTAAGACTTTTGGCTACCATGCCTATAAACAAGGAGTGTCTCTGGCCTTGATACAGAAGCACTACCATCATTCCAGTCCATCGGAGACATTAAAATACATCGGTTTATCCAAGGAGAAGAAATTCAAGACGAATATTGACGTTAACTTATAAACATTCTGCTATCTTCTATTAACTCTAACCAACATTTTAAGGAGGAATTCCAGTGAAAATTAGAGAAAGTGAACTTCCTGGTATTGGTCAAAAATTCGAAATCATAACGAGAAATGATGAAAAGTTAGTAATCGTCATTCACGATGATGGCCGTCGGGAATTATACCATTTTGATAATGAACATGAGGACGTCATATCGAGCATCACCCTTAATGATCAGGAATCCCGGCAACTGGCTTCCATCATAGGCGGCATGGTCTATAAACCACAAGCACTTGAAACAATTGAAATGTCATTGGGTGACTTGGTGATCGAATGGTTCAAAGTCGAACCCGGTTCAAAGGCCATCAATCAAACGATCGGTTCGATTGATATCAGGAGCAATTATAACGTGACCGTCATCGCCCATTCTAAAAAAGGCAAAAAACAACTGAATAATCCTGGTCCAGACTCCATCATCGAAACAGGCGACACCCTTGTAATATCCGGTGAAAGAAAAGATATTCGTAACTTGATAAGAGAATTATTGACCGACGAAAGGAGTGACTAAGCTCATATGGATCATTTAGTCTTTGAAGTGGGAACTGCCCTACTTCTAGTGGCATTAGCCGCTCTCGTTGCAGGTAAATTCAAAATATCAAATGTTCCGCTATTAATTATCATCGGGATGCTAGTTGGACCCCATGCCCCGCACTTCGGATTAATTGACCTGCGTTTCATTGAAAGTGATGAAATCATAGCATTCCTCGGTCGTGTCGGTATTTTATTCCTTCTGTTTTACCTTGGGCTTGAATTTTCCGTCAAAAAGCTTATGAAGTCAGGGAAAAATATCGTGACAGGCGGAACCTATTACATTTTAATCAACGTGGGAATGGCCTTGCTGTATGGTTTCCTGCTAGGTCTTCCACTAAAAGAGGTCCTGATATTAACCGGGATCATCAGTTTTTCTTCAAGTGCCATCGTGGCAAAGGTACTTGTGGACCTTAAAAGGACCGGTAACAATGAAACGGAGTTAATCCTTGGCATCATCATGTTTGAAGATATCTTCCTCGCTGTTTATTTATCAGTCGTATCCGGATTGGTATTAAGCTCTTCTGGTTCCGTTTGGGGAACATTACTTTCTACATTTATCGCGATTGGGTATATGCTGATATTTTTCGTTATCGCCCGGAAAGCATCTGGAGTCCTTAACAAATTATTCAATATAACCTCCGATGAGATTTTTATCATCGTCGTGTTCGCATTACTATTCTTCATCGCCGGTTTCTCGGAAACGATTCATGTTGCGGAAGCCATTGGTGCTTTACTGCTCGGCCTGGTCTTTTCTGAAACGGAGCATAGCGACAGGATCGAGAAACTTGTCATTCCCTTCAGAGACTTCTTCGGGGCCATATTTTTCTTCAGCTTTGGCTTGAGTATCGATCCGACGACCCTTGGCGGAGCTGTCTGGATGGTTCTTGGTGCCGTCATCATCACCATAATCGGTAACTTTGCAGCTGGTATGATTGCCGGACGCAAATCCGGTTTATCTCACAGAGCTTCCGCAAACATCGGTTTAACGATCGTTTCACGCGGCGAATTCTCCATCATTTTAGCCAACTTAGGCATTGCAGGAGGTTTAATGCCTATACTAACCCCGTTTGCGGCACTTTATGTTTTAACCTTAGCGATTCTTGGGCCCATCCTTACAAAAGAATCCAAACACATCTATAATATCCTAAATAAAGTATTCAAATGGACCCCTCCGAAAGTTCAAAAGAAACAGGAAAAAGAAATCCAATAGAAGAAAAAGGCCAGAAATTTCTTACTGGCCTTTTTTCTGTTTACCTTTCATAACTCACTAACATGATAATACTTGGAAGAAAGCGGGCATAAAATCATACCTAGTAGTAGTATTGGTGCCGTACTTGAAGTTTCAACAGCACCTATTCACAGTTATTCTGGAAACTTTCGAGATTGAGGGATATTTCTTTACTGAGGATTTAAAACTTGCCTCTCTCCAAATTTGTTTTACGGGCTATGTCATTGACACAAGCTTCTACAAGTGCCGGATTAGAGGTTTCAATTTCTTTTCTTTTGAGGATTAACTTACATGAACAGAGGGAATAGAAGCAGATAACCTAAGTAACTATTCAGGAGTGATGCCCAGATGAATAAGTCGATCCAATTTTCAAAGAAACTTATTAAAGAAATAAAGGAAGATCGTGTGACCGGGCTGGCAGCAGAACAAGCTTATTACTATTTACTGGCACTATTCCCTTTGCTCATATTACTGCTGTCCATATTACCTTATCTGAACATCGATATTCAGACAGCCCTCGACACGATAAAAACCTTCATGCCTGCGGAAACGATGGAAGTCATCGAGAAAAATATCATCAACATATTATCTGAACGGAACGGCGGCTTACTGACCTTTGGTATCCTTGGAACGATATGGTCCGCATCCAACGGAATGAACGCGTTCATCCATTCCATGAATATCGCCTATGATGTGGAAGAAACAAGGAATTTCATTAAAGCCCGCTTCATTTCCATTATACTGACATTAGGCCTGGTTGTAGCATTCATCGTCATGTTAGGTCTCCCCGTCTTTGGAAAGGTCATCATCGAATTATTACAGCAGGTCATTCCGATCCCAGAAGAAACGCAAATCTTATTCAGCTTATTACGGTGGGTCATCGCGGTTGTGGTCATCTCACTTGTCCTGGCCTTTTTATATCGCTTTGCACCGAATAAAAGTTTTCCCATTAAACATGTCATCCCTGGCGCAGTTACCGCAACAGTACTTTGGCTGGGAATATCACTTGGATTTTCATTCTATGTCAGTAACTTTGCCAACTACTCTTCCACTTACGGCAGTTTAGGAGGCGTCATCATCTTGATGCTATGGCTGTATTTAAGTGGACTGATTTTTGTGATCGGCGGAGAAATCAATGCAATTCTTCATCGCCAAAATTCCATTCCAAAAAAACAGTCACGCACGATCGTTCATCCTGTCCCGCTTAAAAGATAAAATCAAGATTGAAAAGCGGCTGTCCCATTCGGACAGCCGCCTTTCTAATTACCCCTTATTGACAAACTCTTCATATCTTTCATCATGGGCCAGCCATGCAGCGTATTTCCGCTTCATGTATTTTTCCGCTTCCGCAAATGCATCGAATGTTTTTTTCTGTTGTTTTCCGTTGATCTCAACAATCCATTCCTCTTCTTCATCTTCATAGATGAATATATCCTGTTTGTCTCTTGTTGAATATAGGCAACCCTCTGGGGATCCTTTTACATTCAATTGATTCTTATGTGCGTCTCGTTTAAGGGGCTCGGCATAGAAGGTCTTTTCGACATATTGGCTATATGCCTTTTCAGACATCGTACAACCGGCGGCTTTTTGGTGGCCGCCACCATCGTACTTGCCAGCAACCTCAGAAACATCTATATCATCGTGGATTGTCCGGAAGCTGATTCTTTTGCTTCCTACCATCAGGATGGCTATATAATCCAGATGTGAGAACTCCTTCGACAGTTCATTTCCCAATTCCGAGTGGTATGACTCTGCATGGACCACACCAGCTGTATGGGGACCGACCGTAGCTTGATAAACTTCTCTTTTTTTCCTGTTTATGTACCGATCCACTCGACTCTCTTCAACATTCAGAAGCGTTTGCTCCACTTCGTCAAAAGTGAAACTTTCAGCCGTGGACAGCTTATTTGCGATTTTCATTTCGAATTCCTCTATCGGAATCATGAAAAACAGGTCATTCAATCGCTTTGCCGTTGTATTTTTATTGACTTCCCATTCCCAAGTATCATATTGACGGACCAATTCAACGAATTCAGCGACAATGGCTGAAGGATCCAGCATTTTATTTTCAACTGCATACTGATAGAATAATGATGTGGCTGCCGTCTGTTTACCATCTTCCTGTTCGACAGTTACAGATGCCCAATCATGTTCGTTCAAATGCAGTGCTGACTTATGATGATCGATCAGCAGCGCCTTGCCTCCATCTTCCACAAACTGGGTAATCATTTTTTCATTATCTTCATCAACCGATAGATCAGTAACGATCAATGTATCTTCAATCTTGGCCTGTTCAAGAAATGCGCCTACATTCTGATTAAGGCGACCAATTGAATTATAACTAACAACTACTTCATCTCCGAATGCCAGCTTAGCTACAATGCCGCACCCGACTCCATCCAAATCATTATGTGTAAAGAGATGGTACACACAAACCCCTCCTAATAACTAATAAATTTACTTTTCCCTAAAGACATGAATTTCAATAGCAATCTTTACAATTGTAGCATAATCATATCTGCATATTTTATCATGCTTCCATTACGTGACGCTTTTGTTCGTTTTTTTTTTCGAAAAATTACCTAATTATTCCTTATTCCCCATAATGTATAATAAATAATGAAAAAACACATTACTTTGAAATCGGGGTATTTCCATTGAAGGGGTTTCGGTGAGGTCGAAGAGCAGCATTAGCTAATCGATCAATGGCTAACTTTACGAACTTTAAAGAATTGCCAGATGGTTGAAGAAAGTTGACTCAATCAGGCCACGATCCGGCACATCAAAAAAAAGCCGCAGGAATGTTATTCCCCGCGGCCTCCTTATGTGAAATCACTGTTCAATCAATTTTCCAAGGTTGGCCATTTCAATGGCACTAACGGCCGCTTCATAGCCTTTGTTACCTGATTTTGTTCCAGCACGTTCAATCGCTTGTTCAATATTCTCAGTTGTCAGCAAACCGAAGATAACCGGTACACCTGTTTCCAAAGAAACGGAAGCCATGCCTTTAGCTGCTTCATTGCAGACATAATCATAATGTGAAGTAGCACCCCTGATTACCGTTCCAAGACCGATTACCGCATCATATTTACCTGTATTCACAAGTTTCTTAGCAATTAACGGAAGTTCAAAAGCACCCGGGACCCACGCGATGTCAACATCATTCTCATCAACGCCATGACGCTTAAGGCCATCCATTGCCCCTCCTAAAAGCTTGCTTGTGATAAACTCATTAAATCTTCCTACCACGATTCCTACTTTCAATCCTGATCCGATTAATTGTGCTTCAATAGTTTTCCCCATGTCCAATTCCTCCTAATTTTTAAAAACAATAATTTTTTCATGTTAAGATTTCATTCCTTAAAAATCCGTCAAGCTTTCGGGATGTTCAGTTCAAGTTCCTGTTTCCCGATTGGATCATTATGTTGAAGATACCGAATCAAATCGGCTATCGTAATGAACTTCAGATTGAATTTATCAGCGATGACTTCTAAATCGGATACGCGGGCCATCGATCCATCTTCATTCATGATCTCACAAATTACACCGGCTGGAGCGGCACCGCATAACTTCGCCAAGTCCACCGATGCCTCCGTATGTCCTGCCCTTCTTAATACGCCGCCTTCTTTAGCGACTATCGGAAAAGTGTGACCTGGCCTTTGGAAATCTTCAGCGACCGAATCTTCATTAAGAAGCTCAAGGATGGTCAAGGAACGTTCAAAAGCACTGATTCCTGTAGAGGTGCTTTTATGATCGACACTCACCGTAAAAGCAGTGCCATGATGATCGGTATTTTCGCCTACCATAGGATGCAGTTTCAATTTTGCTGCCAGTTGTTCAGTGATGGTCGTACAAATCAAACCACGTCCATGAGTCGCCATGAAATTAATCGCTTCCGGTGTCGCCTTTTCGGCCAACACTACAAAATCCCCTTCATTTTCACGGTCTTCATCATCGGACACGATTACTACCTTGCCAGCCTTCAAATCTTCTATTGCTTCTTCTATTGTATGGAACATCATTACACCGCCCTTTTATTAGAATCCATGCTCTGCCAGAAACTCTAAATTCAGTCCTGGTTTTGGATTGCCATTTTTCATTTGATGTATTATATATTTCCCAATCATGTCGTTTTCGATGTTAACGATATCGCCAGCCGCTTTTTGTCCCAATATGGTGTCCTGATGAGTCAATGGAATCAATGATACCGTCAAAAGGTTCCTTTCGATCCCAAATATCGTCAAGCTTGTTCCATCAATGGCCACGGAACCTTTTGGAATGCAAAAGGCACTAAGCCCTTCTTCCAGTTGGATTACATAATATACGGCATTTTCTTTCCGTTCTTTTTTTATGATCGTTCCGGTTCCGTCGATATGACCTGAAACAAAATGACCGCCAAATCTTCCCTGTGCACTCATGGCTCGTTCGAGATTAACAGGTGATCCCAATTTTAACGTCCGGATCGAGGAAGCTTTGACCGTTTCCGGCATTACGTCGACCGTAAATAAACTTTTCGTGAAGGACGTTACCGTTAAGCAGACCCCGTTGACTGAAATACTATCCCCCAGATGCACATCTTCAAGGATTTTTTCAGAACGAATCGATAACTCCATACTGCTTTTTCCTTTTTTCAAGGAATGTACGGTACCGATATCCTCAATGATTCCCGTAAACATGTTTTTCCCCCTTTTATAAAATATAAAAAACCCCTTAGGATGGCCTAAGGGGTTAGCAGGAGAAATGAGTGAAAAAAATTGTATACCTAAAAAGCCTAATATTTTCATTTTCGAAAAATTAGGCGTACGTATACACTTGGGTTCCACACGTCCTTCTCCCATCCAGACTGTACTGTCGGCTTTGGAATCTCACCAAATCCTGCCTTTTAACAGGCTCGCGGGCTTAGAATTTCTTCATCACCGCCGGTTGGGATTTTCACCCGACCCCGAAGGACTAAAATAATATGAATCTTTGAATATTTTATCACCATAAAGTGAAGATGTAAAATTTCTAACCTTAAATGGTTCAATTGTTACAGGAACTTCCTATCTTTATGTAAAAATGATCCCCATTAACCCCGATGTGCTCCAAAAAGGTTAGGCAGGCTTAATATGTGGAATAGGATTAGAGGGTCACAATTCATATAAGGAGGAAGACCATGCTTATTTCCATCATCAACCTGATTTTCTATCTGTTCGTCGTCACGATGAATTTTTCAGCCAATTTCCTGCCATTGAACGGCCAGACATCAGGAGAGATTTCCGATAAACTTAATGTCCTTTTCACTCCTGCCGGATATGTATTTTCCATGTGGGGCTTGATCTATTTCCTGCTCGCCATCTGGGTATTCAGGCAGTTTTTAAGTAAACATCAAAACAGCCCTGCTTATAAGGCATCCTTCCCTTGGTTCGCTTTAAGCTGTGTCTTGAATGGCGCTTGGCTTTTAGCTTGGCACTATGAACACTTTTTGTTATCCGTATTCATCATCATTGCTCTTTTGGCTACTTTAATGGTCATTTATACAAGCATAAAAAAAGTGGGACACACTACTTTCGACCTATTTCCGTTCTCCGTTTATACAGGCTGGGTAAGTGTCGCAACTATAGCTGACATTTCTTATTACCTAACCTATATCAAATGGGACGGTTTTGGGGTTTCCGAATCAACTTGGACGATCGTCCTGCTGATTGCAGCAACAACCCTGGCCTTTGTCTTCGCAGGTAAAAACCGGGATTGGTGCTATCCTCTCGTATTCGTTTGGGCGTTCATAGGCATCGGGATACGAAATAGCTCCGCCTATCCTATAATCACGGACATTTCTTATATCCTCGCTGCCATCACTTTTATCATATCCATAACCATCTTCATAAAAAGTAGAAGGAATATGGTAGCCTAAAATGCTTGCTGAAGATCTTGCCATACATCCTGCCAAGCCTCTAGGCCAACTGAGAGACGGACCAGCTGGTCACTGATGCCCATTTGTTCCCTTGAAGCTTCAGGAACGGCAGAGTGCGTCATGGTAGCGGGATGCTGGATCAACGTTTCGGCATCCCCAAGACTTACGGCAATTTTAATTAGATTCAATTTATTGAGGAATTCCTGTGCATCCTTTTTTGTGCCATGCAATTCGAAAGAGATAAGGCCGCCGCCATGTTTCATCTGTTTCTGCATGATATAATGATCCGGTGAAGCATCATCACCTGGATAATATACCTTTTTCACCTTTGGATGTTTCTTAAGTTCATGAAAGATTGCCATTGCATTGGCCGAATGACGGTCCATCCTGACGGGCAAGGTCTTTAACCCCCGCAATAGTAACCAGGCATCGAAAGGTGAAATGATTCCACCGATATCCTTTTGTGTAGTCCCAGCTACCTGATTCATGAATTCCTTCTTGCCGACGACAAGTCCCGCAACGACATCCCCATGCCCGCAAAGATATTTCGTAGCGCTATGAAGGACGATATCACAGCCATACTCAAGCGGTCTCTGTAGGTATGGCGTCGAAAACGTATTATCGACTACGACCGTCACATTATATTCCTTCGCAATCCTTACCACCATCTGTAAGTCAATCATTTTCATCGTCGGATTGATCGGGGTTTCTACATAGATGCAGGTCGTTTCCGGCCGGATCATTTTCCTGACCTGTTCTTCAGTATCCATTTCACAAAAATCATGAGTTATCCGGTATTTATTTTTCATTAGCTGCAGAAGGCCGAATGTACAACCATATAACCCCTGAGAGCAGAGGATGTGATCATCTGTTTTAGTTAACGCAAAAAGTACTGCTGAAACGGCTGCCATGCCTGAACCGAAAGCAAGGCCAGCTTCCCCGCCTTCCAGTGCGGCAATCTTTTCCTCAAGCACTTGTACCGTTGGATTTCCAAGGCGAGAATAAATATATCCATCTTCGATACCGGCAAAACGCCTCTCCCCTTGCTCGGCATTTTCGAAAGTGAATGTTGAGGTTTGGAATAAAGGTGTTGCCAAGCTTCCCAAATGCTTCTTCGAGTCATATCCTTCATGGATGACTGCCGTTTCAAATTGTTTATACTTTCTTGTCATGCCGTCTCCTCCTAACCTATGTCTATTGCTATCATATGTCAAAAACCCACATAAAGGAAGCGTTTTCATTCGTGATTATCACCCATAAATGAACCCTGAATTTAGTAAAAATAAGCTTCATTCTGTTCAGTTGGATCCTGCAAATTGAGCACCTCTTTTAATTTTTAATCCTAACTCGAATTCCCAAAAAAAGGGACAGCCGCCATGGCCGTCCCTTTTTTGCGAATCATTCATCGACTACGATGTTTCCACCATAGAAGGTTACTCTCGTTAATGGTAACTCCAGTTCACGAGCCATTTTTTTCAACTCTCGCTCTTCTCTTTCCGTTACGATTGAAATGACCGTGCCATCTGCACCTGCACGCCCAGTTCTCCCGGATCTATGGATATATTGTTCGATATTGTCAGCCATATCAATATGAACGACCGCAGTAAGGCCTTTAATATCGAGCCCCCTTGCCGCTACATCCGTTGCTATCAGCATCGGGGATTTTCCGGAACGAAGCTTGCGCAGTGCTTTCTCCCTGTCGACTTTATTGGATTCACCGTGAAGCACGCCCATTTCAATACCTTTATAACTCAGCTTTTCATGTAAGACGCTAAGCTCCGCAATATCATTCAGGAAGGCAAGTGCCTTCACATCTTTAAGTCTTGTGATTTTCTCGAGAATCTTGGACTTTTCCCGTCTCTCAACAACAAAGTAAAGATGGTCCACCTTGGATTCCATTTTTTCATTTTTATCGACCTTGATCATTTCGGGTTCATTCATGAATCCCCTGGCCGCTTTTTCCGTTTCCTCTGGCAGGGTTGCTGAAAATACCATGATTTGCCGATCTTTTAGTGTTGTTTTGATAATATTATTGATCGTTCCCATATGCTCTGGAATGATCAATTGGTCACCTTCATCAAGTACTATCGTCTTAACTTCATGCATCTTCAGTTTCTTTTGGGCAATCAATTCGTAAATCCGCCCCGGTGTTCCAGCAATCACCTGTGGACGCTTCTTCAGTTTGTCCAACTGCCTTTTCACATTAGCACCGCCGATGAATGCTGCACCCGTAATGCCGCTTTTCTCTGACCAAATGCGAATTTCTTCATTGATCTGCATGACCAGTTCTCGTGATGATGCCAGAATCAAAGCTTGGGGCGATTTTTTTTCAGGATCAATCTTTTCAAGCAATGGCAGTAAATATGCCAATGTTTTTCCTGTACCTGTCGGTGATTCGGCCATGATATCCTTTCCCTCGACAATCACGGGGATCGCTTTCGTTTGTATCGGGGTAAGTTGTCCGAATCCGGACTTTTTCCAGGCTTCTTGTATATATGGTTTTCTATCGTTTATTAATGCAGGTAATTCGCTCATATCGTTCTCCTTTAATATAAAACTTTTCCTATCTTTCATAGTACCATTTATTCTTGTCCAGTAGCCAACGGAATACGAATTGTAACCGTCGTCCCTTTGTTTATCTCACTTTCAAAATCCATTTCCCCCTGAAGGCGATGAACGATTTTCCGGCAAATTGCAAGCCCGATCCCTGAACCTTTTTCCTTCGTCGAGTAAAAAGGTTCACCAATCCGTTCAAGGCGCTCGGGCCCCATTCCCATGCCATTATCACTCACGCTGACTACAGCATGTCCATCGATGATTTGCAGCGATATATGAATTTCCCCATTATCTTCAATCGCTTCAATGCTGTTCTTGACGATATTGATTACCAACTGTTTAAGTTCAATTGAATCAGCCATAATATAAATCGGTTCGGCGGTTTTAATCCTTAGCCCCATTTCGATATTATTCAAATTCGTTTCTGCTTTCATCAACGTGAATACCTGTTGTAAACTGTCGGCAAGATCGATCCTGCAGAATGCGACATCCTGTTTCTTCCCGAGAACCAAAAGTTCACTTGAGATAATATTGATTCGGTCAATTTCCTTTAACATGATGTCAGAATGCAGCGGGTTCACTTCCTGGGTCATATCCATTAACTGTACGAATCCTTTTAACGATGTCAGCGGATTCCTTATCTCATGTGCGACGGCTGCAGCCAGATGTCCGATAACAGATAGCTTTTCAGACATGATCATCAATTCCTCTTCGCGCCGCAATTCGGTAATATCCCTTACTATGGCATATACTCCAAGCATTTCCGAGTGGACGATGATCGGTAAAAAAGTTACACGGATTATCCGTTGTTCATCACTGCTATTCTGAATGGTCGTTTCGAATTTTACAGCCTCCCCTTGAAGGGACTGTAGAAAGAATTCAGCTACTTTATCACTTTCATTCCAGTTGATGAGATGATTCGCATTCTTGCCTTTCAAATTGTCACTATGCTGACCTAACAGTTTTTCTGCTTCCGGGTTTATCGAAACGACATTTCCTTCGAGATTCAGCTCAAGGACACAATCCGGGTTATGCTTGAACAGCGATCGATACTGTTCATCCTTCAGAATGAATTCCTGTTGGGACCTCAGCATTTTCCCCGTCCAATACCTGATTATGAAGTACAGGAAAAGTCCGGTTATGAATATGAACATCCACCCTTTGGAATGTTGAAACATTGCATATATCTGAACATCTGACCTTGCCTGCGTCATAGAGATGTAATCCGTAATGATAATCCATAAGACCCCAATGAATATATATATAAAAGCCACTTTACATGCAATTTTATGAGATTGGTTCATATTTTTTCCTTTGTATTGTTTTTTGGTTTATTATTCCCAAATCACTCAAAAAAAGCCCTCATGTTTTCAACATAAGGACTCTATCGATATTGTAACATATATATAGAAATCATTGTTTTATATCGTTAAAAAATCCAGCAGCATTACTACTGGATTTTCAATAAATCAAGAGAGGTCTTTAATGGCTTGATTAAATTCTTCTTCGATATCTTTTGTAGGCTTGGCCGATAGTAAGCTGAAAACGACCACCGCTATTGAACCAGCGATGAAACCAGGAATGATTTCGTATATTTCAGCAAACCTATCGATCATATCCCAGACGATCACGGTTGCCGTACCGACAATCATTCCCGCCAAGGCTCCCCATTTCGTCATCCGTTTCCAGTACAGGCTTAACAAAATGACAGGACCGAATGCCGCTCCAAAACCAGCCCATGCATAACCAACCAATTTAAGGATCGTACCGCTTGGATTAAAAGCCAATAATAGGGCAATGGCAGATATCGCCAACACACCAAACCGACCTACCAGAACTAATTCCTTATCAGATGCGTTCGGCCGAATGAACTGCTTATAGAAATCATCTGTCAGAGCACTTGCCGATACTAACAGCTGTGATGCAATCGTACTCATGACCGCTGCTAAAATCGCAGCCAACAAGAAGCCTGTAATCAAAGATGGAAACAGTTCTTTAGCTAATATGATGAAGACGGACTCAGCATTCCTATCCCCTAAAGGACTATTTGTCAGGTTAAAATATGCTATTCCCACCAATCCGGTGAACATCGCTCCAACAATAGCAAAAATCATCCATCCCATGCCGATTCGCCGTGCACTTTTCAATTCTTTAACAGATGAGACCGCCATGAAGCGGACGATTATATGAGGCTGCCCGAAATAACCAAGCCCCCATGCCAGAAGAGATATGATGCCAATGGTTGATGTTCCCTCAAAAACATGCAATAAATTCGGGTTAATCGATTTTATTTCATTGAAGGTGGGATCCCAGCCCCCAATATTTACAATAGTGACAACTGGTACTAAAATTAAGGCAATGAACATGATTGTACCTTGTACGAAGTCCGTCCAGCTGACAGCCAGGAATCCGCCAAATAATGTATAAAGAATAACAACGCTTGCCGTCAGCCAGATACCCCACCGGTAATCTAAATTGAAAGCCGTACGGAAAAGCTCACCGCCTGCCACCATGCCTGAAGAGGTATAAAAGGTGAAGAAAATTAAAATGACCGATGCTGATACCACTTTTAAGACGCGGGAGCCATCTTTAAACCGATTTCCCAAAAAGTCGGGAATCGTAATCGAATTGCCGGCAATTTCCGTATATGTCCGAAGTCTTGGTGCCACGAATAACCAGTTTAAATAAGAGCCTGCACACAGGCCTATGACAATCCAGCCAGCACTCAACCCGCTTATGTACATCGCACCAGGTAGACCCATCAACAGCCAGCCACTCATATCGGAAGCCCCTGCACTCAATGCCGTTACAGCCGGCCCCAAGTTCCGGCCGCCAAGCATGTAATCGGTTAAGTTAGCCGTTTTCCGATAGGCCAAATAACCAATTAAAAGCATACCCGCCATGTATATTGCAATTGATATTATAATTCCATATTCCAAAAATGAATCCTCCTATTTATAGGTTAATTTTCATCTTGTAAGCTTATCAGAAAAAAAAACATATGTTAAGAAGTTCTTGCACCTTTCAACGATTTCACTTTCAATATAAGTAAGAAAATTCATTTTATTAGAATAAATCATTTAGGAGGAATACGCCATGCAATCCTATATCAATCAGCCAGATGGAGTCTTTCCCTCTGTTTGTTCTCTTGACTGTCCTGATCAATGCGGTTTACTGCTGCACAAAAAAGATGGGAAAATCATTAAAGTTCAAGGAGACCCTGATCATCCAGTCACAAAAGGGAATATTTGCAACAAAGTCCGCAACATGACTGCCCGCCTATATGACCCCAATCGCTTAAAACAGCCATTAAAGCGCATCGGTCCGAAAGGAAAAGGGAATTTCGTTCCAATCAGCTGGGAAGAGGCCATTGACACAATCACTTCCAAATGGAAAGACTTGATCGAAATGCATGGACCGGAAAGCATACTTCCTTATAGTTTTTACGGAAACATGGGCAACCTCAGCGCCGAGGGAATGGATCGCCGCTTTTTCCACAAACTCGGCGCAAGCATGCTCGAGCGTTCCATTTGTAATGCGGCAGGCTCAATCGGATACAGCTATACAATGGGTGGTTCATTCGGCATCGATCCAGAAGAAACGATCCATACGAAGCTTTTCATCATGTGGGGCATTAACGCTGTGAGCACAAATATGCACCAAGTGACGCTTGCCCAGCAAGCCAGAAAAAACGGGGCCAAAGTAGTTGTCATTGACGTTCATAAAAACCAAACCGGCAAGTGGGCAGATTGGTTCATTCCGATTCTGCCCGGCACCGATAGTGCACTTGCCCTCGGATTAATGCATATTCTTTATGCCGAGAATCTAGTCGACCAGCCCTTTCTCGATGAATACACAGTGGGTGCTGCTGAATTGCGTGAACATGTCCGCCAATATGACCCTGCGACCGTCTCCGCGATAACTGGCGTTCCCATTGATGACTTATATGAACTTGCCAGGATGTATGGCACCACAAGTCCATCATTCGTTCGGATAGGCAATGGCCTGCAGCACCATGACAATGGAGGCATGGCGGTACGTACCATTGCCTGCCTGCCTGCCCTTACCGGCCAATGGATGGAGGAAGGCGGCGGAGCCATCAAAGGTAATTCAGGATATCTAGCCTTTAATATAAATGCCTTAAGACGTCCTGATTTATTGCGAAATAAAGCTACCCGGACCATTAATATGAACCAAATCGGCCAAGCTCTTATGGAAAAAGAAAACCCGATTCGCTCTATGCTTGTATACGGCTCCAACCCAGCACTTGTCGCTCCGAATGCAAATAAGGTGCAGGAAGGTCTAATGCGGGAAGATCTATTCACAGTGGTACATGATCTATTCTTAACCGAAACGGCCATGTTTGCCGACCTCGTCCTTCCTGCCACTTCATCTTATGAAACGGAGGATTTTTATAATTCATATTGGCATAATTACGTCCAAATACAAAAACCTGTAGTCGAAAAATATGGCGAATCGAAATCGAATGTTGAATTGTTCAAACTGTTGGCTGCTGGAATGGGATTTGGGGAACAAGCATTTGGAGATTCAGAGGAAGATATGATACGGCAGGCTCTGGATTTTCCCGACAACCCGCATTTGGAAGGCATCACCTATGACTCCCTTTCAAGGAATCAATTTGTCAAAGCCAAAATGCAGCCGATGTTCCCAGGCAAACTCCCGACACCAAGCGGTAAAATCGAACTTTATTCCGAACGGATGAAGCGGGATGGATTCGAGCCATTGCCCACATATACGCCTATCATAAAAGACAGCGACCTGCCATTTTTATTCATTCCGGCACCTAATCACAATTTCTTGAATTCAACCTTTTCTAATAATGCCAAACATATCTCCATGGAAAAGGAACCGAAACTGCACATGAATGCCGCTGATGCCAAAACAATGGGGGTAGCCGCCGGAGATATGGTTAGAATCTGGAATGGTCGCGGTGAATGCTTGCTTACCGCTGCTCCCGGTGAAAATGTGTTACCAGGCGTTCTTGTCAGCCAAGGCTTGTGGCAGAATACGCCCGAAACAAAGCAACACATCAATTCCCTTACCCCAGATCGCCTCGCGGATATGGGTAATGGCGCCGTTTTCTTTTCAGGACGGGTTGATCTTGAAAAAGTCCAACAATAGTAAAGAAATGTTTAGCAATCTTTGAATATATCTGCGGTTCTCGGATTTTATATCTTCGATTCCCGAATTTATCTCCGATTTTCGGATTATATCTCCGATTCTGGATTATATATCTACGATTCTCGGATTATATCTGCGATTCCATAGAAAAAAGGCTGTTCTCCAAGGAACAGCCTTTTTTCGTCAAGCTATTTACTCTTCATCAAACCAGCCTGTTGGCTGGATATCCAAGTTGTTATTGATTTGCTTCACTTCGGTGTAAGCTTCGTAACCGAAAGTTCCCAGTTCGCGTCCATTTCCACTTTGCTTGAACCCTCCCCAAGGAGCTTCGTTATAAGTCGGATGATATGAGTTTATCCACGTGATGCCGGCACGCACTTTTTTAATGACACGGTACGCTTTTGAGATATCATTCGTGAACACCGCTCCCGCTAAACCATATTTCGTATCATTGGCAAGTCGAAGAGCTTCCGCTTCATCCTTGAACTTTTGAACGACAAGCACCGGTCCAAAAATTTCTTCCTGCACAATCCGCATATCCGGTGTCGTATCAACAAAAATAGTAGGTTCGACAAAGTAACCTTTATCCATGCCTTCTTCTTTAATTCGATTTCCACCGACGATTAATTTGGCACCTTCTTCTTTTCCGATTTGGATATACGATAATATTTTGTTCATATGGGCTTCTGAAACGATAGGTCCCATCTGGCTGTTTTCATCAGAACCTGAACCTACTTTGATTTTTTTCGCCTTTGCAGTAAGACTTGCAATGAACTGATCGTAAATGGACTCTTCCAATAGTAAACGGGAGCCTGCTGAGCACACTTGTCCTTGATTACAGAAAATCCCGTATAGAGCATAATCAACTGCAGTCTCAAAGTCAGAATCCGCAAATACGATATTAGGCGATTTGCCGCCGAGCTCCAATGTGACTTTCTTTAGGTTACCCAGGGAAGCCTCCATGATCTTACGTCCTGTTGCCGTGCCTCCTGTAAAGGCTACTTTATCGATTTCCTCATGCTCTGCAATGGCTTGTCCGACAACTGGCCCCGCTCCTAACACAAGATTCGCGACACCTTTTGGCAATCCTACCTCATCCATGATTTCAAATAGTTTGACCGCCGTCACCGGAGTGATCTCAGATGGTTTGAACACAACGGAATTTCCTGCAGCAAGCGCCGGAGCAAGTTTCCAGGCTGACATCATTAGTGGGAAATTCCAAGGAACGATCTGCCCGCATACACCGATCGGTTCCCTTACGACCATAGCTTGCTGGCCGTCAGGAACTTCAAAAGTCTGACCTGTCGGTTTTGTGGCCAATCCTGCATAATATCTAAAACATGCTGCCGAATCAGCTATATCAAAACGAGCCTCACGCAATGGTTTCCCATTATCCAATGTTTCCAACGCAGCTAGTTCTTCAGCTTTTTCTTCTATTTTGTCGGCTATTTTGAATAAAATGCGAGCTCTTTCGACGGCAGGAGTTCCCCACCAGCCACCTTCATAGAAAGCATATTTTGCTGCCTCGACCGCTGCATCCACATCTTCCTGTGTTCCTTCCGCTGCTTTGGCAATAACTTCCCCCGTGGCCGGATTCAATACATCCCTCTTCTCACCCGAAGTCGAATTCACCCATTCCCCATTGATGAACATCTTTAAGTCCAATGCTCCCGTTCCTTCTTTTTTCGTATTATTTTGCAAAGTTTCCTGCATGTAATTTCCTCCTCTGTTTTAAGTTATCTACCTATATATAATATGAGCAAGATTCATGCCAGTTTGAAATTTTAGGTAACTCACGTTTTTTTGCCCTTTCCTGTCATATTTAAATTCAGTCGTGAATTACCTATTCATTTTTGCATAACTCATAGGCAGAACTTCTTCCAAGTTTCACAGAAAAAAGAGATGAGCAGCTGCTCACCTCTTTTCTTATTAATTCCGATTAATAATGACCAATTTCATTTCCGTCATTTCTTCAATGGCATATTTCAATCCTTCGCGCCCAGTCCCGCTTTTTTTGACTCCGCCATATGGCATGTTGTCAACACGATAAGTTGGGATATCATTAATAATGACACCGCCCACTTCCAATTTTTCTGCGGCAGAAAGAGCTAGATTGATATTTTCTGTGTAAATCCCGGCCTGCAATCCGAATTCGGAATCATTGACAAAGTCAATCGCTTCCTCAACGGAAGAAACCTTATTGATCAAAACTATTGGAGCGAACACCTCCTGGCAAGATACCTTAAGCATGGCATCCACTTCCAGCAACACAGTAGGATGCAGGATATTACCTTCAGATTTACCTCCTGCTGCAACTATCGCCCCGTGTTGTTTAGCTTCACCGATCCAATCCAGACTTCTCTGTACATCCCCAGCGCTGATCAATGCTGAAATATCCACAGACGGGTCCAAAGAATCTCCCAGTTTCAAGCCATTCGTTGCTTCCGTGAATTTTTTGACGAACTCATCATACACCTCTTCATGAACATAAGCGCGCTGTAAGGAAATGCAGACCTGCCCTTGAAAAGCGAATGCTGCCGATACACAGCGTTGGATGATTTTATCGATATCGATCCCTTTATCCACGATGACAGCCGCATTCGAACCTAGTTCAAGACTCACTTTCTTTAACCCGGCCTTATTACGGATCCCGATTCCTACAGCCGGACTTCCAGTAAATGAGATGCTCTTCACCCGTGAATCGGTGACTAATTTATCACCGATTACCGAACCGCTTCCGGTAACTAAATTAAACGCACCTGCCGGCAAATCAGTTTCGGCCAATAATTCAGCAAGAAATAGTGAAGATAGCGGTGTTTGGCTCGCAGGTTTCAGGACGAGTGTATTTCCTGCAGCAATGGCCGGGCCCACTTTATGGGCAACCAGGTTCATCGGAAAATTAAATGGCGTAATCGCACCCACAACGCCTAGAGGCTCACGGACCGTGTATCCTATCCTTCCTTCTCCGTCAGCTGTGGCATCCATCGTCAATGTTTCTCCATGAATCCTTTTTGCTTCCTCTGCTGCAAATTTATATGTGGCAATCGTCCGGGATACTTCAACCATTGCCGTTTTAATCGGTTTCGCTGCCTCTTTTGCAATAATTTCAGCTGCCTCACCTTTGCGGCTTTCCAAAAGGCTCGCAAGCTTTTCAAGAATGGCAGCGCGTTTATGACTAGGTAAAGCTGCCATCGTTTTTCTAGCTTGATAGGCTGATTCTATGGCCAACTCGACATCTTCAAGGCTTGCCGAGGGAATCTCCGCTAGGACTTCCCCGCTATAAGGAGACTTTAGTGTCGTGAACTTTTCAGCTTCTTGCCATTTACCATTAATGTATAATTTCTTTTTCAGCGTTTCCGTCATGACCATCACTTTCACCTCTTATAAAATTTCTTTTTCGACTGCAGTAAATGTCTCATCAAGGATTTCAATCATTCTTTCGACTTCTGCTTTAGTAATGATTAAAGGCGGTGCGAATACGAGTGTATCTTGATCAAACGTAACTGAACGGCAAATCAAACCATTCTTCGCAGCTTCAGCAACAAGTCTTGGAGCAAGCTGTGTGTCAAAGCCTTCACCTGTTTGTTTGTCCTTTACGATGGAGATGCCTCCAATTAGTCCAAGTGCCCTTACATCACCAACAATCGGATGTTTACTTTGAAGCTTCTTAAAGCCGGCAAGCAACTCTTCACCACGCTGTTTCGAGTTTTCTATAAGGTTTTCACGTTCAATTATTTCAATATTTTTCAAAGCAACCGCACATGCCATCGGATGGCCACTGTATGTGTAGCCGTGTAAAAGCGTACCTTTTGAAAGGGCAATGAAATCCTGATGCATCTTATCATTCAGGACGACCCCGCCTAACTGTGCATATCCGCTCGTCACACCTTTTGCAAAGCACATCATATCAGGCACAACGCCAAAGTGTTCAATCCCAAAATAAGTCCCTGTTCTTCCGAAACCTGTAATGACTTCATCCGTCACCATCAAAATGCCGTATTCATCACAAATTTCCCTTACTTCCTTAAAATAGCCTTCAGGAGGAAGGTTCACGCCACCTGCCCCTTGAATCGGTTCAGCGATAAATGCCGCAATCGTTTCCGGTCCTTCCTGTTCTATGACCTTACGCAACTCCTCAATGGAGGAACCGTCCACATGGTAAAAATCAGGTGCGATTGAATTCGTGAAATCCCGGAACGGCTTCAGCCCAGTCGCACTTGTAGCTCCCATTGCCACTCCATGATAGGATTTCGAGCGAGAAATGATTTTTTGACGATTAGGCTGCCCTTTCAAAAGCCAGTAATGACGAGCAAGTTTGATCGCCGTATCATTCGATTCCGATCCACCTGAAGTGAAGAAAACTGCATTCAAATCCCCAGGTGCGATGGATGCGATTTTGGCCGCCAAACGGATTGCCGGCTCATTGCTGAAAGTGGCGAAACTTGAGGTGAAAGCTAATTTGGCCATTTGTTCCTTCGCGACTTCAGCCATCTCTTCTTGTCCATGTCCAATATTCACATTCCAAAGTGAAGCCATGCCATCAATGACAGTCCTGCCCGTGACATCCGTAAGATATATTCCCTTCCCTTCCTTAAAGATGAAACTTGGACCATCTGCCTGCTGCTGTTCGATTGCCGTGGTCGGATGAATAAAATGCTTTTTATCCAAATCGATTAATTCCTGAATACTCGTAGTCTCTTTAATCATGTAAAAAACACCCTTCTCATGTAATGGATTTTTTCAAGCTAGTTTATTTTTATATTTATAGATGTAGCAAGATGCATGCCAAATTATATGAGCCTGATATTAAAGGTATTCAAGTTAAAACGATTCATATATAAATCAATAGGAGCACGATTTGATTCACATATAAATCATTTGATTCAAATTCGAATCATTCAACTCCCATTCATTAGATTAACTACTGAATGACAAGCATTTTTTCGAATCGCCCTCTTTATTTCTAATTGATGTTACAAAACCTGACACGTAATGTTGAATTTTCGGAAGATTTGTATTATTATCATCTAGTTAATATTTTTTCATTCCTTTTGAGCCGCTATGTTAATCTAAATGAAAGAAGTTGATATATATGCAGGTAGGATTTGAAATGTACCAAAAACAAACCTTGAAGTTGTCATTAACCCCTGAATTACAGCAATCGATCAATATCCTTCAATATTCCACCCATGAACTGATAGATTTCCTGAACCGACAGGCTTACGAAAATCCCGTTCTCGAAATTAGCTTTAAAGAACCCCCCGCATCGCTCAGTATTCGTACAAATAAAATAAATTCTCAGATACGTGGTTCTTCCTCTAAAAGTAAAAGTTTCAACGGAGACAATGATTACAACCCTATCAACAATTATTCAGTCAACACAGAAACACTGGAAAGCCATTTACTGGAACAATTGAGTTTACTAAGTTCATTGAATGCATTTAAAAAGAAGATTCTCCAGTTTTTGATTGGAAACTTAAATGATTATGGATTTCTAGAATTGGATGTCCATTGGACTGCTTCGCATTTTTCCGTACCAGTGGAAGAAATCGAAAATATGATTCAAATATTGCAATCCCTTGACCCAATTGGAGTCGGGGCTAAAGATCTGACCGATTGTTTACTCATTCAGCTGCGTGAGCATGAGAATCACAATGAATTGGCGTATAAGATCGTTAAAAAGCACTTAGCGGATTTAGCAGAAAAACGCTACAGGAAAATTGCCGCCTTTCACCAAGTGACCGTTCAGGAAGTGCAAGAGGCCTCGGATTTCATCCGTACGTTAAACCCGCGTCCTGTCAGTCACTTTTCCGATGATATGACTCATTACATCGTTCCGGATGTTTACGTGGAAAAAGATAAAGAAGGTTTTCTGATAACGGTCAACGATAGCTGTACACCTAAACTTTCCATCAATCCTTACTACAAGAACCACGTCGCCATCAATTCTGTTAATCCAGCTAAAGATTATATAAAAGGGCACTTAAATGATGCCCGATTACTATTAAAAGGGCTCGAACAAAGGCAAATGACACTTTACAAAGTGACCGCGTCAATCGTGGAGGAGCAGCATGAGTTTTTCATGAAGGGAATTACAGGATTAAAACCTATGACACTGAAGAATATTTCGGAAAAACTTCAGCTTCATGAATCAACGATCAGCAGGGCGACGAGCAATAAATATATCCAGACGCCGCATGGCCTCTTTAAACTAAGGAACTTCTTTACTAGAGGGTTACACCGCGTGAACAGCCCAGCAACCGAATCAACGGCCACCATCAAAGAAAAAATAAAGGTCCTGATTGCCGATGAAGATAAAATAAAGCCTTTTTCAGATCAGAAACTTTGTCAAATATTCGAAAATGAAGGGACGAAGATCTCCCGCCGCACTATTGCAAAATACCGTGAAGACCTCGGTATACCGGGATCTTCAAAACGGCGCAGATTTTAAAATCAAACCGAATTTTTAAAAAGACTCTTACAAATGAGTATTTATTGTAAGAGTCTTCTATATTTACCACCCCTGAACCAGGGGCTTAATAAACAGTTGTGGAATCATAATATATCGGTTTATTTATTCCCCCATTTATCCTCGAAAATAAGGTCATCCATCAGCCTTCTTTTTTCCCAATTAGCAAGTTCAAGAATGGGTTTATCCGGATATTGATCCGTATAGCCAATCGACAGGAGTGCAACAGGTTCTATATGCGGCGGAATCTCCAAAATATCACGAATATCATTTTTCTTATAAAAGCTTACCCATCCCATTGCCAATCCTTCCGCATAGGCAGCCAACCACATATTTTGAATGGCGCAGGCAGTGGATAGGATATCGGTTTCCGGAATGGAGTTCCTCCCTAAAACATGGGAGCCTCCCCGTGTCGGGTCGCATGTAACACAAATGGTATATGGTGCTTCTTTTAACCCTTCCACTTTCAAACTAAGAAACTTATTTTCTTTACCTCCTTCATAATGAATAGCGAGGGCCCTTCTTTCTTTATCCGCTGCCCATGCCAAACTGTTCTTGGTTTCCTGAGACGAAATCACGATGAAACTCCAAGGCTGCATGAATCCTACAGACGGCGCATGATGTGCAGCATCCAAAATTCTGCGGAGTATATCCTTTGAAATGGGCTTTGGCAAAAAACTCCTGATATCCCTACGGTTATAAATGGCTTTATATACGGCAGCTTGTTCTTCATTAGTAAACATAATTTCCCCCCTGTTTCCGGCTCCCCGGAAATTTATCTAAACATACAATATATTTTATAGGTAAACCCTTACAATTAAAATATCCTCTGACTCAGCTCGTTCCGTCCACAACAAGATCCGCTCTTTCTTGAGGCCTTTGCACACCCACATAGAGATCTTCATGAACCATCCAATTATCCTCCCACATTTGACGCGCATCTTCACCATCCCGCTCAAGGCCACGTTTCAAACGCTGATCACGGGGACATTCCACCCAAATCGTGAAATCATGGTACCCTGCCAATTCTTTACGGATGGAATACGTTCCTTCTATAATCACAAGGCCCCCAGCAGGAACTTCATGCCATTCGGCCATAGTATCCGTTTCCCAATCATACCTTTGATATCTTGCTTCCTTCCCCTTTGTAAGCGGTTTTAGGATTTGGTTATAAACCCGTTCCCAATCATAATCCGCCCCAATCGGCTTTTGGGATGGAGGCAGTTGAACCCTATCCGATGAAGGCAAATAAAAATCATCCATATGAACGGCCACGCTACCTGGACATTCTGCTTGGATACGGGCAGCGAGTGTACTTTTTCCAGATCCGCCCCGGCCATCTATGGCCAATATATAGAGTGAGCGTTTTTTGGGAATTTCGTGAATTTCAGCTATAAGACTGCTGATCGTATACTGTCCATTAAGTGTTGGAAAGTTCATAAGCATTCCCCCCTATATACTTATTTCTATTAATCCTCCCTTAAACTCCTTCCTTGAGGGGATAATTAAAAAAATAAGAAGAAGGTGCTGGCATTGAATAAAATCCAATTTGCTCCCAAGCTTCATGTCTGATTAAAGAAACAGAGGAGGAAAAGGGCCTCTTTCCCTCCACTTCATGGAGAAACTGTCTACGATCAAACGGCTAGGACTTTCCATGTAATGGACTTGAAAACTTCTTGTTATAGACATATATATCGGAGAAAGGCCTTCGAATGTTCGAATGCCGACTTGATTCAATTTTATATAATGACCATCGAATTGAATAATCCATTCGGATCTGCGTTTGAAACCTGATCGTCAGCAAATAAAATGGCTTAGCGGCATTATGCTGCCAATTCGGACTTGCTGAAGAAAATGATTTGGCTGATACCGACCTCTTTCTCGCAGATCCTGAACTTCAACTTAGCTTTCAATGGATACTAATGGCCGCTTCCCAATAGGTTTTCCTGTTCTGCGAGCATTACGGCTATCTTATCCTGGATTGCCGTAATGCCTTTTTCTTCTACAAAATTATTCAAGATGATTGAAAATATGATTTTTTCCCCTCTTTTGGTCGTCACATAACCTGATAAGGAGCTCGTACCTGAAATTGTCCCTGTTTTCGCGCGGACATTCCCGGCTGCAATTGTCCCTTTCATCCTCTTTCTAAGAGTACCGCCCACCATCCGATTTTCGTTGCCTGCAATCGGTAAAGCATTCAAGTAAGCAGGAAACCACGTTTTTTCCTGAATGGCATACAGCAGCTTCGTTATTTCATTCGCTGGAATCATATTGACTTGGGAAATTCCAGATCCATCACGCATCATGATCGTTTGCATATCAAGACCCATACTCTTCAGCTGATTTCGAGCAACCTTCAAACCATCCTTCCAGCTTCCCTCCCCATCTGCTTCTTTGCCCATTTCCTTCACCAAAACCTCGGCATGGCTGTTATTGCTCAATTTCATGAAAGGAATAAGCAATTGTGAAAGCGGCATGGACTGATGAGCGGCAATCATGTCCGCTCCTACTGGCGTTTTCCCTTTTTTCCTTTTTCCCAACACTTTAATTCCATGTTTCTTCATTGATTTTTCAAATAGGCTCAAGGCATATTCTGTGGGATCTTCCACCGAAATCCACTCTTTGGTCACCCCGGCATCTTCCGGAATGGTCCCAGTCACCGTAACGACTTGTGTGCCATGAGACCGTTCAATTTCAATTTTATCATTAGCATCTGCCGATACAGTTTTCGTTTTGTTGATGACCTTCACGTGATCGGTTTCAGGCTCCAGCTTTACCGTTGCCCTCTTTCCAGCCTTTTCCCCAGGAGCTAACTCCACGATGATGGTACCGGTATCGTAATCTTCATTCGGGGAAGCAGTTAAAGCCGAAACGGCTGCACCGTAATATTCCTGTTCATCGCTCCAAACTAAGTCTTGGGAATAACGAACATCATCATACCAAGAATCGTCCCCTATAAGATCCCCGTGAACGAACTTAACGTGCCTTTGCTTCAGTGAAGCTGCCAGCTCATCAAAATCCTTTTCCAATAATGTGGGATCCCCTTTTCCCTTCAGGTATACATTGCCCTGCAGAACCTGGCCAACCTGCACTCCTTTTATGTATAGTTCCGTTTGAAAAGCATGATCTTCCCCTAAAGTTTCCAACGCAGCTGCTGCTGTCAAAAGCTTAAGATTCGAAGCAGGCCGCAATCTCGTTTGCGATCCCCGTTCATAAATCATTTCCCCCGTTTCAGCTGAACGGATGGAAATTCCCGTCAACGCCCCAGCCAATCCTGGCGATTGCTCCAATATTCGTTGAATTTCCTGCCCTAGGTTTCCATCATCATTCGCAGCCTGCATCGATTCTCCATTAAAAAAACAAATCAAAAACAGGAAGAATATAAAACTCAACTTCCTTTTATACGTCAAACCTATCACTCCCACTCTAGAAACTCACCACTTCTATCTTGTCCATTATTCGGTCATATAAAAAGAAAATATCCACTAGAAAACTCCTTATTTATACATACTCGGGAAACTGCAGGATTATTCGCCCGCCACTCCACGGCATGGGCTGCATAATTTCTATACATATACCTTTAATAGGGAACTTTTTTGCAAGATAATCAGTATAAGTATAAAGACATAGTAAGGAGTGAATATATGTATTCCAAGATACAGCCACCAACGAAGAAAATATCCAAAGAATCAGTGAAGGTGTGGCGGATGACTGAAGCCATTACCAATCTCATTATCCTCGCCGTCCTTGGCATCCTATTATTTGTTGATGATTATTTCACTTGGAAAGAATGGATTGGATGGATTTTAAACGGACTTATCGTATTATCTTTTTTCCATGCTATCTGGTCCATCTTCATTGAACCGATACTTTTGCAAAAGTATTGGCGTTACGACGTGAACGAAGAATTCATTCAAACAAAACGTGGAGCCTGGAGTGAAACGCATGAACTCATTCCGATGACGAAGGTTCAATCCGTCAAATTGAACCAAGGACCGTTTTTGCGAAAATACAACCTTTATTCCCTAAGCATCGGAACAATGGGCGACTCTCATGACATACCGGCCATTCCCGAGAAAGAGGCGTATGAATTACGAGATAAAATTGCCCATTTCGCGAAAATTAAGGAAGTGGATTAATGATGGAAGAACACGCAAAACGATTACACCCTATCAAAATCCTTTTCGAATTTTGGAAATTGCTGAAAGGAAATGTATTTTTCATAATCATGCTTTATATCCTGAATTTCGGTTCTGAAAAGATGTATATGAAATTACTCCAAATTGGCTTTCTAGTTTATCTGGTTTGGAAAGTCATTTCTGTCATCCTTAAATGGTATACATACAAATACCAAATCAAAGATGGTACCTTATACATTACTTCAGGGCTTGTCTCGAAAACGTATCGAACTGTCCCGCTTCATAAGGTTCAGAATGTCCAGCAACGCACGACGTTATTTCATAAGATTTTCAGATTGACCTCTTTAACATTCGAAACGGGGATGACTGGTGAACAGGGTAGCGTACCTTTCGAGATGATTTCCCGAAAAGAGGCCGAAAGGCTTGAGGGGGAATATTCTTCAAAACAGGAACTTCCGGTTATTGAAGCGGATATTTCCGAAGAACGAATTGCTGAGGATATGGAACCAGCCATTGAAAAAACGATCCATTTCACTCCAAGCAAACATGATGTGCTGAAAGCTTCCTTTACATCACTCAGTTTCCTGGCTCTTATCCCGATATTGGCTACGTTATATAATACACTCGATGATTTTATTGATTTGGAAAACGCCGAAGGGTTTCTTGCCAAGTTATTGGATACATGGTGGATCATTACCATCGTTATTGCAGGCCTCATATGTGTCGCCGTTGCCTTCGGAATCGTTTCCACATTCGTTAAATATGGAAAATATGAAATTTCATCCGATCACGAGCGCATATATATCAAGAAAGGTGTACTGGACGAATCCGCTTTTTCCATTCGGAAAGAAAAAGTACAAGCAGTCGAAATCACCCAATCAATCATTAAAAGAGTGCTGGGGTTGGCAGAAGTGAAACTGATCAGTGCAGGAAGCACCGGTGATGAAGAGCTGGAAACGAACACCCTCTATCCTTTTTTATCAATTGAACGGGCATACGGGATGGTAGAAGAGATTTTACCCGCTTACAAAGTGGAACGATCAATGAGATCACTATCGAAACAGGCCTTCAAAATCCGAATGCTGCGGCCCAGCTTTTTCTGGATTCTCACAACATTGGCGATTTATTATTTCAAACCCTCCCTATGGTATATCTCGCTGATTATACTCGTCCTCATTTATACATTGAGAATAATGGATTACAAAAATAGCCGTTACTTGTTAAATGATGAGTTCATTCAGTTCAAATCCGGAAGTTTGGAAACATCACTATTCATTACCAAAAGAAGCAAGGTCATTCAAATTGAGGTGGAACGTTCGAAGCTGCAAAAGCTTTTCGGGCTTGCCACAATTGAAACGATCAATCGCTCCAAGCCTGTACACCATACAAAGCTCCAAGATGTATCCGTTGAATATGCAGACGAATTTTACACATGGTATATGGACAGGACAAAAAATATCCAATTCGAATAGTAATCTATGAATGAAAGAGTTGACCATGGCAGTCAGCTCTTTTTTTATCCACTATATTCCACTCCCTTCCCACCTTTGCACTTCACGACAAAATTAATATTGGAATTTTCTAACTTGTCACTTCAAAAAAGCGAAAGAAGACCGAAATATCAAATAAAAGTCAAAATTAATTAGAAGTATATAAGGAGAATTTTACAGATGAAAAGACTGACAGACTGGTATTTTAATTCGCTAAAAAAACAAATATTGATTCCTTTTTTGGCTTTGATCATGATAAGCGGAATGGCCATTTCTTACATGAGCTATAAAAATAGTATCGAGTTGACGACCAAGGAGCTTACCGGAACGACAGAAGAGCAAACCAAGGCAATGAACGATTCTTTCGAAATCTTCTTTCATAAAACGGAAAACCAATTGGATAGGATCAGTAAGTATCCTATCATGAGTACTTATGATAAGAACCCCGAATCCATAATGGATGAGTTTTCCCATACACAGTCAAGCAGTTCTGAAATAAATGGTTTATACCTTGGCACCAAGAAAGATGGAAAAACATTAATATTCCCTAAAGCGGATTTGCCGATTGACTTCGATCCGAGACAAAGGGATTGGTATCAATCCGCATTGAAACAAAAAAACAAGACCATTTGGACGGAACCTTATACCGATCAGGCTACGAATGAACTTGTCATTACGGCAGCAAAAGCCATATATGATGATCGAGATGAATTAATAGGCGTGCTCGGTGTCGACATCTCGATCGATACATTGATCACGATGGTCAATCAAACGAAATTTGGCGAAACGGGCTATACGGTTTTGCTGGATCAGAAAGGGTCATTCGTTACACATCCAGACAAGGAAAAAATTCAACAGGATATATCAAAGGAAAATATTTTCAAAAAAATGAAAGGTGAATCCGGATCAATGATCGAGGAATTTGAAGGGCAAAGCCGGATCGTCGGATACGTCACAAATCCTACCACTGGATGGAGAATAGCAGGGGTAATGGAGGAAAATGAAGTGAAAGTCCGAGCAAGCCCGATGATAATCGATAATATCATCACACTATTGATTGTCTTTATCGTCACTGCACTATCTGCCATCCTCTTTACCCGTTCTTTAACGAATCCCATTAAAAAGCTGCAGGAATCCATACGGAAAATGCTTTCAGTCACATTGCATCCATCATCGCGACCACATTCAGCAATTTTGACGAAATAAAAGAGATGATGAACGATATGGTAAACGAGGTCACACGGATGGCGGGCAATGCAGAAAAATTAAATTCAATCAGTCAGGAAACTGGGGCAGGAACTGAAGAAGTATCAGCTTCCATGGAACAATTAAATGCCCTGGCTAGTGAATTGGATGCCCTATCCCAGGAAATGCACAAAGAAATAAAGAAATTCACATTCTAATCAAAAAAAAGGACGGCCC
Source organism: Peribacillus frigoritolerans (assembly GCF_001636405.1). Classification (GTDB taxonomy): domain Bacteria; phylum Bacillota; class Bacilli; order Bacillales; family DSM-1321; genus Peribacillus; species Peribacillus frigoritolerans. Next base: position 5,119,682 of record NZ_KV440950.1, read on the forward strand.
CATAAGGGATCCGTCCTTTTTAAAAATTACGACTTATAGAGTTCTTCTGCCATTCGTCAGCGTTTCATCGGTTTCGGTTATTCCCGAGTAAGAAGAACTGGATTTTCTCGCATCCGAATCGACTAACACAAGCAATTTGCCGCTCTTTACATCCGCTTCATAACGATTCGCTTCGTCTTCAGGTATGCCCATTCCGATTAATGTACCGGCCAATCCTCCTGTTCCAGCGCCTACAGCCGCTCCGGCTAATGTTGCAGCAAGCGGTCCAGCAGCCAGTACCGGCCCGATTCCCGGAATCGCCAACGCACCCACACCTGCCAATAATCCGGCAGCACCGCCCAAAATGCCTCCAGTCGCCGCACCAGCTGCGAGCCCCTCTTCAACTTTTGTACCCGTTTCTTCATTCACTGCATTTAATTCTTCTTTATCTTTAGCTACCACTGAAATATCTTCACGATTATACCCTTGGGCCTGTAATGACTCAACAGCCTTTATGGCTTCTTCTCCAGTTTCATATACACCAATTATACGTTTATCCATATCTATCATCCTCCTTAAAGAATGTAAATTGTCGCTCCCCCTTTACATACCCCAGGGGATGAAAATGCTAAACGTTATTTAACAGGAAAAATATTTTCGAGTTAACCCTTACTCAGAAAGGGTATATATAATAGTAGTATGCATATTTTTAGGAGGTTTTCTTTTTGCTCATCGAGTTACTTAAAGATTTAGTATCCATCGACAGTTCATCGAAAGAAGGAGCCAACCAAGCGGTAGATTACTGTGCGGACTGGCTTAAAGATCAAGGACTTACCGTGAATGTGATCGTAAATAACGGTTATAAAATGCTTGTTAGCGAGATTGGCAGCGGAGAAAAAACCCTAATTTGGAATGGCCATGTCGATGTTGTCAGCGGTACACCGGATCAATTTTTCCCTGAGGTTCATGAAGGAAATTTATATGGACGCGGAACAGCCGATATGAAAGCTGGAGTTGCAGGGATGATGTGTGCATTTACCGAACTGAAAGATAAGGACTTAAGATTAAAAATCCAGCTACAGATCGTATCGGATGAAGAGATTGGCGGGTTGAACTGTTCCGGATATTTAGCGAAACATGGTTATCGGGGGGACTTTGTAATCTGTGCTGAACCGACGCAATTGGGAATCGGACTCCAGGCAAAGGGTGCCCTTCGTCTCGATATTGAAGTATCCGGCAAATCTGCACACGGAAGCCGTCCATGGGAAGGCGTGAATGCAATTGAAAAGGCCTATGAACTCTATCAAAAAATAAAGGAACTTCCATTCACCCGGGATCATACTCCCCTTTACCCTTTCCCTTCACTTAACCTAGCAAAAATAAAAGGCGGGGATGTCTATAATAAGGTACCGGATGCTTGTTTGCTAAGTCTTGATATTCGTTATCTCCCTACGCAAACAATGGAAGATATCATTGCTCAGATCGAAAGTGTGACAGGAAAAAATGTTCATCTTAATATGTACAGTAAACCTGTAAAAACCGAAGAGTCAGACCCATTCATCACTTTGCTCCGACCGATTATCGAAAGAAACACCAAGCAAGACGCTGTCATTTTCGGACAACATGGCTCCGCAGATACCGTCTTTTTTGCGGCATATGATATCCCAGCGATTGAATTCGGACCAAAAGGCGAGAACTGGCATGGAGATAGGGAATGCGTCAATCTTGAATCAGTAGCAGTCTATCAAAAAATGCTGGTCGATTTCGCTTCTGAATTTGTTTTACATTAATCCAAATCATGAAAAAAGCCTTCATCACATATAGACAAAAGGAAGTCTATCTACATTTTAAAAACAAAGTTGATTGAAACGAAAGGTGCGAGACTCCTGCGGGAAAAGCGCGTCCAAGGGTGACCGCACAGGCGCAAAGGCGCCGAGGAGGCTCCCGGACCGCCCGCGGAAAGCGAGTGCCTGGAGTGGAAATCAATGTTCGAATTTTAACAAGCTCTCAAAAAAAATTAGACAAACTCGATTTTCATCGATTTTGTCTACAGTTTGAGCCGGCATTACATAGATGTCGGCTTTTTTCATGTTCCGAATATCCTCTCCTACTAAAATAAACAGCATTCAATCGTCTATTATTACGTTGTTTTTTTACAAAATATACAGGACTTTAAAACCAGGGATTCCACATCCATATATTACCTCATTAAACAGGATACGCCATTACATCAACACTATTTAACAAAAATACGCTTATACTGACATAATAAATAATATATTTACATTAATTAGATAAGTACTTTTGACCTAGTTTATATTACATTTATTTATCAAGGGAAACCTTTTTGTAACACAATTACTATTCCACCGAAACATTATTGTCATAAAGACCTGTTATTCTAAGTCTACGATTTAAAACAAAGGAGACTATTCATTTTGAAAAAAATACTACTTCCACTATTCACTGCTTTCTTTTTGGTATTTAGTTTTTCCGGAGTTTCATCGGCTGCTACTACTACATACAAAGTTAAAAGCGGCGACACACTATGGGGTATCGCCAATAAACATAATATAACAGTCAATCAACTCAAAAGTTGGAACAACCTGAAAAAAGATAACATCCATCCAAAACAAGTTTTAAAGGTCAAGAAAACATCGACCTCTTCTAAACCTAAAGCTAAAGCTAAAACAACATCATCATCCAAGAAATATAAAACGATCACGGTGAAGGCAACAGCTTACACAGCGAACTGTAAAGGCTGCAGCGGGATTACAGCATCTGGTCTTAACTTAAAGAAAAATCCTAACGTAAAAGCCATCTCGGTTGACCCTAAGGTCATTCCACTAGGAACAAAAGTTCATGTAGAAGGATACGGGGATGCCATTGCGGCAGATAAAGGCGGCGCAATCAAAGGGAATAAAATTGACGTCTTCTACTCTTCTCACTCAAAAGCTATCAATTGGGGCAGAAAAACCGTTAAAGTAAAAATCTATAAATAATGATAAGCACCAGCCTGAAACCTTTCAGGCTGGTCTTTTGTTTTTCCCATTCTTACAAACATCTAAACAACCAGTTGACCTTCAAACGGAAATATTTACTGAAATTTCAGTCAATGTTATGATTAGTACATCTTAATCAAAAGAGAGGTGTGCGCTTTGAATATTGTCATTATAGGGGCCGGGGCACTCGGGTCCTACTTTGGGGGCAGGTTGCAGCAGGCCGGGCAGGATGTTCAATACCTTGTCCGAAAAAACCGCGCCAAACAATTGAAGGAAAACGGGATCAGCATAACCAGCCCACATGGAAACTACCAATTCAAGGACCTTCATATCACAGAGAATGTAAGTGACATCGAAAAGGTCGACCTCGTGATTCTCGCCGTAAAAGGCCAGCATCTGCAAGGCACACTTACAGATTTAAAGGTCCTTGTTGAAAAAGGGGCAAAGGTCCTCCCGCTTTTGAATGGATTGGAGCATATATCCATTTTACAGGAAGCGCTTGGAGATGAAGCTGTCTTGGGAGGAAGTGCCTTCATCATCGCCACCCTTGATGAAAAAGGGCATGTCATTCATTCCAATGAAAATCACGATTTAATCTATGGCCCCCTTCACCCGTCACAAAAAAAGATTTGTGATGAATTCGAACAGGCGACGGAATCAGCTATCATGAAGGTTAGCAGAACGGAAAACATATTGATCAGGATGTGGATCAAATACATGTTCATCACCGCGTTCTCCGGTGTGACAACTGCCTCCAACCTCCCTATCGGCACGATACGGAGATTCCCGGAAACCAATGGATTGCTAGAAAAGGTCCTTGGTGAAATGAAGGAGCTTGCAAATGCTTATGATGTCGGGATCACTGCGGAGAATATTGCTCAAGCGTTGGAAAACATGTCAGTCTTACCTGATGAATCCACCTCTTCGATGCACCAGGACCGCCGGAAGGGCCTCACCCTCGAAGTTGAACATTTGCAGGGCGGTGCACTGCGCCTAGCCGACAAGGCCGGTTTGAAACTTCCTGTGATCGGAACTCTATACGCACTCATAAAACCATTTGAAAATTGATCTTTACCCAATACCGGTGCTCCACCGGTATTTTTTTTGCAGCTTATTAATCTATCTCTATATCCTAATGTCACTTTTAATTCCTCTTCTTCCCTTCAGTTATTAAAAATCCCCAAGACCAAAAAGAACAAAAAGAAAACAATATAACCAAAAGAATATTCTGATTCTTTCTTCTGTTACACTATTATCAAGTTAAGAAAGCGCTATCATATAACAAAGGAGAATGCCCCTTGAAAATATTAAAAAATTTAACAGTTCAGGTCATCATCGGTATCATTCTGGGTATAGCAGTCGGTTTCTTCTTCCCTGCTTTCGGTGAACAGCTGAAGATATTAGCAGATTTATTTATTAAAATGATTAAAATGGTCATTGCACCAATCATCTTCTTAACCGTCGTAATCGGAATTGGCGGTATGGGTGATATGAAAAAGGTTGGCCGCATCGGCGGTAAGGCCCTGCTTTATTTTGAAATCGTTACCACTTTCGCACTTGCCATCGGAATCATCGTGGTCAATCTGCTGGGACCCGGTAAAGGCTTTAACATCGATTCAGTCGAGGGCGGAGATGTATCACAATATACGACAGCCGCTTCCGAAACGGAACATGGCGCCGTTGCTTTCATTTCTAATATCATTCCTGATAATGCCGTTGCCGCACTGGCTGGCGGAGACTTACTCCCTATTCTATTCTTTGCCGTATTATTCGGATTATCGATGGCAGCAATGGGACCGAGAGTGCAGCCAGTCGTTTCTTTCTTTCAGCATATTGCCGACATTTTCTTCGGCATAGTAGGTATGATCATGAAAGTTTCTCCATTGGCCGCATTTGGAGCAATGGCTTATACAATCGGTAAGTTTGGCCTTGGTTCTTTATCCTCGTTAGGACAATTAATGGGCAGTGTTTATATCACAATGGCACTTTTCATCGTTCTTATCCTTGGCTCGATTGCAAAAATGTATGGCTTTAATATTTTCAAGTTCATTGCCTATATAAAAGAAGAGATCCTCTTAGTTTTAGGAACCTCTTCATCGGAATCCGCCCTGCCAAGCGTGATGAAAAAACTCGAAAAATACGGTTGCTCAAAATCGGTAGTCGGTTTGGTTGTCCCAACCGGTTATTCTTTCAACCTTGATGGCACTTCCATCTACTTATCCATGGCTGCGATTTTCATCGCCCAAGCCTATGGTGTCGATTTAAGCATCTGGCAGGAATTGACCCTTCTAGGAATCTTGATGTTAACATCCAAAGGTGCTGCCGGTGTAACGGGATCCGGTTTCATCACACTTGCTGCAACATTAGCTGCCTTCCCAATGATTCCAGTTGAAGGAATGGCATTACTGCTTGGAGTCGACCGCTTCATGTCAGAAGCACGCGCCATCACCAATCTAATCGGTAACAGTGTCGCTACGGTGGTCATTTCTAAATCAGAAGGTGAATTCAATCCAAACCAAGCCATCTCAGATGATATGAATGAAGTGGCTGTTTCATCGGAAAAATAATCGAACCTTGAATGAAGAGGTGTGCAGCTTGCACCTCTTTTTTTTGTGCATTCCTCCCTTTCTAGCAATGAAAAGCCATTTTTCTATAAATAGCCAATCAAATAAATTTCAGAATCACTGAAAAGTGTTTATACTTTTATGTAACAGGTAAAAGTATAAAGTTAGAATTTTAGTAGTTTGATGGATTTAACCAAATTAGGAGGTTTTATCATGAAGGATTACGGATTATTTATTAATGGTGAGTGGTCGGATTTTGGATTGGATAGAATTGAAGTGAGAAACCCGGCAACGGATGAAGTAGTTGCCACCGTTCCTAAAGGCGGTGCAACTGAAGCGGCGAAGGCTACAGATGCCGCATATGAAGCCTTTACGGGCTGGGCTTCACTCTCAGTCTACGAACGTGCTGAACTAATTTGGAAATGGCATCGATTGATTGATGATCATAAAGAAGAACTGGCAAAAATCATGACTGAAGAGCAAGGAAAGCCCCTTAAAGAAGCTCTTGGTGAAATGACATATGCCAATGGCTTTTTATCTTGGTTTGCCGAAGAAGGAAAAAGGGTGTACGGCGAAACGATTCCTGCTTCCGTGTCCAATAAGCGGCTTTTCGTGACTAAACAGCCTGTCGGAGTTGTAGCTGTCATTACGCCTTGGAACTTTCCTGCAGCCATGATTACAAGAAAAGTGGCACCAGCGCTTGCCGTCGGCTGCACAGTCGTCATTAAACCGGCAAACCTGACTCCCATAACAGCTTTAAAAATGGCTGAATTAGCCGAAGAAGCTGGCATTCCAAAAGGGGTCATCAACGTCGTGACAGGAAAATCCTCAGAAATCGGCGAAACTTGGCTTCAAGATACGAGGGTTCGTAAATTGACGTTTACCGGTTCTACAGAAGTCGGCAAAACCCTGATGAGGGGCTCCGCAGACACGGTAAAGAAAATCTCGCTAGAACTCGGAGGTCACGCACCAGCAATCGTTCTTGAGGATGCCGACCTTAATAAAGCGGTTGATGGCATCATCAGTTCAAAATTCCGTAACGCAGGACAAACATGCGTCTGTTCAAATCGCATTTATGTCCACGAAGCCATTCAAGAGGCCTTCATCGAAAAGCTCGTTGCCAAGGTCAAGGAACTAAAGGTAGGAAATGGACTGGAAGATGGCGTCGATATCGGTCCGCTTATCGATCAAAATGCAGTGGATAAGGTTCAAAAACAAATTGATGAAGCAATCAGCAGCGGCGCTAAGCTCGAAGCTGGCGGTAAATCAATAAGCGGCCTTTTTCTTGAACCGACCGTATTGTCCAACATTGATGACAGCATGCTCTGCATGAAGGAAGAAACATTTGGTCCACTAGCTCCCATTGCCTCCTTTAAGACTGATGAAGAGGCAATCAAGAGGGCAAATGACTCCATCTTCGGTTTGGCAGCTTACGTCTTCACTGAAAACATCACAAAGGGCATCAAATTCACCGAGGCACTTGAATTCGGTATTGTCGGCTTGAACGATGGACTTCCTTCCGTTCCGCAAGCCCCATTCGGCGGGTTCAAGCAAAGCGGACTCGGCCGTGAAGGCGGACACCAGGGCATCGAAGAATTCCTGGAAGTAAAATATATTTCCTTAGGTTTGTGACACTAAGAAAACGGGCCCGACTCAATTGAGTCGGGCCCGTTTTTTCATTCCAATATATCTTCTTCAAGCTTTTCCTCTTTTCGGATCCTGATGAATTTAACGATATTCAATACTATCGTTTTAACAACCGAGTAGGTCGGAACGGCCAAAATCATGCCGATGATACCGGCAAGGTTTCCGGCGACAAGCAATAGGATGATGATGGTAAGCGGATGTGTGTTCAATTTCTTCCCGATGACTAACGGTGAAATGAAATTACCATCCAATTGCTGAATGACCGTTACAACCAGAATGACCAATAATGCCTCTGTCGGTGAATGGATCAATGCCACAATGACAGCGGGAGCGGCTCCGATAAACGGTCCTACATATGGAATGATATTGGTTACAGCACCAATCAGCGCGAATAAGAACGCGTAAGGCAAACCAATGATCAAATACCCGATGAACGTTCCGATCCCGACAAACATGCAAACAAGAATCTGCCCTTGTATGTATGTAGTAAGCGTCCCGCCAGTTTCCTGAAGTACAGTTAAAGCTGGTTTTCTATAGCGAAGCGGTACGAATTTCATAATGGCGGCCGGAAGCTTATCCCCATCCTTCAACATATAAAACAGGATGAAAGGAACCGTTACGACCACTAAAGTAATATTCGTCACCACGCTGAAAACGGAAGTTAAACTGTTCGTTATATTACTAGGTAAGTTGGTCAAATATTTTTGCAGCGAATCCCCTACTTCTTGCAGAGGTACATAATCTTGTTCCACCGTCCATAAAAACCATTTTGAATCCGCAGAATCTTCAATGAACTTCCTTGTTTGATTGAAATAATCCGGAAGGTTATTGATTAAGTCCGTAACCTGTTTGGAAAGTGACGGGCCAACCAGACCGACCAGTAAACTAATCAACCCTAGGAAAAATACGTAAAGCAATAAAATCGCCAATCCCCTTGGCACTCTTCTTTTAACGAGGAAATCAACAGTGGGATTGAACAGGAAGTAGAGAAAACCCGAAATCAAGATTGGAAAGAACAATGTAGATGTAAAAATGACTATTGGTTCAAAAAGAAAAGAAATCTTTGTACCAACATAAAAAAGTAAAGACAATAGTAATAACTCTAACGTCCAAAAATGCAGTTTTTGCTTGAACAAATTATCTCCTCCACTATAAGCAATTCTATATAACTCCTTATTTCTAAGGAAACAACATCATGAATGTGAAAAACTCTATGTATGATAATCTTTCATTGTTAGCAGTTTACCATATTTCTATAACTTGAATGAATAATTATATACAAAAATAAAAGAAAAAAGCCTAAAGATACAGTTCCCTATCCATTTGATGGTTAAGCATCATTTTACACTTTAAATCTGTTATTTGTCGCAGGAAAATGAATCAATAGGAAACACCATACAAATTACATAGGAGAAATAATCTATTTACCTTTCAATATTCCATTGATGTGACGAAAGATTCATTGGTTTTCACCTATACCGGACACGGACCCAAATAAAAAACCCCGCTGTATTGGCGGGGTTTTGAGTCTTATTTTTGATCTTGAAGAACCGCTTCAAGCATCGTACCGTTTTTAGCTAGGTTCGTATGCCATGAAAATGCTTTTTCAAGTATGTGCGGAGTTTGATGCCCGCCCGTTTGCGCTACTGCTTCAGTGAAGTATGCACGAAGCTGCGGACGGTAGTCAGGATGAGCACAGTTTTCTATGATTAACTCTACGCGCTCTTTTGGTGCCAAGCCACGTAAATCAGCGATCCCTTGCTCTGTCACTAATACATCAACATCATGTTCAGTATGATCCACATGAGAAACGAAAGGAACGATACTGGAAATTTTGCCGCCTTTTGCATATGATTTCGTTACGAAAATGCCTAGGCGTGAATTACGGGCAAAATCTCCTGATCCGCCAATTCCATTCATCATTCTTGTCCCAGAAACATGTGTCGAGTTTACGTTACCATAGATATCACACTCTAAGGCTGTATTGATTGAAATCAAGCCCAAACGACGGATGATCTCAGGATGGTTAGATATTTCTTGTGGACGAAGAACTAGTTTATCACGGTATTTTTCAAGCTCACCGTAAACTTGTTTCCCTTTTTCTTCAGCTAATGTAATCGAACACCCTGAAGCGAATTTAACCTTTCCAGCATCGATCAGATCAAATACCGCATCTTGCAGCACTTCCGAATAAACTTCCAAGTCTTTGAATTCAGAATCAAGGAAGCCAGCGAATACTGCATTTGCCACTGAACCTACACCCGACTGAAGCGGAGCAAGGCTTTCAGTTAAACGGCCAGCCTTGATTTCTCCACGAAGAAAGTTAATGAGGTGGTTGGCGATTGTTGCAGTTTCTTCATCCGGCGGCACGATTGTGGAAGGTGCATCAAGATCTGTAGAAACGACGATTCCCATTACTTTTTCAGGATCGACCGCAATGCCGATCGATCCAAGGCGATCACTTGCTTTAGTCATAGGAATCGGTTCGCGTTCCCCTTGTTTAGCCGGTGTATATATATCATGCATCCCTTCCAATCCTTCTGGATGGGACACGTTCAATTCAATGATAACATGTTTAGCTTCTTGAACGAATATGGCTGAGTTGCCTACAGAAGTTGTCGGGATGATCAATCCATCTTCCGTAATCGCCAATGCTTCGATGATTGCAAAATCAATTGGTCCGACAATGCCTTGACGAACTTGTTCAGCTGTATGAGACAAATGCTGATCCACATAAGTTACTTCATCAGCATTGATTTTATTGCGAATGCCTTTATCCGCTTGGAACGGCAAACGTTTATTTATGATACCTGCTTCCGCCATATGTTGGTCGACTTCCGGTCCTAATGAGGCACCAGTATAAACGTCAACTTTGAATTTTTCAGTTTTAGCTCTTTCAACTAGAGCCATCGGAATAACTTTAGCATCACCAGCACGGGTAAATCCACTCATACCGAGTTTCATCCCATTTTTAATCCATGAAGCTGCTTCTTCCGCTGTAACTACTTTCCCCTTAAATTGTTCGTTGCGAATTTTTTTGAAAACGCTTTCGTTCATACAAAAGACCCCCATTTTTCGCTTTTCTTACACTTAATTTTACCAATCCTGTGTAATCGTCACATTCATTTTCGAATGAAAAGCCTTAAATTGGGCATAAACCAGCATTTCTTTCACACAAAGGAGAATCACTAAAACCCCAAAGCCCTCCTGAATTGACTTGCATATGTTTGACTGACCTGGATTTTGGAGTTGTCTTTCATTATCAATAAAAATGTAGAATGGAAATCAGGGAGGATCTCTTGTATATAGTTGATATTGACGATGTACGAACGGTGCACACGAATGAATGAATCACTAGGTAAAATGAATTCCAATTCACTTAAATTCATTTTATGAAATCCACTCACACGTTCGGACTGAATTTTAGTTTTCCTATTTTGAGCTTCCAAATACATAATTTCATCATATGGAAGCGGTATCCAGCGATCATCTGTTTTAATGGTCAGGAATGATGTCGGTAAAATTAATGGCTTTGACGGCAAGATGGCCGTTACCGCCCCTAAAGGGTTGCCCTCGTCCATGATAGGAACACTCAGCCCATAGTAAGGTACGCCAAATACATTACTTTCAACTTGCACCCCTATTTTTTTACGGACGCTCAGCGCTTTATATGTCGCCGTATTTTCACTGATTAAATCACCTGGTTTTATTCTTAAGTCCACTTGTTTGCTCGGTTGATAATAAATGTATTTTTCGGAATCAGCCACAGAAATTGAAGCATCCTTCGGAACAAACTCCCTGATGATATTTAAAACGGATTCGACCGTAAATTGATCCATTTCCTTTCACCTCTTAAAAGAACATATTAATAATTCCCCTATTATTAAACAGGGCATTCATGAAGTAATTCATAGTTTATTGGTAAACTTACATTTTTTTGAATTCACTTTTCGGAAAATTAAAGAAAAATTGAAGTAACTAAGCGAAAAGTGTCGAAAAAAGCAAAAAAATCGTATTTAAATTTATATCCTTATTCATTATAGTTGGAATGCTCCGCGATTTCCATGGGGGATTCAAGAAAAAAGTTTCCTTATTATACAAACATTTTAATATCACAATCCAGCTGGACATTAAACAAAAAAGCCGCTCTCCCCTAGGATAACGGCTGAAAGGTCATTTTTTTAAAGGGGGATTTTGAAACGGGGATTTTAATCGGAGTGAAAACATCTCTTCTAAATTTTTCAGTGGCAATTCCAATAAAAAGGGTCGGTCATCAGGTTGATATACATCCTCTGAAATGAGCGTATTAACGATCTTCTGTTTTTTTGCATTAACAATTCGGACCAGTCTCCCCATTTTCAGCTCCCTTTCTTTAATCTTCTGTATCCGGCGGAATTGATCACAGCATCAGATGTCATTCTTTAACGCATCATGACCTTCTTTACCGGTACGGATATTCACAACATTCGCCAATTCATATATGAAGATTTTACCGTCTCCCGGTTTACCGGTACTCAAGAATTTCCTTGCTACATCCACAACATCCTGAACTGGCACTTCACACACGACGATTTCGATTTTCATTCGATCATGCAATGACATTTCACGATTTCTGCCTCTATATGTTTCCACATAACTTTTCTGAAGACCCGTTCCTTTTACTTCCGATACTGTCATTCCGCTTACCCCTATTTTCGCAAGTTCCGCTTTGAATTGTTCAAATTGGATAGGACGTGTAATGATTTCTATTTTCGTTAAAATCTCGGACATATGGGCACCCCCTTTTAGATTGATTCGTGATAAGCTTTTTCTCCATGAAGTGTAAGATCAAGCCCCATTGACTCATCTTCTTCACTGACACGCAACGGTATGAAAAGGTTAATGACTTTAGCAACGATATAAGTGACCACGGCAACGAAGATATAGGTCGCAATGATCGCTACAAGCTGCTTCCACAACAAGTTGAAGTCTCCATAGAATAAACCATTTGCACCGCTTTCGTTTACGGAAGTTGTCGCGAACAAACCTGTAGCGATGCCACCCCAAGTCCCGCCGATACCATGTAATCCGAAAGCATCAAGCGCATCGTCGTAACCCAGTTTATTCTTCAGGAAGAATACGCCCCAGAAACAAACGGCACCGCCGATGACACCGATGATGATTGATGAAGCGGGCGTTACGAATCCGCAAGCGGGTGTAATGGCCACCAAGCCAGAAATGGCTCCGGATACTGCACCCAGCAATGTTGCCTTTTTATTAGCCATATACTCGACGATCAGCCATCCAATGATACCAGCAGCTGCTGCAACAGCTGTATTAACGAATACATTCATCGCCACTTCATTGATTGTCAGTGCACTTCCGACGTTGAAGCCATACCAACCGAACCAAATTAATGAACCTCCAAGAAATGTTAAAGGAAGATTATGCGGCGCACTGTCCCCCGACTCTTTCCTTTTACCTAACATGATTGCCAATACCAAACCTGCAACCCCTGAAGAAATATGAACAACGTTGCCACCTGCAAAGTCAAGTGTACCCAGTTCCGCTAACCAGCCTCCACCCCATAACCAGTGTGCAACGGGAGCATATACGAATAAAGACCATAGGATCGTAAAAATCAGGAATGCTGAAAACTTCATCCGTTCGGCAATGCCACCCGCAATGATCGAGACCGTTAAAACGGCAAAAGTCATTTGGAATAACATGAACAAACTATGGGGAATTGTTTCGCTGTAAGGTCCAGTTGCAAAACCCACATCCTTTAAACCAACCCAGTCCAGACCGCCCAGAAGTGAATTACCAGGTGAAAATGATAATGAATACCCAATCAGCACCCAAAGAATAGAAATGACAGCCAGAGGCATATAACTATGCATTGCCGTATTCAGGACATTTTTACTTTTTACCATCCCTCCATAAAATAGGGCAATCCCTGGTGTCATTAGCCAAACCATCATCGTCGCCAAAAACATGAATACCGAATCTGCCATTTGCATACTGTTTTTTCCCCCTTTTTATATATGTTATGTTTATTAACACTATTATGTTATATTTTTTATCATATACTTAATTTTCTAATAATTCAACTTATTTTTTGTATTTTCCAGAAAAAATGTTAGATTATATAACATCAATAAGAATAAAGGACCAGCAAATGTGATTTTTTTGGTTTAATAGTTACTTTTCCACATCTTCACGACTCCATGGATGTTACATTTCACCCTCCACTTATTCCCCCTCGAAAAAACCATTAAAAAAAGGGCCCTCCTATTGAGGACCCTTCAATAAATATTCATTAACAGCAACGAGACACTTTACCACCCTTTGCGTTATACCGTTCATCTTGGGCTTCGCAGAAAAATTCTTTCCTGGTTTTCACGGGATCTTCAGGATGATGCTTTCTCATATGTGCCACATACGTATCATAACTTGGCACGCCGACGAGCAAACTGACGAATTGCTTTCTGTAGCTAAGAATTGTAATTATTCTTTTCAACATCGCTTTCCCTCCCTTATGACGACCTTGATACATAAGGCGTTTCATGTAAATCTATTTTCTGGTTCTTCAAGACTTTTATCCATAACCTAATGGCAGATATCAGGACCGTGATCACCACGATCATGAAGATGGCACATAGGGCAGCATCCACATAATCATTGACGATAACCCGCTTCATCTCGGCCAGATTGGCTGCCGGAGCAAGAACTTCCCCACTATCATAAGCCGCTTTAAATTTATCCTTATGCGCTAAAAAGCCAATTGCCGGGTTTTCGTGGAACAGCTTTTGCCACCCTGCCGTCATGGTCACTATCAACAAGAATGTAGTGGGTACAAGAGTGACCCATGTGTACGCTTTTTTGCCCATTTTGAAAAGGACCGTCGTCCCAAGCAGCAACGCAATGGCAGAAAGCATCTGATTCGCGATTCCAAACAATGGCCAAAGGGTATTGATTCCGCCAAGAGGATCAATGACCCCTTGATAAAGGAAGTAGCCCCAACCGATTACACAAATGGCAGTCGCAATTATATTGGGCAGCCATCTATTCGTTTCGGCAAATGGTTTGTAAAAGGTGCCGATGATATCCTGTATCATAAAACGTCCCACCCTGGTTCCTGCATCAATGGTGGTCAATATGAACAATGCCTCGAACAGTATCGCGAAATGATACCAGAACGCCATCAGTGACGCCCCCCCAATCACTTGCGAGAAGATATGGGCCATGCCGATTGCAAAGGTTGGAGCTCCTCCAGTACGGGATATAATGGTCTCTTCCCCAACATCTTCTGCAAGGCCGGTAATCATCTCAGGTGTCACAAGGAAACCCCAATCTGATATCGTAGCAGCCACTTGCGCTGGTTCCGTTCCCACAACGGCCCCCGGGCTGTTAATGGCAAAATAGATGCCTGGCGTCAATACACAGGCGGCAATCATCGCCATGATCGCTACAAAGGATTCAGTCAACATCGCCCCGTATCCGATTGGACGTGCATGCGATTCACGTTCAATCATTTTAGGAGTTGTACCTGAGGAAACGAGTGCATGGAATCCCGATACCGCTCCACAAGCGATCGTAATGAATAGGAACGGGAATAAATTTCCGGAAAACACAGGTCCCGTTCCATCGATAAATTGAGTGACCGCAGGCATTTCAAGGCTCGGCATGACAATAAAGATACCTAGTGCAAGTCCGATGATCGTACCGATTTTCAAGAATGTGCTTAAATAATCACGCGGTGCCAATAACATCCATACTGGCAAAACGGAAGCAACGAAACCATAGACAATCAACATGATGGCAATCGTTTCCCCGTCGAAAGTGAACATTGGGGCCAATGTTGCACTCTCGGCTACAAAGCGTCCGAAATATAATGCGAGCATCAAAAGTATGATTCCGATAATCGACCCTTCACCAACCCGTCCCGGCCTTATATAACGCATGTAAATGCCCATCAGGACTGCAATCGGTATGGTCGAGGCAATCGTGAACATTCCCCAAGGACTGCCCACCAGCGCTTTTACGACAACCAGGGCAAGTACCGCCAGTAAAATGATCATGATACCGAGGATACCGACCATCGCTATCAAGCCTGTAATCGGTCCAATCTCCTCTTTGATCATTTCTCCCAAAGATTTGCCGTTACGGCGCAGCGAACCGAAAAGAATGATGAAATCCTGTACGGCACCAGCCAAAACAACCCCGACTACAAGCCATAGCGTCCCTGGCAAATATCCCATCTGAGCTGCAAGGATGGGACCTACGAGAGGTCCAGCTCCGGCAATTGCTGCAAAGTGGTGGCCAAACAACACCCATTTGTTTGTAGGTACATAATCTTTCCCATCATTATTCGCTTCCGATGGAGTCTGGCGATTGTCATCTAGCTCAAACACTTTCCGTGCAATGAATTTACTATAAAAGCGGTATGCAATTGAATAAACACAGAGTGCCGCAGTAACAATCCACATGGCATTGATGCTTTCCCCCCGGTTTAGCGCGACGAAACCAAAACTCACCGCACCCAATGCAGATATGATCCCCCAAAGAATAACAGACTTAAGCGCTTTCAATTTTTTCCATCTCCTCTCTATCGATCTAGTGTACAACTATAAAAAACCTTCATTTATAAGGGGCCAGGGCTGTATTTCTTCCCGTGCCCATTAAATTTAAAGAATTTTATATATATTCTGAATTATATGTTACCGTAAGGTTTTTTAGCAATAGCAATTTAGTCAATTTGTAAAGTATTTTCCATTATTTTGTCGATAATTCCCTCTTTTCCCACTTTGGTGGAATCGATGATTTTCATGCTTTATAAAAAATCGTATTGTGTGAACGCATTTTTAGAAGGTTCATCATTAAATGAACGGGATGCGATCCCCAAGTTTATGATGCTCATTATGGGACCAACACAAAAAATGTGCGCCGGATGGCACACATTTTTTCTTTTATCCTATCTGATTTTCCCTTAATGAGCTGCGGTTTAGATCGTAATAAAAACCCCTCTGCCGCAACAATTCATCATGGGATCCTTTTTCAATGATCTTTCCTTCATCAAGTACGAGGATTTGATCACTTTGCTGAATTGTATTCAATCTGTGGGCAATGACAAAACTTGTCCTTCCCTCCATCAAGCGGTGTAATGCTTCCTGAATTTTAAGCTCGGTTATCGTATCTATGCTACTTGTCGCTTCATCCAAAATCAATAATACAGGATCCGCTAAAATAGCCCTGGCAATCGATAATAGCTGGCGCTGCCCCTGACTTATTCCACTACCATCTTGATTCAAGATGGTATCGTATCGATCTGGCAGTTTCATGATAAAGGAATGGGCATTGGCAAGCTTGGCTGCATTCACCACTTCTTCATCTTCCGCCTCCAGCCGGCCGTAGCGGATATTTTCACGAATCGTACCTTGAAACAAGAAGGAATCCTGTAAAACGAAGCCCATATGCTTACGGAGACTGGACCTCGTCACCTGTTGGATATCCTGGCCGTCAATCAATATCCGGCCGTTGTTCGGCTCGTAAAAACGGGCAAGAAGATTAATGATCGTGGTCTTACCTGCCCCCGTGGGACCTACAAGCGCGACGGTCTCCCCTTTTTTTGCATGGAAACTAACATCATATATCGTTTGCTCTTCATCATTATACGAAAAGGAAACACCCTCAAAGTCCACCTCACCGCGGACTTCACGAAGTTCAAAAGCCTGTTTCTCATCCACTTCTTCTTCTTTTTCATCAAGTATGGCGAAAACCCGTTCAGCACCGGCAACAGCTGAGAGGAGTGTATTGAATTGGTTAGCCAGGTCATTGAGCGGACGGGTGAATTGCCTTGAGTACTCGGTGAAAATGACAATGACCCCGATGGAAACCGTACCTATGCCATTCAGCGCCAAAAACCCTCCGACAGCGGCTATTACCGTGAAACTTAAGTTGTTCAGTAAATTCATCAGTTTTGGAATCAGCCCTGAGTATGATTGTGATAGGAATCCGGCTTTCTTTAAATTTTCACTCCGGATGATAAAATCACGGATCACTTTATCTTCCTGTGAAAAAGCCTTTACGATCCGTTGGCCGGAAATCGTTTCTTCTATAAACCCATTCAGTTCTCCAAGGTTCTTCTGCTGTGCTTTAAACAGCTTTCCCGTCCTGTTCGTTATCCACCTCAGACCGAAGAACATGAGAGGAACGATGAATAAGGTTAGAATAGTTAATAAAGGGCTCAAATACAGCATGACTCCGATCGTCCCGACAAGTGTCAGCACACTTGAAAAGATCTGGATGACGGAACTATTCAAAGTGGAACTGACATTTTCAATATCATTCGTGACCCTACTCATCAACTCCCCATGCTGACGCCGATCAAAAAAGGGAATGGACAACTGGTGAAGCTTTTTGAATAGTTGATTGCGCATCGCATAAACCGTATCCTGTGCAATTCCGATCATCCAATAATTCTGAAGCCACATGGATAGGGAATAAAATATGTAGACTCCGAGAAGCCCTAAAAGAAGGCTGATCAGCCCCCCGCTATCACTTGTGACAATATAATCATCAATGGCCATCCCAACAAGAAAGGGGCCAAGCAACCCCAAAACCGAGCTTATCAGTACCATGAAAAGGACACAAAATAGCAGGCTTTTATTCGTTGCCAAGTAGGGAATGATCCTCTTTATCGTATTCCAGGAGTTGACCGGTTTAGACTTTGCCTTATCGGGAGATATTTTTCGACTCAAGCGAAATCCCCTCCTCCCCAAACTGTGAGCGAACGATTTTTCGATAAAGATCGCTTGTTTGCATCAAATCCTGATGTTTCCCCAACGCAAGGACTTGACCGCTTTCCAGCAACAAGATTTTGTCAGCCTCCATGGCTGTACTGATTTTTTGTGTAATGATGAGCGTTGTGTATGTATAGTCCTTTAAAGCGGCAAGCAATTTACTTTCCGTCTTCAAATCCAGCGCACTTGTACTATCATCCAGAAGGAGAATCTTCGGTTTGCGCACCAATGCTCTTGCAATCGATAAGCGCTGTTTTTGCCCTCCAGACAGGTTCACTCCTTTTTGCCCTAACTGGGTTTCATATTGCTTCGGAAGTTTCATTACGGTCTCATGGACCTGAGCATGCATGGCCGCAGCCATGATTTCCTCCATCGAGGCACCCTCTTTTCCCCAAGCGACATTATTTTTTATGGTCCCCGAAAAAAGCAGGGCCTCTTGCGGTACATAGCCGATCCTGTTCCGCAGCGAATTCAAGGGAATATCTTTCAGATCTTGGCCATCAATTTGAATGGAGCCGCTTTCAACTTCATATAATCTCGGAATCAGCTGAAACAGTGATGTCTTCCCTGATCCTGTCGCTCCTATGATGGCAAGCGATTCTCCCGGATCGATGGAGAAGGTCAGGTTTTTCAATATCGGGGTTTCGGTTCCAGGATAGCGGAAAGATACATCCAGAAACTTAATGCCTCCCCCATTGACCGCCCCATTCTTGCTTTCCGCTTTACCTTCATCAATATCTATCGGGGTTTCAAATATTTCCGTCACACGTTCCGCTGAAGCCTTTGCACGGGAAATGACCATGATCAGCCATGAAAAAACGGAAAGAGATGCCGCTATCCTCGTGGCATAGTTGACAATCGCCACAACTTCCCCTACCTGTATATCTCCCGTTGTTATAAATTCACTTCCAAGCCAGAGAATGATCATAATCGCCATATTCATGACAAGCATCAGCACAGGCATCGTTGTTTCAATTAAACGAAGGGAAGACACAGTCTTTCTTTTCAACTCTTCATTCGCATCGTCAAATCGGCCGATTTCATGCTCCTTACGAAGAAAAGCTTTGATCAAGCGCATGCCTATCAGGTTTTCCCTCATGACTCCATTGACATTATCGAGTTTTTTCTGGACGAGCTTAAACAGCTTAGCCGCCCGTTTCATAATCCATCCCAATAAGAAAACAAGAACCGGAATTGAAATGACCAATACAAGGGATAATTTCAAATCGACCGCAATAGCCATGATCGCTCCGCCGATTACGATCAACGGCGCCCTTGCCATGATACGCAATCCCATAAAAACCGTATTTTGAAGTTGGGTCACATCATTCGTCATCCTTGTGATCAACGAGGAAGTCGGGATATTATTCAAGTTCGCAAAAGAAAACGCCTGTATTTTACCAAAAAGGCTTGTCCTGACATCATGTCCAAAGCTTTGACTTACATGTGATGCCGTAAATGAATTAACGATCCCGCCAAGAAATGAAAAAACGGAAAGTCCAACCATGACACTTCCCCATTTAATCACCACCGATAAATCTTTCTGCAAAATGCCATCATCAATGATTTTTGCTATAAATAGAGGTTGTAATAGCTCTACCCCGAGCTCGACAATCATTAAGGATAAAGCAAGAATGATCAAAAGCCAGTATGGCTTAAGAAATGAGGACAATTTTTTCATCTATGACACCTTCGATTCTCCGTATGTAAATAGCATCTTTTCATCCTCTCATTATACATTTTTATACAGATTTTTTAAAAGATTTTAACTGTTTTAAGGCATTGGTAAATATCTTAATTTTTTTTGTAAATACCCTTGACAAATAGCAGGAAATAAGCGAAAATTCTAATTGATAATGATTTTCAATTTCATTATCGATCTCTGAAATTTGATAAGCAATTACGATATTCTCTTATCGTACCCTTTTGATATTGTACATAGATACAATGTCGCCCCGGCTTCTCTGTGCCTAGTAAAATTATATGCTCATTAGCGAATGCAAGTCACTAGAATATTGCCCCCTCTTTATTCAAGTAATTTATTCACATTGGAAGCATATTAGGCAGCCGGGGACTATTTTTTTCAACTATTAAACTTACATATATGATTAAAGGAGCAGGATGATCATGAAACTAGAAGATATCATTAAAGAACGGCGCAGCATCAAACGATTTAAGGACATTCCTGTTCCTATTGATACCATCCAATCATTATTGGAAACTTCGACATGGGCACCGAACCATAAAATGACCCAGCCATGGCGCTTCGTCGTGGTGCATGGTGATAGCCGTTTAAAACTCGCAGAAGCAACACGTGCATTCATGGAAGGCAAAGAGAAGGACCCTGAAAAGAAAAAAGCAGCCGGACAGCGAGGATATAATAAACTCATAGGTGTACCGATGTTTGTCGCAGTGATCATGGAAGAGAATCCAAATCCCATGACACGTGAAGAAGATTATGCGGCTACAAGTGCCTTGATCCAGAATTTCAGCCTGCTTGCCTGGGAACAGGGAATCGGGATGATATGGGAAACATACGGCATGATACACAGTATGGAGTTTCGTGAAGCTTTGGGCGTGAAACCAGGCGAGAAGGTCGTCGGCAGCCTTCACGTTGGCTATCCCGATATGATTCCTGCCCCTCGTCCAAGGAACGCGATCGATCAACTCCTGACCGTCATGGACTAACATAAAAGGAAGGCCTCCAATCTTCCAGTTGGAGGCTCAGACTGTAGACGAACTCGATGAAAACCGGGTTTTCTACAGTTTTTTTATTGCTTTTTTGAACGTCGATTTCCGCTCCAGGCACTCGCTTTTCCCGCAGGAGTCTCGTGCCTTACACTCCAATCACATATAGATAGAACTTATTCCTACATTCTTTTTTTGTTTTATATAGAAGTATTTAACTAGGTAAGGATGCTTTTTAAACATGATTCCATTCAGCAAGATCAACTCGAAGTAATTACTTAAATCAATTGGTGCCAGTAAATCATTTAGCTCGTAAACTTGATGTGCCATTGACATCTATTTCTTTTATAATTTGGTGTAAGATATGTATGAGGTTGGACGTCCCTTTATATCCGTTTCAAGAGCGTCAACTCCGTTCTCCTCCAATTGCTTTAGCCACCTGAAAACAGACGCCCTAAACCCTACAGCGCGTCTGTTAGCTTGGAATGATTATCCCCACGGTCATTGCCACTACCATAAAGAACCAGATAAAAAAAATCCAGCGTATGTATAGTGATTAAAAGATCAATCAAAAAAAACCTCCTTCTAAAAGGAGGTCCCTAAACGCTCATACTCAAAAGAACTCGTGATATAATGCCTGAATTGCCGTCTCTTCGTTGTGCCCTTTCACACCGAACATCATGCTTACCTCCGAAGAGCCTTGATTGATCATCTCAATATTCACCTTTGCTTCGGCCAAGGCTTTTGACGCTCTTGCCGTTGTACCGACATTATGGCGCATTCCTTCCCCTACAACCATGATCAAGGCAAGATCATGTTCCACATTCACTTCATCGGCATGAAGCTCTTTCTTGATTCGGGAAATGATTTTCTTTTCGGCATCCCCTTTCATCTGGTCCTGCCTTAGAATAAGCGTCACATCATCGATGCCTGATGGAATATGCTCATATGAAACTCCATAATCCTCGAGGATGTGCAGCAGTTTCCGGCCAAAACCAACTTCCCGGTTCATCAAATATTTGCTAATGTAAATACTGCAAAATCCTTTATCACTTGCAATCCCAATAACAGGCCCGTTCGTATTATCCCGTGTATTCACAATGCGGGTCCCCTGCGCCGCCGGATTGTTCGTATTCTGGATATGGACAGGTATTCCCGCCCGGAATGCAGGAATCAGCGCCTCATCATGAAATACCGAGAAACCTGCATAAGAAAGCTCACGCATCTCACGATAGGTTAGTTCCCGGATTCCCTTAGGATTGGAAACCACATTTGGATTCACCGCATAAACGGCATCCACGTCCGTAAAGTTCTCATACAAATCAGCTTTGACCCCATTAGCAAGAATCGAACCCGTAATATCGGAACCGCTTCTTGAGAAGGTTAACACATCACCATCTAACGTATATCCGAAGAATCCTGGGAATACAACGATTCCCGGCTCATCACGCAGAGCATATAACCGATCATAAGACTCTGGCAGCACCCTGGTAAATCCACCTTCATCCGCTACGATCAAGCCTGCCTTCTTCGGATTGATATACTGTGCCTCCACTCCAAGGCTTTGGAAATAACCTGCGACCAGCTTCGCATTATTATCCTCGCCACCTGCCTTCAAGGCATCCAGATAGCGCTTTGGGTTAGTTTGATCTGCATGCAGCAGCGCCATTAAATTTTCATGAATCCCTGTGATGACACTCTCGGATATATCCAATTCTTCAGCAATGCTCGCATAGCGGGATACAACATCTTCTATCAAATGCTCTCCGTTATCCCCGCGCAGCTGCTGTTCCGCAGCTTCAATCAATAAATCCGTCACCTTTATGTCATCGGAATTGCGTTTTCCTGGAGCGGAAACGACCACAATCTTCCTCTCTGGATCAGAAACAACAATTTCGAATACCTTCCTCAACTGATCACCTGAAGCAAGTGAACTTCCACCAAACTTTGCAACTTTCATCTCGACATCCCCTATTTTCGTAAATATTCTGTCAAAATTAACTCTCCCTATTATTACGCTTTTTCCAGAAACAATCAAGTGAAAATTCCATTATAGGAGGACATTTGTACTTTTAAAAAGGACAAATGACAGAATCACTGATCGAAATTAGCTATAAACTAAAAAAAGACAACGGGCATATGCCCATTGTCCCTTCTATTCTTTAGCGATTATCCACGGTTTCCGGGTATAAGTCATGATTCATCAAGCGGTAATTCGCCATTTCCTCATACTTCGTACCTGGTTTCCCATAATTCGTGTAAGGGTCGATGGAAATTCCGCCCCTAGGTGTAAACTTGCCCCAGACTTCAATATATTTAGGGTCCATCAATTCGATTAAATCATTCATGATGATGTTCATGCAGTCTTCATGGAAATCACCATGATTGCGGAAGCTGAATAAGTAGAGTTTCAAAGACTTACTTTCCACCATTTTCACACTGGGAATATAGCTGATGTAAATGGTAGCAAAGTCCGGCTGGCCCGTGATTGGACATAAACTAGTGAATTCCGGGCAATTGAATTTGACGAAATAGTCCCGGTTCGGATGCTTGTTATCGAATGACTCAAGGATTTCAGGAGCATAGTCGAATGTATATTTTGTTCCTTGATTCCCAAGCAGTGTGATATCTTTTTTTAATTCTTCTTCTTTTCTTCCAGACATGAAAAGTCCTCCTAATCCCACATTTCAGGGAGATTCATAAAATGGGCCTCTATATAACAAAAACCATATCTCCTCAAAGATATGGTTGATTCGCAAAAAATATCAAAGCCATAGTTTTTTTAAGAGGGTGATGCTATGAACCTCTCCCGTTTATCGGGAAATATTTTAAAATTGTCATAGTAAATATAGAAAAAAATATCTAATCTGTCAATCATACATTTTAAATTTGTTTTGATTCCTAAGGGCATTCAGCTTAAAATGTAGAAGAAGTTTATCCTACATGAAGGAAGAGATTAAGTCAATGTGGATTTTTGCAGCACTCATCACGAGTTTATGTTTCGGAATCAATAACAGCATTTTTAAATGGAGCAGCGGAAAAGGGTATTCCAAGATACATATCCAATTTTTCTTTTATTTTTCAGCTTTTATTTTGTCCATTGTTTATGGAGTATTAATGGATGGTTTGCAGCTGAACTGGCTGTCCATCATGCTTGGTGCAGCAATCGGTGTACTGAACGCCAATGGTAACATCCAGATGGCAAGCGCCTTTGAAAAAGGTCCGGCAAGCTTGACATCTCCATTAATCGCAGCGAATGCCATATTCCCCATTCTCTGTGCAGCTTTAATTTTTCACGAACATATTTCTTCCTTGCAGTGGAGTGGAATCGCCTGCATGTTTATCGCTACATTAGTCATCCAATATACACCTAATGCAAAAGGTAATCATCAATATGTCCCATGGATGATGCACACATTACTCTCCATCTTATCCTTTGGTGTGCTCGGCATTCTTATGACGACATCAACACGTCTTCAATTAAACTCCCTTGATATCCTTGTATCAATGTATGGAGGCGGAATGCTTTATCTTCTTTCGGCTCTAGCCTTTAAAAAAGAAAAAATCAAGCTAAAGGAAGTCAAAATCGGTTCCTTAGTAGGCTTTTTAAGCATGATAGGCTATGGATGTTATTTCTTTGCGTTGAACACTGGCATCGCAAGCATCATTTTCCCTGTCGTCAGCCTGAACTGTTTGGTTGTCGTATTCGCTGGATGTTATATATTCAAGGAAAAACTAAAAAACTATCAAATTGCTGGTGTCCTCGCAGCATTAATCGGTATTATTTTAACTAAAATATGAATATAGTTCGTTTTAAAAACAACCTGGCTGTCATGTATACAAGCCAGGTCGTTTTTTAAAAAACCTGAAAATGGGGCATGTCAAAAAAAAGTGTTGACACTTCACTTAAAATATCAGATAATTTTGAATATTAATTCTCACGATTTTAGCTTTTGAAATGTTTGATTATCCTTCTGCCACGGGTATAAAAGAAATAGGTACAACCACCTCATTTAATTCTGAATTAGGAAAGGAAAGATGCATAATGGTAAAAGTTACAGTAACAGTTGATTTCCAAGGAAAATCTTATCAAACTAACGTCCTTGCTAAACCGGGTACTGATCATGAAGTAATTTTACAACAAGCCCTTCATCAAGTTGAAAAACAGTGGAAAGCATAAAAAAGCAGGCATCGCAATAGATACCTGCTTTTTTATTACCTTAAATACTATCCCAAATACTTTTCATATGCACGATTAACGACCCTCTTGCAATTCCCTCCTACTTAAAAACACTTTTAATTGTTTTTTTCAAAAGGCCCTAGAATCAAGATGCCAGTTTGTGTACCAGAATTTTTATAATGAAAAAATATCTTTGAACTGGAATTATATTAAAAGCCTTATAAAAAAGAAGGTATTTTAAAGGCACGTCTCAGCTGTAGACAATTTAACCGTTAATTTCCACTCCAGGCACTCGCTTTCCGCGGGCGGTCCGGGAGCCTCCCCGGTGCCTTTGCGCCCGCAGTGCTCCCTTGGACTCGCTTTCCCGCAGGAGTCTCGCACACCCGCTCCAATCAACTATGTTTTAAAGTTTAGTTAGAGCCCTTTTGTTTATAAACTCAAAGACGGTCTTTTAAGGACCGTCTTTTTAATGTTCTATTAAACTAAATTTCTTATTAATGGCATGGAACGTTCTTGAAGGCTATCTGAAAACAGACTATAAGAAATGAGCTTCTTCTAGTACTGTTTAACTACATCCACGCGGTCGCTGTAAATATATACAAATAACCTAACATCCTTTTTGCCTCTTTTAGTATCAATGACCAATGGAGTCCCACTATTTTCTGGATGTAAAAACAATTCCTCATTACCCGGGAATATATGATTTTTCTTCAAAAATAGCGCTATTAAAATAATTAATAACTTGAATTTTTTCTTCACCTTCCAAACGTTTTCCGTCAAAGGTTACGATTGCATTCCCGCCACTAATTTCTGAATATATTTTAAATTTACTGATAATCCAATTAACTGCATCTGTCGGAAGACAGGAAACCAATATTTTAACAAACTTAAGATAATAATTGTCACAATCAAAACCGGCAATGTCAATTCATCATCTACGCTACATTTATTAATTAATTCTTATATAACTTATTATATCAAAAGTGGCTGATCGTTTTCTTAGTAGATGTGTCCGTTCTATTAACGTTTTACTTTAGCAAAACATTGCACTTAAACGTACGGGCGCGCTTCGAAAGTGAAAATTTCCCATTATAAATATAATGTTGCGATATGGTTATACTAAACAATATGGTTTCGGCCAAATCCTTGTTAACAAACTTCCATGAATGAAATGGATAGACCGGTTTAAAAATCAAAAAAACTGGGCGTCATCAAGACACCCAGCTTTTCCGGAATCGATTATTGATATCCCCAAATCATTGTTAGCATTGTACCGAAAATTGTAACCAATGCAACGAACAATCCGTAATAAACGTTTGTATAAATCGATGCTTTATCTTCAGACTCACCTGCGTGCATGAACATAACTAATTGAAGTGCAGCTTGCATGAAAGCTGTAACAAGAAGGATGATCACACCCATTTTAAGTGAGAGATCAAACATAATAACTGATAGTGCGACCAAAGTCAGGACTAGTGAAAAGGCAAATCCCATAACTTGGCCCCGTGGGAATAATTCTTTCATATTACATCATTCCTTTCAGGTAGACGAAACTGAAGATGAAAATCCAGACAACGTCCAAGAAATGCCAGTAAAGTGAAAAGATGAAAGCCTTGTTTGTTGTTTCTGGAGTCATACCGCGCTTTTTGATCTGCATGATGATGAAGGTTCCCCAGAATAAACCAAGTGTAACGTGAGCTCCATGCGTACCTAGTAATGTAAACAAACTAGATAAGAAAGCACTTGTTTGAATGGTTGCTCCTTCATGTACATACTCCACGAATTCATAAATTTCGACTCCCAAGAAGCCTAAACCAAGAATAAGGGTGATGATGAAGAAACCAATCGTTGCTTTCTGCCTGCCAAGTCTCATTGCATTGATTCCAAGACCAATGGTAAAACTACTGGTTAAAAGAAAGATTGTTTGAAACATCAGGGTTGGCACTTTAAAAAGATGTTCCCCTGTTGGACCATTTCCAGTTCCATCAACTAATACAAAATAAGTGGCGAACAGTGTAGCGAAAAGAGCTATTTCTGCTCCTAGGAAAATCCAGAATCCAAAAATCTTCAAGCGATTTTCTTCCGTGCTATATTCTAGTGGCAGCGAGTTATCTATTTTCATTACTTAGCACCTCGCAATTTATTTTCAGTTTCTTCGATCTCTTCAACAGAGATATAACGTCCGTGGTCTTTTTCGAATGAACGATGAATCATACAAGCAAAGATACCGATCGTTGCAATGATTGCAATGATCCACATGCTGAATACCAATGCAAAGCCCCAAACGAAGAAGATACAGCTCATGATAAACGGCACGCCACTGTTATTTGGCATATGAATCTTTTCTACTTTACCGCCAAATAATTTAAAGCCTTTTTTCTTTGCATCCCAGAATGCTTCTGTAGAAGCAACTGTTGGCACAACTGCAAAGTTATATTCAGGGATTGGAGTATGTGTAGCCCACTCTAGAGAACGTGCATCCCATGGATCGTTTGAAATATTTCTTGACGCATAACGAGTGCTCCAATAGATATTGTACACAATAAGTGCAAAACCTATTGCCAAGCCAATCGCTCCAACGAAAGAGAGCATATTCAATGGACCATACCCTGTTGATTCAGAGTACGTATACATACGACGTGCCTGCCCATCTAAACCAGTGATGAACATCGGGAAGAAGGTTACATTAAAGCCGATTGTAATGAACCAGAACGACCATTTCCCAATTTTTTCGCTCAACATGAAACCGAACATTTTTGGCCACCAGTACGTGAAACCGGCAAGTACGGCAAATACAGTACCAGGGATTAAAACGTAGTGGAAGTGAACTACTAAGAACATTGTATTATGGTATTGGTAGTCAGCACTTGCCATGGCAAGCATTACCCCTGTTACCCCACCGAGCGTGAAAATCGGAATGAAAGCTAAAGAGTATAGCATTGGAACGGTAAATACGATTTTACCTTTCCAAAGTGTGAACAACCAGTTGAAAATCTTAACACCAGTCGGTACGGCAATTGCCATCGTGGTAATCGAGAAGATACCATTAACCATTGCACCGTGACCCATTGTATAGAAATGGTGAGCCCATACAATGAAAGATAGAGTAGAAATAGCTACCATGGAGATAACCATCGAATTATACCCGTACAGGTTTCGACGTGCAAATGTCGAAATGATTTCACTGTAAATACCGAAAGCTGGAAGAATTACTATATAAACTTCAGGATGTCCCCAAACCCAGAACAAGTTCGCCCAAAGCATATCGCTACCGCCATTGGCCATCGTAAAGAATTGAGTTCCGAATAGACGATCCATTGTCATCAACGCAAGTGCCACTGTCAATACAGGGAAAGCGAAAACGATAATGAAGTTAGTGATCAAGATAGACCATGTGAACATTGGCATTTTCATTAAGTTCATGCCAGGTGCTCTCATTTTCAAGATTGTTACGATAAAGTTGATACCAGTCAGTAATGTACCGATACCTGCTATTTGAAGTGAAATCGCGTAATAGTTCGAACCGACTGATTCACTGAAATCGTTACTTGCCAGCGGGAAGTAAGATGTCCAGCCTGCATCAGGAGAACCACCGACTACGAAAGAGATGTTAAATAGCATTGCCCCCATGAAGAATAACCAGAAGCTTACTGCGTTCAGACGTGGGAATGCTACGTCACGCGCTCCAATTTGTAATGGTGTAACAATGTTCATTAACCCAATGATAAATGGCATAGCCATGAACAGGATCATGACGACCCCGTGTGTTGTAAATACCTCATTATAATGCTGTCCATCCAAAAGACCGTTATCTGGAATAGCCGTTTGAGCACGCATCATAAGAGCATCGACGCCACCGCGGAAAAGCATAAGCAGTGCTGCCAAGATGTACATGATACCAATACGTTTATGGTCAACCGTTGTTAACCACTCACGCCATAAGTAACCCCATTTTTTAAAATAGGTAATTCCGGCAACAACCGCAATCATGGTTAAACCAATGGCAACCATGGATGCATAAATCGCAGGACTTGGATGAGGTACGGCAAATCGATCAAAGTAATCCATACTTTTGTGACTCCTTTCAGGAAAATATTCCTTATCTTGTAAACCTAGTTGTTTTATCGAACGAAATTAATTCTTAGTGATTCATGTTGCTGTGTTCTGAATGTTCCTCGTGTGAATCCTTGGAATCATGTTCTTCAGTATCAGAAGATCCGTGGTCATGACCAGCATTTTCACCTTCAGGAGCTGGTGAAAACTCTAAATGAGTTCCAGTGTATGTGGATTGTCCCACATGACCAGGTTTTAATAATTCATTGAATTTTTCCTCAGTAATCGGTTTAGCAGTAGCTTTAATTTCATCTACCCACTTATCGTAATCTTTTGCTGACAATGCATTAACGTTGAACGTTTGCTGAGCAAAACCTGAACCACTGAAGTTTGAATTTCGACCCATATACTCACCTGGTACATCAGCTGCTAAGTGCAACGTATTAACCATGTCCGACATCGCGTATTTTTGTCCTCCAAGTTGCGGAATCCAGAAACTTGAGATTGGACCGAATGAGTAAAGTTTAAATTCGATTGGTCGGTTAGTCGGTATAAACAGATAGTTGACCGTTTCGATATCTTCTTCCGGATAGCTAAAATGCCACTTCCAGTTGGAAGATGAAGCGTAAATAACTAAAGGTTCTTGATCTCCGTATCCTTTAGGTGTTGCCTCAACTTCATTTGTTGTTTTAACAGTAACAACGGATAGGAAAGCGACGATTATAATTGGGATCGCCACCCAAATTATTTCAAGAACCTTACTTCCTTCAATATGAGGCGGTTCATAATCATCACGTTGTTTGGAAGCACGATATTTCATTATCATGAAGATATACAGTACCATAACGACAAGGACGACAAAGGCCATTGTCCATATCGAAATCATAATAACATCTGCTTGTGTTGCAGCTACTGGCCCTTTAGGGTCCAAGACCATTAATGGGTTATCGCAACCGGTTAGCACAGTGGCAATAGTAAAAAGTATAGTTAATAGAGCCCATTTTATTTTCATAGTACTACCCCTTTCTTACATAATAAAATTCCAATTGGTAATTATTCGGACAAAGTGTTACCATGTTCACAAACCCCGACATACCAATATTAATCCCAAGTCTAAAAAAAGACAATACAAAGTGACATCTGTCACATAAAGTTCAATAAAGAGCAGTAAGAAGATGGTAAATGAACGGAAATGTTCGAAAATCTTCAGCAAATGAAATATAATAATTGTTTAATAACATACCTATGGACATTCACTTATCAGTACAGGGTTGCATATATTACCGGTCCACTACCCATTTATTATTACTCTAATATAATGAAATGAAAATTTCACATTATATTCTCCGTGTTTATTGCCTCAACCTCCCTCAAGAATATGAATGATATTACCTATCCTGTCAAGTAGGTATTTATCGTTGGAAAACATGATTTAAAACGGATCTTTTACACTCGGCCAGGGAAGTTGGTAAATGGTAGCAGCATTCGATATGATGTTAAATCCATGCTTCCAAACTCTAATGATCCAACACTGGTCAATATTATATGTATATAAGGAAACAACGAGTGGGTAAATTGGGCTCTTTCTCCTCGCAATACTTATTGCCCTTTCAGTATTCCTAACCAGCCGTTTACCAGTAGTCATGAGTGAAATAATTCAGGGGTCGGTCAAACTTGTTGCAACTAGTGATTTTTATCGGTCAGCAGGACAGGACTGAATTACAGAAAAGGACATTTGGTTGTTCAATAAACTCCGCCTTTGTAACCCACGACTTCCTCATTGAATGAAACTTCAAGTAAAAGTACAAAAAAAAACACAAAAAAAGGACGTTTAAAAAATGTCCTTTTCTCGTGGATATAGTTCAAAGTTCAAAGTCAGAACTTCCTGCGCTCGGGCAGTTCGGTTTGGATATCCGAGCACATCGTGTGTATTCCATTTAATGAGAGGGTTGGTCATATTTTTGATACATAACGAGTGCAGTATATTGTATTGAATTAAAAAGTAGCCAACTGATGATTAATCCAAGTCCTCCACAATATGAAAGCGCATTCAATCATTCGGATCACTTTGACTCAAATTCTTTAGACAGGCGTTCATCCATGTTAGTAAATCTGATGCTAGAATGCTCATTATGCTATATTCCTCGTTTTAGTTACTGAATTCTGTACTTCTTTTTGTTTGAGTGTTAGACTTTGACTTCATTTTTATGATTTTAGTCGTTTCCGGTACAATTCTTTCACCTTTATGTGTTTTCATTACCATTTCTTCTGTCAGGACAAAAAATATACCAACTAGAAAAATTGCAGCTGCGCTTAGTGTGATGGCGATTCCAACGGAGGTAAATATATAATCTTTATTGTAATCGCTTACAATGAAGCTTAAAGCAAAAATAATAGTTCCGATTACACAACCTGTGCCCGATACCCATTTCACTGCATCTAACATCTTCTGATTAGCTTCCATAATTTCATCCCCTTTCTTTCTATTTTATGACATTTCACAAATTTGTCAAATCTTTTCTATATTTTAACATATTCACAATGAAAACCTTGACAAATAGAACATGCCACTATTAGCTTTTGGGTATTAAGGGCTAGATTGAAAATCTAAAAAACAGTGCAAATACACTATCTATTTTTCCGATATTAAAATTGCGTTTACTATTAAAAACTTCTAAATAAAAGGCCCCTAATGAATGATCAGGGGCCTTACCTCTTTCTATGGTTTTTGCAAGGTTATCGTTACCGTTTTCTCTTCAGTACCTCGGTATACTTTAATTTTTACTTTATCGCCGATTTTCTTATCTGTATATAAATATTTCCTTAATGCTGCGGAAGTATTTATTTTCGTTCCATCAATCTCAACAATGATATCCTGTTGCTTAAGCCCTCCATTCGCCGCAGCCGATCCCGCTTCTATACTCGTCACCATTACACCGGACTTTACGGCTTCAGGAACATTTTGAATATAATATTGCGGAAGTTCTTCCATACTGGCCAAGCTGACTCCTAAATATGGACGCGTGATTTTTCCATTTTCAATCAGTTCCGTAACAATCGGAATCACATCATTGCTTGGTATGGCAAACCCTAAGCCTTCCACACCGTTTTCGGAAATCTTCAGACTGTTTATGCCGATCACTTCCCCAGCGGTATTGATCAAAGCACCGCCGCTATTGCCAGGGTTGATCGCTGCATCGGTTTGAAGGACATCAAGTGCCCACTCCCCGTCCGAGGTATCGACTGAAATGGTGCGTCCGTTGGCACTGACGATTCCTTGTGTAACCGATCTTGAAAAATCAAGTCCAAGTGGGTTGCCAATTGCCAATACTTCTTCACCTGGACGCATGCTATCAGAATTCCCGAATTTAATTCCCTCTGGTGCTTTCGAGGCATCAATTGTCAAAACCGCCAAATCCGTCAAAGCATCTGCCCCGACAACAGCTGCCGTTGCCTTTTGTCCGTCATACAATGAAATTTCGACTTCCTTAGCTCCTTCAATAACATGATTGTTCGTGATGATATAGGCTTTCCCATCAGCTTTTTTATAAATGACCCCTGAGCCAGTTCCGCTCTCAACCGTTTCGCTCTCCGTGCTTTGCCGCTGGTACGGGTTCTGGCTTTGCATCTCCTGTAAATTCACGACCCCTACAATCGATTTGGATGCTGATTCGACCATCTCTGCCCTATCATTTGAATCCGTACTTGTCGATAACTTTTCCGCCGTGACATTTTTATCCTTTTCAACACTGTCCGTTTGCTGTACACCTGCCGTTTCGGTTGACTCATTCACTGAACTTTTCCCTTGATCTATAAAGTCTCCGCCAAATAGAAATACAGATGATGTAACCATAGAAGCAACCGTTCCGGAAACAAGGCTAGTTATCCAGAGAGACTTACCCTTTTTCCGTTCTGCCTTGATTCTGACTTGCTCCTCACCATTATAATTCTCCATCTTTATCCCTCCTATGATTGTCCTTTACTTGCCCCAATCATAAACAGGAATTATTAAAAATTCCTTAAGAAAATAAAAAATTCGGCTATCCTTTAACAAAAATCATAAAATTTTATCGAATCCTGTATGTTGCCGCACAACAAAATAAAAAGGCCACAACAGGGGCCTCCCATTCGACCATTCAGTTATCCTTACATGACTTCATAAACTTCTTCGGTCTCCTTATTCACGCCATACCAGCCCCAAGTGGTTTTGTGTCCGCTTTTCTGACTAGGTTCATCTACCTCGAAAACATGAAAAATATAATCTCCCTTTTCGGCATCATGATCATATTCGATTTGCAATTGCGAAAAGTTTTCCATATCCACGTAATCCCTCACAAGCTTCTCCGCCTGAGATTTACTTAATGCACGCTCCGAATCCTTGCTTCCCTCTTTGCCTTTTGTATCCGTTGCCGCCTCATCTTCTGCTTTGGATCCTTCCTCGGTTGTTTCCTCCGTGGATTTCACTTCATCATTTCCCACTACTGCTTCTATCGTGGCCGAGTCTGATACCGGGTGCATTTCCGCCGCCTTTGAAACCATTTGTTTACCTTCCCGGTATTTTGCTTTATATGCGGTTGCTTCTTCAAAATCTTTTTTGGCCGATTCAAAATCCTGTTCGTCGTATTTCTTCAATCCACTCGCCAGCAAACCTGAAAGATCCATTAACTCCCTTGATTTAGGTGTTTTTGCTTCTTTATAAGCTAATTCAAATGCCTCGTGGGCTTCTAAATAATTTTCCTCATTCAACTGACTTTTCCCTAAATCCATATTGGAATCATAATTCCTTGTTACGCAGCCTGAAGCAATCAACACAAAAAAAACAACCATGATTGACCTCTTCAATATCACCACTCCATTTACCATATTATTCTGTAAATCCATCTTAAACCATTTGATAAGGAGTCCGATACCTTTATTTCCTATCTTTTTCATTAAGGAAATGTTTACTTTCATGATTAACTTTTTACAAATAGTGGTACAGAATAGATAAATGCCGGAAAGGGTGATGTGCAGAATGATACAGGAAAAACAGACCTACCATGTCGATTTGGTCAGCGGTGACGTACTCGGACAAAAACTTGAAGAGAATCCAAGCTTCACGGTGCACGCAACTGATGAGGAACTTGCAGAATTGAAACAATGCTTGGAGGAACACCGGACAGATGACCTGGAGGCATATGCCCGATCACATGTGCCCTACCTTCTCTATCATCATGACCGGGCAAATGATAAATACGATGCAGCCATGAAAAGGCTTTATGCCTTAATTTATAAATTAGGGGATGAAACGGCACGAAATCACATTGAAGAAATTGGAATATTGAAAGATAACAAATTCGAGGGAAATGAAGAAGTGCAAAAGTTCAAATAAGAAATGGGAACAGAACCTGAAATTCAAAGGTTCTGTTCGTTTTTGATCAAGTTTACCAAAAGGTTTTCATTCACTTTAATCACTATCCCTTTTTAGAAGAGAGTATTTTTAATCTAGATATTTATCCTTCAAATAATCTGAACCGATACCGCCAATAACCATCAAAGCTAAGGGTAAAAAATTAGATACAACCGGCATGCTTTTTAAAATGGTAATATCGGTGCCAGCAAATTTGTTAAGACCAAAAATAATTAATTTGGACACTAATAAAAATGCTCCTATTAGTAACACGATATCAAAAAACATTTTCCAATTTGGAAATGCTAACTGCTTACTTTCCCGTATTATTTTTTCTTTCAATTCCTCGTCACTCCTTAATAATTCATCTACCGTAATCTGAAATAAATCACTTAGATTAATGAGTACTTCAATACTTGGATAATTTTTTCCCGTTTCCCATTTGGACACAGATTGGCGACTCACATGAATCTT
Organism: Peribacillus frigoritolerans; assembly: GCF_001636405.1. GTDB lineage: Bacteria > Bacillota > Bacilli > Bacillales > DSM-1321 > Peribacillus > Peribacillus frigoritolerans. The sequence goes on from NZ_KV440950.1 coordinate 5,154,439, forward strand.
CTCTGCAAGATCATTTTGTGACCAGTTTCTTTTTTCCCGTTCTTTTTTTAAACGTTCGCTAAAAATCATAATGAGTTCATCGCCTTTCCTACTCCTAGTATTGTGAGATGAATCGTGCAAAGTAAAGATAGTAATAAGCGCAATACTATGCAACCTATGAGTGACACCGAGAAAACCCTTGATATAACGGGGTTTTCCGTTTAATTTTATGGAACTGCTGCAGAAAGTTAAATTTTCACAAAATAGCAGCCAGCTAACACGAAAGTGGGTGAGAAAAGCCTTGTAAGATCGCTTCCTAATTTCACGAAGCATTTTTTGACTTTTGCAAAATTCCCAATTCTTCAGGATGATTCCGTGAGTAAAAAACATAACGGAAATTGTTCTTTATAGATATCCTTTCCTCATTATTTGTAGTTTAAATGAAGGTCATGTCCCTGCATCGTTTTATAGATGGTTTTTACCTTACCTTGAATATATATTTCTGCAAAGAATCATACTTTAAGAAGGCCCCCGATGAGAGGCCTTCTTCTGGAACAAACTCAGTTATTAGTTATAGAAAATACCTTTATAGGGTCCAATCGATAAGCAGTCCAGCTTGAGCTAATCCACCGCCGAAACCATATAATAAAACCTTCTCACCACCACGGAGCTTCCCTTCTTTTATCCCAATTTCCAAAGATAAGGGAATTGTTGCTGAAGAAGTATTTCCATACCCCACTAAGCTATATAAAGTTCGTTCGATTGGAAAGCCGCTTCTTTCACATATTGACTCGATCATTCTTAAATTTGCGCTATGCGGTACGAACCAATCAACATCATTCAATTGATATTCAGCATTTTTCATCACAGTTTGCATTCCTTTTGGAACGGTCGTGACAGCCCATTTATAAACCTCGCGTCCATTTTGTACAAGGTTGCCGCTATCATTTAAGTCTTCACCATTTATGCGTGTCGATAGGTTTGTACTATATAAATGTTTTCCGCCTTCACCCTCCGAATATAAATGTGAAGAAAGAAAACTTGGCTGTTTTTCATCATATTCTACAAGAACTGCTCCTCCGCCGTCTCCAAATAAAATACATGTGGCTCGATCTTCATAGTCCATAAGTTTTGATAAAGTGTCCGCTCCAATAACTAGGATTTTCTTATTTAATCCCGATGTTACTAATCCATTAGCTACATGCAGACCATAAGTAAATCCTGCACAGGCAGCGTTTAAATCAATAGCTCCAGTATTCTTAATGCCTAGCTTTGCTTGGACTAAAGATGCTACACTTGGAGTGTTGAAATCAGGAGTAAAGGTACAGACAATGATCATATCAACATCTTCGACAGATTTATCATACCGTTCCATTAAATCCTTTACAGCTTTATAACCGATATCACTGGTAAACTCCTCTTCATGTGCAATTCTTCGTTCTTTAATACCGGTACGTTTAACAATCCATTCATCATTGGTTTCAACCATTTTTTCTAAGTCTTTATTTGTTAACCTTTTTTCAGGAACATACGAACCTATCGCAGTAATACGTGCTTTGGATTTGAACATAGAATAGCCACCTCGTGTGTATGAATTGCATCATTTTATAACTTGATATTAACACCTGGTACTAATTATAAAGCAAAAAAAATCTTATGCAACTAACCGTTACATTAAAAAAAGAGCGGGGCGGGGCAAAGCAACTTTAAAGTAAAGCACCTGTTAGTTTAATACAATCTTTAGAGAGAATGCCAAAAGTCATCTTCAAGACATTTCCTCTACTAATATTAAATTCTGCTTGCCTTACTGAACTTGTAAAAAAATCCACACTCCTTAGTTGAAGCATATCTTACTTATTTATGATGACGACAGATTTGATCTTGTCTTTCGAGGTTTTGTTCGACTGCATATGTAGCGCCCCATTCACACATTGTATTTAATACAGGTACAAATGATTGACCTAACTCAGTTAAACTATATTCTACTTTTGGTGGTACTACTTTATATACTTCTCTTCGGACAAGCCCATCTCTTTCCAGCTGCTTTAATTGGTCGGTTAAGACTTTCTGGGTTATGGCCGGTATTAGAATATAAAACTCTTTTGTCCTCATTGGTTTTTGACTCAGAAAAAAGAGGATTAAGCATTTCCACTTTCCTCCTACAGTATTCATGAAAATATTTATTCCCGTATTTAGACTCTTCATTCCTCATTCCTCCTGAATAGGCACATAAAGGTGGCTATGCCACTTTATTGTGCGTTATTTTCTTCTACATCATGGGTCCATTATACTCTGATTATAAAGCAAATATAACATTGGGAGTGAACACGATGAGTGTAAAAGAGACAATAGAAAAAAGACGTTCCGTAAGGCAGTATGATCCCCATTATAAAATTAGTCCAGAAACATTGGCGACACTTATTGAAGGAGCCAGTAAATCGCCTAACGGAAACAATATTCAAGCAACACGATACCTGGTTATAGATGAACCATATTTAAAGGATTTGTTACTGCCCATCGCTTTTAATCAACAACAGGTAATTGAAGCCTCAGTACTGATTGTTATACTAGGTGATTATCAAGCTTTTGAAAAAGAAAATATCATAATGATACATGAGGATGAATTTCAAAAAGGTTATTTTGACGCATCAGTAAGAGATTATCTAACAAACGCGGCAATCAATTATTATCTAAATAAATCAAAAGAAGATTTAAAGGTTGAATTAATAAGAGACGCAAGCCTGGCGTCAATGTCGTTAGTTTTATTGGCGAACGAGGCAGGTCTTGAAACCATTACAATGTCCGGGTATGATTCCGAACAATTAAAGTCAGCCTTAAACATTTCCGATAGGTATTTAGATGTTATGCTTATTGCCATGGGGAAAGGAATGAAAGAAGGTCACAAAACAGTAAGACACGATGTTAGCAAAGTCATTTATAAAAACAAAATATAGTGAGTGTATTGGAAAGAGGGTTAAAAAGAACCCTCTTTCTTCTTAATCTTTCGTAAAACTTTAGTGTTTTAGCTTGTAATAGGTTACCGCGAGCGCAAGGGCAAGAACTGTTCCTTTGATGATATCAATCGCATCCATGATAAGGAATCCGCTCAGGACTGCACCGCTGAAGCCTCCAAAGGCATTCGGTTTTCCCGCTCCTAAAACGGAGGGACCAATGAAGGCTGCTGCGACGGCATCATTAGCGGGATCCTGAATTGATTTCCGATTTCACGCCCCTTAATGCAAGGACAATTCCCCCGATTGCAGCAAATAGAGCTGAAATCAGATATGTATTAACGGATATCCCGGAAAGTCTAGCCGCTTCCTTATTTCCCCCACTCTAAAAAGGAATCAATCACATCTCTAACAATTTACCATTCCAGGAGTTTTTGTTTAAAGCCTTCTTCACACACTGAGATACGTCTTTAATATTTTCTTCTCGAACAATTTTGGCTAATTCAAAGCCGTACATATCCCTCCTAGGATGAGCGTGTCTATCTGGCCTTTTAAGATTCCCTTATTAACATCTTACTTATATTGAAATTTTCAGATCGTTTTTTTAGTTATAACAGATTTAACACTCTCCTTTAGGTAAGTACCTATACTAAAAGTGCATACTTACGCACTTGCAGAGTGCACTTTATACTTAAAATAAATAATAGTTAAGGAGGAGAAATCTTTGAAAACTCTTGTTATCGTAGCACACCCCAGTCTAGAAACATCCCTCATAAATAAACGATGGGTAGAAGCGCTAAGGAAATATCCGGAAAAGTATACCGTACACGAATTGTATAAGGTTTACCCTGACGGAAACATTAATGCGGAAAAAGAACAGCAATTAATCGAATCGCATAGTAATCTTGTTTTACAGTTCCCTTTTTATTGGTTTAATTGTCCGCCTCTCCTAAAAAGATGGCTTGACGATGTTTTTACTTATGGTTGGGCGTATGGTTCAAATGGAGGGGATAAATTAAAGAATCGCAAAGCAGCTCTAGCTGTATCTGCCGGAATTAGCAAAGAGGATTATAGTAAAGAAGGAAGATATCGCTATACACTTGAACATTTATTATCTCCCTTTGAAACTACCTTCCTATACTGCAATGCAGATTATCGTTCATCCTTTGCTTTTTATGGTGCTGAAAATGAGCCATCCGTGAGCGAATTGGAAAAAAGCGCACAAGATTATTTGAATTTTGTCGATAACCTTTAATAGGCAGTTCATTAAAGAAGTATTTCCTTGTAAGGGAAATACTTCTTTTGATTTAATCAAAATAGCAACACCTACTGCTGTTTAGTCTCCTGAACTGGCAAACTGTTTTTCTCTCCCCACTCGCACATCATATTTAACAATGGGATGAGAGATAGACCACGTTCAGATAATGAATATTCTACTTTTGGAGGGATTTGGGGAAATTCCTTGCGTATGATAAGGCCGTCTGCCTCCAACTCTTTTAACATGATGCTTAGCGTTTTAAAGGAAATGGTACCGATACTTCGCTTCAGTTGATTATGACGCATGACCTTATTTTCAGACAGCCAATACATTATGATCATTTTATATTTGCCGCCAATCAAGGACAGCGTATATCCAAAGCCAGTTTCATTCGGTTTCACACCTGCCGGAACACAGGTTTCTCGCATAAGTTTACACTCTCCTTTAGATAAGTATATGATATGAATGTTCATACTTTACAATAGATCATTATCAATCTTATTAAAAGGTAAATAAGGTCCCTATAAAAATTACAATTGCGGTCAATCTTTATACTCCAAAATGAGGGTTGAAAAAGTGCTCCTGCCACCATTTTAGCGTAAGTATAATGATGACGATCTCCTTAACCCACCCCTTTTTAAAAAGGAAAAATCCTGTTGCATTACAACAGGATTTTTTCATATTATTGAGTAACGTAACGAATTCTTTTTAATGTTTTTGCTTGTAATAGGTTACAGCGAGTGCAAGGGCCAGCACTGTTCCTTTGACGATATCCATCGCATAATACGGAACGGACATCATGATCAGCCCATTTTGCAGGATTCCGATCAGGACTGCTCCGACAAAGGTTCCAAAGGCATTCGGTTTTCCCGCTCCTAAAACGGAGGAACCAATGAAGGCTGCCGCGACGGCATCCATTAAATAGGGTGACCCTGAATTGATTTCCGATGTCATGACCCTTGAAGCAAGGACAATCCCCCCGATTGCAGCAAATAGAGCCGAAAGCAGATAGGCAAGGATTTTGTATTTATTAACCGATATCCCGGAAAGCCTCGCCGCTTCCTTATTTCCCCCAATAATGTACATATAACGACCGTGCTTCGTATAAGTCAAAAAGATATGGGTCGCTATCACAATGACGGCCATGATCAGGATTATCCACGGTACCTGGCCAATTTTGGCGAAAAACGGGCTGATCAGTCCTGTTGCGAACGTCCCGTCTGGCATGACCATATTTTGCGAAACCGTGGCCCCTTTTGTATAGGTAAGGGCAATTCCCTGGATAATGAACATGGTAGCCAAAGTCATCAGCATGTCGGGAATTCTCAATTTAACGATCATGAATGAATTCAAAGCCCCTACGAAAAGTGAGGCACCGACCGCAGCTAATATGGCGATGAATGTATCCTGAGAAAACCAGACAAACATCGAGATGACGATGGCATTGGCCAATGATGCGACGGAGCCGACGGAAAGGTCGAAGCCATCCACGGTCAGTGATATCGTAATGCCGATCGCAATGATGGTCACGATTGAAATGGAACGCAGGATGTTTATCAGGTTAGAAGTTTGGATGAAAGATGGATTGGATACGGCGAAAATTCCAATCAGAATGATAATCGTCAATATTGTGCCGTATTTATAGAAAAAGTCGAATAGTTCCACCTTTTTCTTCGCTTTCGCTGTCTGTGTAACAGGAATGGGTATGCTCATCCTATTTACCTCCTGTTGAATAGAATAGTAGTTCTTCTTCATTCGTTTTGCTTGTTTCTAATTCGATGACAGTGCTCCCGTCATATAACACATAGGTCCGGTTGGTAATGCCAATGATTTCGGAAAGCTCGGAGGATGCATAAATGATCGCTTTTCCATTCCTTGCAAGCTTTGCAATCAATTCGAATATATCCTTCTTGGCTCCGACATCGACCCCTTTCGTTGGTTCATCGAATATGTATACATCCGCATCTGCCATAAGCCATTTTCCAATGGCAACTTTTTGCTGGTTACCACCGGATAGGTTTTCAACCTTCACTTCCCCCGAAGGAGTCTTAATGCCAAGACTTGCGATCATTTCCTTTGCCTTTTCCTTTTCCGCCTTACGATCGACGACACTGAATGTTTTGCAGAATTTACCGAGACTGGCTGCAGTCAAGTTTGCCGAGACTGATTCCTGTACAAGGACCCCTTCTTTCCTGCGTTCCTCAGGTACAAGTGCCAGCCCGCTTTTTACTGCTTCATGCGGTGATTTCAGAGAAAGCTTTCGACCATTCAGGATGACTTCACCCGCTGTGATGGACGTATGACCGAAAAGGGTTTTACACAGCTCCGTTTTCCCAGCCCCGACCAGCCCAGCCAAGCCGATTATCTCGCCTGCTTTAATATTCAGACTGACATTCTTAACTTTCTCGGCATCTGACAATCCGTTCACTTCCAGAATTACGTCTCCAATCGAAGCATTCACTTCAGGAAACTGTTCATCCATGGTTTTCCCGAGCATGTTCTCTACCACTTCGGCACGGGTTATGTCCTCGATTTTTCGACAAGTGACAAGCTCCCCATTCCTCATGATCGTAATTTCCTCACAGATTTCAAAAATCTCAGGCAGACGATGTGAAATGAAAATGATTGCCACGCCTTTTTGCTTTAATTCATTTACAATTCGAAAAAGTTCCGTCGTCTCCGTATGACTTAACGGAGCAGTTGGCTCGTCGAGAATCAGGAATTTGCATTCTGTCGAAACGGCTCTTGCTATCAGGACCATCTGTTTTTCAGCCAAGGTCAAGTCTCTAACCAACTTTTTCGAAGGGACATGAATTTTCATATCTTCAAGAATGGAAGTGGCTTTGTTGTGCAGTTCTTTCCAATGTACCCTTTGTTTTTTTCCCATGTTTTGGACCATATCATTCAACATTACATTTTCCCCAACTGTTAAATAAGGGATGAGGGCGGTATCCACTTCCTGATGAACTATTTGAATGCCCTGTTCCTGAGCAGCTTTTGGCGAGCGGATATCCCGCTTCATCCCATCAATAAAAATGTCACCTGAATAATGAACATGGGCTCCCGATAAAACTTTCATTAACGTCGATTTCCCTGCTCCGTTTGCACCGACCAATGCGTGGGCTGTTCCTGATTGTACGGAAAAATCAACATCACTCAGCGCCTTCACCCCCGGAAATTCAATCGAAATCATCTTCATTTCTAGTTGCTTGCCCATGTCCATTCCCCCTTATTGAACAGACACTCCCTTCGCTGGAAAGAGAGTGTCTCTTTTTATTTTTTATAATGATCTTTCAAAACCTTCATCCAATCTTCTTCAAATTCCGTCGATACACCCCAGCCATCGACAATATTAGACAGGTTGGCCATGTTTACCGCTTCTTTTGAAGCTTGGATTTGCTTTTGCGAAATGAGTGAAGCCTCCAAATCATATGTTTGCGGTGTTTCTTCACCCGCTAATTTTTTAGCCAATATCCTCATATTCACTGCACCGATCAACTTGGGATCGACTGCTGCCGTGTAGGACCAAGAGCTATCAGCGGATTGGATTTCCTGGAGATCTGCATTCGAAACATCAATTCCATATATCTTCACTTCATCGCGGCCCGCTTCTTTAATCGCCCGGGCTGCACCGATAGCAAAGGCATCCCATGTTGCGAAAATGGCATCCAATTTACCTTTAGGGTATTTATTCAGCATTGCGGCTACAGCATTTTGTGTCTGAACCGAAGTATCAGCGGATGCCACTCCGAATCTTTCGACTTCTTTAATCCCAGGATTTTCTTTTAGTTTTTCCTTATAGACTGCATTTCTTCTTACCATTGGAGGAAAACCATCCACCCAAAGATATGCAATTGCCGCTTCACCTTTCTGTTCTTTTATCAGTTTATCGAAAGCCAGTGTTGCCAGCGCTTCATCATCTTGTGAAGTTAATGTCACGCCCTCTATTTTAGATAGATCGCTTATTGAATCGAATGTGACAACGCTTTTACCTGCATCAACCAACTTCTGAACGTCATTTACAGTTGCGGCATCATCACCATGTGAAATGATATAGCCGTCGTAATCTTCCTCCAAAGCCTGTGCTATCGCATCATGGAATTTAGCCGTATCACCATTGGCTGTGTACGTATCGACTTGAAATCCCAGTGCTTCTCCTTCTTCTTTCGCCCCCGCCAAGTATTGGGCAGTATGATCATCACCGCCAATTTTTCGGATCACTTTGATCTTGACTCCATCGCCATCAGCAAATCTTTCCGGGACATTTTCAAATGATACTTTTTCTTCTTTCTTCGATTCTGTGGAACTCTGCCCTGCAGAGCAACCCGTTAAAAGCAAAGCCGAAGCGATGGCAAAAATGAATATCCCTTTAATAGACCTTCTCATCTTGTTTCCCCTCCATGTTTTCTCATTAGTCTTATCAGTTAAGTCGGTGTAAATCCCAAAATAAAAACCTCTCTAATATAGAGAGGTTTAATCGGCTGTTTTGCAGACTTGTCCCTCTCTTATCTGTCAAAACATTTCTGTTTTGCAGGATTTAGCACCAATTCCTAATGGAACGGTTGCTGGGCATCTTAGGGCCAGTCCCTCCGCCACTCTTGATAAGAGATATATTATGTTACGTTTTCGTAATTATCACTTTATAGGGATATAGTCGTAAAGTCAATAGATTTTTGAATATTTGAAATGTTTCCCGTTATTTTTATTTTCTTTGAAGCTGGGCTAGACGCTTTTTCTCGATTTTTTCAAGCCTCTCCAACTGCCTTAATTTCACTTCGAACAACGTGATCGGATCACGGTAAACTTCCGGATTTTCTTTCATATGCTCCAATGCAGCCTGGTAGTCTTTTATTTCCGTCTGCGTCTGCTCTATCGTTTTTTGAAGTAAGGCAAATGAACTGCGATAGAAAAGTGAGATGTCCCGATCCAATGATTTTTCAAACAATCCAAATTGGGTTAGGAAACGTTCCGTGATCATTTCGGCAACATCCAGGTAATCTTCACTTTCCAGGTATTTCTTGTAACGATTGTACATATTGGCCTTATTTTGCGGTATCGCCCCAAATAGCTTCCCTGCTCCTTTAAGCAACAATTGTGATGGAGTCCTGCGCAAAAGGATATTAACGTTTTCGATGCGGATACTGCTTGTCATCCGGTCGGCATCACGGCGCCAGTCATCCAATACCCTGAAGTCACCTGCCAGCATAATCCGTTCTTCTTTGTATAATTCATTGAATCCGGCACTCATCTCATCCATGAACTGCTGGCTTTGTGTGAACTCCATTTGGGAACTGGCAATCCAGTCTTGAAGAGAACGGTAATATTGAGGCATGATCTTGTCAGAAATGAAGTTTTGAATCCGCTCATTCATTTCCTGGTTTAACTGTACATGGACCTGACTGAAATCACTGCTTTCCGTTAACGATTTAGAGCAATCCCTCAGTAACTCAGGAATTTTTGAATAAAGCTGACTTCTCACTTCGTCCTTAAGCGAACGATACGACCTTATGATATTTTCACTTTTTTCTTTTTCCAGATCAGCCAGTTGATTGACCGCTCCATTCAGTTTGACTTCCATCTGCTCATTCCAAGAGATGGAATGCTCGCATTTCCGCTCATTGGCAACCCGTTTTTCTAATAGATAAGATAAGGTTTTACGAATGAATGCCAGGATTTTTTCAGATCTTCTTTCCTTCCAATTATCATCTTGATAATTCGATTGAAGGAAGGCTGAAAGGTCCTTCAATTGCTGCCTGCTGTCATAATGTTTGGAGAAAGCGAACACTTTCGCATTCGGGAAATATGCATTCACTTTATCCCATGTTTCGTCTTCCATCCGGACTGCGACCTGATCACTGTATATCGTATCCATTTTATTTAATAGGAAATGAATCGGCAGTTTAGGTGCCTTCATTTGAATTTCCAATAACAGATCCCTTTCGCTGCCGGTGAAAGGAGCCCGGGCGTCAAGAACGAACATCAGGCCATCACTGCCATGTAAATAGCCTTGGAAATCGGATTCCACGCTTTGTTCCCCATTGAACCCCGGTGTATCCAATAATCGCAAATGATTATTTCTTAGGTAGTCACTGATGATTGTCACATCGACTATAGTCCCGCGCTGACGGCGTGTTTCATCCAAATCAGTTAGCTCCTCGACAACTTTGCTATCTGTATCGGTAATTTCAAGGATTTCCAAATCATCCCCGTCTTTGACACTGACTAGGGAAGAATGGTCCTCAGCAGCAATGCTCTCTCCAACGATTGACTGAATAAAGGATGTCTTGCCATTTCCTGTACTTCCTGCAAGAAGGAGATTGAAATTGCTGGTATCTTTAAGCCCCTCCACCATCCATTTAAGCTTATTTCCAACCCTTAAATCATTATCTTCAGCCCACTGGATAATGGAATTGAACAGTTTCTCTCCCGCTTCCAGTCCGCCTCCCAATTTAGGCGATTTCGAAAGCAGGCTCTCTGCATCCTGAATGACCAGCGCATTGATCGTATCCGGGAAGATTTCATTCCAGGACAACGTGGATGCCGCCGCAAACAGCGAAAGCTCCCCGTCTGCGATTTTGAGCCAGTTTTCCAGCAACCTTGGCACGACAGGACTTAATTCTTTGATTAGATGCGTTCCTTCTAACAAACCTGCATATGCATCCCTGTAATAGACGGAAAGCTCATCCCATACATCCGCATGGTTCAATTCGATGGTATCTATCAAATTATTAATCACTCTTAACCATTCGAAATAAGCATCCGTATATTTATAATTTTTCCAAAGGGCAACCGTCATTTTCTCGAAACGTTCCTGGTCGAGTGTGTATAGCGAACCAAGGACAGTTGAGAAATAATCCGGCTCCATCGATTGGGCAACACCCTGCTGGATATACGTTTTCAGCACATCGAACCAGCCCATTGACTCTGTACGGATACTTTCATTCGCCGCTAATACCACTGCACTGTTCCAATCCTTTTGTTCTTCAAAAAAGGCGCGTGCGATTTCAGTGACATTCGGGTAGTCTGGTTGAAACTCGACTGCTTCTTTCACGACTTTGGAAGCCAAATCATTTCTCGATTCCACTATGTACAGGGAAAACAGCTGCAAAAGAACTTCTGTTTTCAAGACAGCTTCATCCGTATCGACGGATTTATAGATATCCTCTGCGGTTGAATACATTTCCAATTCAAAATACGCATCAGCGATGTTTTTCTTCGCCCATGAACCAAGTTCCCCTTCTATGTTTTCCCATTTAAAAATGGCTGCTTCATAGTCATGGTGCTGAAAATACACCTCTCCTTGAGCAAATCTAATTGCGGTTAAATCGGATCTTTCCTTTTTTTGTTCCACGAGGAACATTTCACCCAAAGCTTGAATCGGGTGCTTCCTTGTATCCTCAAGCATCGTTTCATAATATTTTTTTCCGATCAGACGTTCGTCCATCTTTATTCCCCCGATATATTTCATATTTTCAATTAAAGGATAATCACTGATTCTATAAGACTCATAGCAGACCTAATATTCAATTTATAGGTTCCTTTAGTTAAAAAATCATTTACAAAACCTTAAAATGTTATTTTAGCAAAACAATATGGTAACAACATGTCACCACTCTTACAATTTTAAAACAGAAACAACTGGAACTGTAATGTTTTTAATAAACCGATACAGAGATGTCATTTCCATTTTCGAGAAAATATGTTTTTCTACATATCAGCTAGAAGTGAGCGAACCATTCTCCATCCCTCTAAATGACCAGAAGCCCAGCCCTTCAACTTACCTATAAACGATAAAAAACAAAATCACTCTGGCTCGTCCATTACTTAATCCCCATTTTTGCATTCATATAAAAAAGCAGTACCCTCATTCATAAAAGGTAACTGCTCAATGATAAGCTCCGAACAGTACTTGTCCTTTGACGAATTAGGATTATACCCCTGTACGCTTACGTTGGTTATTCGGCTTTTTGGTCAACTGGCTTTTTAGCTGTTTCGTTTTCTTCACAACGCCTGTTTCCAGTTTATCTTTACTTGATCCTGCTTGCTTTTGAGCCAGTTTTTGTTTGACTGCATCCGCCAGGCTTAATTTTTTATTTTCAGACATGTTGTTGTCTCCTTTAGTGTTCTGCCTTCTATTATAATATAGTTGCGATTAGAAAGATAATAGGGAGTAATATCCTATTCTTCTTTAAAAAACACTCTTGATAAAGTTGGTTTCGCCAAATGGGGACTAATTTCCTGCTCCTTTGAAAGGATTAATGATAAATTTTGTTGACTTCATAATCAGAATTTGCTAAATTATCTTTATATTATAAAATCTATGAAGAGAAAGAGTAAGATGAGAACCCTGTTCCACAGAGAGTCGACATGTGGTGGAAGTCGATGTCCAAGGCCTATCCGAAAATCATCTCTGAGATGCAAAGCTGAAAATGCAGTAGGCTTTGACGGGTTTCCGCCGTTACAATGGATCACGTATGAATTCGTACGTTGACTGAGTGCCGCAGCTTCTTTGAAGTGCGGAATATGGGTGGTAACGCGAGCACAAACTCGTCCCTGATATTTCAGGGGCGAGTTTTTTATTTGCACAAAACACTTTAATTAGCCTTTTTCAGGCCAGTCGGCGGGAGTTATCATTAAAAAAAAAGGAGAAATCACCATGAAAAAAACAGACACATTATTTATCGGCCTTATGCTTTTCTCAATGTTTTTCGGAGCCGGGAATCTCATATTCCCTCCATTTTTAGGAGCATCTTCTGGAACTTCTTTCTGGCCAGCCATCGCCGGTTTTGTCGCCACCGGAGTCGGCCTGCCAATTTTGGTGCTTCTTGCAGTCTCACTTGTTAAAGGCGGCGCACAAACCATCGGTGCCCGAGTACATCCCCTATTCAGCACGTTGTTCATGGTCGTAATCTATTTAAGCATCGGGCCGTTTCTGGCCATTCCGCGGAATGCGAATGTTGCCTATGAAATGGGCTTCAAGCCGTATCTTGGCGACTCTGTGGATCAACCACTATTTCTATTCATTTTCACAACCATATTTTTCATCATCGTTTATGCCATTTCATTGAATCCGGAAAAAATGGAAACCTTCATGGGACGCTGGATCACGCCCGTTCTACTTTTGTCCATGGTCATTCTCTGTGTCGTTGGGTTCGTAAAGCTTGATGCTCCTTTCCAAGCTCCAACCGAAGCATATGCTGCAGGAGCCTTTTCAAAAGGGTTCATCGAAGGCTACAACACGATGGATGCTTTAGCTGCCTTGGCCTTTGGGATTGTCATCCTTACTTCAATCCAGCAAAGGGGGATTTCCGAACGAAAACAATTGACGAGATATACAGTAAAAGCGGGTCTCATCGCTGGCGTTTTGCTTTCTTTAGTTTATATCTCCTTAGGTGTAATGGGAGCACGCATGGCGGCCGGTGGGTCATTCGAAAATGGAACGGATATCCTCACTGTCGCTTCCACCCTTTTACTAGGAACCGGCGGGAAGGCCCTTCTTGGCATCATTTTCACTTTGGCATGCTTCACCACCGTTGTCGGGTTGACGACTGCTTGCGGACAGTATTTCTCGAAACTTTTCCCAAAGCTGAACTATAAAACCGTCATTCTGATTGTAACAATCGTCGGTTTCATCCTTTCAAATATGGGTCTGAATCAAATTCTGAAAGTATCGGTACCATTCCTTGTGATGGCTTATCCGCTAACGATCGTCCTGATTGTCCTGACATTCTTCAGCCGTCATTTCAAAAACCCGAAGAAGGTTTATCGCAGTGCAATGACTTTCACAGGAGTATTCGCCTTGATGGATGGGCTGAATGCTTTCGGCTTACAATTAGGACCCGTACAAACCTTGACTGATGTCCTTCCCCTTTCCGCTTACGGCATGGAGTGGGTCATCCCTGCTCTCGTCGGTACAGCCCTTGGCATTCTGCTCAGTCAAATTGGACAAACTGCTCCCGCTGAGGAGTTGGAAGTCGAAACACTATAATAATGAAGTAAGCAGGTGATCTTTCCGGTCATCTGCTTACTTCATTGCTTTATTTTGGAAATCGGCAACGACTTTTTGTTATGATGGTGTCAAAGGAGATGATAAGTAATATGTCCAAGCAAACCCGTATTGGTAAAACAGATCTGTATGTAAACCCGATTGGCCTTGGCACGAATGCAATTGGCGGACATAACCTATTCCCTAATCTAAGTGAGGATACAGGAAGGGATGTTTTGAGAACGGCATTGGAAGAAGGAATCAACTTTTGGGATACAGCTTACATTTACGGTCCTGAACGTTCAGAAGAACTTATCGGTGAAATCCTTAAAGAGAGCCTGAAACGCGAAGAAATAGTCCTTGCCACTAAAGGGGCACACAAATTTGTCGATGGCAGCATCGTTTTTGATAACTCTCCCGCTTTTCTGAAAAATGCCGTGGACTCGAGTCTAAAAAGGCTCCAAACAGACTACATCGACTTATTCTATATCCATTTCCCTGATGGTGATACCCCTAAAGATGAGGCAGTGGGTGCCTTAAAGGAATTGAAGGATGCAGGCAAGATAAAGTCAATCGGCGTCTCTAACTTTTCGTTTGAACAATTGAAGGAAGCGAATAAAGACGGCTATGTCGATGTCCTGCAATCCGAGTACAATCTATTCAAACGGGAGGCAGAGCAAGACCTGCTTCCATATACAGCCGAAAATGATATTTCCTTCATTCCTTATTTCCCCCTTGCTTCCGGTTTGCTCGGCGGCAAATATAATCAGGATTCAACATTCGATGACGGCCGGGCAAAAAGTCCGCTTTTCCAAGGACAAGCCTTTGTAAGCAACCTGCAAAAAGTGGAAGAAGTACGGGCGATCGCCAACAGGAAGCATACCGATGTCGCCGATGTCGTACTAGCTTGGTATTTAACCAGGCACTCGATAGATGTACTGATTCCCGGAGCGAAAAAACCAGAACAGGTCACACGCAACCTACAAGCATTGGACGTCGATCTAACCATGGATGAAATCGCCGAAATCAGTGCCATTTTCGCTTAATATAGATGTGTGAAAAGGCTGTTCAGCTAAAGTTGAACGGCCTTTTTCCTGTTCAAAATTGACTGATAGGCCCCCTATATTGCTTAGGTACCCCTATTTTGCTATATTTAGTGAATATTCCATAAATTCAGGGAGAGGCAGTCTGATGAAAAAATCTATTGTTATTTTATTTCTTATCTTGGCAAATTTGTTCTGGGCCGGTAATTATATATTCGGAAAGTACGTTGTGACCGAACTTTCCCCGATCCAACTAACATTTGCGCGATGGCTAATCGCAGTTTTCTTATTGTTTCCTTTAGCGCAATGGATTGAAAAACCAGACTGGAAGAGTGTATGGAAAGCCTGGAAATTACTACTAGTCATGGGTGTGCTCGGGATCATCAGTTATAATTTTTTCCTTTATTGGGCTCTGACCTACACAACTTCCATGAATGCAGCTCTTGTCAATTCCATGAACCCTGCATTAATTGTTCTTTTTTCTTCTTTGCTGTTAAAGGAGAAAATTTCATCCATCCATGCACTCGGACTTATCATATCTTTATTCGGCGTTTTATTAGTCTTGACAAAAGGACACCTTCTGGATATATTCGAGCTCAATTATAATAAAGGCGACCTATTGATGATCCTGGCGATTCTCGTTTGGACCTTCTATTCTATAATCGGTAAAAAACTGAAAAACATTCCGATCATCTCAGCCACTGCCGTTTCCGTATTTCTCGGTTTGTTTCTCATTGCTCCATTTGCCATTGGCTCGGGAATGAACCTTGATTTAAGCAGTAAAGCCATCACCGGTCTCTTATATATCGGGATTTTCCCTTCTGTCGGCTCATTTATTTTCTGGAATATTTCCCTTCGTCATATCAATGCCGGCCAGGCTGGGATTTATCTAAATTTGATTGCTGTATTTACCGCCATTCTTAGCCTTATTTTGGGTCATGCGATTACGACCATCCAAACCCTCGGTGGCCTCCTTGTTTTCCTCGGCGTCTACCTGACAAGCAAAAAGAAAAAAGCAGATCCGTCAGCTATCACGAAGAACATGTAAAGGGCATCCAGTGATACACACCAACGAACGCTTTCTTCTCTTTTCCCCTTGTCTATGCACCATGATTTACGTTATCCTTTAAAGAAGAAAATCTGAAAGTAAAGGTGTGCTTTAGTTGAGGATCAATAAATTTATCAGTGAATCCGGAATTACCTCGCGACGAGGCGCAGACAAATGGATAGCCGAGGGCCGTGTGACGATTAATGGCACTGTAGCTGAGCTCGGCAGTCAAGCTGAACCCGGCGATGATGTCCGGGTGGACGGCAAGCCGATAAAAGTCGAACAGCAAAATGTCTATATTGCACTGAATAAACCGATAGGGATTACAAGTACGACCGAAAAACACATAAAAGGGAACATCGTTGATTTTGTAAATCATCCGCTTCGCATTTTTCATATCGGACGGCTGGACAAAGACTCAAGCGGTCTGATCCTTCTTACAAATGACGGAGATATCGTTAATGAAATCCTTCGTGCAGAAAACAAGCATGAAAAAGAATACATCGTAACCGTGGATAAGCCACTTACCGCTTCCTTCATCAAAGATATGTCATCCGGAGTGGAGATTTTGGATACGAAAACACTTCCTTGTAAAGTTGAGCAGTTGACCAAATACACATTTAACATCACTTTAATGCAAGGACTGAACAGGCAAATCCGCCGTATGTGCTCCGCACTAGGTTATGAAGTCCGTGATTTACATCGAATCCGGATCATGAACATCCATCTGGACGGACTGGCGATCGGACAATGGCGTGACCTGACCGAGGATGAATTGACGGAACTATTTAAGGAATTGGATTATTCCCCTAGGAAAAGATGATAATGAAGATGCCCCCAGAATTCCGGGGGCATCGCTTTTTTAATTTCAGGAGAATTTCCTGCAATCATTTTGCTTTTATTCGTAGTTTTGCAGATTTACTCGTGAATTTCACGCTTTTACTCGTGAGTTTTGCACTTTTACTCGTGAGTTTCACGCTTTTACTTGTGAATTCCGCACTTTTACTCGCGAATTCCGGCGGGGAGCTCCATGCATTTTATGATAATGATAGGAATCTAGTTTTTAAAGATTGTTTCTGGATCTACTCTTTTCCTGTCAATTACATCTATGTGCTTTATTCTTTTCATTTTTCCTCTGCGAACGACCACTACCCTTTTGCTGTAAATTCTTCTAAAGCAAGTATGGCAAATCCCATGATGGGATAAGTGGCCGCCACCAATCACATCAATTTTGAAGGTTTCCATGATTTCATCGATGGTTGCTCCGGCATTTAAGCAGTCTTCCATGTGATGCATTCATCGCTCCGGCTGACTATGAGATGACCAATCCGATAATGGTGTACTTACCCGAACTGGCGTTTAAATACTTTACTGGCGAAGAAGTAAGCGATGACCATGATGCCGACACACCAGGCAAGCGCAATCCAGATATCGTTCCCAACAGACCCTTCATACAAAAGGGCTCGAATCGCATTCACGATTGAAGTCACTGGCTGGTTCTCGGCGAACGCACGGACAATTTTAGGCATGGTTTCGGTGGGGACGAAGGCCGAACTGATAAACGGCAGGAAAATCAGCGGGTACGAGTAGGCTGTCGCTCCTTCCAAAGACCCCGCTGTCAATCCAGGAATGACCGCCAGCCATGTCAGCGCCAGCGTAAACAGCACGATTATCCCAGCTACCGCTAGCCAATCCAGGATATCAGCGCTGGAACGGAAGCCCATCAAGAGTGCGACGAGGATAACCACGACGACAGTAAGCAAATTGGATATTAGCGAGGTCAACACGTGAGCCCACAATACCGACGAGCGCTTGATGGGCATGGTAATGAAACGCGCCATCAACCCGCTCTTCACATCCGTAAACAGCCTTACTGAAGTGTAAGCGACGCCGGATGCGATAGCCATCAGCAAGATTCCCGGCAATAAATAATTGACGTAGTTGTCCGAGCCTGCCTCTATGGCCCCGCCAAATACGTAGACAAACAGCAACATCATCATAATTGGCGTGATCGCCACCGTGATAATCGTATCCGGGCTGCGCATGATGTTGCGCATTAAACGCCCTAGTAATACCCCTGTTTTGCTATTCATTTACATCTCCTCCTTTTTGCCGATGATTGCGAGGAAAATTTCCTCCAATGTCGGCTGCTTCTCGATGTACTCTACTTTCGCTGGCGGGAACATCTCCTTGAGTTCGGTAAGGGTACCGGTCGAGATGATTTTTCCGCCATGCAGGATGGCGATACGGTCCGCCAGTTGTTCTGCTTCCTCCAGGTACTGGGTCGTCAGCAGAATTGTCGTGCCGCCGCCAGCTAGCTCCTTGACCGTATCCCAGACTTCAATCCGGGCTTCGGGGTCAAGCCCTGTCGTCGGTTCGTCGAGAAAAATGACTGCTGGCGTCCCGATTAGGCTCATGGCGATGTCAAGCCGGCGCTTCATCCCGCCGGAATATTTATCCGCCCGGCGGTTGGCCGCATCGGTCAGGCTGAATCTCGCAAGCAGATTGTCGGCGACTTGAGCGGGATTGGAAACTCCCCGCAACTTGGCGACCATCAGCAGGTTTTCCCGCCCGGTGAGCATGCCGTCTAAAGCTGCGAACTGTCCTGTCAGGCTGATGCTCTGACGAACATGATCCGGTTCATGCTGAACGTCAAAGCCGCAAATACCTACTTTGCCGCCATCGGACTTCATCAGCGTCGAGAGGATGTTGACCGTCGTCGTCTTGCCCGCTCCATTTGAGCCCAGCAGGGCAAAAATTTCGCCACGCCGCACCTCAAAATCCACCCCCTTTAAAACTTCATTGTCTTTAAAGGATTTTTTTAACCCCTTTACAGTAATCACTGCATGGCTCATACTTTTTTCCTCCTTTTAATAGCGCAGTAATGCCGCTTGTAAGATTCGAATTTATCCTTCCGAGCACCCAGCGGACTAGGTTGCCTATTCTCCTCTATTTAGTCTTACTGATAATCTGTATAACTTACTACTGGGTTAAAAATATAACTGAATAGCGAAGGTGGCATTCCACATTTGTAACCAGCTATTCAGTCGGAATTATTTATTGAATTTATTTTTTCCCAATCGCTTCATGATACTGTCATTCAAATCCTCACGATACTTGGCGAAATAGGTTCTAGCATTTGCCACTAGTTCGTCGGCAAAGGACGCCACATCGTCCCCAGTGATTTCCAGCACTTGCCTACCTTCCGCAGCACCGGCTTCGAACAACTCGATTAATTCATACTGCATGTGCAGCATATCCATCCCGTTGCCCGCTGAGAAATTCCACATATAGTTTTGAATTTTCTTAAATACAAATTGGTAGTCCTCTGGCAGAGCTTCAACCCGTGCCATCATCATTTTATACTCTTTTTTATCACCAATCATTTTTTTGAATAATTCCATCATGTTATTTATCCTCCTTTTTTATAAACAAGACACTCCAAAAATGCGTACGGAATATCTTATGAAGCTAGATTGACTTTAAGACATTGATTTTTGATGAAACAAAATCCCATTTTTCCCAAAACAATTCAAGTTCCTGGCGTCCAGCCTCATTAAGTGAGTAAAACTTGCGGGGCGGCCCCATATCTGACGGTTTCTTCTCTATGTTCACCAGTTTTTTCTTTTCTAATCGCACGAGGATGGTGTAGACCGTCCCTTCCACGACTTCAGTAAACCCAAGCTCGTTCAGGCGGCGGGTAATCTCGTAGCCATAGGTTTCATGGCGGCTGATGATTTCCAGCACGCAGCCTTCCAGCGAACCCTTCAGCATTTCAGTTAAATTTTCCATGCTCAGCCTCCTCTATTTTGTGACTTATATTACAACGTAGTTCCGAGGGAAATTTTTATACTGAATAGGTTTTGGGAAATCACACTATTTAGTATTACTTATTACAACTAAACTGTAACACCGAGTAGCAGAAGTGTCAACTTTATTTCTTAAAAATATTTCTGCAACTTCACTACTCTGTGATATCGGTATATTGTGTTACTTACTACAAGATATGCTGTAACACGCAGTAGGGTGACTGTCAAATTGATTTTTTTTAAAACTAGCTCTCTCGATACAGCAGACGTAAATTATGCTGTTTTACTCGTGAATTTTATGCTTTTACTTGTGAGTTTCGCACTTTTACTCGTGAATTATGCTGTTTTACTCGTGAATTTTATGCTTTTACTTGTGAGTTTCGCACTTTTACTCGTGATTTAAGCTGTTTTACTCGTGAAATTCACTTTTATCCGTGAGTTTCACGCTTTTACACGTGAATTTTATGCTTTTACTCGTGAGTTTCGCACTTTTACTCGTGAATTATGCTGTTTTACTCGTGAATTTCGCACTTTTACTCGTGAATTCCACTTATCCACTTTTGCACGAGTAAGGGCGAAAATAAAAAGCAACCTGCATTAGGCTGCTCTTTTCGGCTCTAAATTATACCCACCATAAATCAGTTGGACTTTCGTTGATGAGTACAGTTTTCAGATTGGTTACGGCCCGTTGGAATCCTTCTTCAACTGACATCAGCGGATCCTCGTGTTCGATGCTGACGACGTAATCGTAACCGTATGTGCGAAGGGCGCTCATGATGTCGGACCACTCTTGCAGGCTGTGGCCACATCCTACAGAGCGGAAGTTCCAGGCACGGCTCTGGATATTGCCATAAGGCTGCATGTCGGTCAATCCATACATATTGATGTTATCCTGATCCAGGTATGTGTCTTTTGCGTGGAAGTGGTAGATTGCTCCCGCTTTCCCTAGAATTTTGATGGCTCCTACTGGTTCGATGCCCTGCCACCAAAGATGGCTTGGATCAAGGTTGGCGCCTATTGCATCAGATGTAGCTTCCCGCAGTTTTAACAAGGTGTAGGGTGTGTGGACGAGAAAGCCCCCATGCAGTTCAAGGCCGATTTTTATATTGTGTTCATCGGCAATGGCGGCCACTTTCTTCCAATAGGGGATCAATTTTTCTTCCCATTGCCATTTCAGCACATCTGTATACTCATTCGGCCATGGGGCTACGGGCCAGTTTGGATATTTAGCTCCTTCGTGATCACCCGCTGTACCAGAAAAGGTATTGACGACCGGGACGTTCAGTAAGGATGCAAGTTTGATTGTTTTGATCAGTGTTTCATCACTTTCTTTAGCGAAGGTTTCATCAGGAGAGATTGGATTGCCATGGCAGCTGAATGCACTGATCGTTAACCCTCTTGTTTGAACGGCTTCGAGGTATTTTTGGCGCTTTTCTTCACTTTCGAGCAGTTTATCGAGTGGACAATGGATATTCCCTGGATACCCGCCTGTACCGATTTCAACTGTTTTTAATCCGGAATCCGCGACATAATCAAGCATATCCTCGAATGATTTTTGAGCAAATAGCACTGTAAAGACCCCTAATTTCACTTGCCCCACCTCACCTTTTCATTAATTTATGCTCATGACCTTCCCACTTGCCGAGCTTTGATAGATGGCTTCGATTATTTTCGAAACTTTCATGGCTTCCGATGGTTTTACCAATGGTTCCGCTAACCCTAGGCAGCTGTTGATAAAGTTCTCTGCCTGTTGCAGGTCTGGTGTATCCTCTCCTGGCATCCATACAGCCTCACTGTTTAAAAGCATGCCGTGCTTAGCCTGATTCAAGACCAGCGGAAATACATCAAGTCCGCCCTGCGTTCCGGATAAACTCAAAACAGTTGCTTCTTCACGGATATTCGCGGCCCAAGATGTTTCGAATAATAGAGATGCTCCGTTGGCAAATTTGATATATGCCGTGGCATGGTCATCCACTTCAAATACCGAGGCATCGAAATTGCCCCATAAATTGACCTGATCGACACCCTTACTGACATAATTATATGTCGAACCTACGATTTCAATCGGTTCTGGGTCATCCATCAGCCATAATGCCAAATCGAGCAAATGGCAGCCGTAATCGATCACGCTTCCCCCGCCTTGCAATTCCTTGCTTGTAAAAACTCCCCAGCCAGGGACTTTGCGCCGCCTGATTGCCTGTACACGCGCTACATACGGTTCACCGATTTCACCGGCCTGAATCATTTTCTTTGCAGCCTGGGCTTCCTTCATGAAGCGGTAATGATAGGCAGTCGATAACACTTTACCGGATATGTTTGCAGCCTCGGTTATCGCTAAACATTCCTCGGTTGTAATGGCCATCGGCTTTTCGCATAACACATGTACACCCGCTTGCAGGGCAGCAATGGAAATCTCAGCGTGAAACTTGTTTGGCGTTGCGATTGTAACAGCATCCACTTCAGCAAACATTTCTTCATAATTCGTGAAAACCTTCTCGATATGAAATTCCCGCGCCACTTCCCGCGCCTTCATTTCATCTATATCCTGAATGGCGTATAAAACCACTTTATCTTGAAATTTTTGAAAAGCTGGGATATGCCTTTTTTGGGCAATTCCGCCAGCACCGATAATACCCATTTTTAATTTGTACATGATGACTTTTAACCCCTTTATAAGCGGATGATTTTTCGGGATGCATTTGATTCCATCGCGCCAAGAATGACTTTTAATGATTTTAATCCTTCAACTCCTGAGACAAGAGGCTCCTCATTGTCCACCACACATTTTACAAAGTGGCTGATCACTTCGGAATCATGCTGTCCTTCTGAGTCATTAGTCTGGATGCTTCCTAATTGGATGGTTTCTGTCTTTCCATTATCATGATGGATGATCAGTGAGTATTTCGGATCGTCTTCAAGGCGCAATACCGCTTTTTCCGCATAAATGACGGTAGCATTGTCTTCTTTTGCATAAGACCAGCTGGCGGTAAGAGTTCCGATGATACCGTTCTCCGTCCGGAGGATACAGGCCGCACTATCATCAACGTCCGTGTTTTTCTTGGCAGTCGTTTCCACAAAGGCTCCCACTTCAACAAATTCTTCTCCAAGGATATACCGTAATAAATCAGCTTTATGAACGCCTAAATCGCCCATTGCACCAATGACCGCCTGATCTTTTTTAAAAAACCAGCTTTCCAGTCCGTCCACGCTCCAGGTTTCCGGCCCGGAATGTCCAAAAGCCGTCCGGAAGCTATAGATCTTCCCTAGCTCCCCGCTCTCAATAAGCTGTTTCGCTTTTTGATGAGAGGGAACAAATCGCTGATTATGGCCAATCATTAGTATTTTGCCGCTTTTCGCTGCTGCTTCATTCATTTTTTCAGCGTCTGCTAAAGAAGTAGCCATTGGTTTCTCACATAGGACATGCTTACCCGCTTCCAAGGCCGCAACCGTGATGCGTGCATGCAGGTAATTCGGTGTACACACACTGATCGCTTCAATCTCCTCATTCTTCAAAAGTTCTATATAATCAGTATATGCTTGCGCTCCATACCTTTGTGCTGCTGCATTCGCCCGGTCCGGCACAATATCACAAACGGCAATGATCTCCGTTTCCTGATGTGATTCATACTCCGGAAAATGCCTGTTTTTTGCGATACTCCCGCATCCAATGACTCCTACCTTCACTATGCCCATTTTGTTCTCTCCTTCACTTCAGCTCTTTGGATGAGATGGATTCCAACGGTTCGGCTTTACCATAGTTCGTTGCGATTCCGAATTCCGGCTTGACCCAATCAACGGCATTTTTAATCACACGTTGAATCTCCGGATTATGGTAGGTAGGATATGTTTCATGTCCTGGACGGAAATAGAAAATCCTCCCTTTACCCCGCTGATACGTGCAACCGCTTCTGAATATCTCCCCGCCTTCAAACCAACTGACGAATATTAATTGATCTGGTGCAGGAATATCAAAATGTTCCCCGTACATCTCTTCCTTTTCAAGCTCGATATATTCTCCGATTCCATCAACGATAGGGTGACTAGGATCGACTACCCAAAGCCGTTCCCTTTCATCCGCCACCCGCCATTTCAAATCACAAGTCGTTCCCATCAATCGTTTGAAGATCTTTGAAAAATGACCAGAATGGAGGACGATGAGACCCATTCCCTCGAGTACTCGCTTGTGAACCCTTGCAATGATTTCATCCTGAACTTCATCATGTGCAACATGACCCCACCAAAGCAGTACATCGGTTCGTTCCAGTACTTCCTCGGTTAATCCGTGCTCTTCTTCATCGAGAGTAGCGGTCCTCACTTCGACCTGTTCACTTTGTAAAAAGCCGGCAATTGCACCATGGATGCCATCCGGATATACTTTTGCTACTTCAGGCTTTGTTTTCTCGTGGCGAAACTCATTCCATACAAGGACTCTCATGAACAACCTCCTCCATTCAAGAATCATTTCACGACAACTTGTTTTGATGTTTAACTATTACCTCTTTATTCAAAACGCAAACGTTTGCGTTAGGGATGATCAAAATATAAGAACATACTTATCGACCTTAGAAAGTATGAATTTTCAAAAATAATAGTGATAATCTATATTGTAAATTTATGTTAGCAAAAATCAAGCTTTAATTGGTAAAACATTTCTACAATTTTCATTTAATTTCCTTTTCAGCAACAAAATGCGACTCCCGCTTTATGATTTTGGTAGGAATGCTGATGCTCTTTTCCATCATTTCCGGATTCGCAATAAGATCGAAAACGCATTTTGCGGCTTCATACCCTAACTGATACGTATGGATATCAACCGTTGTCAGCGGGGTACTTAAAAATTCTATGAATTCTGAGTGGTTAAAACAGACGACGCTTATTTGCTGCGGCACTTTCAAGTTCTTTTCGGCTAACACTCCAAGTAAGAGCACACCCAATAAAAGATCCATAACCAAAAAAGCGGTTGGTGCCTCCTTCAATTCCAGCAATTCGTCAATCGCCTTTATTCCATCCGTTCGATTTAAAGGAATCAATTTGATATATTCCTGTCGCACATCCACCCCGGCCTGTTCCATCGCTTGTTGAAAGCCTGTCAAGCGGTCCTGGATCACTTCAAACTCGGGGCTGCCTCCTAAAAAGGCGATTCGCTCATGTCCAAGATTGATTACAAACTCCGATACTTCCCTGGCCGCTTGAACATTATCGTTATCAATGAATGTGATACCGCTCATGTTCGTACTTGGCTTCCCGATCAAAACGAACGGGAAGCCCTGCTTCAATAAATACGGCACCACTTTATCGTCCTTTTTAGAGTACAAAACAATCATGCCATCCACTCTTCTGCCCTGGACCATTTTCACGACATCCTCAAAGATGGCATCCTCCGTCTCGCCGGTAGTCAGAGAAAGACTGTACCCTTCTTTATTACAGAAATCTCCGATGCCACGGATCACTTCGGGAAAAAAGGGATTATAAAGTGATTCCCTTGCCGAACTTTTCATGACGATCCCAATGGCCTTAGTTGACTTCGTGACTAAGTTCCGGGCATTTTCATTCATATGATAGCCCATTTCCTTTAATACCTTGCGCTTGGTCTTTTCACTGATTGTCGGGCTGTTATGGATTACACGCGATACCGTTGATGGAGCGACATTTGCTTTTTTGGCAACGTCTTTTATAGTAACAGACAAATTCATCAACACTCCTCGTTCACCGCACATGGTTTAATATTCCCTATATTTAAATAGTTATTTAACGGCTCCATCTGCAATTCCTTTAATAATTTGCCTCTGAGCAAAAAAGTACGCAATGATGACTGGAATGATGGATAAAGTAAGTCCAGCCAAGGCGAGATGCCATTGCTTCGTATATTGTCCGAAGAAGAAGAATAATTTAAGTGGAATGGTCTCCGATCCCGCGCCGCCAATAACAAGGGATGGCAGCAAATAGTCGTTCCATATCCAAATGACATTCAAGATCCCAACAGTAATGGACATCGGCTTTAATAATGGAAATATGATATACCAAAATACTTGAAATCGGTTTGCACCATCAATCTTTGCTGCCTCATCTAGTGAGAGGGGAATCCCTTTTAAGGTACCATGATATAGGAATATGGATAGACTGCAGCCAAAACCTAAATACATGAAAATCAGTCCAGCCTTGTTCAGCATCCCAAGCTGTCCGAATTGGGCAACGAGCGGTATCATCACAGACTGAAACGGGATCAGCATGGCTGCTACGAACACAAAGAAAAGCAGGGAACTTATTTTACTTTTATTTCGGGAAAGAGCGTATGCTGCCATCGCAGAAAAAATGATGATGATGACTACACTGACGCCCGATATCAATAAAGAATTGAATAAAGTCCGGAGGAAATCCAATTGCTCGAAAGCTTGAGTGAAGTTTTCCAATGTCCAGGTTTCAGGCAGTCCCAATGTATCGGCAAATATATCCCGTTTCATTTTAAAAGCATTGACAAGCATTAAATAAAACGGAGTGAGCCATAATATGGCCAAAATGAATCCGATGAATCCAATCAGCCACAATTTCCATTTTCCCTTCATTACAGCTCAACCTCCCGTTTTTTATTGAAATAGACTTGTGTCAGCGAAACGACCGCCACGATTACGAAAAAAATAACGGCTTTTGCCTGTGCATATGCCATATCGTTTTCGGTGAAGGCGGATTTTACAATGTTCATCGCAACCATTTCAGTTGAATTATAGGGAGCTCCATTCGTCAAGGAAAGGTTTTGATCATAGATCTTGAACGAGTGGGAAAGCGTCAAAAACAAACTGACGGTAAAAGCAGGTGCCACTAGCGGAAAAGTTATATGGCGAAAGCGCTGGAAACTGTTAGCTCCGTCAATTTTTGCCGCTTCGATCAAGTCTTCAGGAACTGCCTGCAGATAGGCGATATAAATGATCATGATATATCCGGCCATTTGCCAGGACGTTAAAATGATCAATCCCCAAAAACCTGTATCAGTCGTCGATAACCAACCATTAAATGCTTCGATCCCCGTCAAGTCTCCAATCGCACCGAAGACCTTAATAAAAATGAACTGCCAAATAAAGCCGAGTATCAAGCCGCCAATTAAATTGGGCATAAAGAAAACTGTCCGCAATATGTTGCTTGATTTAATTTTCGAAGTCACGATGAGAGCCAAACTTAATCCGATGATATTAATTACCACAATTGCCGCTACGGAAAATTTAATCGTGAACCAAAATGTATCAAGGAACCCTTTATCCGTAAACAAGTCTATATAATTCTTAAAACCGATGAAATCCGGTGTCCCTAAACCGTTCCAATTCGTAAAGGAATAATAAAATCCGTAGATGAGTGGCACGATCACAACCAAAATGAGTGCAGCAAGAACAGGTGTCAAAAACAGCCAATATGCGGCATCCCGATTTCTCAACGAAACCGACCTCCTTGAAATGATTTAATAGTTAATGGGTTAGATCATGACTGGGTTATTTGATGAATCCCTTAGCGGCTTTTCTATAATAAGGAACAACCAATCGACACGTTTTTCTTGCCGATTGGTCACTTGCATTCCCCAACACTTATTTGCTATGAATCTTCTCCCAATTTTCAATGTTCTGTTGGACAAGTTCCTCCCAAGTCAATTTACCAGTTACGTATTTTTGGACACTTGCACCAAGATCATCATTCCAACCGACCGGATATCCATTAAACACCCATCCAATCGTATTTCCTTCTTGAGAGTATTTATAAATTTCTTTTGAAATTGGATCGGCAATTTTCTCTACATCATATCCTTCATAAGCAGGAATGAATTTAAAATCTTCCAAAACGGCTTTTTTCCCTGCTTCGGATGTATACATCCAGTCCAGGAACTTCTTCGCTGCTTCCTGTACCTTTTCATCCGATTTCTTGTTCACTGCCCAATAGTTCGGTACACCGACCGGCATGCCTGCATTGTCTCCATTTGGAATCGGGATGATGCCAATTCCCTTTTCAGCTAACTCAGGATCCATATCATAGACTGTGTTATACACCCAGTTACCTTGCTGAATGATCGCAACCTTTTCAAGCGAGAACAGCTCCTCCACTTGTTGGGAGTAATCAAGACTTGCTGTCGGCTGGACGGAATACTCATTTTGGATATCGACCAATTGTTTAAACTTGTCACCATCCGTGAATTTAACCGTTGGTGCCTTACTTGCTTCTAACACATTCCCATCAAACTCCGGTGATAAGAATACATTGGATAAATGGTTTCCTGTCACCCACTTCTCTTTGATCGGATAAGCGAAAACTGCATCGATTTTCAATTTGTCTTTTTGTGAATCGATTTTCTTAACTGCCGCCTCTAAGGCTTCATAACTTGTAATTTCATCAGGATTGATTCCGGCTTCTTTAAATATCCGTTTGTTATAAATCAAGCCGTATCCTTCCTGGTTAAATGGAAGTCCAAGGACTTGCCCGTCCTCTTCCACGCCATCCAAAGTACCGTCAAGTGCTGCAGCAGCAGCCTTCGTGTCCTTTAAATCTGTTAATCTATCTTTATATTGTGCGACATCTACCGGTCCGCCAATGTTAAACACCGCTGGCTCCTCACCTGAAGCGAACTTTGCCGTAATGGCTGATTTATAATCATTTCCGCCGCCGACTGTCGATACCTTGATCTTCACATTTGGATTTTCTTTTTCATATTGTTTTGCCAATGTCTCGAATTGTGACTTGAATTCTACCTTGAATTGAAATATATCCAGCGTCACGACATCCTTTGAGTCGCTGTTTCCGCCAGTTGAAGAAGAGCATCCAGCCAAAATCACACTAAAAATCAATAAAACAGTAAGAATTCCCCCGTACCATTTTTTACGCTTCATGCCTACCCACTCTCCCTTTTTCTCATAATATTCATGCAATTTTAAGAAAACGTTTGCATAAAATTAGTAAAATAAAAGCCATTCATTCTATAAAATTCATAGTCTATCGTACTTCTTTTACATCACCTCCTCACAAAAATATTGCAAACGTTTACATTTATGCGCTTTATATTACCACCAAATTCCATACTTTACAATAAAATTGTAGTATATTGTAAAAAAAGGATGTTAAGAACTCTCTTAATCTAATTATATGATTTAGAAACCTTTGATTATTCCTTTATCCGATTATTTATTGTACGGGCATTTTCATTTATACGAAAAAAGGGAAACCCGTCGGTCCCCTTCTTTTCACTTCAATATCATCTTCACATTGGAAGGACCGTATTCATCCTTCAATTCATAATATTTATCGCTTGCTTGTCCAAATTCCTTAAACACACCGCTAATGATCAATTCATTCGTTTCCTTATCAACGACACTGTACTTGATATTGCTTTTCCCAAACTTTCTGTCATCCACTTTTAAAAGGATCATCTTGGACACCTCCACATTTAATGGCTGCACTCCTCAGGGTGTGTGGTTTCTTACTTACATAATATAACAAATTATTCAGAATTTATAGATTTTTCGCCATACAAAATAAAAAAGCCTAATTAGGCCTTTTCATTTCGCTTATACATTATTACCATCAGGACTTCGATATATCCAGGAAACCTTCACCGAATACGTCCCGAACATCATGTATGGCTATAAAAGCATTGCTATCCGTTGACTGCACTATTCTCTTTAACTTCAGTACCTCTTGCTTACTTATAACGATATATAAAATATCCTTGGATTCTTTTGTATAGTATCCATGACCACTAAAAACAGTGACTCCCCGGTCCATCAATTCGGTTACTTGTTTTGCAATCTGGTCCGCTTCTTTTGAAATGATGGTGATCGCTTTTTTCGGATTCAATCCCTCAATGATGAATTCCATCGTTTTTGTTCCAATATAAAGCATTAGTATAGTGAGCATCAGACCTTCTGCGCCAATTATGAAATAAGATGAAAACGCAACGATTAAATCGAAAAACAGAAGTCCGTAGCTTAAGCTCCATCCTAAATACTTATTCGTAATTCGGGCAAGGATCGTCGTACCGGCAGTAGTGCCTCCAACACGAATGATCATGCCAATTCCTGCACCGGCAAAAACCCCGCCAAATATCGCATTGATGACCAATTCATCTGAAGATATCGTCCAGCTTTCGGTTAAATGAAGGAAAAGTGAATTAAAGGCAACGGCTACGATTGTATATACCGTTGTCATTTTCGACAAAAATTTATAACCGACAATGAGCAGGACAGCGTTAATGATCAAACTTAACAGCCCTGGTGACCATTCAAAAAGATAAAACAGAATGATGGTTATCCCTGTGACTCCTCCCTCACCAAGCTCATTGGGAATGACGAAAAGATTTATTGCCAAAGCGAAAATAAAAGCTCCTATTAATATAAAGAAAACATCTAAAGAAATCTTTTTCATATTTATACCCTTCCTTTATGTAATGGTTAATGTGAATTCTGTTAAATTTCACTGCTCTATAGTAACATGGAATCCCATTTAATCCTTCAAAGATTTGAAGGTTTAACAAAAAGACTACCTTGGAAGTTAGATTATCTTCAATGAATGAGCTTAATACATATTTTTATACATTAACTTAACAAAACCACCGCTGCCCGATTCTCCTTAAACTGATTTTTCTGGTTAGATTCATGTTCCTGGCTGGTATCTAAATAATCCACCAGCCTTTTCCGACCCTTGAATTCTCCCAGATTAATGGATCATTACTTTATTCTCATGCTCGTTTTCAAAGCTTGACAGTTTCATTGAGTCATGATTAGAATGTTTTATGTGTTAACCTATATTATTTTTAGTTGACATATAAAAAGGAGAATGGCCATGCACAGTGAAAAACGTTTACTTTGTTGGGAAGAAAAAATAAAAAAAGAACTGGCTCATTTAGAAGAGATTTCGCAAAAGCGCGAACTCGTATCAACCGTATGTGCCGAGCAGCCTTGGCTTACGATCAACGGGTGCAGGATGCTTAATCTAGCTTCTAATAACTATTTAGGATATGCAGGAGATGAGCGGCTGAAAAAGGCTATGGTTGATGCCGTACATACATATGGTGCAGGAGCAACGGCTTCACGTTTAATTGTTGGCAATCATCCTCTTTACGAGCAGGCGGAACAAGCTCTTGTCAATTGGAAGAAGGCTGAAGCAGGACTCATCATCAACAGTGGTTATAACGCGAACCTTGGAATAATCTCCACCCTGCTGTCCCGTAACGATATTATTTATAGCGATAAATTGAATCATGCAAGCATTGTCGATGGAGCTCTTTTAAGCAGAGCAAAGCATGTACGCTATCGTCATAATGATTTAGATCATTTAGAAGCATTTTTGAAAAAATCACCGATTGAAGCACGTAAATTAATCGTGACGGATACGGTCTTCAGCATGGATGGTGACTTCGCTTATCTAGAAGACCTAGTTCGGTTAAAGGAACGTTATAACGCAATGTTAATGACAGATGAAGCACATGGAAGCGGCATTTACGGTAAAAACGGTGAAGGCTATGCCGGTCATCTCCATCTTCAAAATAAAATAGATATCCAAATGGGAACATTCAGTAAAGCGCTTGGTTCATTCGGGGCCTATGTTGTCGGGAAAAAATGGCTCATCGACTATTTAAAAAATCGCATGCGCGGATTCATCTATTCAACTGCACTTCCCCCTGCCATACTCGGTGCTATAAAAACAGCGATTGAACTTGTACAGCAAGAACCAGAACGCCGCTCACTGCTCCAAACACATTCAGAATACTTTAGAGAAGAACTCACAAATTACGGGTTTAACATTTGCGGAAGCCGATCACAAATTGTTCCTATCGTCATCGGGGAAAACGAAAAAGCGATGGAATTTGCTGCACGTTTGCAAAAAGAAGGAATTGCCGCTATTGCTGTCAGGCCGCCGACCGTTCCAGAAAATGAAGCGAGAATCCGGTTTACCGTAACGGCTCTCCACGATAAAAAAGATCTTGATTGGGCAGTTCAAAAAGTTTCGATCATTGGAAAAGAAATGGGTGTTGTTGAATGAAGCAGCCGAATTTAGTCGTGCTTCCTGGCTGGGGAATGGAAAAAGAGGCGTTTCAACCGTTAATCAAACCGCTGTCAGAACTGTTTCACCTTTCATTTATAGATTGGAGAGATATGAAGGCACTAAATGACTTTGAAGAACGGGTCATAAACACAATCGGTTCCATCGATGGTCCTGTTTATTTATTGGGCTGGTCATTAGGATCACTAGTATCACTTGAACTTTCAAGTTGTTTTCGAGAAAGAATAAAAGGTTTTATCCTTTTTGGCGCAACAAGTCGGTTCACTACAGGGGAAAATTATTCAGTTGGCTGGGATCCGCGAATGGTCGAGCGCATGAAGAAACAACTGCCGCGCAATAAAGAGAAGACTTTGACTTCCTTCTATGAAGAAATGTTTTCCGATGCTGAAAAAGAAGCAGGTTTTTATCATCAATTCACCAAGATCATTCAAAGCGAGTTTCATGGAGATGATGTGTTTTCGCTTCTGATTGGATTGGATTATTTACTTCAGAAAGATGCTCGAGCAAGACTCGACCGGATTGAAGCCCCCTTTTTAATGCTTCATGGGAGGGAAGACAAAATTTGTCCACTTGAAGCCTCATCTTTCATTAAAGAAAAGTTGGGCGGGAAAGCCGAGGTTCGTATTATCGAAGGTGCTGGTCATATTCCATTTTTCACAAAACCAAAGGAATGTATGGAGCATATAAAAACATTTATTCAAAAGGAGTACGTCCATGATAGATAAACGATTGTTAAGCAAGCGATTCAGTGAACACGCGCAAACATATGATGCGTATGCAAATGTTCAAAAAAACATGGCAAAGCAATTAGTGGATTTGCTTCCTCAAAAAAACACCAATCATAAAATCAATATTCTTGAAATCGGCTGCGGCACCGGTTACTTAACCAGGTTACTCGTCAAAACATTCCCTAATGCCGCCATTACGGCTGTTGATTTGGCACCCGGTATGGTTGAAGTGGCAAAAGGATTGACAAAGGAAGACCGTGTTACATTTTTATGTACGGACATCGAAGAAATGGCACTAAATGAAAATTACGACTTGATTATTTCCAATGCAACGTTTCAATGGCTGAATGATCTTCCTGCAACCCTTGAAAAACTTTTTACACGATTAACGGCGGAAGGAAGCCTGATATTTTCAACGTTCGGAATAGATACCTTTCAAGAGCTTCATAGGTCATATGAACAAGCGAAAGAAAAGCTTCAACTTTCCATGGATAGTTCACCAGGCCAAACGTTTTACACTCTGGAAGAATTATCCCAAGTTTGCGAAGCAGCAATCCCCTATTCAGCAGCAGCTCCAATCGAGATTACAAAAATAGAAAAGCTTGAACTGGAGTACTTTCAGACAGTACGTGAATTTTTCACTTCAATCAAAAAGATTGGCGCTGCTAACAGCAACAAAGAAAACTACTGCCAGCGCCCTTCCTTTTTTCGAGAGTTAATCAACATATACGACACAGAATACCGAAATGATTCAGGTGTGAAAGCAACCTATCACTGCTTGTTCTTTAAAATAAAAAAACATGATTAATCCGAAGATAACCATCTGGGATACAAGCAAAATATTATACATAATCGCAAATCGTTTATATAAAGTAACGATTAGTATTCCATCCGCTTACTGTCGGTTAACCATCCCCTTCAAGCAATTCAGGCCGCCGCAACTCCTAATTCCTTTGGAGAGGCGGCGGCCTTTTTACGTATAAATTCATCCAAATACCTTGCCATCCGTAATATTGACCACTCGATCACATAAATCCAACATTCTTTCATCGTGGGTGACCATGATGGCTGCTTTATTTCTTGATTTCACCTCATGTGCAAGCATTTCAACAACATCCCTGCCTCTTTTGGAATCAAGACTTGCGGTTGGTTCATCCGCTAAAATGATTTCTGGATCATTCATCAGCGAACGGGCGATTGCTACCCGCTGCCGTTCACCGCCCGACAGTGCTTCTGGCAGGTGGCCAGCCCGATGCCCAAGTCCAAGCTGGCTGAGCAATTCGTCCGCTTTTTTCACAGTTGTTTTATCTCGCTTGCCGATCAATTCCGAAAGCAGCAGAAGCTGATCTCGTACGGAGAGATATGGCACAAGATTCGACGATTGGAATACAAACCCAATCTTTTCAAGGCGCACCCGAGTCAATTCTTTTGGGGATAGTGTTGTAATATCCTCACCATTCAGCAGTAAGCGGCCTTTGCTCGGGGATAGTAACGCACCTGCTATTGAAAGGAAAGTACTTTTTCCTGAGCCCGAAGGACCCACAATCGCGACGAATTCCCCCGCTCTTACATTCAGGCAAATATCATCAAGGGCTATTACCTTATTATCACCTTCCCCATAAACCTTACTGACGTTTTCAAATAATAGTTTATCCCCCATCATGATACCCTCCCTATTGCTTCGATCGCATCTATCTTCGCTACTCGGTATAGTGATAGCAGCGAACCCAATACCGATACAGCCAAAAGTAACACGGAATATTTAATGACCAAATCGGCACTCAATTCAAATGGCATTCCTTCTGGCATGATTAAAGTGACGCCGTATGTCAGGGCAACACTGATGGCTATGCATGTCACGGCAAGCAGCATTACTTGACCAACGATGCTTTTTGCCAGGTAGCCCGTATTTGCCCCGAGTGCTTTAAGGACTCCAAATTGATTCGTCTTCTGCAAAGTAATCACATAAAAGAATACGGCCAAAACGAAAGCCGCAATAACAAACAAAAAGGCAATCATCATCGTCAATGTACCCTGTTCCTCTTTGAACCCTGGTATACTCTGAAGTGATTCTTCTTTCGAAATGAGCGTTACACCTTCAGGCAATGATTCACGTACATTCTCTTCTGACTTCGAATCCATTTGCACGGCTATTGTGCTGATTGAGTCTTTACCTTGATTTTTCAATCCAGGATTAATCTCCTGCCACCCCTTAACATTCATGTAAACTGCCGGTGTATGGCTGTAAGACTGCTTTTCAGTAAAACCAACAATGGTGAAAACCTTACCTGATAGGTCATCTTTAAGTGAATCACCCAATTTATAACCGACTTCTTTTAAAGAACGATCTGCAATGACTTCACCTTGTTTCTTATTGTCATAGCTCTTTCCTTCTATAACCTTCGGTGCTAAAATCCCACTGGCATCAGTCGCAAAAATCGTGACATCCGTTTTCTCCGAAGAGCCGATTTTATTCAATGTGATCATCATTTGCCCCAGCCCTTCGGCTGCTTTAACATCCGATATAGCCCGGATTTCATCAAGCTTTTCCATCGATATGATCGATCGATTCAATTTATTTTTAGAGTCATGCTCCATGACAAAATAGTCGGCTTTCATGTTTTGTATGGATGAAGCATTATCTGATGAAAGTCCATTAGCTAATCCTGAAATGATAAAAACAAGCAAAGCGACCAATACCATGATCAGTCCAATCAGCAGATAACGTAACTTTGAATGCTTTAGTTCACGTATTGCCAAAAACATCATTTCATCTCCCTTTTCTTTTGTTTACCAATCAAGTCCTGCTTCAATCGGTATGACTTGATTGTAAACACTCAATATGAATGGAAGATGAACAACTGATTACATAAGGGGCAGCCGTATATAAAAAGTGGTCCCTTTACCAAGTTCACTTTGGACTTCAATCGTTCCTCCATGAAGATCAACCGTCTTTTTCGTGATCGAAAGTCCTAATCCGCTGCCTGTTTCACTCCTGTTCCTCACTTTGTCGACTTTATAAAAGCGATCAAGGATATAAGGGAGGTCTTCTTCTGGAATACCGATGCCCGTATCCGCAATCATCACTTCAACAGTACTGCCTATACTTTTAATCCGAATATGGATCGAACTGCCGCTTTCCGAGTATTTAATGCTATTGGTTATCAAATTCGTCCAAACTTGATTTAAAAGTTTCTCATCTGCAGAAATGACGATTGACGGCAAATCCATTTCGATCACCATATCCTTTTCCCGCCAATTCCATTCCAGCATGAACAACACCTGCCGGATTTGCTGCGCTAAATCGAACTTTGACCGCTGCAGCGGATCATCTACTTTATCCAACGAAGCAAGCATGAGCAGCTGTTTGCTTAACGACGACATGCGCCTGCTTTCTTTTTCAATGATGGATAAGTACTGATTTCTTTGTTCCTTTGTTAATTCCTCCGATTGAAGGGTTTGGGAAAAACCTTGGATGGATGCAAGTGGAGATTGAATTTCATGAGATACATTCGATACGAACTCCTGCCTCATATCATCCAAACGCTGTATGCTTTGAGTCATTTTCGAGAAGTGCTGTGCCAAGTCCCCTATTTCATCTCTTCGGGAGACATTCAATTCACTACTATAATCCCCATCGGCGATTCTTTTTGTAGCCTCCGTTAATTTCGTAATCGGCTTAACGATGAAACGCGTATTAATGATCACAAATAAAAAACTGAGAAGGAGCGTCAGTACGAGTAAAACTGCAAGGAAAAAGCGAAATTCGCCAAACTGCAGCTCTATATTGGGCCTTACAAACAATGCATGCTTTTCGCCATTCACGTTCATCGGGACCCCAATGCTATTAATTAATGCATCTTCAAAAAAACCCGTAATAAATAACCCATTATTATAATTGGCGATCCCTTGATAGGTATTCCCATTCAAGACTCCGGAAATCGTGTCGCGGTCCAAACTCGTTTCCCGAAACGGCTCACCATATA
This sequence comes from Peribacillus frigoritolerans, assembly GCF_001636405.1. Lineage (GTDB taxonomy): Bacteria > Bacillota > Bacilli > Bacillales > DSM-1321 > Peribacillus > Peribacillus frigoritolerans. The sequence goes on from NZ_KV440950.1 coordinate 5,191,256, forward strand.
AAGTTCCTTCACCCTGCTCATTAAATAGATACATTTGATAGTGCAATCCTGCAATATGGGTTAAATACGCATCAATATCCTGATCAGGATTCTCCTCATATAAAGAGACGATCTCACTTGCGACTTTGTTTATCTTCTCACCATTGTAGGATTTTTGAACCTGATGATAATAAACATTGGAAATTAAAAAAGCGATGACACTGGCAAGCACCATGACCAAAATGGTTTGAATAACTATCCTGAAATAGAGAGTTTTCACTTCTTGTTGACCTCCAGTTTATAACCTAAGCCACGGACAGTCGTTATGACAAAATCATCGGTCCGGCCGGCAAAACGTTCCCTTAACCGTTTAATATGGACATCAACCGTTCGATCATCCCCTGCAAAGTCAGCACCCCACACCAGTTCAATAAGCTGCTCACGCGTAAAGACCTGATCAGGAAAACTCCCCAGCTGAGCCAGCAGCTCAAATTCCTTAAGCGGCAGGAGCAGCGTATTCCCTCTTATTCGCACTTCGTAACTTTTTCGGTCAATCACCGTTTGATTCAATGAAATGGATTCAGAATTCACCATACGGTATCTTCGCAATAGCGCTTTTATCCGAAATAGAAGCTCCCTTGGCTCAAACGGCTTCACGAGGTAATCATCCGTACCCGCAAAGTACCCCTTTTCCTTATCGATAAGTTGATCTTTAGCTGTCAATAAAATGACGGGCAAATCATATTGATCTCGGATTTCCTTACAAAGATCCAGTCCGTTTTTATACGGCATCATTATATCGACAACAGCCAGATGGATCCGTTCCTTCTCCAGTAACAAGGAAGCTTCATTACCGTCCTTCGCTTCCGATACCATGTACCCTTCCTTTTCCAAGTGAAATTTAAGCAACTCCCGAATATGCCGATCATCATCCGCAATTAATATATGTATCAAAGAAACCACATCTCCACTTCTTTTATAGCACTGGCTAAACATACAATAGCAATAATTAAACATGTAAAACAACAAATACTAATTCACTTTCCGGTTCCATATAAATTAGTTTTCCACTAACTTCGATTCATATTGAAATGCTTTATAAAGTGTAATTACTTAATAAGTGATTTTCCCATTCTCAAATAAATGAACTTACTGCCTTTGTTGGGAGTATTTTTTTGAACTACCTGCTATACTACTACTAGATAAAAGTAAGACATTAAACATATGGATGATACGTTAATAGTAATTGAATTTCTTTTTAAGGATGAGAGAATATAATGTCACCAAAAATAAAATCGTCAAGAAAAATAGCTAGATATTCACTAATTATCATGGGGGCGGGTTATATTGCAACCACTCCATTTCAAGGTACATTGCCTTTAGATTTATTACATGGAGGGTTTGAAGCTGGTTTAGTCGGCGGATTGGCAGACTGGTTTGCAGTCACTGCATTATTCCGCCATCCGCTTGGATTACCAATCCCTCATACAGCGCTTTTGCCCAACAATCGTAAAAGAATGACAAATGCACTTGTATCGATGTTAAAAAACGACTGGCTTTCTAAGGAAAGCATTCAGGACAAAGTAAAGCATATTCCATTTACTGAAAAATTGATCCCTATTTTAGGAAAAGAGATTGAAAGTGAAACTTTTAGAAAAGTCCTGATTAAACTGATCAAGCAAATGATTGGTTATATAGATATAGAAAAGATTACACCTTTCGTTGCAAAAAAAATAAAAGCATCACTTTCTGGCATAGACATGAGCAAGATTCTACATTTAGTAAGTTCAGAGTTACTTAACGAAGAATTTGATAAGAAGGCTTTGGATCATGTTTTGAAAAAAGCTGAAGATTGGTTAGGAAAAAAAGAAACCAGTCACCGACTTGGCACTGTTTCCATGGATGTACTCAGCAAGATTGAACTGGAAGGTATGCTTCAGTTCGCCGTTAAGTCCATTCAAAGTCTACTTAACGAAGAGAAACTTGGGAATATCATCCAAAACTTGCTATTAAGTGTCGTAAATAATTTACAAAACGAGAAAGAACCAAATAGAGAGGCTTTAATATTATATATCAGGAAAGAGATACAAGGCATTAACCATAACCGGGAACTGTTAGAAGGAGTTGAAAAATGGAAAAAACAACTTCTGACAAAATGGGAGCCCGAGGCGACAATAGAGGGAAGCCTAAAACAAATTCAACAAGAAGCATTGGATTTCGTCGAAGAAGAACATTTCATGGATACTTACCTGACTCCAATGATTCATCATATACTGGACAATATTAAGGAAAATAGCACCCGCATCGATCAATGGATACAGAAACAAATTACTGTTCTCATTGAAAAAAATCATACGCAAATCGGCAATCTTGTACAAGAAAACTTAGATAAGCTAGACAATGAAACGCTGATTGACATGATGGAAAACGGTGTAGGAAAAGACTTGCAATGGATTCGGGTGAACGGGGCGGTCTGTGGTTTTATCATAGGGCTTATCCTAACAGGTGCACAGGCTTTGCTTAAACTATTATAATCCAGGCAGAACGGCAGAATACTGTCGCTACCAAATCAACTTGGACTGATTCGTTTTTCTGAAAATGAAGAGATAAATAAAAAGCCAGCCAAGGTTTTCATGAAACACCTCGGCTAGCTTTTCCTTTTTCATATTAATATGTTTGCATCAATAGACTTAGATTACAGGTACACATATAAATCAAGCTCCACTTAAAGCAAGGCTTCATTAACTAAGGGTTGGATTGCTGATCACTAAGCCAGCCATCAATATGATCCAAATTAAAAATCAGCAAATTATCGATGGGTCTGAGATGGGGGATCTTTTTATTCAAAATTAGATCATTGATTTCCTCTTCGGTAATTGGATAATTTACCGACTCAAAGTAAATTATTAAACTTCTTATGCCATAGGCTTTCCTCATTTAATCACCTCCCACCAAATTCTCCTTATTCAACATAAAGAAAACTTAGTGCTAGATATTAAATGAAAGACCGCTTAATTCTTAATACCCCACTTTTTGAAGAAATAATCGCTTTTACTTTATGTAGGGCTTTAAATCAGGAAATTAATCTAATGAATAGGGTTTCCTCTCCTTGATTATTTTCACTTCATCCCATTCCACAGATTTGGAGTACATATATTTATCTGTCCGTTCAAACCCCATCTTTTTAGCAAGTTCAGTGTTTGTTGTATCCAACAATACTTTTCCAGTTCTTCTTTCTTCAGATGCTGGAAACAAATCTCCCTTATATATTGCCTTTGAATTTATCTTAAATAAATCTACCTCTTCTACAGAAACATTTTTTATATAGATATTTTCACCTAAATGCTTGAAACCTTGAGATAGATCAGCATATTTATTACTTATTAACCTTATAGACTTATCTTCCAGTAGACTAAAACTATACTCGCTACCATTATGTATTGCATACTTTCCTTTTCTTATCATAGGTTCCTCCAGATAAGTATTTATCATCAAAATTAAATTGCATTCATATACTATTCAACTTCATTATATAGTCTCTAACTTCTCCCCTAGGTATAACCTTCCTGCTTTCAGGTAAATCTTCAAATATTAATAGTGGTTTTTTCACCTCAATAATCGATTCTATGTCGTTAAGAGGCACGTCCTTTTTAAAAACAAATTGCTCTTGCTTTTCGAATCCATAGCAGTCTCCATCATTACTATCCATACTAAATAACGAAATCTCATTTTCATCCAAGATATGCCTGCTTAATGAATATGGCTCAAACTCTTTACCTTTGTAAGCGACCAAAAACTTTAGTTCATAAACTAAATCAACTTCTTCTTTAGTCACATCCTTGATAAATAGATTTGTCTTATTCCCTGTTTGATCAAAAACTTCACGAAATCCTTGTTCAGGTTCATGGGTTCTTAGTCTTAACCTGCCGTTACGGATATTTAAGAGGTAATCCTTATGATTATATATGGCATATTTCACCTTTAGCTTCACCTCAAGAAATATATAATCCGAGTTATCTTCTTACACGATTCGGATATAACACCTTTTTCTTTTTATCTTTGAAAATATAGTATGCTGATTCCTGCATCACATGACCTTGGATCATACCATTGGGTAATCTTACCCCATTCAAATACATTTTCAGACAATATACCATCTGGATACCCAATTTTCTCTGTAAGCCATTCACCATGCTGCGAAAGTTTTTCTTCATAGTCCCATTGGTTAATGGATGGATCACTAACTTTTAAGCGTATTCCTTGTATTATATTATTTTCGAAAGAAATTCTAACAGAAAATCTTTTGCTTCCCAATTGAATAGGCCTTAAAGATCCGACTGTTGCTGCTTCATCAGACTGCCTTCTCCTAACCTCAAAATTAGGATTTGTTACAAATGACTTCTCCAAAAAATCCAAATTTGTATCTTGTTTTACTTCAATTCCCTCTATTGTCAATATTCCATTATTCAAGTTATTCATTAGCGAATCCCCATTTCAAAATAAATCAGCAACTCCTATCGCTTCAATATGCTCAGCTTTAGTAACACTAGGAGCCCCTATTTTCTCTATATATGTTTTATTGATTTATATATATATAATCTAATCTAACGAAAATGGTTTTCGTTCTTCTATTATTTCAACTTCATCTAAATTTACATTTTTAGAATAAAGATATTTATGTGTACGTTTAAAGCCATATCTTTCAGCTAGTTTTAAATGAGGAGTTGCTAGAATTATTTTTTCCATTTCCACCATTAGAAGCTCCAAATAATTCTCCTTTATATTTTGCAAAAGAATGAATTAAAAATAGCTTTTCTACTTCATTTAAGGAAATAACTTTTGTATAAATATTATCTTTATTTTGGATAAATCCATAGTTCATGTCTTCCTTGTTATTGCTTATTAGTTCTATAAATCCTTTGCTTTCAGATTCTATGAATCTATACTCTCTCCCATTATAGATCGTATACTCACCTTTTCTTATCATTTTCCCACTCACTCCATTATTTAACTTCCCATCACCCAATTCAAACTGCTTGCTTTCCGTTTAACATCGCATAAACTGGACTCTGGACATAAAAAACTCCTATAAAAGGAATTTTATAGGAGTTTTTTGTTTATATTGGGGATTTACATCAAGCCCCATACTTTTCTTTAATGGCTTTATCTGCACAAAAACTATGGAATTGGTTGATTAATTCATCAATATCTTCTTTTCCGATGATTTTCTCAAGTCATTCTTTAGGAATGTCGTCCATTTTATAGTACATACCTGCCATTGTTCCTGTAATGGCACCTACTGTTGATGGTACAACCATCATAGAGTCGATTCTTCAAAATGGCCTTTTCTTTTTTTGTACACTTCAAATATGCTTTGTTTTTCAATTACCTGTACATGTTTTGCTACAAGTTCGGTCATTCCTGTATGCAAAATATAAATTGAATAATAAGTGGTGTTTTTACACTTTCCCATCTAATGCAAATTTTAATTATTAATTCTGTTATGTCTACTTAATATTAACTCATAAAGAAAATCAAATGCTTCATTTTCACTAGCAATTTCTTTAATTATATAGTGACCTCCTCTCTCTCTTGTTTTATAAACTTTCCACACTCCTTGATCATGTGCACATCCTATTACTAGCGACTCATCCGTTATAGTATCTAGTACCATAATATATTCACCAATATTTAGTTTTTCAGCTTCATATCTATTTAAGAACTCTTGTTTTGTCACGTCTAGCCCTCCTAGTATTTAGGTATAATTCCTATAATCTCTAGCATCTCACCATTTAATGGCGTTACAATTTGTTCTGCTCCACCATTCATTAACTTCTCACCTGTAGAGCTACTAGTCCAGGAAGCAGCAGCACCTTTCACTCCGTAAGTAGTATCTGTATTTCCAATAAATTTTTGTACTCTATCTTGGAAATCGTCATAATAAGCCTTAAAATCAGCAAATTCTGAATCAGAAATTGCTGTTCTTCCATTGGCCACTACAATTCGATTTAACTCTTCAAGATTTCCACTTTTGACTGCATCAATAGATTCAAAATAAGATTCATTATTAAAATGCCCAACGTGCCTTGCAGCAGGGTTTTCTATATACGGTATTGCACGTTGATCATATGTGTATGGAATACCATTATGAGGTAAAGTGGTGAAATTCTCTCCACCTTTTCCACCTACTCTATCCCATCTTTCTGGTAACGGACTATTTCTATTAATTGGCTGGATGGATTCTTCTACAAACCCCATTTTATCTGGCCAATCCACAATCATTCTACCATTTCGACCAAACCCTTCTGGACGAAGGAATTTTGTGCCTTTTACAACAGTAACATCACCTTTTACTTCTAATGCGGCATATGCTTCGTGAATCTTTACAAGCTTCTGTTCACTCGTTAAATCATTTCGTTTTCCAATATTATTGATACTATTAAAATACTCCCCAACATTCTTAAACTTAAGATCATCCGTACCCTTAGGAATACTCTCCCCTGAAACACCCTCTACTTTTCTATCCTTCACCGTGAATTTCTGATAGGCTTCCTTAATTGTCTGCTTTTCCATCACAACTTGGGGAAGGGCTGGTCCTCCTGCGAGGGATACTTGTTCCATACTTATTCGTTTAGGGATTTCTTTTTTACCGATTTCTTCACCTATATTTTTTAACGTGTTTTTTCCTGATCTCGCTATGTCTGTTATTGTAGCTTGAACCTTCTGAACCTGCTTTTGCGCAAATTCTTTGCTGTAAGGGACGAACTTTGTACCACTTGCTACTTTATCTACGACTTTAGCCGCACCTGCCACACCGCCGATTCCAAGTGCCATCAACAGCCCGTTCTGGCGCTGTTCCTCGGTTAGCTGGTTGCCGAACATGTCTTTGCCTGTGGCTGCTTCACCGAGGCCGTTGGCTGCGAGGAGCCCGTATATCCCGTATTCGGTTTTCTGGAGGAGGCTAAAGCCTTTTGACGTTTTATAGGCATCGAGCGCGTGGTTCGCTGCATTGAGTCCTTTGGCCGTTTTGTAGATGGCGCTGCCGCCTTTGATGGCCCGTCCGGCCCAGCCGACGACGGGGATGAATCCAGCGGCGGCCATGGCACCGGCGGCGATTCGTTCGGCATCGGACAGCTTGCGGCCCGTTACTGGATCGACTCCGGTCGAGGCCCTGATTGAATCATAATATCCCGTGAATTCCCCTGTAAAGGTTTTTGTCGTATCCCAGGCCTTTTCGTACCATGGACGATTTTCGAGTTCTTCCATTTCCTGTTCGATTTTCCGGGCTTCGGCTTGTTCCTTTTTGAAGGTCTGATAGTCTTTCATCTGACCGGCGACTTCATCCTTCACTTGATAGACGTCACTGTTCTTGAATGCCGATTGGTTGAATGTCATCGGCGAAATGTTGCCGTCCTGTTTGGTCGCATCAAGCAAGGCACGGAAGAGGCCAACGGCCACGTTTTCCTGCCCGATGGACACATCATATTCCTCGACCAGTTGCCGGTCGACATTCTCGACCTTTGTCACGGTGTCATCCAGCCTGTGCCCGGCCAGCGTGATTTTTTCATTAAAGTCCTTTTGGTCGAACATATCAAGAGGCAGGATATCGTCAATGCTGTTCAGGATCCTTTGAAGGTCGTTCGCTTGTTGATCGACAAGCGACTTCGCTTGGTTGATGCCGTTTGAGACTTCGCCATCTAAAAAGGGGACCTCGACCACCGTATTTCCGGAGAGGTCCGCTTCTTCCAGACTGGCCGGTATGCCTTCCAAAAAACTGATCTGGGTCGTGAATAGTTCCATCCAGGCGTCCGCCACCTCGATTTGTGCTTCATAGAAGCTTTTGATGGCGGTAGCACCGGCTCCCTGGAACTCGTCTTCCAGGCCGACGATGCCCTGAAATTCCTTTTTCAGGGCTGTGACTTCCTTCTTTAGTTCTTCATATTGCTTGGCGCGCGACTTGGTTGCGGCTGTCAATGTCTCGGCTTCATATATCTTCATCGCTGATACCCATGTGAAGACGTATGGGCGATGGCTTCATCCTGTTCTTTTAATAAGTCAATGTTGGCACGGGTATCTTCCACATTTTTCTGGACGATTTTGATATATTGCTCAAAGACCTTCTCCAGGTTCGTTTCGCGATCGATCCATTTCGAGGTAAATTCCAATTTATTGTTGCCCAGCTCGCCTGCCGGCAAATTTCCAAGCGTGACTGTACCAAGTGCCGTCTTCACTTGATCGACTTGCTTCGTTACGGCAGGATGATTCAGTTTGATTGTCGTCATTAAAACAACCACCCTTTTAAATATGATATTTTGCTTTCCAATTGATCTATGACGGCTTCTCCTTTGCCTAAAAGAACATCCGCTTCATGTGCTATCGTACCTGCTGCACTCAGAGCCTTTTTCTCTATATTAAGCATCATGATTTTACCGTCGATTTTCTCTTGATAGTCATCATAATCATCATGAATGATCGTTGACATTGCCTTGTATGCATCACTGCGGGCATCTTGAAAGTCTTCTGCCCGGTTTCCCGTCCAGCTTTTTGCCAAGTCCGGGTTTTTAATTTTAGCTATTTCCCCAAGACAAGCATTCTGTTCTTCTTTGATTTGTCTTTTTGCCTGCTCCAAACGATTGATTTTTTCATTCACATCGGAAGTTTTACTGGAGAGGGCAGAGTGAATTTCACTCAATGAATTTGCATACACCTAAAAAATCACCTCAAACATACTATTCTCATTATGTAGACTGTCATATTTTTCATAATTTTTATTATAAGGATTATAGTCTTAGAGTTAAATAGGGATAAATAAGCTATTTATGCTACGGAATTAGGAAATTCAGCCCGCACGCTCCAATTCCAAATTAGACTTTTTACCCTCGCATTTCCATTTTTAAACATAAAGAAAGGGTGCAGGCTGCACCCTCTGAATATTTACTGCATTATTTGAATTCCTTTTCGCCAAATAAATGCGGAACTTTCACCTTTTTCCCTTTTTTATGATTGAAATCAGGTATTTTAGCTTCGATTTTTGCTTGGTCATAGACAGCTGTGCCGACAATTTCAGCAACATCTTGAAGCTTTTCTTTTGAGATTTTATCAATGGTATCATCAGGAGTATGATACCAAGGTTCTGATGGACTGTGGATGAATAAAGCAGCGGGTATTCCAGCCTCAGCAAATGACACATGGTCACTTCTGCCGCCTTGTCCATATGGAGTCGGCTCACCATTCAGTCTTGTACTTGATGCCTGGGCCAGCTCGGTTACAAGGTTCATTTCTCCATCATTAGTCAAAATGACCAAATCTCCGGCATCCCTGCTTCCCACCATATCGAGATTGAAGTTTGCAATGGTCCGCTTGATGTCATCATCAGGGAGATTGCTCACATAATGCTGCGATCCCAACAATCCATTTTCCTCTGCCCCAAAGGTGACGAAGCGAATTTCCGTATCTGTAGGAAGATTCTTCAGAACACGGGCAAGTTCAAGGGTGACGGATGTTCCAGATGCATCATCATTCGCTCCGGGTGCCCCCGCGACGGAATCATGATGTCCGGTAATATAAATGATATCGCTCTTATTTGCTTTATTGTTCTTTGTTGCTTTTTTCGTTGCCACTACATTATAAGAGGTTTTTTCTCCTGAATGGGCTCCTTCAATTTTTAATGATGCTGTCAATTTGACTCCATCATTCAATTTTCCCAAAAGGGCTTCTCCATCCTTTTTGGTGATCGTGACGGATGGAATATACTTGTCATTATCCTCCCCGAGTGTCCCGTTTAATTCCCCATCTGCATTATTGAATAGGATGATTCCCGCTGCCCCTTTTTCCGCTGCATTCAATACTTTCTCTGCAAAAGTGAGGTTCCCTCTTTGTATAAGGGCAATCTTCCCTGCAACATCGGTTTCCTCAAGCTCTTCTTTTGTTCCTAAACCGGCATATACAACGTCACCGGATAGGTCCCCATTAACTGAATAGGTTAAATGGTTCGCTTGGATTTCCCCATCAAATCCGGCAACTGATAGCTCGACCAGATTTGGGTCTGTATAAGATAAAAAATTGAACTCTTCGATATCGGCATTATAGCCATAAGATTGGAATTGCTTTTTGATGAATTGGACGGCTTTATACTCAGAATCCGTACCGGCTACCCGAGGTGTTTGTGAGAGGTATTCAATATTCTTGTAGATTTTATTGGCATCGATTCTTTTAATGACTTGCTTGTCCGTGGATGGCTCAGATATCACCGGCGATGAATGCGGCGCTGCTAAAGCGGTGGTTGTCCCGGCTGTCCCGAGTGTCAATGCTGTAATTAATGTTAACGACAGAAATTGTTTTTTCATAGATTGCCTCCCAGTTTAATAGTTTCTACCATGATTTTACAATATATAGAAAATGCTAACTAGGTAGGTTTATCCCTATTCACGCATGTCTAAAGTAACAAATTTACAAATGCAAGAAATAATCAGGTGATTTGACCTGTATCAAAAGTCCTTCTTCATTCGATATTTTGTCATATTATATAAAAATACCTGTAATCCAAACAGGATTTTCGCACTTTTTCGGGAAAATAATACAGAAGATATTGAATTTTTACAGGGAGAAGGCGCAAAGATGTCGATAACTAAATTCGTGATGCCGGAAGTGATTTTCGGTAAAGGTTCGATTGAACAAGCCGGTGAGTCCTGCTTGCGGCTGGGTGCCAACAAGGCGCTGATCGTAAGCGACTCCGGGGTGGCCAATGCTGGCTGGTTGGATAAAGTCATTGAATCCTGCCAAGCTGCAGGCCTTGCTTTTGCTACCTTCATTGAAATGACGACCAATCCGAAGGACAGGGAGATCGAGGCCGGCTGTTTGGCATTTAAAGAACAAGAATGTGATGCCATCATCGGTTTGGGCGGAGGCAGTGCTTTGGATGTTGCCAAAGGGGTAGCCCTTTTAGTAACGAATGGCGGCATCATCAGTGATTATGAAGGTGTTGATAAAGTCCACTCTCCCCTCCCTCCCATGGTGATGATCATGACCACTGCAGGATCGGGTTCGGAAGTATCCCAGTTTTCGGTGATCGTCGATTCATTCCGCGAGAAAAAAATGACGATCATTTCTAAATCACTCGTCCCCGATATTGCAATAGTCGATCCTGCCACCTTAACCACCTTGGGACCGGATTTGACCGCAGCTACCGGAATGGATGTGTTAACCCACGCCATTGAATCCTATGTTTCAATCGCTGCGACACCTTTGACCGATGTACAAGCTAAAAACGCGCTTTCCATCGTTTCCCGCCACTTACGCCCCTCTGTTGCATCCAGGCATAATGAGGAAGCAAAAATGGCGATGGCGATGGCGAGCCTGCAGGCTGGACTGGCTTTTTCCAATGCCATTTTGGGAGCTGCCCATGCCATTTCACATGCCATAGGCGGCAAGTACCTCCTTCCGCATGGTGAAATCAATGCGATACTCCTTCCCCATGTCATGGATTTCAATCGAATTGCCTCACCAAGGCGATTCAGCGAGATTGCAGACATAATGGGCATCGATACACGGGCATTGACGGAGCAGCAAGCAGGAATGGCTGCCATTCACTTCGTAAGGGAATTATCGCAGGACATAGGGGCTCCCAAGAGTTTAAGTGATGTCGGCATTACGAAAGAAATGATAGATCCCATAGGGATGACCGCTCTTGAGGATGCCTGCATGATCACAAACCCCCGTGATATGTCCTTAGAACAGATTAATCAGCTGCTTCTTACAGCCCTATAAGAGGTGAAAAGCATGAACAAACATGAATTGATAGATTTAATGACAGGCGTTAAATCTTCAAAAAAAACGTATTACACGGAACTTAAGAAAACCGTGGATCAGCTGAAGAAGAAGAATATGCAGCTTGAAATCATTAATGACATCACAAAAAATATGAATATGGAAATCGACATCCAAGAGATTCTCCGAAATGTTATTGAAAAACTTAAGCAGCTCATTACCTTCGATGACAGTCATTTTGTCATATTGTATGAGGAAGAACCTGCCCTGCTTCACATCTGCCCTAATGGTCACTGCGATCTTGAAATGGATCCCAAAAACCTGTTACACCCTTTTCAGGAATTCTCATCGGCCTTGAAAGAAAAGCAGCCGATTCAGGTGGAAGTTAACCAGTTACCGGACTTCCCAGAAAAGGATCGTCTATTATCCCTTGAGATCGAATCACTTCTATTAGTCCCTTTATACGGAAAAAGTAAAAAAATCGGAATTTGGACTTTCGGCAGGAAGAAAAAGAAAACATGGCATGAAGATGAACTCGAATTTCTTGAGCAACTATCCAATCAGCTTGCGTTAACTTTGGAGAATGCCCAGCTTTATAAGGAAGTTCTTCATTCCAAACAGGAGTGGGAGGATACATTCAAAGCAGTTGAAGATATGATCATCGTCTTCGATCACAAAGGAACGGTCTATCAATCCAATGATTCAGCCAGGGGCTTTTCCAACTTGGTTCCTTTAATTGAAAAATCGCAAAATCTGATTCAAGATACCTTTTCATTTAATAAGCCAGGGTTTCAGGAAATACTCCTTCAGCATGATACCATCTTGGAAATGCATGCTTACCCGATACAGAATAAGGAGCATCAAGTATATGGGGTCATTGCTTATTATAAAAATGTCACCGAAAGAAGACAGATGGAAGTCCAGCTATTACATGCCGGTAAACTTGGGGCGATTGGTGAAATGGCAGCTGGGATTGCCCATGAGTTGAATAGCCCATTAACGGCCATTCTTGGTAACTCGCAAATTTTATTACGGAAAACCCCACAGGACAATCCGGATTATATGCTATTGGACGACATTAAGATTTGCGGGGACCGATGCAGGCAAATCGTGAAAAGCCTGCTTACCTTTTCTAGGCAGGATGAGTATAGGTTCCACTATTACTCTATTAACGAGGCCATTCACCAGGTTCTGAACCTATTGAAGTTCCAACTTGGGAAGAAGCAAATCTCCCTCCATCTTAGCCTTCAGGAAGACCTTCCTTTCATAAAGGGCAGCCAGCCGCAGATCGAACAGATCATCATCAACTTGCTATTGAATGCCAAGGACGCATTGGATGAGTCCGCGCAAACGGAAAAATCGATTGCGATCGCTACCTATTCAGAAAACAAGTTCATGGTGGTTCAGGTGACTGATAACGGAACGGGGATTGAACAAGAACGCCTGCCCTTCATATTCCATCCCTTTCATACGACTAAAGACCGTGAAAAGGGAACAGGTTTGGGGCTGTCTGTAAGCCTTGGCATCGCCAAGGACCATGGCGGAAAGATCGACGTTTTGAGCATACCAGGACATGGAAGCACTTTTTTTCTGAGGCTTCCTATACAAGGAGAGGAAAGGGGATGATAAGGTGATTCATTTACTTGTGGTAGACGATGAGAAAGAGGTTGGGACTTTTCTATCCCGGCTTTTTACGATGAAAGGTTACCTCGTACAAGTTGTGAATAGCGGGAAGGAGTTTCATGAAATCGACTGGAATCAGCAGCGTTTTGATGTCGCAATGATAGATTTGAAGCTTCCGGATTGCGATGGACTTTCCCTCCTGCAGCATCTAAAACAACTGCAGCCGCGTTGCAAGGTACTGATCATGACCGGATACAGCACCGTCAAGACCGCCGTTGATGCCATGAAACTCGGCGCGAGTGATTACATGGAAAAACCCTTCGTAGATATTGAAGTACTGGAAAGGCAGATTGATAACCTATTGAATGAAAATGAAGCTTTGAACCAGCATTTCATCCATAAGCTTGCCGAGGATTCAGGACTCATTGTCGGTGAAAGTCCTTTAATGAAGAATTTGATTGAAACGTCCTTCAAGGTTGCCCAAAAATCCGTCAATGTATTAATCGAAGGAGAAACCGGAAGCGGGAAAGAAGTGCTTTCACGCTTCATCCACATAGCCAGCCCCCGAAACCATGAACCTTTTATCGGCATCAATTGCGGAGCGATCTCTGAATCCCTGCTTGAAAGCGAATTATTCGGTCATGAAAAGGGCGCTTTCACCGGAGCGACCCAGCTGCGAAAGGGTTTTTTCGAAATTGCTGGGAACGGGACGCTTTTCCTTGATGAAATTGCGGATGCAAGTCCGGCCATTCAAGTTAAATTGCTTCGGGTTTTGGAAACGCGGGAATTCATGCGGGTTGGCAGCAGCGTGACATTACGGACGAACGCCCGGTTAGTGGCGGCCTCCAATGAAAACCTGCAAAAGGCAGTGGACAAGAATAAATTTCGGGAAGACCTATTTTACCGACTGAACGTCGTGACTCTGGATATCCCGCCATTAAGGAGCCGAAAAGAGGATATTCCGTTGCTTGTCCGACACTTGGTTGAGAGAAATGGTCATGGAGATATCTCATTTTCCAATGAAGCCATTGAAAAATTACAGCAATACAACTGGCCAGGCAACATACGCGAACTATCTAATGTGGTCTTGCGCACGCTAACTCTTGCAGACAATAAGTCAGAAATAACCGCCAATGATATCTCACTATCCAACAGCCAGATCACACCTGACAAAAATGTGTCACCTGAGATACAGTCAACAGAAAACCTTCTTGTAGAGTGGCGAAAAAGGCTGGTGGCTGATTTTAATGAGAAGGATGAACTGATGCTTGAAGAAATCCTTACGGAAATCAAACAGCTTCAATCAACAATTGGAAAGGAGCTCGTCATGCAGGCTCTGCAAAAAACCTACGGCAACCGGAATGAAGCTGCCAAACGCTTGCAAATATCCATAAGGAAATTGCGCTATATATTAAATGAGAAGAGCCAGACATAATAAAAAGGAGGATGCCCCATTCCAGGGCTTCCTCCTCTGTTCCTATTCTAGCGTCAATACGATGCGGCCGTTGATTTCTCCGTTTTCCATCATCGAAAACACGTCATTGATTTCATCAAGCTTTCTTGTTTCAATATTCGTTCTGACTTTACCCTCAGCCGCAAATTGAACAGCTTCCTGTAAATCTTTTCTCGTCCCGACGATGGACCCTTTTACAGTCACCCCATTTAACACTGTATCAAAAATCGGGATTGGAAGTTCATCATTCGGCAATCCGACTACGACAAGTGTGCCGCCCCTCTTGACTGAACTGTAAGCCTGTTCGAATGCTTTTTTCGTAACCGCCACAGAAATGGATGCCTGCACGCCGCCAACCTTATCCTTAATGGCCTGTACAGGATCGGTCTTAAGCCCATTAACCGTGTAATCCGCCCCCAGTTCCGTTGCCAGATCAAGCTTATCATCTTGAATATCGACAGCAATGACATTAAAACCCATCGCTTTTGCGTATTGCAGGGCAACATGTCCCAATCCGCCAATTCCATAAATCGCTACCCAATCGCCAGGTTTTGCTTCTGATACCTTAAGCGCCTTATAAGTCGTTACACCTGCACAGAAAATCGGTGAAATCTCCGCAAAATCAAGCCCTTCAGGAACCTTCACCACATATTTGGCTGGTGCTTTACAATATTCCGCATATCCGCCGTCCACGGAATAGCCTGCATTCAATTGGTCCAAGCAAAGCGTTTCCCTGCCGGTCAGACAATATTCACAATCGCCGCAGGCCGAATAAAGCCAAGGGATCCCAACACGGTCCCCCACTTTCAAGGAAGTTACGCCTTCCGCCACCTTTTCTATAATGCCAACACCCTCATGTCCCGGGATAAGCGGAAGCTTGGGTTTTACCGGCCAATCACCATGTGCAGCATGTAAATCGGTATGACACACGCCACAGGCTTTAATTTTCACTAATATCTCACCATATTCCAATTCCGGGATCGGTACTTCCTTAATCTCAAGTTTTTGGTTAAATTCATTGACGACCGCCGCTTTCATTGTCTTGACCTGTTGTTTTGCATTTACAGTGCTTGCCCCTTGTTTTACATTCATGATTACTATTCCTCCCTTAATCTGGTGGATATTATTTCTTGCTACTACTTATACAAGATGCAAGTGCCATGCCACTGCAAAAAGGCCAAGACGACAGCATTCACAAAAAAAAGTGCCGAAAGATCGGCCCATTTGGACGAATTAACGGCTCAAGTTGGACGAAATCCGGTTTGTATATTGCAGGAAAAATGGTTCACCCTATAAATAGGAGGTGTCTAAAACACATGGACCAATTTGAAGAAGCCTATGAGTCATATAAACAGCAGGGAACACCGCAAGCAAACCAAAGTGATTCAGCAGCAGGAAAAGAAGAAATCATCGCCGTAAGGAAAAATGAAGAGGACAATATTATCGCCATCAAGACGGACTCCGGCCGCGAACTCGACTACCCCACAGCCCTTGCGGAAGCGAAAGCTGGCAACCTGGCCAATGTAGACGTCTTTCATAAATATGGACGTGACATATTACGGAGTGAGCCCGATGGGATTAAAGAAAATAACCTGGATCAACTGCCGGAGTTTTGAGTTTTTCGGGGAGACTGCCTGATACGGGCAGTTTTTTTCTATCTGGATGCGCAAAAAAAAGAACCAGCATGATTAGCCGGATCTTATTTTTCATAAGGATAGGATTCAGAGATTTCGAGCAGTCGGCCGCAGGACTCGACAACCTCGATGATTTCCATCCATGACATGTCCAGACCCAGTTCATTAGCATGGGAAATCTTATCCCGTAATTTTCGGATGGCATTCGCATCCTTCTTCCCTTTGCTTTTGGAAGGGATTTGGAAGAAGCGCCTCAATTCTTTATCTTTATGTATAATATCGAATTTATCACTGATTTGCAGGCACTCTATTATATTGATATCCTCATTTTTATCGATTCTCCTTTTATATAATTCGGTTGCCTTTTCTAAACGGTCTTCGCTGATCATTGGATACCAGCTGCCATCGCCGAATCTATCCAGGATGATATCGCTCATCCTCATTTCCAATAAGGTAATATATCCGAATATCAGCATCCTGATCGGAGGCTTTTGGAGGTCGGCATGGGTAATCAACATTTTAATTGAATTATTCTCTAATACGAACACCCTTGTCTTATTCTTAAAAATATGGAGAAGCTGGATCAAAGGGGTTGAATTCGAAACCATTTCCCTTGGTGAGAAGTTTCTCATATATTCAGAAATACTTCCCTCACCTAGTTCTTGCCTTTCGATATATCCGATGATTTCCCCTTGATCTTGGACTGCCAATATATCAAAATTCTTTTTTTTCATTGCTTTCTGGATATCCAGCGCCAGATCATTTTTATGGCAAAACTCAAGCTCCTGGGCAATGCTCTTAACCGTTATATTTTCTTCATAAAGAGTTTTAAGACTCAGATAGCTGCTATTGCTATTGCTTTTTCTTTCGCTTCCATTTAACATCTTTCAACCTCCGATCAGGAACACTTTCTGCCCGTTTTCAATAATAGAAATGAATGCGGCCCCCCCGCAAATAAAGTTCACTTTAGTGGACTCCATCCCATTCAACAAATGCCATCAACTGCATTTCCAGCCGCCGTTTCCACATTCCCCTTTTCTTCCCACCCCTTACAAACATCCACCCAATCCTTGGCACCTGAATATTCAAATAATTCAGCGAGTGTAAGTTCTATTGCAGAGTTTGAACTGCCGCAAGCCGGAAACAATGACTCGAAGCGCTTCATCGATACATCAAGAAAAACAGCTAAATCGTTTGCCAGGCCAAACGGGCAAACGCCTCCGATTGCATGGCCGGTCTGTGCAAGCACTTCATCAGGTGAAAGCATTCGTGCCTTGAAACCGAACGTCTGACGAAATTTCTTATTATCCACTTTCGCGTCCCCTGCGGCAACGACCAAAATCGCGTGTTCACCTTCCCCTTTAAAGGAAAGGGTCTTGGCAATCCGCGCTGGGATAACACCGATGGTTTCCGCTGCTTCAATTACCGTGGCACTAGATGTTTCGAACTCCTTTACGTCGCCTTCCCGATTCCATTGTTTAAAATGGCTTTTGACACTTTCGATCGACATATTAATATTCACTCCTTTTTATGTACATATTGAAATAATATCATCCTTCATTGCAATAATTCAAAATCCACTTGTGCTACTTTATCTGATTGGAAACCTATAAATTAAAACCATTCTTTACAAATTGACGAAACAAGCTTACATGGGCTACTATTAATCATCGGGTAAACGCCTGCACGTGGTTCGTAACCATCCCACGATAAAAAAACTAGGGAGAGAGTAAAATGAATGTTCGTACACTCGTGATAAACGGGTTATTGGCTGCCTTGTATGTGGCGGTCTCATTGGTGTTTAAACCAATAGCTTTTGAGATGTTCCAATTCCGTGTACCGGAAATGTTGAATCATCTGATTGTATTCAATAAAAAGTATATCTACGGTATCGTTGGAGGAGTCTTCATATCGAATCTGCTCTTTTCGCCGATGGTGCCATATGATTTGATTTTTGGGGTGGGCCAATCCCTGCTCGCCTTATTGCTTGTCATTTATGTTTCTCGTTTCATAAAAGGCATTAAAGGACGTATGGTCGCTACGATTATCTTTTTCACGTTCACAATGTTTTTAATTGCAATTGAACTGAACCTTGCCTTTGGCTTGCCATTCTGGCTAAGCTGGATGACTACAGCTGTCGGTGAGTTCGTTGTCCTTTTGATTGGAGCGCCAATCATTTATGGAATGAACAAAAGAATTCAGTTTGAAAAGTGGCTTTAAAAGGAATCTTCGCGCCGTTAAGCCACTATAATGGAAAAGAGCTGTCTGCATGATGCGGCAGCTCTTTTTTTTCACCATTGAACTCTAAAATGATAAACTATTAGTAAGAATGGTGGTGGCCCTTTGAAAAAAGTCCTGACCATAATCGGTCTACTTGTAATCGCAATTTTTATATACTCTAATGCAGAACTGTTCACTTTGGTTTGGAAAAGTGATTTGGATTCTGTTATTGGCATATTGAAGGAAAATCTTTTGCTTACATTTATTGTGACATTCGTATTGATGTTTGTACAAAATTCTTTTACAATCATCCCCTTAATTTTGCTCCTGACCATCAATGTCACGATATTCGGATTCATATATGGCTATCTATGGAGTTGGTTTACAAGTGTTGTTGCCTCAGGATTCATTTTTTATGCAGCAAGAAACTGGTTTCAGGAGCTTCTTTTAAAGAAGATTGGTGAAAAGTGGCAAGAATCTGTAGTGGAGCATGGCTTCATGTACGTGTTTACAGGCAGGATTTTCCCACTTATCCCCACAAGCTTAATTAACTTGGCAGCCGGAGTCAGCACCGTCACTTTCAAAGACTATTTATTGGCGACGGCACTTGGCAACCTTATATACTTTTTCTTCCTATCACTGATTCCCTATGGACTGCTATCTGTCGAAATGAACCAATATACGCTAGCTGCTCTTGCACTCCTTTTCTTACTATTCTTCATGGTCTATAAGCGTGCAAAAAAGAAGAAGAAACTAACCTTCTTCAGAAAAAACAGGTGACCACATTGGCCCCTGTTTTTTTATTTAGAGATTCTGCATATATTTTTTTCCGATAGTTTGTTAAAATGTGTATGTATTTTTACCTTTGAAATGTCTTAAAAACAGGGAGAATCTCCATGTCCAAACGCTCCATCTTAGCAATATATATCCTATCCGGGATTCTTACATTAGTCGTATTCGACTATTTTTTAACTACAAATATCCATAATAAAGAGGTCTTCATTCAACTCCAAAGGGCGGAAGGCATTGTTTTCCTTTTATCAATAGGCTTAATTCTATATCTTTATTTAGCTAAAAAGGAAGAATTCAAACGATTAAAAGAGGCGGAACAACGTCGGCGCACACTCATCAATTCAATGGTGGATTTCGTTAATTTCAAGGATGGGGATGGCCGATGGCTTGAATCCAATACCTTCGGGCTGCAATTATTTCAATTGGAGAATGTAGATTATAAGGGAAAAAGAGACAGTGAGCTCGCAGAATACACCGAATTTTATAAAGAATCGTTGATCTACTGTGAAATTTCCGATGAAGAAACGTGGGTAAAGGGGGAAATTACTAGGTGCGAGGAAATCATCCCTCTTCCCGATGGCAATCACAAGACCTTTGATACGATTAAAGTTCCCCTGTTCAATGAAGATGGTTCACGTAAAGGCTTAGTCGTCATTGGCAGGGATATATCTGAAAGAGTTGTCGCGGAGAATCAATTATTTGATAGCGAACAACGCTATAAATCATTGTTTGAGCACAACCCTTATCCAATGCTGATGCTTGATTTAAATGGAATGATCACGACCGTGAATCCAAGGTTTGAAACGGTAACAGGCTTTCTACAGGAAGAAATACATGGCGCTTCATTCATTAATTTGAATTTTTCAGCAGAAGACGCGGAATTGATCCGTACATCATGCCAATATGTCATGGAAAACCAAAAGGGGATCAAAAAAGGGAAAGATATAGAATTCCTGACGAAGTACGGGAAGTCCATCTTACTTTCTTGTACGTTTGTCCCGATGATGGTTGGCGAGGATTTAGTCGGAATCATTACTTATGCTAAAGAAGTCACTCAAATTCGAGAAACCGAAGCACGCTTAAGAAGAACCGAAAAATTATCGATAGTCGGCGAACTTGCCGCAAGTGTAGCCCACGAGGTACGAAATCCGCTGACTTCTTTAAAAGGTTTCGTCCAACTGCTTAAAAAGAGCGACCATCCCTATGAACAATACTACACGATCATGTTAAGTGAATTGGACCGGATCAATCTTATTGTAAGCGAGTTACTCGTTCTGGCAAAACCACAGGAACTTCCATTCAGCAAACATCAAATCATCGACCTGATGAACGATGTCAAAACCTTGTTGAAACCAGAGGCGGACTCGTACTCCACCAAAATATCAATATCTGTCAAAAATGAAATACCGCTTCTATTATGTGAGGGAAACCAATTAAAACAAGTTTTCATAAACATGCTCAAGAATTCCATGGAGGCATCCGCCGACCACATTTGGATTGATTTTGAACGAATGAACAATAACCTTTCCATCACCATCAAAGATAACGGTAGCGGAATAGAAAAAAACCGCATAAAACATCTTGGAGAGCCTTTCTATTCTTCAAAAGAAAAAGGAACCGGATTAGGACTGACAGTCAGTTGCCGAATCATTGAGGCGCATCGGGGAAAGGTCCGGTTTAACAGTGAACTGAACCAAGGAACCGAGGTCCAAATCATTTTGCCCATAAAAATATGAACTTCGAGGACAAGCCTGAACCTTGTCCTTTTTTTGCAGGATTCAAACCATCCTATTTTATCAGAGAGGTGAAGAATTCCTTTATATTCCCAAAGAATGAAACCGTCTCAACAGGTTGTTTCCCATTAGTCTGACCTTCTGAATCATTGGATGTTTCGCTCTCCGTCATACCAGCTGTACTCGTTTGCGCTGCCTCAACTTCCACCTCTTTTGTTTTGACATCATCCATGGTTTCTTCCTCATCCATTTCAACATCCATGTCCTTTTCGAAAACAAGGACGTAAGTACGACGCTCCCCATCCTTTGAAACGGTAACGGAAATGGCCGTTTTCGCTTTATCCTTGATCTTCACTTTTGCACTGCTCGCACCGTCATATTCAATCGTTGCTCCGCTGGCATTTGTAGTTGCATTCAATTCGACTGAAGAAATATCATTATCGACCTCGATATGATAGGTATGCTCATTAGATTCAAAAGATTTGTTCCATACGCCGGATGACACCGTCAGACTGTTCAACACTGGTCCATTATTGCCTTCCTCGCCTAAAGAATCTGCGGACGTTACTTTCTCAACAGAATCCGTTTTCACTTTTTGTGTTGAAATACTTTCAATTTGCTGTGCATTCGTTACTTCACTGACACCACCGCTTGGCTTTTGATTATTGGAGGATTCCGCTGATGTTAAAGATGTTTTACTCCCCTTATCCGAGGATCCTGCTGATGATAAAGATGATTTATTCCCCTTATCCGAGGAAGGATGGGCTTTACTCGTTCCTGTAGAAGGCTCCTTTTGGACTTCATCCTCTTTTGGAGCAGCTTTCGATTCCGTTTCCTTAGCTGCGGCTGCAGCCCGTGTAATCGTAAGTGTATATGTTTTTTTCATTTCCATTTTCTGCTGTAACGGTTATCTTCACCGTGGTCTTACCGACTGGAAGGGTAACCTTTACACCTGCACTGGTTGCATCCTTTCCATTCACCTTTACAATTGCCTTACTGTTACTCAATGTCGGAGTTACCGTAACCGACTGGACTTCATTTTCAACTGAAGCATGATAAGCTGTCACTTTAGAATCGAATGTTAATGAGCCTTTTGATAATCCAATCGATGTTAAAAGGTTATCATCACTTTCATGTTTTTCGACCTTGAGAGTATAGGTTACGGTTTCATTTTCCCCATCGCTGACGGTGATTACAAACGTATTCATGCCAGTTTGAAGTGTTAAATCCTTCAATTTACCATCCGTCATTTTGACACCATTCACATATATGGCTGCATTCTCGTTAGGGCTTGCTGCAAGCAAGGTGATCTTTTCCACATCATTCCCCACTGTTGAACTATAGTCGTGTACATCTTCTGTAAACTTTTGATCCAATGCCATACCCTCTATCTCTAGCTTTGAAAGACTATTTACCGTTTGTGCCTCTTCCAAAATGACAGAAGTGCCTTCCGCAGCTTCTGTCGCTGGCATATAAGTGGATGTTCCCATCCCCACAAGGGAACCAACCAAGATCACCTTCACACTTGTTTCTTTTAATCCCTTCTTCATCAAAACCTATCCCTCCAAATTCCTTAAACATGATAGGTTCAGATTACTAAAGGAACCTTAATTATTTCTTAATGGAGTTTATATCAAAAGGAGGATGCCTATTTGGTATAAACTTTATGCAAAGTGGAATTCCCACCACTTATTTATGGCTATACTGGAATGGAAGGCAAAACTAAAACTTATTGTTCTCATTTTCTAGCGAACCTCTTAAACTGCCTTTAGATAACTAAATTATTTTCACTGTTTTTTCACATTTTCCTTTTATAATGGGCTTACATAATCGGATGAAAGGATGATGGCACACCAAGATGAAAAAATATTTATGGCTGGTAGTCAGCCTATTCAGTTTGCTTTTATACCCGGCAATGGCTTCTGGTCATGCTACAGTAATCAGCTCTAATCCTAGCCCGAATGAAGCGATGGATACTCTTCCTGAAAAGATCACCATTCAATTCAGCGAGAATATACAACCAGCTTTTCATTCGCTTGAGGTATTCAGCCAAGATGGAGACAAAATTCAAACTCAAAAGAGTACAATCTCTGAACAGAGTGAAAAAATACTGGAAGCTAAGTGGAAGGGCACGATCGATGAAGGGATTTACTATATTAAATGGAGAGTGGTTTCGAGTGATGGCCATCCTATTGAAGGAACTATCCCCTTTAAATTCGGAGATTCGGCAGGCCTATCAGATCAAAATAATTCCGAAGTGAATGAAAGTTTTCCGAATTCCATCAACGTTATTCTGCAAAGTCTACAATACATATGCTTCGCTGCCCTTACCGGAATCCTATTTTTCAGATTATCGCTAATGAAGGATTCCCGACTTTTTGAAGCAAGCAGAAGAACCCGTCTATACCTTTGGCTTTCATATGCTGGTTTAGCATTTTCCATCTTCTGCAGTCTGCCTTTAAGAGTTACGATCGATGCTGGCGTAGGTTGGACCGATGCATTTAATGTTAGTTATATAAAGGAAGTATTGAATGCTACAAACTTTGGGACGATCTGGATCATGGAAATTCTAATATTGCTCCTTCTATTTTTAGTAATTTATTTCATGCTCGAGAACTCATTGAATAAATCACTACCTTTCATTTCATTCATCATAATTGCCAGCTTGATGATTTGTAAGGCATTCACCGGACATACAGCAGCCGTTCCTAATCAGGCACTGGCCGTTTTGATGGATTTCCTTCATTTATTGTCCATGGCTTTATGGCTCGGCGGCCTTATGGCCTTATTGGTGATTTTGCCTGGGCTTGCAGATCGGCAGTCAGTCCAAGAAGATAAGAAAACCTTTTACTGGTCGATCATTCAAAGGTTTTCCAAATGGGCATTTCTGTTTGTAATCATCCTGATTATTAGCGGAATATATAGCAGTTTACAGCATGTACCAACTATCCATTCAATGTTTAACACAACATATGGCCAATTGATACTAGCGAAAATCGGTCTCATGTTAATCATGATCGTTTTAGGCGGCTTTCATTTTCTCAGTGGGAAAAAGCAAACGAAAAAACTTGGTTATAGTGTGGGGATGGAGTTTGGTTTAGGAATCGTCATCCTTCTCGTTGCAGCTTTATTAACAAATGTCCAAACTGCCATGTCTTCTCCCGGCCCCATTGAAAAAACGTTACGGACTGAAGAAAATAACGAGGTTACATTAATGGTGACGCCCAATGAAGTCGGGGATAACCTGATTCAAGTAAATCTATCCAAGGAAGGCAAGCCAATTGCTGAAATAGAGCAGCTTACGATCACGATGCAGCCATTGGATACGCCACGCGGTGAAATAAAGCTTCAAATGAAGGAGAAAAACACAGGGACATTTACATCAAAGTCTATATTAACCATGCCAGGAAAGTGGAATATCCATATTCATGGATTGACTGAAAGCCTGGATTCAATCAATGCTGATTTTATAATTTTCATAGGGAATTCATAATAGGAGGGATTTATACAAATGAAAAACATATCAAAGCTACTTATTTTTACATTTGCTTCATTATTCATTTTTTCCGGTTCAGCATATGCTCACGTTACGGTCAAGCCAAGTTCATCTGCACCTGAGGCGTGGGAAACTTATACAATTAAAGTACCCGTAGAAAAAGAAACTGCCACTACAAAGGTGACTTTAAAAGTACCTGAAGGGGTTACTTTTGAAAGCTATCAGCCTGTACCGGGATGGAAAGTAACGACAGAAGGTGACAAAGATGGGCATGTAAAAACGGTAACTTGGGCAGCAACTGACAAAGGAATAGCTGCTGGACAATTCCAGCAATTCTCTTTCGTAGCACAAAATCCTAAAGAAGAAACGAAAGTTGCCTGGGATGCATTTCAATATTACGAAGATGGTGAAATTGTTGAATGGAGCGGTGAAGAAGGCTCAGACCTACCGCATTCTGTAACGGAAATCACGGTTGCACCCAAGGCTGATGCTTCACCTGCGGACCATGGTCACGAAGATGAAGCTGACACTAATGATTCCACGACACCTGACAATTCAAAGGATGCAGCAACAACAGAAGGTGATGGCAACCAAACGCTGATCATTACCCTGGCTGTCATATCATTAATTCTTTCCATTGTAGCGCTTTTTGCAGCTCTAAGGAAAAATAAAAAATAATCATTATGGAAGGTGCCCCAAAAATTTCTTGGGGCACCTTTTTTCTCTAATATTCCATGACCACCGATTTACTCGGTAGCTTTAGATTTTCTGATTCTATCGTAATCTTAATCGATTTTTCAGCTCTTTGTTCCGTAATCGTTAAGTTAAGCAGTCCATTTCCCTGCGCTTTTTTGCTTATTCCCAGATCTTCCGTACTTTTCACCAGCTGTGCATATAATTCCGCTTCAGTTAAATTGCGCTCAAATTCTTTTTCAGCAATCACTTTCAAGAGGGCTGCCGCACCGCTTACATGAGGCGTAGCCATTGACGTTCCGCTCAACCTGGCATATTTATTTCCTGGATACGTAGAGAGAATATCAACCCCTGGCGCCACCAAGTCAATTTCATCATTTGAATTTGAAAAATCCGCTAAATTTCTGCTTAAATCCACAGCCCCCACTTCCACTACCTCGGGATATGCTCCTGGATAATCCAATTCATCCGTTTCATGACGCCCATCACCGCTATTTCCAGCTGCACAAACAACAAGGATATCGTTCTGAAGTGCCTTTTGAATGAGTTTGTGTTCAGTCTCATCGGGAGGTCCGCCAAGCGAAAGTGAAATAACCGAAACCTTTTCTTCATTTGGTCCCCGCCAATTGATGGCATACTCTAGAGCACCATTAATCCAATCAATGTCGCCTTGTCCTTGACCATTTAGGGCCTTTAACGCTAATATGCTTGCTTTCGGAGCCACTCCCACTACACCAGCATTATTAATGGCAGCAACAACCGTACCGCTAACATGTGTCCCATGTCCGTTATCATCTTGATAATCCCCGGTATTGGTAAAATCCTTCCCGCCAATGATTCTTTCCTTGAGGTCTGGATGTCCCTTGTCTATGCCTGTATCAATGACGGCAACTACCACGCCCTCACCATAGCTGCTTTTTTCCCAAATTGCCGGTGCTTTCACAAGCTCGACACCCTCAGGAATCTTCTCTTTCACCGTTTCCATTACTTCAAGAACTTTGTAAGGTATTAATCTTTTTTCTCTTGTCATTTGATTACCCCTTCCTTCGTTCAATAAGTTAAACTGCCATCAGTGTAGGGATTTTCATCCCGTCTGGTTGCCGTCTACCGTTGAAAGAGATGAGATCAAAAAACTCTTCTCTCTTATATATACCAGATTTATGAAAATAAAAAAGAAGTTTTCGGAAAATTCCGTCTAAATAACTAGTTTTTATTTCTTTTTGTGTTATTATCTGGTACTCTTATTATAGAACAAATGTTCGTTTTATGCTACACTTTTTTCTCATTTTTTTCCCAAGCACGCACTTTTCCAATAAAAAAGAAGCGACTCCGAATCGAGTCAGCTTCCAAGATGTTAAGCTGCACCGCAGCATTTTTTGTATTTTTTCCCGCTTCCGCATGGACAAGGCTCATTTCTGCCAATGACCGGTTCTGCATGAACATGCGGCATTTTAGCTGCCTTTGCACTTTCCGTGATAATTTGCGTGCCTTTTTCCTTCATTTGCTGATACCGCTGTTTAAATAACTCCATTACATCTTTACTGTACTTCAGCGTATCTTCCGCGATATCCATCGCCTTTTGCTTCGAAATATTATAATCCTCCAGGACGAATTGATTATCCCCGAAAGAAACCCTCACTCCAAAATGCTGTCCCGCCTGTTTATTGCCTTTAAGCTCCTCAACGAATTCAAGGTATACTTCC
Source organism: Peribacillus frigoritolerans (assembly GCF_001636405.1). Lineage (GTDB taxonomy): Bacteria > Bacillota > Bacilli > Bacillales > DSM-1321 > Peribacillus > Peribacillus frigoritolerans. Next base: position 5,218,348 of record NZ_KV440950.1, read on the forward strand.
TGGCAATCACAAGTCTGATGCATGCAATAATAATCATATATCCAATACGATTTATCTTCGTATTTACTTTTTAAAGCAATGCCATCCTCAACGCCAAATACATCCAAATATTTTATCGCTTTTCCATCGAGTATCTCAAATGGATCAATCGTTCTCATCTATAGACACATCCTAATTCATCAAAATTTATTCTTCCTTTGTATTGTACAACCTAATTCACCAATCGTCACTTGAAACGAAGCCTGACAAAGTCAAATCCCTTTCAGTAAAAACATAATTAAAGAAGCCTTATTGAAGGCAATAAAAAAAGCTGCATCAGTGTCTATAAACTGATGCAGCCCCTAATCCTCATCCGATCCATGTGGTCAATTCGTCAATCGGTGTTTTCTTAGCAGGTTTCGGCTCCATGTCAGGATAACCCAAGTATATGAAAGCCAACACATCTCCCTTAGAGGATAAATTGAAAAATTCACGGACTTTGTCATGATAAGTTATTTTCCCCGTTCTCCATACTGCTCCCAAACCTAGAGAATGTGCTGCAAGAAGCATATTTTGGATGGCACTGTTCACAGCCGCATATTCTTCTGCGACGAGGACATTATTCTTATCACTAGGCTCTATGCCCACTGCGATGATGACTGGAGCCCTTAATGGATTCTTTTTTTGCCTTTCGAGCTTGCTGATTAAACTTTCAGGGGTATCATCAGCATTTTCGATTCTTGTTATTTCTTCGAATACCTGCCCAAGTTTATTTCTTCCTTCCCCTGTCAAAACAAAAAAACGCCAAGGCTCCGTCCGATGATGATTAGGTGCATATGTTCCGGCTTCAATGATTTGCTCGATCATTTCTTTAGGAACCGGATCCTGCTTAACGATTCCAATGCTTCTTCTCGTTTTTATAGCCTCGATAGTCTCCATGTTATCTCCCCTTATCCCTTTATCTCTAATAGTTTCTGCTTCAGTTCATTTTCCATTGACGCCAATTCCTGTTCAGCTTGACGGCGTTTATGCCTGCCTTCTTCTTGAATCCGCATGGTCTCCTCAAGCGTGGATATCAAGTTAGCTTGCGTTTTCTTTAATGTTTCAATATCGACAAGTCCGCGCTCATTTTCTTTTGCGGTTTCAATGGTATTCGTTTTCAGCATCTCGGAGTTCTTCAATAACAAGTCATTTGTAGTCTTGGAAACCTGTTTTTGGGCTTCTACAGCATGCCTTTGCCTGATTAGGGTCAGTGCAATCGCAACCTGGTTTTTCCAAAGTGGGATGGCTGTCATGATCGAAGATTGGATTTTTTCGACTAGTGCCTGATTCGTGTTTTGGATTAGCCTGATTTGCGGTGCGCTTTGAATCGTGATTTCACGGCTCAACTTCAAATCATGAAGCCTTTTATCCAACCGTTCAGCAAATTGCAGCATATCATTTACTTCTTGAAACTTCATTTGATCATTACTTGATTCAGCGGACTTCCTTAGCTCCGGTATCGTTTTCTCATGGATTTCTTCGAGTTTGATTTCCCCAGCTGCAATATAGACATTCAATGCTTGAAAATATTCCTTATTCGTTTCATATAGCTTTTCGAGAATTACGATATCCGATAACAGGATATTCTTGCTCCGATCGAGTTTTACGCTGATTCGGTCGATTTGGGCACCGGTTTTTTGATACTTGGATAGCACCTCCTGTACAGATCCCGAGAGCTTCCCGAACATACGCGCAAAAAATGAGGGCTTATCCGGTTTTAACTCATCCGGGCTGAGTTCGTTTAACTTTTTCATTAAATCATTGATAATGCTGCCCACTTCACCCACATCTTTTTTCTGGACATGCTCAAGCATGGAATTAGAAAAGGTCAGGAGCTTTGATTGGGCGGGTGTACCATAGGATATCATTGCCTGATGATTCGTTGGGTCGATTTGTTCGGCAAGCTGATAAGCTTTTGCCCTGTTCTCTTCAGGAATGACATCAATCAGTTTAACCGGTTTCGCTTCCTGGGAAGATACTTTCTCAAGCTCCTGCACCCCATCAAATGGATTGGCTAAAAGGTCATCGATCAAACTGGAGTTATTCGTTTTATTCAACAGGTTTGGATCATTGTTATTCATTTTAACCTCCTGCTTTCATCAATTACTTGTGACTCTTTTCTAGTTTTAATGGATTGCTTAGCAACATCCAATTCGAAGTTAAGGTCATCGATATCATCGGCAATCACTTTATATAAATCCTTTTCTATCGTATTAGTAAGTTCCTTTAAAGTTTTACGAGTCTCCGTTAAAGAAAGTTCGAGTTCCCTATTCTTTTTTGGCTGCTGTGCTAGAAAAACATATTTCTCCGCAAGCTCCATGGCAGAATCCAGATGGGAGTAATAAAACTGTTCCGCTTGATAAAACCGCTTCGGTTCTTTTTTTGTCAGACTGTATATTTTCCTGATCATTTTAATCATCTCTTTCCTCTGTTTAAAAGAAGAGATATGCCTGACCGAGATTAGTGCTTTTTGCACCCGCCATATCTTCGGTTTTGCTTCAATTAAATTTTTCTTTATATATTGATATTCTTTTCTCGTCAATTCATGTTTTTTGAGGTATCTTGATGAAAAATATACGGAACTCAGCCAGTATGCAAGTACCCCTCCTGCTAAAGATATGACAACGGACAGGGCAAACGGTTGATTCAATACGAAATAGCTAATCATCCAAACTGGCAAAACCATTGGAAATGCAATCAATATTGGAACAAAATCAGCAACAAATCGATTCATTATCATTACACTCCTGACTTACACTCTTTTCTTTATATACGGATTATCCTTGGAATTGGTTTCAAGATGAAAAAAAGAATTTCTCCTATCCTAAACGATATAGGAACCGGATGATTTCTGCAAATTTATTGAAATTTTTTCTGTAAATTACCTCTTCTTCCCATTCATATGGGCTAACGCCTAGTCACTTCACCGGAACTGACATAAGTTATAGGGTATCCATCCTGATTTTAAAAAGGAGAGTTGACCATGAATTCATACGGATTTTATCCTTATCCACAACAAAACGGAAATCATCAGTACTTTGAACCAAATTTTAACCCATACTTCCAACAGCCTGAACGATTTGATTATATGCCACAGCAAGATTGGAACTTTCAGCAGGTACAAGAAAATCCATATAGCCAGGTGCCAGACCAATTCGATATTGAAAGGCAGCCTCAACAACTTGAAAGAAGAATCCGGGAACTTGAGCGTCAAAACGAGCGTCAAACGAGGGAACTCAATCGGCAGAACCAAGAAATCACGCGGATAAATCGTGAAGTGAACCGCATTAACCAGGAAATCACCAGGCTAAGTCAAGCGGACCAGCGACATACGAATAGGTTAAACAGACTGAATCAAAGACTTCGGGCCGTGGAAAGAAACCTTAATATCCCCTTCACCGCAACAGATGATGGTTTTTAATGAAGGAAATAGCCGGAGCTCATTGTGAGCTCCCGCTTTTTCATTTAAGATTTAATCAAACGATTGATTAATCTTTAAAGGTCACCAAACCCTTGTCCAGGGTTACAAAGCTTTACGATTTTCACTATTTGTCATATACACAATTGTTTTCGCCGCCTTAAATATGAATCCTGCTACTTGCTTTAAAAAAGTAGTTACACAATACTGATCTGCAGAATAAAAAATAGGAATCTGCCATATTCCCGCGGAATTCATCAAGTTATTTATAAGAAAATGGCTGTTTTCACATACTTTGTTGCTATTTACCAAGTAGTGAGGTGTGGTTGATTTCCCCTCCAGATGCTCGCTTTCCGCGGGGCGGGCGGTGAGCCTCCTCGGCGTAAACGCCTGTGGGCTCTCACCTGTCCCGCCGCTCCCGCAGGAGTCTCACACTTCCGCTCCAATCAACCTTAGATAGTTTCGTTTTAAAAACAACAATCTTTACGAAAAGAGCCAAGAAAATAAAAGAGCGGGAGTCATATTTACACTCCTGCTCTTTCTAATTTACGGCATGATCCGTTTCAACTTTTCGTTTCTAGATTCCTGTTCCTCCTGGGTAGACAAGTCATACTTCTTCAATAGATGAAAAAGTTCATTCAATGTTTCCTGCGAAATCCCTTTTTCAAGATATCGATCTAATGTTTGACTCAATTGTGTTGGTAAAAATGCCTTTTGGCTCTCAAATTTTAGCCTGACATCTTGCTGCGAATGATTAAGATTGCATACACCCATTTAAAAATTCACCTCTTACTTGATTTTACCATTGTATTATAGATATTACCTTGTCAATTCTTCATCCTGCTTATAGTAATCCTCGACCTTGATGAACTCCGGCGAGGTATGTGTGGCCATGATGCCATGATAACTGATATCCAACCCAAGTTCTTCTTCTTCTTCAGTCGATCTTATCGGCAGCCAAACATTTATAACTTTAAAAACAAGCCAAGTCACTGAAAAGCCCCAGGTGCATAACACCACTAATCCTAATATTTGAACTCCGAGCAAATGCCATCCCCCGCCGGCAAACAATCCGTTTTCAGTGGAGAAAAGCCCTACCGCTATCGTCCCCCACATTCCTGATGCCGCATGAACAGGAAAGGCACCGACCGGATCATCGATTTTCCGGGCTTCCAACCAATTTGTCGCAGCTAACATCAACATTCCAGAAACTGCTCCAATCAGCAACGCCGCCAAATCACTAACGAATGCACATCCAGCTGTAATCCCGACAAGACCAGCAAGTGAGCCATTGATGACGGAAGGTGCATCCGAGCGTCCATATCTAAACAGTGTATAAAGCAGGGTAACCGCTCCCCCTGATGCAGCTGAGAGCATCGTGACAATGGCAATATGTCCAATTCGGACATCTGTAGCTTGCAAGGTGCTTCCTGCATTAAATCCAAACCAGCCAAACCATAAAAGGAATGCCCCGACAGATGCCAAGGGGAGATTACTCGGCAGCGAAATGGAGCTGGTCCCCCTTGAAGTGAATTTACCTGCTCTCGGCCCGATAACAATGGCAGCCGCAAGTGCTGAAAAACCGCCTAGTGCATGAATGACAGCAGACCCTGCGAAGTCCTGCATGCCCATCCTACTTAACCATCCGCCACCCCATACCCAGTGACCGGCAATCGGATAGATGAATGCTGTCATCATTACGACAAAAATAAGATACGCCCGAAAATTGATCCTTTCCGCAACTGCTCCCGAAACGATGGAAATGACGGCGATGACGAATGCCCCTTGAAATAACCAATATGCATCCATGGAAATCGTAAGGTCGATGTGCGACAAATCACCTTTCAGCAGAAAGCCACTTGCCCCGATGATTCCAAATACATCCTTTCCATACATTAAGCCAAAACCAACGACGAAATAGCAAAGCGTTCCGATCGTAATATCGGCAAAAACCTTCATGATGATGTTCACATTATTTTTCGTACGGACGAACCCTGCCTCCAATAAGGCAAACCCGCCCTCCATCAATAGTATCATGGCTGCTGTAAGAACCACCCAAATCGTATCCAAGCCTGCGTTTAACGTTTCTAGAGTCATCTCGGCGTTCCCTCCGCTTTCTGCCAGGCCATTATTTCTTTAATGATGTCTGATGGTAAATTCATTTCCCTTTTTTCTGGTTCAGCCTCAAGTAAACCGATCACCTCATCTAAAAAAGCGACCCGCTGTTTTATTTTCTCGATTTGTTTATATCTATCTTTCACATTCACCAAATGTTCAACCGCCTGGTGATGACTTGGGGCACGCCCTGTAAAAAAACGTTTAAATGGTGACAGGGATTGATACCAAGCTTCCTCAGCTCGTCGTTTTTGCTCATATTTATGAATTTTACCTTTGATTGATTCAATTTCCGACTCCTGTTTGCTTTTGTGGAATAGCAGTCCTTTTATCACTTCTTCAGATGAAATTTCAATAACTACCCTACTATATAAATCGTCCATAATATAAATGTCACATCACCTCACGTATTCACGTTATGTTTCATTACATTATATTTAAAATTCTGAATTCGGTCAATAATTAAACAATAAAAACGATTCGTACATTGAAAAAGGAGGATTAAAACAATGCCTGTTTCCATCCCATTAATCAAACGTTTGATTAAGAAGCTAGTCACTTGATTTCACTCATAGATATATTTGGAAGGTATAGATAATCATTTTTTCCCCACTCTAATAAGGCAGTTAAAAAATTAGGGGGTTCATATATGACAGTTATAAACGATGTCAAAACAACTATAGCAGGGTTAAAAAGCGCTCAGGCGAGCTTTGAAACCTTCGCCCTTTCTACAGATAATGAGCAAGCCAAACAATTGTATCAACAAGCTGCCCAACAAACACAAACGATTGTCGACAGCATCACTCCTCGCATTGAAGAGATTCAAAACGAGGAGCCTCAATATAAACAATGATCATCCATATAAAAAAGGTTGGTTAAAGCAACCAGCCTTTTTTATCTCTTTCCATAACCAAGAATAAAATTTTCATTCCTTTTTCTATATCAAAAAATAATGTAGAACAAAATCTTTAAGCCAATCACAAACTACCAAAGGGTTACATACTAGACTTGAACTGCGGATGAAAAAGCTGTAATTCTTAAATTATGATCGACTGCCACTTAATAATCATCGTAGAAAATCGTTTTGAGAATTACGATTGTCCTGGACTTCAGAAAGACTTTTGACGCCGAATGATGAGATACAAGGATGTTAAATGATAAAAAGTAAAAGCTGACTGCTTTATCTCCGGATTTTGTTTGACCGAATTGGCTGCTTTGTTACTTTCAGGTTGCGGTGACCATTGAACATCGGGCCAAAGGTTTCCTTTAGGTAATGGCTGTACTATATTCAAATCGGCTGATGGATTTTTATGTTATTCCTTTGTTTAATCTTACTGACAATACTCATACAATGGGGTGGTTTAATAATGCTTACGGGGCATCGCACATGGGTGTTTGATCAAAAGCCTGTCATCGTCTCCACAGGAACCGTTGGCGGTCCATTTGAAGCAGACGGTTTGCTTGCGGATGATTTCGATCTTCTCCATTCCGATTTATGGATCAACCAAGATACCTATGAAAAAGCACATAAAATCTTATTGGAGGAAGCGAGTACAAAAGCAATCGAGAAGGCGGGTCTACAAAAGGAACAGATACAATTTTTCCTAGGAGGCGACCTAATCAATCAAATTACCCCTACCAGTTTTGCCTGTCGAACACTAGGAACACCTTATCTCGGCTTATTTGGCGCCTGCTCCACCTCCATGGAGGGACTGGCTCTTGGTGCATACCTTGTCAACACCAAAGGGGCAGAGTACTTATTGACAGGAGCATCAAGTCATAACGCCGCAGTAGAAAAGCAATTTCGCTACCCAACTGAATACGGAGGGCAAAAACCTCCGACAGCCCAATGGACCGTTACGGGGGCTGGCGTGGCTTTATTAAGCAGTGCCGGGGAAGGCCCAAGGGTCACTTCAGCTACGATAGGCCGTGTCATCGACATGGGATTGACCGACCCTTTCAATATGGGCGGTGCCATGGCTCCGGCCGCTGTAGATACGATTGAAGCGCATCTTAGAGAAAGAAACATCGACCCATCCTATTATGATTTGATAGTGACCGGGGATTTAGGAAAGATCGGACATGAAGTTTCTCTGGCATTATTTAAAAAACATGGCACGCCGATTATAGAAGAGCAATACAAAGATTGCGGTTTAATGATATACAGGGATGGTCAGCCGGTCCTGGCCGGGGCAAGCGGCCCTGGATGTTCCGCAACCGTCGTTTATGGTCATTTATTGAATCGCATGAAAAAAGGAGAAATAAAACGATTGCTCGTCGTGGCCACGGGCGCCTTGCTATCTCCCCTATCCTTTCAACAAAGCGAGACGATTCCATGCATCGCCCATGCCGTATCGATTGAATATGACGGAGAAGCACAAAACTAAGGTTTAATGTTTGAACACGCACACCTGCTCATACTGGTTGAACAATTCTTGGCTGCGGAGTTTGTTTCCGTAGTCTTAGCGGGTGTGAAAAAAGCATCGATTGATCGGTTGTTTTGCAACCAGTGCCTGGATAACAGCCGCTCATGGTTCCGAGTCATTATTTCAGACGACCTAAAAAGATAAGGAGGATGCTGCATGACGATAGCTTCCAATGTCAAACAATGTGTTTCTAGCTTAAAAGGAGTTGAAGCGGGCTTATCCAGCTTAGCACTCCGGACTCAAGATGATGAATCTAAACGCATTTTGCATGAAACGATGCTGGTGGTGAATGAAGTCAGGAAGGATGTACAAAAGCGCGTGGGCGAGTTAGAAAGGGAAGAACCACAATATAAAGGTTTTTAATAACCATGATCAAGCAGGAGGTGTTTGGTAATGCCGGATTGGATAGAAATTCTTTTACGCTCATTTTTCTTTTTAATTGTTCTTTTTTTGATCACTAAAGTGTTAGGAAAAAAACAATTGTCCCAGCTTTCCTTTTTTGAATATGTAACAGGCATAACCATTGGTAATGTTGGGGCAGAATTAGCTACAAAAGTGGAGGGCAATATTATACATGGCGTACTGTCCATTCTCGTTTTTGCCATAGCACCCTTCATTGCAGGATTAATATCCTTGAAAAGTAAAACTTTCCGTGATCTTATTGAAGGAAAAGCATCGGTATTCATCAAAGATGGGAAAGTCATGGAAGATAATTTAAAAAAAGAGAAATATACCATCGATGAATTGCTGGGATTGCTCCGAAAAAAGGATGTCTTCGATATTTCTGAAGTTGAGTTTGCCTTATTGGAAGCCAATGGGGATTTTTCCGTAATGTTAAAGAAGCAAAATCAACCTGTAACACCTAAGGACCTTAATCTGCCAGTAGCTGCAGTAAAGGAGCCACAAACCATCATCATGGACGGCCTAATACTTGATGAACCACTTTCCACCATTGGCCTGAACCGAAATTGGCTTCATACTGAACTTGATAAGTTGGGAGTAATCCTCGAAAATGTTTTTCTTGGTCAAGCTAATTCTAACGGAGAATTAACTGTGGATCTTTTTGATGATAAACTTAAAGTCCCTTCTCCTCAAGAAAAGCCTCTTATGCTCGCGACCTTGAAGAAGTGCCAAGCGGACTTGGAGTTGTTTGCACTTGGAACTGAATCAAAAGAAGCTAAAGAGATGTTTAGCAAAAATAGCGAAAAGCTGCAAAAGGCAATAGATAACGTAGCCCATATCTTAAGGAACTGATTATATATTCATTCCCTCACTTTCATAAGCGATGTGACCAGTCCAATGATCACGATCGTCACACATGAAAAAAGAAAAATTTCGATACCTAAGGTGAATGCTGCAGCTGAAATGATTAATGTATCTATGACGATAATCGCTAAAGCAATATCCATGGAGGTGGATTTTGAGATGATTTTGGCTAGCATATCCGTCCCCCCGCTGCTTGTCTCATATCGAAGCATGAGTCCTATGCCCATCCCTATGATGACACCGCCAATCAAGGAGCTTGCCAGTATTGAAATGGAAAAAACCTTTTTCAATGGATTAAGCCAATCCATAAAAAGGGATGTCAAAAGCAATCCGTGAACGCTGCTATAGAAAAAAGGGCGTTCATAATACCAGGCATATAAAAATATAGGAATGCTAAGGACCAACATGGATAGTCCCGTTTGAAAACTAAAGAAATAATGAAGGATGAGTGCAATCCCAATTACGCCGCCATCTATTAAATGATGAGGAACCAAAAATCCATTTATTCCAATGCCCACCAAAAAGCTACCAACAATGACAGCCACCGCTTTTTGAAAATTAATAAAATCACCTTGCCTCCCAATCCATATATTTCTTAATATATGTCCAAGTCAGAGCGTCAAGAATAATCATGCAAAAAAAAAAATCCCCCTCCCTTTTCTTCAATTTAACTACATGAAAAAGGTCCCGGTCATTTAGACCGGGACCAACAGTTCGTTGACAAAGGGGTTCGGGAACCTATCTTTCTTCAAATATTCTCCCGAAACAACCTGACCCAAAGCAGCCCTGCTACCTCCTGAGGCATGGTCTCCTTTCTAACTGTTGTAAACATAAAAAATGTGGCCCAGTCAATTAGACCGGGCCCACATTCAATCATTTCAACTCTAATAACACTACATTTTCAACATGTGTCGTCATCGGGAACATATCGACAGGCTGGATATCAACTGCTTTATATCCGCCTTCTTCCAAGATATGAAGATCACGCGCTAGAGTGCCTGGGTTGCATGATACGTATACGACTTTATTAGGCTTCATCTCGATGATCGTATTCAGAAGGGATTCTTCACAACCTTTGCGTGGCGGATCCACCACGATGACATCAGCAGTGTTGCCCTTTTGATACCATTCAGCAATAACGTTACCTGCATCGCCGACCATGAATTCTGCATTTGAGATTTCATTCAATTCAGCGTTGCGCCGTGCGTCTTCGATCGCTTCTTCGACCACTTCGACACCGATTACTTTTTTCGCTTTTTTAGCTAAAAATAATGAGATGGTCCCAATGCCGCAATAGGCATCTATCACCGTTTCTTCACCAGTCAGCCCTGCATAGTCAAGAGCTTTATCATAAAGGACTTTCGTTTGATCTGGATTGATTTGATAGAAGGATTTTGCGGATATCGCAAATTTCACATCACCGATCATATCATGGATCACTTCGTCGCCCCATAGCACAGTCATTTTATCGCCTAAGATAACATTCGTTTTCTTGGAATTCACGTTTTGAACGATGGATTTAACTTGTGGAAGACGTTCAACGATTTCCTTCACGATGGTTTCAATGAAAGGGATACTTTTCGTTCTAGTAACAAGAACAATCATTAATTCCCCTGTTTGCTTGCCATAACGGGCCATGATGTGCCGCAATACACCTTTATGTGCCTCTTCATTGTAAGCGGGAATACCAAGTTTACTGAAAATCTCTTTAACGACTTGAACGGATTCATTAATCACTTCATTTTGGATAATGCTTTCTTTCGTTTCAACGATTTCATGTGTCCGCGGTTTGAAGAACCCTGCTATTAGCTTGCCATCCTTTTCACCAACAGGCACTTGCGCTTTATTGCGATAATGGGTTGGATTCTCCATCCCGATGATCGGATGAACCTTCACATCCTCAAGTTTCCCGATGCGTGTCATCACTTCACGTACTTGCTTTTCCTTGAATTCCAACTGTCCTTCATAGCTCATATGCTGCAGCTGACAACCACCGTACTTATGGTAGTCTTCAGTCGTGACCTCAACCCGGTATGGACTGTTTTCGATAATCTCCATCAAGCGCCCGAAGCCATAACCCTTATTAGCCTTCATCACTTTGATTTTTGCTTTTTCACCTGGAAGGGCGCCCTGAACAAAGATCGGGTAGCCATCGACTTTAGCGACGCCAGCTCCTTCATGTGTTAAATCTTCAAATAAAACCTCTACTATATCATTTTTAGCAACTGGTGCTGTTTTTTTCATATCATCTTCTCTTTTCTTTTTTATGCTAGCCTGTATTTTACCACAATAGGGGCCTTGCCACAAAACCACTCACCAATTTACCCTGGTTTTCATAAAAATATAGTGGAAGGAATTACGGATTTTTCATAGTTCCATGAATAAAAGTTCAATAAAAAAAGAAAAATAAGGAAAAACAAAAGAGGTGAGGAAATGGGTTTATTTAACTCTATATCGGCCTGGAATGCTACAAGGATAGAAAAACATCGAGCGAGTATGGAGGAAAAAGGCCTCTGTCCAGATTGTTACGGACGTGGATACAGCTCCTTCGTACCTACGGAATATCATTTTTCCGATATACACGACTGTCCCGGCTGTAACGGCACCGGAGCTTACGCTGATTGGGCCGCCATGAATGGTCAGCAAATGTAATCGCATACAATGCCAAACTTCAAAGAACTAAAAAGGACCCCCTGTTAAACAGGAGGTTCTTCTATTTCCTTTACCATATAGCGAAATTCATGGCCGCTAATCGAAATGGTTTTCATTTCTATATATCCTAATCTGCCATAGAGACGATTCGCCGCTACATTTTCATTTTCAACGACTAAAGAAATTCTTGGATACCCCTTATGTTTAGCGTATTCCTCCACATATTGAATCAGTGCACTGCCAATTCCTCTTCCTTGAAAATTCGGGTCGACGGATACTGTATCCAAATAAAAGTCTCTCATTTCCGCTTCCTTATCGAGCGTAACGCTTGGGTCTTTCATTTTCATCCTTAATTGTTTCACTATCGGTTCATCCAAGCTTTCGGCATCCTTGCCATGGTAAGCAATGATCAATCCAGATACTTGTCCATCATGTTCACTGACAAGCGTATTTTCATAGCTGACCCGATTCCCACTTTTCCTGAACAACTCGGCAAGAACGGAAAGTATTCTTTCTTCTTCCGTTTCACCTGTCAAAACCTCTGCAATTTCCTTAATCGCTAACCGGGTCAATATGGCTGCCTTGTCCGCATCCTCCGGTGTCGCTTTCCTGATATACATGTTGCAATTCTCCTTGCTTCATTAAACTGAAAAGGCCACCAGATTCAGTGGCCTTTTCAACCTATTTATTTGCCGGATCATCCGGCAGTAGTCCTTGCGGGATGAATACATCAAAATGGCGATACTGATTGACGAATTCAGCTGGGGCCATCCCGCCAAATTCCCCATCCAAATTAAGCATCATATCCTTTTTGGCCTGTACTTTAATTCGATTGGCTTTTTCATAAATGACGTTTTTATCATGGATATGCTCACCGCGCATTGCCAATGTTGCGACACGGACAATATCAGCCAGGTTTGCCTTTTTTAAAATAAGCAACGTGAACATACCATCATTCAAAGAGGCGTCAGGGGCCAGTTTCTCGAAGCCGCCGACCGAATTCGTGTTAGCCACCAAGAAAAGCATGATCTCCCCTTCAAAAAGCTTTCCATCATATTCAATAGAAACTTCCGTCGGCTTAATTGAAGGAAGCATTTCAATTCCTTTAATATAGTACGCTAGCTGACCGAGCATCGTTTTCAGCTTGATCGGCACATCGTAGGTCAATTCGGTCAATCTGCCCCCGCCAGCAATATTGATAAAATACTTATCGTTCATTTTCCCGATATCGATCGGCATCGTATGCCCGCCGGCAATAATTTCGGCTGCCCCTTCGATCGACTTCGGTAAATGCAGCGCCCGCGCGAAATCATTGGTCGTTCCCGTCGGGATGATTCCTAGTTTCGGACGTTTCTCTGCAGTGGCCAGTCCATTAACAACCTCATAAATCGTACCGTCGCCCCCTGCTGCAATAACTACCTCATAGCCGCGTTCAATCGCTATCTTTGCCGCTTTCGTCGCATCCCCAGCACCGGTCGTCGCATGTGCAGAAGCTTCATAACCAGCTTCTTCAAGCTTCGCTAGCACACCTGGCAGGCTCTTCTTAATGGCTTCCCGGCCCGAAGTCGGGTTGTAAATCAACCTTGCTCTTTTCATTTCCCATCATCCTTATACATATTGATTCCATAATTTACATCTTAATCCTTCGTTACATGAAAAGCAATATTCGAAAAAAAGAGGACCGTATTTCGGTCCATATCTTTTACATTTTACTAGAAATCTTATCAGGGAAAATTATAATGCTTTTTACAATTTTATTCTAGTAAATGATTTCAATCATGGATATTGAACGTTCACGTTAAATGTATCGGTAACCGTTAAAGTATGTTTCCCATCACCATTATTGAATATCCCATTCTTTTTTACAATGCCTTCATCACTTGTTCCTTTTTTCACTTCAGTCATCTTCCAGCCACTCTCGGGGCCTTCAAGTTCCTCGACCCCTCTAGCATCTATCTTGATATCACTATTATCCTGAAGGACTATACTTAGATTTCCGCTGTCCTTCACACTCCAGTCATTCAAGAGCTTTCTAGGCTTCAAGACAAGATCGGTACTTTGACCGTCTATCTCCACTGCCAACTCAGCAGGAATTATAAGGGTTGCCTTAAGATTCCTTGTACCACTGTCCAAAAGTCCATTTTGACTCGGTAAATCCTTGAAGCTAATATAAAGAGTATCACCATTTCTTTCAACAAGTAAATAATCTTCCGCATTGTTCAATAATGAATCAGCATCTTCCATTACCCGCTCACCATATGTTCCAAAAACGGACACTTCTTCGTCCTTACCACTTTCAATTGTCAATGGGTATGGGCCAGGGTCCAGGACAACTCTCTGTATGCCTTTTCCTGCCTTTTGACTGAAACCAGGCAAATTGACCGTTTTCTCTTCACTATTCACGGCAGCCCTAACTTGATCCATCAATCCGCTTGATGTAAGCAGAATTAAAACTATTCCCGTCGTTCCAAGCAATCCCACGAAAAGAATGCTAAGAATATCATACTTCACAAAAGAACTTTCTTTTCTGGAAAAATAAATATAGAAGAGAATCTCTGCACCCAAGATAATGAACAGCAACGGCCACCATGATAGCAGAATCGTCGTCAAATTCATATCCGCAATTTGAGAAACGAGTAAAACAAAACCCAAACCAACCAGGGAGATCCCCATTGAAATCGTTCCGACTCTCCATGTTCTCATTTTGTCTCCTCCTTGACGCTCCCTTTTTTACTTCCCGACAGCAATTTGATTCCTCCGCCTATTAGAAGGATGCATACAAGGCCTTTTTGAAAATAATCCCTAAACCAATATTCCAAGTTGCTTCCAATCCATTCATCTAAATGGGGAGCGATCGCCGGGACGATCATATTACTGGCCAAGAAATAGATTCCAATTCCCACCAAACCCAACCCTAACCATTTTTGATGATTGACCATTCCTGAAATGATGGGCGTATCTTCTACTGGACCCTCTTCCATTTTTGATGCTTTTTGCAATCCATCAAAAAAACTATAAAACCAGATAATCGGAATAAGGAAGAAGAAGAAACCCAACCGGAGTAAATCCAGTATGTAAATGGCGAATAAAAAGCCGGCCATCAATTGAATCCCGCGTTTTTGCAGCCCCAAATATAAGTGACCTGCACCAGGGAAAATAGCGAATAAAGTCGCGACCGCTTTACTCTTCTTCCCGGATTCCCGTCTCTCCTCGAAATCTTCCAAAACGGTCCGATCGATAAGCTCCTCACCTCTTTGCTTTTTATTCAGCTGTTGAACAGAATCAAAAAAGCTGTAAATCCAGATAACAGGCAATAGTGCCATGAATATTAACAGGCCTTCCATTTGTGTCATCACACTGATGAATATCACCATGATGCCAAAGCCTAAAAAGCTGATGAGAAAAATGAGCCCACGGTTCATGAGGCCTAGATGAAAATGCCCTAACCCAGGAACGAATGAAAGGATGATTACATAAAACCTTTCCGCTTCCGGCTGATTTGCCATTCCCTCCATACCCTCTTCACTTTTAGGATTCCTCAGTGAGGTGACCACCAAATCAAATATACTGATGAAATAAAACACCATTCCAATAACGGAAAATGCCAGAAACGCATCCGATTGACTGATCAACGAAAGAAAAAGACCTCCAAGCCCCAATCCAGCTGTGGCAAGAAAATAAAATAGCCCTTTATATTGCCTTCCTAGGTAAAAATGTCCGAAACCTGGCAGAAAGGATAATAAAAAAGCTAATACCGGACTTTTATTCATTTCTAAACCCCTCCTTATTTTTCTTTTCGATTGTATCCATCCAAGTAAATGTTTTATCAATAAGGTCCTCGGTCAAGGACTGCGTTTTCTTATCACTGCTTGATTCCACAGAATCCACGTATTCTGTCAATGATTGAAATACCCCGCCTGCCATTAATAAAATCGTAAATCCGGCCGCAATCAGGTAATGTCTTGTGATTGTCCGAAGTGACTTCTCTTTTCGGTGTGGCCAAGACTCTTCAACAGAGCCGCCTTTCAATCGGCTAATCGAGTCCATGACTGGACCTGCAATATCAAATACTTCAAGGTCCAGACTTGTTTCTTCTTTTTCCATCGCTTCCATATAGACGGACAAACACTTGTCACAAGAGTATAGATGATTTTCATATTCAATTTTTAAAGCCTCTGGTATTTCATCTGCCAAATATGCAACCCATTGTGCCTCTGAAACATGATTCATGAAAAATCCTCCTCTTTCCAATGTTTTCTCATCCAATTTCTTGCCCGGTATAGCTTCACTTCCACAGATTTCACTTGAATCTGCTGTTCCTCTGCAATTTGCTTGAATGTCTTTTCCTTTATGTAATAGCCATATACAACGTCCCGATATCCCTCTGGAAGGTCATTCAGCTTCCGTAATACTTGCTTTCGCCTTTCATTCCGAAAAAATACTGCCTCGACATCATCCGTTAAGCCCAAATTAACTTCCGATGAATGTTCGTCCTGTAATTCTTCCTTTTGGCGTTCCCTCTTTCTCTTTAGATCGATTGCATGATTGACGGCAATTCGGGTAATCCAAGTTTTGAAGCCTTGGTTCTTATATTGAGGAAGAGAAGTGTAGATTTTGATAAAGACTTCCTGGGTAACATCTTCTGCATCCTTTTGATTCCGCAAGACGGAATAGACGGTTCTATAAATCGTCTGTTTATAAGTTTCAATCAACATTCGGAATGCATGATCATTCCCAGCCCTTACCATCTCAACTAACTCATCGGACACTTCTCTTCCCCCTTTCCTGATAAACATTCATGTAATAGACGACACAAAAAGGAGTTACCCCTACAGATAACTCAAAGTTATTTTTCCGCTTATTATTTTTCTCAGTAAACTCTTTCCTTAATCAAGAGAAAACCGTACCACTTTAAAAGTGATACGGTCAACATTAACGTTTATTGATTTCTTCCACCAAAATTTTATTAACAAGTTGTGGATTGGCTTGTCCTTTTGTCGCTTTCATAATCTGCCCGACAAGGAAGCCGATTGCCTTTTGTTTACCGGCTTTAAAATCTTCAATGGATTGCGGGTTATTATTTAATGCTTCTTCAACGGCTGTACGCAATGCGCCTTCGTCGGAAATTTGGACTAATCCTTTCTCCTTGACGATCGTTTCAGCATCCCCGCCGTTTTCAATCAATTCTTTGAAAACCTTTTTAGCGATTTTAGACGAAATCGTGCCATCTTCAATCAGCTTGATCATTCCAGCCAATGATTCAGCAGTCAATTTGACATCATGCAGCTCTTTGCCTTCTGCATTCAAGAAAGCGGAAACCTCACCCATGATCCAGTTAGATGCTAGTTTTGCATCGGCACCTGAAGCAACTGTCGCTTCAAAGAAATCCGCACTTTCTTTCGTTACCGTTAAAACGGCTGCATCATATTCAGGTAAGCCAAATTCTTCGACATAGCGTTTTTTCCGTGCATCCGGAAGTTCCGGAATTTCGGCAGCGATACGAGCTTTCCATTCTTCATCAATATGGATCGTCAATAAGTCCGGTTCCGGGAAATAACGGTAATCATCGGAGCCTTCCTTAATTCGCATTAGTACGGTTCTGCCTGTAGCTTCGTCGAACCGGCGAGTTTCCTGTTCAATTATGCCGCCTTCATTCAAGATTTCCGCTTGTCGGATTTCTTCATGCTCCAACCCTTTGCGAACGAAGTTGAATGAATTCAAGTTTTTCAATTCGGTTTTCGTACCGAATTCCTTTTGGCCAACAGGTTTCAAGGAAATGTTAGCATCACAACGAAGTGATCCTTCTTCCATTTTACAATCGGAAACGCCCGTGTATTGAATGATGGATTTCAGCTTTTCCAAATAAGCATACGCTTCTTCCGGGGAAGTGATATCCGGTTCGGATACGATTTCAACAAGAGGCGTACCTTGGCGGTTATAATCGCAAAGCGAATAGTTCCCTTTATGTGTCAGCTTTCCAGCATCCTCTTCCATATGAATGCGGGTAATGCCAATTTTCTTTTTCTTGCCGCCCACTTCGATTTCAATCCAACCATGTTCACCGATCGGTTGATCGAACTGTGAAATTTGGTATGCTTTAGGATTGTCCGGGTAAAAATAGTTTTTCCGGTCGAATTTCGTAACTTCCGCCACTTCGCAATTCAGGGCAATTGCAGCCTTCATTGCAAAATCAACAGCCTTTTTATTGACGACAGGCAATACGCCTGGGTAGCCTAGGTCAATTACAGTCGTGTTACTATTTGGAGCGGCACCAAAATGATTTGGGCTCGCTGAGAAAATTTTAGAATCCGTTTTTAATTCTACGTGTACTTCTAGACCAATCACCGTTTCAAAGTCCATTATTTTCACCCCTTACAGCTTAGGAAATTGTTTATGAAAATCTGTTGCTTGCTCAAATGCGTGAGCCGCGCGGTAAATCGTGCTTTCATCAAAATGCTTCCCAATCATTTGCAGTCCAAGCGGAAGACCATTCGCTGCGAATCCACATGGCACGGATATACCCGGTACGCCAGCAAGATTGACTGGAATCGTC
Source organism: Peribacillus frigoritolerans (assembly GCF_001636405.1). Taxonomy (GTDB): domain Bacteria; phylum Bacillota; class Bacilli; order Bacillales; family DSM-1321; genus Peribacillus; species Peribacillus frigoritolerans. The sequence continues at coordinate 5,236,799 of NZ_KV440950.1, forward strand.
AGGATATCATTCGCATACATCGTTAATGGATCGTCAACTTTTTCACCAATTTTAAATGCAGGCGTAGGTGTAGTCGGCCCAACGATGACATCGTATTTTTCAAAGACATCTTCAAAGTCTTTTTTGATTAATGTACGTACTTTTTGAGCCTTTTTATAATAAGCATCATAATAACCGGAACTTAAGGAGAACGTTCCAAGCATGATACGGCGTTTCACTTCGTCACCGAATCCTTCTGCACGGGTTTGCTTATACATTTCTATAAGAGTTTCTGCATTATCTGTCCGATGTCCGTAACGCACACCGTCAAAACGTGAAAGGTTAGCCGAAGCTTCCGATGAAGATAGCAGATAATAGGCAGCTAAAGCATATTTGGAATGCGGCAAGGAAACCTCTTCCCATTGAGCTCCAAGACCCTCTAATACTTTTAACGCTTCAAGTACGGAATTACGCGCTTCTTCACCAACGCCTTCACCAAGGTATTCTTTAGGTACAGCTATTTTCAATCCTCTAACATCGCCTGTTAATGAATTCACAAAATTCGGCACGTCAACATTAGCAGAGGTCGAATCCATTGGGTCTACTCCTGAGATCGCTTCAAGCAAATAAGCGTTATCTTCAACAGTTCTTGTAACAGGTCCGATTTGGTCCAATGAAGACGCAAATGCTACAAGGCCGAATCGGGAAACCCGTCCATATGTAGGTTTTAAGCCGACGACACCACAATATGCCGCTGGTTGGCGGATCGATCCACCCGTATCGGAACCTAAAGAGAATAGGACTTCACCGGAAGCGACAGATGCAGCTGAACCACCCGAAGAACCGCCTGGCACATATTCCGTGTTCCAAGGGTTGCGTGTTGCTTGAAATGCGGAGTTCTCATTGGAAGAACCCATCGCAAACTCATCCATATTCAATTTACCGATCGTAACCGTTTCTGCCTTCTGTAGCTTTTGAACAACGGTTGCATCATAGATTGGATCAAAGTTCTCCAAAATTTTGCTCGCGCAAGTCGTACGTAAATTTTTAGTGACAATATTATCCTTCACTCCGATTGGCATACCAAATAAAGCGCCTTCGTTCTCGCCTTTTACCAATTGATCATCCAAACGTTTTGCTTGATTGCGGGCGTTTTCTTCATCAAGTGTCAAAAATGCCTTCACCTTGTCCTCTACCTGTCCGATTCGCTTATACGATTCGTCCACAAGATCAGTGACACTTATCTCTTTCTTATGTAATCGTTCATGAAGCTCAGAAACCTTTTGTTCGAACAACGACATCATTGTCCCTCCTTATTCAATTATTGATGGTACACGGATATATCCTTCTTTGCTATCCGGTGCATTTTTAACTACTTCTTCCACTGGCAATCCTGGTTTTGCGACATCTTCGCGCATAACATTCTTCATATCCAAAACGTGAGAAGTCGGATTTACTTGATCCGTATCAAGCTCATTCAACTGCTCCGCGAATGAAATCATTTGGTCAAGCTGATGCTGAAACTGTTTTGCTTCTTCTTCCGTAATGGCCAATCGGGCCAAATGGGCAACGTGTTTAACTTGTTCCATAGAAATACGTGACATTCTCTTCACCTCCGAAAAAATATCCAAATCGACTGAATTTCGTCGCTTTTCTCCATATAATCATCGTTTAAATCATATCAAACTATTGCACAGTAAAGCAACAAGAGATACATTGTCGAAATTCAATTATTTCATAAGGAAAAACAGATATTTTCCGGGAAATATGGGAAAGTTGCCGGAATTTCCGGGGAAATGACAATAAGGCTTTTAAAATTCGACAAATGTTGCCTTTTTAAAGCACTTGTTCCCTAAGATGGAAGGGTTTACTTTCCATTATATATCTTTGTACATTGTTAAAGATTATTTTGACATTCACAAGAAATAGATTCCAGTCGAAAAAAGGATGAAGCCGCTAAGCTTCATCCTTTTTTCATTCGTATATATGAACGGTTGGTTCGTCCTGATTCGCTTCACGGACTATGAGCGCTTCAGGTCCATTTACAGATGTAATGGATACCTGTACGGCAATATAGTTCGGGAAACGTTCCATTATGAGCCCAGCAACATATTGGGTAAAGCCTATCGCTTCCGAGTTCCCATAAAATTGAATGGGGATATCGATGTTCAGGCTTTGCAATTGATCATCCATATAGAACGCCCTGCCGATGACTCCGTTAAAGTTAGGGAAGTATTCTTCGACATCTTCTTTAAAGTTCGTGAAAGTATTGACGTCATCACGGTTTTTCTTTTCAGCAGCAGAAGAAGGAAATAGGAAATACTCTTCGTCCAAGTTCGTCCATTTTCCAATATTGTTAGAGTTTTTATCGATATTTGTATAGGAAATGAAATTCCCAGGGACTACTGAAGATTTCTCATTTTGCTCGAATAAGGCAATCGTAATCGGAACATTTTTCAGTTTGTCCATTTTACGCAGCCTCTTTAAGACTTCTGCAGCAATTTTTTCCCCTTCTTGCTTTAGCTTTTTACTATCGATTGTCTTTTCATAGGTGGCACCGAATGCCTCTTTTTGATAGTAATGCACTGAATTCAACGCAAGACCTATTACAACCCCGCCTAGGCTCACTGAATTATCTTTTGTTTTGACTAAGTAATTATGTTCTAAAATATGAGCAAGATAGATTGGATTGTCTTTATTCCGCTTATCAATGTCACCTTTGCCCGGATCAACCGGATTTAAGCCAAGGTTCTCTGAGGCCTTCATCTTCTTTTCTTTCAACTGACTATCGGTATATTTTCTGTTCAGCCAGGAAGATATCTTGGAACTATCTAGCATTTGCCCCTCTTGAAAAAGGTAATCTTCCGGGTCGAATTGGGTTTGCGCCAACCGCATCAATCCATTTTCGAATTCTTCAATGTCGTATCTGGTATTTAGATTGGATACGACCAAACCGCGTGCTTTTGATGGTTCAAACGGTAGGATTGTTTGATAATATTCTTCCGAAATTTTATACTTCGGAATAATTGCCGTTTCTTTTTTGTCTTTGGAGTCTTGAACTACCTCTTGCTTATCCTCGAAACTAGGCGCACATCCAGCAAGAAGCAGTATAAGAATCATCCCCAAAATGGAGTGTTTCCTCATAGCTACACCTCTTATTTATTTAGTTCCTCTATCAGTCTCTCTTCATCCCATACCATGACGCCTAGGCTTTCAGCTTTTTCCAGTTTGGAACCGGCATCTTCACCAGCTACGACCAAATCGGTTTTCTTGCTTACACTTCCAGCAACGTTAGCCCCTAGCGCCTCTAATTTATCTTTAGCTTCGTTACGTGTTAACTGATGCAGTTTTCCCGTTAAAACGACTGTTTTACCGGCAAAAAAAGAGTCGATATCTTCTAAAGCAACAGCTCTTTGCCCTTTGAAAGTAAGATTCACACCGGCTGCATCCAACTCATTCAATAAAGCATGGACTTCTTCCAATTCAAAATAAGCTACGATGGAATCAGCCATCTTATCGCCTATTTCATTGATGGCCGTTAGTTCTTCACGGCTCGCCTTGCTTAAGGCTTCCATCGTCCCGAATTCCCTCGCAAGCGTCTTGGCAGCTTTGGAACCAACATGGCGAATGCCCAGCCCGAATAGTAATTTTTCCAACGAGTTGGTCTTCGAAGCTTCGATTGCTTGAAGAAGTTTATTGACGGATTTATCCCCCATCCTTTCCAAAGCAATCAGTTGATCGTATGTAAGCTTATAAATATCAGCCACATCTTGTATGAGTTCTTCTTTAAATAACAAGCTAATCACTTTTTCACCAAGACTGTCTATATTCATTGCTGTACGGGAAACAAAGTGAATCAAGCCTTCCCGTATTTGTGCAGGGCACTTCGGGTTGATGCAGCGTAAAGCAACCTCCCCGTCCAGCCGGACAAGTTCACTGCTGCACTCAGGGCACTCAGTCGGCATCTGAAACTCGACTTCTTCCCCTGTACGGCGCTCTGCCAATACATTGACTACCTCTGGAATGATATCACCCGCTTTTTTCACAACCACTTGATCTCCGATTCTGATGTCCTTTTCACGGATTAAGTCTTCATTGTGAAGTGAAGCTCGCTGCACAGTCGTACCTGCTACCCGGACGGGATCCAAAACGGCAGTCGGGGTCAATACACCCGTACGGCCCACATTCAGCTCGATATCCCTTAGGGTTGTAATGACTTCTTCAGCTGGGAATTTATAAGCAATGGCCCATCGCGGACTTTTTGCAGTAAAACCTAATTCATCCTGCTGTTCAAGGGAATCCACCTTTACGACAATTCCATCAATATCATAGGCTAAGTTTGGACGTTGTTCCGTCCATTCTACTATATAGGCCAGTACTTCCTCTATATTCGAGCATGTTTTTCTTTCCCGGTTCGTCTTAAACCCGAGTCTATCCAATAAATCCAGACCCTCGCTATGGGAACGGACCCCCGTTTCCCCCAAATCGGCAATCGCATAAAGGAAAATATCCAAGTTCCGTTTCGCAGCAAGTTTCGGATCAAGCTGCCTTAACGAGCCGGCAGCGGCATTTCGCGGGTTTGCAAATGGTTCCTCATCGCGTTCTTCCTTAGCCTTGTTTAATGATTCGAATGATTTTTTTGGCATGAAGGCCTCACCGCGCACTTCTATGGTGACCGGCTCCCGTAATTTCAATGGGATCGACTTGATCGTTTTCAAATTAGCGGTAATATCTTCACCGATCGTTCCGTCTCCACGGGTTGCCCCTCTTACGAAATATCCATTCTCATATTGAAGTGTGACGGCAAGTCCGTCAATTTTCAATTCACATACATAGGAAAAATTGTCACCTACAGATTGTCTGACCTTTCTGTCGAAATCCCGCAAGTCACTTTCGTTGAAGGCATTGCCTAAACTAAGCATCGGAGTGGTATGCTCCACCTTTTCAAACATATCCAAAATGGCGCCACCGACCCGTTGTGTCGGTGAGTCCGCCGTTTGCAGTTCCGGAAATTTCTCCTCATACCCAATAAGTTCACGTAGCAGCCGATCATATTCAGCATCAGGTACTGATGGCTGGTCCATCACATAATATTCATAGCTGTATTGGTTCAATAACGTTTGCAGTTCCAGAACTTTCTTCTCTGCAGCTTGTAAGTCCATACGTTCAATCCTTTCTAAAGAAGACTCCACCGCACTTCTGATAGAAGAGCGGTGTCTAAAGTCAGATATCCCTATTCTTTACCAGCAGGAGCATATTAATAGCTTATGCTTTTTCAACTGGTGCAAATTTCGCCAATAGGCGTTTGATGCCGATTGGACTTGGAAAGGCAATATCCAATTCCTTTCCTTCGCCTTCCCCTTTTACGCTCACCACGGTTCCTATACCCCATTTTTTATGGGAGGCACGGTCACCGACAGCCCAGCCGATTTCTTCACCGCCCGTTGCGGATGGTGCAGAAACAGCTTTTCCAAAGGCAGGCACTTTTCTTGTTGAAGCCGTTGAAGGAGACCCAGTCCTCGAAGAGCTGAAAGGCGTTTGCCTAGCCCTAGGAGCAGGTTTCGGTTTTAGGTCTTCTAGAAGTTCCTCTGGTATTTCACTGATGAAACGTGAAACGGGATTCATGCTCGTCCGTCCATACAATGTCCGCATTTGGGCATTGCTTATGAATAGTTCATTTTCGGCCCTTGTAATTCCCACATAAGCCAGACGGCGTTCTTCTTCCATCTCCTCTTCATCCATAAGCGAGCGGCTGTGAGGGAAAACCCCTTCTTCAAGGCCCAATAGAAAGACTACCGGATATTCAAGTCCCTTCGCTGAATGCAATGTCATCAACGTTACCGTATTTGTAGCTTCTTCGGTATTCTCGTCAAGTTGGTCTATATCGGCAACCAACGCCAGGTCAGTCAAAAAGCCCACCAATGATTTGTCCTCGCTGTTATCTTCGAATGCTTTCGTAACAGATAAAAACTCATCTATATTTTCAAGCCGGCTTTGTGATTCAATCGTTTTTTCTGCCTGCAGCATCTCACGGTAACCGGTTTTCTCGATGACTTCCTCCACAAGTTCAGTCACGGATAAGTACTCCTGCTGATTTGTATAATTAGTGATCAGCGTATGGAATTCCCTTGCCGCTTTGGTGGCCTTCCCACTTATCCCTGCCATTTCCACAGACTCCAGTGCTTTATATATGGAAACATCATATTGATCTGCATAATCTGCCACTTTGTCCATCGAAGTTGCGCCAATTCCGCGTTTTGGCACATTGATTACACGGCGAAGGCTGATGTCATCATCAGGGTTCGCAATAAGTCGAAGATAGGCAAGTAAATCCTTAATCTCTTTACGGTCATAGAACTTAGTGCCCCCGACTATTGCATAATTAATATTGGATTTAAGCAGAACTTCCTCCATGACACGTGATTGTGCATTCGTTCTGTAAAGTATTGCTATATCTGAATACTTCCTGCTGCCGTCCTGAACTAACTCATTTATCTTTCCGGCTACGAATTGCGCTTCCCCTTGTTCATTATCCGCACGGTAATAGAATATCTTATTGCCATCTGCATTCTCGGTCCAAAGATTTTTCGGCTTACGGTTTTGATTGTTATCGATGACCTTATTCGCTGCTGCAAGGATTTTTTTCGTCGAACGGTAATTCTGTTCAAGGAAAATCATGTTGGCATTCGGATAATCTTTTTCAAATGAAAGGATATTCGCAATATCCGCACCGCGCCAACGATAGATCGATTGATCGGAATCCCCGACAACACAGAGATTACGGAAGCGTGAAGCCAATAATTTAACAAGCATGTATTGAGCCCTGTTCGTATCTTGGTACTCATCAACATGAATGTATTGAAATTTACGCTGATAATATTCAAGCACCTCAGGTACGAGCTGGAACAATTGAATCGTCATCATGATCAAATCATCGAAATCGAGCGCTGAATTTTTGCGCAGCCGTTTTTGATATTCCGTATAAACATCGGCCGTTACTTTAGTGAAGTAATCAGACGCCGTCTTCAGGTACTCTTCCGGCCCGACCAATTCATTTTTCGCTGAACTGATGCTGCCCAAAATGGCACGATAATCATATTTCTTTGTATCCATATTACGGTCTTTCATGATTTGTTTTATGACCGATTGCTGATCCGTCGTATCCAATATCGAGAAGTTCCTATTAAATCCGATACGGTCGATATCTCTTCGTAGAATACGGACACACATCGAGTGGAAAGTCGAAATCCAGATATCTTCGGATGCACCGCCAAGTATGGCACGGATCCTCTCCTTCATCTCACGTGCCGCTTTGTTGGTGAACGTGATTGCAAGGATGTTCCAAGGCGCTATTTCCTTCTCGACCATCAAGTAAGCTATTCGGTGAGTCAGCACACGCGTCTTTCCACTTCCTGCCCCAGCCATGATTAAAAGTGGACCATCTGTTGCTTTCACTGCTTTTTGTTGCTGTTCATTCAAACCAATTAATAATTTTTCCGCTAAATATTGCATTATCACACCACCTATACGAACATTCGTTTCTGTTTTAGTATACTATATTTCTTACATGTTTTCATTTAACTGCCGTAACTGTTGCAAGGGCCACTTTCAAATCTTCATAAATCACATTGCCGACAACGATGACATCCGCAATCTTGGACATCTCTTTGGCCTGCTCAACCGATTTTATCCCACCGCCATAGAATAGTATGGTATCTTCCAAACTCTCTTTGGCCGCTTCCACCATCTGGACATCGCCATAATCACCGCTGTATTCCAAATAAAAGATCGGCAGGTTGAACATCTTTTCTGCCATCATCGCGTATGCACCCACATCATCCATATCCAAATCAGTATTGGCTTTCGTCAATTGGGCCGCCTTGCACTCAGGGTTCAGGATACAGTACCCTTCAACGAAAATTTCATCCCAATTCAAAAGGTAACCGTATTCCTTGACTGCTTGCTGATGTAATTTCATCATCCAATCCGGGTTGGTGCTATTCAGGACACTCGGAATGAAATATAAATCAAACCCTGGCGTCACCGTTTCAACTGAAGAAATTTCCATCACACATGGGACCGTATATCGCCTGACACGTGCCATTAAATGAAGCACATTCTCAAGCGTGATACCATCCGTTCCCCCGACCATGATTGCATCAGTACCGGATTCACAGACTTTCTCAAGGGCCTCATCACTTATTTCTTTATTTGGATCGAGTTTGAAAACATGTTTCCACTCGCGAAAATCGTACATTATAATCCTCCATTCACACTTCCCATTACACCATTATAGCATTAAGATTTTTCATTAAAAAAGAGAAGTATCGATAAAATGTTATTACCAAATGGAACCTTTTAATCTAAAATCCAATATAACATGGATACGGCTGAAAGACAGCCGGCAAAGAGCGTGCTGGACACAAAATAAAAAGCCGGGAAATGAATTCCCCAGCTTTTTATTATAATCGAAAGAATTAAGATTCAGTTGTTTCCTCTACATTATCCTTAATACGGTTCAGAGCCATGGAATAAGCATCATTTCCGTAGTTCAAGCAACGTTTGACCCTGGAAATCGTAGCCGTGCTTGCACCTGTTTCCGTTTCGATTTTATGATAGGTTTTTCCTTCTTCAAGCATGCGGGCTACTTCAAGACGCTGTGCCAATGAGGAAATTTCATTAACTGTGCATAGATCATCAAAAAATCGATAGCATTCGTCCAAATCACGCAAGGAAAGGATCGACTTGAACAGCTGATCCGTTTCTTTTCCTCTTAACTTATCAATTTGCATGTTACTCCCCCTCAATTTCATGGGTATCAAAATGAGACGTCTCCTACTAAACCAGGTTCATCCGGAATAATATTGATCCAAGTTTTCCCTGGAATCAACCCTACCTCTTTATCGTTTTTCACTGGTGTAATACGACCATCCTTATTCACCCATTCTACTTCATTCGCTTTTCCTTTTTGAAGTAAATAACCATTTCCGCCACTTTTCAAGTCGATTTTTCGACGCCCTTTGTCGTCGATCACTTGATGAGCAGCCTCAATGATCAATATATTATCCAGTAAAATAGGTTTATTCGATTTATGCTCGACTGTTTGCTCTCCATTCGAATAACGTTTATATTTCTCTTCCGTGGCTTCGTATTCATACTGTACATCATACTCGTCTGATCCGTAGGAAACCTCGGTTTTCAATGCCGGTTCCCCTTGAAGTCCAGCTGCCTCTTCCTTTGTAAGGAAAGCATAAGGCTTCGGTGCACCATTCAACTCATAACCCTTTTCCTTTGCACCTTTTTCGATATCCTCAAAGGAGGTGTAGGAATTATGCGGTGCTTTTCGATCTGCCGAACGTTGAAACAAAGTACCATCATAATATAATCCGTTCAAGTTATCAATATACCCTCTGTCCAGCATGGTCTTTGCCTCGGGGCTATACCCATGACAGACATAGATGCAATCAAGGCCTTTAGCCAATTCGATATAATAGTCCCTTGCACTCCGAATCGGACCGATTTGACTAGGCATTTCACTTTGGAAGATAGCTAAAAATCTGGTTATGTCACCTTCTGCGAGCATTTCGTAAACCATATCGGCTTCTGAGAGGCCCGATTGCGGGCGTGCTTCCGGATGATTATTAATCATCACTGCTGCAGCCCTTCGCTCACTGCCTGCTTCGGTGGCCATACCTGTAAGTGGAAACTCATTGGAAGGTTCATTTTTCACATCTGTATTTTTGATGACAGCTTGGTCTTTCGGCTTACTGTCATCCGATGCAGGATCCTCTTTCGTCGAACAGCCTGCCAGCAGTAAAATAGCAATAACGATGAAAAGAACTCTCTTAAAATTCATCTTTCCACTCCTCTGATTTATTAGCCATTTCTTCTCTTATATTTTAACGCATTATAGTAGGAAAGAGTATAGTTTTATTCATTACATCATATACTCCTCGCTGGGTCAGCCTTATATATGGCAGATGGGTTGTCGAAAAGAATGAAAGGGTATACACAGGATCGGCGAAGCGATAACCTCTCTCCCGCAGCAAATGTTTCAATTCATTTTCTTCTTTTATCAATTCAGGAACCTCCTTGGTCGACATGACTCCCTTTAATTTCAGAGGGAGTTCATGAATCACCTTGCCTTGTTCCGTCAAAATGATTCCACCGCCAATTTCCTTCAGCCGGTTAAATGCCAAATGCATATCCTTTTTCCTTTTACCGATCAGTATGATATCACCTGTGTTTGTATAAGAGCCAGCAAAGCCACACAATTTGTCCGCAAACCCTTTTAATATCGTATTGATGCGCCATTTCCCTTCCCGGTCGATTAGCATGAAAAAGCATTCATCATCCTCAAAGTTCAGTTCTTCATGCCCAACATCATTGGCAAGGGAGTACGGTTTCGTAATTACATTATTAACCAATTCTATCCCGAACGGCATGGAAAATTCAAAATCTTCCTTTAAACTGAGATCCCAATCAAGATCGAGCGGTTTAAAATCGAAATCACTCCATTCGATTTCCTGTTTATCCGGAATGATCTCACCATCCCTTTTCACCCATTTCCCTTTCGCCATTACCGAAACCGGAGCGGGTTCCTTTACATCGGTCAGGAAGTTGATGTTCGCCACCCTCCCTGTGGCAATATTGCCATGAAGGTATTCAATGTTATAATATCGTGCGATGTTGATGGTCGCCATATTGTAGGCATCGATGACCGGAACGCCATGCTCTATCGCTATTTTGATCAAGCAGTCTATGAAACCACCTTCATAAAAGGACGGCGGTGATCCATCTGTCGTATAAAAGAATTTGTCATAATGATCAATGTCCAGTTCATGGATTTCCTGTATCAGCTTTGGTAAATCCGGACGGATCGAAGAATGTCTTAACGATACATAATAGCCCTGCAGCAAGCGTGACATGACTTCATCACCTGTCATTGCCTCATGATCACAATCGGCGCCGAACAAGGTCATTTTTGCTAAAGTCTTCTCCGAAGCACCTGGAAAGTGTCCTTCTATTTTCTTCCTCATTCTCTTGGCTTCCTGAATCCAGTGCAACATCATGTCATCCCCATCGAGAAGCTTCGGCCATCCAGTTAGTTCCCCGCCCTGTAATACGGCATCATGCTCCAGCCATGATTTGACGGCCCCATGGGAAAAGACCATATCTTCATCGATCAATTCCGTTTGTCCGTCAAAACGGCTCCACCAATACATTGTTACAGGAATGTTACGTAATTCTTTCAAAAGAGAAAACGCTTTCTTTTTATCTAACTGCAATAGAAACGGCAAGTTATCATTGATCAATGTCGTTGTGCCAAAATGAGATGCATAACGTGAAAAAGAAAGGGGATTATATAATTGAGAAGGGTGTGAATGCGGCTCAATATAACCCGGAACCAAGTACTGGTTTGTACAGTCGACCATCTCACAGCGGTCTATATTATCAGGAAGCTTATCGCCAACATATATGATGCGATCTTCATATATCCATATATTCGCTTTTACCCATTTTCGTAAAGCCTGATTTAAATAAGTCGTATTTTTTAGCAGAATGTGTGGTGCCCTATTGCCATCCAGCACATCTATATGTTCTCTTAGATGTTTATTTTTCCATCTATAGCGCTGTTCAAGCATAAACATTCCCCCATAAGTTATTAGAAACAGTGTATGAAAAAAACCATTTTCAATCCAATTTTATTTCATAGTAACATACTTGCCCCATTTGAACAGTAATGTTATCCAGATTATTGTTAAATTTTTGTGAAGGGATCGATTTTATATGAAGTTTAAACAAAATATCAGTATAATAAATGCTTTAATGCGAATTACTTGTGGTTTTACATTTCTAACATGGGCTACGGCTAAAATGGTGAAAAAACCATGGAAAAACCAATCTTATATAATCGTGGCCATGCTTTCCGCCATGAAAATAGGTGAAGGAATCCTCCGTTATTGTCCTGTCGTCGATGCGATGGGAAACGGACAAAACTTGATGACAAAAGAACCAAAACAGGAAAATGAATCGAATCAATCTGATTCATATTAAGTCTTATAGAAGAAGCTGACTCCGCTTAGAGTCAGCTTCTTTATATTATGATGAAAAATTGTATTTTATTGCTCGGTAGCCAATATCCGTTCGCCAAAATAAACCGTCTTTCTCAATGTGCCCTAACTCTTTATATACTTCAGCTTGCGCAGAGGCCAAATCTTTCCCTTTTGCAGCAACCAGAAGTACACGTCCGCCATTCGAGATGAAGTTCCCTTCATTATTGAGAGCCGTTCCAGCATGATAAACATGGGCTTTCGGATCAATCTTTTCCAAGCCTTTAATGATAGATCCCTTTTTATATTCCCCTGGATATCCATCAGCTGCGACGACCACTCCGAGAACGGCTTCTTCATGCCATTCAAGTTGTAAATCCTCTCCAGAAAGAACCGCTTCAAGCGTATCTACGAAGTCTGTCTTTAGACGAGGTAAAACGACTTGCGTTTCCGGATCGCCAAAACGGGCATTGAACTCAATGACTTTTGTGCCTTTTTCAGTGGCGATCAACCCGGCATATAATATTCCTGTAAAACTCCGATTCTCAGAAATCATCGCATTTACCGTGGGTTTAAGAATCGTTTCGACTGCAGTCTGGATCATTTCATCGGATATTTGCGGTACCGGTGAATATGCACCCATTCCACCTGTGTTCGGACCCTGATCTCCATCAAAAACCCGCTTATGGTCTTGAGCAATGACCATCGGATACACTTTTTCCCCATTAACGAATGCCATCAATGAAAACTCCTCGCCATCAAGGAATTCCTCAATAACGACTTTGGCAGATGCTTCCCCGAACTTTGCTCCGACTAGCATATCATGGATGGCCTCTAACGCCTCTTCCATCGTCATAGCAACTACGACACCTTTTCCTGCTGCCAAACCATCCGCTTTTATGACAATGGGGGCACCCATTTTTTCGATATATGCTTTTGCTGAATCATAATCAGAAAAAGTTTCATATTCCGCTGTCGGAATGCTGTAGTTCTTCATTAAATCTTTAGCAAAGGATTTACTTCCCTCGATGACTGCAGCACGGCCATTAGGGCCAAATACCTGTAATCCTGCCTCCGTAAAATCATCTGCAAGTCCATTCAACAATGGGGTTTCGGGCCCGATCACCGTTAATGAAACAGCATTCTTTTTTGCAAAGGCAACCAAATCCCCATGATTGTTTTCATCAATTGGTACAAGAGTCGCTACATCGGTCATCCCTGGATTTCCCGGTGCTGCAAAAACAGTCCCAACCCGTTTACTTTCAAATAGTTTGCGGGCTATGGCATGCTCCCTGCCGCCCCGGCCAATTACTAGTACATTCATTATCGCACCTCGTTTTTGATTAATGTTTAAAGTGACGAATTCCTGTAAACACCATTGTAATCCCATATTCATCAGCTTTCTTGATCGAATCCTCATCTTTAACAGATCCACCAGGCTGAATGATTGCCGTGACGCCCGCTTTTGCTGCCGCTTCTACAGTATCATCCATTGGGAAGAATGCATCTGATGCCAATGCACTTCCTGTCGCTCTTTCCCCAGCTTGTTCCAGAGCAATTTTTGCAGCTCCCACACGGTTCATTTGACCTGCGCCAACACCTAATGTCATTTGATCGTTACAAACCACAATTGCATTCGACTTGACATGTTTCACGATTTTCCAGCCAAGTTCCATGGCTTTCCACTCTTCAGGTGTAGGCTCACGTTTCGTTGCCACTTTTACCTCTGCATCCTTTAAGCTATGTGCGTCCCGATCTTGAATAAGCAATCCGCCTTCAATGGATGTCAATTTACGTTCAGGCTTTTTAACCGCGTCAAAATCGATCGTTAATAAACGTAGGTTTTTCTTGCTTGTCAATACTTCCACTGCCTCTTGTGTAAACCCAGGGGCAATGATGATTTCAAGGAAAATTTCATGAAGCCTTTCCGCAGTCGCTTTATCGACTTCACGGTTCAAAGCGATGATCCCACCAAAAATGGAAGTGGAATCTGCCTCATAAGCTTTTTCATATGCTTCCAAAATAGTCGCACCGACGCCGACGCCGCAAGGATTCATATGTTTGACTGCAACTGCAGCAGGCTCATTGAATTCTTTTACGATTTGAAGTGCTGCATCAGCATCATTGATGTTGTTGTATGATAGTTCTTTTCCATGTAATTGCTTCGCTTCTGCAATTGAGAAAACGGAACCAAGCGGTTTTTTATAGAATGCGGCTTTTTGATGTGGATTTTCCCCATAACGAAGCGACTGTTTCAATTCATAGGTAACAGTCAATGATTCAGGATTTTCTTCATCGGCAAGCTCTGTCATATACTCTGAAATAACGGCATCATATGCTGCTGTATGACGGAAAACTTTTGCAGCCAGTCGGCGATTCGTGGTTTTTGTTACCCCGCCGTTTTGTTTCAGCTCAGCCAATACGGTAGGATAATCATTGGAATCAACGATAACAGTCACATATTCGTGGTTTTTAGCAGAAGAACGAAGCATTGTCGGTCCACCGATATCGATGTTTTCAATAGCATCTTCCACAGTGACTTCCGGTTTGGAAATAGTCGCCTGGAATGGATATAGGTTTACACAGACAAGTTGAATGGGTTCAATGTTATGCTCAGCAAGCTGTGCTGCGTGACCTTTGTCATCATGTTTTGCCAACACTGCTCCATGGACATTCGGGTGAAGCGTTTTAACACGTCCATCCAAAATTTCCGGGAAACCGGTGACGTCACTGATTCCAATTACCTCAATACCATTTTCCTGAAGCGTTTTTTTGGTACCGCCTGTAGAAATGATTTCAAAACCTGCTTCAATTAAACCTTGAGCAAATTCTACGATACCTGTTTTATCCGATACACTAATTAATGCGCGTTTCTTCATGTTATGTTGGTCCCTCCATTAAGTAAGTTTCTTGTGGCATAGCTCCTGCAAAACTGATGGATACAGGTCATGCTCCATTTCCTGTATCCTTTTTTGAAGGATGTCTCTCGTATCCCCTTCAAGAATCGGCACTGTTTTTTGGGCAATGACCGGTCCTGTGTCCATTCCATCATCAACATAATGAACGGTTACCCCCGTTTCCTTCACTCCGGCATCAAAAGCCTGGCCAATTGCATCCTTGCCTGGAAAACTTGGCAGAAGTGAAGGGTGGATATTCACAATCCTCTGTGAATACTTTTGTAATAATGTCGGACCGATCAAACGCATATAACCAGCAAGAATGATGAACTCTATCTCATACTGGCGAAGTTTTTCCAGGATTTCCGATTCATATTCAGTCTTGTTGGAGTAATTCTTTGCTGAAAAGGAGAAAGAGTCAATATTCTCAAGCTTTGCTCTCTCAAGCACATATGCGTCTTCACGATCGCATACGACAAGACAGATTTCCGCCTCCAACTTTCCACTTTTTATTGCTTCAGCAATTGATTGAAAATTACTACCGTTACCTGATGCAAAGACAGCAAGGCGTCTCATTATTTGAACGACACTCCATTTCCATCCACGATCGTTCCAATAATTGAGGCTTCTTCACCGCAAGACTTTAGGTGGGCTAGCACATCCGATGCCACTTCTTTTTTGACGACAGCCGTCATCCCAATACCCATATTGAAGATATTGAACATTTCCTCTTTTACAAGGCTCCCTTTTTCTTCAAGGAATGAAAATATAGTTGGAATTTCCCAGCTTCCAAGCTCGATTTCAACACCGCATCCTTCAGGAAGGATACGCGGAATATTCTCGATGAATCCTCCACCGGTGATATGGGCAAGACCATTAACCTCAAATTTTTCCAACGTCGATAAAACGGACTTCACATAGATCTTTGTCGGTTTTAATAATTCCTCACCCAACTTGCAATCCAGTTCCGGTACGAAGTCATGAAGCCCCATGCCTGAGTCTTCAAGAAGGATTTTACGAACAAGTGAATACCCATTACTGTGGATGCCGCTTGAAGCGAGTCCAATAACGACGTCACCAGCCGAAATCGCTTCACCAGTAATCAGACGTGATTTTTCAACGGCACCTACAGTAAAGCCTGCCACATCGTATTCTTCCGTCTCGTACATGCCTGGCATTTCAGCCGTTTCTCCGCCGATTAAAGCACAGCCCGCCTGCTCACAGCCATCTGCAATTCCTTTAACGATCATTTCAATTCGTTCAGGATCTGCTTTACCGCAGGCAATATAATCTAAAAAGTATAAAGGTGCAGCACCTTGAACGACAACATCATTGACGCACATAGCTACACAATCCACTCCAATTGTATCGTGTTTATCCATCATGAACGCTAATAAAAGTTTTGTACCCACTCCATCCGTACCAGAAATGAGCACAGGTTCTTTAAGGTTCAAGGAAGATAAATCAAACATGCCGCCGAAACCGCCCAGACCATTCATTACTTCTGGACGAAATGTGCGCTTTACATGTTTTTTCATTCGATTTACCGCTTCATAACCAGCCTCAATATCCACACCAGCCTGTTTATATGCATTAGCCATTTGAAATCCTCCTCCGAAAATCAATCATCATTGCCGACTTGATTAACATTTTGTTTTTTCTCGTTCGTATTCAAAAATTTCAGTCGGATAATTTCCGGTGAAACAAGCTAGGCATGAACCGCGCGTTTCTCCAGGAAACGGTCGTCCAATTGCTTCGACCATACCTTCGACACTTAAAAAAGTTAAGGAATCAGCTTCAATGATTTCCCTTATTTCCTCCACCGATTTTGAGCTTGCAATCAGTTCTTCCTTTTTAGACGTGTCTATGCCATAAAAACATGGATTCTTGATCGGTGGTGAGCTGATTACTACATGCACTTCTTTCGCTCCGGCATCTTTTAACATGCGGACAATCCTTCTGCTCGTTGTCCCACGGACGATTGAATCATCAACCATTATGACCCGCTTGCCTTCCACTACCCCTCTTACAGGTGATAGTTTCATCTTTACGCCTTGTTCACGCAGACTTTGTGATGGCTGAATGAAAGTCCGTCCAACATAACGATTCTTTATTAAGCCCATTTCATAAGGAATGCCTGCAGCTTCAGCATAGCCAATCGCTGCCGAGATGCTGGAATCAGGTACACCTGTAACTACGTCTGCTTCAATTTTGGTTTCGAGTGCCATTTGCTTACCAAGGTTTTTCCGTGCTGTATGAACATTGATACCATCAATGTTGCTATCCGGACGGGAAAAATACACGTACTCCATCGTGCACATTGCCTGTTGGCTGGAAAGCGAAAAGTATTCGGATGTGATTCCCTCATCATTAATGACAACGAGTTCACCTGGCTCAATATCCCGGATGAATTCTGCACCTACAATATCAAGTGCACATGTTTCAGATGCAGCGAAATATGCATCGCCTATTTTCCCCAATGAAAGTGGACGGAAGCCATGCGGATCTCTTGCCATGATCATTTGGGTTTCGGTCATGATGACAAAGGCATAGGCTCCCTTTAGCATACTTAAACTGTTCTTCACGGACTCTCTTACATCCGAGTAGCCGGAGCGTTTAATCAGATGTGCCAGAACTTCCGTATCAGAGGTCGTTTGAAAAATGCTTCCTTGTCCTTCAAGCTGTGCTTTTAATTGATGGGCATTGACGATATTCCCATTATGGGCAAGGGCCAGCCCTCCTGTATGCGAATTGAACAGGAAAGGCTGAACATTTTGATACCCGCCGCCGCCTGCCGTTGTATAACGGACATGGCCGATTGCCGCTTTACCGCTACCGGAAAGTGCCTGCATTTTTTCCGCAGTGAATATCTCTGTGACAAGTCCTTCGCCCTTAGAGATGGACATCTGCTCACCATCCGTCACGACGATGCCCGCTCCCTCTTGACCACGATGTTGCAAGCTATGCAAACCGTAGTAAGCAAGCTGTGCTGCATCGGGATGTCCCCAAACTCCAACAACACCACACTCTTCGTTTAGGCTTCTTATTTCAGCAAGCATGGTATGGCTCCCTTCCAAGCTGTTTGTAAATCTTCAACGTCCGCTTCCAATACTTTGCTATCACTTGTTGCCACGACTAATTTATTATCAGCGGTTACTGAGCCTATGCAAATCGCATCTTCAACCAGTGCTTCAAATGCCGTTTGGTTTTCAGGACTGATGGACAGTAGGAATCGTGATTGCGTTTCACTGAATAATTCAGATACCGGTTCACCGGATATATTCACTTTAGCCCCAAGTTTACTAGCTGAGAATAAAGATTCAGCTAAAGCCACTGCCAAACCGCCTTCCGAAAGGTCATGGGCAGATGCAACAAGTCCTTTTTGGATTGCAGTCAGAATTTGCTGCTGACGTTTTTGTTCAAGGTCCAAATCAAGTTCTGGAGCGCGTCCAAAGATTTTACCCTCGAGCATTTTCTGTAATTCACTGCCACCGAATTCCACTTTCGCTTCACCGACCACGTAAATCAAATCGGATTCATTTTTAAATGTTTGTGTTGTGATGTGCTTAAGGTCATTGACTAGACCAACCATTCCAACTACAGGCGTCGGATAAATCGCTTCACCATTCGTTTCATTATAAAGGGAAACATTTCCTCCGATTACAGGAGTACTTAAGCTTCTGCAAGCTTCACTCATACCGTCTGCCGCTTTTTCCAGTTGCCAGAATATTTCTGGTTTTTCTGGATTCCCAAAATTCAAGCAATCCGTAATCGCTAAAGGTTCCGCACCCGAGCAAATGATGTTACGTGCTGCTTCAGCCACAGCGATTTTGCCGCCTGTTTCAGGATCTAAATAAATAAAGCGGGAGTTACAATCCGTCGTCATGGCAAGGGCTTTATTCGTACCACGTACACGCACTACCGCTGCATCCGATCCAGGTGAGACGACTGTATTCGTGCGGACCATGTAATCATACTGGTCGTAGACCCATTCCTTACTCGAAATTGTTGGTTGTTTCAATAGTGATACCAATGTTTCTTTATAATCTTCAATGACTGGCACTTCTGCCGTCATGCTTTGGAAGTCACGGAAATATTGCGGCTCTGCAGATGGCTTGTGATAAATAGGAGCTTCTTCAGCCAATGCATCAACCGGAACCTCAGCAACGATTTCACCTTGATGGGAAAGGGTTAGGTTTTTATCATCCGTTACTTCACCAACAGCAACCGCTTCTAGGTCATATTTCGTAAACAAGTCGACGATTTCCTGTTCGCGTCCTTTAGTGACAACGATCAGCATCCGCTCTTGTGATTCAGAAAGCATCATTTCATATGCTGTCATTCCCGTTTCACGCTGCGGTACCAAATCCAGGTTCATTTTTATTCCTGAGCCAGCTTTACTCGCCATCTCGGCAGATGAGCTTGTAAGACCTGCTGCTCCCATATCCTGAATGCCAACAAGGGCATCATTTTGAATCAATTCAAGGCATGCCTCCAAAAGCAGTTTCTCCATGAATGGATCGCCTACTTGTACGGCAGGCCGTTTCTCTTCCGAAGACTCTGATAGCTCTTCAGATGCAAATGTTGCTCCATGAATGCCATCACGTCCAGTTTTGGCACCCACATACATCACTGTGTTGCCCACTCCATGCGCTTGGCCCTTTTTAATGTCCTTATGATCGATCAAACCGACACACATTGCATTGACAAGAGGATTTCCTTCATACGATGGATCAAATTGAATTTCTCCGCCGACAGTTGGAATTCCGATACAATTCCCGTATCCTGCAATCCCTGCAACCACTTCTTTAAATAAATATTTCACGCGATCATTGTCTAGCTCACCGAAGCGAAGTGAGTTCAACATCGCGATCGGACGTGCTCCCATGGAGAAAACATCACGGATAATTCCGCCGACACCGGTAGCAGCACCTTGATAAGGCTCTATTGCCGAAGGGTGGTTATGACTTTCAATTTTAAAAACGACAGCCTGATCGTCACCGATATCAACGATACCTGCTCCTTCACCAGGACCTTGTAGCACTTTCTCCCCTGTAATCGGGAATTTCCTTAAGATGGGTTTTGAATTTTTGTAGGAACAATGCTCTGACCACATAACCGAAAACAAACCAGTTTCCGTATAATTCGGCAGTCTGCCTAAGATTTTCTCCACCATTGCAAATTCATCATCGGATAGTCCCATTGTTGCGTACAATCGATCCGATTTAATTTTTTCCGGACTTGGTTCAAGCTGTAATAACATGTGATTCCCTCCAGTTTTTTACGATGGATTGAAAAATCTTTAAGCCGTCTTTACTGCCAAGCAGCGAATCAACAGCACGTTCGGGATGAGGCATCATTCCGAGGACATTTCCTTGTTCATTTGTAATTCCCGCTATTTGCTCCAAGCTTCCGTTTGGATTTTCACCATCATACGTGAACAAGATGCGGTTATTTTGTTTTAATTCAGCCAATGTTTCATCATCGCAGTAGTAATTCCCTTCACCATGTGCCACAGGGATCGTAATCGTTTCATTTAATTCATATCCTGTCGTGAACATCGATTGGTTATTTTCCACCTTCAGTCCTACATTGCGGCAAATGAATTTCAAGCCTTCATTACGGCGCATCGCTCCAGGTAAAAGTCCTGCTTCAAGTAAAATCTGAAAACCATTGCAGACACCCAAGACAGGCTTTCCTGCTTGTGCCGCTTTTACGACTTCAGCCATTACATTCGAAAAGCGTGCAATTGCTCCAGAGCGTAAATAGTCTCCATAAGAGAAACCTCCAGGAAGGAGAATCCCATCATACTGATCTAGATTGTCTGTAGAGTGCCAAACATACTCCACTTCTTCCCCCAGTGCATCCTTTATCGCATGGTACATATCGACATCACAATTGGAGCCAGGGAAAACTATGACAGCAAATTTCATTGGGTGATAACCTCCTCAACATCATAACGGTAAGCTTCAATTACCGTATTGGCCAATAGTTTTTCACACATTTCCTTCACAAGTTGATCTAAATCACGATCCGTATCCTTAATTGTAAGTTCAATGTATTTCCCCACTCGAACATCACTGACTTCGTTATATGTCAAGCTATGAAGTGATTGTTGCACTGCTGCTCCCTGTGGATCTAATACACTTTCGCGTAGTGTGATATATACCTTAACCTTATACATGTTGAGTGCCCTCCAACTTTGCTAGTATTTTTTCGTAAGCATCTGTTAAACTTCCTAAATCACGGCGAAATACATCTTTGTCTAATTTTTCGTTCGTGTTAATATCCCATAATCGGCAGGTATCAGGTGAAATTTCATCTGCCAGCAGAATGTCTCCATTCGGGGTTTTGCCGAACTCTAATTTAAAATCAATCAATTTAATGTCCAACTCTTTAAAGAAAGACGTTAAGACGATACTGATTTCTTGTGCCTTTTCTTTTAAAATCGCTACATCTTCCTTGCTTGCAAGTTCCAATTCTTCAATATGGTCTTCCGTTAACAGAGGATCGCCGAGCTCGTCGTCTTTATAGTAAAACTCAATCAGCGTTTTCTTGAGCGGCTGGCCTTCTTCAATGCCAGTCCTTTTAGAAAAACTGCCGGCAGCCGTATTTCTGACAACGACTTCTAGCGGAATGATGGATACCCTTTTGACTAGCTGCTCCCGTTCGGAAAGCATTTCAATAAAATGGGACGGGATATTCTCTTGGGCAAGCTTTGAAAATAGTAAGCTAGTAATTTGATTATTCAACTTACCTTTTCCTGCAATCTCTGACTTCTTCTCACCATTGAATGCCGTTGCCGAATCCTTGTATTCCACCCATACTATTTCACTGTTGTCCGTTGCAAAAATCTGTTTCGCTTTTCCTTCATACAACAATTCTCGTTTTTCCATCTGTCCAGACCCCCACATTGTGAATATTACGAATCTTCCTGCCATTGATCAGGCTTGGCAAACATATCACCATTAAAGGTGCCATGTTTGCCGCCTTCACTTTTATAAACCTAAACGATCAAAGATTACATCAACATTTTTCAGGTGATGTGTAGGATCGAAACAATCATCAAGTTCTTCTTTCGTAAGCAAGCTTGTGATTTTATCATCCTTTTCGATCAAGCTTCTGAATGGAACCTGAAGCTCCCATGCCTCCATCGCCTTAGGCTGAACCGTATCATAAGCTTCTTCACGGACAAGTCCTTTATCGATAAGGGATAGAAGCACACGTTGTGAGAAAATCAATCCCAGCGTACGGTCCATATTGCGTTTCATATTTTCTGGATAAACGGTCAAGTTCTTCACTATGTTGCTGAAACGGTTCAGCATATAGTTTAATGCGATCGTTGCATCCGGCAAGATGATGCGCTCAGCAGAAGAATGCGAAATGTCACGCTCATGCCATAATGGCACATTCTCATATGCTGTCATCATGTAACCGCGGATTACACGAGCCATACCCGTCATATTTTCAGAACCGATTGGATTCCGTTTATGAGGCATTGCAGAAGATCCTTTTTGTCCTTTTGCAAAGAATTCTTCCACTTCGCGTGTTTCACTTTTTTGCAAGCCGCGAATTTCCACTGCAAACTTTTCAATAGATGTCGCAATTAAAGCCAATGTACTCATATAATGTGCATGGCGATCGCGTTGCAATGTTTGTGTTGAGATTGGCGCTGCTTCAAGGCCAAGCTTTTCACAAACGAATTTTTCAACGAACGGGTCGATGTTTGCGTAAGTTCCGACAGCCCCAGAGATTTTTCCAACCTCTATGTTCTTTCTTGCTTCTTCAAAACGTTCGACATTGCGTTTCATTTCTTGATACCAAAGTGCCAGTTTCAACCCAAATGTGGTCGGTTCCGCATGAACTCCATGTGTACGTCCCATTTGAACCGTGTATTTATGTTCCTTCGCTTTGTTTTTCAGGATCTCCACGAAGTTATTTAAATCCTTGGCAAGGATCTCATTCGCCTGCTTTATCACATATGAAAGAGCTGTATCCACCACATCAGTGGAAGTCAGTCCGTAATGGACCCATTTCCGTTCTTCACCCAACGTTTCGGAAACCGCACGTGTAAAAGCAACAACATCATGGCGTGTATCTTTTTCGATTTCATTGATACGGTCGACATTGAATGTAGCATTTTCGCGAAGAAGCTTCACATCTTCTTTTGGAATGACACCTAGCTCTGACCATGCTTCACAAGCTAAGATTTCAACTTCCAACCACGCATTAAAGCGGTTCTTTTCTGTCCAAATGTTTCCCATCTCTGGGCGGGTATAACGTTCAATCATTTTACTTCCTCCGTTTCAACCTGTTGATTCCATATTTTGCTTCGATCACTTTCCAAAAGAGCTTCCTCAATCGTTGGACGTAAAATATTCACATGACCCATTTTCCGCTTAAGCTTGGCTTCTTTCTTACCGTAAAGGTGAACCTTCCAATCTGAAAGCGTCGGAATTTCTTCCATCAAGGGTTCGATATGCTCACCAAGGATGTTTATCATTACCACAGGCTTCAATAACGCCGTATTTCCGAGAGGCCAATTGCAGACAGCCCTTATATGCTGTTCAAACTGTGAAGTCTCACATGCCTCCATTGTATAATGGCCTGAGTTATGTGGTCTTGGCGCTAATTCATTAATGATGATATCATCCTGGGCGGTTAAAAACATCTCGACTGCCAATGTCCCCACCAAATCAAGTTTCTCTGCAAGCTGCAAAGCTTCATCAATAGCTTTCCGTTCAGCTTGGATACTGATACGGGCCGGAACAATGCTTTTATGAAGAATGTTTTCAATATGAATGTTTTCAATATGAATGTTTTCCGCAATCGGAAAATGACTTGTCTCGCCATCAGCCTTACGCGTCACGATGATGGATATTTCTTTCACGAAAGGAATCCAGGCTTCCAGCACACATATACCTGTTTTGAGCAGGGATTCAGCCTTTTTGATATCGGCTTCTTCCTTAATGACCAACTGCCCTTTTCCATCATAACCGCCCCGCGTCGTTTTTAACACACTAGGGTACCCTAATTTCTCTATATGAAGGTAAATTTCTGAAATATCCTGTATTTCCTGATATGGAGCAACGGAAGCTCCTGCATCGGATATGGCTTTTTTTTCTGTCAATCTATCCTGTGTCAACTTTAATAATTCTGAGCCCTGTGGAAGAAATGCATGTTGCTTTAACCAATCCAAGGCTTCCGAACTGATATTTTCAAACTCGTATGTTATGACATCACTGACGTCAGCTAACCTTTTCAATGCTTCGATATCATCATAAGCACCGATGATTTCAATATCCGCCACTTGAGCACATGGGCCTTCTGCAGTCGGCTCAAGGACCGCTATCTTAAAGCCCGATGCCTTAGCTGACAAGGCCATCATCCTGCCTAATTGCCCACCGCCGATAATTCCAATGGTCTGTCCCGGTAATATGATTGTATTATTTAAGTTGTTCACTGCTCTGTAACACCTTTTCTCTGGTTTCGTCTCGTAAAGCCACTAGCCTATCAGCAATGTCAGAATCAAAAGCCGCTAACATTTGAGCCGCTAACAAACCGGCATTGACTGCGCCGGCTTTTCCAATCGCAACCGTTGCAACCGGTACACCACCAGGCATTTGTACAATCGATAATAACGAATCCATCCCATTTAATGCCTTCGACTGTATTGGCACGCCAATCACAGGGACAATCGTTTTAGCGGCGGTCATACCTGGTAGATGTGCAGCCCCGCCTGCTCCGGCAATAATCACTTTAATATCTCTATCTTTTGCACTCTCTGCATATTCAAATAATAAATCCGGCGTCCGGTGGGCGGAAACGACTCTTTTTTCATAGGGGATCTCAAGCTGTTCCAATGATTCACAAGCGTACTTCATCGTTTCCCAATCCGAGACACTACCCATAATAACCCCAACTTGCGGTTTCATATCATCTTTCCCTCCAACACTCATATTATGGCGTCCCGAGTATGCAGACAGACGCTTATCATTTATCTATAACATTATAAATTAAAAAAACCGGACAGGTTGCTTCCTCATAGAGAAAGCAACCTGTCCGGAAAAGAAAGCCCTTTTGGAAATACAAAAAGACTTGGCTAGTTTCCGAAATAGTCAGATGCTTTTCTCATAGTCCGATGATTTACGGTCATCAGGTAGAAACTTTTGGGCCATATCCCCATGATTATATGAGATGTATTAATGTAACTTCATCTTACCTTCCGGCCATTTTAATGTCAAGTTAAAATCGAATATTTTTACATGATATTAATTAATCGTTCGTGTTTTACTCAATTAGCTTTGCTTCGAATACAATTTTTCGATTAACTGGCACATAATGGACTTTGCCATTCTCAATTCTCTCGGCAAAGATAGGCTCTTCTGTTCGCCTTACGGGAAAGTAACCTGCCGCTTTAATTCGATCTAAACATGCATCGATCGTCTCTCCCTCGATAACTTCAAACTTTTCCTTACTCTTTTTACTCACAATACCGATCCCTTCATGGTTCTATATTTTTCTGCCTTCTTTCTTACCCATCCAACTTGCATATTATCAATTAAATTCTTCCTAGTATAATGAAAAGAATAAGTAAAGACAAGAATGCACGTAAATAAAATCGATTACTTTATAATGGTAATTCCATAATACCTCAGAATATGATACCCCTTGTCTTCCGTAAAAACATCAACACTCATATACTGTACATCTCCTTCAATATCCCGCCCTTCTCCCCCCCTGAATTACAATCGCTTGATTCATGAAATTCCCTCTGCTCCATGATCGGTACATATTCGTATCTTGCTCCCATGAATTATTTCAATTCAAATTTAGACCGAATAAATAAGCCAGCTGTTGGAATTAATTAGCCTGTAGTTTGATTTATCTGTTAGTTCACGTCACTCCTCCCTGAAACTGAAAAATATCGCAATACAAAAAAAGACCAGCCGGATGGCTGATCTTTTCAAATGGCTTGGCGGCGTCCTACTCTCACAGGGGGAAACCCCCAACTACCATCGGCGCTGAAGAGCTTAACTGCCGTGTTCGGAATGGGAACGGGTGTGACCTCTTCGCTATCGCCACCAAACATAAAAGGAACGTTGTTCCTTCAAAACTAGATAATAAGAAGGTATTTCATTTTTTAAAAAGCGTTGGTTAAGTCCTCGATCTATTAGTATCAGTCAGCTCCACATGTCACCATGCTTCCACCTCTGACCTATCAACCTGATCATCTTTCAGGGATCTTACTAGCTTGCGCCATGGGAAATCTCATCTTGAGGGGGGCTTCATGCTTAGATGCTTTCAGCACTTATCCCGTCCGCACGTAGCTACCCAGCTATGCCTTTGGCAAGACAACTGGTACACCAGCGGTGCGTCCATCCCGGTCCTCTCGTACTAAGGACAGCTCCTCTCAAATTTCCTGCGCCCGCGACGGATAGGGACCGAACTGTCTCACGACGTTCTGAACCCAGCTCGCGTACCGCTTTAATGGGCGAACAGCCCAACCCTTGGGACCGACTACAGCCCCAGGATGCGATGAGCCGACATCGAGGTGCCAAACCTCCCCGTCGATGTGGACTCTTGGGGGAGATAAGCCTGTTATCCCCGGGGTAGCTTTTATCCGTTGAGCGATGGCCCTTCCATGCGGAACCACCGGATCACTAAGCCCGACTTTCGTCCCTGCTCGACTTGTAGGTCTCGCAGTCAAGCTCCCTTGTGCCTTTACACTCTACGAATGATTTCCAACCATTCTGAGGGAACCTTTGGGCGCCTCCGTTACTCTTTAGGAGGCGACCGCCCCAGTCAAACTGCCCACCTGACACTGTCTCCCACCCCGATAAGGGGCGCGGGTTAGAATTT
Organism: Peribacillus frigoritolerans; assembly: GCF_001636405.1. GTDB lineage: Bacteria > Bacillota > Bacilli > Bacillales > DSM-1321 > Peribacillus > Peribacillus frigoritolerans. The sequence goes on from NZ_KV440950.1 coordinate 5,263,590, forward strand.
CAATACAGCCAGGGTAGTATCCCACCAACGCCTCCACCGAAGCTGGCGCTCCGGCTTCTCAGGCTCCTACCTATCCTGTACAAGCTGTACCAAAATTCAATATCAGGCTGCAGTAAAGCTCCACGGGGTCTTTCCGTCCTGTCGCGGGTAACCTGCATCTTCACAGGTACTATAATTTCACCGAGTCTCTCGTTGAGACAGTGCCCAGATCGTTACACCTTTCGTGCGGGTCGGAACTTACCCGACAAGGAATTTCGCTACCTTAGGACCGTTATAGTTACGGCCGCCGTTTACTGGGGCTTCGGTTCAAAGCTTCGCTTGCGCTAACCTCTCCCCTTAACCTTCCAGCACCGGGCAGGTGTCAGCCCCTATACTTCGCCTTGCGGCTTCGCAGAGACCTGTGTTTTTGCTAAACAGTCGCCTGGGCCTATTCACTGCGGCTTTTCTGGGCTATTCACCCTAAAAAGCACCCCTTCTCCCGAAGTTACGGGGTCATTTTGCCGAGTTCCTTAACGAGAGTTCTCTCGCACACCTTAGGATTCTCTCCTCGCCTACCTGTGTCGGTTTGCGGTACGGGCACCTTACATCTCACTAGAGGCTTTTCTTGGCAGCGTGGAATCAGGAACTTCGGTACTATATTTCCCTCGCCATCACAGCTCCGCCTTAATGGAAACGGGATTTGCCTCGTTTCCGGCCTAACTGCTTGGACGCGCATATCCAACAGCGCGCTTACCCTATCCTTCTGCGTCCCCCCATCGTTCAAACGATGTATAGGTGGTACAGGAATATCAACCTGTTGTCCATCGCCTACGCCTTTCGGCCTCGGCTTAGGTCCCGACTAACCCTGAGCGGACGAGCCTTCCTCAGGAAACCTTAGGCATTCGGTGGAAGGGATTCTCACCCTTCTTTCGCTACTCATACCGGCATTCTCACTTCTAAGCGCTCCACCAGTCCTTCCGGTCTGACTTCAACGCCCTTAGAACGCTCTCCTACCATCGACACCATACGGTGTCAATCCACAGCTTCGGTGATACGTTTAGCCCCGGTACATTTTCGGCGCGGAGTCACTCGACCAGTGAGCTATTACGCACTCTTTAAATGGTGGCTGCTTCTAAGCCAACATCCTGGTTGTCTAAGCAACTCCACATCCTTTTCCACTTAACGTATACTTTGGGACCTTAGCTGGTGGTCTGGGCTGTTTCCCTTTCGACTACGGATCTTATCACTCGCAGTCTGACTCCCAAGAATAAGTATTTGGCATTCGGAGTTTGACTGAATTCGGTAACCCGTTGGGGGCCCCTAGTCCAATCAGTGCTCTACCTCCAATACTCTCATCTTGAGGCTAGCCCTAAAGCTATTTCGGAGAGAACCAGCTATCTCCAGGTTCGATTGGAATTTCTCCGCTACCCACACCTCATCCCCGCACTTTTCAACGTGCGTGGGTTCGGGCCTCCATTCAGTGTTACCTGAACTTCACCCTGGACATGGGTAGATCACCTGGTTTCGGGTCTACGACCTCATACTCATTCGCCCTATTCAGACTCGCTTTCGCTGCGGCTCCGTCTCATCAACTTAACCTCGCATGAAATCGTAACTCGCCGGTTCATTCTACAAAAGGCACGCCATTACCCATTAACGGGCTTTGACTACTTGTAGGCACACGGTTTCAGGATCTATTTCACTCCCCTTCCGGGGTGCTTTTCACCTTTCCCTCACGGTACTGGTTCACTATCGGTCACTAGGGAGTATTTAGCCTTGGGAGATGGTCCTCCCTGCTTCCGACGGGATTTCTCGTGTCCCGCCGTACTCAGGATCCACTCAGGAGGGAACGAAGTTTCAACTACAGGGTTTTTACCTTCTTCGACGGACCTTTCCAGGTCGCTTCATTTACCCCGTTCCTTTGTAACTCCATGTTGAGTGTCCTACAACCCCAAGAGGCAAGCCTCTTGGTTTGGGCTAATTCCGTTTCGCTCGCCGCTACTCAGGAAATCGCGTTTGCTTTCTCTTCCTCCGGGTACTTAGATGTTTCAGTTCCCCGGGTCTGCCTTCAGTACCCTATGTATTCAGGTAAAGATACTGTTCCATTACGAACAGTGGGTTTCCCCATTCGGAAATCTCCGGATCAAAGCTTACTTACAGCTCCCCGAAGCATATCGGTGTTAGTCCCGTCCTTCATCGGCTCCTAGTGCCAAGGCATCCACCGTGCGCCCTTTCTAACTTAACCGTTAAAAAAGATCTTACAGATGCTTTGAAAAAAATTAATTGCCTTCTATCTATTATCTAGTTTTCAAGGAACAAAGCAGAAAGAATCCATCACATCGTGATGTTCGTCTTTCCTATTTGAATGAATTACTCATTCAAAACTGAACAAAACAAAAGCGCTCTCGTAATTATCCTTAGAAAGGAGGTGATCCAGCCGCACCTTCCGATACGGCTACCTTGTTACGACTTCACCCCAATCATCTGTCCCACCTTAGGCGGCTGGCTCCATGAAGGTTACCTCACCGACTTCGGGTGTTACAAACTCTCGTGGTGTGACGGGCGGTGTGTACAAGGCCCGGGAACGTATTCACCGCGGCATGCTGATCCGCGATTACTAGCGATTCCGGCTTCATGCAGGCGAGTTGCAGCCTGCAATCCGAACTGAGAATGGCTTTATGGGATTCGCTTACCTTCGCAGGTTTGCAGCCCTTTGTACCATCCATTGTAGCACGTGTGTAGCCCAGGTCATAAGGGGCATGATGATTTGACGTCATCCCCACCTTCCTCCGGTTTGTCACCGGCAGTCACCTTAGAGTGCCCAACTGAATGCTGGCAACTAAGATCAAGGGTTGCGCTCGTTGCGGGACTTAACCCAACATCTCACGACACGAGCTGACGACAACCATGCACCACCTGTCACTCTGTCCCCCGAAGGGGAAAGCCCTATCTCTAGGGTTGTCAGAGGATGTCAAGACCTGGTAAGGTTCTTCGCGTTGCTTCGAATTAAACCACATGCTCCACCGCTTGTGCGGGCCCCCGTCAATTCCTTTGAGTTTCAGCCTTGCGGCCGTACTCCCCAGGCGGAGTGCTTAATGCGTTAGCTGCAGCACTAAAGGGCGGAAACCCTCTAACACTTAGCACTCATCGTTTACGGCGTGGACTACCAGGGTATCTAATCCTGTTTGCTCCCCACGCTTTCGCGCCTCAGTGTCAGTTACAGACCAGAAAGTCGCCTTCGCCACTGGTGTTCCTCCAAATCTCTACGCATTTCACCGCTACACTTGGAATTCCACTTTCCTCTTCTGCACTCAAGTTCCCCAGTTTCCAATGACCCTCCACGGTTGAGCCGTGGGCTTTCACATCAGACTTAAGGAACCACCTGCGCGCGCTTTACGCCCAATAATTCCGGACAACGCTTGCCACCTACGTATTACCGCGGCTGCTGGCACGTAGTTAGCCGTGGCTTTCTGGTTAGGTACCGTCAAGGTACCAGCAGTTACTCTGGTACTTGTTCTTCCCTAACAACAGAACTTTACGACCCGAAGGCCTTCTTCGTTCACGCGGCGTTGCTCCGTCAGACTTTCGTCCATTGCGGAAGATTCCCTACTGCTGCCTCCCGTAGGAGTCTGGGCCGTGTCTCAGTCCCAGTGTGGCCGATCACCCTCTCAGGTCGGCTACGCATCGTCGCCTTGGTGAGCCATTACCTCACCAACTAGCTAATGCGCCGCGGGCCCATCTATAAGTGACAGCGTAAACCGTCTTTCCATCTTCTCTCATGCGAGAAAAGAACGTATCCGGTATTAGCTCCGGTTTCCCGAAGTTATCCCAGTCTTATAGGCAGGTTGCCCACGTGTTACTCACCCGTCCGCCGCTAATCTCTGGGAGCAAGCTCCCATCGATTCGCTCGACTTGCATGTATTAGGCACGCCGCCAGCGTTCGTCCTGAGCCAGGATCAAACTCTCCGAAGAAATGTTTGACTTGCTCATTTGCTTTTTTGATAGTGTGTGCTCACTTAAAATTTAACGTTGGCGCTTTGTTTTGTTCAGTTTTCAAAGAGCAATTTCCACAATCATTCTTTCGAACGGCTGTTTACTCATCATAACACCTTATTGATTAGTTGTCAACTTCTACGAAGTTTTTAACTTATTTTAAATCGCTGTGTTTTTCAGCGACCATTTCATCTTATCACTTTCATAGTAAGAAGTCAATAGTTATTATTTCTTTCAGCAATCAGCCAAAAGCGATGATGTTTTTGCGTTTGTCTTAGTTGGTGCTTATTTATATTAATCCTTTCCCACCATTAAGTCAACCCATTTCATACATTTTCTTTTCAAATGAATTAATCACTTATATGAAGGAATAAATGTGCCTGTCACACCTTGTCTTCCTCTTAAAATATATAAACCAGGAAAATCATTTATCCCAACCATATGAACTACCGCTTCTCCTTCAACTAAGAAATGCCTTTGGCAAAATCCAAAAACCCGTGATAGGTTATGGCAATAACAATTTAAATAGATGAGGAAACGAATAATTAGTTGCATCAATCGAATACTGAAAACGAATTGCTCCTTCCGGGTAGAGTTATTAAACATTAAACCGCTAAAACACAGGGTTCCATTGTCCAAATATTAAAAAACTTTTTTACAATTTTACTTACTTATACTATAATAAATATATTTTAAAAATTTCAGAAGAGACTTTTAATCATTATAAAAAATAGTTGGGAGAGGGATTTATAAATGATTAATAAAAACACATCTTTGAGGATGCAAAGTATCGTTTTTATTGGCTTTATGGGGGTAGGAAAGACGACGATCGGACAGAAGGTAGCCAGGAAATTATATAGGGACTTTATTGATATAGATCAAGAAATTGAAAAGGAATTCAATATGCCCACTACGGAAATCTTCAAGAAGTTTGGGGAAAAAGCTTTTCGCGAAAAAGAAAAAAGTGTGATTGAAAGCCTTAGTCAACAACAATTGAAAATCATTTCAGTTGGAGGCGGGGCCTTTTTACAAGAGGATATACGGAATATCTGTTTAACCAACTGCATCGTCTTTTACCTGGACTTATCTTGGGAATACTGGAAAGAGAGAATAGGCTTGCTTATTGATAGTAGACCTGTTTTACAAAGCCGGTCCCTTGAGGAAATCGAAGAACTCTTTTACACGAGACAGGAAATATACTCCTATCATCATTCAAAAGTGAATACCAATGATCTAGATGTTGATGAAGTGGCAGACTTTATAGTCGATTCATTGAAAGTGGCCTGGGATATTTATGAACCGCTTAAGTAAGGCAAACCTTTTTGATATGTAATCCATGTTCCCAATAAAAGAATAATAGAAAAGATGAAAAGGGCACAGCGGTACCTAACCTCCTGTGAACTAATCACCTTTTTATTTTTCTTTTTTAGGAAGACTCTCTAATAATCAGTTCTGGATTCAATATGATTCGCTGTTGTTCCCGTTCTATTTTCTCCATTTGCTGATACAAGAGATTCGCTGCCTCTTTCCCAATACGTCTAGGGAATGAGGAAATGGTCGTTAGCGGAGGATGATAGATTTCTGCGACTGGAACGTTATCGAACCCAACGATATCTATATCTTTTCCAGGAGTAATTCCTTTCATCATTAACCCTTGCATAACACCAAAGGCAATTAAGTCGCTAAAGCAAAAAATTGCGGTAGGCGGATTAGGATTCTCAAGTACTTTCAAAACAGCCTCAAGCCCCCCCTCCCGTGTAGGGGCACTATCTATCACCAACGATTCATCCACTTCCAATCCCGCTCTTGAAAGAGCTTCACGGTATCCCTCCATTCTCTCAATCCAAGTAGAAGACTCCTTAATGCCACCAAGGAGCGCAATTCTTTTATGCCCCTTTCCAAGGAGATGATCAACGGCGATCCTGGCTCCTTCTGGATAGTCTATGCCTACATAGTCGCTATTCACTCCAGGCAGTTCCCTGACAGCAAGCACCATCGGCGTATCAATTTCATTTAACCGTTCAATTGTATCTTGTGAGCTTTCAGAGACAGGACAAAGAATCAGGCCACCCACCCTGTGTTCCATCATGGTTGAAAGGAGATGATCTTGCTTGGCAACCGAGTCAAATGTAGTCCCCAGCAACACTGTATACCCGACCTCATCCAATGCATCGTGAACACCTATCAGGAATTCAGAAAAAAAGGTATTTGATATGTCGGTAATAATGATTCCTACAGTATCAGAACTCTGCGACCTTAGGTTTGCTGCAATTCTATCGTAAACATAACCCAATTCATGCATGGATTTTAGCACCTTTTTTCGCGTCGCTTCCGATATTCGAGGGTTATTGCGAACGATAAGGGAAGCAGTGGATGTAGATACCCCAGCATGTTTTGCTACCTGTTGCAGCGTGACCCGCCCTTTTTTGGATTGTTTCATAGTTCAATCACCATCTTGAATGTATTTTTGATGTACTTATTATTATCATGTTCTTACTATAATAATAATATAGTTACTGTCATTATTACACCTTTGCTTTTGGAACATGGGAATCTCAACGATCATTAATCACGCCAAAACATCTATATCCACTATTCATTAGTCAAAAAAAACGCCATCCTAGTTCCGGAAGATGGAGTTTTAAGTAAATCCTTCAATATTTTCAGCCATGGTTAAATATGGTCTGGCGCTGTATCAATTTCTTATACCGGTAATATACAAAAGCTGCAGCCAGGATTCCTATAGTAGCAATAAAGCAATCAAAAAGAAATATATGCGATATATCCCCACTCTTAGCGATCAAGCCCGTTGCAATTGGTAAAATGACGCTCGCCAAACTGGATGCCGTCGCAACGATCCCTGTTACAGTTCCCTTTTTTCTCCAGAAAAGTTCAGTCATTATTGCAATGGTTAATTGAAAGATCCCAGCTGTCGAGGCTCCAAGGAAAAAGGAGCTAATACTTAAGACAATAGGTGAATGAATCGTTAGTATGATGATTACCGTAAGTAAAGTAATCATTGGATAAAGCAATATCACCGTCACGGGCTTAATCCATTTGTTTAATAAGATGGATAATAGCAGGACGGAAATAAGTGACCCCACACTATAATAGCTCAATAATTTAATTGCACTTGAAGATTGCATCCCTGCGACTTCCTGGCCGAAACTCGGTAACCAGATTTGCGAAACTGTAAATAACGCAGTTGATGTAAACCCAATTATGATTAGTGCGACTCCTTCGCTCCAAAATTTAGGTTCCGTTATGAACCTGTGACTATGCAAATCCTCTTCTTTACTGACAGCTTCGGATTTGCTTGGAAATGAAGCGGACATCACCAAAAACATATTCATGAAATAGATGACAGCCGGTACTAAAAATGCAAACCCGTAAAATAATTGGTTCGTAGTAAGAAACAAGATGATGAATGGCAGGATTGTAGCACCGAGCGAACCAAAAGCCTTAACCATAACACTCGCGGAACCAGCAGATTCAGGAAACATTTCAGTTAGCGCCGGATATGTACCTGCATCCATGGCTGAGTTGGAAATTCCCGCAAGTAAGGCAAATACAAAGGCCATTTCATATGTGGGGGAAAATGGAATCCCAATTAAAAAAACGCCCATTATAACCGAAGAGACCATGATTAATGGTTTTCTTCCAAATTTATCTGATAATACTCCCGAGAGCCCATACGTGAGTAATCTGCCTATTCCTATTGCTGCAATAAGATAACTAATGCCAGTAGAGTCCGTATCCCATTGTTCTGTTAAAGAGGGCATGTTTGAGGCGAGAATTATATTAACCATCCCCAGCAGAAAATAGTTAATATACATGCCAGATGCCGCTTTAAAATACTGATTTTTCATTATTACACCCCTATAATAAATCACGTTGTGTTACTCCCATATAACACCTTAATGCACAATGTAATTACATTAAAGTCTCCCCTTTATGTTATCCATTTACATGAAAACCACTTTTCAAAAAAAAACGCTAAGAAAAACAAGGGACTTCACTCCCTGAATTTCTTAGCTCCGAGGTTTGGTGCACCCAATTTTTTTTAATCATTTAATAAATGATGCACATCGAGTATGAAAAAAACCTCTATTTGGAGAACAATCTCCAGAGTGGAATCATTTTATTCTGCAAACAATTGCTCTTTGATGAAATCAACAGGCATTTGTTGACCTGTCCATAATTCAAAAGCTAGTGCACCTTGCCAAAGCATCATCCCAAGACCATTAATAGCGGTAGCACCTACAGCTTCAGCTTGTTCCATTAGTTTAGATTTTCGTGGGATGTACACAACATCGGTTACGATTAAATCAGGACGCAGCATTGATTCGTCTTGAATGACACTTAAGCCTTCAAGTGGTTTCATGCCAACGCCGGTTCCATTTGCCAAAATATCACTAGTTGCGATTTCAGCCTTTAATTGTTCAACATTTTCAAGAGGGTATACATTGGCTTTCACATTTAAATGCTTCATATCCTCATTGATGATTCGCACATTCTCTTCTGCTTGCGGGAAGAATGCATCATCACGAGCAAAAATGCTGATTTCCGCCACCCCTTCCAGCGCAGATTGAATGGCAATTGGGGTAGCAGCCCCACCAGAACCGATAAGAGTCATTTTCTTGCCTTTAATATCAATACCATGTTCTTTTAGGTTCCGGGTATATCCCATTCCATCAGTGCTGTGCCCTACGAACTTTCCATCGACATTGACAACTGTATTAACGGCTCCTGAAAATTTAGCACTGTCCGCCAATTCATCAAGATATGGAAGGATCTTCATTTTATTAGGCATGGATACGTTAAATCCTTTTACATTTAATGCACGCATCCCTTTGACTGCATCTTCCAGCTCTTCATTTCCAACCTCAAATGCTAAATAGGCGCAATTCAAGCCTAATTTATCGAAAGCTAAATTATGCATGGCAGGTGATAATGAATGTCCGATAGGTGTTGCCAGCAATCCTACTAATTCTGTTTTCCCATTAATTCGTCCTAGATTTTCCATGTTCTATTCCCCCTGATTTTTTAAACTTTATATAAATTCCTTCTTGAAGGAATTATGAATTAAATATTTTGATCAATGATTTCCAATACATTTCTTAATTGATTAACAGGAATTTGTCCTGGTGCAGATGCTTCTTTTCCGGCACCGAATGTACAAGCAGATCCAAACACCGCACCTGATAATCTACTGACCAGGCCTGTACCCGACATTGACATCGTAATGAATGGGCGATCGGCATACTTTGTTTTCATCGTGTAAGTTGCATCTAATAATACGAGTAAGTCACCTACTGTTTGGGGCATTACAGCGATTTTGGGAATATGGGCGCCAAATTCCTGCATCTTACGCAATCGGTAAATGATTTCTTCTTTTGCTGGTGTCTTATCGAAATCATGGTTACACATCACTACGTATACCCCATTTTCCTCAGCTACCCTCACAGTCTCCTTCACTGATGATTCCTCAAAAAACAACTCCACATCGACAAGATCAATATTCTTCGTTTTAATTGCTGTATGAAGAAGTTCGAAATAATAATCATCGCTGATTTCCTTGTTTCCGCCTTCTTTATGGCTTCTAAAAGTGAAAAGCAGCAAAGTACTAGGAACAGCACTTCTAAGTTTTGAAATCATATCCGAAACGGCTTCTAAGCTTTCGACTTGTTCAAAGACATCTACTCGCCATTCAATGATATCCGGCCGTAGCACATTTACCGTTTCAACTTCTTTAAGCAGTTCTTCTTCCGTTTTCCCCATTAGTGGAACGATGATTTTTGGAACCCCTTCTCCGATCGTTACGTCTTTGATCGTGATTGTTTGCATGATGTTTCCCCCTTTTATCAATATCATCAGTAGGGTTCATGCCCCACTGATGTTCGGTTAGACCGTTTAATTGGAAACTTTAATTACCTTCTTGTATCGATAGGCAACGAAAACGGCCAACAAAATACTAATTGCCGCAATTGCCACATCAAACAAGAAGACCGCAGTTAACCCAGCATTCTTGGAAATGATACCTGTAATGAAAGGTATGATGATAAAGGCTGAACTACCTGCAATGTTTACATATGAAGTGATCGTACCTTTATTAGCAGGGAAGAATTCTGTGATTATTGTCATTGCTAATTGGAATACCCCTGCAGTTGAAAGCCCTATGAAGAAAGCGCTCAAAACGGTTATAAATGGTTGCTGGATGTAGATGAGTGACAATAAAGATAATGCTGCAATGACCGGATAGATAATCATGACGGTAATGGGCTTAATTACTTTATTCAATAGAACAGCTAGTAAAATGACAGAAACAAGGGAACCAATACTATAGTAACTAAGCAATTGAACAGCCTTAGCTTGGGTTAGCCCCAATACATCTTGTCCGAAGTTCGGAAGCCAGACTTGAACCAACATGAATAAAGCAGTTGATGTGAAGCCTAATAGTATGACGGCCAAACCTTCCTGAGCAAACTTCGGTTTTGAGAGGAATTGCTGTTGAACCGGCACAGCTTTTTCATCATTCCGAGTTTGGCTTTGGGCTTTATGATCCGGGAATGAAACCTTAAGCAGGAAAAACCCATTAACAAGATATACAGCAGCCATCAAGAAGAATGTATACCCGTAAAACATATCTCTAGCTATAAAGAACGCCATGATAAATGGAAGAAGTGCGGCACCGATTGAAACGAATGCTTTTACTAATACGGTAGCGGAACCAGCTTTCTTTTGAAAAGCCTCAATAAGTGCTGGATACGTACCTGCATCCAAAAATGAATTGGCAATACCAGCACATACAGCAAATATAAATGCCAATGTATAGTTAGGAGCCAAAGGTATCCCTATAAGGAAGATCAGGTAGATAAAAGATGCTGAAACAACAAATGGTTTCCTTCCTAATTTATCCGACAGTCTACCGGCGAAAAACAAAGAAACTAACTTACCGATTCCTATGGCTGAGACCAAGTAACTTATCCCTGATGCACTTGTATTTAATTGATTTGACAAATTTTCCATATTTGATCCAATGATAATATTGATCATGCCTAAAATAAAATAGCTAATATATAAACCTGCGGCCATTTTTATAAATGGATTTTTCATGAAACACACCCCTATTTAAAAAGTTATCGAAATGCAATTGGATTCTTAAGCCTTTCAGATGTTGCCCCCTTGCCCATACCATAATTTCAAGAAAAATAATTACGTACTAAATAAAACAATAAACATCATAAATTAACCGGCTAAGTTAGTACATCGTTCTACCAACTTAGCATTACTAGTATATCGTTCTACTAATCGTACTTGTTGTTAGTATATCGTTCTACTAAATTCAAGCGATTAGAAAAGTATTGAAAAAACATTTATGTTACCGTAAATTAGTTAAATTTATTTAGTATATCGTTCTACTGGATTATTATACTGCGCTAATTTAGTTGTGTCAAACTCGTGAAGCAGTCCTTAATGACCATAGAGCAAATCCTCATACTCATTATTTTTAAATTCCGAAGGTCTCATTTCGAATCTTATTTACCTTAAAAAGTTCAGCCCTGCCTTGTATTTGTTAGTTTTCATACAAGTTGGAAGAATACCTTTTATTTGCAGAGGCACCAATTATTTTATCCTTTATGAGGGCTTCCTTCTATTTTGATATTCCCCACATTTTTAGTTACCAGTTTCTGAATTAATTTCTTTTTAGCTAAAATATATGTACTGCTGTTTATTTATATCAATTATCCAGTTATTTGCAATCAATTTTAATAACCCATTTTTTAAGCAGGTAGTACTAATATCTCGCTTATATCCTAAGTTACGGATAGTCGAAACGGTTTAAATTTAAAAGGATGAACAATTTTCGATTTCAGCCCCTTTCAATGGTGATGTAACAGCTTCTATATATAACAGGGCTCCATAATTTGTTCTTAACGCAAAAAAAGACCAGCCGGATGGCTGATCTTTTCAAATGGCTTGGCGGCGTCCTACTCTCACAGGGGGAAACCCCCAACTACCATTGGCGCTGAAGAGCTTAACTGCCGTGTTCGGAATGGGAACGGGTGTGACCTCTTCGCTATCGCCACCAAACATAAAAGGAACGTTGTTCCTTCAAAACTAGATAATAAGAAGGTATTTCATTTTTTTAAAAAGCGTTGGTTAAGTCCTCGATCTATTAGTATCAGTCAGCTCCACATGTCACCATGCTTCCACCTCTGACCTATCAACCTGATCATCTTTCAGGGATCTTACTAGCTTGCGCCATGGGAAATCTCATCTTGAGGGGGGCTTCATGCTTAGATGCTTTCAGCACTTATCCCGTCCGCACGTAGCTACCCAGCTATGCCTTTGGCAAGACAACTGGTACACCAGCGGTGCGTCCATCCCGGTCCTCTCGTACTAAGGACAGCTCCTCTCAAATTTCCTGCGCCCGCGACGGATAGGGACCGAACTGTCTCACGACGTTCTGAACCCAGCTCGCGTACCGCTTTAATGGGCGAACAGCCCAA
>NZ_KV440950.1:5286261-5421261 GCF_001636405.1 Peribacillus frigoritolerans
CTTCGGAAACGATACCTATTGCATGTTTAGTCGGGAATAAATTAACGATCGTACCGTCCACAGGAGAAACAACCAACCCTTCCTCGGGTACAATTGCAAATCCATCGCCCATCATTTTTTCAGCAAAAACTGCATCAGGCACTTCCGTGATCGGTTTTAATTCCCCTTTAATAGGAGAAACAAAGCGCTCGGAAACTTCATCCGTCCGTAAAGGTTTCGGGACGACATCCTCGATTTGCTTTTCCACACCTACTTCAGGAGACGTTTCTACTTTACGAGGCCTTTTTCCATCAATGATATCTTTCATTTGCCCCTTGATCGTTTCTGAACGAGGTCCGAAGATAGCCTGGATGTTATTGCCCACTTCCAGAACTCCAGCGGCACCAAGTTTCTTCAGCCTATTTTTATCAACGTTACCGATGTCATTGACCGATACACGAAGACGGGTAATGCAAGCATCCAAGTGAGAAATATTTTCTTTTCCGCCCATGGCATCCAAGATATCCCCTGGAAGACTTCCAGCTGTACTTGCAGATCCTTCCGCTTCCTCATCCTCTTCCACTTCACGACCAGGAGTTTTAAGGTTAAACTTCCTTATCGCAAATCGGAATCCAAAGTAATAGATAACCGCAAGGACTAAACCAACCGGAATAACAATCCATGCATTGGTTTGCGGATTGATTAAACCAAACAGTACGTAATCGATCAAACCACCCGAGAACGTCATCCCGATTTTCACGTCCAGTAAATGCATGGTCATGAATGATAGACCGGCAAACAGACAGTGAATCCCGAAAAGTACTGGTGCAACAAATAAGAATGCAAATTCAAGTGGCTCAGTAATCCCAGTCAAGAATGATGTAAGTGCTGCAGAAGCCATCAATCCCCCGACTATTTTCTTTCTTTCCGGTCTTGCTTCATGATAAATGGCCAAAGCTGCAGCTGGTAACCCGAACATCATGAATGGATATTTACCAGTCATGAAGGTACCGGCCGTTAAATTCTGTACGCCATCTTTAATTTGTGCCATGAAGATGGCCTGGTCTCCTCTGACTGGCGTTCCCCCTCCTTGAGGGATATAGCTGCCAAATTCGAACCAGAATGGAGAATAGAAGATATGGTGCAATCCAAAAGGAATCAGCGCACGTTCTACAACCCCAAAAACGAAAGCTCCAAGTGTCAGGTTAGCACCCAACATATTTTCGGAAAATGAATTTAACCCCGATTGAATCGTCGGCCAAATCAAAATCATCAACAACCCAAGAATAACTGCGCTTGCAGCTGTTACTATGGGTACAAAACGTTTACCTGCAAAGAATCCTAAATAAGAAGGCAGTTCAATTTCATAAAACTTATTATACATAACAGCAGCCATGACACCGACGATAATACCGCCGAACACACCTGTTCCCAACGTCGGGATTCCCAGAACATTGGTATAAACCGCACTATTGTTCTCAATGTCGGCAGCGTCAATGCCAAGAACAGTTCCCATCGTGACATTCATAATCAAGAAACCGATAATCGCCGCAAGGCCGGCAACACCATCTCCACCAGCTAACCCAATTGCGACCCCCACAGCAAACAACAAGGGAAGATTTCCAAAAATAATATTTCCGGCATTCTCCATTACCGATGCGACCATTTCCACTCCGCCACTCGCAAGAAACGGGGCGATATCCAACAAAGTTTCGTTTTGCAATGCATTACCAAACGCAAGCAAAATTCCGGCCGCTGGTAAAATGGCTACAGGAAGCATCAAAGCTTTACCGATTTTTTGCAAAACACCAAACAACTTCTTAAACATAGGTTTTCCTCCTCTTTACTGTTTTTCCATGCTAATAAAACGGTTACATTCACGATGGTATTCATCTTCCCACGCATCAGAATTCAAATACAAAAAAGGCATAAGCAAAGATAGGATTGAAATGAAAATTCAGGTATATAATACCCTCTTTCATAACAATCATTCTCCTCACTTATGCCTGATCGAATCAGTAACACGTAAGTTAATGTATGTTTATTTAATTTTCTTTTGTAATCGTTGGATATGCATCGTTAGATAGACAGCTTCCGCATCACAAACCGGCTTGCCTAATTTCTGCTGCATAATTTTTATTAGCTTCCAAGAGATATTGTAACACAAAGGATATTCTTCTTTCAATAGCATTGCTATTTTTTCAGGTTCCTCTACTTTTTCCCCAGCAAGCACCCTGTCTATCATGAATCTTAAATGACGGACCAAACGTGAATAGTCTATGCTATCCTTATTAATTTTCACATTGAGCTGTTCTTCAACAACTTGGATAAGGTGATAGATTAACTGCGAATGCTGATTGACTTCCGATAAGTCTTTATTTGATATTGCGCTATGAATATGAAGCGTAATAAAACCGATTTCCCCTTGGGGAAGGCCTATGCCTGTCTTATCTTGAATTAATTCTACTACATCGACAGCAATATCATGTTCAAAAGGATAAAGGGTTATCGTTTCTTTCAAGAATGGGTTTTTGATAGTCATTCCTTGTGAAACACGCTGAAGGGCGAACAATAAATGATCTGTTAAACCGACATGTATATGTTCATTTAGCTTTCCAGTAACCCGGTCATTAATGAGATGAATGGATTCTATAATGGCTGCTTGAAGATTTTGATCGATTTGCGGCAAGAGTTTTTTGTAACTTTCCTGTTCCTTAACATTTTTCAGGACAAACGTTTTCTCCGCTAGTTCCGGACTCAACTCTTCGCCTTTCTTTCGGTTGAAGCCTAAGCCCTTTCCAATAGTAACGACTTCTCCATACGACGGATGCGTGGCAATCACCACATTATTGTTCAAAACCTTTTCAACGATAAAACCATTCATTTTTCTCCCTCTTTTTTTCTCAAAGTCATCCCTATGCCCCATACAGGATAAAGTACTTAGTACTTAGTACTTTTACTATACACGATATGAGCTTTCTCTTACAACATGAAAGAAGAGCCCCGAAATCAGGACTCTCCTTACTTACTTGCATTATTACTTCAAGAAAATGAAATATAGCAGGAAGACGACTCCAAGACCCCACATGATCGGATGAACCTCTTTTGCTCTTCCTTTCATCGACATAGTGATTGGATAGAAGATGAATCCGCAAGCGATACCTGTCGCAATTGAATATGTCATAGGCATCATGATGACCGTAAAGAATGCCGGAACCGCAATTTCGAACTTTTGCCAGTCAATATTTTTAAGTGATGATGCCATTAATACTCCGACTATAACCAATGCCGGCGCAGTCACAGCAGATGTCACCACTGATAGAAGCGGGAAGAAGAAAAGGGATAGGACAAACAGCAACCCTGTCACTACAGCCGCAAATCCGCTTCGAGCACCAGCAGCAACACCCGATGTGGACTCTACATAAGATGTCGTGGTGGATGTACCAAGAATAGCACCTGAAACGATGGATAATGAATCAGCAAGCAATCCTTTACCCACTCTAGGAAGAACATTATCCTTCATCAATCCAGCTTGTTGTGCGACAGCCACCAGCGTACCGGCTGTATCAAAGAATGCTACGAACAAGAAGGTCAGTATCACGATTAACATTTGACCAGTGAAGAGATCACCGGGATTTCCAAAGGCATCGAACGCCACCCCGAATGTAGGCGCTATGCTAGGGACGGCACCGATTATTTTGTCCGGCACCGGAACTTGTCCAAAGATCATTCCTGCAATGGCTGTAATGACCATTCCTATGAACACGCCGCTTTTGACGCCTCTCGTCATCAAAATGACGGTTACGACAATTCCAAACACAGCCAATAAAGTATTTCCTGATGTCAAATCGCCCAGTCCGACAAGAACGCTGTCATCATTCGTGATGATACCGGCATTCTGAAACCCTACAAAAGTAATGAATAAACCGATACCGGCTCCAACTGCGTATTTCAATTCGACTGGAATTGCATTAATGATTTTTTCACGTATTCCCGATAGGGAAAGTAAAACGAAGATAATACCTGAAATCAATACTCCTGTTAAAGCCGTCTGCCAAGGAATTCCAAAGCCAAGCACAACGGTAAAAGCGAAGAAAGCATTCAACCCCATACCCGGCGCGAGCGAGATTGGATATCTGGCTATGAGTCCCATTAATATCGAGCCGATTGCGGCTGACAATGCGGTTGCGGCAAAAACCGCTCCGTAGTCCATTCTCAATTCATCCGGATAGTCCTCGATGCTTTGTAAAGTCAGCATTACAGGGTTTACAACCAGGATATATGCCATTGAAAGGAAAGTAGTTAGTCCACCAAGTATTTCACGGCGATAATTAGTTCCCAGCTCGTTAAACCGAAAATAATTTTTCATTATGAGTCTCCCCCATCATAAAATCGTGCCAACAGAAAATGCCCCATTCGCTTTCGAACGGGGCTTGACTGCGGTCATGTAAAGAAGTGGCGGTTTATTTATACACGCCAATCCTTCCACATCGTAGTCAAGCCGTTCACGGCAGCTTGGTAGAAACTTTTGGGCCATATCCCCAATATTATACGACAATTATGTTTTTTTATTATTATAGGTATAGTGTATCAGTCACCAAAATAATCGTCAATATACCAAACGAATATTTTTTATGTAATTTTAGGCAACGTTCGCGTTTCGCTATATATTCCTTAATTATCATGGCTATATCTTCGCCAACATACGTAAAATGTAAGTAATCTACATATTCAAATACTATTTCAACAAAAAAATCAGTGAAGGTTAATTCCTTCACTGATTGGATGGTTTCAATCTACTATTCCCACTCGATCGTTGCAGGCGGCTTAGACGTAATGTCATAAACGACGCGGTTTACATGATTTACTTCATTAACGATTCTCGTTGAGATGATTTCAAGTACATCCCATGGGATTCTTGCCCAATCGGATGTCATTCCGTCAATGGACGTAACCGCACGGATTCCGATTGTATAGTCATACGTACGTGCATCGCCCATTACCCCTACGCTACGAATGTTAGGAAGCACCGTAAAGTACTGCCAAATTTCGCGTTCCAAACCATTTTTTCTAATTTCTTCACGTAAAATATGGTCAGACTCACGAACGATTTCAAGTTTTTCATCTGAAATTTCGCCTAATACACGAATACCTAAACCTGGACCAGGGAATGGTTGACGCCAAACGATTTCGTCCGGAATGCCCATTTCACTTCCAAGTGCACGCACTTCATCCTTGAATAGAGTGTTCAAAGGCTCAATCAATTTAAATTGCATATCTTCCGGCAGACCGCCAACATTGTGATGCGATTTAATTGTTTGTGCAGTGGCCGTGCCACTTTCAATAATGTCTGTGTAAAGTGTACCCTGTGCAAGGAAATCAATTCCTTCGAGCTTCGTTGCTTCGTCATCGAATACGTAGATGAACTCGTTACCGATGATTTTCCGTTTTTGTTCCGGATCTGAAACGCCAGCAAGCTTCGATAGGAAACGTTCTTTTGCATCGACCTTGATTACGTTCATATTGAAACCTTCCCTGAATGTTTCCATTACACCTTCGGCTTCGCCTTTACGAAGTAATCCATGATCAACGAAAATACATGTCAGCTGATCGCCGATCGCTTTATGGATCAATACAGCAACAACGGATGAATCCACCCCGCCGCTCAATGCGCATAACACTTTTTTATCTCCGACCGTTTGGCGGATTTTCTCCATCTCGATTTCAATGAAGTTCTCCATTGACCAGTCACCTTTACAGCCACAAACGCCGAATACGAAATTTTTCAAAATGTCATTACCGTATACGGAATGACGGACTTCTGGATGGAATTGCACGGCATACAATTTACGTGACTCGTCACTCATAGCCGAAATTGGGCAAGACGGGTTCGTCCCGTCAATTTGGAAACCTTCAGGCGTTTCCACCACTAAATCACCATGGCTCATCCAGACGATTTGTTCTTTTGGCAGGTCACTGAATAACTTCGACTCATTTTGGATGGCAAGTGTCGCTTTCCCGTATTCACGGTTCTTCGCTGGTTCCACCTTACCGCCAAAATGTTTGGTCATAAGCTGCATGCCATAACAAATACCAAAAATCGGAAGACCCATTTCGAATATGCGTTCATCACAACCAAAAGCATTTGCATCATAAACACTGTTCGGGCCCCCTGAGAAAATGATTCCCGTCGGGTTCATTTTCTCAATTTCTTCTACAGTGATTGTATGAGGATGAAGCTCACTGTACACACCAAATTCACGGATACGACGAGTGATCAATTGATTATATTGGCTTCCGAAATCAAGTACTACGATCATTTCCTGGTTTTTTTGCAATTCTGTTTTCCCCGGCACAAACGTCACCTCTATCAATGTAATTCACTCATAAAATCGAGTGATAATTCTTATAAAAAATATTATCATAAAAAAAGAAAAACTAAAAACCCACCCTCAAAAATACAGAAAAAGTACAGACGAAGGCAGATTTTCAGCTTTCCTGTTAAAATCCGCCTTCATAGTCAAATCATTTACGGTGATTCGGTAGAAACTTTCGATCCATATTATCGAGGATATATGAAGGATATATTAGTTTAAGTTAGTTTTTGTTATTGTATCAATATAATAAAAACCTGGTCAAGAGCTAGTTTTTCTCATTAAGCTTTCCCAACCCTTTTGAAAGTGTTTCCATTCCCCATCTTCCGCGTCTCCACGATATATCATTAACTCGTATCCAGCCGTCAATTCACTCATCTCATCTGTAGCGTACACTGCATCCACATAGGCGGCGTACTCCCTTAAGGTTTGCCCCTCCGGCCGAACTAAACCAGCCCGTTTTAATTGTTTCAATAATATTAAATAAGCTGTCGAGAAATGAGCATCGGTTTTCTTTCTATAACGAAGAATCTGCAGAAGAGGAATCCACTTCCTTCTGAGGAAATAACCGATAGAAGCAAAAATCAATCCACCTGATAATGTGATTGCAGACCATTTTAAGAACCCTTCCATGTTCCCAAAACCCGTTTTCACGGAGGATTGAGTTTCCCTATCTGGTGTATCCTGGCGTTCCCTGGCCTCTTTCTTTGTTTGCTCTTCATTAGTCGGGGCTTCCTCAGGGTTCTTGATTGCTTCCTGTTTCAATTCCGAATCGTAAAATTCCACTTCCCCATTGAAACCCTTTGTCGGCTCGAAGGGAATCCAGCCTATTCCTGAAAAATAAACCTCGACCCAGGAATGTGCATTATTATTGGTCACCTTATAAACGGATTCGCCATCAAGGATTGATTTTTCCCCTTCGGTATAGCCCTTTACCCATCTTGCAGGTATATTGGCGGCCCTTAGTAATACGACCATGGCAGTTGAAAAATTATCGCAATACCCTATCTGTGTCTCGAATAAAAATTGATCGACATAATCTTGATTGCTCTCTGGATACGGAATATCGTCCTTGGAATAAATGAATTCAGCTCCGTCAAAATAATCCTCAATGGCTTTTGCTTTATCGTACCAATTCGTTTCATTGCTTGTAAGCCGGGAGGCCAATTCAAATATCCGGTTTGGCAATCCCTCTGGAAGCTGAGTGTTTTTTTCCATTAATAAATCCATGGAATCGTCGGGTTCCGTCACCTTCCTTAACTCAGCTATATCAAAACTTGGCATATCATAAACCAGTTCATACTCTTTCATGGAAAGTCGTTCGCCATTACCCTGTTCGGAAATAAATTTGTCCATCTCCTGATAATATTTGAAATCCTGCCCGTTTTTGCCCTCGATCTTTTTTACATACCCGGACTGCGGATGAAGTATATGTGAATATGATTCTGTCATGGATACTTTTGCGGTCATTTCTTCAGTCCTCACCAATTCAGGAACGTCGTAAATATCTAACGTTGCCATATCCTGCCTGTTGGAAAAAGTGTGAAATTCTGTTTCCGGTATGGAAACCCACCCTTTACCGGTATAAATATTCTTGTTCTCGACTTTCCAGTAATGTCCTGCAGTAGCATTATTATAAAAAACGATGGAACTATCCGGCTCTATCGAACCGCCAAGATCCGAATCGTCTTCATCATATCCGACACTTTTACGCTTCGAATCACCGTCTTCTTTCACAGCTTTATCAGAATAGGAAGTAATATAAGGCACCGGGTCCGGCCACTGCGGAGAGAGCTTTGGGGCAGCAAAACCGACAAGGACACTTACCAATACCATACCGGTCAGCATCAAGATCCACTTATTGATGGAAGACTTCGGAAACTTAATCCTCTCCTGTATCGTTAGCCGCAGCAGGGAAAGCGAGCCGAGCATCAAAAACCCGATGATGATGATTCTTATCATTGCACTATCCCCCGCATAAGGTGTGAATGTGTCGAGTACAGATATAAAAATCACCGTTAACATAAAAAAGAAAAAGATGCTTTGCCTCACCATCACCCAGTAATGGATCAAATATGTCACAAGCCAAAGAAGGATAAAAAATAGATACGTTCGAAATGGATTTGTGATCAACTCCCAATTCCCATCATATATAAAACCAAGATTGCCCTTAAAATCCGCTAGAAACCCTTTCAGCCATGACAATTGATATAAAGCCTCTTTTGAATGGAGGAACTGTAATGAAATCATTATATATGCACTAATGAGAATAAATCGGATCGACCAATGTATGCTGAAATAATGCAGTAGCAGGGAGTAGAGCAAAAATAAGATAAAAATGATGATATTACCTGTATCGGTGAGTCTATCGACAGGCCTTAACCATTCAGTAATCAACAACAGACCAAATACATACATGAGGACGTGCATGAACTTTTCCAATTTTTCGGTAGTGACATTCATTTCGCCATCACCTCCGATCTGTCAAACTTTAGTTGGCCATGTTCAAAAAAGCTAACCTTTATCCCCCTCGAAACAGCAGAAGAGCTTGACAGCCTTTCCTCATCAGTAAGATCTGCCTGTTTCTTCACGCATAACATCAATCCCTGATTAGGCCGGAAAGCACTCAATATGTCCACCTTTTCTAAGGTTAAGTCTGAAACGATGAATATCACAGCAGCGTTTGCCGGAAGAATTCCCTTCCGGACATTTTCGTTCAATGCGTTTACAACACCCGGCTTTTCTTTAGCAAGCCGGTAAAAAATCTTTCGTTTCTGTTTGTTGCCTGCTGCTGCCGGTATGATTAACCTCGAGCCCCTACTCACATACCCAATTTCCATGCCCTTCTTTAACATGGCATGGGCAAGGGAAGCCGCCATTTCAATGGATTCTTCGAATAAATCCGACGGCTTTTCATCAAGCATGATGAATACATCCCGGTTTTTCTGCACCTCGAATTCCTTCGTCATGATTTCACTCGTCCTGGCAGTCGCCTTCCAGTTAATCCAAGACAATTGATCACCTGGCTGATATTCCCTTACACCGGAGACCACTGAATGTTCCCTTTGTGTTTTCTTTGTTGAAACCACTGCCCCCTGATTGAACACTCGATCAAGATCACTATAGGCAAGCTCGTGATAACGAGGAAAAACGGTTATTTTCAAAGGGGAGCTATAAATCGCTTCCTTTTCGACCAGCCCGAAAAAGTCCCCAATCCAAAAGCGGATCGATTGAAACGAATGCTCTCCCCGCTGCAAGTTTTCCAAGGTATATGACATGCTGAAGGTACGCTTGAACCCCGGAAAGATAATTACTTTCCTTTGTAGTCCCCTATCTTCCATCTCCTGAGGCAATTCCTCCTCTACCACCATAAATAATAGGGGCAGCCGGTTTTTACGCGTAAACGTCAATGCTATCTCAACGGATTCACCAGCTTGGCATTCCCTTTTATTGACCTTTCTCTCAACGGTAAAATCATGCAGCGGATAAAACAGCAGGATCAAAGCGTACACAGAAAACGGCAAAAATGAATAAAAAATGAACCAACTGACAAAACCGCCTTGAAACATTGCATAGCAAAAGGAAACGATCATGAGTAATACAAGTCCGATCACACTCATATTTCCCCTTAGAATGTTGATGAATCTTCGCATTAGGTTACAGCCCGCTTCACAGGCACTTTTGTTATCGCGACAATTTCATGTATCACCATTCCTGCATCTAAGCCCTCATAATTCGCTTCCGGCTTCAAAATAAGCCGATGGGAAAATACGAATGGCACTAAATATTGAACATCGTCAGGCAGGACATAGTCCCTGCCCTGGATCAGCGCGTAAGCCTGGGCTGCCTTCATCAATGCTATCGATCCACGAGGGCTCACCCCTAAATAGACCCCTTCATGTGAACGTGTTTGATTCGCCAATTCAACAATGTATCGTTTTATTGTGTCATCCACTATCACCGCTTTTACCTCAGCCTGTAATTCTATCAATTCATCCAAGGTGATGACGGATTCCAATTCCTCTAGCGGTGCCGTGTATTGAGCCCTATGAAGAACCTCTATCTCTTCTTCCATACCTGGATAGCCCATTTTCATTTTTAATAGGAATCTATCCAATTGAGCCTCCGGCAGCGGATATGTTCCCTCGTACTCGATTGGATTTTGTGTCGCCATGACAAAAAAGGGTTTCTCCAATCCTCTTGTGACACCATCAATCGTCACACTTGCCTCTTCCATCGCTTCAAGCAATGCAGACTGGGTTTTCGGCGAGGTCCGGTTTATTTCATCGGCTAAAATAATATGGCCCATTATCGGACCTGGCCTAAAGATGAATTCTTGTTCCTTAGGATTGAAGATCGAAACGCCAGTAACATCCGAAGGAAGTAAATCGGGCGTGAATTGAATTCGCTTGAAGCTTGCACCTATTGATTTTGCCAATGCCCTTACCATGACTGTCTTTCCCACACCCGGAACATCCTCCAATAAGACATGTCCGCCGGAAAGGAGTGCTACGATGCTTAGTTCTGCTATATCCCGTTTTCCGATAATCACCTTTTCGATATTCCCCAGAACCATTTCCAGTTTTTGATTGACCTGCTTATAATTCATTCTCTACCTCCCGGGATTCACATTATCACTATTATTTCATGTCTTCTCTATATCACGCATTTTACATTAAGACCCAATTGAACCTTACATTGTAAGTTTACTAGATAACCGGAAAACCATAAACGAATTTGTTCTAAAAATATTATAGTGGCTTACTGAAAAAGGCAGGGTTAACGGTTTACTAAGTGAATATACCAATGATGACATCCATTTGTTTAATGAAAATGTCCTGTCACGCCATGGACCAAGGATTGGGGAAGCTGTTGAACTCGCAGACTGTTCATCCTGACTTGTTCAAATAACTGATAGGATGCGCCAATAAATCTGCACATCGCAGTTTGTAGACAAAAGGGTTTCGGAATTAAAAAATTCCGAAACCCTTTTGAAATTCCACTTTTGGCAGTTATGAGAATTGGGCCGGGAAAAGCGCGTTCAGGAAGACCCCGCAGGCGCCCGCCCGCGGAAAGCGAGTGCCTGGAGCGGAGATCAACGTCCAAATTGTACAAGCCATAAATAAACGGCAGGCAAACTCCAATAAATCGTCCACCTTTTCATAATTTCCCGCTCCTGTCATCAGGGCAATGAAGCCACGCCCTTCCGATCTGTATATTCTGAGTAAACTTCTTTTCTATCTTGTTTATGCTAAAATGAATGCAATCCACTCCTAAGATATAAGAGGTACTGATCATGTATAAAAAATTCTTCATTTTGATCTTCGCAGCCGCCCTACTTTTAGGGCTTATTAAAACCGTTATGGATATGTAGTGAAAACAGCCCGATTCCTGAGGGGAATCGGGCTGTTTTCATTTTCGTTTAACCTCTCCATTCAGCTTCCCCATTTTCGGGATAAGGATAAAAAACAAACAAACGACCAAAAGTGCCAAAACGATGCCGAGCAATATCGTCAGGTCAAAATTAAGCGAAGGCTCTGTTTCTTCTTCGTTTCTCGTTGGAATGCGGACCTCCGAGAATAATCCAAGCTGTTCTGATTTTGAAGCGATGGTATTATTTTGATTCTCCATTACAGGAGACTGAAACAGTGAGTCCTTCACCGAGTCAATGGCATCATATTTCCCTCTTTCAAAAGTGAGGTCTTTTTGTTCTTCAGGCAATTTCCGCTTCTGTTCCAACAATCCTTCTTCATGGAAAAACTCCGTTTGAATATCAATATCGTTTTCTTGATATTCATTGGGCTCCACCATCGGTTCCTCTTCCGCCCCGCCATGAGGTGCATGGCTAAAAAACAGGATGAGCAAGACAGGCATTACGTATTTATTCCACTTCATGGGCCATTGCTCTTCTTTCTGCAAGACGCTTCATTATATATGGAATGACCGTTGCGATAAGCGTCAGTACAATCAAGATGATACTAGCCGGAATGAATGCCGACTGATTACCGAATTGAATGGACATGTATACGTCCGCAACAGGGTGGTCTACATTGAAATTAGGCATGATTAAATCCAATAATGGAATGGTAAAGAAACTGATCAAACCAATCACCAGGATAGCACCGACAAACGGCCCAATCGAGAAGGCAAGTCTGGTAAACGCTGAACAGAAGAATAAAAGCAGGACGGTGAAGACGGTCCATTTAATCTCCTGCATATCTCCCAGTGGATAGATCTTCAAGCCATACATGCTGATGATTAAACCTACGATCAGATTCAATAAGGTAAACAAGGCCGCATGGACCATCATTGGAATGGCTTCATAATGATGCAGGAAGAAACCGATCAATATCCCAGAAATGAGTATGATCACCAACATGACGATCGGTGGGATATTAACCTTTTCCTGATGAAGGACTTCCCCGCTGATTTGTACGGGATTCGCTAAATATTCGTACACATACCCGTTCTCCTGATCATCGACTAGAGTATTGTTCAAGACGCTATATACATCCGTCTTGATTTTTTCAGTTGAGTCAACATTTTGGGACCAATTATCATTAAGCTGATCGGCCCTTTCCTGTACGGACCCCACTTTTGCTTGCAGGTCTGCTGTATCCTTCGTGACCGTTTCCTGTCTTTCCGCTACAGAATTGACAAGCTCGGAAATGAAGCCGACAGTTGTTGCCGTATTGTCTTGAAGTGATACAAACATTTCTCCATCAAGGTTAACTGGCGGTTCGGCCTCCATCTCAGGAACTTCCATATCATCCGACAAATTGGCAGACACTTCTTGAGCCTTGCCGGTAATTGCCGCCAATTCAGCTAAAGTGGCTTTCTGCCCCGTTTCGACGTTAGCATCATATTCTTCCATATAACCCATAATGGATTCCGAGAACATCCCGAAGTTCTCATTGACTCCTGCTAAACTGGCTTTAACGAGTTTCGCTTCTTCATCTACATTTCCGGAAACCCCATTTTTCAAGTTTTCCAATTCTTTTATATTGGCTGCAAATATCTTATCTACATTTGCTTCGGTGACTCTTTCAGCCAATTCACCATAAGATGAGAGTGAACCGTAATAGGCAAGAAGGGTAGTTGAATCCCGATTGGTGATAGGATTCTCGAAGGCCTTCACAAGCACCGCTCGCCTTTCACCCCCCACTTTTTCCAGAAGTGACTGTTCGAGAGTCTTGATTTCTGCGATGGCCTCTTCGATTGTCATACTCTGGATGTCCTGTAATTTTTGAATATCTTCCTGTGACTTTTTCCATTGGTCACCTAAATCCTTATAATTCGTGCCGAGTTCATTATAATCAGCTTGTAATTCCGTAAACTGCGCCAGCAGGTCATTATATGAATCTACCAGTGTATTAAACTCCGTTATCACTTGGTTATAATTCCCCGTTCTGCCGCTTACCGTTCCGCTGAGATTATTGATTTCCGTTTGGAGTTCCGCTGTAAGGATGTTGATTTGTTCAGCAGCTCCTTCACTTCCTTCTGCCGGCACCAAACTTTCAAGTGCCGTGTTGATCCCATTGATTTGATCCAGCAGTACCTGCAGAGACAGTTCATCAATCGGGTCCTTCTTGTCAGGTGCAGCAGCTGATTCACCTTTTCCCGTTTCCGTTTCAATATCCTCTATAGGCGTCGTTCCTTCACCTATATCCTCCCCATCACCAGAGCTGCTTGCAAGATTTCCTCTTTGCATAAGCAAGGTTGACTGAAGGTTATCAAGACCCGCCTCTTCCGATTGTTTCAATTGTTCAATCGAGCTTTGTTGATCTTGGGTGATTTTCGTAATTTGTTCTACTTGTTTGTCTTTCATGCTTGTTGAAAATTGTTCCAATTCATTACTGCTGGAATCAAGTTTCTGCTGCATGATTCCAACATTTTCTCTAATGCCTTGATCATTAAGGCTGTATTTCGTATTCATCCCTTGCTGAATCTCTGGTATAGATTGATTCCCCTCATTCAGCACCTTGTCGTATGACTGCACACTCTCCATGACAAGCTGCTGATTTTGGGCAGAGGCCTTCTCAAAAAGGATACTTTGAGCTTTTTGATATTCCTCAAAAGAAACAACATCTTTCACAAATGAAGCCATTTGAGTCTTCGTGTTCCCTATTTCATCAATTGTTTCAGTACTTGTTTTGCCAGCATCTTTCGTCTCGGCAAAAACTCCTTCAAGCATGTCCTTATGCTGCTTGATTTCGCCTGCAAGACTTTCCGAGCTTGGAGTATAAAACTCATACATCGTGTTTTGAAAAGCGATTTCTTTAGCAAGGACATTATCGAACTTCTTACGGATGTCCTCGACTGATTGGGAAACATAGCTCCAATACTGTGTTGAAATATGCTTATTCATTTTGCTCTTTGTTTTCTCTAATTCCTTTTGTACCTTTTCCATGTTCTCTGCATTCAAACTGGGTTGTACCTTGTACTTTATCCCCGCCTTGACAGGCTGTTCATCATCGAACGTATAAATATTCTCTGAAAAATCGGATGGAAAATATATGACTGCATCATACTTTTCATTTGCAAGTCCACTTTCCGCTGTACTTCTATTTACCACAAACCACTCATATTCAGAATCCTTGTCCAGTGTAGTAACAAGCTCTGAGCCCATGTAAATGGGGTTATTGTTAAATTCTGTCCCATTATCTTCATTTACAATGGCGATTTCGCGAGAAGCCGTTTCCGTCTTTTTCATTGGATTTTGGCCAATATAAGAAAAAAACAAGATTGGCAGCGCTAAGATCACCAGTATTTTACCGATTAACAGCATCGGTTTTATTTTTTCAGACACTCTCTTGCACTCTCCTTCTTTCTTCACTTAGCGGAATTTGGATTTTACTCTCCTGGCCATTCAGCACAAAGTATCCGTAACCCGGCTGTATTTCTTCTTCTTTTCTGGAATAGGAGAGGGTGTACAAGCTTTGGTCCGATTTTTTAAGAAGCAAAACAGCCTGTCTGACTTGTTTCAGTTCGGTTGTCAACGAATCATACCCCTTCGTGAAGTCGTTGGCATTTCCAGCGACAATCAGACTAAACCCGAGATGGCTGTATTGTTTCATCAAACTGCTGATCCTATCCTGAATCCTGCCGTCTATCGTTTGTTGGATCCTTGAAATGCTATCTATGACAAATATGACCGGTGGGAATTCCAGTTGCTTCATCGGTGTCAATTCCAATGCCGCAAGATAACTTCGCTCACGTTCTTCAAATATTCCAGTGATATGATCGAGCCATTCGGTTATCCGCTCTTTTGTTTCCACATAGCTCACCTTCTCCTCAAAAGCATAAGAAGATAGGCCGCGATCCACTCCGTCAAATAATCCAATTTCGCCGACCGCCTGTGTAAGCAACGATTCCAGCAGCACTTTAAGGACATTCGTTTTCCCTTTACGTGACTGTCCTACGACAAGCAGGAATGGATTGGCATTCAACTCCACGAATACAGGTGTAACGCTTTCCTCTGAAAGCCCGATTGGAATGGTATCCTTCTTAATGGTTTGTGAGCAGTAACTCTGGAAGCTGCTGGAATCAAGACGTGCCGGTAACATCCGAATCGCCGGCGGTTTGTCCATTTCCTTATATTTAACCTTATGTTCTGCCACAGATTGTTTCATTTCTTCCAAAACGGCTATATCATCCGCTCCATCGGCTGGTAAGTAAATCTGGGTGAGATAGGTTTGGTCCTTTTTCACCAACGCCCTGCCAGGAACAGGTTCATTTTCATAAGGGGTTCTCCCCAAAACTGAATATTTTTCCGAACTGTCCATTAAGTAATGGACGACCTTCGTCTTAAGGCTATTCATTAACGGCTGGCGAATCGCATTGATTCTCGTTGCCGTTAAAATCATGAAGATTCCAAGTGATTGTCCATCACGTGCAAACTGAACGAATTGGGCTTCCTGATCCTGCATCTCATCCTTCACTATGTCAAAATTGTCGACCACGATATAAATAATCGGCAATTTATCTTCCACCAATGCATTATAAAGCTTAATGTTACTAAGCTCCTTTTCTGAAAAAAGCTGCTTACGCCTTTCCATTTCCACCTTCATGAATAACATGAATTTTTCGATTTTCCTTAACTCATCAAACCTAAAGTATTCCCCAGTATGAGGCAGCTGGCGCATTGGCAGTAAAGCGCTATTCCCGAAGTCAAAAATATAATAATGCAGTTCTTCAGGACTGAATTGATCTGCAAAACTAAAGAGAAGTGTCAAAACGGTGGTTGACTTGCCGTACCCGGAAGAACCAAAAACCCCTATATTCCCATCATCAATCCAGTTATAGACATAATTGGTCTGGCTTTGCAATTCGGGCTCATCTTTCATTCCCAGGTGGAATTGATTCATCGTCAGGCTTCTTTCAGGGTTTCTTGATAAACGATCTGAAAGAGGCGGCAGCCATGGGCTTGCCAACTTCTTAATCTCCATTTCTTCCTGTATCGCCACAATTCGATCCGCCACGGCTTCAATTTCACTAATCTTTTCTTTCCTCTTATTAGTGACCTGTTCCGATACATTAGAGATTTGAACAAGACCGAGGTCCGTGACAAGTGCCACTTCATCCTCAGATCCAACCGTATCCTCTAAATATGGTGCACCGCTCCATGCAGACTGGAACAATTCATAAACTTCGTTATTTCCAACCTGCAAATATCCCCGTCCAGTGACAGTAATATTTGCCGCATCGCTATTTTTAAGAATTTCCTTACTATCATTGGCATCCTGCACTTTCAAAGAAATTTTAAAACGGGCATTGCTCCAAATCTGGTTATCAATTACACCGCCCGGCTTTTGTGTAGCAAGAATTAAATGAACTCCCAAGCTCCGTCCAATTCGCGCCGTACTCACTAATTCGCGGATGAAATCGGGTTCTTCATTTTTAAGTTCCGCAAACTCATCTGATATCAAAAATAGGTGCGGTAACGGTTCATCCGCTTTGCCTTCTTTGTATAGGTCCGTGTAATCGTTGATATGATTGACTTCGTATCGATCAAACATGCGCTGGCGCTTCTTCAATTCACTATTGATGGATGCTAGTGCCCTGGCACTGAAGTTCTTGCTTCCCTCAATATTCGTAATGACTCCCAGCAGATGCGGAATCTGCCTGAATGGCTGTGCCATTCCCCCGCCTTTATAATCAATGAGCAAAAAGGCAACTTCATGCGGATGATAATGAACGGCTAATGATAGGATGTAGGTTTGCAGCAATTCACTTTTCCCCGATCCTGTCGTTCCGGCAACCAATCCATGGGGGCCATGCGCCTTTTCATGCAAGTTCAATTCAACCCTATCCGTTTTCCCTTTCAATCCAATCGGAACTGCCAAGGATTTGGAAGACTGATTGGTCCGCCAGTTTTGGCTGATAGGCAGCTCTTCCACTTCACGAGCTTTCAATAATTCAAGGAATGAAACGGTTTCTGGTATGGAATTGTTCATGCCTTTTTGATGATCTAATGAACGGAGCGTACGTGCATAACGCTCATTTCCTTCTTTTGAATGTGCATCAAGTTTAAAGGGAGTATGAACGGCCTTCGTTTGCTGGATGAGAATCTCACCCTCAAAATCATTGATGTACTTAACAAGCGTATGGACATTTTCCGTCAAACTTTCTTTTGCATCCGCTGCAAAAATCGTCGAGATGCCTAAATCGTCCGTTTTGCCTTCTAAATATTCCAATATGACATGCTCAGCAATTAAATTACGATCCGTGACAATAAAGACAAAGTGGGGAGTGAATCTCACTTTCCCTTTGTTCTCATCCAAATCTCTTTCCCTCAATAGCTGATAAATCGAGGTCAGGAGCTGGTCACGTGATTGCTCATTATATATGAATCCTTTTGCATAGGCATGCGGCAATTGAAAATGAGGGAGCCATTTCATCCATTCCCATTCCTGATAATCCTTTTCCGGAAAGATGGCGACAAATCGAACATCATGATAACTATGAAAAAAGGCCAGTTGCCCAATCAATTGCTGCAGCTCCCGTTTAACAATCGATTCCTTTCCGACCAGGCCCATCGATCCGTTTGATAAATCGATCGATAATGGAAGATCTTCCAAGTTTTTGTACACATCCACAAGTTCCTGCGACTGCTCAAGTAAATCATCTATATCCCGATTGGACATATCGCTGCTATTTACCGACACCTGATAACTTGAGGGTATGGTCGCCGTTCCGATCTTAAAGTGCAGGGCATCTTCACTTTCCAGAGTTCGTTCCCATATACGATCGCTAATACTATCAGTTAGAAGCTTCATCCTTTCAAAGGAGGGGTAATGATAGAACAGCACATTCTTTTGTTTTTCAGACAGCTCTTGAAGTTCTTCCCTCTTCTGCTCTAGATACCTGGTATATACACGTTGGCGTTTTTCTTCTCTGAATTTTTGCTTCTTTTTGTCTTTAAAGTATTGTACCGTCGAGGTAACTAAAGTCGTCGTGAACATCACAATAGATATGATGATGAAAATGCCCCGCGGCTGAATGACCGTGATGACCCCCATGACGATCAGCATCATTAAGGGCGGCATAAGGATTAACCATAACCCTCTATTATTATCTTCAGCTTCTTGGCTCGGAAAAGATATCGTCACTTTCTCATCCGGCAATTCGTAGATCATCCTTGGTGTCCGGCGATACTGTGGATAGTTTTTTTTCATTTCAGAGATTGGCTTCTTCATTTTAGCTAATGATGTTTCATAACTTTCGGCGCTATGAATCATCAATAAGTCGCCTTCAATCAACCTCAGCACCATATGCGGCCAGCAAACCAGATCACCATTTTGGATGGGAACAGCCTTCGTTACCCTTTCACCATTCAGGAATATCCTGCCATTACCCTCTGGCATGAGGTGCCACTGCCCTTTATGCAGCACAAGGGAAAAGTCATTGCCGGAAACGGGTCCTTCTTTACGAATGGTCGCTCCCGCCTTGGCCGATAAAGTGATTTCTTTCAAGTTGCCTATATAATAGAGGCTTTCTTCCAATTCCCCCGACGTATAAAAAATCTCGACCGTTTCTTCTCCTTCTTGAAAGGTGAAGCTATGGAATGGCTTTACATCGCCAAGCTTCTTGGCCTCTCTAAACACCTCATATTCATCAAGTCCCTCATGTTTTTTCAGCTTGATAGGACCTTGTTCAAAAGGAATGGAATAAACGGTAATCGTATCCTGTTTTGATGGCCCAATCGAAATTGGACCGTTATGATTATCCTTGATCGTAAAGGATTGGTAGGTCCCACTAGAATAAATCCATAATAAACTCATTAAATCTCACCTCCGCAAAAGGCCCACTGCTCACTCTTTGCTTTTCTCTTTTTCTTCAGTTGATTTTTTGGAGGAATCCTTACTTTCTTCTTTTCCCCCAGAAGCAGGTTCGTTTTCCGCTTCATCTTTTACAGCAGGTTTTGCTTCCTCTGCGCCTTTATCCTCTATATTCGGGTCTGTTGCAGCAGGGTTCTGATCTTGCTGTTCCTCCATTTGCTTATCCAATTCCTTTTTTTCCTTTTCATATTGGGACAGCTCGGTATCGACTTCTTTAATTTGCGTTTCCTTTTCTTCCCCAGATAGGCTATCGTCCAACTTAATCTGTTCTTTCTGGTTTACCAGCCCGTACATAATCAATTCGCGATCCTCCATGATTCTCGCCAGATCGATCGCTTCCTCGCTCATTCCCCTGCCTATATAAATCCAATATAGGAGATACTGACTATCCGTTTGCAACGAGATTGCATTTTCCACATTTTTCCTAGCTACTCCCTCCAACGGTTCATAAGTGACGTAGGACTTCGCCAGTTCATATTGAACCACATATGGCATCTTTTTCGGATCGTAGTTTTCCAAACGGTCAATGACTTCACTGTATTTTTGTTTTAAGAAGCTTTCACCGCTTTCTACATATGCATCCTGCTTAGGTTGGGAGAAGAATAGTGTGTAAATCGCAAACAATAGCAGTGGCACGAGAACGATCACCGTACCCCAAAGTGTATAACGGCCCGTTTTCCATTTCTTTTCAGGGATATGTACAAATGCTTTTTCTTCCTTCTCTAAAGCTTCTATCCGGTTTTGAATGACCGTGGAAAGTTCATCCCAAGTCCCCGATGACAATATACTTTGTGATTCGTTCGATAGTTTCAGTGTTTTATGGTAAAGCAGATACTCTTCGAATGTATGCTGCCCATCCACAAGCGCCGAAATCGTTGCCTTCGTTTCTTTAAATAACTCATCTTGATTATGCTCATAAGGAGGCAAACTGTCTTTTACGCCATAATGCAGGAAATATGGGGTCAAGCTTGAATCAAAAACGATATTTTCCGGACAAACGACTAGTTGCAGGCGATTCAATTCATGATTCCTTATTTTCTTTTGGATTTGATAAGACGATAACCATTTACTCAATGGATTTTTATCTTTAGCTTTGGAAAAAACAAAAAAAGAGGCTGGTGGATTTACTCTGATCTTCACCTCGTCCTCTGTCACCTCTATATGTTTCTGGAGAGCATCATCCGCTTCATGAATAAGCTGTAATTCCAGTGGGTCCTGCATCGATAGTTTTGCCCGTTGGAAAACGAACGAATGCCCCTTATCATCCTTCATCATTGCAGCTTCTGTTTTTTTCTCCAGATATGGTTTCTCATCCATTTTATGTAACTCCTTTACCCCTGCTAAAGGGCTTTAGACTTTTTTCCTATAAAGAGTCCACACCTATCCATTAGAGGATCTCAAGGCGGTCCCCCGTCGTAATTCCGCTATCAAGCAGGGTTTCATAACCTGAACATACGAACTCTTTATTCTGGACCCGCACCCAATAGCCTTCTTTAGGTGCACTGGCAATATCTTTTACCTGCCATATTATCTCCACAACCTTCTTGATGGAGCGGTAATTTGACACTTGCAAATCAAATACTTCCCCTGTATACCTGTTTAAATCGATCGTTAGTTGAATATATATGGAATCCACCTCTTTTAAAGCAAAAAAGCACCACGATCTTCAAAAAGAGTCGCGGCGCTTTTTCCTAGAAATTCTTTTTCTCATTTACCTAATGATTATCCGCGAATTTGACTAGCAATCTGATTATCTGTGTCTTCAAGGATTTGAGCTGATTTATTCAATTGTTGAGAAACTTCATTCAACAAGCGAGCCATATCCATGAATGAAGGCTTTAATTCTTCGTACTGACCTACGAAAGCCTCACTGGAAGAACCTTCCCAAATACCAGTTAAATGATCTCTCATTCTATCTAAACGACCAATCATATCAGTTACTTGTTGGCTCTCATTATCATATTGTCTAGCTACATCTTTCAGTTCCGAAGGTGTTACGCGAATTTGTGACATAGAAAAAATCCTCCTTTTATCTTATATAGTACATTTTAATAGAACCATACATTTTCTGCCATATAAATAAGCGCAAAGTCGAAAAATGGTAAATTATAATTATGCAAAAAAACCTAAATATGGCATTATGAAAGTCTATGTACCTGTTTTCCCAAACCTTTAAACCCATTTTTTAATTAAATTTTAATATTTTACTTTTTTATGGTAAAAAAAGTACTTTATACCCAATATTTTTGAACCATTATCCATTAATATGGCTTTCACCATAATATTAGTGACTTTCGAATTTCTTTTCTACGGAATTAATCAAACGTTTGATTAAAGTCTGAAAAGCAATTTTTATGATTGATTGAATATAAACCATTTACAAAACATAATGAATGGAGGACCTTTTTTACCATGCTACTTTCAACTTTAATTGGACAGGTATCCTTGTCATATAGCGGGAATCGATATATCCAACAGAAACAGGCCAGCTCTTGCCAATGATTTTTTTGGAATATCCTTTATGTTACATTCATGATTCAATTACGTTGCTTAATCATATAACCCGTTCCAAAAAGTGTTTCAAAAACCGCTCACTTTCCACATTCGTACAGACACGGATTCTAGGTTCGCCATCCTTTTGACCGATTGTCCTGCCTGCTTCTTCACCCTCGGTCACCACCTTGACGTTCATCCATTCTGTCCTGACAAAACTTGAATCAATCGCAACCCCGACTGCAAGTGGATCATGAAGGGCGCAACCACCCAAACCTGGATGGGAGTTTTCATATGCTTTCATATAATAATCGGTCATTTCCGCTAAAAATTCGGCGCTTTCCTTACCAGTGGCACGCCAATCATCAAGCTTCGATTTCAGTAGGTATGTTTGCAGCGTCACATCAAGTCCCACTAGGGTAATCGGCAGTCCTGAAGTCAATACCTGATGTGCCGCTTCAGGATCTGATATTATGTTCGCTTCAGCATAAGGGGTTACATTTCCTGGTACGTTTACGGCACCGCCCATAATTACGACCTCTTTTACAAGCGACATGATCATCGGAGCTTTATTGATCGCCAATGCGATGTTAGTCAGTGGTCCAACTGCAATGATCGTAATTTCATGCGGTCGGCTTTGCACTTGATCGATAATGAAATCTGCTGCATTTCCTTGTGATGCTTTGATGGTTGGTTTAAACCGAAGGGTATTTCCTAACCCGTCTTCCCCATGAACATGCTTGGGATACCGCTTCTTCCTTCCGCGTACCAAAGTTTGGTCAGCACCTTCATATACCGGTATGCGCCTATTTAATTTCTCCAAGACGGCAAGTGTATTACGGGTCGAATCAACAACGGGCACGTTACCAAAGCAAGTGGTGAATCCGAGCACTTCCAATTCAGGGGAATTTAAAGCATATGCCATCGCCATGGCATCATCTATCCCCGTATCTACATCAAATATGATTGGTTTCAATATTTCCACACCTTCCAAAATCACTTTTTGCTTTAACAACTCATTGCTTCTCTTATCTCTTCCTTATTTATAAAGAAACACTGTTTTCCAACTGAATTTTAACATTCAACGATAGCCCAGTTCCACAGAAATTTAAGAATACTCGTAATTCACAAACAAATGACAAGTACAGTCGGAACTTGTATCTACCAGTAAAAATAGTTGACCGCCCATAAATATCAATGATATAAAAAGTGAAAAGAAGAAGTTGTGCCACGAATTAGTTATGAATACATGCGTTACGAATTTATGATATCCAAGGTGGAAAAAGGATGAAAATGTTTAAGTTGATTGAAGATGTTCCATCTGCGTATAAAAAAGGGACAAAATTCTTTTTAATATCGCATTCTGAATTCATTGGCGTGAAAAGTTATGTATTACTGGCAGAAGATTTAAAAGGAAAGATCGAAGTAACGGAAGAGGAATTGAGGAGTAAATTCGTTACCATCCATTGATGTTTAGTATTATAAAGCTCAGCACCCCATCAAAATTAAAAACGAGGGAATTTCATTTCAGAAATTCCCTCGTTTTTTCTTATTGTTTTAAATCTTCAATTGAATCAATATCGACGTAATCCGGTACGACCAGACCAAGTTTTGTTCCTTTTAAGTTTGGTCCAAGGTCAACCATGTCATCTTTATACTTATTATAGTATTCAAGATGTGTTCCCGGAAGCCATGCAGCCACCATAGCGTCCGCACTTCCGTTTGCAACGCCAGCAAACATTGGCCCCACTTCAACCTGGCTTAATGTTACATCATAGCCATTCTGCTCCAGTACCTTGCTAATCACATTTGTACTGGCAATTTCAGTGTCCCAGGCAACATAAACCAGTTTGATCTTTTCACCATTTCCTGATTGTGCTCCTTGGGTCCATTTGGACACTTTGTCCTGATTTTTCTTTATCCATTCTTCTGCTGCTTCTGAAGGAGACATCCCATCAGCAACCTTGACCATTACATCTTCCATATCTTTTGTTTCCCAGTAGAATTGATCAAGAATTTTATAGGCACCTGGCGCATCCTGTTCAAGTCCTTTTCTGGCAATGGAATTGATGTTTTCAGCCTTGCCGAAGGATCCATTCGGATCTTCGAGATATTTCAAGTCATATGTCGAGAACATCCAATGCGGTGACCAGCCAGTAACGACGATTGGTTCTTTTTTATCAATTGCTTTTTTCAATTCTGCAACCATCGCTGCCGATGACCCTTCAACCACGTTCCAATCATCCAGCTTATAATCATCTATAGCCGATTTAGTCAGCTTCATTATTCCTGCTCCAGGTTCAATTCCGATGATTTCAAAATTGGCTTTGGCAGCAAAACTGTTTTCATCCCCATTTTCTGCTTTTTCTTTTGTAAAAGTACCGAATAGCGCAGTACCCACAACTAGTAAGGCCAATATTGTAAAAATGATTTTCCTGCTAACGATATGCTCGTAAGCTGGTTTACGAAGGTTTTGAGTGATACGATCGAGTATGATTGCAATGATTACGATGGATAATCCTGCTTCAAATCCTTGCCCCACATTAATTTGGCTGACTGCCCTGTAGACATCCGCCCCAAGTCCGGGTGCTCCAACCAATGAAGCTGTAACTACCATGGATAGTGCCAGCATGATGCTTTGGTTAACTCCTGCCATAATCGTCGGAGTAGCCAACGGTATTTGTACCTTGAATAACTTTTGGCTGGTGGTTGAACCAAAAGCATCCGATGCTTCGATCAAATCATTAGGCACTTCCTGAATCCCAAGATTGGTCATACGGATTGTCGGTGCAATCGCGAAAATGAATGACGCGATGATTCCAGGCACTACCCCTATTCCAAAGAATAAAATCGAAGGAATCAAATAAACGAAGGCAGGCATCGTTTGCATGAAATCCAAGATCGGGGTAACGATATTGCGCACGGTTTTATTTTGGGCACACCATATTCCGATTGGTATCCCGATCAATATGGTGAGGAATCCTGACAAAATAACGATCGCCAGTGTTTGGATGCTTGATTCCCAATAACCAAGATTATCAATCAATAGTAAGCTGATTAATGTAAATAACCCCAATGTCCATTTGCTTGTATAGGTAACCAAAAGGGTCAGGACGATGATTAAAATGATCGAAGGTCCTGCACTCATTACATCGACCAGGATATCCAGTAGTCCCTCGATCACATTCGTAATAAGTGTAAATAATCCAGCAAATACAATGGTAATCCAATCCACTAAAGAATCGACCCATGCTCCTAGTGGGATTTTCGGCATATTCATTGAATTATTCACTCTCCATTTCATTCAAGGAATCTTTATTTCCGGCCAAAGCACCGATGACGGCACCGCGAAGAAGAATTCCTTTAATTCTGTTCTGATCATCGATCACTGAGATCGGCAAGCTTGAAGTCGCCATCACATCCATGAGGTTTCCAAGTAATTCATCCTCTTTTACAGTTGGGATATCAGTTGTCATCACTTCAGAAATCGATTGATCATTGCTCATTGCCTGACGTGCCTGTTCAGCAGTCACGGCCCCCAATAACTTCTGCTTCCTATCCACAACGAAAATGCTGGAATACCCTTGTTTGCGCATGATTTCCAAGGCAACCCTCGGGCCTCTGTCCACCGCAATCTTCTCTGGGCGTATCATCACATGAGACGCTGTCAATACTTTTGACAGATCAACATCTTCCACAAACTTCTCGACGAATTCATTGGCTGGATTCATCATGATTTGTTCAGGGGTACCCAATTGAATGACGCTTCCATCTTTCATAAGGGCAATTCTATCCCCGATTCTTAAGGCTTCATCAAGATCATGGGTAATGAAAATGATCGTTTTTTTGTACTGATCTTGGATTTGAATCAGTTCATCCTGCATATCCTTACGAATCAATGGATCAAGGGCACTGAAGGCTTCATCCATCAGTAGGATATCTGTATCACTGGCGAGTGCCCGGGCTAACCCAACCCTCTGCTGCATACCGCCGCTAAGCTGTGATGGCAGCTGATTTTCGTAGCCTTTCAATCCAACGGCCTCAAGAGCCTTCATCGCATTTTCATGACGTTTCGCTGGATCTACTTTTTGAATTTCGAGCCCAAATTCAGCGTTTTCCAATATCGTTTTATGCGGGAATAAAGCAAAGTTCTGAAATACCATGCTTATTTTCTTTTGTCTGACTTCCCTTAACCGGGCAGCGTTCATCTTCACGATATCCTCGTCATCAATTAAGATTTCACCCAAAGTGGGATCGATCAAACGATTGAACATGCGGATCAAAGTTGATTTCCCGCTTCCGGATAGGCCCATGATGACAAAAATCTCGCCAGGATAAATCTCGAAATTAACATTATTCACTCCGACCGTTTGTCCCGTTTCTTTCAAGATTTCCTTTTTCGTTTTGCCTTGCTTCAATAAGTCTGTTGCTGCTTTTGGAGATTTGCCAAAAATTTTCGAGACATTTCTGACTTCTACATACGGCTTCATCAAGTCACCTCATTCTAATAGTTGCCCATATGATATTCAGTTTTGCTGAATTCCCCCGTTTTATGCGAGTGATGATTATTAATGCACAAGTATCTTGAAATAACCGAAATTCTACCCCTTCAAAAATGCGGAAGTGACACTTATTTAGTGGCACAGGGGTTACGTGTATAGAAAAATAATCTATATTTATTATTTCCAAGAAGCAATTCTTTACTTGGATTATATTTTGTGTGATAAATTGAGCATTTCAAGTAGAAAAAAAGAGGTGCAATCACAACTGAGGAAACTAGCAGGCACAACATATACCAACTGTAATATAAACGATTTCCACTTAGAGTTTTGTCCTGATGATGGACTTACGACTACCCTCTAAAGTACTTCATTTCCTTTACCAGGTGGAATGATACTTGCAGTGCAGTATAACACCAAAACGCATAGAAATATGATTATGGGATTCCCAATGGTCTATTTTAAAGCTTTGCAGGGAAAAGAGGTGCAATACAACTGAGGAAACTAACAGGCACACAGCATATACCAACTGAAATATTATGGTTTTTTATTTTAGGGTTCTGTTCAGTCCCAACACTTGGAATGAACCTGTATCCCTAAAGTACTTCATTACCTTAACAAAGAATGAATATAAGTTCAAATGATGCGGGACGGAATTCTTGCCTAAAAAGCCCATTTACGCCATCGATTCTAAAGGTTATGGAAGACACCAAAAACCTTGATATACCAACACTTCGGCTTCCTATAATCATAAACTCCCAACATCGGCCACAATTTTTTTTCAGTTTTTTTAATTCTAAAATCATCCAAAAAGTGGGAAAGGTGATTTTAGAATTAAAAATCACATGGCAAGATTGGGATTTCACACATTTTTTTTAATGGTTATGTTTTATGCAGCCATATAAGGAAATGTGTCATATATACAGAGAAAAACCTTGAAACAAACATTTCATTTCAAGGTTCATGCATATTATCGATACAAACTATTTAGCATTCCGATGTTCATCAAAATCAATTTGGCATTCCTCTAGCGGAGTTACTTTCGTTTTCTTTATGAATTTATAACCAAGCCACATCACCAGAAAGAATGGGATGCCAAGATAGGCAGCGAACACACTGGCCCAGTTAATGTCATCGCCAATAAAGGCTTGATAGTTTTGCGCCAATAATACGAAGAAACAAAGAGCAAAGGAAAATATCGGGCCGAAAGGAAACCATTTGGATTTATAGGGGAGATCGTCCAGTGAATACCCTTGAGCAATATAAGCTTTTCTAAAGCGGTAATGGCTTGCCGCTATACCGAGCCAAAATATAAATCCAGTGACTCCAACCGCATTCATAAGCCAAATATAAATGACTCCATCACCGAAAATGGAAGCAAAAAAGGCCAACATCCCTACAAGTGAAGTGACAACCAATCCCCAAATGGGAACGCCGCGTTTGTTAAGTTTGCCAAAAATGCGCGGTGCCAGCCCTTCTTTTGCCATGGAGTATAACATTCGGCTTGTCACGTAAAGACTCGAATTACCTGCGGATAATACGGCTGTCAAAATGATGGCATTCATCACGGAAGCAGCGAATGCCAGTCCCACTTTTTCAAACACCATCGTAAATGGGCTAACCATGATCGTGTGTCCCTGCAGACTGCCATTCGTATAAGGAACGATCAATCCGATAACCAATATGGCCAGGATATAAAAGAGGAAGATTCTCCAAAAAATGCTGCGAACTGCACGTGGTACATTTTTTGCCGGGTCTTCACTTTCACCGGCTGCAACACCGACTATTTCTGTACCTTGAAAAGAAAATCCAGCAGCAATGAAAATACCCAATGTTGCCAAAAAACCACCGGCAAACGGAGCGTCACCAACTGTGAAGTTTTTAAAACCAATCGCCTCTCCGTTCATGATCCCGAATATCATCAATATTCCGACAACTATGAAAATGATGATGGTCGCCACTTTGATGAGGGAGAACCAATACTCCCCTTCGCCATACCCTTTAACGGATACGTAATTCAATAAGAATATCAAAACTAAAAACAATGAACTCCATAAAAAAGACGAGCTGTCAGGAAACCAAAACTTCATAACCATCGTTGCGGCAGATAGTTCCGCAGCAAGAGTCATTGCCCAAGTGAACCAATAGTTCCAACCAAGTGCAAACCCTAATGCTGGGTCGATGAAACGCGAAGCATAGGTACTGAAAGCGCCGCTGACCGGCATAAATGACGCCAGTTCTCCAAGGCTTGTCATAATAAAATAAACCATTATGCCAATTACGGTGTAAGCGACCAAAGCACCGCCAGGCCCCGCAGAGTGAATGGCTGGCCCGCTTCCGAGAAACAGCCCTGTTCCAATTGCACCGCCCAGCGAAATCATCGTAAGGTGGCGTGCTTTTAGCTTCCTTTGTAATGTATTTGACGGCTGGTTTTTTTCATTTATGACAGGTGGTTGCAATTGCCGATTTTCCAAATTAGATTCCCCTCCAAAAATGCATGTTTAATCTAGCACGAATAGGTAAAGTCGATCATTCCATCAATAGTCATTTCCTGCATTTATTACTATTTCAAGGTCATTTTCTCTAATAGACCTTTTTTGGATTTCTGGGATCTTTGTAGCATTTACATAAAGGTGTTAGGCTTAAAGCCCAAGTCAAAGGGCTATAAGCCTAACGTTCATTCGGATATTCCGAGCTTCATATTATGTTGTAGGTAAACTCCTATGAATAAATGAATTCCAGTCAATTTGCAGTAACCAGCTTGCCGTTGCTTCAATATCCTTTGAAAAGATACGATCTTGTGTAATGCTTGGAATGAGCTTTCTTGCTTCCGTATAAAACTCTTTTGTAAACGGGGCCATCTTCTCTATTCCACGGTATTCAACCGCTTGTAAGGCACAAATGAGCTCAATCGCCAAAACACGGCGAACGTTTTGGATGATTTGATGTGCGTGCCGGGAGCCAATCGTTCCCATGCTTACATGATCTTCCTGATTCGCTGAAGATGGAATGGAATCAACACTTGCAGGATGTGCGAGTGTTTTATTCTCAGAGACTAGGGAAGCTGCACAATATTGCATGATCATCGCTCCCGACTGCAAGCCAGGTGAAGGGCTCAAGAATGGCGGTAAATCATTCAGCTGAGGATTGACGAGTCGCTCAATCCGGCGCTCTGAAATATTTGCAAGCTCTGCAACAGCGATTTTCATGAAGTCCATCGCAAATGCAATCGGCTGTCCATGGAAGTTCCCTCCTGAAATAACCTTTTCCCCATCGTCAAAAATAAGCGGATTATCCGTCGCTGCATTCATTTCAATTTCCAATTTTTCTTTTACATAATCAAGAGTTTGCCATGATGCCCCATGCACTTGCGGGATGCAGCGAAGGGAATAAGCATCCTGAACCCGCAGTTCTCCTTGCTTGGTGATGAGCTGGCTGCCGCTGATCATGCGGCTAATCCGTTCAGCGACCTCTGTTTGCTGGCGGTAACCGCGTGCTAGATGAACATCCGGATCAAAGGCATCTTCAATGCCGCGTAATCCCTCTAAAGTCAGTGAAGCAATCGCTTCAGTTTGATGGGCCAGCTGTTCGGCTTCAATGTAATTTACGAGGCCCATCCCCGTCATGGCCTGTGTTCCGTTAATTAATGCAAGACCTTCTTTTGCTTTAAGTGTCACTGGAAGAATGCCTTCTTTCGATAAAGCTGCGATGGCCTCCATTCGCTCTCCTTTATAAAACACTTCCCCTTCTCCCATCAATACTAGCGCCAAATGCGAAAGCGGCGCCAAGTCCCCGCTTGCCCCAAGAGAACCTTGCTGAGGGATGACCGGGTGGATATGAGCATTCAAAAGATCGATCAAACGTTCAATGACGATAGGACGGACGCCGGAGAACCCTTTTAATAGCGCGTTGGCACGGAGAAGGACCATAGCTCTCGAAACCACCTCTGGAAATGGTTCCCCGACTCCGCACGCATGGGAATGAATCAAATTCCACTGTAGCTGCTCAGCGTCCTCTGCATCAATCAAAACATCGCTGAACTTTCCAAAACCTGTTGTGATGCCATAGACGACTTTCTTTTGTTTCACGATATTTTCAACCGCTTCGCGGCTTTTTTCCACTTTCTTTACACTTTCGGCTGAAGCAGAGACAAATGCTTCTCCATACAATACTTTTTTCGCTTCTTCAATCGTTAAAGTTTGGCCCGTTAACATAATCATTTCCTGCACCCCTATTCTTTTTTTGAACAAACAAAAGGAGGCCATATTGACAGACTTATCCAGTCTATCAATACAGCCCCCTATTTCACTAAATAACTATAGGCTTTTAATTATTTAAATGTGGTTAATTCCCAAACCGACGGCTTCATGTTCAAATCCCCGAACCGGTGCTCCAATCGTTCCATACACGGCGACAGCAATCCATTCACCTTCGGCACCGTTTTTAAACGGCCTGCCCCGAACGATTGCAAACCGAAGGCCCGCAGTCCTCAAAAGACCGCCAAGCTCGACTTGGCCGCGTGTCACTCCTTGGAGTGCTTCGATGATCGCATGATACAGCGCATGCATTTCACGATACATATCGGGATTGACCAATCCAAGTCTTTTCGCAGATGTCTCAATGGCCGCAACTATTTTCTGCAGCTCCATTGAACCGACTTTACCTTTTCCATAAAGCCAATCCATCCGCTTAAGTTCATTCGTCAATATGACTTCTTCCTCTTCGTCCGCAAATGCGTACATGATTGCATGGCGCCCAATTCTTTTGTCGAATTCCTTTGTCATGCAGGTACCTCTTTTACAATTTTCTAAATACACTAATAACTAAATATTATTGTAAGCGGATACAGGCTGTTCGGTCAATATATTTTTTAAAATAGTTCTTTTAGGGGGATGAATCATCACTCCCGAAAGCAGTCGAACAACCATCATCTAAATCCTTTCTAGAAAACGACCATGCCTGCAAAATAGCCCATCTTCACTAGTGTCCTTGAAAATGGGCTTTTTTCTGATTACATGTTTTTCACGAGTAAGTAGATAAAATACCTATTATCGAAAGGATAATCCCCACCGGCAATTCCATCGGAGCCAGATGGCTCTTCCTAATGTATTGGCAGATAACAGCAATAAGGAACCTAAGATTGGTTTTTGCATGTCTCACCCCACTAATCTCCTGGCTATATGCGGGGCGATCAGCCTAAGAACGTAATGCCTCCGCCCACCGAAACGCATACACCTGCCAATGCGACTGAAATCAGCAATAAAGGCCTGCGTTCCTTTTCTATCTGTACACCAAATCCAATGGCAATCGGGTCACCCAAGCGCA
Organism: Peribacillus frigoritolerans; assembly: GCF_001636405.1. Classification (GTDB taxonomy): domain Bacteria; phylum Bacillota; class Bacilli; order Bacillales; family DSM-1321; genus Peribacillus; species Peribacillus frigoritolerans. The sequence continues at coordinate 5,318,272 of NZ_KV440950.1, forward strand.
AAACATCCAATACTTTGGATTTATAAATCGCTAAAGTAATCGATACGACCAACCACGGCAATAACGCCCATACAAAGGTCCAATTCGTCCCCCAGATCATCCCGGATAACAGATTAATGCCTTCATGAAATTGTTCGGTTCCATAGATTAGTGACAATTAAACATGCCGATCGCATCATCGTTGTACAAAATGGGGAAATCATCGAACAAGGTGCCCATGATGATTTGCTCCATCAAGACGGAGCATATAAAAACCTGATCCTTGCCCAAACTGTATGGAATAAAGCTTCCAGAAATTCTGATGGAACAAGAAAAAAGGCCTCCCGACATTAATGGGAGGTCTTAAACTTTATGGAGATTTCCGTTTATTCATTCGTTTCCAATGCTTCATAAATCGCAGTTACAACACTTCCATAGCTTCCTGTTTTGAAGAGGTCGCCAAAAAACTGATTGGAATTGGCTACAGGATTGACGAGCGGAGAGTGCTTTTTATTAGTAAGTAAAACGATCCCTAAATCCATTTCCGGATCAATGATCGTGACCGTCCCTGTCCATCCAGTATGACCATAGGCACTGTCGCTTGCAAGAGGACTGAACATCCACTCCATGCTAGCATCGCCATTTCGTCTCCAACCAAGACCATATGTAGGATTCATCTCGGAAGGTGCGACGAATTCATCGATTGTTTCTTGATAAAACAACGTATGTTTACCGTATCCCCCGCCATTCAGCATCACCTGCAGAAGGACGGCCATATCTTTCGTATTGGAGAAAAGGCCGGCATGCCCTGAAACGCCCCCCATCGAATAAAAGGCTTTTTCATCATGCACTTCCCCTTGAAGTGTGTATGTACGAATGTTAGGGAAATCTATCACGCCATCCCGGGTGTTGCCAAGCAATTCGGTTGCGGCAAAATCCCTTGGCTTAAAGCCCTTTCGCAGAGGATTGAACTTAGTATTTTTCAACCCAAGCGGCTTGTACAATTCATTTTCAACATAGACATCAAGCTGCTGACCCGTTATTTCTTCAACAATGGCACCAAGCAGCATATAATCGACATCACTGTAGACATTCTGTGTTCCAGGTACATATGTGAGCGGTGTCTTGGAAATGAACTCGATGGTTTTATCCCGCTCCTGGGAATAAAGTTCTTTCGAAACCTTTGGATTATGGTATTGCGGGTCGGGTCTAAACCCTGCAGTATGATGTAGAACATCAATAACCCTCAGATTGTCCTTTCCTTTGATCACATCCTCCTCCGTGTCTTTGAATTCAGGAATGTATTGCTGCACTCTTGCCTGGATATTCAGCTTGCCTTCGCTGACTAATTTCTGAATGGCAAAATTGGTTGCATACATCTTCGTGTTTGAAGCAAGGTCAAATAACGTGTCATTTCCCATTTTTTGAAACTTCTTAAGAGCTTTATGTTCATTAAACTTCTGTTTGTACCCGTAGCTTTCATTTTTAACGATCTTTCCGTCCTTTATGACAATCAAGGCAGCACCGGGGAAACCGGCCGCCACTTCCATTTCAATGAGCTGATCCACTTTTTCCAGCTTTTCAGACGAAAATCCCGCTTCTTCCGGCTTATTTACTTTCTTTAATATTGGATACTGACTGGCAGTCTCCTTACTCACAGCGGCTTCATGATTTGAGTTTTCATTAGCAAAAGACACGGAAGGTGCTAATAAGGAAAGTGCCAGAATTGAACTCAGTGTGCAGCTTGTCCATATATTCATCATTTTCCACTCCTTTGAAATCACTTTAAAAATAAAGAACAAAGAACAACTTAACCAAAAGATAATATTCTCATTCATTCCGTCCTTTTTTCACGTGGCTTTACAATTCGATAATATGTTCCGGATTGTGATTTGGATCTTTTATTCCAAATTGATTAATGCGGAAATTTCCCAAAGGAGGGTTATATTTACAAATAATTCTCAATTTTCAGTATATGTTATTTCTAACATCATTTCAATTTCATCTTGATATTTTTAAAATTATATTTCAAATCTTGAGCTTAAGTCATCCCCCGTTCTAAGAAGTAAAGCCTATGTTCATTAAAGCTCACTACTTTAATCAATGAGTCATTCGGATAAGTCCCAGACATCGATTTCTCCTCTACCAGATTCAAAATCACTTTTTCCACAAGGCTAATGTGAAGTATGAATTGATGCTAAATTTGGCTAATGGCTTTTAAGTTCATTGCATAAGAAACACAGAAGATATTAATACTATTTGAGAAATAAAGGAATATCAGTTGCTATCTGAGACAAGTATAGGGTGATGAAAATGTGGCAAACGATTGTTTCCTACCTACCAAAATGGCAGGTTTTTATACAGGCTTTCATTGTGTTTGTAATTCCGTATCTAATCGGCAAATTGTTTAAAGTGCTTCGCACCTCAAAGGATGAGTGATGATGATGAAAGAGTGGCTATCAAAGATTGGCAATAAAGGAAAAGATCCCGATAAAGACAAACAAGCACCTGCCTCACAAGATACAACGTGTCCGTTTACAGATAATCTTCATTTTAATCTTGAATGTCTTAAGCAAGAAATCGGCCATAATTGGGATGTCCATTTTCGGGAATTTAATCTTGGGCGTACCGGTATACGCTCGGTTATCATTTTTGTGGATGGACTATCGGATAAAGATCTCATTGATAAGCATATTATGCCATCATTGATGGTTGATTTTTCAGCAGAATATAAACAGAACCTTCCCTACCTCAAAGGGAGCATTTCAAAAGAATTCATAAAAAATGAAGTGTTATCCATTAGTGAAATAGAAGCTGTCCGCTCCATTAAAGAGTTAGCATCTAAAGTACTAACAGGTTCTACCGCCCTTTTAATTGATGGGTCTTTGGATGCACTGCTCCTTGGAACTGCCAAACATAAAACAAGGGCAATTGAAGAGCCGGTATCAGAGGCACTAGTCAGAGGTCCCCGTGTCGGTTTCACTGAATCATTGAGTGATAATACATCTTTTTTAAGATGCAGTGGTGAAATCGAGAATTTATCGTTAGTAAAATTCCAAGTAGGAAAGCGTTCAAAAAAGGATTTGGTTGTCGCATACATAAAGGATATTGTTGATCCCGAATTAGTTCAAGAGGTGGAAAATCGAATTAAGAAAATTGATATTGATAGTGTTCCTGAATCAGGTTATGTAGAGCAGCTTATTGAAGATAATTACCTTAGTCCTTTTCCGCAGGTACAGAATACAGAGCGTCCTGATCGCGTGGTCGCTGCTTTGATGGAAGGGCGAGTGGCCATCTTGTTAGATGGGACCCCTTTCGTTTTGATCGTTCCTGTTACCTTAAGCATGATGCTACAATCACCGGAAGATTATTATGAAAGGTGGATTCCGGGAACATTCATCCGTATGCTTCGTTACCTCGCAGCTATTCTGGCCCTTTTTACACCGTCGTTGTATATAGCTTTCATCTCATTTCATTCAGGATTGATTCCGACCAAACTGGCCATCTCCATTATCGGAACCAGGTCCGGTGTTCCGTTTCCGGCACTTATCGAAGCATTATTCATGGAAATAGCCATTGAAATTTTGCGGGAAGCAGGACTGCGATTGCCTAAGCCAATCGGTCCAGCAATGGGAATTGTCGGCGGTTTAATCATTGGGGAAGCTGCTGTTCAGGCAGGGATCGTTAGTCCTGTTTTGGTGATTGTGGTAGCGTTAACCGCCATTTCATCATTTTCCATTCCGCACTATAGTATTGGGATTACATTACGGATGCTTCGTTTTCCCGCAATGATATGTGCTGCCACTTTTGGATTATACGGGGTCATTCTCTTTTTCCTTTTAATGACCAGCCATTTAGTGAAATTAAAAAGCTTTGGTGTGCCTTACTTGAGTCCAGCCGTTCCTTATCGCTTAAGTGAGTGGAAAGACCTGATGGTCCGCATGCCGCTTATGATGATGAAACGCCGTCCAAAGATGTTGCATACAAAAAACCCCATACGTAAAGGATAACCTATCGGTGAAAGGGTGGTTAAAGAATGATTCTCAGTCCGAAAGACAAAATTACAACTCCTCAAGCAGCTGTCATTGTCATCAACTTCATACTCGGCACAGGATTGCTCACCCTACCCAGATCATCTACGGAGAAGGTACAAACACCAGATGCATGGATAAGCGTCATTTTAGGCGGAGTTATCACTATAACCGCTGGGCTGATCATGGTCAAATTAAGCCAACAGTTTTCCGAAAAGACCTTCTATCAATACATCAATGATATTGTTGGAAAATGGGTGGGCGGGTTACTGAGTTTAGTTGTAATCTGTTACTTTCTTACAACTTCCAGTTTTCAGATCCGTGCAATGGCGGAAGTAATAAGGTATTTACTTCTGGAGGGTACGCCTACTTGGGCAATTATTATGATTTTCATGTGGGTAGGTCTTTATCTTATCATCGGCGGCATTAACCCGATCGCCCGTCTATTTGAAATTATCTTACCTTTGACAGTTATCCTTTTTTTGGTTGTTACCTTCATGAGCTTTAAAATATTCGAGATCGATAATCTGCGTCCGGTATTAGGAGAAGGAATCGTCCCTGTACTAAAAGGAGTAAAAACAACGGCTCTCGCTTTTTCAGGGCCTGAAATCATGTTACTGCTTATTCCATTTATGAATTCACCAAAAAAAGCAGGAAAAGCCCTGCTTGTTGGAGTTTCCATTCCATTGATTTTTTACGTGATAACGGTCGTAATGGTTATCGGGGCATTATCTATTGATGGAGTGGTCCTGAGAACATGGCCGACACTTGATCTTATCCGAAGTTTTGAAGTTGCCGGGTTGATCTTTGAACGGTTTGAATCTTTATTGCTCGTTGTCTGGATCATGCAAATATTCGCCACATTTACCATAACCTACTTTGCAGCCGCTTTAGGGCTAGCTCAACTTTCGAAAAAGAGCATTCACCCCTTCATGTTTGGCTTGCTTCCGGTTCTATACATCATTGCCATGGTTCCGAAAAATATGAATGACCTATTTAAAGTAGGGGATTTCGTCGGCAATGTCGCAATGTTTTTATTTGGTTTACTCCCGCTTCTACTGCTTATCATCTCAAGAATAAAGGGAGGGAAAAAACATGAAACAATCACATAGCAATACACACCCCCTCTTCATTTCCCTCTCCGTTCTTTTGTTCTTATCCCTAACAGGATGCTGGAGCAGTCATGAAATTGAAGAGCAAAGTTTAGGCATAGGTTTGGCATTTGATAAAGCCAAGCAATCCTCCATCGAGAAAAAGTTAAACGAACAAGGGGGAGCTTATTCAAAAAGGAACCTGATTACTACAACCTATCAATTTATCACTCCACAGGTAGCGAGTTCGACAACGAAACAATCCGGACCACAACAAAAATCTTATGTTAATGTTTCTGAAACTGGAGACTCCATGCATCAAATGGTTCGTGAATTATCATTGAGGAGTGAACAACCCGTAACCGCTCACCATATGAAAGTGGTTGTTATCGGTGAAAATCTTGCAAGATCGTATAAGTTGGAACAATTACTTGATCAAAATCTACGGGAAAGTGAGCTTAGACCAAGCTGCCTTGTGCTCATCAGTAAAGGAAGAGCAAGCAATACACTGGAAACAAAGAAAGCAGGAGAAATTCCAGCGTTCCGTCTGGCTGGCATTGTAGAAAATGCCTATCGGACAACGAGGATATTGCCCCCCATGTCACATATTAAAGTAGAAAGCAAGATCAAATCAGGGTCTAGTTTTCTGATGCAAAAAGTTCTATCAGCAGATGGGCAAGTCAAATTTGCCGGAGCTGCCGTAATCGATGGAAAGACGCACAAAATGACTGGTACTTTGAATGAGGAGGAACTGGAGGGCGTAACATGGATAACAGGTAAGGGAAAAGGCGGTGTAGTGAAAAGCTTTGATAAAGAAACCGGTCAGCCGATTGTATATGAAATAGAGACCATGAAAAGCAGTATAATACCACATGTTAAAAGAGACAGCATTTCCTTTGATGTAAACATTGAATCAGTGGGGAGACTGTCTGAAAACTGGGTAGTTTCAGCAGGTACTTTTAAAAATGAATTTCTAAAAAATGCAGAAAAATCATCTGAAGAAGAAGTAAAACGCTTGGTGGGAAATGTATTGGAAAAAATGCAAAAAGAATATAAAGCGGACGTTGCTGGCTTCGGAAATCGTTTGAGAATTGAGCACCCCAAAGTATGGAATAAGGTCAAAAAGGATTGGGACCAAAGATTTAGTGAGGCTCCAATCAATTACGATGTAAAATTAACTATTAATGATTATGGAACTACAGGAGGATCAAAGAAGTGAATCCTCTGAGCTTCTAGCATTAAATGTTGGAAATGAAAACTATTTATACATATACGATGAGCATGAAAAGGCCTCCCACAGTAAACTGCGGGAGGCCTTTTGATTTTCCATCCAAAGATCAGCTTAATTCCACTTTAGTAATTTTACTTAAATGGACCTCATTTAAAATCGACTCTTCGTCTGCAACAACATATTCGATGACAGTCGGGCTTATGGTCCGAATATAAACAAAAGCTGAATCATCTACATGCTCAATTCGAAGCTTTTTCCTCTGTGCCTGCTTAATGTCAAGCTGGTTGGTACTAGCTTCCGGCAGGCTTGTGTAATAAATTTCAAAATCTTCTTCTGATGCATCAATGAAAAGATGCCATTTGTTATACTCTTCTTCTTGATCAATCATTGTTTTTAATTTCCCTTTTCTCCCGATGCCAAGAAAATACTTGAACTTTGATTCCCCATTCACCATATCGCGGTCAATAACTTTTATACTTCCGCCTTTTCTGCTTTGTACAAGCCCAAAGGCAACGCCTGTTTTTCCTGTAGGGGCTGTTATTATATCCCGGTTAACCACTCTGTTTCTCTCTTCTTGCTTTAAATAAGCGCCTTCTGTCCCCAGTGGCGGGAGAATCTCAAAAAGGTCACTAGACACTTCTCCCCAATTTTGAGTGTTCTGCACTTCCCTTTCAATCCATTTATTAAATAGACTCATGACAACCGGGGATTTACTTGAATTACCCGCAAGCAGTATATTCACTTTATTAATTTTACTGTGTACTGACCGGGCAAAAGCGCGCCGTAGAGACTCAAAGAAATTTTTAATGCCTTTGTCGATTCTTTCCTCAATCAACTGTTCCATTTCATCTTGATCGATCAATAGTTCCACATTGAGTTTGGCGCGGCCGGCTTTGTCAAATAAATCTGCCCGGATCATGCCTTTTCCAAACTGTTCTTCATACCGTTCATGTCTTTCCCAAAGCGGCCTTAATTTTTCCACCAATTGTTTCGTATTTAAATAGGATTCTTGTGACTCATTAATCAATGTTTCACTTCCGGGAAATTTCACACATTCCGCTGGGAGGGTAAAAGGAATGTTTAGCTCACGCATTGTTCTTTGGTTGTTTTTAAACACTTGGAACGCCAAAAGCTCCAGCATGTTCTCACCGCCTAAATACCGATCCCCGCCCGCTGCAAAATGCTCAATGACATAATCGTATCTGCTTTCTTTCAAGCCCGCTTCACGCCAAATCCCAAAATCAAAATCTGTCGTTCCTCCACCAAAGTCAAACACACCGTAGTACGTTTTTTCACCCTCTTCCGGTTCAAATCCGTATTCCTGTAACGCACAAACGGCATAGGCAGCAGGTTCACTCGCCCCAGCGGTGACACGAAACTTTTTCATTAATTCTTCATCCTGCTGAATCGGCATAGGAAGTGTCTTTTTTAAACCACATTCAAAACACGTTAGAATTTTTTCCCTTACCTCTTTTTCATACGTCACCGGGAAAGATAAGGTGTAATCGAGGTAAATTCCATTGTTCTGGTTATTGATATACAAACCGAGGTAATAGGCGTACAACTCGATTGGGTTGATTTCCTGATCGGTTAAGTCCAAAAAGGAACGCAGTACAACGGCATATCCCCTCTTGTCTTTTAATCGGAGTTCGTTATTCTTTTCCCCAGCCCACTGCTTTAGATTATTCAATATGGAATAATAATGGTCACTCTTTCCATTCATCAAGTTGTTAAGTGCATTGTGGGAAACCGTCACATCCTGCCACCTTGTATCCGGTCTTCCTTTTTTTTCTTGATATAGCTCCAGGAAATGTTCTAAATCAATAAATTCAATCACAGTTGGATTTTCATAATGCCAGTCTTGTACTTCCGTGTTTAGGTAGCCAACCCCAATACGCATGGGAAGAGTAACATCACTTTCTTCTTGATGAACGACAACTGTACTTTTCGTTCCAAAATCTATGCCGACTATACCGTCCTCCCTAATATCCATTTTAGGGTTTCTGGCCATTATTTCTTCGTTCAGCTTTATCGTTAAAGGTTTTTCATCAGAGGTGACAGGCCATAAATCCCAATGTCCCCGGTTTGGATCTGTTAGCATCTTATCATCATATGTATCAATATCAGCCCTTACTTTTTCAGAGTTTAAAAGCTTCTCATAAAACGTGTTGGAATCGATAGCGATCGATGGCAATTCTTTAAGAAAACTTTCATGATCTAATTCCTTTAATTGATACAATTCCAGCAAATAATCATACTCCTTCTGGCGTTCTGCGCTTAATCCGCTTGGAACTAACCGGTTTTCCAGCCAAAGATGGAGAGCCTTTCGGTCATTGATTTCAAAAGCATTTTCCCCATTTAAACGGAAGACGGGAACGAAAAATCCTTTTCCCAGCAAATTGTTTTTTTGATTTACTACATCGTAGCTTTGAATGTCGTACCCGTTGGATTTAAACGCTATCGATTTAGAAGAGTTAGCCGTTTGATTGGCAAATATCCTTGAAATGGAAGGATTTTTATTCGCGGAATAATCGTCTAAAGTTAATATTCTCTTATATACAGGGTGATCGGTTGTATTGAAACTTTTCGCAGCCTCTTCCCTCGTCATGGCATCACCTTTAAAACCGGAAACGTCCAGATGCTTTTTGTAGTCAAAATCCTCGTCCATTAATTCATAGTATTTTCTATAAGGAAATACCGCTGCGATGTTGTGATCATATATAATATTCCCATTATTCATGTAAACCCATCTGGAACGGAGCATCTTTTTAATGTCTTGAAAGAAGCTCGCTTCATCCTTGAAGAAGGTTTCTTCTGCACTCTGATATAAATGGCTGATCAACGATCTCACTTCTTTATAAGTCATTGAAATGGCAGAGACCGGAACGGTTTGGGAATCCGTTGAGAATAGAACCTGCTCTTCGTTCTTATTCATTAAGTATATGGAACTGTCTATGTTATTTTTTTCAGCTAAGCTTGTTACGTTCTCAATCGACTCTTTATCTTCCTTCGTTTCTTGTTTTTCAACTTCTTTTAATAATTCTTCAGAAATTGCATCACCAGAATCCAAATAACATATCAGGTCACCAATCTTGACTATAGTGTCCTCCGCTACGTTCAATTCTTTAAGGGTACCTTCTTTTTCTGAAAAGAGGTCAAATTCGATGCCCTCACAGCTGAATTTGGCTAAGCTTTCGCCCACCGTAATATACTCGCCTGGCTGTTTATACCATTGCACAAGAAGGATTTTTTCAATGCCTTCTTCAATCTCTGGGATAATAATCGATGTCATTGTATTTCTCCTTTACTATCATTCTCTGTTTCGCCTGCTAGATTCTCACAACGGTTTTTTTAATGGTTTTACCATTAATGCTTATATATCCTGGCAGCAGGACTTCCATGATGTTCCCGGATATTTTGCTATTGAGGGCCCTTATGTACAAGTCCTCCCTGAAGACCTCATTCATTTTCACTTCCTGTATTTTATATAAAGGGGTATCGTATGTTTTACTGTACTCTTGAAAGAAATACAGAAAAAGGGCGAGCAAAGTCTCTCTTTCCTGCTCCCGTCCTTCCATAATCTCGTTTTTGATAAAATCCCACAAAGATGAAATGTTTTCATATTGTACGCCACAGACTATAAATTCCTGCACGGAACCGCCCTTGAAGATTCCTTTCAAGGAACTTTTAGTGGTTTCGGATAATTGTTGAACAGCTTCGTAAAGTTTTTCTGCTTCCCGATAGTCCGCTCTTCTCTTTTGCAATTCATTATAATAGGATTCCATTTTCTCATTCAGATGGTGGATCATTATTTGGTACTCACTAATTTCTGCTTTTTTCGAGGCAAGCTCTTGTTGAAGTTTTGCTATTTCATTTTCTTTTTCTTTCAGCAGTTCCTTATGCTCCCCCGACTGACTATACGAGCCCGCATCTGCTATTGCTTGTATCTTTTCAATGACTCTTTCGTCTTGTAGGGAAACCATTAATGCCTCAATAAAACCATCATCCCATTCCTTATTCATCTTTACACTCCTTTCAAAAGTGTTAACCAATCGCTCTGTATATGCATGAAAGAGTTCCCTTTTTTCGCCATAGAAAAATCCCCTCCCAGATAGACTGTTAGGAGAATACAACCATAACTTATATACCAAGATATCAGTGGTGAGATTACTTATTTCTTATCAAAAATACGTATATAACGTATTAAAGATGTATGAATAATATGATGCTTACTTTCACTTTTCACTATTAAATACTCACAGTGTTCCATCCTTTTTAAGACTTCTTGTAAAACATCCTCTTTTTTACTGCTCAATCCTTTTTTTATTTTCTCCCACTTAACATCAGCGTCAAGAGTATAACAAACATAGAATTCCTTTAACAGGTTAATCTTCCCCTTAAATGCTTAGTTTCTTTAACTGTTTTTATTGTTTATATCTAATCCGAATTCATATTTTTCCTCAATCCGATATACTACCTTATGAGTACCACTTAATAATATTCGGTATGATCATGTTGTTTAAGTGGGTTGAAATGACTAGGGTAAACCTCCGGATTCCTTGATAAGAAAAGGCCTCCCCTCAGTAAACTGTGGGAGGCCTCAGACTGTAGACAAACTCGATGAAAATCGAGTTTGTCTACAGTTTTTTTGCTTGTACAAATTTAGACGTTGATTGGAACGTAGGCACTCGCTCCAATCAACTATGTTTAAAAATTTGGATAGAACTCCTTTTGCCTACAGTCTTTTTTGTTTTAAAATAGATCTATTAAAACTTGAGGTGATGAGGATGCTTTCGAAACATCATTCTATTCAACGAGATCAACTTGAAATGATTACACATGCTCCCCATTCATCTTTCAATAAAAACCCGAACAAAAAAGCCCTTCTCGTTTGAGATGGCCTTTCGTTATGCTGTTCCAGCACACTCGCTTAACTATTAAATCGCACATCTTGATGCTAGTGGATTCTTGATGGTTCGCATGCATGTTTGTATGGAAGTTTAAACAAATTATCCATAACAGCATTAACACAATCTTCACAATAATAATTGACGAACTCTCTACCTTGTTCAAAAATTGGTGTCATCGTATCTATGTCAGCCCATTTAAAACAGTAAATACACATTTGCCTCATGATATATCACTCCTTTTCCACGCGGAAATAATTTGGTAATATCCAAAAGAAGAATATGTGCCACTTGCCGACATTATTCAAGAAACGTTTGTGAACCCCGACTGTAAAATTAAGGTAGATAGGGGATTAAATGCTATAAACCGATATCATTTATATACCACTCAACCTGAGTATTAAACCTCCCCCATAAATATTATTCGTTGCCCCTCAATCTTTTCCACCAAGACTTTTTCCATTTTGAAGTTCACCCATGGTTCGAAATAACGCAATCAATCTTTTTTCACTGAAAAATTCCTTTATCCACTAGCTGCACCTTTTGTTACATAAGAAAAAAGAGCTGCCAAAGCAACTCTTTTTTGAAGTAAAATACCTGTTTCAACTTCATGGACGGTATTACAAATGACTATTTCTTTTGTCACTTTCCATCACTGCCAGTTCGTGTGGAAAACCCCTGCTAAATCACGTCGTTCATAGGTATGCGCACCAAAATAATCACGTTGTGCTTGCAAAAGGTTAGCATTTGAGATGCCTGTTCGATAACTATCGTAATAAGTAAGTGAAGAGCCTAAACATGGAAACGAGATGCCGGAATTTATTCCCTCACAGACTACCTTTCGCAATCCCGCCTGGTACTTTGCTACCTTTTCAGCGAAATATGGTGAAATCAATAAATTGGCCAGATTTGGCTGCTCTTGATAGGCTTCGCTAATGACGTTTAAAAATTCTGCCCGAATGATGCAGCCGCCGCGGAAAATAAGCGCAATATCCTTCAAAGGCAAATCCCAGCCGTTAAGTTCAGAACTCATTTTATATTGAGTGAAACCTTGCGCGTATGCACAAACCTTTCCCATATATAATGCTTGCCTAATATAGTCAATCCACTCATTTTTATCTAATTTTTGCTGAACGTTCTCAGGCCCTGTTAGAATGTTTTCCGCATGAACCCGTTCTTCTTTTAGAGCGGAAATGTAGCGCGCAAACAAAGACTCTGTAATGATCGATGCTGGTATTCCGTTATCAATCGCTTGCATGCTGGTCCATTTTCCTGTGCCTTTTTGCCCTGCTTTATCGAGAATCACATCGATCAATGGTAAGCCCGTTACTTCATCTTTTTTCCTTAAGATTTCGGCCGTGATTTCGATTAAATAACTTTTCAGTTCGCCTTGATTCCATGTTTCAAAGATGTCAGCAATTTCATTAACCTCTAAATGCAATTTTTCTCTTAAAAATGTATATGCTTCGGCGATTAATTGCATATCTGCATACTCAATCCCGTTATGTACCATTTTCACAAAATGACCTGCCCCTTTTGGACCGATATAGGTACAGCAAGGAGCATCATTTACTTTGGCTGCGATTTTTGTCAGGATTGGAGCTACTTTTTCATAGGCGTCCTTATCTCCTCCTGGCATGATTGAAGGTCCTTTTAACGCACCGACTTCCCCACCGGAAATACCAATTCCTACATAACTGAATCCTTTAGATTTCAATTCATCATATCTGCGTTCAGTATCTTCGTAATGGGAGTTACCGCCGTCCATGATAATATCGCCTGATTCAAGATGAGGCAGTAATGAAGTGATCACCGAGTCGATCGCTTTACCCGCTGTCACCATCAGAAAAATCTTTCTTGGCGTTTCCAGAGACTGAACGAAATCTTGGATTTCGTAATACGGATGGATTGACTGACCGTCCAATTCAGCAACAAGCTGATCCGTTAAATCTCTTGTGTAATTATAGACAGCTACTTTTTCTCCTTTATTAGCCATATTTAACGCGATATTACTGCCCATTACCCCTAAACCAATGACACCAATTGTATTGAACATTATTTCTGCTCCTTCTTATGTAAGAATAATAGGCAGTAAATCCCTGCCATAAGTCGGGGATTTACTGCCGGGAAAGCCTATACAAATAAGCTTAGTAATAGAATGAATCCTAATCCAGCCACTGATATGATCGTCTCAAGCAAAGTCCATGTTGCGAATGTTTCTTTCATGCTTAAGCCAAAATACTCTTTAAACATCCAGAAACCAGCATCGTTAACGTGTGAAGCGATTAAACTTCCCGCTCCTGTAGCAAGTACGACCAGAGCAAGGTTAACGTCCGTCTGACCTAACATCGGAATAACCAAACCAGCTGTCGTCAAGGCAGCAACTGTAGCAGATCCCAATGAAATACGCAGGATTGCCGCGATGATCCAGGCAAGCAGGATTGGTGATAATGATGTTCCTTTGAATAATTCAGCTACATAGTCACCTACACCGCCATCGATCAATACTTGTTTGAAGGCTCCTCCGCCCCCAATGATCAAGAGCATCATTCCGATATGCAGGATCGCTGATGTACAAGATTCCATAATATCCTTCATTGGAATCTTTCTTGCCACTCCCATTGAATAGACCGCAAATAATAAGGAAAGCAACATGGAAGTACCGGCTTCACCAATAAAACGGATAGCGGCCAGTAAACCATTATCTTCAAATCCCATCGTTTTTTGCATCAAAGTGATGATTGTAGCAATTGACATTAATATAACCGGAAGTAATGCAGTAAATACACTGATTCCAAATCCAGGTGTTTCTTCAAGTTTAAAAGATTTTTGTTCCCCTAATGAGGCAATGCTGCCTGTTTTCGTAAATGATTCAGGTACTAATCTTTTCGCTATCTTCGTAAATACTGGTCCAGCTAAAATAACGGTTGGAACTGCAATGATGAAGCCGTAAAGTAAAACTTGACCAATGTCTGCGCCATATTCACCAGCGATGACGGTTGGTCCTGGGTGCGGCGGTAAGAAACCGTGTGTTACGGATAATGCCGCCACCATTGGAATGCCAAGATACAATATCGAAACTTTTAATTCTCTTGAAATCGCAAATACGATTGGAATCAATAATACTAATCCCACTTCAAAAAATAATGCGATACCGATAATGAATGATGCTGCCACGACTGCCCATTGAATATTCTTTTCACCGAATTTCTTAACAAGGGTCATGGCAATGCGTTGCGCTCCGCCCGAATCTGCGATCAACTTACCTAACATCGCCCCAAGTCCAAAGATTAACGCTAAGTGGCCGAGTGTTCCGCCTAATCCAGCTTCAATGGTTTTGACAATTCCGTCAAGCGGCATCCCAAGTGCTAAAGCCACTCCAAACGATACAATGATCAAGGAAATAAAGGTGTTTAATTTTAAGCCCATTATTAAAATTAATAAAGCGACAATTCCTAAAGCGACAATGACTAATGGCATTGTAATCCCCCCATGTCTTTACTTTGCAGCATTTATTAAGTTTCTTTGGTAATTCGCAATCTGTGTATATTCGTTTTCCAATACCCTTGATAGGTTAATGAAAATCGGCAGCAGCTGCCTGTATTCATTTACAGAATCAGCTTTCGGTGTGTGCTTGTGGGTATTGCCTATCATTTCAGAAACCACTTCGAAGGAATCAATTTCCCCAGTTGCATATAACCCTAATATACAAGCACCAAGGCACGAACTTTCGTAGCTTTCTGGAACCACGACTTCCGATTCGAAGATATCGGACATCATTTGTCGCCAAACATCCGACCTTGCGAATCCTCCCGTAGCTTGAATTCGGGTCACGGGACCGTCCATGCATTCGGTTAAGGCCAAAAATACGGTGTATAAATTGTAAATGACTCCCTCTAGCGCCGCTCGAATCATATGTTCTTTCTTATGCGACAGCGTTAATCCGAAAAATGAACCCCTTACGTCCGGATTCCATAATGGTGCACGTTCACCTGCAAGATATGGATGGAATAACAATCCATCAGCGCCCGGTCTTACCCGTTCGGCAATCTTGGTCAAGACTTCATAAGCGTCGATTCCGAGTCTTTTAGCTGTTTCCACCTCGGAAGAAGCAAATTCATCGCGAATCCAGCGAAGGACCATCCCCCCATTGTTTACCGGCCCGCCAATCACCCAATGCTTTTCCGTTAAGGCATAGCAAAAGATTCTTCCTTTTTCGTCTGTTTTCGGTTCGTCAATAATTGTCCGAATCGCACCGCTTGTCCCGATCGTGACAGCGATTTCACCTTTCCGGATAGCGTTTACACCTAGATTTGAAAGGACACCATCACTTGCCCCAATGACAAATGGTGTTTGTGGGTCAATCCCGATCTGTTTGGCTAAATCCGCGTCACAGTTGTTAAAGGTCTTTGTTGTTGGTACGAGTTCAGATAATTGATCACGCGTTACTCCAGCAATTCTTAGGGCTTCCTCATCCCAATCCAAGTTTTTGAGATTCAACATGCCCATGGATGAAGCAAGGGAATAATCGACAACGTATTGATCAAAGAACTTTTTAAAGATATATTCTTTAATCCCGATATACTTTTTAACATTGGTTGCGATCTCCGGGTGATCATTCACGATCCAGGTAATCTTGGATAATGGTGACATCGGGTGAATCGGTGTTCCGGTTCGCTTGTAAACTTCATGCCCATCTAATTCATCCTTTATTTTATGGGCCCAAGCTTCACTGCGATTATCTGCCCAAGTGATGCAAGAGGTTAGCGGCTGGTCGTTTTCATCCATAGCTATAACACTATGCATCGCACTGCTAAATGAAATAAATGATGGTTTTTTATCTGGATGCTGCTTCGTTATATTTGAAAAGGCTTTCAGAACAGCCTGGAAAATCTCCTCAGGGTCTTGTTCCGCCGTTGTCATATCCGGTGTGTAAAGAGGATAGCCAATATTCTCTTGCTGGATGACATCGCCTTTTTTCGTGAATAATACAGCTTTTGTACTTGTTGTACCGATGTCTACTCCTAACATATAGCTAGTCATTTTCTTGTTCGACTCCTTTTGAAAGCATCTGTTGAGCCATCCATAAGTCTTCAACTTTTCCTTGAACATCATCAAAGTTTTCATGTAACGACTTAATCATGATGTCTCGATCTTTTGTTTTGATCGCATCAATATACAGCTGATGATTATTTATGATCCGTGTAAAGTCTTCATACTTTTCTTTAAAACGGCTGCGCATGGATAGAAGAATCAAACTTTCCATTACAGGTTTTAAATTATCCCAGATCATCAGGATGTAGGAATGATCGATGGAGCGAATGATCGTTTCGTGGAATAGAACATCCTGATAGGAAAACTCATCCGCATCCAGGTATTTTATGGACACTTTCATCATTCCCAATATTTTACTAAGTTCCATTACTAATTCATTCGTGTTCATCCTCACTAGACGTTCAAATACAAACGTTTCAATGAGAATACGTACATCATAAATTTCTGCATACTTTTTTTCTGTTAAACCAATGACAACCGCACCCATTCTTTCTAATCGGATGATATTTTCAGAGGCCAGTATTTTTAACGCTTCACGAACGGGTGAGCGGCTTACGCCGAAATCAGCAGCTAATTTATTTTCAGAAAGGATGGCACCGCTTTCAATCATCCCCGAAATAATACGCATTCTAAGCTCGGATGTAACGCGATCGCCAGCTGAAGCTTTTGAAAGCCATTTTACAGGATAAAGAAATTCCTTTGATTCAGCCATAAATTCACCTTCTTATAGAGTTCAAGTACACTTGTATACAAGTATTTTATAATAATCATAATAAATAATGCAAGCTTTTTGAATTCAACCGGGTTCTTGCCAATATACTCCAAGTTTGTTGGGAGTTTAGAAGGTTCTGGGGCAAAATAACTTATAAATGAATACCTGGTATTATTTTTTTCACTGCATTCCCACCAAGCGCTTCACTCCTTTTCCAGAAATTTTTTAAAGCCTTCCCTCTGATACATCAAAAGAGATGTAGGTTCCTTCAACTCGAGGTTTAATACTGCTTTTCATAGACTCCATCTCATAAACAATCAACTGACCAGTCTATTTATTGAAGCTTTTCAATGCCCCCATTTTTATCTCACTAAAAAAAGCTTGGACCTACGGTCTTAGCTTCTTCCGTTGCCCCTCGGGATCAAAGCATCCGTGTTAACCTATTACTTAAATTATTTTAATTCTTAAAATTTATTATTTTTAGAAAATTGTAAATTTAAATCTTGATATTTAGCTTCCCTATGATAATATTAAATCATCAAATCACATACAGGATACCAAATCATATATGTGATTTAAAGGAGAGTAAACAAATGTCCGTTAAATCTGCAGAAAGAGTTTTAAGAGTGTTTGAATTATTAAGCCAGAATCAGCATGGTTTAACAATCAAGGAAATTAGTGAATCCTTATCTTTTCCACAAAGCAGTACTTCTGGTCTCATTAGAACGTTGTTAAATGAAGGGTATCTCTCTCTCGATTCCTTTAATAAATATAAGTTAGGACCAAAGCTGATTCAAATTGGCAGCGCTGCCATGGATTCGTTGGATATTTCCTCACAAGGGATGCCTTATTTAAAAAAATTGATGGAGGATGTTCAAGAAACGGTGTTCATGGCCGTGTTATCAGAGAATGAACTGGTATATGTTGCGAAAATTGATAACAACCGTTCTATTCGTACTACTGCACAGCCTGGAAGTCAAAAACCCTTATATTGCACAGGTCTCGGAAAGGCTTTTTTGGCCTTTTTACCTCAGCAACAAAGGACTACTATCCTGGATAATCTTGAATTACGCCCTATCACCGAGCATACCATCACAGACAAAAAGAGGCTTGAGCAGCAGCTAACATTGTTTAATGAGCTTGGTTATTCAATAGATGATGAGGAAAATGAAGATGGTTTATTTTGCCTTGCCGCTCCGATTTACGGAAGCAACCATACCATTCAAGCAGCCGTCAGTGTTGCAGGTCCAAAGGATAGGATGATTAAGCAAAAGGATTTTATCGTAGAAAAATTGATTACCACGGCAAAAGACATTGCAACCAGTATTGGAAATGCAGGGAATAGTCAGTTTTAATGAAACGAGGTGTTCATATGGATGTTGTAAGTTTAGGGGAAACGATGATCATATTTTCTGCTGAAGAAACAGGTCAATTACGATACAACCGGAATTTCACTTCGAGAGTTGCCGGTGCTGAAACAAATACACTTATTGGATTAGCGAAACTTGGCTATCAAACGGGATGGATGAGCAGAGTAGGCAAGGATGAGCTTGGAAAACGTATCCTTTCAAAAATACGGGGGGAAGGCGTAGACACTTCTTTTGTAAAAGAAGATGAAAGCGCACCCACGGGTTTGTTTTTAAGAGAAAGAACGACTATCAATAGTTCAAGAGTCTTCTATTACCGAAATCAATCTGCTGCCAGTAAAATGGTCCCTGCAGATATGGAAGAAAGCTATTTAGCCAAAGCAAAATTCCTATATCTTACTGGAATAACACCTGCACTTAGTGATTCTTGTAAAAACACCGTTTTACATGCAATAGAGCTTGCCAAGAAAAATGGTCAAAAAATCGTATTTGACCCCAATGTACGGAAGACGCTTCTTGATGATAAAACTGGGAGAGAAACGTTATTGGAAATAGCAGCAAAGTCCGATATCATTCTTCCAGGAATCTCGGAAGGATACTACTTATTCAAGTCAACAGATTGTGAAGAGATAGCGAAAGAATGTAAACAATTAGGTGCCGAAATGGCAATAGTGAAACTGGGAGAAAAGGGAGCATACTATTCCACTTCTGATACTTCTGGTTATGTTCAGCCTTATCAAGTCGAAAGGGTAATCGATCCCATTGGAGCTGGCGATGGATTCGCTGCCGGCGTATTATCGGGAATATTGGATGAAATCCCCATTCACGAAGCGGTAAAACGTGGTTGTGCGATAGGAGCAATTGTTACATCTGTAGATGGTGACATTGAAGGGCTTCCAGATAAAGAAACACTTGAAGAATATATGAACCTAACCAATAAAGAGGATGTAATCCGTTAAAGGAGTGTTCAGAATGAATACGCTTACTCAAATTTTTGAAAATAAAATCATATCCATTGTCCGAGGGGCAATGCCAGAGGATACATTAAAAATTGCAAAGGCCTTACGGGATGGTGGTGTCAGATTAATTGAGATCACTCTTAACTCCCCTAATGCACTAGAATCTATTGAACTAATTTCTCAAGAGCTTGGCGAGGAAATGGTGGTGGGTGCTGGTACGGTATTAGACCCTGAAACAGCCCGGGCAGCCCTACTCGCAGGTTCAAAATTCATCTTATCTCCAACCGTACATCTAGAAACCATTAAAATGACGAAAAGATATGGTGCAGTTAGTATACCAGGGGCTTTCACCCCTACGGAAATTCTAACAGCATATGAAAATGGAGGAGATATTATCAAGGTTTTCCCGGCAAGTGTCGGTCCCAATTATTTTAAAGATATTCGGGGTCCGTTATCTCATATCCCTCTTTTACCTACAGGGGGAGTTACTTTAGACAATATAACCGAGTTCCAAAAAGCTGGAGTTGTTGGTTTCGGAATTGGCAGCTCGCTTGTCGACGCAAAACAGGAAGTAAACGAAAAGTATTTAGCGGCATTGACGCAAAAAGCTAAATCATTTGTTTCTGCTATTCGATCTTAAAATCATAGATGTCTATCAATCACCGCAAAAACTACTAGGGAGAGATTAACAATGAAAATTAAAAGCTATGAATTATTCCAAGTACCACCTCGTTGGTTATTTTTAAAAATTGAAACAGATGAAGGCATTGTTGGCTGGGGAGAACCCGTAATTGAGGGAAAAGCGGCAACTGTAAAAGCTGCAGTTGATGAATTAATGGAAAATCTAATTGGTAAAGATCCACTTAATATTGAAGACCATTGGAATCTCATGTACAGAGCAGGATTCTATCGTGGAGGCCCAATCTTAATGAGTGCGATTTCCGGGATTGATCAAGCTCTTTGGGATATCAAAGGGAAATATTATAACGCCCCGGTCCACCAGCTACTTGGAGGAAAAGCCAGAGATTCTATTAAGGTTTATTCTTGGATTGGCGGAGACCGCCCTTCCGATGTTGGTGAAGCAGCTAAGGAAGTTGTATCTAAGGGATTCACAGCGGTTAAAATGAATGGGACTGAAGAACTACAATATGTTGACTCTTATGAAAAAATCGATCAGGTGATGGAGCGAATTGCTGCTGTACGTGAATCGGTAGGCCCACATATTGGAATCGGAATTGACTTTCACGGAAGGGTCCATAAACCAATGGCCAAAATCCTTGTAAAAGAGCTGGAAGCATACAGACCGATGTTCATTGAAGAACCTGTATTACCAGAGAATAATGAAGCTTTGCGGGATATTGTGAATCATACTGCGATTCCGATTGCAACCGGTGAAAGAATGTACTCTAAGTGGGATTTTAAAAAGCTGCTGACAGATGGATATGCTGATATTATTCAGCCTGACTTATCGCACGCTGGGGGAATAACAGAATGTAAGAAAATCATCTCGATGGCTGAGGCTTTTGATGTGGCAGCCGCTCCTCATTGTCCATTAGGACCGATTGCTTTGGCAGCCTGTCTACAAGTGGATGCTACTTGCCATAACGCATTTATCCAAGAACAAAGCCTAGGCATTCATTATAACCAAGGTAGTGATTTGCTGGATTACATAGTTGATAATCAAGTGTTCAAATACGAGGAAGGCTATGTGAAAATTCCGGATGGGGCAGGACTGGGAATTGAGATAAATGAGGACCATGTGAGAAAAATGACGGAGATTGGTCATAATTGGAGAAACCCTGTTTGGAGACACAAGGACGGTAGTATCGCGGAGTGGTAAAAGAAAATCCCAAATGAAAAAGGTGAGTACAGTGAATAAGAAAATGACAAAAGTTCGTTACGGAATTGTAATGATGCTATTTTTCACCGTAATTATTAACTACATGGATCGAAGCAATATTTCCATAGCAGCACCTTTTATTTCAAAAGAACTAGGATTGGATTCCGTAAGTATGGGGTTAATCTTTTCTGCGTTCGGCTGGACTTATTGTGCTTTGCAGATTCCAGGCGGGTGGATTTTAGAAAAACTAGGGAACCGCAGAACTCACGCATACGGAATTGCGGGATTTTCCATCGCAACGCTTCTACAGGGATTTGCAAGCGGGTTTTCAGGATTTTTCTTGTTACGGGTCGGACTTGGAGCGTTCGAAGCTCCTGCCTTCCCGACCAACAGTAAGGTTGCGGCAAGCTGGTTTCCAGAAAATGAACGAGCAAGAGCCATCTCCATCTACACATCCGGTCAATTTGTAGGCCTGGCTTTCTTAACTCCAACATTAGTGTTTCTCCAGCAGTCCGTAGGCTGGCGTGGGCTTTTTATTATAACAGGGATCATAGGGGTGGCTTGGTCCATTTTATGGTATGTTTTATATAGAGATCCACAGCATAGTAAGAGCATAAACAAGGCTGAAATGGATTATATCAAAAAAGGTGGAGCTATCATTGAATCTTCTTCTCGAAATGATGATTCACCTGTTAGAAAAATAGGTAAAAAAGATTTCTTGGCTGTTCTGACAAGCAGAAAACTATGGGGAATATATATAGGACAGTTTGCAGTAGCCTCCACATTATGGTTTTTCTTAACATGGTTCCCTACTTACCTTGTTGAATACAGAGGCTTAACATTCATTAAGTCTGGTCTTCTGGCTTCCTTACCATTCTTAGCGGCATTTGTCGGAGTTTTACTAGCAGGCTTCCTATCCGATTTCCTTGTTAAAAAAGGAGTATCGGCAGATATTGCAAGGAAAGTTCCTGTAATATCAGGATTATTGCTTTCCACTTCAATCATTGGAGCGAATTTCGTTGACAATACTAATCTAGTTATTTTATTCATGTGTATCGCCTTTTTTGGAAACGGTTTCGCTTCAATCACCTGGGTGTTTGTTTCATTGCTTGCCCCAAAAAGGCTGATTGGGATTGCTGGAGGTACCTTCAACTTCATTGGTGGTACAGCATCCATCATTATACCGATTGTGATTGGCTTCCTGGCAAAGGGCGGTGATTTTGCTCCTGCACTTACCTTTATTGCTTGTATAACCTTTGCTGGAGCCCTGTCCTACATTTTCTTGGTTGGCAAAATCGAAAGGGTTCAGGATTATGTGGATTTTGATTTAACGAATGATAACAAGTTATCAAGCTAATGATGAATGCGTAGAATACCTAAACAAACAACAAAGCAGTGCACCCGAAAATTGGGATCACTGCTTTGTTGTTTGTCAGATAAGCTAAATAATATAGAAGCTAAATGCAGTAATTATTGCTAAGACTAGCTTTTTGCAAAAATCCGATAAGGAGTATTATGTAAAACGAATCACCATCAATTTTTTCCATTTCCACAACCGTTATCCCACAGTATTAATGAAAAAACCGGCCTCATTTGGTAATGATTTTCACCAATGCATTAACTTCATTAATAGTAAGCTCTACGTTATGCTCGATAAAGGAATCCTCTTTTGCAACATGTATATAAGTTTTTAAAAAAACTCCATAGATATCAAATTTACTCAATAAGCGTTCTAATTTTGTCGATATCCGCTCAGAATTTGTAGTTATTTCTCGGGAAATTGTTGAAATTTGAATGTGACATATCGTTTGTCAGGTAGATGCTCATTTCACACGTAGCTGCAAGTTTATTGGGTTAATAATCCAGCTCTCTTTTAATTGAATGAGAACATGGGTTAATGCGAGTTGAGAAGGATAAGAACTTTTACTCAAAAACAAGAGTCATCCTTACTAGAGTTCCTCCAGAACAGGGATTGATCGGTACTTTTTTTGTTTCATATCGCTGGACGATATAACTTGCAAATGAATTTTTTTCATATGTATCGGGTATCGCTATCTGTGTTTCATTCGATCCTTCTAATCTTTCTTTTTGTTGATATACAAGGTCTTTAGCTGTATCGTCTAGGGGTTTGTCCGTATCGCGTAGCGCTATAAGCGCTACGATGTCAGATTGAACAAAGATACGTCGATCTCCATCCTTCAAAAACTCATATCCATTCCGCTCCAAGATTTGACCATACTTTCGAACAGTGGGAGTTGCAATCCCCACTTCTTCTGCCACTTTCTTGGAAGAGAAAGCTCGTTCATTCAGTTGTATACCACGTCGCATATCGGGCCTTTTTTCTATAACTCGTTGTATCTGTAGTCTACCTGACCTAAAATTTTGTGTTTAGATAAGTATAACCTATCCTGAAGTTGTTAGGGATAGCGATAAGATTTCCTTTTCCATTCTTCTGTTTCCATATAGGATTAGATCATCTATTCGCTTACCTTCCTTTTCTTGCATAGACCCTATCTACAAGATACGACACCTCAACTTTGGCTTAACCATACGCGATTGGCTAATACCAGCTTGATGTTACCTATTATGGTCTGCTATGTCCAAATATCCCATTTAATTGTGGCTTCGTTACCATTTTCATACACATTTTCTGTTTATCATCGAGTCAAATGTTTTTCGCCCCTTTGCACCAGCACCGCTAATTTGAACAGTTAGTAAAATGAAGCTTTTTACTAAAGAATCAAGGAAACACGCGTCTACTTAGTTTTAGTTAAATGTATTTTAATTTCATTGCCAACTTCAAGATTGCAATCTTGACGATCCATAACTGGAGTTTGAGTTAAATCAAACTCCTTTCATGATACCTTAACTCCTTTTATTAATTCGTCTTTTTAATTTCATAGGCTCAGCTAATTCAATGCCCCAAGGCACTTTTTGCATACCATGTACCTTTTAGTCAACCAACTCTTCCACTCTATGTCCACTTATGTAATAATTTGTATATGACAAATTGACAATCACTGTTAAATCAATGGTTGCACATCGTTTAACATATTTAAAGTAGTTTTAAGTTATCTCTGTTCGAGGCAAATTAGACTAATCGATTTTTACAAACCAAAAACCAGTCAAGAACACGAAAGTTTTAGGGTGTATAAACTCTGAACCTTAAGACAAAAATGATACTTGAAAGGTTGGGAGATTATATTAAAGAGCAGATAATGGCGATGTTTTCACTTAAAGTAGGCGTCCAGTAGAGGAAACGCTACTACGGCTATTCTGGCTGCAATCCTAGGGGGAAAAAAAATGAATACCGAACAAAGAATACTTCGCGTCTCCATTGGCGTTACTATCTTCGTTGCTTGCTTTGGGATCATTTTCGGCCTGCTATCAGGGTCGTTCTCTATCACCTTTGATGGGTTCTATTCTCTGACCGATGCAATCATGAGCGTCTTGGCGCTCATTGTCTCAAAGTTGATTACCTCGTCCACTGCACCGAATAGGCAGAATGGTAAATTGAGTGAACGCTTCACAATGGGATTTTGGCACTTGGAGCCAATCGTCCTTGGTCTCAACGGTGTCATGCTCATGGGGGCGGCCGTTTATGCGTTGATTAATGCAATTGGTAGTCTTCTGACGGGCGGCCGCAATCTCGAGTTCGGTTTCGCCATCGTCTATGCCGTTGTGACGATGATCGCTTGCTGTTCCATGGCGATTTTCGAAACACGCTTAAACAAGACACTTAGCTCGGATTTTGTTGCCCTTGACGCTAAGGCCTGGATGATGACCGGTGGCATAACCGCTGCGCTCTTGATCGCGTTTTGCATCGGATACGCTTTTGAAGGAACGAATTTGGAATGGCTTACACCCTATATTGATCCGGCAGTACTTGTACTGATCTGTTTGGTAATTATTCCGCTGCCGATTTCAACGGTAAAGCGGGCCTTGGCGGATGTCCTGCTGATCACCCCTCAATCACTCAAGCAGCATGTGGACGAGGTCGCACAGGACTTTGTGAAGCGCTACGACTTCGTTTCTTACCGAGCTTACGTCGCAAAGGTTGGCCGGGGAAAACAAATTGAACTATACTTTATTGTGCCTGGCGGGTGGCCGGCTAAATGCCTTGAAGAGTGGGACGCAATCCGTGATGAAATCGGTAATGCCATCGGCGAGGAAAGTACTGATCGATGGTTAACAATTGTGTTCACGACCGATGTTGAATGGGCGGACTAAAAACAAGGTAGTAAGCAGGCTCGTACGGCGGCAGTATGTTTGTTTAAAGAGCCACGGACCTCATGTGCATTAGGGGTAACCACCAGCAAAAACGCGTCTCTTTTTAAACTAACTGCCCCGATAGTTGCATAAAAAATGCTGCCTTAAAGACTGCTTCAATCATCGGCTAACGCATTACAGAATCGCACCAAATACTTGAATAAACATTTTACTTATCTTAGCTGTAACATGTTTAGTTTTTTTCTAATTTATGCTCCATCTTTCTATTAATATAGGGATGTCAAAAAAACAAAAATAAAGGTAGAGCTAAAGATAATCCAACGGTAATATGAGATAAAAGACAAATCCATATTTATAAATACCAAGAAAACTGTACATGAGATTAAAAAATCAACTGCAAAAAAGGCCGATATCGTGTTAGTGAATAATAATTCCATTTATAAACCTAAATCAAGTCCATTATCCTCTTTAAAAACCTAGACATGAGTAGAATAGCTGGGTTTCTTTATTATATACGTCCAAGCACTAAGTTATTTCGTGCAGCTTCTACTACTTCGGTGGTAATCGATGTAAGTAAGGGTGATTGATTTCGAGGATGCTTAAAATGCTTTTGAGCTTTTATCTTTCCTCGTTAATAAATCATTCTTTGTCAGTAAGGTATTTAATTTTTCTGAACTTAGGAGCATTGCTACAACAAAAACAGCAATACAAAATGGAAAGATTCCTATTGTTGAATGTGATGCAATGAAGCCAAGAAGAGGTGGTATGAAAGTACTACCTGTATAAGCAACAGCCATTTGATAACCCATAATTGTCTGGGAATGCTTCTTCCCAAAACGTGTTGGAGTTTCATGCAACATACACGGAAATATCGGTGCTAATCCTAGTCCAACCATAATAAAACCTACAAGCGAAAAAGTGGAAGGCAATGGTAGGAATAGAAGCGTGGCACCAGCTAATGCTATTATTTGCCCCATCCGAATGAGAGTACGGTTACTCATTTTAAAGGTAATGAAGCCTGTAATAAATCTCCCCATTGTTATCCCTGCGTAATATAAGGAAACCCATTGTGCAGCAACCGATACGGGTAACTCCTTGACATTTACCAGAAAGCTACTTCCCCAAAGACCCACTGTTGATTCAACCCCACAATAAAACAAGAAGGAGATCAGAGCCAGTTTAACTCCTTTAATTTGTAAAGGTTTTACATGTTTAGCATCTTCATTATAAAATACACCTTTTGAATCTTCCTGCGCTTCATTTATTGTTATATTGCTTTCCTTTTTCACTCTATTCCATAAGGGCAAAGTGAAGAGAAGGATTACAGTTAACATGAACTGAATTCCAGAGATTGCAAGATATCCATTTCTCCAAGAATTTTGTTCTGAGATAAACTGAGCCATAATGATAGGACCAAAAGTAGCTCCGACTCCCCAAAAACAATGTAACCAACTCATATG
This sequence comes from Peribacillus frigoritolerans, assembly GCF_001636405.1. Classification (GTDB taxonomy): domain Bacteria; phylum Bacillota; class Bacilli; order Bacillales; family DSM-1321; genus Peribacillus; species Peribacillus frigoritolerans. The sequence goes on from NZ_KV440950.1 coordinate 5,345,134, forward strand.
GTGTGCCTTATACTGTGTAGCAACATAATCGTTTAATCCTGCATCAACAGATCCTGCACCTAATCCAAGTGGTATGGCACATACAATTAACCAAACAAGCGATGGAGCAAAATGAAATCCCAACAAAGCACCAGCAGTCAGTAAGCAACTGACAAATGTGACATTGCCAGTTCCAAACCGTTTAAGTACCATTCCGCTAGCTAAACTGGAAATAATTGTACCACCAGCTATCGTCATAAAAAGTAATCCAGCAGTCTCAAGCGGGGCTCCATAGTCCAACTGCATCACAGGCCACGCTACCCCCAACAATGAATCAGGTAAGCCTAAGCTAATAAAAGCTAAATAAATGATGACTAAAAGGAATGTTGTCATATTCAAACCTCGCCTTTAATTATTTGGTACTCAATTGCACTTTCCAATTTATTTTACTTGCTTGTTCCATTCATCATGAGATCAGGCCCAAGACTTTGTAATCCATATAAACAATCCACACATTGAAGATGTTCTGACGGGAGATATTTTGAGCTACCTATAGCAATTTTGTCTAATATTCCTTTATCAACTTCATCGTTACAAAAAATGGTGGAATGCGGGTTAATGATAGCTACAAACGAGGCCACACCTGCTAATGCATCAATCTCATAATGCTCACAGATAGTTACTTTTTAGGTCCACTCGATTTTCCGAAACTTTCATAAAGTTCTAATAATCATACTGGGACGAACCAAACCTTGTCCTTATAAATAATGAACACAGTAAGGGATTTTAAAACTCTTTACAAAATTTCTTTCTCCCCCCTCTTTGTTGTGTCCCGTTGAGTAGAAATAAAATTTAATACATGGCGTTTTCCGGGTGCTTCCTGAATAGCCCCTTTTACGGAAGCAGTCAGTGCTCCACTTGCATTTGCAAAAGTAAGTAATCGTTGATGATTTTCACTCACTCTTTCACATAGATTTTCATTAGTTACTTCAAGTGAAACTAGTTCGGATAAGAAACCTCCGATAAATGCATCACCTGCCCCTGTTGTATCCGAAACAATTACTTTAAATCCTTTGTCTTCATATACCTCTCCATTTTTCAAATAAATATTTGCGCCATCGCTACCTTTTGTATATACGACCACTTTCACGTTACCGACAAAAAGGGATTCAATCGCTTCTTTTTCCGTATGAATGTTTGTTATAAAATATAATTCTTCATCAGATACTTTTACAATATCCGCTAGAGGCAAGAAGTTTAGTATGGTACTCCGACAGCTTTCTTCATCTGGCCATAAAGGAAGCCTGACATTAGGGTCAAAACTTACAATTCCACCTATTTTATTAAATCTGTCTATCACTTTTATATGGGTTTGTTTCATTGGACTTTCAACTAAATCCACTGAGCAAAAGTGAAGAAGATCTCCTTGATTAAACCACTCTGACTTCACCTCATCTGGTGAAAGTAATAAATCAGCTGCATTCTTTCGGTAAAAATTAAAACTTCTTTCTCCGAAATTATCTACAGATACAAATGCTAATCCAGTTTCACCTTCATCGCTTCGAATAATATAGGAAGTGTCAACATCATTTCCTCGAAGCAAATCCTCTAAATAATCACCAAAATTATCATTAGCTATCTTGGTCAGCATGACGGAATTCACACCATATTTTGCAATTGCAATCGCAACGTTCATAGGAGCTCCACCGGCAACACGTTCAAAACCAGTAACCTCTTTTAAAGATTTTTCTTTTTGAATAGGAATAAAATCAATTAATGTCTCACCAATACAAAAAACTTTTTTCAATGTTTTCACCCCTAAACAAGGAACAAGTGTGTAGACACTTGTTCCTTGCTATTTTATTTCCAGATGTCTTGAAGGTTCCAATAGGTTATTTCCTTGACTTTTACATCACCCTTCTCAGCAAATAACTCAATTCCTAGTCTATCTTCATTCGGATAGATACGACTTGTCATGGTCGTTTGTCCATCATTCGCAAAGATTTCAATGGAAGATCGATCAATAAATACACGCAGGGAAAGCTCTTTATTTGTCTCAAGCATCGTGCTTCTAACACCATCTTCCACTTTTCCTGACTTGGAGCAATCAAGTGTTAGTTGTTGTTTATCTAAGTGATACGTTAATACTGTTTCTTCTTTGTTAACTCCACGAATCTTTAGACCTACAGATTGAGCGCTACAATTAATTAAATCAAACACTGCTTTCACTTCAAGTAAATCCTCTTTCGTTTCTATCAAATAGCTTTCAGAAATGGATTGATTTGTACACTCAATGTGTTCAGAATCCCGTAATAAGATTAATTCCTCAACAGGATTCATTAAAATCTTGTTATGATCCCCTAGCGTTATTTCACGTGGTAATGTTAAGGCTCCACACCATCCATCAGCTTTAGTTGGCATGTTTGACTCCCACATATCCATCCAACCAATCGCAATTCGACGCCCCTTATCATCTAACAGTGTTTGAACTGCATAAAAATCATGTCCATTATCCAGTTCGGTAAATGATCCGTGAACAAACTCGTTTGTTTCGTAATTATAATCTCCAACCAAATAACCTGTTTGGAATAGATTATTATATAAATCTCCATTTGATTTAATACCTTGAGGAGAGATCATTAAAATATATTTTCCATCTAATTCAAAGAAGTCCGGGCATTCCCACATATATCCAAGGGATCCATCACTTTGCGCAAGAACGCCAATGTATTCCCAATTCAGTAGATCAGAAGAACGGTATAAAATAACTCTTCCGACATTCTCCTTCGTCGAATTTCCTAAAACCATGTACCAGGTATCATTGTGCCTCCACACCTTTGGATCACGGAAGTGATGTGCACTATCTACTGGTGGTTTAGCAATAACCGGATTTTCTCCCACTTTCTCAAATGATATTCCATCCGTACTGACCGCAATATTTTGATTTTGATAGAAGTGGTCTTTTTCCTTGTCTGTATAGTGATGTCCTGTATAGATCAGGGTTAGTTCACCATCATTATCAACGGCACTTCCTGAGAAACACCCATCTGTATCACAAGCATCCCCGGGAGCTAAAGCAACAGGCAAGTGCTCCCAATGAACGAGATCTTTACTTTTAACATGGCCCCAATGCATAGGTCCCCAATTTGCATCATATGGATGGCATTGATAAAAGGCATGATATTCCCCTTTATACTGCGCGAAACCGTTCGGGTCATTCATCCAGTTAGCTGGAGCCATGATATGGTAACCTAATCGATAACGATCATTTATTTTTTTCTTGGCTTTCTTCAGTGCCTCTTCAGCCTGTTTAATTTTATTAATTGTTAACATCTTAACATCCTCCTATATTATCTTTCGTAACCTTTCCAGATTGCGATTTAAGCCTTTTCTTTTTTTAGAACCTTTTAAAGTAAAAATTGAAATAATGGTAAAACAAAACACCATGATTCCCATGATGAGATAGGTATTACGAAATCCTACACTGTCATATAATCCACCTGCAAGTGGTGAAAGAATAGAAGCACCAACCTGAGATGCAAATTGGAAACCAACTAGATAAAGCACAGAAGATAGACGGGTATCGAAATTTGCTGCTAAATATTTAAAAATAGCAATTAGCATAATAGGCAGTTCTAGGGCGTGAATTAATTTCATCGAAGAAATTCCGATTGGCCCAACAACAATTCCAGAACCGATGATTCGGAAGGCCATTAAAAATCCTGCTAGAATTAAACTATTCTTTACACCAAACTTATTTACGATAAACGGAGCAAGAAACATCATTCCGGCCTCTAAAAATACTTGGAACGAGTTTAGATATCCGAATACTTGATTGCCTAACGATTCAGTCGGAAATAATGAGGCGTAATAAAGAGGGAATTGCTGATCATAAACACTGTAGACGCATGTCACCCCAATAATGTACATCATGAAAAACCAGAAATCTTTTAATAAAAAAAGTTGTCCAACGTCTCTTAATTTAATAGAATCGGCTCTATTCATCTCTTGATCCGTCATTTCTATTTTCACAGACATAATAATGGCCACTAATATGATCGCTGAAACAGATGCAACCCAGAAATTGATATTTGGGTTAATATTAAACAGCTGTCCTGCAAAAAATGTAGCTGCCGCCCACCCTAGAGATCCCCACATTCTCGATTTTCCATATTCGAAATCATATTTACGGCTAATCTTCTCAATATATGATTCAATAGCTCCAATACCAGCTAGAAAAGCAACGGCTAAATAGATTCCTCCAACAATCGCGCCCCAAAAGACATTGTGTTTTAATAATGGTCCATAGACGAAAATATAAAATGGTCCTACAAATACGAGTAGCAAACTAATGAAAGATAATATTTTTTTCTTTAAACCTATTTTGTCAGATATATAACCATATAGTGGCTGCATACATAAGGCGAAGATAGCGTTTACAGAAAAGATAATACCTGTAGCTGCCCCACTTAAATTTATTTCTTGTCCTAACCAAATGGAAAATAAAGAGTAACTTGAAGACCAAGTAAAAAAGAAAAAGAAAAAATACGCACTTAACTTCCAATACAGAATTTTTGAAACTTCCAATTTAATTGCTCCTTTTACTAGACATGTGAAAAGAAATGTTGACGATATGAAAAAGAAGAATCAGAAATGTGAATTTAAGTCCATACATGGTTGTTAATGATGATACACTCTCTATTTAATGCCTGTACCTGAACCACCAATCCCCTCTAAAATATAACGTTGAGCCACAATATAGATAATAATCAATGGAACGGTGGATATCGTCAGAACAGCCATGACTTGGTTAGTATAAACCGGATCTGTACTATTAATTGCTGTAATCGCTACTTGGATCGGAAATTTCGACTTGTCTGTCAAGACCATCAGAGGCCAGATGTAGTCATTCCAACTTCCGATAAAAGCCAATGTCCCAACAGTGGCAACCGCCGGTTTGGACATCGGTAGCATGATCCGCCAGAATACTTGCCATGTATTTGCCCCATCCAATTTAGCCGATTCAATAATCTCTTTTGGAATAGCCATAAAAAAGTTCCGGAACAAATAGATATTGAATGCCCCTGCCAACGCTGGCAAAATAACCGCAAGACGTGTATCCACTAATCCAATGCTATGAATAATGGTAAATTGAGAGATTAAGATGGTTTCAAATGGCACGATCAAAATAGCCAATAAAAGTCCAAACAGCACTTTTTTTCCACTAAAATTAAGTTTGGCAAATGCATAGCCCGCCATCCCATTGATAATTATGGAACCAACTGCTACACACAAACCATAAAACAAACTGTTGCCTATATAACCTAGTAAATGAAACCGTAACAGAACTTGCTTATAGGATACAAACCAGTCTGATGGATGAAATGATGGCAGGAAAGCCTTAATGTTACTCATATCGTTATAAATTTCCGCTTCTGGTTTCATCGAGGATGCGACCATCCAAAACAGCGGAAAAATAAATAGCACCGCGAGCAAAACCAGGCATATGTATTCTAAAATTGTTAGAGGCCCGAATTTCCGTCTCATCAATCTTCATCCTCCTTCACCAGTTTACGCTGCGTAATCGTAACCAATCCGATAATCGTCCCAAACAAGAGAGCAATTGAACTGGCATAACCAACCATACGGTCCGTAAAACCAGTTTGATAAATATAATAGACAACCGTCATGGTGGAATTCACTGGTCCGCCTTGCGTCATAACCATTGGTTGAACCAACAGCTTGAATGCACCAATTAATGTGGTAATAAATATAAAAATTGAAGTTGGTTTCAACAAAGGTAACGTAATGTACATGAAACGTTGCCATTTATTTATTCCGTCTAACTGTGCCGCCTCATAAACATCACCGGGGATATTCTGCAGTCCTGCTAGAAAAATCAGCATCTGAAAGCCAGCTCCTTGCCAAGCTGAAACCACGACAATTGTAAATATCGCCTGCTTGGGACTTGTCAAAAACGGTTGCGCTGAAATGCCGAAGTATGTGAGTACGTTATTAATAATCCCTTCATTTGGATTCAACAAATACAACCATAGAACAGAGATAACGACAAGTGACATGACAACTGGACTAAAGTAAGCTACTTTAAAAAACGTGTTTGCTTTACGTTGTTTATTTAACAGGAGGGCAAGCCCAAGAGCTGCCCCTATCTGTAACGGAATCACCCAAACGACAAATTCCAGTGTGTTCACCAAGCTTTTCAGAAAAATTGGGTCTTGGAATAGATTGATGAAATTGTCCAATCCGACAAATTTACGCATATCTGGTGTCAATAAATAGTAATCCGTAAACGAATAATAGACTGACATAATAGACGGAATAACAAGGAACATCGATAAAAGTAACAACGCCGGTCCCAAAAACGTATATGCTACTACATTTTCTTTCCACCGAGTTTTATTCTTGGTTCTTTCCTCTGGTCTCAGAAATGTATAGACACCCCTATTTTCTTTCCATCCAATTTTACTCATAGCTCCTCCTTCTAATTGGCCTTATCGATAGCTGATTGCATTTCTTTCGCATGTGTATCCAATACTTTTTGGATATCTTTATTCTGATCATAGAAGCTGATGTCATCGATTGTTTGTTGGAAAGCACGCGTTACTTGCGGATAAGCCGGTGTAACGGGTCTTGCGTGTCCTGTTTCTTTCAATTGTTTCAAGAAGACATTCATTTGATCTGAGAACTCTTTTGCCATCACTTTTTCAGAAGAGTATCGGACTGGCAGTGCTGCAATCGTACGGCTCAGTTCCACATTCGAATCTTTGTTTGTCATCCAATCGACTAATTTTGCAGCCCATTCTTTATTTTCGGACGTTTGTGTCATCGCAAATTGCCAACTACCTGAAGGAGAAACTAGTTTCTTTGTCTTTGGTGATACAGGATATGGGATAACGCCATAATCTACCTTTTGGTAGTTTGTTTTCATATCAGTTACAGTCCATACTCCACTAATCTTCATTGGATATTTTTCCGTTTCAAACGCTTGTTTGACTGGTGTTCGTGTCGTATAACCTTCTTTCAACATAGTTTGAATAAATGTCAACGCTTCAACAGTAGGTTTTTTATTGAAGACACCTTCTGCCTTCTTTCCATCTTTCGAGATGATATCCCCATCAGCTGACCAGACAAACGGAGTTAGCGCATACGTCAACATTTCGTCTTTCGACTGTAATTGCATATCAATAGCTGGTTTGTCGTATTTATCTTTCAACGTTTTACAAAGAGCAAGGAATTGGTCCCATGTCCATGGATTATCAACTGTTGGCAGCGTATTCAAATCGACGCCCGCCTCTTGTAACATCCTTTTATTGTAGTAAATCCCAACAGATGATTCACTAACACCAATTGCATACAGCTTGTCTTTATAAGTTCCTTGTTGCTTAATACTTGGCAGCAAATCCTCTTGATCTTTTACATACTCATCCAATGGTGCAATGACACCAGATTTCGCGTAAGCAGCTGTATTGGGTCCGTCCAAAGTAATAACATCCGGCAACGTGCTGGTTGTAAGGGCCGCGTTTACTTTGTCTTCATAACCACCGCCATTTCCGCTACGTGGAATAAATTCAATTTTAGCTTTGATATTGTCAGGAGCATACTTCTTATTGAAGGCTTCTACCCGTTTTTTATACACTTTTCCTTCTTCATTTTCATCAGATATGTGCACCCACATCGTAATCGTCTTTTTACCATCACTATTTACGCTTTCGCTTTTGCTGCAGCCCACCGCAGCAAACATCAGTAATAAAGATATACTTACAAGTAGCCATTTCTTCATACCTTTCACTCCCTCCTCATATCTTTTAAAAAACTTATAAAAGCGCTTTCAACAGTAGTTTATGTCAACCGGTTACATATGTCAACCGGTTGACAGTCATTTTTTTGAAAAGTCAGAAATTAAATTCATGTAAGTCTCTACTCTTGCACCTAGTAGTGCTTTTCTCTAAAATAGGTGCGTGATCAGACTAATCTGAAATTATTTTATTATAGGGTTTTCCTAGTAGGTGACAGTTTATGATATGCTATTAAACAGTTAATTATGGATTTTCATTTTTATAACCTTCGCTCTTTATAAAATATTGATGCCAATGTTTAATAACTCTGTGAACCAACTCAAAAAGTCTCAGTTTCCAGTCAATGGACAAAAACATGAAAACTTCATTTTAAATAATAATGGATGTTTCTTAATGAGGTAGGAGGACATGAAATGAAGCCTAACATTCACGATGTGGCAAAAATAGCAGGTGTTTCATCAACAACAGTTTCCCGTGTATTAAATAACCGCGGTTACATAAGTGAAAAAACAAAAGAAAAAGTTTATAAAGCGATGGAAGAGATTAATTATTTTCCAAACGATTTAGCCCGTTCTTTATTTAATAAACGAACTAATTTAATAGGACTAATTATCCCAAACTCAAGTAACCCTTTTTACGGTGAACTTACCTTTCATATTGAAAGTATCTGTGCTTCATTAGGCTATAAATTGTTACTTTGTAACAGCTTAAACCGCATAGATAAAGAAGAAAAATATTTAGAGATGCTCATACGTAATCAAGTAGATGGAGTAGTCGTTGTGACATATAACCGAGGTATACTAAATTATGAGAAGCAGAATCTTTCTGTCGTGGCAATTGACCACTACTTATCGAAAAACATCCCTGTTGTTGGCTCTGACAATTATAGCGGAGGGAAAAAAGCTACAGAATTATTAATAATGAAAGGCTGTCAGTATATCGTTCATATAAATGGACCAATTGAGCTGCAAACACCAGCAAACTTAAGAAGAAAAGCGTATGAGGATGTTATGAAGGAACAGGGTAGACTTCCAATTACATATGAAGTTTCACCCCTTCAAATTCATAAAGAAGTTATCTCTAAGCTTTTTGATGAACATCCAGAAGTAGATGGGATCTTTGCAAGTGATGATTTAATCGCGGCATCTGTTATAGCTGAATCTAAAAAACGCGGAAAAGAGATACCAACGCAATTAAAAGTTGTCGGTTATGATGGAACAGAAGCAGTTCAAGTTTTACTGCCAGAATTGACAACCATACAACAACCAATTGATTTAATTGCCAAGTCAGCAATTGATATTTTATTAAAACAAATTGAAGGTGAATTTAACAATTTTCCGTTAGAGACATATCTGCCTGTTAAACTTTTAGAAGGTGGAACGACTTAATTTATTGTATTTATATGATAGTTTTGAGGTGTCAAAACCGATTTTGTTGCAAATGCAAAGACGAAAGAAAATTATTGTGGATTCGCTCTAAATAGATGGGTATATAAAATAAACTGTTTTAATTGGGGAGTCAGTTCACGTACTTTGTCTGAAAATGTGTACTTTTAAAAAATATATGTAAAACCCCTTAGGTCTCAAGGGGCGATCCCTATTAAAGAATCGCTCCCTATAATGGAATAAGTCGTATCAATGATTGTATAAATAATTAGAAAAACTATTATCCTCCAATTATTGAATTTCACGTCTTTAAATCACCCCAAATAAGCATTAAATACCATCATTTTTGATTTATGGTGTAATCAATATGTAAGAAAGGCATGCCAAAGATTCGCATTTTGTGATGGGCTGTGAGTATTCCCGCAATTGTTTCATTAATTAAAAAGTGCTCGGATAATGGAAGCTTGAAAAGCGCTTTGCCAGCTGCTAAATAAATACCAGAGTCACTTTCTCCCTCGCTCGAAAGAATAAGAGAGCCATCGATAGCATCAAGCTGTAAAATACCAATCATTGACGAATAAGGAAGAGGAAGTGCTATATTCATATACGTCCTGCCCTCCGTTTTATGCTGAGAATAAATGGCCACAAATACGGTATTCTCCTTCACCTGGCGAATCCATGCGCGTGGATTTTTCCTCCCATCTAGCGTTTGATCAACAGCACGTATTTTATATGTCATTTCAGTTCGTTTACTTGAGATGGGCAGGTTCAATTGCTGTAGTTTTGCACTTATCAATTTATAGCACACCGCAAACGGTATAAACCAAGTTGCCCATTTTACAGAAGCAAATAACCGATACTGATCTGTGTTCTCATAAAAATGGACGATTGTTTTTGGTAAAGTTTTGATATCAACAAAATCACTTAGTTCATCCACTAGTCCTGGGTGTTGCTTGCCTGCTCCTTTTAACGCACCTCGAATTCGGCTCACTGGGAAATTCCAGACATCCTGCTTCGTTTTAGGAGGCACAAGCACCCAACCTAGTACGCCTAACATGCCAAAAATCAAACAGTTAAATAAGCCATGAAATTTCAGCATAAAATCAATACTAACAAACCAAAGTCCAAACGAATTATTTGTCGCATAAAGCAATGAAAATAAGATTGTGATGCCTAGTGCACTGAATGATAGCCGTATCAATATCGTCTGCAAGTGTGAAAGGAAGCGTGTTCGGTATGCAAGTACGATTAAGGTGTAAATGGCAAATATGTATAGCAACACAGAGATGAATTCCAGTAACGGCGAAAATGAAATGCCAATGGCGACGAGTATGGGACCTGCTAAAATAATAGGCACAATTAATCGATACCATGTTGAATCGTGTAAGCGTCCAAAAAACCCAAGAGATATGGGCAATAAGAAGGCAGAGTAATGAAAATGAATAGCTGTTAACCAAGTGATTAGTGGACTAAAACCTGTATCAATTCCCGCAATATAAGCAAAGAACCATAGTCCGCCTACAAATAAATACATCATCCCGATATCAATCGATATTTCTGCCCAGTTTGTAAAACCACGCTGAAAAAACCGTTTTAGCCCATAACACGCCACAAAAAAGGTTAAAATCATATAAATGAAAGCGAGTACCATCTGTCCTGTACTTGATGGGATAACTTGCAATAAAAAGATGGAGAGCATAGCAATCCAATTGAAAATAATATGTTTCCTCTTTGTTTCTAATAGTAGCTGGAGCATAAGTGGCACGAAAATCAACTGTGCAGCTGTCAGCATTAACAAATAGGGTTCAGATGCCAAAATGCTGCTTGCTATGAAAAAGAACACACCAGCAATGGTGATTGAACTAAACAGTCTGCTCCTTAAATTCGCCTTCATAAGCCATCAACCTTCCTACGATTCGGTTTCGTATATCGACTTGAATCGTAAATACTTCTCGGGCATCATCGTACCCTTCCTCAACGTTCACAACTCCTTCTAATAACCGAAGAATTGGAAACTCTAGGTTACCTATAACGATACGTTGAGGCCCAGAGCGAATGTTTATGCGCCCATCAGGTGTCACCGTAAACTTTAAATCCGAATAAAATAAGCTCGGCTCCCCTAAATAATCCTTCACAACACCACGCTTTGTATCAACCGTCATAAACGCATTAAAATGCCGAGTACTCTCTTCAAAATAAAAAGTACGCTCCCAATATATTTCTGCCTCACCAGTCGGCAATGATCTACAGGTATTTTTGATTGAAAACGGTACATCCTTCCCGTTTTCGGGAAAAAGAAATTTCCAGCGTGTTGCTAATTTAAAAAAGGGTTTTAGCCAGAAAGCCCCCGTTTCAATTTTTGACATCATTCCGACCCCATTAAACGGTTTATCAATTGGTAGGGCATAACGCTCTTGTAGCTTAGGATGAAGTCTTTGAAAACCCTCACCTAAGAGGTCTTGGTAGATTGTCATTATGATTCACCCTTTCTCGTACGCTTGCAACTTGTTGCCGATGGCAAATCAGTTGCGAGTAAGAAGCTAATAATGGAAAGAACCCACAGGCTAGCATTAAATGTAATAGGGTTAAACGGGTGTAATGAGAATGAAGGACTAGCGATCAAGGCACTAATGGTCAGTACTGGAAAAACAATCATCTGCAGAACAAGTAAATGTCTTTTCTTACGATAAAGAAGCCATACCACTGCAAATAAAATCTCGAGAACGCCTATTATCCCTACACCCTTTACAGCAGCAGTCCCCTCCAAGGAAGTTAAACTAGATAGCATCGATACTTCCTCAGGATGTTTGGCAATCATCTTCGGTATTAGCCCATGATAAAGCCAAACAAAGAAAAAGAGCATTGTTACTATAGTGTTAATAATGAAACGTACATACTGTGATCGTGGCGATTCCCCCTTTTCGATCCAGCGTTTTAGCACATCAAAGCTTAGAGCTGTTGCCCACCCCATGATGGGCCGAAAAAAGATGTCTAAAAGCCGTCCAAATAAACCATAACGTACATCATAGTCATATTGGGTGAGAAATGTGGTTCCGTTATCTGCCGGAATATACTGCCAATATCCTTTACCTTCACAAATTGGCGAAATTTTTTGATCGGTACCAAAGTGAAGAGAAGATGTCTTTGAACCATCCTTCTTATTATGCGTACCGATACTTTTACCCCAGCCAGCGACTTTTACCCAACATCCCAATTTCGTTTCATATAAAAAGGATTGCGGATCATCTTCTGATTTTTTCGGTAAATAAGTAATAGAAGAAAAACGCAAATCCCATTGTTCATGTAGTTCAGGCTTTTGAGTCATACGCCATACTTCGTCTATAGTTGCCTGAATTGGAATTTCCACATAGATCGGTTTATTTTTCATAAATGTCACCTCCATTAATAAAGTAACATAAGTTTCATTACACAATGTTAGAATTCATGAAATCCCTGTAAGAGTGATAGAGTTTGAAAGACACTCTAAGAACTTATTTTATTGCTCAATTTTCTGGCCCAATTGCTGAACAGAGGTTAAACATCACTATCTAACTACCCTGCCCCGTTCGTACAATTGGTTACTCGATGTACTTCCAACTCTTTATCCTACTAGTAATTCAATCAAACTCCACCCTCTTTCGAGGTGTAGCTTTTAAATAAAGTTTAATCAAAGATATCTCGCAAACCCACATTTTACGATAAATAAAAAAAATCTATTTTGAAAAAAGATTGATCAAAATAGATTACTATTCAGAATATTCCAGTTCAATTTTTATAAAATATTTTAATCAATTTCATTGTATCTAAAGTTTATTCCGCCTTCTCGAATTGAATGTGCCAGCTTTCCATGACTTTCCCGGATGGGTTGATGGACAGAAGCATTAGCTGAAATATTTGCCGATTTAGCCATCAGTGCACCTCCTCGATCATCCATCCTGCAAGATCGGACGGACCGGCCGACTTCTTTTTGTTGGCGGAGCCGTCGCGTGGACGAAGCATGCCGCCAACGAGACGAAGTCCCTGTTTCCTCGTCATGAATCGTCCGATCTGCGTACCTATATAATTCTGTGTACCCGGAACGACATACAGCTTCCCGTCCTTAAATGCCCGAAGTGCAACTTCCACTACCCGCTCCGGTGTGTCTTTCTTACCGACGGCGGCTTCTTCCGCACCTACGACGTTGAAGAAGCCGGTGTCCGTGGCTCCGGGACAAAGTGTGAAAAATTGGACGCCACTGTTGCGGTTTTCCCACCACAAGGCTTGGGTAAACGACAAGACGAAGGCTTTCGTTGCTCCGTATACGGCCATATAGGGAAGGGGCTGAAATCCGGCGGTCGATGCGACATTGATAACGGCCCCGGAGTTTCTACTCAACATATCCGGCAAGAACAAGTGCGTCATATCTACTACAGCGGCAACATTGAGCATGACTTCCTCATGCTGGCGCACGCCTGACACTTGTTCAAACAAACCGTGCGTGGCAAAGCCGGCGTTGTTGACCAGCAATTCGATCTCTAAATTCAGAAGTTGACATTGCCGATATAACTCGCCTGGCGCGCCCTCTCTGCCAAGATCGGCAGGAATCACTTCGACCTTGACGCCGTGCTTCTTTCTAAGCTCCGATGCCAGGTTCTCCAGCTTGTTTCTCGATCGGGCTACGAGTACAAGGTCCCCACCCTCTTTGGCCAATTGTCGGGCGAATTGCTCCCCGATGCCGGATGAAGCTCCCGTGACAAGCGCCCAATTTCCTTTTATGTTCATTGTGCAACTCTCCTATCCACTTTTTTATAATTAGGAAACAGTGTTACTTTTTCCTTAAAAATAATTCCTGACTCTCATAAGAGTCAAGAATTATGACACGTTCCGGTAACACTGTTTCCAATTGAAATCATTGTAACTAAGCTTTTTAAGAAAGTCAACATCGTTTTTTGAATCGTTGGTTTTTGGCATCCCTTGCAACATTGACAACGTTCCGACAATTATATTAAAATTCCTGTTAAGAGCTGGAAACATTGTTTCTTATTAAAAATGTATTAATTGAGGGTGATAGCGATGACAGACCAAAATAATTCCTTCGATGCAAATACGAAAAAGTTGGAAACGTATCAGGAGGCTCGCTTGAAAAATATTGAAAATCTTCGAAAGCTCGTCGTCGATGCTGCGGCAACGATTTTGTACGATGAGGGTCCTGAAGCTGTGACGGTGCGTAAAGTTGCGCAGAAGATGGATTGCTCAACCAAAATCATATACAACCTGTTTGTCAATAAAGATGGACTGGCTCAGCAGCTTTATCTCGACGGCTGCAAGCTTCTCGCCAACGAATTCGAGAGAACGCCGCGCGCTGACGATCCGATGCAGCAGCTGTTTAATTTAGGTGAAACCTTCTGGCAATTCGGACAGCGATACTCCGGTTATTACAAGCTGATGTTCGGAGGAGCCTTCGCGGATTTCAAACCAGACGAGGAGAGCATACACGGCACCGTAACAGCCATGCGGCAATTGTTGACGGTAATTGGTAATGCGCAAGAGCAGGGACTGATTACCGGTCCGTATGACACGGAAACCGTCGTCCGTATCTTCTGGGCGTCGCTCCACGGTGTTATCCATCTTTACATGTGCGGACATTTTGGTGATGTGCAGTCCGCACATGCCGTTTACGAGCAAACGTTGTCTTTGGTTGTCGGTTCGTTATTTTCGAGTTGATGCTTCTAGAGAGGGAAAAGCACCTTAGGGTGTCTTTTCTTTATTTTTAACACGTCGCAACTTTATTTCAAAACGACACGAGGGTATTTTTTTAATACAAGCAACCTTGATAAATGAATAAATAGAAAGGGCATGTTTTGAAAAAGATTAATCAAAACATGCCCTTATACTATTTAATTGGATTCTTCTTTTATAAAAAAGATTGAACATTTTTATGTTCCTTAATCAACTAACGCACCCGTTGTTTCTATAAAAGTAATTCTTATTAAAGAATCGCACCCTTTAACGGAACAACTCTATTACCACTCAAAAATCCCCTTGAACCATTTTTAAATTTCAGATGCACTTTATCTCTTGGACATAAAAATACCCCTTTAGAGGATATTATCTAAAGGGGTAAAATGATGCAACTTTATTATAAACATCGTGACTTTATTTCAAAGACACATCACTTTCCCTTTAATTCAGCTAAATAGTGCCTTACGGCATTTTCAACTAGTTCATAAACCGTCCTATCATGAATGATTGCTTGTATTTTTAGTTCCTTCATAAGTTCAACATCCATATCGAATGAAGAACGTTTTCTTATTACGTTGGTTCGTTCTATGGTTGGTGCTGATTGTTCGTTCGCTTGTTTGACCTGTTCTTTACCACGTTTTATGCCAACGTTAGAACGTTGGTTGGTATCTTTAGGTTCTTTATTTACATTAGTTGAAACGTTCGCCTTCGCTTTTCCTGCTGTTGCAAAGTCATAAATAAGCTGCTCTTGTACCGTTTCCTCGTCACCATCACCAACAAAGTACCAGCCTTTTTCGCCTGAATTTCTATACTCATAACCAGCTTTATTCAAAGCTTTTCTTAGTGATTTTTCTGAAAGATGAACATCAGCCCTTTTGGCAATATTCGCTGGTGTATCAGTTATAATTAACTCCAGGATTTTACCGATTTTCATTTAGTACGCTCACGGGAAAACCAATACTTTGTTTTGATATTTCGATAAGTCCCTATGTCTTTGATCAGCTCGGCAATAAGATCATAACCGCAATATGTGTGCCTCAGCGTGCTAAATTCATCCAATGTGACATAATCATCACTCTTTAATTCAACGTGACACTCTCCACAACAAATCCCCATATCCAACACCTCCAAAAAGTATATTAATATATTCGTCGAAACTTGGTGGCCATCCTTCTTTCGTACAAAAAACAGGTCTATTGACGGTCCTTTAATGTTTGTTAGTTTTTCAAATCTAGACCTAATTATAAAAAACCTTAATAAATAAAGGAGAGTACATATTAGCCATGTATAATATGTACTCTCCTTTTTTCTTTTAGTGAACTAGCGCACCCGTTAGTTCATTAAAAAAAGCGATTCTGGAATATTGAAAAAAGGAGGCCATCCTTTTGGACAGCCCCATTTCCGCTAATTATAAAATTTCTAGTAGAGCTCATCATTATATTGGTTACTTCAGAATGTTACCATCTATACTTCAGAGTAGGTATCCC
The DNA here is from genome assembly GCF_001636405.1 of Peribacillus frigoritolerans. Lineage (GTDB taxonomy): Bacteria > Bacillota > Bacilli > Bacillales > DSM-1321 > Peribacillus > Peribacillus frigoritolerans. The sequence continues at coordinate 5,361,523 of NZ_KV440950.1, forward strand.
CAAAATGAATTGGCTTTCAACCTTTGAAAACTATGAGAATACTGCAATTTTACGTGCGATAGATTCTGTTAAACGAGATGCTACTTTTGGAACAGCCCATTTAATAATTGGTGTTAACACCGCACCAGATAATCCGCCTGCATGGATTTCCACCGTACAAGTCATTATTGTTTTACCATTAACATCTTCTGCAGTAAAGTGACCGCTTCCTGTAAAATTATCTGATAAACCTTTTAGTTCAAACTTAATGTTTGAAGGTTCATTCCATTCAGTAATATCTACCTGCGCTTGTATTGTTTTTTAATACCTTTCACACTACCTTCAAATGTCCAAATAGATTGCTTGTCATTTATGATTTCATGTTCTTTATAGGCTGGTACTGTCGTTGCCCATTTTTCGAGATCACTGACATAATCCCAAACTGCTTGTACATCCACTGGAACTACTACAGTATGCGTTCCCATTGCCACTATGATCCCCACCTTCACTATGTATGAATTGTAACTTTTCATTTCTACAAAATAATTATTACATAAAAAGCATAAACTTACATCTCTAATTATACATAGCTTTCCTTCTTCTAATCCTCCAATTATTTTTAGAATCAAAATTTTTCAATCCTACGCACCCTTTGGCATTTATCTTTTCCGTTTATGCAAGCCGGTCACATAATACAGGACTACCAACAATCCGCTGATTGAGCTTGGCCGTATGGAATTGAACAGAAATCCTGAAAACTACTTTGCTGAAGTAGAGCAAGCCACATTCTCACCGGGAACATTCGTACCGGGAATTGAGGCTTCCCCGGACAAGATGCTTCAAGGGCGTCTATTCGCATACGGAGATGCACACCGTTACCGTGTGGGCTCGGAATAACAGGACAAGCGTTTTTAAGCGACCTTAATGTCACTTAACAGTATTCCTTATGGAACTATCCTGCCCCGTTAGTTCTATAAGGAATACCTTAAAGAATTCCGTATAGACCCAAAACAACACACATTAATCCTCCGAAAATAAATAAAACTTTAAGAAACCAATAGTTAACTGTTGGTGGTAAGGGCGTTATATATTTGATGTGTTCAAAAAATTTGCTATTATCAAACCGAAAACGAGTCGTATAAATCAAACCAGTCCAGGTTGCGATAATGCCAAATATAGTTGTAAATATAGACCAAAAAAAGTCTTTGTCCACTCTATTAACCCCACCTAACTTAAAATTCCTTTCTTTTATACGGGTTTACCTCTAAGTTCCACAAGAAAACAAAGATTTAAGAAGCATCCTAAGCCTAGTGAGTATCCAAATGTTTTAAAAATTTCTGCTGGAGATTACTGGTGTATCCAAAATAACGGCCGCTCTATTGAATTTTCAGTGAAGAATGGATATCTGATGACGAGTTTTTTGTCACCGAATCTGAAATTCATGGAATAATAATAAACTGTGTCATCAATTGAAAAAAGAACTTCAAATAAAAAAACATAGGAGATTTTAGTCTTCCTATGTTTTAAATCATATTATTTATCCGTTTGTTTTTGCTTCTTTTTCAAATACTCCGCACGGATTTTTTCAAGTTGCTGCTTTTTATCAAATTTGGCAGGCATATGTTTTTCATGAAACTTTGTCACAGCTACCTTACCTTTGGTATCCAATTGATATTTTCCCACTTTGTTCACCTACTTTTCTTGTCTTTAAAGAGAATCTATTCAACCAATATAATATACCTTATTTTACTGAAGTAAACCTTATTACTTTTTTAGTGTACCGCTAACTTTGCCTATATCAGTAAAAACATTAAAAACTTGGTAAAATAATTAATCGCCAAATGGTATTCATTTCATTGTTATAATTAACATAAAATGCTTTGACATTCTGCATAAGCCTCAATAATTCTATTTCTTGTTTGTTCAGCTCTTTTCTAAAGATCCAATTGTTCGGTAAATAAGGTTTAAAATATTAAAACAATCTAAGTCTCCTCCATCTTTAAATGGTTCTTAATGCTAATAACCATTACGTTCTCGATGATTTCAAATTTAGGTTTCTGAGGAGAAATATTGTTTTTTGCAGAGTCCTTTTCTACTTGTTTAAAAAAATCTACATCCCCAATATTTTTCTCCAAAAAATCACGCTTTATTATTAACTTTTACCCTAATTAAATGACAAGGCCATGTGGTGGAAAAAGGAAAAACCTTGTTGAACGAACAGGTGTGTTAGCTGAATATAGTTCACAGTACCTGTTCAAGTCCTGATTTCACAATAAAATGCCAGACTTTTCTTTTTCTTATGGGACTAAAGAGCCAGGTTAGTTTAACAAGGTAATATTTGGATTGAGATAGATATAAGTAGAAATTTTACACTTCTATTTTAAATCGAAGCTGATGAGGAAGCAGCTGCTTGATCAGCCTTCACACAATCAATTGCAACAACAAGTGCAATAATAATCGTTTCCATCTCTTCATCTATTATTTGAACCTTGTAGCTATCGCCCCAAGTGAACCACTCCTTGCACACTTTACCTACGATTTGACCATGCTGTAAAACTTGAAAATCCATATCCCACCAATTACCATGTACTTCAATGCCTGCCGCATCAATTGTATATCGTGCTTTTAAGAAGGAAAATTCCTTCTTTATTGTTAATACCTCTCGGCCATTCACCTCAACCAAAAACTTTGGTAAAAAGCTGAACACCTTTTTCGTAATGAGTGCTACTTCATCTCTTGCTGTATTCATAATGGAGAAAGTCTTTGGAACTTGCATAAAACTTCCTTCCACGTAATATATATCCTTCTCCTGCTGATCCTTTACTGTAAATTTCCCACTAAGACTGAATACCTTCTGTTTAATATAAAGCTGCCTCATACTAATGCCTCCCAACCTTAAGCCTTTACATTACTTACGATTAAAATGGGCATTGGTTCCAATCTTATGCATTAAATCCCAAATAAATACACGTCTTTACTGGAAAAATGCTTTTCTGTTCAGGAACCAAAACCATCAAAGAAGAATACGGCATATTCCCTCCCTTTAATGCCACGTGTTGACCGTTAGCTAGATCATTGAAATACGTTTCAAATCCAACTGTCGCAATAGGAATCGTCTTATCTGCGAAAACTTGGTAGGCATGCATCATATCCATGCTTCTTTTACTTACGATTTCTTTACCTCCAAACTTCCCATTCTGTAGCTGCATAATCATGTACTTTGACATGTCTTCTCCAGTGGACAAAATGCTTCCTTGTGGTGCATCTGTTAGACCATGCCCACTTGTTGGAATAGGATCGCCAGTGGGACCGTAATGTGTAGCCATTCTCTTGAGAAGATCAGGCGTAAAACGTACACTTGTAGACTTCATGCCTAATGGTTTGAAAATTTTCTTTTCCGTATATCGTGAGAAAGATGAGCCCGTAACATTCTCCACTGCATATCCTGCGAGTGCAAATGCGAAGTTGTCATACGTATAAGCTTCACCGGGCGGCCGTACCACCGTCGGCATATGTTTAAAGAAAAACTCCTTCATCGGGATATCTTGATTAACGTATTCTGGTCCGGTAATTGTAGTGATATCGGGAAAATCCACGCCGCTGGTATGGCTCAGCATATCAAAAGGGGTTTTCCTGTTTTATTGGGTATTTTCAATCCACCGAGATATTGTTGTACATCTTGATCTAGTTTACGCTTTCCTTTATCGGCTTGTTGCATCACGGCCAAGGCAGTAAAAGTTTTCGAGACTGAAGCAATTTGGAAGACAGTTTCCTTATTGACGGGAATCTTCTTTTCTTTATCTGCATAACCGTCCCCTTTATTGATGACGACCTTTCCATCATGGACGACGACAAAACTTGAACCGTTTACACTGTACTCCTTCATTTTTTCTCAAATAACGGATCAGCAAAAGATTCTATTTCTTTTGCATTATTGGAGCTTTCGTCATTTGGACATCGGTCGTGGATGTCGGTGGTGTTGATTCTCCAACTTCTAATGATTATGGGGAACATGCAGAAATCATGCTAGTGGAAGTGAGAAGAATTGCGAGACTGTGAATTGATTGCTTTTTTCATTTTTGGACTCTCCTTTGTTTGACTGAAAATTTCTTGTCAGCACAACGAGCAGTCAGCTCTTCAGCTATATAAACCGAGTGTAGCAAGCGGAAAGTCATAGTAGCTAGTGACCTTTCGTCATCTTCATGCATGACATAAAAAATAGAGCGTAGAACGGTTAGTTTCATTGTCATGACCTATAAATCATGACACTTTGACACTACCGTATGTGACAGGCGAAAAGTTAGAATCGAAGAGCGGCTCATAACTTATTAGAAAGAGGAGGAGAAATTCTAATGACGAAAGAAGCAGCTCAAAAAAGTTTGCAAGATTTCTACTTTTTGTTGTTTACCTTCGGATCCGGATTGTTTTACTTTTGCTTCTATTTGGCCAGCATTACATTTGCACTCGTGATGACAGTTATTTTCGTAGGTATTCCCTTGTTAGCGAGTGTGTTGCGGACAACTCACACGTTTGTCCAGTATGAACGTATTCAGACGAAGGTTTATACGGATATATCGATAGAGCCAATCCTACCAAGGACAAAAAGTGGAGAGGATAAATGGATTGAAGCGAAAGAAGCAATTCTTAATAATAACAATTGGAGGGCTATTTTTTGGCTCATGCAGAAGTTTCTTATTGGGGTAATTAGTCTCATATGTGCCGTTTTATTGTATGTAGCTCCGCTTGTATTTATCGTTACACCGTTACTTTTTCAATATCTTGATATATATTTATTAGGAATAACCGTGAATTCATGGAAGGAATCCATATGTGTCATGATCGTTGGGGGTATTCTCTCCTGGATACGTACTTGTATTGGAAACAGTTTAGTTCAAATGATTGGAAAGTACACGACTTCCATGTTCAAAGCTATTAAGGGGTGATAATTTGTTTGGGATTTTGAAACAATGGTTTTGGTTTGACTGGGTATTACTTTGTATACGTTTTGTCATCTGGCTCTCAATGATGTTAACTACTATCCAACACCAAGACCATTTAACTGTGCCACTTTGGATCATCATTCTTTGGGAAGTGGCCTCATTTTCAGTACCTTGGATTTGTTTAATGTTCAGTTATCGCTATTATCTGTTTACTGAGATAGTTTTGTTTGGTGGAGTTTGCTTCTACTTAATCTTATTATTTCCAGCGGCTTATCTAGCTTTTTTAATGCCGACTTTCATGATCGCGGCAAATAGTGCCCATAAATCATACCGGTGGTCGGGTTCTATCACAATTGTTCTGTTTCCGTTTCTCATTGCAATATTTTCCCGTGAAATAGATGTATGGGTGATTATCCTACAAATGGGACTGGCCTTTGCAATGGGATTTTCCTTTCGTTTACTCGTTATTAATTACCGTAACAATGAAATTATTCGTAACCAGAAGCTTGTATTGGAACAGTATTTATCTCAGATTGAACGAATTACTTTGCTAGAGGAGCGTGATAGACTCTCAAAAGATTTGCACGATACGATGGGACATTCCTATACCTCAATCATTATGGGGATGGAAACATTACGTAAGGAATTAAAGACAAAAGATGGGGAACAAAAGCTTGACTCATTATTGAAATTGGCCCGTAACAGTATGGCAGAAGTGAGAACGTATTTACATCAAATGGATTCACAACAAGAATCACTTCCGTTAATTGTTACCTTGAAACAATTGGCGGAAGAGTTCCAGAAACATGCAAAAGTAAATGTACGCACTCGAATAATAGGGGAAGAGTACACGGTCCCCAAACAAGTGAAAATGACATTGTATCGGAGCTTGCAGGAAGCACTGACTAATGCTGTACGACACGGACAATCCACCGAAATCATTGTGTCACTGCATTTTGAGCCGCAACAGACGAGATTGGATGTGCAAGATAATGGCTGCGGAGTGGAGGAATGGAAAGATGGCTTCGGGTTAACTGCGATGAAAGAACGTACGGCACAATTACAAGGTAGAGTCACTATATACTCCGAAAAAGGCGTGGGGACGCTCATCTCATGTGTGTTACCTAAACTGGAGCAATTATCCAACGAAAGAATCCGCTTGTGTATCGTCGATGATCATTCGTTTATTCGAGAAAGTCTCTATACAATCTTGGATGAACAGAAGGACTTGCAGGTAGTGGGCATGGCTGAAGATGGAGAGCAAGCTGTAGAATTGTGTGGAAGGCTGAATCCAGATTTGGTATTAATGGATTTGGAGATGCCCAATCTGGATGGGATTCGTGCCACCAAAATAATCAAGGATAAATGGCCTGACATTCGTGTCCTCATCCTTTCAACGTTTCAGGATATAGAAAGGGCGAAGGAAATCATACGAAGCGGCGCTGACGGCTATCTGCTAAAATCCATAGAGTCACGTGAACTAGCTGAATCGATTCGCCTCGTCTATCGGGGAGCCACTATGATTGACCAAGATTTGTTCCATAGAATGTGGGATGGAAATGAGGAGGCAGAGCCAGCCGGATTGAAGTTAGATGGAAAAGAGTATGGCTTAACGAAACGCGAACTAGAGGTTTTGAATCTTTTGTCTCAAGGAATTCGTTATAAAACAATTGCTTCGGAACTTTACTTATCAAACGGCACTGTAAGAAATTACGCTTCCACTCTCTATGATAAATTGGGAGTCAAAAATCGAGAAGAAGCCGTGCAAAAGGCAAGAGATACAGGATTACTTTCATAAGAGGGATTACTTTCATCTGCTAGGGGTGTGTGAACGTTCAAGGTTTCAGGGGACCACATGTCAAAAATATGTGTTATAGGAAGTTTTATAGCTTCTATAAATAAAATTTTTAAGTAATTCATGATTAATTTTCAATGAATCATATAAAGACAATCATATAAAACCCAACATAATCGATCTTATTTTGGGTTTTATAATGTAGCATAAGAAAAAGCGATCCTTCTTAATAAAGAATTGCAGGACATTTGAATTAAGTATTTGGATTACGGTCATAAACTCCTCGATTCATCTGCTTTTAGCCTATAGACCAGGTCGGTATAATCCTCTTCTGAAAGGTAACCTTTGGTTCTCCACTTTTGAATTACTTTATAGTGAACTTACAAAATAGTTTTCCACATCCCTTCTTGGAAACCCTGTTTCTTTACCATTTCAGCAATAGAAAGACCTTCTATCAGTATTGGTCATTTTCCTTCTGATTAACTTTTAGCTAATTATAGATTGATTTATAATCATAGTGGATTTGATAAACTACTTTCCCTTCTTTTTTATAATTTTCTTCCGTTTGAACACTTTGTGATAAAGTTAGATACATTGAAAATAAAAAAAGTGCACTTTTCAAGTGTTACCTTTAACACCGATATAAAACCTTCCCTTATATAGTTCATTTTTATTGTGTCGGGTTCTATTTATTTTATGTCCCTTATTTGAATAGAATAGCCTTCTGCAACTAACCTGCCATAGTCCGTAATCCACTTTATACATCCTAATGACAACTTTATTTCTTGTTTTTTCCTCCTTTTTATCCTTTAAAGAGTAAGCAGTATATATTACAATATATTAATATCAATAAAATGGTATTTCAGTTAATAATTACACATCACTAATAGGGAGCTAAGGGAAATTCCCTGTAATTCACACGATTATCATTTAATCGTTATCATGGTAGTAATAGTTCTGCTTGTCGTTAAAATTTTAAAGAACCTATTGCATATTAAATAAGGCCACCCAAAAGGAGAAACTTAAAATTTATATTGAAATTAATTTTATCTAGTCATAATACGATAAAATCTTATGTATTTAGTTTGCGAATAATTTTTTGAAAATTACTTTTTTTAAAAAGTGAAATTTAGTCATTTCATGGAGGGTTTAATTTGCCTACTAAAGTACCATTTTCATTTATAGTAGTTATTGGTTTAATGTTATTTGCTCTATTTTTTGGGGCAGGAAATTTAATTTTCCCACCAATGCTTGGTCAATCAGCAGGAATAAATATCTGGTCAGCAAATGCAGGGTTTTTAATAACAGGAGTCGGCCTACCGTTACTTGGTGTGTTAGCACTTGGTTTTTCGGGGAAAGATGATTTACAGTCGTTAGCAAGTCGGGTACATCCTGTGTTTGGTATTGTATTTACAACCGTTCTTTATTTAGCCATTGGTCCTTTATTTGCTTTGCCTAGATCAGGAAACGTTTCTTTTGAAATCGGTGTAAAACCTTTTTTGTCCGAAAATTCAGGCTCTACACCTTTACTTATTTTTACACTCATCTTTTTTAGCATTACGTGCCTTTTTTCGATCAATCCCGCGAGAGTTGTCGGAATTGTCGGGAAAATATTAACACCAATCAAGATAACGTTCATTGGAATCCTAGTAGTAGTTGCTTTTAAACATCCAATCGGAGATTTTCAAGCACCTATTAAGAATTATTCAGTTCAACCATTTTTTAATGGGTTTAGAGAAGGTTATTTAACAATGGATACGCTTGCATCTTTTGTTTTTGGCATCATCATCATTAATGCCATTAAAGAAAAAGGTGCAAAAACAAAAAAACAAATTATGGTTGTTTGTGCAAAAGCAACTGGAATTGCTGCCTTTTTCCTAGCAACCATGTATTCAGCTCTTTCTTATATGGGTGCTTCAAGTGTAGAAAAACTTGGACACCTGGATAATGGAGGTACCATCTTAGCAAAAGTCTCGGATTATTATTTTGGAGCTTATGGCGGGATATTATTAGGGTTAATGATTACAGTAGCTTGTTTAACAACAAGCGTAGGACTTGTTACATCTTGTTCTTCATTCTTCCATAAACTATTTCCAAAGGTATCTTACAAAACAATTGCTATTAGTTTATCTATTTTTAGTGCAATAGTTGCCAATATTGGGCTAACACAGTTAATTGCAGTTTCAATTCCTCTCCTAACAGCTATTTATCCATTAGCTATTGTATTAATTTTCTTAACATTTTTTCATTCTTTATTTAAAGGGAAAGCTGAAGTGTATCAAGGAAGCTTACTTTTAACATTTATCATTAGTTTATTTGATGGATTAAACCGAGCTGGTATACGCTTTTCATCCATTAATAATTTCTTTCATGAAATTCTTCCTCTGTATGATGTAGGACTAGGGTGGATTATCCCAGCAATTGTTGGAGGGTTTATAGGGTTTAGCAGTAGCATAATACGAGTGAAATTCGGTCTTAATCATCCAACTAGAATAGTTAAAAGAAAAAAAATTTCTTAAAAATGTCAACCATTTTTTCTATTTGTTGACATTTTAATCGAACGGCACCTGTTCGTTCTCTAAGGGGTAGCGTCAGGAAAATGCAGATTTACAACGTTAAGGAAATTTCGATATTAAAAAGCCCAATTTCTCAGCATTAAAATTGAGAAATTGGGCTTTTTTCGTTATTCAACTAACCTGCCCCGTTAGTGCCATAAGAAAAAGGCTGCCTCACCCAAACTTCCTTTAGTAAAATAAGTGCAGCCAGATGTTTCTGGTTAAACCCATTAATTCACCGTCGGTCCACCATTTGGCGAATAATTCAGCATATCTCCCTCAAGAAAACGGAACCGATTACAAATAAGCAGTATAATCTATAATCCTACTGAGTTTATAATTCCGTAATATACCAGATCTTCAAATCGATTTTCTTTCCTCACATGATCAATTAATATCCCTTCTTTTTTCAAGCCTAATTTTTGCATTACTCTTCCTGAAGCTGGATTTGAATTAAAGTAACGAGCAAATACTTTATGGTATTGCTTTTCTTCAAATGCAAAATGTAATATAGCTTGCGCTGCCTCTGTAGCATATCCATTTCCCCAAAATTTTTTACCAATCCAATAGGATATTTCACCATTATTAAACTTTTGGTTGTTAGATAACGCTATAGCTCCATATAATTCTCCACTTTCCTTATCTGTTATATTAAATTCATATGACTTATTAGCATTAAAATTGTCAAGATGATGCTCAATCCATGATAAAGCATCATCTATAGTGTATGGATAAGGTAGGTACAATGTATTTTTATAAATATTATAATTATTACAAAGTTTAGTAACTGCTACTGCATCAGATTTTTGAAAAATTCTTAGTACTAGCCTTTTAGTGGTAATTGTTTTATTTAAATTATCATATATCATTAGAATTCCCCCCTAATTTTGGATACTAATAGTTCCATAAGAAATTTCTATGGCGGCGAATGGGGCGTTCTCCCTTCCTGGACGGGAATAAATAGGGACTCGGGACGCTTTGGGCGTACTCAAAGACCTCTTCAAAGCAATTCGCGATATACATGTCGCGGATTTTTTGCGTTTTGCCTTCCTTGACCCGAAGAATCTTGTTTTGTTTGCTTTAAGGTCAGGATCTGCTTCGTGCTGAGTTTGAGTAGGTCCCCAACACGTAAGCCGGTCTCACAGCCTAAAACAAACAGGATGTAATCGCGCTCCGAACAATGGCGCTTCAGCGCCCATTTCATATCTTCTAACTGCTGCTGATCCCGGATCGGCTGCACATTTTTTTGTTGTGTCATCATCATCGACCTCCCCTTCTTCAAACCCTTATGTACCAATGATTTGAATGTACGATAATTTCACAAAATCATACATTTCTAACTTTTAGGCATTCATTTTTACTAGATATATGGAAGGATTTAACCGGGCTAATGATTAATTAAGAAATACATAGCTATTAAAGATAGGATTATGGGAACCTTTCCCCCACTTTCCCGAACACAAAAACCCTTAACTTCATCCTCTTTATGGATGAAGCTAAAGGTATACATATATATATATAACAACTATTTTAAAACTGAGATGGAATCAACATTCACCTCTGTAGAAGTTTTACGGGCAACAGGATCTGCCTGACCAGTCCATTCAATAGATAATACGTGCTTACCTGCAGTTAGTCCTGTTTTACTGAAGATTTCTTCTTTATACTTAGGAGTAGCAGCATGCAAGCTATAGTTTGCTGATTTTCCGTCCAATGTCACTTTTACAATTCCTTGTTTGTCATTTTTTATAGCTTTATAGGATATTCCTGTACCATTAAACACAATTTTCACAGTTGAACCGGTTTGGTTTGTACTTATGTATGAGCTTGCCGAAGCACTTCCATCGGATATTTTATTCCATGTTCCTTCATATCCAAAATATTTACTTGTATTTTCATATGTTCCTGCTCCAATGCCTTCTGTAACAGAAAGAGTGTATTTTCCAGCTCCACTAAAAGCGTGGGCATTCAAATAATATGTGCCTGTTTTAGGAGCTGTAAAAGTAAAGGACTCCTTGGATGAATTTGTAATTTCTGAATGTGCTACAATGCCGTTGCTCGAATTTACAGTCTTTGTAGTGTCGTTATACAAATATAGATCAAAGTCCGTCCCGGAATCACCAGTTAGTGTAGCCTTCACCTTTTCCCCTTTTAATAGTTTAATAGAATAAACATCATTTTTATCTTTACTTGCATCAAGTGAAGTACTGATACTCCCTCCCTTCCAAGCAATACCAGGGATATCAGAATCTACCTCGAAATTAACAGCTTTCCCTGCATTCACAAGTCCTCCCGTACCAACTTTTCCTGTTAATGAAGACAGCTTTGTAGTGGTTCTCAAGATGGCATCCTTGATTTGAATGGGAGTATACGATGAACGTGCGCTTTTTACTAACGCTGCTACTCCTGTAACATGCGGGGTAGCCATGGATGTTCCATCAAGATATTCATAAGCCGTAGAATAGTCGCCTTCCACACTTGGGGTTGTACTTAAAATACTTTCACCAGGAGCAGCGACATCTACGCTTTTTGCACCGTAGTTAGAAAAACCTGAAAGATTTCCTGTATTGTTAATAGAGGCTACAGAAAGAATGTTAGGCAAATCATAAGCAGCAGGATACATTGGACTTGTATCCGAGTTCTCTGCAAAGTTACCTGCCGCAGCTATAAATAAGGTGCCTGAGTTTTTAATAGCATCCTTTAATGCTTGTGAATGTTCTCCTCCACCCCATGAGTTATTCAAAATCTTTACACCTTTTGCCTTAGCATATTCAATGGCAACAATCGCATCAGATTCGTACCCTCCATATGGTCCGAGAAACTTGAGAGGCATAATTTTCACATTTGGTGCAATACCGGTAACTCCAATTTTATTTGCTTTTGCAGCTATTGTTCCTGCAACATGAGTTCCGTGGAAGTCTTCCTCTCCTCGAATGAACAATTTATTATTTTTATCATAAAAATTCCAGCCGTTTACATCGTCTATATATCCATTTTTATCATTATCGATTCCATCGTTAGGGATTTCTTCAGTGTTTACCCAAATTCTATCTTTTAATTCTGGGTGATTAATTTCGATTCCTGTATCAATCACTCCAATAACAAGAGAGGAACTGCCCTTTGTATTAGCCCATGCTGCTTCCGTATTTATATCAATACCTTTTTTACCAACTAGTCCTAATATTTCCTGTCCAGTATTTTTAAGTCCCCATAGTTCGCTATATAGGGGATCTGTAACTGCTGTCGGTTGATATACATAGTTTGGCTCTACATACTCAACATTAGAAGAAGCGTTAAGTTCTTTTAACACATCTGCCATCTTTTTATTTTTGGAAAATTTCATTACATGTGTTCCTTCTTTATTCAATTCTTTTGCATTTGTTAAACCTAAAGTAGTGCTCAGGGATCCTAGACTTTTTATGGAGTAATTCTTTTTAAATTTTACGATAACCTCATTTTCTTTATACTTCTTTGGTTTGTTATTATTAAAATAAGTAAGGATTTCCCTTTTTTTAACTTCGCTACTATCTACTTTTATTATCTCCTCTTGTATGTTTCCTTCTACCTTTTTCTCATGTTTAACAACTTGAGGAGTATTCGCAGAAGTGGCAGCAAATGTTGTTGTCCCCCCAAATAATAATCCTACAGCCCCGCATATACCTATTATCTTTTTTGATATTCTCATTCTCTAATCTCCCTCAGCTTTTTTGTTTTCATGATAATAATTTAGTAAGAACAAAAAACCTCCAATATCCATTTATTAGATATGTAATTCTTTTGCCAAAAAAGGATCAAGTTCAGTATTTTTTTAGTTTGAAAAATAGAAAATAACTAAACTTTTCCTTACTTGGTATTTTCTAACAACTAATCACAAGTTTAATAGATGTGAGTTAAATATTCAAGTATACATTTAGAAAAAAATGTATATTAATAAGGTGAATGACTAAATAGAAGGAGCATGTTTTGAAAAAAGATTAATCAAAACATGCCCTAATACTATTTAATTGGATTATTCTTTTATAAAAAAGATTGGTCATTTTTGTGTTCCTTCATCAACTAACGCACCTGTTAGCCATCCATGAAGCGCAAAAATCGGCGATTCACCACAAAGAATGAAAATGGTTAGGTAGTGTCAATACTGATACTGACCTTAATCCAGTCAACCCTAATCCATAGACTAATTATTCACGCTCTCCTCTTTTTTTTAACGTTTGAGGAGGGTCTTCTGCCATTTTTCATTTTTAAAGGAACTTATTTTCATGGTAGTTCCATAAAAAAAGTTGCCTTAAGACAGCTCCGATCTTCAGCTAACGCCCCTGTTCGTTCATTAAGAAAAGCGATTCTCATCGGAAAAACTTTATCTACGTGAATTTCTATGGCCGGAATGTCAAAATCCATCAATTATTGGTGTTGGTAAAGTTTGATTAAAAGTTTTCTGTAAACCCCAAGCTATGGCTAATAAAAGGAATCAAAATGGTTTTCTTTCCTTTTAAATGGACTCTCCATTGTATAAAAAAGTTTAATCAAAACTCATTTAGAAATCTTTGATTGAAAAGATAAAGTATCACAACTTTATACAAAACCTCGCATCTATCTTCGAACATCGCAATTTTATTTTAAAGACACAATTACCAATGGCGGATTCCTAAGAAGATTAATAATAAAAACCAAATAAAAATTTAAGAAAAATTTAATATTTACCCCACTTTTTATTTTAAAAGTTTTTCCTATCCTATATACAAGTTACTTTATGGAGGAGAATAAAAATGAAAAAGTGGGGATTTTTATTGGTTTTTAATTTTATTTTTAAGATATTACCGATATCCCAAGATAAAGTAGAGGATCAATCTGAAAAATTTCCGGTGATGATAGCATAGTGTAAAGTAGGTTAAAGCATAGGTTATGAATTTGAAAGTGAATTAGGAATTGGGGATTTATATGGAAAAATCAAAAAACAATCAAAAAAAAATAACTGCTGGCTTGTTGGCCGTATATTTATTTGCATTAACATGGATTATAGTCTTTAAAATGCAATTTTCATTCCAAGGCTTGCCGGATTTTAGGGAAATCAACTTAATCCCTTTTGCTGGTTCAGCTAATGTTAATAACCAAATAGATTTTAATGAAATAATCTATAATGTACTTGCATTTATCCCATTTGGAATTTATATCAGTATGCTAAAATCAAATTGGTCTTTCTTGAAAAGGATTACAGTAATAGCAGGAGTTAGTTTGCTATTTGAAGGAATGCAATTCATCTTTGCTATAGGTGCTAGCGATATAACTGACTTTATGGGAAATACATTAGGTGGAATTATTGGAGTTGGAGTTTATAGTGTATTTTGTAAGCTGTTCAGTACTAAAGCTACTAAAATCCTTAATGTTTTAGCTTCAATCGGAACGATATGCATTGTTGCATTATTGCTGTTATTAATATATCTCAGGATTAGTGGCGTTATTATTTATAAAGTTTCCTAAGTAATTGGAGAATTGCTGTTTCATGAAAATTAACAGAGGGTACATCATCAATGACTTGATACAGCAGGTTCTTTATTTTATAAAACAAGAATGACAAATATCACAAGCCACCTATTTTGGATGGCTTTTTTAAATTCCATTTCTAAAAACAGAAAACAATCTGACCCGATAGTTGAAGAAAAGGCCGCCGCAGCAGCCTACCTGAATGATCTATTCTCCTTGAGTTCCCTCTTCACTTTTGTATTCCAAAAGATCTCCCGGCTGACAGTCCAAAGCCTTACAAATCGCTTCTAACGTTGATAGTCGAATCGCTTTTGCCTTTCCATTTTTCAATATAGAAAGGTTAGCCATCGTTATTCCAACCCTTTCCGAAAGTTCCGTTACGCTCATTTTCCTTTTAGCCAGCATCACATCAATATTGATTATTATTGCCATGTTATTCACCTCAGACTATTAAGTCATTCTCTGATTTTATATCGATGGCTTCTTGTAAAAGTCTTTGAAGGACAGCCGCAAAGACAGCAATCACCATGGGGGCAAAAATCATGACCATTCCGATTAGTCCGAGACCCGGTGCGTCATCCACTTCCGCTAGGATAAAGACGAATGGCAGGGCCACCACATACAAGCCACTGATTGTGATGGCACATTTTTTGATTTTCTTTAGCGCTCTTACAGATAATTCCGAGAAAGCTTGGTTCTTGTCAATATAGCTTAATAGGTTAAACGATTGATACAAAGCGAAGTAAAATGGGATTGCCGACACATACATAACCATTAATAGGCCATATACCACATAAGCCAAATCTGAACCTCTTTCTGCTGCTTCATTTGCTTCATTCGCTATCTGAGGCAACAAAAATAGACACAAAGCAAGAACCGGAATGCCGATAAAAATAACAGCTACCTTTAAAAAGAGTGTTGAACTTCGTTTCATGAAAAGCACCTCATTTAATTATTGTCAATTTGAATTTAACACGTTTTTTATCGTTTTACAATAAAGTATTATTGTATCTAATTATATTATTATTGTTTAAACATTTATAAGACAAAAATAAAAGCATTCCCCATTCCAGAGAAACGCTCGATAGCTTGTGCAACCAACTTCCCCTTTAGTTGCATAAACAAAAGAAGCTGCCAGATGGCAGCAAGATATTCAACGTTAGTCATAATAATGAAACGCCCACATCGCTAAATCGTAAAAAACGAATAACCAGTATAATGTATGCTATTGCAACTCCTCAAATATGAGATAAACAAGGACCTCGATTTTTAAACGGAAACCGCGGCGTTCAAATTATATTCTAAACTAGGACTTGTTAATCCTCATTGGAAGAGAACGATAACGCGGATGCTCAGCGAGTATAGAACTTCTCATCTGTTCAACGACAGGATGTTCTGACGAAAAAAACTGATCTTTTGAATTGTAATGCTCGATTAATTCCCCTTTTTCCAGTACACCCAAAGTATCAGAGATTGAATAAGCCGCTTTAATATCATGTGTAATAAAAAGATAAGATAAGCCGAAGTCTTTTTTCAACTCACTTAATAATTCTAAAATCAGTGTTTGATTAACCATATCCAGACTGCTCACGGATTCATCCAAGACGATTAACAGTGGCTTAAGAGAGATTGCTCTAGCAATATTAATTCTTTGCAATTGTCCACCGCTAAATTGGTGTGGGTATTTTTTTAAATCCTTTTCACTTAGGCCCACTCTTTCCAATAACTCAATAACCGTTCTTTTTTGTTCGGTTACGGTTAGTTTTTCATAGTTTTCCAATGGCTCGCCTACAATACTTTCGGCGGTCATTCGTGGATTGACAGCTGAATATGAATCCTGAAAGACGACCTGTAGATCTCGGCGTATCTTTTGTCGAGTAAGCTTATCAGCAGTATAGATATCATGCCCTTGAAACAGAACCTGTCCTTGCTGTGGACGTTCTAAGCCAAGGATCACTTTTCCTAATGTACTTTTTCCAGCTCCACTCGTGCCAAGCAGCCCTAAGCATGTTCCTTCGTCAATGGAGAGGGAAATGTCAGTGAGTACTTTTTTAGAAGGCTCTTTCCATTTTAAAAACGTATGAGAATTATAGCTATGAGTTACTGCTTTTACTTGTAATAAACTCATTTGTTCACCCCTCAAAAAAATGCAGTCCATATATCACAACATATGGGTGATAGGCTCTTCATGTTTAATGCTAAGGCGGGCATTTAGCAGTTTCTTTGTATATTCATGCTGCGGATTATCAAATAGTTCATACACATTTGCTGTTTCTACAATTCTGCCATGTTGCATAACGACTACATCATCTGCCATTTCAGAAATGACGCCAAGATCATGAGAAATGAGTAAAATGGATGTTCCATATTCAGAACGGATTTTATCCAAGTGGCGAAGTACCTGTAATTGGTTATGTACGTCGAGTGCAGTCGTCGGCTCATCAGCAATAATAACGGATGGCTGTATACATGCAGCCATCGCAATCATCACGCGTTGAAGCATACCTCCACTCAGTTGAAAAGGATAGCTTTTTAATACTTTCGCGGGATTTGGCAGGTTTACATTTTGCATCGCTTCGATGGCAAGCTCTTTTGCTTGTTTTTTATTCAATGCGGTATGAGACCTAATCGTTTCGACAAATTGATTGCCAATTGTAAAAACAGGCGTAAATGAATTCATTGGATTTTGCATAATAAAGCCAATATCCTTGCCGCGAATTCCACGTATTTCTTTATCGTCCAAACCATTTAATTCTCGTCCTTGAAGGGTAATGCTTCCTTTGATTGTCGTTGTTTTCCGATCAAGAAGCTGTAGAATGGACATACTCGTAACGGTTTTGCCACTCCCACTTTCCCCAACAAGACCCAATACCTTCCCTTTTTCCAGTTCGAAATTAATGTCCTGAACGAGGGTGGAAGCACCATCCTTTGTTTGTACTTGTACATGTAGATCGCTCACTGTTAATACATTCGACCGTTCTGTTCTCAATCTTCTCATTCCTTTTTATTAACGACGTTTGACTCCAAAACGTTCTGATAGCGCTTCGCCTAATAAATTGAAGGTGACGACAACAAGCATAATCATCAAACCTGGATATAGCATTAATTCTGGATTCGTCCGAATATAGGTTTTCCCTTCATGAATCATTGCTCCCCATTCTGGTGTAGGAGGTTGCACGCCCAAACCTAGAAACGACATGGCCGATATATCCATGATGGCCCAACCCATTTCTAATGTACCCATAACAGCGAGCGGAGGAAGAACATTTGGAACAATATGTTTCTTTATTATCTTCCATTGCGAAGAACCGCTTATTTTAGCTGCCGCTATATAGTTTTGTTCTTTTAGACTAAGTACCATTCCTCGGAAAATTCTCGCATAATACACCCATTGCACAAGCATCAATGCTATGATGACCTGTTTAAGGCCAGGTCCCAATATGCCAACAAGTCCAAGAATGAGCAAAAGGTTCGGAAATGCCATAACGCCATCACACAGTCTCATTAGCACCTGGTCCACCCATCCGCCTTTATAACCAGCAATGGTTCCGATAATCAAACCGATGCCTAAAGATGAAATAAAGATTAATGTAGCAAATCCTAACGAAATGCGAGCTCCATATAAGATGCGTGATAACGTACATCTTCCTAAATGATCCGTTCCCAATGGATACTCAAAGGAAGATGGCTGTAGTTTATTAGCTAAATTGACAGCAATAGGATCATTAGGTGCAATCCAAGGAGCCAAGATGGTGATGATAAATAGGAAGCTTAATATTATTGAACAAAGGACAATCACTTTCTGACTTCTCATCATAATACGAAGACTTGTTATCATTGACGTTGCCCTCCTTTTCTGGAGATGCGTGGGTCGATACACATTTGGATTAGATCAACAATCAAATTGCTAAAAATGAATAGTCCCGCAGCTAAAAGCACATAGCATTGAATGACAGGAACATCCCGATTAAAAATAGCTTCAATGAAATAACGACCGAATCCTGGCCAGGAAAAGACCGCTTCGACGATAATGGTTCCAGTCAGCAGCTTTCCTAAATTCATCCCCAGTCCAGTAATCATGGGGGATATGGCTATTCTCAATACATGTTTTCCCATAATGACTTTTTCATGAATCCCTCTTGTGCGAGCAAAAAGGACATAAGGTTCCTGCAAATTTTCAAGAACGCTAGCACGTAATAGTCGAGTATACAAAGCTATTAATGGCAAAGCTAAAGTAACGGAAGGAAGAACCAGATGTTGCCAAGTCCCGATTCCTTCGACAGGAAATAGGTCGAGTTTAACAGAAAAGAAAAAAATCAATAAATAACCAAGCCAAAAAGAAGGGATGGACGCCCCGAAAAAAGAGAGAAGGCGACTAAAATGGTCAATAACACTGTTTTTCTTTATGCCTGCCAAAAATCCAAGAGGGACACTGACCAGGATAGCTAATATGATGCTCCCTAAAGCTAACTGAATGGTCGCTGGCATTCGATAGGTTACCTCTTCCCAAACAGGTTTATTCGAAAGATAAGATATGCCAAAATCAAATTGGCATATCTTAATAATAGAATTTACATATTGAACATGGAGGGGTTGATCTAAGCCAAACTCATGTCTTTTCTGAGCCAATATCTCATCTGTAGATTGGATATGTGCTGCAGATAAATATGCCTCAGCTGGGTCCACTGGTGAAAGGTGAATCATTCCAAACGTAAGAAGAGTGGCCAAGAGAAAGATGGGAATAATGGCCATAATTCGTTTCAAGATATACGTGCCCATGAAAACCCTCCTGTAACTTACTTCTCGATGCTAATTCCTGTGAATGGATGTTCATCCCGGTTAGCAGGGAATGTAAAATCAGATACATCTTTTTGGTAAACAGCTATTTTCTTAATATAAGAAATGGGCACAATCGCTCCTTGGTCTTGCAGTGATTCCAAAATGGTTGAGTAAAGTTCTTGACGTTCTTTTTCATCTGTTGTTCCAGGAACATCTGCAATTTGTTTTAACAACTCATCTCTGTTCGGATAAGATGAAATGGCTTCGTTAAAACCGAATCCTTCTGAACCAACGACATTTACGAAAGTATGTGGATCATATGGAGCGCCATAGTTACTAAAGAAATTCAATTCAAAATCATTAGCTTTGAATCTTTCAATTTGTACCGTAAGCTCTACTCCAACGATATTCAATTTAACACCTAGTGCCGCCCACTCAGATTGTAACGTTTCGGCCATTGCTTTTTGAATAGATTCTGCAGAGTCGTACATTAACTCGATTTCAAGCGGCTTTCCGTCTTTCTCACGAACGTTTTTTCCTTTTGGAAGCTTCCATCCCGCTTCATCTAATAAAGCTTTTGCTTTTTCAACATTATAATCAATCGCTGTTACATCAATGTCTGAAGTATACGGGAAGTTTGTCGGTAAAATGAAATCTGCCTTCTCTTCCAACCCAGAAGTAACTCCGTCAACCATTGCTTTTTTATTAAATCCATATTGTAACGCTTGACGAACACGTAAATCTGAAAGTTGTTCTTTCTTCGTATTCATAACTAGTTGTCTTGTCGCAACCGGATCAGAAATACTAGTCTCATAGTTACCTGTTGTTTCTAATTGTTTGAAAGCATCCAGACTGATAGCACCTTCACCATAAATTAGGTCCAGGTCACCTTTTTCAAAAGCAAGAACACGGGTTTCCGCATCAGGAATGACCTTGACTTTAATTTTCTTAACTTTAGGGAGTTCACCCCAATAATTTTCATTGCGTTTGAAAATAGCATATTCATCTGCTTTATATTCTTCCAAAATCCATGGGCCTGTACCGACTGGTTTTGTAACACCTTTAGAAGTGTCACCATCTTTAGGGAATCCAGCATCACCTAAGAATCGGACTGGACGAACAACGGCTAACTCTTGAATAGTAGGATAATATGGCTCCTTTAATGTTAGTTTAAATGTATTTTGGTCAATTACTTCCGTTTGATCCACTTTCGTAATAAAGCCCAACCAACTATGCAAATCAACATTTTTCAATATAGTATCAAAGTTCTTTTTCACAATTTCAGCATTAAAGCTTGTACCGTCAGAAAATTTCACATCTTGACGGAGGTTGAACGTATATTCCTTCCCATCCTTGGAAATTTCCCAAGATTCAGCTAAATGCGGTTTCAGCTTACCTCCATCTTGGTAGCTGACCAAAGGTTCATATATCATTGATGTAGCGAATAATTGAGAAGGATTATAGACATGCGGATTCATTTCACCTATATCCCTCGGCCAAGCCAAAGTAAGCATGTCTTTATTGTCTTTGTTTGAAGTTGAATTTTCTTTTGATTCATTTGTACATCCAAGTAAAAGCGTTGATAGAATTAAAACGATTGCCGATATAAATAACACTTTTTTGCTGTTTCTTCGTTTTGACATAACCATTGGTGCCCCCTGTACCATATTGAGAATTATTTTCAATTGTAATGAGTAACTATATTATTGTCAATATAATGTCGAAACTCTCAAAAAATATAATTATGTTTATAAGAAATCATATGTAGATAACTAGACCCCCAATATTCTTTTCAGCCATGAATGATGATGCTACTCCGAATATTCACACGTTCGACCCCTTTTAAAACCGGTATTGTTCGTGAAAGTAAGGAACTTGACCAAAATAAATAACATTCCGTCGTGAAGAAATAATTATCATTCACCTGTTTTTTGATAACACAATCATCAGTTGCAATCCTCTTAACCTTATAAGAGGATAAAGCTGATAATATTATTCTAATATAATTATTTGTGCATAGAAGACATCGGAAGGTGGACATTAATCGTTGTATAGATTTGTGAATGTCCCAAACGCTCTTGCTGAGAATGCCGAACATATATGGTGTTAAAGGACTGGGAATGTATCACCTGACATTTTCTCATTTTTTTGTATAGCGCCATTGTTCATTTGGTTTGGCGATCCAGACGAAGTGGAGTGTGGACTGTTTACAGCTGCACTCCGTTTTCCATTACTGAATAGCATGGACAAAGGCAAACATCTGCATGATTTTCCTGAGAGCCTGTAAAGACTTAAAGCTTTCGGACATTCCCAAGAAGCTGCTATTGAAAATGCGCTTCTTCAAGTATCCAAAAAATTAATAAAGTCGGGTTATAAAATTTTATTGTACGTCTGGGGCAGTGACCGGGAGGCCTCCAAACGACTTTACGATAAATTGAATGACCCCTTGAATGTGACTTATGATCCATCTTTATACTCAGAGGAAGAGCTTATTGAAAAACTCTCTGTTTGCAGTTTGAGCATTAACTTTAAACTTCACGCTAATATCCTTTCCTTAGCAGGAAATGTCCCCTGTATCGCCCTCGGATACAGATTTAAAGTATTTGATTTGTTTCAGTCCCTTGGGCTGGAGAATTTAGTCGTTTCAACCGATTCCGATACAACTAGCTCTTGATATTATGGAAGGGATCCGGGAAATTGAACTGAATAATGAAAAGATAATCGAACAATACAAAAATAGAAAGGAACAATTCAGTCCCTTAATAATTGAACCTATAAAAAATAATTTCACAGTAGACTAACTTTTAGATTTTAATACCCAAACTCCAAATTAATCCAACTTCTATCAGTCCCTTTTACTTGGAATGATTCTAGGAGTTGATGTTCTCCTCCATCCCACTTTTCGTTGAAATTGCCAAATAAGAAATGGCCTCCCACGGTAAACTGGGAGGCCTTCAACTTTAAAGATATTCACATGTGTCGCCCATTCAATAAGGCATATATATATAGATGATATGAAAAGGGTTTTCTCCTTTTCATTATACTTTAAAAAAGAAGAAAAAAGGTTATGAGCATGTTATGACCATAGGACACTTTTTCTTATCCGTCTCCATAATGATCAGAAATTTAGCCATATTTTTTCGTTCTTCTGTATTTGAGAATGAAGAAATTAGAAATATATTAATACATAGCCTTATTTATTATGATTAATGGATAAAATTCCTTAATTCTCGGAATCACAATAATAACATTCATTCGGAGAAAATACCTACCTGATTCTCATGGCAGGCGAAAATGCGGCTCAAAAGAAAGAAGCCACTAGACCTTAGCTGCCTATTTTTTCATAATAAACGCCAGTTTATAGTACGGATTCATTATATTAATTGACTTTCCGCTACCTGCCAAGTTTGTCCTAAAATCATGGCTATGGGCTCCAGCTTCTGATGTCGTAAAGTCGTGGCTATGGACTCCCGCTTCTGATGTCGTAAAATCATGGCTATGGGCTCCCGCTTCTGATGTCGTGAAGTCGTGGCTATGGGCTCCAGCCTCTGATGTCGTAAAGTCATGGCTATGGGCCCCCGCTTCTGATGTCGTGAAATCGTGGCTATGAGCTCCAGCCTCTGATGTCGTAAAGTCGTGGCTATGAGCTCCAGCCTCAGATGTCGTAAAGTCGTGGCTATGGGCTCCAGCCTCAGATGTCGTAAAGTCGTGGCTATGGGCTCCAGCCTCAGATGTCGTAAAGTTGTGGGTATGTTCCCCTGCTGGAGATGTGGTATAAATGCCGGAAGTGTTATTGGCCGCTGCTTGATTCCCGCCTGCCGGTTTATTAGTGGTTGTGTCGCCACGATCAACGTATTGGTGTGAATGTATTCCAGAAGGATTTGTCATACCGGTATGTGTGTGGCTTCCAGCTACATTCGTTGTTCCCGTATGCGTATGGTCTCCAGTTACATTTGTTGTTCCCGTATGCGTATGGTCTCCAGCTACATTCGTTGTTCCCATATGCGTGTGGTCTCCAGCTACATTCGTTGTTCCCGTATGCGTGTGGTCCCCGGCTACATTCGTTGTTCCCGTATGCGTATGGTTTCCAGCTACATTCGTTGTTCCCGTATGCGTGTGGTCTCCACCCACATCCGTTGTTCCCATATGTGTGTGGTCTCCAGCCACATTCGTTGTTCCCGTATGCGTGTGGTCTCCACCCACATCCGTCGTACCCATATGTGTGTGGTCTCCAGCCTCAGCCGTGTTTCCAGTATGACTATGGGGAGCAAGTTGGGATTTGTCCAGTTTTATTCTTTTATGTCCACCCCTATCGCCAATTTCCGAATTTTTAGCTGTTCCCAAAACAAAGCGCTCCCTCAAATCTGGCGTTCCTTTCGTTCCATCACATAACAACCATCCTTTTGGAATATTCTTAATGGATCCGCTCCACATTACGATAACGCCACTCGGAATTCGTTCATAGTTTGTCAATGTTACCCTCTCCTGAAAGCAATGAATTTTACTATATTTTATGCTAGGTAACACCTTTAGAGCTGGACTTTTTGGTGAAATAAACAGATTGAATATTGTACAGTATGAACACATGGAGACACCCACCACCATAAGAGGGTGTAGGAGTAATGGAAATTCAGCATCGTTTCGGCCGTACAGACATCACGTTCCACTGCACCTTTTTACCGTCTCTTGTTTTCTCCCAACCACTTTCTGATATAACAAACTAAGGATGTAAAATAGAAAATATAAAACAGCCTGCATCTACTGATT
This sequence comes from Peribacillus frigoritolerans, assembly GCF_001636405.1. Lineage (GTDB taxonomy): Bacteria > Bacillota > Bacilli > Bacillales > DSM-1321 > Peribacillus > Peribacillus frigoritolerans. Next base: position 5,385,819 of record NZ_KV440950.1, read on the forward strand.
GACGATACATTTCTTATTTTTTTTTCAAGAACTTGAATAACCATATTGGATACTATTACATCGAAACTTTTATCTCTAACTAAGTTGTTAAGGAAATTAGTGTCTGATGGCACTACAGCACTAACTGGAATGGTGTTACCCAAGGCGCTACATATCGTGTTAAATTAGAAAATTGGGCAATTGTTTCTTTTACTTTGACCCAACAAGGTTTAGATGTCTTTAGTATGTAGATTTTAGAAAATTACCAGATAATTATCACTCTGAAATTGCATAACTAGAACGCACTCCTTTTAAAAGGAGCGTTTATTAAGTATGCACATAAAAAAAGCACCTGTTTAAGATGCTATGCTTGTAACGTTTTTATATAGTTGATTTTCTAGACCAATTAGAGATTGCATAGTACTTGTCAACTAGCATGGGTTGCTACTCGCGGGGATCTGGCTGCCTTCCTTATTTTAGTGATGGCTCCCATTCACCTATAAAAAACGCTATCATTGTTTACCTGCTTTGTCTTGGCTTCCCTACGAGACATTTGTATCCCTTGCCTTGGGACCTCCTTTTGTCTTCGGCATTAGCCTTGTTTTCTTTGACTTGCTTTTATAGGTCTTTTTGTGTTGTTTGAGCTAGCACAGGTTGCTACTCGCGGCAATTTAGCTGCCTTCAATACTATCGTAGGTTGTCCCTCATTCACCCCTTTATATTTCTTTAATCCTGAAAGGTGTGTTCTTCCCAAGCACATACACTTTCATTCAAAAGAGAAATAATTCGTCTACTTCTCCATACTCAATACCCCATAAACGTTTTCAATCAGTTTTTAACTCAATCAACCAAGCTTCCTATCTGATTTCCTTGTTAAAAAAACTCAATTAGTCATAATTTCCACCAATGTTTCACTACATCTTTTAGAAGCTTCTAATTTTGTCGATATTTACTCAGAATTTGTAGTTATTTCTCGGGAAATTGTTGAAATTTGAAAATAGTGATTCTGAATAGTTAGAACAAAAGAATTTCTACTATTGATTTGATTGCCTCGGTTTAAATTGTTATTAACACCTCAATATCGTAAAAGATTCTAAAAAAACCATTAAGAAACCTTTTTCTTATTTTGAAGTAATGTTTCTTAATGGTTTTTTTGTTTAGTTTTAAATTATGACATATCGTTTGTCAGTTAAATGTTCACCTCACGCGTAGCTGCGAGTGTATTGGTTGAAAATTTCTTTAGTCCTGAAAAGTGTGTTCTTCTAAAGACACATACGCTTTCATTCAAAAGAGATATAGTTCGTCTACTTCCCCACACTCAATACCCATAAACGTTTTCAATCAAATTTTTAACTCAATCAACCACGCTTCCTATCTGAAAATTTTCACCAATGTTTTACTACATCTTTTAGAACCCTCTCATTTTGTCGATATCTACTCAGAATTTGTAGTTATTTCTCAGGAAATTGTTGAAATTTGAAAAATAGTGATTCTGAATAGTTGGAACAAAGGAATTTCTACTATTGATTTGATTGCCTCGGTGTTATTTAACATCTCAATATAGTCAAAGAGACTAAAAAAAAGTAATGAAACCTTTTTCTTATTGAAGTAATGTTTCTTAATGTTTTTTTGTTGTTCAGTTTTAAGCTATGACATATCGTTTGTCAGTTAAATGTTCATTTCACCCGTAGCTGCGAGTATATTGGTTAAAAATTCAGCTCTCTTTTAATTGAATGAGAGCATGGGATAAATTGTCATATGTATCGGGTATCGCTATCTCTGTTTCATTGGTTCCTTCTAATCTTTCTTTTTCTTGATACAAGGGCCTTTAACTCTATCGTTTAGGGGGTTCCCCGTATAGCGTATCGCTTTAAGCGTTTCGATGTCGGATTAAAAGCAGGTGTGTAAATTCCCACATTGTAATAATGGTTATTCATTTCGCTCTAAGTTTTAGACATACTTTCGAGCATTGATTTTACATTTCCACTTCTTTTGAAGAGGATGCTCATTCATTCCGAAGTAAATCCTGTTGCATATAGGACTTTCCTTTCTATTTAAAGATGAAGAATCTGTGGACATATTTTCATGTTATATCGCACACCGATACGAAACAAAAAAAGAACCGATTAGCCCCTTTCTTGAAAAACACTATTGAGGACATGGATCTTGCCGGAGCTGAGAAACCGTTGTTTTAAGCTGAGACATATCGTTTGTCAGTGGACGTTCATTTCAAGGGTAGCTGCAAGTTTATTGGTTAAAACATTTAAAATCTCATTTATTTGTTTGAAATTATGGGTTAAGTTGTCTTTATACCGGGTATCGCTATCTCTGTTTCATCGGTTACTTCTAATCTATCTTTTAATAGATACATAAGATCTTTAGCTGTACCATCCAGGGACATTCCCTTATCACGTATCGTATAACGCTATGTGCGCTTCGATGTCAGATTGTATAAAGATAGGTAACCACCATCTTAAAAACTCATATCCGTTTCGTTCTAAGTTTTGACCATACTTTTGAACAGTGGGTATGCATCCCCACTTCTTCTGCCACTTCCTTAGAAAAGAATACAAAGAATACTCGTTCATTCGGATGTATATCATGTTTGCATTAAACGTCACTCACTTTTCTAATAAACCTAAAGATTCGAATTTATTTGCAAGTTATATCGCCCAGCGATACGCAACACACAAAAAAGGAGCCGATCAATCCCTGTCTGGAGCACCTCTAGTAAGAATGACTCTTGTTTTTGAATGCATGTTTTCAACTCCCTTTTTATCAAACATGCCTTTATTTCTTGCTTCAAATTGTGCATTTTGTTTTAGATGCATATCGCTTAAACAAATCTCCAATGAATTTCAATTGAGCCTTCGCTTGCCTTTGGTAGAACGTCCGATACATTGGAATCGCCGAGCTCTTACATAACAGGTGCCAAACCTGTAAAGTTAAATATTCTTTCTTCATTCTGTTTTTCAGCTACGCGAATCATATATGGCACTATGAATTTTTTTAAGTTTTTTGGATTCGCATTACAATGCTTTTCTCAATCTATCAAATGTTTCTTCATCAATAACAAATCAATACAGAGCTAGGCAAAAAACCTTAACAGTCATCCCTCATTTTCTGAATATGGAGAAAAGTCCCCGCCATTTTTCGGAACGTTTTTGTATAGCCTCTTCTAAACGTTTATTAAATTCATTTTGTGAACTCCATTCTTTTTTCTGTTCGTCCCGCATATTTTGTATTTCTTTTTGTAAGAGTTCACTTTTTTGTTTTTCTTGTTCCAGCAATGTTTCGTAATGGGTATTTTGTTGTTCAGTTAATTGTTCAATTTTAGTATTAGTTCTTTGCGCTGAATTTCCAATACTAGAACTTATAACATGATGATCTTGCTGGAGCCGGGAAACCTTTGTTTTAAGCTGTGACATATCGTTTGTCAGTTGGACATTCATTTCACGTGTAGCTGCAAGTTCATTGGCTAAAAACATTAAGACCTCGTTTAATTGATTGGGGTCGTGGGGTGAATTTTCATATGTATCGGGTATCGCTATGTGTGTTTCATTGGATCCTTCTAATCTTTCTTTTTGTTGATACACAAGGTCTTTAGCTGTATCGTCTAGGGGCTTGTCCGTATCGCGTAGCGCTATAAGCGCTCCGATGTCAGATTTAACAAAGATACGCCGATCTCCATCTTTCAAAAACTCATATCCATTCCGCTCTAAGATTTGACCATACTTTCGAACAGTGGGAGTTGCAATCCCCACTTCTTCTGCCACTTCCTTGGAAGAGAAAGCTCGTTCATTCAGTTGTATATCGCGTCGCATATCGGACCTCTTTTCTATAACTAGTTGTATCTGTAGTCTACCCGACCTTAAATTTTCTGTCTAGATAAGTATAGCCTATCCAGAAGTCGTTAGGGATAGCGATAAGATTCGCTTTTCCTTTCTTCTGTTTCCATATAGGATTAGATCACCAATTCACTTACCTTCCTTCTCTTGCATAGCCTCCACCTATTACATCTGGTTGGGCGTGGCGCCTTTTCCCGTGCCTTAGGAAAACTGGCCAGCCTTATCCTCAAGAATCCCCTTTTTTGTTGCAAGTTACCACTCGTACAAATTTCATATAATCACTTAAGTGGAGTGAATTCATCCTAATTCATAGGCTCTTTTACATAACCAGCTCTGAGTGCTTTTCTACTAAAAGTGGCTGGTCGATTATTGAAACCAAGTCCATTAATCCACCTAAATGTTTATTATTGTTTCTCATCTAATATAGCTTTTTCTGGTTCTATAAGAACTTCCCATTGATTTGCTTTTGTTTACTTATGTTCCGTACCATTCAAATTGATGAAAGACTCGTGAAAATGCTAAAACACAATAAGATTAAGCACACAGAAATAAAACTTCAGAGAATCGTTCCTTTCTGGTTTGGGTCGTTGTGGAGACTCCTCTTACACCAGTTTGGACCGATTCTATTATTTTCCCACTAAAAAAAGCTCGACCCAAATGGCACATTATATGCCTTTTGGGTCAGCTTATTCTTTCATTATTTCATCAGCTTTGCGACTGGCTTCGAAAGAAACAACAATACAATACCTAAACCAATTGTTACAAAACCAATCACACTGAAGATTTCCAGGTAACCTAAAGACTGCGTATATGCAGCTAATTGTCCGGCTACCATATTGGCCACTGCGGAACTTGCCAGCCATACTCCCATTAGAAGAGAGGCTAGCTTGATTGGAGCAATTTTGCTTACCATTGACAAACCAACTGGTGAAATCATTAGTTCGGCTAATGTATGAAGGAAATACGTTACAATCATGAACAGGATGTTCACTTTCAGCGCTGTATCGTTTCCTGTGTACATAACGGCAGGAAGCAATACTAAGAAACCTAAACCAACAGTGACTAAACCAAGAGCCATCTTCGTTGGGGTTTTTAAGTCACCGCGTTTTGAGCTGCCAAGCTTGTACCATAAAGCAGACATAATTGGCGCTAAAATCACGATGAATAAAGGGTTCAATGATTGGAACCAGGCAGTTGGAACCTCAAAGCCAAATACATTCCGATCAATTTGGTCATTGGCATACAATGTCAATGAACTTCCTGCCTGCTCGAAAGCGGCCCAGAAAGCAATGACGAATACTGCCAAAATCACGATTGCCGTTGTACGTTTTTGTTCTCTTTTCGTTAACGGTGCAGCTGATTTTTTACCAGCTGTAACATCCGGTTTGCCAGTAGGTTCTTTACCGATATCACCTAAATAGCGATTGCCTAATAAGTTGAAAACTAACTGTCCTACAATCATGCCAATTGCAGCTGTCAAGAACCCATATTTATAGCTCATAAGCCCAACCACTAACGGTGCGAAGAAAGCCCCAACGTTAATACCCATATAGAAGATGGTGAAAGCCCCATCACGACGCGGGTCGTTGTCTTCATAAAGATCACCAACAATTGTCGAGATATTTGGCTTGAAGAAACCATTACCGATAATCAATAAACCAAGACCAATGTAAAGCGCTGTCAAACTCTGACTTGCGAATAGCAAAAAGTTACCCAGCGCCATTAAAATACCGCCAATCGTGATCGCCAATCTTCTGCCTATGAAACGGTCAGTCAAGTATCCGCCAATCATTGGCGTAATATAAACGGCACCAGTAAAGAATCCGTATATGCCCATAGCCGCAGATTTGTCGACTCCAAGCCCGCCGTTTACAACCGTTGCCGTTAAGTAAAGAACAAGGATTGCCCTCATTCCGTAATAGCTGAAGCGCTCCCATGCCTCAGTAGCGAACAGCATATACAATCCTGGAGGATGCTTTTTCCTGGACTGGTTTGGCTGCTGAACTTCTTCTTTTAATAGTGCTTGCATAATAAAGTCCTCCTCAATATGGTTAACCATCAATCGTTACATTCACAAAATAATTGCATGGTCTTTATTTTAATAGACAATTGAATGGTACGATGATGGCCACTCATTCCATCCAACCCACCATCAGTAAGCGTTTTCATTTTTAATCTTCGCTCTGGTGCAAAAAGAATCTGATAGCAAAATCTACATGGGCATAAAATTATAAATTCATTCATTTAACTTGAAGACATTCAATGAAGGTATTTACATTTTAAAGAATCTTTAGTGTTGTAAAATAATTTTATATTATCAGAAAATATAAAAATACAGAAAAAAAAGAAAAAAAGTCTTGTTGCATTAACGGTCTGCCCAGCAACGGAGACCCCCCATCATAATAAAAAACTGCCTAGTATTAAGGCAGTTTCTTAGTCAACAATCCATTGATATAAATTTTTGGGTCTTCCTATTTTTTGATAACTCACAATAGTTTCCACTTTTCCTTCATCAAGTAAATGCATAATATAGCGATAGACGGTCGGATAAGCCAATCCAACTTCTTTAGAAATTGTATCAACAGAAAAAGGCTCACGATTAGAATGTAGAAAATCACTAACGTGACGAAGTGTTCTCTTACTAATTCCCTTTGTTACAAATACACCCTTCTCTTCACTGGATTTTTGCTGCGGAGCTGATTGGGTTAATTTTGCTAGGCGGGCATGCAGTTGAATTCTTGAAATCAAATCAGGAGCTTTTACAGGCTTTAACGCAAAATCCGTTGCGCCTGCTTCAAGAAAGCGATCAGCAATTTCCTGTCGTTCATCGACTGTTAATACAAGAATCGGAACATCGGCATTAAGTTTACGAAGCTCACCCACTGTTTTTATTCCGTCCATTTCCGGCATATGATAATCAACTAAAACAACATCCGCTCCTTTTTCTACAAACACATTCAACCCTTCTTTTCCGTTGTTAGCCGTATCTGCATTCCAGCCGGCAAATTCACAAATTTCACTTAGCATGTATTGAATTGATGCATCATCATCAATGACTAAAATGTTCATATTGACACACTCCCCTCAGCTAGTTTAATCCAAATTATTGTCCCGTGCCCAAGCTTGCTGTCAATTTCCACAGATGCACCATGCCCTTCAGCAACTTGTCGTACGAAAGCTAATCCCATCCCTGGATGCGATTTCGTACTGAACCCAGCTTTCCATATTTCCACCTGCTCTTTAGGTGAAATCCCTTTCCCGTTATCTGATACGCCCAACCAAAGTTCATTTTCATAGGTTTTTACTTTAAGCAAAATCTTTCCATCTCCCACTCCATTCACTGCATCGTAAGCATTGTCAATTAAATTCACCAATGCCCTTGTCATTCGGATTTTATTTCGGAAATCATGTCGCTAACGGAATGAATCGATGCTGAAATCCTTTGACAATATTCCTTAATTTTAGAATCGTCCACTTTCATACTAATTAAAGAATTCAGCCCCTCAATTGCTGTGAGAGGCGTTTTTAAATCATGGACCAGATATAGTGCTTCTCGTCCTGATCTTGACTGCATTGCTTCTAACTGCGCATAATGAAGCTCTTGCTTTATCCGCCATCTTTGTTCAGATAAAGAAAAATACACAGCTAAAATAACAGCATTAATAACAAAAATTAAGCACAAAGTTAAACTGTACAATGTTAAAGATTGCTCAAATCCAATTTGAACCGCTATATCTTTTAATTCCTTTGAAATCGATCCTTGGCCAAATCCAAATTGGGATAAAGCAGGAATCTCATTCAGCCATTCAATCCCAAAGATTAATTGAGAACAAATAATCGTTTTAATAATTGGCTTTAGTCTATCCTTTTCAAAGGCTTGCAATAATAAGATGGCTAACAACAATAACAAAGCATATGCGCTAAATGAGTATGTTAAAGAATAATAAGCATTTATCACGATATAATCGAGAGGAATAACAATAAGAGGAATGACGATTTTTAACCATGGACGGTTTAAACGAGCACCGATTTCGTCTCCCAACAGCAGTGCACCAATATAATGAAACAAAGCTAAAACTGTATTTAAAGAAATTAACAAAAAAACGGCAAGCATTAGCTTATTTCCCGTTTCTTCACCTTCTCTTAAAGAAATAAGCAAATCAGTAAGGCCAATTTCGTCAGGACCCAACCACGACAGTAAGAATACCCCGAATAAAATTACTCCAATTTTTATCCATATTGTCCAAGACCTCATAAGACTAGCTATCATAATCATTTCACCTTTAATCGATTATTTGCTTCTAGAATAGAATGATGACCATTCTTTCATTTCGTATTGATTTAAATGTATGTATACCCTTCCATTCTCATTATACGCAATTCATCATTATTATGAAAATTATAAAAAAATGGGTTCTAATGCTCGAACATCTTGCAAGTAAACTCTAAAAATTACTATCCTCACAGTAAGGTGGTGCCTGCAGTACAACTTGAGTTTTCGTGATTTTATGGAAATAATGGAGGAATGAGACTTATCCAATACATAATGGTTGTACAGGGTCTATCAATATGTCCCTAGTGGATAAGAGAGTCCAGAAAGCGAGTTTATTTAAAATTGCTTATTTTTAAGTTTGTTCTCATAACAATTGGGACATCCACTACGATTACCATTTCTATTGTATATTTGTGCATTCCATTCGTGACTGCGCTTTTTACATAATCACCAAACATTAAAATGAGAGTTTGTAAAATAAGCTTGCCGCCTTTTACATTTATTTTTTAGAAATTATACAAAGGCAGGCTTGCTCCGCATTCCCTCTTTCTTAGAATATATATAATCAAATAAAATAGTGAAGGTGATTTTACTTTGTCTGAAGAAATTCCAGAAGAAAAAAGGAATATGAAACCACAATTATTTATGAATACGAAGATTATCCTGATATTAAGTTATCAAGACTAAAATAAAAATAATATAGATAAAATAAGGGTCCTTACATATTAGATATATCTAATATGTAAGGACCCTTATTAAACAAACGCTCCCGATTGTTTAAGTTTATTTCTTCACAAACTCTTCCTTTTTTAATTCACTTATTATGGGAATGCTGCCAAGTTAGCGCCAGAGCCAAGAAAGAACACTAATTTTCTTTGATTAATGCCTCCGATAAAATCCTTCACACTCTCTTCTATAACTTACTTATTGGAATCTGATTGATTAGAGTAGGATGCCATATTATTAAGTAACAGTTAAATTCAATTCGCTAATTTTGCCTACCTATTAATCATAATTATAAATACTAGTATTACGATAAATAATGCTATGATTACTGACAGCCATCCAAACTTCATCCTGCCTAATAAACGATCAATAATAAAGAATAAGATAGCAGAACCAATACCATAGACTAGTAATACTGCTCCGCAGCAACAATGAATTAAGAAGGAGGTAATTTCACGGGTACAAGTTATTTTAGAAATCTTCCTACTTAGCCAGTCACTAAAAAAGGAAGCAATAACTCCGTACGTAATTACAAACATAAAGTTTAAATAATATAAATTTAAATATAAATTAAAAAATCGGTTCACTTCAAAGCCACCAAGTACTGAAAAGATAAGTGCAAATAACAAACTACTAAGAATAGCAGTTAATATTTTTCTCTTTAAAATCATAGCAATTTCTCACTCTCTTATTTCGTTATACAAAAGATTTCGTTTGTTTCTCTGATAAAACCAGATTTATTACCAACATCTTATATTAATATTACTCTCCCTTTATCAAATGTAAATACACAGTTTAAATTTTTTATCCACCATATGTTAAATTATCCTTTAATTACCGAAACCTATCAATTGTGATGGGGATTTTAGTTTAGTTTAGTTTTGTTTGGATTTAGCAAATGTTTTTTTAGCAAATTCAAATCCATTTGATCCATCATCTTCAAAACAAGAGAAGCATCAAAGGCTTTTTTCTTTTGCCTTCGGTTTCATCCCCTTGATCACACTTGTTTTCTTCTTGGTACATAAATCTTTCACATGGTTTTCGGTCACTTTCTTTCCGAGCATTGAGAAGGAAAGGTCTATTTACACCCATTTGCATATTCCGAGCATCCATAGAAGGAACGTCTGAAACTGATATTCTCTTTTTTACATCAACGGGCATTCATTAGGTATTCAAATTGTTATGCTAGCGGGCAATATAAGAAAAACACTTAGTGTACAATACCTAAGGGAAGTGAAGGAAATTACGTTACATTCAGGCATACCCACATCCTTACTGATCGAAACAGGGGTGGGGTTGAAAGAAATTCAACAACGATTAGGACATACAGATATTCAAACAACGATGAATATCTATGCTCATATGACTGACAACATGGAAAAAAAGGCCTCCCACAGTAAACTGTGAGAGGCCTTTTTCTTTAAAATTGATATTCACATGTTAGGTGAGCTCATTCTGAATCCTCGTTAAACCCCTCCATTAAGGGTTTTAGCGAATGATTACATCATGCCGCCCATAAGTCCTTCATCTTGTAACATGTTTAACTAAAGTAAATATAAGTTAATTAATGCACGGTATACAAACGTTTTTGAAGGATTCGTTCTGTAACGTCTTTAACTCTAGATAATGGCTTTTAAAAAGACTATGTTACCCTTGTGTTACCCCCATTTTAAATCGTGCCTGCCTTTGTTGGTGGGCTTTTATTTTACTCCGATGTTACCGTGTTACTCTTATTGAATAAGTTAAAACTTTTAAATTGGCCACGACACAAAAGTGATGTCTTTGTGTGTTTACGGCAAAACTTTCTAGCCGAATATAGCCATAAAAAAGCCAATGGACACGAATCCTAATAACACTGGAGCCAAACATATTCCCAAAATGATTAAAGCGGATCTAATACTCTGCGAAGATAACCATGTACCCAGAAATATTAATCCAACGATTGAAAAGACTACTTTAGGAAATGACATAGTTAGCAAGGTTATTACTGGGAATACAAAGAGCATGCCTATCGTAAGATTTCCCATCATTTCGCCAAACTCTGTATGTAGTACTCTTTTAGTCATCCTTTTAAATTTAGGAATTTTCGTTTTACTTGATTTGCTCCTGCGTGTAGCACTGTCTGATATAGTCAACGTAATTATGTCGTTAGGTCAAGTCCACTAATTCTTGAATCATGGTGCCCAAAAATTTGTTTTCACCATTTAATATCCGCCCCTAATTTTATTGAACTGTCGGATTCACACCTTCAAACTCTCCATACTGACTAATGAATCGTAAGATATCTAACTTATCGCTGAAATCCATAGCTTCGACTTTCTTATTATTGATTGTCCACTCTTGATATGCTTCTGGTGTATTCATTCCAGGCTTAGTCGGAGGATAGACAAGCATTCTAATCGGGAACGCATCTCCATTTGAATCATTCTCTATCGGTTCTTCCACTTCCAACAATCCACTATATTTCAGATAATGAAGGAAATCTATCATTTCTACACGAGTATCCACACCTATTTTCATTTGAATATAAATCTGCACTTCCCTATCATAATAGGAGGAGGTTTCATTCATATCGAGTTCTTTGATTGGTCCACCAAATATAATCTCTTCCTTTTCATCACCATAAGCATAAGCAGTGAAATGCCTATCATGACCAAAATAATTATCGAAGGCTTCTTCAAAAGATTTCTCTTTATCCATCTTCTCAATATCTTTGAACTCATACTCCTGTTTTACTTCTTTCATTATTTCCTGTTTTTCTTCTTTTTTTAGTTCAACTTCTGTACCTGCTTCAGAAGAATCACTTTGACAGGCTGACAATAATCCAACCGACAAGAATACTACACTTAGCATCTTCTTCATAACCAATCCCCCTAGACCTTATCTTCTACTCTTTCTCGCTCCCCTTATTGCCCCATGTGAATAATGATCGGTATGGAAGGTTTATCAGATTCTTTTTAACAGCCTGTACACATCTCTCACAATAGTAATCAATATGGGTATTGCCTTGTTCATACAATGGCCTCATTACAGAAAAATCGTACCAATTAGCGCAGTACGTACACATCTTTTTTTCTGTCATACAGTTAAATCCTTCCAAATGTTGTGTGTAAAAAAATAGCGTAACTATTTAGTTACGCATAATGCTGATTCCCGTAATTTTTAACGCTTTCTTCTGATGATTTGCTCTCTCTTCTTAGATGTTATGGTATGTTATTACGCTTCTTTTTTTACAGTTGGAATACGGAAAGATAAGATTCCTGCTAAAATTAAGAAGATAAAAGCAATCGTGAAGAATAATCCATTGGCTACGAATCCGTAACAAGCGATGATGATAAGAAGTAATCCGCTGATTTTTTTAAATTTCCAGGCTAAGAATCCGATAAAGATGGCGAGTGCTGAAATCCAAAATACATTGGCGCCGCTACTTGCCATTTCGTCCTCTCCGAATCCTGCTCCAAATGCTGTTACGATAAATCCACTGACGATACCTGATAATCCACCTAATATTGATAATACTGCTACCCATACTTTCATTGTTGTTTTCCTCCATGTTGTTTAATATTTTTTGTGTTCTTTAGAATGAGAGCGAAAATGACAGTCAGAATGAGAAGACAACCAAAAATAACGGCAATTAATTTATATAATCGCTTTTCTTCTCGTTCTTCTTTTGCGATTTGTACACGTTCTTTTCTTTTGTCTTCTTCAATTCGACTATTTTCATCTCTTAGTTCTTGTTCGATTTCTTGCAGTTCTTCCATTTCTTTCTCTTCTAAAATGGTTTCTTTTTCTGCTTCTTGTTCTTCTATGATGGATTGCTTTTCCCACAATAAATTTTCTAATGTGCGGATTCTATTGGCTGTTCCTTTAATTGTTCCTACAAGAGAAGCACACTCTACCCCATATTCATCAGAAGACTTACATTCATCTTCGTATTGTTGGGAATATTGTTCCATTGCCGCTCTTAATTGGTCGATTTCCGATTGGATGTCTTCCACTTCGTAACTTTCTGCACTTACAGGGATATGAAAGAATAAAATTAGTGCGAAAAGGAAAAAACAAGATAAATTTTTCATAAAACCTACCTCCATTGAGGACTAAAAAGGGGGGAAAATATCCCCCACATATGTGAATTGGTTGATTTCGACGACTATACCAGTTATTATTCTAATTCTGATTTTGGTAAGTCGAATTTAATTTCTGCGTTTTCTTTCAAAGTGAAAGAAGGTTCGTAAAAGATTTCATAGCTTTCTGATTCTGATACGTCAAATGCGATTTTACCGGTAAGTTGTTTTCCTTTTTTCACTTCACCGCTGAAAGATGTATCGAATCCATAATACTCTTCAAGCATGTTTCCTTCTTTATCAGAAATCGTGAATTCTGTATTGTCGATGAATCCATTAGCAGACGAATTATTTTTTGCTGTCACTTCAATTTGAATAATCTTTCCTTTTTCTGAAGGTGAATATTCCGCTGGATTTACAAATTTCGCTGATTTGATGGTAACTTCCATTCCGTCAACAGAAACGGTATCTCCCACTTTATACGATTCTTTTTTCGGTGCTTCTTCTTTCTTCGTTTCTTCTTTAGCTCCGCCGTCGACTTCTTTCACTTCTGATTCTCCACAAGCTGTTAGAACACCGATCGTTAATGCAGATAGACCTAAGATTTTAGCAAATTTTTTCATTTTGTTTTGCCCCCATTTAATTATGTGATTTTTAGTCCATTACTAATGTAACGTATATAACATGTATTTGAAATACTTTTTTATATCTATTTACACTTATTTAAAGATTTTTTATTTAAAGACAAATTTATGTTTAATTCCCCACAATTGGTAGATGAGTTATAGGAGATGATAAGGAAGAATTTTTTGAATTCTTGTCTATTGTTCTTGATGATATACGGGGGATGAATATAGACCGAATTTCACATTATAGGTTTCGTAATTTACAATATACAATCACTTTAAAACTTGATGAAGAGAGAGATATTGTAAGATATTTCCCATTTGTTAAACCGATGCTTCTGATTGTTTCTTACAATTATCTAGTTGATAATCCTAAAAATCAGGCTTTTTTATGTGCAAATAATTGTGTAAGTGTGTAAATTATAAAACGGAATGGGATGGGAGAGAACAAATGGCGAATATGAGTAATGAATCACTTAAAGTTGGTATGGCGGTGTGGGGAAGTTGAAAGAGTTATTAGAAAATCATCCTTTAATTATTATTACTGAGTTGCTGCCTCTATGATAGGAGTAGGATGGGTAGCTTCTGAGAATATAAGAGTAAATCCTATTCAAAATGTCCCTTGTTCAACTAACCTGCCCCGTTAGTTCTATAAGAAATGGAGCTGATGATCAGCTCCTGATGAAGTAAAGCACCCTTAAGCTGAACAAGTTTACTTTAAACCTTTAGAAAAACAGTTTATATAAAACATATCCAACAATTAAAACAATAATTAATATTCCTGTTCCTTTCCAACCTAAACCACCAGCTAAATCTGCTAAATTTCCATTTTCAGCTCGATCAATTCCATCTCTTAATGCAACGTTCGGGTTCTTTTTAAGTTCTTCTTGTCTTAACCTCTCTCTTTTTTCTTCTGGAGTTTCTTGTCGAGTATTCAAGTCAAACACCCCCTATGATTACCGTATTCTCTAATTTCTTGGTAATACCTTCTTCCATAAACCTGCCCCGTTAGTGCCACAAGAAAAGAGCTGCCTTAAAAGACAGCTCTGATCTTCAGTTAACGCAACCGTTAGGTCAATAACAAAGCTTACCACTAAGGTTGATGAGGTGTATTTTTTTTATTATTATTTTGGTTTTATTCTCCCCTTACATATTCAGGATTAAATTCGAATGGCATAATATCTGTTTTTTTATAAGTGACGGGTTTTTCATTCGGCATCGTAAGAGTAATTTCAGTTTTTTCCTTGTTCATTTCTAACGTTAGAAATGAAGTCCTATTTGAATTTTCACTATAAATTATAGCAGTTAGCTTATTTCCAGTTGATTCGGTTAACTGCATATGCTTTACGACTTTCTCTGTTCCCTTTTTCGGAATTTTTTGCAGTATATACTTAGCAGATCCTTTGATGTCGCTGCTACCATTAATCATTATGTAATATTCACCATTTGTCCAACCGCCCGTCATATGATACCTTGGTGCATCGTAAGAAGGCTCTGTGTTCTGTTGGGGGGAATCTTGAACCTCGTTTTGTTGAGGAGTATCCACTAATTCATTTTTAAAGTCTAGTTCATTGTCACAAGCAGCAAGAATTCCTATAACCAGGAGTCCCACAGTGACTTTTTTTAAATTAAACAAAGGTATGTCCTCCTAAAAGATGAATGTAAATTTCAAACGATTAAATTATCCACCCTAACATTGAGTGTTGAAGACAATAACCTAAATATAATACCATAATAAACCAATTCCTTATACAACTATCCTGCCCCGTTAGTGCCATAAGAAAAGGCTGCCGCAGCAACCCCTGTTATTGAAGTAAAGCACCCGTTAGCTTAAGAAGAGGTTTTGATGTGGTTAACTTTTAACTTTTCCCAAGTCGATTTCCATTTCTTTTTTGTTATGCGATCTTCGTAAATTTCTACTCGCTCTTTAGTCTCTTTAAAATAAGGTGTTGGTTTTACCTCTAAATTAATAACATCATGAATTCCACAAGGTGCTGTTAATATTACATTGTCATTTTCATCTAACTTTACTCCCAAAGCTGTTGCTGTTTCTGGAAACTTCGATATAGCATCTACAGACGAACAATAAGGAGGCATATTACTTTTAACATGCATTCTCGCTTCATTCTTTACCGACCAAGGGATATTGGTTATAAGGGATTCTAGTTTTTTTTCGATTTTCTTTTCTTCATATTTATCAATATTTGTTGGATCAAAATAAATCACATCAATATCTGGAATAGATGTTCTTATGCTAAAATCGTGTAATACATCCCAGACCTTTGATCGGATAAAACCAGCACATATCCACCAATCAGGCAAATTCAATGATTTGGCAGATTCTAATATTTCCATCATCCATTTATCTTCTCTAATAAGCGAAACGATTTCTTCCTCATTTATCACTTTAAAATTACTCCTTATAAAATGTATTTTATTAGTTATTCTTTAACTTCGGATGCAAATCCTTGTTGAACTAAACGCCCCTTTAGTTCCATAAGAAAAAGCCGCCTTAAAGACAGCCCTGATCATCAGCAAACGCACCCTCATTAAGGTATGAATTACTACTTATTCCAATCCTTAGCTAACATACCGTAAACAATATGGTCAACATAATGGTCATACAACCATTCTGCTTGTCTGATACAACCTTCATTAACAAAACCCAATCTTTCAGGAATTCCTCTACTTTTCTTATTCTCCACAGCAACCCTAATTTCAACTTTATCTAGTTTCAATTCATTAAATGCATAATCAGTCAATGCCTTAGCTACTCTTGTCATAATTCCATTTCCTTGATATTCTTCTCCAAGCCAATAACCAATATATGCAGTTTTATTTGACCAATTTATTTGGTTATAACCTGCTACACCAACAATTTGTCCCTTATACATAATAACTGTATTGACACTCTTGTTTTCAGCAAAACCTTTTAAAGACATATTAATGAACCCTTTTGTATCTTCAAGTTTTGTTGTATTATCCAGCCAAGGAAGCCATTCTCGTAGATATTCTCTGGATTGATTTGTTATTTCGAAAACTCTTTCTGCATCCTTTGAGTCTAACAGTTTCAATGATAACTCCTCATCAATCTTATGTAAGAACATACTCATCCCCCAAATTTTCCTATTGGTTTATTTTGTATATTAACATATATGATTCATAGATATATCACTTTTTTCTTATGGAGCTAATCTACCCCTTTAGCTTAATAACAAAAAGGCTACATTGCCTGCTATATTCATTCAGGTTCAACAATAAAGTTTTTTACTGGCTTTACTATGACTTCTTCAATTGTAAAATTAGGAGAATCATATTTAAGATATATATGTCCTTTCCTTACGTATTCCTCAGCTTCCTCAATGGTTTTAAAGCGTTTAGCATAACCATCACCAGAGCACCTGTCCGGATAGCCTGTTGAACGTGAATCCTCATAAATATAGTATTTGAATTTATTTAAGTAATTGGACACTATGTACATTAAAATCCTCCTTAAATTCCGCGATTTATTTATCATAAAAATCCAATGTCTTTCCTTCAAGTATCCTGCCCCTTTAGTCCCATAAGAAAAAGAGCTGCCAAAGCAACTCCCTTATTGTAAGGCACCTGTTAGGATATTATTGCCTGTCATCGAGCTCTTCTATATCACTCATTATTTTTTTGTTCTTACTAAAATGAATAGCTATATATAAAAGTAAACCAAAACACCCACCAATTAGTACCTTAAAACCTGAACCAACAGCTGCCCATTCCAAGGCGTAGAAAATTATCACACCGAGAAGAACATATGAAAAAACTGTATTAATCAATATCATTCAGCCTTCTTCCTTAATTGACGTACTATATAAATTCTATTTCAAATGCATTATTCCTTGTTGAACTAACCTGCCCCGTTAGTTCCATAAAGAAAGAACTGCCTTAAGACAGCTCCGATCTTCAGATAACGCACCCTATAGTTTAAGTAGAAACCTTCACATTCTCTTATGTGTATCATAAAAAAGGATGGAGATGGAACCAATGCGATCCCATCCTAAAAATCTTTATTGATTGTGTTTCTTTTCCTCTTGTTGTTTATGCTTCTCTTCCTTTTGTTTGTGTTTCTTCTCCTCTTGTTGTTTAGGCTTCTTTTCCTCTTGTTGTTTAGGCTTCTCTTCCTCTTGTTTATGTTTTTTACCCTCTTTATTTCCACCAATATCCAATGATTTTTCTTTATTATTTTTTGTAACTGGTGGAGCTTCTTCAGGATTTGCACCTTTAATGAACAGTTCATTATTCACCCGGTATACATCACTAGGCTGCTGGAAGCTACTTTGGTCTGTTCCAAACGCTTCCAGCATGGCCTTAAACATTTGGTGCGAGATTTTAGTTGAATTTCCATCCATATAATTTCCTGGACCATTTTTAGTATATCCAGTCCAAACCGCCATAGTGTATTGCGGTGTATAACCAGCGAACCAACTATCATTTACCGCACCGGTTGGATATCCATATTGTGCTCTGGTTTTACTGTCAAAATTGGTTGTGCCAGTTTTTCCAGCCACATCTAGTCCAAGGACATTTGCTGTTTTTCCTGTACCAGATTTTACGACTGTCCGTAACATATCCGTCACCAAATAAGCTGTGTAATCATGCATAGCACGTTTTGGCTTTGGAGTTAAATTAACAACTCTGCCATCAGGATAGACAACTTTACGAACAAAATGTGGTGTATTGTATTCACCATTATTTCCAAAAGCACTATATGCCCCTGCCAACTCTAATGGATTAACCGTATTACTTCCAATCGCATATGATTCGTACACCTTATTATTATTAAAAGTAATACCCAGATTTTCTGCAAAATTTTGTGCTTTATCCATCCCTACATCTTGAAGGGTAAGAAGTGCTGGAATATTGTATGACCATTGAAGTGCTGTTCTAATCGACATCATTCCGTGATATTGATGATCCCAGTTAGAAATAGACTGACCATTTGAGTAGGTTATCTCATGATCATTAATTTGGTGTGCTGTAGACCACTTTGAATTTTCAATAGCCGGACCATAATCAAAGACTGGCTTGAAAGTAGATCCTGGTTGACGTTTAATATCAACCGCAAAGTTGTTGCCTCGGAAGGAAGCTTTATATTGGTTTCGACCGCTTCCAATAGCTCGAATTTCTCCTGTTTTTGTATCTGAAAATACGAAGGCTCCTTGAAAATTGTCATTTGGATAAGAAATAATCGTATCGGTGTTCATTATTTTGTCCGCATAGGTCTGAGCTTTTGGATCTAGCGTCGTATAAATAGATAATCCATCCGAACTGATATCTACATTTTTCAGCTTTCTTTCAACTTCTTTTACAACAGCGTCCAAAAACGCCTCGTACGGCATTCCTTGCTGTTTTGTTTTTGGAACAAGTCCTGCTGTAACTGAAACCTTCTTTGCATCCTCCAATTGCTTTTTCGTAATATACCCTTGTTTATACATAGCTTCTAAAACAATATTACGACGATTTGTTGCAGCTTTCACATGTTCTGGTTCAGTGGGATCGTAATTACTTGGACTCTGTGGGAGCCCCGCCAACATAGCGGCCTCCGGAAGCGTTAATTTATTTAGATGATCGGCATCGATTCCGTAGTAATTTTTGGCGGCAGCTGCTACACCATATGTCCCGTCTCCAAGGTATATCTTATTTAAATACATCATTAAGATTTGATGTTTGGAATACTTTTGCTCAAGCTGATATGCCAAGCTCCATTCCTGTACCTTCCGCTTTATTGTTTTCTGAGGTGACAAAAAGGAGTTTTTAATGACCTGCTGTGTAATGGTACTTCCGCCTTGAGATCCGAAATCCCCTATTAGGTTCTTGGAGATTGCTCTCGCAGTTCCTTTTATATCAATGCCATTGTGTTCATAAAAATGTACATCCTCCGTGGCAATGAAAGCATGTTCCAACATTTTTGGAACTTGAGAATACTCAATTTTTGTCCGCTTTTCTTTACCATATTCGTAAAGGAAATTCCCGTTTTTATCGTATAATTTGGTAGAAAGCGGATCGACTAGTTTTGAAGAATCTATTTTAGGTGCATCCTTAATCATTGCTGCAACCGTAACTGCCCCTATTCCAATTGAAACAACACCTAACAGTAAAAACCAAAGTAAAACTTTATTCAAGAAAGACCTTCTTTTAGGGGGATTTTTATCTTTTTTTTGATCTTGTTTTGTTTTTTCAACTTGTTTTCGTTCCTGACGAGAACGATACGTTTCTGACATTAATCTTCTCTCCCATATTCAAGTTATTCAACAAAATTTAAGAAAACTATGCAAAGAAATAACCTTTTATTTACTCAATAGCAATTGATGGTCAGTATGGTATTTATAACAATGCATTTCATGCAAAACCTGTATATAACGAATTAAGGAAGAATTTATCCTATACTCTCCTTGGTCGGTTTTCGCAATAAAGTAATCACTTCGTACTATCTCATCTTATGCATCTTGTAGAACGTATTCCTTCTTTACATCTGGCCATTTTAATATTTTTTCTCGTTTAATATCATTATCCAAGGTATAACAACAGTGACATATAGTTAACAAATAAAAAAGACAACGTACCACGCTGCCTCTTTTTGTATGGGTTAAAGAAAACGAAGAATTATTTAAACTTATCTAGTGAAATTATTCTATGTTTTAATTCTGAATTCATATCTAAAACACCTATCACAAATTGATTATCTTCCGTCAATGTTATGTATCTGAAATACTCATCATCAGAAATCAACAAATCGGTGTCATTCGTCATTTTTTCTATTTTGGCAAATACATCTTCTGTGTACTCAAGGTGAAAAAAGTCATCCAATCCCTTGCTTGAGCTACCTACCCAGGTATACAGAAAATCTTTCAGTGTGATTTGTTCAAGCATCGATAATTGTTTCTTGAATTTTAACTTATCTACTGTTACGTTTATCATCTTTCAACACTCCTTAACGAGGATTTATTATATACAATGAAGTCTCCTCCAACAATGCTATTTGTATAACAATCCGTTTACAGTTTAGTTACTATAGGGTACCGCCACATCGCCATCAAGCTAAGAAAAAGGATTATCCCCAAAACGAAAAAATATGCTATTCTTTGTAAATGCTGCTGAAAAGAAATTCCCTATCAATTTATAAATTTTAGAGAATAGGCATTTATATAAATTAGGAGGAAGAAGCCGTTGAAGACTAGTATCATCATTATCGATGACCATCAGCTTTTCCGTGAAGGCGTTAAGCGTATATTAGATTTTGAATCATCCTTTTATGTTGTTGCCGAAGGCGATGACGGAAGCGAGGCTATGGATCTTGTTAGCACACACAAACCAGATGTCGTTATCCTGGATATCAACATGCAGAATATGAACGGTATCGAAGCAACTAAAATGCTTGTAAACCGTTACCCTGAAACGAAAGTCATCATTTTATCGATTCATGATGATGAAAACCATGTACAGCATGCATTGAAAACAGGAGCACAAGGTTATCTGTTGAAAGAAATGGACGCAGATGCGTTAATTGATGCTGTTCGTGTAGTCGCAGAAGGTGGCTCATACCTTCATCCGAAGGTGACACATAATCTAGTCAAGGAATATCGCCGTTTAGCTACTGATCGTGATTCAGTGCATGCTGTAGAGATCAGAAGACCGCTTCACCTATTGACTCGACGCGAGTGTGAAGTTCTTCAAATTTTAGCATATGGAAAAAGCAACCGTGTCATCGGCGAAACTTTATATATCAGTGAAAAAACAGTAAAAAACCATGTGACGAACATTCTTCAAAAAATGGAAGTAAACGACCGTACACAAGCTGTTGTTCTAGCTATTAAAAACGGATGGGTAGAAGTGAAATAATTTCAACTTATGTTAAGTCCGGCTCTTCAGCTTTCGCAATGCGTGCTGAAGAGGCGGGCTTTTCTCACGAAACGATCCTTAGAAACAAGAACTAGCAAAATATATAGAATACTATAAAAACAAACGAATCAAAGCAAATTAAAAGGCATGAGCCCGGTACAATACCGAGCTCATGCCCAACGGGCTGCTTAACGAAATAACCTGTCTAACTTTATGGGGTCAGTTCACCGTTAAGGAATCGACTTTTTTTACTTTTTCTTAAGGAACTAAACCAGCTAATAGGGTGTCAATATCTTTCTCTAAAATTTTCATTTCCCTTATGATATACTATTTTTGTTCATGACAAATAACCCTCCAAAACCCTTTTGGAAGGATTTTTCTCTGTTTAACAAAATCGTTAATCAGACTAAATCTAGGAATGCTTCTTTTCTCTTTAATAAAGCGTAAATCCAATGAAGCAACTTATTCATACAGGCAACAATTGACACTTTGGCAGGTTTTCCTTCTGATTTTTTCTTATCATAGAATGCTTTAAGCTTTTTGTTCCTTGAACTTCTTATGCCGCATAGTACGGCAAGATACAGAGAATGACGTAGTCTGCTCGAACCTCTTTTTGTAATACGATTAATGGTTGCCGTAAACTTAATCATATATCAGGAAGTCGAGATCGAGATGATATTGGTTGGTTAACGAACGAAGCGAAGGACGCATTCAAGAAATTTACAGCTGGTGAAATTGACTCTGACGCACTGCTTAATATAATTCACCCTGGGGAATAACTTCTCTTCTTAAGGTGCAGAATATCTTTAACACACTAAAGAATTTCAAGAAAAAGTGCCTTAGTAATAAAGGGCACTTTTCTTTATTTAAAGGAACTGAATGAAATTGATTCTTTTATGTAGATTTATTATATGAATAAACGCAAAATAACACAATCCTTATCAAATCAAGGTTTAGACTAATTTTATGAGCAAAAAACAAATAAAATTATATACCATTACATATGTTTTGTGGTCAAAAAAATAGGATATCTACTTAAAGGTGGATATCCTATTTTTTCTCTCCGAATTACATTCCTATTTCCTTACATTCTGGTAAGAAGGCGAAAATAGCCCCCTAGCTTAAAATTCGATCTAATTTAGTGATCATAACGAAATTTATATTTTGATCTTTGTACCCCTGTCTGTCAGTTTTAAAACAGCGCTTTTATTTAATGAACACGCAGAGTATGAGTATCGTACGTATCCGTGAGTTCAGTTATATAATTCAAAGAAGTTAACTGTTCAACTATTTCACTTGTTTTCTGTTTTGGACTTATAACCTTAAATGTACTTTCTGGCTCAAACCTGTCACTCAACAAAGTTAAATTCTTATACTCATTTAAAATAGTCGGAATTAACTCTTCCTTATCATCTAAAAGTTCATCTGAAGTTGTTATAGAAACAGTTCCCAGATTATTTATCATTATTTCAAGGTTATTATTTTCATATACAAGCAATTCTGATGAAGAGAAAAGGCACAATTGATGGTGCTCACCGAACTGGCAGAATGATCTTTAAAAAAGCTTTAGAATTAGAAATATTAAAGAAAGATCCAACAGAATACACTCAGGTTCCTAAAAACCAAATGACCATTGAAGAGTTGGAAGGCAGGAAAAGTTTACCGAACTATTTAGAAAAAGAGGAACTCAAGCACTTCCTCAATTATAGCGAATAAGTTGGGATTGGCTCAAGATTACCCGCTCTTTTTATTAATGGCTTACACTGGTATACGTGCTGGTGAACTGTGTGCCTTAAAATGGCGTGATATTGATTTTGAAGGACAGACGATTAGCATTTCAAAAACATATTACAATCCCACTAACAACAGAAAAGAATACAAGTTATTAACACCTAAAACACCAACAGCTGTACGCATAATTGATATTGATGAAACTGTGTTAAATGAATTAAGTATGCATAAATTAGTGCAAAAACAAACAATGATGAAACACCGTGATATATACCATAATAAAGATTTTGTTTTTGCAAGCATAGATGAGGATCTACCTGGTTACCCGTTCTACATTAAAAAAATAGAGAATCGTATGAGACGGTTGTTAAAGATAGCAGCACTAAATCCTAAACTTACACCGCATTCATTACGCCATACTCATACCTCTTTATTATCTCAAGCAGGGGTAGGCCTTCCACAAATAATGGAACGGTTGGGGCACAAAGATGAAGATACAACTAAAAATGTTTATTTACATGTAACAAAAGAGATGAAAAAAGAGGCTTCCCAAAAGTTCAAAGAACTAATGGAAAACCTCTAATTTAGACCCTTAGTTAAGAAAATGTTACCCTTTTGTTACCCGACGGTTAAACTCAGAGTATATAAGGATCTAGAAATCCCATTTTTACTGGGATTCAGGAAGCATGATTACATCATGCCGCCCATTCCGCCCATTCCGCCCATGTCAGGCATGCCCATGCCGCCAGCGCCTGCAGGTTCTGGTTTGTCAGCAACGACAGCTTCTGTAGTTAAGAACATAGCTGCTACAGAACCAGCGTTTTGTAGAGCTGAACGAGTTACTTTAGTAGGATCGACGATACCTGATTCGATCATGTTCACCCATTGTCCAGTAGCTGCGTTGAAGCCAGTGCCTACTGCTTCGCCTTTAAGGCGCTCTACGATTACAGAGCCTTCAAGTCCAGCGTTGTGAGCGATTTGACGAACAGGCTCTTCGATGGCACGAAGAACGATTTTCACGCCTGTTGCTACGTCGCCTTCCGCTTGAATTTCAGCGATTTTATTGTATACGTTAAGAAGTGCTGTACCACCACCGGCTACGATACCTTCTTCAACAGCGGCACGAGTGGAGTTCAATGCATCTTCAATACGAAGTTTACGTTCTTTCAATTCTGTTTCAGTAGCTGCACCGACTTTGATTACCGCTACGCCACCAGCTAATTTAGCAAGGCGTTCTTGTAATTTTTCACGGTCGAATTCAGAAGTTGTTTCTTCTAATTGAACACGGATTTGGTTTACACGAGCTTGGATTTGAGCTGTATCTCCAGATCCTTCAACGATCGTTGTATTTTCTTTCGTAACAACCACTTTAGACGCACGGCCTAATGAATCGATTGTTGCAGATTTAAGATCAAGTCCGATTTCTTCAGTGATTACTTCGCCGCCTGTAAGAGCTGCGATGTCTTCAAGCATTGCTTTACGACGGTCACCGAATCCAGGAGCTTTAACCGCAACAGCGTTGAATGTTCCACGAAGTTTGTTCACAACAAGAGTTGCAAGCGCTTCGCCTTCTACATCTTCAGCAATCAATAATAGCGGTTTTCCTTGTTGTACAACTTGCTCAAGTACAGGAAGGATTTCTTGGATATTCGTGATTTTTTTATCAGTGATCAAGATATATGGATTCTCAAGGACAGCTTCCATTTTATCTGAATCAGTAACCATGTATGGAGATGCATATCCGCGATCGAATTGCATACCTTCTACTACGTCCAACTCAGTTGTGAAACCTTTAGACTCTTCGATTGTGATGACGCCGTCGTTACCAACGCGCTCCATTGCTTCCGCAATCAGTTGGCCCACTTCTTCATCAGCTGAAGAGATGGCAGCAACTTGTGCGATTGATTCTTTGTTTTCAACAGGTTTGGAAATGGCTTTCAATTCTGCAATTGCTGAATTGACCGCTTTCTCGATTCCTTTACGGATACCCATTGGGTTCGCACCAGCTGTTACGTTTTTAAGACCTTCACGGATCATCGCTTGCGCAAGAACCGTTGCAGTAGTTGTACCGTCACCAGCTACGTCGTTTGTTTTGCTTGCTACTTCAGCAACCAATTTCGCACCCATGTTTTCGAATGCATCTTCCAATTCGATTTCTTTAGCGATCGTCACACCGTCATTTGTGATAAGCGGCGAACCGAATTTTTTCTCAAGAACCACGTTACGACCTTTTGGTCCAAGCGTTACTTTAACTGCATCTGCAAGTGCGTCCACACCACGAAGCATGGAGCGGCGAGCTTCTTCACTAAATTTAATTTCTTTAGCCATTTATAAGTACCTCCCTAAAATTTAAGAAAATTTTCGTTCAGTTAAGTATGATGTATAATTAGCCGATAACAGCTAGAATGTCGCTTTCACGTAAAATTAAGTATTCAGTGTCTTCGTATTTAACTTCAGTACCTGCATATTTTGAGAAGATAATTAGATCGCCTTGGGCAACCTCTAAAGCAACACGTTCGCCATTTTCAAGGACACGGCCAGTACCAACTGCTACTACCTTACCTTCTTGTGGCTTTTCTTTAGCAGTATCAGGAAGAACAATACCGCTTGCAGTTTTTTCTTCAGTTTGAACTAGTTCAATAATAACGCGATCACCTAATGGTTTTAACAAGTGAAACAACCTCCTCATATTCTCTTGATAATTTGTTTCATGATTATTAGCACTCTTCATCATCGAGTGCTAACACATTTATAATATTAAATAAACCGAGCCTTTTTTGCAAGTATCTTATTGAAAATTTTTTATTAATTTCTGATAAATTACGGGTAAACTACATTAGCATAATGATTTCCTAAACATAGTCATTGAAATGTCATGTTAGGGGTACCTTTAAGTGGTGTTCTGCCCCAATTTTTGATACCATTTTGTAGTATGCGTTTATAGATTGTCCCCATGTCAGTAACGTTCCAAGCGGATGGGTGACTATAAAGGAGTTTTCATTTTTGAAAAAAGAATATTGGTTCGTCATCATCATTTATATTGCCATGCAATTATCCAGTATTGTCGGGGTACCCATTTTCATGCTGATCGGGTCTTATACCGGAATGCCGGCTGATGAACTCGAAGTGAAATCTGCAGCATACTGGATAGTTTTCAGTTTTCTCGCTGCTTTATTCTTGATTCTTTTTTTAATGAGAAAAGATATGAGGGAAAAGCTGGACACGAGAAACCAAACTTCCGTATCCATGTCGATATTATGGGCGATTGCAGGAGTGTTCATGGCTCTTTTTGCGCAAAGCATTGCCGGAAGCATTGAACAAATGCTTGGGGTGGAGTCTGAATCTGAAAATACGCAGCAACTCATTTCACTCATTTACAAAGTCCCCATGGTCATTTTCGTCACTTCAGTAATTGGACCTATATTGGAAGAATTAATTTTCCGTAAAATTATTTTCGGATCACTTCATAAACGCTTTAACTTCTTTATTTCAGCTTTAATCAGCTCAGTTATTTTCGGCTTGGCGCATGGTGAATTTGAACATCTTCTTTTATATACGGCAATGGGCTTCACTTTTGCTTTCCTTTATGCGAAAACAGGCCGCATTCTCGTATCCATGAGCGCTCATATTGCGATGAACACGCTTGTTATCATCCTTCAAGTGGTATATCGGGAGGATATTGAGAAGATGCTAGATACTGCACAGGCCTTCATCGGAGGTTTATTATGAAACGTCAATCACCATTATTCATGGGCATCATTTATGCAGGCTTAGGAGCTCTTTTTACCGCTATCGCAATTCAAACCGTCAATTCTTCAGGATGGGGACTCTTTGCCTACATACTTGTCCTTATTGCGACTCTTGATTTTGGATCGGGATTACGCATGATCATGCTGCACTTTAAGATTAAAGCCGCACAAAAAAATAAGAAAAAATGAAAAAACGCTGCATAAATGCAGCGTTTTTTCATTCCTCCAAAGCGGCTTCTTCCACTACCGGATAATGTTTCAGGAAGTAGATGAGCGACTGAAGTTCCACGGCCAGGTCAATGTGGTGGACCCTTATGGATGGCGGCACGGTCAGCCGTGCAGGTGTGAAATTCAATATTCCTTTTATGTCAGCTTTGACTAGACGATCGGTTATCGTCTGGGCTACCTGTGCAGGCACTGTCAATATCGCTGCAGTAATATTATTTTCCTGCAATAGTGTATCGATTTGATCCATATGGTAGATGGGCACATCAGCTATTCGCTTGCCGACCTTTTCTTCAGAAACTTCGAAAGCCATTTCAATTTTTGTATTATTATTTTTCATGAAATTGTAATTTAAAAAAGCGGTTCCTAAATTTCCCACTCCGATTAAAGCCACTTTGGTCAATTCATCTTGATCAAGGGTTTTTCTGAAGAAGGATAATAAATAATTGACATTGTAGCCGTAGCCTTTTTTCCCAAGCGCTCCAAAGTAGGAAAAATCACGGCGAATGGTAGCAGAATCCACTTTTACGGCTTCACTTAGCTCAGCCGAGGAAACTCTTTGTTTGCCTGAGGAATGTAAGTTCTTTAAAAATCGATAATACAATGGCAACCTTTTGGCTGTTGCCTGCGGTATCTTTGGGTCATGGTTCATTGTTCTTCCCCGCCTTCACACATGCTTTTCAACTTAATCTCTATCTGTTCGTTTTACTTGCCTTTTATAATCGCTACTAGACACTCCGCCTTTTTTCTCCACTAAGAATGTAGGCCCGATCACCATTCCCTTATCAATGGCCTTACACATGTCATAAACAGTCAAGGCAGTCACGGATGCAGCTGTTAACGCTTCCATTTCCACACCTGTACTCCCTTTTGTCTTAGCTTCCGTTTCAATCCTAAGCCTATATCCTTGTTCTTCTTTTTCCCAATCAAAGGCTATATTGACCCCTTGCAGAGCAATGGGATGGCACATCGGAATTATATTGGATGTATTTTTGCTGGCCATGATTCCTGCAACTTGTGCAACAGCCAGTACATCACCTTTTTTCATTTTATGGTTCGTGACCAATTCATATATTTCGTCATTCAATAAAATGCTCGACTGAGCCACTGCCGTCCGGGTTGTTTCAGGCTTAGCACTCACATCGACCATTTTGGCCCTGCCCTGTTCATTAAAATGCGTTAAGTCTCCCATTTAAGTAACCCCTCCTAAATCATACACTATTATTCCACTTTATGTAATAGCTTTTCTTTCAGCTTGGAACCAAGCTGTTGCCGATAATAACTAATATACGTTAAACTAACAGTAATCAATTGAGGTGAAATCTATGATTTTATTACAAATCAATCAACTATCGAAATATTATGGAGCTGAACTTATTTTATCAAATATGAAGCTCGAAGTTCAAAATAAAGATCGAATTGCCCTTGTCGGCCGAAATGGCGCCGGCAAATCCACCCTGCTAAAAATCATAGCCGGGCAGCTTTCCCATGATGGCGGTGAAATAATCAAACCAAAAGGCGTCACCATCGGCTATATGGCCCAGGATACTGGATTGGAATCCGAACTGACAATTTGGGATGAAATGCTTACTGTATTCACTGATCTTATAGAGCAGGAAAAGGAATTGCGTCGCCTTGAGGCTGATATGGCCAGACCTGACATCTTTGAAAACGAAACGGTTTACCAAAAAGTGCTGAATGAATACGACACTTTGATGGTAGCATTCAAAGAGAAGGGCGGTTATCAATATGAAGCGGATATCCGTTCCGTATTGCATGGTCTTCAGTTTGCCGACTTTGACTATTCTACCCCAATTTCCACTTTAAGCGGCGGGCAAAAAACAAGACTTGCATTAGGTAAGCTGCTTTTAAGGAAACCGGATATATTGATTCTGGATGAGCCGACGAACCATTTGGATATCGAAACCCTCTCTTGGCTTGAACAATATTTACAAGGCTACCAGGGAGCTGTCCTCATTGTTTCCCATGACCGCTATTTTTTAGATAAAGTAGTAAACCTGGTATATGAGATTTCCCGGAATAACATGAAAAAATACCATGGTAATTATAGTTCTTACCTAGAGGGAAAAGCGGAAGATTATGAGCGGGACATGAAACTGTTCGAGAAACAGCAAGGGGAAATCGAAAAGCTTCGCGATTTTGTCCAACGTAATATCACAAGGGCTTCCACAACGAAAAGAGCACAAAGCAGACGTAAACAGCTCGAAAAGATGGATGTACTGGACAAGCCGCAAGGTGATGAAAAGTCCGCGAATTTTTCTTTCCAGATTGAAAGGCAAAGCGGAAATGAAGTACTCCACCTCCAGGACCTGGCTATCGGATACGAAGGGGAAACGGTATCAAAGAATATTAATTCCCGGATGACAAAAGGAGAGAGCATAGCTCTTGTCGGCCCAAATGGAGTTGGAAAATCAACTTTATTGAAAACGATCATTTCCAAGCTGCCTGCCCTTTCTGGGGATTTCCGTTTTGGAACGAACGTAGAAGTCAGCTACTACGATCAAGAACAGGCTAACCTTGTTTCCAATAAACGCGTACTCAATGAATTATGGGACGACTATCCCCTTAAACCGGAAAAGGACATTCGCACCGTACTCGGTAATTTCCTATTTAGCGGGGACGATGTTTTGAAAACCGTTTCCACACTAAGCGGGGGCGAAAAGGCTCGGCTTGCCCTAGCCAAAATGATGATGCAAAAAGGCAATTTTTTAATTCTTGATGAACCAACGAACCATTTGGACCTCGATAGTAAATTGGTACTTGAAAATGCATTAATTGATTATCCGGGAACTATTCTATTCGTCTCACATGACCGTTATTTCATAAATCGGATAGCAACGAAAGTGATAGAGCTCTCCAAAGACGGCAACGAAGAATTCCTCGGTGATTATGATTACTATCTAGAGAAGAAACAGGAGCAAGCGGAAATCCAAGCACTTGAACAGCAGGATCAGGCTAAATCTTTAGATGCAGCTGTAGAAAAAACAAATTACAAAATTGATAAAGAAGCAAAAAAAGCTGAACGCCAGCGAAAACGGCGCATTGAGGAAATCGAGGCAGCCATGGAGCTTCTTGAAACCGAAATAAACGAATATAATGACCTCCTATGTGATCCAAATGTTTTTCAGGACCACGAAAAGGTAATGGAAGTCCAAACAAAACTTGATCATGCACAAGAGAGTTTGGATCAGCTTCTCGAAGAATGGGCTGAACTGGAAGAATGAAAAAGACCGAGTCAATTGACTCGGTCTTTTTCTTTTCCAACCAAAGTGTCGCTTGAAAGTTATCCACAAACTTGTTAACAAACCACTTACCGCTCATTAGCCATTAATTTGAGTTATACACATTATCCACAGAAACATATCCACTTATCCACAAAAACACCACTTTATACACATGCAGGATGATTATCAAAAAAACTTTATCCACAGAATATTCTATTATTTCATTAACACGATAAAAAGACAGGATGCCAAAGTGAGGGATCCTGTCTTCTCGTCCATTAAAATGCTTCTATATCCAATCCAGGATTTCCGTTCAAATCCAAACCGGATCGCTTTCCCTTTTTAAACATGACACTGCCAGCAGCACCAATCATGGCAGCATTGTCGGTACAAAGGTATAGGGGCGGAATGGATATATCCATAGGTAAATCCTTAAAAGCTTCCGTTAATGCTTCCCTAAGGCCTTTATTAGCCGCAACTCCTCCAGCAAGCAATACCTGTTTCACATTATATTCCTTTGCAGCCTTCACAGCTTTCATTACAAGCACTTCAATCACGCTTGCTTGGAAGCTTGCCGCTAAATCTTTAGGTTCAATTTTTTCCCCGCGCTGTTCTGCATTATGCAAAGTGTTGATTACCGCTGATTTTAACCCGCTGAAAGAAAAGTCATAGCTGCCATCCAACCATGCCCTAGGCAGTTTCAAAGATGGTGAGCCTTCTTGCGCAAGCCTATCGATATGAGGCCCGCCAGGATAAGGGAGCCCCAAGGTTCGAGCCACTTTATCATACGCCTCTCCTGCTGCATCATCCCGCGTCTCCCCGATGACCTTGAAAGAACCCGGTTCTTCTAAAAGCACCAATTCTGTATGGCCTCCCGAAACGACTAAAGAAAGCGCAGGATATTCAATCTCCTGAATAAGCCGATTTGCATAGATATGACCTGCGATATGATGCGTACCGATAATTGGTATTCCATGTGCGAAAGCTACAGCCTTCGCCGCATTCACACCTATTAATAGTGCCCCTACAAGGCCGGGACCTTCTGTAACGGCAATGGCATCCAAGTCTTCATATGTCACACCCGCTTGCAGCAGTGCTTCTTCAAGAACAATAGTAATTTGTTCTACATGATGACGGGAAGCTATTTCCGGAACGACACCGCCAAAACGTTTATGACTTTCTATTTGTGAAGCCACGACATTACTCAGTATTTCCGTTCCATTTTTTATGACGGCTGCAGCAGTTTCATCACAGCTTGTTTCAATTCCTAATATAATTTGTTCCTTTTTCATGAAAAATTCACCCACATAACATAAGCATCCTCTTGATTGTCTGTATAATAATTCTTTCGGATTCCGCCCTTTTGGAAACCAAGTTTTTCATAAAGCGAAATGGCTACGACATTACTGACACGGACCTCTAGTGTCATCCTCACCACACCCATTGAAATGGAGATTTCAATCATCTTCCTGAGCAAAGCTTCTCCAAGCTTTTGCCCTCTGTATTCTGGTAATATCGCAATATTGGTGATGTGCGATTCATCAATGACGATCCAGGCACCGCAATAACCGGCAATTTTCCCTTCATCCTCTATCACCATGTATACAGCATATTGATTATGATTCAATTCATTAAAAAAAGCTTCCCGGCTCCAAGGCAAAGTAAAGGACTGCTTTTCCACGTTAAGCACTTGGTCGATATCTGCCGTATTCATCTTTCGGAATGTCAATGTTTTACTCATAATGATCGTCGCTTTCCTTGTTTATTTCCCCTGCTGTTCAAGCCACTTAGCTTCTGCTTCAGCCATGCGGATATAATTCGGTACAAATTGGTGAACATCCACTTCAGCCTTATCAAGACCAATGAAGGCCAGTTCACTTGGCCTTGAATTATAAGACTGTACTGGAGCAAATACCGCTAATTCACCTAATGCATCGGTAATTGCAACCCGATGGATGTCAACATCTTGACCAACAAATAAAACAGGACGATTTAATTCCTTCAATTGATTCGCCCACTCAGAGGATAGAATATTACAATCTTCAATGACTGTCTTTAAAGAATCCTTTTCCATTTCATATAAACCAGTATAAATCTGCCCTCTTCTTGCATCGAACAAGGGAGATATCAACCCGTTAAAATAACGTCCATTAGCTGCTAAAACCTCTAAGCTGGAAACACCTGATAACGGAATCTGAAGCGTCCAGGCCAAGCTTTTCGCTATCGTCACTCCAATCCTGACCCCTGTATAGGAGCCTGGACCTTGAGCGACCACTATCTTAGTCAATTCCTTCGGTTTAGTATCGCAGTCCCTCAACAGTGTTTCAATTGCTGGCATTACCCGCACCGAATGATTTTTCTTTAGGTTCGTCGTATACTCACCAATTACTTGATTCCCGTTTACAAGTGCAATCCCTAATGTGAAATTCGATGTATCTATAGCTAAAACCTTCATCAAATAATCTCCTTACATAACTTTACATATCGTTCGCCTTTGGCTTCCAAAACAATACGCCGGCTTGTATCGCCCAAACGATAGATATAAATGGTCAAGATTTCCTCTGGGAGGTGATCCTTTATTAAATGGGCCCATTCAACGACAGTCACACCATCACCATCAAAATATTCATCAAATCCTAAATCTTCTTCCGATTCACTTACCCGATAGACATCCATATGATACAAAGGCAAGCGACCCATGTACTCCTTTATTATCGTAAAGGTAGGGCTATTCACCATTCTGGTAACACCCAATCCTTTAGCCAGCCCTTTTGTGAATGCCGTCTTCCCTGCACCCAAGTCACCTTCTAGAGCCAGCACATCTCCACTGGAAAGCTTTTGTGCCAATTTGTGCGCAAATTGCGCTGTTTCTTCCTCATTCTGAGAAATCCATTCAACATGTTGCATATATCAATCACCTTTATCATTATTAGGAAAACGTCCGTCCTATAGTTCATGTCGAGAACCATAAACGCAATATTATGGAACAAAAACCATTCTATATGTAGTTTACCTTGTTTCAAAAGAAGAAACAAATAAGTTAAGGACATATTCTTCGAATATCAGATAAAACAAAAAAACGAAACCTAAGTTTCGTTTTTTTCATGATTGCGGGGACAGGATTTGAACCTGCGACCTTCGGGTTATGAGCCCGACGAGCTACCGGACTGCTCCACCCCGCGACGGTATAAATGTTTCTTTTATAAATATAGTATTCCCGTTTATTCAAAAAGAATACAAAGATTATAGCTTGGCGGCGTCCTACTCTCACAGGGGGAAACCCCCAACTACCATTGGCGCTGAAGAGCTTAACTGCCGTGTTCGGAATGGGAACGGGTGTGACCTCTTCGCTATCGCCACCAAACATTTAATCTTTTAGCACATTTATTATCATAACATGTATGAAGTCAAAATGCAAGAAGAAATTTTCATTCCTTCAAAACTAGATAATAAGAAGAAGGTATTTCATTTTTTTTAAAGCGTTGGTTAAGTCCTCGATCTATTAGTATCAGTCAGCTCCACATGTCACCATGCTTCCACCTCTGACCTATCAACCTGATCATCTTTCAGGGATCTTACTAGCTTGCGCCATGGGAAATCTCATCTTGAGGGGGGCTTCATGCTTAGATGCTTTCAGCACTTATCCCGTCCGCACGTAGCTACCCAGCTATGCCTTTGGCAAGACAACTGGTACACCAGCGGTGCGTCCATCCCGGTCCTCTCGTACTAAGGACAGCTCCTCTCAAATTTCCTGCGCCCGCGACGGATAGGGACCGAACTGTCTCACGACGTTCTGAACCCAGCTCGCGTACCGCTTTAATGGGCGAACAGCCCAACCCTTGGGACCGACTACAGCCCCAGGATGCGATGAGCCGACATCGAGGTGCCAAACCTCCCCGTCGATGTGGACTCTTGGGGGAGATAAGCCTGTTATCCCCGGGGTAGCTTTTATCCGTTGAGCGATGGCCCTTCCATGCGGAACCACCGGATCACTAAGCCCGACTTTCGTCCCTGCTCGACTTGTAGGTCTCGCAGTCAAGCTCCCTTGTGCCTTTACACTCTACGAATGATTTCCAACCATTCTGAGGGAACCTTTGGGCGCCTCCGTTACTCTTTAGGAGGCGACCGCCCCAGTCAAACTGCCCACCTGACACTGTCTCCCACCCCGATAAGGGGCGCGGGTTAGAATTTCAATACAGCCAGGGTAGTATCCCACCAACGCCTCCACCGAAGCTGGCGCTCCGGCTTCTCAGGCTCCTACCTATCCTGTACAAGCTGTACCAAAATTCAATATCAGGCTGCAGTAAAGCTCCACGGGGTCTTTCCGTCCTGTCGCGGGTAACCTGCATCTTCACAGGTACTATAATTTCACCGAGTCTCTCGTTGAGACAGTGCCCAGATCGTTACACCTTTCGTGCGGGTCGGAACTTACCCGACAAGGAATTTCGCTACCTTAGGACCGTTATAGTTACGGCCGCCGTTTACTGGGGCTTCGGTTCAAAGCTTCGCTTGCGCTAACCTCTCCCCTTAACCTTCCAGCACCGGGCAGGTGTCAGCCCCTATACTTCGCCTTGCGGCTTCGCAGAGACCTGTGTTTTTGCTAAACAGTCGCCTGGGCCTATTCACTGCGGCTTTTCTGGGCTATTCACCCTAAAAAGCACCCCTTCTCCCGAAGTTACGGGGTCATTTTGCCGAGTTCCTTAACGAGAGTTCTCTCGCACACCTTAGGATTCTCTCCTCGCCTACCTGTGTCGGTTTGCGGTACGGGCACCTTACATCTCACTAGAGGCTTTTCTTGGCAGCGTGGAATCAGGAACTTCGGTACTATATTTCCCTCGCCATCACAGCTCCGCCTTAATGGAAACGGGATTTGCCTCGTTTCCGGCCTAACTGCTTGGACGCGCATATCCAACAGCGCGCTTACCCTATCCTTCTGCGTCCCCCCATCGTTCAAACGATGTATAGGTGGTACAGGAATATCAACCTGTTGTCCATCGCCTACGCCTTTCGGCCTCGGCTTAGGTCCCGACTAACCCTGAGCGGACGAGCCTTCCTCAGGAAACCTTAGGCATTCGGTGGAAGGGATTCTCACCCTTCTTTCGCTA
>NZ_KV440950.1:5423761-5459700 GCF_001636405.1 Peribacillus frigoritolerans
ACCGCGGCTGCTGGCACGTAGTTAGCCGTGGCTTTCTGGTTAGGTACCGTCAAGGTACCAGCAGTTACTCTGGTACTTGTTCTTCCCTAACAACAGAACTTTACGACCCGAAGGCCTTCTTCGTTCACGCGGCGTTGCTCCGTCAGACTTTCGTCCATTGCGGAAGATTCCCTACTGCTGCCTCCCGTAGGAGTCTGGGCCGTGTCTCAGTCCCAGTGTGGCCGATCACCCTCTCAGGTCGGCTACGCATCGTCGCCTTGGTGAGCCATTACCTCACCAACTAGCTAATGCGCCGCGGGCCCATCTATAAGTGACAGCGTAAACCGTCTTTCCATCTTCTCTCATGCGAGAAAAGAACGTATCCGGTATTAGCTCCGGTTTCCCGAAGTTATCCCAGTCTTATAGGCAGGTTGCCCACGTGTTACTCACCCGTCCGCCGCTAATCTCAGGGAGCAAGCTCCCATCGATTCGCTCGACTTGCATGTATTAGGCACGCCGCCAGCGTTCGTCCTGAGCCAGGATCAAACTCTCCGAAGAAATGTTTGACTTGCTCATTTGCTTTTTTGATAGTGTGTGCTCACTTAAAATTTAACGTTGGCGCTTTGTTTTGTTCAGTTTTCAAAGAGCAATAATGGAGCGGGTGAAGAGAATCGAACTCTCATCATCAGCTTGGAAGGCTGAGGTTTTACCACTAAACTACACCCGCATTTAATTTTAAAGTATTTTCAGAAAGAAAGAATGGTCGGGAAGACAGGATTCGAACCTGCGACCCCTTGGTCCCAAACCAAGTGCTCTACCAAGCTGAGCTACTTCCCGTAAAATATGGTGCGCCCGGCGGGAGTCGAACCTACAACCTTCTGATTCGTAGTCAGATGCTCTATCCAATTGAGCTACGGGCGCTAATTTCTATGATGTTATTGGTGCGGCCGAGAGGAGTCGAACCTCCACGGGGTTTCCCCCACTAGGCCCTCAACCTAGCGCGTCTGCCATTCCGCCACGACCGCGAAAGCGACTTTGTAAGTTTAACACCTTTTCAACTTGATGTCAAGAAGAAAAATATCAGTGCGGGTGAAGGGACTTGAACCCCCACGCCTTGCGGCGCCAGATCCTAAGTCTGGTGCGTCTGCCAATTCCGCCACACCCGCGAAAATAAATGGTGAGCCATGAAGGATTCGAACCTTCGACCCTCTGATTAAAAGTCAGATGCTCTACCAACTGAGCTAATGGCTCTAAATAAAATGGCTGGGCTAGAAGGGATCGAACCTTCGCATGACGGAATCAAAATCCGTTGCCTTACCGCTTGGCTATAGCCCAATAATCAAATACTAATTAACAGCCAGGATAATATTATATCACGATAATATTTATTTGGCAAGTGTTTTTTAAGAAAAAATGGCGGTCCCGACGGGAATCGAACCCGCGATCTCCTGCGTGACAGGCAGGCATGTTAACCGCTACACCACGGGACCAGTATTTTGATTGTGCATAAGAAAGTGACCCATACGGGATTCGAACCCGTGTTACCGCCGTGAAAGGGCGGTGTCTTAACCGCTTGACCAATGGGCCTTGATATAAAAATGTGTAACTGGCGGAGAAGGAGGGATTTGAACCCTCGCGCCGCTTACGCGACCTACACCCTTAGCAGGGGCGCCTCTTCAGCCTCTTGAGTACTTCCCCAAAAAAAATGGCTCCGCAGGTAGGACTCGAACCTACGACCGTTCGGTTAACAGCCGAATGCTCTACCACTGAGCTACTGCGGAATAATGAAGATTGGGTTCCTTTTTTCACGCTCAAGGACCTTAGTGTTTGTCGTTAAGGACAAGTTGTTATCTTGTCGACTCTTATGATTATAAAGAGGTTGCAACCTAAAGTCAAGAGTTCTTTTGTGTTTTTTTATTTTTTTGTTTTTTGCTCCTTAAACCCTTGGTAAATCAATGTTCCACGACATTTACCACAAACGAAACGGGTAGTGTCGATTCGTTTTTTTCTTATATATACCTGCTGACAGTCTTCACATTTATATTGAATTGTATTCATCTTTTTCTTTAATTGGTTAGATGGCAGCGGCTCGCAAAATCTCGGTGCCCCCACTTTTTTGAGTAAATGCTTAAAGTCCGCATCACGATGCTGGTACCCCTTCTTCTCGATGTGCAGATGGTAATGGCACAATTCATGCTTAATGATTCCAATCATTTCTTCCACACCGCGTTCATCAAGATACTTCTTATTTATTTCTATATTGTGTGAACGGAGCAAGTATCGTCCTCCTGTTGTCCGGAGACGCGGATTAAAACTCGCTTGATGACTAAAGGCCTTTTTAAAGTCTTTCAACGAAATTTCTTCTACTAGTTTTTGCAATTGACGATTATCCATTTCCCCCTCCCTTTCCTTGGTAACATGACAACCCATTATAACATAGACTAATAATACAATAGGAAACTAAGGGAGGAAAAGCTATGCCTAATTGGTTCCAGAATCAAATCCGCAAAGCCTTTTATGAAAAGGATTATTATCAAGTGAAGATGTTGAATCAATGTTGGTTTTTTTATCAAAAGAAAGAAAGTCTCAGATTATAGATTCGACATTGTTCCAAATATAAATACATCATTTCAAAAAAACCCCTTCTAATATAGAAGGAGCTTACCTTAGGCTAGTTTTGATCCTTTGGTTCGAGCATCGTTAAAGATACCCTTTGCTTTTGGGAGTCAACTAGTTCGACCCAGACTGTGACAACATCCCCAACGGCAACTACATCCAATGGGTGCTTTACAAACCGGTTGCTCAGTTTAGAAATATGCACCAGTCCATCCTGTTTAACACCGATGTCCACAAACGCACCAAAATCCACAACATTCCTCACTGTACCTTGTAACTCCATCCCAGTTTGCAGATCCTCCATTTTTAGTACATCCTGCTTAAGCAGCGGTTTTGATAACTCATCCCGAGGATCTCTTCCCGGTTTCATTAAATCATCGATGATATCTTTGATCGTAATTTCCCCAATTTCCAATTCATTGACCAAATCAGCTGGATTTAGCTTACCTAACTCTTCATTCAGTGCATCACTGCCTAAATCCACAGATGTGAATCCCATTTTCTTCAATAATTTATTCACGGCACTGTAGTTCTCAGGATGTATCGCGGTTTGATCTAAAGGTTCATCTCCATTAATGATACGTAAGAATCCTATACATTGTTCATATGTTTTGGCACCAAGCCGGGGAATCTTCTTTAATTCCTTCCTGCTTTGAAATTTCCCTTCCACTTCCCTTTTCTTCACGATATTTTGAGCAACAGATTTTGATAAACCTGCTACATATTGTAAGAGAGACGATGAAGCGGTATTGACATTAACACCCACCTGGTTAACAGCTGTTTCCACTACAAAGGTGAGGGATTCCGTTAACTTTTTCTGAGACACATCATGTTGATACTGGCCTACCCCCACAGATTGCGGATCAATTTTAACAAGTTCAGCAAGGGGATCTTGAAGCCTTCTGCCTATCGAAACTGCGCTTCTCTGTTCAACTTGAAGATCCGGAAACTCTTCACGTGCTATATCCGAAGCTGAATACACACTGGCTCCCGCTTCATTAACAATGATATATGAAATGTTCCCTTTCACTTCTTTTAAAATATCTGCAATGAATTGCTCTGATTCACGTGATGCCGTTCCATTGCCGATTGCCACGATCTCAACCGAGAACCGCTGAAGTATATCGATCGTTTTTTCACGTGCAGCATGAAGTTTCGCAGTAGGAGGATGCGGATAGATTACACTTATATCAAGTACCTTTCCGGTTTCATCAATGACAGCGAGCTTACAGCCAGTCCTATATGCCGGATCTAAGGCGAGGACCACTTTTCCTTTAAGCGGAGGCTGCAAGAGCAGGTTCCGGAGGTTTTCAGAGAAAATGTGGATAGCTTGATCCTCAGCTTTTTCCGTCAGCTCTTTTCTGATCTCCCGCTCTACAGAAGGCATGATCAAACGCTTAAGTCCATCCTCTATCGCAGATTTAAGAACAACTTGGGCTTCAGATTTGTTATTTTTAATGATTTTACGTTCCAGATGACCAACGATGACTTCAGTCCGGGGCTGAATGGAGATTCGCAAAACCTCCTCCTTTTCACCTCTATTCAGCGCCAACACCCGATGAGGTACGATTCTTTGAACCGGCTCCTCATACTCATAGTACATTTCGAAGATTTTTTTCTCGTCCTTCTCTTCATTTTTCACAGTTGAAATCACTTTTCCAGCTTTGAAAATTTCGGCCCTTATCCACTTCCTTAATTCTGCATCATCGGAAATATGTTCAGCTATGATATCCTGCGCACCTGCAATAGCCTCTTCAATAGAAGGAACTTCTTTTTCTGCCGATATGAATTCAGCTGCTTTTTCGCTGACTCGAGGATGCATTTGACATTCCAAAAGCCAATTGGCCAGTGGTTCAAGCCCCTTTTCTTTAGCAACTGTCGCTTTCGTTCTCCTTTTTTGTTTGAATGGCCTGTATAAATCCTCGACTTCCTGCAGTTTTGTGGCCTTTTCGATTTGTTTTGTTAATTCTTCCGTCAATTTCCCCTGTTCACCAATTGAACGAGTAACTTCCGCTTTCCTCTGGCCAAGGTTTTCTAGATAGTTCCATCTTTCCATAATGGAACGAATCTGCACTTCATCAAGTGAACCCGTCATTTCTTTTCTATACCGTGCAATAAAAGGGACAGTATTCCCCTCTTGCAGCATCTGTATGACGTTTTGAACTTGATGATTTTTCAAAGTCAGCTCATTGGATATTTGTTTTATCAATTCTTTTAATGTATCTTCTACAACGATCATTTTGTTTACCTCCAACCTTTTGCTCTAATATATATAGTCTAGCAAATGAGCGATGAAGTTGCGAATTCCATACAAAAAAGCTCACTTCCGAATTATGGCGAAAGTAAGCTTCCTAAAATGAAAGTTGTATCATCTGCAGTTAATGGACTGCTTTTTAATATGCATTGGGCGTTCTTATCGATAGGGACCAGCCTTTTTAAAAAAGACTTAGCTCCCTTAAGTTCCAAACCATCGGAATGAAGAATGAATTTAGCATTTGGTTCGTATTTGTATCTTTGCGTCCTGTATTTTTGTTTCCTGCCGGATAAATACCCTGTAACAGGTAAAGGGTAAACGAGTTTATCGTCGTTTGGATTATACAGGAAAAAGCGGATATTGCCCACTGAACTGTATACAAATTCATTCTTATCATAAAAGATTTTCAAAATGGAAACGGCTGCCCCCCGTTTATCGACTAAAACTTGATTGCACACTGCCATTAGTGCTTCCACATCCAACTCATGATTACGTTTAACTTCCTCGATGACGGCATGGGAGGAATCGTATGCATTTTTCCCGCTGCCTAGCCCATCTGCCAGGACACATACAAAGTATTCTTCCGTATGAAGAAAAAAGTAATCATCACCACAGTAAACCATCCCGTTTTTAGACGATTGTGAGACAAGGACTTCTATTTTTTCTCCCCTTAGAATATCTTTGATCACTGAATTAACTCCGAGTTTTCAGCATTAATGGCTTCTTGAAGTTTCTTGATCGCGCGGCGTTGGAGCCTTGACACATGCATTTGGGAAATCCCAAGCTTATCGCCAGCTTCTTTCTGGCTTAAATTCTCTAAATAAGTATGTTGAATGATCATCTTTTCACGGTCACTCAGCACATGAAGCACCTTTTCAAGCACAAGACGCTGATTGACCTTTTCAAAACCTTCATCGACATTTCCGAATATATCAAGCAATGTGACAGTGCCGCCATCAGAATCCGCCTCAATAGAATGATCCACGGATAAAGCTTGATAGCTTTTTCCCATTTCCATCGCCTCTAAAACTTCTTCCTCGGTCACGCCAATACTATCGGCTATTTCATCTATTCTTGGTGAACGGTGCAGAGTTGTCGTTAACTCCTCGACAGTCACCCTGATTTTCGGACCTAGTTCCTTAATTCTCCTTGGCACATGGACACTCCATGTTTTGTCACGAAGGAACCTTTTGATTTCCCCGATAATAGTGGGGACGGCAAATGCCTCAAAGCTCTTACCGAAAGATTCATCATATCGTCGAATGGCACCTAAAAGACCAATCATGCCGACTTGGGAGATATCCTCCTGAAATGATTTCCCTTTCGCATACTTACGGGAGATTGTTTCAACCAAACTTTTATAATGAATGACGAGATTACTCTGCGCTTCTTCATCTTGATTCTGCTGGTAAGCTCTGATCCATTCATTTACCTGTTCTCTTTGTGCCTGATTAGG
This sequence comes from Peribacillus frigoritolerans, assembly GCF_001636405.1. Classification (GTDB taxonomy): domain Bacteria; phylum Bacillota; class Bacilli; order Bacillales; family DSM-1321; genus Peribacillus; species Peribacillus frigoritolerans. The sequence goes on from NZ_KV440950.1 coordinate 5,430,067, forward strand.
TTGAGACTGTTTTTGCATCCATCTCCACCTGCTCTCCTTCTAAAAACTTAGTCATAAATACAGTAACCCCATCATGCTGATGAATTTTCACATCATCCATCAGAGTTTCAATAAGGTAAAGACCCAAGCCTCCTTCTCTCAAAAGTTCGACTTTTTGTCCATTTTCGTATGGACCTAGCCCTTGACGAACCTCCTCGAAATTACAGCTCTTGCCACTATCGGAAACCATGACCTCCAAACGGTCAGGATAAAGGCCGAAACTTACTTTCACTTCACCTTTTTCAGAATCCTTGTATGCATGCTGTACCGCATTTGTACAAGCCTCACTGGTAGCGATTTTCAAATCCTCTATTTCATCATACGCAAATCCCATCCGGCTTCCAATTCCAGAAAGCGTTAAACGAATGACACCGATGAATTCTGGTTTTGCAGGTATTTTCATTTCGATGTAATCATATACTTGACTCATTCTAACCCACCCTCTGTACCACTTTTTATATCAATGATATCTGCAAGACCTGTTATATCAAATAAACGTCGTAACCTTTCCGATAATCCAACTAACGTGAACTCGCCATTATGTGCCCTAACACTTTTAAAAGCACCGACAAATACCCCAAGTCCCGTACTATCCATATACGAAACTTCAGTTAGATCAATAGTAATCGAAACATTTTCCTGCTCTGAAATTGGAAATAGTGATTCTCTTAGTTTAGGCGCAGTATAAGCATCGATTTCACCTTTTAGTTTTACATTAAATTCAGTATTCAACTCATTAACATCTACTGTTATATTCATCCTTGACCCACCTCTTCAAATCCTCTTCATTCCTATATCTATACCCAGCAGAAACAATACTAAACATTTGATTTTAAAATTATTAATGTAAAATCATCCCTCAGTTGGAAGTTCTGCATTTTCTCCAATTGTTTATATATATTATTCACCATTTCCTGGGCTTGCAAATGCATATTTTTTTTAATCAAACCAATAAGCGTTTCCCTTTCTATGAACCCATCATTCGTACGGCACTCCGTTACTCCGTCAGATAATAAAATGATCATGTCGCCACGATTCACCGTTTTTTCATATTGGCGATACCTTGTTTTTTTATCAACGCCAAGCAACAAGCCCTTTGCATCCAAATCGCTAAAAGCACCTGTAGCTGCGTCATAGTAAAATCCAGGTTCATGTCCAGCTGAAGCATAGGAAAATTGCCTGTCATGCGGGTCATATAAACCATAGAACATGGTTATGAACATGCTTGGATCAACATTATGCTCCACAACCCGGTTCAAACTCTCAAGTACACTTTTCGGTTCATGTCGATGCTCCGGAAGACTGTCCATCGCATATTTGATCATCGACATGCACAGCGCAGCAGGGATCCCTTTTCCTATGACATCGGCTATCCCAACACCTATACGCTCATTTTCATCCTGGACGAAGTGATAGTAATCCCCGTTCATCTGCCTCGCAGGAACACTGATCGCCCCAATTTCAAGAGCTTTGATATCAGGAATTTCCGTTTCCAAAAGAGTATGTTGAACGTTTGCCGCTATCTCGATTTCCGTTTTCAATTCCTGCTGTTGATGTCTGAGGCTTTGATGTTCACGGTATGCAATGCCGTAGCCCATCATGACTTCTAGTAGAAAATCGAAAGAATCCAATACTTTTCCCGGTAATTCCGGGTAAAGTTCCATTAAGTTATTTTTATGCATACTTATGATTTCTTCTGGAGATATATTGTATTTGATATGTAGGCGGCTAATCTTCTGCCCTTGATAGAGTGCCTGCTCATTTTGGTCTTTAAGATAAGTAGAAAGCGCCTCATGATACTTTTTCTCCATGTTCTCCCTAATATCCATAGTCCCCCCCTAACGGAGCCATTTCGTCGCGATAATCTTAGTCCCTTCACCTGGTATCGATTCAATATCAAAGTCATCCATTAAACGTTTGGCTCCAGGAAGGCCTGCCCCCAGCCCCCCTGAGGTGGTATATCCATCTTCCATGACTCTGCGGATATCCTCAATTCCCGGCCCTTGGTCTTCTGCAATGATTTTCAATCCTGACTTCCCATTTATATTTAGCTTTTCTATGCTAACACTGCCTTGTCCAGCATATAGGTATATGTTTCGGGCCAATTCGCTAATGGCCGTTGTGATTCTGGCCTGGTCTACAGTACCGAACCCCAACTCTTTAGCGACATTTCTTCCGAGCTGCCTTGCAGCTACGATGTCCCATTCATTTATGATTTTTACGCAGGATTGGAACTCCATTCTTTAATCCCCCAATTCCTGTTGTAATTTCTCCAGGCCTTTCTCTAAGTCTAATGCTGTCAGAACATCATCGAGACTAATTCCTAGTTCAATCAATGTTATTGCAACAGCAGGCTGGATTCCCGTAATTACAACTTTGGCCCCCATAAGCTTAGACATGCTAAAGACATCGCCTAATACCTTTGCGATAAAAGAATCAATAAAATCTATTGAGGTAATATCTATAACAACGCCATTCGCGCTTGTTTCATGAATCTTATGCAGTAAATCCTCTTGAAATTGAAGGGCTGTCACATCATCCAATTCCCACTGTATAGAGACTAACAAGCAGTCATAAAGCTTTAATATCGGAATCCTCATACTTATCCCTCCACCTTTACGATCTTACGGCTCGTTAATTCCAACGCAACTTCTATCCCTTTTTTCAACGTATTCTTTGTAATCACTTCATTTAAATTAATGCCAAGATTAACGATGGTTTGAGCTATTTCAGGACGGATGCCGCATAGTATACATTTGGCGCCCACTAATCGGACTGCTTCCGCTGCTTGAATGATATGGTGGGCAACCATGGTATCCACGACCGGCACGCCCGTAATATCAATAAGAACGACTTCAGATCTATGCTTAACCACGCCAGTCAACAGGTTTTCCATTATCTGTTTGGCTCGTTCCGTATCAATCGTACCAATCAGCGGCATTACCGTAATTCCTTCCAATACAGGAATGAGCGGTGCCGAAAGTTCTTGCAACGCTATTTTTTGCATGGAAACGGTTCTTTCCCAAGTTTGAGTATATATATTGACTATTTCATTATTTATCGGTGTCGCCCATTTATCCAAATGGTTAACGAGATTGACTTGATTATCAGGAGTAACGAGACCCTTTTCCACCATTCCATTAATGACAATTAACGTGAACTTATGAAGTCCTTCATTGACGAAAGTAAGAGGCCATCCCAATTGGACGACTTTCTCGGCAAAATCTGAAAGCTTCAATGTGAATTCCTTGTTTTTACTATCAACGTTCGTGATGATCATATCTATAAATTCACTGCTCGTTTGCGTGAACATTCGATCTGAGACAACTTTAATTAATCTTTCGTCCGTACTTTCCTTCATGATGCCCATCCACTCAGTAAGGATGTAATCTTGATTTTGCTTAATAAAATCGTAAACCAATTGATTCATAATATCCTCCCATTCTAACACAATTGCTATGTTTCCCTGTCCACGTCACAAGGATGTTAACTAACTGTAATGTTATTTCCATTTGGATTTCCTTCGAGTTTCTCCACTGCACTTTTGCTTTTTTTAGGTATTTACAACATAACTACATACCCGAAATTCAGGTAAGAAAAACATAAATAAATGAAAAGTTAGGGAGATACAAAAAAAAACAATGACATTCCATCCAATATCTAACTGTATAATGTTTTTATTCGTCAAATTTTTCATATTTCCTCCCTGTTTACTTTTTGGACACATGTTTATGTTATTTCATAAAAAAAAACACGATTCCCACAGTACAGGAATCGTGCCATCTAAATAATATCAAGAATGATTTGTATTATAATAACGCCCGGTTTAACGGGAAAAATTTTCTTTAAAACTCAATGAGGCCTAAACTTATTTGCAAAGCTTCATTGACTTTTTGCATCATCGGTTCGTCAAGATGCGTAATTTTATCAGTTAAACGCTGCTTATCGATTGTCCGGATCTGTTCTAATAAAATGACGGAATCCCGTTCGAATCCATACTTTTTTGCATTAATCTCAACATGTGTAGGCAATTTCGCTTTTTGAATTTGAGCTGTAATGGCTGCCACGATCACAGTCGGACTAAAGCGATTACCAATATCGTTTTGTAAAATTAGTACCGGACGGGTTCCACCCTGCTCTGAACCGACTACCGGGGAAAGGTCTGCGAAGTATACGTCACCACGCTTAACAACAATCAATGGCTCAGCCTCCGCTAACTAATCGTTCAACGCAATGACCAGCCTCGAATTCAGCCTGGAAGGCTTCAGAAGCAATCGTTAAATTAATGGCCGCCATTTCAATATAACCGCGTTTCATCGATTCACGAAACTCTTTCTTTTTACGTTCGCGAAGATACATTTTTGTGGCACGATAAATAAATTCACTGCGATTCACATTTTCCTCACTCGCATACCCGTCTAACTCTGTTAAAAAATTTTGAGGTAATCGAATTAATATCTCTCTTGTTGCGCTGGATTCAGACACAAACATACACCTCCACCATCACTACACACCTTTATTATATATCCTTTTCAATATTACCATTAAAATGCCTATCTGCAAAGAGTATATTCTATTCTCAATCCTATTATCAGCATAATAAAGGAAATCTTATTCACAATCTTAGGATTTTTTTACAATCCGCTCATTCCAAAATGAAGTTGCGTACATGATTCACCTGATTGTCTTTCAAATATATGCGGGGCACCCTTGCTCCTATCATGCATGTCACCTCATAGTTGATCGTTTCCAGTTTTGCCGCTATCTCATCGACAGTAATCGATTCATCCCCATCATTCCCGATTAATGTGACCACAGTTCCTACAGGGTATGGTCCAGGCAGCTTGATCATGCATTGATCCATGCAAATCCTTCCGACTATGGGCACTCTTTTTCCATCCACAAGAACTTCCTGACCTTGCAGCTTACGGATCCAGCCGTCAGCATATCCGATTGGCAAAGTTCCAATCCATTCATCACCTTCAGCCGTATAAGTCGCTCCATAGCTAACGCTTTCACCCTTAGCAAGCTGTTTAACCGCGACCATCTCCGTTCTCAATGATATAGCCTGTTTTAATGGAAAGGGCAATATCGGCTTCATCTCCATGGAAGGACTCAAACCATACATGGAAATCCCCATTCTTACTGCATTCCATTCTGAATCGGTGAACCTTAAAGAAGCTGCACTATTGGCTGCATGAACATATTCCGGCTTTCCCGTCAATTCGGAAAGCATCCCTTTAAAAAAGGCAAGCTGCTTTTCATATAAGTCCGTCTTCATTTCATCCGCAGTCGCGAAATGAGTGAATATCCCTTGGAAATTGAAACAAGTTTCCCTCTTAAGCAAACTTTCCACTTTCATGAGTTGACCTTTATCTCGAATGCCGATTCTCCCCATGCCGCTATCCACTTTTACATGGATTTGCAAAACTTGTCCCGGTTTCAACAAATCCTTTGCCTTCTCCAACCATGCTTCATCGAAAACCGTCACGGAAATACCATGCTCGGCAGCAAGCGCTGCACTTTCAGGCCTAGAAGCCCCAAGGACAAGAATCGGAGCCAATATACCTTTTTTCCGTAAGGCAAGAGCTTCATCCAAAAAAGCTACACTTAAAAAATCCGCCCCCGCATCAAGCGCCGTTTTAGCCACTTCATAGTCCCCGTGGCCATAAGCATTGGCTTTGACGACAGCGAAAAGACTAACGCCCTTTTTCAGACTTTTTTTCATTGAAGAGATATTTTCAAAAATATTATCCAAATTTACTTCTGCCCACGTATCTCGATGAAATACTTTCGTTTCCAAGACCTTTTCCTTCTTTCCTACACTCACCATAAGATTCTTCCCAGTAGCGAAGTTTTCGTTTCATTATAGGACCATTCTATAACCAACCGCTAGAAAGATAAAGTGCTTTTTCACCTTGATCCTCATTTCCCGGCTGCCAGCCTAAATCAAATAATGGGTTAAAAAAGGTCAACAAGCCGCTTCCCCGCCTATCCTACCTAGAAGAAACCTTCGTAAGGAGACGGGAAACATCAGCTTGTTATGTAATCCTATTTGACTGGATCTTCCCCAACCGAACGGGCGACTTCTATCATCTCTTCCTGTGACAAATCCTTTGATGCTATCATGTAATCGACACCTTCAAAAGTCCATGCAATCGTATTTCCCGTCATGGCCCCGACAGTATAACCCAAATCAACAGGTTCTCCATTCACATTCGTCGAAACGGAAGTTTGGACTACCTCAGCTTTTTCCTGAACTAATGTAAAACTTTTTGTACCCTCATACGTCAAAACGACACGTTCTCCCTTTTCCGTCGTAATTTCTTTTTCTTCCGTTAAATTCATATCGCCAATATTTTCAGGGTATTTCACTGCAAACCCCTCATTTTGGACTTCTGCCATAACGGGAGCTTCAAGTTGTGCACTTGTCATGTTTTTCTTCATGTCAAATGAATCTTTATCAAAACTCGTATCGAATTTTACTTTTGAGAATTCAACAAGAACCAAAGCGGTCCTATCAGGGTCCATGACTTTTACACTGACTGGGGATAAATCCTTTTTGTTTATAGTAATCTCTTGATATGGCAACATTTTATTGTTTTGGTAGCGCGTTTTCGTTTCAAAGACATAGTGTTTATCCGTTTCTTTATATGTCGCACTTTTATCTTCCGTAATGTCTTTCACCAACGACTCGAACAAATAGGCCTGACTGCTGTTCTCCGGCCACTCGCTTTGAAATTTAAAACTTTTATTCAAAGCAGGCGTCAAAACGTATACACCATCATCATTTTTCAAAATCATCTGGCTTTGATCTTTCTCTTCATTTTTCAGATTCACTCGGTAAAAAGAAGGGTCCTTATGCCAAATCTCCACATTATACACTTGAGGTTCCGTCCCCATCTTTAATGTCATCTTCGCGTTAGCTTTATATCCTTTCATTTCACCAAGCTTCTCATTCAATTCACTCACTACGTCACTCTGCGATTTTTGGCCGCAAGCAGAAAGAGCAAGCAAGAGCATGATCCCTGCAAAAAGCATTACCATCTTCTTCATCTTTTCAACCCCTTTTTGTCATTTGAACGTAAAAGGGAGAGGAAAAGGCAGGATCCGGACATTGGCTCGACTGATGTTTTAAATTCCTCAGTATTTTAGACAGGACCATTTCTCGATCCGGCTAAAAACTTTTCGAGAGCACCTACTCTGCCATGTACCTTTTACCGGGCCTTGTCTCCCTATAGCACTAAATGTATATGAGACAACCTTAAGGTTTATGACCCGATTGGACAAAACTCCACTCACCCTTCAATTACGACTTGAGCAACCGCATAATCCCTGCTATGGCTAATCGAAAGGTGGACCCCTTTAGAAAACGGCTTTGAAATCACCGGCTTCCCTTTATCATCCGAGATGATTTCAATATCCAAAAAGGATAAGTGCTTACCGATCCCTGTACCGTACGCTTTTGAAAAAGCCTCCTTTGCCGCAAAACGGCCAGCAAAATACTCGACCTTCCTTCTTCCATTTAACTTTTCGAAAATCAAGATTTCACTTTCCGTCAATATACGCTCCTTTAAACGGGGTTGCCGATTAATCAATGTTTCCATTCTATCCAACTCAGTAATGTCCACGCCTATACCTTTAATCACTTTGACACCTCTTCTATTAATTTAATAAGTTGCATATCATTAGGAGGACTCTTTTACCTGAAAATGATAATATTGTATCTAATTAAAAACGATATAAGGAGGAATTTATGTTTACAAGAACAGAAAGCTTCCGTGAATATGCAAATTCTTATCGAGCTGTAACTGTGCTCATACTCATTATGATGCTTGTATTCGTTCTCGTCCTTTTCCCCGTACTTCCCGGCAATGCACTCTTTTATTATGGCACAGGTGTGAATTTATATATCGCTGATGGACAATGGTGGCGTTTGATCACCCCCATCTTTCTACATAGCACGTTTACACATTTACTGTTTAATGGATTCTCACTTGCCATCTTTGGTCCATTCCTGGAGAAATTACTTGGAGCCTTCAAGTTTTCAATCTTCTTTTTATCGACAGGAATCCTTGCCAATATCGCAACCTTCCTGATTAACCCACTGACATATAACCACGTAGGTGCTAGCGGAGCAATTTTTGGTTTACTCGGATTCTTTCTATATCTTGTGCTGTTCAATAAAACCAATTTTACTAACAACGAAAGAAATACAGTATATACATTGACCGGAATTGCCATTATCATGACTTTCATCCAGCCGCAGATCAACGTTGTCGGTCATTTGGCTGGAATGGCAACCGGCTTTTTAACAGCTCCATTATTCTTAAGAAAAAAATGGTAGGCCAAACAGCCGACTCTTCCTTTCAATCATTGGGAGTCGACTGTTTTTTTAGGTGAATACCATGATTTAATTATTAGGCAATCCTTTTCTTCCACATCAGCAACCATACCGACCCGGGAGGTAATCCCTGATTTAATCGATGCTGTAATGGTGGCTAATTCTTTTCGATTCTGAAACCAGCTTTTTTTATATGTGATTGATTGAATTCTGCTTCTCTGCATGATCAATGTTTGCTTCGAGAAAAAACGGCTGCTCAATAGCAATAAATTCCCTTCTATGCTCCAACCTGCATCTCTATATTGCATGTATGCCCAAAAAATCGCCAACGGTACAAGCAAGAAGGAAAGATAACCCCAAGGTCTGAAAAACCATACCAAGGCACCGATGATCGGGATGAGGTATAGAAACTTTCGAAACACATACCTGGAAAGTGCACGCTTGGGTATTGGTGTCATCTCCGTATCCGTTTCATAAACCGGTAAAATTTCCATGATTTTCTTCTGTAAATGCTTCTTTCTGATTAAAGGGAACAGCATGATGGAAAGACTTTCTTTATCTTCCATGCTCCCTCCCGCATATTCAATATAAACCGTCGCCAATCCCAATGGCTTTCGAATTAAATTCTCCATGATCCGGATACCTTGAATTTTATGGATAGGGATTGTCAGCCGTCTTTTCTCGAGAAGCCCCCTGGAAATAACGATCTCCTCATCCGTTTTTATCACGGTAAAGGAAGCGTATTTAATTACCATACTTAATGTGGCCAGCACATAAACCGCCAATAAAGCCACAAGGGCAAACAAGGTCAGAATGAAGGTCCCCATTTCAATAAAATCTTCATAATCCTTAAATATTCTCTGAAAAGGTATCATTTCATCGAACTGTGAAATAAAAGCGACTGCCCCGGATAGGAAGACACCTACCGCTCCCGAAGTGGCAGCCATAGCGACTAGCTGCGGCAGCGTTTGCTTAAAAACGGAAGATGATTTTGCAGCAATTTCATTATCCGCGACTTCATCTTTATCCCTATCAAATGGGTTATACGCATTTTTTTCCTCACTTATATAAGCATTGATTCGATCCGCATCACTTTTCCTTATGGCTGATAATACGGCATCCGCCTGAGACCCGCCTGCCGTTTCAATATTCAGCTTCACCAGGCTGAATACCCTCTGTATGATGCCCTCTGATATATCCATGCTATGAATCCGATCAAACTTTATATACCGTTTCTTCCTTACGAATACCCCGGACTCAATTCTGAATTCTCCCTCTTCTATCCGATATGTAAAGCGTAACCATTGCAAGAATGCATTCCCTATAATCAAAAGTATAATAATGGCAATGACCAGCGGTTGTATCCATCCGGGAATTCCTTCATTCTTCCCAGGAATGACGACCACTAATAAAAAAGGGATGACTAACTCCTTAATCGATTTAATGATGTTAAGCAATACAGCTATGGGGTGAAGCCTTTTAGGATCAGACATCTTCTTCCTCCACACTTGCCATTCTCGAAATATAATGCCGCAATTCATCTGCCTCTGCAAGGTCCAAGGCAGGGATAACATGAAGAGTCGCTGCAGTGGAAATTTCAACGGAGGCTAAATCGTATTTTCTTAATAATGGCCCTTGCTTCGTTTCAACATGCTGAACCCTTATCATGGGTATGAGTGTTCTTTTAATGATGAAAATACCACTTTGGATATCAATTTCAGTATTTCTTACCTCGTAACGCCACCTCTTCCATTTAACCGACGGAATCAGAAAGATGGCCAGAAAGGATTGGATTGTCGAAATTAGGACCAACGCACCAATCACCCAATATGTCCAATCAAAAATGATTGTAAGCACGAGTACGGCGATGCTTATAATCCAGGTTATTGAACAGCTTATAAGACCACTGATTTTCCATACGGTTAAGGCCTTATTCGATATACGATTTTCAGGTTCCATGTGCTTCTCCTCTTCCGGACAGGTAATGCTAATTGAATCATCATCCATCCTTGCTTTCATCCATTATACTATATTTAAATACTGGAAATTAACCCCTTTTCAAACAAAGGCTGTGAGCATTCCATCCAAAAACCGCGGACACCTTTCATGAAGAGTTGGAGATGCACATAAAAAAATGCCGCTCAAATGAGCGGCATTCCCAATTCAATTAAATCTTATTAGTTTTTTCTCTTTTTTGGCTCGTGCTGCGGTTTCCGTAACCATTCGATTTACGGTTCGTGCTTGGGCGTTTCCCTGATCCGCTGCCGTAATCTTTTCTGCCTGAAGAACTGCGGCCATTGCGCTGTCTGTTACCAGAAGATCCGCTTCCTCCGCGATTGCGACGCATAGGAGATGGAGATTCTTCCGTTAACTTGATAGGCGTTTGATCCGGTTCTTTTGTCATTGATTTAAGCATGGCTGCAACTAAATCCGCTGCGCTATGTTTTTGCAATAACTCTTCCGCTTGACCAAGGTATAAAGTTAAATCCTCGTTCTCGATTGTATTAAGGATTTTTTCGGTTACTGCTTTTTGTTGACCTTCCAACGCTTCAGTTAACGTAGGAGTCTTAAGCTTCTCCATACGTTTTTTCGTTGTATGCTCAACTGCATGCAGTTGACCTCTTTCTCTTGGTGTTACAAACGTAATGGCTATACCATGTTTACCCGCACGTCCTGTACGTCCAATACGGTGAACGTAGCTTTCCGGATCTTGAGGGATATCAAAGTTGTATACGTGAGTAACGCCGGAAATATCAAGTCCGCGTGCTGCAACGTCAGTAGCAACGAGCACATCGATGCTGCCGTCTTTAAACTTTTTCAAAACAGAAAGGCGTTTTGCCTGACTAAGGTCACCATGAATGCCTTCAGCCATATAACCGCGGATATTCAATGCAGATGCCAATTCATCGACACGGCGTTTCGTACGTCCGAAGACGATGGCAAGATCCGGTGTTTGAATATCGAAAAGGCGTGCAAGTGTATCGAATTTTTCACTTTCTTTTAACTCCAAGTAATATTGTTCGATACGATCCACTGTCATTTCTTTTGCTTTTACACGTACAAGCACGGGTTCCCGCATGAATCTTTCAGCAATTTTACGGATCGGATCAGGCATTGTAGCTGAGAAAAGCAATGTTTGCCTTTCATCAGGAACCGTTGAAAGGATTAATTCAATATCCTCAATGAATCCCATGTTAAGCATTTCATCCGCTTCATCAAGAACTACAGTGTGAACTCCGCCTAATTTAATATTTTTACGTTTGATATGGTCTAAAAGACGACCAGGCGTACCAACGATAATATGTGGTTTTTTCTTTAAAGCACGGATTTGACGGTCGATGTCTTGTCCACCATAAACTGCAAGTACACGAGCACGTTTTCCGTAACCAAGCTTGAAAAGTTCCTCGGAAACTTGAATGGCAAGCTCACGTGTAGGTGCGATGACGATCCCTTGCACGTTTTCGTTATTGATATCGATGTTTTCCATCAATGGAATACCGAATGCTGCTGTTTTACCTGTTCCTGTTTGCGCTTGACCGATTATATCTTTACCTTCAAGTGCTAGAGGTATCGTTTGGGATTGAATCGGGCTCGCTTCCTCAAATCCCATTTTTTCTATTGATTTCATGGACGTTCTATCTAATCCTAATTCGCTAAACAATGTCAATGTTTTCGTACTCCTTTTTATATCGTAAATTTACACGTGCATTCATGGATCATGCACAGATGTTTTAGTTCAAATCCTCATCATCATGACGGATGTTCTTCTTTATCTCTTAATAAAAAGTTTATCATTATCACCTAAAAGTATGTCTGCCTTTTAGTTCAAATGAACTCAATATGATTTTTTAAAAAGGAAATATACCAGTACGGACATTCACCGGCATTTTTAACTTCGCGCACGTGTAGACTTATCATTTACATACGCTCATCTTTTTAAAAGTACATGTAACCAAAATTAAATTCAATATGGAAAATTAAAAGTAGCATAAACGGGTGTTTCACCGTTTTATTCAGGTGAGGGCTGCTGCACCTATTATTCATCAGACTTAAAAAGGCTGGATGAACAAAACTTGACGAGAGCCAAGATTCTTATACAAAACAGGCCCGGTGCGTTGAGGATTTGCAGAAGTGGAAAAGCGCTTAAATGCGGCTTGATTCCCTAATAGCTACTAAAGCCGCCAAGAGATGCAGCTTTTATATATGACCAGACGCGCGGCCTATTTAATCTAAAATAATCTCAAGAATGAACTCATGAAACATGTAAGAACATACAATTTTGTTGCCTCAACCTGATTAATTTAAATAATCATCAATGATAAGACATTTAAACTCATACTCATATTACCATTTTCAAACTGTTAATGCAATAAAGGATATCGCCCTATTCGAGTTACTAAAAACTTTAGATCGTTTCAAAAATGAGAAATTGAATAGTCCCACCTGATAATTGTGCAGCCTGATTTATTCAACAGAATTACCTCAGTTACTATAACCTATCATGCGTAAGTGGATTCAGACAGACTGTAAACGACAGTTGGCTTAAGGAATCCAGTTGGGAGGATTTCAGTAACCTATTCCTGTTTTAAAATAACGGTTCGGGATAGACCATTCCAAACCACTAACTATATTCATGTGAATTTTTCACAAAACGAACATCCATTTATATATGATATGAGTTTAAATCAAATAGTTTCAACAAACCTTTTTCAGGAAGGATTAAAATCTAACGATAACCCCCTTCCACGATTACCCCCGTTGGAGGAAAGGGCTTATCATGAATGAATTTCCAGGTATATGGAATCATTCATTTTTCGAAAATTTCATCTTTTTGTGTAAAAATTATAGTAAATTAGTCTAAATGCAGTATGATTGACCTATCAACAAATCAACGGGGGGTTATATGAACATATTCACAATAGATGTTCCTTTATGTAAGGATTTTGGTCGAATCTTAAAGAAAATGAACAAGAAAGTCACTTTTTTGGAGGATCCACTCAATCAAAGTCATCTATTCGAAGATTCATCGGACTTAATGAAATCATTATTTATTTTGCCTTTGCACATATCAACAGATTCTTGGCAGCAAACTTCTTTATTTGCCTTAGCTGAATCTCACGAAATCCCTATATTATTCATTTACAAACGCGCTTTAGGAATGGAGCCCCCACAGACCTTACCGGAAAAGACCTTTTATGAAACCATGGCAGTCCCTGCCGATTCAGTAGAAGTCCGGATTAAATTAAAGTCACTCAAAAACATCAGCATGCAATTGTTTTCGGCAAAAATGAAGGGGCAAGAGCTTGAAAAGACACACCAAAAATCAGCAAGGAGCCTGCGAATTGCAAAGGGGATTCAACTTTCAAGTTTACCTTTGTCGATCAATAATGAAGATATAGAGGTCAAAGGCCTTTTTCAGCCTTCGAGTGAGCTTTCTGGGGATTTATTTTACTGGGCGGAGGTCGGCGACAGGATATACGGCTTCATCATGATCGATGTATTTGGAAAAGGCATCCACACAGCACTTATAAACATGTCCATAAGGACTTTGATGCCCGACCTTATCAAACGGGTAAAAGACCCCATATACATAACGGAGGAACTGGGCAAACATATCCGGGAACTATTTCAAGGAGTTAATCGGGAAAACAAAAAACATGCTCGTATTACAGCCTTCATCGCATACGTGAATACAAAGGATCGACTCATCGAATATGTGAACTCCGGACTTCCTTCGGCCTTTTTGTATTCCCCATGCACCAATCAAATTCTCAACTTAAACGAAGGGGCCGCCCCAAGCGGACTGATCCCCGAATTGCCCATAAAAAAAATAGTCTTTCATTATGAACCAGGAAGCCGTTTCATCATCTATACAGACGGACTGTCTAAAACGCCCACACCTTCCGCCATCGACCGATCTGACAATATCGAGAGGGAATTCATTGAAAATGTCCATCTCGATACAAATGACCTTCTTCAGGAGCTATTGGTCTCAAGGATGAGGCATTCAGTAATTAACGATGACATCTGCATTATAGCCGGGACACTGTTTTAAAGACAATAAAAAAGGCCGTTTCAAAAAAGAAACGGCCTTTTCTTTATTTTTTATTTTTGTAGAGCTTGAACGACTTCCTCCAGCTTCATGCCTCTGGAAGCTTTAACAAGTATGATGTCATTTTCCTGTGTGGACGACTTAAGTTCCTCTATAAGCTCCTGCTTATTTTGAAAAGGGCGAACCTGCTCCGATGAAAAAGACTTGCTCGCTCCCTTGGCAATAAACTCGGCTAAAGGACCATATGTGAAAATCTTATCAATCCGCTCATTGGAAATCAATTCACCAATTTTCGTATGAAAGTCTTTTTCCTGCGGCCCTAATTCCAACATATCTCCCAATACAAGGATCTTATTCTCGAATCCAGATAAGCCCTCAACCAACTCCACTGCCGCCTTGACTGAAGTTGGACTGGCATTATATGCATCATTGATGATTTTCTGCCCTTTTGCGCCTTCAACCAATTCCATCCTCATATTAGTTAACTGAATGGTCGATAGGCCTTTACGGATCGAAGAATCATCCACATTGAATTCTTTAGCAACCAAGATGGCCGCCAACGCATTAAGAACATTATGATGACCTAACACAGGTATCTCATAACCGATCTCCTTATCACCGCTTGCGATTGTAAACGTGGTACTGTCTGCCCCTTGGCTAATGGACTGTGGATATAAATCATTTTCTTCCGTACGTCCAAAAGATATTACGTTTAAATCAGGAAAATCCTTTTTGATCCGATTGCGAAGCAATGGTTCATCACCATGATATATCAGCGTTCCATCTTTCGCCAAGCCTTCGACAATTTCCAACTTCGCATTCGCGATTTCCTCGCGTGATCCTAAATCCAATAAGTGTGACTCACCGATATTGGTAATGATCGCTACATCAGGCTTTGCCATTTTGGATAAGAACTCGATTTCACCGCGGCTGCTCATCCCCATTTCCAAAACAGCCGCTTCCGTATCCTGTGCCATAGAAAGTATCGTTAGCGGCAAACCTAAATGATTATTGAAGTTTCCATTGGTTTTATGAACCTTATAGGCAGTGGCCAGCAGCGCAGCGGTCATATCTTTCGTAGTGGTCTTACCATTGCTCCCTGTTATCCCAATGACTTTTATATTCAACTCCTGGCGGTAAGAACGCGCCAATTGCTGAAGTGCTTTCTCAGTGTTTTCGACAATAATTATCGGTAAATCATCAGGAGGATTCGGAACATCCCTTTGCCAAAAGGAAGCTGCAGCCCCTTGCGCTAAAGCCTGCTTGACATACTCATGGCCGTCAACCTGCTCACCCTTAAGCGGAATGAACAAACATCCTTCCTTAACCGTTCTTGAATCGATGGTAACCCCTTTAATTCCTTTGGACTGGAATGGACTGATATCATTCAATCCCTCTGCCATTTCATGTACTTGTTTTAACGTTCTCTTTATCATTTTGTTCCTCCTACATTCATCGAACCGTTAATCGCTCTCCGTTAACCAAACGAAGCAGAAACCAGTTTAAATCGCACCGGTTCCTGCTGATTGGAATCCATCAAATCAAGGCATGATGGATTGTGGAGTTTACTGATACTTTACCTGCATGATCAAACTGTATATTTGATTTGTTGTTTTTCCTGATGACGTTCCAAGGCAAGTTTCACGAGTGTTTCAATTAACGCTGGATAGTCGACACCTGTGTGCTTCCACAATAACGGAAACATGCTGAAAGGAGTAAACCCAGGCATTGTATTCACTTCATTAATATAGATTTGCCCCTCATGCGTCAAGAAGAAATCTGCGCGGACCAATCCAGAGCAATCCAATGACTTAAAGGCAGTAATGGCCATTTCGGATAAAGCTGCATACTCGCTTTCCGTTATATCCGCCGGAATGACCATCGCTGAATTACCGTCTACATATTTTGCTGAATAATCATAGAAGGCAAAATCTTTTTTAGGGATGATTTCGCCTGCCACTGAACAAGACGGTTCATCATTACCAAGAATACCAAACTCGAGTTCACGAGCAATGACCCCTTCTTCAATGATGATCTTCCGATCGAATTGAAAAGCTTCCGCTACCGCTTTTTCCAGTTCATCAGCATCATTACATTTGCTGATACCGACACTTGAACCTAAATTGGCAGGTTTGACAAAACAAGGGTACCCCAATTCATCCGCTACCTTTTTGATGGCACTTTCAGTATTCTTCTCCCATTCAGAACGAATGAACCAAGTGTATTTCACTTGAGGAAGTCCCGCCTGGGCAAAAATGTTTTTCATGATGACCTTATCCATTCCTGCTGAAGAAGCTAAAACGCCATTCCCTACATAAGGAAGGTTCAACAGTTCCAGCATCCCTTGTACGGTTCCATCTTCTCCATTCGGTCCGTGAAGCAATGGGAAAATTACGTCATACCCTGTTGATTCACTATTTTCATCAGTTGAATGTGCTTGCAAGGCCAGAGGCGAGCTCGATTTTTCTGGTGAAAATGTCAAAGCCTCCACGTTCTCGGCAGGACCTGTTAACTTTGGTCCATTAATCCATGAACCATCTTTTGTTATGTAAATCGGATATATATCAAACTTTGCTAAATCGAGAGCTTTAATGACCGCTAAAGCCGTCTGCATAGAAACCTCATGCTCCGCAGATTTTCCACCATAAAGCAAACCAAGTTTAGTTTTCATGAGTTATTACCCTCCAATATTCTTTTAACCATGTTCATTGTATCACTTTACACTAAAACGGATAAAGCGAAACTTCCATCATTGAGGCTTTTCCAATGATGGTTAGTTGAGCCAATCGGGCATTTACAGGCTGTTGGCTCACCACATTTCTTTTTCATTACATTTATCAACAGGCCTCCTTACAGCCTGCTAATGCGGGGTACAGCGAAGCTTCCATCAGTAAGGCTTTTCCAATGATTACTATTCAGCGGAACACAGGATAAAACCGCCACATCCTTTGGCAGCTCCTGTGCTAGCACATCCTGGGCGTCCCAATCGGGCATTTACAGGCTGTTGGCTCACCACATTTCTTTTTCATTACATTTATCAACAGGCCTCCTTACAGCCTGTTAATGCGGGGTAAAGCGAAACTTCCATCATTAAGGCTTTTCCAATGATTACTATTCAGCGGAACACAGGATAAAACCGCCACATCCTTTGGCAACTCCTGTGCTAGCACATCCTGTGCGTCGCAATCGGGCATTTACAGGCTGTTGGCTCACCACATTTCTTTTTCATTACATTTATCAACAGGCCTTCTTACAGCCTGTTATGCGGGATAAAGCGAAACTTCCATCATTGAGGCTTTTCCAATGATTACTATTTTGCAGACCACAGGATAAAACCGCCACATCCTGTGAACACCTCTATGTTTCCCTCTCTTATCTTTTATGCACGAGACGGTAAGTCTTACACCTAAAAAGTTCAAAGACTTCAAACAAAATCAGGAAGATGGTGTATTTTTAATAACGCTTTCCCAAATCTTCTCTTTTCGATTGAAGATAATAAATGCATCAGGCTCCTTACTATCTCTATCCGAAAAGGAATCATGCATTTCATCCATGTTTAAATAATCCCCTACGACCCATGCCGGTATCTCAATTTTCGTTCTAGTATACTTAACATCCCGAAAGGAAAAAACGAGCCCCTCTGCCAGAATATGAGCAAAGGAAACGATGATTTCTGCAGGAATCGCCGTCAGCTCTTTTTTCTTTCTGATTCCAAGCCACGTCCTCTCTACTTTTAACGGCTCCAGCTTTAGCGGAATCAGACTTCCTAACATCATATAATATGTCGAAAGAGAACGAAAATAAATTTTATTGAACCAGCCATCATCCTGGGCAAGGTACACAAATTGGTTATTCAATTTACGGAAAAACGGGGGATCCAGATGGGTTTTAGCGTGTCCTAAATATAAAAGTTCCGCTATTTCCCTTCCATCCAATTCATCCAGCCCTTCCGCTTCTTCAAAATCGATCCAACAGAAATCTCCATATGCCCGGACATTTTCTTTAACGAGTTTCGCAATAGCTTCAGATGAAGCGCTCTCAAGCAGGACATTCAAATTGTATTCCCCACCATCGAATTGATGTTTCAATAATAAGATCGAATCCAAGGTATACGGAAGCGAATTGACGAATTCACGAAAATTGAGTCCATTAAAAAGGACAAACCGTTCGGAAGCCTGCATATACATGTATAAGATATCATTACTTTCATTCTTCATAACCTGACCCCCTCCGAGCTCTCAATCAATAATGTTATTTTATCAAACTTTTGGAGTTTCACGTAAGTTATATAACCCCAATATTAATCATCATCATCTGCATCAGGTAAATAACATGAATCAAAATCCATTTTAACCAATAGGAAAAATTATAGGATTCGAAGAATGGATCATAAATGGTTTTATCATTCATTCACTCATTTCATAGGGCCACTTCCTTTTTGCTGACCGATATTAGCTATGAAAACAAATCAACCGTATTTTAAAGCCTGAAGGTAGTTTCATTTCACAACACATGACCTTCTGGGCCGAGAGGAAATGATTTGGTTTTGGGGTAAACAAGATGTAAGGCTTTATGAATTTGGGGGTATTTTGACATCCGGGAAGACCCTTCAAGAAGGTAGTTTCCTCCATAAAACAATTCAACTTGAAGTGCTTGAGTATCTGAAGGAAGCAGAGTTTACAGTCATCGAGAAATAAGAAAGCGCTTCTTCATTCAAAAAATAAATAAAAAAAATCCAGAGTGACATTTCACTCTGGATTTTGTGTATTAAGAAACTTGTTGTTCTAGTTCTTTTTTGGAAGGAGGGTTGAATTGACCTTCCCATTTAGAGATGACGATTGCCGCAAGTGAATTACCAATAACGTTTACCACTGTACGTCCCATATCAAGAATACGGTCGATACCGGCAATAAATGCTAGACCTTCAATAGGAATACCGACAGTTCCCAATGTCGCTAAAAGAACTACGAAAGATACACCTGGTACACCCGCAATCCCTTTGGATGTGATCATTAACACTAGCATTAGCGTAATTTGCTCATACATGCTTAAATCGATTCCGTACATTTGAGCGATGAAGATAGCTGCTAACGCTTGGTATAATGTAGAACCATCAAGGTTAAAGGAGTATCCTGTCGGAATGACAAATGTAGCAATATGTTTCGGACATCCCGCTTTCTCCATTTTTTCCATGATCTTCGGAAGAACCGCTTCTGAACTTGCTGTAGAGAAAGCAAGAATCAATTCTTCTTTTAGAAGCTTAATCAACGTAAAGATATTGAATCCTACAAATTTTGCAATAAGACCCAGAATGACAATTACAAAGAAGATCATTGTTCCGTAAACAGAAAGCGCTAACTTTCCTAACGGAATTAAAGATTCCAATCCGAACTTGGAGATAGTTACACCGATTAGTGCAAATACACCGATAGGAGCGAATTTCATGACCATGTTAGTTAGGTAGAACATTCCTTCAGCTACACCTTGGAAGAAACGGAATACCGGTTTACCCTTTTCACCGATGGCCGCAATACTTAGTCCAAACAACACGGAGAAGAAAATGATCGCTAGCATATCGCCTTCTACCATGGCTTTAACTGGATTGGATGGCACGATGTGTACAAGTGTATCTACGAACGATTCATGCTGCTTAGTTTCTGCTGTATCAACATATGTGGAGATATCAGTTTGTTCCAGGTTATTCATATTCACACCAGCACCAGGCTGGATGATATTCGCTGAAATTAAACCAACAGCAATCGCTATCATCGTTACGACAACAAAGTATGATAATGATTTAGCACCTAGTTTTCCTACCGCTTTCAAGTCACCTACACCGGCAACTGCAACGATAAGGCTGGATACAATGATCGGCACTACGATCATTTTAATCATTCGTAGGAAAATGTCTCCGAATGGCTGTAAAAAGCTTTGGGCCGACTCATTACCATAAAAAATGGCACCAACGATAATCCCTAGAATTAAACCAATGAAAATTTGGCTAGCTAAACTTAGTTTGAATTTCTTCATTTACTTTCCTCACCTTCCATAAAGTCTTTGATGCAAAAACATTTTTGTCTCGGTAAGGGAAACAAGATACTAATAAAAGAAAGTAATTTTTCTTTTTTTGAAAAACTCTGTCTTTACGCCGAAAAAAAAGACACTTCATGTGTCGATTTCTTATAGGCGTGAATATTCACACATGTTCCCTTGAAGACGCTGACGAGGTTAGCTGTCGGGTTAGGATTGGAAACACAAAAAGCCCTTTCATTTCTGAATTCACCCCTAGCGGATAAAATCCACAAAAATGGGTCCCCCGTTCTTGGAATAAGATTAAGCGAGTTAACTTATAATAAAATATTATACTAAAAATGATAATCTGTAAATATTTATTCGCATCCGTTCTAGAAAAAGGTCTTTAAATATGTCTGAATATTCTGTATTAATAGCTATTCTATCTATAATTACGCTTCCCGATTTTTAATCAAATAAGTTATATTTATATAATTAATTCCTAATTTGACATCACCTCTCTTGTGAAAAAAGCGGTTATTTTTCCAGAATGCCAAGTAACAGGTATCTTACTTTTTCCCTAGAGGTGAATTTTTTATAAGTTCCAGCTTTCACTTTTTCAAATTGAATCGGGGTAATAAAATAAGAATGGTTCTTCACTGCCACATTCGGCTTCAGGAGGATGACGTCACCTACAGACGGTCCCTTTATGATTTCTTGCTTCCCTTCAGCCTTAAGACCTTTTGTAATGTAATGTTTATCCAAATGGCCTTTATTCGTCAACTTGTAAATATAAGGATGTTTTTGGTATTGTACCGCCCCTATCGGTATGGAGGGTACACCGGCTTTCTCATTGGTTATTACAGTAAGATTCACTTTCGATCCCACCAACAGAGGTTCCGTTTCTTCGCCTTCCGGTTCGATTAAAGCCTGAAATGGAAATCTGTTATCTTTTTTTAATGATGGCTCTTCAGCGGGATAGGAATGGATACGGCCAATCGTCCCTTTCAATGCCTTTTTTGAATCAGAGGAACTTGCTTTTATAGTCATGCCCACTTCAGCCTTTTTCATTTCCTCTCCGGAGAGATACCCTTCAATTGCCATATTTGTCGAAACGATGGATATAATGGGATTATCAAGGTTTTTATTGATATTTTTAACGACACCATCAGCCTCGCTCGTCGTCACAATTGCACTGGACTGCTCCTCAATCGAACTTAATTTAGCGTCAAGCATATTCACTTTTTCATCCAACCTGTTTTTTTCTAGTTCCTGCTTGTACATTTCTTGCTCAATGTTACTTTTAATAAGATCTGAAGAGCTTGTCGTTATATCAATATTCAAGTTTTTTTCCACCGATTCATCAATTGCCGCTTCAGGTTCACTGGTCACGGTCCCCTGATAAGACCTCAACTTCCCTATGTATTCCTCAATCCCTGCCATTTCCCCCTCAGCTGCCGTTTTCTCCGCTTCCAAACTCGCTTTAAGCGCATCACGTTCGGTCGCCGTATACTCAAACAACGAGGAGCCAGCCGTAATCGAATCACCTTCTTTTACAAGGAATTTCTTAAAATCATTTTTCTTGGCATCAAAATAGATATCATACTCTTCTACTGGTTTAATTACCCCATTTGTTTGGATAGTATCCGTAATTGTATCTTTTTTTACCTTAGTCCAGTTTTCAACGAAAACCGTCCGTTCCACTTTGCTTTCTTTTTTTTCAATAAGGTATAAGTTAACGGTTATTAACACTATCGAAGCAATGGAGACCGCCGCTATTTTCCAGTTACCGCTCATTCATTTCACCCGCTTTATACAAATACGCCTACTTGGATGTATCCTAAAAAGGCTTTAACAAACCATGTGGCCAAATAGAATAGAACAATCATTAAAAGGACCAAATAATTATTACGTTCTGTAAATTCCTTTAAATAAAAATATTGCAGAGCAATAATGAGAAATTGAAAAATGGTAATTTCACTGAAAAAGTGAATGAAATAATCACTTCTGAGAAAATACTGACTGATGATCCCCAATGAAAAAGGATTGGCATCGCTGCCTATATCCATTAAAACGAATAAGGGAATCAATAATGTTTTTTCCACTAATTGCAGGCTTAAAAGAATCATTTGAACGATAACTAATTTTATATAGGGGATATCAGTAACGATCCAAAAGAATAGAGCTGCTAAAAATATGTATATGGAAGGGTCGATTATTCCTGTTATTATATTGCCGCTCAAAATCAGCAACTTTGCAGCTTCGAATTCATTGGCGCTCATCTTCGTGATTTCTTTGGAGAATGATTCTGAACCAATGCCAAAATATCCCCCAACGGCGAATACTATTAGACTAAGAAAAAATATAAATATTAATTTCAATCCAAGCTTTGTGACTGCCTCTGCATTTTGCAGCTGATAACGACTCCGATAAGGCTGTAAAATGCCCTTTAACAATCCTACCTGGTACACCATAATTGGTCCTCCTGCAAAAAATGATATATCATCATACATTTTATCCTATTTTGGAAACAATTGCAGAAATAAGGAATGAATATACAAAAAAAACACATAAGTCTTTCCCGAATCCCCACACTAATTTGGTGTTAATACTGGCAAATGGTGGGCAAGGACTTTAATGCGTGAAGGAGTTTGCCTATAGTTCTCTCCATCCATATCAACATCAAGCGGCCTCTTGGATTCAATAGTCAAGGTACCTGCTTGTAAATAAGTCACCCCAGAGTCTGAACTCATACTTTGAGTCCATGAACGTTTCATCGCTATTATTTCTAAAAATGCACCAAGGTTTGCATTTTCCAGGATGGCAACGCCAAAGAGCCCATCGTCTGGTCTAATCATGGGAAAGGGCATAAATTAGTGCCGATAAAACAACCATTCAAGACCAAAATCATAACTGCTTCCCCTTCAATGAAATTCCCATCATATTCCACTTTATAGGAAAAGGGAGCACTCCCACCAATCGTCCTTACAGCGCTTAATAAATATCCTATCTTTCCGAACCTGCTTTTTTCCTGCTCATCAATATTATTTGAAGCATCTGAAATAAGTCCAACTCCCCAGAAATTGGAAAAATAATCGTTATTGGACTTACCAATATCAATTGGACGAACCTTACCGTTTACTAATGCTTCCGCAGCTTGACGAACATTTTGAGGACTCTTTAATGTCCTGGAGAAGTCATTGCAAGTCCCTCCAGGTAAAACCCCAAACAACGGCCGCTTCTGAAGGGGTGAAAGGCCATTTATACACTCATGTACCGTTCCATCTCCTCCCAATACGAAAACTACATCCATTTCTTCACCATATTTAAACAATAACGGCATGCATCGCCTTTTTGCTTTGTTTGTAGAATGAGAAACTCATCAATATGTGGAGCTAATACCGGAAGACACCCTCCTAGATTCCTTTCGAGTTTATCATTCCCTGCATTTTTATTATAAATCAGCATTCCCTTTTTCCATCGCATGATTCCAGCCCCCATATTATTGAAAGAACTGCCTTCTTCCCATCACTTTTTACTTTTTCCTAAATCTCCGTTTTAAATCTCATTAAAAATTTAAATGAAAAAGAGGCTTTCGCCCCTTTCAGTAAAGCCTTCATATATACAGCAAATAATCCTTCATCAATAAGATAAGCTTTGAACACAAGGGGCTCCTTTTTTCATTTTTTTCCAAAAATAACAAAAGGCTTTCCAAGATGATTGAGCTTGGCCTAACTTTTGAAAATTCTTCCTGGAGTGCCTTTAAGGCTTCCGTAATTTTACGTGTTTCCATTCCCTCTTCTTTACGCGTTTCCACTTCCAGCATCCTGTCGATAATCGAATGGATTTCTTCTTTTGGGCTCATATCCCGCATCGAGCAACCTGGTAGGGGAAATTGTTTCAATAATGGATCTTCCATGTTCTCCAGACTTGCGACAATGGAATCCATCCGGTTCAATATGAAGCTAGGTAACAATTCTACATCGAAAGCATTTTGTTTCCTGATCAATATTCCGATATATCCTTTGAAAAGCGAATCTAAAATAATGGTGCAATCGGGCAGAAGATCAGATGAAAGTCCCGGATATAACTCAATGATTTTACGCTTGAACCAAATCAAGCCCTCTTCATGGATATAATGTAAAAATCCATCTAGTTCCTTGCTGATATGAACCATTTGTTCCTGCATCATCATTTGAATCAAGTTGGTATTTCCCGTCATATGCTCAATGTGAACAGTGATCTGCCTCATGAATTTGTCTTTACTGGACAATGAAGCATCCAGTTCAAGATCAAGTAATGAGTCTGTCAACGCTTCATAGTAAAATTTAAAAATGGAGACTAGTAATTCCTCCTTCGATTTAAAATAATTATAAAAGGACCCTTTTGCTATCCCGCATTTTTCAACAATTTCCTGAACCGAAGTTGCATGATAGCCTTTTTCCGCGAAAAGCTCTACAGACTTATCTATGATCATCTTATTTTTTTCTTTCATCAAATTCATCCTATCTCTTAAAATTGTCCATCGGTGACCAACGGGTCACATCTTCCAAATTGTATCCCAAAACCCTTGAAATCACAACGTTAGTACTAACGGATATTATCTGTTGCAATCATAATCCATATACTATATATTTGAGTTTGTGACCGGCTGGTCACAATTTTATGTATGGAGGGTACAAGCTTGAATTCAATAATTAAATTTTCATTAAAGAATAAATTGGCAATCTGGTTGCTTACCATCATCATCGTTGCAGCTGGTTTATACTCCGGTTTAAACATGAAACAAGAAACCATACCAAGCATCTCCACTCCTTTAATAAGCATCTCCACTGTTTATCCTGGAGCTGCACCTGAAGAAGTAGCAGATAAGCTCACAGACCAGATTGAGCTAAAAGTAACAAATTTGCCAGGAGTGGAATTAGTCAGTTCTTCGTCCATGGCCAATGCCTCTTCCATCCAATTACAATATGATTATGATACGGATATGGATGATGCAGTAAAAGAAGTGAAAGAAGCTTTAGAGAAATTGGAACTTCCAGAGGGAGTAGATGACCCGAGCGTATCTAAATTAGAATTAAACGCTTTTCCTGTCGTCGCACTCAGTGTAACAGATAAGGCTTCTGATTTACCAGACCTTACAAAAAATGTCGAAGAGGTGTTAGTGCCTAAACTTGAAGGAATTGACGGCGTGACATCCGTATCCATTTCCGGACAGCAAGTAAATGAAGGAAGCCTTGTATTCGACCAGG
This sequence comes from Peribacillus frigoritolerans, assembly GCF_001636405.1. GTDB lineage: Bacteria > Bacillota > Bacilli > Bacillales > DSM-1321 > Peribacillus > Peribacillus frigoritolerans. The sequence continues at coordinate 5,455,766 of NZ_KV440950.1, forward strand.
ACAAGATGGCTCAATACGGGCTCGATGAAGAAACCGTAAAGAAGGTTGTCCAGTCTGCAAACGTCAGTATGCCGCTTGGCATATATAACTTTGATGATAAAGAGAAAACGATCGTTGTGGATGGAAACATTTCCACATTAAAGGACCTAAAAAATATAAAGATACCTTTAACCGGCGGCCCGAAAACAGGTGCGCCAGCACAAACTGGACAGGAAACCAATCAATTATCTCCTGAAATGGAAACAGGTCCTGCCCAACTGCAAAATGTGAAATTATCAGATATTGCCGATGTTAAAATTACCGGTAAGGCTGAATCGATTTCAAGAACAAACGGTAGCGAATCGATTGGAATCCAGGTTACAAGATCACCTGATGCCGATACAGTTGCAATTGTCGACGAAGTAAATGAAGAAGCATCGAATTTCAAAGAAGAGTTTAATGGGGTAAGTGTACACACTACTCTCGATCAAGCTAAACCGATTAAAGATTCCGTTGAAACCATGATCAGCAAGGCACTCTTCGGCTGTCTGTTTGCCGTCATTGTCATCATGCTGTTCCTTAGGAACTTTAAAACGACTCTCATTTCCGTCATTTCGATTCCATTATCCCTGTTAGCAGCCCTTTTGGTGCTCAAACAAATGGATATTTCATTGAATGTCATGACACTTGGGGCCATGACCGTTGCGATTGGCCGAGTCGTTGATGACTCCATTGTCGTCATAGAAAATATTTATAGAAGAATGGCTTTAAAAGGCGAACAATTAAAAGGCGGCGAATTAATACGATCTGCCACTAAGGAAATGTTCATCCCCATCCTTTCATCGACAATCGTTACTGTAGCCGTATACCTGCCTTTAGCAAGCGTTACAGGACCTGTCGGGGAACTATTCACGCCATTCGCCTTAACAATGGTGTTTGCATTAGTCGCTTCATTAATAATCGCCATCACACTTGTTCCGGCAATGGCAGACTCTTTATTTAAAAAGGGACTATCTAAAAAAGAATTAAAATCACATGAAGAAAAACCAAGCAAACTATCAGCATTCTATCGAAAATCACTGGATTGGTCATTAAACCATAAACTAATCACTTTCGGCACAGCCATTGTATTATTAGTTGGAAGTTTATTCCTAATCCCAAGCATCGGTGTAAGCTTCATGCCTGCAGATGAAGAAAAAACGATCATCGTCACTTACACTCCCGCACCTGGAGAGTTAAAAGAGGATATTGAAAAGCAAACAGAAAAAGTGGAAAAATACTTCATGGATAAAGACGATGTGAAGACCGTTCAATACACACTTGGCGAAAGCATGATGGGCGGAGGCATGATGGGCGGCTCGAGTAACTCGGCTCTCTTCTATGTACTCTATGACGAAGACACCGAAAATTTCGGGGACAAAAAAGAAACCGTCATAAAAGAGTTAACTGAACTTGATTCACCTGGAACATGGAAACAACAAGATTTCACATCAACATCAAGCAACGAGACCACTCTGTTTGTTTACGGAAATACACAAAAAGATATTGAACCGGTAATTGATGATATTCAAAATATCATGAAGAAAAATAAAGATTTAAAAGATGTTGATACAAGTCTTTTAAATGCTTATGAGCAATACACTCTAGTTGCAGACCAAGAAAAGCTAAGTGCCCTTGGACTGACAGCTGCACAAATTGGCATGTCCATCGCCAACACGAATAAGGATGATGCTTTAACTACCATTAAGAAAGATGGAGAAGAAGTCAAAGTATATGTCGAGACAAAAGAAACGACATTCGAAGACAAAAAAGATCTAGAGAATACGAAAATTTCTTCTCCAATGGGAATGGAAATCCCATTGAAAGAGCTTGTGAAAATCGAAGAAGGCAAAGCTTCCGATACAATCAGCCGCCGCGATGGAAAAATTTATGCCGACGTGTCTGCAACAATCAAATCGGATGATGTGGCCGCAGTGACAGCTGAGGTACAGAAGGAAGTTGATAAATTAGACCTTCCTGCAAGCGTCTCTATAGACTACGGCGGAGTGACGGAAGATATCCAAGAATCATTCACTCAACTTGGTATCGCTATGTTAGCGGCCGTTGCTATCGTATACTTTGTCCTAGTGGTTACTTTCCATGGTGGTTTAGCACCAATAGCCATTCTCTTCTCCTTACCATTTACGGTAATCGGGGCATTGGCAGGGCTATTCATTGCAGGTGAGACCATCAGCGTTTCGGCAATGATGGGTGTCCTGATGCTTATAGGTATCGTCGTGACCAATGCCATCGTATTAGTGGACCGTGTTATCAAGAATGAAGAATCCGGGCTATCTACCAGGGAATCTTTACTCGAGGCAGGATCCACCCGTCTACGCCCTATCCTGATGACTGCCCTTGCCACAATCGGCGCTTTAATACCTCTGGCAATCGGTGCGGAAGGCAGTGGATTAATATCACAAGGTTTGGGAATTACCGTTATCGGCGGACTGGTGAGTTCTACATTGCTAACACTTGTAATAGTGCCGGTAGTATATGAATTTATAATGAAAATAGGTAAAAAGAAGAAAAAAACAGTTAAGTAACGAAGAAAAAAAAGAGGGGATTCCTGAAATAAGGAATCCCCTCTTTTTTGATTCAACAATGCATCAATATGTTCGGCCCTTTTGACTGACTATATTCCTCTTCTTTCAACCCGTCCCATCTCTTAAGACAAAACGTCCTATTCGTCATTTCCAAGGAATCTGTTTGTTTAAACAAAAAAAGGAAAGATCTCTCTTCCCTTTTTCATTTCTTTATATTAGTGTTTCGTGAAAGTTTGATCTATCGCATTTGCCAGATCCAGCGATTTTTCTTTTAGATAACGCTTCGTTACGTTTAAATCTTTATGACCGGCAAGCTTTGATATCGTTTGTATATCTATTCCATTATCCACTAACCTTTGACAAAAAGTATGTCGCAGTTTATGCGGATGCACATTGTATTTTTTCAATATATATTGAACTGACCTCGGAGTGATCCTTTGATTATAGCTTGAGATGAATAACGGATCTGCTTTTTCTTTTAAAGAAAAAAGATAATTTTGTACATGTTGAATGGCCGATATCGTAAGGGGTACGGATCTGTCGATTTCACCTTTTGCGTTCCGGACAAGTATATAATTCCGCTCTGTTTCCATGATGACGTCACGGCCATTTAAGTCACATAATTCGGAGACACGAATTCCAGTATGTAACAAAAGGTAGACGATGGCAATGTTCCTTAGATTCCCTTCTGCTTCTATATCTCTTAACAGTATCTGCTGCTCATTGAGGCTTAAAGTTTCAGGTACCTCAAGCTTGTGCTCCTTAACTTTACGTTCCACAGAAAGCATCACTTGCGGTTTACCTAAAAATTTAAAGAAGACATTTAATGCGATATAGTGTTTTTCGATTGTCCCTGGGCTTTTCTTGCAATTTTCTAAATTATCAAGATAACCCTGAACATCTTCAGAATGGATCTCCATCAATATCTTTTGTGTCTGGTCACAAAACTGTGAAAGGACACCAGTATACGTTTTGATCGTATTAGCTGATTTCCCTTGGTCTCTCAACCATTCAGCAAACGAAAAAATCATTTCATCTTTAGCAGAGGTATCCATCGGCTATTCCCCCAATGACAGTTTCAGAACTATGTTAAGTTTAACATAAATCCCTACAGAAACGAAGAATTCTGTCCCTTTGTCTTTAACTGATATGGTAAGACAGATAACTATAGATATTCAGATGCATTAATAGTATGTACTACCATTTATCCTGCATATAACTTTCTTTAGTCTATAACAGGTTTAAATAATAAGTACTGAAGATAACGACCTCAAAAAAGACCAGCCGGATGGCTGGTCTTTTCAAATGGCTTGGCGGCGTCCTACTCTCACAGGGGGAAACCCCCAACTACCATCGGCGCTGAAGAGCTTA
>NZ_LUUS01000006.1 GCF_001636405.1 Peribacillus frigoritolerans
AATCCTATCTACGTATTCTAAACCTTAGGATTATCCTAAGGTTTTTTTGTATAAATTCCACAATTCGTTGGAAAGGCTTATTAATAGCATAATTTTGGTAGGGGGCTTCTCGAATGACCAGTAAAGAAGAAATCCTGGACAATAAACAAATTCTTCATTCTTTTGCGAAATGGTTAATGGGTCAAAATAAATCCGATGGTACGATTAAAACCTATGTGGGAGTCATCTCCCAGCTTCTTCAATGGTTTAAAGATGAGGCGAAAGAGATTGAAAAATCCCACGTCCAAACCTATTTAGACGATATGGAACAGTCAAACAAGAGTGGAGGAACGATTGAAAAACATTATTCAGCCATTACCATGTTTTCCAGGTTCCTTGAAAAACCCGAAATCGTCCTCAACATCGATCGTAAAGCAAAGGAAAAGAAAGAAGATCCGCCAAAAGCCCTGAACATGCTTGAGCAAGCTGCGCTCTTAAAAGAAATCGAGGCCTCTGGGCATTTCAGGAATATTGCTATTGTCTACACAATGATTCATACGGGTATCCGGGT